>NZ_CP142143.1:0-5307844 GCF_035918275.1 Rhodococcus sp. PD04 | reverse complement strand
GATTATCCACAGGTGTGGACAACCGGGGGAATCACCCGGTGGATGTGTGGATGGGAGGTGTGTATTCGCTCAGCGGGCTCGTCGGCCCGGGCGGTCTGCGGGGATCAGTGTGACACACGGTGCGACGCGATCCGACTCCGTGTTCGGTGAACGCGCCCGGAGGAGCTGCGCGACGGCGCCCGACGAGGCGTGGGGCAGCGGGCCGTCACCGGCCGGCACATCGTCGTCGGACGGAGCGTGACGCGGGACTGCACAGGTAGTCGCGATGCGCCGTCGAAGACATGGCCCAAAGCGTACCCGAGCTGTGCCCTGGATCACATACCTTCTCGGCGAGTAGTTTCGCCGAATGCGTCCGGCGTGTCGCATTGATCGCCGCTGTTCGTCGCGGTTTGATTTCGCGCCCGCGTCCGAGTAGCCTCGAACAGTCACTCATACCGAGGTGACGGGTTCGTCCTGCTCGAGTCGAGCAATCGAATCCTGCGAATTCACGTACACGTTGGACGACGGTGCTTCCGCGCCGTCGCAGAATTATCGAGGAGTGTCGACCGTGGCCAAGGGCAAGCGGACGTTCCAGCCGAACAACCGACGCCGCGCGCGCGTTCACGGCTTCCGTCTCCGGATGCGCACCCGTGCGGGTCGCGCGATCGTTTCGGCGCGTCGCCGTAAGGGCCGCGCTTCTCTCACCGCCTGATTCCCTAACGGGAGCTCGGGGTGCTACCTGAGCCGTATCGACTGCGGCGCCACTCGGATTTCTCGGACACCGTCCGCCGAGGGCGTCGTCAGGGGCGGCGGGATCTGGTCGTTCACGTTCTCGAACGCGATCGCACCGAGTCCTTGGTGAGTGTCGGCGGTCCGCGTTTCGGACTGATCGTGAGCAAGGCTGTCGGGCCGGCGGTGATTCGACATCGAGTCGCACGCCGGCTTCGTCATATCTGTGCAGGTCTCGTCGAGGCTCTGCCCTCCGAGACCGACATCGTGCTGCGCGCACTACCCGGCGCCGCCACCGCGGACTCCCGCGAGCTCGACAAGCAGGTGCGGTCGGGCCTCGCCCGCCTCGGACTGCTCGACGCTGCTGCTCCCGCCTCGCGTGGGAGTGCTCGCACATGAACGAGCCCGAGCGGAGATCGTGGTGGCGGTCCCTGCGGTCTGCCCCCGCCCGGGCATTGATCTTCTGTATCGAGCTCTATCGCACCTATGTGTCGCCCACACGGATGCCGACCTGCCGATTCACCCCGACCTGTAGCGAGTACGCCGTGGAGGCGCTGCGCACGCGGGGTGTCGTCGTCGGTTCGGTCCTGGCAGTGGTGAGACTGCTCAAGTGTGGTCCCTGGCACCCTGGTGGGTGGGATCCGGTACCCGAACGGAAACATCGGTCGTCCCCTGTGGGTACCTGACCGGAGCCGAGACCCGAGACCGACGCCTCTTCGTGGCGATCATGGACGACCAGAGGAGTACATAGAGCCGTGCTCGACTTCATCTACTATCCCGTGTCCTGGATCCTGTGGGTCTGGCACAAAGTGTTCTCGTTCGTGCTGGCACCCGACAGCGGTTGGGCATGGGCGCTGTCGGTCGTGTTCCTCGTGTTCACGCTGCGTGCGATCCTGTACAAGCCGTTCGTCAAGCAGGTCCGCACGACCCGCCAGATGCAGGAACTGCAGCCCCAGATCAAGGCGCTCCAGAAGAAGTACGCCAAGGATCGGCAGCGCCAGGCGCTCGAGATGCAGAAGCTCCAGAAGGAGCACGGCTTCAACCCCTTGATGGGATGTCTGCCCGTTCTGCTGCAGGTTCCCGTCTTCATCGGCCTGTTCCACGTGCTGCGGTCGTTCAACCGCACCGGCACCGGTGTCGGTCAGCTCGGCCTGAGCCCCGAACAGAACGCCCAGCTCGGCAACTACGCGTTCAGCCCGGAGGACGTCCAGTCGTTCCTGAGCGCTCGCCTGTTCGGTGCTCCGATCTCGTCGTGGATCACCCAGCCGATGGCCTCTCTCGAGGCGTTCGAGCCGTTCGGCGGCATTCCGACGCGCTGGCAGATCGCCGCCGTCGCGGTGCCGCTCATGATCGTCGCCGGCATCGCGACGCACTTCAACGCTCGTGCCTCGGTCTCCCGTCAGAGTGCCCAGGCTGCCGCGAACCCGCAAGCCGCGATCATGAACAAGCTGGCCCTGTACGTCTTCCCGCTCGGTGTGCTCGTCGGTGGTCCGTTCCTGCCGATCGCCGTCATCATCTACTGGGTCAGCAACAACATCTGGACCTACGGACAGCAGCACCTCGTCTTCCGCCGTATCGACAAGGAGGAAGGGGAGAAGAAGGCTGCGGCTCTGGCCCGCCGGAACGAGAACGCACCGAAGCCGGGTGCTCGCCCCGACAAGTCCAAGAAGAAGGGCTCGGCCACCGCGCCCGATGCCCTCGATGCCTCGGTCGACGAGACCGGTGAGGTGTCGCTGCAGAAGGACTCCGCGGCCGGCGACGAATCCCCCGCGGCATCGAAGTCCGGTGCGTCCACTCCCAAGCCGGGCAGCCGTCCCAAGAACTCCAAGCGCAAGCGGCGCTGACCGAAGTAGAAGAGAGCTGAAACATGGCCAGTGACCTGGACAAGGTGGAAGAGGACCTCGCGGTGGCACCCGAGGAGAGCGACGCTGCGGCGGATGCCGATCTCGATGACGACGACTATCTCATCGAAGAAGGCGAGATCGCCGGCGACTACCTGGAGCAGTTGCTCGACGTTCTCGATTTCGACGGCGACATCGACCTCGATGTCGAGGGTGACCGCGCAGTCGTGAGCATCGACGGCGGCAAGGATCTGACCAAGCTGGTGGGTCGCAACGGTGAGGTTCTCGACGCTCTGCAGGAGCTCACCCGTCTCGCCGTGCAGCAGGCGACCGGCGAGCGCAGCAAGCTCATGCTCGACATCGCGGGATGGCGTGCGGGCAAGCGCGCCGAGCTCTCTTCGCTCGGCACGTCGGCCGCGAAGCGTGTGCTCGAGACCGGCAAGCGTGAAGAACTCGAGCCGATGACGCCGTTCGAGCGCAAGATCGTGCACGACGCCGTCGCGAAGATCGACGGTGTGTCCAGCGAGAGCGAGGGTGCGGAGCCGAACCGCCGTGTGGTGATCGTCAAGGATTGAGTCGGCCGCGCCGACCGAAGAGGGACTCTGCGTCGTCAGGGTCCCTCTTCGCCTTTTCGTACTGATGCTGTGGGCCCCGATGTTGTTTCGGGTGAGCCGACAGGAAAGGATGTTTCACGTGGAACAGCACGAGGCGGAACTGTCGGCGGTCGCGCAACGGGTATTCGGGGATCGGATCGAACTTGCCGAGCGGTACCACCACTCGTTGTCGACGGCAGGTGTCGAGCGGGGACTCATCGGCCCGCGCGAGGTGCCGCGCCTGTGGGAACGACACATTCTCAACTGCGCCGTGGTCGGCGAACTCATCCAGGACGGTGAGACGGTCGTCGACGTGGGAAGCGGCGCCGGACTGCCGGGTATTCCTCTTGCCCTCGCCCGCCCCGATCTCCAGGTCACTCTCGTCGAACCGCTGCTGCGCCGCACCGTCTATCTGGCGGAGTTCGTCGAGTCCAACGGGATCGAGAACATCCTCGTGGTCCGTGGCCGTGCCGAGCAGCCGAGTGTCCTCCAGGAGGCCGGCGGCGCAGACGTCGTCACCTCCCGTGCCGTCGCCCCTCTCGCCAAGCTCGCCAAGTGGTCGCTCCCCCTCGTTCATGAGGGCGGCCGGATGCTCGCGTTGAAGGGTTCGTCCGCTCGAGAAGAGATCGACCGTGATCGCGATGAACTCGCACGCCTCGGTGCCGGCAATCTCGAGGTGCTCGAGTGCGGAGGTGATCTCCTGCCGACACCCACGATCGTCGTGAAGGCCGAGCGGATTCCGCGGCCGGCGCGGCGTCGCAAGAAGCGCTGACCGAATCGGTCGGCGCGACGATCGCCGCAACACCCTCCCCTCCCTACCGGGTCGGGAGGGTGTTGTCGTTTCCGAGACATTTCTGTTTCGACTCGAGGAATCTACTCGAGTACTTTTCCGGTTCGAAACGGTCGTTTCGGACGTTGTCACACCAGACCCAATCACCCCAGGGAGTTTCGTCACTGTGATGTTTCTGGTTCTTATGGTCGACTCGCGATGAATTACCTTCCTATGCAATGGAATTGGCATTATTCAAGGTGAATTACGTTGGGGAACAACGTGTCTCCACCCGGGCATTCACTGTTTGCAACTCTCCGTGTCTGGAGTGCGCACTGTTTCACGTGAAACCATCGAGCCCCT
Organism: Rhodococcus sp. PD04; assembly: GCF_035918275.1. Classification (NCBI taxonomy): domain Bacteria; kingdom Bacillati; phylum Actinomycetota; class Actinomycetes; order Mycobacteriales; family Nocardiaceae; genus Rhodococcus; species Rhodococcus sp. PD04. The sequence continues at coordinate 5,303,570 of NZ_CP142143.1, read as the reverse complement.
CCTCCGTCTGTTTCACGTGAAACAACTCCCCGCGCCGTTTCACGTGAAACGTCACCCGGCCATGTCGCCGACGGAACCTAGAATGCGGATGGGATACTGAACCAACCGAGAATGCGTGCGCGTGGTCGGGAGGCCGGGGACAGCTCCGGGCCCCCGGGACTCGCATTCTCTCTTCGGCGCCTCGACTCGGTCTTCGAAGTCGCGACCGGGAAGCGACGAGGATGTAGCGTGCGAACCGAGCGGATCTACGTGTAAGGAGTGTTCTATGACGGGTGGATCTGAATCCGCTGTTTCACGTGAAACCGGAGGCGTCGAGGACGACTTCTCCCCCGTACCCTTCGACGGTTTCTCCACCGTCGACACCCCGATCGGTGCGGCGGCTCATCGCGCCACCCAGGTCCTCCACCCGAGCGACGCCAACTCGTTGCCCAAGCCGCGCGAGCGTCGCGTCTTCACGATCGCCAACCAGAAGGGCGGGGTGGGTAAGACCACCACGGCGGTGAACATCGCCTCCGCGCTCGCCGTGCAGGGACTGTCGGTTCTCGTGGTCGACCTCGATCCGCAGGGCAACGCAAGCACCGCGTTGGGCGTGCCGCATTACTCCGGTATTCCCTCGAGCTACGAGATCCTCCTGGGCGAGATCAACGCCGACGAGGCCGTGCAGCAGAGCCCGCACAACGAACGTCTCTTCTGCATCCCCGCCACGATCGATCTCGCGGGCGCCGAGATCGAACTCGTCTCGATGGTCGCGCGCGAGAACCGCCTCCGGAACGCTCTCACCAAGGAGGCGCTCGGCGACCGCGAGTTCGACTACGTGATCATCGACTGCCCGCCGTCGCTCGGTCTGCTCACGGTCAACGCACTCGTCGCGGCCAAGGAAGTCCTCATCCCCATTCAGTGCGAGTACTACGCACTCGAAGGTGTCGGGCAGCTCCTGCGCAACATCGAGCTCGTTCAGTCGCACCTCAACCCCGAACTGCACGTCTCCACCGTCCTCCTGACGATGTACGACGGTCGCACCAAGTTGGCCGATCAGGTCGCCGCGGAGGTGCGGGCGCACTTCGGTAGCGCGGTGCTGCGTTCGGTCATCCCCCGCAGCGTCAAAGTTTCCGAAGCTCCCGGTTACGGGATGACGGTTCTCGACTACGATCCTGGATCGCGCGGCGCGATGAGCTACCTCGACGCCGGGCGCGAGTTGGCGGCACGCGGGGCACACGAGAATCAGGGGAACGGATGAGCGCGACACGTAAAGGCGGGCTCGGTCGAGGTCTGGCAGCACTCATCCCCACCGGTCCTCCGGTGGACGCAGAGCAGAAGCCCGCGACCGCCCCGGCCACCGCTTCCACGGCCACTGCTCCCACCACGACCGCGGCTCCGGCCACCCCTGCGCCGGCCAAGTCCGCACCGTCGAAGCCGGCTTCGGGTGGGCAGTCCAAGTCGGCCGCGGCGCGGCGCGCGGGGTCCTCGGTCCTGAACCTCCCGTCGTCCGGTCTGGGCACGGCAGCCGCCGACCTCATCATCGGCGACGGCAGGACGCCGGCGCCCGCGTCCCCGGCGGAGCCGGTCGAGTCCGACGCGGCACGAGCATCCGGGGCGGCAGCCGAGAGCGAACCCCTCCCCTCCCCCACCGGAGCGGTGTACCTCGAGATTCCGATCGACCGAATCGAGCCCAACCCGAAGCAGCCGCGTCAGGTCTTCGACGAGGAAGCGCTCGCCGAGCTCGTCCACTCCGTCCGCGAGTTCGGGCTCATGCAGCCGGTCGTGGTTCGCCGCCTCGAGGGCGACCGCTTCCAGCTCGTCATGGGCGAGCGTCGCTGGCGTGCCGTCCAGGAGGCCGGCCTCGACACGATCCCCGCGATCGTCCGCGACACCGAGGACGAGTCGCTGTTGCGCGACGCGCTGCTCGAGAACATCCACCGGGTGCAGCTCAACCCCCTCGAAGAGGCGGCGGCCTATCAGCAGCTGCTCGAGGAGTTCGAAGTCACCCACGAGGAACTCGCGAGCCGGCTCGGACGGTCGCGTCCGGTCATCACCAACATGATCCGGCTGCTCAAGTTGCCGGTCGCGGTGCAACGACGCGTGGCGGCCGGAGTGTTGTCGGCCGGACATGCGCGTGCCCTGTTGGCGCTCGAGGCCGGTGCCGACGCCCAGGAGGCACTCGCCGCACGCATCGTCGCGGAGGGCATGTCCGTGCGAGCGACGGAAGAAGCCGTCGTGCTCGCCAACCGCAACGACACCCCCGAGGCTCCGCAGCAGAAGCGTCGGAAGCCCATCCAGATGCCCGGGTTGCAGGACGTCGCGGACCGTCTGTCGAACTCCTTCGACACGCGCGTCACGGTGAGCCTCGGCAAGCGCAAGGGCAAGATCGTGGTGGAGTTCGGTTCGGTCGACGACCTCGAACGCATCGTGAAGATGATGGAGTCTCAGACCGATCTTTCTTGACTCCTCGTCGGAGCAGGACAACAGTCTGTAGACGAAGGACGTGGAGGCGAGCTATCCCGTGTCGACCCGAGTATCACCGCTCACGCTGAGTGGGATCGAGCAGTTGCCTGCTCATGCGCGACGGTGCGTGTTCTGGGAGTTGGATCCCACCGCGGCGCCCGACGTACAACACTTCGCCGACCCCGAATTCGAGAAGGAAGCATGGCTGTCCATGGTCCTTCTCGAATGGGGATCGTGCGGCCAGATCGCGACGATCGGCGACAAGGCCGCCGGGTGTGCGCTCTACGCTCCCCCGGGCATGGTGCCCCGCTCGCGGGCCTTTCCCACCGCCCCCGTCAGTGCCGACGCGATCCTGCTGACGTCCATGCGGACGGAACCGCACGCGGACGAGCTGGACGTCGGAGCCGACCTCATCCGCGGTGTCGTGGCCGACCTCGTCCGCCGCAACGTCCGTGCCATCGAGGCCTTCGGGATCCGGCGCACCGCCGACGTGGAGGCGAGCGATGTGCCGCACGCGACGGCCACACTCGGGTGCTCCGACACGGAGTGCATGATCGACGCCGACTTCCTCGAGGACATGGGCTTCGAGGTCGTCGCACCCCACCACCGCTACCCGCGCCTGCGTCTCGAGCTCGACCGCGACCACGAATGGAAGCTCGCCGTGGAGGCCGCTCTCGACCGGCTCCTCGAGGAGTCCTCCCTCACCGTCGAGAGCCTGACCGCAGGTTCGGCGGTCGGCGCCCACTGAGGCGATACGTCCACCGGACGCCGATGCCGATACGTCCACCGACACCGACGAAAAAGGACCGCCCCCGCAGACTCTGCGGGGGCGGTCCTCTTCTTGCGTACGGGGCCGGCTAGTGGCTGTCGGAGATGGACAGTTCCTCGGCGAGCAACTCGGCGAAGGTGTACGTGCCGGTCGGCTGGTCGTCCTGGCCGAGCAGGTACAGCCGCTTCACTGCAATGAGGATCGCCTCGGCGATGGTGTCGCGGCTGCGCGGATCGGCGAGCAGCGCGGCGTCGTGCTCGTTGGTGAGGTAACCGAGATCGATCTGCACCGTCGGCATGTTCGTCAGACGCAGCAGATCCCAGGTGCGGCCGTGGCTGCGGCAGTCCTGCAGGGTCGTGCGGGCGACGATCTCGCGCTGGATGTAAACGGACAGCACCTGGCCGATCATCGATTCGGAACCGTGCGAGTTGCCGTAGTGGAAGCTCGCGATGCCGTTCGCGGCGGGGCTGCGGCTCGCGTCGCACCGCAGCGAGATCATGAGGTCGGCGCCGAACGCGTTGGACGTGCCCGCGCGTTCCACGTCGGTCGGATTCACGTGGTACGGCCGCGACAGGAAGGTCTCCATGCCCGTCGCCGCCATCCGGCCTTCGAGCCGGCGCGCGAGATCCCACAGGATGTCGGCCTCGGAGATCGGGCCGTGGGGGCTCGGCACGATGATGCCGTGGGTGTTGCCACCGAGACCCGGGTCGATGACGATGCGCTTGCCGCTGAGCTGAGGACCGGAGCGGCGCACGATCTCCTCCTCGGAGATCGCGTGGGGCGACCCACCCGACACGCGCGTGCCGAGCAGTTCGAGCGAGCGCAGTGTCTCGGCACCGCAGATGCCGTCGGAGGCGAGTCCGATCTCGCGCTGGAAGGAGCACAGACCCTCGTGGGTCTTCGGACCGAAGTAGCCGTCCACGCGGTCGACGTAGAAGCCGAGATCCTGCAGGCGGGTCTGCAGGGCCGCGACGTCGTCGCCGTAGAGCGGAGCGGAGAGCTGATACATCAGGGTGCGCGCACCGAGCTTGTACGACGCTTCCTTCAGGGAACGGTAGGTCGCGGGTCCCACGATCCCGTCGACGAGAAGACCGCGCTGCTGCTGGAACGCGCGCACTGCTCCGTCGAGTTCACGATCGAATGCGACGTCCGATCCCATCCAGTCGCCCGACTCCTCGGGCTCGTTGTGCAGGAAGCCCAGGCCGGCCAAGGTGCTCCGGATCTCGGCGACCGCCGGACCGTGGTCGCCGTGACGAAGAGGGCGCATGTATCGGGCCTTTCCGTGCTGACCGGATCGGTGCCCGGCGTGAGGGCTGGGCAGCATCGAACGGGGGTTGGATGAAGGATGTGCCCGTGAAGACGGGCTCACGGGCACATCCGAGAGGTTGATCCTGGGACGGTACTACAGGACGTCCGCGAGATCCCGAAGCAACGCCGCCTTGCCCTTGGCCCCCACGATCGTCTTCGTCGGCTTGCCACCGGAGAAGAGGATCATCGTGGGAATCGACATGACCTGGTAGTCACGTGCGGCCGACGGATTGGCGTCGATGTCGAGCTTGGCGACGGTCAGCTTGTCGCCGTGCTCGGCCGCGATCTCCTCGAGAACCGGAGCGACCATCTTGCACGGACCGCACCAGGTGGCCCAGAAGTCGACGAGGACGGGCTTCTCGGACTGCAGTACGTCCTCGACGAACGACGAGTCGGTGATGGTGACGGTGTTCTTGTCGGCCACGGGTGTCTCCTGAATCTCGGGATGGAATGTGGAACGGCTGGTGGGATCAGGCCTCGGCGAGCGTGGGCGCCTCGACCTCACGGTTCGCGACGAGCCACCGCTCCGCGTCGATGGACGCCGAGCATCCGGTGCCGGCGGCGGTGATCGCCTGGCGGTAGGTGTGGTCGACGAGGTCGCCCGCGGCGAAGACACCCGGCACGGAGGTCGCGGTGGACGGCGCCGAGACCTTCACATAGCCCTCGTCGTCGAGGTCGACCTGACCCTTGACGAGCGAGCTGCGCGGGTCGTGGCCGACGGCGACGAACAGACCGGTGACGGGCAGGTCGCTGCGCTCGCCGGTGACGGTGTCCTCGAGGACGAGGTTGGTGACGCTGTTCTCGCCCTGCACCTCGGCGACCTTCGCGTTGGTGACGAAGCGGATCTTCTCGTTGGCGCGGGCGCGCTCGAGCATGATCTTCGACGCGCGGAACTCCTCGCGGCGGTGGATGAGGGTGACACTGCGGGCGAAGCGCGTCAGGAAGGTCGCTTCCTCCATCGCGGAGTCGCCGCCGCCGACGACGGCGATGTCCTGGTCGCGGAAGAAGAAGCCGTCGCAGGTCGCGCAGGCGGAGACGCCGCGGCCGAGCAGCTGCGACTCACCGGGCACACCGAGGTAACGCGGCTCGGCGCCCATGGCGAGGATGACGGCATGGCTGCGGTAGGTCTCGCCGTTGGCGACGACCGTCTTGACCGCGCCCGTGAGGTCCATCTCGTCGACGTCCTCGGTGCGCAGATCGGCGCCGAAACGCAGTGCCTGCTCGCGCATCTGGTCCATGAGTTCGGGGCCCATGATCCCGTCCTTGAAGCCCGGGAAGTTCTCGACCTCGGTGGTGGTCATGAGCTCGCCACCGAACTGCGTTCCCTCGAAGACGAGCGGGGCGAGTTCAGCGCGGGCCGCGTAGATGGCGGCGGTGTATCCGGCCGGTCCCGAACCGACGATGATGAGGTCGTGAATCGTGGGCGAGGTCGTCATGCGGCGGAGCCTTCCGGTTGGGTGATCGGGGGCGCGAGGACTGCGGGCGGTCCGGCCGAAACCGGACGGCAGCCTACAGATACTGTCAACACCAGGGTAAACGGTGTTGTTCCCCTCCCGCCGTGCGTCCCGCCACAGACGCCCTGTACGGACCGGTCGGTCCCCCGACCGGCCCGCCCCCGATGCGAACCGGGACGGTCTCAGACCGCGTCGGGCACGTCCCGCAGCGTCTCGCGGATCACACAACGCGTGCCCGTGTAGATGGTCGGCATGCACTTGTTGCAGTGGATGCACAGACCTTCTCGAGCGGTCTTCTCCTCGAACTTGCGGACGAGATACGGATCACGCAACAGCGCGCGTCCCATAGCGACGAACTCGAAGCCTTCGTCGAGCGCCGTCTCGATGGTGTCGAGCCGGTTGATGCCGCCGAGGAGGATCAGCGGGATCTTCAGTTCCTCCCGGAACTGGCGGGCCATGGGCAGGAAGAATGCCTCCTCGAACGGCAGCTTCGGGAAGATCTTCGGCCCGTAGACCTTCAGTCCCCAGCCGACGACCTTCGGCTGCGACTCCTGGAACTCCTTCATCGGGACGTCGCCGCGGAAGAAGTACATCCCGTTCAGCAGCGAGCTGCCGCCGGTGAGCTGCATGGCGTCGATGGTGCCGTCGGATTCGATGAGCTTGGCCATGGGCAGCGACTCGTCGAGCCACAGACCCTGGGGCACGCCGTCGGTCATGTTGAACTTCGCGATGACGGCCACCCCCTCCCCCACTGCCGTGCGGACGGCCTCGAGCACGCGACGCGGGAAGGCGGTGCGGTTGGCGATGCTGCCGCCGTACTTGTCGGAGCGCTTGTTGAGATTCGGGCTCATGAAGGAACTGAGCAGATAGTTGTGGCCGAGGTGGACCTCGATGGCGTCGAATCCGGCCTCGACGGCCAGGCGCGCGGCGCGTGCGTAGTCCTCGACCACCCGATCGAGCTGCTCGAGTGTCGCGCCGCGGACGAGCCCCATGGCGGGGGCGCTGATGCGTGTGGACGGCGCGAGCGTCTTCATCTTGTTGGAGATCTGGTTGGCGACGAGTCCGGCGTGGCCGATCTGCGCGGACGCCAGACCGCCGGCGGTGTGCACGGCATCGGTGAGCCGGGTCAGGCCGGGGACGGAGTCGGCGTCGAGCACGAGGGTGTCGCGGTGGACGCGGCCGTCGTGGGAGACCGAGCAGTATGCGACGGTCGTGAGGGCGGTGCCGCCGCGGGCGACCTCGGCGTGGAATTCGACGAGTTCGTCGCTGACTGCGCCCCGGGGCATGACGCCTTCGAAGGTCGCCGCCTTGACGATGCGGTTGCGGAGGGTGAGCGGCCCGAGTCGGGCCGGCTCGAACACGGTGGGTCGCGGCGAAGACATGCCCCTACTTTCGATGCCAGTGGTACCGTAATTGCGTTTCGACTATAACGCTCGTCACACTCCGCGCCAGATCGATTCCCATTCGGTCCCGACAACACGGAGCCCATGCCCGGCACTGCTCCGGGGCGTCCCCGCGACCCCCGAATAGACAACGACGTCCTCACCGCCACCCGCGAGATGCTCCGCACCCACGGATGGGACGGGTTGAGCCTGCGGGCCGTCGCCGCCCGCGCCGGCGTCGGCCGCGCCGCACTCACGCGTCGGTGGCCCACCAAGGCCCACCTGGTGCTCGACGCGCTGCTCGGGTCCGCGCCCGATCTGACGCCCTACGACGGCATCGATCGCAAGGGCTGGATCGAATGGGTGGTCACCGGGAGCATCGAGCTGTTCTCCCGGCCGGAGGTCCGCGCTGCGCTCCCGGGGCTCCTCGCTGCCCTGCGGGACCACGAGGACCTCCGCAACACGCTCTGGCGCACGTTCAGCGGCCCCAGCACCGCTCTGTTCGCCGACGGCGACGGTTCGGACGTCGAGACCGACGCCAAGGCGGTGCTCGTGATGGCAGCGGGGTCGGCGCTGTTCGCCGGTCTCATCGCCGCTGAGGACGACACACCCGCGCTGCGCGCGCGGATCCTGGAACTGTTGTCGACCGTGGCGTAGCGCCGAAACCGAGCGGCGGGTCAGCCGATCGCCTTGCGGGCCAGTGTCGCGGGATCGTCTGCATCGCAGTCGGTTCCGACCACCAGTGCGGTGAGCGCCGGCGCATCCGGCCCGCTCATCAGGACGAGGACGGCATCGTCGCCGGCGAATCGCACCGCGCGGGAGCCGATCGGTGACCGCCCCTCGAAACCGTTCGCGTCCAAGCAATCCCGGAGACGATCGGCACCACCCAGAAGACCGGGGTCGGTATCACCGATCATCGCCCGCAGGGTGGAGGGTTCGAACAGGGCCTCGTCTTCCGCTGCCGCGACGGGAACGCCGGTCGGGTCGTCGCTACCGAAAGCCGTTCCGCGCACGACCACCACGAGCATCACCGCCACTGCGGCCGCGACCGCGGCACCGGCCACAGCCCAACCGCGACGCCGTGCGTTCCGGGACGGCACGGACCGGACGCCGGACCGGTCCTCCGCGAGCGCGGTACCGATGTGCGCGACGATCTCGGGCGGAATCGACTCCGTCGGTGGAGCGTCGCGCAGGGCCGACAACCGCGCCCGCGTCGCATCGAGCCGTGCCAGATACGCGACGGCCTCGGGATCGCGGCGCACACGCGGCCACAACCGGGCTGCGAACTCCTCGTCGAGCACCCCGGCATGCAGATCGGCGAGCAACTCCGCAGAGTACGGCGGACGCACCTCGGCGGAGCTCGACGGACGCACCTCGTCCTCGTTCATGCGCGACTCTCCTCCGCGGCTCGGCATCCCTCACCAGAGTAAGACGGAGGAGGATCACGATCGGTTCCCCTCGGAACGAAGGTCGTCGAGAAGAAGTGCGAGCCGACTCCGCGCGCGAGCACAGCGGCTCTTCACCGTTCCCTCCGGAACACCGAGCCGGCGCGCCGCCTCCCGGACGGAGAAACCTTCCACATCGACCGCGACGACGGCCGCCCGCTGTTCGGGTGGCAGTGCGAACAGGGCGGATTCGATGTCGAGTGCGATCTCGGTGTCGCGGATGGGATCGCGCGGGGTACGCAGGTCGTGCGAATCGTCCTCGAACAGTGGGACGGTCACGCGGACACGGTTGCGGCGGATACGATCGAGGCACGCATTGACGACGATCGAGTGCAGCCAGCTTCGGACCGCGGCGTCCTCCCGGAAACCCGAGGCCCTCCGGTGCGCCGAGAGCAATGCCTCCTGCAACGCATCCGCGGCGTCCTCGTTCGAGTAACTGGTCCGCCGCGCGACCTGCCACAGATGGTCCTGATGTCGGGCCAGCAAGGCGGAGAAGGCATACCGATCGCCTGCGACGTGTGCTGCGAGCAACTCGGCATCCGACACTCCATCGGACGCCACCCCGTCCGACACACTCCCGCCGTCGTCGACACCCTCGTCGGGCACGGCGATTTTTGCGATCCCCCCGAAAATTCGCACGCGCGGATGGTAGCCGATCCGGACGATTCCGCCCGGCTGTCGGCGGTCAGCGTGCGGCTTCGAATTCCACTTCGGAGATGGAACTCTTGTTGCTTCCGCCGCTCGAGCTCAGATCGGTGATCCACACCAGCACGTGCGAGGTCTGGCCGTCCGTCTCGACCGGGATCGTGGTCTCACCGGAAGCCAGTGTGCCCGAACCGATCACCTGCGTCTGATCGAGCGACGTCGACTCGGACGGTGCGCTGCGCACCTCGACGACCGTGCCCGGTGTGTCGGTGGTGACCTTTACCGCGGACAGTTCCGACGCGTCGGCGAGCGTGAACAGAAGTCCGACACCGTTCTTCAGCGAGGGGAACGGATCGAAATAGGCATCGGTGCTCCACGACGTGGACGGATCACCGTCGATCGCCTGCGACGCGGTGGCGGGCGAATCGGGTGTGCCCTGAGGTGAGAACACCGAGACGGAGGTCGCGGAGACCGGAGCGCTCGCCGCGGGTCGCGGCGGCGCGGCCGCGCCCTGCTCGTCGCCCGCCCCGTCCTCGGCCGGCGCCTCGGCGGTGGGGGTCAGACCGAACTCCTGGCTCGTCAGCGGAGCGTCGTCGGCATCACCGGCGAGCAGGTTCGCGATCCACCATCCGATGAGCGCGAGCAGCAGCACCGTCGTGGCACCGAGCGCGGCCAGGGCGACGAGCATCCGCTGCGAATGCTTCTTCTTCTGTTCCAGCGCTTCGGGATCGGCGAGAGCGTGCGACTCCGCGGCGGCAGCGCGCTGCCCGATCCGCAGTGCCGGGATCATCTCGGTCTTCTGGTCGACGACCGACGCCTGATCGAGGATGTGCTGCACGGTCGCGGCGGTCCGGATGCCGCCGTCCGCGGACAGGGCACGAACCGCGACCGCCGAGATCTCGAACGGCACGTCGGGACGCAGGACGCGCGGCTCCACCGGCACACCGTCCTTGCGGTCGGGTTCCGGCATCCCGCCGACGGTGGCACCGCTGTGGTGCGCGACGGGAGCGCCAGCCGGAACCGGCGGCTCGCCCAGCGGCCAGCGTCCGGTGATGAGTCCGTACAGGCTCGCACCGAGACCGCGCACGTCGGACATCGCGTCGGAGTCGGAGAACGTCGCGGGGAAGGCCAGCACGGCGTCGCCCGCCACGCTGATGCGGATGCGGTCCGGGTGGTCGATCGACAGGGCACTGCCCGCTCGATGCGACGCCTCGGCCGCAGCCGCGAGTGCGCGGATCGCGCGTGCCGCACCGATCGGCGACGGCTCGGTGGTCGACATCTCCTTCAGCGACCGGCCGGGGGTCCACTCCGAGACGACGATGCCGCCCGAGCTGCCGCGCACCACGTCGAGGACGCGGGCGAGACCGGGCGAGTTGATGCGACCGAGGCGCAGGGTGCGCGAGAGCACGGCCTGCGGCGAGTCGGGGCCGGTGCCGTCGGCCGCGCGCTGCTCCGCGTCGACGAAGGTCAGCGCGACCTCGCGATCGAGCTTGACGTCGAGCGCCTGCCAGAAACGCAGGCCACGTGCGCCGCCGTGCGGTGCGAGCAGACGGTAACGACCACCGGCGACCGAGGCACCGGCAATGAGATCGGGGCCGCGCATCGGACGGCGCGGCTGGGAGGCCGGACCCGCGACGCGCACCGGCGGCAGCTGCGGGGATCCGACCGGGATGACACCCGTGTCGAGGTTCGGATCGCGCGGCGGGCGCTTGCCGTCCTTGTCGGCGGACTTCTGCCGTGCGGCGGCATCGATGGTGGACTTGCCGGCAGCGTGGTCGTCGCTCACCCTCACTCCTTCGTTGTCGACTCGTCCACTTCCGGTGTGCAGACGCGGGTCGCCGCTGGGGGCCGCGAAGAACCGTGGTCGACGGCTCCCGGACCGTACCTGCTGCTGATCAGGGTACGGGAGTTGTCCGTGCGCATTGCTGCGACCGGGCACGTCCCTGATGGCGGGCATGACCTCTGTGATGGCGTCATAAGGTCCGACGCCGTACTCGCCGTAGTCGATACGCGGCAGGATGACGGTCTTCTCGGCGTCCGATTCGGCGTAACGCGGACGCGGGACGGGGGCGGGAACCGGTGCCTCGTCGGAGGTGGTTCCGGTCTCGGGCTCGGCGGGGGCCTCCTCGACCGGGGCGGTGCCGCGCAGCGCCGCGACCTTCCGTCGCACGGCCGCTTCGATCGCGAGGATCTCGGGCACCTTGAGCAGGTACATCCCGACCAGCGCGACGAGCACCATCAGCACACCGTTGAGCCCGACCCGCACGAGCGAGCCGATGCCCCCGAAACGGTCGGCGAGCACGTCGAGCTGCAGGAGACGATCGGTGACCAGCACGACGACCGCCCCGGCGAGCGACGCGAGCACGACGTGCCAGACGGTGCGTCCGACGTTCGCCATCTGCAGGTTGCCGAGCGTGCGGTGCAGCAGATAGCCGCCGATGAACGCTCCGACGGTGAACGCGATGCCGGTGGCCGCGCCGAGGAGCAGCACCACCTGCTCGTCGTCCGCCGCGACGACGGGGGCCAGCGCGGACAGGCCGATCTTGACGGCGGTGATGCCGAGGATGATCCAGGTGGGGGTCCAGGCCTGTTCCCGGGCGTAGAACACGCGCAGGTGGATGAGCACCAGGGCGTACGGGATGAGCGTGAACGCCGACCAGCTCACCGCCTGACCGAGGCGTTCGGCGTTGCTGCTGCCGAAGTTACCGTAGCCGTACAGCGCGGCGCCGACCTGCGACCCCGCGATCGTCAGGAAGGTGACGATCGGGATGAGCGAGATCATGGTCAGGCGGGTCGCGACGGACAGGTCGTCGACGACGGCCGGGGTGTCGTCCGCGGCGGCGTTGCGGCTCAGGCGCGGCATGATCGCGGTGAGCACGGTGACACCGAGGACGCCGTAGGGCAGCTGCAGCAGCAGCCACGCGTTGTTGTAGATCGCCGGTCCGGCCTCGTCGGCCCCCGACGACACGCGCGTGGCGAAGACCATGCCGGCCTGGCTGATCAGCACGTAGAGCACGATCGCGGCGGCCATGCCACCGAACTGCCGGAGCCGGTCGTCGAGACCCCACAGCGGCCGGAGGTTGATGCCCTCGCGGCGCAGCGCGGGTACCAGGCACATCGCCTGCGTGACGACGCCGAGCAGCACGCCGATGCCGAGGACGAGCAGTTTCGGATCGCTCATCCGCACCGGATCGAGGGTGATCTCGCCCGGCATCAGGTAGTAGATCACCAGGACGGAGAGCACCACGAGGTTGTTGCACACCGGGGCCCAGGCGCCAGGCTTGAACACCTGCCGGGTGTTGAGGATGCCCGTGAACAGGCCCGACAACCCGTAGAACATGATCGCGGGCAGGAGCAGGTACGACAGCGCCGTGGTCAGCGACGTCGAGACCTTGCCGGACTCGTCGAGGAAGACGTGGGTGGTGAGGACCGGGGCCGCGGCCACCGCGAGAACGGTCGCCGTGCCGAGCAGCACCAGCGCTGCGGTGAACAGTCGCCGGACGAAGGCCTCACCGCCGTCGGGGTCCTCCCGTTCGGCCCGCACCAGCACGGGCACGACGATCGAGGTCAGGACGGCGCCGAGCACCAGCTCGGAGATCATGTTGGGGATCTGGTGCGCGACGGTGAACGACGACGCGACGCTCGCCCCGAGCAGGGTCAGGATGAGCAGCTGCTTGAGGAAGCCGGTGATACGGCTGACCAGGGTCGCGACGGCGATGGAGCCGGTCGCCGCGAGCAGGCTCTGCGGCTTCCTGCGACCGGATGCGACGCCCGTGATGTCCGGTGAGGTGGTGGGAGAGTCCGACGGTCCCGGGTGCGGGTGCGTCTCCACGTCGTCCCGTGTGGAGTTCCCGGTCATTTCTCGTACCCTTCGTCGGCTGGATCCGGCTCTCCACGGAACCGGTGCAGAAGTCGTCTGCCCGCCAGGAACAGCAGGAGTGCTCCCGCACATCCCGTGACGACGGCGAGGATCTGGCCGTACGCATTGGAACGTACCGTCACCGTCGTCGAGCTGCCGAGAGGCAGGCCGGACTCGGTGGTGAGGGCGAACTCCAGCCGGAGGTTCCGCGAGTCGCTGATCTGTGCCGGCACCGTGAGGGTGCGGCTGCCGCGCGGCGGGAGCTGGGTGGGCCCGATGTCGGTGATGTCCACCGTGTCGGGCGCGTCCACCTGCAGTCGCACGGTGATGCCCACGGGCAGGTCGTTGCGCGCGGTGAGCAGCAGCGGACTCTGTTCGGACGTCAGGGTGTAGACACCGCCGGTCGAGATGACCGTCACGGCGTCGTAGATGTCGTCGACGGCCTCCCGCACCTCGGCGGCGCGGTGCTCACCGGTCGCGTAGGCACGGTCGGCGTCGGCGCCACGACGACCGGACAGGCTCATCGCGCGCAGCAGGTCCTCGCGCAGCGGGGCGGTGAACTGACGCGGGGTGAGCTGGGCCTGCGGGTCCTCGACCAGCGCCGTCTGGATCGCGTCGAGGCGGCCGATCTGCTCCTCGGCCTCGGACACGACCGCGGCGGAGGCACCGTCGGTGATCGCCTGTTCGGGATAGACCAGCAGCGAAGCGGTCGGATCGTTCGCGGTGTTCGCGGCCGCGTCGACGAGCGCGCCGAGCGGTCGAGGCGTGGTCAGGCCCGAGCGGACGAGCGTGGAGAGCATCGACAGCACGGAGGCGGCGTCGTCGGGCGATGCCGACCAGTTCTGCGGCGGTGCGAACAGCACCGATCGGCCCGCCGCCGGCAGCGCCGCGCCGGTGACCTCGCTGACCGTCGGCACCATGGCCGGCCAGGCCAGCGCGCCGAGAGCGTCCTGCAGGCGGGCTGTCGAGGAGTCTCGGGAGAGGTCGTAACGCGCGGAGGAGGGGGCGAAGGACGGCGTCTGCGGGTCGGTACCCATCCCGGCCAGTGCCGCGGACGCGGACGAGTCGAACAGGACGGCGGTGAGGCCGGAGACACCGGAGATCCGGAAGCCGTTGCCTCCCGGCGCGGTGGACGGCGTCGACGACGTGCCCGCGAGCAGGGTGCGTCCACCCTCGACGGCGTTGTCGGACAGCAGAGCGGTCACCGGGCCGTCGGCGGCGAGCATCGATCCGGTCTTCTCGGTGAGCACGCCGGAATCGGGCCACATCACGCCCGGGGTGGAAGTGACGCCGAGGACGGAGTCGACGATCGCCGCCGGTGATTCGAGCGCGGAGTCGGTCAGGGACGAGTCGGCGAGGTCGGCGAGGGCGGTGAGGTCGACCTGCGCGAACGGCACGGCCATCGTGCAGGTCGTCGCCGCGAGGGCACGCAACCGCTCGAGCCAGGCGGCCGCGGCATCCGTGCCCGACCCCGGCCGCGCGTCGCCGGTCGGTTCGTCCGGATCCTCGACCACGAGATAGTCGCGTGTCATGTTCGCGACGGTGACGAGCAGATCCGGGTCGATCGCCAGGCACAGTCCCTCGAGGACGCGGGGTTCGGTGCGGGCGGTGTCCTCGACGGCGCGCAGCAGACCGTCCAGCCTTCCGCCCTCGGCGAGCGAGGTCGCGAGGTCGTCGTCGATCAGGCGTACCGGTTCGGTGCCGGAACCGGCCACGCCGGCCGCGAGCCTCGGCCGGTCGGCCAGCGGCCACAGCATCGTGACCGCGGCGGGACGGGACACGTCGGGCGGTACGGCGGGGAACGCCTTCTCGTCGCTGTCGAGCAGGCCGTCGTCGGAGGAGCGGGTCGTGCCCCGCGACCCGCCGTTGCCCGTCCGGGTCTCCCCTGTGTCGTTCCCGGTGGTCTCTGCGTCCTCCGTGACCTCGTCACTTGCAGGAAGCGCGAGAACGGGCAGCAGGAAGCGTGCGTCGTCGAGCCGCGCCGCGCCGCCGTACTCGGGGACACCGTTGACGTTCACCAGCAGCGGGTAGACGCCGGGGGTGTCGATGTCGAGCGACGGCACGAGTTCGGAGCGCAGCGGCAGTTCGAGTTCGAAATCGGCGCGCTCACCCTGCCCCAGCCGGTCGGCGACCTCCTCGAACTCACCGACGGTGTCGAAGCCGGCCTGGTCGAGGGACAGCGAGGTGCGCAGCGCCGCGGAATCGGAGACGACCGGTGCGCGCTGCAGCCGCACCCAGACGTCCTCGACGTCCCGGTCGCCGATGTTCGCCACCGTGCCGCGCACCGTGACGACGGACTCGCTCGTGAGGGTCACCGTCTGCGGCGTCACCTCGTCGATGCTCAGCTCGAGGAAGCGCGGCTCGTCGGGGTCGGTCTGGGCTGCGGCCGGGTTCGCCGTGGCCGTCGGGAGAAGAGTCGTCGGCAGAAGAGCCGTCACGCCTGCCGTTGTGAGGACGAGTACGAGCACGGCGAGCACCGCGGCGCCCGCCCGGGACACCACCACCGTCATCCGCGTGGGGCCCCCGGTTCGTCGACGTCGGGGAGTCGTTCGTGGTCCATCTCGGCGATGAGACGATCGGCGATGTCGGCCAGCTTGCGTTCGTCGGCGTACGCCAGGCGGGTCCGCAGTTCGCGCAGCGGCACCCACGCCACCTCGGTGACCTCGACGTCCGCGTCGGAGAGTTCTCCGCCGAGATAACGCAGCAGGTAGTGGTGCACGGTCTTGTGGACCCGGCGACCCTCGGTGACGAACCAGTAGTCGATGCTGCCCAGCTCGGCGAGCACCGAACTGCGCACGCCGGTCTCCTCGCGGACCTCGCGCATCGCGGTCTGCTCGGCGGTCTCACCCTGCTCGATGTGACCCTTCGGCAACGACCACAGCAGGCGGCCCCGCCGGTCGGTACGGCCGATCAGGGCTGCGCAGAGTTTCTCGGGCGGACCACCGAGTCCGTCGACCACCAGACCTCCTGCGGAGGTCTCGCGGACGGTCCGCATCCGAGGTCCGGGCGAAGCGGACGATCCGGGCGAAGCACCGTGTGCGGTCTTCTTCGTGCCCGCGCCACGCCGCCGCGAGCTGCGGCGGTTACGGTTGGCACGTTCGGCGGGCGACACCTCATAGATAGTAGATGGAGGGACGTCGGTCCCGGCTCAACCACACGAACGCGCTGCTCGGTAAGGTGCAAAGACGTGAACTCCCCCACCGCAGACACCGACCGTCGCACCCGGCTGCTCGCCGGAGCCGAGGCCACTCTGCGCGATCTGTCCGAGATCCTCGCCCCGCTGGGGGCACGATTCGCCGAAGCCGGACACGAGCTGTATCTCGTCGGGGGCAGCGTGCGCGACGCGGTGCTCGGTCGTCTCGGCACCGACCTCGACTTCACCACCGACGCGCGTCCGGAGGTCGTGCAGGAGCTGTTACGCGGTTTCGTCGACCACCAGTGGGACACGGGCATCGACTTCGGGACGATCAGTGCGGTGAAGGGACTCGAGCAACTCGAGATCACCACCTTCCGCAGCGACGCCTACGACCGTGTCACGCGTCACCCCATCGTGGAGTACGGCACGAGTCTCGAGGACGATCTCGTGCGCCGCGACTTCACCGTCAACGCGATGGCCGTGCGGATCGGACCGGACGGTGCGGGTGAGTTCGTCGATCCGCTCGGCGGCATGGACTCCCTGCTTGCCGGCGTGCTCGACACCCCGGCGAAGCCCGAGGACTCCTTCCACGACGATCCGCTGCGCATGCTGCGAGCGGCACGGTTCGTCTCCCAGCTCGGCTTCGCCCTCACCGAGCGCGTGCACACCGCGATCGTCTCGATGGCCGACGAGATCCTGCGGATCAGCGCCGAGCGGGTACAGGCCGAGCTCGACAAGCTGATCCTCGGCGACTATCCGATCGAGGGCATCGACACGATGGTCGAGACCGGTCTCGCGCAGCGGGTGATCCCCGAGATCCCCGCGATGAAGCTCGAGATCGACGAGCACCACCAGCACAAGGACGTGTACTGGCACTCGCTGACCGTCCTGAAGCAGGCCATCGACCTCGAGGACGGCGATCCCGATCTCGTCCTGCGGTGGGCTGCGCTGCTGCACGACATCGGCAAGCCCGACACCAAGCGCAACGAGCCGCAGGGCGGCGTCAGCTTCCACCACCACGAGGTGGTCGGGGCGAAGCTCGTGCGCAAGCGCATGCGCGCGCTCAAGTACTCGAAGCAGATGATCGAGGACGTCAGCCGCCTGGTCTTCCTGCATCTGCGCTTCCACGGCTACGGCAAGGGACAGTGGACGGATTCGGCCGTGCGCCGCTACGTGCACGACGCCGGGCCGCTGCTGCCCAGGCTCCACAAGCTGGTGCGCGCCGACTGCACGACCCGCAACAAGCGTCGTGCCGCCGCACTGCAGGCCACCTACGACGGTCTCGAGGAGCGGATCGAGCGGATCGCCGCCGAGGAGGATCTCGCCAAGGTCCGGCCCGATCTCGACGGCAACGCGATCATGGAACTACTGGGTATCCCCGCAGGTCCGACGGTCGGCAAGGCGTGGAACTTCCTCAAGGAACTGCGGCTCGACCGCGGCCCGCTCGACCGCGAGGAGGCCGAGGCCGCGCTGCTCGAATGGTGGGCGGAGCAGCAGAAAGCGTAGACCCGAACGTCTGATCTCACATCGCCGTGACGGCGACGTGAGCCAGATGTCACCGCGTGCTCACCGCGGGTGACGCCACCGCAACACCGCTTCTCCAGCATGGACACCGGCGTAGTCGAGACGGTGTCTAGGAGTTGCGGGATGCAGGACGAGATCACCACGGTGAAATCCACCTGCTCCTACTGCGGTGTGGGATGCGGGATGCTCCTCGACGTCGCCGTCGACCCGGAGACGGGCGACCGACGCGTGGTGAGGGCATACGGAGACAAGGACCACCCGACCAACAGGGGTCGGTTGTGCACGAAGGGCGCAACGAGCGCGGAGATGCTCGCGGCCGGGGGCCGGCTCGGGACGGCATGGATGCGTTCCGAGCGGGCGGCCGATGTCGCCCCGCTCCCCCTCGACGATGCGATCGCCGAGACCGCGCGGCGCCTGAGCGACATCGTCGCGATCCACGGCCCCGACGCGGTGGCCCTCTACGTCTCGGGACAGATGTCGCTCGAGGCCCAGTACCTCGCGACGAAACTCGCGAAGGGATACCTGCGCACCTCGCACATGGAATCGAATTCGAGACTGTGCATGGCCGGCGCCGCGACCGGCTACAAGCAGTCGCTCGGATCCGACGGCCCGCCCGGCTCGTACGAGGACTTCGACCGTGCCGACGTGTTCTTCGTGTCGGGTTCCAACATGGCCGACTGCCATCCCATCCTCTTCCTCCGCATGATGGATCGGGTCAAGGCGGGAGCGCGACTGATCGTCGTCGATCCGCGACGCAGCGCGACCGCCGACAAGGCCGACCTGTTCCTGCAGATCACGCCGGGCACCGATCTGGCGCTGCTCAACGGACTGCTGCACCTGATCGTCGAGAACGGGCACGTCGACCGCGCCTTCGTCGAGGAGCACACCGACGGCTGGGACGCCATGGAGTCCTTCCTCGCCGACTACCCACCGCACGTCGTCGCCGAGGTCACCGGCCTGGCCGAGGCCGACATCCGCACCGCGGCGCAGTGGATCGGCGAGGCCGGCGAGTGGATGAGTTGCTGGACGATGGGTCTGAACCAGAGCATCCACGGCACGTGGAACACCAACGCGATCTGCAACCTGCACCTCGCGACCGGGGCGATCTCCCGCACCGGCAGCGGGCCGTTCTCCCTCACCGGCCAGCCCAACGCGATGGGTGGCCGTGAGATGGGCTACATGGGACCGGGTCTGCCCGGTCAGCGCAGTGTCCTTTCCGACGACGACCGTGCGTTCGTCGAGGACCGCTGGTCGCTGCCGCGCGGCACGCTGCGCACCGAGGGCGGCGCCGGCACCGTCGACATGTTCGAGCGGATGGCGGCCGGGGAGATCAAGGCGTGCTGGATCATCTGCACCAATCCCGTGGCGTCGGTCGCGAATCGGTCCACCGTTCTCGAGGCGCTCGGGAAGGCCGAGCTCGTGATCGTGCAGGACGTCTATCGTGAAACCGAAACGGCTTCGTACGCAGACGTTCTCCTCCCCGCTGCCCTGTGGGCCGAGTCCGAGTACGTCACCGTGGGATCCGACCGCACCGTCAATCTCCTACAGCAGGCCGTCGCACCCGTCGGCGAGTCGCTGCCCGACTGGAAGATCATCGCGCGGGTCGCGCAGGAGATGGGTTTCGGCGACGCGTTCGACTATTCGAGTGCCGAGGAGATCTTCGAGGAGATCACCGGATTCGCGAACCCGCAGACCGGATACGACCTGCGCGGCATGACCTACGACCGCCTGCGGGAAGGGCCGGTGCAGTGGCCGTGCCCACCGGAATCGGCCGAGGCCCGGCACCCCGTCCGCTATCTCAACGACGGGACGAGCCGGATCCCGGTGGTGCGCGAGGACGGATCCCGTCCGCGGTTGGCCTTCGCGACCCCCGACGGCCGCGCCCGCTTCTTCCCGCGCCCGCACATGCCCGCCGCGGAGATGCCGGACGACGACCACCCCTTCGTCCTGAACACCGGACGCGTGCAGCACCAGTGGCACACCCTCACCAAGACCGGGAAGGTCGAGAAACTCACCAAACTGAATCCCGGGCCGTTCGTCGAGATCAACCCCGATGATGCACAGCGACTGTCGATCGTCGACGGCGACCGGGTGGAGATCGCATCGCGGCGCGGCTGGGCCGTGCTGCCGGCCGTCGTCACCGACCGGGTGCTGCCCGGGAACTGCTTCGCCCCCTTCCATTGGAACGACCTCTTCGGCGACGATCTCGCCATCAACGCCGTGACGAACGACGCCGTCGACCCGGCATCGCTGCAACCCGAATTCAAGGTCTGCGCCGTGTCGGTGGAGAAGATCGCGAGTGCGGTCGAACCGGTACTCGAGAGCGGTTCGGTGCTCGACCGTCTCGAGTCCGCGCTCGGACTCGAGACGATTCCCGCACCCACCTTCGACGACGCCGAACGCGGTTATCTCGCAGGGCTTCTCGCAGGACTCAGGACGGCGGACATCACTGCCGCGCCGACCCTTCCCCCTACCGCGCCGTTCCCGGCCGACAAGCGGGCATGGGTCGACGGACTGCTCGCCGGGATGTACGCGCACTCGGCTCCCGTTCCCGGCGCGACACCCACCGAGGCCGTGCCGGACGGACCGGCCGTCGTGGTGGCCTGGGCGTCGCAGACGGGCAACGCCGAGTCCTTCGCGGCGAGTTGCGCGCAACGACTCCGCGACGCCGGGCGAGCCGTGAAACTGACGGGGCTGAACGAACTCGACGTCGCCGCACTGGCCCGGATCGACGACCTCGTGGTCGTCACGAGCACCTTCGGCGACGGCGACCCGCCCGACAACGGCGGGTCGTTCTGGCGGGGACTCGAGGCGGACAGTGCACCCGAACTGACCGGAACACGGTATGCGGTCCTGGCCTTCGGCGACTCGAGTTACGACGATTTCTGCGGATTCGGACGTCGTGTCGACGACCGTCTGAGTGCTCTCGGCGCGACCCGCCTGACCGAGCGTGTCGACTGCGAACCCGGAGAGGACGAACGCGCACAGAACTGGCTCGAGTCGCTCGTACCGATGCTGGGAGGCTCGACGACCCCGGCTGCCCCGGTCGCGCCGGCTCCGGCCTCTCCCGCCTACACCCGCAACTCGCCGCTCGTCACGCGGATCACCCGCAATGTCGCACTCAGCGGCGCGGGTTCGGCGAAGGATGTGCGCCAGTTCGGATTCGAGATCTTCGATCCCGCATTCGAATACGAGGCCGGCGACGCCCTCGGGGTGATGCCGACGAACGGCCCGGAGGCCGTCGACGAATGGCTCCAGGTCACCGCCCTCGATGCGGAGACCGCCGTCGAACTCGGCGACCGTCCCACCGTGCCGCTGCGGGAGGCCGCGACCCGTCATCTCGATATCACGCGGGTGACACCGGAACTGCTCCGGTTCGTGCAGAAGCAGAGCGGCAGTGCCGAACTCGCGAAGCTGCTGCGACCGGGCAACAAGATCGAGCTGCAGCAGTGGCTGTACGGACGGCAGGCGATGGACGTCATCGCCGAGTACCCGTTCAAGGCGCCCTGGGACGAATGGAAGGACCTTCTCGGCCGTCTGCGTCCGCGCCTGTACTCGATCTCGTCGAGCCCGAAGACGAATCCGCGCGAGGTGCAGCTGACGGTGTCGGTGGTGCGTTACGAATTCGAGGGTCGCTCCCGGGCAGGTGTGTGCTCGTCGTTCCTCGCCGACCACAGCAAGGGTGTGGACATCCCGATCTTCGTGCAGCGCAACGAACACTTCCGGCCACCGGCACCCGAGACCGACATGATCATGATCGGCCCCGGTACGGGCATCGCACCGTTCCGCGGTTTCCTCCACGACCGGCGCGAGGCGGGGCATACGGGCCGCAACTGGTTGTTCTTCGGAGACCAGCGATCCGAGACCGACTATCTCTACCGCGACGAGATCGAGTCGATGCACGCCGACGGTTTCCTCACCGAGCTGGGTCTGGCCTTCTCCCGCGACCAGCGGCAGAAGATCTACGTGCAGGACCGGATGCGCGAGCACGGCGCGCAGGTGTGGAAGTGGCTGCAGGACGGCGCCCACTTCTACGTGTGCGGCGATGCCGGACGTATGGCGAAGGACGTCGACGCGGCCCTGCGCGAGGTGGTGCAGGCGCACGGGCGGCTCGACCGCGACGCCGCCGCGGCGTACGTCGAGCAGATGGCCGCCGACAAGCGGTACGTCCGCGACGTCTACTGATCTGCTTGTCGGTCCGCACATGCGGATATAACGTGTCATTCATGACGCATCTGCGGAGACACGCGTGACATCGCTCCGGATCCGCGACGCCGCCTCGTTGCTGGGGGTCAGCGACGACACGGTCCGTCGCTGGATCGACCAGGGGCTGCTGCACGCCGGCAAGGACTCCGCCGGCCGCAAGACCGTCGACGGCCGCGAGCTGGCGGAATTCGCCCGCGCTCAGGCCGATGCCGGTCCCGATCCGCTCGGGGTGGGCAGTTCCGCCCGCAACCGCTTCGTCGGGCTGGTCACGCGCGTGGTCTCCGACACCGTCATGTCGCAGGTGGAGATGCAGTGCGGTCCGCACCGGATCGTCTCGCTCATGAGTACCGAGGCCGTGGACGAGCTCGGTCTCGAGCCGGGCAGCATCGGTGTGGCCGTCGTCAAGGCGACCACCGTCATCGTCGAGACACCCGGAGGGGCCGAATGAGGTGCCGGGCGCTCGCCGCGCTCGCTGCCGCTCTCACCGCTGCGGCACTGACGTCGTGCGGCACCGGCGGCGGTTCGGATGTGCTCACCGTCTATGCAGCGGCCTCGCTCCGGGCACCGTTCACCGAGATCGCCGAACGATTCGAGGAGGCGAACCCCGGAGTGACGGTGGAATTCTCGTTCGCCGGCTCGTCCGATCTCGGGACCCAACTCGAGCAGGGCGCACCGGCCGACGTCTTCGCCTCCGCCGACACCCGGACGATGGACGCCGCCGTCGCGTCCGGACTCGTTGCCGGTGAACCGATCCCGTTCGCAACCAACACGCTCGCGATCGTCACCGAACCGGGGAATCCGGAGAACATCACCTCGCTCGACGACCTCACCGGCGACGGTCTCTCGGTGGTCGTGTGCGCACCCCGGGTGCCGTGCGGGGCGGCCACCGAGCGGCTCGAGGAGGCTTCCGGTGTCGAACTCGCGCCGGTGTCCGAGGAGTCGTCGGTGACCGACGTGCTCGGCAAGGTCACCTCCGGCCAGGCCGACGCCGGTCTGGTCTACGTCACGGATGCAATGGGCGCCGGGGAGAAGGTCACCGTCGTCCCCGCCCCGGAAGCCGCGGAGATCGTCAACGTCTATCCCGTTGCGACACTGAAGGATTCCCGATATCACGATCGTGCCGACGCCTTCGTGCGCTTCGTCACCGGCACCGACGGCCGAACCGTCCTGGCCGACGCGGGATTCGGTGCACCGTGACCGCGACGGGACTGCCCCGGTGGTTGTTCGTCCCCGCGACGCTGGGGTTGCTGTTCGTGGTCGTGCCCCTGGTGGCGATGCTGCTCACCGTCGACTGGGCGACCTTCCCTTCACTCGTGACGTCCCCGGCGTCCCTCGACGCGCTCTTCCTGAGCCTGCGTACCTCCGCGGCTGCCATGATCCTGTGCATCCTGCTCGGTGTTCCCCTTGCAGTAGTACTGGCGCGCAGCAGCTTCCGGTGGATATCGGTGGTCCGCGGGTTCGTCCTGCTGCCCCTCGTTCTGCCCCCGGTCGTCGGTGGCGTCGCCCTGCTCTACACCTTCGGTCGTCGCGGGCTGATCGGTGAGCATCTCGACGCGCTCGGGATCCACATCGCCTTCACCACCACGGCAGTCGTGCTCGCACAGACCTTCGTCGCACTGCCCTTCCTCGTCACGAGTCTCGAAGGTGCGCTGCGCAGCGCGGGATCACGCTACGAGGACGTCGCGGCGACACTCGGGGCACGTCCCACGACGGTCTTCCGGCGCATCACCCTGCCCCTCGTGCTGCCGGGCCTGGTCTCCGGATCGGTACTCGCTTTCGCCCGCGCTCTGGGCGAATTCGGCGCGACCCTCACCTTCGCCGGCAGCCTGCAGGGTGTGACGCGCACGTTGCCCCTCGAGATCTACCTGCAGCGGGAGACCGATCCCGACGCCGCCGTCGCGCTGTCGCTCGTGCTGATCCTGGTGGCCGTCGTGATCGTCGTGGCCGTGTACTCGCGGCGGGAGGACCGTCCGCTGTGAGCCTGACGGTGCGGGCCCGGGTCACCGCACGCGACGTCGACATTGATCTCGAGGTCGCGCAGGGGGAGATCGTCGCGGTGCTGGGCCCCAACGGAGCCGGCAAATCGACGCTGCTGGGTGTGGTGTCCGGCCTGTTGCGTCCCGATGCGGGTCGTGTGGAACTCGACGGTCGCGTGCTCACCGACACCGCGACCGGCGTCACCGTCGCACCGCACGACCGGTCGGTGGTGCTGCTCGCCCAGCAGGCCCTGCTCTTCCCGCACCTGACGGTCGCGGGCAATGTCGAGTTCGCACCGCGCAGTGCGGGTGCGGGTCGGCGTGAGGCCCGTGTCCGCGCCGTGAGATGGCTGCGGGAGGTCGATGCCGCAGGACTCGCCGATCGCCGTCCATACGAACTGTCGGGTGGACAGGCCCAGCGGGTCGCGCTCGCGCGTGCCCTCGCGGCCGAACCGCACCTGTTGCTGCTCGACGAGCCGATGGCCGCCCTCGACGTCACGGCGACACCGGTGCTGCGGTCGTTGCTGCGACGCGTCCTGCGCGACAGTGGACGCACCGCGCTGCTCGTCACCCACGATCCGCTCGACGTGCTCGCCCTCGCCGATCGGGTGATCGTGATCGAGGCGGGGCGGATCGTCGAGGACGGGCCGGTGCGCCGTGTGCTCACGCGACCGCGCAGCGCCTTCGCCGCCCGCATCGCAGGGACCAACCTCGTCACCGGAACCGTGCGAGGTGAGGCGCTGGAATCCGCGAACGGTCTCGTCCACGGTCGGGTCCACGACGACTGCGTCCCGGGCACTGCTGCCGTCGCCGTCTTCGCGCCGTCGGCGGTCGCCGTCTACACCGACGCACCGCACGGGAGCCCCCGCAACGCGCTGCGCGTGAGGATCGCGGAACTCGAGGCGCAGGGGTCGACGGTGCTCGTGCGCTCGGATACGGGTATCGCCGCGGAGATCACGACGGCGGCGCTCGCCGACCTCGACGTCCATCCGGGCGACTCCGTGTGGTTCGTCGTCAAGGCCACGGAGGTGGGAATCCACCCGGCCGCGCTGCGCGCGTGATCGCTACTGCCGCGCTGCGCGCGTGATCGCTACTGCCGCGTGCGGCGCACGGCGAGCACGGCGACGAGCCCGATCAGGTAGACGACCCCACCTGCGACGGCCAGTTCGGGCGTGCGGCCGTCGGGATCGATGACGAAGGCCGCCACGACGATCGCGCCGAGGAAGGCGATGTTGAAGACGGTGTCCTGCAACGCGAAGACCCGTCCTCGGCGCGCGTCGTCGATGTCGATCTGCATCGCTGCGTCGCCGGTGAGTTTGATGGTCTGACCGGCGAGACCGAGCAGGAAGGCCGCGACGAGCAGCGGCCCGGCCGACACGGTGGTGACGAAGGCGAACTGCACGATCGCGGCGGCGGTCAACCCGACGGTGACGGTGCGCGGCCGGCCCAGTCGAGGGATCAGGATCGGTGCGAGCACCGCTGCCAAGAGCATGCCGGCGGCGGTGCAGGCGACCGCGACACCGAATCCGGAGAATCCGCCGAGCAGGTCGGAGTCGTTCTCCCCGGCCGGAGCGCCGGAGTCGTCACCCGCAGCACGCAGGACGAGCACCATGATGAGCGTGTCGATGCCGAACACGATGCGGTGCGCGCCGATTCCGAGCATCGCGATCGTCACGCCCGGCGCTTCGAGGACGGCTCCCGCGCCGGTCCGCAGGCCCGACAGGACGGTGCGGACCACGGCCCGGGGACGTATTCCCTCGGGGCCGAGTGCATTCGCGGCGAATCCGGCTGCGGCGATCGCGCCGACGAGCGAACCGCTCACTCCGAGAAGGACGGCAGTGCCGGAGCCGGTGTCGCCTGCGCCCACGAATCCGATGGTCGCGACCGCCGTGGCGGCCCCGACCGCCGAGACACCGGAACCGACCGTCGCCATAACGGAATTGACCGGGACGAGCCATGATTGGGCCACGACGTGCGGGAACGAGGCCGAGACGCCCGCCAGGACGAATCTGCTCACGCCGACGGCGGCGAGCGCGAACAGCATGAGCGGGGTCTGCGGTCCCCCGAGGAGCAACACGGCCGCGGCCGCCGCGATGAACACTCCGCGGAGCAGGTTGGCCCACACGAGGACGAGACGCCGGTCCCACCGGTCGAGCAGGGCGCCGGCGAACGGACCGATCACCGAGTACGGCAACAGCAGCACGGCGAAGCCTGCCGCGATCGTCACGGGGTCGGTGTGACGTTCGGGGTTGAACAGGATCGCCCCGCCGAGTGCGGCCTGGAACAGTCCGTCGCCGAACTGGCTCGCGAACCGCACCCCGGTCAGTCGTACGAGACCCGGCGAGTTCCGCAGGGCGGTCGCGGTCGATCGCCACGCCCGCTGCCTGGACTGCTGCCTGGAGTCTCGCACAACTCCCGACACTATCCGTTGTGACCGGTCGGGTCCGGTCGGGCGCTCGACCACGGCCGTGACCTGGGCCGTTACGGCCGGCGCGGTGCCGCGCGACTCACCCGCGGGCGCGCCACCACGCGACGGTTGCTGCCGCCGCTTCGTCGAGCGGGGTGGGTGACAGGCCGAGTACCTGTTCGGTGCGGGTCGAGTCCATGACGAACGGAGCGGTGAACTGGTAGAGCATCTCCGCGAGTTCCTTCATGTCCCGGTTCACGACGCCCCCGGCCCGCAGCAGCCAGGACGGGATCGTCCCCACCGCGGGCGCGGGCAGGCCGGCGGCCCGGGCGAAGGCGGTGGCGATCTCACGCTGTGTTACGGCCTGTCCGGTGGGTGCGTGGATCACGGTGTTCCACACCGCCGGCTCCCCCGCAGCTGCGATCATCGCCGCGGCCAGGTCGGGCACGTAGGTGAACGAGTGCGGGAGGTCGGCCGAACCGAGCACCCGCACCTTCCTGCCGGCGAGCACGGTGGGCACCATGCGTTCTCCGGCCATCGCGCTCCGTGCCCGCGGACCGAAGAAGTCCGATGCCACGACGCTCACCGTCGGTGCGCGATGGGCGGCGCGGGCCGCGAGGAGCTGCCGCCGGACGCCGCGCTTGCCGGTGTCGGCCTCACGGGGTGAGTCCTCGGTCATGACGCGGTCGGGTTCGCTGTACGAGTAGAGGCTCTCGGGGAAGACGACGACCGTCTTCTCCGACAGGTTCGCGGCGGCGTCGAGGACGACGCGCTCGGCGACGGGGAGTTCGCGTGCCCACACGTCGGCGCGGTAGGCCGAGCCGTGGACGCACATGTACACGGCGTCGGTGGGAAGTCCGTCCTCGTCGACGAGGGCTGCGGCGACGGCCTCGGGGTCGGTGGCATCGACGCGCAGGCGTTCGATACCCGGATCTTCCGGCCCGCTGCCCGATCGGGTGAGAACACGCACTCGATGTCCTTGTGCGGCAAGTTTTTCGGCGACGGTCCAGCCGACGGGTCCGGCTCCTGCGACCACCTGGAGATGCGACATGATTCCTCGATTCCGAAAAGTGTGAGCAGTGCTCTCTGATGGCTTCGACGATCCTCCATGTAGACGCGCTTGTCAAGAGCAGTGCTCTCGTTTGTTGACGGTGCTCTCTGTTTGACGGCAGAATGGCCGGGTGACGACACCACGGGCGCGCGCACGCGCACAGACGATGGCCGACATCCTCCGGATCGGCCGCGAACATCTCGGCACCCACGGAGCGGCGGCGCTGTCGCTGCGTGCCGTCGCCCGCGACCTGGGTGTCGTCTCCTCCGCCGTCTACCGCTACGTCTCGAGCCGCGACGAGCTGCTCACCCTCCTCGTCGTCGACGCCTACGACGAACTCGGCGACAGTGTCGACCGAGCCGTCGACGCGGTCGACCCCTCCGACCACCGCGAACGGTTCCTCACCCTCGGCCGTGCCGTGCGCTCGTGGGCGTTGGCCGAACCCGCCCGCTACGGGTTGCTGTACGGCAGCCCGGTGCCCGGCTACGCCGCCCCCGCCGAACGCACCACCGCACCCGGTATCCGCGTGGTCCTGCGACTGGCCCGGATCGTGGACGAGGCCCACGCCGCGGGTGTACTGGACGACACGGCCGGTACCCCACCGCCGGAGAACCTGGGGGAACCGCTGGGCCGGATCAGGGAGGAATTCTCCCTCACCGCCCCGGATTCCGTACTGGCACGCGGTCTCTGGGCATGGCCGTCACTGTTCGGGTCCGTGAGCTTCGAGGTCTTCGGGCAGTACGGCCCCGACACATTTCCGGACCGTGAGGTCCTGTTCGAACATCATCTCACCTTGTTGGCACAGACCGTTGGGTTCCACCCCACGCGCCGGTGACGGCGGTGACAGAATGGCTGACGTGGCGCAGCATCAGGACGAACCCGAGGACCGCACCGCACCCTCGACACCCAGGGTGCGGGCCGGCAGCCTGCTCGTCTCCGCCACCGATCTCACCGAGCCGATCTTCCGCCGCACCGTCGTCTACATCATCGAGCACACCGACGCGGGCAGCTTCGGTGTCGTCCTGAACCGCATCAGCGACACCTCCGTCGACGCCATGCTGCCGCAGTGGTCGTGGCTCGCCGCCGAACCGAAGACCCTGTTCGTGGGCGGCCCCGTCCACCGCAGTTCGGCACTGTGCCTCGGCACGCTGCGGGTGGGGGCCGACATCACCGACGTCCCCGGCATCCGCCACGTCGACGGCCGAGTGGTGATGATCGACCTCGACGCCGATCCCGGGCACATCGCCCACTATGTCGAGGGTGTGCGGATCTTCGCGGGATACGCGGGGTGGAGCGCAGGTCAGCTCGACGGCGAACTGCGCAACGACGACTGGATGGTGGTCTCGGCACTGCCCGCGGACGTGCTCGCCCCCGCGCACCTCGACCTGTGGGCGAGGGTGCTGCGCCGGCAGCCGCTGCCGATGGCGTTGCTCGCGACCCACCCGATCGAGGTCGAACGCAACTGAGTCCCGGCGGACGACCGGGACCGGTCAGCGGGCGTCGGCGAGAGTGTTGATCGCGCCGGCCATCTCCTCGGCCCTCGTTGCGGTCACGGTGAATTCGTGTCCCGACGCCGTGGTCACCACGACCGCCGGTCCGGTGCGCGTGACCAGGCCGTACCGTTTGCCACCCTTGGCCCGCAGCCCCCAGCCGCCCCAGTCCTGGAACGGGCGGGTCTCGGTGACCTTCGCGCCGACGATCTCGTCGAGGTCGTATCCGAGCGCGTCGGTGGCCAGATTCGACACCCGGATCCCGTCCGCGTCGACCACCACCGTGTAGCGCAGCAGACCCAGCACGAGCAGACCGACGGGTGCGATCAGGCCCAGCGGCCACCAGCTCTGCGTCGCACCGCACACGACGAGTGCAGGGATCAGGACGAGCAGCGACAGTCCCGCCGTGGTGCCCGCACCGGTGCCCACCTGCTCGACGATCGGCAGCTCGGCGCGACCACGCGGCAGTGACGGATCCGGAGCGGCGGTCGCCGCCTTCCGCTCCCGGCCGTCGCGCAGGAGCCGTCCCCCGAACCAGCCCACCGCGACACCCGCCCACATGCCGAGCACCGCCGGCCGACCCTCCAACGCGGCCTGCGTGGCGTCGGTCGTGTCGAGCTGCCCGGCGAGACCGGCCAGGAACAGCGCGGTGATCGTCCCGGTGACCCCGAGACCGACCGCGAGCATGTAGCGGCGCATGAGCAGTTGCGCCTGTGCGAGCGCGGCGATCGCACAGCACCCACCCCCGACGAGCACGATCAGCAGGGCGGCGGTCCACGCCGAGGTCATGGGCGGGCCGAACGAATCGGGGGCCGTGCCCGACCAGTGCGTGGCAATTTCACCGGGCAACCGTGGAAGCCACGAACGGGTGAGCACGAGTACGGCCACGGCACACAGCAACGGAACGACCAGCCCGAGCAGCACACCCACGGGGTCGACCTGACGCGTCGTCATGGGCTCAGCCTAGGGTGCGGGCCTCCACCGGGCCGTCCTCGTTCCGCTCTCGCCGAACCGTCAGGCGGTCGGCTCGCACGCCCCGCGCAGGCTGCACGCGCCGCACGAGGTACCGCAGCCGGCCGTCTCCTCCGGCTTGGTCGCCGCAGCGACCCGCGCTGCGACGGATCCGCCGGCTCCGGCGGTGATCAGGGCGGCCACCACGGTGACGACGACCGCGATGATCCCGGCGACGGTGGGCAGGGTCAGCGACGCGACTCCACCGAGGGCGAGGAGCACCGCGGACCCGAGCATGCTGGGCGCGGCGACCTTGTTGGCCAGCGTGAAGGCGTCGTCGTCACGCAGCGCGTCGGGGGTGCGCACACCGGCCCAGCGGTTGCGCGGGAGCTTGCCGGTCAGTGCCGCGACACCCACCGCGCCGACGACGAGAGCGAGCACGAAGAGCAGGACAGCGACGATGAGCACCCGACCAGGATACGCGGCCGGTGGTGCCACCGGTCTGCGCGGGTGCGGGCACGTTCTACCCTGGTAGGAGCACTCACACGCCCGGCCGAGTAGATAGTGATCACCGTGACCCGTCCCGAACAGACCTCCCAGCACGAACCCGGCAGCACTCCGCAGCATCGGTACACCGCCGAGCTTGCGGGGCGGATCGAGCAGCGCTGGCAGGAGCTCTGGCGCGAGCGCGGCACCTTCCACGCCCCCAATCCGGTGGGCGATCTCGCCGGCGAGGTGCCCTCCGACAAGCTCTTCGTGCAGGACATGTTCCCGTACCCCTCGGGCTCGGGCCTGCACGTGGGGCACCCGCTCGGGTACATCGCCACCGACGTGTACGCGCGCTTCAACCGCATGCAGGGCCGCAACGTGCTGCACACCCTCGGTTACGACGCCTTCGGCCTGCCGGCCGAGCAGTACGCCGTGCAGACGGGCACGCACCCGCGCACGACCACCGAGGCCAACATCACGAACATGAAGCGGCAGCTCTCCCGGCTCGGTCTCGGGCACGACGAGCGTCGCTCGGTCGCGACGACCGACGTCGACTTCTACCGGTGGACGCAGTGGATCTTCCTGACGATCTACAACGCCTGGTACGACCGCGAGGCCGGCCGGGCGCGCCGCATCTCCGAACTCGAGGCCGAGTTCGCCGACGGCACGCGTCGTCCCGAGGACGGACGTGACTGGGCGTCGCTGTCGGAGGGTGAGCGCGCCGACGTCATCGACTCGTACCGCCTGGTGTACCGGTCGGATTCGCTCGTCAACTGGTGCCCGGGCCTGGGCACGGTGCTCGCGAACGAGGAGGTCACGGCCGACGGCCGCTCCGAGCGCGGCAACTTCCCGGTCTTCCGGAAGAACCTGCGGCAGTGGATGATGCGGATCACCGCCTACTCCGACCGCCTGATCGACGATCTCGAGCACCTGGACTGGACCGACAAGGTCAAGTCCATGCAGCGCAACTGGATCGGGCGTTCGCACGGTGCCCAGGTGAAGTTCGCCGTCGCCGACCACGACTCGGCGATCGAGGTGTTCACGACCCGGCCCGACACCCTGTTCGGTGCCAGCTACGTGACCCTCGCGCCCGAGCACGAACTCGTCGACCGGATCGTCGGTGCGTCCTGGCCCGAGGGTGTCGACGAGCGCTGGACCGGCGGTGCCGCCGATCCGGCCGCCGCGGTTGCCGCCTACCGCGCGTCGATCGCCGCGAAGTCCGATCTCGAGCGGCAGGAGTCGAAGGAGAAGACCGGTGTGTTCCTCGGCGCCTACGCCGTGAACCCGGTCAACGGCGAGCGACTGCCGATCTTCATCGCCGACTACGTCCTCACCGGCTACGGCACCGGCGCGATCATGGCCGTTCCGGGCCACGACCAGCGCGACTGGGAGTTCGCGACCGCCTTCGGTCTGCCCATCCGCGAGGTCATCTCCGGCGGCGACGTCACCACCGAGGCGTACACCGGCGACGGTGTGCTGGTGAACTCCGGCCTGCTCGACGGTCTCGACGTCGCCGAGGCGAAGAAGACGATCGTCGCGAAGCTCGAGGAGGAGGGCACCGGGCGCGGCACCATCCAGTACAAGCTGCGCGACTGGCTGTTCGCGCGGCAGCGGTACTGGGGCGAGCCCTTCCCGATCGTCTACGACGAGCAGGGACGCGCTCACCCGCTGCCCGAATCCGCTCTGCCCGTGGAACTTCCGGAGGTGGAGGACTACGCGCCGGTCTCGTTCGATCCGGACGACGCCGACTCCGAACCGTCCCCGCCGCTCGCGAAGGCGGTCGACTGGGTGAACGTCGAGCTCGATCTCGGCGACGGCCTGAAGCGCTACACGCGCGACACCAACGTGATGCCGCAGTGGGCCGGCAGCTCGTGGTACCAGCTGCGCTACATCGACCCCACCAACTCGGAAGCCTTCTGCGACAAGGAGAACGAGGCATACTGGACCGGCCCGCGGCCGGAACTGCACGGCCCGAACGATCCGGGTGGCGTCGACCTGTACGTCGGCGGTGTCGAGCACGCGGTGCTGCACCTGCTGTACGCGCGGTTCTGGCACAAGGTGCTCTTCGACCTCGGGTACGTCACTTCCTCGGAGCCGTACCGTCGCCTGTTCAACCAGGGCTACATCCAGGCCTATGCCTACACCGACTCGCGCGGTGTGTACGTGCCGGCCGAGGAGGTCGTCGAGCGCGACGGCAAGTTCTACTGGACCGGCCCGGACGGTGAGCAGGAGGTCGCTCGCGAGTACGGGAAGATGGGCAAGTCGCTCAAGAATTCCGTCAGCCCCGACCAGATCTTCGACGAGTACGGTGCCGACACCCTGCGCGTCTACGAGATGTCGATGGGTCCGCTCGACCAGTCGCGTCCGTGGGCGACCAAGGACGTCGTCGGCGCGCACCGCTTCCTGCAGCGCGTGTGGCGTCTGGTGGTCGAGGAGGAGAGCGGTGCGCTGCGCGTCACCGACGACACCCCCGGCGACGACACGCTGCGGGCACTCAACAGGACGGTCGCGGGTGTGTCCGACGACTTCACCCACCTGCGCGACAACACGGCGATCGCCAAGCTCATCGAGTACACGAACCACCTGACGAAGCAGTACCCGTCGGGTGCGCCGCGCAGCGCCGTCGAACCGCTCGTGCTCATGCTCGGCCCGGTCGCCCCGCACCTCGCCGAGGAGATGTGGTCGCGTCTCGGACACACCGAATCGCTTGCGCACGGCCCGTTCCCGGTCGCCGACGAGAAGTGGCTCGTGGAGGACAGCGTCGAGTACCCGATCCAGGTCAACGGCAAGGTGCGCAGCCGCATCACCGTCCCGGCCGATGCCGCGCCCGACGCCATCGAGGCCGCTGCGCTCGCGGACGAGAAGATCGCCGACCTGCTCGGCGGTGCCGCACCGCGCAAGGTGATCGTGGTTCCCGGAAAGATGGTCAATGTCGTGAAGTAGCAACAGCTTCCGACAGACGAGACCCCGGTGCATCCTGTGCACCGGGGTCTCGTCGTCTCTGTGCTGTGCGCTCGAATTTCACCGAGAGCACTTCGCGCTCAGGGGTTCTTGTGTTCGATCTTCTCGAACTCGGCGACCTCGCCCGCATCGTGTGCGCGCTCCTCCGCCTCCTTCGCCTCGAGCTGCTTGGCGACGGCCTCCTTGAGGGAGACCTTGGCCGGCTCGGCGGCCTCCTCCTCGGCCTTGCTGATGCGCTCCTCGTCCTTCTTCTTCGCCGTCTCGGCGGCACGGCGCTTCGCGGCGGCCTCCTGATCGGCCTTCGCCGTCTCGGCGGCCTTCTTCTGCTCGGCTTCCTTCTCAGCCTGCTTCGCGCGTTCCTGCGCACGCTCCCGCGCCTGCTGGACCTCCTTCTCGCGGTCGCGCCGTGCAGCTTCCTGTTCGGCTTCGGCGCGCTCACGCGTCCGGCGGAGTTCGGCGTCCGCCGCGCGCTTCTCGGCCGCGGCCTGGGCGTCGAGCTTCTCCGCGCGCTTCACCGCTTCGGCGCGTTCGGTGGCGAGTGCCCCGCGCGTCGCGATCTCCTGATCGTCGAGCACGCTGCCGACGATGCCGTCCAGCATGCCCAGTCCCCGCTCGTACATCAGGCGCGGCGGGGCGTCGGTGGGCAGGAACCGCAACTGCTGCTCGAGCAGTCCCAGCGGAAAACGGGCGATCTTGTACTGCAGTCGCAGAACGCTCTTGGGCAGGGTGGTGAGGTTCATGGGCGCATCTCCAACTTCGATGGGGGTACAGCTCCGGTAGGGAATGTCGGTGGTGTTCGTCAGCGCTCCGGCTCGTCGGTCAAGGTGCGTTCGAGGGCTTCGGCCTTGCGGCGTTCCTCTTCGGCCTGGAGACGTGCACGTTCGGCGTCGTGGGAGGCGCGCCGGTGGTCCTCGTCGGCAGCCGCGACCTCGGCGGCGGCATCCGTGACCTGGTCGTTCTCCTCACGGCGTGCCTGCTGCTCGGCGGCGGTGGCCTCGCGGACGGCGTCGGACCGCCCTCGGACGATGTTCTCCTGACATTCGAGATCGGCGGCCTGTTTACGGATCCGTGCCTCCTGCTCGACCTGCGACTCGACGGCGTCGGTCCGCTGCTGCACGGCCTCGCGTTCCTGCTGTCCGGCCTCGCGGACGGCGTCGAGCTGCTCGACCGCCTCGTCGCTCTCGGCCTCGGCCATGTGCGAGAGTGTGTCGGCCTTCCTGGTCTGCCGGGCCTGCTCCTGCTCGAGTCGGCCTTCGGTGGTGAGGGAATCGTTGCCGGTCAGAGCGCCGGCGACCTCCTTCGCCTTGCCGAACACGGTCTGCTTCAACCCGAGGCGTGCCTTGTCGGCCGGACCAGGGCGAGCCCCGTCGGATGGACTGTCTTCGACCACGGTCATCTCCTTCCGTACGGGACACGAAGGGGACGGCCCCATGGAGTGGGGTAGCCCGGCACGGTCGGGTTCAATCCTCGAGAGGCTCGAGAGGGTGGATGTGCGTGCCGACGAAGTCGACGACATCGCCCAGGACCTCGTCCCGATTCGTCTCGTTGAAGACCTCGTGTCGTGCCCCGGGATAGGTCTTCGACGACGACCCGCGACCTGCCAGCGACGACCATCCGGTGGCGGTGCCGTCGAGGGGAACCAGCTGATCGTCCTCACCGTGCAGCCACAACACGGGCACGTCGTCGACGGCACCGGCGGCGGTGATCGTGTCGATGCAGGTCTTCAGCGCCTGCACGGTGGTGCGCTCGAACGGGCCGTGCCAGACGAGCGGGTCGGCCACATAGGCGCGACCCACCTCGGGATCGCGGGAGAGGGTGGACGGATCGATGGGGGTGTCGGGGATCTCCTCGGCCGCGAGCAGGGCGTCGACGGTGGCCCACCTGCCGAGGACCGGCCCGGACAGGACGACCGCGGTCAGCTCCGCTCCGTATCGCTGCGCGTACCGGGCGGCGATCATGCCGCCCATCGAGTGCCCGACGAGCACGACCGGCAGGTCGGGATGTTCGCGTCGCGCCGTGAGATCGAGCAGGCGGAAGTCGTCGACCACCTTCTCGAAGTCGTCGATCAGAACGCGTTCGCCGTCGCTGAGACCGTGACCGATGTGGTCCACCGCATAGACGGCGGCGCCGTCGGCGACCAGGCGCGCTGCCACGTATTCGTAGCGTCCGCAGTGCTCGCCGTAACCGTGGCACAGCAGCGCCACGTAGCGCGGGGTCTCGTCGACCCACTTGCGCGCTGCGAGGGCGCCGGCGTGTCCGTCGAGGGTGAAGGCGACAGCGTCGATCATCGGGTCTCCGATCGTTCCGGGTGATGGCGATGTCATCGTCCTCCGGCGCGGGGTCTTCCGAGTGGGAATCGTGAGTGCATCCGCGGAACCGGCCCACTACCGTCGATTGAAACGTGTTCCAGATTCGAACGAAGGAGACCTCATGTCACCGAGTCGGGACGCGATCCGCGCCACCGTCGAGAACTACGTGAAGTCCGTTGCCTCGGGCACCGTCGACGACGTCCTCGCCCTGTACGCACCGGGCGCGACCGTCGAGGATCCGGTCGGCACACCCGTCCGCGCGACCGAGGCCGAGATCCGCGAGTTCTACGGAGTGGTCGAACCACTCGCGCAGACCGGTGAGGTGATCACCCTCAAGATCGCGGAGAACAACGCCGCTTTCGTGTTCCGCCTGGTCACGCACCTAGGTGAGCAGGATCTGATCATGGAGGTCGTCGACGTGATGACCTTCGACGACGACGCGAGGATCACGAGCATGAGGGCGTTCTGGAGCCAGGAGGACATGCAGACCGTCCCCGCCTCCTGATGGGCAGCCGCATCGTCGAGGTCGATGGTTTCACGTGGAACATCGACGATCGGGGTGACGGGCCCGCGGTCGTCATGTGCCACGGATTTCCCGGACTGGGGTACAGCTACCGGCACCAGCTCGCGGCGCTCGTCGCCGCCGGATACCGTGCCGTCGCCCCCGACATGCCCGGCTACGGCCGCACCGGCCGGCCCCGGGAGGTCGAGGAGTACACGAACGTCGCGGTCGCCGATCGCCTCGTTCGGCTGCTCGACGTCCTCGGCATCGACAGCGCGGTCGTCGTCGGTCACGACTTCGGTGCGCCCGTCGCCTGGACGACGGCGCTGCGACATCCGGATCGCGTCGCCGGTCTCGTCCTGCTCGCGGTGCCCTACTCGCCCGACCGGATGCCGGTGCGACCGAGCGAGATCTTCCGCGGTCTCGCCGACAAGCATTTCCTCCACCTCCACTACTTCCAGGAACCGGGGGTCGCGGAAGCGGAACTCGATCCCCACCCGCGCGAATTCCTGCAGCGGTTGTTCTTCGCCCTCTCGGGCGGATACCGCTATCTCGATGTGTGGTCGCATCCGTCCGACGGACGCGGATATCTCGACGTGCTGCCCACCGCTCCCGACCTGCCGTGGGATTGGCTCGCCGACGACGAACTCGCCCACTACGCGGCCGAGTTCGCCCGCACCGGATTCCGCGGAGGCCTGTCCTGGTACCGCGCCTACGACGCGAACTGGGAGGCGTCGCGTCCCTACGAGGGTGCGAAAGTGCAGGTACCG
Source organism: Rhodococcus sp. PD04 (assembly GCF_035918275.1). NCBI lineage: Bacteria > Bacillati > Actinomycetota > Actinomycetes > Mycobacteriales > Nocardiaceae > Rhodococcus > Rhodococcus sp. PD04. The sequence goes on along the minus strand of NZ_CP142143.1, from coordinate 5,266,494 downwards.
ACGCTGTTCGTGGCCGGCGACCGGGATCCGGTCATCGCGATGTCGGGACCGTCGGCGCTCGAACGGATGCGTGATTTCGTCCCCGATCTGCGCGGCGCCCACCTGCTCGAGGGCGCGGGGCATTTCGTGCAGATGGAACGTCGCGACGAGGTGAACGAGCTTCTCCTGAGCTTCGTCTCCGGGATCCGGATACCGACGAGAACCGCCGAACAGCACTTTCACCGGCGATCATCGACCTAGCATGACGGCGTGGCCAGCGACACGGTTCGTGGATTCGGTCTGGCACTCGCACTGACGGCACTGGTGGCGGGTGCCTGCTCGTCGGGCGGTTCGGTCGAGACGACGACGCCCGTGCACCTGCATGTCGCCACCGCGCAGGACGACCCGTGGACGCCGCGTCTCGTGCCACCCCAGGTGCCGGTCGCGGTGCCGCCCCCACCCCCCGAGGTCGTCGAGGACGGCGGCGACCCGGTCACCGCGACCGCCGGAACCCCGGCCGTCCCCGGTGATCGCCCCGCCCTCTACGGGGGAAGTCTCGACCGGCCCCTGTGCGACCGCGAAGCCCTCGTCCTCCATCTGGAAGAAGACCCGGACAAGGCCGAAGCGTGGCGCGGTGTTCTCGGCGTGCCCGACATCCGCGGCTACACCGACACCCTCACCGCGGTCCTCCTGCGCGCCGACACCCGGGTGACCATGCACGAGTACCGCGACGGTGCCGCGCGGCCCGTGCAGTCGCTGCTGGAGCGCGGCACGATCGTCCTCGTCGATGAACTCGGCGTTCCGCGCGTGCGGTGCGTGCGCGGCAATCCGCTGTCCGCGCCGGTGCTCACCGGCAACGACGAACTCGAAGGCCCGAAATGGCCCGGCCTGAATGCCGAGCGGATGTTCGTCGTCCAGCCCGCCGCGACTCCCGTGCGGGAGCTGGAGGTCGTCGACATCACGACCGGTGCGATGGTCCCCGTGCCGGTCGGTGAGGCACTGCCGAAGACCACGGCTCCGGCCGCACCGGAGACCACGGAGGAAACCCGGCCGGAGACCGAGGCGCTGCAGGCACCCGTTCCCGCACCGCGACGCGCTCCGGTGCCGGAAGCCGCAGCACCGCCGCCACCGCCGCCACCCGCTCCGGAACCGCCGCCGCCACCCGCTCCGGAACCACCGCCACCGCCGCCGGCTCCGGAACCGCCCCCGGTGGTGGCACCGGCCCCGGCACCTCCGCCGGCGCCGCGGGCTCCCGCGCCGCCACCGCCGCAGATCCAGATCCAGATCCCGGGCGCTCCCCCGGTGGTGATCCCACTGCCCTTCTGAATCGTCAGTCGTTCCGAGTCGTCAGCGAGGACGCAGGACGACCTCGGTGGGGTGGGCGTCGACCGGTGCCTCGACGACCTGCCGTACCGCGCGCGCCACCGTGCCGGGGCTGAGGAACTGCGACGGGTCGTACTCGCGACCCTCCGACGCGACGATTGCGCGTTGCATGTCGGTGTCGATCCGGCCCGGGTGGATCGAGGTGACCCGCAGTGCGGGTTCCTCCTCGCGCAGCGCGTCGCCGAACGCCCGCAACGCGAACTTGCTCGCGGCATAGGCACCCCACCCGGGGCGAGCGCGCAACCCCGCCCCCGAATTGATGAGCACCACGTGCCCGTTCGCGGCCCGCAGGGCAGGCAGCAACACCTGCGTCAGGGCGACCACGGCGACGACGTTGGCCTCGAACGTCTCGCGCCACTGCCGGAGCTCGCTGTCGGCGATCGTGCCCAGTTCGGCGACGCCCGCATTGTGGACGAGCACGTCGAGCCGGTCGATGTCGGCGGCGGCCGCGGCGACGGCGTCGTGGTCGAGCAGGTCCACGGGCCACGGCGTGGCGTCGGGCAGTTCCTCGAGGATCGCATCGAGCGACTCGCGACGTCGGCCGCCGAGGAGCAGATCGTGGGTGGGAGCGAGTTCGTGGGCGATCGCGGCGCCGAGACCGCGACCCCCTCCGGTGACGAGAGCTGTGGGGCGCATGATCACGAGCCTAGGAAGCCGAGGGCGGGGCGGCCACCGCACCGTGCTCGAGACCGGCCAGGATCTCGGCGAGCCGGTCGTCCGGCGGGGTCGACACCGCCGGGTCGCGAGGGAACCGGAGTTCGAGGAACGCCTTGGGTCGTGACAGCACGTATTCGCGCGCCAGATTCCTCAGCCGCGTGCGCGGTCGCACGTCGTTCGCGGCGCGGACTCCGGCGATGTCGATTCCCGCCCGCCGGCACAACGCCACCGCGCGCGAAAGGTGGAAGGCCTGGGTCGTGATCAATGCATGCCGCACGCCGTAGGTGGCGACGGCGCGCCGGGCGGTGTCGTAGGTGTCCAGACCGTACGGGTCGGCGACGATCCGTTCCCGGTTGACACCCTGCTCGACGAGATACGCGATCATCGCCGCGATCTCGTCGCCCGAGGTTCCCGCCCCGTCGCCCGAGACGAGCACGGCCTGCACCCGTCCCCGTTCCATCAACGCGACGGCGACGTCGAGACGGCTGCGGAGCACCCGCATCGGACGGCCCTCGTGCACCCGCGCGCCCGGCACGATCACCACCGGGGCGGGTGGTGCGTCGTCCACCTCGTAGATGAGGCCCTTCGCCTCGGACGCCACGCGGGCGGAGACGAGTGTCAGCGCGGACACCGCACCGACGGCCAGTGCGGAGACCGCACCGAGGAGGGACGACGGCCGGACGGATTCGAGCATGCGTCCCAGATTACGGACGCCCGGCGGCCACAATGGAGGGGTGGACCCCGTCGACGCACTCCGCGAAGTCGCCTTCTGGCTCGAACGCGAACACGCCGACACCTACCGTGTGCAGGCCTATCGACGCGCGGCGGAGGTGCTCGCCGACGTGAGCGACCACAAGCGGGAGGTTCTGCGGAAGACCGACTCGTGGACCGATCTGCCCGGCATCGGGAAGAAGACCGCCACCGTCATCCGCGAGTCGTTCGACGGAGTGCCCGCCTATCTCGAGCAGTTGCGCGAGGAGGCCGAACCGATCGGACGAGGCGCCCGCGACCTGCTCGAGTCCCTGCGCGGCGACCTGCACACCCACTCGAACTGGTCCGACGGCGGCAGCCCGATCGACGAGATGCACCGCGTCGCGTCGATGATGATCGGGCACGAGTACTTCGCTCTCACCGACCACTCCCCCCGTCTGAAGGTTGCGAACGGTCTGACCGCGGAGCGGCTGCGCTCGCAACTCGGCGTCGTCGCGCAGATCAACGGGAACGCCGATGGTGCAAGGATTCTCACGGGTATCGAGGTCGACATCCTCGACGACGGATCGCTCGACCAGGACGAAGGGCTGCTCGCCGAACTCGACGTCGTCGTCGCGAGCGTGCACTCGAACCTGCGGGCCGACCGGTCGGTGATGACGAAACGCATGCTGCGTGCGGCGGCGAATCCCCACGTCGACGTCCTCGGGCACTGCACCGGCCGGCTCGTCGGCGGGGGTCGCGGAAGCCGTCCCGAATCGAAGTTCGACGCCGAGAAGGTCTTCGCCGCGTGTCGCGATCACGACACCGCCGTCGAGATCAACTGCCGGCCCGAACGCCGCGACCCGCCGTCGCGTCTCATCGATCTCGCACTCGGGATGGGTTGCCTGTTCTCCATCGACACCGATGCACATGCACCGGGACAACTCGATTGGCTCGGGTACGGTTGCGAACGTGCCGCCGAGCGGGGCGTCGAACCCGAACAGGTGATCAACACCTGGGAGGTCGACGACCTGCTGGCGTGGACCGACAGGTAGGGGATGCGCGTGGAACACGTCGACGTACTGATCGTGGGAGCCGGGCTGTCCGGCATCGATGCCGGTTACCGGCTGCAGACACAGTGCCCGGATTTGGGGTACGCCATCCTCGAGAGTCGCGACGCGATCGGCGGTACGTGGGATCTGTTCCGCTATCCCGGGATCCGGTCGGACAGCGACATGTACACGCTCGGATTCCCGTTCCGCCCGTGGCGGGGTGAGAAGTCCATCGCCGACGGCCCCGACATCCTGCAGTACATCCGCGACACCGCTGCAGAATTCGGCATCGACCGGCAGATCCGTTTCGGCCACAAGGTGATCGACGCATCCTGGTCGTCGGATGATGCCCGGTGGACGGTGCGTGCCTCGACCGGGCAGGGTACCGTCGAGATGTCCTGTTCCTTCCTCTATCTCTGCAGCGGCTACTACAGCTACGAGTCCGGATACCTCCCCGACATCCCCGGCCTGCAGGACTTCGCGGGTACGGTCGTACATCCGCAGTTCTGGCCCGAGGACCTCGATTACGAGGGGAAGAAGATCGTGGTGATCGGCAGCGGCGCCACGGCCGTCACTCTCGTGCCCGCGCTCGCGGAGAAGGCCGAACACGTGACGATGCTGCAACGCTCCCCCACCTACGTGATGTCGCTGCCGGCGCGCGACCCGATCGCGACGCGGATACGACGCCTGTTGCCCGACAAGGTGGCCCATCGCGCGGTGCGGACGAAGAACGTCGTGGTCAACCTCGGTTTCTACCAGTTCTGTCAGCGGTTCCCGTCGGCTGCGAAACGCGTGCTGCGCACTCTCACCGAACGTCGCCTGCGCGGCAGGATCCCGGTCGATCCCCACTTCTCACCGCGTTACGACCCGTGGGATCAGCGACTGTGCGTGGTCCCCGACTCCGATCTGTTCCGCACCCTGCGCGCCGGGAACGCCGAGATCGTCACCGACCGGATCGACACCGTCACCGAGAAGAGCGTCCGCCTCGAGTCCGGCCGCGAACTCGAGGCCGAGATCCTGATTCCCGCAACGGGTCTGCAACTGGTGCCCGCCGGGGGGATCGAGTTCGTCGTGGACGGGGAGAAGATCGACCTCTCCACCCGGTTCATCTACCGCGGGATGATGCTCGACGGCCTGCCCAATGCCGCGATGTGCCTCGGTTACACCAACGCGTCGTGGACCCTGCGCGCCGATCTCGCGTCCCTGTACGTGTGCCGGTTGCTGCGGTACATGCGCCGCAACGGCTACCGCTCGGCGGTGCCGAGGTATTCGGGCGACGGTCGCACCCGCCCGCTGCTCGGTCTCGACGCCGGCTACATCCACCGCGCGGAAGGTGCTCTGCCCAAGCAGGGTTCGCGCAGCCCATGGCTGATGCGGCAGAACTATCTCCTCGACCTGCCCACCATGCGGCTCGGGCGTGTCGACGAATCGATGCAGTTCACGCCCTGACGGTCAGCGCCGGCGCGCCGCCAGGTGGACGTCGGGAAAGCGATGGTCGGCGTCGGGACGGCCGACCGTCCGCCACACCTCGTCGAATCCGGCGTCGGACAAGGCCGCGGCGAGACGATCCGGGTGCCACCGCCAGGCCGGCGCCACCGCGTGGTCGAACTCGACCACCTCACCCGGCTCGTCGGTGGTCTGCCCCGCGACGAGCACCACGCCCCCGGGCGGGATCCTCTCCGCCCACCCGGCCAGGACCCTGGGGATCTCGAGCGGCGGAACGTGGATGAGGCTGAACCGCGCGATGATCGCGCTCGGAACCACACCGCGGAGATCGTCGGATGCGAGTCGCGCGTCGTCCCGCACGAATCGCAGGGCGGGGTGGGCGTCCCGCGCGATGCGCAGCATCTGCGTACTGGGATCGAGGCCGATCACGTCGAGTCCGCGTCCGGCGAGATCCGCGGCCACGTATCCGGGTCCGCAACCCACGTCCAGCACGACACCCTGCACCTGGCTCTGGCACACCATCTCGGCGAAGGCGGCGACGGTGTGGCGTTCGAGCGGCGTCAGGTACGGATCGGGGAACAGCTCGACGTACAGATCCGCGAGGACGTCGTATCCGGGCTGGGTCACCCCGGCATCGTACGACGGGCCGCGATGAGTTCGACCCCGTTCGCAGGTCCTATCCACGACGAGGCAGTCACCACAGGAGGGGATCCATGATCATCGTCGCAGGACATCTCACCGTCGACGCCGACAGGCGTGAGGCCTACCTGGCGACCTGCAGGGCCGCCGTCGAGGCGGCCCGCAGAGCGCCGGGCTGCCTCGACTTCGCCGTCACCGCCGACCTGATCGAACCCGATCGCGTCTGCATCTACGAACGGTGGGAGTCACGGGCACATCTCGACGACTTTCGCGGCAGCGGACCCGACGACGATCAGGCCCGGGAGATCCGGTCGATGGAGGTGTCCGAGTACCTCGTCCCGGACGTGCAGCCGACGAACGAGTAGTTCTCGTCGCGGATCCGGCCGGAGATCGACAGGATCTGCGCACGCGATCAGCGTTGCTCGAGCTGCTCGTCGGGATACCGTGCGAACCGGCCGGCGTCACGCTCGTGCACGGGACCGTCGCTGTCCCAGGGCCATCCGCCGAATCCGGTGCGTCGGTAGTCCTCGAACGCCTGCCGGACCCCGGCCTCGTCGTTGAGCACGAACGGGCCGTACGACACGACGGGTTCGCCGATCGGGCGACCCTGCAGCATCAGGATCTGCGTGCCCTCGTCGCCACCGGTGAGGTGTACCGGCACCGACGCGTCGACGACCACTCCGTGCCCGGACTCGATCGTCCGATCACCGATCCGCACGGGGGAACCGTTGTACACGTACAGGACCCGCTGCGTCTGCTCACCGCGTGCGGCCGGCAGTTCCCAGCGCGCACCGGACGACAGATCGATGTTCCAGATCGCGACGTCGGTGCCGGGTCGGGATGCCCACGAATTCGGCGGGGGCGGCGGCGGAGTCGCGCCGTCGAGCTCACCGGCGATGACGCGGATGGAGACGGTGCGTCCGTCCTCGTCCGCGACCGTCACGGTGGGGGTGTCCTCGTTCCACAGCATCGAGAAGTGCGGGTCGACGGTCTTCGACTCGGCGGGCAGGTTCAGCCAGATCTGGAACAGCTCGAGGGGATTGCCCGAATCCTTGTTCAGCAGAGGGAACATCTCGCTGTGGACGATGCCGTTTCCGGCGGTGAGCCACTGCGTGTCGCCCTCACCGAAACGCGCCGCCGCACCCACCGAATCGGAGTGGTCGACGAAACCCGAGCGCACGAAGGTCACCGTCTCGAAGCCGCGGTGCGGATGGCCGGGGAATCCCGGGACGGTGGTTCCGTGGTACATGCTCCAGCCCGCCGGGTTTCCGAAGTCCTGGCCGAGCGGGCGGCCGTCGAGCGACGCGTCGGGTCCGAGTTCGTCGTTGCCCGCCGGATACGCGTCGACATGGTGCGCGACGAACAGGAACGGATCGATGGTCTGCCAGGGCATACCGAGCCGGAAGACCTGGAGTACCGGAGTAGGGGCTGCTGACGTCATGACCCGTGCAACTCCGTGCCCGTGCTCTTTGTTCCGGGTGGTGTGGTGGCCTCGCTGTCGTCGAGCACACGCGCCCCGGCGGCGAACTTCTCCACCTGGTCACCCAGCCGGATCTGTGCCGGGACGGCACCGCCGAGCAGGTCGCGGGCCAGGGCCGGGGAGTCGCCGAGCGGCAGGTCGCTGCCGGCGATGACGACGTTGCCGTAACGACGTCCCTTGAGCATCGCGGGGTCGGCGATGATCACGGTGTGTTCGAAGACCTCACCGATCGTCGCGGCCTCGCGCTTCGCGACTGCCAGGTCGCGGAAATCGCCGCAATTGACGACGTAGACACCGCCGGGCGCGAGCACGCGCCGGGCGTGCTGCGTGAACTGGAGGGTCGTGAGTGCGACGGGAGTGCGGTTGTAGGCGAAGACATCCCGCACGATCACGTCGCGGCTCGCATCGGACAGTGAGGTGAGGACCTGCCGGGCCTCCCCCACCCGGATGCGCAGCAACGGGGCGCGGGGCAGGTCGAACCAGTGGCGGACGAGTTCGGCGAGGCGACCGTCGATCTCGACGACCACTTGCCGCGCGTCGGGATAGACCGCGGCGAAGTAACGCGCCATCGTGCACGCACCCCCGCCGAGATGCAGCACGCGCAGTCTCGAGTCGCGTTCGAACCTGCTCTCGACGAGCATCGCGATCCACCGCATGTACTCGAACTCGAGCAGGGCCGGGTCGCTCAGGTCGATGTGCGAGCTGGGCACCCCGTTGATCTCGAGCACCCAACCGTCGGCGAGATAACGGTCCTTGACGAGCTCGCACGTGCCCGTGTCGATGTCGTACAACCCTTCGACCGGGCCGCCGGGTGCACCGGTCTTCTCCTTGCGCGGCGACGATGCGGCGCGGCCACCTCGTTGCCTGCTCATACGACGAGCCTAGGGCATGTTTCAAAAGTGATCTTGAACCGGTTTTCTGCAGGAAGCGGTGTCGCAGTCAGGGAATGAGTGAGGCCTCCGGTATCTGGGTTTAGCGACCAAGCAAAACCTGGATATCTCGGAGACCTCGTGCCCAGCGTAGCGGTAGCGGGGCGAGCGGACCTCACCGACGCGCAGTGGGCGCGTCTGGCTCCGCTGCTGCCTCCCGTGTCGAAGATCGGCCGTCCACCGAAGTGGCCGAAACGCCAGCTCATCGACGGGATCCGCTGGCGCATCCGCGTCGGCGCCCCGTGGCGGGACGTCCCGGACCGCTACGGTCCCTGGCAAACCGTCTACGGGCTGTTCCGCCGCTGGCAACGTGACGGCACCTGGGCACACGTGCTGACCCGGTTGCAGACCATCGCCGACGCCGCCGACCAGATCGCCTGGGACGTCAGCGTCGACTCGACGATCATGCGGGCGCATCAGCACGCCGCCGGCGCCCGCCGCGAGGGCAGCGAGCAGGTCGAACCGCCCGGCGGTGTCGTGACCGAACCGGCCGACCACGCGTTGGGTCGCTCCCGGGGTGGATGGACGACGAAGCTGCATCTGGCGTGCGAACAGCATCGACGGCCGCTCGCTGCTACTGACAGCCGGTCAGCACGGGGACAGTCCGCAGTTCACCGCCGTGTTGGACGCGATCCGGGTACCGCGGTTCGGTGCCGGCCGGGCGCGCACGCGACCGGATCGGGTGCTGGCGGACAAGGCCTACAGCTCCCGGGCGAACCGGGACTACCTGCGTAAACGTGGGATCAGAGCCACCATTGCGATCCCGTCCGATCAGCTCGCCCACCGCCGCAACCGCGGCTCCGATGGTGGGCGACCACCGGTCTTCGACCGCACCGTCTACCGACAGCGGCATGCCGTCGAATGCGGCATCAACCAACTCAAGCAGTTCCGGGCGGTGGCCACCCGCTTCGACAAGCTCGCAGTGCGGTATCTGGCCACCGTCCAGATCGCCGCAATCAGTCAGTGGCTATGAGGCAGCGACCTTTTGAAACACGCCCTAGTACCGGCCCCTCCTTCGCCGCGGATCAGAGGTGGAGGTCCTCCTTGCGCATCATGGTGGTCGCAACGACGCTGATCACGGCCGTGAGGACGAGATAGCCGCAGGCGAGCCACGGACCGCCGGCCACGGCGATGAGCGCGGTGAGGATCATCGGGGTGATGCCCGACGCGTAGATGCCGGAGAACTGGTAGACGACCGACAGGCCCGTGTAGCGGATCTCCGCCGGGTACAGGCTCGCGTACAGCGTTCCCTGCGCGCCGTAGAACAGGGCGTGGACGACGCCGAACACGAGGATCATCGCCACGGCGAACCAGAACAGGTTGTTCGTGCCGAACAGGGCGAAGGTCGGGAACACCGCAATGCCGTAGGCGGCGATACCGACGGTGTAGACCTGCTTCGCGCCGAACCGGTCGACCAGGGTGCCCGAGACCGGGAGCAGCACGGCCATGACCAGCGCGGCGAGGGTGACGACGAGGAGCACCGGCACCTTCTCGAAGTCGAGGTCCTTGGTGGCGTAGGTGATGGCGAAGACGCCCCACGTGTTGAACGCCGCGCCCTCACCCCACCGCGACAACAGACCGAGAACGGTGCTGCGGCGCACGCCGGGCCGGAAGACGTCCACGAGCGGCGCGGACGACTTCTTCGCGAGTTCCTGCACCTCGCGGAAGGCCGGGGTCTCGTCGACCTTCAGGCGCACGACGAAACCGACGGCGACGAGGACGAGGCTGAGCAGGAACGCGATCCGCCAGCCGTACGACAGGAACTGCTGCTCGTCGAAGACCACCTGCAACGCTGCGAACACCGCGGTGCCCAACGCGAGACCGAGCGCGAGGCCCACCTGAGGGATGCTGCCGAACAGACCACGCTTCTTCTCCGGACTGTGCTCGACGGCGAGCAGCACGGCCCCGGCCCATTCGCCGCCGAGCGCGAAGCCCTGCAGGATGCGCAGCAGGAGCAGCAGGATCGGTGCGACCACACCCACGTGCGCGTGGGTGGGCAGGACGCCCATCAGCGCGGTGGCGACGCCCATGATGAACATCGTCAGGGCGAGGGTCTTCTTGCGTCCGATCCGGTCGCCGATGTGGCCGAAGACGACACCGCCGATGGGGCGGACCACGAAGCCCACCGCGAAGGTCGCGAAGGCCAGCATCGTGCCGACGAACGAACTCTGGTCGGGGAAGAACAGCTGGTTGAACACCAGGCTGGCGGCCGTCGCGTAGAGGAAGAAGTCGTACCACTCCACCGTGGTGCCGAGCAGGCTCGCCGCGACCACGGTGCGTAGTCTCCTGCGACGATCGAGATCGGACTCGGGTGCGGAACTGGGCTGGGACAGCGTGGTCATGGACTCGATTCCCGGTGGTGGACAGCGTGCAACCCGGCGACGCTAACCACGTCCGACACATTCACGCACGGGTTCCGATCATGCTGATTGCAAATGTTGCCGGGCCCCCTCGACGGCTGTTCTCCTGGACATCACGATTGCCTGCCGTCGACTCGAGGACTTCGTCTTGTCTCTGCATATGCACTGGTTCCTGCCCACCTACGGCGACTCGCGAAACCTCATGGCAGGAGGCCACGGCAGCTCGATGTCGGGCGATCGTCCGGCGACGCTGCGGTATCTGAACCAGATCGCCGCCGCCGCGGAGTCGAGCGGCTTCGAATCGGTCCTCACCCCCACCGGCGCGTGGTGCGAGGACGCCTGGTTGACGACGGCGATGCTGATCGACACCACCGAGACCCTCAAGTTCCTCGTCGCGCTGCGCCCCGGGCTGATCAGCCCGACGCTGGCCGCGCAGATGGCCGCGACCTTCCAGTGGCAGTCGCAGGGACGCCTGCTGCTCAACGTCGTGACCGGCGGTGAGGACCATGAACAGCGAACCTTCGGTGACTTCCTCGACAAGAACCAGCGCTACGCGCGCTGCGGCGAGTACCTCGACGTGATCAAGCGCCTGTGGGCGGGCAACGGCCCGGTCGACTTCAAGGGCGAGTACATCCAGGTCGAGAACGCCCAGCTCCAGCGCATCCCCGATCCGGTGCCGCCGCTCTTCTTCGGCGGGTCCTCCCCCGCTGCCGGCACCGTCGCGTCGCAGTTCTGCGACACCTACCTCACGTGGGGTGAGCCGCCGGCCGCCGTCGCCGACAAGATCGCGTGGATCCGCGGACTCGCCGACATCCAGGGACGCACCCTCGACTACGGCATCCGCCTGCACGTCATCAGCCGCGACACTTCCGAGGAGGCGTGGGCCGAGGCCGATCGCCTGCTCTCCGCGCTCGATCCCGCGACGATCGAGAAGGCCCAGCAGAGCCTGGCCCGCTCCGGTTCCGAGGGCCAGCGCCGCATGGTCGAGTTGCACGGCGGCGGTAGCGCCTACGCCGCGAGCAAGGACGCCCGCAGCCTCGAGGTCTCGCCCAACCTGTGGGCGGGCGTCGGACTCGTCCGCGGTGGCGCGGGCACTGCGCTCGTGGGTTCCCACGAGGAGGTCGCCGACCGCATCGCCGAGTACGCCGAGATCGGTCTCGACCACTTCGTGCTGTCGGGCTACCCGCATCTCGAGGAGGCCTACCGCTTCGGTGAGGGCGTCCGCCCGATCCTCGAGCGTCGCGGCCTGCTCGCGCCGGCCTCCGTCCGCTCGGGCGACCTGTCGGGTTCGACGGCCTTCCTGCCCGCGGCTCACTGACGCTCCCCTGACAATTCGATACAGCACAGCTCGACACAGCGCCGGCACGAAATGTGTCGGCGCTGTTACAGCTGCGGCCCTCGTCGTGCGGATCCGTCCGCAGGACAGAGAATGGGGCCATGCCGGACCGAGGATTCACGCCGACACAGCTCGCCGCGCGCGCGGCGTACCTGTTGCGTGGGAACGACCTGGGCACCATGACGAGTGCCGCTCCCAAGCTTTATCCACACATGTGGAGTTGGGATGCGGCGTTCGTCGCCGTGGGGCTCGCGCCGCTGAGCGTCGAACGGGCGGTGGTCGAACTCGACACCCTGCTCTCGGCGCAGTGGAAGAACGGGATGATCCCGCACATCGTCTTCGCCAACGGTGTCGACGGCTACTTTCCCGGCCCGGCACGCTGGGCGGTGTCCGAACTGGCCGCGCACGCACCGGCCCAGGTGCAGACCTCGGGCATCACGCAGCCCCCCGTGCACGCCATCGCCGTGCAGCGCATCCTCGAGCATTCACGGCGGCACGGTCGTTCGACACGTGCTGTCGCCGAGGAGTTCCTGGATCGCCGGTGGGCGGATCTGGTGCGCTGGCACCGCTGGCTCGCCCACGCGCGCGATCTCGACGGTAACGGCCGCATCGCGCTGTACCACGGGTGGGAGTCGGGGATGGACAACTCCCCGCGCTGGGATGCGGCGTACGCCAACGTCGTCGCCGGTCCGGTGCCACCCTTCCATCGTGAGGATCTCGAGCACGTCGCCGACGCCACCCAGCGGCCCAGCGATCGTGAATACGCGCGCTATCTGTGGCTGCTCGAGGAGATGAAGACGGCGCGTTACGAGGACGACGTGCTCGCGAAGGCCATGAGCTTCGCCGTGGAGGACGTCTTCGTCAGTGCGGTGTTCTCGCTCTCGTGCGAGGTGCTCGCGACCATCGGTGAGGAACATTCCCGGCCCAATGCGGATGTGCGTGAGCTGTATTCGTGGTCCGAGCGGTTCCGGAAGGGCGTGATCGCCACGACCGATCCGCGCACGGGCGCGGCGAAGGATTTCGATCTGCGCAGCGGGAAGTGGGTCGCCACCGACACCCTCGCGATGTTCGCGCCGTTGCTGTGCGGCGGTCTCGACCGGCAGGCCGAGCGCGCCTTGCTGCGCACCTTCGAAGGACCGAAGTTCTGCGGGCACCCGGATCTCCGCTATGCGGTACCGCCGTCGACCTCCCCCGTCTCGGGCGACTTCCGTCCCCGTGAGTACTGGCGCGGGCCGGTGTGGCCCGTGATGACGTGGCTGTTCTCGTGGGCGTTCGCGCGCCGCGGCTGGGCGGAACGCGCGAACGTGCTTCGCGCGGAAGGGCTCCGGCAGGCGAGTGACGGCACCTTCGCCGAGTACTACGAGCCGTTCACCGGCGACCCGCTCGGCAGTATGCAGCAGTCGTGGACCGCCGCAGCGGTATTGGACTGGCTCGGATGAACCGTGCGTGGTCCCGGTAGCGAGCGCCACCGGAACCACGCACGAGGTGTCAGACCCCGATGCGTCCGCCGTCCGACTTCCATGCGGCGACCACGGCGGGACGCGGCTGGGAGTCACCTCCGTCGGGCCAGTGCGAGGCCGGCGACGCCCACGACGCGTCGTCCGTCTCCCCGGGATGCTGCACGCACACCACGACCCGCCCGTCCTGCACGATCGGGCCGCACGTCTCGGCACCGATCGGCACGGTGAGGAACTGCTTCGTCTCACCGCGGCGCGGTCCGTCGAGGACGACGCTGAACAGCCCGTCGTTGGAACCGAGTGCGTTGCCGTCGGTCGAGATCCACAGGTTGCCGTACGAATCGAAGGCCAGGTTGTCGGGGCACGAGATCGGGCTGACCTGCGACTTGTCGAAGCCGCCGAAGTAGGTGTCGGCCTCGTTCGGATCCCCGCACACGAGCAGCAGCGTCCACGTGAAGGACGTACCCGCGTGGTCGTCGTCGATCTCGAGGACCTGACCGTTCTTGTTGTTCTCGCGCGGATTCGCCTCGTCGGCCGGCGCGGCACCGTCGACGCCGCGCTTGGTGTTGTTGGTGAGTGCGACATAGACCTTGCCGGTCACCGGATTCGGTTCGAAGTCCTCGGGACGATCCATCTTCGTCGCGCCCACCCTGTCGCCCGCGAGCCGGGTGAACACCGCGACCTCCTCGGCGCTCATGCCGTCGACCAGCGACTCGGCGCTGCCGTCCTCGTTCGCGCGCAGCAGCGGGATCCACTCGCCACTGCCTCGGAACTCGTCGGCCTCGGGAAGCCTTCCGGAGCCGTCGATCTCGTCCGGATGGTCGCCGCTGAGCTTCGCGACGTACAGTGTTCCCGCATCGAGCAGGGTCATGTTGTGCCGCATCGCCGCTCGTGAGTTCCCGGGCTGCATCTTCCGCGACGAGACGAACTTGTACATGTAGTCGAAGCGTTCGTCATCGCCGCTGTAGGACACGACGGTGCCGTCGCCGGTGATGTGGACGGTGGCCGCTTCGTGCTTGAACCGCCCCAGCGCGGTGTGCTTGACGGGCACCGAGTTCGGATCCCACGGATCGATCTCGACGATCCATCCGAACCGGTTGACCTCGTTGGGTTCCGCGGCGATGTCGAATCGGTTGTCGAACCGTTCCCACTTCCGTTCGGTGTCCGCGCCCTCGAGTCCGTACCGGGCGAGACGCTCGGCGACGACCGGGTCGGTCACACTCTCGGCGTTGGCGAAGTACTGGTCGAAATTCTCCTCGCCCGACAGCACGGTGCCCCACGGGGTGAGCCCGCCGGCGCAGTTGTTGAACGTTCCCGCGACCCGCGTGCCCGTCGGGTCGGCCGTGGTCTTCAGCAGGTCGCTGCCCGCGGCCGGGCCGGCGAGGAGGAGCTCGGTGGTTCCGGTGATACGACGGTTGTACTCGCCGAATTCCGGTGTCAGTCGGCCGGTCCCGGGTTCGCCCTTCACCTGGACGACCGACAGTCCGTGGCCGGCGATGCCGATGCGCACCTGTTCCTCGGTGGGGTCGTCCGGGTCGTAGTCGGCGAACATGAAGGGTTCGGTGGTGTATTCGTGATTGACGACGAGCAGGTAGGTGTCGGGTCGGCCGTCCACCGGGAGCAGACCGGCGAAGTCGTTGTTGAACCCGAACTGCTTCTCCTGCGCGGTCGCCGTCTGGTTGCCGATGTCGAAGGCCGGTGCATCGGGCAGTACCGGATCGCCCCAGCGGATGACGACGTCGTTCTCGTATCCCTCCGGAACCGTCACCGCGTCATCGGTGTTCGGTGCGACCGCCGTGAAGTTCGTGCCGTCGGGCACCGGACCGAGATCACCGGCCGCCGCGGTGTCACTGCCGGCGGCCGCGGCGGAATCGTCAGCACAGGCCGTCAGGACGCCACCGGCGCCGACGGCGAGTACGGCCGAGGCACCGCCCCGCAGGACCCCGCGACGCGAGACGGCAGCGCGCACGATGTCGCCGAAATATTCACCGCGGGAGGTGTTCGGGACGGCATGCGAACAGGCGTCCCCGCACTTGTACTTGCACGTGATGTTCGAGCGCGACGATATGCCGTCGTGCGTGACGAACAGGGGCAGGACTCTACGGGCCACAACGATCTCCTCGGAATCGGTTCGACGCCGGAACCGTAGGAGCGTCAGGCGAGTCGGACGGAACGAGAAGGTGAACACCCGATGAGCATTCGGCTGCCGTGAGACGGCGGTCACAGAACGGATCGAGGTCAGCCCGGGGCGATGCGGTCGAGATCCACGATCGGCCGGACACCGGGACGGTCGAGATCGGAGAACTCCTCGTCCCGCGACTGCTCGTCCTCGCCCTCGCCGGGCCTGCCGTCGACGAACGGCACCACCCGGTTCGTGATCGCCGTGTTGTATTCGGCGGGAGCCTGGATGGGATTGGCGTGGCCGGTGCGGTCGAGCTTCGACACCAGTAGCGTGCCGTCGACACCGCCGGACTGGTCGATCAGGATCCGGTGACTGTACTCGACGTCGACGACGTTGTCGGACAGTGCGTTCCGTGGCCGGAGGAACACCACGGCGGGACGGATCTTGTCGTCGCGTTCGTCGGCGAGCGCCCGCAGGTTGTCGATTGCACCGGATGCGACGATCGCCCGGAACTGCGATTCGATCAATCCGTTGCTTGCGGCGTCGGTCGAGAAGATCTTGTCGTTGAGCACCTCGACCGCGACGTCGCGCAACTCTTCGGTGTCGATGCGCCGGTACCACCGCTCCGAGGGGAGCACGAAACGGTCCATGCGGGCGACGACCTCGACGAGCATCCGCATGCTGCGGCTCTCCCGAGCGCCGGGCAGCCAGCCGATCCAGCGCAACAGGTCCTCACCGGCGCTGCGCGCGTCGGCCCGCACGGCGTGCAGATCGAGCGGCGTGCAGTCGAGGATCACGCCGGTCACCTCGAGATCGGTGTCCTGGTACAGATGCTGGGCGACCTCGAGGGCGATGATGCCGCCCATGCTGTGCCCGGTGAGCACGACGTTCTCGATTCCCGACCACGCCGCACGTTCGTGGATCAGGCGGCTGACGACGGCGGTGTCGAGACCGCTGTTGTCGTACTCGACCGCCCATACCTGCCCGAGTTCGCTCAGTGCGGGCAGTGCCGCGGCGGTCTCGGTCGCGTCGAGGTTGCCCAGACCCACCAGGTCGACGACCGCCGTGTCGCGGTCTTCCCGCGACGCCGCGTCGTGGATCGGATGGATCTGCGGCTGGGTGAGGGCGAGTCGCTCACGGACCGGCGCGACGTCCCACGCCCAGTACTGCGTGAACAGGGCGACGAGTGGGAGCGCCGCGACGGCCGTCCGTGCGAGGGCTCGTCGGAGCCGGCCGAACCGCACCCAGTGATGACCGGTGCGGGTGTCGCGGAGACGTCGCCGCCGACGGCCGTCGTCCCAGTCGTCGGCGGTGCAGGGCGGTAGCCAAGGTGCGTTCGACATGCACCACCGATGCTACCGACGTGCTGTGCTCAGCTCAGGCCCGTCAGTGGGGGTGCGGAGTTGTCGTCGCGCCACGCGATGGCTTCCCGCAGTTCGGTGAGGTCGTAGTCGGGACCGCCGACACCCACCGTGAACTGCGTGATCCCCAGTTCGACGTAGGACGGGGCCGCCTCGGCGCCGGGCCAGGAGGTGGACCGCTCGATGTCCTCGGGGCGACGACCGGCCTCGGCGCAGCGCTGCGCGAGGATCTCGGACTTCTCGGCGTGGGTCTCCATCTCGCCGAAACTGTGCCAGATGTCGGCGTACTTCGCGACCATCGGCAGCGTCTTCTTCGGGCCGCCGCCACCGATGAGGATGGGTATGTGCCGGGTGGGCTGCGGGTTCAGCTTGCCGAGACGGTTCACGATGCGGGGCATGTACTCGGCGAGCAGGTCGAGGCGGGAACCCTTGGTGCCGAATTCGTAGCCGTACTCGTCGTAGTCCCGTTCGAACCAGCCCGAGCCGATGCCGAGGATGAGGCGGCCGCCGCTGATGTGGTCGACGGTGCGGGCCATATCGGCGAGCAGGTCGGGATTGCGGTAGCCGCCGCCGGTGACCAGTGCGCCGATCTCCACACGCTCGGTCTGCTCCGCCCAGGCGCCGAGCATCGTCCAGCACTCGAAGTGGGCGCCGTCGGGGTCGCCGTAGAGCGGGTAGAAGTGGTCCCAGTTGAACACGATGTCGGCGCCTGCGTCCTCGGCGCGGAGCACGGTGTCGCGGATGACGCCGTAGTCGGGTTGCTGCTGGGGCTGTAGTTGGAGTCCGATGCGAATGGGGCGCGTCATGGAGTCCACGTTAAGGCAACATCTCGTATCGTCGCCCGAGTTCCCGCAGGAAGGACTCGAGAACGAGGTCGAAGCTCTCGGCGTCGATCTCGGCCGCGTACTCGCGGAGCCGATGCGCCTGCGACAGATGCGGATACCGCTCGTTGTAGGTGTCGATGTGATCGTCGAATCCGCCCGCGAACGAGGTGATCGCGGAACCGATGACGATGTACTTGATCGAGGCGCCGATCATCGTCGCGAAGCGGGGCGGCCAGCCGGCGCGGGTGAGGCCGCCATGGATGGCATCGGACGCCTGGAGGGAGACGGGCCGGGTGCCGGGGCTCGACGCGAGGAAGGGAACCATGTTCGGGTGTGCGGCGAGCGCGTCGCGGTAGGTGCGGGCCCAGCGTCGGAGCGCTTCCTGCCAGTCGTTCTCGGCGAACCCGCTGACGTCGACCGATTCGCCGATGGCGTCGGCGATGTCGTCGAGCAGTTCTTCCTTGGTGGCGTAGTGGCTGTACAGCGACGGGGCGCGAACACCCAGTTCGGCGGCGATCCGACGCATCGATACGGCGTCGAGGCCGTGCTCGTCGACGAGTCGTAGCGTGACGTCGCGGATGAGTTCACGGCTGAGCAGCGGCGTGCGCGGACGCGCCATCCGTCGTCCTCCTTCCGGCCCGGCCTGGACGAGCTAACAATGTAAGGTTAGTTTGGAATCGCGAGAAGCGCTACGGCGCCGGCATCCCTGGAAGGCCCCTCCATGAACCTGAAGCTCACCGAGGAGGAGCGTGCGTTCCGCGACGAACTGCGCACCTTCTTCACCACCGAGATCCCTGCCGAAGTGCGTGCGAAGACCGCCTCCGGCACCCCGCTGGGCAAGGACGACTACGTCGCCGTTCAGCGCATCCTGCATTCGCGCGGCCTCGCCGTTCCCAACTGGCCCGTCGAATGGGGCGGTCAGGACTGGACGCCGATGCAGCGCAACATCTGGCTCAGCGAGTTGCAGCTCGCCTCGGTGCCCGACCCGCTGCCGTTCAACGCATCCATGATCGGTCCGGTCATCGCGCAGTTCGGCTCGCAGGAGATGAAGGAACGCTTCCTCCCCGCCACCGCCAACCTCGACATCTGGTGGTGCCAGGGCTTCTCCGAGCCCGAGGCCGGCTCCGACCTCGCGTCCCTCAAGACCCGCGCCGTCCGCGACGGTGACGACTACATCGTCAACGGGCAGAAGACGTGGACGACGCTCGCGCAGCACGCCGACTGGATCTTCTGCCTCGTCCGCACCGATCCGAACGCGAAGAAGCAGGCCGGCATCTCGATGCTGCTCTTCCCGATGGACACCCCGGGCGTCACCCGCCGTCCGATCAAGCTGATCGACGGTGGCTACGAGGTCAACGAGGTCTTCTTCGAGGACGTGCGCGTTCCCGCCGAGAACCTCGTCGGCGAGGAGAACACCGGCTGGACGCAGGCGAAGTTCCTGCTCGGCAACGAGCGCACCGGCATCGCCCGGGTCGGCGCCACCAAGGTCAAGCTCGCGCGGGCGAAGTCCCTCGCGGCCGAGACCCGCTACGGCAGCGGCTCGCTGCTCGACGACCCGATCTTCGCGGCACGCCTGGCCGAACTCGAGAACGAGCTGCTCGCTCTCGAGCTCACCCAGCTGCGCGTCGTCGCCGGCTCGGCCGACGGCAAGCCCAACCCGGCATCGTCGCTGCTCAAGATGCGCGGCTCCGAGCTCCAGCAGGCCGCGACCGAACTGCTCGTCGACATCGCCGGCCCCGATTCGCTGCCCGCCGGCGAGGCCGACATCGACTCGCCCGACTGGGCGCGGCTGACGATGCCGACCTACCTCAACAACCGCAAGGTCACCATCTACGGCGGGTCGAACGAGGTTCAGCGTTCGATCATCGCTTCCTCGATTCTCGGACTGTGAGGCCCCGGACATGAATTTCGAACTCGACACCGAACAGGACATGCTCCGCGCGACCGTCCGCGACCTCCTCTCGGGTGCGTACGACGTCGAGTCGCGCAACCGGGTGGCCGAAGGTGACCTGGGCTGGAACCGCGACGTGTGGAAGCAGCTCGCCGAACTCGGCGTCCTCGGCCTGCCCTTCGCGGAGGAGCACGGCGGCATGGGAGCCGGACCGGTGGAGGTCATGGCCGTCATGACCGAGATCGGCCGCGCCCTCGCACCCGAGCCCGTGCTCGACTGCGTCTACCTGCCCGGCCGGCTCGTCGCCGACGTCGGCACCGACGCGCAGCGCTCCGACATCCTGCCGCGACTGTCCGAGGGCACCGTGCTCCTCGCGTTCGCGCACGACGAGCCGGGCAGCCGCTGGCCGCACACCGAGGTGGCCACCACCGCGGCGCGCGACGGCGACTCCTGGACCGTCTCCGGTCGCAAGAACCCTGTGCTGCACGGTGATTGCGCCGACACCTTCATCGTCTCGGCGAAGCTCCCGGAGGGTGGCGTCGGACTGTTCGTCGTCGACGCATCGGCCGACGGTCTGGCCCGCACTCCGTACCGCACCCACGACGAGCGTCGCGGCGCGCAGCTCGTGCTCGACGACGTCGCGGCCACTCCGCTCGGTGAGGCGGCCGACGCGTCCGCAGCCATCACTGCTGCGCAGGTGCATGCGCAGGCGGCACTGTGTGCCGAGGCGGTCGGTGCCCTCGACTCCTCGGTGCAGCTGACGACGAGCTACCTCAAGCAGCGCAAGCAGTTCGGTGTGCCGCTGTCGATGTTCCAGGCGCTCACCCACCGTGCGGCCGACATGTACGTGCTGTACGAGTTGGCGTCGAGCATGAGCCTGTACGCGACCATGGCCCTCTCCGACGGCATCGTCGACCCGACCATCGCGTCGCGCGCCAAGCTGCAGGTCGGCCGGTCCGCTCGGAAGATCGGCCAGGAGTCCGTGCAGATGCACGGCGGCATCGGGGTCACGGCCGAGCACTCCATCGGCCACTACCTGAGCCGCCTGACCGCGATCGAGCACACCCTCGGCACCATGGACGATCACCTGCGGGTGCTCGCCGGTGGTGTGAAGGACTACGAGCTCGTGGAGATCGCCGGAATGTGACCGATCGGGCTCACTCCCGGGGCAGCAGTGTCCCCAGCGGACCGAGATCGATGTTGAGATCCTCGGGGGTGAGCCCGAAATGGTCGCGCAGCTCGGCCATGCGCTGCTCGAGCAGCATCAGTGTCGTGCCGAGACGTTCGATCTGCTCGTCGCTGAGATCCCCTGCATCCATGCGGTGCAGGGCCTGACGCTCCATCAGTTGCCGGAGCAGTTCGACGAGCGTGAGCACCAGCGTCACCAGACCCCGCTCCACGGATTCGGGATCGGCGTCGATACGCGACGGGAAGTTCACCGGTTCGCTCACGAATCCTCCCGGGCCCCACGGGGAACGGGGACGTCGACCCCGGGCAGCGACAGGGTACTGATCGACGAGATCAACGCGCGCAACGAGATCCGCACCAGATCGATCTCCGCGATCGACAACGTGATGTCGCCGGTGATGACCACACCACCGGACAGCACCCGGTCCAGCAGATCGATCAGAGCGATCCGCCGCTCCTCGTCCACTGATCCGTCGGCGTATCTCACGGCGAGATCCGTTCTGCTCCGGCGAACGAGTAGGGCGGCCACGGGCCGCTCGTCTCGAGCCTGATGCCCGTATACATGGACGCGAGTTCCTCGACCTCGGAACGGAATTCGTCCGTCCTGTCGTCGTCGACGAGATACGTCCCGTTGAGCAGCATCCACTCGTGGCTGCCGCTCAGTGCCGGATCGGTCGGTGCACCCCGGCGACCCGCGGCCGACACCCGCAGCAGCCGCTCGTGGATCTCGGCGGCACGTGCGGCTGCGTCGCGTTCGACGCTCTCCTGCGCCGCCAGTTGTGCGCGGCGGCGCAACAGATAGGCCGTGCCCGTGCCGGAACCCGCCCCCTCCGTCTGCGCTTCGGCGACAGCGGCGGTCAGTGCCTTGCGATCGGCGAACGCCTTGACCCCCCATTCGGTACGACCCGTCACGAGGGCGAGCGCCGACGAGAACTGCTCCCGGTGCTCGGTGAGCAGGGCACGGACCCGTTCGTCGTCGAGACAGACGGTCGCGAGTCGCAGGGGTACCACGGAGACGTGACGTGCCACTCCGGCGACTACCGAATCATGGGCGCGGGCCACTCTCTCCAACCAGTCCAGATCCTCGAGATTGCGTGCCAGTGCAGCCTCGCCGAAATCGTCCAGGGGCACCGTTCCGACGACGGCGGTCAGCCCGCCCTCCTGCACGGTGCGGACCTGCTCGCCGGCGACACCGGAGGTGCCCTCGGTCTCGTGGCCGACGAGCGTCCCGTCGGTCACGGCGTACATCCAGATCCCGGTCGTGTCAGTCACGGTCCTCCTCGTCCACGATCTCCGCCGGTTCCGGCTCCAACTCCTCCGCTCGGGCCTCGAGTGCGGCCAACCGCTCGCGCAGACGCCGGTTCTCCAACTCGAGTTCCGCGCGGCTCGAATCGACCTCGGGTGCCCGGGCCTTGCTCGTCAACCACGGATCGCTCTCCCACCAGTCGATCCCGACGGCCTTGGCGGTCTCGAGCGACGCGATGACGAGACGGAGCTTGATCGTGAGCAGTTCGATGTCGAGCAGATTCACCTGGATGTCGCCGGCGATGACCAATCCCTTGTCGAGGACACGCTCGAGGATGTCGCCGAGATTGGTCGACCGGCCCCCGCCCCCGTAGGGCTGCGGCGACGACGTGCCGCCTCCACCGCCCCCGATCACCGTCATGATCCGGTCCTCGCACCGATATCGCTGCTACCGCGTCCGTAACGCCGGGTCCTCCTGTACGCGAGCAGATTTCCGTCCAGATCGATCTCCACCTCGTAGAGCGCAAGCATGTCGGCCGACGACGGGATCCGCCTGTCCTCCACGACCTCCACCTCGACGACCCAACCGTCCTCGGTGGGTTCGACGGAGGTCACCCCCTGAGCCTCCTTCGAGGTCAGTTCCTTCAGATGTGTGAGGGCCGCCGATGCGGCCTCGGCCGCCGAGATCGCGGGCGGGCCGGTGTCCTGCGCCACGGGATCACTCCTTTCCCTCGGCGGGGCCGGATCCGCCCCGGGAGATCATCCGGTTCAGCACGGCCTGCTGCGCCTCGTCCTTCTCCTCGGGCGTCAGCTCACCCGCCTCCGCCGCTTCCTCGATCTCCTCGAGTTCGCGCCGCACGTTGGCGGGGTCGTGCAGTTGCTGTTCGACCTGCTCCTGGATGACCTCTCCGAGCCACATCACTCCCTTGACGGGAGCGAGGGGCAGCGTGAGCAGGGAGGTCAGCAGACCCATCGTCAACCTCCTTCACCGGGATCGGATTTCGCCACGAAGTCGTAGGCCGCCATCGGACCGAGCAACGAGAACTCGACCCTGTTCTCCCACTCCCGGCCCAGTTCCTGCAGAGCCTGTTCGAGGTCGTCCTGCCGCTCGAGTTCGACGAGGACGGCGATGTGCACGGCGTCCTGCTCGTGCGTGGGCTGCCGCTCGTTGACCATCGGTTCGAGCGACGACAGGGCCTCGACCGTGCGACGGGTGTCCTCGGCGCGCTTGGCCTCGATCGTCGCATTGATGATCTCTCCGAGCGCCATCCGCGCATCGCGGGTCGCATCCTCGGACTGCCCGCGGAGCTGTTCCCGCAACTGCGCCGCCTCGGAGTTCTCCTCGAGGATCTCCTGCAGGATCGTCTTCTCGACGTAGCGCCCCTTCACGACGTACTGTGCGAGACCTTCGAGTTGGTCGAGGGCCGAGGCGAGTTCGTCCTCGTTCCCCTCGAGCAGTTCCGCGGCCACCGCATCCCGATCGGTGAGGACCGCCCCGAATCTCAACGGGAGCACGGGGGCGACCGTCACGGTCCCGTCGAGCAACTCGGCGTGCGCCTTGAGATCGTCCGGTGTGCCGAGGGCGCGATCGGTGGGGATCTCGCTCACCAGTGCGGCGACGCGACCGGATCTGACCACTGACACCTCGGCCGGCGGATTACCCACCCCTTCCGCATGATCCTCCGGCTCCACATCCGACGGGACGATCCCGTAGACGTAGACCGCAGTGGTCGTGGCGGTTTCGTCGTTGTCGCCCTGCTCGGGCCGTTCGGTCTGTCCGGTCGACATCAGTCCTCACCCCTGCGAGATCGTCGAGCGGGCTCGCGCTGCTCCTGGACGTCCCCGAGGAACTCGCTGACCTTCTCCCCCGCAGCCTCGAGTGCTCCCTTCGTCTTGTGTTTGGAACCGCCCGAAGTGATGTCGCCGACGAGATCCGGAAGACCCTTCGGCTCGTTGTCGGAGATCTCGAGCCGGTTCACCGCCTCCGCGAAACGCAGGTAGGTGTCGACACTGGCCACGACGACGCGGGCGTCGATGGTGAGCAGTTCGATACCGACGAGCGAGACACGCACGAACGCGTCGATGACGAGGCCCTTGTCGAGGATCGTGTCGATGACGTCGGCGAGGCCGGACGAATTGGGACGGGCCATACCGCCCCCGCCGCCTCCACCGCCGCCGCCCCCTGCAGGTTGGATGGTCATGACCGGGATCCTCTCGAGCGGGCCGAGCGCGTACCGGTGGCCTTCGTCGCGCGGGTCCGCTTCGCGGGCGCGCGTTTCCGAGGCGGTTCGGGCTCGTCCTCTTCGTCGTCGGGTTCTTCGCCGGAGGTCTCGTCCTCCTCGGTCTCGTCCTCCTCTTCGGGATACTCGTCCTCGAGATCCTCCTCGTCCTCGGGCGACTCCTCGTCGCTTGCGTCTTCGGGCGACTCCTCCTCGTACTCGTCCTCGGACGGTTCACCCTCCTCGAAATCCTCGTCCTCGTCGCGGATCTCGTCCTCGTCGCCGGAGGTGTCGGTCACCCCCTCCTCGCCGTTCTCGCGGGCGTCCTCCTGTTCGCGCTCCTCTTCCTCCTGACGCGCGGTCTCGTCGTCCTTGACGACCTCGCTCTCGCGGATCTCGCCATGCCAGCCGACGATGTCATCGGGATGCAGGATGGCCTCGGTCATGGCGTAGCGCCGGAAGTGCTTCAGCTCCAGGCGTGACCGGCGACCGACCGCCCGCCACAGATTCGCGGTGCGCTCGAACAGACCCCGGGGGTGGTACTCGAGGACCATGAGGATCCGGGTGAGATCGGGTGTGAGTTCGTGGAAGGTCACCGCACCGTCGATGTAGCCCTTGCCGCCCTTGGAACGCCACACGATCCGTTCGAACGGCACCTGTTCGAGGATCGTGGACTCCCAGTTCCGGCGCGACCAGAACACCTTGCCGGTCCAGTGGAGCTTCTCGTCCTCGACCTGTTCGACCTGCTCGACCTTCTTCATGAACTTCGGCCAGTCGGCAAACTGGGTCCACAGGTCGTAGGCGAGGTCGATCGGCACGCCCACGTCGATGCTCTCGACGATGTTGGTGAGCTTGAGCTTCTTACCGCCCCCACCCTTGCCTCCACCACCACCGGTGACGGACTCCTTGACGTCCTGGAACTTGTCCTTCGCGGTGTTCTTCAGGTTCTCGAATCCCGAACTTGCCGCCGCCTTCAACGGCGACTCGCCCTGAGCGAGCTTGTCGACACCGGTGAGCGCACTGGCCAGGTTCCCGCCCTTGCCCTCGGAGTAATCCTGTAATCGTCCCGCCGTGCCGGTGACCCTGTCGGACAGGCTCGACAACGCGTTCTGGGCGACCGTCCCCGCGAGGCCCTGCAACGACTGCTGCAGTCCACCGGTCAGTCCGCCCGTGGCCTTCCCCGCCGTGTCCGTGGCGGTGCGACCGGCCTCACCGGCGGTATCGGTAGCGGTCTTCCCGGCCTTGCCCACCGCGTCGGTGACTCCGCCCGCGACGCCCTTCGACCTGGCCATCGTCCTCACCGTCCCGTTCGGCGGACCGGGGCGCGGCCGGACGACGAGCCACTGCTGCGCGCCGCGCGCTTACGCGGCTTGGCCGGTGCCTCGTCCGAATCGTCCGAGTCCTCGCTGTCGGATGCCTTCTTGCTGCGGGATGTTCGCGGACGGGAGGACGCGCGGGTGGTGCGGCGTCGGGGTGCGGGGCGCTCGGGTTCGGTGTCCGACTCCTCCTCGGCGCCCTCGTCGTCGCCCGTCTCGTCCTGCGCGGCGTCGCTCTCGTCGGCCTCGTACTCCGGTTCCTCGTCGCGCTCGTCGTACTCGTCCTCGTACTCGGCGTCCTCGGGTTCGTCCTCCGATCGCTCGCCGCCACCGCTCGCGCGGGACTGCAGACGTTCGTTGAGGGCGTCGATCCGGTTGCTGGCCGCGGTCACGGCAGCGGCCCGCGCCGCGTTCATGAGTTCTCCGCGAACGGATTCGGTGATCTTGTTGATCTCGGGAGACGAGCCGAGCATCGAGGCGCTGCGCTGCAGGAGTTCCTGGGGGTTGCTGGGCAGTTTGCCGGTCATGCCGGCACCGGCGAGCATCATGGCCAACCGCATCTTCTTGGTTCGGCCGAGGAAATATCCGATGCCCACACCGAGGGCGACTCGTGCTCCGGGTTTCATCACCGTTCTCCTTCGTATGCCGCGCGTCGTGTGGCGTGTTCGGAAGGGGCTTGGAGGTCTCGGTACGCAACCGACGCGTGTCTTTGTGTGATGCAAACCACAGTACGTCACTCGAGACCTTGGTTCGCATGCTTCGTCGGCACGCGGATCCCGGAGCGAACGGCGGGCCCGGAAAGTACCAATCATTATGTTATGCAGCAGGATACGAGCATTGCTACAGATCCGGCTCGGTCGTCGGCGGCGATGCCAAAGAAAGGTTCTCGAGCCGGTAAGGGTTTCGGAAACCGGAGACTATCGACGGGGATGTGCCGGGGTAGCGATCCCGGTCGCCTGCAACGCGAATGCTGCTTCCGGACCGATGATTTCGCCGACCAGGGCGAGAAACCGTTCGACGAAGGCCGGCCCGTGGGCACCCTCGGTGGCGTCGTCGGGATCGTGCGGATCGAGGTGGTGCGCGAGTTCGTGCAACACCACCATCTCGCGGAACGCCCACGCCGTGTTCGCCCGATGCTCGGGAAGGGCGATGGTCGCGCAGTCGCGTTCGTAGTGTGCGGCCGCGTTGCCGGCCCGCGCCCGCACGCGCACCGGCACGGCGGCGCGCTCCCACCGGGCGCGTACCCAGTCGAGGGCGAGCACGGCGTCGATGTACTCCTGGACCGAGGCGATGGAGGCGAACCGTCTCTCGACCGGGAGCGTGACGTGGGAGCCGGCGACCTCCACGGTCCGCAACCCGCGCTCGTCGGCGCGGTCGAGCATCTTCCGTACGATCGACTCCGCTTCGTACACAGCGGTTCTGCGGGTATCGCGCACCTTGCTCACCGTTCCAGCCTCCTCGGAGCCGACGGCAGTTCGGGTGCCGTTCCCAGTCGTGCCGCCCGTCCGGCACGGTCGCCCGCGCGCCGGGCATCGGCCGAGCGCGCCGACGGTGCGCGGTTGCCCCGCCAACTGCCCCGTGCCTCCGACGTACTGCGGTAGAAGTCCTGGAGCTCCAGACTCTTCCCACGCAACACCAACGCCGTACCGGGCGCGGATGTTTCCACCTCGCGTTCGATCTTCTGCTTCGCCTCGGTCAGCCGGGCGCCGATCCGGGCGGCGAACGCCGACTGGAAGTTCAGCCGGGCCGTCACCGCGGCGACGGGCTTGCGCACGCGTGTGCGCACACGGCGACCGCCGCGTTCCTCGACAACGGTGCGCACCGTGGTCTCGTTCCGGTAGGTGCCCTCGCGCAGATACGCGTCGGACGCCCGCACCATCTGCACGAGCAGAGAGGAGTACAGCGCCTCGCACACGTCGATGTCGTCGGCGAAGCCGTAGGCGTAGATGACGGTGGAGTTCGCGGTGATGTCGCACTGCACGTCGTTGGCCGCCGCGATCGCGATGAACAACTGGGCGTAGGTGCGCAGTCCCTTCTTCCCCGTCTCACCGATGGTGATCAGTCGCTGCACGGGAGTCGCGCGACGTTCCTTCGCCGCCGTGTGGCTGCGCGCGACCGCCAGATCGATCGAGGAGGACGTCGCGAGCCGCTGTGCCGCGGCGAGGAAGGCGTCGGCCTCGTGAGGGTTGTCGGTGGACTCCGCCTGGCGGAGCAACCCACCGATACGGCTCAACATCTTGTCCGAACTCACCCAGCGAGCGTAGAGCCTGGCACCGACTCCGCCCGCGAGACCGGGAACACGCACGAAATTCCTGCGAAACCACCCGCGACCCACCAAGATCGTGCAGATGGACACTGCGGTCGATTTCGTCGCCGATATCAACGACACGTTCTGGTATGCGGTGATCGCACTGCTCATCGGTTCGGGTCTGTACTACACGTTCCGGTCCCGGTTCATCCAGATCCGGCTCCTGCCCGACATGCTGCGCTCCGTCGTGGAGAAACCCGAGAAACTACCCAACGGGGAACCGGGCCTGTCCGCCTTTCGGGCCTTCTCCGTCTCGGCCGCCTCCCGCGTGGGAACGGGCAACGTCGCCGGTGTCGCGATCGCGATCAGCCTCGGTGGTCCCGGAGCGGTGTTCTGGATGTGGGCCATGGCCCTGATCGGTGCGGCGACCGCCTTCCTCGAGTCCACCCTCGCCCAGCTGTACAAGGTGCGCGACGAGGACGGCACCTTCCGCGGCGGCCCCGCCTACTACATGCAGTACGGGCTGCGGAAGCGCTGGATGGGCATGATCTTCGCGGTCATCATCACGATCACCTACGGATTCGTGTTCAACGCGGTGCAGACCAACTCGATCGTCGACGCGGTGTCGGGTTCCCTCGGCGAGAAGACCATGACACTCCAGGTGATCGTCGGCCTGGTCGTCGCCCTCATCGTCGGCGTGGTGATCTTCGGCGGTATCCGCCGTATCTCCGGCGTCTCCCAGGTCGTCGTACCGGTACTGGCGTTCGTCTACCTGATCATCGGCATCATCGTCGTGGTCCTCAACATCGGCGAGGTTCCGACCGTCTTCCGGCTCATCGTCGAGAACGCCTTCGGTCTCGAGGAGATCGTCGGTGGTGGTTTCGGAGCCGCCTTCATGAACGGCATCCGACGAGGGCTCTTCTCGAACGAGGCCGGTATGGGCTCGGCACCCAACGCCGGCGCTGCCGCCGCGGTCTCCCACCCGGTCAAGCAGGGCCTGGTCCAGAGCCTCGGCGTCTACTTCGACACCCTGCTGGTCTGCTCGATCACGGCCTTCATCATCCTGCTGTCGGAGCCCGAGTTCGGCAGCGGTCTCGAGGGCGCGGCGCTGACGCAGAACGCGCTCGCGCTGCAGCTCGGCGATTGGACGGTGCACTTCCTCGCCGTGCTGATCTTCTTCCTCGCGTTCACCTCGGTGATCGGCAACTACTACTACAGCGAATCCAACATGGAGTTCCTCACCGGATCGCGCCGCATCCTGCCCTACCTGCGCTCGGCGGTCGTGCTGTGCGTCTTCCTCGGGGCCATCGGATCGCTGCCGCTGGTGTGGGCACTGGCCGACCTCGCCATGGGAGTCATGGCCATCGTCAACCTCATCGCCCTGATCCCGCTGTCGGGTATCGCCTACGCCCTGTTCCACCACTACAGCGCGCAGCGCAAGCAGGGCCGCGATCCGGTCTTCCACGCCGGTGACGTCCCGGGCGTCCGGGGGATCCAGGTCTGGAACGACGACGACATCACGCCGGTCGAGAACCGATCGAGCGACGCACGGTAGATTCCCCTACCGCACGAGCGTGTTCCGCTTCGGAAAGGATCTGCGAGATGGCGTCGGTGACCTTCGACAAGGCCACGTGCCTGTTCCCCGGCTCGACTACGCCCGCGGTCGATGCGCTCGACCTCGAGATCGAGGACGGCGAATTCCTCGTCCTGGTCGGGCCGTCGGGCTGCGGCAAGTCGACCTCGCTGCGCATGCTCGCCGGCCTCGAGGAGGTGCACAGCGGGCGCATCCTCATCGGTGACCAGGACGTCACCGGGCAGGATCCGAAGGAACGCGACATCGCGATGGTGTTCCAGAACTACGCCCTCTACCCGCACATGTCGGTCGCGGAGAACATGGGCTTCGCGCTGAAGCTGGCCAAGACACCGAAGAACGAGATCCGTGAGCGGGTCGTCGAGGTCGCGAAGATGCTCGACCTCGAACAGTTCCTCGACCGCAAGCCCAAGGCACTGTCCGGCGGCCAGCGTCAGCGCGTCGCGATGGGCCGCGCCATCGTCCGCCAGCCGCAGGTCTTCCTCATGGACGAGCCGCTGTCGAACCTCGACGCCAAGCTCCGCGTGCAGACCCGCACGCAGATCGCGCAGTTGCAGCGCCGCCTCGGCACCACCACCGTCTACGTCACCCACGACCAGGTCGAGGCGATGACGATGGGCGACCGCGTCGCGGTGCTCGAGAAGGGCATCCTGCAGCAGTGCGCATCGCCGCGTGTGCTCTACAACCGGCCCGCGAACGTCTTCGTCGCCGGCTTCATGGGCTCGCCCGCGATGAACCTCTTCCGCCTCCCGGTCTTCGACCGCGGCGCGATGATCGGCGACATCCACGTACCGGTGCCGCGCGACGTGCTCGGTCAGGTCACCGAGAAGGAGGTCGTGCTCGGTATCCGGCCCGAACACCTCGAGATCTCGAACGAGGGTCTGGCCATGGACGTCGACGTGGTCGAGGAGCTCGGCTCGGAGGCCTACGTCTACGGCCGGGCCGATGTCGGCGGGATCGTGCAGCAGATCGTCGCGCGCAGCGACTGGCGCAATCCTCCGCAGAAGGGCGACCGGCTGTACCTGCGCTTCGACCCCGAGCACGTGCACGTCTTCGGGACGTCCGACGGGAAGCGGATCGGCTGACGATCGTTCCCGTGATCGGTCGGTGCACTCGACACTCGACCGATTCAGGATGGGCGGAATGCCGACTTTTACCGGTGCTGCGTGCCACAGTAGTGGCCGGTGTCGGTGCACCAGGGTCACCGACGTGTGTTTTTCGACCTCGAATGGGGAGTTGTTGATGGTTCTGAATACGAAGGCGATGCGGAGGGCTGCGATCGCCGCTACGGCCGCGACCGCGCTCGTTCTCGCCGGCTGCTCGTCGGACGACGGTGGCGACGACACCTCGAGCGGCAGCGAGGGTACCGCTGCGTCCGCCGAGGGCCGCGGCCCGATCACGATCGTCGAGGGGCAGGATCCCCTGAACACGGCACTCGAGAGCATCATCGCCGACTGGAACGCCGAGCATCCCGACGAGCAGGTGACGTTCAAGCCGCTGGCCAAGGAGGCCAACGACCAGTACGACGACATCGCTCAGCGCATGCAGGCCAAGAGCGACGAGTACGACCTCATCGCCGTCGACGTCACCAACACCGCGGAGTTCGCCGCGAACGGCTGGCTGCTCCCCCTCGAGGGCGACCTGGAGATCGACACCGAGGGCGTGCTGCCCGCGACCGTCGAGTCGGGCACCTACAACGGCACCCTGTACGCCGCCCCGAAGAACACGAACGGCGCGTTCCTCTACTACCGCACCGACCTCGTCGACGAGGCGCCCGCGACCTGGGACGACCTGAAGGCCGAGTGCCCGAAGGCCGAGGAGGCGGGTATCGCCTGCTACATCGGTCAGTTCAAGAACTACGAAGGCCTGACGGTCAACGTCACCGAGATCGTCAACGCCTTCGGTGGCTCCTTCGTCGCCGAGGACGGCCTGACCCCGGCCATCGACGACAAGACGGCCGAGGGCCTGCAGTTCATCGTCGACAACTTCGAGGACGGCATCATCCCGGCCGCCGCGCAGACCTACACCGAGGGCGAGTCGCAGACCGCCTTCGGCAACGGCGAGGCACTGTTCCTGCGCACGTGGCCCGGCTTCTACACCGACGGTGAGACCTCGTCGGTCGCCGGCAACTACGGCATCGCCGTCCTGCCCGGCATCGACGGCCCCGGCGTCTCGACGCTCGGCGGCTACAACGTCGGCATCAGCGCGTTCTCGGATGCTCCCGCCACCGCGCGTGACTTCCTCGAGTTCATGCAGACCCGCCAGTCGCAGATGTACTACGCGGAAGCGGGCGGCGCCCCGGTTCTCGCCGAGGTCTACGACGACGCCTCCATCCTCGAGCAGTACCCCTACTTCTCGACGCTGAAGGAGGTCCTCGAGGCCGCCAAGCCGCGTCCGGCGTCGCCGTACTACTCGGCCGTGTCGAAGGCGATCTCCGACAACGCCTACGCTGCGATCCGTGGCGAGAAGACCGTCCAGCAGGCGCTGGACGACACCAAGGCCGGCATCGAGACCGCCGGCAACTGATGCTCTAGGAGCAGTACATGGCTGACCCGCAGGTCGACAATCCCGCGGATCCGCCACACGCCCCCGCGGTCGGGACCGTCCCCGGTCCCGACCGCGGACGTGTCGGCGGACGTCACCGCGTGCCCGCGCCTCCCGCCGCGGCGGTGGAGACGCGGCGCAAGGTCCCGGTATGGATGTTCGTCGCACCGTCGATGCTCGTCCTGGCCGTGATCATCCTGTACCCGCTCGGACGAGCGGTGTGGATGTCGCTGCACGGTGACTCGAAGCGACTCGATCCCGAGACGGGCCGGTTCGTCACCGGTGGTTTCGTGGGGATCGAGAACTACACGCGCTGGATCACCCAGACCTGCAATACCGCCACCGGTTCGATTCCGTGCCCCCCGGGCACCCTCGGCTCCCAGTTCTGGCAGTCGATCTTCAACACCTTTTTCTTCACCGTCGTCACGGTCTCGCTCGAGACGGTGATCGGTTTCGCGATGGCGGTCGTGATGGCCAAGTCGTTCCGGGGCCGCGGCCTGCTGCGCGCCTCGGTGCTGGTGCCGTGGGCGATCCCCACCGCCGTCACCGCCAAGCTGTGGTTCTTCATCTTCGCCAACGACGGTGCCGCCAACAAACTGCTCGGCACCGACTACCTGTGGACCGCCGATCCGTGGCCGGCGCGCTTCGCGATCATCGTCGCCGACGTGTGGAAGACGGCGCCGTTCATGGCGCTGCTCATCCTCGCCGGCCTGCAGATGATCCCGCAGGACGTCTACGAGGCCGCGAAGGTCGACGGCGCGAACGCCTGGCAGCGATTCAAGATGATCACGCTGCCGCTGGTGAAGCCCGCCCTCATGGTGGCGATCCTGTTCCGCACCATGGACGCGCTGCGCATGTACGACCTGCCCGCGATCATGATGGGGTCGAATCCCGCGACGTCCACGATCTCGGTGCTCGTCGTCGACCAGATGCGTCAGGGCTCGAACTCCGCGTCGGCCCTGTCGACGATCACCTTCCTGCTCATCTTCGCCGTCGCCTTCGTGCTGGTGCGGTTCCTCGGCGCCAACGCGGTGAGTACGCAGGAGAAGCAGCGTAAGGGGGAGGTCGTATGACCGTCACCACCGAGATTCCCCGGATCCAGCCGGAGCCCGAGCCCACGCCGGTGCAGTCCCGCAAGGTGCCGTTCAAGCGCAGGATGAGCACGGTCGGCACCTACGTGGGTGTCGCGCTGATCGTCGTGTGGGGCCTGGCTCCCTGTTACTGGATGATCGTCACCGCCCTGCGCGACCCGTCGGAGACGTTCAGCACGACCCTGTGGCCGTCGAACCCGACGCTGCAGAACTTCGCCGACGCGCTCGACCCCGACGCCAAGGTCAACTTCTCGCGGGCGCTGCTCAACAGCGTCATCATCGCCGGTGCCACCACGGCGGTCGCGCTGCTGCTCGGCGTGTTCACCGCCTACGCGCTGTCGCGGTTCGAGTTCCGCGGCAAGTACTTCGTCACCGGCCTCATCCTCGGCGCGTCGATGTTCCCGGTCGTCGCGCTCGTGACGCCGCTGTTCCAGTTGTTCACCGACATCGGCTGGATCGGCAAGTACCAGGCGCTGATCATCCCGAACATCTCGTTCGTGCTGCCGCTGACCGTCTACACGCTCACCTCGTTCTTCTCCGAGCTGCCGTGGGAACTCGAGGAGGCCGCCCGGATGGACGGTGCGACGCGCGGGCAGGCGTTCCGCCTGGTCATGCTGCCGCTCGCGGCACCCGCGTTGTTCACCACGGCGATCCTCGCCTTCATCGCGACCGTCAACGAGTACCTGCTGATGTCGCAGCTGTCGAGCGAGAGCACGGCCCCGGTGACGGTCGCGATGGCACGGTTCACCGGTACCGACCCGTACGTCACCCCGTACGCGTCGATCATGGCCGGCGGCACGCTCGTCATGGTGCCGCTCGTGGTGATGGTGCTGATCTTCCAGCGACGCATCATCTCGGGTCTGACCGCGGGTGGCGTCAAGTCGTGAGGAAGGTTCCGCGCCGGAACCGACTCGAGATGCTGCTCGGCCTGCTCACGGTGTTCACGGTGATGGCCGTGATCTCCGCCGTCGCCGAGCTGACGTCGCCGCAACCCGGCATCGTGCCGTCCCTCGTGCTGCTCGCATTCGTCGTGATGTGGGGGTTCGCGTTCCGCGCGTGGCGCCGATCGGAATGACGCGATCGGAATGACGCCGATCGGATCGACGCCGATCGGATCGACTCTGTCGTGACGTGAGAAGGAGCACCGAAGCGGTGTTCCGGAGGCGTCCTGCGGTCGTTTCCGTACCATACGGTGGGCGGGAGACCCTCCCGTCCGGATTACCGGTACCGAGAAAGTGGAACGAGTGACGAGCCCCAAAAGGTCGACATCCTCGCGCGCCGCCGCGGCCGCAGCGAAGAAGCGAAGGGGACGCATCGTTCGCTACGCCGTACTCGTCGCGTTCGTTCTCGCCGTGCTCGTACCGCTCGGAATCTTCGCCTCCGCCTACTACTCGGCGAAGGTGCCGACCCCGGCGGACATGAAGACGAACCAGCTCGCGCGGATCTACGCGTCCGACGACGCCACCGAGATCACGCGGGTCGTCCCGCCGGAGGGCAACCGTCTCGAGGTCGGTATCGCGCAGATCCCCGAGCACGTCCGCAACGCCGTGCTGTCGGCGGAGGACCGCAACTTCTACAGCAATCCCGGTTTCTCGATCACCGGTTTCGCGCGCGCGGCCCGCGACAACGTCATGGGCAAGGACACCGCCGGCGGTGGGTCCACGATCACCCAGCAGTACGTCAAGAACGTGCTCGTCGGCGCCGATCGCACGCTCGAACGCAAGATGCGCGAGCTCGTCATCTCCACCAAGATGGCGCGACAGTGGTCGAAGGACGAGATCCTCGAGGCGTATCTCAACACCATCTACTTCGGTCGCGGCGCCTACGGCATCGGCGCGGCGTCGCAGGCGTACTTCGGCAAGCCCGTCGAGGAACTGTCGGTCTCCGAGGGCGCTGTCCTGGCCGGGGTGATCCAGACGCCGTCGTCGCTCGACCCCGAGTACAACCTGCCGGCCATCGAGGAGCGCTGGAACTACGTGCTCGACGGCATGGTCGAGATGGACGTCCTCGACCCCTCCGAGCGGTCGGAGCAGGTGTTCCCCCCGACGGTGCCGTCGGACACCCTTGTATTGGCCACCGAGGCGACGGGTCCGGAAGGACACATCCGTACGCAAGTGCTGCGCGAGCTGTCCGCGGCGGGGATCAGCGAACAGGACCTCAACACCGAGGGCCTGCGCATCACCACCACCATCGATCTGAAGGCCCAGCAGGCGGCGATCGACGCCGCCCGGTCCACGCTGTCCGGCGAGCCCGGGGAGCTGCGCACCGCGGTGGTCTCGGTCGATCCCCGCTCCGGTGCCGTGCGCGCCTATTACGGCGGTGAGGACGGCGCCGGCTTCGACTTCGCGCAGGCACCCGTCCAGACCGGGTCGGCGTTCAAGGTGTTCGGCCTGCTCGCCGCACTCGACGACGGGATCGGCCTCAACGCGCGCTTCGACAGCTCCCCGCTCACGGTGGGCAACATCCGCATCGGCAACGTCGAGGGCGAGTCGTGTGGACGCTGCACGATCGCCGAGGCACTCAAGCGGTCGCTGAACACGAGCTTCTATCGGCTCATGATGTCCATGTCGAACGGCCCGCAGAAGATCGCCGACGCCGCGCACGCAGCAGGAATCCCGCTGACGATCCCCGGCGTCGAGGGGCAGACGCTGAGCGAGAACGGCGGTCCTCCGGAGGGCGGCATCGTCCTCGGCCAGTACCAGGCACGTGTCATCGACATGGCCTCCGCCTACGCGACGATCGCCGCGTCCGGTGTCTTCCACGAGCCGTACTTCGTGCAGAAGGTCGTCACGGCCGACGGTGTCGTGCTCCTCGATCGACCGGCGTCCCCCGGCGAGCAGCGCTTCGATGCCGCGGTCGCCGACAACGCGACCCAGGCCATGATGCCGATCGCCGCCTACTCGCGCGGGCATGCGCTCGCCGGTGGCCGGCCGTCGGCGTCGAAGACCGGTACCACGCAGCTCGGTGACACCGGGCTGAACAAGGACGCCTGGATGGTCGGGTACACGCCGTCGCTGTCGACGGCCGTGTGGATGGGCACCCCCGACGCCGGGCCGATCACCAACAGCTGGGGTGGGTCGATCTACGGTTCCGGACTGCCGTCGGACATCTGGAAGGGAACGATGGACGGCGCGCTCGAGGGCACACCCGTCGAAAGCTTCCCGTGGCCGGCACCGATCGGTGGTCAGGCGGGTGTCCCGAAGGACGCCGGTATCGAGACCACCACCACTGCCCCGCCGCCGACCTTCCAGCTGCCCGACCTGTCGAACCTGCCGCCGATCACGATTCCGGCGCCGCCGGTCGACCTGCCGGTCCAGGTGCCCTCGCAGATCGAGGTGTTCCCCGGCGTGACGATCCAGATCCCCGGCTTGTAGAGGGGGAGTCCACTCGTTCGTCGAGGGGGAGGTTGTGTGCGTTCTCCCGACCGGGGACGCACACAACCTCCCCTTCGTCGTCGACGACGTGATTCGTCTACGGCCCGGTCAGCACCGTCGGCAGCAGGGCGGCCGAATAGTCGACGATCTCGTCGATGCTCGGCGTGCCTTCGTGGAACCGGTCGATCGCCAGCGACTCGACGAGTGCCCACCACGCCCGCAGCCGCATGCGGGTGACGGGGGTGTCGTCGCAGCCCAGCGCCGCGACGACCCGCTCGACCATGGTGTCGCGCATCGAGTCGTGGATGTCGCGGATCTGGGGATCCGAGCCGACGCCGCTGTGGAAGAACGCCTGGTAGTTGTCACCGTGACGGTCGATGAACGACACGAACGGCTGCAGCACCGCCCGGAGCGGATCCTGCTCGTCCGGATCGGGATCCGCCGCGCGGAGCAACCGGCGTGACGCGGCGCCGACGACGGCGACGTAGAAGTCCTGCTTCGTGGGGAAGTAGCGGAACAGCAGGCCGCGGGAGATGCCGGCGATCTCGGCGACGCGGTCGATCGACAGAGCGTGGATCGGGCGCGTCGACAGTTCCTGCAGCCCGATCGCCACGAGTTGCCGTCGACGTTCCTCGGGCGGCAGACGACGCCGTCCCTTGGGAGCCTCTTGTCGCGGGGTGCTCACACCGATAGCCTAACTGAGCATCGCTCAGTTACGACCGCCCGACCGGGCAGATTCCCGGTCGAACTCGACGGAAGGCACCCGATGGATTTCGCACAGTCCGAGCGCAGTCGCGACTATCTCGAACGCCTCCGAGCGTTCATCGCCGCAGAGGTCACGCCCGTCGAACAGCGACTGCGGGCCGAGCGACGCACCACCGGAGAGGGACGACGCGACATCGACGCCGCCGAGAGGTGGGCCGTCTCCCCCGAATTCCGCGAGATGCAGCGCAAGGCCCGCGCCGAAGGCCTGTGGAACCTCTTCCTGCCCGACGCCGAACTCGGTGCCGGACTGTCGAACGTCGAATACGCCCCGCTCGCCGAGGAGATGGGCCGCTCGCAGTTCGCCTCCGCGGTGTTCAACTGCGACGCCCCCGACACCGGCAACATGGAGGTCCTCTACCACTACGGCAGCGAGGCGCAGAAGGAACAGTGGCTGCGTCCCCTCCTCGACGGCGAGATCCGTTCGGCCTTCTGCATGACCGAACCTGAGGTCGCGTCGTCGGACGCGACGAACATGGCCGCGACCGCCGTGGTCGAGGGCGACGAGATCGTGCTCAACGGCCGCAAGTGGTGGAGCACCGGCGTCGGCCATCCCGACTGCAAGGTGCTCATCTTCATGGGCCTCACCGATCCGGAAGCCCACAAGTACCAGCGACATTCGATGGTCCTCGTGCCCTTCGACACCCCGGGTGTCGAGGTCGAACGCATGCTCCCCACCATGGGCTTCTTCGACGAGCCCAGCGGCCACGGTGAGGTGTCCTTCACCGACGTCCGGCTGCCGCTCGACGCCGTCATCGCCGGTCCCGGACGAGGATTCGAGATCGCGCAGGGCCGCCTCGGTCCCGGTCGTATCCACCACTGCATGCGCCTCGTCGGGCTGGCCGAGCACACCCTCGAACTCGCGTGCCGCCGTGGTCTCGAGCGCACCGCCTTCGGCAAGCCGATCATCAACCTCGGCGGCAACCGCGAACGCATCGCCGACGCCCGCATCGCGATCAACCAGCTGCGACTGCTCGTCCTGCATGCGGCCTGGCTGCTCGACACGCAGGGACTCGCAGGGGCGCGCTCGGCGGTCTCGGAGATCAAGGTCGTCGCACCGCGCGTCACCCAGCAGATCGTCGATTTCGCCATCCAGATCCACGGCGGCGGTGGGCTTTCCGACGACTTCCCGCTCGCCGGGGCGTGGACGGCGGCGCGAGCACTACGTCTCGCCGACGGGCCCGACGAGGTGCACCAGGGGCTCGTCGCCCGGTTCGAACTCGGCAAGTACGCGTGAGAGGGATTTTTCGACGATGACCACACTTCCCGACAACGCCCGCACCGTTCGCGACGAGGACGCCTTCGACGTCGGCGCGGTCGCGGCCTGGCTCACCGAGAACGCCGGCATCACAGGGGTGCCGGAGGTTCGCCAGTTCTCCGGCGGCGCATCCAATCTGACCTACCTGCTGCGCTATCCGGATCGTGATCTCGTGCTGCGCCGCCCACCGGCCGGGGCGAAGCCGTCGTCGGGGCACGACATGGCACGCGAATACCGCATCCAGTCGATGCTCGCGCCGGTCTACCCGTACGTGCCCACCATGGTCGGTCTGTGCACCGATCACAGCGTGCTCGGCAGCGACTTCTACGTCATGGACCGGGTTCCCGGCACCATCCTGCGCACGAATCCGCCCACGAAGCTCGACCTCTCTGAAGCGGACACCCGCACCCTGTGCCTGCGCATCGTCGACCTGCTCGTCGAACTGCACGGCATCGATCCGGAGTCCGCCGGACTGTCCGAGCTGGGTCGCGGATCCGGTTACGTCGCACGGCAGGTCGCGGGCTGGACGTCGCGCTATGCCAAGGCCCGCACCGACAACGTCCCCGACTTCGCCCGCGTCACCGAGTGGCTGGCGGCGCGGCAACCGCAGGACGTCGCGCAGACCGTGATCCACGGCGACTTCCGGCTCGACAACATCGTGCTCGACGAGAACGATCCGCTGAAGCCGGTCGCGGTACTCGACTGGGAGCTGGCCACCATCGGCGACCCCCTGATGGACCTCGGCTCCTCGCTCGCCTACTGGGTCCAGGCGGACGACGACGACATGCTGCTGCTGACGAAGCGGCAACCGTCCGATCTCCCCGGCATGCTCACCCGGCAGGAGATCGTCGAATACTATTCCGAGCGAACCGGACTGCCGGTGGACGGCTGGGGATTCTACGAGGTGTTCGGACTGTTCCGCCTCGCCGTGATCGCCCAGCAGATCTACTACCGCTACCACCACGGCCACACCACCAATCCGGCCTTCAAGGACTTTTGGATAGTGGTCG
The DNA here is from genome assembly GCF_035918275.1 of Rhodococcus sp. PD04. Taxonomy (NCBI): domain Bacteria; kingdom Bacillati; phylum Actinomycetota; class Actinomycetes; order Mycobacteriales; family Nocardiaceae; genus Rhodococcus; species Rhodococcus sp. PD04. The sequence continues at coordinate 5,227,042 of NZ_CP142143.1, read as the reverse complement.
GCTACCTCGAATCCCGTTGCAGTGCATTGATCGATCGATACGAGAAGGAGAGCCGATGAGCCGCCCGCAGCGACGGAACATCCTCATCACCGGTGCGAGTTCCGGGCTCGGTGCCGGTATGGCGCGTGAATTCGCCGCGCGAGGAAGGAATCTGGCGCTCGCCGCACGCCGCGTCGAACGACTGGAGGAGCTGCGGGCCGAACTGCTCGCCGCACACCCGGGTATCACCGTGAGCGTGCGTGCCCTCGATGTGAACGAGCACGACGACGTGTTCACCGTCTTCCGCGAGTTCGACGAGGAACTCGGTGGTCTCGACCGGGTGATCGTCAACGCCGGCCTCGGCAAGGGACAACCCCTCGGTACCGGCTACTTCCGCGCGAACGTCCAGACCGCGAACACCAACTTCCTCGGTGCACTGGCGCAGAGCGAAGCGGCCCTCGAGCTCATGCGACCCCGGGGACGCGGGCACGTCGTGCTCATCTCGTCCATGAGCGCGTTGCGGGGCATGCCGCGCAACCTGACGACCTACGCCGCGTCGAAGGCCGCCGTCGCCTCGCTCGGTGAAGGGATGCGAGCCGATCTGGCGGACACCGACATCTCGGTGAGCACGATCTTCCCCGGCTACATCCGGTCGGAGATCAACGAGAAGGTGAAGAAGGTCCCGTTCATCGTCGACACCGAAACAGGTTGTCGCGCACTGGCGGCTGCGATCGAGAAGGAACCGTCCAAGGCGTACGTTCCGGGCTGGCCGTGGATTCCGCTCGGCTACGCGATGAAGGTGCTGCCGCTGTCGGTGATCCGGAAGATGGCGTAGGCAGGGTCCGGAACCCGTTCAACAGGAACGACGAAGGCCGCATCCCGGTGAGGGATGCGGCCTTCGTCGGAAATACTGCCGAAGAACGACTTACGCGTCGGCTCCGATGATGAACGCCTCGAGCTCGGTACGAGCCTTGTCGTCGGCCATCTGGACCGGCGGGGACTTCATCAGGTATGCCGAAGCCGGGAGGATCGGGCCGCCGATGCCGCGGTCCTTGGCGATCTTCGCCGCGCGGATGGCGTCGATGATGATGCCGGCCGAGTTCGGGGAGTCCCAGACCTCGAGCTTGTACTCGAGGTTCAGCGGAGCGTCGCCGAACGCGCGACCCTCGAGGCGGACGTACGCCCACTTGCGGTCGTCGAGCCACTGCACGTAGTCGGAGGGGCCGATGTGCACGTCGCGGTCGTGGACCTTGCCGGCGAGGGGGCCGTTGAGGTTCGACGTGACGGCCTGGGTCTTGGAGACCTTCTTCGACTCCAGACGCTCGCGCTCGAGCATGTTCTTGAAGTCCATGTTGCCGCCGACGTTGAGCTGGTACGTGCGGTCGAGCACGACACCGCGGTCCTCGAACAGCTTCGCCATCACGCGGTGGGTGATGGTGGCGCCGACCTGCGACTTGATGTCGTCGCCGACGATCGGGACACCGGCGTCGGTGAACTTCTGCGCCCACTCGGGGTCGGAGGCGATGAACACGGGGAGAGCGTTGACGAAGGCGACGCCCGCGTCGATGGCGCACTGCGCGTAGAACTTGTCTGCCTCTTCGGAACCCACGGGGAGGTAGGAGACGAGAACGTCGACCTGGGCGTCCTTGAGCGCCTGAACCACGTCGACGGGCTCGGTGTCGGACAGCTCGATGGTCTCGGCGTAGTACTTGCCGATGCCGTCGAGCGTGTGGCCGCGCTGCACGGGCACGCCGAGCGGCGGCACATCGGCGATCTTGATGGTGTTGTTCTCGCTCGCGAGGATCGCCTCGGACAGGTCGAAGCCGACCTTCTTGGCATCCACGTCGAACGCGGCGACGAACTGGACGTCGCGCACGTGGTAGGAACCGAATTCGACGTGCATCAGGCCGGGGACGGTGGTCTCGGCGTCCGCATCCTTGTAGTACTCGACGCCCTGGACCAGGGAAGAGGCACAGTTCCCCACGCCCACAATGGCCACGCGCACCGCGGTGCTGTTCTCACCCATGGTCGGGTTCTCCTTCTTTGTTGCGTGCTGCTGACGACTGCTCGGCGGCGATGAGTTCGTTGAGCCAGCGCACCTCGCGCTCGCTGGACTCGAGGCCGAGCTGATGGAGCTGACGGGTGTAACGATCGAGTGTGCCGCTGGCCCGTCCGATCGCATCGCGGAGCGCTTCTCTGCGCTCCTCGACCTGGCGGCGCCTGCCTTCGAGAATTCGCATCCGCGCTTCGGCGGGAGTGCGACCGAAGAAGGCGAGGTGCACGCCGAATCCGTCATCGGTGTAGTTCTGCGGTCCCGTGTCGGCGACCAGCTCGGTGAAGCGTTCTCGACCCTTCGGGGTGAGCTGATAGACGCGGCGGGCACGTCGTTTCACGGGACCGGGAATTCCCGGATCCTCTTCGATGAGGCCGTCCGCCTGCATTCTCCGCAGAGTCGGATAGAGCGACCCGTAGGAGAAGGCGCGGAAGGCTCCGAGGAGCCCGGTCAGACGCTTGCGCAGCTCGTAGCCGTGCATGGGCGATTCGAGGAGGAGCCCGAGTATCGCCAGTTCCAGCACGGGTCACCTCCTGTTTCCGTTCGAACCAACCGATTGATACGACACAGAACTATATCGCGCCGATATATACGACGATACGCCCCACACGATTCGTGTCACGTCGGGTCGCACACGGGCACCCTTCTCCGGGCCCGATCGGAAATACGTCGGTACCGCTTCGACCACCCGTCTTCGATGTCCGGTGGGCCACTCCGCGCCCAACGCCGCACAGCCCGCACGTACTCTGGAAGCCGTGCGAATTCAGCGGCAGGTGGTGGACTACGCGTTGCAGCGACGCTCGCTGCTCGCCGAGGTCTACTCGGGGCGGCGCGGAGTCAGCGAGGTCTGCGACGCGAGCCCCTATCTGCTGCGGGCGGCGAAATTTCACGGACGGGGCAGCGATGTGATGTGCCCCATCTGCCGTAAGGAGCAGTTGACCCTCGTCTCGTGGGTCTTCGGCGACAAACTCGGTCCGGTGTCCGGGTCGGCGCGCACTCCCGAAGAGTTGGTGCGTCTGGCCGCCAGCCAGGAAGAATTCTCGGTTCACGTGGTCGAGGTGTGCCGTACCTGTAGCTGGAATCACCTGGTGCAGTCGTACGTCCTGGGATCGCAACCCGCCCCCAAGAGCCCGCGTCGCCGGTCGACGGGATCGAGCCGTCGTACCGCCAGCGAGTGAAGGGGTACCGGCAACGTGCCCGTACGCTTTCTCGTGGAGTTCGCTCCTGGGTCCGACCCGCACGACCTGATCGTCGCGTCGTCCGCTGCGCACATCGTCGATCGGCTGCCGTCCGCCGGCATCGCCGATCGGCCGTTCGTGGAGCAGTGTCGAGGCCGCGGCGTGATGCGTCGCGAGAACAGTTGGAGATGAGTACGTGAGTTCCCCCGACAACGAACCCGAGGACAACAAGGCCGTTCCGCCCCAGCGCGGCGGTCCCGACGGACCGCAGCCCGGGCAGCAACGTCCCGGTCCTCCTGCCGGTGCCGGTCAGGGACAGCCCGGTCCGGGACAGCAGCGCCCTGCCCCGGGACCGGTGCAGGGTCGTCCGTTGCCGCCGCAACCGCGACCGCAGGGTCAACCGGGAGCACAGGGTCGACCGGGAGTTCAGGGTCAGCCGGGTCGACCGGGCGGACAGCCCGGCCCCGCAGGTCAGCAGCCGCCGCGCCCCGGCGGCCGTCCGCCGTACCCGCCCCAGGGTCCCGGTCAGGGGCAGCGTCCTCAGATCCCCGGTCAGGGGCAGCGTCCTCCGGCTTCCGGTCAGGGGCAGCGTCCCCAGGGTCCGGCTCAGGGGCCGGGTCCCCAGCAGGGTCGGCCGGGACAGCCGTACCCGCCGCGCGGACCGGTGCCTGCCCCGGGCGCGAACCAGCCGCGCAACCCCGATCAGCCGATGCCGCCGCGTCCCGGCACGTTGCCGCCCGGCGCGGTGCCTCCCGTCCAGCGCACGCCGCAGGCCGATCCGACCGTTGCCATGCGTCCCGGAGCGGATGCCCCGACGCAGCGGGTTTCCGCTGCGATGGGTGCGAGCACCGCAGGAAGTGCGAGTGCTGCGAACGATGCACCCACGACGCGCGTCGCCGGCGGCCCGCCCGCAGGCGGACCTCCCACCGTTCCGCCCGGTGGAGGTTCGGGTGGCGGCGCCGGAGGCGGAAAGGGTGGCGGCAAGAGCAACCGCTGGCGCACGATCCGTCGGATCGGTTACGTCGTGGTCGCCGCCGGCATCCTCGTCCCGATCCTCACGTTCATGCTGGCGTACATCGTCCAGGACGTGCCGCGCCCCGGTGAGCTGCAGACGAACCAGGCCGCGACCATCTTCAACTCCGACGGCGAGGGCGTCATCACGAAGGTGATCCCGCCGGAGGGCAACCGCAGCGAGGTCGAACTCGACGCGATTCCCGTGCACGTCCGCAACGCCGTGCTCGCCGCCGAGGACCGCGACTTCTACAGCAATCCGGGCTTCTCGGTCACCGGTTTCGCGCGTGCCGCCCGCGACAACGTGCTCGGCCGAGACAGCGCCGGTGGTGGTTCGACCATCACCCAGCAGTACGTGAAGGTCGCTGTCGTCGGTTCCGAGCGGACGTTGACGCGAAAGCTCAAGGAGCTGGTGCTGTCGACGAAGATGGCGAACCAGTGGGCCAAGGACGACATCCTCGCGGCCTATCTCAACACCATCTACTTCGGTCGCGGTGCCTACGGCATCGCTGCCGCGTCGAATGCGTACTTCGGCAAGCCCGTCGGTGAGCTCACCGTCGAGGAAGGCGCCGTGCTCGCGTCGTCGATCCAGCTGCCGTCGCTGCTCGATCCCGAGCAGAACCCCGAGGGCGCGGAGGCGCGCTGGAATTACGTGCTCGACGGCATGGTCGCCGCCGGCACGCTCGATGCGGCCGAGCGGGCGGGCATGAAGTACCCGGCCTACGTGCCGATCGCGGAGCTCGACAACGGCGACCAGTCGTCCGGCCCCGAAGGCCTGATCAAGAACCAGGTGCTGGCCGAGCTGTCCCGCGAGGGCATCGACGAGAACCTCCTCAACACGGCCGGTCTGCAGATCACCACGACGATCGACGCGCAGGCCCAGCAGTCGGCGGTCGAGGCGGCGCAGAGCAATCTCGAGGGTGAACCCGAGGAGTTGCGTACCGCGGTGGTGTCGGTCGATCCCCGGTCGGGGGCGATCCGCGCCTACTACGGCGGTGAGAGCGGTGTCGGTTACGACTTCGCCCAGTCCGGTCTGCAGACGGGTTCGTCGTTCAAGGTGTTCGGCCTGGCTGCCAACCTCGACCAGGGTGTGCCGTTGTCGAAGACCTACGACAGCGGTCCGCTGACGGTCAACGGCATCAAGATCGGCAACGTCGAGGGCGAGTCGTGCGGGCAGTGCACCATCGCCGAAGCACTCAAGCGGTCTTTGAACACGAGCTTCTACCGGATGATGCTCGAGATGGACAACGGTCCGCAGGCCATCGCCGACATGGCGCACAAGCTGGGTATCGCGAAGGAACTGCCGGGCATCGGTGAGACGCTCACCGAGCCGGGTGGCATCGGTCCCAACTACGGCATCGTGCTGGGCCAGTACCAGTCGCGTGTGCTCGACATGGCCTCGGCGTATGCGACGCTCGCGGCGTCCGGCCGTCATCACGAGCCGTACTTCGTGCAGAAGGTCGTGACGTCCGACGGTGAGGTTCTCCTCGACCGTGGCACCCCTGCGGGTGAGCAGGTCGTCGATGCGGCGGTGGCCGACAACACCACCTCCGCGATGACCCCGATCGCCGCGTATTCGAACGGTCACGCCCTGGCCGGCGGCCGCCCGTCCGCTGCGAAGACCGGTACCGCCCAGCTCGGCGACACCGGCTCCAACAAGGACGCGTGGATGGTCGGTTACACCCCGTCGCTGGCGACGGCGGTGTGGGTCGGCACCGAGGAGGGCCTGCCCCTCGAGAACAGCTGGGGCGGCATGATCTACGGCTCGGGTATCCCGTCGGACATCTGGAAGGACACGATGGACGGCGCTCTCGAGGGCACCGAGGTCGAGTCGTTCCCGAAGCCGGAGCCGATCGCCGGTGTGTCCGGCGTGCCGGCGTGGACCGCGACGACGACGGCTCCGGCCACCCGTGAGGAGACCACCACCTCGCGTGTCGTGCCGAGCCTTCCCGAGGTTCCGGAGATCACCACGCAGAACGTGGAGATCTTCCCCGGCGTCACGATTCCTGTCCCGGGTGTCGCCCCGCAGACGACCACCCAGAACGCGCCCACCCGTCCCGGTCCCGGTGGTCAGCAGGATGAGAGCGGGGACACCGGTGGCGGAACCGGCGGCGGTGGTACCGGTGACGACTCCGACGAGGGTGGATCGCCTCCGCAGAACCGCATCCCGGGGCTCGAGAGCCCCGCGATCCCGGGCGCGCAGGGAGGCGGATTCCAGGGCGCGCAGGGCGGTAGCCCTCAGGGCGCGTTCGAATACGCTCCGGCCGGGTAGCCTCGCCGCGTGAGCGACGACCGGGGATCCGACGCCCGGCCGGTGGTGTCCCCTGCACCACCGGCCGAGGAGCGTCGTTCCCTGGACTGGCGCGACACCCCCGGGCGCACCGACCCGACGGTGTCGCGCCTGACCGCCGTCATCGGCGGTCCGGTGGGCCGGCACGCCGTGCTCGGGCGCACCCGCTTCTTCACTCCCCTGCGGGCGATGTTGCTGCTCGCGGTCGTCTTCCTCGCCTTCGGCTGGTTCACGAAGGCGGCCTGTGTGCAGCAAGGGCCCGTCGGTCCCGACGGCGCGCTCGGCCTGGACTGGAGCGGTAACCGGCAGTACGTGGCGATGTGTTATTCCGACATCGTTCCGCTCTACGGTGCCGAACGGCTCGCCGAGGGCGCCTTCCCGTACCGGACGTCGTGGGAGGAACCCGGCCCCGACGGGCAGATGCAGACCCGGTACATGGAGTATCCGGTGCTCGCCGGTCTCTACCAGTACGGCTCGATGCGCATCGCGAAGGCGTGGGACGCCACACCGTGGCTCCCCGACGCACTGCAGGTCGCGATCTACTTCGCCGTCGTCGCTGTCGGTCTCGCGCTCGCCTGGCTCGTCACGGTGTGGGCCACCGCGATGTCGGCGGGCCGCAGGATCTGGGATGCCGCGCTCGTCGCGGCGTCACCGCTGGTCGTGGTGCACGCCTTCACGAACTTCGACGCCCTGGCCACGGCCTTCGCCGCCGGTGGCCTGCTGGCGTGGGCACGCCGTCGACCGGTTCTCGCCGGCGCCCTGCTCGGCCTCGGCGCGGCGACGAAGTTGTATCCGTTGTTGTTGCTCGGTCCGCTGCTGGTGCTGTGCCTGCGGACCGGCCATCTGCGGTCGTTCGTCCGCACTGCGGGAGCGGCCGCCGCGGCGTGGCTGGTGGTGAACCTGCCGATCATGGTGCTGTACCCGCGCGGATGGGCGGAGTTCTTCCGGCTGAACTCCGATCGCGGAGCGGATCCGGATTCGATCTACAACGTGCTGCACTCGTTCGTGGGCTGGCCGGCCTGGTCGGCCTCGACCTTCAACGGGGTCTCGCTCGTGTTGTTCGCCGCGGCCTGCGCCGCGATCGGGTGGATCGCGCTCACCGCGCCGCGTCGCCCCCGCCTCGCGCAGCTGTGTTTCCTCCTCGTCGCGGCATTCCTGCTCACGAACAAGGTGTGGAGTCCGCAGTACTCGTTGTGGCTCGTGCCGCTGGCCGTGCTGGCCGTACCCCACCGGCGCGCACTGGTCGCCTGGATGACGATCGATGCGTTGGTGTGGGTTCCGCGCATGTACTACTACCTCGGTCCCGATCAGAAGGGGCTGCCGGAGCAGTGGTTCACCGCCACGGTTTTCCTGCGCGATGTCGCCGTCGTGGCGCTGTGCGCGGTCGTGTTGTGGCAGATCCGGCGTCCGGTGCGGGATCCCGTGCGATACGGCTTCGTCGACGATCCGGTGGGTGGGGTGCTCGATCAGGCTCCCGACCGTCCGCCGCGCTGGTTGCCCGCCAGGTTGCGACCTGCTCACCATCGGGTCACGAGAGAAGAATCATCCGAACGATGTATGTCGGAGGCTTCGTCGGCGCCCTAGGCTCGGAGACGAGTACGAGGGGGGAGAATGGCGACCGGCGGACGGAGATTCGGAGCGGGGACGGATGTCACCGCATCGCAGTTCACGACGTGTGAGCTGGCGTGGACGGTCGCGGCCGGCGACGCCGCCGCGATCCCACGTCTCCTGCGCGACCTGCATCCGCTCGTGATCGCCTACTTCCGGGCCCGCGCGAAAGCCGCCGGAGGAACCTTCGCCGATGCCGATCGTCTCGCCCTGGCCGCCTGCCGGGCGATCCTCGCCGAACTCACCGCGCCGTCCGGAGCCGATCGGCCTTTCCTGCGGTTGGCCTACACGGTGGTCGTCGACGCGGCCGATGCCGCGTTCACGAACCCGCGGGCCTTCCCTCTGACCCGGCTCCAGCAGGAGATCCTCATCCTCCGCACCATTGTGGGCCTCGACTCGCGGCAGACCGCGGTGGCTCTCGCCGTGGCGCCGGGGCGGGTCGGTGTCGAGCAGCACGCCGCGTTGAGTTCCCTGCGCGCAGCCTGAGACCGGGCCGGCGGAGTCCATACCGACAGGCGAACGGACGAACCACACATCCCGGGTGATTTGTCGCTAATATCCGATTTGCCATTTCTGCTACGGGACTGTCGGGGGCCTGTCGACCGCGCCTTGGAGGTTCGCCGTGCCCTGCACTTCCGACGACCCCTGACCTCACGCGCGCCGGCGCGTCACCATTCGCACGGCACCACCCTCGTGCGGTATCACCACTCGTCCAACGTCGTCAGGCCGTCCTGGAGCGCGCGTGCCAGCAGACTCGCCTTCGTCGAGGCGTCCCGTCCGGCTGCCGCGTACTTGAGGCGGATCCGCTGCAGGTGCGTGTTCAGCGTGCCCACCGAGATGAACAGCCGCCTCGCTGCTTCGGTCTTCGAATCCGCTGCCAGCCAGGTGAGCAGAACTTCCTTCTCGCGGGCACTGAGCAGAGGCCGCACGAGGCCGCCGACACGCATTTCGTGGAACGAGGGCGAACGGTGCTGAGCGTTCACGGCGAACCGCCTCTCGGCTGACGAAGAGTCTGGGAACCGGCGCGAATGCGCCACCCCGAATCCTCGTCGCGGTCGATGCGAAGGCCTACGCCCGCGCGTGATCCCGTACGAACTCCGTACAGCCATACATCGCTGAACTGCGGAAACGCAGATTCTTCCCGAGGGAACCGTAGATGACGGAAACAACTGTGGAGGCGGCAGATCCGGCCTCGATCACCTCCCGGGCCGAGTTCGGCCGGGCCCTGACCGCCCTGCGAACCCGAGCGGGACTGTCCATCCGCGACGTCGTCGACGCGTCCGGAGCACTGCACGGCACGGTTGCCGGATGGTTCTCCGGACAGCATCTGCCCACCCGCGCCAGCGAGCCGTCCTTCCGCGCCGTGCTCGCGGCGTGCGGGGTCACCGACGAGACCGGGGCGGACACCTGGATCGCGGCTGCGCGTCGCGCCCGGCAGGCACGGACCAAGCGCCGGGACACCGGTCCGGTCCCCTATCGCGGTCTGTCCTCCTTCGAGGAGGACGACGCCGAGTGGTTCTTCGGCCGCGACGACATCACCGACGACGTTCTCCGCCGGATCCGCGCCGCCGTCGCCGGGCAGGGCCCGCGGGTGATCCTCGTCGTCGGTCCTTCCGGCGCGGGCAAGTCGTCTCTGCTGCGGGCCGGTGTCGCCGCCGCCGTCGCTTCCGACGAGACCGATCTCCGCGACTGGACACCCGTCGTTCTGACCCCCGCGACGGCAGGACCGGACACGCTCTCCGACGCCCTCGAGGTCGATCACCCGACCGTTCTCGTCGTCGACCAGTTCGAGGAACTGTGGACGGCCGGGGAGGAAGAGGACCGCCACGACTTCCTCGAACACCTCGCGCAGCCGGCCGACGACATCGTCGTGGTCCTCGGACTCCGGGCCGACTTCTACGGACTCGCCGCACGGGAACCGCACCTCGTGCCGATCCTCGAGTCCGGGCCCGTCGTCGTCGCACCCATGTCGGCAGCCGAACTCGAATCCGTCATCGTGCAACCGGCGGCCAAGGCGGGGGTGACCGTCCCACCGGAACTGGTGAAGGTGCTGCTGACCGACCTCGCTCCCCGCGCGTCGCGGACGAAGGACGAGCCCGGCACACTCCCACTGCTCTCCCACGCGTTGCTGCGTTTGTGGCAACGGGCCGAGCGCCGGACTCTCACCGTCGCCGACTACACCGCGGTCGGCGGTATCTCCGGCGCGGTCCAGCAGACCGCCGAGGAGCTGTACTCGGAACTGACGCCCGAACAGCAACGACTCACGCGCCGGGTGTTCCTGCGTCTCGTCAATGTCGACGACGACACCCAGACGCGTCGACGCACTCCCCGCAACGAACTGTCCTTCGGGGACGTCGACGCCGTGGACGAGATCGTCGACCGTTTCGCCGACGCTCGCCTGCTGACGGTCGACGAGGATTCCGTCCAGCTGAGCCACGAGGTTCTCCTCACCGCATGGGACCGGCTGCGCGGATGGATCGACGCCGACCGGGCGGGCCTCGCCGTCCATCGCGAACTCACCCGTGCCGCACAGGTGTGGGAGGACAGCGACCGAGACGACACCACCCTGCTCGGCGGTGGCCGGCTCGTCCTCCACGACGACTGGAGTCGCGTCGACGACAACGCCGACGCGCTCAACGACACGGAACGGGAATTCCTCGCCCGGAGCGTCGCGCACCGGGACGCCGAGGTCGAGGCGGAACGTCGCCGGACCAGGGTGCTCCGGCGGCTCGTGGGCGCCCTCACCGCGACGGCGGTGATCGCCCTCGTGCTCGTGATCGTCGCCACCGCAGCCGGAATCAGCGCGCACCGAACGCGCCGACGCCCAGCGCGCACGCGACGACGCGATGTCGCGCCAGATCGCGACCGTCTCGTCGCAGTTGTCGGCCACCGAACCCGCTGTCGCCGCCCAACTCGCCTTGGCCGGTTACCGGGTCGCCGACACCGTGGAGGCGCGCTCGGCACTGCTGGACACCACCGGTGTACGTACCCCCGTGCGTCTGGCAGGACCGGCCGGCCCCCTCCAGGCACGCAGCACACCGGACGGGGGCACTGTGGTCGGTGCTGCATCCGACGGCACGGTGCGATTGTGGGCGGTGGGTGAGACCGGACCGTCGACCACCCCGACCGCGGAATTCGGCGCGGGAGACGGCGCCGCCGAACTCTATGCGCTCGCGGTGTCACCGGACGGCGACGCCGTCGCGGTGGGCGGTCAGGGCGGAATCTGGCTGTGGGACATCCGTGATCGCACCTCCCCGCGGCAGCGGGCGGTGCTCGCGAACTCCGACCACACCGCCTACTCGCTCGAATTCTCCCCGGACGGACGTCGACTCGTGGCCGGGACGGGCTCCGGCACGGTCCTGCGATGGGATACGGATGCCGACGAGGTGACGGAACTGCCCCCGCTCGATCATCCGGCCGAAGGCGCTGTGTATCCGGTCTTCTCGCCCGACAACCGGTGGCTCGTCGTGGCCGGTAGGCAGATGTCGATGCGCGTGTGGGATGCGCAGGCGCAGGATGCCGGCGCGCGACCGGTGTTCGAGACGCTGCCGGACGGGGGCACCGAACATCTCCTGTCGGTGGCATTCTCGCCCGACGGCCGCACGGTCGCGGCCGGCACCACCGGACGTCACGTACTGCGTTGGGACACGACCGATCCCGCGGCACCCGCTCCGCTGGCCGCTCTCGAGGGTTTCACCAGCTATGTCAACGCCGTCGCGTTCGCCCCGGACGGACGTCACCTGGTCGCGGGCAGTTCCGACAACACGGTCCGCATCTGGGCGGACGGAGCGACTCCCGAGGCCGCGGAATCGATCACGACACTGCCCGGTTCGAATCCCGTGACCTCCGTCGACTTCGCCGACGGGGGCCGTGCGGTGCTCACCGCGGCACTGGACGGTTCGGTCGGGTGGTGGCCGGTGCCCGGCCCGGTCCTGCCCGCGGAGGAGGCCGTCTACGTCACTCCCGTCGATGCGGACGGCACCCTCGTCCTCTTCGGTCAGGGACGCTCGAATTCCCTGCCGCTGTGGGACATCACCGATCCCGGTGCGGCGGTGGAACTGCCGTCCCTGAGTCCGCCCGTCGAGGACCGCTTCAGCGGTGCCGCAGCATTGTCGAAGACCGGATCGCTCGCTGTTGCAGGAACATCCGGCGGATCCGTGCACCTGTGGGATCTGGCGGACCCTGCGGTACCGCAGTTCGCAGGGACGGCCGAGAGCGTCGTCACGGGCGTCGTCGGAGTGGTCGAGTTCGCTCCCGGCCGGCCCGTCGTGGCAGTAGCGGCGACGGAGGACGAGAAGGTCGCGCTCGTCGACGTCTCCGATCCGACGGCTCCGCGCGTCGTCGGAACCTTCGAGGCCGACGACTATCCGTACATGCTGTCGTGGCATCCCTCTGCCGACATCGTGGCCGTGGCGAGCGCCGGTGGTCTCGTCGAACTGTGGGATCTCTCGGATCCCACCGATCCGACGCGGATTTCCGAGCTGTCCGGATTCGAGAGTCAGGCGCAGACGGTCGCGTTCGGTGGTGACGGAGAGATCCTGGCCGCGGCGAGCGCCGACCGCAGTGTGCGCCTGTGGAACGTCGCGAACCCCGCTGCTCCACGCGAACTGGCGCGGATCACCGGGCCGGCGGACGCGGTGTACTCGCTGCACTTCTCCCCCGACGGAGACCGTCTCGCGGCCGGCGTCGGCGACGGCGCGGCATGGATCTGGGATGTCACCCGACCGGACTCCCCCACCACCCACGCGGTGCTCACCGCCTACGGAAGCCGGGTCTACGACGCCACCTTCGCGCACGACGGAACAGTGCTCGTCGGAGGCGGCCCGGACCGTTCCGTGCGGCTGTGGCAACTCGATCCCGAGGCCGTCTCGGCGACACTGTGTTCCACCGTCGGCACTCCGGTGACCGAGGACGAATGGGAACGGCACCTGCCCGGTGTGCCCTACCGGCCGCCGTGCGGCGGCACGGCGTGAATCGGGCGGCACGGAAGATGTTCCGACCGAGCCGGATTCATCCGATTGCAGGATACGCACGCGTCGCACGGCGTGAGAACGTCCTGACGGGGGTTCAACGCATCGATCATCGGAGGAAGCATGTCTCGTAATCGTAGGTCGGGTCTGCGCGCGGTTCTGACGGCCGTTACGGTGGCGGTGGTCGCATTCGGTGCGCCCGTTGCCGCTTCGTCCGCTCCCACGGGCAGCGCCGGCAGCAACGATCTGCCGGGCAGTGTCGCCGATCTGCCCGGCAGCGTGTCCGAACTGCCCGGCAGCGTGGTGGATCTGGGTGGACGAGCGATCGATCTGGGTAGCGCGATCCTGGGCAACGGATCGTCCTTGCCGTCGACCCAGCAGTGCAATCAGTCGCGGCAGTCGGGAGGGGAAGGTGTCACCAGCACCTACCACGAGCTGGGTCGCAGTGGTCCCACGTCGTTCCTGCTGGACTGGGAGACCTTCGACGTTCCCGACCGAATCCAGGTGTTCTACGGTGGTTCCCAGATCCACGACACCGGTCGTATCGGTGACAGCATCAACGAAGGCACCGGATCGGCTGTGGTGAACGTGCCGGCCGGGAGTGCGTCCTCGGTTCTCGTCCGAGTGACCGGTGAGCCCGGGACGGCGTGGGAGTACACGGTCAACTGCCCGATCCTCTGACGGTCAGATCCGTAGGGCGGTGAACGGCGCGACCGGGATGTTGCGTACGACGAACCACACCGCCGTCAGGGCCAGCACGAGGTGCGGGGTCCACCGGTATCGCGTCCACCGCGGCATCGGTGTGCCCCGCACCCGGCTCCACGTCCACAGACCGAAGACCACGGTCAGCACGACCAGCGCGACGAGACCGAGGGCGTTGTAATGCAACGCTGCCGGCACGTCGAGATGGACGAGCGAGTACAGCATCCGTGACGAACCGCAACCGGGACACAGGATTCCGAACAGCGAATAGGTGGGGCACGGCGGAATGATCCCGCCCGGCGTGGTCGGGTCGGCCCACGCCACCGCCGCACACAACGCGACCGCGCCCACGGCGACCGCCATGGGGGCTGCGAGCGCGCGCCTCGTCCTCATCGCACCCGGCGTTCCTCGAGCCGGGCGCGTACCCCGGGCCATTCGTCGTCCGTGAGGGAGAACAGCGCGGTGGTGCGCCAGCTGCCGTCGCGGCGTCTGCGGTGCTTGCGGAGCAGGCCTTCCTCGGTGGCGCCGAGCCGGCGCAGGGCATCGCGCGAGCGGGTGTTGCGTTCGTCGGCGTGCCAGGTCACGCGCACGGCTCCGAGGTCGTCGAATGCGCGCTGCAGCAGAAGCAGTTTCGACTCGCTGTTCACGTGGGTCCGCTGCACTCGTGTCGACAACCAGGTGTAACCGATCACCAGCGTGCGGTAAGCCGGTTCGATCAGGTAGTAGGACGTCGATCCCAGTACCTCGCCGGTCGCCCTGTCGACGATCGCGTAGGGCAGCCGGGACGGATCGGCCACGGCCTCGCGCACGAACGTCCGCGCGTCGTCGAGGTCGCGGATCACGAGGTGCGACCAGGCGAAGATCGCGCCGGGATCGTCGGCGGCCTTCAGTAACCCTTCGGCATGCGCGTCGGCGAGGGGCTCGAGTCGGATACGGGGACCCTCGAGGACGGGATGGTCCGTCCAGTCGTCGTTCATCGCGCTCTCCCGGTCGTCGTCGGACGGCGAGCGTAGCCCGTTCGTTCGGCCGGCTGCCACGGAGTTCTGGGCGGGACGCGCAGGAAGACGAAGAACAGCACGACCAGCAAAACCGCACGTCCCCACACGCCGATGTGGACGAGCGTGAGCGGCAGGGCCATGTCTGTTTCGCCGGCGGTCGCGGCGAACCACCGGAAGATGCCGATGCCGATGGCGAGGTCGGCGAGGAGATAGGCGGCGACGAGACCCCACGGCACGCGCAGCAGGATCAGCATCGGCAGCAGCCAGAGCGTGTACTGCGGTGAGTGCACCTTGTGGAAGAGCATGAAACCGCACAGCATCGCGGCCCCGGCGCCGAGCCACGGGTAGATGCCGTCGCGGAGATATCGGCGCCATCCGAGCCACAGGGCGAGTGCGAACGACAGCGCGACCAGCGCCGGCGACAACTGGGCCACCAGGTCGTTGTACTGCGGAGTGTTCTCGTATTCCTGGTAGCCGCCCATCAGTGGCCGCAGACCCCAGTACCAGATGGAGTTGCTGGTCCCGTCCGCTTCCCGGTTCTGCTGGAAGGCGAACGACGCCCGCCAGCCCTCGTAACCGAGGACCGCGAAGGGCAGGTTGATCGCGGCGACCGTCGCTGCCGCCGCGCCCGCGACGGCGAGGGCGCCGGGGACGTCCCGTTTCCGATCGGGCGAGCTCCCGCCGGTGAGGACGTAGGCGATGAGCGGCAGCACGAAGATGCCCGGATAGAGCTTGAGACAGAAGCCCACGCCCAGCAGCACCGCCGCGACCACTCCTCGAGTCCGCAGCGACCAGCGTTCGATCGTCAGCACCGCGACGGCGGCGACGGTGACCGCCACGACCGGCAGGTCCCAGTTGAGGAAGGCGTAGAGCACGAGCGGCGGCGTGAGCGACCACAACAGCGCCGCCCACCCCGCCATCCGGGCGAGCAACCACGCGGTGACCAGCCCGAAGGGGGCGAGCAACAGCGCCGACTGCAGGAGGAACTCCGCGTCGGTGTGGGCGCCGATGGCCCCGATCCACATGAGCACCCCGCTGAGCACGGGGTACTCGACGGTGCCCCCGGTCAGCGCTCCCGACGAGGTGATGCCCCCGTCGACGAAGGGGAAGACGTGGAGGTTGATGCCGCGGCCGATCCACAACTGCTGGATGTCGGAATAACAGACGTCGGCGTCCTTGATGTCCTCGAACCGCAGCGTGCGGCCCTCGGCGTCGAAGGTGGGGCCGGCGCACCGGGCCTTGTTCAGGTAGCCGAACCACATCATCACCGCGCACGTCAGGACGGCGACGAGCGAGACGGTCCCGGAGCTCGTGCGCATGTCCTCACCCTAGGACAAAACCCCTGCCCGCGACGGTCGGCGATTTCGCTGGTCGCCGGGCCGTCGTGTACCCTTCATGGGTTGCTGACGCAACGACCCTCCTGTCACGGAACGTCCGTGACCGTTCACAGTCCATAGGAGGTGATGAGGTCTTATGCGTCATTACGAATTGATGATCATCCTGGACCCCAGCCTGGACGAGCGCACCGTCGCTCCCTCGCTGGAGACGTTCCTCAACGTCATTCGCCAGGAAGGCGGCAAGGTCGACAAGGTCGACGTGTGGGGTAAGCGCCGTCTCGCCTACGAGATCGCCAAGAACAGCGAAGGCATCTACGCGGTGATCGACATCAGCGCGACGCCTGCTGCCGTTGCAGAGCTGGATCGCCAGCTCGGCCTGAACGAGTCGGTGCTCCGCACCAAGGTTCTGCGCCACGGCAAGTGAGCCTGTCGGCGCCGGGCCGTAGGCTCTGGCGCATCAGGACTCCCCACACTGCAGGAGGAACCACATGGCAGGCGACACCGTCATCACCGTGGTCGGCAATCTGACCGCCGACCCCGAACTGCGTTTCACCCCCGCGGGTGCTGCGGTTGCGAACTTCACCGTTGCATCCACGCCCCGCGTGTTCGACCGTCAGTCCAACGAATGGAAGGACGGCGAGGCTCTGTTCCTGCGCTGCAACATCTGGCGTGAGGCAGCGGAGAACGTGGCCGAGAGCTTGACTCGCGGCTCGCGTGTGATCGTGCAGGGCCGGCTCAAGCAGCGCAGCTACGAGACGCGTGAAGGCGAGAAGCGCACTGTCGTGGAGCTCGAGGTCGACGAGATCGGCCCCTCGCTCCGTTACGCCACGGCCAAGGTCACCAAGGCCGGTCGCGGTGGCGGTGGCGGAGGCTTCGGTGGTTCCTCCGGTGGATCGGGCGGTGGCCGTCCCGCTCAGAACACGAACGTCGGTGGAGACGACCCGTGGGGCGACGCCCCGCAGTCGGGCTCCTTCGGTGGTTCCGGGGACGACGAGCCTCCGTTCTGATCCGACCTCGATCGGAACATCCAAAATTACGGAGAACGACCATGCCTAAGTCGCCCGCGCGCGAGAAGGTTTTGAAGAAGAAGGTCTGCACCTTCTGCAAGGAAAAGAACGTGCAGATCGATTACAAGGACACGACGCTGCTGCGCAAGTACGTCAGCGATCGCGGCAAGATCCGCGCTCGCCGCGTCACCGGCAACTGCGTGCAGCACCAGCGCGACGTCGCTGTTGCTGTCAAGAACTCTCGTGAGGTGGCTCTGCTCCCTTACGTCTCGACGACTCGCTGAGGAAAGGGAGGGACACGATGAAGCTCATCCTTACTGCTGACGTGGACAACCTCGGTGCGCCTGGCGACACCGTTGAGGTCAAGGACGGCTACGGCCGCAACTACCTGCTGCCCCGCGGCCTGGCGATCGTCGCCACCCGTGGTGCCCAGAAGCAGGTCGAGGGCATCCGCCGTGCTCAGGAGGCTCGCGCCGTGCGTGGCCTCGAGCACGCCCAGGAGCTCAAGGCCGCCATCGAGGGCCTCGAGGACGTCTCGCTGAGCGTCAAGACCTCGAGCGACTCGGGCAAGCTGTTCGGCTCGGTCACCGCTGCCGACGTCGCCGGTGCTCTCAAGGCTGCCGGTGGCCCGGTTGTCGACAAGCGCATCGTCGAGCTGCCCAAGGCTCACATCAAGGCGACCGGCAAGCACCAGATCGTCGTGAAGCTGCACCCGGATGTCACCGCGAAGTTCACGCTGAACGTCGTGGCTGCCTGATTCCGGCCCCTCGAGGAGCCCCGCGCCTGGTCGGCGTGGGGCTCCTCGTCGTCTGTGCACAGCCTGTGGATAAACCGGGGGGTAAACCACACCGTTGTGACTCCTCGGAATGTCGTTCGGGGAACGAATGGGTGAACACGCCCGGCCCTCCGACACGCCGAAATTCTTTTTCTCCACAGGTGTGAACAGGCATTTTTCCGTTCCTACCTGCAGTTATGGGAGATGTGAGATGTGTTGTCCCCAGGTTGTACACATCCGGTGCACAAGGCTGTCCTCCTCTTTCCACAATTCATCCCCAACTGTGTGCACAACCCGAGTTGTGGCGGGTCATCCGGATCCCTAACGTCGGGCGCACGACTCCACACACAGGATGTCGGTAGGGGCGAGTAGAACCGGACACGAAACCCCGGGTACCGACACCGGGAGTGCGTGCAGGTATCCGCCGGAGCACAGCGCGCCGGACGGGGACATGTGGAGGAAGGCAGGCACTGCAGTGGCCGTCGTTGACGATCGTGGAAATCCCGAATATTCGGGACCTCCCGAGGAACCGAGTGGAGACTTCGGTCGACAGCCCCCTCAGGATCTCGTGGCCGAGCAGTCCGTGCTCGGCGGCATGCTGCTGAGCAAGGACGCCATCGCCGACGTCCTCGAAGTGCTGAGGCCCGGCGACTTCTACCGTCCGGCCCACCAGGCCGTGTACGACGCGATCCTCGATCTCTACAGCCGTGGCGAACCCGCCGACCCGGTCACCGTGTCGGCCGAGCTCGACCGGCGCGGCGAACTCAAGCGTCTCGGCGGAGCCGCCTATCTCGTCACGCTCACCCAGACCGTCCCCACCGCGGCCAACGCCGGCTACTACGCCGAGATCGTCGCTGAGAAGGCCGTCCTGCGTCGTCTCGTCGAGGCGGGCACGCGCATCGTCCAGTACGGCTACGCCGGCGCCGACGGCCAGGACGTCGCCGAGATCGTCGACCGCGCGCAGGCGGAGGTCTTCGAGGTCGCCGAACGACGCACCACCGAAGACTTCGTGCCGCTCGAAGAACTCCTGCAGCCCACGATGGACGAGATCGACTCCATCGCCAGCCGCGGCGGTATCTCCCTCGGCGTGCCCACCGGCTTCGCCGAACTCGACGAGCTCACCAACGGGCTGCACGCCGGCCAGATGATCATCGTCGCCGCGCGTCCCGGTGTGGGTAAAGCGCTCGCCCTCGACACTCCCCTGCCCACCCCCACCGGCTGGACCACGATGGGCGAGGTCGGGGTGGGCGACGAACTCCTCGGCGCCGACGGCCGCCCCACCCGCGTCCTCGCCGCCACCGAGGTCATGCACGGCCGTCCGTGCTTCGACGTCGTGTTCTCCGACGGCACCGTGATCGTCGCCGACGAGCAGCACCAGTGGCGCACCGGCGACGGCGCGATCCGCACCACGGGCGAACTCGCCGCCACCGCCGACGCCGGGCACACCGTCGCGAACACCGAGGCACTGTCGTTCCCGGCAACCGAGCTGCCCGTCTCCCCCTTCACGCTCGGTGCGTGGCTCGGCGGCCCGTCGTCCGATCCCGAACTGCACATGCGTATCGACGGCGAAGGTGGCTTCACCAGCGCCCTCGTCGCGCTCGGCGCCCACATCCCCGCCGAATACCAGCGGGCATCCGAACCGCAGCGTCGCGAACTCCTCGCGGGTCTGCTCGACGCCGGTGGAGAGATCGACGACGACGGCACCATCCGGTTCGTCGGCTCGTCCGAGCGACTGGCGCAGGGCGTCGCCGAACTCCTGTCGGGCCTCGGTTACGCGCCGGTGCTCGACGGCACCGAGATCTCCTTCACCACCGACGACGACGTCTTCGTCCTGCCCAGTAAGGCCGTGCGGCACAAGGAATGCCGCGCCACCGTGCCGCGCGAGCGCCGCATCGTCGCCGTCCGCCCGGTTCCCTCGGTCCCGGTGCGGTGCGTCGAGGTCGACGGCGACCACATGTACCTCGCGGGTCGCGCGATGGTGCCCACACACAACTCCACGCTGAGCATGGACTTCATGCGGTCGTGCTCCATCAAGCACGGCATGGCGTCGGTCATCTTCTCGCTCGAGATGGGCAAGACCGAGATCGTCATGCGTCTGCTGTCCGCGGAGGCGAAGATCAAGCTCGGTGACATGCGATCCGGACGCATGACCGACGACGACTGGACGCGTCTCGCCCGCCGCATGAGCGAGATCAGCGAAGCGCCGTTGTTCATCGACGACTCACCGAACCTCACGATGATGGAGATCCGCGCAAAAGCGCGGCGGCTCAAGCAGAAACACGACATCCGTCTCATCGTCATCGACTACCTGCAGCTCATGTCGTCCGGCAAGAAGGTCGAGTCGCGTCAGCAGGAGGTCTCCGAATTCTCGCGTAGCCTCAAGCTTCTCGCGAAGGAACTCGAGGTTCCGGTCGTCGCGGTGTGTCAGCTCAACCGTGGTCCCGAGCAGCGCACCGACAAGCGGCCGCAGGTCTCCGACCTCCGTGAGTCGGGCTGCCTGCCGGCGTCCACGCGCATCATGCGCGCCGACACCGGTGCCGAGGTCACGCTCGGCGAGCTGCTCGAGTCGGGCGAACAGCCCCTCGTGTGGTCGCTCGACGAACGCATGCGGATGGTCGTCCGGCCTATGGTGAAGGTCTTCCCCAGCGGCCGTAAGGAAGTCTTCCGGTTGGAGCTGGCCTCGGGGCGTCGTGTCGAAGCCACCGCGAACCATCCCTTCCTCACCATCGACGGCTGGATGCCGTTGGGCGAGTTGGTCGCCGGTGAGCGTGTCGCAGTGCCGCGTGCGGTGCCCGCACCCCTCGACGTGATACCCGCATCCGACGACGAGGTGGCAGCTCTCGCGGACACCGCCGTGGCCGGCCGACTGATCCCCACCCGCGCGTTCTCGCTCCCCAAGGAGCAGGTCGCCGAGCTCGTCTGCCACATCTGGGAAGACAGCGGTGAGGTCGCATGGGACGCAGGCGCTGCCGCCGCCGTCGTCCGCTACCGGTCGGCGGATCGTCGTCTCGCCGACGACCTCGCGCGCCTGCTCCTGCGCATCGGCGTGTTCGCGCGGATCACCGATGCCGGCGAGGGCTGTGACCTCACGGTCACCGGGGCGGAGAACCAGGCGGTCTTCCTCCACGACGTGGGCAAGCACGGAACCGCGGCGCAGTGGGTCCTGGCGCAGCTCGGACCGAAGCTCGTCAAGCACAGCCCCGACACCGTCACCCCCGAGATCGAAGCCGAGCTCGGCGAATTGCTCGCCGTCGAGCAGCTCGCTCCGATCGGGCCGGTCGCGTCCGCCACCCCGCGCACCACCGAGGGTGCACGCTCGCGGCTCGCCCGGGTCGCCGATGTCCTCGACACGGCCGACATCGACATGGTCGCCACCAACAACGTGTTCTGGGACGAGATCGTCTCCGTCACGAGTCTCGGCGAGCAGGACGTCTACGACGGAACGGTGCCCGGCACACACAATTTCGTCGCCGACGGCATCGCGGTGCACAACAGCCTCGAGCAGGACGCCGACATGGTCATCCTGCTGCACCGCCCCGACGCGTTCGAGCGCGACGACCCGCGTGGTGGCGAGGCCGACCTCATCGTCGGCAAGCACCGTAACGGCCCGACCGCGACCATCACCGTCGCGCACCAGCTGCACCTGTCGCGGTTCGTGGACATGGCGCGCGGCTGATACGAGTCGTCGCCCCGCCCGTCGGCGGGGCGACAGATCGAGTCCCGAGGACGTGGAACCTTCGGCGAACGACGTTCAGCAGCAGGTAGGTGCGACTCCTGTCGTCGAAGGTTCGTTCTGGCGCTCGTCTGCCGTGCCCGCGGTGCAGCACGCCACGTCGCCGGTCTCTCGCGGGCCGTCGAGATGCTGCGGGCTCGACCCGAAGGTCTCCGAATCCGCCAGGACGGTGTACACCTCCCACTTCTCCCCTGCCGGACCCGTCACCCACGCCTTGTCCTGCGTGGCGTAGCAACAGGTCGTGCCCATCTCCTCGTCGGCGAACAGGCCCGCCTCGGTCAATCGGGCGATCTCGGTGTGCACCTTCTCGGACGAGTCGACCTCGACCCCGAGGTGGTTGATCGTGCCGCCCTTGCCGGGGTTCTCGAACAGCACCAGCTTCAACGGCGGATCGGCGATCGCGAAGTTGGCGTAGCCCGGTTCGAGCTTGGCCGGTTCGGTGCCGAACAGTGTCGAGTAGAAGGCGACCGCTTCGGGCAGGTCCTCGACGTTGAGGGCGAACTGGATGCGTGACATGACTTCCTCCTGTGTGACATATATCGAATTACCGCTCACAGGATGCTCCTGTATTTCGACATATGTCAAGAAGGTAGTTAGGCTCGAATCATGCCGAAAGCATTGCCCGTGATCGATGTCCGCGCCCCGATCTGCTGCGAGCCGGTATCGGCCGCGCCGATGAGCGACGACGCCGCCCTCGAGGTCGCGTTGCGGCTGAAGGCCCTGGCCGACCCGGTGCGCATCAAGCTCATGTCGATCCTGCTCACCGCCGACGAAGGTGCGGTGTGCACGTGCGATCTCGCCGCCGGTGTGGATCTGGCGGAATCCACGGTGAGTCATCACCTCGGACAACTGCGCAAGGCGGGCATGGTCGAATCCGAGCGGCGCGGGATGAACGTCTATCACCGTGCCTGCTCCGAGTCCCTCGAGGCGCTCAGGGTCGTCCTGGATCCGAACTGCTGCCGCTGACGGTCGCAGACATATCCTCGAGATGGAGAAGCGGCGAGGAAGGTAGTGATGACGTTCATCAAGATGTGCGGACTGCAGGACGAGGCGACGGTCGATCTCGCCGTCGAACTGGGCGTCGACGCGGTCGGTTTCGTCCTCGTGAAGAGCCCTCGTCGCATCTCTCCCGACCGGGCCGCGACGCTCCGCACCCGCGTGCCGGCGGGAACACTCGCCGTCGGCGTCTATGTGAATGCGTCCCTCGACGAGATCATTGCGACGGCCCGGGCTGCGAATCTCGATCACGTCCAGGTGCACGACCTGCGATCGCCCGACGACGTGCGCGTGCTGCACGACGCGGGATTCACGGTGATCCGCGCGATCAACACCGGAGGAGCCGAGGCGCTGTCGGAGGACTTCGGCGCCGACCTGTTGCTCGTCGACGGCGCAGTCGCCGGTGCCGGGAAGACATGGGACTGGCAGGACCGCAGTGCCCTGCCGTCCGGCCGGTGGGTCCTTGCGGGCGGGCTGAACCCCGACAACGTCGAGAGGGCACTTTCCACGTCCGGGGCGTGGGGTGTCGACGTCTCCAGCGGCATCGAGGCCGAGCGCGGCGTCAAGGATCCGGGTCTCATGCGGGCGTTCGCGCAGGCGGTCCGGAGAAACGCCTCGGAGTGACCCGTCCGGGGGATCCGGCGGCGTCAGTGCGCGGCGTCGGCCTTCTTCCGCCGCGGGATCAGGTGCATGATCAGCACGACGATCGCACCGACGACCAGGCCCACCAGAGCGGATGCCACGGTCCCCGCGGTCCACGACAGCACGCCGCCGAATCCGCCGTGCACGAGCTCGCCGAACCAGTGCTCGAGATCGTGCAGACGATCCGCAGGCCAATGGAATCCGGCCTCGCCGACGTTGACGAGCAGGATGTGCCCACCGACCCACAGCATGGCGGCGATGCCGACCACGGTGAGAACGGTCATCAGCTTCGGCATCGCCGTCACGAGACCGCGACCGACGCGCTGAGCGAAAGTGGACTTCCGTTTCGCGAGCGCCAGGCCGACGTCATCCATCTTCACGATCAGGGCGACCACGCCGTACACCAGGACGGTAATGAGGACGGCGACGACGATGAGGACGAGCAGGCGGGTCAGGAAGGGTTCGTCCTCGACCGAGGCCAGCGAGATCACCATGATCTCGGCGGACAGGATCAGGTCGGTGCGGATCGCGCCGCCGATCATGGCCTTCTCGAACTCGGGACCCTTCTCCGCTGCGGTGGCCTCTTCTTCGTGGTGGCCGCCGGTGAGCGCTTCGTAGACCTTCTCGGCGCCCTCGTAGCAGAGGAACAGACCACCGGCGATGAGCAGATACGGCAGGGCCTGCGGGAGGAACTGACTCAGGATCATCGCGACCGGCAGGATGATCAGGAGCTTGTTGCGGATCGACCCGATCGCGATCTTGCGGATGATCGGCAGTTCGCGATCGGGGGTGAACCCGTGCACGTAGCGGGGGGTGACGGCCGTGTCGTCGACGACCACGCCCGCTGCCTTGACGCTCGCCCGGCCGGCTGCGGCGCCGATGTCGTCTATGGATGCCGCGGCTGCCTTCGCAAGCACCGCGACGTCGTCCAGAAGGGCGACGAGACCACCAGCCACGGGAACCTCCCACAGTTCGGCTGCGCCGAGCCGATCGACCGACACGCGATTGCGAGTCGTCTCGGAACGCTACCGGACCTGCGACGACGTGTAACGCGATGTCCGGAGCATGTCGGGGACGACCTGCCTCCACACCGAGTGACCTGTGCGGGCGCCCGGCGTGACAGATCTGGGGATACCCGGTGGATGTGGTTGCCGAACTCGATCATGCCGGCGACGTCAGTTCGGCGATGAGCGCCTCGACCTTCGTCCGGATCTCGTCACGGATCGGACGCACGGCATCGATTCCTCGTCCGGCCGGGTCGTCGAGCACCCAGTCCCGGTAGGACGTACCGGGGAACACCGGGCAGGTGTCGCCGCAGCCCATCGTGATCACGACGTCGGAGGCCTTCACGGCGTCGGCGGTGAGGATCTTCGGGTTCTCACCGGAGATGTCGATGCCGACCTCGGCCATTGCCGCGACCGCAGCAGGGTTCACCTCGTCGGCAGGCGCGGACCCGGCGGAACGGACAGTGATGCGGTCCCCCGCGAGACGGCTCAGGAACCCGGCGGCCATCTGGGACCGACCGGCATTGTGCACGCACACGAACAGCACGGACGGAACGGCGGTCACGACGCACCTCCCGCGCGTGCGGCGAAGCGTGAGCGCAGAGCCAGGGCGACGTACACGAGTGCGACGAGGACGGGCACTTCGATGAGGGGGCCGACGACTCCCGCCAGTGCCTGCCCGGACGCGACCCCGAACGTGCCGATCGCGACGGCGATGGCGAGCTCGAAGTTGTTGCCCGCGGCGGTGAAGGCGAGGGTGGTGGTGCGTTCGTAGCCGAGTCCTACTACAGCGCCGAACAGGTATCCGCTCCCCCACATGATCGCGAAGTACGCCAGCAGCGGCAGGGCGATGCGTACGACGTCGAGTGGTCGCGAGGTGATCTGGTCGCCCTGCAAGGCGAACAGGACCACGATGGTGAACAGCAGTCCGTACAGCGCCCACGGTCCGATGTGCGGCAGGAAGGTCTGCTCGTACCAGTTGCGGCCCTTCGCCTTCTCGCCGAATCGACGAGTGAGGAAACCGGCCACGAGTGGGATCCCGAGGAAGATCAGCACGGATTTCGCGATCTCCCACGGGGAGACGTCGAGCCCGGTCTGCTCGAGGCCGAGCCATCCGGGCAGCACCGACAGGTAGAACCAGCCGAGCGCGGCGAACATGATCACCTGGAAGACCGAGTTGATCGCGACCAGCACGGCCGCGGCTTCCCGGTCGCCGCACGCCAGGTCGTTCCAGATGATCACCATCGCGATGCACCGTGCGAGGCCGACGATGATCAGACCGGTGCGGTATTCGGGTAGATCCGGAAGCATCAGCCACGCGAGCGCGAACATCAGTGCGGGACCGACGATCCAATTGAGGATCAGCGACGACATCAACAGGGTGCGATCACCGGTGACCGTGTCGAGACGGTCGTAGCGCACCTTCGCCAGCACCGGGTACATCATGATCAACAGGCCGAGGGCGATCGGCAGCGAGATTCCGTCGATCTCGATGAAACCCAGGGTTTCTCCGAGTCCGGGAATCATGCGACCGAGCAGCAGACCGATGGCGATGGCGGCGCCGATCCACACGGGAAGGAAGCGATCGAGTGTCGACATCCTGCTCATCACGGGGCTGTCCACCGCGGTGCGCTCACTCATGCGGGTACCTCGGCCGACTCGATCCCGAGCACCTCGGAGAGTTGCCGCAGTGCGGCCGGAACCACCCAGTAGTAGACCCAGGTGCCGCGACGCTCGCACTCGAGCAGGCCTGCCTCGCGCAGAACTCTGAGGTGGTGCGAGATCGTCGGTTGGGACAGATCGAACGATCCCGAGATATCGCATACGCACGCCTCACCGCCGGCGTGGCTCGCGACGAGGGACAGTAACCGCAGACGCACCGGATCGCCGAGGGCCTTGAACATCCGGGCGAGGCCGACGGCGCGATCGCCCGTCAGGGGTTCGCGCACGAGCGGAGAGCAGCAGACGTCGTCACCCGCGGGATCTTGATTCGACACGTGTCTATATTGACAGATGTCGAATCCGCAACCGGATCCGGATGGTGAAGCCGTCCGGATCGGACACGGAACAATGGGCGGCATGGCCAACTCGCCGTCCGGTGACTCGATGCTCGACCGCGTCGTTCGCATCCTCGAGTCGTTCGACGACACCCAGCCCCGCCTGACCGTCGGGGGTCTCGCCCGCAGGTCCGGCATCCCGCAGGCCACGGCCTACCGGCTCGTCGGCGAGCTGGTGCAGCACGGGCTGCTCACCCGGGACGACGACGGGCGGGTGCGGCTCGGTCTGCGCCTGTGGGAACTCGTCGCGCGCAGCGCACCCGCGCGCGATCTGCGGGAGGCGGCGCTCCCCTTCCTGCAGGACGTGCAGTCGGTGGTGCACCAGCACACCCAGCTCGCGGTCCTGCAGGACGACGAGGTTCTCGTCCTCGAACGGCTGTCGGCATCCGATTCGGTGGTCAACCAGGCGTCGGTCGCGCGCCGGCTCCCCGTCCACGACACGTCGCTGGGCATGTCGATGCTCGCGTTCTCGCCTGCGGAGGTGCAGGAGTCCTATCGGCGACGACATCCCGAGGTGGAGAAGCGGTTCGCTGCGACGACGAGAGATTTCCGTCGCGCGCTCGCGGAGGTCCGCCGACGGGGCTATGCGCGCTTCGACGGTGTGCTCGACGAGGGCACCACGGGCATCGCGGTCCCCGTCCTCACGCGGTCGGGTCATGCCCTGGCGGCGCTCGGCGTGGTGGTCCCCACCGGTGCGTCCCGGCAGCAGGCCGTCGTACCCGTCCTCATGGCCGCTGCCCGCGGCATCGCGCGTGGAGTGGGCGAGCGACCTCCGGACTGACCCGACCGTTTTCTCATTGAACGAGAAGACGGCGTGTGCGGTGGGAGAGGCGCACGACACTCGACGGGACGCGAATCGGATACGCGCAGCGAAGGACGAACACATGAACGCAACCCGCACGGTCGTCACCACCGAGGTCGGCATCGTCGGCGGTGGCCCGGCAGGTCTCATGCTCTCCCACCTCCTCGCGAAGGCGGGGATCGACAACATCGTCGTCGAGAAGCGCGATCACGAGACCATCCGGACCACCCACCGTGCGGGCATTCTCGAGCACGGCTCGGTGTCGCTGCTCACCGAGAGCGGAGTCGACACCCGTGTCCTGAACGAAGGACACCGCCACGACGGCATCGACCTGCGATTCGGCGGTGAGAGCCATCGCATCGATTTCCGGGACCTCGTCGGTGAATCGGTGTGGTTGTATCCGCAGAACGAGGTCTTCGTCGACCTGGCCGCGACGCGGAAGCGCGACGGTGGCGATGTGCGCTACAGCGTCTGCGACACAGAGGTTCTCGACGTCACCACCGACGCACCGAAGATCCGGTTCACCGAATCCGACGGCACGCCGGTCGAGATCCGGTGCCGCATCCTCGTCGGAGCCGACGGGTCACAGAGCATCTGCCGCAAGGCGATTCCGGGGGACGTCCGCACCGACCACTTCATCGAGTACCCCTTCGCCTGGTTCGGAATCCTCACCGAGGCCCCGCCGAGCGCACCCGAATTGATCTATGCGCGTTCGGATCACGGATTCGCCCTCATCAGCCAGCGCAACGAGTCGGTGCAGCGGATGTACTTCCAGTGCGACCCGTCCGAGGACGCGTCGACGTGGAGCGAGGACCGGATCTGGGACGAGCTGCAGAAGCGTGTCGACGGCCCCGACGGTTTCGAACTGGAGCGCGGCCCCATCTTCGAGCAGATGGTCCTGCCCTTCCGCTCGTACGTGTGCGAACCGATGCGGCACGGAAACCTGTTCCTGGCAGGCGATGCCGGCCATACCGTTCCGCCGACCGGTGCCAAGGGACTCAACCTCGCCCTGGCCGACGTCCGGGTGCTCTTCCGCGCGCTCGACTCGTTCTTCTCCACCGGCTCGTCCGACCTGCTCGACGCCTACAGCGACACGGCGCTGCAGCGTGTGTGGAAGGCGCAGAACTTCTCGTACTGGATGACCTCGATGCTCCACACCCGTGAGGACGCAACGTCGTTCGAGAACAAGCGGGCGCTGGGCGAACTCGCCGCGGTCGTCGGCTCCCGGTACGGGCAGCAGTACCTCGCGGAGGCGTACACGGGCTGGCCCGACCGCTGAGCGTCACGGCACGCGCGACAGGAGCTCGTCGAGTCGATCGAGAACTCTTCTGTTGAGGAGGGTGCGGTTGCCCATCTCGCAATGCCCGCCCGCACCCTCGGCGTCGGTGAACGGGATGAGGGACACCTTGTCGCCCAATCGATCTCCGAATGTTCCTGCACCGCGTGCAAGGGCATCGCTCTCGGCGGCAGTCACCACGACCGGGCACGAGATACGCTCCCCGACCTCGTCGAGCGTGTACGCGTTCATCTCCGCGAACAGTTCCCGGATGTCCGAGACCCCGTTGACCCAGAATCCACGGGCGACGATCTTCCAGCGCAGCGACGGATCCGACTGCACCGCAGACATGATCGCGTCGGCGTCCTGCGCGCTCATCGAGAGAGGATCGTCGAGGACCTCGGGGGAGAGGCCGAATGCTGCCCCGAGGGCCCTGGTGCCGGCCGCGACGCTCCACTGACCGGGATCGGCGACCACCGCGGCCAGGCGATGCTCACCGGATGCCGCGCGCGGCGCGAGATACCCACCGAGACTCCATCCGCTCAGGACGATGCGCTCGGGGTCGACGATCGGTGAGGCGATCACATGGTCGATCACCGCGCGCACGACCGTTTCCCAGTCCGGGCGCATCGGCATGTTCTGCTTGTAGAGCATCTCGCCCTGGCCCGGTCCATCGAACAGGAGACAGTGGTAGCCGCGCCGCAGCGCTGCCACGGCCGACGCGAAGTACATGTCGGTGATCGTGGCGTCGTATCCGTTGGTGAAGACGATGAGCGGACGCACGCTGTTCTCGTGGCCGGGTGCGGGAATCAGGTATCCCGGAAGCGTGGTGCCCTCGAACGGAATCCTGGCAGCCTTCACGGGTGTGTTCCCGATCGCCAGCCCGGCATCGAATGCCGCGACCTGCTTGTCGAAGGCGGCGATCAGACGCGGGTCGACGGGAGATCCGTACAGCGGGTGATAGGCGGTCGCGTAGTAGGCGCTCGCCCGCAGGAACAACTCGCGTGCCGAATCGTCGTGTCCGGCGGCCGCGCAGGTCTCCGCTTCGGTGACGAGACGGTCCCCGGCCTCGACCCACGCCCGGTAGAAGTCCGCGTCGTCACCCTCCCCCACCTGCCGGGCCACTGCGGCGATCTCGCCGAAGTCGGCGCCGCCGTAGGGGATGTAGGCCAGTGGCCAGGTTCCGAACTCGTCGTGCAGATGATCGTGGAAGAGCAGACCCATGCCGGTGCTCCTTCGAGCCGAGGTTCGCGAATCGGGGTTCTCCCTGCACGGTGACGGCACGACGACGTCACCGCTACCGGAATCAGCGGATTTCACCCTCGATTTCGTCTAACAGGAGCTTCGGCTTCGCTCTCCTATACGGCTACGAGCCCATCCGGTGCCTTCTTCGCCAACCGGCCGGCGAGGGCCGCGCACACCAGGAGCTGCATCTGGTGGAACAGCATGAGAGGCAGCACGATCAGGCCGATGGGCTGGCCGGGGAAGAGCACGATCGCCATGGGCAGACCGGTGGCGAGGGACTTCGTGGAGCCGCAGAAGAGGATCGCGACACGGTCCTGGTATTCGAAACCGAGTCCGCGCGACGAGTACCAGGTCAGTGCGAGCACGATCACGAGCAGCACCGCGCACACACCGACGAGGGCGAGCAGGCGGCCCACCGAGATCATCGACCAGATTCCTTCGTTCATGCCGCGGCTGAACGCCACGTACACGACCAGCATGATCGATCCGCGGTCGACGAGCTTGAGCGGCTTTCCGTGGGCCTTCACCCAGCCGCCGATCCAGCGCCGCAGGAGCTGACCGGCGACGAACGGCACGAGCAGCATCAGCACGATGTCGAGCACGGCCGACCCGCTGAAGGTGACGCCCTGGGTGGACATCGTCAGCGCGACGAGCAGTGGCGTCGCAAAGATTCCGATGAGACTCGAGGCACTGGCCGAGACGATCGAGCCGGGGATGTTGCCGCGCGCCACCGAGACGAGCGCGATGGCGGACTGCACCGTGGACGGCAACAGGCACAGATAGAGAACGCCGAGATAGAGCGGGTCGGTCAGGATCGACGGCACGAGCACCTTCGCGGCCAGGCCGAGCAGCGGGAAGACGACGAAGGTCGTGGCGAGGATCGTCAGGTGCAGACGCCAGTGCTTGAGACCCTCGATGGCCTCCTGCGTGGACAGGCGCGCGCCGTACAGGAAGAACAGCAGCCCGATGGCGATCTTGGCGGCCCAGTTCACGCCGTCGAGTACGACCCCGTCGGCGGGCAGCAGGGCAGCGACGGCGACGGTGGCGAGGATGGCGAGCAGGAACGGGTCGAGTCGTCCGAGCACGGGGATCTTGGAGAGCACGAATCGACGGTACGGCAGCCTGAGGTCATTACAGAAGACGGTCACCACGTTTTCTGTAATCGCGATTCATGATGAAATGGAGGTCGTGTTCGATCCGGTACATCTGAAGAGCTTCCTCGCCGTCGAGCGGGAACGCGGCTTCACCGCGGCCGCCCACCGCCTCGGCCTGCGACAGTCGACGGTCAGTCAGCACGTCGCGCGGCTCGAGAAGGAGATCGGACGCCGCCTGTTCGTACGCGACACGCACAACGTCGAGCTCACGGCGGACGGTGCCGACATGGTCGCCTTCGCCCGCGAGATCCTCGATCGCCACGATGCCGCTCGCAGGCACTTCTCGGAGTCACCGCTCAGCGGCCGGCTGCGTTTCGGGGTCTCCGAGGACCTGGTGCTCTACGAGCTGCCGTCGATCCTCGCCGAGTTCCGGCGCAGTCATCCCCGCATCGATCTCGAACTCACCGTGGATCTGAGCGAGGATCTGCAGCGTCGGCTCGACGACAACGAGCTCGATCTGGTCTTCGGCAAGCGCCGACCGGGCAGCCGCCACGGCGAGATGATCTTCCGCGAGCGCCTCGTCTTCCTGTCCGCCCCCGCTTACGTCCTCGATCCGGACGAGCCGACACCGCTGGTGTCCTATCCGTCGCCGGCCCTGACCCGCGACATCGCGCTCGAGGTCCTCCAGCGCAGTGGGCGCGGTGTCCGCGTCGCGTGCACGACCGACAGTCTCAACGGCCTGCGCGCCGCAGCGCTCGCCGGACTGGGCGTGGTGTTGCACGCCGAACGGCTTCCACCGCCCGGTCTCGTCCCGGTGCGCGACCCCCAACGATTGCTTCCCGATGCGGGTGAGATCGAGTTCGTGCTCATGGCGCGCCGTTCCGTACTCAGCGGCCCGGAGGCGGCACTGCGCTCGGCCATCCTCGCGAATGCGGATCGCGTGCGCGTGTGACGGTGTCGCGGATGGGTATTCCTGTGCCACGCCCGCTGGGGGCGGCAGTGCTCACGCCGCAGGAGGAACCGTGTCCACAGACGCGATCGTGTTGCTGAAGGAAGACCACAAGGAGATCAAGAAACTCTTCCGCGACTTCCGGAAGGCCGAGGGGGAGAAGGAGAAGGGCAAGATCGTCGACAGGATCATCGAAGCCCTCACCGTGCACACCTATCTCGAGAACGAGTGCATGTACCCCGAGATACGCTCCCTGCTTCCCGATCTCGAGGACGACATCCTCGAGTCCTACGAGGAACACCATGTCGCCGATGTGCTCGTCGTCGAACTGGCCGGAATGAAGCCCGACGCAGAGCGTTTCGATGCGAAGACGACGGTCCTGATCGAGAACGTCGAGCATCACATCGACGAGGAGGAGGACGAGTGGTTCCCCAGGGTGCGCGAGGCGCTCGGCCGTAAGCAGTTGCAGGACATCGGTGCCCGCATGCTCGAGATGAAGAAGGATGCCCCGCGGTCACCGGCGCAGCCGTCCGCGCTGAAGAAGACGATCGACGCGGTGATCAGCTGACGGTGTGCTGCGGCCGGGCGAGGGAGGCGCCTCGTCCGGCCCGGCTCGCCCGATAGGCGTCGCGTCGCGTCTCGACGAGCCAGCCCGGCCACGGATCGACGAATCCGGGGCAGTGGACGGTCGGATCGAAGGACGGCTGTTCCGAATTCTTCTCGGGCAGGCGGCGACTCAGCGTCAGGCGTCCCGCCGCTTCGAGGGGGCCGCGGGCGGAACCCACCAGGAGGGAGAACTCGAGCGGCGCCTCGAGTGCCTGCACAGAGGTCGTCGAGGACGGATGCTGTCCGCGCGGAACGGCAGTGATCCACCGCGGCGTGGGATCGCTGTCGGTCCGGTAGGCCATGAGTGTGCTGTAGCGGGCACTCGACCACGAGCGGGCCGGCACCAACGTCACCCGGCCTGGCAGGTAGGCCGATGCGAGCAGGACGTCCCACGGGCCGGTCTTCGAGGCGAAGCGCACTGCGAGACCGAGTACGTCCGGCATCCCGTCCGGCGTGCCGATGCCCCGCGACACCCGGGCGATCACCGGGGTGGGGCGGGGGATCTGCTGCGGCCACCAGGACGACTCGAGTTCGGCCATCCCTTCGAAGGTCGCGCCGCGGGGATGGAACACGCGTGCTCCGCGCAGCGCGGATCCCACTCGGAACGGCACGGACAGCGCCGACGACAGAGCAGTCATGGGGATGGCATACCCGCCGGTCTGTCGGTTCAATCGCGTTCGTCACTCCCTACCCCGGCAGCGTCCGATTCGGTCACGATGGAATGCATGCGTTCACCGTTGCCGGACTATCTGACCGAAGTCCTCCGAGGATGTGCCGACAGTTCGGGCACACTCGCCGATTACATCCCCGAACTGGCGAGGGCCGACCCGGACCGGTTCGCCCTCACCCTGGTGACCGCAGAGGGCGCGATGTACTCCGTGGGCGAAGACGACACCGAGTTCACGATCCAGTCGATCTCGAAGCCCTTCGTCTACGGTCTCGCACTGCAACAGAGAGGCTTCGACGCCGTACTGGACGTGATCGACGTCGAACCCTCCGGGGAGGCGTTCAACGAGGTCTCCCTCGAACGCAACACGGGCCGTCCGCTGAACCCGATGATCAACGCGGGTGCGCTCGCCGCACACGCCCTGGTGCTCGACGACAGGCCGGTCGAGGACTCGGTGGAGGACATCCGCTCCCTGCTGTCGTCCCTGGCCGGTCGCGACCTGGCGATCGACGAGAAGGTCGCGGCCTCGGAACTCGAGAACTCCTATCGCAATGTCGCCATCGCCAACCTCCTTCGGGGATACGAGGTTTTCGAGGACGATCCCGACGAGATCGTCGAGGGGTACATCCGGCAGTGCTCGGTGACGGTCACGACCAAGGACCTCGCGATGATGGCCGCGACGCTCGCGGCGGGCGGTGTGCAACCCGTGACGTGCGAGGAGATCTTCTCGCGGGACGTGGTGCGTCAGGTGCTGTCGGTGATGGCGACCTGTGGGATGTACGACGCGGCGGGGGACTGGCTCTCCACCGTCGGCATCCCCGCCAAGAGCGGCGTGTCCGGAGGAATCATAGGAATCCTACCGGGACAGTTGGGTATTGCTGCGTACTCGCCGCGCCTCGACGACCACGGCACCAGCGTCCAGGGGGTCGCCGCCTTCGGTCGTCTCTCCCGCGATATGAACCTGCATCTGATGGACGCGCCGATGGTCGCACACTCGGTGTTGCGCAGAAGACATGTCATCGGTGAGGGTGATGAGTCTCTCACCCTCCTCGAGTTGCAGGGCGACCTCCAGTTCACCAGTTCCGAGGGTCTCGTGACGGCCGTGGTCGACGAGCCGGTGGAGACGAAACGCCTGGTCTTCGACCTGTCCCTCGTCCGCACCATCCTGCCGGTCGGCCGAAGGATGTTGCTGGAGATGATCGGTCGGCTCCACCGGGACGGCGTGGAGGTCGTCGTGATCGACCCCGAAGGGCATCTGCCCGAGCCCGACACCGGCTACGGCTTCCGACCGCAGGTCCACGCCTCGTGGGAGGAGCTGGAGGCGCAGGGGTGAAAGGGCATTCGGCACGAAAGTGACGTGAGGGACGGCTGTGAAATTTTCCGGAACCACGGGTGGCGTCCACACCGAGCACTGGGCTACGGTGTCGTGCGGTGTGCCCGAGGCTGGTCGGCGAAAGACGCTCGTACCCCACGAAAGAAGATCCATTCATGCCGTTCACCCGTGAATCCCTCGTCGTCCCCGGAATCGTCCGGGTAGGAGGATGATGGCGTTGCTGACACGTTCGCCCTACCGCTGCCCCGGAGACGGCAGCGTGATCCACCACGCGTGCGCAGGACTGCTGACCTACTGGGAGCGTCCCGTCGAGGAGCACGTCGCCCGCACCTCGCTGGGCGACACCTACGTGCTCACCACGGGTCCTGCGACCGCACCGCCGATCGTGGTGCTCGCGGGTGGCGACCTCCCGGCGGCGGGGCTGCGTCTGCTCGCCGAGCAGTTCGGCGAGCATCACCGGGTGGTGCTCGTGGATGTGCCGGGCCTTCCCGGTGCGAGCGCCGGCAGCCGGCCCGACAGCCGGATCCACAGCGTCTACGGCCACTGGCTCGTCGAGGTGCTCGATGCACTCGGCGTCGAGAGGGTTCCCGTGATCGGTCTCGGCTGGTCGGCCTCCGTGGCTGCTGCGGTGGAGGATCCCGACCGCATCGAGAAGCTGGTGATCGCCGCGCCGCTGGGTCTCGTCCCGCGCGTCCGGTGGAACCGCGCCCTCATTCCCGGCCTGCAGTGGCGCAACGAGCCCAACTTCGAGAACACCGAGCGGTACCTTCGAGCACTCGCGGGATGCGACTACCGGCCCGACGAACAGACCCTGCGGTGGTCCTGCCGTGTCGGCGCGTACTGCACGTCGCTGACGAACATGCCCCGCATCGAGCGGGCCGTGCTGCGCCGCTGGCGCGGGCGCCCGGTCGAGGTCGTCGTGGGAAGCAAGGATCCCCTCGTGCAGGTCGACGCGCTGAACAAGCTGGCCGACGACATGGGTGCGCATTTCGTGGCGCTTCCCGAGGTGGGTCATCTCCTCGCGGTCGAGGCGCCGGCCGCTCTCGCGGCGACGGCCGCAGCCGTAGCGGTAACGGAGAACTGAGAAGCGGGGCTCGGAAGAATCCGGTCCCGGAGAGTGTGGGTCGAAAGTGGCGATGCCGGGCTGCCCCCGACGGGCGTAGCTATCAGTCCGGCATCGCCACTTCCGGTCACCCTCCCAGTGGAACCCGAAGGCTCGGGTACCCACACCAGGGCTGCGATAATCCCCGAATTATTACGTTTTGGTCACGGGGACACCTACGACCGTACCACCTGAATGCCGAGTCGTTGCAGATGTGTGTGTCGGCGCGTCACACATCGGCGATCACGGGGACTCGGTCACATCACGCCACGGCTCTGCCGGATCACGCCACAGCGGGACTCCAGTCGACCACGACCGACCGGGCACCGATGTACTCCAGCAGGTCGCGGACCGGCCCGCCGAAGCGGAGCTGACGGGCGACCTCCAGTTCGTCGAGGTCGTCGTCCTCCGTGCCGACGAGGATCCCGTTGATCACGCTGCGGGCCGCGGAGACGACGAGAGTCTCCTCCTCGGCCACCCGGACCGGCACATCGTTCTCACCCGCCACCGCGCCGACCGCCACGGCCACGTAGTCCCTGTCCTCGTCCGCGTCGTGATACGCGACCAGACGGCCGTGCAGTACGGACTCGGGCAGGATGCGGTCGAGCGTCACACCCGAGGGAACGCTCTCGTCGTCGGGACGGATGCTCGGACCGGATGCGGCCTGGCCGGCCGGGGATGCAGTGGGCTGCGCGGCTGCGTACAGAGGTACGCGCCGAGACGTCCAGCCGAAGTAGGTTTCGCGTTGTGCATACATCGCACCTGCGCCTCCTCGATAGGACTTCGTCTCTACCTCCAGTGTGCTCCGGGCCACCGACAGGTTTTCGGCCTTTCAGGAGGCGTCCGAAGGGGCCTTACGGGCTAGTCGCGCGAGGCCCGGACACCGGGTGAGACGAGCACCTGACCGAGGACCGCGAAGAGCGCGAGGATCACCAGCGAGCAGATCCCGGCCAGAGCGGCCCCGCCCACGACCAGGGCATAGTCGCTGCGTGCGAGACCATCCACGATGGGTCTTCCCACCCCACCGAAACTCACCGCCGCGGCGATGGTCGCGGTCGCGACGATCTGCACCGCGGCGGTGCGCAGGCCGACGAGGACCAGCGGCAGAGCCACGGGGAGCTGGGCCCGCAGCAGGATCTGGGACGACGTCATCCCCATCCCGCGGGCGGCGTCGGTCAGCGCCGGATCGACCCCGCGGATCCCTTCGTAGGAGTTCAACAGGATGGGCGGGATCGCGAGCGCCACCAACGGCACCATCACCGGAACAAGCCCGATCCCGTACAGCACGACCAGCAACACGAGCAGGCCGTAGGTGGGGAGGGCGCGGGCGGCGTTCGCAGTGAGCGACACGAGCACACCGCCGCGGCCCGTGTGCCCGGTCCACAGACCGATCGGCAACGCGAGGAGCACCGAGATCACGAACGCGAGCAGGGTGTAGCCGAAGTGCTGGGCCAGTCGCGTCGGGATCCCGGACGCGCCCGACCAGTTCGCGGCGTCGCCGAAGTACTCGGCCAGATAGTGCAGCAGGGTGGTCATCGGCGTCCCTTCGTCGTCATCGGGACACCTTCGAGGTACGGCGCATCCACGGTGTGGACAGACGCTGGACGAGCACGAGCACCGCATCGACGACCAGTGCCATCACGACGGTCGCGATGATGCCGATGATCGCCAGATCGAGACGATCGAGCTGTACCGATGCGGTGAACAACGCCCCGAAGGCACCCATGCCGATCAGCGCTCCGACGCTCACCATGCTGATGTTCGCGACAGTGGCCACTCGCAGTCCCGCGATGACCGCGGGAATCGCCAGCGGCAGGTCGACGGTGAGCAACCGGCGTGGCGTCGAGAACCCCATCGCCACCGCCGACTGGCGGACGCTGTCGGGCACGGCGCGCAATCCGTCGACGACGTTCGGGACGAGGCCCGCCAGCGCGTAGACGGCCAGTGGAAGGATCACCGTGGTCCGGCTGATGCCGGTGAACGCGATGAGCAGGACGAAGAAGGCAAGCGACGGAATCGAATACAGAACACTGCACACCGTAAGCACCGGAGCGTACACCCGCGGCCACCGCACGCACGCCAGGCCCAGCGGCAGAGCGAGGACGAGGCCGAGCAGCGACGCGCCGAGCGCCATGACGAGATGATCGCCGAGCAGTTCCCAGAACGTCCCGAGATAGCCGGGAATCCGCAGGCTCACCGCGACTTCCGCATCTCGAGCGGAGACGGGGTGCCGGCCTCCCGGTTGTTGTGCGCCGCACGGACCGCCGCGGCCACCTCTTCGCCACTGATCACCCCGAGCGCACGTCCGTCGTCGTCCACCGCCACGGCATGGCCCGACGGTGAGAGCACGGCCGCGTCGAGCACGACGCGCAGCGGATCCCGCCCGGGAAGGAACGGCCTTCCGGCCGACAGAAATTCCGCATCGGCACTGCCGTCGCGCCACCCCGCCGGGCGTCCGTCGTCGTCGACGACGAGAAGCCAGCCGTCGCCGACGGCGAGTTCGGCGGCATCGCGGGTGACGATCGGATCGGTGCGCAGCGGCAGGTCGGCGGACGAGAAGAACGACATGAGCCGCACACCGCGGTCGACGCCGAGGAATCCGGCGACGAAATCGTCGGCGGGGGAGGTGAGAAGCTCCTCCGGGGTCGCGTACTGGGCGAGCACCCCACCCGGCCGCAGGACGGCCACGCGGTCGCCGAGCTTGATCGCCTCGTCGATGTCGTGGGTGACGAGCACGATCGTCTTGGCCAGCACCGATTGCAGGCGCAGGAGTTCGTCCTGCAGATCCTTGCGGACCACGGGATCGACCGCGGAGAACGGCTCGTCCATCAACAGGATCGGGGGGTCGGCGGCCAACGCGCGGGCCACACCGACACGCTGCTGCTGCCCGCCGGACAACTGCGACGGATAACGTTGCGCCAGTTCGTTTCCGAGTCCGACCCGGGTGAGCACGTCCATCGCGGTCGCGCGGGCCTCCTTACGACTCGCGCCGAGCAACCGGGGAACGGTGGCGACGTTGTCGACCACCGTGCGATGGGGGAACAGTCCGGCGTGCTGGATGACGTATCCGATGCCGCGGCGCAGGATCCGGGGATCCTCGTCCCGGACGTCGCGGCCCCCGACGAGCATACGCCCGCCCGAGGGTTCGACCATCCGGTTGATCATGCGCAACGAGGTGGTCTTCCCGCAGCCCGACGGCCCGACGAACACCGTCAGGGTACCCGTCGGGACTTCCAGCGAAAGTCCGTCGACGGCGACGGTCCCGTCGGGATAACGCTTTTCGACGTTGTCGAATGTGATCACGCGGCACCGACTTCCGTCAGTTCAGATCGTTCTGCTGCAGCCACTCCTCGGCGACGACGTCGATGTCGCGGCCGTCGGTGACCACCTGGCTGACCAGAACGACGAGGGTGTCGGTGGTGAGCTTGTCGGACACGGCGTCGATCTTCGCGACGTCGTCGTCGTCGAGATCGGCGCGATGTACCAGCGGGGTGACGTTCTGGGCTCCGAAGACCGATTCCGGGTCCTCCAGCGCCACAAACGGTTCGGTGCTCAGAGACGGATCGGTGGTGAAGATGTTCGCGGCCTGCACGGTGCCGTCCGAGAGCGCGCGGATGGTGATGGGGCCACCGGTGTCGGTGGGAACGAATTCGCGGAACTCGACCCCGTACACCTCGCGCAGACCCACGACACCCTGCTGACGCGTCTCGAACTCGGGCGGTCCGCCGAGGACGAGTTCGCCGGCGACCGGCGCGAGATCGGCGATGCTCACCAGGTTGTACTGCTGCGCGGTCTCCTCGGTGACGACGAGGGCGTCCTTGTTCTCACCGGGGGCGGAGGCCAGGATCTCGAGTCCGTCCGGAAGGGCTTCGGACAGGGCCGTATTGACGTCCTCGGTCGTCGAGGCGGTGCTGTCGGGATCGATCCGGGCGAGCAGTGCGCCGTTGTACTCCGGGATGAGCGTGATGGCACCCGAGGCGACCTGGTCGTAGTAGATCTCGCGGCTGCCGATGTTGAACTGGCGGGTGACCTCGGAGCCCGCGCTCTCGAGTGCCTGCGAGTAGATTTCCGCGAGCAGGACGTTCTCCGGGAAGTTCGCCGAACCGACGACGATCGCGCCTCCGTCCGCTGTATCCCCGGCGAGGGGATCCTCGTCTCCACCGCCGGAACAGGCGGCCAGGGCGAATGCGGACACGGCGAGAAGTGCGGTGGTGCGTGCGAAGCGTTTCACGGGTTGCTCCCTCGGATGCGGCACGGTCGGTTTTCGACTCTATCCCGGCGGATACCCACTGTGCCGGATTTGTCACGAGTGGATCACCAGTCGTCGCCGGCACGCTCCGAGGTCGCGAGGGTGAGGATGCCGCTCTCGAGACGGTATCGGCTCATCGAGTCCAGTGCGGGGGCATAGGCGTGCACGGTCACCGCCGGGGCGGGGCCGTCGTTGACGACCTCGTGCACGTGCCGACCGTCGAAGCGACGCGTGGTGCCGGCCGCCAGACGGTTGCGGGAGATCGTCACGTGTTGCCCGGGAAGATCTTCCGACCACGGCTGGTCGACGGTGTCCTCCCGGACCTGTCCCTGCGCGACGGCGAACGCGCCGGCGCTTCCGCCGTGATCGTGGATGCCGGTGCGCTGCCCGGGAAGCCAGCTCAGCAACCACACCTCGTAGTCGTCGGCGACGTCGAGCCGGGTGTACCAGCGTTCGGTCTCGTCGAAGCGGACGAGCGGTCGCCAGCGGGAGACGTCCGAAGCGATGTCACGGACGATTCCGGCGAGATCGGCGCGCACGGAGGTGGGGAGAAGAGCAGCAGGCATCGTGGTTCCTCGAGGCAGGAGGCGGACGGGAGCGAAATGTCGTCCGAGCAGAAGAAAGGGGTCGGGCCGGGTTCAACGACAGGCGCGACAGCCACAGAAACCACCGGCGATGCGGACGTAGTCCACATGAAGCCTGCGATGTCGCAGGGTCGCCGGAAGATGCATGCCGATCACTTCAGCGCCCGAATGCGGCGCTGTCAAGGTTTTCACTCGTGTGACGTTCGGAACAGCCGGGCCGGGTTGTGTCGCCGTACGAGCTCGTCGCGCTCGTCGTCGAACAACAACGGTGCAGCGTACGGGCGGTCCGAGCCGAGCACGACGCGGTCGTGGCCGAGCCCGGCAGTGACCGCGTCGACGATCTCGGGACCGTACGACGAGGTGTCGACGAACACTCCGGCCGACGGGATCGTCGCCGGACCGCCGCGCGCGGCCATCCGGTCGGTGTGCAACGGAGCGAGCCCGGCGAGCATCGCGAACCCCACCCGCAGGCCGGGGAGGCGCGGGGCCCCGTACTCGTGCCAGGCGAACCACGCGGTGTGCATCTGCGCCACGTACGACACCATCGCCGGCCACCACGGCGGAGCCGACGGATCGGCCGCAGCCGGTCCGGGATGCACGAACAGGGGAGCGCCGACGCGGTCGAGCTCGTCGAGGAGCGGCGCGCACCGTGCGTAGCCCTCGGCGTCCGCCAAGGCCGTGGCGGGCAGTTGCAGACCGACACAGCCCGCCCCGAGCACCTCGCGCAGCGCCGCGGGATCGGGATCGTCGACCGACGCCGCCGCCCACGCCCCGAACGGGCGCGGCAGCGCCAGCACTCCTTCGTGGTAGGCGTCGAGCAGGCCGGCCGCGTCGGCCGCGGGCAACGATTCGATCCCCAGCGGGCTCGACAGCGACACCAGCGCCAGGTCGATGCCGTCCTGCGCCGCGAGCTCGGCCCGCCGGTCGATCGCGTGATCCTCGGGGCGCACCTCGTACGGGGGTTCACCGTCGAGGTACAGCGTCCATCCGACGAGCCGCGGCGCACGGGTGCGTGCCCGTAACGCCGAGACCAGCGGTGCCGGCCAGACGTGCTGGTGGACGTCGACGCGGGGAACGGTCATGCCGTCAGGATGGCAGACCGTCCGCCCGCTGTCCGCTGTCCGCGCGGCCTGTGTCGCCTACTGTCCCGCGCCGCGGGGGACCCATCGTTCGTGCAACTGTCCGCGCCGGATACCCGGACTCGTCCCGGGCGTCGCGAGAGCGGGGGTGGGTGCCGAATGGCGGTGTCCGACCACCGGCTGCGATCCGGACGCCGGGTCGGCGTGGAACTGCTCGCCGTACTCCGAGGGAGGATCGGGCAGGCGACGCGGTCGATCGATCCGGTACGGATCGTCGTAGTTCCTGCCGGTGCCCTTGAGCAGGCTGGTCGGCAGGTAGATGCTCGCCGTGATGCCGGCATTGGTGGTCGAGTCGAAGGTCGGACGCAGGCGCACCGTGATGCCGTGACGGTCGGCGAGACGTGCGACCACGAACAGACCCATTCGCCGTGCGGCACCGGATCCGGTTTCGCCGTCCGCACCCAGCCGCATGTTGATGTCGGCGAGTTCATCTGCGGGGATACCGATTCCGCGGTCGGCGATCTCGAGGAGGAGTCCGCCGTCGACGGCGCGGGAGAACGCGAACGCCACGGTGCTCTCGGGCGGTGAGGCGCGCAGCGCGTTGTCGAGGAGCTCGGCGATCATGTGGACGACGTCGGTGACGGCGCTGCCGACCAGATTGCCGTCGGGCGCATTGCCGATGTTCACGCGCTGGTAGTTCTCGACCTGGGAGACGGACGCGCGCAGGACGTCGACGAGCGGTGTGTCGGGGACCCGGCCGAGACGCTGGCGGGTGCCGGCGAGGACGAGCAGCGAGTCGCCCGTGCGCCGCATGCGGGCGGCGAGGTGGTCGAGTGCGAACAGGTTCTGCAGACGTGTCGGGTCGCGCTCTTCGTGTTCGAGCGAATCGATCAGTGCCAGTTGCTGTTCCACGAGCGTCTTGTTGCGGCGGGCGAGGGTCTCGAGCATCTCGTTGACCTGTCGGCGCAGCTGGGCCTGTTCGCCGGCCAGACGCAGGGCGCCCTCGTTCATGCTGTCGACGGCGCGCGCCACCTCGCCGATCTCCTCGCGGGTGTGGACGCGGACCGGATCGAGTGTGACGGATTCGATCTCGGCGCCGTCCTTGATCGCGGCGAGCGCGGCGGGCAGATCCTGTTCGGCGGTGCGCAGGGTGTCGTCGCGCAGTCGGCGGAGCGGTCGGACGAGCGACATCGCGATCACGATCGCCAGTCCGAGGGCGAGCGCGAGGACGATCGCGATACCGATGGCGTTCTTGAGGGCTTCGGCGCGTGCTTCGGCCGCGAGGTCGTCGAGGGTGGCCACGGCTCGGGTCGCGGAACCGGCGACCTGCTCCTGGTAGACCATGAGGCTCTCGAAGATCGACCCGCGCAGGGCGGCGACGTTGCCTTCTTCGTTGTCGAGGTCGGCCGTGAGGCTGCGTCGGTTCTCGAGCTGGGACATGAGACCGTCCACCTTCGAGGCGTCGGCGGCCTCGTTCTCGACGAAGGTGTCGCGGAGGACGGCCAGTCGCGCGGACTCGACACCGAGGGCGTTGTTCCACATCAGCAGGGCGCCGTCGGTTCCGGCGCTCAGCGCGGAGTACGCGAGGACCTGGTCGAGCAGGGACCACTGGGTGTGCCACAGATCGAGAAGGGTCGCGCTCTCGCGCTGGACGGTGGGGTCGTCCGTGGTGGTGGTGATGGCGCGGTATGCGGCCTGGGCGCGTCTGACGAATCCTTCGGCGCGCTCGCTGGCCACGGTCGGCGCCAGTGTTCCCGACGACGCGCTGTCGAGCAGGCTCTCGCCCTCTGCGAGCATGCGGTTGATCATCGCCGCGATCTGCGGATCGAGATCCTTGGTGTCGATGTGATCGCGCAGCGTCGCGGCGGATTCGCGGGCGACCTGGGCGCCGTTGTCGACGGGGATCGACAGGATCGTCGCTGCGGCGGCACCGGCGACACTGGTGGCGTAGTCGGCGAGCGTCGGCAGGATGGAGACGTTCTCGGCGGCAGCGCTGTAGGCGTCGTTCTCCTGGTAGAGGTCGTAGACGCGGAGCGAGCCGTACAGGGTGGCGGCGACGAGGGGGACGGCGACGACCGCGGTCATCCTGCGCCACAGACGCCAGTTGTCCGGCGTGTGTTGCCGGAATTTCCTCATGAGACCCACAATGTTTCGCCCCCGAACCTCTCTACCTGCCTGAGCCGGCGGCCGGCCGAAACTGGACTTCGGCAAGAAAGAATTTCACCTTCGAAATTCGGGCCAGGGCGAATCACGGTTCGCTGCCGTCAGGACGTGGGTCAGAGTAGGTAGTACTTCGTTGCGCTCACAAGATCACTGTCCAAGTCCGATAGCTGGTATTCGACCTTGCGT
Organism: Rhodococcus sp. PD04; assembly: GCF_035918275.1. Classification (NCBI taxonomy): domain Bacteria; kingdom Bacillati; phylum Actinomycetota; class Actinomycetes; order Mycobacteriales; family Nocardiaceae; genus Rhodococcus; species Rhodococcus sp. PD04. The sequence continues at coordinate 5,183,367 of NZ_CP142143.1, read as the reverse complement.
ATACATCACGGTCGTGCGCTACGATGCCGCCGGAATTTCCCGTTCCGCCGGGTTTCGATGTCAGGGGGGCGCATGGATCTGCGACGGGTCGATCTCAACCTGCTCGTCGTCCTCGATGTCCTGCTCTCCGAACGCAATGTCACGCGTGCGGCGCGGCGACTGAACATGTCACAGCCCGCCACGAGTACGGCTCTCGCCCGGTTGCGCAAGCAATTCGACGATCCGCTTCTCGTGAAGTGCGGCCGCACACTGCGTCCCACCGCGCGGGCCCAGGCGATCGTCGAACCGCTCCGCGAGGTGCTGCGGACCCTCGAGCGATCCGTGCTGGCCGCACCCGGTTTCGACCCCGCGACGGATTCGCGCACCTTCACGATCATGACCGGCGACTACGCGGAGATCACCCTCCTGCGCCTGCTGGTGCGGGGGAGCACCCCCGCCAACATCCGTTTCGATCTGCTGCCGGTCAACGGTGCCGGTCTCGATGCCTTCCGCCGGTTCGAGATCGACCTCGCGGTGCTGCCGGAATACGTCCTCGAATCCCCGGAATTCGAGACCTGCCGGAGGCAGGTCGTGCTGTCCGACCGCTTCGTCGGCGCCGTCTGGTCGGGCCACCCCTACACCGGCACCAAGCTCACACGCGAAGTGCTCGGCCGCTACCCGCTGCTGTCCTACGCGCAGTACTCCGACGACACCAACCTCGGCCGCGCGTTGCTGCGTGCGGGGGTGGTGGCCCGCGTCGGCGCGACCAGCGGCAACCTTGCGGTTCTCCCGTACGCCCTGGAGAACACCCGCATGATCACCTTCCTGCCCGAGCGCATGGCCCGGCACCTCGCCGAGGTGGCGTCCCTGCGCATCCTGGAACCGACCTTCCAGCTGCCGCCGCTGCGCGAATTCGCGGTGTGGCACGCCGAACGGGATGCCGATCCCGCGCACGCCTGGCTCCGCGCGCAGCTCGACCCGGTCGGGCGTCGCCGCGTCGCAGCCCAGGCGGGCTGACAACGACGAACGCTGCGGACCGACCCGTTCGACGGGGTCCGATCCGCAGCGTTCGAGTGGATCCGGCCGGGTCAGCGTCCCGATCGACGCTGGAGGATCACCGCGATGACCACGACGAGAATCGCGATCACTCCCACCGGCGCGATTCGCGTCGCGACCGATCCCTTCGCGTACTGCATGAGGTCGAGCGGTTCGGCCTCGGGCTGCGGAGGTGCGGCCGGGGAGGGGGTCGCCGACGGTGTGGGAGGCGTCGACGTCATCGCCGGTGCCGGTGAGGCGCTCGCCGGGCTGGGCGGCACCGACTCGTTCGGCCGCGCCTGCGCGGAGTCGCCGTCCCCGGCGCCGGGCCCGACGAATGCTCCACCGGCAGGTTCGTCGCCCGAACCCGCGGCGGTGAGCGGAGGGCTCGCCGGCACGGACTCGTTGGGCTGCGACTCGGCTGCCTCAGCGGTCGCCGCGGAGGAGGAGGAGGACGTGGAGGAGGCCGCTTCGGGTCCGAGCTTCTTCGACAGGCAGTCCGCGAACTGCTCGAGGATCTTCCCACCGACATCCGAGATCATCCCCCGCCCGAACTGGGCGGGCTTGCCGGTGATCTTCATGTCGGTGTTCACGACGCCGTCGGTGCGGTCGCCGTCGCCGGTGAGGGTGACGGTGATGGTCGCGGCCACCGTGCCGTTGCCCCGGGTGTCCTTCGCATTGGCCTCGATGACCGCCCGGCGGGCGCTCTCGTCCTTCTCGACGTACACGCCGGTGCCCTTGAACGTGAGCGCCACCGGTCCGAGCTTCACCTTGACGGTCCCGGTGAACGTGTCGCCGTCGACCCCGGTGAGCGTCGCGCCCGGCATGCACGGCGCGACCTTCTCCGGATTCAGCAGGGCGGTCCACACCTCGTCGACCGGCGCGGGAACGGACAGTGTGTGTTCGAGTTGCATGAGGTCCTTTCCGAACAAGTGGTCCGGGATCTCGGTGTTCGGCGTTGGAACGCCTAGACCCCGGAGGCAGTGGTGACCGCTCGTCGGGTGAGTACCCGGGCGAGGTGGCTCCGATACTCGGCGTCGGCGTTCCCGTCGGTCATGGGAGCCGTGCCGTCGGTGGCGAGCTCGGCGGCCTCGCGGATCGTCTCGGCCGTTGCCGGCCTACCGATGAGCGATTCCTCGACTCCGCGTGCCCGGACCGGGACGGCCGCCATGTTCGTGAGGGCGACCCTTGCCTGTTCGATGGTGCCGCCGGTCGCCTGCAGGGTCGCCGCGACCCCGACGATCGACCACTGCTGGGCTGCGCGATGGAACTTCTCGTAGCGCGCCGACCATCCCGTGTGCTTGGGGATCCGGACCTCGACGAGGATCTCTCCGGGTTCGACCGCGGTCGTGAAGTAGTCCTGGAAGAAGTCGTCCGTCGCGATGGTGCGACGCCCGGACGGTCCGGCCACGGTGAACGTCGCCTCGAGCGCCACCGCCGGCGCCGCGAGATCCCCGGCCGGATCGGCGTGCACGAGCGACCCGCCGAACGTGCCGCGGTGCCGGATCTGGGGGTCGGCGACGGTCGCCGTCGCCTCTGCCAGCAGCCGTGCGTGCTCCGCGACGAGCGGGTCGTGCAGCACGTCGTGGTGGGTGGTGGTCGCGCCGATCACCAGGGCGTCGCCGTCGTCGCGGATACCCCGCAGTTCGGGGATCCTGCCGAGGTCGACGAGCACCGTCGGTGCCGCCATTCGCAGCCGCAGGACGGGCATCAGGCTCTGCCCACCGGCGATGACCTTCGCGTCCTCACCGGCCTCCGTCAGCGCGGCGACCGCTTCGTCGACGCTCGAGGGGGCGACGTAGTCGAACGGGGCCGGGATCATTTCGTGCCTCCTCGGGCGTCGCGGAGCGCGTGCCAGATCCGCATCGGTGTACAGGGCATCTCGACGTCGGTGACGCCGAACGGCCGGACCGCGTCGAGAACGGAGTTGACGACGGCCGGGGTGGAAGCGATGGTTCCTGCCTCGCCGACACCCTTGACACCCAACGGATTACCGGGTGCCGGCGTGTCGGTGCGATCGGTGACGAAGGGCGGCAGATCCACCGCGGTGGGCAGCAGATACTCGGCGAACGACGAACTCAGCAATGTGCCCGACTCGTCGTGCACCGCTTCCTCGTACAGGGCCTGGGCGATGCCCTGGGCGAGTCCGCCGTGCACCTGTCCCTCGACGATGAGCGGGTTCACGACGTGCCCGACGTCGTCGACGCACACGTACTTGCGGATGCGTGCGTGCCCCGTCTCGGTGTCGACCTCGATCGCACACAAGTGGGTGCCGTGTGGGAACGAGAAGTTGTCGGGATCGTAGGTCGCCTCGGAGTCGAGGTTCGGTTCGATGCCGTCGGGCAGGTCGTGCGCGGCGAACACCGCGAGCGCGACGTCGGTGAGGCCGACGGACTTCGACGTTCCCTTCACGCGGAACTGTCCGCCCTCGAAATCCAGATCGTCCTCGGAACATTCGAGCAGGTGTGCGGCGATCGGCCGGGCCTTGGCGACCACCTTCTCGGCGGCCTTCACGACCGCGATGCCACCGACCGCGAGCGAGCGGGAACCGTAGGTGTCGAGACCGCGCGGTGAACTCTGCGTGTCGCCGTGCAGGATCTCGATGTCCTCGAACGGTATTCCGAGCCGGTCGGCGACGATCTGGCTCCACGCCGTCTCGTGGCCCTGACCGTGGGCGGACGAACCGGTGACGACCTCGACCTTGCCGGTCGGGAGCATGCGGATCGCGGCGTGCTCCCAGCCGCCGGCGCCGTAGGAGAGCGAACCGAGCACCCGCGACGGGGCCAGGCCGCACATCTCCGTGAACGTGGAGACACCGATACCGAGCTGCACCGGATCGTTGCGTTCGCGTCGTTCGGCCTGTTCACGTCGTAATGCGTCGTAGTCGAACAACTCTCGCGCCTTGGCCGTCGCGGCCTCGTAGTTGCCCGAGTCGTAGGTCAGGCCCGCGACGGTGTCGAACGGGAACTCCTCGTGCTTGATCCAGTTCTTCTCGCGGAGCTCGAGGGGGTCCATGGACAGTTCGACGGCGAGCTCGTCCATGATGCGTTCGATCGCGAAGGTGGCCTCGGGGCGTCCGGCGCCGCGGTAGGCGTCGGTGGGCACCTTGTTGGTGAACACGTTGGTGCATGCGAACCGGTACGAGTCGAACTTGTAGATGCCGTTGAACATGAACGCGCCGAGGATCGGCACACCCGGGGTGACGAGGCGCAGGTAGGCGCCCATGTCGGCGAGCAGTTCCACCTTCAGGCCCGTGACGGTGCCGTCGCGGCGTGCGGCGAGGGTCAGCTTCTGGACCTGGTCGCGGCCGTGGTGCGCGGCGAGCATCGACTCGCTGCGCGTCTCGGTGTACTTGACGGGCTTGTGCAGGCGACGCGCGATGAGGAGCGTGAGCACCTCCTCGGGCGTGACCTGCAGTTTGCCGCCGAACCCGCCGCCCACATCGGGGGCGATGACACGTAGTTTGTGCTCGGGGAGACCGAGGGTCATCGCGAGCATCAGCTTCAGCACGTGCGGGACCTGGGTCGCCGACCACATGGTGATCTGCGAGGCGGTGGGGTCGACGACGACCGATCGCGGTTCCATGAAGGCGGGGATGAGCCGCTGCTGACGGAAGGTCCGTTCGACGACCACTTCCGCGTCGCGGATCGCGTCCTCGACGTTGCCGCCGCTGCCGGCCTCGGCGGAGTCGAACACCCACGTCGCGCTGACGTTGGTGCCGAGATCGGGGTGGACGAGGTCGCCGCCCTGGGCCGCGCTCTCGAGATCGAGCACGACCGGCAGGTCCTCGTAGTCGACGTCGATCGCATCGAGGGCGTCGTGGGCCTCGTATGCGCTGCGGGCCACCACGACTGCGACGGCCTCACCCGCGAAGCGCACGGTGTCGACGGCCAGGGCCGGGGCGTTCGGGGTCTTCATGTCCTCGGTGATCGGCCACGCGCACGGCAGGCTGCCCTGCTCCTCGGCGAGGTCGGCACCCGTGTAGACGGCGACGACCCCCGGCTTGCCCCGGGCCTCGGAGACGTCGAGACCGGTGATACGGGCGTGCGCGACCGGGCTGCGCAGGATCGCGGCGTGCAGCATCCCGGGGAGCACGATGTTGTCGGTCCAGCGTGTGCGGCCGGTGATGAGGTGCTCGTCCTCCTTGCGGCGGCGTGCCCGGCCGAGTTCGGACTCGCCGGTTCCCTCGTCGGTGGTGGGATCCACGGTGCTCGTCATCGTCATACCTCCTGCGTGGCGGCCGGGTTCTCGCGCAGTCGCTGGGCGGCGTCACGCGCAGCGGCCACGATGTTCTGGTATCCGGTGCAGCGGCACAGATTTCCTTCGAGGCCGTGCCGCACGTCCTCGTCGCTCGGATCGGAGTTCTCGGAGAGCAGATCGATGGTCGCCATGATCATCCCGGGCGTACAGAAGCCGCACTGCAGGGCGTGCTTCTCGCGGAACGCCTCCTGGACCGGATGCAGGCTGCCGTTCTCGGAGAGCCCTTCGACGGTGGTGACCGAGTGTCCGTCGGCCTGTACCGCGAGCATCGAGCACGACTTGACGCTGCGGTCGTCGAGCAACACGGTGCAGGCGCCGCAGTTGCTCGTGTCGCAGCCGACCACCGTGCCCACCTTCCCGAGCCGATCTCTGAGGTAGTGGACGAGAAGCAGTCGCGGTTCCACGTCGTCCGTGTACTGCGTTCCGTCTACGGTGACAGTGATGCGCATCGATCCTCCAAGTACCTCGCGTAGCGCAGTGATACAGATCACTGACACTCTGCTGCATATCGCGCGTAGAAAGGACCCGAATCGCCGAAATCGCCTTCGTGCTCGCGATCGGAGGCGGAAGCCGTCACGAGAGGAAACCGGATGACCCGCCGCCTCGAGGACAAGGTCGCCTTCATCACCGGAGTCGCGCGCGGTCAGGGCCGTGCCCACGCGGTCCGGCTCGCGCAGGAGGGCGCGCAGATCGTCGGTATCGATCTCGCCGGTCCGCTGCCGGGCGTCCCCTACGATTCCCCCACGCCCGAGGACCTCGACGAGACCCGCCGGCTGGTCGAGGCGGAGGGCGCGAAGGCGCATCTGGTGCAGTGCGACGTCCGCGATCTCGACGGCACGAAGGCGGTGCTCGAGGAGGGTGTCGCGCAGTTCGGCGGGCTCGACGTCGTGGTCGCCAACGCGGGTATCTGCATCCCGCAGACGTGGGACGAGATCACCCCCGAGAGCTTCCGCGACACCCTCGACATCAACGTCACCGGCGTGTGGAACACGATCACCGCGGCCGCCCCGCACCTCATCACCCGCGGCGGCGGTTCGATCGTCGTGACCAGCTCGCTCGCCGGCGTGAAGCTGCAGCCGTTCATGGTGCACTACACGACCAGCAAGCACGCCCTCGTCGGGATGGCGCGGGCCTTCGCCGCCGAACTCGGACAGCACGACATCCGGGTCAACAGCATCCACCCGGGCGCGGTGAACACACCCATGGGATCCGGTTCGATGCGCGACCGCATCGCCCAGACGGCCGAGAGCAACCCCCGGCTCGGCGGCATGACCATGCCCTTCCTGAACAAGTACATGGCCGAGGCGGACGAGATCGCGAACATGGTCGCCTTCCTCGCGTCCGACGAGTCCGCCTTCGTCACCGCCCAGAGCTTCGCGATCGACGGTGGTGCTCAGTACTTCTGAGCGCCGATGTGCTCCTCGTGGGCGTGGATCGGTCCGCGTGTCTCCGCGAGGCGGCCGCCACCCCCGCCCCAGCGCAGCGCGATGATCTCGGCGGCGATCGACACCGCGGTCTCCTCCGGGGTTCGGGCCCCGAGGTCCAGACCGATCGGCGACGACAGGCGTGCCAGTTCCTCCTCGGTCAGTCCCGTCTCCCGCAGACGCTCCATCCGGTCGTCGTGTGTGCGGCGCGACCCCATAGCTCCCACGTAGGCCACGTCGAGCCGTAGGGCGACCTCGAGGAGCGGGACGTCGAACTTCGGGTCGTGGGTGAGCACCGTGATGACGGTGCGGGCGTCCACGCGTCCGGCCTCGGCCTCGGCCGCGAGATAGCGGTGCGGCCAGTCGACGATCACCTCGTGGGCGCCGGGGAAGCGGGCCTCGGTGGCGAACACTCCGCGCGCGTCGCACACGGTCACCGTGTAGCCCAGGAAGGAGCCGAGCCGGGCCATCGCCGACGCGAAGTCGATCGCCCCGAACACGATCAGCCGCGGTGGGGGCTGGAAGACGTTGACGAACACCGACATCCCCTCGCCGCGACGCTCACCGTCGGTGCCGTAGTGGAGGGTGCCCGAGCGTCCCACCTCGAGCAGTCCGCGCGCGTCGTCGACGACGGCGTCGTGCATGCGGGACGAGGCGAGCTGTCCGTCGGCGCGGTCGCGCCACACGACCAGCCGTCGTCCCCGCACGGCCGGATCGGGATGGGCGGTGACGGTCGCGAGTGCGACGGGTTCGCCCGCCCGGACGGAGTCGAGCAGGTCGGTGAAGGCGGGGAAGGATGCGGCGTCGATCCGTTCGACGAAGACGTCGATGATGCCGCCGCAGGTCAGACCGACGGAGAAGGCGTCGTCGTCGGAGACGCCGTAGCGCTGCAGTACCGGCTGCCCGCTGTCGATGACGGACCGGCCGAGTTCGTAGACGTCGCCTTCGACGCACCCGCCCGAGACGCTGCCGGTGACGGTGCCGTCCTGCGCGACCAGCATCGATGCACCCGGTCCCCGGGGCGCCGATCGGAAGGTCGAGACCACGGTGCCCACCGCGACGGCCTCCCCGCCCCGGTACCGCCGGTCGAGCTCGTCCAGAATTTCACGCACGCCGAACCTCCTCGAGAAGTTCTTCCAGTGTCGCAAGGCTGTGTCCCGCGAGCAGACGATCGATGTGCGGCAGGGCCGCGGAGATACCCGACTGGATCGGTTCGTATCCGGCGCCGCCGGCGTGCGGGTTCACCCACAGCACGCGGTGCGCGAGGCGATGCAGCTGCGCCATGCGTTCCCCGAGCAGCGAGGCGTCGCCGCGCTCCCAGCCGTCGGAGAAGATCACCACCACCGCGCCGCGCGCGAAACCCCTGCGCCCCCAACGATCCAGGAACGCGCCGAGCGTGTCGCCGAGACGTGTCCCGCCCGCCCAGTCCGGTACCGCACGCGAGGCCCCGGCGAGCGCGATCTGCGAGTCGCGGGCACGCAGCGCACGCGACAGGCGGGTCAGCCGCGTGCCGAGGGAGAACACCTCGGTGGACGACGGCGCGGCACGCGTGACGACGTGCGCGAACCGCAGAAGCGCGTCGGCGTAGGGAGTCATCGAACCGGACACGTCGATCAGCAGCACCACCCGGCGCGGTCTGGTCGCCCGTGCACGGTGCCGCGGCCGGACGGGTTCGCCTCCGCTCGCCAGCATGTCGCGCAGGGTGTGCCGCGGGTCCACCGGCCCGCGGCGGGAGGGCTTCGACCGCAATCCCCGACGCGTCGGGGGACGGGGTTGCAGCCGCGCGAGCAGTTCGGCGAGGTGAGCGCGTTCGGCGGTCGTCAGTTCGGCCACGTCGCGGTGCCGGAGGACGTCGGTGTCGTCCGCCGCGACCTGCAGTCGTGGCGCGTCGTCACCGGAGTCGCCCTCGGCACCCTCACCTCGGGTCAGCGCGGCGATCCGCGCGGTGCGGGTGCGTTGCCCGTGGGTGCGCGAGCCGGTGGGGACGGTGTCGCCGAACCAGTGGACGAAGGCCGCGTCGTAGCGGGCCGTGTCGTCCGGCGTGCGGCACAGGGTGGCGCGGCCCGCCCAGTAGACCTGCACGGGATCCCCGACGTCGACGTGTGCGAGGGCGTCGAGATAGGTGGCGGTGGCGTCGAGGGCGACGGGCAGACCGGCGGCGGCGAGGGCGCGGCAGAAACCGGCCAGCCCGACGACCGGACCGGGCGCGAGCCGATCCGTCGCGGGTGCGCTACGACCTGCGGCCACTCGCCCTCCTGTCCACGTCCCACGAGCCCGCGAAGGGTCTCGACCGCCGACGGTACTGCGCGTGCCGCGTCCCGGCTGTCGGATGCGACAGATCGTGCGAAAGCCCCGGTGAGCCGATCGGAGTCCTCAGCGGCCCGACGACTCGGCCATCTCGGCGATCCGCAGGTCGCGGGTGCGTCTCTGATGCGCGACCATCAACTCCTGGGCGCGTTCGCCGTCTCCTTCGGCGACGGCCTCGTAGAGAGCCTCGTGTTCGCGTTCGATGAGGTCGAGATTCGCCGGGGTCCGTGACGCCTTGCCGTCGTAGACGTGCAGCCGGGCGTCGAGCAGTTCCATCAGCTCGACGATGGTGGGGTTGTGCGCGGCGAGCCGCAGCGCCACGTGCCATTCCGCATGCAGTCGCAGGCGGTCGGCCGGGGACTGTTCCGCACGGGCCTCGTCGAGGCTGCGGCGCAGTCTCGCGAGATCGAGTTCGGTGCGCCGTTGCGCAGCGGACAGTGCGACGGCCGATTCGAGGGCGATCCGTGCTTCGCAGATGTCGAGGATCTCCTCCTGGCTGCGTTCGAGGACCCGGAATCCGCGTGAGACCTTCGTCACGAGGCCTTCGATCTCGAGGCGGATGAGGGCTTCGCGAACGGGGGTCCGGGAGACGCCCAGCTGCTCACCCACCGTGGCGGGAACGAGCAGATCGCCGGGCGGGTGCACCCCGTCCAGGATCCGTCTTCGCAGTTCCCGGTACGGATTCCCCGCCGTGGCCGCCATCTCGTGTCCTCCCCTGCCGACTCGTGTGGCGCCGGTCTCGGATCCCGGACCGCCGGACCAGGACTACCACGGGGTGCATGCTTTGTACACCTTTTGGATTCATGTGTATACAAATGACGACATTTGCGTTCATTCGGACGTAGCGTGCCGTGCGACCGCATCACCGACAGGGAGAAGACATGACCGACCACACCGCACGACCCGGCCTCGGGAACCGGCGATGAGCGACGCCACCGTCTCCGTCGCGCCCGCCGTCACGGCGCCGAACCGCGGCCTCGGCCGCCTGCGCACCCCGCACTGGACGACCCTGCTGCCCTGGGTCGTGCCCGTGCTCGTCCTCGTCGGATGGCAATGGGCGTCGAGCACCGGCGTGATCTCGGCGGCGATCCTGCCGCCGCCCACGGACGTCTTCGACGCCGCGCGGTCGCTGTGGTCCACCGGCGAACTGCAGTCGCACATCCTCGTGAGCCTGCGCCGTATCGCCGTCGGATTCGTCGTCGGTGCCGCGATCGGTCTCGCCTTCGGCTTCGCCGTGGGCCTGTCCCGCATCGCCGAAGGCCTGTTCGACCGCACCCTCCAGATGGTGCGCGCGCTGCCTCATCTCGCCCTCGTGCCGCTGCTCATCGCGGCCTTCGGGATCGGGGAGATGCCCAAGGTCCTGCTCGTGACGCTCGGCGTGATCTTCCCGGTCTACCTCAACACCGTCAGCGGTATCCGCACGGTCGACGAGAAGCTCATCCAGCTCGGGAAGTCCTACGGGCTCGGCCGCGGCCAGTTGATCCGCGAGGTGATCGTCCCCGGCGCGATGCCCATGATCCTCACCGGCATCCGGTACGCCCTCGGCGTCGCGTGGCTGACCCTCGTCATCGCCGAGACCATCGCCACCCGCGAAGGCATCGGCTACCTCGCGCAGAACGGCCGCGACATGCTCCGCAACGAACGCATCGTGCTCGCGATCGTCCTCTACGCCGGCGCAGGTCTGCTCGCCGACCAGATCACCCGCTTCATCGAAGCCCGCGTGCTGCGCTGGAACCCGAACTACCGGAAGGCGGCACGATGACCACCGCACGCGGACTCGTCGGGCTCGAACTGGTCTCCATCGGACGCCGCTACGGCGACAACCAGGTTCTCCGCGATCTCGACCTGACCATCGACCCGGGCGACTTCGTCGCGATCCTCGGACCCAGCGGCGTCGGCAAGTCGACCCTGCTGCGCATCCTCGCCGGACTCGAGGAGCCCAGCTCGGGCACCATGACCCCGATCGGTGACGTACCGGCGGGTGGGCCGACCGCGCGGATGATGTTCCAGGAGGACCGTCTCCTGCCCTGGAAGTCGGTGCTCGACAACGTCGCCCTGGGCACGAAGGGGCAGCGGGACAAGGCTGCCGAGCTGCTCGCACAGGTCGGTCTCGCCGGCCGTGAGAAGGCCTGGCCCGCAGAACTGTCCGGCGGACAACGCCAGCGTGTCGCGCTCGCCCGCGCGCTGATGCACCGCCCCGACGTCCTGCTGCTCGACGAACCCTTCGGTGCGCTCGACGCCATCACCCGGGTCACGATGCAGCAGCTCCTCGAGAACATCCTCGCCGAACATCCGCGCACGGTCCTGCTCGTCACCCACGACGTCGAGGAAGCGCTCGTACTCGCCGACCGCGTCCTGCTGCTCACCCCGCAAGGCATCACACGTGATCTCCGTGTACCCCAGGCACGTCCGCGTCACCGCGGCGACGCACAGCTCGCGGAGTGGAAGGAAGAGCTGCTCGACGGTCTGCTCGAGGCCGACCGCGCGGTGCACGCAGCCACCGGATCCTGACCCCTCACTGTTCCCGGAACCATCGAAAGGTCCCCCCGCATCATGAACGCTCTGCCCCGCCCCGTCCTCGATCGCCGCGGATTCCTGCGTGCCGCAGGTATCGGCGCGCTCGGACTCGCCGGCCTCGGTGCCCTCACCGCGTGCAGTTCGGACGATTCGGCGAACGACGGTGAGCTCACGGAGGTCCGGTACGCGCTCATCGGCGACGGCAAGGCCGAGCCCGGCGCCGTGCTCTCCCACAACATCGGCGGGTTCGATGTCTCCGCCGATCTCGGTGTGCCGGTGAACTTCCAGTCCGGCTTCACGGCGTCCCTTCCGGTCATGGAGGCGATCAAGGCCGGCAGCATCGACTTCTCCTTCGCCACCGCCACCGCGGTGATCTACGGCATCGGCGGCAACGTGCCGTTCGTGCCGCTCGTCGCCTACCCGCTGCCGAGCAACGAGGTCGACATCCTCGTGCCCAACGGGTCCGACATCCGGAGCGCTGCGGATCTGAAGGGCCGCAAGGTCGCCGACCAGCAGGGCACCACCGGAACCTACAGCCTCGTCAAGTACCTCGAGACCGCGGGACTGACCCTCGACGACATCGAGTACAGCAATCTCACCGCCGCCGACGCCGAAGCAGCCTTCGCGCAGGGCAAGGTCGACGCGTGGATCAACTGGCAGCCCACGATCGAACTGGCCCGCCGCAAGCACGACGCCGACACGCTGCCCGACGTGAAGACCTACGACTACGCGTTCTTCGTCGCCAGCGAGAAGTTCGCCTTCGAACACCCCGAGATCGCCGCGAAGCTCGCGCGCAACGTCCGCGACGCGCAGCGCTGGATCGAGGCGCAGCCCGACGTCGCGGTCGACGAGTTCGCCGCCCTCGGAGGCTTCGGCGACTCGCAGCTCGAGAAGGAGGTCTACCGCGATCTCGTCGTCGACCGGCGCCTGTCCTACTCGGGCGCAGGCGAGTTCACCGCGGTGGACACCGCTGCGATCGACGGGACCCAGGACCTCGCCGACAACTTCCATGCACTCGGGGTGTACCCGGAGACGGTCGATGTGCGGAGCTGGCTGTCCGACAGTCGTTTCGACTCCGTCCGTGCCGCCGTCACCGCCGAACTGGCACAGGTCTGACCGGACCCGTTCCGGTACACAGCAAGTCAGGAGTTCTCGTGACCAAGAAGATGCACCTCGCCGCGTTCATCACCGCGGGACCGGGCCGACCCGGCGGGTGGCGCCTGCCCGACTCGGTGCCCGGCTGGCTCGATGCGAGCTACTACCAGAACATGGCACGCACCCTCGAGGACGGCCGGTTCGACCTCGCCTTCTTCGCCGACATCGTCTCCGTGCCCGATCGTTTCGGCGGCAGCACCGATTCGCAACTGCGGTACGGTGCCCTCGGATCCCTGCGGGTGGATCCGCTGCCGGTCATCGCGTCGATGGCGGCCGTGACCCGTCACCTCGGCCTCGCCGCGACGGTCTCGACGACCTACGCGCAACCGTTCACCGTGGCACGGTCGTTCGCCAGCCTCGACCACCTGTCCGGCGGTCGCGCGGCCTGGAACATCGTGACCTCCTTCCAGGAATCCGAGGCGCGGAACTTCAACCTGGACGAGCAGTTCGACCGTTCCACGCGGTACGAGCGAGCCGACGAATTCCTCGAGGTGGCGGGCAAGCTCTGGGACAGCTGGGACGACGACGCGCTCGTGCTCGACGTCGAGCAGCCTCTGTTCGCCGACCCCGACAAGGTCCACCGGGTCGACCACAAGGGCCGCTACTTCTCGGTGCAGGGACCGCTCAACGTTCCCCGTCCGCCGCAGGGATATCCGGTGCTCATCCAGGCCGGCGCGTCCTCGAAGGGCAAGGACTTCGCAGCCCGCTGGTCGGACGTGATCTTCTGCAGCCACGCGTCCAAGGAATCGGCTCAGGCGTTCTACACGGAGATCAAGGAGCGTGCCGCGACGTTCGGGCGCGATCCGGAGGAGATCAAGATCCTCCCGTCGATCACGCCGGTGGTCGGACCGACCACCGCTCGCGCGAAGGAACTCGCCGACGAGATCTTCGAGCTGGTCCCGCCGATCGGTGGATTGTCCACGCTCGCATACCACCTCGACGTCGACCTCTCGACCTTCCCGCTCGACGAGCGTCTCCCCGAGGTCGAGGTGCCCGGTGTGGCAGGGCACTACCACGAGGTCCGGGAGATCACCGAGCGCGAGGGGCTGACACTGCGGCAGCTCGGCAAGCAGTACGGCGGACGGTACGAGGGCAACTTCATCGGAACCGCGGACGAGGTCGCGGACGGCCTGCAGGACTGGTTCGAGGACGGTGCCGCCGACGGGTTCACCCTGCAGGTGCCCTACCAGCCCGGTGGCTTCGAGTCCTTCACCCGGCAGGTCGTGCCGCAGTTGCAGAAGCGCGGCATCTTCCGCACCGAGTACGAGGGCTCGACCCTGCGGGAGAATCTGGGGCTGACCCGTCCCGCCTCCGGTGAATGGCAGCGGCGTTCCGGGGCACAGGGATGAGCACGGCCGGACGGACGGATACCCCTGTGACCGGAAACGGGACGGAGCACGACGCCGTGGTCACGGGAACGGTGACCACCGAGACGGGACGCTTCGTCGTCAGTGCCCGCAGCAACCATCTCGTCACCGATTCCCGCCTCGCCGGGGGTGAGGCCGTACACGCCGGGGAACTGCTCCTCGCCGCACTCACCTCCTGTGCGATGGCCAACTTCGAGCACAATGCGAAGGAGGACGGTCTGCGGATCGACGGGATCGTCACCCGCGCCGCGCACACCCGTGGCACCGTGGACCCGACCCGGTACGACCGCACCGTACTCGAGATCGAGGTCTCCGGAGTCGAGTACGAGGACGCCTTCGCGCTCGGCCGGAAGTTCGTCGCCGCCTGCCCGATCTACAACACGATCAAGCGGGGGAGCGGGATCGAACTGACGATCAACGGGCGCCTGTTCACGGAATGACGGCCGGCGGTGGGATGACGGCGATCGTCATCCCACCGCTGTCGTCCCCCGCTCTCATCCGACCGCCAGGTTGTCGAGTCCGGCACGGGTGACCCGGTCGATGTCCTCGCGGTACTTCAACACGGCACCGAGTGTCGCCGCGGCGGTCGTCGCGTCGAGGACGTCGCGGTCGAGGGCGACCAGTGCGCGCGCCCAGTCGAGGGATTCGGCGATCCCCGGTGGCTTCAGGAGATCCTGTTCGCGGAGTGAACGCACCGCGCGGGAGATCTGCTCGGCGAGGGGGTGCCCCAGACCGGGTAACCGCCGCTGCAGGATCGCGATCTCGCGTTCGAGATCGGGATGCTCCACCCAGTGGTACAGACAGCGGCGCTTGAGTGCGTCGTGCACCTCGCGAGTGCGGTTGGAAGTGAGTACCACCAGCGGTGGGACCTCCGCGCGGATCTCACCCAGTTCGGGGACCGTCACCGCGTTCTCGTCGAGCAACTGGAGCAGGAACGCCTCGAACTCGTCGTCGGCGCGGTCGATCTCGTCGACGAGCAGCACGCACGGTGAGTCGGTGAGCGCCTGCAACAACGGGCGGACGAGGAGATAGCGCTCGGTGTAGAGGGAGCGTTCCGCAGCGTCCGCATCGAGCGCGCCGTCGCTCGCCGCCTCGAGCGACCGCAGATGGAGCAGCTGCCGGGGGAAATCCCAGTCGTAGAGGGCCTGCGATGCGTCGATGCCCTCGTGGCACTGCAACCGGACCATCGGCAGATCCAGGGCCTGGGCGAGAGCCGCTGCGAGCGAGGTCTTCCCGGTTCCGGGCTCGCCTTCGCAGAAGAGCGGCCGGCCCATACGCATCGCGAGGAAGGCGACGGTCGCCAGTCCGTCGTCGGCGAGATAACCCGTGGTCCCGAGAGCAGCCGAGAGTTTCTCGGGTGAGTCGATGCGTGTCGCGTCACCGGTCATGAGGCGAGCCTAGATGCTCACCCGCCCCACGACCGGCGACTGCAACGATCGGTCGGCTCAGCCCTCGACGTGCGCGAGCGGCGCGATCTCACCGGCGAACAGCGTTGCGCATCCGGGGCACAACATCGTCGGTGCGGTGGTCCAGCCGTTCATACGGGCATAGAGCTCGGCCTGCGGCCTGCTCTGTGCAACGGTCCGGTAGCAATGATCGCAATGGTCGCAACGGAAGACCCACCGGTCACCGGAGAGCGGGTCGCGGTGCGGCATCATGTCCACCTCGATATCGATCGATCAACTCGGCGAATCGATGTCGTCGCACGGTCGGATCGTCCGGCCGTGCCGGTTCCTCTCAGGGAACCGGCTTGCCCATCACGCGGGCCCACCATCCGTCGAGGGGGCTCGGGTCGGGCCAGCGGATCGTGTCGTCCGCGATGTGGTTCGGCCGGGATGTCGTGTCCTGCTGTCCCTGTCCGGTTCTCGGTGAATCGTGTTGTGCATTGCGCACTGGGGTCACCCCTTATTGCTATCGGTGCGTCCCTTGGCCGGACGCACTCCTACGCACTTCTGAGGCGTTCTCGAATCTTAGCCCGGTTCTCGTGAGCCGGTCCGGGCTTCATGTTGTTTGTGCAGGTAGAAGAGGTTCAAGAGGTCGGTGGCGAGGGAGGAGGCCTGCTGTCCAGTGCGGAGCGCAGACGGTCGTTGTCCTCTCTCAGCGCCGCATTGCTCGCTTCGAGTTCGAGGATCCGGGCGACTCCGGCGATATTGATGCCGGAGCCCACCAGTTCGACGATCCGTTGCACGGTCTCGAGATCGTTGTCGCTGTAGCGGCGCGTCCCGCCCGCCGTGCGGGCGGGGTTCAGCAGCCCTCGGCGTTCGTACAGGCGCAGGGTCTGCGGGTCGAGTCCGGAGAGTTCGGCGGCCACCGAGATGCCGTAGACCCCGCGCTGGGCGCGGGGCGACCGATCAGGCGTCGCGCGCAGGAGCGGATCGAACGTCATCGTTTCCTCCGGTCGGCGGAGTCGGTGTTCTCGGGTCGCACCGCGGTCATCCGCGGCCTTGACCGAAGTGTATCACCGGGGCCATAATAAATCTGTGCCGGATGGCATAGATAATTTGAGAGTGTGGCCGTAACGAACGGCCGGACAGTCGGAGGTGACAGACAGATGTTGATGCGCACCGACCCGTTCCGCGACGTCGATCGTCTCGCGCAGCAGGTGCTCGGCACCATGGCCCGACCGGCGGTGATGCCGCTCGATGCGTGGCGGGAGGACGACCGCTTCATCGCCGAGTTCGATCTCCCCGGTGTCGAGGTCGACTCGATCGAACTCGACGTCGAACGCAACGTGCTCACCGTCCGCGCCGAACGTCCGGAGGTCGATCGCGACCAGGAGTTCGTCTCGACCGAACGGCCCAGAGGTGTCTTCACCCGACGTCTGTTCCTCGGTGACACCCTCGATACCGATCGGATCGAAGCGCACTACCGCAACGGCGTTCTGCGGGTGACGATCCCGGTCGCGGAGAAGGCCCGGCCCCGCAAGATCACCGTCATCGACGCGGAGAGGAACGGTCAGGCCGCGATCGCAAGTTGAGTCGACGCGAACGACCGGGCCCGGGGAAGCGCCCCCCGGGCCCGGTTTCTTCGCGGCTCCTACGGCTTCAGGCCGATCTTGATGGCGCCGTCCTGCTTCTTCTGGAAGATCTCGTACGCGTGAGGCGCGTCGTCGAGCGGGAGGCGGTGGGTCGCGAAGTCGTCGACCCCCAACGGATCCTCGTCGGTCAGCAGCGGCAGGATCTCCGGGACCCAGTTCAACACGTTGGCCTGACCCATGTGGAGACGGATCTGCTTGTCGAACAGGGTGAGCATCGGCATCGGGTCCGCCGCCCCGCCGTACACACCGCTCAACGAGATCGCGCCACCACGCCGCACGACGTCGATCGCGGTGTACAGCGCGTGGAGACGGTCCACTCCGGCCTTCTCCATGAACGGCTCGGCGATCGCCGACGGCAGGAAACCGGCGGCACTCTGGGCGAGCTTCGCGACGGGCGAGCCGTGCGCCTCCATACCCACGGCGTCGATCACAGAATCGGTGCCGCGCCCGTTCGTCATGTCACGGATCATGTCGCCGGGGTTGTTGTCGACCTCGCGCAGATCGACGACCTCGATACCGCGGGACGCCGCGCGGGCCAGTCGCTCGGGAACCATGTCCACGCCGATCACGCGAGCACCCTTGTGCGCCGCGATGCGCGCGGCCATCTCACCGATGGGGCCGAGGCCGAGCACCGTGACACTGCCGCCGTCGGGGATCTCCGCGTACTCGACGGCCTGCCACGCGGTGGGCAGCACGTCGGAGAGGTAGACGAAACGGTCGTCGGCCGGCCCTTCCGGGACCTTGATGTGGGTGGCGTCGGCATGGGGGACGCGCAGATATTCGGCCTGCCCGCCGGGCACGCTGCCGTAGAGCTTCGAGTAGCCGAACAGGGCGGCACCGGTGCCCTCCTCACGGACCTGCGTGGTCTCGCACTGCGAATGCAGGCCGTGGGTACACATGAAGCACTGGCCGCAACACACCTGGAAGGGGATCACCACCCGGTCACCGGGCTTCAGTTTCGTGACGCCGGAGCCGACCTCCTCGACGATGCCCATCGGTTCGTGACCGAGGATGTCGCCGGGAGTCATGAAGGCTCCCAACACCTCGTACAGGTGCAGATCGGAGCCGCAGATGTTGGTGGTGGTGACGCGGATGACGGCGTCACCGGCCTCCTGGATCGTCGGATCGGGCACCGTATCGACGCTCACGTTGCGGCGCCCCTGCCATGTCACTGCCTTCATGTCGCTCCTCGGCTCCTCGGGTGCAGGAATGTCGGGTCGTACCCGGCACGTGTCCCTCGATGCCTACCCGCGCTCGGAGCGGGCAAACGCCGGACCGGAAGAGGTCGCCTGCCGCAGGAGGCCAGGTTTGCGGAGTGCGGGGGAGAGGTATGTCGCCGTAGAACCGAATTCACCGCGACACACGTCTGCGGCCGCTCTACGGGAGCGCAGCCGCACAGAAGGAGGTCAGGTGACCACGTCGGACCCCGAACATCATGGAAACCAGGATCCCGACCCTGCACGCACCCCGGATCTGGAACCCGGCGGTGGCGTAGCGCCCGGATCGACGCCCCCCGATTCGGGGACGACGTCCGGGCTGTCCGCACCGGAGCCCGACACGAGGAAGCGATTCCCCATCAGCGGGTGGCTCACGCTGCTCGCCGTCGCGGTGATCGTGATCATCTTCGTGGTCGCGATCTTCGGCATCCTGTCCTGACGGTTCGGCCGGAGCCGCGCCGCGGAGCTTCTCGTCAGCGTCCGCGACGCGGTAGCCGCACGACCTGCACGAAGAATTCGTCGATCTGCTTCACGGCACCGATGAACTGGTCGAGATCGACCGGCTTGGTGACGTACGCATTGGCGTGCAGCTTGTAACTGCGGAGAATGTCCTCCTCCGCCGACGAGGTCGTGAGCACCACGATCGGGATGTCGGACAGTTCCGGATCGGACTTGATCTTCGTCAGCACCTGACGGCCGTCGTATTTCGGCAGGTTCAGGTCGAGCAGGATCAGATCCGGGCGCGGCGCACCCTCGTATTCGCCCCGGCGGTACAGGAAGTCGAGTGCTTCCGCCCCGTCGCGGACGACGTGGAGGGCGTTGCCGATCTTGTTGTCCTCGAATGCTTCACGGGTCATCAGCTCGTCGCCGGGATCGTCCTCGACCAACAGGACGTCCACCGGTCGGGCAGCGGGATAGGTCACGATCGTGCTCCTCATGACGTTGTCCCCTGCTTCTGCTCGACGGGGCGTGATGCGGTTCCGAGGGTGAAGCAGATTCGAGTGCCCTCGGTATGAGTATCGCCGTACTCGGTGTCGATCCAGATTCTTCCAGCGTGATACTCGACGATTTTCTTGCACAGCGCCAGTCCGATACCGGTGCCCTGGTAATCGTCGCGAGGATGCAGCCGCTGGAAGATGACGAACACCTTCTCGGCGTACTCGCTGTCGATTCCGATGCCGTTGTCGGTGACGCAGAAGTGCCACTGCGGACCGTCCGACTCGTCCTCGACCTTTTCGCACTCGATCCTGATCACCGGGGTGCGATCGGGATGTCGGAACTTGATGGCGTTGCCGACCAGGTTCTGCCACAGCATCGTCAGCAGAGTGGGGTCGCCGGTCAGTTCGGGAAGGTCGTCGGGACGTTCGATCCGCGCCTGCGACTCCTCGACGGACGCGGAGAGATTGAACAACGCCTTCTCGAGCGGTCGGCCGAGGTCGACCCGGACGTAGGCGTCGTGGACGCGTCCGACCCGGGAGAAGGCGAGCAGATCGCTGATCAGCACCTGCATCCGTTTCGCGCCGTCCACGGCGTATTCGACGTACTGCCGTCCGCGATCGTCGAGGACGTCGCCGTACCGCTTCTCGAGCAGCTGGCAGAAGGACGCGACCTTCCGCAGCGGTTCCTGCAGGTCGTGCGATGCGACGTAGGCGAACTGCTCGAGTTCGGTGTTCGAGCGACGGAGTTCCTCGGCCTGGGAATCGAGATCCTCGGTCTGTTTCGCGAGCAGGGTCTGCTGCTTCCGGGAGTCCGCCAACGCGTCCGCGATACGACCGCGCATCGTCTCGACATCGAGGGCGAGTGCCCGGATGTCCTTCGGTCCCTGGGGGTAGATGTGCTGGTAGAAGTTCTCCTCCAGCGCGACCCGGCGGCTGGCCCCGCGGAGCCTGGCGAGCGGCACGGCGACGAGGTTGTGGACGAGAACCACCGTGGCGAGACCGGTGAGGATGAACGTGATCACCATCGCGATCAGCACCGAATTGCGGATGGTGCGGGACTCCGCGAGTTCGTCGAGGTCCTCCGCCAGGACGTTGGAGAGCGCGCTGTTCTCCTGGGCGAACATCGACCGGATCTCACCGAAGGCCAGCCGGTCCTGCTCCGCCAGGGCCGGATCGACGGGACGCGGCTCCCCGGGGACGACGGTCTCGATGATCGGCTCTGCGTACTGCGTCCGCCACTGCGCAGCGGCGGCCTCGATGGTGTCGATGTCGGCGAGCAGATCCGGATGCTCGGCGAGGAGCACGCGAAGACGATCGAGCGCGACCTGCTGGTTCTCCTGACCCGCACGGTACGGCCCGAGGAAGACGGGTTCGGTCGTGAGCGCGTACCCGCGGACCGCGGTCTGTTGATCGAGCAGAGCGGTCTGCAAGTTGAAGGCCTGCGTCATCGCCGGCTGGATCCGCTCGGTCACCTCGTCGGTGATCTGCACGGTGCGCTGGATGAAGATCCCGCCCACGATCGAACCGACGACGGCGAACACCGCGAGGAGCGCGAACGCCAACTGGAACCAGCTCTGCACGGCCAGCCGCGAGGAGATGCGCTCGATACGCGGTTCGGGAACCGAAGGATCCCTCATCGCTGCACCGTCGCTCCGACTTCGGCGGAACGCACGAAACCGATCACATCCACCCCAGCTTCCCGGTCCGTGCCCGATTCGCGCCTACGGGCGACGAATCCCGACGGCGGTGCGGTCCCGGACCTGTCGGTCTGCGAACACACGTATGGACGGGCTGTCTGTTGAACCCGAATGCGAACTGTAGCCGACCGGTGGAGCCGTCCCGATCCGGCCACGGGCCGAAGCGGCTGCACCGAGTGTCGGAACGCGACTAGGGTCGGTCGCATGACACGACGAGTGAGTGTGTGGGGTGGCGCGTTCTGGCTCGGTCGGAAGGTTCGCGAGCAGGCGCTCGGCGCTGCCCGCGAACTGGAGGAGCTCGGGTACTCCCGGTTGTGGACGTCCGGCGGATTCCAGGACGGTTTCCCCTCCGTCTACGGGGAACTGCTCGCGGCGACGACGACGCTCGAACTGGCGAGCGGCATCATCAGCATCTGGCACGCCGACCCGGAGACCACGGCCGCTGCGGTCGCCGATCTGGAGTCGCGGTATCCCGGTCGTTTCCTGCTGGGAGTCGGAACGAGTCACGCTCCCGTCGTCGACGCGCGGGAGAACACCAGCTACACCAAGCCCTACAGCCGGATGGTCGAGTACCTCGACGGTCTCGATGCGGCGTCGACGCCGGTGCCCACCGATCGCAGGGTCCTCGCGGCGCTCGGCCCGCGCATGCTGAAGCTGTCCGCCGAGCGCGCGGCAGGAGCCCATCCGTACTTCGTTCCGCCCGAGCACACGGCGGTCGCGCGTGAGGCCCTCGGCTCGGAGCCGTTGCTCGCGCCCGAGGTGGCCGTCGTCCTCGAAACCGACGAGACCGTCGCGCGCGGCATCGCCCGCGAGTACATGCGCGGTTATCTCGCGCTGCCGAACTACTCGAACAACCTGCGTCGTCTCGGGTACACCGACGAGGACCTCGCCGACGGTGGCAGCGACGCCTTGATGGACGTGCTCATCCCGTGGGGTGATCTCGACAGCGTCGTCGCCGGCATCGAGAAGCACTACGCCGCCGGTGCCGACGAGGTGGCCATCCAGGTGCTCACCGCGGATCCGTTCACCTTCCCGAGCGAGGGCTACCGGCAGCTCGCGTCCGCGCTGCTGAGCTGAGGCCACCGAACCCCGAGGGCGCCGCACCCCGAGGTCACCGAACCTCGAGGTCACCGGACTCCGAGACCTCCGGACCGGTGCGGCCGCTCAGATCGGCCGCACCGTGAGGATCTGGGACATCGTGCCGATCGGGCCGGTCGCATCGTGCAGCACCGTGCTCGTCAGGCCGATGCCGTCGGCGCCGAACGAGACCGACGTATCGAAGCCGATCCATTCACCGCGGGGTTCGGCGAACAGGTGCGCGGTCAGGTCGAGGTTGGGGAAGGCGACCGTCCTCGGATCGGCACGCACCGCCATGCCGTTGGCGATGTCGAACAGGCCGGCCGTGGCGGCGAGATCGCTGACCTTCTCGGCCTCCACGAGCGGAAGATCGGTACGCACCCAGAACGAGGCCCGTCCGGGTGCGGTCGAGACGCGACGCACCTCCACCGAGTCGATGAATCCTCCCGGCCACAGCGTCGTCGGGTCCCAGGGTTCGCAGTCCTCGGGCGACGGGATCGGCTGCAGCGTGGTGCCGGCGATCTCCGCGGTGGGGCGAGTCTGCATCAGCCACGCGCGGGCACGCACGATCGCGCGCCCGTCGTAGGCGAGTGTCGCTTCCACGAGTTCGATGGTGCGTCCGGGCCGCAGGACCTCGACGGTCGTGACGACGGGACCGACGGGCACGGTGCCGAGGATGTCGTACGACAGGCGTCCGATCGCGAGGTCGTCGTCGCGCCGCGCGTCGCGGTCGCATTCGACGACGTGGGCGATCAACCCGAGGGCGGGCGCGATGTGCTGCTCCGTCTCGTTCCACGCCCCACCGACGTGTTCGGTGGCGCGGAAGGAGGTCGGGCCGAGTCGTTCGAAGTAGCTCATGCGGTCTCCGTTCGTGCCGGCTCTGCCGCGAGAGCCGAGGGGGTCGCGGCGAGAGCTGCCAGTGCCATGCGTCGCAGCACCGCGCGGGTGCCCTCGGGGGAACGCGGGTCGGCACTGTGCGGTGTCGAGTTGATGAGTCCGAAGGTCGCGTGCGCCATCGTGCGCGCATCGGATTCGGGCAGTGCGGGGTCGATGCGGCGCAGGACGTCGACCCAGATCTCGACGTAGCGACGCTGGGTCACCCTCACCTCCCGCTGCCCTTCGTCGGGGAGGGACGTGAACTCGCGGTCCTGCACGCGGATGAGATCGGGCTCGCCCAGCGCGAAGTCGAGATGGAAGTCGACCAGCCCCTCGAGGGCGTCGCGCGGGTCGGGCGTCGTCTCGGCGACCTGCGTGCCACCTGCGAGGAGGCGGCGGCTGATCTCGACGAGGATCTCGACGAGCAGGGCGTCCTTGTTGGGGAAGTGCCGGTACACAGCGGGACCGCTGATCCCCACGGCCGCACCGAGATCTTCGAGGCGGACTCCGGGGAATCCGCGTTCGGCGATCAGGTGCGCCGCGGCACGCAGGAGGTCCCGTCGGCGTTCCGCCTTGGCGAGGCTACGCCGCGTCGGGCGTCCCGATGCGGTCGAGACGTCGATCGCGGACTCGGTCATGAAAATCTCCGCTCGGTGTGGTCTGGACAACTCGGTTAATCATAACTAACCTAGATTTCAGTTAATGGCGATTAGTCGATCTACCGAGGATGGTGTCCGTGACAACCGCTGAGACGGCCTCGACAACCAGCCGCGACCAGCACGAACAGCTGGTCGGAGAGCTCCGAGACAAGCTCGCTGCCGCAGCACTGGGTGGCAGCGAGAAAGCTCGGGAGCGGCACGTTGCGCGCGGCAAGCTGCTTCCCCGCGACCGTGTGGACGAACTGCTCGACACGGGCAGCCCGTTCCTCGAACTGTCGCCGCTCGCCGCGAACGGCATGTACGACGACGAGTGCCCGGGCGCCGGCATGATCGCCGGCATCGGCCGCGTCGCCGGCCGCGAGTGCGTGATCGTCGCGAACGACGCCACCGTCAAGGGCGGCACCTACTACCCGATCACGGTCAAGAAGCACCTGCGGGCGCAGGAAGTCGCGCTGCAGAACAACCTGCCGTGCCTGTATCTCGTCGACTCCGGCGGTGCCTTCCTGCCGCGGCAGGACGAGGTCTTCCCCGACCGCGAGCACTTCGGCCGCATCTTCTACAACCAGGCCACCATGAGTGCCAAGGGGATTCCGCAGATCGCCGCGGTCATGGGCTCGTGCACCGCCGGCGGCGCCTACGTCCCCGCGATGAGCGACGAGGCCGTCATCGTCCGCAACCAGGGCACCATCTTCCTCGGTGGTCCGCCGCTGGTGAAGGCCGCGACCGGCGAGGTCGTCACCGCGGAGGAGCTCGGCGGCGGCGACCTGCACTCGAAGGTCTCCGGCGTCACCGACCACCTGGCCGAGGACGACCGCGACGCGCTGCGCATCGTGCGCGACATCGTCTCCACCTTCGGTCCGCGCAACCCGCGCCCGTGGGACGTCGAACCCACCGTCGAACCCGAGGCCGACCCCGCCGAGTTGTACGACGTGGTGCCCACCGACTCGCGCATCCCCTACGACGTGCACGAGGTCATCGACCGTGTCGTCGACGGCTCCTCGTTCCACGAGTTCAAGGCCGAATACGGCAAGACGCTCGTCACCGGTTTCGCGCGCATCCACGGCCACCCGGTCGGCATCATCGCGAACAACGGTGTGCTCTTCGGCGAATCCGCCGTCAAGGGAGCGCATTTCATCGAACTGTGCGACAAGCGCTCGATCCCGCTGGTGTTCCTGCAGAACATCTCCGGCTTCATGGTCGGCCGCGACTACGAGGCCGGCGGCATCGCCAAGCACGGCGCGAAGATGGTCACCGCCGTCGCGTGCGCCCGGGTACCGAAGCTGACCGTCGTCATCGGCGGCTCGTACGGCGCCGGCAACTACTCGATGTGCGGTCGCGCGTATTCGCCTCGCTTCCTGTGGATGTGGCCCAACGCCCGCATCTCCGTCATGGGTGGCGAGCAGGCCGCCTCGGTGCTGGCCACGGTGCGTTCCGACCAGCTCGACGCCTCGGGCAAGCCCTGGACGGCCGAGCAGGAGGAGGAGTTCAAGGCTCCGATCCGCGCCCAGTACGAGGAGCAGGGCAATCCCTACTACTCGACCGCGCGCCTGTGGGACGACGGCATCATCGATCCCGCAGACACCAGAAAAGTTCTCGGACTGGCACTGTCGGTGTGCGCCAACGCCCCGCTCGAGCCGGTCTCCTACGGCGTCTTCCGGATGTGAGTGCACCCATGACTGATACGACTCGGATCGACACGGTGTTGGTCGCCAACCGCGGCGAGATCGCGGTGCGCGTCATCCGCACCCTGAAGGCGATGGGTATCCGCTCGGTCGCCGTGTTCAGCGAGGCCGACCGCGACGCCCGGCACGTGCAGGAGGCCGACACCGCGGTGCTGCTCGGACCCGCCGCGGCGCGCGAGAGCTACCTGGTGATCGACAAGGTCATCGACGCGGCGCTCGCCACCGGCGCGCAGGGCATCCACCCCGGTTACGGATTCCTCTCGGAGAACTCGGCTTTCGCCGCCGCGTGCGCCACCGCGGGTATCGCCTTCCTCGGCCCCTCCGCCCACGCCATCGAGACCATGGGCGACAAGATCACCGCCAAGGCCGCGGTGTCGGAGTTCGGCGTTCCCGTCGTGCCCGGCATCTCCCGGCCCGGCCTGAGCGACGACGAACTGATCGCGGGCGCCGAGGACGTCGGCTATCCCGTGCTCGTCAAGCCGTCCGCCGGTGGTGGCGGCAAGGGCATGCGCCTCGTCGAGGACCCGAAGGATCTGCCCGCCGCGCTCGAATCCGCCCGTCGCGAAGCGGCGTCGGCGTTCGGCGACGACACCCTCTTCCTCGAGCGGTTCGTGCAGCGCCCCCGGCACATCGAGGTCCAGGTCCTTGCCGACGCGCACGGCAACGTCGTCCACCTGGGGGAGCGCGAGTGCAGCCTCCAGCGGCGGCACCAGAAGGTCATCGAGGAAGCACCCTCGCCGCTGCTCGACGAGGCCACCCGCGCCCGCATCGGTGAGGCCGCGTGCAACACCGCGCGCAGCGTCGACTACACCGGCGCCGGCACCGTCGAGTTCATCGTCTCCGCCGACAAGCCCGACGAGTTCTTCTTCATGGAGATGAACACCCGACTGCAGGTCGAGCATCCGGTCACCGAGATGGTCACCGGCCTCGACCTCGTCGAATGGCAGGTGCGCATCGCCGCGGGCGAGCCGCTCGGCTTCACCCAGGACGACATCACCCTCACCGGCCATGCGATCGAGGCCCGCGTCTACGCCGAGGACCCGGCCCGCGGCTTCCTCCCCACCGGCGGCGAGATCGCCGACGTCGTCGAACCCACCGGCCCCGGTGTGCGCGTCGACTCCGGCATCCGCGCCGGCACCGTGGTCGGCAGCGACTACGACCCGATGCTCGCCAAGGTCATCGCCCACGCCGACGACCGCGCCGGAGCGCTGCGTCGCCTCGACCGGGCGCTCGCGCAGACCGCCGTGCTCGGCGTCGTCACCAACGTCGACTTCGTGCGGTTCCTGCTCGCCGACGACGACGTCGTGGCCGGTGCGCTCGACACCGGACTCCTCGACCGCCGGGTCGGCGACTACACCGCCCCCACCACCGCCGATTCCACGCTCGTCGCCGCGGCGATCCTGCGGTGGCTCGACCGCTGGTTGGGCGACACCACCGATCCGTGGGCGGTGCCCGACGGCTGGCGCGTCGGTGCCCACCGGCCCGTCACGTCGCGGCTCACTTCCGGCGACCGCACCGCACACGTGCGCCTGACCGGAACCCCGGCGGCCGGTGTCGCCGAGGTCGAGGACGGCGAGACCTACCGGTTCAGCGCCGTGCTGCACGGCTCCGATCTGGCGGTCGTGCTCGACGGCCGACGTCACAGCTACCGCGTCGGCGAATCCGACGGTGCGGTCTGGCTTTCCGACGGCCACGGCAGCGTCGCCGTCCGCGAGGTGCGCGAGGCATCGGTCCGCGGCGACGACACGCACGCGGGCGACGCCGACATCACGAGCCCGATGCCCGGCGCCGTCATCGCGGTGTCCGTCGCCTCCGGCGACACCGTCACGGCCGGACAGACGCTCGTCGTCGTCGAGGCCATGAAGATGGAACATTCGCTCACCGCCCCCATCGACGGCACCGTCGAACTGTTCGCGGCCGCCGGTGAGCAGGTCAAGGTCGATCAACTTCTCGTGCGAGTCACCCCGCACGCCGACACGGAGGATGCACAGTAATGACGGAATACCTGGCCACGGGTCAACTTCCCGACGAGTACGAGCAGCTGCGCAAGACGGTCGCCGACTTCGCCCGCACGGTGGTCGCGCCGGTCGCCGCCAAGCACGACGCCGAGCACTCGTTCCCCTACGAGGTCGTGCAGGGCATGGCCGAGATGGGCCTGTTCGGTCTGCCGTTCCCCGAGGAGTACGGCGGCATGGGCGGCGACTACTTCGCGCTGTGCCTCGCCCTCGAGGAACTCGGCAAGGTCGACCAGTCCGTCGCCATCACCCTCGAGGCCGGTGTCTCGCTCGGTGCGATGCCGATCTACCGCTTCGGCAACGAGAAGCAGAAGGAGGAGTGGCTGCCGCAGCTCGCAAGCGGCCGCAACCTCGCGGCCTTCGGTCTCACCGAGCCGGGTGCGGGCAGCGACGCCGGAGGCACCAAGACCACCGCCAAGCTCGAGAACGGCGAGTGGATCATCAACGGCAACAAGCAGTTCATCACCAACTCCGGCACCGACATCACCTCGCTCGTGACCGTCACCGCCGTCACCGGTGTGCGGGAGAACGGCAAGAAGGAGATCTCCACGATCCTCGTGCCGACCTCCACGCCGGGCTTCACCGCCGAACCTGCCTACAACAAGGTCGGCTGGAACGCCTCCGACACGCATCCGCTCACCTTCGCCGACGTGCGGGTGCCCGAGGAGAACCTCCTCGGCGAGCGGGGCCGCGGCTACGCCAACTTCCTGCGCATCCTCGACGAGGGCCGCATCGCGATCGCCGCGCTGTCGACCGGCGCCGCGCAGGGTTGCGTCGACGAATCGGTGAAGTACGCCAAGGAGCGCGAGGCCTTCGGCAGCCCGATCGGCAGCAACCAGGCCATCGCCTTCAAGATCGCCCGCATGGAGGCACGTGCGCACGCCGCACGCACCGCCTACTACGACGCCGCCGCCGCGATGCTCGCCGGCAAGCCGTTCAAGAAGCAGGCCGCGGTCGCCAAGCTCGTCGCGTCCGAGGCCGCGATGGACAACGCGCGCGACGCGACGCAGATCCACGGCGGCTACGGCTTCATGAACGAGTACGCCGTGGCGCGCCACTACCGCGACAGCAAGATCCTCGAAATCGGTGAGGGCACCACCGAGGTGCAGCTCATGCTCATCGGACGGGAGCTGGGACTGTGAGCGAGACCGACACCACCGTGGAGAAACGGATCGTCCAGCGCGGCCTGTGGTTCGAGGAATTCGAACTCGGCGCGATCTACGAGCACCGCCCCGGCCGGACGATCACCGAGGCCGACAATACGCTGTTCACGACGCAGACGATGAACACGCAGGCGCTGCACCTCGATGCCGCCTACGCCGCCGAGACGAGTTTCGGTGAGCGTCTGGTCAATTCGATGTTCACGCTCTCGACGATCGTGGGACTGTCGGTCGCCCAGCTCACGCAGGGCACGATCGTCGCGAACCTCGGATTCTCCGAGATCTCCTTCCCCAAGCCGCTCTTCCACGGCGACACGCTCTACGCCGAGACGAAGATCGTCGACAAGCGCGAGTCGAAGAGCCGGCCGGGGGAGGGCATCGTCACCCTCGAACACACCGGTCGCAACCAGCACGGCGACGTCGTCGCCGTCGCCGTGCGCAAGACCCTCGTCCAGAAGAGGCCCACGACATGACCTGGGAACTCCCCGGCCCCGCATGGCTTTTCTGTCCCGCCGATCGTCCGGAGCGCTACGCCAAGGCCGCCGAACGCTCCGACGTGGTGATCATCGACCTCGAGGATGCCGTCGCACCGGCCGACAAGCAGGCCGCCCGTGAGGCGCTGATCGCCACCCCGCTCGACCCCGAACGCACCGTGGTGCGGGTCAACCCGGTGGGCACGGCCGACCACGAGGCCGATCTCGAGGCGCTGCGCCGTACGTCGTACACGCGGGTCATGCTGCCCAAGTGCGAGAGCGGCGACGAGGTGCGCTCGCTCGCACCGCTCGAGGTGGTCGCGCTCATCGAGTCGCCCCTCGGGGTGCTCGCGGTGGAGGACATCGCCGTCGCCGAGAACACCCTCGGAATGATGTGGGGTGCCGAGGATCTCGTCGCCGGACTCGGTGGCAACGCAAGCCGTCGCGCCGACGGGACGTACCGCGCGGTCGCGCAGCACGCCCGGTCGGTGACCCTGCTCGCCGCGAAGGGTCACGCCCGCTGGGCACTCGACTCGGTGTACCTGAACATCAAGGACACCGACGGTCTCCACGAGGAGGCCCTCGACGCCGTAGCGGTCGGATTCGACATCAAGGTGTCGATCCATCCGAGTCAGGTCGACGTCGTCCGCCGGGCGTACGCGCCCACCCCCGAGGAGGAGGCGTGGGCGCGACGCGTCCTCGAGGCCGCCGAATCGGAGCGCGGCGTCTTCGATTTCGAAGGGAAGATGGTCGACGCCCCGGTGCTGCGCCACGCCGAACGCGTGCTGCAGCGCGCGTCGGCTGCCGCCTCGGCATGACCGCGCGTCACCGGGGACGGTGACGCAACAACTGAGTGAGACGGTGAGCGCTGTCGAGCAGCGCCTCACCGAGTTCGGGCACACGATCGGGCCGGAACCGGCTCTCCACGCCGGTCAGACTCAACGCCCAGGTCGGGGCGCCGCGGTGATCGAACACCGCGGCGCCCATTCCCCAACTGCCCTCCACGATCAGCGCCGGATTGACGGCGTAGCCGGCCAGCCGAGTCGCCTCGATCCGTTTCTCCAGTGCGGGTCGCGCATGGTCCGGTCCCCAATTCTCCGTGAGATCCACCCGCGACAGATACGCCTCGATGTCCTGATCGGGCATGTGCGCGAGGATCGCCAGCCCCGCCGACGCCACCCCGAGCGGGAACCGGATCCCGATGTGGAGCACGTGCGAACGCAGCGGGAAGCTGCCCTCCTCCATCGCCAGGCACACCGTCTCGTCGCCCCGCCGCGCGGAGAGGAAGACGCTCTCGCCGGTCGCGCGCGCCAGATCGCGCAGCACGTCGCCCGCGAGGTCGGTGATGTCGTAGCGCACCGATGCGAGCGATCCCAGCAGGTAGAGCTCGGGTCCGAGGGCCCAGCGTCCCGAGGCCGGATCCCGGTCGACGAGCCCCTCGTCGGCGAGCGAGCTGAGCAGGCGGTGCACCGTGGGCCGGGCGAGATCGGTGCTGCGCGCAACCTCGGAGGTCGTCACCCCTTCCGGCTCGTGCGACGAGACGGTGCGCAGCAGAGCGGCGATCCGCGTGACCAGTTGACCCCGTGCATCGGACGACATGTATCGATTCTACGTCCATTCAGTGAACGCATATGGGGTCTCCGTTCGATGAACGACCAATTTTCGGCAGATTTCGGCAGGTACTTGTGTTCGCCACCTGCAGACTTTTTAGTAGAAACCAAGAATGTGACCGCGTTCATCCAGTGGACGTGATTCGTCCAGCGGAGCCCCGGCGGCTCCCCCGGAACCCGAGAGGTGAGAGTTGGCAACGAAAGTGTTCGAGACGGCGGCGGAGGCCGTCGCCGACATCCGTGACGGTGCGACGCTCGCGGTGGGCGGATTCGGACTGTGCGGTATCCCCGACATCCTGATCCAGGCCATCGCCGACACCGGGGCCACCGACCTCGAGGTGTTCTCCAACAACTGCGGCGTCGACGGCCACGGTCTCGGAATCCTGCTGGGCAGCAAGCGCATCAGCCGGGTCACCGCATCGTACGTCGGGGAGAACAAGGAATTCGCCCGGCAGTACCTCTCGGGTGAACTCGAGGTGGAGCTGACCCCGCAGGGCACTCTCGCCGAGAAGCTCCGCGCCGGCGGCGCGGGCATCCCCGCATTCTTCACCCCCGCCGGTGTCGGCACGCCTATCTCGCAGGGCGGACTGCCGTGGAAGTACAACGCCGACGGTTCGATCGCCGTGGCGTCGCCGGCGAAGGAGATCCGCGAGTTCCGCGGCAAGCGGTACGTGCTCGAGGAGTCCATCACCGCCGACTTCTCGCTCGTGCACGCCCTCAAGGGCGACACCGAGGGCAACCTGGTGTTCAACAAGGCCGCGATGAACTTCAACCCGCTCGCCGCGATGGCCGGTCGCGTGTGCATCGCCCAGGTCGAAGAACTCGTCGAGCCGGGCGAGATCGATCCGGGCGAGGTGCACCTGCCGGGAATCTTCGTGAACCGGGTCGTGCACACCGGTGTCCAGGACAAGCAGATCGAAAAGCGCACCGTCAGCGCCGCGAAGGGAGCGTAGAAGATGACCACAGCTGTCGAGACACAGGGGTGGACGCGCACGCAGATGGCCGCGCGTGCCGCGCAGGAACTCTCGCCGGGGGAGTACGTCAACCTCGGTATCGGCCTGCCGACGCTGATCCCCAACTACCTGCCCGAGGGTGTGCACGTGACCCTGCACAGTGAGAACGGCATCCTGGGCACCGGGCCGTACCCCACCGAGGATTCGGTCGATCCCGACCTGATCAACGCCGGCAAGGAGACCGTGACGGTCAACCCCGGCGCTGCCTTCTTCGACTCGGCGCTGAGCTTCGGCATGATCCGCGGCGGCCACATCGACACCGCGGTGCTCGGCGGCATGGAGGTCTCGGCCACCGGCGATCTGGCCAACTGGATGGTGCCCGGCAAGATGGTCAAGGGCATGGGCGGGGCGATGGATCTCGTCCACGGTGCCCGCAAGGTCATCGTGCTCATGGAGCACACCGACAAGCAGGGCAACCCGAAGATCGTCTCGGAGTGCTCGCTGCCGCTCACCGGTGAGGGCGTGGTGCAGCGCATCATCACCAACCTCGCGGTGATCGATGTGACCGCCGACGGCCTCGTCCTGACCGAGTGCGCCCCGGGCGTCACCGAGGAGCAGGTGCGCGCTGCGACCGGAGCACCGCTCACCCTTCCCTGACGACCGGCCGGTTCCGCCTGCGGAACCACCGGAAGATCCACCTTCTCCGCGCGACCCCGGTCTCGGACTCCGTCTCGAGCCGGGGTCGCGTCGAGTTCAGGGCCGTGCGGGCCTCCTCGCGACGACGTGCCCGCTCGACCCTCCACACCTCCACCATCTCCTCGGTGTCGACCTTGTGGATCGGTACGGGCAGGCCGCTCGGGAAACGCAGACAGTCGGCGATCCGCCGGTTGAGATCGGAGACGATCTCGCGCACCACCTTCTCGCTGGGCGCCGAGCCGACCGTGTCGGGCAGCCGCTCGATCTCGCGCCGCAACTGCAGTTCGGGCGGCAGCAACGCTTCCGTCGACAGACCCTCGCGCGCCAGATAACTCTTCACCCACCACAGCTCGTCGTCGCCGTGATCGGGGATGGGTTTGCCGTAACCGGGCAGATCGTCGAAATCGCCGCGGTCCTGCGCCACACGGATCTGACGTTCGATCCACGTCTCGAACGTCAGATCCCACCGCTTGCGCTCGGTCACACATCCAGGATGCCAGCGCGGGCGCCTGTCCCGCGTGCGGAGCGAGGTGTCCTAACCTGAGCCACGTGGAAGGACAGCGCGAGTCGCCGGTGCATGCCCGCCCGCCGGGCGACGGGGTGGACACCAACACGGTGCTCGGCAAGGTCGTCACCGTGCTGTGGGCGTTCACCGCCGACGACCACGTTCTCACCCTCGCCGAACTGGGCCGACGCACCGGTCTGCCGAAGGGGACGCTGCACCGCATCGTCACCGATCTCGTCGCCGTCCGGTTGCTCGACAAGGATCCGGCGGGTTACCGCCTGAGCGGTCAGCTCTTCGAACTGGGTCTGCGCGCCTCCGTCGAGCGGGGCCTGGTCGAGGTTGCGATCCCGTTCATGGAGGACCTCTACGAACGCACCCACGAGACCGTGCACCTCGGTGTCCCCGAAGGCGTCGAGGTCGTCTACGTCTCGAAGATCGGTGGGCACCGGCCTGCCTCCACGCCGTCCCGGATCGGTGGGCGAATGCCCATGTACTGCACCGGGATCGGGAAGGCGCTTCTCGCGTTCTCCCCACCGGAGCTGCTGGCCGAGGTGGTCGAGGCCGGGTTGGCGCGCAAGACTCCCCGCACCATCACGACCCCCGGGCGGCTCGGGGCGAATCTCGCGACCGTGCTCGAGCGCGGGGTGGCGTTCGAATTCGAGGAGTCCGCGGTCGGCCTGGCCTGTGTCGCCGCCCCGATCTTCGACGCGGACGAGCGTCCCATCGCGGCGGTGAGCGTCACCGGTCCCGTCACCCGGTTCCGTCCGGAGAAGCACGAGGGCGCGGTGAAGGCCGCCGCCGCGGGGATCGCCGCCACCCACGCCCGGCGCGAGGCCATCCGCAACCTCTGAGCGCACACGTTCCACTCACCGGAACGACCCCCTGTACGGGGGCGGACCCCGCCGCCACGATGGTCGTAATCCATCGAACGACGAGGACGTGATGACTACCAGCTCCAACACCACATCAGCGGCGGATCGCACCCGCATCGCCGGTGCGGCGGCCGACCGTCTCATCGAGGCCACACGCAGCTCTGCACCGTGCGGTCCGGTCCGCGACCTGCTCGGGGAGACCGACATCGACCTGGCGTACGCGGTGCAGCAGCAGCTCACCGACCGCCGGCTCGCCGAAGGTGCCCGCATCGTCGGACGCAAGATCGGCCTGACCTCCCCGGCGGTGCAGCAGCAGCTCGGTGTCGATCGCCCCGACTTCGGTGTCCTCTTCGAGGACATGGACGTGACCGCTCTCGACGAGGTGCCCAGCGAGCGCCTGCTGCAGCCGAAGGCCGAGGCCGAGATCGCCTTCGTCCTCTCCGCCGACCTCGACTCGGACGATCTCGATCTCGCGACCGTCCGCGCCGCCGTCGGACACGCGGTCGCCGCTCTCGAGATCGTCGACAGCCGCGTCGCCGGCTGGGACATCAAGATCACGGATACGGTCGCGGACAACGCATCCAGCGGCCTGTACGTGCTCGGCTCGCAGACGCTCACCCTCGACGAGTTCGAGCCGATCGACGCCACCATGCGGATGTACGTCGACGACGAACTCGTCTCCGAGGGCAACGGCGCAGCCTGCCTCGGCGATCCGCTGAACGCCCTGCTGTGGCTCGCACGCACGGCACGCGAGTTCGGGCAGCCCCTGCGCGCAGGGCAGGTCGTGCTGTCGGGGGCCCTCGGCCCGATGGTTCCGGCGCCGCCCGGCGTCACGGTCCGCGCCGAGATCTCCTCGCTCGGCACCGTCACCGCGCGTTTCTCTTCCGAAAGCTCCACCGCACAGGAGAACTCATGACCACCAAGGTTGCCATCATCGGGTCGGGCAACATCGGCACCGACCTGCTCATCAAGATCAAGCGACTGGCCGACGCCGAACTCGAGACCGTCGCCCTCGTCGGCATCGATCCCGAATCCGACGGCCTCGCACGGGCGAAGCGCCTCGGCATCGACGCCATCTCGACCGGTGTAGAAGGACTCGTCGAGCACCCGCGCTTCGACGAGATCGAGATCGTCTTCGACGCAACCTCGGCGAAGGCCCACGAGTACAACGAGAAGGTCCTGCGCCCGCACGGGAAGATGCTCATCGACCTGACGCCGGCCGCGATCGGCCCGTACACGGTGCCGCCGGTGAACCTCACCGAACACCTCGACGCCCCGAACGTCAACATGGTCACCTGCGGTGGCCAGGCCACCATCCCGATCGTCGCGGCCATCTCGCAGGTAACCAAGGTGCACTGGGCCGAGATCGTCGCCTCGATCTCCTCGAAGTCGGCCGGCCCCGGCACCCGCGCCAACATCGACGAGTTCACCGAGACCACCTCGCAGGCCATCGAGAAGATCGGTGGCGCCACGCGCGGCAAGGCGATCATCATCCTCAACCCGGCCGAGCCGCCGATGATCATGCGCGACACCGTGCTCGCGCTCGTCGGTGAGGACCGCAAGGACGAGATCGTCGCGTCCGTCGAGGCGATGGTCGCGAAGGTCCAGGAATACGTGCCCGGCTACACCCTCAAGCAGGAGGTGCAGTTCACCGAGGTCACCGAGCCCATGGAGACGCTCACCGACCACACCGGCCCCCTGTGGAAGGTCGCGGTCTTCCTCGAGGTCAAGGGCGCAGCGCACTACCTGCCCGAGTACGCGGGCAATCTCGACATCATGACCTCCGCGGCGCTGCAGGTCGCACGCGCCGTGGCGGCACGCAAGAAGGATCAGGTGACGGCATGACCGCGGCAACGACGACGACTCGCGAATTCGCAAGCGACGGAACGGCTCTGTACATCCAGGACGTGACCCTGCGCGACGGCATGCACGCCATCCGTCACCGCATCACGCCGCAGGACGTCGCGAAGATCGCCGGTGCGCTCGACCGTGCCGGTGTGGATGCCATCGAGGTCTCCCACGGCGACGGCCTCGCCGGTCACTCGCTGACCTACGGTCCCGGCAGCAACACCGACTGGGAGTGGCTCGAAGCCGCTGCGGAAGCGATCAATTCGGCCACCCTCACGACGCTGCTCCTGCCCGGTATCGGAACCGTCCACGAGCTGAAGCGTGCCTACGAGATCGGCGTGCGGTCGGTGCGCATCGCGACGCACTGCACCGAGGCCGACGTCTCCGCGCAGCACATCGCCGCGGCGAAGGAACTGGGCATGGACGTGTCCGGCTTCCTCATGATGTCGCACATGGCCCCGTCCGAGGAGCTCGCCCGCCAGGCGAAGCTCATGGAGTCCTACGGCGCCGATTGCGTCTACGTCACCGACTCCGGCGGACGCCTCACGATGGACGGCGTCCGCGAGCGTGTGCGTGCCTACCGTGAGGTCCTGAACGACACCACGCAGATCGGCATCCACGCGCACCAGAACCTGTCGCTGTCGGTCGCCAACTCCGTGTGCGCCGTCGAGGAAGGTGTCATCCGCGTCGACGCATCGCTGGCCGGACACGGTGCCGGTGCCGGCAACTGCCCGATCGAGCCCTTCGTCGCCGTCGCCGACCTGCTCGGCTGGAAGCACTCGTGCGATCTGTTCGGGCTGCAGGACGCCGCCGACGATCTCGTTCGCCCGCTGCAGGACCGTCCGGTCCAAGTCGACCGCGAGACCCTCACCCTCGGCTACGCCGGCGTGTACTCGAGCTTCCTGCGGCACGCCGAGACCGCCGCGAGCATCTACGGTCTCGACACCCGCGACATCCTCGTCGAGATCGGCCGTCGCGGCCTCGTCGGTGGCCAGGAGGACATGATCACCGACGTCGCACTCGACCTGCGCAACCGCGCGGGGAACTGACCACCGGCCGCACAAAGCCGGAACAATCGCGTCGGGGCGCGGCACGACCCACCAGGTCGTGCCGCGCCCGCGTGCATGTCTAGTCGGTCAGATCCCGGTAGTCCGGGTGCTTCTCGATGAACTTGTCGACGTACGAGCAGATCGCGACGATGCGCTTGCCGCGGTCGCGGACGTCGTCGAGGGCGAAACCGACGAGCTTGCCTCCGAGTCCCTGACCGGAGTAGCCCTTGTCGATCTCGGTGTGGTCGAAGACGAGGCGGCCGTCGTCGTCGGGGTGGTACTGCGTGTATCCGACGACGGCGTCGTCGTCCCGGACTTCGTACCTCTGCTTCTCGGCGTTGTGCACCACGGTCACGGACGAATCGCTCATGGTCTTCCTCTCACCGTCGACAAGCTGGTGTGTCCCACAGCATAGAGAACGGGCCGCGGCACAATGCCGCGGCCCGTTCTGCTGTGCCGGGTTATTCCGGCGGCGAGATGTGCTGGGCGAGGTACAGCGGCTCGCCGAGCTGCTCGATCAGATCGAGCTGGGTTTCGAGATAGTCGATGTGTTCTTCCTCGTCGGCAAGGATCTCCTCGAAGATGTTGGCCGAGGTGATGTCGCTGACCGAGCGCATGTACTCGGCTCCCTTCCGGAGCCGGTCGCGGGCCTCGATCTCCACCTGCAGGTCGGCTTCGAGCATCTCCTTGACGGTCTGCCCCAGACGCAACGCCCCGAGGCGCTGGTAGTTGGGGAGTCCGTCGAGATAGAGGATCCGATCGGTGAGTCTCTCGGCGTGACGCATCTCGTCGAACGACTCGTCGCGAGTGTGCTTCGCGAGTTTCGCCCATCCGCGGTTGTCCTGCATCTTCGAATGCAGGAAGTACTGATTGATCGCGGTGAGCTCGGCGGTGAGTTGTTCGTTGAGCAACTCGATGACCTTCTTGTCGCCCTTCATGGCACCTCCCGGGGTGAACCATCAGGTTTACCGCCGGGTAGGGGCTGGCTACACGGCGGTCTCGAGTTCGATCGTCTCATTCCGCTCGCGGGCCTGCCGGATGATCGCCGAGATGTTCCGGACGCAGCTGCCACAATCGGTGCCGGCGCGGCACTTGGCGCTCACCTCGCGGGTACAGCGTGCTCCCGCAGCCACCTCTGCCTCGATGTGGTGGTGGGTAAGAGCGTGGCAACTGCAGACGATCATCAGAGCCACCTTTCTGCGACTGAGGAAACACTCACTTAGGTTGTCCAAACCTTACATCGGCTTAGGCTAGCCTAGCTTGTGATCGTAGTCACAGAAAAGGGGGCCCGGATCCGTGTTATGCCCAGGTCTGTCCCAGGGTGTGCTACTGCAGCTACTGCTGTTGCAGGTGTTGCGATACCACCTGGTTGATCCGGTGCAAACCGGGCGAGGTGAGGCCGGGGATCTGGTTCTCGATCGTGCGCACCAGCGACGAATCGTCGAGAACCTTCTCGCTCGACTGGATCAGGACGGTGCCGGCACCCGTGAAATCGAACTGCCGTTCCTCGCCCGACTGCACACCGAAACGACGTGCCCCCGCCGAGACGAAGCCGGTGATCCACGATTCGTCGTAGTGATGACTGGGGGACGGGCAGTCGGCCCAGCCGACGAGCGCCTCGGGATCGACCCGCAGCGGCGGCTCGGCGAACATCACCGGCCCGTTCGACGACGCGAGGAAGCGGCCGGTACCGATGAGGGTGAGGAAGCCCGGGACGATCGACTGGTTGAGGGACAGGCCCGGTTCGAAGGCCAGCAGATTGGCCTGCCGGATCGTGAGGTTGCCGTCGTCGAGGTCGTACGAATTGATGTCGTATCCGCGGTCACCGATGATCAGTTTCCCGAAGCCTTCCGCCACGACGTAGTCGCCGAGATAGAGCGGAGCGGAGAACTGCTGGGCCACCATGTGCAGCAGATGTCCCTGCAACCCGTGGGTGAGCGCCGAGAACTGCACCTGGCCGTAGTACGCGATCATCGCGCCCTTCGACAGGAACCAGGGCGTCTGCAGGTCGATGCAATAGGCATAGGGGTTGCCCGGCACGTTGTCGCTGCCGCCGAAGCTCGACGGGTTCAGAACGGTACTCACAGCTTCTCCTCCGATGCCTGCACGTAGACGATGCCCTGTCCGCTGCATTCGAGTTGCATGGCCTCCCCGCCGGTGCGACCGACGTTCCGCCAGCTCATCGACGACTTCAGTTCGGTGCGGACCGGGCCGTAGGACGCCACGAACGCCTGTGGGTCGACGACCACCGGCGTCGGGCCGCCCACCTGGAGTTCGAACACGCCACCGTGGGCGAGCAGCACCGCCGCACCCTGCCCGGTCAGCTGGGTGGTGAACATGCCGGTGCCGGTCATCGCGCCGGTGGCGGCGCCGCGCAGTGCCCCGAGCAGACCACCGCCGCCCCCGCCACCACCGGAGGCCGCGGCCACCGAGACGACCGTGGACTGCAGACCGGTGGTGTGGGCGAGCAGACGCGACGCCTCCACCCGCAGCTCGCCGCCCGCGGACATGTCGACGATGTGCGTCTCGAGACCGCGGAAGCCGTAGTGCACGACGCCGTCGCCCTGCGCCAGCATCGTGGCCTCGTGCTCACCCTGCAGCATGCGTCCCGCCATGCCGGCGAGACCACCGAGACCGGGAGCGCCCCCGACGCCACCGGGAACACCGTGGGGGGAGAACCGGACGTTGCCGGTGTAGAACAGCATCGCGCCGCGGCGGGCCACGACGGGACCGGACTGCCGCAGGTCGACGCGCACGACCTTGCCGTTGATCTTCGTGAAGCTCATCTGTTCCTACCGTTCCGCCGGCTGGATGGAGACCACGCCCACGCCGTCCCACTTCAGGGAGAACGCCTCGCCGCTGCCCTGGCCGATGGCCGAGCGCCACGACACGTCGGTGACGAACGACTGCGTGAGCTGACCCTTCGCGCACACGAAGGCGTCGGGATCGACGACGAGGGGATACTGCGGCGACACCTCGAGATGGATGAGCGGACCTCCGGCCGAGAGCAGCGCGACCTGCCCGGTCCCCGTCACCGTCGTGGTGAACAGGCCCTGGCCGCTCATGCCGCCGCGCAGGCCCGCGAACGTCACGTTCGTGTTCAGGTTCCCGCTCAGCGCCAGCAGCTGCTCGGACTCGACCTGCAGGGTCTCGTTGTTCAGCTCCAGCACCGTGACGTCCTGCGCCTGGTGCGCGAAGTAGACGACACCCGTGCCGCTGCACTCCATGAGCGAGAGCCCCTCGCCCGTCGCGCGTTGCCGCAGCCCGGCGAGAACACCCTCACCGCCACCGAAACCGGCGGACTTGAAACCGACCTGCCCCTCGTACGCCACCATCGACCCCGACAGGGCGCGGACGGACGAATTGCTCAGGTGGGCTTCGATCACCCTCTTGGTCTTCACGACTAGCCGCATGGCGGGAAACGATAGTCGGAAACGACTTCGGTGGAGCAGACCCCGGATAGCGGGGCCTACTCCACCGAAGAACTACAGAAGACCTACAGCCCCAGATCCTTGGCGATGATCGTCTTCATGACCTCGTTGGTGCCGCCGTAGATGCGGGTCACGCGGGTGTCGGCGTAGAGGCGGGCGATGGGGTACTCGGTGATGTAGCCGTAGCCGCCGTGCAGCTGCAGGCACTTGTCGATGATGCGGCCGGCGGCCTCCGTCGCGAACAGCTTCGCGCGGGCGGCGTCGGGCACCGTCAGTTCGTCACGGTCGTTGAGCTCGATCGCGTTGTCGACCATGATCTGCATGGCCTGCAGTTCGGTCGAGCACTCGGCGAGCACGAACTTGGTGTTCTGGAAGGACGCGACCGGCTTGCCGAAGACCTTGCGGTCCTTGGTGTATGCGATGGCGTGCTGGATCGCCGCGGCCGCGGTGGCGGCAGCGCCGAACGCGATGGTGAGACGCTCCTGCGCGAGGTTCTGCGTCAGGTACGAGAACGCCTCGCCCTCCTTGCCGAGCAGATCGGCGACCGGCACCTTCACGTCGTCGAACGACAGCTCGGCGGTGTCCGAGGTCTTGAGGCCGATCTTGTGGAGCTTGCGCCCGACGGCGAAGCCCTCGCTCTTGGTGTCCACCACCAGGATCGACAGGCCACCGCGGCGGTCCTCGGGGTTGTACGGCGAGGTGCGGGCCACGACGAGGATGCGGTCGGCGAGAGCGCCGCCGGTGATGAACGTCTTCGCGCCGTTGAGGACGTAGTGGCTGCCGTCCTCCGAGAGCTTCGCGGTGGTCGCGATGTTGGCGAGGTCGGAACCGGTGCCCGGCTCGGTCATCGCGATCGCGAACATCAGCTCACCCGAGGCGAACCCGGGGAGCCAGCGCTGCTTCTGCTCCTCGGTGGCGTTCTGCATGATGTACGGCAGGATCAGGTTCGAGTGCACCGACGACGAACCGAACGACACACCGGCCGCCGACGCCTCCTCGGCGAGGATCACGTTGAACTTCAGCGACGTCTCGCCGCCTCCGCCGTACTCCTCGGGAACCTGGATGCCGAGGAGCCCGAGTTCGCCCATGCGGTTGTAGAACTCGCGCGGAGGATGGCCGGCCTCTTCCCACTCGGGGTAGACGGGCACGACCTCCTTCGCGATGAAGTCGCGGACGGTCTGACGGAACGCCTCGTGATCCTCGTTGTACAGCGTGCGCTTCACGCGTTGTCCTTCCAGGGATGGATGTGATTGTGGGGGTGGACCTTACAGCGCGTAGCTGCGCAGCACACCCTTGCTGATGATCGTCTTCTGGATCTCGCTGGTGCCCTCACCGATGAGCAGGAAGGGAGCCTCGCGCATGAGGCGCTCGATCTCGTACTCCTTCGAGTAGCCGTAGCCGCCGTGGATGCGGAAGCTGGCCTGGGTGACCTCGGAGCAGTACTCGCTGGTGAGGTACTTGGCCATACCGGCGGCGACGTCGTTGCGCTCACCCGAGTCCTTCAGACGCGCGGCGTTGACCATCATCAGGTGGGCGGCCTCGACCTTGGTGGCCATCTCCGCGAGGGAGAACGAGATCGCCTGGTGCTGGGCGATGGGCTTGCCGAAGGTGGTGCGCTGCTGGGCGTAGCGGGCGGCGAGCTCGAACGCGCGGATCGCGACACCGCATGCGCGGGCCGAGACGTTGACGCGGCCGACCTCGACACCGTCCATCATCTGGAAGAAACCCTTGCCGGGCTCGCCGCCGAGGATCGAATCGGCCGAGGCCTTGTAGTTGTCGAAGACGAGTTCGGTGGTGTCGATGCCCTTGTACCCCATCTTGTCGATCTTTCCGGGGATGGTGACACCCGGGACGACCTCACCGAAGCCGGCGGGCTTCTCGACCAGGAAGGTGGTCAGGTTCTTGTGGGGCTTGTCGGAGCCTTCCTCGGTCTTGACCAGGGCGGCGACGAGGGTGGAGCTGCCGCCGTTGGTCAGCCACATCTTCTGGCCGTTGATGACGTAGTTGCCGTCGGCGTCGCGCTTGGCCTTGGTGCGGATGGCGGCGACGTCGGAGCCGAGTTCGGGCTCGGACATCGAGAACGCGCCGCGAACCTCACCGGTGGCCATGCGCGGCAGGTAGTACTGCTTCTGCTCTTCGGTGCCGTGCTGGCGGATCATGTACGCGACGATGAAGTGGGTGTTGATGACGCCGGAGACGCTCATCCAGCCGCGGGCGAGTTCCTCGACGCACAGCGCGTAGGTCAGCAGCGACTCGCCGAGTCCGCCGTACTCCTCGGGGATCATCAGCCCGAACAGGCCCATCTCGCGCATCTGGTCGACGATGGCCTGCGGGTAGGTGTCCGAGTGCTCGAGTTCCTGAGCGTTCGGGATGATCTCGCGGTCGACGAAGGTGCGGACCGTGTCGAGGATCTCGGACTGGAATTCCGTCAGACCGAGGGTCTGGGCGAGGCGGGTCATGCGTGCTCTTTCTGGGAGATGCGGATGGTGCCGGAAGCTGCGAGGGCGTCGATCTCGTCGTCGGTCAGCCCGAGATGTTCGGTGAGCACCTCGGCGGTGTCGTCGCCGTTGGCCGGCGCGGGGCGGACCTCGGGGTACCGGCCGTCGAAGGACATCGGGGTGCTCGGGGCGTGGTAGCTGCCGATGCGCGGCTGATCGAGCTTGTGGAACATCGGGTTGTCGGTCACGCGCGGGTCGGTGGCGAGCTCGGCGAAGGTGCGATAGCGCTCGTGCAGGATCGAGGTGCCGGCCAAGGCCTTCTCGACCTCGTCGGCGGTGTGGCGGGAGAACCAGGCGCCGAACAGGCTGTTGAGCACGTGGCGGTGTTCGAATCGGGTGCCTTCGTCGCGGAAGTCCACGCCCAGTGCGGATTCGAGGGCAGCCACGGCGTCGGCGGTGCCCGTGAGTCCGGTGAGGTCGCGGAAGTGCCGGGGCGTGAGCGCGACGATCATGAAGCGTGCGCCGTCGCTGGTGGCGAAGTCGGCGCCGTAGGTGCCGTAGACGGAGTTGCCGACCTTCTCCCGGACGGGACGGCCGAGCTGGGCCTCGGCGATGTAGCCGAGATTGCCGACGGTCGCGAACGCGACGTCCTCGAGGGGAAGAACGACCTTCGTTCCGGCGCCGGTGATCTCGCGGCGGTAGACGGCCGAGGCGACCGACAGGGCTGCGTACAGACCGCACGAGACGTCCCAGGCGGGCAGCACGTGGTTGACCGGGGTCGAGACGTTCTCGGCGCCGGTGACCTGCGGGAAGCCGGCGGCGGCGTTGACGGTGTAGTCGACAGCACCGGTGCCGTCGGCGCGGCCGAGGACCTGCACGTGGATCAGGTCGGGGCGGATCGCGGCGAGCTCGTCGTAGTCGAGCCACGAACGACCGGCGGCGTTGGTGACCAGCACTCCTGCGTCGATGATCAGGTCACGGATCAGGTTCTGCGCGTCCGGGTTACGGAAGTCCGCCGCGAACGACCGCTTGCCCTTGTTCAGGCCGGCCCAGTAGATCGACTCGTTGTCGTCGGTGACCGGCCAGCGGCGGTAATCGGCAGCGCCGCCGATCGGGTCGACCCGGATCACGTCGGCGCCGAGCGCGGCCAGGGTCATGCCGCACAGGGGTGCGGCCACGAAGCTGGACACCTCGACCACGCGCACTCCCGCGAGGGGCGCAGTGGACGAGGGCAGCTCGTCGGTGGAAGCGGTGGAGTTCATGCTGGGCTCGCTCGTCGTCGCAGATTGTTTC
Organism: Rhodococcus sp. PD04; assembly: GCF_035918275.1. Lineage (NCBI taxonomy): Bacteria > Bacillati > Actinomycetota > Actinomycetes > Mycobacteriales > Nocardiaceae > Rhodococcus > Rhodococcus sp. PD04. Next base: position 5,139,797 of record NZ_CP142143.1, on the reverse strand, counting down.
GGGCACAGTCAGCATGCCCAGGTTTTGCCGCCGGGAACAGCACCGATCGGCTATCGCTCGGTTAGCGCAGACCAATACTCGATGAGGCCTCAATCTGCCTTGTGATGGGTCATAGGTTTCAGTGATCGATTCGTTCGCCTTCCGCTCTTTGCGTCAGGTGACATGGCTCACGTTCAATGCATGCAGACGCCAGGCGTGACGTTCTCACCGACAGCGACATACAGATTGTTCGTTCGTCGGACACCCCCGCTCGAGTTCTGAAGGGACTCCCAGTGACCACAGGCGAAATCGCGCACGACAAGTCGGCGGCCGCCGACGGCCCCGGTGGGCCGGCGACCGGCTCGACCCCTCTCGTGACCCCCGGCCGCGCGTGGAGCATGACCGGTCTGGTCATCTTCCTCTACGTCGTCAACTACGCCGACAAGGCCGTCCTCGGCATCATCGCCCAGCCCCTGGCGCGCGAGCTCGGCATGAGCTCCTCCCAGATCGGCCTGGTCGGATCGCTGTTCTTCGTCACATTCACCGTCGGCGGATTCTTCGCCGGGCCGCTGAACAAGTACATGACCCTCCGCTGGGCCCTGCTGGCCCTCGGCCTGGTGTGGTCGGTGGTCATGCTGCCGCTCGTCGTCAGCGCGAGCTTCGCGATGCTGGTCGTCACCCGCATGCTGCTCGGTCTCGCCGAAGGACCGAGTTCGGCTCTCATGCACACCGCCGCGTACTCGTGGCACCCGCCGGCCAAGCGTGGCCTGCCCGGCGCCTTCCTGGCCGGTTCCGCCTCGGTCGCCAAGATCGCCCTCGCCCCGGTCCTGACCTTCATCACCGTCGAGTGGGGATGGCGTGCCGCGCTGATCTCGCTGTCGGTCCTCGGTGCGGTCTGGATGGGCTCCTGGCTCCTCGGCTGGAAGGAAGGCCCCTACACGACCAAGGCCGTCAAGGGCGCCGAGACCTCCGCGTCGGCTGCCCAGACCGAGCCGTCCGTGCCGTGGCACAAGATCTTCCTCACCCGCACGTTCATCAGCTGCGCGATCCTGATCATGGTCGTCTACGCGCTCACCACCGTCGTCCTGACCTGGCTGCCGTCCTACTTCGAGGTCGGCCTCGGCTACAGCGCTCTGCAGGCCGGCTCGATGTTCGCCCTGCCGTCCATCATCGGTCTGTTCCTCATGATCAGCTCGGGCACGGTCACCGACCGTCTCAGCGCCAAGGGTTACCGCTCGCGGGTCGTCCGCATCATCGTGCCCGCCGTCGGCGTGCTCATCTGCGGTGCCATCCTGGTCTTCCTCCCGTCCATCGGTACGCCGGCCCTCGCCGTCGCGGTCGTCTCCATCGGCTACGGCTTCGGTGCCATCGCGTTCCCGCTGATCAACGCCGCGATCTCCGAGCTGTGCCCGCCGCAGCAGACCGCCGGCACGATGGGTGTCTTCCTCGCCCTGATGGCCGTCGGCGGCCTCGTCGCCCCCTACGGCACGGGTGTCCTCGTCGACAACGCCGCCACTGCGGCGGAGGGCTACGCAACGGCCTTCCAGGTCATCGGCGCACTCGGTGCGCTCGCCGCGATCCTGGTCCTGTTCCTGGCGAACCCGGAGCGTGACCGCAAGATCATCCGGGCTGCGGCCTGACCAGTTCGGCATAGCTTCCGCCTAACGGACGCTTCCGCCGAAAGACTTTCCCCTACCGGCCGGGTGCATGGTCTCCTCGAATGTGAGGACCACCACCCGGCCGGTCGTCGTTTCCCACCACGGTTGCCCGGCAACCGTGTCCCGCAACAGCAAAGGACCGATTCGCATGCGCGATGCCGTGATCGTCGACGCCGTCCGTTCCCCCATCGGACGTCGCGGTGGTGCACTGTCCGAGATCCATCCCGTCAACCTGTCCGCACACGTGCTGACCGTACTGGCCGAGCGGACCGGCCTCGATCCCGCCACGATCGACGACGTCCAGTGGGGTTGCGTGAGCCAGGTCGGCGACCAGGCCGGAATCGTCTCGCGCAGCGCCGTGTTCGCGGCCGGATGGCCGGTCACCGTGCCCGCCACCACCATCAACCGGGCGTGCGGATCGAGCCAGCAGGCCGTGTCCTTCGCTGCCGCGACCGTCATCTCCGGTCAGAACGACGTCGTGATCGCCGGTGGTGTCGAGTCCATGAGCCGCGTGCCGATGGGCAGCTCCAGCAAGGACGGTCAGCACTTCCCACAGAACGTGCTCGACCGCTTCGAGGTCGGAGGCTTCAGCCAGGGCATCGGCGCCGAGATGATCGCCGAGAAGTGGGGCTTCTCCCGCACGCAGCTCGACGAATTCTCGTTGCGCTCGCACGAACTGTCCGCGGCCGCCACCGACGCGGGCGCGTTCACCGGTCAGATCGCCCCGGTCGGCGACTTCGCCACCGACGAGGGCATCCGCCGCGGCGGCACCGTCGAATCGCTCGCCAAGCTCAAGACCGTCTTCAAGGAGGACGGCGTGATCCACGCCGGCAACTCCTCGCAGATCTCCGACGGTGCCGGCGCCCTGCTCATCACCACCAGCGAATACGCTGCGGCACAGGGCTGGACCCCGCTCGCGCGCATCCACACCGCAGTCGTCGCCGCCGCCGACCCGGTCATCATGCTCACCGGCCCGATCCCCGCCACCGAGAAGGCCCTGAAGCGTTCCGGTCTGTCCATCGACGACATCGGCGCCTTCGAGATCAACGAGGCCTTCGCGCCGGTGCCGCTCGCATGGCAGGTCGAGACCGGCGCGAAGCCCGACCGTCTCAACCCGCTCGGCGGCGCGATCGGTGTCGGCCACCCCCTCGGCGGCTCCGGCGCGATTCTCATGACCCGCCTCGTGCACCACATGCGCGACAACGGCATCCGCTACGGTCTGCAGTCGATGTGCGAGGCCGGCGGCATGGCCAACGCCACCATCCTCGAACTTCTCTGAGCCGAAGGCTCTCCAAGATCCACTGATCCCACTTCATTACTCGAACTGCTACGAATTCGAAGGAAACACTATGGAACTCAAGGGTCTGTCCGTCGCCGTCACCGGTGGCGCGTCCGGTCTCGGTCTCGCCACGGCACGTCGCGTCCTGGCGGCCGGCGGCAACGTCACCCTCATCGACCTGCCCAACTCGAACGGTGAGGAGATCGCGAAGGATCTCGGCGACGGCGTCGTCTTCGCTCCCGGCGACGTGACCGATGCGGAGCAGTTCGCGGCGGCTCTCGACGTCGCGCACGAGCGCGGCGGCCTGCGCGGTGTCGTGCACTGCGCCGGCGCCGGACGCAAGATGCGTGTCCTCGACAAGGAGGGCAAGGCCGGTTCGCTCGAGGACTTCGAGTTCGTGATCCGTCTCAACCTCATCGGCTCGTTCAACGCGCTGCGCCTCGGTGCCGAGCGCATGGCCGAACTCGATCTCATCGAGGACGAGCGTGGCGCCGTGGTCATGACGGCCTCCGTCGCGGCCTTCGAGGGCCAGATCGGCCAGATCAACTACTCGGCGTCCAAGGCCGGCATCGTCGGAATGACGATCGTCGCCGCACGCGACCTCGCCAGCAAGGGCATCCGCGTCAACACCATTGCCCCCGGCATCATGGACACCCCGCTGCTCGCCCGCCTGCGCGAGGACGTCCGCAAGTCGCTCGAGGCGACCGTGCCCAACCCGTCGCGCCTCGGCCGCCCCGACGAGTTCGGTCAGCTGGCCACGAACATCCTCGAGAACGGCTACATCAACGGTGAGACGATCCGTCTCGACGGTGCCATCCGTATGGCACCGCGTTGAGCCGGGCGTCGACCATGACCTCGGCTTCCGACCTCGCACAGCGCAGGCTGTCGTACCCTGCGACGACGATGGCGGTGTGGGCACCGAGCCTCGCCGCCGTCTACGGCGACCGGCCGGCGGTGATCGACGACGACCGGGTGCTCACCTACAACGACCTCGACGCACGTTCGGCGCAGTTCGCCGGCGTGCTGCACGAGGCCGGGGTGCGGGCCCGCGACGTAGTGCTCCTGCACCTCGGTAACTGCGTCGAGTTCCACATCGCCTACTACGGTGCGCTCCGCGTCGGAGCGGCGGTCACGCTCGTGAATCCGCTGCAGCCCGAACCGGGTCTGCGCCGGCAGATCGAGGAGACCTCCGCGGCCGCGGCGGTCACCGGTTCCGCGCAGTCCGAGACGCTGTTCCGGGCCGCGGACGGAACGAGCGTCCGGTTGATCGCGGTCGTCTCCGACGAGGCGGTCACCGCACCGGGCGCCGTGCACTTCGGTGATGCGCTCGAAGGGCGTCCGCAGACCTTCGAACCGGTCGTCACCGGCCCGGACGACGTCGCGCACATCGCGTACACCGGTGGCACGACCGGCATTTCGAAGGGCGTCCGGGTACTGCACCGCAACGTCGTCGGCAACGTCACGCAGATGTGCGCGTGGCGCGCGGGGCACCAGCTGGTCGCCGACGTCGACGGGCGGATCTCGCTCGAGCCGATCGACGACCTGAAGATCGCCGGTGCGGTCCCGGGCCAGGGTTCGACGATCGTGGTGTCGCCGCTGTTCCACGCGCACGCGCTGATCAACACGTCGTTCCTGCTCGCGTGCGGCCTGACCCAGGTCCTCGCGGGTCGCTTCGATCCGGCTCGCATGCTCGAACTGATCGAGCGGTACGAGGCCAGCTACATCACCGGCAGCCCGGCGATGTGGCATGCTCTCGCCACGCATCCCGACGTCGAGACCCGCGACCTGTCCACCGTGCGGGTCGTCTCGTCCGGTGCCGCACCGATCGACCATGTGACCCTCGAGAACCTCGAGCGCGCCTTCCCCAACGCGCGCATCGCGGAGGGCTACGGGCTCACCGAGGGCACCTGTGTCGTCACGGCCATGCCGCTCGTCGTCGACTCGGAGTACCGCCTCGGCAGCGTCGGCCTTCCGGTCTTCGACACCGAACTCGAGATCCGGTCGCAGCTCGATCCGGGCGTCGTCCTCCCCGACGGGGAGCGCGGCGAACTGTGGATCCGCGGACCGCAGGTCACCGACGGATATCTCGGACACCCCGAGATCACTGCCGAGCAGTACGTCGACGGCTGGCTCGCCACCGGCGACATCGCCTACCGCGATGCCGACGGATTCGTGTACATCGCCGACCGGGCGAAGGACATGTTGATCTACAAGGGCTACAACGTGTATCCGCGTGAGCTCGAGGAGATCCTGGTGACCCACCCGAAGGTGTCCACCGCGGCGGTCGTCGGCCGGGAGGCGGGCGCGATCGGTCAGGAGCCGGTCGCCTTCGTCGTCCCCGTCGCCGGCGAGGAGCCCGACGCGGAGGAGCTGAAGGCGTACGTCGCCGAACGGGTCCTGCCGTACAAGAAGATCCGCGACGTGGTGGTGGTCGATGCACTGCCGACCTCCGCCGCGGGCAAGATCCTCAAGACCGATCTGCGATCGCGTCTGACAATCTCCTGACCCGCACACGAGAAACCCCCGGCATCGGATGCCGGGGTTTCTTCGTATGCGGTGGAAGGCGATTCGAAAGAATCGGTTCGGGCGCGGTTCCGGATGCAGCCGTTCCGGAACCGCGCCGCGAAGATCAGGAGTTCTTCTTCTGTTCCTGCTTGACGAGTCCGCCGCCGATGATCAGACGCTGGATCTCGCTGGTGCCCTCGTACAGACGCAGCAGACGCACGTCGCGGTAGATCCGCTCGACGGTGACCTCACGCATGTACCCGCTGCCGCCGTGGATCTGAACGGCGAGATCGGCGACCTTGCCGACCATCTCGGTGCAGTACAGCTTTGCCACAGACGGCGCGATGCGGCGGTCGGTCTCCTCCACCCACGCTTTGGCGGCGTCGCGCACCAGAGCGCGGCCGGCCATCACACCGGTCTGCTGGTCGGCGATCATCGCCTGTACCAACTGGAAGTTGCCGATCGGGGTGCCGCCCTGGGTCACCGCGGCCGCATAGGCCACCGATTCGTCGAGCGCACGCTGGGCCTGACCGACCGACAGCGCGGCGATGTGCACGCGACCGCGGGCGAGCGAGACCATCGCGGCCTTGTAGCCGACGTCCTCGCTGCCACCGACGAGCGCAGAGTTCGGCACCCGCACCCCGTCGAAGTGCACATCCGCCGTCCAGGCACCCTCCTGGCCCATCTTCGCGTCCTTGTTGCCCACCGTCAGACCCGGGGTGTCGGCGGGAACGAGGAAGACCGCGATGCCGGTACCGTTCTCGTCCGCGGGACGGGTGCGGGCGAAGACGACGAACAGGTTCGCCAACGGCGCATTGGTGATGAAACGCTTCTCACCGGTGATGACCCAGTCGTCACCATCGCGCACGGCCTTGGTGCGCAGACCCGACGGATTCGAGCCCGCACCGGGTTCGGTGAGCGCGAACGAGGCGACGACCTCGCCGGAGGCGATGCCCTCGAGCCACTGCTTCTTCTGCTCGTCGGTGCCGAAGTTCACCAGCACCTGGCCGGCGATGCCGTTGTTGGTACCGAACATCGAGCGCAGCGACAAGGTCGTGTAACCCAGCTCCATCGCCAGTTCCGCGTCCTGCTGCAGGTTCAGGCCGAGACCACCCCACTCCTGCGGGATGGCGTAACCGAACAGACCCATGTCCTTCGCGGCCTGGCGGATGTCCTCGGGAATCGCGTTCGTCTCGGCGATCTCCTGCTCGCGCGGCACGACCACGTTGCGCACGAACGCGCGGGTCTGCGCGAGGATCTCGCGGAAGTCGTCTTCGTCGACCTCGGGGGCCGGGATGGAGAGTGTCATGTCTACAACCTTCGTGCGGCCGCCCGGAGGTGTCCAATACGAATGGCGCCATTCCCGTATAGGCATTGTCGATGGATCGAGGCCGTTCCACGGGCCGGATCGCCGTTATATTCGGAGCATCGACTTGTCTGGGGGCCGTCCCGAGCCCCGCCGAAAGGAATCGTAGATGTCTCTGTTGGAGAACCGCACTGCCGTGATCACCGGTGGCGCTCAGGGAATCGGCTTCGCCATCGCACAGGAGTTCGTCGATGCCGGCGCCCGCGTCGTGATCGGCGACCTCGACCTCGATGCCGCCACCGCCGCCGCCGAGAAGCTCGGTGGCCGCGACGTGGCCCGGGCCGTGCGCGCCAACGTCGTCGAGTCCGCCGACTGGGACACCCTCCTCGCCGAGGCCGTCGACGGTTTCGGTTCGCTCGACGTGGTGGTCAACAACGCCGGTATCACCCGCGACGCGACGATGCGCACGATGACCGAAGAGGACTTCGACCTGGTCATCTCGGTGCACCTCAAGGGCACCTGGCACGGCACCCGCAAGGCCGCCGCGATCATGCGTGAGGCCAAGCGCGGCGCGATCGTCAACATCTCCTCGCTGTCCGGCAAGGTCGGCATGGTCGGCCAGACCAACTACTCCGCCGCCAAGGCAGGCATCGTCGGTCTGACCAAGGCCGCCGCCAAGGAGATGGCGCACCACGGCGTCCGCGTCAACGCGATCCAGCCCGGCCTGATCCGTTCGGCGATGACCGAGGCCATGCCGCAGAAGGCATGGGACCAGAAGATGAGCGAGATCCCCATGGGCCGCCCCGGCGAGGTCGACGAGATCGCCTCCGTCGCACTGTTCCTCGCGTCCGACATGTCCTCCTACATGACCGGCACCGTCCTCGAGGTCACCGGCGGCCGCTTCATGTGACGGTCCACCCGTCACCTCACTCTCTTCCCGAAAGGTCATCATGCGCGAAGTTGTCATCTGCGAGCCGGTCCGTACTCCGATCGGTCGCTACGGCGGAATGTTCAAGTCCCTCACCGCAGTCGATCTCGGTGTCGCGGCACTGAAGGGTCTGCTCGAGCGCACCGGTGTTGCGCCCGAACAGGTTCAGGACGTCATCCTCGGCCACTGCAACGGCAACAGCGAGGCGCCGGCCATCGGTCGCGTCGTCGCGCTCGACGCCGGTCTGCCGATCACGGTGCCCGGCATGCACATCGACCGCCGCTGCGGTTCGGGCCTGCAGGCCGTCATCCAGGCCGCCTTCCAGGTCGGTAACGGTGATCACGATCTCGTCGTCGCCGGTGGTACCGAGTCGATGAGCAACGCGGCGTTCTACTCCACCGACATCCGCTGGGGCGGTGCCCGCACCGGCGTGCAGATGCACGACGGTCTGGTCCGCGCCCGCTCGACCGCCGGGGGCCGCTTCTACCCGGTGCCCGGCGGCATGATCGAGACCGCCGAGAACCTGCGTCGTGAGTACTCGATCTCCCGTGACGAGCAGGACGAGCTCGCCCTGAACTCGCACCTGCGTGCCGTCCACGCCCAGAAGAACGGGATCCTCGCCGAGGAGATCATCCCCGTCACAGTGAGCAGCCGTAAGGGCGACGAGGTCATCGACACCGACGAGCACCCGCGTCCCGACATCAGCCTGGAGACCCTCGCCAAGCTGAAGCCGATCATGGGCAAGCAGGACCCCGAGGCCACCGTCACCGCCGGCAACGCCAGCGGCCAGAACGACGCCGCGTCCATGGCCATCGTCACCACCCCGGAGAAGGCCGCCGAGCTGGGCCTGACCCCGCTGGTGCGGTTCGTCTCGTGGGGCGTCGCGGGTGTCCAGCCCAAGATCATGGGCATCGGCCCCGTGCCGGCCACCGAGGTCGCCCTCGCCAAGGCGGGCATCACCCTCGCCGACGTCGACCTCATCGAGCTCAACGAGGCGTTCGCCGCGCAGGCCCTCGCCGTGACCCGCGAGTGGAAGTTCGGCAAGGCCGACTTCGAGCGCACCAACGTCCACGGCTCCGGCATCTCGCTCGGCCACCCGGTCGGCGCGACCGGCGGACGCATGCTCGCCACCCTCGCCCGCGAGCTGCACCGTCGCGAGGCCCGCTACGGCCTCGAGACCATGTGCATCGGCGGCGGTCAGGGTCTGGCAGCGATCTTCGAGCGCGTCGCGTAAGCAGACAGCTCCCGGTTCGGGGAGGTTGTGTCCGGTTTTCTCGAAAAACCCGGACACAGCCTCCCCGAACTTCTTTCGTCGCAGGTGACGGCCTGGGGATAACGTCCGAGCTTGTTCACAACCGGCCTCCATGCGGCGTCCGGACGGGAGTCGCGCCGGGCATGCTCGGCGCGTGATCGACTTCGACGAACCGTTCTCGGGACGTGCGGCACTCGCTGCCGGCGTCGTCACGCGGCATCGACTCGCACACGACTTCGTCCATCTCCACCGCGACGTCTACATCCGACGGGGAATCCCGGCGACGCCGCTGCTGCGTGCGAAGGCGGCATGGTTGTGGTCGCAGGGCCGCGGCGTCCTCGCGGGAGTCTCCGCCGCTGCCGTGCACGGCACCCGGTGGCTCGACCCGGATGCGGCGGCCGAACTCGTCCGCTCCGATCATGTCCGATCGGTGCCGGGCATCTCGGTCCGCCGCGCCCCGAAGCTCGACACCTGCGTGGTCGACGGGATGGTCGCGACCACACCGGCGCAGACGGCCTTCGATCTCGCCCGACGAATGCCGCTCGACCGCGCCGTCGAAACGATCGACGCACTCTGCAACGCGACCGGCCTGAAGGTGCGTGAGATCGAGGAACTGACGACGAGGAGCAAGGGCGCACACGGCATCGGTGCCGTGCCGCGGGTGCTCGCCCTCGTCGACGGTGGAGCTGCGTCACCGCCCGAGACCCACACGCGTCTGCTCCTCGTCCGTGCCGGTCTCCCGCCGCCGGAGACCCAGATCGAGATCTTCGTCGGCGACGCGTTCGTGGCGCGAGCCGACATGGGATGGAAGCAGTGGCGGGTCCTCGTGGAGTACGACGGCGTGCAGCACTGGACCGACCCCACCCAGCGCACCCGCGACATCGACCGGTACGCGGTGCTGCCCGAACTGGGGTGGACGGTCATCCGGGTCGGTGCCGACCTCCTCTACCGGCGGCCCGACGTCTTCGTCGAACGGGTGCGTCGTGCTCTGGGAGCGGCCGGTGCGCCCGTCTGAGCAGGACTTCGGGGAGGTTGCGTGCGTGTTTTTCGAGAAACGCGACCACAACCTCCCCGAAGTTCCGAAGGCAACGCTATTCGGTGCGGAGGAGATAGAAGCGGAAGAAGCCGAAGTCCTCGATGGGGAGCACGTCGACCCCGGTGAAACCGGCGTCGAGGGCGTAGCGACGCAGGGTCGCGGGACGCATGACGGTGCCCGTCCCGGCGCTCGGTGAGTGGCTCATACCGTCGGGGAGGCAGATGGTGAGGCTGTAGCCGTACATGAGCCGTTCGACGTCGTCGCCGGGCGCGGTGAAGGTGTCGGCGACCGCTTCGTCCATGACGATCATGAACCCGCCGGGTGCGAGCGAACGGCGTACGGCGGCCAGCACTTCGACCGGTCGGGGCATGTCGTGGACGCACTCGAACGCGAAGGCCGCCTGGAAGTTTCCACCGGGCAGTTCGGACGCGTCGCACTGCGTGAACGTGACGCGTTGCGCCACATCGGCATTCTCCGCGAGGTTCGACCGGGCCATCTCCACCGACGGGGCGTCGATGTCGAAGCCGTGCACCTTCGCATCCGGATAGGTGCGCGCGATCGTGATCGTCGACCATCCCCCGCCGCAGCCGATATCGGCGATCTGCGCGCCCGGCTTCCCGAGCACCCGGTCGACCTCCGGTACCGACCGCAGAGCATCGGGCAGCGCCTTCTCGAACAGCGGCCTGTTCGCGTCGGCCTGCGACTCGCACACGTCGCGGCCGAACCGGCTCCAACTCACGCCGCCACCGTTGCGGTACGCCTCGAGCAGACCGGGAAGCTGCATCGTCGCGCCGACGATCATCCGGGCGAGCGGCGCCATGTACGCCAGGCTGTGCGGATCGGTGAGTACCTCGCGACCGGCCGCAGACAGCGTGAAGCGTGGGGGATCGCCGTCGTCGACGTCGAGCAGACCGCTCACGGCCTGCTGCTCGAGCCACTCGCGGGTGTACCGCGGGTGGGTTCCGGTGCGTTCGGCCAGTTCGTCGGCCGTCGCAGGTCCGTCGTCGGCGAGGCTTCGGTACCAGCCGAGACGGTCGCCGATCAGGATCGCGAGGGTGTCCATGGTGCCGAGGACGGAATCGAGGACGCGCTGCGCGTACGCGTCGACGGAATCGAGGTGGACGGAGGAAGTCGTCGAGGTGGACATACGGATCATCTCCCGAGGAGAAGTGGATGTCGTCCCCACCATCGTCGCCCCCGGATCCCCGGATGTCACCGTTGCGTCGGGAGTTGCTCCTCCGCGCCGGACTCCTCGGACGACCGCACGAAGTCGACGAAGGCGCGACCGGCCTTCGACAGCGAGGCCGGGTCGAACACCAGTCCGTACGACTGCGCGAAGGTCGGCTCGCACGGGCGGACCACCGCGACGTCCTGCGCCGATTCGGCGAGGGACCGTTCGACGAACGATCCGCCCAGTCCGGCGAGCACCATCGGCAGGCGGGCCTCGCGATGGTCGGTGAGCACGGAGATGGGGCGGCGCACCTCGGCCTGTCGCATCGCGTAGTCGATCGCGTCGCTCACGGAGCCACCACCGCGCGGCACGAAGACCATCGGGATGTCGGGGAGCTCGGCCAAGGACAGCGGCCCGGGCGGCAGGTCGGTGCCGGGGGGATAGGCGAGCCAGTACTCGGTCTGTCCGAGTTCGATGATCTCGAGCCCCACCTCGTCCTCGACCGGCAGGTGGGTGACGACGAACTCGCAGTGGCCGTCGTGGATGACCGACGCGGTGAACTCCTCCGCACGCAGATCACCGAGCCGCGCGGTGACCTTGGGATGGAGGCGGCGGAACTCGGAGACCAGGTCGACGATCGGGCCGGTCGCCAGGGCGGGGAAGACCATCAGATCCAGGCGACCCGTCACCTCGGTCGTCGACACGGTGAGCAGCTCCTCGACCGCGTTCACATCGCGGAGGATCTGCCGGCTCGGACCGATCAGCGCCTTGCCCGCCGCGGTGAGCACCATGCCGCGCCCGATGCGGTGGAACAGCTGCACGCCCAGCTCGCGCTCGAGGCTGCGCAGCGCCTGGGAGACGGTGGGCTGGGCGACGCCGAGCTCGGCGGCCGCGCCGTTGATGCCGTCGTTCTCCACGACGGCGAGGAAGTATTCGACCTGACGGAACTCCATGTCGTCACGCTTCCCAGGGGGTGCCGGTGGTGGTCGCCACGAATGCGGCGGCAGCGGGGGACAGATCGCCGGGTCGCATCACCAACCCGACGGGACGTCGGAACGGCGGGTCCAGCGGCCGGACGACCGCACCGGGGATCTGTTTCTCGGCGACGCGACGCGGCACGATCGTCCCGGCGGTGCCACGCTCGACGAACTGCCAAAGGGCTGCCTGGTTGGCGCAGTCGACGACGACGTTCTGATCGCCGAGCAGTTCACCGGTGCGTGCGGCGCTCGCGCGGGAGCCGAGGTCGAGGACCAGCGGGAAGTCGCGGACCTGGGCCCGGGTGACGGGGTCGGGCACGTCGGCGGCGAGGTCGGGGTGCACGGCGAGCACCATCTCCTGCTCGAGGACCGGAACGGTGATCATGCCGGCGTGCTCGACGGACAGGTCGGTGATGCCGATCTCCGCTTCGCCGCGACGCAGCGCCGCGTGGACTCCGGGAGGGCCTTCGGCGTCGTTCACCCGCACGGTCAGGTTGGGGTAGCGCCGACGGAAGCGCTGGACGAACTCGATGACGGGGTGGATCGAGAACGTCGCGAAGGTGACGATCTCGACACGACCGGCCTCGAGATCGCGCACCGCCGCGACCTTCTGTTTCGCCCGCTCGACGTCGGCCAGGATGCGGCGTGCGGCGACCTCGAGGACACGACCGTCCTCGGTGAGGGTGAGCCGTCGGCCGGTGCGATCGAACAGGGTCGTGTCGAGGCGGCGTTCGAGGGTGCGGATGGCCTGCGACAACGACGGCTGCGAAATGTAAAGTGCCTGAGCAGCTTTCGTGATCCCGCCGTGGTCGACGACGGCCACGAAATAGGTCACGAGGTGCAAGTCCACCCGATTATCGTAGGTGACGCCCCGAACCGTCCCGCACGTAACCGTCAGGAAGAGGTGTCTACCGGGCGCGGTACCCGCCATCCGCCGGTGAACGACGGCTCGCATTTCTCGACGAATGCACGCATCGCATCGGGGGCGTCGGTGGCGTGGTTGACCGCCTGCGAGCGGGCCTCGTTCTCGAGTGCTTCGCGGAGCGTGAGCGACGAACCCTGCTCGAGCATGCGCGCCGACATGCTCACCGCGACCGGCGGGGCGGCGGCCAGCTGCGCGGCCAGTTCGGCGGCGCGACCGGCGAGGGCGTCGGGCTCGACGAGCTCGGTCACCAGGCCCAGGTCGTACGCTTCCTCGGCGCTCACGATGTCGGCGAGCATGACCAGACGCTTCGCCTGGTGCAATCCCACGAGGCGCGGCAGGATCCACGACCCGCCGAAGTCGACCGACAGTCCGCGCCGCGCGAAGATCTGACTGAACTTCGCGGTGCGGGAGGCGACAACCACGTCGCACAGCAGCGCCATGTTCCATCCGGCGCCCACCGCATACCCCTCGACCTGCGCGATCAGCGGCTTCGAGAACTCCGCGACGGCGAGCGCCGTCGCGTTGATCTCCCGCATGCGGTCGAGGGGATGGGTGGAGTCGCGCCGCTCCATGTCGGCACCGGTGCAGAAGTCGCCACCGGCGCCGGTGAGGATCACGGCGCGGACGGAGTCGTCGTGCTGGAGCGCACCGAACGTCTCACGCAACGACCGCCATGCTTCGACCGTCATCGCGTTCTTGCGCTCCGGTCGGCTCAGCGTGATCGTGGCGACCGAGCCGTCCTGCGCGACCAGCACGTCCGACATTCCTACTCGCCCTTCCAGACCGGTGCGCGCTTCTCGGCGAACGCCCGGGCGCCTTCCTTGGCGTCGGCCGACGCGAAGACCGGGTCGATGAACTTGCGCTGCGCGACGAAGGCGTCGGGGTCGGTGTAGTTGGCGGCCATCGCGACGACCTGCTTGGTGGCCATGACGGCGAGGGGGCCGTTCGCCGCGACGCGGGCAGCGAGTTCCTTTGCCACGGTGAGTGCTTCACCGGGCTCGGTGACGCGGTTGACCAGGCCGTGCTGGTGGGCGACCTCGGCGGTGAGCGGGTCACCGGTGATGGCCAGCTCCATCGCGAGCGGGTAGGGGAGGATCTTCGGCAGGCGCAGCAGGCCGCCGGCCGCCGCGGCGAGTCCGCGCTTGACCTCGGGGATACCGAACTTCGCTTCGCGCGACGCGACGATCAGGTCGGCGGACAGGGCGAGCTCGCATCCACCGGCCAGGGCCCAGCCCTCGACGGCGGCGATGAGCGGCTTGCTCGGCGGTGCCTCGGTGAGGCCACCGAAACCGCGGCCGGGGATCGACGGGCGCTCCCCGCGTGCGAACGCCTTCAGATCCATTCCAGCGCAGAACGTTCCGCCGGCACCGGTGAGGATGCCGATGGTCAGGTCGGGGCGTGCCTCGAACTCGTCGATGGCCGCGGCCAGCGCCTCCGAGACCTCCAGGTTCACGGCGTTCTTGGCCTCGGGGCGGTTGAGGGTGAACACCGCGACGCCGTCGGCGAATTCGGTGAGGACAACGCTCATGTCAGTTTTCCTTCGTATGGGTCGGAGCGGAGAGAGTCCAGCGGGCGGGAGTTCCACCGTCGGAACGGATGTCGCCTCGATCGGCGAGAACGAGCAGATGGGCCTGGGTCTCGCGGACGGCGAGTCGCTGCAGCCGGGGATCCATCACGTCGATAGGACGCGACCACGTGACGCGGGTCGTGATCTCCCACGCCGTCGACTCGGGCCGGGACGCGACGGCATCGCGGATCTCGTCGAGACGGACCTCGTGGTGGTCCATGAGTTGGCGTGCGCGTTCGGTGACTCCGCGGAACCGGTACTCGTGGGCGGGCAGCACCTCGCAGTCCGGCAGAGCCGTCGTCGCATGCAGCGACAGCAGGTAGCGGTGCAGCGGGTCGCCCAGTTCGCCGGGGCCCGAGGAGATGTTGGGGCTGATGCGCGGGAGTATGTGGTCGCCGCTGAACAGCAGGTCGCGGTCGCGGTCGACGAAGGCGAGGTGCCCGGGCGTGTGGCCGGGGGTCCACACCGCTTCGATGTTCCACCCGGGAAGATCGAGTCGATCGCCATGAGCGAGAACGACATCGGCGCTCTCACCCCGGGGGAAGCGGACGAGTTCGAAGCGGGCGGCCTCGACGACCTCGGGCGGTGCGCCGAGTCCGGTGAGGTCCACGCGCCATGCTTCCTTGTCGGCTGCGACGTCCTCCGGGGTGAAGTGTCCGAGCGCGGCGGCGTCGGCGGCGTGCATCGCGATGACGGCGCCGGTCGTCTCCTTCAGACGCGGTGCCAGACCGAAATGGTCGGGGTGCAGGTGGGTGATCGCCGCGTAGCGCACGTCGGTGATGTGGTGGCCGGTCGAGGCGACGCCGGCGACGAGGGCGTCCCACGACTCCTCGGTGTCCATACCGAGATCGATCAGAGCGAGACCGTCGTCGAGCGCGAGCGCGAGCGCGTATGAGAGTACGTACCGCAGCGGGTTCTTCGGCATCGGGACCGGGATCGACCACAACCCCGGACGCACCTCTTCGACGGGCGGCAACACTCCGGCGGCCCATGCTTCGCGCTGGACGGTACCGAGGTCCTCGGTGACGATCATGGTGTCGTTCCCTCCTGCACGGGAGCGAACTCGTTGCGCAGGGTGCGCTTGAGGATCTTTCCGCTCGCGTTGCGGGGCAGTTCGTCGACGAAGTGGATGTGCCGGGGCTTCTTGTAGGACGCGAGTCGCTCCACCGTGAACTGCAGGAGTTCGTCCTCGGTCGGGCGGGATGCGCCCGGTGCCACCCGCACGACGGCGGTGACGGCCTCGCCCCAACGGTCGTCGGGCACACCGACCACGGCGACCTCGGCGACGGCCGGATGTTCGGACAGAACGGATTCGACCTCGATCGGGTAGACGTTCTCGCCACCCGAGATGATCATGTCCTTCACGCGGTCGGTGACGAACAGGTAACCGTCGGAGTCGATGTGCCCGGCGTCGCCGGTGCGCAGGAAACCGTCGGCCGTGAACAGGGCGGCGTTCTCGGCGTCGCGTCGCCAGTAACCCGACGTGTTGTTGCGCGACCGGCAGACGATCTCACCGGTCTGCCCACCGGGAAGCGGTTCGCCCGTGGCGATGTCGCGGATGTCGACCTCGACACCGGGGAGCGGGCTGCCGGCCGAACGCAACAGATAGGAGCGGGACCCGTGCGGGTCGTGGTCGTCGGCACGCAGAGCCGTGAGGGCGCCCATCGTCTCGGTCATGCCGTAGCGCTGCACGAAACGGCAGCCGAGCGTGTCCATGGCGCGGGCGAGCTGGGTGGGCGTGATGGGGGAGGCGCCGTAGGCGACCAGACGCAGCGTCGACAGGTCGTAGTCCGACAGGTCGGGCATCTCCACGAGCATGTTGATCACCGACGGCACGAGGAATGCGTGGGTGATGCCGTGCTCGGAGATGGCGGCCGCCACCAGGTTCGGGCGCATCTCACCGAGCAACACCAGGTGCAGACCCGCCGACAGGGTCGTGCTCATCCAGCCGGCGCCGGCGATGTGGAACAGGGGCAGCGCGTCGAGGGACACCGAGTCCTCGGTGAACTCGTACAGCGCGAAGTTCCGCGGCTCGTTGAACAGGTTGTGATGCGTGGCCACAACACCTTTGGGACGACCGGTGGTGCCCGAGGTGTAGAGCTGCAGCACCTCGGTCCGCGGGTCGTCGCCGAAGCCGGGGTCGATGTCGTCACCGGAGGCGACGAAGTCGTCCCACGACCGTGCACCGGGAACGGTGGAGGCGTCGCCGACCACGACGATCTGTACGGCGGGCAGGACTGCGGCGGCAGCGCGGGCCGATGCGGCGAACTCGTCCTCGACGATGAGGACGTCGAGCTGCGCGTCGTCGGCGATGTCGGCGATCTCGCCCGGGTTCAGGCGCCAGTTGAGGGGGGTGAAGACCAGCCCGGCCTTGGCGCAGCCGACGAACGAGGACGCACCGGGCAGGCCCATGCGCAGCAGGGCGCCGATGCGCTTGGACGTCGCCGGAACGGTCACGAGCGCCGAGGCGACCCGGTTGGTGAGCGCGTCGAACTCGGAGTAGGTGAGTGTGGTTCCGCCGGAGCTGACCGCCGCACGATCCGGATGTTCGACTGCCAGCTGCCGGATTCGGTTGGGAAGGTGCAACTCGCTCACATCACGCTCCTGATCGACACGGCCGACGCGCGGACATGCCGTCCACGCCGTTCCAGTCGATCACGATCGTGACTGCTGCCACAAAGACCTGCAGCCGTACGCAACGTTAGGGCAAACCTATGGGCGCATATCGAGTCCGACGTCGTGTGCGAAATCCCCGACGGGTCTCGCACACGACGTCGGTCTCGATGCGATCGATCAGTCGATCTGCAGTTCACCCATCCGGCCCCACTCGGTGCCCGGAATCTCCGTGTTGAGGATGCGCGGGGTCTCGACCAGCGCCGGTCGCATCGCGTCGAGTCCCTTGCGGAAGTGATCGGACTTCACGTGCTCGGCTCCGGCGTCCCCGTCGCGGAACGCCTCGACGAGAACGAACTCGGACGGATCGTCCACGCTGCGAGACCAGTCGAACCACAGGTTCCCCGGTTCGCTGCGAGTCGCCTCGGTGAACTCCGCGGTGGTCTCGAGCCAGCTGTCCTGGTACTCGGGCTTCACCTTGAAACGGACCACGATGAAGATCATCTTGCCTCCGGTCGGTAGATGTTGGAGGGACGGATCGTGCCTTCGTCGAACATATCGCCGTACTCGCCGGTGAGGGCGCCGAATCCGTGACCGAGCGGCAGACCTCCGCGAGGCGGTCACGACACGTCAGCGACGTTCCGTCAGTCGCTCGTAGGATGCCCGCCACACCCATTCGACCGGTCCCTGACGGAATCGGCCGAGCCACCAACGGGATCCGACGACCATCACCGCTCCCACGGTGATGTACACGGCGATCGTGAACGGGACCCGCATGTCGGGGTCCACGGCCTTCGCCAGGCCGAGTCCCCAGTCGTAGCAGAGCACCGACGCGACGATGTTCTGCAGGATGTAGCAGCTCAGGGCGGTGCGCCCGATGCGTTCACAGGCAGTGCCGACCGTGCCGGTCGTGGACCTGTCGATGTAGAAGTGGGCGATCCACGCCAACAGTCCGAGGGCGACGAACGGGGCAATGCCGTAGCGCGCTGCGAATACACCTGCGGCACCGCCGAACAGACCCACGGCGAGGTCGAGCGGTGCTGCGATCGCCCCGATCACCATGAGCCGTCGGCGCAGCACCGCGCCTCTGCTGTCGAACAGACCGGCCGAATACAGGGCGGCGCCGGTCAGGAACAGCGCGACCGTCATCGGGATCACGAAGATTACTTCGGCACGGAACGCTACGGCGTTGTCCACGCGGAAGACGACCATGTCCCACCAGGTGGCGGTGGTCAGCTCGGGGGTCTCCGGATTCGACGGTGAACCGGCGAGTGCCACGACGAGCGCGGTCACGGCCAGCGCGTGCACGGCGACGGCGGTCCCCGCGACCCACAGCCGCACACGACGGGAGGAGATCACCAGTCCGCACACGATCATGGATGTCAGCGCGTATCCCATGAGGATGTCGAACTCGGCGACGAGCAGGTAGTGCGCGAGCCCGTCGACGAGGAGCAGGGCGGCGCGTACACGGTAACCGCCGGGCCACGGCCGCCCCGCTCGCTGCGCGGACGCCGCCTGCACGGCCAGGCCGATCCCGAACATCAGGGTGAGCAACCCGAGGAACTTTCCCTGCGCGAGTTGCATGAGGATGCGCTGCGGCCACGGATCGGTGCCGATCGAGTCGAGATAGCCGACGAAGCCGGCGGGGTCGGTGAAGATCCAGACATTGGCGGCGAACGTGCCGAGGATGGCGATCCCCCGGGCCACGTCGAGTGCGAGGATTCGTTGCTGTCGCGTGGTCGAACCGGTGACCGTCATGATCCTCACCATGCGACGCGGAGGGTGCGGTGCGCGTCGGCCGACCGGGGGATCACGGGTCCTCCATGCGGGTGACCCGGGGTTCGGTGCTCTCCCCGAGAACAGACATCGGCCAGGAGAACAGAGCAAGAACTGTCGGGTCCGGCCAGTGCCGATGATGTGAACATGGAGTCATGCACGAAACCCCCACCGAACTCGCCGAACTCCAGGAGCTCCTCGACACGTCGCTGTCCCGGTCCACATCCCACCTGAGGTCGATCGTCGACGCGTCGCGGACCCTCACAGCCGAGCAACTCGTCCAGGTGCTCACGGGCATGTGCGTCCTCTCGCTGGCGACGGTCACCGCCGGCGGAGAACCGCGCATCAGCGCTGTGGACGGACACTTCCTGCACGGCAAGTGGTATTTCGGCACGGCCCCCACCGCCGCCAAGGCCCGGCATCTCGCCGCCCGTCCCGCGGTCAGCACGGCGCACATGCGCGGGGAGGATCTCGGAGTGTTCACGCACGGGCGCGTGGAGATCCTCAACCCGCGCGGGGGTGAGCCGGCCGACGACTGGCCCGAGCTGCTCGCCTACCTGCAGTCGTTCTACGGAGGGGACGCCTTCGACTGGGACGAGGAGGTGGTCTACTACCGCCTGGAACCGCACTGGATGACGGTGTACGCACCCGATTTCACGAGACTCGTCGATCGGCGCTGACCCCGTCGTCGGAAGGGACGATCACTCCGGAAGCGAACTCCCACCCAGCGCGCCGCGCAGATGCTCGGTCTCGGCGGGCAGGCTGTCGGGAACGAACGTCCAGCGGGCTCCCGTCCAAGGATCGGCCAGCTCCCCGTCGACGGGGAGCTTCTGCGCCTCGTCCCACAGGATCTGCGCGACCCGATCGTCCGGTGGATCTCCCGCGAGGACGACCGAGACCCGGCCGGCACTGCCGGTACGCGCGATCCGGACGATTTCGAGCAGGTCGTCGTGGTCGTAGCCGTAGGGGAAACCGGCGAGGACCAGCAACACGGGTGACGCGGTGTCCGCGTCGACCTGCCGGGCGAGCGCGTCGAGCTCCGCCGCGTCGGCCAGCCCCCGGAGTTTGGCGGGGACCTGCGACCGCTCGTGGACGGGCGGTCCGGCGAGTCGCGCTGCGGTGAGGGGCTCGAGTGCGGGTAGCGTCCGCCCGGGATCGACGAGGTGCAGCAGTGTGTCGGGCCGGGCCGTGAGCAGCCGCACGACCACGGACGACACGACGGGACCGAGTTCGGCCGGATCACCGTCGATCCACAACGGTCGCGTGAGCGGCGCCGGCAGAAACAGGGGGATGCGCAGCGGCCCCAGATCGGGAGCTGTCACCTCACCCACCCGCACGCCGTCGCTCGGCAGGTGCAGATACATCCAGGCCGGGGAGATCCAGGACGCGAGTGCGGGCGGCAACGTCGCGTCGACGGTGAGCAGCTCGGCGGCGAGCACGGCACTGTCGTCGCGGTAGCGGGCCTCGGCGACACCGACGAGCTCGTCGTAGCGCTGCTGCGCACGTGCCCGGGCACGATCGGCTCCGGGACCCATACGGCGGGCGCGGTCGGCCACCGCTGCCGAGAGTTCGTCGTCGAAGCGGTGTTGCGCGAACTCCACACTCGACGTGTACGCGGCGGCCGATCGGGCGGCGTCCTCGAAGATCCGCCACAGCACTTCGAGAGGGGACAGTCCGATGACCGGGCCGGGCCCGGGGGCGGCTACCTCCTCCGTGTCGGAGGGGGACTCGACGTCAACTCCGTGCGCGGTGAACATCTCGGCGAGGCCACCGGCATATCCCCGACCGAGGGCGCGGATCTTCCATTCGCCGTGGCGACGGTAGAGCTCCCAGCACAGCACCGCCGTCTCGGTACCGACCACCGGTTCCACGTGAAACGACGCGAGGACGGTGCCCGCCGCGTCGGACAGCGAGGTCGACACCGCTGCGGGGCGCTCGCAACCCACCGCGCACAACACGCGTGCGCCGGGACGGACCGCGTCGACGTCGACGACGATCACCTCACCCTCGAGCCGAACGCCTGC
This sequence comes from Rhodococcus sp. PD04, assembly GCF_035918275.1. Lineage (NCBI taxonomy): Bacteria > Bacillati > Actinomycetota > Actinomycetes > Mycobacteriales > Nocardiaceae > Rhodococcus > Rhodococcus sp. PD04. The sequence continues at coordinate 5,118,801 of NZ_CP142143.1, read as the reverse complement.
CGTCGCCGGTTGGTTGTAGAACACGACGTCGTCGGAGGACGCCACCTGCAGGCCGTCGTCCACGACGAACGCGCACACGTCCAGCGGGACGGATGCGGTCGCCGTGAAACGGACGGCGCGGGTCGGCAGCGGGGCGTTGCGTCCCGCTGTGAAGAGTTCGCCCACCGGTCAGACGGCCAGGAACCGGCCCAGTTGCGGCGCGGCCTCACCGGGATGCTTCGCCTGCATGCCCTCGCCGATGGCCTGAAGCTTCCATTCGCTGCCCTGGCGGTAGACCTTCGCCATGACCATGCCCGTGAACGGCATGCCACCCTGCAGCGTGTAGCGGGCGAGTTCGGTATCGATCGTGCCGTCGACGAGGCGGCAGAACGCGTTCTGCACCTGCTCGAAGGTGTGGCCCTTGTAGGAGGTCACGATGAACATCACCGTCGTGACATGGGCGGGGACACGCGTGAGGTCGACGAGCATCACCTCGTCGTCGCCCTCACCGGCACCGGTGAGGTTGTCGCCCTGATGCTGGATCGAGCCGTCCTTGGACTGCAGCTGGCCGTAGTACACGACGTCGGCGATCTGGTTGTCGGCGAACATCACGGCCGAGGCGTCGAGGTCGATGTCGGCGGAACGATTGCCGAACAGGCCGCGCTTCTCCACCGGGTCCCAGCCGAGCCCCATGCGCAGGAAGGTCAGCGCGACGCCGCCGTCCTTGCGGAGGGTGACCTTCTGACCTTTCACCAGGCTCACCGGTCGGCTCTTCGTGAGGCTGACCTCCGCCGGCTGTGCCGGTGAGGCGGGCTGTGCAGGATATGCCGGAGGCGGAGTCTGCTGTACGGGCGGAGCCGGAGCGGGCGTGGGAGCGGCGGGCTGCGGTGTGGCAGCAGGCTGGGCCGGCGCGTCGTCGACGCTGACACCGTGGTCGGTCACCAGTGCCGCGAATCCGCCCGCATATCCCTGGCCCACGGCACGGACCTTCCACGCGCCCTGGCGCCGGTACAGCTCCAGCGCGATCACGATGGATTCGGTGCTCAGTCCGTCGATCCGGTACTCGTACAACACCGTTCCCGCACTGTCGGACACGCGCGCGGTGGGCGGTGCGAACCGGCCGAAGTTGCTCGACGCGTCGTCGAGGGTGATCACGGCGCGCACCTGATCGATGTCGGCGGGAACCTGCGCGAGCGACACGGCGAGCGAGGCCGCCTGCCCGGGCGCACCGGGAACGAGACGCACGCCCGGCCCGGTGGGCTGGTTGAAGAACACGAAATCGGCGTCGGAGCGCACCTTGCCGTCGGCCTTGACGAGCAGTGCGGACAGATCGGCGGGCGTGGTCAGCTCGAGCGAGACGACGACGTCGGACGCGGTGAGCGGTCCGTTCTGACCCTTGGAGAGCGGAGTCGGCAAGAGATGTGTCCTCACTGTGTCGGTGACCGGGCGCCTTCTACTCTACGAAGCGACCGGAAGACGAGCGGATCGGGCGAACCAGGTGAGGATCTCCTCCCCGGCCGTGACGCCCGCGGTGTCGGTCACCGAGACGGTCGGGTGGCGCCAGTCCATCAGTTCGAGTTCGCCGTGGCGAGGCCGGATCGCGGCGTCGGCGGCCTTCAGCATCTCCGCGTCGAGCGCACCGTCACCGGCGGCGAAGACGAGGGCGTCGTCCGCGAGGACTCCGCGGTCGCGGAGCCGTCGGTGCACCTCGGCCACCGCGCGGCTCTTGCACACGCTGTTCGGCATCGTGTAGATCTTCCGGCCCTGCTGCGACGCGTTCCAGCCGCGCGTCGAACACCACTCGTGCCAGTCGTCGAGGAATCCCGACGGTTGGGCTGCGACGTCGACGACGAGATAGCAGAACAGCTCGTCGGCGATGCGGAACTTCGACACCCAGTCCTCGGAGATGCGACGGCGCAGTTCGGTCGTCACCTCGTCGAGACTTGCCCCGCCCTCACGTACCGCGCGGTCGACGCTGCGGCGCCACTCCGGATCGATCCGGCCGTTCTCGATGATCGACCCGCCGTTGCTCGTGACCGCGTAGTACCACGGGCCGCCGGGCAGTTCGATGCGGCGGAACTGTTCGGGTGTACGCGTGGTGGTCGGCACCATCGCCACCTCGTCGGCGAGGGTTCGAAGTCGTTGTGCCGCAGTGTCGGTGACGTACGACAGCGGTGCGCCCTCGTAGTACTCGACGCACAGCAGGTCCTGCGTGTCGAACTGGTCGCCGGTCATTGCGGCGCGCGAATAGATGAGGGTGCGGTCGAGATCGGTGGCGACCAGTGCGGGGACGGTGCCGGTCGCGGACGGAATATTCACGGGAGGTCCTTGATCAGTCCCATGCAGGAGTAGGCCAGATCGGGGACCTCCTCGACGGGAACGTCGCGGGCGGCCGCGAGCATGCGGATGTGGGCGTGCTCGTCGGCGGTGATGTCGCGCACGAGCACCTTCCAGGGAACGCGGCGTAACAGCACGCGGGTGGTCTCTCCGACACCGGGTTTGACGAAGTTGACGCTCGAGATGCCGTACTGCGCCCGCACGCGTTCGACGGACTCCCAGCCGGCCCAGGTGGGGGTGCGGTCGGACCCGAGCACCGCCTGCGCGGCCGCCGCGACGTCGCCGCACGTGTCGAACTCCGCGGTGACGGTGTCCAGCAGATGGTTCGATACGTCGTCCGCGGCCAGCTCGGCGTAGAACTTGGCGCCGTGGAACTCTCCGGGACCGATCAGGCTGTCGTTGAGGACCGTCCGCGAGACCAGTCCGGAGACGGTGGAGTTCAGACAGGCCGAGGCGATGAGGAAGTCGTCGCGCGTGCCGTAGGTGCGGACGCAGTGGCCGGGGTCGGCGAGGACCGCGAGATCGTCGGACAGGACGGGACCGCCCCGCGCGGTGTACTCGGCGAGCGCAGCGGACAGTTCGCGCGCGATCGCGCCCTTGCCCGTCCAGCCGTCGACGAAGACGACCGAAGCGGGATCGTGCCGCGCGGTGATGTGATCGAGTGCGGCGGAGTCGATTCCGCGACCGCGGACGATCGACACGGCGTAATGCGGCAGCGTCAGGCCGTGGTGGTGCAGCGCCCACCGGCGGATCAGGATGCCGATCGGGGTGCCCGCCCGCGCGAGCGACACGAGGGTCAGGTCGGTTCCGCGTTCGGCGAGGAGCAGTTCGGTGACCGTACCCACCGCGTGCGCCAACCGGCCCGCGGTGCCGGCCAGCGCCTTGTCGAAGAGCTCACGGTAGGCGGCGTCGGGCTGGTACTCGATCGGCAGGGACTCCGCGTAGTGCGCGAGACCCGCCTGGATCCGTGCCTCCCGTTCGGCGATGTCGCCTTCGAGGTCGGCGTGGGAGAGGTCCTTGAGCAGCCACGTCACCTCGTCGGGCGCGTAGGAGCCGAACTCGGGTCCGGTCAGTGGCACGGTCATACGGTCTCCCTGTGGGTGCGCAGCACCGTCGGATCGGTGGCGGGCACGATCACGACGAGGACGTCCTCGCCGGCAGCGGTGAGCACGTCGAGAACACCTCCCGGTGCGCGCAGGCGGTCGGTGTCGGCGGGCGAATCGACGACGAGGATCAGCTCGGCGCGGAGCTCGGTGGCTGTGGGCCACTGCGCGTTGTAGAGGAAACGCGGCACCTCGTTCTCGAATTCGCTGTCGATGTGTTCTGGTGCGGTGAAACGGAATCCGCGGCGCAACGGATATCCGTCGACGTCCATCACGTGGACGGGGGAGCGGGTCGTGGTCTGGAACCGTGCGGGGGTACCGCGTTCGACGAGCGCCTCGGCGAGCCGCAGCGGCAGGTACATCAGTTCCTCGTGTCCGACGACGACGGCGGGCCGCCGGGCGTCGCGCACGTCCGCGATCGTGTCGGTGAGCGTCGACAGCGCCGCGTCGAAGGCTGCCGCGTCGGTGCGCAGCATCCCGTGTCGTCCACCGTCGGGCACATGGGACGGCCACGCCGCGTGGAGGAATCGGACGTCGCCGCATCGGTCACCCACTGGATTGAGGTGAGGGTCGGGCAATGCCGCGACCCGCGCGACGAGATCGTCGGGGACGACGGATCGTCCGGCGGCCAGGCTCACGTGCTCGATGCTCGTGCCGAGCTCCGCCGCGACCTCCGCCGTCCGGCGACGATCCTGTTCGGACCGCATGTCGACGAGGGAGGCGAGCACGTAACGATCCCGGGGGTGATCGCGGTGCAGCGCGCGGATGGCGTCGAGGGCCGTTGCTCCCGTGGAGATCTCGTCGTCGACGAGGACGAGCGGTGCAGCGTTGGCGAACAATGCGCCGGAGGTCGGCTGGAGCAGATGGAAGGTTGCGTGCGAGTGCCCCTCCTCGAATCCGGTGAGCACCTCCGCTCCGGGAACCTGACGTCGCGTCGAGTGCAGGTAGCACGCGGCGTCGAGGGCGTCGGCCACGCAGTGACCGAGACCCGTTGCGGTCTCGGCGAATCCCATGACGACGGCGTCGGGTGCGGCATCGCCGAGGAGATCGGCGACGAGCCGGCCGAGCCGGTGACCGGCACCGCGCACCGCGGCCGGCTCGGTGGGGATGTGCTTGCCGAGAACTGTGGAGACGAGCAGGTGTGCACGTCGTGGATTGCGCCGCAGCCCCGGTCGGACGAGTTCGGGAACGGTGTAGCCGCACGACGACTCCACATGTTCGAGCGCGAAACCGAGTTCTGCGGTGGCCCAGGGAATATCAAGTATGTCGGTCATCGGTCCACCAGCGCCGTCAGCAGATCCACGAAGGTGATCCCCTTGCGGGTGACACCGAACACCGACGCGCGCAGCAGGGTCTGCTCGGCCCACGTGCGGTGGGGTCGTCGTTCGTTCATCTTGTTGCCGTAACCCGAGGCCTGCACACCGCCGGTGTCGCGATCGAGGATGTCGGTCGCATCGTGGAACTCCTCGTGTGTCACGGCCGACAGGGCATGTACCGCAGCGACATGCGACGGATGGATGACGGTCTTGCCCTGGATGCCGTTGGCGCGGTCGAGCGCGATCTCGCGCAGCAGACCGTCGAGGTCGCGGCTGACGAGCTGCTGACGGAACAACACCGCGTCCTGCTCCTCGAAAGGTGTCGAGCGCAGCATCGGACGGAACATGCGTTCGTGATCGGCGAAGTACTCCCAGACGGGTCCGGTGATGACGAAACCTGTTCCGTCGGTACGTCCGAGGTGGTTGACGACATCGGCGATCACGTCGACGACGACCCGTACGTCGTAGATCGTCAGGTCGCGGTCGCGTCGGATACCGAAGGTCGCGCACATGTCGGTCGCGCCGATTCGGACGGCGAGGACGCGGTCGCGATGCTCGGCGAGGATGCCGGAGATCGCACGCAATTCGCCGTCCCGGGTCTCGCGGTGGACGACCTCGGCCGATTCGATCACGGGCATCGCGTAGAGGTGACGGTCGAGCAGTTCCGATGCCGCGGCGACCGCCTCGAGGAAGGCGGGACCGGTGCGTGCGGTGAACTTGGGCACCACGAACCCGGTCAGCACCGCCTTGCCGGCGCCGAGCATCGACGCGATCCGTCCGACGCCGTCGGCAGTGCGGACACGGACGAACACCATCATCGTCGACGGTCCGCTGTCGGCGAGCGCATCGAGTGTTGCGACGGTGTTCTGCAGGCCGTGCTCGACCTCGTCGTCGGCGACGGCGTCCTCGAGGTCGAGCACCATCGACGTCACGCCCTCGGCCGCACGCTTCGTGATGGTCGCGACGAGATCACCGCGCGTCGCGGGGACGTAGAGCGTGGCGCCGAGAGCGGTCGCCAGGCGGTCGCGATCGTCGCTGTGCCCGAACGGCTGCGGACGGTGCAGGAACAACTCGTCCAGCGTCGCGCCGTCGAGATGCCGAAAGTGCTGCATGGCGCGCACTTCGGTAAGCGTGGCCCCCCTCATGCGTTCTCGGTCCGTCCTCTCATCCGATCGACCACTCCTGCGATGAAGGTCGACACCGCATCCAAATCTCTGACGTAGGCCCAGTAGTCGGGGTGCACCCCGGTGAGTGCGTCGACTGCCCTGTCGATCCGGCTCAACTGCGAGTCGAGAACGGAACCCCATTCTGCGGTGAGACCGCGCTGCACGGCCAGGTGTTGTGCGTCACGGAGGCGGAACCGCACCTCGTCGACCTTGGCCCCCGGATTCTGCCGGACGGAACGCAGCGTAGCGAGTCGTGCGGTCACGGCGTCGACGAGTTCCTCGGCACGTGACAGTTCGGCGCGGATCGCCGCGACCAGCTCGAGGGCTTCCTCGGGGCGGCCGTCCTTCGCCGCCGCCCGTGCGCGTCCGAGCTGGTCCTCCGCGCGAGCGAGCAGTTCGGCGGCCTGTTTCTCGTTCCCGGACAGGTCGGCGGAGCTGGCCGCATTGAACTCGCGCAGCAGCGCGGAGAAGGCCGGGGCGAGGCCTTCCGTGCGGGTCCGGACCGCTCCGATCCTGGTGGTGACCGAGGCGAGGGTGCGGGCGGCCTCGTCGCGGCGTCCCGGGGCTGCGGCAAGGGCGTCGAGCAGGGCGGTGGTCGCTTCCTCGACCCGGAGGGCAGCCGTGCGGGTCGCGCCCACGCCGTGTGCCGCATCGAGGCTGTTCAGAGCTTTCTCGAGCGCTTCGGTGGCGGATCGAACCGACGGATAGTGCGCAAAAGCAACGAAATCCGGAGACTCCACCTCGGCAAGGGTCTTGCGCGCCTCGGTGCGCATCCGGTGCGCCAGCTCGGGCACGGTGTTCGCCACGGCCGTCATGTGCTCGAGGTGACCCCGGTTGTTTCCGAAGAATTCATCAAGTGTTCGTGTTGCTTCGGTGATCTGTCGCAGTGCCTGCTCGTAGGCCGGAGCAGGTGCGAGCGGTTGCTCCGGATCCGTCACTGCCAGTTGGAGATACGTCTCACCGGCGCGATAACACGCCTGCCGGATGGGATCCCACCGACCGAGCAGGTGCCGCTCGGGTTCGAGCTCGTAGGACGCGGCCACACCGGCCTCGATGACGGACTGGCGTCTGTCCATGTCGAGGAACGCCGCGACCATCGCATCGTGTGCACGACGAGCCGCGGGATCTTCCGTGTTTCCCCCGCCGAACAGGCGGCGCGTCCATCGGCTCGCCACAGAACCGAATGGTACTGGGCGCACGTCCACCGGGCCGATCCGTCACCTTTCCGCCGGTCGGAACCGTGGTTCGTGCGGGCTACGGAAGTGGTCCGCGGGACCGGGCATAGTGGATATGGGCGTACCCCACGCCAACAACTAGGGTGGGGAGTAACGCACACCGGGCGTGCCCTGTACCGGTACGTCGACCGTTGGAACGATCGAAAGGACCCCGCATGGGCGTCAGCTTGACCAAGGGCGGAAACGTCTCCCTCACCAAGGAAGCTCCGAACCTGACGGCAGTGTCCGTCGGCCTGGGCTGGGACGTACGCACCACCACCGGCACCGACTTCGACCTCGATGCCAGCGCCATCGCCACCGGGGCCGACAAGAAGGTCGTCTCCGACCAGCACTTCGTCTTCTTCAACAACCTCAAGTCGCCCGACGGTGCCATCGAGCACGCCGGCGACAACCGCACCGGTGAGGGTGAAGGCGACGACGAGGTCATCAACGTCGACCTCGCTGCCGTCCCGGCGAACATCGAGAGCATCTTCTTCCCCGTCTCGATCTACGATGCCGATTCCCGCAGCCAGTCGTTCGGCCAGGTCCGCAACGCGTACATCCGCGTCGTCGACCGCGCGAACGGCAACGAACTCGCTCGTTACGACCTGTCCGAGGACGCCTCGACCGAGACCGCCATGGTCTTCGGCGAGCTGTACCGCAACGGTGCGGAGTGGAAGTTCCGCGCCATCGGCCAGGGCTACGCGTCCGGTCTCGCGGGTATCGCCCGCGACTACGGCGTCAACGTCTAGTTCGTTTCTTCGGGTTCCGGCTTCGGTCGCAGTACCGGAGCCGGAACCGATGTGCAGTAACCACCCTGCAACGCCCTGATTTCGATTAGAAAGGCCACGCTTCGTGGTTCTGCGAATATTCGGTCCGTCGATGGCCGTCACCGTCATATCTCTCGTGGTGGCGTTCCTCTACGGCGGCCCGCAAGCTCTGTTCCTCTGCGTGATCCTCGGCATCCTCGAGGTCTCGCTGTCGTTCGACAACGCGGTCATCAACGCGACCGTGCTGCGCCGGATGAGCGAGTTCTGGCAGAGGATCTTCCTCACCGTCGGCATCCTCATCGCCGTCTTCGGTATGCGTCTGGTGTTCCCGCTCGCGATCGTGTGGATCGCGTCCGGGCTCGGCCCCATCGCGGCACTCGACCTCGCATTGAACCCGCCGCCGGACGGAGCCGCATACTTCCCGAACGGGGATCCCAGCTACGAGACCCTGATCACCGACGCGCATCCGCAGATCGCGGCATTCGGCGGCATGTTCCTCCTGATGCTCTTCCTGCACTTCATCCTCGAAGAGCGCGAGATCAAGTGGCTCGACTGGCTCGAACGTCCGCTCGCGAAGGCCGGCAAGCTCGAGCAACTCGAGGTCGTCGTCGCCACCGCCCTGCTGCTCATCACGGCCACCGTCATCGCGCCCGAGGACAAGGTCTCGACCGTCATGATCGCCGGCGCGCTCGGCATGATCACCTACATCGCGGTCAACGGGCTCGGCGAGATGTTCCACGTCCCCGAGGAGGGCGAGGAGCCCGAAGGCGGACCGAGCGGTCTCGCGAAGGCCACCGGTAAGGCAGGCTTCTTCCTGTTCCTCTACCTCGAGGTGCTCGACGCGTCGTTCTCGTTCGACGGCGTCATCGGCGCCTTCGCCATCACGTCCGACCCGATCATCATCGCCCTGGGCCTCGGCTTCATCGGCGCGATGTTCGTCCGCTCGATCACCATCTTCCTGGTGCGCAAGGGCACGCTGTCCGATTACGTGTACCTCGAGCACGGTGCTCACTGGGCCATCGGTGCGCTGGCACTGATCCTGCTGTACTCGATCGGCACGCACGTGCCGGAGGTCATCACCGGCCTGGTCGGTGTCGCCCTGATCGGTGCGGCGCTCGGCTCGAGCATCTACCGCAACCGCAAGATCGCGGCGAGGGAAGGCGAAGATGCTGTGAAGACCAGCATCCCCTGATCTTCGACAGTTCGAATCACATGCCGATGGGAGCCCTCGATCCGACATCTCGGATCGAGGGCTCCCATCGCTTTTCCGTACCCCGTGCGCAACCGCGCGCAGCCACTCCGACGAAAGGCTCGACATGGCCATCGACTACAACAAGAAGCCCGAGCAGAACGCCGGCGGCGTCAACCTGAGCAAGATCAACCTCACCAAGGAATCCCCGACCGTCAGCCTGTCGAAGGCCGGGTCCGGGCAGGGCGTCACGCGAGTGAACCTCAACTGGTCCCGCGGTGAGCAGCCGAAGAAGGGCTTCCTCTCGAAGCTCATGGGCGCGAGCGGTGGGGTGGACCTCGACCTCGGCTGCCTGTTCGAGCTCGCCGACGGATCCAAAGGCGTCATCCAGGCGCTCGGGAACAGCTTCGGGTCGCTGAACACCCCGCCGTACATCCACCTCGACGGCGACGACCGCACCGGTTCGAACACCGGCGGCGAGAACATGCACATCAACCTCGAGCGCCCCGAACTGTTCAAGCGTGTGCTGATCTTCGCGATGATCTACGAGGGCGCGCCGAACTGGGCTGCCGTGGACGGTGTCGTGACGCTGACCCCGCCGTCGGGTCCGCAGATCGAGGTGCGCCTGGATTCGCCGAACAACGGTGCGCGCATCTGCGCGATCGCGATGCTGCAGAACACCGGGCAGGGCATCACCGTCGAGCGTCTCGTGCAGTACATCGACGGCAGCCAGTCCGACCTCGACCGCGCGTTCGGCTGGGGCATGCAGTGGCAGGCGGGACGTAAGTAGCCCTACTGCAAATTACTTTCCGGCCTGCTGGCCGGACACGAGAGATCCCGTCGGCATGTGCCGGCGGGATCTCGGTGGTTCCAGCCCCGCTCAGCGGGGTCCAGGACACCGAAGTGTGTGCGTCCGGTGAGCGCCGGCGTTGCTCGCGAAGACGTAGACGGTCGCGTCGTCGTCCGGGTCGGGCGGATACAGGATCGGCGTCACCGTCTCGCGACCACTCTTGCGACCGCGGTGGTGCAGGAGCGCCATCGGAGCTCTCTCGAAGTTGCCGCCGACCCGGCCTCCGTTGGCCCGGAACTCGGCGATCACCTGCGCGTTCCAGTCATCGACCGAACCCGTGTGGCGGAGAGCAGCCGGAAATTCGCGACGCAGAGCGAGGCCGTACGAGGGTCGATCCCAACGAGGGTCATGCCGGCCGGTCGGTCGCGGTCAGGAGCTCGTGCAACACGCCTTCCTGGAAAGTCCGTGCTTGCCGGCCTGAGGGCGGGGACTCCCTACCGGAGCGTGCTGCGATGGACAGCTCGATCGTCTCGGCCGGTTCGTAACCGACCTCGAGTAGCCGCCGGCCGGCGTCGACTTTGGACAACCACCTTCCGTAGCGATGTCGGACCAGCGCGCGGCAGGCGCCGAGGACCGCGTCGTCGGCTCCGGGTGCAGGCCGGTCGCCTGCCGGGCCGAGCAGCGCCATCCACCAACGCAGCGAGTCGACCAGTAGGCTCCGTAGCGTCTCCGGTGGTAGCTCGGCGAATGCCTCCGAGGCCGGCGGTCCCGCCAGGACCCGGCCGCTCTGGTGCAGGATGCTGCGGTCCAGTCCGTACCAGAACGTCCCGTCGGCTGCCGGACGGTCCGCAGGTCGAAGGGTTTGCCGGAAGGCCATGGCCGGGCCGTCGTTCAACTCGAGCTCGAAGCCCGGTTCCCCTGTCCCCGACTGTGCCGCAGCCGCGGTGTAGACGACCAGTTCCAAACCTCGGGCCGGACACGGCAGGGCGCTGTGCCGCAGTCGAGTGATCAACTCCCGCTTCACTGCTTCGTTCAGAGGGTCGCGGCAGAGCAAGGCAATGTCGATGTCGCTTCGGCCGGGGTGGAAAGCGTCCAGGGGCAGCGATCCGGCCGCGTACGCCCCGACGAACTCCGTATCGAGCACATCTCGGGCGGCCTTCACGAGGGCTTCGAGATATCGCCCTACGTCGATGTTCGGCATCACCCCATCATCTCCGTCGTGCACTCACCCACGTAACGCACCCGGTGGCCCACAAGAGTGACGGTGTCCGGACGCTGACGTTCTCGCACAGTCATGTGGGTTGTCCGCCGCGTGTGTGGATGCTGACCGACGATTCACATCGCGATGTGGCAGGCGACGTTCGATCGATTGCAGCGCATTTCGCTGGGAGTGCACCCGAACTCCCGGCGAAACGCGCGCGTGAAGTGAGCCTGCGAGGAGAACCCCCAGTGCGCGGCGATATCGGCGATACGCCGATCGAACGATGCCGAATCGACGAGTTCCCTACGGGCACCGTCGAGACGCTGCCGCTGGATGAAATGGGCCACGGTCGTGTCGTCGGCAGCGAAGGTGCGGCTGAGATGCCGGGCAGAGATGCCGATTGCTCGGGCTACGGACTCGACCGAGAGATCGGGATCCGTCAGGTGCGCCATGATGTGCGTGGTCGCGGTGCGCCGCAACGCTGTCGCGGTTGATTCGCGTCCGGTCAGCACGGTGAGTGCGCTGGTGAGCAGGTCGCCGCGGCGTTGGTCGTCGGCGTCACCATCATCGATGAGGGAACGGACGAGTCCGCCGAGCGCTCGCACGCGAGTTCCATTCACGCCCCCGGCAGTAGGGGACAGGACGTACGGCAGGTCGGGGGACCCTGTCAGTTGGTGATCACGCAATGCGTCCCGTGGAATGTCGAGCAGGAATTGCCGCATGTCGGTTTCGAACCCGAACAGGTACGGGCGGGTGGTGTCGTAGACGATCATGTCGCCGGCATCGAGTCGTAGGAAGCCGTGGGCGTAGTAGAAGAACGCCGATCCGGTAACCAGCTGGCTGATGAAGATCGAGTCCTTCGGCGTGGCACTGATGTGTTGGTGCGAGCGGTCGATGACGTGCGAATTTCCGGAGATATCCGCGAGTCGCAGTCCGTCGAGGTCCATGTTGAGCTGGCGTGCTTCGAGTCCGTCCTGGTGGTAGGTGGAGCATCGCAGTCCTACGAGTTCCTGCGCGTTGTATTCCTCCCAGAACGCCACCCGGTCGCGGTTGTCGATGCCGTCGGTTGTCACGGTGGTGATCTTGGGGCGCATGGGCCGAATACCTCCACTTGTCGGCGGGCCGCGGTGGTACCGCCTACCCGGTGAGACGTGGGCCACACATGCCGCAGAAGTATGCATGGGCCCTATTGGGGCGTCAAACGCGACTCGGTCATGTCCGAAAGTGAACGTTGATCTGTCCTGCTGGTGAAAGACGTTCCGACCTCGACGGTGTGTACTCGTCCTGTCGCTGTAGCCGCAATCCCTGGACGGTGCAGCTCCTGCATCCGACGAAGGAGAATGTCATGCCCGAGGCCGCTACCAATGAGTTCTGGGCCGATCTGAAGCCGATCGTGGACTCGATGAAGCCGGACGCCCAGCCCGAAGTGTTTCATCAGTTCGCGCCCATCGACGACGAGCGTTACTACGCGCCGCTGAGCGAGACGGTCTTTTCTCGCCCGCTCTGGATTTCACCGCGGGACAACCGCTGGGCGGACATCCTGTGGGCCAAGTCCGCAGGTCTGGTCAATCGGCACTACCACCCGCACGAGGTCTTCGCATACACGATCTCCGGCAAGTGGGGCTACCTCGAACAGCCGTGGACCGCGACCGCGGGGTCGTTCGTGTACGAGACACCGGGTGAAGGCCACACCCTCGTGGCGTACGAGCACGAAGAGTCGATGCGTGCGTTCTTCGTCGTGACCGGCCCGCTGGTGTGGCTCGACGAGAACGGTGACAGCACAGGTCACTTCGACGTCCATGACTACCTCGCGCTGTGCCGCGACCACTACGACAAGGTCGGCCTCGGTGCGGACTACATCGATTCGTTGATTCGCTGATTCAGCTGATTCGGGCGGAATCCTCGAGCCGGCCGTCTCCGTCCACTCGACGGAGTCGCATACGTCAGATCGTCCTGAAATCGGCCGGTGAGCTCAACCATCAATTGGCAACTCGAAAGTCTCGGAGGATATTTCGGGGAATGCTCAGCGGGGGCACGGGGTTCTGAATACGAGGCACATCCGGGACTGCTGCACGATCCGGTGACAGATTCGGTCACGCAGCCTGTGTGGCTGGTGTGGTCATGATGGTCTCGAACTCGACAGGCGTCAATCTGCCGAGCCGGAGCTGACGTCGCCGGCGGTGATAGGTCCGCTCGATCCAAGTCACGATCGCGATGCGCAACTGCTCGCGTGTGGCCCATCTCTGCCGGTCGAGGACGTTCTTCTGGAGCAGCGCAAAGAACGATTCCATCGCGGCATTGTCGCCGGCCGCACCCACCCGACCCATCGATCCGACCAGGTCGTGGCGGGCGAGGGCGCGGACAAATTTCCGGCTGCGAAATTGCGATCCACGGTCGGAATGAACCACACATCCGGCAACCGAGTCCCGCCGTGCCACTGCCGATTCGAGGGCCGTGACAGCCAGACGGGATTTCATCCGATCGCTGATCGAGTAGCCGACGATCCGGTTCGAGTACACGTCCTTGACCGCACACAGGTAGAGCTTGCCTTCCTCGGTTCTGTGTTCGGTGATATCGGTGAGCCACAAAGTGTTTGGAGCATCCGCGGTGAAGACGCGGCCGACGAGATCATCGTGCACCGGCGGCCCGGAGCGGCCCTTCTTCGAGCCACGTTTCTTGCCGAACACACTCCACCACCTGTTGGTCGAACAGATCCGCCACGCCGTGCGGTCCGACATCGACTCGCCCGCATCGCGGGCTTCGTCGGCGAGGAACCGGTAGCCGAACTCCGGGTCCTCGCGGTGGGCGTCGAACAGGGCGTTCGCCCGGTACGCCTCCTCGAGTTCGGCGTCGGTGACCGGGTCGGCGAGCCACCGGTAGTACGGCTGGCGCGCGATCCCCAGAACCCGGCACACCCGCCGCGACGGGAATCCCGCCGGCGGCCAGCTCGCGGACGAGCGGTGGGGGCACCTCCCGCGTGCGGGGGAACATCATTTTCCCGGAAGATTCGCCTGTGATAGATACGCCGCGGCCCGCCGCAGCACTTCGTTCTCCTGCTCAAGCAACCGGATCCGCTTTCTCAGCTCGCGGTTCTCTCTGGACTCCTCGTTCGTCGTCCCTGGCTTGGTGCCGTCCTCGACGTCGGCATTCCTGAGCCAGTTGGTCAGGCAGGATTCGCTGATGCCGAAGTCGGCGGCGATCTGCCGCAGGTGCTGACCTGGTTCGCGGTTGCGGGCCACGCGGACGACGTCGTCGCGGAACTCTTTCGGATAGGGCTTGGGCACGGGGTCCATCCTTCCAGCAGTGCCTCACGGCACCACAGTTCAGATGTCACCTATCCGTGCAGCAGTCCCCTCCACGTTGCGCGGGCGGTCCAACCGCGCTTGGTCGAGAATCCAGTTGTCGGGCGAGATTCGATCGAGTCGATCGGCCGGTACACCGTGGGTGTACTGCCACCGTGTTGCGTCCGGGGTCAGAAGCGCGCGCACCGCCGTGTCGTCGGGTAGTTCACCTGCGGCGCGAGCCTTCGCGTAGGCCACCAAAGGCTCCCAGAAGGGAGTGAAGCCTTCCTCATAGGCGTTGCCGGACTGGGTGATGATCGACGTGATGCGTTCCGGGTGCCGGGCGGCGATCCGCAGGCCGATGGGTGCGCCGTAGTCCTGGATGTAGAGCGCGAACCTGTCGAGGCCGAGGTGATCGAGCAGGCCGAGGGTGAGTTCGGTGAGGAGCTCGAAGGTGTAGCGCACCTGGTCGGCAGGCGGGGCGTCGCTGGCTCCGAAGCCTAGATGGTCCGGGGCGATGAGGTGGTACTCGTCGGCCAGTTCGGCCATCAAGCCCCGGTACATGTGCGAGCTGGTAGGGAAGCCGTGGAGTAGTACCAGGGTGGGTCGGTCGGGGTCACCGACTTCGCGGTAGGCAAGGGTGTGGCCGGCAACCACGGCGGTGCGGTAACGAGGGGTCGCGTGGGCACGCGAACTGGGGTCGAGGACAGTCGTGGACACGATGGTGGTCTCCTCACATGGATGGCGAGAACGATCGTTTTCCGCATTCCCGGGTTACCGTAGAGAACAATCGTTCTCGGGTCAAGGAGTATGTACATGGAGAAGTCCGGAGAAACGAGCGACTACCACGCTCTCGTCCAGGCAGCGGGCGAGCTCTACTACCGGTGCGGAATCCAGGCGGTGGGCATGGACGCCGTGCGGGCGGCCTCCGGCGTGCCGCTCAAGCGGCTGTACCGCGCCTTCCGGTCCAAGGACGACCTGGTCGAGGCGACGCTGCGCGAGCGGGACGCGGCGCTCCGGGCTTCCGTCGGCGATTACGTCGCCGCACACTCCTCGGGAGATGCCGAGTCGGCCGTTCTGGCGCTGTTCGACTGGATGGCGGACTGGTTCGCCGAGGACACCTTCCGTGGGTGCGCCTTCATCAACGCCTTCGGGGAACTCGGCGAGGAATCCGCCCAAGTGGCGGCCGCCGTCCGCGACCACAAACGCGCGTTCCGGGCAACGCTGGCGAACTTGGTCGCCGCACTCGACCTTGCACCGGGCGAGGCGGACAAGCTCACCGAGCGGCTCTACATCGTGGCGAACGGTGCTATGGCTACCGCGCCGATCACCGGCTCACCGCAGACGGCCCTCGAGGCCAAGGAGATCGCGCGAGCTCTGATCGAGGCCGCACCCAGCACCGCATGAGGTGTTCCTGATCGGCGCCGCCAGGTGTGAGCTGCCCCGACTGGCATGTTGCCTCCTCGAACAACCCCGTATTCCGAAATGCCATATCACGAAACATTTTTGATATGAGTTCCAGACGTGCTCGGTTCGCCGTACTGTCCGCAGGTGGTTACGACGTCTCTGTCGACGCCTCCGTCCCGCCCGGCGTGGTCACCGCTTCCATGGTCATCAGCCGCGTGATCTCTTCCCGATCGGCCTGCGACGGCAGTCCCCATCCGTCTCGGTAGCCGTACATCTCGCGCAGGGTGATCGCGTGGCGGTTACCGTCGGCGATCTCGATGTCGTCGACGGTGATCAGGCCGGGGTGTGCCACTCCGGTTGCCTGCGCGATCTTGAAGACGTCGCGTCGGAGGGCTTCGATGTAGTCGGCGACGCGGTCGGCCTTGGACGGGACGTCGAGTCCTCGGGTGAGCCAGCGGTTCTGGGTGGCCACGCCGGTGGGGCAGCGGTCGGTGTGGCATTTCTGTGCCTGGATGCATCCGATGGAGAACATCGGTTCGCGGGCGACGTTGACCATGTCGCAGCCGAGTGCCATGGCGACCACGGCGTTGTCGGGCAGGCCGAGTTTGCCGGCGCCGATGAAGGTGACGTCGTCGGTCAGGCCGGCCTCGGCGAACGTCGCGTAGACCCGTGCGAATCCGCTGCGGAACGGAAGGGAGACCGCGTCGGCGAACACCAGTGGTGCTGCGCCGGTTCCGCCTTCGCCGCCGTCGATGGTGACGAAGTCGACGCCGCGGTCGGTCTCGCTCATCCGGCGTGTGAGTTCGTCCCAGAAGGTCATGTCGCCGACGGCGGATTTGATGCCGACGGGAAGTCCCGTCTCGGCGGCGAGTAGTTCGACCCAGTCGAGCAGACTGTCGATGTCGTGGAACTCCGTGTGCCGGGACGGGCTTACGCAGTCCTTGCCGACGGGGATTCCGCGGACCTCGGCGATCTCCGGGGTGACCTTGGCTCCGGGGAGCAGTCCGCCGAGTCCCGGCTTGGCGCCCTGGCTGAGTTTGATCTCCAGAGCGCGGACAGGTGCCGATCCGACGACCCGCTTCAATCGTGCGAGGTCGAAGTGGCCGTCGTCATCGCGGCACCCGAAGTAGCCGGTGCCGATCTGGAAGATCAACTCTCCGCCGTTGCGGTGGTAGTTCGTCAGACCACCTTCGCCGGTGTTCTGCAGGCATCCGGCCGCACGGGCGCCTCGGTTGAGCGCCTCCACCGCGGCGCCGGACAACGAGCCGAAGCTCATCGCGGAGATGTTGACGAACGACCCGGGGCGGAAGGCGCGGGCGCGCCCGCGCGCGGCGCCGAGGATCTTCGCGGACGGAATGGAGACCTTCTCGCCACCGTGCGGAGCGGCCGACGGAGGTAGGTCCGAGAACGTACGGTGCTTGATGATCGTGTACCCGTCGGTGTACTCGATGTCGTTGTCGCTGCCGAAACCGAAGGTGTTCGTGACGTTCTTCGACGACGCGTAGATCCATCTGCGCTGGTCGCGGTTGAACGGCCGTTCCTCGTCGTTGGTCGTCGTGATGTACTGCCGCAGTTCGGGTCCCAGCGACTCCAGAACATAGCGTGCATGCCCGACAATCGGGAAGTTCCGTAGCAACGAATGTCGTTTCTGCACAAGATCGTAGGCACCGACGGCGGCCGCCGCAGCGGCCGGGATACCGAGCGATTTCGACCATCCCATCCTCCGAGGGTACGTCCGAACGGTGACCTCGGAGCGGGAACCGATCGGGGTTTGGGGAGGCGGACACCACGGGTACCCGCCGTGCAGAACTGTGCGTGGTGAGAGGTGAGCGAATGCGGAAGAGCGACCTGCAGTCCGACTACGACGAGGCCGACCTCGAGATCGGAGATCGCAAGAAGGCTGCCGCCGGCATCACCGGCGTCACCGTGGCGATGAAACGATCCCTCGAGCAGATGGGACTGGTGCGTTCGGCCGAGACTCTGCTCGAGCTGAACCAGGCCGAAGGGTTCGACTGCCCGAGTTGTGCGTGGCCCGACCCGGACCCCGGCCATCGTAAGATCGCCGAGTTCTGCGAGAACGGTGCCAAGGCCGTTGCCGAGGAAGGCACCAAGCGCCGCGCCGACCCCGACTTCTTCGCCAGGTGCAGCATCGACGAGCTCGCCGCGCACAGCGAACTGTGGCTCGGCAAGCAGGGCCGCATCACGCACCCGATGGTCAAGCGACCCGGTGCCACGCATTACACCCCGATCGAGTGGGACGAGGCCTTCGCCCTCATCGGTGAGCAACTGAAGTCGCTGGACAGCCCTGATCAGGCCACCTTCTACACCTCCGGGCGCGCGTCGAACGAAGCCGCCTTCGTGTACCAACTGTTCGCGCGGGCGTTCGGGACGAACAACCTGCCCGACTGCTCCAACATGTGCCACGAGTCCACGAGCATCGCGCTGCAGGAGTCGATCGGCATCGGCAAGGCCAGCGTGATGCTCGACGACGTCCACAACGCGGAGTTGATCATCCTGCAGGGGCAGAACCCCGGCACGAACCACCCGCGCATGCTCACCGCGCTCGAAGAGGCCAAGCAGAACGGCGCGAAGATCCTGACGATCAACCCGCTGCGCGAGGCGGGCCTGGTCAACTTCCGTAACCCGCAGACTCCGCGCGGCGTGCTCGGGCGGGGAACGGACCTGTCCGACCTGCACCTGTCCATCAACGTCAACGGCGACCTCGCGTTGTTGCAGGCGTTCGGGTCGCTGCTCGTCGAATGGGATGCGCTCGACCACGACTTCGTGCGGCAGTACACGCGGGGATTCGACGAATGGGTCGAACACGTCCGGGACATCGACTGGGACGAGGTGGTCGCCGCGACCGGCCTGTCGCGACAGCAGATCACCGAGGCCGCCCAGATGCTGCGCCGCTCGAAGGCGACGGTTTTCTGCTGGGCCATGGGTATCACCCAGCACCGCAACGCGGTGGCGACCATCAAGGAGATCTGCAACCTCGCGTTCGCGCAGGGCAACATCGGCAAGCGCGGTGCCGGGCTCATGCCGGTGCGTGGACACTCGAACGTCCAGGGCGACCGCACGATGGGGATCTGGGAACGTGCGCCGCAGAGTTTCCTCGATGCGATCGAGAAGGAGTTCGGTTTCGACCCTCCTCGTGAGAACGGTTACGACACGGTCGATTCGATCAAGGCGATGCGCGACGGCAAGGTGCGGTTCTTCCTCGGTCTCGGCGGCAACTTCGTGCAGGCGGCGCCGGATACCGGTGTCACCGCCGAGGCGATGGCCGGCATCGACATGACGGTGCACATCTCGACGAAACCGAATCGTTCCCATCTGGTCTGCGGCAGAACGGCGTTGATCCTTCCGACGCTCGGACGCACCGACAAGGACGTCCAGGCCTCCGGCCCGCAGTTCGTGTCGGTCGAGGACACGACCTGCGCGGTCCACGCCTCCCGGGGACCGCTGAAGCCTCCCTCCGAGCACCTGCGTTCGGAGGTCGCGATCATCACCGGCATCGCCGAGGCCACGCTCGGCGACCGTTACGGGATCGACTGGAAGGCGATGCGCGACGACTATGCGAACATCCGCTCGCGCATCTCCCGCGTCGTCCCGGGCTGTGAGGGTTACGAGGTCAACGTCCGGCGCCCGGGAGGCTTCATTCTTCCGCATCCGCCCCGCGATACCCGGAGCTTCGAGACCGATTCGGGTAAGGCCGAATTCGCTGTCTCACCGGTGGACGTGGTCCAGGTGCCACCGGGGCATCTGCTGTTGCAGACGATGCGCAGCCACGACCAGTTCAACACCACCATCTACGGCCTCAGCGACCGCTACCGCGGGATCGAGGGCGGCCGTCGCGTCGTGTTCATGCATCGGGAAGACATCGCCGCACTGGGCTTCGACAACGGGGACTTCGTCGACCTGTTCACACGATGGGACGGCGACGACCGCGATCGCTGCGCCAAGCGGTTCCGGATCGTCGAATACGACCTGCCCCGAGGAAGCGCGGCCGCCTACTACCCGGAGACCAACCCTCTCGTCCCGCTCGATTCGACCGCGCTGGAGAGCAACTGCCCCACCTACAAGTCGATCGTGATCTCCCTGGCGCCCGCCGGACGCGACGAGTGCCCGGATGCGCTCGGAACCGCGCCCGTGGGGTCGGACTGGTCGCACAAGACGACCCCGGAGCCGAAGCACCTGTCCTGAGCGACGGTCAGGACGCCTCGAATGCTCCTTCGCGCAGCAGGGTTTCGGCTGCGACGAAGGCCGTGGCGCGACGCGTGACGGTGGGCGGCGCCGGTGGGTTGCCGTTCCATTGGTCGAACAGGGTGCTCAGGCTCAATGCGATGCGCTCGGGCGATTCCCAGTGGCGCCACGCATCGAAGTCTCTCGTGCGCACGAGTTTCCGTGCTGTCTCGAGTGGGGTGCGTCCGGCCCCGTGATGGTCGAGGGCGGCGTCGCGCAACCACAGCCAGTAGTCGCGCAGTGCTCGGATCTCCGCTGCACCGCAGGTCGGTCCGTGTCCGGGCACGTACACCGCGGCGTCCCAGCCGAGCAGTCGGTCGAGCGCCGACAACCAGTTGTCGAGCGGGCCGTGCCACAGGATCGGCGTCGAACCGATGAACAGCAGGTCGCCGGTGAAGACGACCCCGGCGTCGGCGACACGGACGACGAGGTCGCCGGCCGTGTGGCACGGTCCGAGTTGCTCGAGTTCGATCGTGCGGCCACCGATGTCCAGTGAGGTGGCGGTCGCGAAGGTGGTGTCGGGCATCCGCGGGGTGCGGCGCGGGAAACGGGCACCGCCGCGGACCCGCGCCATGTAGGCGCCGGCCGCACCGATCGGTCCGGGAACCCGCCGGATCAGGGAGCCCGTACCGGCCAGCACGGCGAGGGCGCGCGGCGGAAGATCCTCGCGCATCCCCTCCAGTGCGGTGGCGCTGGTGGTGATCCGCGCAGTGGGCGGCAGCGTGTCGTTGCCCCACCAGTGGTCACCGTCGTTGTGGGTGTTCACCGCGTCGGTGATCGGAGCATCGGCGACCAGCGGTGCCTGTGCCTCGGCGATGCGCTGCGCCCATGCGACGTCCCATGCGGTGTCGACGACCAGCGACGCCGTTCCCGGTGCGACGACCAGTCCGGTGTTGGCCTCACCCCAGCCGCCGGGGGTACGCACGAACGCCCAGACCCCGTCGCCGACCTGCTGCAGTCCACTCATGTCGACCTCCCGGCTCGTCACCCTATCGGCGTGTCCGTTTCGTGCGCCTTCGGCTCGGGTAGCCGACGATCAACCGTCATCCACAGGAGCCGACAGACATGAGACTCAGTACCGTCCTCGCGACCGCAGCTGCCACCACGACCACCGCGATCGTCGGATCGATCGCCTCCCAGGACACGAACTCCCGGTGGTACCGCAAGTTGCGCAAGCCCGGTTTCCAGCCTCCGGCCGCGGCGTTCCCGATCGTCTGGACGGCGCTGTACGCCGATATCGCTGTCACCTCGGCCGTCGCGATCGACGAGTACACCGACGCCGACGACTACGCGGGTCGTCGCAACTACATCGCGGCTCTGGCCACGAATCTCGTCCTCAACGCGTCGTGGTCGTGGGTGTTCTTCAAGTGGCACCGGTTGATGCCCGCCACCGTGGTGGCCGCACTGCTCGCCGCCAGTACCGCGGATCTGACGCGCCGGACGGCCGAGGCGAATCCGGCTGCGGGTGCCGCGCTGGCTCCCTACTCGGCGTGGACGGCGTTCGCCACGCTGCTGACCGGACGGATCACGCAGCTCAACCGCTGACCCGACCTTCCACGGCGCCTCCCGGACGGAGCCCGGTCACAGGCGGTGGACCGGAAGAACGACGGAACCGGCATGGGCGATGATGGAAGGCATGTTGGAAACACCCGTCGTCATCGGTATCGGATCGATCTGCGTGGGGTTCGTCTTCTTCATGCTCGCCGCGACGGGCACGCGATCGCGCTGGGACAAGAAGATCACCATCACGCTCTTCGCGATCGCCATCGTCTTCATGACGATCATCCCGGTCATCGGGGCGGTGGGGTTCGCGGCCTGACACTCCGCGACGTCGCGGTGGAAGTGCTCGCGCACCGCCGATCGCCGTGGGAGTATCCACCGCAGGAAACCGAACAGGGGAGGTCGCGGTGGGTGGCGTCAGCGGTGAATTGAAAGACGAACTGACGAAGCGTCTTTCGTCGGTACTCGACGGCAGTTGGACACTGCGGCACATCGAACGGCTCACCGGCGGTGCGAGCCGCGAGACGTGGGCGATCACCGCGGTGTCGGCCACGGGCGACACCCGGGAGTTGATCCTGCGCCGCGACCCGCCGGGACGCGAGGACGCACGCCGGATCGCCATGGAAGCGGCGTCCTTCGACGAGGCCGCCCGCGTGGGCGTGCCCGTGCCCGACGTCATCGACCGCAGCGGCGACGAACCGCACCCGGGGATCGGCACCTACCTCGTGATGTCGAAGGTGCCCGGCGAGGCACTGCCGCAGAAGTTGTTGCGCGACGAGAATCTGGCCGAGGTCCGCGCCGCGCTGCCCTACGAACTCGGACGCATCCTCGCCCGGATCCACCGCATGGACATCGAGGCCGTCCCGAACCTGCCGGAACACGACCCGCTGACCTCCCTGTTCGACGAGTACCTCACCAACGGCGACTCGGTGCCGACGCTCGAGGCCGCCTTCGCGTGGCTCACCCGCAACCGTCCACCGGCGACCGGGAAAGCGTTCGTACACGGCGACTTCCGCAACGGGAACCTCCTCGTCGACGCGGAGGGCGTGCGCGGGGTACTCGACTGGGAACTGGCGCACGTCGGTGATCCGATGGAGGACCTGGGGTGGCTGTGCACCCGGACGTGGCGTTTCGGTTCGCCGCATCCGGTCGGCGGGTTCGGCTCCCGCGACGACCTGTTCCGCGGGTACGCCGACGAATCGGGCGAGAGTCCCGACCCCGAGGTCGTCCACTGGTGGGAGGTCTACGGTTCGCTGCGGTGGGCGGTGATCTGCCGGATGCAGGCCGCCGCCGCGGCGACGGGAGGAGACAACACCCTCGAACTGCGCGCCATCGGCCGGCGCGTCGCCGAGTGCGAACACGACCTGCTGGACCTGCTCGGCGTCCCTCCCCACGACGAGACGGAGACTCCGCCCGCCGCCCCACAGCTCCTCGGGGCACCGCCCGTCGAGGAGCTGCTCGACGCGGTCCGCGAGTTCGTCCTGGAGGTCGGGGCGGGCGCCGACGCGAAGACCCGCTACCGCAGCCGGGTGGCGGCGCACGTCCTCGGCATCGCCGCCCGGGAGGCCACCTTCGCCCCTGGGGTGCGGGAGACCTACCGGGTGCGGCTCGCCGGGCTCGGCTACCGCTCCGAAGCCGAACTCGCCCTCGGTGTGCGCGCAGGACGAGATCACCTCGACGACCCGCAGGTCGCCGAGGTGATCAGGGGGTTGGCCGCGAACCGCCTGAAGGTCGCGAACCCGAAATATCGCTGACGGATCAGTGCGTGGCGGCGACCTCCGCGCCGATGCCGGTCTCCGCACGCACCAGCATCTCCGCGAGTTTCTCGTCCTCGAGGCGGCCGCGTCCCCGACGCTTCTCGCCGACGATCGACCCGATCACGCACGCTGCGATGCCGAGCGGCATGGTGACGATCACCGGGAGCTGGATGGTCAGGGGAGCGGGGCCGCTACCCATCCACAGGGCCTCGGTGAACATCAGGCTCACGATCGTCGAGACGAGACCGGTGAGCACACCCCAGACCGCGCCGGTGGCGTTGAACCGCCGCCAGTTCAGGCTCAGCACGAGGGCAGGCAGGTGTGCGCTGCCGGCCACCATGAACGCCATGCCCATGAAGAAGGTGATGTTGGTGTCGTCACCGATGAGCATGGCCAGGCCGATCGCGATGACGCTGAAGGACACGGCCCCGTATCGCGCGATGCGGGCCTGGGCCTGGTCCTCCCGGGCCTGCTCGTCCGCGTCGAGATTCTCGATCGGTTCCTTCCGCGTGACGGCCGGCCACACGTCGCGGGCGAACGTACCGGCTGCGGAGATCACGACACCGGCGACCACTGCGACGATGGACGCGAAGGCGACCGCGGCGACGAGTGCGAGCGCGACGGACCCACCGACCGTGCCGGCTCCGCCACCGAGTTCGGTGACGAGGACGGGTGCCGCGAGGTTGCCACCGGGCCCGACGAGATCGGTGCCGTTCGGTCCGAGCACGGCCGCGGCGCCGAAGCCCATCACGATGACGATCAGGTAGAACAGGCTGCACAGCGCGACGGTTCAGCCGAGCGAGCGCCGGGCCGTCGTGGCCTCGGGAACGGTGAAGAACCGGATGAGGATGTGCGCCATTCCGGCGGTGCCCAGGGCGAACGCGAGCGCGTAGGAGACGAGGTTGATCGCGCTGGTCTGGCCGAAGATCAGGCCGGGGGACAGGATCGCGTCGCCCGCGACGGCGTTGTCGGTCGCGGCGTCGAGGACCTTCGGGAAGGCGAACCCGAACTGCGCCAGGATGCCGAAGCACACGATGATCGCGAGCACCGACAGGATCGTCGACTTGATGACCTGCACCCAGGTGGTGGCGAGCATGCCGCCCACGAAGACGTAGATGCCCATGAGCGATCCGGCGACCACCACCGACAGCCAGAACGGGATGCCCGAGACGGATTCGAGGAGCACACCCGCGGCGACGAGCTGGGCGAGCAGCACGAAGGTGCCGGTGGCGATCGTGCTCAACGCGACCGCGACCCGCACGTTCCGTGAGTCGGTCCGGAAGACGAGGACGTCGGCGAGGGTGTACTTGCCGAGATTGCGCATCTTCTCCGCGAGGAGGAACAGCACCGGCAGGAACGAGATGACGGACGTGAACAGGATGACGGTGCCGTCGACGCCCTTGGAGAAGATCAGGCCGGTGGTGCCGAGGAAGCTGCCGGCGGAGATGAATTCGCCCGCGATGGCGAATCCGTTCTGCCAGCTCGAGATCGAGCGACCCGCGGCGAAGAACCCGTCGGCGCTCTTCGCGCGCCGGGACGCAGCGAAGGTCACCCACAGCGTCAGAGAGATGACGGCACTGCAGATCGCGATGGCGAGATAATCGGCGTCACCGGTCATGATGCGACCTCCTCGGATGCGGGATGGTTCCGTTCGACGGCTGCGACGGCGTCGTCGACGGCAGGGCCGATGTAGGTGCGGGAGAGACGGAAATATGCCCAGACCAGCACCCAGGTTCCGGCGAACTGGGAGAACACCACCCACAGCGACAGCGGGATGCCGAGGACGTCGGTGGTTCCCAACTGGTCGGGGAATCCGATGAAGGCGACGAGGAAGGACGTGAACAGCACGACGGTGATGCCACCGAGCGTGTTGGTCACACGGGCGCGTCGGCGACGCAGTTCCGCGATCTCGGGAAGGTGGAGCATCCGCGTCCAGACGAACTCGTCCGTCGAGGATGCGGGGACGGCGCTGTTCACGGTGTCGGTCATGCCCGCACCGCCGCGCCGCGGGCGCTGTCGAGCGCGAAGAGGTTCTCGTCCCAACCGGCCTCGAGCGGGCCGAAGAAGTGGAAGCGCACCTGCTTGACCTTGTAGAGCCAGCGGCCGTCGATCTTGACGACCTCGTCGTTGTAGCGACCGGCCGCGATCGCGGGTGCACCGTCGGTGACGCAGGGCTGCCACAGGAACGAACGCACCGTGGCACCGTCACCGTCGAGGTCGATCTCGAGGTTCGTGATGAAGTGCCAGAAGGAGGTCAGCCCGCCGTCGGCGAGTCCCGCGAAGAAGGTGCGCATCTCCTCCTTCCCGCGCGGGTGGGACAGGCCGTCGAACTCGCCGTCGTCGGTGAACAGGTCCATGAGCGCGTCCCAGTTGCCGTCGTCGAGGTGGCGGCAGTACTGCGCGTCGAGCTTCCGGATCGCTTCGAGGTCTTCGAGGCGGGTGATGCGGTCGAGCAGGGACGGTTCGGGATGGGGACTGGACACAGCAGATCCTCCGTTGTGCGTGGTTATTAACAACCGTTCATGTGATGCGGACCATAACAACGGTGAACAGCCCCGTCAACGGGAAGGTTCTTGCTGGTCGGCGCGATGTGTGCCTACTGTGCAGGGATGAACAGCCGGTCGAACGGTGCGTCCTCGTCCATTCGGGAACGGATTCTCGAGACCGCGCTCGACGAGTTCTACGAGTGCGGATTCCACGGGTCGACGATGCGCAATATCGCCAACGCCGCAGGTTGCAGCGCTGCCAACGTCTACAACCATTTCGAGAACAAGTCGGAACTGCTCGTGGAAATTCTCCGCCGCGCGAGCGACGAGCAGTTCACGGCGACCCGCAACGCCCTGCGCAAGGTCGGCGACGATCCGGCCGAGCGGTGGCGCGCGGCGGTCTCGGCCCACGCGCTGTACACCGCGCGGAATCCGCGAGCGTGTCTGGTGGCGAATTCGGAGCTGCGGTATCTCGGTCCGCTCGACCGCAAGCGTGTGGTGGGCTCGCGCGACGCGCAGGAGCAGCTCTTCGTCGACATCGCGGAAGACGGTGTGGAGCAAGGGATTTTCACGCTCGAGCGGGTGCACCAGGGGGTCACCGCGGTGCTGACCATGTGCGCCGGTATCCCCCTCTGGTTCCGGGAGAGCGGCCCCCTCTCGGCGCAGGAGGTCGCCGACGATTTCGCCGGATACGCGCTCAATCTGGTCGGATATTCGCGCTGAACCGTTGACGGGTCATGGGTGCCGTGCTGTACTGGGTGAACAAGCGTTAATGACCTACTCCGGTCCATCGAAGGAGTGCACCTCCCATGACCCACCGCCCCTCGCAGCCGCGCACCGATTCCCCGCGCTATCTCACCGAGGAACGCCTCGCGATCCGCGACCTCGCCCGCGACTTCGCCATGACGAAGGTGCTGCCCGTCGCCAACGAACTCGACCCGGTCCAGGGCACCATCCCCGACTCCCTCAAGAAGGAGATGGCCGAGATCGGCTTCTTCGGGATCATGATCCCCGAGGAACACGGCGGGCTCGGGCTCGGCGTCTTCGAGTACTGCCTCGTGGCCGAGGAGCTGTCGCGGGCATGGATGAGCGTGTCGGGTCTGCTCGCCCGCGGCAACGGCATGGGCGGCGGCTTCACCCCCGAGCAGGAGGCGGCGCTGCTGCCGAAGGTCGCGCGCGGTGAGTACCTCGGCGCGTACGCCCTGTCGGAAGCCGAGGCCGGATCCGACGTCGCGAACATCTCCTGCCGCGCCGTGCGCGACGGCGACGAGTGGGTCGTCAACGGCACCAAGATGTGGTGCACCTACGCCGACGAGGCCGATTACCTCGTGCTCTTCGCCCGCACCGATCCGAACAAGGACGCGGCCAAGCCGCACCGCGGCATCAGCGCCTTCCTCGTCGAGAAGGAGCGCGGCGTGTTCCCCGAGGGCATCTCGGGCACCAAGGTCCGCAAGATCGGCTACTTCGGGTGGAGCACCTGGGAACTGTCGTTCGACAACTTCCGCATCCCGGCCGACAAGATGCTCGGTGAGGAGGGCAAGGGCTTCTATCTCGCCGTCTCCGGTCTCGAGGTGGGCCGGGCCCACACCGCCGCCCGCGCGATCGGTCTCGCCCGCGCCGCACTCGAGGACTCGATCGAGTACGTGCACACCCGCCGCCAGTTCGGCCGTCCCATCGGCGATTTCCAGCATCTGCGGTTCAAGATCGCGAAGATGGCCGCCGACATCGAAGCCGCACGCCAGCTGATGTACTCGGTCGCCACCGACATCGACACCGGCCGGCGGTGCTCGCTCGAGGCGTCGATGTGCAAACTCGTCGCCACCGAGATGGCCGAGCAGGTCACCAGCGAGGCCGTGCAGATCCACGGCGGCGCCGGATACACCACCGACTTCCAGGTCGAACGCCATTGGCGCGACGCGCGTCTGACGAAGATCTTCGAGGGCACCAGCGAGATCCAGATGCGCATCATCTCCGACGAACTCCTGGGAAGGCCCGAACAGGCATGAGCGCACACACCGTCACCCGCCCGCTCACCGTCGGGGACCGCACCGTCTCGGAACCCCGCGCCGTGGCCGATGTCCTGACCGACGCCGGCGCGGTGGCGCCGGCGAACTCACCCGTCCTCGGCGCCCTGGCCGTCGCCTCGCTCGTCACGCCCGTCCCCGGTGGTGTCCCGTCCGGATTCGCCTGGAACGCACACGATCCGGTCTCCGCCTCGGACGTCGTCTCGGCGGACACCGTGATCACCCGCGTGTCCGGTCGGACCGCGCGCCGCTACGTCCGGCTCGTGGACGCGACCGGCACGGTACGCGAATCCGGCACCGAGACATGGACCTTCGACGACGAACAGCCGTCGGCTCCCGAACTGGACTTCTGCACACCGGCCTGGGGTGCCCTGCTCGCCGAGAGTCTCTCCGAAGACCGGGAATTCACCTCGTCGCTGTCCACCTGGGACGGCACCATCGGACTGCGCAGCGGCGAGACCGAACTGCACCTGCGCATCTACAAGGGTCGCATCGTCGACGTCACCCGGCGCACCCCGCACGGCGCGACGTTCACCTTCGTCGCACCCGACCACGCCTGGGCCGATCTCGTCCTGTCCGAGGAGAACGACTTCATGCGCCGCGCCATCCGCGGCGAATTCTCCTCCACCGGAGACGGATACGAGTACCTGCGTCTGACCAAGCCGCTCAACACGATCATCGGGCACGCCCGTGCCCTCGCCCGAAAGGCCCGCTCATGATCGAGGCCCGCTATCTGGAGATCGGCGGAGCGCTCGGCTTCGTCGAGATCGTCACCCCCGACGCACGATCCGGCAACGCTCTCGACGCGACCGATCTGCCCACCGTCCTGTGCATCCACACCGCCGGCCAGAGCGGCGTGCAGTGGCGCCATGTGGCCCGCGATCTCGCCGATCGCGGCTACCGGGTCATCGTCCCCGATCTGCCCGGCCACGGACGTTCCGAACCCGCACCCGGTGGCCCCGTCACGAGCCTGATCGCCTACGGCGACTGGCTGTGCGCGGTGCTCGACGCGCTCGGCATCGACCGGCCGTTCGTCATGGGCTGCTCGATCGGCGGCAAGCTCACCCTCGAACTCGCGACCCGCCCGGACCGCCCGCTGTCCGGTGCCGTCGCGATGGAGGCCGAACCCGGCCCGGGCCGCGTCAACGTCGCCGGTCTGCGCCGCGAACTCGAGGATGTCGCCGGTCCGTCGCGCTCCGAGCGCACCTATCTGGGAACCCTTGCATCCGTGGGACGTTCGGTTCCGGAGGCGAAGGCACACACGATCGCGCTCATGCACAAGCGGGAGGACCCGGAGATCTCGTCGTCCGACCTCATCGGCTGGGGAACCCACGACGTGCGCGACCGCCTCGACCGGGTGACCGCACCGATCCACCTCGTCGCCGGAGTCGACGACCCGTGGATCGACCCCGACGCCGTGGCCCGGGCCGCGGAGACCATCAACGACGCACTTCCCGGACGCGCCCGCTTCACGGCACTGGCCGGCATCGGGCACTATCCGATGGAGGAGATCGACGACTTCGCCGCGCTCGCCGACACCTGGATCGGTGAACTGCGCCGGGTCGCTGTTCCCGAGGAGGCAGCGCTGTGACCACCACCCGCACCGACACCCTGCCCGCACTGCTCGACGGCCTCGTCGCCGCGAACCCGGATGCCCCGATCGCCTACGACATCGTCGACGACGTGGCGGTGGCACGCAGCCGCGGAGAGTTCCGCGACCGGGTCGAGGCCGTGCGCAGCGAACTCGACGGCATCGGCCTGCGCGCCGGCCAGTGCATCGCGGTGATGTTGCCGAACTGGTCCGACGCACTCGTGTGGCAGTTCGCGGCCTCCGCACTCGGCGCCCACGTCATCGGTGTCAACACCCGCTACAACACCCGCGAG
The DNA here is from genome assembly GCF_035918275.1 of Rhodococcus sp. PD04. Lineage (NCBI taxonomy): Bacteria > Bacillati > Actinomycetota > Actinomycetes > Mycobacteriales > Nocardiaceae > Rhodococcus > Rhodococcus sp. PD04. The sequence goes on along the minus strand of NZ_CP142143.1, from coordinate 5,089,155 downwards.
GTCGCGCACATCCTCACCGCCGCGCGACCTGCCGTCGTGGCCGTGCCGGCCGCCTTCCACGGACTCGACCTGTTCGGCCGGCTCACCGAGGCCGCGGCGTCCGTCCCCGACGTGGCCACCCCGGTGGTCGCGGTGGTGCCCGGACCGGCGAACGCCTCGGCGTCCCCGGCCGACTTCGACCTCGGCGGAGGAGCCTGGACGGCCGGTAGCGGCGACACGCGTGGCGCGAGCGCACCCGAGACACCCGATACCGCGACACTGACCCCGGCCGGGATCGACGACGATCCCGAGGACCGGATCGCGGTGGCGTTCACGACGTCCGGTTCCACCGGTGTGCCCAAGCTGGCCGCGCACCGCGGCAACGCGGTCGTCCGTCACGGACGCGCCGACGCCGTGATCATGAAGGTCGTCGAGGGCGACGTGGCGCTGTGCGTGCTCCCGGTCTCGGGTGTCTTCGGTTTCAGTACCGCGATGGCCGCGCTCGCCGGTGGGGGAGCGCTGCTCATGGAGACGGTCTTCGACCCGGATGCGGTCCTGCGCCGGATGCACGAGGTCGGGGTCACGCACGCGGTGGGCGCCGACGACCTGTTCGGCCGTCTCTACGATGCCTGGCACGACGGTGAACGCGTCGACCTGTCGGCACTGCGCTGGGTCGGTATCGCCGACTTCCTCGGCCGCTCCCACGAGATCGCCCGATGGCTGCGCGACGAATTCGGCACCCACACCTCCGGGGTGTTCGGTTCGTCGGAAGTGTTCGCTCTCGCGATGCTGTGGAACGCCGACGATCCGGAATCGGTGCGCTGGAACGGTGGCGGACGCGCGGTCGACACCGCGATCGAACTGCGGGTCGCGGATCCCTACGACGATCGGGTCCTCCCGGCCGGTGAGCAGGGCGAACTGCAGTTCCGCGGCCCGAACGTCGTCGACGCCTATCTCGGCAACCCCGACGCCGCCGCGCGCGCGTTCACGGCCGACGGCTGGTTCCGCAGCGGCGACCTCGCCGTCGACCTCGGCGACGGGGGTTTCCGTTACGTCTGCCGGATGGGCGACGTCCTGCGCCTACGCGGCTTCCTCGTCGACCCCGCCGAGATCGAGACGCGTCTGGCGGAGCATCCCGGCGTGGCCACGGCCAAGGTCGTCGGCATCACCGGCGACGGCGGCTACACCGAGGCGATCGGTTTCGTCGTCCCCACCGACGACGCACCCGCGGACACGACCTCGGAGACCCTTCGGGCCTGGTGCCGCGAGACCCTCGCCGCCTTCAAGGTGCCCACGGCGATCCATGTCATCGAACGGATGCCCACCACGGTCGGGGGCAACGGCTCGAAGATCCGCGCCGTGGAACTGCGCGAGTGGGCCCGCGAGTGGGCCGGTAGCGAGCGCGACTTCCGACCCGGATAGTGCCCCTGCGTCGTCACGATCCGCACGCGGTCGCATCGCTCAGTTGCGGCCCATCGGTGCGGTCGTGGCGACGCGGCCCCTGGTGAGAATCGACAGCGACGCGGCGACCGCGCACAGGGACGCTCCGGCCCACCACGCGTAGGTGTAGGTGCCGAGGTTGTCGCGGATGACCCCGGCTCCGAAAGCGGCCGCCGCGGCACCGATCTGGTGGGAGGCGAACACCCAGCCGAACACGATGGTTCCGCGGTCGCCGAAGATCCGGCGGCACAGCATCGCGGTCGGCGGCACGGTGGCGACCCAGTCCAGGCCGTAGACCACGACGAACAGGATCATGCTGGGATGCACGGACTCCTGCAGCAGCCAGGGCAGTAGGAGCAGGCCCACGCCGCGGAAGGTGTAGTAGAAGGCCAGCAACTTGCGGGGATCGAACTTGTCGGTCAGCCATCCGGAGGCGATGGTGCCGACGATGTCGAAGATCCCGACGGCCGCCATCAGGCTCGCCGCGGTGGTCGTGGGCATGCCGTGGTCGTGGGCCGAGGGGATGAAGTGGATGCCGACGAGCCCGTTGGTGGTGGCTCCGCAGATGGCGAAGGCGATCGCCAGCGCCCAGAAGGCCCGGTGACGCACCGCGAAGGCCAGCCCTTCGAGAGCGCGGGCGACGGCACCACCGGTTGCCCGCGCCGGCGCGACGTAGGTCCCGGGGTCGGCCCCGTAGGGCAGGACACCGCGCTCGTCGGGACGGTCGCGGATCACCGCCCACACCAGCGGGACGACGACGAGCGCCGCCGCGGCGATCACGAGGGAGGCCTGCCGCCACCCGACGTTCTCCGCGAGCGCGGCGACGGGAGGGAGGATCACCAGCTGACCGGTCGCGGAACCGGCCGTGAGGATGCCCATCACCAGGCCGCGACGCTCGACGAACCAGCGGTCGGCGATGGTCGCCGCCAGGACCAGGGCCATCGATCCCGTACCGGTACCGATGAGCAGTCCCCAGAAGACGAGCAACTGCCACGAGGCGGTCATGGCGATACTGCCGCCGGCGCCGAGGGCCACCAGGAACAGTGCCGACGAGATCACGCGGCGCATGCCGAACCGGTCCATCAGCGCGGCGGCGAACGGTGCGACGAGTCCGAACAGGACGAGGTTGATGCTCACCGCGAGCGACATCACGCTCGTCGACCAGCCGAACTCGTCGTGCAGCGGCACCATGAGCGCGCCGGGTGCCGCCCGGAAGCCGGCGGCGCCGAACAACGCGAGGAAGGCCACCGCGGCGACCCACCATGCCGGGTGGATGCGGGCCGGGCGGCGGTCGCTGCGCTGGGCCGGGCGCACACTCATCACGAATTCACTTTCTTCGGGAAAGCAACAGGATGAGCAGACGATACCCAGCAGCGTGTCGTGGGAGGCGAGCGGTCAGCTGCCCGAGCTCCCCGGCGTCCGGTAACTCGCGTCGCGGCGCGCGGCCTCGTCGACTTGTTCGGGAGTGAGCAGAGCGATCGGCGTGGAGCGCGCGGCACCGGAGGCGATGGTGCGGAGCTCGAGTGTCGCGGCCGCGACCTCGTCGGGCACCTCGCCGAGCACGTACAGATCGTGGCCGCCGAGCGCGAAGTGCACCGAATCGACCGTCCCGCCCACACTTTCGACCATCCGGACGATGGCGTCGCGCCGGGACGTACCGCCGTCCGTGAGCAGCCCGCGTGCGCCGTCCGCGGTGTAGTTCACCTGCCAGAGATATCGCGGCATGACCGTCTCCTTTCGAGGATCTCGACATCCATGGTCGGTCCACCCCGCATCACCGGGGACGGTTTCGCCGGGAATCACGGCCTAGTCTCGATATCGAGACCCTGTCCGCCGCATCGAAAGGGAGTGCCGTGCCGAAACGACCCGTACCCGAGGCCGTTGCCGAGTTCCTCGCCCAGCCCAACTACGCCACGATCAGCTCACTGCGCCCCGACGGTCAGCCGGTGTCCGTTCCGACCTGGTATCTCTTCGAGAACGGCCGGATCCTCGTCAACATGGACTCCACCCGTAAGCGCCTCGAATACCTGCGGAACGATCCGCGGGTGAGCCTGTCGGCGATGGATCCGCAGGACTGGATCACGCACGTGAGCCTCCAGGGACGGGTCGTCGACTTCACCGACGATCCGTCCCTGGAGGACATCGACCGGATCGCTCGCCACTACACGGGCAAGCCGTACCACGCGCGTGACGGCAAGCGTGTGAACGCGTGGATCGAGATCGATCGCTGGCACGCGTGGGGTCGTCTGCGCAACGCCTGAGATCGATCGGGGAGAAGGCCGGTGGTCAGATGACGCCGGCCTTCTTCGCTGCGCTGCGTGCCTGGAACGCCAGGATGATGAGCAGCACACCGAACAGGATCGCGTAGATGCCCAGCAGGACGATCAGGCTCAGGATGCCCTCGCCAGGGAAGACCAGCAGCACGATGCCGAACAGGACGGCCACGACGCCCGCAAGCACCGACCACACCCATCCGGAATCGGGGACCTTCCGGAAGCGGACACCGCCGACGATGCCGGTGATGCCGAACAGGATGGCGTAGAACGCGATCACGTACAGCAGTGCCAGTGCGGTGATGCCGGGCCAGAAGAGCGCGACGAGACCGGCGAGGACGGAGACGACGCCCATGGCGAGCCACCAGCCCCAGCCCTCGGGCTTGTCGCGGATCGACTGGACGACCAGCACGATGCCGTCGATGATCGCGTAGGCCGCGAAGACGACCACCAGCGCCCAGACGGTGATGCCGGGCCAGACGAGTGCGACGACACCGAAGAGAACGGCGAGGATGCCGCGCAGCAGCACCACCCACCAGATCTGCTTCAGTAATGATCGGAACGGATCGTTGGAAGAAACCGAGCTCGTGGACATGACGGCTCCTGGCGTGTGATGTGATCTTGTAGCCCAGAGGATAAGCGCGGTTGTGCTGCTTCGCCTGCCGAATCGCAGGCGAGGTTACGCTCGGGAACGTGGCCAGGGCGAGGATCGGGATATCCGGGTGGCGCTATCCGGGCTGGCGCGGAGACTTCTACCCGGAAGGACTCGTCCAGCGCCGGGAACTCGAATATGCCGCCGGGCGGTTCGGATCGATCGAGATCAACGGCTCGTTCTACTCGCTGCAGCGCCCGAGCAGCTACCTCGCGTGGCGGGACGCCGCACCCGACGACTTCGTCTACGCCGTCAAGGGCGGGCGGTTCGTCACCCACATGAAACGGCTGGCGGGTGTCGACGACGCCCTCGCCAATTTCTTCGCCTCCGGTGTGCTCGCGCTCGGCCCGAAACTCGGTCCGGTGCTGTGGCAGCTCCCGCCGACCCTCGGTTTCGAGGAGGACAGGCTCGCGGACTTCTTCGACCGGTTGCCCCGCACGACGACGGCCGCCGGTGCACTCGCACGCCGGCACACCGACAAGCTCGCCGACGACCGGGTGTGGGTGGAGGTCGATGCCGAGCGTCCGTTGCGTCACGCCGTCGAGGTGCGGCACCCGGACCTCGCGAGTCCGGAGGCCGTGGAGTTGCTGCGCGCGCACGACATCGGGCTCGTCGTCGCCGACACGGCCGGAAGGTTCCCGTTCCTCACCGATGTCACGAGCGATTTCGTCTACGTGCGGATGCACGGCGACAAGGAGCTGTACGCGAGCGGGTACACCCCCGAGGTGCTCGACGTGTGGGCCGAACGGATCCGCGGATGGCTGGGCGACGGCAGGGACGTCTACGTGTACTTCGACAACGACATGAAAGGCTGTGCCCCGCACGACGCGCTCGCGTTGCAGGAACGCCTGTGACCGGGTGCACGGAGGAAGGACAGGAGATCGCTGTGTGGCCCGACCACTGGCCGAGAACGCCGCGGGAGATCGCGACGGCCACCGCCGATGCGCTCGCCGCTGCCCGCAGCGAGTCGGCCGAGCCCTTCGACGAGGCGGTCGCTGTGCTGGTCGACCTGCCCTACGAGCAGGTCACGGCCGTGCATGCGGGCATGGTCCGGGAGTTGCTCGAGGAACTGCATCCCGACGGCCTCGCCGGTGAGGACGTGCAGGCCGTGCTCGAACGCTCCGTCCGTTCCGGACTGCGATGGTTGCCGTCGCTCGAACCCGATGCCGTCGTCGCCGTGCTCACGGGCGCGCTCGGTGTGTCCGATCCCGACGCCGAGCGCCCGAGGATCCGTCCCGAGCAGTATCTGGCCGCGGGTCTGCTCGTCGTCGCCGATCTCGTCGCTGCGCGCCGTGTGGCTCCCGAGGCATATCTACGTCGTGCCGTGAGCGAGATCGAACGGGCCGAGACGCAGGAGATGCCCTGAGCTGTTCCCGGCGTCAGGCCGGGTAGTGGTTCTCGACGTTGCGGACGACCTTGCGCAACAGGTCGGACAGGACCTGCACCTCGTCGTCGTCGAGTCCGTCGAGCATCTGCCACTCGCGCGCCAGGCGTCGCGGAAATTCCTTCTCGACGAGTGCGCGCCCGTCGTCGGTGAGGGTGAGCAGCACGACGCGGCCGTCGCGTTCGAGTCGTTTGCGTTCGACGAGGCCGAGTTTGGCGAGTCGCTCGGTGTGTTTCGTCGTCGACGCACCGGAGATGCCCGTGATCGAGGTGACCTCGCTGGCGCGTAACGGATGGTCGCTGCGGGCGAGTGCGCTGAGCACCTCGAACTCGCTGCGGCTGATGCCGCTCGGTTCGAGTTCCCGATCGAAGTAGGTGAGCGCGAGCGACCCGATGCGGGTGATGCGGCCGATCACGTCGATGGGGCGGAGGTCGAGGTCGGGGTAGTGGGCGGTCCATCCGAGGCGTACGCGATCGACGTAGTCGGGCTGGGGTGTCTCGGAGGGCATGTGGCAAGTCTAACGGCAGAGGACGAACAATTTCATAGATATTTTACCAGTGAAGCAATATGGTGGACGGATGCTCGACCGCCGACTCGACGACCGTCCCCAGCTCCGTCACACCCGAGGAGCGCTCGCGCATCCACTGTCGGCGAGCGCATGGAAGGACGCCCTCGAAGTGCGGCGCGGCGACCCGACCGTCGCCGTGGCGCTGCGCGTGGGTCTCGCGACGATGCTCGCCCTCGTCGGCGGCGGTCTGCTCGGCTACGGACAGGTCGCCGGCTTCGCCGCCCTCGGCGCACTCACCAGCGCCTTCCTGAGATACGAGCCGTATCCGCGTCTCGCGGTGCGACTTCCGTGGGTCGGTCTCGGCATCGTCGGATACACCGCCTTCGGGGCTGCGCTCGGCGCGATGGGTGCCCCGCTGTGGGTGCAGATCGTCGTGCTCTCGCTGGGTTCGGCCGTCGCGTACTGGGTGTTCACGGCGTTCTCCCTCATGGGCCCCGGCCCGGTGATCCTCATCTTCGCGGCGGCCGGTGCCGCCGGATTCTCCGACGGATGGACGGATGCGGGCCTGGTCACCGCCGCGGCGGCGATCGGTGCGCTGCTCGGATACGTCGTGGCGATGCTGCCCGCGCTCTCCCATCCCCATACGCCGGCCCGTCTCGCGGTGGCGCGCGCCCTCGCGGCGGTCTCCGCCGTCGAGATCCGCGGTGCCGAAGCCGTTCCCATAGCGCGACAGAGCATCCGGAAGGCGCGTGAGACCGTCGCGCTGAACGCTCCGCGACGTCCGGACACCCATGTCCACGAACTGGCCGCCCTGCTCGACGCGGCCGAGGCGGTGCTCGACAGCGGGTCGCACGACACCTCCCGCGCACGCCGCGACGACTTCGCCCGATTCGAGAAGGAACTTCGGAAGGCGCGGCGCGACATCGAAATTCCGCGCGTCGATGCCGAGGGGCGGCCGGTGCTGCCGACACCGCCCGGTTTCGTCCGCGAAGGATGCGGCCGTCTGCTCGACCGTCTCGTGCTGATCGGAGCGGCCCGGATCTTTGTCGCGTCGTTGCTCGCCGCGTCGCTCGCCGCACTGATCGGGCTCGACCATCCGTTGTGGGCTGCGATGGGTGCCATGGCGGCGCTGCAGGGATTGAACTACCGCAACACCGTTCAGCGCGGCATCCAACGTCTGATCGGAAATGTCGGCGGCGCGATGATTGCTGCTGTACTGCTCGCGATCGACCTGGGTTACTGGCCGGTGGTCGCGGCCGCCGTGCTGTTCCAGACGGTCACCGAACTCACGGTGACCCGGAACTACGGTCTCGCCTCGGTCGGGGTGACGACGATGGCATTGCTGCTCACGGGCCTCGGGCAGCATGCGGGTCCGGGGCTCGCCGTGAACCGGGTCGCCGACACCGTCATCGGTGTGGTCGTGGGCGTGATCGTCGCTGCGGTGACCATCCGACGCGACGACCGGCACCATCTCGTCGCGTGACGGGACGGCACCGGTCGTCGGTGGTGTTCATGGCCTGCCGCGGGAGGCGGCGGGGTGATGCTCAGGAGTGAGCGGCTTCGAACCGCTCGAGGATGTGGCGCGGGATCCGGCCACGCGAGTTGACGTCGTAACCCTTGTTGCGGGCCCAGTGCCGGATCGCGGCCAGCTGCTCCGGCGATCGAGTGGGCGGAATCGCCTTGTGGGTTCCCGCCGTCCGCGTGCGGGCCTTTGCTGCAGTCTTCTTCGGCGTGATGGTGCGGGTGGTCGTTGCGGGCTTCGCAGGTGCCTTCTCGTGAAGCCACGGGCGGAGTACCGCCAGGAACTTGTCTGCGTTCGCCGGTCGCAGATCGATCTCGTACTCGTCGCCGTCGACCGTGATGCGGAACGACTGCGCCAGGCCGTCCATGATCGGTTGGCCGTCGATATCGTCGAAATATTGGACGCGCACTTTCTGTGCCACGTTTATCTCCTTGTCCCCGAACTGTGCGCTGTCGACGCTAGTTCTTACTCGGGGGTAGGTTCAAGTCGCGAATGTACGATCCCACCCTTTCGACGAAATGATCGAAGAACTCGGCCGGACGGGTGCCCGCCACGATATCCGCGTTCGGCGTCCTCTGCCAGATGCCGGACAGATCGGCGACCGTCGTGCCCCGGGTGAGCCGTCCGTCGAGCTCGACGTCGACCGTCGCGGGCCGGGAGGTGTAGGGAACCGAGCCCAGCGCGACCGCCGCGGCGAACGGGTCGTGTACGTGTGCGAGGAATCCCAGGCCCTGATCACGGTGGAATTCCATGTAGAACCGCAGGGCGTCGGAGATGTGGCGGACGAGAGGGACGTCGGCCGTCGACCGCGTACCGCGCGGAGCGTCGGGGGAGAGCTCCCCGGAGCGGGGCACACCGACGACGTCCCCGATCCGCGCGACATGCTCGGGATGCATCTCGATCGACTCCGTGACGTCGAGCGGGCACACGATCGGGCGCCGGTCCGGAGGCGCGATCGAGAACGCGTCGAACACGACCTTGGCGGCCTCCGGATCCACCGCGACGTTCCATTCCGAGGTCGGTGTCGTATTACCCGGATGGTGGAAACACCCACCCATGATCACGAGGCGACGCAACCGCGACGGCAGTTCCGGATCGATGCGCAGGGCGAGGGCGAGGTTGGTGAGCGGGCCGGTGACGAGCCCGGTGAGCTCTCCCGGATGCTCGCGGGTGAGATCGACCCACGCCTGCGCGGCGGATCGAGCCGACCGCGACCGTGACGCAGCGGGAAGTTCCGCGTACCCGATCCCCTGCGGGCCGTGGGTGTCCTCGGTGGTCATCAGCGGCGCTACCAGCGGAACCTGCGATCCGGCAGCCACTTCGATATCGGGCCGGCCGCACACCTCGAGCCACGACAGCGTGTTGGCGGTGACCTGGTCCACCGGCACGTTCCCCGCCGTGCACAGGGCGGCGACGATCTCGGCTTCCGGGCTCGCGACGAGATAGAGCAGGGCGAGAGCGTCGTCGATGCCGGTGTCGACGTCGACGATCAGGCGGGTACGGGCGGCCGGAACATCGGGTTCGTGTACGTGCACGAACCCATCTTGGGGCATCCCGATGAGCGCGCCGCGGCCGGTGCTGGGAGAATTCCCGAATGCACGAGCGCAAGAACCGCGGTTATTTCACCGAGGACGACGGTGTCTACCTGCCCACCAAGTACGCGGCCAGCCCGTGGTCGGACAAGATGCTCAACGGGCCGTGTGTGAGTGGTCTGGTCGCACGCGAGCTCGAGATCCACCATGCCGTCGAGGGTTTCGTCCCGTCCCGGTTCACGCTCGATCTCTTCAGGCCGGTCCGCAACGAACCGATCACCTTCACCACCACCCGGGTGCGCGACGGCAACCGCATCCGCGTCGCAGACGCGAACCTGATGCAGGGCGGAGAGGTGTCGGCGCGCGCGACGCTCACCTTCCTCCGCAAGTCGGCCCCGCCGCCCGGGTCGGTGTGGCTACGTGGCGAGTCCCCGACGCCGCCCCCCGGTTCCCTGGAGACGCAGCCCGGACCGCTCGAGTACTCGTCCTGGTACGGCAGCGACGGCCCGGGATGGACGCGGGTGCGGTCGGAGCACCAGAACTCCGATCGCAAGCGGCTGTGGTCGCGGCAGCTGCCGATCATCGTCGGCGAGGAACTGTCGCCGTTCGTGAACACCGCGACCGTCGGTGAGGGCACCTCGTTCGTGACCAACTGGTCGGACAAGGGTGTCGGCTACATCAATTCCGATGTCACCCTGGCGCTGTCCCGCCTACCGGAGGGACCGGAGGTCGGTATCGAGGCCGACAACCACATCAGCAGCGAGGGTATCGCGGTCGGCACGGCGGTGTTGTTCGACCGTCTCGGGGCCTTCGGCACCGGTGTGGTCACCGCGCTCGCGAACGCGCAACGGCAGGTCGATTTCGGCTGATCCGAACAGGAGTGATGTCATGCGCGTACGGCGGATCGTCGACCTGACCCACGTCGTCTCCCCGGCCATCCAGGTCTATCCCGGAGATCCGGCACCGACGTTCACTCCGCACGCCACGGTCGAGGCCGACGGTTTCGACCTGATGCGCATCGACATGGGCTCACAGACCGGCACCCACGTCGATGCGCCGCGCCACGTACGCAGGGGTGGCACCGCGATCGACGCGGTGCCACCGGAGGACTTCGTCGGACGCGGTGTGGTGCTCGACGTGCGGGCCCGCGTCGACGCCGGTTCGCTCGTCACCGCCGACATGTGGGGCGAGCCCGCGATCGGTGCCGGCGACATCGCGCTCGTCCTCACCGGCTGGTCGCAGTATTTCGGCACCGACCGCTATTTCGAGCATCCGGCCCTGAGCGTCGACGCCTGCCGGTGGTTGCTCGACCGCGGCGTCCGCACGATCGGGATCGACGCGCCGAGCGTGGATCCCACGGGTGACGAGACGCTCGCGGCGCACCACGTGCTCGCCGACGCGGACGCGGTCATCTGCGAGAACCTGCGCAACCTCGACACGATCGACTTTCCGGATCCGCTCGTCTCGTTGTTGCCGATCCCGTTCGCAGGGATCGACGGCGCACCGGTGCGTGCTGTCGCCATGGAGATCGAGAAGTGATCGCCGGCAACAGATCCGGTCAATCGAGGATGTCGCGCACCTCGACGTCCTCGCGTCCACCGACGACGAGTTCGCGCGCGGCCGCCATGTGCTTCTGCCAGTGCGTGAAGGCACCTTCGCCGTCGCGGGCGCGCAGCAGGCGGATGAGTTTGCGCTGCGAGCGGACGAACACCTTGTAGTGGTCCTCGTACTTCTCCGCGTCGCGCTGCATGCTCTCGCGCGTGACGTTCATGGTGTGCCGTTCGTAGATCTCGTGCAGCATGCCCGCGATGAGCGCCAGTGAGGAGTTGCCGGCGAGCTGGACCATCCGCAGATGGAACATCGCGGCGGCCTGCCCGAAGGTGCCGTCGGCGAAGGACGACGGGATGGTCTCGTCCACCAGGCGTTCGAGTTCGTCGAACGCCTCTTCGCTGCCGTTCTCCGCGAGCAGTCGCGCGGCGGCGGGTTCGACGGCCTCGCGTGCGACGTAGACGTCCGCGACGGTGGCGCCGGCCAGTTCGAGCAGCAGGGACGCCGGTCGCGCCACCACCTCGGGGCCCGGGACGCAGATCCGCGCGCCCGAGCGCGAGCCGCGTCGCACCTCGACGAGCCGTTCGGCCTCGAGCACGCGGACGGCTTCGCGCAGCGTCGGCCGGCTCACCGAGAAGTGCTCCATGAGCGAGGCCTCGTGGGGCAGGTGGTCGCCGTCCTTCAGCTCACCGTCGACGACGAACTCGAGGGGTACTACATGCTGTATTCGTCGGGCACCACCGGACGTCCGAAAGGGATCCTGCCGGCGCTCACCGGAGCCCCGTTCGGCACGGGTCTGGGCATCGATTCGACGATGCGCGACGCCTTCGGATTCGGTCCGCACTCCGTCTATCTCAGCCCCGGACCGCTCTACCACGCCGCACCGCTCGGCTGGACGATGGGAACCGTCCGCAACGGGGGCACGGCGTTGGTGATGGAGACCTTCGACGCCGAACGCACCCTCGATGCCGTCGAGCGGTACGGCGTCACCCACGCCCAGTTCGTCCCGACGATGTTCGTGCGGATGCTCAAGCTCCCGGAACCGATCCGCACGCGCTACGACGTGTCGAGCCTGCGCGTCGTGGTCCACGCGGCGGCGCCGTGCCCGGTCGAGGTGAAGGAACGCATGATCGACTGGTTCGGCCCGAAGATCCTCGAGTTCTACGCGGGCAGCGAAGGCAACGGATTCTTCATGATCACCACACCGGAATGGCTCGAACATCGCGGTTCCGTCGGCCGACCGACATCGGGGCAGGTGCACATCTGCGACGAGACCGGCCGCGAACTCGGTCCGGGAGAGGTGGGCACGGTGTGGATCGGCGACGGCCCGGACTTCGAGTACCACGGCGATCCGGCGAAGACCGCCGCCGCCCACAACGACAGGGGCTGGACGACCCTCGGCGATCTCGGGCACGTCGACGAGGACGGCTATCTGTACCTCTCGGCGCGGCGCACCGATCTGATCCTGTCCGGCGGCGTCAACATCTACCCGGTCGAGGTCGAGGACGTGCTGACGATGCACCCCGCCGTCCTCGACGTCGCCGTCGTCGGCCTGCCCGACGACGAGATGGGCCAGCGCGTCCACGCCGTCGTCACGCCCGTGGACGGAGTGCGGGCGGACGACGCCCTCGCGGCCGGACTCGTCGAGTACACCCGCGAGCGCCTCGCGCACTTCAAGGTGCCGCGCACCGTCGAGTTCGGCGAGGTTCCGCGACTGCCCAGCGGGAAGATCCTGCGCCGGGCCCTGCTCGCCCGCTACGGCGAGGTGCCGCCGGCGTCCTGACGGTTCAGGACAGCTGGGTCACCACGATCCGCGTGACGCCGTAGAAGGCGGTACCCGCCGTGACGATCGCGAACAGCGCGATCCACACCGCGGCCGGGAGCCGGGTGAGCCAACGCAGCTGGTCGGCATCCGAACCCCGGCCGCGACCGCGCGAATGGGTGCGGGCGAGTTCGAGGACAGGGCGGGTCGCGCCGAGGAGCAGCACCCACGTGATCAGGTACGCCGCGGTGTACCGGACGATCGGATCACCGAGATAGGCGGCCGCACCGACCAGCGCACCCGCGATCACGACGGAGACGAAGCCGTACAGATTGCGGATCAGCAGCAACAGAACGGCGAGCGCGGCGAGGATCGACCACAACACCGCGGCGGGCCGATCGAGCGTCAGCAACGTCGCCGCGGCGAAGCCGAGGACGGCCGGGCCGGTGTACCCCGCGAAGGTCGTCGCGACCATGCCGGGACCGCGCGGATTACCGGACGACACCATCACCCCCGAGGTGTCGCTGTGCAGGCGGATGCCCGACAGTTTGCGGCCCACGAGCGCCGCGACCAGCGCGTGCGATCCCTCGTGCGCCTGCGTGATGACGTGGCGGGTCTTCAACCACAGTGGACGTACCGTGACGAGCACGAGCGCGACGATCGCCGTGCCGACGACGACCATCGTCGGTGCGGGCTCGTCGACGGTCGACACGGCCTGCCACGCGGAGGACACGACCTCCGTGAACGAGGTGGACACAGATCACCTTCCTTCGGGCCGGACACGGGTGGTCCCGAGCCCGGCAGGGCCGGGCGTAGAGACCACTGCCCCGGCGATAGCCTGATGAGCATGCCCGACCGTCGCTCCCTCGAGATCCGCGCGGGTATCGCGGACTCGTGGGCCGTCGGTCTCGGACTGATTCCGCTGGGCCTCGCGTTCGGGGTGGTGCTCACCCAGGGCGGGTTCGACTGGTGGTGGGCACCGATCTTCTCCACCGTCATCTACGCGGGGTCGATGGAGTTCCTCGCGATCGGTCTCATCGCGGCGGTCACCCCGCTCGCGTCGGTCGCGGCGGCGACGCTGCTCGTGAACTTCCGGCACGTCTTCTACGGCTTGTCGTTCCCGCTGCACCGAATCCGCAGCCGGCTCGGGCGTCGCTACGGCGTGTACGCGCTCACCGACGAGTCGTATGCGATCGTCGCGCCCAAGGCGCGTGAACAGTTGACGGGCACCCGCATCCTCACCGTCCAGGTGCTGTGCCAGCTGATGTGGGTCGCGTCGGGCACGGTCGGCGCGCTGATCGGGGCGGTGCTCCCGGAGGGGCTCGCCGGACTCGAGTTCGCGCTCACCGCGCTGTTCACGGTGCTCGCCATCGACGCCTTCCGCGCCAACCATGACGTGCCGGCGCCGGTGATCGCGCTGGTCTGCGGTCTCGTCGCCTTGCTGGTCGCGAAGGAGCAGATGCTCGTCGTCGGCCTCGGTCTGTTCGTGGTGTGTCTGTTCGCGCGGTTCGTCTACCGGAACAAGGTGGCCCGTGCCTGAGTCGGTGCCCGGCGCCGCATACGTCCTCGGTGCCCTGGCGGTGATGTTCGTCGTGACGGTCGCGCTGCGCGCGGCGCCGTTCCTCGCATTGTCGGCGCTGAAGAACTCGGCTTTCGTCGACTTCCTCGGTCGCACGATGCCCGCGGGGGTCATGGTGATCCTCGTGATGTACACGCTGCGCGATGTGGGGCAGTCGACCTGGCTCCCGGCGACCGTCGGTCTCGCGGGCACGATCGCCGTGCACCTGTGGCGACGCAACGCCGCGCTGAGCACCGTCGTCGGGACGGGCCTCTACCTCGTCGCGTCGGCGTTCTGGACCTGAGCGGTCTCGGTGACGGTCTCCTCGGTCTCCCCCGAGGCCGCCTGCGCTTCCACCGGGCGGGCTTCCGCCGGGGCCTCGGCGCCGGGGCGACGGCTGCGCGCGGCGATCATCGCGGCGACGAAGACCCCGATCGCGGCCAGACACTGCGAGGTTCCGAGCACCTCGAGGAGCAGCTTCTCGACCCAGCCGCCGGAGGACGCCTCACGAAGCAGGTGGTTGGGTCCGATGAGGAAGACGACGGTCGCAGGCAGCAGCACGGGCCACCAGCGACGGTAGGCCGGCGCGACCAGCAGCGGCACGAGGAACAGTGCGTACACCCAGTGGTGGGTGACGGCGATCGGAGCGGCGAGCAGCGACGCCAGGCCCACCAGGGCCACCGCGACGACGGGCTCGTCGGCACGCAGGAAGCGGTAGGCGGCCCATGCGGTACCGGCGACGACGATCAGGGCACCGGCCAGCCACAGTGCCTTGGCGGTGCCGTCGGAGAAGTCGAAACGGGCGATGAGACCGGTGAGCGCCTGGTTGCGGAAGAACGACGGGTCGCCGGCGCGGTCGGTCGCGAAGAACTCCGTGGTCCAGAAGTAGACGGTCGAATCGGGGCGCAGCCAGTAGCCGAACGCGACGGTCGCGGTGAAGGCGCCCATCGCACGGAATGCCGACGGCCAGTCGCGGCGCAGCAGGAAGATCAGACCGAAGGCGGCCGGGGTCACCTTGATGGCGGCGGCCAGTGCGATGCCGACACCACGGAAGCGCTTCGGAATCACGCCGAGCAGGTCGGCGACCACCAGGGCCATGAGCACGATGTTGATCTGGCCGAACGTGAAGTTGGAGCGGAACGGTTCGAGCCACAGCACCGCTCCGAGCGACGCGGCAGCGATCAGGCTCGGTTGCGACATGTCGAGACGCTGGTAGACGACCTTGAGCACCCACCACACGAGGGCGATGAGCCCTATCGTCCACAACACCTGCAGGGCGGTACTGCCCACCAGTGCCATCGGGGCGAAGAGGAACGCCGCGAAGGGTGGATAGATGAACCGGAAGCCGGAATGGCTGAAGAACCCCTCGGTGTACAGCGGGGTGTGGTGCAGGAAGGCCCAGCCGGCATCGCGGAAGACGTCGAGATCCATGAGGTACTCGTTCACCGCGTCGCGCATGTATCCCGCGACTGCCAGGGCCGAGACCGTCAGACCGATGGCGATCACCAAGGATCGAACAGGTCGGGTACGGACTTCGGTCAACAGCACGGGCGGTACCTCCCGGTAGGAAACAGGTGCGTCGCCACGTTACACAATCGTTGTCTTCGGGATCGGACGACGAGAATATCGTCTCCCCAACCGTTTTGGCCGAGATATCCGTTTCGTGAACTTGCGAAGTGAGGCGGGTCACGTTGCGGAAACGTCTCGATCCGAGCGACGTGAGGAAAGTATTCGGCTTTCTAGCATTGGAGCTAGAAAGCCGAATACTCCTGTAGTGGGTCAGGCGACGCCGCTGATCTCGTTCGGGGTGTGCGGCAGTTCGGCCGAACGGATCGCACCCGAGGTCACGTCCACCGCGTACAGGGAATCGGTGGCGGGATCGGTGACGAACGCCGTTCCGCCCTGCACCTCGAGAGCGGGCCGAGGTGCCTGCCACTCGTCGGGCTCGGTCCACGGCTCGAGCACCTCGATCCGCCGGACGATCTCGCCGGAGTCGGGATCGATCATGTGGAGGCTGCCGTCGGTGCCGAGAACGAGCGCTTCACCCGCAGGTCCACGGCCGAGGGAGCGGAAGGTGTAACTCGTGCCGAGATCGACGAGGCGCACCGACGCCGTGCGGGTGTCCACGAGTGCGACGCGCTCGGGCCGCTCGAGCTCGGCGTCGGGATCGGTCTTGTAGTCGCCGAGGACGACGGGTGAGTCCTCGCTTCCGGCCTGGTTCCCGATCCGGCCGTAGGGGTCGGGCACCGACGCCTTCGTGAACGTTCCGTCGCGGAAGATCACCATGCCGTCCTCGCACCCGAAAGCGACGACCCCGTCGGCCGCGACCGTCTCTCCGTGCACGCCCGGGCATTGTTCGGTGCGCGTGATCTCGGTGCCGTTCTCGTCGAGCAGCGCCACGCCCGTCCGCTCCTCGGAATCGCCGAGGGTGACGAGCATGCCGCCGTCGGGCATCGGGACGGCCACGCCGTGGTGGGCCTCGGGGAGCGTGCGGCTGTCGAGATCCGGCAGGTCGGTCGCCGAGGCGAGGTCGGCGGGCTCGAACACGTCGATGCGTCCGGTGCCGTCGTCGAACAGGGCGGTGACTCCGGCGTGCGGCACGACGTGTCCGGGCTTCTCGGCGGTGAACGTGAGGTCGGTGAGCGTGGGTGCGCCGGCGTAGTGGTGGCCGTGGTCGCCGTGGGCCTCCGTCCAACTGCCGGTGTCGAGGGCGCGGAATCCGCCCTCGGTGGAGATCAGCACGTGGCGTCCGTCGCCGGCGGGGGAGAGGCGGTTGAAGCCGTCGAGTGCGAAGTCGTCGACGACGGTGAGGTCTTCTTCGTCGACGACGAGGACGCCGCCGTCGTAGGTGACGACGAGGCGCGGTTCGGCGCTCGCCACCTCGGAAGCGGCAACGGTGGCGGTCGTCGTCTCGGTGGTGTCGGCCTGGGTGGCGCTGCATGCGGCAGCGAAGGTTGCAGCGACGACAGTGAGGACGGCGCCGCCGTAGCGGGAGAGCGTTGTCATGGGGAAAGAAATAGCCACTATCGAAAATGAATGTCAAAGTCTGAAATGCGCATGCGTGCATGTTGCTCCGGAACATCGAGGTTGCAGTCGTTGTCGAGAATTCGCCGAAATGTCGACAACAACTGCGGTTTCGAGCGCGGACATAAGCGAATACGGCCGTCTACGACACGCGCTAGATGAGCTCAGAATCCGATGAGCTCGCCGTTAGCATCGACGGATGGATCCTGTCCGCAACCCGTACGCCCCGGGCGCGGGACAGCGCCCGCCCGAACTCGCCGGCCGCGAGAAACAACTCACCGCGTTCGAGGTGGTCCTCGAACGGATCGCCCGGGAACGACCCGAACGCAGCGTCGTCCTCACCGGTCTCCGCGGGGTCGGCAAGACCGTCCTTCTCAACCATCTGCGCTCCGCCGCCATCGCGAAGAGTTGGGGCACCGGCAAGATCGAGGCCCGCCCCGATCAGGGACTGCGACGTCCACTGTCGTCGGCGCTGCACATGGCGGTCCGCGAGATCGCCGCCGCGCACCCGGATCCGGAATCGGTGGAGTACTTCCTCGGTGTGCTCAAGTCGTTCGCGTTGCGGGCCACCGCCGACAAGGGCATGCGCGAACGCTGGCAACCCGGGATCGATGCCCCGGCCGTGAAAGGGCGCGCGGACTCGGGCGACATCGAGATCGACCTCGTCGAACTGCTCGTCGACGCAGCCGGACTCGCGCGCGACGTGGGCGTGGGCATCGCGTTGTTCATCGACGAGATGCAGGATCTCGGACCCGACGACGTCTCGGCGATCTGCGGAGCCTGCCACGAGCTGAGCCAGGACGCCGCGCCGCTCATCGTCGTCGGAGCCGGTCTGCCGCACCTGCCCGCCGTGCTGTCGGCGTCGAAGTCCTACTCCGAGCGGCTGTTCACCTACCACCGCATCGACCGGCTCGACCGTGCGGCAGCGGATCTCGCGCTCATCGCGCCCGCGGCGCGAGAGGAGGTCGAGTTCACGCAGGACGCCCTCGACCTGCTGTACGAAACCGCCGACGGCTACCCGTATTTCGTGCAGGCATACGGCAAGGCCACCTGGGACGTCGCAGCGGACTCGCCGATCACCGCCGACGACGTGCGGGTCGCGGCACCGACTGCGGAAGAGGAACTCGCCGTCGGCTTCTTCGGCTCCCGCTACGAACGGGCGACCCCCGCCGAACGCGAATACATGCGTGCCATGGCGGACCTGTCGGGCGACGACGGGCCCGTCGCGACATCGAAGATCGCCGTCGAACTCGGACGGAAGCCGGCCTCCCTGTCACCCGCGCGCGACGGACTGATCAAGAAGGGCCTGATCTACTCCGCCGAGCGCGGGTTCATCGGGTTCACCGTTCCGCACTTCGGGCGCTACCTCCGAGCCCAGAACGACTGACCCGGCCGGGGCGATCGAAAGCTCAGTCGACCCACTCGACGGTCTCGCCGAGCGACGCGCGATCGGTGCGACACGCATTGGCCGGGTGCGCCTCGTCGGCGTAACCGAACGAGATGGCGCAGACGATGTCGCGGTCGTCGCCGATGTTCAGTTCGCGTCGCAGCGCGGTGGCCGTCATCGCGACGGCGGCCTGCGGGACGGCAGCGATGCCGAGCGATTCGGCGGCGAGCAGCAGGGTCGAGACGTAACCGCCGCAGTCGACCGCGCCGTACACGCCGAGGGCCTTGTCGGTGGTGATGATCGCGACGTGCGGTGCGCCGAAGAAGCGGTAGTTCTCGAGCATCTGCTCGGTGCGGCGCTGGTAGTCGTCGCGCGCGATGCCCAATGCGTTGTACAGGGCGTAGCCGGCACCGCGGCGACGCTCGGCGTAGGCGCCGCGGTATTCGGCCGGGCCGGGGATGTCGGGATCCATGTTCCCCGAGGTGGCCTGCGCGTAGACGGTGTCGCGCAGGCGGTCGGTGGCGTCGCCGCTGACGATATGCACCTGCCAGGGCTGCGAATTGCACCAGGACGCGGTGCGCTGACCCATCTGCAGCATGCGTTCGATGTCCTCACGCGGGACCTGTTTCGTCAGGAAGGCGCGGCAGCTGAAACGGGTGTCGAGCAGGGACGACAGCGTGTCGGCAGCAGAAGTCATGTCACCACGATGGCACATCACTTCACCGAGCGTTCGTTCAGCCGGTCGCGAACGGACGACAGGTGAATATTCGGCTTTCTACGATCCGCCCGAGAAAGCGGTAGAGAAGGTCAGACGATGTCCTTCTCGTCGCCGGGAGTGACCCGGCGCAGCCCCCGATAGGCGTCGGTGGGGGTGCTCTTCCCGGTCACCACGGCCGCCACCTCCGCGGCGATCGGCATCTCCACCCCGTACTCGCGGGCGAGTTCCATGACCGTCGGCGCGGTCTTCACCCCTTCGGCGACCTGCCCCAGTGCCTCGACGGCCTCGTCGATGCTGAGCCCGCGCGCCAGCGCCTCACCGACCCGGCGGTTCCGCGACGACGGACTCGTGCACGTCGCGATGAGATCACCCATCCCGGTGAGGCCCGCGAACGTGCGCGGATCCGCGCCCATGGCCTCCCCGAGGCGCGTCATCTCCGCCAACCCGCGGGAGAGGACCATCGCGCGGGTGTTGTCGCCGACGCTGAGCCCCTCGGCCATGCCGGCCGCGATCGCCACGATGTTCTTGAGGATCCCGCCCAGTTCGCAGCCCAGCACGTCGGTGTTGCGATAGACCCGGAACAGCGACGTGGCGAACAGCGGTTGCAACGCCGCGCTCACCGCTTCGTCCTGCATCGCGACCACCGACGCGGCGGCCATGCCGTCGGCGATCTCCCCGGCGATGTTCGGACCCGCGAGCAACCCGACGGGGTGTCCCGGAAGGCATTCGGCGATCACCTCGGTGGGCCGGAGGCGGGTGCCCGGCTCGAGGCCCTTCACGAGCGAGACGACCGGGACCCAGGCGCGGATCTCGTCGACGACCTGCTCGAGTGTCTTGCGCACCGCATGCGACGGCACACCGACCACCAGGACGTCGGCCTCGCGGGCGGCCTCTTCGAGATCGGAGGTCGCGCGCAGGCCCTGCGGCAGTGGCCGTTCGCCGAGATAACGACGGTTGCGGTGCTCGGTGTCGATCTCGCGCGCGATGTCGTCGTTGCGGGCCCACAACGTCGTCGGGGTGTTGCGTGCGGACAACGACGCGATCGTGGTTCCCCACGATCCCGATCCGAGAACGACGACGCGAACCGCACGAGCCATCGGTGACCTTTCGTCCGTACGGGCAGGTATCGACAGAGTGTCAGTTTTCCGGTCCCGACGGGTCCGGTTTGTGGTCCCGGGATCCTCACGGGGCGGGTGTGCTGTGGAGGCGCACGACGACAGGATCGAGGCGGCACATCGTGGCACGATCGGATCCGTGCCCGGTAAACCCGTCACCGATCAGCGCCTCCGCGACCTCGCGTTGCTGCGCCGCGTCCGCGACCGCATCGATCGCGAGTACGCCCAGCCCCTCGACGTCGAGGCCCTCGCCCGCGGTGTGAACATGTCGGCCGGCCATCTCAGCCGCCGGTTCAGGCTCGCGTACGGCGAGTCGCCCTACTCGTATCTCATGACCCGGCGCATCGAGCGGGCCATGACGCTGCTGCGACGCGGCGACCTCACCGTCACCGAGGTGTGCTTCGAGGTGGGCTGTTCGTCGCTCGGCACCTTCAGTACCCGGTTCACGGAACTCGTCGGCGTGCCCCCGAGCGTGTACCGCAAGCAGGCCGCCGAGGAGACGAACGGCATCCCGTCGTGCGTGGCGAAGAATGTCACCAGACCGATCAGGAATCGAGAAGCGCGGACGGGTCCGCCGGTCATACCGTGATCGGCATGGACATCACCATTCACCAGACATTCCTTCCGCACACCGATCCCGAGGCGTCCCTCGCGTTCTACCGCGACACGCTCGGCTTCGAAGTCCTCAACGACGTCGGCTACGCCGGGAAACGCTGGATCACCCTCGGCCGCAGCGACACTCCCGGCACGTCCCTGGTGCTGTACCCGCCGGACGCCGACCCCGGCATCACGGAGGAGGAGAACGCCGCCATCGCCGAGATGATGGCCAAGGGCACCTTCGCGTCGATCATCCTCGCGACGAAGGATCTCGACGGGGCCTTCGAGCAGCTGCAGGCCGGCGACACCGAGATCGTCCAGGAACCCACCGACCAGCCGTACGGGGTCCGCGACTGCGCCCTCCGCGATCCCGCGGGAAACATGGTCCGCATCCAGCAATTGCGCTGACCGATCCGACGATCGGACCTACTCTCCGATCGTCGCACCCGTTCCGCCCGCATCCATACGACCATTGGAGTCTTCGAACATGACCTCGACGAAGGACACACCGGCACCTGCAGCGCACGTCGCCGACACCCACGACGCGATCCGGGTCCACGGAGCGCGCGTGAACAATCTCCGCGACATCAGCGTGGAGATCCCCAAGCGGCGATTGACGGTGTTCACCGGTGTGTCCGGCTCGGGCAAGAGTTCGCTGGTGTTCAGCACGATCGCCGCAGAGTCGCAGCGTCTGATCAACGAGACGTACAGCGCGTTCGTGCAGGGATTCATGCCGACCCTGGCCCGCCCGGACGTCGACGTGCTCGACGGCATCACCGCGGCGATCATCGTCGGCCAGGAACGGATGGGATCGAATCCGCGCTCGACGGTGGGCACCGCCACCGACGCCAATGCGATGCTCCGCATCCTGTTCAGCCGGGTTGCGGAGCCGCACATCGGTCCGCCCAACGCCTATTCGTTCAACGTGCCGTCGGTGCGGGCGAGCGGTGCGGTGACGGTGGAGAGGGGTGCGGGGAAGACCCAGGCCGAGAAGGTGACCTTCAACCGGCTCGGGGGCATGTGCCCGCGATGCGAGGGCAAGGGTTCGGTCTCCGACTTCGACCTCACCGTGCTCTACGACGACGGTCTCTCGCTCAACGAGGGTGCCCTGAAGATCCCCGGTTACAGCATGGACGGCTGGTACGGCCGGATCTACCGCGGGTGCGGCTTCTTCGATCCCGACAAGCCGATCGCGAAGTTCACCAAGCGGCAACTCCACGACCTGCTCTACAAGGAACCCACCAAGGTCAAGGTCGAGGGCGTCAACGTCACCTTCGAGGGTTTGATCCCGAAGATCCAGAAGTCGTTCCTGTCCAAGGATCTCGACGCGATGCAACCGCACATCCGTGCGTTCGTCGAGAAGGCCGTCGTCTTCTCCACATGCCCGGACTGTGAAGGGACGCGTCTCGCCCCCGAGGCGCGGTCGTCGAAGATCGACGGCAGGAGCATCGCGGACGTGTGCGCGATGCAGATCAGCGATCTCGCCGAATGGGTGCGCGGACTGGATCTTCCGCAGGTCGCTCCGCTGCTGAAGAACCTTCGTCATCTGCTCGACTCCTTCGCGGACATCGGGCTGGGATATCTGTCGCTGGACCGCCCCACCGGCACCCTGTCCGGTGGAGAATCGCAGCGCATCAAGATGATCCGCCATCTCGGATCGTCGCTGACCGATATCACGTACGTCTTCGACGAACCGACGATCGGCATGCACCCGCACGACATCGCGCGGATGAACAACCTGCTGCTGCAACTGCGCGACAAGGGCAACACCGTGCTCGTCGTCGAACACAAACCCGAGGCCATCGCGATTGCCGACCACATCGTCGATCTCGGCCCGCGCGCCGGCACCGAGGGCGGACAGGTGGTCTTCGAGGGCACCGTCGACGAACTGCGGCGTGCCGACACCCTCACCGGTCGCCACCTCGACGACCGGGCGTCGCTGAAACCGACGGTGCGCACCCCGAACGGCGCCCTGGAGGTCCGCGGCGCCGACACGCACAACCTGCAGAACGTCGACGTCGACATCCCGCTCGGCGTGCTCGTCGTGGTGACGGGCGTGGCCGGGTCGGGCAAGAGCTCGCTGATCCACGGCTCGGTGGCCGACCGCGACGGCGTGGTCACGATCGACCAGAGCCCCATCAAGGGCTCGCGTCGCAGCAATCCCGCGACCTACACGGGGCTGCTCGAACCGATCCGCAAGGCGTTCGCGAAGGCAAACGGCGTCAAGCCGGCCCTGTTCAGTTCCAACTCCGAGGGCGCCTGCCCGACCTGCAACGGCGCCGGTGTCGTCTACACCGACCTCGGAGTGATGGCCACCGTCGAATCGGTCTGCGAGGACTGCGAGGGCAAGCGCTTCCAGGCCGCGGTGCTCGAGTACACCCTGGCGGGGAAGAACATCGCCGAGGTGCTCGGCATGTCCGTCGCGCAGGCGCAGGAGTACTTCGCCGACGGCGAGGCGCGCACCCCGGCGGCGTCGAAGATCCTGCAGCGACTGTCCGACGTCGGTCTCGGCTATCTGCGGCTCGGCCAGCCCCTGACCACCCTGTCGGGTGGTGAGCGGCAGCGGCTCAAGCTCGCCACCGCGATGGCAGAGAAGGGCGAAACCTACATCCTCGACGAACCCACGACGGGCCTGCACCTCGCCGACGTCGAACAGTTGCTCGGCCTGCTCGACCGGCTCGTCGAGTCCGGCAAGTCGGTGATCGTCATCGAACACCACCAGGCCGTGATGGCCCACGCCGACTGGATCATCGACCTCGGCCCCGGCGCCGGCCACGACGGTGGGCGCATCGTCTTCGAAGGCACCCCCGGCGAGCTGGTGGAGAAGCGGTCGACGCTCACCGGCGAGCACCTCGCCGAGTACGTCGGGGTCGGTGTCAGCGGCTGAAGTCCGGACGCTCCATCAGCCACGACACGGCCACACCGGCGACGAGCCCCCAGAACGCCGCGCCGATGTTCCACACGGTGATGTTCGAGGCGGTGACCACGAACGCGACGAGCGCACCCATCGTGTGCTTGTACGCGAACCCGGCCACGAAGGCGCCCTGCAACGCCTTGAGCATCGCCAGGCCGCCGAGGGTCGCGACGAACGAGGCGGGTGCGGCGATCATCCACCGGACGAACAGCGGTGCGAACAGTCCGAAGACGATCGCCAGCGTCCCGCACGTGATCGCCGCGGTGTACTGACGGGCACGTTCCCCCGACGACACCAGCAACGCGTTGGTCGGCCCGGTCAGGCAGGTCGACACGGCACCGACGCACGCGGCGGGGAAGGACCACAGTCCGCACGCGATCGCCGAGACGTTGACGGGAGGGTTGTGGCCCGCCGAACGCAGTACCGCGATGCCCTGCCCGTTCTGCACGACCAGCACGGTGATCGCGAGCGGCACGACGAGTTCGAGGATCGCCGACCACGTGAACTGCGGGGCGGTGAACACCGGTGCGGCGAAGACCGCGCTGTCGGCCCCGGACGGTGAGAACCGGCCCGACAGTGCGACCGCACCCACCCCGGCGAGCAGGGCGCCGAGGATCGGTGGCATCCACTTACCGAGAACCGCAACCGAACTGAGCAGAAGGAAGACGATCACCATCGGGGCGGCGATCGCGACGTCGGATCCGAGTGCTGCCACCAGGTCCATGCCGAACTTCAGGAACACTCCCGCGACCATCGCCATGACGATGGGCATGGGCAGCGCCTCCATCACCCGGCGCACCAGTCCGGAGGCTCCCAGCACCGTCACGAGGGCCGCGGTCACGAAGAACGCGCCGACCACTTCGGCCCAGCTCAGATGGGTGAGCGACCCGCCGACGAGCACGGTGCCGGGGATGGTCCAGAAGAATCCGAGCGGTTGCCGGTAGGCGACGCTCATCGCGATGGTGAGCAGCCCGTTGAGGACGAACACCCCGAAGATCCACGACGCCAGCTGCGGTGCGCTCAGCCCGCCCGCGGCGCCGGCGGCGAGGATCACCGCGACCGGTCCGGTGCACGAGAAGATGAGCCCGATCAGACCGTTCGCGGCGTATCGCGGGCCGAGATCCCGGAGTATTCCGCGCGGCCGGACGACGGGACGCACGGGGCGTTCGAACAGATCGGTCTCGGCGGTGGGGCGATCGTCCACGGCGGTCAATGGTCAACCTCGATCCTGTTGTCGGAACTTCGCGGCGAGCTCGCTGCGCGAGCGGATGCCGAACTTCGAGTACACGCGGGTCAGGTGGTACTGCACGGTCTTCACGGACAGGAACAGCTCACCGGCCACCTCCTTGTTCGTGCGACCCGACGCCACGAGTGTGGCCACGGCGCGTTCCTGCGGCGTGAGAGTCGTGAAATCTGAACGCGGGGCGTCGGTCTCACTGTCACCGGTGCGAAGACCACCGGCCTTGAGTTCCCGGTCGCAGCGTTCGACGTACGAGACGGCGCCGAGTGAGGAGTACAGCTCGCGGGCGGTGCGGATCACCGTGTCGGCGTCGCGGCGACGCCCCGCCCGGCGCATCGTCTGACCGTACGCGAAGTTGATGCGCGCACGGTCGTAGGGCAGCGGCAGCGTATCGATCTCGTCGAGTGCCTTCTCGAAGGCATCGCGGGCGGCGTCGATGTCGCCGCGGGCACCGAGGATCCGGCCGCGCACGTACCCGAGACGGGCCTTGGCGGAGCGGTGACCGCGTTCGGCGGCGAGTTCCTCGTGCGGTCGCAGGAATTCGTCCGCCTCGTCGACACGTCCGGTGATGACGAGGGCGTTGCCGTAGAGATCCGGCCACGGCCACTGGCCGGGCTCGTCGACCGCACCCCGTTCGCGCAGGGTGACGATCGGTTGCAGATAGCGCAACACGCTCGTGTAGTCGGAAACCACTTCGGCGCACTGCGCCAGGCACAGGCAGGCCGGTACGAGCATGAGCGGGTAGTCGTTGTTCCCGGCGCGGGCACGGTGGGCGTGTTCCCGTGCAGCGGGCCAGTTCCCGCGCAACGCGTGGACCTGGGCGCCGGTCCAGTGGACGAGCGGTCGGAGCAGGTCGAGTTGGGTAGCGTCGAGCTGCGCCGCCGCGCGATCCACGGTGCGGAGCGCGTCCGACCACGCGCCGAGGGCGAACTGGGTTCGCGCGAGCCAGGCCTGCGCCCACAGGGAGATACGCAAGGACCCGCCGCGGAAGGTGGTCGGTTCGGCGGCCTCGAGTTCCGTCCGGGCGAGATCGGGCCGGTCGAGAACCAGGGCGAGCCAGCCCTCGGCCATACGGATGCGCTGACTCTGTGCTCCGAGCCGGATTCCTTCGGACAGAGCCGAATACGACTCGACCGCCTCGTCGACACGACCGGTCATCGCCAGTCCGAGTCCGCGGATGGCACGCGACTCGACGACAGGTGGAGCCGTCTCGGGAAGAGTGTCGGCCGCGCGATCGGCCCACAGGACGAGATCGTCGCCGCGCAGTCGTGCCAGCGAGTGCAGCACCATGCGCTGGGAGATCGTCGCGGCGAGTTCGGGTTCGGACTCCGGATCGTCGAGCATCGACCACGCCTCGGTGAGCAGGTGGTGCGCTTCCGCGGCCCGTCCCCTCTGGATGGCGAGATAACCGAGCACGGCGTTGCGCATCGGCCCGCTCGGCACGCTCTCGATCTCGGGGACGAACGTCTGGGCCTGGGGCAGATCCGCCGCGCCGGTCAGCGCATCGACACCACGGATCATTCTGCGGGTCCGCAGTTCTCGGTCGAGGGTGATGCGGCTCGCGGTGATGAGTGCTTCGGCGGCCTGGGACCAGGCGCCGTCGGCGGCACACCGCCGGGCGTAGGCGTCGAGGTCGGCGGCAAGCTCTTCGTTGCCGGTCGGTGTCGCGGACACCAGGTGGAACAACCGGGCGCCTTCGTCGTCGACGAGCAAGGCGGCCCGCGCGTGCAGACTGTGCCAGCGCGCGGGACCGATCTCGTCGGCGACGGCGGCGCGGGTCATGGGATCGGGGAACGACAACGACACCACGCCCCGTTGCTCACGCATGGTGAGCAGGCCGAGCCGGTGGGCCTCGTCGAGCGGCCCGGTCGTGTCGCCGACCTCGGCGAGTTCGGCGACGAGCGCGAGGGATTCGGTGGCTCCCCGTGTCGCAGCGGTGTCCAGGACGGCAACCGATTCGACGAGGGCGCGCGTGTCCGGTGAGCACCGGGCGAGGATGCGCCCCACCTTTCCCGCATGTTGTCTCGGAGCCGGGAAACGTGCCTGCCAGCGGTGCCATTCGTCGCGCGGGATCTCGTCGAGGAGCTGCAGGATCGAACGGGGATTCCCGAGGGTGTGTTCCTGCAGGCGCCGTGCCGTCCACGCGGACAGATCGACACCGATGCGATGCAGCGCGAGCTGTGCGACGTCGGGTGGCGCCAGCGCGCCGACGTGGAGGATGTCCACGCGGTGGCTGTTCGAGAGGAGGTCGGCGGTCGCCGGAGCGACATCGTCGGGAAGCACGTCGGGCACGATCCAGATCATGAGGAGGGGACGTCCGTGCGCTCGCCGGAGCGACGACGACAGCGACTGCAACGACTCGACATCCGCGTAGTGCGCGTCGTCGACGACGATCACCGTCACGTCGTCGATCCGGTCGAGGAGCGTGCGTGCCGCCTCCACCGGATCACCGGCCGTGACGGTGTCGCCGAGCAGCTGTTCGAGAACGGACCAGGGATGGCCGGCCTCCCAGCGTGCCCCGGTGGCGTCGTGCACGGCGATGTCGTCGTGTCGAGCGACGAAATACGAGACGAGGGAAGATTTTCCGACGCCGGATGCCCCCTCGACGAGGACCAGCGAGGGGACACCCGCGCGGGCTTCGTCGAGGAGGCGTTCGAGTTGCATCAACTCGGAGTTCCGGCCGATCAGCACAGTGTTGTCCGTCACACATCCACGGTAGTCGGCGCGGGCCGGTCGGAACTGCGGACCGGCGAGACGGTGACGGCCGGACGGGGCACGAACCAGGTGACCAGACCGCCGGCGAGCGCGATCCCCGCGAAGATGTAGAAGTTCACGTTGTTCGCGAAGCCCGCACCGATCAGCAGGCCGCCGATGACCGGGCCGACGATGCCGCCGAGACGACCGAAGCCGGCACACCATGCCACACCTGCCGCGCGGGCGGGGGTGTCGTAGTAGTTGGACACGAACCCGTAGATGAGCACCTGGGTGCCGATCGTGCCCGTACCGGCGATCGCAACAGCGGTGAGCAGTACCGGCAGCGGGAAGCCGAGGGTCAGGAGCACCAGGGCCACGGCCGCGAGGAAGAAGGTGGTGACGATGACGGACTGCGGTCCGCGGCCGTCGGCGACCTTCGAGGCGAGCAGGCCGCCGATGATGGCGCCGCCGTTGAGGACGAGCAGGAAGGCGAGCGAGCCGTTGGCGTTGTAACCGGCGTCGGCCATGATCTTCGGCAGCCAGGTGTTGAGGCCGTAGGTGAGCAGCAGGCCGGCGAAGCTCATCATGCCGAGCAGTCCCGTACCGAGGGCGTACTTGCGGGTCGCGAGCGCCGCGAAACCGATCTTCTCGGTGGGGGCGACAGGGGCCGCGGACGGCACCGGGAAACCGAACTTCGCGCACACCCGCTGCGCCTCGTCGGATCGTCCCCGCGACTGCAGCCAGGCCGGCGACTCGGGGAGCTTCATCAGTGCCAACGGCAGCAGGACGAGCAGCGGCAACGCGCCGATGAGGAACAGTCCGCGCCAGCCGATGACATCGCGCAGCAGGATCGCGAGCAGCGAGGCCAGGACACCACCGGCGGGGACACCGCTGTAGACGATGGCGTTGAACAGGTTGCGCTTGCCGGGAGGCGCGAACTCGGCGACCACGGCTCCGGCGGTGGCGACGAGGCCGCCGACGCCGATGCCGGTGAAGAAGCGGAACGCACCGAACATCGTGATGCTCGTGGAGAAGGCCGCCGCACCCATGCCGACGGAGAACCAGACGATGTTGATCAACATCATCTTGCGGCGACCGACGCGGTCACCGAACGCGCCGGTCAGCAGCGCGCCGACCATGACGCCGATGAGCGCGTAGGAGCCGAGGGCACCACCCTGCTGGGCGGAGATCTCCCCGAGCTGGGTCGGATCGGCCATCAGGGTGGGAAGGACGGTGCCGTACACGACGAGGTCGTAGCCGTCGAAGATGATCGCGAGGGTGGCGAGCGCGACGATCCAGACGACGCTGCGCCGATGTTGTGGACTGGCCCAGGTCTGTGTGGCGTGGGTCATGCATTGCTCCGGTCTGTGGGTGGAGTCACAAGCGAATTCAGGGAGAAAAGTGGCCTCACCGGAGGGACGGGCGCCTCCGGTGAGGCCGTGCGAGGGGGCGGTCAGCCCAGGTCGCCGCCGGCGACGGGAAGAACCGTGCCGGTGATGTAGGAGGCCTCCTCGGAGGCCAGGAAACAGATTGCGGCGGCCTGCTCGTCGAGCGTGCCGTACCGCTTGAGCAGCGAGGAGTCGACGGTCTGGTCCACGATCTGCTGGTACCAGGCCTTCTCCTGCTCGGACTGCGGCGACGGACCGCGCGCGATCCGTCGCTCCGGAGCGACGGTGCCGCCCGGTGCGGTCGCCACCACGCGGACCCCGTAGGGGGCGAGCTCGAGGGCCAGCGACGCGGTGACCGCGTTGACCCCACCCTTCGCCGCCGAATACGGCACGCGGTTGACGCCGCGGGTTGCGACCGACGAGACGTTCACGATCGTGCCGGCGCGGCGCTCGATCAGATGGGGAGCGACGGCGCGGCACGTCCACAGGGTGGGGAACAGCGACCGCCGGATCTCCTTCTGGATCTCCTCCGGCGCGTAGTGCTCGTACGGCTTGGCCCAGATCGTGCCGCCGACGACGTTGATCAACACATCGATGCGGCCGGTGGTGCGGACCGCGTGGGAGATCGCCTCCTCCGCGCCCTCGAAGGTCTCGAGATCCGCCGTCACCGAATGTGCCTTGCCGCCGGCCTCGCGCAGCTGCTCGGCCACCTCGTGGACGAGATCCGCGCGGTCGACGAGCACGACCTCACCGCCCTCGGCGGCGATGCGTGTCGCCACCGCGAGACCGATGCCCTGCGCGGCGCCGGTGATCGTCAGGCACCGGCCGTCGAACCGGCCCGGGAAGATCTTCGTCTCGGTCATGAAGAGGCACCTGCCGGGGCGTTGGTGGCGATGGCACGGCGCATCGTCTCCTTGGCGTGCTGCGAGTGGACGACGATCAGGTCGCGCGCGGCGGCCTTGTCACCCTTCTCGAACGCCTCGACCAACTGCAGATGCTCGTCGACGATGTGCTCCTCGATCCACTGCGCGTCGCGCAGGACCTGCTTCATCAACCGGGTGACCTCGAGCTTGTTGTACGCCTCGAGCAACACCGGGTTGGTGCAGCAACGGAAGAGGAACTCGTGGAAGGCCGCGTTGGTGTCGGTGAACGCCGCGGCGTCGGTGAAGTGGTCGCCTTCGACCGACGCGCCCGACGCCTCGGCGAGGATGCGGAACTCGACGAGCTGCTCCGGCGTGAGCCGGCCGATCGTGAGTTCGACGACGCCGAGTTCGAGGGCCATGCGGGCATCGAACTGCTCGTCCGATTCGGCGACGGGCGGATGCTCCTCGCCGATCTCGTAGTTGCCGGGCTCGGGGTTCTCGAGCACCACCGGACGACCGGTCTCGGCGGCAGCCTTCTCCGCCGCGGCCTTCTCGGCGTCGGTGGCAGCAGGTGCGGTTGCCCCACCCGGGGTGGCCGAGGTGTTGAACTTCTCGAAGTAGAAGTTCGTCGGCTCGATGCCGTTCTCGGACAGGTGGTTACGCACTGCCTCCACCATGGGCGGCGGACCGCACAGGTAGATGTCCACATCACCGTCGTTGAGATGCGACGGCTCGAACAGACCCGTCACGTAGCCCTTGTTCGGAGCGGACGACGCCTCGTCGGCGACGCAGTAGTCGAACGTGAAGTTCGGCAGCCGCTTCGTGTACTCCTCGAGCGCGTCGAGCTCGACGAGATCGTGGTCGAAGGTGACACCGTAGATCAGGTGCACCGGCTGGTCCGAGCCGTCGGCCTCGATCTTCGACAGGATCGACAGCAGCGGCGCCAGGCCGGTACCGCCGGCGAGCAGCAGCGACGGGCGCTTGCGCTCGCGCAGGAAGAAGCTGCCGAACGGGCCGGTGAACTCGAGGGTGTCGCCGACCTGCGCGCGGTCGCGCAGGTACTCCGACATCAGACCGTCCTCGGTGATCTTCACCAGGAACGCGAGCGAATTCTCGTGCGGGCCGGTGCTGAACGAGTACGAACGGGTCGCGGCCTTGCCGGTGCCGTCGTCGCTGCCGGGCACGCCGATGTTGACGTACTGACCGGGCAGGAACACCAGATCGTCACGGTTGTCGATCTCGACGGTGAACCCGACGACGCTCTCGGAGTAGCGGCGCAGATCCGTGATGGTCGCGCTGTACGAGGCAGCCGCGGTCTTCGCGACATCGGAGGTACTCGCGATCTGCACCACCAGATCGGATTCCGGCATCATCTGGCACGGCAGGCAGTAACCCTGCTCGGCCTCTTCGTCGGTGAGGGCGTCCTCGATGTAGTCGCCGCCGTCGTAGCTGCCCGATTCGCAGAAGGCCTTGCAGGTTCCGCACGCGCCGTCACGGCAGTCGAGCGGAATGTTGATGCGCGCCTTGTACGAGGCGTCGGCGACGGTCTCGTTCGGGTTGACCTTGATGAAGCGGGTGACCCCGTCCTCGAAGCTCAATGCCACCTGGTAAGCCATGGCACGTGCCTCCTTTCGTGATCGGGGTGGAACTAGACGACGTAGACGTCGACGATGTGGTGGATGTAGTCGTTCTTCAGGACGATCTTCTTCTTCTTGATCACCGGCTGTGCGCCCGAGACGTCGAGGGTGAGGAAGGTGGTCCCGAAGTAGGTGTCGGTGGTGTTGTAGCGGAAGTACAACGAGAACCAGTTGTGTCGCAGGTCGATCTCGGTGCCGCGACGCTCGAGGATCTCGACGTTGGTGATGTTGTGTCCCGTGCGGGGTTCGGGCAGCGAGGTCGCCGACGAACGGTCGGTGCGGATGCGGAACACCCGGTCCTCGAGGCCACCGCGGTTCGGGTAGTAGATCAGCGAGATCTCGGTCTGCGGGTTCTCGGTGAGAGCGCCGGCGTCGTCCCAGGCCGGCATCCAGTACTCGGCGTCGGGGTGGTAGCACTCGAGCCACTGCTCGAACTCGCGGTCGTCGAGCAGCCGGGCCTCACGGTAGAGGAACTGTTCGATGTCGGTCTGCGTGAATTCGTGTACGGCAGTCATGATTCCGGTTCCTCTCAGAGCGCGGACGGGTCGGCGGCGGAGCTCTCGGCGGCGATGGCCTCGCGCATCGTTTCGAGCCAGTAGCCGTGCTGGATCGGGTACAGGCCTTCGTCCTCGGTCTTCACACCGCTCGACAGCACCTTCGTCATGCCGAGATCCTGTGCGACCTCGTCGGGTCCGTTGAGGATGTGGGTTGCACCGCGGCTCATGTCGTTCCAGGGCGCAGCCGATGCGAGGTAGGTCTTCTGGCAGGAGCGGAACTCCTCGAGATCGTCCGGGGTGGCCATGCCGGTCGCGTTGAAGAAGTCCTCGTACTGACGGATCCGGTTGGCGCGGGACTCGGCGCTCTCACCCTTCGGTGCGATGCAGTAGATCGTCACCTCGGTCTTGTCCACGGAGATCGGGCGGAAGTGCCGGATCTGCGAGGAGAACTGGTCCATGATGTACACGTTCGGGTACAGGCACAGGTTGCGCGACGCCCCGACCATGAACTCGGCCTTCTTCTCGCCGAACTCCTTCGCCAGCTCGTCCTTGCGCGGGTACAGCGGACGGTCCTCGGGGTTGCCCCACCACATCCACAGCAGCAGGTGGCCGTGGTCGAACGAGTAGTAGCCGCCGCCCTGCTTGCCCCAGGTGCCGGCGTCCATCGCCTTGGTCTCGTTGCTGGACTCACCGGCGGTGCGACGCGCGGTGGTCGCCGCGTAGTTCCAGTGGGTGGCCGAGACGTGGTAGCCGTCGGCACCGTTCTCCGCCTGCAGCTTCCAGTTGCCGTCGTAGGTGTAGGTGGACGAACCGCGCAGCACCTCGAGGCCCTCGGGCGACTGGTCGACCAGCATGTCGATCATCTTCGTGGTGTCGCCGAGGTGATCCTCGAGCGACTTGACGTCGGGATTGAGGCTGCCGAACAGGAAACCGCGGTAGCTCTCGAAACGAGCGACCTTCCGCAGGTCGTGGCTGCCGTCGGTGTTGAACTGCTCGGGGTAGCCGGCGTCGCGGGGATCCTTGACCTTCAGCAGCTTTCCGTTGTTGCGGAACGTCCAGCCGTGGAAGGGGCACGTGAAGGTGGTGCGGTTGTCGGTCTTGCGACGGCACAGCATCGCGCCGCGGTGGCTGCACGCGTTGATCAGGCAGTGCAGCTCGCCTTCCTTGTCGCGGCTGATGACGACGGGCTGGCGGCCGATGTACGTGGTGAAGTAGTCACCGACGTTCGGGACCTGGCTCTCGTGGGCGAGGTACACCCAGTTGCCCTCGAAGATGTGCTTCATCTCGAGTTCGAAGATCTCCTCGTCGGTGAAGACGTCACGGCGGATCTGGTACCGCCCGGTGCTCGGGTCTTCGACGAGTGCGCCGTCGAGGCGAGTGCGCACGTGCTCCACGATGTCGGTCATGGGATCCTCCAGGTAGCGGGCTTCGTTCCCGGGACGGACGGGGCGGTGTCCGACGCGGCCGAGCCTGTACTGAAGATTCGTGATGACCGGGTTCTTCCGGTCCGGCTCGACGCGATGTGTCCGGCGATATCTCCACGATGACAGCCTGTGGCTACGGTCACACCAGGCAAATGCCTAGGGATACCTAGGACCCCTGGACGGAGGGCCGAAAGGCCCTCGACCGTGTTCGGATGCCGTGGTCGAGGAGCTATCGCCGCCGGAGGCACGGAGATGTCCTCGATCGATCGGTTCTCGACGATTCTCGTTGACACTACCAAATCGATGAATATGATTATGACTTAACTCATTGATTGGAGGGTTGCATGACCTACATCGTGACCGAACCCTGCGTGGACATCCTCGACAAGGCCTGCATCGAGGAGTGCCCGGTCGACTGCATCTACGAGGGCGGACGGATGATGTACATCAATGCGGAGGAATGTGTGGACTGCGGCGCGTGCGAGCCGGTGTGTCCGGTCGAGGCCATCTTCTTCGAGGAGGACGTGCCCGAAGAACATTCGGCTTACATTGCTGCCAACCACGAGTTCTTCGCCGAGATCGGGTCACCGGGCGGAGCGTCGAAGGTCGGACCCACCGATTTCGATCCTCCCCTGGTGAAATCGCGTCCCGTTCGAGCGTGATCGCACATTCCGGCCGAACGGGAGGGGGAGCCGCGGCCGCATTGGGTCTCGTCGTCGCACTCACCTTCGCGTTCACCGTGGTCGGTTCGAACATCCCGGGACCGCTCCTACCGCTCTACGAGGAACGGCTCGGGATGTCCCCGTTCGTGCTCGCGGCACTGTTCGCAACGTATTTCGCGGCATTGATCTCGATGTTCCTCGTGATGAACCGGACGAGGGTGGGCCGCCACGTGCATCTCGTTCTTCCGGGGGCCGTGCTCGTCGGGATACTCGGTGACGTCGCCTTGTGGCTCGGAAGCGACTTCTCTCCGCTTCTCTTTCTCGGCCGGGCGCTGACCGGAGTCTGTGTCGGTGCGGCCACGGGCTCCGCGGCGACCCTCGCCGTCACCGCTCGCGGGGAGGCCGGCCGGACGCTCGCGGCGACCGGCGCGATCGGTGGCTCCTTGATCGGTCTTCTCTCGGCAGCCGTCGTGGCCGAGACCTTCGCCGATCCGACCGTGCTGATCTACCGTCTCCATGCTGTGGCACTTCTGGTGTGCGAAGTTCTTCTCATCGTGGTGCTGTGGTGGAACCGCGCACGAATACGCGCTGCGACGGTCGTCGAGCCGACGGTGAGCAGCAGCAGTGGGCGCGGGCAACCCCGGGATATGGCCACGCCCGGCAGGCTCGCCGCCTACGGCCTCGGGGCAGCGGGTTGGACGGTCGGCGGAATCGCGGTGGGTGTGCTACCGACGACGCTCCGGAGCAGTCTGCAATCGGACCTGCTCGTCGCCGGGGTCCTCGGTGGAATCGTGCTGCTGGTGGCGGCCTGGATCGCCCCGCATGTAGCGAGAGTCGTGCGTCGCACTCTGTCCGCCCCTCGTTCGCTCGTCCTGTTGGGCTCCGGTGGTGTCGTTCTCGTGGCGGGCGTTCTGTCCGGCCGGCTCGTCCTGGTTCTCGTCGGCTGTCTGTTGTGGGGAATCGGGCAGGGATTCGCCTACGCGAAGGGGCTGGAGCTCCTGACGAGAGGGTCGACACCGGTGCAGCAGGGGAGGGCCACGTCGTTGTATGCGTGCGTCTCCTACGGATTCGCGGCATCGATGATTCTTCTGGCCGGAGCACTGTCGTCCGGTCTGGGCTATGTGCGCGGAACCGCTGTCATGGTCCTTCTGTTCTCGGCCTTCTGTGGTGCGGTCCTTGCCTTCGGGCGCAGGTATTGGAAGTCGACCTCCGTTGCCGCGCTCCCGGACGTTCTGGCCGTCGAACGCTGATACGCGCCCGATTCACGGCTTCCTATGGACATTTCGGATTCATGACCATACTGTGATGCCAATCACGAATAATGATGCACATCATTCGTCCCGAAAGGGGAGTCATGAGTCGAGTCGACCGTGGATGTCGTGTTCGGATCCTCGCCGCCATCGGAGCCGCTGCGCTCGTCCTCACAGGGTGTGGTTCGGGCGGAGGGGGGTCGCTCGCGGACGGCGATCTGCCGGACCAGGTCAAGGTCGTGTCCGTCACCGACCAGACCGGAACTACCGCATACGTCGGTAGCAGCCAGCTCAAAGGCATCGAACTCGCCATCGACGAAATCAACTCGCAGGATTACCTCGGCGACACCGAATTCGTCCTGGAGAAGCGGGATTCCGCGAGCGACACCCAGACTGCCGTCAGCCAGGCGACCGAGGCACTGACGGACCGGAACGTCAGCGCCCTGCTCGGTCCGGTCCTCAGTGCTCACGCGGTCGCGATCGCACCCCTCGTCGAACGGGCCAAGCTGCCGACCGTCTTCACTCAATCCGGCAGTGAAGGAGTTGTCATCGGTGACTACACCTACCGAGCGACGGCACCGATGGAAACGTACTTCGTCAAGGCCCTCGAGCGATTGCGCGACCAGGGCGCCCGTACTGTCAGTGTGCTCTACAACGCCGGCAACGTCACCCTGGCCGGACTCGGGGAACACACCATCCCGGAGGGGCAGGACGAGTACGGATACAAGGTCCTCTCGAACACCGCCGTCCAGGCCAGCACCCAGGACTTCAGCACCACCGCAACGCGTATCGCCGGAGAGAATCCCGACGCGGTGATCGTGCTGCTGGTGGGTGCAGGCAACTCCACCGCAATGTCCCAGCTCCGACAGGCCGGCTATACCGGCCCGGTCGTCGGGAACCCTGCCGCAGGCGCCGGAAACCTTGCGCCCGCAGGCGCTGCCGGTGCCGGAATGTACTGGGCCACCGACTTCAGCTTCCATCAGACCGCGCCGTCATCGGAAGCCTTCGTCGAGGCCTATCGCGCGAAGTACAACGGCGAGAACCCGCTCAACTACGCCGCCGAGGGCTACGACGCGACCTGGATGTTGGCTCATGCGGTGAAGAACTCCGGCGGAGCCTCCCGCGAGGACATCCAGCGCGGACTCGAGCAGGTCGTCAGCGAGGGATTCGATGGTGCGCTCGGCCCGGTGACGTTCGAAGGTAACGACATGCGAGTCGAAGGCGTGCTGGTCGAGTGGACAGGCAGCGAGGAAGTTCTCGTCGAGGAATCCGATGTCGCCGAGTGACGATGTCGCAACCGTGCAGGCCGATTGCGTGCAGCCGATGCGCGCGCGTTCCGAGAAGAATCCAGCGTCAATGAGATCGAAGGAAGCGGCGCCATGTCTCAACTGGTGATCGATGCGCTCGTACTCGGGTCCATCTATCTGTTGTTCTGCCTGGGAATGAGCATCTCCTGGGGCACGATCGACATCCTGAACTTCGCCCACGGCGGGATCTTCATGTTCTCCGCGTTCGTGGCCTCGCAGATCGTTTCGCACGTCGAACTGGGACTGATCACGATCTGTGTCATCTCGGCGGTGGTCGGTGCGGTGGTGTCGGCGGCGATCGATGTGCTGGCCTTCCAGCCCATCCTCCGAAGAGCGAAGAACCAACGCACCGCCGAACTCCAGATTCTCATCGGCGGTATCGGCATCGGTACCATTCCGGTGGCAATCGTTCAGTTCTACACTCTCAGCGAACCCTTCGGCTTTCTGCGCAGCACCTACGAGACCACGGTGCACAGCTTCGGCGGGATGCGACTGTCCAGCACCGGGCTGGTCGTGCTCGGCTGCGCACTCGTATTGACAGTCTCGATCGCGTACTGGCTCAAGAACACCAGTCACGGACTCGCACTGCGGGCAATCGGTGTCGATTCTGAAACCGCCGAGCTCATGGGCGTCAAACGTCGGCAGTTGTCGTTGCTGACCATGGGGATCTCGGGTGGTCTTGCCGGACTCGCCGGCGCGCTGCTCACCTTCAACCTCGGAGCCATCACCGCTGAGAGCGGCGAAACGCTGCTGATCAAGGCATTCGCCATCATCATCCTCGGCGGAGTCGGCAGCACCGGCGGAGCTGCCCTCGGCGCCATGATCCTGGCCTTCTCCGAGGTCCTCGTCCTGCGGTACACCGGCGGCGGATGGGTCGACGCCGTCGGCTTCGGTCTGATCCTGGTCGTGCTGCTCCTGCGCCCGCAGGGAATCTTCGGAAAGAAGGAGGTGCGACGGGTATGAGCGACTTCTACTTCTCCAACATCGTGCTCATCCAGAGCACGTTCACGGTGCTGCTTCTCGCTCTGAGCATCCAGATCCAGTTCCGGATGGGAGTGTTCTCGTTCGCCGGCGCGGCGTTCTACGGGATGGGCTCGTACGGAGTCGCAATCCTCGTCCTGCACTATGACTTCGGGGCATTCTCTGCACTCGCGACGATCGTCGTGATCTGCGCCATGGTCGGGTATCTGCTCTC
Source organism: Rhodococcus sp. PD04 (assembly GCF_035918275.1). Lineage (NCBI taxonomy): Bacteria > Bacillati > Actinomycetota > Actinomycetes > Mycobacteriales > Nocardiaceae > Rhodococcus > Rhodococcus sp. PD04. The sequence continues at coordinate 5,051,085 of NZ_CP142143.1, read as the reverse complement.
CCTGGTCGTACAGCGGCTCAACGGCCTCTATCTGGCGATGGCGACCGTCGCGTTCGTGATGATCGTGACGGTGGTTGCCCACAACGGCGGCACCCTCACCGGTGGCTCAGTCGGATTGTTCGGTGTACTCACTCCGGTGGAGATCTCCGTCCCGCACCTCCTCGCGGTGTGTGCGGTCGTGGTCGCGGCGATGATCGTCAGCGAGCGCGGCGCGATGGGACGTCGGATCGAAGCGGTCCGCGAAGACCCAGAACTGGCCTCCGCCATGGGTATCAACGTCGCCCTCTACCGCAAGATGTCGTTCGTCCTCAGCGGTGTCCTCGGGGCGCTGGGTGGGGGACTGAACATCCTCATGATGACCGCGATCGCTCCGGAAAACATCGGATTCCCGCTGATCGTGCTGGCCCTGACGATCATCATCGTCGGTGGATCCCGTTCGTGGATCGGCGTTCTCATCGGTGCCCTGATCTTCACCTGGCTGCCTGTCGTACTCGAGCAGGTCGGTACCTACCAGAGCATTGTCTACGGCGTGATCGTCGCCATCGCCGCGATCTTCATGCCCGGCGGCATCACCGGGATCGTCACGGATCTGTACCGTCGCCGGTCCGCTCGGTCGAACGCCGACGCCCTCGAATCGGAGCAACGACTCGAAGCCCGCGCGGCCGAGGAGGACGCCGCAGAGGCCGCGGAACTCCAGGCAGAGCTGGCGTCGTCCACCACCCCGTCAGGAGGGTCCCGATGACCACCGAACTCGTTCGACCACAACCGGACCACTCGGGTCCCGATGCGGGCGATGTACTGACGCTGGACGATCTTGCCGTCCACTTCGGAGGGATCAAGGCCGTCGACGGAATCACTCTGGGATTGGCGCGCGGCCGGATCTCGGGCATTCTCGGCCCGAACGGATCCGGTAAGAGCACTCTGCTCGGCGCGATCACCCGTCTGACCCCACTCACCCGAGGAACGCTTCGATTCGAAGGGCGGGACTACTCGCGGGTCCGACCGGAAGCTGTCGCACGACTCGGTATCGGTCGAACCTTCCAGACCGTCCGGCTGCTCGAGGACCTCACGGTTCGGGAGAACGTCCAGCTCGGACACGATCTGATCGCCGGGGCTCGGCCGTGGTGGCGTCGTCCCGGAAAAGCGGACCGCGAGACCGCCGACGCCGCGGTGGCGACGGCACTCGAACGGACCGGACTGGCCGGCAAGGAGGCCCTACGGCCGGGACAGCTGTCCTACGGTCTGCAACGACGTGTCGAGATCGCCCGAGCCATCGTGATGTCACCGAAGCTGCTGCTGCTCGACGAACCCACAGCGGGCATGAACCGTTTCGAACGGGAGGAGATCGGGGAGTTGATGGCCGATCTACGGGCGGAGGGACTCACCCAGCTCATCGTCGAACACGACGTGCAGATGATGGTCGACGTCTGCGACCACCTCTTCGCCATGAACTCCGGACGTCTGATCGCGTCGGGCACACCCTCGGATGTCGTGCGCGATCCGGCGGTGCGCGAGGCCTATCTCGGAAGGCAGGACAACGATGATCGAGATTCGTGATCTCCATGTCGACTACGGCAAGGTCAGTGCGGTCCGCGGTGTGTCGGTGACCGCACATCCCGGCCGGGTCACCCTGGTGCTCGGAGCGAACGGGGCCGGCAAGACCACCACTCTGCGCACGGTCGCCGGACTGAATGCCCCCACCTCCGGAGAAATCCTGGTCGATGGGAAGTCCGTCGTAGGGTGGCCGGCGCACCGGATCCTCGCCCGCGGTGTGTCGTTGGTGCCGGAGGGACGCCGAGTCTTCTCGTCGCTGACCGTGGGGGAGAACCTCAAGGTCGGTGGTCTGATCGCTTCGAAGAAGGACCGCGAGGAGTCGATGCGCCGGGCGTTCGAGATGTTTCCCATCCTCGAGGAACGACAGGATGGTCCCGCCGGTCTGCTCAGCGGCGGCGAACAGCAGATGCTCGCGTTCGGGCGCAGCCTCATGTCCCAACCCTCCTACATCCTGATGGACGAGCCGTCCATGGGATTGGCGCCTGCGGTGGTCGACCGCGTCATGGACAGCGTCCGCGCGATCGCGGACCGAGGTATCGGTGTGCTCATGGTCGAGCAGAACGCCGAGGCGGGCATGAAGATCGCGGACGATGTCGTCGTGGTCAACCGGGGCGAGTCGGTCTATTCGGGGCCCGTGGAGGAAGCACGGAAACATTCCTCGGTCGTGTCGGCCTTCCTCGGGGAGGCGGCGCTGACCGGTTCGGACAGCGGAGTCGAGAGCTGAGGATCATGAAGAAACATCTGCCGGTCGCGGTTGCCGCGCTCGCCGGCCTCGTCCTCACCACGGCGTGTGGTTCCGGTGGCGGTCCGGTCGCCGACGGTGAGATGCCCGTCGAGATCGAGATCGTGTCCGTCACGGACAAGACGGGGTTGACGGCGTTCGGGGGACAACCACAGTTCCGCGGAATCGAGTTGGCCGTCGAGCAGATCAACGAGCAGGACTATCTCGACGGCTCACGGATCTCGTTGCGCAGCCGTGATGCCGCGAGTGACACCCAGACCGCGGTGAGCCAGGCCGTGGAGGCCACCGCCGACCGTTCCGTCAGCGCCATGATCGGGGGTATCTCCAGCGCACAGGCCACGGCGATCTCGCCCCTCGCGGAGCGCTCGGGACTTCCGACGATCTACACACAGTCGGCGAGCGACGGGGTGCTGATCGGTGACTACACCTTCCGCGCCACGCCGCCGCAGACGACGCATGTAGCGACCTCGATGGCGCACCTGCAGCAGCTCGGTGTCCGACGGCTGAGTGTGCTGTACAACGCCGGTAATCCGGCCTTGACGGAGATGGCCGAGAAGAACCTCGTCGAGGGACAGACCGAGTACGGCTTCGAGATCGTCTCGGCCACCGCGGTGCAGAACTCCACCCAGGATTTCGCCACCTCCGCGTCGAAGATCGCTGCGGAGAAACCGGATGCGGTCGCGATGCTGATCGTGGGTGCCCAGAACGCCACTGCGATGCGTCAGTTGCGGCAGGCGGGATACGACGGCCCCGTTCTCGGACAGACCGGGGCGGGCACCGGCAATCTCGTTCCGGCCGGCGCAGACGGGGCCGGCATGTTCTGGACCACGAACTTCACAGTGGACCAGCCGTTCCCGTCCTCTCAGACGTTCGTCGCCGCCTATCGCGCGAAGTACGGCGAGGATCCCGTGAACTATGCAGCCGAAGGTTACGACGCGGCATGGATGATCGCGCACGCGATCAAGGCGGCGGGCGGTGCATCACGGGAGGACATCCAGCGTGGTCTCGAAGTCGTCCTCGAGAACGGCTTCGAGGGCGCTCAGGGATCGATCGGTTTCGAAGGCCACGACATGCGCACCGCGGGTGTGCTGGTCGAGTGGGACGGAACCCGTGAGGTGGTGCTGATGGAGCCCGCCAAGACCTGAGCCGCTGCACCGGAAAGGTCCCCCGAGGAGATTCTCGGGGGACCTTTCGTCGTGTCGGTGGAACGTCGGATCAGCGTCCTTGCCAGACCGGTTCGCGCTTCTCCTTGAAGGCACGTGCACCTTCCTGGGCATCCTGTGAGGAACGTACCGGTTCGTAGATCTCGCGCATCCTGTCGAACTCCTCGGCGTTCGACCAGTCCCGCGCCTGAGCGAGGATCTCCTTGGTCGCACGTAGTGCGAGCGGGCCGTTCTTCGCGATGGTCCGCGCCAGCCGCAGAGCTTCCTCCAATGCCGTGCCCTCGGGTACGAGGCGGTTGAGCAACTTCGCTTCATAGGCGGTGGCGGCGGAGACGAACTCGCCCGTGAGGCACCATTCCACGGCGAGTTGGTGGGGGACACGACGTGGCAGACGCAACAGACCACCACCGCCGGCGAGCAGGCCACGCTTCACCTCCGGTAGCCCGAAGATCGCGGTTTCGGAGGCCACGATGAGATCGCACGCCAGCACGATCTCGAAGCCGCCGGCGACAGCATGTCCTTCCACCGCCGCGATCAACGGCTTGGCGGGAGACTTCTCGGTGATGCCGGCGAATCCTCTGCCCTCGACCGAGGGACGTTCTCCCGCGAGGAAAGCCTTCAGATCCATTCCCGTGCAGAAGGTCCTGCCGGCTCCGGTGATGACTCCGGCGACGAGACCGTCACGGTGGTCGAGTTCGTCGAGCGCGGCTGCGATGGCCACGGCAGTGTCGGTGTCGATCGCGTTGCGGACTTCGGGGCGATCGATCGTGATGATCTGGATGCCATCGGACTGTTCGACATGGACCGGTGAATTCATGGTCGTTCCTATCGTGGTTGCATGCGGATGGCACCGTCGATGCGGATCGTCTCGCCGTTGATCATGGCGTTGTCGACGATCGACAGTGCGAGCTTGGCGTACTCGTCGGGTTGTCCCAGCCGAGCCGGATGCGGTGTCTGGGCGGCGAGGCCGTCGCGGATCTCCTGGGAGAACCTGGACAGGATCGGCGTGTCGAACGTTCCCGGTGCGATGCTGTTGACGCGCACGAGCTTCCGCGACAGATCGCGGGCAGCGACGAGGGTCATGCCGACCACGCCGGCCTTGGCGGAGGCATAGGGAATCTGTCCGATCTGGCCTTCCCAGGCCGCGACGGAAGCGGTGAGGATCACGACACCGCGTTCGCCGTCCACGGGTTCGTTGCGCACCATGCGGGCGGCAGCCAGGCGCAGGACGTTGAACGAACCGACGAGATTGATCCGGACGAGGTTCTCGTAGAGGTCGAGAGAGCCCGGGGCGCCGTCCTTCTCGACGACCCGGACGGTGCCGCCGCGGCCGGCGCAGTGCACCACGGCCCGGATCGGGGCGAGCGCTTCGGCGGCGTCGAGCGCGCGATCGACCGCCTCCGGGTCGGTGACGTCGGCGGGGGCGAACACCGCGAGGTCGCCGAGTGTCTTGGCGACCACCTCTCCGTCCGAGGTCGGCAGATCGACGATCACTGTGGGTGTGCCCTGCGCGACGAAACGTTCGACCGTGGCGCGGCCGAGGCCGGAGGCTCCTCCGGTGACGACGGCGGATCCCTGTGTCATGTCCATTTCGGCTCCTGTCTGTTCCGATTACCGGATTCGTTCGAGAATCGTGGCGTTGGCCATTCCGCCTGCCTCGCACATGGTCTGGAGGCCGTAGCGTCCGTCGATTCGTTCGAGATGCGCGAGCAGCGAAGTCATCAGGCGCGCCCCGGACGCGCCGAGGGGGTGGCCGAGCGCGATGGCGCCGCCCACGGGATTGAGTACTTCGTCCGGGACACCCATCTCCCGCTGCCAGGCGAGGGGAACCGACGCGAAGGCCTCGTTGACCTCGAAGGCGTCGATGTCCCCCAACGACAGTCCGGCTCGGTGCAGCACCTTCTCGGTGGCGGGGATGGGGCCGGTGAGCATCAGGGTCGGGTCGTCTCCGACGACGGCGCCGGCGCGGATCGTTGCGCGTGGACGTAGGTCCAATGCACGGGCGCGGTCTTCGGACATGATCAGCAGGGCCGCTGCTCCGTCGGAGATCTGTGAGGAGTTTCCGGCGGTGATCTTCCAGTCGAGATCGGGGAACCGGGCCCGCCATTCCTCCGTGGCGAATGCAGGGCGCAGGCCCGCGAGGGCGTCCGCCGTGGTGCCTTCGCGTATGGTCTCGTCCGCCGTTACGGTGCCGTCGGGAGTGGCGACGGGAACGATTTCGGAATCGAACCACCCCTCGCGTCGTGCGTAGGCCGCCCGTTCGTGGGAGCGGGCCGAGTAGTCGTCCAGTTCTGCGCGGCTCAGTGCCCATTTGTGTGCGACGAGTTCCGCGGCGATCCCTTGCGGTACCAGGGTGGGGAAACGCTCGCGCATGCCGATGCCGTGGGCATCCTTCCCCAGCGCGGCGGACCCCATGGGGACGCGACTCATCGATTCGATGCCGGCGGCGATCGCGATGTCGTATGCACCGGATTCGATGCCCTGCACGGCGAAGTCCACGGCTTGCTGGCCGGAGCCGCACTTGCGTTCGACGGTCACCGAGGGCACGTGTTCGGGGAAGCCGGCGGCCAGCAGCGCCTGTCGGCCCGGGGTCGCCGACTGTTCGCCGGATTGGTTGACGCAGCCGACGATCACGTCGTCGATCGATCCGGGGTCGAGGTCGTTGCGGGAGACGAGACCGGAGAGGACGGCGGCGAGCAGGTCGTTCGGATGGACGCCGGCAAGGGCGCCGGTGGGTTTGCCCTTGCCGACGGGGGAGCGGACGGCGTCGACGATCACGGCACGAGTCATGGGAGCCTCCCGAGTGGGAAATCAATGATGATGGTTACTATAAATCAGATCGCGTGCTCGTATGGCGCCGGTCACAACAGGGGATCGCGCCGGTGACTCCTACGGGAGGTCGCCGAGGCGTGGGGAAGTGCCGGGCCAGCGGATGCGCTCGTCCGCGCAGATGCCGTCGTTCAGCTCGTCGACGGGGACTGCATAGTGGAAACGCAGGTCGCGGCGGGCGAAGAGCCAATCCTCGCCGCGCCGGACGTACTCGTCGGCGTACCTGTAGGACGCCAGCACCAGTGTGCCGTCGAGTGCGAGTTCGGCGCGTCCGGTGAGCAACCCTCGGGCGTGATCACCGTCGAGGCTGATCAGGTCGCTCAGTGGCTGGTGCAGCGTGAGGATGTATCGATCCATGGCATCTCGGTAGAAGGCGCGGATGGCGTCTCGTCCTCGTGATGTGACACCGGAGCGGACGAATTCGCCGTCCTCGGTGAACATCGAGACCACGGCGTCGAGATCTCGGTCGTCGACGGCGATCGCGTAGGCGGCGATCAGATCCTGGATCCGGGCACGATCCTCGAGCCGCGCCAGGCGATGGGTGAGGGTGTCGAGACGGTCGGGGTCGGTGTCGATCGGCATGAGGCCTCCGAGCTGGGTGCTGGTGCGACGAGCTGTCGCGGATGACGCGCCGACAGCCTAGCAATTGCGGACTAATCATTATCATGGTTACTATTCACCCGTCGGAGTGAGTGACCTTGACCACACCGACCCGCATCTCTAGGTTAATGATGAACAGGAAAGGTGGCGTCATGGGGAATCCGGGAGTGGAGGACGAACTCCGCGAAATTCGTGAGGCCGCCGCCCGAGTGGCACGTGAGCGTTACGCGCCGAAGGCTGCACAGTGGGATCTCGATCGCACTGCGTTTCCGCACGAAGAACGCCGTTTCCTCGGAGAGCTCGGCTACCTCGGTATCGCATTGCCCGAGGAGTACGGAGGTGCGGGGGCGCCGCTGTCCCATGCCCTCGCGGTGATCGAGGAATTCGCCAAGGTCTGCCGGCCCGCCGCCTTCCAGATCTTCGAATCCAATACAGGTCCCGCTCAGGTCGTCGCGCTCATGGGCACCGAGCACCAGAAGAAGACCTTCCTCCCCCGGATCGCTGCCGGTGAGATCACGATGGCAGTGGCCATCTCCGAACCCGACGCAGGTTCCGCTGCAACCGACATGACCACCAAGGCGACCCGCACCGACGACGGCGTCGTGGTCGACGGCATGAAGCGCTGGATCTCCAACGGCAGTGAAGCCGACGTCTACCTCACCTACTGCAGAATGAGCGACGCCCCCGGTTCGAAGGCGATCGGTGCGGTCCTGGTCGAAGCCGACCGCCCCGGAATGTCCTTCGGTGCGCGAGAGAAGCTCATGGGTTTCCGGGGTATCCCGTCCGCCGACATCTTCTACGACCATGTCGTCGTGCCCGAGGAGAACGTGGTCGCCGAGGCGGGCGCGTTCAAGAAGTTGTTCGGCGCCTTCACCATCGAACGCCTCGGCAACACGACCATGAGCCTGGCGATCGGACAGGAAGCACTCGACCGTACCGTCGCCTACGTGCAGGAGCGTTACCAGTTCGGTAAACCGCTGGTCGAATTCCAATCCGTTCAGATGATGTTGGCGGACATGGTCCTGCAGGTCGAAGCTGCACGCCTGCTCCGCGACCGGGCGGTGGCCAACATCGTCGACGGACTGCCGAATCCGCTCGAGGTCTCACTCGCGAAGTGCACGGCCAACGAGATGGCCAAGCGCGTGACGGACGCGGCCATCCAGCTGCACGGCGGTAACGGGTACACCGAGGAATTCGGAATCGAACGGCTGCACCGGGATTCGCACGGATGGGCGCTCGCCGGCGGAACTCCGACCATGCAGCGCACCCGGATCGTCTCCGAACTGCTCGGCCGCACATTCGATCAGCGCGCCTGACAAAGCACACGCACACACAATTCGAAGCTTCTCGAAGAACGAGGTGAACGACATGTTGGGTCGATACGAAGGGCGAATCGCCGCAATCATCGGTGGCGGTTCGGGAATGGGCCGGGCGATCAGCCACCGGATCGCACAGGAAGGCGGTCACGTCTACGTCGCCGACCTGTCCGAAGAGGGCGCGAACACCGTCGCCGAGGAGATCCGTTCCGACGGCGGAGCGGCCACACCCATCCGGGTCGACGCCACGAACAAGGACGACCTGCGCGCTCTGTTCGGCAAGATCGAGGCCGAACACGGCGTACTGCATGCGCTGCACGCCCAGGTCGGTATGCCCGGGCCCGGCGGAATCGACGTGGACGACGCGGAATGGGAGAAGAACATCGCGGTCAACGTCAAGAGCGCCTACTACTCCACGACTCTCGGTTTCGATCTGCTGAAGAAGGCCGACGGCAAGGGCTCGATCACGTTGACGTCGTCGACCTCGGCACTCATCGGCTCCCCGTTCAGCCCCATCTACTCGATGACGAAGGGTTCCCTCGTTCCGTTCGCCCGCTCGCTGGCGCTGGTCGGAGCCAAGGACGGAATCCGTGTGAACGTCATCTGCCCGGGGCAGGTGGTCACCCCGATGCTGTCGCAGTTCTTCGGTCGTGAACCCGGCGCGGACGTCTCGGCCCTCACGAAGGATTTCGTTGCGACCATCCCGCTCGGACGTGGTGCCCAACCGGAGGAGATCGCTTCGGTGATCGCCTTCCTCAACAGTGACGACGCCAGTTACATCACCGGTACGACCATCCCGGTCGACGGCGGACTCACCGCACAGTAACGCTGGTCCAACGGGAGGAGCTGCACAATGGTTCAGGTCGGATTACTGCTCAGTGACGTACCGAAATCGGTCAGTCCTGCCCAGCAGTTCAAGGATGTGTTGCGCATCGTCGACGCGGCACAGGAGAACGGGTTCACCTACATCGCCATCGGACAGCACTTCCTCTACGGAGACCTGCGATGGCTGCAACCCGTCCCCCTGCTGGCACGGCTGGCCGCGCATGTCGAACCGGACGTCAAGCTCGTCACCCAGATCATGATCGCACCGCTGTACCACCCGGTGATGCTCGCCGAGGAGATCGCCACCCTCGACGTGGTCACGGAAGGGCGTCTCATCTTCGGTGCCGGTCTGGGATACCGCCCCGAGGAATTCGACTATCTCGGAATCCCGTTCAAGGAACGGGCCGGCCGGTTCGACGAATCCCTCCAGGTCATGAAGAAGTTGTGGACCGAGGACGACGTCACATTCGAAGGCAAGTACTTCCGACTCGAGGGCGTCAAACCACATCTGCGTCCGGTGCAGGATCCGCATCCGCCCATCTGGATCGGAGCACACGCGATGGCCGGTGTGCGTCGCGCAGGGAAGTACGGCGACGCCTACGCGACTCCGCCCGAGACACCGAAAGAGGAAGTCCTCGAACGCTTCCGTGTGGTACGTGACCTGTTCGCTGAGCGCGGCAAGGAATTCGGGCCGCAGCCGCTGCGCCGCAACGTACTCGTCGCGGACACCCGGGAGCAGGCGATGCAGGAGTACGCGCGGGTGGCTCAGGGCCGCTATCTGACCTACATGAACAAGGGCCTCGACGTCATGAAGGGGACGGACCTCGAGAACGAGTTCGCGAAGGCTGTGTCGGGGCATGCCGTCGTCGGCGATCCCGAGCAGGTCGTCGCGCAGCTCACCGACCTCGTGACCACCCTTCCTGTCGATCCGTTGCTGATGCGACCGCAGTGGCCGACGATGGATGCGGACGAGACGATCGCCGCCATCGCGCGTCTCGGCAAGGACGTGGTCCCCTCGATCACTGCGATCGCCCCGAACCGAGAGTTGACATGATGCAGACCTACGCCGATCTCCACCCCACCTTCCCGGATCCGCAGACCTGGACTCTCGATCATGTTCTGAGGACGCATGCTGCAGCCCAACCGGATTCGGAATTCCTGATCACCCCGGAAGAAGACCGGCGGTTCACCTACTCGCAGATCCTCATCTCCGCCGAGACGATCGCCAGTAGTTGGTACCGATGTGGCGCCGAGGCGGGCGACCGAGTCGTGATCATGGCGCAGAACTCCTCGGAGCTGGTGCGGACCTGGTTCGCCGCTGCGGTCGGCAACCTGGTCGAGGTGCCCATCAACACGAACTACGAAGGGGAGTTCCTGCGTCATCAGGTCGTCACCGTCGAGCCGCGGTGGGCCGTCATCGACGCCGCGTACGCCCGACGATTCGTGACGATCGCCGAGCATGCGCGCGGCATCGAGAAGTTCTGGGTGATCGACGACGAGAGCGGAACCCGCACGGAGGCAATCGAACTTCTGCGATCGCACGGTTGGGCGGCCGACGAGTGGGAAGGCCTCGAAGTCGGGGAGATTCTCGAGCTGCCGAAGGCGACACCCGAAGAGCTCGGTGCCATCTTCTTCACCTCGGGCACCACCGGTCCGTCCAAGGGCGTGGCCATGCCGCACTCCCAGCTCTACTTCTTCGCGCAGGAGGTCGTCTGTTTCACGCGGCTGACGAAGGACGACACCTACCTGACCACGACCCCGCTGTTCCATGGCAACGCCCAGTTCATGGCGGTCTACCCGGCACTGATCGCCGGTGCCCGCGCCGTGGTGCGTCCCAAGTTCAGTGCGAGCCGGTGGATCGACCACGTGCGTGACGACGATGTCACCGTCACCAATTTCGTCGGTGTGATGATGGACTTCGCCTGGAAGCAGCCGCCGCGTGACAACGACCTCGACAACCGGTTGCGGTGTGTCTACGCCGCGCCGACAGCGAGCTCCATCGTCGAGGATTTCAAGAAGCGCTACGGAATCGAAGCATTCGTCGATGCTTTCGGACTGACGGAGACGTGCGCCCCCATCATCGCCCCCTACGGCGTCCCGCGCCCGCCGGGCGCCGCCGGCCTGGCTGCGTCACAATGGTTCGACATCCGCCTGGTCGATCCCGAGAACGACCGGGAGGTCGAGGTCGGGGAGGTCGGTGAACTGGTGGTCCGTCCGGTTCAGCCCTGGACCTGCAGCATGGGCTACTACAACATGCCGGAGAAGACGCTCGAGGCGTGGCGCAACCTCTGGTTCCATACGGGCGATGCGCTGAAGAAGGACGAGCACGGCTGGTTCTACTTCGTGGACCGCTACAAGGACGCGTTGCGACGCAGGGGAGAGAACATCAGCTCCTACGAGATCGAACAGGCGGTCCTGGGGCACCCCGCCGTGGTCGAGTGTGCGGTGATCGGTGTGCCCGCCGACGTCGAAGGTGGTGAGGACGAGGTGCTCGCCGCCGTCGTGTGCAACGGTGGCGGGACCCCGGATCCGGAGGAGATCCTCGCATGGTGCGACGGCAGGGTGCCGGCCTTCGCCATTCCCCGCTATCTGCGTTTCGTGGACGAACTGCCCAAGACCCCGTCGGAGAAGGTGCGCAAGGCCGCCCTCCGCGAGGAGGGGGTCACCCCCGACACCTATGACCGCTCCGCGATTCACGACACCCACCGCGCCACGGTGCCGGCGGTCTGAGAGCCGAGGAAGGCATTATCGATGGATTTCACCACCGACGAGACCCACGACGAGATCCGACAGGGAATCCGCGATCTGTGCAAGCGATTCCCCGACGAGTACTGGGCCGAACACGACGAATCCCATGAATTCCCTTGGGAGTTCTACAACGCGATGGCCGACGGCGGCTGGATGGGCCTGACCGTGCCGGAGGAATACGGCGGTGGCGGACTCGGTGTCACCGAAGCCGCCATCGTCGAACGGGAGATTGCGGCCTCGGGCGCAGGCATGGGCGGCTGCAGCGCAGTCCACATCGGCATCTTCGGCTTCGAGCCGATCATCCACCACGGCTCCGAAGAGATGAAGCGCAAGTACCTGCCGCGCGTCGTCACCGGCGAGCTGCACACCTCCTTCGCCGTCACCGAACCGGATGCCGGTACCGACACCACCAACATCCGCACCTTCGCGAAGAAGGTCGACGGTGGATGGCTCGTCTCCGGCAAGAAGGTGTGGATCACGAAGGCGCAGGAGGCCGAGCGCATGCTCCTGTTGTGCCGCACCAGCCCGCGCGGCGAGAACGCCAAGCGCACCGCCGGCATGACCCTCATGTTCGCCGAGATGGACCGCAGCAAGGTGCAGATCCGGCCGATCCCGAAGATGGGACGCAACGCGGTCGACACCAACGAGTTGTTCATCGACGAGTTGTTCGTCGCCGACGAGGACGTCGTCGGCGAGGTCGGCCACGGTTTCCGCACCATCCTCGGTGGTCTCAACGCCGAACGGGTCATCTCCGCGAACGCCGCCCTCGGCATCGGCGAAGCAGCGTTGCGTCGGGGCGTCGACTATGCCAAGCAACGCGAGGTCTTCGGGCGACCGATCGGACAGAACCAGGGGATCGCCTTCCAGCTGGCGGAGGCACGGATCCGTCTGGACGCAGCCCAGGCAGTGCTGGACAAGGCGACGTGGATGGTCGATCAGGGACTGCCGTGCGGTCGCGAGGCGAACGCCGCAAAGTTCCTCTGCGCGGAGGCCGGCTTCTACGCCGCCGATGTCGCCCTGCAGACGCACGGCGGTTTCGGTTACGGCAAGGAGTTCCACGTCGAACGGTACTTCCGGGAGGCGAGGTTGATGCGGATCGCCCCGATCAGCCAGGAAATGGTTCTCAACTACACCGCCGAACACGTGCTCGGCCTGCCCCGCAGCTACTAGGAGGACCTCGTGCAGCCCTATCGTTCGATCCTGTTCGTGCCGGGACACCGGCCACGTTGGGTGGACAAGGCCATCGCGGCAGGAGCCGACTGCGTGGTCCTCGACCTCGAGGATTCGGTGCCGGCCGCGGAGAAGGAAGCGGCCAGGACCACCGTGGCGGAATCCATCACCCGCGTGCGTGAGACGAACGGCGAGGTCGGCTTGTTCGTGCGGGTCAATCCGCTCGCGACCCGCCTGACCGGTGCGGACCTCGAATCCGTCGTCGTTCCGGGGTTGACGGGGATCTTCGCTCCCAAGATCGAACGGGCCACCGACGTTCTGCAATACGATGCGCTGCTCGACCACTTCGAGATGCGCAACGGCGTCGAGGGGCTCGAGTACATCGTGCCGGTCGAAACGGTCAGGGCGATCCAGAACAGCCGGGAGATCGCGTCGGCGTCCCCGCGGGTCGGCGCCATGATCGGTCCGTCCGCCGAACACGCCGACATCGCCCGTGAGGTCGGCTACGAGTGGACCCCCGAGGGGCTCGAAACCCTGTACCTGCGCAGCCGAGTGCTGCTGGCCTGCCGCGAAGCGGGCATCCACGCGTTGACCGGACTGTGGGAGGACCTCGAGAATCTCGACGGTCTGCGTGAATTCGCGGTTCGTGGAAGACAACTCGGATTCCGTGGGATGATCGCAATTCATCCGACACATGTGGCGACCGTCAACGACGTGTTCAGCCCGTCACGTGAGGATCTCGAGTTCTACCGGGGGATGGTCGAGGCCTACGAGAAGGCCGAAGCCGAGGGCGTCGGCGCGCTCCGCTATCGCGGACTCCACATCGACAAGGCCCATTACGACAAGGCAATCCAATGGCTCGAGCGGGCCGAGGCAATCCTGAGAAAGGGTGAACGCTGATGCGCGGGTTGTACTTCGAGGAGTTCGAAGTGGGGAAGCATTACAAGCATGCGATGACCCGCACCGTCACCGAGATGGACAATGTGATGTTCACGTCGTTGACGATGAACATCCAGCCCTTGCACCTCGACGAGGAGTTCTGCAAGACGACCATCCACAAGCAGCGCGTGGTCAACAGCCTGTTCACCGTCGCTCTGATCGGTGCGTTCCACGTGCCCGAGCTGACCATGGGAACCACCCTGGGCAATCTCGGCTACGACAAGGTGAAGTTCCCCAATCCGGTCTTCCACGGCGACACGCTCCGTGCCGAGACCACGATCTTGAAGAAGCGCGAATCCGAGAGCCGCACCGACAGCGGAATCGTGTGGTTCGAACACAAGGGATTCAACCAGCGCGACGAACTCGTCTGCCTGCTCGAACGTGTCGGGCTGATGATGAAGCGCCCCACCACCGAGGAAGGTGCCTGAGATGACTGCAGCAGCCGAGACCGAATTCCCTTTGAAGGACTGGGTTCCCGAGACCCGTACCCTGCTCGTCGGCGATCGCGAGGTCGAACCCGCCGGTGAGACCTGGGACGTGTACAACCCGGCCACCGAGCAGGTCATCGCCACCGTCGGCGGCGCTTCCCTCGATCAGGTGGACGAGGCGGTCACCGCTGCGCGGGAAGCCTTCCCGGCCTGGTCGGCGCTGAGCGGCGAGGAACGATCCCGGTACATCCACCGTTTCGCGGACGTACTCGAGAAGGCCGCCGACCGGCTGCTGCCCTCGATTGTCAACGAGGTCGGCACCCCCGTCTCCCTGGCCGAATATCTCCAGGTCAAGATGGCTGTCGACGAGCATCTGCGGTGGGCGGCGGAAGCGGCGAAGACCGACCGCACCATCCACCTCGGTGAATACGACAAGCCGGTCCCCACGATGAGCGACGTGGTGTACGAACCTGTCGGGGTCGTCGCGGCGATCACCGGCTACAACTACCCGCTCAACCTGGCGATCTTCAAGTTCGGCGCTGCCCTTGCCGCCGGATGCACGGTGGTGCTGTTGCCGTCCCCGCGCACCCCGCTGACCACCCTGTTCCTCGGGGATCTCATCCGTGAAGCGGGCCTGCCGCCGGGCGTGATGAACGTCGTCATCGGTGGCGCAGACGTGGGTAAGCGGTTGTCGTCGCATCCCGGTGTCGACCGGGTCTCGTTCACCGGCTCCGACGGAGTGGGTGCGAAGATCATGGAACAGGCCGCTGCGAACCTTGCGGGTGTGACCCTGGAGCTGGGTGGAAAGTCGCCGAACATCGTGTTGCCCGGTGTGGACGTGCAGAAGATCGCCGTCGAGATGCACCTGCGTTGGTCTCGCAACGGCGGCCAGGGCTGCGCGGCCCTGGCACGGCTGCTCGTCCACGAGGCCGTCTACGACGAGTTCCTCGAGGCCGGCGCATCCGCCTTCGACCAGATGGTGGTCGGTGACCCGTGGGATCGTGCCACGAACATCGGTCCGATGATCCGTCCCGATCATCAGGCGCGGGTGCAGGGCTACATCGACGGTTCGATCGCAGAGGGTGGCAAGAAGTTGCTCGAGGTCGCGAAGCCGCTGCCCGAGCGAGGTTGGTTCGTCAATCCCGTTCTGCTGGGGAATCTCCCGCACGATGCGCGTGCCGTCCAGGAGGAGATCTTCGGTCCGGTCGCGGTGATCCTGCCGTTCAAGGACACCGAGGAAGCCATCCGTCTCGCCAACGACACCGCGTACGGTCTCGCCGCGAACGTGTGGTGCGACGACCCGGTCGAGGCGCGTCGGGTCGCCGAGCGCATCCGCGCCGGTACGGTGTGGATCAACGGGGGTGGCGCAATGCGCCCGGATGCTCCCTTCGGTGGCTACGGCAAGTCCGGCGTGGGCCGTGAGCTCGGGGAGTGGGGTATGCGCGAGTACCTCGAGGTCAAACACATCCAGTGGCGGATCTGATCCGTCCGAACATCATTCGATACCGAGACACAGTCGACGAGAAGGCTGGGAGACGACCATGAACGCATCCGGTGTGGGCCCGCTCGCGGGCATCAAGGTGCTCGAACTGGGAACGATGTACGCGGCACCCACCGCTGGGCGCATGCTGCGCGACTTCGGTGCGGAGGTCGTCAAGGTCGAAGACCCGACGACCGGTGACTTCGCCCGCCAGTGGGTCCCGCAGAAGGAAGGCCTGTCGCTGGGCTTCTCGCGACTCAACGCCGGCAAGAAGTCACTCGGTATCGACCTGCGCTCGCAGCAGGGTCGGGAGCTGGTGCGCAAGCTCGCGGCGGAGGTCGACGTCGTCGTCGAATCGTTCCGACCCGGCCGGCTCGAGGAATGGGACCTGGGTTACGAGGTGCTCAGCGCCGAGAACCCCGGTCTCGTCCTCGCCCGGGTGTCGGGCTTCGGCCAGACGGGACCGAACCGGACCCTCCCCGGATTCGGGACCGTCGCGGAGACGGCCAGCGGGTTCGCGCACGTCAACGGCTGGCCCGATTCGCCGCCGACGTCGCCGCCGTTCGGGTTCGCCGACTCCATCGCCGGCCTGTCGGCAGCGATGGGGGTGGCGATGGCCCTGTACAAGCGGGAACGCACCGGACAGGGCGAGGTCGTCGATGTCGCCCTGTACGAACCGCTGATGTTCATCATCGGTGACATGTTCCTGCGCTACACCGCCCTCGGGGAGATCCAGCAGCGTATCGGCAACGCGACGGGGGCGGCTTCGCCGCGAGGGATCTACGAGGCACAGGACGGACGGTTCCTGTCCATCGCCGCGTCGAACCAGGGCATCGCCAAGCGCCTGTTCGCGGCGATGGGCAAGCCGGAGATCATCGACGATCCGCGGTTCGCGACCAACGCAGCCCGACTCGAGCACAACGATGAAGTTCAGGCCCTGGTGGAGGAGTGGGTCGGTTCGATGCCGCGCGCGAGTGTGCTGGAAACCCTCGAGAAGTTCGAGGTGGTCTCGGCGCCCGTCAACGACGCCGCCGATGTGATCGCCGATCCTCACTTCCGGGAACGCACCCTCGTCGAGATCACGGGCAACGAGATCATGAAGGGCGCGCTCATGCCCGGTCCGGTCCTGCATCTGGAAAGCTACGACGGGCCGACCTACGACGGTGTGCCCACCATCGGGGAGCACACCCACCAGGTACTCGCCGAGCGTCTCGGTCTGACCACCGACGACCTCACTGCACTTGCCGCAGCCGAGGTGATCAGCGCACCGTAGCGCACCGCACATCGAACGCCGGGTCGAGTTCACCGCGAACTCGACCCGGTACTCGAACGTGCCCCGATGCAGTAGCCGCCGCACCAGGAAGGCAGGAAGATGCGCCTGAACATCGGATCGGGATCGGCCTACGCGAACGACCGCCTAGACACCGCAGCAGCGATGGCGGACAGCGGACGCGTCACCTACATGGGATTCGACTGTCTCGCCGAACGCACCATGGCCCTCGCCCAGATCCGTCGGATGAGCGACCCGGACTCCGGGCAGGACGAGCGGATCGGCGCTCTGGTCCCGGTCCTGAAGAACTTTCTCGCCTCCGGTGGCAGGGTGGTCGGCAACTTCGGTGCGGCCAATCCCGATGCGGCCGCGACGGATTTCGCTGCCGGTCTCACACACCTCGGTATCACCGGTACCCGGATCGGCATCATCCGCGGGGACGACGTCCGCGATACCGTGCTCGCGCACGATCTCGACCTGCCCGAGTTGGGTACCACCAGTCGTGCGCTCGGGGAGCGGATCGTCTCCGCCAACGCCTACATCGGAGCCGACCCGGTCGTGGAATGTCTGCAGCAGGACGCGCAGATCGTCCTCGGCGGGCGTCTGGCGGATCCGTCGCTGTTCGTAGGACCGATCTGCCACGAACTCGGATGGTCGCTCGACGACTGGGACCGGGTCGCCACCGCCACTCTCGCCGGGCACCTACTGGAATGCGGAGTACACAGCACCGGTGGCAATTTCGAGGATCCTCCGTACCGGACGGTGCCGGACCCACATCACCTGAGTTTTCCGCTCGCCGAGATCGACGACGAAGAACTGGTCGTCACCAAACTCGACGGCACCGGTGGTGCGGTGGACGTCCGCACCACCCGCACACAGCTCTACTACGAAATACACGATCCGACTCGATATCTCACCCCGGACGTCACTGCCGACTTCAGCGGTGTACGGCTCGAGGAGGTCGGACCCGATCGGGTGCGTCTGTCCGGCGCACGCGGCACGCCCCGCCCCGAGACGTTGAAGGTGCTCGTCGGAGTGGACCTCGGTTACAAGGCCGTCGCCGAGATCTCCTACGGTGGACCGGGATGTGTCGATCGGGCGCGCCGAGCCGAGGAGGTCGTGCGAAGAAGGCTCGAGCCGATCCGGGACCGCATCGACGAACTGCGCATCGAACTACACGGTGTGAACACTCTGTTCGGTGACCGGATGCCCGCAGGAGAACCCGCGGAAGTACGGCTGCGGCTCGCCGCTCGTGCCCTCGACCCCGAGGTCGCCGAGGCTGCGGCCTACGAGATCGAATATCTGTACTTCGGGCCGGCCGGCGGTGGCGGAGTGGTGACCTCGGTCGTGCCCGCGATCGTGGTCACCCCGGCACTGTTGCCGCGCAGCGAGGTGCCGCTGTCGGTGGAGGTGATCTCGGCATGAAACTGCGCGAGGTGGCGTACAGCCGCTCCGGGGACAAGGGCGATGTCAGCAACATCTGCGTCTTTCCCCACGACGACGGTGACTACGAGTGGCTGCGGGAGGTGCTCACCGCAGAGGTGGTCGCGAAGGCCTTCGGGGACCTCGTGGCAGGCACCGTGACGCGCTACGAGGTCCCGGTCAACTGCTGCCTCAATTTCGTTCTCACCGAAGCTCTGGCCGGGGGTGTGTCCATGTCCCTGCGGGTCGATCCTCACGGCAAGGCCTATCAGTCCCTGATCCTCGCCATCGACCTGCCGGAGAGGCAGGCGCGCTCATGACCGTCGCATCGGTGTACATCGACGGTCGATGGGACATCGGCCGAGGTGAGCCTGTCGACTCGGTCGATCCTGCCACCGAGACGCTGCTTGCCCGGTGGAATCAGGCCGACACCGACCAGGTCGTCGCGGCCGTGACAGCGGCCCGGCGCAGCTTCGACTCGGAAGTGTGGCGGGCGACCGCGCCCGCTCGGCGTGCCGAGGTGCTGCGCCGGATCGCCGATCTGATCGACGAGCGGGCCGACGACCTCGCCGACCTCGTGGTGCGGGAGGTCGGTTCGCCGATCACTCTCACGCGGGCTCTGCAGGTCGGACAGCCTGCTGTGAACTTCCGGTGGTTCGCGGATGCCGCCGAGCGCGGCCCTCGGGGCGGGTACCACGAACGACTGCCGGGGATCCGCGGTCCGGTCTCGTCGGAGAGTGTGCTGGTGCGAGAACCGATCGGGGTGGTCTCGGCGATCGTGCCGTACAACTACCCGTTGAACATGGTCTCCTGGAAGGTCGCGCCGGCTCTGGCGGCCGGGTGCAGCGTCGTGCTCCTACCGTCGCCCCGAGGGGCGCTCACCGCTCTCGAGTTCATGAGGATCGCCGACGAAGCCGGTCTGCCCCCGGGCGTGCTCGGTCTGGTCCTCGGGGGCCCCGAGGCCGGCGCCGTGCTGAGTTCGCACCCCGATGTCGACATGGTGAGCTTCACCGGTTCGTCGGCGGTCGGTTCCGCAGTGATGGCGCAGGCGGCGGCGACACACAAGAAGGTGGTGCTCGAGCTCGGCGGCAAGTCGCCGAACATCCTGCTGCCGTCCGCGGATCTCGATGCGGTGGTCGGGCCCTCGGTGCTGCGCTTCTGCCGCAATGCAGGTCAGGGGTGCGGTGCCACCACTCGGATCCTGGTGCCGGAAGATCGGCTCGACGACTTCCTGGCCCGGGCAGCCGCGTTCATCGACGAATTCGTCCCCACCGGAGACCCTTTCGACGAGCGCACCGAGGTCGGTCCGCTCATTTCGGCGGAACATCTCGCGCGGGTCCACGGCTACCTCGATCGGGCCGTCGCGGCGGGAGGACGTGTCGCGGTGACCGGGGATCGCCCTGCGGGGCCCGGATGGTTCCTGCCGCCGACGCTGGTCACCGGGGTCTGCAACGACGCCGAGATCTGCCGCGAGGAACTGTTCGCTCCGGTCGCGGTGGTCCTGCCGTACCGAACCGTCGACGAGGCCGTCGCCATCGCCAATGATTCGCCGTACGGGCTCAATGCAAGTGTGTTCGGTGATCACGACGAAGCATCGGCCGTGGCCGAACGCCTCGACAGCGGCACCGTCGCGATCAACGGCGGTGGGCCGATGCGCCCCGATGTGCCCTGGGGCGGGTCCAAGAGCAGCGGAACAGGTGTCGAGATGGGAGAGGACGGGTTCGCGGAGTTCTTCCGGATCAAGCACCTGAACTGGCAGGTGACATCGTGAACCCCGCTGTGGCCCCGCCGTATCCGATCGTCGGGGGAACGGACGGCGACGGGATCCGCGCGTCGTTCGGGGATCGCACCGTGCCGTGGTTGCTGGACCGGTACCGTACCGCCGTTCCCGACAAGGTGTTCCTGACCTGGGAACCCCACACGGGGGTCGCGGCCCGATCGTGGACGTACGAGGAGTTCGGCATCGTCGTGGACAGGCTCGCTGCAGGCCTGCAGGCGCGTGGAATCACCCCCGGTGAACGCGTCGTGTTGCTGATGGACAACTGTCCCGACTTCCTGGCCTGCTGGTCGGCGATCGTCTCGATCGGGGCGGTCGCGGTCTGCCTGAACACGCGTAGCAGCGCCGACGAGCTCACCTACTTCGACGAACACGCCACACCGCGCGCCGCTCTGGTCGGCGCCGGATTCGCGGAAACGGTCGCTACGGCCATGCCCGGTCTGTCGTGGACGGTATCGAGCACCGGAACCGATGCGTTCGGGGACAGTCGCGACGGTGCGCTGGGTGAACTCACCACCGTCGCGGAGACCCCGACCCCGGTGAGCATCGACCCGATGGCCCCGGCGACGATCCAGTACACCTCGGGCACCACGGCTCGGCCCAAGGCGGTGGTGTGGACACACACGAACTGTCTGTGGGCGGCGCGGACCAATGCGGCCCATGCGGGATTGCGTTCCGACGACACCGGATTGATCACGCTGCCGTTGTTCCACACGAACGCACTGGGTTATTCGTTCCTCGGGTTGCTGTGGGTGGGTGCGAGCATCGTCCTCACTCCGGGTTTCTCGGTGTCGCGCTTCTGGGACGTGTCGGTGCGTCACGGCTGCACATGGGTGTCGGTCGTGTCGTTCATGCTGCGCGCCCTCGTCGATCGACCCGTTCCGGACGAGCACACCTACCGTCACTGGTCGGGCAGCGCCGCCGTGTCGTGGGGGCCGACGGGCATCCGCACGACCGGCTGGTTCGGGATGACCGAGACGGTGTCGCATCCCGTGGTGAGCGAACTCGCCCACCCGGACCCGGACGGCACGATGGGGGTTCAGGCACCCGAATATGCGGTGGCGGTGGTCGACGAGGATGGACGACCTGTTCCTCCCGGCGCAGTCGGGGAGCTGTGGGTCCGCGGTGTGGCAGGGGTGTCGCTGTTCGCCGGGTACTACCGGAACGACGAGGCCACCCGCGATGCGTTCACCGAGTCCGGCTGGTTCCGCACCGGTGACCGGGTGTGTCAGGACCGCACCGGCCGGTTCCGGTACGTCGAGCGGGCCAAGGACATGCTGAAGGTCGGTGGCGAGAACGTCGCTGCGGCGGAGGTCGAGCGTGTTGTGGCGACGGTGCCCGGGGTGCGGGAGGTCGCGGTGGTCGCGGCACCGGATCGCATGCTCGGTGAAGTGCCGGTCGCCTTCGTCATCGTCGCCGGATCGGAAGACGAGAGCCGCCTCGCATCCGACATCGACGCGATGTGCGTCCGCATGCTGGCGGACTTCAAACGGCCACGAAGGGTCCTGTTCGTCGACGAGCTGCCGCGTTCGACGCTGAACAAGATCGCCAAGGCGCGGCTGCGTGCCCGGTTGGCCGACGAGGTGGAGGCACCTGCGAGATAGAGGAGCGATATGGAACTCGGCGTGATCCTCGGGGACGTGCACACCACGCTGTCGCCACGCGAGCATCTCGACGGCCTGTTGAGACAGGTCGATGCAGCGCAACGCAACGGGGTGCGGTACATCGTGATGGGGCACCACTACCTGTACGGGAATCTGCGTTGGCTGCAGCCGATCCCGACGTTGGCCCGGATTGCCGCCGAACTGGATCCGGGGGTGCGGATCGGCACCATGGTCGTGCAGGCTCCGCTGTTCCATCCGGTGGCGCTCGCCGAGGAACTGGCCACCCTCGACATCCTCACCCGCGGTCGACTGGTCGTCGGAGTAGGTGCGGGATACCGTCGCGAGGAGTTCGCCGCGTTCGGAGTGGACTTCGATCAGAGGTTCGCGATGATGGACGAGGCGTTGCAGATCGTGCGCCTGCTGTGGACCCGGGACGAGGTGACCTTCCACGGCCGGTTCTGGACCCTCGACGACGTCCGGACCCACATTCGGCCGTGGCAGCAGCCCCACCCGCCGATCTGGATCGGCGCGCTGCGCGATTCCGGTGTGCGACGTTCGGCGCGGCTCGGGGATGCCTGGCCGGTGACACCGGAGACCCGGACCTCGGATATGAAGCGGATGTTCGACGTGTATGCCGCCGCGCGACGCAAGCACGGCCGGCCGCCGGTGCCGAGACATCCGTTGCGGCGGGAGATCGTGCCCGGCCGCACGTCGGAAGCCGCCTTCGATCGTTTCGAGGCGATGGCCCGGGATCGTCTGCTGGCATACGCCCAGCGGGAATTGGCGACTCGCGACGCTCGCGCCCTGCGGGAGGAATTCCGTGAGGTCGCGCGCAGAGAAGCGATCATCGGCACACCTGACGAATGTCTCTCCCAGTTGCGTGATCTCGCCGGCATGGTCCCGGTCGATCCGGTGATCGTGCGCGCTCAGTGGCCGGACATGAGTTCGGACGAGGTGGTCGCCTATCTCGACGATCTGGGGCGGGACATCGTTCCGGGTCTGAACGAGATCGTGTCGATCGATGCCCGGGCATCGGAGAATCGTTCGCAGGGCCCGTGCCCGACCCCGACAGGAGCGGTGTGATGTCCCTCGATGATCGACTCGTCGAACCGAACTGCCCGGTAGTCGATTTCGACCACAACTCCGCCGAGCACGCTGCCGACACGGTGGCCTCGTATCGACGTCTCCGTGCTCTCGGCCCGGTGGTACGGTCGCCTCGGCACGGGGGTTTCTGGGTCTTCACGGACTACGAGGGCGTCTTCGACGCCGCCCGGGACGATCAGGTGTTCTCGTCCGCACGGTGCCCGTTCGGGGGTGAGGGGCTCGCCACGGTGATTCCCAAGACTCCCGTCAACCACCATATTCCGGTGGAACTCGATCCGCCGGAGCATCGCAAGTACCGCAAATTGATCAACCCGCTGACGACACCTGCCGCCGTGGAGCGTCTGCGTCCATCGATCGAGAAGTACACGACCCGGTTCCTCGATCGGGTGATCGAGGACGGGCAGTGCGACTTCGCAACGATCATCGGTGTCCCCGCTGTGGTGACGATCGACTGGCTCGGACTGCCGGCCGACGACTGGGAGCGTTATGCGCACGCGCATCATGCCGCCTTGTCCGAACTGCCGGGCAGTGCGGAGTTCACGCATGCGATCGACGTCGACTTCCCCTGGATGGAAGAGCAGTTGCGTGCGACGATCGGCCGGCGCCGGATCGAGCCGCGCGAGGACGTGTTGAGTCATCTGCTCGCATCGCAGATCGACGGCCGTCCGCTGACGGACGACGAAGTGTTCGCGATGGCGGAGTTGTTGATCTCGGGCGGGGTGGGAACCACGGCCTCGCTCGTCGCCCAGACGTTGATGTATCTCGACACCGATCGGGATCTGCGCCGCAACCTGATCCGTTATCCGGAGAAACTTCCTCGCGCGGTCGAGGAGTTCCTCCGGGTCTTCTCACCCACACAGGCATTGGCTCGTACCGTCACCCGCGATGTGGAATTCCGCGGCCACCGATTCCACACGGGCGATCGGGTGCTGCTGAGCTGGGCGTCGGCGAACCGGGACGCCGATGCGTTCGACGATCCGGACTCCGTCGACATCGACCGGTGGCCGAACCGGCACACCTCGTTCGGGATGGGTGTGCATCGTTGTGCAGGATCGCATCTCGCGAGAGCTCTGGCTGTCGAGATGCTCGGTCGGATCCTCGGGAGAATGCCGGATTACGAGATTCTGCACGAGGAGGTCGTGCCGTTCCCTCATCAGGCGGTCAATCCGGGGTGGAAGAAGATACCGGCTCGATTCACCCCGGGGCCGCGTTGCGGATCTGCCGGTACACCGGCCCGGTAGGTGCAGATAACAGGCTGCATGCCAACGACTTTCGGCGACGATACGAGGCGAGGGTCGTTGACGAATGCCGACCGATGTGATCATAATCATATGCATTGATCGAAAGGGTGGTTCTCCCATGGATTTCGACGGCAAGGTCGCATTCGTCACCGGCGCGGCGCGCGGACAGGGGCGCAACCACGCGGTCCGCCTCGCACGAGAGGGCGCAGACATCATCGCGCTCGACCTGTGTGCCCCCGTAGCAGGTGCACCCTACGACATGGCCACTTCGGCGGATCTCGACGAGACCGTGCATCTCGTCGAAGCCGAAGGCCGGCGGATCGAAGCGACCGTCGCAGACGTTCGTGACGCCGACGCGGTGACGAAGGCTCTTGCACGCGGGATCGAGAGTTTCGGACGCCTCGACGTCGTCGTCGCGAACGCCGGGATCGCCGGCAGCTTCCCTGTCGAGGAACTCACCGATGAGATATGGCGCGACATGATCGACATCAATCTCACGGGTGTCTGGAACACCGTCATAGCGTCGGTTCCGCACCTGCGTGCCGGTGGTCGCGGCGGCAGTATCGTTCTGATCAGTTCCATCGCCGGTCTCAAGGGCCTACCCAACAATGCTCACTACGCGGCCGCCAAACACGGCGTACTCGGTATCATGCGCAGTCTGGCGAACGAACTGGGTCCCGAAGGTATCCGGGTCAACGCGGTGCTCCCCACCAACGTCGATACGCGGATGCTGCTCAACGACGCGATCTACAGACTCTTCCTGCCCGACGCGGATGCGCCGACCCGTGCGGACGTCGAACCTCTGCTCCACGGCATGCACGCTCTCGACGTTCCGTTCGTGCATCCCGACGATGTGAGCAACGCCGTGCTCTTCCTTGCCGGCGATCGGTCCCGTTACGTCACCGGCATCACCATGCCGATCGATGCCGGCGCGCTGGTGAAATGATGGACGCCGCTACGGATCCGGTCGCGCGCGCCGAGGACATCGCCGCGATCAATGCACTCACCGCACGTTACGCACTCGTCGTCGACGATCACGACATGGAGTGCCTCGCGGATCTCTACACACCCGATGCCGTGCTCGTCGGCCTGTCCGGCACCATCCGCGGCCGTGATGCCATCGTCGCCTATGTACGCAGGACACTCGACACCTACGACGGAGCCAGTATTCATACTCCGCATCCCGGCGTCGTGGATTTCACGGGGCCGGACACCGCACTCGGTGTGATTCCGAGTCATGTCGAATACGCGCAGGACGGTGTGCAGTACGTGCTGGCGTTGCGGTACCACGATCGCTACGAGCGCAGCGACGACGTCTGGCTCTTCGCCGAGCGACGACTCGAGGTCCGGTATGCGGTACCGGTCCACCATTACGGCACGGTTCTCACGAACCCCATCCCGAACGAGGTATGACCATGCGGGGCGAAGACCTTCCCGACAGCTACGACGTCGTCGTACTCGGCAGCGGTGCAGCCGGACTCTGTGCGGCGCTGTCCGCCTCGCGCAGCGGAGCGAGTGTCGCGGTGTTCGAGAAGGGCGACCTGCTCGGCGGGACGACCTGCCTGTCCAGCGGCGTGGCCTGGTTGCCGAACAATCGGTACGCCACCGAAGCAGGGATCGACGATTCGCGCGAGCAGGCCCTGGCCTACCTCGACTCGCTGTCGCACGGCATGATCCTTCCCGAACTCTCCCGGACGTTCGTCGACACCGTCCCCGAACTTCTCGATTGGCTCGACACCACCCCGCTGAAGATGCAACTGGTGCCCGGATACCCCGACTACCACCCCGAACGTCCCGGCGGGATGCCACACGGCGGGCGGTCGCTCGAACCGCGACTGTTCGGCTTCGTCGACCTAGGCCGGTGGAGGGACAAGCTCGTCGGGGTACCCCGACGGATGACGGTGGGCGAGACACCGATCGGTGGGGGCACCGGCCACCTGCCGCCCGAGGTGCAGGCCGAACGGGAGCAGGCCGACGTCGAAGGACTCGGCCGCAGTATGGTCGCCGCACTGCTGCAGGGCTGCCTGGACGACGGCGTCGCCGTCCACACCCGTGAGCGCGGTGTGCGTCTGCTCCACGGACGTGACGGCCGGATCTCCGGGGTGCGATTCGAAGGACCGAACGGTACCCACGACGTTCACGCACGACGCGGTGTCGTCCTCGCCACCGGTGGGTTCGAATGGGACGAGGATCTGTGCCGGGACTTCCTGCGCGGTCCTCTCCGCCATCCCGCCTCGGTGCCCACGTCCACCGGTGACGGGCTCCGCATGGCGATGCGTGTCGGCGCGCAACTCGGCAATATGCGCGAAGCATGGTGGGCTCCGGTGGCAGTGCTGCCCGACCGGCAGATCGACGGCGCGCAGGCCGTGCAACTCGTGCACCGGGAGCGCACTGCCCCGCATTCGATCATGGTCAATCGTCTCGGACGCCGGTTCACCAACGAGGCGACCAACTACAACGCGCTCGGCGGTGCCTTCCACCAACTCGACGCGCACGAGTTCGACTATCTCAACCAGCCGTGCTGGCTGATCTTCGACGCCGATCACCTCGCGGAGTACGGTGCCTTCGGCGCGGCACCCGGCGCCGAGGCGCCGGAGTGGATCATCCGGGCCGACACCCCGGCAGAACTCGCGCGCAGGATCGATGTACCGGCGGAGGCACTCGAGGCGACTCTTGCGCGCTGGAACGAGGACGTCGCGCGTGGCCGGGACAGCGAGTTCCGTCGCGGCGAGAGCATCTACGACGGCTTCGTCGGCGACAAGAGCAAGTATCCGGGCGTCGGATCCACGCTCGGCTCCGTCGCACGAGCACCGTTCCACGCAGTACAGATCCACAGCAGCACGCTCGGCACGAAGGGCGGTCCGCGTACCGATACCGACGGCGCGGTGCTCGACGTCGACGGTGACATCATCGCGGGTCTGTTCGCGGCCGGGAACGTGATGGCCGCCCCGACGGGCATGGTCTACGGCGGTGCGGGCGGAACTCTCGGGCCGGCCCTCGTATTCGGATACCGGGCCGGTCGCGCGGCCGCGCGAGCCGGGAACACGGCATTTCTCGACTCGTCTTCCGCGCACGCCACGGCACCCGCGTGAGGGCAGTCGTGACACCCGCGTGAGCGGTCCGAGTGAGAACAGCAGCATTCGTCGAGGAACAGGAGAACGGCATGGGGCGTGTGGACGGCAAGGTCGCACTGGTGACGGGAGCGGCGCGCGGTCAGGGCCGCTCGAACGCGGTCCGGCTCGCCGAGGAAGGTGCCGATGTCATCGTGCTCGATGCGTGCAAGGACATCGACACCGTCGCCTACCCGCTCGCCACCTCCGACGATCTGGCCGAGACGCACCGCCTCGTCGAGGCCACGGGACGCCGTTGTCTGTCCCGCGTCGTCGACGTCCGCGACCAGGCAGCGCTGGACCTGCTCGTCTCCGACGCCGTGGCGGAATTCGGTCACCTCGACATCGTGAGCGCGAACGCCGGCATCGTCAGCTTCACCCCGACCTGGCATCTCAGCGACGAGGAGTGGCAGAACGTCATCGACGTCAACCTCACAGGTGTATTCCACACCGTGCGGGCGGTGGCACCCCCGATGATCGAGCAGGGCACCGGTGGCGCCATCGTTCTCACCAGCTCGGTCGCTGCGATCAGGGCGAGTCGCAATCTCGGCCACTATGCCGCCAGCAAGGGTGGGGTGGTGAGCCTCATGCGCACGCTGTCCAACGAACTCGGCGAGCACGGGATCCGGGTGAACACACTCAATCCCGGAACGGTGCGAACCGACATGATCGAGAACGACGCGATGTATCGCATCTACCGGCCCGATCTCGAGTCGCCGACGCAGGACGACATCGTCGACCACTGCCGTCGGCGCAACGAGCTCGACGTGCCCTGGGTCGAGGCCGTCGACGTCAGCAATGCGTTGGTGTGGCTCGCCTCCGACGAGGCCCGCTACGTCACCGGTGTCGTGCTGCCCATCGACGCAGGGCTCCTCGCCCGGACCTAGACGACCCACTCCCGCAGTTCTCTTCGGAAGGAACCCACGATGGAAAGCACCTCCAGGTGCCCGATGATCGATTTCGATCACAATTCGCCGGAGCACTCGGCAGACCCGGCAGGCTCGTACCGGGGAATCCGCGAATCGGTAAAAGTGGGATGGACCGAGGCGCACGGGGGCTACTGGGTGTTGTCCGACTACGCCTCCGTCTTCGATGCTGCACGCAACGACGACGTATTCTCCTCGCGTCGCACGAAATACGGGGGAGAAGGTCTGTCGGTCGTCATTCCCAAGACGCCCCATCACGATCACATCCCCATCGAGCTCGATCCGCCCGAGTTCCGGAAATACCGCAAGATCGTCAATCCCGTCTCGGCGCCGGCCGCCGTCGAGAAGATGAAGTCGATGGTGGACCGCCACGTCGCCGGATTCATCGACAGTGTCATCGAGGGCGGCAAGTGCGATCTCACCTCGGTGATCGGCGTGCCGTCCATCGTCACCATCGAATGGCTCGGTCTCGACGTCTCCGAATGGCGCCGATACTCGGAAGCTCATTTCCAGGTACTGGCCGGCATTCCCGGAACCGACGAACACACACGGGCCGTCGAGGTCGACTTCCCGTATCTGGCGAACCGGATCCGCCAACGGATCGCCGATCGTCGTGCGGAACCACGTGACGACATCATCAGCTATCTCGTTCGACAGGAGATCGACGGTGAGCCTCTCGACGATCACGACACCTTCGCGATCGTCGATCTGCTCATCTCCGGTGGCGTGGGCACCACGGCGTCGTTGGTGAGCAATTCACTGGTCTGGCTCGCTCGTCATCCCGACGTGCGTCGGAGGCTGATCGATGATCCGAGCCTGATGGATCATGCGGTCGAGGAGTTCCTCCGTTACTTCTCCCCGACGCAGGCCCTGGCCCGTACCGTTCTGCAGGACATCGAGTTCCACGGCTGCCCGATGAAGAAGGGGGATCGTGTCCTGCTGTCCTGGGCATCGGCGAACCGGGACCGGGAACTGTTCGACAATCCCGACGAGGTCGACATCGATCGCTGGCCCAACCGGCACACCGCGTTCGGGATCGGTGTCCATCGTTGCGCGGGGTCGCATCTCGGCCGGTACATGTCCCGTGCCCTGATCGAACAGGTTCTGCAACGAATGCCCGACTACGAGATCGATTTCGATGCGCTGGAGACCTATCCGCGCCAAGGAGTGAACACCGGCTATCAGCGGATCCCGACCATCTTCACGCCGGGCAAGCGCATCCTCACCGATTACACCCTCATGTGAGGCGAGGTCGGTCCGCGTGACTTCGACGCGCGGACCGACCTCGACGAGCAGGTGGTCACCTACCTGGTGCACCGATTATCTCCGTGCACCGCCCGCGGGCTCGAACACGATCGGCAGCTCGGGGATGCTCCTGGTGTAGAGGCCCACTTCTCGCGGAACGAATCCGTCCCGGTACCGGATCGACTCCATGGTGTCGAGGATGAGATTCAAGGCGATCGTCATCTCGGTCTTCGCCAGCAATGAGCCCACACAGAAGTGGCGACCGAGGATGAACTGGACATGGTTGGCCGCACCGCTGAAGGCTCGATCGACCTGTAGATCCTCACGGAATATGTCGAACCGCTCCGGATCGGAGAAATGTCTGTCGTCCCGATTCGCCGCAGCGAGCATCATGATACACGTTGCTCCCGAAGGGATTACGGTGTCGTCGATCTGTACATCTTCTTCGGTCTGGCGCATGATCATGTGTACCGGTCCCGAATGGCGCAGTGTCTCGGCGATGACCCGATCCGCCAGGCTGCGGTCGGCTCGGACGGCCTGCATCTGGTCGGGATGGTCGATCAGGTTGCGGATCATGCTGGTGATGGCCTTGTCGGTGGTTTCACCGCCGGCGACGAGCAGAAGGCTGACGAAGGCCTTGATCTCGTCGTCGGACATCTTCTCGCCGTCGACTTCTGCCCGGCACAGGCGTGAGAGCAGGTCGTCGCCGTCACCGGAACGCCGCTCCCGGATGAGAGGGAGCATGTAGTCCTGGAGTTCGTCGTGGGTGCGCGCTGCTGCGGCGGTGATCTCGGGGTCGCCGGCGAGGTTGTTCAGGTGCGCCATGATCGAGAAGTACCAGCCCCGGAACCGCTCGTGGTCGCTCTTGGGGAGGCCCAACATGTCGACCATGACATTGATGGGGAAACGACTCGTGAAGTCGGAAACCAGTTCGGCCTCACCGCATCCGGCCACTTCTCCGAGGAGGTTGTCGGCAGCCCCGGTCACGATGCCGTCGATGAGTTCGGCAGCGTTGTGGGTGATGACGGGCATGAACTTCTCGAGCCCGCTCCCGCGGAAGAACGGATTGAGCAGTGAACGATGAGTCGAGTGCTCGGTTCCTTGCATCTGCAGGATGGTGCGTCCGTGGATCGGTTCGAGCTGCCATTCGTAATTGCGACTCGAGAACTTCGGGCTGCGGAACGCCTCCGCGCAGTCCTGGTACCTGCTGATCAGGTAACTGTCGGTGCCGGGGTGATGGAGCGCAGGGTAGTGATCACGCAATATCCGGTAGCAGGGATACGGGTCGTCGAGAAACTCGGGGGAGAGAATGTCGGGAGCGGCCGGACGGGGTTCTACTGCAGTCACGCGATCTCCTCGATGTGGAGCGGACGGTGCGGAGGCAGAGGAAGAAGGACGGCTCGAGCCATCGCGCTTCGCCTGCGGGATGTGGCCTGTGTCACTGGATGAGTGGTAACTATAACTACGAATTCACTCATGTCAATGCTGCCGATAGCCGTGACGATGCTGCATCCGGTGTGCGGACGACACAGGCGCCACTCCGGAGGGAGTGGCGCCTGTGTCTCGGGAAGCTTTCTCAGCCAACAGACTTCGGTGGGTCCAGTGTGCGCAGGGCTGCCAGGAAACGATCAGGGATCGCGGCTTTCGTGCCGTCGGGGTTGCGGACGGCGAACGTCATCCGGCCCTGTGCCACGAGTTCGTCACCTCGTTCGAAGTCGAAGGCGAGGGTGTAGGAAGTCGTGCCGATGCGGTCGAGCGCGACCGTGCAGGTGAGTTCGTCGAAGACCTTGCAGCTGGTGATGTACTGGCACTCGGACTTCAGGCCGACCGTGTAGACCCCGACGGTGTCGAGCAGCCTGTGGCTTTCGAGGCCGAACGAATGGAGCCACACGCTGTAGGTGCGCTCCATCCATGGGTAGTTGATCGCGAAGTACGAGATGCCTACCGCATCGCAATCACCGTAAGCGAGTCGGAAGCGCTGCTGCGTCACGGGAGTGGTCGTCAGAGTGAGGTTCTCGGTCATCAGGGGTGTCCTCCGTCGACGGTGAGGATCGAGCCGGTCGTGAAGCTGGATGCGCTGCTCGCGAGATAGAGCGCGGCCCCGACGATCTCGTCGGGTTGTCCACCTCGTTTGGCGGCAAAGCCCTGGGCGCGCCTGTTGAAGGCGTCCATGTCCCAGGAGTTGCTCACGTCCGTCAGGAACGTGCCGGCCATGATGGCGTTGCTTCGCACGGTCGGGCCGAAGGCGTGGGCCATGCCGATCGTGACGGCGTTCAATCCGGCCTTGGCTGCGGCGTACGGGAGGATGTCGGGTCTCGGATGCACCGATCCGGCGCTGGAGATGTTGATGATCGAGCCGCCGTCGCCCTCGGCCATGCGTGTTCCCACCAGTGCGGCGAGCCGGAACGGACCTTTGAGGTTCACGCCGACGACCTTGTCGAAGAGTGTTTCGGTGACGGTGTCGAGACTGTCGTACAGCGGAGACATACCGGCGTTGTTGACCAGGACGTCGACTCTGCCGAAGTGTGAGTACACGGTATCGACCAGTTCGTCGATGGAATCCCATCGTCCGACGTGGAACGAGTGCGCCAGGGTCTTGCGGCCGGTCTCGGCGGTGATCTCGTCCGCAGTCGTCCGGCAGGATGCGAGATCGCGGCTGGCGATCACCACATCGCATCCGGCGCGCGCGAGTCCGAAGGCGATGGCGCGACCGAGTCCTCGGCTCCCGCCGGTGACGATCGCGACGCGGTCGGTCAGATCGAATGCGCGCGTCGGATCGAACTCCGGAACGGACTTTCCGGTTGGTGATTCGGCCATCTTCTTCCTCCACTGGTTCCGGTTGACTGACCATAATTCCTTGTTATTGTGATCATAGATTACCGGATAGTGATCCAGTTCACGAGTCCATCGCGCAACGCGACACGTCACATCTCGTCTGCGCCCGCCGGCAGGCCGCCGGTCAGAACCGGTCAGAAGGAGTACACAGTGAGCACCGAGCAGGACCTCTTCACCTTGCCGCAGCGATACCTCGATGTGCAGGCCGCGGCGCGCGACCTCGCGGCCGACTGCAGTGACATCGCAGCACGGGCCGACGAATCGGACAGTATCGACCCGGACGTGCGCAAGCGCCTCGCGGCCTCGCGCCTCGCCGAGATCGTGGTCCCTGCCGCCTACGGCGGCCGCTTCGACAGGGTCGACTCGCTGGCCGTGACCGTGGTGCGCGAAGCCCTCGGTGCGGAGTGTGCACACCTGGATTCGATGTTCGCCATGCAGGGCATCGGCAGCTACGGAATCGGTGTCGGTGGATCCGAGAAGCTCAAGGAGGAATGGCTGCCCAAGGTCGCACGCCTCGATGCCATCGCCGCGCTCGGTCTGACCGAGCCGGGGGTGGGCTCCGACCTCAAGGCGCTGACGACGACGGTCGTCGAGCGCGACGGCAAACTGATCGTCAACGGTCACAAGTCCTTCATCACCAACGGTGGGGACGCGGACTTCTACAGCATCCTCGGTCGCGAGGGCGACGGTTACTCGCTCGTGCTCGTGCCCGCGGATACGCCGGGACTACGCACCGAGCGACCACACCAGATCATCGCTCCGCACGTGCTGTCCGATGTGGTCCTCGACAATGTCGAGGTCCCTGTCGACAACCGGATCGGCGAACCCGGTAAGGGGTTCGCTCTGGTGCTGGCCACACTGGCCACCTTCCGGGTCTCCGTCGCCGGTGCCGCGGTCGGGCTCGCGCAGGCCGCCCTCGACGAAGCGGTCGCCCACGCCAGGACCCGGGAGGGCTTCGGCGTGACACTCGCTCGGCTCGGATCGGTGCCCGAACACCTCGCCAAGTGCTGGATGGATATCGAAATGGCGCGGTCCCTCACCTACAGGGCAGCCGCTGCATCGGCCCGGGACGCCCGGGCGAACCTGCATCTGTCGTCGATGGCGAAGGTCGCAGCCACCGAGATCGCCGCATCTGTCGTCGATCGATCGGTCCAGGTCGCAGGTCGATTCGGGCTCGTACGCGGTGGGAAGCTCGAACGCCTCTACCGCGAAGCGCGCCCCATGCGCATCTACGAGGGATCGACCGAGGTGATCCTCGATTCGCTCGCCAAGCAACTCGTACGGGATGCCGGCTAGGTACCCCGATCGGACCCGGAGGCAACGAGTATGACGAAAGTCGACGCGACCCAACTCGAACGGGTGGTCATCCGCTTCGCCGGCGATTCGGGTGACGGCATGCAGCTGACCGGCGACCGGTTCACCGCCGAAGCCGCGGTGTTCGGCAACGACCTCGCCACCCAACCGAACTTCCCCGCCGAGATCCGCGCACCCCAGGGCACCCTGCCGGGAGTGTCGTCGTTCCAGATCCAGATCGCCGATCACGACATCCTCACCGCAGGAGACCGCCCGGACGTCCTCGTCGCGATGAACCCCGCTGCTCTGAAGGCAAACGTCGCGGACCTGCCGCGCGGCGGCACCGTCATCGTGAACACGGACGAATTCACCAAACGGAACCTCGGCAAGGTCGGGTACACCTCGAACCCCCTCGAGGACGGAAGTCTCGCGGACCTGGTCGTACACGCGGTGCCGATGTCATCGCTGTCGATCGGCGCGGTCGAGCCGGTAGGGCTCAGCCGCAAGGACGGCGAACGCTCGAAGAACATGTTCGCGCTCGGTCTGTTGTCGTGGATGTACAACCGGTCGGTCTCCGGGATCGAAGAGTTCCTCCGGACGAAGTTCGCGAAGAAGCCCCAGGTGGCCGAAGGCAATCTGCTGGCCTTCCGAGCCGGGTGGAACTACGGCGAGACCACCGAGACGTTCGCGACGACCTACGAGATCGCGAAGGCCGACCTACCGGCCGGAACCTACCGGCAGATCTCCGGTAACACGGCACTGTCCTACGGATTACTTGCGGCACAACAGCTGTCGGGTCTGGAGCTGTTCCTCGGCAGCTACCCCATCACCCCCGCCTCCGACATCCTGCACGAACTCACCAAGCATCGGCGTTTCGGCGTGACCACCTTCCAAGCGGAGGACGAGATCGCCGCCATCGGCGCTGCCATCGGTGCGTCCCTCAGTGGAGCTCTGGGGGTGACGAGTACGTCGGGGCCCGGGCTCGCCCTCAAGAGCGAGGCCATCGGTCTCGCCGTCATGACGGAACTTCCATTGATCGTGGTCGATGTGCAACGCGGTGGACCGTCCACGGGTCTGCCCACCAAGACCGAGCAGGCAGATCTGTTGCAGGCCCTGCACGGTCGCAACGGCGAATCGCCCGTGGCGGTGATCGCGCCCTCCTCACCGGCCGACTGCTTCGACGCCGCGGTGGAGGCCGCACGTATCGCGGTGACCTACCGGACCCCGGTGTTGCTGCTCTCGGACGGGGCGATCGCGAACGGTTCCGAACCGTGGCGGATCCCGTCCGTCGAGCGGATCGCGCCCATCGATCCGGGCTTCGAGATCGAATCGGCGGACTCCGAGACACCGTTCCGGCCGTACGCTCGCGACCGTGGGACCCTTGCGCGGTCGGTGGCGATCCCTGGGACGCCGGGACTCGAACACCGACTCGGCGGCATCGAGAAGGCCGACGGCAGTGGGAACATCTCGTACGACCCGGCCAACCACGACCTCATGGTGCGGCTGCGGCAGGCCAAGATCGACGGCATCGATGTCCCGGACGCAGTGGTCGACGACCCGTCGGGGGAAGCGGACCTTCTCGTGGTCGGCTGGGGCAGTTCGTACGGTCCGATCGGGGAGGCGTGCCGGAGAGCGCGGCGACGGGGGACGAAGGTCGCGCATCTGCAGTTGCGGAACCTGAATCCGCTGCCGAAGAACCTCGGCGAGATCCTCGGCCGGTACGGAACGGTCATCGCACCGGAGATGAACCTCGGGCAACTGTCGTCCGTGCTCCGTGCGCGTTTCCTCATCGACGTCCAATCCGTGACCAAGGTGCAGGGCCTGGCATTCTCGGCGGACGAGATCCTCGAGGCGATCGATGCGGCCCTGACAGGCACCCTGCGCAGCCGGGAAGAATCGAAGACCACCACGGCGCTGGCTGCGGCGGAATACCGTCCTTCGGCCGGCTGTGAGGAGCAGAAGCCATGACCGAGTTGATAAGTCGCGTGGGGGTGGATCTCGGTCTCAGTGCCACCGCCTTCGTTCCCAAGACCGACACACCCCAGAAGGCCAAGGACTTCACGAGCGACCAGGAGGTCCGTTGGTGCCCCGGATGCGGCGACTACGTGATCCTCGCCGCCATCCGTAGTTTTCTTCCCGAGCTGGGACTGCGCCGGGAGAACATGATGTTCGTCTCGGGGATCGGGTGCTCGAGCCGCTTCCCGTACTACCTGGAGACCTACGGACTGCACTCGATTCACGGCCGGGCTCCGTCCATCGCGACCGGACTGGCGGTCATGCGCCCGGACCTGTCGGTGTGGGTCGTCACCGGCGACGGCGACGCCCTGTCGATCGGGGGCAATCACCTCGTCCACGCCTTGCGGCGGAACGTGAACATGAACATCCTGCTGTTCAACAACAGGATCTACGGTCTCACCAAGGGGCAGTACTCGCCGACGTCCGAGGTCGGGAAGGTCACGAAGTCGACCCCGATGGGATCGATCGACCACCCGTTCAACACCCTGTCGCTCGCGCTCGGCGCAGAAGCGACCTTCGTCGCCCGAGCCCTCGACTCCGATCGTAAGGGGCTCACCGAGGTGTTGCGGCAGGCTGCCGACCATCGCGGTACGTCGTTCGTGGAGATCTACCAGGACTGCCCGATCTTCAACGACGGCTCGTTCGATGTCCTGCGCAAGGACGACGCGGAACAGCGGGTCGTTCCCCTGCGTCACGGTGAGCCGATCGTGTTCGGTGCCGAGGGCGGCAGATGTGTCGTCCGGGACGGTTTCGGACTCCGGGTCGCCGACACCGACAGCGTTCCGCCCGAGGAGATCGTGGTCCACGATGCGCACTCGGACGATCCGGCGTATGCATTCGCGTTGTCACGTCTGTCGGATCAGGACCTCGAACACACGCTCTTCGGCGTGTTCCGCTCCGTTCAGCGTCCGTGCTACGACGATCTGGTGCGTGAGCAGAACGACTCGGCTCGTACCGGTCGCGCCGGCGATGCAAAGGCGTTGCAGGAGTTGTTGACCGGCGCGGATACCTGGTCCGTGTCCGATTGAGCCCGACCGTGGGCGGAGCGTTGCGGGCCGCAGATTTTCGGTCTAGACAATGCGCATGATTAGTATAAAGTGATGGCTATCACATCGAATCACTCCTCGAACCTTCGTCGGTAGGAGCAGTAGTAATGTCGCTCAGGAACGATATCGAAAACGCCCTCGCCCGTTACGCTCTCGCGTACGACGACGGTGACATGGACGGCGTCGAAACATCTTTCGGCGAGCAGGCCGTCTTCACCATGCGTATCGGCGACGGGGATCTCGTCGGTCCCCTCCATGGTCGCGACGAGATCATGGGCCTCTTCCGTGGTGCCCACGAGTCCCAGTCCGACCAGCGCCGCCACATCACCACGAACGTGCTGGTCGAAGAGGTCGACGAGAAGAACGTACGCAGCGTGTCGTACCTGCTCATCACCTCCGCGGCGGACGGCGCACTGACCGTGCTCACCACGGGCAAGTACGAGGACGAATGGACCAGGACGGGCGGCGAGTGGGTACTGGCCAAGCGTCACATCGCTCTCGACCTTCCTTACTGACCTCTACTGTGGAGACGTTGTCGATGACGATGAACCAGGGACTCATTCCGGCCAAATGGGCTGCGCTCACGCCGAACCGGATGGCGGTCTACGACGTACCGAACAACAGGCGGATCAGTTTCGCCGAACTCGACGAAAGGGTGCGCCGCCTCGCCAACGGTCTGCGGGGCCTCGGACTCGAGAAAGGGGACCGCGTTGCGGTCCTGACCAAGAACAGTATCGAGTTCCAGGAACTCTTCTTCGCCGTCGGTAGGGCGGGACTCATCCTCCAGCCGCTCAACTGGCGCCTGGCGGGTACGGCCCTGCTCGAACTGATCGCCGACGCCACTCCCCGAGTCCTCATCACGTCGAGCGAGTTCCGATCCACTGCAGAAGAACTCACGCGTGTCGCGAACGTCGATCATTGGCTCGAGTTCGGGTCCGGGGGTGCCGGCACCTACGAGGACCTTCTCGCCTCCGCGAGTGCCGAAGAACCGGTATGGGCATCGACCATCGGCAACGATGATCCGTTCTTCATCCTCTACACCGGAGGGACCACAGGACAATCCAAGGGCGCGTTGCATTCCCACACCAGTGCCGCCGCCGGCATGCTCAACCAGACCGTGGCCGAACGAGTCGTGCCGTCCGATGTCTACATGCTCACCGGGCAGATGTACCACATCCCCGTCGTGCTCTCGATGAACTATATGAAGCACGGCTGCCCCGTCGTCCTGGTCAACTTCGAAGCCCGGCAGGCGCTCGCGATCATCGAGCAGGAGAAGGTCTCGGCGTTCCTCGGTATCACGACAATGCTCAACTGGATGATGGCCGTCGAGAACTTCGACCGTTACGACCTGTCCAGCCTGCGCAACATCCAGTACGGCGGCGGCCCCATGCCCTCCGCCATCGTCCGGCAGGCGCTCGACGCGTTCCCCTGCACTCTCATCCAGGGTTACGGGCAGACCGAGGGCACCACGATGTCCTTCCTGTCACAGG
Source organism: Rhodococcus sp. PD04 (assembly GCF_035918275.1). Lineage (NCBI taxonomy): Bacteria > Bacillati > Actinomycetota > Actinomycetes > Mycobacteriales > Nocardiaceae > Rhodococcus > Rhodococcus sp. PD04. The sequence goes on along the minus strand of NZ_CP142143.1, from coordinate 5,012,912 downwards.
AGGATCACCGCGACGCGGTCAACGGGATCAACGAGCAGCGTCTCAAGTCCTGCGGCCGGGAAGGATTCGGCACCACCATCCGCGTCGTCGACTTCGACGGCAACGAGGTGCCGCGTGACGGGAAGACCCCCGGCGAGATCGTCGTCCGCTCCGAAGCCAACATGCTCGGCTACTGGAACAAGCCCGAGCTGACGGCCCAGACGCTGCGGGACGGCTGGATGTGGACGGGCGACGTCGCCGTCTGGGACGAGGAACGCTACATCTACATCGTCGACCGTGCGAAGGACATGATCATCTCCGGTGGCGAGAACATCTACAGCATCCAGGTGGAGGAAGCGATCGGTGCACATCCCGCCGTGCTCGAATGCGCCGTGATCGGCGTTCCCGACGACGAATGGGGTGAGGTCGTCAAGGCAGTGGTGGTGCTCAAGCCCGGGCAGACCGCAACCGAGCAGGAGATCATCGACACCGCGAAGCGCAATCTGGCCTCGTACCAGAAACCACGCTCGGTGGACTTCGTCGACGCCCTGCCCAAGGCTCCGACAGGCAAGATCATGAAGCGAGAGCTGCGCGACCCGTACCTCCAGCCGGCGGCGACCCGATGACCGTCGGCACGGACCGGACGACGCCCGGCGAATCCGAACTGGACGCACTGGTCGGTACACCCTTCCCCGGTGGGGAGGCGACCCTGGAACCCTGGTGGGTCCACCTCGTGCTCGACAGCATGCTCGCCGACTCCGACGACGGGGGAGCGCACCCGGTACTGGTGTTCCTCGCCGCCACCGGAGCCATGGGGTGGACCTGGGACGAACTGTTCGCATTGTGTGGAGCCACCGAGGCCGACGGTCCGATGGCCGGCGAGACGGACACCGTCGTGCACCATCCGCTGCAGGTAGGTGAGACCTACCGGGTGTCGGGAGAGATCGTCTCCGCTGTCCGTAAGGTCGGCCGTCGAACCGGCACGTTCGACATCGTCGGCTATCGGCTCGATCTGCACGACGGCAACGGTGTGCATCACGCTTCGACGACCAATTCGATCGTTTTCCCCCGGCGAGGTAATTAATCATGAGACCTACTGTCGGACAGCAGATCCCGGTTCGAATCATCGAAGCAGTGGATCCCGCCCGCATGAAGACCCTCTCCGCGCTCATGCGCGACCCGAACCCCATCCACTTCGACCGATCCGCCGCGAGCGCGCTCGGACTCGGTGAACGCACCGTCAATCAGGGACCGAGCAACATCGCCTACGTGATGTCGATGCTCGGGAACTGGGCAGGCGGAGTCGACCGCATCACCCGATACCGGTTCCGTTTCCTCGGCAACGTCCTCGAAGGCGACCGTGTGCAGGCCTCCGGGACGGTCACCGCAGTCGACGAGACCCCCGAGGGCCTGCTCGTGCACTGCGACCTCGCCCTCGACGTCGTGGACGGCGCTCGCGTCCTGGAAGGAACGGGCACGGTCCGTCTGCCCGTAGACAACTGATCGATCATCGACACCCTGTCCAGGAGGACACCATGACCGGACGTGCAGCAGGCAAGATCGCATTCATCACCGGAGCCGCTCGCGGTCAGGGCCGCTCCCACGCGGTCCGGCTCGCCGAGGAAGGCGCGGATATCATCGCCGTCGACATCTGCGAGAACATCGACTCCGTCAGCCCGTACTACGATCTCGCCACCGAGGCCGACCTCGACGAGACGGTGCGCCTGGTCGAGGGACTCGGCCGCCGCATCATCGCCCACAGGACCGATGTCCGCGAGCGGGCCGGCCTGCAGAAGGCGCTCGAGGACGGTATCTCCCACCTCGGCGGAGTCGACATCGTCGTCGCGAACGCCGGCATCGCCACCTACGGTCTGTCCTGGGAACTGACCGAAGATCAGTGGCGCGACATGATCGACGTCAATCTCACCGGCGTCTACAACACCGCTGCGGTGGCGATCCCGCACATGATCGAGGCCGGTCGCGGCGGATCGATCATGTTCATCAGCTCGATCGGTGGCCTCAAGGGCGTGCAACATGTGGGGCACTACGTCGCCGCAAAGCACGGAATCGTCGGTCTGATGCGCACGATGGCGAATGAACTCGGTCCCCACAACATCCGGGTCAACACGATCCACCCCACCAACGTCGATACGACGATGATCCAGAACCCCGGCACCTACGGCATGTTCTCTCCCGGCGATCCTGAGCCGACGCAGGAGAAGGCGATGCCGGGATTCATGTCCCTCAACACCCTGCCGACCCCGTGGATCGACCCGATCGACATCAGCAACGCGGTGCTCTTCCTCGGCAGCGACGAAGCCCGCTACGTCACGGGTGTCACCTTCCCTGTCGACGCCGGCGCCTACGTCAAGTAGGTCGCGGTGGCCGTAGGTATCGACGACAACGAAGACCTGACGTCGCTGCGCGTCGACGCTCGAACCCAGGAACGTCTTCTCGATGCGCAGCGGGAGTGCACCTTCGCCTTCACCACGGAGGAAGGGTGGCCGGCCGGGGTGGTGATGAGCTACCTGTACCGCGACGGGACCTTCTGGCTCACCGCAGCAAGTGGCCGCGCCCATGTCCGGGCTGCTCGTCGCGATCCGCGGGTGACCCTCGTCGTCTCCAACGCTGGGACGGACCTTGCGGGGCGCCGGATGCTCGCCGTCCGCGGCCGCGTCACGGTCCGAACCGACGAGGAGACGAAGCGCTGGTTCTATCCGGCCTTCGCGCATCACCACGCACCGAACGATCCCGATGCCTTCGAACAATTGCTGGACAGTCCCAATCGTGTAGTCCTCGAGGTGCGCCCGGTGCGTATCGCCGTCAGCCACGACTCCACCAAGATGCCCGGTGACGGCCGCGGTGGCGGGGCGGGGACTCGTTCGACCAGAAAGTGAGCGCCATGTCTGCGGATCCGACGTCCGACTATTCGCACCTGCTGTCCCCCTTCCAGGTGGGGCCGATGAAGTTGAAGAACCGGGTGATGCTGCCGCCGCACGCGTCGGCGATTGGCAACATCTTCGGCACGGACGAGGAGGCGGAACGCAACATCGCGTACTACGTCTCCCGTGCCCGCGGTGGCGCGGCGTGGTTCGACAGTCTCAGCGCGTGGGTGCCGAATACGGGCATGATCCCCGGCTTCGAACCGACCGGTGTCGGGGCGACGGTACAGGGGCACTACAGCCTGCCGTTCTTCGTCGAACGGGTGCAGGGGTATTCGGACGCCCTGCACGCCGAGGGTGCGGTCGCCACAGGACAGATGGTGCATCAGGGCGGTATGCCGCACGGTGCGTCGCCGGTGCTCAGCGCTCCGGTGATCAACACCGTGCCGCACCGGCTCGATCGCGAGGAGATCGCGTACTTCGTCGGGCAGTACGAGTTCTGCGCGAAACAGGCCCAGGCGGCCCGTCTCGACGGTGTCGAGCTCCACATGAACCACGACGACCTTCTCGAGTACTTCCTCTCGCCGCTGACCAACAAGCGCGACGACGAGTACGGCGGCTCCATCGAGAACCGCTGCCGATTCCCCGTCGAAGTACTGCGCGCGATCCGTGACGTGATCGGGTCGTCGATGGTGATCGGCGTCCGCCTGAACCTGCGCGAGGAGGTGCCCGGCGGTTACGACCTCGACGGGGCCGTCGAGATCGCGCAGTACCTCGAGAGCACCGGGTTGGTCGATTACTTCCACGGAGTGGTCGGAAGTCCCTGGGGCAACCCGTCCTACATCCAGCCACACTTCTTCGAGGCGGGACAGTGGGCCGACCTCGCCGGGCGGTTCAAGCGGGCGATCTCGTTGCCCGTCGTACACACCGGTCGGATCAACCATCCGGACGTGGCCGAGAGGATCCTCGCAGCGGGGCACGCCGACGTCGTGGGTATGGCACGCGCACACATCGCCGAGCCGGAGATCATCGAGAAGACCCGGACCGGTCGTGTCGACGAGATCCGGCCCTGTGTGGGTGGCAACGAGTGCATCAGTCGGCGCTACGTGGAGAACCTGCCGTTCGGATGCGCCGTCAATCCGACCACGAGCAACGAGATCGACGGCCCGTGGCCCACGGTGACCGACCCGAAGCGGGTACTGGTCGTCGGTGGTGGACCCGCAGGAATGGAGTTCGCGGCGCTGGCACGGGAGAAGGGACACGACGTCGAGCTGTGGGAATCGTCGACGGTGCTCGGAGGTCAGCTGCGCACCGCGATCAATGCGCCGACCTACGACAAGTTCGCCGAGTACCTCGAGTGGCAGCAGCGCAGACTCGAACGTGTCGGTGTCAAGGTCGACCTCGAGCACACCGCAACGCGGTCCGAGATCGAGAATGCGGACTTCGACGTGGTCGCCGTGGCGACCGGCTCGACCCGCCGGATCCCGGACATTCCCGGGGTGTACGGCGACAACGTCGCCGATATCCGCGACGTCCTGAGCGGTGAGGCGACGGTCGGCAAGCGGGTTCTGATCATCGTGCAGGACGATCACATGCCACCGTTGTCACTGGCCGACCACCTCACCGAGCGGGGCAGCGAGGTCACACTCGTCTATGCGACGCAGACCGCCGGCCAGTTGCTGGGACGGTACATCGTGGGTGCCATCCTCGGGCGCCTCGACGACAAGGGCGTGCAGTACCGCTTCATGGAGGACGTCGTCGAGATCACCCCCACCGGGGTGATCACCCGCAATGTGTACTCGGGGCGCACCTACGAGGTCGACGGATTCGACAACGTCGTGCTGGCGTGTGGGGGTATCGGTGACGACGTCCTGTACGAAAGCCTGAAGAACGGTCCCGCGGCGACGGGTGATGGGGAGGTCCACATCCTCGGTGATGCGTACGCACCACGCCGATTGGTGTTCGCCACTCGACAGGCCTACGCGCTGGCGAAGCTCGTCTGAGCGCACGAGCGCGATCGGCGCTACAGGATTCGGCCCCCTTCTTTCCGTGACCGACGGAGGAAGGGGGTCGCTGCCCGTCCGTGGTGCAGTGAGGATGTCGTCACAACCGACGATGCCGGGTGAGTGCTCAGGCACTCACCCGGCATCGGACCGGTGTCAGGGTCGGAGGACGAATCCCTTGTATCCGGCGTCCCGGACTTCGTTCCAGGTCTCCTCGTAGAGCACGATGCCGCCGGCGTACGGCATGAAGATCTGCGGCTTGCCGTCGATGTTGGCACCTCGGTACCAGGAGCCCGACTGTCCCTGCGGCCACAGAGTGGTGTCGGCGATCTCCTCGACGGTATGCACCCAGGCCTCCTGTGCGTCCTCGGTGGCTTCGATCGTGGTGAAGCCGTTGTCCCGCATGTGGTCCATCGTCTCGATCGTCCACTCGACGTGCTGTTCGATGGCGGTGACCATGTTGGCGAGCACGGACGGGCTGCCGACGTTGGCGATGATGAACATGTTGGGGAAACCGGCCGTGCCCAGCCCCAGATGGGTCTTCGGACCCTCGGACCATGCTTCCGTCAGTGTGCGGCCGCCGCGGCCGCGAATGTCCATGGAGGTGAAGGCGCCGGTGAAGGCATCGAAGCCGGTGGCCAGGACGACGGCGTCGAACTCGTACTCGGTCCCGTCCGCCAGTCGCATTCCCTTGTCGGTGAAGCGGTCCAGAGGCCTCTTGCGAAGGTCGACGAGTTCGACGTTGTCGCGGTTGAACGTCTCGTACCAGTCGGTGCCGACGACCGGGCGTTTGGCGCCCATCGGGTAACCGTACGGTTTGAGACTGTCGGCCGTGTCGGGGTCGGTGACGATCTCGTCGATCTTGGCACGGATGAAGTCCGAGACAGCATCGTTGGCCTTCTGATCGACCATGAGGTCGGAGTAGGCGCCGAGAAAGGCGATTCCTCCGCCTTCCCAGCGCTTCTCGAACTCGGCGCGACGTTCCTCGTCGCTGACCTCGAATGCGGTCTTCGGATTGTCGTCCCGTATGCACCCGGCGGGCAGCGATCGTGAGAGACGGCGTCGCTCGCGGTAGTTCGCCTTGATGTCGGCGACGTATGCGGGATCGAGTTCGTGGTTGCGTGCGGGGATGACGAAGTTGGCGGTGCGTTGCAGCACGGTCAGCCGGCCGGCCTGCTTCGCGATCTCGGGGATGGCCTGCACGCCCGAGGAGCCGGTGCCGACGGCAGCGACTTTCAGCCCGGAGAAGTCGACTCCGTCTTCGGGCCAGGAGCTGGTGCGGTGGATGGGGCCGGTGTAGTCCTCGAGACCCGGTACGTCCACGTCCTTGGGGACGGACAGGCACCCGACCGCCATCAGGCAGAACGTTGCGATGCATGTGTCGCCGGAATCGGTGCGCACGATCCACTTCTGCACATTCTCATCGAAGTGGGCTTCGGTGACCGCTGTTTCGAGTCGGATGTCGCGACGGAGGTCGAAGCGGTCGGCGACGTGTGAGAGGTAGGCCTGCAGTTCGGGCTGGGAGGGATATCGCTCGGTCCATTCCCAGTCCTGTTCGAGCTCCTCGTCGAATCCGAAGGAGTAGTCGTGGCTGTCGACGTCGCAGCGTGCGCCGGGATAGCGGTTCCAGTGCCAGGTGCCGCCGACTTCCTTGCCCTTGTCGAATGCGATTGTGGTGTAACCGTGTTTGCGGAGCTTCCACAGCAGGTGGAGGCCGGAGAAGCCGGCTCCGACCACGACCGCGTCGACCTCGATCGGGGTGGAGTGGTCGGTGGCTGCAGGTGCAGAGGTCATCTGGATGCCTTTCCTGGATGTCGGTCATGAAGGCGTGCAGCGGAGATCGAGACCTGTTCCGGGTAGCCCGGATGCGCGAGGACCGTGAACCGGAAGGGGTCGTGACACCCGCACTGTCCGGCATGTGATTGACACCACAATAACAATGCGTATCGATATAATCAATCAGGTCGTGAATATCGACTCGGGTCCGTATCACCTCGGGCTCGAACGGATCTCAACTCGCTCGGCGTTCGCCGAAGCCCGCTCCAGGAGGAATCGTGTACCGACTCGTCGCAACCTACAACCACCCCGAGGATCCTGCCGTGTTCCTGGACCACTACCGGAACGTCCATGCGAAGCTCGCCCTCGATCAGAAGGGCCTGCGGAACTTCGAGTGGGGTGTGTGCAGTACCGCCGACGGGTCCACACCCCCGCATTTCCTCGTCGCAGTCTGCGACTGGGACAACAAGGAAGCCATGCTCGAAGACATGGCATCGCCCGAGGGACAGAAGGGCGCTGCCGATCTCGAGAACTTCGCACAGGCAGGCGTCTCGTTCGATTTCTACGAGATCACCAAGGGAATCTAGCGCGGTACAGCGGCGGGGCAACGATACGGATATCGTTGCCCCGCGGCCGCTCTCCGCTCGGTCCCGGCTCTCAGGCGTCGAACCCGTCCATCTGCGGAGTGGTCAACGGAGTGATGACCCGCTCCGCGATCTTCCATCCCTCCGGGGTCCGGACGTATCGATCGGTGTTGAGAGCGATCGCCTTGATCGCCGCACCGTTCTTCATCTCCGCCTCGGAGAACACATAATTGGTACCGGTGGCGTTGTCCGCGTCCTGGAAATCGATGACGTGGTTGGTGATGATGTGGAACTGCTTGTCCACGGATTCGGCATCACGCTCGAAGAAGTCGAGTAGTTGCTCGTGACCCTCGTATCGGGTCAGCCCGACCGCACCGGCATCCCACACGCCGTCCACGGTGAAAGCGGACAGTGTCTCCTTCGGATCGAACCGATCGAGTCCTCGGGCGTACACGTGGGTGATTCGGGTGATCTCGGCGATGTCGCCGGCTCTGTCCTCGCCGATGATGTTGTCGATAGACATGATGTACTCCTTCTCGGAAAGTCAGGGAACGGAAGGAAACTCGATTCCTTCGAGATCCGCCTTGATCTGGAGCGCCAGATACTTGTTGTAGACGCGAGCCATCGTCAGATTGCCGCCGCTGAACCAGAAACCGTCGTGCCCCGACCGACGCCACACCGAACGGATCTCTCCCTCGTCGTCGAGACCCCATACCGGCCCGCACTTGTCGGCTACGGCATCACCCAGGACGCGCCGTGCGGTGTCGTGGATTCCGCGGAATCCGGTGGCGAGGACCACCGTATCGGCGGGAATCCGACGGCCGTCGCTCATCCGGAGAGCATCCGGTGTGAACCGTTCGATCGTCCCGGCCACCAGCTCGATCTCACCGTCGGCGATGAGCCGGGACGCTCCCACATCGATGTAGTAACCGCCGTTGCGAGTGAGGAACAGGTTCATGGCGCCCATGTCGTCGTCGCCGAGATTGTGGCGGAATCCTCGTGTGGTCAGGCCGTCGAGCAGAGGACGGTCGCGCTCGGCCATGAGCGCCACTGCCGCGCGCAGTCCCTCACAGGCCGACCTGTCGAATCGGGGGAACGATGCTCCGACGAGGTCGGAGATCTCGGTCGGAGGCGAGTCCTCACCGTATGCGGGCTCGAGCATCACGTCGACCACCGTGGTGCCGCCCACCACGTATGTGGGTCCGCGTTGCACCAGGGTCACATTCGCCCCCGACAAGTACAGGTCCTGCGCGATGTCGTGGCCGCTGTTGCCGGTGCCGATCACGACCACCGAGGTGCCGGCTCGTGCCGGTTCGGTTCGGTACCGTCCCGAGTGCAGGATCTCCCCACGGAAGAGGTCGGTGCCCTCGAATTCGGGGACCAGAGGTTCGGTGCCGCTGAGGCCGGTGGCGAGCACGACATGGCGGGGGCGCACGGTGTGCACCTGTCCGCAGCTGTCCAGGTCGAGTTCCCACGTTCCCGTCGAGACGTCGTAGGTGCTCGATGCGACCGTGGTACCGGTCCGCACGTTCAACTCGAGGGCTCGGGCGTACAACTCGAGCCAGTCGCCCATCCTGTCCTTCGGGGTGAAGACCGGCCAGGTCGGCGGAAATGGAAGGAACGGAAGGTGGTTCGCCCACACCGGGTCGTGCAGCACGAGTGAGTCGTAACGGTTGCGCCAGTTGTCGCCGATGCGTGCGTTCCGATCGACGACGAGCGCCCGCACTCCGAGTGTCTTCAGGTGCGCGGCGAGGCCGAGGCCCGAGTGCCCGGCACCGATGACGACGACCTCCGGCTCGTCGACCGTCGCGGAGGTCTCACGTACCCTTCCGGCGTGCCGGTCGTCGGTCCGCCCGCCGGACTCGGAGGTCCCGTGCGGGCGTCGACGCCCGGTTGTCGGTTCGTGGCCGTGCAGGGTATCGAGCTCGGTGAGCAGGGCGGTTGCTCGCCAGATATCGTCGTCGCCCGGGGTGAGCCTTGCGACCGCGCGGACGCGGCCCACTCGGGTGGTGAGTCCGAACAGGATCTGGAGCACGGGAGGTGTTGTATCTCCGGGCGACAGTGCCGGCGGCACTCGGAGATCGAGTTCGAGGTCGGAGACCCCGAGGGTTCCTGCGGTCGCGATCATCCGCCCGATGGTGTCGGCTGTGTGGAGGCTGCGCAGGTCTCCGCTGAACGCCAGCAGGTCGCGCCACCATGCGTCGGGAACGAACACCTTCCCGTACGAGCCGGTGTCGCCCCGGCGCAGGATCTGCCCGAGTTGTTCGAGCCAGTTACGTGCGACATCGGTGAGCATGTCGTGCGAGCCTGCGGTGTCCCTCTTCTCCGCCGCAGTCATCGCGTCGTGTACCCGGCGTCGACCTTGAGTTCGGTGCCTGTGACGTAACGGGCTTCGTCGGAGGCGAGGAACAGGACGGCGTTGGAGATGTCGATCGGCTCCACCCACGGGACCGGGATGGCGTTGGTGGTCGCGAAGACGGGGGCCGCCTGTTCCTTCGTGGGGTGCTCCTCGTCGGGAAGGAAGAGGCGGAAGCAGGATTCGTTGAGGATCATGTCGGTGGCCACACCGGTGGGATGGACGGTGTTGACGCGGATGCCATGGGGTCCGAGTTCCAGTGCCAGCGTGCGCATCAGGCCCACAACGGCATGCTTGCTCGCGGTGTAGGGCGCGACGTTGGGAGTGCCCTTGATGCCTGCCGAGGAGCTGGTGATGATGATCGAGCCGTTGCCCTGCTCGACGAGTTGCGGGGTGACTGCCTTGCAGGTGTGCCAGACGCCCTTGAGATTGATGTCGAGGACGTCGTCCCAGTCGCTTTCGGCGACCAGATGGGTGGGCTCGCCGAACAGGAAGATGCCCGCGTTGGCGACGACCGTGTCGATCCGGCCGAACTGCGCGATGCCTTCCTGCACCACGGCCGCTACGGCGTCGAAGTCTCGGACGTCTGCGGTCCGGGCAACGATCTTGCGTCCGCGGGACTCGACCTCGCGTACCGTCTCGGCGAAGTCCTCCTCGGTGGCGCTGGGATAGAAGCGTTCGACACTGTCGATGGTGCCGGCTATGTCGAGGGCGATGATGTCGGCGCCCTCCTCTGCGAGCCGGATTGCGTGGCTGCGTCCCTGCCCACGCGCCGCTCCGGTGATGAATGCAACCTTGCCTGCTACCCGTCCTGACATGAGTTCTCCTTCAACGCGGACCCGGAGATTCCGTTCCACGGTAGGTGTTCCAGGTGGAGGCCGACTCGGGATAGTCGGCTTCGGAGTATCGGGTTTGCGGCCACCGAATCCGTTTGGTGGAACGGAAACTCGAGCTCATCGATTCGAAAGGTAGCGCATACATGAACGATACGGAGCGTCTTTGGAACAACCAGCCGTTCTCTGTTCTGGCGTAGCGGTCGTGATATCGGAAGGCCGTCATCATCAGGGTGTCGTGTACCGCGAGTTCGGCGTGTCCGGTCATGATCCCTGTTGCGTTCGTGTCGTCCACGAGCGTGACGAGATGGATCTCGGGAGTGTGCAGCATGGTGTGATAGCGATCCATGCTGTCGACATAGAAGGGACGAATCTCGTTGTGCCCCCGGAGTTGGCGTCCGGCGACTTCGAACACTCCGTCCTCGACGAACATCGACAGGACCGATTCGATGTCGTGATCGTCGACGGCGAGTGCGTATCGGCCGGCGAGGTCACGGATCTCGTCCTTCGCGATCAGTCGTGCCAGTGCGGTGGCATCCGGTTCGGTACGGGCGGATGTGGTCATCTGCTGAACTCCTGGGAAGGGCATGCGGAGAGCCGGAGCGGAGTATCACTCCGCTCCGGCTCGAGTCGGATCCTTTGCAGCGCAGCGCAGCGGATCGAACGGAGGACGAGGATCAGTCGTCGTAGACGATGACACCTCGGATGTTCTTGCCCTCGCGCATGTCCGCGAACGCGGTGTTGATGTCTTCGAGCTTGTAGGTCTTGGTGATCAATTCGTCGAGCTTGAACTCACCTCGCCGGTACATGTCCGTGATCAGCGGGATGTCGCGCCGCGCCGTGGTGGTGCCGTACAGGGTGCCCTGTAGTCGCTTGCCGGACATGGCGAAGGTGAACAGGTCGAAGGGAACGTCGCGCTGGGTGACGGGCGCTGCGGAGGTGAGCACCAGAGTGCCTCCGCGACGGGTCATCTCCTGCGCCGGGTTGAGAAGGTGGCCGTAGGCGATGTCGACGGTGATGATGACGACATCCGCTCCCTGGCCGTTGGTGAGCTGGTCGACGACATCACGGCACTGGTCGAGGTTCTCGACGGTCTGCGTCGCGCCGAAGTGCTTGGCCATGTCGCGCTTGAATTCGACCGGATCGATCGTGACGATGTTCTTCGCGCCCTTGTGGCGTGCTCCCTGAACGGCATTCATGCCGACGCCGCCGGTTCCGATGACGACGACGGTGTCGCCGAGCTGGATGTCTGCGGCGTAGACGGACGATCCCCAGCCGGTGGGCACGCCGCAGCCGATGAGGGCGGCCTTGTCGAGTGGGATGTCCTTGTCGATCTTGACGCACGAGTCGATGTTCACCACCACGTAGGGGGAGAAGGTGCCGAGATAGGAGAACGGTCCGACACCCTGACCCCGGGCATGGACGCGGTGGGTGCCGTCGGGAGCGAAGCCGCCGAGAACGCCGGCGCCGCGTTCGCACATGTTGGACTTGCCGATCGTGCACATACGGCAGTTGCCGCACGAGGGCAGGAAGGACAGGACGACGTGATCGCCCACCTCGAAACCGGTGACGTCCGGGCCGAGTTCCTCGATGACACCGGCACCTTCGTGGCCGCCGATGATGGGCGCCCAGTCCAGGGGAATGTCGCCGGTGTCGACGTGATCGTCACTGTGGCAGATACCGGAGGCGGCGAGTTTGACGCGTACCTCACGACTCTTGGGTGGATCGATCTCGATTTCCTCGACGCTCCATCCGGATCTGGTACCGGGTTCCCACAGCAGTGCTCCGATGGTCTTCATGACGTCTCCTCACGGTGAACGGGGAAGATTCGCGTGGCGTCGGTGGGGTACCGATCCGCCGGATTCTGTGATCGTGATCACCATAACCATATGCATCAATAGAAGCAATAGATTCTCGGTGATGCGGAGTGTGTCGTGATCCGGTCACCGAGGCCGGGAGCAGGTGAGCCGAAAAGAGCGGGCCCGCACCGGATGTACCGGTGCGGGCCCGTCGGTCCCGTAGGGGTGGAGGTCTCAGCCGCCGAGTGCCTGATTCCAGGGCAGTACCTGGCTCAGCACTTCGGGGAATTTCCGCTCGGCGTACTTCACATATTCCTTGATGTGATCGCGCATTCGATCCTCGGAGAGGTCGGCGTCGTGGTTGTTCAGCGCTTCGTAGATCTGAGTATGCGCTTTGAGGGTGGTCTTGCGGAGCGACGCGGGATGGTCGATACCCATCACCGTGCCCCCGGTGATGCGCATCAGGGCATCGGTCAGATATCCGAACAGAGCGTTGCCGGTCGACCAGGCGATGATGTCGTGGAACTGCTTGTTGGTCTCGAGGAAGGTGTCGATGTCGGCTGCTTCCACCGACTGTTGCATCCGGTCGACGGAATCCTTGAGTTCGACGAGCTTGTCCTCGCCGATGCGTTCCGCCGCCAGGCGGCACACCACGGGTTCGAGGGCGGTGCGAGCCTCGACGATGGTGTTGAGCGAAGCGTTCTGCAGCTGCATGAGCAGGATGATCGTGCTGGCGAGATGCGAGGCGTCGGGATCCAGCAGCACCGGCCCGCCCTTCGGGCCGGGTTTGAACGTGAGCATTCCCTGGAACTCGAGCAGACGCAATCCTTCGCGGAGCGTGCCGCGACCGATCTGGTACTCCTCGAGCATCGCCTTCTCGGGAGGGAGAAGATCGCCGGGGCGGAGGCCTTTCCGGGCGGTGTCCCGAACGATCTGCTGCGCGACGACGAGTGACGTCTTCGGGCCTCTCGGCATTGCCACGGAGCCTCCTCTAGCTTCGTACCCTCTCCGGTCTCGGTCGACGCGGAGATCTCTCCTGACGAAGATGCTCTCCGCCGTGCTCCGTCACGAACAGGGGACTGTCCGTTACGGAGTGTGCACTGTACTCATTGTGCACCCAATTGTGCACATTCATACTCAGGATTTGTGGGATGCCCACTATTCTGGCAAAGGAAACTGTGGCTTTCTCTTGTCGAGAAACGCTCGTGCCCCTTCGGTCATATCCTCGCTGCCGATCGCCTGGACCAACATGCCCAGCCCGGTGCTGAACGAATCCCGCGCGGAGTTCCACCAGATGTTCGAACTGATCTTGGTGATCTCCAGGTAGCGGGGGCTCAGCGCCTCGAATTCCCGACACAGTGCACGCACATGCTGTTCGAGGGCGTCGTCGTCGACGACTTCGTTGACCAATCCCATCTCGTAGGCGCGCTCGGCCGGATACCGACGGCACAGCATCGACAGTTCCTTGGCGCGTTTCTCGCCGATCTGGACCCCCATGACGTTCGTCGCGCCCGAGACGGGCGAGCTCCCGACCCGGGGGCCGGTCTGCCCGAAGGTCGCCGATCGGGCGGCGACTGCGAGGTCGCAGGCGACCACCAGTTCGTTGCCGCCCCCAGCCGCTGCGCCGTTGACGGCGGCGACGACCGGTCGAGGGCAGGACCGGATCGCATCGAACAATGCCAGTGACGAGCGGTAGAGCTTACGCATCTCGGGAACGGTGGGTTCGCTCAGTTGGCCCAGGGAACCGCCGGCGCAGAAGCTCCCGCCGGAGCCGGTGATGACGACCGATCGGTAGCTGTTGGCGTCGTGCAGGGCATCGACGATCGTCGCGCACATCTCCGGATCGAATGCGTTGCGACGTTCGGGGCGATTGAGACGTATCCACAAGCTCGAATCGAGCGATTCGAGCACGACGCTCGTGGTGGTGGATGTGGACATCGAAACTCCTTGGTTCGGGTGTCCGAGCCGGATGTGGCAGTCGCTGAGGACGGACGAGGTGGGGGCCCGGACGAACCTCCCCGACCGCCTTTCCTTACACGTTATAATGGTTAGCATCATTTCGTCGACAAGTGACGGAAGTGGGGGTCCTGCGTCGGTCGTTCCGGACCTGCGCGGTTCTGACAGGAGTCGCAATGATCACGAGTCGGGCGCCGAAGGCCGCGATGGTGGTGGCGCAGCAGATCATCAAGGATGCCGGCCGGGAGAATCTGGTGGCCGACGATCTGCTCCCTCCCGAGCGCGTCATGCTCGAGAAATACGGAATCGGACGAGGCACTCTCCGCGAAGCCCTGAGGCTGCTGGAGTTCCAGGGAGTGATCGCGTTGAAACCGGGCCCTCGGGGAGGTCCGGTGCTGCTCGATCCTGATGCTTCGCACCTCGCGAGTTCGCTCATTCTGCTCATGCAGCTCAACGACGCGCCGTTCAAGGTGGTCGTCGAGGCCAGAACGGCACTCGAACCCATGATCAGCCGGCTTGCGGCCGCACGCGTCTCGGACGAGACACTGATCCGTCTGAAGGAGACCGTCGACCGGATGCACGGTTCACTGAGCGATCAGGGTGAGTTTCTCGAAGCGAACAAGACCTTCCACGACCTGATCGCATGGTCGTCGGGCAACCCGCTGTTCGGTTACCTGGTGGATTCCCTGCTGGGGATCATGGACGGCACGGCCATCGGGATGGACTATCCGCCGCATCGTCGGGAGGCGATCATCGTCGCTCATACGCAGATCTACGAGTGCCTTGCGAGTAGGGACGCCGAGGGTTCGGAGCGATACATGCGTGAGCACATCGACGCCTACAGGCGGTATGCCGAGAGGAAGTATCCGGAGTTGTTCGAGCAGGTCATCCAGTGGGATCGGGCGTTGGGTTGAGCATGTTCCGACGTCGAGAATGCGTCGACAAGGATGCACATGCGACCGGGAAGGAACCTGTTGGGGTTCCTTCCCGGTTCTCGTCGGAGGGGGACCGGATCACTCGGTGACGACCGAGATGGCCCGTTCGGGGCACGAGGCCGCTGCCTCGCGAGCGGCGTGCTCGTTGGCGGGATCATCGCCACCGGGCAGGACGTAGGCATGGCCGTCCTCGTCACGCAGAGCGAAGACCTGGGGGGATGTCATGAAGCACAGGCCGTGACCCTGGCAGTGGTTCTCGTCGACGACAACCTTCATGAGTTGCTCCTCTCATCATTCGGACACTTGGAGATGCCAACTCGTCGACCCCTTGATTGGATGGGTTGGGGCTGGCAATGTGATCCAGACTACTATAACATCCGTTATAACCATTAGCAGGAGATGCCTGATTCTGAGCAGGAGGGTCCACGCGATGGAAAATCGCAACCGTTGCCCTGTCGTCGACTTCGACCACAACTCGCAAGAACATTCCGCGGATCCCGTGGCGTCGTACCGGAAGGTGCGTCAGAACGAACGTGTCGCATGGACCGAAGCCCACGGAGGCTACTGGGTGCTGACCGACTACGAGTCGGTCTTCGAAGCTGCGCGTGACGACGAGACGTTCTCCTCCGCTCGTACCGAGTATGGAGGAGAGGGACTTTCGGTCGTCATTCCGAAGACGCCGATGCACTTCCACATCCCGATCGAGCTCGATCCCCCGGAGTTCCGCAAGTACCGCAAGATCGTCAACCCGATCACTGCCCCGGCAGCGGTCGAACGTATGAAGGCGCTCGTCGACCGGCACACGGCCGGCTTCATCGACAGTGTCATCGAGGACGGCCGATGTGATCTCACGTCGGTGATCGCCGTCCCGTCCATCGTCACCGTGGATTGGCTGGGCCTCGACCTCGCCGACTGGAAACGCTATTCCCACGCACACCACCAGGCTCTCGCCGGTATCCCGGGTAGCGACGACTACAAGCACGCGATGGAAGTCGAATTCCCTTATCTGGGAGAACGCATGCGCGAAACCATTCGCGCGCGCCGCGAGAACCCCACGGACGACATCATCAGCTATCTCGTCCAGCAGGAAGTCGACGGCCGGCGTCTCGACGACTTCGAGATGTACTCGATCGTCGACCTGCTTCTCGCCGGCGGGGTGGGTACCACGGCGTCGCTGGTGAGCCAGGCGCTGGTCTGGCTTGCCGAGCATCCGTCCGTACGGCAGCGGCTCATCGACGATCCGGGCCTGATGGATCATGCCGTCGAAGAGTTCCTGCGCTACTTCTCCCCGACGCAGGCCCTCGCTCGCACCGTCACGAAGGACGTCGAATTCCAGGGCTGCCCGATGCACAAGGGCGACCGTGTCCTGTTGTCGTGGTCCTCGGCCAACCGCGACGAGAAGTTGTTCGACAACCCCGACGAGATCGACATCGATCGCTGGCCCAACCGGCACACGGCATTCGGTATCGGTGTACACCGTTGTGCAGGTTCGCATCTCGGGCGGTACATGTCCAAGACCCTGATCAGCCAGATCCTGGAGAGGATGCCCGACTACGAGGTCGACTTCTCCGCACTCGAACGGTATCCGCACCAGGGCACCAACATGGGCTGGCAGCGGATCCCCGCCACGTACACCCCGGGACCCCGCGTTCTGACCGACTACACGCTCTACTGACCCCCGATTCCACCGGAACGGTCGCTATCACACCGGCCTGATCGGCCGGCCGAAAGACAGGGGACGGACGTGTTCGTCGGCAGACGTATTCTGATCGTCGGGGGTGGCCTGGCCGGGTCGCGAACGTGTGAAGCATTGCGCGCCGAAGGGTTCGACGGCGAGATCGAAATGCTCTGCAGCGAAGGGACACCGCCCTACGATCGTCCGCCTTTGAGTAAGGTCGCCCTCACGGAACGTCGCGACACGACTTTCGATGTCGACTACGACGCCCTGGGCGTCGACCTCCGTCTCGGAGTGCGGGCGACGGGCATGGACCGCGACCGGCGCGTCGTGTTCACCGACTCGGGGGAACATCCCTACGACGCTCTGGTCGTCGCCACCGGAGCCGCGCCGGTTATCCTTCCCGGATCCGGACGGCAGCACGTACTGCGCACGGCAGCCGATGCCGACGTACTGCGTGCCGCCCTCCGGCCCGGGATCCGGTTGACGCTCGTCGGAGCCGGTTGGATCAACGCCGAAATAGCAACCACTGCACATGATCTCGGATGTTCGGTGACAGTCCTCGAATCGGCTCCGGCGCCGTTGCATCAACCGCTCGGCCCCGATGTCGCCCACCGGATGCTGCCGTGGTGGGAGCACGTCGACATGCGCTGCGGCGTCTCGGTTGCGGAAGTCACCGAGGCCGGACCGGTACTCGCGGACGGTTCGCTCGTCGAATCCGACCTCGTCGTCACCGGCATCGGTGTCAGGCCGGACGTCGCCTGGCTCGTCGGATCCGGTCTCGATATCGATCGGGGAGTGGTGGTCGACGAGCGACTCCGTACCGCCGACCCGGCGGTGTTCGCGGTCGGCGACGTCGCGGCACGATGGTCGCCGCGTTACCGCAGCCGCATCGTCGGACAGCACTGGGACGATGCCCGCACGGCGCCGGCAACCATCGCTGCGGCCTTGCTCCGCCCGGATCGCGGACTCGTCTTCGATCCCGTCCCGTACTTCTGGAGCGATCAGTTCGGGCACAAGATCCAATTCGTGGGGCACCGCGACCCATCCGATCGGATCGTCTTCCGGGAGGGCGGGGACGGCAGATGGGCTGCGGCATGGATCGACGACTCGTCCAGGCTGACCGCACATCTGAGCGTCGATTCTCCACGTCATATGGTGCAGGCGCGCATGGCGATCGATCGGGGTGCCGTCGTGGACCCCGATGCGATCGGAGATCTGGACGCCCCTGTGCACACGATGTCTCTGCATTCCTCGTAACACCTCGTCAATCATCGAACAGCCGCGCCCGCGCACGGCCGAGTGAGGAACGAACATGACCACAGCAATTCCGATCCGGTTGAAGAGCTACGACAAACTGTTCATCGGGGGCTCCTGGGTGGAGCCGTCGAGCGATGCCGTCATCGACGTGATCTCGCCCATCACCGAAGAAGTGATCGCGTCGGTCCCGGAAGCGCGTGAGGCCGACATGGACCGGGCCGTCGCGGCAGCGCGAAAGGCATTCGACGAGGGGCCGTGGCCCAGGATGACCCCGGCCGAACGCGCCGAGATCCTCGTACGAGTCGGGGACGAAGTGAAGAAGCGGATCCCCGCCATGGCCGAAGCCTTCACACTGGAGCTGGGTGGCCCGGCGGCCATCTCCACGCTCTTCCATCAGAACGCGGTCGACATGTGGGACGACGCGGCAACCTTCCACGAGCGCTTCGTCTTCGAGGAGGAACGCACCTGGAAGGATGGTCGCGGCAAGGTCGTGCGCGAACCGATCGGCGTCGTCGCCGTGGTCGTTCCGTGGAACGGGCCTGTGGCAACGGCGTCGTTGAAGATCTCACCGGCTCTCGCGGCGGGGTGCACCGTGATCCTCAAGCCGGCTCCCGAAGGGCCGGTGACGACGATGATGCTCGCCGAGGCCCTCGAGGCTGCCGGCCTCCCCGAAGGGGTCATCAGCGTATTGCCTGCCGGACGCGAGGTCGGGGACTATCTCGTCGGTCATCCCGACGTCGACAAGATCAGCTTCACGGGGAGTACCGTCGCCGGCCGAACGGTCATGACCAGAGCTGCCGAGAAGATCAAGCGCGTAACCCTGGAGCTCGGTGGTAAGTCGGCTGCGATCATCGCCGACGACATCGAACTCGACTCGTTCCTGCCGGGCATGGTCTTCGGGGGTATCGGTCATTCGGGTCAGGTCTGTGCGGCTCTGACCCGAGTGCTCGTACCCCGTGATCGCCAGGACGAAGTGGTTGCGGCGATCGAGGAGGTCATGAAGAGCGTCAAGGTCGGCGACCCGCGGGACCCCGACACGTTCATCGGGCCTCTCGCAGCGCAACGGCAGCAGAAACGGGTTCTCGAGTACATCGAGGTAGGTAAGGAAGAGGGTGCTCGGCTCGTCGTCGGCGGGGGCAGGCCTGCTCACCTCGATCGCGGTTGGTACGTCGAGCCGACATTGTTCGCCGACGTTCGCAACGACATGCGCATCGCCCAGGAAGAGATCTTCGGTCCTGTGCTGGTCGTGATCCCGTTCGATTCGATCGACGAGGCGATCGCGATCGCCAACGATTCCGACTACGGATTGTCCGGTGCGGTGTATGCGAAGGATCGCGCCTTGGCCGACAGCGTTGCGCGCCGGGTGCGAACGGGCCAGATCTCGGTCAACGGCTATGCCATGTGCGTGGTCCAGCCCTTCGGAGGCTACAAGCAGTCCGGGCTCGGCCGGGAGGGCGGCGTCGAGGGGTTCGACGCCTTCTTCGAAACCAAGCTGATCCAGGAATTCTGATTCGGGTGTCACTCGAGTTACGGGAAGGGACCTTGTGATGCAGTCGATTTCCGTCGAAATCGGTCATCGGGCCGAGAGGCTGCTGTACGACTATGCCGCGGCCGTGGATACCGGTGATCTGGCCGGCCTTCGGGGATTGATCACCGACGATGTGGTGATCGAGCAGAACGGGAAGTCGGACTTCGGCGCCGAGGAGTTCATCGCGGTGTACCGCGCGTTCGTCGACTCTCCGGTGGAGTTCTCGCGTCACGCGATCTCGAACGTGCGTGTCGCACAGGGTGAGGACGGACGTGTGCACGTCGATGCGTACTTCGAGGCGACGGTGTGTGCTCCGGGTTCGAATCAACGGATCTACGGCCGGTATGCGGATGTCTACATCGAGCGTGAAGGAACCCTCCTCATCGACAGGAAGACTATCTCGGTCGATCGGATGATCGATCTTCCTGCGGGAGAGGTCGAATACCAGCCGTACTGATGCCCGCAACGGAGAGGGTGTCCTCCGCGACTCGATCGCGGAGGACACCCTGTCGTCGGTGTTCGGTGTTCAGGTGCCGACCTCAGGGCCGCCCAGCGTGGGTGGCGTCGACGCGCGTGGCGAGCAGGCTCGCATCTCGGGTATGGCGTCGTGCCGCTTCCGAGGAATTCGGTGCGGCGCAGGCGTACAGCGTGTCGCCGTCGTGGCCGCCGAGAATGCAGGCGAAGACGCCGGTGGGGAAGCGGACCTCGTCGATGATCCGGCCGCCCTCGACGACTCGGACGACACGACGGTTGAGGGCGTCCGCTACCCAGACCGCACCGCTGCTGTCGAGACCGATGCCATCGGGGGCGACGGCAGCAGCGCTCATGGCTGCCTTGACGGAGTCGCGTGGCAGTTCCGGGCCGAAGCTTGCCCACGTGCGCTGATTCGACAGCGAGCCATCGGATCCGATGTCGAAGGCGGTCAGGCGGTTCCCCATGGATTCCGCAACCACGAGCGTGTTGTCGGGAGTGATCACCATGCCGTTCGGGAAGAGCAGGTCGTCCGCCTCCACGGTGAAGGTCCCGTCGGGTGAGACTCGGACGAGGTTCGCAGGGCGGATGGGGGTGTCGCGCTTGAACTCGAATCCGAAGCTTCCCACGTAGGCGGTACCGTCGGCAGCGACGACCATGTCGTTGAGTTTGCCTGTCGCCACAGAGGACAGATCCGCGTGTACGACGATCTCACCGTCCTGTTCGCGTCGCATGATCCGGCCGGATTCCATCGCCGTGATGAGCAATCGGCCGTCGGGAAGCCAGCCGAGTCCGGACGGTTCGTCGCCGGGAAGTGTCGCTTCCACCCTCACGTCCCCGTCGGATCCGATCGAAATCACCTCGTGGCGATACAGATCCGAGACCCAGACGCGGTCGTCGTGCCATCGCGGGCATTCGAGGAAGGCGCGGTCCGACACGATGGTGTCGATCGGACTCTGCAGTGTGGCGTCCTGGTTTCCGGTGGTCATATCGATGCCTTCCTTGTGGTGCTGGAGCTACTCTGGTGAGCCGATCAATCAAGACAATCATATTCATGAATTAGCATCCGGGGTAGACCTATACGCCCATTGCCCCTAATCATAATTATGGTTAAGGTGATCTGGATCACTGACGACGACTGTTTCGTCGACCTTCTGTTGTTCGTTCCCCTACGCGCCACACGTTCCGAATACGCCACAGTTTCCGTCGAAGGAGTACCCATGGCACTGGATTCCGCAACCACCGCCTTCCTCGCCCAGATGGCAGAGGCCGGAGGGCCCGCACTTCACGAGATGACACCACAGGAAGCCCGTGAAATGAGCGACGGGTTCATCGAACTCGTCGGCGAGGGACCCGAGATGGCGCGTGTCGAGAACATCACCGTGCCGTCGACGAACGGCTACCAGGTCCCGGTGCGGGTGCTGGTGCCGTCCGATGCTCCCCGCGGCTTCATCGTGTATCTGCACGGCGGTGGTTGGGTGGTGGGCGGTCTCGACGGTTACGACACCCTCGGTCGCCAGCTCGCCGAGCGCACCGATTGTGCCGTGGCGATCGTCGACTACCGACTCGCTCCCGAACACACGTTCCCCGCCGCGGCAGAGGATTCGTGGGCGGTACTGGAGTGGGCAGCCGAGAACAGTGGCAACTACGCGGCAGCGGACGGCCCGCTCGTCGTCGCCGGCGACAGTGCGGGCGGCAACCTCTCCGCCGTGCTCGCCCAGCGAACCGTGCGAGAGGCCGGACCGAGAATCGACCTGCAGGTGCTCGTGTACCCCGTCACGGACGACAACTTCGACAGCACCAGCTACCGCGATCCCGCCAACGAACTCATGCTCACGGCCACATCGATGAAATGGTTCTGGGATCTGTACGTTCCTGACGCGAATGATCGTGCACGCTGGGATGCAGCCCCGCTCAAGGCGCAATCCCTGGCCGGAGTGGCCCCGGCGGCCGTGCTGGTAGCGGAACACGATGTGCTGCACGATGAAGGGCGTGCCTACGCTCGCAAGCTCGCCGAGTCGGGTGTTCCCGTGCGCGAGAGGGTCTTCGACGGTCAGATGCACGGATTCTTCCAGTTCGTCAACGTGCTGCCGGGGGCGAAGGACGGCATGGACTACGTCGTGGATGCGGTGAACGATCTGCTCGACGGCAAGCCGATCGCTGCCGCCGCTTCCGGTGAGGAGGCGCGCGCATGAGCCCGGTCGAGAACTCCGCGGAGTTCGATGCAGTCGTCGTCGGTGCCGGATTCTCCGGAATCTACATGGTCCACCGCCTGACCGAGATGGGGTTGACCGTCGCAGCCTTCGAAGCGGCGGACGGTGTCGGGGGCACCTGGTTCTGGAACCGCTATCCGGGTGCCAGATGCGATTGCATCAGCATGGAATACGCCTACACCTTC
Source organism: Rhodococcus sp. PD04 (assembly GCF_035918275.1). Classification (NCBI taxonomy): domain Bacteria; kingdom Bacillati; phylum Actinomycetota; class Actinomycetes; order Mycobacteriales; family Nocardiaceae; genus Rhodococcus; species Rhodococcus sp. PD04. The sequence continues at coordinate 4,990,477 of NZ_CP142143.1, read as the reverse complement.
TCGCCGCAGTTGATCGAGAAGTGGGACTGGTCCGAACGGTACCCGTCACAACCGGAGATCCTGCGTTACCTCGAGTTCGTCGCCGATGAACTCGACGTCGAGAAGCACTTCCGCTTCCGCACACGAGTGGAATCGGCATACTACGACGACCACACCGACAGATGGACCGTCGCCACCGATGCCGGCGACGCCGTGGTCGCCAAGTACTTCGTCACCGCGGTGGGCTGCTTGTCCACCTCGCAGACCCCCGATTTCCCGGGCCTCGAGAAGTTCGGCGGAGCCACCTACCACACCGCAGACTGGCCGGAGGGTGGCGTCGACTTCACCGGGAAGAAGGTCGGGGTCATCGGCACCGGATCCTCGGGGGTCCAGGTCATTCCTCTCGTCGCCGAGCAAGCCGCGAAACTCACCGTGTTCCAACGGACACCCGCATTCAGCCTCGACTGCGGCAATCGGCCGCTCACCGACGCGGAACGACAGGAGTTCAAGGAGAACATCGAGACCTTCAAGGCGATCTCCAAGACCACGCCGTCGGGACAGTTCACCGACACCCTCGAGGTCAGCGCCCTCGATCACACCCATGAGGAGAGATGGGCGGTCTACGAGGAGCGCTGGAAACGGCATCGCGCAATCGACCTGATCCAGGCCTACCCGGATCTGTTCAGCAATCGGGAAGCGAACGAGACGATCGCGGAGTTCTTCCGCAGCAAGATCCGAGCGGCCGTGCAGGATCCCGAGCTGGCGGAACAATTGTCCCCACGCACGTACCCGCTCGGAGCGAAGCGGATAACGCTGGACACGAACTACTTCCAGACCTACAACCGGGACAACGTGCAACTGGTGAACCTGTGCGAGGCGCCACTCGAGGAGTTCACCGAGAAGGGAATCCGCACCGGGGGAATCGAACACGAGCTCGATGCCGTCGTGCTCGCCACCGGTTTCGACGCCATCACGGGCCCATTGCTGAAGATGGACATCCGGGGTGTCGGTGGACAGACGCTGAACGAGAAATGGCAGGACGGCCCGGTGACCTATCTCGGGATCGCTGTGGACGGTTTCCCCAACATGTTCATGCTCACCGGTCCCGGTAGCCCGAACGTGCTCACGAACGTGGTGTGCGCGATCGAGCAGCACGTGGAATGGGTGGGTGAGTGCATCACCTATCTCGAGGAGAGCGGCGCGCGTCGGTTCGAAGCACTGGAGCCGAGCACCGACGAGTGGACGCAGCTCAACAACGAGCTCGCCGCTCAGACCCTGTACCCGGAAGGGAACTCGTGGTACACGGGTGCGAACGTGCCCGGGAAGCCCCAGGTGATCATGTCGTACGTCGGTGGGCTCAACACCTATCGGGAGATCTGTGACGACGTCGCGGCACACGGTTATCGGGGGTTCGCGATCAAGTAGCGGATCACGGCAACCTGCAGACCCGTCTCCCCGGAAGGCGGTCGCACACATCCCGAATGTATGCGGCCGCCTTCCGTGCACCATGATGCGGAGAAACGGGATGCAGGAGCGGTACGAAGAGAGGGTGTTCAGCCGGCCGGGGTGAACCGTTCGCGCCGGATGCGCCGCGGTGACATGCGGCGACGCTTGAACGCCTTCACCGATGCCTCCACGAACGCCTCCGATCCGCAGATGTAGCCGGTGAACTCCTTCGCGGACGCCACGTCCTCGAGGAAGGCATCGGTGACGTAACCCTCGCGGTCTCCGCCGCTCTCCCTGCTCACACAGGTGGTGTAGCGGAAGCCGGGATGGCGGGTCTCCAGTTCGCGGAGGAAGTCGACGTCGTACAGGTCCGCGCAGGTACGGACCCCGTGGTAGAGCAGGATCTGCCGGTCGGGGACGAGGGAGAGCGCCTGCCGGACGATGGCCTCGAGCGGGGCGAGGCCCGTCCCACCGCCGAGCAGGACGATCGGGCCGGTGCCCTCCGGATCGAAGGTGAAGTCGCCGTACGGGCCGGTGACGGCCACGCGTTCACCCACCTCGATGCGCTCGAAGACCCATTCGCTCGCGACTCCACCGGGTTGCCGGCGGATGTGCAGTTCGAACTGCTTGGCCTCGGAGGGCGGATTCGCGAGCGAATACTGCCGGCGGATCTCGGTCCCGGGAACCGTCACCTCCACGTACTGCCCGGCCGAGAACTCGAGCGGTTCGTCGGCGGTGAGCAACACCTTGCGCGTGTCGGTGGCGATGTCGCGCACCTCGGCGACGGTGGCGACGACGTCGCGCAGCACATGCGTGCCGGCGGATTCCTCCGTTGCGGGGGTCTCGAAGACGACGTCGCCGCGCGGGGTGGCCTGGCATGCGAGGACGAATCCGGCCGCGAGTTCGTCGGCGGTGAGCGTCTCCTCCGGCGAGTTCCGATGATCGAGTTCGCCGTCGAGGACCTTGATCTTACAGGTGCCGCAGGTGCCCTGGTTGCAGGAGTTGGGCATCCAGTTGCCGTTGCGCAGGAACGCTTCCAGCACCGTCCGGCCGGGTTCGCAGGGAACGACGCCGGTGCCCGCGGTCAGTGTGTACGACATGGTCAGATCTCCCACCGCGCGTGCAGGGTCTTCGGGCCGCGGAAACCCCAACCCCAGAATTCGACGTCCTCGGAGGTGTCCCGCTCGAGATTGGGGATGGTCTCGAGCAGTTCTTCGAGACCGATGCGGCTCACGTTGTTCGCGAAGTAGATTCCCGCGCAGGCATGCTTGCCGGCACCGAAGGCGAGGTGGGGGAGTGGCGGGCGGGTCAGGTCGTAGCGGCTGGGGGCGTCGAACACGTCGATGTCGTGGTTCGCCGACCCGTAGGACAGCATGACCACCGACCCTTCGCTGATCTCGATTCCCGATACGACGGTGTCGCGCTTGGCGATACGTGCGGTGCCGGACCAGATCGGGGAGGTCCAGCGCATCCCTTCGGCGATCGCGCGGGGGATGAGTCCCGGTTCGTCCACCACGGCTTCGAACTGTTCGGGGCGGGTGAACAGGCCTGCCAGGGTGGAACTCATGGCGTGTCCCGGTTCCTGCATGGCGCCGAGGAGGAAGACGTACAGCGTCGGGTAGATGTAGTCGCGGTCCCGCGTCTGCCCTTCGGGCATCCCGTCGTGCAGCCAGTGCGAGATGGCGCTGTCGTCGGGATGCTCGATCCAGTGGTCGATCAGCGGGTCGACGACGGAACGGATCTCCTCCTTGGCGCGGTCGCCCTCGTCGAAACGTTCCTGGTTCAGAAAGTTTCCGTCCTCGTCCATCGCTGCGTTGGTGAACGAATCCGACAGTTTGTGGAACCATTCGCGCAGTTTGTCCGAACTGACGTCCTTCAGTCCGAGGAGATCTCCGAGCGACCGCACACTCACCGGCTCGCAGAACTGGGCTACGAGATCGGCTTTGCCGTCGGCTTCGAACGCCTCGACGTAGCGTCGTGCGATCGGACGGACGAGATCCTCGATCCAGCGGTCCACCTCGGCGGGCTGGAGGGCGGGTTCGACCATCGACCGCAGGTCGCGGTGGATGTCGCCGTTGACGCCGATGATCGCGGGATGACCGAAGGTGCGGCCACCGGCGGGGGTGATGATGCCGTCGAAGTCGTCGCCGGCCGCGACCGCACGGCACGCTTCGGTCGTGGACGCCACGTAGGCGCCGAGGACGGGCACGAAGGCGATCGGAGCTTCGGCGCGCAAGCGCTCGTAGACCGGGTACGGATTGCGCTCGAGTTCTTCCATGGTGATCTCGTCGAGCCACGAAAGAGTGCTGGTCATCGGTGTACCTCCGGGTCGGGAGCCGTCCGGCGACGGCCGGGCCGTTGTTGACGTGGCCAGGACCATACGAGTCGGCCGACGGGCCGGTCGATGCACATTGCGCGGTCCCTGGACGAATCACGCGACTATGTGATCCAGGTCTCGGCAGCGGTTAGTCTCGAAGGCGTGAGTGTGCCCGAGATCGAGGACTGGGACGACGCCTCGCGCGTCGTGGCGGACGTGTACTTCCCGCACCGGTTGACGGACCTCGGAAAGGTGGATCGTCCTGAGCTCGAATTGGTCTCGGCCGATCTCGGAGGTGTCACGATCGGTCGGATGAGCTGGGGAGCCGACGTCGCGATCGAATGCGATTATCCGGGCGCCTACGAGGTGAACATACCGCTGAGCGGGCGGCTCGAATCGCAGGGGCGCTCGGGCACCGTCGTCTCCGAACCCGGCTCGGCGACGGTCTTCCGCGCGGACACCCCGTCGCTCATCACACGGTGGGACGCCGAATGTTCGGTCCTCGGAATCAAGTTCGATCGAGATCATCTCGAACGCGAAGCGGACCGCATTCTCGGTGGTCCGTTGCGGTCGCGCCTCGAACTTCCCGACCGCCTCGATCTGCGGGGGTCGGCGCAGGAATGGCACCGTCTCGTGGCATCGCTGAGCGAGCAGCTCGCCGGGCCGACCCGGGTGCTCACGAATCCTCTCGTGTCGGCCCAGCTCGGCGGTGCGGTCACCACGGCCTTCGTCCTGGCGGTCGCGCCGGCCGACGAAATGTCACCGGCACCCCGCCCGGGCATGGTCCGGCGGGTGTTGAACGCTCTGCAGGAGGATCCGGGTCGTGTCTGGACGGCAGCCGACATGGCGGAGATCGCCGGAACCAGTGTGCGCAGGTTGCAGGAGGCGTTCTCCGAGTACGTGGGCAGCAGTCCGTCCGCGTGTCTGCGCGACATCCGGCTCGATCGCGCCCACGCGGATCTCGCTGCGGGGGGAATCACGGTGGCAGATGTAGCTTTTAGGTGGGGTTTCAGCCATCCGGGGCGTTTCGCCGCCGCCTTCCGGAAGCGGTACGGCGTCACCCCCACGGAGATCCTGAGGGGTTGAGCGCATGCGGATACAGATGCACGCGAGCGGGTGACGACCTCATGGTCGTCACCCGCTCGTGGGTCCTCCCCGAACTGCTCAGCCGAACCAGAGGATCGGTGTGGGCCGATCGAACGACAACTCGGGGAAGTCGTCGTCCGCGACCGGCGTCCGCAGTCGCCGCTCGACGTAGTCCAAACCGTTGCTGCGCATGTAGTCGATGCAGGACACCGTGTACCCGACGGGGTCCGTGCGTGTACCGGCGATGGGGCGGAACAGGTTCGGGAATCCGTGGATGGTCAGGGCGCCACGATCGAGCGTGGTGCCCTCTCGGCCGTGCAGTGTGAGCCCGCCGTGTCCGTCGACGACGAACTTCGCTCGGCCGACGACGGTGCCGCCGATGAGGATCTCCCATCGATGTTCGATGTCGTCGTAGCGGACGACGTTCGCGGTGCCGATCTCGTGGACCGCCAACCGCAGTTCGTCGCGCAACCGTGCGGCGACCCGCTGGGAGGCGAAGGAGCGTCCGAGGACCACTGCGTCGAATTCCGGTGCAGGGGGATGGGACACGGAGTTCGAAGCGGTCGTGGTCATCTCGGACGCTCCTTCGCGGTGGGGTGGAGGTTGGGGGCCGCGCGCGGGCGGGCAGGGGGAACGGAGATCATCCGCCCGCGCGCGGGAGTCGGTTACTTGTAGAACGCGCTGACGTCGGAGTTGCCGATCATGTCGGGCACGGTCCAGCCGTCGAGGTCGTACTCGCTCATGAACTGCTCCGCAAAGCCCTTCATGGAGGCGACGTCACCGCGACCCTCGGCGGCGAAGAGGAGCTCGGCCTTGACGTTCTCGTGATTGCCGGCGTAGTTCCGCTCGTAGAGTTCGTGGCGGCCACCGAACTCGGAGCCGATCGAATCCCACAGTGCCTTCATGACCTTCACGCGATCGACGGCCTGGATGCCGTCCGAACCGCGAACGTACTTGTCGAGGTACGGGCGCACGTCGGGGTTCTTGAAGTCGGCGGCGGAGGAGGGCAGGTAGATCAGGCCCGAGGCGACGTCCTGCTCGATGATCTCCTTGATGCGCGGGTAGCCCTGCATCGCGAACATGCGGTAGGTGAGGCCGTATTCGAGCTTGGGGATGACGGTGCCGTCGATCCACTGCTCGGGGTTGTTGACCATGGCGTCGGAGAGCGACCAGAACAGGTTGCGCCATCCGATGACCTCACCGACGCGGGTCTGTACTCCGCGGAATCCGCCGGCGCCGGTGGCGTCGAGGGCCTTCATGAGCAGACCGGCGATGAAGTCGAGCTTGACCGCGAGTCGCGTGCAGCCCTGCAGGGTGAAGCGCTGGAGGAAGCCGGAACCACCGAGGAAGTTGTTGATCTTGTCGACGTCCCCGTACATGAAGACGTTCTCCCAGGGCACGAGGACCTTGTCGAAGATGAAGATCGCGTCGTTCTCGTCCAGTCGCGAGGACAGCGGATAGTCGAACGGGGAGCCGGCGACGTTGGCGTTCTGCGAGTAGGAGGCGCGCGAGATGAGCTTGATGCCGGGTGCGTCCATCGGCACCGTGCAGATCAGCGCGAATTCCTTCTTCTTGATCGGCAGACCGTAGTGGGCGATGAAGTTGTAGTTGGTGATCGCCGAACCGGTGGCGACGACCTTGGCGCCGGAGACGATGAGGCCGGCGTCGGTCTCCTTCTCGACCTTCATGAACACGTCGCCGACCTGGTCCGGCGGCAGCGAGCGGTCGACCGGCGGGTTGATGATCGCGTGGTTCCAGTACAGGACCTTCTCCTGCGACTCGCGGTACCAGCGCTTCGCGTTGTCCTGGAAGGGGGAGTAGAACTCGTCGTTCGCACCGAGGGTGCCGAGGAAGGAGGCCTTGTAGTCGGGGCTGCGGCCCATCCAGCCGTAGGTCATGCGGGCCCAGGCGGCGATGGCGTCGCGGTCGGCGCGCAGGTCGTCGGCGGACTTCGGGGTGCGGAAGAACGGCATGGTGACGCCGCCGTTGCCGGTGTCGGTGGGGGTCGTGAGGGTGTTGACGTGCTCACCGGTGTGGAGGGCGTCGTAGAGGCGCGCCGTCATCCGGATGGAGTTGCGGAAGGCCGGATGGTTGGTGAAGTCCTTGACTCGCTCACCGTGCAGGTAGATCTCGCGGCCGTCGTCGATGGAGGCGATGTACTCGTCGCCGGTCATCGGGCGGGAGGCGAAGTTCTTCTGCTGGTTGGCCGGATGGTCTGCGGCGACGTTGACCTTGGAGCGGTCGACGGTTTCCGTGGGCCGGGGCTCGGTGGTGGTCATGGAGTTTCTCCTTGTCCGGTGGGGATGAAGAGGGGTTCGGGGGGGCTGTGTCTCGGGCGCGGGGCCGGGACTCAGAGTCGGGCCGGGGCGAGTTCGAACGGCACGAAGCGGGTCTGGGAGTCGAACCATCCGCTGTGCGGGTCGTCCAGCGAGCCGTTCCACGCGGTGGATGTGCTCGGGGCGCCGAGATCGTGGAAAGTGCTGCGGTAGAACAGGAGCGGGTCGGCCATCTCGTCGAAGGTGGCGTCGACGATCTCGCCGATGTAGATGACGTGGTCGCCACCGTCGTACTCGCGCCAGGGCGTGCACGACAGTGTCGCGGCGGTGCCGGCGAGAATCGGGGCGGTGGGGCCCTGCTCCCAGACCGGTTCGGGCGACTGGGGGCGTCCCGCGAAGTGCAGTGCGGTGTCGACCTGGTCGGCGGCGAGGATGTTGACTGCGAACGGCGCGTCGGACAGGAACCGGCAGGCCTTGGACGTGCGGGTCAGGGTGACCTGGCAGAGGCGGGGTTCGAGCGAGACGGCGGTGAAGGCGGTGACGGTCGCGCCGTGGGGCTCTCCGTCGCTGTTCGCGCAGGTGATGACGGTAACGCCGCTGGCGAACTGTCCGAAGATGTTGCGGAGTGTGCGCTGATCCATGTCTGCGTCCTCCTGTCCGGTGCGAGTTGGGATGGACTTCGATTCGATGTGACACAGACCATATGGACGCCGTGGAACTTGTGCGATCCAGTGAGCGCGGTCACTATCCACCTAGCGCGATGAGTGGGCCGAAGGGCCCTGTTTGCCTGGGACCGTGTTCCGCATCACACTGGATCGCACGCGCTCGAACCATACGGATGCGCAGGTCGGGGCGCCGACGACGAGCAGAAAATGAAGGTGAGGAGCCGATGGCAATGGAGCCGACTCCGGGGCCGGTCGATTGGGAAGAGGTGGAAGAGGTTGTCTCGAATGCCTATTTCGAGCACGAACTGACTCCTCTCGACGACGTCGCGCCCTCGCTCCGGCTCCGCACATTGCCGCTCGGGCCGATCCGTCTCGCGCGCATCGGCTGGGGTGCGGCCGTATCGATCCGAAGCGAGCATCCCAGGGCGTACGCGGTGAACATCCCGCTCTCCGGACGGATTGCCGCCGGCAACGGGGTGATCTCGGAGGTCGGGCAGGCCGCGGTCTTCCGTCCCGACATCGCAGCTCCGGAGCAGAAGTGGACGAACGACTGCGAGATCGTGGGGATCAAGCTCGAGCGCGACTATCTGCAGCGCGAGATGTCGCGCATCCTCGCCCGCCCCGACCTGCAGCTTCCGGACCGGGTGGATCTGACGACGCAGGCGGGGCAGAGCTGGATGACACTGTTGCGCTCGGTCGTGGAACAGCTCAAAGCGGACGAATCACTCTGGCGGAATCCGCTCGTCGCGGAGCAGCTGTCGGGCGCTCTGACGACCTCGTTCATCCTCGCGGTCATGCCGGAGGACGCGGATCCGACCGGCGGTGCGCGTCCGCGCATCATCAAGCGTGTCCTCGACCGGTTGCACGAGGATCCCGCCTCGGCGTGGACCACCGCGGAGATGGCCGAGGTGGCCGGTGTCAGTGTGCGGCGCCTGCAGGAGGGCTTCCGCGAGTATCTCGGGGTCTGCCCGCGCGATTACCTGCTCGACCTGCGCCTCGAGCGCATCCACGAGGAACTCGCGGTGGGCGACGCGACGGAACTGTCGGTGACCGATGTGGCTCTGAAGTGGGGCATCACCCATACCGGCCGGTTCGCGGCGGCCTACAAGCGCAAGTACGGGGTGGCGCCCTCGGTCACGCTGCGCGGGTGACCGGGGAGTCGTCAGTTGTGGCGGTAGCCGAGCTCGCTGCTGAGCCTTTCCGCGCAGTTCACGACCCTTTTCGCGGCAAGATCGCGGAACGAATCGAGGGTGTGGCGACCGGTCGACGTCGAGCACGCGAGCACTCCGACGGCGTAGCCGGAGGGGTCGAAGACGGGGGCGGCGATCGTGATGAGCCCTTCCTCGAGCTCGGCGGAGGTGATCGCGTAGCCGCGGTTGCGCACGTGGGCCAGTTCGGCGCGCAGGTCGTCCGGGTTGTCGATCGTCGCGCTCGTGAGCCGTACGAACTCGGTCTCCTCGAGCACGCGGTCGACGAGTTCGCGCGGTGACCAGGCCAGCAGCGCCCGGCCCATCGACGTCGCGTAGGCGGGGACGCGGGTGCCGACGGAGACGTTGATGCTCATGATCCGGCGAACCGGGACGCGTGCGGCGTAGACGACCTCGGTGCCGTCGAGTACGCCGAGGGATGCGGATTCGTTGGTGTGCTCGGCGATCTCGACGAGTTTCGGCAACGCCGAGTCCACGAGGGTGTGGGATTCGGTGTAGTGCCGGCCGATGCTGAGCACGCGCGGAGTGAGCGCCCACCGCGTACCGTGCGACGTGACGTAGCCGAGTTTCTGCAGGGTGAGCAGGATCCGGCGGACCGCGGGTCGCGACAGGTCGGTCTTGGCGGCGAGCTCGGCCAGGCTGGGGTTGGGGTCCTTGTCGTCGAAGGCGTGCAATACCGCGAAACCACGCTCGATGCTCTGGATGAAGTCCCGATCGTTGCTAGGACCATTACCTAGGTCGATACTCGGCATCCTGCCTCCTACCTGCGTACTTGTTGATACTGCCCGATCCGGTGTTGACAAGCTGTGTGACACCACGCACAGTATGTGGTGTACGCACTGCGATACACAAGTACGCACAGCGTACAGACCGGTGATCACCGCAGCCCCCGTGTCGCACCGGCCCCACACTTCCCGATAGTTCAGTCCCTCACGAGGAGAGCCCATGACCACCATGGAGAACCCCACCGCCCACGGGTCCGGCAACGCTGCGACCGACAAGTTCAAGTCCGAGCGGGTCACGTCCGACACCTCGGTCGAGCGCGCGTCGGCGATCTACCAGGACGTGATCGGGGCTTTCGCCGACATCATCCAGAAGCACCAGGTCACCTACGACGAGTACCGCGTGCTCAAGCAGTGGCTGATCGACGTGGGTGAGTACGGCGAGTGGCCGCTGTGGCTGGACGTCTTCGTCGAGCACGAGATCGAGAAGGTGCACTACGAGCGCAAGGGCTTCGCCGGCACCAAGGGCTCCATCGAAGGCCCCTACTACGTGCCGAACAGCCCGAAGCTCCCGGCCAAGTGCACGATGCCGATGCGCGAGAAGGACAAGGTTGCTCCTCCGCTGATCTTCAAGGGCCAGGTCACCGACCTCGATGGCAACGGTCTGCCCGGCGCCACCGTCGAACTGTGGCACGCCGACGAGGAGGGCTTCTACTCGCAGTTCGCCCCCGGTATCCCCGAGTGGAACCTGCGCGGCACCGTCGAGGTCGACGCGGACGGCAACTTCGAGATCACCACGCTCAAGCCGGCTCCCTACAAGATCCCGGCCGACGGACCGACCGGCTGGTTCATCCAGTCCTACGGCGGACACCCCTGGCGCCCGGCCCACCTGCACCTCATGGTGAAGGCTCCCGGCAAGCGCGCCATCACCACCCAGCTGTACTTCAAGGGTGGCGAGTGGGTCGAGGACGACGTCGCCACGGCGGTCAAGCCCGAGCTCATCCTGGATCCGCAGCCCAACGCCGACGGCATCGAGGAAGTGACCTACAACTTCGTGCTCGACCCCGAAGCGTGATCCGCACCGCGGACGCCGTCCGACCGGCTCCCGAGTGAAGGTCGGATCTGTGTAACGAATGCCGGTGCCCAACTCGGGCACCGGCATTCGTGCTGAATGCAGCAGCAACGTATCCCCTGTCACACCCCGATCCGATTGTGAGCAATTCCGATGTCCGACCCCGATCTGAAGATCGCCTCCGTCACCACGACGATCATCGACGTACCTCTGATCCGACCCCACAAGTTCGCCACCACCACCGCCGAAGCGCAGCCGATCCTGCTCGTCGCGGTGACCACCGAGGGTGGCGTCACCGGTTACGGTGAGGGCGTCGTGCCGGGCGGACCGTGGTGGGGCGGCGAATCGGTCGAGACGATGCAGCAGATCGTCGACCGCTACATCGGGCCGTACATCATCGGGCGCGGGGTCGACGAGATCAGCGGCGTCATGGTCGATATCGAGCGCATCGTCGCCAACGCGCGATTCGCGAAGGCCGCCGTCGACGTCGCGATGCACGACGCGTGGGGACGCGCCCTGGGTGTGCCGGTCGCGTCGCTGCTCGGAGGTGCCTTCCGGACCGGCGTCGACGTACGGTGGGCGCTCGGTGCCGCGCCGCTCGAGGAGATCGTCGAGGAGGTCACCCACAAGCGTGAGCAGCGCCTGAACTACTCCTTCAAGCTCAAGATGGGCGCGCTCGACCCGGCAGTCGACACCGATCGCGTCGTCAAGATCGTCGAGGCGTTCGGCGGCGAGGTCGGATTCAGTATCGACGTCAACGCCCGCTGGGACCGCTTCACCGCGCTGCGCCACGTACCGCAACTCGTCGACGGTGGTGTCGAACTCATCGAACAGCCTACTCCCGCAGATCAACTCGATGTGCTCGCCGAAATCAACCGCCGCGTCTCGGCGCCGGTGATGGCCGACGAGTCCGTGCAGACCCCGCACGACGCGTACGAAGTGGCCAAACTGGGCGCCGCCGACGTCGTCGCGCTCAAGACCACCAAGTGCGGCGGACTGCAGCGCAGCAAGCAGGTCGTCGCCGTCGCGAAGGCGGCCGGTCTCCGGTGCCACGGCGCGACCTCCATCGAAGGTCCCATCGGGACCGCCGCGTCCATCCACTTCGCCTGCGCCGAACCGGGGATCGACTACGGCACCGAACTGTTCGGTCCGCAGCTGTTCGCCGTCGAACTGCTGCAGAAGCCGCTCGACTATTCCGAGGGTCAGGTGCACCTGCCCGAGGGGCCGGGACTCGGCGTCGAACTCGACATGGACGTCGTGAAGAAGTACGCGCGTTCCTGATCCGCGCTCTCGTCAGAACAGAAGAAGGAGAAACATCATGGCACTGTTCCACGTTCGGATGGACGTCGACATCCCCCGCGACCTCGATCCCGATGTGCGCGCCGAGACCATCGCGAAGGAGAAGGCGTACAGCCAGGATCTCCAGCGTCAGGGCAAGTGGCGGGAGATCTGGCGGATCGTCGGCCAGTACAGCAACATCTCGATCTTCGACGTCGAGTCGGCCGACGAACTGCACGAGATCCTGTGGAACCTGCCGCTGTTCCCCTACATGAACATCGAGATCATGCCGCTGACGAAGCACGGCTCCGACATCAAGTGACCCCAGGCGCAGGCGAGTGGCTCATACTCGGGTTATGAGCCTGCCGCTGCGCGACGTCTACGCCGAGCCGACCCTCGCCGACCTGATGCCGTCGGTGCTCTCGTCCGCGGGGGTCGCCGGTGAGACCAACCGACTCGATCTCACCCCCGTCGATCACACCGTCGTCCTGCTCGTCGACGGAATGGGTTGGGAACTGCTGCAGCGCAACGCGAAAGCAGCCCCGTACCTGACGCAGGCACCGGGGAGCCCGATGCGTGCCGGCTTCCCGACGACCACGGCCGTCAGCCTCGCCTCCCTCGGGACGGGGCTCCCGTCCGGTCTCCACGGCATCACCGGCTATCAGTCGTACGTCGACGAGATCGAGGCCCCGGTCAACTGGCTCCGCTGGACCCTCGCCGGAACCGCGATCGACCAGCGCGACGACCTCGTCCCGGAGACCGTGCAACCCCATCCGACGGTGTTCGAACGCGGCCGCGAGGCGGGCCTGAACGTCACCACCGTCGTGCCGAAGGCCTTCGAGGGCAGTGGCCTCACCCGTGCCGTGCTGCGCGGCGGCAACTTCGTCGGGGTCTCCGCCTACGGTGATCTGCTCGCCCAGGTCGTCGCCGCGGTGAGCGCCGGCGATCGCAGCCTCGTCTACTGCTACATCGGCGAGGTCGACACCCTCGGGCACGTCTACGGGCCGGAGTCCGCGGCGTGGCTCGCGCAACTCACGGTGGTCGATCGTTTCGTCGAGCAACTCGCCGGGGCGCTGCCGACCGGCACCCGCCTGCTCGTCACCGCCGATCACGGCATGGTCGACGCCTCGCGTGGCCGCCGCATCGACTTCGACCACACGCCGGGTCTCGGTGAGGACGTCACCGTCATCGCCGGGGAACCGCGGTGCCGCCACATCTACACCGACCACGTCGACCGGGTCCTCGAACGCTGGCGCAACGAACTCGGCGACCACGCGTGGGTCGGCACCCGCGACGACGCGTTCGCGGCGTGCCTGTTCGGATCCGATCCCGATCCGGCGCTGACCAAGCGGATCGGCGACATCGTGGCCGTCGGTCGCGGCGAGTCGACAGTGATCCGCAGCGACGGTGAGCAGGTCATGTCGAACCTGCCCGGGCAGCACGGGGCGTTGACCGACGAGGAACTGCTCGTGCCGCTGCTGCGGATCGGGTGACGCGATCGAGGTCCGGGGCCGCCGGGTGTCGGAACTCTCGATGCCCGAACCGCATCGGTCACATAGTGTGTGCACATGCGTACCGATGCGGTGACCTGGCACGACCGCAGCAGTAGGGTCGCGCTGATCCTCCTGTGGGTGGTCCGGATCCTCTTCAAGCCGATTCTGAGTCTCTGGCCGAGCAACGACTTCGGCATCGCCGTGCTCGGCAGGTTGTCGTGGGTGGTCGACAGGATCACGCCCACGCCGCGCGCCGTGCACGTCACGCAGACCGAACTCGGCGGAGTGCCCGGCGAGCGGATCATCTCCCCGAAGCCGGTCGACGACCCGCTCGACGACGCCACCATCCTCTACTTCCACGGCGGCGGCTTCATCTTCTGCGGCCCGTCCACCCACCGTCAGCTGTGCGTGCAGCTCGCGCTCGACTCCGGCGCACCGGTGTACTCGATGGACTACCGGCAGGTGCCCGCCGTGCCGATCGCAGGTTCGGTGCAGGACGCGATGAACGCGTACACCGCTCTGCTCGAGGTGGCCGACGACCCCACCCGCATCGTCGTCGGCGGCGACTCGGCCGGCGGTTATCTCGCGGCGAAGGTCGCCGAACTCGCCGCGCGTCGCGGCATCCAGCGACCGGCCGCGGTGATCGGCTACTCGCCGCTGCTCAACCTCGACCTCGACAAGCACGACCCGAAGTACATGGCGAGGGATGCCTACCTGCCCATCAAGGCACTCGGGAAGATCAGTCCGCGCTGGTTCGCCGGCGAAGAGGCGATCGAGGGCGAGACGAACCCGGTCGACGCCGACCCGTCGCTGTTCCCTCCGATGTTCATGTGCGCCGCCGAATACGAGCTGACCAGGCCGGACGTGGAGATCATGACCGAACGACTCGTGTCGGCGGGACGCACCGTGGAGACACATCTGTGGCGCGGGCAGATCCACGCGTGGCCGGTCCTGGCCCGCGCGATCCCCGAGGCCATGGAACTGATCGGGCTCAGCACCCGGTTCGCGCGACGCGCGATCGTCGCAGTGGACGACGCTGCCTGAGCGCTCACAGATTGGTGTCGGGCGGCTCCGGGCTCTCGGGTAGTCCGGCGCCGTGACCGTCCCCGTCGCGCGGCGGACAGTTCCCGCCGACGGCGTACGACGTCATCGACAGCGATCCGTATTCGACACCGTCGACGAGGGTCGCCGGTTGTTCCCCGGACTCGGCGGCCAGACCCGCGACGTACAGCAACGGCAGGAAATGGTCGGGGGTCGGCACCGCGTGACGATAATCGGGGTGCTCACCCAGCGCTGCGGCGTCACCGGGACGGTCGCGCAGGACCGCGAAGGCGTCCTCGTCGAACCGGTGCGCCCAGTCGAACCCCGCGCCCGGACGTCGCGGATCCATCGCGCCGAGGTTGTGGACGACGTTGCCGCTCGCGACGATCAGCACCCCGCGGTCGCGGAGTCCGGCGAGACGGGCGCCGAGCTCGACGTGATAATCGAGCGGCTTGTAGGCGTTGAGGCTGAGCTGCACCACCGGGACATCCGCCTCGGGGAAGGCGTGGGTGAGCACCGACCAGGTGCCGTGGTCGATACCCCACGAGTCGACATCGGCACCCACCCACGTCGGATGGACGAGATCGGCGATCTCCTCCGCCAGTTCCGGAGCACCCGGCGCCGGGTACTCGACGTCGAACAACTCCTGCGGGAACCCGAAGAAGTCGTGGATCGTGCGCGGCGACCGCATCGCGGTCACCGCGGTGGCGTTGATGAACCAGTGGGCGGAGATCGCCAGGATCGCGCGGGGCGTCGGCACGGATCGCCCGAACGCCGCCCAGGCCTGCGTGTACCGATTCGATTCGAGCGCGTTGAGCGGACTGCCGTGGCCGACGAACGCGACCGGCATGCGTGACGACACGCCCCCTCCTCCCGGTTGTCGAAACTCAGTTGTCGAGCCGTGCCTTCAACCAGGCCGTCAGGTCGTCGAGCACGCGGTCCTTCTCCGGCTCGTTGAACACCTCGTGGTACAGCCCGTCGTACAACTTCAACGTCAGGTCCTTCGAACCCGCACGATCGGCGATGAGCTGCGCCCCGGCCGGATCGGCGAGAGCATCGGCGGTTCCGTGCATGACGAGCAACGGCAACGTCAGGTTCGGAAGGCGACGCTCGAGGCTCTGCTCGTTGAGCACCAGCACCCGTGCAAGCCCGGCGGGCACGAGACCGTGGTGCACGAGCGGATCGGCGTCGTACGCCGCGACCACCGCGGGATCGCGCGAGACCGCCTTGCTGTCGAGCTTCTGCACCGGCACACCCGGCAGGAAACGCCCGATCAGCTTGCCGATCTCCACGACCGGTTTCGGCGTGCCCGACGTGACGATCACCGCCGGCCCCGACAACACGAGCGCGGCGAGCCGGTCCTGATGGTCGAGCGCGTAGGCCAGAGCGATCGCACCGCCCATCGAGTGACCGAGCATGAAGACCGGCAGGCCGGGATGCGCATGGGTCGCCAGGTCGATCAGGCTGTCGAGGTCGTCGGTGAACTCGCGCATCTCCTGGGCGCGCACACGCTTGCCGCCCGACCGTCCGTGACCGCGATGGTCGGGGGAGTACACGACGAGGCCGAGATCGGTGAGCCGCGCGACGACGTGGTCGTAGCGACGTGCGTGCTCACCCAGCCCGTGGCTGAGGATCAGCACGCCGGTGGGAGCCTCCGGCGACCACACGTCGTACACGATCGGGATCGCGCCGACGCCGGTGAACGACGATTCGGTGTGCTCCATGAGCGCCTCCTGCGGCCTCGTCGACAGCTGTTCCTCGCATCCTCGCACGAGTACCGGTCCGCGGAGGCACTCCGTGATCGAGGACCGAAATCCGATTGACGGTGGTCGGGCGCTCGGTACCCTGGAGATCATGATCCAGGCGCTCTACTTCCACTGACGACACCCCCTCCGCGACTCGGGACGTACTCCGAGGTCGCGGTTCGAGCCGTACCCGAATACGGCCGAGTGTCCGGCCGTTCGTCAGCGAGCGCATCCTCCCACCCGTGATCCGGGGACGAGTGCGCCTCCGCCCGGAGGAAACCACATGACCATCAGCATCACCCTGCCCCGGCGCTCCCGCGCCCAACTCGGCGCCGTCGACGTCCACCTCGCCCGCGACGGTCATCCCGTCCTGCGCGGCGTCGACCTCGCGGTCACGCCGGGGTCCCGGCTCGGCGTCGTCGGGGAGAACGGCCGCGGTAAATCCACGCTGCTGCACGTCCTCGCCGGCCGCCTCGAACCGGACTCGGGGACCGTGCGCCGGTTCGGCTCGTTCGGCATCGCCGAGCAGGAGATGACCGTCGCGCAGGGGCGCACCGTCGGTGATCTCGTCGACATCGAGCTGGCGCACGTCCGCGCCGCTCTGCGGGCGCTCGACGAGAGCACCGCAGCGCTCGCCGACGAGCGTCCGGGTGCCGCCGACGCGTACGCCGACGCCCTCGAGATCGCCGAGCAACTCGACGCATGGGACGCCGACCGTCGCGTCGACACCGCCCTCGAAGCGCTCGGCGCCGTCACCGACCGTTCGCGGCCGCTGGCGGAGATGTCGGTCGGGCAGCGCTACCGCGTGCGCCTGGCCGCACTGCTCGGCGCCGAACACGATTTCCTGCTGCTCGACGAGCCGACCAACCACCTCGACGCGTCGGGACTCGACTACCTCACCGAACGCCTGCAGCAGACCCGTAGTGGTGTGGTCCTCGTCAGCCACGACCGCGCCCTGCTGACCGACGTCGCCACGTCGATCCTCGACCTGAACCCGAGCCGCGACGGTCGTCCACGCCTGTACGGCGGGGGTTACGCCGGCTTCCGGACGGGACGCGAAGCCGAATACGCCCGTTGGGTGAGCGAATACGCCCGCGAGCAGGCCGAGCGGGCCCGGTTGGAATCGGACCTCGAATCCGCGCAGGATCGGCTCGTCACCGGCTGGCGGCCGGAGAAGGGCACCGGCAAGCACCAGCGTGCCACCCGTGCGCCGGCGCTCGTGCAGTCGGTGCACCGCCGTCAGGAAGCGCTGGACGACCACGCGGTGGCGGTACCGGTACCGCCGCTTCAGTTCTCGATGCCGGCGCTCGGCGCGGAGGCCGACGGGATCGACCCGGACACCCCGTTGGTGCGCATCGAGGACGTCATGGTGCGCGGCCGGCTCGACCGTCCGGTCAGCCTTGCCGTCCTCGCCGGTTCGCGGCTCGTCATCACCGGACCCAACGGCGCCGGCAAGTCGACGCTGCTCGCAGTGCTGGCCGGTGAGGTCGAACCGACGTCGGGGACCCGCGAGAGCGATCCCGTCGTACGGATCGGGCGGCTCGCCCAGGAGTCGCCGGCACCGTCGGCGGCGCGGGTGCAGCAGGTCTACGACGCGCACGTCGGCGAACTGATCGTCGCCGGGCTCGTCCCCGACCAGGGAGCCGTCGATCTCGACGAACTCGGACTGTTCACCGAACGCGACCTCGGCAAGCGGGTCCGTGACCTGTCGATGGGCCAGCAACGACGCCTCGACCTGGCGATGGTGCTCGCCGCGCGACCGCACGTACTGCTGCTCGACGAGCCCACCAACCACCTGTCGATCACGTTGGTGGACGAGTTGACCGACGCCCTGGGGGCGACCGACGCCGCCGTCGCGGTGGCCACCCACGACCGGCAGATGCGACGCGACATCGCCCATTGGCCGCACCTGGCGCTGGGGCTCGCCCCGAAGGAATGCACCCGGAAGGGACCGAAGCCATGAATACCCGGCTGCTGTGACGTTGTTCGCGGCAGGGACCACCGCATCGACGCGCGAAGTGGTCATCGGAGCGCGGAATTACCCGCTCTGATGACCACTTCGCGCTTTGATTCCCGGCCGTCGGTCAGCTCCGCGACTCCGTGGAGACGGCGGCCGGCAGCGGCTCGGACGAGGCGTCTGCCGAACGTGCCGGGCGCAGCGCGAACAGTGCCACCGCGGCGAGCACGACCACGCCGGCCACTCCGAAGTAGAGCTGTTCGGGCGTCCATCCCGCATCGAGGAGCACACCGGCCGCGGTCGGTGCGAGGATGGCGCCCGCTCGGCCGATACCGATGGCGGAACCGACGCCGGTGGCCCGCACCTGCGGTCCGTAGAGGGACGGCGCGAGGGTGTACAGACCGGCGATGCAGCCGTTGATGAGACCGCCGATCAGGATGCCGAGCGCGAACGCCAGCGTCAGGGTCGAGATCGACATGATGAAGACGGTCATGGTCGCGGCGGCGGCGATGGTGAAGGTGAGCAGGACCGACCGGGTGGTCCAGCGGCTGGCGAGCACTCCGAAGAGCACCGACCCGACCGTGCCACCGAGGGTGAGCATCATGCCCGCCGTGGCGCTCTGGTCCTTCGTGAGACCGGCGGTCTCCAGCAACGACGGCGTCCACGAGTTGACGAAGTAGAAGCCGAACATGGTGGCGAAGAAGGCCGCCCACAGCAGGACCGTCGAGCGGGTGTTGCTTCCGGAGAACAGATCCGAGATCCGTCCTGCCCGCGGTGCAGTCTTGTCTGCGGAGCGGGTGAGCTCGGAGACGGGACTCTGGCCGATGCGTCGCGCGATGCTGTTGATCCGGTCGAGATCGCCTGCGCGTCCCCGGCTGGTGAGGAAGTCCAGGGATTCGGGCAGCAGCACGACGAGGAGCGCGAGCACCAGGCCGGTGAGGCCGGCGCCGGTGACGAAGACTGCACGCCAACCGTATTCGCTCTGCAGACCGACGGCGGCCATACCGCCGATCGTGGCACCCACACCGTATCCGGCGGTGTAGATACTGATCGCCAGACCACGCCAGCGGGCCGACGAGTACTCGCTCGCGATCACGGTGGTGCAGGCGAGGACGCCGCCGATACCGAGTCCGGTGATGACCCGCCAGATGCCGAGTTCCCACGCCGATCCGGCGCTCGCGGACAGGCCCATGCCCGCGGTGGCGAGTGCGACCGACATGAGGATCAGGGGCCGTCGGCCGATCCGGTCGGCCATCGGAGCGAGAGCGAGAGCGCCGACGGCCATGCCGATCAGACCCGCGCTGAGCAGCACGCCGAGTTCCGATCCGCCGAGGCCGAAGTCGCTGCCGATGCTCTTGGCGGTGAACGCCAGGGCCATGACGTCGAAGCCGTCGAGGATGTTCAGCACGACGCACAGGGCGACGACCATCCATTGGTAGGGATGCATCGGCGAGGCGTCGATGCGTGCGCGAAGATCCATCGTGTTTCCTCGTGGTGTGAAATGCGCGGTGGTCAGGGAAGGTCGAGCGTGACGACACCCGTCGTCGATCGGGGCGACGCCGAATCGCGCACCACGCGTGACACGCAGGCGCACATCCGACGCGAGGAGCGCTTCTGCTCCTCGCTGAAGAAGACGTCGCGGTGGTCGACGCGACCGTCGAGCGAGGCGACGGAGACCTCGCACAG
Organism: Rhodococcus sp. PD04; assembly: GCF_035918275.1. NCBI lineage: Bacteria > Bacillati > Actinomycetota > Actinomycetes > Mycobacteriales > Nocardiaceae > Rhodococcus > Rhodococcus sp. PD04. Next base: position 4,970,506 of record NZ_CP142143.1, on the reverse strand, counting down.
GCCGCATTCGCCCTTGCGGCAGTCGAACATCATGTCGACACCGGCACGCCGGAGTGCGTCGAGCATCGATTCGTCGGAGCCGACGGTGGTGGTGACGTCGAGTTCGGGCACGGTGACCGTGAACTCCTCGGCGTCGAACCATCCACTGTTGCCGAAGGTCTCGTAGCGGAGGTTCGGCATCGGCAGGTCGCGGTCGTGCCACCGGCGCCGCACGGCGTCCATGAGGCGGATCGGGCCGCACATGTACAGCTCGGTGCCGTGATCGACGCCGTCGACGAGTGCGGCGACGTCCAATCCCGTTCCCTCGTCGTCGATGTGGACGTCGAGACGGTCGCCGTGGAGGGCTTCGAGTTCGGACAGGAAGGCCATCGCGGAGCGGCTGCGACCGACGTACACGAAGCGGTACTCGGCGCCGAGGCGGCGGAGCACGGCCCCCATCGCGCGGACCGCGGTGATGCCGATGCCGCCGGCGAGCAGGACATACCGCGGTGCGCCGATCCGCAGCGGGAAGTTCTGGAGCGGTTCGGTGATCTCGAGTTCGTCGCCGACCTGCAGCGAGTGCATGTACTCGGAACCGCCGCGCGAGGTGGGGGAACGGTGGACGCCGAGTGTGAGGCGACCGTCCGGGCCACCTGCGGCGAGGGAGTACGAACGCGTGTCGCCCGAGGGGAGACGCACGTCGATGTGGGCGCCGGGTTCGACGCGGTGGGCGGTATCGGCGGCGAGGGTGATCTCGGCGATCGAATCGGCGGCCCGCTCGACACTCACGACTCGGCCCCGCTGCCAACGGATCTGGTTGTTGCTCATGTCAGTGGGCTCCCTCGGGAACGGCGGTGGCCGAGGTGAGGTTCCGCTCCGCTTCGACCATGCGCTGGATCAGGCGTCGCACCCACATGCCGCCGGCGTCGATGTTGAGGTTGTAGAACTCGTGATCCGGGTTCGCCTCGATGGCCTTCTGCTGCGCGGTGAGCATCGCCTCGTCCTCACCGAACACGCCGTGCACGCCGTCGCGCAGTTGCGTGGTGATGAGCTGGCTCTCCAGGCGGTAGTTGCGCATGAAGGCCCAGAAGTACAGGGCGGTGCTCTCGTCGACGGGCGAGATGGTGTTCATGACGAAACCGTTGACACCCTGGCTGCGGTCGCCTTCGGGGGCGCCGGTGCCGGCCTTGGCCACACCGACGTCGATGCGGATCGTGGAGGGCGCTTGGAACTCGATGATCTGCCAGCGGTCGACCGTGCCCTCGAAGCCGGGGAACTTGTCGCGCATGTTCTTGAGCCAGAACGGCGGTGCGTCGATGTCGTGCATCCAGCGGGTGACCGTGACGGTGCGGTCGTCGTGGGTGACGACGAAGTCGGACTCGCTCAGTTCGTCCTGGCCGATGGACGACGAGTGCACGAACTCCTCGTGGGTGAGGTCCATCAGGTTGTCGAGGACGAGCTGGTAGTTGGCCTGCACGTCGATCGTGCGTCCGTCGCCCGCCCAGTCGGGGGAGTCCATCTGGAACATGTCCGGGATGAGATCGGGATCGGCCTGCGTCGGATCGCCCGGCCAGACCCACACGAAGCGGTGCCGTTCGACGACGGGATAGGACGCCACCATCGCGGACGGATTGATCGTCTGCTGGGCGGGCATGTGTGTGCAGCGACCTGCGGAGTTGTACTGCAGACCGTGGTAGGGGCACTGGATGCCCTCGCTGCCGATGAGCTTGCCCATCGACAGCGGCGCCAGGCGATGCCAGCAGGCGTCGGCGAGGGCGACGGGACGGCCCTCCTCGGTGCGGTAGAGGGCCATCGGCTTGCCGGCGATGGTGCGGGCGAGGATCTCGCGGCGACCCACCTCGTGATCCCAGGCGACGACGTACCAGGCGTCGAGCGGGTAGGCCATGTTCTTCGCGGTCGCCCCGGTGGGGCCGAGATCGGTCATGTCGGATCCTCCGAACACTGAGGGGTGAAATAACTATCTACATAGATAGTTGGTGAGCTGGAGCACACACTATCTATCGATATAGTTATTCGCAAGGGTGGAATACTCGCCCGGGGAAAGGTGGTGGTCCATGAGCCTGCGATACGCGCTGCTCGCATTGCTCACCGCCGAGCCTCTGACCGGCTACGACGCGGCGAAACGGTTCGGCGGGTCGGTCGGGCACGTCTGGCATGCACCCGACTCGCAGATCTATCCCGAACTACGCCGGATGGAGCGCGAAGGTCTCGTCGAGGGCGAACAGGTGCGCTGGGGTCCCAACAGCACCAAGACCCGGTACTCGATCACCGACGAGGGCATCCGGGCCTTCCGCGAGTGGATGTCCACCCCGCTGGACTACGCCCCGGTGCGCGACGCCGCCCACATGCGCGCGGCCTACTTCGAATGGGCCGACCCCGACAGCGCTCGCGAGTGCCTGCAACGGCATATCGACCACTACACCGAACAGATCGCCCAGTGGACCACGGTGCGCGACGCGATCCTCGACCTCAGCAACGCGACCATCGCGCGACGCGTGCAGAAGTATCCGGCCGAGGACCACGAGCGGATCATCGCGTTCAAGGCGTTCGCGTACGACGGTCTCATCGGCCGCGGCGAGGCCGAGATCGCGTGGGCACGTCAGGGCCTCGACCTGCTCGACAAGCTGTCGCCGCGCGACTGAGTCGCCCCGGACTGCAGCGACGCGCGAAACGGTCAGCAGAGCGCGGAATTGCGCGCACCGATGACCGTTTCGCGCTCCGATGTCGGCGGTCCGATCACGGCGTGCTGTCCGTCGGCGGCACGATCGAATGCGCGAGCGCCCGCATGAGGAACTCGAGTTCGGGATTGGGCGTCGCGTTGCTCCGCACCACCCCGCACACCGGTACCTGCAGCCGGTGGTGGATCTCGCGCATGAACTTCAGCCCCTTGCGGGGCGTGTCGGCGGCGGTGCCGGCGTAGAGCACGGTCCACGCCCTCGGGTTGGTGAGCACCTCGAGAGTCGCGGTGTGGTCGCTCGCGATCGGAGGCCCGAGGCGCACGCGACGACCGACCTCGACGAAGGCGTCCTCGACCACGCGGTGCAACAGCACCTGGTTGCCGCGCGGCGGCAGCAGCAGCGGGTAGTGGGCGAGATCTCCGAGGTCGACGGTGGAGAACGCCGAGAGTGGGTGCTCGGTCGACGTGACGATGACGAGTTCCTCGATGCCGAGACGGATCGCCTCCAGCCCCGGGCGGTCGACGTCGCCGCGGATCAGTGCGAGATCGGCGTCGCCGGACGCGACGGCGTTGACGCGGTCGGTGAAGTCCTTGATGACGAACTCCACGTCGATCTTGGGATGACGCTCCCGGACGCTGGAGATGGCATCGAGGCTCTGCGACGCGAAGCTCATGTTCGCCGTGATGCGGATGCTCTCCCGCGGTTCGTGGCCCACTTCCAGGGCCTTCGCCTCGAGGCTGAGCACCTCGGCGGCGATCGGCATCAGGCGTCGGCCGGCCGAGGTGAGCTTGACCGAACGGGTGGTGCGGTCGAACAGGGTGGTGCCCAGTTCGTGCTCGAGCTTCGCGATCTGATGGCTGATCGCCGACTGCGAGATGAAGCAGCGCTGGGCAGCACGGGAGAAGCTGCCCTCCTCGCCGACGGCGAAGAAGTAGCGCAGCTGACGGAAATCCATGGCTCCTCCCGGGAACGTGCCATCTGCATTTATGAGCAAAACAGATAACAGTTCTTCGAATATCCCAGGTTAGTGGATAACAAGGGTCCTTCGTACCTACCTTGGGAGTCATACATCAACGGAGATGACAAGCACGTGGAGGTTTACGACAGCATGGACGATGCGGACACAGTGACCCTGGTCGATCGGACAGATGTAGTCATCGTGGGTTCCGGCTTCGGAGCATTGGCCACCGCCAAGAAGCTCGCCAAGGCCGGCACGCCCTTCGTTCTCATCTCGGAGACCACCGAGCATCTTTTCCAGCCTCTGCTCTACCAGGTTGCGACCGGTGTCCTCTCGCCCGGTGAGATCGCCCCCTCCGTGCGCGCGATCCTGGCCGAGTACCCCAACGCCGACGTCCGCCTGGGCCGCGTCGTCGACGTGCTCCCCGAGGAGAACACGGTCGTCTACGAGGCCGGCGGCCAGCGTCTCCGCCTCGGCTACAAGTACCTCGTCGCCGCGACCGGCGCCCGCCAGGCGTACTTCGGACGCGACGAGTTCGCCGACCTGACGTACGCGCTCAAGACGGTCGAGGACGCCGAGAAGCTGCGACGCCAGATCGTGCGGTGCTTCGAGGAAGCACACGTCACCACCGATGCCGAGCGTCGGAAGAATCTGCTCAGCTTCATCGTCGTGGGCGCCGGCCCGACGGGCGTCGAGCTCGCGGGACAGATCAAGGAGCTCGCGCAGCGCTACTTCGCCGAGAACATCGGCAACATCCGCGCCGACGACGTCACCGTCACCCTCGTCGAGGGCGCCGACAAGGTGCTGCCCCCGTTCGGCGGCAAGCTCAGCGAGTACTCCAAGGAGTCGCTGGAGAAGAGCGGCGTCGACGTCGTCCTCGGGACGATGGTCACCGACATCGACGAGCACGGTGCCACGCTCACCACGCCCACGACCGAGGAGACCCGCCGCCTCACTGCCGAGACCATCATCTGGTCGGCCGGCATCCAGGCCAACGACTTCGCCGACGTGCTCGCCGAGCGCACCGGCTGCGAGACGGTCCGCGGCGGACGCCTGCTCGTCGACCCCGACTTCACCGTCGGCCGCAGCGACAACATCTTCGCCATCGGCGACATGGTCACCCTCGACAACCTGCCGGCACAGTCGCCGTTCGCGATGCAGGGTGGCCGCCACGTCGCGAAGATGATCACCGGCAAGGTCGCGATGGGCACCCCGTTCCAGTACAAGGACAAGGGCAGCATGGCGATCATCAACCGGTTCCGCGCCATCACGCGGGTCGGGAAGATCGAGCTCACCGGCTTCATCGCGTGGGTGCTGTGGCTCGCCGTCCACCTCGTCTACCTGGTGGGCTTCCGCAACCGCTACATCGCGGTCATGTCCTGGTGCGGTTCCTTCCTCGGACACCGTCGCCCGCACTTCTACTACGCGCAGGACACCGTCCCGGTGCCCGCGGCGGAGAAGGAGCCGGCGACGAAGGACGAGCCGGAGAGCGACAAGGAACCCGTGCGGACGTCCGCATAACTCCAGACCCCCGAAAGGCCCCACCACCCGGTCGGGGCCTTTCGTCGTTCGCGCGCGGAGCCGGGATCGACGCGGCGTGTTGCGGTAGCGAGCCCCGGGTCACCGCGCGAACTGCCGCGACCGGCGGGTGAAAGTCGGGGTGATTTCCGGGATGTCCTGCGAGCCAGAGCCGTTCGAGTGGTGTAGATCGGCCGACCTGCGGCTAGCGTGTGCAGCGCATCCCGAGGAGTGACCCATGAACGATGGCAGCGGCCCCCGCGTCGCGACGACACGTGTCGGCTGCGATGTCGTCACCGTCCGCGACATCGCGTCGAGCATCGACCGGTTCGGCGACCGCTACCTGCAGCGCGTGTTCACCCCGCACGAGCTGGACGTATGCACCGGACCGGGTCGCGCCCAACGCCTCGCGGCGCGCTTCGCCGCGAAGGAAGCCGTCATGAAGGTCCTGCGTCCGCGCGAGCACGCGGTTCCCTGGCGGGCCATCGAGATCCGCCGCGCGGACTGGGGCGGATGCACTGTCGTACTGGCCGGTAACGCGGCCGCCCTGGCGCGAGATGAACAGGTGACCGACATACAGGTCTCGATCTCCCACGAGCCCGAATACGCCATCGCGACGGTCGTGGCGACCCGCGTCGACGAAGCAGAAACTGGAGAACACCCATGACGGAGCAGGTGATCCGCAAGGTCCTCGGTGAGCACGCGAAGCTGTCGGTCGACAGCACTGCGCTCGATCCCGCCGCCGACCTCTACGAGCTCGGCCTGACATCGCACGCCAGCGTGAACGTGATGCTCGCCCTCGAGGACGCCTTCGACGTGGAATTCCCCGACGAACTGCTGCGCAAGAGCACCTTCGCGAGCGTCGGCGCCATCAGGTCGGCGTTGACGGAACTGGGCGTCGCGTGACATCCACGTCCGTGCCCCTGGCTGTCGCGGAGAACACCGGGCTGTCACTGCTCGCCCGTGCCGAACTCGTCGGACGCGAGAGCGCCGGCCCCGCGGCCGCCGACGTGGATCGTGAGGGTCGGTTCCCACACGAGGCCGTCGACGCGCTGCGCGCCCACAAACTGCTGAACTGTGCCGTCCCCGTCGACCAGGGTGGGGAGGGCGCGTCCCTCGGTGAGCTGTGCGCCGTCGCCCGCATCCTCGGCCGGTACTGCGCCTCCACCGCGATGATCTTCGCGATGCACCAGACGCAGATCCTGTCGCTGGTGCACCACCCCACCCCGGGTGTGGCCGCCTTCGTCGCCGAAGCGGTGGCGAACGACTACCTGATCGCTTCGGCGACCACCGAACTCGGCACCGGCGGCGACGTGCGCAGCAGTGTCTGCGCCGTCGCCCGCGACGGCGACACCGTCACGCTGACGAAGAACGCACCGGTCATCTCGTACGGCGAGTACGCCGACGCGATCCTGGTGACCGCGCGTCGCACCGCCGACAGCCCGCCCAGCGACCAGGTGCTCGTCGTGTGCCGACGCGACGACGTGACCCTCGAGCCCACCGGGAACTGGGACACCCTCGGACTGCGCGGCACCTGCAGCCCCGGCTTCGTCCTCACCGCCACGACGTCCGCCGATCTCGTTGTCGGCACGGCCTACGCCGAGATCTCGTCGCGCACCATGCTTCCCGTCTCGCACAGTGTGTGGTCGGCGGTATGGCTCGGAATCGCCGACGCGGCGATGGAGAAGGCCCGCTCGTTCGTGCGCTCGGCGGCCCGCCGCAGCCCGGGCGTCACGCCGCCCGGTGCGCTGCGACTCGCCGAAGCAGCCGCCGTGCACCAGCAGTTCTCCGATCTCGTCGCTGCGTCGGCCGCCCGGTTCGACGCGGCCGCGTCGGCGCAGGAGGAATCGATGTCGGGCATGGGTTTCTCGCTCGCCATGAACAACCTCAAGGTCACCGCGTCCACGCTCGTCGTGGATCTGGTGAACCGCGCGATGCTCATCTGCGGGATCGCCGGATACCGCGAGGATTCGCAGTACTCGCTCGGCCGTCACCTGCGCGACGCGCACGGTGCCGCCGTGATGGTCAACAACGACCGCATCATGAACAACTCGGCCCAGTTGTCGATCGCCTACCGGGGGACGCTGTGACAAGTACAGCCACTACCAGCACCGCAACCGACGAGCTGTCCGAGCTCGAGCGCGCCCGCCTCGACTTCCAGCAGCAGTTGCTCGAGGCCGAACTGCTCGTGGAGACCGGTGTTCCGGGACTCTACGGACGGTCGGGTGTCTTCGAGGACATCGTCGATGGCATCGACCGCGTGGTGGTTGCGGCGGGTCCGGGCCGGGCGGCGACGCGCCTGCGCTTCCCTCCGGTCTTCCCGCGGACGAGCTTCGAGCGCACCGATTACATCGCCTCGTTCCCGCACCTGACGGGAGCGGTGAACACCTTCGCGGGCAGCAACGCCGAGCACGCCGAACTGCTCGCCGCGCGGTCGCGGGGCGAGGCGTGGGATCCGTGGCTCGAACCCGCCGACACCGTGCTCGTCTCCGCCGCATGCCATCCCGCCTACTCGCGGTACACCGGCACGCTGCGCGAGGGCGGCGAACTGCTCGACGTCCTCGGCTACTGCTTCCGGCACGAACCGGCAGTCGACCCGGCTCGCATGCAGGCTTTCCGGATGCACGAGTTCGTGCGGATCGGCACCGAGAACGACGCTGCGCAGCATCGTGATTCCTGGGTGGAGCGAGGACTCGAGGTGCTCGACTCGCTGGGTCTCGACGCGACCGCCGTGCCTGCCAACGACCCCTTCTTCGGGCGGGCCGGGCGCATGCTGGCCGTCAACCAGCGCACCGAGAACCTCAAGACCGAGCTGACCGTCCGGCTCTACGGCGACCTCGACGACGGCACCGCCGTGGTCTCGTGCAACTGTCACCGCGAACACTTCGGCGAGACCTTCGAGATCCGCACGGCCGACGGCGAAGTCGCGCACAGCGCCTGCGTCGGATTCGGCATGGAGCGGATCGCCCTGGCGTTGCTGCGGACCCACGGACTCGACGTCGACCGCTGGCCCGCTGCGGTACGCGACAGGATGTTCCCGTGAGCGATCGGCTCATCTACGTCCGCGTCGACGGGTACTCACCGCACTTCGTGCACGCTGCCGACCGGATCTGGACCGAGACCAACTGCTACGTCGACCTGTGGGTCGAGGTGCTGTATTCGCTCGGCCACGACCCCGTCCCCGCGGCGGCGTGCGCGTTCTCGGCCCGGTTCGACGGAGCCCAGTGGACCTTCCTCAAGTTCCGTCCCGAGGATCTGTTCGTGCTCTACGGGATCGACGTCGCGGAGATGAACGTCTGGCGCCGCCCGGTGGACCACCTCGAGGACAACGCCGCCGCCGGCCTGTTGTCGACGATCGAGGTGGACGCCTTCTGGCTGCCCGACACCGAGGGCACCGGATACCGGGAGAGTCGTTCGAAGACGACGATCGTGCCCAATCTCATCGACCGCGACACCGAGACGCTCGAGTACTTCCACAACAGCGGCTATCACGTCCTCACCGGTGAGGACTTCCGCGGAGTGTTCGGCCTCGACGAACCGGTGCCCACCTGGCCTCCCTATCTCGAACAAGTGCGTCTCGATGCGGTGCAACCGCAGTGCGATGCCTTCGACACCGTGGTGCTCCGGCACCTGCGCATGCGCGCAGGCTCGAATCCGGTGCGCGAACTCGGCAAGCGGGTACTCGCCGACGTCGACCCGATCCGCACCGGTGGAATGGACGTCTTCCATCCGTGGACGTTCGGGGTGCTCCGCCAGTGCGGTGCCACCGCCGAACTCGCCGCGGACGTGAGCATCTACATGGACGGTCGCGGATATCCCGGTGCGGCTGCCGCCGCCGACGGCTTCCGCGCGGTCGCCGAGGGCGCGAAGAGTGTCCAGTTCCGGATGGCGCGCGCGGCACGCGGCCGCAGCGTCGACCCCGGCGACCAGCTGACGGCGATGGCCGATGCCTGGGAGGACGCCATGGCGACCGTCGTCCGCGCCGCCGGGGTGCGGTGACGGGATTCGACGCACATGGATCTGCTGCACGATTCCCGATGGCGTTGTCTCCGTGTTGCTCCCGGGTCGGTCGAGAATCCCGGTGAGCTACCGGAGGACGGTTGTTGGCTGCCGGTCTGCATACCCGGGACGGCGGCAGGCGCGATCCGGGAGGCCGACGGAGTCGCGGCGGCCCGGGCGTCGTCACCCGACAGTGACGACTGGTGGTTCGTCACCGATGTCGAGGTGTCCGGGGACGGACCGTGGCGTCTGACCTTCGACGGACTCGCGACCCTCGCGGAGGTGTGGGTCGACGGCACCCTCGTCGCGACGTCGGAATCGATGTTCGTGCCCCTGACCGTCATCCTCGACCGCCTGTCGTCGACGACGCGGATCGCGATCCGGTGCGCCTCGCTCGACACTGCACTCCGCAAGCGACGACCGCGCGGACGGTGGCGCTCGTCGCTCGTATCGGCTCAGGGATTGCGGTGGTTCCGCACCACGATGCTCGGGCGTGCCCCGGTCTACGCGGGAGCTCCGGCGCCGGTCGGACCGTGGCGTCCCGTGCGTCTCGTCGATTCCGGTGAACCCCTCGTGCTGGAACGTGAGATACGAACGCGTGTGCGCGGATCCGACGGGATCGTCGACGTCGACCTCGTGTTGGTTGGCGCTGCCGTCTCCGAAGTCGCTGTGGAGATCGGAGGGTCGACGGCCCACGCCCGACCCGAATACGGAGCCGACGGGACAGCACGCGTGCACATGCAGGTGACGCTCCCCGAGGTGCAGCGGTGGTGGCCACATACCTACGGCGACCCGAACCTGTATGCAGCCCAACTTCTTCTGGACGGGCATCGGATGGAATTGGGCGCCATCGGTTTCCGATCGGTCGAGCGCTCACCCGGCGACGGATTCGGCTTGCGGATCAACGACATCGACGTCTTCTGCCGCGGCCTGGTGTGGACACCGACCGATCCGATCGCGCGGAACGACCCGGCCGGAACGCGGCGCATCGTCGAACGCTGCGTGTCGGCGGGGGTGGACACGATCCGCATCCCCGGCACGATGGTCTACGAGGACGACGAGTTCTACTCCGCGTGTGCGGAACTGGGCATCATGGTGTGGCAGGACGTCATGCTCGCCACCACCGACCCACCGGACGACCCGCACTTCCGCGCGCTGCTCGAGGACGAGGTCCGTGCGCTGGCACGTCGATGGGGCGGGAACCCGGCACCCGTGGTGATGTGCGGGGGCAGCGAGACCGAGCAGCAACCGGCCATGCTCGGTCTGGCGGAGGCATCCATCCCGGCGCTCGACGACTGGTTGCCCGCGATCGTCGACCGCGAGCTACCGGGCACGGTGTGGGTGTCGTCGTCACCCTCCGCGCCCCCGGGTAGTGACACACTGCCGATCGCGGTGGGCTCGGGTGTGGCGCACTACTTCGGCGTCGGGGGTTACCGCCGTCCACTCAGCGACGTGCGTGCCGCCGGCGTGCGTTTCGCCACCGAATGCCTCGCGTTCTCGATCCCGCCCTCCGACACGGCGATCGAGGCCGAGTTCGGCAGTGTGAATGTCGCCGGTCACCATCCGCGGTGGAAGGCGGCTGTGCCGCGCGACAACGGCGCGTCGTGGGACTTCGAGGACGTGCGAGACCACTATGTGCGCACGATCTTCGGGGTCGACCCCGCCGAGGTGCGGTGGGCCGACCCCGCGCGGTACCTCGCACTCGGACGGGCAGCGATCTGCGAAGCGTTCACCGAGGTGCTGCAGTACTGGCGACGATCCGGATCCGGATGTCGCGGTGCCCTGGTCCTGTCCGCCCGCGACCTGCAGCCGGGTGCCGGATGGGGCGTGCTCGACGCCGACGGGAACCCGAAGGCGCCGTGGTGGGTGTTGGCCCGGGTGTTCGCGCCCGTCACCGTCCTCCTCACCGACGACGGCCTCGACGGCCTGCGGGTGGACGCCATCAACGACACCGCCGACGTTCTCGACGTGACTTTGCAGTTGCAGGCCCACACCCCCTCGGGTGCGGCACCGGTGGATGTGGCCGTGCCGCTGCATCTCGAGCCGCACGAGAGCCGGGTGTTCTCCTGGGCGTCCGTGACGGGCGGTTTCTCCGATGTCAATTTTGCGTATCGATTCGGGCCGCGCACTTTCGACACGGCGACCGCCCGGCTGCTGGATCCCACCGGTGCGGTGCTGGCGGAGTCGGTGCATCTCGTGGGTGGTCCGGCACGGCCCGTCGAGCGCGGAATCGGTCTCGCGGCGACCGCTCGACCCGTCCCGGACGGGTGGAGCGTGGAGGTGCGGACCGAGGGTGTGGCGCAGTATGTGCACCTCGACGTCACCGGCGGTGACCTGCAGGATTCCTGGTTCCACCTGCCTCCCGGAGGTTCTCGCACGATCGCCGTGCGGGCCTGTGATCCGGCCGCGACGTTGAGCGGTCGGGTGGGGGCATCGAACTCGGCCACGAGCGCGCCCATCCGGGTGCTTCCCGCCTCCGACGGTCACGAGATCGACGGGTAGCTTCCCGAGGCTCCCGGCACGGCGGTGTGCGGCGCGCCGAAATCGACAGGTGCATATCGGGCATCGACGGGGTATATGTATCTCCCAAGGGGTCGCTCACCCGATTTGCACCTTCTGTACGGTGCCGGTGGCCACCTCTCCCCGCCTTCCGAGAGGAGATCGACATGGCGATCCGCTCCACGTCGCAGATGGGTGCCTCGCGCACCGCTTCGTCCACTCGCCGTCCTGCCCGCGTGGAGCAGGACGGACCGTCCTTCACCGAGGTCATCCACTCGCAGCTGTTCTCGAACTACCAGGTGCCTCGCGGACAGGTACAGCGCAGCGCCTGATCGGGAGCGTCTCCGGCCCGACATCGTGCCTGCCGGGGTGCCCGTGCGCAGCGTTTAGGACACCTGCGCGTGCGGCACACTGTCGGCATGAGTGAAGCCACGACGAGTCAGAGCACCCGCATCGTTCTCGCGTCGCGCCCGGAGGGGGCGCCCACCGCCGACAACTTCCGATTCGAGACCGTGGAGCTGCCGGAGGTCGGCGACGGCCAGATCCTCCTGCGCGTCGTCTACCTGTCCCTCGACCCGTACATGCGCGGTCGGATGAGCACCGCGAAGTCGTATGCCGCGCACGTCGAACTCGGGGACGTGATGGTCGCCGGAACGGTGGGCCAGGTCGTCGAATCGCGGTACGAGGGTCTCGAGCCGGGCGACTACGTGCTGGCCGGAGCCGGCTGGCAGTCGCACGCCGTCCTCGACGGCTCCACCGTCCGCAAGCTCGATCCGCAGGCCGCACCGATCTCCACCGCGGTGGGTGTGCTCGGAATGCCCGGCTTCACAGCCTATTCCGGGCTCCTGAAGATCGGACAGCCGAAGGAGGGCGAGACCGTCGTCGTCGCTGCCGCCACGGGGCCGGTGGGATCGGCCGTCGGGCAGATCGCGAAGCTGAAGGGCGCCCGCGCGGTGGGTATCGCCGGTGGCCCGGAGAAGTGCCGCGCACTGATCGAGGAGTTCGGTTTCGATGCGGCGATCGACCATCGCGACCCGAACTTCGCCGACAAGCTGGCCGAGGCGGTTCCCGACGGCATCGACGTGTACTTCGAGAACGTCGGCGGCCCCGTGCAGGAAGCGGTGTGGCCGTTGCTCAACACCTATGCGCGGATCCCGGTGTGCGGTCTGGTCGCGCAGTACAACGGCGCGGATCTGGACCGTAAGGACCGGCTTCCGGGGCTGTTCAATTCGATTCTCACCAAGAGCCTCACGATCCGCGGTTTCATCCAGAGCGAGTTCGTGAAGGAGATGTACGGCGACTTTCTGCGTGAGGCCTCGGCATGGGTCCGCGACGGAAAGCTCGCGTACCGCGAGGACATCGTCGACGGACTCGAGAACGCCCCGGAGGCGTTCATCGGCATGCTCGAAGGAAAGAACTTCGGGAAGATGCTCGTGCGGGTCGCGCCGGAGTGACGGACACCGGTCCGCCCTCCGGCGCCGGCCGCGTCAGCGTCGGGGGGTTCCGGTGGACCACAGGGCCCACAGGATGAGCACGGGCTGGAAGAACAAGCGGATCAGGCGCTTACGGTCGGTGTCGAGACCGAAGGCGCTGCGCTTGCCGAGATACTGGGCGATGTTGCCCGGGAAGACGGCCGCGAAGAACAGTGCGGCCAGGCGGCCGACACGGACGCGGTCGCGGTTCGCCACGGCGAGTCCGGCGCCGAGCATGATCTCGACACCGCCGGACGCCATGACCACGCCGTCCTTGTCCATCGGCACCCAGTCGGGCACCTGGGCCTGGAAGTCCTTGCGGGCCCAGAAGAGATGGCTCAGTCCGGCGAAGACGAGTGAGGCGGCCAGCAGATAACGCGCGAGGGTCCGGGCTCGTGTCGTGGGCGGAGCAGGGGCTTCGGTCGGGGGAGTTATCTGAACTTCGCTCATGATCACGAGCGTACGGACTGTACGGTGCTCGCGACGGGGATCGCGTCGCGAGCACCGTAGGCCACATCAGGTGATGCGTTCGACGGCCGTCAGGCGATGCGCTCGAATACCGCAGCGAGCCCCTGGCCGCCGCCGATGCACATCGTCTCGAGTCCGTAGCGACCCTCACGGCGGTCGAGTTCGCGCAGCAGGGTGGCGAGGATGCGTCCGCCGGTCGCGCCCACCGGGTGTCCGAGCGAGATGCCGGAGCCGTTGGGATTCAGGCGCGGGTCGTCGGCCTCGATGCCCCACGAGCGCGTGACCGCGAGAGCCTGGGCGGCGAACGCCTCGTTGAGTTCGATGACGTCCATGTCGGCGAGCGTCAGTCCGAGTCGGCCGAGGGCCTTCTCGCTGGCGGGCACCGGGCCGATGCCCATGGTGCGCGGCGGCACACCGGCCACCGCCCAGCTCGCGAGGCGAGCGAACGGACGCAGACCCAGCGCGGCGGCCTTCTCGGCGGTGGTGACGATCGCGAGGGCGGCCCCGTCGTTCTGGCCGCTGGCGTTGCCGGCGGTGACGGTCGACTCGGGATCGATCTTGCCGCGGATCGGGCGCAGTTTGGCGAGGGTCTCCATCGAGGTGTCGGCGCGGGGGTGTTCGTCGGTGTCGACGACGAGCGGATCGCCCTTGCGCTGCGGCACGGTGACGGGCACGATCTCCTGCGCGAACACGCCGTTCTTCTGCGCGGTGACGGCCCGCTGGTGCGACTGCACGGCCAGGGCGTCCTGGTCCTCACGGCTGATGGAGAACTCGGCGCGCAGGTTCTCGGCGGTCTCGATCATGCCGCCGGGCACGGGGAAGTCGCGGCCGCCGGCGGTGACGCGGGCCCGGGCGAGACGATCGGAGAGGGCGACGGCTTCACCCTTGACGCCCCAGCGCATACCGGTGGCGTAGAACTCGGCCTGGCTCATCGACTCGGCGCCGCCGGCGAGGATCAGGTCGCTGGCGCCGGTCTGCACCTGCATGACGGCCTGCACGATCGCCTGCAGGCCCGAGCCGCAGCGGCGGTCGACCTGCAGGCCCGGAACGTCCACGCCGAGACCGGCGTTGAGGGCGGCGACGCGGCCGAGGGCGGGGGCCTCACCGTTGGGGGAGGCTTGGCCGAGGAAGACGTCGTCGATGTCGGAACCGGTGATGCCGGTGCGGGCGACGAGTTCGCGGATGACGGTGGCCGCGAGATCCTCGGGTGCGATGTCCTTCAGAACACCGCCGAACCTGCCCACCGGGGTGCGCAGGGGTTCGCAGATCACTACGTCGGTCATGATGTACCTCGATCGGGATTGTTCACTGGTGGGTCTGGGTGCGGGCGAGATCCGTGGAGATCGCTCCGGCGGTGGCGAGCAACGCCGGGACGAGCTCGTCGTGCACGGTCTCCATCCGGTAGCGGGCCGCGTGGGTCGACAGGTTCACCGACGCCACAACGGTTCCCGACGCATCGCGGATGGGCGCGGCGAGCGAGCGCAGGCCCTCCTCGAGTTCCTGGTCGACGATGCAGTATCCGTTGCGTCGCACCGTGGCGATCTCGGCGCGCAGTTCCTCGGCGGTGGTGACGGTGTTGCCGGTGATGGGAGCGAACTCGGCGCGCGCGAGGTAGGCGTCGAGTTCGTCGTCGTTCAATCCGGCGAGCAGTACCCGTCCCATGGAGGTCGCGTAGGCGGGGAAGCGGGTGCCGAGGGTGATGGTGACGGTCATGATGCGGCTGACCGGAACTCGCGCGACGTAGACGACGTCGGTGCCGTCGAGCACCGACACCGAGGTCGATTCCTTGACCTTCTCGGCGAGCGCCTCGAGATGGGGTCGCGCGACCTCCGGCAGTGTCAGCGCCGACAGGTAGCTGTAGCCGAGTTCGAGCACCCGTGGGGTGAGCCAGAACTGGGATCCGTCGGTGCGGACGTAGCCGAGTTCGATGAGCGTCAACAGGAATCGGCGGGCGGTGGCGCGGGTGAGGCCGGTCGCGCGGGCGACGTCGGAGAGCGACTGCCGCTGGGCGTGCGCACCGAAGGCTTTGATGACCGACAGGCCACGCGCCAGCGACTGCACGTAATCGGGTGACGCTCCGGGGTTCTCGCGAGTGACCTCGGGGGCGGTGACGTCGGACGTGCTCACGATCCCGCACCTCCCTCGGTGTCGGCCAGCGCCTGCTTGCCGAGCGCGAACGCCCGGTTGCTGTTGGGGACACCCGCGTAGACCGCGGTGTGCAGGAAGACCTCGACGAGGTCGTCGGGATCGATCCCGGCGCGCAGGGCGGCGCGGATGTGCATGTCGAGTTCGTGCTCGTTGCCGACCGCGGTGAGGATCGCGAGGGTCAGCAGCCGGCGGGTGCGGTGGTCCAGACCCGGGCGTGCCCAGATGTCGCCCCACGCGGTGCGGGTGATGAAATCCTGGAAGGGCCGGGTGAATTCGGTGGCCGACTCGATGGACCGGTCGACGTGCGCGTCGCCGAGGACGGAACGGCGCACCCGTAGGCCCTCTTCGAACACCGCGGTGCGGTGCGCGGCGGACGGCGTGGCGCGCGACGAGATGTGTTCGCGGATCAGCTTCGTGACCCGTCCCGCCTGCTCCACGTTGGCGAGGTGTGCGCCGGGGGAGAGGACGTGGAAGGCCGAGTCGGCGATCCCGTCGGCCAGTTGCTGCATCGTCGACGGCGGGGTGGCGGGATCCTGCTCACCGGCGATCACCAGGGTGGGCGCGACGATCCGGGCGAGGTCGGGACGGCCGTCCCAGGTCGCCAGTGCCTCGCAGCACGCGGCGTAGCCCTCGTCGGTGGTGCCCTTCACCATCTCGACGTGGCGGGCGACGAGCTCCGGATCGTGTTCGGCCAGTTCGGGAGTGAACCAGCGCGAGACGATCGAATCGGCGATGGAGGCCAGGCCGTCGTTGCGGACCGATACGGCCCGGTCGTACCAGGGCTGGGCAGGCTGGAAGGCCGGCGAGGTGCACAGCAGCGTCAGCGTGCGCACGCGCTCGGGGTGATGCGCCGCGAGCCACTGCCCGACGGCACCGCCGAGCGACAGGCCGACGTAGTGCACGGCGTCGAGTTCGAGCGAGTCGAGCAGGGCGACGACGTCGCCGGCGAGTTCCTCGATCGTGTAGGGACCGGACGGCGCGGGCGATGCGCCGTGCCCGCGATGGTCTGCTGCGACGACGTTCCAGTCGGTCGCCAAGGCGTGGATCTGCGGTCCCCACATCGACAGGTCCGAACCGAGCGAACCGAGGAACAGGACGGTCGGCTTCGTGGGGTCGCCGTACTGTTCGTAGTTGAGCGTGACGGTCATCGGGCATCTCCTGTGGTTCGGTTCGTGCTGTCGTGACGGGCGAGAACGCGGTCGACGATGTCTGCGGCATGGCCGAGATAACGCGTGGGATCGAGAAGTTCGCGCACGTCCTGCGGGTCGAGATGTGCGGTGATGGCGGGATCCTCGTCGAGCGGCCTGCCGGCGACCGCCGCGTCGGTGACGATCGAGCGGGCGTCGTCGGTGTGTTCGGCGAGTGCCGCTGTGACCTTCTCGGCCAGGATCGCTCCGCCGGTGAGGGCGAGGTTACGGTCGAGCGCGTCGGTGTGGACGTGCAAACCGTTCAGGCTCGTCGAGAGTTGGTGCGCGGCACCGCCGGTGAGGCGCAGGATGTCGGCGAGCGTCTCCCATTCGGCGTGCCAGGCACCGGCGGCCCGCTGGAACTCGTGATCGGTCGACGACAGGATCGTCGAGACGAGGCCGGGAACGCGTCGGGCAGCAGCGCGCGCGGTGATCGCCGCGACGGGATTGCGCTTGTGCGGCATGGCCGACGACCCGCCGGGCGCATCCTCGCTCACCTCACCGAACTCGGTGCTCGCCATGAGCACGACGTCGGTGGCGGGTTTCGCGACCGCGCCCGCGGCGACACCGAGTGTGCCCGCGAGGGTCGTGACGGGGGTGCGGGCGGTGTGCCACGGCGCGACGGGACGCGCGAGCCCGAGCAGGTCGGCGACGGTGTCGGCGAACGCGAAGCCGTCGGGGTGGACGGCGGCGAGCGTGCCGGCGGCCCCGCCGTACTGGGCGGGCAGGGCGGACAGCGCGCGGTCGAGTGCGCCGGCGGCGTCGTCGAGGGACAGGAGCCAACCGGCCGCGAGCGCACCGAAGGTGGTCGGCAGTGCCTGCTGGCCGAGAGTGCGCGCGACCATCGGTGTCTCGCGATGGGCGGCGGCGAGACGCGCTGCGCCGTCGGCTGCGGAGCGCAGGTTCGCCAGGGCGATCCCTCCTGCGCGGCGGGCGAGCAGCATCAGCGCGGTGTCGAGCACGTCCTGGCTGGTCGCGCCGACGTGCACGGCGCGCGCGGGAGCGTCGGCGCGCTCGCGCAGCAGGGAGACCAGGGGGATGACGCCGTTGCCGCCCGCCGCGGACCGTCGACCGAGGTCGGCGGGATCGAGTTCCTCGGCGAGGGAAGTCGCGGCTGTCGCGACGGCGTCGGCGTGGGTGTTCTCGACGCGGCCGAGTGCGGCGGCTGCGCGGGTCAGCGCGACCTCCACGTCGAGCAGGGCACCGATCCACGCGCGATCCGACAGGGCGACGCCGAGTTCGTCCGCGCCGAAGACGGGATCGAACAGCGGGCCCCGATGTCCGGCGTCGGGGGATGAGGGAGACACGGACCTCCGATCCGAAACGTTCGCTATGTGGACGGATGGACGCTATGCGAACAGGCTAGTGCGGCCGTTCTGCGCTCGCAACGATCCTACGCGGATTTGTTCGCATTGCGGACGGGAGTTCACATGACGTACACCTGAGGGTATCGTGGCACACATGGACAAAGTCGTTGCCTCCGCCGCCGAGGCCGTAGCCGACATCCCCGACGGCGTCACGATCGCCGTCGGAGGGTTCGGCCTGGTCGGCATCCCCGAGATCCTCATCAACGCGTTGCTCGAACAGGGCGCCACCGACATCGAGACCGTCAGCAACAACTGCGGTACCGACGGCTTCGGGCTCGGTCTGCTGCTCGAGAAGGGCCGCATCCGCCGCACCATCTCGTCGTACGTCGGCTCCAACAAGGAGTTCGCGCGCCAGTACCTCGCCGGCGAACTCGAAGTCGAGCTCACCCCGCAGGGCACGCTCGCCGAGCGCCTGCGCGCCGGTGGCGCGGGCATCCCCGCCTTCTTCACCCCCGCCGGCGTCGGCACGGCCGTCGAGGAAGGCGGACTCCCGCTGCGCTACGACGGTCACGGCGGCATCGCCCTCGCGTCGAAGCCGAAGGAGACCCGCGAGTTCGACGGCGAGACCTACGTGCTCGAACGTGGCATCGTCGCCGACTACGCGCTCGTGCACGCCTGGAAGGGCGACCGCCACGGCAACCTCGTCTACCGAGCGAGCGCCCGCAACTTCAACCCGCCGGCCGCCGCCTCGGGTCGCATCACGATCGCGCAGGTCGAGCACCTCGTCGAACCCGGCGAACTCGACCCCAACGAAATCCACACGCCCGGCATCCACGTGCAGCGTGTCGTACACGTCGGCCCCGTCGAGGTCGGCATCGAGAACCGGACGGTGCGCTCATGACACAGGCAACGAAGAAGGGGCTGACCCGCGAGGAGATGGCGGCACGCGTCGCCAAGGAACTCGAGGACGGCCAGTACGTCAACCTCGGAATCGGCATGCCCACCCTCGTGCCGAACTACCTCGAGCCCGGCGTCGAGGTCATCCTGCACTCCGAGAACGGTGTGCTCGGCGTCGGCCCGTACCCGACCGAGGACGAACTCGACCCCGAGCTCATCAACGCCGGCAAGGAAACTATCACCGCGATCCCCGGTGCGTCGTACTTCGACTCGGCGCAGTCGTTCGGCATGATCCGCGGCGGCCAGATCGACGTCGCCGTGCTCGGCGCGATGCAGGTCTCCGCCAAGGGCGACATCGCCAACTGGATGGTGCCCGGCGCGATGGTCAAGGGTATGGGCGGCGCGATGGACCTCGTCCACGGCGCCAAGCGCGTCATCGTGATGATGGATCACGTCACCAAGAAGGGTGATCCGAAGATCCTCGAGGAGTGCGCGCTGCCGCTCACCGGTCGTGGATGCGTGCAGCGCATCATCACCGACCTCGCGGTCATCGACGTCACCGACGAGGGTCTGAAGCTCGTCGAGACGGCACCCGGTGTGACCACCGAGGACGTCGTCGCTGCGACGGCGGCGAAGCTGATCGTCTGATCATCGGACAATGACGGGCCGGGCACGAGGGAATCTCGTGCCCGGCCCTCTCAGTCGTAGTCGTCATTGTCGGCCGTGAGCTCCGGGGCGTCGGGGTCCGGTTCGTCCCCGCCCACCTCCGGGATCAGTTCGTAGCGGTGCCCGAACGACTCGGCGAGCGCCTGCAGGATCGCCACCACCGGCACGGACACCAGCGCCCCCACCGGGCCGAACAGGGTGGCGCCGACGATCACCGAACCGAACGCCACCGCCGGGTGGATCGACACCGTGCGGGCCGTGATGCGCGGGTGCAGCACATAGTTCTCGATCTGCTGGTAGACCGTGCCGAAGGCGATCACCCACACACCGTCGAGCGGTTGCTGCACCGCGGCGATGAGCGCGGGGAGCCCGATCGCGAGATAGGTGCCGAGAGTGGGGATGAACTGCGAGACCACCCCGGTCCAGATCGCGAGGGGCAGCCAGTACGGAACCCCGATGATGAGGAAGAAGATTCCGGTGAAGATCGACGCCGCGGCGGCGAGGATCAACCGGGAGACGACATAGCCGCCGGCCTTCTCCACCGAGGTCTCCCACACGTTCGCGATCAGCTGCTGCTGCCGGGCCGGGAACCAGCTCGCGATCGTCCGGCGCATCTTCGGCCCCTCGGCCGACATGTAGAAGACGAACAGCAGCATCGTCAGGATCTGGAACAGGGCACCGACCAGAGTGCTGAGGACGCCGAGGACACCGGGCGTGAAACGTTGCGCGAGATCGCGAACGGTATCGGGTGTGATCTTGAACAGCTCGTCCCCGGTCTTGAAGTTGGTGTCGAAGGTGCGGTTCGCCCAATCGGTGATGCGCGTGAGCGCGTCCGGCAGTGTGGTGAGCAACTGGGCGATCTGTTCGAACAGGAGCGTGCCGAACACCGCGAAGAAACCGACCGTGAGCAGGATCAGGGAGAACAGCACGAGGCCGGTGCCGGCACCGCGACGCATCCCGAACCGCTCGAGGCGGTCGACGATCGGTTCGATGGTGATGCTGAACAACCACGCCAGGAACAGCAGGCCGAGGAAGCCCTTCAGATTGTGGAAGAGCCAGCCCGACATCTGATAGAAGGCGACGGCCAGCAGAACACCGACGATCGTGGGCCGGAGCCAGCGGGGAGTTCGTGGTCGATCGGCGACGGTTGCGCGCTTGGCCATCACACCCTCCCGCTCTGCAGAGACTCTGCCGCGAAATCTACTCGGTGAGCGCGGCCGGGGGAGCCGTACCGAGGCCGAGGAGCATTCACAAAAGAACCGGCCCGGACTCGTGTGAGTCCGGGCCGGTCGGTGGTAGCGGGGACAGGATTCGAACCTGCGACCTCTGGGTTATGAGCCCAGCGAGCTACCGAGCTGCTCCACCCCGCGTTGCATGTCCAACCATACACGACTTCCGAGGGTGCTCCGACCACCCCTCGTCCGGGCCGCCCGATCGAAGGGGAGGTTGTGTGCGACTTTTACGAATTCGACGCACACAACATCCCCCGAGTTTCGACTCCCGACGCCGCGGTCGTCGTCAGAACAACGGCCCGCCCCCGAAGATGTCCCGGTGTGAATCGGGTTGGTTGCCTTCGACGTCCACGATGCCGTAGTCGAGTGCGGTCTCGGCGGTGATGAGGGTGCGACCGCTGCGCGCGTTCACCTCGGGGTCGGCCGCGAGAGCGACGATCACCCGTCCGATGAACTCCGGTGTCTCGGCGTTGGCCAGCGAGAAGCCCTCGAAGTTGTCGATGCCGCGGGCGAGCATGGCCTCGTTCTTCACCAGTCCCGGCCACAGCGACAGGGTGGTCACCCCGGTGCCTCGGAGTTCGACGGCCATGTCGGCGGCCATCTTGTCCAGGCCGGCCTTCGACATGCCGTACAGCACCGAATGCAGGTAGCCGCGGGTGCCGAACGACGAGATGTTGACGATCATCCCGCTGTTGCGCGGCACCATCAGCTGCGCGGCTTCGACGGAGGCGACGTAGTGCGCGCGGAGACCGACGCCGATCAGGCTGTCCCAGTCGCTGATCGGGCGTTTCCAGAACGGTTCGGAGAACCCCGCGAATCCCGGCGGTGATGCCCACACGTTGTTGACGAGCAGATCGAGGCGGGAATCCTGCTCGTCGGCGATCCGGCCGAACAGTTCGTGGATCTGTGCGTCGTCGCGGTGGTCGCACTGCATGGCGATACCTCGTCCGCCGCGTTCGGTGACCTCCGCCGCGGTGCGGTCGAGTGGTCCGTCGACGCCGACGGGGCCGCGGGCGGTGACGTAGACGGTCCAGCCGTCGGAGCCGAGGGCGCACGCGATGCCCTTGCCGACGCTGCGACTCGCGCCGGTGACCAGCGCGACCTTTGCTTCTGTCATCACTGCACCACTTCCACGTCGTCGGTGAGAGCCCGCTGGATCGACCACAGCACCTTCACGTGGCAGCGGGAGATCTTCCATTCGCCGTTCTCGACCACGTAGTCGTCGTCGTAGTCGAGCGCGGTGACCCGTTCGGTGCGGGCACGCAGATCCACCTGCCGGAATCGCAGCGTCCAGGCGCCGGTCGCGGTGTCGGGCCCGGTCAGGTGGATGCTCGGATGCATGCCGTGATGCATGTCGAGCACGACGTAGCGGTCGTCGATCCGTTCGAGAGCGATTCGGGAATAGATGTCGACCAGGGCGTCGGCGTCGTCGAAACTACCCAGCGCCGGTCCGTAGTAGATGTCGGCTCCGTGCTCGACGAAGCACCTGCGCATCGCCTCCGGGTCCTTGGCGTCGCACGCCCGGAAGTAGCGATGCTTGAGCATCCTGATCTCTTCGAGGGCTTCGAGCCGGGCCAACCGTTGTTCGACGGTGTCCATCGGGGTGCCTTCCGGTCGGGGACGAACGGTGTCCCGGACCCTAGCCCGCAACCATGAGACCGGAAGAGCGATACTCCCACTCACCGGGCGGGCGCACGCGTCTCAGCCCTTCAGCTTCCATTCCGCGAGATCGACTGCGGTGGAGATCGCTTCGAGCAGCACGGCCATGCGTTCGGCCGGACCCGGCGCGGCGAGAACCGCGTAGCGGTCCGCTTCCCCCATGGGCACGTACCGGGCGAGCGCGAACAGTCGCGCCCCCGGATCCTCCGGTAGTTCGGTGGTGGCGGGAGGCAGCGGGGCCTGGCCACCCGTGAGGCGGTCGAGCACCCCGTACAGCCGGCCCATCGGTCCGGTGATCGCGGCGAAATCCACCGGCCCCGAATCGGTGTCGGGCCAGGGCTCCACCTCGGCGAGGGGATAGGGATCGTCGGGGAGCCATCGGGTGACGCGAATACGCTCCTCCGCAATGCATTCGAGTTCGCGGCGACCCGCACCGACCTCGGTGTCGACCATGATCCGCGCAATGGTGCCGACGTCGTGTCGCTGCTCGCCTCCGCCCACTTCGTGTCCTCGGGCGATGAGGACGACCCCGAAACGGGGGCCGTCCGGTGATGCCGTGCAGTCCTGGACGAGCTGCTGATATCTCGGCTCGAAGATGCGCAATGGAAGGTCGGACCCGGGAAGCAACGCGGTGCCGAGCGGGAACATGGGAAGTATCGGCATCAGGGCATCCTCAGGCGCGGGGTCGGGGGAGCGGGGATCGGTTCGTCGCGAGCGATCTCGGTGAGCAGATGATCGGCCCAACTCGCGAGGCCGTCGATATCGAGCCGGTAGGGCGGTTCGTCCTCGTAGTGCCGCACCCGCGCCTGTCCCTGCTTCAGCAGCGACGCCGCGCCGGTGGGGTTGCCCCGGAGCAGATGCGTCAGCCCCACGGCGAGCTGGGCGAGGCCCTGCCAGAGGGGACGTTCCTCGGGCGGCGCCTTCTTCCACATCGCTTCGAAGACCTCGTGGGCGTGGAACGGAAAGCCGTGGTCGAGGAGGCGCTGACCTTCGGCGATGGTCTCCTCGACATCCAGATCGATGTCTTCGGGAACACGTTCGACGCCTTCTTCGCCCGGCGGCAACGGACGCCCCAGGGCGTCGCGCGGACGCGCGTTCTGCGGCCTGCCGTCGGGTGTGCGGTCCCGGTCCGTCATGTCGCCAGCCTAGACGAACGGCCGGTTCGGGAAGGGATCACTGCCGTCGCAGGACGCCGCTCCGACCCTCGTGCGACGGCTTGCGCACCCGGGACAGCTGCGCCGACAGTTCCCGGACGAATGCGTCGACGGTGCCCGGTGCGACGCGGAGGTCGGGACCGGGGAGGAAGAGGTACCGGCCGTCGCCCACGACGTCGAACCAGCCGATGTCGGCGACGGGTGTGTATCCAGGGTTCGAGTACCGCAGGATGCGGATGCTGCCGGTGGCCGAGCGTTCGCGACGCAGCAACCGGCGCAACGACTCTGCGTGCGTGCCACCCGCCGGACGACGGACAGCGCCGAATTCGGACGGCTCGAGCACGTCCCGACTCGGCGCGGTGCGTGCCGGTTCGCGGCCCGGCGCTACGACCGGCAGGTGTCCGACGATCGCGCCCGCGAGATCGGTGGTCGTGGTGATGCGGATGTCGCCCGCGGCGGGAGCCTGGCGGGCGAGGACGGCCTGCTCGCCGGTCGCGGCGACGCGGACGAAGACCTCGCAGGTCGGGTCGGTGGAGCGGCCGTAGACCTCCACCGCGACCTCGCCGGTCAGCAGCCTCCGCATCGCGTCGTCGAGGGCGGGGTCGGGAGTCTCGTGCAGCCACGCGCGAGCGGCCTGCAGGTTCGCGGCGTGTTCGTCTTCCCACATCGCCGAGGTGCGATAACGCAGGGGGAAGGGGAACTCGTCGCCACCCGCGGCTGTCCACGACGCCAGGAATCGATCGGGTGTCAGATGCCGGTCCACAGAGCTCAGGCCCCCAGAACCGGCGGAGCGGTGTCGGGCAGCGACCCGATCAGTTCGTTTCCGTTCTCGCCGGTGACGAGATATCCGGCCGCGCGTTTGTCCTGTTCGTCGCCGCGTGAGGAGGCCGGGGCCATTCCGGGCATCATGCCGAACGGGCGGATTCCGGCACCGCGAGTCGCGGCGGCACCGGGCCGGCCGGCAGCACCGCCGGTGGGTGCGGCTCCCGCGACGAGCGGAGCGGGTCCCGCCGCGGGCGATGCGCCACCGGCCGACCCGACGCCACCGGCGCCCGGCAGGCCACCTCCGACACCTGCACCCGCTCCGGAGGACGGTGAGCCATACGACTGACCGGTCGGGCTTCCGAGGGCGCCGCTCGCTGACGGGGAGGTGGATGCAGGAGTGGTCGCCGCAGGATCGTTCGAGCCAGCCCTACCAGCCGAATCCGATCCTTCCGACCGGCCGTCCGCACCTTCACCGGACGTCGATGCGTCCGTACGGTTCTCCGCTTCCGTGGCGGTCTGCCCATCCGGACGTTCTCCGTCCCCGCCCGGGATTCCCGTCGGGTCGCCGGCGGTCCGGGCGTCGCCGACACCCGGTGTGCCGTAGCCCTGAGGAACGAATGTTTCGGTCGCGCGACTCGTGGTGGCGGCATACGGGGAGGGCAGGACCGGAACCGCCGTGCCGGAATCGCGGTAGTACGGCTTGTAGAGGGCTTCCATCACCCGCACGGCCTGGGCGCGAACGGCTTCCTCCTGCCGGGCGGCAGCAGCACCCGCGAGGGGATCGAGCGCGTACAGGACCGACGACGTGTTCACCGTGGGTGGAGGCACGGACGCTCGCACTCGCTCGCCGACGTCGGCGGCGATGCGGAGTTTCTCGGACGTCGCGCGTGCGGCGTCGGACAACTGTTGTGCGGATTCGCCGAATCGCACCGTTGCGTCCATCGCGGCCTCGGCCGCCGGGCCCTCCCAGTGCCGGCCGATGAGCTTGCGGATCATCAGCGTTCCCCACGCGACGGTGAGGCTGAAACCCTTTCCGAGTTCGGCCCATTCGGTGGCCAAAGTGGTCATCGCGACGGGATTGATGCTCTGGGCGAGCCGATGGATGTCGGCATGCTCCATGCCGTGGAAGTTCTCGAATGCCGCGATGTATTCGGGATCGACTCCCACGTCGATGCGCGCGGCGAGGGCGTCGTAGTTGGACTGCCGTCGAGAGACGGAATCGGGGACCGGGGCGTCGACCCCGAGCGACACCAGTAGTCGGTCGACGATGTTGTCATTCGTGGACATGGACGACAGCTCCCCCTCCGATGCTCTCGCGTCTCGAGGAGCCGACGGCGGCGCGATATCCCCCTGCCCACGTAGATCCCCCCGATCCGATGGTGGCGACGATGCTAACGCACGGCACCGACCAGACGCAGGGCAAGATCGGCATACAGGTCGCTGATCGTCGCGGCGTCGTCGTAGCGGCCCGAGGGGTACCAGCGGCAGACGTCGACGCAGAGCGACATCAGCGCGAGGGTGACACCTTCGGCGTCCGGGAGGGTGAACTCGCCCGAGGCGTGGCCGGCGTCCACGACACCCCGCACGACCTGCGTGGTCTGCCGTCGTAGTCCGACGATCGTGCGGTAGTGCTCGCGGTCGAGCGCGGCCAGTTCGTACTGGATGACCCGGCTCCACCGGTGGTTCTCCGCCTGCCAGGCGGCGAAGCGTCCGATGACGGAGGCGAGCCGGTCGGACGGCTCGGCGTCGGGGCGGTCGGCGTTCTCGAGGACCTCCAGGGCGAGTGCATGACCCTCGTAGGCGATAGCGAAGAGCAGCTCTTCCTTGGACGCGTAGTGCGGATACATCGCGGCGGGACTCATACCGAGTCGGGCCGCGATCCGGCGGGTCGTGGTGCCGCCGTAGCCGTGCTCAGCGAACTCCTCGATCGCGGCCGTGCGGATGCGAGCAGCGGCCTTGGATCCGCCGACGACGTCGTCCCATGCATCACTCACGAGGGCGCTTCCGTTCTGTCCGGTTGATGTTGACAAGCCCGCTACGGCATCGCACGATAAGCGAGCGCTTAGAAATAAGCCAGTGCTTATCGACTTGGTAACGGTGGGTGCGACGCGGGGTCCTCTCCGCGCTGCAACGCCTGCGGCAACATAGGATCCGCCGAAGAGAAGAATAGGACCTGGCTCTGAAAGGTAGTGCTGTCCAATCAAATTGGATACAGGCTGTTTGGTGGATGAGAAGGCGGTCGGCTATACAGTTCCTGTAGGCCCCGTCACAGCGAGGAGATGACGTATGTCCGTGCTCGACCGCTTCCGTCTCGACGGCCGCGTTGCCATCGTCACCGGTGCCTCTTCAGGCCTCGGTGTCGCATTCGCCCGAGGGCTGGCCGAGGCAGGGGCCGACGTCGTGCTCGCCGCACGCCGCGTCGACCGCCTCGAGAAGACCGCCGAGCTGGTCCGGGAGGCCGGACGGCAGGCCGTCACGGTCGAGACCGACATCGCCGATCCCGAACAGGCGCAGCGCATGGTCGATCAGGCGGTCGAGCAGCTCGGCCGGGTGGACATCCTCATCAACAATGCCGGTATCGGCACCGCCGTCCCTGCCACCAAGGAGACCCCCGACCAGTTCCGGCAGGTCATCGACATCAACCTGAACGGATCCTATTGGGCGGCACAGGCCGTCGGCCGTGTGATGCAGCCCGGTAGCTCGATCGTCAACATCTCGTCGGTTCTCGGCCTCACCACGGCCGGCCTACCGCAGGCCGCGTACTCGGCCAGCAAGGCGGGCGTCATCGGCCTCACGCGCGACCTGGCCCAGCAGTGGGGAGCGCGTAAGGGAATCCGCGTCAACGCCATCGCCCCCGGCTTCTTCCACACCGAGATGACGGACGAGTACCAGCCCGGCTACCTCGACTCGATGAAGCCGCGAATCATCCTCGGCCGGACCGGGGATGCCGATGAGATCGCAGCCACCGCAGTCTGGCTGGCGTCCGACGCCTCCGCCTACGTCACCGGTCAGACCATCGCCGTGGACGGCGGACTCACCATCACCTGACGGCACCACCCATCCCCCTACGGAGGAACGCTATGAGCACACAGCCCCGCACTGCCATCGTCACCGGAGCCGCACGCGGTATCGGCGCCGCCGTCGCGAAGCGGCTCGCCGGCGACGGCTACCAGGTCGCCGTCCTCGACCTCGACGAATCTGCCTGCAAGGACACCGTTTCGGCTATCGAGTCCGCCGGCGGCAAGGCGCTCGCCGTGGGTGCCGACGTCGCCGACGAGAAGTCCGTCGCCGCTGCCGTCGAGAAGGTCGCCACCGAACTCGGCGAGCCCACCGTCCTGATCAACAACGCCGGCATCACCCGCGACAACCTGCTGTTCAAGATGACGGTCGAGGACTGGGACGCCGTCATGAACGTGCACCTGCGTGGCGCCTTCCTCATGACGCGTGCCGTCCAGAGCTACATGGTCGACGCCAAGTTCGGTCGCATCGTCAACCTCTCGAGCACCTCGGCCCTCGGCAACCGCGGCCAGGTCAACTACTCCGCTGCCAAGGCCGGCATGCAGGGCTTCACGAAGACCCTCGCGATCGAGCTGGGCAAGTTCGGTGTCACCGCCAACGCCATCGCGCCGGGTTTCATCGCCACCGAGATGACCGCCGCGACCGCCGAGCGTCTCGGCCTGTCGTTCGACGACTTCAAGTCGAACATCGCAGCCAACATCCCGGTCGGCCGTATCGGCGAGGTCGACGACATCGCCCACACCGCATCGTTCCTCGCGTCCGAGGGCGCAGGCTTCGTGTCCGGTCAGGTCATCTACGTGGCCGGTGGCCCGAAGGCCTGATCCCCTTCCGAACATCCGCGGCGCCGCGTCCCCTCCGGGACTGCGGCGCCGCGGTCGTTTTTTTACGGATCGAACGGAACGGCCCGACCGTGTCGGTCGTCGCGGTTAACCTCTCCGGCATGAGCGAGAAGGTCAAGGGGCCGGAGTCGTATTTTCCGTCGATCGAGCAGAAGTACGGACGCCCGATCGAGGAGTGGAAGAACATGATCCGCGCGTCGGATCTCACCAAGCACATGGAACTCGTGAACTGGCTGAAGCAGGAACACGGGATGGGTCACGGGCACGCCAATGCTCTCGTCGCCCACACTCTGAAGGAACAGAAGTCCGACTGACGAGAGCCTCCGACTATGCCAACCGCGGGGGTGCGGTGCGGTAGGTGGCGGGGGTGGCGCTGAGCCGGATCGGGTTGGCGATCTGACGAAGCGGAGCCTCCCGGTCGGGATCGTCGATCGACACCACCGGCGACAGGCCGAGTCGTTCGGCGAGCGCGACCGCGTCGGCGATGTCGTTGAGCGGACCGCACGGCACCCGGGCTGCGGTCAGAGCGTCGAACCACGCGTCGGCGGTGTCCGTCGACAGCAGCTCGTCGACGATCTTCGTCAGCTCCTCCCGGTTCGCGACGCGGGCGGTATTCGTGGTGAACCGCTCGTCGGTGGCGAGTTCCGGAGCGCCGAGAACCTCGACCAGCGAAGAGAATTGGCGATCGTTTCCCACGGCGAGGACGAACGGCCGGTCGGCCGTGTGGAACACCTCGTAGGGCGCGATGCTCGGATGACGATTGCCCATCGCCTTCGGCACCACTCCCGCCGCGACGTAGCCCGACGACTGGTTCGCCAGCGCCGACAACAGGGACGACAGCAGGTTCACCTCGACGCGTTGGCCCTCACCGGTGCGGTCGCGGTGCCGCAGCGCGGCGAGGATACCGAGCGCAGCGTGCATTCCGGTGATGATGTCGACCACGGCGACACCGACCTTGGTGGGTGTCGCCGGGTCGGGCCCGGTGATGCTCATCAGACCGCCGACGGCCTGGATGAGCAGGTCGTAGCCGGGCAGGTTGTTGTGTCCGCCGAAGCCGGTGATCGAGGTGTAGACGATGCCGGGGTTGAGTTCCCGGACCTGCTCGTATCCGAGCCCGAGCCGAGTCATCGTGCCGGGCAAGAAGTTCTCGACGACGACATCGGCGCGGGCGACGAGATCGCGTGCCTGAGCGAGTCCTTCATTGGTGGTCAGGTCGATGGCCACCGACTTCTTGTTGCGGTTGACGCCGAGGAAGTAGGTCGACTCGTCGCCGACCCAGGGTGGTCCCCAGTGCCGGGTGTCGTCCCCGAAGCCGGGTCGTTCGATCTTGACGACCTCCGCCCCGAGGTCGGCGAGCAGCATGGTGGCGTAGGGGCCGGCGAGCACGCGACCGAAGTCGGCGATCACCAGCCCTTCCAACGCTCCGCTCACCGGAAGGCCGCCTCACCGGTCAGCGCCTTGCCGATGGTCAGCTGATGGACCTCGGAGGTGCCCTCGTAGGTCAGCACCGACTCGAGGTTGTTGGCGTGACGGATGACGGGGTACTCGAGCGTGATTCCGTTGGCGCCGAGGATGGTACGGCATTCACGGGCGATGGCGATGGCCTCGCGCACGTTGTTGAGCTTGCCGAGGCTGACCTGCTCCGGGGCGATCTCGCCGCGGTCCTTGATGCGGCCGAGGTGGTAGGCGAGCAGGTGGCCCTTGCCGACCTCGAGCGCCATGTCGGAGATCTTGGCCTGGGTGAGCTGGTAGCCGGCGAGCGGCTTGTCGAACACCTCGCGGGACTGCGAGTACTCGATGGCGGTCTCGAGGCAGTCGCGGGCGGCACCGATGGCACCGAAGACGATGCCGAATCGGGCCTCGCCGAGGGAGGTGAGCGGTCCGCGCAGCCCCTTGGCCTTCGGCATCATCGCCGAGGCGGGCAGGCGCACGCCGTCGAGGACGAGCTCCGAGGTGACCGAGGCGCGCAGCGACATCTTGGAGTGGATCTCCGGTGCGGAGAAACCGGGGGTGTCGGTGGGGACGACGAAGCCGCGGATTCCCTTGGCGCCTTCTTCGAGGTCGGTCTGCGCCCAGACGACGGCGACGTCGGCGATCGAGCCGTTGGTGATCCACATCTTGGTGCCGTTGAGGATCCAGTCGTCGCCGTCGCGCTTGGCGTTGGTGCGCATCCCGGCGGGGTTGGAGCCGAAGTCGGGCTCGGTGAGGCCGAAGCAACCGATGGCCTCACCGGCGGCCATGCGGGGGAGCCACTCCTGCTTCTGCTCCTCGCTGCCCCAATGGTGGATGGAGAACATCGCCAGCGAGCCCTGCACGGACACGAGGCTGCGGATGCCGGAGTCGACGGCCTCGAGTTCGAGGCAGGCCAGGCCGTAGGCAGTGGCGCTCATGCCGGCGCAACCGTAGCCGTCGAGGTGCATGCCCAGTACGCCCAGCTGTCCGAGTTCCTTCGCGAGCTCGCGCGCCGGAAACTTTGCTTCCTCGAACCACTGGGCCACGTGCGGACGGATGCGCTCGTCACCGAACTTGCGGACGGTGTCGCGGATGTCGATCTCCTCCTGCTCGAGCAGGGAGTCGAGGGCGAACAGCTGGGTGAGCGACTGAGCGTTGGACATGGCCTTCTCCGGTGGTCGAGGAAACGTTTGTCAGAACGATTGCGAGAACGTTTGCACGATCGATTGCGTGGCCTACGCTAAAGGCATGCTCCGGGCACGTCAACCCGGAACACGAACTCGATGCCGTACCAGCAGGAGAGCCGAATGTCCCGTCCCGACCGCGCCCCGACGCTCAAGGAGATCGCCGAGCGCGCCGGTGTCCACGTCTCGACGGCATCCCGGGTGCTGCGCCAGCCCGAACCGGTCGACGGCTGGTCGGACTCGGCCCTGCGGGTGCGGGAGGTCGCGGCCGAACTGGGCTATCGCCCCAATCTGTGGGCGGCGAGCCTGCGGACCCGCAAGACCACGACCCTCGGTGTCGTCATGCCGCGACTCACCGACGGCGTGGTCGCCACGACCTACCAGGGCATCGAGGAAGCCGCCACGAAGGCGGGCTATTCGGTGCTGCTGTCGAGCCCACCCGACGATCTCGAGGCGCAACGTCGCGCCATCGCGCTGCTCGTGGGCCGGCAGGTCGACGGTCTGCTGCTGAGCAGCATGCACCTCCCGGGGCGCCAGTTCGTCGAGTCGCTGGCACTCGGGTCGCTGCCCATCCTCGCGGTCACCCGGCACGCCGACGCCGGGTTGCCGTTCGTGGTGGGCGACGACTACCGCGGTGGTGCGCTGGCCGCCCGGCACCTGCTCGACCGCGGCTACGACGACCTGGCGATCATCGCAGGCCCCGACCACGCGAGCACCGCCCGCGACCGGCGCGACGGCTTCGTCGACACCCTGAAGGAAGCATCGGTGGCACTGCCGCCCGAGCGGATCGTGCGGTCGAGCTTCGACGTCGCCGGGGGTGTGGAGGCCGCGCGTGCGCTGCTGGATCGCCCCGATCGTCCCCGCGCGATCTTTGCGGTCAGCGACACCATCGCGATCGGCATTCTCGGTGTCGCCCGCGACCTGGGTCTGGCCATCCCCGACGACCTCGCCGTAATCGGTTACAACGACATTCCCGTCGTCGCGCAGCTGCCGGTTCCGCTCACCACCGTGCGATCGCCCGCGCACGATATCGGGGTGACCGCCATCGAGCGGCTCCTCGAACTCGTGCGAAACGGAGAAACGGAATCGACGCGACTTCCCGTCGAACTCGTGGTGCGCGCCTCGAGCTGAGCGACCTCACCCGTTACCGCGGCCGCTGTTCCCGTTGCCGCTGTTCCCGTTCCCATTGCCGTTGTTGCCGTTGTGGTTGCCGCTGTTCCCCCGCGAATTGCCGTTCCCGTTGTTGTTGCCGGGTCCGCTGTTCCCGCGGGATTCGGGTTCGGACCTCGGGGGCCCGGCATCCGCCGACGGTGCGACAGGAGCGGGTACGACGGGCGGAACCACGGGGGTCTCGTCCGCTGTGCGAGCCGGGACGACCGTCGATTCGGGAGTCACAGGGAGTTCGGTGGTGGCCGGTACCCGTTCGGGCGTCGATGCGGACATGCCCGGCGTCCGGGTCTCCGGAGTGGCCGTCGGCGGGGAGTCGCCCCGTCCGAATCCGAGCGCGAGACCACCCACGGCGAGCGCCCCGGCCAGCGTCAGACCCGCCGCGACGAGAACTCCACGTGAACGGTCCGTTCCTGCGGTGGTCGCCGGTCCGGCGATCTCACTCGCCGGCAGGCGGGCTGTCGCGGCGCGGAATCCGTCGGAATTCCGCAGTGCGGAGAGCATCTCGTGCGCACTGCGGAACCGGTCGGAAGGCTCTCGTGCCATGGCCCGCTCGATCACTGCGACGAGCCCCGGATGGGCATCCGGGCGGAGATCGGCGAGTGGCCGCGGACGGTCGCGCGTGATGGCCCGTGCCAGCGCGAGGATGTTGTCCTCGGCGAACGGCCTCCGCCCGCACAGGGCCTCGTAACCGACGACCCCGACCGCGTACAGATCGTCCGTCACGGACGCGGGGTGACCGGTGATGCGGTCCGGGCTCAGATAGGCGACGGTCCCCACGAGTTCACCCGTATGGGTAAGGTCGTCGCCGACGCTCTTCGCGATACCGAAATCGGCGACCTCGATCTCGCCGTTCTCTGCGATGAGCACGTTCGCCGGCTTGATGTCCCGGTGGAGGATCCCCGCCCCGTGTGCGGCGACGAGGGCCTCGAGAATTCCGGCGAGCACCGTACGCACCCGATCGGCGGGTAGGGGTCCGCGGGCGATGTCGTCGGCGAGCGTCCGCCCGGGGAGCCGTTCCATAACGATGTAGGGACGTCCGTCGTGTTCACCCGTGTCGTACACGGCGACGATGCGAGGGTGGTTCAGGGCCGCGGCGGCCCGGGCCTCGACCTCGAAACGACGTCGTACGTCCGGTCTGCTGCCGACCTCCCGTCCGAGCAGTTTGACGGCGACGGGCCGGTGGAGGCGGGTGTCCCAACCGTCGTGGATCTCGCCGTTGCCGCCCACGCCGAGCAGACCGCTCAGCTCGTAGCGGCCGTCGAGAACTTTGTGGACGGTCACAGGTCGACGGTAGCCGTTCGAAGGGGGGAGTAAACAAAATGCGCTGGTGGGAGGACGTGCATGCGAGCTTCATCCGTGATCTTCACCCGGTGCTCGTAACGCGTTTGTAATTCGTGCCGATCTCATGCCCGGGAGAAACACGCTGCCGGAGGGTCTGGATGAAGACGATTGTGCGAGCCGGGATCGTCGCCGGCATGGCAGCTGCATCGATGGTGTGGCCGGTATCCGCGATGAGCGACCCGGGCAACGAGCAGGGCATCCGCTACGTCGCGCTCGGCGACTCGCGTGCCGCCGGGCCTTACCTCGACGCAGCGGCGATGCTCAGCGGATGCGCCCGCGCGGACGCGGGATATCCGAACCTCGTTGCAGGCTCGCTGCAGACCGTCAGCTTCGTCAACGTCGCGTGTTCGGGTGCGCGCACCGAGCACATCACGTCCGTCCCGCAGCAGACGTCGACCGGATCGGTCCCGCCGCAGATCGATTCGCTCACGCCGGACACGAATCTCGTCACGCTGAGCATCGGCGGCAACGATGTCGGCTGGTCGGGGCTCGTCTCGGCCTGTTACACCGAGCTTCCGGGCGGCGACGCGCACTGCCGCACCGATCCGGGCACCACGTCGCGCATGGACGCCGCACTGAGTGCGCTCGGACCGAAGGTCACCACGACACTCACCGCCGTCCAGCAACGCGCACCACGCGCACGGGTCCTGCTGGTCGGGCACGGTGGGGTCTTCGGCAATCGGGGTTGCTGGCCGAACATCCCCACCAGCGATGCCGACGCCTCCTTCGTGACGAACTTCTTCGTGCGGATGAACCGAGTACTCGCCCGGTCCGCCGGCGAGGCCGGTGCCGAGTTCGTCGACGTCATGGCGGGATCGGAAGGGCACGACGCGTGTGCGCCCTCCGAGCAGCGCTTCTACGAGGGACGGCAGTCGCTGTCGCTGGCGAAGGCACTGCACCCCACCGCTGCGGGGATGCGGCACATGGCGCAGCGGGTGACGAACGTCTGGTACCAGCGGGGCTAGGTAGACAACCGAAAGGTGAGGCTCACAACCCTCGTGGTCGACCACCAGGATTGTGAGCCTCACTTCTGCGTTGTGGACCCTCCACCGACGACCAGCGGCGTTTCGTTCCTGACACTCGCCGGACACGACAGCGAAAAAGTGGAATGCTGCACTCCACTGCGTGCTCACATCCGTCGAACCGGTCCTGCGCGGGAGGCCTCGATGACGATCTACCGACAACAGCTCGGCGGAACCGGTTACGTCTTCGACGGCCTCGTCGATCTGCTCGGGAAGGCCTCCCCCCGCCGCTCGGGCGATGAACTCGCCGGATGCGCTGCCACCTCGGATGCCGAACGTGCCGCGGCACAACTGGCCCTCGCCGACCTCCCGCTGACCATCTTCCTCACCGAGGCGGTCGTGCCGTACGAGACCGACGAGGTCACCAGGCTGATCGTCGATACCCACGACGCGGCGGCCTTCGCGCCGGTCTCGCACATGACCGTCGGAGAACTGCGCGACCACCTCTTGGAGGTCGCGGCCCGACCGGACTCCGCCGACGTGCTCGCGGCACTCGCGCCGGGACTCACCCCGGAGATGGTCGCGGCGACCAGCAAGATCATGCGCAACCAGGACCTCATCGCGGTCTCCCGCGCTGCGACAGTGACCAGCGCGTTCCGCACGACCATCGGGTTGCCCGGCCGGCTCGCGACGCGCCTGCAACCGAACCATCCCGTCGACGATCCGCGTGGGGTCGCCGCGTCCGTCCTCGACGGTCTGCTGATGGGATGCGGCGACGCGGTGGTCGGCATCAATCCGGCGAGCGACTCACCGCACGCGGTGTCCGACCTGCTGCACCTGCTCGACGAGATCCGGCAACGATTCGAGATCCCCACCCAGTCGTGCGTGCTGACCCACGTCACCACCACCATCGATCTGATCGAGAAGGAGGCACCCGTCGACCTGGTGTTCCAATCCGTCGCCGGCACCGAGGGCGCCAACCGCAGCTTCGGTGTGGACCTCGCAGTGCTGCGGGAGGGCAACGAGGCCGGCAGGTCGCTGCGACGGGGGACCGTCGGTAACAACGTCATGTACTTCGAGACCGGGCAGGGCTCGGCGTTGTCGTCGGGAACCCATGTCGGCACCGGGGGCAGGCCGGTGGATCAGCAGACCCTCGAAGCGCGCGCGTATGCCGTTGCGCGCGAGTTCGATCCGCTGCTCGTCAACACCGTCGTCGGGTTCATCGGACCGGAATATCTGTACGACGGCAAGCAGATCATCCGCGCGGGTCTCGAAGACCAGTTCTGCGGCAAACTTCTCGGCCTGCCGATGGGTGTGGACGTCTGCTACACCAACCATGCCGAGGCCGATCAGGACGACATGGACACCCTGCTGACCCTGTTGGCCGTTGCCGGAACAGCATTCGTCATCACAGTGCCGGGTGCCGACGACGTGATGCTCGGCTACCAGTCGCTGTCGTTCCACGACGCGCTGTTCGTGCGGGAGGCCGCCGATCTGCGGCCGGCACCGGAATTCGAGGACTGGCTACGGCGGCAGGGCATGGCGGACGACGTCGGTCGCATCCTGCCGGTGGAGGTCGGCACATCCCCGCTGCGCGCACTCGGAGGTGCCCTGTGAGCGACCTGTGGGACGAACTGCGTCGGCACACCCAGGCCCGGATCGGGCTGGGACGCACCGGGAACAGCATCCCGACACGACGTCATCTGGAATTCGTGACGGCCCATGCCGAGGCGCGCGACGCCGTGCACGTCCCGCTCGATGTGCCCGCGATGGTGCGGCGGACGAAAGAGCTCGGACTCGGCGATCCGCTCGTCGTGGAAAGCGCAGCGGAGGATCGCAGTACGTATCTGCGACGTCCCGACCTCGGCCGGCAGCTCGCCGAGGGAACCATGCTGCCGCGAACGGAGGCCGATCTCGGTATCGCGCTGTGCGACGGATTGTCGTCCACCGCTCTCGACGCCCACGGACCCGACCTGCTCGCGGCGATCGTCGCTGCCCTGCCCGGGCTGACCGTGGCGCCGCCGGTGATCGCGACGCAGGCGCGCGTCGCGCTGGGCGACCATATCGGTGAACAACTCGGCGTCACGACGATGCTCGTGATCATCGGCGAACGGCCCGGCCTGTCGGTGGCCGACAGTGTCGGCGTGTACCTGACGCACCACCCGAGGCCGGGACGCAGTGACGCCGAACGCAACTGCGTGTCGAACATCCACCCACCCGGCGGGATGGCCTACGACCACGCGGCGCGCGTCGTCGCGGCTCTCGTGAACGGGGCGCGGCAGTTGGGGGCGTCGGGGGTGGCGTTGAAGGACACCTCGCGGGACCCCGCACTCACCGACCCCGACAGCGGAGCGGAAATCGGTCATCGGAGCGCGTAATAACGCGCACCTGTGACCATTTCGCGCTCCGCTGCGTCGAGGACCTGTTGATTATTGCGCGGTATAGCCGCCGTCCACGAGGAATTCCCCACCGGTGACGAACGACGCTTCGTCGCTCGCCAGGAACGCGACGAGGCCGGCCACTTCGTCCGCAGTTCCGAGCCTGCCCAGTGGTGTCAGCGTGGCCATCCGTTCCCGTCCTTGGTCGCCGAGGGTGGGGGTGTCGATGAAACCCGGGTGCACCGAGTTCACACGGACACCGTCCGACGCCCAGGCGACGGCCGTGTTCTTCGACAGCGTCCGCACCGCGCCCTTCGCGGCCGCATAGGCCGGAGCGGACCCGAAGCCTCCGACGACGCCGAACATCGAACTGACGTTGACGACCGAACCGTAGCCCGACGCCTTCAGCGCGGAACTCGCCGCACGCTGACCGAGGAAGACGCTGGTCTGCGTCACCGCGATGACCCGGGCGTAGAGCTCCGTGTCGGTGTCCTCGATCAGGTCCGGGTGAGCGATTCCGGCGTTGTTCACCAGGATTCCGAGGCCCCCGAAGGTGTCGACCGTCTCGGCGATCGTCTCCTGCCACTCCGTTTCGGAGGAGACGTCCAGGTGCCGGTAGACGGCTCGACCGCCCCCGTCCACGATCGACTGCGCCACAGCGGTGCCGAGGTCGTCCTGGATATCGGCGACGACCACGGCCCCACCTTCGGCGGCGATGCGTTCCGCGACCGCACGACCGATCCCGCTCGCGGCGCCGGTCACCAGCGCCACCTTGTTCTCGAACCGACTCATCGACCCGCTCCCTTCTCGGAGTTCCGCATGTGGGATGTCAGACTCCGAGAGCGACCCGACCGGCAGTGGCCCCACCGTCGACGATCAGATCGTGCCCGGTGACGTAGTTCGCGTCGTCCGAGGCGAGGTACAGAATGCCCGTGGCCATCTGGGAGGGGTTCGCGGCGTATCCGACGGGCTGGAGCTTGTCGAGGACGTCGACGATGCCCTCCACGTCCGGCACCATGCCGCTCAGCATGGTGCCGGGCGAGATCGTATTGACGCGAACACCTTTGGGTGCGAGTTCGAGTGCGCACGCCTTGGACATCGCGACCACGGCCGCTTTCGTGCCGCAGTAGACGGCCATGCCCTCGGTGGGCAGGTAGCCGCCGTTGGAGGCCGTGTTGACGATGGCGCCGGATCCCTGCTCCGCCATGACGCGACCTGCCGCTCGCGTGCCGTAGAAGATGCCGGCGAAGTTCACGGCGACCACGCGCTCGAAGTCGTCGTTCGTCGTGTCGAGAAGCGGTCCGGAGGCGTGGACTCCGGCGTTGTTGCACATCACGTCGAGTCGTCCGTACCGGGCGACGGTCCCGCTGACGAGAGCGTCGACCTCGGCGGGGTTGCCGACGTCGGTGCGGACGAAGTCGGCGCCGATCTCCTGCGCTGCGGCCTGACCCGCCTCCTGGCTGATGTCCGCCATGACCACGCGAGCGCCTTCGGCGGTCATCAGTTCGGCGGTCGCGCGGCCGAGACCGGAGGAGGCGCCGGTGATGATGACGATCTTGTCCTGCATACGGTGTGCCATGTCGGCCTTTCGGATGGTGGTGCCGGGAAGTGGGAGTGTCAGGCGGTGGGTGAACCGAGGGTGCGCTCGGCGTGGAGTGCCTCGCTGCGCTTCTTCAGTGCGACGGCGGTGTCGTCGAACGCCCGCTTCACCCACACACCGCTGTCGGCCATGATCTGGTGTGCTTCCTCGCCGAGGAAGGCGTCGGTGGAGTAGTAGCGGCACCGGTTCTCGTCGATCGGTTCGATCACCTGATCGCGTCGCGCGGCCTGCGCGGAGACCTCGGTGGGACGGAGTTCCCACGACAGCAGGCGTTCCGGCACCACGGCACAGACGTATTCGGTGTACGGGAAGGTCTCCGTGGCTCCCGAGTAGTCGGCCAGCGTCATATTCACGGGCGCACCGATTTCCAGCGTCGATTCCACCGCGATGCAGAAGGGGTTCCAGCTCGGGTAGTTGTCGAGGTCGGTGAGGACCTCCCAGACGACACTCGCGGGTGCATCGATCTCGACCTCGACGGAGCGAACGGTGGTGGCGGAATCGTATTCGGGGATGGACAGTTCGGTCATCGTTCCTCCGATGATCAGCGGATGAGGGTTCCCAGGTCGACCGGAATCTGAGCACCGGTGATGTGACGGGCTTCGTCGGACAGCAACCAGGCGACGGTTCCGGCGATGTCCTCCGCGTCGGTCGCCTCGTCGGGCAGGGCGTTCATGAAGATCGGACCGAGGGTGGCGGCGTGGTCGGCGATCATCTGCTGCATCTCGACGGGCTGCATGTCGGTGGTCACCCCGGCGGGGTGAACGGTGTTGACGCGGATGCGGTGCTGTCCGAGTTCGTTGGCCAGGGTCTTGCACAGGCCGACGACGCCGTGCTTGCTGGCCGAGTATGCGGCGACGAACGGCAGCCCACGCAGGCCTGCCACCGAGCTCGTCATGACGATGGCGCCACCGCGTCCCTGCTGGAGCAGGATCGGCACGGCCGCCTTGACGGTGTGGAAGACCCCGGTCAGGTTGATGTCGATGGTCTCCTTCCACTGTTCGAGGGCGTGCTCCCAGGTGGTGGCGGCGGTGCAGACACCGGCATTGGCGACGATGACGTCGAGGCCGCCGAGTTCGGCGACGCCCTCCGAGAGTGCCTGCTGGAGCGCGTCGAAGTCGCGGACGTCGACCTCACGGGCGACGATGCGCCGGCCGAGCGCTTCGACCTCCTTGACGGTGACGGCCAGATCATCCGGGGTGGCACCGGGATAGGCGGGGTATTCGAGGGCCTTGCAGATGTCGACGGCGATGATGTCGGCGCCCTCGCTCGCGAGCCGGACGGCTTCGGCGCGGCCCTGCCCGCGGGCGGCTCCGGTGATGAATGCGATCTTGCCTTCGAAGCGGCGTGTGCTCGTCATGATGTTCCGTTCGGAGAGGAAATGGTTGGAGTCCGGGTCACGCGAAGGACGCGTGTCCACCGTTCAGGACGGCACCGCCGTCGGTGGTGACGTCGAAGCGCGCGCCGGTGGCGTCACCCCAGGCGCGGACCTGCGCGGTGTCGCCGGGGAAGACGGGTGCCGCGAACCGGCCGGACAGGGTCTTCAGGTCGGCCGGGTGGGCGCCGAGCATGTCTGCGAGAGGCAGGGTGGTCGCAGCGAGGGTGCACAGGCCGTGCAGGATCGGACGCGGTTGCCCGATGCGTGCTGCGGCGTCGGGATCGATGTGGATGTGGTGCCGGTCGCCGGTGAGGCGGTAGAGCGCGGCCTGATCGGGATCGGTCGTCAGAGTGCCGACGACGGTCGGGTCCCCCTCGGGTGCGAACGGCGCCGACGGGCCGCGATCGCCGCCGAATCCGCCTGCGCCGGGGGCGAACAGCGACCAAGTGGCCACGAAGTAGTCGCTCTCGACGACCACCTCGAAGACCGCGGCACGGCCCTTGTCCCGGACCTCGCCGACTCGCGCCGACATCGAGATCTCGCCGGACCGGGGCAGGGGAGCGAGCACGTCGAGACTCTGGGAGCCGTGGAGAGCGGTCTTCGTGTCGAACGCCCCGAGTGCGCCCAGCGCATCGGGTGCCCACTGTGCCAGGGTCAGGGCGAAGGTGGGCAGGACGCGGAGCCGGTCCTCGAAGACCAGGTCGAGGTCGGTGGCGTGGGCGCCGGCCGCCAGCGCGTACAGGACGGCGTCGCGCTCGTCGTAGCCGACCACTCGGGTGCCCAGGTCGAGGCCACGCCACCGGGTGGGGGTCGACGTCGTTTCGGTCATCGATGGAGATCCCTTCTGGTGTTGTCGGCGCGCGTGTGGCGTATCTGTCGGGTCACACGGTCGCCGAGGTGAATCGCGGATAGTCGAGGTAGCCCTCGGCGCCGCCGCCGTAGTAGGTGTTCGGGTCCGGTGCCGTCAGCGGCCACCCGTTCTGCAGGCGTGCGACGAGGTCGGGGTTCGCGATGAACGGTTGCCCGAAGGCGGCGAGGTCGATCAGGTCCCGCTCGAACAGTTCGTCGGCGTACTCCTGCGTCATTCCGCCGGCGAGGATGATCGTTCCCCGGAACCGGGCACGGAAGGCCGCGAGGAAGTCGGTGTCGAGAAGTCGACCGCCGGCAGGCCGCTGGTCGATGAGGTGGATGTACGCGAGGTTGCGGCGCGACAGTTCCGAGGCCAGGTACAGATAGGTCTCTGCGGCCTCGGGATAGGCGGGCATGTCGAACAGTTCACTGAACGGGGAGAGCCGGATCCCGACGCGGACGGAGCCGAGTACGTCGATCACGGCGTCGACCGTCTCGAGCAGGAACCGGGCACGATCGGTGTAGGAGCCGCCGTACCGGTCGGATCGGGTGTTGGTCGCGGGGTTGAGGAACTGTTCGAACAGGTAGCCGTTGGCTCCGTGCAACTCGACACCGTCGAAGCCGGCCACCTCGGCATTGGTTGCTGCACCGGCGAAGTCGTCGATCACGCGGCCGACTTCGTCGGTGCTCAGCGGGCGGGGATCGCCGACGTCGACGAAGCCGACGTTCCCGTCGTCGGCGAGCGCGAAGATCTTGCTCTCCGGAGCGGACACGGCGCCTGCGCTGACGGGTTGTCCGCCTTCCGGCTGGAGGGAAGCGTGCGACAACCGGCCGACGTGCCAGAGCTGGGCGAAGATCCGCCCGCCCTCGCTGTGGACGGCGTCGGTGACCGTGCGCCACCCGGCGACCTGCGCCGGCGACCAGATTCCCGGGACGTACACGTAGCCTTGCGCTTCCGGGGAGATAGGTGTGCCTTCGGTGACGATCAGTCCGGCGGTCGCCCGCTGGCGGTAGTACTCCGCCGTCTCCGCGGTCGGGATGGCGTCGACGCACCGTGCCCGTGTCATGGGCGCCATCACGAGACGATTGTCGAGGACGAGTGCGCCGAGCAGATGGGTGTCGAAC
The DNA here is from genome assembly GCF_035918275.1 of Rhodococcus sp. PD04. NCBI lineage: Bacteria > Bacillati > Actinomycetota > Actinomycetes > Mycobacteriales > Nocardiaceae > Rhodococcus > Rhodococcus sp. PD04. The sequence continues at coordinate 4,928,606 of NZ_CP142143.1, read as the reverse complement.
AACCGAGTCAACGCTGTCTCTTTTCTGGAGGAGGTCTACGACTCTTGTTCACGGCCGCGGCGCGGAACTCGACCGGACCGTGGTGTCCGGAGATCGATACACGACGGAAAGTATTGGTATGGAACAGATCTCACTCGGACGAGCCGTGATGGGGATCACTGTAGCCTTTGGCTGCGACAGCGTCAACACATCCGGCCCGTCGAGCGAGCGGGGTCAGAACTCGATCTCGATCGGACCCGAGTCGGGACGTGCCTGGCATCCGAGGATGTACCCCTCGGCAATATCGGACGGATCGAGGATGTCCGACTTCTCCATCACGACCTTCCCCGAAACCACTGTGCACGCACAGGATCCGCACTCACCCGATCGGCAGGAGAACGGCACGTCGACACCGCGGTCGAGCAACACGTCGACGAGGGTGTTGCCGCTCGGCCACCCGAACCGATGCGACTCGCCGTCCAGATGCACGACTGTCTCCACCGCAGAAGCGGGATCGTCGTCGACGAGCGGCGCGGGTGCTTCGAAGGGGTCGCCCGAAAGCGAGACGAACACTTCCTGATGGAAACGCTCAGCGGGAACATCTGCCGCTCGCACCCCTTCGGCGACGCCGTCCATGAACGGCGCGGGGCCACAGACGAACACCTCGTGTGAGGTGTGCTCCGCCGCCAGTGCCGCGAACCTCTCACGTGAAGGGATGCCGTGCACGTCGTCGAACCAGTAGTGGATCGTCAGACGGTCGTCGAACTTCGCGGCGTAGTCCTCGAGTTCGCGGTGGAAGATCACCGAGTTGCGGTCGCGATTGGCGTAGAAGAGAACGACCGACCGGTCGGACCGGAGCAGGACCGTCTTCAGGATCGAGATGATCGGCGTGATGCCGCTCCCTGCCGCGAACAGCAGGAAATCGCTCGTGAAATCCGCCGGCGTGAAGCGGCCCGAGGGCGGCAGGACGGTGAGGGAACTGCCCGGTTCGACGTTGTCGCACAACCAGTTCGAACCGTATCCGCCGGCGGTGCGTTTGACGGTGACCTTCAACTCGTCGTCGATGCCAGGAGCGCTCGACAGCGAATACGACCTGGCGACATGTCCGGTGCGGTCGCTCGGTATCCGGACGGTCAGGAACTGGCCGGGCCGGTACGCGAACAGTTCACGGGAGTTCTCCGGCGTGCGCAGGACGATCGACTTCGAATCCGGGGTCTCTTCGATGACGTCGATGACGGTCAGTTCGTATCCGACACCGACGGTCTGCAAGGTGCTCACTCTCGGTCGCCTGCGCTCTCCGTTGACTACGTTGTTCTCGTGAATTCGACTGTGTGATCCGGAAACCGGACTCAGGACAGGGGTACGCGCTGCTTCTTCTCGAACCCCGTGTACCCCTCGTCCGCGGCGCGGGTGCACCAGTCGGAATAGCGTTGGAAACCACCGACGTACATCAGCAGGACCCGCGGCTTGCCGGGGATGTTCGCACCCGTGTACCAGGAGTCGGTGCGGGAATGCATCGTGCGTGAGGCAGCGGTGTCGACTTCGGCCGCCCATTCGCTCTCCTGCGCGGTGGTGGCGCCGAAGCGGGAGATCTCGTTCTCCTCGAGATGATCGATGGTCCGCAGGATCCAGTCGACCTGCCACTCACCCGTGGTGATCATCTGCGCCAGGACGGACGGGCTGCCGGGGCCGTGCACCATGAACAGGTTCGGGAAACCGGCCGTCATCAGCCCGAAGACGGTCCTCGGTCCGTCGGCCCAGTGATCGGCGAGCCGCGCTCCGTCGACGCCGGTCACATTCATCCTCAACATCGAACCGGTCATCGCGTCGAAGCCGGTGGCGAAGATGATCACGTCGAGGTCGTATTCGGACTCACTGGTGCGAAGGCCCGACTCGGTGACCTCCTCGATGGGATGGGCCCGAACGTCGACCAGGCTCACGTTGTCGCGGTTGAAGGTCTCGTAGTAGCCGGAGTCGATGCAGATCCGCTTGCCGCCGATCGGGTAGGTCTTCGGGCACAGGAGTTCTGCGGTCTCCGGATCGTGGACCATGGACCGGATCTTGTTGCGCACGAACTCGGCGAGGATCTCGTTCGCCTTCGGATCGCTGGAGGTATCGGTGAACGTCCGGATGAACTCGAGTCCGTTCCGGGCGTTCCACGCCCGCTCCATGACCTCTTCGCGCTCTTCTTCGGTGTAGTCGAAGATCGAACGCTGCTCGGCGACATTGCTCATGAGCACCGCGCCGTGGGTGCCGAGGATCTGCTTGCGCCGCTCGGGATAGTTGGCCTTCCACTCCTGCTGGTATTCCGCATCCAGTTTCCGGTTGCGCGAGGGAAGGCTGAAGTTCGGGGTCCGCTGGAAGACCGTGAGGTGCTCGGCGACCGCAGCGACCTCGGGGGTGATCTGGATGCCCGTGGAACCGGTACCGATCAGACCGACGCGCTTGCCGGCGAGGTCGACGCCCTCCTTGGGCCACCGCGAGGTGTGGTACGCCTCGCCGCGGAAGCGATCCAACCCGGGCCAGTCCGGGACGTTCGAGACGTCGAGGCTGCCGGTCGCCGCGATCACGTGCCGGGCGACGAAGCGGTCGCCGGAGGCGGTACCGACCTGCCATTCGTCCGCCGACTCGTCGAAGGTCAGTTCGTCGACGCGGGTCTCGAAGCGGATGTCCTCGCGCAGGCCGAAGCGATCGGCGACGTGGTTCGCGTATGCCTCGAGGTCCGGTTGCGGCGAGAAGTGCTCGGACCACGACCATTCCTGCTGAAGATCGTCGTCGAAGGAGTACGAGTACTGCATGGACTCGATGTCCACGCGGGCGCCGGGGTAACGGTTCCAGTACCAGGTGCCGCCCACGCCGTCGCCTGCCTCCAGGCACACGACCCGACGGCCCTGCTGACGGAGACGGTGAAGCGCATACATTCCGCTGAAGCCCGCGCCGATGACGACGACGTCGAAGCGTTCGGCGGTACGGCCGGCTTCCGGGGTCGAGGTGGACATGTTCCTCCAAGGATCGGATCTGCTTCAGCGGCGCGAGGCGGCCTGCTGAGGAATTCGGGGGTGGGGACTGCTACCCGAGCAGGGAGCCGCCGTCCGCGACGATGTCGGTGCCGTTGACGAAGGACGCGTCGTCCGAGGCGAGGAAGACCACAACGTTGGCGGTCTCCTGCGGGTCGGCCTGGCGCTTGAGACCGGTGGGGGCCTCGGGGGAGCCGGTGGTCGGCGACATGTCGGTGCGGAGGTTGCCGGGCAGCACCGCATTCACCCGGATCTTCGACGGTTCGAGCTCGATCGCTGCGGTCCGTGTCAGTCCGCGCAGCGCCCACTTCGACATGCTGTACGAGCCGTGCCCGGCATAGGACGTCGTTCCGGCGAGCGACGAGACGTTCACGATCGAACCGCCACCGCGAGCGCGCATAGCGGGGGCGACGGCCTGGATGCCGAGGAACGGTCCGCGCAGGTTGACGGCGAGGACCTTGTCGAGGTCGGCGACGGTCTCGTCCTCGAGGAGTTGCTTGCGGTAGATCGCCGCGTTGTTGACGAGGACGTCGAGGCCGCCGAAGGTCGAGGTCGCCAGGGCGACAGTGGCAGCCCAGTCCTCCGGGGAGGTCACGTCGAGGTGGGTGTGGACGACGACGTCTCCGAGGTCGTCGGCGACGGTCTTCGCCAGGTCGTCGAGGACGTCGCCGATCACGACCGAGCAACCTTCGCGCGCGAGTGTCCGGACGATCCGTTCGCCCTGTCCGCGTGCGCCACCGGTGACGATCGCGACCTTTCCTTCGAAGCGGTGCGGCATGATTCTCCGATTCCGGGATGTTCGTGGTTCAGCTGGTCAGTGCTCGCCGGATGGCGGCGGTGTAGTCGGCGTCGATCCGCTGGGAGATCGCGGCCTGGGGGAACACTCCGGACGATCCGTGGAAGGTTCCGGGGTAGAGGTGCAGTTCGGTGGCCACGCCTGCCTGCGTCAACCGCTGGGCGTAGTCGATCCCCTCGTCGCGGAGCGGATCGAAGGAGGTGACCGCGATGTACGCCGGGGGCAACCCGCTGAGGTCGGTGGCTCGTGCGGGGGCAGCGTATGCCGAGGTGGCGGTCCGGTCGGCGTCGGCTCCCAGGTAGTGGTGCCAGCTGTCGATTCCGTTCTGCCGGTTCCACAACGGGGAATCGATGTACTCGGTGGCAGAGGTCGTCAGCAGGCGGTCGTCGAGGACGGGGGAGTCCAGCGCATGGAAGATCACCGCGGGACCGTCGGTATCGCGGGCCTTGAGCGCGACCGCCGCGGCGAGTCCGGCGCCGGCGCTGATTCCGGCGAGGACGATCCGGGTCGGGTCGATCTCCAGATCGTTGTCGCCGGCGACCCAGGTCAGGGCGTCGAAGGCGTCGTCGAACGGTGCGGGGAAGGGATGTTCCGGAGCGAGTCGGTAGTTGACGGAGACCACCACCGCGTCCAGGCTCGCGGCCAGGGCCGACGGAACCCGGACGTCGGTTGCGGCGTCGCCGAAGACGAACCCGCCGCCGTGGAAGTAGACGACGCACGGGAGTGGTTGCGCGGTGCGATCTTCCGGTTCGAACACGACGAGGCCGATGTCGGACCCGTCGGTTGCGGGCGCGGTCCGGTGGTGCACTGCGACGCCTGCGGGTACGGCCGTCATCGGATCTTCGGTCCTCATCGACCGGATGACTGCGCGCGCCTTCTCGGCGTCGGCGACGTCGAGTTCGGGGAGGAATCCCATCATCGGCCGGTATTCGGGATCGACGGCGTAGGACATCGATTCCCCTCCTTGTGTACTGGGAACGAGTGCTCCGGTCGACTGCGACCGGAACTGTGTGACGTGACTGCGGTCACTGCGGCTGAGAGAACTGTAGCCATTGGCTACTTCATCGTCAACCGACAATTGCGATGTTGTCCGGACCGGGCTGGCATCGACTCAGAAACCCGACATGTCGTACGGGTATTTGTTGGTGGCTCCGCCGTCCACGATCATCACCTGGCCGGTGATCGTCCGGGCGAGGTCGCTCACGAGGAAGGCCAGGGCGCTCGCGATGTCGGCCGGCAGCGTCAACCGCTGGAGCGGAATCTGGGTGCGGGTGTTCTCGAGTGCGTCGGGGTCGAGCACTGCCGAGATCCGCGGTGTGACGACGAATCCGGGAGCCACGGCATTGACGCGAACACCGTACTGCCCCAGTTCGATCGACGCGGACCTGACCAGTGAGCCGAGCGCTGCCTTGTAGACGCCGTAGGCGGCGTGCACCGGAGAACTGCCGAGACCGGAGACCGACGAGACGAACGTGACGGACCCTTCGCCGCGGTCGCGCAGCCGACGACCGAAATGCCGCAGTGCGAGTACCGCGTGACGCAGGACGATGGACTCCTCCCAGCGCCAGTCGTCGTCGCTGATGTCGAGCAGGGGGCCGTAACGCGCCATGCCGATGACGTCGACCACGCCGTCGAGCTCACCCACTCGCTCGGCCAACGCGGCCATATCGGAGTTGTCGGTGGCATCGACCTGCTCCGATGTAGCTCGGGAACCGATCTCGGCGCACACCGCGTCGGCGCGGTCCCGGTCCACATCGACGACGATCACCGCGGCACCGAGCTGGGCGAGGGCGTGGGAGACCTGCCGTCCCATTCCCTGCCCGCCGCCGAGCACGAGGTAGCGGCGTTGTGAGAGGTCGAATCGGCTGCGGTAGTCGATGATCCGGTCGCTGTCGGCGGGGCCGTGCGACGGTGCGGAATCCTGGGGCATGGGTACTCCGATCGAGAGAAGAGGCGGCCTCGGGGCCGTGGAGTCATGGGCGTGGCCCCGATGCGTACGGGTGCATCGGGGCCACGATCGGTACGTGTCAGACCAATTTCGGAGCCGGTGAAGGCTCCTCGACCGGATCCGCGTCGACGGATTCGGTGTCACCCGTGATGAGCGAGGCTTCGGGTGCAGCGCTGCTGTTGCTGTTCGGCATGGTGGCGATCACCACGATGCCCAGGAGGGCTGCAGCGCCGACGACGCCGGAGGCGGCGTAGGGATTCCCCGTGATCGCGGTGAACTTCCCTGCGAGATAAGGACCGAGCCCTCCACCGATCGCCGAGCCGAGACCGAATCCGATGGCAGCGCCCGTGTAGCGGATCGCGGCGGGGAATGCCGACGTGAGTGTCGCGTAGACGGGGACGGCGGATGCTCCGGCCAGGCCGACGAGAAGCATGTGACCGCCGGCGGTGACGATCAGGTTTCCGCCGGTGGCCTTCATGAAGTACATGATCGGGAACATCGAGACCAGGATGATGCCCAGGCCGATGACCATGGTGTTCCGGCGGCCGGCCCTGTCGATCAGGAAGCCGGCACCGAAACCGACGAGGACGGCGAAGGTCGATCCGGCGGTGGCGATCCAGGCGGTGACGCCCGGGGCCATGCCGACCTGCTGCTGCAGGAACAACGGCATGTACGCCGGAACCACGTATCCGATCGCGAGGACCGAGGTGCTGAGTGCGATCACCCGGAGCAGGGTCGCGGGGTACCGCGTGACGACCGAACGCACGGGGGAGGACTGGACCTGGTGCGCACCGGCGAGTTCCTGGAAATCGGGTGATTCCTCCAGACGCTTGCGCAGATACAGCACGTACAGCATCAACGGCAGCGACATCATGAGCGGAATCCGCCAGCCCCAGTTCGCCATCGTCTCCTCGGACGTCAGAGTGGTGGTGAGTGCGACGGCCAGGGGAGCGAGGGCGCTACCGAATGCGAAGCCCACCGGGGTCATCGCGCTCAGGATGCCGTAGTTCTTGGCGGAGGCGTGCTCGGCGACGAAGGTGGCCGAACCCATTTGCTCGCCGCCGGCGAAGAAGCCCTGCAGCATGCGAGTGAGTACGAGGAGGACCGGGGCCATGATTCCGACGGTGGCGTGCGTCGGCAACAGACCCATGAGAACGGTTGCCCCGCCCATGCCGGAGATCGTGACGATCAGGGCGAAGCGGCGGCCGTACCGGTCACCGATCCGACCGAAGACGATGCCGCCGATGGGGCGTGCGAGGAATCCGGTGCCGAGAACCGCGAGGGAACTCAGGACTCCGGCCGCGGGGTTGTCGCTGGGAAAGAACAGAGGCGACAGGTAGGCGATGAGGAAGGTGAAGACCATGAAGTCGTAGGCCTCGACGGCAGTTCCGAAGAAGCCTGCGAGCGACGCCCTGCGGGCCAGACTCGGTGACGGCGCGATCTCGGGTGAGTTCATATCGATCCTGTTCGGTTGTGTCCTCCGGTGTGCTCACCGGGAAAGTTCGGCTCCGACTCGGTGCAGGCGGCGTCTCGTGAGCGGACTGCGCAGACGTCGCGGCCTCCTCGACGAGCGGAGGCGTATGTGTCTCCGATTCGCATTCGATGTGGGTCGGGATCCCGACATGAATGTGGTGGTGACGCGGTCGCGCCGAGCCGCCGCCGATCCAGTGACTGTGGTCACAGTAGCCATTGGCTACGCCAGCGTCAATATGTGTCGGCGTGTTGTTCCATCGAGCGGGATGACAGGGCGTCGGAAATTCGCAAAGATGGGGTGCGACATCGGAACACCGATCGGTCGCCGTCTGCACCGGCGAGCGGATTCGTCACGCGAATCCCGCTGTCGCCGATCATGATAGGGTCTGCGGCATATGGAGCACCTCAGCGAGACCGCCGCCTTCGCCGACGACGTCTGGACCACGCCACAGGTGGCGAGCTTCCTGGGTATCAGTCGTCAGGCGATCAACAAGCGTGTCCGGAGCCGGAAGATGCTCGGGTACGCAGGCGACGGGGTGACGCTCTTTCCGGTGTGGCAGTTCGACACCGAGACCCACACGATCCATCCCGAGGTCCCCGAGTTCCTCGCGGCTTTCGACGAGGACATCGAACCTGCTGCCATCGCTCTGTGGGCGATCACGAAGGTCGACGGATTCGATCGGACGCCCGTGGAACTGCTGCTGGATCCCGAGACGAAGGACGACGCGCTGCGGTTGGCCGGCACCTGCACGACCGACTCGATCGAGGAACATCCTGCACTGCAGGCCGAGCCCGACCCGGAGATCGTGGAGAAGAAGGTTGCCGAGTGGAGGCCCACCCGTCCGGGGGCGTCCGGAGCACAGGAGTCCATCCTTCTCGCCGCCGCGGACCTCTTCGCGCGCAAGGGCCCTGCGAAGGTGACGCTCCGGGAGGTCGCGGCCGCGGCCGACGTGTCGTACGGATTGATCCACCGCTTCTACCGCACCAAGGAAAACTTGTTGATGGCGGTGATGGAGCTGCTGGTCAGTTACGGTGGCACGCGTCTGTCGGAGGAGAAGGACGCCTACGCCGCCATCGACAACTCCTTCGGTGCCGACCTCGACTCGGGTCAGTTCGGTCGCATGCTGATGTGGTCGATCTTCGAAGGAATCGCCCCGGATCGATTGATCGGAGAGGCGCGCTCGGGTGGTTACCGCGCACACATCGACGCCTTGTGGAAGAACCCGGTCGAGCCGGAGTTGCGTTCCGAGTTCGATTCGAGTGTGGTGGCGGCTCTGATAGGTCTCGTCGCGTCGGCGTGGGAGGTGTACGAGCCGTATCTCACCGAACTCGCAGACAGCCCCTGGCGCAGTAGCGAAGATGTCCGGCAGGAAGTCACCGAGCTGCTGAAACTGCTCGTCTATGCCTCCCGGCCCAACAGGTAGGACGCTCCGCACATCGACGTGAACCGGAACAGGCGGAAGACCCGTGAGGTCTTCCGCCTGTTCTCGTTGTAGGGCGTATCAGGACGGCATCAGCAGCACGCCGCGGTCGAGCTTCCCGGCGCGGGCGTCGTCCACGAGGGATTCGAAGTTCTCCAGCTCGTAGGTCTTGGTGACGAGCTCGTCGAGGAGGAGTCGGCCGGACCGGTACATCTCCACGTACTTCGGAATGTGCGCGCCCGGGCGTGAGGAACCGTAGCGGCATCCCAGCACCGAGCGGTCCATGTAGAAGGTGGTGGCCGGGACCGACAGCTTGGCCTCGGGTCCGGCGACACCGAGCATGATCAGCTGCCCGCCCCAGTCGAGCATCTCCATCGCCTGGCTGGTGATGGCCTCCCCGCCGACGCAGTCGAAGACGTGGGCGGCACCGCCGTCGGTGAGCTCCCGGATCGCGGCGACGGTGTCGCCGGCGGTCGCGTCGACGAAGTGGGTCGCGCCGAACAGGCTGGTCTTCGCCTCCTTGTCGGGGTTCGTGTCGATGGCGACGATCGTCGTGGCCCCGGCGATGCGGGCGGCCTGGATGACGTTGAGGCCGATGCCACCGGCGCCGATGACGACCACCGAGTCGCCGGGAGCGACACGGGCACGGTTGAACACCGCTCCGGCGCCGGTGAGCACCGCGCAACCGATGAGGCACGCCGTCGACAGCGGAACCTCCTTCGAGATCGGCACTGCCTGCCCGGCCTTGACGACGATGCGCTCGGTGAAGGTCGACAGGGCTGCGTAGTTGTGGATCGGGGTGCCGTCGAGTTCGAAGGGGGTCTCTCGATTGCCGAACGAGGCGCGGCACATCGTCGGACGTCCGGAGGTGCATGCGGTGCACTGACCGCAGGTCGCCAGCGTCGACAGCACAACGTGGTCGCCGACGGCGGGCGTGCTCACGCCCGGCCCGACGGCCTCGACGATGCCGGCGCCCTCGTGTCCGAGGATGACGGGCGTGGGGAAGGGGATCTTGCCGTTGACGACGCTCAGGTCGCTCTGGCACAGGCCGCTCGCGACGATGCGGACCCGGACTTCACCGGGGCCGGGGTCGCGGACGGTGACACCGTCGACCAGCTTGTTGACGGTGCCGTCGAAGACGATCGCTTTCAATTCTCGACCTCGCTGTCGATGGAACCCATCCGGGGCGGTACGCGGAAGCGCAGCGGGATACGGGTGGGAAACGAAGGGGTGGTGGGAAATCCGGGGCCACCGCAGTGGCACCTGTATCGATGTCGGTGATGCTATGGCCGGCGGGTCCGGTCGTCAAGCATGGCGTCGACACCTCCTCCAGCTGGCGAAACAACGAGAAATTCCCGACTTGTTGACGCAATCGTAGCCAATGGCTACAGTGATGCCAGTCACGACACGGGGTTGCAGTGACCTCGGCGATCGAGCAAAGGAAATGTGCCCGGACGCCGGGTGGGCAAGTGTGCCCACGTATGTCCGTCCATTGCGATCCGTGAACACCCTCGTCGTGGAAAGTCTTCTGCGCAGGTGCCGAAAGAGCTTCTGTTGCAACATTTCAGGAGGATGAAGTGTCACCCATGGCCTTATCGATGAAGCCGACGGGGTGGTTCCAGATCGGTTGGTCCACCGACATCGAGGTCGGCGACGTCAAGCCGCTGCGGTACTTCGGCCAGGACCTCGTCGCCTACCGCACCGAGAGCGGCCACCTGGTGGTTCTCAACGCGTACTGCGAGCACCTCGGCGCCCACATGGGCCACGGTGGCACGGTGGCCGGCGACGACATCCGATGCCCCTTCCACGGATGGCAGTGGAGCCCGGAAGGCCGCAACACCTGCATCCCGTACCAGAAGGCCACGAACCGGGTCCGCAGGATCGGTACCTGGTCCACCGCCGAGCGCGACGGAATCATGTACCTCTGGCACGACGCCGAGGGCCGCGACCCGCAGTACGACGTTCCCAGCATCTTCGACCTGTTCCCCAGCTGCGGTACGGCGGACGACTACCACGAACTCGGGGAGGCCGGCCGCTTCCGGAGCGACGAACTGCCGATCCACCCGCAGTACGCCGCCGAGAACGGTGTCGACTTCGCGCACTTCAAGTACGTCCACCGCGCCGACGAAATCCCGACCGTCGTCCACCGCGAGTTCGGCGACACCGACTTCAAGACCGAACTGGCCCTGAACTTCAAGCGCCGCAGCGCCGACGGTTCGTACGAACTCGTCGAAGGCCGTACCCGCGCTTCGCTCCTCGGCCTCGGGCTCGGTTTCTCCCATGCCGACGGCGTCGGCTCCATCTGCTCGCTGACCGCGGTCACTCCCGTCGACGACGAGCGCTCGATCGTGTGGTTCTCCGCGTGGGCGAGCAAGGAGGACGGCGAGGACGAGGCCCGAGTGGCCAAGCGACAGCGGAACGCCGTCGGACAGCTGAAGGCCGACATCGCCATCTGGGAGCACCAGCGCTACACCGAGCCCCCGGGTCTCGCGACCGCCGAGGCTGCGGGCTTCCGCGACATCCGTCAGTGGGCCCGCCGCTTCTACCCCGAAGGTCATCTCGGCAGCGGTGCCGCCGAGCAGACCGCGGGTACCGACGAATTCCAGGCAGGAAACGCCTCATGAGACCGACCCTGACAGAAGAGCACGAGGCCTGGCGCGCCGAGATCCGGGAGTTCCTCGACGCCGAGCTGCCGAAGGAACACGCCTTCAACCCCGAGTTCGACGACGCGCCCGAACAATGGTCCATCGCCGTCGAATTCAGCAAGAAGATCGCCGCCAAGGGATGGATCGGCCTGACCTGGCCGAAGGAGTACGGCGGCAAGGGGTTGACCCCGATCTTCAATCAGATCTTCCTCGAGGAGCTGTACGCGGCCGACGCGCCTCTGATCAACTCCGTCGGCATCTTCCTTGCCGCCGGCACCATCCTGGTGGGTGGCACCGAGGAACAGAAGAAGCGGCTGCTGCCCGACATCGCGAACATGCGCACCCTCTGGGCCGAGGGCCTGACCGAACCCGGTGCCGGTTCCGACCTCGGCTCCCTGCGGACCAAGGCCGTCAAGGACGGTGACGACTGGGTCATCACCGGCGAGAAGGCATTCACCTCCTGGGGGCCGATGTCGGACGTGCTGTACGTGGCCGCCCGCACCGACCCCGAGGCGAGTCTGAGCGCCGGCGTCAGCATCTTCGTCGTCGACCTGAACAGCCCCGGCGTCACCCTGCACCCGATGCGCAACTACGGCGGCGGCGTCCAGTCCAGCACCTTCCTCGACCATATCCGCGTGCCGGCGTCCTCGCTGATCGGTGAGGAGGGCAAGGGCTGGCAGTACATCATGCGTGCCTTCTACGCATCGGGGACGGTCGAACCGATCTACGCGATGCAGGAAGCGCGGCTGCGCGACCTGCTCGAGTACTGCAAGGCGATCCCCGGCAAGCTCGACGACCCGCACGTGAAGGCCGACCTGGCCGAACTCGCCGGCATCGTCCAGACCCAGCGTCTGCTCGCCTACGAGATCATCGGCGACAACACCCACGGCCGCCAGACCCCGTGGGGCGGTGGCGTCCAGCAGGTCGCCGCCAAGGAGTACGAACCGGTGTTCGCGCAGATCTACGACCGGGTGCTCGGCCCGACCAGCCAGCTGCGGTCGGGATCGTCGTACGCCCCCCTCAACGGAAAGCCCGAGGCGTGGTACCGGCAGTCCTTCGCCAACCACGCCGGCGGAACGTCCCAACTCAAGCGGATGGTGCTCGCGACGCGGGGCCTCGGCCTGCCCCGATAGGAGCTGAAGATGGAATTGGCATGGGGCGAGGACTTCGCTGCCCTCGCAGATGTGAGCAAGTCGGTGTTCGCGCGGTACTCGCCGCTCGAGGACCGATCCAACACGGTTCCGTTCGCGGACCAGGTCGCGCAGTTCGCCGAACTCGGTTGGCTGCAGCTCGGTGACCCGACCGGCGCCGACGCCGACAGCCCGTCGCTCGCGACGATCGCCGGCATCTTCGTCGAGGCGGGACGGGCGCTGGCCGCCACTCCGCTGCTCGAACTGGCGATGTCCCGCGACACCGCGCTGGTGATCGGCACCGACGAGGCGACGGGCCTCGCCAAGCGCATCGGCAACGGCGAGGCCGTGGTGGTCCCGGTGTTCCCGTCCCCCGAGTGGGGTTCGGCGGTGACCTACGAGAACGGCACGCTCGACGGGGTCGCGTTGGCCGTGGACCACGCGGGCGACGCCGACAGCTTCCTCGTGTACGCATCCGGTTCGGAAAGTGTTGTGGCGGTGGTGGAGGCGAGCTCCGCGACTGCTGTCGAGGCGATGCCGAACATGGGCGGGTACCCGATGTTCGCGGTGACCTTCGACAAGGTGCCGGTGGCCGACGGTGCCGTGCTGGCCCGCGGCGCCGACGCCGACCGTGCCGTCGAGGTCGCAGAGCAGCGCGGCGCGGTGCTGCGCGCGGCACAGCTCTACGGTGCCGGGCTGAAGCTGCTCGACATCACTGTGCTGTACGCGCAGCAGCGGCACCAGTTCGGTGGACCGATCGGACGCTTCCAGGCGGTGCAGTACCTGTGCACCGACCTCGCGATCGCTGCGCACTTCACCTCGGTGCACGCCCGGTCCGCAGCCGCCGCCCTCGACGCCGGTCTCGATCCGCAGCCGCACATCGGTCTGATGCGCAAGCAGGCGGCGAAGGCCGCGCAGGAGATCGTCCACTCGGCGCACGAGGTCCACGCCGGTATCGGATACATGATCGAATCGAACGTGCACCTGTTCACCGACGCCGCCAAGCGCTGGCAGTTCGATTTCGGTTCTGCCGCACGCAACGACGCCGACATCGTCGATGCTCTCGACCGCATCTACACCGGGACCGGCCGATGAGCTACATCGACTACCGCGTCGACGACGCCGTCGCCCTCATCAGCCTGAACCGTCCGGACCAGCACAACGCGCAGGACGCATCGCTGTTGCAGGACCTCGACGCCCGCTGGCAGGAGGCCGCCCGCGACGACGACGTCAAGGTGATCGTCGTGCGTGCCAACGGCGACAACTTCTCCGCCGGCCACGACCTGAAGACCGTGGCCCCGGGGTACTTCAAAGAGGGCAAGACGACCCTCGAGAGCGCCTACGGCTGGGAGACCGAGCACTATCTCGGTTTCTCCCGCAAGTGGCGCGACGTGCCGAAGCCGTCGATCGCAGCGGTCCAGGGTGCCTGCGTCGCCGGGGCTCTCAACGTCATCTGGCCGTGCGACCTGATCGTCGCGGCCGACAACACCTATTTCAGCGACCCCGTCGTGAAGTTCGGTGTCGGTGGCGTCGAATACCACGCGCACACCTGGGAACTCGGTGCTCGTCGCGCCAAGGAGATGCTGTTCACCGCCCGGAAGCTCACCGCGGCCGAGGCGTTCGACGCCGGCATGGTGAACCGCGTCGTCCCGCTCGACGAACTCGACACGCAGACCATGGACCTCGCGCGGGAGATCGCGCAGATGGATCCGTGGGGACTGGCCACCGCCAAGCGTGCCGTCAACCAGACCCTCGACATCATGGGTCAGCAGGCGGCCCTGCAGTCGGCCTTCGACATCCACTGGCACGGGCACGCGAATGCCCTGTTGCGCACCGGATATCCGCTCCTGACGCCCGGCCCGCTCACCTCGAAGACGAAGACGAAGGAGGAGAACTCGTGAACTCGGACATCGCGCCGAACGACGCAGTCTCCCTGTGGGATCTGCTGGCCCTGCGGGCCGAGACCACCGGCGACGCCGTCGCCCTCATCGACGAGCACGATCGCCGCATGACCTTCGCCGAGGTCGTCTCCGTGGCCGAACGCGTCGCGGCCGGTCTGCTGGCCCGCGGCATCGAACCCGGTTCCACGGTGAGCTGGCAGCTGCCCACGCGCATCGAGACCGTCGTGCTCAGCCTGGCGCTGTCGCGTCTCGGCGTGACCCAGAACCCGATCATCCCGCTCTACCGGGCACGCGAGGTCGGGGCGATGGTCGCCCAGTGCGAGTCGGAATGGCTGATCACCCTGGGAGAGTTCCGCGGCTTCGACCACGGCGCCATGGCCGAGGAGCTGCGTGCGGCGAGCGGTGACCGCCTGAACCTGCTGATCGTCTCCTCCGAACTGCCCGACGGCGACCCGGCCGGCCTTCCTCCCGCGCCGGTCGGCCGTGAGGAGGTGCGCTGGATCTACACGACCTCCGGAACGACGTCGGCGCCCAAGGGTGTCTGCCACACGGACGGCACGCTCATCGCCGGCGGCGTCTCCCTCGCCGATGCGATCGGTGCGTCGGCCGAGGACGTCGGCACCATCTTCTTCCCGTACGCGCACATCGGCGGGCCCGACCTGCTGATCGCCTCGCTGACCACCGGCATGTCGTTGACGCTCATGGAGGTCTACGAGCCGCGTGCCGCCGTGGACCTGATGCGTCGTGCGGGCGTGACCATCACCGGTGGTTCGACCCCACATTACGCACTGTTGCTCGAGGAGCAGCGGAAGAATCCGGGCGCTCGCGTGGTGCCGACCCTGCGCATGCTGACCGGCGGTGGAGCGCCCATGCCGGAGAAGCTGTTCCGCGACGTGCTCACCGAGATGGGCATCCCGATCCTGCACGCCTACGGCATGACCGAATGCCCGATGATCACCTCGGCGCGGATGAGCGACAGCATCGAGCAACTGGCCACCACCTCCGGTCGTCCGGTGCTCGGGTGCGAGGTGCAGATCCGCACCGAGGAGGACGACGTGCTGCCCATCGGCGAGGTGGGCCGGGTGTGGCTGCGCGGCCCGATGTTGTTCAAGGAATACCGCGCCGACGGCGAGATCATCCGTCCCTTCGACTCGGACGGCTGGATGTTCACCGGCGACACCGGCAGGCTCGAGGCGGAGGGTCATCTGGTCCTCGTCGGCCGGGAGAAGGATCTGATCATCCGCAAGGGCGAATCGATCAGCCCCACCGAGATCGAAGAGGTCCTTGCGGCGCATTCCGCCGTCGCGGACGTCGCCGTCATCGGCCTTCCCGACGACCGGTCGGGTGAGCGCATCTGCGCTGTCCTGCAACTGCACGAGGGTACAGCCGATCTCGACGTCGACGAGATCCGTGCGTACTGCCGGGAGGCAGGTATCTCGCCGGCGAAATTCCCCGAGGACATCGTGATCGTCTCGGAGATGCCGAAGACTCCGACGATGAAGATCCGTAAGCAGCATCTCCGGCAGTCCGTCATCGACCAGCGGGCACTGTCCGGCGCGGCCGTCGACTGACACGGCCCCCGTGCCCGCCCCCGAATCCGAGAATTGGAAGTTCCCATGCCAGGACGTAGCTTCATAGAGCGCGCCGTCGAGTGCGCCGACACCAATGCGTTGCGGATGGCGCTGTACCAGGCGACCCGCGACGCGGAGATCGCCGCGATCACTCCCGAACGCGCATTCGGCCCGACGACGGACGCGATCGTGTTCTCCGACGAGGACACCGCGCTCATCCGCGCGAAGGCCGTCGAGTACCTGCTCACCGAACCGGACGAGTCGGCGCTGCCGGTCCCGTCGCGGGACGAGATCGTCGAGCTGCTCGAGATGGCGGAAGCCCGCAGTCTCGCACCCGACGATCTGATCATGCGGCACAAGCTCCCGGCCTTCTCCGACCTGCCCTATCAGGCACAATGGCACGGGGAGAAGGTGATTCCGGACGGTTACCACGTCGCGATCGTCGGTGCCGGCTTCGCCGGTATCGCCATGGGTGTGCAGTTGGCGAATCTCGGCGTCCCGTTCACGATCTACGAGCGTCGCGCCGAGGTCGGCGGGGTGTGGAGCATCAACACCTACCCCGACGTGCGCGTCGACACGGTGAGCTTCACCTACGAGTACGCCTTCGAGAAGAAGTACCCGTGGACCGAGTACTTCGCCCGACAGTCCGACGTGCGCGCGTACCTCGACCACGTAGCGCGCAAGTACGGTGTGTACGAGCACATCCGGTTCGGCTCCGACGTCACCCAGGCCCGTTTCGACGAGCCGACGCAGCGCTGGACGCTGACCGTGCAGGGCGAGGAGTCCGTCACCGAGGTCGAGGCGAACGTGGTCGTCGCCGCCAGCGGTGTGTTCGCGACACCGCGTGAGCTCTCGGTGGAGGGCGTCTCCGACTTCACCGGTCAGGTCGTGCACACCGCCCGGTGGAACGAGGACGTCGAGTACGCCGGCAAGAAGGTCGCCGTGATCGGCAACGGCTCGACCGGCGTGCAGCTGCTGTCGAAGATCGCCGAGAAGGCCGAATCCGTGACGGTGTATCAGCGCACACCGCAGTGGATCTCGCCGCGAACCAACTACGGCGTGCCGATCTCCGACGAGCTGCAGTGGCTGATCCAGGCGATGCCGTTCTACTGGAACTGGAACAAGTACGTCGCCGGCCTGGCCACCATCGACCTGCGCAACGTGCTCATGCCGGACGAGGAGTGGATCGCGAACGGCGGGCAGGTCAGCAAGCGCAACGACATGCTGCGCGAGATCCTGGTCGGCTACATCTCGGCCCAGGTCGACGGCCGGCAGGATCTCATCGACAAGCTGATCCCCGACTACCCGCCGATGACGCGACGCCCGGTGGTCGACAACAACTGGTACGCCTCGCTGACCAGGAACAACGTCGAACTCGTCACGACTCCGATCGAGCGGATGACCGACACCGCGATCGTCACCGCGGACGGGGAGGCCCGCGAGACGGAACTGGTCATCGCCGCGGTCGGCTTCCAGACCGAGAAGTACATCTGGCCGACGCAGTACTTCGGCCTCGGTGGTGTGACCCTCGAGGACGCCTGGACCGCGCAGGGTGCGCAGGCGCACCTCGGCATGACGGTGCCCGGCTTCCCGAACATGTTCATGCTGTACGGCCCCAACTCGCAGCCGGTGGCCAGCGGTGCGGGCCTGCCGGTGTGGTTCGAGGTCTGGACCGGCTACATCGCCGAATGCATCGTGGGGATGCTCGAGAAGGGCCGGGCGTCGATGGTCATCCGCAAGGACGCCTTCGACGAGTACAACGAGCAGCTGCACGAAGAGGCCAAGAAGCTCATCTACCTAATGCCGAACTCGGCGATGGAGAAGAACTACTACGTCAACGAGTTCGGCCGGCTGCAGATGAACGCACCGTGGAACGGCGAGAAGTACTACGAGCTGTGCGAGAAGCCGGACGAGTCGCACTACGACTTCACCGACGCGAAGTAACGCACTCTCGGCCGAAGTGAAGTTCACTCTGGAGTATCCCGGCGACGTCGCGGGTGCGGCGCCCTGCTTCCGCGAGGGCGCCGCGCTCGCCCGGATCGGCAGGGACGCAGAGGATCACGGTTTCGAAGCACTGTGTCTCGCCGATCATCCGGCACCGTCCGCGAAGTGGTTCGACGCCGGCGGGCACGACAGCTTCGAACCAGCCGTCGCGCTGGCGTACGCGGCGGCGGCCACCACGTCGCTGAAGCTGATGACCAACCTCTACGTGCTGCCCTTCCGCAACCCGTATCTCGCCGCCAAGGCGTTGACGACCTTGGATCTGCTGTCCGGCGGACGTCTGGTCGTCGGGGTGGGGGCGGGATACCTGCGGTCGGAGTTCGCAGCACTGGGCGTGAACTTCGACGATCGCGCCGCACTGTTCGACGAAGCGATCGACGCCCTGCGCCGTATCTGGATGTCGCCGTCCACGCCGGTGACCGGCGACGGTTTCGGTGGGACGGGAGAGGTGCGTCTGTACGGTCCTGTGCAGCAACCGCATCCACCGTTGTGGATCGGTGGGAACAGCCGTGCGGCGATCCGGCGGGTGGTGACGGCGGGGGAGGGATGGTGCCCGGTCGTCGGCTCCGAACAGATGACCTCCTCCGTTCGGACGGCATCGATGACGGGCGTCGACGACCTGCGTCGCGCCGTGGGGCGCCTACGGGACGAACTGTTGCGTGCCGGCCGGGACCCGGCGCAGATCTCGATCCAGGTGGAGGCCCCGCCGGTCGATGTCGCCGACTCCCGCTCCGTGATGCGGTTCGTCGAGCGCGCCGACGAACTGGCGGAGGTCGGTGTCACGCACCTGTGTGTGCATGCCGATGCCCGGTCGCTCGAGGCCGCGTCGGAATTCGTCGCGGGATTCGGGGAGCAGATCCTCCGGCCGCTATCGGGTTGACGCCGATAGTGCCGCGGGGTTGACGCCAGTGGCCGACGTCGAGCGTTCCCGACCGGTCCGCCGTGCTCACGTCGATTCGACATTGTCAATGGAACATTTTCACTCGGTGAAACCGGCCGGTTCCTAAATGCTCACCTGCCGTCGCGATTTCGCGGGCCCGTACCGCGGGTTGATCGTCACTTCCAGGGCCGGATCGAATGCAACCGAAAATTCGGCAGAGTTGTTGACGCAAACGTAGCCGATGGCTACAGTGAGTCCGGTCACAAGTCGTACGGGTAGATGTCGTCGTTCACGAATCCGATTCGCTCGTCGTCCGGCATGTCCCGAAAACGACCGACAACCACCCCCGCACCTCGTTACCGAGGACCTGATGTTGAGGAGTCGATGTTGAGCACGCGTAAGTCGAACTGGGGCCGTTGGGGCGAAGCGGACGAGCTGGGCGCCCTCAACCACCTCACGCCGGAGCGGGTCCTCGCCGCCCTCCGTCTGCCCAAGACGGGCAAGACCTACAGCCTCAGCATTCCGATCCAGCGATCGGGC
Organism: Rhodococcus sp. PD04; assembly: GCF_035918275.1. NCBI lineage: Bacteria > Bacillati > Actinomycetota > Actinomycetes > Mycobacteriales > Nocardiaceae > Rhodococcus > Rhodococcus sp. PD04. Next base: position 4,909,304 of record NZ_CP142143.1, on the reverse strand, counting down.
GTGCCGAACCTCGAATACCGCGGCATCCCGCAGCGTCTCACCCTCACCAACCATCAGGACGAGGCGATGGCCCTCGCCAACGGCGGTGTCCCCGGCGTCGGCGCCAACGAGGACCAGCTCGTCATGCCGTCGCACACCTCGACGCACATGGACGCGCTGTGCCACGTGTACTCCGAGAACAAGATCTACAACGGCTACCCCGCCGACCAGGTCACCCCGTACTCGGGTGCGGCCAAGTGCAGCATCGACAAGGTCGGTGGCATCGCCGGCCGCGGCGTCCTCATCGACGTCGCCGCGTCGAAGGGCGTCGACCTGCTCGAGCCCGGCTACGTCATCACCGTCGCCGACCTGCAGAAAGCACTGGACGACCAGGGTGTCGAACTGCAGACCGGCGACCTGGTGCTCATCCGCACCGGATGGCTCGAGGACTACCTCGCCAACCAGGGCGAGATGATGCCGCAGCCGGGCATCGGCCTCGAAGCTGCCGCGTTCCTCGCCGAGAAGGACGTCGCGCTGGTCGGCTCCGACAACGCCGCGATCGAGCCCATCCCGTTCGACCAGAACGTCTACCTCGGTGGACACATCATCCTGCTCGTCGAGCACGGCATCTACCTGGTCGAGAACATGAACCTCGCAGAACTCGCCGCCGACCGGTGCTACGAGTTCCTGCTGACCATCGGCGCGCTGAAGATCACCGGCGGCACGGCGAGCCCGGTCACCCCCGTCGCCGTCGGCTGACCGAACCCCTCACACGAACAGGACCCCCGGATGACTGCGAACACCGAAGCTGCCGTACACACCTACCGCACCTCCCATGTCGGACTGTGTGTCTCCGATCTCGCCAAGAGTCTTCGCTTCTACTGCGACGGACTGGGTTTCACCAAGATCATGGAATACGACATCGACGAGCAGATCCCCGAAGTGGATGCCCCGTGCAGCCTCACCTCCTCCTTCCTGGAGAAGGACGGCCTGCGCATCGAACTGCTGTCCTACCGGCAGCCCGGCGTGATCGGCGCCCCGCCCACCCGTCGTAACCATCTGGGCATGACCCACCTGTCGTTCTTCGCCGACGACATCGACGCCGCAGCCGACGCGCTGTGCGAATACGGCGGCACCCTGGTGCCGGAAACCCGCGCCGGCCTGAGCGATCCGACCGCACCGCAGTTCGTGTTCGTCGCCGACCCCGACGGCAACCGCGTCGAGCTCATGCACATCCCTGCCGGCACCCCCTGGTGACCGGACCTGCGCCGGATCACGGCATCCCCTCGATACATCGCTGAATGCGTCACGGCCGACGAACCCCTCCGTCGCCAGGGCCGCACATTCCGACGCAGTGACGACCAAAGGACTTTCATGACCGCCCCCGACACCACACGCGATCCACATCTCTGGGAACCCCAGCGCAAGGTCGACGACCTCGAATGGTTCCGCAAGAAGTACGCCGAAGAGCGCGACAAGCGTCTGCCGAACACCGGTGCCGACACCTTCCAGGCGATCGACTTCGAAGGCAGGTTCGCGGACTTCGACGCCGACCCCCACGCCGAGGGACCGCGCACCACGCCCCCGCAGACCGCCGATCTCGACATGCTCGTCATCGGCGCCGGCTTCATGGGTATCAGCACCGGCATCGAGCTGAAGAAGATCGGCGTCACGAACTTCAAGATCCTCGACGTCGCAGCAGATTTCGGCGGTACCTGGTACTGGAACCGCTACCCGGGCGTGCGCTGCGACATCGAGTCGTACATCTACCTGCCGTATCTCGAGGAGACGGGCTACGTCCCCACCGAGCGGTACACCCGCGGCAGCGAGATCTTCGCCTACACGCAGTCCCTCTGCAAGCAGTTCGGCCTGTACGAGAACGCCCTCTTCCAGACCCGGGTCACCGAGATGGAATGGGACGAGGACACCGCCCGGTGGACGGTGCGCACCGACGGCGGCGACGTCTTCCGTGCCCGCTTCGTCTCCACCCAGAGCGGTCTGTTCAGCCGTCCCCAGCTGCCCGGCATCCCCGGAATCGAGAAGTTCGCCGGCCACAGCTTCCACACCAGCCGGTGGGACTACGACTACACCGGCGGTGACACCACCGGAAACCTGACCGGACTCCGCGACAAGCGGGTGGCCATCATCGGCACCGGCGCCACCGGTATCCAGGCAATCCCGCACCTCGCCGAGCACGCGAAGTCGCTGGTCGTCTTCCAGCGCACCCCCAGCCAGATCGCGCCCCGTGAGAACGCACCCACCGACGTCGACTGGTTCGAGTCCCTGCCCGCGGGGTGGCAGAAGGAGCGTCGTGTCTCCTTCGACAAGTGCGCGATGGACCGCGCCACCGCCGACTGCGACGTCGACGACGGCTGGATCAAGTTCGCCAAGTACCAGCTGCGCGCCATCTACGAGGCCGGCGGTATGGAGCCGACCCTCGAGCAGTACATGGACGCCATGGAGCGCTCGGACTACGAGTGGAACGAGATGCTCCGCGACCGGGTCGACGCCATCGTCAAGGATCCGGCCAAGGCCGAGAAGCTGAAGACCTACTACCGCACCATGTGCAAGCGGCCCGGCTTCAGCGACGATTTCCTTCCGGTCTTCAACAAGGAGTCCGTCGACATCGTCGACACCTCCTCCACGCCGATCGACCGGATCACCGAGAAGGGGATCGTCGTCGGCGACCGCGAGTACGAGGTCGACCTCATCATCTACGCCACCGGCTTCCAGCAGGGACGCACCTGGACCGACAAGGCCGGCTACGACGTGCTGGGCCGCAACGGAAACCGCCTGTCGAAGAAGTTCGCCGAGGGCGCCAGCACCTACCACGGCTTCCTCAGCAAGGACTTCCCGAACCTGTTCTTCCTGGGATTCGTTCAGTCGACGCAGGTTTCGAACATCTCGAACCTCATCGACAATCAGGCCCGGCACATGGTCTACATGGTCGGCAAGTGCCTGAAGGAGGACATCCGGGCCATCGAGCCGACCGCCGAGGCCGAGGCCGGTTGGAACGCGACGATGGCCGAGCATGCGGAGATGCGACGGGACTGGAACCTGACGTGCACCCCGGGCCACTACAACAACGAGGGCCGCGTCGACGACAAGCGCAGCATCCTCACCGGCGGTCTGTACGGACCCGGCTACGAGTACTTCGAGATGCTCGAGAAGTGGCGTGAGGACGACACTTTCGACGGCATCGCCACGACTCGCTGAGTCTGCGGCGTACCGCCAGGAATTCTCGAGGACCGCGGGCAGCCGACCTTCCGGCTGCCCGCGCGTCCGGTTCACGAAAGTAGGAGAGAGTAATGACGTTGACTCCGGTGCGACTCGGCTACGCACTGTTCACCATGGTGGATCCGGCGCGCGGCCACGAGGTCGAGTACAACCGGTGGTACGAACGCGACCACCGTTACTCGGGCTGCATGGTCGGTCCGGGTTGGTTCGCCGGTAGCCGCTGGGTCGCCACGAAGGCGCTGAAGGACCTGCGCTTCCCCGAGACCGGACCGGTTGCGACCAGGACCGAGGACGGTTCGTATCTGGCGATCTACTGGGTTCACGAGCCCGATGCGGAGGTCGCCGACGCCTGGGCCCAGAAGCAGGTCGGCGAACTCTACGCTGCCGGACGCGGTTTCGCCGAGCGTGAGCACGTCCACACCGGCCAGTACCTGCCGGACTCCACCATCTCGGCACACGAAGACGGTGTCCCGCTCGAGCTCGCACACGATCATCACTACGGCGGACTCGTCACCGTCATGATCGAGCCGGCCGAGGGCGTCGACCGCGCCTCCGCGCTCGACACCATCAACAGCGGTCCGGTCGAGAAGCTCCTCGCCACCGGTGCCGTCGATCTCGTGAGCAACTGGCACATGAAGCCCTGGCCCGCCGACCACAACGTGCCGATGAAGATGGGCAACGACGGTGGATCCACCGAGCGCATCCTGCAGATGTGCTTCCTCGAGGGCAATCCCACCGAGAGCTGGCAGCACATCGTCGACTACGCCGAGAACATCGAGAACTCGGGTGCCGGTCACGTCACCTTCGCCTCGCCGTTCATCCCGACCGTGGTCGGTACGGACAAGTACACCGACGAATTGTGGTGAGACCCGTGTTGAGCGGTGAGAAGATCCTGGTGACCGGCGTGACCGGTCAGATCGCGTTCCCGATCGCGAGGACACTCGCGGCCGAGAACGAAGTGTGGGGGCTGGCGCGGTACAGCCGCCCCGACGACCGGCGGCGGGTGACCGACGCGGGAATCGTCCCGGTCACCTGTGATCTCGGCAACGGCGACTTCGACGGTGTACCGGACGATTTCACGTACGTCGTGCATCTGGCGGCGAGCCTGGCTCCGGGATGGGATTACGACGCCGCGATCCGCGCCAACGCGGAAGGCACCGGACTTCTCCTGCAGCACTGCCGATCCGCCAAGGGCGCCCTCGTGATGTCGACCCATTCGGTCTACCGCCCGCAGGACGACCCGATGTACGTGTTCACCGAGCAGTCGCCGCTGGGGGAGTGCAACAGTACCCACACCCCGACGTACTCGATGTCGAAGATCAGCCAGGAGGCCACCGCGCGGTTCGCCGCACGCGCTTTCGGTGTCCCGGTGACGATCGCTCGGATGAACGCCTCGTACGGCCCCAACGGGGGACTGCCGGCCATGCACGTCGACGCCATCGCCGACGGCCAGCCCATCACCACCCGCTGGGATCCGTGCATGTACAACCCGATCTACGAGGACGACATCAACAACCAGGTCGGTGCGCTGCTCGAGGCGGCCTCCACACCTGCGCTCATCGTCAACTGGGGAGGCGACGAACCGGTGAGCGTGCAGGAGTGGGCGGCCTACGCCGGCGAGCTGATGGGGGTCGAGCCCGTCGTCGACGTGGCTCCCATCGAGGGAACGCTGCGTGGATCCATCGCGGACACCACGTTGCGTGCCTCCATCACCGGGCCGTGCACGGTGGATTGGCGTGAGGGCATCCGTCGCACCATCGCCGCCCGCCATCCGGACAAGCTCGTCGAGCCCGCCCACTCGTGAGCATCCCCTCGTAGACCGCCATCAGGGAGACCACATGACGACGACACTGCACACCGCGCTGCCCACCGAACGGGCCGGCACCCCCGCCGGCCCGGAGCTGCAGCAGAAACGCGCGCTGTTCGCCGCGACCGACATCGACCCCGCCCTCGGGGTCACCGCCGACGCGACGGACCTCGCGGGTGTGCCCTGCCGCACCATCCGCGCCGGAGACACCGCCACCGTCCTGTACCTGCACGGCGGCGGCTACCGGATGGGCAGCCCCGAGGCGTACAACGCCTACGCCGCGAAGATCGCGGCGGGCGCCGACGCCACGGTCGTCCTGCCCCGCTACCGGCTGGCTCCGGAGAATCCGTTCCCGGCCGGGCTGCGCGACGCGGTGGCGGTCTACGAGGAGCTCGCGTCGAGCACCGACGCGCCGATCGTCCTTGCCGGTGACTCGGCCGGCGCCGGGATGGCCGCGGCGGTGGTCGTCGCAGCCGCCGCCGGCGACATCCGGCAACCGGACGGATTGATGCTGCTGTCGCCCTGGCTCGACCTGCACTGCTCGTCGCCGTTCTACGAGACCGCGCCCGATGTCTTCTTCCCGCTGGCGACGGCGGAGTCGGCACGCGAGGACTACCTGCAGGGTGCCCCTGCAAGCGACCCGCTGGCGTCGCCGTTGCTGGCCGACCATGCGGGCTTCCCGCCCACGCTGATCCAGGTCGGCGGCAACGAGGCGCTGGTCGGTGACGCCCTCGGCCTGGCCGAATCGCTCGCGAACGCGAACGTCACCTGCACTCTGGAAGTGGTTGCGCAGCAAGGGCACACGTGGCCGCTGATCCAGCCCGACCACAGCGTCTCCGTCGCGTCGATCGAGTCGTGCGCCCGGTTCGTGCGGGCACGTGCAGATGAGCAGTCCACATCCAGCTGACCGAGGAGACGAGATGACCGACTTCACGAACCGGGTTGCCCTGGTGACCGGCGCCGCCAGAGGGCAGGGCCGCTCGCATGCCGTCGCGCTCGCCGAACGCGGGGCCGACCTCGTCATCTGCGACCGCTGCGAGGACAGTGAGGCGGTCGCATACCCGTTGAGCACCAAGGCCGATCTCGAGGAGACCGTGCGCCTCGTCGAAGCGACCGGCCGGCGGTGCATCTCGGTCCAGGCCGACACCGCGGATCGGTCGGCCATCGAGGCTCTGGTCCGCCGGGCCGAGGAGGAACTCGGACGGATCGATATCGCCATCGCGAACGCCGGGGTCTCGGCGGCTGCTCCCGTCCAGGACCTTCCCGACAGCCAGTGGTCCGAGGTCATCGGCACGAATCTGACGGGTGTGTTCCACACCGTGGCCGCCGTCGCGCCCGGGATGATCGAGCGAGGCTACGGACGGATCGTGACGATCGCGTCGATGCTCGGCCGTGCAGCAGCCCCGCTCAGGCCGCCTACTGCGCGTCGAAGTGGGGTGTCATCGGGATGACCAAGAGCGCGGCGCTCGACCTGGCCCCACACGGCATCACCGTCAACGCCGTTGCTCCCGGCAACATCTCGACCCCCATGGTGCACAACGACGCGCTGTACCGGATGATGCGTCCCGATCTCGAGAACCCGACGCGCGCCGACATCGAACCGATCTTCGCGAGCCTCCACGGACAACCCGTGCCGTTCCTGGAGCCGGAAGAGGTGACCCACGCCGTGCTGTTCCTCGCGGCCGAGGCGAGTGCACACATCACCGGAACCGTGATGTCCGTCGACGCCGGCGCGGCGGCGCGGGTCACCGCCTGACGTCACACGGTCGGCTTCGACCCCGACAGCGGAGCGCGAAACGGTCAGCAGAGCGCCCAATAACGCGCACCTGTGACCGCTTCGCGCTCCGCTGTTTCGGTCGAGGGCGGTTACCGGAGGAAGTGCGCGTAGTCCCCGCGCCGCTCCGCCTTCAGCGTCGTGTTGAGCACCAGCCGGGTCTGGAGTCGGATGTAGTCGTCGAGGGTGTAGATGGATCCGAAGTGCCAGTGCTTGAGCGCCCACCCGTGGGCGAGCAGCAGGATGTCGAACACCATCAGGTCGACGTCGATGGGCTCCATGATCCCGGCGGCGATCCCGTCGTCCAGGGCGGAGCGCAGCGGCGCCGACGTCTCGACCTCCAGTTCCTTGATCCGGGCACGACCGGCAGCGTCGAGCGTGCGGCTCTCCCGGTAGGTGAGGACGGTGGCGTCGAGGTTCTCGTCGACGATCTCGATGTAGCGGCGGATTCCGGCGGCGAGCCGTTCGACCGGGTCGTCGCCGGCGGCCTCCATCGCAGGTTCGATCTGGTCGCGGAAGGTGTCGAGGATCGAGACGATGGTGGCGAGGAGGATTTCCTCCTTGCCGCCGAAGTACTTGTAGATCAGTCCGACGCTGACACCGGCCTCGTCGGCCAGCGCCTGCATCGACATCTGGTGGAAACCGGTGCGCTGCATGACCTGCACGGCGGCGTCGAGGACCTGCTTGCGGCGGGAACTGGTACGAACTGCCCGCACGGCCTCTTCCACGGGAAGTGCATCGTGGTCGGTGGTCATAGGGGCTCCTCGTCGCTTTTCGGTCCGATTCACAGTACCGAGTGCTCAGCGGTGTGAATCGTGCAGCTGGGACGGTCGTCAGATCCCGAGATCCTTCGCGACGATCGTCTTCATGATCTCGGTGGTTCCGCCGTAGATCGTCTGGATGCGGGCGTCGACGAAAGCGCGTGCGACGCCGTATTCGCGCATGTAGCCGTAGCCGCCGTGCAGTTGCAGGCACCGGTCGGCGACACGCACCTGCAGTTCGGTGGCCCACCACTTCAGACGGGCGGCGCGGGCGGCGGTGAGCTGCCCGGCGACGTGCTCGGCGATGCAGTCGTCGAGGTAGGTGCGGGCGATGTCGAGCTCGGTGGCCAGCTCGGCGAGCACGAACTGGGTGTTCTGGAAGCTCGACACCGGCTTCCCGAACGCCTTCCGCTCGCGGACGTAGTCGAGGGTCTGCGCGAGGACGCCCTCGGCGGCGGCGACCGCTCCGATGGACAGCGACAACCGTTCCTGCGGGAGGTTGTGCACCAGTTGGTAGAAGCCGCGGCCTTCGTCGCCGAGACGGTTCGCGACCGGCACCCGCATGTCGGTGAACGTCAGCTCGCTGGTGTCCTGGGCGTGCAGACCGATCTTCTCGAGATTGCGTCCGCGGGAGAAGCCGGGGGTGTCGGCCTCGACGACCAGCAGCGTCAATCCCTTGTGCGGGTCGTCGGAGGTGCGGGTCGCGACGACGAACAGGTCGCCGTTCTGACCGTTGGAGATGAACGTCTTGGCTCCGTTGACGACGTAGTGATCGCCGTCGCGCACCGCGGAGGTGCGGATACCGGTGAGGTCGCTGCCGGTGCCGGGTTCGGTCATGGCGATGCCCAGCACGGTCTCGCCACTGACGACGCCGGGCAGCCACCGTGCCTTCTGTTCGTCGGTGGTCAACTCGGTCAGGTAGGGCAGCACCACGTCGTTCTGCAGGGAGAACGCGATACCGGCCGCGGCGTTGCCCGCTCGGTTGACCTCCTCGATGAGGATGGCGTTGTAGCGGAAGTCGTCGACGCCGGGACCGCCGTACTTCTCGTCGACGGAGAAGGCGAGCAGTCCGAGCTTACCGGCTTCGGTGAACAACGACCGGTCGAGGCAGCTGGCGTGCTCCCAGTCCTCGTGCACGGGTGTGATCTTGTCGCGGACGAAGTCGCGAGCGACCTCCCGGAACTGCTGGTGCTCGGTCTCGTAGTCGAGGCGTGCGTTCATCGTGTGATCCTCGAGTCGGTGGGTGCGGTGAACAACCCTGCGGCGAATTCGTCGGCTGCTGTTCGGGTTGCCTTGTAGTGCAGTTTCTTTCCGGTGGCCGAGACCGGCAGTGACTCGACGAAGCGATATGCCCGCGGTCGCTTGAAGGTCGACAGCAGCGGGTGATCGCGACAATGCGCGTCGAGGACGTCCGCCGTGACGTCCGGGCTGCCGGCGACGATGTACGCGACGACGATGCGTCCCCACCGGTCGTCGGGTACGCCGACGACGAGGCAGTCGGACACACCCGGATGCGAGTTGAGCGCTTCCTCGACCTGCACCGGATGGACGTTCTCACCACCGCAGACGAGCATGTCGTCCTTGCGTCCGACGATGGTGACGAACTCTCCGGCGTCCCACGTGGCGAGGTCGCCGATGTGCAGCCACCCGTTGTTGAACTTGGCCTTCTCCTGGTCGGGGGAGTCGAAGTAGGCGTTCGAACCCTTGGGGGAGCGGACGATCACTTCTCCGACCTCTTCGTCGTCCTTGGCGACGACGTCGTCGTGGTGGGCGAGTCGGTCCTCGTAGATGTGGACCACGCGCACGTCGTCGTCGGTGCAGGCCCGACCCGCGGTGCCGGCATGTTCGGGCAGATCGGTGGGGCGCAGAAAGGTGTTCCAGAACCCTTCGGTGCTGCCGTAGCCGTTGAAGATCCGCGGGTTGAGGACCTGCTGGTATCGCAGTGCCGCTTCGCGTTCGAGCGGCGCACCCATTGTGACGATTCCGCGCAGCGACGACAGGTCGCGCGGACGGGCCTCCTGTGCGGCGGCGAGCATCGCGAGGTTGGTGGGTGCTCCGATGAGGAAGGTGAGGCCGTGCTCGGCGACGAGGTCGAGGACGCGGTCGGCGTCGAAGGTGCGCAGCGGCACCACTTCTCCGCCGATGTAGAAGACCGGGTTGGGTCCTCCGGAGTACAGGCCACCGCGGTGGAACCACGGCGTCATGTTGAGCGTCTTGTCCTCGGGACTCAACGGGAAATGCATGATGACGTCGTGCGCGCTGAAGATCTCGATCATGCTGTTGAGCGGCACACCCTTCGGCATGCCGGTGGTGCCCGAGGTGTAGAGGCGGGTGGTCTCGTCCCACACCGTCCGGTGCAGCGGCGGGAGCGCGACCCGATCGGCCGCCAGGTGCCGGTACCGCACGACGGTGGCACCGGGAACGGAGACAGGGTCGCCGTCACCCACCGCGACGATCACCTTCGGGGTGTGCGCCGAACGTTCCAGCGCCTCCGTCACCATCGGGGTGAGCTCGGTGTCGTAGACGTAGACCATGGGTGCGGACTTGTCGAGGATGAACGATGTTTCGCCGGAGGCGAGCCGGAAGTTGATCGGCGAACCCACCGCGCCCACCGCCTGGGTGGCGAGATACAGCTCAGCGAATTCGACACTGTTGAACAGCTGGTAGGCGACGACATCCCCGGCCTGCACACCTGCATCGGCCAGACCTGTGGCGACTCGGTCGACGCGCTCGCCGAGTTCGGCGTAGGTCAACCGGGTTCCGGTGTCGGGATCGGTGATGGCAACGCGGTTCCCGTACCGTCCCAGGTTGCGCCGGAAGCCGTTGAGATACGTGAAGTCGTTCTCGAAGTACTCCCGGTAGGCCCGGGCGTTGTACGACGCGCTCATGATTCGATCTCCCCTGACGATGTCGGTCAGCCGGCCATGGTGAGGCCGCCGCTGACGCTGATCACCTGGCCCGTGATGAACGATGCGGATTCGGATGCGAAGAACAGGACGGGTGCTGCGACCTCTTCGGGTCGCGCGAGCCGCCGGAACGGGATGGCCTTGATGAGAGCAGCTTTGAGCTTCTCCTCCTGGGCCTGGAACAGCGGGGTGTCGGTTGGGCCGGGGCACACGCAGTTGACGTTGATGCTGTGCCGGGCCATCTCGCGGGCGAGCGACTTGGTGAGGGCGATGACGCCGCCCTTCGCTCCCGCGTAGATGGATTCGCCGGAGCTACCGACCCGACCGGCGTCGCTGGCGAGGTTGATCACGCGACCACCGTTTCCGGCGTCGATGATGCCGGGCAGGAAGGCGCTGCAGATGTTCACCGGGCCGAGATAGTTGATCGCGACGACCTTCTGGGCGAACTCCGGTGTGGCGTTGAGGAACTGATCGGTGCGGTCCCAGCCGGCGGCGTTGACGATCACGTTGGGCACGCCCACCTCGGCATGGGTGCGGTCGCGGAGTTCGTCGACCTGCGCGCGGTCGGAGATGTCGACCGGCAGTGCCGTGATCAGCTGGGGGTACTCCTTGGCGGTGGCCTCGGCGGCCGCGAGATCGAGATCGGCGGCGACGACGCGATCACCCTGCGCGGCGAAGCCGAGAGCGATGGCCTTGCCGATTCCGGAACCGGCGCCGGTGACCAGTGCGATGTTGCTCATGGGAGGTCCTTACGGGTCTGGGGAACTCGGGTCAGGCCTTGACGTACTTCGCGAAGTCGGCGGGACGCTTCTCCGCGAACGCCTTGGCGCCTTCGAGTCCCTCGTCGGACTTGCCGAACAGGTCGAGCGCCGACATCGCGAGGTTGCTCAGGCCGGCCTGGTGGTCGGTGTCGGCGTTGAAGGACTGCTTGAGGAACTTGAGGGCGGTGGGGCTCTTCTCGGCGATCTCGGCGGCGATGGCCTTGGCCTCGTCGAGCAGCTTCTCCTGGGGGACAACCCAGTTGACGAGTCCCCAGCGCTCGGCGGTGGCGGCGTCGTACTGGCGGCACAGGTACCACATCTCGCGGGCGCGCTTCTCGCCGACGACGCGGGCGAGGAAGGCGGAACCGAAACCGGCGTCGAACGAGCCGACCTTCGGTCCGGCCTGGCCGAACCGGGCGTTCTCCGACGCGATGGAGAGATCGCACAGCACGTGGAGGACGTGTCCGCCGCCGACGGCGACGCCGTTGACGGCGGCGATGACCGGCTTGGGGATGTCGCGGATCAGCTTGTGGAGGTAGCCGATCTCGAACATGCCGCTCTCGGTGGGGCCGTAATCGCCGGTCTCGGCGCGCTGCTTGACGTCGCCGCCGGTGCAGAAGGCCTTCTCGCCGGCGCCGGTGAGGATGATGGCCGAGACGCGGCTGTCGGCCCAGGCGGATCGGAAGGCTTTGATCAGTTCCTCGACGGTCTTGCCCCGGAAGGCGTTGTAGCGCTCGGGCCGGTTGATCGTGATGATGCCGGCTGCGCCGTCGATCTCATAGGTGATGTCTTCGAAGTCGGTCATGGGTTCCCCTTCATCGCTGCAGGTAGGAGCCTGATCGAACAGCCATTCCCTGCGAGTGAATAGCTATTCATTTTTCATGAAGCTACATTCACGAACAGGGTGTGTCAACCGTCACAGGGACGCTTCGCCGACTTGGGTGGATCTGCCCCCGGATTCCGGGGCTCAACCCACCGAAATCGACAACTGGGCGTGGTAACGACGAGGGGTGACGCTCCGACACCAGTTCAGGAGGGCATTCAGCGCGTGTGCAGTCGAGAAAGCAGCGGCACACGGGGCCTGGTGTCGGGTTGAAGGAGAAACATGAAGTTCGTCGTCCCCTACCTGCGCGTCGTAGCGGGGATGTTTGCCGCCATCACGCTGTGGCGGGCGATCGTGGAAGTGGTCAACGGCAACGGGGCCGACGCGATCCTGTTCGTCGCATTCGCGGCCGGTCTGGGATATCTCGCGATCGGCAAGCCTCTGCGCGACCGCCGCAAGCGCATCAAGGCTGAGCAGGACGCGATCGCCGCACGAGCGGAAGCCGGCCACCGCGCGTTCCTCGCGGGGGATGTGCACGCCGCGATGGCACCGCCGCCCGAGCCGCCGAGGCCTCCGAGGATCCGCCGCGGGGTGGTCATCGCCGCCGCCGTCGCCGGGCTGATCGTCCTCATGGGAATCATCGGCGACATCTCGGACGGGCTCGACTCGCCGACGAAGGACGACGCGAGTACGACTCCTCGCGCTGCCGCACCGACGACCACCACGCCGTACACGACGTCGGCTGCCACCACGGCGCGGACAGTCGCTCCGGAAACCACTCCCGCGACGAGGATCTCCACCACGCAGGTCGCGGCGGTCGCGTCCACCGCGGTGATGCCGAACGTCGTGTGCATGGATCTCCAAGCGGCACAGGACACCATCCAGGCGGCGGGCGTGTTCTACTCCACGAGCGTCGACGCGACCGGTCAGGGACGCGCGCAGGTATGGGACAGGAACTGGGTCGTCGTCGACCAGACTCCCTCGGTGGGAGCATCGATCGGTGAAGGCGACCCAGTGCTGTCGGTTCTGAAAGAGGGCGAATTCAGCGGGTGTTAGGCCATCGGCTGCTCCGTGCGGGAGAGATCCTCGGTGGTGGCGGTGTTCGACGGATGCCGGCCACCCTTGAGGAACCCCATCGTTCCCGGCCGTAGGGCCTCGACCCGCAGACCCGCCATCGCGGCCTTCAGCCCGAGATCCTTGATCGTCGAGGCGATTCGGCCGGAGTATGCCTGTTCCTTCGGGGTGTCGTCCCGCTCGTGGAACTGGACGACGCCGACGTGTCGGCCCAGGCTCACGCCGACACCGTTGAACCCGAAATCGAGGTTCGCGGGTTCCTCACCGGCGATTCGGCTGAGAACCGTGTCGGCCGCAGCCAGGCCGGTGGGCAGGGCGGACTGGCATGCCATCCGCACCGGCTCTCCCGACGGTGCCGCGCAGTCACCGGCGGCGATCACGCGGTCGTCGTCGATGCTGGTCATCGTTTCGTCGGTGAGGATCCGGCCGAGTTCATCCGTCCTGAAGCCGCTGGAGCGGGCCAGTTCGGGAACGCCGAATCCGGCGGTCCAGACGGTGATCGCACTCTCGAGGACGGTGTCGTCGTCGAGCGTGAAGCCGTCCGGTCCGACGCGGGTGACGCGCGCGTTCTCGATGATCTCGACCTGCAGGTCCGCGAGCCGTTCGTAGGTTGCGGCACGGGCCTTCTCGGACAGCATCGGACCGATGACGCCGCTGCACACGAGGCGCGTGCGACGTCCCTGTTCGGCCAGCTCGCCGGCTGTTTCGAGCCCGGTGAGCCCGGCGCCGACGACCGTGACAACGGCTTCGGGTTCGAGGCTGCTCAGCGCGTACTGCAGGCGTTCGGCATGCTCGAATTCGGCCACCGGGAACGCGAATTCCTCGACGCCAGGAACGGTGGCCCGTCTCGTGGCGGTACTTCCGACGGCGTAGACGAGGTAGTCGTAGCCGACCGTCCCGCCGGATGCGAGACGGATGGTGCGGGTGCCGGGTTCGATGCGGGTCACGGTATCGACCAGAAGGTCGACTCCCTTCGCCAGAAGTTTGCGGTAGTCGCCGGACGCATGGTGGTTGCCGACCGCGAACTGGTGCAACCGGGTTCGCTGGACGAAGTGCGGCCGGGGATTGACGACGGTGACCGCAGCCTTCCTGCTCATGCGGTTGGCGGCGACCGTTCCGGCGTATCCACCGCCGATGACGACGACACGGGGGCGTGTGTTGAACATGGCTTCTCCGATCCGTTCGTTGGCTCTGTGGGGAGCCCTCGTCATCTAGGACCGGACAGCTACGTCGTTTGTGACATACCGCGCCGAACAATCGGGAGGATTCAGGGTCGTTGCAGGTCACGGAGCTTCTGGGCGAGCACCCGCACATCGGCCACTGGCCCCAGGTGGGCGAGCTTGTCCGGGTTGATCATCACCCGGACCGCGCCGATCTTCCCGCCCGCGACGTCGAATGTCATGACCTGCACGATGGCGCCGTCGGCATCCCGCACGATCAGGCCGGGGAGCCTGTTGATCTCGCGGAGTTCGAGCGACATGCCGAGCTGACCCATGGGCGAGACGAACGAGGCCAGCAACCGCATAACCTTCTCGCCCCCGACCACGACCTTGCGGATAGCGGGTGCCTTGCCACCGCTGTCGGCGACGAGCTGCACATCGGCGGCCAGCAGGTCGCGCAGGGCGTCGACGTCGCCGTCCTGGAAGGCCGTGAGGAATCGAGCGGTGAGCTGTTCGTGCGCCTGCGGATCGGTGTCGAACCGCGCCGAACCTTGATCGACGTGGCGCCGTGCCCGCACCGCGAGCTGCCGGCACGCCGCTTCGGAGCGGTCGACGATCTCGGCGATCTCGGAGAAGCCGAATCCGAATGCCTCGCGCAACACGAAGACGGCGCGTTCGAGCGGACTGAGACGTTCGAGCAGCACGAGCACCGCCGTCGAGATCGATTCGCGCAGTTCGGCCGAGCGCGCCGGATCGTCGTAGGGCTCCTCGAGTATCGGTTCCGGCAGCCACTCGCCCATATATCGTTCGCGCCGCGCCCGCGCCGATTCGAGCATGTTGATCGATACCCGGGTGACGACGGTGGACAGGAATGCTCGGGCCGAATCCGGTTCGACGCCGGAGGTTTCGTATCGCACCCAGGTCTCCTGGACCGCGTCCTCGGCTTCGGTCACGCTGCCGAGGATGCGGTAGGCGATGGCGAACAACAGTGGACGCAGGTTCTCGAACTCTTCGACGCCGGTCACGTCGGCCCCTCCCGTAGACCCGTGCTTCGATCACAGCACTCCACCCGGGGTTCGCGCAACGAGGATGAATCCGATCGGGAACGAAGCGGGCGCCCTGCGGGCGGCTGCCCTCGACCGATCGGAGACCCTTCGGGTCCCTGAGTCGTCGTCCCCTTCCCCAAGGCTGCCCGGTCGCCATGCCCCGATAGACCGTCTCGGCCAGCACGGATAGCCCCACGTCGCGGAGGACGTGCGGCTCGCACTGGACCCGGTCGTTCGTGTCGACCCGCACGATCGGGTGCTCCACCACCAGCTGTGGAGACGAGGGATACTGGTGCCCAGTCGGTTTCGAGACAGGGAACGGCCCCGGCTCGCAGCGTCGGCGCGCTGACGTCGGACTGTAGGAGACGAGCGACGAGCTGCGTCGACGCGCCTCGGCTACCGGAACGGCCCTCGCGCGCGACGATGCAGGTGAAACGTCTCGAGCCCTCCGATCACGGTGGATCGGAGGGCTGGGAAGTCAGGACGTCGGGTGTGAACCCGGGGGAGCGGGTGTGCGTCGGCCGGCGCGGACGAATGCGCTCGCGGCTCGTTGCTGGAATACGCCTCTCGAGGGCGTGTGGATAGACTCCACCCTACGGTGCATGACAGCTTCCTTCTGTCGTGTGCCCAGACCCCGGTCCGGTGTTGGCGCACCTGCCGGGGTCGACCTGTATTCAGGTCGGTGGAGGGATGGTCGCACGGGTGTGCGAAGTCGTCAACTCGAACACACGTTCTGCCCGTGCCTTCCCTGGGATCATGGGAAGCGTAGCGATTAATCCGAATAGCGCTTCTTGCAACGGTTGTCGCGCTTGTTTGTGGATAGACCAGTGGTTCGGATGTAAAACTGATTGTCAGCCGTCATCGAATCCGACGCGGCATATGGTGAGACTTCTTCGCGTCGAGCCTCAACTTCCCACAAGTGCGCGTCGAGATGGCACAGTGCGGCACGGCCGACATCCGGGAAGAAGGGGACTCGCGTGGGAGCTGTGCGACGCACGGTGGTGGCGACCGCAGTCGCGGCCACAGCCGCGGTAGGTGTATCGACGGGGCAGGCAGCGGCGACTCCTGCAATCGACACCGTTGTGAACGGTGCACTGTCCGTCACCCCGCTGTGTCAGGGAACCATCGACGCGCTGATCATCGCGTGCACCGAGCTCGAGAAGCTGACACCGCACTTCCCGCTGATGCTCGACCTGAACCCGCGAGGTACGCATCTCGTCGTGCTCGGGGCCGGACTCACCGAGGACGGCAAGATCCGGCCGGTGCTGGAAGAACGGCTCGAAGCGGCTCTTCGTGCAGCGCAACGCTATCCGGAGTCGCCGATCGTCGTCACCGGTGGTGTGCCGCGCAACGGTGTCACCGAAGCGCAGGCCATGAAGGACTGGCTGGTCGCGCGGGGCATTCCGCCCGAACGCATCACCGAGGAATCGGAATCGACCTCCACCGTCGAGAACGCACGCTTCACCAACGATGTTCTGCTCGAACGGCGAGCCACGGGCGCTGTGCTCGTGACGAACCGCGACCACCTCGAACGCGCGATGATCAACTTCCGGCAGGCAGTCGACGCGCGCATTCCGGTCGCGGGTATCGTCGCAGCGTGAGCGCCGGAAGTATCAGTTCAGAGCGTTCGCCTTCCGCGTCAGTACCTGACTGATCTCCGAAGCATTCTTCGCCAGTTCGAAGTTGACCCACCCGGCCACTTCCCACAGGGGTGAAGGTTCGGGCATGAGTCCGACGATCGTCGTCTCGATGTCGGCAGTTTCGAGAAGTGCGGCCCATTCGGTGCGAAGAACCCTGATGCGGTCGGTCGAGCCGGACCACTCGTAGGCGTCCGGCCCGACCGCAGTTCCCCCATTGCATACCGCCACGGTGTTCGTCCACCACCACTCGATGTGCCAGAGGAGCCACGCGATCGTGGGCTCGGGGAGAGCCTCGGCCGTCTCGTCCGGCCAGTCGGCGACGAGACGACCGTCGACCCATCGAACGCCCACGCAGTTCGACGAGGGCTCCCAGTGCACGGCAGCCTCGTCGATCCGCGGCAGGACGTGTTGTTCCGTGAAGAGCCAAACCAGGTCGAGTTGCTTCAACAGCGTGCGCGTGGCGAGTGGCAGGGTGTCCGAGGGCATGCACGCAATCATCGCGGACATAGCGGACACATGCTCGATGTCGACACCGTGTATCTGTCCCCGGAAGTGTGCAAACGTTGCTGTGCAGTTATCCGCCTTTACGCGGCCGGTGTCGCCACTCCCAGCGACAGCGCGCCGAAGAACTTCGGTGTCTTCTCCTCGTAGAAGGTGTCGAGTTCGCGGATCTCGAACCCCGCCCCGCGGATGAGGTCGGCGATCCGTCGTGTCAGATGGCAGCCACCCGCGACGCGCTTCTGGATCGGTTCGAGCCGGTGCTGCCACCGCCGGACGTTCTCGTCCGGGGCGAGTCCGTGTTCGACGAAGTGCAGGGTGCCGCCCGGTGCAAGGACGCGCCGTACCTCGCGCAGAGCCGCGTCGGCATCGGGGATGGTGCACAGCGTCCACGTCGACAGTGCGCTGTCGAAGGTGTTGTCCTCGAACGGGAGTGACTGACCGTCCAGGCCGGATCGTTCGATGTGCACGGGGGAACCGTCGATGCGCGGACGTGCGAGCTTCCATCCGAGGTCCGCGGGTTCGACGGCGCTGACCGACTCGACGGTGGTGGGGTAGTAGGGAACGTTGAGACCGGATCCGAATCCGATCTCGACGACGCGGCCGCTCAGGCCGGCGCACACTCGTTTGCGGTTCGCTTCGGTGAACGACGGTGCACAGGCGATGTTCACCAGTCGCGGTACGACGTGATCGTTGTAGAGGCCCATGGCAGTCCCTTCGCCTCGTGGCGTCTCGATCTGCTCGATCCATCATGACACCTGGCCGGCCGAACGGAACCCCTCGTTCCTGCCGCACCGAACGCACTGTTAAGTTACCTTTACATGTAAAGCGTGCTTTACGGTGAAGGGAGCGGTGATGGACAGCGGAGGTGCCGGATCGGCGGTGGGGCGGAGTAAATGGGGCAAGGTGCGGGTGGGGTCGCGGTGGATCGGCGCGGTACCGCCGGCGATCGCCCTCGGAATCCTGGCCACAGCCGTCCTGGGAGCGGTGGTGGCCGCACTGGGGTTGGTGCCCGACTATCCCGTGGCCGCCGGTGTGGCGGTCGCGCTGGCGACCGCACCCTCACTGTCGGCGCTGGCGTGGGTGCTCCTCGTGGATCGGTCGACCCTCGAAGGTGCCGCGGACCGGCCCGAGGATTCGGTCGAGGCGTCCTGGTACGAGAAAGCCGCCTCGGGCGCTTTCACCGACATCCTTCTCGTCACGGGGCTGGGATGTACCGCTCTGGCGTTCGCTCCGATCGAGGTCGAGGGCCTGCACGCGCTGATGGCGGTCATTCTCGTGGCCTTCGCGTCGTTCGGTGTGCGCTACGCCGTGCAGCGTCGGAAGGGCTGAGGGTGCGCAACTCGCTCGCGGCCCTGCGCGCGGAGAACGGATGGTCGCAGCAGCGGCTCGCCGACGAACTCGGGGTCTCGCGCCAGACGATCATCTCGATCGAGAAGGGACGATTCGACCCGTCGCTTCCACTGGCGTTCCGCATCGCGCGTCTGTTCGGGCGTCGCATCGAGGACATCTTCGTACTCGACGAGGAATAACGGAGTGGCAGAGCGGATTCCCCGACAGAACCCGCTCGGCCACTTGCCCGATCACTTGAGCGTACTACCGGCGTCAACCGTGAGCGTGAGTCCGGTGACGTAACGGGACTCGTCGGACGCCAGGAACAGAACGGCATTACTGATGTCTTCCGGCTCCACCCACCCCACGGGCAGGACGTGCATGAATTGCGTGGCCGCCTTCATGTCCTCCGGACCCGGGTTTTCGAGGTCGGGACGGAACATCTTCATGGCGCCCTCGTTCATGAACATCGGTGTGTTCACGTTGGTGGGGTGCACGGTGTTGACCCGGATGGAGTGCTGCCCCAGTTCGACGGCGAAGGTACGCATCATGCCGACCACACCGTGCTTCGCGGAGATGTACGGACCCATGGTTGGGTAGGCCTTCAGTCCCCCGACCGAACTCGTGAGGACGATCGATCCACCGTTTCCGCCCGCAATCATGTGCGGCACTCCGGCTTTGATCGACTTCCACACACCCGACAGGTTGATGTCGAGCATCTCCTGCCAATCGAACTCGTCGGTCTCGTGCAGCATCGCCCCACCGGTGCCGATTCCGGCGTTGGCGACGATGATGTCGAGACGGTCCAGTTGTTCGACGCCGTTGTCGACGGCGGCCTTCACCGCGTCGAAGTCGCGGACGTCGGCCTCGGCCGTGACGATCCGTCGGTTGAGACTCTTGACGGCTTCGACCGTTTCGGCCATGTCCTCCGGGGTGGACGGTTCGATCTGCGCGTTCTCCCGGATCGGGCCGCAGATGTCGAGTGCGATGATGTCGGCACCCTCCTGCGCCAGCCGGATGGCGTGACTGCGCCCCTGTCCGCGTGCGGCTCCGGTGATGAACGCGACCTTGCCTTCGACTCTTCCTGCCATTGAACACCTCTCACTTCGTGCACCGTCCAGTCGGGCGATGCAGAGCCATGGGATTGCCGGGTTACTGCGTGCTGCGGGTGAACTCGATGTGCAGATCGACGAGCCCGCGCAGGAGGAAGGTGGGTTCGTAGACGAACGCTCGGTCGTCCTCCGGGCCGTGTGCCTGCTCGCTGAGGCGGATGTCTTCCATCCGATCGAGCAGACGGTTGAGGGTGACGTGCCCTTCGATGCGCGCGAGCGGGGCGCCGGCACAGGTGTGCAGGCCGCGGCCGAATGCGATGTGATCGTGCGAGTTCTTCCGATCGAGCCGGAACTCGTTCGGCTCCTCGAACTTACGCGGATCACGGTTCGCGGCGGCGAGACTCAGCATCACGACCGACCCGGCCGGTACCTCGACGTCGCCGATGGTCGTGGTCTTGCGGGCGAGTCGGAAGTCCACCTTCGTGGGACTGTCGAAGCGCAGCGATTCCTCCATGAACGGTTTGATGAGACTGCGGTCCTCACGCAGGATCTTCTGGTACTCGGGGCGTTCGCAGAGCACCCGCAGCGACGAACTGAGGAGTTTCGTCACCGTCTCCTGGCCGGCGGCGAAAAGGAACGTCGCGGGTCGGACGACCTCGAGGAGTTCGGGTATCGAACCGTCCGGATAGGTCGCGGCAGCCAGACCGCTGAGGATGTCGTTGCGGGGTTCGCGACGACGGTCGGCGAGATACTTCTCGAAGCGTCCGTCGAGGAATTCGAGGGGGTTGATCCCGACGGGCTCGTGGTCGAGCGCGCCGACCCGCGTGCCGGGCCGTTCACCGGCGCCGAGTACCCACCGGAACTCCTCGCGGTCCTCCTCCGGAACGCCGAGCAGGTCGGTGATCGCCATGGTAGCGAAGGGCTTTGCATAATCGCCGAGGAACTCGCATCGGCCCTCGCCGATGAATTCGTCGATGACGTCGTCGGCCAGTCCCCAGAGGTACTCCTCGTTCTCCTTCAGCCGTTTCGGGGTGAGGAGTCGTCCGAGCAGTGACCGGGCGCGCGTGTGGTCGGGTGGGTCCATCGTCACCATGTGCTCGAAGATCGGGAACTGGTGACGGTGGGCTTCGATCTGTTCGGTGATGTCGTCGCCTTCGGGTTCGAAGGGCAACGGCGGGAACGGACCTCCGATCGAGTTGACCGCCGACAGTGCCTCGCTGTTCTTGAACCCCTCGACCACCTCCTGATAGCCGGTGACCACCACGACCCCGTGGTGAGGTTCCCGATACACCGGATTGCGACTGCGCACGTGGTCGAAGTACTCGAACGGACTCTGGGCGATCTCTCCGTCGGTGAAGTAGTCGGAGGATGCAAGGTCGGTCATCGGATCACGGACCTTTCGGGGAGGAGGGGAGGTTCTCGACGATGCCGATGGCCTGCCGAGGGCAGGCGCTGGCGGCGGAATAGGCCTTGGGCCAGAGGCTTTCCGGAGGGTTCTCGTCGCAGGTCGCGATGTCGTCGTCGGGGAGATCGAAGATCTCGGGTGCGATCTCGATGCACAACGCGTGTGCTTCGCACAGGTCTCGATCGATGTGCAGACGCTTCGGTGATCCCGTCATCGGCGCTCCAGGAGGGGGATGTGGGTTCGAACGGTGACGGTGTGGCCGGGCTGGGTGACCGCCACCGGGGTAGGGTGTAACCGTGTTACCTAGGTCACGATAACGTGGTTACCGTTTGACGGCAAGGATGTTTTCACGATGGGTGTTATCGCTATCCCGAATGGGCCGGACGAGGCGCGATCACGCCTGCTCGAGACCGTGATCGAACTCCTGGAGGAAGGTGGCTACGACGCCGTCCAGCTGCGCGAGGTCGCGCGCCGGACGCGCATGTCGCTGTCCACCGTCTACAAACGGTTCGCGACACGCGAGGAACTGATCCTCGCCGCCATCGAGCACTGGATGAAGGAGAACCACGCCGGTCTCGTCGAGCAGCCGCGCGCGCCGGGTGAGCGCTTGCATCCGGCGATGATGCGCGTCATCCGAGCCATCTTCGAACCGTGGGAGAAGAACCCCGCGATGCTCCTCGCCTACTTCAGGGTGAGAACGGCACCCGGTTGGGAAGGTCTGCACATGCGAGGCTTCGACGAAGTGATTCCCGTCGGAATGGCCGTTCTGGAGGATGTCGACCCGGTCTTCGTCGAGGAGTCGATGTCGATCCTGTCGAGCGTCGTTTTCGGACTCGTCGGCCGCTGCCTCGAAGGGCAGATCGAACTCGCCGAGATCATGCCGACGATCGATCGCGCGGTGTACTGGCTGACCACGGGGTACGAGGCCACGCAACGCCAGGGTGCCTGACTGCGGACTCGTACCCCTGTCGTCTCTTGACCGGCATCCAAGACGCCTTTATCGTCATCGTGACGCCTTCTTGAATGGCGTCCAAGAAATGTGGTGGAGAAGCGGGGAGGGCGCACGTCATGGAAATCGGTGGGTCTGCCGAGCGGCACGAGGCCGTAGCGGTGCAGCGGCGCGAGGTCTCGTTCGTCTCCGGCCGGGACGAGTGCGCGGCATGGCTGTACACCGCACCCGATCTGAACGGTCCGCGCCCGATGGTGATCATGGGGCACGGGCTCGGGGCGGTGCGGGAGATGCGCTTGGATGCCTACGCGGAACGGTTCGCCGCCGCGGGGTGGTCGGTGCTGGTGTTCGACTACCGTCATCTCGGGGCCAGCGGCGGGGCGCCGCGCCAGATCCTCGACATCGGCCGGCAACGCGCCGATTGGCGCGCCGCCCTGGCCTTCGTGCGCACACTCCCGGAGGTCGATGTCAACCGGATTGCCTTGTGGGGCAGCTCGTTCGGTGGAGGTCATGTCCTTCAGGTCGCCTCCGAGGGCACCCGTATCGCGGCGGTCGTGGCGCAGTGTCCCTTCACCGACGGTCCGGCGTCGTTGCGCGCGCGGATACGGACCGGCCCGCTGAGCGTGGTGGCACTGACAGTGGCGGGCATCCTCGACACGGTCGGGTCGTGGTTCGGTGCGAAGCCGATTTTGTTGCCGATGGCGGGGACGTCCTGGATGCCGGCGTTCGTGGCCTCGCCCGACGCCCTCGCCGGCGCTTCCGCACTCCTGCCTGCGGGGACCCGGCTCTCGCGGCGCACCAGCACGGTGTTGACGCGGCTTCCGTCGGTGCGGGCTCAGCTGTCGAAGAACATCGAGCTGACAGAGATCGACGGTAAGGAAGAACCCGAGACCGGAGCCGGCCGCGACAGCATCTGGGGTGTACTGCGCGGTCCGAACGGCGAATTCGAGGCTGCCAACGCCCTCGCTGCCCGGTTGGCACTGCGTCTTCCGCTCGATCGACCCGGTCGCGCGCTGGCTCGTTTCAGCACTCCGACGTTGCTGTGTGTCTGCGACAACGACGCGGCCGCGCCCTCGAAGACCACGAAGCGTCACGCACAGGGCCTGGCGCACGTGCAGGTTCAGAGCTACGTGTGCGACCACTTCGACATCTACGTCGGTGAACACTTCGAACGTGCTGTGTGTGACCAAATCTCTTTCCTGGAAAGGCAATTCGGCCACACCGCACAGTAGGTCGCTCCGAGTTCGCGGTCGAAGGCCGGGGGCTCAGCCGGTGGCTGCGGCACGACTGCGAGCGCCGTTGAGCAACGTCTCGATCACCGCGCGCCGCTGAGCCTGATCCGTCGGGTGCATCAGCAAGCCCTCGACCACGAAAACGCCGATCGCTACCAGCGGATCGACTTCGTCTGCGGGCACACCGAGCTCGATCAGCTCTGCCCGGAACAACCCTTCGGCCAGCGTGTGGAACTGCTCGTGCCATTGCTGAACGGACGCGGACTTCTCGGCGCGTGTGTGCACCGTGCTCACCAACCGCCCCAGCTGTTCCAATTCTTCGACCAACCACAAGAGTCGGTCCGCCAGCCCCGAGCCCAGCATCTTGCTGTAGGAGGCCATCGAGTCGGCCAGAACCGCATCCAGGACCGCGATCAATATCGAGTCCTTGTCCTGGAAGTACCAGTACAGCGTGTTCGACACGACTCCGGCGTCACGGGCGATCCGCGTCATCGATGCCGCGTCGTATCCTTCCTCGACGAACAACCGCCGGGCGGCTGCCACGATCTCTGCGCGTTTCTCTTCCCGATCCTGCGGACGTCTGTTGCGGGGCATCTCCAGTCCTGACCTAGTTCCCGCCCCGATGCTATCTTGGCCGTCCCCCAAGAGCGGGTTTCGGTCGACCGTTCGGAACGAGGTCCGTAGTCGTCTCGAACAGATGATGCGGCAGGCGAGTTCGAGCAGCCCCTCGGTACAGATCGGTTCGTACTTCGGGTCACTCGACTTCGGCGAGTCCGTACTCGGGTCGTCCTACCGGCCGGTACACGGTGATGGCGATACCGGACGAGGTGGTGCGCGATTCGACGAGATCGAACTTCGTGTCGCGACCCCCGGTGGGGAACAGTCGCCGCCCCTGACCGAGGACGACCGGGAACGTGATGAGGCGGTACTCGTCCACGAGGTCGTGTTCGAAGAGGGTGTGGACCAGACGGATGCTGCCGTGCACCTGCAGTTCGCGTCCCGGCTGCTTCTTCAGTTCCGCGACCGCAGTGGGCACGTCGCCGTCGAGGACGGTCGTGTTCTGCCACTCGGGGTCGGTGAGCGTCGTGGAGGCGACGTACTTCGGGAGGGTGTTGAGTGCACGGGCGACCGGATCGTCGGGATCGGTCGAGTTCGGCCACGACGCAGCGAAGACGTCGTAGGTCTTCCCGCCCAGCAGGAACGCATCGACCTTCGAGAACACCTCGTCGATGAACGTGCCGGTGCCCTCGTCGAACAGCGGCACCACCCAACCGCCGCGTTCGAAGCCGTCGCTGCGGTCCTCATCGGGGCCGCCCGGTCCCTGGGCCACACCGTCGGCCGATACGAAGGTTGTCACCGTGAGCTTCATCGTCGTCCCCTTTCGAAGGTTGTCGCCGAATACAGACCCGGGAAGCGCGGAAAATTCATCGCTTGCATCCCTCCGGCACGGAAGGTATCTCTGGACGCAGCGTCGCGTGTCGATGACGGACTGCGTCAGGCATGGAGGCGCGGGACCACAAGGAGTTCTCCTTGAGTATTGCGTTCAACCACACCATCGTCGCGGCCGACGACAAGCAGCATTCGGCCTACTTCCTCACCACCCTGTTCGGGCTGCCCGACCCGGTGCCCGCCGGGCACTTCCTCGCCGTCGAACTCGCCAACGGCGTCACCCTCGATTTCGCCGAACCGCCACCGGACGTGGAGTATCCGCCGCAGCACTACGCATTCCTGGTGTCGGAGGACGAATTCGACGAGATCTATGCCCGGATCCTCGAGCAGAAGATCGAACACTGGGCCGACCCCCGGCAGTCGGCGCACGGCATCAACAGGAACGACGGGGGTCGAGGAACCTACTTCCTCGACCCCGCCGGTCACTTCATGGAGATAATCACGCGTCCCTACGGTTGGCGTCCCTGAACCGTCTCCGCTCGAGCCGTCTCGGCCGCAGCGCGTCGCCGTGCCAGCACCGTGCAGGTACCGGCGATCGCTGCGGTCAACGCGCCGGTCGCGAGCAGCTGCGTGCGGGCAGCGGCGTCGAACAGGGCGAGCACCGCGATGCCGGCGAGCAGACCGAGTGTCGCGTACGACAGGTACGGAAAGCCCCACATCTTCAGCGGCAGTGCATCCTCGGTGCCGTTGCGGCGTGCGCGACGACGGAGCACGAGGTGCGAGACCGCGACGAACGTCCACAGCACCAGGATCGTGGAGCCGACGGCGTTGAGCAGCAGGGGCAGCACACGGTCGGGGTAGAGATAGTTCAGCCCGACCGTGACGAAGCCGAACGCCACCGAGGCGAGCACCGCATTGCGGGGAACGCCGTTGGACGACAGTCGCCCGAAGACGGGGTGCGCGGATCCGCGGTGCGACAGCGAGAAGATCATCCGGGAAGCGCTGAACAGCATCGCGTTGAGCGACGAGAGCAGTGCGACCACGACGATCACGGTCATCACGGCGGCTGCGCCCGGGACGGCCCCGGCCTGCAGCACGGCGACGAACGGACCGGTCGCGAGATCCTCGGAGGTCCACGGCAGGATCGTCACCATCACGAGCACCGACCCGATGTAGAACACGAGGATGCGCCACACCAGGGTGCGCACCGCGCGGCCCACGTTACGCCGCGGATCGGCGGTCTCCGCGGCGGCGATCGCGATGATCTCGGTGCCACCGAACGCGAAGACGACGATGAGCAGGCCGGCGGCGATACCGGCGATGCCGGTGGGGGCGAATCCGCCGTGCGCCGTGAGATTGGAGAAGCCGGTCGTCTCGAAGGTGGGCATCCACCCGGCGATCATCGCGACACCGATCACCAGGAACCCGAGGATCGCGGCGATCTTGATTGCGGCGAACCAGAATTCGACCTCGCCGAAGCGGCGCACCCCGACGAGGTTCACGCCCGTCAGCGCGATCATGTAGAACAGCGCGGACGCCCACTGGGGGATCCCGGGCAGTGCCACCGCGGTGATCGCGGCAGCGCCGGTGGCCTCCGCGGCGATCACGATGATGACCTGGACCCAGTATCCGGTGCGTAACCCGTGCTTAAATTGTGACCATGCGCGCACTGATTTACGCCCGGATCTCCAACGATCGGGAGGGAGCCGGGCTCGGAGTCGACCGGCAGATCGAAGACTGTCGGGAGCTCGCCGGCCGGCTCGGATGGAACGTCGCCGGCGTGCTCTCCGACAATGACATATCCGCCTACTCCGGGAAACCGCGGCCGGCATATCGGGAGCTGCTCGACGCGCTCCGCGACGGACGCGCGAACGCCGTGATCGCGTGGCACTCCGACCGGCTCCACCGATCGAACGTCGAGCTCGAGGAGTTCATCGAAGTATGTGAGAAGAACGCCGTCGCCGTCGAGACCGTGAAGGCCGGGAAGATCGATCTCTCGACACCGACCGGGCGCATGATCGCGCGAATCGTCGGCGCCGTCGCTCGGCACGAAGTCGAGCACGCGAAGCAGCGAGTCGTGGCCGCGCAGGAGCAGGCGGCACGCGACGGGAAGCCTCACGGTCCGGTCCCGTTCGGATACATGACGATTCGCGACGACTCCGGGCGCGAGCTCTCCCGCGTCCCGCATCCGACCGAAGCGCAGTACGTCCGCGAAGCGATCGATCGGGTGCTCGCCGGCGAATCTCTGTACTCGATCCGGATGGATTGGACGAAGCGCGGGATCACGCCGCGCTCCGGGCGTCCGTGGAGCCCGCATACCTTCCGTCAGATGCTGATCCGGCCGGTCTACGCCGGACTTCGTTCCCATAAGGGCGTGACGACACAGGGAACGTGGGAGCCGCTTATCTCGCTCGAGGATCACCACCGTCTCGTCTCGCTGCTCACGGCGCCGTCGCGCGTCAGTCACCGCGGCACCGAACCGAAGTACCTTCTCACCGGGATTGCGAAGTGTGGAGTCTGTGGTAGCCCGATGTGGCGGCTCAAGCGGAAGAGCGGCGGGCTCGGGAATTACACATGTACCGAGAACCGTTGCACGGCTCGCGTGATCGAGCGCGTCGACGAGCACGTCGAAGAGGCGGTCCTCCGCTGGCTCGAGTCGTCGTCGAGCGTCGACGAGCTCGGCGATCCGGACGCGGCGAAGGCACTCGCGGAGGCTCGGGAGCTCCGGGCCCGGCTCGACGGCTTCGTCGAAGACGCGATCGCCGGGAAGCTCGATCGGGAGACGCTCTCACTGATGGAGTCGAAGACGCTCCCGCGGATCCGGGAGCTCGAGAAGAGAGCGCAGCAGAGCGGCCCGCACCCGATCGTCCGGGAGCTGCTCGGCGTGGAGGCTCGAGTTCACTGGTCGCTGCTCTCGCTCGCCGACCGGCGGGCCGTGATTCGTCACATAGCGAAGATTACGATCTTCCCGGCACGCAGGGGAAACAAGTTCGATCCGGAGACAATTCGTGTCGATTGGGTGTGATCGGGACTTAAGTCCGCGGGAAGACTACCCGAACGGGCAGGTAACAAAGCCTAGTTGACGGACGAAAGTATTCGCGCGTAAGTCCTAGCTTGGGGAGGTTGCACAATGCCGTGCCGTCCGTTTGTCGAGTCGCTCGAAGTGAGTCTTCCGTCGTTGTGTGTGTCGTGCGAGTACGCGCACAACGACGGAGGCGGTCCTCGAGCGTGCTCGGGTATCACGGCGACGGATCTCGCGCTCACGCTCGCCGGAGCGCGATAGTCGACAGGGAGAAAGACGGGCCCGACACACAGCGTGTCGGGCCCGTCTTCTATTGGGCGACGGCGTCGCTCGCAGCTTGCAGCAGCTCGGCCGGAGCGGTCTCGAGCGCGGCGGCGATCGCCACTAGTTGCGGAATGTCCATATCGCGCTCGGCGTTCTCAATCCGGCCGATCGTCGACCGGCTTAGGCCGGAAGCGGAGACTAAGTCTCCCTGAGACATTCGTTTGTACGCGCGTCGAGCGCGGATCTCGTTCGCGAGCGATTCGCGCATCGCCTGGCGGGTGTCGAATGTGTCCATGCGGCGTACTTTAGCGTCCGAGTTGACACACTTCTAGCCATTCGACCACTCAACACCTGAATGTGACCTGATTCTTACCTGCCCGAATGGGTAGGTTGCCATGCGTCCAATCGGAGGCTAATTTAATCCGCATGGACCACTTCCACCCCAAAATGGACACAGCCGACGGCTGTTCGGAAGTCATAGATCCCGAAGCTGTGGCACGTCGAGTCCGAGCCGTCATAGCGCAACGCGGCACCACAACAGCAGCCGTTGCCCGCGCTCTGAGCGTCCCGTACTCGACAGCACACCGACGGATCAACGGGAAGCGCGAACTCACCGCTACCGACGTAGGGCTTCTATCCCGGATGCTCGGCGTCCCGGTCGACGAATTGCTCTTCGGCCGTGAGTAAGACGTTCTCTCCGGAGTCGGAGGCGTGGCTCGAGGAAACGCTCTCCCGACGCAAGCCTCCGACCGTCGCACAGCTCGACGCGATCAAGCCGATCTTCCGACGCGCTGCTCGATCACTTCACTCCCAGGACGAAGCAGCCTAAGCGAGAAAGAGACTCCCGCATGACGAACACAGCTCCGGCACAGCAGCCCGCGGACATTGCGGCCGCGGTCGGCGTCGCTCGATTCTTCCGAGCGGCCGCGGATCGGATCAAGGCTCACGACGAGTTCTCCGAGCGGATCACGGCGGCGAAACGCCGGCTCGCCGATCTCGATCCCGTCGAGAACACGCGCGAATGGTCGGAAGCTGTGGTCGAGCTCGTCGAGCTCGTCGTCGAATACCGCTCTCGCTGAAAGTCTTCCCGGCGACGGCTCCGATCGTGTGCGGAGTCCTGATAAACCCGTTCACGCCGTCGCCGGGATCCCTTCTCTCCCTTCCCTTCTCTCACGAATAGAGGCTCTCCCATGACTGCATCGCTTCCCGTCTTCGAGGACACGCTCGCCGACTTTTGGCCGATCCGGAACGGCGAGTTCGTTCGCTCGCTCGCAGCGGATCTCGACCTCGAGCCCGTCCGCGTGATCGACGTCGAGACGGAGACCGTTCCCGCTCGTCTCCCGGCGATCGTCGAGCACGTCGAGCCCGGCGACTCCCGCGTCGTCGAGCTCGCTCCGGAGGCTCCGCGCGAGCGGCTCAACACGACGACGCGGATCCTTCTCGGCGTCTTCACTCTCGCGCTGGCGTTCGTGATGTGGGTCGGGATCCTGCCGTGAGCGCGAAGTACACCGATCCGAACGATCCGCGGGCGATGACGCTTCTCATGCAGACCGCGGAGATCCCGGATTGGCTCGCAGACAAAGCTCGTCGCACGGTCGCGCACAACGCGAAGGATCGCGGCGATTGCGAGCAGCTTCTCCGGATGCTCGGTCTCGTCGAGCCGCCGGCGCCCGTCTCTCCGGAGGCGGGCCCGGCGCCCGGCGTCGCCGTGCAGCAAGCGGCCGCGACGGAGTGGATCAACACGCCGGACGGACGCTTCCGGAAGTGTGCCGGCGAATGCGGTCGAGCCGTCCGGCGGAAGTCGGATCCGACGTCTCCGCACGCGCTCCGCGTCGAAGCGTTCGACATGTGCCGGACGTGCTACATCCGTTCACGCCGTGAGAGCACGAAACAGAAGTAACTCTCTCCCAACGATTTCTATCCATCGATTCCCGGAAGGTGCTCCCGTGAGCTCACCTCGAGACGCAGCCGACGCGCTGCTCGAAACCTTGCAAGAGAACCCGCTCGACGGCTTCGAGCCGTGGCGCGAAGTGGGACCGAAAGAGTGGGTCTATCACGCGAAGAACAGCACGACCGCGACCGCGTACCTCGAGATCGTCGATCCCCGCGAAGGCGACGTCGAGATGATTCACGCCGTCGCCGATCGCGCTCCGGTCGAGCGTCCCGTCTTCGACGACGGAGCAGCCGCGGATCGCGCTCGCGAGATCGAACTCGATCGGGAGTTGGGAGTCACGCCGTGAGCCCGCGACCGCACGGAGTCGGCGCCGTCGGCGACCGCACGCGCGAGAACATTCGCTTCGTCCGGACGCTCCGGCGTTACACGCTCGAGGATCTCTCCGATCGGCTCACGCTCTTCGACCGGCCGCTCTCCGAGCAGGTGATCGGCGATATCGAGCGCGGACGCCGGCGTATCGACGTCGACGATCTCGTCGCGATCGCGGAGGCTCTCGGCGTCTCTCCGTCCGCGCTGCTCGGCACGAACTCCGTACTCGACGTCTTCCGCGACGCCGTCGACTACGGGATGGTCGAAGGCGCACGGCGGATCCGGAAGAACGGAGTCCGCTCGTGAGCGACGTCGTCGACGCTCCCGGTCTGTATCTCGACGTCCCGGAGGCGATCTATCACGGCGACCGCGGCACGCTCTCGCAGTCCGGAGCAAAGAAGTTGCTTCCGCCGTCGTGCCCGGCGATCTTCCACTACGAGCGCGAGCATCCGCCGGCACCGAAGGACGTCTTCGATATCGGCTCCGCAGCTCACGCGCTCGTGCTCGGAGTCGGAGATCCGATCGCACGGCTCGACTTCGACGATTGGAAGACGAAGGCCGCGCGGGAAGCTCGCGACGAAGCTCGAGCGGAGGGGAAGACGCCGCTTCTCGCGAAGGACTACGAGACCGTTCACGCAATGGCCGCGGCGCTCCGGAAGCATCCGCTCGCCGCGACACTGTTCGCCGACGGACGTCCGGAGGTCTCGGCGTTCTGGACGGACGCGGAGACCGGAGTCGGCCGGCGGGCCCGCTTCGACTGGCTCCCGAACGCCGATCCGCGTCGGCGTCGCGTGATTCCGGACTACAAGACGACGAGCGACGCGAACCCGTCGAAGTTCGCGAAGTCCGCGGCCGACTTCGGTTACTACATGCAAGCACCGTGGTATCTCGACGCGATCGCGGCGACCGAAGGGGACACCGAAGCGGCGTTCCTGTTCGTCGTGCAGTCGAAGACGCCGCCGTACCTCGTGAGTGTCGTCGAGCTCGATCACGACGCGCTCATGCTCGGGCACCGGCTCAACCGTCGCGCGCTTGAGATCTACGCGGAATGCGAATCGTCCGGCGTATGGCCGGGATACGGCGATGACGTGCATTACGTCTCGCTTCCCTCATGGGTTCACTACGAGAAAGAGGAGCTTCTCCGAAGTGTCTAGTCGATACCAGCAGATTGCAGCACCGGCGGCGAATCGTCCGGCCGTCTCGCAGGCGACCGCGATCGAACAGTCGCGCGCTGTGGCCGAAGTCCAGGCGTCCGTGCTCGTCGCGCAGCAGAACCGCCGGAACCGGGCGATCGCCGTCTCCGAAATGGAGGAGTCGACGCGGCAGAAAGCCGTGGCGGAGCGCGCATTCTTCCGATTCCCTCGCGCCGGCGGCGCCGTCTCCGGTCCGTCGATCCACCTCGCGCGTGAGCTCGCTCGTTGCTGGGGGAACATTCAGTTCGGCGTAACCGAGCTCCGCCGCGATGACGTCAAGGGTGAGTCCGAAATGCAGGCGTACGCGTGGGATCTCGAGACGAACGCGCGCACGGCGACGACGTTCATCGTTCCCCACAAGCGCGACACGAGTCAGGGCACGAGAGAGCTCGTCGACATGCGCGATATCTACGAGAACAACGCGAACAACGGCGCCCGTCGTCTCCGTGAGGCGATCTTCACGATCCTTCCCGGATGGTTCGTCGAAGCGGCGCAGGAGAACTGTCGCCGGACGCTCGAGAGCGACGGCGGATCGACGGTCCCGCTCCCGCAGCGCATCGCGAAGAGTATCGCGGCCTTCGCGCAGATCGGCGTCACGCTCGGACAGCTCGAAACGAAGCTCGGGCGGAAGTCGGAGGAGTGGACGGAAGCGGATCTCTCGGAGCTGACGATCTCGTTCCGGTCGATCAAGTCCGGCGACATTGCTCGCGACGACGAGTTTCCGCCGACGCGCGTCACGGCGGGCGAGCTCACCGCGAAGCCGGAGTCGGAGCCGGAGCCGGCGAAGCCGAAGACGCGGACGAAGCCGAAGCCGGCGGCCGCGGAGCCGGAGCAGGAGCCGGCACCGGCCGGCGACGGGATGGACGCGTTCACGCCGGCACCGGCACGTCTCACGGCGAAGCTCGGGAAGGCGTTCATCGCGAAGGGAATCGAGCGCGGCGAAGTCGCGGCGTTCCTCACGGCTCGCGTCGGCCGGCCGGTCCGCGGCGCGAACGAGCTCTCCGTCGCCGAAGTCGAGTCCGTGCTCGTCTTCCTCGAGACCGGCGAGGAGCCCGTCGAGAAAGCCTCCGAGCCCGAAGCCGAACAGCTCTCGATCACCGAAGGGACCGAACAGTAATGGCTACTCCGAACGATCTCCCGAAGCGCGCTCCGCGTCGGCGTGAGTCGCGGCCGCGCGATCCGCAGAGTCGCACGTTCGCGCGTGCCGAACGTCGACGCCGGCGTTCGATTGTGGCGCAGCTCGAAGCCGTGAAGCTGCTCCACGCGACCGCACCGGACGGCTCGTGCGCGCACTGTGGCGTGCCGGCGCCGTGCCCGGACGAGCAGGTCTGGCGGCTCGCCGCGTCCGCTGCTCGAGCTCCGTTGCATTCCCGGCTCGACGGCGCGGAGCTCGTCGACTCCGCGATCCGCTCGCTTCACAGGACACCCGTCGACGTTCCGAAGTTCGCTCTCCCCAACACGAAGGATTCCCAGAAATGACGAAGCCGCTCATCGAAGCATCCCGCGTCCGCTTCTCCGGTCTGTCGACCGAAGCATTCGAGGAGCCGCCGATCGGCGATACCCGCGTGTTCACGGTCCGCGCGACCTGTACCGCGATCACCGAGCAGGACATGAAGAGCGAAGGCACCCGCCGGACGGCGACGATGAAGATCGTCGAGGTCCGCGAAGGCGTCGATCCGAAGATCGGCGAAGACGACGACGCGGAGCCGCAGCTCGACTTCTCCGATCCGGAGCCGGCGAGCAGCGAGCCGGAGTCGATCGGCGAAGTGATCTCCGGGATCAAGTTCGACGGCGGTCCCGTCTTCTCGGGCGGTGGCAACTAGTGGCGCGGCGGAAGACGATCGTCGTCGACCTCGAGACGACGAATCTCGATTGGACGATCGCCGGCGTGCTCGAAGTCGGAGCCGTGAACCTCGAGACGGGAGAGACGCTCGCGTTCGCTCCGTACGTCTTCCCGCACGCGCTCGCGACGGCGGATCCGGAGTCGTTCGCCGTGAACCGCTACTTCGAGCGTCGCGTCTTCGAGCGGGCTCTCGACAAGCCGGGAACGGCGGACGCGTACGGGAAGCTCGCGGAGTGGCTCGACGGAGCGACGCTCGCCGGCTCCAATCCGCGCTATGACGCTTACTGCCTGTCGACGGCGTTCACGGCGTTCGACTACGGGCTCCCGCGCGAGCCGTGGCATCACCGTCTCGCGGATCTCGCCGCGTATACCGCCGGCGCGCTCGGGATCGCTCCGGGCGAGCTTCCCGGTCTCGCGGAATGCTGCTCGCTGCTCGGCGTCCCGTACGACACGGCGCAGGCTCACGGCGCGCTCTACGACGCGACCGTAACCGCGGATTGCTTCCGGAAGCTCGCGAAGACCGCGGGAGAGCGTTACGCGGCGCACTACTCGAACGCGTGACTCCCACTCCCACCGGGCCCGCCGTCGCTACGGCGGCGGGCCCGTTCCCGTGCCCGGTGTGCCGGCGGCCGGTCTCGCTCCGGCCGTCCGGCCGCGTACGGACTCACCCGGACACAGCCGGGAGCCCGTGCCCTATGAGTGCTCGCCTACCACCCGACGAATGGACAGAGAAGGACGGAAGCCGTGAGGATCCGCAGCACGAAGCCGGAGTTCTGGCGGTCTGAAACGATCGCGTCTCTCGATTGGGAGTCGCGTCTCGTATTGAAGGGAATCGAGTCGTACGTCGACGACAACGGCGTCGGGAAGGACTCCGTCGTACTGATTTGCGCGGACGTCTTTCCGCACGATCTCGCGAAGGATCCCGAAACCGTCGCGAGAGTGTCGCGAGCCCTCCGGAACATTGCCGAAGCGAATCTCATCGTTCGATACACCGTCGACGGCGACCCGCTGCTCTACGTCCGGCGGTGGAAAGCGATCCAGCGCATCGATAAGCCGGCGAAGGGACGCTTCCCGCGGCCGGACGGGACGCTCGAGTACCGGGAGACGGTCGACGAGACCGTTTGTGCAGGTAGCAGCGTTTCGCCGATCGAGCCGAAGCTCGGATTCGCGGAGGGCTCGCGAGAGTCTCGCGAGAGTGTCGCGAATGTTCCCGAAAACTACGCGCCCGGAACAGGGGAACAGGGGAACAGGGGAACAGGGGAAGAAAAGACCGCGACTCGCGTCGCGGCGGATCCGACGGCTCCGCTGTTCCCGGTCGACGCGGAGATCGTCGAGCCCGAACCGAAGCCGGCGAAGACGGTCGCGAAGGCGAAGCCGGCGAAGGCACCGACTCCCGAACACATCGCGACGACGAACGCGTACGAGCGGACGCGGAAGGGATTCTCGTTCCTCCCGGCTCGACAGATCGCGAAGGCGGCGATCCACGATCGCGGCGAGAGCCCGGCACGCGTCGAGGAAGCTCTCGTCGGCGTTCACGAGCTCGGGAAGCCGATCACGAAGCAAACCGTCTCGCAGTGGCTCGACGGCACGCTCGCCGGCCGCGGCCGGAGCTCGGGCCCGTCGCGGCAGGACGACAAGGTCCGCGGATACCTCGAGGTCGGCGAACGCGTGAAGCAACGGATCGCAGCACAGCAGACACCTAGCAGGATGGGAGAGCTCGAACAGTGAACGAAGAGCACGTCGACATGGCCGTGACGGTCCTCGCGAAGTGTGCAGCCTTCGACCCCTACTTCCCGAACGGCGGCGAAGCGATCACGCTCGCGTGGGCGGAAGCGTTCGCCGAAGCCGGGCTCCCGGTCGAAGATCTTCTCGCCGGCGTCGCTCGCATGTACCGGCACGCCGGCGAAGACGGAGTCCGTCCGCTCCCGTCAACCGTGATCCGGCACGCGAAGGCGGCGTTCGCGGAGGCGCTCGCCGCGCTCCCGCAGGATCGCCGGGAGACCATGATCGAAGCCGAACACGCGCTACAGGAGATGGACTTCACGCCGCCGGAGGCGCACCGGATCGCTCGACGGATCGCGCTCGGACGCAATCCCGGCGTGACGTTCACGGCGGAGCAGCGCGAGGAGCTCTCCCGCCGGCTCGAGGAGCGGAGGCGTCACGCGGAGCTCCCGTCGCGGCTCGACCGCTTCAAGGCGCTCACGGCGAAGGCGTTCCGAACGGTGGAGGCACTGTGAGCGCCGTCGTCGGGCTCGACCCGTCGCTCACAGCCGCCGGAATCGCCGTAATCGAGTCACCCCTTAGCGCGAGTACCCCAAACGCCCCTTCGTGCGTCTCCGTTGGATCTGGCGGCAGCGCGACCGATACAGACGCGGAGACCGCGATCCGGATCCGGCGGCAAGCCGTCCGCGTGATCGGAACCGTCGGGAAGCTCGCTCCGAAAGTCTCGCTCGTCGTGATCGAAGGGCTCCCGCGACCGAACCCGAACGCACCCGGACGCCACTCCGAACGGTGCGCGCTCTACTGGGAGATCGTCGCGGAGCTCTCGATCCGGAAGATTCCCGTCGCCGTATGCAAGCCAACGACGCTCAAGCTCTTCGGCACCGGCGACGGGAAGGCGGACAAGCGCGCAATGGTCGCGGCCGCTCGCGAGCTGTGGCCTCACGCCCGGATCCACGACGACAACCAAGCGGACGCGCTGCTACTCGCGACCGCCGGCGCGTACCGGCTCCGTTGGTACGAACCCGAACTCCCGAACCACATCGAACCCCGCATCACATGGCCGAAAGGACTCACGAAATGACGTTCACGCCGACACCCGAGCAGCTCCGCGACTTCGCGGAATGGTGCCAGCAGACCGGCGGGCTCGAAGACGTCGCCGGGATCCTCCGCGACGAAGCGAACCGACTCGAGCACGAGCGGAACGTCGAGAACCTCGCGCGCGTGCTCGCCGACTCCGCGAAGCCGTGCGTCGATCTCCCGGACGGGCAGGTTCTCGCGGTCGCTCGCGTGCAGGCTCGAGCCGTGCTCGCGTTCCAAGCGGAGGAGCGAGCAGCGAAGCGGCTCGCAGAGAAGGGCGATCTCCCGCCGTTCACGTACCGGGAGCACTTCGTCGACGACGAAGGCCGACAGATCAACACGCTCGCCGATCCCGGCGCGGATCCGGCCGAAGCGTGGGACCGGGAGCCCGCGAAGTGAGCGACCCGGAGCTCCCGGAAGGCTCCGTCGTCGTCGGCCGGATCGAGATCGTCGAATACCTCGAGCCGGACGGCGCCCCGGCGATCACGTGGGACTACTCCGACGGCTCCGGAGGCGGAGTCGACGACGTCCGGCTCATTGGACTACTCGAGCGAACGAAGCTCGAGATCTTCGCGGACATGATGGGAGACAACGAAAGTGACCAGTAGGGAAGACGAGCTCGAGAGCGGGAGCTTCACGGTCGAGACCGCGATCGGTAGGGCCGGAGGTTTCTACGTCGCACCGGCCGGGACGCCGCTCCCGACCGACGTCGATTCCGCGCTCGAAGGCTTCGAGCCCGTCGGCATGATCTCGCGGGAGCCGGAGTTCGGAGCCGATCCGGAGACGCTCCGGGAGTTCGCCGAACAGAGCAGCGGCCGGCCGTACGTGTGGCCGCGACAGAACGGGAAGAACTCGATCTTCGCCCGCTTCGGCGAAGTGCTCGACGTGCTCGCGGAAGGACTCCGGCCGATCGTCGAGCAGTTCACGACGACGTTTCGCGTGCTCGAGGCGAATTGGCCGTCGTGGGCGGCGCTCTTCGGCGACCTCCCGCCGGCGGGACGCTCGTCGCGGAGCCTCCGGAGGCGGAAGAACCGTCTCCGGAGGAAGCGCATCGCGCGGAAGCGGCGCCGCGGGTGAACGTCGCGAATCTCGCGCTCGCGCTCGTCGGCGCGATCGGATGGACACGAATCATCGCGGGCCCGGTCGAGCGAGCAGTCGACGCGCTGCTCGACCGGCTCGAAGAACGGAGAGACCAGTGAGCAATCAGCCCGTGAACGTCGCCGTCGGCCGGATGCTGCTCGACGCCATGCGCGAAGAGGAGCGCACGACGGGCCCGCACGACCCGCACCCGAAGTACGTCGAATGGCTCGTATGGGCCCGGAACAACGCCGAAGGGATGCTCGAGCTCATCGAATCCCTTCTCGAAGAGGGGGAGTCGTGAACAAGGTCCGGAAGATCTTCGTCGCCGTGCTCGTGCTCGTCGCGTTCCTGCTCGCCGGATGCGGAGCGAGCTTCGACGACGGCGCAGGCAACGAAACACCGGGATGGATCAAGCCGCACTACGTGAACCTGCCCGACGGCCGCGTCGTGCTGTGTGTGTGGGAAGGCGACGCGATCAACGGCGGAGGCGGCGTCTCGTGCGACTGGACGAACGCGAAGCGCGATCCGATCATGCGAAGGGCTCGATCATGACGACGCCGGCGGAATGCGGAGTGTGCGGACGGCTCTCCGCCGATCCGATCCCGTACTGCTACCGCTGCGCGGACACGCTCCGGGCGGAGCTGCTCGCCGTGCCCGGTCTCGTCGTCGATCTCGAGATCGCCGCCGGCCGGCTCGATCAGCTCTCCGCACCGAACGAAGGCGGAAAGAGCACGGAGACGCCGCTCCCGATCAAGCTCGGACGCGACGGCTTCCCGGTCGACTACGCGCGACCGCTCCGCGCTCTCTCCGAGACGATCTCGAAATGGGCGCACGTCGTCGCCGACAGCGGAGGACTCGACTTCGTCGCTCACCGGCACGCCGACGGGCTCCGCGTGCTCGTGCTCAATCAGCGCGGAGGCCGCTCGCACCGATACGACCCGGCGGAGCTGCTCACACAGCCGATCCGGAGCGTCGAATATCTCGCCGTATGGCTCGCGCATCAGCCGCGGGAGCTCCGAGCGTCTCCCGATCCCGTCGAGATGCACGACGCTGTAACCGGCGTGATCGCCTACACGCGGAAGCTCGTCGACCGGCTCCCGGAGCGCGTGCTCAAGGGTCTCTGCCCGTTCGTACACTTCGATATGAGAGGCGAGCGGCACGAATGCCGAACGAAGCTCTACGCGGAGCGCGGCGACGAATGGGTCCGGTGCCCGAAGTGCCGATCGTTGCACGACGTGCGGACGCTCGAAGCGGAGGCGCTCGGATCCGTCGAAGGACAGCTCTTCGAGCTCCGACAGATCCTCGTTCTCATGACCGAGCTCGGCGAGCCCGTGCCGAAGTCGACGCTCTACGCGTGGGCGAACGACGCTCGTCGGAAACGGCTCACTCCGAGAGCGTGGAAACGCTTCGGCACAGGGCAGACCGTCGACGTATGGATCGACCGGAGAGACACTCCGCTCTACCGGCTCGGCGACGTCCGGGAGCTCCGCCGGCGCGTCGAGCGAGAGAACGAAGCCGCCGAACGGAAGCGTCTCGCCTCCGAACAGAAGCCGTAAGTCTCTGAGCTGTGTAGACTCCGCCACGCAGACGGAAGAGGTGTGTCCGAACTGGCTCAGGCGACCTAATTCCGCTGCTCCCGCTCCGGTCAAGACGCCGAATAGAGCACGCGGCGAAGCATCCCCACGATTCGTTCTCCAGGCGATAGGGACACGACTGCCGGAGCGGGCCCAAACTTCCAAGCGCGCGAACGCCGGACTCTCCCAATGCGGGCGAGAGAGTCCGGCGTTCGTGCATCCGGGCCCGGATCCGGGACACGCGACGACCCCGATGGTGTGCGGGCGAACGGCGCGATCCCGGCTCCGGGCTCGACAGGCTTCCGCACAACACACCGAAGGGCACCACATGACGAAGCGCGAAGACGGGAAAGAGATCGTCGAAGAGCGAATCTTCCGCGGAGGCCGCGAATACCAGCGCGACCCGGAGACCGGCCGGCTCGTAACCGGCGAATACCTCGACCTCATCGTCGGACAGCTCCGCGACGCGATCGCCGACCGAACAGCAGCCGCGAAGCTCGATCCCGAAGTGAAGAAGCTCGCCGAAGAGCTCTCCGTCGTTCACCTCCCGAAGCACGAAGTCGCCGGCCGACAGACCGCGGAACCGACACGCGTCGAGATCTACCAATCGACGCGGATCGCCGCCTACCTGTACCGCCGCGGGTGGCGCTTCCATCCCGAGCACGAACAGATCCGTCACGTCTCCACACCGGACACCGATCCCGCCGGCGACATGGGCATTCACATTGAACGCAACGAAGACGGGACATGGCCGATCCCGGATCCCGAAGACTTCTACGACGCCGAACGGATCAACGTCTCCCAGACACCCACAGGTAAGTGGATCGCTTCCCATCCGTGCGGGATCTATGCGGAAGGGAAGACGAAGGCGGTCGCTCACGCGGACGTCGTGCAACAGCTATTGCAGAAGATCGAAGAGGCGCACAGCAATGAGTGAGTACCTTCCCGTACACGTACAGATCAGAGCATCACTGTCGGGAGAGTGGGATCTCGTGCCCGACACACAGGTACGGGAAAGCCCACACGGACGGACCGTGAGCATCCCACTGGACAGCACATACGGGGCCCGCATCACAGCGGGCACAGTGGGGAAGTGGTTCGTCGTGATGAACAGCGACGACTCACCCACACGCACTAACCCACAGTGGCGCGGAATCGTACGTTCGTGGAGACCAGCAGCGGACAGAGTCGAGCTCGACGTCCGGCCGGCTTCCATCCTCGAGCACACATACGGGTAACCAATGGCGAAAGCCAACCCGCGATACGCCAACGGACACCGAAGGCGGAAGCTACGCGAGAGGGTGCTCGCCGAAGAGGACGTTTGCGCGCTATGCGGGCTCGCAGTCGACAAGACACTCACCAACGGGCCCGACGGTAAGCCGCACCCGCTCCGGGGCGAAGTCGACGAGATCGTTCCCGTCTCACGCGGAGGCTCACCCTTCGAGCGCGCGAACGTCCAGCTCGCTCACAGGCGATGCAACCAGCGGAAGGGTAACCGGATGCCCGGCGACCGCGTCCGAGCGACCCGGCTCCCGCTCCCGGTCTCCCAGCAGTGGTGACCGCGACCCGGCTCACCACGCAGCAGCAGCGGCCCCCAGGGGGGGGGTGACCCCCGGCGGGGGGGAAGGGCGCACCGATGGCATAGCGCCGATCCCTCCCCGTCTCCCCCTCCCACCACCGGAGGGCCCGTGAGCAGCCCGGACGGGCGTCCCGTAGGGGGGTGATCGCGTGGCTCGGAAGCCGGATCTCCCGTGCGCTGGCTGTGGCCGGCTCATGTGGCGGGGGAAGGGCACGCTCCCGCCGGGACAGGCTCGGTGCCGTGACTGTCGGAAGGCCGCGGCGCCGACGGCGGCGAAGACGGCTCGACGGTCGCCGGCGAAGGGGAAGTCGCCGGCGATCGCGGGCTCGGCTGCTCTCGCTCCGGAGCCCGTCGTCGAGCCGGAGCCGCTCGAGGATCCCGGTCCGCGACCGCGTGCCGGCACGCTCTCCGCCGCGGTCGAGACGGACGACCGGGCGACTATCCTCCGCGCGCTCCGGCTCCGGCTCACGAAGGCGATCGAGGAGAGCACGTCGGCGCGGGATATCGCCGCGCTCTCGAAGCAGCTACTCGACGTGCTCGCGCAGCTCGACGCGCTCGAAGGCAGGACGGGCGCCGCTGCTCCGGAGAGGAGGTCGACTCCGCTTGACGAGCTCAACAAGCGAAGAGCTGCTCGGATCGCAGGAGCCGCGAATCGCCGTAGTTCCTGACTTCGCGTGGACGGAGGCGGACGACGCGGCTTTCCTCGCGTCGTCGTACGGTCTCACGCCGGACCCGTGGCAAATGGTGGTCCTCGAGGCGTGGCTCGCTCGCCGCTCCGACGGGAAATATGCGGCGTCTCGCTGTGGTCTCTCGGTCCCGCGGCAGAACGGGAAGAACGGAACGATCGAGGTCCGCGAGCTGTACGGCATGGTCGCGCTCGGAGAGAAGTTCCTTCACTCCGCGCACGAGGTGAAGACGGCTCGGAAGGCGTTTCTCCGGCTCGCGTCGTTCTTCGAGAACCCGCGGAAGTTCCCGGAGCTCGCGGCAATGGTCGCGGATATCCGGAAGACGAACGGGCAGGAAGCGATCATCCTGACGAACGGCGGCTCCGTCGAGTTCGTCGCTCGCTCCCGCGGATCCGGTCGCGGCTTCACGGTCGACGTGCTCGTGCTCGACGAAGCGCAGGAGCTCACGGACGAGATGCTCGAGGCAATGGTTCCGGCGATCTCGTCGGCGCCGCTCGGGAATCCGCAACGAATCTTCACGGGCACGCCGCCGGGCCCGAACGCGAACGGCGAAGCGTTCACGCGCGTTCGTGACGACTCCGGGAAGTCTCGCCGGCTCGCGTGGCATGAGTGGTCCGTCGAAGGCCGGCCGGACATTCGCGATCCGCGGGTGTGGGCGCTGGCGAACCCGTCGCTCGGGATCCGGCTCGACGTCGAGACGGTCGAAGACGAGCTCGGAGATCTCTCGCCGGACGGCTTCCTCCGGGAGCGGCTCGGACGGTGGGCGACGAAGACAGACGATCAAGTGATCCCGGCGCCGTGGTGGGACGCGACGCGTGTCGAGCCGGCCGACGCTCTCCGCGACGGCGTCGTCTCGTTCGCGCTCGACATGGCTCCGGATCGCTCGTCGATCACGATCTCCGCGTGCCGGCGTCCGCTCGAGGGTGACGGTCCGCGTCACGTCGAGCTCGTCCGGCACGAGCTCACCGACTCG
This sequence comes from Rhodococcus sp. PD04, assembly GCF_035918275.1. Lineage (NCBI taxonomy): Bacteria > Bacillati > Actinomycetota > Actinomycetes > Mycobacteriales > Nocardiaceae > Rhodococcus > Rhodococcus sp. PD04. The sequence goes on along the minus strand of NZ_CP142143.1, from coordinate 4,867,203 downwards.
ATCGGCACAGCGTGGGCGATCGATTGGCTCGCGGAACGGTGGCCGGACACAGCCGCCGTCGTGATCGATGGTTACTCGCCGGCGGTGACGCTCGTCCCGGACCTACTCAAACGGAAGGTTCGCGTCACAGTGACGAAAACCGCGGACATGGTCAAGGCGTGCGGAATGTTCTTCGACGCCGTTCGTGATGGTCGGATCACGCACATTGCACAGCCCGGCTTAGACGCTGCTCTCGCCGACGCGAAGCGGCGCTTCGTCGGCGACGGTGGCGGATGGGTTTGGGATCGGCGGACGCCGGAGGCGGATCTCTCGCCGCTCGTGTCCTCAACTCTCGCGCTCTATGGCTCGCTCACGACGAAGCGAAACCCAGCACGGAAAACGAAAGTGGTTCTGATGTGAGAGAAGTACATATCCCTCACGTCGCCGGGCTCGAGCCGGAGGAAGAGCGCGCGGCCGCGGATCTCATGCGGCAGTGGCGACGGAAACTCCCGCGGAACGAGCTCCGGTCGACGTACTACTCGATGCGGAATGTCCTCAAGGATCTCGAGATCTCGATTCCGCCGCACATGAAAGACGTCGAGACCGTCTTCGGATGGGCGGAGAAGGCGGTCGATCTTCTCGCGACGCGGATCCGGCTCGACGGCTTCGTGCTCGCCGACTCCGAAGTCGGAGACGACGATTACGGGATCGGCGAGATCTTCCGCGACAACCGGCTCCGGATCGAGTCGGGGCAGGCGACGCGCTCGTCGCTCATTCATTCGTGCTCGTTCCTCACGGCGTCGAAGGGCGACACAGCGAACGGCGAGCCGGAAGTTCTCGTTACGGCACGGTCGGCGCGCTACGCGACCGGGATATGGTCTCCGCGGCTCCGCCGGCTCACGTCGGCGATCGCGATCATGGACTCCGACGAGTACGGCATATCGGAGATCAATCTCTATCTGCCGACTCACGTAACGATCATGCGGCGGGAGAAGGTCTCGAAGTGGACGATCGAGCGTCGTCCGCACGGGCTCGGGCGCGTCCCGGTCGAGCCGCTCGTCTATAAGCCGGAGCTCGATCGGCCGTTCGGGAAGTCGCGGATCACGCGCGCGGGTATGTCGATTATCGACTCCGCCGTTCGGACGGCGCTCCGGACGGAGGTCTCCGCGGAGTTCTTCGCGGCGCCGCAGAGATACGCGCTCGGAGTGGATCCGTCGGCGTTCGCCGGCGAAGACGGAGCGACCCGTACGGGCTGGGAATCGATCATCGGTCGATTGCTCGCGATCGGTCGCGACGAAGACGGGAACGTTCCCACGGTCGGCACGTTCGCGCAGCAATCGATGGAGCCGCACCTCGCGCAGCTCCGACAGCTCGCGACGCGCTTCGCGGGCGAGCTCGGGATCCCGGTCGGCTCGCTCGGAATCGTGCACGACGCGAACCCGACGAGCTCCGACTCGAAGGAAGTCGACGTCGCGGAGTTGATCGCGGACGCCGAAGACGCGCAGGACGTTTACGGCTTCGCGTGGGCGCAGACGATGCGTAACGCCGTGATGATGCTCCCGGAGAACGATCGGGAGGGAGCGGTCGAGCCGGATCTCTCCGATCTCGAAGCTCTCTGGCGTCCGGCGAAGGCTCCGTCTCGAGCGGCCGCGGCCGACTCGACGCTCAAGCTCGTGCAGGCGTTCCCGTGGCTCGCGGAGACACAGGTCGCGCTCGAGATGGCCGGCGTCGATCGCGTCACGGCGCAGCGGCTCATGGCGGAGAAGCGACGCGGCGATATGAAACAGCTCGTCGCGAACCTTCCCGGAGCGGTCTCCGCGGCGACGGCGGCGTCGAATCCGGCCGCGCTTCCGCAGATCCGGCCGGCGGCTCCGGCCGCGGAGCCGACAGAGCCGGCGGAGGGTGACGAGTGACGACGCTCGTCGAAGAGCGTGCGATCCTCGATCAACTTCACGAGCTCGGCGTCGCGAACCTCGAGGAGCTATGGAAGCTCGCGCTCGCGTCGGAGGATCCGTTCGCGTATCTCGTCGCGGCGTATCCGGAGCTCGCGGCGCAGTACGCGACCGCGGCCGCGGACGCGGCGGCTGTTTGGTACGACGAAGCTCCCGGAGGCATTCCGGGATACGTCGCTGTACCGGCGGAGGTCGCTCCGGCGGCGCAGTACGCGGGATCGGCGCAATGGGCGTTGGCGTCGACGGGCGAGAAGGGCTTCGAGAAGCTCGCCGGCGCGCTACAGGGCGATATCTGGGACGCGGCTCGGAACACGAAGATTCTGAACGCGGAGCTCGAGCCGGGCTCGACGTTCGCGCGGGAGGCGGGCCCGAAGGCGTGCCCGTTCTGCCGGATGCTCGCGACGCGTGGCGCGGTCTACACGTCGCGGGAATCCGCCGGCGTCGTCGTTGGGCGCGGCAAGGAAATGTCGGAGTCCGATCGTCGGGCGCGCGCGCGTGGAGAGAACCGGGATCGCCGGCACCGCTTTCTCGCCGGCGGACAGAAGACGCGCGGTAACCAGAAGCTCGGGAAGAAGTTCCACGATCACTGTCACTGTCGAATCGTCGAGGTCCGCGCGGGCGAGACGTACCGACCACCGGACTACGCGCTCGAGTGGGAAGAGCAGTACAAAGCGGCGGCTCTCGCGACGGAGGGCACCGGGAAGTACGGAGCCGTCGAGCTTAAGCCGCTCATGAAAACGTGGCGCGGGCAGGACACGGTCCGGAAGGCGGACGCGCTCGACCGTGCGACGAAAGAGCTCGACACGATCACCGATCTCGACGAGCTCGGAGCTCGAGCAGTGAAGGCGATCGAGGACGAAGACTTCGAGCTGCTCGACCGAATCGACGCTCGGGAGACGGCGCTTCGGGAGCAGATCACGAAGCGCGAAGCGACCGCGGCAGCGGCACGTGAGAAGCGAGCCGCAGCAGCGGAAGCGAAGCGCGCGAAGCAAGACGCCGATTACGACCGGCACATCGCCGAAGGCAAGAGCGGAGAGGAAGCGATCGAGCTCGCCTACGGGATCACGGTCGAGCAGCAGCGACGCGAAGCGGCGATCTCGTCGCTCCGCTCGAGTGGCTACTCCGGGAAAGGCTTCGACGAGCTCACGCGCAACGCGTACACGGACGTCGTTCACGACGAATGGCTCGCGGCGGAGAACGCTCTCACGTTCCTCGTTCGTAAGGAGTACGCGTCGAAAGTGGATCCGCGGGAGCTGTGGCGCGTGAACGAAACGACGGCTCGGAAGTGGGCGACGCCGGAGCTGTTGGAGTGGTGGGACGAGCACGGGCGGACGACGCTCGACGGTTACCGTGCCGGGCTGCTCGGCGGCACACAGTCGAGAGCGGCGGGAGGTGCATTCCTCCAATGATGGATACGGATTCGTACAAACACGCGTATCAGTCCGGCGTCGCGGCGTCGAAGATCATCGGCGCCCCGAACCCCTATGTCCCATTCGAGCCCGGCTCACGCCGGGAGCGGCTCGCGCAGCTATGGGTCCGCGGCCGCTTACACGACATGCCGAAGACGTTCTTCGACGAGTGACTTCGGCTCTCATTCCATCCGGCGCCGTAACGGTGGCCGGGAAACCCGAAACGGGAGAAGTGAATATGCACGCGATCGATCACGAGCACACGCAGCAGCACGAGACCGCAACGGTCGAGCCGCTGCTCATCCTCGGAGCCGGCGTCGGCGTCGGCACCGGCGGAGAGTCGGCTCCGGCCGGCGACGGCGGAGACGGCGGCGATCCGAATCCGGCCGGCGGCGACGGAGATCCGAAGCCGGGCGACGGCGGCGAAGGCGAGCCGAAGCCGAAGCCGACGGAGACTCTCGAGTTCTGGAAGGCGAAGGCGCGCGAGCAGGAGCGGCGCGCGAAGGCGAACGCGGAAGCGGCGCAGAAGTTCGCGGAGCTCGAGGAAGCGAAGAAGAGCGACGAGCAGAAGGCCGCGGAGCGGCTCGCGAAGGCGGAGCAGCGAGCCGCGGAGGTCGAGCTCCGAGCCGATCGCGCGGAGGTCGCGGCCGCGACGGGCGTCCCGGTCGAGATCCTCGCGGGCCCGGAGGAGAACACCGCGGACGCGATCAAGGCGTACGCGGAGAAGGTGCTCGAGTTCGCGAAGGCACAAGCCGGCACCGCTCGGATCCCGAACGGCGTCGTCATTCCCAACGAAGGGAAGCAGCCCGGCGACGTCTCGCTCGACGAACAGATCGCGGCAGCAACGAAGGCCGGGAACCACCGGCTCGCAATTTCCCTCAAGCGCCAGAAGGCGCGTCAAGGCTGACAGGAGTAAACACGCATGGCAGGCAGCGTTTCCGGTATCGGAACTACGTTCGATCTTCCCAACTACCACGGCGAGCTGTTCTCGCTCACGCCGTCGGATACGCCGTTGCTCTCCGCGATCGGTGGTCTCACCGGCGGCGGCTCGACCACGGCGACGAAGTTCGAGTGGCAGACCTACGACCTCCGCGATCCGCAGCAGCGGACCCGCGTCGAAGGTGCTCCCGCTCCGGGCGCGGAGAACCGCGTCCGCGCGAAGGTCGAGAACGTGCTTCAGATCCACCAGGAGAAGGTCTCCGTCTCCTACACCAAGCAGGCCGCGACCGGACAGTACGCGACGCCGCAGAGCGCGCCGTTCACGTCCGCGGCCGGCGCGGAGAATCCCGTCTCGAGTGAGCTCGACTGGCAGGTCGAGCAGGCGCTCAAGCAGATTGCTCTGGATGTGAACTACTCGTTCATCAACGGGCGCATGGTCGACGCGACCACGAACGCCGAAGCTCGGAAGACCGCCGGCTTGCTCTCCGTGGCTAAGACGAACGCCGTGAACAAGGGGACCGCGATCACCGGCTCCGCCGCGACGGACACGATCACCGCGACTCATTCGCTCTCGAATGGCGACGTCGTGATCTTCACGGACGCCGGCGGCTCGACTGCCGTCGTCGAAGGCCGGCGTTACTACGTCGTTGCGAAGGCGACCGGCACGTTCAAGGTGGCCGCGAAGCCGGGTGGTGATCCGATCACGCTCGGCACGATCGCGGAGCTCGAGGTCGTCGTGCCGGCGGCGACGGAGCTCGCCGTCGATACGGTCGACGAGTTCACTCAGCTCGTCTTCGACAACGGCGGTCTGACCGGCGGGCTCGGAACGTTCATCGTGAACAGCTCGCAGAAGCGCGCACTCACGAAGGCATACGCGAACGCGTATGGGAAGACGGCTCCGATCCGCTCGGAGAAGGTCGGCGGCGTCAACGTCACGCAGATCGAGAACGACTTCGGCGTTCTGAATATCATGCTCGACCGGCACGTCCCGCAGGATGCGATCATCCTCGCGTCGCTCGATCAGCTCCGACCCGTCTTCCTGAATATCCCCGGAAAGGGTGTGTTCTTCGAGGAGGAGCTCGCGAAGACGGGCGCGTCGACTGACGTGCAGATCTACGGCGAGATCGGGCTCGAGTACGGTAACGAGCTCGCTCACGGCGTGCTCCGCGGTCTCAAGGTCTGACGGAAGCTCGCCGTAATGGTGGCTTTCGCAGAAGCTACCGACCTCGAGAGACGGTGGCGTTCGCTCTCCACAGCGGAGAAAGCGAGCGCCACCGTTCTTCTCGAAGACGCTTCGGTGGCAATCCGCGCGGAGTGTCTCGACGCCGGCATCGACGCGGACGATCTTCCGGCGGACCTTACGCGGATGGTTGCGTGCGCGATCGTCAAGCGATCGATGCAAGCGGCGACGTCCGAAGTCGGAGACGGCGTCACGGCGTACTCGACCGGAACGGGCCCGTTCACGGAGTCGCTCACGTTCGCGAACCCGACCGGCGAGCTCTATCTCACGAAGGCAGAGAAGAAGCGGCTCGGGATCCTCCGCGCGAAGGGGCGAGCGTTCACGGTCGACACGTCCCGGCGGTCGACGTGAGCGAGACGATCGTCCGGCACCGGACGGGCGGCTTCGACGACGACGGCGATCCGATCCCGGTCTCCGATCCGGAGCTCGAGCTCGTTCCGCTCGGGATCGCTCCGGGCGCAACGGCCGACGTCGAGCAGCTCGGCCGGCACGGAGAGTCCGTCGCGTTCACGGTCTACCTCCGGCACGGATCGGACGTCGTCGACGGCGACGAGCTTGAGATCCGCGGGAAGCGATATCGGGCTCGCGTGAACGTGTGGCGAAGCCAGAGACGCGCGAACGCCGGCGGGCTCGAAGTCTTCGCGACGCTCGGGAGGGGGTGACCGTGGCGCAGAGACAGCGCGTACGTCTGAATCGCCGTGAGATCCGTCGACAGCTCCAATCGCCGGAGTTCCGGGCTGTGACTACCGAAGCGGCCGAAAAGCTCGCACAGCGAGCCGGCGGCCGGCGGAAGGGCGTCTTCGTCGACGAGTACACGACGGACCGCCAAGCCGCGGCCGTGAAACTCCCGGCGATCCGACAGACGCGGAACGGCGCGCTCACGCGAGCAGCGGCCGCGGTCGGGCTCGAGGTCCGCGTCCGATGAACGATCAGATTCGCGTTCCCGGCGATCCGGCGAAGGCGGTCCGCGACTTCCTCCGCGACGAGCTTCCGGCGCTCGTCGGCGACGTCCGCGTCGCGCTCGAGCTCCCGGAGGATTGGACTCCGTCGAGCGATCCGGCCGTGATCGTCTTCGACGACGGCGGGATCTCGAAGGCTCCCGTATACGACGCTCCGCGCGTCCGCGTCACAGTGTGGGCGGCCGGCCGGACCCGCTCGCGGGAGATCGCCGGAGTCTGTCGCGGAATGCTCGGCGCTCGAAGCGTTCCCGGCGTCGCGAGGATCTCCGATCCGTCGACGCTGCTCTCCGCTCTCGACCCTCAAAACAAAGGCACGACGACGTCTTTTCACGCGAAGGCCGTCGTCCGAACTATCGCGCTCTAGTCCCAATCCAACGACACAGGAGTAACCGCTATGGCGCGGAATCCCGACAACGTCAAGGTTTTTAAGGACGCGTGGATTTACCTTTCCGACGCGACCGCTCGACCCGCTCTCCCGACCGACGTCGATACGGCGATGGGAGCCGAATGGAAGGACGTCGGTCTGCTCGACGGCGACGGCGGGATCGGCGAATCCCGTTCGATCGACGAGACCGAGAAGTTCGGATGGGGCGCGGGTCTCGTCAAGATCTCCGGAAAGAACGTCGGTCTCTCCGGCTCGTTCACGCCGATCGAAGACAACCCGATCGTTCGTGAGCTCGTGTGGCCGGGCTCGACGAGCTCGAAGCTCAAGCTCCCGAAGCCGGTTTACCGCTGGCTCGCGATCGAAACGCAGGACGACTTCGAGGACAAGGAGCGTCTGTTCACGATCAAGCGCGCTCGTCTGTGGGTGCCGGAGAACACGAAGAACGAGAGCGACGCGACTTCGTGGGAAGTGCAGTACCGCTTGTTCGCCGACGGTTCCGGCGACGTCTTCGATCGCCAGGTCTCCGCGGTCGCGGGTGGCTAAGTGATCGCGATCGAGTTCGTTCGTGATCGCGGTCCGCGCGCGAAGGGCGACGTCGTGAACTACGACGAAGCCTCCGCCGCGGCGATCGTCGCGGAGGGAGCAGCGAAGTACGTCGCTGCTCCCGACGCGGCCGCGCTGCTCGAGCCCGAACCGGAGCCCGAACCCGATAAGCCGACGCGATCGCGTCGCTCGAAGCCGGCCGAAGCCGGCGACTGAAACGTCGGGAGCGCGGTGTTCGCGGGGAGCTCCGCGCTCCCGACTCCCAACAGGAAGGTATCCCCGCATGGCAGTAATCAGAGAGTCCGAGATCCGCGCGTTCGCGGAGAGTATCGGCGCGGTCGACGCGGCCGGGAACTACACGGTCCCGCGGAGTCGGCTCGCCGCCGGCGCGCTCGAGTACCGACGCGAGCTCGCGGCCGCGGACGTCGACGACGACGAAGACTTCGACGTCGACACGACGCCGACGTCGGACCGTCTCGTCGCGTTCGCGACGGAGCTCGCCGGCTCGATCCGGCTCGAAGTCGACGGAGACGACGGCGTCGCGGCGATCGCGCAGATCGTCGCGCACGTCGCCGGCGCGCTCGTCGAGCGTGACGGCTTGCACCTACGAAACACGAAGGATCCCCGCAATGAGTGACTACACCGAACACGACTACGACGACGCCGACGTCGACTTCGACGACGAGCGCCAGGACGACGAGCAGCTCGACGACGCTCCCGGCGGTTCGTGGGAGCCGGCTCTCCGCGCTCGCGAGCAGCGGCCGCGCGGCAAGGGCAAGAAGGGCAAGCGGCGGAGCGGACTCGACATTCCCGCGAACGCTCCGCGGCCGCAGGATCACAAGAAGAGCGCGGCGCAGCGCGAAGCCGACGGCGACGCGACCGTCGAGATCGTCTTCCGCGGTGAGAAGTTCCGCGTCGCGGCCGACATGGACGATTGGCACGTGCTCGCGGTCCAGGCGTTCTCTCGCGGCCGGAACATCGACGCAATCGAGATGCTGCTCGGACCGCGCCAGTGGGCCCGCTACCTGACGAAGTTCTCGAAGAAGCGCGACTTCGACGAGTTCGCGGAGCTCGTCGCGATCCGCTTCGGCTTCGGAGCAGCGGGAAACTAACGACCCTCTTCCGATTCCTCGAGGATCACGCGGATCTCGTGGAAGCCGATCTCTCGCGCTTCCACGGGATCCGCTACTCGGATCGGTGGAGGTTCGACGAAGCCGGCACGCGGAAGCTCACGCTCCGGGAGATATGGGTCCGGATCCAAGATCTTCCGGGCGATTCGCGTATCGCGAAGCACTTCAACAACGGGAAGCCGCGGTGGGATGACGAGACGTATCTCCTCGCGGATCTCGCGCACATTCTGTCCGGGAAGCCGCATCCCGCGCGACCGAAGCCGATCAAGACGTCGCGACTCGAATCTCCGCGGCGTCAAGCGATCTTGCGGAAGTACCAAGCGCGGAAGCGGGCCCGGAACGCCGGAGGGGAGGCACATTGAGCGAGCCGATCGGCTACGCGTCACTCCAAGTTATCCCCGTGCTCGCAGGGCTCCAAGGGAGCCTGCAATCCCAGATCGGCGATCAGCTCGTGCCGGCGGCTCGCCGTGCCGGACAAGACGCCGGGCGTGCCGTCGCCGACGGGATGCAATCGTCGGAGTCCGCGATCCGGGCGGCGTCGCAGCGGCTCGCGGCCGCTCGAGACGCGGAGCGCGACGCGGCCGGGAACCTCCGGATCGCGGAGGCGCACCTCGACGACGTCCGGAACAAATCGAGCCGTACGGCGGCGGAGCTCGCGGAGGCGGAGGAGCGCGTCGCTCGAGCACAGCGCGACTCCGATCGCGCGGCCGCTGGCCGTGCCTCCGCCGTCGACGAGCTCACGCGAGCGCGCGCTCGAGCGAACAACGAAGCCGACGAAGGCGAACGCTCAACTAGCCGATGGTCGAATGCGCTCCGCGACTTCGGCGGATCGGCGGACGCCGCCGGCGGGAAGCTCGCCGGGCTCGCGACCGCAGCCGCCGGGATCGGCGGAGCGTTCGCGGTCGGTATGCAAGCGATCGAGAACGCACAGATCGAGAACAAGCTCGCCGCGCAGCTCGGCGCGACGGGACCGCTCGCGCAGGAGTACGGCGAGAACGCCGCTCGGCTCTACCGTGCCGGGCTCGGCGATTCGATGGAAGACTCCGCGGAGGCGATCTCCGCCGTCGCGAACAGCTTCCGGACCGCCGGCTTCGAGGGCGAAAAGTCTATGGAGGCGATCGGCGCGGACGCGATGAACTTCGCGAAGATCTTCGACACGGACATAACCGAAGCCGTACATACGGCGTCGCAGCTCGTGACGAACGGGATCGCGAAGGACTCGACCGAAGCGTTCGATCTCATGACCGCGTCGTTCCAGCGCGTGCCGGCCGCTATGCGTGACGAGCTCCCGGAGATTCTCAACGAGTACGGAACGCACTTCCGCGGTTTGGGTTTCGACGGCGAGCAAGCCTTCAATCTGCTCGTCGACGCGGCGGATCGCGGAAAGTGGGCGCTCGACAAGACCGGCGACAGCTTGAAAGAGTTCTCGATCCGCGGCTCCGATATGTCGAAGGCGTCGACGGAGGCGTACGAAGCTCTCGGTCTCGACGCGGAGGAAATGAGCCGGAAGGTCGCGATCGGCGGCGCGGAGGCACAGGACGCGCTGCAAATGGTCTCGTATGCGCTGCTCGAGATGGAGGATCCGGCGGAGCGCGCGAATACCGCGATCGCTCTCTTCGGTACTCCGCTCGAGGATCTCGCGGTCGATCAGATCCCGGAGTTCTTCTCCGCGATCGCCGAAGGCAGTAACTCGATGTCCGGCTTCGAGGGATCTATGGCCGAAGCCGCGGAGACCATGAACAGCGGTCCCGGCGTCGCGCTCGAGTCTCTGAAACGCTCGATCATGGGCGGGCTCACGGACGCGTTCGGCACGCTCGCGAACTTCGTCATGCAGAACAGCGACGCGCTCAAGTCGCTCGCGATCGCAGTCACTCCGCTCGTCGGAACGATCGTCGCGATCAAGGGCGCAATGATGGCGTGGAGCGCGGCGCAGGTCGCGCTCAATCTCGCGATGAACGCCAATCCGATCATGCTTCTCGTAACAGCAGTCGGGGCGCTTGTGGCCGGCGTGATCTACGCGTACCGGGAGAGCGAAACGTTCCGCTCGATCGTTCAAAGTGCTTGGGATGGAATCAAATCCGCGGCGATGGGCGCGTGGGAAGGTTTCATCAAACCGGCATTCGACGGAATCGTCGCCGGCGGAAAGGCCGTCGGAGACGCGGCAATGTGGTTGTGGAACTCCGCGATCATGCCCGCGTGGAACGGGATCTCCGGCGTCGTGTCGACGGTGTGGAACGGCTTCGTCTCGCCGATGCTCGAGAACTTCCGGATCGCGCTCGGGCTGCTCGGCGACGCGGCAACGTGGCTGTGGAACAACGCGATCGTTCCCGCGTGGAACGGGATCTCGTCCGTGATCTCTACGGTCTGGAATGCGACCGTGGGCCCGATCATCGACGGAGCACAGACAGCGTTCCGCGCGGTCGGCGACGTCGCGACGTGGCTCTACAACGAAGCTATCCAGCCGGCATGGAACGGGATCCAGACCGCTATCTCCGCGGTGTGGGACTTCCTGAGCCCGATCTTTACGAAGATCGGCGACGGTATGAACGCGATCGGTTCGATCGCGTCGAGCGTCGCGTCGGGTATCAAGTCGGCGTTCTCCGGCGTCGTCGACGTACTCAAAGCTCCCGTTCGCTACGTCGGTTCGCTGTTGCAGAAGATCCCGGCGAAAGTCGGTCCGTTCACTGTTCCGGGCGCGGCGTCGCTCAATTCGTGGGGCGCATCGCTGCAAGCTCTCCGCTCCGGCGGACAGGTGGCCGGCCGGCGATCGGACGGGATGCTCTACGGGCCCGGCACGGGAACGAGCGACTCGATCCTCGGAGTCGGTCCGGACGGTATGCCGACGGCGCTCGTGTCGAAGGGTGAGTTCGTCGTGAACGCGGAAGCGACCGCGGCGAACCTTCCGATCCTCCGGGCGCTTAACGCCGGATGGGTACCGTCCGCGGAGTTCGTTCGCGCGCTCGTGCAGGACGGCGACTTCCGCGGAGACGTCGCTCCGCGCGGGATCTCCGACGATAACGAAGCGATCGGCGCGTTTCTCGACGCTCGTCGCGGCGTGCTCGACTCCGCGGAGTGGCTCCGTGCGCTCGTCGTCGACGGTGACTTCAAGGCCGCGGGCGCTCCGCGTGGCGTGAGCGACGATAACGAGCTCGTCGGCGCGTTTCTCGACGCTCGCTCGTCGCTGCTCTCGCGGCTTCCGCGGTTCGCCGACGGCGGTCTCGTGTCGGCCGACGAGCTCGTCGACTTCGCGAAGGGCGTCGAAGGCGAGCCGTACGTGTGGGGCGGCGTCAATTGGGGCGACTGCTCCGGAGCGGTCTCCGCGCTCGCGAACTTCGCGACCGGACGGGATCCGTTCGCGTCGCGCTTCGCGACGGGCACGATGGAGCAGGAGCTCGCGAAGCGCGGGTTCCAGCCCGGTCTAGGGCCCGCGGGATCGCTCAATGTTGGTTGGTTCAACGGCGGTCCGTACGGCGGTCACACGTCCGCGACGCTCCCGAACGGCGTCAACTTCGAGATGGGCGGTCAGCGCGGAGACGGGCAGTACGGCGGGATCGCCGCCGGTGCGGATGACCCGATGTATACCGATCACGCTCACCTTCCGCCGGAGTTCTTCGCGGGCGGAGACCTCGGTTCGCCGACGTTCGGAGGCTCGCTCTCCGACGGTGTCTCGTTCGCCGGCGGATCCGGCTCGGGCGCTTCGGGCGGCTCGGGCGGCTCGGGCGGCTCGGGCGGCTCGTCGTTCGCCGGCGGCTCGAGCTCGAGCTCGAGCTCGGGCAGCAGCGGCGGAAGCGGATCCGGGACTCCCGTCTTCGTGACCAATTGGCCGTCGAGTGTCGGCGCTCTCGCGGGGGCCGCGGCTGCTCCGGCGGCTCCGGCGACCGGGACCGGGCTCGCTACGGCGGCAACGGGAACGGCGGAGTCCGGAGCGGCCGAACCGTCCGCGGCTTCGGCTTCCGAGCCGGGACCGCTCTCGCAGATGCTCGGGAACCTTCAAGCGAAGGCGGAAGCGTTCGCGGGTAAGGCGGAGCAGATCGGCACGTTCGCGACGAAGGCCGGCGAGCTCGTCGCTATGGGCACCGCGGCCGCGAACGGCGGTCCGATCGATCCGGCGGCTCTCGTCGGGAATGTCTCCGAGCTCGCGACGCTCGGCGGCTCGATCCTCGAGCAGCCGCAGCAGCTCGGCGGCGAAGGCGTCGGCGCGTCGTACGGCGAAGGCGAGACCGGGAATCCGGAAGTCGACAAGTGGGGAGAGTGGGCGAAGAACGCCGCCGGACAGTGGGAATCGTTCTTTAAAGACCACTGGAAAGAGATGCTCAATACCGCCGTGGGTGTTGGGCTCGGAGCCCGTGGATCCGCCGGCGATACCTACAACATCAGCGGACCCAATCCGAACGCCGTCTCCCGCGTGATCGCGCGGAATCAGCGACGGCGCTCTCTGGCAGCACAGCGGACGGGAGGGTTTGGCAGATGAGTCTTCTCGACTCCGAACAGACGAAGATCGTCTATATCGGGCCTCCGAAGGCGGACGGATCTCCGGGGCGCACGTGGAATCTCGCGGGCCCGAACTTCGGCAACGAAGGCGTATTCCTCGAGACGGGAATGCAGGGGCACATGTTCGGGCCGCTCGACCTGCTCACGTCCGAAGGGGCGAAGCAGGACGGAGCGACGTTCCTCCGGAGCATCCGCGGGAAGCGCGAGTTCGATCTCCCGATCACGATCGAAGGGAACACGTTCCGGGAGTTCTTCGAGCGTCACGACGCGTTCTTCCGGTCGCTCGACTCCGACGTGCCGGGACACTTCGCGTTCTTCACCCGCTACAACGGGTGGCACTTCTCGCGCGTCCAGCTCGACTCCGATCCGCAGCCGCTCTCCGGAGTGGATCCCGCGGCGGAGTACTCGGAGAGCTACGTCGTCGGCGTGACGGCAATGGATCCGGCGTACTTCTCATTCGACGAAGAGGTCGGATGGAAGAACGACGACGGCTCGGGGGAAGGTGTGCTTCGCGGCCGGAACGCGGCGCACCTTCCCGCGTGGCCGCGCTACACGATGATCGGGCCCGGTCGGTATTGGATCGAGGATCCGCTCGAGTCGGAAGACGAGCTCCGTATCTTGCAGACTCCGGAGCTGCTCGCCGGCGAAGAGCTCCGAATCGACACGCACCCCCGCCGGCCGACCGCGCGACTCTACTCGAAGGCAACCGGATTCAACGGTCGCAACGTGTGGGGTCAGCTCGGCGGCCGCCGGTGGCTCCGGTCGATTCCTCCGTGGTCGAGTAAGGAAGTCGTCGTCCGCGTCGAAGGCGGCTCGACGGACTCGGCCGTTTACATGCAGATCACTCCGCGCGGAACGAGACCGTACTAATGCAGTGGGACGCTCGCGCAGCAGCGCGACGGATGGACGAAGCCTTCCTCGAGGAGCAGAGGGAGTGGACGGTCCCAGACGCGTACGTCCGCGTCTGGGACAACCGAATGCAGGAAGTCGGCGTCGCCGGCGACTATCTCTTCGAGCAGCATTCGTTCCGACGGAACAAGGTCGGAGCGTTCGCGATGACGCTCCCGCACGACACGCCGCTCCGGGACCATTTCTTCAACAACCCGGACGGCGAAGACGCGATGATTCCGATCACCGTCGACACGAAGGGCGCTCGGTGGTCCGGGAAGGTGGATCGCGTCGCTCTCGTGCGGGACGAGAACGGCGTCGAGACGATCGAAGTGTCGGCGCTCGACGATCTCAATCACCTATCGACGACGTGCCTGTGGGCGTCGCCGTGGGCGCCGCTCTACGCACAGTTTCCGCGGCACGATATCCGGATCGGTCCGGCGTGCTCGGTTATGGGTAACGGGTGGCTCGGGCAGAATCTCGCTCGACAGGAGCGGATGAACAGCTTCGAGAGCTTCCCGATCGTCGTCGTGCCGACGAACGTGCTCACGGACACGTCGCAATGGATCGGCGGCTCCGCGCGCTTCGATATGGCGTTCCCGTTCTTCGATCAATTCCTGAAGAACACGGGCGTCGTCGTCCGCGCGGAGATGTTTCTCCCGGAGGAAGACGAGCAGCCGGCACCGGAGTATTTCTGGCTCGAGGAGCCGACGATCGTCATTCGCTTCGAGGACGAGAGCAACGTAACGGGCCCGACGGGAACACTTCTCGACGGGCTCGTTTCGTGGATCGAAGATCTTCTCGACGACGGCACGACGCCGGTCCGTTACCCGAACTTCGACTCCGAAGCGGAGTACGAAGCGGTCTATCAGGCCGGCTTTCTCGGGACGAAACGTGAATGGCCGTGGGTGTGGTACCACAAGAGCGAGTTCGACGGGCTCGGAGAGTCGGAGATCGCGCTCCATAAGCCGATGGCTACCCACGTGTACGTGGGCGGTCGCTCGCCGTCGTATGTGAACGCGGCGATCGAGATCGCGATTAAGAATCTGCTCTCGTGGCTCGGAACACTGATCGGCATTCCCGGTCTGGACGCGCTCTATCGTGGGCAGCTCGACGACGTCTTCTTCGCGTTCGATGTGGGCGTGAACCGTGGTCGGGTACAGCGAGCGGGCCCGTACGCGTGGCGCGATCACTTCGTGAGCGGCTCGGAGAAAGCGTTCACGATCGACGGACAAATGGCGAAGCTGCAAGGCTTGCACGATACGCGCGGATACACGTCGCATCGCGTGACGGTAATCGACTGTCAGCCATATATTTTCGGGCTCCACTACAAAGTTGGGCAACAGATCGGTTTCAACCTCGACTCTCTGATCTTCGCGGACTACGTCGAGGAAGCCGTTCACACCGACGATCGGCAGAGCGGCGGACGCTTCGAGCTCACGATCGGCGACGGAGCCGACGAAGAGGATCCGACCGTTAAGGGATGGAACCGACTAGGGCAGATCGCACAGGTGATCTCCGTACTCGCGAAGGACGTTGGCATGGAAGCCGACTTCTTCGGGCTGTTCTAGGAAACGAAGGGAGACAACGTGAACGAAGTCGTCTTCCCGGCGCGGGTGACGATCACGCGTGAGATGGATCCGCACGGGCTCCCGATCACGCGCGCGTATCTCGACGTCGACGACGAATCGAGCGAGCTCCCGCTTCCCGCCGGCCGGCCGGGAGAGCCCGGTCCGCGCGGCCGGCCGCGGGCGCCGTGGATCAAGTCGGGAGAGGTCGCGAACGCTGGCGCTCTCCCGACGGGGCTCGGGCCCGACGATCGCGGGAAGTGGTGGCACGCGCTCGACACAAACTCGATGTGGACGTGGACGGGCTCGGATTGGAAAGAGTCTGTCGACGCCGTCGGTCCGCGCGGGCCCGTCGCTCTCGGTAGCACGCTCCACGTGACGGAGACGATCTCCGATCCGCGGATCCGGAATGCGGGAGCGGCGATCGCGCGCGGCGACGAGCTCCGAATCGTGACTCCGGCCGGGCCGCAGGGTCCGAAGGGACCGATCGGCGTCTTCGGCCGGATCCGGGAGGCTTCGGACTACGACGACACGGTCGGTCCGTCGCAGAACTCCGTCTTCGCGTGGGCGCGGAATCGTCGTGTCTTCCGGCCGTTGCCAACTCCGATGGGTTACGGACCGTGGTCGCTGGCGTCGTCGGACTTCGCTCCGGACTCGACGGCGGCGAATACGAACTCGATCGAGATCGGGCAGATCACGATTCCGGCGCTTCCGTTCGCGTGGCGTCCGCGGGTCCGTGGTCGCGTGCTGACAGGCGGGAGCGCGTCGGAGCCGTACGGCTTTCCGCACGTGTGGGCGCGGCTCGGCTCGTGGGATGGGCAACCCGTCGGGCACGGCCGGAATATCTTCCTGAGCTTCGCGAGCTTCGTCGAGATCCGTCCGTACTTCTCGGAGGCGACCGGGCTCGATACGTCCGGCTCCGCGAACTCGACGGACTCTCCGCCCGTGAAACTCACGCCGTCGTCGACGGTCGGCGTCGTGCCAGCACACGAGGAAGTGACGATCTACCTCCGCGTCGAGCGCGGAAGTACGTCGTCGAATCCCGTGAACACGATCTACCACCGGCAGGCCGGCGCGTACTTCGAGGTGTACGCGATCCCGGTCGCGTCGTGAGAGGGGAACAACACACATGGCCGAAGTGACGATCGGCGAGTATCTCGTCTCCGTCCGCATGATCGGCGTCGACGACGGAGTCGGGCTCGAGAACGTCGTGAACAGCTTCCAGGTCACGCCGACGGAGGGATTGCTCGAGCTCCGCTCCGGGAATCCCGGCGAGCCCGGTCCGCAGGGCCCGGACGCGTGGCCGTGGGTATGGCGCGGCGACGTCGCAGATATGGCCGCGCTTAACGCGATCCGGCCGACGCTCGGACTCGGTAACCGCGGATGGGCGTATCGCGTCGTCTCCAATAACTCCGTGATGTATTGGGACGGAGAGACGTTCTATCCGTTCGTGAACGCGTTCGGAGCGGAAGGTCCGCGCGGAGAGCCGAACGCTCTCACGATCGGCACTGTGACGACGCTCGACGAAGGCGAGAACGCCGTCGCGACGATCACGGGCACGGCTCCGAATCAGACTCTCAATCTGGCGATCCCGCGCGGCGGCGTCGGAGAGGAAGGTCCGCCGGGAGGTCCGGGCCCGATCATGACCGCGGCGGACGTCGACGACACGGTCCCGCTCGAGGATCGCTCCGTGCTCGTCTTCGACGAAGATACGGAGCTGTGGAAGCCGGCGCCGTGGCCGGGATGGTTGGGCCCGTGGGGTCTCGCCGGCGACTCTTTCTCGTCGGGCTCGAATGTCTCGGCGGCGACGACGACGATCGCGACGATCACGATCCCGGCGCAGAAAGTCGCGTGGCGTCCGATGGTCGAAGGCGGCGTTCACACACAGATTCACGTGCAGAGCGTCGGCGAAGCTCGCGTCGACGCGGAGGTCCGGATCGGCTCGGCGTCCGGAACGATCATCGGGTACGGAGGCGGCTTCCCGTCGGCGAACGTCTTCCGTTGTCCGATCATGCCGTACTCGGAGACGGCTCTCGCGCCGGACTCGACGACCGGCGTCGTGCCTGCCAACACGTCCGTGACGCTCTATGTCGTGCTGTCGCGGAACCTCGGCACGCGTAACTACTCATGGACGAATCAGCGGGCGAACCTCCACGTTTGGGGGATCCCCGTGATCGCTCCGTAGCTCGAGAGGAGCTCTTCATCATGGCAATCAGTAGGGCCCGCGTGAATGCTGCTCACGGCTTCGCGCACTACTACGCCGGACAGCCGTACGCGTACGGCGGGAACGGAACCGCGGCGACCAATTGGTCGGGTGATTGCTCGTGGGCGGTGTGTGCGGCCGCGGCGATCCTCCACGGCAAGAGTCCACATACCCGGTACGGCTCGACGGAGTCGTTCCGGCTCCGGTACCGGGAGCTCACGGACGCGCTTCCGTTGCTCCGTCGCGCGGACAACATGGCCGCGGTCCCGGCGAACGCGATCCTCCGGATCGGTAACCAGCACGGCGGAGGCGGCGCCAACTCACATACGGCGTGCTCGATCGAAGGGATGAGCTTCGAGTCTCGCGGGTGGCCGGGAGTGGTCTACGGGCCCGGCTCGACGGCGGCGAACCCGTCCGGGAACACTCCGCGCGCATGGAACAGCGAGCTGTTCCGGCCGTCGAATGACTTCTGGTACATCGCGGGCCCGATCGACGAGAGCTCCGGGCCCGTCTCGCCGGACGTGTTCCCGCTCGGCGGCGAACTTCTGTACTACGGACCGAGCTCGGGCCCGTGGGAATCGATCGGCTGTGAGTCCGGCGAACATTGGTCGTGGATCGCCGGTCTCAAGCTGTGGCAGAAAGCCGCCGGCGTCCCGGAGACCGGACGTTACGACGCGGCGACGGAGCGACGTGCAAAGCAATTGCAAGCGGAGGCGGGCGATCCCGCGTCGGGCCGGATCGGTCCGAAGACGTGGGCGCTCGCGTTCCGGAAGACGAACACGGGAGGACTGTTGTCCGCACTCACCGACAAAGAACAGCGCGAAGTTCTCGAAGGGATCCGCGCGATCCGGTCGGCGCTGCTCGATCCGCAGCCGTCGATCGCGAACGAAGCCGAACGCTTCGATATGCCGACGTACGCACGGCTCGCCGACTTCCATTCGTACTCGACTCACGAGCTCGTCAAGAAGATCGCCAAGAAGACGGGAGCGGCGGAGTGAGAGAGAAGATCGTCGAGAAGTGGGAGCCGATCCGCTTCGTGATCTATGGGGTGTGCTTCCTCGCGGCCGGCGTGCAGTGGTTCGCCGGCCGGATCACGGCGGACGAAGCGCAGGCTTGGACCGCGAACGTCGAAGATCTCGTTTACGCGGCCGGCTTCCTGCTCGCTGCTCGCTACGTGCCGAAGCCGGGCTCGGAGCCGGCGGTCGAGCCGGCCGGCGGATCGAGCTCGATCGCGGACGTTCGGGCCCGGCTCGCTGCTCCCGCCGGCGACCTCGAGGAAGCCGTCGGGCGCGTCACGGTCGACGAGCTTCGTCGCCGGCTCGGGCGGTAGTCGCGTGCTGCTCGAGCTGCTCTCGCCGGAGCGAATCACGGCGTTCGGTATGGCGTTCTCCGGAATCCTCACGGCGTGGGTAGGGGCGCAGACGCTACAGGTGAAGAAACTCCGCGCGCGTGTCGACGAGCTCGAGACGCAATCGACGCGCGATCGGAAGCTGCTCTCGTCGGCTCTCGGCTTCGTCCGTGAGCTGCTCTGGCATATCCGGGTGCAAGATCTTCTACTCCGACAGCACGCTCCCGGCGTCGACGTGCCGGAGCCGCCGGAGATCCCGGACGACTTGAAAGAGGAGGTGTGATCGGTGGGAACTATCCAGCCCGCGACGTACGGGAAGGTAGTCGGGAGGCTGCTCGCCGTCGTCGGCGACGGTCCTGACGAGGACGAGTATCCGATCGCCGGCGGTTTCCCGGACGCGGTCCCGCTTACGGGCTCTGTCACGTTCACTCCGCGGGCTCCGCGGCTGCTCGTGCGAACGGCGACGCCGGATCCGGTCGTCGCGTTCCCGACGGCGATCGAGGTACAGCTCGACGAATCCGGGTATCTCACGCACAACGGGAAGCGCGGCGTCTTCCTGCTCGCTCCGTCCGCGGCTGTGAACCCTCCGGATTGGACGTATCGCGTTCGGTTCAATCTGCAATTGAACGGGATTCCGGTCTCAACGCCGGATATCGAAGATCTCGAGCTCGTCGAGTATGTGCCGGGCCCGGATCCGCTCGATCCCGACGCGGGCTCGACGGCGATCGATCTCGCGCTCGCTGCTCCCGTGCTCCCGTCGTCGGGTACGCCCGTGGTTCGCGGTCCGGCCGGCGACTCTCTTGAGAGTGTCTCGCTCTCGAGTGACGGGCTCTCGCTCGTCTTCGAGATCCGGCGGGAGCTCGACGTCGACGAGCAGCTCGTCGCGATCCCGGCTCTCGCGGCTCTCGCGTCGGCTCGCGACGACGCAGTCGCAGCGAAGAACGCAGCGGTCACGGCGAAGAACGACGCGACGACGGCGAAGAACGACGCAGTGACGGCGAAGAACGACGCGGTCACGGCGAAGGGCGCGGCGGAGGTCGCAGCAGCAGCGGCCGCAGCGTCCGCGCAGGAGGCGGCCGATACGGTCCTCGACGGCGTTCCGAACGCGACCGCGACGGTTAAGGGCGGGATTCGGCTCGCCGGCGATCTCGGCGGGACGTGGGATGCTCCGACCGTTCCCGGTCTCGCGGCGAAGGCGGATCTCGGGCTCGACGTCGTCGCGACCTACACGAGCGGCGACTTCAACACGCTCGATTTCTCGACTCCCGGTAACTACAAGGTCCGTGGCGGGACCGGGTACGTCACGAATGCTCCGGCGACGACCGCCGGCGTTTGGTACAACGTGCTCGTTGTCCACGTCCCGGACGGCTCGAGTGAGACGGCGTCGACACTGTTTCTGGCGTCCGCAGCGAACACCGCGACTCCGTTCGCGCGCGTGAAGTACGGCGCGACGTGGGGAACGTGGGTCACGATCGCGTCGAATCCGTCGGCGATCAGCGTTTCGGAAGGCACGACGGGCACGGCGACGACGTCGCGCGCGGTCCGAGCGGACTACCTGAAACAGATCATCAACTTCTACGTGACCGGGAGTACGTCGACGGAGGCGTCGGCGATCGGGCAGGCTCTCGCGGCCGCAGCGGACGCGGCCGCGGCACGCGACGCGATCGACGCGCTCGCGGACGCGGACGGAGCCGTTACGAGCGCGCATATCGCGAACGGGACGATCGTCGACGCGGACATTTCCGGGAGCGCTGCGATCGCGCTCTCGAAGCTCGCCGCCGGTCACGTTCGCGGCTCGAAGAACGGGACCGCGACGACGCTCACGGTTTGGACGGGCACCGAAGCGCAGTACGCGGCGCTCGCGACGAAGGATCCGAACACGATCTATTTCCGGACGGCGTGACATGGCCGGCGTATCGATCGGAGGAACGGATCTCTCGAAGGTCGCGATCGGAGAGACGGAGATCGAGAAGATCTCGATCGGCGACGAGCTCGTATGGACGGCGATCCCTCCGTTCTCGTTCGTCGACGAGTTCGCGACCGCCGTCGCGACCGGATGGGGCTCGCAGTGGACGAAGATCGGCGCGATGTCCGCGACGGATGGACGTGTCGCGTCCGGGATCGCGATCGCGGTCGATCAGGGATTCAACACGACGAAGCGAGCCGCTTGGTATCGCGCGACGGACGTCGCGGCTCCCGTCGACGACGTCGTAGCGCGCTTCCGTATGTCGCAGCCCGGCGCGTACACGTACGACGCGGCTCACGAAGCCGTGCTCGTGAGCCGCGCGTCGGAGAACACGAGCGACGCAAACGGAGTGTGGGTGGTGTTGCATAACAACCAAGCGCGGATCTATACCGTTATCGGCGGTACGCAGACCGCGCGCGGAACGGCGGGCTCGTACCCGATGGGAGTCGACCTCGAGTTCCGCGCGATCGGACAGACGTACTCCGTCGTACGGATGGACACCGAAGCGACAATCACGTCGTGGACGGACTCGACGAACGTCGTTCCGACCGGAGCCGGATACCGCGGTTTGAAAGCCGCCGTCACAGCGACGGGCAGCTTCGGCGCGGGCACGAAGGGATCCGCCGGCTTCGACCGGATCGAGTACGGTCTCGCATGACACGAAGCGCCCGCTCCCGTATTGGGGGCGGGCGCTTTTCGTGTTTCCGGAGTCAGCTCGCGGCCGCGACGGGAGCCTCCGTCGCGCGCTGCTCTTTCACCCATCGATAGACGCGATCCTTCGAGACTCCGAGCTTCGCTCCCGCGTCGCGGTAGGTGACTCCGTCCGCGACGAGACGGAGAGCCCGGTCGCGGAGTTCGTCGCCGTCGCCGGCCGTCGCGATCCGCCGCGGCTTCCGTGCGACCGGCGTCGCCTTCGGTGCGACGGAAGCTTCCGCGACGGGCTCGGGATCCGGCGCGACGCGGAGCAGTGCGACGGGAGCCGGCGTCGTCTCGAGCTCCGTCTCGTCGTCGACGGGAGCGGCGTCGCGATCCCGGTCCGTCCCCGGCTCCGTCTCGTCGTCGCGGTGCTGTCGTGCGAGCTCGATCGCGAGATGTGTCGCGGCGAGCGTGACGAGCGGCAACACGACGGCGATCCCGACTCCGACCGGCGACGCCGTGAGTTCGTAGGCGTGGATCCCGTTCGCGACGACGGACGCGACCGTTCCCGCGACGAGCAGGAACCACGCGTACCCGCGACCGCGACGCGTCTTCGCGACCGCAGCGGACGCCGTCGCAGCGATCGCGAGCCCGTCGAGCGCAATCGGGAGCGTCCACGCTTGTTCGGTGGGGAAGTGGTACGCGACGGCGAGCTCGGAGAGAGCCGTGAAGCTCCGGAAGAAACTCGCTCCCGCGACGGCGAGAGCGGCGATCGCGGCCGCGACGACGGCGAGCGAGACGGAGCGGAGTCGAGCGAAGCTGTTCATCGGGTGCCTTCCCGTCCGATAGCGGAGTACAGGTTCGCGACGAGCGAGAGGTACGCGTCGCGGTAAATCGTGTCAGCGGCGAGCGTGTTCTCGCCGATCCGGGAGAGTCCGGCGTCGACGACGGTTTGAGCGTCGGCGAGCGCGGCGATTACGACGGCGTCCGGGATCACGCGGCGCTCCGTCCGGTCGAGCGGCACGCGCAGCGAACGGCGAGATCGTCGTCATTCAAGACGAAGCCGGTCCCTTCGCACTCCGAGCACTTCGGAGCCGCGACGGACGGACGAGGAGCGGGGAGAGCCTGCCACAAGCGCACGTAGCCGTGAACGTGCATCGTCGGATTGTCCGGGCGGTGGGCGCGCTTCGCGGCGTCGACGAGACGCTCGATCCCGTGGGAGCGGATGCTCTCGAGGATCGCCTTCCGCTGCTCGGAGCGGATCCGGGAGTACGAAGCCGGGAGTCCGGCGGCGAGCGTGGCGGTCTCGAGCTCGGCGAGCCGACGATCGTCTTCCGAGCGGATCTCGCGAGCCTTCTCTTCGATCTTCCCCAACAACGACGACGCCGTCTCGACGTGCTCGACGTGAGCGTCCGTCGCGGGCCCGTGGTTGTTGTTGGTCTCCGTTCTTTGTGCTCGGTCCTTTGTAAGAGCGCCCGGATCTCCGTTGTCCGCGTCTCCGCGGCCCGGTTTCCTGGGCCCCGGCTCGGGAGACGGATCTCCCGGCTCGACGGGCTCTTCGTAAACGGTCTGGATCGTGGACCACTGGCCGCGCTCGTTCTGCACCTTCTCGCGCACGAGGTATCCGAGCGACTCGAGCTCGCGCATCGCGGTACGGATCGCTTCGCGGCCTTCGCGCGGAGACTGCTCGGCGATCGCCTCCGAGCGCGTACGCCAATCGGCGGGCTTCGAGAGAAGCCAGATCAACACGCCGCGGGCCCGGAACGAGAGACGCTCGTCGTTGACGACGGCGTTCGACGTGATCGTGAAGTGATCGGCTCGACGCGGTCCGCGACGGATTCCGCCGGACGCGTTCGCGTTGCTACGCTGTGTCATGTTCGACTCCCACATAGTCGGACGATCGCCCGTCGTGAGTGGCTGCTCACGGCGGGCTCTTTTTCTGTTACGGGCGGGACATTGCCACACCGAACCGTATGTGTCCAGAGCGCGCAAATAGCCTCCGATCGGACGTGAATCTGTCCGTTCGGAGGCTTGCAACGCTGTGACCAGCGGCGTTATTGGGGGGGGTTATGCAACGGGAACCAGTACAACCACCCGATGGTCCGGCCCGCGACAGGACCGAGGGCGTTCTCGGTGTGTTCGGAGAAGGCGCCGCTGGCGGGGTTGGCCGCGGCCATCTCACCCATCATGCGCATCACGAACACGACGAGCACGGCTGCGACGAGGAACGAGATCAGGATCGCCGGGCCGGCGACGGCGATGCCCGCCCCCGACCCGACGAACAGGCCGGCCCCGATGGCGCCGCCGAGGCTCATCATGACGAGCTGGCGGGGCCGCATGGCGCGATGCAGGCCGGCGGTGCTCTGGGCGCCGGTCGTCGTCCCGGCGGTGCCCAGAGCGCCGGTCGTCGTCGCCGTAGCCAGGGTGTCAGTCATCGATGCGCTCCCCGGCCGGGACCAGCTGGTCGAGTGCGATCTCGAAGGCGGTCGCGGCGAGCCCGGTGAGCTCGGTCGACCGGTCGTGGCAGCGGCGCAGTGCCGTCTCGATGGTGGTGGACACATCGCCGAAGATCGCGGCGTCGGAGACCTCCACGTCGCCCTCCATGAGCTGGGCGAAGGCCCGGGCCATGCCGCAGTTGGCGATGAAGTCGGGGATCACGGCGACGGACTTGTCGGCGTGCTCGTAGGTGGGGCCGTAGAAGATCTCGTCGTCGGCGAACGGGACGTTGGCGCCGGAGGCGATCGACTCGAGTCCCGCGGCGACCATGCGGTCGACCTGTTCGCGGGTGACGAGGCGGCTCGCGGCGCAGGGCAGGAAGATCTCGGCTCCGAGATCCCAGATGCGGGCGTTCACCTCGTCGAAGGGGATCATGCGGTCGCTGCGCAGGGCGTTGCCGTCGCGCTCGAGCAACAGGGTGCGGACCTCGTCGAAGGACAGACCCTCGGGTGCGAGGATGCCGCCGTCGCGGTCGATGATGCCCACGATCGAGGCGCCGGCCTGGGCGAGATAGTAGGCAGCGGCAGCGCCGACGTTGCCCCAGCCCTGTACCACGACGCGCTTGCCGGCGAGGTCGGTGCCCCGGTAGACGAGCTGGTGATGGCGGACCGACTCGGCGACGCCGTATCCGGTGATCAGGTCGGCGACAGTGTATTTCGTGCTGGTCGCGGGGGTGAACCGCGCGTCCTCGACGACCTTCGCGACGCCGAGTCGCAGCTGGCCCACACGCTGGATCCGCTGGCGCTCGTCCTTGCCGAAGTGTCCGTTGACGACACCTTCCTGCGGGTGCCACAGGCCGTTGGACTCGGTGAGCGGAACGACCTCGTTCATCTCGTCGACGTTGAGGTCGCCGCCGGTGCCGTAGTAGGCCCGCAGCAGGGGAGTGACGGCCGCGAACCAGCGGCGCAACACGCCCTCCTTGCGGGGGTCGGACGGATCGAAATCGATGCCCGACTTGGCGCCGCCGATCGCGGGTCCGGAGACAGTGAACTTGATCTCCATGGTCTTCGCCAGCGACTCGACCTCGCGTCGGTCCAGGCCGCGGCGCATGCGGGTGCCGCCGCCGGCCGCGCCGCCCCGCAGCGAGTTGATGACGACCCAGCCCCTGGCGGTGGTCTCGGTGTCGTGCCACTCGAAGACGATCTCGGGGGCTTTTTCTTCGAATCGCGTCAGCAGGTTCTTCATGGCGAAAGACTGTGACGGCAGTAACAAATGCCGCGCAACTGTGCTTCGGCGAACTGTGCAGCGTGCGGAGGGCCCGGATGCCCGAAGCGCTTTTTTCTGTGCAATCCGGCTAGTCGGAGACGGATTGTGGGCGTGATCGGCTCAGCGGCGGTAGGCCGGTGCCTTCGCGGATCGTTCCGGCTCGAGGGTGCGGAGCAGCGGCATCGCCCGGTAGTGCACCACTTCCGACAGCACCATCACGCTCGTGGACCGCGCGACGATCGAGGAGCGGTTCAGCTCGATGAGGGTCTGCTGGAGACCGAGATGGGATTCGGCCCCGATCCGGCACAGCACGTCGCCCGCGCCGGTGGTGGCGAACGCTTCGAGCACCCCGGGGATGCCTTCGAGGACCTCGGTGACGTCTTCGAGCGCGCCCTGCACGATCTCCATCGTCACGAACGCCTGCACATCGAAACCTGCTGCGGCGAGGTTGATCCGGGGTTCGTAGCCGGCGATCACCCCGGTCTCCTCGAGGCGTCGCAGGCGAGCCGAGACGGTGGCACGCGCGACCTTCAGTCGACGGGACAGTTCGAGCGCGCCGATCTTCGGGTCGGCGTGCAGGGCCTCGAGGAGAGCGAAATCCAATTCGTCCAGCTGCACGGGCTCGCGCATCGCGGTTCCTTCCCATCGAGCGCCGAAAACTAGCCCGATTGTATAGGTGAGTGTGCGAATTCCGGCGGATTCCAGTCAGTCGGACCAGTTGCCGAAGGCGACGTTGCGTCGCACCGACGGGTGGGTTTCTCCTGGTGACACACGACACAACGACTGTGCCGCAGTGAGCGGCAGGAGGTTGCAGCGATGACTCTGGAATACACCCTGACCGACAGCGAACGACTCGCTCAGCTCGACGCCGAGGAGCTCCGGCGCCTGGTCGGTCTCGTGGAGTACGACAGCGAACGGGACCCCTTCCCCGTCAGCGGCTGGGACGCCGTGGTGTGGGTGGTCGGAAACGCCACGCAAACGGCGCACTACTACCAGTCCGCCTACGGCATGGAACTCATCGCCTATTCCGGACCCACCACCGGCAACCGCGACCATCACGCCTACGTACTGCGCAGCGGCGCCGTGCGATTCGTGATCAAGGGTGCGGTGGATCCGGACAGCCCGCTGATCGAGCACCACCGCCTCCACGGTGACGGCGTCGTCGACATCGCCCTCCAGGTCCCGGATGTCGACAAGTGCATCGAGCACGCCCGGAAGCAGGGGGCGACCGTCCTCGAGGAGCCCTACGAGATCAGCGACGAGAACGGCACCGTTCGCATCGGCGCCATCGCGACCTACGGCGACACGCGGCACACGCTCGTCGACCGGTCGCGCTACAACGGCCCGTACCTGCCCGGCTACGTCGAGCGCACCTCGACCTACCGCAAGCGTGAGGGTGCGCCCAAGCGCATCTTCCAGGCGCTCGACCATGTCGTCGGCAACGTCGAACTCGGACGCATGGACGAGTGGGTCGACTTCTACAACCGCGTCATGGGTTTCACGAACATGGCGGAGTTCATCGGTGACGACATCGCGACCGACTACTCGGCGCTCATGAGCAAGGTGGTGTGCAACGGCAACCACCGCGTGAAGTTCCCGCTCAACGAGCCGGCGATCGCGAAGAAGCGTTCGCAGATCGACGAGTACCTCGACTTCTACCGGGGACCGGGCGCACAGCATCTCGCCCTGGCGACCAACGACATCCTCACTGCGGTCGACCGGTTGCGCGAGGAGGGCGTCGAGTTCCTCGCGACTCCCGATGCGTACTACGACGATCCGGAGCTGCGCGCCCGTATCGGTGAGGTCCGGGTGCCGATCGAGGAACTGAAGAAACGGGGCATCCTGGTCGACCGCGACGAGGACGGCTACCTGCTGCAGATCTTCACCAAGCCCGTCGGCGACCGCCCGACCGTGTTCTTCGAGCTGATCGAGCGCCACGGCTCACTCGGCTTCGGCAAGGGCAACTTCAAGGCGCTGTTCGAGGCGATCGAGCGGGAGCAGGCCGCGCGCGGCAACTTCTGATTCCGGTCCTAGACGAGCTGACCGAGCCGCGTGCGCAGCGCGTGCTCGGTCTGCCGGATCGCCGTTCCCACAATCGGTTCGATGAGCATGCCGAGTGTGCGGCCGGCGATCCCGCCGGGCAGTCGGTAGCCGAAGTCGACGTCGAGCCGTGTCGCGTCGCCGAGGTCCGTGAAGGTCCACGACGACGCGGCGCGGAATCCGGCGATCGAGTCGAGGACGATCACGCGATTGCGTTCCCATTCGACGACTTCCACGCGCGAGTCGAGATCCTTGGGGCCGATCCGCATGGTCGAGTCGTAGACGGCACCGAGGCCGGATATCTGCTCGCCCACGGGTTGGAAGCGGGCCACTCCGAACATCCATTCGGGGACGTTCCGGTAGTCGTCGACGTAGGAGAACGCGAGGTCGACGGGGATGTCTGCGACGGCGCTGTGGCGGACGTGAATCATGGCGGAGCCCTTCACGAGAAGTTGTCTGTTACCGAATGTAGCGGGTAAATGGCCGCTGCGGAAGAGTTCCGAACCCGTTGCTCTAACGTCCGATAAGTGTTTCAATGCCGTGACGCACGTCACACACACTTTCGGTTCAGGAGGCTCGGGTGAAGACGAAGGCAGCAGTCGTCAAGGGAATCAACCAGCCGTGGGAGATCGAGGAGATCGATCTCGGCGATCCCGTCGCAGGTGAGGTGCAGATCCGCCTCGCGGCCTCGGGTCTGTGCCATTCCGACGAGCATCTGCGCTCGGGGGCGACACCGCTTCCCTCCTTCCCGGTCCTCGGTGGTCACGAGGGCGCGGGCGTGGTCACCAAGGTGGGCCCGGGAGTACGGGGTCTCGAAGAGGGCGACCACGTCGTCCTCGCGTTCATCCCCGCCTGTGGCCGCTGTCGGGCCTGCGCCAAGGGCATGCAGAACATCTGCGACGAGGGTGCCGGCCTGCTCACCGGTCAGGCGATCTCCGACAAGACCTACCGCGCGACGCTGAACGGCGACCCGGTGCTGCAGATGTGCCTGCTCGGCACGTTCGCGCCGTACGTCACGGTCAACGAGGCGTCGGTCATCAAGATCGAGAAGGACATCCCGCTCGAGAAGGCGGCCCTGCTCGGATGCGGTGTCGCGACCGGCTGGGGTTCGGCCACCGAGATCGGCGGCACCAAGCTCGGCGACACCGTAGTCGTCATCGGTGTCGGCGGTGTCGGCATCAACTCCGTCCAGGGAGCGGCGCACGCCGGGGCGCGGTTCGTCGTCGCGATCGACCCGGTCGAGTTCAAGCGGCAGAAGGCCAAGGAGTTCGGCGCGACGCATGTCTTCGCGTCGATCGAGGAGGCCGCACCGGTGATCGGTGAGATCACCTGGGGTCAGATGGCCAACGTCACCGTCATCACCGTCGGCGAGATCACCGGCGACATCATCGGCCCCGCACTGGGTCTCACCGCCAAGGGTGGCCAGGTCGTGGTCGTCGGCATGGGTCACGCCACCGACTCGCAGGTGACGATGAGCCTGTTCGAGCTGACGCTGCTGCAGAAGCGTCTGCAAGGGGCCATCTTCGGTGGCACCGGTCCGCGCTCGCAGATCCCCAAGTTGCTCGAGCTGTACCGGAACGGGCAGCTCGATCTCGACAACCTCGTCACCAAGACCTACAAGCTCGAGGACATCAACGAGGGCTACGCCGACATGCACGCCGGCAAGAACCTCCGCGGCCTCGTCCTCTACGGCGAGGACGACTACTGATCCTGAGAGCGGCTGTTGATCCTGCGAGCGCCGAGGTCGCCGGAGCCGTCCCTTACGGTGTTGAGCATGGACACGCGTGAGGATTCGGTTTCCGGCGACGTCGGCTCTTGGCGGGACTACGGCCCGACCGACCTGCCGAAGCCGCTCGCCGCTGCACTCGAGGCGTTCGCCGAACGCGGTTACGACGGCACGTCCATCCGCGAGGTCGCGTCGCGGTCCGGTCTGTCGGTGCCGGGTCTGTACCACCACTACCCCTCGAAGCAGGCGCTGCTCGTCTCGCTCACGACCACCGTGCTGCACGACCTGCTCGCCCGCAGCCGGCAGGCGATCGCCGAAGCCGGACCCACCCCCTCCGAGAAGTTCGACGCCGTCGTCGAGTCGCTGCTGCGCTTCCACATGTTCCGCCGCGATCAGGCGTTCGTGGCGTCGACCGAGATGCGCAGCATGGAACCCGAGGCCCGCCGTGCATTCGTCGCCCTGCGCGACGAGCAGCAGCGCATGATCGACGAGATCGTCGAGGCCGGTGTCGCCGACGGCACCTTCTCCACGCCCTATCCGAAGGACGCCAGTCGCGCCGTGACGACGATGTGCGTCGCGGTGGCGAGCTGGTACCGGCCGGACGGTTCGCTGTCGCCGGACGAGATCGTGCACCGCTACCTGCAGGTCGCGCGGAACGCGGTCGGAGCGAGGTAGCCGAGCACCCCTTCCGGGCTTGACCCGATGGCGGGGATATGCCACCGTGAACTCGACCGAGCGATCGATCGGTCGGTACGGAAGGAGCTCAGCATGACGGTCGACCTGTCCTACTCGGATCACGTCCGGGACCTCATCGCGCGGACCGAGCAGTTCATCCGCGACGAGGTGCTTCCCGTCGAGGACGCCCACGGTGGCGACATCACCGCGGCCGGTGGCGACGCGATCCGGGCGGATCTGCAGAAGGCCGCCAAGGCTGCCGGTGTCTTCGCTCCGCACGCGCCCGTCGAATACGGCGGCCACGGCCTGAACATGTCCGACCGCGCCCCGGTCTTCGAGGCCGCGGGCTACTCGCTCTTCGGCCCCACCGCGCTCAACATCGCCGCCCCCGACGAGGGCAACGTGCACATGCTCGCGCACATCGCCAGCGACGAGCAGAAGCAGCAGTTCCTCGCGCCCCTCGCCGCCGGTGACGTGCGCTCGGCCTTCGCGATGACCGAGCCCGCCCCCGGTGCCGGCGCCGACCCCAACGCTCTGAACACGCGCGCCGAGAAGGTCTCCGGTGGCTGGAAGATCAACGGCCGCAAGCACTTCATCACCGGTGCCGACGGTGCCGGATTCTTCATCATCATGGCCCGCACCTCGGGCGAGCCCGGTCAGCGCGGCGGCGCCACGATGTTCCTCGCCCCCGCCGACACCGCGGGCCTGAAGGTCGGCCGCCACATCAACACCCTCGACCGCTCCATGATCGGTGGTCACTGCGAGGTCGATTTCGAGGACCTGTTCGTCCCCGACTCCGCCGTGCTCGGCGAGGTCGATCAGGGCTTCGCCTACGCGCAGGTGCGTCTCGGCCCCGCCCGCATGACGCACGTGATGCGCTGGCTCGGCGCCGCCCGCCGCGGTCACGACACCGCCGTCCGCTACGTCGCGGAGCGTGAAGGATTCGGCTCCCGCCTCGGCGATCTCGGCATGATCCAGAAGATGATCGCCGACAACGAGATCGACATCGCCGCGACCCGCGCACTGCTCGTGCAGGCGTGCTGGGAACTCGACCAGGGTTCGCACGCCTCGAACGCCACGTCGATCGCCAAGACCTTCGCCGCCGAGGCGATCTTCCGCATCGTGGACCGCTCCGCTCAGATGTGCGGCGGTCTCGGTGTCTCCGAGGACCTTCCGATCGCACGCCTCACCCGCGAGGTCCGGCCGTTCCGCGTGTACGACGGCCCGTCCGAGGTTCACCGCTGGGCCATCGCCAAGCGTGCCGTCGGCGCCGTCCGCAAGGCAGCCCGCGAGGCCGCGAAATGACCGCTGTGCACGAGGGACTCGACCTCGCCGTCCTCGAGCGCTTCCTCGCCGATTCCGGCGTGACCGTTCAGGGTGAACTTCGGGCGGAGCTCATCTCGGGCGGCAAGTCCAACCTCACCTACGGGCTGCTCGACGAGAAGTCCCACTGGGTGCTGCGTCGCCCTCCGACCACGGGTCTGACCCCGTCGGCGCACGACGTCGCCCGAGAGTTCCGCATCACGTCGGCACTGAAGGGCACCGGTGTGCCGGTCGCGCCCACCGTCGTCCAGTGCGAGGACGACTCGGTGATGGGTGCGCCGTTCACCGTCGTCGAATTCGTCGACGGACGTGTGGTGCGCAGCAAGGCCGACCTCGATGCGCTCGGTGACGACGAGATCGACCGCTGCGTCGGTGAACTCGTGCGCATCATCGCCGAGTTGCACAACGTCGACTTCGAGGCCGTCGGTCTCGGGGGACTGGGCCGGCCGGACGGCTACGTGACCCGGCAGGTGAAGCTGTGGGCGAGCCAGTGGGGCCGGGTGAAGACCCGCGAACTGCCGGACCTCGAACGGCTGCACGCCGCGCTCGCCGGGTCGATTCCGGAATCGCCCGCTCCGTCGATCGTGCACGGCGACTACCGCATCGACAACACCATCCTGGACCCGAACGACCCGGCACGCGTCGTCGCCGTGGTGGACTGGGAACTGTCCACCCTCGGCGACCCGCTCACCGATCTCGCCATGATGTGCGTGTACCGGCATCCGGCGCTCGACGACATCCTGGGCTTTCCGGCGGCATGGTCGAGCGACCGCCTGCCGGCGGCGGACGACCTGGTGCAGCGCTACGCCACTGCGTCGGGTCGCGACATCGCCAACTGGAATTTCTACATGGGTCTGGCCTACCTCAAGCTCGCCGTCATCGCCGAGGGCATCAACCATCGGTGGCGTGCCGGTGCGACCATCGGCGACGGTTTCGACCGTGCCGGTGAAGCCGTGCCGGACCTGGTGGCAGCAGGACTCGCAGCACTGAAGGGAGCACACGCGTGACCAGCGCGCTCGTGACCGGAGCCTCGAGGGGAATCGGCCTCGGTATCGCAACCCGCCTTGCCGAACGCGGCTACGCGCTGACGATCAGCGCCCGCGGAGCGGAACGCCTCGAGAGTGTCGCCGAGCGTCTGCGGGAAGCGGGCGCCAAGGAGGTGCGCGCTGTCGCCGCCGATCTCGCCGATCCGGAAGCCACCGCCCGCGTCGTGGAGACGCATCGCGAGGCGTTCGGTTCTATGAAGGCGCTGATCCTCAATGCAGGTGTCGGCACGGCAGGCCCGATCGCCGAGTTCCCGGCCCGGCGGTTCGACAAGACGGTTGCCGTGAATCTCAACGCTCCGTTCGCGCTCATCCAGGCGTCGCTGCCGTTGCTGCGCGCCGAAGCGGAGAACGATCCGGCCCGCGGATCGAAGATCGTTGCGCTCTCGTCGATCACGGGTGTCTACGCCGAGGCCGGTCTCGCCGCCTACGGTGCGACGAAAGCCGCGTTGATCTCGCTGGTGGAGACGCTCAACGCCGAGGAGTCCGGCAACGGCATCTCGGCGTCGGCGCTCGCCCCCGCCTACGTCGACACCGACATGTCCGACTGGATCAAGGACAAGATCCCGGCCGAGTCCATGATCGAGGTGAACGACGTCGTCGAGATCGTCGACGCGCTGCTCAAGTTGTCGTCGCGGGCCGTGGTGCCCAAGCTCGTGCTCAGCCGCGCGGGCGCAGGTCTCTACTCCGCCTGACTCTCTACACGGCCTGACGGTCGGGGTCGGTCGACCGCAGTCGCAGGTCGACCGGCTGCCCGTCGGACGGGAACGGCAACGACGTGAAGTCGAGCGGGGCGAGGTAGCCGGGGTCGACGTGCCACTCGAAGCGCAGAAGCAGTTGATGGACGATCGCTTTGACCTCGACCCCGGCGAAGTGCATGCCGAGGCACTTGTGGACGCCCCCGCCGAACGGCTCCCACGCGTAGCGGTGCACCTTGTCCTCGCGTCGATGCTCCGCGAAGCGTTCGGGGTCGAAACGTTCGGGCTCCGGCCAGTACTCCGGCATGTGGTGCGTGAAGTGCGGTGCCACGGAGACATACGTGCCGGCCGGCACGAAGTGTCCTCGGACCTCGGTGTCGCGCACGGCCCGTCGCGCCAGGACCGGGACCGGGGAGACCAGCCGGAGGCATTCCTTCATCACCAGATCGAGGCTGCCGAGCGCGTCGAGATCGGCGTGACTCGGTGCGGCGGTGCCCAGCGCGAGCGACTCGGCCCGGCACCGGTCCTGCCACTGCGGGTGTTGCCCGAGATACTGCATCATCGTCGAGATCGTGATGGTCGACGTGTCGTGCGCGGCCATCAGCAGGAAGATCATGTGATCGACGATCTCGTCGTCGCTGAACCGTTGTCCCGCTTCGGATTCGATGTGGCACAACACGGAGAAGAGATCGTCCGTCTCGCGCGAGCGTCGTGCCGGTAGATAGTGCCGGAAGAAGTCCTCGAGCACCCGGCGCCCGTCGAGTCCGCGCTTCCATCTGGTGCCGGGGACGGGATACCGGACGATCGAGGTCGCCGCCTGCACGCAGTCGATGAAGGCCTTCTTCACCGCTTCGATCTCGGTCGGTGTGGAGTCCTCGGCGCCGCCCATGAAGATGTCGGTGGCAAGGTCGAGGGTGAGTGTCTTCAGTGCCGTGTAGGCGCGGAATCCGTCGGTGGGAACCCACTTGTCGAGTTTCTCGGCGATCGACGGATTCATGGCGTCGACGGTCTTCTCGAGGCGTGACCGGGTGAACGCCTGCTGCATGATGCGGCGGTGCCGGAGATGTTCCTCCGAGTCGAGGAGCATGAGGCCACCGTGGAAGAACGGCCCGATCAGTGCCGACCAGCCGTCGCCGTTGACGAACGCCCGGTCCTTGTTCTGCAGCACCTCCTGGCATGCGTCGGGTCCGAGAACCGAGATCCAGCGTCGGCCGGCCGCCGAGAAGCAGGAGACCTCGCCGTAACGGTCCCAGTGCTTCTGCATCATCGCGAGGGGATCGCGGATGTATTCGAGGACGTGCCCGATGCCGGGTATTCCCGATCGCCCCGGGACCGGGCGCAGATGGGAGTGGGCGGGGGGAACCGCCAGGATCCGGGTCACGACGAACCTCCAGTTCTGCGGACATCTGACAGTAACCCCTGTCAGATTGGGGTGTAGTCTGCGTCACATCGATCGGGTCTGTCAAGATCGGTCCCATGACTTCCCCCGCGTCCCGCCGCTACGCCGGTCTGAGCGGCGAACAGCGTGTCGCGCTGCGGCGCGAAGCCCTGCTCGAAGCAGGTCTGGAACTGTTCGCGGCCTCGGGGAAGAGCGGCGCCACCATGACCGCCATCTGCGCACACGCCAAGCTGACGGAGCGGTACTTCTACGAGAGTTTCACCAGCAGGGACGATCTGCTGCAGCAGGTTCTCGACAAGATCGCCGACGAGGTGCGCGAGGCCGTACTCGCCGCCCTCCGCACGGGTACGGGCACACTCGAAGACCTCGTGCGGAACGCCATCGCGTCGTTCGTCGCGATCCTCACCGACGACCCGCGCAAGGGCCGGGTCTCGCTCATCGAGTCCGCCGGCTTCGAACCCCTGCGCACCCACAGACGAGCGTCACTACGGAGTTTCGCCCAGATGGTCGCCGACGAAGCGACCCGCATGTACGGCGACCGGGCGTGGCCGCCCGAGCGGGGCGAGATCAACGGACTGCTGTTCGTCGGGGGTCTGGCCGAACTGGTCACCGCGTGGTTGAACGACGAGATCACCATCTCGCCCGACGAGATCGTCGACGTGGCGACGCACCAGTTCCTCTCGACGGCCCACCGGTAGAGCCTGCCGGGTCAGTCGTCCCGACCGCGGTGCGGTCAGTCATCCCCGACCGCGGTGCGGTCAATCATCACCGTGGATCTCCTTCTCCTCGCCGCGGCGGCGCAGGAAGTTGAAGCCGGGCACGCCCACGATGGCCTGGCGGACGTCCTTCGCGACGAGGAGCAGTTCGTGGATCTCGGGGGAGACCGTGTCGAGCGTCGCCATGATGGGCAGGACCGAGTCGACCCGGTCGGTGATCTCGGGGAGCCGGTCGATGAGCTTGATCGCGGCGCGCAGTTCTTCCGGTGAGAACTCCTCGACGAACTGGGTGGCCAGGGGAGCGGCACGTTCGGCGAGGGGCTTGTAGGTCTCGAGCAGTTCCCCGGCGGCGTCGGTGCTGCGGCCCGCGGATTCGACGACGACCCGCGCGTCCGCCGCGACCACCGTCGCATCGCGCACGACCCCGCCTGTCGAGTCGATGATCTCCGTGGCCCGCGTGACCGCATCGGCCGCTTCCTCCACCACACCGATGGTCGAGGCGATCACCTGCGTGGCCTGCGCGACGGCCACCGACGCTCCCTCGACGATGTCGGTGGCGTCGGTGACCACGCTGTCGATGCGGCGGATCAGCGATTCCACCGAGCCGATGAGCGATTCGGCCTCGCCGAGCAGGCTTTCCACCCGCGCCGGGAGCGACAGCGCGAACTCGGCGGTCTCGCGGGTGCGTCCGAGCACGGTCCGGGTGACGTCGACGATGGAACCGGCGACCGAGAGTCCGAGCGCGGGCACAGGCAGCGAGATCATGTCGTCATAGTGCAGTACGTCCGATCGTCGTGATCACGGACCTCACATTTTCGACATCCCGTTCGTCTACCCGGTACAGAGCACACACCGGATGGAAGGATCGAGGCCGTGACCGCATTGCGCACCCACACCGTCATCGACACGCCGATCGGCGAGCTGACGTTGGTGAACACCGACGGCGTCCTGAGCGGCGTGTACATGGCCGAGCATCACCCCGCGCCCGACCGCACCGGTTTCGGCGAGCAGGTCACCGAGGGGTTCGACGAGGCGATCACCCAGTTCGACGAGTACTTCGCAGGTCGCCGTACCCGGTTCACCGTCCCCATCGCTCCCGTCGGCACCCCGTTCCAACACGAGGTGTGGGAGGCGCTGACGACGATCGAGTACGGCACCACGCGCACTTACTCGGAGATCGCACTCGCCCTCGGCCGGCCCACCGCGGTACGGGCGGTCGCTGCGGCCAATGCCCGTAACCCGCTCTGCATCATCGTCCCGTGCCATCGCGTCATCGGGAGCAGCGGCAAGCTCACCGGTTACGCCGGTGGTCTCGAGCGCAAACGCTTCCTGCTCGACCAGGAGGCGCGGGTGCTGAGTTCCGCCGAGCCCGGTGTCGCCGGCGATACCCATGTCCCTGTCTGATCACCTACCGCGGGCGAGCCTGCCTCCTTTCGAGGAGGTGGTCGCCCGTCACGGCGCGACGGTCCTCCGGGTCTGCCGCGCACTGCTCGGAGCCGTCGACGCCGACGACGCCTGGTCCGAGACCTTCCTCGCGGCGTTGCGCGCCTATCCCGACCTGCCACCGGGCAGCAACATCGAAGCGTGGCTCGTGACCATCGCGCACCGCAAGGCCGTCGACATCCACCGTGTGCGCGGGCGGACGCCGGTGCCCACCGAGAACCTTCCCGAACCCGCGTCGTCCACAGGAAATCCCGGTGAGGGCGACGACGAACTGTGGAGCGCGGTCGCCGAGCTTCCCTTCACGCAGCGCGCGGCGCTGGTCTACCACTACGTCGGGGGCCTGCCCTACGCGGAGATCGGCACGATTCTCGGCAACAGTCCGGCCGCGGCACGTCGCGCGGCGGCCGATGGTCGGGCTGCGTTGCGTCGTCGGATCGAACACGGAACAGGATGTCGCTCATGAACTTTCCACAACTCTCGGTCGGATCGGCCGATCTCGCGTGGTTGCGGGAGAAGCTCGTACTCGACGCCGAGGCGGCCGGATTGCTCGATGTCGCGTTCCGCGTCGTCGACACCCCCGTCGGTCCGCTCCTGCTGGCCACCACCACCGTCGGACTCGTGCGGGTCGCCTACGTCGCCGACGGATCCGACGCCGTGCTCGACGAACTCTCCCGCCGGATCAGCCCGCGCGTGCTCGACGCGCCGCGGCGACTCGACCCGGTGGTCCGGCAGCTCGACGAGTACTTCGCCGGTACGAGGACGCATTTCGACCTTCCGCTCGATCTGCGTCTCGCCGACGGGTTCCGCCGTGAGGTGATCACGCGCCTGCCCGAGATCGAATACGGGCGCACGGCGAGCTACGCCGAGATCGCCGCCGCTGCCGGTAGCCCGCGGGCGGTGCGGGCGGTCGGCACGGCGTGCGCGAAGAACCCGCTGCCCGTGGTGGTGCCGTGCCATCGGGTGGTGCGCAGCGACGGCAGCATGGGGCAGTACGTCGGGGGAGTCGAGGCGAAGAGGGCGCTGCTGCAACTCGAGTCGGTGGCATGATCACCACCCTCCGGATCCCGGTGGCCGAACCCGTTGCGGTGGGGCCGATGCTCGCGTCGCTGCGAAGCCACACCGTCCCCGCCTACGAACACCACGAGAGCACCACCGGCACTCATCACCGCGCGATCCGCACGAACGGCGGTGCCGCGCACATCGCCGTCCGGTTCGACGACCCGGCGACCCCCGACGACGGGAAACACGGGGAGGTGCGGCATCTCGAGGTTCACGTCGAGGCGGCCGGCCGTGTGGATGTCGAGGAGATCGAAGAGAGGGTCCGTCAGTGGCTCGATCTCGGCGTCGACCCGTCCGTCGTCGACGCGGTGTTCGAGGCCGATTCCGTGCTCGGGCCTCTCGTGCAGACCCATCCGGGTCTGCGCGTGGTCGGCACCACCGACTGGTTCGCCACCGCTGTGTCGACGGTGCTCGGGCAGCAGGTGAGCGTCGCGGCGGCATGCACATTCGCAGGACGGCTCGTCGCGGCGTTCGGCGACGACGCCCCCGGCGGGTTGCGATGCTTCCCTACGGCGCACCGACTCGCGACCGTCGAGCAGAGCGACCTGCGCGCCGTAATCGGCACGACGCAGTCGCGTGCCCGCACCGTCGCCGAACTGGCACGGGCCGCGGCCGACGGGGTGGCGCCGGAGCAACCCTCGTTCGGGGCAGACCTCCTCGCGCTCCCCGGGATCGGACCGTGGACCGTCGACTATCTGGCCCTACGGCTCGGCGACCGCGATGCCTATCCGTCCGGCGACCTCGTTCTCCGCCGAGCCCTGCAGGTGGAAAGCGCACGCGAAGCCACCGAGCGCGCCGAACAATGGCGGCCGTGGCGGGCCTACGCCGTCATGCATCTGTGGACGCATGCCACCTACTCGCCGCCCGCATCCTCGGCGTAGACGTTGCGCACGGCCGTGTCCATCGGGAAACGAACCTGTGTGTCGCCGAACATCAGGCGCGTCGCCACCTCGACCGACGCGGTGATGTGCGACGACGCGAGTTCCGGATTGCCGGTGTGCACCACGACCTCGTCGTGCTGGAAGAACACGAGATCGCCGACGGTCGGGTCGGGATCGGTGGTCAGTCGCCGTCGCAGTTCGGCGAGCACGCACAGCGCCCACTCGGCCGCGGTGGCCTGCACGACGAAGTTCCGTGTGAACCGGCCCCGCGCATGCGCATCACCGTGCGAGTGGAAACCCTCCGGAGCGGGTGGGCACGCACGGCCCAACCACGAATGCACCACCTCGCCACGTTCACCCGCACGGGCGGCACGTTCGACGAAGTCGACCGCGGTCGGGAAGCTGCGACGCAGCACCGTCAGCAGGACACGCGCGTCGCCCGACGTGGCCCCGTAGAGCACGCCGAGCACCGCGACCTTCGCCTTCGCGCGGTCGCCGGCGAAGGACGCCGCAGCGACCGGGGCGTACAGATCGTCCGAACCGGCAGCCGCGACCATGCGCCTATCGCCCGACATCGCCGCCAGGATGCGCGGTTCGAGCTGGCCCGCGTCGGCGACGACGAACGACCGGCCCGGATCGGCGATCACACTCGACCGCAGCGCCTTGGGGATCTGCAGAGCGCCACCGCCGCGACTCGCCCACCGGCCCGACACAACAGCGCCGGGAACGTAGACCGGACGGAACCGGTCGTCGCGGACCCAGGTGTCGAGCCAGTGCCAGCCGTTCGTGCTGTACAACTTCGACAGCTCACGGTGCCGCAACAACAGAGGCACCGCGGGATGGTCGATCCGCTGCAGCACGTGCTTGCGGGTCGACTCGACGGTGATGCCCTCGCGGCGGAACGCCTCGAGTACCTCGCTGTGCGAGGCGGGATTCACGGGGCGGCCGAAGGCGGCGCTGACCTCCTCGACCACTTCGGCGATGCGGCTCGGCAGGTCGTAGCCGGTCGGGCGCGGTCCGAGGGTGTCCTCGAGGAGGCGACGATGCGCCTGCGCCGAGAACGGCAACCCGTCGAAACCCATCTCGGCCGCTGCGAGCGTGCCGGCCGATTCGGCGGCGGTGAGCAACTCGAGGCGAGCATCGCCGGAGATGCGGCGACGCTGATCGGCGAACTGCGCGACCACCGCCTCGACGTCGATCGCGGGTGCCGCGTCGAAGAGACCGGGCCGCTCGTCGGCCGGTTCCTCCGCAGTGGGCGGGGACAGTCCCTCGCGCACGGCGAGGATGGCGCCTGTGGTGGCGAGATCGTGGCATCGCTGCACCCGGACGCCGGCGCGGAGTAACGCGGGATAGACCGTGGCCGTCGAGGTCCACACCCAGCGCGGTCGCGCTTCGGCTTCGATCGTTGCGACTGCATCCGCGAATTCGGGGTACTCGCGTACCGGACCGAGCGGCGCACCGGATGCGTCGACCACGACGATGCTTGCACCGCGACGGCCCCGGCCGTCCGCAGGATGAGGAACGACGACCGTGCGCACCCATACAGTGTGCTCCATCACGGCGACAGACTCCGACGCGCGGTAACTCCTCGATTCACCCTTGAATTCACCCGTATCGAGAGCGATCCCCGAGAGAACCGCCACTACCGTGGTAGTGGAGGGACTCCGCCGCTACCCCCGACGTGCGGCGGGGTCCCCCATTTCGTTCGCGGACCCGTCGCTGTCGTCCGAATGCTCGGAGCTGCCGGAGGATTCGACCGTATCGTCCCGATCGTCCTTGCGCGTGTCCACGCTGTCGTCCGAACGGACCGTGTCGGTCGCGACCGCCGAATCCCGATCGTGCTGTCGCGACGGCCGCCACGGCAGACGCACGGGTGCGTCCGCGGCCCGGTGGAAGCCGACGCGGTCGTAGATCCACGTCACCAGGGCGCCGACGACGAGACCGAACACGAGACCGACGATCGTCATCGTCACGCCGTGGCCGAGCCCGGCGTCGGGTCGTCCGTCGAAGTAGAGGATGGACCGCACCGCGAGATAGATCTGGTGCATCGGCTCGAAGGTCGACAACCACTCGAACATCCGCGGGGTGGCCTCGATCGGAATGGTGCCACCGGACGACGGCAGGCCGAGCACGATGAACACGATCAGGTTCACCAGCAGACCCGCCGCCCCGAAGATCGACATCACCGCGAGCGATGTGATGCCCACCGCCGAGATCGCGAGTGCCCCGTACTCCCACAGCAGCAACGCGCGCGGCGCCGGCATGCCGAGTGCGGTGGAGATCCACAGATACAACGCCGAGACGATCAACGACAGGACCACCGTGATGCCCCATTTGAGTGCCAGCACCTGCAGGCGCGACATCCGGGTGGTCTCCCGCGCGATGTAGAGGGGGCCGTATTCGGTGGGCACGAAACCGAGGGCACTGTCGACGACCGCGTTGATGATCGTGGCGCCGGTGAAGCCGGCCAGGATCAGCAGCAGGGTGTAGAAGAAGGCGGACAGACCCGCGCCCGTCCCGTCGGGCAGCGGCTTGTGCTCGACGGTGAGTGCATCGATCGGTTGGGCCAGGACGAGGCTGGAGGCGCCGGACAATTGCAGGTCGGGTGCCGACTCGGCGAGCGTCGCGGTGACGGTCTCGGTGAGCTGCTGCCCGACCGTGTCGTTCACCTGGGTCAGCGCGCGGTCGCCGATCGTCGTGACGATGCCCGTCGCGAACGCACCCGTCCGGGGGTTCGTGTACAGGGTGATGATCGGTTTCTCGATGTCACCGGGAACAACGGAGGCCTGAGCGAGGATCGAGATGCGTTTGGTGAAGTCGCTGGGGATGACGATCGCGCCGTACAGGCTGCCGTCGTCGAGCCCCTGGTTGGCGGCCGAGATCCCCATCCGTCGGAGATCGATCTCCTCGGGATCGATGCCATCGAGGATGCCCTCGGTGATCTGGTCGCCGAAGTTCTGTCGCTCGTCCGATCCGGGCAGCACATCGCCGACGTCCTGATTGACGATGGCCATCGGGAACTGTCTCAGGTTCTCGCTGGGATCGAGGAGTGCGCCGAGATAGAAGTACGCCAGGGCACTCATCACCGCTGCGACGACAGCGAAGGGCGCGAGCCAGAAGCGGAGGCTGCGCAGGGTGCCGTGGTGCGGATCGGTGGTCGATCGGTTTGAACTCACCTGTCGATTGTGCACACAGGTGTGTGCTGTCGGAGGGCTCGAGTGCTCGAACGCACGCGAAGTCGGGCTGCGTGATCTGTCACTCCGACCCGCTCACCATGCCATCGGTCACCGGAGCAACTCGCCGAGAGCCGCCGCCGCAGAGACCACGGCCGCCGCGAGTCGGGCTTCATCGGTGGCGTCGAAGACCGAGACACCTATCGCCGCCTGCGTACCCCCGGGACGAGTCGGCACTGCTGCCGAGATTCCGATAGTGGTCGATACGACCTCGCCGGCAGAGACCGCATAGCCCGTCTGTCGCGCTCGGGTCACTTCCGGGCGCTCGTCGGGGCGTGGCGGCATGGATCCGAGGATCGCCAGACCGGCCGAGCCTCGATCCAACGGATGGACCTGGCCCGGGCGGAAGGCGATGTGGACATCGGATCGCCGGGGTTCGATCACCATGATCGCGCGCACCACGGTGTCGGATTCGCGGACGACGAGGTGGGCGGTGGCCTCGACGCCGTCGGCGAGATCCTCGAGGATCGGCCGGGCCAGAGTCCGTAGGTCCTGCTCGACGGATTCGGCCAGTGTCACCAGGCCGGTGCCCAGCGAGATGCGCTTGTGGTCGTCGCGGCGGCACAGTCGGTGCGCCTCGAGTGTCCGGACGAGACGGTGGGCGACCGTGCGGTGTACGTCGAGGCTCTCGGCGATCTCGCTGACCGACAGGCCGTGAGGGTTCCGCGCGAGCAATTCCAGGATCTCGAGACCGTTGTGGAGTGTCTTGGACATGCCGGCATCCGGCTCGATCCGCGGCAGATCCAGATCCCCCGTTTGTGCAGGTACATCCCGCATTTGTGTCATGACCCCCGTTACCTCCCTTGACGTCTGTGAACTGTAACACCTAGCATTTCCGTTAATCGCACACTGAGTGCGATTATCGCACACACGACGGATGGTTTTCGTACGACATGACACGGACCGACTACGTGGACGCGGCGGTTCTCGCCCACATCCACCAGCTCTACGGGCGGCAGAGCCACCTCATCGACGAGGGCTCTGCGCGCGAGTGGGCCGAGACGTTCACCGCCGACGGCGAGTTCTGCTCGCCCAGCTACCCCGCCCCCGTGGCAGGAACCGACGACCTCGCGGCCTTCGCCGAGCGTTTCCACGCCGGCGCGCAGGCTGCAGGGGAAGTGCACCGGCACGTCGTCACGAATCTGGCCACCTACCGCGTCGACGACGACACCCTCCGTGTGCGGGCCTATCTGCAGATCGTGGCCACCGTTCGTGGCGGCGAATCCAGGCTCGTCCGGTTCACCACCATCGACGACCGCGTCGTGCGCACCGGCGGCGAATGGCGCATAGCCCGCCGCGTCGTCTTCCGCGACGACAGCTGACCGTCGCATCTCTTTCCTGTTCGTTCCACATTTTCGGAGGAATCACCCATGACCGTTGACGCCCAGAACCCGGGCCGTACCGTCACCACCCAGATCGTCGCCCTCTACCCGGAGATGGCCGGCAAGGTTGCCGTCGTCACCGGCGCGGCCCGCGGGATGGGTGCCCAATTCGCGCGCGGTCTGGCCACGCGCGGCGTGCACGTGGTCGGCGGCGACATCAACGACGTGCAGATGAAGGAGACCGCGGAGCAGATCAACACCGATCTCGCGGTCGAAGCCCTCGTCGAGACACCCGGCACGGTGATCGGAGCACGCGTCGACGTGACCGATCCGGCGGACCATGAGGCGCTCGCGCAGGTCGCGCTGCAGGAGTTCGGTCGCATCGACTTCTGGATCAACAACGCCGGCATCTTCCCGTTCGCCCTCGCCGAGGAGATCTCGAAGGACCAGATCGCGGCGACCCTGGACGTCAACGTCGAAGGCGTGCTCTTCGGTTCGCAGGCCGCGGCGCGGCACATGGAGCCCGGTAGCGCGATCGTGAACATGTCGTCGGTCTCGGCGCTGCGTGTGCGCAAGGGCCGCGGTGCGTACTGCGCCTCCAAGGCCGCCGTCGCCCATCTGACCGAATCGCTGGCAGTCGAGTTCGGCGACAAGGGAATCCGTGTCAACTCGATCGCTCCGGGTTACATCGACACCGAGATGACCCGGTGGGTCCAGGAGGACCCGGCCGCACTGAAGCACGCGCTCGACGTCGTCCCGCTGCACCGGCTCGGTGCCCCCGAGGAGGTCTTCGGACCGTTGCTGTTCCTGCTCTCCGACAGCGCCCGCTACGTCACCGGACATTCGATCGCCGTCGACGGTGGATCGCGTCATGTCTGACAGCGTCGTCGAATCCGTGTCGTACCCCTCGGTTGTACTCGTCACGGGCGCGGCCGGGGGAATGGGCGCCAATCATGCCCGTGCGCTTGCTGCGCGGGGAACGCATGTGTGCCTTGCGGATATCCACGACCCGTCCGAGGTCGTCGAACAGATCGAGGCGGCCGGTGGTTCCGCATCGGCGCATACGCTCGACGTGTCCGACGCCGCGGCATGGGAGCGAGTCGTCGACGAGATCCGCTCCCAGCGAGGTGAACTCGGCGGACTCGTCAACAACGCCGGCATCTCCCGACGTCTCGAATTCATGGACACCCCGGACGACGTCTGGGAGAAGACCATGCGGATCAACCTGTTCGGCCCGTTCTACGGGATGAAGGCGGTGGCTCCGCTCATGCGCGACAGCGGTGGCGGCTCGATCGTCAACATCTCGTCGATCTCGGGGCAGATCGGCTACTTCTCTCCGGCCTATTCGTCGAGCAAGTGGGGCCTGCGGGGCCTGTCCAAATCTGCGGCGGGGAACTTCGCGCGCTGGGGTATCCGCGTCAATTCGGTTCACCCCGGCCTCGTGGGCACGGCCCTGCTCGGCGGCGCCGACGCGTTCGTCGGTGCCGCATTGAACAGCGTTCCGGCCGGCCGGATGGCCACCGTCGACGAGATCACCGACGCTGTGCTCTTCCTGCTGTCGGATCGTTCGAGCTACATGACCGGCAGCGAAGTGACCGTCGACGGCGGCATGACGTCCAACGGCCTCTATCACCGCATCATCGCGGAGACGGGAGATCAACTCTCATGAACGACGACATCATCGACGTCGTGGTGATCGGAGGTGGCGGTGCCGGTCTCGCGGCCGCAGTGTCCGCTGCCGAATCCGGCG
The DNA here is from genome assembly GCF_035918275.1 of Rhodococcus sp. PD04. Classification (NCBI taxonomy): domain Bacteria; kingdom Bacillati; phylum Actinomycetota; class Actinomycetes; order Mycobacteriales; family Nocardiaceae; genus Rhodococcus; species Rhodococcus sp. PD04. Next base: position 4,822,557 of record NZ_CP142143.1, on the reverse strand, counting down.
CGAGCGTCCTGCTGTTCGAATCCGAAACCGAACTGGGTGGGTCGACGCAACTCTCCGCGGGACTGTTCACCGCGGCAGGCACCAGTGTGCAGCGCGGTCTCGGTATCGAGGACTCCGCCGAGAAGTTCTTCCAGCACTACATGGATCTGAACCACTGGGTACTCGCACCCGGGTTGGTCCGTGCATTCTGCGAGAACGCGGGCCCCACCCTCGAGTGGCTGATCGGTCTCGGTGTGGAGATCCCCGCCCGGGAATCGTCGAACGCGCACATGCCCGGTCTGTGCCAGGCCGGCGTCGAAGACGTGTGGCGCGGGCACGTGCCGAAGGACCAGGGCTACGGGCTCGTGCAGACCCTCGATCGTGCACGTCGCGCACACGGTGTGGAAGCCGTGCTCGGCACCCGGGTCCAGCGACTGCTCGTCGAGGACGGACGTGTGGTCGGCGTCGTCGCCGACGACATCGAGGTCCGTGCCCACGCCGTCGTGGTCGCGTCCGGTGGCTTCGCACAGAACCGCGACCTGCTCGAGCAGTACTACCCGTATCCGCTCGGAGCAGGCGAGTCGCTCTTCGTCGTCGCCGCCCCGGGGAGCCGTGGCGACCACTTCCGCTTCGGCGAGCAGGTCGACTCGGCCATCGCCGGCAAGGACTGGGGGCTGACCATGCCCACCGCCTACTTCCAGCGTTACCACCACTGGCAGGCAGGCTTCCCGCCCAAGTCGCGGGTGTATGTGAACAAGTCCGGCCGGCGGTTCATGGACGAGGACGCCTCGTACGCGGTCTCCGGTGGTCTCATGGATCGTCAGGACGGACCGGTGTGGGCGATCTTCGACGAGAAGGCACGCACCGGGCTGCCCGCCGGTTACACCGACTGGGACGCCGACCGGATCGCAGAGGAAGCCGACGCCGGTCGTACCCTGCGTGCCGACAGCCTCCCCGAACTCGCCGACCTCATCGGCGTACCGGTCGATGCGTTGGTCACCACGATCGACCGTTGGAACACCCAGCTGCCCAACGGGATCGATCCCGAATTCCTGCGGCATCGCACCCTCGCCAACAAGGGATCGACCTCGAACCCCGACCCCATCGTGGAGGGACCGTTCTACGCGGCACGTATGCTGCCCGCCGAACTGGTCTGCACCCACGCCGGGCTCGAGATCAACCCGAACGCGGAAGTTCTCGACACCATCGGGAACGTCGTTCCCGGCCTGTACGCGGCCGGAGAAGCAGGCGCCGGCATCCTCGGCCTCCGCTATGTGGGCGGCGGCAACGCCGTCGCCAACGCATTGACCATGGGCCGCATCGCCGGCCTCAACGCGGCCCGGTCGGCTGCATCCGGCGCCGCTCCACGCACCGCACTCGGCGCTGCCGGCGTGTAGCGCCCTCCCCTCACATTCGAAAAGGACACGAACATGCTCGGATCGGACGCGGCATCCCCCGCAGTGAGTCCACCCCAGGTCGGCACTCCGCAACCGAAGCAGTCGACGACGAAGGTCATTCGTGCTGCCGTCGTGGGCACCATCGTCGAGTACTACGACTTCGGTATCTACGGCTACATGGCGACGATGGTCGCCACCCTGTTCTTCGTCTCCGAAGACGAGACAGCTGCTCTGCTGGGAACGTTTGCGGCCTTCGCCGTGGCGTTCTTCCTCCGGGTGCCCGGCGGCATCTTCTTCGGGCACATCGGTGACAAGTACGGCCGGAAGAACGCACTGTCGTGGACGATCCTGCTCATGGTCGTGGCGACCGCGGCCATGGGACTGATGCCCACCTACGCCACTCTGGGCGTGTGGGCGACGGTTCTGCTCGTGCTCGCCCGCTGCCTGCAGGGCTTCGCGGCCGGTGGCGAACTCGGCGGCGCGAACGCATTCGTCTCCGAATCCGCACCGGCACGCTGGCGCGCGACGCAGACGTCCATGGTCAACTCGGGTACCTACCTGGGGTCGTTGGTGGCGTCTCTCGTGGCGCTCGGCATCACGTCCACGTTCTCGGAGGAACAGATCCTCGAATGGGCATGGCGCATCCCGTTCCTGCTCAGCGTGGTCATCGGTGTCGTCGGCATCTGGATCCGTAACCATCTCGAGGACACTCCGCAGTTCGAGGAACTCGAGGAAAAGGGTGAGACGAAGAAGCTGCCCATCGCGGAGCTGCTGAAGACGTCGGGCGGAAGCGTCGTCAAGATCATCCTGCTCGGTGCGCTCATCATCGGTGGCTACTACATCGCCTCCGTGTATGCCGCGACCTACCTGCAGACCACGGGTGGGCTGTCGTCCTCCGTCGCGTTCCTGTCGACCTGCCTCGCTCTCGTACTCGGTGTGATCACGCTGCCCATCGCCGGTTATCTCGCCGACAAGTACGGGCGCAAGCCGGTGCTGTTCGCCGGTAGTGCCGCATCCGCGATCGTCGGTGTTCCGATGTTCATGCTGATGTCCGGCGGCACCGTCTGGCAGGCCGTCGTCGGCCAGTCCGTGCTGTTCATCTGCGTGTCGGTGGTCAACGGCGCCTCCTTCGTCACCTATGTCGAGATGCTCAAGGCGTCCGTGCGATACAGCGGTATCGCTCTCGGGAACAACGTGACGAACATGTGCCTCGGTGGCACCGCACCGTTCATCGCGACGTGGCTGATCGACGTCACCGGGAACTCGCTGGCACCGGCCGGGTACTTCGTGTTCTGTGCGCTGCTCACCCTCGGTGCGGTCTTCTTCATCGAGGAGACGAAGGGCATCGAACTCCGCACCGACTAGTCCTGTGGTGCAGCCGGAATTGTCGGAACCCGTCGGGGGCCGACAATTCCGGCATTCCCATATCCGGACCGCGTGGTCCGTGTTTCGATGTCCGGGAGGCACGGGTCCTCGAGACACGGGGTGGAGGGGAACGATGGCGAACGGATTTCGACGGGTACTGCGGGCCGGAGCGGTCGCCGCAGTGACAGGAGGGATCGTCCTCGGCGGCGCCGGCATCGCGGCGGCGCAGGACGAGTGGCCGGTCCAGCAACCGAACAGCCCGATCTCCGTGTTCGAGGCGGACCCCGCCAACTGGCTCACCCCGGACGAGCTCGCCTACTGGAACCCGCTGGTGAACGAGCCACGGCTGACCTCACCGTTCGGCACGAACACCCGCATCGTGTGTCAGGGCTTCCACGGCGTGACGACCGACTGCTGGCAGGCCGACCTCGAAGGCCGGCCACACAAGCTTCAGCGTCTGCCCGCGAACCTGCCCAACGTGACGGGGTCGAGCGCACCCGGCGGAGGCGTCGGGCACTTCGTGTATCCGCTCTTCTGATCCGCACGGGGCGTCAGCGGTCGTCCCGAGAGCTCGGGGTGCCCGTGCTCTCGAGATAGAGGAGCACCGCCCGTACCCGCCGACTACGGTCGGCCTCGCGCGGCAGATCGAGCTTCACGAAGATCGAATTGACGTGCTTCTCGACGGCGCTGACCGACATGGTCAGACGATCGGCGATGCCGGTGTTCGTCAAACCCTGCGCGAGGGCCTCGAGCACCTCGCGCTCGCGTTCGGTGAGGGCGGCGATGGGGTCGGTGCGGCGGGTGTTCGCGAACAGTTGCCGCACCACCTCGGGATCGAAGGCCGTCCCGCCCGCGGCCACACGTTCCAGGTCGGTGAGGAACGCCCCCACGTCCGACACGCGATCCTTGAGCAGATAGCCCACGCCACCCCAGCCGTTCGTGAGCAGGCCGGTCGCGTTCCGGTGCTCGACGTACTGCGACAGCACGAGCACAGCGACCTGCGGGTGTTCCTCCTTGATGCGCCGCGCCGCGTCGATGCCCTCCGTCGAGTAGGTCGGGGGCATGCGCACGTCGAGCAACACGAGGTCGGGCACCTCGCGCTCGACGACGTGGTGCAACTCGACGGCGTTGCCCACACCGGCGAGCACTTCGTGGCCTTCATCCACGAGCAACCGGGACAGGCCCTCGCGGAGAAGGGTCGAGTCCTCGGCTATCACGATGCGCACGGGATCCTCGCTTCCACGACGGTCGGCCCTCCGCGGGGGCTGTGTACGGAGAACTGCCCGTCCAGCGCGGCGACGCGGCGCGCGAGACCCGTCAGCCCGGAGCCCGTCATCTCGGCCCCACCGCATCCGTCGTCGACGACCGTGACCGTGACGACGCGACCGTCCGCTGCGACGGTCACGGACACGCTGTCGGCGCCGGAGTGCTTCGTCGCGTTCGTGACCCCTTCCGCGGCAACGTAGTACGCGGCTGCCGCGACATCGTGCGGTGGTTCCGGGTCGATCGACAGATCCAGGTCGACGGGGAGGAAGGTGTGTGCGGACAACCCTTCCAGTGCCGCGGCGAGTCCGTGTTCGTCGAGCGCGGCCGGGTATATCCGCCACGCCACGTCGCGCAGTTCGGTGAGCAGTGCCTGTGCCTGAGCGACGGCGTTGTCGAGGTCGGCGACGAGATTTCCGCCGCCGCGTTCGGCGGTGCGTCGCGCGCGACCGACGTCGAGTGCGAGCGCGACGGCTCGCTGCTGGACGTCGTCGTGCAGGGCGCGTTCGATCCGCCGGCGTTCGTCGTCGATGGCGGTGACGACGTCGGCGCGGGTGCGTTGCAGGTCGCGGAGACGATGCTGCGTGGCATCGTCGCCGAGCAGCCGCAGTGCTGTGCGGAGGTCCCACTGGCCCACGATCATCGCCATCCGGACGGAGAGGTAGATCATCACGGCGGCGACGAGGAGTGAGACGAGACCGTCGGCGACGGAGATGCGACCGCCGGCCAGCAGGACGATCGCCCAGCCCCCGTAGCCGGTCGCGGCGATCAGGACGAGCAGTACGACGAGGCCGACGAGCGGACCGTAGGCCAGGCGAACGAGGAAGTATCCGGTCGGCTCGCGATCCGGAAGATCCCGGACCGCCTCGGCGTCGAACCATCGCACGAGACGAGTGCGGTCGCGTTCGGCCGCGCGGCTCGGTCCGTCGGTGGTGCGGCGGGTCGATACCGCCGCACCCGTCACCGCGGTGACGATCCCGAGCAGGAGCCCGACGACGGCGCGGACCGAGGTCCCGAGTGAGCGCCGAAGGTGATCGATCACGGACCGACCCTAACGGGCGCGAATCGATCGGACACGGCGGACGACGAACACCGCCACTGCTGCGACCACCGCGACGATCACGAGTTTCTGCAGCACATCGGCATACGGTTCGACGACTCCCCAGTTCTCCCCGAGAAGGTAGCCGGCGAGCACGAAGATCGAGTTCCACAGCGCGCTGCCCAGGACGGTCAGGACGACGAAACGGCCGACGGGCATGGCCTCCACCCCGGCGGGAACCGAGATCACGCTCCGCACGAGCGGCACCATCCGGCCGAGGAGCACCGATTTCTCACCGTGCCGGGCGAACCATTCTTCGCCGCGCCGGAGATCGGAGGTGTTCACCAGTGGGAGTCGCTCGACCACGGCATACATCCGCCGACGGCCGAAGGCGCGTCCGGCGAGGTAGAGCAGCAGTGCGCCGACGAGGGAGCCGAGGGTGGTCCACATGACGGCCGAGACGAGGGAGATCTCCCCGCGCGAGGCCGCGAAGCCGGCGAGGGGCAGGATCACCTCGCTCGGGATCGGCGGGAAGAGGTTCTCCGCGGCGACCGCGAGACCGGCGCCGGGTGCTCCGAGCATCTCCATCAGCTGCAGCGATAGGCCTGCGAGGCCGTCGAGTTCATCGGTGGGGGACTGCGAGAGGGTGTGTGCGAAGTTCATGCCCGGAACGCTATGAGCGGCGAACTCGCAGGTCGCTGCGGTTTTCCGCCGACTTCGCGGCGTTCGGGGTGCGGTTTTCCGCAGTCCCGCCGATCTCCGGGTCATCCACGGGATAGTAAATGGATGAATTATCCCCGATCTGCGGTACTGTGACCGCATGTCCGGACCCCGCGACCTCGACTACTGGTCCTTCGTCGAACTCGCGCAGGAGCGTCTGAACAGCAAGTTCGGCGAACATCACCGCAGCGCGACCGAAGTCCTGCTCACGCTCAACCGGGCCTCGGACATCGTCACCTACGACCTCGAAGCTGCGGTTCACCGCCCCCGCGGCAGGTCGTGGTCGGCCTATCGGCTCATGTTCGTCATCTGGCTTGCCGGCCCGATCGAGCCGAACGTCGCCGCGCGACTCACCGGCATGAGTCGCGCTGCCGTCTCGAACCTTGCGAAACCGCTGGTCGAAGCGGGGATCCTGGAGAAGACGCCGGTCAGTCACGACGCGCGTTCGGTGCAGTTGTCGCTCACCGAAGCGGGGGAGAAGGAGATCCGCGACAGTTTCCGCGCGCAGAACGAGCGCGAGGAGGCCTGGGTGGAGGTGCTCACCCCCACCGAGCAGCAGATTCTCGTGATGCTCCTGAACAAGCTGATCACCAACCGCAGCCAGTTCGACGTGCGCGGACGCAACTGACACAGCCTCGTGACCTCTCTGTGGTTGCGCTCACGCCCTCCGGTTAGTTAACGTGTTTACTAATTCCAGGCGAGCGACCTTCCCCGCACGCCCGAGATCCGCGAGGAGTCAGATCATGGCGTTCTACCGACAGCTCGGCGTCATCCCGCCGAAGCGTCACACCCAGCACCGTGACGAGAACGGCAACCTGTACTACGAAGAGCTCATGGGCGAGGAGGGCTTCTCGTCCGACTCGGCGCTGCTCTACCACCGGTACATCCCGTCGGCGATCGTCGACGCCACCGAGTGGAAGCTGCCCGATCAGACCACCACGCCCAACCACCCGCTCAAGCCGCGGCACCTGAAACTGCACGATCTGTTCCCCGAGACGACCTGGGCCGAGACGGATGTCGTGACGGGTCGTCGTCTGGTCCTGGGCAACGCCGACGTGCGCATCTCGTACGTCGTGTCGTCCAAGCCCTCGCCGCTGTACCGCAACGTCGTCGGCGACGAGATGGTCTACGTCGAGTCCGGTGAGGCCACCGTCGAGACGGTCTTCGGTCCGCTCGAGGCGAAGGCCGGCGACTACGTCCTGCTGCCGATGGCCACCACCCACCGCTGGGTGCCCAAGGGCGACGCACCGCTGCGCGCCTACACGATCGAGGCCAACAGCCACATCGTGCCGCCGAAGCGCTACCTGTCGAAGTTCGGGCAGTTCCTCGAGCACGCGCCGTTCTGCGAGCGCGACCTGCACGGCCCGACCGAACTCATGCAGGTCGAGGAGGAGAACGTCGAGGTGCTCGTCAAGCACCGCACCTCGCACGGCGTCGTCGGCACCCGCTACCTGATGCCGCACCACCCCTTCGACGTGGTCGGCTGGGACGGCTGCCTGTACCCGTACACCTTCTCGATCCACGACTACGAGCCCATCACCGGCCGTGTCCACCAGCCGCCGCCGGCGCACCAGGCGTTCGAGGGCAACAACTTCGTCATCTGCAACTTCGTGCCCCGCAAGGTGGACTACCACCCGCTGGCCGTGCCGGTGCCGTACTACCACTCGAACGTCGACTCCGACGAGGTCATGTTCTACTGCGGCGGCGATTACGAGGCCCGCAAGGGATCGGGCATCGGCCAGGGGTCGATCTCGGTGCACCCCGGTGGTCACGCGCACGGCCCGCAGCCGGGTGCCTACGAGCGCAGCATCGGTGTGGAGTTCTTCGACGAACTCGCCGTCATGGTCGACACCTTCCGCCCGCTCGAACTCGGTGAGGGTGCGCTCGCGTGCGAGGACGCCGCCTACGCCGGCAGCTGGAACCGCAATGCAGGAGCGGCCAAGTGACTTTCGGACCTCTTTTGACCGGACTGTGCGACGACGCGGCGCTGTTCCCTCCGGGTAACGCCCCGCTGCCCGTCGCCGTCCCCGCCCACGCCGGGCACCGCTCGTCCGCGCACGCGCCGCTCGTCGGAGCGTTCGTCTTCCCGGCGGGTCGCCTCGGTGAACTCGCAGACCACCTCGCGCAGCACCCGTATCCCGGTGAGCTGGCCCTGAGCCTGACCACACCGACCGGCACCGCCGCCGTCCGGCCTGCCCTGGAGCAGGTCGACGCGATGGACTCGGTGTCCGTGGTGGCACTCGAGATCGCGGTCCCCGCAGAGCAATCCGTCGACGAGCTGTTCGCAGCGCTCGCCGAGATCTCCGCGGACCTCCCGGATGTCGATATCTTCGTGGAGGTTCCGCGCGACGAGCGTCGCGCCGAGATCCTCGCCCGCATGGTCGGCACGCCCTACGCGGCCAAGTTCCGCACCGGCGGCATCGTCGCCGAGGCTTATCCCGACGAAGCCGAACTCGCCGCGGCGGTCGGCACGGTCGTCACCACGGGTGTGCCGTTCAAGGCAACCGCCGGTCTGCACCATGCGGTGCGCAACACCGACCCGAAGACGGGCTTCGAGCAGCACGGGTTCGTGAACCTGCTGGCCGCGGTGGACGCGGTGCTGTCCGGAGCGGACACCGACGAGGTCGCCTCCGTGCTCGCCGAACGCGACGGGGCAGTGCTCTCCGCCCGCCTCGGCGCCCTGTCCGACGACCGGGCCGCAGAGGTCCGGCGCCGTTTCCTGTCGTACGGCACCTGCAGCATCGCCGAACCGCTCGAGGATCTGCTCGGCCTCGGTCTGGTGCCCTCGACCGTTTCCCCGATCACCGAAGGAACGAACGCATGACCACCATCGCCATTCCGGAGGGCTCGCTCTTCGGTCTCGACAACCTGCCGTACGGCATCTTCTCCACGGCCGACAGCGAACCCCGCGTCGGTGTCCGCGTCGGAGATTCGGTCCTCGACCTGAGCCGTGTCTTCGAGGACGACGTCGTCTTCGCCGAGCCGTCGCTCAACGCGTTCATGGCCCAGGGCCGCGCCCGGTGGGACGAAGTCCGCGCCGCGATCAAGGAACTCGCCGCCGGTGATGTCGCCGACGAGGCCGTCTTCGCCGTCGCCGACGTGACGATGCACCTGCCCATCGAGGTGGCCGACTACGTCGACTTCTACGCGTCGGAGAACCACGCGTCGAACCTCGGCCGACTGTTCCGCCCGCAGAACCCCGACCCGCTGATGCCGAACTGGAAGCACCTGCCCGTCGGCTACCACGGCCGGTCGAGCACCGTCGTGACCTCGGGTGTCGACATCGTGCGGCCGTGCGGACAGCGCAAGGGCCCCAACGATGCTGCGCCGGTCTTCGGTCCGTCGATCCGCCTCGACATCGAGGCCGAGATGGGCTTCATCGTCGGTGTCGGCTCCCCGATGGGTTCGCAGATCACTCCCGACGAGTTCGCCGACCACTGCTTCGGTGCCGTCATCCTCAACGACTGGTCGGCCCGCGACATCCAGGCGTGGGAGTACGTGCCGCTGGGCCCGAACCTCGGCAAGTCCTTCGCGACGTCGATCTCGCCGTGGGTCGTTCCACTCGCCGCACTCGAGGCCGCCCGCATCGACACCCCGGTGCAGGACCCGGAGCCGCTGCCGTACCTGAAGGGCACCGAGAAGTGGGGCCTGGACATCGATCTCGAGGTCGAGTGGAACGGGCACGTCGTGTCGCGCCCGCCGTACGCGCAGATGTACTGGTCGCCGGCGCAGATGCTCGCCCACACCTCGGTCAACGGTGCCGCGACCCGCACCGGTGATCTGTTCGGCTCCGGCACCATCTCGGGCCCGGAGAAGGACCAGCGCGGTGCCTTCATCGAACTGACCTGGGGTGGAGCAGAACCCGTGCAGGTCGGCGACGAGACGCGCACCTTCATCGAGGACGGCGACGAGATCTCCATCTCGGCCACCGCGCCCGGCCCGAACGGGACCCGCATCGGCTTCGGTGAGGTCCGCACCCGCATTCTTCCCGCGATCGGGGAATAGAAGAAAAGGTCCGTGCGTCAGCCGGAGCGCCACCGGCCGGACCGTCGGCGATGCCCGGAACCCACGAGGTTCCGGGCATCGCCGTTTCTGTGCTCGGTCAGTCGACCGAAAGGATGTCGCCCACAGAGCAATCCAGTACGCGGCACAGGGCGGTGAGGGTCGAGAAGCGGATCGCGCGGGCGCGTCCGTTCTTGAGTACCGACAGGTTCACCACGCTGACGCCGACCTTCTCGGCCAACTCGGTGAGCGTCATGCCCCGGTCGGCCAGCAGCTCGTCGAGATGACACCGGACGGCATGCTCGGTTTCCGGAGGCATCAGACGAGTCCTTCGTTGTCGCGCGCCATGCGGCTGCCGATCCGCAGCACCACACCCACGGCCGAGATCACCATGCAGAAGACGTAGGCGTACCAGAACTCCGGTCCGAGAGGCGCGTTCGAGAGGACGTAATTCATGTCCACGTCACGGATCAGCATGTTGGTGCCCAGCGTGCGGGGGATCATCGGGACGATGATGGTCGCGATCGCCACGATGGAGGTGATCCACACGAGCCGGATGGCACCCCGGTCGAACAGTCGGCCCCGGACGAATCGCACGACGATCCAGCTCAGCAGGGCCAGGGCTGTCAGGTAACCGAACGTCTGTACCGCCTCCCCGGCGCGGATGAGGCCGACGCTGACGGGTGAGAGGGTGTCGGTCGGAACGTCGATCACCGTCGTCGAGGTGGTCTGGAGGTCGACGCCGTTGGGGGTGGACAGCACCGGCGCCGCTGCCGCGTCGTCGAACCGGACCCGCGCGGTCACGATGCCGTCGCCGAGGGAGCTCGCGAGGTCGCGGACATAGGTGAAGAGCACGATCAGCGAGGTCAGCGCGAAGACGGTGAGGGACGCCCACAGATCGGTGCGGTCCTTCTTCGACGTCTCGGTGGGGGAGAGCGTGTCGGGTTCGGCGCCCGGGCCCTGGGGGCGGTCGGTGTCGTGGGTGGAATTCATGGTCGTCTCCGAACTCGCCGGACGGCGGGGTTATCGATTGTCGATACCATCGATAATCGTTATACCTATCGACAAACGATATGTCCAGAGGTGGTGGGTTCCCGCCGGTCCTGCTCGGAGCGGATCAGGGCAGGCGACGCTCGATCGCGTCCCGCGCTGCCAGCGCCTTCGCGCCATAGTCGGGGAAGAGGTCGGGCGTCAGTCGTGAGGCCGGACCCGAGATGCTGAAGCAACCGCGCACGGTGCCGCCGCGCCCACGCAGCGCGACGGCGACGGCGGCGATGCCGTCGTGCAGCCCCTGTTCGGTCACGGCGTACCCGCGGGCGCGGATCTCGGCGATCTCCTCGCGCAGCGCTGCCGGGTCGGTGACGGTGTGCTCGGTCAGTGACGGGAGCTCGGTCGCGAGGAAGTCCTCGATCCGCGCGTCGGGCAGCGACGCGAGATAGGCCTTGCCGGTGGACGCGGCATGCAGGGGCAGGCGCGTGCCGAGGGCGAGGAAGGCGCGCAGCTGGTGGGCACTGTCGAGTCGCTCGATCAGGACCAGCTCGTTCCCGTCCGGCACGGCGAGATGGACGGTCTCGCCCGTCTCGGCCTGCAGGCGGTTCAGTTCCGGGAGTGCGACCTCGCGCAGGTCGTCGCCGGACGACATCGCGCTGCCCAGGCTGAACGCGCGGCCGGTGATGACCCACTGCCCGGCATTCGCCGTCGAGGGGCGTATCCAGCCGGCCTCGGCGAGGGTCTTCAGGCACCGCTGCACGGTGCTCTTGGGGACGTCGAGACGTTTGCTCAACTCCGAGAGCCCGACCGGTTGCGTGGTCGCGACCTCCTCGAACACGCGGAGTGCGGTGAGAACGCTGTTCATCGGAACCTTTCGCGCGTCGTTGACGGCGGGCGTCACGGGTTATAGGTTGAGCCGGACCGCATCGTAGCACGGCGGTCCATAATGTGGACCAGGCGCTGCGCGACACCGTCCGGCAGGACGTCGAGAAGGGACCCACCGATGACCACCACCACGCCCGTGCCGTTGCTGACCTCGCTCACCGAGTCCGGAGCAGGTGACGACCGCAGCGCCGTCCGCGTCGGAGACGTCTCGCTCACCCGATCCGAACTGATCGCGGCCGCCGCCGCGGTGGCCGACGAGGTCGCCGGTTCCTCGCGGGTCGCCATCGACGCCACCGCGAGCATCGAGACGGTGATCGCCACGACCGGATGCCTCATGGCCGGTGTGGCCGCGGTGCCCGTGCCGCCGGATTCCGGCCCGGCCGAGCGCGCCCACATCCTGAAGGACTCGGGTGCACAGGTGTGGCTCGGCACCGCGCCCGAGGACGTCACCCTGCCCGCGATCCCCGTCGACGCGAGCGCACGTTCGTCGTCCTCACACGCCGAAGCCGATCCGGGCAGCGCCGCGATGATCATGTACACCTCCGGAACCACCGGCGCCCCCAAGGGAGTCGTGCTCTCGCGGTCCGCCGTGGCGGCCGGTCTCGACGGCCTCGCCGAGGCGTGGAACTGGACGTCCGACGACACTCTCGTCCACGGACTTCCGCTGTTCCACGTCCACGGGCTCATCCTCGGCGTCGTCGGTGCGCTCCGGCAGGGCTCGCCGCTCGTGCACACGGTGCGACCGAAGCCCGAAGCCTATGCGGCAGCGGGTGGTTCGCTCTACTTCGGTGTTCCCACCGTGTGGTCGCGGGTCGTCGCCGACGAATCGTCCGCTCGCGCACTGTCGTCCGCGCGTCTCCTGGTGTCGGGCAGTGCACCCCTGCCCGTGCCGGTCTTCGAGCGCATGCTCGCCCTCACCGGCTCCGCGCCGATCGAGCGGTACGGGATGAGCGAAACGATCATCACGATCAGCACCCGCCACGACGGTGAGCGCCGGCCCGGCTGGGTGGGTCTGCCGATCGCCGGGGTCTCCACCCGCCTGCGCGACCAGGCCGGCAACCTCGTGGCGCACGACGGCGAAACCCTCGGCCAGCTGGAGGTTTCCGGCGCGACCCTGTTCGACGGCTACCTGAACAATCCCGAGAAGACCGCCGAGTCGATGACCGAGGACGGCTGGTTCAAGACCGGCGACATCGCCGTGATCGACGACCAGGGCTTCCACCGCATCGTCGGTCGCGAATCGGTCGACATGATCAAGTCCGGCGGCTACCGGATCGGCGCCGGCGAGGTGGAGCACGCGCTGCTGAACCATGCCGGCGTGCAGGAGGCGGCCGTGGTGGGCGTGCCGGACGACGATCTCGGACAGCGGATCGTGGCCTACGTCGTCGGGGATCTCCGTGATCCGAACGAACTCTCGGACTTCGTCGCGCAGACCCTCTCGGTCCACAAGCGCCCCCGCGAGATCCGCACCGTCGACGCACTTCCGCGCAACGCGATGGGCAAGGTGCAGAAGAAGATCCTCGTCGAGGACTACCTCGCCGGGAAGTGACCCGGTCTACTCGGCTGTGCTCGGGTAGTCGGCTCGGCCGACGTCGATCTCGTCACCGATCGTGATGGCGCCGGAAGTCGTGACGGTCGCGTAGACACCGATGCACGGCATCGGCCTGCCCTCCGGAACATTGGGCACCTGATGGGCGGTCGTCACCTCACGCAGCATGTCGCGCCGCGCGGGAACCTCCTGATGGGGGAGCGTCACCATGACGCACCGCGCGGTGCGCTTGTGCGGTTCGAGGACCGCCGAGCCCACCGACACCCGTCGGCCGATCCACTCGTCCTCCACGAAGCCGGTCGTGCCCGGAGTGTCGACGACCAGCTGCGGCCGGAACCGCCGTAATGCCACATCGGTGGGGTCGCCGGTGCCGAGCGCCTCGACCGCGGAGCGGGAGACGAGATGCAGCGGCGCTTCGTCGTAGGTACGGTCGCGCGGTTCGAGCCGCACGTCGTGACCGATCATCTTCGACAGCAGGTCGTCGACATCGGGATCGTCGCCACGGACCACCGTGCCGTCGGCGAGCGTCAGTTCGAGTGCCGCTCGGTCGCGGGGATCGTCGTCGTTCAGAAGTCGTGCGGAGCAGGTCAACAGCAATCCGTAGCGGCGGAAACGCTTCGCACTCGCGATGTTTCCGGACTCGGCGTCGACCAGCGTCCACAGGTGATCGCCGCGCAGGCCGTCCGCTTCGATCACTGCGGCGTCGATCCGTTCACCCCCGAACGACTTCACCGGATAACGCCACAACTGATCGATACGCACGACTCGCGAGCATACGGGGACCGGAGCGGCCGCGGGGCGGGCCCGACCGCGCGGGCCGGGACACGCCCGGGTATGACCTGAACCACAGTGTGGCTAGGGTGACGGTCATGACGGAGAACACGACACGACGATGGGGCCTGACCGTGCCGCTCGACGGCATCCCCCTGCCCGACCAGCGACGCATCATCGAAGAGCTCCCCGACCTCGGATACACGGACGTATGGTCGTCCGAGGCCGGCGCTGCCGATGCGTTCACCCCGCTGACCCTCGCGAGCGTGTGGGCGCCCAGCCTGCGGCTGGGCACCGCGATCGTCCCCGTCTACACCCGCGGCCCCGCGACGCTGGCCATGTCGGCCGCGAGCCTCGCCGCAGCAGCACCCGGTCGCTTCGTGCTCGGGGTGGGCACCTCCTCCGACGTCATCGTGGAGAAGTGGAACGGCATCCCCTTCGAGGAACCGTTCAAGCGCGCCCGCGACACCCTGCGGTTCCTGCGTGCCGCCCTGTCGGGGGAGAAGATCTCCGAGAAGTACGACACCTTCACAGTCGACGGATTCCGGGCCGGCGTCGTACCCGACCCGACGCCGCCGGTGCTGCTGGCGGCACTGCGGCCGGGCATGTTGCGTCTGGCCGGACGGGAGGCCGACGGCGCCATCATCAACTGGCTGTCCGCCGACGACGTCCGCACCGTGGCGCCCTACGTCCACGAGGGCGGCGAGAACAAGGAGATCGTCGCACGGATCTTCGTGCTCCCCGGCTTCGACACCGAGACCGCCCGCGCCATCGGCCGGCGCATGATCGCCGCCTACATGAACGTCCCCGTCTACCGGGCCTTCCACGAATTCCTCGGCCGTTCAGAGGATTTCGCAGGAATGTGGAAGGCGTGGGCGGAAGGTGACCGCAAGGCCGCTCTCGAAGCGATCCCGGACCACGTCGTGGACGCCCTCGTGATCCACGGCGAACCCGAGGCGTGCCGCGAGCACGTGGAGCGCTATGTCGAGGCGGGCGTGACCACCCCGGCCATCGCCCTGGTGCCCTCGGGCGATCCCGCACCGATGATCCGGGCGCTCGCCCCGCGCTGACGACCGGACGTCACGATTCGATGTCGGCGGTTAACGACACCCGGCGGTGACGCGACAACTCCTGCAGATGCGCTGTGCAGGAGGCGACATGGCCGAGCCGACGTCGAGTACGGACCCGAACACGATCGCTCGTGTGACCGTGGTTGCCGACGACGGAGTGCCGTTGGCCGCCACGGTCACCGGACCGAGGGATGCGGATCTGACCCTCGTGTGCCTGCACGGGCACTGCCAGGACGCCACGAGCTGGGATGCCGTCTGCGGGTCGGTGGACCTGCCCGGTCTGCGAATCGTCCGCTACGACCAGCGCGGACACGGTCGTTCCGGGACCGGCGACGCCACCGCGTGCACGGTCTCCGGGATGTCCGACGACCTCGACGCAGTGCTCCGGACCCTCGCGCCGGACGGACCGGTGGTGCTGGCGGGCTATTCGATGGGCGGCATGGTCGCACTGTCCTACGCCCGTCGTCGCCCCGACGCAGTCGGCGACCGCATCGTGGGTGTCGGTCTGATCGCCACCGCCGCATCGGGACTCGCGGACGGCGGTATCGGGCGCTATCTGCGTCATCCGGCGGCGTCCATCGTGCACCGGGCGGTGTCGCGTGCACCGCGCGTCATGGAGTTGTCGAAGCGCGCCGGGGGCCGTGTGTGCATCGTCGCCGCCCGCAGACGCACGGAGGAATCGTGGCTGCGGGTGGTCGGATCGGCGCTGTCGAACGAGACCTCCGTCGTCACCTGGTCGCGGCTGCTGGCCGACTTCGCGGTCCTCGACGAGTCCGCCGCCCTCGACGTGCTCGCGAGAGTGCCGGTGGTCGTCGCGGCGGGCACGGAGGACGTCTTCGTACCCCTGTCGTTGTCGGAGGCGATGGCGGCGCGACTGCCGCACGCGAACCTGGTGCGGTTCGCCGGTGCCGGCCACCGTGTGCTCGCCGACCGTCCCGAGGAGGTCGCCCGGGCGCTGTCGGATCTGCTGAGGCAGGTTCGCACCCAGGGCTCCACTGCTCTTGCTCAGTGCGAATCGACGAGGGTCGCTTCCTGATCGGCGAGCAACTTCCGGGGGACGAGCGCGAGCACGAGCAGCGCCGCGGCGACCGCGAAGCACGCGACGAACCCGACGTGGGGTGCGGCGAGCGAGATGACGAAGGGCACCGCGAAGCCCAGATAGATCAGGCAGTAGAAGACGGCGACGGTCTGCGCGAGCTCCTCGGGAGGAGCGATGTGCTCGACGGTGACGAGACCCGAGACGAGCAGCATGCCGTAACCCCCGCCGAGGAGGACGGCGGTGACGAGGACGGCGAGCACCGATACCGGGCCGTCGACGAGCACCGCGACGGCGGCCGACACGAAGCCCAGCACACCGAGGCCCACCCCGGTCCACACGCCGCGATCCTCGCCGTGCCGGGTGATGCGCCGGGCCACGGGCTGGATCAACGCACCGGTGAGCAGGGTCAGGGCGGCGACCACGCCGGTGAACGCGACGGCCACGCTGTCCACGCGATCCGACACGATGGGTGGCATCGTGGCGAACGAGACGGTCGCGCATCCGAAGACCCACGGGGCCCACGGCACGACACCCCACCGGAAACGCGGGGACGACAGGGTGGACAGGCGCCACGAGCCCTGCACGGTGCGGGGCCGGTGCGCGTCGGGGACGGCCCACACCAGCACCACCGCGACCACCATCAGAGCGATGTGCACGAGATAGGGCAGACGGTCGGGGGCGGGCAGCCACTGCGCGATGAGACCGGCGAACAGGGCACCGCTGCCGAATCCCGCAGACAACGAGACGGCGGCCCGGCGCGCTCCCACACCCGGACCTTCGCTCAGCTCCTTCATCCAGGCGGTGCCGGCTCCGAACGCCATGCCGGACGCCAATCCGGCGAGCACCCGGCCGAGATACAGCAGCGCGGGGACGTCGGCGCCCAGCAACAGGACGATCGACGACACGATGCTCACCGGGATCATCGCCCGGATCACCGGACGACGGCCGATCCGATCGGCCACGCGCCCGAAGTAGAGCAGCGCGGGGATCAACCCGACGATGTAGGAGCCGAGCATGGCGGTGAACGAGTCGCTGCCGAGTCCCAGGTGGTCGCGGTAGACGAGCTGCATCGGAGCGAACTGATTGGCGCCCCAGCTCACCGCGAACACGGCGAACGCGAGACGAGCCCAGGACGGAATCATTTCCCGATCCTCTCAGGCCCGTTCCGGCGGGAAAGTATCAACTCTTCACACCGCGGCGACCGGCTTCCTGTGGAGTGTGGACGTAGGAGGGGCCCGGAGCCGGCCATAGCGTTCTCGTCGAACGCAGACCAAGGAGGGCCAGTGGCGGTAGACGGTCGATCCCCGACGCTCGACACCGAGCGCACCGGCACGTGGACCGGCGCCGACGCGCGGTCGATCGCCGCCGTGGTCCGCAACCGCGAGGTCACCGCCCGTCGGGTCGTCGAGGACCACCTCGCCCTGATCGCCGAGCAGAACCCGTGCCTCAACGCGATCGTCACCGTCGCGGCGGACAGCGCCCTCGCCGAGGCCGACGCCCTCGACCACCGCCTCGACCGGGGCGAGGCGGCCGGTCCGCTCGCCGGGGTGCCGTTCACCGTCAAGGACCTCATCGCCACCGCAGGCGTGCGCACGACCGCAGCTTCACGCGCACTGGCCGACAACGTCCCCGTCGTCGACGCGCCGGCCGTCGCCGCGATGAAGGCGGCCGGTGCGATCCTCGTCGGCAAGACCAACACGCCCGAATTCGGGACGTCCGGGCTCACCGACAACGAGATGTTCGGACCGGCCGTGAACCCGCTCGGCAGCCCCGAGTCGCCGCGTTCACCCGGGGGCTCCAGCGGCGGCGAAGCCGCGTCCATCGCGTCGGGCATGAGCGTCCTCGGGCTCGGCACCGACTTCGGCGGCTCGGTGCGCTGGCCCGCGCACTGCACCGGGCTGTGCTCCATCCGCCCCACCGTCGGCCGGGTGTCCGCGGACGGCCAGTACCCCGGGGTGCTCGTCGGCGGCCACGTACGGGCCGACCCGACGACGGTGCACGGCGCGCTGCAGACCGTCGGGCCCATGACACGGAACCTCGACGACCTCGTCCTCGCCCTGCGCGTTATCTCCGAACCGCACGTCGCGTGGACCGACCCGGCGACCGTCGACGTCGACGCGCTGACGATCACCTGGGCGCCCGGAGAGGGCACCGTGCCTGTCGACGACGAGATCGTGGACGTCGTCCGGGAGAGCGCGCGGCGCCTCGGTGCCCGTGAATACCGCGGGTCGGCTCTGGTCGAGGGGAACGAGTTGTTCGGGCGATTGCGGGCCACCCAGACCCACGCCGACATCGATGCGCTGGCGAGCCCCGACCGGTTCGGTGCTGTCATCCGCGACCTGCTGGCCACGGCCGGTCGCTCCGAGCATCGTGAGGTGGAGCGCCTCTGGGCGTGGCGCACCGCGCTGGTCCATCGGCTGCTCGACGAGATGGGCGACGTGCTGGTGCTGCCGGTCGCGTCCATCGGTGCGCCTCCGCTCGGGCTCGACCGTTTCGGTGTCGGCGACCGGCTGCTCACCTGGCAGGAGGCGCTGGCGAGCTGCCGCACGATCAGTGTCACCGGCTTCCCGTCCGTCGTCGTCCCCGTCGGGCGGACGAGCGACGGCATGCCCATCGGCGTGCAGATCGTCGCGCGCCCCTTCCACGACCACGTCGCGCTGGCCGTCGCCGCGCGTCTGTGACACGACTGCAAGGAGGTCGCCGTGCGGGACATTCTCGACGAGCTGTCGCGATGGTTCGACGACGGTGAGACGTTCGCGCTGGCGACCGTCGTGCGCACCTGGAAGTCGTCGCCGCGCGAACCCGGTGCCGCGATGGCCGTCTCGCAGTCGGGTGAAGTGGTGGGCAGCGTGTCGGGAGGGTGCATCGAAGGCGCCCTGTACGACATCGCGGGTGACGTGCTCGCCGACGGGAACGCCCGCACCGAGGTCTTCCGTGTCACCGACGACGACGCCTTCGGCGTGGGCCTGACCTGCGGCGGCACCATCGAGGTCTTCGTGCAGCGGGTCGATGCCGCCACCTACCCCGAGTTCACCGAGGTGGCACGGCGGATCGGGGCAGGAGAGCCGGTCGCTGTCGTCACCGACCGTGGGTCCGCCGGCCATCGTGTCGTCACCCTCGACGGGGACGACGGAACCGATGTCGGGGACGAGGTGCGCCTGCGCCTGTCCTACGGGGATTCGGAGGTCTACGTCGACGAGGAGCGTTCGCAGATCGTGGAGATCTTCGCGCCGCGACCGCGGATGTACGTCTTCGGCGCCATCGACTTCGCGTCCGCTCTCTGCACGCTGGGGAAGTTCGCCGGTTATCGCGTGACGGTGATCGACGCCCGGCCCGTCTTCGCCACGCCCGCCCGGTTCCCCGACGCCGACGAGATCGTGGTGGCGTGGCCGCACGTCTTCCTCGAGTCGGCGCCGATCGACCCCACCACCGTCGTCGCGGTCCTCACCCACGACGAGAAGTTCGACATCCCGTTGCTCGAACGTGCTCTCCGCTGCGAGGCCGGATACATCGGGGCGATGGGCAGCCGCTCCACGCACGAGCGCCGGGTCGCCCTGTTGCGCGAGGCCGGGCTGTCGGCCGACGAACTGGGACGCCTGCACTCGCCGATCGGACTCGACCTCGGTGCGCGGACCCCGGAGGAGACGGCCGTGTCGATCCTCGCCGAGATCCTCGTGAGCACGCGCGGCGCCACCGGGCGCAGTCTCGCGACACTGCGCGGACCCATCCACCGGGTCCCGGCGGGACGTGCTGCCCGACCTGCGGATTGTCCGCCTGCGATTGACGGTGTTGCCGCAGCCCTCTAATGTCACGTGTCTCCCATGCGGGGGTGAACGACTGGCAGGTGGACGGGTATTGCTGTGACGGTGCGCAAGGCTGAGAATCCGGGGCCCAGCGCAGCCGAACCGGGACGCAGCGCAGCCGAACCGGAGGACAGCGCAGCGGTCGTGTTCGAACCCTGCCCGCTCGCAGACGTCGTCTCCTCGGGTCTCCTCGTCACGCCGACGGTGCTCGCCGGCGACGTCTCCACGGCGCGGCCCGTCACCGCGGTCGCGGTGATGATGCTCCCGGAGATCGGTCCCTGGCTGCGTTCGGGACTGCTGCTCGTCACCTCCACCACCGTGCTCGCGCGACTCGCCGTGCCGATCGCCGATTTCCTGGCGCGGCTGGACCGGAGCGAGGTATCGGCACTCGTGGTCCGGCTCGACACCGGACATCCGCTGCCGCAGGGTCTCACGAACGACGTTCCCCTCCCGGTGTTGACGACGCCGGAGGAGGTCGTCGCGGATCACCGTCTCGCGTGGGGTCTCAGCGACATGGCCGCCGCTCAGGTGGAAGCGGTCTTCGAGGCGGACCACCTCCGTCGCGGGCTGCTCGAGATCGTCATGGCGGGCGGGGGGCACAGGGCGCTGGCCGAAGGCATCTCGCGCCGGCTCGGCGGGGCGGTCCTCATCACCACCCCCGACGGGCGCCAGACGTACAGGGCCGGAAAGGAATCCGATTTCGCCTGGCTGTCCTCGACGGCAGCGGTCGATCCGACGGGCCGGGTGCGGACCGACTCGATCGAGGGCGGACTCGGCCTGCACCGCTTCGGCGACGAGTACGTGGCCATCGCCGCGATCTCCGCCAACGGGATCGACCACGGTCGGCTCGTATTCTTCTGTCCTGCACGTGATCTCTCCGCGCCGGACCTGTATCTCGTGGAGCAGGCGGCGACGGTGTGCGCGCTCGTCGTCAGTCGCGAACTCGCGGTGTCCGCGGTCGAGGAGAAGCACCGGGCCAACTTCGTCCGGGACCTGTTGCGCGGCCGTGCCGGTGAACCCGAACAGGTGATCGTGCACGCCCAGATGTTCGGCTGGAATCTCGACCGCCCGGTGGTGGTGGTCGCCGTCGAACCCGATCGCGCGGACGACGATTCCTCGGCGGCGCCGGCGCGACTTCCCGTGGTGGAACGGCAGGCCCGCGCGTTCGCAGGTGCGCTGGCCGGCCGCGATTCCGGGGCGTCCGTCACGGCCCTGGCGACCGAGACCGTCGTGCTCATGGGGGAGGGCAGCGACACGATGGCCCTCGTGCGTGAACTCGTCGCCCAGGTGCGCGGGGCCGGTGGGGGAGGGCGTCGTCCGTTCGGTGTGGGGGTCTCGCGTGCGTCGTCGTCCACCGACGACCTGCCGACGCTCTACGCGCAGGCGCGCACGGCACTCGAAGTGGGACGCAGGATCTCCGGTCCGTGGGCGGTCACCCATTTCGACGATCTGGGTGTGTACCGGTTGCTGAGCCTCGTCGAGGACGCCGAGGAACTCGAGTCGTTCGCGCGCGAGACGCTCAAGGAGTTGACCGACGGCACGGCCGAGGCGCAGGACATGTGCCGTACCCTCGAGGTGCTCCTCGCCACCAACATCAACATCGCAGAAGCCGCGCGCCAGTTACATTTTCATTACAACACTCTGCGCTATCGTGTGGCGAAACTCGAAAAGATCCTCGGTCCCTTCACCGAGCAGCCCGAACTGCGGTTGGATCTTTCGCTCGCGCTCAAGATCATCGCGATGCGCGGGATCGATTCCTGACGATCAACCACCGATCTTGCCAATTTCGGAGGGCCGCTCCTGGCAGATTCCTCCCACGCCGGGCCTCAGCTGCTCCGTTAGCGTTTGCGGCTACCGAAGTACACGTGTGATCGGCAACACAGGCGTAACAATCCACGTGAACTCTATCGGCACCCACACTCTGCTGAAAGGTCCGATATGCCCATCTGGACAGTGCACGGAGACGGCAAGAACATAGAACCGGGTCAGGTCGTGGCGCCGATGGAGCGCCTGAGTTGGGGCCGCACGATCGGCCTGGGCGGCCAGCACGTGGTGTCGATGTTCGGCGCCACCTTCGTCTTCCCGATCATCATGGGTCTCAACCCGCAACTCGCAGTGATGCTCTCGGGCTTCTGCACCCTCTTCTTCCTCGCCGTCGTGAAGGGCCGGATCCCCAGCTACCTGGGGACCTCCGCGGCCTTCGTCGGCGGCATCGCCGCGATCTACGCCCAGGGCGGTTCGCCCTCCGAGGTCACCGGCGCGATCATGGTCTCCGGGCTCGTGCTCGCCGCGATCGGTGTGGTGATCCACTTCCTCGGCGGTTCGCTGGTGTTCAAGATCCTGCCGCCGGTCGTCACCGGCGCGGTGGTCATGCTCATCGGCTTCAACCTGGCGCCGGTCGTGGCCGGCACCTACTGGCCGCAGGACCAGTGGGTCGCGCTGACGGTGATGATCGCGCTGATCGTGGGTAGCGTCGTGCTGCGCGGCTTCCTCGGCCGTGTCGCCATCTTCCTGGCACTGCTGTTCGGTTACGTACTGTCCTGGGTTCTCGATCGCATCAGCGGACCGATCACCTCCTACGACGCCGGTGCGGACGCTGTCACCGAACACTTCCGCGTGAACTGGGACGGCGTTGTCTCCGCTCCGTGGTTCGGCCTGCCGCCGTTCACGGACGAGGCGGCCGGTGTCGTCGGCATCCATGCCCCGTCGTTCAGCCTCACCTTCATCGTGCTCGTACTGCCCGGTGTCATCGCCCTGATCGCGGAGAACGCCGGACACGTCAAGGCGGTCGCCGAGATCACCAAGACCGACCTCGATCCGATGATGGGACGCGCGCTGGCCGGTGACGGCCTCGCCACCGCCCTCGCCACGAGCGTCGGCGGTTCCCCGACGACGACCTACGCGGAGAACATCGGCGTCATGGCCGCGACCCGCGTGTACTCGACGGCCGCCTATGCCTCGGCCGGCGTCATCGCTATGCTCCTCGGCTTCTCCCCGAAGTTCGGCGCGGTCATCTCCGCGACCCCGGGTGGCGTGCTCGGCGGCATCACCGTGGTCCTCTACGGCATCATCGGTCTGCTCGGCGCCAAGATCTGGAAGGAGAACGGTGTCGACTTCGGCGACCCGCGCAACCTCATGCCCGTCGCGGCCGGCCTGATCATCGCGATCGGCGACACCAGCCTCCAGTTCACCGACACGTTCTCGCTGAGCGGCATCGCGCTGGGCACCATCGTCGTGATCGGTCTCTACCACCTGTGCCGGGTCATCGCCCCCAAGGACATCGCACCCGAGGATCCCGATACCCCCTCCGATCAGGGAGAACCGGGCCGGACGGAGCCCGATCCGGACGGCGAGAGCGGCCAGGGGAGGGTGAAGGAATTCGCGTGACCTCTATTACATCTGACATTGTCGAGTCGTGAGCTTTGTCACTTCTCCACGAAACGTTGATCGAACTATGCGGGCAGGATCTGTTGAATGAAACCGTCGCCACTCACCTATCACCGACCGCGGTCGATCGATGAAGCCTGCGAGGTCCTCGCAGGGGTCGCGCACGAGGGCAAAGTGCTCGCCGGCGGCCAGTCACTGATTCCGCTGCTGTCGATGCGCCTGGCGGCACCGGCTCACCTCGTCGACATCGGCTCGATCCCGCGACTCGACGCGATCTCCGCTTCGCAGGAACTCGGCGTCACCTTCGACGCGCTCACCACCCACGCAGCGCTCGAATCCGATCCCACGGTCGCGCAGGTCCAGCCCTTGCTGGGCCGCGCGCTCCGGCTGGTCGCACACCCGACCATCCGCAATCGCGGAACGACCGTCGGATCGATCGTCCACGCCGACCCGTCCGCGGAGATGCCGGCCGTGCTGTCGTTGCTCGGCGGAACGCTCACCGTCCGCTCCGTACGCGGAGTCCGGCAGATCCCCGCCGCCGAGCTGTTCGCCGGGCCGCTCGAATCGACCCTCGAGGCCGACGAGATCGCGACCAGCGTGACCGTTCCCGCGGCGCGGCCGGGCACCGGAACCGCCATCGACGAGATCGCACGACGCCACGGCGACTACGCCCTCGTCGGCGTGGTCGCACAGGTGGAGGTCGAGGACGGCGCGGTGACGTCCGCCCGGATGACCTACGTCTCCGCGGGAGAGCTCGGGCAGGTCGTCGACTACACCGACATCCTGCGCGGGGCCTCGGCACACGACGAGCGCGACCCGCTGTGGCAGCAGGTCGCGGAGAAGGCACGCGAGACCGTCGAGACGGAGGCGGACATCCACGCCACCGACCGCTACCGGTCACAGCTGGTGGCCGCACTGACCGGTCGTGTCGGTTTCGCGGCCGCGCAGGACGCGATCCGCGACGACACACGGGTACCGATGCACACGGGAGGAAGTCGATGACGAGCTCGATCCACAAGGGTGGTCGCGACGCCTCGCGGCGGACCGTCGCCGAACAGGTCGACGAACTGCAGGCGGAGACCGGCGAGCACCACGTCGCCGTGACCTTCACCCTCAACGGCGTGACGCAGACGGTCGTGCTGCCCTCGCGCACGCTGGCATCGGACGCGATCCGTCATCACCTCCGTCAGACCGGCACCCACGTGGGATGCGAGCACGGCGTGTGCGGCGCGTGCACGGTGCTGCTCGACGGCAAGCCGGTGCGGTCGTGCCTCGTGCTCGCCGCGAGCCTCGAGGGCCGCTCGGTGACGACGGTCGAAGGGCTCGTCGAACCGGACGGCACCCTGCACCCTGTGCAGGAGGCATTCGTCGACTGCCACGGTCTGCAATGCGGTTTCTGCACACCGGGATTCGTCACCACGATCGCGGCCTTCCTCGAGGAGAACCCGTCGCCCACCCACGAGGAGGCGACCGATGCGATCGCCGGCAATCTGTGCCGGTGCACGGGTTACCAGAACATCCGGGCGGCCGTGCTGCGCGCCGCCGAGATCAAGCGTGAACGGTCCGGAGGCTCACCGCTCGGCCCCGACAACGAGGCGGCACGCGCCTCGCTCGACGCCAAGGTCCGCGGCACCACCGCTCCGGTCGGAGGAAAGGCAGGACGAGCATGACCAGTGTCTCCGATTCGCCCGTCTCGAACTCCGTCTCGACGAGCACGACCGACCTCGCCCCCGCCGACATCGGCGGTGCCACCGAGTCGGGCAAGTCGTTCGGCAAGCCCATCCCGCGCGTGGAGGACAACCGGCTCGTCAGCGGTAACGGTCGCTATCTCGACGATCTCGGGCACGGCGCGCTCGCCGCGGCCTTCGTCCGGTCGCCGCACGCCCATGCCCGCATCCTCGACATCACCGTCGATGCGGCGCTGGAACTGCCGGGTGTGCACGCCATCTACACCTACGACGATCTCGAGGCCGACTCGCCCGAGATGGCCGAGAACCTCCCGCTGTTGATCCCGCACCCCGCGATCACCGCTCCGCGCAACGGATATCCGCTCGCCAAGGACGAGGTGAACCACGTCGGCGAGGCGATCGTGATGGTCGTCGCCGACAACCGGTACATCGCCGAGGACGCCTGTGCGCTGATCGACATCACCTACGAGGCCCTGCCGGCCGTGGTCGGTGTCGACACCGCACGCAACGCCGAGCACGTCGTCCACCCGGATGTGTCCGACAACGTCGCGGCACACCTCCAGCACGGTTTCGGCGACATCGAGGCGGAGCTCGCCGCGGCACCGCACACGCTGACCCTCGACCTCGAGATCGAACGTTCGGCGTCGATGCCGATGGAGGGCAAAGGCGTCTACGCCCGTTGGGACGACGACGAGAAGGCGCTGACCTTCTGGACGTCCACTCAGACCTCGACCTCCGCCCGTGCCGCGATCGCAGCTCGACTTGGCATGGCGCACAACAAGGTCCACTGCATCGCCCCCGACGTCGGCGGCGGTTTCGGTGTGAAGATCGTGCACCCGTGGCCCGAGGAGGTCATGGTCACCTGGGCCGCCCGCAAGCTGGGGCAGGCCGGGATCTCCAATGAGGTCAAGTGGGTCGAGGACCGGCGCGAACACTTCGTCTCCAGCGCCCACGAGCGCGGGCAGATCCACGAGGTGACCATCGGGTTCGACGACGACGGCCGGCTGCTGGCCTTCGACTTCTCGATCTGGCACGACAACGGCGCCTACCTGCCGTACGGCATCATCGTGCTGCTCAACACCTCCACCCAGGTGCTCGGCCCCTACAAGCCGCGCGCCTTCCGGGTGGACGCCTACTCGCTGTACACCAACACGGTCATCGTCACGCCCTACCGCGGCGCGGGACGACCCCAGGGCGTGTTCGCGATGGAGCGGGCGATGGACGCCATCGCCAAGCATCTCGGCAAGGATGTCCTCGAGGTCCGCGAGACCAATTTCATCCGCCCCGAGGAGATGCCCTACGACTTTCACCTGATCTTCCAGGACGGTCGTCCGCTCATCTACGACACCGGCGACTACCAGGCCGGAATGGACAAGCTCAAGAAGCTCATCGGCTGGGACGAGTTCGCCGAGTACAAGGAACGTGCCCGCGCCGAGGGTCGCCGCGTCGGAATCGGTGTGGGAGCGTACGTCGAGGGCACGGGACCGGGCCCGTACGAGGGCGCACATGTGCTCATCGAGACCTCGGGCAAGGTCAAGGCCGCCACGGGCCTGACCACCCAGGGCCAGGGGCATCAGACCTCCTTCGCGCAGATCGTCGCGGACGATCTCGGTGTGCCGGTCTCCGACGTCGAGATCGTCACCGGCGACACCCGCCGATTCGGTTATGCGGTCGGCACGTTCGCATCGCGCGGTGCCGTGATGTCCGGATCCGCCTTCCACGTCGCCGCGCAGATGGTGGCGGAGAAGGCGAAGAAGATCGCCGCGGAACACCTCCACGCCGACGTCGCCGATCTCGAACTGCGCGAGGGGCACGTGTGCGTGGTGGGCACCGAACCCGGCGCGGAGGGCACCTCGATCCCACTCGGTGTCGTGGCCGTACTGTCGAACCCGCTCCGCTACGCCTTCGACGACGCATCCCGTCGCGCAACGGGATTCGCGAATGCCGAGACCGACATGTCGGTGCCGCCCGTCCTCGAGGGTGAGCAGCCCGGTCTGGAGGCGACCGGCTACTACTCGCCGCCCACCTCGACGTTCGCGTCGGGAATCCACGCGGCGATCGTCGAGACCGATCCCGTCACCGCAGAGATCCGCGTGCTCCGGTATGCGGTGGTGCACGACTGCGGCAACGTCATCAACCCGCGCATCGTCGAGGGTCAGGTGCAGGGCGCGGTCGCGCAGGGCATCGGCGGCGCACTCTACGAGAAGATCGTCTACGACGAGCACGGGCAGATGCTCAACGCGTCGTACATGGACTTCCTCATGCCCTTCGTGACGGAGATGCCCGACTCGCTCGAGATGGACCACACCGTCACCCCGTCCGCACTCAATCCCCTCGGAATGAAGGGTGCCGGCGAGGCCGGTGTCATCCCGACCTCGGCAGTGATCGCCGCGGCCGTCGAGGACGCGGAGGGCATCCCGATCACCAGCATGCCGATTTCCCCCTCGGAGTTGTTCGAGCTGCGTCTGACCCACGCGGCATCCCGAAACAAGGAGAACGAATGAGAATCGCCGGTACCGCGCAACTGCAGGCACCCCCCGACGTGGTGTACGACAGCCTGCAGGACGGCCGTGTTCTCGCGGCGACGATCCCGGGCGTGCAGGCGCTCGAGCAGATCAGCGACAACCACTACAAGCTGTCCATCACCGCCGGGGTGGCCTCCATCAAGGGCACCTACGACGGGGAAGTGGTTCTGTCGCAGCAGAATCGTCCCGAATCGTTCGTCATGACGGCATCGGGTTCCGGCGCTCCGGGAACGGTCAAGGCCGACGTGGCGGTGCGTCTCGAAGAACGTGACGGCGGCACCGTGCTCACCTACGACGCGGACGCGGTCGTCGGCGGCATGGTCGGTGGCGTCGGGCAGCGGATGATCACCGGTGTCGCGAAGAAGATGGCCGGCGTGTTCTTCAACGGCATCGACGGTGTGATCGCCAACGGTCTGCCGGCGGCACCGAGTGCGGCCGAAGCGGCACCCGTCGCGGGCGTGAACGGAGCCGAGGTGGCCGAGGTGGCCGAGGGTGCGGGTGTGAAGACCACCGCGCTGCCCGTTGCCGCCGCGGCAGCTGCACCGGCACCGGCCGGAACGCCTTCGGCAGCAACCGTTCTGCTGTCGGCGGGAGTGGGCGCCGGTATCGCGCTGGCGGGCGTCGCCCTGGGGGCGATCCTCGCCCGACGCTGACCCTTTTCGACGAGTTTTCCGGCACCCCCGGGCCACCACGGCCCGGGGGTGCCGTCGTTTAGAGCATGTCTCTTATGGCCTAGATCGTTTGTGCGGCATAATGCACTGCCGTGGTCGATGCGTTGTCTTCCCGGCTGGTACCGGATGCGTTGTGGGAGATCGTCGAACCGTTGCTGCCCGGATTCCGGGCGCGGCCCCAAGGCGGCGGCCGGGCGGCGATCGATGATCGGGCGGTGTTCACCGCGATCGTCTACGTGCTCACCAGCGGCTGTGCCTGGCGGCACCTGCCACCGTCGTTCGGGGTCAGCGTTCCGACCGCACACCGCCGCTTCACCACCTGGGTTCGGGCCGGGGTGTTCGACGAGCTGCACCGCCGGGTCCTCGATCGGCTCGGTGCCGGTGGGGACCTGGACTGGTCCGCCGCGATCCTGGACGCAGCGCACGTGCGGGCGAAAAAGGGGGATCTTTGACCGGTCCCAGCCCGGTCGATCGAGGCAAGAACGGCTCGAAGATCCACATCCTCTCCGATGCCGACGGCATTCCTCGTCACGGCGGTGACCTCGGCGAACACCCACGACAGTGTCATGCTGCAACCCATGGTCGCTGCGATTCCGGCGGTGCGCTCACCTCGCGGTCCGCGGCGCCGCCGACCCGGCCGGTTGCGGGCGGACAAGGGTTACGACTATCCCGTGCACCGCCGGTGGCTGCGGGCCCGGGGCATCGTTCCGCGGATCGCCCGCCGCGGCGTCGACAGCAGCGAACGCCTCGGCCGTTACCGGTGGAAGATCGAACGCACCCTGGCTTGGCTGAGCGGCTATCGCCGGCTGACGATGCGCTACGAACGTCACGGTGAGAACTTTGCTTCCTTTCTCCAACTCGCCGCTGCGCTGACCTGCTTCAAGAAACTCACCAAATGAGACGTGCTCTTATGGGTGGCAGGTGCACGAACCCCGAACTCCAGGCGACGAGTTCGGCGAGATGTGACAAAGAAACACCGCCGCTCAGGGGGTGGAATGTCATCAGACGTCAGGTGGGACACCGGCGAGACGAACCCAGGAGGAAACATGGGATCCAGGAAGATTCGGGTCGGTATCGATACCGGCGGAACATTCACGGACGTGGTCGCGGTGGACGACGAGTCCGGCGCCATCGTCACCACGAAGACCCCGTCGACACCGCAGGATCCGGCCATCGGCTTCCTCGCAGGCATCGAGAAGGTCCTCGCGCAGCTCGGCGAGACCGGCGACGCGATCGACGCCGTCAGCCACGGCACCACCGTCGCGACCAACAAGCTCCTCGAGGGCAAGGTCGGCACCCTCGGATTCATCACCACCGAGGGCTACGAGCACGTTCTCGAGATCGCCCGCCAGTCGGTCCCCGACGGCTACGGCAACTCCTACTTCTGGGTCAAGCCCGACCGCATCGTGCCGGCCGACCGCGTCCGCACCATCCGCGGTCGTCTCGCCTACGACGGCAGTGAGATCCGTCCCCTGAACGAGGACGACGTCCGCGCCGCCGCCCGCTTCTTCAAGGACCGTGAGATCCTCACCGTCGGCGTGTGCCTCATGCACTCCTACGCCAACCCCGAGCACGAGCGCCGCGTCCGCGACATCCTCATGGAGGAGCACCCGGAAGCGACCGTGAGCATCTCCAGCGAGGTGCTGCGCGAGTACCGCGAGTACGAGCGGTCCATCACTACCCTCGTCGACGCCGCGGTCAAGCCCAACATCCGCAACTACGTCAACAACATCGCGAACCGTCTGCGCGAGTTCTCCTCCGCCGAGGGCGAGCAGCGCGACATCCCGTTCTACGTGATGAAGTCCAACGGCGGTGTGCTCTCGGCCAAGGAGGTCGTGCACCAGCCGATCACCACCGTGCTCTCCGGCCCCGCGGCCGGTGCACTGGGCGCGGCCCTGATCGCCGGTGTCGCCGGTGTCGACCAGGTGCTGACCTGCGACGGTGGCGGCACCTCCACGGACGTCACCGTGGTCGTCGGCGGCGAGCCGGCACTCACCACGGAAGGTCGCGTGGGTGTCTACCCGTCCAAGATCCCGATGATCGACGTGGTGACCGTCGGCGCCGGTGGCGGCTCCATCGCATGGATGACCCCCGAGGGCACCCTGCGTGTCGGCCCGCAGTCGGCCGGCGCCGATCCCGGACCCCTGTGCTACGGCAAGGGCGGCAACGAGCCGACCATCACCGACGCCCACGTCCTGCTCGGCCGCATCCCTCCCCACCTGCTCGGCGGTGAGATCCCGCTCGACACCGAGCTCGCCCGCAAGGGCGTCGAGGAGCTCGCGCACAGTCTCGGCCTCGAGTTCGAGGCGTGTGCCACGGGCATCCTCGAGGTGTCGGCCTGGAACCAGGCCAACGCGCTGCGCCAGATCACCGTCAAGCGTGGTCTCGACGTCCGCGACTTCACCCTGGTGACCTTCGGTGGCTCCGGCTCGCTGCTGGCCTGCCGCCTCGTCGACATCCTCGGTCTCAAGGACGTCCTCGTGCCGCTCAACCCCGGCAACGTCTCGGCCTTCGGTCTGCTCACCGTCGACGTCCGCAACGACTACGTGCAGACGCACGTCAGCCGCCACGACCGGTTGAAGATCGACGAGCTGCAGGCCGGACTCGACGCTCTCGCGGCCGAGGCCGAACGTGCACTGGAGGACGAGGGATTCGGTCCCGACCAGCGGCAGTACGCCCGCTCGGCGGACCTGCGCTACTTCGGCCAGGCCTTCGAGGTGCGCGTGCCGGTCGGCGACGGCCCCATCACCCAGGAACTGATGGACGAGGCAGCCGAACGCTTCCACCAGGCACACCGCGAGCTCTACGGCTACGACTTCCGCAACGATCCCCACCAGCACGTGGAATGGGTCAACCTCCGCGTCAGCGGCATCGGACCCATCAAGCGACCGGAACTCTCCGAGATCGCCCCGGGCACGGGTGCGGACGCCGCCCTCACCGGCACCCGCGAGGCGTACTTCGACGAGTGGGTCACCACCCGCGTGTACGACCGCGCCCGCCTCGGCGCCGGCGACGAACTCGAAGGTCCCGCCGTGATCGAGGAATTCAGCTCGACCATCCCGGTCCACCCCGGATTCCGCGCTCGCATCGACTCTTTCGGCAACATCCGCCTCACCAAGACATCCGACTCGAACGGAGCCACCCGATGACTGCGACTCTCGAACCCGCCGCGGCCACGACGCGCAAGCCCTTCCGGCTGACCGACGCTTCGGGCACCGCTCCCGATCCGGTGCTCGTCGAGATCGTCGCCGGTTACCTCGCCAGCGTCGAGATGGAGGTGGAGACCTCCATCTCCCGGACCTCACGCTCGCCGATGATCCGCGACGCCCACGACTTCCGTGCCGGCATCCATGACCGCAACCTGCGCAAGCTCACCGGTCGGTCGTACTCGGCGCTCGTGCATCCGGTGGCGCGGGACTTCCCGCTCGAGACGATGAAGCCCGGCGACGTCTTCTTCCACAACGACGTCTACCTCTCCGAAGGCGGCATCGGCCACCTCCCCGACCTGTGCGTCACCGTGCCGGTCTTCGCGACCCGTCCCGGCGACACCGAGCCCTCGGTGGTCGCGTTCGTGCAGGCCTTCGGCCACCACGACGACATCGGCGGTTGCTGCCCCGGCTCCATGCCGTCAGGTGCGACCACGGTGTACGAGGAGGGACTGATGGTCCCGCCGATCAAGCTGTGGGACCAGGGCGTTCCGAACGAGGCGGCGCTGCGGATCATGACCCGCAACTCCCGCATGCCCGACTCGCTCGCCGCCGACCTCGACGCCGAGTGCTCGGCGTGCCTCATGGGCGCGCGCCGGCTGTCGGAGCTGTTCGAGCGCTACGGTGTCGAGACCGTCGAGGCCTGCTTCGACGCGATCCTCGACGCCACCACGGAGACGTACCGCCGCGAGATCCTCAGCAAGATCCCGGTGGGCACGTACACCTGGGAGGACTACGCCGAGCACGACGGTGTGGACGAGCCCATGCTGCACGTGCAGCGCATCACCCTCACCAAGACCTCCCCGGAGGACGAGGGCGGCGAGCGTCTGATCCTGGACTTCAACGGCACCGGTCCGCAGGCGAAGGGTCCGATCAACCACTGCGGTGACTACGCCGACGGCAACTTCCTCATCAAGTGGCTGGCGCCGATCCTCCGCAACCTGGCCGACACCCCGGACCGCATGGCGGAGCTGGACGTCAACGAAGGTGTCGTGCCGCTGATCGAGATGAAGTTCCCGGAGCCGGGCACGCTCATCACGCCGATCTTCCCCGCCCCCACCAACGCTCGCACGTTCGTGATCCTGCGTCTGCTCGGTGTGCTCTCCGGTGTGGTCGCCAAGGCGGTCGACGGCAACATGCCCGCCGACCAGGAGACCATCCGCTACACCGGTGTGTACGGCGAGGACTTCGACGGCCACTCCTACCTCATGCGTGAGGTGCTCGGTGGCGGCTCGGGTGGCCGGCACTACGCCGACGGTGAGGACACCATCCACGTGGTGCCCGACTCGCGGAACCTGCCCACGGAGTTCACCGAGAGCCGCTTCCCGTTCATCGTCGAGAAGCTGGGTCTGGCAATCGATTCCGGTGGAGCCGGTCGCTACCGCGGTGGTCTCGGCTACGAGAAGCACATCCGCATGCTCAAGGACGCGAACTTCATGTCCATCGCGGACCGTTCGATCCTCGCGTGCTGGGGTGTCAAGGGCGGCAAGGCCGGCAAGCCGTTCTCCGTCACCCTCGATCCCGGCGGCCCGAACGAGCGCGAGTTCGACGCTCTCACGGACGCCGAGCCGATCAAGGCCGGCGAGGTCGTGCGCATCCGCACCACCGGTGGCGGTGGCTGGGGCGACCCGCTCGATCGTCCGATCGACGAGGTGGTCCGGGACGTGCTGTGGCGCAAGGTGTCCGTCGAGGGTGCCCGCGACGACTACGGCGTGATCCTGAAGGACACCTCGGCCGACGAGCCCGTCGCCGACGTCGAGGCCACCGAGGCGCTGCGTGCGCAGATGCGCGCCGAGCGCGGCGAGGAAGAGCCCTTCTTCGACCGCGGTCCCGGTTACGCCCGCCTGTCGGGTGGTGCCGAGTTCGCCGAGTACGACTTCATCGGCAACTGATGTCGACGACGGCCACTCTCTCCCGCGGCACCGATCTCGCAGTGATCGGTGCCGCGGGGAAGACCGGAACGGCTGTCGTCTCGGCGCTGGAGACAGCAGACACGACCCCCGTCCGCCGAGTGGTGCACACCGCTCGGCAGGCGGGGGATCGTGCTGTCGACCTCGAGACGGGTGCCGGGCTCGTCGACGCGCTGGCGGGTTGCCGCGGCATCTATTTCATCGCCCCGAACATGCACCCCGACGAACCGGCGCTGTTCGAACGGTTCCTCGCGGCGGTGGCCGAGGCAGGTGTCGATCACGTCGTCTACCACTCCGTCGCCTGGCCGTACACGCCGGCGATGCCGCACCACCTCGACAAGGCGCGTTGCGAGGACCTCCTGCACGCCTCCGGGGTGCGGTGGACCGTTCTGCAGCCCTGCGCGTACACGGAGAACTTCGCACCCGTCCTCGACGGCTCGGTCGATGCACTCGACGTCCCCTACGACCCCGACGCGCCGTTCTCGTTCGTCGCCCTGTCGGACGTCGCGACGGTGGCGGCCCGTGTCCTCGTCGAGGGTGCGGACATCCACCACGGCGCCACCTACGAGCTCGGGGGACCGGACTCGGTGAGTGTGCGGCAGCTGTGCGCGGTCGCCGGGCGATCGGTGGAGCTCGAGCAGGTGTCCGTCCCGGTGTGGATGGAGCGCCACGGCCGCGACCTGCCCACAGATGCCCGCGAACGTCTGGCCGCGATGTTCGACTTCTACGACGCTCACGGCTTCGTCGCGGGAAGCGCCGTGACGGCAGCGCTGCTCGGTCGGGAGCCCGCCCGCGTCGCGGATCTCGTCTCGTCGATGCCGCGCCGGTAACCCGCCGGTGGTGTAGGAAAGGGAACGTGACGGATCGCTCTGCGGACGGCCCCGACGCCGTCGACACCCTGCCCCCGCCCGTGCTCATCGCTGTCGACGAGGCCAGCGGTATCGGGGTGCTCACCCTCGACCGCCCGAAGCAGCGCAACCCGCTGTCGGTGGAGACGATGCGCGAGGTCATCGCCGGTCTGACGGCGCTCGCGGCCGACTCGAAGGTGATCGTGGTCCGCGCGGAAGGCCCGGTGTTCTCGGCCGGGCACGACCTGCGGCAGATGATCGGACGCACGCTCGACGAGGAACGCGCGATCTTCGAGACGTGCAACGAGATGATGCGGACGGTGCAGTCGATCCCTCAACCGGTGATCGCATCGGTGCAGGGCACGGCGCTCGCGGCGGGATGCCAGCTCGTCGCATCGTGCGATCTCGCGGTGGCCGCCTCCGATGCCCGCTTCGGCACCCCCGGGGTGCGGATCGGGTTGTTCTGCTCGACGCCGATGGTCGCGGTCAGCCGTGCGATCGGCCGCAAGCGGGCGCTGCAGATGCTGCTGACCGGCGACACCATCGACGCGCAGACCGCCGCCGACTGGGGACTGGTGAACTACGTCGTCGAACCGGAGACGCTGGAGACCGCGACCACCGAACTCGCCCTGAAGATCGCAACGTCGTCCCCCGAGACGATGCGGATCGGCAAGGAGGCGTTCTACCGGCAGATCGATCTGCCGCAGGAGACGGCCTATGCCGCGATGGCGGAGACGATGGCGTCGAACGCCATGATCGACGACGCGCAGGAGGGGATGACGGCCTTCCTCGAGAAGCGCGCACCGGTCTGGAAGGACCGCTGATCCCGAGCGATCGCTAAGTCTGGACTAGTTGGTTGGACGTCCTATAAAGTTCGCTGCATGACCCCCGATCCGCGTCAGAGCACCGTCGACGGCATCCTCCACCGCACCGCCGCGCGCTATCCCGCCCGCGTCGCACTCCGCTTCGGCGACCGGCAGTTCACCTACCGGGAACTCGACGACGCCGTCACCCGTGCCGCTGCGCACCTGCTCTCCTTGGGCCTGACCAAGGGCGACCGCGTGGCCGCCTACGGCACCAACTCCGACGGCTACGCGATCGGATATCTCGCCGCTGCCCGCGCCGGCCTGGTGCACGTGCCGATCAACTACGCGCTGCGCGGCGAGGAACTGTCGTACCTGCTCGGTCAGTCGGGCGCGAAGGCAGTGCTCGTCGACCCCGTGTTGCGCGACAACCTCGACGCCGTCCTGGCCGACGTGCCGGCCGAGACCGTCGTCCCGCTCCGCGACGCCGACGACTCCCTGGTGACGGTCGCGCAGACCGGCGACGTGCCGACGCTCGACGTCGCCGTGGCCGACACCGACCTCGTCCAGCTCCTCTACACCTCGGGCACGACGTCGAAGCCCAAGGGCGCCATGATGACCCACCGGGCGCTCACCTTCGAATACATGTCGTCGATCGAGGCGCTCGATCTGTCGGCCGGCGACGACCCGCTCGTGTGCATGCCGCTCTACCACTCCGCGGCGATGCACGTCTTCCTCATCCCGTACTTCGCGGTCGGCGCGACCGTGCGGCTGCTGCCCGCACCCGACGTCGCCGAGATCCTGCGGCTGGTGGAGGAGGAGCGCATCGGATCGCTGTTCCTCGCCCCGACGGTGTGGGTGCCGCTGACCAACCATCCCGACCTCGACAAGCGCGACCTGTCGTCGCTGCGCAAGGCGCAGTACGGCGCGTCGATCATGCCGGTCACCGTCCTCGAGCGACTCCGTGGCCGCTACCCCGAGCTCGGCTTCTACAACTGCTTCGGGCAGTCCGAGATCGGCCCGCTCGCCACCGTCCTCCGTCCCGAGGGGCACGACGCGCGTCCCGCCTCGTGCGGCCGGGCCGTGCTGTTCGTCGAGACCCGCGTCGTCGACGCCGACGGCAACGACGTCCCCGACGGCGAACCCGGTGAGATCCTGTACCGCTCACCGCAGTTGTGCCTCGGCTACTGGGAGAACCCCGCCGCGACGGAGGAGGCATTCCGCGACGGCTGGTTCCACTCCGGCGATCTCGTCACCCGCGACGCCGAAGGTTTCATCACCGTCGTCGACCGCATCAAGGACGTCATCAACACCGGCGGCATCCTCGTCGCCTCACGGGAGGTCGAGGACGCGATCTACACGCACCCGGCCGTCGCGGAGGTCGCGGTGATCGGTACTCCGGACGAGAAGTGGATCGAAGCGGTGACCGCGGTGGTCGTCCTCAAGGACGGTCACGAGCTCGACGAGCCCACCTTGATCGACCACGTCAAGCAGCGCCTCGCACCGTTCAAGGTGCCCAAGGCCGTTCGCTTCGTCGACGTCCTGCCGCGTAACCAGAGCGGCAAGCTCCTCAAGCGCGAACTGCGCGGATCCTGACCACTCCGAACCTGAACACTGCGAAAAGGAAATCTGAACCCGATGCCGAAGAAGCACGTCGCCTCCTGGTACGACGACGAGGTCTCTGCCGTCTACGATCTCGCGCGCGAGTTCTTCGATCGCGAGGTCATGGGCAAGGCCGAGAAGTGGGATTCGCAGCGTCGTATCGATCGTGAGGTGTGGCTCGAGGCCGGCAAGCTCGGTCTGCTGTGCTGCTCGATCCCCGAGGAGTACGGCGGAGGCGGCGGTACCTTCGCGCACGACCTCGCGGTGTTCGACGCGCAGGGCTACTCCGGCGATCTCGCGTTCGGCAACTCCGTGCACAGCGGCATCGTCGCGCACTACATCCTCGAATACGGCAACGAGGAGCAGAAGAAGACGTGGCTTCCGGGCATGGCCACCGGCGAGATCCTCGGTGCCATCGGCATGACCGAACCCGGCGCGGGTTCGGACCTCAAGGCGATCAAGACCACCGCGGTGCGCGACGGTGACCACTACGTCGTCAACGGCTCGAAGACCTTCATCACCAACGGTTCCTCGGCCGACGTCATAGTCCTCGCCGTCAAGACCGACCCGAAGGCCGGCGCCAAGGGTGTGTCGCTGCTCATCGTGGATCTCCGTGACGCCCCGGGCTTCTCGGTGGGCCGTGTGCTCGACAAGGTCGGTCAGCACGCCGCCGACACCTCCGAGCTGTCGTTCGTCGACGTGCGCGTGCCCGTGACGAACCTGCTCGGCGAATCCGAAGGTCTCGGCTTCGGTCAGCTCATGGCACAGCTCGTGCAGGAACGTCTGATCATCGGCGCGCAGGCCGCCGGTGCGATGGACCGGGCCGTCGAGGAGACCGTCCGCTACACCAAGGCGCGACAGGCGTTCGGGCACAGCCTGTTCGAGTTCCAGAACACGGCCTTCGAACTCGCCGAGTGCCAGACCATCGCCCGCACCTGCCGCATCTTCCTCGACCACTGCATCGAGCAGCACCTGAAGGGCCGACTCGATCCGTCCGATGCTGCGATGGTCAAGTACTGGCTGACCGACAAGCAGTGCGAGGTCATCGACCGGTGCGTGCAGCTGCACGGTGGCTACGGCTACATGCGCGAATACCTCATCGCGCGGATGTACGAGGACGCGCGCGTCCAGCGGATCTACGCCGGCGCGAACGAGGTCATGAAGCAGATCATCGCGCGGGCGCTGTAAGCGCTCGGTTCGGAACTACCCGGCGTCCGGTCCAGTCGACACTCGGCTGCACCGGGCGCCGAGTCGTTTCCGAATGCAGGATGTCTCAACCGGCCGTGTTGGTCAGGAACTCTCGGATCGCCGCGGTGAGTTTCTCGGGCTGGTCTTCGGCCAGCAAGGTGTAGCTGTCGTCGATTTCGACGAGTCGCGCGTCGGGGAAGGCCTCGGCGAGGCGTCGTCCGTGATCGCGGGGCATCATGCGGTCCTCGGTGGCCCACACGACCAGCACCGGACCGGAGAACTGCGCCGCCTTCGCAGCGATCTCGAGCAGTTGTTGCTTGGGCGGAGCCGAGGGCGCGTACTTGGCGAGATCACGCCGGATGTTCCGGTCGACGGTGGCCGGGTGGAACCAGGCATCCATGACAGGTCCGGGTACCGGACGTTTGCTCATCCATCCCCAGGTGCCGGGTCCTCGTCGCCCGAATTTCGTGGCGAGCACCGCCATGAGCAGGCGCACCCCGCCGGGAATCCTGACCAGCGGCAGGAGCAGTTTGACCGGGCCGGGAGGGTAATTGTCGAATGCCTCGCACGCGGCGAGCACCAGTCGCGAGACCCGTTCGGGATTCGACACGGCGAGGAAGGCCTGGGCGCCGCCCCAATCGTTCTGGATCAGCGTGACGTCACGCAGATCGAGGGCCTCGAGGAACTCCCCGATGAGATGGCCCATTCCGACGAGGGTGAGGTCTGCCTCCGGACGCATCGGTATGCGGTGCGAGCCGAGAGGCCAGGTCGGCACGATGCATCGGTAGGTGCCGCGGAGTTGTTCGACGACGTGCCGCCACCCGGTGCCGTCCATCAGAAGGCCGTGAATGAACACGAGAACCGGTCCGTCGCCGCCGGTGTCCTCGTACTCGATCGTTCCTGCCGAAAGCTCGATGTCGAACACGCGATCCCCCTTCGCGTCGAGTGGTCGAGATATTTCCACAACTCCGCGCCGCGCGCCGCGATTTCACGCATCCGGCAGACTTATTCACCACGTGGACAGTGTTCAGCGTGGTGCCGGGCTCTGCGATACGCGTGTGGGGATCGGTCGATTACGACTCGACGGTGGGTGGGTACGGCCCTACCTCACCACGGTCGGCTGGTGGTGAGGTACTTCGCCATCTCCTGGCTCTGCGCGCGGTGCATGCGGCGGTGCTCCGCCCGCTCGTCACCGGACTCGTTGAGCTTGCGCTCCTCGTCGGATTCGGGCAGCACCGGCGGCACTTGCATGGGGCGACCGCCGTCGTCGACCGCGACGAAGGTGAGGAAGGCGGTGGCGGCGATGCGTCGCTCACCGCTGCGCAGATCCTCGGCGGTGACCTTGACGAAGACCTCCATCGAGCTGCGTCCGGTCCAGGTCACGAACGATTCGAGGCACACCGAATCGGACGGGCGAACGGGTTCGAGGAAGGCCACGGAGTCGGTCGACGCCGTCACAACCGACGCGCGACTGTGACGTGTCGCCGAGATCGACGCGGTCATGTCGATGTCGCTCATCAGCTTCCCGCCGAACAACGTGTTGTGGTCGTTGACGTCGTTGGGAAACACCCTGCTGGTCTTGACGACTCGTGATTCTCGGCAAGGTTTGGCCTGCACGCCGAAGGTCCTTTCGTAGATCGTGCTCGCGGCGGGATCTCCGTCGGATGCACCTCTACAAGCCTACGACTGCTGCGCGGAAATCGGCGCAGGCCTGGTGTGATACTCGACAATCCTGGTCAGCATCGCGGTGAGCTGTGCGCGTTCGGCTGCGTCGAGGGGAGCGAACGCCTCGTCCTGCGCCGCGGTGAGCATCCGGTCGAGATCGAACAGTCGTCGGCGCCCGCGCTGGGGGAGGGTGATGATGTTGCGTCGCCGATCGGTGGGGTCGGCGGCGCGTACGACGAAACGACGGTCGACGAGTGCGTCGACGGCGGCGGCGACGTCGCTGCGATCGAGGCCGCAGCGACGGGCGAGGTCGATCTGACTGGACGGACCGTATTCCTCGAGGGCGGCCAGGATCCGGTAGTGGTGACCGCGGGCATCGGCGGAGTCGAGGCGATCGAACACGACGCGATGCACGTGTCGCGCCGCCTGGGTCATCAGATAGCTCGGGAGGTGTCCGAGCCGATCGGGGCCGGCCGCGTCGTGGGTGGCGGACATGTGACCGAGTCTACGAGGACGGGCGCGCCGGATCGAGACCCCGTCACCGCCGACGATGGTCGGTGATCGGGGTGCGAGGCCCGCGCTTCGGAACCCGCGCGTACCCACCGGACTCCACGATCAATCGAACGGCCCGATAACGTTGCGGGCGTAGCGGTTCGAGATATTCGATCATGCCGGGGTCGTCGAGGGGACGGCCGAGCAGTGCCCATCCGACGACCTTCGCGAGGTGGTAGTCGCCGACGGAGAGCGCATCGGTGTCGCCGAACGCGCGCTGGGCGACCTCCGCGGCCGTCCACACGCCCACTCCCGGAACGACCCGCAGCTTCCGCCGGGCGTCGGCGGACGGTTCGTGGACGAGACGTTCGAGCGAGTCGGCGACCTGCGCGCACCGCACCACGGTGCGTGCGCGGCCGGGGTCGACGTTCGCCCGGTGGAACTCCCAGGACGGTACGGTCCGCCAGGTCTCCGCGGAGGGCGGCACGCGCATGCCCTCCGGGGCCGGGCCGGGCGCCGGATCGCCGAACCACGTGACGAGACGACGCCAGGACGCGAACGCCGCCACCCCGTGCACCCGCTGTTCCAGGACGGCCGGCACCAGGGATTCGAGCACCCGGCCCGTGCGGGTGATGCGCAGGGCGGGCATGCGTCGGTGCGCCTCGACGAGCAGGGGATGCTCGGGTACGAAGCCGGACGGGTCGTCGTCGGCGCCGAGCAGCGCCGGAAGCTGATCGCCCAGCTCGGATGCGCCCGGGCCCCACGCCAGGCACCGCGCACCGTGCGGGCCGTCCTGGGTGAGCCGATACGTCACGGCACCGGTGTCCATGCGGGAGGTGCGCCAGACGGCGCCTGCGACGACCCGATGACACGGATCCCACGGCCCACGCTGCAGCGGGCGCAGGGTGCGCACAACATCGACGGGCCACGGCACGCGCACGCGGGTGTCGAGAGGTGCTTCGTCCGCCACGCTCGCGATGCGACGGCCTCGCTCGTCGGACACGGTCACCGTCCTACCGTACTCCGGGGCGCTGGAGCCGACTTTCGTGGTGTCGGAGGGTGCGGCTATGGTCGGGCGCATGATCATCGTGAGCACCGACGGATCCTGCCTTCGCAATCCCGGTGGCGCCATCGGGTGGGCGTGGGTCAATCACGAGGGGCCCAGCGCGTCGGGCGGTGAGCGTTCGGGCACGAACCAGATCGCCGAGCTCCGGGCGGTGCTCGAGGCGCTGCGGGCGCATCCCGGCGCCGAGCCGATGATCATCGAATCCGATTCGCAGTACGCGATCAAGTGCGCCTCCGAATGGCTGCCCGGATGGAAGCGCAAGGGCTGGAAGACGGCCACCGGCGCGCCGGTGAAGAACCTCGAACTTGTGCGCGCCATCGACCGCGAGCTCACCGACCGCACCGGTCCGGTGCGGTTCCGCTGGGTGCGCGGGCACGTCGGCAACCACTTCAACGAGATGGCCGACACGCTCGCCGGCCAGGCCGCCCGCGAGATCGCGGCGAAGCCCGGACCGATCGAGGTGCCCAGCACGCCCGTGGTCGCGCACAAGCCGCCGAAGCGCGCCGACGACGCCGAACTGACCTTGTTCTGAGTCAGTAGTAGACGGCGAGGCGGCCGTTGGGTCCTTCGACGCACGTCACCGGAGTATCGAAGACGCGCGTCAAGGTCTCGTCCACCAAGATCTCTTCCGGGGTTCCGAACTCGACGACCTTGCCGTCCTTCATCGCGCAGATCCGGTCCGCGTAGTGGCCTGCGAAATTGATGTCGTGCAGCACGATGACGACCGTGCGCCCCAATTCGACGGCCACCTTGTGAAGATGCTTCATCATCTGGACCGAATGCTTCATGTCCAGGTTGTTCAGCGGTTCGTCCAGGAGGATGTAGTCGGTGTCCTGGCACAGCACCATGGCCACATAGGCTCGCTGGCGTTGTCCTCCGGACAGTTGGTCCAGGTAGCGGTGTTCGAGGTCGGTGAGGTCGAAGAACTCGATGGCGTTGCTGATGGCCTCCTCGTCCTTGCGGGTGAGTCGGCCCTTCGAGTGCGGGTATCGGCCGAACCCGACGAGTTGCCGCACCGTCAGGCGGGTGACGAAGTGGTTCTCCTGGCGGAGGATCGAGACGATCTTCGCGAGGTCCTTCGAGGCAGTGCTCGACACGTCGTAGCCGGCGATCTCGATGGTGCCGGCGTCGGCCCCGAGCAAGCGGCCCACGATGGTCAGCATCGTCGACTTGCCCGCACCGTTCGGTCCGACCAGGGCCGTGATGCCGCCTGCGGGAATGGTCAGATCGATCTCACCGATCGTGACCGTCTTGCTGTATTCCTTACGGAGACCCTTGATCTCGATCACAGTCTGCCCTTCCGAAGGATCACGTAGAGGAAGGCCGTGCCGCCGACGGCCTCGATGATGATGGACACGGCACCCTCTGCGTAGAAGATGTTCTTCAGAACGAAGTAGGCGCCCCCGAGGATGACGAACCCGGTCAGGATCGCCACCGGGAACACGAAGCGGTGATCGTGTGTGGTCGCGAACTGGTAGGCCAACGTCGCGACGAGGAAGCCGAGGAACGTCAGCGGGCCGACGAGCGCGGTGGTGGTGGCCATGAGGACCGACACGAGAAACAGTACGAGCATGATCTCTCGGCGGTGGTCCAGGCCGAGATTCGTGGTGACGTCCTTGCCCAGCGCAATGATGTTGAGTCTGCGGGAACGCCACCACAGTGTTCCTGCCGCCCCGATACAGAGCGGGATCGCCAGCGGTAGGTAGGAGGCATCCGCATTGGAGACCGACCCGAACAGCTTGGCGGTGAGGATGTCGAACTCGCTGGGGGTGAGCATGCGCTGCATGAAGGTCGCCACGGATCCGAGACCGCCACCCAGGACGATGCCGACGAGGAGCATCACCTGCATGTTCCCGTACTTGCCGGAGAGCAGCCATCCGTAGAGCATCAGCGAGAAGCCGACCATCAATACGACCATGAGTGCGAACTGCGGCACCCCCGTGAGCGCCGTGACTCCGACCGCGCCCAGGAAGAAGACGGCGGCGGTCTGGATCGCGACGTAGAGGGCCTCGAATCCCATGATCGACGGGGTGATGATGCGGTTGTTCGTCGCAGATTGGAACGAGACCGTCGCAACGGCCTGGCAGACGACGACGATCGCGATCACGACCAGGTTGGTCGCGCGCATCTGCGTGATCCGCCAGAAGCCTGCGGTCCCGAAGGGCATCGGATTGTCCCAGGTCACGATGCCCACGGCGATGACGACCGAGAGGAGCGTGAGAGTCCCCACGAGAATCCAGTAGCGGCGTAGCTGTCGCGCGGTCGCGAATGCGCCGGAGCCTGTGCGCTCGGCCCTTGTTGCCGTCGCGGCGGTCGGCGGAGCTGTGGGGATCGATGCCGTGGGGATCGATTCTGCCGGGGAGATCGACTCGGTGATGTCAGACATTGCGGCGACTCCGCAGAAGCATGGCGATGAAGACGACGGAGCCGATGACGCCGAGGATGAGTGATACCGGGATCTCGAACGGCATGATGATCGTCCGGCCGATCAGGTCGCAGACGGTCACGATGGCGATACCGAGCAGGCAGACCCAGGGGAGATTGCTGCGCAGATCGTCGCCGCGGAACATCGACACGATGTTGGGGACGATGAGCCCGAGGAAGGGAAGCGAACCGACCACGACGGTGACCACTCCGGTGGCAATCGCGATGAGGCCGGTTCCCAGCAGGATGATGCGGTTGTAGTTCAGGCCGACGTTGGTCGCGACGTCCTCACCGAGACCGGCGACGGTGAATCGGTCGGCGGCGATGAACACCAGGACCGCGACGACCGCGACGATCCAGAGAACCTCGTACTGGCCCTTGATGATCGACGTGAAACTCCCCGCGAACCAGATGCCCAGGCTCTGGAGTTTGTCGGTGGCGAGAGCGATGTAGGTGGTGATGGAGCCGACGACGGCGCCCAGCATGATGCCGACGATGGGCACGATCAGCGACGAGGACAGTTGCACTCGCCGGAGGAACAGGAAGAAGATCATCGTTCCGATGAAGGCCGCCACGACGGCGCCGATCATTCTGGGCAGAAGACCTGCGGTCGGGACGACGATCATCATGATCAGCAACCCCAATCCTGCCCACTCCGTCGTGCCGGTGGTCGTCGGTTCGACGAAGCGGTTCTGGGTGAGCAACTGCATGACGAGTCCGGACATCGCCATCGCAGCCCCGGCCAGCACCAGGGCGATCGTGCGAGGGACGCGGGTGATGTTGAACATCTCCCAGCCGAAGTCACCGCCGAAGATGTCGAACACCCCGGTGAACAGTGAGGCGATCAGCAGGGCGCCGACGCCGAGGAAACCCAGCAGCAGTTTCCGGTCGAAAAGTCTTTCCCGCGTTCGGGACGGTAGGGCTTGGGTCGTCATTTCGGCATCTCTGCTCCGGAAGCACGTCGGCCGTGGACCCGGCTCGCGGCCGAGTCCACGGCGGTCGACGCTGTGAATTCAGTACTTCGTTGCGCTCTGCGCGGAGGTCACTTGTTCTCTGCGGTCTGCGCGTTCTTCTCGAGCAGGTCCGCCAGGGAGTTGAAGAACTCCGTGTAGGTCTGGATGCTCTCGTTGGTGTAGGTGTCGGCGGGCAGGTAGATGATGTTGCCCTCCTGGACTGCCTTCACGTTCTGCAGTGCCTGCGAGTCGTTGATGACCGTGGTCGCCGGCACGTAGTCGGGGCCGCCACCGGTCGAGGTACCCGCGTCACGGTCCATGACGATGATCAGGCCCGGGTTGGATGCGGCGATAGCTTCGACGGAGATGTCATCACCCTGGTGGTTGTCGGTGCCTTCGGGAACCTCGAG
This sequence comes from Rhodococcus sp. PD04, assembly GCF_035918275.1. Lineage (NCBI taxonomy): Bacteria > Bacillati > Actinomycetota > Actinomycetes > Mycobacteriales > Nocardiaceae > Rhodococcus > Rhodococcus sp. PD04. Next base: position 4,777,847 of record NZ_CP142143.1, on the reverse strand, counting down.
AGCCGGGGTGAGGCCGAAGATGTCGAACATGGGGCCGATGGTGCGCCCGGTGCTCGGGGCGACGTAACCGATCTCGCCGCCGGAGACGATCAGACCCATCACCGACTGATCCGGAGAGTATGCGGCCTGGACGCGGGCAATCGACGCGTCCAACGCGTCGTTGAGTTCCTGTGCCTCCGCTTCCTTGGCGAAGATCTCACCGAGGACAGTGGTGCCGCGCTTGAGTTCCTCGGCGAAGTCCTCGCCGTCGCGCGGCGCGACCTCGACGATGGTGGCGTCCGGTGCGAGCTCCTCGAACTGCTCCCTGAACTGCGCGTAGCGCCCGCCGTTGATGATCAGATCCGGCTCGACCGCGACGACGGCTTCAAGATTGGGTTCACGATGCGATCCCAGATCGACGATGCTGTCGTCCTCGGTGTAGGAGATCGTCTTCGGCATCAGCGAGACCGCGCCTGCGGCGAGGGGAACGCCCCACGTATCGAGCGTCTCGAACGTGCCGTTGTCGGTGGCGACCACGGACTTGGGCGGCACGGTGACGGTCTGCGTACCGAAGTTGTCCTCGACCGTGACGGTGGCGGCGGCGGTGTCGGACGACTCGGTGGCCGGGTCGCTCGAGCATGCCGTCAGGGCGAGGGCAGCCAGGGTGCCGAGTACGGCACCTCGGTACAGGCGGGATGCGTTCATCGATGTTCCTTGGGTTCGATCACAGGGAATGGATAAGGCATTTAGGACACCCTATGTGATGGTTAGCTTAGCCTAACCTCGGGGAATGTCCGGTGCTGGGTCGGATGTCACCTGTGACCTGGTATTTTTCTGCCGGGTCCCCTCGGTCGGCGTCACTTCGGTACGGTCGCACCGTGAACGAAATCGAACAGGTAGCGCAGTTCCGGCGCCGTCACGGCGTCGACGACCTCATCGATGTTCACACCCACTTCATGCCCCGCCAGGTCATGGACAAGGTCTGGGCGTATTTCGACTCCGCAGGTCCGCTCGTCGGACGGCCCTGGCCGATCACCTACCGGCACGACGAGGAGGAACGCGTCGCGCGTCTCCGCGACTTCGGGGTGCACAGGTTCACCGCCATGCTGTACCCGCACAAGCCGGAGATGGCGGCGTGGCTCAACTCGTGGGCCGCCGACTTCGCGGCCCGGACCCCCGACTGCCTCCACACCGCCACCTTCTATCCGGAGGCCGAGGCGAAGAAGTACGTCGCGTCGGCGATCGAGGCGGGCGCGCGTGTGTTCAAATCCCACATCCAGGTCGGCGACTACTCGCCGCTCGACCCGCTCCTCGACGACGTGTGGGGCCTGCTCGAGGACTCGGGCGTGCCGATCGTCGTGCACTGCGGGTCGGGCCCGGCGCCCGGCACGTACACCGGTCCCGCCCCGATGCAGGAGCTCATGCGCCGGTACCCGCAGCTGACGGTGATCGTCGCGCACATGGGTCTGCCCGAGTACCGCGAGTTCCTCGACCTCGCCGAGCAATACGAGCGGGTGTATCTCGACACGACTATGGCGTTCACCGATTTCGTCGAGGAGGACACACCCTTCCCGGAAGATCAGCTTCCGCGTCTGGACGCATTACGACGGAAGATCTTGCTCGGCACGGATTTTCCGAACATCCCGTACAGCTACCTCCATCAGCTCGAGGTGCTCGAACGTGTCGCGCCCGACAGCGAGTGGATCCGCGCGGTGTGCCGCGAGAATGCCACGTCGCTGTTCGGGCTGGACGGGTGACCGGTGTGCTCGCCGATCAGACGGTGATCGAGCGTCGGATGATCTTGCCGGTCGCGTTGCGGGGGAGTAGATCCCGCGTGATCCGCCAAACTGTGGGCACCTTGTAGTAGGCCAGTCGCTCGGCGCAGAAGGCTCGCAACTCGTCCTCGGTGATCGCGCTGCCGGGTCGCAGCACGACGACGGCCGCGACCTCCTGCCCCAGATCCTCGTGGTCCACGCCGATCACGGCGCTCTCGACGACGTCGGGGTGCTCGTCGAGGCGCTGTTCGATCTCCGTCGGATAGACGTTCTCGCCGCCGCGCAGGATGAGATCGGACCGGCGACCCGTGAGCCGCAGGCGTCCGTTCTCGATCGTGCCGTAGTCCCCGGTGCGCAACCACCCGTCGGAGGTGATCGAGGCATCGGTGGCCTCCGGATCCTCCCAGTACCCGAGCATCACGTACGGGCTGCGAACACACACCTCGCCCTCGTCGCCGTCGGGCACCCGTTCGCCGAACGGATCACGGATCTCCAGGCTCACCGTGATGATGGGACTGCCGAGGGTGCCCGGGAACGCCTCGAGTTCGGGGGCCGTGGCGACGGCGACGGCGGTGCTGCACTCGGTCAGCCCGTAGCTGTCCACGAGCGCCTGTCCGGCGAAGGGGAACTTCTCGCGCAGCCGCTGCTTCAATGCAGGGGAAGACGGCGCCGACGCGAGAGCGAACGCGGTGAGCGACGACAGGTCGTACCGGTCGGGATCCTCGTGTTCGAGCATGCGGGCGGCCATGGTCGGCACCGCACCCCAGTTGGTCACCTTCTCCTGCTCGATGAGCGCGAACACCTTGTCGACGTCGAAGGCACCCTGCGTCATGACGACGGCACTGCCCGTCGCCAGTCGCGGAATCGCGAGATTGTGGAGGCTCGCGATGTGGAAGAGCGGTGACGCCAACAGGTATCGGTTGTCGCTGGGCACCGAATCGTCGTAAGAGCGTTGGTGCATCGCCGCCACCAGCGCATCCGAGTAGCGGTGGTAATCGACCACCGCGAGCACGTTGCGGTGAGAGTGCAGCGCACCCTTGGGATGACCGCTCGTCCCGCTGGTGAACAGGATGACCGCGGGATCGTCCTCGTCCACATCCGCGGACGGCAGTTCCGAGCCGGACCTCTCGGCCACGATCCGCGGCACGTCGTCCTCGATCGTGAGCAGTTCGAATCCCGAGACGTCGGCTCTGGCGAGCAGTTCGGCGCGCCGGGCGTCGGCGACGATCACCCTGGGTGCGGTGAGATCGACCCCGTAGGTGATCTCGGTCGGAGTCCACCACGAGTTGAGACCGACGGTGATCGCGCCGAGGCACTGGGTGGCCCAGAAGGTGACGACCCATTCGGGTGAATTGGCGGCCAGCACGGCCACACGATCGCCCTTGCGCACGCCGTAGTCGTCGCGCAGCGCGGTGGCGAGGGCGGCGACGGCATCGGCGTGTTCGGCGAACGAGATGCGGCGATCTGCGGTGACGAGATAGTCGCGGTCGCCCCACTGCCGGGACGCGGCGACGAGATCACCGATCCGGCGATCGCGGTTGCGCATCACAGGCATGCGGTTGCCGCGGACCTCCTCCTCGACGATCTCGAATCTGCCACCCGGGCCGGTGAGCCGGGAGACGACCGTGTGCATCATCTGCTGCAGATCTACTGGTGCTGCCAAGGATTCGCCTTTCGGGGGACCGCACGGTGCATGTGCGGAGCAGGGCGTACACAGGGTTTACGAAGCTCGGTCGCGCTGACGGTCTGCACACCATGCACCGACCCGTGCCTGCCGCCCCAGCATCGTCCCGATCAGTGGGAACCATCCGTGTGCCGCGTCCCCTGCGGCCTACCGTCCGGTTTGTGCGACCTGCTTCCGGGCGCTCGTCGTCGTGTCCCGATCCCAACGGAAAGGGCGACGGCCCACCCCGAAAAGGGATGGGCCGTCGCTTGTTTCGATCCTTCGGGTCAGCTGCCCGCAGCCTCGAGGCCGGTGGTGATGTCGGCGAGGATGTCGTCGATGTTCTCGATGCCCACGGCGAGTCGCACGAGACCCGGCGTGACACCCGCGGCGATCTGCTCCTCGCCGGTGAGCTGTGAGTGGGTCGTCGACGCGGGGTGGATGACCAGCGAGCGGACGTCGCCGATGTTCGCGACGTGGCTGTGCAGGGTCAGCGCGTTGACGAAGCGCTTGCCGGCGTCGATGCCGCCGGAGAGCTCGAACACCACGATCGCACCGGCGCCGCGCGGGGTGAGCTGCTGGGCGCGGTCGTACCACGGCGAGGACTTCAGGCCGGCGTAGGCGACGGAGGTGACCTCCGGGCGTCCCTCGAGGAACTCGGCGACCTTCTGTGCGTTCTCCACATGCCGCTCGATGCGCAGGCTCAGCGTCTCGAGGCCCTGCGAGATGAGGAAGGCGTTGAACGGGGAGACCGCTGCGCCCATGTCGCGCAACAGCTGCACGCGCGCCTTGAGCGCGTAGGCAGGCGCGCCGAGGTCGGCGAAGACAACACCGTGGTAGCTCGGGTCCGGGGTGGTGAAACCGGCGTGGCGGCCCTGCGTCCAGTCGAACGTGCCGCCGTCGACGATGACACCGGCGATGGCCGTGCCGTGACCGCCGAGGTACTTGGTGGCCGAGTGCACGACGATGTCGGCGCCGTGCTCGAGCGGGCGGAGCAGGTAGGGGGTGGCGACCGTGTTGTCGACGATCAGCGGCAGCCCGTTCTCGTGGGCGACACCCGAGATGCCGGGCAGGTCGAGGATGTGGTTCTTCGGGTTGGCGATCGTCTCGCCGAAGAACGCGCGGGTGTTGTCGCGGATGGCCTCGCGCCACTGGTCGAGGTTGTCGGGATCCTCGACGAAAGTGACCTCGATGCCGAGCTTGGGCAGGGTGTAGTGGAACAGGTTGTAGGTGCCGCCGTAGAGATACGGGCTCGACACGATGTGGTCGCCGGCCTGCGCCAGGTTGAGGATCGAGAAGGTCTCGGCTGCCTGTCCGGACGCGAGCAGGAGGGCGGCGACGCCACCTTCGAGGGCGGCGATGCGCTGCTCGACCGCGTCCTGCGTCGGGTTCATGATGCGGGTGTAGATGTTGCCCGGCTCGGCGAGACCGAACAGCGCCGCGGCGTGATCGGTGTTGTCGAAGGTGTAGCTGGTGGTCTGGTAGATGGGCAGGGCCCGGGCCTTCGTGTCGCCACCGGCGGGCTGGCCCACGTGGATCTGCTTGGTCTCGAAGCTCCAGTTCGCGCTGGGATCGGTTGTTTCAGGGGTGGTGTCGCTCATGGCTCTGCTCCGGGTTCGGGATGTGTTCTGATCGTCGACATGCTGACCTTCGGACCCCGGACACGACGCCGTCGGGCAGCATCGAGGGGGCGGGAACGGGTGCGGCGGTCAGCGGGCCCGGCACCCGCGGATACACGACAGGGGGGCACGACGGTGCGGCGACCGGCTCGCGCGCTCGTACGTCTTGCTCACGGTCCCGACAATAACCTGTCCGCACGATTCCGACCAGACTCATAGGAATTCACTCTCGTCGGGAAACCGACTCCGGAGTACCTACAGTCTGTGTGTACCCCTTCCGGTGTGACCGCTGTTACTGCTAACGTTCTGGAACAGATTCCAGTTTCATGAGGCGCGCAGGGTCGTGGCCAGGACTTATGGAGGTGCAGTTGACCGCCGTCGACTCCGCGCTCGAGCCCGTCGGAACCTCGTCGAAGCGAGAACTTCCGCCATCGATGGTCGATCGGATGACCCTCATCCTGGAGGCGTTCGACAGCCGCGGCGCACTCACTCTCGAAGAGGTCACCTGTCGTTCCGGGTTGCCCCGTTCGACCGTGCACCGCATCCTCGACCACCTCGTGCGTCGCGACTGGATCGAGCACGCATCCTTCGGCTACTGCCTCGGCCCGCGAGCCCTCGGTCTCGGTGGCAGCGACACGGGCCACCGCCGTATCCGGGAGGCCGCTGCGCCGCATCTCCACGACCTGGCGATGCAGACCGGTGCCGTCGTCCACCTGACGGTCCTCGAGGGCAACGAGGTGCTCTACCTCGACAAGGTCGGTGGGCAGCTCGCGTCGAGCGTGCCGTCGCGGGTCGGCGGGCGGTTCCCCGCCTACGCCACCGCGGCCGGCAAGTCCATCCTCGCGTGGCTCGAGCCCGAACGCATCGACGCGCTGTACGGCAAGCAGCTCGTGCCGTGCACCGAGCGCACCGTCCGCGATCACGTCGCACTGCACCAGGAGCTCAACCGCATTCGCAAGCGTCGTGGCGTCGCGTTCGAGCGTGAGGAGGCCGCACGCGGCATCGGATGCGTGGGTGTCGCGCTCCGCGGCGTCGACGGCCCGGTTGCCGCCCTGTCGCTGGCAGCGGACGCCCGGTCGACCCGCCTGGAATGGGTGGCACCGATCGTCGCCGACACCGCTCGGAAGATCACGCGCACGCTGTTCCCGGAGCAGGACCGCGACGACAACCTGCAGGCCACCGAGAAGGTGGGCTGACGCCCTTCGGCTTTCGCCACGAACGACTGTGCGCAGTTCTCGTCGGAAATCCCCTCGGGGATCGACGAGAACTGCGCACAGTTCGTTATGCGGCCGATAGGCCGTGTCAGAGCAGGTGGACCTTCTTGTAGAGGATCTTCGACGGTCCGCCGATGAGGCCGACGTTGTCGAGGAAGGTCATCAACTTCGCGCCGGACTTGCGCACACGATCGTGATAGTGCTTGTTGCCCTTTGCCTCTCGCAGAGCGCGCTCGCGATCGAGGCCCGCCTTGGCGTAGACGTCGGGGTGGATCATGCTCTTGACGACGAAGAACACCACGAACGCGGTGCTGAAGCGCTCGATCGCCAGACGTGCGCGGCTCGCACCGGCGAGTCGGCGCGCGACCTCCTCGCGCGCGAAGCGGATGTGCCGGGCCTCCTCGAGGACGTGGATCTTCGACACCGCGCGGGTGACGGGCTGGACCCGCTCGTCGCGCATGAAGTCGCGCTGCATCATGTCGAGGATCTCCTCGGCCGCCATCACTGCCGCATAGGCGTTGGCGCCCTTGAAGAACCGGCCCCACAGGCGGCCGAGCCGATGGATGTAGCGGGGCGGGCCGTAGCCGGGCATGTTCAGCCGTTCGCCGGCGCGCGCGAACATCACCGAGTGGCGGCACTCGTCGGCCACCTCGGTGAGCGCGAACTGGACGTGGCGCGAATGCTTGTCGCGGTCGTAGACGTCGCGCAGGAGCATCTGCATGAGCAGGATCTCGAACCACAGGCCGACGCTCGAGACACTCGCGGCCTCGTGCTTGGTCAGTTCGATGCGCTGTTCCTCGGTGAGTTCGTCCCACAGCGCGGTGCCGTAGAGCGTGCTCCATTCGGGGGTCATGCCGAACTTGTCGTCGGGGACGGGGGCCTCCCAGTCCACCTCGACGACCGGGTCGTACGACTTGCGTGCGGACGAGGCGAGCAGTCGTCCGGCGGTTTCCTCGCGATCGGACAGTGCGACGCCGGGAATGAAGCCCTTGCTGGTCTCGCGGGTGAGCGATGCGGTCATGTCTCCACCTTTTAGTGTGACGACTGGTAACTGTTATCCAGGTTAGCGTGATCGTGCGCACAGCACAATGCCCGCAACCTGCGTCGCGGGCATCGGGAAGGAAGGAAGAGGGGAGGGCTACGAGCGCCGGGGTGCCCAGAAGGCGGAGATCACCGCTCCGACCAGGAGGATCGCGGCGACCGCCCACGAGGCCTGCTGCAAGCCGTCGAGGAAGGCGTTCTGTGCGAGTTCGGCGAGTTGCTCGCCCTGCGGGCCTGCTTGCTCGGCGACCTGTATCGCGGCGGCGAGCGAGTCCTGCACGGCGGACCGGGCCGGCTCGGGGATCATCGGCGCCACCGGATCGATGCCGTGCCCGTAGGCCGCGGCGAGGACGCTGCCCGTGATCGCGACACCGATCGCCGCACCGATCTCGCGGGTCGCGTCGTTGACCGCCGACGCCACGCCCAACTGGTCCTCAGGGGTGTTGGTGACGATCGCGTGGGTCGCGGGAGCGGTACAGATACCGACGCCGACACCCGCGATGCTCAACGCGAACGCCACCTCGACGTAGGTGGAGTCGGCGTCGAGCAGGCCCATGAGGATCAGTGCGACGCCGATCAGCGCCAAGCCGACGCTGAGCAGGATGCGGATGCCCACCCGCGCCAGCAGCGCGGGCACGGCGAGCGACAGGCCCATGACGACGAGGAAGATCGGCGTCAGTGCCAGGGAGGCCCGCAGCGGCGAGTAGCCCAGCACGAGCTGCAGGTACTGCACGATGAGGAAGAACAGACCGAAACCCGCGAGATACTGGAACGACAACCCGGCCGCGCCCACACCGAACGCCCGCTGGCGGAACAACCGCACGTCCAGCAGCGGCGCCTTCGACCGGAGTTCCACGAGCACGAATCCGGCTGCCGCCGCCAAGCCTGCGATCATCGATCCGAGCGTCACCACGTCGGTCCATCCGCGATGCGGACCCTCCATCACGCCGAGCACGAACAGGCCCACGGCGAGGACCACGAGGATGCCGCCCCCGAAGTCGAACGGCAACGGCTGCGTCGAGCGCGACGAGTCGATGGTGAACGACAGAGCGACCAGCAGGAGCGCGATGGCGGCGGAACCTCCGAAGATCACCCGCCACGACGCGTATTCGAGCACCAACCCCGACAGGATCATGCCGAGCACGGCTCCCGAGCCGGCCACGCCGGCCCAGATACCGATGACACGTGCCCGATGCGCCTCGACGAAACCCGCGGTGATCAGCGACAACGTCGACGGCATGACCAGCGACGCACCGACACCCGCGACCGCGCGTGCACCGATGATCCACAACGGTGCATCGGCGACCAGCGGCAACAGCGAACCGGCGGCGAAGACGATCAGGCCGACGATCATGACGCCGCGGCGACCGAGTCGATCGCCCAGTGCACCGGCCGGGAGGAGCAGTGCCGCCAGCGCGAGGGTGTAACCGTCGACGATCCACGTCAGCTGGGCCTGCGTCGCGCCGGTCTCCACCGCGATATCGGGCAGTGCCGTGTTGAGCGAGGCCATCGTTGCGATGACCACGGCGACAGCCGAGCACGCGACGGCGAGCAACCGGATCTGGGCTCGCGTCATGCGAGGGGGTGCGGTGGTCGCGGTGCTGTCTGACACGGGAGCCTTCCGGACGGAGGGGAATGCCGGGACCAGAAACGAGACTGTCGGTATCGTAACTGAACCGTCGGTCTCACACATGCTTCGCTCTCAGCGACTACAACTGGAAGCGTGAGCGTCGAACCCGAAGCAGAGCCCCGCCGCGACGTCGAGACCCGGCCCGCCTCACCGCGCGACGAGGATCCGCGCCGCGTGCGTTCGCGCGCCCGACTGCTCGACGCCGCCACCGCACTCCTTGCGACCGGTGGGGCCGACGCCGTGACGATCGATGCGGTCACCGCCTCTGCCGGCGTCGCGCGGGCCACCCTCTACCGGCACTTCGCGAACGGAACCGAGCTGGTCGCGGCGGCCTTCGCGCGGCTCCTTCCACCGGCGCCCCCGGTCCCGGAAGACGGCGATCTCCGCAGCCGCCTCGTCGAATTGCTCGCCGCACAGGCACGCATCATCGAGGAGGCGCCCATCCCGTTGACGGCGATGTGCTGGATGGGACTCGGGCCGGGCCTCGGCGAACTCCCGAAGGAACCGGGGCGCAGCGAGCGGCCCGAACTGCAGTCGCTGCGCGAGATCCTCGTCGACCGCTACCGGTCGTCGTTCGACCGTGTGCTCGCCACCTCGGAGGCCCGCCGCGAACTCGGCGACTTCGACTACGACCTGGTGCTGGTCCAGTTGCTCGGACCGATCGTCTTCAACCGCCTCGCGACGCTCGCGCCCATCGACCGACGCGCGTGCGAGCACATCGTCGACGACTTCATCGCGGCGCGCAGAGCCCGCCGGACGGATCGTTAGGACAGGCCGGTCACAGACCCATGTCCTCGTCGCCGAGACCATCCGCGCCCACGGCCGCCTTCTTCTCCTCGCGCGGACGACGCAGGACGTACAGCCGCGAATGCTGGAAGTCCCGCAGCCGCAGCGTGCGCACCGTCTGGAAGCGGAACTCCTCGCAGTCGGAGAGAGCGTCGGCGAGGTTCTCGTCGACGAGGATCGTGCCCGGCCGCGCCGCGCCGGTGAGACGGGCCGCGATGTTGACGACCGAACCGAACAGGTCGCCGAAGCGTGGCAACGCCTGACCCCACGCCAGCCCGATCCGCAGGTCCGGATAGTCCTTCTGGGACCCGAACGAATCCTGCAGTTCGAGGGCGATCCGTGCGGCGTCGACCGGACGTTCGGCCGCGAACATCACCTCGTCGCCGACGGTCTTGATCACCCAGCCGTTGTGCCGGGCGATGACGTCGGAGACCTCCGATTCGAAGTAGTCGAGCAGCTCGCTCAGCGCGGCCGCATCGATCTGCCGGGTCAGCCGCGTGTAGCCGACCATGTCGGCGAAACCGACGACCAACTCGTGGAGCTCCCCGGAATCCTGCGGGCGCGCGGCGGCCCGGGCGGTCGTGGCCACCAGGTGCCGACGCCACATGTGGCTCTGGAGGCTCACTGCGAGTTCGGTCGTGCGATCGACGATGTGGTCGATCAGCGCGCGGATCTCCTCTTCCTGCGGGGGAGTCTCCGCTTTCTCGTAGGCGGAGGCCAACTGGGTGAAGACGTGGGTGTTGAGCAGATTCAGTTGCCACTCGGTCAGCCGCGACATCGACTGTCCGATCGACCGGGCTGCGGGCACTTCGAGGCTTTCGTCGATCGCGCCGCTCGCGATGATGGCGGCCGTCGCACGCAGGGCCTCGACGTCGCCGTCGGTGAACATCACGACGTCGGGATCGGGATCGACGGTCAGACCGAGCGCCTGCCACAGCCGGCGCACCCGCGCAGGTGCGAGCCCGCACAACTCGGCCACCTCGTTCAGGGTGTAGCGAAGAGGACCACCGAGCAGCGCGTTCTCCAGCTGTGACTGGATCACGGACAGCACGTCGGTTCCTGATGCAGGTGCCGGATCGGACGGGGTCACTCCTCCATCCTTACCGTGCCCGGGGCCCATGTGCGCGGCAGGTCGTATCGAACAGGTGTACAGGCGTGTCGTACGGATGTGCGACAGTGACCGTCATCGAAGCCCTGCCGACCCTTCGGCGAACCGAGAAAGGACGTCGCATGTCGCCCCGCAGACGCGCGGACCACCTGACGGAGGAACAACTCGGAGAGCTCGGTGCCGCTCTCGCCGAGGGGCGCCGCGCGACCGTCTACCTCGTCGAGGGCATTCCGAGTCTCGGCATCGACCCGGGGACGTCGGCGCGGGTGGTGTCGATCAGCGGCAGCACCGTGATGGTGCGGCCGAAGGGCGTCGACGACGAGTTGCCGTTCGAGACCGACGAACTGCGCGCCACCCGCGAGCCGGCCGGAACGAAGCGCGCGCCGGCGAAGACCACGCGCACGTCCGGTGGTGCGAAGCCCGCTCCGGCGAAGGCAGCTCCCACGAAGGCGGCACCTGTGCAACCCGCGACCCCACGGGCTGCCGCATCCAGGCCTGCTGCACCGAAGCCCGCTCCCCAGAAGTCCGAGAGCCCAGCAGCCGCTGCGGTTCCCCGCGCCCAGGAGAAGAAGCCCGTGACCCAGACGACCTCCGCTTCGTCCGACACTCCCGCCTCCCGGCCGCCGGCACCGGCGAAGCCGAAGGCCCCGGCCCGCAAGGCGAAGAAGGCGCCGTCGATCACGATCACCGTCACGATCGACCCGGAGAACGAGTGGACGGTGGGGGTCGCGCACGGCACCCGCAAGGTCGGCAAGCCCGCGCCGGTCGCGCCCGACGCCGTCGAACGAGCGGTCGAGGAACTCGGCGATCCCACGGCCACCGAGGCCGTCCAGTCGGTGATCGAGGAGGCGCGTCGCGCGGCCGAGGAGCGGGTCGCGCAGCTCAGCCGCGAACTCGAAGAGGCTCGTCAAGCTCTGGAAAGCTTGGGCGCAACCCGGAAATCCGGCGGAAACCTCTAGTACGCTCAGCCCGACGGCTGCCGGACGGCGCAGCGCAGGAGGGCCCCCATGTTCAGAAAACTGGTTGTTGCAATTGCGAGCGCTGTCGCGCTGGTCGGCGCAGGTTCCGGGGTGGCCGTCGCGGCGCCTCCGGTCACCCTCGGCGGCGGTTCGGGCATCACTCTCGGAGACAACGGGCAGGACATCTTCGACTGCACACTCACCACGATCGGCAACGACGCCGCCGGTCGCCTGGTGGGTCTCACCGCCGCGCACTGCGGTTCTCCCGGCATGACGGTGAAGGCCGAATACGACCTCGCTGCCGGTTCGGTGGGGCGCATCGTGTCGACCAACGAGCGGCTCGACTACGCCGTCATCGAGTTCGACCGCAGCAAGGTCGTTCCGGTCAACCGCGTCGGCAACGTGACGATCACCGGTCTCGGCGCCCCCGCGGGTTTCCCGAACATCGCCTGCAAGGAAGGCCGCACCACGGGCAACACCTGCGGCATCGTGTGGGGCGACGTGTTCGGCTCGCAGGAGACGTGGACGCAGGTGTGCGTCATCGAAGGCGACTCGGGTGCACCGCTCGTGGTGGGCACGACGCTCGTCGCGATGGTCAACGCCTACCTGCTCGCGCCGTGCGCCGGCCCCGAGGTCGGAACGAACATCGACGTGATCATGGCCGACATCAACGGTCGGGGCGGGCCGGGCGCAGGTTTCCGTCCGATCTAGCAGCACCCCCGGAGCGGGAGGGTTCACCCGACCCTCATCCGCACACCGCACCGTTCGAAGCGGAACCGACCAGCTTCGTGTACTTCGCCAGTACACCCCGGGTGTAGCGCGGCGGCAGTGGCTCCCAGCCCTGCCGCCGCGTTTCCATGTCCTTCTCGTCGACCAGCACGTCGAGCAGGCCGTTCGAGACGTCGAGACGGATGCGGTCGCCGTCGCGGACGAAGGCGATGGGACCGCCGTCGACAGCCTCCGGGGCGACGTGCCCGACACACAATCCGGTGGTGCCACCGGAGAACCGTCCGTCGGTGAGCAGCAGGACGTCCTTGCCGAGACCGGCGCCCTTGATGGCGCCCGTGATCGCGAGCATTTCGCGCATGCCCGGGCCACCCTTGGGACCTTCGTAGCGGATGACCACCACGTCGCCGGCGGTGATGGTGCCGTCCTCGAGCGCATCCATCGCGGCCCGTTCGCGTTCGAAGACCCGCGCGGTTCCCTCGAAGACCGACTCGTCGAAGCCCGCGGACTTCACCACCGCTCCGCCGGGAGCGAGACTGCCGCGCAGGATCGTGATGCCGCCGGTGGGATGGATGGGGTCGCTCAGGGCGCGCAGCACCTTGCCGTCGGGGTCCGGGGGAGCGATGCCGGAGAGGTTCTCCGCGACCGTCCTCCCGGTGACGGTGAGACAGTCGCCGTGCAGCAGACCCGCGTCGAGCAGCGCCTTCATGATGACCGGGACGCCGCCGATGTGGTCGACGTCCTTCATCACGTGCCGGCCGAACGGTTTGACGTCGGCGAGGTGCGGCACCCGTGCGCCGACCCGGACGAAGTCGTCGAGGCTCAGGTCCACCTGCGCCTCGTGCGCGATCGCGAGCAGGTGGAGCACGGCGTTCGTGGACCCACCGAAGGCCATGACCACCGCGATGGCGTTCTCGAATGCCTCCTTGGTGAGGATGTCGGACGCGGTGATGCCGCGCTTCAGCATCTCGACCACCGCCTGACCGCTGCGCCGGGCGAAACCGTCACGGCGACGATCCGTCGCGGGCGGTGACGCGCTCCCCGGCAGCGACATGCCGAGCGCCTCGGCCGAGGCGGCCATCGTGTTGGCGGTGTACATGCCGCCGCAGGCACCTTCGCCGGGGCAGATGGCGCGTTCGATCGCGTCGAGGTCGGTCTCGGACATCAGGCCCCGCGCGCACGCCCCGACCGCTTCGAAGGCGTCGATGATCGTCACGTCGCGTTCGGTGCCGCCGGACAGTTTCGCGATGCCCGGCAGGATCGACCCGGCGTACAGGAAGACGGCGGCGAGATCGAGGCGGGCGGCAGCCATGAGCATGCCGGGCAGGGACTTGTCGCATCCCGCGAGCAGCACGGAGCCGTCGAGTCGCTCGGCCTGCATCACCGTCTCGACGCTGTCGGCGATGACCTCCCGCGACACCAGGGAGAAGTGCATGCCCTCGTGTCCCATCGAGATCCCGTCGGACACGGAGATGGTGCCGAACTCGAGCGGGTAGCCTCCTGCGGCGTGCACGCCCTCCTTCACCGAGCGCGCGAGTCGTTCGAGCGGGAGGTTGCAGGGCGTGATCTCGTTCCACGACGATGCCACGCCGATCTGCGGCTTGCCCCAGTCGTCGTCGCCCATGCCCACTGCGCGGAGCATGCCGCGCGAGGCGGCCTTCTCCATGCCGTCGGTGACGTCGCGGCTGCGGGGCTTGATGTCGGGTCGGTCCGTCATGACGTCTTCCTGGGGTCGCGGCCGGTGAGGGCGATGAGTCGGTCCTGTGGGGACGCGTCGTCGGGGACCGGGACGGGATCGGCGAACAGACCGCTCGAGGCGAGCATGTCCTTCTGCGGTTCGACATCGGCGAGCACGGCGTCGACGAGTTCGGCGTCGAGGGTCTCGTCGGCTCCGATGGCCCGGGCGAGATCCCAGGTGTGCACGGTGATGTCCGCGATCTGCTGCTTCATGTAGTCGAGGCACGGGACGGTGCCGTAGGACAGGTGGACCTCCTGAGCCGGTGACGCCATCGCCCACGCGGCGGTCGCCTGCTCGGCGAAGCGTGCCCATTCGGCGGCGAGGTCGTCCCCGATCGGTTCGAGCGCGGCCTTCGCGTCGTCGAGGGAACGGCCGGAGAGCAGCGGCTGGATCCAGCGCTGCTCGTCGACCATGTGCCACACCAGGTCGGTGACGTCCCACTCGGTGTCCGGGGTGGGTGCGTGCCAGTCGCGGATCTGCGCGACACGGTCGTCGAACTCGCGACGCGCGGTTCGTTGCAGGGAGAGCCAGTCGGTCGCCATGGATCTCAGCCTAGGGCGCGGGCTGCTCGGATCACGGCGATTTCAACTCCTGCGATCATGCGCGGGATGCGGGACGATCGGGAGTCGCACCGTGTCGTCGTCGAGGAGAAGTACATGCCTGTCCCCACCGTCCAGCTCGCGCCCGGTCTCGTCGTCAGCGCCCAGGGTTACGGCGCGATGTCCGTCGCCCCCGCCTACGGCGAGGTGAATCTCGACGAGGCACTCGCGACCCTGCACCACGCCGTGGATCTGGGCGTCACATTCATCGACACCGCCAACGTCTACGGCGACGGCACCAGCGAGAAGGTGGTCGGCAAGCTGCTCGCCGAGCGGCGGGACGAGGTCCAGCTGGCGACGAAGTTCGGTCTCGTCGGCGCGGTCGGCGGCACGGGCACCGCCAACCGTCGCATCAACGGCCGTCCCGAATACGCGAAGCAGGCCATCGACGAGTCGCTCGGGCGTCTCGGCGTCGACCACGTCGACCTGTACTACCTGCACCGTGTCGATCCCGAGGTGCCGGTGGAGGAGACGGTCGGTGCCCTCGCCGAACTCGTGCAGGCCGGCAAGGTGCGGCACATCGGACTGTCGGAGGCCACGGGCGACGAGCTGCGCCGCGCGCACGCCGTCCACCCGATCGCGGCGATCCAGTCGGAGTGGAGCATCGTCTCGCGCGACGTCGAACGGCACGTGGTGCCCACTGCCGCCGAACTCGGCATCGGCTTCGTGCCCTACTCGCCGGTGAGCCGCGGACTGCTGACCGACGCCTTCGATCCCGGCCAGGTCGCCCGGAACGACCTGCGCAAGCGTTTCCCGCGCTTCGGCGCCGATGCCCTGCCGACCAACCTCGCGGTGCGCGAGGAGGTGCGAGCGGTCGCGAAGGAGGCGGACGCGACCATCGCGCAGATCGCTTTGGCATGGCTGGATGCGAAGGGTCGCGAGTTCGGATTGCCGTCGGTGTCGATCCCCGGCACCCGTTACGCGAGTCGCGTGACGGAGAACGCCGGTGCGCTCGATGTGACGCTCACCGACGAGCAGGTCGCGCGGCTGGATCGTCTCGCCGACAAGGTCGCCGGTCCGCGTGCGGCCGACCCGACGTGGGTGTCGCTCGGCCGTGAGTAATTAGCACCGTTAACAGACCGGCGCGTATCGTCCTTGTGACATGAGGGCATGGCTGGTCTGGGGTATCGGAGTCTTCGCCTACATCGTCGCCGTCCTTCATCGGACGGCGTTCGGTGTCTCCGGACTCGCCGCCACCGAACGCTTCGAGATCTCGCCGTCGGTGCTGTCCGGCTTCGTCGTCCTGCAGCTCATCGTCTATGCGGGGATGCAGATCCCGGCCGGTGTACTGCTCGACAGGTTCGGTTCGCGGCGGATGATCGCGACCGGCGCCGTGATCCTCGCTGTCGGCCAGGCGATCCTCGCCGTCACCGAGTCGCTGCCGGTCGCGTATCTGGCTCGTGTGCTGGTCGGTGTGGGTGACGCCCTGACGTTCATCTCGGTGCTGCGGCTCGTGCCGGTGTGGTTCGCTCCGCGTCGGGTTCCTGTGGTCTCGCAGTTGACGGGCATCTTCGGTCAGCTCGGCCAGGTGCTGTCGGCGGTGCCGTTCGTCCTGCTGCTCACCGGCACCGGATGGACGGCCGCCTACGGCAGCGCTGCGGCGCTCGGCCTGTTCGCGTGCGTCCTCGTGTTCGCGATCGTGCGCGACACCCCGCCCGGTGAGGCGCGGGAGGTCACCGCGTCGGGGCTGCGCGAGGTGATCGGCGGACTCGGCACGGTGTGGCGGCGCCCCGGCACCAAGCTCGGCTTCTTCACCCACATGGGCACGCAATTCTCGGTGACGACCTTCGCGCTCATGTGGGGCGTGCCGTATCTGGTCTCCGCGCAGGGTCTGTCACCCGCGGCGGCCGGTTCGATGCTGACCGTCTCGGTGGTCACGGCCATCTCGGCCGGACCGATCCTCGGCGTGCTGTCGGGACGCTTTCCGACCAGACGCTCGTGGCTCGTGCTCGTGATCATCCTCGCCAGCGCCGTGACGTGGTCGGCGGTGCTCGCCCTGCCCGGGCCCGCACCGCTGTGGCTGCTCGTGGTGCTGGTCGTCGTCATCTCGGTGGGCGGCCCGGGATCGATGATCGGCTTCGACTACGCGCGCACCTTCAATCCGGGGACCGCGCTCGGCACGGCCAACGGCATCGTCAATATCGGTGGCTTCCTCGCGACGCTGCTGGTCGTGCAGACGATGGGCATCGTGCTCGACCGGCTCGGCGGCTACACCTTCGACGCCTTCCGCGTCGCGTGGTTCGCGCAGTACCCGATCTGGGTGATCGCGCTCATCGGCGTGCTCGTGACCCGAGGACGCGCCCGCCGTGAGGCCGGCATCGAAGCCCGGTCGCTGCGGGCCGTCGTGGTCGACAGGCTCGGTCGCGGCAGACGTGAGTCCCGCTGAGTCCCGAAGTGCTATTTAACGATCGCTAGAAGTCCTATCATCGGGCGCTGAACGACCGACAGCGAACCGAGGAGACGACGTGACAGAGACCGGTACCGAAAACGATGTGTTGCTCGAGCGCCACGGCTCCGTCGCGGTCATCCGGCTGAACCGTCCCGCTCGCCTCAACGCGTTCACCGACGACATGGGTGAACGGCTCATCTCCCTCTTCGACGAGACCGATGCCGACGACGACGTGCGGGCGGTCGTGCTCACCGGCACCGGCCGCGGGTTCTGCGCGGGCGCCGACCTCGCGGCCGGTGGCGACACCTTCGTCCTCGGCGAGGACCCCGAAACCGGTGGAACCCCGCCCGACCTCGGTGGTCGCGTCACGCTGCGCATCTACCGGTCGCTCAAGCCGGTGATCGCCGCCATCAACGGCCCGGCTGCGGGCGTGGGCGTCACCATGACCCTCCCGGCGGACATCCGCATCGCCGCCGACACCGCCAAGTTCGGGTTCGTCTTCACCCGCCGCGGCCTGGTCCCGGAGGCCTGCTCCACCTGGTTCCTGCCCCGCGCCGTCGGCATCTCGACCGCCGTCGAATGGACCGTCGGTGGTCGCATGGTGCCGGTCGCGGAAGCGCACGAACGTGGTCTCGTCCGCGAGGTCGTGCCCGCCGACAGGGTGCTGGAGCGTGCCCTCGAGATCGCGGAGGACCTCGTCGCCGGCACCGCGCCCGTCTCCGTCGCGTTGACCCGGCAGTTGATGTGGCGGATGCTCGGTGCGCCCGACCCGGAAGTCGCGCATCGGGCCGAGTCGATCGGTATCCACGTCCGGGGCACCTCCGGCGACGTCCGCGAGGGAGTGGAGTCGTTCCTCGAGAAGCGCGACCCGAAGTTCCCCGATCGGATCTCGGACGGTCTGCCCGACCTGTTCGAGTGAGACGCTCGATGTAACTGCAGGTCGGTATTACTGCAGGTCGAGGAGGTGGGACCCGCCCGTCGTCGTCGAACTGGCAGACTCGATCCCGGAAGTTATCGAGGAGGAATCGAGTGAAGACGACGGTGGGCGAACCCGAACCGGGACTACCGACACCGGACGACGTGCAGGCACCGCTGGTCGCAGTGGAGCATCTCGCGCAGGATCTGCGACGTGCACTCATGGTGTACAAGTTCGGCATCGACGAGATGATGACGAAGATCAACATCCTGCGCGAGGAGTTCACCTACGCCCGCGAGTACAACCCGATCGAGCACGTGAAGTCGCGGTTGAAGAGCCCCGAGTCGATCCTCGCCAAGGCGGAACGGAAGGGTGCGCCCGCCTCGCTCGACGGCATCCGCGAGGCCGTCCGTGACATCGCCGGCATCCGCATCACGTGCAGCTTCACGTCGGACGTCTACCGGATCATCGACATGATCACGAGCCAGCTCGACGTGACGGTCGTCGAGATCGAGGACTACATCGCCCGCCCGAAACCCAACGGGTACAGCAGCGTGCACGTCATCATTCAGATTCCGGTGTACATGTCCGACCGGGTCGAGCGTGTCTACGTCGAACTGCAGATCCGCACCGTCGCGATGGACTTCTGGGCGAGCCTGGAGCACAAGATCTACTACAAACACGACCGCGAGGTTCCGGACGAACTGCGCGAGGAACTCCGCCTCGCCGCGGAGACGGCGCGCGATCTGGACCTGCGGATGGAAGCACTGCACCGCCGCGTCCACGGACCGAACAACGGAAACTGACCGAGGTACGCAACGTGGGGTGAAGGTTCGCAACGTGGTCGGTCACTGTCGGCGTTGCGGGCCCACCACCGGTGTTGCGTACCCATCACCATTCCCACTGTTGACGCGGAATCTTCCGCGCGATGCGTAAGCGTTCCCGCACCGGGAGGGGACGAAGGAGTTCTGGGGCCTCGGGTGTCGTGACGATATGGCGACCGTCGGGACACCGATGGAGACGGTCGAGGAGTCCGACCAGCGCGTTGGGCTCGCTCACGAGAACGTACGCCGGCACGGTGAACGAATCCGGCTTGTCGTGCGCCACGCGAGGCGGAGTCGGTTCGTAGCCGGATACGTGGAGACGGATGAGTGGATTGTGCGTAGACCCCCCGCGGCCCGAGACGGTGTAGACATCGGCAGCCACTTCCTGGATCTCGTCCCATCGAACGAACACGTCCGAAACGCCACGCCGCACGAGCCATGTCGTGCGACGACGGATACCGTCGGCATGGATACGGGTAAATCCCCGGGGGTGGATCAAGAAGGGTAGAGCGCACACCGCCACGGTTGCACATGTCGTCCATGCGATGAACGAGCCGGAGTAGGGGAGCTCGTGTCTCGCAAGAAGCATCGCTCCGTCCGGTCGGTTCGACGCACGAATCATGAAAGCGCCCAATATTGTGATGCAGGAGAACACGACGGACAGCTGAACGGGAAGTATCCTCACGTAAGGAATCTCGATGCCGGGGCCGTGAAGGTCGTCTCGGCACTGCCGGATCCTCGGATGCAAACCGAATCGGTGGAAACCGCCCCGCTCGAACATTCCCGCCGCAACGATAGTCATCATTACGGTCAGGGAAAGCGCCAGGGCAGTCGCTCCGAGATCGTCCGCTCGCCAGTCGTCCACTGTCCAGAACAGTGCGACGAGGCTGAATCCAGTGCAGAACACACCGGCACAGAACGAAGCCGGACGGAAACGTTGTGGCCAAGTAGGTGCTGAATCCTTCCCGGAAGAGGGAATTTCGATGAACTCGCTCACCGGATTCTCAGTCCCTCATGGATTCCATGCAGATGAGCGATAAGAGACTCGGCGCTGTCGAAACGTGCGGTTGCCGTCAGTTGCGTCAGGTAGCGGTCGTACTCGTGGTCGATCACGAGATATCGCGTCACAGCGGTGTACTCGACGTCGTCCACTCGATAGGAGCCTCGGACGATCACCGATCGATGTCCATGGAAGTCGGATGTGTCGCGGAATGATTCCTTCCACTCGGGCAGTCCACGAGCTTCCTGCCCGGCGACCTCCAGTAGTTCGTCCGTCGGCCGCCATTTCGACAGTGCGCCGTGGAGGAGGACGGCGTTGGGCACCCAATCGTCCGCGACGTGCTCGGGAGCCACGAGAACCGTATGTGCGTGCGGAAAGACATCGCGGGGGAGTGTGATCCAGCCTTCCGGCGCCTGGAGGTCCGGTTGCGGGTGCCGCGGATCGCAGGGGTTCAATTCGACTTCGTGTGCTGCGAGGTAGTCGGAGAGCGCCGTCTGAAGCGAAGCGTTCATCGAGACGCCTCCTGGTGGCGTGCCATCCGGAATCGCTCTCGTAATGGCGGTGGTCTGAGAAGTTCGGCCGCGTCTTCCCGAGCGAGGAGCGTGCGGTCGTTCGGGCGTTCGCTCATCCGTCGGATCAGGGTCAAGAGGGTGTTGGGTTCGGCGATGAGCCAAGTGCAGACGATGGCGAGGGTGTGTTCTTCGTCGTGGGGGATGCGCGCTTCAGGGGGAATCCGTCCGGTCGTGTGGATGTGGATCATCGGAGTGCGGACGTCGCCGGATCCGGAACGGGTCACGATATCCGTTCCGATGATGCTTTCGATAGCGTCCCAACGCGCGAACTGCACGGTGGCATTGTTTCGTCGGAGCTTGCGAGAGCGTACGACTCTTTCGATTCCTTGCGGGTACAACCCCACTGTTGTCGGGAGCCGGAACCATGCGAACACTGCCGACGCGATCAGGGCGACGACCCCACCCACGAACATGAAGATTGCAGTGGCGTGAGGGTCGCGACCGTGAGACAACTCGGATTTGTCGGTGATGTAGATGTTCAGTGCCGCTACGGCCAGGCATCCGAGCCCCGCCACGACGAGCAGGACCATGAAGATAGTTAGAGGCGTAAGTCCTCCAGGGACAACGATTCCCGTGCCATGTTCCGGATGCCTGTAACTTCTGATGCGTGGGGAATACAGGACATGTCGAATCCCTCCGAGTCTGACACACATCACGCCCATGAGCAGCATTGCTGCTCCGTACAACAGCGAACCGATCGTGGATACCAATTCCTCGTGACGGATATTCGCAGAACTGTCAACCAGACTCCACGTAGCGAAGACCAGAACGCATACCCCCGCTATGCACCATCCGATTCGAAGACGTTGTGGCCAACAGGGCGCGTCGGGGGAACTATCGGCACGAACGTGATTCCGGTCTTCCGGTGTGCCTTCGGTCGTCACCACAACTCCTGGATCCTCTTGGATGTGTACCACGTGGCAAAGCCCCCGAATACAAGGCCGATAGCGAAGCCGGCGGCGGTGCCGACCCCTGGAACGACCGAGCCGGTCGCAGCGCCGATAGCTGCGGTAGTTCCCTTCGACGCCAGGAATGCACCGACCATGCCGACAACGGTTCCGGCGCTCTCGGACACCACCGCCTCGGTGGGATCCATGCCTCCCTTGATGTCGTTGACGATCGCAGGAACGGTGCCTACTGCAGCGGCAGCCGGGTTCGTGCCACGCGCGATGTTGCGTGCGACATCGTCACCCGAGGCCACCGCCGCGTCGGTCAGGATTTCCTTGGTAGCTCCGGACATTGCGCCGATGGTCGACGCTGCGATGGTCGATGGCCAGTCCGGCCACCAGGAGAACTCGCCGTCCTCCGTCTGCACGACCTTCCCGGGCACCGCGGCATCCCGGGCTGCTTCGAGTACCGCAACGGCAGCGGTGATGCGATCGGCAGTTTCCGTCGCGGCTCGCGACGCCTGTTCGAGAGCGCCGGTGACCGCGTGGGTCAGTTCCGCTGCTTCGTGTTCGAGGCGAACGCGAGCCTCGGCGACGGCTTCGGCCGGCAGCATCGCCGAGAGGATGCGGATCTGGTCGGAGGGGTCGACGGTGCCGTCGTCGTGCACGGTGAACCCGGACTGTTCGGCGCTGGTCACCACCGACACGAGGTGCAGGCGGGCGCCTTCGACGAGCCACGCGCCGGTGCGGTACGCCTCCGCGACCTGCAGTAGTGCTTCGGCGATGGCGCTGCCCAGCGAGCGTTCGCGGACCACTCGCGTGGCGGCGGCACGTGCGGCGTCGCCGGACCATCGCTCGGCGAGCACATCCTGCTCGGTGAGCAGACCTTTCATGCGGTCGTCGAGTTTGTCGACGAGCACGTCGAGGTGGTCGGCAGTGACTCGCAGAGCGTCGGGATTCCAGGACCGGACCGCAGCGACTCCCGGTCTCATTCGTGCGGATCCATTGCGGAGAGTGCAGCCACGAAGTCCGTCTCGGCGACGGCGTAGTCGTTCTTGGCGCCGTCGGTGATGTCGACGATCTCGCGCAGGCGACTGCACACGTTGTTCAGTGCCTGATCGGTGGCGGTGAATGCTCGTGCACAGACGGCCGCGAATTCTGTTCCGGGAAGCGCTGGTTGCGACACGGCATACGGTTCGCCGACGTCCCAGTCGTCGATCGCGTCGGCGGTGTCCGCCACGAAGGCTGCGAATGTGCGCAGCGCTTCAGGATCCACGTGCAACGTCACGACTGCCCCCCGACAGAATCCCCCGATACGTCCGGGTCGGGACGATAGCAGAAGGCGACAGACATCGGTCGTACACGAGGTACGCAACACGTGATGAAGGTTCGCAACGCCGGCAGTTACCGGCAGTGTTGCGAACCCGGAACTGTTGTTGCGTACCTCCCGGCTGTTCCGGATACGCAGACGCCCCCGCCGTTCCGAGAAGGAACGGCAGGGGCGTCCGAGTGAGGCCTACTTGTAGCTGTAGAAGCCCTCGCCGGTCTTGCGACCCAGGCGACCCGCGTCGACCATGCGACGCAGCAGTGCCGGGGGTGCGTAGTGCGGCTCGGCGAACTCGTCGTACAGCGACTGCGCGGCGTTGAGGGTGATGTCGAGGCCGACGGTGTCGATGAGGGTCAGCGGACCCATCGGGTAGCCGCAGCCACCCTTCATCGCGGCGTCGATGTCTTCCTTCGTCGCGTATCCCGACTCGAGCATGCGCACTGCCGAGCACAGGTACGGGATGAGTAGGGCGTTGACGATGAAGCCCGCGCGGTCGCCCGCGCGCACGGCCGTCTTGCCGAGGGTGTTCTTCGCGTAGTCGAACACCGTGTCGGCGGTGGCCTCGTCGGTGGTGAGCGCCGAGATGATCTCGACGAGCGGCATCACCGGCACCGGGTTGAAGAAGTGCACGCCCACGACCTTGCCGGGCCGCTGCGTCGCCTGCGCCATCTTGATGACGGGGATCGACGACGTGTTGGTGGCGAGGATGCCTTCGGGCTTCACGATCTTGTCGAGCTCGGAGAAGATCTCCACCTTGAGCGACTCGATCTCGGGTGCGGCCTCGACGACGAGGTCGCGGTCGGCGAACTCGTTCAGGTCGAGGGTGACGCGGATCCGTCCGAGGATCGCGTCGGCGTCCTCCTGCGTGATCTTGCCGGACTTGACGCCGCGTCCGATCGACTTCTCGAGACGCTCGCGCGCCGCGGCGGCGAACTCCTCGGTGGTCTCCTTGACGAGGACGTCGCTACCGGCCTTGGCGCACACCTCGGCGATACCGGCACCCATGGTGCCGCCGCCGATCACGCCTACCTTTTCCACTGCCACTGCGGTAACTCCTGATCGCTGTGATGTTCCGGGGGTAACCTACGCGACCGGTGTCAGCGCAGCAGAGCGCGCGACATGACGACGCGCTGGATCTGGTTGGTGCCCTCGTAGATTTGCGTGATCTTGGCGTCGCGCATCATGCGCTCGACCGGGAAGTCGGTGGTGTAGCCGGCGCCACCGAACAGCTGCACGGCGTCGGTGGTGACCTCCATGGCGACGTCCGACGCGAAGCACTTCGCGGCGGCCGAGATGAAGCCGAGGTTGGGCTCGCCGCGCTCGGCGCGAGCAGCGGAGGTGTAGACCATCAGGCGTGCGGCCTCGACCTTCATCGCCATGTCGGCGAGCATGAACTGCACACCCTGGTTGTCGGAGATCGGGCGGCCGAACTGCTTGCGGTCCTTGACGTAGGCGGTCGCCGCGTCGAGGGCACCCTGGGCGAGGCCGACGGCCTGCGCACCGATGGTGGGGCGGGTGTGGTCGAGGGTCGCGAGAGCGGTCTTGAAGCCGGTGCCCGGCTCGCCGACGATGCGGTCGCCGGGGATGCGGCAGTTCTCGAAGTACAGCTCGGCGGTGGGGGAGCCCTTGATGCCGAGCTTCTTCTCCTTCGGTCCGACGACGAAGCCCTCGTCGTCCTTGTGGACCATGAAGGAGGAGATGCCATTGGCACCCTTCTCGGGGTCGGTGACGGCCATGACGGTGTACCAGGTGGACTTACCACCGTTGGTGATCCAGCACTTGGAGCCGTTGAGGATCCAGTCGTCGCCGTCGGCCTTGGCGCGGGTGCGCATGGAGGCGGCGTCGGAGCCGGCCTCGCGCTCGGACAGCGCGTAGGAGGCCATCGCACCGTTGACGATGTCGGGGAGGACCTTGGCCTTGAGCTCGTCGGAGCCGCGGAGGATCAGGCCCATGGTGCCGAGCTTGTTGACGGCGGGGATCAGCGAGGAGGAGCCACATACTCGGGCGACCTCTTCGATCACGATGCAGGCGGCGATCGAGTCGGCGCCCTGGCCTTCGAACTGCTCGGGCACATGGATGGCGTTGAAGCCCGACTTGTTGAGGGCGTCGAGGGCTTCCTGCGGGAAGCGGGAGTTCTCGTCGACGTCCTTGGCGTAGGGCGCGATCTCCTTCTCGGCGAGCGCGCGGATGGCCTCGCGCAGAGCGTCGTGCTCTTCGGAGAGCTTGAACAGGTCGAAGTCGGGATTGAGGGCCATGACGGCGGACTCCTAACGGCACGCGGTGCCAGATTTGCGAGCGTAGCTCCCTCGAGCATAGCGAGGCGAGGGTTCGCGACGTGACGGAATGAGTCGATTGTAACCACGGCACTCAGTGCCAGGTCAACGGTGCTGACGTGC
Organism: Rhodococcus sp. PD04; assembly: GCF_035918275.1. NCBI lineage: Bacteria > Bacillati > Actinomycetota > Actinomycetes > Mycobacteriales > Nocardiaceae > Rhodococcus > Rhodococcus sp. PD04. The sequence continues at coordinate 4,752,699 of NZ_CP142143.1, read as the reverse complement.
ACCTTCGAGCTGGAGCCGAACCTGCTCGGCGATCTCGGCCGGTGTCAGATGAGCCGGATAGGTCACCACCGCGACCGCAGGCGGGGCCGGCGCGGCCTTCCCGTTCGTCGCGCCCTCGGGCACCGGAACCACCCCGTACGTGCGGCGGAGCTCGAGCAGCTCCTGTTCGAGGCGTTCGGCGGTGGCGGTCTCGTCGCCGCGGATCATCGCGCGCAGCACGAAGTTGTGGGTGGCGGTCATCGCCGCCGCGAAGCTGACGGTGCGCACCGGCTTCTCCGTCGGGACGGCGGCGCGCAGGAAGTCGGTGAACAACCGCTCGTAGCGGTAGGTGGTGACGAGTTCGCGCTCCCGCAGTGCGGGCACCCGCTGCACCACCCGATACCGCCACACCGCCAGCTCGCGCCGGTCACGGAAGTGCCCGAAGACGAGCTTGGCCCCCTCACAGGCCGCCGCCCACGGATCGTCGAAATCCTGCGAGAGGTATTCGGCGACCTGCTCGAGCAGCGACTCGTGATCGGCGAAGATCACGTCCTCCTTCGACCGGAACTGCCGGAAGAAGGTCCGCCGCGACACCCCGGCGGCCGCGGCGATCTGCTCGACGGTGGTCGACTCGTAGCCGAACTCCGAGAACAGGCGGATCGCCTGCGTGACGACATGCACCCGGAACTGGGCGGGATCGGGTCCCGTCGAGTCGAGGCGACGGGTGCTGTTACCGGTACCGGATGTCATGGCGTCGAGTATCCAATGCAGTCGTGAGGGGTCGGCTCACCCCTCGGCGGCTTCGGCCGATCGCAGCTCGAACTTCAGGATCTTCCCGGTCGAGGTGCGAGGCAGCTCCAGTGGGAAGACGATGTCGCGCGGCACCTTGTATCCGGCGAGCAGCGTGCGGGTGTAGTCGATGATCTCCTCGGCCGTGACCGATTCGCCCTTCTTCAGGATCACGAACGCCTTGGGACGTTCACCCCATTTCTCGTCCGGAACGCCGACGACCGCGACGTCGAGCACCGCCGGGTGGCTGACGATCGCCTGCTCGACCTCCACGGTCGAGATGTTCTCGCCGCCGGAGATGATGATGTCCTTCGCACGGTCCTTGAGCTGGATGTATCCGTCGGGGTACATCACGCCGAGGTCGCCGGTGTGGAACCAGCCGCCGCGGAACGCCTCCTCGGTCGCATCCGGGTCCTTGTAGTAACCGAGCATGACGTTGTTGCCGCGCAGCACGATTTCACCCATGGTCTCGCCGTCGGCGGGCACGTCGTTCATGTCCTCGTCGACGACCCGCGCGGTCTCGGCCTGCAACATGCCGACGCCCTGACGGGAGAGCAGCGCGGCACGTTCGTCGGCGGGCTTGTCGTCCCAGCTGTCCTGGTACTCGCAGATCGTGTACGGGCCGTACACCTCGGTGAGTCCGTAGACGTGGACGACCGTGATGCCGATCTGCTCGAGCTGGGCGATCACCGTCGGTGACGGCGGCGCACCGGCCGTGGTGATCCGCAGTGGACGGTCGAGGGGATGGGCCTGCTCGGCGTTCGCGATGGTCGAGCACACCGCGGGCGCACCGCACAGGTTGGTGACTCCGAGGTTGTCGATGGCATCCCAGATCGCGTCGGCCCGCACCGCCCGCAGGCAGATGTGGGTGCCCGCCGCAGCGGTCACCGCCCACGGCGTGCACCAGCCGTTGCAGTGGAACATCGGCAGCGTCCACAGATACTTGCTCTGCCCGTCGAAGCTGTTGTGGAAGGTCTCGCCCAGCGAGTTCAGGTACGCGCCCCGGTGGGTGTACATCACGCCCTTGGGCTTGCCGGTCGTGCCCGAGGTGTAGTTGAGGGTGATGACGCCGAGCTCGTCGTCGACGCTCCACGGCAGCGGTGTCGCATCGAGCGAGTCGGCCTGCGCGAGGAACTCGTCGTACCGGGCGGTGGCCACCCCGGCGGGTACCTCGGGAGCCGGCACGGTGGAGTCGGGGACCTCGATGATCTCGGTGACGCCGGGAACGTTGTCGCGGACGTTCGCGACCGATCCGAGCAATTCGGAGTCGACGAACAGCAGCTTCGTCTCGGAGTGGTCGAGGATGTACTCGAGTTCCGGCCCGGCCAGTCGCGAGTTCAGCGCGACGAGCACACCGCCCGCGAGCGGAACCGCGAAATGCGCAATGAGCATCTCGGGCACGTTCGGGGTCAGGTACGCGATCTTGTCGCCCGGCTCGATACGGCTGCGCAGCACGCGCGCGAGCCGCTGCGTCTCGTCGGCGAACTCGGCGTAGGTGTACGTGCGGTCGCCGTGGATGATCGCGGTGCGATCCGGGAACACCGCCGCGGACCGTTCGAGGAAGCGCAGCGGGCTCATCTGGCTGTAGTTCGCGGCTCCGGTCGAGCCGGGACGGACGGGGGCGATGGACACGGATACCTCCGGGGGTGGCCTACTCGGATTCCGGCGTCTTCTGTGATCGTCGCAACACCAGACGATGTGCAGGTTACGAATCGTGGAACTGGCCCCTCTACCCTCGAAAGTGGGTGTTCGGAGGGAAGAGCAGGAGCAATCGATGGATGTCGCTGTGCCGGGTGTGCTGCGTCCCGACGATCTCGACACCCTCCGCGCCACGCTGCGCGACCTCAAGGCGACGACGGAACTGCCAGTGCTCTTCGGTGGCGCGGTGCAGGGCTCGGACGTCGTCCTGTCCGGATTCGTCGGAACGCGCGGTCGTGTCCTGCGCAATCTGGTGATCGCCGCCGAACGCGGACTCGGCGGGCGGGTGGTCGTCGAACAACGTCCCGGCGCGGTCGCCGACTACTTCACCTCCCCGCACATCACCCACCACTACGACCGGCAGGTCGCCGGTGAGGGAATCGAGTCGTTGCTCGCCGTGCCGGTCGTGGTGCGCGGACGCACCCGGGCGGCGATCTACGGCGGGCTGAGGGTCAATCGGCCCATCGGCGACGTCGTGGCGGAGAAGGTCGTGCGGTCGGCCGCGGAGCTCGCGCGGGAGATCGAGATCCGCGACGAGGTGGACCGTCGCGTGTCGCTGATCGGGAACACGCGGGCCGCGCACGGCGCCACCGTGCCTGCCTCCGTCTCCGAAGCGCTGACGGAAAGTCTCGTCGCGTTGCGGGCGATCGCGGCCCGGACCGATGATCCATCGATCAGGGAACAGGTACGAACGGTCGAGGAGACCTTGACCCGGGCGCGCGACGGCGCATCGCACCCGCGGACACATCTGACCGCGCGCGAGCACGACGTGCTGAGCCATGTGGCGCTGGGCTGCCGCAACGCGGAGATCGCCGACAGGTTGTCGCTGAGCGTGGAGACGGTCAAGACCTATCTGCGCAACGCCATGGACAAACTCGACGCGCGCAGCAGGCACGAAGCCGTGGTCGAAGCGCGCCGGCAGGGACTGCTTCCCTGATCAACCCCGGCGGAGTCGCCGGAAGAACTCGCGGACCGCGCGCAGCGCGCGCCGGAACCTCGTCTCGGTCGCGGGACGCTCGAGGACATCGGTGCCCACCGGGGCAGGAAGCCGGACCGGCCAGCTGTCGTCGACGTCGACGACCTCGCGACCGAGCCCGCGCAGGTACTCGGCGAAACTGCGTTGACGTTCGGCGTGCCAGGCGGCCTGATCGGCCATGATGTCGAGTTCGGCGAGCTCGGGAAATCTCGCCACGAGCGCGCGGGTCAGGTGGCCGGCCGCGAGCGCGTCGGCCTCGGCCTCGTGCGGGTTCGGCAGCGACACCCCGTACGCCTCGCACACCGCCTGCAGTGTGCGCCTGCCGGGCCGGCTGCGGTCCATCTCCCGGTCGATGACGTACGGGTCGACGACCGTGCCGATGTCGAGCCCCGTCAGACCGAGCCGGCGTCCTTCGGCGTCGAGAACCGTCAGGTCGTAGCTGGCGTTGAATGCGACGACGATGTGGCCGCGCGCCCATGCGTCGCTCACGGCCTGCCGGATCTGCTTGTATCCCTCGAGATAGTCGAGTCCTTCGGCGCGGGCGTGGGCGGTGGTGATGCCGTGGATCGCGGTGGTCTCCTCGGGTATCGCGATACCCGGGTCGAGCAGCCACGAGCGTGTGTCGATGCGGTCGCCGTCGAAGGTTGCGACGCAGGCCGTGACGATGCGGGCGTTGCGGGGATCCCGGTCGGTGGTCTCGAGATCGAACGCGCAGATCGGTCTGTCCGGCCAGTGCGTCATGTTCTGTCCTCGCGTCCGTCGGATGATGATCTGTCGAACGCATTGTTGCGGGAGGCACCGACATGCTCCGTCGCGGCGGCGACGGGCATCCGCACGAGGAGAGAACCTCAGATGGTGTCGGTGCAGACCACGAAGTTGCGTTCCCGGTACACGAAGCCACCCTCGGACGTCGAGCAGTCGTTCACGTCGGAGGTGTCGAGCAGGATCTCGGTGACCTCCTCGCCCTGGACGGCGGGCTCACCGCAGTCGATGCGCTGCGGGTCCTCGCCACCGAGGTCGATGCAGTCCCCCACGACCCAGTCGATGTCGAGACACAGCGCCCCGACCTCGATGCCGCCGAACGACTCGTAGTAGGTCTGGTCGATGTCGCCGGGGCACATGGCACTGGCATCGACGACGTCGACGACCTTGTAATTCGAGCTCGGGCTGCCGCACACCGCGTAGTCGATGGTCGCGTCGTCGACGGTGCCGCCGAGCGCGACGCATTCGCCGGCTGCGACGTCGACGCTCAACTCGGTCGACGACGACGCCGACGGGGTCGTCGTGGGTAGCGAGAAGGACGGCGCCGTGGACGTGTCCAGGGCGTTCGCGGCGGGCACGGCCTGCCCTTCGACATGGGTCGCGCATCCTCCGAGCACCCCTGCTGCCGCCAACGCCATCGCGGCACCGGCCGCCCCTCGGAGAATGTTCATGGTCGAAGAGCCTACGGAAGTGCTGCCGGTACCCGTACGGGGTGGAACGATGTGCCGCATGGACCTGCCTGTGGTGCCGCCGCTCGCCCCGATGCTCGCCAAGGTCTCCTCCACAGTCCCCTCCCAACCCGAGAACGGTCCCGACGAGTGGTCCTACGAACCCAAATGGGACGGCTTCCGGGCGATCGTCTTCCGCGACGGCGACGAGGTGGTTCTCGGTTCGCGCGGAGGCAAGGACCTCGTGCGCTACTTCCCGGAACTCGCCGACGCCGCACGCGCCGAACTGCCCCGCAGGTGCGTGGTCGACGGGGAGATCGTCGTCCCGCGCGAACACGACGGTCGCACCCGACTCGACTGGCAGGCACTGTCCGAGCGGATCCACCCGGCCGCCAGCCGGGTCACGATGCTCGCCGAGCAGACACCGGCCGTGTTCGTCGGTTTCGATCTGCTCGCTCTCGGCGACGAGAACCTCATGGAGACCCCGTTCGCAGAGCGGCGCGCGCGGCTGCGATCCGAGATCGGCGGGGGCAAGAGCTGCCATGTCACGGTGGCCACGACCGACACCGATACCGCCCGCCACTGGTTCGAGGAGTTCGAAGGCGCCGGCCTCGACGGCGTGATCGCCAAGCGACTCGACGGGCTCTATGTGCCCGACAAGCGGGAGATGCTCAAACTCAAGCACGCCCGCACCGCCGACTGCGTCCTGATGGGCTATCGCATGCACAAGAGCGTCGAGGGCATCGGGTCGCTGTTGCTCGGGCTCTATCACGACGGCGAACTCGCGATGGTCGGCGGAGCCTCGGCGTTCACGCGGGAGCGACGCGAGGAACTGCTCGCCGAACTGCAGCCGCTGCGACTCGGGGACGACGTCGTCGAGCAGGGTGAACCGACGCGGTGGCGTTCGGCGGTGGATCGCAGCTGGGTGCCGTTGCGTCCCGAACGTGTCGTGGAGGTCGCGTACGACCAGATGGAAGGTGTGTCGGGAGCGGGGATGCGGTTCCGGCACGCAGCGAAGTTCCTGCGGTGGCGTCCCGACCGCGACCCCGAGAGCTGCACGTTCGACCAACTGGAGGTGCCGGTGCGCTACGACCTGTCGGATGTGCTCGACCGGACGGAGGACTGACATGGCCGCGAAGCGTTCGCCCGCGGAGGAGTTGGACGTCGACGGCACGCCCGTGCGGTTGTCGAATCCCGACAAGATCTACTTCCCGCAGCTCGGCGCCGAGGGTGGCACGAAGCGGCACCTCGTGGAGTACTACCGCAGGATCGCCACCGAGTTCGACGCCCCGATCCTGACGGCTCTGCGCGATCGGCCGACGCATCTGCAGCGCTTCCCCGACGGCATCGAGGGGGAGGAGATCTATCAGAAGCGGGCACCGGTCAAGCGACCCGACCACGTGGCGACCTGCGAGATCACGTTCCCGTCGGGACGTACCGCCGATGCGCTGCGTGTGTGTTCGGCCGCCGACGTGGTGTGGGCGGCGAACCTCGGGTGCGTGACCTTCCATCCGTGGCCGGTGCGGTGCGGCGACACCGACCGCCCCGACGAACTGCGCATCGACCTCGACCCGCAACCGGGAACCGACTTCGGCGACGCGCGGGCCGTGGCGCTGGAGGTCGTGCGCCCGCTCCTCGACGAACTGGGCCTCACCGGATATCCCAAGACGTCCGGTGGTCGGGGACTCCACGTCTATCTGCGGATCGTGCCCGAATGGGATTTCGTCGGCGTCCGTCGCGCCGGGATCGCGCTCATGCGTGAGATCGAGCGGCGCAGCGACGGGCGGGCGACGACGGCGTGGTGGAAGGAGGAACGCGGGGAGCGGCTCTTCCTCGACTACAACCAGAACGCGCGCGACAAGACGATCGCATCGGCCTACTCGGTCCGCCGCACCCCGATCGCGACCGTCTCGACCCCGCTGACCTGGGACGAACTGGTCGACGCCGAACCCGACGACTTCACGATCGCCACGGTGCCGGATCTGCTGGCGAAGCGCGGCGATCCGATGGCGGATCTCGACGCACACGCGCACTCGCTGGACGTCCTGCTCGAGATGGCCGAGCGGGACGCGGCGGACGGTCTCGGCGACCTGCCGTACCCACCCAATCACCCGAAGATGCCGGGGGAGCCGAAACGAGTCCAACCGTCCCGCGACACCGACCGGGCGAAGGACGCGTGACCGGAACGTTCGGGGAATCGCGTCCCTGTCGTGACCTCGACTATGAGACCTCCCGCAGCGTGAGTCCATAAACTGTCCGAGAAAACAGTCGCATGAGGTTCGGAAAGGTCGATGTCGTGATTCGCTCGTGGGCGTCCGGTCGGGTTCTCGGCGTCGGAGCAGCGTTCGCTGCTGCCATCGGTGCCGGATTCCTGGTTCCTCAGACCGCGTCCGCGGCCACGACCTGCACGGCACCGCCGGGTGCCCCGGCCGAGGTCGTGCAGATCGACGGCGACGAAGCGTGCGGCGCGTCCACCGACGGCACCGCCGAGGCGTGGAGTTACGGCGAGCGGGGCGTGGGATTCGCCGATGCGCGCGGCGCCGCACAGGTGGTGGCCGCCGGATTCGACGGTGGTGTCGGCGCCGGGGAGAGCACGTCGGGACGGCTGTTCGCGATCGGTGTGGGCGCGCAGGCCCTGGCGCTCGGTGTACTCGAAAGTCCGGGCACGGCGGTCGTCGCTGCGGGTCCGCAGTCGCAGGCCTATGTGGGCGACGCCGACGATCCGGTGTTGTGCGAGGGCACGGCGGCGGCCGCGTTCGATGTCGAGGCCGTACGCGGGTGCGTCGTGCTGGGTGACTTCCGGTACTTCACTCCCGGCGCGCAGACACCGCCGTCGCTCCTGCCGTAGATTCGGCGCGTCTCGGCGGGATCGTCGACAAACAGACTGTACGTAAACTCTTCCTTTACGTTCCGTGTCGTCGTAGCCTGTCGCACATGACGACCGGAGCAGTCTTCGAACCTGCCGGGGCGACAGCGTCGTTCGCGCCGGTGCACGTCCCCGGGCAGATCGACGCCCGGCCGGGTCCGGCGGCGCCCACCGAGATGGTCGTCGATCCGCGATTCCTGCGCCTGGCCGACGCGTTCTTCTCGCTGTACAAGCGTCCCCGGGACGGCGGCGGCGCACTCACTGCCTATCTCCACGGCGAGAAGGTCCTCGACATCTGGTCCGGCTGGTCGGCTCCCGACCGCCGGTGGAGCCGCGACACCATGGCGTTGTCGTTCTCGACCGGTAAGGGCGTGGCGTCGACCGTCGTGCACCGTCTGGCCGAGCGTGGAGTGATCGACTACTTCGCGCCCGTCGCGCAGTACTGGCCGGAGTTCGCCGCGAACGGCAAGGAAGGCATCACCGTCGCGGACATCATGACCCACCGATCCGGCCTGCACCGGGTGCGCGGCCTGGTTCCGGGGACGCGCGGGATCCTCGACTACGACGCGACCGTCGCGGCACTCGAGCAGGCGGTGCCGGATCGCCGGCGTCGGCGCGGATCGGGTTATCACGCCGTCACCTACGGATGGCTCGTCGCCGAACTCGTGCAGCGGGTGACCGGCCTGCCCTTCGTGGAGGTCGTGGAGCAGGAGATCGCTCGGCCCCTCGGCGATCCCGACTTCTGGTACCGCGTGCCGCACGACGAGCGGGGCCGCATCGCGAAGCTGTTCCCACGACTCGCTCCGGTCGGACTGCACTGGGGTGCGAGCGCCGCGGTGCTGTCGCGACTCGAACCGACCCGCGGTCTCGCCGAAGCTGCAATGCCCGACGGCTTCGACCGGCTCGTCGGCGACCCGGCCGTGCACGACTCGGTGATGCCGGGCTGGAACGGTGTGTTCACCGCCCGCTCGCTCGCGCGTATGTACGGGGCGATCGCCGCCGGCGGGACGATCGACGGCGTGAAGTTCCTCGACGCCACCACGATCGACGAGATGTCGCGCGTGCGGGTGCGCAGCCGGGACTACGTGCTCGGGGTGCCGATGGCGTGGCGGCTCGGCTACCACCAGCCCATCTTCGCCAGCATCCAGCGCCCGCGCGGTGCGCTCGGGCACTACGGAGTGGGCGGTTCGGGGGCGTACGCCGATCTCGACACCGGCCTGTCGCTCGCCTTCGTCACCAACCGGCTCGGCGCCGGCGCGATCCCGCTCGGGGACCTGCGTCTGGCGCGTCTGGGCGAACTCGCCCGGTCGCTCGCGCGTCGTGCCTGAATCTTCCTGTCATTTTCGTGGTTCCGGGGACGGGGGTCGCTCGGGGGCGGGACGATCCGAATCGGAGCATCGCCGATTCGAGGAGTTCAGCCATGAACCATGTCTACCGGGTGATCGAGGTCGTCGGATCGTCGACGACGGGAGTCGACGACGCGATCGCGAAAGCGGTGGCGCGAGCAGCGGAGACCACACGGCATCTCGAGTGGTTCGAGACGGTCAACATCCGGGGTCACATCGACGACGGCCGGGTGGCCCATACGCAGGTCACGCTCAAGATCGGTTTCCGTATCGAGTCGAGCACCGAAACGGACATCTGACGCGCTTCGGCAGCCGGAAATCCGATGATATTATTTCGAGAACGTGGTTCTCGACCGAAACTGGAACGTGTACTAGTCTGAGGCCCGTTCGTTGTCCGGAATCGGCACTGTAGGCAGGTACAACTGTGGCTTATGTAATCACCCAGGCGTGTTGCAACGACGTCTCCTGTGTCGAGGTCTGCCCGGTCAACTGCATCCACCCGACGCCCGACGAAGCACCCTTCGCCACGACGGAGATGCTGTACATCGATCCGGACACGTGCATCGACTGCGGGGCATGCGTCGACGAGTGCCCGGTCGATGCGATCGCCGCCGACAACGAACTGACCCCGGCGCAGGAGCCCTACCTCGAGATCAACGCCGAGTACTACCGGCGGTACCCGATCGGACCGGACTGGCCGGAACTGCGCACGCGCCGCAAGCTGCCCGCCGAGCTGGGCACCCTGCGGGTCGCGATCGTCGGGTCCGGTCCGGCCGCCTGTTACGCGGCGATGGATCTGGTGACGCACTCGGCGGTGCAGGTCGACATCTTCGATCGTCTGCCCACCCCCTACGGGCTCGTGCGGGCCGGGGTGGCCCCCGATCACCAGAGCACCAAGGGGGTCGGCGACGTCTTCCGCAGCGCCATCGGCCACAAGAACACCCAGTGCTATTTCAACGTCGAGGTCGGCACCCACATCACCCACGAGGAACTGCTCGCCCACCACCACGCGGTGATCTACGCCGTCGGCGCGGCGGGCGACCGCAGGCTGAACATCCCCGGTGAAGACCTCGCGGGTTCGCACGCCGCGACGGAGTTCGTGGCCTGGTACAACGGGCACCCGGATTTCGCCGACCGCACCTTCGACCTGTCGGCCGAGCGCGCAGTGATCATCGGCAACGGCAACGTCGCCCTGGATGTGGCGCGGGCGCTGGTGATGGACCCGGACGATCTGGCCCACACCGACATCGCCGAGCACGCGCTCGAGGCGTTGCGCACCTCGAACATCCGTGAGGTCGTGGTGGTGGGCCGGCGCGGCCCGGCGCAGGCCGCCTACACCAACCCGGAGTTGCTCGCGCTCGGCTCGCTGCCCGGCGTCGACGTGGTCGTCGATCCGGTCGAGGTCGAACTCGATCCGGTCAGCCGCGCGCTGATCGACGATCCGGAGGTCGAACCCCGCCTGGCGCTGAAGGTGCGGCAGGTCGAGGGCTTTGCGCAGCGCACCCCCACCGAGGGCAACAAGCGGATCGTGCTGCGCTTTCTCGCCTCGCCGGTGGAGATCTCCGGCGACGGTGTGGTCGAGTCGATCACGCTCGAACGCAACGAACTCGTCGAGGTCGACGGCCGTCTCGAGGCCCGCCCGACCGGGCAGACCGAAACCCTCGAAGCGGGATTGGTGCTGCGCTCGATCGGCTACCGCGGCACCGCGCTGGCCGGGCTGCCTTTCGACGAGCGGCGCGGGGTCATCCCGAACGACTGCGGCCGGGTGATCGACGCCGAGACCGGAACGCCCGTGCCCGGTGTCTACACCGCCGGCTGGATCAAGCGCGGTCCGAGTGGGGTGATCGGCACCAACAAGCAGTGCTCGGCCGAAACCGTCGAGAAGATCCTCGACGATTTCGTCGAGGGCAAGCTGCCCGAGCCGGTCGCCGATCGGGAGAAGCTCGCCACCTTGGTGGCCGAGCGGCGCCCGGAGCACATCGATTACCGGGGCTGGTTGCAGATCGACAAGCAGGAGAAGGCCCGCGGTTCGGCGGTGGGACGCTCGCGCCTGAAGTTCGTCTCGATCGAGGAGATGCTCGCAGCATCCCGTATCGAATCGTGAGCCGCCGGTCGCCGAAGGGGGAGTCTGTGAGGAGTCGTCGGGCCCGGCTGGGGCGCGCGGTGGAGAACATCGGAGCTCTGGACCTGGTGGGACGCACCTGGGACGATCCGTTCGACGTCGAACCGGACGCCCCGGAGAGTTCGTTGGTGGTCGAGGTGGAACCGTTCCCGACCGACCCCAACGGCACCATCGTGCTGAACGTGCCGCGCACCTCCCACGACAGCGACAGCGACAGCGAGTCGAAGGAGCCGTAGGGACGAGGGCGTGATCCCGTCCGGTAGCGGGAATCCGGACCCATGGCTCAGCACACCAGCCCGGCGGTCGCTGCGTCGGTCCGATGGACCGATACCGACGGGATCCGCTACCCGTCCGGCGACACCCACGCATGGACGCCCGGCACCAATCAGACCCTGTGCGGGGTGCAACTCTCCCGCGCCCGCCTCGATCGCTTTCCGCACGTGCCGTGGAGCGACGCGCTGTACCTGGCGGAACTGGGCGAGCACGGAGTCGTCCCGTGTCGTCGCTGCACGGCGGCCACCCGCAGCGACCGGCCACGGTGGACCCGGAAGAACCCGCGGCCGTGAACAGTTCGTCCGGGACGCCGAGTGGGATGCGGCGTCGGGTCGGGTAGCGTGCCGCCATGGCGATCTCACTGTGTGTCCTGTTGTGGGCGAAGCCCGGTATGGATGAGGCGATGAGCGCGTACGAGGACGCGGTCCTCCGGCTCGTCGGCGACCACGGTGGTCGCGTCGTGCAGCGGGGCGTCACCGACGGTGCTGTGCAGCGGTCCGTCACCGACGGCCCCGAGGGCCGACCCCGCGAAATCCAATTCTTCACCTTCGAATCGCAGGACGCGCTGGACGGCTACATGAACGACGAGCGTCGTCTCGCTCTTGCCGACGAGCGTGATCGCACGGTCGCTCGTACCGAAATGATGAACGTCGAATTGCGCTGACTCGCAAGTCATTACGCGCAGAGCGGTGCATTTCCATGCCGTGTGCAGGCTGTCTCGGCTCGCCGCTCGGAGTGGAATTGTCGAGCGCGTCGGCACCTCCCATTCGGCACCGAAACGAAATCGGACATAATTGGCTTTATGTTTCGGCAGGAAATGACATGAGGACTCCGACGGGTGATCACGTATCGGACCTGTGTCTGTCCTGCGGTCGTCCCGGCTGCACCCAGCTCCAGCACCAGTCCCTGGCGGGGGCTATCGGTGCCGGGCGCGCACTCGCCGAGGTGGCGATCCGAGCGAGCGATGCCCGCGACCAGGTCGTCGCTGTCGGAAACGCCATTGCCAACCTCCTGCTGTACGTCGCCGATGCGCACGGTGTCGCCGCGGCGCAGAAGGCCTCGGAGCACGGGCAACTCCACTTCCACGGGGACTGGATCGCAGCCGGACGTGCTTGGGGACCCGAGGATCCCTGACCTGCAGGGAAGATCCGCGACGGTCGCGGTGTTGAGACGACCGTGCAGGTGGCGTTGTCGTTGCTGGACCGCTCCCGGACCCGGGAGGGGCAGCCGGACGCTGCCGCATTGCGCCAGACCCTGCGTCGCGCCGAACTCGCCGAGGAGGCCGGTTACCACCGCTTCTGGGTGGCCGAACACCACGCCGTACCGGGCATCGCGTCGGGCGCTCCGCCGCTGCTCATCGGTGCGATCGCGGATCGGACGAGCCGGATCCGGGTGGGATCGGGTGGGGTGATGTTGCCCAATCACCAACCGATCGTCGTCGCCGAACAGTTCGCGATGCTCGAAGCGATGCACCCGGGGCGGATCGATCTGGGTGTCGGTCGTTCCCTCGGATTCACCGCACCCGTGCGCGATGCGCTGCGTACCCACAAGGCCGACGCGGACGACTTCGCCGCCGACATCGAGGAACTGCGCGGCTATCTACACGGCACCGCCGAACTGACGGTGCGCCCTCGACTGTCCGAGCCACCTCCGATCTTCGTCCTCGGCACGCGGCAGGGCATGCGACTGGCAGCGCGTCTCGGGTTGCCCGTCGTCGTCGCCGGGCCTCTTCTGCGGCAGGGATCGGAACCGTTCGACCGTTATCGCGCCGACTTCCGCCCGGGCACACCCGGCGCGGAGCCCTATGTGGTCGTCGGGCTCGACATCCTCATCGCCGACACCGAAGCCGAAGCTCGGGAGTTGCAGCTTCCGGAGGCCTGGGCGATGGCCGTCTCGCGCGAAGCGGGTGCGTTCCCGCCGCTGTCCCCGGTCGAGGAGATCCGCCGGCAGCCGATGACCGAGCGTCGGCGCCGCATCGTCGACGAGACCGCAAAGGGTTCGCTGGCCGGAACCGAGGATCAGGTGGCCGAGGGGCTCGAGAAGCTGATCGCCTCCACCGGCGCGAACGAGGTGCTCAGTTCCGCCTCCACCTTCGACACCGACGCTTTGTACGACTCCGATATGCGCCTGGCCAGGATCTTCGGCCTCGGCTGAACGCCGTATCGAGGTATTGAGCGTCTCTGCATGTGCCGCTGAGCCCTTGTCCGGACCGATCACGCGGATAGGCTGGTGGTCCCGTACCTCGGTGTCGCTGTGACGGTGCCGATGCTTCTACTGTCATCGGTGCCGCCGACGAGCGCACCGACCTTTCGGAAGGTGTGCCTCATGTCCGACCTGAACCCCGACCGTCTGAGCCGCACGATGGCCGAGCTCGCGCGGTCCTTCGACGGTGCGGGTACGGATCTCGACACGACTCTGCAACGGATCACGACCGCCGCCGTGGAACTGATTCCCGGCACCGACAGCGCCGACGTCCTCGTCATCACCGGTCGCGGAAAGTTCGAATCGCACGCAGCGACGTCACAGTTGCCGCCACAGATCGATGCATTGCAGGCCCGGGTCGGGGAAGGGCCGTGCGTCGATTCCGCTGTCGACACGGTGTTCACCCGCAGTGACGATCTGGCCACCGAGTCGCGCTGGCCCATGTTCACCCCTGCAGCCGTCGAAGCCGGGGTACGCAGCGTCGTGTCGTTCCGGCTCTACACCCACGACATGCAGGCCGGAGCTCTGAACTTGTTCTCCTCCGAAGCAAATGCCTTCGACGAGGCCGCGATTCACATCGGGGAGGTGCTCGCAGCCCACGCCGCGATCGCATTCGTCTCGGGTCGTCGGCAGATGCAATTGCACTCGGCGATCGCATCTCGGGATCTCATAGGCCAGGCCAAGGGCATGCTCATGGAACGCTTCGCCGTGGACGCCGATCGTGCCTTCGCGATGATGGTCGCCTTGTCGCAGGAATCGAATGTGCCGGTAGCGACGATCGCCGCCCGCATCGTCGAACTCGGACCCCAACCCGACTGACCTTCATGCGGTGGTTCCGTCGTTCACCCGTTCAGGTCGATCACGCGAGCGCTTCCCTGCGCTGCGGCACACAGTTTCTCCACGCCGTCCTCCGCGAGGGCGTAGATCTCGCAACGACACAACGCCTGCCTGCGACTGTTGCTGACGACGGTGGCGACCGCGCGTAGGAGCGTGCCCCCGGCGGGCCGCAGGTAGTCGAGACTCATGCCGGTCGTCACGATCGAGGGTCCGAGGGCCGTGCCTGCGGCGAACGTGAGCGCATTGTCGGCCGCATAGGCCAGAACCCCGCCGTGCGCGAAACCGAACTGCTGGAGCAGTTCCTCCCTGAAAGGTATCTCCAGTACCGCCCGGCCGCGCTCGTATTCGGTCAGACGAGCTCCGAGCAGGACGCTGAACGGCTGCGATGCCAACACCTTCCGGGCATCGGCGAGGGTACGGATCTCGGCGATCTCCTCCGACATGCCCAGCAAGGTACCCCGATCCTCGCTTCCCGACCGCCACATCGGAGCGACCCGCGGTCACTGTGCGGAGGCAACGATCGAGCGGAACTGTTCTCGCACGGCCTCCGTGAGGTCACGGACCTCGGGGGCGACGTCGGGATCGACGACGACCGCGACCGTCAGCGTGCCGGCATACGACAGTGCGGCGAAGGCGACAGCGACGTTCCCCGTGCTGACGATCAACGGCACGATCGACGTGACGGGTGCGTCGGCCACGGCGATCGTCGACGACGGTCCCGGCAGGTCGGACAGGAAAGAATTGACCCGACGTTGCCGGTCCACGAACCGACGGAACATCCCCGCGGCCGCGAGCGCGCGGAAGACCGGACCCAGCAGCTCGGCGGACAACCCCCGCACGTTCGTCTTCTGTAGCCGGGTGGCGCGGGAGACGGATACCAGCCGGCCCTCCGGGGTCCCGTCCAGCGGTACCCGGACGGGCATGACACCGACGCGATTACCCAGCTGCCCACTCGTGTCGACGGTGCGGGCGGAGACCGGTACCGAGATCACCAGGTCGGGCGGGAACTCGCCGCGCCCGTGCAGAATCGTGCCGAGGGCACCACCGACCGCGACCAGCAGCACGTCGTCGACCGTCGCGTCCCATCGGCGTCCCGCTCGGCGGACGGTGCCCAGCTCCACCTCGACGGTCCCGACCGCACGACGAACACCGGTGGGCGCGTTGAGCGAGCAACGCGGGGCACGTCCGCCGGCGCCTCGCCCGAGTTCCGCCCATGCGGCAGGAAGTCGTGCGACGGCTCGCGGTGCCCGGCGGAGCGTGTGCAGGCGGCCGATCACGTTGTCGTAGAGAAGTTCTCGCGCACTCGGTTGCCCGGATGTGCGCTGTTCGCGCATGGACGGCGTGCTGTCCATGCCGTCGACGAGATGCGCCAGGATCGCCAGACCGCCGATCCCGTCGGCCAGGACGTGGTGCAGCACCATCACCAACGCCGTGTGCCCGTTCGGGTCCGCGATGTCGGTGACGAGAACCGCGCGCCACAACGGTCGGGATCGAGACAGTGGACGGGTGACCGCGTCCACGGCGAGCGTCAGTGCGGCGTCCCTGTCGCCGGGGTCGGGGCATCGCACCTGCGAGAGATGGGCATCGACGTCGAAGTGGTCGTCGTCGATCCAGTAGGGACGTCCGAGCCCGAGCGCCGGTTCGATCAGGCATTGCCGCAGCCGGCGGATCCCGACGAGTCGTTCGGTGAGCACCGCCATCAGTGTCGTCGGATCACGCAGGTTCTCACCGGCGAAGAAGATCGCAGCACCGACATTCAGAGGTGCCCGTCCCACGTCCGAGACGAGTTCGGTCAGGTCGCCGGGACCGATGCGGTCGATACCGCTCGATGCCGCCACCCTTCGAGGATGGCAGACGCAGACCGGTCGTCTATTGCCTACGGCCGAGTAGGGGAGCAGTGTGAACACGGGTGGTTTCGGGTGGGGGGTCGCGCCGAAACGACCGGCGACGCCGTGTTGGCGCCGCCCTGAGGAGAGGGGTGCCGATCGTGTTTGCACGCTCCACCACAATTCATGCGCATCCGTCGTATATCGACGCCGGGATCAAGCACGTACGCGACATCGTGATGCCTGCCCTGGCGGACATCGACGGTTGCCTGGGGCTGTCCCTGCTGATCGACCGCGGCTCGGGCCGATGCATCGCCACCAGCTCCTGGCGGGACGGGGACGTGCTGCGCTCCAGCGAAGGCATGGCACGCATGCTCCGGGACGAGGCGGCCCGGATGTTCCATGCCACCACGGACGTCGCCAATTGGGAGATCGCGGTGATGCACCGCGACCACCACGCGACCCGCGGGTCCTGCTGCAGTGTCACCTGGGTCGAGATCGATCCCGCCCAGGTGGATCGCGGTGTGGACATGTGGAAGATGGCCGCGCTGCCCAGGATGGAGGAACTCGAGGGTTTCTGCAGCGCCAGCCTGATGCTGGACCGCGCCGGCGGTCGCGGAGTGACGTCGTTGACGTTCGACAGCGCCGAAGCGATGGACCGCACCAGAGCGCATGTCGACGGTATCCGCTCCGAGGTGACTCGGGCGGCAGGCGCCAGGGTCCTCGATACCGGTGAGTTCGAGCTCGCCATCGCCCACCTGGACGTCCCGGAAATGGTGTGACCGTCGGTTCGCGGCGCGGGTGAAATCCGTTCACCCGCGCCGCAGGCGTCTGCATTCGTAATACACCACTGAGGCCGCTGACCTGCGGAGATATCGAAACGGGCCGCATTCGAATTGCCCGTCCGTAACCGTCCTGTATCTAATGAACGGGTACGAGCACGCCGCGCAGGGGAAATAAGGCGCGGCGCACCGCTGAACGATGGGTTGTGGAATGTTCGAAAAGCGAGCTTTGTCGAACCGTCGCCGCACGGGCCGCCGATCTGCGCGGATCGGTGCTGCACTCGTGGGCGCAGCCGCCGTGGCACTGGCCACCGCAGGTCCTGCGAGCGCGGCACCGCTGTGGCCCGGTGGGCCCGAGGTGCCGAGCGTCCAGGAGCTGATCGAAGGACTCACGCCGCCCGGGGTGACGCCGCCGCAGCTTCCGCCCCAGCTCGTTCCCGAGCCGGCCGCGCCGTTCTCCGCTCCGGCCGTCAATCCGTCGAACGGGGAGACGGTGGGTGTCGCGCAGCCGATCATCATCCGGTTCAACGAGGCGATCGAGGATCGCGCGGCCGCCGAGCGCGCCATCCGCATCACCACGCAGCCGCCTGTCGACGGGCACTTCTACTGGGCGTCGAACACGCAGGTCCGCTGGAAGCCGTTCGAGTTCTGGCCCGCGAACACCGCGGTCACGGTGAAGGCCGGCGACGCGCAGTCGTCGTTCACCATCGGCGACGCTCTGGTGACGGTCGCCGACAACAACACCAAGACCATCACCGTCACCCGCAACGGCGAGGTCGTCCGCACCATGCCGACGTCCTTCGGCAAGCCCGGTCACGACACCCCGAACGGCACGTACATCGTCGGTGAGAAGTACCGCGACATGTACATGGACTCGTCGACCTACGGAGTTCCCGTCGACAGCCCCGAGGGATACCGCACCTACGTCGAGTACGCGACGCGGATGTCCAACAGCGGCATCTTCCTCCACGCCGCCCCGTGGTCGGTCGGCGCGCAGGGCAACACCAACGTCAGCCACGGTTGCCTCAATGTGAGCACCGAGGACGGCAAGTGGTTCTACGAGAACGCCAAGAAGGGCGACCCGGTGATCGTGCAGAACACCGCCGGCGGAACCCTCAACGGCTGGGACGGTCTCGGCGACTGGAATCTCTGATTCCGTTGGGCGACTGAATCTCTGACCTCCGTCGCACGACCCGATCTCCGTCATACTGCCAGCAAGCTTTCCGACGCCCCCTGCTCTCCGGTTCGTCTCGTCCGGAAAGGGCAGGGGGCGTCGGCCTTTCGGTGCTGTTAGGCAGCCACCAGGTCGTCGATCTGGTTGATCGCGGACGAGGCACCCTCGACCGCACCCATGTCCAGTACCTGCTGGAGTGCTTCGGCGCTCTGGTAGGTGCTGACATAGGTTGCTCGCGTGCCGCCTTCGAACTCCTCGAAGTTGTAGACGTTGCGTGAGACGGGCAGCTCCGGCTTCGGGGTGAAGTCCGGCTCTGCGAAACCGTCCGCGAACGAGAAACTCGTCGGTTCGTCGACGGCCGTGATGTCCCAGTAGCCGGCGTACTTCTCGCCGTCGGGGCCGGTCATGAAGTAGGTGGTGCGGGTGCCGGGCTTCAGATCGTGGTCGACCACCGTCGCGGGGAAGGTCGGGGGTCCCCAGATCTTCTCCAGCTGACGGGGATCGGCGTAGACCTGCCAGATGCGAGCCACCGGGGCGGCGAACTCGGCGGTGATGGTCAGAGTCAATGTGTCGGAGTCGTGCCGGACGTCGGTTACAGGCATTTCTCAGCCTTCCTCGGGGGATTCGAATGCGATGAGTTCGTCGATGCGCGCGATGCGACCGCGCCAGACCTGCTCCAGCTCGGTGAGCATGGACGCCACCGACCGCACTGCCGTCACGTCACCACTGGCCAACTGCTCGCGACCGCTGCGTCGCTTCACGAGCAGACCGGCCTTCTCCAGCACGGCGACGTGTTTCTGCACTGCAGCGAAGGACATGTCGTAGTTCGCTGCGAGAGCGGACACCGAGTGGTCCTCGGCCAGGACGCGTCGCATGATGTCGCGACGGGTCCGGTCGGAGAGCGCGTGGAACAGGGCATCGGCCCGGTCCTCGTCGTCTCCGCTCACATCTCCAAATGTACAACCGAATGGTTGTATGTCAAGACTTCGGAGCGATGACGAGTCGGTCGCCGTAGGCTGCGCGATGCTCCTCGTCGAGACCGTCGTCGGTGACGATGGAGGTGATCTCGTCGAGAGTCGCCACGCGGGCGAGTGCGCGCTCTCCGAACTTCGAATGATCCGTCACGACGATCGCCTTCTCGGCCGACCGGATCATCGCTCGCTTGATCGGGATCTCCAGCGTGTTGGTGTTGGTGATGCCGGCGGTGGGGTGCACGGCGTCGGCGCCGAGGAACGCCCAGTCGGCGGAGTAGTCCGAGAGGAACTGCACGGCGTGGTCGCCGACCAGGGTGTACACCGAACCGAGGAGCTCGCCTCCGGACACGAGAAGCCGGACGTCGGGAAATGCCGCAACATACTTCGCGATACGCAGGTCGTTCGTGAGGATCGTCAGCGACGCCTTGTGGCGCAGTGCCACGGCCACCTCGTAGGTCGTGGAACCGCTGTCGAGCACCACGCTGTCGCCGTCGGACACCATGGCGGCCGCTACCGCCGCGATCGCCGCCTTCTCCTCGCGGCGCACGTCCTTCTTGAGGGCGTACGGCACCTCGTGACCCGCGCCCTCGACCGCTCGGGCGCCCCCGTGTGTGCGCTCGACTTTCCCTTCGCGGGCGAGCGAATCGAGATCGCGACGGATCGTGGACGCATCGACGCCGAGATCGGCCGAGAGGGTCTTCGCATCGACATATCCGTCGGCGAGGATTCGGTGGAAGATCTCACGTCGCCGTGCGGTCGCGGACACGGTTGCTCCTAGGGCTCTGGGCACTCGAATTTCTGGGTACTCGGACGCCGTGGTCGGGGTCGGTGCACGACCATAACGCACGGGCGACACACCTTTGCGTGGATATTGACACTGTCTGCGCTCAGTGTGCATGATTTCGTGCAGGATTTGCGCGATAGTGCGTGATCGTTTCGCTGGCACCACGTTGTTCGGAGGTTGCACGGTAATGCTGAAGTTGGGATACAAGGCGTCGGCGGAGCAGTTCGGCCCGCGCGAGTTGGTGGAGTTGGGTGTGTTGGCCGAGGCGCACGGGATGGATTCGGCGACGGTGTCGGATCATTTCCAGCCGTGGCGGCACAACGGTGGGCATGCGCCGTTCTCGTTGGCGTGGATGACCGCCGTCGGTGAGCGCACCGAGCGGTTGCAGCTGGGCACGAGCGTGCTGACCCCGACGTTCCGGTACAACCCGGCGGTGATCGCGCAGGCTTTCGCGACGATGGGGTGTCTGTATCCGGGGCGGATCTTCCTCGGGGTGGGTACCGGGGAGGCGCTGAACGAGATCGCCACCGGTTATGCGGGCCAGTGGCCGGAGTTCAAGGAACGCTTCGCGCGGTTGCGGGAGTCGGTGCGGTTGATGCGCGAGCTGT
The DNA here is from genome assembly GCF_035918275.1 of Rhodococcus sp. PD04. NCBI lineage: Bacteria > Bacillati > Actinomycetota > Actinomycetes > Mycobacteriales > Nocardiaceae > Rhodococcus > Rhodococcus sp. PD04. Next base: position 4,732,033 of record NZ_CP142143.1, on the reverse strand, counting down.
GGCGCGGCGATCGGGTCGATTTCGAGGGCGAGTACTACACGACGAAGGGGGCGTCGATCTACGACGTGCCCGAGGACGGCATCCCGGTCTACGTCGCCGCGGGCGGTCCGGTCGTCGCGCGGTATGCCGGACGCGCCGGGGACGGGTTCATCTGCACCTCGGGGAAGGGCATGGAGCTCTACACCGACAAACTGCTCCCGGCCGTGGCCGAGGGCGCGGGGAAGGCGGAGCGGGATGTGGCGCAGATCGACAAGATGATCGAGATCAAGATCTCGTACGACACCGACCCGGACAAGGCGCTGGAGAACACCCGGTTCTGGGCGCCGTTGTCGCTGACGCCGGAGCAGAAGCATTCCATCGACGATCCGATGGAGATGGAGGCGGCCGCCGATGCGTTGCCGATCGAGCAGGTGGCCAAGCGGTGGATCGTGGCGTCGGATCCGGATGAGGCGGTCGAGCAGGTCAAGGCGTATGTCGACGCGGGATTGAATCATCTGGTGTTCCACGCGCCGGGTCATGATCAGAAGCGGTTCCTGGAACTGTTCGAACGCGACCTCGCCCCCCGCCTGCGCGCACTGGCGTGACGAAAGGCGTTGGCAGAAACATGGATACGGAAACACGGGATGTGACGACCACGAAGGCCTGGCGAGCCCTCGATGCCCACCGGGACGAGATCGCCGCGGTGTCCCTGCGGGAGTTGTTTGCGATCGAGCCGCAGCGGGCGCAGGCGTTGACCGCGCACGCCGGGGATCTGGTGGTCGACTTCAGCAAACAGCGTCTCACCGGTCGCACTCTCGAACTGCTCCTGCAGCTGGCGGAGCAGACGGGTGTGGCCGCGGCCAGCGAGGCGATGTTCTCGGGTGCGCACATCAACGTCACCGAGGACCGCGCGGTGCTGCACACCGCCCTGCGCCTGCCCCGCGACGCGGAGCTGGTCGTGGACGGGGTCGATGTCGTCGCCGATGTCCACACGGTGCTCGACCGGATGGGCGAGTTCACCGACCGCCTCCGCAGCGGCGACTGGCGCGGCGCCACCGGCGAGCCGATCGCCACGGTGGTCAACATCGGCATCGGCGGCTCCGATCTCGGCCCGGCGATGGTCACCCGCGCGCTGCGGCGTTTCCACGACGGGCCGGCGGCGCGGTTCGTCTCCAACGTCGACCCGGCGGATCTGACCGCGGCGCTGGCCGATCTGGACCCGGCCACCACCTTGTTCATCGTCGCGTCGAAGACGTTCTCCACCCTCGAAACCCTCTCCAACGCCACCGCCGCCCGCCGCTGGCTCGTCGACGCCCTCGGCGAAGACGCCGTCGCCCAGCATTTCGTCGCCGTCTCGACGCATACGGAGCGGGTGGTCGAGTTCGGCGTCGACCCGGCGAACATGTTCGAGTTCTGGGACTGGGTCGGTGGGCGTTATTCGGTCGGTTCGGCGATCGGGCTGGCGGTGATGTGCGCCATCGGCAAGGCCCGGTTCGGTGAGTTCCTCGCCGGTATGCACGCCATCGACACCCACTTCGCCACCGCCGACCCGGCACAGAACGCACCGTTGTTGGCGGGGTTGATCGGGGTGTGGAATGCGAGCGTCCTCGGCCACCGGTCGCGGGCGGTGGTGCCCTATGCGCAGGATCTGGCGCGGTTGCCGGCCTATCTGCAGCAACTGACCATGGAATCGAACGGCAAGTCCGTGCGCGCCGACGGCACCGCGGTGGTGTGTCCGACCGGGGAGGTGTTCTGGGGCGAGCCGGGTACCAACGGTCAGCATGCCTTCTTCCAGTTGCTGCACCAGGGCACCGAGATCGTCCCCGTCGACTTTCTCGGCCTGGCCCGTAGCGGCGATGATCTACCGGCCCGCGACGGGCAGACCAGCATGCAGGTGTTGTTGCTGGCGAACATGTTCGCCCAGGCCAAGGTCCTCGCGTTCGGGCGTGATGCCGGCGAGGTTCGTGCCGAAGGGGTCGACGAGGCGTTGGTGGCGCACAAGGTGATGCCCGGGGATCGGCCGTCGACGACGATCCTCGCCCCCGAACTGACCCCGTCGGTGGTGGGGCAGATCATCGCGTTCTACGAGCACCAGACCTTCGTCCAAGGGGTGATCTGGGGGATCGACTCGTTCGATCAGTGGGGTGTCGAACTCGGCAAGACCCAGGCCACCGCGCTGCAGGCGGTGCTCGCGGGTGATGAGACCCCCGATACCGGCGACGCCTCGACCGACCACCTGATCGAGGTCTACCGCACCCTGCGCGACGGAGGGAGATAGGACATGCCCGCGCTGAAGTTGCTCTATCTGCCGCCTCCCGTTGCCGAGGAATGGGATTGGCAGATGGGCGCGGCTTGTCGCGACGCGGACGGCTCGTTGTTCTTCCACCCGGACAACGAGCGGGGCGACGCGAGAGAGAACCGCATGGCCTCGGCCAAGAAGGTCTGCGCTCGTTGTCCGGTGCGGGAGAAGTGCCTTCAGTACGCTCTCGATTCCGGTGAACGCTACGGGATCTGGGGTGGGCTCACGGAGGACGAACGCACCCGGGTGCGAAGGGCCCGCCGGCGCCGCACGAGCCGGTGATGACCGCCCGTCCTCACCCGCCGGAGACGACCCGCCCGATGACCCGGGCGGCCTCCCGGAAGGCCGCGGGATTCGGTCCTGCGAAGTTGAGCCGGAGGTACTGACCGGTGGGCTCCGCCGGGAACCATTCGCCGCCCGCCGCGACGAGCACCCCGGCAGCCTCGCACTCGCGCGCTACGACCTCGGCGTCGACGTCGTCCGGGAGCCTGCCCCACAGGTTCAGACCACCGGGTGGCAGCCCGTCGACAGCCACATCCGGTGCAAGCTCGCGAAGTTCGCTCGCGAGGAGGTTACGACGCGATTCGAGCTCGCGACGCACGGCTCGCAGATGGGTCTGCCATGCCGGCTGGGTGACGACGTCGAGCGCGACCGTCTGGAGAACGCCGCTCACATAGACGGATTCGGCCTGCACGTCGGCGAGGATGCGTTCGCGAGCGGGTCCTCGCGCGACGATCGCCGCGACCCGCACCGACGGCGCGACACTCTTGGTCAGCGAGCGGACGTAGACGACGTGGCCGGAGTCGTCGCGTGCGAAGAGCGGAACGGACTCGGTCGAGATCCCGAAGTCGTGGGCCCAGTCGTCCTCGATGACGAATGCTCCCGCATCGCGCACGACGTCGAGGACCCGATCACCGGTCGACGACGACCATTGCGCCCCGCTGGGATTCGCGAAGTTCGGTTGCGCGTAGAAGGCGCGCGCCCGGGTCCGGTCGAAGGCGCGGGCCAGTTCGTCGGGATCGGGTCCGTTGGGTCCGCTGGAAACCGGGACGAGCTGCACACCCGCCTTCGTGGCCGCGAGGATCGCACCCCAATAGGTCGGTGACTCCACGACGAGGGGATTGCCGGCGCCGACGAGCGCGCGGAAGATCGACCCGAGTCCGCTCTGGCTGCCGGGGGTGATGATCACGTCCCCCGCGGACGGCGGAGCGGTGCGCGCATTCGTCGCTTCCGCCAGTTCCGCGGCGAACCACGCCTGCAGTTCGGGAAGTCCCGCCGCCGGTGTCCGTCCGACGGCGGCATCGCTGCGGGACGCGCGTGAATATGCTCCGCGGACAAGGCGTTCGGGGAGCAATGTGCGATCGGGGTAGCCGGAGTGGAGCGTGATCACGTCGTTCGGCACGGTGCGCAGGGCGGCGGAGGCACGGGGGAGCGGCGGTGCCGTTCCGAGCGCTTCCGTCTGCCAACTGTGATCGATCGTGTTCGACGTGCGGATCTGACGGACGAAGGTGCCGACTCCCGTGCGGCTCTCCACGAGACCTCGGGTCTGGAGTGTCTTCAGTGCCTTCTGCACCGTGACGGGGCTGACGCCGTACTGCGCGACGAGCGACCTCGTCGACGGCAACCGGGCGCCGGGTGCGGCGGTGGCGACCCATCGGGTCAGTTCCGCAACGAGCTGGGAACTGCTACTGTTCGACATGAGAGCAAAGAGTAGCGCTATCGTATCCGACCGGCCAGTGCTATCGCCCGATCCTCGCGGGCTCGCCTGGGGTCTGCTCGGCGTCGCAGGTTTCTCCCTGACCGTGCCGCTCACCCGCATCGCCGTCGAAAGTGGAGCGATGTCACCGCTGTTCGTTGCCGCCGGCCGCGCGGTCGTCGCGGCGGTCCTCGCCGCTCTCGCACTTGCCCTCACGGGACAACGACTCCCGAACGGACATCAATGGTGCAGGATCGCCGTCGTCACGGGTGGAGTAGTGATCGGATTTCCGATGCTCACCTCGTACGCCCTGACCACGGCACCGGCGAACCACAGCGCGATCGTCATCGCGATCCTTCCCGCCGCGACCGCGGTGGTCGCGGTGCTGCGGGACCACGAACGGCCGCCGATTCCGTTCTGGGTGGCTGCGGGTGCGGGGACGGTCGCCGTCATGGCCTTCGCGGGCCTGCGTGGCGGAGGTGTCGCAGGATTCGGTCGAGCCGATCTGCTGTTGCTCGGTGCGGTGGTCGCCGCGGCGTTCGGCTACGCGGAAGGCGGACTGCTGTCGCGGGAGATCGGTGCGTGGCAGACGATCTCGTGGGCGCTGGTGCTGGGGTCGCCACTGATGGTGACGCTCACCCTCGTCTCGTTCGCCGACGGACTGCCGCAGGGCGGGGTGACGCACTGGGCGTCGTTCGCGTATCTCGGTATCGTCAGCATGTTCCTCGGGTTCTTCGCGTGGTACCGAGGCCTGGCGATCGGGCCGATGGCGCGGGTCGGGCAGGTGCAACTGACCCAGCCGATCATGACGGTCGGCTGGGCCGCCTGGCTGCTGGGAGAACCGTTGACCTGGGCGGTGGTGGCGGGCGGTGCCGTCGTCGTGCTGTGTGCCGGCACCGCCGTCCGCGTCCGTCGGAACTGAACGTCAGTCCTTGTCGAGGAAGAAGTCCCAGCGCGGGTTGTCGCCGCCGCCGTACCGCGACAGGTCCGTTACCCCGGCCTCGGCCAGGACGTCGGCGTCGACGAAGCACTGCCCAGTGGTCTCCTTCGCCGGTCGCGAGAGGATCTCGACCGCGGCGTCGGCCATGATCTCCGGGCTGCGGGAGGCGGCGAGCAGCGCTTCACCGTCGGGGGTGTTGGCCACGGCGGAGGTCGCGATGTAGGTCTCGGGCCACAGGCAGTTCGCCGCGACGCCCGCGTCGGCGTATTCGGCCGCGAATCCCAGAGTGAGCAGCGACATTCCGTACTTCGACAGCGTGTACGAGGGGTGCACGCCGAGCCAGTGCGGGTTCATGTTGACCGGCGGGGCGATGGTGAGGATGTGCGGGTTGGGCGACTCCCGCAGGTGCGGCAGCGCCGCCTTGGAGAGCAGGAACGTTCCGCGGCAGTTGATCTCCTGCATCAGGTCGTACTTCTTCACCGAGAGGGATTCGGTGGGTTCGGTGGCGATGGCGCTGGCGTTGTTGACGCAGATGTCCACGCCGCCGAACCGTTCGAGCGCTGTGTCGACGGCCCGCTGGACATCGTCCTCCTTCCGGACGTCGCCCACCACCGCGACAGCTTTGCCGCCGGCGGCCTCGATGTCGGCGACGGCGGTGTGCACCGTCCCCTTCAGTTTGGGGTGGGGTTCGGCGGTCTTCGCCAGGAGCACCACGTTCGCGCCCCGACGGGCGGCGGCGACCGCGATGGCCAGTCCGATACCGCGGCTCGCGCCGGAGATGACCATGGTGCGGTCGCTGAGGGCATTCTGACTCGACATCGTTCTCCCTGGTCGCCTTCGATTGTCCAGCTCTGTTCTCCGCAATGATATTGGCATTCTCTTTTTCTGCAAGTAATGTATCCGGCGTGAACGACTTCGCAGAAACCTCGTCGGGTATCCCGCTCGAGCCTGTCTACGGGCCGGGCGACCGCGCTGCCGAACCGCCGGCGCCGGGAAGCTTTCCCTTCACGCGCGGGAACTTCCCCAACGGCTATCGGGGCCGGTTGTGGACGTTTCGTCAGTACTCCGGGTTCGGTACTGCGGAGGAGTCCAACCGCCGCTACCGCTACCTGCTCGAGCAGGGCGGAACCGGACTGTCGGTCGCGCTGGATCTACCGACCCAGTGCGGCTACGACTCCGACGACCCCGAGGTCGGTGAGGAGGTGGGCCGCGTCGGCGTCGCCGTCGACACGCTCGCCGATGCGGAGGTGCTGTTCGACGGCATCCCGCTCGACAAGATCAGCACGAGTTTCACCATCAACGGCACCGCCGCGATCCTGCTCGCCTTCTACGTCGCCGCCGCGGAGAAGAAGGGGGTGCCGCGCGAGAAGCTCACCGGCACCATCCAGAACGACATCCTCAAGGAGTACGCCTCCCGCGGCACGTGGATCTGGCCGCCCGAGCCGTCGCTCCGTCTCATCGCCGACACCATCGAGTTCTGCGCCGCGGAAGTGCCGCGCTTCAACGCGATCTCGGTGGCCGGCGCCCACTTCCGTGATGCCGGCGCGAACGCGGTGCAGGAGATGGCGTTCACCCTCGCCGACGGTGTCACCTACTGCGACACGGTGGTCGAGCGCGGGCGGATGACCATCGACCAGTTCGCCCCGCAGATCTCGTTCTTCTTCTACACCCACGGCGACTTCTTCGAGGAGATCGCCAAATACCGTGCCGGACGACGCCGTTGGGCGACGATCGTGCGCGAGCGTTACGGCGCCACCACCGACAAGGCGTCGATGTTCCGCTTCGGATGCGTCGCCGGTGGCGCTTCGCTGTATGCGCCGCAGGCGCAGAACAATCTCGTGCGCGTCGCCTACGAGTCCATGGCGTCGGTGCTCGGCGGCGTGCAGTCGATGTTCACCGCCGCCTGGGACGAACCGTTCGCCCTGCCCAGTGAGGAATCGGCGACCCTCGCGTTGCGCACGCAGCAGATCCTCGCCTACGAGACCGGCGTGACCCGCGTCGCCGACCCGCTCGGTGGGTCGTACTTCGTCGAGGCGCTCACCGACGCGACCGAGGAGCGCATCGTCGAGATCATGGCCGATCTCGAGAAGCACGGCGGCATGGTCCGTGCGATCGAGGACGGCTACCTGCAGGGCCTCATCGCCGACGAGGCCTACAAGATCCACCAGGAGATCGAGAACGGCGACCGGCCGGTGGTCGGTGTGAACAAGTTCGTCTCCGACGAACCGCAACCCGAGATCTCCACCTACGAACTCGACGCCGAAGGCCGCGAGATGCAGCTGAAGCGACTCGCGAAGGTCAAGGCCGAACGCGACCCTGACACGGTGCGCACCACACTCGCGGCCCTGTCCCGCGCAGCGGAAGGAACCGACAACCTCATGCATGCCCTGATCGATTGCGCCAACGCGTATTGCACGGTGGGAGAGATGGTCTCCGCGCTGAAGAACGTGTGGGGCGAGTTCCAGCAGCCGGTGGTGTTCTGATGACCGCCCGCATTCTTGTCGCCAAGCCCGGACTCGACGGACACGACCGCGGTGCGAAGATCGTCGCGCGTGCCCTGCGCGACGCCGGTTTCGAGGTTGTCTACACCGGCATCCGCCAGAAGGTCGAGGACATCGTCTCGATCGCCGTGCAGGAGGACGTCGCGGTGGTCGGCCTGAGCATCCTGTCGGGTGCCCACGTCGCACTCACCACGAAGGTCGTCGAAGGCCTGCGAGCGGCGGACGCCGGCGACATCGACGTCATCGTCGGCGGAACGATCCCCCAGGGCGACGTTCCGAAACTGCTCGATGCCGGTGCCGCGGCGGTGTTCCCCACGAGCACACCGCTGGACGTGCTCGTCACCGAGATCCGCAAGCTCACCGGGACGTCCGAGACGTCCTGAGCCCGGTACACACCCACATCATCGAGTTCGGGAACCTGGAGGAATCGTGCGTATCGGAGTGATGGTCGGCCCGGAACAGGGCGACACCAACCGCAAGGTCGACCGCATGCTGAAGGACGTCGAGTGGGCCGAATCGGCCGACCTCGACACCGTGTGGGTGCCGCAGATCCCCACCGACTTCGACGCATTGACAGCCGTCGCCCTGATGGGCACGCGGACGTCGCGTATCGAGATCGGTACGGCCGTCGTGCCTCTGCAGGCACAACACCCGGTCCACCTGGTACGGCAGTCGCTGTCGACGCACGCCGCGCTCGGCGGCCGCCTCGCCCTCGGTGTCGGCCCGTCGCACCACTGGATCGTGCAGGACATGCTCGGCCTGCCCTACGACAAGCCCGTGAAGTACACGCGCGACTATCTCGAGGTGCTGGGTGCCGCGCGCGACCTGCCGGGATCGATCGACGTCGAGAACGACACCTTCAAGGTCCACAATCCGCTCGACATCGCGCCGGTCGCGCCCATGCCGGTGCTCGTCGCGGCGCTCGGCCCGGTCATGCTGAAGATCGCCGGCGAACTCGCCGACGGCACCGTGCTGTGGATGGCCGACGAACGCGCCATCGCCGAACACATCGCCCCGCGCATCACCAAGGCGGCCGAGGAAGCGGGTAAACCGAAGCCGCGGATCGTCGCCGGCGTGCCGGTCTGCCTGTGCGCACCGTCGGAGGTCGACGTCGCCCGCGAGCGCGCCAATCGCATTCTCGCCGAAGCGGAGATCTCGCCCAACTACCAGCGGCTCCTCGAACACGGACAGGCGAAGGACATCGGCGACATGGCCATCGTCGGCGACGAGGACGCGATCCTCGCCGGTTTCCGCCGCTACGAGGAGGCCGGCGTCACCGACCTGTCGATGCGGCTGCTGCCCATCGGCAACACCCGCGACGAGCTGGTCGCGTCGAAGTACCGCACCCGCGAGGTCGTCGCCGAACTCGTGAAGGAACTGCGGTGACGGCAGGTCCGCTCGCGGGGATCAGGATCCTCGAGGTCGGTCACATCCTCGCGGGCCCGTACGCGACGATGCTGCTGGCCGATCTCGGGGCCGAGGTGACGAAGATCGAGCCGCCCACCGGGGATCTCTCCCGCCAGGTGAGCGACGCCTACTTCGCGAGCCTCAACCGGGGCAAGCGCAGCATCTGCCTCGACCTGACGACCGACGACGGCATGCGCCGCCTCGGCGAGCTCGCTGCCGAATCCCATGCGCTACTGGTCAATCTCAAGCCGTCGGCCATCCGGAAGTTCGGCCTGACCTACGACGCGCTGCGCAGATGGAACGACAAGATCGTCTGCGTCGCGATCACGGGATACGGGCTCGACGGCGGCGACGACCCGGCCTTCGACTACGTGGTGCAGGCCCAGACCGGTGTCGCGGCGTTGACCGGCGACCCCGACGGCCCGCCCATGCTGCCCGGTTACTCGGCGGCCGACAACTCGACGGGTATGACCGCCGCGCTCGGTCTGCTCGCGCAGATCGTGTCCGGTCGCGGGGGCCAGGTCGACGTGTCGTTGCGCGACGTCATGCTGTCGCAGCTGAACTACCGTGCCTCGGCGTATCTGAACGAGGGCACCGAGCCGCGACGCATGCCGAACGGGGCACACTCGTACTACGTTCCCGCGCAATTGTTCCCGACCGCCGAGGGCACGCTCGCGCTGTTCGTCACGCACGACGGTTTCTGGCGGATCTTCGCTGCCGAGGCCGAGATCGACGGGTTTCCGACCATGGCCGAACGCGCACAGCGGCGCGACGAGGTGCTCGCGGTGGTCACCGAGGCGCTCTCGCGCGACACCGCTGCCGGCTGGGAGGCCCGTCTCCGTCCGCTCGGGGTGCCGGCGGCCGCGGTCCGATCACTGCCCGACGCGCTCGACGCGACTCCCGAGATGGTCGTCACCGCCGGTGACTTCCGTCTGGTAGGCAGCCCGATCCGGGTGATCGGGTACGAACCGCAGTACGGACCGCCTCCGAAGCTGGGTGAGCACACCGACGCGCCGGTGACCGTGGGACCTGCCTGATCCGACAGGTTCCGTGATTCTGCGTTCGGTGATACTGCGTTCCGTGATTCTGCTCCGAACCGCCGCCTCCTCCGTAGCCTGGACGTACCACGGGCGCGGTGGGGGTGGCGATGAAGCGAGCAGTCCTGGCGACGGTGTTGCTTCTGGTCGCGGCCTGTTCCGATGCCGGAGACCAAGAGCAGCAGCCGACGAACGTCCCGGCGGTGGATGCGGAATGCGACGCCGCCGACCATCGCTTCGTCTCGTCCGTCAGCGCCGACGGTCGTTATTTCGAGGATCAGTACGGTGATCCCGTCCTCGTCCGCGGCGACTCGCCGTGGTCGGGGATGGCCGACTGGTCGCCCGAGCAGGCCGAGTTGTACTTCACCGACCGCGAGAGCAACGGGTTCGACGCGTCGATCATGTCGGCGATCGTCGTGCCGGTGAACGGCGGGCCGAGCTACGAAGGCGCCACCTTCGACGGCATCGAACCGTTCGTCGACGGCGACATCACGCAGTGGAACGAGGCGTACTGGTCGCGCGTCGACGACTATCTCCGGATCGCGTGCCGCCACGGGAACACGGTGTTCCTGTATCCGATGGACGGATGGAATCTCACCCACGTCTTCGCCTCGACCACACCCGAGGAAGCCTTCGAATACGGGCGGAGATTCGCGCAGCGGTACGCGGAGTTCCCGAACATCGTCTGGATGACCGGCGGCGACTATTCACCGGAGGCGGAGGATCTCGCGGCCGGTGCCGAGTCGGACCTCGTGCTGCGCGCGATGCTCGATGGGATCCGTGATGCCGGCTCCGACGCACCGTTCACGATCCAGCTGGGCTGGGACAAGCTGCTCTCGACGGATCATCCGTTCTGGGAGCCGATCGTGGACTGGAACTTCGTCTACACCTACGCGCCGACCTATCAGGCGGTCCTGCAGGCCTACGAGCGTGCCGACGGGACCCGCGACCCGCGACCCGCACTGTTCTCGGAGGGCAACTACGAAGGCGAGAACAACCAGGAGGACACGGCGCCGACCACCGACGAGACGCTCCGACGTCAGGCGTTGTGGGCACTGACCTCCGGTTCGCCCGGCGAGTTCCGGGGTTCCGACGACTGGGAGTTCCCGGACGGGTGGGAATCCCGACTGGACACCTCCGCCGTCGCGCAACTGCGGGCGATACGCGAACTGTGGCAGTCGTGGCCGTGGTGGGAACTCGTGCCGGACATCGACGAACCGCTCGTCGTCGCAGGTCGCGGCACCCCGTGGACGAGCGACGAGATGATCGACGTCCTCGACGACGAGTACGTCACCGCCGCCCGGACACCGGACGGTTCACTCGCCGTCGTCTATGTTCCGACGCAGCGCACGATCCGGCTCGATCCTGCCCTGGTACCGGAGTCGGCGACCCTCGAGTGGATCGACCCCGCCGACGCGACCGGGCCTCGGCAGCCGGCCACTCCCGACGAGAACGGCGATATCTCCACACCGGGGCCGAACACGGACGGAAACGAGGACTGGCTTCTCGTGATCACCGACCGACAGGCGTGAGAGTGCGCGGCCGGGGGAGCGATACCGCCGGCGCCACCGCGAGGAGACCGACGATGCCCGCCACCACGAAGGCGGTCGCGGTCGACGTCGAACCCAGCAGGGCTCCGAACACGACCGATCCGGCGGCCTGGCCCACGGCCAGGGCGATGAACAACGCCACGGTGCCCTCGGCTGCGCGTTCGGCGACCGACCGCACGGCCCACACGATGAGCACCCCGCTCATCGCGATGTAGCTCGCGCCGAACAAGGCGACGGAGAGGTAGGCGGGGATCGGTGTTCCGGGCAGCAACCCCAGCAGAACGGTGGCCACCGACATGGCGGTGGTGGTGAACGTCCACGCGACCGGCAGGTTCCAGGTCTGCACGATCCGGCCCGCGGTCGCCCCCAGCACCCCGAAGGCGCCCAGGACCATCCACGCGAGCACCGAGTAGGTCTCCCCGCCGGTGCCGTCGCTCATGACGGACCGGCCGAACGTCCAGATCGCCGCGCTCGACGCACCGGCCAGTGCTGCGGCGAGGAGGGGACGGATCAGCGGGGACAGTTCGCCGATCCGCACAGGCGTGGTGTGTGAACGATCCCGTCGATCGTCGGAACGTCGGTCGGTGCGGAGGACGGTGAAAGCGACCCCGGCGGTGAGGATCGCGATGACGACCCATCCCACACGCCACTGGCCTGCGGTGGCGAACACCAGAGCTCCGGCGGCGACGAGTCCCACCCCCGTTCCCGAATTGACGATCGTCTGCGCGTTCTCCTGCCGATCGGGAGCGACATTGCGTTCGACGAGCGTCACCAGCCCGGGAGTGGCGAAACCGGCCCCGGCTCCGGCGACAATCACGCTCAGCGCGAAGACGATCGTGTGCGTCGACGCCGCCACCCCCAGCGCACCGATCGCCGCCGTGGCTCCGGCGCAGGCCACGACGAGACGTGGGCGTCCGCTCGTCCTCGACGCGACGATCGCCGCGAGACAGTACGAGAGGAAACTGCCGGCCTGGACGGCACCGGCGACCGTCGAGCCCATCCCGAACGAGTCGGTGAACTGGGGCAGGAAGAGTCCGTAGCCGAACCGCGCCAGCCCGTAGGTGGTCGCGATCAGGACTGTGCCGGCGATGACGAGTGGATGCATCGCGTCCCCCGAACGGATCGATGACCAGAACGATCGTTACTCTACGCCGAAACGATCGTTTCAGCAGAACGAGCGTTACAGTGTGGTCATGTCCACGGCTCGTCCTGCTGCACGTACCCGTCTGCTCCGGGCCGCCGAGGAGATGCTCTTCGACCGGGGAATCAGGGCGACACCCGTCGACGATCTGCTGCGCCGGGCCGAAGCCTCCGCAGCGTCCCTGTACACGCACTTCGGCAGCAAGGAATCCCTGGTCGCCGAGGCGCTGCGGGTCCGGTTGGCGGAATGGCGCGCGGTGTGGGACCGGCACGTGGTCGATGCCGACGACGACATCGGACGTCTGCTGGCGATCTTCGACGCCCTCGCTGCGTACCGCGACGACTCGGAATCCCCTGCCCGCTGGTGCGCCTTCCTCGCGACCGCGACGGAGTTCCCCGACCCCACCGACGAGATCGGCGAGATGCTCGCGGCGGACAGCGACCTGCTCGCCGAGCGACTCCTGCACCTTGCGAAACCGGTGGCCGGGCCGAACGCGCAGGATCTCGCCGACGACGTGCTCACCGCCTACAACGGAACCCTCGCGGGCTTCCTGCGCGGCCGGCCGTCGTCACCGATCGAGGTGGGGCGCAGGGTGGCGCGCGCGGCCGCCCTGTCCTACCGGTGACGATCGCCGATCGGTGACGATCAGACGTACTTGACCTTGATGTCCTCGCTGTCGGGTACGCCCTGACAGGTGAGGATGTAGCCGTCGGCGATCTCTTCTTCGGACAGTGCGTCGTTGACGCGCATCGTCGCGCTGCCGTGGGTGACCTTGGCGATGCAGGTCGCGCAGTTGCCGGCCTCGCACGAGAACGGCGGCGCCAGGCCCGCGCGACGCGCGCTCTCGAGCAGTGTCTCACCGGCGTGCCGGGGCACGGAGACGCGTTGGTTGCCGAGGCGGATCGAGACGGTGCCCTTCACCTCCCCGCTCGGGGCGGACTCCGCCTCCTGGGCGTCCTCGGCCTTGATGGGTTCGGCTGCGCTGCCGAACCGTTCGCTGTAGATGTTGCCGGGGCCGGGGAGCGCGGCCTCGACCATGTCCATGAACGCTTCCGGGCCGCACAGGTAGCTGTCGGCGCCGCCGTCGGATCCGACGAAGGCGCGCACGGCGTCGGGAGTGAGCAGTCCGCTCTCGTCGTCGAAGTGCCGCACCACCTCGAGGCGACCTGCGTACCGGTCGGCGAGTTCGTCGGTGAGGCTCGCGAAGATCGCGGACGCGCGGTCGCGGTCGGCGATCAGCAGGCGCACCGGCCGGTCGGTCGTCGCGAGTGCGCTCTTGGCGAGCGACAGGATCGGCGTGATGCCGCTTCCGCCGGCGAAGCCGAGCACCGGACCGGCTGCGTCGCGGAGAAGGAAAGTGCCTGCGGGTCGGGTGATCTCGACCTCGTCGCCTTCCGCGATGTTGTCGTGCAGCCAGTTCGAGACGGCTCCGCCGGTGACCCGCTTGACGGTGGTCATCATCTCGGTGTCGGTCTCGGGCGCGCTCGACATCGAGTACGAGCGATACAGATCGGTGCCGTCGACCTTCACCTTGAAGGTGCAGAACTGCCCTGACTTGTAGGTGAAGGGCCCGTCGAGGGGAGCGAGCACATAGGTGCGGGCGTCGTCGGTCTCCTTCACGATCCGGGTCACGGTCGCGCGTTGAAACAAAGGTGGTCTCGCCATGGACCGTCTCCTCCTGGTATCAATGTTCTGCAAGAACGAGAGTACTATTCTCATTCAGGAGAGCAAGACCTCTCGACCGGTATTGCTGCGACGCGAGAGAGCACCATGACAGAGCCCACCGTGTTGGCCTTCGAAGACCGCGAGTACACCCTCGCGGAACTCGATGCGCTCACCTGCGGACTCGCTCGTGTCCTGGCAGATCGCGGCGTGGGTCCCGGCGACCGCGTGGCACTCATGTCGTCCAACCGCCCCGAATTCGTCGTGGCCTACCGGGCCATCGACAGGCTCGGCGCCGTCGTCGTCCTGCTGAGCCCGGCCTGGAAAAGCGGCGAGGTCGAGCACGCCCTCCGGCTCACCGAACCGGCCTTCGCCGTCGGCGACAACCCCGTCCTCGCCGCCGCGATGCCGATGCTCTACCTCGACGACCCGATCGAACCCGATCACGGCGACTTCACCGCAACCCCCGTGGACCCCGACGCCGATGTACTGCTCGTCTTCAGTTCCGGTACGACGGGCCTGCCGAAGGCCGTGCGGCACACCCGCTCCTCGTTCGCCGCGGCCGTGGCGCACTGGCGGCAGGTCCTCGGACTCACCGCCGGCGACCGGCTCCAGATCGTCACCCCTCCCTCGCACATCCTCGGCCTGCTCAACATCGCCACCGTGCTCGACGCCGGCGGATGGATGCGGCTACACCGGCGATTCGACCTCGACGCGATGCTGAAATCCATCGAGCGCGACCGGATCACCGTCGAGATGGCCGTCGCACCGATCGCCCTCGCGATCGCCTCGCATCCGGATCTCGAATCGTTCGACCTGTCGTCGCTGCGCTACATCATGTGGGGCGCCACACCCGTCACCGCGAGTGTCGCGGAGACCGTCACCCGGCGCACCGGCGTGACCTGGTTGCCGGCCTACGGAGCCAGCGAGGTCCCCGTCATCACCTGCAATCCGGTGGGCGACGCCCGCCTCGACAGCGTCGGCGTACCTGCGCCCGGCCTCGAACTGCGGATCGTCGAACTCGGGACCGGCCGGGAGGTCCCGGCCGGCGAGACCGGAGAGATCCAGGTGCGGTCGGCCTCGGCCATGGCTGGATACCTGCCCGACGACGCGACCGCCGGGGCGTTCTGCGACGGCTGGTACCGCACCGGCGACGTCGGATGGCTCGACGCCGACGGCCGGTTGCGGATCACCGACCGTGCCAAGGACATGATCAAGGTCAACGGATTCCAGGTCGCTCCCGCCGAGGTCGAAGCGGTGCTGCACGGCCACCCCGACATCGCCGACTGCGCCGTCTTCGGAACGAAGAACGGTGCGGCCGGCGAGACGGTCGTCGCGGCGATCGCCACCACCGCGACACTCGATCCCGACGACATCTCCACCTATGTGGCCGAACGACTCGCGTCGTACAAGCGACCGGGACGCGTGATCTTCGTGCCCGACATTCCCCGCCTGCCGTCCGGCAAGGTCTTGCGCCGACAACTCGAGGAGCGCCATGGACGTACGTCTGACCATTGAACAACAGCAGTTGCGCGACGCCGCCGCCAAACTGGCCGACGATCTGGGTGCCCGCTCGGTGTCGGATCTGGACGACGCGGCACGCCGGGCACGGCTGGAGAAGACCGTCGCCTCGACGGGCTGGCGCTCCCTGCGCTCCGACGGCGCGTCGGGAGTCGAAGTCGCCATCGTGGCAGAGGAATTCGGGCGCGGCCTCGTCGACGTGCCGTTCTTCGGTCCGGTGCTCGCCGACGACCTGCACCGGCACTTCTCCGACGACCAGCCGACGCGCGCCATCGCCGTCGGTGCCGACGCCTTCGACGCGCACGGCCTCGATCGCGTCCTCGTCCTCCGGGACCGGACGGTGTCGACCGCGGCCGTCGGTGAGCCCGCGCCCGGTGCGGACCTGACCCGTTCGTTCGCGACGTTCGCCGAACCGGACGAGACGCTCGGCGAACTCTCCGCCGAGAACGCCGACCGCGCACATGCTCTCGCGCTCGTCGTCACGTGCGCCGACCTCGTCGGGGTGTCACGGGGCGCGCAGGCGGTGGCCGTCGACTACGCGAAGATCCGTGAGCAGTACGGAAACACGATCGGGTCGTACCAGGCGGTCGCGCACATGCTGGCCGAGAGCGAAGCCCTCATCGAAGGCTCGATCAGCGTGCTGCGGCACGCGGCGTGGGCCGTCGACGAGCTGACACCCGAGGAAGCGATCCGCGCCGCGCGCATCGCCAAGATCTACACCGCGCGCGCCGCGCGCACCGTCTGCGAGACCGCCGTTCAGGTGCACGGCGGGATCGGCAACACCTGGGAGTGCATCGAGCACGTGTACCTGCGGCGGGCCCTGACGTCCACCGAACTGTTCCCCGTGAGCCTGGAGGAGATCGACCTTGGACTTTCGTGACTCGCCGGAAGAAGCCGCATTCCGCGCCCGGCTGCGGACCTGGCTCGCCGATCAGGCCGGAAAGTTCCCCACCTCGGGTGACGAGTACTGGGCTCGGCAGGGCGAATGGCATCAGGCGCTCTACAGCGCAGGGTTCTTCGGCCTGTCGTGGCCGAAGAAGTACGGCGGGCAGGATCTTCCGCCCGTCTTCGACGTGATCCTCGACGAGGAACTCGCCGTCGCCGGATGCCCGCCGCGCCCGAGCCTGGGATATCTCGTGGTCGGCCTCGGCCACCATGCCAGTGACGAACTGTGCGAACGGTTCCTGCCCGGCATGATCGACGGCACCGAACGGTGGTGCCAGGGATTCAGCGAACCCGGTGCCGGCTCCGACCTCGCGTCGCTCACCACCACGGCGACCCGCGACGGCGACGAATACGTCATCCACGGCCACAAGGTCTGGACGAGTTACTCCGACGTCGCCGACTGGTGCCTGCTGCTCGCCCGCACCGATCCGGATGCGCCGCGGCACCGCGGTATCTCGGCGTTCATCGTCTCGATGCACCAGGACGGCATCGAGCAGCGACCGTTGAAGATGATCAGCGGCGTCACCAAGGAGTTCGGCCAGGTGCTGTTCGACGGTGCCCGCGTGCCGGCAAGCCGCATGGTCGGGGCTCCCGGGGAGGGCTGGCGGGTCGCGATGACCGTCGTCGGCCACGAGCGCGAACCGTCCACCCTCGGATTCGCCGCCCGCTACGGCAAACTCGTGCGTCAGCTCGCCAAGCGCGTCGACGGTCCGCCCCCGCAGGATCTGGCCTGGGCGGCGGTGCAGTCGGAGATGCTGCGTCTGCACGTGCGGCGGCGACTGTCCGAGCAGCTCGACGGTGTCTCGCACGGCTCCGAGGGGTCGCTCGACAAGCTGCTCATGACGTGGGTGGACCAGTCGGTCGGACACGCAGCCCTGGCAGTCGCGGACAGCCGCGACGAGGAACTCCTCGGCTCGTACATGTACAGCCGCGCCCAGTCCGTCATGGGCGGCACGTCGCAGATCCAGAAGAACATCATCGCTTCGCGCATCCTCGGATTGGGGGTCTGACATGTACGGCATGCCCGACGAGATCGAGGTCCGCGCCGAGGGGCCGCTGCGGATCGTCACGCTCAACCGGCCGTCGAAGTACAACGCGGTCAACGATCCGCTGCACGCGGGACTCGCCCGGCTGTGGCCGCAGCTGAGCGCCGACCGCGAGGTCCGCGCCGTGGTGCTCACCGGTGCCGGCAAGGCGTTCTCCGCCGGCGGGGATCTCGACTATCTCGCCGAACTGGGGCAGGACGCCGAACTGCGGGCGAAGACCATCGCCGACGGACGCGAGATCGTCCTGGGTATGGCGCGCTGCCGCGTGCCTGTGGTCGCTGCGGTCAACGGCCCGGCGGTGGGACTCGGGTGCAGCCTGGTCGCCCTGAGCGACGTCGTCTACATGGGGGAGGGCACCTATCTCGCCGATCCCCACGTGCAGGTCGGGCTGGTCGCGGCAGACGGTGGTCCGCTGACCTGGCCGCTGCAGATCAGCCTGCTGCACGCGAAGGAGTTCGCCTTCTTCGGGGAGCGGATCCCCGCCGAGCGGGCCCGCGAACTCGGCCTGGCGAACCATGTCGTCGCCGATCCGCTCGCCGAGGCACTCGCATGCGCCAAGCGTCTTGTGGAGCAACCGCAGAAGGCCGTGGAGGCCACCAAGCGGCTGCTCAACATCCACCTCGAACGGGCGGTGCTCGCGAGCCTCGACTACGCGATGAGTGCCGAGGAGATGACCTTCCAGAGCGACGACTTCCGTGCGAACATCGCGAGGATGACCGCAGGAAAATCGTGATCGGAGACGCCGGGTGATCGGAGAGGCCGTGTGATCGGACGGTTGCGTTCGCTGTCGAGCTTCCATCCCGATCTGCGGGCGGTGGCGCTGCTCGCTCCACGTCGTGCGGTGACCCCGCGATCGTTGCCGGTGATGCGCATGCTCACCCGCGCGATCCGGGGCACCGACCCGGACGTATACGTCTTCGAACCGGGGGTGTCGGTCCGCTGGTTCGGTCCTCCGGCCCGCGCAGGCACCGAACCCGGTGCGGCCCTGTTGTGGATCCACGGCGGCGGGTACGTCTTCGGCCGGGCCGCGCAGGACGACGCGTTGTGCCGGCGGTTCGCCGACCGGCTCGGTATCGCCGTGGCCTCGGTCGATTACCGATTGGCACCCGAACATCCCTATCCGACTCCGCTCGAGGACTGTCTGCGCGCCTACGAGTGGTTGCGGAGCCGGCCGGAGGTCGATCCGGCGCGTATCGCGATCGGAGGTGCGAGCGCCGGGGCGGGTCTGGTTGCGGCACTGGCACTTCTGCTCCGGGACAGGGAACTGCCGGCACCGGCCTTCCAACTGCTGGCCTATCCGATGCTGGACGACCGCACCGGCGCCGGCCCCGCGCACACCCGGATGTGGGATGCGTTCAGCAACCGGTTCGGCTGGACGAGTTACCTGGGTTCGGCCGATCCGGAGGACGCGGCGCCGGCGCGTCGCACCGATCTGTCGGGTCTACCGCCGGCCTGGATCGGGGTGGGCACGCACGATCTGTTCCTCGACGAGGACCGCGCGTACGCGGAACGGCTACGGGCTGCGGGTGTCCCGTGCACTCTGCACATCGTAGACGGGGCGTTCCACGGCTTCGATTCGGTGGCGTCTCGCACGGGGGTCGCGCGCGGATTCTTCGACGAACAGTGTGCCGCCCTGGAAAATCCGCTCTCCCTGGAACGTTCGTAGGGCCGCTGCCGGATCCCGGCAGCGGCCCTACGACTTCCGTGCTCCGTTCACGAACGGGGCTTGACGTACTCCGACCTCACTTCCATGATCCGCATCTTCGGGATCGGGCCGTAGCTGAGCGAGTCCGACATGTTCAGCTGCTTCGCTGCCGCCGCGGCGTGGACGTTGGCCTTGGCCGCTGCGGGATCACCCTCGAGTTCGTACAAGGTGACCGACGGGCCGCCGTCCGCGTCGGCCGGGGACAGTCGTGTGGCACCGACGAATCCGTCGAGGGCCACCACTTCGGGAATGTGCACCTCGTCGTACCACTTGTTGAACTCTTCCAGCCGCTCGGGATGCGACGGGTACGACTCGACGAGCAAGTAGTGCTTCATGCGTGGTCCTGTCTGTGAGAAGGGTTGGTGTACTGGAATTTCAGACCCGGACGACCCAGCCGCCGTCGATGCTGAGGGTATGGCCGGTGACCCAGTCGCTGCCGGACGACACGAGATACAGCAGGCCGGGGATCAGTTCCTCGGGCTCACCGAACGGGAACGGGATGGCGTGCTTGACCATCTCCTTGAGCTCGGGCGGCGACGCGATCGAACCGGCCTCGGTGTTGACCATCCCGGGCGCGATCGCGTTCACGCGGATACCGAACGGCGCCAACTCGCGTGACAACGAGACCGTCATGCTCACGAGCCCGAGCTTGGTGATGCCGTAGGCCTGCGCGGCCATGAACGCGCCGCTCGACGACTGGTTCACGATCTTCCCGTAGCCGCGCTCCTTCATGTACGGCACCACGGCACGGGTGCACAGGAGGGGGCCGGTCAGGTTGACGGCGAGGGTGCGGTTCCACAGGTCGAGTTCCATCGTCGTGAGGGATCCCTCGCCGACGACCTCGGCCATCAGTCCCGCATTGTTGACCAGGATGTCGACCGATCCGAAGTGCTCGGCCGCGGTCGCGGCCATCTCGGTGGTGCTGACCTCGTCGCTGACGTCGACTCCGACGGCCAGGACACGATGACCGTCCGCCGCGAGTTCGTCCGCCGCGGCCTGAGCGGATGCGAGGTTGACGTCCGCGAGGACGACTGCCGCTCCGGCCTCGGCGAGGCCGCGGGAGTAGGCCCGGCCGATCCCGCCACCGGCGCCGGTGACGATGGCGACCTTGCCGGCCAGCTGGGGAGTGTCTGTCATGGGTTTTCCTTGTCGGTCGAAGCGGGTCGGTGGTGGTGTTCCGGGCGGCTCAGGAGTGGGTGAGCTCGTAGCGGCGGCGGTACTCCTCTTTCGAGGTCTCGCTGATGTCGACGTCGGTGGCGCGGGCGCGCAGGGCGCCGACGGTGGCCTCCTCGCGAGGGATGTGCTCGAAGGGATCCCAGTCGAAGAACTTTGCGGCGTTCGCGAAGGTGATCTTGTCGATCTCCTCGTCCGTGCACCGTGCGGCATCCAACTCGCTCTTCAGAGTCTCCGGCGATCGAGGCCAGGTGGAGTCGGAGTGCGGGTAGTCGCATTCCCACGCGATGGTGTCGACGCCGAGCCGGTGACGGTTGTTCAGTCCGCTCGGCTCGGTGATGTAGCAGGCGAGGAAGTTCTTGCGCCACACGTCCGTCGGAGTCATTCCCTTGGGGAGGAAGCTGGTGCCGGTCCACGACTGGTTGACGATGTGGCGGTCGAGGCGGTCGAGCCACGGCGCGACCAAGCCGACACCGCCCTCGCTCATCGCGACCTTCAGATCGGGGAACTTCTGGAAGGCGCCGCTGAGCATGATGTCGGTGGCCGCGATGGTCGAGATGAGCGGCGTGAGCATCAGCATGTTGTCGATGTCGAAGCCCTCGGGCCGCTTGACGAGATTGATGCCGCCGCCGATGTGCAGCGACAGCACGATGTTGTGCTCGACGCACGCCTCGAAGATCGGATCCCAATAGCCGGACTTGAAATCAGGGAATCCTTCACCGACGCCGTACGGCGTTTCGGGAATGCTGATCGAGCGGCACCCCATGGCCGCGATCCGGTGTATCTCGGCGACCGACGCGTCGGCGTCGAAGAACGGGATGATGCCGATGGGAATGAACCGGCCCGGGTGGGCGTCCGGGACCTCGCCGACGACCCAGTCGTTGAACGCTTTCAGTGCGGCGAGGGAGAGCTTCTTGTCGGGCAGGCTCGCCAGGTGGGTGCCGGCGAAGCCGGGAAAGGTGGCGAACAGGGTCGCGGCGAGGGTGCCGTTGGCGTCCATGTCGCGCACGCGCAGGTCCATGTCGTACACGGCGGGTCGCATCTCGGCGTAGCCGGTGGGGTCCATGCCCCATTCGTGCTTGGGCCACGAGACCACGGCGTTGAGGCCGGAGCTGCCGACGACGGTGCCCTGGAACTGCCAGGCCTGCACCCGGGGATTACGGGGGTGGGCGGTGAGTTTGGGAGCCTGGTCCATCAGGCTCTTGGGGAAGTGCTTCTCGAAGATGTCCGCGGGTTCGACGACGTGGTCGTCGATGCTGATCATCACCATGTCTTCGGTCTTCATGAGGATCCCTTTCCGCAGCCGGTGCCGGTTACTTCTGTGCCGTCACCGGCGCTGCGATTCCCTGCTCGTCGACGATCTTCTGGATCCGGGCGAGGGTCTCGTCGAGTCCGTCGCCGAGGCGCGGACCGGGCGTGAAGGTGGCCGGAAGCTGCCGCATGCCCTGGATGACGCCGATGGACTCGTAGTGGACCGTGCCTTCGGGGTCGCAGCGATAGTCCGGCATCCGGTCGAGTACCGCGAGCAACATCCGCTTGAACATGGTTCGCGCCAGATTGGATCCGATGCAGCGGTGCACTCCGAGTCCGAAGCTGAAGTGCCGGTTGCCCTTGCGTTCCAGGTCGATCTCGTTCGGATCCGTGAACAGTTCCGGATCGCGGTTCGCCATCGCCCACGACAGCCAGATGCGTTCGCCCTCCTTGAACTCGACGCCGTCGAGCTCGGTGTCGGCGGAGAAGGTGCGGCCGTCGCCGGCCGAGGGACAGAAGAAGCGCAGGAATTCCTCGGTGGCGGAATCCAGCAGCGTGTCGCGCTGCTCGCTGAGGATCTCGCGCTGGTCGGGATTCTGCGACAGCCACTCGAGGGCGTGCGACGTCAGGGCGGTCGTCGTATCGAAACCGCCGCCGATGAGCAGGCTCAGCACACCGAGCAGTTCGAGGTCGTCGGGCGTCTCTCCGTCGATGGTGGCCCGGGCGACGGCGTCGACCATGCCGGGGCGGGGATTCTCCCTGATCTCGTGCAGGCTGGCGAGAAGGTCCATTCCCATGACGCGGTGCAGTTCCGCGACGCGGTGGACGTCGGGTGAGTCCGGTGGTGTGTACATCGCGGCGTGGACCGGTTCGCAGTAGACGTTCCACTTGGCGACCGGGATACCGAGCATCGCGAGCGTGATGGCGGCGGGAACGATGTTCACCAGGTCGTCGATGAAATCGATGCTGCCGGTCTCGATCTTTTCGTCGAGGCATGCGCGGATCACCTCGTCGATGAGGGGAACCCACTTCTTCACGGCGGCGGGGGACAGATACGGATTGAGTACCGCACGGAACTCCCGATGTTCGGGGTCGTCCATCTCGAGGATCCCGCCGCGCACACCGGATGCCCGGACGGCGGTGGGGATCATGATCCCCTTGTAACCCCGCCGTACTCCCTTGATGTCGTGATCGTTGGAGATGTTCGCCGAGCGTGCGAGGGTGAACACCGCCTCACTGCCGGCGGCGACCCAGTGACCTCCGTGGGTATCGGACCAGGCTACGGGGCACTTCGAGTGCATCTCCGTGGTGATCTCCGAGAAACGGTCGCGGTAATCCGGTGCGTGCCTGTCGAACTGGTAGACGGGGGTGCGGTGGTCGGTGTCGACCGAGGCCTCGTCGATGCTCACGGTGTCGCCCTCTCGTAGGTCCGGTGGATGATGGGGTCGGGTGTGGTCACAGGACGGAGATCGCCTGTTCGGGGCAACTGCGATGGGCCTCGCGGGCGGACTCGGCGAGTTCGGCGGGTACCTCGGTGTCGACCGCTGTGGCGTGCCCGTCGATGTCGCTCAGTTCGAAGAGCGTGGGCGCGGCCATGGCGCACAGTGTGTGTCCCTGGCAGCGGTGAGGATCGACTTCCACCTTCATGACGTTCTCCGATCGTCGGCGATTCTGTTGTCCTGCAGTCGGCTCGGAACTGCACCGCGACTCGATCCATGTTCCCTGTGCACATTTTCACAATCTTTGTTTCAAGAATGACGTTCCGATTGGTGAGAACAGTAATGTCACAGGTGTCGACCTGCAAGGGGTGCGATCGAAGAAGCAGAGCATGAGGACGGTGCGGATATGAAGGCATGGCAGTTCGAAGGAGCCGGGCGACCGATCTCGTTGAACGAGGTTCCGGAACCGGAACCCGGCCCGGGCGAGGTGGTGATCGACGTCGCGGCGGCCGGACTGTGTCACAGCGACCTGATGTACATGGAGGTCGGAGAGGCGACGATGCCGTTCCTGCCCATGACGCAGGGACACGAGAACGCCGGCGTCATCAGCGCACTGGGCGACGGGGTCGAGGGCCGGAGCATCGGTGACGTCGTCGGCGTCTGCTCGTCGGGCGTGCGTCCGCCGCTCGGCATGTTCTCCCACGGTGGGTTCGCCGACAAGCTGGTCGCCGATGCCCGCGATCTCGCCCGGGTGCCCGAAGGGCTGGATCTGTCGCTGGCCGCCCTCGCGACGGATGCGGGAATGACCTCATACCACGCCATCATCAAGGTCGGTGGTGCGTCGGCGGGGATGAAGGTCGGCGTGATCGGCTACGGCGGTCTGGGGCAGATCGGAACCCGTGCGGCCGTGCTGGCCGGTGCGGAGGTGCACGTGGCCGAGACGAAGGAATCGGCATGGGATCTCGCCCGGCAGGCCGGCGCGACGGACGTCGTGCGGGACGCGGCCGAATGGGCGGGCCGGGGATTCGACCTCGTGGTCGACTACGCCGGCTTCGACACCACACAGAAGGCGATCGACGCCGTCGCCCGGGGCGGCACCGTGGTGCAGGTCGGTCTGGGCCTGCCGACGTTCACGGTGAAGACGCCGACGCTCCTCGGCAGGACGCTCGTGGGTTCCCTCGGTGGGACCGTCGAGGACATCGAGGAGGTGTACGACCTGTTCGTGAAACGGGAGATCGAACCCGCATACACCGAGATCGGCTTCGAGGAGATCGGCGAAGGATTGGAACGCCTCCGTCGCAACGAGGTGACCGGACGGCTCGTCGCGCGCTCGGACCGCTGAACCGTCACCGTCGAAGCGGATTCGCACCCGGAAACACGAAGGGAGGCCCGGTGCCGGGCCTCCCTTCGTGCGGGAACCTCATCTCCTCGCGGACACGAGGCTCTCCGAACGTTGCACGGTGCCGGAGATCCCGGTCGCATCCTGCTGCGCGAGCAGCACCGCGGCGGCCCCCATCGTCTCCGGTGGTTCCACCATCTCGGGCGGGATCTCCCGTCCGCCACCGCCGGCGGTCCATCCCTCGGTGAGGACGACCCGTGACGGCGCGAGGCAGTTGACCGCGATGTTGTCCTGCCTCAGGTCGGCCGCGAGCCCGACGTAGAGGCGTTCCACGGCGGCCTTGGACACCCAGTAGGCGTTCGAGCCGCGGTCGGTCATCGTCACGCCGCTGGTGGTCACCGCGATCATCGATCCACCACCGCGCTCGCGCAGGTGCGGGATCGCCGCCTTGGTCACGGTGAACACGCCGGTGAGGTTGACGTCGAGGCACAACTGCCAGCGTTTCGCCGGTGTCGTCTCGATCGGCCCCATCCACAGCACCCCGGCGTTCGCGACGAGGATGTCGAGCCCGCCGAACTCTGCGACCGTCGCGGCGATCGCGGAGTCGACGGACCGTTCGTCGGTGACGTCGCACGGCGCCGGGAGGGCCCGGCCTCCGGCGTCGGTGATCCGCTCGGCGACCGAGCCGATGGTGCCGGGCAGCTTGCCCTCCTGCTCGGAGCGTGCCGCGACTGCCACAGAGGCTCCCGCCTCGGCGAGAGCGACGGCGATCGCAGCGCCGATGCCACGACTGGCACCGGCGACGAACGCAACCTTCCCTGCGAGCGGGCTCACTTCGGCGGGAACCTCAGTGCACCGTCGAGGCGGATGACCTCGCCGTTGAGGTAGTCGTTCTCGACGATGGACGCGACGAGCGTCGCGTACTCGGCGGGGCGGCCCATGCGCTTCGGGTGCGGGATCTGCGGGCCCCAGTACGCCTCGAGCTGGTCGCCGGACTTGCCGTAGGCGGGGGTGAGGATCGTGCCCGGCGCGATGGTGTTGACGCGGATACCGAGCGGCGACAGGTCGCGTGCGGCGACCAGCGTCATGCCGATGACGCCGCCCTTCGCGGCCGCGTAGGGGAGCTGCCCGATCTGCCCTTCGTAACCGGCGATGGACGCGGTGTTCACGATGACGCCGCGGGAGCCCTCGTCGTCGAAGGGGTCCTGCTTGGCGATGGCGGCGGCGGCCAGGCGCATGACGTTGAACGACGACGTCAGGTACGACTCGATGGTCTTGGTGAAGTTCTCGAGCGGCATGGCGCTGCCGTCCTTGCCGACGAGGCGTCCGCCGCCGGCCGGGCCGCCGTGGCAGTCGACGGAGATGCGCAGCGGCGCGAGCGAGTCCGCTTCCGCGATGGCGGCCGAGACGGATTCCTCGCTGCCGGCGTCGGTGCGCACGTATCGCACACCGAGCTCCTGCTCGAGTTCCTTGCCCTTCTCGTCGTTGACGTCGGCGACGACGACCTTCGCGCCCGCCTCGTGGAGACGCCGGACGGTGGCCTGCCCGAGGCCACCCGTGCCGCCGACGACGATCGCGGAGCTTCCTGCTACCTGCATGCTGCCTCCTTCGAGATCCGAGCTCTTGAAAGTAAAGCTCTCTGTCTGTGAGAATAATGTTCTCATGAACCTAAGCATGATTCTAGAAATGGCCGCAAGCACCGGCGAGCGAGCAGTTGCGACCGTCGGGAACCGGACCCTCACCGCTGCCGGTCTCGACGCCCTCGCACGTCGTGCCGCCGCGCAGTTCCGGAATCATCCGGCGGTGCTCTATCTGGGGTCCAATCACCTCGCGTATCCGGTGGCACTGTTCGGTTCGGCGCTGGCCGGGGTTCCTTTCGTGCCGCTCAACTACCGGCTCGGCGAACAACAGCTCGGTGCGCTGAAGGCCAAACACCCCGGCGCACTCGTGCTCGAGCAGGACGACCTCGACGCCCTCGTCGACGACTCCTACGCCACAAGCGATCCCGAGCCGCCGCTCGAACCGCAGTGGGAGGGTGACACGGTCGCCGCGATCATCTACACCAGCGGCACCACCTCGGATCCGAAGCCCGCGATCCTGCGGCACCGGCACCTGCTCGCCTACGTGCTCAACACGATGGAGTTCGGTTCGGCCGCCGAGACCGACGCATCGCTCGTCTCGGTCCCGCCGTACCACATCGCCGGCCTGACCAACCTGCTGTCGAACTTCTACACCGGCCGTCGAGTGGTGTACCTGCCGGCATTCGACCCGCAGGTCTGGCTCGAGACGGTTCGGCGCGAACGCGTCACCCATGCGATGCTCGTCCCCACGATGCTCGCCCGCATCGTGACCGCCCTCGGTGACGACACGGCCGACACCCCGACGCTGGCGAGTCTCGCCTACGGCGGGTCGCGCACGCCGCGCCCGGTCCTCGAACACGCGCTGCGCGCCTTCCCGGACACCGGCTTCGTCAACGCCTACGGTCTCACCGAAACCGCGTCGTCCGTGGCGGTTCTCGGACCCGACGACCACCGCACCGCCTTCGGCTCCACCGATCCGGCCGTCCGCGACCGCCTCGGTTCGGTGGGCCGCCCGCTCCCCGGCATCGAGATCGAGATCCGTTCCGAGGAGGGCGAACCCGTCCCGTCCGGCGAGACCGGCCTGATCTTCGTCCGCGGCGAACAGATCTCGGGTGAATACGGCAACCGCAGCGTCCTCGACGCTGAGGGGTGGTTCTCCACACGCGATCTCGGCCGGCTCGACTCCGACGGATATCTGTACGTCGAGGGCCGCTCCGACGACACCATCATCCGCGGCGGCGAGAACATCGCCCCCGCCGAGATCGAGGACGTCCTGCTCGCCCACCCGGGCATCACCGAGGCCGCCGTCATCGGCGTGTCCGATACCGAATGGGGACAACGCATCGTCGCCGTCCTCGTCGGCGACGGCGATCCGGACGAGATCCGACAGTGGGTGAAGGAACGCCTGCGTTCCTCGAAGACCCCCGACAACATCGTCTTCCGGGACGAACTGCCCAAGACCGAGACCGGAAAGCTCTTGCGTCGCACCCTTCTCGCCGAACTGGAGGCCACCCATGCCTGATGCCGTGATCGTTTCCGCCCTGCGCACCCCGGTCGGCACCGCCGTCAAGGGCACGCTCCGCGACACCGACGCGTTCACCCTCGCGGAGCACATCGTCACCGCGACCACCGAGGACCTCGACAAGAGCCTGATCGACGACGTGATCCTCGGCGAGGGCCTGTACGGCGGCGGTGTGATCGCCCGCCACGCCGCCCTCACCGCCGGCCTGACCCACGTGCCCGGTCTCGCACAGAACCGGCACTGCGCGGCGAGCCTGTCGACCGTGCAGTCCGCCGCGGCGAGCATCCGCTCCGGCATGGACCGCATCGTGATCGCCGGTGGCGTCAACTCCGCGTCGACCTCGCCGCGATCGCTCATCCGGAAAGGCGAGGAGTGGGTGCCGTGGATGTCGCCCAGCCACCCCGACAGCCCCGAGGCCCCGAACCGCGACATGTCCATCACCGTCGGCTGGAACGCCGCGGTGAAGGCCGGCATCGGCCGTGAGGAGATGGACGCCTGGGCGCTGCGCTCGCACCAGGTCGCGATCCGCGCCATCGACGAGGGCCGCTTCAAGGAGGAGATCGTCCCGATCGACACCCCACACGGCCTGTTCGACACCGACGAACACCCGCGGCGGGAGACGAGCCTCGAAAAGCTCGCGTCGCTCAAGGTGCTGCACCCGGAGATCGAGGGCTTCAGCATCACCGCCGGCAACGCCTGCGGCGGCAACGATGCGGCCGCCGCGCTGGCCATCGCCAGCAGCGATCTCGGTCTGCCCGCGCTCGGCACGGTGCTGTCGTGGGCGTCGGTGGGTGTCGACCCTGCGATCACCGGACTCGCTCCCGTCGAAGCGATCCCGAAGGCACTCCAGCGCGCCGGTCTGTCCATCGGCGACGTCGACCTGTTCGAGATCAACGAGGCGTTCGCCGCGCAGTGCGTCGCGTGCATCAAGCTGCTCGAGATCGACCCCGAGAAGGTCAACGTCAACGGCAGCGGCTGCTCCCTCGGCCATCCGGTCGCCGCGACCGGCGCCCGCATGCTCGTCACCCTCACCCACGAACTGCGTCGCCGCGGCGGTGGCATCGGTGTCGCGTCGATGTGCGCGGGTGGTGGCATGGGCTCGGCCGTCGTGATCGAGGTGCCGGCACCGTGAACCGGGATACGCCGTGAACATCGGTGAACTGATCGACGCGGCACGCGGGGGCTCCCCGCGTGCCGCGGGTCGATTGCTGACCCTCGTCGAAGGACCGCGCCGGGACGAGGTGCTCGCGCTGCTCGAACCCGCCCGCGCGCGGGTCGTCGGATTCACGGGCCCGCCCGGGGCCGGCAAGTCCACGACAGTCGGGGCGCTCACCACCGCCTACCGCGAACGGGGACTGCGGGTCGCGGTGCTGGCCGTCGACCCGTCGTCCCCCTACAGCGGCGGTGCGCTGCTCGGCGACCGCATCCGCATGGCCGCGCACGTCGGCGATTCGGGTGTGTTCGTCCGGTCGGTGGCCTCCCGCGGACATCTCGGCGGACTCGCAGCCGCCGTCCCTGCGTCGATCCGATTGCTGGCAGCTTTGGGTTACGACGTGATCCTGCTCGAATCCGTGGGCGTGGGTCAGTCGGAGATCGAGATCGCCTCGGTCGCCGAACCCACCGTCGTCATCCTCAATCCGGGTGGGGGAGACGCCGTCCAGGCCGCCAAGGCCGGATTGCTCGAGGTCGCCGATCTCGTCGTCGTCAACAAGGCCGACCGCGACGGTGCCGATCAGACGGTGCGCGACCTCCGCGGCGACGTGAAGGTCCCGATCCTCGAGCTCGTCGCCGCGACCGGCCAGGGTGTCGACGACCTCGTCGACGCGATCGAGGCGCACCAGCGGGCCGACACCGCAGAACGCCGCACGGCGCGGGCCCGCAGTCAGATCCTGTCGCTGGCACACACCCTCCTGCGCAACCACGCGGAGTTGGAGGCGCTGGCGGAGGCCGTCGCCGAGGGTCGCGACGATCCGTACTCGGCGGCCGCACGACTCGTCGACGGAGCGGCCGTATCCGCACAGTCGTGAGGTTCGCGCGGTGAAACGGGGTTTGCTACCGCTGTAACCGGTGCCTACCCCGTTTCACCGCGTCAACGTTCGTCGACTCAGGCCAGAACCGGGACGACGAGCGGAAGTTCGACCGTCGTCCGGATACCCGGCCGCGCCGCGCACACCGCCGCGATCGAGTTCACCGCGCGGTTGGCGGTGTAGGACGGGGAGATCTCGCTCATCCGCTCGAGGGGGATAGGGAAACGCATGTCGATGTCGAGGGGCGCGTCGCCGTCGACGGTGATGTGCCAGCCGGTCGCGTGCAGGTCCCAATCGGCATCGAGCTGATCGGTGCAGTACCAGGTGGGGCGGAACCGCATCAGCTCGCGGCCGTCGCGGATGCCCGACACCGTGATGCGTTGCGCGGCCACCGTTCCCGCTTCGATAGTGCCGGCGGCGATGGTGACCGTGGAACGTGCCGTGGCGAGTTCGCCCGTGGTCCGGATGGTGTCGAGGGTCAGGCCGAGCGCGTCGGCCAGGGCGGCCAGCGACGGTCCGAAATTGGACTCCACGTGGGCGAGCCGGACGTCCGCGAACTCTCCTGCATCGCCGCCGAATCCCATGACGTCGAACAGGATTCCGGGGGAGTCCCGTTGAGAGAGGTCGGCGTACTCGTCGATGGCGAGGTGGTCCATCCTCCGCTGGATGGAGGTCAGCACGAGCGGCACGGCCTCCGTGACGAAACCGGGACTGCTGCCGGTGCTGTGGATCGACGTACCGCCGAGTGCACACGCGGCCTCCACGGCTTCACGCGTCACCGGATCCATACCCGCCGGGCGGTGGAACTCTCCCCGGGTGGTAACGATGTTCGTGCCGGAGGCGAGGATTCGGCACACTTCGTCGAGGTCGAACAGCAGCGGCATGTACAGCACGCAGTCGGCCCCGAGATCGACGATCTCGTCGGCATCGTTCGTGGCGCGCACACCGACCGGGTCGCGTCCGCACAACTCGCCCGCGTCGCGACCGGCCTTGTCGTCGCTGTGCACGTACACGCCGACGAGTTCGACGGAGGGATGGTCGATCACCGCGCGCAGCGCGCGGGTGCCGATCGTTCCGGTCGCCCACTGCACCACGCGCAGAGGGCGGGGTGACGGAGTCTCGACGGCGGCATCGTCGGGGGCGGACTGTCGTTGCATGACACCTCGATCTCGATCGGTGTTCGTGGGAGGAACCGTCAGGGCAGGCGCAACAGGGCTTCCTGGGCGAAAGAGGCGACGAGAGAGCCCTTCTCGGTGAGCAGGTCGCCGCGGCCGAAGCACCGTCCGTGGGCGACGAGGGGACTGTGCTGACGCAGCAGCAACCAGTCGTCGCTGCGGAACGGGCGGTGGAACCACAGATTGTGCGAGGTGACCGCGGACGTGAAAGCCGTTCCGTTGCCGGTGTGGTCGAAGCCGTCGACGGCAAGAAGTGCGGTACCGATGAGGTTGAGGTCGGTGGCGTAGGCGGCGAGTGCCGGCGCGTACGCCTCGTCGACCTCGGGAGTGCGCATCCACATCTCGAACTCGGGCGCCGAGACTCCGCGATCCTCGAGGTCGGTCGTCGCGCGGGTCTCCCACGGGATCAACGAGAACGGGGCGCGCGTGCTCTCGTCGAACACCTGGGGTACGGACGGCACGGTCTGCACCTCGGGGCCGTCCTCGCCGACGTGCATGGACACCGATGCCGTGGCAAGGACGCCCTTCGACTGGCGCGCGACCGCCGTCAACGTGGCGAATGTCCGGCCCTCGTGCAGGCGGGTGATCTCGTAGCGGACGGGCTCGTCGGCGCGTCCTTCACGGGCGAAGACGGTGTGCAGGGATTTGATGCTCTTCTCGGGGCAGGTCAGCTCGGCGGCACGCACGAACTGACCGAGCAGCTGGCCCCCGAAGAGCCGGTGGTATTCGAGGTGCTGATTGCTGCCCTCGAACACCACCGACTCGGGGCGCTCCTCGTCCACGGGGGACGAGCGCAGATCGAGACAGGCGAGGAGGTCGTTCCACAACTCGGTCACGAGCCGAGTGTAAGTGAACTACTCCGATTTGAGAATGGTGTTCTCGTCAGCGGGCGGCGAATCCCTGCGAGCAGAAGTTCCAGACCTCGTCGGCCGTGATGGGACGGGTCGTGCTGTCGTCGCCTCCGCTCGACTGAGCGATGAACATCACGGTCTGCATCGTCATGGCGGCCATCCGCTTCGGGTTCAGCCCCTCGCGGAGGCTGCCCTCGGCGTCGACCTTCTCCATCAGCTCCGTGAACAGCGCGAGCATCGGTGCATGCGCGACCTTCACCTCGGCAGGATGGGTGAGCAGCAGCTGCGGCGCGAAGTCGGTGAACAGCGGTCGCTGGGCCGTCGGGTCGGGCCGGGACGACTCGAACAGCAGTTCCACCGCGACGCGCAATTGGTCGAGAGGGGCCTTCTCGCCGGCGGCAGCGGCACGGATCTGATCGGCAGAGCGGCTCAGGGCATCTTCGAAGAGCGCGAGCAGCAGCTCGTGCTTACCGTCGAACTGCAGGTAGAAGCTGCGAAGCGACTGCTTCGAACGGTCGACGACCTCCTGGACCGTGAAGTCGGTGCTGCCCTTTTCCGTGATGATCGCCTGCGCTGCGTCGAGGAAGCGCTGTACGCGCTGCTCGGCGCGCAGTTTGGCGGTCCGGATGGAGCGCTCGACTGCGCGTTGCTTCCAGGCCGGTTCTTCGCTGGCGCCCGTCACTGCCCGGATCGCCCTGTGTCGCGTGGAGTGGACATAGGAGCACTGTACCGGAGAGTAGGGACGCATTGCGGGACTGTCCTTCCGTTTCCCGCACTGATTCGAGACTATTACTATCTCGAAAAGAGAATGTTATTCTCATCGCGATACCAGGCTCAGCGCCAGGAAGGAGGCAAGTCGGAATGCTTTTCGAGTTCGACTCCGATCAGCAGTTGTGGCAGAAGACCGTCCGGGAAGTGACGGCGAAGGAATGCCCGTCGACACTCGTCCGCACCGTCGTCGACAACGGCGCCGATCCGGCCCCGTTGTGGAAGACCTATGTGGGCCTGGGATGGACGGAACTGGTCGAGTCCGAGGCCGCAGTGGAGCTCGCGATCGTCCTGGAGGAACTCGGCCGGGCAACCGACCCCACCCCCTTCCTGGCCACCACCACCCAGTTCGCCCCGCTCGTCGCCGGCCGGACGCAGCCGGACCGTGCGGGCGCCGCCGTCTACGAAGGTGTCTCCGCCGTACGCGACGCGGACGGCTGGCTGCTCCGCGGCACCGCGCACCGCGTGCTCGACGGCGACCGTGCCGACGACATCGCCGTCGTCACCGAGGCAGGTGTGTTCACCGTTCGGGCCGATCAGGTGTCGGCCCGCCGTACCTCCGCCTTCGATCCGGTCCTGCACCTGGCCGACATCGTCTTCGACGACGTGCGGGTCGAGGCGGACCCGGACACCGACGTCGACGTGGAGAAGGCACGGCACGTCGCCCTCGCGGGACTCGCCGTCACCATGGTCGGTGCCTGTCGCCGCATCCTGGATCTCGCGCTCGACCACGTGCGCAACCGCCAGCAGTTCGGTGTGCCGATCGGGTCGTTCCAGGCCGTCAAGCATCGCGCCGCCGACATGCACGTCGCCGTCGAACGTGCCCGCGCCCTCGCGTATTTCGCGGCACTGACGATCGCGGAGGACGACCCGCGTCGTCGTCTCGCCGCCTCCATGGCCAAAGCTGCTGCGGGAGAATGCCAGTCGACGGTCTTCCGCAGCGGTCTGCAGTTGTTCGGTGCCATGGGCTTCACCTGGGAGAACGACCTGCAGTTCGCGCTCAAGCGTGCCCGGGCGGGGGAGCACATGCTCGGATCCGCCGCGGAGCACCGCGCACTGATCGCCGAGGAGTACCGTGCAACTCTCGTTTGATTCCGACGTCGAGGAGTTCCGCACCGAGTTCGTGGCCTTCCTCGACGAGCACCTGCCCGATCCGTCCGAGGCCACAGTCCGCGCCCGGTCGAGCGCCGACGTCCCCGAATGGGCACGCCGCTGGCAGCGGGTCCAGTTCGACCACGGTTGGCTACTGCCCGGCAACCCACCCGAGTTCGGCGGCCGCAACGCGACGATCCTGCAGCAGTACGTCCACCTCGAGGAACTGTCGAAGCGGCGGATCTACCACAGCTTCAACCCGCAGGGGCTCGGCATCATCGCGGCCTCGCTGCTGTCGTTCGGCACGGACGAACAGAAGCAACGCTGGGCGGTGCCCATCCTCCGAGCGGAGATCACCGCGGCCCTCGGAATGAGCGAGCCCGGCGCGGGTTCCGACCTCGCTTCCCTGCGCACCCGGGCGGTGCGCGACGGCGACCACTTCGTCGTCAACGGCCAGAAGGTGTGGACCTCCGGTGCCCACGACGCCGACGTGCTGCTGACCTTCGTCCGTACCGACCCGGATGCTCCGAAGCACAAGGGGATCAGCGTCCTGCTCATCCCCACCGATCTGCCCGGCGTCGTCCGCAGGCCGTTCCCGTCGGTCGCCGACGGCGACGACCGCGACTTCAACGAGGTGTTCTTCACCGACGTGCACGTGCCCACCGAGAACCTCATCGGTGAGTTGAACGGCGGCTGGTCGGTCGCGAACGGATCGCTCGGGCACGAACGCACCCTGCTGTGGCTCAGTTTCGCCGACCGGCTGCAGGACCTCGTCGAGGACTTCCACCCCCGCACGGTGCTCGACCGCGACCGCTACGCCACACTCGTGATGGACCACCAGGCACTGAAGCTGCTCGGCTCGGCTGCCCTCGTCCGCGAATCCCGCGGAGCGCAGGACGTTCCTGCCCTGTCGGTGCTCAAGCTCCTCGGCTCCGAGGCAGTCCAGACCGCCGCCGAACACGCCCTCGACGCGGCGGGCCCGGACGGTCTCGTCCATCCGGCGACGACGTCGGCATACGTGCCGTGGAATCTCGACAACTTCTCGTCGAGCTGGTTCGAGAGGTTCGTGCGGAGCTTCGCCGGCACCATCGCGGGTGGCACGTCGGAGATCCAGCGCAACATCATCGCCGAACGCGTCCTTGGCCTGCCCCGTGGCTGACAAGTACATCGGGTACGAGACCTCCGACCGGATCGCGACCATCACGCTGAACCGGCCGGAGGTCGCCAACGCGCAGAACGGCGCCCTCCTGGACGAACTGGACTCCGCCTGGACCCGCGCCGGCGACGATCCCGAGGTCTCCGTGATCGTGCTCCGCGCCGAGGGTAAGCACTTCTCGGCCGGGCACGATCTCCGCAGCGGGGAACCGGTCCCCGACAAGATCACCCTCGAGATGATCTATCGCAACGAGTCCCGGCGTTATCTCGAGTACTCGCTGAGGTGGCGCAACATCCCGAAGCCGTCCATCGCCGCAGTGCAGGGTCGGTGCATCTCCGGTGGCCTCCTGTTGTGCTGGCCGTGCGATCTCATCGTCGCGGCCGACGACGCGTCGTTCTCCGATCCCGTGGTCCTCATGGGTATCGGCGGCGTCGAATATCACGGCCACACATGGGAGCTCGGCCCGCGCAAGGCCAAGGAGATCCTCTTCACCGGCCGACCGGTCACCGCGGAGGAGGCGGAGCAGACGGGCATGGTGAACCGCGTCGTGCCCCGCGCCGATCTCGACACCGAAGTACGCACGCTCGCAGAGCAGATCGCGAAGATGCATCCCTTCGGCCTGCGGCAGGCCAAGCGGGCCGTCAACCAGACCCTCGACGTGCAGGGTTTCTACGCCGCGATCCAGTCGGTCTTCGACATCCACCAGACGGGCCACGGCAACGCCCTCAGCGACAGCGGATGGCCGGTCCTGATGAATCTCGACGAGATGAAGGACAACATCCGCTAGCCTCGCGGTTTCGTTTTCCGCGGGGTGAGTACGGCGTGTAAAGCGCGGAAGTGCCTGTCCGGTGGTGGATTCTTGGCTTGTCGAAGGTCAAGATCCGTCATCGAGAGAGGCACTCCGCAGGTGAAGCCTAACCTCTACCCACCGCTGGTTCTCGATCGCGGCCGCGAGTCGCTGATCTCGTCGTCCGGGGCACTGCTGCTTCGCGAGACAATCCGGGTCTCGACCCTGGGGCGGGCCCTATCGCAGGTGTTGACGCCGTGGCGGTCGCCGCGATCGATCCACGATCCCGGCAAAGTACTCATCGACCTGGCCACAGCGGTCGCGCTCGGCGGTGACTGCGCCGCGGACTTGGCCGTGGTGCGGGCCCAACCGGCCCTGTTCGGACCGGTCGCCTCGGATCCGACGGTGTCCCGATTGGTCACCACACTCGCCGGTGATGTCGAGAACGTGCTGCCCGCGATCCGGCAGGCCCGTGCCCAGGCGCGAGCTGCGGTGTGGACGCGCCGACGACCGTTGGCCGGCAGATCGGGCAGTCGTGACGGTGGCCAGGTGATCGTCGACCTGGACTCGACATTGGTGACCGCGCACTCGGACAAGGAACTCGCGGAGCCAACCTACAAGCGGACCTTCGGGTTCGCACCGATGTGTGTGTTCGTCGACCACGGTGAGGACGGAACCGGGGAACCGCTGGTCCTGGAACTACGTTCGGGCAAGGCGTCCCCGTTCGACAAGCAGGATCACATCACCGCGCTCGATCACGCGCTCGCTCAGCTCCCGGCAGCGGAGCGGGGCCAGGTGCTGGTCCGCACGGACTCCGGTGGGTGCTCGAAGGCGTTCCTGCATCACATCACCGACGCGGGCCTGGAGTATTCGATCGGGTTCCCCGCCCACGACACCGTCAAAGCTGCGATCGAGGCAATTCCTGTTCGGGCGTGGCGGGCCGCGATCGACAGCGACGGTGAATCCCGCGACGGTGCCCAGGTCGCCGAGTTGACCGCGTGGATGCCGGAACCGACCCGAGCCACCCGACCCGGACCGCAGGACTGGCCCGACGGGATGCGGGTCATCGTCCGCCGCGAACGCCCCCATCCCGGCGCCCAACTGCGGTTGACCGACGCGGACGGATGGCGGATCACCTGCTTCGCGACCAACACCCGCGGCCCCGGATGGACCCTGCCGGTCCTCGAGGTCCGGCACCGGCAACGCGCCCGCGCCGAAGACCGCATCCGCGCACTCAAGGACACCGGGATGCGGAACTTGCCGTTCCACGGCTTCGCCCAGAACCAGATCTGGCTCGAAATCGTCTCCCTCGCAGCCGAACTACTCGCCTGGACCCAAACCCTCGCCTGGGACGAGCGTGCGCAGGTTCGCAGGTGGGAACCCAAACGGCTACGCCTACGGATCCTTGCCGTCGCCGGACGCATCGTCCACACCGGTCGAAGGTGGTTGCTGCGGCTCCCGAGAGGATGGCCCCACAACCAGCTCATCGACACCGCCTGGACCGCCCTGCGCGCCGCCTAACCAGACACATCAGACCCGACGACCAGCCACGGAGGACCGGCGATCACAGCGCCGGCGATCCCGCACGCCTGCCCCACGAACGCGGAAACCACCTGATCAATCCGAAGTGATTCCGACGAGACGAAATCTTGAGGCTAGCGCACGGGGCATTCGCTACCGTTCTCGTTATCCGCCGCGACAATTGTTGTAGCGCATGGTGATTCCGGTAGCCGATGGACAACGCGGAAACGTGTGGGGCCGCCTCCGAATCCCGGAGCCGGCCCCACACGTATGTCTCAGACCTTACGGGTGACACCACCGTCGACGCGGATGATCGCACCGGTGGTGAAACTCGACGCGTCGCTGGCCAGATGGAGTGCGAGCGGCGCGACCTCCTCCGGCCGGCCCATGCGACGCAACGGCACGAAGGATGCCTCCTCGCCTTCCGGCGGAGCCCAGGCCTTCGAGAGGTCGGTGCGGAAAGGACCCGGAAGAATCGAATTGACACGCACTTTCGGTGCGTAGGCCTCCGCCAGGCCCACCGTGAGGGCGTTCAGGCCGGCCTTCGCGCACGCGTAGGGGAGTTCGCGCACACTCGCCGTGAGCGACCCGGCGGTGCCGATGTTGACGATCGACCCGCCGTCGTGCTCCGCCATGTACGTACCGGCGCGGACCGCGAGCCGGAACGGTCCCTTGAGGTTCACGCCGAAGGTCTTGTCGTACAGCTCTTCGGTGATGGATTCGAGATCCTGGTAGAGCGGCGACATTCCGGCGTTGTTGACGAGGATGTCGAGGCGCCCGAAATGGTCGAGGGTCGTGTCGACGAGCGCATTGCAGTCGTCCCACTGTCCGACATGGCAAGCGACGGGCAGCACCTTGCTGCCGGTCGATGCCTCGATCTCCTTCGCGGCGAGTTCGCACGCGTCGAGTTTGCGGGAGGCGACGACGACG
Organism: Rhodococcus sp. PD04; assembly: GCF_035918275.1. Lineage (NCBI taxonomy): Bacteria > Bacillati > Actinomycetota > Actinomycetes > Mycobacteriales > Nocardiaceae > Rhodococcus > Rhodococcus sp. PD04. The sequence goes on along the minus strand of NZ_CP142143.1, from coordinate 4,693,993 downwards.
TCGGCGCCGTGTTCGGCGAGGATCTGGGCGATGGCGCGGCCGATGCCGCGTGAACCACCTGTGACGACAGCGGTTTTCCCGCTCAGATCGTGAAGAGAGTCAAGTTGTCCCATATACGGATCATGCCTCAGAACAAGGGTCTTGGAAAGAGGGTTCTCTTCTGAAAGAATGAAATTCCGGACGAAGTCGAAGGAGCCTCATGACGCCCGACGAGCTGTGCGACAAGTACGCCATCACCGAACTCGTCTACCGCTATGCGACGGCGGTGGACACCAAGGACTGGAAGAAGATGGAATCGGTCTTCACCGAGGATGCCCATCTCGACTACAGCTCCGTGGGATACCGGCCCGGACCGAGGGACGAAGTGCTCGCGCAGCTGCAGAAGGCGTTGTCGTACCTGCCGATGTCGCAGCACTTCGTCACCAACGTCGAGGTCGACCTCGACGGCGACCGGGCGACGGTGCGGGCGATGTTCTACAACCCCATGCAACTCCCCGGCGTCGACGGCCTGACCTATTGCGGGGGCAACTACCACCATGAGGTCGTGCGCACGGAAGACGGATGGAAGAGTTGCCGGCTCACCGAGGAGAGCCTGTGGTTCTCGAACCATCCCGATCCGTCGAAGAACATGTAGCGACGCGTCCGTAGACGAAAGGCGTGGACATCCCGTACTCCAGGGTGTCCACGCCTTTCGTCGCATGCGGACGGTCAGAGGTGCACCAGGCGCGGCGCCGAACCCTCCGCGCGGATGAGGGCACCGGCCTCGCGGGTCAGCTCGCGTGAGCTGCCGAGCAGGCCGTCGAGCACCAGTGCCCGCTTGATGTGCCGGTGCAGATCGTGCTCGGCGGTGAAGCCGATGCCGCCGAGGACCTGCTGGCAGTGCCGTGCCGCGATGATCGCCGCACGACCGGCGGCAGCCTTCGCCAGCAGGGAACCGAGTTCGTCGGTGGCGGCACGCAGGGTGGCCTCCGCGCCCTCGACGGCCACGTACGTCTCCGCGAGCCGGTGCCGCACCGCCTGGAAGCCGGCGATCGGTTTGCCGAACTGGGTGCGGTCGAGAGCGTGGGTGCGGGCCAGGGCGAGCATCGCCCGGCTCGTTCCGACCAGCCACCAGCCGAGCGCACGACGTGCCGCTGCGACCGGCACCGGATCACCGGATCCGACCGTCGCGATCGGCAGTTCCGCGTCGAGTGCGGTGGTGTCCCGGTCCTCGCGTGCCCACTCGATCCACTGTCCGCCGGTGTAGGGGAGGGGTACGACCCCACCGGCCTCACGACCCGCGTCGACGAGCACAACGTCGTTGATCACCGGGGCGTGCGCGCCGGTCTCGCCGAGCAGGCGGAACACCATGGGGATCGTGGCGCCGGGCATCTCGGTGAGCATGTCGTGCCAGCCCAGTTCGACCAGGGCCGCGTCGAGTGCGGCACCGGTCGTGCTCTCCATGGTCTTGCGCAGTGCGTCCTCGAGCAGGCCGAGGCCCGAATCCGGCGCCGGTGCAGTGCTGTAGGTCGTCACTCGGCCCCCAGATCGAGAAGTCGACGCGCGACGATGTTGCGTTGGATCTCGGCGGTGCCGCCGTAGATCGTCGCCGCACGGGAATACAGGAATTCGGTCCGCCATTCGGTGTCGGACAGTTCGAGCACGCCGGGAAGCAGATCCCGTGCGGTGTCGAACAACTGTTGTTCGGCGGTCGCGAGGAGGATCTTGTCGACGGAGGTCTCGGGGCCGAGCGAGGCGCCCGACGCGAGTCGCTGCTGGGTGGCGAGCGACCGGCACCGCACGGTGTGCAGCGCGAGGTAGGCCGCGCCGAGTTCGTCGTCCGCCGTCGAATCGGTTTCGTCCACAAGGCGATCCAACCGGGTGAACAGGTAGGCGATGCGGTGCCAGAAGCATGTCGACCGTTCGTGCGGCAGCAGATCCATCGCGAGCTTCCAGCCGTCGCCGGGATTGCCCAGCATGCGGTCGGCCGGCACGACGACGTCGTCGAAGTACACCTCGGCGAACTCGTCGACGCCGTGCATCGTGCGCAGCGGCCGGACGGTGATGCCCGGGGTGTCCATGTCGACGAAGAAGGCGGTGATGCCCTTGTGCCCCGGCGCGGTACGGGTGAGCAGCACGCAGCGGGAGGCGAACTGGGCGAGCGACGTCCAGACCTTCTGCCCGTTGATCACCCACTCGTCGCCGCGTTGCTCGGCCCGGGTGGACAGCGACGCGAGGTCGCTGCCCGAGCCGGGTTCCGAGAAGCCCTGGCACCACTGTTCCTCGCCGCGGAGCAGTTTCGGCACCATCTCCGCGGCGAGTTCGGGTCGCGCGTAGGAGATCATGGTGGGCGCGAGCACCTCGATCATCGAGTAGATGCCCGGCTCGGCGAGGTCGCGGGTCGCGACCTCCTCGCCGAGCACGGCACGCAGGACGGCCTCGCCGCCGAGTCCGCCGACCTCCTCGGGCCAGCCGTAGCGCATCCAGCCCGCGTCGTAGAGGTCCCGCCGCACGCGGGCGAGTTGTTCGACCTGTGCGTCGAACGAGTGATCCGGTCCGGGGGTCAGATCGTTCTCGTCGAGCCAGGTGCGGACGGCGGTCCTGAACTCGGTGACGTTCATGCCGGTTCGAAGGCGTGGGGGATGCCGGAGTCGTGGGTTCCGCTGCGGCGGATGAAGGTCATCGCGCGGGTGCGCAGACGCCAGCCCTCGGCCGTGCGGACGTAGGTGTCGTTGTAGTAGCCGATGCGCATGTCGTGCGTGGAATGCTCGACGAAGCACAGCGGCTGGGTGCCGGTCGCGGTGTCGCCGTCGATCTCGATGAGGGCCGTGCCCGTCATGAACAGGCCCTTCGGTGCGGCCGCGACGAGCTCGGGGAACCGATCGAGGGGGAATGCGTCGCCGAAGGCGCTGTAGGTGCCGTCGGGGGTGAACACCGCCACGACGCCTTCGACGTCGTTCTTCGTCATGTTCACCGCGTAGCGGGCGAGCAGCTGGTTGATCTCGACGAGGTCGTCGGTGAGTGAACGGTCAGTTGTGGACATAGACCTTTCCGCCTTTCATCACGAACCGCACGTTCTGGGTGACGGTGATGTCTTCGGTGGGATCGCCGGGGACGGCGATGATGTCGGCGAGCAGACCTTCGGCGAGGCGACCGCGGTCGTCGACGCCGATGAGCTCTGCCGCATTGATCGTGGCGGCCTGGATCACCGCGAGGGGAGGGATCCCGCGATCGACGAGGGCGACGATCTCGTCGGCGTTCTTGCCGTGGGGGATGGCCGGCGCGTCGGTGCCGACGGCGATCTTCACGCCGGCCTTGTATGCGGCGAGCACCGAGGTGCGTGCCTTGGGGAACATCTCGGCGGCCTTGGCCTGCAGCTCCGGCGGCGCGTGGGAGGTGTCCATCGCATCGGCGAGGCGGGTGGTGGGCACGAGCCATGTTCCGCGCTCGACCATGAGGTCGATGGTGTCGTCGTCGATGAGGAATCCGTGCTCGATGCAGTCGATTCCGGCTTCGATCGCGTGTCGCACTGCTTCGGCGCCGTGCGTGTGCGAGGCGACCTTCATGCCGCGGCGGTGGGCCTCGTCGACGATCGCCCGCAGCTCTTCATCCGAATAGTGCTGGGCACCTGCGGATCCGGTCATCGACATGACACCGCCCGAGACGCACACCTTGATGAGCTGGGCGCCGTGCTTGATCTGGTAGCGCACCGCCTTGCGGACCTCGTCGACGCCGTTGGCGATGCCCTCCTCGATCGTCAGGTCGAGGACGCCGGGTGCGAACGCCGCGAACATCGTGGGGTCGAGGTGGCCGCCGGTGGGGGTGATGGCGTGGCCGGCGGGGACGACGCGCGGGCCGTCCACCCAACCCTTGTCGATGGCCGTCCCGAGGGCCACGTCGAGCAGGTATCCGCCGGTCTTGACGAACAGTCCGAGATTGCGGACGGTGGTGAATCCGGCGCGCAGGGTGCGGCGGGCGTTGCCGACGGCACGCAGCATGCGCAGGGGCGGGTCGTCCTGGACCGTCGAGTAGACGGGCTTCTCGCCGCGTCCGCCCATGAGGAGGTTGACCTCCATGTCCATCAGGCCGGGCATGAGGATCAGGTCGCCGAGGTCGATGACGTCACCCTCGGGCGTGTCGCCCGAATTATCACTGTAGGTTTCACCGACTCCGACGATGCGGTCGCCGTCGACGTGGATGATTCCCGGACGGACGATCTCGCCCGTGTCGACGTCGAGCAGTCCGGCTGCCTTCAGGGTCAGCATCGCTCGTCCTTTCATCGGAGAGCGACACATCATGAGAATGTCACTCTCTATCTTGATTACGAGGTTTTCACACAACCCCGGACGGCGTCAATCGACCCTCGGTGAGTGAAACGAAAAAGGGCGTCGGCCCGGACCTTTCGGTCCGGACCGACGCCGATGTACAGCTTCGATCTGGGCTCAGTCGAGCCGGATCGCCCTTTCGGGGCAACCCGCTGCGGCCTCCCGCACGGATTCCTCGTGCTCGGCCGGGACCTCGGACACGAGCGTGATGGCGTACCCGCCGTCGCTCAGGTCGAAGACCTCCGGGCAGGCGGCGAGGCAGACACCGTGTCCGCGGCAGGCGTCGTCGTCGACGAAGACCTTCACTTCGACTCACCTTCCACCGGCGCGTACTCGAGGTGCAGGGCGAGCAGGCCGCGCAGGATGAAGGTCGGCAGGTAGCCGAACTTCCGGTCGTCCTCGGGGCCGTGCACCTTCTCGGAGATCCGGATCTCGCTGGTGCGCTCGAGCAGACGTTGGATGCCCACGCGCCCCTCGGTGCGGGCGAGCGGGGCGCCGGGGCACGAGTGCACGCCACGACCGAACGCGATGTGGGTGCGGGCGTTGCGGCGGTCGATGTCGAAGTCGTTCGGATCGGAGAACTGACGCGGGTCGCGGTTGGCGGCACCGTTGACCAGCATCATGATGGTGCCGGCCGAGACGTCGACCCCGCCGATGGTGGTGGGGGTCTTCGCGAGCCGGAAGTCGCCCTTGATGGGGCTCTCGAAACGCAGCGTCTCCTCGATGAAGTTCGGGATGCGGTCGGGCTCGCTGCGCAGGGTCTTCTGGAGTTCGGGCTGCTCGGCGATGATCCGCAGCGCAGAGCTCAGCAGACGCACGGTGGTCTCCTGGCCGGCGGAGAACACGTTCGCGGCGATGCGCAGGACGTCGTCGACGGGCGGCAGGGTGCCGTCGGGGAAGGTCGCGGTGGCGAGGCCCGTCAGCACGTCGTCGGTGGGGTTCGCGCGGCGGTCCTCGATGTACTGGCCGAACTTCTTGTAGAGGAACTCGAGGGGGTTGAGCTTCAGTGCTTCGCCTTCGGTGCTGCCGAGCGAGAACCCCTTCTCCACCTGGATGTTCAGGCCTTCGATGAACTCCTGGTGGTCGCTCTCCGGCACGCCCAGCAGGTCGGCGATGACGAGCATCGCGAACGGCGCGGCGAAGCCGGTGATGTAGTCGCCCTCGCCCCGGGCGAGCAGGTCGTCGAGGAGGCGATCGGCGATGCGCTCGATGAAGGCCTCGTTCTCCTTGAGGCGCTTGGGAGTGATGAGCCGCATCAGCAGGCCGCGATGGTCGGTGTGCTGCGGGGGATCCATGGTGGGGAGCTGGTCGTTCATCGGCAGCGAGGGGCGGTGCTCCTCGATGAAGTCGGTGATGTCGTCGCTCTCGGGGCAGGCCGGAAGGCCGGAGAACGGACCGGTCACCGAGATGCACGACGAGAAGGTCTGTTCGTCGCTGAGGACCTGGATCGCCTCCTCGTAGCCGGTGACCATCATGACGTTGTGGTGGGGTTCGCGCCTGACCGGGCATCCCTCGCGCAGGGCGTCGTAATAGGGGTACGGGTCCTCGACGAGATCCGGATCGGTGAAGAAGTTCTTCGTCTCGATGTCGGTCATGGTTCCTCCCGGGGCAGGCGGTGGGCTGTTGCGGAGTCCGGCCTCGTCCCGCGGCCGTCCCGCGCTCGAAGCCGTTTCTCGCCCGCACATCCAACCATGGGTCGGAAAGTCCGGCGCGAGGGGATCTTTCGTGCATATCGGACTTGTGATCGATCATGTGACGACGATCGACCAACTGTGTTCGATCTTGAAATATGGACGGCGTGGAACCGAAGAAACGACAACGCGCCCGTACTCGAACCCCGGAGGGTTCGGGTACGGGCGCGAGGTGTGCTCATCGCCGGAGTGTCCCGACGGGTGGCATCACACCACCGGTTCCTTGGTGATGGTGACCCAGGCGGCGCCGCTGTCCGGCACGCGGGGCTGCTTCCAGACCTCGACGGGGAACGAGACCATCACGAGCGACTGCATCAGGTGCATGAGCGCGCGGGCATCGTCGTCGAGGTCGTCCAGATCGAACTTGTCGAGGTAGGTGATGGCGTCCTCGAGCCGGCCGAAGGCGGCGTCGTAGAACTGCTGCATCTCGGGCATGCTCGACGCCAGCCGCTTGGCGTAGCGCTCGGGCTCGGTGGCCAGAGCCCAGTCGGCATACGGTTCGAGGTCGGCGAATTCGGTGGGCAGAGTCGTCACTTCTGGTACTCCTTGACGTAATCGGCGACGGTCTTGTGGAGGTGGCGCAGGAGGATTTCCTGGTCGTTGAGCGGGAAATCGGTCACTGCGCGGGTGCCGATCATGGTCTGGGTCGCTTCGAGGGTGTTCGCGTCCTGGAGCGCGTACTCCTTGAAGGTCACCGCGGCGAGTTCCTGCGCGAGGCGGTCGCGAGCGTTCTTCGGCGGGACGAAGTATAGGCTCGTCTCGAAGATGTGCTTGTCGACGGCGGTGGGCCAGTAGGTGTAGGTGAGGTACCAGCCCGGCTTCCAGATGAGCAGCGTCATGTTCGGGAAGAACTCGAAGCTGTCCTGGCCCCAGCTGTGGAACTTGGTGGGGTTGACCGCGGGCGGCAGCTGATCCTCGGCCAGGCCCTCGATGTCCGGGACGTCCCACGGACCGAACAGACCCGAACGCAGGACGCGCTCGATGGGCTTGACCATGTTGAGGTCCTTGGGCGGGGCCATGCCGCCCCACGAGGAGATCATCGAGTGCGGCGACTTGATGTCGTAGTGCAGTGCCTCGTAGCCGTAGCCGGCGAGCTTCTCGGCCTCGTCCTTGACCGCCTGCTTCATGTGCAGGATCGGTGCGTGGTAGAACTCGGCGAACGCGTCGATGAACAGCTTCCAGTTCGCGTTGATCTCCGAGCGGTAGCTGTAGACCTCGGTCATCTTGTCGAAGGGGTAGCCCTCGAGGCCCTTGGCGAAGTCGCCGAGGTAGTCGACGAGCGGTGCCGCATCGTCGTCGAGGTTGATGTAGATGAACCCTTCCCACGTCTCGCAGCGGACCGCCTTGAGTCCGAAGTCCTTCTTGTCGAGATCGAAGAACTCGCCCTCCTGCTGCACGAAGGTCAGATCGCCCTCGAGGCTGTAGCGCCAGGCGTGGTACTTGCAGGTGAACTGCTTGCAGCTACCGGCGGTCTCCTCATTGGGGAAGTCGTTCCACACCAACTTGTTTCCGCGGTGGCGGCAGACGTTGTGGAACGCGCGGATGACGCCGTCGTTGCCCTTGACGATGACCAGCGACGTGCCGGGCCCGGCCGAGGGGATCTCCTTGGTGAAGTAGCTGCCGACGCGGGGCAGCTGCTCGACGCGACCCATGTAGAGCCAGGTGCGCTTGAAGATGGCTTCGCGCTCCGCCTCGAAGAAGGCGGGGTCGATGGAGTCGGTGTAGTCGACGGGTGCGGTGCCGAGTTCGGGATAGTGCTCGGTCCAGCTTCCCTCGGCCGGCTTGGTGAAGTGGGGCAAGGTTCTACCTTTCGTCTTCGAACTCGATACCGAAGGTGTTGTAGGCCATGGCCATCAGGCTGTAGCCACCCACGGTGAAGATGAGGTCCATCAGTTGCTTGGTGGTGAGATGCTCCGAGAGCGCTGTCCAGGTCTCCTCGGACAGGCGCGAGGTCTCGGTCAACTCCCGAACGGAGTCGAGCAGGCGCTGTTCGAACCGATCCTCGGCCGACCCGTCGACGGCCGCGGCGATCTCGTCCGGCGTGAGGCCGGCTTCGGTACCCGCGATCTCGATGTGATGCTCACGCTCGTACGAGCAGTCGTGCAGCGCGGCCACCCGCAGGATCACGAGTTCGCGCAACCTGGCCGGGAGTGTGGATCGGAACAGAAGATGCACGCTGAAGCCGAGAAAGGCCTTGGTCAACTCCGGATGGTGGACGAGCGTCGCCATCGCGGTGCCGGCCTGCTCCGGGTTTCTCATGTGCCGGGGCATCAGACCTTTCAGTGCTGCGTCGACGTCCTCGTCCCAGAGTTCCGCCGGCAGCGGGGATAGCAGTGCCACATCAACCTCCTCCCTGTTCGAGAGAATTGCATTCTCATTTCTGATCGATAGATTTCCATGCCGACGCCGGATAGTCAACGTTCCGGGAGAAATGTCCTGTTTTCGCTAATGGAGGGCGCGTGCACGAAGTAGTTGCCGCTCCATGCCTCCCGTGGAGGTAGGGGTTCGACGTGTCTCGTGCGCGCATGAGCGACGTCTCGCGAAGGTTGATTCTCCTGAAAAGAGAGGATAGTTTTCATCGCACGAGCCACCCGGGGTCGCGCTCGCCCGTCGAGCGATCGAAAGAGAGGTACGTCGTGACCACACCCGCACCACTTCGTCCAGGAGTGCAGCTCGCCGCCGCAGAAGGTTCCACGAGGGTCGTCGTCGTCCGCGCCCCTGCGGAGAACGCACAGGAACTCACATGCGGTGGCGCCCCGATGATTCCGGCTCCTGCGGGCCGGCCCGAACCGTCGGCCGGCGACGCCGTCACCGTCCTCGGCAAGCGCTACGTCGATGCGGACGACACGGTCGAGGTGCTGTGCACCTCCTCGGGACCCGGGGAACTCGGCTACGGCGGTATCCCCATGACTCTCAAGGCCGCGAAGCCGCTTCCCGCCTCCGACTGACCGACACGAAAGGGACCACCATGAGCCTCGACGACGTGCAGCCCCACCCGCAGGGCCGGAGGTGCCGACGATGAGCGGAATGAGTTTCGAACTCAGCGAGGATCAGGAGCTCATCCGCAAGTCGGTGGCCGAACTGACGAAGAGGTTCGACGACCAGTACTGGATGGAGAAGGACCTCGCCCACGAGTTCCCCTCGGAGTTCTACAAGGCCATGGCCGACGGCGGCTGGCTCGGTATCACCATGCCCGAGGAGTACGGCGGGCACGGATACGGCATCACCGAGGCCACCCTGTTGCTCGAGGAGGTCGCGCGTTCGGGCGGCGGCATGAACGCCGCAAGCTCGATCCACCTCAACATCTTCGGCATGCAGCCGGTCGTCAAACACGGTTCCGACGAGCTCAAGGCCCGCACCCTGCCCCGCATCGTCAGCGGCGACCTGCACGTCTGCTTCGGTGTCACCGAACCCGGCGCAGGCCTCGACACCTCGCGGATCACGACCTTCGCCCGGCGGGACGGCGACCACTACGTCGTCAACGGCCGCAAGGTGTGGATCTCGAAGGCACAGGAATCCGAGAAGATCCTGCTGCTGACCCGCACCCAGCGGTACGACGAGGTGCAGAAGAAGACCGACGGCATGACGTTGTTCCTCACCGATCTCGACCGCAGCCGCGTCGACATCCGGCCCATCCGCAAGATGGGGCGCAACGCCGTCACGTCGAACGAGCTGTTCATCGACGACCTGCGGGTGCCGGTGGAGGACCGCGTCGGTGAGGAGGGAAAGGGTTTCGAGTACCTGCTCGACGGCCTCAACCCCGAACGCATGCTCATCGCCGCCGAGGCCCTCGGCATCGGCCGCGTGGCACTCGACAAGGCCGTCAGGTACGGCAACGAACGCGAGGTCTTCGGCCGCCCGATCGGCATGAACCAGGGGATCCAGTTCCCCCTTGCCGATTCGCTCGCCCACCTCGATGCCGCCGAACTCGTCCTGCGCAAGGCGACCTGGCTCTACGACAACGGCAAACCGTGCGGACGGGAAGCCAACACCGCCAAATACCTCTGTGCCGATGCGGGATTCACCGCTGCCGACCGTGCGCTGCAGACGCACGGCGGCATGGGCTACTCGGAGGAGTACAACGTCTCGCGGTACTTCCGCGAAGCGCGCGTCATGCGCATTGCACCGATCAGCCAGGAGATGATCCTGAATTTCCTGAGCTCACACACTCTGGGACTGCCGAGGAGCTACTGATGGCCGTGAACAACTCTCTCTTCGATCTCACCGGGCGGTCGGCCGTGGTGACCGGCGCGGCCGGCGGTATCGGCTCGGCCGTCGCGGAAGCCCTCGCAGCTGCCGGTGCGGCCGTGCTCGTCACCGATGTGAACGGCGACGCTGCAGCGGCTGTCGCCGAACGGATCTCGGTGAACGGCGGTAAGGCCGACAGCGCCGCGCTCGACGTCCGCGACCGGGAGGCGGCCGACGCCGCGATGGCGCGTGCCGCCGGCCTGACCGAGGGGGTGCTCCACATCCTCGTCAACAATGCCGGTGTCACCGACCCGGCGATGTTCGCCGACACCACCGTCGACTCGTTCCAGCGCATCCACGACATCCACGTGCTCGGTGCCTTCAACTGCTCGCAGGCGGCGCTGCCCTTCCTCGCCACCGACGGCAAAGGGCGCATCATCAACGTGACCTCCTCGGCGGGCATCACAGGCACTCTCGGACAGGTGAACTACTCCGCGGCCAAGGCGGGGATCATCGGCATCACCAAGTCGCTCGCCCGCGAGCTGGCCCGCAAGAACATCCTCGTCAACGCGCTGGCCCCGCTCGCCGCGACTCCCATGACGGAGACGATCCGCACCAACGAGAAGTTCGCCGCGAACATGCTCAACCGTATTCCGCTGCGCCGCTGGGCATCCCCGGAGGAGGTCGCCGGAGCGTTCGTCTTCCTCGCCACCGACGCAGCATCGTTCGTCACCGGGCAGGTCCTGCCGGTCGACGGCGGCATGGTGATGTGATGACCGGGACGGTGACAACAGGTTCTGTGGGCTCGGACGGCCCGCTCGCGGGCGTCACCGTCGTCACCCTCGAGCAGGCCGTGTCGGCACCGATGTGCACGCGGACGCTCGCCGACTTCGGTGCGCGGGTCATCAAGATCGAGAACCCTCGCGGTGGTGACTTCGCGCGCGACTACGACGACGTCGTCGGCGGCATGGCCGCACACTTCGTGTGGGCCAACCGCGGCAAGGAATCGGTGACACTCGACCTGAAGTCGGATGACGGGATCGCGGTGCTGCACCGGATCCTCGCCCGCTCCGACGTACTGGTGTCGAATCTGGCGCCGGGCGCGACCGCGCGACTCGGACTGTCGCCCGATCAGCTCGAGGAACGCTATCCGGAACTGATCTCGGTCGAGATCGACGGCTACGGCCCCGGCGGTCCGCTCTCGCACAAACGCGCCTACGACCTTCTCGTCCAAGCGGAGTCGGGGGCGTGCGCGGTCACCGGCCATCCCGGCATGCCGGCGAAACCCGGGCCGCCCGTCGCCGACATCACCACCGGCCTGTACTCGGCCGTGTCGATCCTCGCCCTGCTGTGCGGCAAGGAACGGCACCGCGGCCGCGGCGGCAGCCTGTCGAAGGTCTCGGTGAGCCTGTTCGACACGATGACCGAGATCATGGGATATCCGCTGACCTATACGCGCTATTCCGGAGTGAACCAGCAACCCCTGGGCATGTCGTCGCCGGCCGTCTCACCGTACGGGTCGTACCGCACCGCCGACGATCAGATGGTCGTGCTCGGCACCACCAACGACCGGGAGTGGCAGCGACTCGCGCGGGAGATCATCGAACGCGACGATCTGGCCGACGACGAGCGTTTCCGTTCCAATGCCGGTCGCTGCGAACATCGCGCCGTGCTCGACGAGGCGATCGCGCAGTGGTGCGCCCGGCACCCCCTCGCGCACATCCAGAAGATCGCCGACGAGGCCGGTATCGGCAACTCCCGGTACAACCTGCCCAGCGACGTGATCGCACATCCGCAGCTGCAGGCCCGCGATCGCTGGCGGGAGGTCGCGACCCCCAACGGGCCGATCGAGGCGTTGCTTCCCCCACCGGTCGTCGCGGGATTCGAACTGTCCATGGGCGCGGTGCCGGGGCTCGGTGAGCACACCGACGCGGTGCTGCAGGACTTCGGCATCACCGGCACCGAGATCGCGCGGCTGCGCGAGGCCGGCGCGATCGGCCCCGCATACCGCGCACCGGGTACGGAGGCGGCAGAATGAGCACCGATTCCCTCCTCGTCGACGACCGCGACGGGATCCGGACCCTCACGTTGAACCGGCCGCGTCGCAAGAACGCGATCGACGGTCCGCTCTGGCAGGCGCTGCACGACGTGCTCGTCGACACCGCCGACGACCCGGACGTGCGTGTCCTCGTCATCACCGGCGCGGCCGGCGCGTTCTGTTCCGGTGCCGACATCGCCGATCCCGGTGTCGCACATCCCTTGCGCAAGCTGCGCAAACTGACGGACGTCGCGTTGCTGCTCCACGAACTGCCTGTTCCCACCGTCGCGAAGGTCGACGGCGTCGCCTACGGGGCCGGTTGGAACCTGGCGCTCGGATGCGATCTGGTGGTCGCGACACCGCGCTCGACCTTCTCGCAGATCTTCGCCGAGCGGGGACTGTCACCCGATCTCGGCGGTACATGGCTGCTGCCGAGGCTCGTCGGTCTGCAACAGGCGAAACGGCTCGCATTGCTGGCCGAGGCCATCGACGCCGACGAGGCGCATCGGCTGGGGTTGGTGACGTGGATCGAATCCGAGGACGGCATCGACGCGTTCGTCGACGATCTCTGCGCTCGGCTGTCGGCCGGGCCGCCCGTCGCCCTGGCGCAGACCAAGGCATTGCTCAACGAAGCCGTCGACCGCGGCCTGCGGGATTCCCTCGCCGGTGAAGCGCGCGCCCAGGCGGTCAATTTCGGGACCGTCGACGCCCCCGAGGCGTTCCGGGCCTTCGCCGAGAAGCGCGAGGTCCGCTTCACCGGCCGGTGGGCACTGAATCCGGAACCACTGAATCCGGAACCACAGACTCCGGAACCACAGACAACGAGTGGAGAAGAAGTACATGCGTGAAGCAGTCATCGTCGAAGCCGTCCGCACGCCGGTCGGCAAGCGCAACGGGGGACTGGCGGGCGAGCATCCGGCGGATCTGTCGGCGCACGTCCTGCAGGCCCTCGCCGAGCGCGCGGGTATCGATCCGGCGGTCGTCGACGACGTCGTGTGGGGCTGTGTCTCTCAGGTGGGAGACCAGTCGAGCAATATCGGCCGGTACTCGGTCCTCGCCGCCGGCTGGCCCGAATCGATCCCGGGTACGACGATCAACCGCGCGTGCGGGTCGAGCCAGCAGGCGCTCGACTTCGCGGCGCAGGCGGTGATGTCCGGCCAGCAGGACGTCGTCGTCGCCGGTGGTGTCGAGGTGATGAGCCGTGTGCCGCTGGGCTCGGCACGGGCGTCGGGTCAGCCGTACGGACCGAAGGCACTGGCCCGGTACGACGGGTTCTCGTTCAACCAGGGCATCTCTGCCGAGAAGATCGCGCAGAAGTGGGGCTTCTCCCGGACCCGTCTCGACGAGTTCTCGGTGCTCTCGCACGAGCGGGCCGCCGCTGCGCTGGACCGCGGTGCGTTCGACGCGCAGATCGTCCCGGTGGCCACCGAGGCGGGCGTGGTGTCGGTGGACGAAGGAGTGCGGCGGGGATCGACCGTTGAGAAGCTAGCAGGTCTGAAGCCCGCCTTCGCCGAGGACGGCGTCATCCACGCCGGTAATTCGTCGCAGATCTCCGATGGTGCGGCGGCGCTGCTCGTCACGACGCCGGAGAAGGCCCGGGAACTCGGGCTCACTCCGCTGGTCCGGTACCGGGCCGGTGTCGTCGCCGGCGCCGATCCCGTCCTCATGCTCACCGGACCCATCCCCGCGACGGAGAAGGCCCTCGCGAAGGCCGGTATCGCACTGGGAGATGTCGGGGTCTTCGAGGTCAACGAGGCCTTCGCATCGGTGCCGCTCGCGTGGCTGGCCGAGACGGGTGCCGATCCGGAGAAGCTGAATCCGCTCGGCGGGGCGATCGCGCTCGGTCATCCGCTCGGCGGTTCGGGTGCGGTGTTGATGACCCGGATGATCCATCACATGCGTGATCAGAGCATTCGCTTCGGTCTCCAGACGATGTGCGAGGGCGGCGGGACCGCCAATGCGACCGTCGTCGAACTGGTGTGACCGAGACCGAAACATATATGTAATGAGACTCTTGTCACACTTGGGAAAATGACCTAATGTGCGTTCAGTAGGTTGTTCTTCTTCAGCGAAGTGAGGGATGTTGTCCCAACGTGCATACGACACTCTCCTCGCCAGAGGTGAGGATCGCCGGGAGCTGATTCTCAGCGTTGCCCAGCGGTTTCTGGCGCGGAACGGGTGGCGGAGCACGAGCCTCGCCCAGATCGCCCGGGAAGCAGGATTGACCCCGGCCGGGTTGTTGCATCACTTCGAGTCGAAGGACCAGTTGTTGCACGCGGTGCTCGACGCCCGCGACAACGACGACAACGCTCGTGTGGATCGGACGGGAGATCTCGTCGAACAGCTCAGGAAACTCCCGAAGCGTTTCGAGGAGTCGCCCGAACTGGTCGGAATGTATGCGGTGCTTCTCATCGAGAACCTGGAACCGGATGCCCCTCTGCACGATCGCCTACTCGGGCGGTATCAAGCGGCTCTCGACGCGGTCGAAGCCGGCATCCGGCGTGGACAACACGCCGGGCGATATCGAACGGATGTGGACCCAGCCGTCAAAGCGGTGGAGATCGTCGCTTTCCTGAATGGAATGGAAACCTCATGGCTGCTCGATCGTTCGCTCCCACTGACCGCAATATTCGAGGACTACATACAGTCGCTCGAGCAACAGCTCATGCCCGCCGCCACATCCTGAGACGACGGGTCGCCGTCGTTGCGCCCAAGGTCGCAGACGCCGTCCGGTATACCGGCGGTTGGCTGTACGACCAGGTTGCGGCAGGCTGGGAAGTGGTGGTTGTCGTTCCGCAGAGTTCCGATCTGCGTCCGTTCGAGATCCTCGGTGCGACCAAGGCCGTCGACCTCGAGTCGGCCCTGAGCTCCGCGACCTACGGTCCCATGCCCGACACCGTCGCCATCGCCGCCGATCTCTACGCCTCCGACGAGCGGATCCGCAGCGGTGTCCTCGAGGCCCTGGCGGAGAACCCCACCACGATCGCGCTGTGGGGCGAGAACGTTCCCTCCGAACTCGACTCGCGCATCGTGCCGCTGCAGCACCGCCTGAGTCGCGCGGCCCAGGTCTTCAAGTCGCATGCCCTCGCCGCTGCCGCGGCACCGGCGACCGCGGTCGCTGCCACCGAATCGTTCCTCACCGGAGGTGCCGACACGCTCCGTATGCGCGGCAACCTCGTCTCCATGGCCTGAGCACCACGACGACTGTGGCCCGGCCTCCTTGCTCGGAGGCCGGGCCACAGTCGTAGTGCCGGAAGAGAATTGCTGCGCTGGTCGATCCTTGCGCGCCGAATCGGGGTTCGCCCGGCGTGTAGGGCGCGCAAGGATCGGTTCGTCGCGCGAGGACGATCAGCGGGACATGTCGAGGACGACCTTCCCGACCGCTCGTCCGTCGGCGACGTGACGAAGCGCCCGCGCGGCGTTCTCCAGTGGATAGTCCGCGCCGATGTGCGGAACCGCCGTGCCCGAGACGAGCAGGTCCACGAGTTCGGACTCGTTCCGCCGGTACTCCTCCGGATCGAGATCCTGGAACTGGAAGCCCATGATCCGGATGCCCTTGACCAGAACGAGATTCAGAGGGATCCGGGGGATCGACCCGGACGCGTACCCGATGGTGACGAAACGTCCACCGCGGGCGAGCGACCGGAGCGCCGGCTCCGAGAGTTCGCCGCCGACAGGATCGACGACGACGTCGGCTCCCTCCGGCAGCGCGTCCTTCAGGGCCGAACGCAGATCGCTCGTGCGGTGATCGATCGTGTGCGCGGCGCCGTAGGACGACGCGACCGCGAGTTTGTCGACCGACGAGGCGACGGCGGTGACCGAAGCGCCCAGCGCCACACCGAGTTGCACGGCCGCTAGACCGACACCCCCGCCGGCCCCGAGGACGACGAGTCGTTCTCCTGGCTGCAGGCGCGCCACCGACCGGAGCGTGTGATAGGCCGTTCGGTGCGCCACTCCGAAGGATGCGGCGGTCCGGTCGTCGATCCCGTCGGGGGTCTTCTTCAAGGCCTTCGTGGGAGCAACCACCTCGTCGGCGAACGCTCCGACCAGCCCGGTACCGGTGACCCGATCGCCCACCGAGAATCCGTCCGCGTCGTCCGTGACCTCGACGACGGTGCCCGCGTACTCGCTGCCCGGAACGAAGGGTGGCGGCACGCTGATCTGGTACCTGTTCGCCACGAGGAGGACGTCGGGGAAGTTCACTGCGGCCGCCCCCACGCGCACCCGGACGTGACCGGGCGCGAGCGGGGACGACGGCCGCGACTCCATCCGAAGGGATTCGGGTTCCCCGTATTCGGTGCAGACGACGGCGCGAACGGTGTCCACCGGTTCTGCCGGGGCGGTCACCGTCCCTGCCAGACCGGCGCCCGCTTCTCCATGAACGCGGTGGCGCCTTCCTTCGCGTCGTTGCTGGTGAAGACGACCGACTGCCAGTGGGAGAGTCGCTCGCCGGCGCGCTCGGGATCGGCCTGCGCGAGCCGGACGAGTTCCTTCACCGCGGACAGGCCGAGCGGGGCGTTCGCCGCGATCCGCCGGGCGTAGTCGAGCGCGGTGTCCAGGACCTGATCGGGCGTCACCACGGCATTGATCAGCCCGAGTTCGTAGCCGCGCTGCGCCGTGATCGGATCCCCCGTCAGGGTCAGCTCGAGTGCCGCCCCGACGGGGATGCGGGTGCCGATGGCGGTGCCGCCACCGGCGGGGAAGAGTCCCCGCTTCACCTCGGGCAGGCCGAACTTCGCCTCGGAGGACGCCACGATGATGTCGGCGCCGAGGAGGAGTTCGAGCCCGCCGCCCACAGCGCTGCCGTTGGCGGCGCCGACGACCGGGACGGTGAGTTCGCCCTTGGACAGCCGGGCGTATCCGGCGGCCTCGTCGGAGTCCGTGCCGATGTCCTCGCCTTCCGCGAACGCACGCAGGTCCATGCCCGCACAGAACGCCCGGTCGCCCGTGCCGGTGAGCACGATCGTCCGGATCTCCGGATCCGCCTCCGCCCGAAGGGCCGCAGCGCCGATTCCGCGGAGCACGGCTCCGTTGAGGGCATTACGCGCCTCGGGGCGGTCGATGCGGAGGACGAGCACCGGTCCGTGCCGTTCCTCCACCAGCCCTTCCACGACAGTCGTCATCGCAGACCCCTTCAGCCCTTGTAGTCCGTCGACTCGGCGAGATCGGCGGCCGACTTCATGAGACTGGTGATGACCGGTCCGTACGACTGCAGCTTGGGATCGTCCCCGGCCCGCTGGAATCCCTGTTCGAGGACGATGGCGAGCTTCCACTTGGCGAGGATCAGGTAGTAGTCGATGTCGTCGACCTGGCGGCCGGAGACCTCGGCGTAGTGCGCGAGCATCTGCGCGCGACCGGGCATCCCGGTCAGGTCGACGTAGCTGACCGCACTGTCCTCGTTCGCGCTCGTGTCCTCGGGCCAGTTCATGAGCATCCAGCCGAGATCGAGCTTCGGGTCGCCGACGGTACCCATCTCCCAGTCGACGAGCGCCGCGAGCTTCGCGGGGGCGCCGTGCTCGAACATCACGTTGGCGAACTGGTAGTCGCCGTGCATCAGACCCGGGATGTAGTCGAGCGGACGATGGGTCTCGAGCCACTTCGTCGCGACGTCCATGCCCTCGATCTCGCGGGCCTTGATCCGTTCGAAGAAGCGGGTCCACCGGCTCACCTGCCGGTCGTGGAAACCGTCGGGACGTCCCAGATCCTCCAGGCCCTGTGCCTTCCAGTCCACCTTCGACAGCAGGGCGATGCCCTCGGCGAGCTGGTAGGCCAGGCCGGCGCGAGCGTCGAGATCGGTGTCGAACGGTGCGGGCCAGGTGCCGCGGTGGTCCATCGGCGACCATCCGTCGACGTGTCCCATGAGGTAGAAGGAGCGTCCGAGGACGGACGTGTCCTCACATGCGGCAACGGCTTTCGTGTGCGGGACGTCGGTTCCGGCCAGTCCCTGGATGATCCGCCACTCGCGCATGATCCCGCTGTCGCGGTCGGCCGGTGCACCGGCCGGAGGGATGCGGATGACGCACGTGAAGTCGTCGCGCGTGAGCTTGTAGATCTCGTTCTGTGTACCGCCGGAGAGATACTTCGCGTCGAGCGGCGCGCCCTTGCCGGGCAGGCCCTGCTCGTCCATCCATTCGGCGAGACGCTCGGTGTCGATCACAGGTTCCCCACTTCGAGTTCGATGTAGTCGGCGTACTTCTTCCGGGCTTCTTCCTGCTTCTTCGGGATCCACTCCGAGGGCCACATGTCGTCGACCGGGCTGTAGTCGCGGAGGACCTGCTTGGCGACGGTGGTCTTGTGTACTTCGGTCGGCCCGTCGGCCAGGCCCATCACTGCTGCGCCGTGGATCATCTTGAAGAACGGCATCTCGTTGGTGACACCCAGTGCACCGTGCACCTGCATGGCGCGCCACGCGATGTCGTGGAGCACGGTGGGCATGATGATCTTCGCTGTCGCGATGTCCTTGCGGACCTTCTTGTAGTCGTTGTACTTGTCGATCTTCCACGCGGTGTTGAGCACGAACAGGCGGAACTGTGCGAGCTGCGCGTAGGAGTCGGCGATGTAGCCCTGCACGGCCTGCTTGTCGGAGAGGCGGCTGCCGGCCGTCTCGCGACTGAGGGCACGCTCGCACATCATGTCCAGGGCCTTCTGGGCCAGGCCGATGGTGCGCATCGCATGGTGGATGCGACCGCCACCGAGTCGCACCTGCGCGGCCGCGAACGCCTGGCCCTCCTCGCCGAGGAGCGCGTCGGCGGGCACACGCACGTTGTCGTAGTGGATCAGCGCGTGGGTGCCCTCGTTCAGCGGTTCGCCGTAGAGGCCGACGTTGCGCACGATGTTCACGCCCGGGGTGTCGGTGGGGACGAGGAACATCGACGTGCCCTTGTACACGGGGACGTCGGGATCCGTCACAACCATGACGATGAGGAACTCGGCGGTGCGGGCGTTGGAGGAGAAGAACTTCCACCCGTTGATGACCCAGTGGTCGCCGTCCTTGACCGCGCGGCACCGGAACTGGGCGGGATCGGCACCGCCCTGCGGTTCGGTCATCGAGTACGAGGAGAACACCTCGCCGTCGAGCAGCGGCTGCAGGTAGCGCTCCTTCTGCTCGGGGGTGCCGAAATGGGCGATGATCTCGGCGTTGCCGGTATCGGGTGCCTGGCAACCGAACACGATCGGTGCCCACGACGAGCGCCCGAGGATCTCGTTGAGCAGTGCGAGCTTGAGCTGTCCGTATCCCTGACCGCCGAGTTCGGGGCCGAGATGAGTGGCCCACAGACCTTCTGCGCGAACCTTCTCCTTGAGAGGGTCGATGGCCTTGCGGCGGAGTCCGTCGAGAGGGACGAACTGTTCGTGTTCCCACACGAGGTCGAGAGGTTCGACCTCCTCGCGCACGAACGCATCGGCCCAGTCCAGCTTCTTCTGGTACTCGGGCTCGGTCTCGAAGTCCCAGGCCATTGCGCCTCCCTTCCATCGGTGAGAATATCTATCTCGATACCAAGAATCTCATTCTTACACGACCGAAGAGCAATTGGAACATCTACATCCGAAAGGCGCAGACATGAAGGCCGAAGACCTCTTCCACCTCGGGGTCGTCACCGACGACCCACGCGGCGCCCGGGACGAACTCTCGACGCTGCTCGGCTACCAGTGGGGACCACAGGTGGGCGGAGCCGTCGACGTGACGCTGCCGGACGGCGACCGGAGTGTCGATCTGCAGTGCTCCTATTCGGTCACCGAACCGCGGATCGAGATCGTCTCGGCCGTGCCCGAGGCGCCCCTGTGGGCCGCGACCTCCGGTATCCACCACCTCGGCTACTGGTCGGACGACGTCGAGTCGGACTGCCGTCTTCTCGAGAAGGAAGGATTCGTCGTCGAGGCCACCCGCGCGCTGCCCGGCGGCGGTATGTTCTTCGCATTCGCCCGCAGTCGACGGGGCGTGCTCGTCGAACTCGTCACCCGCACCGCCGAATCCGGACTGTCGCGGTGCTGGGCCACATCCTGATGACCCGAGAGGACTGCATGTCATGACCACGGTGGGGATCGCGACCGGAGCCGGTCGCGGAATGGGATACGCGTGCGCGCAACGCATGATCGGCACGGTCGACACCGTGCTGCTCGTCGACCTGGACGCCGACACCGTCCGCGCCACCGCCGACGAGTTGAACGGTGATCGGACACGGGTCGAACCGATCGTCCTCGACGTCACCGACGTCGACGGACTCGAACGACTGGCTGCGCGCGTGACGGAACTCGGGACGCTGCGATCGGTCGCCCATGCGGCGGGTATCTCGCCGACCATGGCCGACTGGCGACGGATCTTCGCCGTCGACCTGGTCGGGACCGCACGGCTCGCCCGGGCGCTCCGTCCACTCGCGACCGCAGGCACCGCGTCGGTCTACTTCGCCTCGATGGCACCGAACATCGGGCGGATGCAGCCGTCACCGGAAGAGATCGCCGTGCTCGCGGATCCGCTCGCCGAGGACTTCCTCGACCGTCTCCGGGAGGTCGTGGGGGAGGCGATCGAACATCCCGGCGTCGCCTATGCATGGGCGAAATACGGTGTGCAGCAGTTCGCGCGCGACGAAGCCGTGCGGCTCGGAGCAGTCGGGGCGCGCGCATGCTCCGTGTCTCCGGGCATCATCGACACTCCTCAGGGCCGGCAGGAAGCGGACCACAACGAGTCGATGGGCGAGATGGTGCGAGCGACGCCGCTCGGCCGCACGGGCCGTGCCGAGGAACTCGCCGCCGTCGTCACATTCCTGTTGTCCGACGAGGCGAGCTTCGTCAACGGCACCGACGTGCTCGTCGACGGCGGTGTGGTCGCCTCGCTCACCTCTGGGGCGGATCGCGCGTCAGTTCGGCCGTAGGCCGCGCAGGAACAGGTCCACGACGGCCCGCACGTGGGCGTCGACGTCCTCGGCCCCGCGCACGATCCCGAACGAGGCCAGGCGCGCGGGACCACCCGATGCCATGGCCAGGAACAACTCGGCGAGCGTGTCGGGGTCGTCGGCGACGATGCTCCCCGTCGCGGCGTGCCGGCGGAGCAGATCCGCGACCTGTTTCCTGCGCGGCCAGTAACCGGGGCCGAGGGCCTTGCGGGCGATGTCCGGATAGCGCGAGGCGTAGGCGATGGCGACCTGCTGGAGCTTGATCATCGACGGGTCCAGGGCGCGCCGGACGGCGGCCTCCGCGATGGCGGTCAGTGAGTCCCCGAGATCGTCGTAGTCGGGGATCTCCGGTTCGGGTGCGGGCCAGTCGGTGCGCTGCATGGCCCAGCCGAGGACGTACCGGAAGACGTCCTCCTTGGTCGGGAAACGCGCATAGAGAGACGGTTTCGTGGTGCCGGCCGCCGCGGCGATGGCGTTCATCGTCGTGCCTTCGTAACCGTTCTCGAGGAACAGCCGGAGGGCGGACTCGCGTACCGCGTCGTCGAGCCGGCTCGCTTCCTCCCTGGTGGGGCGTCCACCACGGCGTCGTGTGTCCTGCTCGCTGCGGATCGGGGTCATGAGGGAAGTGTGCCAAATCGTTTCGGGCCTGGACACAAAACTTTCCCCGTGGGTATGGTTGCAGCAATTCTTTATCTATACCGCTCAGTCAAGTTATCGACGTTCCGCATCCAGAGGGCCGGAGGACACCCAGATGACAGAAACAACCCTGCAGAAAGACGTCGTCGCGACGCTGAACGCGTACTTCCAAGAGCGGCGCGACCGGGTCCCCGTGCTCGCGCAGCGCGCCGCCGACCAGGGCATCGAGGAGATCCGCTCACGCGAGGACATGATCCCTCTGCTCTTCCCCCACACCACCTACAAGAGCTATCCCGACATGCTCATCGCCAAGGGCCGGTGGGAGCAGATGAACCGCTGGCTCGGTTCCCTGTCGAGCCGCCCGGTCGACGACGTCGACGTCTCCGGGGTCGCCGACGTCGACGACTGGATCGCCGCCCTCGAGAGGGCCGGCCACATGGTGTCGAGTTCGAGCGGGACCAGCGGCAAGGGCTCCTTCCTCAACAAGTCCCAGCGCGACCTCGAGGTCAACAAGCAGAATCTGCTCGACTGCTTCACCGCGCTCGGACTGCCGCCGGAGAAGCGCTGGCACGTCATCCCGGTCGGCCCCGAGACCGGCCAGACGCAGCACAACGGTGTCCGCGACCTGATCATCCGCGAGTTCTCCCGCCCGGACGCCCTTCCGCTGTTCGAGGGGGCGCCCGCCGAGGGCTTCCACCGCTACATGGCCAAGTTGTCGGCCATGCGCCGGGCGATGGCCGACGGCACCGCCGCCCCCGACGACATCGCACGCTTCGAGGCCGAATCCGCCGAGCGCGCCGCCCAGCAGGATCGGCGACTGCACCACTTCGCCGACGAGATCATCGCGCACAGGTCCGAGGACATCCTCTTCAGTTCCCAGTTCCCGCAACTGTTCCGGCTCTGCGAGATCCTGCGGGAGAAGGGCGTCCGCGACGGCGACATCACCGGCAACAACGCGCTCACCAGCGGCGGCGGACTGAAGGGCACGAACCTTCCCGCCGACTACCAGGAACAGATCTACCGGCTCCTCAACATCGTGCCGGAGCGCTTCCTGCACTACTACTCGATGCAGGAACTCAACAACCGCATGTTCAAGTGCCCCGAGGAGGGCCGCTACCACGTGCCGGACGAGATCGTGCTGTTCGTCCTCACCAAGGACGGAAGCGCCCTCTCCGAACCCGAAGGCACCATCGTCGAGGGACGCGCGGCCTTCGTCGACACCACCGTCGACGGCCGGTGGGGCGGAACGATCTCCGGCGACCGGATCACCGTCGACCTCGGAACGTGCCCGTGCGGCCGGCCCGGCGAGACCGTGCTGCCGAACATCGTCCGCTACTCCGACCTCGGCGAAGACGACAAGATCACCTGTGCCGGAACGATGGACGCCTACGTCCGCGGACTCTCGGGAGAGTGAGCCATGACCACCACCGCACCGGCCCGTACCCGCATCAAGGTCCCGCACTTCGTCCGCGGCGAGATCGTCTGGGGTGAGGACAGCGAATATCTCTCCCGCGACTTCGGCGTCCCCTTCGTCACCCCGAAACTCGAATACAACGGTCTGTTCGCGCCGCGCTCGGAGGTCGGGCCGGCATTCGACGTGCCGATCTCCGAGATCATCGACTTCCTCGTCGAGACCGCGCAGTACCTGACCCTGGAGAAGAACGAATACCTCCAGGAATCCCTCGAGATGACCGTCCAGGTGAGCGCCCTGCCGCGCCGCATCATCGAGAACACCTTCGCCCGGCCCGGTCAGTTCCTCACCCGGCAGGCCCTCGAATACCGGCTCGAACGCACCTTCGGCGGCCTCGACGTGCTCGACGGCTGGGCCGAGCGCACCGACCCGAACGGCAACGTCAGCCGCGTCCGCGCCTTCCCGCCGCGCCTGGTCCACATGATGGCCGGGAACTCGCCGAGCGCCGCGATGACGACCATCGCCGACGCCGCACTCACCAAGGGCGTCAACCTGTTCAAGATGCCCTCGGCCGACCCGTTCACCACCGTGGCGGTGCTGCGCACCATGGCCGACATCGCCCCCGGCCATCCGGTACTGCGGTCGATGTCCGCCGTGTACTGGCGCGGCGGCGACGAGAAGGTCGAGAACATCCTCTACCGCTCCCAGTACTTCGACAAGCTCGTCGCGTGGGGTGGTGGCTCGGCCATCGAGAACGCCGCGCGCTATGCCGGACCGGGTTTCCAGCTGATCTCCTTCGATCCCAAGGTGTCGATGTCGATCGTCGGCCGCGAGGCCTTCGAATCCGAGGAGGCCCTGCGCGAGGTCGCCGAACTGGCGGCCCTCGATGCGACGATCTTCAACCAGGACGCGTGCCTGGCGGCGCGGCACATCTGCGTCGAGGGCGACGACGACCGGATCGACCGGTTCTGTGCCCTGTTGCACGAACGACTCGGCGTGGACCGCGACTTCGCCGAGGCCGTCGGACCGAAGCCCGACGCCGAGATCCGCGACGCCGTCGAGGGAATGCGCTTCCTCGAACCGGATTACAAGGTGTGGGGCAAGCCCGACGGCAGCGGCCTCGTGGTGCGCTCGCCGGAGATGGTCGACTTCCACCCGACCAACAAGACCGTCAACGTCCTGCCGATCTCGACGCTCGACGAGGCCGCCTCCTACGCCACCGTGGCCACCCAGACCGTCGGTGTCTACCCGTTCCACCGCAAGGCGGAGATCCGCGACCGGCTCGCCACCGCCGGCGTGCAGCGCATCGTCCGACTGGGCAGCGCGCTGAAGGGCAGCATGGGCAGCCCGCACGACGGCATGTACCCGCTGCACCGCTTCGTCAACTGGGTGGTGGACGACGATGCCTGACGGAATCATGGGGCAACGCGTGCTCGGCTCGTCCGGTATCCGCGTGAGCGAATTGTGCCTCGGTGCAATGACCTTCGGCACCGAATGGGGCTTCGGTGCCGACGAGACCGAATCCCGCGCGGTCTACGACGAATACCGCGCGGCCGGAGGCAACTTCGTCGACACCGCGAACAACTACACGAACGGGGCGAGCGAGGAGATGCTCGGCCGGTTCATCGCCTCCGAACGCGACGCGATGGTGGTGAGCACCAAGTACACGCTCCCTACCGACCCGCGCGACGCCAACTCCGGTGGCAGCAACCGGAAGAGTCTGCGCCGGAGTGTGGAGACGAGCCTGCGACGGCTCGGCACCGACTATCTCGACGTGCTCTGGGTCCACGCGTGGGACCGCTGCACACCGGAAGCCGAAACTCTGCGTGCGCTCGACGATCTCGTCCGGGCGGGCACGGTGCTTGCGATCGGGATCTCCAACACCCCGGCGTGGGTGATCTCCCGGTCGAACGCCATCGCCGAGCTGCGTGGCTGGACGTCGTTCTGTGCATTGCAGGTCGAGTACTCCCTCCTGGCCCGTACACCCGAGCGCGAACTGCTGCCGATGGCAGAGCATCTCGGACTCCCGGTGTATGCGTGGAGTCCGCTCGCGCGGGGTGCACTGGCCCGCGACCACACGGACGAATCCCTGGCCGCCCTCACCCTCCGGATGCAACGCATCGTGAAGGTGACGCGGGAGATCGCCGACGAACTCGGCACGTCCAGCGCCCGGGTGGCTCTCGCCTGGGTGCGTCGACAGGGACTGCTGCTGTCGGTCGGTGCCCGCACGGCCGAACAGCTCCGCGACAATCTCGGAGCGTTGTCCCTGCAGTTGAGCGACGACCAGCTCGCGCGGCTGGAGGAGGCCTCGGCGATCTCGGCCGGATATCCGCACGATTTCCTGAGCCAACGGCGGGCCATGTTCGAACCGGACGCTCTGCCGTCGATGGCCGGTGCTCTCCAGAGCACCGGCGGGAGGTGACATCGTGGAGACACTCGATCATTGGATCGACGGGGCGTCGACGGCACCGTCCGGCGGCGACTACCTCGACGTCAGCGATCCCGCGACCGGACGTCCCGTCCGGCGTATCGCCCGAGGCAATGCCATCGACGTCGGTGCGGCCGTGCGCGCCGCCTCCGCGGCCGGACCGCAGTGGTTGCGGATCCCCGCACTCGACCGCGGCCGTCTGCTCGTCGACCTCGCACGCGCGATCCGGGCCGACGCACCGAGGCTCGCCGCACTCGAGGTCAGCGAGACCGGGAAACCCGAGAAGGTCGCGCTGGCCGAGGTGGAGAACTCGGCGACCTACTTCGAGTTCTACGGCGGTCTCGTGGGTATGCCCGTGGGGGAGACCCTCGACATCGCTCCCGACCAGCACGTCTACACGGTGCGGGAGCCCTACGGGGTGATCGGCGTGGTCACTCCGTGGAACCTGCCGCTCAACCAGTCGGCGCGGGCGTGCGCACCGGCGCTCGCGGCGGGGAACACCGTGGTGCTCAAGCCGTCCGAGAACACTTCGGCATCGAGCGTGCGCCTCGCGGAACTCGCGAGTGCGGTGGGCTTCCCACCCGGCGTCCTCGGCGTCGTGCTGGGCACCGGTGGGGAGGCCGGTGCCGCTCTCGTCCACCATCCCGACGTGGCCAAGGTGGCGTTCACCGGATCCGTGCCGACGGGACGGGTCATCGGCGGGATCGCCGCCGACCGGATCGTGCCCGTCACCCTCGAGCTCGGGGGCAAGTCGGCGAACATCGTGTTCGCCGATGCGGATCTCGATGCCGCCGTGGCCGGCGCGGTGCAGGCGTTCACCGCCAACGCCGGACAGGTGTGCTCGGCTGGGACGCGACTGCTCGTGCAGCGGGAGGTGCACGACGAAGTCGTCCGCCGCGTGGTCGACCGCGTGTCGGAACTGCGCGTCGGCGTCGACATCGGTCCGATCATCACCCGGGCCCAGTTCGAGAAGGTGCAGCAGTACTTCGGGATCGCCGAGGCGGAGGGTGTGCGCCTCGAGACGGGCGGAAAGGTCTCCGCCGTGGCCGAGGAGACCGGTGGCTTCTTCGTCGAGCCCACCGTCTACACCGGGGTGGACAACTCGATGCGGATCGCGCGGGAGGAGATCTTCGGACCGGTACTCGTCGTCGTCCCCTTCGACACCGTCGACGACGCGGTGGAGATCGCGAACGACTCCGACTACGGACTCGTCGCCGGGGTGTGGACCCGCGACGTCTCCCGCGCACTCGCCGTGAGCGGGCGCCTACGCACCGGGCAGGTGTTCGTCAACACCTGGTCCACCGGCTCCGTGCAGACCCCTTTCGGGGGATGGAAGAACAGTGGCTACGGACGCGAGAAGGGCGTCGAGGCGCTGCACCACTACGGTCAGGTCAAATGCGTGACCGTCAAGCTCGATTCGTCGCGGATGTGAAAGGGCAACGATGACAACACAGGTCGCGCTCGACGACACCGTGCAGGCGGCACACCGAACGGTCCTCGACTCCGGGCTCGCGGTACGCCGCGAGGTCCTCGGCGACGAGTATGTCGACGCCGCGCTGTCGCGCAACGCCGGCACCGACGGTGAGGGACTGCAGGAGTACGTCAGCGAATTCGTCTGGGGTGGCGTATGGACCCGGGACGGTCTCGAACGCCGCGACCGGTCGCTCGTGACGATCTCGCTGCTGATCGCCCTCGGTCAGCACAACGAACTCGCCACCCACGTCCGTACCGGGATCCGGAACGGATTGTCGCGGAAGGAGATCTCCGAGACGGTGGTGCACGCGACGGCGTATGTCGGATGCCCCGCGGGCATCGCCGCGATGCGCGTCGTGCAGCAGGTCCTCGTCGACGAACTCGGCCCGCTGCAGGCCGACGAGACGACGGAGGAGGACGCATGAGCGAGGTGACTCTCGGGACCGTGGGCCATATCGGTCTCGGCGCGATGGGACGCCCCATCGCCCGGAACTTCGTCCGCGGCGGTCGCAGCCTGATCGTGCGCGACGCCGATCCTGCCGCCCAGCAGCGGTTCGTCGACGAGCACCCCACCGCCGTCGGTGCCGGTGGCACCGAGGACTTCGCCGACTGCGACGTGGTCGTCCTGATGCTGCCCACGAGCGACATCGTCGACTCCGTCGTGCTGTCCGAGGACGGTCTGCTGCAACACCTGCGACCGGGTTCGGTCATCGTCGACATGGGCTCGAGCGTGCCGACCCGCACGCAACGCCTCGCCGAGGTCGCAGCGGAGAAGGGCGTGCGCGTCGTCGACGCTCCCGTGAGCGGCGGTGTCGCGCGCGCCGAACAGGGCACCCTCGCCGTGATGGCCGGTGGCGACGCCGCCGTGGTCGACGGGGTGACGCCGCTGCTGCAGGAGACGGGCAGCGAGATCATCCGGGTCGGTCCCGTCGGATCGGGTCATGCCGCCAAGGCACTGAACAATCTCCTCGCGGCGAACAACGTGCTCGTCGCGGCAGAGGCTTTGCTGGTTGGGAAGAAGTTCGGGATCGACCCGGCGACCCTGCTCTCGGTCTTCAACGCCGGCAGCGGCCGCAACCAGGCGACCGAGACGAAGTACGAGAAGTTCGTGCTCTCGCGCACGTTCGATTCGGGGTTCGCGGCGGCGTTGATGCGCAAGGACGTCGGGATCGCACTCGACCTCGCCCACGATCAGGGGATCAGCCCCGTGCTCGGGGAAGCGATCGGGCAGGTGTGGAACGCCGCCGTCGAAGCACTGGAGCCGGGGGTGGACCAGATGGCGGTGGTGCGCCATCTCGAGCAGGTGTACGGGGTGTCGCTGGGCGGGCAGTAGCTCGCGTCAGCGGGAGGACGACACGTTGTGAGGCACCTTCGAGGAGGGTGCCTCACCCTTTCTGGCACGGGACCGGACGTGGTTGACCGCGAGCGCGGCAAACACGATCACGCTGCCGCACGCCCCGACGGCGAATGCGAGCGTGATGCCACCATCGGTCGGGTGCAGGTCGGCACCCATGTGTGCGGCGAGGACGGCGCCGGACAGGGCGCTGCCGAAGGCACCACCGACGGTGCGGAGGACCTGGTTGAAGCTGACGGCGCTGCCGAGTTCGGTGTCGGCCACGCTGCGTGCGATGAGTGCGGGCATCGCGGCGTAGGTCGTGCCCATGCCGATGCCGAACAGGAACATCCCGACGAGGATCTCCCACAGTCGGTCGTGTTCGAACCACAGCAGGAAGGCCGAGACCGTCATGACCCCGGCACCGAGGGGGAGGAGCGTCGTCAGCCGGATGCGACGCGCGAGTGCACGCACGACACGGTTGGCGCCGAAGCTGCCCACCGACAGCGGGAGCATGACGAAGCCGGCCCAGAACAGCGGCAGGGCGATGCCGTAACCGGTGGAGGTCGGCGACTGTGCGATGAGGCTGCTCACCGACAACCCGATGTACATCGCGGCACCGAGGCCGATGGCGGTGCCGTTGGCAAGCAGCACGTCCTTGTTGCGGACCACCCGCAGGTTCACGAGCGGATTCGGGATGCGCAGTTCGACGAACGCCCACCCGGCCAGCAGAACGGCTGCCGCGAGGAAGCAGGAGAGGGTCCATGCCGAGGACCAGCCCCAGTTCGAGCCTTCGCTGACCGCGACGAGCAGGGCCGCGAGCCCCGCACCGAGAAGGATGGCGCCGAAGGTGTCGAACCTCCTGCGGAGGCCACGCTCGTCCGGTCCGTTCGGAACGATGCGCCACACCACGATCGACGCGGTCACGAGGAAGACGGCGGCGAACGCGAAGGCTGCGCGGAAACCGGCGGCACTGGCCAGGATGCCGGTGAGCGGATAACCGATTCCGAGACCGGTGGAGACGGTGACCGACAGGCTCGAGATACCCACACGCACCTTGTCCTCCGCCAGGTATCGGCGGGCGAGGGCGATGGTCACGGGCACGATGCCGTAGGACAGCCCCTGCAGGGCCCGTCCGATGAGGAAGACGGTGAAGTTCGGGGCGCACGCCGCCAGGGCGGATCCCACCAGGATGGTCGCCAGGGACACCAACAGCAGCCGCTTCTTGTGCGGGCCGTCGCTGAGCCGCCCCATGATCGGGGTGGCGACGGCGCCGACGAGCAGATTGATCGTGAGCATCCACTGTGCGGAGCTGACGGACACCGACAGTTCCTCGGCGATGGTGGGCACGAGCAGCATGCCCAGGGAGCTGACGATCGCGCTGGTCAGCGCCGTGTAGACGAGGGCGGGCAGGAGCAGGGACCGTTCGGTGCGCTTACTCAACGGCCGCACCGCCCGTCAGCTTCCGCAGGAGGGGAATCGCGGCACCGAGCAGTTGTCTCTCGTCGTCGGTCAGCTGATCGGCGATCGCCCGTTCGAGCCACGCGTTGCCGATCGAGCGTTCGTGGGCGAGCCGTTCCCGGCCGGCCTCGGTGAGTTCGATCCACACCCGACGTCGGTCGCGGTCGTCGGGAGTCCGGGTGATGAGGCCCAGGCTCTCGATCTCGCGGACGGCGTTGGCGATCGCCTGCGGGCTGATCTTCGCGGCCGTCGCGAGTTCCGCGGACGTGGCGCGACCGCGGTCGGCGAGGTGGACGAGCACGTCGAGTTTGCCCGTGGAGAGCGTCTTGTGTGCGTTGAGCTGTCTCCACAGCGGCCGCAGGGATTCCCTGAGGGACTGGGCGAGGGTTCCTTCGATCGTGTCCACCCGGCCGAATATACAACCGGGTTTATCAACCTGGTTGATTAATCGGGCGAATCATCCGGTGAGACCTATCACCGGAGCACGGTGCCGCCGTCCACGTTGACCACCTGGCCGTTGATCCACGAGCCGTCGTCGGACATCAGGTAGGCGACCATGCTCGAGATGTCCGCGGCCTCACCGAGCCGGGTGCTGCGCGTGCGCGCGAGCATGCCTGCCAGCAGTTCCGGTGCCGCTCCGTTCCGGATCTCGTCGGTGAGGATCAGTCCCGGGGTCACCGCGTTGGCCCGGACCCCCTCCCGGCCCCATCGCGACGCGACGTGCCGTGCGAGCGCATTGATACCCGCCTTCGTCGCCGAATAGGCCGGACGTTGCGGGTCGCCGGTGAACGAGGCGATGGACGAGGTGTACACGATCGCTCCGCCGCCGCGTTCGAGCAGCTTCGGGACGCTGTGACGGGTGACGAGCATGTGGCCGCGCAGATTCACGGCTACCGTGCGGTCCCAGATCTCGAGGTCGATGTCGACGACGTCGGTGTCCTTCGTGACGGCACCCATGTCGCCGGCATTGATGTGGACGGCGTCGAGCCCGCCGTACGTCTCGACCGTCGTCGCGACGAGCGCCCGCACGGAGTCGTCGTCGGAGATGTCGAACTCGACCGCGACGGCCGTGCCGCCGGTCTCCGTGATGGACGCGGCGGTGCTCTGCGCACCGGCGTGGTTCAGGTCGCCGACCACCACCCGGGCGCCCTCACGGGCGAGGCGACGGGCGGAATCGGCGCCGAGACCCGTTGCGGCACCGGCGACCAGGACGACCTTGTCCTTCAGACCTTCCACGACATGACCTTTCGTTCGATCGGAACAGTGCGGATCGGAGCAGTGCGGATCGAGCCGGGGGACGGCGCGGACGGCGTCCCGTGCAGTGGAGCAGGACCACCACCCGGGACGCCTCGCCGGACCGCCTACCGGGTGTGTGCGTCGATGGCCGTGTCGAGGACCCCGAGGTCTCCTCCGAGCTCCGACACGGCGGCCCGCACCACCGCCACGTCCTTGGTGAGGAATTCACCCACGGCACTGCGGAATTCCGACACCGATCCGCGCATCGCGATGTTCCCCATGACCTTGCACGACGAACTGCCGTGGGGGAGGGCGGAGAACAGTGCCGCTTCGTCGACCCCGAGCTGCCGGCCGAGTTCCGCCGCTTCGGCGAGCAACCCGATCTCGGCCGCGAACAGGGCGTTGTTGACCAGCTTCACCTTCTGCCCGCTGCCGGGCGCGCCGACGTGCAGGACGGGATCGCCGTAGCTCTTCAGCACGGGCGTCACGGCGGCGACGGCCTCGTCCGCTCCGCCGAGGAACAGCGTCAATGCACCGGCGGCGATGTCGTGCGGGCCACCGCTCACGGCGGCGTCGATCACCGCGACCCCGAACGGCTCGGCCGCAGAGGCCAGGGTCTCCACGGTGCGCGGGCTGATCGTGGTGTGGACCACGAGGGTCGAACCCTTCGGCATACGCTCCAGCACGCCGTCGTCGAGGCACACCCGGCGTACCTGCTCGTCGGTGAACACGCAGACGACGACGAGCTCGGCGTCGGTGCCGACAGCGGTGATGCCACCGACCGCGGTCGCGCCGGTCTTCTCCACGGCCGCCCGGGCGTCGTCGTGCCGCGCGAGCACGTGCACGTCGTGTCCGTCGGCGACCAGACGCTCGACCATCGGCAGCCCCATACGTCCGGCGCCGACGAAGTGCACGCGGCTCATCGCGGGTGTCCCATCTGTTCGAGGCTCGCATCGGCGGTGGTGAAGGTGATGCCCTCCGTGGCCCCGGCCGCTGCGGCCAGACCGGCCACGAGGCTCACGTCCTTCTTCAGCAACTCGCCGGCGTGGCCGCCTATCCGGGCGAGGCTGCCCCCGGCGGACACGACGCGTCCGAGCGCGAAGCTGTTCGCCGAACCGTGTGAGACGACCTCACCGAGGCGGGCGGGATCGACGCCGAGTTCCGCGCCGAGCGCCAGGGTGTTCTCGGCGAGCGCCAGGTTCGCCGTGAACAACAGGTTGTTGAGGAGCTTGGAGACCAGGCCCGCTCCGAGGTCCCCGAGGTGCACCACCGGATCGCCGTAGGTGGAGAACACCGGCCGACACCGCTCCACGACGTCGCTCTCACCACCGACCATGACGAGCAGAGTGCCTGCGGCGGCCCCCATTCCGCCTCCGCTGACCGGCGCGTCGACGAGCGAGACGCCTCGTTCGCGTGCAGCTGCGGCGAGTTCGCGGCAGGTGTCCGGATGGATCGTGCTGTGTACCGCGATGATGCCGCCCTCGTTCATGCCTTCGAGGACACCGTTCTCACCCGTGATCACCTGGCGCACGTCGTCGTCGTTCACCACGCACAGGCAGACGAGGTCGCTGACCGCACCGAGCTCGGCGGGTGACTCCGCGTACTTCGCGGCCGTATCGGCGTAGGGATCAAGGGATTCCGGACGACGGGCCCAGAGCGTCGTCTCGTATCCCGACTCGACGATCCGGCGGGCCATCGGCCCACCCTGGCTTCCGAGTCCGATGAATCCGACACGCATCACAGTGCCTCCGATCGGGGGTGGGACGTCATAAGGCCGGTACCTCCTGGTGCGCGATGCACTCGTCGACGAATGCGAACACCGTCCGGTGGTAGGCCGGCCCGGCGTAACCGATGCTGAGATTGTGTCCACCGCCGGGATGGAGGTGCAGGGTCACGCCCGGCGCTGCCGTGAACAGCGCAGCGACGTCCTCGAGCGCCTGCGGATCGTTGCGCCAGACCTTCTCGTGTTCGGCGGCGGTGAAGTGCACGGGCACGCGGACCTGCGCGGCGAGGGCGGGGAAGTCGACGGTCGGCCAGCCGGCCGTCACGTCGGCCTCGTAGTCGGGAGTGCGTGCGGCGATCACGGCGCCACCGACGATGTCGGGTGGGTAGAGCTCGGCGGGTGTCCACAGCAGTTCGCCGACACCGCGGGCGTTCGCGTACCGCTCGCGCGTACCGAGGATGCCGGCGGCCAGAGCATGGTGTTCGCGGCCCGTGCCGGAGAGCTCGATGCCGAGTACCTCGTCGTGCCGGTTCTCGACGGCCATGCGTGTCGTCAGTTCGCTTCCGACCGAGTGCCCCCACAGGAACAGACCGGCGCCGCGGGGTGCTGTGCCGAGCAGCGCGTCGACGGTGCGGTAGGCCAGATCGACGCGGCGTTCGGGGTCGCCGAGCTCGTCGCGGTGCGGCCGCGACTCGCCGTAACCGGGGCGATCCGGGGCGATCACAGTGAATCCGTGCGCCACGGCCTCGCGCATCATCGACAGTTCGGGATGGTCGGGGCAGTCCCAGTAGGCCGCGCGGGCGGCACCGCCGTGCAGTGCCACGATCACGGCGCGCGGCTCGGGTGCCTCGGCGACCAGCGCCGACATCGGGATGCCCTCGACATCGACGACGCGGGCTACGGGTGAGACGTCTCCCGCGCCGCCGACGTGAGCCTCCTCGATCGGTGAGGACTGTGCGCGGACGGTGCTCATGAGTCGCTCCGCAGCAGCATCGCGCTGCCGGGAGTGAGTCCGCCACTGCTGACCACGGCCACGCGGGCGTCGCGCACCTGGCGATCTCCTGCGGTGCCGCGCAGCTGCGTGACCGCCTCGTGCACGAGACCCATGCCGTGAGTGCGTCCGTGCGAGAGCTGGCCGCCGTGGGTGTTGAGGGGGAGGACGCCGTCGCGTGCGATGTTCTTCCCGCCGTCGAGGAAGTCCTTCGCCTCGCCGATCCCGCAGAAGCCGAGTGCCTCGATCCACGACAGGGCGTTGAAGGTGAAGCCGTCGTAGAGCTGGGCGACGTCGACGTCCTCGGGTCGCAGCGACGTGCGGGTCCACAGGTGCGCGGCCGGGCCGAGGACCTGCGGTTCGTGGGCGAGGGTGCTCTGGTCCCACTCGATGCGTTCGACGACCTGGGTGCCGACGGCCTCCACGCGGATCGCCGGGCCGGGCAGGTCCTTCACGGTGTCGACGGCGGAGACGATCACCGCCACAGCGCCGTCGCAGGGCACGTCGCAGTCGTACAGGCCGAACGGCGTGGTGACCGGTCGCGCCGACAGGTAGTCGTCCATCGTCAGCGGGTCGCGGTAGATCGCGCCGGGATTGAGGGCGGCGTTCGCGCGTTGGTTGAGCGCGATCCAGCCGAGCGTCTCGCGGGTGGTGCCGTAGCGGTGGAAGTGCCGCTGGGCGTTCTGGGCGAGGGTGTGAGCGGCGGAGACACCACCGAAGGGCACCATCCAGCTGGGGGTCCGTCCGCCGGGCGGCGTGATCTGCCCGGCCTTGACGAGTTCGTTGTAACTCGATTCCCACAGGGTGCGGTAGCAGAGCACGTGCCGGGCGAGACCGCTCGCGACGGCGAGCATCGCGGCGATCACCGAGCCGCTGGGCCCGGGGGTCTCGATGCCGCCGTTGAACCAGGTGGGGCGCAGTCCGAGAGCGGATTCGACGGCGGCGACACCGCCTTCACCGAAACCGATGATCGGGCCGGCACCGGGATAGGTCGACAGGCCGTCGATGTCGTCCATCGTCAGTCCGGCGTCGGCGACGGCACGTTCGCACGCCTGCACGGTGAGGGAGACGGGATCGACCATGAGGCGGCGCCCGATGTCGGACATGCCGATACCGGTGATGGCGACCTTGTCCTCGAACTTGTCCGGGCTCGCGGGCGGACGGATGTGGAAGCGGATCTGCTCGGGTTCGATCTCGTCCACGGGCAGCGGAGCAGGTGTGCCCTGTTCCGCTGCCGGGCGGAAGAGCGGCAGCCAGACGTCGCCGTCCCGATGGAAGACGACCTCCATGCGCATGCCGAGTTCGAGCTGTTCGGCATCGCATTCGACCACGTTGGTGGTCAGGCGCACCCGCGAATCCTCCTCGAGTGCGACCTGCGCGATGACGAACGGAGGGGGAAGGCCGGGCAGCCCGAAACGGTGGTTGACGGTGAACCCGATGAGTGTCGCGTATCCGGAGACCACGCGCACACCCATCTTCTTCTCCCGGCAGTACCGGCAGACCGGTTGCGGCGGATGGATGAGAGCCGAGCACGACTCGCATTCCTGGATCCGCAACCGGCCGTCCTCGCCGGAGGTCCAGAAGAACTTGTTCTGCAGGGTCAACTGGGGGAGGGGGCGTCCCGACGCCTTCGCAGAGGCGTCGCCCGTCTCCCGTTCGACCACTGTCGTCTCAGCCACCGATACCGGCCTTCCTCACTCCTGGTTACGTCCGAGCGGTGTTACCTGGCAGCCGTGATGGGTGCCGCGAGTTCCTGCTCGTCGATCTGGACCTGCAGCTTCTCCAGCGTTTCGTCGAGGCCGGCGCCGAGGCGCTTGCCCGGTGTGAACGTCGCCGGGAGGTGCCGCATGCCCTGGATGACGCCGATGGAGTCGTAGTGCACCGTCGTCTCCGGATCGCACGTGTAGTCGGGCATCCGGTCGAGCACGGCGAGCAGCATCCGCTTGAACACCGTGCGCGCCAGGTTCGATCCGATGCACCGGTGGACACCCAGACCGAAGCTGAAGTGACGGTTGCCCTTCCGCTCGAGATCGATCGAGTTCGGGTCGTCGAACAGAGCGGGATCGCGGTTGGCCATCGCCCACGACAGCCACAGACGCTCACCCTCCTTGAACTGCGTGCCCTTGAACTCGCAGTCGGTGGAGAAGGTACGACCGTCACCCGGCGAGGGGGTGAAGTACCGCAGGAACTCCTCGGTGGCGCTGTCGAGCAGGCTGTCGCGTTCCTGGCTGAGACGCTCGCGCTCGTCGGGATTCTGGCTGAGCCATTCGAGGGCGTGCGAGGTCAGTGCCGTGGTGGTGTCGAATCCGCCACCGATCAGCAGGCTCAGGATGCCGAGAAGCTCCATGTCGTCGGGCTTCTCGCCGAGCACCTCGACGTCGGCGATCGCGTTGATCAGGCCGGGACGCGGCTTCTCGCGGATCTCGAACAGGTTCGTGATCAGGTCGATGCCCATGTTGCGGTGCAGTTCGCTGACGCGGGCGACGTCCGGCGAGTCCGGCGGGGTGTAGATCGCGGCGTGGACCGGCTCGCAGTACACCTCCCACTTCTTGATCGGGACACCGAGCATGGCCAGGGTGATGACGGCCGGCACGATGTTCGCGAGATCGTCGACGAAGTCGATCCGTCCGCTCTCGATCTTCTCGTCGAGGCTCGCGCGCACGACCTCGTCGATGACGGGGATCCACTTCTTGATCGCCGCGGGGGAGAGGTAGGGGTTGAGCAGGGCGCGGAACTCCCGATGCTCGGGGTCGTCCATTTCGAGGATTCCACCGCGCACGCCGGAGGCGCGCTCGGCCGTCGGAATCATGATGCCCTTGTAGCCTTTTCGGACACCCTTGATGTCGTGGTCGTTGGAGACGTTCGGGGACCGGACGAGGTTGAACACCTCGTCGCTGCCCGCGGCGACCCAGTGGCCGCCGTGGGTGTCCGACCAGGCCATCGGGCATTTGGACTGCATCTCTTCCGTGATCGGAAGGAAGTTGTCGCGGTAGTCGGGTGCGTGCCGGTCGAACTGGTAGACCGGAGTGCGGTGGGAT
The DNA here is from genome assembly GCF_035918275.1 of Rhodococcus sp. PD04. Taxonomy (NCBI): domain Bacteria; kingdom Bacillati; phylum Actinomycetota; class Actinomycetes; order Mycobacteriales; family Nocardiaceae; genus Rhodococcus; species Rhodococcus sp. PD04. The sequence continues at coordinate 4,657,154 of NZ_CP142143.1, read as the reverse complement.
GTGTCGGCAACGACGTCGTCGACGCTCATGACTGTCCTCTCTGACGCTTCGATCGGGGCTGTCGAAACGCTGGTGGTCAGGAGATCTCGATGGCCTGCTCGGGGCAGGACCGGGCTGCTTCGCGCACGTTCTCCTCGAGATGCGCGGGCACGTCCTCCACGACGGCGGTCGCGTGGCCGTCGATGTCGCTCAGTTCGAATACTTCTGGTGCGGCCATGGCACACAGGGTGTGGCCCTGGCAGCGGTCGGGGTCGACTCTGACCTTCACGATGTTCCTCCCGGTCGATGATGTGTACTGGTCCGGTCCGGCAACGTTCTGCCGCGTGCGGGGGTCGCCCGCCACGATCGAACGGTCAGATGTGGTAGTCGTACCACTTGAGGTAGCCGCCACCGTCGACGCGCATCTGCATGCCGGTCACGTAGCGCGATTCGTCGGACGCGAGGAAGAGCACCATGTTGCTCGAGTCCTCGGGCTCGATGTACGGGATCGGCATGGCCTGCTGCACACCGAAGGCGGGCTCCGCGTCCTCACGCCGGGGGTGCTCGAGGTCGGGGCGGAAGGAGCGGTACATCGGTTCGCTCTGCAGCATGTCGGTGTTGCAGTTGGTCGGGTGCAGAACGTTCGCGCGGATCATGCGCGGCGCGAGATGGGTTGCGAGCGTGTCGATGAACTGGGACAGGGCCCGCTTGGAGAACACGTAGGCGACGCCACCGAGATCCTTGCCGGGCTGGTCGACCTTCGACACGTCCATCAGTGCCGCGGTGGAACCGGTGGCGATGATGGAGGCGCCTGCCTTCAGGTGCGGCAGGGCGGCGTGGACGGCGTTCATCGTGCCCACGAGGTTGGTGTTGACGACGTCGGTCCAGGCCTGGGTCTGGGGCTCGCCCTTCATGCCGGCGACACCGGCCTGCGCGACGACGACGTCGAGCTTGCCGAACTCGGCAATGCCCTGCGCCACAGCGTCTTCCATCTGGGCTGCGTCGCGGACGTCGGCCTGGATCGCGACGATCCGGCGGCCTTCCTTCTCGACGAGCCTCACGGTTTCCTCGAGGTCCTCCGGCGTGGCCATGGAGTACCCCATCGAGTCGATGTCCGTGCAGATGTCGACAGCGATGATGTCGGCGCCCTCGGACGCGAGCTTGACCGCGTGGCTGCGGCCCTGGCCGCGCGCCGCACCGGTGACGAACGCGACCTTGCCTTCGACACGTCCCACTGGATTGTCCTTTCGATCGGGTTTCGGCGGAGAGGGTGGATCAGGTGTTGCGTCCGCCGTTGACCCCGAGGATCTGGCCGGTGATGTATCCGGCCTCCTCGGAGATCAGGAAGGAGCAGGCGGCGGCGATGTCCTCGGGTTGTCCGACTCGGCGGACGGGGGTGCGCTGGACGTGTTCCTCGATGGTGCCGCCGAGCAGGCCCTTCTCGGCGGAGCGGTGCAGCATGGGAGTCTCGACGAATCCGGGGGGTACGGCGTTGACGGTGATGCCGGACGGACCATATTCCAGCGCAAGTGATTTGGTGAGTCCGTTGACGCCGGCCTTGGACGAGACGTAGGCGGTCATGAACTGCTGACCCGACTGCGCGCTCGACGACGAGATGTTGACGATGCGTCCCCAGCCGGCCTCGAGCATGTCGGGCAGGGCGGCCTGCACGCAGTGGAAGACGCCGCCGAGGTTGACGTCGACGACCTTCTGCCAGGTCGCGTAGTCGATGTTGTGGAAGCGCTTGTAGAGCTCGAGTCCCGCGCCGTTGACGAGAATCGTGACGGGGCCGAGCTGTTCGCGGATCCGGGCGAAGGCGTCGTCGACCTGTGCGCGGTCGGAGACGTCGACCTTGTACTCGAGCTCCTCACCGGAGGGGTTGAGATCGAGCACCGCGACCTGGTGGCCGTCCTTGCGCAGGCGTTCGGCGATCGCCTTGCCGATTCCGGAGCTTCCGCCCGTGACGACCGCTGTCTTCACTGCCACGGTTCGTCACCGACGATCGTGGTGCGGCGCATGAGGCGCTCGGACGACGGGTCGTAGGGCAGTGCCCGGTGCAGCATGCCGGTGTTGTCCCAGACGACGAGGTCGCCGACCTGCCATTCGTGGGAGTAGCAGAAGCGTTCCTGCGTGGTCCACGCGAGCAGCTCGTCGAGGAGTTCGCGGCTCTCCTCGGGGCGCATGCCGACGATGTGATCGGCCGTGGCGCCGATGACGAGGGAGCGTCGTCCGTCGCGGCGCTCCCAGACGAGGGAGGACTCGCGGGGCGGCAGCGCACGCCAGCGTGCGACCTGCTCCTCGGTGGGGTCGGGGTAGACCAGACGCTGGGCGGCCTCGAAGCTGTGGACGACGCGCAGGCCTTCGTACCGCTTCTTCTCGTGGTCGGGAAGATTCTCGTAGGCGGCGTAGGTGCTGGCGAACTCCGTTCCGCCACCGACCATTGCGACGTGGCGGGCGGTGAGTGTGGTGGCCTTCGCCGGCACCTCGTTGGTGGTGTCGTCGATGTGCCAGTGGAACGTGCCCTTGAGGTATTCGGCCGTCGGCGTCTTGGCGGGGTCGAGCGAGACGGTGAAGATCTCTTCGCCCGGGACAGGCATGACGACCTTGCCGAGCTTGCGACTGAAGGCGACCTGGGCCTCGTCGTCGAGGTGGATACCGCGCACGAGAAGTACGCCACGCCATTTGAGTGCCTCGAGCAGCTGGGCGACCACACGCTCGTCGTCGAGGCTGTCCAGGCCGGTGACTTCCACACCGAGTGACGGGCTGAGGGCTGTAGTGCTGATCACAAGAATCTCCCTTCCGGTTGCGAGAACCATACTCTCGCGCAATTGGGAGCCGCAAGACCCGGAGAATTCGCCCATGTAGGCCGTTGTCGCGTGGCGCGGGTCACTCCCGGGGCTATCCTGCCGGACTGCTCCTTGCTAAAGTTCTCGAAAGTCGAACAGATTAATTCTCTGATCTGAGAATGTGATTTCCACACGATGCGAGGAGATGGGATGTCAGTGCAGGAGAACGGAGCCACCGCGGTGGCCGACGCCGCGACCACCGAAGTGGCGAAACGGCTGCTGATCGACGGGAAGCTCACCACCACCGAGCGCACCTTCGCTTCCTACAATCCGGCGACCGGTGAACTGGTGGGTTACGCCCCCGATGCGGGTGTCGAGGAGGCGGAAGCCGCCATCCGTGCAGCGCGACGCGCATTCGACACGACCACCTGGTCCACCGATGTCGAGTTCCGGATCAAGTGCCTCGACCAGCTCTACAAGGCCCTGCGCGACAACGTCGAGGAACTGCGCGAGCTGACGATCGCCGAGGTCGGCGCCCCGCGCATCCTCACCCACGGCAACCAGGTCGACGCGCCGCTCGAGATCGTGAAGTACTACGCCGACCTGCTGCGGAACACCGAGTTCACGGAGGACCTCGGCGACGTCGAGTTCCGCGGACAGCCGCACCGCCGCTGGGTGGAGAAGGAAGCGGCCGGCGTCGTCGCCGCGATCGTCGCCTACAACTACCCGACCCAGCTGGCCATGGCGAAGCTGCCGGCCGCGCTCGCCGCGGGCTGCACGGTGGTGCTCAAGGGCGCACCCGACACCCCGCTCGTCACCCAGGCGCTCGCCGAGATCATCGCCGAGCACACCGACATCCCGGCCGGTGTCGTCAACATCATCTCGTCGTCGCAGGTCGCCCCCGGTGAGCTCATGACCACCCATCCGGACGTCGACGTCGTCACCTTCACCGGCTCGACCCCCGTGGGCAAGAAGATCATGGCCGCGGCCGCGGACTCGCTGAAGAAGGTCTTCCTCGAACTCGGCGGCAAGTCGGCGCTCATCGTCCTCGAGGACGCCGACTTCGCGACCGCCGCGCAGTTCGCCGCCTTCAGCATCTGCTCGCATGCCGGCCAGGGCTGCGCGCTGACCACGCGTCTGCTCGTCCCCCGCGACAAGCACGACGAGATCGTCGCGCAGGTCGCCGGGATGATGCAGCACGTGCCCTACGGCGATCCGTCGAACCCGAAGATCTACATGGGCCCGGTCATCAGCGAGAAGCAGCGCGAGAAGATCCACGGCATGGTCGAGCGCGCCGTGGCCGACGGCGCCACCCTCGTCACCGGTGGAGAGAAGGTCGATCCGGGCTGGTTCTACAAGCCCACCCTCCTCGCGAACGTCGACCCCGACAGTGAGATCGCGCAGGAGGAGGTCTTCGGACCGGTCCTCGCCGTCATCCCGTTCGACGACGACGACGATGCCGTGCGGATCGCCAACAACTCCAAGTACGGCCTGTCGGGCGGCGTGCTCACCGCCGACGAAGAACGCGGTATCGCGATCGGCCGCCGCATCCGCACCGGCACCTTCTCCGTCAACGGCGGCAACTACTTCAGCCCCGACGTCCCGTTCGGCGGCTACAAGCAGTCCGGCATCGGCCGTGAGATGGGCAGGGCCGGACTCGAGGAGTTCCAGCAGCTCAAGGCGTTCTCGAAGGCGGTGACCTCGTGAAGCCACTCGAAGGCGTCCGCGTCGTCGAGGTCGCGATGTACGGTTTCGTTCCCTCCGCGGGCGCGGTGCTCGCGGAGTGGGGCGCCGACGTCGTCAAGATCGAGCACGCGGTGACCGGCGACCCGCAGCGGGGTCTGCGACAGACGGGAACCCTTCGCGTCGAAGGTGATCCGAACCCCAACGTCGAGCACGCCAACCGCGGCAAGCGCAGCCTCGGCCTGGACATCTCGATCCCCGAGGGCCGCGAGGTGCTGCTCGAGCTCGTGCGTACCGCCGACGTCTTCCTCACCAGCTTCCTGCCCAAGGTGCGGACCAAGCTGCAGATCGACGTCGACGACATCCGCGCGGTCAACCCGAAGATCGTCTACGCGCGGGGGAGTGCGCTCGGCCCGCGCGGTGTCGAGTCCGGCAAGGGCGGATACGACATGACGGCCTTCTGGGCGCGCGCCGGTGTCGCCGCCACGCTCACCCCGCCCGGCATCGACGGGATGATCGCACCTCCCGGGCCCGCCTTCGGCGACACGATCTCGGGCACGAACCTCGCCGGCGGTATCGCGGCGGCATTGTTCAAGCGTGAACGCACGGGCGAACCCTCGGTGGTCGACGTCTCGCTGCTCAGCAGCGGGGTGTGGGCGATGGGCCACACCATCGCACTGTCCGCGCATCTCGGGCAGCACATGGAAGCACCGAAGGCCGGTGGCCACGGCGCCCCGACGAACCCGCTCTCGGGTGTCTACGGCACGGCGGACGGACGCTACATCTCGTTCGTGATGCTGCAGCCGGCGAGGTTCTGGGCCGATGTGTGCACGCACATCGACCGCCCCGACCTCATCGACGATCCGCGTTTCGCGGACGCACAGTCGATCGCCGCGAACACCGTCGAGGCCGTCGAGATCCTGCGCGAGGTCATCGGCAGCCGCCCGCTCGCGGAATGGGTCCAGCGGTTCGGCACGCTCGCCGGGCCGTGGGCACCGGTCCAGGACTCGCTGCAGGTCGTGAGCGACCCGCAGGTCCGCGACAACGAATATCTGGTCAAGGCAGGGGAACTCGAACTCGTCGCCAATCCGGTGCAGTTCGACGTGACGCCGCCGCAGACCGGACCGGCACCCGAGTTCGCCGCCCAGACCGAGGAGATCCTGCAGGAGCTCGGGCTGGACTGGGAGCGCATCATCGAGCTCAAGACAGCGGGCGCAGTCACCTAGTCGGGGCTGCACCCGGTTCAGGGAGGGCCAATGCCTTACATCGCATCGATCGGAACGTACCTGCCGTGCTGGGGCACCCCCGACGCCAGGATCGCCGGTGACGACGAGGACGCCGTCACCCTCGCCGTCGAGGCGGGCCGCGCCGCACTCGAAGCGGGCGGATCCGTCGAGTACGTCGTCCTCGTCGGCCGGGATCTGCCGCTGACCGAGAGCAGCAACGCTGCGGTTCTGCTCGCAGGACTCGGACTCGATCCCGAACTCGAAGTGATCGAGCGGCTCGGGGGCGCGCCGGCGACGCTGGACGCCCTCGGCTCGGCGCGACCACGGACACTGGTCATCGGGGTCGACCTGAACTCGGCCGGTGCGGCGGCGGCCCTCACCTCCGACCACGGGTTGCAGGTGCGCACCGCCGCACGCGTGTCGCGCAGCCTGCCCGTACGTACGCGGAACGCCTCCGGCGACATCCACGACTACGGGGACCCGAGACTGCTCCGGAAGCGGGGCTATCTCGCCTCGCTCGCGACGGCCTGGGTGGACACCCCGGCCGTCGTGGCGGGGGTCCCGGCGCAGCACGCCGCCTCGCTCGCGGCCACGCAGACCACGGATCTGCCCACGACGGGCGCGAGTTCGGCGCTCTTCGCCCTGGCCGCGATGGCGGAGGCCGGTCTCACCGGACCTCTCGTCGGAGTCGAACAGGCCAGCCTGTCGGGACTGACCGTCGCGGAGGGGACGGCCGAGGTCCGTCGCCGGGAGAGACCTGCGCGGCCCGTGCTCGATTCGGCGCAGACCCTGCCCGGCGAGATCCCGATCTCGCTGGCGGCCTACGAGCGGGCCTTCGAAGCCAAGGTGCGATGGGAGGGCGGGCGTTTCCTCGACAGCGACCAGGTCGACTTCCCGCCGCGCTACCGGGTGGACGAGGACGGCTCGCTCGACACCGAGTACACCTTCGTCGAACTACCGCGCACTGGGACGGTCTACACCGAGGTCACCGTGCACGTGCCGGTGCCGGGTCTGCGCACCCCGTACTCGCTCGTCGTCGTCGACCTCGACGGTGTCGGAGTCCGTGCGCTGGTGCGGGTCACCGGCACTGCCGCCGGCAGTGTCGACATCGGAGACCGGGGACGGCTGGTGCTCCGCCGCATCGCGGTGCGCTCGGGTGTCCCCGACTACGGATACGCCTTCGAACCCGATTCGGATCCCGTGGACGAGGAGGAAGCGGCATGAGAAAGGTCGCGATCGTCGGCGCAGGAATGACACCCTTCGCCGAACATTTCGCTCTGGGCATCCGGGACCTGCTTCCGATGGCCTTCGCCGACTGCGCGGCGAGCGTCGACAAGGGCGTGCGGAAGTCGGACATCGACGCGGCGTGGTTCGGCTCGATGGGGACGACGGACGGTTTCCCGTCCGGGATCCTCGCCGACACCCTCGGGCTGCACGACGTTCCGGTGACGCGGGTCGAGAACTCCTGCGCGACCGGACACGACGCGATCCGCAACGCCGTCTACGGCATCGCATCGGGGGCATGCGACGTCGCGCTCGTGATGGGTGCCGACAAACTCCGGGAGACGGCCTCGAAGGGCATGCTCTGGGAATGGGAATCCATGACGCGCGACATGGCGTGGGATTTCCCGCTCGGCCTCGCGCAGGCGGGTTTCGCGTTGCACATGCGCCGCTATCTGTACGAGTCGCCGGCCACCCGTGAACACATGGCGATGGTCGCGGTGAAGAACCACCGCAACGCGTTGAACAATCCCAAGGCGTGCCGCCGATTCGAGCTGACGGTGGAGGAGGTGCTGGCCGCCGACACGGTGGTGACGCCGTTCGGCGTCTACGATTGCGCGCCGCAGAGCGACGGTGCGGCCGCGCTGATCCTGGTGGCGGACGACGTCGTCGACCGCTACACCGACAGGCCCGTGTGGATCCGCGGCACCGGTCTGGGTTTCGACGCCGTGATGCACCAGCACAAGCGCGATCTCACCTCCTTCGCGGCGACGCGGCGCGCGGCGAAGCAGGCGTTCGGCACCGCGGGCCTGTCACCGGGGGACATCGACGTTGCCGAGATCCACGACTACTTCACCGGAATCGAGATCATCAGCTACGAGGATCTCGGATTCGCCGAGCGCTTCGAGGGTTTCAAGCTTCTCGAGGCGGGAGTCACCGAGGTCGGTGGGTCGCTGCCGGTCAATCCCAGCGGCGGTCTGAACACGAAGGGGCATCCGCCGGGCGCGACCGGTGTCGCCCAGTGCGTGGAATTGTTCGAGCAGCTCCGCGGACAGGCGGTCAACCAGGTCGACGGAGCGCGAACAGGTCTCGCGCACAATGTCGGAGGCCCGACGGCCGTTGCGGCCGTGACGATCCTGGAGGGCCCCGGAGGCTGATCCCGTACTTCCACCCGCCATCGCTGTTCGGCGAGGACCCGTGCACCCGTCCGGTGCGCGGGTCCTCGCCGTGCGTACGAGCCGGCCCGTCACCGTCTTTCCGTCTCGTATCTCGAGTATCTTGCAGCGCTGCAAGATTGCCGTTCTGAATAATTAGAAACTCCATTCGTCTTTTCTGTAATCCTTATTGCCGCGGCCACACGCAGGCTCTAATGTGTGGGGCATCACAGGTAGTGCACTCTGCTCGTGTTCTGCGTCGCCGTGATCCACGGCCTCGGTAGTACGACGAAAGTTGAGTCGGATGTTTCTCACAGTTTCGAAAAAGGTGGGCCGCAGCCTGCTGGTGGTCCTGCTGGTGACCATCGCGGTCGTCGGCCTGCTCGGTCTCGCGCCCGGCTCCGTCGCCCAGGTCATCCTGGGGGAGAACGCAACTCCCCAGGCGGTCGCCGAACTGAACGCCAAGCTCGGCCTCGACGCGCCCTTCTGGAGCCAGTACTTCGGGTGGTTGTCCGACGCGGTCCGGGGCGATCTCGGAACCTCGCCGCTGACGGGTCAATCCGTGAGCGAGGCCATCGCCGAACGGTTGCCGGTCACTCTCCAGCTCGCCGCGATGGGTCTGCTGATCGCACTGGTGGTCGCACTCGTCATGGGCGTGATCTCCGCATCCCGCCCGGGTAGCGCCGTCGACCGCGGCATGAACGCCCTGTCGGCCGTCTTCCTCTCGGTGCCCGCCTTCATCGCCGGCCCCGTCCTCATCTACTTCCTCGCGATCAAGCTCCAGATCTTCCCGGTGATGGGCTGGTCCCGGATCAGCGAAGGTCTCGGCGACAACTTGCGCAGCGCGATGCTCCCGGCGCTCGCCATCGCCCTCACCGAGATCGCGGCCTTCCACCGCCTGCTCCGTACCGACCTCATGGGCACGCTGCGTGAGGATTTCATCGCCGCGGCCCGGGCCAAGGGGATGCCGTCCTGGTACGTGATGTTCCGGCACGCACTGAGGCCCTCGTCGTTCTCGCTCATCACCGTTGCCGGCATCAACCTCGGCCGCCTCATCGGCGGCACGGTGATCGTCGAGACCCTGTTCGGCCTCCCGGGTCTGGGCCAACTCGTCGCCTCCTCCATCACCTCCCGCGACGTGATCATGGTGCAGGGGATCGTGGCCTTCATCGCCGTCGTCTACGTGGGCATCAACACCCTCGTCGACCTCAGCTACCAAGTCGTCGACCCGCGGGTCAGGAAGGTGGTCGGAGCATGACGCAGGTCGCGCTCGAGAAGAAGGACGACGCACAGCGGGTCGAGTCGACCACCGAGGATCTGCCGAAGGTACCCGCCGCCAAGAAGACCCGCTCGGTGCTGGTCTACCTGTCGATCGTGTGGCTGGTGCTCATCATCGGTGCCGCGATCTTCGCGAGCGTTCTCCCGCTGGCGCCGTACAACGTTCCGATCGGACCTCCGCGGACGCCCCCGAACCTCGACTCGCTCGACACGCTCCTGGGGACCGACACCCTCGGCAGGTCGATCCTGTCCCGCGTCGTCTACGGCGCGCAGGTCTCGCTCGTCATCGGTGCCGTGGCCGGCCTCGTGGGCTTCCTGATCGGATCGTTCTTCGGCATGATCGCCGGATACTTCGGCAAGCGTGTCGACGCCGTGATCTCGCTGCTGGCCGACGCGATGCTCGCCTTCCCCCCGCTGATCCTGCTCCTGGCCCTCGCCTCGATCCTCACCCCGAGTGTCCGGACCATCCTCTTCGGTCTCGGCCTGCTGGCGATCCCGTCGTTCATCCGCCTGGCGCGAGCCAACACCCTCTCCTGGTCGTCGCGTGAATTCGTCAGGGCCGCCAAGAACATGGGCGCCGGCAGCGGACGGATCCTGTTCCGGGAGATCATGCCCAACGTCCTCGCGCCCCTCGCGTCGTACATGCCCATCGTGATCGCGGCGCTCATCGTCGCGGAGGGATCGTTGAGCTTCCTCGGCCTGGGCATCCCGCCGCCGCAGCCCAGCTGGGGCGGAATGATCAACGACGGCAAGGACGCCATCGCCACGTCACCGCACCTGGTGTTCGTACCGGCGCTCGTCATCTTCTTCACGGTGTTCGCCCTCAATCAGGTCGGCGACCATCTCCGTACCAAGTACGACCGCACGCTCCACGACTGAGATACCGAGAAGTGTTCGTACCCAGAATTTCCGAAGAAAGGTCGACCATGATTCGACGTAGAAGAATGTTCGCGGCGGTCGCCGTGGCCTGTTCCGCCGTACTGGTCCTCGGGGCCTGTGGATCGAGCGGTTCCGATACCGCCTCGGCCCAGGACACCGCGGCGGTCGGTGATCCCGTGGCAGGTGGTTCCGCGACCATCCTCCAGGCCGGTGAGCCTCGCTCGCTCGATCCCGCCGCGCTGTCCAACACATGGGCCCATCAGCCGGTGCTGGGCAACGCTCTCTACGGCGAACTGATCATCACGAACAACGACACGTTCGACGTCGAATACCGCATGGCGACCGACTTCTCGACCGAGGACAACGGGAAGACGTTCACGCTCGCACTGCAGCCCGACCTGAAGTTCAGCGACGGCACCCCTCTCGACGCCGCCGCAGTGAAGTTCAACTGGGACCGCCTCAAGGACCCGGCGCTGGCCTCGACGACGATCCGTCAGGCATCGCAGATCGAGTCCACCGAGGTCGTCGACCCGACCACCCTGCGTGTGACGATGGTCGAGCCCAACCCGCAGTTCGCCCAGGCCATCGTCGCCGGTGCACTGAACTGGATCGCATCGCCGGCCGCCCTCGAACAGGGGCAGCAGGCGTTCGACGAGAACCCCATCGGTGCAGGGCCGTTCACGCTCGTGAACTGGACCCGTCAGGACTCGATCCGACTCGAGAAGAACGAATCGTACTGGGACGCCCCGAAGCCCTACCTCGACGAACTCACGATCCGGACGGTGGCCGACTACAACCAGCGACTGAACGCAGCCACGACGGGGGCCGCGGACCTGTCGATGGAATCGAGCTGGACCAGCCTCGAGCGTGCCGAATCTGCGGGCCTCGCCACCCAGGTGACATCGACCGGCGGTGGACAGTTCGCCGCGATGAACTTCCGCAGGGCCCCCTTCGACGATGAGCGGGCACGTCGCGCGGTGTCTCTCGCTGTCGATCTCGATGCCGCGAACACCGTGGTGTACAACGGCGAAGGCGAGATCCCCCGCACCTTCTTCCCCGAGGATTCGCCCTACTACGCCGACATCCAGCTCTCCGAGACGAATACCGAGGAAGCGCAGAAGCTGTTCGACGAACTCGCTGCCGAAGGCAAGCCCGTCTCGTTCACCTACCTGGCCTACCCGACAGCGGAGGCGCGCTCTCTCGGCGAAGCCATCCAGGCCCAGCTCGGAGCATTCGAGAACGTGGACATGCAGGTCGAGGTGCTCGACTACCCGACGCTCACGGCGCGGGCGGGTGCGCGCGACTTCGACATGATCATTTCCTCGGCGATCACGCAGGACCCCGACTTCCCGCTCTCGATCGCGTTCGACTCCACGTCGACCGGCAACTTCACCGGGATCAACGATCCCGAGCTCGACGCAGCTCTCGAGCGCGGCCGGTTCGGCGCGACCGTCGAGGAACGCAAGGAAGCCTACGACGTCGTCCAGCAGCGCCTGGCCGATCAGGTGGTGGGTCTCTGGTACGTCCGGGCCACCCCCTCGGTCGCCTACTCGAAGGATCTGCAGGGCGTGCAGCTCTACACCCTCGGATCGCCGATGCCGGCCGAATTCTGGCTCAGCAACTAGCCGATACAGCCGACAAGACGGAAGGGACCGGCTCGCCGTGACTACTCAGCCGATTCTCGAAGTGAGAAATCTCCGTGCCTACATCGGCACGCCACGAGGCACCGTCCGCGCAGTGGACGACGTGTCGCTCGACCTGGACTCCGGACAGGCGCTGGGTATCGTCGGCGAGTCGGGCTCCGGAAAGTCGGTGATGGCCCGGGCGATCATGGGGCTCATGCCACCCCGCTCGGGCCGATCCGGATCGGTGACCTTCCAGGGCCGCGACCTGCTGGCCCTGACCAAGAAGGAGAAGCGCGAGATCTGGGGCAAACAGATCGCGATGGTCTTCCAGGATCCGGGTCGTTCGCTCAATCCGGTCGTCCGGGTCGAGCGACAGCTCACCGAGGGGATGCGGAAGCACCTCGGCGTCAGCAGATCCGAGGCACACACGCGGGCGCTGAAGCTCCTCGAGGAGGTGGGCGTCCCCGATCCGGAACGACGCCTCCGCAACTATCCCCACGAGATGTCCGGTGGCATGCGCCAGCGCGTGATGATCGCGATCGCGCTGGCGTGCGAACCGGATCTGCTCATCGCCGACGAACCGACGACCGCCCTGGACGTGACGATCCAGCGTCAGATCCTCGACCTGCTGCGGCGCGTCCAGCGCGACCGGGGCATGTCGATGATGCTCATCAGTCACGACCTCGCGGTGGTCGCGGGTCGCACCGACCGGGTGTCGGTGATGTACGCGGGGCGGCTCGCCGAAGTCGGTTCCACCCGTGAGGTGTTCGAGCAGCCGATGCACCGCTACACCCACGCACTGCTCGGGGCGACCCCGACGATCGACCACGTGCGGCACGCACCGCTGCGGGTGATCGGCGGGTCGCTGCCCGACCCGACCTCACCGCCCGAGGGGTGCCGGTTCGCGCCGCGCTGCAATCACGCGTCGGACCAGTGCCACACCACGCCGCCCCCACTCGAGTCGGTGGGCGTCGATCATCACGTTGCGTGTCTGAGCCCGGTGACCGTTCCGGTCGGGGCCGTTTCCGGAGGTGAATCCCATGGCCGGTAGTGGTGCCACTCATCTGCGCGGCGACGAGGCCCTGCTCAGTGTGCAGGACCTGGTGGTCGAGTACCCCACCGACAACGGTACGGTGCAGGCGGTCTCGAAGATCAGCTTCGACATCCTGCCCGGTGAAACCCTCGGCATCGTCGGCGAATCCGGGTGCGGCAAGTCGACCACCGGTCGTGCGGTGCTGCGGCTGGACCGCATCACCTCCGGCCGTATCCGGTTCGGCGACGAGTGGATCGAGGAGGCGAGCGAGAAGCGCATGCGCTCCCTCCGGCGCGACATGCAGATGATCTTCCAGGATCCGGTCGCCTCGCTCAATCCGCGCCGGTCGGTCGCCGACATCGTCGTCGAGGGCCTGACGGTCGCGAAAACACCTGCGAAGGAACGGGCGACGACATCGGTGTCGGTCCTCGAACAGGTCGGTCTGCCCGGCGAGCGATTCGCCGGCATGCTGCCCCGTCAGCTCTCGGGTGGCCAGGCGCAGCGCGTCGCCATCGCGCGAGCGCTCGCCCTGAATCCCCGGCTGCTCATCTGCGACGAACCGGTCTCGGCGCTCGATGTGTCGGTGCAGGCCCAGATCCTCAACCTGATCGAGGAACTCAAGGCCGAGTTCGATCTCACCGTCGTGTTCATCGCCCACGATCTCGGTGTGGTGCGCACGGTGAGCGACAAGGTCATGGTCATGTACCTGGGCAAGGTCTGCGAATTCGGTGATTCCATCGAGATGTACGACGACCCGGCGCATCCCTACACGCGCGCGCTGCTCGATTCGGTGCCGCTGACCGACCCGGAGAAGGGTTTCGCCGGACCACCCCTGGCCGGCGACGTGCCGTCGCCGCTCGCACCTCCCACGGGTTGCCGGTTCCGCACCCGCTGCCCGATGGCCCAGGACCGTTGTGCCGAAGAGGAACCCGAGATGCGTGAGGTCCGTCCGGGCCAGTACGCGGCCTGCCACTTCCCGCTGCCGTCCGTGACCGGACGCGATCTTCCCGAACCCGCCGCCGTCGGTGCCGGTGCGGACGCCTGATCGACCGAAGGGCCGCACGATCCGGGTACTGGTCTTCGCGGGCATCGTCACCACGGTGATGTCGACCCTCGTCATCCCACTGCTCGGTGAACTGCCCGCCCTGCTCGGGACCAGCCCGTCCAATGCGTCCTGGGTGGTCACGGTGACCCTGCTCGCGGGTGCCGTCGCGACACCCGTGACGGGACGCCTGGGCGACATGTACGGCGCGCGCCGGATGCTGTTGGTGTGCACGATCCCACTCATCGTCGGGTCGTTCCTGTGTGCACTGTCGTCGTCCCTGGCCCCGATGCTCGTCGGCCGTGCCCTCCAGGGTGCGGGCTTCGGGATCGTGCCCCTCGGCATCAGTGCGTTGCGTTCCCTCGTGCCACCGGCTCGTCTCGGCTCGGCCATCGCCCTGATGAGTTCGTCCCTGGGGATCGGGGGAGCACTCGGCCTGCCGCTCGCTGCGGCCGTCGTCCAGTACACGAACTGGCGGATGCTGTTCTGGGGAGCCGGTCTCGCCGGTGTGCTCGTCGCGGTGCTCATCGCCCGGCTGGTGCGGGACACCCCGGTGCCGGCGGAGGCGGGCCGATTCGACCTCGTCGGCACCCTCGGGCTCTCGGTCGCACTGGTCGCCGGGTTGCTGGCGATATCCAAGGGCGGTGACTGGGGCTGGACGGGTGCGACGATCCCGATCCTGTTCGCGGTCTCGATCGTCGCGTTCGTGGTGTGGGGCCGGTGGGAACTGAGGTCTCCGGCACCGCTCGTCGATCTCCGGGTCTCGAAGGGGAACCGGGTCCTCGTCACCAACATCGTCGCGGCCCTGATCGGTTTCTCGATGTACTTCCAGGCGCTGCTCGTTCCCCAGATCCTCATGCTGCCCACGGAGACCGGATACGGACTGGGACAGTCGATGGTGGCCATGGGGCTGTGGTGCGCACCGGCCGGTCTGCTGATGATGGCGATCTCCCCGCTGGGGGCGCGGCTGACGACCCTGCGCAGCCCCCGCACGACCCTGTTCGCGGGCTGCCTGATGATCGCCGCGGCCTATGCCTTTGCGGGACTCCTCATGCGATCACCGTGGGGTCTCATGGCGCTCACCTGCTGCGTCGCGGCGGGGATCGGACTGGCGTACGGGGCCATCCCCACATTGATCATGGGGGCGGTGCCGCCGACGCAGATCTCGTCGGCCAACAGCGTCAACACCCTGCTGCGTTCGGTCGGAGGCACGGCGTCGGCGGCGGTCGCGGGGGTCGTGCTGGCGCAGACGACCGTCGCCTTCCGCGGAACATCGATCCCGTCCGAGGGAGGACTCCTCACCGGCATGCTGATCGGGGCGGCGTCCGCGCTGCTGGCCGCCGCCGTGACCCTGGCCATCCGTCGTGTCCGACCCGAGGACCGGACCGATACAGAAGCTGCGCCGGCCGTCTCCCGTCAGTGATGGGACAGGGCGGTGGGGTGTGCTTCGTTGTCGATACCCGGGATGCCGCGTCCACGCAGCGATGCCCCCGCGGTCTCCGCCACGAAGTAGAGGGCGACGAGCCCGACCACGCACGCGCCCATCATGTAGAAGGCCGGCATGAGATCGTTGCCGGTCCGCTCGACGAGCCATTCGTTGATCGCGGGAGCCGTACCACCGAAGATCGAGGTGGACAGGTTGTACGAGATCGCGAACCCGGCGAACCGGACCTGCGTGGGGAACATGGCGGGGAAGGTCGCCGAGATGGTCGACAGCTGCATCACGTACAACAGGCCGAGCACGGTGAAGCCCAGAATCGCCCAGCCGAAGCCCACCGACATCAACATGTACATCGGCGCGGCGAGAACGAACAGACCTACCAGCGACGCCGCCCAGAGGGGCTTGCGCCCGATCCGGTCCGACAACGCCCCGGAGAACGGGATGACCGCCATCATCGCGAGCTGACCGATCAACACCAGGATCAGCGCCGAGGTGGTCGTCAGACCGATCCGATCCTCGAGATAGGTCGGCATGTAGCTCAGCAACGTGTAGTTGCAGACGTTCAGCGCGATGACCAGACCCATCATCTTGATGATCGGTCGCCAGTACCGGGTGAGCAGGTCCTTGAACTCGGCACCGATGCTGGCCTCCTCCTGGTGCGCCTCCTCGAGTTCCTTGAAGACCGGCGTCTCGTCGAGTTTCGAACGGAGGTAGAGGCCCACCAACGCGAGCGGGCCGGCGACGAAGAACGGCAGGCGCCAACCCCAGGTCGCCATGAAGGCGTCCGTGGACAGCAGGTCGATCATCAGGACGAGGAACGCGCCGGCGGAGAAACCGCCCAGCGTGCCGAACTCGAGGAAGCTGCCGTAGAAGCCACGCCTGCGGTCGGGCGAGTACTCGGCCATGAAGGTCGCCGCGCCACCGTACTCACCGCCGGTGGAGAAGCCCTGGATGATGCGCAGCAGCACGAGCAGCAGAGGCGCCCAGAACCCGATCGACTCGTACGACGGGACCGCGCCGAGCAGCACCGTCGAACCACCCATCAGAAGGATGGTGAGCGCCAGGATCTGACGACGGCCAACCGGTCGCCGAGCGGACCCCACACGAAACCGCCCAGGGGCCGAATGATGAAGGAGACCGCGAAGACACCCAGCGTGAGCAGCGTCGCGGATTCGAGATCGCCGGGGAAGAACGAATCGGCGATGTAGGTGGCCGTGTAGGCGTAGACGCCGTAATCGAACCACTCGGTGAAATTACCCATGGCCGACGCACCGATGGCGCGGCGTACCTTCTCCGGCGGCTCTTCGTGAGCTTCCGGCTTCGGGTCGACGGAACCGTTCTTCACGATTGTTCCCTCCGATCGAGCTCGGTGCCTCGGCGGATACGCGAGTCGACGGAGGGCGAAACCGATTCCCGTGAAGTTCCTCGAAACCCTGGTCAGGCGGACAATCTGCTGAGCGGATGTGCCGAGGAGGCGTACCGTGCCCGATCACGTCGGCCCGCTGCGGAGGCGATGTCGACGGTGTCGAGCCGCTCGTCGCAGATGCGCACGAGTTGTTCGAGGATGTGCGGTTCCAACCGGTTCCACCGATGCTTGGTCAGCAGGCCGCGGAGGCGGTGGAAGTAGTTCTCGGGGGTGATCCCGAAGGTGACCCAGATGTCCTCGTCGGGACCACCGTTCCAGTGCCGCCACTTCACGGCGAAATCGATCATCGCAGCTTCGTCCGACATGCCGGAACTCCTGTCTGAGGGGGATGTGTCAACGGAGTAGTTCTTTGACGACCTTGCCGGTCGCGTTGAGGGGGAGCGCGTCGATGTATTCGACGACACGCGGGACCTTGAATCCCGCCATGCGTGTGCGGCTCCAGGCGATCAGGTCCTCGGCGGGGACGGGATCGGACGAGACGACGAACGCCTTGCCCACCTGGCCGAGCCGTTCGTCGGGGATCCCGATCACGGCCACCTGGTCGACGGCGGGGTGTTCGAGCAGGAAACCTTCGATCTCGGCGGGATAGGCGTTGAAACCGCCGACGACGAACATGTCCTTCTTGCGGCCGATGATCCGGAGGTGACCGTCGGCGCCGATCTCGCCGAGATCACCCGTGTGGAGCCATCCTTCGGTATCGACGGCTGCGGCGGTGGCCTCCGGATCGTCGAGATAGCCCTGCATCACGTTGTATCCGCGGATGAGCACTTCGCTGTCGTCGGCGATGCTCACTTCCACACCGTCGCAGGGTTTTCCGACGGTCGTGGCGATCTGTTCGAAGGTGTCGCCGCGGCGGGAGGCCGTCGCGGTGCCGGCCTCGCTCAGACCGTATCCCGTCATGATCGTCTCGAAGGGCAGTTCGCTCCGGATCCGCCGGATCAGATCGACCGGGATGTCGGCCGATCCGGTCACCGCCGCGCGCAGCGACGACAGGTCGTGGGTCCGGTCCTGCTGCGCTGCGAGGAGCGAGTGGTAGAGCGTGGGTGGTCCGGGCAGCATGGTCACATGTTCCCGCTCGATCAGGTCGAGGACGGTGTCCGTCTCGAAGACCGGGACGGGAATCATCGTGGCGCCGCGGATGAACGACGCGACGAGGCCGGCCTTGTAGCCGAACATGTGGAAGAACGGGTTGACGAGCAGGTAACGGTCGCCGCGTCGCAGATCGGCCAGATCGCACCACTCGGAGAACATCCGGAGGGTCTGCAGGTGGTTCATCATCACGCCCTTGGGGCGTCCGGTGGTGCCCGAGGTGTACATGATGTCGGCGATGTCCTCGCCGACCACCTCGCGGGTGAAAGGTCTTCCGCTGTCCAGGAAACCGGATGCGATGTCGATCCGGGGGGTGCCGGCCGGCACCGCGTATTCCTGGTCGAGGAAGCCGTCCTGCACGAGGGTCAGCTTCGCTCCGCTGCGCCGGATGATGTCGCCCGCCTCGTCCTCGCGGTAGCGGGTGTTCACCGGGACGAGCACACCACCCGCGGTGAGCAGGCCGAAGGCCGCGACGATCCACGCGGCGGAGTTGGGGGCCCAGATCGCCACCCGATCACCCTTGCCGACACCTGCGTCGGCGAATGCTCTGGCGGCGCGGCGGATTCGATCGGTGAAATCGGTGAAGGAGATCCGGAGGTCCCCGTCGACGACCGCTTCGGCATCACCGAAGCGGTCGCCGGCGCTGAGGACCATCTCGGGGATGGTCCGCCAGCTCATACCTTCAGGAGCCTCGCGAGGTTGCCGCCCATGACCAGCTTCTGGTCCTCGAAGGGCAGGTGCTGGATGTGCTGGATGTAGGTGGTCGGCTCGGCCAGGCCCTCGGGGTGCGGGTAGTCGGAACCGAACAGCACGCGCTCGGCGCCGATGAGGGCGGTGAGCTTGCTGAAGTCCTCCTCCCAGAAGGGGCTGACGTGGATGCTGTTCTTGACCGCCTCCACCGGGTCCTTCATGCCGAAGCCCTCGGGGGCCTTCTTGAAGGTGTCGGCGAGGTTCTGCAGCAGACCGGGCAGCCAGCTCGCGCCGTTCTCGATCACCGCGATCCGCAGCTCCGGGAAGCGGAGGAGTGCACCGTGGCAGACCCACGACGCGACCGCGTCCTGGATCGGACGCCACTCGTTGACCATGTGGAAGGTGTTGGTGACGAACGGCAGCATCTCCTTGTCGGCACCGTCCCACTCCGCCGTGTGGCGGGCGTAGCCGCTGTCGGACGAGTGCTGGGTGACGAGCACATCGAGTTCGACGACACGCTTCCAGAAGGGATCGAACTCCGGCAGGGCGAACGAACGCGGTCCGCGGTAACCGGGAACCGGAGCCGGGCGCACGAGGATCGCCTTCGCGCCGCGTTCGACGCACCACTCGAGTTCCTCGATGGCCTTGTCGACGATCGGCAGGCTGATCACCGGCACGGTGAAGATGCGGTCCTTGTAATTGAAGGACCACGTCTCGTACAGCCACTGGTTGAGCGAGTGCACGACGGCGTGGATCAGCTCCGGATCGTCACGCATGCGCTCCTCGACGAGGCTGGCGAGGGTCGGGAACATGAGCGTGCGCTCGATGCGGAGTTCGTCCATGAGTTCGAGACGGGCCGCCGGCTCGCGGAAGGCCGGGATCGACTTCATGGACTTGCCGAAGATCTCCCGACGGCTCTTGCCCTCGGGGTTGCCGTTCTTGAAGTAATCCTCCATGGCGCCCGGCCGGGCGACGACCTCGAAGGTCGGGTTGGGGATGTAATCGCTGATCTGACCGCGGATCGCGATCTTCGTGCGGCCGTCGACCTGCACGTACTTGATCACGTCCTTGTACTTCTCCGGAAGGAACTTCGTCAGCGCCTCCTCGGTCTCGTACAGATGGTTGTCCGCATCGAACAGCTGGTACGGCAAATCGTTCGCGGTCATCAAATCCTCCTTCTCCTGTTACGAGAATACTATTCTCATGTGTGCGCAGCCGCAATATCCTGACGAAGCCGGAACTTCTGGATCTTCCCGCTCGCCGTGCGCGGGAAGTCGTCGACGCGGTGCAGTTCCTCGGGCCACTTCTGCTTGGCGATGCCCGCCTGCCGGAAGTGTGTGCGGATGTCCTCGAGCGTCGGCATCTCGTGCCCAGGCCGCAGGCGCAGCACGGCGGCGGCATGTTCTCCGAGGCGCTCGTCCGGCGCCGACACGACGGCGGCCTCGGCCACCGAGGGCAGGGTCAGGAGCACCTCCTCGACCTCGAGCGCGCTGATGTTCTCCCCACCGCGGATGATGAAGTCGGCCTTGCGGTCGGTGATCGTCAGGAAGCCGTCCTCGTCGACGATCGCGACGTCTCCGGTGTGGTACCAGCCGTCCTCGTCGAATGCGCGTGCCGTGAGTTCGGGGTTCGTGTATCCCATGCACAGATCCGGTCCGCGGCTGAGGATCTCGCCGTCGTCGGCGATACGGATCTCCACTCCCGGGCACGCGTTGCCGTCGGTGAACAGGCGCTTGTCCACCGGATCGGTGACGAGCGAACTCGTGATCGACGGGTGCTCGGTGCTGCCGTAGGCGCGGAACACCGTGATGCCGAGATCGTCGAGACGACGGGTGACGGCGGCGGGCACGGTCGACCCGCCCAGGCCGGCGTACTTCATGTACTGCAGGTGCCGGTCCGGATCGAAGTTCGGGTGGTCGAGCAGACTGGTGATGAAATAGGTTGCACCGCCGCCGATCACGAGTCCGTCGCTCTCCATCAGTTCGATCGCGCGGGCCGGATCCCAGACATCGAGCAGGTTGATGGGGGTGTGGTCGAGGATCGGGATGAGGAAGGCGTTGACCATACCGATGAAGTGACCCACCGGCGCGCCCGTGAGCTGTGAGCCGCGGTCGGCGGGATAGCGCTCGGAGAGCTGCCTCGTCTCGAAGCCGAGCGTCCGGTGCGTGTGGATCACGCCCTTGGGATCGCTCGTGGTGCCGGAGGTGAACGCCAGCAGTGCCGGCTGCGAGGGATCGCCGGGGAGCACGCTCTCGAAGGGCTCGTCGTCGAGCAGGTCGTCGAAGTCGCGTCCCACGACACCGACGACGGGAACGTCGGCGCACAGTTCGGGCCGGTACTCGGTGTATCCGAACTTCTCGGCGCACACGAACACCTTGGGAGCGGACTCGCGCAGGATGTACCCGAGTTCCTTGGGACCGTAGAAGTGGACGATCGGCACGACCGTCGCGCCCAGGAAGGACGAGGCCCAGAAGACGGCCGCGGCCTCCATCCAGTTGGGGAGCTGGAAGGCCACGACGTCGCCGGGGCCGACTCCGCGGCGGTGCAGACCGGCCGCGAGGCGCCGCGCGACGTGTTCGACCTCGCTCACGGTGCCCGCCCACGGTCGGATGGTCGAGTGGATGCGGAACTCGGTGTCGGGTGCGGCCTTCAGGCCGCGCGCCAGCATGTCGCCGATCGTCTCGCGAGTCCACCACCCTTCGCTCTCGTAGCGTTCGACCAGTTCGGAGGGGATCTGCCGCATCTGAAAGCTCCAGTGTCGGGGGTGGCGTCACGCCGCCGTTCGTCGCGGCGCGACCGGTGCAGACCGGCCTTGGCCGGTTGTGGAGATGCTATTCTCCGAAAAGTAGAATTCCAATATCAGTTCGGAGAGCAGACCATGGTGGAGCTGGAGCTCGACGACGGACTCGCCGTCGTCACCATCGATCGCCCGCACGCGCGCAACGCCATCGCCCCCGAGACGATGGACCAGCTCGAGAAGGTGCTCGACGAGGCCGAGCAGGCGCAGGCACGTGCCCTGGTGATCCGCGGTGGTGGCGACCGCGCCTTCGTCTCCGGTGGCGATCTGAAGGAACTCGCCGCGCTCCGCACCCACGAGCAGGCCGCCGACATGGCCCGGCAGATGCGCGCCGTGTGCGACCGGATCGCCGGCTTCCCGGCGCCCGTCGTCGCCGCGCTCAACGGTCACGCACTCGGCGGTGGTGCCGAGGTGGCCGTCGCCGCCGACATCCGCATCGCCGCGGACGACATCAAGATCGGCTTCAACCAGGTGTCGCTGGCGATCATGCCCGCCTGGGGCGGTGCCGAACGGCTGGCGTCGCTGATCGGGCGCGGGCGTGCCCTCATGCTCGCCGGGACCGGCGACATCCTGCGGGCCGAGGAGGCCGAACGCATCGGTCTCGTCGACAAGGTGATCCCGCGGGAGACCTTCGACGAAGGGTGGCGCACTCTCGGCCGCGCCCTCGCCAATCCGTCCTCCGCGTCGATCAAGCACGTCGTGAACGGTGCGAGCCCGGAGGAGGCGGTCGACGCGTTCGCGCGGTTGTGGATCGCCGATGCCCACTGGGAAGCGGCCGGCAAGGTGCTCTCGCGCGGCAAGTAGGGCCCGAGCGCCGCCGCTACCGCGCGGTCAGGAAGTCCGGGAGGATCTCGAACAGGTTGTCGCGCACTCGATCCGGCACCGTCGTCGGAGGATCGGAGGTCGGGGCTCCGGTCGCTGCCCGGTCGCGTTCGGCGAGGTGTGCGACGAGGGCCGCGACGAACATGCCGTCTAGCAGCGCGTAGGCGGTGTCGGGATCGTATCTCGGCGTCGTGCCCGACAGTTCCGCGTAGCGCGTGAGCACACGGTCGATCATGTCGCGCAGTCCCCGGTCGATCGCCGAGACATCATCGCGCAGCGAAGGATCGAACATCGACTGGTTACGCAGGTCGTACCAGAGGCGATGCATCGGAGCCTCGTCCCGGAGCGTCTCGGCCACCTTGCACGCGAAACCGCGACGGAGTTCGTCGGCGGTCGTCGCGGTGTCGACCACCTCGTCGTATCTCGTCATGCACCGCGTCTTGTAGTGGCGTACGCAGTGCAGGATCAGGTCGGTCTTGTCCTTGAAGTAGTAGTGCACGACACCGTGGGAGAACGGCGAGTTCTGGGCGATGTCCCGCAGGGACGTTCGCGCATAACCGAGTTCGCCGAGTGTCGTCAGGGCGGACTCGGCGAGCTGGGTACGACGTTCGTCGTACCTGTTCTGCCGGCTTCGGAGCGATCGGTCGGCGGGAGCTGCCGAATGGTTCATCGTTCGCCAGTGTAGGTGCGCCACAGGCTTCGCGATACCGACCGACCTGCACAGGACGGTCGTCCGGCATCCTCTTGACAGCTGTCAAGATCTGGCAGATCCTGTGACCTGGACCACATTCATTCGGGCCGCCTTCCGAGGCGGTACGGGACGTTCCGTCGGCCCACGCGCTCCCTGCTCCTCCGGACCACCCACTTCAGGAGGCCATCCGATGACGGTTTTCGATTTGACCGGGCGTCGCGCACTCGTCACAGGAGGGGCACAGGGCCTCGGCGAAGGAATGGCCCGCGCACTCGCTGCGGCCGGGGCGAGCGTCGTGGTCGCCGACATCCAGGACAGCGGCGAACAGATCGCCGCGGACCTTCCCTCCGACGGAGACCGCAAGCACGCCTTCACCCGTCTGGACGTCACCTCCGAGAGCGACTGGGAACGGGCGATCACCGAGACGATCACCGCCGTCGGTGGTCTGGACATCCTGGTGAACAACGCCGGTATCGAGATCACCGGCCTGATCACCGAGGTCTCACTCGACGACATCCGCCGCATGCTCGAGGTGAACATCCTCGGTACCACGCTCGGAATCAAACACGGTCTGCGGGCGATGCGTCCGGACGGTGCGGCGGGGAACGGCGGCGTGATCGTCAACATCGCCTCGGTCGCCGCGACGATCGCGTTCCCGGGCATCTCCGTCTATTCGGCCACCAAGTCGGCCGTCGACCGTCTCACGCGGGTCGCCGCGATGGAGAGCGGGAAGCTCGGTTACGGAGTGCGGGTCAACTGCGTCTATCCGGGACTCGTCCCGACAGCGATGGGTGCGGGACTGGCGAACGACATGGCGACCATCGGTCTGTTCGGTTCACCCGACGACGCGGTCGCCGCCGTCGTCGAGCAGACCCCGTCCGGCCGGCTCGGGACGGTCGAGGACATCGCGGACGCCGTGGTGTTCCTTGCTTCCGACGCGGCACGATTCGTCACCGGTGCCGGCCTCCCGGTCGACGGCGGCATGGGAATGTGAGGGAAGATCCGTGAGCACACCGACCGCACGTCGCGTCGTCGTCTACGGCGCATCGGGTTACACCGGGCGACTCGTCTGCGAATATCTGCGCGAGTTCCGTATTCCCTTCGTCGCCGCGGGTCGCGACAAGGACAAACTCGACGAGTCGCTCCGCACGCACGTACCCGGCATCGAGACGGCCGACTTCGAAGTGGTGCAGGTCGAGCACACCGTCGAGGCGCTGACCGACCTGTTCAGTGGAGCGGCCGTCGTCCTGAACACCGTCGGACCGTTCTCCACTCTCGGGAACGAAGTGGTCCGGGCATGTCTCGCCGCCGGCGCGCACTACACCGACACCACCGGCGAACAGGACTGGCTCATCACGTGCGACGAGAAGTACGGAGCCGACTTCGCCGCCGCCGGACTGTTGCTCGCGCCCGGAACTGCGCAGATGTACACCGTCGGTGAGATCGCCGCTCAATTGTGCCTGGAGACACCGGGACTCGACACGCTCGACATCGCGGTCTTCTGGGGTGGCAGTCCGACCATCGCGTCCACGCGGACGATTCTCGTCAACGCCGCCACCTCGGCCGCGCACTACCTCGAACAGAACGAGTACGTCCCGTTCGACCCCGCTCAGGGGCTCGTCCCGCTCGTCGTACCCGGACAGCACGAACTGGCGCAGTCGTTGCCCTGGGGCGGTACCTCCCATCCGGTGTGGTTCCGCCGCGACCCGCGTGTCGCGAACGTCAAGGCGCAGGGTGGTGTCTTCAATGCCGCCCTGATGCACGGGGTTCCGCAGATCGTCGCGCAGGCACTCGGGGCGACCAAGGACATGTCGCCGGAGGATCGCGACGAAGCGCTCACGGCGACCGCCCGTCAGGTGATGAATGTCATGCCGCCACGGGAGAATCCGAGGGTCAACAAGTCCCTCGACTCGGTGCACGCCTCCGGCCCGCTCGCCCGGGCGCACTGCGTCGTCCACGGCAACAGCAACTACAAGCAGACAGGGCTGCTCCAGGCGTT
This sequence comes from Rhodococcus sp. PD04, assembly GCF_035918275.1. Classification (NCBI taxonomy): domain Bacteria; kingdom Bacillati; phylum Actinomycetota; class Actinomycetes; order Mycobacteriales; family Nocardiaceae; genus Rhodococcus; species Rhodococcus sp. PD04. The sequence goes on along the minus strand of NZ_CP142143.1, from coordinate 4,632,293 downwards.
CTCCGCGAACTGGCTGCTGCAGCAACCCCCGAAGCGGGTCGGCTTCGCGAGTGCCTGCCAGGCCTTCGGTCACCACGAACTGCTCGGCGTCCTGCGCAATTTCGGTCTGGTGTCGAAACCGGTTCTCACGGTGCAGGACTACTGAGATCCGAACCTGACTGCAGGAGGGTTCGATGCGGATCGTCGACTATCTCGACAAGGGGGCATCACTCGGACCGGACCGGCCGTGTTTCACGACGGACGGGGACAGCTGGTCGTACGCCACAGTGCAATCGGTGGCCGACGATGTCGCACGGGCGCTGGACGCGCGCGGTGTGCGTCCGGGCGGCAAGGTCGCGGTGCTGTCCGGCAACGATCCTCGCGCCTTCGCGTGCGTGTTCGGGATCAGCCGGGCCGGTGCCGTGTGGTGCCCGATCAACCCCCGCAACGAGGCGGCCGAGAACCGGGAGCTGCTCGACCGGTTCGACTGCGAGGTGCTGCTCTACGCCTCGGGATACGGGGAACTCGTCGAACGGATCCGCCCCGACCTGCCCGCGATCCACACGTGGGTGCAACTCGACGGAGACCCCGCGGAGGGTTCGTTCGGGTGGGACGAGTTCGTCTCTGCGGCTGCAGGATCGAGGGAGACGATCGACCGGTCCGCACCCGAGGATCTCGCGATGATCGTCGGCACGGGCGGTACCACGGGCAGGCCGAAAGGCGTGATGCTCACGGGTACGAATCTCGAGACGATGACGGCACTCACGCTCATGAGCTATCCGTTCCCGGGCCGAGGCGAGCGTCCGGTCTATCTCGCGCTAGCCCCGCTGACCCATGCCGCGGGAGTGCTGTGCTTTCCCGTGCTGGCCACGGGCGGCGAGATCGTCATCATGCGCAGTCCCGATGTGGGGCGCTTCCTCGAACTGGTGCCGGCGCATCGCGTCACCCACACCTTCCTGCCCCCGACCCTGATCTACATGGTCCTCGCGCACCCCGACCTGGACTCGACGGATCTGTCGAGCCTGCAATGCTTCTGGTACGGTGCCGCGCCGATGAGTGCCACGCGGCTCGCCGAGGCACTCGAACGGATCGGGCCGATGGCCCAGCTCTTCGGGCAGACCGAGGCACCGATGATGATCTCCGTGCTTCCACCCGACGAGCACCGCCGCCCCGACGGTTCGATCGCCGAGGAGGTCCTGATGTCGGCCGGCAGGCCGACGCCGCTCGTGACCGTCGCGGTCATGGGTCAGGACGGTGAACTGTTGCCGTCGGGGGAGCGCGGCGAGATCGTCGTGCGCTCGTCCCTCGTTATGGCCGGTTACTACAAGAACCCCGAGGCCACCGAGGAGGTGAACCGGTTCGGCTGGCACCACACCGGCGACATCGGATATCTGGACGACTCCGGCCTGCTGTTCATCATCGATCGCGCCAAGGACATGATCATCACCGGCGGGTTCAACGTGTACTCGATCGAAGTGGAACAGGCGGTCCTGGCCCATCCGGCCGTCCAGGACTGCGCGGTGATCGGTCTGCCCGACGAGAAGTGGGGAGAACGCGTGGTGGCCGTCGTCCAACCACACCCCGGAGCCGAGGTCGACGCCGCCGAACTCACCGCGTTCGTCAAGAACCGCATCGGCTCGGTGAAGACTCCGAAGCAGATCGTGGTCCGGTCGGACCTGCCTCGCTCGAAGGTGGGGAAGGTGCTGAAGAACGAGATCAAGGCGACGCTGGCCCGGGACGGCTCCGCCCGTTCGTAGAGGGGTGGGACGTTTGGATGCGCTCCCGGCGGGAAGCCTTCATAGGTCCTGTCCCTCCGACGCCGGGAGCACCTGTGCCTGCATCGACCGCGACCGTTTCGCCCACCGACGCCGCTCGACTCCTCGGGCAGGTGGCCGTGCCGTTCGTGGCGGTGGGACCGATCGCTCGTCGGCGCTGGGCGATGAAGCTGCTCGAGAAGAACCAGTCCGATGCCGGCGTGGTCCGCCTGATCGCCGATCTACGGAAGCGGCACGGTGACGGGCCGGTCGTCGTGCCGATTCCCGGCCGCACCCTCGCGATCGTCCTGACGCCCGAGGATGTGGACCGGATCCTGCGCACCGACACGGCGTCGTTCACTGCGGCCAACAAGGAGAAGGTGGCTGCACTCAGCCCGTTCCAGCCCAACGGGGTGCTCATCTCCCGCGGGGACATCCGCGCCCAGCGGCGCGCATTCAACGAGTCGGTCCTCGAACCGGAACATGCCCTGCACCGTCTCGCGGCCGAGTGGGTTCCCGTGATCGAGCAGGAGGCGCAGGATCTGCTCGAGCACGCGAGGTCACGCGGTGAACTCGACGCTCCCGATTTCGTGAAGACCTGGTGGCGACTCGTCCGGCGACTCGCGTTCGGCGACGCCGCCCGCGACGACGAGAGCGTCACCGACCAGCTGTGGACGCTGCGCTCGAACGGGAACTGGTCGTTCGCGCATCCGCTCCGGCACCGTCTGCGCGATCGGTTCACCCAGAACCTGCACCGTCATGTCACGGCGGCTCCGTCCGAGAGTCTGGCCGGGGTGGTCCGGGATCTCGCGGCGCCGGCGTCCGTCGACCCGATCGGGCAGATGCCGCACTGGTTGTTCGCCTTCGACGCCGCAGGCATGGTCAGTGCCCGAACCCTGGCGGTGTTGTCGACCCATTCCGAGCAGCGTCTGCGTGTCGAGTCGGAACTGTCGGGGACCGAAGCCGGGACACCGCAGGTCTACGAGTACCTGCGCGCCTGCGTGCTGGACACGACCCGGCTGTGGCCCACCACTCCGGTGATCCTCCGGGACTCCGTGGAGGAGACCACGTGGAGCGACGGTGCGGGTGGCACCTCGACGATTCCCGCCGGTACGGGCTTCGTGATCCTGTCCTCGGCCTTCCACCGCGCCGACGACCTGCCGTTCGCCGACACCTTCGAGCCTGAGATCTGGCTGGACGGTCGCGCCGAGCGCCATCCCGCGCTCGTGCCGTTCAGCGCCGGACCGACGGTGTGCCCCGGGCGCAGCATCGTGCTGTTCGCAGCGAGCACTTTCCTCGCGACTCTGCTCCGCTCCACCGAGTTCACCGTGGTGTCGGATGTGAAGCCGGATCCGGCGCGTCCGCTGCCCGCGACGTTCGACAATTTCGGGCTGCGTTTCGCGGTGCGGTAGGACTGCCCGGAACGGCCTCTTTACCCCATCGGAAACCGTTTCCCCGTTATCCGATGGCGTGACGTCACTCACTGTTTACCCCGGTTTTGCGTCCGACGCGTGAGGTCGATGGTGTCGATGTGAATCGAGTAGGGCAAATCGGGCGCCTTTTGTCCGATACCGGTCGGTTTGGAGTCAAGGCGACACGCTGAGTTCGTCAAAGGTCGAAGTACTCTGTGATGGAATCGTGACCCTTTCGTTACCGAGGGCCTGTCCCAGAGGAAACTGCTGTGATCCGAAATCCTGAATCCACCCCCACCCGAGAAGCCACCGATCTGCGACGGCGCGCAACCCGTGCCGGCAGGTGGATGGCAGTCGCGGTCCTCGCGAGCGCCGTCACCGTCGGCGGAACGACGGTCGCGAACGCCGCAGGCGACCGGGTCCGCGTCGAGTCCGCCACCGCCTGGACCGGCGCCGGGGAGAACCTCTCGACCGCACCCCAGGTGCTGAAGGTCGTCGGTGTCGACGCATCGCACTACACCGAGAAGCTGAACCGCGCCGCCGAGCGGGAAGCGCAGCGTGTCGCCGAGGCGATCGCTGCCCAGGAGGCGGCGCAGCGTGCCGAGGCCGAGCGGATCGCTCGCGAGGCCGCCGAGCAGGCCGCTCGCGAGGAGGCCGCGCGTCGTCCCGCACTCACCTTCCCCGCTGCGGGAACGCTGACCTCGGGCTTCGGCCCGCGCTGGGGCACCAACCACAACGGTGTCGACATCGCCAACTCGATCGGCACACCCATCGTCTCCGTCACCGACGGTGTCGTGATCGACTCCGGTCCGGCCTCGGGCTTCGGCCTGTGGGTGCGCATCGCGCAGGACGACGGCACGACCGGCGTCTACGGCCACATCGACCGGTCCCTCGTCTCGGTCGGCCAGCACGTCCGCGCCGGCGAGCAGATCGCCACGATGGGCAACCGCGGCCAGTCCACCGGACCGCACCTGCACTACGAGGTGTGGCAGCCGGGCGGCGCCAAGGTCGACCCCATCCCGTGGTTCCACGCGCGCGGCGTTCCGGTGCCGAGCTCGCACCTCGGCTGATCCGGTAGGCGACAGCCCGAGAACGAAACCTGAGAACGAACACTGCCCCGACGCATTCCGCGTCGGGGCAGTGTCGTGCGTGGAGCTACCAGATGCGCACGCGCTCCGAAGGATCGAGATACAGCCCGTCACCTTCGCTGACCTCGAACGCGTCGTAGAACGCGTCGATGTTGCGGATCACGCCGTTGCAGCGGAACTCCGGCGGCGAGTGCGGGTCGACGGCGAGACGGCGTGACGCCTCCTCGTCGCGAACCTTCGTACGCCACACCTGCGCCCATCCGAAGAACACGCGCTGCAGCCCGGTCAGGCCGTCGATGACGGGCGCGGGCTTGCCGTCGAGCGCGATCTCGTAGGCCTTCAACGCGATCGACAGGCCGCCGAGGTCACCGATGTTCTCGCCGATCGTGAAGCTGCCGTTCACGCGTTGTCCGGGAAGGGCTTTCGGCTCGAACTCGTCGTACTGCGCGATGAGGGCGGCGGTGCGCTTACCGAACTCTTCGCGGTCCGAATCGGTCCACCAGTTCTCCAGATTGCCGTCGCCGTCGTACTTCGCGCCCTGGTCGTCGAAGCCGTGCCCGATCTCGTGGCCGATGACCGCGCCGATGCCGCCGTAGTTCGCGGCGTCGTCGGCGTGCAGGTCGAAGAACGGGGGCTGGAGAATCGCGGCGGGGAAGACGATCTCGTTCATCCCCGGGTTGTAGTAGGCGTTGACCGTCTGCGGCGTCATGAACCACTCGCCGCGATCGACCGGACCACCGAGCTTGCCGAGATCGCGGTCGTACTCGGCGGCGTAGCCGCTGCGGTAGTTGCCCACCACGTCGTCCGCGGTGATCGTCACGGCGGAGTAGTCGCGCCAGGTGTCGGGATAGCCGACCTTGGGCGTGAACTTCTCGAGCTTGCGCAGCGCGGCTTCGCGCGTGGCCGGGCTCATCCATTCGAGGTCGGTGATGGACTGCCGGTACGCCTCGGTGAGGTTGTCGACGAGCACCTGCATGCGCGTCTTCGCCTCGGCGGGGAAGTGCCGTTCGACGTAGAGCTTGCCGACGGCCTCGCCGAGCAGGTCCTGCACGAGCGACACGCCGCGCTTCCAGCGGTCGCGGATCTCCTGCGTGCCGGTGAGCGTGCGGCCGTAGAACGCGAAGTTCTCGTCGACGAACGCCTCGGACAGGTACGGAGCCCGCGCGCGCAGCACCCGCCACACCGCCCAGGCCTTCCAGTCGTCGAGGTCCTCGTCGGCCCACAGCGTCGCGAACGTCTCGAGGAAGCTCGGCTGACGGACGACGATCTCGGCCCACTGGTCGGTCGTCGCACCGGTCGCGGTGATCCATCCCGTCCAGTCGAACTGCGGAAGGTCGGTGAGCAGCGAGTCGAGGGTGAGCAGGTTGTAACTCAGGTCGGCGTCGCGACGCTTGACGACGTCCCAGTGCCCGGCGGCCAGCTTCGTCTCGAGCGCGACCACCGTCGCCGCGTCGTAGGGCAGGTCGGCGAGGGCGAACATCCGGCCGATGTGGGCGGTGTACTGATCGCGGATCTCGGCGTAGCGGTCCTCGCGGTAGTACGACTCGTCGGGCAGACCGAGCCCGCCCTGCGAGACGTGCATGAGATAGCGCTCGGAGTTCTTCGAATCGGTGTCGACGTAGTGCGCGAGCGCACCCGTCACGCCGGCGCGCTGCAACCGGCCCAGCACCGCCGCGAGCGCGGCACGGTCGGCAGCCCCGGAGATCGCCCCGAGCTCCTCGCGGATCGGATCGAGACCGGCGGCCTCGATCGTCGCGGTGTCCATGAACGAGGTGTACAGGTCGCCGATCTTCTGGGCGTCGGTGCCCGGCTCGGCGCCGGAGGCCGCGGCTTCTTCGATGATGGTCCGCACGTCGACCTCGGCCTTGTCGGCGAGCGTGCGGAAGGCTCCGTCGAGCGCGCGGTCGGCGGGGATCTCGTGTTCGGCGAGCCATCGGCCGTTCACGTGTTCGAAGAGGTCGTCCTGGGGGCGGACCCGTTCGTCGACGTGTCCGAGATCGATGCCGGAGCGAATCTCCGAGTTCTGCGCGAGGGTCATGCTCCCCATCCTTACACCGGATGGGCAGGTCGCGCAGTCGCCCGCGGACCGGACCGCCGTGGAAGTGGGAGAACACCCTCGGCAGCGTTTACATACTCCTAACATCGCCCTCATGACCGAAGGTTCCACGACGGAGCCGCCCGCGGCGACCCCGTCGACACAGATGCTGGTCGATCCCCGCTTCATGCCTGTCGCGGATCTGTTCTTCCGGATGTTCTACAAGCCGAGCCAGGGCGGCGGTGCTCTCGCCTGCTACCTGCACGGCGAACCCGTCCTCGACATCTGGGCGGGCTGGGCCGCACGCGACAAACGGTGGACCCGCGACACCGTCGTGCTGTCGTTCTCCACCGGCAAGGGGGTGGCCAGCACGGTGGTGCACCGCCTCGCCGAGCGTGGCCTGCTCGACTACGACGCGGCCGTGGCCGAGTACTGGCCGGAGTTCGCCGCGGCCGGCAAGGAGACGATCACGCTGCGACAGCTCATGTCGCACCGCGCCGGACTGCACAAGTCGCGCGGTCTCGTGCCCGGCCGGGAGGGACTGCTCGATTCCGAGGCGGTGGCCGCCGCGCTCGCCGCCTCCCCACCCGATCCGCGACGCTTCCACGGGCCGGGTTATCACGCCGTCACCTACGGCAACCTCGTCGCCGAGGTCGCATCGCGCGTGACCGGGGTGCCCTTCCAGGAACTCGTGCGCACCGAGATCGCCGAGCCGCTCGGCACGGACGAATTCTGGTACCACGTGCCCGAGGACCAGCGGCACCGCATCGCCCGGGTGTTCCCCAAGGTCAACTTCCTGCCGGCACCGTGGACGACGGCGTCGGCGGTGCTGTCGCGCGCGCCGGGCGTGCGGGGTCTCGCCGAGGCAGGCATGGCGGAGGGTTTCGACGAGCTGATGCGCAGTCCGTCCGCGCACGACGCCGTCATGCCGGGATGGAACGGTGTGTTCACCGCTCGGGCACTGGCCCGCATGTATGCGGCGATCGCGAACGGCGGAGCGATCGACGGCACCCGCCTGTTGAAGGAGGACACCGTCGACCAGCTGCTCGAAGTGCAGACGCGGCGACGCGACTACGTCCTCGGCATCCGGCCCAACTGGCGGCTCGGTTACCACCCGGGATGGGTCGCCCTGCGGCAGCAGCCGCTGCAGTCGGTCGGGCACTACGGGTTCGGCGGCTCGGGAGCGTTCGCCGACCCGGAGACCGGGCTGTCGGTCGCGTTCGTCACCAACCGCATGGGCAACACCTTCACGACCATCTCCGACGGCCGGTTCCCGAGGCTCGGCGCCGCGGCGGTGACGGCCGCGCGCCGAGCAGGGTGATCAGACGTCGACACCCGCGTTGACCGCGGCGAGGACCCGGTCGCCCTGACGTGCGGTGACCGTCGTCCCCGTCGGGTCGTGGATCGAGTCGGTGTCGTTGCGAGTGTCGCGGCCGCTGTGCTCGGTGTACGGCTCGACCGTCGAGAAGATCTCGTCGGTGAGCGCCTCGTCGAAGTACAGCTGCGTGGTGAGCACCGTCGACCGGTCGATGTGCACCTTCAGGTGGATATGCACGGTGCGGCCGCGGTACCAGCCGGGATAGACCATCGTGCGTCCGGACGCTCGAGGCACGGTGCAGGAAAGCTGGGAGATTCCTGCGAATCCGTTACGCGCGGGGCAGCAGCTGGACGTTGGCGTGCGCGCGCACGTAGACGGTGCCGTCGGCGGCGCACAGCGTCGTCTCGAAGGACGCGAGTCGCCGTCCGGCCCGCACCGATGCGGACCGCAGTTCGATGACCGGCCCGGGGACGGCAGGCGAGCGGAGATAGTCGAGGCCGATCTCCAACACGCGATAGTCCTGATCGATGCCGGTCAGCGTCTGCGCGGCCAGGCCGGTGACGGCCTCCGCCATCGACACGAGCACACCGCCCTGCACCGAACCGATCACGTTGGCCATCCACTCGCGCGGCGACAGACGGGCCTGCACGACGCCGCGCTCGGCGGCCGTCACCTCGAGTCCGAGCAGACCGGCGAGCGGTCCCCGCGGAAGAGTTCCGGTGGAGATGCCCGTGACGATGTCGAGGCCGGGCAGTTCGGCCAGGATCGCCGCATCCGACCACGGTTCCGGATCGTCCCGCTCAGGTGCGGTCTCCGGTTCTTCCGTGCCGAGATCCATCGGCGTACGCCCGACGACGATGGATCGGCCGACCAGGTGCGCGACGAGAGCACCCTGCTCGTCGCGCACGTCGGTGCCCGACACGGCGGTGGACTCGTCGAAGAACAGGCTGCTGCCGTGACCGACGAGGGTCCCCGAGATGGGGAAGGGGTGGGCGAGCGTCGCCGTCACGTGCGACAACACGCTCTGCGGTCGCTCACCGGTCTCCGCGAACCGCGCGATGCCGGCGGGTGCGCCCGCGGCGACGTCGGTGAAGACGCCGATGGAGGCGAGCGTGGTCTGCCCGCGGTGGTCGAACAGGTGCGATCCGACGGACTGGGTGACCGAGACCGACGCGTCGTCGGCGACCTCGATGCCGACGCCCATGAAACGACCCGGACGGTCGACGGCGAACTGTGCGGTCTCGATTGCCATTCCTTGCTTCTACCAGGAACAGCGCAGCGAGGAGCAGTCGGGGAGCGGTTCGCCCCGATTCGCGGTCGCCCCTCGGCTCAGCTCCGTGACCGTCGGTCGCTTCGGCTCCGTGACCGTCGGTCGCTTCGGCTCCGTGACCGTCGGTCGCTTCAGCTCCGTGACCGTCGGTCGCTTCAGCTCCGTGGCGTCTCCGGACCGCGACGACCCTCGAGTTCCCGGATCCTCTTCGACGCCTCCTCGAGCCGCTTCTTCCGCTCGGCGGCCTCCGACTTCTTGAGCTCCTCGTAGACCTTCTCGTCGTCGTCGCTGTACTTCAGGATCAACCGCGGAACGCTGAGCGTGACGATCAGCGACGGCCACACGATCCACGCGTAGCTCCAGTCCAGAGCGATCTGCAGGACGAGGAAGGTCACGAGCGTGACGCCGATGATGATCCAGTCCAGCGTCTCCACCATGCTGCCGCGTTCGCGGAGCGAGGCCAGTTCGTCCTCCGGAGACTGGGACGCCGCCGCAGGGGAGCTGTCGTGTCGGACCGCCGGCGCGGAGGAGTCGTGAATCATCCGGATGTGACCGTCGACCTGTTCGAGGGGCACACCGCCGGGCAGCCCTCGGAACGACGGGAGCAACGCCGAAAACGTTCGCGCCGAGGATATCTCCCCGGATCGTTCGTAGAACTCGGCGCTGTCGAGCCGGCCCGCGGCGTAGTGTTCGCCGAGTGCGTTCAACGCGTGCATGCGTTCGGCGTCGCTGAGCAGCAGGTCGTCGTGATCGGAGTTGCCGGTCATTGCTTTTCCCGCGCTTTCGGAGTCGGTTGTCGAATCCTGGTGCATCCCTGATCCTAGAGCCGATGATCGGGCATGTCCCGGGCGAGGATGGCCGCCTGGATCCGCGATTGCAGTCCGAGTTTGTGGAGCACCCGGGCGACGTGCGTCTTCGCCGTGTTCTCACCGATGCCGAGACGGGTGGCGATCTGGCGGTTGGACAGTCCCTCGCCCAGACACGCGAAGACCTCCTGTTCGCGTGCGGTGAGGGCATCGTAATCCGGCCCGTCCGGAACACCTTCCCGCCGAGCGGGTTTCGAGACGAACGCGTCGATGACGGTTCGGGTGACCTGCGGTGAGAGCACGGACTCCCCGGAGTGCACCGCCCGGATCGCGTCGAGCATGGCATCCGCCGAGGCGGTCTTGAGGAGATATCCGGCCGCCCCGGCACGAAGACTTTCGAAGACGTACTCGTCGATCTCGAAACTCGTCAGCACCAGCACCCGAGCGCTCGTCTCCTCGGTGATGGTGCGGGTCGCGGCGATCCCGTCGACATGTGGCATGCGGATGTCCATGAGGACGACATCCGGGTCGAGCGCGCGCGCCTGCGACACCGCGACCGCGCCGTCGGCGGCTTCGCCCACCACCTCGATGTCCTCGCTCGTATCGAGCAGGAGCCGCAGGCCCGCGCGGATGGCGCTGTGATCGTCGGCGAGCAACACCCTGATCGTCACGTCGTGCTCCTCCTCGCGAGCGGCAGTTGCACGTATGTCCTCCATTCGTTCCCGTCGCGACCCGAGCGGGCGTGCCCACCCACCGCGGCGGCGCGTTCGGCGATGTTGCGCAGGCCGTTCCCGACGCCGCGGACCGGTGACGGGTCTGCGGGCTCCGAGTCGCCGATCGGGTTCACCACCTCGATCCCGAGGCGGCCGTCGGTGTCGTCGAAACGAAGGGTCACCGGCCGTCCGGGTGCATGCTTGACCGCGTTCGTCAGGGTCTCCTGGACGATGCGGTAGGCCGTGAGATCGACCTCCGCGTCGAGGTCTGCGGGTGGACGACCGTCGATCCGGACGGAGGTGCCGGCGGCACGTGCGGAGGCGGTGAGCGGTTCGAGGTCGGCGAGACGACCCGCCGTGGTGATCTCGTCGTCGGTGTCGTCGCTGCGCAACAGGCGCACCATCGACTGCATCTCCTGCAGGGCGGCCACGCTGCCGGAGCGCACGGACTCGAGCACGGTCAGCGCTCTGTCGGGATCGGAGTCGCGGAGGCGGAGCGCGGCCTCGCTCTGGATCGCGATCGACGACAGGTGCCCGGCCACCACGTCGTGCAGGTCGCGGGCCAGACGCTGCCGCTCGGTGGTGATGGCGGCGCGACGGTCCAGTTCCGCGACCCGCGAGAGGGCCTCGGCGCGTGCCCGTTCGATCTCGGCGGCGTCCCGATGTGTGCGGACGGATCGGGCCCACCAGATCGGGACGACGATCACGAGCGCGGCGATCGACACGGCCCATACGGCGATGCGCAGTTCTCCGAAGTACACACCGAGCGCGACGGCGCCGACGACGATCGGGACCACCGGGGCGCGTTCGAGGAAGCGGCTGGTGCGCGCCGAGCCGAAGAGCGCTGCGGCATACAGCAGGTCGCCGTATGCGATCCAGACCGGCAGCGAAGGACCGACGACGAGGTCGACCAGTACCGGAACCGTGCCCACCAGGAGTGCGAGAAGCGGTCGCGTGCGACGCATCGTCATCGGTGCACACACGCACGCGAGCAGAACCAGCCACACCCACAGCGGCTGCGGCGGCCGGTCCTCGACGAGCACACCGAGATCCAGGGCGTACAACAGTGCGCCACCCGCGAAGTACGCGAGGGCGACGAGCAGGGAGTTGTACCGCGGGTTCACGAATCCCACTCGAATCTCGGATTCACGGTTGTCCACAGCAACGATTCGACCACAACCGGGGGAGGATCAGGGTCGGGGTCACCCGAAGTGATGAGGCATCTGCCGCCCATCGGGCGACGCGCGCGTGGGGATGTGCGCGCGATTCTGAGGTCATGTTCAGCCACATCGCCGCTTTCATCGTCGGATGCGAGATCGCGTTCTGGGTCGTGCTCGCGGCCGGACTCGTGTTCCGGTATCTGCTCCGGCTCGGCAGGACGGGTGCGGTGCTGCTCGCCCTGATCCCGCTGATCGACGTCGTCCTGCTCGCGGCCGTCGCCGTGGATCTGCACAACGGCGCGGAGGTCGGCTGGGTCCACCGTGTGGCCGGCATCTATCTCGGTGTGAGTGTCGCCTTCGGCCCGAGCGTCGTCCGGTGGGCCGACCGGCGGTTCGCCTACCACTTCGCGGGTGGTGCGAAACCGGAACCCGCTCCGAAGGAAGGTCCGGAGGCCTTCCGCAAGGAATGTGCGGACTTCGGGCGATGGCTGCTCGCAGCCGGGATCAGCGCGGCAGCCGTGCTCGGGCTCGGGTCGACCGTCGCGAACGGCGAACAGGCCTCGGCGCTGTACGGAATCTTCCCCACCCTCGCCACGATCACGGTGATCTGGCTGATCACGGGCCCGGTCTGGGTGCTCGGCAAGCAGTGACAATCACGTGGCTCCGAGAAACTTCCGGGTGTGCGATGAGTTCTCGCGGGGTGGCCGGTCTGTATCCGTGACACCCACACCGCGTCCCCGCAGGACGAACCGAACACAGGAGAAACCATGTCGCGCATGCTGTTCGTCAATCTCGCCGTCGAGAACATCACCGCCACCCGCGCATTCTTCGACAAGCTCGGATTCACGTTCGACGAGTCGTTCTGCGACGAGAACGCCGCCTGCCTGAAGATCAACGACCAGACCTACATGATGCTGCTCGAGAAGCAGATGTTCCGGATGTTCACCAACGACGACATCTGCGACACCACGAAGGCCCGCGAGGTGCTGATGTGCGTCTCGGCCGACAGTCGCGAAGGTGTCGACACGCTCGTCGACGGCGCGATCGCGGCCGGCGGCACCGAATGGGTGACCGCCGGGGCCGAGAAGGCGAAGGAGGACATGGGCGACTACGCGTACCAGCGGGCGTTCCGCGACCTCGACAACCACGTCTGGGAGGTCATGTGGATGGACATGGCCGCCGCTCAGCAGGCCGACGCCACGGAAGCTGCGCCTGCCGAGGCGTGACCTTCGACGTCAGCGGGCTGCCGGGTCCTCCGGCAGCCCGAACCTGGCGAACAACCCGGCGGTGTCGTCGGAGAAGAAGACGGTGGCGTGCGTGACCCTACCGTCGACGATGTCGAGCACCTGCAGTTGGAAAGGGTGGTGGCGGCCGTCCTCCCCTCGCATGTACAGCCCGAATGCCGGCTGGCCGTTGGCCACGGTGGGAAGCAGCACCTGGTCGCCGGGGCCCTTCGCGGGGCACTTCTGCTTGATGAGGGAGACGATCGCCTCGGGGCCCTGGTACCAGCCTTCGAAGGGCGGCATCTCCCAGACGGCGTCCTGGGTGAGCATCTCGACGAGCGAATCGATGTCGTACTTCTCGAAGCCGTCGACCCAGCGCTGCAGCAACGCCCTGGTCTCGGCGCTGTCGGGTTCGGCGAGGTCGTCGTCGCGGACCTGGGCGTCCTTCAGTTGCGCACGTGCCCGCTGCAGAAGACTGTTGACCGCCGCCGTCGACGTGTCGAGCGCGGCTGCGACCTCGGTGGCGCGCCACTGCAGGACCTCGCGGAGCAGTAGGACTGCGCGCTGGCGGGCGGACAGGTGTTGCAGAGCGGCGACGAACGCGAGGCGGACGGAATCGCGGGAGGCGGCGATGGTGGCGGGATCCGACGGGTCGTCGGTGGCGTACCCGACGGGGAACGGCTCGAGCCACGGCACCTCGGGGCGGGTGACCAGATCGTCGGTGGGATCGGAACTGGGCGCGCCGAGCCCGGTGGGCAACGGCCGGCGGCTACGACCTTCGAGCGCCGTGAGGCACACGTTGGTGGCGATACGGTGCAGCCACGTGCGCAGTGAGGAGCGGCCCCCGAAGTTCTCGTAACCGCGCCAGGCGCGCAGATAGGTCTCCTGGACCAGGTCTTCCGCATCGTGCAGCGACCCGCTCATGCGGTAACAGTGTGCGAGCAGTTCGCGTCGGAACGGCTCGGCGAGTTCCATGAAATCGGTCGACGTCGATGTCGAACCGGCAGATTCTTCGAGCAGTTGTTCGGTCATGAGCGCGATACCCCCGGCTGGTCGGACCCGAATCCGCTACCCGTCAGAGAGTAGTCGGGGGCACCGACAGAAGACAGATGATCGCCGGGTCTCGATCGGGGCGCCGGTTGCAGGTACCGTGCACGAAGTCGCGCCGAGGTGAGCGCGTGGTGGACGGAGTGGGGACAGGTCGTGCACGAGTACACGCTGCGCGAAGGCGTATCCGGAGCGCAGGGCCACAGCAGGCCCGAGCGCAACGGGCCCGTCGGCCCCTTCGCCGAAGGTCTTCCACCCGGTGTCCTGGACGTCGAGCGGCCTCCGCTCGACCGGTTCGGCCCGGCGGAGCTCGGACGGGCCGTGGTCGTCGCCGCCGTCCTGATCGCCTTCGTGGTGTGGGCGGTGCTGCGGTGGACCGTCCGGCCCCGGCAGCACAGCGTCGTCGAAGCGGCCGCGCACGGCACCGTCGACGCCTTCGAACATCTCGGACCGACCTTCGTGAAGCTGGGCCAGCTCATCGCGTCGTCACCCGGACTGTTCCCCGCGGCCCTCGCCGACGCGTGCCTACGCATGCTCGACGACGTGCCGACCTTCCCCTCCGAGCAGGCCCGCGCGGTGATCGAGGAGGATCTCGGACACCGCATCGACGAGATGTTCGAGTCGTTCGACGACGTGCCGCTCGCCGCGGCGTCCGTCGCCCAGGTGCACGGGTGCGTGCTGCGCGACGGCCGCCGGGCCGTGGTGAAGGTACAGCGACCGGGGATCGCCCACCGCATGCTCGTGGATCTGCGCGCCGCCTACATGGGCGCGAAGCTGCTGCAGCTCTTCGAGTTCTTCCGCATCGCGAACACTCCGGGGATCATCCGCGATCTCTACAACGCGACGATGACCGAGCTCAACGCGGCGGTCGAAGCGGATCGTCAGGATCGCTTCCGCCGCAACATCTCCGCCTTCGGCGACAACACCTTCGTCACGGTGCCCGAGGTGTACTGGCAGTGGTGCGGTCCGCGGGTGATCTGCATGGAGCGCCTGCAGGGCAAGCCCGTCGACCGGGTGGTGCCGGGCCAGGACGATCTCGACACCTCCCTGCTCGTGCGCCGCGGTGTGAAGGTGTGGATGGAGGCGGTGCTCTGCCACGGTCCGTTCCACGGCGACGTGCACGCGGGCAATCTCTGGCTGCTCGACGACGGACGTGTCGCGCTGCTCGACTTCGGCATCGTCGGCGAACTGCCCGAGAAGTGGCGCGCGCTGCTGCGGGCACTGTTCCGCGCCGCCCTGCTCGACGGGGACTTCACGGCGGTCGCGCAGAGCGTGCGGGCACTCGGTGTCGCCGCCGACCTCGACCTCGACGACGCGGCGGTGGGCCGGCAGGTCGCCGAGATCTTCGGTCCGCTGCTCGGTCAGGACGTGGGGGAGTTGCGGCTCAGCGAGCTGATCGGCGCGCTCGTCTCGCTCGGACGCAAGTGGAACACGTCGACCCCCGAGGAGCTCGTGTTGTTCGGGAAGCAACTCGGATATTTCGAGCGCTACGCGACCGCGCTGGCGCCGGGCTGGGTGCTCGGCCGCGATCCCTTCGTCTTCCGGAACATCTTTCCCGAGGAAGTAGCCATAAGAATCGCCGAATCGAACGTGAGCCTGCCCGACTGAGGCAGGAGGCCGTTCGGTCTTTACAGGATCCGACCCGCCCCGTAATTTGAACGATCGTTCGACCAAATTATGGTGCGAGCCACACTGGCTACCGGAAGGACCGCGACCTCAATGGCAACTTCGCAGGACGTCGTACTGAGCACGCGCGACGGAAACGTCGTGACCTGGACGATCAACCTTCCGGAGGCGCGCAACCCGATCTCGGGTGACGACGTCGTCGACCGCCTCGTCGAGCTCGTCGAGGAGGCCAACCGCGACATCGACACCCGCGTCGTCATCCTCACCGGCGCCGGATCCGCCTTCTCCGCCGGTGGCAACGTCAAGGACATGGACGAGCGCCGCGGCATGTTCGGCGGCGCACCCCACGCCCTGCGCGAGGGCTACCGCCGTGGCATCCAGCGCCTGCCCCGCGCCATCTACCACTGCGAGGTCCCGATCATCGCCGCCGTCAACGGCCCCGCAGTGGGCGCCGGCTGCGACCTCGCGATGATGTGCGACATGCGGATCGCCTCGACGAAGGCGTTCTTCGCGGAGAGCTTCGTCAAGCTCGGCATCATCCCCGGCGACGGCGGCGCCTGGCTGCTGCCCCGCGCGGTCGGTGCGGCGCGCGCCGCCGAGATGGCCTTCACCGGCGACCGCGTCGACGCCGCGACGGCCCTCGACTGGGGCATGGTCTCGCAGGTCGTCGAACCCGAGCAGCTCCTCGACGCCGCGAACGCGCTCGCCGCCCGCGTCGCCGTCAACCCCCCGAACGCACTGCGTATGACGAAGAAGCTGCTGCGCGAGGGCCAGCGCGTCGATCTCGACACGCTCCTCGAACTGTCGGCCTCCCTCCAGGCGCTCTCGCACCACAGCGAGGACCACCGCGAAGCCCTCTCGGCGTTCCTCGAACGACGCACCGGCAACTTCACCGGCAACTGACCTTCCCTCTCCTTCCCCCACACCCCAGAGGACAAGCCATGCAGCGGACGATCTTCACCGAAGAACACGAGCAGTTCCGGAAGATGGTGCGCGACTTCATCGAACGTGAGGTCGCGCCGCATCGCGAGGAATGGGACGAGATGGGCCGCCCGCCCCGTGAGTTCTTCCGTCGGCTGGGCGAACTCGGCATCCTGGGCATCCAGGTGCCCGAGGAGTTCGGCGGAGGCGGCGAGTCCAGCTTCAAGTTCAACACGATCGTCTTCGAAGAGGTTGCGCGCGCCGGAGTCTCGTTCGGCTCCTACACCGTGCACGCCTGCCTGATCCTGCCCTACCTGCTCGAATACGCGACCGAGGAGCAGAAGCAGCGCTGGCTGCCCGGCTTCGCCGACGGCTCGATCATGACCGCGATCGCGATGACCGAGCCCGGCACCGGCTCCGACCTCGCCAACATCGCGACCTCGGCGAAGCTGTCCGAGGACGGCAAGCACTACATCATCAACGGCGCGAAGACCTTCATCACCGGCGGCGTCACCGCCGACCTCATCCTGACGGTCTGCCGCACCAGCCCGTTCGATCCCGAGAACCGCCGCGGCGGACTGTCGATCATCGCGGTGCCCACCGACAGTGAGGGCTTCGCGGTGGGCCGTAAGCTCGACAAGATCGGTCTGCACCAGCAGGACACCGCCGAGCTGTCGTACACCGACGTCAAGGTGCCGGTCGAGAACCTCCTCGGCGAGGAGGGTGCGGGCTTCGGGTACCTCACCCACAACCTGCCGCAGGAGCGTCTGAGCATCGCTTTGAACCAGGTCGGCTTCGCCGAGGCCGCCATCGCGCACGCGATCGCATACACCAAGGAACGCAAGGTGTTCGGCAAGCCGGTCGCCTCGTTCCAGAACACCAAGTTCGTGCTCGCCGAGTGCTCGGCCGAGACCCAGGCCGCGCGTGTCTACGTCGACCACTGCCTCGAACTGCTCGATCGCAAGGAACTGACGGTCGCCGACGCGGCCCGCGCGAAGCTGTTCTGCACCGAGGTCTCCGGTCGTGTCATCGACAAGTGCCTGCAGTTGCACGGCGGATACGGTTACATCACCGAGTACCCGATCGCCCGGTTGTACGCCGACACCCGCGTGACCCGGATCTACGGCGGCACCAGCGAGGTCATGAAGACGATCATCTCCAAGGACCTGGGGCTGTAGGCATGTACCCGGGCCGTTACGCCGCGGTCGCCCCGGACCGGCCCGCCGTGCACGAGGCCGCGACCGGCCGGACGCTCACCTATCGGGAACTCGAGGACGCGTCCGTCCGGTTCGCGCACTGGCTGCGCGCACACGACGTCGGCAGGGGGGACCACATCGCGGTCGTCACCGTCAACGACGCCACGGCATTCGAACTGTACTGGGGTGCAGTGAGGTCGGGCGTGTACATCACCTTCGTCAACACGCACCTCGCTCCGGGCGAGGCCGCCTACATCGTCGACGACTGCGACGCGAAGGTGCTCGTCGTCTCGGCGCCTCTCGCCGAGCTCGCCGAGGCGATCGCGCCGCTCACCCCGAAGGTGACGCATCGTGTCGCCTTCGGCGGGCGGGTGCCCGGGCATCTCGTGTACGAGGAGGAGGTGGCCGGTCTTCCCGTCACTCACATGGCGGACCAGCCCCGTGGCAGCGACATGCTGTACTCCTCCGGCACGACCGGTCGACCCAAGGGCATCAAGCCGGCCCTCTCCGGCGCCCAGGTCGGTGACGAGCCCGGTCCTCCGCTGCTGAAGCAGGTGCGCCGCTTCGGTTTCGACGAGAACACCGTCTACCTGTCGCCGGCACCGATCTACCATGCCGCTCCCTTGCGGTACGGCGTGTCGACGCAGGCGCTCGGGGGCACCGTGGTGCTCATGGACCGGTTCGATCCCGAGCTCAGCCTCGCGTGCATCGAGAAGTACCGAGTGACCCACAGCCAGTGGGTGCCCACGCATTTCGTGCGCCTGTTGAAGCTGCCCCGCGAGGTCCGCGAGCGCTACGACCTGTCGTCGATGCGGTGCGCGTTGCACTCGGCGGCGCCGTGCCCGGTCGAGGTCAAGCAGGAACTCATGCGGTGGTGGGGCGAGATCGTCTACGAGTACTACTCCGCGACCGAAGCCATCGGCAACACCCTCGTCACCCCGCAGGAATGGCTGAGCAAGCCGGGCACGGTCGGGAAGACCGGTGGCCCGGGCACACTCGGTCTGGCGCGCATCTGCGACGAGAACGGCAACCGGCTGCCCACGGGAGAGATCGGCACCGTCTACTTCGAACGGGACGACTTCTCGTTCGAGTACCACAAGGACCCGGAGAAGACGGCGTCGACCAGGCACCCCTTCGAGGAGAACTGGTACACCACCGGCGACATCGGATATCTCGACGAGGACGACTACCTGTTCCTCACCGGGCGCGACAAGTTCACGATCATCTCGGGTGGGGTGAACATCTACCCGCAGGAGATCGAGAACGTCCTCGCGCTGCACCCGTCGATCGCGGACGTCGCGGTGGTCGGTGTGCCGGACGCGGACCGCGGTGAACGTGTCGAAGCGTTCGTGCAGCTCGTCCCCGGCGCAGAGGGATCGGACGAGCTCGAGGACGAGATCATCGGGTTCTGCCGGGAACGCCTCTCGCGTTTCAAGTGCCCCCGACACGTGCGGTTCGTCGACGAACTGCCGCGCACGCCGACGGGCAAGATGGTCAAGGGCAGGCTCGGCGAGCTGATCGCGCAGTACGCCGACACGGGAGCGTTGTCGTGAGAGTGCTGTCGCCGAAACAGCGCGTCTTCATCGAGGCGGGCCGGAAGGAATTCGTGCGCAACGGATACGGCTCGTCGTCGATCCGGACGATCGCGCAGGAAGCCGGCGTGAGCCTGTCCGCGCTGTACTACCACTACAAGAACAAACAGGATCTGCTGCTGGCGATCCTGCTCGACGGTGTCGACACCTACGACGCGGTCTGCGACGCCGAACTCGCCCGCGCCGGCGACGATCCCGTCGAGCAGATCCGCGCGTTCGTCAGGGGGAACGTCATCTTCCGCACGCAGTTCCCCGAGCAGGGCCGCATGATCGCGACGGAAGTGCGCAACCTCGAACCCGAGGGTGCGCGACTGTACGAGGAACGCCGTCGTGCCGGCCGAAGACGGATCCGCGACATCATCGATCGCGGTGTCGCACAGGGTGTCTTCACCACGAAGTACCCCGACGACTGCCGCCGGTCGATCCTGGCGATGGTCTCGGCGATCGCCAACTGGTACGACCCCGCGGGCCCGGACGGCCCGGACGAGATCGCCGAACGCTACGCGGACCTGTCGCTGGCGCTGCTGTGTCCCACCATCACCGGTGGAGAAGGAGATTCACGATGAGTGCACGACTCGTGCCGAGGGCGGGCACCCCCGACCCGGCACTGACGGAACTCCGTGCCGAGGTACGGGCGTTCCTGAAGGAACAGATCGACGCGGGCGTGTTCACCCCGGGCATCGACACCTGGCTGACGCGATGGAACCCCGAGTTCACCCGCGCGCTCGCCGCTCGCGGCTGGGTGGGTATGACGATCCCCGTCGAGTACGGCGGACACGGACGGACCTTCATGGAGCGCTTCGTCGTCACCGAGGAGCTGCTCGCGGTGGGCGCTCCGGTCGCCGCCCAGTGGGTCGCCGACCGTCAGGCCGCACCGTCGCTGCTGAAGTACGGCACCGAGGAGCAGAAGAAGCGGTTCCTGCCGGGCATCGCGGCCGGTGAGATCTGCTGGGCCATCGGCATGTCCGAGCCCGACTCCGGATCCGACCTCGCGAGCGTCAAGACGAAGGCCACGCAGGTGGACGGCGGGTGGCGGATCTCCGGCACCAAGCTGTGGACGTCCGGGGCGCACCACGCCGATGCCTTCTTCGGCCTCGCGCGCTCCGCACCGCTCGATCCGGCGCACCGCCACGACGGGCTGAGCCAGTTCATCGTGCTGCTCGACTCCCCGGGCGTGACCATCCGCCCGATCCTGTCGATGTCCGGCGACCACCACTTCAACGAGGTGCTGCTCGACGATGTCTTCGTCCCGGACGACCTGGTGCTCGGGCAGATCGGTGCCGGCTGGGAGCAGGTGACGAGCGAGCTCGGCTACGAACGCAGCGGTCCCGAACGTTTCCTGTCCACCTTCGGGGTGCTCGAATCCCTCGTGCACGGTGTGGCCGACGGCAGCGTCGAAGCGGACACCCGCATCGGAGCGACCATCGGGCGCATGGCGGGCCTGCACCGCATGTCCACCGCGGTCTCCGAGTCCCTCGAACGTGGCGAGAACGCCGAACTCGCGGCGTCGGTCGTGAAGGTGCTCGGCACGAAGACCGAGGGCGACCTGGCGGATCTCGCCGACGAGATCGCGGGATACACCGCGGCCGACGCACATCTGGCCGAGCTCGTCCGGGCAGGCGTCATGCAACGACCGGGCTTCACACTGCGCGGCGGCACGAGCGAGATCCTCCGCGGGGTCATCGCACGAGGATTGGGGATGAGATGAGCGGGCAGGACGCACTGCAGTCGACGGAACTGCGCGACTTCGCACAGATGCTGTCCGAGGTGTTCACCTCGGGTGACGACCACCGCATCGGGGAGGTCGTCGAACTCGATCGTGCCCTGTGGAGCACCCTCACCGAGCTCGGCCTCGATCGGCTCACCGGTTCGGAGGAGAGCGGCGGAAGCGGCGCGGGATGGCTCGAGGCCGCCCTGCTGCTCGAAGCCGCCGGCAGCGCCGCTGCTGCCGTGCCGGTGGCCGAGAACGACCTGCTCGCGGGTTGGCTCCTCGAACAGGCAGGCCTCGAGGCGGCACCGGCCGTGCGTACCGCCGCGGTGCTCGACGCCGACGGCCGCGCGCGCCACGTGCCGTGGGCCCGGTTCGCGGACTCGATCGTCGTTCTGTGGGAGTCGCCGCAGGGATGGCAGGTCGCCGAGCTCGCACGCGGCGACGTCGAGATCGTCGAGGCCGTGAATCTGGCGGCGGAGCCCCGCGATCACGTGCGCGTCGACCTGTCGACCCTGTCGGGACATGACGTTCCGGCGGGCACCGCCGACGAGTTCCGCTACCGGGGCGCGCTCGTCCGTGCGCTGGCCACCGCGGGTGCGATGGATCGGATCCTCGAGCTCGTCGTCGACCACACCACCGCGCGCGTGCAGTTCGGTCGTCCGCTGGGCAAGTTCCAGGCGGTGCAGGCGCTCGTCGCCGACATCGCCACCGAGGCCTCGCTCGTGCACGCCGCCGCGGATGGCGCCGTCGATGCCGTTCTCGCCGGAGGTTTCGGTGACGCGTCGACCCGCTTCGCGATCGCAGCGGCCGCCTCGTGCGCCGGACATGCGGCCTCGGTCGTCGCCCGCAACGCGCATCAGGCGCTCGGCGCGATCGGCTTCACGATGGAACACGAGTTGCATCGGCACGCCAACCGGATCCTGTCGTGGCGCAGCGAATTCGGCACGGTTGCGTCGTGGGATTCCGAACTGCTCGCCGCGGCCGGTGAGGCCGGGGACGTGTGGGCGTTGATCACGGGTGGCCCGGCGCGCTGACCGCCGCCGGTCGCCGTCGTCAGGCGGCGGACGAGCTCCCGGCCGTGTCGCACTCGGTGCGGTCGGTGACGTCGAGGTCGGGAGCGAGGATGTCGAGCAGCATGCGCACCTGGCGCGTGGGTGCGACGACATGGAAACGGCCGGGCCGGATGTGAACGGCATCGGCAAGCATCGAGGCGACCTCGGAGTACATGAAGGTCACCTCGGACAGGTCGACGACGACGTGGTCGCCCGAGTGTGCGAGGTCGCCGAGAGTGGAGGCGAACTCCGCTCGGGCGGTCATGTCGAGATCACCCTTCACCCGCAGGACACTGCAGCGACGGGAGGGGGAGTGGACGTCGAGACGGTAGCGCGGCGCTCGGGCGACGGTCGCTGCACCGACTCGTGAGAGTGCGCCGGTGTGGGTGACGATCCTGCGGGTGGTGCTCGTACGTGTGCTCATTGCGGTCTCCTGTCGGCGTGGATTCGTGCCGTCCGGTGCGGGCTGGATCACGAACAGACGGTCGGCCTGCTGGGGTCGTGGTGAGAACGTCGGGGTCGCGGTGAGAACTCGCCTCGGGCTTGCACAGAGCCTGTCCGACGGAGGTCGCTTCCCGACGACCCGTTCCATAACGGAACGATAACGCAACATCACGGTTCTATAACGTAGGTGTTCTGAGCTGCGGAAATATCCTATGTTCCCGGCTCCGTCGGCCCGAGCGGACGATCGGTGGCCGGAGATGGGATGCTGGATCCATGAGCGCTGTTCCTGCCGACGCTGCCGCCGACGCGGAGGCCGCGTTCGGCGGCCTCGTCGTGGAGACGGAGCTTGCCCCGATCCACCGGCTCGACAGCGGTGCGTTGTCCGCCGTCGAACTGCAACTGCGTGGTCCGGAAGGATCATCGTTGCACGACGCCACTGCGCTGAGTGAGGCCGCTCGGGCCATGCACCAGAAGTCGGAGCTGGACCGTATCAAGTGGCGCAGGGCCGGCCTGCATGCCGGGTCGGCGGTCCCGCACCTGGTGACCGTCGATCTCGATTCCCTCGACGAACTCGGCGCGCTCGACGAGCGCCGGAGCCCGACGACGGTCGCTCTCATCACCGAGCAGGCACTGATCGCCAGTCCCGCCGAGACGCTGCGCACCATCGCGGCGGCGCGCACCGCCGGCATGCTCGTCGCGGTGGACGGTGTGGGAGCGCGTGCCCAGGCCCTCGCGCTGCTGCCGCTCGTCGAACCGGATGTGATCATCACGGCGCCGGCCCTGATCGCCCGTGCGGCCGACGCCTCGACAGCGAGGATCGCGCACGCCGTCGCCGCGTACATCGAATCCAGCAGCGCGGTCGTCATCGCGCAGGGCGTCGATTCGGAACTGCATCGCCGCCGCGCCCTGGGGCTGGCCGCCGAATACGGGATGGGCGCGCTGTATCCGACGGTGGCTGCGAGCGGAGATGCCGCGCAATCGGATTCGGACGTCGAGCCCATGTCGCTGCGTCCGCGACCTGCCGTTCCGGACGATCCCGAACTCACCCCCTTCGCCCTGGCGTCCGAAGGGCGCAGGCGCACGCGCAGTTTCAAGCGGCTTCTGGTGTCGATGAGCAAGCTGCTCGAGACCAACGCGGTGGGAGCCGGACCGGAGACGATCGTGCTCGGCACCTTCCAGCGCGCCGAGCACTTCACGCCGACTTCACGGGCACGATGGGCGCAGCTCGCCGAGCAGGTCGCGTACACCGGGGTCTACGGCGTCGGAATCGATCCCTACGTCGACTCCGCGGTGCACCACGCGCCGTTGGACCCGGACGATCCGATGGTCGACGAATGGAACGTCGTCGTCCTCGGCCCGCACTTCGCGTGCGTGCTCGCCGCGCTCGACATGCACACCGACGCAGCGGATCTCGACCGCGAATTCCACTACGTGCTGTCCTACGACCGCGGCACCGTCATCCGGTGCGCCCACAGCATCCTGGCTCGTTTCGAGGGGTGACCCGCGGGGGAGCGGCTCAGGACGACGGTGGGATCTCCAGGGGCACCGGTCGGGGACGGGACAGGGTCGCGCGCGCCGCACGGGCGACGGCCTCCCGGTCGTAGGAGACGACGTACTCGAATTCTCGCTCACCGCCGGCAGTTCGACGGTGCAGGTCGAGGGCCGAGAGTGCGCACGCGAAAGACTCTCCCAGGAGGATGACGTTCCACTCGTCGACGAGGGGGTCGTGCGACTCGATCGGGACGAGGTCCGGACCCGAGTCGCTCGTGCCGAAACCGACCGCGAAGACCGCCACGTGAGCGAGGGCGTCGGCCATCGACATCCATCGCCTGCGCGCCGCTCCGGTGAAGTGGTCGTGGTGCTGGAAGGTGCCGAGAGCGACCGTGTCGGGTCCTGCCTCCCCGGCTCGCACCTCGAGATCGGCGCTCATGGAGACCAACAGGCCCTTGCCGCTCCGCACGCGTTCCCGCCCCGCCGCCAGGATGCGGAAGGGCGTGGCGGTCGCGTCGTCGAGCGGTGCGCTCCAGGAGGGTTCCCGGAACAGCCCACCGCGCGGTGACGAAGGATCGGCCTCGGCCTGTAGCGCTGCACCGCAACCGAAATCGATACCGTGGGAGAGGGCCGCCCGGCGATGCAGGTCGGAGTCGACGCCCTCGGCGAGAACGACGGAGTTCGTCCGCTCGCAGTGGGCCCGCAACGACAGCAGGGTCGCGGCAACCCGCACGTCGGATACGACGAGCGCCTCGGCCGGTACGACGACCACCTCCGGCTCTACCAGGGCCAGGACGACCGTGGCGCGGGACGTCGATTCCGCGATGCGGACCGCCACGGCGAATCCGCGCTCACGCACAGCGGAGATCCTGCGCAGGACAGTCGGGGGATCGGCGAACACCTCGTGTTCGTCGACGAGTGCGACGGAATTGCGCTCGGCTGCCGGTCTGTACGCGAGGTCGGTCAACGGCGTCAGGACGGGAACGCCCCGATCCGCGCCGGAATCCGCCGCGGTCGACGGCATCACGGCCGCGACGACCGTGCCGTCCACGAGGTCGTGGATCGCGCTCGCGTGCATCACGTGCCGCCTTCCCGCATCACGGCGGTCCGTCCGCCGGGCATCACGCCGGACGCGCGCAGGGCCGTCGAGGGCAGGATCCGGTGCGTCGTCCGCTGTGGCCATCCTGCCAGCCACCGCGTCGGTGACCTCGACCGCCGCCCTCGATGCCGCGACGTCGCGTCCGGTGGGATCACCGCAGATACAGGCGCACCTTGTCGATCTCGTTGCGCAGCAGGTCGATCTCCGCGGCGGTGGGATCCTCGGTCAGCGTCAGTTCGTCGGAGACCTTCAGATCCCAACCGGTCGCGGCGCGGACCTGCTCGACGGTGACACCGCGGTGGATGCTGGTCAGTTCGAGTTCGTCGAAGGGGTCCTGCCGCGACAGCACGCCCAGGCTGGTGAACACCTTCGTCACCCCGCGCCCACGCGGCATGATGCCGGCGCCCGCCTCACGAGCACGGACCGGGCTCGGGGTCGTGCAGAAGTCCAGTTCGGCGGGAAACGCACTCGGATCGTGGCGTCGCATGATCACGAACACCTCGCCGGCGTTGGGCATGATCTCGACGGCCCCACCGCCGCCGGGCAGGCGCACGGTGGGCTTGTCCCAATCTCCGATGACACTGGTGTTGAGGCTGCCGTAGCGATCGATTTGCGCCGCGCCGAGAAAACCGACGTCGACGTTGCCGCCCTGCAGCACGTACCCGAACAGCGACGCCATGGACACGACGGATTCGGCGCCGGAGACCACGACGGAGTCGGCGATACCCTCGGCCATCGCCTCGGGGTGCGCGCCGCAGACCCCGGATTCGTAGATCAGCTCGACGTCGGGGTTCGAGGTGCGGGCGGCGAGGTCGACGGCGAGAGTGGGCAGACCGACCCCGGCGAAGACCCGGGCCTTGCCGGCCAGGGCGCGGGCGGCGACGGAGACGATGAGTTCGGTGGTGGAGAAGGTTTCGGTGGTGGTCACTTTCGGCTCCCGTAGTCGACGGTCCCGGAGGGGCGCGGCGCGACCTCGAGGTCGGCCCAGTAGTCCTCGCCCAGTTTCTCGAGGTATTCGGCGTGGTCGGTGGTGGTGAGGACCCATTCCTTCAGCCAGGTGCGCAGTTGCTGGGGATCCTTGCTGATCGCGGTCCAGCGGCGGTAGAACGCGCAGTCACGGTCGTAGTAGCCCTGCGCGTAGGAGGGGTGCGCTCCGCGCGGGCACAACACCACAGCGTCCACCGCGTGCGCGGGCACGAGGGTGCGGCTGGGGTCGGAGCGGATGACATCGTCGTCGACGATCTCCTCGACCACCACGATGGCCTTCTTCGCGGCGTAGACCGCTTCCTGCTGGACGCCGGCGATGCCCCAGATCTGGACGTTGCCGGAGCGGTCGGCGCGCTGGGCGTGGATGATCGTCACGTCCGGGGTCAGCGGAGGCACGACGTAGACGCTGCCGCCGCCGAAGGGGTCCTCGACGAGCCGGATGTTCGGGTTGATCTTCGGCAGATCGCTGCCGGCGTACGAGCGCAGCGGGAAGAACGGCAGCCCGGCCGCGCCGGCCTGGTAGCGGCAGACCATGCCGTAGTGGCTGTACTCCTCGACCTCGAGTGCGACGGGGTCGTGGTTCTCGATGCGCCGGCGGATCTCGTGGAGGGAACCGGCCGAGCCGCTGGCGAAGAACGACGCGACGAGCTTCGACACGCAGTCGGCGGCGATGAGCTGGTCGGAGATGATGTCGGGGGTCATGCGGCACAACGTCAGGTCGCGCCTGCCCTGCCGGATGATCTCGTGCGCCGCCGCGAACGGGATGAGGTGCGAGAAACCCTCGAGGGCAACGGTCATGCCGTCCTCGACATAGGTGGCTATCGCCTCGCGCATGGTCATGAGTTTGTCCGGCATACCGGTCGTCCTCCGTGTGGTCGGTAATTCGGTGTCGGATATCAGGCGCCCGCAGGCGCAATAATCGACGCGTGGAGATCCATCAGGTGAAGGCGTTCCTGGCGGTGGCGGAGGAACTGCATTTCGGTCGGGCGGCGCAACGGCTGCACATGGCCCAGCCGCCGCTCAGCCGCACGATCCGCAGACTCGAGAAGGAACTCGGAGCCGAACTCTTCGAACGCAACACCCGCAGCGTGCGGTTGACGGAGAGCGGTCGCGCGCTCGTGGAGCCGGCCCGGAACATCCTCGACGCCTGCCGGCTGGCCGAGATGGCGGTGACCGCTGCGGGGTCGGGCCAGACCGGCAGGGTCCGTATCGGTTTCGCCGGTTCGTCCTCGCACTATCTCGTGGGCCGGTGGGCGAAGCTCGTGCGACGCACCCATCCCGGTATCGAATTCGTGCTCGACAGTTCGGCGTACGCGAGCGAGGCACTCAACAAATTGGCTGCGGGGAAGCTCGACATCGGCATCGTGCGCCTGTTGTTCTTCCCACCGGGGATCGCGTCGCGCGTCGTGGCCCGCGAGAACCTCGTCGTGGCGCTGCCCAGGGAACACCCGCTCGCCGGCCGCGAGGAGGTCCGGCTCGAGGACCTCGCGAGCGAGGCGTGGGTGATGCTTCCGGCCGAACCCGGATCGATGCTGCGCGAGCTGCTGCTCCGCCTCGCCCACGATGTCGGCTTCACGCCGAGAATCGTTCAGAGTGCCCCGGATTCGCTGTCGTTGATCGCCCTGGTCTCGGCCGGGGTGGGATGTTCGATGACGGTCTCGTCGGTCGCGGCGAACGTCATCAACCCCGAGGTCGTGTTCGTCCCTCTCGCCGATCATCCCGAGCCGCTCGACGTGCGGCTGGTGTGGCGGGAGGACGACGACAGTGCCGCGCTGCGCGAGGTTCTCCGTCTCTCCGAGGAAGCATTGCCGACTCCGGAGTGACCGGGGCCGGCCGGCGACTGTGCCGGCCGGCCCCGAGTGCGAAGGATCCGTCCTAGGCATGGACGCGATCTCGTGGCGTGTCGTCGGAGCGAGGGCCGTCTTCGGTGCCCGGCGTACGGCGGTCGCGCTCGGCGGCTGCCTCCGCCTCCTCGAGGGCGAGTTCGTCGGCATCGGACTTCTCGGCGACCGACGGCGCCTTCGGGTCGTACCCGGTGCGCTTGAGCAGTGCCAGGGTGCACACGAGGGAGACCGCCGCGTAGCAGGCCGCCGCGACGGCCACACCGGTGACGTCACCGGACGAGTTGAGCAGGTACTGGGCGAGCACCGGGGTGCCACCACCGACGATCAGCGAGCACAGCTGGTAGGCGAGCGACAGGCCCGAGTAGCGGATGTTCGCGGGGAAGGCGCGGGCGAGGATGCCGGCGATGGCGCCGTAGAACATCGAGTGCGGAATCGTCGCGAGACACATACCGATTGCGGCGATCGCGAACGTCTCGGTGCGGATCGCGAAGAACATCGCGGGCATGAGGAACAGCTCCGGGACGATCATCAGGAGCATGGCCTTGCGCATGTCGATCTTCGACACCAGCACGGCACCGAAGGGCTGCACGATGAACTGCACCACGAGGGCGATCGCGATGATCGCGAGGAAGGTGCCGCGCTCGTAGCCGAGTTCGCTCGTCGCCCACGACAGCGCGAAGGTGTTCTTGAAGTAGGTCACCTGGGCGAGGGGCAGTGCGCCGGCGCCGAGCAGGACCAGGAGCCAGTGCTTGCGCAGTACTTCCTTGATCGGGAGCTTGACGGTCTTCTTGCGCGCCAGAACGGCTTTCATCGCGTCCGATTCCTCGAGCTTGAGGCGGATGATCAGGCCGACGGCGACCAGTGCACCGGAGAGCAGGAACGGGATGCGCCAGCCCCACATCATGAACTGCGGGGTGGGCAGCGCGGCGAGGAAGAAGAACGCCATCGTCGACAGCAGGTTGCCGGCGGGCGAACCCTGCTGCGCGAACGCCGAATACAGGATTCCCTTGCCCTTCGGGGCGTTCTCGCTGGCGATGAGGACGGCACCGCCCCATTCTCCGCCGACCGCGACGCCCTGCACGATGCGCAGGAAGACGAGCAGGACCGGCGCCCACATCCCGATCTGCGCGTAGGTCGGGAGCAGGCCGATACCCACCGTCGCGATGCCCATCATGACGAGCGTGATGACGAGGGTGTTCTTGCGTCCGATGCGGTCGCCGAGATGGCCGAAGATGACGCCACCGAGCGGGCGGGCGAGGAAGCCGGCCCAGAGGGTGACGAACGCGAGGAGGGTCGCGACACCGCTCGAGAGTTCGTCCGAGAAGAAGATCTGGCCGAACACCAGAGCGGCGGCCGTGCCGTAGATGTAGAAGTCGTACCACTCGATGGTGGTGCCGATGAAGGAGGCGATGCCGGCCTTGCGGGCCTTCTTCGCGATCTCCTGATCGGTGGGTGTGGACGAACTCATGCGCCCTCCGTCTCTTACGCCCCCGACGAGGCGGGTGGAATGTGGTCTGCGTCTCATCAGAGGGTGGCAGGGCTCGGCTTTGCAGTCCAATACCCAATGGGACGCGGATCGATACCTCAGAGGTATTACCGGGGAGTCGGTGTTCGGCCTGGTAGACATACGCCGGACGGAACCGCGAACGCGAAAGGAACACCACGGTGACGAGCGACGGAACCAATCGGAGCGAGGTCGAGGTTTCTGCCGGCCTGCCGCTGGAGGGCATCACCGTGGTGAGCCTCGAACAGGCGGTCGCTGCGCCCCTCGCGACGCGCCATCTCGCGGATCTCGGAGCTCGGGTCGTCAAGGTCGAACGCGTCGGCGACGGCGACTTCGCCCGCGCCTACGACAGTGCCGTGCAGGGACTGGCCGCCCACTTCGTGTGGCTCAACCGCGGCAAGGAGTCCTTCGCGGTGGACCTCAAGGCGCCCGAGGGCATCGACGCGGTGAAGAAGCTGATCCGCGGCGCCGACGTCTTCCTGCAGAATCTCGCGCCCGGCGCGGTGGAGCGTCTCGGACTCGGTGCCGACGACCTGCGCGCGGACCACCCGGAACTCGTGGTGGTCAACATGTCGGGATACGGCACCGACGGGCCGATGCGCGACCGCAAGGCCTACGACATGCTCGTGCAGTCCGAGACCGGACTGTGCTCGATCACCGGCACACCCGAGACGGCAGTGAAGACGGGCATTCCCACCTCGGACATCGCCGCGGGCATGTACGCGCTCACCTCGATCCAGGCGGCGCTGCTGCGCCGGCACCGCACCGGTGTGGGCGCAACGATCGACGTGTCGATGTTCGACGCCACCGCCGAATGGCTCGGTTACCCGATGTACCTGCAGATGTATCAGGGACGCCAGGTGCCGCGGATGGGCCTGTCGCACACCTCGATCGCGCCGTACGACAAATACCCCACCTCGGACGGCGAGATCCTCATCGGCGTGCAGAACGACCGGGGCTGGCGCACGCTCACCGATGTGCTCGGCATGCCCGAGCTGGGCGACGATCCGCGCTACGCCACCAATCTCGAGCGGGTGCGTCGCCGCGAGGAGGTCGACGCGCTGGTCGGGCAGGCCACCAAGCAGTTCACCAGTGCGGAGCTCGACGGGAAGCTCGCCGACGCCGGTGTGCCGGCCGCGCAGCTGCGCGATCTGCGTGGGCTCATCGAGCACCCCCAGCTCGCGACGCGCGATCGCTGGCGTGAGGTGCAGACCGAGGCGGGGACGGTGCGCGGCATCCTGCCGCCGATGAACTTCCGGGACGTCGAACTGCCGATGGGCGCGGTGCCGGGGCTCGGTCAGCACACCGACGCGGTGCTCGCGGATCTCGGGCTCACCGACGAGCAGATCGCGGGCCTGAAGAAGGCCGGCATCGTCGGCTGATCCGCCCCGCCCGGTCCGCTCGGCTTCGTCCGCTCACCAAATGTGCGGCCATAGCTTCCGGTGCTTATAGGTATCCGAAGCGACTGGCATCGTCGATTCTGATGGATTCGTGCTGCTCAGCAATTGACGATCCCCGACGGGTACCGAAAAATGGCCGTACAAATACTCGTTCGACGAGTGCGGGTCCGCGATGGCCCGATGGGCAAGGAGGCGGCGATGTACGGATCCGGCGACCGTGACTGGGTGGTCGCGGCGCGGTGCCGCGGGGTGGACACGTCGATGTTCTTCCCTCAGCCCGAGGACGGCCGCGGTGCGGTGCTCCGGGCCGAGCGGCAGGCGAAGGAGGTCTGTCGCTCCTGCCCGGTGATCGACGCGTGCCGAGAGCACGCCGTGCGCACCGGAGAGACGCACGGCGTATGGGGCGGTATGAACTACGCCGAACGACGAGCCTTCGAACGTGCGATGAAACTCGGTCGCCTCCAGTCGGTCTGACGCTGTCAGCCGACGTTGGTGACGGGGATCAGACCACCGGTGATGGAGGCGCCCGCATCGGAGATCAGGAACTCGATGACCTTCGCGATGTCGGCCGGCTTCGACCAGCGGCTCGTGTCGGCGTCGGGCATCGCGGCGCGGTTGGCCGGGGTGTCGATGACGACGGGCAGCAGCGCGTTGACGCGGATGTGGTCGTCGCGGTACTCGAGCGCCATCGTCTCGACCAGCGCCGACACCGCGGCCTTGGAAGCGATGTAGGAGGCGCCGCCCGGGAAGGGGTTGAGCGTCGCGGCGGTGGAGATGCAGACGATCGATCCACCGCCGCGGCGGATCAGGTGGGGCAGTGCCGCCTGGCTGACGGAATAGGCGGTGCGCAGGTTGAGATCGAGTTGGGAGTCGAGCACCTCGATCGGGGTCTCGTGCACCCGCGGTCCGGAGGTGAAGCCGCCGACGAGGTTGACGACGCCGAACAGGGGGGCGTCGGGGTCGTCGCACGCCAGGTTCAGGGCGTCTTCGAGTTGTTGCTCGTCGGAGAGGTCGGCCTGGACGAGCCGGAGGTTCGGATGTGTGCCCACTCGCTCGAGCTCGTCACGGACCAGCCACGGCACCACGACCCGCCATCCGGTGTCGAGGAGATGTTTCGTCACGGCGCTGCCGAGTCCGCCGGTGCCACCACTGACCAATACGGTGCGAGCCATCTGCCTGTATCCCTTTCGAGCGAGCCGTCTGCCGTGCTCCGACCGTACGTCGGTGCGCGAGAGGAACGATACCGCAAAACGGAAATGATGTTCTCATTTCCTTCGGTGGTCGGGACGGACGGCCCCTGAGCTGCGGCGACGGGTGGATGCGCTGCCCGCTGAACGACTTCGTACGAAGATCATGACGAACAAACGACGCAAGTGGAAGGACGGTCGATGACCGACATCGAGGCAGAATTCGTTCACATCGCAGGTCTGCGCGCCTACCTGGCCAGGCCGCTCGGCGGTGCCACCGGAGGAATGCTGCTGCTGCCCATGATCACGGGCATCGACGCCCAGGTCCGCGAGTACGCGCACGACATCGCCGGAACCGGTGTGACCGCGCTCGTCTGGGATCCCTGGCACGGACCGAGCGCCGACGACAGCTCGCGCGAGGAACTCGTGGAGTTGATGCGGGGCCTCGACGACGAGAAGTGCCTCGCGGAGATGGCGACCCTGCTCGACCACGCCTTCGGTGAACTACGCCTGGAGAAGGTCGGCGTGATCGGGTGGTGCCTCGGCGGACGCCTCGCCCTGATCCTCGGCGCCCGCGACACGCGCGTCGCGAACGTCGTCGCCTACCACCCGTCGATCGCGGTGCCGCCCGCCCCGAACCATACGATCGACGCCGTCGAGCAGGCAGGTCACGTCGCGGCACCCGTCATGGTGCTGCACGCCGGCGCCGACACGATCATGAGCGCCGAAACCTTCGCGAACCTGCAGGCGACGCTGCAACAGCGCGAGACCGGCGCGACCATCACCCACGTCTACCCGGGCGCCGAACACGGCTTCTCCTCCCGCGACCGGCACGGCAATCCCGTCAACGCCGACGCCTACGCGGTGTCGTGGCCCCAGGCGCTGAGCTTCATCGGGGATACCGTCCGCTCCTGACGCATCCGCTACAGAATCGGCTTTCCGCTACCGCAATTGCTGTAGCGGAAAGCCGATCTTGTAGCGGATGGGCAGAATTTTTCGGGAGAAACGGTTGCACATGCGCGCGTGAGGGCCACGATGGAGCGCATGGCGTCGAGCGCGAAACTCGAACAGGTCGTCATCCGCATCGCCGGCGACTCCGGCGACGGCATGCAACTCGCCGGTGACCGGTTCACCGCCGAGGCGGCCGCGTTCGGCAACGACCTGGCCACACAACCCAACTTCCCCGCCGAGATCCGCGCACCTCAAGGCACTCTTCCCGGGGTCTCGAGCTTCCAGATCCAGATCGCCGATCACGACATCCTCACCGCCGGGGACCGGCCCGACGTGCTGGTCGCGATGAACCCGGCGGCCTTCAAGGCCAACGTCGGCGACCTGCCCCGAGGCGGCACCGTCATCGTCAACAGCGACGAGTTCACCAAACGGAACCTGAGCAAGGCGGGCTACGACGCCGACCCGCTCGGCACCGACGCCGTGGAGCACCTGACCGTCCACGCCCTGCCGATGAGCACCCTCACCACCGGAGCCGTCGAACCCGCCGGTGTGGGCAAGAAGGACGCGCAGCGCTCGAAGAACATGTTCGCGCTCGGTCTCCTGTCGTGGATGTACGGGCGGCCGATCGCGCCGGTCGAGACGTTCCTCGAGCGCAAGTTCGCGTCGAAACCCGACATCGCGCACGCGAACGTCCTCGCCCTGCGCGCCGGCTGGAACTACGGCGAGACCACCGAGGCGTTCGCCGCGACCTACGAGGTGGCCCGCGCGTCGCTGCCACCCGGGACGTACCGGCAGATCACCGGCAACACCGCCCTCGCCTACGGTCTCGTCGCGGCGGGCCGCGCGGCGGGGATGGACGTCTTCCTCGGCACCTACCCGATCACGCCGGCCTCCGACATCCTCCACGAACTGAGCAGACTCGGACGCTTCGGAGTGCACACCTTCCAGGCCGAGGACGAGATCGCGGGTATCGGCGCCGCGATCGGCGCGTCCTACGGCGGTGCGCTCGGGGTCACCAGCACGTCCGGTCCGGGAATCGCCCTGCAATCCGAGGCGATCGGTCTGGCGGTGATGACCGAGCTGCCGCTGATCGTCGTCGACGTCCAGCGCGGCGGACCGTCCACGGGCCTGCCGACGAAGACCGAACAGGCCGATCTGATGCAGGCGATGTTCGGCCGCAACGGCGAATCGCCCGTCGCGATCGTCGCACCGCAGTCGCCCGCCGACTGCTTCGACGCCGCACTCGAGGCCGCGCGCATCGCCATCACCTATCGCACGCCGGTCATGCTGTTGTCCGACGGTGCGATCGCCAACGGATCCGAACCGTGGCGGATCCCCGACATCGACGACCTGCCCCGCATCGATCCGCGCTTCGCCGCGTCGCCGGGCGACGACGACCCCGGCTATCAGCCCTACGCCCGCCATGCCGACACCCTCGCCCGCGACTGGGCGATCCCCGGAACCGCAGGTCGCGAGCATCGGATCGGCGGACTCGAGAAGGCCGACGGCACCGGCGACATCTCCTACCACCACACCAACCACGAGCTGATGACCCGACTACGGGTCGCGCGGGTGGCCGGTATCGACGTCCCGAATCTCGACGTCGACGATCCCACCGGTGACGCCGAGGTGCTCGTGCTCGGCTGGGGGTCGTCGTACGGGCCGATCGGGGAGGCCGTGCGTCGTGCTCGACGCGCCGGTCATCGGGTGGCCCGAGCACATCTGCGTCACCTGGCGCCGATGCCGAAGAACCTCGGCGACGTACTCGGACGCTACCGGCGCGTGCTGGTCCCGGAGATGAACCTCGGTCAGCTGTCGTTCCTTCTGCGGTCGCGGTTCGACGCCGACATCCAGCCGGTGACGAAGGTGGCGGGCATGGCTTTCCGCGCCGACGAACTCCACGACGCCATCGAAGCCGAATTCGCCGGAACACTCGCCGACACCGAACGATCCCGGACTCCGGACGCGGTCGCCTCGTCGACGAAACTCGACCCCACAGCAGAGAGGGCACGAGCATGACCGGACTCCTCGGCCACGATCTCGGACTCCGCCCGCACATCGATGCGCTCGACGGTGTGCCCCGCACGGACGTTCCGCAGAAGGCGAAGGACTTCACCTCCGACCAGGAGGTGCGGTGGTGTCCGGGTTGCGGCGACTACGTCATCCTCGCGACGGTCCGCAGCCTGCTGCCCGAATTGGGTGTCCGGCGTGAGAATCTCGTGTTCGTCTCCGGCATCGGATGCTCGTCGCGCTTCCCCTACTATCTCGACACCTACGGTGTGCACTCGATCCACGGACGCGCCCCGACACTCGCGACCGGTCTGGCGGTGACGCGTCCGGATCTGTCGGTGTGGGTCGTGACCGGCGACGGCGACGCCCTGTCGATCGGTGGCAACCATCTCGTCCACGCCCTGCGTCGCAACGTGAACATGCGGATCCTGTTGTTCAACAACCGGATCTACGGCCTGACCAAGGGGCAGTACTCGCCGACCTCGGAGGTCGGCAAGGTCACCAAGTCCTCACCCGGCGGGTCGGTCGACGCACCGTTCAACACCCTGTCGCTCGCGCTCGGCGCCGAGGCGTCCTTCGTCGCACGTGCTCTCGACTCCGATCGCGCCGGACTGACAGAGGTCCTGCGCGCGGCGGCGCACCACCGCGGCACGGCCTTCGTCGAGATCCTGCAGGACTGCCCGATCTTCAACGACGGCTCGTTCGACGTGTTGCGCAAGGACGAAGCGCCGTCGCACCTGATCCGGCTGCGGCACGGCGAACCGATCATCTTCGGCGTCGACAACGAGCTCTGCGTCGTCCGAAAGGGTTTCGGCCTGCGGGTGGTGCAACGCTCCGAGGTGGACGCCGCCGACATCGTCGTGCACGACGCGCACACCGACGACCCCGAATACGCGTACGCGCTGTCGCGGTTGTCGGACCAGGACCTCCGTTACGTCGTCACGGGGATCGTGCGGCAGGTCGGGCGGACGACCTACGACGACGCCGAGCGTGCTCGGGTGCGGGTCGCGCAGGAGTCCGGCGCCGCCGACCTGCAGCAATTGTTGCGGGGCGACAACACGTGGACCGTTCCCTGACGCTCGCATCCGCTACCGTCCTGGTCATCCGCTACGACAATTGCGGTAGCGGATGACCGACGTTGTAGCGGATCAGGCGTGGTGGACGACGCGACCGGCGATGACGGTCGCGCGGACCAACTCTGCGGTGGGTGCTGCGAGGACGTCGGCCAGGGGTCGATCGAGCAGGACGAGATCGGCCGGCGCGCCGACCCGCACGCGACGAGCAGTGCCACCGGGATCGTCGAGCGGGGCCAGACACCGGTCGAGCGCGGTCGGGGCAGGGATCCGTTCGTCCACCCCGGCGACGTCGCCGGTCGGGCACGTACGGGAGACCGCCGCGGAGATCACCGCCCACGGGTCGGCGGGGCCGTAGGGGGCGTCGCTGGACAGCGCGACCGGCACATCACCGTCGAGGAGGCTCCGGCACCGATAGAGGTCGGGCAGGTCGACGGCGGGCACGTCGCGGAGGTAGGTGTCGCCGCGGTCGGCTAGGAAGCCGGGTTGGGTGACCACCTGCAGCCCGA
Organism: Rhodococcus sp. PD04; assembly: GCF_035918275.1. NCBI lineage: Bacteria > Bacillati > Actinomycetota > Actinomycetes > Mycobacteriales > Nocardiaceae > Rhodococcus > Rhodococcus sp. PD04. Next base: position 4,595,891 of record NZ_CP142143.1, on the reverse strand, counting down.
GGCGTCGCAGGTCGCCGATCGACTCGGCCGGGACGAGCGCGCCGTGCTCGATACGGTCGCCGGGGGCGGTGCCCACCTCGGTGAAAACGGCGAGCAGGATCGCGAACGCCTCGCGACTGACGCAGTGCACCGCCACCGCGCGACCCGCATCGTGGACGCGGCGGATCGTCGTCGCGAGATCGTCGAGGTCGGGCAGTCCGGAGTCGGCGAGCACGATCTTGTGCGGCCCCGCGGCGAACGTCTCCGAGTCCACGAAATCCAGTGGTGCACCGAGAAGTCGGATGCGCTGCGGGACGGACCCGTCGACGTGGGAGGCGCGGAGGTGTTCCAGGGTCGAGGGGGTGAGGTCGGGCGTCGCGTCGGTGAGACCGGTGATGCCGTAGGACGCCAGTTCGGCACCCACGTCTGCGAGCGATGGTGGGCCGGAGTCGGGTAGCCGGTCGCGGAGCCATGTGTCGGCGCGCCACACGCGTCCTGTCGGTCGTCCCTTCTCGTCGCGTTCGACGCCGGGGTGATCGGCCGTTGCGAGTCCCGTGAGTGCGGCGGCGGTGGAGTTCAGGAACCATACTGCACCGCTTCGGTGTTGGATGCGCACGGGACGCTCGGCGTGCAGCATGTCGAGAGAATCCAGATCCAACAGGCCGGCAACGTCCTCCGAGTACCCGACACCCCGTATCCATCCGTTACCGGCCGCGGTTGCGAGTGCGCGGGCGAGGTCGTCGGCGGTGTGGACGGCAGGTGGGCCGCAGCGGACCGATGTGCGGTCGGCCGCGAGGGCGTGCAGGTGGATGTGGTGGTCGTGCAGGCCCGGAAGCAGTGCGCCTCCACGACCGTCGACGACGTCGGCCGACGCGGGTACCGGCACTTCCGATCCGAGGACTGCGACGACCCCGTCACGGATGAGGACATCGGTTCCGCCGATGCCGTCGACCTCGACGTCGCGTACGACGAGGACGCTCACGGCCGGATGCCCAGATCGGTGAGTACGCGCCGGGTGTCGCGCCCGGATTCGGCGACCTCACCGGAGATTTCACGCCTCTGCGGTTCGGCGACGGCGACGACACCGTCCGCTGTCTGCAGCACCCACTGCTCGCCGTCGCGAATGGCGGGTTGCGAGATGGTCGTGGGTTCGTCGAGAGTCGCCGCGACGACAGCGGACATCGAGATGTCCCAGAGCTTTCCGCGCTCGTCGGGTGGTGCCGACATGGCCAGTGCTGCGGCGGTGAGACCCGTGAGGGGATCGGCGATCGCATCGCCGACGAAGACGGGGCCCTCCGCGTCGTACGCGATCAGACCGGCGGAGGCGGCGATGTCGTCGCCGAAACCCACCCGGTGCGAATCCCGTCCGTGCGCGGTGATCGAGATCCACGTGGTGCCGTCGTCCACAGCCTTCGCAGCGTCGAGGCCGAAACCGGCGAGTGCACGTGGCCGCGACGCTTCGATCACGATGTCGGCAGCTGCCACCAGTTCCGCGAGTTCGCGTCGCTGCGTGTCGTCGGCCGGGTCGAGCACGACCGATTCGTGCCCGCCGTGCAGGAGCCGATAGAAGTCGGCATTGCCGCGACGCGCACCGTCCGGCCGCGACGGCGTCTCGACCTTGACGACGCGCGCACCGGCGAGACCGAGCAGATGCGCACACAGCGGCCCGGCCCACAGTGCGCTGAAGTCGACGACGAGCAACCCGTCGACCGAGCGGGGCTCCGGCGGCGTCAGGGGAGCGGCTACACCGTGGACGACAGGTCCGCCCGCGATCGCGAGCAGTTCGGCACGCTCGGCCAGCTCCGCCCCGGTGTGTTCGACGAGCCAGTCGGCGACGGCAGGCCACGGATCGCCGGAGATCTCCTCGCCGATCAGGGCGCCGAGCAGGAGCGGGTCGTCGGGACGCGCGCACGAGACCGCCGCCCACCCGTCGATCGTCGGCAACAGGCGACACGCACCTCCGGCGGAGACCGCTCCACCACGACGATGACCGGTGAACGCCGCACGCTCGGACAGCAGGCGTGCGCCGTCGATGTCGACGACGTCACCGGAGGCAGCGGTGATCCAGGCGGAGAGTTCGCGGGCGGCGGTGGCGGCACGGCCGGGAGGGAGCAGTGGGGGACCGTCGACTCTGCCGGTCAGAGAGGCAATTCCGCTGTCGGCCCAGTCGCGTACCGGGTCTGCGGCGAGGTCGGTGGCCACGACCGTGATGTTACATTTCGTGCCGGATGGGGCCTGGTGGAGTACAAGGACGGACCACATGGATACGGCACGAGCGATGCTTCTCTCCGCTGCGGACCTGGCGAACGGCGCGGCAGGAGAGCCCCTTCTCGGTGAGGGCGGTGCCGTGTCCCGGCCGATGGTCGTCGTCGATCTCGACGGAGGCGTTCCCCTGATCGAGCGTGCCGTCGAGCAGGCCGCGCTGGCCGATCGGATCCTCGTCGGCCGCGCGACCCGCGAGATCCCCGCCGAGGTTCGTCCGTTGATCGACGCGCTCGACCTCACCTACGCGCCGGTCGCGCAGTCCCGCGGCGTGGTGGACACACCGGATCCGGACGCGAGCATCGCCGCCTTCGCCGAGGCGGTCGCCGCGAACCCGCAGGCCGCGCTGGTGGCACGGCAGGTCGTGCGGGCGTCCGAGACACTCGCGGTGCCGGAAGCGATCGACGTGGAGTCGCTCGGCTACTCGACGTTGCAGGGCGGACCGGAGTTCGCCGCATGGCTCGCCGGGCGCGGCCCGCGGCCCCTGCCGCCGCCCTCGGATGAACCGGTGGTGATCGCGCGCGACGGCGACCTCCTGCACATCACGCTCAACCGGCCCGAGCGCCGCAACGCCTACGGCACGGTGCTGCGCGACGCTCTCGTCGACGCCTTGCGACTCGCGATCCTCGACGACAGCATCGAACGGGTCGTGCTCGACGGGGCTGGGTCGTCGTTCTGTGCCGGCGGTGATCTCGACGAGTTCGGCCGCACGCCCGACATCACGCTCGCGCATTTCGTCCGCACGCGCGGGGGAGCGGGGCGTCTCGTCGCGCAGCTCGCCGGTCGCATCGAGGTGCGGTTGCACGGTCACTGTATCGGCGCGGGTATCGAGATCCCGGCCTTCGCAGGCCGGGTGGTCGCGACTCCCGACACGGTCTTCCGCCTCCCGGAGGTTTCGATGGGGCTCATCCCCGGGGCCGGCGGGACGGTGAGCATCCCGCGGCGGATCGGCAGGTGGCGGTCGCTGCACCTGTTCGTCACGGCTGCGCCTCTCGACGTCTCCCGCGCACTCGACTGGGGATTGGTGGACGAGATCCGCGACGTGTGAACAATCTGTTGACAACAAGTTGTTCACACACCATCCTGGGTTCATGTCCGAGGAAGGCTTCACCCCACCGAATCCGAGTCGCGAACGCGCGCACCGTGAGTACGCGGGGCTGTTCCGGATCGCCGAACGGCACGGCAACACTCCCGAGCAGCGGGCCAGGCAGTCGCACCCGGAGATGCTCGACCCGCTCGGCGCCATCCGTCTCGTCGCGGCTCTGGCGGGTGGCGTGCACAGTCCCGGCCCCGGCGAACCCGAGGTCGACGACGCCGACGTCATCGCCGCGCTCGGTCTGGTCCCGAAGGCACGCGCCGAGATGGACCAACTCGAGGCGCTGATCCTCCGCATCGCACGGGAACGCGGGATGACCTGGCAGGAGATCGCTTTCGGCCTCGGCCTGGGAAGCACCCAGGCGGCCCGGCAACGCTACGAGCGCCTCGTCAAGCGGGTCGACGCGTAACGGCGAAACCGACGTCGTGCGCGATTTCCCGGAGGATTTCGCACACGACGTCGGTCTCGGCAGCAGTGGCCGTCAGGCCATGAGTGCGGTGAACCGCCAATCCAGGACGGGAGCCGGCTCGGCATCTCCGCGGTGCGCGTAGACGAGCGACCGCAGGTTCAGCACGCCACCGCCCTCGGCGAGGGGCTCGGCGGATTCGACGTGCAGGTCGCTGGTGAGGGTGTCGCCCTCCTGGACCGGGCCGGTGTGGTCGCACGACTTCCAGCCCAGCACCGTCACGAGATTCGGCAGGGCGCGCGTCGCCTGTGAGAAGGCCAGGCCGATGGTGTGGCCGCCGTAGACGAGACGACCGGATGCGCCGACCCGCTCGTCGTGGTGCGTCGCCGCGATGTTGAGGCTCAGGCGCGCGAGTTCCGGTGCGCTCGAGACGACGTCGCCGCTGGACTGCAGCACGGCGCCGGCGAGGGACTTGTCGAAGTGCTCACCCGGCACCTTCGATCGGTAGACACTCAGATCCCAGTCGGCGGGCGCGGACCACTGCGGTTCGTCCTGCGGCCCGATGGCCGAGAGGTCGTCGGAGTGCACCACGCGGTCGGGGTCGGGATTCTCGCTCAACGGCAGCATTGCGCAGCGGTAGAAGTCGAGGACGGTGTTGCCGTCCTGGTCGACGGTGTTCATGCGCAGCGCCGCGAGACCGGTGGGCTTGCGTCCGGGCTTGGCCGAATTCTCCTTCAGCCCCACGACTTCGGTGGTGGTGTAGAGGGTGTCGCCGATGTGCGGGAAGCGGCGGAAACGCAGACCGCGGTAGAAGAGATTGGCCTTGACGTGGTGCGTGACGAGGGTGGACTGCCCGATCGCGATGTCGGTGACGAAGCCGGCGTGCGCGACCGGCCCACCCGCGACGGCGGCCGAGAGGTGCTTGTCGAGCGGAAGACGCAGGCGGTCACCGAGAATGCTCTGGTGCGCGGCGGCGAGACCGTCGGTGAGCGTCACGGCGGGGGCGGTGTCGAAGACCTGGCCGACGGTCAGTTCGTCGAAGTAGGGTCCGCCGACGTACGAGGTGGTCATGGCTTTCAGGCTCCGATCTTCGACAGGGTGCGGCGGGCGGCAACAGCGACGGCCTCGTCGAGCATCTGGCCGTCGAGCTGGGCGGCTCCGGCGCCGCGGTTCTCGGCTTCCTCGAGTGCGGTGAGGACCTTGCGGGCGGCGTCGACCTGATCGTCGGTGGGTGTGAAGGCTGCTGCGGCAGAGGTGATCTGCGCGGGGTGGATGACCCACTTGCCGTCGAATCCGAGATCGGACACCCACTGCGCCGAATGGCGGAAGGCGTCGTCGTCGGCGATGCCGAGGAACGGCCCGTCGATCGCCTGGACACCGGCGGCGCGGGCGGCGTGCAGTACGCGGTCCTGCACGTAGAGCCAGTGCTCGGGGGCGGCGGTGCGGGCGCGGCCCAGGGAGGCGCCGAGGTCGGCGTAGCCGATGATCACGCCGGCGACCCGGGAGCCCGCGACGATCTCGTCGATGCGCTGCACGCCGGCGGGGGTCTCGATGAGGGCCTGCACCGGGACGGTCGATTCACCGAGGATGCGGTCGGCCTCGACGAGATCGTCGGCGCTCTCGACCTTGGGGATCACGATCGAGGCGAGGGCGTCGCCGAGTGCGGCGCACGCGCGCAGGTCGTCCTCGAACCAGGGGGTGCCGCGTCCGTTGATGCGCACGGAGACGGTGCGTGTGGCGCCGTGCTCGCGGACCAGCGGAGCCACGAGCTCGCGGGCGGCGTCCTTCTGGGCGGCGGTGACGGCGTCCTCGAGGTCGAGGACGACCTCGTCGGCGGCGGAGGCGAGGGCCTTACCGGCTTTGCGTTCGTCGGAGCCGGGGGCGACGAGAACGGCGCGCCGGCGGAGGTGTTGCTCGGAAGACACGGGGACCTCGGGGAGTTCGGTCGGCAATGACGGCGCTAAATGTACGGCCATTGTTGGCGGTATGCCACCCCACGGAGAGGTGTGCCCATAGGAAGGTGCAGTCGTTCGTATCGGCTAAAACTCTGCAATCACGACGTCGAATGAGTGTCTTCGCGTTGACAACGCCCGAACTTGGTCCACAAAATGGCCGTACAAAGTTTCCCGGGTCCGTGTGGCCCGTCCCCGACGAAGGGTGCCCCCGTGACCTACCTGAACGACGAAGAGACTTTTCTGGTCAAGACCGTCCGCGACTTCATCGATCGGGAGGTCAAGCCGTCGGTGCAGGAGGTCGAGCACGCCAACGAGTACCCCGAGAAGTGGATCGAGCAGATGAAGCAGATCGGCATCTACGGGCTCGCCGTGCCGGAAGAGTACGGCGGATCGCCGGTGTCGATGCCCTGCTACGTCCAGGTCACCGAGGAACTCGCCCGCGGATGGATGTCGCTGTCGGGTGCGATGGGCGGGCACACCGTCGTCGCCAAGCTGCTGACCCTGTTCGGCACCGAGGAGCAGAAGAGCAAGTACCTGCCCAGGCTGGCCACCGGTGAGATCCGCGCGACGATGGCGCTGACCGAGCCCGGCGGCGGCTCCGACCTGCAGGCGATGACGACGACCGCCAAGCGCGACGGCGACGAGCTGGTCATCAACGGTGCCAAGACGTGGATCACCAACGCGCGTCGCTCGGGGCTGATCGCGCTGCTGTGCAAGACCGATCCCACCGCGCAGCCGCGCCACAAGGGCATCTCGGTGGTGCTCGTCGAGCACGGCCCGGGCCTGACGGTCTCGCGCGACCTGCCCAAGCTGGGTTACAAGGGCGTCGAGTCGTGCGAACTGAGTTTCGACAACTACCGCATCTCCGCCGACGCGATCCTCGGCGGCGAGCCCGGCAAGGGCTTCGCCCACATGATGAAGGGACTCGAGACCGGTCGTCTGCAGGTCGCCTCCCGCGCCCTGGGTGTCGCGACCGCCGCGCTCGAGGATTCGCTCGCCTACGCGCAGCAGCGCGAGAGCTTCGGCCAGCCGATCTGGAAGCACCAGTCCGTCGGCAACTACCTGGCGGAGATGGCCACCAAGCTCACCGCCGCGCGGCAGCTGGCGCGCTACGCGGCGGAGAAGTACGACAGCGGTGAGCGCTGCGACATGGAGGCCGGCATGGCCAAGCTGTACTGCTCGGAGATCGCGATGGAGATCGCCCTGAACGCGGTGCGCATCCACGGCGGTTACGGCTACTCCACCGAGTACGACGTCGAGCGCTACTTCCGCGACGCGCCGCTGATGATCGTCGGCGAGGGCACCAACGAGATCCAGCGCAACGTCATCGCGAGCCAGCTCGTAGCACGCGGCGGACTGTGACGACCGGCCGCTAGGATCGGTCCGTCATGGACTACAAGGTGCGGGAAACGGAACCGGCCTACGCGCAACTCGCGCGCCAGCTCCGGGAGGCCGTCGAGGCGGGGCGGTACAGCGACGGCACGCGGCTGCCCACGGAGGCCGAACTCGCCGAGGAACACGGCGTGAGCCGGCAGACGGTGCGGCGCGCCTTCCAGGATCTCGTCGCCGACGGCATCGTCTACCGCGTTCCCGGCCGCGGCACGTTCGCGAACGAGTCGGGCCGGCGTTACCGGCGTCAGCTCGGCTCGATCGAGGATCTGCTCGCGTTGTCGGCCGACACGGTCATGCAGATCGTCTCGCCGCTGCGACGCGGAGTCGACATCGACGCCGCGAGCCGGCTGCGCCTCGACACCGACGTGCTGTACACGGCGGTCTTCAAGCGTCTGCACGACGGAATCCCGTTCGTGCTCACCACCGTTCACCTTCCGGAATCCGTCGCCGCCCACGTGCTCGACGCGCCGGAACTTCAAGCGGGTGCGTCGAGCCGCAACACGATGATCGGACTGCTCGAACCGCATCTCGACAGCCCGATCGTCGAGGCCGCGCAATCCATCACGGTCGCGCTCGCCACCGAACAGGTGGCGACCGAACTGAATTGCGAAGTGGGACATCCCCTGCTGCGCGTCGACCGGTTGTACTCGAACGACGACGGCGTGCCCACCGAGTTGTCGGTGAGTTACTTTCTGCCCGAGCACTACACCTATCGCGTCACCCTCAGGCGAGCCGGTCTCTGACCGTCGCCGCACATCGACAGGAGCAACAATGCGGGTTTTCAACGGAATCGACGAGGTCGAGAAGGCCGTCGGCGAGCACCTCGGCCACAGCGACTGGCTCGAGATCGACCAGAAGCGGATCGACCTGTTCGCCGAGGCCACCGGCGACCACCAGTGGATCCACGTCGACCCCGAGCGCGCGAAGGACGGCCCGTACGGCAAGACCATCGCCCACGGCTACCTGACCCTGTCGCTGCTGCCGGTGCTCGGCACCCAGATCTTCTCCCTCGAGGGCCTGAAGATGAAGGTCAATTACGGCAGCAACAAGGTTCGCTACCCCGCGCCGGTCCCCGTCGGCTCGCGGATCCGCGCCGGCGCGGAGTTCAAGTCGCTCGAGCGCACGGCGAAGGGCGCGAACCTCGTCGTCGGATACACCATCGAGATCGAGGGCGGAGAGCGTCCGGCACTGGTCGCCGAGACGGTCGTCGTTCTCGTCCCCTGATCGTCAGGAGATCTCGATCCGGAGGATGCGATCGTCGTCGCCGGCCGGGCTGCCGCGACCGTCCCGGTTGGATGTCGTCAGCCACAGTGAGCCGTCCGGTGCGGCGACGACGGTCCGCAACCTTCCGTACTCGCCGACGAAGAAGTCGGTCGCGGTGGCTGCAGTGCCCTGAACGTCAGTGTCCTGGACATCGGTGTCCTGGACGTCGATGCGCCACAATCGTTCTCCACGAAGAGTCGCCATCCACAGGCTGCCCTCGAACCACGCCAGGCCCGACGGCGACGCCTGCGAGACCGGCCAGGTGAGCACCGGGTCGACGAATTCGTCGGACCCGCCGGCGCCTTCGACCACGGGCCAGCCGTAGTTCGCACCGGCCGTCACGAGATTCAGCTCGTCGACGTCGTTCTGTCCGAACTCCGACGCCCACAACCGTCCCCGGTCGTCGAATGCGAGTCCTTGTACGTTGCGGTGACCGAGCGAGTACACCGGCGACGCCGGATCGGGATTGCCGGGCGCGGGTTCGCCGTCGCCCGTGATGCGAAGGATCTTGCCGCCGAGTGAATTCGGGTCCTGGGCAAGTTCGCGTCGGCCCGCCTCGCCGGTCGCGACGTACAGCATCCCGTCGGGACCGAAGATCATCCGCCCGCCGTCGTGGATCCGCCCGGCCGGGATACCGTCGAGGATCACCTCCGGTTCGGCGAGCGTGGTGCCGTCGAAAACGGCTCGGAGTACCCGGTTGTCGCTGCCGGTTGTCACGTACAGGTACACGAAGCGGTCGGTGTCGAAGGTCGGCGACACCGCGATCCCCAGCAGTCCCGATTCGCCCTGCGCGAGGGTCTCGCCGACGCGACCGACCTCGCGGACCTCGCCGTCGGTGATCTCGACGATCCGGCCGGTGTTGCGCTCGGTCACCAGTGCAGAACCACCGGGAAGAAAAGCAACTCCCCACGGAGTGTCGAGACCGGACGCGACGATGCCGGTCACGCGCGGAGTGGCCGTCTCGGACGCCGAGTGCTCGACGATGGTACGGCTCACCCCGGCGGGACCCTCGTCGACGGACGGACTCGACGGGGACGCACATGCCCCGAGGTACACAGCTGTTGCTGCGGCGGCCAAGCCGACGAGAAGTGTCCGCGACATGGGTCGATCCTCTCTTACCGAGGTCCGTTCCGTCGGCGAATTCCCGGCGTTCGGAGTCAGGACGAGAACGCGAGCCGGACCTGGGTCCTGCCGAGCACCCGCCGGTCGTCGACGGATACGGTGATATCGATCCGTGCGATGCGCTCCGCCTCGTCGCGGCGGGCGACCCTCGCAGACACCGACAGGACGGCACCGTGCATCGGGTCGACCACAACGGGTCGCGTGAACCGTGTCTCGTAGGAGACGACCACGGTGGGATCGCCGAGCCGTTCCGTGAGGGTCTGCAGGGCGAGGGCTGCGGTGAGCATTCCCTGGCAGAGCACGCCGGGGAGCCCTTCGCCGGCCGCGACGACCTCGTCGTAGTGGATCGGGTTGAAGTCGCCCGAGGCACCGGCGTAGCGGACCAGATCGTTGCGGGTCACCGTCAGTTCGGTCTTCGCGATGATCGCACCGACCTCGAGTTCGTCGAATCGTAGTGCGGTGCCGAGTGTCATGCGTCGTCTCCTCGGTGAAGCAGTGTCGAAGTGACCACCGCGACCAGATCGTCCGTGTCGTCCCGGATCTCGCAGATCGTGGACAGGATGTGGTTGCCGGCGCGTTCGGTGACCTTCGTGATGGTGAGCGTCGCGGTCAGGTCGTCGCCGGCCACGATCGGGCGCCGGTGCTCGACCTTCTCCGACCCGTGCACCACCCGTTGCAGCTCGAGACCGGTACCCGGCGTCTCCAGAAGTTGTGTCACCGACGGACTCTGGACGACGGTGGTGAAGGTCGTAGGAGCCACGACATCAGGGAAGCCGGCGGCCCGGGCTGCCTCCGGATCGAGGTGGATCGGATGCGTCGATCGGACGGCGCGGGCGAATTCCCGGATCTTCTCCCGGCCGACGAGATAGGACGTCGGCGGAAAGATGCGTCCGGCAAGGTCGGGGTTCAGCGGCATCAACGCAGCGTAGCGGCGCGCGGGGAGGATCGGTGTCGTGTTCGTGACCTACACGCCGAATTCGAGGTGATCGTGTGGGGACCGTCTCGGGATCACGTGTTACACCCTCTTGCCGCGACCTTCCATCGCTCGACTACCGCGTCGCCGGAGACCGTGATCAACTCGTCCGCGAGGTTCACGGCGTTGCACACATGGTTGGGGATCACTCGCACCCTGTCGCCGAGCCGCGGGCGCGTCGACGCCTCCGGCCACTGCACCGTCGCGTGGTGCTCCGACAGCGCGGTGATGCGTGCGTCCGGTTCTCCGAGGATGCGCCCGTACCCCGTGGCCCACGCGGCCCGGTCGGCGCCGAGCACCTTGGAACCGGCATCGAGCACGACCACCTCGTCGCGAGCGGAAACGACGGTCGCCAGGGCGGTCAGCGCGATATCGGATTCGCTCACCGCGCCGAGTTCGAGTTGCTGCGCATCACCGAAGACGTACACGCCGGGACGCAGTTCGGTTGCAACCGTGGGCACGTCGAGAAGTGCCGTGGGGGAGGAGCCCCCACTGATCACGGTCGGCTCGATCCCCACTGCTCGTAGCGATGCCGCTGCTGCCGCCAGTGCGTCGGCTTCCTCCCGTGCTGCGCTGTCCGGCGCGTCGGGTGCGTACGAGTGGCCGGGGAAGGTGAAGACGCCGCGCACGTCGAGGCCCGCCTCGCGTGCCGTCGACGCCACGGTTCCGGCCTGCTCGGGCAACACGCCGGTGCGGTGGTGCCCGCTGTCGATCTCGATGAGCACCCCGATCGCGGTGCCGGCGTGCTCGACGAGTTGCCGGGCTCCGGTCGCGGAATCGATCCCGACCGTCAGGCGCACCCGGTCGGCCAGCGCGCGCAGCCGTGCACCGCGGGCAGCGTCGACCCACAGCGGGTACGCGACGAACAGGTCGTCGAAACCCTCGTCGGCGAAGACTTCGGCTTCGGAGACGGTCGCGACCGTCAGTCCCCGGGCTCCCGCACCGAGCTGGCGTCGTCCGATCTCGGAGCACTTGTGCGTCTTCGCGTGGGGTCGCAGCGACAGGCCTCGTGAGGCGGCGGACTGCGCCATCCGCGCGATGTTGCGGTCGAGGATGTCGCGGTCGACGAGCAGTGCCGGGGTGGTGTCGAGGTCCATGGCCGAACCGTAGACCGTCGGGACCGGGAATTTAGAGAGTGCGCGACCTCTTTCTCGTGTTACCCTCGCGCCATGAGTGGTGTAGATCACAATAATGGGGATTTCGACGTCATCGTCCGAGGTGGTCTCTGGTTCGACGGGACGGGCGCACCCGGCGTCGTCCGCAACCTCGGCATCCGCGACGGAGTCGTCGTCACCGCGACCTCCGACGACCTTCCCACCGGTCCGAACACCGAGGTCGTCGACGCGCACGGCCGCTGGGTGATGCCCGGCTTCGTCGACACCCACACCCACTACGACGCCGAAGTGCTCGTGGGTCCGGGTCTGTCCGAGTCGGTGCGGCACGGCGTCACGACCGTGCTCATGGGCAACTGCTCGATCTCGACGGTCTTCGTGCCGCCGGTCGACGCTGCCGACCTGTTCAGTCGCGTCGAAGCACTCCCGCGCGAGCACGTCCTCTCGGCCCTCGAGAAGTCCGAGACCTGGAACACGCCCCGCGAGTACATCGAGGCGCTGAACAAGCTTCCGCTCGGCCCGAACGTGACGGCCTTCGTGGGACATTCGGACGTCCGCGCGTCGGTGATGGGGCTCGGGCGCTCCACCGAGTCGGCGAACCGCCCGACCCGGGTCGAACTCGCCGAGATCGACGCGCGCGTCGAGGACGCCCTCGACGCGGGCTTCCTCGGCGTGTCGACGATGACGAACCCGTGGGACAAGATGGACGGCGACCGCTATCGCTCGCGCACCCTGCCGTCCACCCACGCGTCGTGGTCGGAATTCCGCCGCCTGCACAAGATCTTGCGCCGGCGCGGTCGTACCCTGCAGGCAGTGCCGAACCTCAACACCAAGTACGACGTCGCGTTCTTCGCCCTCGCCAGCACGGGCATCGGGCGCAAGCCGATGAAGGCGTCGGTGCTCGCAGCGGCCGACACGAAGGCCGAACGGTGGGTCAACCGCATCTTCGGTCCGATCGCATTTGCGGCCAACCGGATCGGCAAGGGTGCCTTCCGCTGGCAACATCTGCCCACGACCTTCGAGGTGTACTCCGACGGCATCGACCTCGTCGTCTTCGAGGAGTTCGGATCGGGCCGTGCCGCACTGCATCTGCAGGACGAACTCGTCCGCAACGACCTGTTGCGCGATGAGGCCTACCGCCGCTGGTTCCGGCAGGACTTCGAGAAGAAGTTCTCGCCGCGCGTGTGGCACCGCGACTTCGACGACACTCGGATCGTCGAATGCCCCGACGCCTCGCTCGTCGGCCGGTCGATCGGTGACGTCGCGCGCGAGAGGAAGCTGCATCCTGTCGACACCTTCCTCGACCTCGTCGTCGAGTACGGCCGGAAGTTCCGGTGGCACACCGTGATCGCCAACGACCGAAGCAAGGTCGCCGACCGGCTCATCCGCACGCCCGGCGTCACCGTCGGGTTCTCGGATGCCGGCGCCCACCTGCGGAACATGGCCTTCTACAACTTCGCGATCTGCCTGCTCCGCCGCGTCCACGACGCCGAGAAGGCGGGCAGGCCGTTCCTCACGCTGCCCGAAGCCGTCCACAAGCTCACCGGCGAACTCGGCGACTTCTACGGAATCGATGCCGGCCACCTGCGGGTGGGTGACCGCGCCGACTTCGTCGTCGTCGATCCTGCCGGGCTGAACGCCGACGTCGATGCCTATCACGAGTCGCCGCTCGAGGAGTTCGGCGGAATCCGCCGCATGGTCAACCGCAACGACCGCGCGGTGACGGCGACGGCGGTCGCCGGCCGGGTGGTCTTCCGCGACGGCGAGTTCGTGTCCGGTTACGGACGCACCGTCGGCACCGGCCGGTTCCTGCGCGCCGGGGTGGAGGAGCGCGGACCCGCGCCGATGCGCGTCCCGGCGGGTGAGCCCGTCGCGTGAGTGCACCCGCAGTACGTCGTACCCAGCAGGAGCGCAGGGAGGAGACGATCGGTCGCATCCTCGACGCGACCATCACTGCCCTCGCCGAGCTCGGCTACACCGCGACCACGATCGGTGAGGTGTGCCGGCGCTCGGGGGTGTCGTCGGGTGGGGTGTTCCGGCACTTCCCCACGCGACTCGACCTGATGATCGCGGCGGCCGACGCCGTCCGGGAACGCCAGTTCGCGAATTTCGAAGCGGGTCTCGCGGCGCTCGGTGACGAGCACGCGGACATCTCCGAGTCGCTGCGGGTGTGCCTCGAGCTGCTGCGCACCGCCTGCCGGGCCCCGATGAACGCAGCCTGGTACGAACTGCTCGGCGCGGCGCGCACCGACCCGGCGTTGCGGGAGCATCTGACGCCGATGGCCGAGCGCTACCACGCCCAGATCGTCGATTTCGGCAGGTCGCTGCCTGTCGCGGCACGGTTCCCGGCCGACGTCTTCGACACCCTCCTGCTGTCGCTCGTGCACATGTTCGATGGCGAAGCGCTGGCGTCGACGGTGCATCCGCAGCCGGAATTCGAGGTGCGACGGATCGAACTGATGGCCCGGATGTTGGCGCTCGTCACATCTGACATAAGTTCGAATAATGAGCAATAACGGATCTGCTCCTCAGTGGTTCGTCGACGCCCTGGCCACACCCGTCGAGACCGGGAAGGTCGAGGCAGCCGGTGCGACCATCGCCTACCGGGCGTGGGGCGAATCCGGTCTGCCGGGCATCGTGCTGGTCCACGGCGGCATGGCCCATTCGGGGTGGTGGGACCACATCGGCCCGCAGCTCGCCGCCGGACGTCGCGTCGTCGCGCTCGACCTGAGCGGTCACGGCGACAGCGACCACCGCGAGCACTACACCCTGGAAGCGTGGTCCGCGGAGGTCGTCGCTGCGGCCCGCGCCGGCGGCATCAGCGGTCCACCGGTCCTCATCGGTCACAGCATGGGCGGGATCGTCTCGTTCGCCGCCTCGCATCTCCACGGCGACGAACTCGCCGGTGTGGTGATCATCGATTCGCCGATCCGCGACATGACGCCCGAGGAACTCGAGATGCGCGCGAAAGCCGTCGCGAACGCCGGACCGCCGAAGGTGTACGCCGCGGCGGAGGACGCCGTCGCCCGATTCCGCCTCGTGCCGCCGCAGGACGACGCCGAACCCTACGTGCTCGAGCACATCGCCCGCGGATCGCTGAAGCAGGTCGACGGCGGCTGGTCGTGGAAATTCGACAATCTCCGCATGGGACGTGAGGGGCGCCGTAGCCTCGAGGCGATGAGTCCGGGATGCGCCGTCGCCTACTTCCGCTGCGAACGCGGCATCATCGACGACGCGCTCTACGGGCGGATGGTCGACAATCTGGGTCCTGATGCGTTGTTGATCGATCTCCCGGCCTCGGGCCACCATCCGATGATCGATCAGCCGCTGGCCGTCGTCGCCGCAGCCCGGACGCTGCTGGCAGCCTGGGGGAGATGACCGCATGAATCCGCTCCGACCGGTCGCCGTCCGTATCGGAGCGTTGCCGTGGTTGCCGCGGTATTCACAGCCGATCATCGCGGTGGACAAGACCATCCAACGGGTCACGCGCGGCAAGGTCACGCTGCTCGCGATCGCGGGACTGCCCTCGCTCGTGCTCACCGTGAAGGGCCGCAAGACCGGGGTGCCGCGGTCCACACCGCTGCTGTGTGTGCCGCACGACGGGGGATGGCTCGTGGTGGGGTCGAACTGGGGACACCCGAAAGCCCCGTCCTGGGCGATCAACCTGCGCGCGGCCGACCGGGCGCAGGTGCTGTACGACGGGCACGAGTACGCGGTGTCGGTGCGGATCGCGGAGGGCGACGAACGCGAGCGGCTGTGGCAGGTGCTGCTGCAGACGTGGCCGAACTACGCGCTGTACGCGAAGCGCACCGACCGGGTGCTCCCCGTCTTCGTACTGACGCCGCTCGAGTCCTGATCGCAGGTCAGAGCGGGCGGTCGGCTTCCTCGACGCTCACCGGTCTGCGCCGTTCGCGCAGCAGGTGCCGCGCCGCCCAGTCGAGCCAGAACCCGAGGAAACCGATCACGACGATCACGGCCATGACCTGGTCGTAGGCGAGCTGGTCGCGGGCGTTGAGGATCTGGTAGCCGAGACCGGACCGCACGCCGAGCATCTCGGCGGGGACGAGCACGACCCACGCGATACCGAGACCGACCCGCAGACCGGTCTGTACCTGCGCGCGGATGGCCGGCAGGACGACGGTGGTGAGCAGTTCGAGTCGCGTCGCACCGAACGAGCGGGCCACCATCAGATAGCCCTGGTCGATGCCGTGCACACCGGCCGCCGTGTTGATGACGATCGGCCAGATCGCGGCGGCGGCGATGAGGAAGAAGACCGGCTGGTGGCCGATGCCGAACAGCGCCACGGCGATCGGCGCCCACGACAGCGGCGAGATCATCCGCAGGAACTGCATGATGGGCATCGTCGCGCGCTCGACCAACGGGTTGAGTCCGATCAGCAACCCGAGCGGGATGCCGAGCGTCGCGGCGATCAGCAGACCCACCAGCAACCGCCACAGGCTCGCGAGGGTGTCGGGCAGCAGGACGCCGCGTGCGAACAGGTCGATGATCGCCGGGAAGACGTACTGCGGGGCGAAGTCCCGCACGAGCGAATCCGGCGCGACGAGCACTGTCGTCACCAGCCACCACAAGGCGATCGCGATGACGATGGCGACGGCCTGGGGGACGAGGGGCAGCTGCCGGACGGTGCGGGCCGTCTCCGGCGCCGTGCTGGTCGGGGCGCTCACGAAGGATCGACCTCCTCTGTGCGGGTGAGATCGGCGGGAAGGCCGAAGGCATCGGTGCCGTCGACGCGGGTGAGGGACGTGCGGACGAACCGGTCGTCGACGAGGTCGTCGTGCACCGTCGCAGGGTCGAGGCGCGAGAGGAACCGCGTGTCGCCGTCGACGACGGTGTCGTGCATCGCCTCGATCAGTGCCGCGGTGAAGGTCGGGAAGGGGAACGGCTGGTATCCGATGCGTTGCGGCTGCCACTGCGGGTGCACCGTGCCGGCCTCTCGGTCGGGATAGGTGAGGGCCTTCGTGATCGCGGGCAACGGTTGCGGAAGGTATCCGGCGGACAACATCGCGGCCGCGGCCTGACGGTCGGCGCCGATCTGCAACTGGGCGGAGACCACCGAGTCGGTGAGGGACTGTACGGCGACGGGGTCGCGTTCGATCAGGTCCTCGTGCACGAGCAGGGCGCAGCACGCGTGGTCGCGCCAGATGTCGCCGAGGAAGCGGTGGATCCGCCCCACCCCGCGGACCTCCGCGGCGGCGTTGAACGGATCGGCGACGGTGAACGCGGCGATCGAGCCGTTCGCCAGGGCCGGGATCATGTCGGACGGTCCCATGACGACAAGGCCCACGGTACGGGCGGACTTCGACGGCGCCTCCCGCACGACCGGTGTCAGTCCGTGCGCCCGCAACAGCTGTTGCAGAGCGATGTTGTGGATCGACCACCAGAACGGGATCGCCACCGTCCGACCTGCGAGATCGCTCAGGTCGGTGATGTGCGGGGCGACCGTCAGCGCCGAGCCGTTGGTGTGGTTCCAGCCGAGGATCCGCACGGAACTACCCAGGCTGTACCGCAACTGGACCGCCATGGGCATGAGCAGATGCACGACGTCGACGCGCCGGCTGATGAAGGCCTCGGCGAGCGACGCCCAACTGCGGAAGAGCACCGGCTTCGCGGAATCGACGACGCCGGAGGGATACAGGCTCGACCCGTGCGCGACGAGCAGCGGCGCGGCGTCGGTGATCGGCAGGTAGCCGATGCGCAGTTGCCCCGTGCGATTGGCGCGGTCGGTGGTCGCGGTGCGCGCGAGGTCGATCGTGCCGGCGATACCCCCGGCTGCCGCGAGGCCGAGCGCACCGCGCATGAGGGTGCGACGGCTGAACAGGCCCGGATCGGTCATGTCGCGGACAGCGACGAATCGCGGTAGTGCGCCAGGATGGCCGGACGCAGCGCGTCGCGGTCGAGCGCAGACATGCCGCCGAGCGTCCATTCCTGCTGCACCACACCCGAACTTCCGAACAGGGCGATGCGGTCGGCGAGTTCGAGCGCCTCGTCGATGTCGTGGGTGACGAGGACCGTCGTGAAACCGAGATCGCGCGCGAGTTCGCCGAGCCACGACCGCAGATCGGATCGGGTGGCCGGGTCGAGGGCGCTGAACGGTTCGTCGAGCAGCAGCAGTCGCGGACGCACCGCGACGGCGCGGATGACGGCGATGCGCTGGGCCTGACCACCGGACAGCTGGTCGGGGTAGTAGCCGGCGAGCGCGGAGAGGCCGAAACGCTCGAGGAGCGAATCGGCGTAGGCGGTGTCGAACCGTTCGCGGTGCGCGGCGAACCGTCCACCGAAGGCGATGTTCTCGCGCACGGTGAGCCACGGCATCAGGAAGGGCTGCTGGAAGACCATCCCGGTGTGCGGACGGTTGTCGCCCTCGGTGTCGGGCCACTCGACGGAACCGCGATCGAGGTGATCGAGACCCGCGACGATCCGCAGCAGCGTCGACTTGCCGCTACCGCTGCTGCCGAGCACGACGAGGAACTCGCCGGTCGCGATATCCAGATCCACCCCCTGGAGGACCGGGCTACGGCGACCGGCGAAACTCTTGTATCCGTTCGCTATTCGTACTGCGACAGTTCCCACCGAAGCTGTCCTTCCGACGGCGATTGAATGGGCAGGAAGGCCGCCTCACGGAATCGGCGGTTGGTGGCGCTGGCCGTCGCGTATCCGGCACCGCCGCGCAGTGTCGCCTCGAGGCGGGTCGCGGCGACGGCGACGACCGAACCGTCGAGGCGCAGACGGATGAACTCCGCAGGAGCGATCGAGGTGGGATCGGTGGCGAAGCGGTACAGCCGTTCGCGCAGCGACTCGTACTGCGCCGAAAGCTCTTCGTACTCACCGGTGAACTGCTCGCCCAGTCCGTGCAGACGGCCGGCGGCCTCGGTGAGCGATGCGCGTGCGATGCCGACGCAGAACGAGGTCTGCAGCATCATGAAGGTGGGCCGGATCGAACCGCAGAAGTTCGCGAGATCCTCGGTGAGGATGTGCGACTGCGGAATCCGCACCCCGTCGAACTTCAGTGAGGTCGACGACGTGGCGCCGAGCGCGAGCAGTTCGGGTGAATCCGCGATGGTGATGCCCTCGGCATCGGCGCGGACGACGGCGACGAGGCGATCACCGTCGGCGGTGCGGGCCGGGAAGACGATCACCGAGTCGGGAAAGACGTTGGACGCCCAGTGGATCGGACCGGTGACGGTGATGTCGTCGTCGGTCCGATCGGCAACGAGGGGGAGTTCGCCGAGACCGGCGAGATGCTTGAGGGCCGCGGCCATGGCGGTGACGCCGATCGTGCGGCCGGACGCGAGGTCGTCCCGGTAACGATCGCGCAGGAACTGCGGTGCGCGATCGATGTATTCGAGCGCCATGCGCTGCGCCCACAGCGAGAAGCCGACGGTGAGCGATTCGGCGGCGACCTCGTCGATGACCGCGACCATCTCGGAGAGACACTCCCCGCTCAGCCCCTTGCGGAGCAGGCCGAGCTCGCCCGTGCGGGCGATGTCGGTGCGGATATCGGTTTCTCCGCGATCGAGAGCAGCTGCGCGATCGCGTACGAATTCTGCGATCGCCACGCGCTGTTCCTCGCTCGTCCGGTCAATGGCCGCGGTCATCGGATGCTTATCCTTCGAGGGAGTGGAGACGGTCGATGGGCGTGCTGACGACCTCGCGGGCGCGCACGACGGCTGCCTCGTCGGGGGCGTTGTAGAAGCACAGGCACTTGTCCATGTCCTCGCGGACATAGGTGCGCAGGAAGCTCACCTCGGGGACGTCGGCGTACTTCGGCGAATTCGCCTTCTTGCGCGCGAGGTAGGTTTCCATGTCGATCGTGTCGGGGATGTCCCACTCGACGAGGTAACCGGCCTCGGGGCGGGTGGCCTTGATCTGGTCGAGCTCGGCGCCGACGAGACGGACCTCGTTCGGGCCGACGATCTCGGCGACATCGAGGGAGGCCGATTCGAGCTGGGCGGGACGGCAGGCGTCGAACTCGGCGATCGCGAAGACGCGCGTGCCACCGGTGGTGACCTGCGATTCGATCAGTTCGCCGCCGGCGGCGACGACAGCATCGTCGAAGGCCTTGATGGCAGCTTCGGCCTGGCCCTCGGTGGGGACGAGTTCGTAGAGATACAGCGACATGGGGTCACCTTCCGGGAAAGCGGGTTGGAACTGTGACCGGTCCGGGCGCGACGGGGCGCCGTTTCGTCTTCGGACGGGGCGACTACGGCATGCGGCGCACGCAGACGAGGCCGGTCAGAGAGAGGAGCGACAACACGCAGCAGTCGACACCCGCACGAGATCCACGTGCAGGCGGCGAGTCAGAAGGCTGTGTGTCACGTGCTCCACCGTACTGTGAATAGAACGGTCTGTCTATCGCGCCCTGTCCGTTACTCTGGGCACGTGCGTACGTTCGTCGAGAGTGAATCAACCGGCACTCCGAAGGGCACGGCCGGTCCGAAGGGGAAAGCCGAGCGATCGCCGTCCAAGCCCTCACCCGCCACACGTCTGCTCGACACCGCGAGCACGCTCTTCGCCGAGCACGGTATCCGTGCAGTGGGCATCGACCGCATCCTCGCCGAGGCCGGCGTCGCCCGCGCGAGCCTCTACTCGTCGTACGGGTCGAAGGATGCACTGGTGCTCGCCTATCTGGAGGACCTCGACCAGCGCGACCGGCAGCGGTGGCACGCCGCGGTCGAACCGCTCGACGATCCGATCGCGAAGATCCTCACCTTCTTCGATCTCGCGATGCAGTCGGCGCCGCAGAAGAACTTCCGCGGATGCCAGTACGCCAATGCTGCGACCGAGTTCCCTCAGGAACCTCTCGAACCGGTACTCGCGCACCGGGAATGGCTGAAGACGACGCTCGTCGAACTGCTCGACCTCGCCGGGGTGTCCGAACCCGAGGCCGTGGCCCGGCGCGTGCAGCTGATCTACGACGGTGCCCTGTCCGGCAGCAAGTTCGAGCACTCGGTGGAGCCGATCCGGTTCGGTAGGGACATGGCCCGGGACGTGATCGGGTCGCACCTGTAGTCCGGCGCGGTCGTCGAAAACGACTTCGACAGCGTTTCCGGCGGTCACGGACGGCCGGGCGGAAAATATCCCCGTCGTCGAGTGACAGGAAACTCCGGTGCGCGTGTGCGCGGCCGGTGCACAATTGGGTCACCGCGACGTGCTCGACCGGACGACAGGAATTCGCGTCATGACCGGACGCTCCCACATGCGCCTGACCCCTTCCACGTCCGGGATCCAGTACGCCGGATGGACTCCGGGACCGCCTGCGATGCACGGTCTCGGGCAACGCATGCTTCCGGACCGGCAGATCCCCGTCGACGACGGTGTGACCCTGCACGCCGACGTCTACCTGCCGGAGCGGGAGGGTCGATATCCGGCCGTGGTCTCGTTCGCCGCGTACTCCACGGAGTACCACACCGCCGGAATCCCGACCGGATCGAACGAGATCGGATCCCCACCGGTATTCACCGACCGCGGTTACGCGCCCGTCGTCGTGGAACGTCGCGGTATGGGCCGTTCCACCGGTGAACAGGTCACCTTCTTCGACCCACAGGACATCGACGACCATGCGAAGGTCATCGAGTGGGCAGCCGAACAGCCTTGGTGCAACGGTGAAGTCGTGTTGTTCGGAACGTCCTACTACGGGATGACACAGCCCGCCGTCGCGATCCGCCGGCCCCCGGCCCTGAATGCCTTCTTCGCCAACGAGATCTGCACCGACCTCTACCGTCACCTGCTCTATTTCGGTGGGGTGCCGGGGCTGTACTTCATGAACATCTGGATGGGTGCGAACTTCACCGAGAACAACTACGACACCCGGATGTCGCCCGACACCCGAGCCCTGATCAGTCATCTCACCAACGGACCGCTGCACGGGGTGGTCGAGAAGGTGGTGCACGAACAGGTCGACCGGATGTTCCGCAAGTTCATGTCGGCGACACCGGTCGAGAAGGTCCGGGAGATCTACGCCGGTTGGATGTTCGATGCCAAGACCCGCGATCACGATTCCGTCCCGGACAGTCCGGCGGGTCGACTCGGGGAGATCGAGGTGCCGTTCGTCGTCGTGCAGAACCTGAGTTACTTCAACCTGCACCAGTTCGGAAGCTACGACCTGTTCGAGAACGCCTCCACACCCGAGGACAGCAAGTGGTTGATCCTCGCTCCTCCCGCCTACGATCTGCCCGTCTATTCGTGGCAGGAGGAAGCGCTCGCCTTCTTCGACCACGTCCTGCGCGGCACCGACAACGGCTACGACGGGCAGGCACCGGTGCGGTACTGGATCGAAGGCGCCGACCGGTTCGGCGCCGCCGACGCCTTTCCACCGCGCGAAGCAGCGCCGTTGCGGCTCCACCTCGGCTCGGGTGGTGAGGATTCCGCCATCCACCGACTCTCCCGCGATGTGACGGAGGCCGGATCGAACACGTGGGTGGCGGTGCCCATCGGTGTGCCCGTGCTCGGTGGCCTCGACGACGTTGCCGTCCAGACGCTGACCTTCGAGCTGACGATCGAGACCGAGATGCAGCTCACCGGAGCGATCACCGCCCATCTGTCGTTCGGCTGCAACGAGATCGACTCCTATGTCGTCGCCCGGTTGTCCCGGGTGGACGGTGCCGGCCGTCGTCACCAGCTGTCGATGGGGGCGATCCGGCCCGCGGCGAGAACGATCGAGGCCGAACACTGCACCGGCGCCGAAGTCGCCATCGATTCCGGAATCCGCACGCCCCTGATACCGAACGAACCCGTCGACCTGCACTTCTCCCTCACCCCGGCGCCGACCCGCCTGCTCCCGGGCGACACCCTCCGCTTCGATATCGGCAGCCGCACAGATCTTCTGCGTTCCAGCCCCTCCGAGGGGTGGGTACATTTCGATCTTCCTGTCCCGCCCTATCTCAGCCGGAACACCGTGCATTTCGGTGGGGCGAGCTGGATCGAGGTCGACCGGATCTGACTCACGGAACGGGTGTCGGCGTCAGTTCGTTGCCCGGCCCGACCGCATCGCAATCGCTTCCGTCCGCGAGGCCGGCGAAACGTTCCGTCAGGAACTGCGCCGCCTGGGCCTGGAACGGGAAGAAGGCGTCGGCGTGGTTCCGTCCGGCGTACTCGTCGTAGGACACGGCCACACCGCGATCGCAGTATTCGCGGGCGAGCCCCTCCACATCGTCGGCGATCATGACCGAATCCCCGGTGCCGTCGACATTGCCGACGGCGAGCAGGACAGGAACGGCAGGTGTGCCTGCACTTCCCATGATGTTGTCGTCGATCGCGGCGACCACCTCGGGAACGTCGAGCAGTGACGTGTAGGGCGCACGGACCATCTCCGCGTCGGTCAGACCGGGGTAGTCGGAGGCGAAGTTACCGATGCAGTTCGACTCGACCTGCCCGACGACCTGCCGGCCGCGATCGGACAGGAAGGTGTCGGGATCGAAGCCGTAGGCGCGCTGATACGCGACGATCAGTGCCGGGATCACACCGGCCCAGTGGGCGCTGCCGCTGACATAAGGGAGGTTGTGGGCGAGGTCGACCGGCAGGCCACCGGCCGCCGCGCCGACGAGGTTCAACTCCGGTGCGTATCGGGGCGCGAGCTCGGCACCCCACTGCGTCGGCACCGATCCGCCGGAATACCCGATCATCCCCACCGGCGTGGACGCCGGGAGCGACAGTACGGCCTCGGCGGCCCGGATCCCGTCCAGCGCAGCATGGGCGGATTGCCGTCCCACAGTCCAGGCGAGGTCCTCTCCCTCGTAGTCGGGCACCACCACGCTGTACCCGGCGGCGAGGTAGCCGGTGATCACGCCCTGTTCGAGGAGTGCGGCGCGGCTCGATCCGTGTCCGGTGAGCGTGTACGAGGGGTCGCATTCGGTACCGAGACCGTCGTAGGCGGTGTGGAAGGACAACAGTTTCGCCGGACCGGGCAGCAGGGGACGGATCACCGTGGCGACCGTGACGGTGGGTGCGCCCTGCTGGTCGGTGGTCCGGTACAGCACCTGCGTGGTGGTGATCGGTGTCGGAAGATCCGGCGCTGCGTACGGCATCTCCCGCGTCCGCAGCACCGTACCCGGAGCGACATCGTCGAGTGCTCCGTCGAAGGTGTAGGACGGGTCCGCCGACGGCAGCGGGATCTGTTGTACCGGTTGTGCAGCGGTGGTGCCCGTTGCAGCGACGGCACCGGCGAGCACGAGCGCTGCGACCATCACGAGACGACGGGGGAGACGGACGGTGGTGCGACGTGCCATGACGTGGGTCCCTCGTTCGGTCGACCGATCGGCGGATGAGCGGGCTGCCGCTCGTGGGACGCGACACCTAGCCGGCAGGCGTACTCCGCGGTGCCTTCGGGGCGGAGGTGGACGTGCTCGCCGGCCGCGGCACGAGAGCGCGGAAACACACGCTGGCCAGGACGAAGGTGCCGAGCGTCCCCAGCACCGCGGCCACACCCGTGGAACCGGGGCGGTCGTCGATCGTGTAGTCGGCCAGCGCGCTGTCGGCGAGTCGGTGTTCCTCGACGTCCCGGGCCATGCAGTCGCCCGTGAGATCCTCGGCGAACGAGTCGATCTCACAGCCCCGCGTGGTGGCCACCTCGAGAGCGCCGGGGGTGTCGACGGCGAGCGGCGCGACGATCCCCGCGACCACGAGCGAGGTGAACGCCAAACCGATGAACAGCGTCCCGCGAGCGCGCGGACGCGGAGGCGGGGGCGGAGACGTGGTCGCGTCGAGAGGATTGACCGGCAGTCGCGTGAGTTGGACGGACTCCGGCGAGACCCGCGCGACGGCGAGCACGACGGCGGCCGTCACCACACCCTCGACCAGCCCGACGGGAATGTGCGTCGCGTAGAGGAATCCGATGTTCGACACCGGCACCGCAAAGGTGCCGCCGAGGGCGTACTCGACGACGAAACCCGTCACGGCGGCGAGGACCGAGACGAATCCGGCGACGAACGAGACCAGGCCGAGCATGACGAACCGCCGCACACCGTGGTGTTCGCACAGTGCGCGCAGTGCCGTCGCGGTGAGGAAACCGGCGGCGATGGCGACGAGCACCATATTGGTGACGTTGGCACCCAGCGCCGACAGGCCGCCGTCGGCGAAGACGAAGGCCTGCACCACGAGGACGATCGTCAATGCGACCGCACCCACGAACGGGCCGAGCAGGATCGCCGCGAGCGCGCCGCCCACGACATGGCCGCTGACATCAGGCAGCACCGGAACGTCGACCACCTGCAGGGCGAACAACAGGGCGCAGACCGCCGCCGCCGTGGGCACCGACCTCTTGTTCAGGTCGCTGCGTGCGTACCAGGCGGCGATGCTGACCCCGATCACGGCGATGACGAAGAACCACGCGGATGCGCGGTCGGCGATCAGGCCGTCGCCCATGTGCAGGGCGAGGACGTCCGTGCCGGCAAACCCACTCGAATCGACCATCTCCGATGTCCCTCTCGCCGACGGAGTGCTCTGCGGCGAAGGCTAGTACCGGCACGCTGTACGTGGAGCGTTTTCGGATGCCCAGTGGGACGAAAGGCCGGGACGGAATCGACACCTGTTCTATGTTCGGTGCATGTACGAGTGGTCCGACACAGACCTCATGTTCCGCGACGCACTTCGCGGATTCATCGAGAAGGAAATCCGTCCGCACGTCGACAGTCTCGAGTCGGGAGAATTGCCGCCGTACGACATCATCCGGAAGTTGTACGCGACTTTCGGCATCGACGAGATGGCCCGCGAGTCGCTCGAACGTGCCCTCGCGAAAGAGGAACGCGGAGAGAAGCCTTCGGGGTCGTCCGGGGGTACCGGCGGTTCTCCGGGGATGGCGGCGTTGCTCAACATCGAGATCGCCGGGGTGAGTCTCGGACTCATCGCCTCGCTGGGCGTCAGCCTGGGCCTGACGGCGGGCACGATCCGCAGCCGCGGCACTCTCGCGCAGAAGAAGCGGTGGCTGCCCGAGCTGGTGACCTTCGAGAAGGTCGGTGCGTGGGCGATCACCGAGCCCGATTCGGGTTCCGATGCGTTCGGCGGGATGAAGACGACGGTGCGCCGCGACGGGGAGGACTACATCCTCAACGGCCAGAAGACCTTCATCACCAACGGTCCGTACGCCGACGTGATCATCGTGTACGCGAAGCTCGACGAAGGCGATCCCTCGGTGGATCGCCGCGACCGCAAGGTGCTCGCATTCGTGCTGGACAAGGGCATGGAGGGGCTCACCCAGAGCCCGCCCTTCAAGAAGATGGGCATGAACTCCTCGCCGACGGGTGAGTTGTTCTTCGACAATGTGCGCCTGACCCGCGACCGGCTGCTGGGGGAGACCGAGGAAGGCGGTCGCAGCGACGGCAAGGACAGCGCGCGCGAGTCCTTCGCCACCGAACGTATCGGCATCGCCTATCTGGCTCTGGGCATCATCGAGCAGTGCCTGAAGCTGTGCACCGAGTACGCGAAGTCGCGGAAGCTCTGGGGCAAGGAGATCGCGCAGTTCCAGTTGATCCAGCTCAAGCTCGCCGAGATGGAGATCGCGCGGGTGAACGTCCGCAACATGGTCTTCAGCGCGATCGAGCGCGCGCAGGCAGGGAAACCGGTGAGCCTGTCGGAGGCATCGGCGATGAAGTTGTACTCGTCGCGGGCGGCGACGGAGGTGGCGATGGAGGCCGTGCAGCTGTTCGGGGGAAACGGATACATGGCCGAATATCGCGTCGAACAACTCGCGCGCGATGCGAAATCGCTGATGATCTACGCCGGTAGTAACGAAATTCAAGTAACACATATCGCGAAGGGATTGCTCGCCCAGTAAGCCCTGCATACGGCCGCTCGATATTCGCAAATAGGACAATTCCCGGAGGGGATGACAATTCCCCTGCTGTGTCGACTATTGTTCGCCATGAGAAAAGTTATGCCGGTCACCGACGAGGGGAGTGACCGGTCCGGAGGGGAATCCGAGCGGAAATCGGGGGAGCGATGTACGCGGAACGAAAGGACGGCGACAAGCCGTCGGTCACGACGGACGGCAGGAGCGCTCGCGCAGAGCGCACCCGGCAGGCCGTCATAGAAGCTCATATCGCGCTCATCAGGGCGGGAGAGCTCAAACCCACAGGGGCGCAGATCGCCTCGCGGGCGGGGGTGTCCCTGCGATCGTTGTGGGGACACTTCGGCGATCTCGAGACGCTGTTCGCCGCCACCGGTGCCGAACTGATGCGGCGCCAGGACGACGCCTACGAGCCGATCGATCCGTCGCTGCCGCTCGACGAACGGATCGACGCCTATTGCCGGCAGCGGGCGGAACTGCTCGAATACATCGCGCCGTTCGCGCGGTCGTCCGAGATCCGCGCGCCGTTCTCGCGCGAATTGCAGCGCAACCGCCTGCGCTATCTCGACCGGGCACGATACGAGATCAGGGCGTTGTTCTCCGACCAGTTCGAGGGCGTCGACGACACCGTCCGCACCCACATCGAGAACCTGCTGGGAGTGTCGACGACCTGGCCCACCTGGGTATCGCTGCGGGACGTACTGCGCCTGTCGGTGCCCGAGGCCGTCGAGGTCATGAAGCGGTCGGTGTCGGCGCTGCTCGCGGAGGCATCCGGAGCAGGCCGGCAGCAGGCGGTGGCCCGTGCTGCGCAGGAGAAGGCCGTGGTCGCACCGCACCGGAGGGCGCAGCAGTCCCGGGCGGTGCCGGCGATGACACCGCGGGAACAGGTCGTCGTCCCGGCCTGAGCGCCCGAACCGAGTATCAGCGCGTGTCGGTCGGTTTCCGGCCGGCGCGTGCCGAGAGGAAGGTCTCGACCGCAGGCAGTGCGGCCGAGACCGTCTCGGCATGGTCCACCCCGCGCAGGATCGCGAGTCGCGCACCGGGGACGGTGCGCGACAACGCGCGGGTGTCCTCCACGCGCAGGCGATCGTCCGATCCGACGACGGCGAGCACGGGCACGTCGATGCCGGCGAGCATCTCGTCGTCGATCCCCGGTTCCCGATCCGACCGGCGGAAATAGGCGGCGAGAGCCTGCGCGTCGTTCTTCAGGAAGGCCGAGCGCGTCGCGGGATCGACCGGTGTGCGACGCCTTTCCTCCCAGGCACGGATGAAACCGTCCATGCCCTCGCGCTCGAGCACGTCGACGGTGCCGGGGAAGAACATCGCGTCCATCGATCCCTGCTGGGGGCGTGCGCTCCCGCCGAGCAGGGTCAGGCTCGCCAACCGCTCCGGGGCGGCGACGGCGAGCGCGAGACCCGCACGGGCGCCGAACGAATAGCCGACGTAGTGCACCCGGTCGGCTCCCGCCGCGTCCAGTACGGCGAGCAGGTCCCCGACGATCGCGTCCATCGCATACGCGTCCTCGTCGTGCGGGGTGTCGCTGCGGCCGTGGCCACGCAGATCGGGCATGACCAGCCGGAAATCCCCGCCGAGCGCCTTCACGTAGCCGAAGGCCCGCCACACCGCCGACGACAGGGCACTGCCGTGGACCAGCAGCACGACCGGTGCCCCCTCGGGGCCTGCCGTGGTGAACCGGATCCGGGTGCCGTCGGCGGGATTCGTCGCGTGGCTCATCCCAGCAGTATCTCCGAACGGCTCATCTTTCGAGTTCGACCGACCGATCCACCATCACCTCCTCGAGGAATCGTTCGTCGTGCGAGACCACCACGAGCGCACCGCTGTAGGCGCGCAGGGCCTGGGTCAGGTGTGCGAGGCCTGCCAGGTCGAGGTTGTTGGTGGGCTCGTCCAGCAGCAGCAACTGCGGAGCGGGATCGGCCGCGAGCACGATCGCGAGCGCGGCCCGCAGTCGTTCCCCACCCGACAGCGCTCCCACGGCGACCTCGGCGTGACGGCCGCGGAACAGGAAGCGCGCCAGACGCGCCCGCACCTGCTGCGGAGTCAGGTGCGGCGCCCGATCCTCGGCGTTCTCCGCGACCGAACGGTCGTCGTCGAAGATGTCGAGCCGCTGCGGGAGCAATGCGAAGGGAACGTGGGGTTCCGCCTCGACGATGCGGTGCAGCAGGGTCGTCTTCCCCGATCCGTTGGGCCCGCGCAGCGCGATCCGCTCCGGCCCGACGATCTCGAGCGGTGCGTCCGCCACACGCCGGCCGGGCGGAACCGCGGTCCCGGGCAGGTCGATGCGGATCTCCGGATCGTCGCGCACCGCGTCCTTCGCGCGGTCCAGGTTCTCCCGTGCAGTGGTCAGATCCTCCTCGTGTTCGCGGCGGAAACGCCCGGCGGATTCCTGCGCCTGCCGTTTGCGCGCGCCCATGACGATCTTGGGTTCGCGCTTCTGCTCGTACATCTTCTGCCCGTAGCGTTGCCGCCGGGCGATCGTGACGTGTGCCGCCGCCAGTTCGCGTGCCTGGCGTCGCACGTCGTTGCGGGCGTCCCGCACCGCTGCCCGCGCCGCCTCCTGTTCCTCCGCGACGATCCGTTCGTACTCGCCGAATCCGCCGCCGAACAGGCGCAACGCGCCGTTGCGCAGTTCGGCGATCGAGTCCGTGCGGTCGAGCAGTTCCCGGTCGTGCCCGGCGACGAGCACCGTGCCCGGGAACCGGTCGAGCGCATCCTGCAGGCGCGCACGCCCGTCGGCGTCGAGATTGTTCGTCGGCTCGTCGAGCAGCAGCACGTCCGGCTCGTCGAGCAGGCGTGCGGTGAAGGCGAGCAGCACCGTCTCGCCGCCGGAGAGCTGACCGACGGTGCGATCGAAATCCCCGGCGTCGTGCAGGATCCGGTCGAGGCCGACTCGGTGCATGAGCGCGAGGGCGCGGTCCTCGATGTCCCACCGGTCGGCGACGACCTCGAAGTCCCGATCGTCGAACGATCCGGATTCGATGCGTCGCAGCGACTTCCGGATCTCTCCGATGCCAAGGACGGAATCGACCGGCACCGTCGGATCGAGGGTCACGTCCTGAGGGAGACAGGCGACCCGTCCGCGCACCGTCGACGAACCGGAGGTCGGGCGGAGTTCACCCGCGATGAGCCGGAGCAGGGTGGTCTTCCCACTTCCGTTGCGGCCCACCAGGCCGATCCGCCCGGCCGGGACGACGGCGTCGAGATCCTGCACGGCGACGGTGCCGTCCGGATGGACGTAGGAGAGTGCGGACAGCGTGATACCGGATGAAGACATGATGGCTCCCGAAGGGTGAGGGTCGGTTGCGCGAGTGCGCGGGGACGGGACCTCTCACAGGAGCAACGGACTTCTCCGATCGACGGGTACGGGATGCGAACACCATGGTGAGCCCACGCCGTCCGGGGCGCAACCGAATATTTCACCCCGACTCCTACCTGCGGTAACAGGCACGGGCGCGAAAGTGCAGGCATGATCGGGACCGTGCGGATCCGACTGATTGGTATGGGAGTCGCGACAGCCACGGTGCTGTCGCTGTCGGCGTGTGCCCTCGGCCCCGATCAGCCCGAGACGATCGCGGAGGAGTTCGCTGCCGCTCTCGACGCCGGCGACGTCTCCGGAGCGGCGGCGCTGACCACCGATCCGGCGGCCGCGGAGTCCGCGATCGATGCCCTCTTCGCCGGCCTCGGCCACGACGACCCGACCGTGAGTGTCGCGGGGACGGGCGACGGCGACACCTTCGACCTCGACGTGACGTGGACCTTCGGGGAGGGCCGCGACTGGTCGTACCGCACCACCGGCAGCGCGACGGAGGACCCCGAGGCCGACGCGTGGCGGGTCCGCTGGGATCCCGCGGTGCTGTCGCCGGAACTGGCGGGCGGCGCGTCGCTGGAGTATCTGACCACCGTCGGCGCCCCGCCGACGATCTTCGACCGGGCCGGGCAGCCGCTCATGGGGGAGCAGGTCGTCACCGTCGTGAACCTGGATGCCACCGCCGATCCCGCCGCGGTCGCTCCCGTGCTGGCCACGGTCGTCCCGACGATCACGGCGGAGAGCCTCGCCGAGCAGGTCGCGGCGGCCGCCGGCGGTACTGCGGGAGTGATCACGCTCCGTGAGGAGGACCTCGCACCGATCGAGGAACGCCTCGTCGCGCTGCCCGGCGTGACGCTCGTACCGCAGACCCGTCTGCTCACCACCGAGCGCGCTCTCGCCTCGCCCGTGTGGTCCGGTCTCGCCGAACTGTGGCAGGAGGGGCAGGACGCCTCGGCCGGCTGGGTGATCCGGCGGGTCGCGGCGGCCGGCACGACGAGCCAGGTCGCCGGTGAAGCCGGCCCGGAGGCGCCCGACCTGACCAGCACGATCGACCTCGATCTGCAGCGGCGGGCCGAGGAGGTCCTCGCGGGTTTCGACACGCCTGCGGTGATCGTCGGGATCGAACCCGCGACGGGCGCGATCCGCACGATGGCCCAGAACGACGCGGCCGACGCCGAGGGGCCGATCGCCGCGACCGGCCTCTACCCGCCGGGGTCGACGTTCAAGGTGGTGACGACGGCGGCGGCGCTCGATGCCGGGCTCGCCGAACCCGACACCGTGCTGCCGTGCCCGGGCGTCGCCTCGATCGGCTCACGAACGATCCCCAACGACGAGAACTTCGATCTCGGCCCCGTGCCGCTGCACACCGCGTTCGCGTTCTCGTGCAATACGACGATGGGGCAGCTCGCTCTGGACCTGCCGCCCGACGCCCTGCGCGCCACCGCCGAACGCTTCGGTCTGGGCATCGATTACGTCACGCCCGGTCTCGTCACGGTCACGGGTAACGTGCCGGTCGCCGATACCGATTCTGCCCGCGTGGAGGCAGCGATCGGACAGGGGCAGGTGACGGCGTCGCCGTTCGGGATGGCGCTGGTCGCAGCCTCGGCGGCGAACGGCCGCACGCCGGTTCCGATGCTTGTCGAAGGGCAGCCGGCGACCGCGGATCGGGACGCCGAACCGATGCCCGAGAACGTGCTCGCGGCACTGCGAGAGATGATGCGCGAGACTGTGATCGACGGTACAGCGGGCACGTTGCGCGACATTCCCGATCTGGCGGGGAAGACGGGGACGGCGGAGTACGGTGACAACACCGGGGCGCACGGCTGGTTTATCGGATCACAGGATAATCTTGCCTTTGCGGTGTTCGTGTCGGGGGCGGACGGCTCGGCCCCTGCCGTCGAGGCGGCGGGGCGATGGCTGAGGGGGTAGGGACGCGTGGCGCAATTGTGATTGGTTCGTGCACAACGCGTGCTGGTATCTCGTGTGACTGAAGTGAAGGTTGTTACATATGAGATTTCGTGATTGGCGGGGGAAGCGGGGGCGCATCGTCGCGCTGGCCGTATGCCTCGTCGTGGCTGTCGTCGCCCTGACGACGGTTGTGTTCTCGGATTCTCGAAGCGAGGCGCAACGCCTCGTCGACGACTTCGTCGCCGCCCTCGACGATCGTGACGCGGGCGCAGCGGCGGCCCTGACCTCCTACCCGAACGCGGCGGAGGAAACGATCTCGCAGATGTACGACGGTCTGGCCGACGGCACCGTCGACTACGACGTCACCCAGCTCGTCGAACTCAACGACGACTCGGGATACTTCACGCTCACCGCCGGCTGGAATTTCGGTGAAGGCAAGGACTGGTCGTATCAGGTCACCGGTTCGGTGCGGAAGCTCGCCGTCGGCTGGCGCGTGTCCTGGGATCCGGAGGTAGTCGTCCCCGACCTGTCGGGCGGACGCACCGTCCACCACGTGCGCACCGACGCCGCACCGCCGAAGATCTTCGACCGCACGGGTCGCCTCCTCATGGAGGAACAGACCATCAACGCCGTGGTGCTCGACCCGGCGGCGATGCCCGATCCCGTCGACACCACCACTCGTCTCGCGGCGGTTCTCGAGCCGGTCGCACCCGTCATCACCGCTCAGCTGATGCAGGAGCGGATGGCGGAGAACCCCGGCAACCGGATCACCGCGGTCAAGCTCCGCGACCAGGACTACCAGTTCCTCGAGGACGGCATCGTGTCGATCCCCGGGGTCGAGGTGCTCACGACACCCACACTGATCAGCGCCGATCGACGGATCTCCACGCCGCTGCTCGACTCCCTGCGCTCCGCCTGGCAGCTCGAACGCGACCGGACGGCAGGCTGGGCGGTCACCCTCGAGGACCCCGAGGACGGCCCGATCCAGGTGGCCGGCTTCCAGGGCCCCCCGCCCCCGGACCTGCAGGCGACCGTCGACTCCCAGGTGCAGCTGGCCGCGAAGGAAGCGGTCGTCACCGCCGGCACCCCGGCCGCGCTGGTCGCCATCCAGCCGTCGACCGGTGGCATTCTCGCCGCCGACGTCAACAACTGGGCCATGGAACTCGGTCCCGTCATCACCCACGGCCTCTACCCGGCCGGCGGCGTTCTCGATCCGGTCCGGCTCGCGGCCGGCCTCGAGCGCGGCGTCGAGCCGAACGACGTGGGGTCCGACGACATCGCCGCGACCGCCCGGCGCCTCGGTCTCGGCGTCGACTACGACGTGCCCGGCTTCGAGTTCGAGACCTCGCAGATCGGTCACAACCGCTCCGGAGTGGTCCAGTTCGCCGGATCGGACTCCGACGAGAACCTGATCACGCCGCTCGGCGCCGCAGTGCTGGCCGCCTCGGTCGCGCGGGGCAACGCCGCCGTCCCGACGCTCGTACAGGGCCAGGAGACGGTCGTCCACGACGCCCCCGAGGCGCTGCCCGGCTCGGTGATCGACGCCCTGCGCGGAATGATGATCGACAACGTGCAGAACGGTCCGGCGTCCTTCCTCCGCGGACACGCCGGCCTCGCGGGCATCGCCGCGGCGAGCGGCGAGGACCGCTGGTTCTTCGGCTACACCGGCGGCGACCTGGCCTTCGCGGTCTTCGTCGCCGATGCCGACGGCGGCGACCGGGCGATCAAGATGGCCGACACCTTCCTGCGCAAGCTCGGGGAACCACTGCTCGGGGACTGACCGCCGGAGGTCGGTCCACGCGCACTGACCGCCGGAGGCCGGTCCACGCGCACTGACCGCCGGAGGTCGGTCCATGGCACACCGACTGCAGGCGGTCGGTCCCTGGCGCACCGATCCGCCGGAGGCCGGTCCACGGTGTACCGGTACGTTGAGCGACCGTGACCGTCCTCGACCTGGCCCTGCTCGTGGTTGCCGGATTCTTCGCGGGTGTCGTCGGGTTCGTCACCGGCCTGGCATCGATCGTCTCGTATCCGGCGTTGCTCGCCGTCGGCCTCCCGCCGGTCGCGGCGAACGTGACCAACACCGTCGCGATGGTCGGTGTGGGTGTCGGGGCGCTGACGAACTCGGCGCGGGAGGTCGTCGACACCGGCCCCCGCGTGTGGTGGTGGACGCTCTACGCCGCGCTCGGCGGCGTGGTCGGGGCGGCCGTCCTGCTCGTCGCCCCACCCGACTCGTTCGAGGCGGTCGTCCCCGGCTTCGTCGCACTCGCCGCTCTCGCGCTGCTGCTCCAGCCACGCATCCGCACCCTGGCCGGCGGCCGCGACCTGCCGCGAGTGTTTTCCGTGGCGGTCTTCGTCGTCGCGGTCTACGGCGGATATTTCGGTGCCGGCGCGGGCGTCGTCTTCTACGCGCTGGTGCTGATCTGCACGTCCGAGCAGATCTGGCGCGCGAGCATCCTCAAGAGCTACCTGCTCGGGGTCGCCAATCTCGTCGCGGCGATCGGGTTCGCCGTCTTCGGTCCCGTGCACTGGGGCGCGGCGGCCGCGATGGCCGTCGGCGCGTTCGCCGGTGGGTACTGCGGTCCGCCGCTCGTGCGGCGCATACCCCCGAACCTGCTGCGCGTGGGTGTCGCGCTCGCAGGGTTCGGGTTGGCGGTATGGCTCGCTCTCCGCTGAGTGCTGTGCAGTGGTGTTCCTGCACAGCACTCTGTGCAGCGGTGCTACTGCACAGCACTCTGTGCAGCGGTGGCTACTGCACGCCGTGCATGAGCTTCTTGATGCGCGGCGCGAACAGGGCCAGCACGATGCCCACTGCGATCGACGCTCCGCCGATCCACAGGTAGTACGGCACCTCGTCGTTCTCGTCGTAGAACCCGGCGAGGGTGCCGGCCATGGCCGTGCCGCACGCGACGGACAGGTAGAACAGCGCGACCATCTGCGTGTGGAAGTTCTTCGGTGCGAGCTTCGTCGACAGCGACAGTCCGACGGGGGACAGGAACAGCTCGGCGAAGGTGAACAGCAGCAGGATGAACACCAGTCCGAGCAGCGGAGCGCTGTTGGCGCCGCCGCCCGCCATGGGGATGAAGCACAGGAAGGCGATGCCCATGATGATCGTGCCCGCGGCGAACTTGATGGGTGACGACGGCTGACGCGGTCCGAGTTTGGTCCACACGGCGGCGAAGACACCTGCGAACAGGATGATGAAAACCGGGTTGATCGACTGCACCCAGGACGGCGGGAACTCCCATCCGAACAGGCTGCGGTTCAGGCGCGTGTCGGCGTAGACGGCGACCATCGTGAACTGCTGCTGGAAGAGCGACCAGAACACCGCGCTCGCGATGAACATCGGGATGAACGACAGCACCCGGCTGCGTTCGATCGGCGTGATCTGCTTGCTCGACAGCATGATGACGAAGTAGGCGATCGTCGCGATGATGGTGAGGGCGACGACGATGTCGGACATGTTGCTCGTCGTGACGAGGCCGGTCAGCGCGGCGACCGCGATGAGGACCACGGCGACCAGACCGATCCCGGCCGCTTTCGTACGGGTCTCGGCGGGCAGGGGATGCGGCGGCACCTTGCCGATGTCGCCGAGATGCTTGCGGTAGATCGTGTACTGCAGCAGGCCGAGGAACATACCGATCGCGGCGAGACCGAAGCCCCAGTGGAAGCCGTAGCGCGTCTGCAGGAAGCCGGTGAGCAGTGGGCCGACCAGCGCGCCGAGGTTCACGCCCATGTAGAAGATGGAGAAGCCGGCGTCGCGCCGCGGGTCCTGCTCGTCGTAGAGGTCGCCGACGATCGACGTCGCCGTGGCCTTCAGGCCACCGCTACCGAACGCGACCAGCACGAGGCCGACACCCACCCCGACGAAACCGGGTAGCACTGCGAGAGCGATGTGGCCGAACATGATGAGTACGGCGCTGTAGAACAGGGTTCGTTCGGAACCCAGTAACCGGTCGGCGATCCACGCCCCGAGAATCGTCGACAGGTAGACCGTGCCGCCGTAGGCACCGACGATGGAGGTCGCGGCCGCCTGACTGATCCCCAGCCCGCCCTCGGATGCCGAGTAGTACAGGTAGTAGATCAGGATGCCCTGCATGCCGTAGAAGGAGAATCTCTCCCACATCTCGACACCGAACAGATTGGCCAGGGGCAGCGGCTGGCCGAAGAACCGATGGTCGGATCTCGACCCGGTCAGAGTAGGTGGTTCCAGCGTGGACATGGTCCCCACTGTTCCACCGCACGGGGCGCGAGCGCGAAAAATTCGCGTATCCCGCGGTCGCAGATCACACTTCGGGTGCGATTGTGAGAAACGAGACCGGAGGGTCGGTGCGGGGCGACCTCGGCGGGGTCAGTGGGCGTCGACCTTGCGGCGCTGGAGCAGTCCGACGACGACGCGCCAGCCCACCAGGAACAGGCCCAGGAAGATCGTCGCGACGATGATGAAGGCAGTCGCGGTGCCCTGGCCGGTGACGGCACGCAGCAGCATCCCGACGACGAGGGTGCTCACCCACACGAGGAGTCCGGTAGGAACGGCCGCGAAGGCGTCGAACTTGTCGCGGTAGAGCCACGCGGTGAGGAACCATCCGACGGTGAGGCCGCCGAGGAACGGCCATGCCGTTCCTGCGAGCCCTACGAGATCGAGCACTTCGTCGTGGCTGGAACGACCGAGCACGGCGAATACGACGACGAGAACGACGTCGATCGCCAACGCCGGGGTGTACTTCTTCACGGGTCCAGAGTAGCGGCGGCGCGGGGCCCGTCGGAACCTCCGGCGCGTGCTCTCGAGCACGATCAGGGCCGGTAGAGCGTGTGGAGCGCGACAGCGCCCCCGCCGGAGCAGGGGCGCTGTCGGTGCGAGAGGGGTCAGGCCTGCAGGCCGGCCTCGATCTCGAGGGTGATGGTGATCTTGTCGCCGACGACGGCTCCGCCGCCTTCCAGCGGCATCTCGATGCTGATGCCGAAGTCCTTGCGGTTGATGACGGTGGTGGCCTCGAAGCCGGCGACCGGGCCCTGGCCCATACCGGGGTTGACGCCGTTGAACTCGAGCTTCAGGTCGACCGGGCGGGTGACGCCGTGGAGCGTGAAGTCGCCCGTGACGATGTAGTCGTCACCGTCGGCACGCACGTCGGTGGAGGTGAAGGTGGCGACGGGGAACTGCTCGGCGTCGAAGAAGTCGGCGGAGCGGATGTGCGCGTCACGGTCGGCGTTCTTGGTGTTGATGGACTTGACGTCGATCTCGGCGTTCACGGATGCGGTGCCGTCCTCGGCGACGGTGATGGCGCCGGAGAAGTTCTCGAAGCTGCCACGCACCTTGCTGACGACGAGGTGGCGGACGGTGAAGCCCACGTTCGAGTGGACGGGGTCGATGGCCCAGGTGCCGGCGGTCAGGCCCGGGAAGGTGGTGGTGGCGGTCGTCATGGTGGCTCTCCTCAAAGTGATTCAACATTCAACTGCTTGTCTACGACCATGCCACCAAATGGTTGCGTACGCAACTACTATGTGATGTGAATCACGCCGGTTCGGGATTCTCCAGAGGTCGCCGTCGGCGTTCCAGGGTGCTGCGCTCGTGTTCCTCGCGCTCGGCGATCGGATCGATCTCGTCCGGCCCGTTGCCCCGGTACATCGCGGCGACGGTGGCCCAGCCCGTCAGGGCGACGAACGCGAAGCTCACCATCCGATACACGAAGACCGCTGCCAGCGACTGCGACGCGCTCAGCCCGGCGGCGGTGAGCGTCGCGATGAGGGTACCGTCCACGAATCCGAGGCCACCCGGCGCGAGCGGCACGCTGCCGACGGCCTTCGCCGCCGCGAACGCGATGAACAACCCCGCCAACGAGGGGGAGCCACCGACGGCCCAGCACGCCAGTCCGAGGCACGCGACGTCCGCTGCACGGTGCACGGCCGACCACGCCACGGCGGCCACGCCGTCGCGACGAGCGAGTTCGACGGCCTCGAGCTGAGCGAGGGTGCGTTCGAAGACGTCGAAGCCGGTGCCCCTCGGCTTCCTTGTGATGCGGTTGACCCGGTGGAGCACCCACGTGCCCGCCGCTTCGATCGACGTGGGGTTCTTCGCGACGTACCGCAGGCCGAAGATCAACGCGATCGCGCCGGCGAGCGACAACACGAGCGTGACGGGGCTGATCCGGCTGCCGACCGCGAAGGCGCCGATCATGCCCACCGACGCCAGGGTCACCGCCGCGATGACGCCCGACACGGCGAGCTGCCACGAGGCGACCACGGGGGTCGCACCCCACTTGCGGGTCTGCTTGTAGGTGAAGGCTGTGGAGAAGACCGGTCCTGCGGGCAGGGTTACCGCCATCGCCGTGCTGCCGTAGATCACCGATGCCGAGCGCCAGTGCCCCACGCGCACCCCACCGGCGCGGAGCAGTCGCTGCTGCACTCCCGCGAAGCCGCTGAGGGAGATCATCTGCGCCAGCACGGCCGCCGCGAACCAGCCCCAGTGCATCTCCGTGACCGCGCGCCACGAGTCGCTCATCGTCGGCCACAGATAGATCGCCTCGACCGTCAACAGGGCCACGAGAGCGATCGCCGACACCCACTTGATCCACCGGAACGAGCCCCGACGCGGCGTGGCGTCGGGGCATGGAGGATCGTCGTGCGGCTGCGCCACGCTGTTCACCGTAACCGACCACAGGGTCACGGAGAGGGCGCTATGGCCGTTCCGCGTCGTTCACGGGTGTCGCGGGACGGACTGTCATTCCTCCGCCGAAGTGCCCGATTCGTCCCTCTCGTTCGCCTCTCCGGGGGCCCCGGGATAGCGCACCGGCCACGCGAGATGGGTCATCCGCCGGCGGCCGCGCAGTTGCACCTCGTCACCGAGTTCCCAGTGGCTGCGCTCCTCGTCGTCCGCGAAGTACAGCGCACTCGACGACGCGAGAACCCTGCTCGGGCGCATTTTCGCGAGCTCGGTCAGACGCGATGCCTCGTTGACCGGGTCGCCGATCACCGTGTACTCGAAGCGCTCCGCCGCACCGATGTTGCCGGCCACCGCGAGCCCCGCCGACACGCCGATCCCGACGTCGAGTCCGGTGATCTCGTCCAGGGCGAAACGCAGTTCGCGGGCCGCCGCGAGTGCCGCCGTGGGGGCGTCCGGCCGGTCGAGGGGAGCGCCGAAGATCACCAGCGCGGCGTCGCCCATGAACTTGTTGACGAAACCGTGGTGACGGTCGACCACCTCGACGACGACACGGAAGAATTCGTTGAGCAGTTCGACGACCTCGCTCGGCGGGCGCTCGGCGGCCGTCGCCGTCGAACCCACCATGTCGACGAACAACACCGCGACGTAGCGCGTCTCACCACCGAGTTCGGTGCCGTACTGCAGCGCCCGGCGTGCGACGTCCTCGCCGACGTGCTGACCGAACAACTCCCGCAGACGCCGACGCTCGTCGGACTCCGCCATCATCCGGTTGAAGCCGACCTGCAGGCGTCCGATCTCGCTACCGTCGAACACCTCGACCTGCACTCCCGAGGCGCCGCGCTGCACGCGTTCGATCGCCCAGCGGAGCTGCTTGATCGGGTCGGAGATCTGCGCCGACGTCAGCAGCGACAACACGAGCGCGAGGCCGATCGACGTCACCGCGAGCGCGAGCACGGACAGGGCGAGCGCGTCGGCGTCGAAGTCGGTGTCGGCGCTCAGCTGCGTCACGCACAGCAGCACGATCCCGGCGACCGGCATGAGCGTGCCGAGCCCCCACGTCATGGCCAGGCGCGTGCCGACGCCGGGAGCCATCGTCCGGTCGAAGTTCCCCTCGCTCAGCGCCCGCGCGGCGACCGGTCGCAGGATACGTTCGCCGAGCATGTAGGTGAAACCGAAAGTGCTGGTCGCGGCCATCGCGACGGTGACCGAGACCGCCACCGCGAGCGAGGGCATCTCCTCGGCGGTGAGGAAGACGAAGAGCACGCCGCCGAGCAGCCACAGGCCGAGATGCACGATCGCCTGTCGCAGCGGGGCGTGCAGGGCGGCCATCTGCTCGGCCCGGGTGGGTGGGCCGCCGCGGAGCTGCCACCGGACGACCGAGCGCAGCATGATCGCCGCCGCGCTGAGGCTCACGATGCCGGCGAAGACCAGGTACACGGCGAACACCGCGAAGTTGCGGACCCGATCCGCGATGATGGCGTCGGTCTCGGCGATGGGGATGCCGTACCGGACGAAGGCGAACACGAGCAGGGCCCCGAACAGATTCGACGCGCCCATCGAGACCATGTAGAGCGGCCAACGACTCCGCAACGTGGCGGCGACAGCTCGGTACGACCTCAGCACGACTTCAAATCAAACCACTGTGCGGACGGTCACAGGATGGGGCGGTCACCGTTGGGGGTGTGGAGTGGTTGGATTCACTCGCCCCACCCACGGTGACGAAAGGTGCGAAACGTACACATGAGGCCGTCTCCGACCGGTCCCGATGCGGATGCGCCCCTGTGGCGGGCCGCCCAGGTCTTCCGGCTCGTGACCGTCGCATATGCGGTGGGATCGCAGTTCTCGACCGTCGTGAACTACACCCGTCCGGGCCTGTCGTGGTTCTTCGTCGGGGTGCTCGTGACGTGGTCGCTCGTCTCGGCGGTGCTGCTCTCCCGCGAGGCACGACTGCGGCGCACGGTCACCGTGATGGATCAGATCCTCGCCGTGGCGTTGATGGCGGCGACCCGGCTGGTCGCCGACCACGACTGGTACAGCAACCACCAGACCATGCCCACCACGCTGTGGGTCGCCAACGCCGTGCTGTCGGCTGCGATCCTCGGTGGTCCGCTCACCGGCATCGGCTCGGCGCTGCTGATGTCCGTCGTCAGCGCGGTGGTGCGCGACCAGATCAATCTGGACCTGTGGCGGGACGCGACGGCACCCGTGCTCGTCGCGTGCGGTGTGGCGATGGGATTCGCCACCACCACCGCGCGCAGTGCGCACCGGCAACTCGAGCAGGCCGTGCGCGTGGCAGCGGCCACCGAGGAACGGGACCGACTCGCCCGCCAGGTGCACGACGGTGTCCTGCAGGTGCTCGCGCTCGTGCAGCGGCGCGGAGTCGAGCTGGGCGGTGATGCGGCGGAGCTCGCGGAGCTGGCCCGCGAACAGGAGACCGCGCTGCGGCAGCTGATCTCCGAACAGGACACCGGCGTCGACCGCGGTGGTGAGAACGCCGACCTCACCGCACTCGTCCGGGCTCGGGCCGGGACCGGTGCGACGGTGTCCGCGCCCGCCGACCCGATCATGATCCCGCGGAATCGAGCGGAGGAACTCGCGGCGCTCACGACAGCGGCGCTGTCGAACACGCAACTGCACGCCGGCGCCGGTGCCGCCGCCTACATCCTCCTCGAGGACCTCGGCGACGAGATCGTGCTCAGCATCCGGGACGACGGCGCCGGGATCGCGCCGGGCAGACTCGACGAAGCTCGTGAACAGGGACGCATGGGGGTGTCCAAGTCGATCGTCGGGCGAGCGGAATGGCTCGGCGGTGTCGCACTGCTCGACAGCGACGTAGGCGAAGGAACCGAATGGGAGATCCGGGTACCGAAGGGGGAATGAGTGGCCGAGATCAACGCGGAAGCACACGAGAACACCACGGAGGAACGCGGCACCGTCAGCGTGATGGTGGTCGACGACCATCCGATCTGGCGCAACGCCGTCGGACGTGACCTCGAGGAGGCCGGGTTCATCGTCGTCGCGGAGGCCGACGGTGTCGCGAGCGCCGCGCGTCGTGCCGCGGTCGTCCGCCCCGACGTCGTGCTCATGGACATGGCGATGCCCGACGGCACCGGCACCGAGGCGACCCGCGCGGTGCTCGAGGTCTCCCCGGACAGCCGGGTGCTGGTCCTGTCGGCGTCCTCCGAACGCGACGACGTCCTCGGCGCGGTGAAGGCCGGCGCGTCCGGCTATCTCGTGAAGAGCGCCTCGGTGCACGAACTCGTCGACGCCGTCCTCGCGACCGCGCGGGGACAGGCAGTCTTCACCCCCGGACTGGCCGGGCTCGTGCTCGGCGAGTACCGCCGGATGTCGAACGACGTCGCCGACCGTCGACCTCCACCGACCCTGACCGGTCGGGAGACCGAAGTGCTGCGTCTCGTCGCGAAAGGGCTGTCGGCGAAACAGATCGCCGCGCGGCTGACGCTCAGCCACCGCACGGTGGAGAACCACGTCCAGGCGACACTGCGCAAACTGCAACTTGCCAACCGCGTCGAACTCACCCGCTACGTCATCGAACAGGGCCTCGAATAGCGTCCCGCTCACACCCCTGACGACTTCTGAGGCATACCGATCGTCCCGTTAAGCTCGGGGGCATGGAACCGAGGGATCTGCGGGTGTCGGACGCCGAGCGCGAGCACGTCGGCGAACTTCTGCAGCGGGCGGTCGGGCAGGGAATGCTCTCGCTCGGGGAGTTCACCGAACGGATGGATACCGTCCTCGCGGCCAAGACCCGGGGCGACCTGAACCAGGTGCTCGTCGACCTGCCGGGCATCCAGATCCGACCCGAGTTCCAGGAACAGAACCTGCCGGGCATGTCGCAGTCGCGCTACCCCGCGCCGAGCGCGACCGGCTACCCGGCGTCGAGCGCAGCCGGCTACCCGGCGCCGAGTGCAGCCGCCTACCCCGCGACCGGCCAGGGCGCTCCTCTCGTGATCAAGGGTCGTGTCTCCGGCATCGAACGCAAGGGCCGCTGGCACGTGCCGCCCGCCATCGTCCTCGACACCGTCGCGTCCTCCGTGACCCTCGACTTCACCGAGGCGGTGATGCAGACGCAGGTCGTGCGGATCGACGTGAGCGACTACCTCAGCTCGATCAGTATCGTGCTCCCCGCAGAGGCCACGGCCGACGTCAACGGCGTCGAGAACGTCGCGTCGAGCGTGACGTCGAAGGTGCGCGGCGGAGCGCCGTACGGGCCGTTGCACGTCGTGGTGACGGGCAAGGTCCGCGGCGGGAGCTTCAACGTCACCCATCCGCTGTCCACGCGTCTGCGGAAGTTCTTCAACGGCAGCTGACCCCCGAAACACTCGAGGCGACCCGCTCTGCGGGTCGCCTCGAGTTCGTTCGGGAGGTCAGTCGCGACGCTGCCGGGCGATCAGCTCACTGACGCTGATCGAACGCCCGCTGTCGGGGCCGTGGCGTCCACGGCTCCGCGACTCCGCGTCGTTCTGCTCCGGCTGCGACTCGTCCGCCGGTGCTTCCGGTCGCTCGCCGGCCGGACGGGGCGGCTGCTCCTGACCTCGGGATCGGGAGGGCAGAGGTGGACGAGGACCGCCCTGTGCCGGAGGCTGCACGCCCTGAGCCGGAGGCTGCATGCCCTGTGTGGGCGGTTGCTGAGTGCTCGGCGCGGGCGGACGGGCAGGTGCCTGCGCGGGGGGACGTTGCGCTTCCGGTCCCTGGGGCCGCTGCGATTCCGGTGCCGGGGATCGTTGCGCTCCGGGTGCCGGCGGACGCGGTGCGTCGGATGCGGACGGACGCGGTGCGTCGGATGCAGGCCGAGGACGCTGCGCGGGCGAGTCCCCGCCGGGCGACGTGCGGCGCAACTGCGACAGCCAGTTCTCGATCGCCTGCGGATCCCGTGCACGACCGGTGCCGGATTCGCCCGGGCGCGACGCCTGGGTGCCGGGCAGAGCCTCCGCATCGCCGGGGACGGCCGGCGGGCGGACGAACGACTGTGGCAGCGGCGGCGGAACCTCGCCGCGCCGGCGGCGGGGGAGCGGCGGCACCGACGAAGGCGACGACGGGTCGGAAGCTCCCCGCTGTGTGGCATCGAGCGGACCCCGCTGTGTCGGATCGAGCGGACCCCGCTGTGTCGGATCGAGCGGACCCCGCTGTGTCGGATCGAGCGGACCCCGCTGTGTCGGATCGAGCGGACCCCGCTGTGTCGGATCGAGCGGACCCCGCTGTGTCGGATCGAGCGGACCCCGCTGTGCAGCATCGCGCTGCGGCACCTCGGGGGCACGACGTTCGGGCGTCTCCGGGGCACGACGCTCGGGAAGAGCCGAGCCGTTGCGCTCGTCCACCTGCGGCCGATCCTCCGGGCGACGACGCGGCTCCGGGACCGGACGCGACGGACGTCCCGGACCTGTACCGGGCTGCACCGGACGGCTCGCCGGCGTCGGACGCCCGGCTGCGGGCGGCACCCGTTCGCCGTTGCGAGGAGCAGCAGGCGGACGTCCGGATGCGGGCGCGGCCGGACGGACCGGGGGACGGCCCGGAACCTGGCGTCGC
This sequence comes from Rhodococcus sp. PD04, assembly GCF_035918275.1. NCBI lineage: Bacteria > Bacillati > Actinomycetota > Actinomycetes > Mycobacteriales > Nocardiaceae > Rhodococcus > Rhodococcus sp. PD04. The sequence continues at coordinate 4,552,090 of NZ_CP142143.1, read as the reverse complement.
GCCGGCGGCGGCGTGAGATCGCGGAGTTTGCGCTGTTCGGCGGCCGGCCTGGGCGGAGCGATCTTCGGCAGCGGCTGCGTGAGGTCGGAGCCACCCTCGAAGGCACCGGCCGGGAAGCGGTGCGCGCCCGTGGCCGCGACGGTCGCCGGGCCGAACATGCCGACGGTGATGAGTTCGGGAACGTCCTCGGGCATCAGTTCGTCGGCGAGGATGGGCTCGCCCAGGCCGATCTTCTCCTGGATGCGCTTCATCCACGCCGGAGCCCACCAGCAGTCGTCGCCGAGCAGCTTCATCACGGCGGGCACGAGGAACATGCGGATGACGGTCGCGTCGATGATCAGCGCGGCGATCATGCCGAACGCGATGTACTTCATCATCACCAGGTCGGAGAACCCGAAGGCACCGGTGACGACGATGAGGATCAGGGCGGCCGCGGTGATGATGCGACCGGTGTGGGCGGTACCGATCCGGATCGACTCGGTGGTGCTCGCCCCCATCGATCTCGCCTCGACCATTCTGGAGAGCAGGAACACCTCGTAGTCGGTCGACAGGCCGTACACGATCGCGATGATCAGCACGAGCACCGGCGACATGATCGGCCCCGGGGTGAAGTTGAGCAGGTCGGCGCCGTTGCCGTCGATGAAGATCCAGGTGAGGATGCCCAGCGTCGAGCCGAGACCCAGGGCACTCATCAATACGGCCTTCACCGGCAGCACGAGCGAGCCGAACGCCAGGAACATCAGCAACGTCGTCAGCAGCACGACGACCACGACCATCAGCGGCAGGGTGTCGAGCAGGGCCGCGATGGAGTCCTGCTCGATGGCCGGGGTGCCGCCGACGAGCACTTCGACACCCTCGGGCCAGTCGGCCGCGTGCAGGTATTCGATGGTGTCGGCGGACTCGTTGCGGTCGGTCAGACCGGCCTTGAGCACGCGGACGCCGTCCTTGGCGGGGCCGGTGATCGTGAACTTCTCGACGAGACCGGGGGCCTCGCTCGCCGTCGTGATGATCTTGTTGAGATCGCCGCCCTCGGCGCCGCGGACGACGAGCTTGACCGGCTCGGCGCGCTGGCCGGGGAACAGCTCGTCGAAGGTCTCCTGCGCGACGCGCGTGGGGTGCTCGGGCGGCAGGTAGGTCTCGTTGATGCCGCCGAACTTGATGCCGGTCAGCGGCATGATGAGCAGCAGCAGGCCGATGACCGTCGGGATGGTCACCTTCATCGGATTGACCATCACCCAGCGGCACAGGCGGCCGAGGAAACTGTTCTCGACCTGCTCGTTCGACTGGATCTGTCCGAAGCGCTTCATGCCGAACATGTCGATGCGCCTGCCGAGGATGCTCAGGATGGCGGGCAGGATCGTGATCGACAGCAGGGCGGCCAGCGAGACCGCCGAGATCGCGCCGTAGGCGACCGACTTGAGGAAGCCCTGCGGGAACAGCACGAGGCCACCGAGGCTGGTGACCACCATCGTTGCCGAGAACACCACCGTGCGACCTGCGGTGACGACGGTGCGGCGCACCGCCGCCGGGGTGTCGTAGCCCTCGGCGAGTTCCTCACGGAAGCGCGACACCATGAACAGGCCGTAGTCGATCGCCAGACCCAGGCCGATCAGTGAGACGACCGGCGCGACGAACGAGTTGACCTCGGTGAAGTTGGTGATCAACCGGACGATGCCGTTCGCCGCGACGATCGTGAGACCACCGGTGATCAGCGGGAGAGCGGCCGCGACGACGCCGCCGAAGACGAAGAACAGCAGGATGCCGACGGCGGGGATCGCGAGGATCTCCATGCGCTTGATGTCGTTGGCCATCGTGTCGTTCAGCGCGCCGGAGATCGGCTGCAGACCGGCGAGCTGCACGTCGACGCCGTCGATGTAGAACGCGTCCTTGACCTCGCGGAAGTTGCCGGTCAGCTCCGTGTCGTCCTCACCGGCGATGGCGATCGACGCGATCGCGTGCTGGCGCGACGGGTCGGCCAGTGTCGGCAGCGACGGTGCGTTGTCGGTGGGCCAGTACGCGCCGTTGATCTTGAGGATTTCGTCGGGGTGCTCGGCGACCAACGAGTTCAGGCTGTCGGTGATCTTCGCGGAGAACGCGGGATCGTCGACCGTGCTGCCCTCGGGTGCCGTGTACAGGACCAGCACGTCGCCCGCGGTGTCGCGGCCGAAGGTGCCGTCGGCGAGCTTGGCAGCGGCGACGGACTCCGAACCGGGATCGTCCCAGCCGCTCTGGCTGAGGTGATCGTTCAGGCTCAGCCCGTACCCGGCGAGCGCGAGCAACCCCGCGACCATCACCGCAATGACGGTGAAGCGCGCGCGGTAGACGAGCCCTCCCCAACGGTCGAACACGTAAGTCTCCTATTCGGCGACGCTCTTGCGCCCCACCAGGAGAGCAGAAAGCGGTCGGAACGGCTGCAGCCAGGCACCCTCGTCGGGCAGCGATTCCAGGCTGACGCGGGGCAGCGGTTCGCGGAACACACCGGGAATGTCCTCGAGATCGAGGAACTCGATGATCTCGGAGGTCACCGCCCAGCTGGCGTGCTCGCGGAAACCGAGCACCTGGGTCGCGATGCCCTCCTGAGCGAGCCGTTCGAGGGGCTCACGGAACGCCTGCCCGTCGGCGGAGGCCACCATGACACCGGCGAGACCCTCCCGGTGCCTCAGCTCGATGTGGCGCAGCATGTCGGAGTCGACATCGCTGTCCTCGTCGATCTTCGGCTTGGCGAACACCGCGAAGCCCACATTACGCAGGGCCTCGACCCAGGGGCGGACGACGTCCGCGCTGCCGGGTGCGATGTTGGTGAACACCGTGGCCTCGGGTTCGAGGGTGGCGGAGTGCAGACGCGACAGTTCGGCGGTGCGCCCGAGCAACCACCGGCCGAGAGCGTCGAAGCGAGGACGGTAGGCGGCGGTGGGCCGGCCGCCGAGGATCGCGCCGAGGCCCATGTCGAGGTTGGGGGCGTCCCAGACGAGCAGGACCTTACGGACCGGCTCGACGCCGTCGACAGCAGAGGAGTCGGTCACGCCGGGAAGCTCTTCATGGACACTCATGCTCCGATCTTCCCCCAGACGAACTCGTTGATCGCGCTACCCACCTGGTGTGCCTTGTCCTCGAACTTGGTGACGGGGCGTTCGAGGCTGATCGGGGCGGTGCCGGTGAAGCGGGCAAGGCGCGGTTCCGCGTCGCCCACCTCGGCGATGGCCTCGGCGTATTCGGCGTGGTCGGTGGCCACGTGCAGCACTCCGCCGGGCTTCAAACGGTCGGCGATCAGGGCGAACGTCGGGGCCTGCAGGAGCCGGCGCTTGTGGTGACGGGCCTTGGGCCACGGATCCGGGAAGAACACCCGCACGCCGGTGAGCGACTCGGAGGTCAGCATCTTCTCGAGCACCTCGACGGCGTCGCCGCGCAGGATCCGCAGGTTCTCGATCGGCGCGTCGGTGTCATAGGTGCGTTCGACGGCCTGCAGTGTCTGGGCGATGCCGGGCTTGTAGACCTCCACGGCGATGAGGTTCACCTCGGGCTCGGCCGCGGCCATGGCGACCGCGGCGGTTCCCGTTCCGGATCCGATCTCGAGGACGAGCGGCGCGGAGCGGCCGAACCATGCGTCGACGTCGAGCGGTTCGTCGCCCACCTCCTTGCCGAGTTCGGGCCAACGACGGTCCCAGCACTGCTGCTGGGGGTCGGTCAGCGATCCACGGCGGGACCGGAAACTCGTCACCCTGGGGTACAGGCGGTTCCCGCGGGTCGGGCGCTCGTCGAGCGTCTCGGTGGTGTGCTGATCGGCTTCGTTCACCCGTCCATTGTCGCGTATTCCGAGAGTGTGTGGCGGGAGTGACCTGAGTGGCCACAGTGTTTTCTCAGGGAAGCATTCGTTCGGCTGCCCGTCAGCGGTCTCTCTGCGACAATCTCCGCCGACGATCGGGGGATCATGACGGGGGAGTTGTGGCACCACCTCGCCGCGCAGGTCGAACAACTCGATGCGCAGGCAGGGCGGTTGATTCGCAGGGCGCTGGCCGAGCATACGGCCGCGCTGCGGGTGCAGGTCGCGGGGCGGGCGGGGACCGGCCGGGAGAGCGTCGAGACGCAGGTGCGCCGAGTACTGCTCCACAGGCTCGATATCGAGGGTGGGGAAGTAGACGCGGCCGTGGCCGGAGTGGCAGTGGACACCCCGGACGGTCCCGATGCGGTTCTCGACGGCGATCTCGTCGTCTACGTCGTGCCGCGTCGCCTCGACCCGGCCGTCGTCCATCCGGCCGACCGCGCCGCGTCGACGGCCGTCGATCCGCGTCGCGTCGTCCTCGTGGTGCCGGGCGAGACGGATGACGCGGGGTGTGCCCTCGTCGGGCGGGCGATGGGGGTGCCGCCGGATCAGGTGGTCGCGGTCCGTGGCGAGGGGCGGCTCGCGGAACCGCTCGCCATGCGTGCGGTGGTGGCCCGCCGCCTGCGCGACGAGGAACTCGCCCGGGTCGTTGCGGGTATTCCGGCCACCCCGCAGGTGCGCGAACTCGTCGAACGGACCCTCGACCTGGTGGAACGCGACCCGGTGGAGTTCGTCGCCGTAGGGCCGCGGTGACACCGCCGGGAATCGTGGATCCGGCCGACGACGTCCTGCGCCGATGGAACCCGCGAGGATGGAGGGGACTGCACCGGCCGGCCGCGACCGGCGTGCGGGTCGTCGGAGTGCCCGGTTCCGGCGCCGGCACGCTGGCAGCGGAGTTACGGCATCTGGGCGGGATCGACCTCACGGACGACGGCCGCAGTACGAGTCTCACGGACGACGGCCGCGCCGTCACCCTCGTGGTGTTCGATCCGTCGGCGACGATCGGCCGCACCGAACTCGACCTCGTCCGCGCGGTGGCGGCCGAGTCGATCGAGGTGGTCTGTGCGCTGACGGGCATCGACCGTTTCCCCGACTGGCGTGCGGTGCGCGACGCCGACGTCGAGATCCTGCAACGGCACGCATCCTGGCTGCCGTGCGTCGTGGTCCTGCCCGTGAGCGCCGCGGCCGCGCGGAGGGCACGCGAACTCCGGGACGACGCGAGCGAGGCGGTCCGGCAGACCCTGCTCACGGCGTCCGGACTCGTCGAACTGCGGGACGTCCTGGCCGCCACGGTCCGGTCGTCGCACGACCCGCGGCGAGCACGCGCAGCGGTCGTTGCCGCCACCCGGCCGATGATCGCGGAGGAGATCGAGCGACTGAGCGCGGAGGACGAGGAAGGGGACCTGCGTGCGGAACGCTCCCGCCTCACCGCTGCGGCACCACCGGCAACCTCCGGCCCCGACCTGCGCCGGTTGCAGGTGACGCTGTTGCAGGAGGTCGCGGTGCGCGTGCGGTCGGCGTCCACCGCCGCGGTGGAGGTGCTCGAGACCGCGGACGCGGATGCGGTGGTCACGACGATCGACGCCCACGTCGACGACATGTGCGCGCGGCTCGTTGAGGAGACGGCCCGGATCGCACCGGGCACGCCGGCTCCGGAACCCGCGCGCACGTCCCGCCCACCGGAGACCGCGCGGTCGATGGAGGACACGCTGACGGTGGTGTTCGGTGCGTCGGCGGGTGCCGGTCTCGGCAGACTGCTCGTCACCCCGTTCGGCGACCTGCCGGGTTGGATGTCGCTGGTGGTCGCGATCGCGTGCGCGGTCCCGGCAGCCGGATGGCTGATGCGGATCCGCAGGCGCATCGCCTATCGGGACCGGATGCGGCGGTGGATCGCCGACGAGCTCGCGACCGTGCGCGCGGAACTCGACACGTGGATCCGCACCCGCATCCACGAGACGGAACTGCAGTCCACCGCGCTCGCGGTCGCCACCCGCGACCGGCACGCCACCCGCGTGCGGGAACGCGTCGCGGCGATCGACGCGGAGATCACCCGGCGGCGCGGTGAACGACGCGCCCGCATCGCCGCGTGCGAGCGCGACCTGGCGGCACTCGGCCACATCCCGGAACCACGGGGCGTCCGCGTGCGTCCAACCGGATAGGAGCGATCCGGCGGGGGCCGGGTCGGAAAGGGGAGACGATGGCCGAACTCGCCGGCTCGGGTGGTGCACCCCAGCCGTTCACCGATCCGTTCGATCCGTCCGGCTTCGATCCGTCCGAGGTGGCCGCCTGGGCCGACACCCTCGGCCCGACCACGGACCTCGACGGTGACGGCGCCGCCGAGACCGTCGTCGCCGACACCGAACGCTGGGGAGTCGGCGGCGACTGGGGCGACGGCCTGGTAGTGGCCACCGACACCGATCTCGACGGCAGCAGCGACCGCCTGTCGGTGATCGCGGACGACGGCCGCTACGGGGTGTGGGAATACTGTCGTGAGCTCGACGGATCGGGTCGGTGGAGCCGACTGGACACAGGTAGCCTTGAATACGACGTACACCACGGAGAAGAGTCGAAGTGATTCATATCCGGCTGCGCAGCAGGGGGAGGGGACGGTATTGTGCGCAAGTTCTGAATCGTTTCTGTGATATTTCCGACCGGCCCCGAGTGACGCCGGTCGGCATTCCGACGTTAACCTCTATGAAAAGGACATCCGGCGCCTACTTCGTCTGTCCGGCCACGGACGAAGTAGGTGGTACCCCTGCCGAGAGGGGAAAGCCCGGGTCTGCCATCGTCCGCACAGAAAGAACGTGCAGGTCGGCGGCGGGATCCGGTTCCGGGCACACCCCAGGAGAGTTTTGATGACCTCAGCGACCATTCCCGGTTTGAACGGTTCCGACGACAAGCTCCCGACCCAGCATGCCGAGTTGCTTGCCTGGGTCCAGGAGATTGCCGAGCTCACCCAGCCCGATCGCGTCGTATGGGCCGACGGATCCGATGAGGAATGGGACCGTCTCACCTCTCAGCTGGTGGAGGCCGGCACGTTCACGCGTCTGAACGACGAGAAGAAGCCGAACTCGTTCCTGGCGAGCTCCGATCCGTCGGACGTCGCACGTGTCGAGTCGCGCACCTTCATCTGCACCGAGAACGAAATCGACGCCGGCCCGACCAACAACTGGATGGCGCCCGACGAGATGCGCGCCACGATGACCGAGCTGTACCGCGGCAGCATGCGCGGACGCACCCTGTACGTCGTGCCCTTCTGCATGGGCCCGCTCGGTGCGGAGGACCCGAAGCTCGGCGTCGAGCTGACCGACTCGGAGTACGTCGTCGTCTCGATGCGCATCATGACCCGCATGGGCACCGCGGCGCTCGAGAAGCTCGGCACCGACCGCCCGTTCGTCAAGGCACTGCACTCCGTGGGTGCGCCGCTCGAGGCCGGCCAGCAGGATGTCCCGTGGCCGTGCAACGACACGAAGTACATCACCCACTTCCCCGAGACCCGTGAGATCTGGAGCTTCGGCTCCGGCTACGGCGGCAACGCGCTGCTCGGCAAGAAGTGCTACTCGCTGCGTATCGCGTCGGCCATGGCCCACGACGAGGGCTGGCTGGCCGAGCACATGCTGATCCTCAAGCTGATCTCGCCCGAGGACAAGGCGTACTACATCGCCGCGGCGTTCCCGTCGGCCTGCGGTAAGACCAACCTCGCGATGATCCAGCCGACGATCCCGGGCTGGCGTGCCGAGACCCTCGGCGACGACATCGCGTGGATGCGTTTCGGCAAGGACGGCCGCCTCTACGCCGTGAACCCCGAGTTCGGTTTCTTCGGCGTCGCGCCGGGCACCAGCGCCGACTCGAACCCGAACGCGATGGCGACCATCGAGGCCGGCAACACCATCTACACCAACGTCGCGAAGACCGACGACGGCGACGTCTGGTGGGAGGGCATCGGCGGCGAGACCCCGGCGCACCTCACCGACTGGCTGGGCAACGACTGGACCCCCGAGTCCGGCACCAACGCCGCGCACCCGAACTCGCGCTACTGCACCCCGATGTCGCAGTGCCCGATCCTCGCCCCCGAGTGGGACGACCCGCAGGGTGTGCCGATCTCCGCGATCCTGTTCGGTGGCCGCCGCAAGACGACGGTTCCCCTCGTCAGCGAGTCCTTCGACTGGCAGCACGGCACCTTCCTCGGCGCGACCCTGTCGTCCGAGCAGACCGCCGCGGCAGAGGGCAAGGTCGGTAACGTCCGTCGCGACCCGATGGCGATGCTGCCCTTCCTCGGTTACAACGCCGGCGACTACCTGAACCACTGGATCACGCTCGGCAAGAACGCCGACCAGGACAAGCTGCCGAAGATCTTCTACGTCAACTGGTTCCGTCGCGGCGAAGACGGCCGCTTCCTGTGGCCCGGCTTCGGCGAGAACTCGCGCGTGCTCAAGTGGATCGTCGACCGCATCGAGCACAAGGCCGGCGCGCAGTCCACGCCGATCGGCTACGTGCCCACCGCCGCCGACCTCACGCTCGACGGTCTCGATGTCGATCCCGCCGACGTCGACGAGGCCCTGAAGGTCGACGTCGAGGAGTGGAAGTCCGAGATCGACGGCATCGCCGAGTGGTTCGAGTTCCTCGGCGAGAAGGTGCCCTCGGGTATCCGCGACGAGTTCGAGGCCCTCAAGCAGCGCCTGGGCTGATCCCTTACACCACGACGAATGCCGCTCCCGGTTTCCGGGGGCGGCATTCGCCGTCTGCGGGGTGCGCAGTCCTGGGATGCAGCCGTCCTGGGACGCAGGGGTGAAATCCGGGAAATCGTCCACAGCGGACATCTCGGTTGTGCCACGCTGACCGATGACGTAGTTCGACGATGCACTGCAACTGCTTTCCGTCGGCGAGAGGGTCGTCTCGTGCGTGGTTCGGGTCGTATCGGTCGGAAGTGTGCGGCACTGGTGGGAGCGACGGCGCTGACCTGGGGGCTCCTGGCGGGACCCGCCGTCGCACAGAGCGACGAGCAACTCCGTGGGCGTGTTCTCACGTCCGCGGTTCCGTTGCCCGGCTACGAGATATCGCTGTTCGCGACGTCGGCCGACGGTCCGGCCCTGCTGGGTCGCGCGACCTCGGGGCCGGCGGGCGAGTTCGCGATCGGATACGCACCGCAGCCGGCGTCGTCGGTGATCTACGCGGTGGCCGAGAAACCGGGCTCCCCGGTGGTGCTGAGCGGCGTCCTGGGCGTGGGAGATTCGCCGTCGGACGTCGTGCTCGACGAGAAGACCACGGTGGCAGCGGCTTACGCGCTTGCACAGTTCACCGAGGACGGTCGGGTCGCCGGACCGGCGCCCGGTCTGCAGAACGCGGCGCGCATGGCGCACAATCTCGTCGATCCCGTCACGGGCGACATCGCCCCCGTACTCGGAACGTCCCCGAACGGCCCCGACACCGAGACGCTGAGCACCTTCGGTTCACTCGCCGACATGGTCGCCAACTGCATTGCCCTGCACCAGGTGTGCGACCAGCTGGTGCGACTGGCCGGAACACCCGGTGGCGCACCGGCTTCCGACACCTGGCAGGCTCTGGTGAACACCGCCCGTCATCCCTGGCAGAACGTCGTCGAGTTGTTCGCGGTGTCGAAGGCCGGTCCGTCCCCGATCGTCCCCGACCGCGTCCTCCCGCCGAGCGCATGGACGTTGGCGCTGCGCTTCGTCGGCGACGGTGTGTCGATGGACGGACCGGGCAACATGACCGTCGACCGCGACGGCAACATCTGGGTGACCAACAACTACGAATATGCGCCCGGCACCGACACTCCCGTGTGCGGTGCGGAGAACCTCATCCGCCTCACTCCCACAGGAGAGTTCTATCCCGGATCGCCGTACACCGGCGGCGGACTGAGCGGGGCAGGTTTCGGTATCGACATCGACCGCGACGGCAACGTGTGGGTGGCCAACTTCGGGTTCGCGGCTCCCGCCCCCGGCTGCCCGGACGACCGGCAACCCCCGCACAACAGCCTGTCGGTGTTCACGGCGGACGGGCAGCCGATCTCACCCGACACCGGGTTCACGCAGGGCGGGATCGACTGGCCGCAGGGCCTGATCTCCCACAGCAGCGGCGACATCTGGACGGCCAACTGCGGCAACGACAGCGTCACGATCTATCCGGGCGGAAACCCGGCTGCCGCACGCAACCTCACCGACCTCGGCGTGACCAAGCCCTTCGCCCTCGCCGAGGGCACCGACGGCAGGGTGTTCGTCACCGGCAACGGCAGCGACACCGTCGCCGTGCTCGATGCCTCCGGCGCTCCGATCGCTCCGGCCATCGGTGGGGTCGGTCTCGAGAAGCCCCTCGGGGTGGCCGTCGATTCCGCGGGAACCGCGTGGGTCGCGAACTCGCGGGTCATCGGCATCCCCTGCCCGGACCCCGCGCTGACCCCCACCCTCGAGGGCAGCCTCACGATGATCGACGGGAATCTCACACCGTTCCCCATCACCGGCGGCGGTCTGCGGGTTCCGTGGGGTGTGGTCGTCGACGGCAACGACAACATCTGGGTCGCGAACTTCGCCGGCCGGGCCGTCTCCCAGTTCTGCGGCAGCAGGGCGGTGGCCTGCCGTCCCGGAACCACCACGGGCGCACCGATCTCCCCGGACGTCACCGGATACGGCTTCGACGGCCTCGTCCGCAACACCGGAATCACGATCGACCAGGCAGGGAACGTGTGGTTGGCCAACAACTGGAAGGAGATCCCGATCCAGACCAACCCCGGCGGCTACGAGATGGTGGCCTTCGTCGGGGCCGCCGCACCCGTGACGCCCTGACCGTCAGGTGTTCTGCGATCGCTCGATTGCAGTGATCTCTCGATTGCAGTGATCTACGGACGGAAGACCGCGCGCAGGCAGTCGTCCTCCTTGTTCTTGAACATCTCGTATCCGCGCACCGCCTCGGTGAGTGGAAGGTCGTGCGTCATGAGCCAACTCGGATCCAGGCGGCTTTCGAGGACGTGCTCGAACAGGGTGGGCATGTACCGCTGGCCGTGTTGCTGTGCCGTCCGCAGGGTCAGGCTCTTGTTCGTCAGTACCGCCATGGGGAACTTGTCGGTGACACCGTAGATGCCGAGCACCGACACCACTCCGCCCTTGCCGCAGGACAGGATCGCCTCGCGCAGGGAGGTCGCGCGGTCGCTCTCCATCCGCAATGCCTGCTTGACCTTGTCGTAGGCCTGCATGACGCCGGTGCCGTGACCTTCCATGCCGACCGCGTCGATACATGCGTCCGGTCCGCGTCCGCCGGTGCTCTCGCGGAGCGTCTCGTAGACGCTGTCGACCTCGGTGTAGTCCACGGTTTCGGCGCCGATCCTCTTCGCGGCACGGTCGAGCCGGTCGCGGAAACGGTCGATCACGATCACCCGTTCGGCGCCTATGATCCTCGCGCTCGCCGCGGCCATGAGGCCTACGGCGCCGGCGCCCCAGACCGCTACCGTGTCGCCCGGGGAGATGTCGCAGAAGTCGGCGCCCATGTAGCCCGTCGGGACCGCGTCGGACAGGAACAGGGCCTGCTCGTCGCCCACTCCGTCGGGGATCGGGAAACAGTTGACGTCGCCGAAGGGCACGCGGATGTACTCGGCGTGCGAACCCTGGTACCCGCCGAACGGGTGGGTGTAGCCGTAGATTCCGCCGGTGGGATAGCCCAGCACGGGCTGCTGCATCGCCGCGTTCGGGTTGGTGGTGTCGCACACCGCGTGCAGGCCGTCGGCGCAGTACGGGCACTTCCCGCATCCGATGAACGACGGCACGACCACCCGGTCGCCGACCCGCACCGAGGTCACCTCCGGGCCGGTGTCGACGATCTCGCCCATGAACTCGTGGCCGATCACATCGCCCTCCCGCATCCCCGGCAGGTATCCGCCGAGGAAGTGCAGGTCGGAACCGCAGGTCGTGGTGAGTCGGACCCGCACGATCACGTCGTGCGGGTTGACCAGGCCGGGATCGTCGACCGTCTCCACCGACAACTCGTTCACACCCATCCAGCACAGCGCTCGCATCAGGCGTCTCCTTCCGATTCGCGGGCACTCGGACTGCCCTGCAGGGTGGGGATCTCACCGGTCTGCATGAGGGCCCGCGCACGGTAGAGCGCGGTGAAGGTCAGGGCCCCGGTGACGAGATCGGGGACGGGAACCTCGGCGCGCAGGGTCATCGCGGTACCGCCCCGGGGCGCGTCGGACACCGCGAGCACCACGCGCGGACCCGGGGTGTCCGCGTCGTCCTCACCGACGAATGCGAGCCCTTCCGAGGTGACGTCGACGCGGGTGTCCCAGGTCGTCGTTCCGCCGGGGCCCTCCCATGTCCAGCGCAGCCGGTTCGCTTCGACCGTCTCCACCCGCACGTGGTCGCCGAAGACTCTGCTCAGGTTCTCGGGATCACGCCAGAACTGCATGACCTGTGCGCGCGGAGCCGCGACGGTCACCGTCTGCGGTCTCCGGGCGTCGACGGGCCGGTCGACGGCACGCCGGACGAAGCCACCCACCGAGCGGCCGGCGTCGTCGATCGCCCTGTTAGCGTTCTCCACGACTCGGCCCGCGTTCTGCACGACCCTGCTGAAGTCGACCACCGTCGTCTCCTCACCGGTACGGACGGACAGATCTGCCGGTCGCCGGATCGAGGACGTACGCCACAGTGGCTGTCGGGAAGATCGAGGCGGCCGATGACGTTGAGTACCCGTGTACGCCGGACCGACAAACCGTCGCCGCTGCACTGTGCCCGCGCATGCGCGTGGCCGGGTGAGCGCACGGCTCCCCGGCTGCACAGCACGTACCAGCAGATGATGCAATGGTGTGACGGAAACGACCCGGTCGTCGCGACGACCGCAAGGAGGGATCGGCCCAATATGAGCGGCATCTACAACAACGTCACCGAGCTGGTCGGGCGCACCCCGATCGTCAAGCTCAACCGTCTGACCGAGGGCGCTGGCGCCACCGTCGCCGCGAAGCTCGAGTTCTACAACCCGGCCAACAGCGTCAAGGACCGCATCGGTGTCGCGATCATCGACGCCGCCGAGAAGTCCGGTGAGCTGAAGCCCGGCGGCACGATCGTCGAGGGCACCTCCGGCAACACCGGTATCGCGCTCGCCATGGTCGGCGCTGCCCGCGGCTACAAGGTCATCCTCACGATGCCCGAGACGATGTCGACCGAGCGTCGCGTCATGCTCCGCGCCTACGGTGCCGAGATCGTCCTGACCCCGGGTTCCGAGGGCATGAAGGGCGCCGTCGCGAAGGCCGAGGAGATCGTCGCGAACACCGAGAACGCCATCCTGGCCCGCCAGTTCGGCAACCCGGCGAACCCGGAGATCCACGAGCGCACCACCGGTGAAGAGGTCTGGAACGACACCGACGGTGCCGTCGACATCTTCGTCGCGGGTATCGGCACGGGTGGCACGCTCACCGGTGTCGGCCGCACCCTCAAGGCCCGCAAGCCCGACGTGAAGATCGTCGGTGTCGAGCCCGCCGACTCGCCGATCCTCACCGGCGGTGAGCCCGGACCGCACAAGATCCAGGGCATCGGCGCGAACTTCGTGCCCGAGGTTCTCGACCGCGAGATCTACGACGAGATCGTCGACGTGAAGTTCGACGACGCCATCGAGGTCGCCCGTCGCCTGGGCACCGACGAGGGCATCCTCGGCGGCATCTCGGCCGGCGCCAACGTGTGGGCCGCACTCGAGATCGCGAAGCGTCCGGAGAACGCCGGCAAGCTGATCGTCGTCGTCGTTCCCGACTTCGGCGAGCGCTACATCTCCACCCCGCTCTTCGAGCACATCCGGGACTGATCGCCGTCGTGGGTATCCTGCACACTCTCCGGGAGGATCTGCAGTCGGCGCGCGGCCACGATCCGGCCGCGCGCAGCGACGCGGAGAACGCCATCGTCTATTCGGGGCTGCACGCGATCTGGTCGCACCGCATCGCGCACCGGATGTGGCAGGTGCCCGCCCTGAAGGGACCTGCGCGGATCCTCGCGCAGTTCACCCGGTTCCTCACCGGCATCGAGATCCACCCCGGCGCGACCATCGGCCGGCGGTTCTTCATCGACCACGGCATGGGCGTGGTCATCGGTGAGACGGCCGAGATCGGCGACGACGTGATGCTCTACCACGGCGTGACGCTCGGCGGCCGGTCGCTGGCGAAGGAGAAGCGTCATCCGACGCTGGGCAACCGTGTCACCGTCGGGGCGGGGGCGAAGGTCCTCGGCCCGGTGGTGATCGGCGACGACAGCGCGATCGGCGCCAACGCCGTGGTCACCCACGACGTGCCGGAGGATTCGATCGCCACTGGTATCCCCGCGACCGTCCGGTCCCGCAAGAAGCACGAACCGCTCGTGGATCCGACGACGTACATCGATCCCGCGATGTACATCTGAGGTCGCGTCCTCCCGAAACACGAACGAGGGGGAGGATATGTGCGAGTTCTCCGTCGAGAACGCACATATCCTCCCCCTCGTCGTCGGGGATCAGCCCTCGTAGCCGGGCGGGTAGAGCACGGACTTCAGTTCGCAGAACGCCTCGAGTCCTTCGGGGCCGTTCTCACGCCCGATGCCCGAGTTCTTGAACCCGCCGAACGGCGAACCGGGATCGAATGCGTACCAGTTGATTCCGTACGTTCCGGTGCGCACACGCGACGCGATCTCGAGGCCCTTCTCGATGTCGGTGGTGTACACCGAACCGGCGAGGCCGTAGTCGGAGTCGTTGGCGATCTTCACGGCCTCGTCGACGCTGTCGTAGGGCAGCACGCACAGCACGGGACCGAAAATCTCCTCACGGGCGATCGTCATCGAGTTGTCGACGTCGGCGAAGATCGTCGGCTCGACGAAGTAACCCTTGTCGAGGTGCGCCGGACGGCCGCCGCCGATCACGACGCGGGCACCCTCTTCCTTGCCCTTGGCGATGTAGCCCTCGACGCGGTCGCGCTGCTTGGCGGAGATCAGCGGACCGATCTGCGCGGCCTCGTCGCCGGGAGGGCCGACGGGGAAGAATGCGGTTGCACCGGCGACCTTCTCGACGACCTCGTCGTAGCGGGAGCGCGGAGCCAGGATGCGCGTCTGGCCGACACATGCCTGACCGGTGTTGATCAGCCCCGACATCACGAGCATGGCGATGGTGGAGTCGAGGTCGGCGTCCTCGAGGACGATGGCCGCGGACTTGCCGCCGAGTTCGAGCGAGCAGCGCTTGAGGTTGCGTGCTGCGATCTCGCCGATGTGCTTGCCCACCGCGGTCGAACCGGTGAAGGTGATCTTGTCGATGTCGGGATGGGACACGAGGTTCTCGCCGGTCTCGGCGCCGCCCGGAACCACCGACAGCACACCTTCGGGAAGGCCTGCCTCGGTGAAGATCTCGGCGATGAGGTTCACGGCCAGCGGAGCCTCGGGTGCGGGCTTGAGCACCACCGAGCATCCGGCGAGCAGTGCGGGTGCGATCTTGTTGGCGCACAGGAACAGTGGCACGTTCCACGCGATGACGGCGGCGACGACGCCGACCGGTTCGCGGGTGACTCGGGTGCGGCCGAAGGACCCGGTCCGTTCCTCGACCCAGTTGAACGAGTCCGCCAGTCCGGCATAGTAGTTCAGCGTGCCCAGGGCCGGGGTCATCTGCACCATCTGGACGGAGGGGCCCGGCTGTCCGAGTTCGGAGGCGATGACGCCGGCGATCTCGTCGTTGCGCTGCTCGATGAGCGAGATGGCCTTGGCGAGTACCTGGGCGCGTTCGGCCGGCGACGTGCGCGGCCACGGCCCGTCGTCGAAGGCACGTCGGGCGGCGGCGACCGCGGCGTCGACGTCCTTCGGTCCCGCGACCGGCACGGAGCCGACGCGCTCCTCGGTGGCGGGGGAGAACACCTCGAGTCTCTCGTCGGTCGACGGTGCCACCCATTCGCCGCCGATGAACAACTTGTCGTAGTCGGTCATGTCTTCCTCATCCGTTGCTGTGTGCTCACGTCTCGGATCGCGCGGCCGTCGAGCGCGCCGCGGTGCTGTGACCCCGAACACTAGAACACGTTACAGCCTGAGGCCAGAGGGTCACCAGATCGAATGGGACCGGACGGCCTCACTCCCCGAGGTGGCAGCGCCGGTGCAGCAGGCGGATCTCCTGTTCGAGTTCGGGAACGGGCCCGTCGACGACGGCATCCGGCACGACCTCGCGGATCGGCAGTGGACGGACCGGTGCCGGTGGCACGCCCATCTCGTCGAGCCACCGGACGAGTTGCTCGGAGGACGCCGCGTAGACGATCCGCCCCAGGCCGACCCAGCCGTGCGCGGCCGCACACATCGGGCAGTGCTCACCGGAGGTGTAGACGGTCGCGGTGGCGCGCCGGTCGGGTTCGAGATGTTCGGCGGCCCATCGTGCGAGCTCGAACTCGGGATGCCGGGTGCTGTCGCCGCCTGCGACGCGGTTGCGGTCCTCGGCCAGGACCTTGCCGTCCGCATCGACGAGCACCGACCCGAACGGCTCGTCGCCGGCCGCGACCGCCTCCTCCGCGAGTTCGACGCACCGCCGCAGATGCTGCAGATCCGTGTCGTTCACCATCGATGTCTCTTCCTCCCTCGGCTGCACAGTAGGGGCGGGGGAGGAGCCGGGTGGCGCGAATCGGCGACCGTCACCACACTGGAGGGTGCCCAACGGTCAGGAGACATGACATGGCGGAGAACAATCCGTTCGGGTTCGACCCCGACGATCTCGACCGCGTGGTGCGGGAAGCCGGTGAGGAACTGCGGGAACTGAAGGACCGCATCTTCTCGTTCCTCGAGCCGCCGGTGGCGCCGACGCGCACGCAGCCGCGGCCCGAGACCACCGGTGAGAAGGGCGACGGCGTCTGGGTCGTCTACACCACCGACGACGACGGCGTGGCCCGCGTCGACCAGGTCCATCGCACCGAACTCGACGCGCTGCGCACGCTCAAGGGCAACACCGACCCGCGACGTTCGGTGCGGTTCCTGCCCTACGGGATGAGCGTGAGCATCCTCGACCGCCCCAGCGCCACAGACGAGAGTGCCGCGGAGGACAGTGCCACCGGGGACACGGCTCCCGACGACACGACCGGCGAGAACTGATCAGGCTTCATCCACCGTCGTGGAACGACAGATCGGCCACCGTCGTGGAACGACAAGTCAGCCACCGTCGTGGAACGACAAGTCAGCCACCGTCGTGGATGTACGAGGCGAGCTGGTCGCGTTCGGTCTGTAGTTCGTCGATGCGGCTCTTGACCACGTCGCCGATACTGACGATCCCGACCAGCTGAGAGTCCACCACGACCGGCAGGTGCCGGATCCGTTGTTCGGTCATGGTCTCGGCGAGACTGTCGACCGAATCGGTGGGCAGGCAGGTCGTCACCGTCCGGGACATCAGTTCGTGTGCCGGCGCGGCGAGGATCGAGGGGCCCCGTTCGTGGAGGGCGCGTACGACGTCGCGTTCGGTGACGATCCCGGCGACGCTCCTGCCCTCGCACACCACCATCGCGCCGATGTTGAACCGCGCGAAGTCGCCGATGAGCTCGCATACCGTGGTGTCGGGCCCGACCGTGTGCACCGCCGAACCCTTGTTCCGCAAAATGTCAGCAATCCGCATCCGGTACCGCCGATCTGCTCGCAGAGCATCCCGGCGGCCCGCTACCGGTTTCCGCCGGGACTCCGATGTGGTCCTCAGGGTAGGCCGGAAAGCCCGGTGTGCCGGGTCAGGTTATCCAGTCGTGACCTGCGGCGACGATCGATGCGCCGGTGAGAGTGCCCAGTGCGCCGAGTTCGGCGGGGACGATCTGCAGGTCCTGTACGAACCGCAGGCGGGCGTGCCGGGCCGCCGACGCGAGCATCGGCCGCCACAGGTGCCCGCCCGATTGCGCGAAGCCTCCGCCGACGACCACCCGTCCCACATCCACCAGTGCCGCTGCCGACGCGATGACCTGCCCCAGCGCCGTCCCGGCCCGTTCGAGTGCCGCGGCGGCGACGCCGACCCCGGACTCGGCGTCCGCGGCCAGTGCGACACCGTCGGGGCCTTGCCAGCCGTGGGCACGGGCCCAGCGCACCGCCGACGGGCCGCTCGCCACGGTCTCGATGCAGCCGACGCCTCCGCACGCGCACACCGTCGTGCCGTAGGGCGAGACGACGTGCCCTATGTGGCCGGCGTTTCCGGTGCGGCCGCGCACGATCCGGCCGCCGAGCACGAGACCGCCGCCGATGCCGGTGCCGAGCACGACCCCGAGCAGGTCGGCGACGTCACGTCCGGCACCGAAGCGCTGTTCGGCGAGGGTCGCGGCCGCACCGTCCATCACCAGATCGACACGCGCCTCGGGGAACACCGAACGCACGGCGTCGACGAGTGCGAAGCCGGAACTCCACTCGGAGATGTTGATCGGGCCGATCGTCCCGGCGTTCGTGTCGACCGGTCCTGCCGCGGCGATACCCACGGCGGTCACCGGTTCCTCACCGACCTCCGCGACCTCCCGGAGCAGCCCCGCGCACGCGTCCCACACGTCCTTGCGGGGGACCGGCACGGAACGGGCTTCGAGCGGGGTGCCGTCGTCGGCGGCGACGGCCGCGGCGAGCTTGGTGCCGCCGACGTCCAGGGCCAGTGCGGTCATGGCGACGACATTAAGCGACGGGTCAGCGTCGCCGCAGGACCAGGACCAGGTTGCTGACGAGGAACTCTCGGACACCGGGCACGTTCACGAACCACCACGCCCAGTTCGGGTGGTAGCGGGGGAACGCCGCGAGCAGTTCACCGTCGGGTGTCGAACGTGCCCAGCGCAGACCGTCGCTCGCGCCGACGTCGAACAGCGACACCCCGTACCGGTTCTTCGGTTCCCGGCCGTGTTTGCGGGCGTAGCGCCGGGCCGCGTACTCGCCGCCGAAGGCGTGCCACGGACCGGTCTCGTGCCCGCCGAACGGCCCCCACCACAGGGTGTACGACAGCACCATCAGTCCGCCGGGACGCGTGACGCGCAGCATCTCGTCGGCCATCACCCACGGCGTCGGAACATGTTCGGCGACGTTCGACGAGAAGCACACGTCCACCGATCCGGTACGCAGCGGCAGTGCCAGGCCCGAGCCGCGGATCGCACCGCCCACCTGCAGACCGGCGGCGTGCATCTCCGACGGGTCGGGCTCGATCGGCACGTACCGCGAACCCACCTCGGTGAACGCATCCGCGAAGTAACCCGGTCCACCGCCGACGTCGACGACCGTGGTGCCCGTCAGATCGGCGCCGGTCAGCCCCGTGTAGAGATCGCCGATGAGGTCGACGGTGTCGCGCGCGAGACCACCGTAGAACTTCTCCGGTTCCGTCTGTTCGAACCGGAAGCTGCCGAGCAACCCCACGGAACGGCGCAGTGTGGCGCGGCGGGCGAACAGCCGGGTCACGTCGGTGCGGGGTCGGGTCGTCGATGGCACGTCCAGTCACCTTAGTGCGGGCCCCGCGCTCGTCCCTCACCTGTCGCCGACCGGCACCCGCTACTGTGTCCCTGTCATCGTCCGAGTCACATCTGCCCGGCCGGGTGGTCGAGTCGACATACAGGGGGGTCACCGCGTGCGGGAGGTTCTGCTGCTCTGCTGGCGCGATAGCGGGCATCCGCAGGGCGGTGGCAGCGAGCGGTATCTCGAACAGGTCGGGGCGCAACTCGCGGCGCGCGGCGTCCGCGTCGTCCTGAGGACCGCCTCCTATCCCGGAGCTCCCGAGCGGGACCGGATCGACGGCATCACCGTCAGTCGCGGTGGGGGACGGCTCACCGTCTATCCGCGCGCGCTCGCCGCGATCCTCGCGGGCAGATTCGGTGTCGGCCCCCTCGCCGGTATCCGTCCCGACGCCGTCATCGACACCCAGAACGGCATCCCGTTCTTCGCCCGGCTCGTCGCCGGTGCCCCCGTCACGGTGCTCGTGCACCACTGTCATCGCGAGCAATGGCCGGTCGCAGGCAGGCTGATGGCCAAGCTCGGCTGGTGGATCGAGTCGTCCCTGTCGCCGCGCGTGCACCGCCGCAACCAGTACCTCACCGTCTCCCTTCCGTCCGCCGACGAGCTGCGCGCTCTCGGCGTCGACCGGGAACGGATCGCCGTGGTCCGCAATGGTGTCGACGCCGTCCCCACCGGTGTCGCAGTGGGGGGCGACGACACACGCACGGCCCACCCGAGCGTGTGCGTGCTCTCACGGCTGGTGCCGCACAAGCAGATCGAGGATGCCCTCGCCGCGGTCGCGGCGCTGCGCGGCACCGTCCCCGGTCTGCATCTCGACGTCATCGGCGGCGGCTGGTGGGAGCAGAACCTCCGCGATGCGGCCGCAGAACTGGGCATCGGCGACGCCGTCACCTTCCACGGCCACGTCGACGAACAGCGCAAGCACGAATTGCTCGCCCGCGCCTGGGTTCACGTGATGCCCTCACGCAAGGAGGGGTGGGGTCTCGCGGTGGTCGAGGCCGCCCAGCACGGTGTGCCCACCATCGGTTACCGCAGTTCCAAGGGACTGACCGATTCGATCATCGACGGCGTGACCGGAGTGCTCGTGGACTCACCCGCCGAACTGACCGCCGCCGTCGCCGATCTGCTCGCCGACGCCGACCGTCGTCGTCAGCTCGGCAACAAGGCCCGCATCCGCGCCGGCGAGTTCTCGTGGGAGGCCACGGGGGAGGGCGTGCACGAGGTCCTGTCCGTCACGACCTTCGGGCACACCGTCTCAGGGCTGTTCCCGCGCGCCGACGAGCCGTCGACTCTCGCCGACCCGCTGCCCGAGCGCGCACCCAGCGCCGCCGGCCAGTACCAGTAACCACGCCACGTGCGCCCCGATCGCCAGGGCGCGGTGGGGCGACGGGGTCGAGGTGACGCCCTCCACCCGGTACAGGCTCAGATCCTCGTCGCGGTAGGCGGGTTCGAGCGTGTCGAGTGTGCTTTGTGAGTCGCCGAGTTCGCCCGGCGTGCCGTGCTCGACGAGCACCCAGCCCACCCCGCGCGCGGCGAGCGCACTCGGGTCCGCGCCGGACAGCAGCAAGGCTTCGACGTCCTCCGCGCGGCGACCCTCCCCGGCGACACTGCCCTCGGCGACGATCAGGGTTCCGGTCTGCAGGACGTCGGCGCGCAGCATGCGCGGGGACGGATCGAGCACCGGCACGGGCCCGGAGAAGTCGAAGACCCGGAACATGCCGGCGGGCAGCACCGCCACGTCGCCGTCGTCGACCGTGACGATCTGCGACACCCGTTCCCAGCCCGGCGGATAGCGCACGGGCTGCAGTTGCCCGCCCACACCCCACACCAGGTCGGGCAGCGCGACCAGCACGACGGCGATCGCGGCCAGCGCCCACACCGGTTCGGGCGCCGCGAAGCGCCGCGCGAGGACGGTCGTGCCGGCCGCCGCGGCGAGCGTGTAGGCGGGCATCGCCCACGCGACCCACTTCTGGGTGTCGCGCAGCAGTCCCGCGCCGGGCACGTTCACCATCGCCCATTCGCCGACGGCGAGTCCCGGTCCGGTCGCGGCGAGGGCGACGACGAGCACCGCGAGGACGGCGGGCACCACGACCGCCACGATCACCGGATTCCTGCGTCGCCGCCACAGCGCCGGCACCCCGCACGCCACCACGGCGAGCAGCAGCAGGGTGCCCATCAGCGCCCATGCGGTGGTGCGCGAGGTGGGGACGGATTCGGCGTTCCAGATCCCGCCGAGTCCCGCCACCGAACCGATCGTGCCGAGCAGCGGTTCGGCCCGGGCGGCGAAGGCGCGCACACCGGCCGGGTCGGCTTCGGTGCCGCCACCGGCGAGTGCCGTCGCGACCAGCCACGGCAACGACACCGCGACACCCAGCGCGAGCGTGCCGCCCACGCGCGGCAGTACCCGCGTCCGGCCGCCGGGGGCGACGAGGACGGCGCAGGCCGTGACGATCGCCAGCAGGGCCCCGGTCGGGGTCAGCCCCGCGGCGGCCAGGCAGACCGCCGACGACGCCCACCCGCCGCGTCTCCGCCGCCGGATCGCGACGGCCGCGCAGATCGTCCACGGCAGCGCGGCGTACCCGGCGAGCAGACTCCAGTGGCCCTGCAGCAACCGCTCGGCGACATAGGGATTCCAGATCGCGACCGTCGCCGCGACGAGCCGGGCACCGGTTCCGCTCGTCGGCAGCACCACCGCGACCAGCCGCGCCGCACCCCACCCCGCCGCCCACAACGACGCGACGAGCAGCGCCGTGACCGCGACACCACCGTCGACGACGGTGCTCACCCACGCCAGCAGGGCGTCCTGCGGAACCGCGCGGGCGGCGGCGTCGGACAGACCGAGTGCGGAGTCGGTGGGGAACGATCGGGGAGTGCTCACCGCGTCGCGGAAGAGCAGGTAGCCGGGGGAGACGAGGAACGGGCCGAGCACCGCGACCGTCAGGACGAGGGACCAGACCGCCGGGAGAGCCGCCGTCGTGGAGATGCGGGACGACTCCGGGCGTGGCATGGCGGCAGAATACGGTGTCGTTCCGGATGGGAGGATGAGCGGATGCCGCGAACACCCCGACCCGCGTCGGAGGGCACCGAGACCACCCGTGGTTCGACGGGTACCGCCGTCGCCGGCATGACGCTGGTGACGGTCGGTGCGATGACCGCGAACCTCGCGTCCTATCTGTTGCACCTGCCGGCGGGACGTTGGCTCGGGCCCGCCGGATACGGCGAGTTCGCGAGCCTGCTCGCCGCGCAGCTCGTCCTCGCGGTGCCGGCGCTGGCGTTGCAGACGGTCGTCGCCCGGGAGGCCGTGCACGGCACCGGTGCCGCGGCGTTGCGCCGTCTCGGTTATCGCTGCGCCGTGCTCGCCTTCGTCGTCGCGATGCTTCTCGTGCCCGTCGTGGCGTGGGCGCTCGACACGAGCGTCGGGGGAGCGTTCGGATCGCTCGTCACCGCGCCGCTGCTCGTCCTCCTCGCTGCCGAACAGGGTCTGCTGCAGGGGCGGGGCAGGTTCGCGGCGCTCAGCGTCGTCCTGGCCGCCGCGGGCATCGCGAAGGTGGTGCCGGCCGTGGCGGTGCTCGCCGTCGGAGGAGGTCCCGGCGCCGCGCTGTTCGCCGGGGCGCTCGGCACGGGCGTGGTCGCGCTGGCCGCGAGCGTGCTCGTGGGCCGGACGTCGGGTGGGAGGACGGAGCCGGTCCCGACCGCCGGGGCGGTGCTGCGTGCCTCCCAGGTGCAGCTGGCCCTCATCGCCCTCACGTCGCTCGACCTGCTGCTCGCCCGCATGCTGCTCGACCCCGACTCGGCCGGCCTGTACGCACTGGGGGCGGTGGCGACGAAGGTCGCCTTCTGGTTGCCGCAGGCGGTCGGTGTGGTGCTCTATCCGCGGATGGCGAACCCCGCCCAGTCGGCGGCGGCGGTGCGGTCGGCGCTCACCGTCCTCGTCGCGATCGGCGCGGTGCTCGTCGCCGGCGCGGCGATTTGCGCACCGATCGTCCCGATGCTGGTCGGCGACGCCTACGGGCCGGTGCAGTCGCTGCTGTGGCTGTTCGCGTTGCAGGGTGCGTGTCTGGCGGTCCTGCAGGGCGCGCTGCTGTCGGCGATCGCCGGGGAACGCACCCATCTCGCGCTCGTCGCGTGGGCGGGCCTCGTCCTCGAGGCGGTGCTGATGTTCACGGTGGCGTCGACCCTGCGGCAGTTCATCGCCGTCGCCGTCGGTGTGGCCGCGGCGACGGCCGCGGTGGTCGCGGTGCTCGCTCTGCGCGGGGCTGCAGCGGCCCCGTCCACCGACGGGTCACCCACGAACGAGACCGCCCCCCACCGGGATCGGTGAGGGGCGGTTCGATTCGTCCAACGGACGATCACTCCTGCGTCGGAGGCTTCCGCAGATCGGTGCGCGGGATCTCCTGCGTCTGATCGGTCGTCCAGTCGCGCTGCTGCGCGTTCGGGTCGGTCTGGCGCGGGATGACCTCGGTGCGGTCATCGGTGTGATCGTGCTGCGCGCCGGCCGAATGCGCCGGGCCGACCGTGGTCGTGGCCGGGCCTGCCGGAGCGGGGCCGCCGGTCGCGGTGGCCGGACGACGGTTGCCGCCGCCGCGGATGCCGAGCACGAAGCCGACGATCAGCAGGATGACGCCGAGGATGCCGAGGATGATCGGCAGGGTGCGGCCGAACAGCGAGATGGTGTCCTGGCCGTCCTTGGCCTGGCCGATCTGGTACTCGATCGTCTCCTCGTCGAACGGCAACGTCACGTTGAGGACCGTTACCTCGGGCTTGTCGGCCTCGCGGGCGTAGTACTGGTCCTGCTGCTCCTGGCCCTTGACGACGACACCGGTGACCGGGTCGACCCACAGGTCGCGGATGTTGTTGTACCAGCGGGTCATCGTGATCGGCTCGTCGCCCTCACCGACACCCCAGGTGGAGGCGGGCAGGCTGAGCTTGTAGGTCTGGACCTCGGGGTCGGCCTTCGACAGGTCGACGGGGCCGATCTCCTGATGGAAGTGGTAGACCTTCATGCCGTTGATCTCTTCCTCACCGACGAAGTCGATGGGGTAGTTCTCGCGAGCGTTGATGTCGTAGTACGGGTACGACTCCTGCTGGACGTCGAACGGGAACTTGTACTGCAGTCCCTCGCGGTTGTCGATCTCCACCGGCGGCTGGTCGGCGCTCACCTGGACCGTGCTCACACGATCCGGGTACTCCTCCGCCGAGACGGGCATGGACGTCTTGCGGTCGACCGTGACGCGGTCGACGATGGCGGAGACGAGACCCGTGTCCCCCTGCATGTCGAGTCGTCGCACCGTCTGACCGGACTGCAGCGTCATGATCTCGGCATCCGAGGGATCCTCGACGGTGACGAAGCGCTGCGCGACGATCGGCACGTCGCGATCGACCTGCGCGTTGCCGGCGAGCAGCTGGCGGGAGTTGAGGATGTCGCCCGTGCCCTCGGCGACCGTGGTCACCTCGAGATCGAGCGGTGTCGTCCTCAGCTTCCCGAGCGTGTACGTCGGCACGAGAATCGCGATCACCAGGAGGAAGGCCCCCAGGCCCACCAGAATCATTGCCAGTATCCGGCCGGAGCTCGAACGCTCAGCCATGCTTTCTCCTCACTCAACGGTCGTCATCGAGTACCCCCACCGGCAGCAGCAGGGCTGCACGGATCGCCTGGCATCCGGCCCGCGAACACCACGTGAGCTCAGACACTAACAGCCCGGTATGGCAATATGCGCGCCCGCTCACCGCTGGGACGGATCCGTAGTCGATCTTCGTCGCTGCCGGGATCGTCCTGTTCCGGACGATCCTGCTCTGTCCGCCGCTCCGACGACACGGCACACTGGTGCGCGATGACCACCACCACCGACCGGAACCGCAGCGTGAGCGGATTCCTTCCGGCACTCGAAGGGATGCGCGGCTTCGCCGCAGTGGGCGTGTTGATCACCCACGTCGCGTTCCAGACCGGCGCAGTGCACGACTCGCCGATCGGCCGGGTGTGGGCACGGTTCGACCTCGCCGTCGCCCTGTTCTTCGCCCTGTCCGGCTTCCTGCTGTGGCGTCCGCACGCCGCTGCGGCCCGCGGATTCGGACCGTCCCCCTCGGCGACCCGCTACTTCCTCTCCCGCGCCACCCGCATCCTCCCCGCCTACTGGACCGTCGTGATCCTGGTGCTGTGGTTGCTGCCCGGCGCGGGCGGCGGCGCGAAGGTGTGGTGGTCGAATCTCACGCTCGTGCAAGTGTTCGTCCCACTCACTCTCACCGAGGGCCTCACCCAGATGTGGAGTCTGTCGGTGGAGGTGGCCTTCTATCTCGTGCTGCCACTGCTGGCGCTGGCGGTGAGCGGGCTGCGCGGGGACGCCGCCCGATACCGCGTCCCGCTGCTGCTCGCCGTGAGCGGACTGTCGTTGCTGTGGGCGTGGATTCCGGTCGGCACCCCCGACCACATCAACCACACCAACTGGCTGCCCGGCTATCTGCCCTGGTTTGCGGCGGGCATGATCCTCGCCGAACTCGTCACCGGACCGGAGACATGGATCCACCGGCTCGCGGCGCGACGCGCGGTGATGGGAGCGATCGCGGTGGGCGCCTTCGCGGCCGCGGCCACCCCGCTGGCCGGACCGGAGACGCTGACCGATCTCGCACCCTCCGAGTACTTCGCCAAGATCGCCCTGGGCGCGATCATGAGCTTCGCGCTGCTCGCCCCGCTGACCCTCGCGCCGCGCCGGCAGCACCGCGTTCTGGCGAGCCCGGTCGCACTGGCCGTCGGGCGCTGGTCGTACGGCCTGTTCATCTGGCACCTCGCGGTGCTGTCGATCGTCTTCCCCGTCTTCGGGATCCCGGCCTTCGCGGGGCACTTCTGGTTCGTGCTGACGGTGACGGTCGTGCTGAGCCTGGCGGTCGCGTCCGTCAGTTACGCCCTCGTGGAGGAGCCGGCGCGCGCCGCCTTCCACCGCTGGGACAAGGCCCGGCGCGGCACCGCGGCCAGGCCCACCGCGACCACGCCGACGAGCGCCGCGAACTGAATCAGGAACGAGTGCCCGACATATCCGTCGGGTGATCGCCACGGCCCGGTGGACAGCAGCGCCATCGCCAGCATCGTTGCGCCGCCCGCGGTGCCCACGAGCACACGTGACGTCACGACGGGGCCGCGGCGCAGCACGAGCGCACCGATCCCCACCGCGCCGACGACCGCGACGGCGGCACCGACCCATCCCGCGAGGAGCGTCGCGGCGACCAGCACACCGGCCAGTGCGAGAGCCGACGAACCCCAGGTGCGCGGCGTCGGACCCGGATCCTCGTCGCGCCTGCGGGGCCACACGGCCGCCGCGAACAGCGGGACGAGCAACAACAGCCCGCCGAAGATCCCGAGCCGGTACCAGCGGTCGGTAGCGAACTCGAGGGTCAGCGTCTGCTGCGGGCCGGCCGGCACGATCCAGCCCTGCTGCCAGCCGTCCACGACGACCGGCGTCGCCACGGTGCCGTCCGGGGTGCGGGCCACCCAGCCGACGTTGGTGCTCTCGGGCACCACCACGAGCCGGTCCTCGTCGCCCGCCGGAACCGTCACCTCGCGCAGGTTCTCCGTCCAGCGGCCCTTGTCGAGTTCCGTCGGCTCCGCGACGGGCGCATCGGAACCGGGGACGTCGAGCCGCAGGCCCGAGACGACGAAGGCCGCGCCGGGATCGACGTCGATGTCGACCCGGCCCGGATTCATGCCGACGACGTCGGTGTCGCACAGCGTCGCAGGAACCTCCACGCCCGCGGCGAGATCGGCGACCCGCGCGGTGAGCGACGTGCGGTAACTGCGCCCGTCGATCTCCACGACGGGTCCGCGCTCGCAGTCGACGGTCACGGTCTCGTCGTAGACGGATCCCTGTGCGCCGATCGGCCCGTCGTCGCCGAGCACCGACACCTCGGCGAGCCCGGGAGGGGTGAGTTTCGAGAAACCCAGCACGGTGCGGTCGAGGGTGTCGCGCCAGCGCACCACGGTGAGTTCGATCCGGTCCGTGGCGTGCGGGGTCAGGTCGACGATCGTGTCGTCACCGTCGAGTTCGCGCACCTGAGGTCCGTTGCCGAGATTCACCGCGACCCGCGACGGCGCGACCGGCAGCGCTCCCAGCGCGGCCCTGATGTCCAACCCCGTGACGCGTCGTTCCTCGGGCAGTTCCAACGTGAGCGACGGCCTCGGCGCACCCGCTTCGAGCGAGCTCTCCTCCGCGGTCCACGACGTCCGGGGATCACCGTCGGTGAGGGCGAACGCCGAGCCCTGCAGGTCGACGACGTCGGCGTCACCGCGCGCGACGACCCGGTCCGAGCGGTCCACGAGATCTTCGAGTGCAGGCCCGGGACGTGCGCGCAGGAGCAGTTCCGGGCGGACCCAGGTCTCCTGCGGCACATCCAGGGTGCGGGTGAACACGCCGGGTTCCTCCGCGGAGGTGGCGAGCCCTCGCGCGCAGCGCACGCGGTCGTCGGTGTCGACGCAGCTGCCGCGGCCGGGGAACTCCTGTCCGAGCTGCCATCCGCGTACCGCGGCGTCCTCGGCAGGGCCCGGCACCACGATGCGGCGCCGGATGTCGATCGGGCGCGGATCGTTCCGGTCGGTGAAGTCCTCGACGACCACCTCGGTGAGACCGAACTGGTTGCCGACCGTGCCGCGTTCGGTGTGCACGGACGTGATGCGGATCCACGAGGTGGTGCCCAGCGGCAGCGCGACCGTCTGCTCGCGTCCCGGCTTGTCGACGCGCACCGCCGTGCTGCCCCGGTCGGTGGACACCTCGAGCCACTTGACGGGATCGCCCAGAGCACCGGAGCTCGTCGTCAGGTGCAGCAGACCCGCCTCGATAGGCCGGTCGAGGTCGAGCTGCAGCCACTGGCCGACCGCCGATTCGAGTCCGTTGCTGTGCCAGCCGGTCGTCGGGTCTCCGTCGACCACCGCGGCCGGGCTGCTCGCCACCGACGTGCCACCGAGCTGGGTGGCATCCGACGCCGCGCTCGACACGCTGATACGGGCGCCTTCCCATTCGGCCCGGACGAGTTCGGTGTCGGGCACCGGATAGTCGGGGACGGCGTTGTGGGTGCGGCGCGGGTCGTCGGCCGTGCGGATCGTCGACGAATGATGATCGACCTGCCCGTAGTCCGTCTCGCGGTCCGTCGGGGTGTCGGTGACCGTCACCTCGTCGACGGGGAGACCGGCGCGGGCCGCGTCGGCCGCGAGGAGTGTGGGACCGACGAAATCGGGCTGCGCGGTGTTGCGGCGCAGCAGAGCCTCGGGGCCACCCTGCACGACCGGCACGTCGGCGGCGTCCACGACATAGGGACCGACGGGCGCCGCGGCCGGTTCGGCGACACGGTAGATCTCCACGGCCGGATAGGTCGGTCGCAGGTCGGCGTCGGTGACGAAATCCTCCGGGTTGTCGAAGACGATGTCGTCACCGAACTCGGCGACCCGCTCGATGCCCGGCGAACCGTCGAGCGCGCGATGCACGAGGGCCGGTCGCGCAGCGGGGGAGGTGTCGGGATCGAGGTCGTTGCGCACCACCAGG
This sequence comes from Rhodococcus sp. PD04, assembly GCF_035918275.1. NCBI lineage: Bacteria > Bacillati > Actinomycetota > Actinomycetes > Mycobacteriales > Nocardiaceae > Rhodococcus > Rhodococcus sp. PD04. The sequence continues at coordinate 4,523,327 of NZ_CP142143.1, read as the reverse complement.
AATCCGATGCCCTGGCCGCGCAGGGTGGCGGCGAGACCGTCGGACGGGCGGCCGTCGGCGATGTCGCGTTGCACGGCGTCGAGGGCGCGGATGGCGCCGGGCGGCACGAGCGGCACGGCGTCGCGCACGGCCCACGGCGTCGACGCGAGGGCCTGCAGTGGTTCGTCGCGGGTGAGGCCCCACAGCTGGCTGCCGAACGGCGCGCCGGGAACGATGAGGGCGCGTTCGCCGCGCTCGCTCGTGTTGTCCTCGAGCCAGGCAGCCGCGGCGTGCCAGTGTTCGGGGACCTCGTCGTAGGCGCCGCGCGGGGCGAGCCGGCCGGTCCACGCGAGCGAGGTCGCGAGCGTCATCGCGACGAGGATCAACGTCGTCACCGCGACCATCGGATTGCGTTCTGGATGTGCGAAGGCGTTCCGGGCGCGCGTCCACGGCACCGATCCGGGCAGCGGCACGGCGCGCAGCAGATGCGCGAGCCCGAGCACGATCGGCAGTCGCACGAGCGGTTCGAGCTTGTGGACGTTGCGCAGCGGCGCACCGGTGGTGTCGAGGAACAACCGGACCTGCTCGGCGAACGGCGAGTCGAGCTGGCCGACGTAGCCGACGCCCATGCCGACGAGGCCCACCACGAGGATCAGGGTGAGGCGACCGCGCGCCGGCATCGACCGCATCGCGAGACCGGCGAGACCGGCCGCGGCCAGGGCGCCGGTGACGAGGACGGCGGCGGGCTGCGTGACGAGCACGGCGCCCGCGATGCGTTCGGGGGAGACGAAGGGCGTCCAGCTGCTGGTGCCGCGCAGCACCTCGGTGAGCGACGTCCACTCGGTGGTGACACCGGACGATTCGATGAAGTCGAGGAAGGGCGGACTGACGCGGCCGAGCAACAGCAGCGGCACCATCCACCAGGTCACCGCGACGACGCACAGGGGCAGCCACCACAGCGTGAAGCGCCACCAGCGCCGGTTCGGGCGGTGCGCGGCCCACCACAGGGCCGCGACGAGACAGGCCGCGGCGGTCGCGACGGCGTTGATCGCGCCCATGAGCGCCACCGCCACGGCGGACTGCGCAGCGAGCCGGCGGGCCGAGCCGGGGTTCTGCGTGTTCAGATACCGCACCAACGGCAGCAGCACCCACGGCGCCAGCATCATCGGATGTGCTTCCGACGAGATGGAACCGAGGGTCGTGAGGACGCGCGGGGACAGCACGAACACCGTCGCCGCGATCAGGCGGGAGCTACGGCTCCCGATGCCGAGAGCTTCGGCGAGGCGGACGAGGCCCCAGAATCCGGCGACGAGCAGCAGCACCCACCACACCCGCTGGGTGATCCACGGGGGGATGTGCAGCAGTTGTCCCGCGGCGAAGAACGATCCGTGCGGGAAGAAGTAGCCGTACGCCTGGTTCTGCACCTGCCCGAGCGGCGCCACACTGCTCCACTGGTGAGCGGCGCGCGTGAGGAAGCCGATCGGGTTCTGCGTCAGGTCGTACTTGGTGTCGGCGACGACCAGGCCCGGAACCTGGGCGAACGACAGGACCACCGCCACCGCGGTGACTGCGTACAGCCACCGACGGGACAGCGGTTCGGCGGACGGGAGCTCCGTCTCGCCTCGGTACGTGCGTGAACTCGAAGCGTTGCCGGCGCCGTCAGCGGCTGCCGTACTCAACCTGGTTCAGGAGGGACGAATCGGCGTTGCCACTGCGATCGATCTGAGGGCGCGAATTCTCCTGTACAGCGGCCGTCACGCCGAAGACCGCCACGGCGCCGAGTACGGCACCGACGACCACGCTACCCAGGCCCGGTCCCAGGAACTTCCCCATTCCGTCTCCCCATCTCCAGTGACGCAGGCAGTCATCGCCGGCCGCCACGCTGTCTATCGGTCCGCGCCAAACTATCACCCCGGAAGGCGTCGGCGGACGGTGCGAGCCTCCGAGTCGATCTTCACCGTCGCGGCGGTGCGCTACACGCCCAGCGCGCCGAGCAGCGTGCGCAGTTTCGCGGTGGTCTCGTCGAGTTCGGCGACGGGATCGGAATCGGCCACGATGCCACCTCCGGCCCAGGCCACGGCGCGTCGGCCGTCGGAACTGAGCTCCGCGCACCGGATGGCGACGAACCAGTCGCCGTCGCCCTGTTCGTCGCACCAGCCCACCGCGCCGCCGTAGAAGCGCCGGTCGCCCTCGACCCGGGAGATCACGTCCAGCGCGGCCTCGGTCGGGGTGCCCGCCACGGCCGGGGTGGGATGCAGGACGTGGGCGAGGGTGAGCGCGTCGGTACCGGGGTCGCGGAGGGTGCCGGTGATCGGCGTGGCGAGATGCCAGACATCGGGGGTCGCGGTGAGCTCGGGCTTGTCGGGGATGTCGAGGTCGCTGCACAACGGGGCCAGTCGCGTGCGGATCCAGTCGACGACGAAACCGTGCTCGGTGAGGTTCTTGTCCGAGGTCAGCAGTTCCTCACCGGCACGACGGTCCTCGTCCGGATCGGCCCGGCGTGCGGCGGTCCCGGCGAGGGGACGGCACGTGACGGTGTCACCGCGTCGGCTCACGAGCAGTTCGGGGGTCGCGCCGACCAGCGTGTGCCCCCAGTAGCGTTCACCCGCCGCGCTCAGGTCCAGCGCGTACGTCGCCGCGTCGGGATGGCGTTCGATCATGCGGGCCGCGAGCGCGAGCGGGTCGAGGGGGTCGTCGGCCTCGAGCGCGACCCGCCGGGCGGCGACGACCTTCTCCATCTCCCCGAGGGACAACCGCTCGACGAGCCGGCGCACCCGCTCGACGTGCACGCGGGGCAGTGGCAGCTCGGCGGAGATCCGCACCGGTGGCAGGTCCGACAGGTCGGACGGGGCCTGCCACGGGCCGTCGGTGATCTCGACGTCGTCGGGCTGCGCGAGGGCCACCGGACGGTGCCGCGAGAACGGCAGTGCACCGACGACGATCGTCGCCTTGCCGCTGCGGAGTGCCTGCGTGGCGGAGTGGACGTCGTCGAAGAACCGGCGGGTGCCGGTGGCGTGCACCGAGTGTTCGGCGCGCGAGAGCAGGAATCCGTCCATGGTGGATCGACAATATCCCTGCCTGTACCCGGCGCGCCGGTGACCCGGTGCGGGGCGTCAGCGACCCGGCGGCACGATCAGGACCGGTCTGTGACTGTGCCGGAGCACATGATCGGCCACCGACGACTGCAACAGCGACCGCAGACCGGTGGTGCCGCGGGTACCGGTGACGATGATGTCGACGTCGAGCTCGTCGGCGGCCTCGATGATCGCCGACCACACCGCGTTGACGACCTCGACGGTGCGGCCCTCGGCGTGCAGACCCGTCGAGCGGGCCAACTCGAGGCCCTCGTCGTTGGTGATGCGCGCGTCGGACAATGCGACGTCCTCGCTGTCCTCGTCGGGCACCCAGTCGGGTTGCATGACGCCGGACAGGCCGGACATGCGGGCGGCCTGCCGGACCATCGGTTCCCAGGCGGTGACGACGACGGCGCGGCAGGACTCGAGGAAACGACCCGCATACTGCACGGCACGCTTCGAGTTCTCGGAACCGTCGTAGGCGATGAGGATCAGATCTGCGCCCACCGCGTACCCCCTGGGTCGGATTCGGATGCTCGGGTGCACCTTAACCCGCCGGAGCGTCCCTGGGGGAGGTTCGAGCTGTGGGTCTCCGAGGTTCGTCCGCTACCGTCGGCACCATGCGGATCCGTCACACTGTCGCCGCCGTGCTCGCGGTCGCCCTCACAACCGCGGGATGCGGTTCGTCCGATTCGGGCGGCGACGACCCGGTCGAGGCGACGTCGAGTTCGGCGACCGCCCCGTCCACCACCGCGACCGCCACGACCACCGAGGCGACCGCAGCTGCGACGTCGGCGACCTGCGGCGACGATCTGCTCGCCCGGCTGACGCTGCGGCAGAAGCTCGCCCAGTTGCTCAACGTCGGGGTCACGAGCGCCGCCGACGCGCAGGCCGTCGTCGAGTCGGAGCAGATCGGCGGCATCTTCATCGGCAGCTGGACCGACGCGTCGATGCTCACCGACCGTCTCGTGCCGCAGGTCGCTGCGCAGAGCGCGTTGCCGCTCATGGTCACGATCGACGAGGAGGGCGGCCGCGTGTCGCGCGTCGGCGACCTGTTCGGGCCCGACCCGTCCGCGCGGGAGACGGCGCAGACGATGACGGTCGACGAGACCTACCGGATGGCGTTCGAACGCGGACAGGAACTGAAGTCGCTGGGCATCACCGTCGACTTCGCGCCGGACGTCGACGTGAGCAGCCAGCCCGACGACTCCGTCATCGGCGACCGCTCGTTCTCCGACGATCCCGAGGTCGTCACGCAGTACGCCGGCGCCTATGCGCGGGGACTGATCGACGCGGGAATCATGCCGGTGCTCAAGCACTTCCCGGGCCACGGCTCGGCCTCCGGCGATTCGCACACCGGTGCCGTGACCACCCCGCCGATCGAGCAACTGCAGCAGAGCGATCTCGTGCCGTACCGCAGCCTGGTCTCACCCGAGGTGGGCGTCATGCTCGGCCACCTCGACGTGCCGGGTCTGACCGGCGGGCTGCCCGCGAGCATCAGCCCGGCGGCGGTGGACCTGCTCCGCTCGGGTGCCTACGGCGGCCCCGCCTTCGGTGGTGTGATCTTCACCGACGACCTGTCGGGGATGCGCGCGATCACCGACACCTACGGCATCACCGAGGCCGTCGAGGCCGCGATGGTGGCGGGCGTGAACCAGGCACTGTGGCTGACCACCGACGAGGTGCCCGCCGTGCTCGACCATCTCGAGCAGGTCGTCGCGGAGGGAACGCTCTCACCGGAATGGGTCGACGAGTCGGTACGGACCGTGACACGCGCGAAGGGCGCTCTGGACTGCTGAAATGTCGCAGGTTGCTTCGACCGCAGGCTTCCTACCGTAGAGTAAGAACTTCATTCGAGGAGTCCGGGAGGAGTCATGGCGGGCGGAACCAAGCGACTGCCGCGTGCGGTCCGCGAGCAACAGATGCTGGACGCCGCCGTCGAAGTGTTCTCCGAGCACGGTTTCCACAACACGTCCATGGACGCCATCGCGGCGCGGGCGTCGATCTCGAAGCCGATGCTCTACCTGTACTACGGGTCGAAGGACGAGTTGTTCGCGGCGTGCATCGCCCGCGAAGGACAGCGGTTCGTCGAGGCACTCACACCGGCGGGCGACCCCACCCTCGCTCCGCGTGAACAACTGCGGGTCGCGCTCGAGTCGTTCCTCGGCTTCGTCGACGAGCACCGGCCGTCGTGGATGGTCCTCTATCGTCAGGCGCTGTCGCAGCAGGCCTTCGCGCCCCAGGTGCAGGGCAGCCGCGACCGGCTGATCGAACTCACCGCGCACCTGCTCGAATCGAGCACGCGCGATCCGGAACCCGACACGAACTTCACGATCATGGCCGTCGCGCTCGTCGGTGCCGGTGAGGCCGTCGCCGACCGCATCGCCGGCGGTGAGATCGACGTGCAGCAGGCCGCGGATCTGCTCGAGAACCTGGCCTGGCGCGGTCTCGCGGGACGCAAGCGCTCCGATCAGATGCACTGATCCGCCTCGCCGGGAAGGTCTCTGCGGCACGGTGATTCGGCCACAAGGGTTCGGGCGGGGCGGAACGCCCCCATCGCGTCCCGCCCCGCCCGAAGTCTCGGTGGTTCCCCGCCCTACCGCAGCGTGGCGGTCAGGTGCGGGTACTGCTTCTTCGGATGCCGCAGTGCCAGATCCCATCCGTCGGCGACGTGCTGCGCGTACAGGCTCAGCGACGACGGCAACAGCACCGGCTTCCCGAACCGCACCGCGTAGGTCACCTTGCCGGGGATCCGTCCCTCGACGGCCGAGAGGGTGGCCGCCGCACTCCACATGCCGTGGGCGATGGTCTTCGGGAATCCGAAGGCCTTGGCGCCCAGGGTCGAGACGTGGATCGGGTTGCGGTCACCGGAGACCGCAGCGTAGCGGTCGATGACCTTCTGGTCGACCCGCAGAGTGGAGGTGGGGACCGGGGGGATCTCCTCCTTCGGCTCCGGCTTGGGCTGACCCGACAGCGACGTGCGCTGCTGGTGCAGGAAGGTCGACGTCTGACGCCACACCAGTTCGCGTCCGACGTTGACCTCGCTGACGAGATCGACGAGCAGGCCCTTGCGGTGTTCGCGCATGTTCTCCGCGTGCACCGCGATGTCGAGCGGTTCGGTGACCGAGATCGGCCGGAACTGCTCGATCACGTTCTCGGCGTGCACCGAACCGACGGCGGCGAACGGAAAGCCCTTCGACACCATCAGTTTCATCACGAGCGGGAACGTGAGGATGAACGGATAGGTCAGCGGCAGGCTGTCGCCGAACCGCAACCCGCACACCTTGGTGTACTCGGCGAGATTGTCGGGATCGACCTTCAGCGACCGCAGGACCAGGACGTCGTCGGGCAGGCTGTCGCCCGACGCACCCACCACGGGCAGTGCTCCGAGCACGGCCCTGCTGTAGATGTCGAAGGTCGACGGCAGTGAGGACATTTCGATCCGTGCCATCTAGGCCCCCAGCATGGACTGGCCGCACACGCGCACGACCTGCCCGGTCACGGCGCTCGACGCCGGGTTGGCGAACCAGGCGACGGTCTCGGCGACGTCGACGGTCTCACCGCCCTGCTGCAGCGAGCTCATCAGGCGGCCGGCCTCGCGAGTGGCGACCGGGATCGCGGCCGTCATGGCGGTCTCGATGAAGCCCGGAGCGACGGCGTTGACGGTGATCTTCTTGTCGGCGAGCGCCTCACTGGTCGCCTGGACGAGGCCGATGACACCGGCCTTCGAGGCGCCGTAGTTCGTCTGGCCGCGGTTACCGGCGATACCGGCGATCGACGACACGTCCACGACCCGGCCGCCCTCCTTCAGCGCGCCCTTCTCGACGAGCACGTCGGTGATCTTCTGCGGGGCGATCAGGTTCACGGCCATCACGGCGTTCCAGCGAGCGGCGTCCATGTTGACGAGCAGCTTGTCGCGGGTGATGCCGGCGTTGTGGACGATGATGTCGGCGCCGCCGTGACGCTCGAGCAGGTGCGCGGCCAGCTTCTCGCCGGCGTCGGGGGCGGTGACGTCGAGCGCGAAGGCGGTGCCGCCGACCTTGTTGGCGGTCTGGGTCAGCGCGTCGCCGGCCGCGGGGACGTCGGCAGCGACGACGGTCGCGCCGTCGCGGGCGAGGACCTCGGCGATCGTCGCGCCGATGCCGCGGGCCGCGCCGGTGACGACCGCGACCTTGCCGGCGAGCGGGCGCTCCCACGACTCGGGGGCGGTGGCGTCGCCCTCACCGATGCGGATCACCTGGGCGTCGACGAAGGCCGACTTCGCCGAGAGCAGGAAGCGCAGTGTCGACTCCACACCGGACAGGCCGGTCGCGGCCTTCGGGGAGACGTAGACGAGCTGCACGGTGGCGCCGCGACGCAGTTCCTTGCCGACGCTGCGCGTGAAGCCCTCGAGGGCGCGCTGGGCGATGCGCTCGTCGACCGATCCGGCCTCCTCGGGCGTGGTGCCCAGGACGACGACGCGGCCGCTCGGGGCGAGATTGCGCAGGGAGGGCTGGAAGAACGTGAAGAGCTGTTCGAGGCCCGCGGGGTCGGTGATGCCGGTAGCGTCGAAGACGAGTGCGCCGAACTTCGTGTCGGACGGCTCGGCGAACGTGTAGTCGCTCAGGAGGTTGCGGATCGGTTCGACCAGGCGGCCGTTGCCGCCGAGCAGGACGGGGCCGGGGAGCGGGGGCTCGCCGGGCTGGTAGCGCCGGAGCTTCTCGGGCTGTGGCAGACCGAACTGCTTGGCGAGGAACGCTCCGGGTGCGGACGAGATGAGCTGGGCGTAGAGCTTGGGTGCGCCCTTGGCTTCGGCCACGATTCCACCTTCTTCGATTCGGTCGTCGGTGCAGTGTTCGACAGCAAGCGTGTTCGACAACAAACTTACCCGTGAGTAAGAATAGTAGCCAGAATTCGAATCCGTCCGAAACCGGGAGACACCAGTGACCACCAAAGCCCGTTCCACGCAGCAGCGCCGTGTCGCCGTTCTCGGAGGCAACCGGATCCCGTTCGCCCGGTCCGACCGCAAGTACGCCCGCGCGTCCAACCAGGACATGTTCACCGCGACCCTCGACGGTCTCGTCGGCCGCTTCAACCTGCAGGGCGAGCGCCTCGGCGCCGTCGTCGGCGGTGCGGTCCTCAAGCACGCCCGCGACTTCAACCTCGTCCGCGAGAGCGTGCTCGGCAGCGCGCTGAGCCCGTACACCCCGGCCTGGGATCTGCAGCAGGCGTGCGGCACCGGCCTGCAGTCGATCATCTCGGTCGGCGACGCCATCGCCGCCGGACGGATCGAGGCAGGTATCGGCGGCGGCGTCGACACCACCTCCGACGCCCCGATCGCCGTGAACAACCAGCTCCGCGAGTTCCTGCTCTCCCTGAACCGGGCCCGCACCACGGCCGACCGGGTCAAGCTGCTCGGCAACGTCCGCCCGTCGATGCTCGGCATCGAGATCCCGCGCAACGGCGAGCCGCGCACCGGCCTGTCGATGGGTGAGCACGCCGCGATCACCGCCAAGGAATTCGGTGTCTCCCGCGAGGCGCAGGACGAACTGGCCGTCGCGAGCCACCGCAACATGGCCGCCGCCTACGACCGGGGCTTCTTCGACGACCTCGTCACCCCGTTCCTCGGCCTGACCCGCGACGACAACCTGCGTCCCGACTCGTCGGTCGAGAAGCTGTCGACGCTGAAGCCGGTCTTCGGCACCAAGCTCGGCGACGCCACCATGACCGCCGGCAACTCGACGCCGCTCACCGACGGTGCGTCGGCCGCGCTGCTGTCGAGCGAGGAGTGGGCCGCCGAGCGCAAGCTGCCCGTGCTCGCCTACCTCGTGGACTCCGAGACCGCCGCCGTCGACTACATCCACGGTGGCGACGGACTGCTCATGGCGCCCACCTACGCCATCCCGCGCCTGCTGCGGCGCAACGGCCTGACCCTGCAGGATTTCGACTTCTACGAGATCCACGAGGCCTTCGCCTCCGTGGTGCTCGCCACCCTCCAGGCGTTCGAGTCGGAGGAGTACTGCAAGGGCAAGCTGGGCCTCGACGCCCCGCTCGGCTCGATCGACCGCAGCAAGCTCAACATCAACGGCTCGTCGCTGGCGGCCGGCCACCCGTTCGCCGCAACCGGCGGCCGGATCGTCGCCTCGCTGGCCAAGATGCTGCACGAGAAGAAGCAGGAGACCGGCAAGCCCGTCCGCGGCCTGATCTCCATCTGCGCCGCAGGTGGACAGGGTGTCACGGCGATTCTCGAGGCCTGATCGACCCGCTTCGGAAGTCGTTGAGAAAGAAAGTTCCGTTCGGTGTGTAACGCTCCGCGACGGACAGCGATAGACCCAGCGACCCCGCGCTGCTGCCTGACCCCCGACCTGGTAGCAACGCGGGGTCTTCGCATTCCGGGCGAAGCCGCCCGAAGCTGGGGCACTACCCTTGAAACCAGGTAGTCGGCGCGCGAATTCGACAGCGCCCAGCTTTGCGAAGGGATCCGGGTGAGCGGCAGCAACGGGACCGACGAGTCCCCTCACGAGCACGACGACGCACGAACCGAGAACGTCGGTTCGACGGCGGAGTCGGCTCGCGAGGCCGAGGGTGCGTCGGCTCCTACGGAGCGTTTCGAAGCGGTCGATCCTCACCGGGAGGTGGCCGAGGCGAAGGCGAGCAGTGTCACCGAGCCGAAGGCGAGCAGTGTCACCGAGGCGCAGGCCGAGGCTCCGCAGCCGGCAGCCGCCGAAACGCCGGAGGCGAGCGGACCGGCGGAGACGCAGGTCGGAGAGCCGAAGACCGAAGTCATGGCTGCCCCGCAGGCTCCTGCAGAGGCCCGAACCGAGAACACGGCAGCTTCCACCGGCGCGGACGAGCCCCCGACCGAGAACGTCCATCCCTCGGAGGCGCCCACCGCGGTCATCCCGGTCGTCGCGCCGGGAAACCGGGCACCGGGCGACGGATCGTCCGCCGCCACCGATCGGCTCCTCCGTTCGCAGGGGGAACAGAACCCGGCACAGCCCGGTCCGGCACAGCCCGGTCCCGAACAGCCGGGGGCTCCCGTCCCACCCACGTCGACGGCAATGCCCTCGGCTGCCCACCCACCGCAGGGCGACCAACCGACCCAGCAGATGCAGGCGGGTCCGCCGCCGCAGGGGCCGCCTCCCGTCACTCCTCCGCCCACGGGCGGACCGGGAGGTTCCGGCGGAGACGGCGACGAACCGGGTAAGCCGGGATCGAATCTGCCCCGGCGCACGATCGCGCTCGTCGTCGGTGGCGTCGTTGCACTGCTCGCCGTGTTCTACGTGGCGGATCTGGCGTTGTCGTCGGGCAAGGTGCCGCGCGGCGTCACCGTCGCAGGTGTCGAGATCGGCGGCATGTCGCTCGACGCGGCCGAGGCCGAACTCACCGAGCAACTGACGCCGCGTCTCGACATGCCCGTCGACGTCACCGCCGGCGACACCCAGGGGCAGATCGTGCCGTCGGAGGCCGGGATCGGGATCGACTGGCCCGCGACGCTCGACCAGGTGGGTTCGCAGCCCCTCAATCCGTTCACGCGACTCGCATCCTTCTTCGGGAACGACGAGGTCGGCGTGGTCTCCACGCGCGACGAGGTCGCTCTCTCCGCAGCCATCGAGAAGGCCGCTGCCGCCGCCGCGCACGAACCGCGCGAGGGCAACATCGTCTTCGAGGACGGCACACCCGTTCCGGTGACGCCGCAGCCCGGCCAGCAACTCGACGTGGCCGTCGCAGGCGACGTCTTCGCCGAGCGCTGGCCGTACGGCGACGTCTCGCTGCCCGTCGAAAGCGTCGACGTCACCGTCACCCGCGAGGGCCTCGACCGGGCGCTGGCGGAGGTCGCCGTTCCGGCCGTGGCACAGGATCTGGTCGTCCGGGGACTCGACGGGGCCGTCGGTGTGCTGCCGCGCGATGCGGTGGGCGCCGTCCTGTCGTTCGTACCGGACGGTTCGGGCGGACTCGAACCGCAGTACGACACCGAGGCCGCGATCGGCATCCTCGCGCCGCAGCTCGCCCCGTCGGAGACGGAGCCGAAGGATGCGCGGATCGTCCTCGACGGTGGTCGTCCGACGATCGTGCCCAGTGAGACCGGCGAGATGGTCGATTGGCCCGTCACTCTCGAGAGGTTGCCCGACCTGCTGAAGGAGGAGGGCGACCGCAGCACCGACGCGGTGTACAAGAAGGCCGAACCCGAACTCACCACCGAAGGTGCCGAGAAGCTCGGCATCAAGGAAGTGGTCTCGGAGTTCACCACCAGCGGCTTCGAATACGCGTCCGGCGTCAACATCCGGTTGGCCGCCCAGGAGATCAACGGCGCCATCGTCAAGCCGGGGGAGACGTTCTCCTTCAACGACTACACCGGTCCGCGCGGTGCGGCGGAGGGGTACATCGAGTCGGGCATCATCGAGGCCGGACGTCCCGGTAAGGCCGTGGGCGGTGGCATCAGCCAGCTCGCGACCACCCTCTACAACGCGACCTATTTCGCCGGGATGGAGGACGTCGAGCACACCGAGCACAGCTACTACATCTCCCGGTACCCGGCGGCCCGCGAGGCCACGATCTACGACGGTGCCATCGACCTGAAGTTCCGCAACCCGTTCGACACGGGCGTCCTGATCCAGACCATCGGCACGAGCTCGGACATCACGGTGCGTATCTGGGGCACCAAGACCGTCGACGTCCAGTCGATCACCGGCAACCGCACGAACTTCACCTCGCCCAACACGATCACGTTGCCCGCCGGTTCGGCCTGTATCCCGTCGAGCGGCGCGCAGGGCTTCACCGTCACCGACACCCGGATCGTCACCGACGCACGGACGGGCGCGCAGATCTCGAACGCGACCCGCACGGTCCGGTACGACCCGGTCCCGATCGTGAAGTGCATCAGCCCCGAACCGGAACCCAGTGACGAGCCCTCCGGTGGCGGCGACGACGCGACCTCCGGCGGTGCCGATTCGGAGGACGCACCCGCGCCGGCCCCCGAATCGCCTGCGGCGGAAGCCCCGGCAGCGGGTGGCCCCGAGAAGGAGTAGCGGACGTCCTCGAAACTCGGGGGAGGTTGTGTGCGGTTCCGGTGAGGAAAACCGCACACAACCTCCCCTTACTTCGTCACTCGGGAAGCGCCACCACGTCGGGGATCTCGCCGTCGAGGATGCGGAGCTGCGCGTCGCGCAGTTGCTTCTCACCGTGCCGCTGCAACCACGCCTTACCGGACGGGAAGCGGCCCACCACATGGTGTTTGACGACGTTCACGGCGAAGCGGCCCACCGGATACCAGGGCGGACGTAGCGGGACCTTCAGAGCGAGCACCCCGGACGGGCCGAGAAGTGTTGTCGCGAGAGACAGTCCGCGTTCGTATTCGTACCGTCGGCGCAGTGCTTGGAGACGCGGATACCGCGTGTGGAGCGGGAGTTCGACGAGCGACCTGGCGAGCATGTGGCTGTTCTCGTCGGCCGCGGGTGAGGACGACCCGATCTGGTACATCATCCGCAGTCCCGCGCGCTCCTCGAACCGGAGCCACTTCGGGTCGACGCCCATCAACCACCCGACGTACGCCCACAGGTGCAGGACGGCCTCGGCCTCACGCCGGGTGTATCGCACCCCCAGGACGCGGGTGTGGAGCAGGAAGGTGATCGAGAACAGGCCCAGCGTGCCGGCCTGGTCGAACTGGTTGACCGGTAGTCCGCGGAACTCGGTGTCCCACTCGCCGTCGTGCTCGTGGTGGTAGTCGACGAAGGCGTGCATCAGTCGCACGTGCACCGAGAGCGTGAAGCCCTTGCCGAATCGTTCGAGACCGCCGTCGGCGACGCACCCGTTCCACCACGTCCCGGTCTCGGCGATGCGTCGACGGGTGCGCTCGCCGGTGAGACGACCGGACGAGGTCAGCACCGGCAGCGGACCGGAGTTGTTGTATCCGCCGAGCAGCGAGCCGTAGGCGAGGACGTCGCCGACGTCGGATCCGACCCTGCGCAGCGTGCGGGCGCCGAGGGCGATCCTGTCGCGGTCGACCCAGTCGGGGGTGTCCTCGAGCATCTCGAAGTACTTCCGGAGCACGGGAGGGGCGTCGGGGACGGCGTCGATGCCCTCGGCGAGCGCGGTGCGGAACTGCGCGAGGGTGACGGTGCGGTCGCGCCGGATGGCCCGCACCAACTCGGCGCTCGGTTCGTCGCGCTCGAGCAGGGCACGGCGCAGGGCGTCCGCTTCCTCGGGCGTGGCGTCGGGAGCGCGTCCCGCGAACGGCCGCAGGGGTGCGGTGATGCGGGCGGCCTTCTCGCGGTCGCGCATGTACCGAGTCGTGGTCGGCGTGCCGGTGATGGTCACAGGCTCAGAGTGCTACTGACAACAAGGGTTGTCAATGCTGCTCCCGAAACGACGAGACCGACGTCGTGTGCGAAATCCGTGGGGAAATCGCGCACAACGTCGGTCTCGTCTATCGCGCTACCGCCGTGAGCGGTTCGATCAGAACGCTGCTTCGTCGAGCTCCATGATGTCGAGGTCGACGTCGGTGATGATCTGACGTGCGACGCTCAGCTCCGGCAGGACGTTCTTGGCAAAGAAGGACGCGGCCGCGACCTTGCCCTCGTAGAACGCCTTGTCCGAGGCATCGACGCCGGCATCGAGCGCGGAGAGCGCGATCTCGGCGTGCTCGAGCAGCAGCCAGCCGATCATCAGGTCGCCGAACGCCTCGAGGAAGCGGACGGAGCCGAGGCCGACCTTGTACAGCTCGGTGGGCTGCTCCTGCGCACCCATGAGGTACTGGGTGAGCGTGGCGACCATCGTCTGGGTTTCGCCGAGGGCGGTGGCCAGGAGCGTGCGCTCCTTCTTCAGGCGCTGGTCGGCGTCGTCGCGCTCGACGAACTTCTTGATCTCACCGGCGACGTGGGCGAGCGCCACACCGCGGTCGCGGGCGATCTTCCGGAAGAAGAAGTCCTGCGCCTGGATGGCGGTGGTGCCCTCGTACAGCGAGTCGATCTTCGAGTCGCGGATGTACTGCTCGATCGGGTAGTCCTGCAGGAAGCCCGAACCGCCGAGGGTCTGGAGCGAATCCTTCAGGTACTGGTAGGCCCGCTCGGAGCCGCAGCCCTTGACGACCGGCAGCAGCAGGTCGTTGATGCGGTGCGCGAGACCGGCGTCGGCGCCGGAGACCTGCTCGGCGACGGAGTCGTCCTGGTGGGCGGCGGTGTACAGGTACACGGCGCGCAGACCCTCGGAGTAGGCCTTCTGCATCGCGAGCGAACGACGGACGTCCGGGTGGTGCATGATCGACACGCGCGGGGCGGTCTTGTCGGACATCTTGGTCAGGTCGGCGCCCTGGATGCGCTCCTTGGCGTAGTCGAGGGCGTTGAGGTAGCCGGTCGACAGGGTCGCGATGGCCTTGGTGCCGACCATCATGCGAGCGTGCTCGATGACGTCGAACATCTGCGCGATGCCGTTGTGGACCTCACCGACGAGCCAGCCCTGGGCCGGAACGCCGTGGCCGCCGAAGGTGACCTCGCAGGTCGCGGAGGCCTTGATGCCCATCTTGTGTTCGACGTTGGTGACGAACACGCCGTTGCGCTCGCCCATCTCGTTCTTCTCGAAGTCGAAGTGGAACTTCGGGACGAAGAACAGCGACAGGCCCTTGGTGCCGGGGCCGGCACCCTCGGGGCGGGCGAGGACGAGGTGGAAGATGTTCTCGAACAGGTCGTCGGAGTCGGCCGAGGTGATGAACCGCTTGACGCCCTCGATGTGCCAGGAGCCGTCGTCCTGCTTGATCGCCTTGGTGCGACCGGCGCCGACATCGGAGCCGGCGTCGGGCTCGGTGAGGACCATGGTGGCGCCCCAGCCGCGCTCGACGCAGGTGGCGGCCCACTGCTTCTGCTCATCGGTGCCGTTGTCGTACAGCACGCCCGCGAAGGCCGGACCGGCCGCGTACATGAACGCCGCCGGCTGGGCGCCGAGCATCATCTCGTTGACGGCCCACAGGAGGCTGCGGGGTGCGTCGGTGCCGCCGATCTCCTCAGGGATGCCCATCGACCAGTAACCGGCGTCCCACCAGGCGCGGAACGACTTCTTGAACGGCTCGGGAAGCGACACCGAATGGGTTTCGGGGTCGAAGACCGGCGGGTTGCGGTCGGCGTCGGCGAAGCCTTCGGCGGCCGGCCCCTCGGCCAGTGCCTTGACCTCGGCGAGGATGCCGCGTGCGGTGTCCTCGTCCAGATCGCCGAACTTGCCGGCTTCGAGGACCTTCTGAATCTTCAGGAACTCGAAGAGGTTGAACTCGAGGTCGCGGAGGTTGCTCTTGTAATGGCCCATGTCGTCGGTGTCTCCCAGTGTGGTGCGGTCCAGCTGGCTTCAAGTACCGCCCAAGTTATTACTCGTCGGTAACATCTCCATGTTACTCGTCAGGCAACTAACTGCCAAGAGGTGGTTTGCTCGCCACGACGAGCGCGTCGATCGCGGTTCCCGCATCGGTTTCCCGATATCGCCGTTCGGCAATCCTGATTTCCAATCTGCCGTCGATTTCCTCGACGAGATCGGTTAGTGTGTAGAGGATTTCCTTGTCCTGCGGTCCACCCACGCCCTCGTCGGGATTTATCGCATCGTGCCCCAGGAATATGAGGATTCCTTCAGGTTTCAGCGAATTGATCGCACGGTCGAGAAGCGCCCTCCGCTGTGGCGGAGGGAAATGCAGGAAGGCTAAGAGAATCAGGTCATATCCGCCGTCGAACGAGTCGGCCGTCACATCCGCGAGGACGTAACGGAGCCGGTCCCGCGAACGCGACGGTGCCTGCGCTGCGATCCGGCGGGCCTTGTCGAGGGCGACCTCGGAGAAGTCGACGCCCACGACCTCCCATCCGCGCGTCGCCAGCCACAGGGAGTGACGACCTTCACCGCACCCGAGATCGAGGGCGCGACCGTGCGGCAGCGACGCCACGTGTTCGACGATCACCGGATTGGGCGGTGCGCCCCAGATCAGTTCCGACGCCGCATACTTCTCGTTCCAGTCCCGTGCATCCATACCGCGACGCTAGCCTCGTCCGGTGGACGGGACGGCCGCTTGCGGTACCGGTCACGGAAGCGCATCGTCGGGGCTGCGCTGTGACGAAACCGTGACCTGCGATATCGTTGACCGGATGCGATGTGCCGACACGAGGTACATCGAGGAGGAGGAGTTCGTCTGATGGGTGCACAGATCGCTGTCCCCGCCCCGCTGAGGAACAGCGCGCTGCTCGGTCTGGGTGTGCACCGCCCCGAGCGCATCGTCACCAACGACGAGATCTGCCAGCAGATCGACTCGAGCGACGAATGGATCCAGTCGCGGTCCGGCATCAAGGAGCGCCGCTTCGCGAAGCAGCATCCGGAGGAGTCGGTCGTCGACATGGCGACGAGCTCCGCCGAGCAGGCCCTCGCGGCCGCCGGTCTCACGGGTGCGCAGATCGACACCGTGATCGTCGCGACCTCCACCTACCCCTTCCAGACCCCGCAGGCCGCGGCTCTCGTCGCCGACCGCATCGGCACCGGTGGTGCCGCGGCGCTCGACATCCAGGCCGGCTGCGCAGGCTTCTGCTACGCCCTCGGTGTCGCCTCCGACCTCGTGCGCGCCGGAACGGCCGAGCACGTGCTCGTCGTCGGCGTCGAGCGCATGAGCGACACCACCGAGCCCACCGATCGCTCGGTGCGCTTCATCTTCGGCGACGGTGCCGGTGCCGTGGTCGTCGGCCCGTCCGACGAGGTCGGCGTCGGCCCCACCGTCTGGGGCTCCGACGGTTCCCAGGCCAACGCGATCCGTCAGGAACCCGACTGGGTCGACTTCGCCACCAACCCGAACCAGAAGCGTCCCTGGATCATCATGGAGGGCACCGCGGTCTTCCGCTGGGCCGCCTTCGAGATGAGCAAGTTCGCCCGGCAGATCGCCGACAAGGCCGGCGTGGCCCTCGAGGACCTCGACGCCTTCGTCCCGCACCAGGCCAACCTGCGAATCAACGATGTCATCGTCAAGCAGCTCGAACTGCCCGAGACGGTCGCGGTCGCCGACGACATCATCGAGACCGGCAACACCTCCGCCGCGTCCATCCCGCTGGCGATGGAGAAGATGCTGCGCACCGGTCAGGTCGAGGCCGGATCCACCGCGCTGCTCCTCGCGTTCGGTGCCGGCCTGTCGTACGCGGGCCAGGTCGTGAAGATGCCCCCGCTGGCGAAGTAGGAAGCAGCGGCAGTACGACTTCGTAGCAGTATCGACATATGGCGAGCACTCGCACGTCGTCCATTCCCCGTTGGGTCTGGATCCTGTGCTTCATCGTGGTCAGCGTGGTCGTCGTCCTCCTCGAACCCGTGGGGGACGACGAACCGGCCGGTCCCGGCGGCGGCACGGTCGAGAACCCCTCCGAAGCCCTCGAGGCGCTGGCGGCACTGCCCGTCCGGCCCGCCGAACCGCAGAGTGGCTACGACCGTTCGCTGTTCGGTTCGGCCTGGACCGACGAGGTGACCGTCGACCTGGGGCGCAACGGCTGCGACACCCGTAACGACATCCTCCGGCGCGACCTCGTCGACGTCTCCTTCGAGCCGGGGAAGAAGCAGTGCACGGTCGTCGCCGGCACCCTCGAGGACCCGTACACGGGGAAGACGATCTCCTTCCGTCGAGGGGTCGAGACCTCGTCCGCCGTGCAGATCGACCATGTCGTGGCCCTGTCCGATGCGTGGAAGAAGGGCGCTCGCTATCTGGACGATCAGGCGAAGCGGAACCTCGCGAACGATCCGCGCAACCTGATCGCCGTCGACGGCCCCACCAACCAGGGCAAGGGCGACTCCGACGCGTCGGAGTGGCTGCCGCCGAACACCGCCTACCACTGCGAGTACGTCGTGCGGCAGATCGAGGTGAAGACCGTCTACGAACTGTGGGTCACCCAGGCGGAACACGACGCGATGGCGCGCGTCCTCGCTTCCTGCTGATCACGCCTCCAGCAGGGCCCGCACGATGTCGTCCTCCGACATCAGCACGTGCGCCGCGGCCGGCCCGAGGGGCACGTAGCTGTCGTGGGAGGTGACCCGCGTGATCCGGCCCTGCCACGCATCGTCGACGAGGGTCGCGACGACCGATTCCGCGACCCCTCCGCTGCGCCGTGTCTCGTCGACCACCACCACGCGCTCGAAGCGGCGGACGTGTTCGAGCAGCGCGGTCGTCGGCAGCGGCGACAACCACTGCAGGTCGAGGACGGTCGCTGCGACTCCCGCGCGACGGACGGCCCGCAGACTCATCGGCACCCCGTTCCCGAAGGTCGCCACCAGCACGTCGCGCCCGTCTCCGTAGACGCACACCGATCCCGGTGGGAGTCCGGCGGTGTCGGGAACCTGCTGCCACAGTCCGTCGCCCTCGTCGTAGAGGTCGCGTCGGTGGTACAGCGCGATCGGTTCCAGGTACACGCAGACCCGGCCTTCCCGGCGGGCCAGCTCGACGCACGTGCGCAGCAGGGCACCGGCCGTGGCGGGTGAGCTCGGCACGGCCAGCACGAGACCGGGGATGTCGCGCAGCACCGCGACGGAATCGTCGTTGTGGAAGTGCCCGCCGAAGCCGCGCTGGTAGGGCAGGCCCGCGATGCGCACGACCATCGGATTGCGGTACCGCCCGTCGGAGAAGAACGCCAGACTCGCCGCCTCCCCGCGCAACTGGTCCTCGGCGTTGTGCAGATAGGCCAGGTATTGGATCTCCGGGATCGGCAGCATGCCCGCGACGGCGAAGCCCAGCGCGGTGCCGAGGATCGTCTGTTCGTCGAGCAGGGTGTCGAACACGCGCAGGCGCCCGAAGCGTTCCTGCAGTCCTCGAGTGACCCCGTAGACCCCGCCCTTGAGACCGACGTCCTCACCGAAGACGCAGACGTGGGGATCCTCCTCGAGCAATTGCCCGAGCGTGCGGGTGACGGCCCGGGCGAGCGTGAGCGGTTCACCGGCAGGGTGCGGATCGTCGTCGACGTGCACGAGCCCGGATTCGAGCGGGCGCATCACTTCGGCGGCGGTCGCCAGTCGCGGCGGTCGCCGCAGTGAGTCCGCGACGGAGTCGACCTCGGCCCGTATCCGCTCGTACCGGTCGAGAACCCCTGCGGCATCGAGCACTCCGCGTGCGACGAGTTCACGGGCCGTGCCCACCAGAGGGTCCCGTTCGTGATCGGCGGCGAGATCCGACGGGCTGCGGTAGGCCGACTCGACGTCGGAACCGGCATGACCGAGGAAACGCACCACCCGCACGTGCAACAGGACCGGAGCCCGGGTCGTGCGCACCGTCTCCACGGCATCGGTTGCGGCAGCGAGCATCTCCACCGGATCGGCGCCGTCCACCGACCGGTACTCGATCCCCGGATACGACGACAGCGACCGCTCGAGCCAGCCGGGCGGGGTGGGCACGCTGATGCCGAGTCCGTTGTCCTCGCACACCAGCAGCAACGGCAACGGCAACCCGCGGTGACGGCAGTAGGCGGCCGCGTTCAGGGCGCCGACGGCCGTCGAATGGTTCGCCGAGGCGTCACCGAAACTGCACACCACCACCGAATCCCACGGCCACGCCGCGTCGAGCCCGAGTCGCTGCATCCGCGGTAGCGCGAGGGCGAGACCGACGGCCCGCGGCAGGTGCGAGGCGATGGTCGACGTCTGCGGCAGGATGTTCAGGTCGGCGTTGCCGAACACCTTGTGCCGGCCCGCCGAGATCGGATCGAGCGTGGACGCCGCGCATCCGGCGAGTACGTCGCGGATCGGGGTGCTGCCCTCGACGAACGACCCGCGAGCCGCGTAGAAACCGCCCGAACGGTAGTGCAGCAGAGCGGGATCCGTCACCCGCGTGCACAATCCCAACGCGGCGTTCGATTCGTGGCCCGCCGACGCGATGGTGTAGAAACCCTCGCCGCGTCCCTGCAGGGTGCGGGCCGCGACATCGAGGTGCCGCGACTGCACCTGGGCGTCGAAGTATCGCACCAGCAGATCGTCGTCGACCCGCCGGTCGACCGGACGCGTCGGCGGTGCGTGCCCGGGCAGAGCGCGCACCGCGGTGACGAAACGTTCGTCGAGTTCGTCGGCGGCGGTCACCCCTTCTTTCTACGCCCTGATCACCTCGGAAGGAGGTGGATCGGACCCCCGTCGTTCGGGAACGGCAGCGACGTGAAGTTCATCGGCGCGACGTAGTCGGCCGGCACGTGCCAGCGGAAACGCAGCAGCAGATGGTGCAGCACCGTCTTGATCTCCGCTCCCGAGAAGTGCATGCCCAGGCATCGGTGCGCGCCACCGCCGAAGGGCGCCCACGCGTACTTGTGCACCTTGTCCTCGCGGCGCTCCGGCGAGAACCGCTCGGGATCGAAACGCTCCGGGTCGGGCCACAATTCAGGCATGTGGTGGGAGAAGTGCATCCCGAGATTGAGGAGGGTTCCCTTCGGGACGAAGTGGCCGAGGATCTCGGTGTCCTTCGCCGCGCGTCGCACGACACCCGGCACCGGGGTCACCAGCCGCTGGCATTCCTTGATCACCAGGTCCAGCGAGGTCAGTTCGTCGAGCCGGTCGAAGCTCGGCGTGGTGGTGCCGAGCGCGTCGGACTCCTCGCGGCAGCGCTGCTGCCATTCGGGGAACTGGCCGAGATACTGCATCGCCGTCGACAGTGTGATCGTCGAGGTGTCGTGCGCGGCCATCATCAGGAAGATCATGTGGTTGACCACGTCGTCGTCCGAGAATCGTTCGCCTTCTTCGGATTCGACGTGACAGAACACCGAGAAGATGTCGTCGCCGTCCCCCGCACGACGCGCGGGGAGGTAGTGCCGGAAGAATTTCTCGAGGCGTGCCCGTCCCACGATGCCGCGACGCCACCGCGTGCCCGGAAGCGGGTAGCGCACGATGGCGGTGGCCGCCTGCACGCATCCGATGAAAGCCCGGTTCACCTCGTCCATCTCGCGTGCGGACGACCCCTCGGCGCCGCCCATGAAGATCTCCGTCGCGAGACCCAGGGTCAGTTCCTTGAGCGCCGGGTACACGCGGAAATCGTCGCGCGGTGTCCACCCGTCGAGGGTCCGTTCGATCGACGGGTGCATGCGGTCGGTGTAGAGGGACAGGCGGTCGCGGGTGAACGCCTGCGACATGATGCGACGGTGCGCGGTGTGCTCGTCGCCGTCGAGCAGCATGAGCCCACGGTCGAAGAACGGTCCGATCAGGGCCCGCCATCCCGGTCCGTTCAGCAGCGCGCGGTCGCGGTTCTGCAGGGCCGCGCCGACGGCGTCGGGGCCGAGCAGCACCACCCAGGGATGCCCGGCGAAGCGGAACCACGAGACCGGGCCGTGCTCGTGGTACCGATGCGTATACGCCGCAACGGGATCGCGCATGTACTTCAGCGCGTAACCGACATAGGGGAGGCCGTTGTCGCCGGGGACGGGAGCGAGGCCTGGAGGCGGGGGAGCGAGCATCTTCGTCACGGGCGCATCTCCGGGTGGTCGGAATCTGACGCTGGCTGTAGTCAGATCCAATGTAGCGCGCATCACATCTCGGTTGCGTCGATTCGTCCCACGGGACGGTCGCTGGTCGGGCGTGCGGGTGCGTGCCATGCTGGCGCCATGGACGTCGAACGACCCAAGCTCGAAGGCACCGTCGCGGTCGGGGAGGGCCGCCGGCTCGGTTTCGCCGAGTTCGGGTCGGCCCAGGGCCGCACGGTGTTCTGGCTGCACGGCACGCCGGGTGCCCGCCGCCAGGTCCCCATCGAGGCCCGCGCCTTCGCCGAACGGAACCACATCCGCCTCATCGGGGTCGACCGTCCGGGGATCGGTTCGTCGACGCCGCACATCTACGAGAACGTCCTCGCGTTCAGCGACGACCTGCGCATCGTCGCGGACACCCTCGGTGTCGACCGCATGGCGATCGTCGGACTGTCCGGCGGCGGTCCCTACACCCTCGCCGCTGCCTATGCGCTGCGCGAACGGGTCGTCGCGGCCGCGGTCCTCGGCGGTGTGGCACCGGTGGTCGGTCCCGAGGCGATCGACAGCAACCTGATGAAACTGGGTGCCTTCGTCGCGCCGGCACTGCAGACCGCGGGTGTCCCGATCGGTGTGGCGATGAGCGCGGCGATCCGCGTAGTGCGCCCGTTCGCGTCGCCGATCATCGACCTGTACGGACGTCTCTCACCCGAGGCCGACCGCCGCCTGCTCGCCCGTCCCGAGTTCAAGGCGATGTTCCTCGACGACCTGCTCAACGGCAGCCGACGCCAGATCTCCGCGCCGTTCTCCGACATCGTCGTGTTCACCCGCGACTGGGGTTTCCGCGTCTCCGACGTGAAGGTGCCCGTGTGGTGGTGGCACGGCGACACCGACCACATCATCCCGATCGAACACGGCCTGCACATGGTGGACCTGCTGCCCGACGCCCGGTTCCACCACCTGCCCGGCGAGAGCCATCTCGGGGGTCTCGGTGCGTCGGAGGAGATCCTCACTACTGTTCTGGAGTTGTGGGACCAGGAGTGAGCGAGGGCGAACGCCCGCTGCCGAGAGCGCTGCACCTGCGACCGTCGGCGTTGGCAGCGGTCGCCGTGGGCGGCCTGCTCGGGACGAGTGCCCGTTACGGCCTCGGTCGGTGGTTCCCCGTCGAGTCCGGCGGCTGGCCGGTCACGACCTTCGCGATCAACGTCCTCGGGGCGCTGCTGCTCGGCTTCCTGCTCGAGGCGCTGATCCGCATCGGACCCGACACCTCCTGGCGGCAGGTGGTCCGGCTCGGAGTGGGCACCGGTGCGCTGGGCTCGTTCACCACCTACAGCGCACTCGCCGTCGACACCGACCTGCTGCTGCGCGACGGGTACCTGCTCGCCGCGGCGACCTACGCGCTGGGCACCGTGCTCGCCGGATTGCTCGCGACCGGCGTCGGCATCGCGCTCGCCGCCCGCCTGGGTGAACGCCGGAGCACGTCGTGATCGTGGTGGGGGTGGCATTGGCGGGCAGCCTCGGCGCGGTCGTCCGCTTCGTCGTCGACAGTGCGCTGCGTGCCCGCTCCGGGTCGTCCCTGCCGTGGCCGACGGTGCTGATCAACGTCGTCGGTTCGTTGCTGCTGGGGCTGCTCACCGGTGCGGTGCTGTTCCACGACGCCCCCGCGGAGTTGCTCACCGTCGTCGGGGTGGGGTTCTGCGGCGGGTTCACCACCTTCAGCACGACCAGCGTCGACTCCGTCCGCCTGATCGTGGCGCGCCGCTACGGTGCCGCCTGCGCGATCGCGCTGGGCACCCTGGCGATCACGCTCGTCGCGGTAGCCGCCGGGCTCGGTCTCGCCGCCGTGTGGTGATCAGCGCGAGCGGTCGATCAGGTCGAGCGCCGAGCGCAGTTCGCCGGCGTCGACCTGACCGGGAGCCGACGCGGTGCCGACCATCCCGAACGTCGCGGCCGACCCGAAGACCTGACCGGCGATCCGCGACACCACGCCGAGACCGCCCATCGACATGGTGATCAACGGGCGGTCGGCGTGGTCCTCGTGCATGGTGCGGGTCGCGTCGAGCAGCGTGAGCACGTCGGCTGTCGACCGCGGCATGACGGCGATCTTGCAGATGTCGGCGCCGAGTTCCTGCATCTCGCGCAGCCGCGCGACGATCTCGTCCTTCGGCGGAGTGGCGTCGAAGTCGTGGTTCGACGCCACCACCGCGACACCGCGGGCGTGCGCCGCCGCGACGATCCGCTCGACGGCGGCACGGTCGCGGCGGTACTCGACGTCCACCAGATCCACCGCGCCGCTCTCGGCGAGCGCGACCGTCAGCTCGGCGTACGCCTCGTCGTCGATCGCGATCTCCCCGCCCTCGTTCGCGGTGCGGCAGGTCGCGAGCAGGGGAGTGCCCTGCAACTGTTCGGCGAGGGCACCGGCCTGCGCGACCACCGAGGCGACGTCGTCGACGGTGTGGAAGAAATCCACGCGCCATTCGACGACGTCGGCCCGATCGGCGACGGCCGCGATCTGTTCGCGCAGCACCTCGGGAGTGCGACCGGTGACGGGGACGAGGATCGTGGGTGCGCCTTCACCGATCACCACGTCCTTGACGCGAACCGGTGTGATCGTTCGTCCCACGTGCCGTCTCCGTTCCCTCGTCCGATGGCCGGACCTATTCGATCACGGCCGCTTCGAACCGCTGTCCGCAGTGTCCGAGCCGACTTCGGATCCCTCGACGAGTTCGGTTCCCTCGACGACCACGACGGTGTCGTCCTTCGACGACTTCGCCGGGTCGGCGATCGCCTCGCCCCGCGCGACCATGAGCGCCTCGTCGGAGAGCGGGATCTCCTTGATGAAGCACGCGAGGACGAACGCGATGAGCAGGAACGGGATGAGGTACCAGAACACCGGGGCCAGCGAGTCGGCGTAGGCGTCGATGATGCCTTCGCGGACGGGATCGGGCAGCAGCTTCATCGCTGCCGGATCGACGGTCGCGGTGGCCTGGCCGGCCTGCTCCGGTGTGGCGCCGGCCGCGGTGAAGACCTCGACGAGCTTCTCCGCGAGGCGGTTGGTGAAGATGGTGCCGAAGATCGCGACACCGAGCGCTGCACCGACCTCACGGAAGTAGTTGTTCGAACTCGTCGCGGTGCCGATCTCGTCGGCGGGCACCGCGTTCTGCACGATCAGGATGACGACCTGCATGATCAGGCCGAGACCCAGACCGAAGACGAACAGCATCGAGCAGATCACCCACAGCGGGGTGTCGCCCTCGAGCGTGGTCAACCACAGCATGCCCGCCGCGGTGATGAGCGAACCGACGATCGGATAGATCTTGTAGCGCTGGGTCTTGGTGATGGCCAGACCCGAGCCGATCGAGGTGATCATCAGACCGGCCATCATCGGCAGCAGCAACAGACCCGAGACCGCGGCCGAGGTGCCCGACGACATCTGCAGGAAGGTCGGCATGAACGCGATCGCCGAGAACATGCCGAGGCCGAGGACGAAACCGATGGCCGTGGCGTTGACGAAGATCGAGTTGCGGAACAGCGACAGCGGGATGATCGGATCCTGCGCCCGCGACTCGACGAGCACGAACAGGCACACGAACACCACGAGTCCGGCGCCGAACATCCACGTGAGCGGAGCGGTCCAGCCGCGATCGGCGTCGCCGCCGAAGTCCGTGAAGAAGATCAGGCAGGTCGTGGCGAGCGACAGCGTGAGCACGCCGAGGATGTCGATCCGCTTCGTCGGCTTCTTCACCGGCAGGCGCAGCGCGAACCAGGTGATGACGAACGCGATGATGCCGACCGGCACGTTGATGTAGAAGCACCACTCCCACGTCAGGTGGTCGACGAAGAAGCCGCCGATCAGCGGGCCACCGACGGCCGACAGGCCGAAGATCGCGCCGAGCGGGCCCATGTACTTACCGCGTTCGCTCGCGGGCACGATGTCGGCGATGATCGCCTGCGACAGGATCATCAGACCACCGCCGCCGAAGCCCTGGATCGCGCGGAAGACCACGAAGGTCCAGAAGTCGTCGGTCATCGAGCACGCCGCGGAGGCGAGGGTGAACACGCCGATCGCGATGAGGAACAGGTACCGGCGCCCGAAGACGTCACCGAACTTGCCGTAGATCGGCATCACGATGGTCACCGCGAGCAGGTAGGCGGTGGTGATCCACGCCTGGTGTTCGACGCCGCCGAGTTGCCCGACGATCGTGGGCATGGCGGTGGAGACGATCGTCTGGTCCAGGCTGGCGAGCATCATGCCCGCGATGAGCGCGGAGAAGATGATCCAGATCCGTCGCTGGGTGAGAACCAGAGGTTCCGAAGTGGTGGTCACGGTGTTCCTGTCGGAATAGGAATATCGAGTTGTTACGTGAAGGTGGCCTGCACAGAGGTGAGGCGATCGGAAATTGTTGCACTCGGTAACTTCTGCTGCAAGGCATTTTCCTCCCGGTCACTCGAACCAGGACCGCACGGGCGGTTTGACCCACATGATCTTCTCGTCCTCGTCGGTGCGGATCGCTGCGGGATGCTCGGGGTGCTTCTGCGCCCACGCCGTCTTCTCGTCCATCAATCTCGCGGCGAGTTCCCAGGTCTCCATCGTGCGCGGCGGATGCGCATCCGCGGCCCGCGCCAGCTTGCGTCGCGTCTCGTCGGTCATGGCGAGCAGTTCGGCTCCCGAGATGCCGCGGTTCCATGCATACCGGGCCAGGGTCACGGCCTTGTCCCGCCGGTTCTTCTCGGCGCGATCGGTGTGGGCGAAGTCGGCGTCGCTCATGCTCCGAAGGTACGCGTCGGCCCGGACAGGGTTCACCGTCGACGATCCCGGATCCGGCCACGACGGTGCTGCCGTCTGTCTACCCTCGATGAGGGGGCCGAGGAGGCGTGATGACGGCCGATGAGATCCCGGAGGGCACACCCGACACGGTCGTGGCCCGTGCTGCCCGGCCGCCGCGGGTGCCGGTGTTCGACCCGACCCTCGGCATCGACGTTCCCCGGTCCTTCCGCGGCACACCGCCACACCGATTGGTGTCGCTCGGCGACTCCCTGCTGCAGGGCTTCCAGAGCGGCGCGATCTACAACACCGACGTCTCCGTCCCGGCGATCGTCGCCCACGAGCTCGGCGCGGATCTCCGATACCCGCGCTTCGGTGGACCGGGCGGACTGCCGCTGAACGTCGAAGTGCTGTTGCGCCGGATCGAGGAGCGGCACGGATCGACGCTCGAACCGTGGGAGCTGCCGACGGCGCTGTTCACGGCGCGCGGCTTCATGGACGAGGTCGAGGACTACTGGGAACGCGGACCCGGCGCGACACCACCGCTCGTCGGGTATCTCCACAACCTGTCGTGCTTCGGCTGGGATCTGCGCGACGCGCTGCAGAGGACCGCCCGAGTCTGCGCCGAACGCATCGCAACACCCCGCGACGATCTCGTGCGGCAACTCGTCGAGAACAACGGGGAGCGGGCGGCGCTGTACGTCTACCCCGGCACCGACGACGGGCGCCGCGAGATGACACTGTTCGACGTCGCGGCCGAACTCGGTGCCGAGCACGACGGCGACACCGAGGCGGGCATCGAGACACTCGTCGTCTTCCTCGGTTCGAACAACGCGTTGCAGACCGTCACCGAACTGCAGGTCGTGTGGAGCGGCGACGACTTCCGCGACCTCGACGCGAAACAGGCCTACACGATCTGGCGGCCCGAACATTTCGACAGCGAATTCGCGGAGGTCGTCGCGAAGCTCCGCGACATCGATGCGCGGCACGTGGTGCTGTGCACCGTCCCGCACGTCACCATCGCCCCGATCGCCCGGGGGATCGGGACGAAGAACGGCTCGCCGTACTTCCCCTACTACACCCGGCCGTGGGTGGACGCGCGTCGCTTCGACGCGAGCCGCGACGAACACATCACCGGTGCGCAGGCCCGCATGGTCGACGCCGCGATCGACCTGTTCGACGAGACGATCACCGAAGCGGTCGCCGACGCGCGACGTGCCGGATTGGACTGGTATCTGCTCGACACCGCGGGCATCCTCGACCGCCTGGCCGCGCGC
Source organism: Rhodococcus sp. PD04 (assembly GCF_035918275.1). NCBI lineage: Bacteria > Bacillati > Actinomycetota > Actinomycetes > Mycobacteriales > Nocardiaceae > Rhodococcus > Rhodococcus sp. PD04. The sequence goes on along the minus strand of NZ_CP142143.1, from coordinate 4,495,843 downwards.
CGCTACGTCGACGACCTCGATGCTCGACCCGCATGGTGGCAGCCGTACCCGCTACCGCCGGCGCTCGCCGCGCTCGACCCGGTACCGGACACGCGTTTCCTGTCGGCCGACGGTCACGGCGGTCGCGACAGCGGGGGATTGTTCTCCCTCGACGGTGTGCACCCGACGACGGTCGCCTACGGGATCCTCGCCCAGGAGATCATCGACGTGATGGTACGTGCCGGCGTCGAATTCCGGTCGCCGAACGGAACGGTGCGAAACGGTCCTGTCGCCGTGGATTTCGAGCGTCTGCTCCGGCACGACACCCTTGTGCGTACGCCACCGCAGAACATCGATTCGACGCTGTCGATCCTGGGATGGGTCGACGAGGTGCTCGACGTGTTCCGGGTGCAGTTGCGTTTCGGTCTGTGAGGGATCAGGTCAGGTTGATGACGTGAGCGTGTGTCGCCACGGCGTCCTGCATCTTCTTCCGCGACAGCGAGCGCGGACCGCACGCGCATCCCGACGGAATGGCGTCGTCCTCGAACTGCGTCACCTCGAGGGTGTCCACATACTCCGAATTGAGTGATGTGCCGTTGTGCGGTGTCGCTTCGCGGTCGCGGTTGCCGCGGCCGCCGGGACCGCTGCGGGAGACCACGACCTGACCCTCGGTGGTGTTGTACACCGCCGCCACGGTGTGGCCCTTGGGGCAACGAACCTTGAGGATGGCCTTCTCGGTGCGTTGGGGACCGAGTTCCTTCACCGCGGCGAGTGCGAGCTTGCGACGTTCGGTAGGGGGTGTCGTGGCGATATCCATTTTCCTATTCCACCTCACAGTGTCGGGGTTCACAGGGCTTCGGCAGAACCGCTTCGGGGTTTGTTTTCAGATGATCTCGTCGGTGAGCCGGTTCGGTGTGCCGAATCGATGAGCGGTGATCGTGACGGACTGTTCGGCCAGGAACGGCAACATTTCGATTCGTCCGGATCCGGTCACCGGATGGTCGAACACCGCGATGTCGCATCGGGTGCCCCATTCGGCGGGTGGCGCTGCGCCGATCAGGCGGACACGCGCCGGGGCCGTGTCGACGATCCGTTCCTCCCATTCCGCATCACTCTCCACGCGCACGCGACCGTCGAAACGTGCTGTATTCGAGCATCTTACGAGATCGACGGCGAAAGCCGAAGAGATTTCCACCGGCGCGCCCGCCCGGGCCGCGACACCGAGCACGCGCACGAGTTCGTCGGGCCGACCCGCCTCGCCGAGGCGTACGTGTGTGCGAACGGGCCGGTACCGGAACAGGTTCCGCTCCGCCGTCAATCCCGTGACGTCTTGCGCCACAGAGAATTCCGACGCCCAGGCTTGCTCGTCGTCCTCGAATGCCCGGCGCAGCGCGTCCTCGTCCCAGGTGTACGGTTCCCAGGATCCGAAGCCTAAGAGATAGTTCGGCCCACCCGCCTTGAAGCCCGCTCCCACCGACGACTTCTTCCAACCACCGAAGGGCTGCCGTCGCACGATGGCACCGGTGATACCGCGATTCACGTACACATTCCCGGCCTCCACGCGATCGAGCCAGCGGGCGATCTCGTCGGAGTCCAGCGAATGCAGACCCGCCGTGAGCCCGTAGTCCACCTCGTTCTGGATCGCGATCGCCTCGTCCAGGTCGGCCGCGGTCATCACCCCCAGCACCGGACCGAAGAACTCGACGAGATGCGTGCGCGACCCGCGTCGCACCCCGGTGCGCACACCGGGCGTCCACAGCCGGCCCTCCTCGTCGAGCCGGCGCGGTTCGACGAGCCACGACTCGCCGTCGTCGAGTTCGGTGAGCGCGGTGAGCAGTTTGCCCTGCGCCGGTTCGATCAACGGCCCCATACGTGTTCGCGGATCGTGCGCGGGACCGACCGGCAACGACCGCACCGCGTCGACGAGCTGGTCGCGGAACCGGCGGGAGGTCGCCACGGAGCCGACGAGGATCACGAGCGACGCCGCCGAGCACTTCTGCCCGGCATGCCCGAACGCCGACTGCACGACGTCGCGCACCGCCAGATCCGGATCGGCGCTCGGCGTCACGACGATCGCGTTCTTGCCGCTCGTCTCCGCCAGCAGCCGCATCCCGGGGCGCAGCGAGCGGAACAGTTCGGCGGTCTCGTAGGCACCGGTGAGTACCACCCGGTCGACGCGGGGATCGGAGACGAGCTTCGTGCCCAGCGACCGTTCGTCGGCGTGGACGAGGTGCAGGACGTCGCGGGGAACACCGGCATCCCACATCGCCTCGGCGAGCACCGACCCGCACCGAGCCGTGAGCGTCGCGGGCTTGAGGACCACCGCCGAACCGGACGCCAACGCTCCGAGCGTCGACCCCGCCGGGATCGCGACAGGGAAGTTCCACGGCGGCGTCACGACGGTGAGGGTCGACGGCACGAACCGCGCACCGTCGATCTCGTCGAGCGCGCGGGCCCGCTCGGCGTAGTACCGCGCGAAGTCGATCGCTTCCGAGACCTCCGGATCGGACTGGTCGAGCGTCTTACCGCCCTCGGCCGCCATCACCTCGAGCAGATCGGCGCGCCGCGCCTCGAGCACGTCGGCCACCTGTTCGAGGATCCGTGCGCGCTCGGCACCGCTGCGGGCACCCCAGGCACGACCGGCCGCGGTCGCGTCGACCAGCACGCGCTCGAGGTCGTCCTCGGCGGAGAGGGTGTGGGCGCGCACGGTGTCGATACCGAGTTTCGACGACGGCACCCGCTCGAGGATGCGGCGACCCCACTCCCGGTTCTGCGGCAGGGACGGATCGGTGTCCGGCGTGTTCGTGAACACCGGGGGCTCTGGCGGTGTTGTCGATGCCGGCACCGCCGGCGGCGGCCCCTGCCGGTTCTGCGTGCGGTTGGGGGAGGGGACGCTGTCGTCGAGCGCCGCCACCGACGCGCGGAACCGCTGCTCCTCGCGTTCGAACAGGGCGGGATCGTCGGCGAGATCGAACACCGCCGACATGAAATTCTCCTGCCCCGAACCCTCGTCGAGCCGACGCACCAGATACGAGATCGCGACGTCGAACTCGTCGGGGCGGACGACGGGTGTGTAGAGCAACAGGCTGCCGACGTGTCGACGGATCACCTCGGCCTGGCTCTGCGCCATGCCGAGGAGCATCTCGAAGTCGATCCCGTTGCGCACCTGCCGGCGACCGGCGAGCTCCCACGCGTACGCGATGTCGAAGAGGTTGTGCCCGGCCACCCCGACCCGTACGTTCTCGATCCGCTCGGGGGTGAACGCGTAGTGCAGCAGCCGCTTGTAGTTCGTGTCGGTCTCCTGCTTGGTGCTCCACGTCGCGAGCGGCCATCCGTGCAACGACGCGTCGACCCGCTCCATCGGCAGGTTGGCACCCTTGACCACCCGGATCTTGATCGCGGCGCCGCCACGAGCGCGTCGCGCCGCCGCCCACCGCTGCAGTTCGATCATCGTGGCCAGAGCGTCGGGCAGATACGCCTGCAGCACGATCCCGGCCTCGAGACGAAGGAACTCGGGACGGTCGAGCAGCGTCGTGAACGCCGCGACCGTCACGTCCAGGTCGTGGTACTCCTCCATGTCGAGGTTGACGAACTTCGGCGTCGGTGAGGTCGCGGCGAGGCGGTACAGCGGGGTGAGTCGCTCGACGATGTCCGCGACGGTCTCGTCGAAGGCCCACGGCGAGTGCGGCGCGACGGCCGCCGAAACCTTGAGCGAGACGTAGTCGACGTCGTCGCGGGCCAGCAGGGCGAGGGTGCCCTCGAAACGGCGGCGGGCCTCGTCGTCGCCGAGGACGGCCTCGCCCAGCAGGTTGAGGTTGAGCCGGATGCCGGGTCGTTGCAGTCGTGCGATGGCCCGGCCCAGCGCGGCATCGTCGGTGTCGACGACGAGGTGCCCGACCATCGCCCGGAGCGCGCGACGCGCGGCGGGGACGACGAGGTGCGGGAAGCGGGGGCCGATCGCACCGCCCGCCCGCACGGCCGCGCGGAGGTGGACGGGAAGGAAATCCGGTATGTTCCGGGACAATTCGGCAAGGGCATGCGCTGCGGTCGCCGGATCCTCGGGGCGGATGACCTCGTCGACGAAGCACACGGTGAACTCGAGTCCGTGGGGATCCTTCAGGACGTCGGCGAGGTGGCGGGCCGCACGGTCGGGTGCGACCTCCGACGATTCGTCCACCCACCGGCGGGCCAGGGCGACAGCATCCTCGACGATCCGCACGATGCGCCTCCGATCGACGGCGTTTCGAACCTGACGCCAATCTACCCACCGGAGCCCGTTCGCGTTTGCGGTCCGCGGTGTCGGGAATACAGCGCGAAGGGGACAGTCCCGACCGATGAGGAGACGAGAGTGAACCGTCAGGCCCCCGCGTCACGTGGCGCGGCGTCATCCGCCGAGCGCGTGGCGCAGAACGGTGTGTTCGAGAAGTTCGCACGTGCCGGCTACGTCGGCAGTGGCATCGTGCACCTGCTCATCGGCTACCTCGCGATCAGGGTCGCGTTCGGTCGCAGCGAGCAGGAGGCCTCGCAGTCCGGTGCGATGGCGGAGCTGGGCGAACAGCCCGGCGGGAAGATCGCGTTGTGGATCGCCGTCGTCGTCTTCGTGATGATGGGCCTGTGGCGGTTCGCCGAGGCCACCTTCGGCAAGGCATCCGAGCCGGAGCAGCCCGACGCCGACATGAAGGACAAGGCGTTCGACCGGTTCAAGGCCGCCTGCGTCGGTGTCGTCTACCTCGGCTTCGCGTACACCGCGTTCGGGTTCGCCCGCGGCAGCGGCAAGTCGAGCGGTGAACAGAACGCGGGACTGACGGCGAAGCTGCTGGAGTCCGGCGTCGGCAAGTTCGTCCTCGTCGTCGCGGGGCTCGTCATCCTCGGTGTGGGCGCCTACCACGTCTACAAGGGTGCGTCGAAGAACTTCGTCGACGACCTGAAGAACCACCCGAGCACGTTCGTGAAACGACTCGGCCTCGTCGGGTACGTGGCGAAGGGTCTCGCGCTCTGTCTCGTCGGCGTGCTGGTGATCGTCGCGGTTCTCCAGGCCGATCCGCAGAAGGCAGCGGGGCTCGACGGAGCTCTGAAGACGTTGGGCTCGCAGCCTTTCGGTACGGTGCTGCTCGTCCTCATGGGTCTCGGTATCGCGATCTACGGTCTCTACAGCTTCGTCATGGCGCGCGACGCGAAGATGTGACGCTCAGTCGTCGTCCGCGTCGTCGAACCAGAAATGCTTCGTAGCGACGTAGTGGAGGGTCGGTGGGCCGGGCAGGTCGAACTCGATCGCGCCCACCGGGCGCAGCTCCCCGTCGTTGTCCTCGCAACTGGCGGTCGCGACGTTGCGCCCCTCGCGTCCGCCGACCAGCTCGATGATCTCGTAGTTTGCATAGTAGATCTGGGCGGTTCCGGCTACACCCGTATCGAGGGCTGCGATGCAGTAGTGCGGGTAGTCCTCGTCCGGCGGGGACGTGTAGATGAACTTGAGCAGCACGGTGTCTCCGCGGGTGCTGACCGTCCACATTCCTCGGGTGTCGGTGTCCGCTGCTCCCGCACCGGGTGCGAAACCGGCGAGCAGTGCGAGCGGTGCGAGCAACGAGACCGTCGCACGCAGGGTCCTGCGATGGTTCATGGGATCTCCTCGGAACCGCGGTGAGTCCCCGACGTATTCATCGTCCGCACTCGATATCCGGGGGAACGGGCGAATCGGATGTTCGTGAAGAAGACGTGACGGCGACGAGATCGTCGTACCCGATCCGTGACTCCCCGGGTCACGAAGCGCTACCACCTCGGCTAAACTAGTTGACAACGCAACTAGTAGGGATCATCCTGGTGGTTGAGAACGCAACTACACCGGGAAGAAGGTGGATCGATGATCGCCGACGAGCAGCAGCGCTCCGAGGAATTCGAGCGTCGGCGCGCACTCATCCGCGACGCACACCTGAAGCCTGCCGACACGCGCCCGCAGTCCTCGGCGCGGGGACTGCACCACACCGCGCTGATCAGCAGCGACGTCGAACGGACCGTGCGCTTCTACCAGGATCTCCTCGAATTCCCGCTGACGGAGCTGATCGAGAATCGCGACTACCCCGGGTCGTCGCACTTCTTCTTCGACATCGGCAACGGCAACCTGCTGGCCTTCTTCGACTTCCCCGGTCTCGACGTCGGCCCCTATCGGGAGGTCTTCGGCGGTCTGCACCACATCGCGATCAGCGTCGCCCTGCCCACCTGGGAGCGCTTGCGCGACAAGCTCATCGCCGCGGGCGTCGAGCTCGTCGAACACAGCGACGTCTCGTTGTACTTCCGCGACCCCGACGGAGCCCGCCTCGAACTCATCGCCGACCCGCTCGGTGAGATGTACGGCTCGAAGGTGCTCTAGCGCGTAGTTCCAGCACGAAGTAAGGGGAGGTTGTGTGCGTGTCCGGTGAACGGACACGCACACAACCTCCCCTTCGTCTGTTCGTCGAACTCCTACTCCACGATCGGGAAGATCGACTCCCCGTCCTCGGGAGCGCCGTCGACCTGACCGCGGTCGACGCGCGAATCCTGCACGATCGTCCCGTCGACGACGTCCGCGAGTTTCGGATCCTCCGGTGAGCCGGTGGTGGCGTCGTCGACCACCTCGTCCACGTCTTCGGTCAGTTCGTCCTCCGGCGTCGCTGCGACAGGCTTGTCCAGCGGCTCGGCGGGTTCGACGTCGGGTTCCTCCTCGGCGAGACGCTCGTCCAGCGACTCGCCTTCCTGCTCCTCACGCTGGGTCGTTCCGAACTTGTCGGCTGCACTCCAGTCCTCGGGCGGGTCGACGACCTCGTCGCCGTCGTCGTTCCGCACCTCGTCGGCGTCGAGGCCTTCGCTGGGGCTGAGGGTGTCGCCGGGACCGTCTTCGATGCTCATGTCGAGGAGATACCCGGCCGGCCCGGTGCGAAACCGTCGGCGGTTTCACTCCGGGCCGATCAGGCTATGCCGTCGGAACACCACATCGAGGGAGTCACACATGGACGAGAACGATCTCTTCCAGCACATCGAGAAGCTGGTGGACGAGGAGAAGACGCTGCGTTCGCGGACGGGCGCGGACGGCCTGAGCGACGAGGATCTGCAGCGCCTGCGTGCCGTCGAGAAGAGACTCGACCAGTGCTGGGACCTGCTACGACAGCGCCGCGCGAAGGCCGAGTTCGGTGACGACCCGGACGCCGCCCAGGCGCGGCCGGTCGATGAGGTCGAGTCCTACCGGCAGTAGACGGTCGCCCGCGCGGCGGTCCGGCGCACGAGGTCGACGATGGCCTCGGGGCAGTCGGACTGCGGCGCGTGGCCGGCCCAGGGGAGCGGCACGAACCGTGCCCCGGGGATCAGCGGGACGTACCGCACGGTCTGCGCCGACGCGACCGTATCGAGGACGCCCTGTCCCAGCGTGACGGGACAGTCGATCCGGTCGAGTCCCGTCGGCACATCGATCAGGATCGCGTCCCACAGCATCGACCAGAAACCGTCCGACTCCGCGAATCCACCCTTCACCGACAGTGCTTCGGCGCGGGTCGTCTTCCACGGCATCGCACGTAGCCCCGCGGTGAGCGCGGTGCGACCGAGGACGCTGCGTGACATCGGTTCGATGAACGGGCTGCGGGTCTTGTTGAGCAGGCGCGCGGTCGTCATGAGCGCACCCTGGAAGATCCGCTCCGGGGGCAACCCGAGTCCCGAGGGTGACAGGGCCACCACCGAGAGGGCGCGCCCGCGCACGGCGAGTTCGATCGCGAGTCGCCCACCCAGCGAGTTGCCCAGAATGTGCACCCGGTCGAGTCCGTGGGCGTCGAGTTCCGCCTCGAGGGTGTCGGTGAGGGCGCCGACGGTGGGTCGGCCGCTCTGCTTCGGCGACGAACCGTGGCCGGGTAGGTCCACGTTCAGCACGTCGAAGTGCTCGGCGAGACGCGGGACGAGGGTGGAGAAGTCGTCCATCGTGGCGCCGATGCCGTGCAGGAGGAGTAGGGGTTCACCGGATCCGGTGCGGCGGTAGCTCAGTCGTGGGTGCATCGGTTCCATTCTTCCCTTCCGGACGGGCCGGAGTGCTCTGTCGCAAAGGTTGTGTGTTCTGTCACATTCGTGAGGAAGGAAAAGCAACGACCTGGCCGAATGCCGTGTTATAGCCCTTGCTTATCGAATTTCTAGAAACTATCGATTGGCACAATTAATAGTTCGCGGATAACGTCGAAGCCGTCAACCCCATCGAGACGAGTGAGGTTTCTACATGTCGCTGATCAACAAGAAGATCAAGCCCTTCAAGGCCGAGGCTTTCAAGGACGGCGCCTTCGTGACCGTGTCCGACGAGGACATCAAGGGCAAGTGGGCGATCTTCTTCTTCTACCCCGCAGACTTCACGTTCGTCTGCCCGACGGAGCTCGGCGACCTCGCGGACCACTACGAGGAGCTGCAGAAGCTCGGCGTCGAGGTCTTCTCCGTCTCGACCGACACGCACTTCACGCACAAGGCGTGGCACGGCTCGTCGGAGACCATCGGCAAGATCAAGTACGCCATGATCGGTGACCCGACCCTGCAGATCAGCACCGACTTCGAGGTCCTCCGTGAGGACCAGGGTCTCGCCGACCGCGGCACCTTCCTGGTCGACCCGGACGGCGTCGTCCAGTTCACCGAGGTCACCGCTGAGGGCATCGGCCGCAACGCCGCCGAGCTCGTCCGCAAGGTCAAGGCCGCTCAGTACGTCCGCAACCACCCGGGTGAGGTCTGCCCGGCCAAGTGGGAAGAGGGCGACGAGACCCTCGCTCCGTCGCTGGAGCTCGTCGGCAAGATCTGATTCGTCGACGGAAATTCGTTCCGGTGGCACGGGATCGAAAGTCCCGTGCCACCGGGCACCGTCCGGGTCCGCTCGGCTCGAGCTGAGAAGTTCGCCGACTCCCATCTCTTCCGGTCACAGTTCTTCCACCTCTGGAGTGAATCCTCATGCTCGATGCCTCCCTTGCTGCCCAGTTGAAGTCCCTTCTCGAAAAGGTCACCCAGCCGATCGAGCTCGTGTCGTCCCTCGACGACCGGCCGAAGTCGAAGGAACTCGCCGACCTCCTCGATCAGATCGCCGGCATGTCCGATCTGGTCACCCATGTGCGCGACGGTGAAGCCACCCGTCGCCCCTCCTTCCTGATCCGCCGGGTCGGCACCGACGTCGAGGTCGAGTTCGCGGGTATCCCGCTCGGCCACGAGTTCACCTCCCTCGTGCTCGCCCTGCTGCAGGTCGGCGGCCACCCCTCGAAGGAGGCCGTGGAACTGCTCGAGCAGGTGCGCGACCTCGAGGGCGACTTCCACTTCGAGACCTACTTCTCGCTGTCGTGCCAGAACTGCCCCGACGTGGTGCAGGCCCTGAACGTGATGTGCGTGACCAACTCGCGCATCAAGCACACCGCGATCGAAGGCTCGCTCTTCCAGGACGAGGTCGACGCACGCCAGGTCATGGCCGTGCCGACCGTCTTCCTCAACGGTGAGCTGTTCGGCTCCGGACGCATGAACCTCGAGCAGATCGTCGGCAAGCTCGACAGCGGCTCCGCCGAGCGCACCGCCGCCGCGATCAGCGAGAAGGACCCCTTCGACGTCCTCGTCGTCGGTGGTGGCCCTGCCGGCGCGACCGCTGCGATCTACGCCTCCCGCAAGGGAATCCGCACCGGCGTTCTCGCCGAGCGCTTCGGTGGCCAGGTGCTCGACACCATGGCCATCGAGAACTTCTCCTCCGTCCCCTACACGGAGGGCCCGAAGTTCGCCGCCGAGCTCGAGAACCACGTGCGCCAGTACGACGTCGACATCATGAACGTCCAGAAGGCCTCGAAGCTCACCCCGGCCCCCACCGAGGGTGGCCTCGTCGAGGTCGAGCTCGAGAACGGTGCCCGGTTGCTCTCGCGCAGCGTCGTTCTTGCGACCGGTGCCCGTTGGCGCGCGATGAACGTGCCGGGCGAGCAGGAGTACCGCAACAAGGGTGTCACCTACTGCCCGCACTGCGACGGCCCGCTGTTCAAGGGCAAGCGTGTCGCCGTCATCGGTGGCGGCAACTCCGGTGTCGAGGCCGCGATCGACCTCGCCGGCGTCGTCGCCCACGTGACCCTCATCGAGTTCGACTCGGTCCTGCGCGCCGACGAGGTGCTGCAGCGCAAGCTCCGCAGCCTGCCCAACGTCGACATCGTCGTCAGCGCCCTGACCACCGAGGTCCTCGGCGACGGTTCGAAGGTCACCGGCCTGACCTACACCGACCGCACCACCGACGAGTCGCGCACCCTCGAGCTGGACGGCGTGTTCGTCCAGATCGGTCTGCTGCCGAACACCGAGTGGCTCTCCGGCACGGTCGAACTCAGCCCGCGCGGCGAGATCGTCGTCGACGACCACGGCCGCACCTCGGTGCCCGGCGTGTTCGCTGCCGGCGACTGCACGACCGTCCCGTACAAGCAGATCATCGTCTCCGCAGGTGCGGGTGCGACGGCCGCGCTCGGCGCGTTCGACCACCTCATCCGCACGAGCGCCCCGGCCCAGGCCGAGGAAGCGGTCGCCGCGACCGTCTAGGCGTCACTGCAGCCCCGTGGCCGTCACCCCTTCCGGGTGGCGGCCACGTTGCTTTCTCGGGGAGGTTGTTGTCGAAAATCCTGCGGAAATCGCCCATATCCTCCCCCAATTCACCCCGCACAGGCATTGACGCGCTCTTTACCCCGGCGCTTCACTGAAATGCGCACGTGTGTCCCCATCGCGACGGTGTCCCAGGAGGTCGACCTATGCGCAGCACACGGAAGTCCGAACGGTGGCACAGACGCGAAGGACGCCTGTATCGCAGAGCCGCCTCGGTGGTGGCGCTCATGGGGCTGGTCGCCCTGTGGGTGAATCCCGCGGCGTCGGCGGACGAGTCCACGGGATTCTCGCTTCCCTTTCCGGCGCACCGGCCTACGAGCATCTGGCGCCGACGCAGGTCACCGACCCGTCCCAGTTGCACGCCCCGCTCGGTCGGGAGTGGGCCGAGGACATCGCCCGGCAGATCGGGTTGAGGCCGGAGGATGCGTTGTCCGAGCAGCAGGCCCGTGATTTCACCACCGGTGGGGGAGTGGGCGGCAGCAAGGAAGCGGCCGAGATCATCCAGGGTTCCATCGACATCCTCATCAATACGACCGGTCACCCCATGTACTCCGACGTGAACGGTGTCTCCATCCCGACGGTGCTGGGTAGTTACGGCCTCTACGTGACGCCCGACGGGATGCTGCAGAGCCCGGCCAACGCGTCGGCGCCGACGAGGCAGGTGAACACGCTCATCGCGCCCGGCGGGTATGTCGACACCTGGCTGCGGAACAACGACGCGACGGACACGCTGGTGGCGCTGTACCGGTCGGCGTACCCGATCGAAGCGACCTTCGGTTTTGCGGCGCAACAGATATCCGGCGCCGCCCAGTTGGTCACCAACACGAAGGGCGACGTCGTCTCGACCGTCGGCATGTCGATGGCGCCGCCGCTGTGGATCGTGAACTTCGCTCTCATCTACGCCGTGAGCCCTTCCCTCGCGGCCGCGATGCCGGCCTACTGGGCGCCCATCCCGCCGGAAGTGGCCGAGGCGATCAAGGCGAGCCCCACGGGCCAGGTGCCCTACGCCGACTACGCGTCGTACCTCGAGTGAAACTTCGGGGAGGTTGTGGTCGAGAATCTTGCCGGAAGCGACCACAACCTCCCCGTCGTTACGATGTGACATGGCTGTTGTGGTGATGGGCGTCAGCGGATGTGGCAAAACGACTTTCGCGAAGCAGCTCGCGGACGCGATCGGCGGGGCCTTCATCGAGGCGGACGACTATCACAGCGACGCGTCGATCGAGAAGATGCGCTCGGGGCGCGCGCTCGACGACGACGATCGTGAACCGTGGTTGCGTGCCGTCGCAGCCGCTGCCGAAAGCGTCGAGACCCCGGTGGTCGCGTGTTCGGCGCTGAAGAGGTCGTACCGCGACATCCTGCGTGCCGACACCCCGACCGTCTTCCTGCATCTGGATGTACCCGTCGACGTCGTGCGGTCCAGGGTTCGCGGACGCGGCGGCCACTTCTTCTCCGAGACGCTGGTGGCCTCTCAGTTCGAGACGCTCGAGCCCCTGGAACCCGACGAGCACGGCGTCACCCTGGACGCGACCCGCTCACTTCCCGAACTCCTCGACACGGCCCGCGCGTACCTCGAAGGCCCGTCGAGGTAGGTGTTGTTGTCGAAGAACGCGAAAAAATCGATAACAACGACGGACTCGATACGACGAAGGCCCCGACCTGTGGTCGGGGCCTTCGTGTGCAGAAAGTTCAGTGACCGCGTCAGCGCTTCCTGACGTTCGCGACGATCTCGGCGTCGGCCTTGATGTTGGTCCGGGTCTTCTTCTCGGCGCGCTTTTCCTTCAGCGACTTGCCGGACTTCTTGGACATCGAACTGCGAGGCGATTTGTCGGCCATGCTGCCACCCTCAATAGGAGACCTGAACGGTCCCGATGTCCCCACAGTACGGGAGAGTCGGCCGTGATCCGCGCATGAGCCGGTCCCGGGAGAGTCCTGCGGCAGGAACGGCGGGTCCGGACCACCCCACAACGGCGAAGGCCCCGACCGTGTGGTCGGGGCCTTCGTGTGAGAGCCGATGACGGGAATCGAACCCGCGTATTCAGCTTGGGAAGCTGATGTTCTACCATTGAACTACATCGGCACGCTGGGCTTTTGCCGATTCTCACCGACGCCGGCCCGAGCTTTCGGAGCAAACTGTAGCAGACTCCCCGGGTCGATAGCGGGACCCCTAGACCAGGGACCGGCCCGTCCGGATCCGCCACCGCATGTCGGCCAGCAGCACGCGGTAGGGCAGCTCCCGCACCGCGACCGGCAGCCTCTTGTTCACTGCACCGAGAGCTCGCATGACGCGGTCGAAGCGTCGCTGGTCGCGCGGTGTCCACGGCAGCAGCATCTGCTCGCGGAACAGCTGCGGCAGGAAGCCGGCCGTGAAGAAGAGATTGAGCTTGCCGGCCAGGGCAGGGACGGGCTGGGGCAGGAACTCGATCCGGGCGATCGACAGCAGATGCTCGCGGATCGTGTCGTCGATCTTCACCTTGTGGAGATTGTCCTCCCAGTACTGCTCGAACGCCGCGCGGTTCTCCGGCCACATGTGCTGCGGCACCTGCAGTGTCGTGCCGAAGGTCGCGCCGTTCCGATAGAAGTACTCGATCGCGTCGTCGGGGATCGGCCCGTACAGCGCGCGGTGTACGTCCTCGAATCCGCGGTAGATGCATGCCGCCACCCACAGCTGCAGTTCCGGGTCCATCGCGTTGTATTCGACGGGGCTCGACTCGGTGGAGCGCACCTGCGCGTGTGCCTTGTTGACGCCGCGACGGAAGAGGCGCTTCTCGTCGTCGGTGCCGCGCATGGCGACGGCGAGGTAGGTGAGGGTGGTGCGGGTGCGCTTGATCGGGTGGTCGAACAGCCGACCCGATTCCACGCGGGATTCGTAGACGCCGTAGCCGACGCCGGGCCACGACAGCTGCATGATGATGTTCGCTGCTCCGGCGGCGAGGCCGAGCCCGTCCATCGTGTCGTCCAGTCCGACGGGCTTGTCGACGGTCGTCGTCATCGAATGTCCCTCCATCGTTCGAAGTGACCACGACTGTACTCAGATGCGCGCCGACGGTAAAGACCGGAGGTTGCGCGGCACGGAAAGCGGACGCTGCGAAGATAGAGGTATGGCAACTGGACGGCTCTACGGTGGACGCGCAGGCGAGGAACGACAGGCCGATCGGCGAGCGCAGCTGATCGAGGCCGGTCTCGATCTCCTCGGAGCTGCCGACGGCGAAGCCACCCTGTCGGTGCGCGGTGTCTGCAAGCGCGCAGGTCTGGCCTCGCGTTACTTCTACGAGAGCTTCGCCGACCGCGACGAGCTCACCGGTGCCGTCTACGACCACGTCGTCCAGCGCATCGCCGAGAGCACGCTCGCCGCCGTGGCCTCGGCGCCGGCCGACGACGACCGCGCGATCGTGCGGGCCTGCGTCGAGAACATCGTCCGCGAGATCGACGAGGACCCGCGGCTCGGCCGCATGCTGTTCTCCGTCAGCCAGGCCAACACGCAGCTCGCGAAGCGGCGCCTCGACTCGACCCGCATGTTCGCCGGGCTGGTCACCGCCCAGGCCGAGAACATCTACGCCATCACCCCGAGCCCCCGGCTCGACCTGGCGGCGCACTACGTCGTCGGCGGACTCGCCCAGGCGCTGACGGCCTGGCTCGACGGCACCGTGCCGCTGAGCCACGACGACGTCGTCGAGGAGTGCACCGAACTGCTGATCACGATGTCGGCCCAATTGCGACGCGACTCGGCCACGTAGAACCCCGCGGCCGGGCGATTGTTAACCTCTACTCGTGCTGCTCTCCGATCGCGACATCCGCGCCCAGATCGCCTCCGGGCATCTGGGCATCGACCCGTTCGATCCGGAGCTCGTGCAGCCCTCGAGTGTCGACGTCAAACTCGACAGCCTGTTCCGCGTCTTCAACAACACGCGCTACACGCACATCGACCCGGCGAAGCAGCAGGACGAACTGACGTCGCTGGTGCAGGTGCCCGAGGGTGAGTCGTTCGTGCTGCACCCCGGCGAGTTCGTGCTCGGGTCGACGATGGAGCGGTGCACCCTGCCGGCCGACCTCGCCGGCCGCCTCGAAGGCAAGTCGTCGCTGGGCCGGCTCGGTCTGCTCACGCACTCGACGGCCGGGTTCATCGACCCGGGCTTCGACGGGCACATCACCCTCGAGCTGTCCAACGTCGCGAACCTGCCGATCACGCTGTGGCCGGGCATGAAGATCGGTCAGCTGTGCCTGTTCCGGCTGACGAGCCCCGCCGAGCACCCCTACGGCAGCGCGAAGGTCGGGTCGAAGTACCAGGGCCAGCGCGGGCCCACCCCGTCGAAGGCGTACCTGAACTTCGTGCACAAGCATCCCGACGCGCGCCCCAGCTAGTTGGTCCTGCGCACGTCGCAGACGAACTCCGGGGGTGAATCTCGTCCGTGCGGGTCGGGCACCCTCTCGCCCGGGTTAATCTCTGCACGTGCGCGTCGCTGCGGTCGCCACCACACTGCTGCTCCTGCTCGCGGCCTGCGCGCAGGACACCTCGTCGCGCCCCTCGCCTCCCGAGGATCTCCCGGTAGTGCGTGCCGACGGTGACCGGCTCGTCCTCGACGGCCGGACGTGGTGGCCCGCCGGACTCAACGCATACCAGCTCGGTACCCGCTGGGAGGTCAACCACGGATGCGGTGCCGAGGTGGACCTCGACGACTTCTTCGGCACGCTGGCGCCGCGTTCGATCGTACGTTTCGACGCCTTCCAGTCCCACGCCGTGCACCGGATCGGCGGCACGCTCGACTTCACGGCGCTCGATGCCGTCTTCGATGCCGCCGAGCGGCACAGGGTGTACCTGATCCCGGTGCTCGCCCCGCAGGACAGTGATTGCGACGCGGGTGGATACAAGCAGGCGGACTGGTACGACGCCGGTTGGCACGACCCGCTGCCGGGTCATGTGCTCGCCTACGACGACTGGGTCGCGACCGCCGTCGAACGGTGGGGTTCGTCGCCGACGGTCGCGATGTGGGAGTTGATCGGCGAACCCGAGACCGCGACCTGCACCGACGACGAGTGCACCCTCGAACGACGCGAGTGCCTGCCCGGCGGTGCTCGGCTGCTCCGCAGCTGGATCGACGAAGCAGCCGGCATAGTCCGCGAGCACGACCCGGACCGGCTCGTCACCGTCGGCACCATCGGAGGCGACCAGTGCGGTTCCGCCGGCGACGATTTCGCGACCGTCACCGACGCCGAGCACCTCGACGTGGTGCAGTACCACGACTACGACGACGCGCAGTTCCTCGAACGGCGACTCGACGGATTGTCGAAGCCGATGCTCGTCGCCGAACTCGGTGTCCGGGCCGGTTCGTGCCGCGCGGTGAGCGAACGCGCCGACATCGTCGACCACACGCTCACGCAGTACCGCGATCTCGGGGCCGACGGCGCACTGATGTGGTCGTTCGTCCCCGACCCGCGACCGGACGAGTGCACCTACGACATCGGTCCGGACGACCCGGTCCACTACGTCCTACGGCGTCACCACCGCTCAGGGTGACGTCCGGTCGAGTACCCGGAAGAGGCGCCACTCGGGTTGGTCGGCACCGTCGTTGGGGATCTCGAGTTCGAGTACCGCGATGTCGCTGCCGGTCTCGTAGATGGTGGGGTAGCGGCGGTTGACGGCGTCCGACGTTCCGCGGCCCTCGTTGGGGACGGTCAAGATGTACTCGATCCCGGAGGCGGAGGGGCGGTTGAGCACGGCGGTGAAGTCGGAGTCCGAAGGGATGACGAACGTCTCGGGGCGTTCGGTGGCCGAGAAGATAGCGAACCCGTAGACCGTGTCCATCAGCACCGAGCCCGGCGGCAGGTCCATCGCGTCGAGATATTCGGCGGTGCGTCGTTCCGTGGAGAACGTCGCGATCACCTGCCGCTGATGCTCACGCACCTCGGACGGATCGCCGTCGTCCGGGAACAGGACCGTGCGCAGCGCGTGCTGTTCCTGCGACAGGGTGGGCGAGCCCATCGCGAGGAACGTGACGGGCAGGCTGCACACCAGGAGCACCGCACCCAGCGGTGCTGCGCCGCTGGGGTCCTCCGCCCTCGGAACGGCATGCGGCCCGGGGCGTCGCGCCGTGAGCAGTCCACGTCGCGGAGCCAGTTGCACGACCCACACCGCGAGCAGCGGGATCGCGCAGATGTAGAAGCGCAGGAACGGGAAGGTCATTCCGCGCGCATAGGACAGGGCCGCGAAGCCCAGTACCGCGCCGAAGACGACGAACGGTACGAGCGGTTCGAGATCGCGTCGTCGCCATGCGAGCACCGCCACGACCGGGATCAGCAGCGGAAGCGCCGGTCCGAGCACGACGGTCTCGGCGAGCGAGAAGGCGATCGCACCGAGCCCGCCCGACGACCCGCCACCGCTCTGCTCGAGGATGGCGGCGTTGCCGTAGGCCGAGGTGAACTGCGCGAGCCATTCACCGGTGACGAGCCAGCTCGTCACGACGAACGCGACGAAGGCCAGGGCGAGGGGAGCGGCGACGAGGATCGCGTCCATGATCGCCGGCTGCCATCCCGAGCCGGGAGCGTATCGGCGCGACCGGTACCGGACGAGCAGTGCGACGAAGACCGTCACCGCCCCACCGACGGCCAGCGCGTCGTACCGCGCGAGATACGCCAGTGCCAGGGCGATTCCGGCCAGCGCCAGGTCGTGGATGTCGTCGGTGCTGCACCAGCGGATCAGACGACGCGCGGCCCAACACAAGGCGAACAGGAACGGCGCCTCGCTCATCCCGTTCGCACCGTAGTAGACGATCATCGGGTTCAGGGCGAACACCGCCGTCACCGTCCACACGAACCACGGCGCGCAACCGCGATCGCACGCGATGCGGTGGATCTGCACCGCCGCGCCGGCCATGAACGGCGCCGACATGAGCACGGCCGTCACCGCATAGGCCGACAGTCCCGGGAACCACGCCGACAATCCCGTGAGGGGCACCTGGACGAGCGCGGTGAGGGGTGTGAACACGAAACCGATGGCGGCGAGGTGCGGGTCGCGGCTGAGCAGCACCGACCGCGCAGCGCTGACACGGCTGAGCGAATCACCCTGGTAGTACTGCACGTCCAGCGCGAGCCACAGTCCCACCACCAGATAGATCAGGCAGGCGGTCCAGAACACCCACGTGCTGCGGGCCCTCACGACGACAACCCGTGGAAGGTCTTCTCCCAGTAGGAAGGGTTACGGATGAGCTGATAGGTGCCCTTGATCGCCGCGATCGACATGAGGACCCAGTAGAACGGCACGGTCAGGCACGGCCACCACAGGTTCGAGTGGCCCGTCTCGCGGCACGCCACGAAGTTCATGTACATCACGGCGACGTTGCCGAACACGAGCGAGATCAGCGCGGGGAAATAGGCGTACCAGGGGAAGATCTCCTCGATCAGTTCCGCCTGCCCGAGCAGCCACGCCAGCGTCGTCATCCAGAACACCATGTTCAGGCACGCGATGATCGGCGTGCCCGCGAGCAGGGTCGTGAAACGCAGCATCCCCGCGGTGCCGATCACCCGCCACAACCGGACGGGCCGGCGCATGTGGACCAACCAGGTCTGCAGATAGCCCTTGTACCAACGGGATCGCTGCCGCACCCAGTTGATCGGATCGCTGTTCGCCTCTTCGAGCGTGGTCGAGTCGAGAACCGCGGTGGAGTAGCCGGATTCGGCGATGCGCACGCCGAGATCGGCGTCCTCGGTGACGTTGTACGGATCCCACGCGCCGATGTCGTCGAAGACCGACCGGCGGATGTGGTTCGACGTGCCGCCCAACGGGATCGGCGAGTGCGACTTCATCAGTCCGGGCAGGATGAAGTTGAACCACAGTGCATAGTCGGCGGTGAACCAGCCGGTCAGCAGATTCTGGGTTCCGTTGTGGAAGGCCAGTTTCGCCTGCACACATGCCACGTCGTCGCCGAGACGGTCGAAGACGACGACCACCCGGCGCAACTGCAGAGGCTCGGGCAGATCCTCGGCGTCGAAGATCGTGACGATCTCACCGGTCGTGAAGTGCAGGCCGTAGTTGCACGCCTTCGGTTTCGTGCGCGGGTCGGCGGCCGGGACGAGCAGGATCTCGACACTCTCTCCGAGCCCGGCCTTCTCCGCGGCCTCGATCGTGACGGTGTCGTCCTCCTCGAGCAGCAACAGCACCTGGAGTTTGTCGGCCGGATAGTCGAGCGCGGCCATCGCGGCGAGCAGGTCGCCGACCACCTCGGGTTCGTTGTAAGCGGGGACGAGCACCGTGTACGGCGGCAGTTGATCGTCGGTGAGGGCCAGGGCTTCCTCGTCGTCGACGATGAACTGCGCGTCGCGCGCCATGCCGCGGGTGAACAGCAGCAGCCGGTCGGCGAGGGTCGCGATGTACCCGAAGGTACACAGCACGGTGAAGACGATCAGGGTCGGTTTCGTCGCTACGACGAGCGAGAGCACGAAGGCTGCGGCGAGCGCGAATCCGAGATACTTCTGCCACGGGACGAACGCGACCGACGCCGACGAGACGGGGCTGCGTTCGCGGAGTCCGTGCACCGCCTCGTGCAGGGCCGCGGTCCGGTAGGCGTCGAACTCCGCGGTGCCCTCGGGTGGAACATCGTGCCCGGAGCCGACGTTCACTCGCCCTGCCATTGTGCCTCCACGAGTTCGCGACCCACTTCGATCAGCATGGAACGGTCCTTGTACTCGGGTTCGGTGTCCTCGACGGTGCCGTTGCCGCGCAACAGCACCCGCAGCAGTGTGCGCGCATTGGTGACGGTGTTCGGTTCGGGTTGCGGGAACGGCGCGTCGAGTTCGTGGTTGTCCACCGTCAACAGGCTCACCCGCTGGGCGACGGTGTCGCTGCGGACCCACACGAAGCTGAGCAGGCTCCACGTCAGGAGCAGGTTGTCGTCGACGACGGTGAAGTATTCGGCGGTCACCCCGTGCCCCAGCTCGACGTACTCCTTTGGGCTCACGCGCGACATGCCGAGTTCGTACATCGACTCGGTGGGGTAGACCGCGAATGCGTTCGGGCTGCGGACCTGCAGGGTCTGTACGGCGACGGTGCGTGGGCGCAGCAGACGGTCCCAGTCGGGATTCGGTTCCTCCGCACGGATCATCTGCCGGCGCAGGACCGATCCCTGGCGGAAATAGGCACGGGGCCAGTCGTAGTCGACGGACGACAACTGCACCCATCCGGGTGGGACGATCTGTGTGGCGGTGCCCGAATAGGGCGGTCCCTCCGACACAGGGGTCAGTCGCTGGTCGGGCAGCGGCACGAGCGCCGCGAGCAGTGCGGCCACCACGATGCACAGGGCGCCCCGCACAGCCTGGGGAATCGACACCGGATTCGGCGGCAGCGTGCGCGGGGCGAGCCCGCGGTAGGTCCACAGATATGCGCCGGCACCGACGACCAGCGTCGCGATCACCGCCGGCACGTACTGGGACACGGCGATGGATGCGTCCGGCCACCGCTGATCGATCAGGATGAGCACGAAAAGTCCGGTCACGAATGTCGCAGAGCCGTAGAAGAATCCGCGGGCGCGGGTGCGCCGCGTCGCGAGTCCGATGGCCGTGGCGGCGAGCACGAGCGTGACCTGTCCCGCGGCGAGCTTCGTGCCCCCGGCCTCGACGAGCACGATCCGGTAGAGCACGGGCGAGCTCAGGAAGAGCATCGCCCACGCCTGCCAGTACGCCGCGGTCACGCGCAGGCCGAACATCGCGACGCACGCCCCGCACACGAACACCCACGCGGCGAGCACGTCGAGGTGCATCACCTGATAGTTCGTCGCGTAGCGCGGCATCAGCAGTCCCTTGATCGCGAGCGCGATCAGCAGCAGGAGCACCGCCGTGATGATGTCGGTCTGCCGGTCGTGGATCGGCAACTCGTTCCTGCGTTGCCGCGTGATGCCGATCGCGACGATCGCGACGAGCGGCGGCACGATGAGGACGTAGCCGCCGGTGGTGCCCGCGCGGATCTCGTCGATCAGCTGCAGCCAGGTGGAGTGGAAGGCGATCACGGTCGCGGCGACGATCACGATCCACCGGCGGGTGGTGTGCCGCAACGCGCGCGTGAAGAACCGTTCGGTGAACGACGGTTGCTCCACTGTCACGGTCATGGTTTTCACCGTGACTGCGGGCGGCGCCGGGTCCGCGACCACACCACCGCGCCGGCCGCGCCGACGACGAGCAGGACGACACCCGCGACGACCACCGCGGTCACCGTGCTGTCCGATCCCGACGACGGCGCGTCGAGGTCGTCGTCCTGGCTCCGGGGATCGACGAGGGAGATCGGTTCGCGGTCGGGTGCGGTGAACAGCACGCTGCCTTCGAGTTCGAACCAGCGACCGGGCTCGGCGGAGAGCCAGTCGAGCGTCCGATCGAGTTCCTCCGGAGTGCCGGTCGACGTGGCGACCAGCACGGTGCGTCCGTCGTCCCGCACGACCTGCAGCGAGGCGAAGTCCACCTCGGTGCCGAAGGTGAGGCTGGTGCTCTCGCCGTCGGCGTTGCGGACCTCGAACCGACGGTCCTCGGTGCGGACGAGAGGCAGCTGCGACTGCAGAGCTTCGGGGAGGAGTCCGTTCGCGTCCACGATCACTGCCGGCCCCGACGAGGCGAGCGCTTCGTCGATCGTCACCCATTCGGGGTCGAGCGGGCGGCTGGTGAGCGACTGGAGTCCGGCAATGAGTTCGACGGCACGGGAGACATCGACGAGGCTGCGATCGGAGGTCGCGACGTCGACCTTCGGCATCAGCGTCTGGGGCAGCGACGGGAAGCCGACGGGGAGCGGCGGATCCGCGAGCGTGCTGAAGACACGGCTGTCGCCGTCGATGCGCAGGGTGACCGGTTGTTGGAGACCACACTGTTCCTGGGCGCCGGTGGTGCGAAGCTCGACGGTGACGTCGGTGAGGCGCCCGAGGGCCGAGTTCGGAACCGTGACGACACGGTCGATGACGCCGCTCCCGTCGGCCGCCCACGAATCGAGCATGACGTCGCCGACGGAGACGGTGATCGACCCGCCCTGGGTGGCGGGGAGCGGGGTGTAGGAGCCCTGCAGGTCGATGCTCACGTCGCGCACCGGCCGCCCGAATTCGGTCTGGTCGAGGAAGAGGTGCACGTCGGCGATGCCGAGGCCGCTCGTCTCGAGGTCGGACACCCGCAGGTCGTACAGGGTGGCCGAGTCGGACGGAAGGATCGGCCGGGTCTCGAACGCGCCGACGGCGACGTCGGAACCGATGGCGAAGCCGGACAGGGCGCTGGTGATCAGGCGCCCCTGGTCGAGCAGGGTCTCCGCGTCGCCGCGGACGTACAGGGCGGGCGGCCCATCGGGCACCGGCACGACCTCCGCGCCCGTCACATCGGCCTCGCTGACGACGATCTGCCGGACGAACGGGGTGTCGGCGGCGGGGGGAACGCCGTTCGCCGGGAGCTCACGGACATCCACGGGCACCTGCCGTCCGGAGTACCGGGCGCTCACGGTTGCCGCGAGGTCGAGGGTGACGCTCGCTTCGGCGTCCGTGGGGTCTTCGGCCAGATACAACTCGAGGCGATCGAGGATCGGCGGGAGGTAGTCGGCGACGGTCTGCGGCGCCGCGGGTGTGCCGGCGTACCGGACCACACCGTCGCGCAGACGTACCGAACCCAGTGTCCAGTCCTCGGGGCAGATGTTGTCGACGGCGACCAGATGCAGATCGAGCGAGATCACCGCGGCGTCGTTCTCCACCTTCGCTCCGGTGAGCGGGATCGACAGCGGCACGATGTCCCCACCGGCCGGCAGTTCCAGGCGGGTGAGCAGGCGCCCGTCGGAGACGACGTCGATCCATCCGCGCGCGACGTTCGTGGGCAGTTCTGCGGTGGTGTCGAGGAAAGCGGGAGTATTTCCGGCGGGGACCGGAAATGTGAGCGTGACGACATCGGAATTGCCGCGGAATTCGATGTTCGGCCCGAGCCCGAGATTGCGGGTCGGGAATGCGACCTCGCCCGGAGGTGTCGGTTCCGTCGCCTCGAGATCCTGCGCTGCGGCGGTAATCGGGTTCGCGCACAACGTCATCGAGGTAGCGAGGGCCAGCATGAGGGCACGACGGGACCGGCGACCGGTTCGGGGGGATGTCACTCGAAGAGCGTATTGCGTCCGGTCACGCGAATATTGCAGATGCGACGATAATTCGGTGTGATGTTGCGCTGGTGTAACGGAACGACGACCGGGCCCGATTTCAGCCGACGACCCCGAAACGGACGAATCAGGAGGCCCCGTGGCGGAAGCCGTGAGCGATCCGCTGTTGTTCGTCGCGCACACCGGAGAGCGGTCGGGTGCCGAGAAGGTCATGCTGATGCTCGTCGACGTCGCCCTCGCGCAGGGGCGTCGGGTCGTGGTGGCGTGCCCCGACGGGCCGCTCGCCGAAGCCCTCCCGGCCGGATGCGTCCGTGTCCGGTTGCCCCGGCTGGGCATGTGGGGGCAGAGGGGAGTCGGGCGGATCGCGGGCCTGGCGGGTCTTCCGGTGCGGTGGCTGGTGGGAGCGCGCAGGCTCCGTCGCGTGCTCGCCGCGGAGCGGCCGCGGGTCGTGTGCAACTCGTTGTTCGCACTGCCGTCCCTGCGGCTCGCCGTGCTCGGCACGTCCCACCGTGAACGTGCCGGGTGGCTGGTGCACGACACTCTGTCCTCCCGTAAGCAGCGCATCGTCGCCCGGATGGGCAGAGCCGCCGTGGGTGGAGCGGTCGCCGTCTCGCGGGCCTCGGCCGTGCCGGTCCGTGAATGCGGATATCCGGTGGTCGTCGCATCGCACGGCGTCCCGATCCCGCCTGTTCCGTCCCGGTCGACATCTCCCGAGGGCTCGACTCCCGATGCCTCGACCGTGCGGGTGGGCATCCTCGCGTCGGTGACGGAATGGAAGGGACACCGCGTCCTTCTCGAGGCGGTGGCGGAGGTGCCCGGGATCCGTCTCGATGTGGCGGGGGAGCCGTTCCCCGGCGACGAAGCCTTCCTCGACGAACTGCGGCGTCGGGCAGAGGCCCCCGACCTGCGCGGACGGGTGTCGTTCCTGGGCCGGGTCGATCCCGCCGAGGTCTTCGCGGTGTGGGACGTGATGGTCTCCGCGAGCACCTCACCGGAGGCGGGGCCGCTGGTCGCACTGGAGGCGATGGCGCACGGTGTGCCCGTCGTCGGCACCGATCACGGAGGGACCGCCGAGCACCTGGCCGACGGCGCGGGACTGCTCGTTCCACCCGGCGATGCGAAGGCTCTGGCAGAGGCGTTGCGGCGACTGATGTCCGATCCCGACCTGCGGAACGACCTCGCCGTCACTGCGCGTCGCCGGGTGGAGGAGCGCCACGACATCGAAGTCACGTTGCCGGCCATGGTGAACGCCTTGTGGGCGACGGGCGTCACATTGTGAGGCGTCCTCGAGTATTGCTTTTGCAACCATGTTGTGATCTCCGATGTTTGGTGTTCTCGGCGGATTCGCGCACACTGTGAGCCATGTGGGTGTGGATCGCATCGGCGCTGGCGGCGTGGCTGGGCCTCTCGGCTCTCGGCGCGCTCGCGGTCGGTCGGTTCCTGTTCGTCTCCGAGAGGGAGGAACAACTCGTCGAGATGCAGCGGGAGCAGCGCGATTCTGCGAATCCTCCCGTCGCTTCCTGACACGCCGGACGTCCGCCTGTGCGATACTCGCGAGTAACAATTTCTCGTGTCTAGACTCGGTTCCGCGTCGTCCTCCTGTCCCCCCATGTGAGGACGGCCGCACGGGTCGGTTACCCCCCATCACCGGTCCGTGCAGAAGCCCCGGCCGATCCACCACCACGATTGCCGGGGCTTCACCTATTCCCGGGCCTGTTTCCGGCGGAGATATCCTGTCGCTCATGACCGAGCAGGCTCCCCGCGTCGCGATCACCTACTGCACGCAGTGCAAATGGCTGCTGCGCGCCGGATGGATGGCGCAGGAACTGCTGAACACCTTCGGTACCACCCTCGGCGAGGTCGCGCTCGTTCCCGGGACGGGTGGAGTGTTCTGCATCGTCGTCGACGACACGGTCGTGTGGGACCGCAAGGAGGACAAGGGTTTTCCCGAGATCGTCGTGCTCAAGCAGCGAGTGCGTGATCTTGTGGAGCCGGATCGTGATCTCGGGCATGCGGATCGGACCGCCCGGGCCGACGCTCCACCTCGTCGCGACAGCAACGACATATAGCGGTAACGTTCTCGCATATGTGCCCGCGTTCTACGCGCGTCGGGCACGGTCGACGGCGTGCCGCTCGCGAAAGTGGTCGCCGACATCGAATACGGGGAGGAAAATCGATGAATTCTGTTGCGAAGAAGGCTGCAGTCGCGGCCTCCGGTGCCGCACTGCTGGCACTGGTCGTTCCGGGCGTCTCGTCCGCTGCGGGTCCGAGCGTCTCGGCACAGGCGGAGAACGGCGCCATCGTCGTCGACTTCGATCTGACGCGCGCCGACGTCGACCGCGGCGTCACCTGCGTCACCTACGTCCTGAAGCCGGGCACCGTCGACACGGCCGATCCGTCGGGCCGCATCGACGCGCAGCCCGCCGGCACGAGCTTCTCGGTGACCAACACGAGCACCTCGAGCGCGCTGTACATCAAGGACGGCGCACCCTCGCAGGCCGGTCCGGAGGCGATCACCGACGGCACCTACAACGTCTTCTGGGGATGCCAGGACGCCTCGGGTACGCAGTACGAGAACATCTTCGACGCGTCCGGCCGCCCCTTCACCGGTGGCATCTCCGTGACGGTCGGCGGCGGCGAGTCCGCACCGCAGGGCGAGTCGGCTCCGCAGGCACAGTTCGCGCCGCAGGCCGAGTCCGCGCCCGCACCGCAGGGTCAGGCCGCGCCCCAGGCCGACAGTGTTCCGCCGGCACCCCAGTCGCAGCCGGAGCCGGTCGACCCGCTCCAGTTCGTGATCAAGTTCCTGCGCGACCTGATCGGCGCCTACCTCTGATCGGAGTCCACACTCCGATCCGCACGTGACGACATCGGCGGCACCCCCAGTGGGTGCCGCCGATGCCGTTTTCGTGCCGGCCCTGTAGATGTGGTCCGGGGACAATTCCTGCGGCAGTGGAAGGAGAAGGGGTGGACGCCGCCTCGATCGCGACGGGTCTCGCATCGTCGCCGCAACTGCGACGTGCGTACGGCGCGAGCATGCGGCCGCTGACGTCCGGGGGCCACTGGTCCGAGGGTGACGGCTGGTGGATCGGCATCACCGCAGCCCCCGACCCCGACTACAACCTCGCCCTCGTCCACGGCGGCGACGTGACCGCCCACGCCCACCATGTCTACGAGACGCTGACGGAGGCCGGTCACCCGTCGATCGTCCTGCTCGCCGGGGACGGCCTCGGCGCCGCCCAGGTTCTCGCCGACCACGGCTGGGTATGTGCGGGTTCGCTGGACCTGACCTACCTCGTCGCCCACGACGCTCCGATCGATCCGGGCTTCCGGGTTCTCGACGAGGACGGCATGGTGCATGCCCGAGAACTCGCCGCCGCGACCTTCGGGATCGCCCCGGGGACCGCCGCGGTCGCCTACGCCGACGTCGTCGCCCGCACCCCCGGCGTCGAGGTGATCGGGATCTTCGACGACGCGGATGCGGACGGCGGGACTGCAACTCTGCAGTCCTGCACCCTGCTCGTCGACAGCGGACCGATCCGGACGGTGTGGTCGCTCGGCACCCGCACCGGCCGGCAACGTCGCGGATACGCGAACCGGCTGATCCGGGCCGGCGCCGCCCACACCCACACGCAGCGCGGCCCGGTCGCGATGTGCGGACTCACCAGGCCGCGTGTCACCCCGCTCTATCTCGCGGCCGGAGCGCGCGTCGCCGAGACCTGGCAGATGTGGTCCCGTCCGCGCTGGCTGCTCGGCAGCTGACGGACGTACGGGTCGGTAACATTTGCCCGATTCGTCGCGACACACTGGCGACGTGCCCACTCCCCGGGGCGACAGCGAAAGGCCTGTGCATCGTGTCCGAACGAAGCATCCGCGACGCCGAACTGCGTCGTGAGCTCGGTGTTCCTCCCACCGTCGACCTTGTGGGGCATGCCCGCGATCTCGCTCGCGTGGCCGTGCCCGCCGCACTCGTCGCCGCGCTCGCCGCGGTCGCGGTCTTCTTCGTCCGCGACAGCGGCCCCGGGGTGTACGAGTCGTCGCTCGTCGCGGAGATCCGCTCGTCGGCATCCGTGTCCGGCAACGACGCGACCCTCGGGCAGCTCATCGCCCCCTATGTCGCGCTGTCACAGGACTCGGCGGTCGTGGCCGCGATCGCAGCCGAGACGAACGAGGACCCCGCGAAGCTGCCGTCGAGGATCGACGTCGGCTACGGCTCGTCGCCCACCCTGCTCACCGTGACCGCCCGCGACGATTCGCAGGCCGACGCCGACCGGCTCGCGCAGACGGTCGTCACGCAGCTCGACCGCGCGCAGACCGAACGCAATCGCGTCGCCCTCGACGCGCGCATCGCCGAACTCGACGCCGTCGTCGCCGGTCTGCGTGCCGACCTCGCCGCGAGTATCGCGGCCGACGAGGAGGGCGCAGCCGACCCTGTGGTGCAGACCGAACTCGATGCGCGGCTCGAGCAGCTCCGGCAGGCGCGTTCGGGTGCGAGCCTCGAATACCTCCAGGTGCTGTCGATGCCCGCCGGTACCGGGACGAAGGTGTCCCCGATGCCGCGTGCCGAGGCCGCGGTCGCCTTCCTCGCCGTGTTCGTCCTCGTCGCGGAGTTGCTGGTCGCGCTGAACGGACGCTTCGGAGCGTCGAACAGCCCGGCCTGGGCCCGGCGGGTCGCGCGTCGCCACCGGACAGCTGTGCAGATCGAGCGCGACGATCGGGAGACGCTTCCTCTCGACACGATCGTCATGCTCGGGCAGCGCGCCTCCCTCGGCGACCACATCCTCCTCCTCACCGGCGAGGGCGTGACCGTCGAGACCGACGCCTTCGGCGATGCCCGCGACCGGATCGTGTGCTGCGGAGTCGGGGAGCAGTGGTGGACCCGCGCGAAGACCGAGGGGCTCGCGCTCGCCGTGATCGTGCTGCAGGCCGGGGCCGAGGAGCGAGCGCAGGCGGAGGACACATTGCGTGCCCTGGCCGAGGTCGAGGTGCCCACGCGTCTCGTCGTGCTCGGTGCAGGACGCGAGTTGGTGCCCGTGCTTCCGGCCCGGCGCCGCGAAACGGCCGTGGAGGCGGCTCCCGAACCCCCGGCTCCCGTCCCGGCCGCCGCACCTGCACCTGCACCTGCACCCGCGGCGCCTGCGCCGCGACCGGTGCCCGACGACCGTCACCGGGCTCCGCAGCCGGTGCCGTCGCAGCCGGTGCCGTCGCAACCCGAGTCGCTGTTCGTCCCGCCCCAGGATTCGGCCTACCGGCAGTACCGCTACGACGAGGGGCACGACTACGGATACGCCGACCAGCAGGGCTACCGGGACGGGCACGCTCATCCCGAGCAGAACGGTTACGGCGAACCTCGGGAGACGTTGCGCTACTGACCGCGTTCCCGCCCGAGTTGAAGCTTCGCGCCGACAGGCTATAGTGATGGCGGTCACTCCAGGGGATGGGTGTGGCCTGCGCAGCCGAGCACATCGGCGTCACGACGAGGAAAACAATTTGTCTATCTGCATTGCCGGCACACCGCAGCACAGCACCGCGACGCCGGGAAGCACCGAATGGATCAAGGCTCATCTCGCCCGCATGGACGACGGTGCGGGCTCCGCATCGCCCTCCGAGGACGTCGCCACCGAGAGTGTCGTCGACGCGCGCCGTTAGGCTCCTCTCCAGGACTGCAAAGAGGACCAGCCGGGTACACGTGCCGTGAACCGGGCGACGGAGGGAGCGAGACATGAGGGAGTTGTTCCGAGGACAGCTCGACGACCTGGTCGAACGTCTCGGTGAGCTCGCGGCGGTCGCAGCCGAAGGGCTCGACCTGGCCACTCGCGCCCTGTTCGACACCGATCTCGACGCAGCCCAGGCCGCCCTCGATCTCGATGCACGGATCGCCGAACTCGACACCGACTGTTCCGAGCGAGCGGTACGGATCCTCGCCCTGCAGGGTCCCGTGGCCGCCGACCTGCGGTTGGTCTTCTCCGCGGTTCGTATCACGGGCGATCTCACCAGGATGGGCGAACTGAGCCTGCACATCGCGCGGGTCGTACGGCGTCGCCATCCCGAGTCGCTGGTGTCCGATCTCCTGCGCGACGATCTTCGCCGGATGGCCGAACTCGCCGCGCAGATCGTCGCGATCCTGCGCGACGCGTTCACCGACTTCGACCTCGAGACGATCAAGGGCACGCACGCCATCGAGACCGAACTCGATGCGGTGCACTCGCGACTGCTCACCCTGCTCGAGAGCCCCGAATGGGACGGCGACATCCGGACCGCGGTCGACACCGCACTCCTCGCGCGTTTCTACGGGCGTTTCGGCGACCAGGCCGTCGACGTCGCCGATCGGTTGATCTTCTTCGTCACGGGCCAGCGACCGGCCGCCTGACTTCGGCGCGCGGAGCGCCGCGAACCGTGCGATTCTCATCCTCATGACCAGCGACGAGCGCCTCTCGGTCGGCGGTCCTGGGGTGCCCGGGTTCGACGACCTCGACTTCGACGCCCTGTCGGCGCGGTCCGGTGCCAAGTGGGCACGGGCGGCCGCCGACGGGCTGGCACCCGCGTGGGTCGCCGACATGGATTTCCCGGTCGCACCGCCGATCGCACGTGCGCTGCACGAACTGGTCGACCGTAGCGATCTCGGCTATCCCGACTGGTTCGACGGCACGCCGCTGCGCGAGGAGTTCGCGCAACGCATGCACACGCGCTACGGATGGGAACCCGATCCCGGAGCCGTCCGCGAGCAGACGGATCTCATCCAGGCCCTGCAACTCGTGCTGCACCTGAGCACCACGCGCGGGGATGCGGTGGCGATCCAGACACCGAACTACCCGCCGTTCCTGGCATCACTGCGACGGATGGGTCTGCAGCAGATCGACTTTCCGTTCGTCGACCGAGGCGACGGGTGGGTGCTCGACTTCGACACGTTCGAGCCGTTGGTGGCACGGCGTCGCCCGCGGGTGCTGGTGCTCGTCAACCCGCACAACCCCACCGGACGGGTGCTCACGCGTGAGGAACTCGAACGGATCGCCGATCTCGCCGAACGGTTCGACATGCTCGTCGTCAGCGACGAGATCCATGCCGAGCTGATCTACGAACCGCACCGGCACATCCCGTTCGCCTCGCTCGGGCCGGAGACCGCTGCCCGCACGGTGACGCTCACCTCCGCCAGCAAGGCGTTCAACCTTGCGGGGATGCGGTGCGCGGTGGTGCACTACGGCTCCGAGACCCTGTTGAAGCGCCGGGACGCGGAGCCGTTCGACCTGTACGGGACGGTGTCGGTGCCGGGAGTGGTCGCGACGCTCGCCGCGTGGCGGGAGGGCGATGCGTGGCAGCGCGACCTGCTGCAGGTCCTCGACCGGAACCGTCGACGGGTGGACGAGGTTCTGCGCGAACGGATCCCGGACCTACGGCACCACCTGCCGCAGGGCACCTACCTGACGTGGTTGAACACCGGGCCGCTCGGCATCGACGATCCGGTGTCGACCGTCCGCGAGCGGGGACGTGTCCTCGCCGACGGTGGGGTGCGGTTCGGGTCGGGCGCACGCAACTTCCTGCGCATCAACTTCGCGACGTCGGGGCCGATCCTCGATCGGATCCTCGACGGGATCACCGACGCGCTCGGCGCCTGATCGTCGGCACACCCACTGTCACCACACCGCGTCGACCGGGGTGTTCGTGGACTCGAGCGTGTCGTTCGCGGCCGCGCATCCCGAGGTCGCCGAAGCGACCACGGCGCGTGAGGATTTGGCCGAGAAGTTCTGGTAGAGCAGCCCGAAGTTCTGCTCGACGTCGGCCTGGTTCGTCCCGCGGTCGCGCATCGAGTAGACGAAGACCTTCTGTACCCAGCCGAGCCGGCGGGCCTCCGCGATGCCGTCGGCGATGATGTCGGCCTGCCGTTGCGTGCTCACCGCGTTCGAGGCGGTTCCGGTGGGGGCGCCGAACTCGGTGGCCCACACCGGTGTCGCGGCGTCGCCGTACTGCACCATGGTGTCGCGCATCAGACGCATGCGGTAGAAGGTGTTCCAGCTCTGCGTGCTCGCATCGGACGGCAGTGCCGGATAACTGTAGGGGTGGACGGAGAGGATGTCGAAGTACTGGTGCGCCCCGCGCGCGTAGAGCTGCTGCACGTAGGTGACGGGGGAGATGTCGGAACCGTTGTCCACCGCGGGTGCGAGTCCGCCGTTGAGGATCCGGGCATTCGGTTGCACGGACTTGACGGCCGGAGCGGCCGCGGCGAGCAGCTCGACGTACTTGCCGACGTCGGGACGGGGCCGGAAGAAGTTGGTCAGGTTCGGTTCGTTCCAGATCTCCCAGTGCGTCACGCGGGTCGAATAGCGCTGTGCCGCCTGCCGGGCGAAACCGGCGAAGGCTGCCGGGTCGGCGGGGTATCCGTGAGTGTCGCCGCCGCCCGCGACGCGCGCCCAGGCCGGGGTGTACGCGACGATGCCGACCACCTCGA
This sequence comes from Rhodococcus sp. PD04, assembly GCF_035918275.1. Classification (NCBI taxonomy): domain Bacteria; kingdom Bacillati; phylum Actinomycetota; class Actinomycetes; order Mycobacteriales; family Nocardiaceae; genus Rhodococcus; species Rhodococcus sp. PD04. The sequence continues at coordinate 4,464,746 of NZ_CP142143.1, read as the reverse complement.
GTCCGCGGACCCGAGCGCGATCCACCACACGGTCGGGCACCGACCAGTTCTGTTGCCCGCGGTTCGGTTCGATCACCGACCAGTCGATGTCCACGCGCAGCCACCGGGCGCCGACGGCCCGGATCGCGTCGAGTTCGCGGTCGAGTTCGGAGTCCGACAGGTACATCAGCGGTGCGCCGGCCGCGATTCCGATGTCGTCGGTCGCGCAGGTGGTCGGCGGAGGGGGTTGTGGCGGTGGGGCGCACGCTGCGAGTGCGGCGAGGGAGCACGAGAGGGCTGTGGCCAGTGCGACGCGTGCGAGACGACCCATCGACTCTCCTGATGTATCATTCGGACAATTCAGACATCGGTCGTAACGCTGCGCCGCCGACCTGCGATTCTTGCGGTGGAGCGAGCGGCAGACCGACGCCGCGAATTCACTGTAACGAGCAGGGGGCCGGAAGATGTGGGATTCGTGGACCGAAGGTTCCGGTGCATGCGCACCGTGAATTTCGAGATCCACGACGAGACATCCGCAGTCCGGCTCTCCGCGGAATGGGACGACCTCGCCCAGGAGGTGGGTCGGCGCGTCGCGACCCGCCCCTCCTACGCACTGGCCTGGAATCGGATGGGGCGCGGCCGATCGGCCGTGTGCACCGTCCGGCGCGACGGGCGCCTCGTCGGACTCGCGCCCCTGCACGCCCGCACCCGTCTCGGGGTCACCGCTCTACGACTCCCGGCTCACGGCCTCGCCACGATAGGAACCTTCCTCGCGACCGACGAGGCCGCGCTCGCCGACCTGCTCGACGGCATCGCCGATCGGAACATGGCACTGCAGCTCGACCACGTCGATCTCACCGACCCTCTCGTCGAGATGCTGCATGCCTCGCCTCGCTGGAGCATCGACATCGCCGGAACCGAGCGGTGCCTGACCGTCGATGTCGCCACCGGTGCCGGCGCCGAATCGCTGCGTGGTCGACGCACACTGAGAACACTGTCCCGGCTCGAACGCTCGCTGGAACGCGAAGGCACCCCGGTCTCCGTCGAAGTGGTGCGCGATCCGGACCATCTCGCGCAGAGGTGGCGCGATATCGCCGCGGTCGCTGCGGCCGCCGACGCACACAGCGGGCGCGACAACTTCTGTGCGCCGCCGTTCACCGCGTTCACCCGGCCGCTGCTCGCCGCCGAGGCCCGTGCCGGTCGGTTGCTCGTCGTGGGTCTGCTCGTCGGCGACCGGTGGACGGCCCACGAGATCATGTTCCGCACCGGGACCACGGCCGAGATGTGGTTGAGCCGCTTCCATCCCGAGGCGCGCCGCTACCAGCCCGGCCAGTTGTTGCAGCGCCACCTCGCCGACCGGCACGACGAGCTGGGCATCGGCCGCTTCGACTACCTCCTCGGCACAACGAAATTCAAGGAGCAGTGGGCGAACGGTGACTACCGGGTGGGGCGGATCATCGCCGTCCCCGCCTCGCGACCGCACCACCGGTGGACCCTCCGCGCCGCAGATCTCGGAGCCGACCTCGTCCGTCCCCTGCGCCTGGCGGCGCGCGACGCCCTCACCTCGAGCCGCTGCTGATCAGAGACAACCGGAAGTGACCGCCGCCGTGCGCAGCACGTCCCAGGCAGGCTTGGCTGTCCCGTCGTGCGCGAGGACCCCGAAGTTCTGCTCGCGATCGGACACATCGGTGCCGCGGTCGAGGAGGCTGTAGACGAACAGCTTGTCGACGAATCCCAACGCGCGCTGCTCGGTGATCCCGTCGCGCAGGATGTCGGCCTGCTCCGTGGGCCCCACCGCGTCGGTGTCCGTGCCCGTCGGTGCCCCGAACTCCGTTGCCCAGATGGGCTTGTCGGAATCCCCCCGCTCGACCATGACGGTGCGCATCTCGCGCATGCGGTAGAAGGAATTCCACTCGGACGTCGACGCATCGGACGGCAGGGCCGGGTAGCTGTAGGGATGCATGCCCACGACGTCGAAGGCCCACGACACGCCCTCGTCGTACAACTCGGTGAGGAAGGTCGTCGGGGCGATGTCCGATCCGTTGTCGGTGCCGGGGGACAGGCCACCGGTGACGACCACTGCCCCGGGGTCGACGTTGTGGATCGCGTCCGACGCCGCCACGAGCAGGTCGGCGTACGCGCCGACGTCGGGTTGCGGGGTGAAGAAGGCCGTCAGGTTCGGCTCGTTCCAGATCTCCCAGTGCGTGACGCTGTCGGAATAGCGATCGGCGACGTCGCCTGCGAAGCGACCGAATTCGTCCGGGTCGGCGGGCATCCCGTGCGGGTCGCCGGGGTCGGCCTCCGACGTCCGCGCCCAGTGCGGAGTGTGGGTGAGCAGGCCCAGCACCTGCAGGTCGTGCGCGTCGGCTGCGGCGACGACCCGATCGGTGCCCCTCCAGTCGAAGCGGCCACGCGCGGGTTCGATGGTCGACCAGTCCACGTCGAACCGGATCCAGCCGGCGCCGCTGTCGGCGACCGTCGACATGTATGCGTCGAGGTCAGCGGAGTCGAGGGAGTCGAGGCCGGCTCCCGTCGCGACCCCGAGACTGTCGGCGGTCAGATCTGTTCGGCAGTCGCGTGGCTCGGTGCTCTGGGTGCACGACAGAGCGAACACACCGACAAGGGTGAGAACGGCGCGGAGCGGCATGGACCGCGACACGCGACGCGGCATCGACCGCGAAAGGGACACTGCAACCTCAACGAGACTTGACGAGACCGACGAGGCCGAGCCCGCCGGTGATGGGAAGGACATGGGTTCCGGCCAGAACACAGACAGCCGAGAGGACAGCGGTGACGGGCCAGGGAAGATCGTAGCGCTCCGCGAAGAGCGACATCCACACGGCCACCGCAACACCCAGCATCGCGATCGCGGCGGTCTGGGTGAAGGGGAACAGGCCCCCGATCCGGACGCTCCGGGCCACCACGATCCAGATCGCGACGAGCATCGCAGCCTCGGTGAGCACCGTCGCCAGCGCCGCCCCGTCGAACGACAGACGGGGGATGAGGACGAGGTTCGCACCGATGTTCCCGGCGAGTGCGGCCAGCGCCACCCACGGATAGACGCGGTGGCGCCCGGTCGCGATGAGCACCATGAGACCGAGTTCGGTGAGCATCGACAGCGCGCTGCCGAGCACCAGCATGCGCGAAGCACCGGCCGCCTCGGCGAACCGCTCGCCGTAAAGGAGGGCCAGCACACCGTCCGCCGACGACCAGAAGGCCGCGGTGGCGGTCGCGCCCAGCACCGCGAGGAGCATCGCCGCTTCCCGTGTGCGTTGCCGGAACATCTCGCTCTGCGCCGGCCAGGTCGCGACCAGCAGCGTGGTCACCGGTCCGACGACGGTCGACGACACCATCGACAGCAGGTCGGCGAACTTGTAACCGACGGTGTAGAGACCCACCGAGTCGAAGGTGTCCATCCGCCCGAGCATCAGCACGTCGATCTTCGACAGCAGGGTGAGCAGGGCGAAGCCGATGCTGAGGGGGATGGCCTCGACGAGTATCTCCCGCCACCGCCACAATTGGGCGCGCGCGGCGGGCAGGGGCCCGGCCCTGCCCGCTCGCACGCCGCGCACGAGGATGCCCGCGCCGACGATCTCGTTGATCACCGCCGGCACGACGAGCACGAGCAGCACCGGATTCCACAGCACCGCGGCGATGGTGGCGATCAGCTGCGCGAGCTGGCCGAAGGTCTCGGCGACCGCGACCGATGCCATGCGCAATCGACTCTGGTACATCACCGACAGGGCGTTGTTGGGCGTTGCGATCACCACGACGAGACCGGCGATCACTGTCGCCCAGACGACATCGGACGAGTATCCGAGCAGCAGCACGTACCCGACGGCCAGCGCGTACCCGAGCAGACCGAGCACAGCGCGCAACGCGATGAACGCGGTGGTGACGTAGGAGACCTCCCACGGATTGCACTCGACGAGCTTCGCGAGCACCACTCGGCCCACGCCGAGATCGGTGACGACGGACAGCAACCCGAGCAGGCCGAAGACGAAGGAGAACTTGCCGAAGTCGTCCGGTGCCAACGCGCGGGCGACGATCATCGAACCGGCCCAGCCCATCGAGGCGACGGCCAACCGGCTGCCGAGCATCACGACGGTGTTGCGTCGCGCGGCCCGCCCGTCGAGCTCCGGGGTCTGCGGTTCGTGGAGAGTACCGCCGGGGTCGTGCGCCGCGACGATCCGCTCCATCACGACGGTCTCGGCCATCCGGTCGGCCAGCGAATGTCTACCCACGCGACGACCTCGTCAGATTCTCAGGCCCGCGGTGCGGTAAGCCTCGCGCGTGAGTTCGGCGGTGCGCGTCCATGTCGAGGTCGCGGCGACCTCGCGTGCTCGGGTGCGCAGCGCCTCCGCGGTGTCGCGGTCGTGGACGACGACGCGCAGGGCCGCTGTCCACGACGTCACGGTGTGTTCGGTGACGAGCAGGGCTCCGTCGTCGACGACATCGGGCAGTGCACCGACGGCGCTCGTCACCACCGCCCCGCCGCACGCCATCGCCTCGAGCGGCGGCAACCCGAAGCCCTCGTAGCGCGAGGCGTACGCGACGGCGGTCGCCGCGGCGTACAACGAGGGGAGGTGGGCGGTGGGAACGTAACCGAGACCGATCGAACCGGCCGGTGCGTGGGGTCCGGTGGATCCGGCTCCGGCCAGCACCAGCGGGATGTCGAGGAGACGGCACGCGTCGGCGACGAGCGCGACGTCCTTGCGGGGTTCGACGGTGCCGACCTGCAGGACGAACCGTTCGGGCAGCCGGTACGCCCTGCGGATGTCCCGCATCTCCTCGGGGGCCGGAGGTTTCGCCCACACCGCGGGCGCGAGCGGAGTGACCACGGCCTCTCGGCCGCACAGCGCCAGGAGACGTTCGGCGGTGAAGTTGGAGACCGCGACGAGTACGTCGGCCCGTCGCATGGCATCGCGCAGCAGTGCACGCTCACCGGCGGCCCGGTGCCTGCTGAACGCCCACGGGGTGTCGAAGACGGCGAGATCGTGGAACGTCGAGACGGTGACACCGGAACACAGGACGGGCAGGTCGACGTCGAGGCTGTGGAACAGGTCGACCCCGCGGACGGGCACCTTCGCGTACAGCATCCGCCGCACCCCGTCGGCGACCGGTCGTACCGACGGGGTCACGCGAGGGGGCAGTTCTCCCGTGGCGTCGCACTGCACGGTTGCCCGCAACGCCGCCGAGGGGAGCAGGGGGTCGAGCGCGGTCAGCAGCTCGCGGACGTAGGTCTGGACTCCACTGCCGGACGGTCGGAGTGCGAGGGCGCCGAACCCGATGCGGTGAGCGAGCTTCGGCGAGGTGACCAGTGTTGCGTCAGTGCGCATCCGACAGTTCCTAACAGTAACCAGAAATAGACGTCGAGAGGGAAGATCTCGAGATAGGTCGCCACCGTGGAGGCGACCGCCGCCGCGACGATCGTGCCGCTCACCCCGAGTGCGAGTGCGGCGTCCTGTCCACTCAGCACCCGCGACGCACGCAGCGTCGAAACCGCGGCGCAGACGAGTACGAGGACGAACAGCCACACGCCGATCGGGCCGAGTTCCACGGCGAGCTTCATGTAGTAGTTGTCGGGCTGATAGGGCATGAACCCGAACTGCACGGACGCCGTGTACGACAGTTCGGACAGCATCGGGTTGCTCTGGGCCACCGTGTCGGCGGCAGCCGAGCCGGTTGCACCGAGACCCTGACCGAACGGGTGCACCCACAGCGACGACAGGGTCTGCGACCAGCCATCCCCGCGCTCACCGAGGCTCGACGAGGAGAACAACGGAGCGAGTATCGAACTCGGCACGGCGAAGAGGACGAGCGGTGCGAGCGCCGCGGCGGCGCCGAAGCCGAGGAACAGGGCGCGGTAGCGGTGGACCGCCAGCCACAACAGTGCGACGGCGAGACCGATGTAGCTGGCGCGCACGATCGTCACACCCATGCCGAGCACCATGATCGGTGTCGCGCACAGGAACAGTTTGTTGCGGAGCCGGTGCGGATCGGCGAAGGAGACCGAGCACCCCACGATCAGTCCGATCATCACGAACAGGCCGAAGGCGAAGGGTGTCGTGAACGTGCTGAAACTGCGCAGGATTCCGCCGCTGATGCGCAGATGCTCGTCCCAGCGGTAACCGAGTTCGGCGAGTCGCTCACCGCCGATCACCTGTTGCGCGAGTCCGACGACGGCGGTGACGGCCGTCGTGCCCATGAGGATCGACACCAGGTGGTCGCGGTCGCGGGCGTCGAACGGTGCACGCCACAGGATCACCGGGATGACGAGGTAGAAGTAGGTGATCTTGATGGCGATGATGCCGGCGAGCCCCGAGACGAGCAACGCCGACAGGACTCCGATCGCCACCCACGCGACCACGGCCGGCCACCACGGATAGGACGGTGCCGGCAGCCGCCGTCGGTAGGGGCTGACGAAGGTCGCGCCGAGGGTGAGGAGCAGCAGCCCCTCCTTCCACGGCGACAGTGATTCACCGCCGGGGACGATCGCGAGCAGGCCGTGGAACGGAGTGAGCGCGGCGATCGCCAGCAACCCGCGTTGGGGTCGCCGCCAGAGCAGCACTCCCAGCACGAGCACGACCGGAACGGCGAGCATCAACAGGGGAGTCATGAGACGTACTCGCCTGCAGCGGGATCCGCGGTGTGGGACCCGAAACGGGAGAGCACGGTCGAGGTGACCGCCGTGCGGAGGAACTCGCGCCCGTCCCGCTGCCGACCGCTGTGCTCACCGACCTCGCTGGTGAGGATGTCCCCGGTGAAGCCACGTCGGCGTACCCGGCGAAGTCCTTCTTCTCCGCGCTGGGTCAGGAACCACCGGTGGTCCTCGGCGGACAGAACGACCGTGGCCGACACACCCGCGCGACGCAGTGCCTCCAACCCGACCTCGGGAACCTGGGTCACGCCGAGTCGGCCGAGCAACAGCCACAACGGATAGGGCAGGTACTTCTGCGCCCACGGCTTGATGCGGGCACGCAAAGAGATCGTCTGCGGTTCCGCCGGAGCTGCGATCGCCGGAACGTCGGGTGCGTTCGGACCGAGATCGGCGCGCAACGACTTCCGGCGGTGGGTGCACCACAGGATCACGTTCACGAGCACGGCGGAATGTGCTGCACCCCGGAGGGCGACCCACGACGAGTACCACGCACCCGAACACAGGCCGATCACCACGAGGTCCTGCGGATCGATGCCGAGGGCGGCGACAGCATCGAGGGCGTCGCGGTCGGAGTCGTCGGAGTACAGCGGGGTGGGGGTCGCCCCGTGCGCCGTGCCGGTATCACCCACCCCGGTCCGGTCGAACCGGATCGTGGAGATGCCGTGCGAGGCGAACTCGCGCGCGAGCTCGACCCAGAGACGACTCGGGCCGAGCCGGTGCTCGTAGGCGGTGCCGAAGAACAACACCGTCGGGGTGGACCGGCGCGGGGCGCCGAACCCCTCGGTGTCGAACCGTTCGGGGTCGACACCGTGCGTGCGCAGCGCGAACATCTCGTTCGGGCCGAGATATTCGACGCTCTCGTGGATCGGTAGCCCGGAGTCGGTGGTCGCGACGACCGCGCGGTCGCGCTCGGGGAAGTGGACCTCGCGGGTGGCGGCCGGCGCGCCCGCGGCTACCCAATCGGAGATCCGGGTGAGCTGCTCGGTCGGGATCGCGGAGTGGAGTGTGCTGGGAGTGACGAAGGATTCGTGGGCGTCGAGGGAGAGCTCGTCACCGCCGAGTGCGGTGGCGAGCGCCGACACCGCGGCGGTCTCGCGGGCTGTGGGCCGGGTCGCGAGCAGGGTTCGTGTGCCGTTCAGCGACCTCGGATCGATCTTCAGGGCGCGGAGTGCGTCGGCGGCTTCGGGGGCGAGAACGCCGCCGACGATCGAGACCCGGGGGTCTTCGGGATCGTCGGCGCCGAGGGCGAGACGGTAGAGGGCGCGTTGTTCGCGCAACATCGCCCGGCCCGAGACGACGGGATCCCACAGCACGACGGCGTCGACCGGTCCGCACTCCGGCAGTGCCGTCGCCGCGATCAGTGCGCCGGCGCGCAGTCCGACGACGGTGATGTGCTCGGCGCCGCTCGCGCGGGCCGTCTCCACTGCGGTGACGACGCTGCGCTGCCATGCCGCGACCGCGTCGGGCGAATCCTGATCGCCGGCCGAGTCTCCGGTGCCCGTGTAGTCGAAGCGCACTGCCGCCAGTCCGCGCTCGGCGAGTTGCTCGGCGAGAGCCTTGACGCCTCGATAGGTGTCGAGGTGTTCCTTGCCGAGGGGTGGGCACAGCACCACCGCGCCGCGCGCGCGGCGGTCGGCGGGAAGGTGGACGTGCCCGAGGATCGGGGACGCAGGGTCGCCGAACCACGACGCGTGTCGCACATCCACTCCGTGACCTCCACTGTCGAGGGGGTGAAAGAGGGGGTGATTTCCCGACCCCGTCTCGGACCCTGAATCTTCTTGCCGTTCGGACGCATTCGTATCGAGGGATTGTGCCGACCCGTTACCTCTCGGCGTCGGCAGGGTCATAAAGTACCCTCCCGATCGGCTCGGGGTCTTCGGAGGGATGGCTGTGCCTGGAATCTTGGTGCACGAATGGATCGCGCGCGACGGAGGTTCGGAGAAGGTTCTCGACGAGTTCGTCCGCACCTTTCCCGAGGCCGACGTGCTGTGCCTGTGGGACGACGCCGACCGGTATCCGGGGCGGACGGTGCACGAGAGCGGTCTGGCGCGCACACCTCTGCGCAGGAGCAAGGCGCTGGCATTGTCGGCCATGCCGTACGTCTGGCGTCGCCGACCCGGTTCGTACGACTTCGCCCTGGTCAGCTCGCATTGTTTCGCCCACCACGTGACCTTCCGGGGCGCACCGAGCGGGTTCGAGAAGTTCGTCTACGTACACACTCCGGCGCGCTACCTGTGGAATCCGGAGCTCGACGATCGGGGTGCCTCGCTCGCGGTGCGGTGCGCGGCACCTCCGTTGCGGGCCCTCGATCGGCGTCGCGCGCGGGAGGGTGCACACTTCGCCGCGAACAGCGATTTCGTGCGTCGTCGCATCGAGCGGGCCTGGGATGTCGAGGCGCGTGTGATCTTCCCTCCCGTCGAGACGGCCCGCATCTCGTCGGTGCCCGACTGGCGTGACGAACTGTCCGCAGCCGAATCCGCCCTGCTGGAGGGACTTCCGGAGACCTTCGTGCTGGGGGCGTCGAGGTTCGTACCGTACAAGCGACTGGATTGGGTGATCCGTGCCGCCGACCTCGCCGGGGTGCCGGCGGTGATCGCGGGATCCGGACCGGAGGAGAGCCGGCTGCGGCAGCTCGCCGACGAGGCGACGGTACCGGTCCATGTGCTCGCGCGGCCGTCGGACGCCCTGCTCTACGCGCTCTACCAGCAGGCCCACGTCTACGTCTTTCCTGCGGTGGAGGACTTCGGGATCATGCCCGTCGAGGCGCGCGCGGCAGGGGCGCGTGTGGTCGTCAACGCGCTCGGAGGTGCTGGTGAGACGGTTGCCGAGGGGGTCGACGGGTTGTGTTTCCGCGAGGACAGGGTGGAGGCGGTCGCCGAGTGCATCGCCGCGATCGACGGTGTGCCGAAGGGGCGTAACGAGGCCGTCGCCGCGCTGTCCTCGGAGAACTTCCGGCAGCGCATCCGCGACTGGGTCGGGGAGGGGATCGGAACGGCGTGACTCACGTCATACTACCGACGAGTAGACGAACTCTTGTCGCCGGTTCGTCCCTGTTGTACCTTTCTCCCGGGTCGGGAGCCTGCTGATGGGGTTGATGGGGTTCGATGGGGGATCGTCATGGCTCACTGCCGCCGACCGAGCTGCGTTCGTCGCCGCTTCATGAATGTGTTCTTTGCTGAAGTAACTACGCGCACAAGTAATTCGAGTTACGCGTAGCTTCTTCGCTTCAGGGGCGGAATCGCCCACGTCACTGTGATCCGTTGCACTGGAACAGGATTCGCGTTCCTTGGAAAAAACGGACATAATCACCGAATCGTTCATCTGGCTGTCGGGGCCACTTCGCGTGGAGTAGGCAAGCAGGAGAAGCATGGGGATCGGACCCGAGTTGGCGCGCCGCAACGCGCCGACCCACGACACGAGCGATGGTCACGGAAGTGTCCCGCGCAGACAATGGCAGCGCACCTATCTCCGGTCGCTGGCGATCACCGACACGACGATCGTCGTCACGACCGTCGTCCTGGCGCAGGGGGCCGGGACGATGATCGGTGGACCGGTCGACCCGGGGTCCTCGGTGACCCAGGGACTCGCCTCGGCGATCGTGGTGGCCGGCCTGTGGCTTGCGATTCTGGCGCTCAACGGAACTCGCAAGAAGCCGATCGTGGGCAGCGGCGAGGAGGAGTACCGGCTCGTCACGAGGGCGACCCTGCAGACCTTCGGTCTGCTCGCGATCGCCTCGTTCCTCGTCGACTCGTTCGCCACCGACCTCGACACGATCCGGGTCTACCTGTTGCTGGCCATGCCGGTCGGCCTGGTCGTCCTGCCGCTCGGACGCCGCTGGTGCCGTCGTTCGATCGAACGACGTCGCGTACGGGGTGAGTTCCGGACCTCGGTGCTCGTCGTCGGCTCCGAACGCGCGGTGGACGCGATGGTCGGATCGTTCGTCCGCGACACCTCGGCCGGATACCGCGTCGTCGGTGTGTGCACCACCGGATACACGGGGGAGAGCGGGCGCACCATCACCGTCGCCGGTCAGGAGATCCCGGTACTCGGCGCGGAGACCGACGTGATCAACGCCGTCAAGCTCTCCGGGGCCGACACCGTCGCGATCGCTGCCGGAACCCATTGGGGCAACGGAGATATCGGCGAGCTCGCGTGGGAACTCGAGCCGTATCGCGTCGATCTCGTGGTGGCTCCCGGCGTCACCGACATCGCCCTGCCGCGACTGTCGATGCACCCCGTGGGCGGGCTGCCGTTCGTGCACGTCGAGGAGCCGCAGTACCGCGGGTCGCATCGGATCGCCAAGACGACCTTCGACCTCGTGTGCGCGGTCCTCGCCCTCACGATCGCGGCGCCGGCCATGTTCGTGGTCGCCGCGCTGATCAAGCTTCAGGACGGCGGCCCCGTCTTCTACCGGCAGGAACGCGTCGGCCTGGGCGGCACCGTCTTCCGGATGTGGAAGTTCCGGTCCATGGTCGTCGATGCCGACCGGATGGTCGATACGGTCCGCGCGCAGACCGGTCAGGAGGACGCGACCTTCTACAAGTCCGCCCGCGACCCGCGAATCACGCCGGTGGGACGGTTCATCCGCCGCACGAGCATCGACGAACTGCCGCAGCTGTTCAACGTCCTCGCCCGCGACATGAGTCTCGTGGGGCCGCGTCCCCTCGCGGTGGGTGAAGGCGAGAAGATTCCGGGCTTCGTTCCGCGCCGCATCCTCGTGCGACCCGGCATGACGGGATTGTGGCAGGTCTCCGGCCGATCCGATCTGTCCGAGGCCGACCGCATCCGCCTCGATCTGTTCTATGTGGCGAACTGGTCGATGGTGCAGGATCTGCTCATCGTCGTGAAGACGGTGCGGGCGGTGCTCGCGAGCGACGGCGCCTACTGACCCCACCGCAGTGCGGGGTTTCGTAGCCGGTGGGCAGGGAACCCTTCGACTTCGCCCTGGGATCTGCAGGAGGAGTCGAAGGTGAACACATCCGTGCGGGGTTTCCAACCCGACCCCGACGACATCCCGCTGATCACCTCCCTCGACCAGCTCGCCGACGTCGCGACGGATCCGTTGCTCTACCTGCGGTATTCGAAGGGTCCGGCGGCGGACGCCGAGGACGGGCCGAGTCGCGATCGCGAGGCGAACGTGACCCTGCCCGGGCTCGTCGCCACCACCCTCGCTCCGGAGCCGTGGTGGCGCCGGCCCGTCAAGGACTGGGTCGCCCGCCGTGTCTGCACGTGCACCGGGTCCGGTGAGGAGGACGGTCGGTTCGTCTGGATCCTCACGGGCAGGATGGTCGGGCGCGGTCCCGGCCACGAACCGTTGCTCGTCGACGTCCGGCCCCATGCCCGGCTCGGCAGGAATGTGCTCGACGAGGCCGAGAGGTGGTACGAGGAGCACTTCGACGTCGGCGGTGATTCGCGCAGGAGCGCCTGAACACCGTTCGCGCAGAACGCAGGAACCCCACCCCACCCCGCCACGTCGCGGGGTGGGCTTCCATCGTGATTCCGTCAGACCAGGTCACGCGGGATCCGGCGCTGCCAGCTCTCCGAGTGGACCCGTCGATCTCCGTGGTCGTCGTCGAGCTCGAAGGCGTCGAGCTCCGCGTTGATCACGAACTCCTCCGGGGTGGACGTGAGGATCGTGCGGGTACGGACCTCGGTGCGCCAGTCGTCCCGCTCGTAGCGGCGCAGGGTCTGCGTCTCGCCGCGCACGGAATTGGGATCGTTGCCTCCGAAACTGAACCACTCCTGGGTGCGACGTCGGATGACCGTGCCGGTCTCGTCGATCCGGAACGACCCCTGGTCGTCGAGGATGTCGAGGGTCGACACACCGGTCGCGAGGTCGCGGGTGGTCCGCCAGTGGTGTTCCCCCGGCTTCAGCAGGGTGATGCCGAGTTCCGGGGCGGCCTCCGGTTCGCCGAACTCGCGCAGGTGCGCGTCCTCGGGTCGGGGCGGGCGCACCGGCAGATGCAGCCCACCGCCGGTGTACACCGTGACCTCGGCGGGTGTCGGCGACGGCCACGCCAGTGGGAAGTAGGAGGTGGACAGCGAGAGCCGCAGACGATGCCCCGCGGGGAAGACGTGCGCCATGCCGTTGAGCTCGATCCGGATACGGTAGCGCCGTCCCGGCTCGAGGGCTTCCGGCTTCTCGCTGCTGTCGCGGTGCGTAAGATTGAGCAACCCGTAGGTCACGCGTGTCGCCTCACCGTTGGGCGCGACGTCGGACAACCGGGCGGCGAGCATCGCCACCGGCCTGTCCGACGAGACCTCAAGCTCCAACTCGGGTCGGCCGAGGACCTCTGTCGTCGTGTCGAGTGCCTCGGTCTCGAAGACGAGCGCACCGCCGTCCTCCTCGCGTTGGTCCGACGGCAGGTCGGGAGTCGCGGCATACGACGCCCATTTGCCGGCGAACATGCCGACACTCAAGGGGGATTGCAGAGCGAGGGGCCGTTCGTCGACGGTGAGGGTGCCGTCGTCGTCGGGATGCAGCGCGTACCGGTCGAAGGTGTAGCGACGGTTCTCGATGTTCGGCGACGGCCACGAGGGTTCGGCCACCCAGCGACCCGGGCGTTCGGAATAGGACGGGTTCGGCGCGATGGAGTCCTGCATCCAGGCACGCACCATCGGTTCGTCCATCACCCCGGTGTCGACGCCCTTGAGCCAATGGTCCCACCACCGCACGACCTCCTGCAGGAAGCCGATCTCCGGGCCGGGGACCCCCAGATGCGGGTACTTGTGGCCCCACGGTCCGATCAGTCCCTTGCGGGGCACGTCGAGATGTTCCATCAGCCGGAAGATGGCGTTGGTGTAGCCGTCGGCCCAGCCGCCCACGGCGAGGACCGGGCACTGCACGGAGGAGTAGTCCTCGTTGACGGAGGCGCGCTTCCAGTAGTCGTCGCGGTGCTGGTGTTCGAGCCACTTCTCGATCCACAGGCCGCTGCCCTCGAGACGCTCGTGCCACATCTCGCGCCAGCGGTCGCCGACGATGGCGGGATCGGGAGGCAGGCTGTTGAAGGCGAACATCACCGTCGCTTCGGACAGGTTGTCGGACAACAGACATCCACCCATGTAGTGCATGTTGTCGACGTACAGATCCTCGGTCGCGGAAGCACTGACGATGGCCTTCAGGGCGGGCGGCCGGCGTGCCGCGACCTGCAGGCTGTTGAAGCCACCCCACGAGATGCCCATCATGCCGACCGAACCGTCGCACCACGGCTGCGCCGCAATCCATTCGATGACCTCGCAGGCGTCGTCGTGCTCGTCGGCAAGGTACTCGTCGCGCAGCACGCCGTCGGAATCGCCGCTGCCACGCATGTCCACCCGCACGCAGGCGTAACCGTGGCCGGCCATGTAGGGATGGTTCAGCGCGTCACGTCCGCGCGTGGAATCCCGCTTCCGATACGGAATGTATTCCAGCACAGCAGGTACCGGATGTGCTTCGGCGTCGACGGGCAGCCAGATCCGCGCCGCGAGCCGAACGCCGTCGCGCATCGTGATGAAGACGTTCTCGATGACACGGACCTCATGGGGGAGGTCTGTGATCGTGCGCATGTAGTGCTCCTCCTAGTCCTCGGGCGCCGGATCGAAGGCGAACGGAAGTGCCTTCAGGCCTTCGCGATAGCGCTGCTCGAGCTGTTCGACACTGTCGGCGCCGATGTACATCGTGCCCAGTTCGTAGCGGTAGGCGTCCTGGTTGGGCAGATCGGCGAGCCGGTCACCGGGAGCGACGTCGATGCACACCAGGGCACCGGGGATCCGTTCGCGGAGACGGGCGACGTCGGCGTCCGAGGGCACCGAGGTCACGATGCCGTCCTCGTAGTGCGGGATGATGCACTTCGCCGCCACGGCGTATTCGCCCTGGCGATGCGGCATCCGGGGCTGCCGGCCGAGGGCGATGTCGATGGCCACCTCGTGGTTGGAGCTGCCGTCGACCTTGGCGAACAATTCGCTGTGCGACTGGGAGATCCGTGTGTTGACCTCGATCAGCCAGAGCTTGTCGTTCTCTTCGTCCCACATGAACTCCGAGTTGAAGCAGCCGTTGTCGAAGCCGACGTGGCGCAGGTAGCGCTCGGTGATGTCGATCATGCGTGCCTGAACCTCCTCGGGCACGGTGCTCGCCGGGTAGTCGAGACGTTCGAAGCTGTGCCCGGCGGCGTCCTTGCGCATGTCGAAGACACCGTGGACGTTGAACTGCCCCTGGAACATCGTGCCCTCGGGGGCGGCTTGGATACCGCTGACAACCTGCTCGGCGAGGCAGGTGGTGCCCGAGCTCTTCCCGATCTCCTCGGGGAGGTCGACGCGGCGCAGGACCTCGTCGAAGGCGTTACCGACAAGTCCGATCTTCTCGCGGATCTCGACGAGGGCGTCGGCGAACTCCTGCTCGTTGTGGATCTCGAATCCGAGCTGCGACGAATGCGACTTCACGGGCTTGACCCAGAAGGGGAATTCGAGGTCGATGCTGTCGAGGGCGTTGTCGTCGAAGGGATCGAACGAGTTGAACTGCGGGACGCACTCGGGAACCGATTCCTTCTGCGCGAGGCGGCTCCAGTACTTGTGCTCGGTGGCCACGATGCTGCGCAGCGACGGCGAGGGGATGTTCCGTTCGGCGGCGAGGATCGGAGCGAGCACGCTGGTGGGGAAGTCCCAGTGGGCGATGATCCCGTCCACGCTGCCGGGGAAGTCGTCGAGTTCGCGCCGGCAGGCGTCGAGAAGATCGTCGAACACGTATTCGTCGGGCTCCACCAGTGTTTCGTAGTCGAGGAGGCCGTGGAAGCTCAGCTGGTCGGCGCCGCGTACGGTCTCCAGTTCCTTGCGCTGGATGTCGGTGAGTCCGAGGACGAAGATGTTGGTGCTCATGTGTGAAGCCTTCCCGCTTCCCTACGGCACAAAACAATCCGGTAACGAAACAAACCGCAGGGAAGGTACTTTCACGCGCAACCGCCCCGGCTCGCGGGGAGCCGGGGCGGTCGCCTCGAGGATGGATCAGGGGGTGTCGGGGTCGAGAGCGTCCTTCACCTTGCCCACGAGTCCCTTCTCCGTTCCCATTGCGGCAGAACGGGGCTTGCCCTGCGACCCGTCGTAGGTCGCGTACAGCTTGGGGTCCGGCGGCGGTGCGCTCGCCACGTCGCCCAGCGGGACCGGGTCGGCGAGGAACGACATGGGTGTCGTGCCGTCGGGGCCGGTGCCGTGCGCCCAGCGACCCTGATCGGCGGCGGCGCCGTCGGACAGGTGCCACAGGCTGGACGCGTGCTCGGAGTGCTCCTCGTCGAACAGTGCGTTCGGTGCGATCGGTCCGGGTTCGATGCCGTCGGCCTTCAGTTCCTCGATGGCGGCGAGCCACAGGTTCTGGTGGTAGGTGTCGCGGGCGAGGTTGAACCGGAGCATGTCCTTGACGCCCGGATCGTCCGTCATGTTGTACAACCGGGCGGTCTGGACCCTGCCCTGCGCTTCGGCGGCGACGTTGGCCTGGAAGTCGGCGAGGAGGTTACCGCTGGCGATGATGAACCGACCGTTCCACGGCACACCGTTGCTGTCGGAGAGAGTCGCCCCGCCACCGGAGACGATGGCCTGTTGCGGATCCATGCCGCCGAGTACGGCTGCGACCACCGGGTCGGCGGCGGCGTTCTTGGTCGACTCCGTGGCAGGTGCGCCTTCGAGGAGACGCGCCACCATGGTGGCGATCATTTCGACGTGCCCGATCTCCTCGGTGGCGACGTCCATGATCATGTCCTTGTACTTGCCGGGCATTCGACAATTCCAGCCCTGGAACAGGTACTGCATGGTCACGGTCATCTCGCCGTACGCACCGCCGATCAGCTCCTGGAGCTTGCGGGCGTAGACGGGATCGGGCTTCTCCGGCTTGACGTCGAACTGCAGATGGTCTGTGTGACGAAACATGTTGCTCCCTCGAATGCCGATTGTCGTGCGAGGACGCGTCGCGCGTGAAGACGCGCCCGTGAAGACACCCGTGGCGCCTGGTCTCGACGCCGCCTCGGTTGGCCCGTGGTGCTACGTGCGACTACCCGTGCTCGAGCAGCTCAAACACCCTGTCGATATCCACCTTTTGTCACCGGTGCTGTGTCAACGTGGAGAGATGGAGAACAGGCCGGATTCCACGCTCGACGACGTCGGGGAGGTGGCTCGCAGCAAGGGCGTGGCGCGATTGCGGACAACCGCAGCGGCCCTGCTCGTGCTCGTGCTGGTGGCCGGAATACTGGGCTTCCTCGGTGTACGGAGTTCGACGGCCACCGCGCAGGGCGGCGGGTACGAACTCGACCTGACCTACCCGCGTATCGCACGCGCCGGCCTCGACGTCCCCTGGAAGGTGACGGTGCACCGGGAGGATGGCTTCGACGGAGAGATCGTCCTGGCGATCGACACGTCCTACTTCGAGATCCTCGAGATGCGGGGCCGGCTGCCCGAACCGTCCGCGGAGACCGCCGGGGACGGACTGGCGTACCTGACCTTCGATCCGCCGCCCGGCGACGAGTTCACCTTCGCGCTCGATGTACGGATCCAGGCCGGGAGGCAATGGGGCGAATCGGGCTCCGTCTCGGTGATGGACGGCGAGAAATCGGCAGTGACGATCTATTTCGATACCTGGCTGGTGCCCTGATGGAAATCGTGATCCGCGCGATCGTCCTGTTCCTGTTCCTGTGGGGGATCACCCGTCTCGTCGGCCGGTCGAGCGTCGGCGAACTGAGCACCTTCCAACTCGTGCTTTTCGTGGTGATGGGTGATCTCGTACAGCAGGGGATCACGCAGGACGACGTGTCCATGACGGGCGCGGTCCTCACCATCGGTGTCTTCGCGGTGCTGACGTTGGCGCTCTCGCTGATCAACGCTCGTTCTCCGCGGATGCGTGGGATCACCCATGGTGTCCCCGTCGTGATCGTCCGGGACGGCGAACCCGACCTGCGGAACCTGAAACGGGAACGTCTGTCCCTCGACGACCTCATGGCCGCCGCGCGTCAACAGGGCATCCGCCGGTTCGCCGACATCGACCTCGCGGTGCTCGAGACGAACGGGAAGATCTCCTTCTTCGTTCGGACGAGAGCTCAGGACGGCGCGCCGGAGGAACCGGAGCCGGGGTGACGGGGTGACGCGCCGTCCTCACGCTCAGGTACTGCGGCCGGTCAGTGCGTCGCGCAGTCGGTCCACCATGCCGACCCCCGGACCGACGGTCTTGTGGAACAGTTCGGAATGCGGTGCGGACGGATGCGGTCGGGTCGGTGCCAGCTTCTTGGCGGCCTGCACCTTGGTGCCGACCTCCACGAGGGTCTCCTGCCCGAGATGCGCCCTCAACTCCGGGAACTGTTCCGACTCTTCGTCGTCCGCGTGGTGGCGCAGAAGATCCTGCAACTTCTTCACCAACGTCGTGAACTCCGCACTCGATGCGTCCGCTCCCTCGAGTTGCTTCATCACCTGCACGATCTCGTCGTGCTCCTTCTTGTCGTGTTCGACGGCTTCGGTGCCCCCGGGCAGATGTTTCTCCATCTCCGGATAGACGAACATCTCCTCGGCGACCGAGTGCCTCATCACCTCGGCGATCGCGGAGTCGGTGAGATCGCGGCGTTCCTCGGCGTCGAGGGTGGTCTCCGCTCGGCCCAGAAGTTCGAGCATCTCCCGATGGTCCTCGGTGAGAATGGTGACGACATCCTGAGCGGTGTCGTGCGAATCGGCGGAACCTTCTGTGCTGCTCATGTAAGAAGGGGTTCACCGGTGTCGAGATCGGCAAACACACGGGAGGCGAGAGCCGTGGACGAACCCCGATCGATGCGAGCGTGGCGAGTGGTGGAACCCGGCCCCGTCGCCGGCCACCCCCTGCGATTCGAATCCGTTCCGCTGCCGGAGATCGGACCGAACGATCTGCTGGTGCGCGTGCTGGCGTGCGGTGTGTGCCGCACCGACCTGCACGTCACGGAGGGTGATCTCCCCGTCCACCGGGTGGGTGTCGTCCCGGGGCACGAGGTGGTCGGTGTGGTCCATCGGGCGGGGGAGGCGGTCGAGGGCTTTGCCGTCGGCGACCGCGTGGGCGTGGCCTGGCTGCGCTCGACCTGCGGGCAGTGCCGCTACTGTCGCCGGGGCGACGAGAACCTCTGTCCGAATTCGAGATACACCGGATGGGACGAGGACGGCGGGTACGCCGAGTTCGTCGCCGTACCGGCGGCCTTCGCCCTGTCGCTGCCCGACGGATACGACGACGTCGAACTCGCCCCGCTGCTCTGCGCCGGCATCATCGGCTACCGCGCGTTGAAGCGCGCCTCGGTCCCCGACGGCGGCAGGCTCGGCATCTACGGCTTCGGTGGCAGCGCCCACATCGCGGCGCAGGTCGCCCTGGCGCGAGGTGCCGAGGTGCACGTCATGACGAGGAGCGAGGACGCGCGCGATCTTGCCCGCGAACTCGGGGCCGCGTCGGTGCAGGGCGCCGCGGACGCACCGCCGGTGCCCCTCGACGCCGCCATTCTCTTCGCGCCCGTCGGCAACCTCGTGCCGCCCGCGCTCGAAGCGCTCGACCGCGGCGGCATCCTCTCGATCGCCGGCATCCACCTGACCGACGTCCCACAGCTGAACTATCAGCGGCACCTGTTCTACGAGCGCGAGATCCGGTCGGTGACCGCCAATACCCGAGAGGACTCCCGGGAGTTCCTCGCGTTCGCCGGGCAGCACCGCATCAGGGTCGCGACCATGCGATACGGGCTGGACGACGCCGACCGCGCGCTGGCGGATCTCGCCGGCGACCGCGTGCGCGGCGCTGCCGTCCTCGTCCCCGACGCGACACCCGACTGACGCCGTCGATCATGCCCGAGATCACCAAGTAGGGACTTTCTGCCCTACGGCAACATCCCGCCCAGGACGACGATAATGGTGTCGGACCCAGGAGGGCCCCTCGGACTTCTCACCCACGAGGAGATGAGGACAATGTCGACATCATCGGCTCATTCTGCAATGCACACCCATCCCGACATCGTCGAGATGCGCGAACGTTACGACCGGATGGGCGAACAGCCCACAGTCCAGGTCACCGACGGATTGATGATGGTTGCCGGTCTGTACGCGGCGGCATCCGCCTGGATCATCGGATTCGCCGATCAGACCGCACTCGCCACCACCAATCTGATCTGCGGCCTCGCGGTCGCACTGCTCGCCATGGCGCTCGGTTCGGCCTACGGCCGCACCCACGGCCTGGCGTTCGTCGCGCCGCTGCTCGGTCTGTGGCTGATCTTCTCGCCGTGGTTGGTCAGTGGCGTCGAGACCAGTACATCCATGATCTGGTCCCACATCATCGTGGGCGTGGTCGTGTGTGTTCTCGGTCTGGCCACGGCCGCGATGGGGACCGGGATGATGAACCGTTCGCGTTGACGGCGCAGTAACCCCGGATGCAGTAACCCGGAATGAAGGGGCCCGGACGGTGCTGCCGGCTCTGTGTCTGAACCGGCAGCACCTCACCGGGTGCGGCGTCCGGACACCGATACCGGCTACCGAGGGCTACCCTCCCGGCGGCGACGGCAACCCGGTCCGCGCCTCCGGCGGGTCCGTGAACCGGGGGAGAGGTGGAACCACCCGTGCTCGCGGCGGGTGGTGATTCTGAGCACCGTGCACACTTCAGGTGTGTGCGGTGCGTCACATTTGAGCGAAATGATGCGCTCGAAAATCTTTTGTTGACGAGATCGCCTAGCTCAATCAACCATTGCTGTACCAAATGACGCGATCGAAGTGGCGCAGACACAATCGAACGCCGCGACGAAGAACGGGTGGTACGCAATGACCGAGACCGTAATCCGGGAGAGCGAACGACTTCCCTACGACCTCGACGACCGATATCGCTCGGGCTCCGGCACCGTGCTCCTCACCGGCGTGCAGGCCATCGCCCGCCTGTTCGTCGAGCAGCAGGTGCGGGCCATGCGGGACGGTCGCCGGGTGGCGACCTTCGTCTCCGGATACCAGGGCAGCCCCCTCGGCGGTCTCGACAAGATGCTCCACGGCATGCCGAAGGTCCTCGCCGAGCACGACATCACCTTCGTGCCCGGATTCAACGAGGAACTCGCCGCCACCGCCGTGTGGGGCAGCCAGGGACAGCTCGGCGCCGGCACACCGACCCACGACGGCGTCGTCGGCGTCTGGTACGGCAAGGGCCCCGGACTCGACCGCGCCACCGACGCGCTGCGTCACGCCAACATGTACGGGGTGAACCCGAACGGTGGCGTGCTGCTCATGGTGGGCGACGACCCCGCGTCGAAGTCGTCGACCGTGCCCGCCGTCAGCGAGCGATCCCTCGCCGCCCTCGGCATCCCGGTCCTGTTCCCGCGCAACGCCGCCGAGATCGTCACGATGGGCCTGCACGGCGTCGCGCTGTCGCGCGCCTCGGGATGCCTCGTCGCCCTCAAGATCGTCGCGGACGTCGCCGACGGCGCCTGGTCCGTCGACGGCTCCATCTCCGACCTGCCCATCACGGTCCCCGAGATCGAATGGGAAGGACGGCCATTCGTCTACAAGCAGCGTCCCATGGCCGCGCCCGGCGACAGCGTCATCGCCGAGGCCGACCTCTACGGCCCGCGCTGGAAGATCGTCCAGGAATACGGCCGCCTCAACGGCCTCGACGTGATCGAGGTCGACCCGCCGCAGGCCCGCGTCGGCCTCGCCGCCACCGGCACCACCTTCGACGCCCTGCGCCAGGCCCTGCTCGACCTCGGTGTCGACGACGCCGCGCTGCACCGCGCCGGCATCCGCCTGCTGCGCATCGGCATGCCGTACCCCATCGGTCCCGAGATCGTCCGCGAATTCGCCCGCGGCCTCGACGAACTGATCGTGGTCGAGGACAAGACCGCCTTCGTCGAGACCCAGATCCGCGAGATCCTCTACGGCACCGCGAACGCCCCGCAGATCGTCGGCAAGAAGGACGCCGACGGCCGCCCGCTCGTGCCTGTCGACGGTGAGCTCACCGCCGGTCGCCTGCGCGGCCCGCTGCGTCGCGTGCTCCGCGACCACGTCGAACTCGGCCCCGCGCCCCTGCCGCAACTGTCGCTCGAGGTGCTGTCGACCCAGCGCACCCCCTACTTCTGCAGCGGCTGCCCGCACAACCGCTCCACCGCTCTGCCGGAGGGTTCGATCGGCGGCGGCGGCATCGGCTGCCACACTCTCGTCACACTCTCGGGCCGCAAGGACAGCGCCGTCACCGGCCTGACCCAGATGGGCGGCGAAGGTGCGCAGTGGATCGGCCAGGCGCCGTTCACCGACATCGGCCACATGTTCCAGAACCTCGGCGACGGAACCTATTTCCACTCCGGCCAGCTCGCCGTGCAGGCGTGCGTCGCCGCCGGCGTGAACATCACCTTCAAGCTGCTCTACAACGACGTCGTCGCGATGACCGGCGCGCAGGACGCCGAAGGCGCCCTGAAGATCCCGGCGTTGACCCACAAGCTCACCACCGAGGGCGTCCGCAAGATCATCATCTGCTCCGACGAACCGAAGCGCCTCCGCAAGCGCACCCTCGCCCGCGGCACCGAGGTCTGGCACCGCGACCGGCTCGACGAGGCGCAGAAGCTGCTGCGCGAGATCGAGGGCGTCACCGTGCTCATCTACGACCAGCACTGCGCCGCCGATGCGCGCCGTCAGCGTAAGCGCGGCACCCTGCCCGCCCGCACCACCCGCGTCGTCATCAACGAAGCGGTGTGCGAGGGCTGCGGCGACTGCGGCGTCAAGAGCAACTGCCTGTCGGTGCAGCCGGTCGACACCGAGTTCGGTTCGAAGACCCGCATCGACCAGACCTCCTGCAACACCGACTACTCGTGCCTCGACGGCGACTGCCCGTCCTTCGTGACCGTCGAGACGTCGCCGGAGAAGCCGAAGCGCCGCAAGGCTCCGACCCCGCCGCGCATCCCGGACGCCGCCATCGACACCCCGAAGGGCACCCGCAACGTCTTCCTCGCGGGCATCGGCGGCACCGGCATCGTCACCGTCAACCAGGTGCTCGCTACGGCCGCGCTGCGCGCCGGGTTCGAGGTCGAGTCGCTCGACCAGATCGGCATGAGCCAGAAGGCCGGCCCGGTGGTCTCCCACCTGCGCTTCGCCGCCGACGGACTCGAGCCCGGCAACCGCGTCGGCCCGGGCGGTGCCACCGCTCTGCTCGCGCTCGACCTGCTCACCGCGACCGAGCCGAAGAACCTCGCCTACGCGAACCGTGAGGAGACCGTGGCGGTCGCGTCGACGAGCCGCGTCCCCACCGGCGACATGGTCTACGACCGCTCGGTCCGGCACCCCGACGAGCAGGACCTGCTCGCGCGCCTCGACACCGCGACCCGCACGACCGTCTCGTTCGACGCCCTCGCCGCAGCCCAGGCACTGTTCGGCGAGACCTCGGCTGCGAACTTCCTCGTCGTGGGCGCCGCCCACCAGCTCGGCGGACTCGAGATCCCCGCCGACGCCATCGAGGAGGCCATCGAGATCAACGGGGTGGCCGTCGCGACCAACATCGCCGCCTTCCGCTGGGGCCGGGTGGCCGTCGCGGATCCCGCGGCCTTCGCCGCCGCGACCGAACCGGCCCGCACCGAGCGCGCCGCCACCGTCGCACCCGAGCGTCTGTTCGCCGGCACCACCTTCACCGGTGAGGTCGAGCGGCTCGTGCGGATCCGCGCCGCGTCGCTGATCGATTTCCAGAGCGAAGCCCTCGCCGCCCGCTACATCGGGCAGGTGCAGGCAGCCTGGGAGGCCGAGCGTCGCGTCACGAACCGCACGGACTTCAGCGAGGCCGTCGCCCGCGGGTTGTTCAAGTTCACCGCCTACAAGGACGAGTACGAGGTCGCCCGCATGCTCGTCGACCCGGCCTTCCTCGACGAGGTGCAGGGCCAGGTTCCCGGTGGCCACAAGCTCACCTACCGCCTGCACCCGCCGGCGCTGCGCGCACTCGGCCGTGAGAAGAAGGTCGGCTTCGGACCGAAATCGCATGTCGCGCTGAAGGCTCTGGCCAAGGCGAAGCGTCTGCGTGGCACGAAGCTCGATCCCTTCGGCTACGCCCATGTCCGCAGCGTCGAGCGTGCTCTGCTCGCCCACTACACCGACACGGTCCAGCGACTCGCCGCCGACCTGGACGTCGACTCCTACGACCGCGCCGCCGAGATCGCGGCCCTGCCCGACATGGTGCGCGGCTACGAGGACGTCAAGCTCCGCTCCGTCGAGCAGTACCGGGCCCGCCTCGCCGAGCTCGGCATCGACACCGACTTCTGACGCACGTACACCCTCTGCTGCAAAGGAACCCACCGATGACCACCTCTGCCCTCGACCTCCCCGAGTTCACCACGTCCGACGGAGTGTTCGGCCGCTCGGCCCGCCTGACCGACCGCCCGCACGAGCAGGTCGTCTTCCACCACGACGCGGCCACCGGATTGCGCGCCATCGTCGCGATCCACTCCACCGCACTCGGACCCGCCCTCGGTGGCACCCGCTTCTACCCCTATGCGGACGAGATGTCGGCGCTCGAGGACGTGCTGCGACTGTCGTGGGGCATGACCTACAAGGCCGCGGTGTCGGGTGTGAACCTCGGTGGCGGCAAGGCCGTCATCATCGGTGATCCGAAGACGGACAAGAACGACGAACTGCTCGCCGCCTACGGACGATTCGTCGAGTCGCTCGGTGGTCGCTACATCACCGCCGCCGACGTGGGAACCCGCGCGGAGGACCTCGACGTGGTGGGCCGGCACACCGCCCACGCCGTGGGGCGCACCGTCGCCGCCGGCGGCTCCGGCGACAGCTCGCCGCTGACCGCGCTCGGTGTCTTCCAGGCCATGCGTGCCGGCGCCCGGACCGTCTGGGGACAAACGACTCTCGCGGGTCGCACGGTCGGTGTCGAGGGTCTCGGCAAGGTCGGATACGAGCTGGTGAAGCTGCTCGTCGCCGACGGTGCCGAGGTGATCGTCTCCGACGTGAACCCCGCGGCGATCGCCCGCGTGGTCGACGAGTTCCCGGCGCAGGTCACCGACAACGTCGTCGCCTCGTCCGCCGACGTCTACGCCCCGTGCGCCCTCGGCGGCACGTTGACCTCGACCACCGCCGCCCACCTCGACGCACGTCTCGTGTGCGGTGCGGCCAACAACCAGCTCGCGCAGCCCGAGGTGGAGGGACTGCTGGGCAAGCGCGGAATCGTCTGGGTGCCCGACTATGTCGCGAACGCGGGCGGACTGATCCAGGTCGCCGGTGAGGTCGACGGATCCGCCGCCGACGTCGTCCGCGAGCGGGTGGAGTCGATCTTCGACCGCACCGCCGAGATCTTCGACGTCTCCAGCACTCTCGGCGTCACGCCGGGCGCGGCCGCCAACCGCATCGCCGAGCGGCGCATCGATACCGTCTGATCCGCACAAGGGAACTGGTCCGCACAGGGAAACTGATCCGCACAGGGGAACAAGGGGAGGCACCGCGAGGTGCCTCCCCTTCTCGTGTCTTCAGGAATTTCCGGCCGACGACGAACGCCCGTGCCCCGCATCGCGGGTGATGTGCTCGACGAGCGGCTGCGTCCGGTACTCGATCGGCGTGGTGAGCGCGAGCGTCGTGGTGGTGTGCGCGACGCCCTCGATGGCGTGGAGCCGCTCCAGGACCAGCAGGAGGTCCTCCTGGGACTGCGCGGCCATCCGGATCAGGAGATCCTCCCGGCCCGTCGTCGCGTGTACTTCCAAAACCTCGGGGAATCGGCCCAATTGGGCGATCACATGCCCCATCCGCGCCTGGACGAGCTCGGCGCCGATGAACGCCTGCAGCGGCACACCCAGCTTCGGCAGGTCGACGACCGGTCGGTATCCGGTGACGGCACCGGACTCCTCGAGTTTCCTGATGCGCGACTGCACGGTGTTGCGGGCGACACCGAGCTTCGCCGACAGGTCGACGATTCCTGCCCGGGGATTGCGAGTGAGCTCTCCGAGGAGAGCTGCGTCGAGCCGGTCGAGACTGAACACGATGACACCCTTTCCGTTGTGATGCGCGTCACCACTCGAGCATAATGCTCAACTGATCAGAAAGATATTGACACTTCACGAGCCAGTGCCATGATTGCTGCATCAAATGCTCACGCAAACACGGCTTGCTGCAACGTAATGCGCGCGAAGTGAGCGACATGCCTACCCCTCGCCCGGACCGGGCGTGGCGGGCGCCGCAATCACCCCGAGGAGCACACAATGCCCGGAGTCGGCATCTGGCGGACCAAATCCGTCGAACAGTCGATCGCGGATACCGACGAACCCGGTTCGCGGCTACGACGAGAACTGACCGCCAAGGATCTGACCGTGTTCGGCGTCGCCGTCGTGGTCGGAGCCGGAATCTTCACCCTCACCGCTCGCACCGCCGGCAATCTCGCCGGACCGTCCATCTCGCTGGCGTTCGTCCTCGCCGCGATCGCGTGCGGTCTCGCCGCGCTGTGTTACGCGGAGTTCGCCTCCGCGGTGCCGGTCGCCGGCAGCGCCTACACCTTCTCCTATGCCACCTTCGGTGAATTCGTCGCCTGGATCATCGGATGGGATCTGATCCTCGAGTTCGCCCTCGCCTCCGCGGTCGTCGCCAAGGGATGGTCGATGTATCTCGGGGGCATGTTCGGCGGCAATGCGTCGATCGACCTCGGACCGATCACGGTCGACTGGGGGTCGCTGCTCATCGTCGGCGCCATCACGATCATCCTCGCCGTCGGCACCAAGATGTCGTCGCGGGTCTCCGCCGTCGTGACCGCCATCAAGGTCGCGGTGGTCCTGCTCGTCATCGTCGTCGGCATCTTCTACATCGACAAGTCCAACTACTCCCCGTACGTCCCGCCGGCCGAGGAGGCCCAGAGCACCGCGTCCGGCATGCACCAGTCGCTGTTCTCGGCGCTTACCGGTGCGGGCGGCAGCACCTACGGCTGGTACGGCCTCCTCGCCGCGGCGAGCCTGGTCTTCTTCGCCTTCATCGGCTTCGACGTGGTCGCCACCACCGCCGAGGAGACCAAGAACCCCCAGAAGGCACTGCCCCGCGGAATCTTCGGTTCGCTGGCGATCGTCACCGTCCTCTACGTCGGCGTCACCCTCGTGCTCACCGGCATGGTCAAGTACACCGATCTGCGCACCGGCAGCGAACTGGTCGGTGACGGCAGCGCCACGCTGGCCACGGCCTTCGAAGCACACGGTGTCACCTGGGCGCAGATGGCCATCAACATCGGCGGTCTCGCCGGCCTCACCACCGTCGTGATGGTGATGATGCTCGGCCAGACCCGCGTGCTGTTCGCGATGTCCCGCGACGGACTCGTCACCCGCAAACTCGCCGTCACGAACCACAAGGGTGTGCCCGTGCGCATCACCCTGATCGTCGGTGGTGTGGTGGCCGTCCTCGCCGCGGTGTTCCCGATGGGTGTGCTCGAGGAGATGGTCAACATCGGCACCCTGTTCGCCTTCGTCCTGGTCTGCGTCGGCGTGATGGTGCTCCGTCGCACCCGCCCCGATCTGCCCCGCGGATTCCGGGTGCCGCTCGTGCCGCTGGTCCCGATCCTCGCGGTCCTCGCCTGCGGCTGGCTCATGCTCAATCTGTCGGTCGAGACCTGGATCCGATTCGCGGTCTGGATGGTTCTGGGCGTGGCGGTCTACTTCGTCTACGGCCGCCGCAAGTCGGTCCTCGGACAGCGCCTGAAGCTCGAGGCCGCGCAGCAGGAAGCTGCGACGCACGAGGTGAAGGAACCCGAACCGGTATAGCTCCGTCGCCTACGAGCCCGCCCGCACCGAATCGGTGCGGGCGGGCTCGTGTGTTCGGGTGGTTGCCGTCGACTACTGCGCGCACTCTGCCAGTTGATCTTTCGGTGAACTCCAGAAAGATCTATGCACGCGAGTGAGCAGATTGCTCTATGCTGTGAACAGCGCCGCAGAGACGAAGGTCACAAGGGTTACCCGGAGTTTCGTTCGAATGTAGGACGAATCGGACATCGGGACCTGATTACCATTCGATCTGCCCCTGTCGTCGGGGAGGCAGACAGGGAAGGGCCCCGCCAGCGATTCGAGGGGAGGAGCCGGCGGGGCCTCGCGCTGTATCTCCTGTGTCGGGGAGGACTCTAGGGAGACACGGCCACCTACGCCGTGGCCGCTTTGGAGCTTAGGTGACGACTGGTCACTCGTCCAGAGCCGATACTGAAACGAGACCTGAAAAATCTTCTCGGGGTCGAACCGGAACGCTCAGCCTGCTTTGCGGCGGATGGGGCCTGTTTCGACGTCGCTACCCGCAGGAAAGACGGGGGTCGGCATGGCTCGGGACCCGTCGGGATGCCTGCGGTACGACGCCGGCCGCTGCGAACGCCGACGGCGCCGGCGGTTCCGCGTCGTCCAGAACCCCCAGGCTGCGATGCACACGCCCACTCCCGAGAGCAGGTCGGCCTCGGTCAATCCGTGGTTCGGCGTCACCGAGTACAGCACGCGACCTTCGAGTGGGCCGTTCATCAGCACCCAGAGTCCGGAGGCCACGAACGCGGCCGAGCTCGACAGCAGGTGGGGGCGCGAGAGGCACCACGTCGACGCGGCGAACAACGAACACATCGCGACGAGCGAGTAGAACACGGCGTTCTGCACGGTCGACTCCTCTCGCTCCTGCCGGATTTCGATCAACTGTACTGGCGGAGGAGCCGGGCCTACCGGGTCGCATGTGGTGACTCCGACAACACGCGCATCAGGAGAACGGCAGGCGTCGCAGGGTGACCGTCGTCAGGGCGAGCACCTGATCGTCGGCTCCGGCGTCCACGAGACGCACGTCGACGATCGCATGGTCCTTCGTCTCACGGACAACTGTGACGTGGGACCGGGCCGGTCCCACCTTCACCTGCGACAGATAGTGGGCCTGGAAGTCGGTCGCCACGAAACCCGGGAGAACGGTGTGCGCGGCGTGCTCGGCGAGCAGCGCCTGGGCGCCACCCTGGATGGTGCCGATCATGTTGGCCACGAACGGGGTGAGGTCGAGTTCGAGGACGCCGGCGCGTGCGTCGAGGGTGCGCATCCCCAGCCGGGAGTAGATCGATCCGTCGATGTGTTCCCTGGGAAATTCGTGGATGGCGCCCACCCACTCGCTGGGGTTGTAGTAGCCCGAACCGGCCGCTGCGGCACGGGGAAGCCGCACGAAGGTGACGAGACCGCGCCCCGCCGGTTGCAACGCGCCGTCGTCGAGGGCGGCGACGAGTTCCTCGAGGCCGCTGCTGCCGCGCCCGTCGAAGATCTGCGCGGCGACGTGCACGGTCTTCTTGCCGACGCGCACGAGGTGGGTGTCGACGACGATCGGACCCTCGGTGAGCGGTTCGGCGGTGTGGATGGACAGGTCCTGGGTGGCCACCCAGTCCGGGCTGCACACGGCGAGCGGTGGGGTGGACGTGACGATGTCGACCACGGTGGTGAGCATCCCGAGTGCTGCGGCGCCGGCGTCGTTGCGCAGCTTGTCGTGCAGGTCGGCGCGCATGATGGCGCGCTCCTTGCTCAGTTGGAGCGACGTCAGGCCGAAGTCGGCGGTGAAGGTGCGCTGATTCATCGACACCGACGGCCGCTGACTGGTAAAAATGCCATTCTCGCTCATGAGAGTGATATTGCCATTCTGTGGTCGACGACGGAAGGTTACGTCGTTCGGAGGTTCACAACGCACAGGTGAGGCTCACAACCCTGATGGTCGACCATGGGCGTTGTGAGCCTCACTTCTCGGTTGTGAGCCTATTCGGGCCTCGGTGTCTCCGCGAACGAGTCGCGCTGCTGCACCATCCACACCGGGGCGATGAAGATGCCTTCCGCTTCCACGCAGACCTCCTCCGAGTCGGCGATGTGCCCCACGACGAACGCCTTACGTCCTTCGACGCGGTCGAGTTTCGCCTCCACGCGCAGAGCTCCGAGGGGAGTGCGCTTGCGGTAGCGGATGGTGAGCGTGCCCGTCATCCCCGGATATCCCGAGATGCGCGCGGCGTCGCCGAGGATCTGGTCGAGCAACAGGGCGGAGACCCCGCCGTGCACGTGTCCGGCCGGCCCCTCGTAGACGGGGCCGAGGTGGATGTCCGTCCACACGCGGCCGTCGTCGTCCTCGTGGATGTCGCCGATCGGGGCGATGGCGTTGCGCAGGCCGATTGCGGCGTTGCCCCAGTTGCGGAATCGGCCCGAATCGTTGAACCGGGTGCCGTACGGGCCGTCCTCCCGGTCGCGTTCGAGAATCTCGCGCGCAGCCGCGAGATGTTCCCGCGCCCGCGCGACGTCGTCGGCATCCACGCGGGTCTGCAGGGCGAGCTGGATCAGCTCGCGCACGTCCTCGGTGAGCGGACCGTAGGTGTCCCTCTGCTGATCGACTTCCTCGTCGGACAATCCGTCGTTGACGTAGAGCTCGAGGATGGAATCGGTCATCAGGGTTCTCCGGATCGTGAGCGTGGTGAAAGAAATAGTCGACCGCGCACACGGTGAACGAGTCAAGTTCTGTTGCCGCTGTACGGGATCACCGCAAAATCCGTAAAACGGGCCGTTCTGTACGAAAGCGTGTGAGCCACCGCATAGAGGGGAACAGATGAGAGAACCCCGTCGGCTTAACGAGGGGAGGGGCCGACGGGGTCCGTCCGTGCCATGTCAAAGGGGAGGAGACACGGCACGCTTTGTTGCGAGGAGCAACAACGTCTCCACGCTACCGACGATTCTTTCATCTGCCAACCTCACCGGAGGGTGATGGGCGGGGTGAATTTGCCCGATCTGCACCTATGGCAAGCCTCGTGATTCAAGCGTACGTTCGCTTCTGCGTGCGCAGGGATGCGCCGGACAGGAGCGGTGGTCATGGCCGTAACCATCCACAAGGGCCGTGACAACGTCACCAAACGAGTGTTGCTGGGAAGACCGCTGCGCAGCGACACCCTCGGCCACACCCTGTTACCGAAACGCGTAGCCCTGCCGGTGTTCGCGTCCGACGCCCTGTCGTCCGTCGCCTATGCCCCGGAGGAGATCTTCCTCGTCCTGTCGGTGGCGGGCCTGTCCGCCTACGCGTTCTCCGGCTGGATCGGTCTCGCCGTCGCCGGCGTGCTCGTCGTGGTGGTCGCGAGTTACCGGCAGAACGTGCATGCCTACCCCTCCGGGGGTGGCGACTACGAAGTGGCGACGAAGAATCTCGGGGCGATGGCCGGCCTGACGGTGGGCAGCGCGTTGATCGTCGACTACGTGCTGACGGTTGCCGTGTCGATCTCGTCGGCCGCCCAGAACATCGGGTCGGCGATTCCCTTCGTCGAACACCACAAGGTGCTGTTCGCGATCGCCGCGATCACCCTTCTCACCGCAGTGAATCTCCGCGGACTCCGCGAGGCGGGCACAGCTTTCGCCATCCCCACCTACGCCTTCATGTTCTGCATCGGGGTGATGCTCGTCTGGGGTTTCGTGCGCCTCGTCGTGTTCGACGCCCCGCTCCGCGCCGAGTCTTCGCACTACGAACTCGCCGCCGAACAATCCCACCTGACCGGACTGGCTTTCGCGTTCCTTCTCGCCCGCGCGTTCTCGTCGGGGTGTGCGGCCCTGACGGGAGTCGAGGCCATCAGCAACGGGGTGCCCGCCTTCCGGAAACCGAAATCGCACAACGCAGCCACCACTCTGCTGATGCTGGGCGCCATCGCGATCACGCTGCTGATGGGCATCATCGTGCTCGCCGAGCGGCTGGGCGTCGTCGTCGCCGCAGACCCCGCAGCGCAACTGCGCGGGGCACCGGAGGGATATCACCAGAAGACGCTGGTCGCGCAGGTCGCCGAGACGGTCTTCACCGACTTCCCCCTCGGCTTCTACCTCGTCACCGCCGTGACTGCATTGATCCTCGTCCTCGCTGCGAACACCGCGTTCAACGGTTTCCCGGTCCTCGCGTCGGTGCTCGCGCAGGACAAGCACCTGCCGACGCAGCTACGCACCCGAGGTGATCGGTTGGCGTTCAGCAACGGCATCGTCTTCCTGGCCCTCGCGGCGATCGTGTTCGTCTGGCTGTTCGACGCCGAGGTCACCCATCTCATCCAGCTCTACATCGTCGGGGTGTTCGTCTCCTTCACGTTGAGCCAGACCGGCATGGTGCGGCACTGGACCCGCCTGCTCGTCACCGAGACCGACACACGTCATCGCCGGAAGATGCAGCGCTCGCGCGTCGTCAACGGTGTGGGTCTGGCGATGACGGGAACAGTCCTGATCATCGTGCTCGTCACGAAATTCGTTGCCGGCGCGTGGATCGCGATCCTCGCCATGGTGACCGTCTTCGTGACGATGCGCGCCGTCGGCCACCACTACCGACGCGTGGCGGTCGAACTCGACCCCGGTGGCTGGGACGGTCTGTTGCCCAGCCGCACGTATTCGATCGTGCTCGTGGCCAAGCTGCACCACCCGACACGTCGGGCGCTCGCGTATGCCACGGCCACCCATCCCGACACCCTCGAAGCGATCACCGTCGACGTCGACGAGGAGGACACCCGCGCACTCGTGCGCGAATGGGAGGCCAGCGACATCACGATTCCGCTGAAGGTGCTGGAATCGCCGTACCGGGAGATCACGCGACCGGTGCTCGACTACGTCAGACGGGTGCGCGGCAACTCGCCGCGCGATGTGGTCACCGTCTTCATCCCCGAGTACGTCGTGGGTCACTGGTGGGAAAACCTGCTCCACAACCAGAGCGCGCTCAGACTCAAGAGCCGCCTGTTGTTCCAGCCCGGGGTGATGGTGACAAGCGTGCCGTGGCGACTGCACTCGTCGGATTCGAGATAGTCGAGAGCGGAGCCACGTTCCCGATCAGGGTCGCAATGTCGGCACCGGCCCGCAGCAACGCCTCGGACTGCACGGCGACGGTGCGCAGCCGCTCGTGAAGTGCGTCCCGAGCGGTATCGGTCTCGCCGTCGGTTCCGATGGATGCCATCACGGCCCTGACCGCTGGGATGCGATAGCCACCTGCGCGCAGTGCAGCGACGATCCGCGCGTTCCGCGCCGCGGCGGGTGAGTAGCTCCGAATATTGTTGCGGTCGATCCGTTCGGGCGCGACCAATCCCTCCTTCTCCCAGAACCTGAGGGCGGACGATCGCACCCCGATGGCGTTCGCCAGCTCGGTGATGCTCATGGCGTCGCCGGGCAGCGGAGGCGCATCGTGGGCGGCCTCGTCGACGATCACGTCGAGTGCGCGGAGCGCGGCGAGACACTCGTCGCGGGCTCGCGCGAGCCCACTGTGGAGTTCGGCGACACGGGCGAGCGCCTCGTCGTAGGGGAGTACCT
The DNA here is from genome assembly GCF_035918275.1 of Rhodococcus sp. PD04. Lineage (NCBI taxonomy): Bacteria > Bacillati > Actinomycetota > Actinomycetes > Mycobacteriales > Nocardiaceae > Rhodococcus > Rhodococcus sp. PD04. The sequence goes on along the minus strand of NZ_CP142143.1, from coordinate 4,431,896 downwards.
GCACATCGTGCATGACGCTGCGCGCCTCCACGGGCCCGACCGCGACAGCCAGAGCGCGGTACGCGCGCAGCGCCGTGAGGTGTTCGGGTCCGAATCGGCGATAGCCGTTGGTCATTCGTGCTGCGGGAGGGATCATCCCGAGACGTTCGAGATCGCGCACCTGCTGCACGGAGTATCCGGCGGCAGCGGCCAGACGCCCCGTCGTCATCGTGTGCTCCACAGCCGAACCCTCCACAAGCACTTCAAGGCGACACTCGAAGTATGACGATGGAACAGATCCTTGCAGAGATCCGGAGTTTCGACGGTGTCCTCGAGCTCGCACCACAGGAGGGAAGTGGGCATCCCGAGATCTCGTGGGGTGACCACTTCTTCTACTACGCCCCGGACGGCGAGGTCCCGCACAACCGGCAGCCCTACGCGACGATCGTGACGAAGAACTATCCGGACGACGAGGATTCACACCTCGACGAGCCGGGACGATGGCGGGTGAACGTCCATGCGGGATCGCAGCTGTTCACCGAGTTGCTCGGCTGCCCGCCCCGGTCCGTCGACCCTTCGACGATCGACTTCGCCGAGACCGACGTGTTCGTCCCGCACCCGGTCTACGGCTCACTGGGATGGGTGGCGGTCGTCGAACCCGGGGAGCGGACCACGCCGCGTCTCCTCGAAGCGCTGCGCGACGCCCACCTGGCAGATCGTCGCCGCGTCGAACGCAGGAGCGCGCTGCGCGACACGGAGTGACCGAGCGAAAGAGCTACTGCTGTCACCCGTCCCGATCCTGATTGCTCTCGAAGAACGATGTCACGGTGTCGACGGTGAAGCGGTGACGCAGGCGGCATGCCGAGTTCTGATTCGCGAACAGACCCGGGATGCGGAAGGCATCCTCGCGCGCGACGGTGTGCGTCCACTGCACGGGCACGATCCATTCGCGGTGGTCCTCGTGCGGGTTCGTGCCCTCGCTCTCGTGGACGTACGGTGCCTTCAGGTCGAGGCTGCGGAACGGCACCGGCCGCCCGTCGACGACGAGCGTCGCCTCGTCGGCCGGAGCCGCCGGACCGGTCACGACGCCGATGCCCACGTACCCGCTCTTCGGGATGTAGACGAAGACGCGGCCACCGGCGGGCAACTCCTGCAAGGAATCCGAATACCAGCGGCCGCCGCCGGCGGCGAGGAAACCGTAGCGGCGACCGTCGTCCCAATTGCGTGACGGGCTGCGCTCACCGAAGTTCACGTACCAATCCCGGCCGTTCCATTCGGACTCGGGACGAGTCGACCCGGACCGTTCCGCCACGCACCCTCCTTCGTCGGGAACACCTCGTTCCACGGTAGGCGTGCGGCACCGGCGGTGTGATCGGTGCCGGTTGCGGGTGGTCAGTGCCAGTTGCTCTGCCTGCCGAGGGTCTCGACGGGAGTCGCGCCGGGCCGGGTCCACTGCGGCACCGGGCGGCTCGTCTCATCCCATGTCGCATTGCCGTCGGCGTCGGCGCGCCAGAACCAGCACGGGTCGTCTCCCTCCGGCCACCCCTCGGGTTTGTCCTCCCACCTCTCGCCACGCCCGTACGGGGTCATGTCGAGCTGGCCGGCCGAGCTGTTGGCCCGTTCGGTGCCGCGACCCGTCGTTGAGTAGGTGAGGAAGGTCCGGTCACCGTCGCGGAGGTAGGAGGTGAGATAACCCATCGCCCCGCCCACGGGTTCGTCGACGTTGCGCACCGAATACCAGGGCTGGGTGTAGCCCATGAACTCGACGAACGCCGCGACCTCCTCCCACGGACCGGTGGTGACGAACACGAACGACACCCCGCGAGCATTGAGGTAGACGGCGTCGCGGACGTGCCAGGCCGTGGTGGTGCATCCCTCGCACTGTCCTTGCGGGGGTGCACCGTCGTACCACATGTGCTTGTAGACCATGAGTTCGTTGCGGCCCTGGAAGAGGTCGAGGAAGGGGACCGAGCCGTCGGGCCCGACCACCTCGACCGTTCCGTCGAACTCCACCATCGGGAGTCGTCGGCGGGCCGCGGCGATGGCGTCGCCCTCCTTGGTGTGGGCTTTCTCCCGAACGAGGAGTTCGTCGCGCGCGGCCTGCCAGGTCGCGAGATCGACGACGGGTGGACGGCCGGAGTGAGGTTCGGTCATGGTGACCTCCCGGAGGATCGGACGGATTACACGCGGCTCGGTTGGAGCACCTCGCGGAGCACGGAGGCGAAGGCTTCCGGATCGCCGGGCATGCCCTCCGCGGCCCCCATGAAGCCACCGTGATCGCCGGGGAACAACGTCGGAGTTGTGCCGAGCCGGTCGGCGAGCGCTGCCGCAGCGCGGCCGCACAGTTGGCGTACCGACTCGCGACCACCGGCGACGACGATGTGCGTGGACGCGTTCGCCAGGGCGTCGAGATCGGGGTGGTAGCCCGTGCACGACATCCAGTTCTGGCCCAGCAGCACGTCGTCGCGGGTCCCGTCGTCCTCGACCGGCAGGCCGAAATCGGACGGGTTCGGAGCGGGCCGGTCGAGATGGTCGGAGGTCAGCTCCCCTTCGAAGCTGACCAGAGCGATGAACCTGGCCATGGCCGGTCCGAGCCCGCTGCGCTGGTAGGTGTCGTGGATGTCGTCGCGCACCGTTTCGGCTCCGAGGCGATCGGGCAACAGCTCGACGATCGGCGGTTCGTGCGCGACCAGCGTGCGCACCTGTTCGGGGTGCCGCGAGACGAGTTCGAGCGCGTTGACCGCGCCACCGCTGCTGGCGAAGACATCGACGGGACCGAGGTCGAGCTCGGCGAGGATCCGGTGCAGGTCGTCGGCGTGCAGGGCGGGGGTGGACTGCATCGACGTGTCGGTGCGCGTGCCGCGGCCCGTGCCGCGCGGGTCGTAGGTGATCACGGTCCGGTCGTCGAGGTAGGAGACGAGACTGGTGAAGCCGCTCGCGTCCATCGGGGATCCGGCGAGCAGAAGCGGTGTCGCGCCGCCGGGGACGGTGCGGACGTCGTAGACGAGAGTCGCGCCGGGGACGTCGATCGTGCGGGTGACGGGTTCGGGCATGTCGGCTCCTTCTGGGTCGGTGACCATACCGACCCGAGCCACCCGGAAAATTCATCGCACATACGACCGCGTCCGCACCCGTGACGGATGCGGACGCGGCGCGCGCAGGCTCAGAGGATGATGCCCAGTGCTAGGAGCAGTCCACCGAGGGTCAGCGCGAGAGATCCAAGGAGCATATGAATTCCTCCTGTCATTCGGGTTATAGGACTGCGTCCGCACCGGGACGCTGAGCCAGGAATACCCGTCGCCTCAGCGTCAAACACTCCCGAGGATCGAAAATTCACTTCGTTATGTTTTCGTGCTCTCGGGGAGTTTTCGCGCGGCCGGTTCCGCCCGGGTCTGCGACTGACTCGGCCTCAACGGACCGGCAAGGGTCTCGCTCGTGGTCGGCTGCGGCTGCAGAACATTCTGTTGCCGGAGTAGTTGTTTGCGCGCATGAGCGTCGGGAATCCGAATTCATGGCAAGTATGGAACCGTTTCTCCCGATCAAGCACACCGGCTCGAACGAGATCGACGCAGCCGATCCCGGTCAGGGCGCGCCGGCTACGGATCCCGGACCTGTGCCGGGTGAGGACGTCGACCCCGAGATGGCGCAACGCGAGAAGGACGAACTCGAGAAGCGGATGTCCGAAAAGCGCAGTGAAGAAACGGTTTTCCGAACCCCCGAAGTGGATACGTCCGAATAGACCGAACCGCGCCCGCACGCAGGGGGTGGTGCGGGCGCGGAGTCGATCGGCCCTGCTATCAGAGAATGATGCCGAGGGCAGCGAGGAGTCCACCGAGGGTCAGTGCGAGAGATCCGAGCAGCATAGAAATACCTCCATGTTGTTGTGAATGGGCACGCCTGCGAACAAGCGTGGGAAGTGAAAAATCCGCAAGGGAAAGTTCACTTCCGTCCCATACTTCGCGAAGGCACCAAAGCCTGTTACCTGCCGTCACTAGTTGTTATCGTTCCGTGATAAAACTGTCCGATTAGCCCGAAATGCCCCCTAATTGTGGGCGTTTCAGGACTTGAGGTTCACGGCATTTTGGGACTTTCCACGTTCGATCACCGCGGCTCGTCGCTCGGCAACCCGTGCCGGCGAGAACTCCCGCATCCACGCTTCCGAGGTCTGCTGCTCCACCTGCAGGGCCGGTTCGACGACGTGCTCCTCCGCGCGCCGGTACGACGCGAGCAGCGCCCGCACACCCGGCTGGTCGTTGCCGGCGATCGTCCGCGCAACCTCCAGGGCCGTGTCGAGCAGTTCGTCGTGCGCGACGACCTGCGTCACCAGTCCCGCCCGCAGTGCTTCCTCGGCTCCGACGAAGTTTCCGGACAGGCTCATGCGACGCGCGAAACCCGGACCCACTGCCGCGGGCAGGCGCTGGGTGAGTCCCCAGCCCGGTAGGACGCCGACGCGGGCGTGGGTGTCGGCGAAACGGGCGCGCTCGGATGCGATGAGGAAATCGCATGCGAGCGCCATCTCGAGGCCACCGGTGATGGCGGCCCCGTTGACCGCGCCGATGATCGGCTTGGAGATGGGCTTCCACGGATGGCCGACGGGGAGGTCGGCGCCCGACACCAGCGACAGGTTGCCTCCACTTTCTCCGAGTTCCTGCAGGTCGAGTCCGGCGCAGAAGGCCGGGTCGGTGCCGGTGAGGACCACGACGTTCGTTTCGTCGTCCACTTCTGCGGCGGCGATCTCGGTGCGCAGAGCATCGATGAGTGCCGAGCTCAGCGCGTTCCGCGCCTCCGGGCGGTTGAAGGTGAGGATGCGGACGGAATCGCGCTGCTCGACGAGCAGGATCTCTTCGGAAGTCATCGCCAGACAGTATCCGTAACTTCGGTGGATCCGGCCCCGCTCAGCGAGGCTGGATCCACTGAAGCTGTGCCTGGGTGCGTTCCTCGATCCACGAACGCATCGAGTCGACGCTCTCCTGCAGCGCCTTGGCCGTGAGTCCGTCGGAGATCGGTACCGACGCTGCCACCTCGTCGAGGACCTCGAGCGCCAGACCGTTGCCGTAGATCTGCTCGGACAGCTCCCGGTACGCCTGGTGGTAGAGCTCCGTGAAGGCGGCGGAGTCGAGGAAACGGGTCTTCAGCGTGTTGCTACCCATCGCGCCACGACCTTCACCGTCACCTCCCGGCATCCCCGGTGGCATGCCCTGGGGCATCCCTTCCGGTGGCGCGCCGCCCGGCATACCCGGTGGGGGACCGCCCGGTCCCATGCCGCCCATCATGGAGATGGTGTCGTCCGGGCCGGCAGTGGTGTCGCCCTGCATGGCCATGTTCAGATCCCACGAGACCACCGACAGTTTCTTCGTGTCGAGGTCGTACCAGAGGTAGTAGTTCTGACCGGGCCCGGCCATGTCGTCGAAGTTGACGAGCAGGTTCTGGGTGGCGACGTACCGGGCGAAGGAGTCGACGTCGACCCAATCGGCCAGATGGGCGTCGAACTCTGCGTCGTCGGCAGAGTCCATCCACTTCAGGAAGCCGATGATCGGTTGCAGTGTCCCGGAATCGGCGGCATTGATCTCCTTGAACTGGTCGGCGTAGTCCGACTGGTCGTCGCCGACGTACTCGAACCGCGACGATGCATCGGCCTTGTAGAGATAACCGGGGGAGTCGAACAGCGAATTGGCGTACAGCTCGTCGGGATGCTCGAGCACCAGTCGCGTCGCGGTGGCGCTGTCGTTGACCGAATAGACCGTGTACGCGTACCGCTGGGTGGGCTGATCGGTCTCAGCGGTGAGGGACAACGCCATCGCCTCGTTGATCACCGGCGAACCGGGCCGCACCGACAGTTCGGTCATGCCCTGATACGCGCGACCGTCGACGTACTCGTCGAAACGGATCAACAGGGGCAGCGAGGTCGGATCCTCCGGGTCCACCTGCGCCATGCCGTCCATCCCGGGCGGACCCTGCGCCGGATCGACACCCTCGGGCAACTCGAAACCTTCGGGCAGTTCGAATCCTTCCGGAGGTCCGAAACCGCCCGGCCCCTCACCGTTCTCACCCTGCAGACCGCGCAGCGTCGAGTTGCCCTTCAGACGCACGCCCACGTCGTCGATGCGGGTGCCGTCGATGACCACATCGGCGACCACCCACTCCTTGTCACCGTCCTTCTCGTATGCGGCGATCATGTCGTCGTACTCGGCGTCGCCGATCTCGAGCGACAACTCGTGCGTGACGGAGGTGTCGAACAGATCGACTGTGCCGGCGACGTTCTCGGTGATCTCCGAGGAGATGATCGTCGGTTCGCCCGTGATGTAGGGCCGCACGCGTGTCGCTCCGAAGGCCGTGGCCACGATCGCGACGAACGCGATGAACGTCACCGGCAGTGTCCAGTGCCGACGCAGCGATGTCGGTATCCGGTGCCGCAGACGTCGCCGTGGGGTCGGTGCCGTCATCACAGGTCGGTCTGGTCGTATCCGGTCAGGACGCTCACCCGCTGGCCGGCGTTGACGGCGCTCAGCGCGGCGATCAGGTCGTTCGAGCTCATGCCCTTCTTCAATTGGGCCGTGTAGTACAGCTCCACCAGGGCACCGGCGCGGACGGATTCGGTGGACACCAACTCGTATTCACTACAGTGCTTGATGAGAACGTCCTCGACGGTGGCGGTGTAGGCGGGCTCCGGCGGCACCTGCACCTTGACCACCTGACGCTGCACGTCGAGCTTGAACCAGTTGAACTTGTTCATGATCAGCAGTACGAGGCAGATCGCGACGGTCGCCGCGATGGCGAGCACGTAGAAGCGGGTACCGGTGGTCATGCCGATGGCCATCACCAGGAAGATGAACCCGACATCACGGGTTTCCTTGATGGCGTTGCGGAATCGCACCACCGACAGCGCGCCGACGAGGGCGAACGCCCGGGCGATGTTCGATCCGACCACCAGCATGATGAGTGCGATGACCATGCCGACCAGCACCAGCGTCTGCACGTAGGACTGGCTGTAGGAGACGTTCTTGTGCGTGTAGCGGTAGACCCACGCGATCACGCTCGACAGCACGAACGACAACGCCAGCGACACCACGATGTCGAAGGTCGTGAACGTGCCGCTGAGGTCCTGGAAATCGAAATTCATATCCGTCCTTGATTCGAAACGAGTAAGTCAGCGAACCGGAATCGGTTCGGTGGAAAGAAGGTCGGCGGGCACCCGCGCGTCGAACCCGTCCGGCAGCACCAGTTCCGGTGCGCCGAAACGAGACCGGGGTGCGAGCCCGAACGCCTCGACCGACTGGCAGTACTTCGACACCCGGATCACCGACATGTCCAGCCGTGCCGTCAGATCCGTCGCCCAGTAGGGCACCCGCTCGTTCGCTTTGAGCTCCACGACGGCCAGCTTCGGCGGGATGATGAAGCGGTTCTCGGCGCCGGACGCGAAGTGGAAGTCGCGGTCGCGGCCGTGCACCTTGTGGTCGATCGTCACGCGCAGGCCGAGATCGGCGTCGCGTCCGACGAACGCCTCGCGTAGATAACCGGTGGTCACGATCGGTCGCAGATCCAGATTCCCCACGAGGCTGGAGACCTCGTTGACGAACGACCGCTGCGAGTCGTCGCACTCGATGTCCTCGCGCCCGTTCAACCACCGCAGGGCGACGCTGTAGGGGAGGGCAGTGCGACGCTTCTGCGTCACGCGGTTGACGCGCTGCTTGATCTCGACCTGCACGGGAGTGTCGTCGGTGCACGCGGACGGATCCCCGTACAGCCGCATGCGCACCTTGCGGCGGAACTTCAGGCCCTCGATCTTCTCCCAGTAGAACCGCAGATCCGGGGTGTCGTAGTACAGCGACGTCACCGGATACCCACCGTGTGGTGAGTACGGATCGGTGTCCATCCGGGCAGCGAGTTCGTGCCGCAACTCGGGCACCTTCATCTCGTCGACGAAGTACTTGATCTCGTACCGGTTGAACGCGTGCAGCTTGCTCGCGGTCTGTTGGAAGCCGTTGGTCACCGGAACAGCACACACCCGTCACCTCGAGGAGCCTTGGAGGTTTGCTGGCAGTTTCCTGGCAATCGGGAGCCTCACAGGAAACTGCCAGGCTTCCTCGAGCGGAGCGTCAGCCTCACCCGCGACAATCGATGCGTGACCGACCGGATTCCCGAAGCGCGCGTGCTCGTCGTCGACGACGAGCCGAGCATCGTCGAACTGCTGTCCGTGAGCCTGAAGTTCCAGGGCTTCGAGGTGGAGACCGCGAGCGACGGCGCCGAAGGACTCGACAAGGCGCGTCGCTTCCGGCCCGACGCGGTGATCCTCGACGTGATGATGCCCGGGATGGACGGCATGGGCATGTTGCGTCGCCTGCGCGCAGACGGCATCGACGCGCCCGTGCTGTTCCTGACGGCGAAGGATGCGGTGGAGGACAAGGTCGTGGGCCTGACGCTCGGCGCCGACGACTACGTCACCAAACCGTTCAGCCTCGAAGAGGTCATCGCCCGGCTGCGCACGATCCTGCGCCGAGCCGGCAAGGTGTCCGAGGCCGAACGCAGCTCCCGCATCACCTTCGCCGACCTCGAACTCGACGAGGACACCCACGAGGTGTTCAAGGCGGGCAAGCCCGTGTCGCTGTCGCCGACCGAGTTCACGCTGCTGCGGTATCTCATGCTCAACGCCGGCACGGTGCTCAGCAAGCCCCGCATCCTCGAGCACGTGTGGAACTACGACTTCGGCGGTGAGGTCGGGGTGGTCGAGTCGTACGTGTCGTATCTGCGACGCAAGGTCGACACCGGCGACGTCCCCCTCATCCACACCGTTCGCGGGGTGGGCTACGTGATGCGGGAACCCCGCATATGAACCGTCTGCGGGCGTTGCCGCTCCGTTGGACGCTGGTCGCTGCCTTGGTGCTTCTGGCGGGCATCGGTCTGCTCGCGTCGGGCATCGCAGTCACGTCTGCTCTGCAGAATTCCCTGCTGTCGCGGGTCGATCGCGATCTCGAGGAGGCTGCGCGGACCTGGGCGAGACCCGACAGGCCACCACCGACGCCCCCGCTGGACGCCCCCAACTCCCGGCGACCACCGAGCCCCTTCTACGTGCAGGTCGTCGACGCCGACGGTCGGCTGCTGTTCGTCGTCAACGACGAGTCGACCGCCCCCGACGTGCCGGACGAGCCGACCGGCAGGCCCGTCACCGTCAGGTCCGCCGGCGACGACGGTCCGCACTGGCGGGTGATGAGTACCGAGAATGCCTCGGGTGCCGTGACCACTGTCGGGATGAGCCTGGCCGAGGCGGAGGAGACGGTGGACAGGCTCGTCGTGCTGCAGACGATGATCGGTGCGGTCGTGCTGGTCGCGCTGGCGGTGGCCGGCGGTGTCGTCGTGCGTATGAGTCTGCGTCCGCTCGACGAGGTCGAGCGCACCGCTGCCGCGATCGCCGAAGGCGACCTCAGCGAGCGGGTGCCCGAGGGCGACCCCCGAACGGAGATCGGCCGCTTGTCGGTGACCTTCAACGCGATGCTCGGCAGGATCGAATCGGCCTTCGCGGCAACTGCGGCGTCGGAGGAATCGGCGCGACGTTCGGAGGAGAAGATGCGTCGCTTCGTCGCCGACGCCGGCCACGAACTCCGCACCCCGCTCACCACCATCCGTGGCTTCGCCGAGTTGTACCGGCAGGGTGCGAGCACCGACACCGGCATGCTCATGGAACGCATCGAACGCGAGGCCCGCCGCATGGGTCTGCTCGTCGAAGACCTGCTGATGCTCGCGCGACTCGACGAACAACGCCCGCTCGACCGCTCCCCGGTGGACCTGCTCGCCGTCGCTGCCGACGCAGTGCACAACGCGCGTGCCGTTGCGCCCGAGCGGGCCATCACCCTCGAGATCATCGACGGCCCAGGCACTCCCGAGGTTCTCGGCGACGACGCCCGTCTGCGTCAGGTGCTGAGCAATCTCGTCACCAACGCGCTGACCCACACTCCACCCGACGCCGACGTCACGGTGCGGGTGGGAACCGCGGATTCCGATGCTGTTCTGGAAGTCGCCGACACCGGCCCAGGCCTCGATCCCGACGACCGCGAGCGCGTCTTCGAACGCTTCTACCGCGCCGACGCCTCCCGCACCCGCTCGTCGGGTGGGAGCGGTCTGGGTCTGTCGATCGTCGCCGCGCTGGTCGCGGCGCACGGCGGGAAGGTGGAGGTGGAGTCGGAGAAGGGTGTCGGCTCGATCTTCCGCGTCCGCATCCCACGGCTACTCCCCAGCTGACGCGCTGAAACGGGTTTCGCCCCTGCAACACGCCGCGTGAACCCCGTTTCACCGCACGACGAGAAGTCGCCGGGCGTTCGATAGAACTCCGTTTGTCCCGCTGGGCTGAAAAGCTGTGTCGCCGCCCACATCGCGGTTCCTAGTCTCGGCTCATCCGAGGAAGGGAACCGGCAACAATGCAGTCGCTCGCCTGTCATACCTGCGGCGCTCGTGTGCTCGTCGCGAAGTACAGCCCAGCTCATACCAGCATCCAATGGTCCGACGAGGCCCGGGAGTCGTGCCGAGAGATCGCCACCGCTGGTCCGGGTGCCTACGTGATGCGGTGCGAGGCGCTCGATCGCACCGTGGACGAGGCGGTGGCCGACGGTGTGATCCGGACCGGGAACCGGATCGATCCTACGATCGCTCCTCTCGCTTCCACGGAGACGGTCGCCCCAGCCCGGTGACCGTCGCTCGCCTTCGACCCTCGTCAGCCCCATCACCTCTCGTCAGCGCAGGAGAAGACATGACCGTCCCCCAGGAGCGGATCGAGATCCGCAACATCGATCCAGGTACCAACCCCACCCGCTTCGCGCGCGGATGGCACTGCATCGGCCTCGCCAAGGATTTCCGTGACGGAAAGCCGCACCAGGTCAAGGTGTTCGGCACCGACCTGGTGGTCTTCGCCGATACGGCCGGAAAGCTGCACGTGCTCGACGCCTTCTGCCGGCACATGGGTGGGAACCTCGCGCGCGGCGAGATCAAGGGCGACACCATCGCCTGTCCGTTCCACGACTGGCGTTGGAACGGACAGGGCCGTTGTGAGGCTGTACCGTACGCGCGCCGCACGCCGAAGCTCGGTCGCACCAAGGCGTGGACGACGATGGAACGCAACGGTGTTCTGTTCGTCTGGCACTGCCCGCAGAACAGCGAACCCACCCCGGAACTCGCGATCCCCGAGATCGAGGGTTACGAGGACGGTCAGTGGAGCGACTGGACGTGGACGACCATCCACGTCGAGGGTTCGCACTGCCGCGAGATCGTCGACAACGTCGTCGACATGGCGCACTTCTTCTACGTGCACTTCCAGATGCCCGAGTACTTCAAGAACGTCTTCGACGGGCACATCGCCGGCCAGCACATGCGCTCCTACGGTCGCGACGACATCAAGACCGGTGTGCAGATGGATCTGCCGGAGGCGCAGACGATCTCGGATGCCTTCTACTACGGTCCGTCCTTCATGCTCGATACGATCTACACGGTCTCCGAGGGCACGACCATCGAGTCGAAGCTGATCAACTGCCACTACCCGGTCACGAACAACTCGTTCGTGCTGCAGTTCGGCACGATCGTCAAGAAGATCGAGGGTATGTCCGAGGAGCAGGCCGCCGAGATGGCGAAGATGTTCACCGACGGTCTCGAGGAGCAGTTCGCCCAGGACATCGAGATCTGGAAGCACAAGTCCCGCATCGAGAATCCGCTCCTCACCGAGGAGGACGGCCCGGTCTACCAGCTGCGTCGCTGGTACAACCAGTTCTACGTCGACCTCGAGGACGTCACGCCCGAGATGACGCAGCGCTTCGAGTTCGAGGTGGACACCTCGCGTGCGCTCGAGTCGTGGCACAAGGAGGTCGAGGAGAACCTCGCCGGTTCGGCGGAGTGATCCGATGATCCGTCCCGCTGCGTGCGGCGGGACGGATCACGCTTCGCGGCGACGGAAACCGTCGACGAACACCGACACGATGGTGCGCGCGAGGGCGGCGAGAGTACGGTCCGGACCGGGCCGGTACCAGCGGGAGGCGTGCCAGACCGCGTCGTAGATCAGTTCCCGGAACGTCTCGGGATCGATGTCGGTACGGAAGACGCCTTCGGCGATGCCGTCGCGGATGGCTTCTCGCCACGCGACTTCCATGGCGTCGGCGGAGGAGACCATGTCGGCCTCGACGACGCGCTCACGCATGTACTCGCCTTCGCGTCGCCAGATGGAGGTTGCTCCGTGGTAGTCCTCGGAGGTCTCCAGCGCGATCTGTGTGAATGCCACGAGTCGCTCGACGGGCGGTAGCGACCGCGCCAGCACCTCGCGGCATCGTTCGTTGAGGTCGGTGATGTACTCGCGGATGAGCTCGGTGACGATCGCTTCCTTCGACGGGAAGTAGTGGTAGAGCGCTCCGGAATAGACACCGACCGCGTCGGCGATCTCGCGGATGGTGGTGGCGGTGACCCCCTTGCGGGCGAAGATCTCCGCCGACCGGTCGAGTATCTGCCGCTTTCGCTCCTGCGGGTCCACCGTCGTCCTCTCGTAAGGCCCGTACAGGCCTGCTTCGGACCGTATTCTGCCACACCTATTGATCAACCGATCAATGGGTTCATGTTCTTCACGTCTTCAGGAGTATGCATGGCCGTGTCCCGGATGGACCCGATCGTTCCCGCTACGCCGCTGGCAGGCGCCACAGCTCTCGTGACCGGCGCAGGTCAGGGTATCGGGAGGGGGATTGCACTCGCGCTCGCCGCCGCCGGCGCAGCTGTTGCTGTCGTGGGTCGCACCGCGGAGACGATCGGCGCGACCGCCGTGGAGATCACCGACCGTGGTGGTCGCGCGGTGTCGTATGTGTGCGACGTGACCGATGGTGCGGCGGTCGAGGAGACGGTCGCCGCCGTGGTGCAGGAGTTCGGCGGACTGTCCATCCTGGTGAACAACGCGCAGTCGCCGGCGCCGGGAACGCTTCTCGAACTCGACGAGGACGTGTACCGCGGAGGTATGGAATCCGGGCCCACCGCGACCTGGCGGATGATGCGGGCGTGCCACCCGCACCTGCGCGGTGGTGGTTCGATCGTCAATCTCGGATCGGCGGCCGGTATCCGGTGGAACCCCTCGGGGACGGGCGGATACGCCGCTGCGAAGGAAGCGATCCGGGTTCTCACCCGCACCGCCGCCTGTGAGTGGGCGGCGGACGGGATCCGCGTCAATTCGATTCTGCCGCTCGCCGATTCGGTAGCAATGCAGGAGTGGGCGGAACGCGAGCCGGAAGAAGCAGCCGCGTACGCGAGTTCGATCCCGCTCGGCCGGCTCGGCGATCCCGAGACCGACATCGGGCCCGCTGTCGTCTTCCTGTGCAGCGAGGCCGCCCGCTACATCACGGGCCACTCGCTTCCGGTGGACGGAGGTCAGGCGCTGGTGCGCTGACCCACCGATCGGGAGAGGTGTGGCCGAGAATCGCTCGGGGACAGGGCACGCCACACCGCCCGCGCCGCGAGCCGGACCGGGGTGGCCAGGCCGACGGTGTCGACGATGTCGACGGGTCCTGTCACGGACAGTGCGCCCACGCACGTCTGCCCGTTTCCGATGGGCGCCGCCACGCACGCGACACCCGGCACCGATTCCTCACGCTCGTGCGCGACACGTCGCTCGCGAATATGTGCGATCTCGTTGCGGGACAGCAGATGCTCTGCTCTCGGGGCACTGGGGTACGTGCATCCTGTTGCAGGAAGGGAGGCGTGCAGTCGGGTGTGGGCCAGAAGGGCCTTACCGAGGGCGGTGCGATGTGCCGGCTGCCGCCCGCCGATGCGCGAAGGGAGCACGAGGGGTCCACGTCCGATCTTGTCGACGTAGCGCACGTCGCCACCTTCGAGGACGGCCAGATGCACGACGAGACCCGTCGTCGAATGCAGGTCGTGCAGGACGGGGTGGGCTGCTCGGTGCAGACGGTCGTGGTTCCGCGCCAACGCGCCCCATTCGAGGGGTGTGCGTCCGAGGGCGTAGGTCTTGCCGCGCTTGCTCACCCAGCCGTGCTCGACGAGCTGTGTGAGCAAGCGGTGGGTGGACGAGCGTGGGAGACCCGTGCGAGTCGAGAGCTCGGAGAGGGTGAGCCGATCGCCGGTGTGGAACTCGTCCAGCAGTCCGGCCACGCGGGCGATGAAGGCGTTGGAGAACTCGTCGTCGAGTGCCATGGGATCCTCGCAATACATCGAAGCCATCGACTGATCGATTGATCAGCGGATCGGTTGAGGGGTGTGATGTCAGGCGGTCAAGGTCGTCTCCAGATGGTCGGCTGCCCGACGCAACCGCCGGACCGCGTCCTCGCTGATCGCCTCCACCGGGCCGGCCAGCGACAGTGCGGCGATCTCGCCGTCGCCCGCAGCGAAGGCGGCGACGGCGTGCCGGAAGCACTCGCCTCCGTGTACGACACCGCCGACGAGTGAGTGCCCGTTGCTGCCCGTCAGGGCGGGGTGGGTTCCGTCGCGTCGCGCCAGCAGCGCCAGGCCGGCGACGGTGTCCTCGGCAAGGTGCCGCTGGCCCGCCCACGTGCTGTCGGTGAACTGCGCGCCGCTCACCTTCTCCAGGTAGACGACCTGGTCGTCGTCGAGAACGGTCAGGTGGACGGCGAGGCCGGTCTCTCGGTGCAGGTCGTACATCGAGCGGAGGGCGGCGCTGTGGATCCGGTCGTGTGCCTGCGCGAGGGCGCCGAGCTCGACGATCTTCGGACCGAGGTGATAGGTGGTGCCGCTGCGACGCATCCACCCGACCCGCACGAGTTGGAGAAGCATCCGATGAGCGGACGAACGGGGGAAGCCTGTTCGTCGGCACAACTCGGTGAGGGTGAGGCCGTCCGCGTCGCGGAACGGTTCGAGCAGCAGACCGAGGCGGTCCATGACGGACGAGGGTGTGGGGAGGACTTCGGACATGGTCTTCTCCGTGGCGGTTCGTTGATTGATCGACCGATCAATGAGTAGATACGACTGTAGCGCCACTCGGAGCTCCGCGGAAGAACGAATTTCAGGAACAACGAAAATGCACCGCGACCGGAAGTCGCGGTGCATTTTCGTCGGACGGACCGTGGGGTGTCAGGCAGTGGGTGGCAGGAACGCCTTCAACGGCTCGGATCCCGACTGGTCGTGGCCCCAGTACGCATCTGCCGTGATCTCCTCGGACGTGTAGTGACGCTCGTCGACGAGCATGCCCTCGGTGCCGAACTCGAGGTCCCAGCCTCCGGGTGCACGAACGTAGAACGAGATCATCTTGTCGTTGGTGTGCCGGCCGAGTGTCGACGAGATCGAGAAGTCGAGCTTGTTCACCCGATCGAGGGCCTGGCCGACCGCGTCGAGCGTGTCGACCTCGGTCATCAAGTGCACCAGGCCGGGTTCCTCGTTCGGCGGAGCCGGGCACAACGCGAGGCTGTGGTGCCGCTCGTTGATGCCGAGGAAGCGGACGCGCACGAGACCGTCCTCGTCGAGGCGGATCGAGCCGCGCGGCAGGAAACCGAGCACCTGCGTGTAGAACTCGTACGTCTCGGCGAAATTCGCCGTCGGCAGCACGACGTGGCCCAGGCCGAGGCCGCCGGTCACCCAGCGTCCACCGAAGCGCGTCACGACCGGGCTGTGGTCGAGCACCGGCCCGAAGAACACCTCGAGGCGGGTTCCGGCCGGATCCTCGAACGCGATGGCACCCTCGGCGTCGATGTAGGTCGCTTCCTTGTGCGAGAGCACCTCGACGGTGCGTCCCGACTTCTCTACGGCCTCACGCACGCGCTGGAGCGCGAACTCGTCACGCACCTCCCAGCCCACGGCCAGTGCCTTGTCGGAATCACCGGGCAGCACCTGGATGCGCGAGCGACGCTCGTCGATACGGGCGTAGAAGCCGTCGGCCTCGGGCCCGGTTCCCTCGGCCATGCCGAGCCCGTCGAGCAGCAGGGCGCGCCAGCGCGCCACATCCTGCGTCTGGATGCGGAGGTAGCCGAGACCTCTCAGTTCAGTCATGTCGTCGTCCTCGAAAGTGGAAGGGAATCAGATCATTGCGCGGTAGGGGCCCTGCGGGTCGCCACCGAGCTGAGTGAGAGCTGCGGAGTGGTAGATCATGCCCGGCACGTGGATGGCGTGGGTCAGACCCACGTGCGCGTCGCGCCAGAAGCGCTGCATCGGTGTCTTCAGGTGCACTGCCGCACCGCCGGCGCGCGCGAAGATCTCGTCCATCGCCCGCACCGCACGCCACGCCGACGAGATCTGGGTGCGCCGGCCGATGGCGCGCTCCTCGAAGCTGATCTCCTCACCGCGGTCGGTCTTGTCCCAGAACCGGTCGACGGTCTCGAGCAACGCGAGCCGCGACGCGGAGATCTCGGCGGCTGCCTCGCTGATTGCGAACAGGACGTACGGGTCCTCCTTGATCGGGACACCGGTGACCTGAACGCGCTCCTTCTGCGCGGCGATGTAGCAGGCCAGCGCGCCCTCGGTCATGCCGATCAGCGACGAGGTGATGCCCAGCGGGAAGATGTACGAGAAGGGGAACTTGTACAGCGTCTCGTCGCGACCCGCATGGCGCCAGCCGTTTCCGCTGAGGACGATGTCGGCGTCGATCGTGCGGTACTCGGGCAGGAACGCGTCCTTGACGATCAGATCCTTCGATCCGGTGCCGCGCAGGCCGATGACGTTCCAGCTGTCCGCGTCGATCTCGTAGTCCGAGCGGGGGAGCAGCACGTGCAGGACCTGGCCGGTGCGGTTGCCGTCCTTGTCGCCGACGGCAGCGCCGATCATCACCCAACCGCAGTGGTCGGTACCCGACGAGAACGACCAGCGGCCGTTGAGGATGTAACCACCGTCGACCGGCACAGCGACACCCATCGGTGCGTACGGCGACGCCATCCACATGTCGTTGTCGTCGCCCCAGATCTCCTCCTGGGCCTTCGTGTCGAAGAAGGTGAGCTCCCACGGATGCACACCGACGATGCCGGCCACCCAGCCGGTCGCACCGTCGAGAGCACCGATGGACATGACGGTCTCGGCGAACTCGCGGGGGTGGGCTTCCGAGCCGCCGAACTCCTTCGGCTGCAACATGCGGATGATGCCGGAATCGCGCAGGTGCTTCGCCGAGATGTCCGACAGTCGCATCTGCTCGTCGCCGACGATGCCTTCACTGCGGATCTCGTCCGCGTGCTGCATGATCCTGTCCAATACCTGACCCATGACGGTGACTCTTCCTGGGAATCGGCTGCTGACGAGCCGGGACTACGTGGAGGGGTGCTCCGCGGTACGGAGCGACTTGCGCTGTGCAGGTGTGGCGTGTCGAACAGTCCCAGCTGTGATGTGAGCGCGCACCGGTGTTTCCGTTGAACGGAACATCCTGGGCAACTCGGAGGGGGCCCGCGCTCATGTTGACGCCATGAAACGAGGCGCGCCCCTGCAACACGCCGCGCCGGACCCGTTTCACCGCGCGAGGATGCCGGTTGTTCCGATCAACGGGATGTCGCAGGAGATTCCGTCCGGCGATCGGTAGGCAGGGAGGTGACCACTCGCTCGGAAGGATCGCCATGACCGAGACCACGGACCGCCCGACCAGCGACCTGTCTGCGGCCGAACAGCTTCTCGCTATCCACGAGATCCAGCAGGTCTTCTCGGCCCGGCTGCGGGTGATGGACACCAAGCAGTGGGAGCTGTACCCCACCTTGCACACCGAGGACGTGGTGAGCGAGACGTGGGGCGGACTCCCCAGCGACAAGCAGCCGCGCACCGGCGAGCAGCCCGGCCGTGTCGTCGGACGCGAGGCACTCACACGCGCTATCAGCAACTTCCTCGACGGACCCGTGTCGATCACCTCCGCGCACCACGGCCACTGCCCCGAGATCGTCCTCGAATCCGCCACGACCGCGCGCGGCATCTGGGCGATGGAGGACGAGTTGTGGTGGGACAACGACGGCGTCGAGGAGTCGCTGCACGGCTGGGGGCACTACCACGAGGAGTACCGCAAGGTCGACGGTGTCTGGCTGATCTCCTACCGCAAGCTCACGCGTCTGCGTGAGGTGCACACTCCCGGTTTCTTCAGCTTCCTGAAACGAACACCCGAGCTGAGCTGACGCGCCGAAACGAGGCTCGCGCGGCGTGTTGCCGACGCGAACCTCGTTTCAGCGCGCCAATTCTCGATGAGTCGTGCTCAGTAGAGATCGTCGAGCTTGTCGAGATCGACACCCTTGGTCTCGCGACTGGTGGCCACGGCAATCACGGTGATCGACATGGTGATCACCAGATAGACGATGACGGCAGTGGCATTGAAGCGATCGACCAGCCACACTGCGATGAACGGGGCTGGAGCGCCGGCGATGATCGACGAGCCCTGGAACACCAATGACGAACCGGCGAAGCGGTACTTGGTGGGGAACAACTCCGTGATCCACGCGGCTTCGGGGCCGGCGAGCATGCCGTGCAGCAGAGCGCCGACGCAGACACCCACCCCGAGTGCAGTCATGTTCTCGGTGTGCACCAGAGCGAAGAAGATGGGCGCCCAGATGACGAGCGAGATCGAGGGGACGAGCATCGCGATCTTGCGTCCGACCCGGTCGGACCACCAGCCGCCACCGATCATTCCGAGGAACTGGCAGACCGACGCGAAGGCGACGGTGGTGACGATGGCACCGCGCGTGTAGTCGAAATAGGTGGTGGCGTAGGCGATGACGAAGATGGTGTAGACGTAGAACGCGATGTTCTCGCCGAGGCGCATGCCGAGGCCGTGGAGCAGCGGGCGCGGCTTACGCAGGGCCTCGACGATGCTGGACGATTCCTTGCGTGCGGCCTTGTCCTCGGCGGATTCGGCCTTCGCCTGTGCGGCCTGGTAGACCGGAGATTCCTCGACTCCCCGTCGGATCAGGAAGCCGATGATGAGCAGGGGCACGGCGAGCAGGAAGGCGACGCGCCAGCCCCAGTTGTCGAAGGCGTCGCCGGGGAAGACAACGGCGAGGATGCCGACCGTGACGGTGGCCAGGACGGTACCGGCCGGCGCTCCGGACTGCGGCCACGCCGCCCAGAATCCACGACGCTTGGGTTCGCCGTATTCGCTGACCAGGATGACCGCGGCACCGAACTCGCCACCGAGGGCGAAGCCCTGGATCATGCGCAGGACGACCAGGGCGACGGTGGCCCAGATGCCGATCTGACCGTAGGTGGGGAGCAGTCCGATCGCGGCCGTCGCGCCACCGAGCATGAGGAATGTCGCCACCAGGATGGGCTTGCGTCCGAACTTGTCACCGAGATGACCGAAGACGATGCCGCCGAGAGGACGGGCGACGAACCCGAGTCCTTGTGTCGCGAGAGCCATCAACAACGATGCGACCGCATTGCCGCTGGGGAAGAAGAGAGGGCCGAGGACGGTCGCGGCAAGGATGCCGTAGACCGCGAAGTCGTACCACTCGAGGACGGCGCCGGCCATGCTGCCGGCCAGAACCCGCTTGAACGGAGTTCTCGTGGTCGGTGTGCCGGCGTCCGGTGGAATCGGCGGCGTACCCGACTGCTCGATGGTGGTCATGTCGTGCCTTTCGGATCAGGTTCGAGTTCAGCCGTGTGTCACAGCTGGAGGGTCAGCTTGTCGCCGCATGCGCGGGAGCAGCAGGTCATCATGGTTTTTCCGGCTGCGCGCTCGGCCTTGGTGAGGACCAGGTCGCGGTGGTCGACCTCGCCATCGAGAACGGGTACCTCGCAGGCACCGCAGATACCTTCTTCGCAGTCGCTCTGTGCGTCGATGTTGGCCGCTCGAAGTGCTTGGAGCACTGTCTGATCGGCTGCGACCGGGACGGTGATGCCGGAATCCTTCAGCACCACCTCGAAGCCGTGCTCCTTGGAGGGATCGAGTTCCTCGAGCGTGGAGGAGAAGTGTTCGACGTGCAGCGTGTCGTCGGACCAATGTGCGGTGGCCTCTCCGAGTGCGGCGAGCAGGCGCTCGGGCCCGCACGAGTACACTTGCGTGCCCTCTTCCGGGTCGGCGAAGAGAGAGGGAAGGTCCATGCGGGTGCCTTCGTCGCCGGGATAGACCCGGACGCGATCTCCGTGGTCGCGGGCGAGGCGGTCGAGAAATGCCATGGAGGTGCGTGAGCGGCCGGCGTAGTGAATCTCGTAGTCGCCTCCGGCAGCTTTGACCTGATCGGCCATCGCGATCACCGGCGTGATGCCGATACCGCCGGCGACGAAGACATACCGTTTCGCGTCGGGGTCGAGCTTGAAGTGGTTGCGGGGACCCCGTACCCGGAGCGTGTCGCCGACGGACAGTTCGGTATGGATCCACCGGGAGCCACCTCGGCTCTGCTGGTCGTGGAGAACGGCCACCTGGAAGGTGTTGCGGTCGTTCGGATCACCGCACAGTGAGTACTGGCGGGAGACAGTGCCGCAGTCGATGTCGATGTGTGACCCGGCGGACCATTTCGGGAGCGGTCGTCCGGAGGTGTCGCGCAGGGTGATCAGCAGGATGTCGTCGGCGACGCGTTCGAGCCCGGAGACGGCCATCGTGCGAGCGATCGTGTTCTTCGACGGTTCGCCGATCTTGACCGGTTGCTGACGGGACAGCACCGTCGGATCGGCCCTTTCGGGGTTGCGTGACGGATCCCAGCGAACCCACACGTGATCGGGTCCGCGGAACGAGGTGTTGGGCAGATAGGTGAATTCCTGATCCGGGACCAGTTCCATGTGGGGCAGGCGACGGGTCAGTTCTTCCAGAAAGATCTGAATCTCCATGCGCGCGAGATTCTTTCCCATGCACTGGTGGCTGCCGTACCCGAAGGTGAGATGGTCGCTGGCGTTGTCACGCCGGATGTCGAAGTCGTCGGCCTGGTCGAAGTGGCGTTCGTCGTGGTTCGCGGACGAGTTGACGATCAGCAGCTTCGCCCCGGCGGGAATGGCGACGCCGTTGATCGTGGTGTCCGCGGTGACGAGGCGTCGCCACGCCGCCACCGATCCGGAGTGACGCAGGCATTCTTCGACTGCGTTGGGGATCAGGCTCGGGTCGGCGCAGATCTCTTCCCATACGTCGCGATGTTCGAGCAGCAGTCGTAAAGCGTTGGCGGAGGCGTTGGCAGTCGTCTCGTGCGCGGCGACGATGCCGGCCATCATCATCGAGTGCAGGTAGGAATCGGTGACGACGTCCGGCTGTTCCTGCTGAACGCGGATACCGAACGGCATCCAGCCGTGCCCGTCGGGGTTCTTGCGCATCTTGTCGAGAACGGTGCCGGCGAACTGCCAGAACTTACCGACAGCATCGGCGACGGCGACCTGCTGTTCGGGAGCCGGACGTCCCCACGTGTTGACGGTGTGCGCGATCGAGTACTCGCGCAGGGTGTCCATGTCTTCCTCGGGCACGCCGAGGAAGTGCAGCGCGACGGTGAGCGGAACCTCCCAGAGCATCTCGTCGACGAGGTCGACGTGTCCGGTATCGATGAAGCGATCCACGTACTCCCGGGTCAGTCGACGCACCATCGGCTCGTGGTGAGCGAGCGCAGCGGGAGTGAACGGCTCCATCAGCGCACGGCGTCGCGGCATGTGCGCAGGTTCGTCCTCGTTGACGAGGGTGCGATTCATGGCATAGCCGTAGCGAGCGAGGACGGCGTTCGCTTCGTCGGAAGTCGGGGTGATCTTCTCCAGGGCAATCGAGGGGGAAAACAACTGGTTGTCGCGGAAGACGGCCTTCACGTCCTCGTAGCGGGTGACCACCCAGTAGTCGAGTTCGGGGCTGTAGAAGACGGGTTCTTCGTCGCGTGACCAACGCAGAGACGCGGCCGGGTCCACCTGGTACGGGCCGGTGAAGGGATCGAACGATGCAGCGCGCGGGGAGACGGGGCAGCCGGTCGGGGAAGTGAAGGCGGTGTGGTCGACGGGGCAGCGGCTCTCCGCGGCGGGTTTCGGGGTGTCGAGGACGGTGCCGATCGACTGACTCGTCATGATGCTCTCCATCTGCGAACTGCAAGTTTACTTTTAACGAACACATATGTTCGTTGAACGCACAGTAGAAAGGTAACGGCGGTCACACTCGGCGTCAATGTCGGGGTCGGATCTCTGTGCTGAGGGCACAAAAAAGGACGCCCTCAGCGGGCGTCCTCGAGCGTGGCTGTACTGGTCAGGTATCGAGCAGGCTGTTGATCCGTGCGGCGGTCGCCACAACGGCGGCTGCCGCAACATCGGTATCGAGACCTTCGATCGCGACAACGCCGACGCTCGCCTCGAATCCCACGCCCTCATGGTCGAGGGGGGAGCGCACGCTGGCTGCCACGCCGACAGCGCCGTGCTCGAGCTCGCCGGCGGTGATGCTGAAACCGTCCTCGCGTGCACGTCGGACGGCGTCGGTGTCGGAATCCGATGCAGGGCGGCCGGCGAGGATCGCGAGACCGGCCGCGCCCTTGGATACCGGATGCCTCGTACCGACTCGGTAGCCCACTCGGAGGATGCCCGTATCGGGTTCGGCCACCGCAATCACGACGCACTCGTCACCCTCGAGAGTCGATAGGAAGGCGGTGGCCGACGTCTGCTGAGCCAGGTCTCGCAGGAGCGGTTGCGCCACTTCGCGCAAGCGGGGGCGGAAGCGTGAACCGAGAAGAGCGGCTCCGACGGCAAGTCTGATCCTGCCGTCCTGTGTTCGGGCCACGAGCGAATGCGCTTCGAGGGTCGCGACGATTCGATAACCGATGGCCCGAGCGACCTCCAACTCGGCCGAGAGTTCCGCGATCGAAATTCCCCCCGGTCGCTGAGACACGATGTCCAGCGCACGTAGACCGCGATCAAGGGTCTGGAGGGTGCTCAACGGTTCTCCTCGGGGCTCTTGCTAGGGATACCGAAGCCTATCTCGACCACATCTCCGGCTATCGGCGCGAATGTGTGGCGGGCGTCTAGGGGCAGTTTCTTGGGTGTCGACCGGCCCCCGCGCGCTGAACCGGGGCTCACCCCTGCAACACGCCGTGCGAGCCCCGGTTCGGCGCGTCAACCCGCCCCGCCTTCGATGGATGGGCGGTCAGGCTGTGCCGGCCGCGTTATGCGCGCGCCAACTGACAGAGGGCGCTTGAGGTTTCAGAAACTCGCGGTAACGGTATTCGTCACTTGGTTCTCGCGGTGATCTCGACGGCCTCGGGAAACTCATCGGGTTCTGAGCGGGAAACAATGTTGCATAAACGTGATTATCGTCACTCGGAGTGTTCCGTTGTTCGGGTTACATGCAGGTAGGTGAACTCGAAGCCCAAGGGATTCAACCGAACACACGACACGGTCGCAGCGTTGCCCCGGACTCCGAGGGTGAATTTCCCGCGTGATCTGCGAGAAGACTTCGATTAACAGGTAACGCTCAGCTATTTCTTAGAGATAGTTCGGGTAACGCTCGCTCGAGTCCGGTTCCAGTGCCGGCGCCTGGACTCGTCGGGAAAGTTTTGTCTCGGGGAGGAGACACATTTATGGGGAGGACTGCGGGATGACGACGGTCGATGATCGAGGGCTCGACCCGTCCGACGCTCAGCGGGGTGCACCGAAGCGTGCCCCCGCTGATGCGTCGCCCGGCACCGGTGTCAACCGGTGGAAGTGGCAGAACGTGTACGTGAAGAGGCTGTACCTCACGGACGCGATCACCGTGGTCCTCTCCGTGATCCTGGCGCAGACCGTCCGCTTCGGCTACGAGGATCTGCTCCTCGCCGGAGGTGGCGGCCAGCTCGATTACACGGTGGTATCTGCCGTCCTCATCGTGGCCTGGCTGGGCGCGCTGAGTTTGTTCCGTTCACGGTCGCGTCGCGTGATCGGCGCCGGCTACGACGAGTATCAGCGGGTCATCTCGGCGACGCTCGCCATGTTCGGCACGATCGCCATCATCGCGCTCATCACCAACCAGCAGATCGCGCGTGGCTTCCTTGCTATTGCGTTGCCGGTGGGTCTTGCCGGTTTGCTGTTGTCGCGGTGGGTGTGGCGGAAGGTCATCGCGCGCAAGCGTGCTCGCGGCGAGTTTCAGACCTCGGTGCTGGTGGTCGGTGGTGCGCGGGCGGTGCGGCACATGGCGCGCACCTTCTCCCGTAAGGATGGGGAGGGTTACCGCGTCGTCGGTGTGTGCGTGCCCCGCTATTCGGGAGCGCCCGGTGATGTGATCGATGTCGACGGCCGGGAGATCACCATCTACGGCGACGAGCACTCGGTCGTCGAAGCACTCGAGTTGTCGGGGGCGGACACGGTGGTGGTCACCGCCACCGAGACCCTGGGCAGCGACGGTTTGCACGATCTGGTCTGGCAGCTCGAGCCGCTCGACACCGACCTGGTCGTCGCCACGGGTGTGGTGGATGTGGCGGGTCCGCGGATCGAGATGCGCCCGGTGGCCGGTCTGCCGCTGATCCACGTCGAGAAGCCGAGCTATCACGGGGCGAAGCGGTCGGGGAAGCGGATCTTCGATCTCGTGTTCGCCGGTGCGGCGCTGGTGGCCCTGGCTCCGGTGTTTGCGGTCGTTGCGCTGTTGATCAAGCTCGAGGATCGGGGTCCGGTCTTCTACAAGGCCGAGCGCATCGGCATCGATGGCACGCCGTTCGGGATGATCAAGTTCCGGTCGATGGTCACCAACGCCGACACGATGGTCGACACGTTGCTGGCCCAGAACGAGGGTGCCGGTCTGTTGTTCAAGATGAAGGACGACCCCCGCGTCACCCGTATCGGCAAGATCATGCGCCGGTTCAGCATCGACGAACTCCCGCAGTTCCTCAATGTCATTCGCGGGGAGATGAGCGTAGTGGGTCCGCGTCCGCCGTTGCGCCGTGAGGTGGAGGCCTACGACGGTCGGGTCAAGCGCCGCCTGCTGGTGCGCCCGGGCGTGACCGGACTCTGGCAGGTCAGCGGTCGCTCGGATCTGTCGTGGGACGAGTCGGTGCGCCTGGATCTGTCGTATGTGGAGAACTGGTCGATGGTCTCGGATGTGTTGATCATCGGCAAGACCGTCAAGGCGGTCCTGGCCAGCGACGGCGCCTACTGAGAAAAGCTCGACAAGAACGGCCTCGGAGTTCCCACTCCGGGGCCGTTCTTTCGTATGCGGTAGATAGCAGCGGTGCCGTTCAGTCGGCTTTGCGCTTTGTCGAGCGGCGGGGTCGACTCCCGTTCTCCAATGGCTCGAACAGCACGGCGGTGTTGATGGTGGCGAGTTCGCGGCTCGCGGCCTCGTACAGGCCGGTCAGCACCTGCATCGATCGCGACGCGTGCCGCATCTTCGTGGTGATGTCGCTCAGTTCCTCGAGGTTGGACACCAGGGTCTCGCGGCGGAGCTGGGCGTAGCGATCGGTGACGGCCCGACCCTTCTCGGTGACGGTGAAGACGGAGGAGGTGCCGGCCTTCCGTCGTTCGAGTAGGCCGAGGCTGACGAGCTTGCGGAGGTTGTACTGCAGATTGGGCAGATCCTCCCGGTTGGTCAGCTGGGCGATCGTCGCGGTGTCCTTCGAACGCTCCTGCATCCGCACGACGTGCAACGCGACGATCTCGTTGAAGGCCAGGTCGAGGTCTGTGGCTGCCCGGATCGCTTGGATGGCGAAGCGTTGGAAGCCGCCTTCGGCTTGGAGGATCGCGAACTCGAAGGACGTCAGGGCGTCCTCGTAGGCGTTCTCGGCGAGATGCCAACGTCTGCCGGTGGGCAGGGGTGCGGTGTCGCTGGTCGGCTCGGAGTCTGCGCTGGTCATCACTGTCTTCCGCGATAGGCCCGGGCTCATCGCCCCGCGGCGGGGTGCGCCGCGCGGGTCAACGGTATCAAGATTGCGCACATGCCATCAATGTAAATTTCATGGATTTTCTATTGACGTTCCACGGAACTTCGATACTGTGGCTTCAGACACAGCGAGTGTCACCCACTTCTCGAAGACCCGGTTCTCGGGTCCGTACCTCGGTCGCACCTCAGCCCATCCAGCGACCTACCCCACCCCTCACTCACCTCCAGGGAGTCATTCCATGACCGCTATCTCGCACAGCGGATCCTCGGCGGGCGTCACCCGCCAGTACGCCCCGTATGTCCAGGCAGACTGGGGTTTCGCCAACCACTGGTATCCCGCGCTGCTGTCCAGCGAACTCGAGGACGGCACCGCCAAGGGCGTCACCATCGGTGGACACGACATCGCCCTGCGTCGCAGTTCGGGTAAGACCTACGCAGTATCCGACCGCTGCATCCACCGGGGCGTGAAGCTCTCGGCGAAGCCGATGTGCCTGTCCGAGGGCACGATCACGTGCTGGTACCACGGCTTCACCTACGGACTCGAGGACGGCAGCCTGACCACGATCGTCGGCAATCCCGACGACTCGCTGATCGGGAAGGCCGGCATCCGGACGTACCCGGTGGAAGAGGTCAACGGGATCATCTACGTCTTCGTGGGTGAGGAGGACTTCGGGACTCCGCCTCCGCTGGCCAGCGACCTTCCTGCGCCGGTCACCAATGACCCCAATGATTCTCCGGTGCCGCACCTGCTCGACGAGGGCATCGTGATCCGCGGCATCCACCGCAAGCTCGTCGGCAACTGGCGCCTCGCCGCCGAGAACGGCCTCGATCCGGGCCACCTGCTGGTCCACTGGGACAACCAGATCCTGGTCGCCCTCGACCGCGCCCTGCCTCTCGGTGTCAATGCACTCACCGACTCGGCGACGGAGGAGATCGACATCGAGGACGGTCCCAAGGGCGTGATGAACCGCTACGATCGTCCCGACCTGTACCAGCCGGTTCTGGACAATCCCAAGGTCAACATGAAGGCCCGCGGCACGGTGCCGCACTATTTCCGCACCTCGTTGTGGGTCCCCGGTGTCCTGATGGTCGAGCACTGGCCCATCACCGACCACGTCCAGTACGAGTTCTACGTCCCGATCGACGACCACCATCACGAGTACTGGGAGATCATCGCCACCCGCGCCCGCACCGACGAGGAGATCGCGGAGTTCAACTTCAAGTACGACAACTTCATGCTGCCGTTGGCGCTGGAGGGCTTCAACAACAGCGACGTCTTCGCTCGTGAGGCCACCGAGGAGCACTACACCCGCTTCGACGGCTGGAACAACGAGATGCTGTGCGACATGGACTATTCCATCATCGCCTGGCGCAAGATGGCGGCTCGGCACCCGCGCGGCTTCTTCGAATCGCCGTACCTGGACGAGGACTGACCCATGACGCTCACCCCGACCGAAGTGGTGGCGGCGTCCGAGGCCGGAGTCGTCCACACGGTAGATCTGACCTTCGCCGATGGCACCAAGACGGTGTCCGTGCCGGCCGGTTCGACGGTCCTCGAGGCGGCCACGGCCGCAGGGGTCCGACTGGTCAGCCAGTGCACCGTCGGGACGTGTGGCACGTGCGTCGGCAAGGTCGTTCGTGGCGACCTCGCGATGCCGCAGGACCGTGTGTTCTCCTTGCGCCAGGACGAGATCCGCGAGGGCCAGCGACTGTTGTGCCAGTCGGTGGCGTGCGCGGACAGTGAGGTCGCACTCGATTATCCGGCCTCGATGCTGGACGAGTATCCACTCGTTGCCGCCACGGCCAAGGTCGGGGCGATCACTTGGCTCGGAGAGTCGGTGGTGGAGCTCGTGCTCAAACTGCCGAAGTCCGTCCGGTTCGCCTTCCGTGCCGGCCAGTACGTCCGGATGCAGGTGCCGGGCACCGAGGAGTGGCGTTCGTACTCGATGGCATCCGGGGAGCGCGACCGCAAGAAGCTCGCGTTCACGATCCGAGTCCTGCCGTCCGGGGCGATGTCGGACTATCTCCGCAAAGTCGCAGCCGTCGGTGACACGATCGAAATCGAAGGGCCCAGAGGAGGATTCGGACTCTCCGACGAGCCCGGTCCCACGTTGATGATCGCAGGCGGCACCGGTCTCGCACCGATGTTGTCCATGCTCGAGAACCTGCAGACCGCTCGTGAGGACCATCCGATCCGTCTCGTGTTCGGATGCGCCCGGGAGGCAGATCTGTTCCACCTCGACGAACTCGAGGCCCGCCGGAGCTTCATGCGCACCCTCGACGTGCGGGTGGTGTCCGATGAGCCGACCTCCATCGACGGGGTCCTCACCGGGAACCCGGTCAGCGTCCTCACCGAGGACGACGTTCGTCACCCGCGTACGTCCGCCTATCTGTGCGGACCGCCCGCGATGCTCGCCGCCGCGCACGACCGGCTGGTCGAACTCGGCCTGCCTGCCGAGCGCATCCACGCCGAGCAATTCCTTCCCAGTTAGCCGCCTGCCCGCGGCGCCCCTTTCGAAACAGAGGACGATATGAGCATCACCCGCTTGGGCGCTCTGAGTGTCGACGTCTCCGATCTCGACACCTGGCGTCAGGTTCTGGTCGATCTGCTCGGATTGCAGGCACGACCTCGGCACAATGACACCGATCCGCTGCTGATCCGGCTCGACGACCATCACCACCGCATCGCGCTGTATCCCGCGGACGAGGATCGGATCCGGGCCATCACGTGGGAGGTCGACGGCCTCGACCAGCTCCGCGACGTCGCGGACCGGGTCGCAGCCGAGGGCATCGACGTCGAGTGGATCGATACCGGTTCACCGGAGGAGCGACTGGCCGTCGCAGCATTCCGGTTCACCGACGCCGACGGTTTCCCCAACGAGGTGGTCTTCGGACCCACCATCGATCACACCCCGCTGGCCGGGGGAGGGGTGATCAGCGGGTTCGTCACCGGCGAACTCGGTCTCGGCCACGTGGTCCTGATGTGCAAGGACTACCCCGCCGCAGTCGATTTCTACACCCGGGTCCTCGGGTTCCGGCTCACCGACTACATCGTCTGGGACGGTGCGGATGCCACCTTCCTGCACTGCAATCCGCGGCACCACAGCCTGGCCTTGATGAACGAGTGCTTCAGCTTCACCGGCGGCGACTTCAACCACCTGATGATCGAGGTGGCATCGCTCGACGACGTGGGCCGCGCCTATGATCTCGTTACCGGCGCAGGCATCGCACTGCAGATGACCTTCGGCCGCCACACCAACGACGGCGTCACCTCCTTCTACATGCGCACACCGTCCGGCTTCGCCATCGAGATCGGCTACGGAGGCGACACGATCGATTCTGACGCCTGGGAGGTCAAGACCTTCCGTTCGCCGTCGCGGTGGGGCCACGAACCGCAGAAGGTCGGATGAGTGCCGTGACCGGCTCCGATACCGTCTCGCCGATCGCGGACATCCTCGCCGACGAGCATCCGAGTGTCTCCGCCGTCGAGCACTGCCTGGACCGGATCGCGAAGCGTGATCACGTCGTCGGGGCGTGGGCACACCTCGACCCGGAGCGTGCGAGCGAGCAGGCGCGGACTCGGGACGGAGAGCAGCGGCGCTCTCCGCTGCACGGTATCCCGGTGGGACTCAAGGACATCATCGAGACCGGCGACCAGCCGACCGGTTACGGCTCGAGCCTGTGGGCCGGATGGCAGCCGGCCCAGGATGCAGAGGTCGTCCGCCGGCTCCGGCGGGACGGCGCGGTCATCCTCGGTAAGACGACCAGCACGGAGTTCGCCACCTACCGGCCCACTGCGACCCGCAATCCGCACGGTCTCGACCGGACTCCGGGCGGGTCGTCGAGTGGATCTGCCGCCGCGGTTGCCGACGGCCAGGTGCCGCTCGCACTCGGCACCCAGACCGCGGGCTCGGTCCTGCGACCCGGTTCGTTCTGCGGTGTGTTCACGCTGAAGCCGACGTACGGGCGCTGGCCGTTCGACGGCGTCCTGCCCGTCGCGCTGACCTTCGACACCGTCGGCGCGTTCGCACGCCATCCGGCATGGCTGGGGGCGGTGGACGAGTCGCTCTCGACCGACGGGGTCGCCACCCCACGGACCACTGTTCTTCCCGCGCTGCGGAACCTGCGGGTGGGGATTCTCCGGCCGCCGTGGGCCGATCGGGCCACTCCGGCCGCAGCGGCGTTGCTCGACGAGTTCGCGGAGAACCTGCAAGGGGTCGTCGCCGATGTGCGGGATGTGCCGGTACCCGACGAGTTGGACGCTCTGGACCGGGCACACACCCTGATCATGGCCGTGGAGGCGTCCGCATCGCTCACCGACCGGATCGCCCGTCCACACGTCGAGCGGGTCTCCGAGCAGTTGCATCGATTCCTCAACGAGGGACGGACCGCCGCTCCGAGCGAGGTCCAGCGGGCACGCGAGGTGCTCCGGGATGTCCGGACGTTCGTCGGGCAGGTTTTCGCCGACGTCGACGTGCTGGTCACGCTCGCGGCACCGGGCGAGGCCCCGCCGATCGAGTCCGGCACCGGGGATCCGGTGTTCAACAAGCTCGCCAGCATCGCCGGATGCCCTGCGGTCGGGCTTCCCGCGGGCCGCGGGTTCGGAGGGCTGCCCCTCGGCATCCAGATCATCGCTCCACACCACGCAGACCAGGGGCTGGTCCGCATCGCAACGTGCCTGACCGACCGCGTCGGATTGGCGCATCGCTTCGAGGTTCACGACGAAGGGGGCCGACCGTGACCGACACTCTCGAGACAACCGACACTGCGACACTCGATCCCGCTCGGCGGGAGATGTACGAGAAGGTTCTGGCGAAGTTGAATCCGGATCGGTTCCGGGATCTGCTCGTCGACCTGGTGAACATCCACAGTCCGACCGGCCGGGAGCGACCCGCGTCCGAGTACATGGCGTCGTACCTGCAGGACAAGGTCGGGATCGGTGCCCGGTACCAACCGATCTCCGAGCACACAGGCAACGCGATCGGGGAACTGCCGGGCAGCGGTGGCGGTAGCCGGCTGCTCCTGTACGCGCCCATCGACACCCACATCGACCCGGAGGCGGACGTGCCGTGGGTGGGGAAGTCGTTGCGGCCGGACATGATTCCCGAAGCGAAGGTCGACGGCGACCTGGTGATCGGACTCGGTGCCTCGAATCCGAAGTGCATGGTGGCAGGGTTGACCGAGGTGCTGCACGCGGTCGCCGACGCCGACCTGCCGTTGCTGGGTGATCTGGCCATCGGGTTCGCAGGTGGCGGGATGCCAGTGAGCATGAGCAACCGCGACCAGGTCGGCATGAGCTCCGGCGTGTTCCACCTGCTCACCCACGGCATGATGCCCGACCACGCGATCGTGCTGAAGCCGTGGTGGGCGGTGTACCCGGAGGAACCCGGGATGTGCTGGTTCAAGGTGACCGTGCGCGGCACCTTCGGATATGCCGGTATCAGTCGTGGTACCGAGGGTTTCCGGTCGTCGATCGTGCCCGCGGCCACGGTGATCCAGGCGATCGAGGCGTGGCTGCCCGAGTACACGGCCCGTAACACCTCCGGGTCGACGCTGGCGGAGGGCTGGATCTCCGCGGTCCGGTCCGGAAACCCGGACAAGCCGGCCTTCCCGTCCGCGGCGACCGAGATCTACCTCGACGTGCGGGTCAATCCGCGGACCACGCCCGGCGAGGTGCGGCACCAGTTTGCCGAGATGATTCGTGCTCTGCGCGCGCAGCATCCGGACATCGAACTGGATTGGGAGATGTACGGGTCCCTGCCGGGCGGCATGACCGATCCCGACAACTGGATCATCCGGAGCTGCCAACGCGGTTGGGAGGAAGTCGAGGGCAAGCCCTACGAGTCCACCCCGCTACTGGGCGGGCAGACCGACGGCACCCTGATCCGTCGGCTCGGAGTTCCGTGTGCCCGAATCGGTTATCCCTGGCCGCCGGCGAGTGCCCCGGCCGAACTCAACGAGGGTCTCGGCGGCATGGGCGTCGCCTCGGTGACCGACGTGATGATGGCGACCCGTGCCATCGCGTTCGCGGTCGTCGACACCTTGACCCGTACCCGAGAGGAACTCGACCTGTGAAGCGTGTACTGAACATCGTCCCCGTTCCGGTACCGCCGGAAGCGTTGGACGCCTTCGCCGCCCAGCTCTCCGGTGACTACGTGCACCCGGCGTTCGAGAACGTCTTCGTCTCGGCACGCAACGGCGGCGGCACTCTCGACAGCGCCTACGAGACGACCCTCGCGGACGCATTCGTGCTCGACGCGGGTTGTCGTGCGGAAGAACAGGGCTATGTCGGGGTCTGTGTCAACTCGATGAGCGATTCGGCGCTCGCTGCCCTGCGCTCGCGACTGTCCATCCCGGTCGTCGCACCGAGTCAGGCCACCATGCTGCTGGCGTGCATGCTCGGCAAGAAGTTCTCGGTGATCACCATGTGGCCGCAGTGGCACGAGCTGTACCACAAGGCTGCTCGCGAGAACGGCATCATGTCCCGGCTTGCTTCCGTGCGCGACATCGGTGTCCGCCCCGATACCGCCGAACTGCTCGCGGGCAAGGAGGATTTCGTCTTCGCGGCACTCGAGCGCGAGGCGAAGACCGCGATCGCGGAGGACGGCGCCGACGTCATCATCCTGGGTTCGACGACGATGCACCAGAGTCACGCCCACCTGTCCACCGTCCTCGACGTGCCGGTGCTCAATCCCGGTGTCGTCGCCTACAAGATGTGCGAGATGCTCGTGCAGACCGGCCTGTCGCACAGCAAGCAGGCCTACCCCTCTCCCGAACGGCCGCAGGACGACCTGCTCGCCGCGGTGGCTTCCGTCTTCCCTTCAAAGGAGTCCTGATGCAGGTCGATACCAATCCCGAAGTCGCACAAACCATCCGCACTTCCGGGTTCGAGACCAACTATCACGACGTGGGGGAGGGAGACGGCATTCCGGTGCTGCTCCTCCACGGTTCCGGCGCCGGCGTCTCGGCGTGGGCCAACTGGCGAGGTTTGATCCCGGTCCTCGCAGAACAGCGTCGAGTGATCGCTCCCGATCTGGTCGGCTTCGGATACACCACCCTTCCCGATCCGGTCCGGTTCGAGATCTTCGATACCTGGATCGATCAGATCCTCGCTCTCCTCGACGGCCTCGAGATCCCGAAGGTGCACGTGGTCGGCAACTCGTTCGGTGGTGGACTCGCATTGCACCTCGCAGTCCGGCACCCGCAGCGGCTCGGCCGAATCGTGCTGATGGGAGCCGGCGGTGTGCAGTTCGACTTCACGCCCGAACTCGATGCGCTCTGGGGATACACGCCGTCGGTCGAGAACATGAAGAAGATCATGGACATCATGGCCTACGACCGGTCCCTGGTCACCGACGAACTGGCCGAACTGCGGTACCGGGCGACCATTCGGCCGGGTGCGCAGGAAGCCTTCGAGCAGGTCTTCCCCGAACCCCGGCAACGGTGGCTGGACGCGCAGATCGTGCCCGACGAGGACCTGGCCGCCATCGAGCACGAGGTACTCATCCTGCACGGACGCGAGGATCGAGTGGTACCGGTCGCGGCTTCGCAGAAGATGTTCGACCTGATTCCCAACTCGCAACTGCACATCTTCGGTAAGTGCGGTCACTGGACGCAGATCGAACACGCCGCACGTTTCCAGCATCTCGTCAGCACGTTCTTCGCCGAGGATTCCGCGGGGGCGAACGAGGGATGACCGGCCGGGGACGAAGCGTTGCGGTGGTCGGTGCGGGTATAGCCGGCCTGTGTTCGGCGAACATCCTGTCGGAGTTCGGATTCGACGTTCATGTCTACGATCGGACCCCGGACGTCGGCGGGGTGTGGAGTGTGACTCGCCGGTATCCCGGTGTCACCACTCAGAACAACAAGGGCACGTATGCGTTCTCGGACTTCCCGATGCCGGACGAGTACCCGGAATGGCCCACAGGTGAACAGGTCCAGCGGTATCTCGACGACTACGTCGAGCATTTCGGGCTCCGGCGCCTGCTGCGTCTGGGAACCGAAGTGGTCTCTGCGGAACAGGACCCGGAGTCGGAACGGTGGACGGTCACCAGTAGGAGTCTCGATTCGGACGAGACTGCGGTCGAGGAGTACGACTACCTGGTCGTGGCGAACGGTATCTTCTGCGACCCGTTCATTCCTCCCTACGAAGGTAAGGAGGAGTACGAGGGTGCGGGCGGACGGCTCTGTGCGGCGTCGGATTTCCACGACCTCGCCGATGCGGCGGGCCGCGACGTGCTGGTGGTCGGGTACGGCAAGTCGTCCTGCGATGTCGCAGAGGCGCTGAGTGAGGTGGCGGCGTCCACCACCGTCGTGGCCCGCGAAGTCACCTGGAAGATGCCGCGCAAGCTGGCGAACGTGCTCAACTACAAGTACATCCTGCTCACGCGTCTCAGTGAGGGGTTGTTCGAGCACATCGAGCAGCGAGGATTCGGACGGTTCCTGACCGGGCCGGGGAAGTTCGTTCGCAACGGTCTACTCGGTTCCATCGAGAAGATCGCCCGACGCCAACTGCGGTTCGATCGGACCGGGCTGGTTCCGGAAGGCTCGTTCGAACGGATCGTGCGACATGCCGTCAGCCTCGCGACCGAGGGATTCTACGAGAAGGTCGAGGCCGGCACCATCTCGGTGCGGCGGGGACGATCGATCGCCGTTCTGCGAGAGAAGGACGGTCGGCCGGTCGCCGAACTCGACGACGGATCGGTGCTGCCGGCGGATGTGATCGTCTGTGCGACCGGGTTCGTGCAGCGGGTGCCCTTCCTGTCGGCGGCGGTGCAGGAGCGCCTGCTGGACGATGACGGCAATTTCCTGCTCTACCGGCAGATCCTGCCCAACGACGTGGCCAACCTGTACTTCGTCGGTTATGGGTCGTCGTTGTTCAGCCCGCTCAGTGCAGAGGCGGCGGCGCTGTGGACCGTCAATCATCTGCTCGGTGGAGAGTTCCGCCGGTGGAGGAGCGTCGCGAGTTCGTCCGTACGAGGCTGAACTGGATGATCGAGCGCACCGAGGGCAAGCAGGCCCGGGGCACGAACATCATCCCGTTCTCTCTTCGGCATGTGGACGAGGTTCTCGACGAGATCGGCCTGAACGTCGGTCCGGGTACCCGATTCCTGCAGTGGCTTCTGCCCGCGCGCCCGTCGTCGTACCGGCGCGCCGCCCAGGAATTGAAACGGCGGCATTCGGTGGCCGACAAGAAGGCCGCGTCGAACCGCCATGCGTCCACGCATATGCCGATACAGTGGGACGAAACAGTCCGGAGGTAGCCGCATGTGCACAGCCGCCAACTACACCGCCAAGGACCACTATTTCGGCCGGAATCTCGACCTCGAATACTCCTACCGGGAAGCGGTGACGGTCACGCCGCGGAACTTCCCGTTCGAGTTCCGTAAGGTGCCGCCACTGAAGACGCATCACGCCATGATCGGCATGGCGACGGTAGCCGATGGTTATCCGCTCTACTACGACGCGACCAACGAGAAGGGCTTGAGCATGGCGGGGCTGAACTTCCCCGACAATGCCGACTACAAGCCCGTTTCGGAGGACGGGACGAATGTCGCGTCGTTCGAGTTCATTCCCTGGGTGCTCGGGCAGTTCGAGACCGTCGCGCAGGTGCGCGACGCGCTTGCGGACGTGCGCATCGTCGATATCGCGTTCAGTGAGGAGTTCCCGCCGTCCCCGCTGCACTGGATCATTTCCGACCGGGACGAGTCCATCACCGTCGAATCCGTCGCCGAGGGCTTGAAGGTCCACGACAACCCGATCCAGGTCCTCACGAACAATCCGACCTTCGACATCCAACTGTTCAACATCAACAACTACATGAGTCTGTCGGTCGATCCACCCGAGCCGCGCTTCTCGAAGGAGATCCCCTTCGATACCTACAGTCGCGGCCTCGGTGCTGTGGGGTTGCCGGGAGACCTGTCGTCGATGTCGCGCTTCGTCAAGGCCGCCTTCACCAAGGTGAATTCGGTATCGGGCGACTCGGAGTCCGAGGCGATCAGCCAGTTCTTCCACATCCTTGGCTCCGTGGAGCAGCAGCGGGGATGTGTTCGGCTCGACGACAAGTACGAGATCACCATCTACTCGTCGTGCTGCAACACCCACAGGGGCATCTACTACTACCGCACCTACGAGAACAGTCAGATCACCGGTGTGGACATGCACAAAGAGGACCTCGACGGGAGCGAACTGGCGTCGTATCCGCTGGTGAAGAGCCAGCAGGTCCTCATGCAGAACTGACCGCAGCTCGATCGGAACGGCCTCGGGGTTTCGACTCCGGGGCCGTTCTCGATCTCCGACACACAACCGTGATTTGACTTTCCGCTGTGATGACCCGCACAGTATGTACGCACAGCGTTCACTACGTACGCAGTGCGTACAAAATCTCTCGTTCCCTTGGAAGGAACCTTCGGTGTCACGACGCTCATTCGAATTCGGCCGGATCCACACGGCGGCAGTAGTGGTGTCGGGTGTTCTCGCGCTCGCACTCACGGGCTGCAGCTCCGGTGAATCTGCAGCTCAGGAGACACCCGCAGCCCAGGAAACGACGGCGTCGGATGGTTCACCCACGGACTCCGCTCACCCGGCCTCCGAAGCTCCCGCCGAGGGCGAGATGCGTGTGACGCTGCTCGGCACGGGCAGCCCGGTGCCAAGCACTGAGCGCTACGGCATGTCCACGCTGGTCCAGGCCAACGGACTGAACCTCGTCTTCGATGCGGGACGCGGAGCCACAGTGCGCCTGACGCAGGCCGGCGTTCCGGTCGGTCAGGTCGACGCCGTCTTCCTCACCCACTTCCACTCCGACCACATCAACGGTCTGTCCGACCTCTGGATGAGCAGCTACGTCCCGGCGCTCGGTGGGCGCGAGGGCGCCTTCCAGCTCTACGGGCCCGTCGGCGTCCGGAACATCGGCGACGGAATGCAGAGCACCTACCGCAACGACATCGACGTGCGCGTCGCGGACAAGGAAGTCGATCCCGCGACCACGCCGATCGAATCGCACGAGTTCGCGGAAGACGGCGTCGTCTTCGACCAGGACGGCGTCACCGTCACCATGTTCACCGTGGAGCACGATCCGGTCGGTGCCATCCAACCGGCGGTCGGTTATCGAGTCGACTACGCGGGCAAGTCGGTGCTCATCAGCGGCGACACCGTTCCCACCGAGAACGTCCTGAAGTTCGGTGAAGGCGTCGACGTGCTGGTGCACGAGGTGGCCGACTTCGAGGATCCGTCTGCGCTGCCCAGCGTGTACGCGCACCACACGAACCCGCAGCAGGCCGGCGACATCTTCGAGCAGACCCAGCCGAAGATGGCCGTGTACAGCCACATCGTCAACGGCATCCCCGGCCGCGTCCCCGGCATCTCGGATGAGATGCTCGTCGAACGCACCCGCGAGAACTACGACGGCCCGCTGACCGTCGGCAGCGACCTGATGACCTTCCTCATCACCGGCGACGAGGTGCAGGTCGACAACTGATCGACAGCACGGCCCGAACCCCGCCGGCACTGTCGGTGGGGTTTCGCCGCGGGGCATCCGGGGTCATCTGGTCGATGTACCGCGTTTCCGACGAGGAGGACCCGACATGGCGGCCAGCGTCTCCGATCGATTCGACATCGAGGCCACACCCGAGCAGGTGATGCGCGCCCTGAAGGATGTCGAGCGCATTCCCGAGTGGTCGTCGGCGCACAAGAGCGTCGAGGTGCTCACCCGGGATGACGACGGCCGGCCGCTCCGGATCCGCATGACCCTGTCGCTGCTCGGCTTCTCCGATACCCAGACCATCGAGCATTCGTGGACGGAGAGTTCGACGTCGTGGACGCTCGTCGACAGTGCGATGCAGCGCAGCCAGGACGGGGAGTACGCCCTCGAACAGATCGCGCGCGGCACCCGGGTGCACGTCACCATGTCGCTCGAACCGAAGGTTCCGGTTCCCGGCTTCGTGCTGAAGCGCGGGCAGAAGCATGCGGTCGAAGCGGTCCGGAAGGGGCTGACCGAGTTCGTCCTGTCCAATTACGCCTGACTCGCCGTCGGCAGTTCCAGAGTGAACCGGGCTCCGCAGCCCGGTCCCTCACTGTGCGCGTGGATGCGACCGGCGTGGGCTTCGACGAGTGCCCGCGCGATCGTCAGGCCGATGCCGCTGCCGCCGTGATTCCGGTCGCGGGCGGTGTCCGCGCGGTAGAACCGGTCGAAGAGGTGGTCGAGGTGATCGGGCGCGATGCCGGCGCCCGTGTCGGTCACGGTGATCTCCGTTCGGTCGCGGCCCAGGATGCGAGTGGCGACGGTGACGTTTCCTCCTGCCGGTGTGTGCCGTAGGGCGTTGTCCAGCAGGTTCGCCAGCGCCTGTCCGAGCCGGTCGGGATCGACCGTCACCGGCGCAGATTCGACGACGTCGGCCTGCAACGTCACGCCTTTGCCGTCGTACTGCTCGCGCACCGCGTCGACCGCCGTGGCGACGAGGGTGCCGGTGGTAGTGGGCACCCGATGGATGCGGGTGAGGTGCTCTTCCGCCCGGGAGACCGCGGTGATGTCCTGTGCCAGGCGGTTCAGCCGGTGGGTGGCGGCTCGCAGAATCTGCCGGGTGTCGTCGTCGAGAGTGCGGACGCCGTCCTCGAGTGCTTCCAGATAGGAGTCGAGTGTGGCGATGGGTGTGCGCATTTCGTGCCCGAGGTCGGCGAGCATTCTGCGCCTTGTGATTTCGGTGGCTTCGAGGCGTCGTGCCAGCTCGTTGAAACTGGTTGCCAGTTCGTCGAATTCGTGGCCGAGCTCGGGGCTGGGGACGCGGGTGTCGTAACGACCTCCGGCGATCTGCGCGGTGGAGGTGGTCACCGTGTCGAGCGAACGCTGGATCCGTCGCGCGATGTACCAACTGACCGCCGAGGCCAACAGCACCGCGATCGCGACCGCCAGACCCCACGCGAGGACGATGGCCCAGGTGAAGGCTTCTTCGACGTGGGCGGCCTGGCTCGAATCGTGATCGATGCCCGCTTGTCCGAGATGGTCGTGGAAGATCCCGGGAGCGAGAGCGGACGCGACCAGCCATGCGCTGACGGCACATCCGACGACGACGGCGACGAGCGCGAGGAACAGGCGGGTGCCGAAACTCGTCGCGGTGGGGGAGCGGGACGTCATCGTCCTGTACCCATCCGGTAGCCGACGCCGCGGACGGTGCGCACGAAACGTCCCTGGTTCGCATCGTCGCCGAGTTTGCGGCGCAGATGGCCGATGTGCACATCCACGAGGTGGTCGTCGCCGACCCAGTTCTGTCCCCACACGGCCGCGATGAGCTGCGCCCGGGTGAACACGACTCCTGGGTCCTGCGCCAGGGCAGCGAGGACGTCGAACTCGGTGCGGGTGAGCGCGACCGGTGTGCCGCGCACGGCGACCTCCCGTCCGTCGACATCGATGGACAGCTCCCCGAACGTCCGGGTCTGCCGACTCGCGGACGCTACGACCCGCGCGGTGGTCCGAGGACGACGCAGCATCGCTTGGATGCGGGCCATCAGTTCGCGCGGGCTGAACGGCTTCGTCAGGTAGTCGTCTGCCCCGACGGACAGACCGATCAGGGTGTCGACTTCCTCGGTGCGCGCGGTGAGCATCACGACGTACGCGTCGGAGAAGGTTCGCAGCTGCCGGCACACCTCGACACCGTCGAGTCCAGGTAGGCCGAGGTCGAGCACCAGGATGTCGGGGTCGACCTGCCGCGCGAGGGTCACGGCCTCGGATCCGTCGCCGGTGATCGTCACGTCGAAGCCGTCGCGTTCGAGATACGAACCCACGAGCTTCGCCAACGACTCCTCGTCCTCGACGACCATGGCTCGCATCCGGCCGGTCGAGCTCGGGGCGGGTGTGGATCCGCCGGATGGTCCCGTCGGGCGAACAGAGGAAGGCATGGGATCCATCATCGTCACCCGCCGTGGTGCTGACGATGTGCCCGCACTTCTTGAGCAAATCTTCATGAGATCTCCACCGGAACCCGGGAGCGCACACGCGAGGGTGGATGCCATGAACAAGAAGGCTCTGGCCGCCGGTGCGATCGCGCTGGCAGTGGCATTCACGACGTCTGCGTGCAGTGATTCCAGTGGCAACGAAGCAACCACGGCGACCGCCACTTCGGCTCCGACATCCGCCGAGGCGAACTCCGCGCGGTTCGACCAGGACGATGTGATGTTCTCGCGCATGATGATCCCGCACCATGCGCAGGCCATCGAGATGAGCGACATGCTGCTGGCAAAGGACGGCATCCCGGAGCCGGTGAGGGCGCTGGCCGAGCAGATCAAGGCAGAGCAACAACCCGAGATCGAGCAGTTCGAGGCGTGGCTCGACGAGTGGGGCATGCCGCCCATGCACAGGGAGGACACTCCCCGGATGGACAGACTCGACATGCCCGGCATGCCGCACATGGACGACATGCCGCACATGGACGGGATGATGAGCGAGCAGGACATGCAGGCACTGTCCGACGCGCAGGGTGTCGACGCGGCCCGCCTGTATCTGGAGCAGATGATCGTCCACCACGAGGGAGCGATCGAGATGGCGCAGGACGAGATCGAGGACGGGCAGTACCCCGATACCGTCGAGCTGGCCCGCACCATCGCCGACACCCAGCAAAAGGAAATCGACACGATGCGTCAGTTGTTGACCACTCTGTAGCCGATCCGCGTCGCGGGTTCGTCCCGCCGGCCGAGTCAGGAGCTGTCGATGTCCCAGCAGGTGCACGAACACACCCACGAGCACGCCGGCCACGATCGTCACGCGGGGCACGGCGCGCACGGCGAGATGTTCCGGCGACGGTTCTGGGTCAGTCTGATCCTGTCGGTGCCGGTCGTCGTCTTCAGCCACATGGTCGCCGAGCTCTTCGGTTATCACCTTCCGGATGTTCCGGGCGTCGAGTGGATCCCACCGGTACTGGGCACGGTGATCTTCTTCTACGGCGGCGTGCCGTTCCTGACCGGCGGCTGGGCCGAACTACGTTCCCGCCAACCGGGGATGATGCTGCTCATCGCCATGGCGATCACGGTCGCCTTCGTCGCGTCGTGGGCCACGACTCTCGAGGTCGGCGGTTTCGACCTGGACTTCTGGTGGGAACTGGCGCTGCTGATCGTCATCATGCTGCTCGGTCACTGGCTCGAGATGCGGGCGCTGGGTTCGGCCTCCGGAGCACTCGAAGCACTGGCCGCGATGCTGCCCGATACCGCCGAGAAGGTCACCGACGACGGTGTGGTCGAGGTGCCGCTGCACGACGTGGCTCTCGACGACGTGGTGCTCGTGCGCGCGGGCGCACGTGTGCCCGCCGACGGCACGGTCATCGACGGCACCGCCGAGGTCGACGAGTCGATGGTCACCGGTGAATCCAAGACCGTCACCCGCGACGTCGGCGACACGGTGGTCGCGGGCACCATCGCCACCGACAGCGCGCTGCGGGTACGGATCACGGCGGTGGGGGAGGACACCGCGTTGGCCGGCATC
The DNA here is from genome assembly GCF_035918275.1 of Rhodococcus sp. PD04. Classification (NCBI taxonomy): domain Bacteria; kingdom Bacillati; phylum Actinomycetota; class Actinomycetes; order Mycobacteriales; family Nocardiaceae; genus Rhodococcus; species Rhodococcus sp. PD04. The sequence goes on along the minus strand of NZ_CP142143.1, from coordinate 4,390,794 downwards.
CAACGCATGGTCGCCGATGCTCAGGCGTCCTCGTCCCGTGCTCAGGCGCTGGCGGATCGTGCCGCGGCCTTCCTCTTCTATTTCGCAGCCATCGCGGGTGCTCTCACCTTCCTCGTGTGGACGTTGCTCGGCAATCTCGACGAAGCCGTGGTGCGCACCGTGACCGTCCTTGTCATCGCCTGCCCCCACGCGCTGGGTCTGGCGATTCCGTTGGTGATTGCGATCTCGACCGAGCGCGCGGCGCGGGCGGGTGTACTCGTAAAGGACCGGTTGGCGCTCGAACGTATGCGCACCGTCGACGCGGTGCTGTTCGACAAGACCGGCACCCTCACGCAGGGCAGGCATGAGGTCACCGGTGTCGTCGCCACGACAGGAACGGACGAGGAGCATCTGCTCGCCCGGGCAGCAGCGGTCGAAGCCGACAGCGAACACCCGGTCGCGCGAGCCATCGTGGCTGCTGCCGACGCCCGAGTGCCGTCGGCGGAGCGGATGACAGTGACGGACTTTCGCTCGTTGCCCGGCCGCGGCGTGCGCGGACTGGTCGACGGGGCGGAGGTGACGATCGGCGGACCGTCCATGCTGAACTCCCTGCAACTGTCGGTGCCCGACGACGTCGCCGCAGTCACCGAAGGATGGGTGCGCCGCGGCGCGTCCGTGCTGCACGTCGCCTCCGACGGTCAGGTGCTCGGCGCGGTGGCGCTCGAGGACACCGTGCGCGAGGAATCTCGGCAGGCCGTCGATGCTCTGCATGCGCGCGGCGTGACGGTCGCGATGATCACCGGAGATGCCCAGCAGGTGGCCGACGCCGTGGCTGCGGATCTCGGCATCGACGAAGTGTTCGCGGAAGTGCTTCCGGAACACAAGGACGCGAAGGTCGCCGAGCTGCAGAAGCGCGGGCACACCGTCGCGATGGTCGGTGACGGCGTCAACGACGCACCTGCCCTCGCGAGGGCCGACGTCGGCATCGCGATCGGGGCCGGCACGGACGTCGCGATCGAGTCGGCCGGCGTCGTCCTCGCCGCGAACGATCCGCGAGCGGTGCTGTCGATCGTCGAGCTCTCGCACGCGAGCTACCGCAAGATGTGGCAGAACCTGCTGTGGGCAACCGGATACAACGTCGTCGCAGTTCCGTTGGCGGCCGGTGTGCTGGCGTTCGCAGGCGTTGCGATCTCGCCGGCTCTCGCCGCGGTCCTCATGTCGGCATCGACGATCGTCGTCGCGCTCAATGCCCAAACGCTCCGGCGCCTCGACCTCGACCCCGGGCACGCTACCAACGGATGAGTTTCTCGATAACTTCTCTTTTGTTGTCGCGCGCAAGCAACAATTCTGTGAGACGATCTCAATCGCATAACGTATCGGAGCCGCTACGGAGGACGTGGCTTCGATATACGGGGTTGTCGACGTCCGAGTGCAGGGGGGTGCTCGAACGTCGAAACGTCTCGGGGAGGAGACACGCTATGAGGGTTCTTCCGTCATGACCACCGTTCGTCAGACGAACGACGATGCTGTACATGACCTTTCGGATATCGACGCCAGTGTCGGTGAGCCGGACGGCAATCGGATGTCCACCAGGTGGGGCTGGCAGAAGTCCTACGTCAACACTCTGTTCGTGACCGACGCTCTGGTCGTCGTGCTGGCTGTCGCGCTCGCGCATGTCATGCGGTTCGGCCAGGATTCGCTCGTCACCATGGACGGCGTCGGAACGCTGAGTTACACGTTGATCTCCATTGCGCTCGGCGTCGCGTGGATCGCATTTCTTTCGCTGTTCCGTACACGTTCCAGGCGGGTGATCGGCGCCGGCTTCGAGGAGTATCAGCGCGTCGTCTCGGCGACGCTCAATCTTTTCGGCCTCGTTGCCATCGTGGCGCTCATCTTCCGGATGGAACTCGCGCGCGGTTATCTCGCCATCGCTCTGCCCGTCGGTCTGGCGGGTCTGCTGTTCTTCCGGTGGGTCTGGCGACGAGCCGTCGCACGCCGGCGCCGGAAGGGCGAGTTCACGACGTCGGTGCTGGTGGTGGGTGGCGCTCGCGCAGTTCGTCACATGGCCAGCACGTTCCAGCGCCGCAGCGGCGAGGGTTATCGCGTGGTGGGTGTGTGCGTGCCGCGTTATTCCGGTGTGCCGGGCGAGAGCATCGATGTGGACGGTCGGCAGATCCCGATCCACGGCGACGAGAACACCGTCGTCGAGGCGCTGCGTGCCTCGGGTGCCGACACCGTCGCGGTGACCGCCACCGAGACCCTCGGCCACGAAGGCATCCGCGACCTGCTGTGGCAGCTCGAACCCGAGCGTGCCGATCTGGTGGTGGCGACCGGCGTCGTCGATGTCGCCGGTCCGCGCATCGAGATGCGTCCGGTTGCCGGGTTGCCGCTGATCCATGTGGAGAAGCCGAGCTATCACGGTGCCAAGCGCAGCGGGAAGCGTCTGTTCGACCTCGTGTTCTCGCTTGGCGCGCTGCTGTGCCTTGCTCCGGTCTTCGCTGTCGTAGCGCTGCTCATCAAGCTCGAGGACGGCGGCCCGATCTTCTACAGGTCCGAGCGCATCGGCCTCGACGGAACTCCGTTCGGAATGATCAAGTTCCGCTCGATGGTGCAGAACGCCGACAAGCTGGTCGACCAATTGCTCGATCAGAACGAGGGCGCCGGCCTGCTCTTCAAGATGAAGGAGGACCCGCGCGTCACCCGTGTGGGCCGGGTCCTGCGTCGGTTCAGCCTCGACGAGTTGCCGCAGTTCATCAACGTCGTGCGCGGCGAGATGAGCGTGGTGGGTCCGCGTCCGCCGCTGCGTCGCGAGGTGGAGAGCTACGACGGTCGGGTCAAGCGTCGTCTGCTGGTGCGTCCCGGTGTGACGGGCCTCTGGCAGGTCAGTGGCCGCTCGGACCTGTCGTGGGACGAGTCGGTGCGCCTGGATCTGTCGTACGTGGAGAACTGGTCCATGGTCTCCGACGTGCTGATCATCATGAAGACCGTGAAGGCGGTCGTCGCGAGCGAAGGCGCGTACTGACCCTCGTCACGGGAGCGATCCTCGCTTCAAGATCAACTACGCAGTAGTGTCACAGTCTGTCGCCGTCCCCTGCACGGTGACGTCGAGCCCCGCCGGAAGGTTACTCGCATGCCCTTCCGGCGGGGTCTCTATTCTTCGCGGCCACTTTCCCGAGGTCGGGACCCTCGATAACCAAGAAACGGGGTGAAGTTCGGGGTGAAGTCCGCCTGACCATGTAACAAGGCCGAAACTTGGACCGTTGTCCAAGTCGTGCATTGGATTCTGTGGGTGGTGCTGGGCTGGGCTGTCGTGTCCGTTGCCGCCGCGATGATTCTCGGTCGGATCATCCGCACGCGCGACGAACGCGAAGCCCCCGCTGAGCGCTGGTCGGCTCTCGACCTGGCCGCCCGTCCCGTCCTGCGAGACGCGCAGTCACCGGTCGAGGGGGAGCGCCCGTCATCGAAGGGGATTCGGCGTCGAAGGCACGGCACCAAACGACGCAGGTACACCTTCACGAAGCATGCGCGCAGGGCAGGAAAGGGTTGAGGCTCGATAGGGCCACAGTGGTCCTATCGGTCGGTCTACCTCTTGCGACTTTTCGTGTTCGGCACGAGCTCATGCGGACCGTAGAACCCCACATGGACCTTCTTCGTCCGCGGCGAGTACACGAAGTACACGCGCGGGATGTCCCCTTCGCCTTTCCTCTGGATCTTCAGATGCTGCACCATCTCCATCTCTTCGTTGCGTGACAGTTTCACCGAGACGGGAAAGATCCTCGTCTTTCCTCTCTTGTCCATCGTCGCGCCGGATTCGCCACGCGCCGTCTTGTCACGCGTCCACCCCGAACGGTTGTGGGGCCCACTGCACCAGGTGAAGAAGTCGACGTTCTGCCCCGGGTTCTCCGCCATGTACTCGCCGTAGGCATACAGCGCCTTGAATCCCTGCCATGCAGTCTGTGCCCACGAGGCACTCGCACTGTTCCGGTCCATGACCTTGTCGCCGCGAAGCGCTTCCGAGTGCAACTCGACCCGATCGTGCAGGTACTTCCGAACCATGGTGGCCACCTCGCGGGACGACCGGGGCGGCTTCTCGCGGAACCTTCCTTCCTCATCGAGTCGAAAGTCATCGCAGATGCCATTGACGATCAGGAGTTTCTTCGCGTAGTCGAGCTGGGCTTCGAGCCGTTCCGCTTCCTGCTCCCACTCCTGAAGGTCGGACCGCTCGCGCCGCAATTCGCGGACTTCGGCCTTCACCTCGTCGAACTCTGTCCCGAGTTCGTTGAACATCTTCTCGTAGTTGTCGATGCCTGCTCGCGCTCGATTGAGTCGTTCCTTGATGGCATCGAACTCGGGCGGGGGCCGACGAAGGGTCGATTCCGGTCCAGCCATCCGACCTGCCAGGACTGCAGCGCGCTTCCGGTCCCACCTGTACCGATCTGCGGTGAAGTATCTGTGCCGGAAAGCATTTCCGGGGTCGGCAGGATCGACGTTGCGGGCGTAGATACGGAACGCACCGTTGAACACGCCGAAACCTTCACCCACCAGTTCGGACATCTCCGCGGCGACATCTTCGTCGGCGTCCACGACTACGGCGATACCGGCGAGTCGTCGTGCCGTTTCCTCGATGATGGTCGACTGAGGTTCGTAACCAGGCTCCGTGAGGTGTCGGGAACGCGCGAACACTACGACAGGAAGCCGCCATGCGAAGGTGGTGATCATCTCGGCCAACCTGTCCGCCGCACCCGGACCGCTGAATCGAAGCGCCTCCACCGAGAGCGGAAAATCTCCGACACGTGCATTGATACCGGTGCTGATCAGGTCGCGAGCGATCAGCGGCGCAATGACATCGATCGAGCGTGCGTGCAACGTCTGGTCGCCGACCACCGAGTTGTCGACCCAGCACCAACCACCTGATCCGTCGTTCCATGCTCGGACAAGGGTGTGCCACCGCTCTCCGTGATGAGTCACCAGAACATAGGAATTGCGGACGATAGCGGGTCGGCCGTTCTTGCCCTCGACCACTTCACTCGTGACGTCGAGTTGGGACGGTGATCCGAGTGTGCCGATCTCTGCGGACTGCTTTCCTGGGCCATCGATCGAGATCTTCCCACCGGATCGTTCCTTGACCCATCGTGCGAACAGTTTCTGCACGTCATCGGCTAGGTCAAGTCGATCATCCTGCCAGATCGCGCGGTATACGAGCGTCATCCCCCATGCCCTTCGGTCGACAATTTGGGGCATTCTGCCATGAGATGTCCGATTTGTCGGTCCTCCATTCGGGGGACGGCCAGCGGCGTTTGCGGGCCCGTCCCCCCGGGAAGCCCATGTGCAACGAACTCTCGAGCACTTCGAACAATCACCGATTCACAGGCGGTACTCATGGCTGAACAAGACGTGCACACCAATAAGACCGATCAACTGAAGTTCCAGGATCCGACTACTCGCTACCCGTCCATCTCGCCGCCGAAGCAGGACCAGCCCGAACCGGGCCTCGACGCCGACATGGTGCCCAAGGCGGACATCGGCGAATTCTCGTACCGAGGCACGGGCCGGCTCGAAGGGCGTAAGGCACTGATCACCGGTGGGGACTCGGGCATCGGCGCTGCTACTGCCATCGCGTTCGCGCGGGAGGGTGCCGACGTCGCGATCTCGTACCTGCCGGACGAAGAGCCCGATGCCAAGAACGTCGCGCGCATCATCAGCGAGAGCGGTCGCAAGGCAGTTACTCTCCCCGGCGACCTGACGGATGCCTCGTTCTGCACGGATGTCGTCAACCAGGCAGTCGAGCAGCTCGGCGGATTGGACATCCTGGTGAACAATGCCGGCAAGCAGATTGCGGTCGAGGGACTCGACGACCTGCCCGACGATCAGCTCGAGCAGACCTTCCAGGTGAACATCCTCGCGATGTTCCGCACCACGCGCGCAGCGTTGAAGCATCTGCAGCCGGGCTCGACGGTCATCAACACCACATCGATCGTGGCGTACCAGCCATCGCCGTCGTTGATCGACTACTCGTCGACGAAGGCCGCGATCAACAACTTCACGAAGAACATGGCGACCCAGCTGGCGGAGAAGGGCATCCGTGTGAATGCGGTTGCGCCCGGACCGATCTGGACGCCGTTGCAGCCGTCGGACGGTCAGCCGAAGGAAGAGCTGCCCGAATTCGGTCAGAACACCCCGCTCGGACGTGCGGGGCAGCCGACCGAACTGGCGCCGGCCTACGTGTTCCTGGCGTCCCCGGAATCGAGCTACGTCGTGGGCGCGACGATCCACGTCAACGGCGGGATGCCCTCGCCGTAGACAAGTTGTCTCACTCCGCGACGGGGGACAGGTTCGAGTCGAGCACCACCGCACCCGAACCCACACCTTGGAGCAGTGCCGCGACGACCGCGGTCACGGACCACGCCGTGATCGCGGACGTGCGACCTCCCGATGTGGGATCGACCGCGTTGGTGAAGGTCAGCTCGTAATTCCCGACCGGTGAACTCCATTCCACGATGTGGCGCGTGTTCGTCGCGTCCGGGTCGGCGACCACGACAACTTCGACACGGTCGAGGCCGATCGTCGCCAACGCCAGTGCCACGGACGAGTTCGACGTTCGGGGGAATGCGAGTGCTGCTTCGCGAGCGCTGCCTGTGAAGATCTCGCGCGGCGAGGTGAGTGGCTCGTCGACGCCGAGCGCGGAGGGTCGTTTGATCGTGGTGTGGCGGACGCGCGCATCGCGGGTTCCGGCCCGCGCGGCCGCAGACAGGATGTCGAATCCACCGAGTGCTCCGGTGGGGAGCAGTACGCGACCGGTGCCTCCGCGGAGGTCGTCGACGGTGTCGTACTCCGCCAGTACTCCGGAGGAGCAGACGACGATGTCCTTTCCTCGTCGGGTGACTCGGGGAACCAGGCTTCGGGCTGCGGCGACGGTCGTCGCTTCGACGATGATGTCGCTGGCGTCGATTGCTCTCTCCACGTCGTCGGTGCTGCTGCGGGACGTGAGTACCGCGGTGAGGGTTGCGCCCGGCACGCGATTGGCCGAGAGCGCGTCCGCGACCGCCTGGCCGATCGCGCCTGCGCCGGCGACGCAGACCGACAAGGTAGAGCGCTGCGTGCGTCGGACAGCGGGGGCCGGCAGTGTGTTCGTCATACCGCCACCGCCGTCGAATCCCAGCGAGGATCGGCCGCTGCGGTCAGGTCGTCGCGTGAAGTCCGGACGAGTGTGTGTGACGACCGTGCGCTCAGAGGTCTCATGTCCCGTCCTTCCATCCGTACCGAGCCGTCGGCGTCGAGCAGCCACCGGGGCATCGTCAGCGCATCCGACAACCGGTCGGAGTCCAGCGTCTGCGGGCCCGACAGCAGAAGACCGAGTAGCTGGGCGTTCCACGGGACCTGCTGCTGCCCGCCGGGGGTGGCACCGAGAAGCCATCCCTTGTCGTGCCGGACACCCCAAGCGTGGAGGGTCGTCAATGGCCGACGGCCGGGTGACGGAGAGTTGGGGTGGTCGGGAGCGAAGGTGAAGCCGCGACCCGCACGATTGGAGAGGACGAGGTCGTAGTCCTGGACCACGATGCCGCTGCCGTACCGGGGGAACGAGTTCGAATGCACGATCACCACGGCGTTCCCTTCGCTGTCGGCGGCGGCGACCGTGGAAGTGCCTTCGTCCGTGCCGAGTTCGCCGCGATTCAGCAGTGCGAGACTCGCTGCCACGGCTGTCGGCGTCATGTCGGAGGGTGGGGTCTTGGCGAGGACATCGGCCAGCGCGACGCCGTAGGTGGGTCGGTGGGTGACCCACAGTGCCCGGGTGTCGTCACCGGCGATCCGGCTGTCGAGCGCGGTCTGTTCGTCGGCGCGTGCGGTACGAAGGTCGGCGTTGTCGACGACGCCTCCGTGCCGCGCGACCGTCGAGACGACTGCCTCGGCCAGTGGTCCGTGGTGGAAGAGTTCGGCTCCGCGTGCAACGAACTCCTCGAGTGCCAGGGCCAGCCCGGGCAGGGCGACGGTGTCGCCGACGGAGTGGGCACCGGATCGGGGTGAGTATCGGCAACCTTCCGGTTGGTAGGTTGCCAGCAACTCTCGGGATTCGGCTTCGAGCACCGCGTTGATCGGGGACCACCACATGCCTGCTCGTGCGAGTTCGATGGCGGGTGCCGCCAGTCGGGCGAGCGACAGGCGGCCCCGCGCGGCAAGGTCGGCGTAGCCCGCGGGTGCGCCGGGGATTCCGACGGACATCGGGCCGGTGGGCGGTACCTTCCAGTCGACGGCCGCTGCGGCGTCGTACAGTCCGGCTGCCGCGCCGCCGAGTGCGACCAGCGAGCGGGGTTCGGCATGTCCCGGGGTGACGACGAGGGCCACCAGGTCGCCGGCCAGTCCGCATTTCGAGGGTAGCGCAACGGTTTCGGTGAGCGCTGCGGCGACGGCGGCGTCGAACGCGTTGCCGCCGTCGCGCAGCGCCTCGGCTCCTACCGCCGCAGCCGCACTCGATCCTGCCGCGACCGCGCCGGTGCGGCCCGATGCGATGCAGGTGCGGGCGTGCAGACCGGTCATGTGCTCACTCCTGAATCTGGCTGGGTCCGTAGTGGCGGAGTTCGATCACGTGGCCGTCGGGGTCGGTCACGTAGACGAGATCTGCGGGGCCACGGGCGCCCCAGCGTCGGAACGGACCTTCGATCTTCTCGAATGCGCCGGAGGAGGCGAGGGCGACGAGATCGGTCTCTTCGATCTCGATGGCGAAATGGGAGACGTTCGTGCCTGTCGGGGGCTGGCGTGCGTCGAGGTCGAGGATCTGTCCGGGGCGGATCTCGACGGAGGGGAAAGGGACGGTGCCGGCGCGGAATTCGTCCAGTCGATGGATGAGGAAGCCGAACTTCTCGACGTACCAGCGGACGGAGGTCTCGGGGTCCTTGACCCGCAGAACGATGTGGTCGAGCTGCTTGACGTCGACGACGCCCTGGGTGGTGGCTGCGATGTGGGAGTAGGTGACGGTCATTGGTATGTTGTATCCAAAGTTCGTTACGGTCAATGCGTTTGATGGTGAACGATATGTTTCCGGCGACCGGTCCGGGTTCCTCTTTATGTCGTTGCCTGCGAATCGAATTGGTTTCCCGGCCGCCGCGATCCAACGATCCGCGAGCGCTCCCATATCGGAGTGTGGTCGGGTACGATCGCAGCACTCCCATCCCATGCGTATCCAAAAGCTGTTGCGCACCAGAGAATCGAGCGAGGAGCCATGCCGTCCGTAGGATCTCGCCACCGTTCCCTCCGCGACGAGACTGTCGACGAGCTCCGTCGGCTCATTCTCGACGGTGAGTTGCAGCCGGGCGAACGATTGTCCGAGCTGAACATCTCCGACCGTCTCGGTGTCTCGCGTCTTCCTGTGCGCGAAGCATTCCGGCGACTGGAGGCCGAAGGGCTGGTGGAGTCGCTGCCGCGACGGGGCGTCCGGGTCGTGGAACTCGACCAGCGCGAGCTCGACGCCGTGCGTGAAATGCGGGTCGCGCTCGAGCTGATAGCTGTCCGGCGCACCATCGAGACTGCCGATCCGGAGGTGCGCGACACGCTGCGCAGGTTGCTCGACGAGGGTCGCGCGGCCGAGACACGAGGCGACCGTGAGGCGCTCGACGCTCTCAACGACGACTTCCACGAAGTGCTCAGCGAGGGAGGCGGATCCCGTTTCCTTGCCGATGTGCTGCGTTCGGTCCGGAACCAGGCCCGGCATCTCGTCGGGGGGAAGAGCACCGCTGTGGAACCGTCGTGGTCCGAGCACGCCGCCATCATCACCGCGACTCTCGATCGGGATTCCGAACTGGCGATGATGTTGATGCGGCGACACCTGACCGAGCGGCACGTCAATCAGGGCGGTGCCGATCACCGGGGCTGACCCGGTGATCGGCACCGATCGTGTCGAAGCGACACCCGAGGTGTCAGGCGATGAAGTCGAAGAACTGGACGTCGGCGGGTAGGGGCCGGCCGGTGCCTCGGTAGCGGTGGGCGGCTGCTGTCCATCCGTGCTCGGTGGAGCGATGGATCTCGACGGTGTCGAAGTCTGCGCCGGCCAGCAGGGCGAGGATCCGATCGGGGTCCGTTCCGTTGGTGCCGTAAGTCGTCCACACCACCTGTGCGCCCGGCGCGCAGAGCGAGTGCAGCATATCGACCGTGCGTTCCGCGTCGCCGGCACCGATATTGGCGAACACTCCGCCCAGGACGACGAGATCGGCAGGTGCCGCACCCACATACGCCGCGGTGTTGCCCGCATCGGCTTCGAGCACGTCGACGTCGACGAGCCGGGTGCTTCCCAGGGCTCCGTGGAGGAAGGACGCGTTGAGCGGATCCTTCTCGATCATCCGGGCCGAGACGTCGGCGCCCCGCGGGTGGTGGACGAGGACGGGCAGCAGGTCGCGCGCTTGCCCGGAGCAGGCGCTCACCGCCCGGATGGCACCGGGCGGTGAGCTGCCGAGCGCGTCGTACAGGAGATCCTGGACAGCGGCGAGACGATCGGTCTGGGCGGAGTCGAGCGCGTCGTAGGGCGCGTGCCACTCGTACCAGCTCTGCTCGGTCAGGGGAGGCACGGCGTCATGCCTTCGCCGCGTCCAGGCCGACCCGCTGGAGGCGGTCCTCGGCGGATCCTTCGATGACGCAGTCGAGCTGGCGGGCATTGATGGCTGACATCTGCGGGATCTGCTTCTGCGCGAGATGCTGGCGTTCGAACTCGGCCATCGTGTCGAAGTACGCCTCGAGCACCATGTGGTGGAGACCGCCGAACGCCGGTGCCCACACCGAGTAGGGGGTGAGGCCGGCGGCGGCGAGCAGTTCGTTCTTCTCCTTCTGCGCCTCCATGAAGGCGGGGAGTGTTCCGAACTTCAGGTTGCGGAGGATCTGGTGGCGGTAGGTCGACATCGATGTCCTGTTCGTTGTGCTGCGGAGACGTGGAAGCTGCTAGGGGGTGTCCATGTGGGGGACCTTCACCCATCCCTGGTCGAACGGGGTGGTGAAGAAGTTGTGGACGCGCATGTACGAGATGAGCCACTTGCCGTCGACGCGGCGGAAGTCGTTGTCGTACGAGCCGGCGATCCACAGTGGTTGGTCGGCGCGGTAGGTGCAGGCCTGGAAGTACATGAAGCGGCCGCGGGCGACGTCGCCGTCGAGGTCGATCGACGGGTTGGTGACGAAGTGCGCGGAGAAGGGCATGCGTTCGACGTTGCGGTCGAACTTCTTGGTCAGGGCCTCGTGGCCGACCGCAGCCCATCCGGGGTTGCCGTGGGGGCCGACGCTTTCCCAGGCGCCGTCCTCGGTGAACAGGCGCGCGACCTTGATGCCCTTGTCGGCCTTCGAGTCGGTGGCGGCCATGTAGTCGACCATGAGGCCGGTGATCGCCTCGCGGGATTCGAGCACGTCGAGGCGGTGCAGGATCGCGTCGAGGGCGGTGGGGTCGGTGAGGTAGGTCGTCTCAGACATCGGCGGTCAAGGCCTTTCGGTAGCGCTCGATGAGCCACTGGTTGAGTTGCGGGATGTTCGATTCCATCCAGGACAGCGGTCCGCGAGGGGCGTAGCGCGAACGCAGACCCTGTTGGAGCGCAGCGGTGGTGACGGCGTCCTGATGGATCGCCAGTTCCTTGCGCTGCATGAACTTCTCGTAGGCCTCCTGGAATCCGGGTTCTTCGACCGCGGACTTCGGGTAGAGGTTCACGCGACGGAGGTCCATCGAACCGGGACCCGTGGGGTGGATCATCGCCAGCTGCACGAAGGTCGGCTGGAGGATGGAGAACAGCATCGGCGGGATCGATGCGAACATCACCCGCTTGCGCTGTTCGTCGGTCAGGCCCGGGATGATCGGAGTGGTGCGTTTGCCGTCGGTGCTTGCGAGCCCGGCATTTTCGTCGAGGAGATAGGTGGGGTGCATGATCTGACCGTCACCCTCCTCGAAATCGTAGAAGCGCGCGTTCTTGGCCGGGGCGGCCTCGTGCACACCGCGATGGACGTAGCTGGTGTGGTACGGCTCGAGTGCGTTGTCGTGGTGGATCTTCCAGTTCCACTTCTGATCGGAGAACACGAAGGCCGGCATCGGCACCAGTTCTTCGAGCCCGAAGGTGGACAGTTCCTCGTCCATCCGCTGCACGGTGGGAGCCAGGGGCTCGGCGTCGTCGTCGAAGTTGATGAACACGAGACCGTGGAAGATCTCGTGGCGGATCTGGGGGAGCCGGATCGTTTCGCGCAACCGCTTCACCGGCACGGTCTCGGTCATCGACGGCGCCGCGACGAGCCGGCCGTCGAGCTCGAACTGCCAGTTGTGGTACGGGCACTTCATTCTGCGCCCGTTGAGGCAGGGGGATGCGGCGTCGCGTTCTTCTCCGGCGAGACCACCGAAGAGCGGTTGCCCGCGGTGCTGGCAGACCGCCGACATCACTCGGATCTCTCCGCTGAGGTCGCGGAGCATGACGATGGGTTCGTCGAGGATCGTGAGGGGGAGTTGGTCGCCGGGTTCGGCGATCTCGTTCACATGGCCGATGCACAGCCATTCGCGGGAGAAGATCGCTTCTTTCTCGAACTCCCAGAAGTCTTCACTGGTGTACACGTCGGGGGGAAGCAGTCGCGCGGTGGCGACGGAGTCGGTGCATCCGTCGACGTCGGACAAGACTTTCTCGGCGGCCGCGATGGCGCGCGGACTCAGGGGCCTCTTCACGGTTCGCTCCTCACTCCAGGATGTTGTATCCAAGTTAGAGACCGGGAGTTACGCAGATGTGTCGTCGTGTGACGCGTGAGAAAACGTCTCCTGTCGCATGTTTCGACCTCCGTCTACCTCTGTCAGGATGTGGCTGTCGAAGAAACGAGTAATCGAGACCAACCCCATTTTGTATCCAGTATTCGAACGAGGTCGCCCGTTGGAGACAGCCGTACCTTCTGTGGACACCGATACGTCGGTGGCGATGATTCTCGCGCGGGCTGCCGCGCAGGGGATCGATCCGGCTCCGCTGCTGCCGGATGTGGTGGCGCTGTACCAGGACCTTCACCGGCATCCGGAACTGTCCGGAGCGGAGTACCGGACCCAGCGCACCGTGGCCGCAGCACTCGCCGGCACCGGCGTCGAAGTGCACGAATGCGCAGACACCGGGTTGGTGGCCGTGCTGCGCAACGGTCCTGGGCAGGTGGCGTGGATGCGTGCGGACACCGACGCGCTCCCGCTTCGGGAAGCGACCGGTCTTCCGTACGCCAGCGAGGCCACGGCCGTGCTCGATGGTGGCGAGGTCGTCGGGGTCATGCACGCCTGCGGCCACGACGTGCACACCGCGGCCCTCGTGGGTGCCCTCCGGTATCTGGATGGTGCCCGCGAAGGCTGGCGTGGCACCGTGGTGGGCGTCTTCCAGCCGGCCGAGGAGACGGGCCGGGGTGCCGTGCAGGTGCTCGACGACGTGCTGGACGGAATTGCCGGACAGGATGTTCCGCTGCCCGACGTCGTCTACGCGCAGCACGTCACCAGTGCGCCGCTCGGTCGAGTCGTGTGCCGACCCGGATGGTTCCTCTCCCGCCAGCGATCGTGGAAGGCGACGGTGCGGGGCATCGGCGGACACGCGTCACGCCCTCATCTGGCACGCGACCCGATCGTCGCCGCCGCCTCGATGGTGGGCGCACTGCAGACCGTCGTCTCCCGTGCGGTCGATCCGTTTCGGATGGCGGTACTGACGGTCGGCACCTTCCACGCCGGCACCAAGGAGAACATCATCCCCGCCGAGGCGGTGTTCACCGTGTCGGCGCGCACGTTCGAACCGGCTGTGACCGACGTGGTCGAAGCCTCGATGTTGCGCGTCCTCGAAGGGGAGGCGGCAGCTCATGGTGTGACCATCGAGATCGAACAATTATTCGACATCCCAGCCTGTTTCAACGACGAGAGTCTGGCGGCAGGGGTGGTGGACGCGCTTGCTCCGATCTTCGGGCCGGAACAGGTCGTCGTGCCCCAGGATCCGTTCCCGGCCGCCGACGACTTCTGTCACTACGGGCGGCGACTCGGAGTCCCCTCCGTCATATGGAACTTCGGGGTCCAGGAACAGGAACTCTTCGAGGCGGACACCCCGCCGCCACGCAATCACGATGCGCGCTTCGCTCCGCACCCGCGACACGCGGTGTCGCTCGGTGTCGTAGCGGCGATCTCGGTGATCATGGACCGTCTCCGTGCCTAGGTGATTCGAAACATCACCGAAACCGTTCGAGCCCTTTGTCGTAAAGACTTCTGGATACAACATTCAATATCGATCGGCGCTCTGCCGACCCGAATTCCTACAGGAGGAAGCGTGCCTGGGTTAACTCAGCCCTACGTCGGTCGCGCCGAACCGGTCGCTACGGCAGGTGAGGAGCGAGTCCGCCTGCAGGATGTGTGCATCGTCCACGGTCGTGGAGACAGCGCGGTCGTTGCAGTGGAAGGCGCCGATCTCGAGGTCGGCGCGCGTGAGATCGTCTCGATCGTCGGGCATTCCGGCTGCGGCAAGTCGACGATCCTGCGTGCGATCGCCGGCCTTCTGCCCAATGCGTCCGTGCAGGGAGACCTGTCGGTCATGGGACGCACCCCCGAGGAAGCCCGCAAGTCGGGCCTTATCAGCATGGTCTTCCAGGAAGCGGTGCTCGCCCCGTGGCGCACCGTCGAGAAGAATGTGACCCTGCCGGTCGAGGTCGCCCGCGGACGTACTCGGAAGCCCACCCGAACGGCTTCGGAGCAGCTCGAACTCGTCGGTCTGGGTGGATACGAGAAGCGCTATCCCAAGCAGCTCTCCGGTGGTCAGCGTCAGCGCGTATCCCTCGCGCGGGCGCTGATGATGGAACCGGAGGTTCTCCTGATGGACGAGCCGTTCGGCGCGCTCGACGAGATCACCCGCGACGAGATGCACACCGAGCTGCTGAGGATCTGGGAGAACACCCACGTCTCGATCGTGCTCGTGACCCATTCGATCACCGAAGCGATCTTCCTGTCCGACCGAGTGGTGGTGATGTCCTCCTATCCGGGCCGCGTCGCGGACACCATCCCCGTCGACTTTCCGCGCCCGCGCCGCAACGAGCTCAAGGATTCTCGTGAGTTCGCCGCAATCTCTCAGCGTATTCGCCTGTGTCTGGAGAAGAACCGATGACAACCGTTGCTGCTCCCGTTCTTGCAAAGCCACCTGTGCGGGCGGTCATCCCCCCGGCAACTCGCTCCGGGATCGCCGTCCGTCTGTTCAAGATGACACGATCGTGGCTGGTGCTCGGACTGGCGGTCGTGCTGTGGCAGGTGGTGGTGGAGGCCTTCGACATCCCCCTCTACATCCTCCCGGCGCCGACGGAAATGATCACAGCCTTCGTCGACAATGCCGGCCTGTTCGTCGACGGGCTGATCGCCACCACCGTGATGGCGTTGGGCGGGTTCGGTGTCGCCGTGGTCGTCGGCGTGGCCCTCGCCGTTCTCATGGCGCGCAGTGCGCTGTTCGAGGAGCTCGTCTACCCGTTCCTCAACGTCATCCGGGTGATGCCCACCGTCGCGATCGCACCCCTGCTGATCATCTGGTTCGGACGCAACGCGATCCCCATCATCATCTGTTCCTTCCTCATCGCAGTGTTCCCGATTCTGGTCGACGTCGCCCACGGGCTGATGTCCGTCGACGAAGATCTGGTGAGCGTCATGAAGCTCGCCAATGCCAGTGAGCTGTCGATCCTGCTGCAGGTGCGCATCCCCAACGCCCTGCCGTACCTGTTCTCCTCGTTCCGTGTGGCCGCACCCGGTGCGGTCGTCGGTGCGCTGCTCGGCGAGTACATCGGGTCCCGTGAAGGACTCGGATATCTCATCACCGTCTACTCGGCGCAGCTGAACACCGCCGCGGTATTCGTTCTGGCCCTGCTGTCCTGCCTCGTCGGCATCGTGTTCTTCAACGTATGTGTCTGGCTCGAGCGTGTCGTCGTTCCGTGGAAGACCGTCGTGCGCTGATCCGCCCCTCCCTCGAGCCGATCTCTCCCTCAACCCCTGGAGTAGCCATGTCTCTGTCTGCCCGTCGCACCGGCGCGATAGCTGCCGCCGGCCTGTCGGCCACCCTTCTCCTCTCCGCCTGCGGCGAATCGGATGCCGAAGCCCGTGAAGACGGACTCACCCCGTTGTCGATGGCCTTCGAATGGACGTGTTCGGGCGACTGGTCGGTGGTCCACGCGGGACTCGAACAGGGAATCTTCGAGAAGCACGGCATCGCGTTGTCGTACGACCGAGGGCAGGGCGGATCCGACACCGTGCCGATGGTGGCTGCCGGCGAGTTCGATCTCGGAGTGCTCGGCGCCGCACCCACCATCATCGGCGCCGGCCAGGGACTCCCCGTCACCATCGTGGGGGCCGCTGCCACATCCGGACCCGTCACGATCCTGGCGTCCTCCGACATCAAGGAACCGGCCGACCTCGAGGGCCGGACACTCGCCGTGCAGACCGATCAGTTCGAGGGCGCGATGTGGGAGGCCTACGTGCAGGCCACCGGCATCGACGGAGACAAGGTCGAGGTCATCCCCGCCGACGACGCAACGACGGCCGAGTTCCTCGGCGGCTCGCTCGACGCGCTCGTGGTGTTCTATCCGACCGCGTCCACCCAGGCGATCCTCGACGCCCGACCCGACCTGACCGTCATGCCGATGCAGGAGCACGTCCCCGCCTACGGACACCTGATGGTCGCCAACAACAGCTACCTCGCCGAGAATCCCGACGCTGTTCGCGGGTACGTCACGGCGTGGTCCGAATCCGCCAAGTGGGTGCTCGACAACTGGGATGCCGCCTACGAGATGTTGGTGGACAAGTGCCCCGAGGTCGATCCTGCAGCACTCGAGTTCAGCATGGACGCGTATTTCGACGGCTACACCGGCGGATATGCCACGGCGAACGGACTCGGCACCTTCGAGGTCGCCGGTATCACCGAGACGCAGTCGGTGCTCGAACAGGCCGGGCTGGCCGAGCCGCGACCGGTGGGGGAGTTCGTGACGCTCGAGTACCTCCCGAGCGAGCCGATCGTTCCGTAGGAATGGAGACACAGCGATCGACGGAGGCCGGGGTGGTTCCGGCCTCCGTCGGCCGTCGGGCGGTCCGTCCCCAGGACGAAGCCAAGCTGCGCGGACAGTACCGGTTTGCACCCATGCTTCACGCCGAAGACGAGCTGCACGCCGTCACGGTACGGGCGACGGTGGCGCGAGCACATCTG
The DNA here is from genome assembly GCF_035918275.1 of Rhodococcus sp. PD04. NCBI lineage: Bacteria > Bacillati > Actinomycetota > Actinomycetes > Mycobacteriales > Nocardiaceae > Rhodococcus > Rhodococcus sp. PD04. The sequence continues at coordinate 4,373,647 of NZ_CP142143.1, read as the reverse complement.
AATCTGGTGGGAACGTATGCGGCCATGAAGATTCCGGGCGCGGTGACCGTGCTGACGGGTGCCGATGTTCCGGGGCGTCGACTCGGATCGAAAGTGCAGGACCAACCCGTTCTGACCCAACATGAGATCAGGCACTTCGGAGAGCCGGTGGCGCTGGTCGTCGCGACCTCGCCGCGCGCGGCCAGGGCGATGGCGAATGCCGTCACCGTCGACGTCGAGCCGTTGCCTCCGCTGGTCGATCCGGGGCGGGCACTCGACGCAGACGCGCCGGAGGTCGGTCCTGGAGGCAACCTCGTCACGAGACTGCACACCCGGCGCGGTGACGCCACCGGCGAGCACGTCGTACGCCGCAGCTGGCGCACCGGTCGACAGGATGCCGCCTTCCTCGCTCCCGAAGCAGGTCTGGCAATGCCGCAGGCGGATGGTTCTGTTCATCTGTGGGTGGCCACGCAGGACCTGCACGCCGACCACCTGCAGGTCGTGCGGGGACTGGGATTGCGCACAGACGACCTCGTCGTGCACCACGCAGGCATCGGCGGGGCGTTCGGTGGGCGGGAGGATATCACGGTCCAGGCCCATCTCGTGCTGGCCGCACTCCACACCGGCAGGCCGGTGCGCATGGTCTACAGCCGTGGCGAATCACTCGGTGCTCACCCGAGCAGGCACCCGATGCGGACCGACGTCGAACTGTCCTTCGACGGTGACGGGCGGTTCGTCTCGCTGCGGACCCGCACCCTTCTCGACGGGGGCGCGTACGCGCACACCTCGCTGCCGGTGACAGCGATCGTCCACGACTTCAGCGCCGGCCTGTATCGCTTCGACAGCCTGGACCTGGAGACGACCACCGTCTACACCAACAACCCGCCTGCCGGTGCGATGCGAGGGTTCGGAGCGACGCAGGCCTGCTTCCTCGTCGAATCCACGGTCGACGCCGTGGCCGCCGAACTCGGTTGCGATCCGGTGCACGTGCGACTCGCGAATCTGATCGAACCCGGTGAGCCGCTTGCCACGACCGGTCAGCCTCTCGAAGGATGCACCGATCCACGTGAAGTTCTCCGTGCGGCACTGTCCGTGCCAGAGCCACAGGATTCTCCTGCGCCGGGGATGCGACGGGGGAGGGGTGTGGCGATCGGCGTGAAGAGCGCGGGACTGGGGCACGGGAAGCCGGACCCCGCCACCGCGGAGGTGCGTGTGACGAACGAAGGAGTCGAGGTGGTCTCGGCGGCCATGGACGTCGGTCAGGGCAGCGACGAGATGTTGCGTCGCGTGGTCGGTCATCATTTCCCGGGCCTGTCCGTCCACTTACGCACCGCGGACACGCGATTCCCCGCGGCCGGAGGGAGCAAGGCCAGCCGACAGACCATGGCGAGTGGCGGTGCCGCTGCCCGTGCCGCAGAACGACTCGCCGCAAGACTCTCCGAACGTGCCCGCGAGAAAGGGTTCTCCATACCCCCGCAGTGGACGACCGCCGACCTCGCTGCCGTACTCGCCGGTGATCCCCCGTCCGCATGGACGGAATTCGTGACGTACGACGGACCGTCGACATCGGCGGACCGTCCCCACAAGGCCTTTCAGATCATGGCCCACCGCGCGGTCGTCGACGTCGACGAGCTGACTGGTAGTTGCTCCGTCGTGCAGGTCGTCTGTGCTCAGGATTGTGGGCGGGCCATCGATCCCGTTGCCGTCGAGGGGCAGCTCGTCGGTGGCACCGTCCAAGGGGTCGGGTTCGCACTGTGGGAAGAACGAGAGGTGGACGTCGCCGGTCGCCAGCTCACGACCGGGTTCGGCGACTACCTGATGCCTGGAGCAGTGGACGTGCCCGAGGTCGTGCCGGTGGTGGTCGAACATGCCCATCCCGATCTGACCTTCGGAGCGAAGGGAATCGGGGAAGGGCCGTTGGTCTCCTCTCCCGCTGCGGTCGCTGCCGCAGTTCGCTCAGCGTCGGGTGCGACGATCGATTCCATCCCTCTCCACCGTGCCACGACGAGCGCAGGCCGGGTGCTCACATGACCGCTCATCTGTTCGCGTCCACATGGGGCGAAGCCGTATATGCCGCTCGGACTGCCGACTCCGTGATCATCGGAGGCGGAACCAGTGTTCAACCATGGTTGACCAGTACCGGGGTGGAACCCTCGGTGCTCATTCATCTCGGGGACATCCCAGGTGCCGGAACGATCGAGCCGATCGAAGCCTCCGAGGGTCCGCTCGCGGAGTCGGTCACCCGAGTGCGGATCGGAGCGATGGCCAGGATCTCCGATGCGGCATTGGTGCCGTGGTTCGGGGGAGTCCAGCCTTCCTGGTTCGCGACACCCGCGGTGCGGCGACGAGCAACTGTGGTGGGCAATGTGGTTTCTCGGTTCGGCCCCCGCGAGCTCGTGCCCGTTCTGGCTGCGTGCAGGGGGCGTCTCCTCGTCATGGACGAAGACGGGCTTCGCACCATGGACGTGACGACGGTGCCACCCGCCGGTCTGGCGGACGGCGAGGTGGCCTGCGCAGTGGAGTTGTACAAGCCCAGGCGAATCGCGTTCGAACGAGTGTCGGTGCGTCCCCGCGCGAGTCGGTCGGAGATCGCCGTCGCAGGTGCGATCGGACAGGGTTGTGGTGCAGCTCTTTCCGTCGGCATCAGCGGACGCTCGATGTTCATCGAGGACGCGGAGTCGTCGTTGGAGGACCCGTCCAGAGCGGAACGCTTTGCCGCGGCCTGCCGGCGAACCTACCGCACCGGAACCGAAGTGGACAGTGACGTGGAGCGACTCGTGAGTGGGCTGGCCGAACGTGTCCATCGTGCGCTGCACGCGTCGAAGGGAGAGCGGGAATGTTGAACCGAGACGAAATACCGCGAGCGGAAACACATTCGCTCGTGGTGATTGTCGACGCACCTGCCGACGCCGCTCCACCGGCCTGCACGGCGGATGGCCGGCCGATCACCCTGCCGTCGAACGGGACCGAGAGCGTGTGGGATGTCTTGGATGCCCACGGCATCACGGTTCCGCTCGGTTGCGCGAGTGGTCATTGCGGGTCGTGCACGGTTCTTCTCGGCGATACTCCGGTGCCCGCCTGCCTCGTTTCGCACGCCGACGCTCGTAGGAAAGACATCGCGACGATTGCTACCGCCGCCGAGGACGCTCTGGTGGCAGCCATGATGGAGCACGGCGCTGTGCAATGCGGATTCTGTTCTCCTGGGATCGTCGTGACGTTGTCATGGTTGATTCGAGGAGCCGCCGCAGAAGGACGTGTCGTCACTGTGGATGAAGTCCGGGACGCTCTGACCGGTCACCTGTGCCGATGCACCGGTTACGCCGCGGTGGTGAGCGCAGCGGTGGCTGCGTCGAAGGAACTCTCGGGAAATGGGCAAGGAATCGACGTAGCAGGAACAACCGCGTGAGCTTCACAGCGATCGTGGGTGGACGAGTGCTCACGATGAACGATCGTCGCCAGATCTTCGCCAGCGGCACGGTGCTCGTCCAAGGCAACAGGATCATCGCGGTCGGACGGGATACAGAGGTCGACGTGCCGGCCGAGCGGAGATCATCGACGCGAGTGGTCAGGTCGTCATGCCAGGCCTGGTCAACGCGCATACCCACGGGACCCAGTCCCTGTTGAGGGCAGGAGGGAACCAGGACCGGGATCTGCTCGACTGGATGTTCAACGACCTGTACCCCGGCCTGGCTGCCTACTCGTTGTCGGATGTGCGGGTCGCGCTTGAACTCTTCTGCCTCGAAAGCATCCGTTCCGGCGTCACAACGGTCGTGTTGAACGACCATGTGCATCCCTTCGACCCTCTGCCGGCAGTCGACGTAGCCGTGGAGGTACTCGGACGGACGGGGCTACGCGCTGTTTATGCCCGCATGTTCACCGATGCTCTCAGACCGTCCTCGCCTCGTTTCATGGAGACGGTGCGCGCCCGGGAACCGCACGTTTATTCGGCGAGCGTTTTGCGGGACACCACAGCGATCCTGAACGACCTCGACGAGATGTATCGGCGGCACGACAACGGCTACGACGGACGACTGCGCGTCTGTGCATCGCCGTCCACGGCGAGCACGGCATCGTTGCAAGCCCTGGAATTCAGTCGCGACACTGCCCGAGCGCGCGACGGCATCTGGGCCCTGCACTTGTCGGAGACCCCGGGAGATCGGCCCGTCAGTGAGATGAGCGCCGTGCGTTTCCTCGACTCGCACGGGCTGCTGGACTCACGTCTGTTGCTCGGGCACTGCGTGCACGTCGACGCTGCCGATATCAGGATGATTCGTCGAGCGGGTGCTTCGATCTCGACGCAACCTGTCAGCAACGGGGTCCTCGGATCGGGTATCGCACCCGTGCCGGCATTTCTTCAGGCCGGCATCAACGTGGGCATCGGCACCGATGATGCGAACTGCAACGACGCGTGCGATGTCCTGGCGGACCTCAAGGCGTTGGGGGTGGTGCAACGCGCCGTCAACTGCGATGCCGCGGCCGTGACGGCAGAGGAACTGATCGAAATCGCTACGTTGGGTGGCGCGCGAGCCGTTCGCCAGAACTCCGACATCGGTCGTCTTGCCCCCGGCTACAAAGCGGACATCGTTCTGGTCGACACGCGACGACCTCACCTGACCCCCTCGTCCTCGATTCCGGCGATGCTTGCTTGGCAAGCGTCCGGGTGCGACGTCCGCACGGTGCTTATCGATGGTCGAGTCGTGATGCGCGACGGAATCGTCGATTGGCTAGATAAGGACGCAGAGGCGGATCTGCTGGACACTGCATCCGAGCGTGCCGAGACGATTGCCGCACGCGCGGGTATTGCGACAACGCGCTCCTGGGAGAGCCGGGTCTTCCGATCCCACGAGCAGTGATCATGTGAGGTCAGCGATGGGATGCCGTCGCCCCGACAAACGAATGGTGCGGGTCGCCTGGCTGCCGAGGTCGGCACGACTGAAGCTCAGCCCCTATATCGGCACGGCACGTCACGGTCGCAATTCGAGCCGCTACGAACGCAAGAGGACCTGGCCGGGACCGAACGTAAGGATGCGTTACGGGCGGCCGCGGTCGAGGTATGGAACGATTCCGCGTCGTGAGCATCATCCAGCGGATCACCACCGCACTGCGATTCTCCACCGGCACGCTGCCTTCAAATTCCGACGGCGGGTGCCAATGGTGCGGCGAGTTCATCCTCTCGGGCCGAGGCGTCATCTCTGGCCGCAGCCCATTTTGCTCCGAGCAATGTCGCGAGCAAGACGACGCGATGCGTCAGGGCCGGTAACTAAGCCTTCGCCGAGCGGGCTATCGACACGGCGTCTGCCGAAGCGTCCCCATCGATCGACGCCTGACCGCGGAAGTCATGTGCCTTTCGAAGCGCCACCCCGATGGCAATCCATAGCGGGATCGTGCCGTTCAGCGCCCCCGCAGACTCCGAGAACATGGCGGCGACGAGCACGCCCAACCCAACCGCAGCCTCCCAGTTGCCACTCTTGCCAATGGAGGTAAACAGCTTCACTGCGAGCGCTGCGGCTACCGCAATTGCGAGTACGCCACCAGCGGCGAACCCGATTCCCATCAGGCTCTCGCTGACCCTGGTGATCCCCTCCGCCTTCAACGCGTTGCCGATCGTCCCGAATCCCGTCCCGATGACGCCATCGAACGCGAATCGCACACCCTCGGTCAAGCCATCTGCATGGATCCCGCTGTTGCCGTCCTCGGCGAGCTGGGTTCCTATCAGGTAGACCACCGGGGCAGACACAACCAACGCTGCGAACGCACCGATCTTGCGAATCAGGTAAGGAAGCACGATCGCGGCAGCCGCGACGAGGATTCCTCCCCGCCCATAGGTGAGCGCGGTCGTGACCGCGAGTAGGACGAGCCACATCTTCCGCCGGCTAAAGTCCTTCGTGTACCACAGCAGCGCGAGCGCGCCGCCGGTGACCAGCCCTGCAATCGGAGGGTTGAGAACCGTTCCACCCAAGCGAGTCAGCTGGCCCAGCCCGAAGGCATCTGCGTAGTAGAAATAGTACGCGGGTAGGCCGTCACGCATCACCAAATGTGTCCGGTCGTAGGTGGCGAGCGTTTCTGGATCAAGCACCCGCACGCCGATGAACTCAAGCGTCATGTACAGCGCGTTGATGATGCCGATCCAGATCGCCACCTTTGTGACTGCTCGCCACTCATCTCGGGTCAGCGTCAGTCCGATGAAGACCAGGAGGACGGGGATGGTGACCTGTCGAAATAGCACGAAAGTCAACGACTCGGTCACCGTCGAGAAGGCAGCACCAAAGACCATCAACAATACCCAGCAGAAGATCATGTAGATCGGGACTGCAGGGGCTTTGCCGATCCTGCTCAATGCGGCGAATACGAGCAGTACAACAACCGCATCATCGAGCAGAGTGAGGCCGGGCAGGCTGGGTGCAAGTGCGATGAGAACTGTTTGAGCGAACCCAGCGAGCATGGCGACAATTGTCAGTTTCCCAATTGCACCCAATTTGCCGGACTCTCGAACAGACCCCTCCCCTTGATCTATCGAAGTCACCGAACGATCCTAACTGAGAACCGTTTTGACTGCGGCCCCGAGATGCAGACAACACTTCCCTCTTGGACAATGCATCTATGCACTTAGAGGATGTCAAGATCAAGTCTGCCTACTGGTGGACGCTCGCTGTGCTTTTCGCGATCACCATCGTCGTGATGGGCGGCATCTTCAAGTACACGCAGGATCACGGCACCTACTACGAGCGGCACCCCGAGAAGCGCATCGAGATGCTGCACGGGGCAGAATCCCCGGCATGACGATCAAGGGTTGGCTCGCCAACAGCCCCGCCGCCTCCGCTCTCCTGCACTCAAAGGTACGACTCGCGTTGCTCCGGGCAGCAGGCGCGAAGATCGGCCGCGCTCGCATCATGCATGGCATGACCGTCGGCGGTGACATCTCTGGGCTGACCATTGGGGACGGGGTGTTCCTCAATACCGGCTGCTCGCTGCACCCCACCGGCGGCATCGCCATCGGTGACAACGTGTCGTTCGGGCCGCGAGTGATCGTCATGACCGGTACCCACGAGATCGGTCCCAGCACCAAGCGGGCCAGCGACCCCACCCAGTTCCAGCCGGTCGTTATCGAAAATGGCGCATGGCTCGGCGCCGGGGTCATCGTCAATCCCGGGGTCACGATCGGGGCTGGCTGCATCGTCGCCCCAGGCGCGGTCGTCACGAAGGACTGCGAACCGAACGGGCTCTATGCTGGCGTACCCGCAATCCGTAAGCGAGACTTGGACGTGTGACCCACCTGTCCTCGCGGGATACGCCCCTGTCGAGCACTCCCCTCGCGGAGGCTCGAACTGTCCTACCTGCGGCCACCCCGCCGAGGGAATCGCAGCGTCCGCATGGGCCCATCGGTTTCGGCTCATGTTCGGGCGTCCACTCCGGAGACCAGAGTGCAGTAGCTCCACCGTCAACGCTTTCGGAGATCCGGTGATGTGCGGCTGCAATGACACGGCTTACTCAAGTGCAGTTGTGGACAGCATGTACGACACCGTCCGAGGTGGAGCCGACGACTAGTGCGACGTCTGGTTCCACGCGCCACCCTGGCGGACATGCAGGCCAGAGTCCACCCACGCGCCACCCTGCCGGGCCCGGACCGCAGCGTCGACCCACGCTCCACCGACTCGCACGCGAGCGCCGGAGGGCGGCACCGGATGTTCCTGTTCGACGTTGCAACCGTGAGCGCGTGCGTGTAGAAATCGACGACCTCGGTCGGACGGTAGTGATCCACGCTCAGGTGAGCGCCGGTGACGGTCACGATCTGCGTCGATGCGCTGCGATAGTCCAGTCCACGTGCCTTGAACTCGTCGGCGTGCCGATCCTTTGGCGTGGTGGTGTCGTCGGGCGAGGCCCAGAACTTGAAGTGCATGGCTGCGTAGTCGTCCATCGTCCCGGCGAACGGTGCGTATTCCGCGGCCTGCGCTGCGAATGTGCCGCTGTCGCCCCCGTAGGCGGCGCGGATGTCCGCGGACGAGCTACCCGAGTCCGGACACCCACTGGAAGTTCATCGCCGGGGCCACCGCTGCCACGGCCCACAGCGTCGGGATGACTTTGCGGCGAGTAGCGACCATCACGACACCGCCAACCTGGGACTGCCCGAAGAACATCGTGTCCGTGACCTGCCATAGGGCAGCGCAACACGCGTACAAGTTCGACAGATGTCCAATCGCTTCGGCATTGCCCCAGGTGTTGCCGCCGAGATGACCTGCGACGACCACATATCCGGCGTCGAGCAGGGCATCTCGGACGGTTTGCCCGTTGCCGGTATCCATCGTGCCGTCGCTGCCGCCGGTGCCGTGCGTGGCGATCACGAGTTTGATGGGCGCTCCGTCCGCCAGCGACGCGGGGCGCAGATCGTTGCGCGGTCAGTCGAGCCGTTCGGGTACACGCGGGCATGTCGCCATGCCGTGCCGCCTGCGGTGGTGCCGGTCGTGAACGAGTCTTCACCAGGCCACGGCATGTCACGCCCCTAAGGTCTGCCCGTAGCGGGCTGCAGGCTCGTCGAGAACTGTCTTCACCTCGGTGTCGGTGCAGGCACGGTTGACGATCGCCAGATCGGCGATGTCGATTCGGCTGTACTCGGTGGAGGCAGCGGGGCCGCGACCCAGGCGGAGGTCGGCCTGGTTCACCAGGTTGGTGGTGCCGGCCATTGCGGTGCGCTTGTGCCGGTACAGCGCCGAGGATGCGCCGCTGAACACTGCGGCAATGATGCGCCATCCGGATGTGGAGGTCCATGTGTCGTAGATGCTGTTCGGGGACGCATCTGAGGTGAGCATCCCGCCTGTGGTGTTTCCGCTCGACAGGCGGATCGCCCGGAAGCTCGTGGATGTCATTGATGCGACCGCACGACCACCGGCGGAACCGGCCGTTTGCAGGTTGCAGACGAGGAAGATCGTCGAGGCGCCCGTGATGTCGGCGTGGTCGAGGTCCATGAACTGGTTCGTGCCGTTGAACGACAGTGCCTTGCGGCCGTTGAGCGCAGCATGTGCGAGCGTCGGCGCGGTGCCGGCCGCGGCGGCGAGCGGAGATGTCCACGCACCGACCGTCGGGGCGAACGATGTGACTTCGCTGCCGTTCGCTGCAGTGAGGGCGTCGGCGTTCCAGCGGGCAAGCAGATCCGGCAGGGTGTCGAGTGCGGAGGCGGCGACCGAGGGCTGCACCCAGATCGTCCCGGCCGGCACTGCACCCGGATCGACGGAGGAGACGATCAGCTTGCTCGCGTCGAGTTTGCCGATGAGCGCGGAGACCGGGGCATAAGTGTCGATATGGCTCGTACCGGTGCGCTCCTAAGGCGGGAACCTGCACACCGACGACGTGAGATTGTTCGCCAACCTCACTCCGCGCGCAGCGTTGAAGTTCCTGCAGCAAGGCTTGACGATCCACATCGACGGCGGAATGTAGTCTCCAAAAGCGAGCCGTAGTAAACGAATCGTGCGCGTCGGTGGCTATCCACCGACGCGCACGATTCGTTCTAGGGTGTCAGACCGCGCTACGCACAGCGCGTCCGTAAGTGCGTCCCCTGGCTGCCGAGATCGGCACGACCGACGCAACGTCGACGGAGGCTTCCGCCAGCGCTGCCAGAATCTGTTCGGGGCCAGCGCATGTACTTGCGCACGTGATCCCTCGAGCGCGGAGCTTCTGAAGAGTGAGTGCTTCGGCGGCGGTGCAGTAGCCGTCGAGGATGTCCTCGGTGAGGATCGCGTAGTCCACTTCGCCTTCAAAGGCGGTGGTGGTTTCGATGCCTGAGAGGTCGAGACGCTCCTGCAGTTCTGTCCACTGGTCGAGTGCGATAGCGCTGGAGGGAGTGCCGACGAAAAGTACCCGTGCCGGTCGGTCGGAAAGCGATGATGTCGTCACAGGCTGCTCCAGGGTGCGAATAGGTCAGGTGAAACCGAATTGCCACTCCCGGTAGGGAGTTACACCTTCACCTGCGAAATGTGTTGTTTCACACTGTGTACAGTACCTGTTCACCCTCCGCTACCCGGGCAACCATCAGGAAACCTGAATGTGACAGAAGTGGTTACGATTCCGCCCGCGCATTCGGGACTTTCGTCCCGAAATTCTGCTCCAAACACGCGAAAGCGGCAATCTCCCTCGTTGAGCGTTCGGAACCTTCGGGTCGGCTACTACCTACGGGGAGGCCCGAGCACGACCGCGCCGGGGCCGATCCCGAGCGATAGCGCAGCAAGAACCTCGATCACCGACCAGGCAGTGATCGCAGACGTGCGCCCACTCGACGCCGGGTCGATCGCGTTCTCGAACGTCAGCTCGTACCGGCCGAGCGGCGACTCCCACTCGACGACGTGCCGCGTGCTCACAGCGGCGGGGTCTGCGATGACCACCACCTCGACCCGATCGAGCCCGAGCGTCGCGAGGGCGAGAGCCACCGACGAGTTCGAGGTTCGCGAAAAGGCCAGCGCAGCTTCTCGAGCAGATCCCCGAAAAACGGTGCGTTCTGCGTCCAGACGTTCTTCGATGCCGAGCGCACTGGGTCGTTTGATCGTGGTGTGGGTCAGGCGCGCATCGCGGGTTCCTGCACGTGTCGCTGCGGCCAGAACATCGAAGCCGCCGATCGCGCCCGTCGGGAGCAGCACACGTGCTGGTCCGGAGCCGAATGACTCCACATCGAAGCCGTGCTCGGCGAAGACGCCGCACGAACAGACGATGATGTCCTTACCGCGTTTCACCACCTCGGGTAGCAGAGTCCGAGCGGCATCGACTGTGGCAGCTTCCACCACAATGTCTGCGGCGTCGAATGCGGCGGCGGCCTCCTCCGGGCTGCTTCGCGAGTTCAATACGGCCGCGAGGCTCACATGCGGCACCACGTCGTCGCGCAGAACGTCGATCACCGTCTGCCCGATCGCGCCGGTCCCGACTACGCACACTGCTATCGGGCGGTGTTCGATTTCTTCGGGTGCCAGTTGCCTCACATCCTCCGCGGCATGCCGCCGCTCGTTTCCACGAAATACAGGCCCATGGTACCGAGAGAAGGAATCGGCGATGTCCGATTCACAACGCCGTCGTATTGCTCGCAGCACCAATCAAGGGATCGGAATGCGTTGCTATGAGGGCAACTACGGCGCCAGCGCACGGCCGACAGCGGCAGTGTGCTCATGCTGCCAAGAGCATCGTCTCCCGGGGTGAAGTGGCAATCCTGTGCGACGTCACTTGGCGGCACGGGCATCGCACTGCACGCCCGAGTTCGTCGTCGGGTAACCAGCCATATTCGTCGCATCGACCGCATCGTGGCGGGAGTTTCGGGCGGGATGGTTGCAGCGACTGCCAGATCGGGATCCATGCTGCTGCGGAGCGAGCCGGGTCCCACGGTCGATGATGTTCGAGCGCGGCGCGGACAAGAGCATCTACGCCGTGAGTGTCAATCGATTGCTCGACGAGGGCGCACTTCGCCTGCGGCAGGGTATCGAACCGGGCAGACAGGCCGGCCCGGCGGCACGCCGTAGCCAATCGGTCGATAGGCGATGGCTGTTGCTCGCGTGTTGCATCGCAGGTGCGATTTGTCGGGTGGGGGAGTGCAGCAGGTTCATCTCTTGGTTCAAGGACGGTTCGGGTGACCGGGGTGTCATCCCGCTCGGTCGTTCCTGTCACCCCGTGGCGCTTCGTCTTGTCACCTCGTTCAGAGCTGCGGGGTGACGACGTGCCACCCCGCTTCATCGACAGGTTGTACAGGACGGGGCGGCGGTCTTCGCGAGGAATTGTCGCCGCGATCCGCTCTTGATCGCCTTTGGAAATGAGGCCGAGAGCGGCGAGCGCCTTCAAACAACGCTGCACCTGGCGTTCGCTGATGCGGGCGTACCCGGCGAGCTTTCGCACGGACGGATACGCATCCGCGCCATGTCGGGACGCATGATTGGCCAGGCCGAGTAGCACCACTGTCAGCGCCGGTGCCGAGGGCATGCCAGGAGGAGTTGGGGACGGAATTTCGGCGCGTTCGAGCGCCCAGGTGATCGCTTCGATGCTCACTGGATCACCTGCACATGAGTATGCTGACGCATGTTCGACTCCCTCTAAGTCGGACATCCGGCCCGTCGCGATGCCAGTCGCGGCGGGCCATCTGTTTTGAGTTGTTCGCACGCACGTTCGAGCGCGTGGTTGATCATCTTGGCACCGAGTCCGGAAGGCGTCAACGCTTACGAATTGGATTTGTGGTCTCGGACCGTTCGTGGTGGTCCGTGGTGCGGTGTCTCGAAGTCGAGCGAGCCCCGCTGGCAGGGGGGAGGAGCCAGCGGGGCCCGGTGCCGCCAATTCCCGGGGAGGGGAAGGGGCATGTTGCGGGGAGGCAACACACTTGAGGATTTAACCAGAATGCGGGACCTACGGCACATCGAAGATGGGACCTAAGTCCCATTGATGTAATTCGGCCGTACTCCGTTCAGATGGCGTCCAAGTCCAGCCGCTGGTGGAGCCACTTACGGAGGCCGTCGCCGTATTCCTCGCTGTCGAGGGCGGCATCGATCGCTGCCCGAAGATATCCACCCGGGTTGCCCAAGTCGTGGCGGGTCCCACGATGGACCACGACGTGGACCGGGTGACCTTCCTCGATCAGCAGCGCGATCGCGTCAGTTAATTGGAGTTCCCCGCCTGCGCCCGGCTTGATCCGACGGAGGGCATCGAAGATGTGACGGTCCAGCAGATAGCGGCCAGCGGCGGCAAGTGTGGACGGAGCGTCGGCAAGGGCCGGCTTCTCCACCATGCCGCGAACTCGTAAGACATCGGGATTTGCGACGTTGGGTACTTCCTCGACCTCGAATACGCCGTACGAACTCACCTGACTCTTCGGAACATCGATGGCACACAGCACGCTTCCTCCGCGCTTGGCGCGGACACGAGCCATCGTTTCCAGGATGCCGCTCGGTTGCACGAGGTCGTCCGGGAGAAGAACTGCGATCGCGTCCTCATCCGGCTCCAGCGCCGCTTCGGCGCAGCCGACAGCATGGCCCAGGCCGAGCGGCTTGTCTTGGACAACTGACTCGACCGTGAGCAGATTGGGCGCGCGCCGCACCTTCTCGAGCAGCTTGAGTTTGCCCTTCGCCTCAAGGTGCTTCTCAAGGTCGAAGTCGTCGACGAAATGCGCGACGACTCCGTCCTTTCCGGGAGCCGTTACGATGAGAAGTCGTTGAGCTCCCGACTGGGCGGCTTCCGTCGCGACGAGTTCGATGCCCGGCGTATCTACTACCGGCAACAGTTCCTTCGGCACAGTCTTTGTGGCCGGCAGGAATCTGGTGCCCATCCCAGCCGCTGGCACTACGGCCGTCCGGAAAGTTCTACGCACCTCTGCTTCTTCTTGCATGGTTATACCCTCGCCTCCCCTGTCGAGCGCATGGACGCGGCCGAATACCCACGAATGCACGGTCAAAACGTTGATCATGGTGAGATACATCTCACCATCAAGATTCCGACCACTATTCCCGCGTGACGCAGGGGGTCGGTAAGCGCAGTCTAGGGGTCGATCTCTCGGTTCGCGAATCGGGAAATGCACTGAAAGTGCAAGACAGCAGGGGGGATTGCCTACTCCGTCACTTCGCGGCACGGACTCGCGCCGCGACGGGGGACTGATCGGCATGCGAAAGCGGGACGCGATCTGGACGGTCGTTCAAGCTGCCATATCTCGTAAGTAACGTTACAGTCTCAAAGAGCGTTTTCGCAGGGAAGCGATGCGCGCACAACTGGAGGAACTGCGCCCGACTGGGCATGCAACGGGCAGATTACGCGACCGGGGAGGGTGCGCGAATCGGGTCCGACGTTGCTTGTTCGTAGGAGCAGTACATGTCTCGGGGAGGAGACAACAATGAGGGTGGTTGGGTTATGACTGCCGTCGGGGAGGCGAGTCGTGGTGTGCCCGACGTACTCGTGGGGGGCTCCGTCAATTCTGTTCGCGGACAGCACCAACCGTCGCAGTCGACAAACCGCCGAAATTGGCAGCAGTCCTACATCAGACGTCTGATCTGGTCCGACGCAATGGTCGTTGTACTAGCCGTAGTTGTGGCACACAGCGTCCGTTTCGGACAGAGCGACCTACTGACTATGGAGCCCGTCTCCGAACTCAACTATGCACTGATCTCTGCCGGTCTAGTAGGTCTCTGGTTGAGCACTCTCACACTGTTTCGTACTCGCTCGCGGCGCGTAATAGGCACAGGTCAAAGCGAGTACCAACGAGTCGTCTCGAGTACGGCTCGGTTGTTCGGTTTCATCGCGATCATCGCCCTCGTATTCAAACTGGAACTGGCACGTGGATACCTAGCCATTGCGTTGCCGGTCGGTCTCGCAGGTCTGCTGCTGTCACGCTGGGTATGGCGGAAGGTCATCGCGCGCAAGCGCGCTCGCGGTGAGTTCCGTACCTCGGTGCTGGTGGTCGGTGGGGCGCGGGCGGTGCGGCACATGGCGCGCACCTTCTCCCGCAAGGACGGCGAGGGTTACCGGGTCGTCGGTGTCTGCGTGCCCCGCTATTCGGGTGCCCCCGGCGACGTGATCGACGTCGACGGCCGGGACATCACCATCTACGGCGACGAACACTCCGTCGTCGAAGCATTGAAGTTGTCGGGGGCGGACACGGTGGTGGTCACCGCCACCGAAACTCTGGGTAGTGAGGGGCTGCACGATCTGGTCTGGCAGCTCGAACCGCTCGACACCGACCTGGTGGTCGCGACGGGTGTCGTGGATGTGGCCGGTCCGCGCATCGAGATGCGCCCGGTCGCCGGTCTGCCGCTGATTCACGTCGAGAAGCCGAGCTATCACGGGGCGAAGCGGTCGGGGAAGCGGATTTTCGATCTGGTCTTCGCCGGCGCGGCGCTGGTGGCCTTGGCGCCGGTGTTCGCGGTCGTCGCGCTGTTGATCAAGCTCGAGGATCGGGGTCCGATCTTCTACAAGGCCGAGCGCATCGGCATCGACGGCACGCCGTTCGGGATGATCAAGTTCCGGTCGATGGTCACCAATGCCGACAAGATGGTCGACACGTTGCTGGCCCAGAATGAGGGCGCGGGCCCGTTGTTCAAGATGAAGGACGACCCGCGCGTGACCCGTATCGGCAAGGTGATGCGCCGGTTCAGTATCGACGAGTTGCCGCAGTTCATCAACGTCATTCGTGGTGAGATGAGTGTGGTGGGTCCGCGCCCGCCGTTGCGGCGTGAGGTGGAGGCCTACGACGGTCGGGTCAAGCGGCGGCTGTTGGTGCGTCCGGGTGTGACGGGCCTGTGGCAGGTCAGTGGTCGGTCGGATCTGTCGTGGGACGAGTCGGTGCGCCTGGATCTGTCGTATGTGGAGAACTGGTCGATGGTGTCCGATGTGCTGATCATCGGTAAGACCGTCAAGGCAGTGCTCGCCAGCGACGGCGCCTACTAAATGTCCTCAGATACTA
Source organism: Rhodococcus sp. PD04 (assembly GCF_035918275.1). Classification (NCBI taxonomy): domain Bacteria; kingdom Bacillati; phylum Actinomycetota; class Actinomycetes; order Mycobacteriales; family Nocardiaceae; genus Rhodococcus; species Rhodococcus sp. PD04. The sequence goes on along the minus strand of NZ_CP142143.1, from coordinate 4,358,268 downwards.
ATGATCTGTCCAAGGCGGTCCATTTATGGGACGCGCAGGGCAGACAGGGATCGGATTGCGCACTTCGCCATGTACACGCCCTGCTCTGAATCTGGCGCTCCTCGGGATGAAGAGACTGACACGACGGCGATCGCCTTGGGGACTCGCAGCTTGCAAAGGGTGAGGAAGGAAAACCGTATGGGCCACCACTTCCGATGGGCACGATCGTGAGTTCGACGAGAACCGATATTAAAACTCAGGTCGAGTGGATCGACTGTGCCCGAGGTGTCGCGATTACCCTGGTTGTTTTTCACCATGCTCTTATATTCCTGTCGGCAATCGGCATCGAAGACAGAATGCTCGCGTCGTCGTGAACGATCAAAACCTTTATAATCTCCAGGTTCAGGTGGTAGTGCGCGTTCGCGCCCCAGTTGGTCCGTTTCTCATCCAGGGCATTTCGCGTAGTGGCGCCGATTCCTGGGCACAACGTGAATACGTGCGACGATTACATGGTCGTCGAAAAGAGTCAGCTGTAGGAACCAATCCGCCAACCTAGTAGCTAGATATGGGAGTAATGACATGAGTCGTAGAATTGCAGTGTTCGGTACTGGCTACCTCGGAGCCACACATGCGGCCTGCATGGCCGAGCTTGGCCATGAAGTTGTAGGAGTGGACGTTGACCCGGCAAAGCTCGCGAAGCTGGAAGCCGGCGAAGTTCCTTTTTATGAACCTGGCCTTGAAGAGGTCCTGCAACGAAATATTCAGAGCGGAAGACTGCGCTTCACTTCGTCGTACGAGGAAGCCGCAGCGTTCGCAGATGTGCACTTCATCGGTGTCGGCACGCCTCAACGCAAGGGGGAGTTCGCCGCTGACCTGACGTACGTTAATGCAGTAATCGATCGGCTGGCACCTCTACTGTCCGGTCCGTCCGTCATTTTCGGAAAGTCGACGGTTCCGGTAGGCACGGCCGAAGGCCTCGCGGAACGTGTGCGGACACTTTCGCCTGCTGGTGAAGAAGTCGAGCTGGCCTGGAACCCAGAGTTTCTCCGCGAAGGATTCGCTGTGCAAGACACTCTGCACCCAGATCGTATGGTTCTGGGGGTCTCACGGAACAGCCGTGGACTGGCGGAACAAGTCGCTAGAGAAGTCTACGCACAACTTATCGAAGAAGACATTCCGTTCCTTGTCACTGATCTAGCGACAGCGGAACTTGTCAAGACCGCAGCGAACGCATTCCTGGCGACAAAAATTTCGTTCATCAACGCGATGTCGGAAGTGTGTGAGGCCGCAGGAGCCGACGTAGCATTCCTCGCAGACGCGATTGGCCACGACGTCCGCATCGGACGACGCTTCCTTAACGCGGGTATCGGTTTTGGCGGAGGGTGTCTGCCAAAGGACATTCGTGCCTTCATGGCCCGCGCAGGAGAGATCGGTGCGGATGAAGCGCTGACATTTCTGCGCGAAGTTGACAATATTAATATGAGGCGTCGAGCACGTATGGTCGAGCTCGCCCGTGAAGCAGTCGATGGTTCGTTGATCGGGTCCCGAGTTGCGGTGCTGGGTGCTGCCTTCAAACCCGACTCCGATGACGTGCGAGATTCGCCCGCCCTGAATATCGCAGGCCAGATTCAGCTGCAAGGCGCATCAGTGACGGTCTTCGATCCAAAAGCAATGGAGAATTCGCGGACAATTTTTCCCACGCTTAGCTATGCAACTGACGTCAAAGAAGCATGCAGCGGCGCCGACGTGGTTCTTGTGCTGACGGAATGGCAAGAGTTCCGTGAGCTTGCGCCGACGAGCATCGAAGATGTCGTTCGTCGGAAGAAGCTGATCGACGGACGAAACTGCCTTGATGCAAGCAAATGGAGGGCTGCCGGGTGGGAGTACCGCGCATTGGGCAGGCCTTGACAGGGGTATGAACACCGGCAGGGATCGACGACTTTATCGGCCACAAGCAATATTTCGGAATAAGGGGCGGAACGAACCGTGGAAACCACAGAAAGCAGCAGGCGTCTGATCTTGGCAGCCTCCACTGGAGGACACCTTGAGCAGCTGGTCCGACTAGCGCCAACTCTCGGCGCGACCCACGACTCGCTCTGGGTTACATTTGATTCACCGCAGAGCAGGTCGTTGCTTGCTGGAAAGAACGCGCTCCATGTTCCGTACATCGCACCGCGGGACTACATAGGCACATTCAATGCATTCCGCACGCTGGCATCCTATTTGCGGTCTACGAACGTCAAGTACGACGAGGCGATCAGCACAGGGGCTGCCCTTGCCCTTGCAGCGTTGCCAGCGGCTCGATTGGCCGGCGTGCCGACGCGCTACATCGAGAGCGTCTCGAGGACTGACGGACCTTCGTTGTCCGGTCGTATCCTGCACGCGCTCAGGTTCACAAAGTTGGAGGCTCAACACAAGGAATGGGCTACTGGTCGCTGGAGTCACCGCGACAGTGTGATGAGCGCCTTCTCCTCAGTTAGCAGTGATACTCCCGTGGACAAGCCGAGGCTCTTCGTGACGCTGGGGACCATCAAACCTTTCAGGTTTGACTCTGCGATTGATGCAGTCCTCAGGACAGGCTTGGCTGATGAGAACACTGTCTGGCAGGTTGGCTGTACGACTCGTACTGATCTACCTGGCCAAGTCTTTGAGACCGTGGAGAACGAGCAGTTCGAGAGCTTTGTCAAAGCAAGCGATGTCGTAATTACACATAGCGGTGTCGGCTCGATCTTGAACATCCTTGGAATGGGTAAGTATCCGGTAGTTCTCCCTAGAAGGAAGAAGCGAAACGAGCATGTCGACGATCATCAGCTGCAGATCGCTCGGCTGGTGGCGGACAATGAAATCGCGGTTGCTGTCGATCCACTCGATCTGAAGTCAGAGCATCTCCTCGAAGCGAGTACACGTCGAATTCTCCTCCTGGAGGCAGCACGATGATAGTGAGCTGGATCGATTTTCACGGCCGAAGCGCTGGTCTGGCAGAGGAGCTCGGCGTCGAAGCAGTATTCTTGCCTGACGCGATTGCAAAGAAGCGTCACGTGTTCAAGTACCTGGCTGCAGCACGATACACTCGAAGTGTCATTCGTGACCGTCGTCCGAATTCGATTATCGTGATGCTTCCGCCTGCTCCGTTACTAGTCGTAGCGGCGCTATCAAGGCCGCGAGGCAGCAAGTTGATCGCTGACTTGCATACGGGATTCTTCTCGGATCCTAAATGGTCATGGTTCTCCCGTATCGGACTGTGGATGTTGCGGAGAAATTCCGCAATTGTGACAAATGAACCCCTTGCCGCCCAGTGCCGAAGAGCGGGTACGAATGCATTTGTCCTTCACGATATCCTTACTGACCGCCGTGTCGGCAAGGTGGAGCATGACGCCGGCGCGTATATCCTGTGCCCCCTGAGTTACGCAAACGATGAACCGATGGATGCGCTACTTGAGGCTACCCGCCGTATTCCTGACCTTCGGTTCGTTTTCACCGGAAAAGCTCCCGATTGGGTTCGCGGATCTGCGCCCGAAAATGTGATTTTTCCGGGTTTTGTGTCTGCAGCGGAATACGACCGATTGGTGCGAGACTGTTTAGCTGTAGTCGCCGTGACGGATCGTGACCATACGATGCAGCGAGCAGGCTACGAAGCGCTCATGGAGGGGAAACCTCAAGTGACTGCTAATTTTCCTGTTCTCCGAGATTTTTTAGAGGGCGCCGCTGCATATGTCGACCCAAATGATCCGGAATCGATTGCACGCGCAGTGAGGGACATATCAGACAATCCTGAGAAATTTGCTGCCGCAGCTAATGATGTTTTGCTGCGTAGGATGTCGGAACAGCAGCATGAGATTAAAATGATCCGTGAATTCCTAGGATCTTGATGCAAGATAGTTCTTATCTGTATCTGCGTTAGCTCTTGGAGGGCGAAAATGAGCTTTGTCTTAAACGTTAGAGGGCGAGCTAAAAAAGTTCGGGTGCTGCGGCAGGCGAGAGCAATCACGCAACTCGTGGGATCGTATGCCTATGACGCTCGGAGATTTGTGCGGTTCTCGGGCATCGTTAAGTCAAGCAAACTCGAAGTGTTGGAGTCACACATTGTTATGGACTTCCATCGCGTTGAGAAGGGCTTGACGCTGCCGGAACCACGCCCCTGGTTTGGCCGCGAAACGGTCGAAAGGTTGCTGGCCAACTGTGTTCGCTATGCCGCGTTAGATGGTCACGATAAAGCAATCCTTGCCGGGGCTCTCGGAGCGCTAAGAGAATACAAGCACAAGTTTCAATCGTCTCCGAACGAGTGGTGGTCGGCTATAGAGCCCGACTTCGAAAAATTGGCGAGCTCAACACCGGAGTTTGAAAACAGCGTTGGCGGTACCGAACCATTATTGTTGTCTGGCAATAAGCTCGATGAATGGAACTTCTCGAAGTTCGCACGTTCTCGAAGCAGTATTCGAAACTTCTCCGAGCGTAGCGTCGACCTTGGCGTCATCCAGAGTGCAATCGCGGATGCGCAAACTACCCCGAGTGTTTGCAATAGGCAGGCAGCTCGGGTGCGTATTTTCGCTCAAGGGGAGTTCGCAAATAAGGTCTTGCAGACGCAGAACGGAAACCGAGGATTCGGTCATACAGCGAGCCACGTCCTCGTGGTGACCTCAGATCTATCTGCGTTCTTAACACCGGGTGAGCGGAACCAGGGGTATATCGATGGTGGAATGTTCGCCATGTCGCTGATCTACGGTTTGCACGGTGCAGGTGTAGGCAGTTGCCCCCTGAATTGGAGCACAGTAAAAAGCCAGGACTTGAGATTGAGGAAACTGATCGGGCTACCGGATGAAGAGATAGTGATTATGATGATCGCAATTGGCTATCCTTCGGATGACGCGGTGGTTACCGCTTCTCCGTTGCGGAATTTCGACCGGGTCCTATTGAGCCACGGCCAGGTCCAGACCAAATCGCCGGGCTCGGCATGACGACCACCAATACGGTCCTTCAGGGCAGCGATTGGAATGCCCAAATCGCGGGAGGCCGGAGCCTGGCTTGGGTGTCATAACAAAGTCTGTCCGCGCAGCGAAACGATTGGGCTGGTCGGCAGCGGCGCAGGTGACGTCCAATGCGTCAAACTTTGTCCTCACGGTTCTTGTCGCTCGTACCTTGGATGTTGCACAACTCGGCGTCTTTGCGATCTTGATGGCCGTAAACGGAGTTGCGATCGGCGTTGTCCGCGCGTGGACTAGCGAGCCGATGATCTTCAAAGAGGCCGACACGCGCCAATTCAATGAGGGCGACAAGCACTCAGCTTCATTGCTGTCGACGGTTCTTGCGAGCGTGGTAGTCGGATTCGTTTCATCCCTCACGGTAAGCATAGTTGCTAGTGACACACGATTAGCTATCGCTTTCGGCGTCGCCATATTCTTCGCGGTCGTCCAGGATTCGGTTCGCTTCGCTTTAGTGGACTCGGGTAAGGCCGCGCAAGCGTTTGGTGCTGAAGCACTATGGCTCCTTGTTGAGGTGCCGGTGATTCTTGCGATCACACCTACCGGGCTGTCGCAATTTGTATCCGCGTGGGGCTTGGGTGCAGCGGCAAGCGTTTTGTTTGGATTCTTCATTCTCCGTCCACGTCTCGATGCCCGGCTGGCGGCAAAATGGGTCCGTTCTGTCAGGAGAGTGGGGCCTGTATATTCTATTGATTACTTTGTGGCGGGAGGGCTGACTCCTGCCGTGACATTTGTCGTTTCTGCGGTATCCGGGCTCGAAGCATCTGGATGGCTGCGCGCAGCTCAGATGCTGCTAATGCCCTTGTCGATTTTTACGATGGGCATGAATTTTGCCTTGATCCCGGAAGCGACTCGATTGGTGGCGTCAAGCGATGTACGTGCGTCCCGCCGATTGCCGGCGTTGTACGGCGTTTGTGTCGTGTTGGTCGCAGTAATCTGTATCCTTGTATATCAGGTGCTGCCGTCCGAAATTTCCGTAGCGCTTATGGGGGAGGCGGCGGAGGGCGGTCTAACGGTTTTACCGTTCACTGCGATCGCATTAAGTGTTGCTGCCATAAGTGTCGGCCCCGGATTGATACTTCGTGCAATGGGCATGGTGCGGGCATCAATGCTGATTAAGGTCTTTGCGGCGCCCGTAACGCTTATCGCGGTAGCTGGGGGTGCGGCGTGGGGCGGAGCGATCGGTTCCCAGGTCGGACTAGCCGGCGGAACTGCGACTCGTGCTGTTGGGTCATGGGTTCTGATGTCCTCGTCATTGAAGAGTAGAAGTAATTCTAGGTCCGAGGAGACTTCGTGAAATTTCCATCAAGGGTAAAATCGCTTGGAAAGTCCCTTCTTGGGACCGGCGCCGCTGGAGCGATAATAATCGGCATCGATACCCTGGTTGCTGCTGTTGAAATTGTTCGTATGCGCCGTTCTCAGCGTGAGTTCGATGTAACAATAGTTGCCGCGCCCGGCGCTGGAAACATCGGCGATCAAGCGCTGTTGGAAGCGTGCCTCGATCAAGCTGGCGATGGGAGGATTTCGATCCTTGCAGGTGGTGCTGAAGCATTGAAAATTCCTGCTCGATTTCAGGAGCGAGTAGATGTAGTTTCGAGTCGAGCTTTGCTGTACTCGATTGGCCCGAAAAGGTTTCAGGGCGTCCGCACTCTTGTCCGTTTAGCGCATCGGAGTAAGCACGTATGGATTATTGGTGCGGACACCATGGACGGCGCCTATAATCCGCTAGCGTCTGTGTCACGGTTTTCGGTTGCTTGGCTAGCATCGATTGCAGGAGCGAAGAGTCGAGTGCTCGGGTTCAGTTGGAACGATCGCGCTACTCGATCAAGTATCGTAGCCGCAAAGTTCGTGCAGCGGAGGGCTCTGCTGTCCGTCAGAGATCCGATTTCGCTGCGCCGTATCCGTGGGTCCGGAGTTCATCTCGCTACTCTCTGCGCCGATATCGTCTTTTCTCGTGTGGGTCAACATGTTGAGGAGCCTCGTCTCACGAAGTGGTGTGATGCACAGATCGCGGAAGGGCGTCAGATCGCCGTTGTTAATGCGAGCGGCCTGATTTCATCGTCATTCGATCAGATCAGGGAATACGAGTATGTAGTGGAGAATCTGATTGAAAAGAGATGGAGTGTGGTTCTCCTACCGCACGTGTCCCGGCCAGGAAACGATGATATCGAGGAATTAAGCAAGGTCCGGGTTGATCGAGTAAGGGAAGATCAAGTTTTTCGCGTGCCGGAACTGCTCAGTCCGGACCAGGTTGTGTCCCTTGCGGGACGTGCATCGGTGATCATTACCGGCCGGATGCATCTCGCTGTACTAGGAATTCTTACTGGTACGTACCCCATTACAATGTCGACGCAGGGTAAGGTCGAAGGGCTTTACGAAGTGCTGGGGGCTCCGCATCTCGTCATAGAGCCCGAAGCGGGCTGTGGCAAGAAGATCTTGGATGCGCTCGGCGAGCTGAGTCGTCCCGATGGGCAAGTCAGAAAGGTCCCGGAACTGGACGTTGCGCGTTTGGCAAACCGTGCAGAGTTGGCGTTCCAGTGAGTGGCATGAAGTAATCAGCCGATCTTGGCAGGACAACATATGGATGGTCTGGCATACCGGTTCAAATAGGCTCCGGTGGCTTAGTGTCAGTATTCGGTTCTCTATGCAGGACCTTCGGCGGATCTGAAAGCGCCAACGGACGTTCGACGTACGCGGATCATCGCCAGTGAGAGTGGTTGCCGAGGTTACATGCAACCTCGGCAACCACCGCCCACCCCGATACGCCGAGCCGTGGTCCGGATTGCCTGCTCTCTCCGATTCGTCAGCTTGACGCATGACCGTCGGCTGCGATCATGCCCAGCCACCGCTGTGCGGTTGGACGAGTGCGGCAAAGCCTGTCAGCGGTGGGTTGAGCAGCCCCAAGGTTGGGCGATCCCCTTCATTCGTCAGACTAGCGTTGCCAGCACTTAGTCTTCCTCACTTTGGGCGCAGTCCGGCACCATGATGTCTATACGGGGGCTGTCCACAAGGGGTTGAATCGGGACGCGCGGCTCTCCGCTTGCTGTGGGTTCCGTCAGTTCGTAAATGATTTCAACCGTTTCACCCTGTGGTACCGGAGCCTGGACGTTGAACAGAGGGTGACCTCGCTCCATTCCGGAGTAACCGAAGGCGGGGGTGCCGTTGATGGTCACTTTCTTCAACTTGGCGCCTTGTGTCGCAAGTAGCCCGAGGTCAGTGAGGTTCGTGCCTACAGGCGCGCCGACAGGGTTGTCGAACATTCCTGCGACATAGTCTGTGTAATCGCCCGGAGGGAGGCCGTTGGTCAGCCGGACAGTTACCTTCGATTCACGGGTGTCTCCGTCACACGACCCTGCCGTGTACTCGATCTCGCGTTCCAAGTAGTAGTCCAACTTGTTCCCGCCGAGGTTGTTGACCACCACGTGGGCGTACGGTCCGGAGTCGTCGGGTACGACGTGTCCGAGAGGCGTGGTTGCTAGGACGTCCTGCTCCTCCGGAACGGAACTCCACACCGCGAGTCGACCCTCGCCTGCTGCGCGCCCCAGCGCCTCGAGCAACGCCCGAGGCTTGGAAATGCTGCCGGTCAGCTTCTTCACCACGGTCTGTGCAACCGTTTCCAGGTATGCCTTACGTGCCGTCTGGTCGTCGCCGAAGCGGGCGTACGCCGTGGACTCGGTCAGTTCCACCACGTTGTCCGCAGTGATCTTCTCTCCGCCCGGAAGGGTGACGTCACCGACCACATCGAGGACATAACTCAACGCCACAGGATCGGTCGCGATCGCGCCATCCACGCGCTGGCCTGTCTCCTGCTCCCACATCGACTGCCAGATCTGACCCGCATAGGGAAAGTGCGGACTCACATTGCTGTTGCGGAAGTCCTGCGTGGGCCGGCTGTGACCGTATGCGCGCTGAAAATCGGGACCGAGGTCGATCGGGTCGTAGTCGAACCGGAATTCCCGATTGCTCGTGACGTCGTCGACGGAGACCGCTCCGTTATTTGCTCGGATCACAGTGAAGCCGCCGAGCAGTCCGCCTGTGCCACGTGCCTCTGCGTTCGTCTGGAAACCGACGAAATAGCTGCGCGGACCGTCTGCGCCCAGCATGGCCGGCGCGATCTGTGCAGCGAGCGAAGTGTTGTTCAGTAGTCCGGACAACTCGGACACCTGCTCCTGCAGATCGACCCGAGCGTCGTCGATCAGTCCCAACCACGTGCTGTCGACGTTCTGGGCCTGCTCGTCGAGGTCGCTGATCGCCGCAGAGGTCGTCTCGAGGACGGGCGCGGCATCGCGGAGAGCCGCAAGATTGATTCGTGCACCGTCCAAAATCAACTGATCGGGGGACACGGCACTACCTGCGTCGACCGCCGGAAGGAGAACCTGCTCTGTGAGACCACTCACAATGGTGGTCATCTGGCGAGTGGAATCGAACGGGCTCCCCAAGAATGGAACGGCGCCGGCAATACGCCACGGCACCGAGTCGACCGAACTCTGGGCGTCCTGGGCGTAACGATCGGCGTCGCCCGCGACGACGCGGGCCCTGTCGGTATCGCCTGCGAGGAGTGCGTCTTTCGCCTGCGTCGCGAAGTCCTGCGCCTTCTCCAGGTTCGACTTCGCCTGCAAGCCTTCGTAACCCAGCCAGCCGATGAATCCGACGACCACGAGTGCGCCTACGCCGCAGCCGATCTGCACGCGCCGGCGCTTCCTGCGCTGAGCTGCGATCTCCTCGTCCGACAGGCGCCTGCGCACCTTCCGTCGACGCGGTTCGGGCGAAACTGACTCACCGGTAACATCGTTCACGCCGCTTGTGCCCCCTTCGTGGTTTCCGCTCGAGACGATAACCCGATTCGATCTGGCCGACCGTTCAAGTGGTGGGTAACAGTGACTGTAAGTAAACTTCTGCACGGTGATCGTGACCGTGGAGTTGGGAGGCTCCGTCCACGATCGCATGACAGGGGAGGGTTCTGCACTTCCCGTGTCCTGAATCGTGTCGGGAGGACGAGGGGAGCGTGGTGCATCTACTTCCGCTGTCCCCGAGTCAGCGGGGCCTGTGGTTCGCGCAGCAACTGAATCCCGACATACCGTTCACCACGGCGCAATACGTCGAGTTCCGTGGCGATCTCGACGCGGACCTGGTTCGGGACGCCTGTAATCAGGCTGCGCGCGAGGTCGAGTCGGGCACTGTCGTGCTCGTCGAACAGGACGGCAAGCCGTTCCAGAAGGTCGTCGCCGATATCGAGGACGCGCCGCGTTATCTGGACCTGCGGTCCGAGAAGGACCCGGAAGCTGCAGCTCATCGCTGGATGACCGAGCAGTACACGAAGCCCCTCGACCTGCTGAGCGACCGGCTCATCGCCACCACCGTGCTGCGCATCGCGGACGACCGCTACTTCCTGTCGAGCTACGTCCACCACATCGCGCTCGACGGCCAGGGCGCGGTCAACATGCTCAACCGCGCCGCCGAGTTGTATTCGGCGTGGGTCTCGGGCTCCGAGGCGCCGCCGCTCAAGGCGATGCCGATTGCCGACATTCTCGAAGTCGAGGCCGCCTATGTGGGCTCGAAGCGCCAGGACACCGACCGACAGCACTGGCTCGAGCGCCTCGCCGACCTGCCCGAATCCGTGTCGTTCGTCGATCACGAGGCACCTCTCGGGGTGCCGGCGCGCCGAGCGAACTCCGAACTCGACGCCGACACGGCTGCCGCGGTCTCGTCGCTCGCCCACGACGCGAACTCCACCGACGTGCCGATCGTCCTCGCGGCGTTCGGCGCGTTCCTCGCTCGGACGACGGGCGTGGTCGATGTCGTACTCAGCCTGCCCGTCTCCGCTCGCACCACCGCCGCGCTGCGTCGGTCCGCTGGTGTTCTCGCCAACGTCGTGCCGTTGCGCCTATGCGTGGATCCTGCAACCACACCCGTCGAGCTCATCCGCGACGTGCAGGTGGAACTGAGCAGCACCCTGCGCCACCAGCGGTATCGGTACGAAGACATGCTCGCGGATCTGCGCAGTCTCGGCCGCTCCCGCGACGAGGCGGCGAGCCCGTTCGGCCCCACCGTCAACCTGATGATGTTCCATCCCGAGATCGCCTTCGGCGACGTGACGGGGGAGTACCACCACCAGTCCAGCGGTCCGATCGACGACCTCGCCGTCAACGTCTACCCGGGCGTCGCCGGCCGCACGATGCGCGTCGACTTCGAGGCCAACCCCAATCTCTACAGCGACGAGCACCTCTCGTCGCTGCACAGCCGTTTCCGCGGCTTCCTGAAGGAATTCGTGCAGAACGCGGGCGTCGCGGTGGGCGATCTCGCCCTCGCCGACCCGGCCGAACTCGACGGCCTGGCTCCCGCCCGCGGACGCACCGCGCCCGAGCCCGAACTGCTGCCCGACGTCCTCACCCGCCACGCCGCGAGCGACACCGTCGCCGTCGTGGACGGAAACGACAGCATCACCTACCGCGAACTCGACGCTCGCTCCGATGCGCTCGCTCATGCGCTGGTCGCGGCCGGTGCCGGCCCCGAAGAGCGCGTCGCGGTGCTGCTGCCTCGCTCGATCGATTCGGTGGTCGCGCTGTGGGCCGTCGCCAAGACGGGTGCCGCCTACACCCCGCTCGATCCCGAGCTTCCCGCCCGTCGCCTCGAGCAGGTGCTGCGCGACGTGCGGATCGCCGTCGCCCACGACCACCCGGCGCTGCCCGAGCACGTCACCCGCATCGCGCCGCCCACCGACGGTTCCGGCGAGACCTTCACGGCCGAGCATCGCCTGCGGCCGCTGCATGTCGACAACACGGCGTGGGTCATCCACACCTCTGGTTCCACCGGCACCCCGAAGGCCGTCGCGGTGGGCCACCGCGGTGTGTCGGCGCTCGTGTCGACGTTGCGCGATCGCTACCGTGCCGACGAGACGTCGCGGGTGCTGCACCTCGCATCGCCGTCCTTCGACGCGTCGCTGCAGGAACTGTTCCTGGCATTCGACTCCGGTGCCACCCTGGTGATCTGCCCGCCCGATGCTGTCGGCGGACCGGCGCTGGCAACCCTGCTGCGCAGCGAAGCCGTCACCCACGCGATCACCGCACCGGCGATCCTCGCCGTCACCCCCGACGACAGCCTGCCCGACCTGCAGGTTCTCGACGCCGGTGGCGAAGCACTTCCGCAGGCCGTGGCCGATCGCTGGTCCACCGGCCGCACCATGCTCAACGCCTACGGGCCCACCGAGACCACGATTCTCGCGACCCTCAGCGACCCGCTACAGCCCGGCGCGGGCGTGCCCATCGGCCGGCCGATCGACGGCACCACCGCCGTCGTCCTCGACTCGCGTCTGCATCCTGTGCCCGCCGGCGTGATCGGCGAGTTGTATCTCGGGGGCCCGGGCGTCGCGCGCGGTTACCTCGGTGCCCCGGCCCTCACCACCGAACGCTTCGTCGCCTCACCGTTCGGTGGGCGCATGTACCGCACGGGCGACCGCGCCCGCTGGACCACCGACGGTCACCTCGAATTCCTCGGCCGCGCCGACCAGCAGGTGAAGATCCGCGGCTACCGCATCGAACTCGGCGAGATCGAAGCCGCGCTTATCGCCTTCGACGAGGTGCAGGCCGCGACCGTCACCGTCCACGGTGAGCACATCGCCGCCTACGTCGTGGGCGACGTCGACCCCGCCGACCTCACCGTCCGCCTCGCCGACGAACTACCCACCTATCTGCGTCCGTCGTCGATCACCGTGCTCGAGGCGCTGCCCCTCACGCCGGGCGGCAAGGTCGACCGGCGCGCGCTGCCCGCACCCGAGCGTGCCGTGGCCGTCGGATCGCGGCCGCCCCACGGCCCGACCGAGAAGATCGTCGCCGAGCTGTTCGCCGAACTCACCGGCATCGACGACATCGGAGCCGACGACGACTTCTTCGCGCTCGGCGGTCACTCGCTCGGCGCCGCGCAACTCGCCGCCCGTCTCGGTGCCGCGCTGGGCCGCGACGTGCAGTTGCGCGACGTGTTCGCCCACCCGACCGTCGCCCGACTGGCGGCAGCCGCGGCGAAGCGACCCGAATCGGAATCGCGACCCGTCGCCACCCCCGACACAGGACCGTCACCGCTCGCCCCCGCGCAGCGCCGACTGTTCCTGCTCGCCCGGGCACACGGTGATCCCGCCGCCTACCACCTGCCGTTCGCGTTGCACCTCGACGGCGCCCTCGACCTCCCGGCGCTGCAGGCCGCGGTGGTGGACGTCCTCGACCGGCACGAAACCCTCCGCACGCTGTTCCGCCTCGAGCTCGACGGCCCGGTGCAGGACGTGCTGCCGCTCGACCGTGCCGTCGCCGGTCTCGCACTCGAACCCGAAACGGCCGAGGGCGATGTCGAAGCGCTCATCACCGAGTGGGCGGCCGAACCGTTCGACCTCACCGCGCAGATCCCGTTCCGCATCCGCCTGCTGCGACTCGCCGACGACAAGCACGTGCTCGCCGTCGTCGCCCACCACATCGCGCTCGACGGTGCGTCGTTCGTGCCGCTCACCGCCGACGTCGCCACCGCCTACCTCGCCCGCACGGCAGGGGAGGCGCCCGTCTGGACGCCGCTGCCGCTGCACTACCGGCACTACGCGCAGTGGCATCTCGATCGTCTCGGCGATCCGGCGGCGCCCGACACCCGCGCCGGTCGCGAGATCGACTACTGGACCCGCACACTCGACGGTCTCGCCGACGCGGCGCCGCTGCCCACCGACCGCCCCCGCAACGGCGGCTTCGGTCCCGCTGCGGCCGTGGACTTCACGGTGCCCGCCGACCAGGTCGCGGCGCTGCGGTCCGTCGCCGCCGCGCACGACGCCACCACCTTCATGGCCGTGCACGCCGCCGTCGCCGTGTGGCTCGCTGCCTGGACGTCCGGGCACGACATCGCCATCGGCACCGGAACGGCCGGTCGCGACCATCCCGACCTCGACGCACTCGTCGGCATGTTCGTCGGTACCGTCACCCTACGGACGAATGTCGACCCGGCCCAGCCGTTCACGTCGCTGCTCGCGCAGGCCCGCGACACCGACCTCGACGCCTTCGCGCACGCCACCGTGCCCTTCGACTACGTCGTCGACGCCCTCGGCTTCTCGCCCTTCCACGTCATGCTCGCCTACGACAACGTGGACGTGCCCGACCTCGAACTGCCCGGCCTCACGGTGCGGCCGCAGGAGATCGCCTCGTCGCAGGCGCGATTCGACCTCGAGATCTCGCTGCGCGAACTGCGCGACGGATCGCTCACCGGCCGTCTCGTCTACGACACGAAGCTGTTCGACGACGACACCATCGGCCGCTGGGTGACCCGCCTGAGCGGAGTGCTCGAGCAGGTCGCGCAGCATCCGTCGCTGCCCGTCGGCGACCTGGATCTCGGCACCCTCTCCGTCGAGCCGGCCGAACCCGGCCCGGAAGCGACCTTCGCCGAGATCGTCGACCGATCGCCGGCCTGCGTGACCGAGCCCGGTGGACAGGCCATCGAGATCCGCACGGCGGCACGCCCGCTCGCGTGGACGCTGATCGAGCGGGGTATCGGGACGGAAGACCGTGTGGCCGTCGTGCTCTCGCGGTCGACGCGTTCGGTGCTCGCCGCCGCGGCCGTCGCCCTGAGCGGCGCGGCCTTCGTGCCTGTCGACCCCAACCAGCCCGCCGCGCGCATCGCCCAGCTGCTCGGCGCATCCGGCGCGCGGTACGCGATCGTCGACGGCGATGTCGCGCTGCCCGACGGGGTCGAGCCGATCGCCTTCACCGTCGAGGGCGACACCCGCCCGATCACCGACGCGGATCGAGTGCGGCCGCTGCACGTCGACAACACTGCTTACGTTGTCTACACCTCGGGCTCCACCGGCCGGCCCAAGGGCGTGGTGGTCTCGCATCGCGGACTCGGCCCGCTCGCACAGTCGTTCGTCGAGCGCTTCGACCTGCCCACCATCTCGGACACCGCAACCGAAGCACGGGTGCTGCACTTCGCAACCCCTGCCTTCGACGGCGCGGTGCTCGAATACGTCCTGGCACTCACCTCCGGCGGCACACTGGTGGTCGCGCCCGCCGACCTGTTCGGCGGCGACGAACTCGTGGAACTGCTTCGCACCGAAGGCATCACCCACTGGTTCTCGACGCCCTCGGTGCCCACCCAGCTCGACCCCACCGGACTCGACGCCCTGCGCACCATCGCGATCGGCGGCGAGGCATGGCCGGTCGAGACCGCCGAACGCTGGGCACCCGGCCGCACTCTCCTCAACGTCTACGGACCCACCGAGACGACGGTGCTCGCCACGTCGAGCGAACCCTTCGAACCCGGCGACCGGCTCACCATCGGCACCGGCCTCGTCGGCGTCACCGCAGTGGTGCTCAGCGAACGCCTGCGCCCCGTGCCCGAAGGCGTGACCGGCGAGCTGTATCTCGGGGGACAGGGCGTCGCCCGCGGCTACCTCGACGCTCCCGCGCTCACCGCCGACCGGTTCGTCGCCAACCCGTACGGCACCGGACGCCTCTACCGCACAGGCGATCTCGTCCGCTGGACGGGACACGACGACGACCGCGCTCTCGAGTTCGTCGGCCGCAGCGACCACCAGGTCAAGATCCGCGGCTTCCGCATCGAACTCGGCGAGATCGACGCGACCCTGCAGACCCACCCGGGCATCGGCACCGCCGTGACCGTGGTGCGCGGCGACACCCTCGCCACCTACGTGCACAGCCGCAACGGCCGCCTCGACCCGCACGAGATCCGCGAATGGGCCGCCGAGCGTCTGCCCCGGCACATGGTGCCCGCGACCGTCACCGTGCTCGACGCGTTCCCGCTCACCAGCACCGGCAAGATCGACCGCGCCGCGCTGCCCGAGCCTGAGGTCACCGCGACCCGCACCGACGGATATCGCAGCGCCACCGAAGAACTCGTCGCCGGCGTCGTCGCTGACCTGCTCGACCTGCCGAGCGTCGCCGGATCCGACGACTTCTTCGCCGTCGGCGGCAACTCGCTGCTCGCGACCCAGCTCGCCGCGCGCCTGCGGGGAGTCGCGGGGCGCCGGGTGGGTGTGCGCGACATCTTCGAGCACCCCACCGTCGCCGAACTCGCGAACCTGCTCGCCGAGGAACCCACCGGTGAGCACCTGCCGCTCGTGCACGTCGAAGACGACAGCGATGCCCCGCTCGCACCGGCGCAGCAGCGCATGTGGCTGCTCAACCGGTTCGACGTGGCCGACGGCATCGACGGTGGCGACCACATCGCCTTCGCGCTCGACCTCGACGCCGACACCGACCTCGACGCCGTGCGCGCGGCCACCGCCACCGTGCTGTCTCGCCACGACTCGCTGCGCACGGTCTTCCCCGACAGCCCGTCCGGCCCGCGCCAGCACGTGCTGTCGTCGGTGACGTTCGACCTCGAGCCCGTCGACGCCGGCACCGACCTCGATGCGGAGCTGACCGAATTCGCTCGCGCGCGTTTCGATCTCACCGTCAACCCGCCGATCCGCACCCGGTTGTACCGGACGGACTCCGGCTACGTGCTCGCCGTGGTGATCGACCACATCGCCGCCGACGGCCTGTCGCTGCTGCCGCTCGGACGCGACGCCGTCGCCGCCTACCGCGCCCACCGCGACGGGGAGACGCCCGAACTGTCGGCACCGGCGGTCACCTACCGCGACTACGCGCGCTGGCACCGGGCCGTGCTCGGCGACGAGAACGACGCCGACAGCCTCGCGGCCCGGCAGCTCGCCTTCTGGAAGCAGACCCTCGACGACGCGTCGCCGCTGCTTGCGCTGCCCACCGATCGTCCCCGCAGCGCGGCGACCACCGGTACCGCGGGTCGTGCGAGCTTCACGATCCCCGCCGAACTGCACGCCGCGATCGACAAGCTCGCTCGGGCCCACGACGTCACGCCGTTCATGGTGATGCACGCGGCCTTCGCGACGCTGTTGTCGGCACTCGCCGCCACCGACGACGTCACGATCGGCACACCGGTCTCCGGACGCAGCGACGCCGCGGTCGACGACGTGGTGGGCATGTTCGTCGGCACCGTGCCGCTGCGGTTGCGGGTGCATCCGCGCCGCACCTTCGCCGACCTGCTCGCCGACACCCGCCGCGCCGACCTCGACGCCTTCGCCCACGCCGACGTGCCGTTCGATCGCATCGTCGACGCGGTAGGTGCCGGCACCGACGCACATCACCCGTTGTTCCAGGTCATCCTGGCGTACGAGTCGTTCTCGCTCGACGAGTTCACGCTGCCCGGCAGCTCCAGGACCATCCGCGAGATCCCCGTGGGCACGGCCCGCGTCGACCTCGAACTGACCGTCCGCGAACGCCGTTCCGAGACCGGTGTGCCCGCCGGTTTGGAAACGATCCTTACGTACGCGGACGAACTTTTGGATTCGCACACGATTGTGCAGTGGCAGTCGTGGTTCGTGCGTATCCTCGATGCCGTTACCGCCGACCCGGCTGTGTCGGTCGGCGGTATCGAGTTGGGCGACGCCGACCTCACCCCCGTCGGCGTCGCGCAACAACTTTCGGCAGAGTCGCTGCCCGAGCTGGTCGCGCAACGCGTGGCCGACGATCCGGCGGCCGTCGCCGTGGTGGGGGACGGGTACTCCCTCAGCTACGGCGCGCTGTGGTCGCGCTCGGGCGCGCTCGCCAAACTCCTCCGCGAACGCGGCGTCACCGCCGAGGACGTCGTCGCCGTCGCACTGCCGCGGACCCCCGACCTCGTCGTCGCGATCCTCGCCGTCTCCCGCGCCGGCGGCATCTACCTGCCCGTCGACGTCACGCATCCCGCGACGCGCCTGCAGGCCCTGTTCGACGACGCGCAGCCCTCGCTGGTCGTCACCGACAGCGAGTTCACCGACGTCCGCGTGCCGACGCTGCGACTCGACGATCCGGAGGTGGCCGGCCGTCTCGACGACGGCGCCCTGTTCGACTTCCCGCTCGTCGCGGATCTCGGCGCCTACGTCGTCTACACGTCCGGTTCCACCGGAACCCCCAAGGGCGTGCAGGTCACGCACCGCAACGTGCTGTCGCTGCTTGCCGCGACCGTCGACGAGTTCGGACTGTGCGCCGACGACGTGTGGACGCTGTTCCACTCGCCGGCCTTCGACTTCTCGGTGTGGGAGATGTGGGCACCGCTGGCCACCGGCGCGTCTGTCGTGGTGGTCGATCACCTCACCGTGCGCGACCCGGCGGCCTTCGTGGACGTGCTCACGAGCAATCGGGTGACGGTGCTCAACCAGACCCCCACGGCCTTCTACCAGCTCGCCGCCGCCGATCACGCGCCGCTCGAGGACCTGCGGCTGCTGATCTTCGGCGGCGAAGCCCTCGACCCCGCGCGGGTGCGCCCGTGGGCCGAGCGTCATCCGCATGTGCGGGTGGTCAACATGTTCGGCATCACCGAGACCACCGTGCACGTGACCTTCGGCGACGCCGCCGCGACCGGCATCGGTGCGCCGCTGCCCGGTCTCGCCGTGGACGTGCTCGATTCGTCGCTGCGACCCGCACTGCCCGGGGCGATCGGCGAACTGTACGTGCGCGGAGACCAACTCGCGCGCGGCTACCGCGGACGTCCCGGCCAGACCGCGACCCGCTTCGTCGCCGCCCCCGGTGGCACCCGCCGCTACCGCACCGGCGACCTCGGCCGCCGCGACACCAGCGGTGCCCTGCACTATCTCGGTCGCGCCGACCAGCAGATCGAACTGCGCGGCTACCGCATCGAACCGGGCGAGGTCGAAGCCGCCCTGCTGCGCAGCGAAGGCGTACGCCAGGCCGTCGTGCTGCTGCGCGACGACCGCCTCGTCGCCTACCTCGTCGGCGGCGATGCCACCGCGGCCCTGCGCGACCTGCGCCGCAGCCTGCCCGACCACCTCGTCCCGTCGGCCGCCGTGGTCCTCGACGCGCTGCCGCTCACCGCCAACGGCAAACTCGACCGCGCCGCGCTGCCCACCCCCGACGTCACCGCCGGCGGGGGAGCGGCACCGCACGGACCGGTCGAAGAACTCGTCGCGGACGTGTGCGCCGAACTGCTCGGCATCGCCCCCGGCACCCTCGGCGCCGACGACGACTTCTTCCACCTCGGCGGCAACTCGCTGCTCGCCACGCGCCTCGCCGGTCGCCTGTCGGACGTACTCGACACCGACGTCACCGTGCGCGACGTCTTCGAGAACCGCACCGTCGCAGCGCTCGCCGCCTTCGTCGACGAGAACAGTGAGACCCGCTCGCGCCGCGCACCTCTCGTCGCCGACCCCGACGCGCCCGCCCCGCTGTCGGCGGCGCAGCAGCGCCTGTGGTTCATCAACCGCTTCGACCCGGCGTCCCCGAGCTACAACCTGCCCTTCGCGGTGCGGCTCGACGGGAACCTCGACCTCGACGCCCTCACCGCCGCCGTGACCGACGTGCTCGAACGGCACCGCACGCTGCGTACCGTCTACCCGGCCGCCGACGAGTACACCGTGCTGCCCGCCGCACGCCCCGATCTCGACCCGGTGGCCGTGCCGGAGGACGCCCTCGACGAGTTCGTCCGCGACTACGCCACCACCGGATTCGATCTCACCGTCGAACCCCCGGCCCGCATGCGCCTGTACCGGACGGCACCCGACCGGCACGTGCTGCTCGTCGTCCTGCACCACATCGCGGCCGACGGCTGGTCGCTCACGCCGCTGCTGCGCGATATCGCCGTCGCCTACGACGCCCGCCTCACCGGCGCGACCCCCGAACTCCCCGCGCTGCCCGTCCAGTACACCGACTACGCGCGGTGGCAGCGCAGCGTCGCCGACGAGCAGATCCCGTACTGGCTGGGCGAACTCGCCGAGTTGCCCGACGAGGTGACCCTGCCCGGTGACCGCCCGCGACCCGCGCAGCCCACCGGACACGGTGCCGCCCACACCGTCTCGCTCGACGCCGACCTCGTCCGCGGACTGCACACGCTGGCCCGTGAGGGTCGCGCGACGGTGTTCATGGTGCTGCACGCCGCACTCGCGGCGCTGCTCGCGCGCCACGGTGCCGGTCGTGACATCCCCATCGGCACCGCCGTCTCCGGTCGCGGCGACCCGCAGCTCGACGACGTCGTCGGCATGTTCGCCGGCACCCTCGTGCTGCGCACCGACGTCGACCCCGACGCCCCCTTCACCGACCTGCTCGCGCAGGTGCACCGCCGCGACCTCGCCGCCTACAGCAACCCCGACGCACCGTTCGAGACGCTCGTCGAGAAGCTGCAGCCCGCCCGCAGCGAAGCGCGCCATCCGCTGTTCCAGGTGGCGCTGTCGCAGGCACGACCCGTCGCGTCGACCTTCGCGTTGCCGGGGCTCAACGTCACCGCCGCACCCGTCGACACCGAGACGGTCAACGTCGACGTGCAGGTCACCGTCACCGAACAGCAGGACGGCATCGACCTCGAATTCTTCTACAGCACAGACCTGTACGACGCCGACACCGTCGCCGCCTACGCCGACCGTCTGCGTGCGATCCTCAGCGCGGCCGCAGCCGATCCGGACGTGCGGGTCGGTGAGATCGACCTGCACGGCGACGTCGATTTACCCACCGTCGGCGCCACACCGGGTGCATCCCGGTCGCTGCGGCAGTGGCTCGCGCAGGGTGCGGCCGCCGGTGGCGAGGAACTCGCGATCGTGGACGGCGACCGCGAACTGTCGTATCCCGAACTGCTGTACTACGCCGACGCTCTCGCCGCGCGCCTCCAGCTCGTCGGAGTGCGCCCGGGCGATCCGGTCGCGTGCGCCTACCCGCGTTCGCTCGAATCGGTGGTCGCCGTGTGGGGCATCATCGGCGCCGGCGCCGCACCGATGCTCGTCGACCCCACCGCCCCCACCGCGCGCCTGGCCGAGATGCTCGCCGACGTGCATGTGGGAGTCGGTGAAGCGCCGACACTTCCGGCGACCGTGCGGTGGCTCGAGGTGACCTCCGACGACGAGGAACCGCTCGCCGACGTCGTCGATCCCGCACCCGACGCCCCCGCCTACTTCGTCTTCACCTCCGGCACCACCGGACACCCCAAGGCCGTCACCGTCACCCAGCGCGCCGCGAGCGCGTTCGCCGAGGACATCGGCGAATACCTCGCAGCCTTCCCGGGCGATCGCGTCCTGCACGTCGCGGCACCGTCGTTCGACGCCGCGATGCTCGAGATGCTCACCGCCGGCATCTCCGGCGCGACGCTCGTGGTGGCCGACGCCGACAGCTACGGTGGCGCTGCCCTCGGCGACCTGCTCGACAGTGCCGCGATCACCCACGCGGTGATGACGCCGTCGACGCTCGCGACCGTGCCGGTGCGCGACCTGCCGGCCCTGCGCACCCTCGTGCTCGGCGGCGACCGGCTCACCCGCGAGATCGTCGACCGCTGGGGAGACGGGCGCACCCTCGTCAACAGCTACGGCCCGGCCGAGGCCACGATGTTCGTCACCAACTCGCAGCCGCTGCGACCCGGCGACGACATCGTCATCGGCACCCCGGTCCGCGGCGTCACCGTCGAGGTCCTCGACGAGCGCCTGCGTCCCGTGCCCGCCGGCGTGGTCGGCGAACTGTACGTCTCGGGACCGCGACTCGCGTCGGGCTACCGCGCCGCCGCCGCGCGTACCGCGGCGCGGTTCGTTGCCGGACCCGACGGCCGCCGCTACCGCACCGGCGACCTCGTGCGCTGGACCCGTGCCGGTGCCCTCGAATTCGTCGGCCGCAGCGACAACCAGATCAAGTTGCGCGGTGTGCGCATCGAACCCGGCGAGATCGATACCGCCCTTACCGCGCTCGACGGCGTCGACCGGGCCGTGACGCTCGTGCGCAGCGGTCGTCTCGTCTCCTACGTCACCGGTGAGAACCTCGACGGCAACAACCTGGACGACACAGACCTGCGAGCCCAGCTGCGCACCGTTCTGCCCGCGCACCTCGTGCCCACCGCGATCGTGCCGCTGGCCGCCATCCCACTCACCTCCCACGGCAAGATCGACGCCGCCGCACTGCCCGAACCCGCAGCCGGGGAAGGCAGCGAACCCCGCACGGAGACCGAAGCGCTCGTCGCCCGCATCATCGGCGACGTCCTCGGCGGCGGCACCGCGGTGGGACGCACCGACGACTTCTTCGCCGTCGGCGGCAACTCGCTGCTCGCCACCGTCCTCGTCGGACGCCTGCGCGACGAGACCGGCACCGACGTGCCGCTGCGCACCGTCTTCGCGAACCCCACCGTCGACGCACTCGCCGCCGCCCTCGACGCCGGTGGTTTCGACACCGACGCCGGACCCGTCGCCGTGTCGCCGCGACCGGAACGGATCCCGCTCAGCCGCGCCCAGCGTCGCCTGTGGGGACTGAGTTCGCTCGCCCCCGATGCCTACCGGCTGCGCAGCGAGGTCAACCTGAGCGGACCGCTCGACCTCGGTGCCCTGCAGGCCGCCCTCGGCGACGTCGCGCTGCGCCACGAGATCCTGCGCACCGACTACATCGTCGACGGCGACGGCGTGTACCAGCAGGTCCACGAGGCGCCGCGCAGCGACCGGTGGCGCGTGCGACTCGAACGCACCGGCCCCGACCAGCACGTGCTGCACCTCGACGTCGACCATTCGATCGCCGACGGCACGTCGTTGAAGCCGCTGCTGCGCGACCTCACCATCGCCTATCTCGCCCGCGTGAACGGTGCGGCCCCGCAGTGGGAACCGCTGCCGCTGCAGTACGCCGACTACGCCCTGTGGGAAGCCGAACGCGGCATCCCCGAACGCGACCTCGAGCACTGGCGGCGCGCCCTCGACGGTCTCACCGTCACCGAACTGCCCGCCGACGCCACCGGAACCGACACCGGTGCGCGCAGCGTCGACTTCACGGTTCCCGCCGATGTGCGCGACGCGCTCGCCGATCTCGCCCGCGCCCACGGCGCCACCGAGTTCATGGTGCTGCACGCCGCGCTGTCGGTGCTGCTCGCGCGACTCGGCGGCAGCGACGACATCGCCGTCGCCGCCGTGGTGGGCGGACGTCGCTGGGCGCAGCTCGAAGACCTCGTCGGCCCGTTCCTCGACACCCTCGTGCTGCGCGCCCGCGTGGCCCCCGACATGTCGTTCGCCAGACTGCTCGGCCAGGTCCGCGATTTCGCCGTCGCCGCCTTCGACCACGTTGCCGTGCCCTACGAGCAGCTGCTGTCGGAGCGACAGAGCGGCACACCGCAGGTCGCGCTGGCGTTGCAGGACTTCGGAATCGATCCGATCAGCCTCGGGGAGCTCACGGTCGAGGCCCGCGAAGTCCTCGACGACACACCGAAGTTCGACCTGCAGTTCACGCTCGCCCCACGCCCCGCCGGTTACGCCGGCACGCTCGTGTTCGACGCCGCCCGCTTCGCCGGCCGCACCGCCGAACTGCTCGTCACCCGGTTCGTCGCGCTGCTCGGCAACCTGGCGAGCGCACCCGACACGACCATCGGTGAAATGGCCGTCGACGCCCCGGCCGCTGCCCTCGACGGCGGCGAACCGGCCCCGACCCGCACCCTCGCCGAGATGCTGCGCGCCACCGCCGCCGCGCATCCCGACCGCGAGGCCCTGCGCGGCGACGGCAAATCGCTCACCTACCGCGAACTCGACGAACAGTCCGACGCCCTCGCCGACGAACTGCGGGCCGACGGCGCGCGGGACGGCCGAATCGTGCGCATCGACGCACCGCGCAGCGTCGACTACATCCGCACCCTGTGGGCGATCACCAAGACCGGTGCGGCCTTCACCCATTCGCGGCAGGCAGGGGAGACGTGCCTGCCCGGCACCGCCTACGTCGTGTCCACCTCCGGCTCCACCGGCACCCCGAAGCGGGTCGCGGTGACGCACCGCGGACTCGCCCCGCTCGCCGCCGAAGCCGCCGAGCGCTACCGGGTGGAGCCCGGAGACCGCGTACTGCACGGCTATTCACCCGAGTTCGACGCGGCACTGCTCGAACTGCTGCTCGCCCACACCACCGGCGCGACGCTCGTCGTCGCACCCCCGGACGTCTACGCCGGTCAGGACCTGCACCGCTACCTCGCCGAGCAGCGCATCACTCACTACCTGTCGACGCCCACGGTGCTCGGCACCCTCGACCCCGAGGGACTGCCCGACCTGAAGGTCGTCGCGTCCGGTGGCGAATCGCTGTCGCCGTCGCTCGCGGCGCGCTGGGCCGACGGCCGCGTGATGCTCGACGCCTACGGACCGACCGAGGCCACGATCGTCGCGACCCTCGTCGACATCGAACCCGGCACCCGCCCGAGCATCGGCAGGCCCGTCCCCGGCACCGTCGCCCACGTGCTCGACGCACGCCTGCGGCCCGTGCCGGCCGGCGCGGTCGGCGAGCTGTACCTTGCGGGTGAAGGCCTCGCCGCCGGATATCTCGACGACCCGGCCCGCACCGCCGAACGCTTCGTCGCCGCCCCCGGCGGTGCACGCATGTACCGCACGGGCGACCGCGTCCACCGCCGCGTCGACGACACCCTCGGCTATCTCGGCCGCACCGACCGCCAGCTCAAGGTGCGCGGCGTGCGTATCGAACCCGGCGAACTCGAAGCCACGCTGCTCGCCCAGTCCGGCATCCGGCAGGCCGCGGTGGTCGCGGTGAGCGGCACGCTCGTCGCGTTCGCGGCCGGCCCGGACCTGTCGGCCGACGACATCACCGCGCGACTCGCGCTCGTCGTACCGCCGCATCGCATGCCGACCCGCGTGCACGCGCTCGCCCAGCTGCCCCTCACCCCCAACGGCAAGCTCGACGTCGCCGCGCTCGAACTGCACGACGCCGCCGCACTCGACGACGATGAAGCCCTCGACCGGCCGCTCACCGACGCCGAGGATCTCGTCGTCACCGTCGCCGAGGACGTGCTCGGCGCCCGCCCGGCCGCGCACCGCGGGTTCTTCACCGCCGGTGGTGACTCGCTGTCGGCCGTCGTCTTCGCCGCGCGCCTGAGCGAGGCGTTCGACACCGACGTGCCGGTGCGCGAGGTGCTCGCCGCCCCCACGCTCGCCGCGCTCGCCGCCCGCATCGAATCCGGCGACGACCAGCGCGTCGCGCTGCGGCACTACGACGACGACACCCTGGCACCGATCGCGCCCGCGCAGCGCCGCCTCGGCATCGTCGCGCGCGCCGAGACCGGCACCGCCGGGTATCTCGTGCCGGTCGTGCTGACGCTGAGCGGCAACCTCGACGTCGACGCCCTCGCCGATGCGGTGAGCGATGTCGTCGACCGTCACCGCGTGCTGCGCACCGCCTTCACAGACGACGTCCAGGTGCCCGTCGACCCGCCGGTGCTCGAACACTCCGCGCCGGAAGACGTCGCCGCAGCCGTGACCGCCACGATCACCACGCCCTTCGACATCACCACGCAGGCACCGATGCGGATCCGGTTGTTCGACGTCGAACCCGGCTGCTGGGTACTCGCCGCCGCCGTGCACCACATCGCGTTCGACGGCGCGTCGGTCGGTCCGCTGCTCACCGATCTCGCCGTCGCCTACGCCGCGGGTCGCGGGGGAGAAGCGCCGGTCTTCGAGTCGCTGCCCGTCACCTACGGCGACTACGCGCGCTGGCAGCACGAACTGCTCGGCGACGTCACCGACCCGAGTTCGCTCGCCGCCCGTCAACTCGACTACTGGGCCACCACACTTGCCGGCATCCCCGACGGCCCGCTGCCGTTGCCCGCCGACCGGCCGCGCCCCGCGCAGCCGACGCACCGTGGCGCGCAGATCGTCTCGACGCTCGACGCCGAGACCCACCGTCGCCTCCGGGATGTCGCGCGCAGCCACGACGTCACGGTGTTCATGCTCGTCCACGCGGTGCTCGCCGCGATGCTCGCGCGTCGCAGCGGACGCACCGACATCGCCGTCGGCACCGCGATCGCGGGTCGCCCCGATGCGCGTCTCGACCGGCTCGTCGGCATGTTCGTCGGCACCGTCGTGCTGCGCACCGCCGTCGACCCGTCGCGTCCGTTCACCGATCTGCTGCGTGATGTGCGGGCCACCGACCTCGGCGCGCTCGCGCACGCCGACGTGCCGTTCGACGAGGTCGTCGCGCGCCTCGCGCCGCGGCGCGACCCGTCGTACAGCCCGCTCTTCCAGGTGCTGCTCACGCACCGCGTCGAGGCCGGCGAGGTGCTGCCGCAACTGCCGGACGTGCAGATCGCCGAGACCGACGCCGGGGAACCGGCCGCGCAGTTCGACGTGGTCGTCGAACTCGTCGAGCACGAGGCCGGACTCGACCTGCGCCTGGTCTACGCGACGGATCTGTTCGACGACACCACCGGCGACGCGATGCTCACCGACCTCGTCGCGATGCTCGCCGCCGCCCTCGCCGAACCCGACCGCGCCGTCGGCGATCTCGCCGTGCCGGTGCACGCACCGCTGTCGGCTCCCGCCGTCGCACCGCGCACGCTGCCCGAGATCCTGGAGACTGCCGTCGAGCAGCATCGCGGACGCATCGCGGTGCGCTCCGGCACCGTCGCGTGGACGTACGGCGGACTCGACGCCCGCGCCGACGAGATCGCCTCCGTGCTCGCCTCCCACGGCGTGCGACGCGGCGACCTCGTCGCGATCGCCGTGCCGCGCAGCGAGTACTGGCCGCTCGCCGTCTGGGCGATCACGAAACTCGGTGCGGCATGGGTGTCCGTCGACCTCACCCAGCCCGACGCGCGCAGTGTCGCGATCCTCGCCGACTCCGGTGCTCGCATCGGCCTGACCGTCGGCTACCGCGAACTCGGCCACGTGACGTGGCTCGACCTCACCGCCGACCGCAGCATCGACTTCGACGCCGTCGAACCCCCGCGTCCCGCAGTGACATCCGACGACCTCGCCTACACGATCTATACCTCCGGCACCACGGGTACACCGAAGGGCGTCGACGTCACCCACCGCGGACTCGCGGCGCTGCTCGACGTGCAGACCGATCTGCTCGCACTCGGCCCGGAATCGCGCGTGCTGCAGGTCGCCTCGCACACCTTCGACGCCGCGGTCTTCGAACTGCTCTCCGCCCACGCGCACGGCGGCGCCCTCGTGATCGCCCCCGACCACACCTTCGCCGGGGAACCCCTGCAGGAGCTGATCGTCGACGAGCGCGTCACGCACCTCAACCTCACGCCCACCGTGCTCGGCACCCTCGACCCCGAGGCACTCGAGCCGACGACGATCGTCGCCGCGGGTGAGACCCTGCCCGGTGCACTGGTGGGCCGCTGGTCGCGGCACCGGATCGTCAACGGCTACGGACCCACCGAATTCACCGTCGCCGTCTCGTATTCCGCACCGCTCATGGGTGACGACAAGCCGAGCATCGGCACGCCTGTCGCCGGAGCCACCGCCTACGTGCTCGATTCGCGCCTGCACCCCGTGCCGCGCGGCACCGTCGGCGAGCTCTACGTGACCGGCGACAGCACCGCCCGCGGCTACCGCTACGAATCCGGCCTCACCGCAACCCGATTCGTCGCGAACCCGTTCGACGACGGCGGGTCGCGGCTGTACCGCACGGGCGACCTGGTTCGGATCCAGCCGAACGGGGTACTGGACTACGTGGCCCGCATCGACGACCAGGTGAAGATCCACGGCATCCGCATCGAACCCGCCGAGGTCGACGCCGCGCTGCTGAACCGTCCGGGAGTTGCGGCGGCCGTGACCGTCCCGCATCCGGGACGCGACGGCGACACCGTGCTCGTCTCCTACATCCAGCCCGAGACCGGCACCGCACCCGACATGGCGGCGCTGCGTCGCGCGCTCGTCGCCGACCTGCCGCGTCACCTGCGACCGGCGAGCATCACCGTCGTCGACGCGTTGCCGCTGACGGTGTCCGGCAAGGTCGACCGCGCGGCGCTGCCCGCCCCCGACACCGCGGTCGACGAACCGTATGTGGCGCCGCAGGGTCGCATCGCACAGACCGTCGCCGCGGTGTTCGCCCGCCACCTCGATCTGCCGGTCGACGAGATCTCCGCCGACCGAAGCTTCTTCGACCTCGGTGGCAGTTCCATCGCGGCCGTCACCGTCGCTGGCGAGCTGCGCGACGCGCTCGGCGCCGACGTTCCCGTCGAATGGCTGTTCACCAGCCCGGATCTCGCGTCGCTCGCCGACCGCATCGAACACGGCCGCAGTAATGACGAGCGCGACCCGCGCAGCGACGACGAACGCGACCCGCTCGGCAGCATCGTCGAGATTGCCGGTCGCGGTGACGAGAAGCCGCCGCTGTTCTGCGTGCACCCCATCAGCGGACTCGCATGGATGTACGCCGGGCTCGCACAGCATCTCGACGGCCGCACCCTCTACGGTCTCCAGGCAACGGGCTTCGACGACATTCCGGACAGCATCGGCGAACTCGCCGCGCGGTATGTGGCCGAAATCCGTAAGGTGAGGCCCGATGGTCCCTACCACCTGCTGGGCTGGTCGGTGGGCGGCACCATCGCACACGAGATGGCCGTGCAGCTCCGCGAGCACGGAGAGCAGGTCGGTGCGGTAGTGCTGCTCGACACGCTCACGCCCGAGACTGTGCCTGCCGAGCCCCACCCTGCGGCAGAGAACGTACCCGACATCGCCGGGCTGCCCGAAGAACTCGTCGCCGAGGTCCGGCGCCGCACCGACGCCGCCGCGCAGGCCGTCGAAGATGCGGTGCGCAAGCACACTCTCGGCGAATACGACGGCGACATCGTCCTGGTGGTCGCCGCACCCGATCTCGACCGGCACCCAGATATCGCCGCCACCTGGCAGCGGTATGTGCGCGGTCTCGTCGTCGAACATCCGGTGCCGTTCACGCACTCGGAACTGGCCGATCCGGACGCGGTGCGTGCGATCGGCCCGGTGCTCGACAGCGTGCTCGAGCGCCACGACGACCCCCACACCGCGCCCACCGGGTGCGCACGCAGTGTTACCGCAACGAGGGAGACGCCCTGATGGAAGTACATGATTACCTGCGAATTCTGCAGGCGAGGTGGAAGATCGTCGCCGTCACGACGGTGGTGGCGGTTCTTGCCGCTCTCGGCGCCTCCCTGCTGACCACGCCGCAGTACGAAGCCAAGACACGTCTGTTCGTGTCGACCTCGTCGGGCGCATCGGTGCAGGAGATCTACCAGGGCAACCTGTTCTCGCAGCAGCGAGTCACCTCCTACACCGAACTGCTCGAGGGCACCACCCTCGCGCAGCGCACCCTCGAGAAGCTCGGTCTCGGCGACATGTCGGCCGTCGATCTGGCCGGCAAGGTGACCGCTTCGTCGACTCCCGACACGGTGCTCATCGACACCGCCGTCACCGACGAGTCGCCCGAGCGTGCCCGCGACCTCGCCAACGCGCTGTCGGACGAATTCGTCGTCATGGCACGCGAACTGGAGACCCCGGAGGACGGCGGCCCGCCCACCGCCCGCGTGGTGGTCGAGCAGTACGCAGCCACGCCGTCGTCGCCGGTGACGCCGAAGACCACGCGGAACGTCGCGCTGGGTCTGGCCGTCGGTCTGCTGCTCGGTATCGCCCTTGCGGTGCTGCGTGACCGCCTCGACAACACCATCAAGGACCGCAACGCCGTCGAGGATCTCGCCGGCACCGGTGTGGTGGGTGTGATCCCGCTCGACAAGGCCCGTCACGAAGAGCCGGCGATCGTGTTCGCGGAAGCCAACAGCGGCGACGCCGAGGCCTACCGCGAGATGCGGACCAACCTGCAGTTCCTCGAGGTCGACAACCCGCCGCGCGCGATCGTCGTCACCAGCTCGCTGCCCAGTGAGGGCAAGACCACCACGGCCGTCAACCTGGCTCTGGTGCTCGCCGAGGCCGGTCACTCCGTGGTGCTCGTCGAAGCCGACCTGCGCCGCCCGCGCGTGAGCAAGTACCTCGCCACGCTCGGCGACGCCGGCCTGTCGAACGTGCTCGCGCACACGGCCTCGCTCGAGGACGTGCTCCAGCCGACCCGTTTCGACGGCATGTGGGTGCTCGCTGCGGGCGGTCTGCCGCCCAACCCGTCCGAGCTGCTCGGTTCCGCGCATGCGCGGGAGGTCATCGAGGACCTGCGGTCGCGCTTCGACTACGTCATCATCGACGCACCGCCGCTGCTGCCCGTCACCGACGCGACGATCCTGACGAGCATCGCCGACGGTGCGCTGCTCATCGCGCGTTACGGCAAGACCACCCGCGAGCAGTTCGCGCGGGCCGTCGGCAACCTGCGTGCGATCAACGCGCCCGTGCTCGGCACGATCCTGGCGATGACCCCCACCAAGGGACGCGGCACGGCCTACGAGTACCGCTACTACTACAGCTCCGACAAGGACGGTGCCGCTCCGGCTGCTGCTCCGGCGGCCGCCCAGACGAGCACGCCGGCGACACAGCGTGTCGGTGCACCGGCCCCGACCGCACCGGCCGCCCAGCCTGCCCCGCAGACGCAGGCACCCGTGGAAGGCCCGGCACGGCCGCAGAACGGTCATCGCCACGTCGAGCCGCCGGCCACGCAGGCCTACCCGGCGCCGAGCAACGACGCCTACCACTACCGCGCTGCGGAGCAGTTCCCGCCGGCGCCGCAGCCGGCAACGGAGCGGTACGGCAGCGAGCCCTACCAGGCGCCGCAGGCGTACTCCTCCGCCGAGCCGCTGTCGCGGCCCGTGGTGCACGCACCGCGGCGCCCGGTGAACGACTCAGGATCGGAGAGCGGCGAGGAGAGGTAGCAACAGGTCGGCGATCTCGGATCCGACCGCGACGAACGTCTCCTCGTCGCGGCCGATCGGATCGACGATGTCCTCCGGCCCGGGTGCAGACATCTGCGCCCGGGCCGTCGTCAGTTCTGCGATGGTTCGCGCTCCGGTGGCCTTCTGCAGCCGGGCAGCCTCGCGCAGTGTGAACGTCACCCGCATCCTGCGGGGTGCGAGCTGAATCACCTTGGCGCGATGCTTCTCGCTCATCGTGATGATCATGTCGGAGTCCTCCGCGATCTGCGGGGTGATCCGGCGCGCGGCGAATCCGTCCGGATCGCCTCCGAGCTGCTGCAACACGAGGGCAGCGGTGGGTTCCATGCCGTGACCGACCATCGCCCGGGTGCCGGCACTGTGCGCCGAGAGATCTCCGCGACCTTGTTCGGCCGCGTATGCGGTGGTCAGCCTCTCTGCGGTGGGTGAGCGGCAGATGTTTCCGGTACACACATAGAGAATCCGCATTCGGCGATCCTATGGGAGACGCCGTCAGGGTGCTCGGTCCCCGTATACGTCATCCGAACGGCCCTCGTGACCGGTCGGTAACGTTCTGTACCATCGTCGGTGATTTCGGGCGCCGGGGGAAGCTGAAGCGGCTGGCGCATCCAACGTCGAAGGCGGCTGATGAGTTCTATTCTCGGTGTGACCGTGGGGGAGAGCGCCGTTCGGGTGGTGCGGCCCGTGGATCGAACGACCCCGACGGCGGGGTTCCAGTTCCAGGTGGTCGAAACCGGTAAGGACGATCCGGCACGGCTGGCGGCGGGCACCCTCGGGGTGCTCTTCCAGACCGGTGTAGCGGGCGATCCGATCGAGCGGGTCGGAGTGGTCTACCGCGACCATGCCCAGGCCGAGCGCCTGCGCGCGGCGATGGCCGTCGAACACATCGACCGCTACCTCCTCGTCTCCGAACCCGAGGCCGCCGTCACCTATCTGCAGGCCACCGGCGAACTCGGCAGCAACACCGCCGTCTTCTACGACCTCGGCGACGCCGGGCTCACCGTCACCGTCGTCGACCTCGTCTCCCGAGAGGTGCTCGCCGAACGCACCGACAGCATCGGCGGCCGCGTCTTCGACAACGTGATCCGCGACCACCAGCTCGACACGAACGGTGTGTGGCGCCCCGACGACCCCGCCACCGACGACGAATTGTCCGCCCAGTGCCGCGAGGCCAAGGAGAAGCTCTCGCTGAGCGAGACCGTGGCCGTGCCCGGCGCTGCGGGAGTCGTGCTCATGTCGCGCGAGACCTTCGATCCGCTCATCGCGCAGTGCGTCGAGTCGTCGGCGCAGTTCGTGCACCAGGTGATCTCCCGTGCCGGTCGCAACCCCGAGGCCGTGGTCCTGCTCGGCGGCGGCGCGCACATCCCGCTCGTGCAGGAGGTGCTGCGCTCGTGGCTCGGACTGCCGCTGGTGGTGCCGCACGAGCCCGAACTCGTGCTCGCCAAGGGCGGGGCCATGGCCGCCGCGAAGCCGGCGAACTCGCAGCCGGTGAGCACCCTCACCCGCATCGTGCCGGGCCGCCCGTCGTCGACCAGCGCTGACACCGAGCAGATCCCCGTCGTCGCTGCGGCCGCCGCACCGACGACCGCGGCCGCCTCCGGCCCGGAATCCGCCGACGCGAAGAAGCCGTGGTGGTCGACGCTGGCCGGTCGCGGCCCGTCTGTCAGCGGCAAGCAGATCTCCGGCGCCGGTATCGCCGGCACGGCCCTCGCGGTCGTCGCGATCATCGGCGTGGCGCTGAGCACCGGCTTCACGAGTTCGTCGACCGACGAGACGAGCCCCACCCAGTCGTACACCCCCACGACCACCAACGCGCCGCGCCAGAACCCCGCACCGGCGGTGGCGCCCACACAGGTCACCACGACCACCACGGTCGAGCCGGAGCCCGCTCCGACGACCTACTCACCGCGCCCGGTGCCGCCGGCCCCCGAACCTCCGCCCGCCCCGGCTCCGACCATCCCGGGGCTGGGAGTGCCGGTGCCGACGCTGCCGCCGCTGCCGACGATCGAGTTGCCGCCGCTGCCGCAGATCCGGCTTCCCTGAGTCACCCGCTCACGCGCGTCGCGCGTGCCGGCCACCCGTCTGCTGTCCGGGGGCGTCGGTACGCGCGAGCACGGCGGCGATCGCCGTGGTGAGCGGCACCGACAATGTGAGCGCGATGCCGCCGACGCATGCGCGGACCAGCTCGATCGCCACGGCGTCGCTCGTGATCACATCCGTGATCGAGCGCCCGGCCACCGAGAACAGCAGCAGCAGAGGCAGCGCGCCGCCCGCGTAGGCGAGGACGAGTGTGTAGACGGTGCTGGCGATGTGGTCGCGGCCCACGCGCATCGCCGCCGAGAAGATCTCACGACGTGACGACTCGGGATCGAGCCCGGCGAGTTCGAAGGCCGACGACGCCTGCGTGATGGTGACGTCGTTGAGCACACCCAGTGAGCCGATGATGAATCCGGCCAACAGCAGGCCCGAGATCGACACGTGCCCGATGTACAGCTGTACGTCGGTGTTCTGTTCCTCCGACAGGCCCGTCAGGTGCGTCATCCGGATCGCGACGTAGGACAGCAGGGCCGCGACGACCATCGACGCGAGTGTGCCGAGCAGCGCCGAACTGGTCCTCAGATTCACGCCGTGCGCCAGATAGAGCACCGCGTAGAGGATCAGTGCACCGCCGACCAGTGCGACCGGCACGGCGGGTTTGCCGTCCAGGAGCGCCGGGAGCATGAACACCACCAGCACCCCGAACGCGACCACCAGGCCGATCAGGGCCCGCAGACCGCGCCAACGGGCGATCGCGACCACCACGACAGCGAAGGCCGCGACCACCAGGGCGAGCGGGAAACCGCGGGCGTAGTCGTAGAAGGAGTACTGGGTGGCACCCGCCGGATCGGTCTGGCGGACGAGACGGATCTCGTCGCCGGCCTGTAGTTCGGGCTGACCCGGGCCGGGGATCACCTCAAGGAGGGTCCGGGCACCGTCGTCGGGACCGGATTCGATGGCGACGATGCTGCGTTCGCAGTCGAAGGCGTTGCTCGAGGGAGGGGACGGCTCACCGGTGAAGACGCGCCCGAAGGACGCGCTGCCGCACGGGCCGGTGTCCTGTTCGACGACGGTTCCGGCCTCGGTGACGACCGCGCCGCCGCTACTCGTCTGGAAGGGGGCGGGGATGTCCACGGAACGGCTGCTCGGCCACAACAGGGCGGTACCGAAGAGCACAAGGAGACCGATCGCAGCCAGGAGGCCGACGACGATCTTCGCGGCGATGGGTCCGAGTGGGATGGGACTTTCGTCCTGCCCGTGGCCGTGACCGTGTCCGTGGCCGAAGTGGCCGTGTCCGTGATTCACCCGGACAGGCTAGCCAAGAGGCGAGATGGTTGGGGCTGGTGGTGGCGGGGAGCAGGGGGGGTGTCCCCGCCACCGTCACCTGATCTCGCACAGGGGGGGGATGGCGATCGATCAGGGAGCCCGGCACAGCGCGTAGTGCTTAGTGCCATAGGACAAATTACTGGTTCCGACCCCGGGTTGGGGAGGGGTTGACATGTGGCGATGGTCACGAACCCGACAAACTGTCCGTTCGGGTAGGTCGCCCGTGCCTCTAAACAGGGACTTTGGTCCCGAAAGGCGCAATATAACTGTTCGGCAACGATTGCCGGCCCGGGGTCGGAAGCCTAGTTCCTACTGCTTGTAGGAGGACAGGAAGTTACCGATCCGCTCGATCGCCACCGCCAGATCGCGTGCCCACGGCAGCGTGACGATGCGCAGATGGTCGTGGTTCGGCCAGTTGAAGCCCGTGCCCTGGGTGACGAGGATGCGCTCCTGCAGCAGCAGATCCTGCACGAGCTTCTCGTCGTCGTGGATGTCGTAGACCTCCGGGTCCAGACGCGGGAAGGCGTAGAGCGCGCCGCGCGGCTTCACGCAGCTCACGCCCGGAATGGCGTTGAGCCGCTCCCACGCGACGTCGCGCTGCTCGAGCAGGCGCCCGCCGGGCAGCACCAGGTCCTCGATGCTCTGGTAGCCACCGAGCGCCACCTGGATGGCGTGCTGGGCCGGCACGTTGGGGCACAACCGCGTCGAGGCGAGCAGGTCGACGCCTTCGAGGAAGCCCTCTGCGTGATCCTTCGGGCCGGTGATGACCATCCAGCCCGATCGGTAGCCGGCGACCCGGTACGCCTTCGACAGGCCGTTGTAGGTCAGGCAGAGCAGGTCGGGGGCCAGCGAGGCGAGGGAGATGTGCTTCGAGTCGTCGTACAGGATCTTGTCGTAGATCTCGTCGGCGAGCAGCAGCAACTGGTGCTTGCGGGCGAGGCGCACGATCCCCTCGAGCACCTCGTGCGAGTACACGGCGCCCGTCGGGTTGTTCGGGTTGATCACCACGATCGCCTTGGTGCGGTCGGTGATCCGGGACTCGATGTCGTCGAGGTCCGGGTTCCAGTCGTTGGTCTCGTCGCACAGATAGTGCACGGGGGTGCCACCGGCGAGCGAGGTCATCGCCGTCCACAACGGATAGTCGGGTGCCGGGATGAGCACCTCGTCGCCGTCGTCGAGCAGGGCCTGCATGGTGATGGTGATGAGCTCGGAGACGCCGTTGCCCAGGTAGACATCGTTGATGTCGAACTTCGGGAAGCGCGGCACGAGCTCGTAGCGCGTGACGATCGCGCGACGGGCGGAGGCGATGCCCTTGGACTCCGAGTAGCCCTGCGCGTGGGGCAGCGCCGCGATCATGTCCTGCACGATCGTGTCGGGCGCCTCGAACCCGAACGGTGCGGGGTTGCCGATGTTGAGCTTGAGGATGCGATGCCCCTCGGCCTCGAGCCGCGCGGCGTGGGCGTGCACCGGCCCGCGGATCTCGTAGAGCACGTTCTGGAGCTTCGACGACTGCTCGAGCCGACGGCTGATGTGATGGTGAAGTTGGCCTTGCTCCTCGGTAGTCACGGCTTACATCGTGCCACCGTGCCGCAACAGGATTTCATCCGCGTTTTGCCGGTTGCGGTAACGAGTTGGGAAACAAGGCGCGACGAATGTCCGGATCAATGCGATGATCGAGGTCCATCTAGGCCTCACGTCGGGGTGACGTGGGGGAATGCAAGGAGCAAGTGGTATGGCGCAGGGCACTGTCAAGTGGTTCAACGCGGAAAAGGGCTTCGGCTTCATCGAGCAGGATGGTGGGGGAGCAGACGTTTTCGTCCATTACTCCGAGATCCAGGGTTCGGGCTTCAAGACCCTGGACGAGGGGGCACGAGTCGAGTTCGAGATCGGTCAGGGGCAGAAGGGCCCGCAGGCTCAGGGCGTGCGCGCCATCTAGGTCGCACCCTTTCGAGAATTCCGCGTTCGACGGCGTCGCATCTCAGGATGCGGCGCCGTCGTCGTGTACTACCGCGGTGTGTGCTCTGCGCCACATAGGGGTCATATAGACCTACCCGTCGGTAAGTACTACTTGTAAGGTATATCCGGGTCGTGGGGTAACAGTTTGTTTCATCCGGTGCGGGGGGATTCGTACCGGACGGTTTTTCCTTCCTGGGGGATTGGTGTTTGTGGATTCGGCGACTCCTCGCAGCGCGACGCACGATCGATGGACCGACCCCAAGAAGCGCCTCTGGCTGTACGGACTCGTCGTCCCCCTGAGTCCCTTCATCGCCTACTTCCTCGTCGAATACCTGCACCTCGGCGTCTTCTGGGCCACCGGTGCACTGGTCATCGCCGTCGTCTGCCCGCTGGTCGACGCGTTCGCGAGGCTGGACACGAGCAATCCCCCCGAGAGCGTGATGCGGACGCTCGAGAACGACCGGTACTACCGCTACTGCACCTACCTGTATCTCCCACTGCAGTACGCGGGCCTGGCATTCGGATGCTGGATGTGGGTG
The DNA here is from genome assembly GCF_035918275.1 of Rhodococcus sp. PD04. NCBI lineage: Bacteria > Bacillati > Actinomycetota > Actinomycetes > Mycobacteriales > Nocardiaceae > Rhodococcus > Rhodococcus sp. PD04. Next base: position 4,321,871 of record NZ_CP142143.1, on the reverse strand, counting down.
TCGCAGCCCATGGGCGGCGCCGAACGGTTCGCGATGGCCGCCACGCTCGGCATCGTCGGCGGTGTCGGCATCAACGCGGCGCACGAACTCGGGCACAAGCGCACCACCATCGAGCGGCGCCTCGCGAAGATCGCACTCGCCCAGTCGTTCTACGGCCACTTCTACGTCGAACACAATCGTGGACACCACGCCCGTGTGGCGACCCCGGAGGACCCCGCCACCGCCCGCATGGGGGAGAGCTACTGGCGCTTCCTGCCCCGCTCGGTGTTCGGCAGCCTCCGCTCGGCGATCCGCTACGAGAAGGGCCGCCTCGAACGTCGCGGTACGTCGTTCTGGAACGTGCGGCACAACGACATCCTCAACGCGTGGGCGCTGAGCGTCGTCCTGTACGCCGTGCTCATCGCGGTGTTCGGCTGGTCGATCGCCCCGTGGCTCGTCGTCCAGGCCGTCATGGCGATCATGTTCCTAGAAGGCGCCAACTATCTCGAGCACTACGGGCTGCTGCGCAAGAAGCGCCCGGACGGCAGCTACGAACGCGTGCAACCCCAGCACAGCTGGAACAGCAACCACGTGTGTTCCAACCTGTTCCTCTACAACCTGCAACGGCACAGCGACCATCACGCCAATCCGCTGCGCCGCTACCAGACCCTGCGGTCGATGCCGCAGGCGCCGCAGTTGCCCGCCGGCTACGCGGTATTGATCATCCTCGCGCTGTTCCCGCCGCTGTGGCGGCGGATAATGGATCCGCGACTGCTCGAGCATTACGGGCACGATGTGTCGCGAATCAATATTGAGCCTGAGAAACGAACGGCGGTTCAGGCGCGATACGGTAATCGCAGTTAGGCGCCGTGTCGGGGAGACCGCGCCGTTTCTGTGATGCGCACACCCGTGCGGATCATGCGCGCCTGGGGAGATAAGTGGAGAAGCGGTATTTGCCTGCATCGTCGCAGGTCGGGGAGACCGACGACGGTTTCCCGCTCTCGTCGGCCCAACGCGGGATCTGGTTCGCCCAGCATCTGCTCGGCGACATTCCACTGACCATCGCCCAGTACGTCGACGTCCGAGGCGAATTCGATCCCGAGATCTTCGCCGACGCCGGCGCCGCCACCGCCCGCGAACTGGGCACCGGCATGCTCCGCATCTTCGAGGTCGACGGCCACCCCCGTCAGGTCATCGACCACGGCCTCGAGGACCGAGCCACGATTCTCGACCTGCGCGACGAGGACGATCCCGAAGCAGCCGCCATCGCCTGGATGCGCGCCGAGTACCGCACACCCCTCGACATGCTCGAGGACCGGCTGATCGTGTGCGCGGTCCTGCGCATCGCCGACGATCGCCATTTCGTCTACACCCGGATCCACCACATCGCCCTCGACGGCTACGGGGCGACCACCTTCGACACCCGCACCGCCGAGCGCTACAGCGCCGCGGTGCAGCAGCGCGAACCCGCCCGCTTCGACGTCAGCCCGCTGCCGGAAATCGTCGAGGACGAACAGCGCTACCGCGACTCGGCCCGGTTCGAGAGCGACCGCGCCTACTGGGCCGACCGCATCCGCGACCTGCCGCACCCCATCAGCCTCGCCGGTCGCGCCGCGCCCGTCGGCCCGCACCCGGTCCGGTTCAGCGCGCCCCTGCCCGAGCGTGTCGAGGCCGCGATCGACCGGATGATCGCCGAGCGCGAGAAGACCACGACATTCGCGACCGTGGTCGCCGCCGCATTCGCAGCCTTCCTCGCCCGCGTCACCGGTGAGACCGACGTGGTCCTCAGCCTCCCGGTTTCGGCGCGCACCACCGTCCGCCTGCGTCGCTCCGGCGGCATGGTCTCCAACGTCGTCCCGATCCGCGTCGGTGTCGAACCGGACGGCAGCCGCGACGATCTGATCGACCGGATGCAGCTCGAATTCACCGGGGCACTGCGTCACCAGCGGTACCGGCACGAGGACATGCGCCGCGACACCGGCTACGGCAGCGCCGACCGCGGATTCTTCGGGCCCGCGGTCAACGTCATGATGTTCGACCACGAGATCCGCTACGGCGATTCGGTCGGCCGCCGGCACGTGCTGAGCACCGGCCCGGTCGACGACCTCTCGCTCAACATCTACCCGAGCGCGCCGGGGCAGCCCGCCCACATCGACCTCGAGGCCAACCCCCACCTGTACACGGTCGACGAACTGCGCTCGCACCACACACGGTTCGTCGAGTATCTCGGCGAATTCGCCGACTCCGACCGCACCATCGGCACACTGCCGGTCCTGCACGACGACGAATACGAGAGCCTCGTCCCGTATCGAGGACTGCCCGCGCAGCCCGTGCGGCTGTTCGCCGACTTCCTCGCCGACGGTGTGCGCCGCAATCCTGACGGCGTCGCGATCATCGACGGCGACCGGCAGGTCACCTACCGCGAACTCGACGATCTTTCTACACGTCTCGCCGCACAGCTCGTCGCCGCCGGGGCCGCCCCCGAGACCTTCGTGGCACTGAGCATGGACCGTGGCGCCGATGCGCTGATCGCGGTGTGGGCGGTGGCGAAGACCGGCGCGGCCTTCGTCCCGATCGACCCGGCGCTCCCGGCCGACCGGATCGCCTACATGGTCGGTGATTCCGGTGCGCAGCTCGGACTCACCGTGCGGAGCCGGATCGCAGACCTGCCGTCCGGGCCCCGCTGGATCGCCGTGGACGACCCGCTCCGCTCGGATACCGACGTCGAGGTCGTGCACTCGCCGGCCGTGCCGGAGAACCCGGCGTACATGATCTACACCTCGGGCTCCACCGGAACCCCGAAGGGCGTGGTCGTCACCCACCGGGGGCTCGCGACCTTCGCCGCCGACGCCCGCCCCGAACTCGCCCTCGGCACCGACTCGCGGATGCTGCGGTTCTCCTCGGCGAGCTTCGACGCGTCGATCTTCGAGATGTTGCAGGCCTTCAGCGCCGGAGCGGCCATGGTCGTGGCGCCGCCGCACGTCCTCGGCGGCGACGAACTCGTCGACGTCCTGCGCGCCCGCCGGGTCACCCACATCGTCTCGGCGCCCACCGTCCTCAACACCGTCGACCCCGCGGGCCTGCCCGATCTCGAGGCCGTCGTGGTCGGCGGCGACGTGTGCACCGCCGACCTCGTCGAACGCTTCGCTCCCACCTGCCGGTTCACCAACAGCTACGGCCCCACCGAGACCACCATCGTCGTCACCGCCGGAGACCCCCTGGCCCCCGGCGACCCGATCACCATCGGCCGTCCCCTCGACGGTGTCGTCGCCGTGGTGCTCGACCGTCGCCTGCGGCCGGTGCCCGTCGGATTCGTCGGCGAATTGTATCTCGGCGGACCGGCTTTGGCGCGCGGCTACCATCGCCGTCCCGGGCAGACCGCGGATCGCTTCGTGGCCAACCCATTCGAACCCGGCACGCGCCTGTACCGCACCGGCGACGAGGTGCGGTGGACGCCCGATCACCAGCTCGACTTCGTGGGCCGCTCCGACTTCCAGGTGAAGATCCGTGGCTTCCGCATCGAACTGGGCGAGATCGACACCGCCCTGCTCGACCAGGACGGCGTCGACTTCGCGACGACCGTCGTGCACGACAGTGGCAGCTCCGTCGTCCCCGTGTCGTACGTACGTATGGAATCCGGCGCGACCTTCGACATGCAGGCACTGCTCGACGGCGTCGCTCGCGTCCTCCCGGCGCACATGGTGCCCGCCGCCGTCGTCGAACTCACCGAGATCCCGGTGACTCCCGCCGGCAAACTCGACCGCGCCGCGCTCCCCGCCCCGCAGTTCGCCACCGCCGAATTCCGCGCCCCCGAAACCGACTCCGAACACCTCCTCACCGAGGTCGCCGCCGGCCTGCTCGACGTCGAACGCATCGGCGTCGACGACTCGCTGTTCGCCCTCGGCGCCGACAGCATCGTCGCGATGCAATTCGCCGCCCGCGCCAAGGCCGCCGGACTGCACATCACCGCCCGGCAGATCTTCGAACACAAGACGATCGCGGCGCTCGCGCGGGTCGCGACTGCCGTCCCCACCGCCCTCGTCCTCGACGAACTGCCCGGCGGGGGAGTGGGCGACATCCCGATCACGCCGATCGTGCACGAGATGCTCGGACGTGGGGACTACTCCACCTTCGCGCAGGCCGTCCTCGTCTCCACCCCCGCGGATCTGACCTACGACGATCTGCGGGCCGCGCTCGGTGCCGTCGTCGCCCGGCACGACATCCTGCGGTCCACACTGAGCGACGGGCAGTGGCGGACGCACGCCGAACTGCCGGATCTCGACGCGTGGATCACCCGCGTCCCGGTCGCCGACGCTGCCGAATCCGATTCTCTCGTCGACCGCGAATGCGACGCTGCCGCAAGCGATCTAGATCCGGAATTCGGTCTCGTGTTGCGTGCCGTATGGTTCGACGTCGCCGAACCCGGCGAGCAGGGCCGCCTGCTGCTCGTCGCACACCACCTGGTGGTCGACGGCGTGTCGTGGCGGGTGCTGCTTCCCGACCTCGGCCAGGCCTGGATGCAGGTCGCGGCAGGACAGGCACCGTCGCTTCCCGAGGTGGGCACCTCCTACCGCCGCTGGGCGCACGCCCTGCACGACACCGCCCGCGACCACGTCGGTGAACTCGACCATTGGACCGAAACCCTCCGTGGTGCAGCACCGCTCACCGGAGTCGCGTCGCTCGACCCGGAGATCGACACCCTCGTGACCACCGCGACCGTCCGGGTCGATCTCGATCCGAGTGCGACCGACGCGGTGATCGCCCGACTGCCCGAGTTGTACGGCAGCGGCACCGCCGACGGACTGCTCACCGCTCTCGCGCTCGCTACCGCCCAGGACGGGCAGCGTTCGTTGCTGCTCACCCTCGAAGGGCACGGCCGCGACCTCGACGCCACCGGCACCGTCGACCTCGCCCGCACCGTCGGCTGGTTCACCAGCGCGTATCCCGTGCGCCTCGACCTCGCCGACGACCTCGACCTCACCGACGCCGCCGCCGGAGGACGCGCGAGCGCCACCGCGATCAAGGCCGTCAAGGAACGACTCGCCGCCGTCCCGAACAACGGCGTGGGATACGGCATCCTGCGCCACCTCGATCCGGAGACATCGCCGGTCCTCGCCGCCCTGCCCGCCGCGCAGGTGTCGTTCAACTATCTCGGCCGTCTCACCTCCGGCCACATCGCCGACGAGATCCGCGAGATCGGCTGGGTGCCGATCGATCTCGCCCTCGATCCCAACCGCACGTCGCGGATGGCCGCATCGGTCGCCGTCGACATCAACGCGATGGTCGTCGACGGCCCCGACGGCGCGCACCTCACCGCGTCGTTCACCTATGTGCCACGGGTGATCTCCGCCGAGACGGTCGGCGCGCTCGCCGAACGGTGGAAGGACGCACTCGTCGGCCTGGCCGCGCACACGCAGCGACCCGACGCCGGTGGTCTCACCCCGTCCGACGTGCCGCTCGTGCGTACCCGCCAGCAGCAGATCGAGCAGTGGGAGAACCGCTTCGGTCGCCTCGCCGACATCTGGCCGCTCTCGCCGCTGCAGACCGGTCTGGCCTTCCACGCCGCGTTGTCCGTCGACGCGGTCGACGTCTACACGGCACAGCTGCGTCTCGACCTCGCAGGGGAGGTCGACACCGATCGCTGGCAGGCAGCGTTCGCATCGTTGCTCGCACGACATGCTGCCCTGCGCACCGCCTTCGTGCACGACAACTCCGGCACCCCCGTCCAGCTCGTCCTTGATCACGTCGAGATGCCGTGGCGCGGGGTCGATCTCACCGGATCGTCCGACCCGCAGCACGACCTGCAGACGCTCCTCGACAGCGAACGCTTCGCCCGTTTCGACCTCGCGCACCCACCGCTGCTACGCGCCGTCCTCGTCCGACTGCCCGAGCAGCGCGCCGTCCTCGCCCTGACCAACCACCACATCGTGCTCGACGGCTGGTCGATGCCGCTGCTCGTGCGCGAACTCCTCGTCGGCTACGCCGCCGGCGGTCAGGCGGCGCTGCCCACCCCCGCGTCCTACCGCGGCTACCTGGCCTGGCTCGACCGGCAGGACACCGACCGCGCCCTCGACGCATGGGCCGAGGCGTTCGCCGACCTCGACGAACCCACGCTCGTCGCACCCGGGGCCACCGACGCCGTCGACGACGCACCCGTCCAGATCGACATCGACCTCGACGCCGACGACATCGACGCCCTCGCACGGCTCTCGCGCCGCACCGGCGCGACGCTCAACACCATCGTCCAGACCGCCTGGGGCCTGCTGCTCGCCCGGCACTGGGGTACCCGCGACGCAGTGTTCGGCGCCACCGTCTCCGGGCGGCCCGCCGACCTGCCCGACGTCGAGAACATGCTCGGCCTGTTCATCAACACCCTGCCCGTGCGGGTGCGGATCGACGAGACCGAAACCGTCGCCGACCTCGTGCTGCGCCTGCAGGGTGAACAGACCGCCCTGCTCGACCAGCAGTTCGTCGGCCTCGGCGCCATCCAGGACCGCATCGGCACCGGCACCCTCTTCGACACGCTGACCGTCTTCGAGTCGTATCCCGTCGACCGCGCCGGATTCGACGAGAACACCGACATCGCCGGTATGCGCGTCACCGACGTCGACGCCCGCGACGCCACGCACTACCCGCTCTCGCTCATGGCGCTGCTCGAACCCCATCTGCGACTGAGCCTGCGCTACCGCAGCGACGTCTTCGACGCCGCGACCGTCGACGAACTCGCCCGCCGCTTCACGCAGATCCTGAAGTTCGTCGCCGAGCGTCCCGACGACGCCGTCGGCGCCGTCGACGTGTTCCTGCCCGGCGAACGCGAACGGGTCCTCGAGTCCTGGAACCACACCGCGCACCCCGTGCCCGCCGGAGACGTCGTCGCGTTGTTCGAGCAGCAGGTGGCGCGGACACCCGATGCGCCGGCCGTCGTCGTCGACGGATCGGCGTCGACCTACGCCGAATTCGCGTCCGACGTGCACCGTCTCGCTCGTCGGCTGCTGGCGGAGGGTGTCGCTGCGGAAACCCGCGTCGCCGTGGCTGTTCCGCGCTCCTACGACCAACTGGTCGCGATCTACGCCGTGCTCGCCGCCGGTGGAGCGTACGTGCCGGTCGATCCCGACCAGCCCGCCCAGCGCACCGCTCACGTCCTCACCACCGCGGCACCGCAACTCGTGCTCGCGACCGAGGAGACCCACGACAGCCTGCCCGCCGACCTGCGCGTGCTCGACGTGTCCGACGTCGACAGGTACTCCGGCGACCCGCTGACCGACGACGAACGACCCGCGCTCCGCCCCGGCGACCTCGCCTACGTGCTGTTCACGTCCGGCTCGACGGGCCGGCCCAAGGGTGTCGCGGTGACGCACGGCGCGCTGCACAACCAGCTCGCGTGGATGCGCGCGGCCTTCGCACCGGACGCCACCGACACGGTGCTCTACAAGACACCCTTCACCTTCGACGCGTCGGTGTGGGAGCTGTTCCTGCCACTGCAGAGCGGGTCGCGGCTGGTGATCGCCGACCGCGACGGGCACGCCGACCCCGCCTACCTCGCGTCGGTCGTCCACCGCGAACGCGTCACCGTCGCGCAGTTCGTGCCGTCGGTGCTCGACCTGTTCGTCGCCGAGGCACAGCACGCCGGCATCGGCGCCTCGTCGCTGCGCGCGGTGTTCTCCGGTGGTGAAGTACTCCGGGCGACCACCGCCGCCCGCGTCCGCGAAGTCCTCGGCGCCGAGGTCCACAACCTCTACGGCCCGACGGAGACGACGGTGCAGGTCGCACACCGCACCGCGCGCCGCGACGATGCCGAGCAGGTGCCGCTCGGCCGGCCCGTGTGGAACACCCGCTTCCTCGTCCTCGACGCCGCGCTGCGTCCGGTGCCCGTCGGGGTGCCCGGTGAGCTGTACGTGGTGGGCTCGCAGGTCGCGCGGGGCTATCAGGCCGGTCCCGCCGTCACCGCCGATCGCTTCGTCGCGAACGCCTTCGGGAACTCCGGTGACCGGATGTACCGCACCGGCGACCGCGTCCGGTGGAACCGGGACGGCGAACTCGAATACCTCGGCCGCACCGACTTCCAGGTCAAACTCAACGGTCAGCGCGTCGAACTAGGCGAGATCGAGAGCGCACTGCTCGCCCATCCCGGCATCACGCAGGCCGTCGTCACGCTGCGCACCGGCCGGCACGGCGACTATCTCGCCGCCTACGCCGTCGCCACCGGTGAACGGCCGGACGAGAACGCGGTGCTCGCGTCCGTCGCCGACCGCGTGCCCCGGCACATGGTGCCGTCGGTGCTCGTGTTGCTCGACGACCTGCCCGTCACCGCGCACGGCAAGATCGACCGGGCGGCCCTGCTGGAACCGGACTTCGACGCCTCCGCCGCCTACATCGCACCGCGCACCGACACCGAGGCCGCCGTCGCCCGCATCATGGGCGAACTACTCGAGGTCGACCAGGTGGGTGCGTCGTCGAACTTCTTCCAGCTCGGCGGGAACTCGCTCGGCGCCACCCGATTGATCGCCCGCGTCAACGAGACGTTCGGCGCCGGCATCGGGATCCGCGCACTGTTCGACGATCCCACCGTCGAAGGCCTCGCCGCCGCCGTCGATCGTGCCCGCGGCACCGGCGCAACGGTGACTGTTCCCACGGCCGGGCCGCGTCCCGACCGGATTCCGTTGTCGCCGGCACAGACCCGCATGTGGTTCGTCAACCGGTTCGATCCCGGCTCCGGCGCCTACAACGTCGGCGCCGCCCTGCGGCTGCGCGGAGAACTCGACCTCGACGCCCTGCGCGCGGCGGTCGTCGACATCCTCGAACGACACGAGACGCTCCGGACGATCTACCCGGACTCCGATGTCGGGCCTTACCAGAACATCCTCTCCGTCGACGACGCGCTGCGGGATCGTCCCGTGCTGGTCGCCGGCACGGAGAGGGTCGCGGAAGACGACCTCTCCGAACGCATCCGGGCGCTGACCGCACGCGGATTCGACATCACCGTCGAACCGCCGCTCGAGCTGACCTTGCTCGAGTGTGCCGACGGCAGCCACGTCGTCGTGATGGTCGTGCACCACATCGCCATCGACGGCTGGTCCACCCAGGTCCTCGCCACCGATCTCGTGCTCGCCTACTCTGCGCGCGCCGCAGGTGGGGCACCGCTCTGGGAGCCGCTGCCGCTGCAGTACGCCGACTACGCGCTGTGGATGCGCGAGCTGCTCGGCGCACCGGGCGAACCCACCGAGATCGCCGCGCGCGAACTCGACCACTGGACCACGACACTCGCCGGCGCACCGGCGCTGCTCGAACTGCCCACCGACCGGCCGCGACCCGCGAGCTCGTCGTTCCGGGGCGCCGCGGTGCCGTTCACCGTCGATCCCGGGACGGTCCGCCGCCTCGACGCCTACGCGCAGACCCACGGCGTGAGCCGGTTCATGGTGCTGCACGCCGCGCTCGCCGTGTTGCTCGCCCGGCTCGGAGCGACCGACGACGTGTCCGTGGGCACGCCGGTCGCCGGTCGCGGCGACCGCCGCCTCGACAACCTCATCGGTATGTTCGTCAACACCCTCGTGCTGCGAACCCCTGTCGACCCGGCTGCGGGCTTCGACGACATCGTCGCCACCGTCCGCGACGTCGACCTCGACGCCTTCGCCCACGTCCAGGTGCCGTTCGAGCAGGTCGTCGAGGCCGTCGACCCCGTGCGGTCGCAGAACAGCGCACCGCTGTTCCAGGTCGCGCTGTCGGTCGAGGAAGCGCACCCCAGCGACCTCGAACTGCCCGGGTTGCGGGTCGAACCGATCGTGCCCGACTTCGGTATCGCCAAGTTCGACCTCGAGTTCACGCTCCGCGACGACGACGGTGCCCTCGCCGGCACCCTCACCTACGCCACCGACCTGTTCGACGCGTCCACCGCCGCCCGCACCGCCGAGCGCTGGAACCGCATGCTGGCGAAGCTGCTCGACGACCCGCGCAGCCCCGTCGGCGACCTGCCGTATCTCGACGCCGACGAAACCGCCCGGGCACTCGACGCGGCCCGACCGGAACCGATCCGGATCCGGACGCTGCCGGAGATCCTCGCGGCCGGTGTCGCCGCGTCGCCGAACGGTGTTGCCGCCGTGGACGAGACGCGACAGCTCACCTACCGCGACCTCGACGAGCGTTCCAACGCTCTGGCCCGTGTCCTCGTCACCGAGGGGGCCGGACCGGAAACCGTGGTGGCCCTGGCCTTCGAGCGGACCATCGAGTCGCTGGTCGCGGTGTGGGCGGTCGCGAAGACCGGTGCGGCGTTCGTGCCGATCGACGTGAAGCTGCCCGTCGACCGCATCGCGTTCATGCTCTCGGACTCGGGTGCCGCCTTCGGCCTGACCATGAACGGGATCGCTCCGGCCGTCGACTTCCGTTGGCTCGCGCTGGATTCCGACGACATCGTCGACCGGTGCGCCGACGTGTCGACGGACGCACTTTATGTCGACGTCGCACCCGACGTCGCGGCGTACATGATCTACACGTCCGGCTCGACCGGCACCCCGAAGGGCGTCGTCGTCACGCACCGCGGCCTCAACGCCTTCACCGCCGAGTACCGCACCGAACTCGGACTCACCGCACAGTCGCGGGTGCTGCGGTTCTCGTCGGCGAGCTTCGACGCGTCGGTGTTCGAGATGCTCGCCGCCTTCGGCACCGGAGCCACCATGGTGGTCGCGCCGCCCGAGATCGTCGCCGGCGCCGACCTCGAAGCGTTCCTGCTGCGCCACAACGTCACCCACGTGCTCACCGCACCGGCCGCACTCGGTGGTGTCGACCCGGCGAGACTGCCCGATCTCGAGGCCGTCGTGGTCGGCGGCGACGTGTGCCCACCCGAACTCGTCGAGCGGTTCGCGCCGCGCTGCCGGTTCTTCAACAGCTACGGCCCCACCGAGACCACGATCGTCATCACGATGACCGATCCGCTGGTCGCGGGCGGTGCCATCACCATCGGCCGGCCCATCCGGGGCGCCGGTGCCGTCGTGCTCGACGCACGCCTGCAGCCCGTCCCCGACGGAGTCCTGGGTGAGCTGTATCTGGCGGGCCAGGCGCTCGCCCGCGGCTACCACGACCGGCCCGGCATGACGGCCTCCCGGTTCGTCGCGAACCCGTTCACCGGTGGGCTCATGTACCGCACGGGCGACCTCGTGCGCCGACGCTCGTCGGGCGAACTCGAGTTCGTCGGCCGCAGCGACGCACAGGTCAAGCTGCGTGGCCTGCGTATCGAACTCGGCGAGATCGAGGCGGTGCTTAGCCGTCAGGACAGCGTCGCGCACGCCGTCGTGGACGTCTACCGCGACGCCCACACCGGCGAACGGCTCGTCGGCTACGTCGTGCCCCGCGACGGCGCCGAGGTCGATGCCGATGCGCTGCGCAGCGCCGTCGCCGACGTTCTGCCGTCGTACATGGTGCCCTCGCAGATCGTGCCGATCGAGACGGTGCCCGTCACGGTCAACGGCAAGCTCGACCGAAAGGCGCTGCCCGCGCCCGACCCGGTGACCCGCGAGTTCCGTGCCCCCACCAACCCCGTCGAGGAGACTGTCGCCGAGATCGTCGCCGACCTGCTCGGCGTCGAACGCGTGGGCCTCGACGACGACTTCTTCGCACTCGGCGGCAACTCGCTCATCGCAACGCGCCTGGTGGCCCGCATCGGGGAAGCGCTCGGCACCACGGTGCCGGTGCGCGCGGTGTTCGAGGGATCGACCGTGCAGGCGCTCGCCGAGACCGCCGGCTCGCACATCGGCACGGGGGAGCGGCTGCCGCTCGTGCCGCAGGAACGCCCCACGCGGGTGCCGCTGTCGTACGCGCAGCAACGCATGTGGTTCCTCAACCGCTTCGACCCGACGTCGCCGCTCTACAACATCCCGCTCGCGGTGCGCCTGCACGGCGACCTCGACGTCGACGCCCTCACCGCCGCCGTCCGCGACGTGCTCGACCGGCACGAAGCACTGCGCACGGTGTTCCCGGAACACGAGGACGGGCCGTCGCAGCACGTACTCGCCACCGGCGACGTGCCGCTCGACCTCACCCCGATCGACACACCCGATACCGACGCACTGCACACCGCGATCGCCGGAGTGGTGGGACGCGGCTTCGACGTCACGCGCGAGGTCCCCATCCGCGGCGCGCTGTTCCGCGAGAACGACCGCACCCACGTGCTCGTGGTGGTCGTGCACCACATCAGCGCCGACGGTGCGTCCACCGTGCCGCTGGCCCGAGACGTCCTCGTCGCCTACTCCGCGCGCCTCGACGACGCACAGCCGGCCTGGGAACCGCTGCCGGTGCAGTACGCCGACTTCGCGCTGTGGCAGCGCACCGTGCTCGGCGACCCGCAGGATCCGCAGGCACCGATCGCGCAACAGCTCGACTACTGGACCTCGGTCCTCGCCGACACCCCGGCCGTGCTCGAACTGCCCGCCGACCGGCCGCGACCCGCGGCGGCGTCGTATCGGGGCGCCAACACCGGTTTCCGGATCGCCCCCGAGGTCCTCACCCGCGTCGACCGCCTCGCGCACGCCCACGGCGCGACCCGCTTCATGGTCCTGCACGCCGCGCTCGCCGTGCTGCTCGCGCGTCTCGGCAGCACCGAGGACGTGTCGGTGGGCACGCCGGTCGCCGGTCGCGGTGATCGTGCCCTCGACGACCTCGTCGGCATGTTCGTCAACACCCTCGTGCTGCGCACCCGCATCGATCCCGCGGCGTCGTTCGCGGAGTTCCTCGAGCAGGTCCGCGCCACCGATCTCGCGGCGTTCTCGCACGCCGACGTGCCGTTCGACCAGGTGGTCGAGGCCGTCGATCCGGTGCGTTCGCAGAGCCACTCGCCGCTGTTCCAGGTCGCGCTGTCGCTGCAGAACCAGGGCATCGGCGAACTCGAACTGCCCGGGCTGCGCGTCGAACCGCTCGCAGCGGATCTCGCCATCGCGAAGTTCGACGTCGACATCGCGCTGCGTGAGGACGAAACCGGCGGACTGATCGCCGAACTCACCTACGCGACCGACCTGTTCGACGAAGCAACCGCCGCCGATCTCGCCGCGCGGTGGGTGCAACTGCTCGACGTGAGCACCGCCGACCCGACGGCTGCCGTCGGCGACATCGCGCTCCTGTCGGAGGCCGAGACCGATCGGGCACTATCACGGTCGGTGCCGATGCCGCTGCCGCAGAAGACCTTCCCCGAGATCCTGGCCACCGGTGTCGCCGCGAACCCGGACGGCATCGCGGTGGTGGACGGCGACCGGCAGCTCGCCTACACCGAACTCGACCTCGCCTCCAACCGGCTCGCGCACAAGCTGATCGATCACGGCGCCGGACCGGAAACCGTGGTGGCACTGTCGTTCCCGCGTAGCCTCGACGCCGTCGTCGCTCTGTGGGCCGTGGTCAAGACCGGCGCGGCGTTCGTGCCCGTCGATCCCGCACTGCCCGCAGCGCGTGTCGCGTATCTGCTCACCGACTCCCGGGCCATCCTCGGGCTCGGCGACGGACCGTCGCACGTTCCGTGGCTGAGCGTCGACGCCGACGACTGTTCTTCTGCACCGGTGACTTCCGCGGTGAACGCGGAGTCGGCGGCGTACATGATCTACACGTCCGGTTCCACCGGCACGCCGAAGGGGGTCGTCGTCACCCACCGCGGCCTCAACGCCTTCACCGCCGAACACCGTCCCGAACTCGGATTGAGCACCGGCTCGCGGATGCTGCGGTTCTCGTCGTCGAGTTTCGACGCCTCGGTGTTCGAGCAGATCTCGGCGTTCTCCGCCGGCGCCACCGTGGTGGTCGTGCCGCCGCACATCGTCGCCGGCACCGAACTGACCGACCTGCTGCGACGCGAACGCATCACGCACATCATCACCGCGCCCGCCGCGCTCGGCACCGTCACCCCCGACGACCTGCCCGACCTCGAATCCGTGGTGATCGGCGGCGACGTGTGCCCGCCGGAACTCGTCGAGAAGTTCGGCCCCGTCTGCCGTTTCGTCAACAGCTACGGTCCCACCGAGACCACCATCATCATCACCGAGACCGCGCCGCTCACCCCGGGCGACCGCATCACCATCGGCGCGCCCATTGAGGGTGCCGGGGCCGTCGTCCTCGACACGCGTCTGCATCCCGTGCCCGACGGCGTCATCGGCGAGCTGTACCTGTCGGGCGCCGGTCTCGCGCGCGGCTACAACGCGCAGCCGGGACTGACGGCAGCGCGGTTCGTCGCGAACCCCTTCACCGGCGGGCTCATGTACCGCACCGGCGACCTCGTACGCCGCACCGCGACCGGCGAAATCGACTTCGTCGGCCGCAGCGACGCGCAGGTGCAGGTCCGCGGCCTGCGCATCGAACTCGGCGAGATCGAAGCGGCCCTGAGCCGCGCCGACGAGGTGGCCCAGGCCGTCGTCATGCTGCACACCGACCCGCGCACCGGCGAACGGCTCATCGGTTACGTCGTCCCGGCGACCGGTACCGCGGCCGACCCGCAGGCGCTGCGCGACCGGATCGCCGACGAACTGCCGTCGTACATGGTGCCCGCGCAGATCCTCGTCCTCGACGCGCTGCCGATCACCGCCAACGGCAAGCTCGACCGGAAAGCGCTGCCCGTCCCCGGATTCGAGGCGCGTACCTTCCGCGCTCCCGAGACACCCGTGGAGCAGACGGTCGCGTCCGTCTACGCCGACCTGCTCGGCGTCGACCGTGTGGGCCTCGACGACGACTTCTTCGCGCTCGGCGGCAATTCGCTCAACGCGACCCAGCTCGTCGCGCGGCTCGGCGCCGCCCTGCACACCACCGTGCCGGTGCGCACCGTCTTCGATGCCCCGACGGTGGCCGCGCTGGCCGAGGCCGTGGCACGCACCGCCGGTTCCGGTGGCCGCCCCGACCTCGTCGCCGTCGACCGACCCGACCGCATCCCGCTGTCGCTCCAGCAGCAGCGCATGTGGTTCTTCAACCGCTTCGATCCCGGCTCGGCCGCCTTCAACATCCCGATGGTGCTGCGCCTGAGCGGCGACCTCGACGTGCCGGCGCTGCAGGCCGCGCTGCTCGACGTCCTCGACCGTCACGAAGCGCTGCGCACCGTCTTCCCCGACAGCGACGCCGGACCGTCGCAGGTGATCGTGCCCGCCGGCGACGCCGCCTCCGATCTCGGACCGCAGGTCGTCGCGGCCGACGAGATCACCGGTGTCCTCACCGACTTCGTCACGCGCGGTTTCGATCTCACCGTCGACGTGCCAGTGCGTGCCCGACTGTTCCGTCTCGCCGACGACGAGCACGTCCTCGCCGTCGTCGCCCACCACATCGCGAGCGACGGCGGGTCGCAGGCACCGCTGTCGCGCGACGTCGTCACCGCCTATCTCGCGCGTCGTGAAGGCGCCGAGCCCGGCTGGTCGCCGCTGCGCGTGCAGTACGCCGACTACGCCCTCTGGCAGCAGAAGCTCCTCGGCAGCGAGGACGACCCGCAGTCGCTGCTCGCCCGCCAGCTCGCGTACTGGACCGACAAACTCGCCGACCTGCCCGACCTGGTGGAACTGCCCACCGACCGGCCGCGCCCGCCCGTACAGTCGTCGCGGGGCGCGACCGTCCCGATCACCCTCGACGCCGAGCTCGCCGACCGCGTCGAACAGTTCACCCGCGAACGCGGCATCACGCTGTTCATGCTCGCCCACGCCGCCGTCGCGGTGCTGCTGGCCCGCTGGTCGGGGAGCAGCGACATCCCGATCGGCACCCAGATCGCCGGTCGCGGCGAGGAGGCTCTCGACGACCTCGTCGGCATGTTCGGCAACACCCTCGTGCTGCGCACCCGCATCGACGCCGACGCCACCTTCGACGAGGTGCTCGACCAGGTGCGCGACGTCGACCTCGCGGCCTTCTCGCATCCGGACGTGCCGCTCGAGCGCCTCGTCGAACTGCTCGACCCGGTTCGCTCCACGGCCTACTCGGCGCTGTTCCAGACCCTGCTGGTCGTGCACAACTTCACGCGCTCGGAGATCGACCTGCCCGGGCTGCGACTGAGCACCGTCGAGCCCGGCGCGACCGGCGCCAAGCTCGACCTCGAGATCCACCTCGGGGAGACCTTCGACGCCGACGGCCGACGCCTCGGCATCGACGGATCGATCACCTACGCCACCGACCTGTTCACCGAACACACCATCACGCAGGCCGCGCAGCGCCTCGTCGCTCTCGTCGACGCCGCGGTGAGTGCGCCGGAGGTCGCCGTCGGTGACATCGACCTGCGTGGCGACGAGGAGATCCGTCTACTGGCCGACATCAACGCGACTGATGCGGGTTCCGTCGACGAGGCCCTGCTCACCCGATTCGACGAGCAGGTCGCCCGCACCCCGGACGCGCCGGCGCTGATCTTCGAGGACACGACCCTGACGTACGCGCAGTTCGCGTCGCGGGTGAACCGTCTCGCGCGGCACCTCGTCGGACTCGGAGTGGGTCCGGAGAGCCTCGTCGGCGTGTACACCGGCCGGTCCATCGAGATGATGGTCGCGATCTACGCGATCCTGCAGGCCGGGGGAGCGTACGTTCCGCTCGACCCCGAACATCCCGCCGACCGCACCGAGTACGTGCTCGACCTCGCGCGGCCCGTCGTCGTGCTCACCACCGCAGCCGATCGGGGATCGTTGCCCGCCGCGGCACCGGTGCTGGAGATCGATGCGCCGTCGAACGTCTCCGACGCGCCGCTCACCGACGCCGACCGCGTCGCACCGCTGCGACCCGACAACACCGCCTACGTCATCTTCACGTCCGGCTCGACCGGACGTCCCAAGGGTGTTGCGGTGAGCCACCGTTCGGCCGCGAACCAGATCGCGTGGATGCGCGAACGGTACGACCTCGGTGCCGGTGACGCCGCGCTCCACAAGACACCGATCACCTTCGACGCGTCGGTGTGGGAGCTGTTCTACCCCTTGCAGGTCGGGGCACGTCTCGTCGTCGCCGTGCCGGGTGGGCACCGCGACCCCGCCTATCTGGCACGCGTGTCGCGTGAGGAGTGCGTGAGCATCCTCGAATTCGTCCCGTCGATGCTCGCGGTGTTCCTCGCCGACCCGGCGCTGCAACTTCCCGAGTCGCTGCGCTACCTGTCGGTCGGCGGCGAAGCCCTGCCGGCCGATCTCGCAGCCGACTTCGCCGCACGATCGACAGCGGCGCTCGACAACACCTACGGACCCACCGAAACCACCGTCACCGCAACGGTTCTGCGGGTCGAGGGCGAGCATGCGGGCAGCGTCCCGATCGGCCGGCCGATCCGTAACACCACCGTGCAGGTGCTCGACGCCCGGCTGCGTCCGGCGCCGGTCGGGGTGCCCGGTGAGCTCTACCTCGGGGGAGTGCAGGTCGCACGCGGCTACCACGCCCGTCCCGACCTCACCGCCGAGCGGTTCGTCGCCGCACCCGGCGGCGAACGCCTGTACCGCACCGGCGATCTCGTTCGGATCCTGCCCAGTGGCGAACTGGACTTCCTGGGCCGCACCGACTTCCAGGTGAAGGTACGCGGTCTGCGCATCGAACTCGGTGAGATCGAGAGCGCCCTGACTTCGCTGCCGGAGATCGCGCAGGCCGTGATGGTCGTGCACGACGGCGACCACGGTCAGCAACTCGTCGGCTACGTCGTTCCGTCCTCGGGCGCGACCGTCGACGTCGAGGCGGCGCGTGCGGCGGTCGGCCGGTCGCTGCCGCGCTACATGGTGCCCGACGTGCTCATGGTGATCGACATGTTGCCGCTCAACGCATCCGGCAAGCTCGACCGTCGCGCGCTGCCCGAGCCCGTCGCCGCGGTCCGGGAGTTCCGTCCTCCCGTCACCCCCACAGAACAGGCGGTCGCGGCCGCGATCGCCGAGGTGCTCGAGGTGGAGCAGGTCGGTCTCGACGACGACTTCTTCGCGCTCGGCGGCAACTCGCTCATCGCGACCCGCGTGATCGCCCGCATCGGTGCCGCGCTCGGCGCGGACATCCCGCTGCGCACGCTGTTCGAACATCCCACCGTCGAAGCGCTCGCAGCCGCGGTGGCCGAGCACGGTGGGCAGGCCGCGCGACCTGCACTGGTCGCGGGGGAGCGGCCCGAGCAGGTGCCGCTGTCGCTCGCGCAGCAGCGGATGTGGTTCCTCAACCGCTTCGATCCCGACTCGGCGGCCTACAACATCCCGGTGGCCATCCGCCTCACCGGTTCGCTGGACCTGACGGCCTTGGAAAACGCCGTCGCGGATCTGTTCGCGCGCCACGAGATCCTGCGTACCGTCTACCCGGAGGCCGGCGGTGTCGGGTACCAGGTCGTGCTGCCCTTCTCCCGGGTGCGCCCGGACGTCACACCCGTGCCGATCGACGAGACCGACATCCTGCCCACCGTCGTCGAATTCGTGAACGCCGGATTCGACGTCACGTCGGAGGTGCCGGTCCGCACCCGCCTCTACCGGGTCGGTGACGACGAGTACGTGCTCGTCTTCGTCGTGCACCACGTTGCTGCGGACGGCTTCTCGATGGGACCGCTGACCCGCGATGTCATGATCGCCTACGACGCGCGTCGCCGTGGGGAGACGCCGTCGTGGTCGCCGCTCGCCGTGCAGTACGCGGATTACGCTCTGTGGCAACGCGACCTGCTCGGATCCGAGGACGATCCGGACAGTCTCGTCGCACGCGAACTGGCCTACTGGACCGAACGACTCTGTGACCTGCCCGAACCGCTCGAACTGCCGGTGGACCATCCACGTCCGCCGGTCGCCACGAACCGCGGTGCCCGCCACACCTTCGAGGTCGACGCCGCCACCGTCGGTGCGCTGCAACGTTTCGCACGTGAGCACAACGCGACGACCTTCATGGTGGTGCACGCCGCGCTCGCCGTTCTGCTCGCGAAACTCGCGGGTACGCGCGACGTCACCATCGGGACCCCTGTTGCGGGTCGCGGCGAAGCCGAACTTGACGACCTGATCGGCATGTTCGTCAATACCCTGGTGCTGCGCAACGACATCGACCCGGCGCTGTCGTTCACCGATCTGCTTGCGCAGGTGCGCGACACCGACCTCGGTGCGTTCGGCAATGCCGATGTGCCGTTCGAGCGGCTCGTCGAGGTGCTCGACCCCATCCGGTCCACGGCGCGAAGTCCGCTGTTCCAGGTGATGCTCTCGTTCGAGAACGTCGGTCCCACGCGCTTCGAACTCCCCGGCCTCGTCCTGTCCGCGCTCGACACCGATGTGCAGACCTCCCAATTCGATCTCGAGTTCACGCTGACCGAACTGTCCGACGGCGGTTTCGGTGGCAGGATCACCTACGCGGCCGATCTGTTCGACGAGACGACGGCCGCTTCGATCGCCGCTCGTTTCACCCGTCTGCTGTCGACCCTCGCGGCTGATCCGCAGGTCGCCGTGGGTGACGTCGATGTGCTGGAACCTGCGGAGCGCGAGCGGGTCCTCGGGTTCGGCAGCGGAAGCGCGGTTCCCTCGACCGGTGAGACCGTTCCGGATCTTCTCGCTGCTCGGGCGCAGATGTCGCCCGGCGCTGTTGCGGTCTCCGACGAGCAGGACACGCTCGATCGAGCGGAGTTCGAGCGACGGGTGAGCAGACTTGCTCGCAGATTGATCTCGTCGGGTGTGGGTCCGGAGGTGCGCGTCGCGGTCGCGATGGACCGCTCCCTCGACGTGGTGGTCAGCATCGTCGCGGTGCTCGTCGCCGGTGGCGCGTATGTTCCGATCGATCCCGAGCAGCCGGCCGATCGCATCGCGTACGTGCTCGACGTCGCCGACCCGCAGGTCGTACTGACGCGATCCGACCGCCGCATCCCCACCGAGCGGACGACGATCGTCGTCGACACCGACGCGTCCTCCGAGTTCGACGATCGACCGCTGTCGGCGGACGAGCGCCTCGGTGTGCTGCGTCCCGACAACGCTGCCTACGTGCTGTTCACCTCGGGTTCGACCGGCAGGCCGAAGGGCGTGACGGTCTCGCACGGAGCTGTGGTGAACCAGCTCCGCTGGATGCAGTCGCGGTTCGACCTGAATGCATCCGATTCGGTGTTGTTGAAGACTCCCGTGACGTTCGATGCATCGGTGTGGGAGTTGTTGCTGCCCTTGGCCACCGGTAGTCGAATGGTGATCGCTTCCGCGGACGGTCATCGGGACCCCGAGTATCTGGCACGGACGTTGTGCGAGGCGGGCGTCACGGTGGCGCAGTTCGTGCCGACGGTGCTCGATGCGGTGCTCGACGAGATCGACGGTGCGGCATCGTCGTCGGTGCGGTTGGTGTTCGCCGGTGGTGAGGCGCTGGCTGCGTCGACCACTGAACGAGTGCGATCGGCGTTGGGTGCGGAGGTCCACAATCTGTACGGGCCGACCGAGGTCACGGTGCAGGCGACGCATTGCAGTGCGAACGTGGTGGACGGCGTGTATGTGCCGATCGGTGGTCCGGTGTGGAACACCGCGGCGCTGGTGTTGGACGAGCGTTTGCGGCCGGTCCCGGTCGGTGTTGTCGGCGAGCTGTATCTGTCCGGCGTTCAGGTGGCGCGTGGTTACGCGGGCCGTGCAGGTCTGTCGGCGGAGCGGTTCGTGGCGAATCCGTTCGGTTCGGCGGGGGAGCGGTTGTATCGCACCGGCGACCTCGTGCGCTGGACCCGCGACGGAGAGCTCGAGTACGTCGGTCGTAACGATCTGCAGGTGAAGGTGCGTGGTCAGCGCATCGAGCTCGGTGAGATCGAAGCGGTGCTGCGGGCGCAGTCCGACGTGGTTGCGGGTGCAGTAACTGTCGTGTCCGATCAGCTGGTCGGTTACGTCGTACCGTCCGGCGACCTCGACGTTCGGGCCTTGAGGTCCGCGATGGGTGAGGTTCTGCCTGGGTACATGGTGCCGTCGCAGGTTGTCGTGCTCGAGGCGTTGCCGTTGTTGTCGAACGGCAAGTTGGATCGTCGGGCGTTGCCGGAGCCGACGATCGAGGAGCGCGAGTTCCGAGCTCCGGTCACCGATACCGAGCAGATGGTCGCGTCGGTGTTCGCCGAGGTGCTCGGTGTCGAGCGGGTCGGCTTGGACGACGACTTCTTCGTCCTCGGTGGCAACTCACTCGTGGCTACACAGGTGGTGTCCCGCCTCGGTGCCGCCCTCGGAGTACGCGTACCGTTGCGCGCCCTGTTCGATGCGCCGACCGTCGACGGTCTCGCTGCACGCCTCGAGGAAGAATCCGGTGCCGGGGCTGCTGTTCCTCTGGTCGCACAGGAACGGCCCGATGTGGTGCCGCTGTCACTGGCACAGCAGCGCATGTGGTTCCTGAACCGCCTGGACCCCGACTCAGCGGTGAACAGCATCCCCGCGGCGATCCGGCTCAGTGGGGCACTCGACGTCGAGGCACTGAAGGCCGCAATCACGGATCTGATCGCGCGGCACGAGATCCTGCGGACGGTGTATCCGGAGATCGACGGTGTCGGTCGCCAGGTCGTGCTCGACGTCGACGCGTCGACCCCTGTCCTGACCATTGTGGAGACCATCGAGGCGGAGCTGTTCGGCGAGGTCGCGAACTTCATGGCTTCCGGCTTCGACGTGACGGTCGCACCACCCCTGCGGCTCGAACTGCTCCGGCTGTCCGAGACCGAGCACGTGCTCGTCGTCGTGGTGCACCACATTGCGGCGGACGGATTCTCGATGGGCCCGTTGGCACGGGACGTCATGCTCGCCTATGCCTCACGCGCCGTCGGCGAGATACCGGCGTGGGCGCCGCTCGACGTACAGTACGCGGACTACGCACTGTGGCAGCGCCGGATGCTCGGATCCGAGGACGATCCCGACTCGCTGATCTCGCGCCAGTTGTCGTTCTGGACCGAGGCGCTCACCGGTGCACCGGACGTGCTGGACCTTCCGACCGATCGTCCGCGGCCCGCCGTCACTTCTTACCGGGGTGCCACGCATCGGTTCGAGTTGAGCGATGCGGTCCGAGCCGGCATCGACGAGGTGGCACGCGAACGCGGCCTCACGCCGTTCATGGTGGTGCACAGTGCGTTGGCAATCGTGCTGGCGCGGTGGTCGGGCACCGACGACATCACGATCGGTACGCCGGTGGCGGGTCGTGGTGAGCGTGCGCTGGACGACCTGATCGGCATGTTCGTCAACACGTTGGTGTTGCGCACGCGGGTCGACACGTCCGAGTCGTTCGCGGATCTGCTCGGCCGGGTGCGCGAGGTCGACCTCGGCGCATTCGGTCACGCGGATGTGCCGTTCGAGCGTCTCGTCGAAGTCCTCGATCCGGTGCGGTCGACAGCGTGGAATCCGTTGTTCCAGGTGATGCTCACCCTGCAGAATTTCGAGCCGACGAGCTTCGAGTTGCCGGGTCTGTCGTTGTCTGCGGTCGACGCCGACGCACAGTGGGCGAAGTTCGATCTGCAGGTGACGCTGTCGCCGCAGGCCGACCGCTCCGGTCTCGACGCCGAGATCACGTATGCGACCGATCTGTTCGACCACTCCACGATCGTCACCCTCGCCGGGTGGCTCGAACGGATGCTGTCGGCCGTCGTGCTCGACCCGACCCCTGCCGTCGGTGACATCGACATGTTCGGTGCAGACGAGCTCGAGCGTGTGCTGGCTCTCGGCCACGGATCCCCGGTGTCGGTGGACGAGGCGACCGTCCCCGATCTGATCACGGCGCAGGTCGTTCGGTCTCCGGACGCTGCAGCGGTGTCGGACGGCTCCACGACATGGACCTACCAGGAGTTCGAGGAACGGATCGGTCGTCTTGCCCGACATCTGATCTCACTCGATGTGGGTCCCGAGGTGCGGGTCGCGGTGGCGATGGATCGCTCGCTCGACCTGGTGCTGAGCGTCTGCGCCGTCCTCGCGGCCGGTGGTGCCTACGTACCGGTCGATCCCGAACAACCGGATGAGCGGATCCGATACGTCCTCGACACCGCCGACGTCTCGATGGTCCTGGGCTCGTCCGGCATCGAGGTCCTCGCCGGACGCTCGGTCACAGCCGTCGACACACTCGACCTCACCGGGTATGCCTCCGGCCCGGTTTCGGACAGTGACCGTCGTGCACCGTTGCGGGCACACAACCCGGCGTACGTGCTGTTCACCTCGGGCTCCACGGGTCGACCCAAGGGCGTCGCGGTGACACACGCGTCCGTGGTCAACCAGCTCGCCTGGATGCAGGAGCGGTTCGGTATCGGCCCCTCGGATTCGGTGCTGCTCAAGACGCCTGCGACATTCGACGCGTCGGTGTGGGAACTTCTGCTGCCTTCGGCATGCGGAGCCCGGTTGGTAGTCGCGTCGCCCGACGGACACCGCGACCCCGCCTATCTCGCAACAGCACTCGTGGACTTCGATATCACCGTCGCGCAGTTCGTGCCGACCGTGCTCGATGCCGTGCTCGACGAGACAACCAGCCTGACACCGGCATTGCGCGCCGTGTTCGCGGGTGGTGAAGCGCTGACGTCGGCCACTGCCGAACGCGCACGGTCCACCTTCGGCGCCGACGTGCACAATCTGTACGGCCCGACCGAGGCGACGATCCAGGCGACGCACCGTGAGAGCCGCGGTGACGATGCCGGCATCGTGCCCATCGGTACAAGCGTATGGAACACCCACGCTCGTGTGCTGGATGCGCGTCTGCGTCCCGTCCCCGTGAGCGTGACGGGTGAGCTGTATCTGTCGGGCACGCAGGTCGCGCGAGGATATGCAGGACGTCCGGGGCTCACGGCCGAGCGTTTCGTGGCCGACCCCTTCGGCGGCCGCGGCGAGAGGTTGTACCGCACGGGCGACCTCGCGCGGTGGAATCGCGGCGGCGAACTCGAATACATCGGCCGAAACGACCTGCAGGTCAAGCTCCGTGGTCAGCGCATCGAGATCGGTGAGATCGAAGCGGTGCTGCGGAGCCTGGACCGGGTTGCGACTGCGGCGGTCGACGTGCGATCGGATCAATTGGTCGGCTACATCGTTTCCGTAGGGGACGTCGATCCTGCACATCTCTGTAGGGCGCTCGGCGAACTGTTGCCGTCGTACATGGTGCCGACACAGTTCGTCGTTCTGGATGCGCTGCCGCTCAATGCGTCCGGGAAGCTCGACCGGAGGGCGTTGCCGGAGCCCGAGTTCATGACGCGAGAGTTCCGGGCGCCGGTGACGGAGATCGAGAGTACGGTGGCATCGGTGTTCGAGGATGTGCTCGGCATCGAGCGAGTCGGTTTGGACGACGACTTCTTCGGACTCGGAGGTACGTCGCTCGTGGCAACGCGACTCGTGTCCAGACTACGGATGGAGATCGGCTCCGAGGTGCCGTTGCAACACCTCTTCCGGGAGCCGACCGTCGAGGGACTTGCCTCTCTTCTCGGAACTGCGCAACCTTCCGATGCAACGGAGTCTGTAGCCCCCATCTGGCCGCTGCGCGCGCAGGGCGCGAGTACACCGCTGTTCTTCGTCCACCCGATCGCCGGGTTGTCGTGGTGCTACACCGCTCTCGCGCGACAACTCGATCACGATGCACCCGTCTACGGTCTGCAGACCCCGGCCGTCACCGAGGGCGACTTCGAACCCGCGACCCTCGACGAACTCGCGGCGCGTTACGTCGACGAACTGCGGGCAGTGCAGCCCGAGGGGCCGTACCGGTTGTTCGGCTGGTCGCTCGGCGGCGTGATCGCCCACGCCATGGCCGTTCGTCTGCAGGCGGAGGGACAGCAGGTCGACACGTTGGTGATGCTCGACAGCTTCGCCGGCAACGGTGCACGGACCGGCGAGTCGAGCGATGTGTCGACGAGCGAGCTGCTCGCCGGATTCGGAATCGACGACGCGGCCGCAGCCGACGCCGAGGACATCGACGACCTCGTCGCGTCCGTCGCCTCACTCACCGGCAGCACCGAGGACGACACGAGACGCGTGGTGACCAGACTGGTCGCGGCGGCGCAACGGAACTCCGAGCTGATGGCGGAGCATCGGCCGGGGACGTACGACGGCGACATCGTCTACTTCACCGCGGCAGCCGACGACCCGACCGGAATGCGCGGCGCGTCCGGCTGGAACGCAGCCGTGACGGGTGCCGTCGACAACCATCAGGTGCCGGCGACGCACTGGCAGATGACCTCACCCGACGCGCTCGGCGTCATCGTGCCCGTGCTCGACGCGGTGCTCTCCGAGCGGGAGAGCTGAGGTGCTGTCAGTCGACGCAGCCGGTGGGCGCCGGAACGGTCTCGTCGAGGGTGGAGAGCACCAGCTCCGCGGTGAGCCGGTCGGCGAGCATCTCCAGGTGCGTGGTCTTCGCGGAGGCACACACGTCCTGCAGCACGATGTCGGTGACGTTCGGGTCCTCGCCCAGGCCGCTCGTGTACGGCTGCACCACGTCGTCGTGGGTGGTGAGGATGTTCGTGTACTCCACCGGCTCGACGAAACGGCCGGTCGCGGCGAGATCCTCGAGGAACTGCGAACCGGGAAGCATGTCGGCGCAGGCGGGGCACGTCGCGTACTCGAAGTCGCGCATCACACCGTCACTGGTGACGATGGTCGTCCCGTCCCACAGGGGAGCGAGCGACACGAGCCGATCGACCTTGTCGGCGCCGCCGTCACCGATCCACTTCGCCGCGACCAGCGTGCCCTGCGAATGGCCGACGATGTCGACCTTCTCGGCGCCGGTCTGCGCGAGCACCTCGTCGACGAATGCGGAGAGTTGATGTGTGCTGGGCTCGAGCGGCGCCATCCCACCCAGAGCGCTGACGGGCCACGGACCGGGGAACGTGCCGAAGGTCGGAGCGAAGACGCAGTAGCCGGCGTTGGCGAGCAGAGGCGAGAACGTCTGCCACGCGACCTGCCGGTTGCCGCTGGTGTTGTGGACCAGCACAACAGGATTGGGCTTGTCGGCGGTCGGGCGACAATTCGGGTCGTTCGAGCCGGGAGCCGAACCACCCGGATTCTCGAGCTCCAGCCCCACAGTGTCGGGAAGTTCGTACGGCACGGGCAGCGTGGCGGGCGAGGCGGCCGCCGTGCCGGATCCGAGAAGACCCGCGGCGAGAACGGTCAGCAGGAGCGATCGGCCAAACACGGGTCATCCTTCGAACAGTGACGATTATCGGCAAGTGCACTGCGGCCCTATAAGGTGTTCCGGGGGCTGCGCAGGGGAACGGAATCGGAGTATATCTATGCGGCGGATATCCGCGTTGGCGGTCGTGACGACCGTCGTGGCGTCGACCTGGGGACTCGGAGCGTCGACGGCGTCCGCAGAACCCGATGAGGCCCGGCTTGTGAGCACCACGGTCGTCGACGACCAGCAGCTCGACATCGAGGTCTACTCGCCGTCCATGGACGAGAACATCGAGCTGCGGATCCTGCGCCCCACCGACACCGTCACTCCCAGCCCCACGCTGTACGTGCTGAGCGGCGTCGACGGCGGGTCGTACAACAACAGCTGGATGGACCAGTCCGACATCGTCGACTTCTTCTCCGACAAGCACGTCAACGTCGTCATCCCGAAGGGCGGCGAGTCGAGCTACTACACCGACTGGAAGCACGACGACCCGAACCTCGGCCGCTACAAGTGGGCCACCTTCCTCACTGAGGAACTGCCGCCCGTCATCGACAGCACCTACGCGACCACCGGCACCAACGGTCTGATCGGCTTCTCGATGTCGGGCACGTCGTCGCTGAACCTCGCCATCGCCGCACCGGATCTGTACGACGCGGTGGGCAGCTTCAGCGGTTGCGCGCGCACAAGCGACCCGCTCGGCCAGGCCTTCGTCACCACCACCGTCGTCAACTTCTTCGGCAACCCGCTCAACATGTGGGGGTCGTTCGACGACCCCACCTGGGTCGCCAACGATCCGTACATCAATGCGGAGAAGCTGCGCGGCACCACCTTGTACCTGTCGTCGCGCACCGGCCTGCCCGGCCGTTACGACAATCTCGAATCCGAGTGGATCAAGGACGAGGAAGACCTCGCCGACGTGGTCATCAAGGGCGGACTCATCGAAGCCGCAGCGGCCGACTGCACCCGACACATGGCGACGCGTCTCGACGAACTGGGCATCCCCGCCACCATCGACATCCACGACGACGGTACCCACAACTGGGGCTACTGGCAGGACGACCTGCACAACTCGTGGCCCGTCCTCGGCCCCGCGATCGGCGCGTCCTGACGAGTTCTCCACAGGAGGTCGGTTCATCCACAGATCCGGCCGATTCGTCCCCGTAGGCATCTGCCTGCTCCGGGCGACAGGGGATGCTGAGCGCCATGGGGGAGTTGATCCTGCGGCGCGAGGCACATGCGCGCGGCGTCACCGATGCGGAGATTCGACGTCTGGTGCGGAACGGAACGTGGACTCGGCTCGCGTCGGGAGTCTTCGTCCAGTCCGGCCAGTATGCGGGGGCCGACGATCACGCTCGACATGCCCTGCGGGCACGGGCGTTCATCGCGAATGCCGGACCGACCTCGGCGCTGAGCCACGTATCGGCAGCGGTACTGCACGGGCTCGACGTCTGGCAGATCCCACTCGACGATGTGCACCTCACCCGCAACGCGCCGAGTGGAGCGCGGAGTACACCCGGCCGCGTCATGCACGCCGCGCTCTTCCGTGAGGCGGACGTCGTGGATCGGAGGGGAGCGCGGGTGCTGTCGGTCGCACGGACGATCACGGATGTGGCCGCAACGGTGCCGGTGGAGCAGGCCGTCGTACTTGCCGACAGTGCGCTGCGAGCAGGGCTGGTTGCCCCCGTCGATCTGACTCGTGCGGTGGAACGGATGGGGAGTCATCCCCGCATCGCGCACGCCCGTCGTGCCGTGCAACTGTCGAGCGGGTGCAGCGACAGTGCCGGCGAGTCGCGGAGCAGGGTCCTGTTCGTCCGCGAGCAGATCCCGGTGCCGCTCACGCAGGTGGACGTCTTCTCCGCCGACGGCAGGTGGCTGGCTCGTGTCGACTTCCTGTGGCCGGAACACGGTGTGATCGGCGAGTTCGACGGTCGGATCAAGTACCGCCGCGACGGGGTCGCGACTACCGCTGCCGAGGACGTGGTCTACCGCGAGAAGCTGCGGGAGGACGCACTGCGTCACGCGGGGTGGACGGTGGTGCGGTGGACGTGGCAGGACCTCGGGACCCGCGGCGCCGTCGCAGCGAAGGTGCGGGAGGCGTTCGCACGGGCGGCGCGGGGGAGCGGGCCGACAGGGAGGTACGCAACGAAGAAGTGAGGCTCGCAACACCAGCAGTTACTGCCGGCGTTGCGAGCCTCAACCTCGCGTTGCGTACCTACTTGCGGCCAGGTGCCTTCGCGCCGGGCTTGAAGCCGAGCGCGCCCGGCTTCGCCTTCGGTGCCTCGACCTCCGGCTTCGCCGGGGTCGCGGGTGCCTCGGGCTCCGCAGGAGCCTCGGCGACCGGCTCGGGTTCCGGCGTCGGCTCGGGCGTCGGCTCAGCCTTCGCCGGTGCAGCCGGAGCGGCAGGCGCAGCCTTCTTCGCACCCGGTCCCTTCAGACCGCTCTTGAGCTGCAGTCCGCCCGGCTTCGCCTTCGGGATCGCCGACTCCTTCGGCTGCTCCGCAGGCGCTTCCGTAGCGGGAACTTCCGCCGCGGGAGCCTCGGCAGCAGGTGCTTCCTCGGCAGGAGCCGCGGGAGCAGAGTTCGCTGCCGGAGCCGCCTTCTTGGCGCCGGGGCCCTTCAGGCCGCTCTTGAGCTGGAGACCACCCGGCTTCGCCTTCGGCACCGCGGGTGCCTCGGCTGCGGGAGCTTCCGACGACGACTCAGCAGAGGCAGCAGGTGCGGCGGGCTTCGCAGCACCCGGGGCCTTCGCGCCCGGAGCCTTGAGGCCGCCCTTCATCTGCAGTCCGCCCGGCTTGGCCTTCGGCGCTGCCGGTGCCTCGGCCGCAGGAGCGGCAGAAGCCTCGGACGACGCGGCAGGTGCAGCCGGAGCCGCAGCCTTCTTCGCGCCCGGACCCTTCAGGCCGCCCTTCATCTGCAAGCCGCCCGGCTTCGCCTTCGGAGCTGCCGGAGCCTCGGCTGCCTCAACAGCGGGAGCCTTCGCGCCCCCGGGCGCCTTCGGTCCGCCCGGAGCCTTGAGGCCGCCCTTCATCTGCAGGCCGCCGGCCTTCGGGGCACCGGTGGTCTTCGGAGCCGCGGGGGTTGCCGCCGCTGCCTCGATCTCCTCGACGCGCTCCTTCTCGACCTCTTCCGCGGTCTCCTCGACCTCGACGGGGGTCTTCGGCTGCTGGACGACCTTGAGGTTGTCGCTGAGCTTGGCGGCCTCGACGCGAGAGATGGACTCGAGCATGAGCTGCGCGACGTCGATGACCTCGACGCCTTCACCCTTGCCCTCTTCCTGACGCGCCGTCACACCATCGGTGAGCATGACGCGGCAGAACGGGCAGCCGGTCGCGATCTTGGCGGGATTCGTGGTGAGCGCTTCGTCGACACGGTCGATGTTGATGCGCTTACCGATCTTCTCCTCCATCCACATGCGGGCACCACCGGCACCACAGCACATGGACCGCTCGCCGTGACGCGGCATCTCGACGAGCTTCGCGCCCGACGCCGCCATCAGCTCACGCGGAGCGTTGTAGACCTTGTTGTGCCGTCCGAGGAAGCACGGGTCGTGGTAGGTCACGTCCTGGCCGACGGCCTTGACCTGGACCAGCTTCTTCGCCCGCACGAGACGGTTGAGCAGCTGCGTGTGGTGGACGACCTCGTAGCTGCCACCCACCTGCGGGTACTCGTTGTTCAGCGCGTTGAAGCAGTGCGCGCAGGTCACGACGATCTTGCGCTTGCTCGGCTCGACGCCCTCGAACACACCGTTGAGGACCTCGATGTTCTGCTGTGCCAGCTGCTGGAACAGGAACTCGTTGCCCGCGCGGCGAGCGGAGTCGCCGGTGCAGGTCTCCTCGGCACCGAGAACCATGAACTTCACGCCGGCGGTCGCGAGGAGCTCGGCGACGGCCTTCGTGGTCTTCTTGGCGCGGTCCTCGTAGGCACCGGCACAGCCGACCCAGAAGAGGTACTCGTAGCCGTCGAAGCTGTCGGCATCCTGGCCGAAGACCGGAATGTCGAACTCCATCTCGTTGATCCAATTGAGACGGTCCTTGGCGTTCTGGCCCCAGGGGTTGCCCTTGTTCTCGAGGTTCTTGAACAGACCCGCGAGCTCGGACGGGAAGTCCGACTCGATGAGCACCTGGTAGCGACGCATGTCGATGATGTGGTCGACGTGCTCGATGTCCACCGGGCACTGCTCGACGCACGCACCACAGTTGGTGCACGACCACAGGGTCTCGGTGTCGATGACGGGAGCGAGCTCGCCTGCTTCCAGCAGTCCCTCGGTCTCGCCGACGAGCTTGCGACCCGACTCCTCGCGAGCCGACGCCGGGATCTTCGCCAGCTTGGCCTCGTCCGGGTTGCCCTCGGCGTCGACCAGGCCGACCTCGTCGCCACCGAGATCGGTGCGACCACCGGCGAGCAGGTAGGGAGCCTTGGCGTAACCGTGGTCGCGAAGCGACGTGATGAGCAGCTTCGGCGACAGCGGCTTACCGGTGTTCCAGGCGGGGCACTGCGACTGGCAACGACCGCACTCGGTGCAGGTCGTGAAGTCCAGCCAGCCCTTCCACGTGAAGTCCTCGATGCGGCCGGCACCGAAGGTGTCCTTGTCCGGATCGGCGTCTTCCATGTCGACGGGCTTGCCGCCGGACATCATCTGACGTGCGGCACCGAGGGCGGGACCGCCGTCGTCCTCACGCTTGAAGTAGATGTTGAAGAAGGCCGAGAAGCGGTGCCATGCGACACCCCAGGTGATGTTGCGGCCGACGATGTAGAGCCACACCATGCCCGACATGAGCTTGATGAACGCGAACACCGACACGAGCTCGGGGCTCTCCGGAAGGATCCGGGCGACCTGCATCGTGAAGAAGTCGGTCGAAAGGTGGCCGCCGCCGTATGTGGCGATCTTTCCGGCCTTCACCAGGATCATGCCCAGGCCCTCGAGCAGCACGACCGCTTCGACGAAGTAGGCGGCCTTGAAGTTCGAGCCGCTGAAGCGCGACATCCGGCCGGGCTGACGCGGATGGTTGCGCTGGCGGATGTAGATCAGCGTCAGGATGCCGATCACCGTGCCGAGACCGAGGATCTCGTCGATGAAGTGGTAGACGGCGGTATTGCCGATGAGCGGCCAGTGGAACTTCGGGTCGAACGTCTGGCCGTAGGCCTCGAACCAGACGATCGCGCCGAGCATGAAGCCGACCATCACCAGCCAGTGCGCCCAGCCGACGGTCCGGAACTTGACCATCTTCGTGTGCGCGAGGAATTCGACGACCATCTGCTTGAAGCGCGGGAAGAACGGCCGCCAGCGGTCCGGGGCCGGCTGGCCGACCCGGATCGTGTTGACCATCTTCAGTGCGCCGCTGATGAACGCGAACCAACACACGAGGCTCAGCAGCACGCCGATCGTGCCCAACGTAATCGTCAGGGCATTCATACGTGGCCTTTCGTGTCGGGGGCGGCGTCGTGCCGCCTGGTATGAGTCACCGCATCGTAACGCAAGCTAAGTTACCCACCGGTAACTTGGTCTGAACTGGAGTTACCCGCCAGTAGCAAAAACTGCGTCGAATCGGAGACCGTGTGCCCGGACACGCTAGAGGTCAAACGTGATACCGCAGTCACGCAGGATGTCCTAACTCGTCTGAAAAGAGGCATGTGTCACACGGAGATCACGGCACCCCTGTACCGGCCACGATGCTGTTTCCATTCGGGCAAATAGGTATAACACTCCGGATGTGATGTCGGTTATGATTCGCCCGGTACATGGGGTTCGCATGTGGGCTGTACACGTCGGGGGACGTAGAACTCCAGGTCAATACAGCAGAATGGGGGCGTCTTAACAGGCGTGCGCCATGTCACAGAACGGAAAAAGATGAAGCTGAAGAAGCTTGCCGCTGTGGCGACGATGACGATCGCCGCCATGGGCATCACCGCCGGTACCTCGTATGCGGCGCCCGCTGCGCAGGACGAGATCAACTACGAGTCCAAGATCGAGGGCGACTCGGTGGTCACCGTCATCGACGCCGGCGAGTTCCAGGTCTCCGGGGACGGCGAGAGCGTCGAGCTCCAGGACAACGCCGGCAACACTGTCCTCAGCCTGCCGCTGGCCATTCAGCTCGGCGATCTGCAGCTCCCCTTCGAGCGTCAGATCAGCGAGGACGGCAAGACCCTCACGCTGACCCCGGTCACCGACCTGTCGAAGGCCACCCCCGTCGCCCCCGAGGACAAGGTCGGCGCGAGCCTCACGCCGGTCGCCCTGAAGCTGACCGATGTTGCTTCGCCGGACGAGAACCTGAAGGCTCAGCAGAATTTCGCGTCGCAGCTGGGTATCGCGACCGCGGTCGGCGGCCTGATCGGAACCATCATCGGCGCAGTTGTCGGCACCTTCGTGATGCCCGCTGTCGGCACCATCACGGGCGCTGGTATCGGTGGCGTCGTCGGAACCATCATCGCGGGTGGTCCGACGCTGATCGTTGCCGGTGTCGGCTTGGCGCAGACCCTGCTGGCGCCTCCGGGCACCACGGTCTACGCCAACTGATTCCAGTCGGCTAGGCATTCGAACTCGAACGGCCGCTGTAAGGACGAACTCCTTGCAGCGGCCGTTCTCCATCCGGCGTCGGAACCCATACAGAAAGGCCCTGTCCGAAAGTGCGGACAGGGCCTTCAGCTCGAATCGGGTGTCGTTACATGGACCCGATGAGTCGGCTGCCGTGGCGAATGATGTCCCAGACATAGCCGAAGATGTCGAAGCCGAGTTCGAGGCTGGTCATCAAGATCTCGCTGCTCAAGTGAAGTCCTTTCAGGGGATGGCGCTACCGGCCAGGGTGCGAGGATCGTAACCCACGCTAAACGGACATTGGGAAGCCAGGTCCCGGAGGTGGTTAGGTTCACCTAGGAAATGCAGCTCGCGGGCGCTTTCCGAAGCGGATTCAGGGGCATTTCCGAGGGCCCCTGGAGGCATCCTCCGAACGCCCGACGAAGGGCTGTTCCACCGCCTTCTGCCGCCGGTCGTTGTGGTGCAGGAGAACCGCCCCGAACCTGCGCCGACCGGCACGGCCGTACGCCCCTCCGAACGCCCCCACGAACGACGAAGGTCCGCTCCCCGTAGGGAACGGACCTTCGTGACGTTCTGGTGGATTACCAGGTGCGGACCTTCAGGCCCGGGTTCTCCGCCAGGACCGTCTTTATCGGCGTGGCGAACAGCTCGGGGCTCTCACCGAGCAGGCCGCTGACGAACCCGGCGATCTCGCACATGCCGTACTGGCCGACGTTCGAGGCGCTGGAGATGCCGAGGGCGAGGGTGCCGGTGACGAGGGTGCCACCGCTGTCGCCCTGCAGGGCGCACAGGTTGGTGGAGAAGCCGTTCTCGAGCACGCGGTGGCCGATCTCGACGTTCTGGCCGGTGGCGGTCACGACGCCGCAGCTGTAGCCGGTGCGCAGGCCCGACTTGCAGACCGGAGCGCCGACGACGGGATCCGCGACACCCGTGATGGGCAGCGGAGCGGCGAACGGAACGCGCACGCCGTTGTTCTCGAAGCGACCCGCGGCATCGGAGGTGGGGCGGATCAGCGCGTAGTCGCTGCCGTCGAGCACCGTCTTCTCGAACGAGCCGAGGTGCTGGCCGAGGTTGTCGCCGATGAGCTGGTGGACCTGGGAGGCCCACCGAGTGCCCGCCTGCGCGCGGTTGGGGTCGCAGTGACCGGCGGTGATGTTCACGGGCTGTCCGCTGCCGTCCTCGCCGTTGAAGCCGAGCGAGCAGCGCAGGCCCTCGCCGGCGCCGAGCGCGGCGTAGGCGTCGCCACCGAAGAGGGCGTCGGGGGCGTCGAGGCCACCGGCGATGGGCTGCAGGTCGGTCGCGCCTTCCGGCGTCAGCTCGGCGGGAGCGAACAGCACGCGCACCCCGTCGAGGAAGTCGGGGAGCTCGACGCCGGACACGTTGTCGGTGCGCACGACGACGTCGTTGTTCACCACGTCGATGGCGATGCCGCGGATGACGTCGGCAACGGCGGGCGGTTGGGTCTCGAGCCAGTCGCCCAGTGCGCCGAGCTGATCTTCGAGGGCGTCCTCGCTGCGTTCGGTCTCGGCGACGGTGAATCCGGCATCCTCGGCGGCCGTGCGGGCCTCCTCGAAGCCGTCACCCTCGGTGAGGCCGACCGTGGCGGTGCCCTGGTCGTCCAGCCACACACCGGCGAAGACGGCTTCGAACTGCTCCCGTGCCTTCTCGGCGAACGCGGCGAGATCCTGGCTGCGCTGCGCATCGGCGAGGAAGCGCTCGGCATCGATGTTCAGGTCGCGCTGCAACGCCTCGACGAGCTCGGCCGGCAGAGACGATGTCTGCGCGGGTTCGGTCTCGGGTTCGGCCTGCGCGATGGCAACGGCAGGACCGAGGAGTAGCAGTGCGGCCGAACCGATGACGGCCGTCCGACGTGCGAAGGTGCGTCGCATGGATACCTTTCTCGTTCCTTCACGCATGCACGCGCGAAGGCGCCGTTCCCCCGCGGATCGGCGTCCGTCCGATCCTAAGGGGTGAACGAGGAAGTACATAGGTACTTCTCGGTTACGGATGAGACTCGTGTGACTGTTGTGACGAACGGACCGGACGGTTCCGGCCGTTATGCCGGGTTCGCCGCAGTACGGACCCGGGTGCCGGTGGCGTTCTCGATCTCCTGGATCGGAATGCCGAGGCTGGAGGTGCCACCGTTGGGCGCGAGTACAAGGTTCGCCTCGACGCAGTTCGGTGCGCCGGCGCTGTTCGATCCGCTGATCACGCCGAGGGCGAGGGTGCCGGTGACGATGGCGCCACCGCTGTCACCCGCGAGGGTGCAGGCGGAGGTCGCGAAGCCGCGGATGGTGCTCGAGAACCCCGAGTCGTAGGTCAGCTGGGTCTCGATGCGATCGGCGACGACGAGGCCGCACGTGAACGACGAGGATTGGCCCGACTTGCAGACGGGCGCGCCGACGACCGGAACGGCCGTGCCGGTGACCGTGAGGGTCGAACCGTTGCCGCCGCGGACCGACGGGCGGTCGAGGCCGGCCTCGACGCCGGCCTCGTCGAGCGAGACGATGCCGTAGTCGAGGGTGCTGTCGGTGCCCACCGTGGACTCTGTGAACTTGCCGATCCGCACGCTCTCGTCGATGTTCGCGCGGTTGGGCAGGTAGACCGTCGAACCACCGTCGGCACGGGCGACCGCGTCGCAGTGACCGGCGGTGAGATTGACGGCGTTACCGTCGGCGTCGACACCGTTGAAGCCGAACGAGCAGATGCCGATGCGCTCGATGGGCGTGGCGCGGACGTCGCCGTCGGCGGTGATGTAGGTGTCGCCACCCATCGGGGCCGGATCGTTCGGCGGCATGCCCGGCGACAGCTGGACCTGCACGTTCGCCACCAGCGACGGCAGGTTCAGTGCGCGCCCGATCGGCGAGTTCACGATGTCGAGGACGATCTGGTTGTTGAGCACATCGATCGACGCGGAGTTGATCTGCGACGACACCTCGCGCGGGAGTCCCGCCACCCAGCGGTTCAATTCGGCGAGGGCCTGCTCGAGTCCGTCGGCCGAGACCGGCGCGACCGTGGCGTGGAAGCCGTCCTGCGCAGCGCGCTCGGCGGCCTCGCGATTCGTGACGGCGATGACCGGCTTGCCGTCCTCGCCGAGCCAGGCACCGGCGAACTCGGAGGGGTGCTCGGAGCGGAAGTCGCGGGCGTAGTCGCCGAGCTCCTGCGCGCGGGCGGCCCGGTCGAGGTACTCCTCGGGGGACAGACCCAGGTCGCGCTGGATCGCCTCGACGAGTTCGGCGGGAAGTTCAGCAGAAGGCAACTGTTCGGCGGGCGCGGCACTCGCTGTGGCGCTCAAGGGCACTGCCAGCAGAACCGCGGAGGCCGCTGCGACTGCGACGCGGCGGGTGGTGGAACGGACTGCGGCGCGCGACGCCGACGAGAGACGCATGGAGGCCTTTCATGTGTGCTCGATGTGCTCTTGAACAGGTGCTTCGTGGAATCGGCGAGCCGACCCGCGGGACAGCCTACGGGACGGCCCGGCGACCGCCGATAGTGCCGTAGGTCACCACCCGGATACCCACGCTGTCTAGTTGCCGGTCTCAGTCTCTGTCGTTTCCGGAATGTCCGTCGAGGGCGGTTCCTCAGAAGGGTCGGGATCGGTCGGGACGGTCGTCGACTGGGTCGTCGTCGTGGTGGTGGTGCTGCCACCGCTCCCGCCACTGCCTCCGCTACCGCGTCCGCCACCCGAGGAATCATCGGGCTGGTTCCGCCGCGACCAGCCGGTGCTCGACGTGGTCGAGGACGTGTCGGACGTGCTCGAGGTGGTCGAGCCGGGCGACGACGAAGAAGAGGACTGTTCGCTCGTGCCGGTGGTGGGATCGACCCAGGTCTGCTGCACGACCGGCGGAGCCACCGGAACCGTCTGCTCGGCGGTGGCCGGCTCGGTCGACTCCTCGGTGGTGGTCTCCTCGGTGCTGCGGGGAGCCGGTGCGGGGCGCGCCTTCGAGGTCGTCGTGGTCATGGGTGCGGTCGGGGTCTCGGCGACCTGCGTGCCCGCGGTGGCCGTCGGGGAGTCCCGCAGCCCGAACACCAACGCGCCGATGCCCACGAGCAGCGCGATCGCCGCAGCCGCCGCAATGGCCGTGACTTTCGACGAACGACCCGAGGGCTTCTCGTCGGCGACTTCCCCGGCCGCGACGGCGGCGACCGTCGCCTTCGACGTGTTCGCCGCGGGCGTCGCGACGGCAGCGGGCGTGGCACCCGGAGGGGGAGTCGCTGTGATCTTCGAGATCACCGCGGTGATCTCGGGGTCGAGTTCGCTGCGTCGCGGTTCGGCGAGCTTGGCGGTGGGCAGGATCTGCGTCGAGCCGAGGAGGTCGACCGAGCCGGCGGCCGCCGCGAGAGCGGCGCCACGCACCATCGTCTGGTGCGGCTCGGGCGCCAGGGCGCACCGCACGCCGAGTCCGGTCTTCACCGACTGTGCGACGAGTTGCGCCGCGCTCGGGTCGACCGCTTCGTCGATCGTGACGACGATGGCGTCGAGGTTGCTCACGAGCCAGCCGAATGCGCCGAGCGCCGACGAGAGCTGCGCGGCGACCGACGGAGCGTCGTCCTCGGGGAATCGGAAGGCCTTACCCGCCGCGACTCCCGAGCGCACGAGCGTGACGGTCGAGCCCTGCGGGTCGATGTGGTAGACCGCGACGAGCCGCCCGGTCTGGTGCGCGACCTGCGATTCGAACCATGCCGCGGCGGCTTCGGCGTCGGAGACGAGCGAGACGTGTCGCAATCCGACGTAGTCGAGGGCGTTGCGCAGGACCGCAACCGTCGAACTCGGCCAGTCGGTGGGGTACGTCGCCACTGCGGTGTACGGGGTGTCGCCGATGAGAGAGGCTGCGTCGGCGAGGAGGCATTCCATGGCCGTGGCGACGAGGTCTTCGGCGCGGGAGAGCGAACCGTCGTTGGCGCGGACACCACCGGAGTGGCCGAGACGATCGACGAAGCCGGTGAAGGAACTGGTGTGCCCGTCGACGACGTCGTGGTCGCCCAGTGTCGCGGTGCCGTCGGAGTGCAGGTGGACGGCGGTGAACCGCTCGATCGGTGCGGGGTCCGGCCGTCCCGGCGTCGGTGAGGTGACCGCAACCGACGACACGGTGGTCCCCACCCTCAGGCCTACGCCTACGGACATGCCGGCTTGCCTCCATTCCGGTCGGAGTGTGTGTGACGGGGTACATCTGCGCCGTGCCCCATGGCCCGGAGCAGTGACAGGAGCTCCGAGCGGGAACCGGCACCGAGTCGGCGCCGGATACGGGCGACATGATGTTCCACGGTCTTCGCGGAAATGTACAGGTGGTTTCCTACCTCTCGGTAGGTGAGGCCCGAAACAACCAGGTCGGCCACCTGCGCCTCGCGCTCCGACAGCGCACCCGGCTTCTCCCGCGCGCCGAGGGGGGATTCGTCCGGACCGCCCGGGGGAGCGTCGGGGGCGATGTCGACCGGGGCGCGACCGGCCGGACCGTCCTGCCGGATCGTCCGCGCGACCTGCAGTAATCCGGTGGCGACCGTGGTGTCGTCCGTCCGCAGCGCCGCTTCTCCCGCGAGCTTCGCGCCGTCCCACGGAAGACCCACGGACGCGAGGGACTCGGCCGCCTCGCGGATACGCACCGCGTCGACCTCACCGCGCAGCACCGAG
Source organism: Rhodococcus sp. PD04 (assembly GCF_035918275.1). Taxonomy (NCBI): domain Bacteria; kingdom Bacillati; phylum Actinomycetota; class Actinomycetes; order Mycobacteriales; family Nocardiaceae; genus Rhodococcus; species Rhodococcus sp. PD04. Next base: position 4,283,784 of record NZ_CP142143.1, on the reverse strand, counting down.
AGCCATGCGTGCCCGGCCCGCGCGAGCACCGCGGCGTAGGCGGTGGTCTCCGCAGCCAGGGCCAGCGCGCGGGCGTGCGGGACGAGGTCGGCCGGACGGTCCGCGGCGATCGCGGCCTGCACCCCGTACCAGTGCAGCGCCGCACCCCACAGCGGTGGCTCACCGAGGGTGGTGAGCAGTGCGCGGGCAGCGGCGACGAGATGCGCGACCCGCGCGGACTCTCCGAGTCGGACGGCGGCCAGCCACAGTTCCCCCAGGGGCAGCAGCCCGAACAGGTCGACGGAATACTCCGCCACCACCGACTGCGCGGCCTGCCACCGCACCGTCAACGCTCCGAGGTCGGCGTTCCGTCGCGCCAACCCGACCTGCAGGGCGTGGAAGAAGAGGAGGTCGCGCTGCCCGGTCACCTCGGGAGCAACGGCGTCGGCGGTGGCCGCGGCGGCTGCGAGATCACCGCCGAGCATCTCGGTCCACGCCACCAGGATGCGATTTCGCACGGTGGGCGTCTCCGGACGGTCGAGGATCGCGCGTGCGTGCCCGAGTTCACCCGAGTGCAGACACAGCAGTGCGGCGACGGCGTCGACCGTGTCGGGCCAGGCGCGCAGCGACCCGTCGGAGCCGAGGCTCGTCAGGGCGCGGGCGAGGCGGTTCATTGCGATCCGGCCGTCGCCGCCGACGGATTCGCGCAGGCCCTCCTCGAGCAGTCGCGCGGCGGAGGCCGAGGAGGTCGGCGCACCCGATGTGGCGGCACTGCGGAGATGTTCTGCGGCCGAGGGTCGTCCGGCGGCGAGCAGCACGGTCGCGGCGAGGGGCGCGTCCGTACCGACCCGTTCGGGACCGAGCCATTCGAACAGGTCGGCACTGCGGTCGAGCATGCCGCGATGCGCGGCGATGCTCGCGGAGATCCGGGTGGCGGCGCGCACGTCGTCGACGTCCGCAGTGTCGGCGCGGTCGAGCAACCGGTCGGTGATCTGTTCGGCTCGCTCGAGATCCCCTGCCGCGAAGGCGACTTCGGCTCGTCGCACCGCAAGGGTCGCGGGATCGGCTCCCGCGGGTACGGTGGCGTCGAGGAGTTCGGCGGCTTCGCGCGGTGGCGCGTCGGCCGCGAAGGCGACGAGCCGATCGGCGAGGTGCGGGTCGGTGAGACCGATCGTCGCGAGACCGCGGGCGAGCTGCGGCGTCAGCGTTCCGGCATCGATGCGGGTCGCGAGGAGACGACGCGCGACGGCGAACAGGTTGTGCCTTCCCAGGACCGCGGCGGGCACACCGCTCGCCCCGGTGGTGAGGCTCGCGGCATCCGTGCCGAGCAGGCCGCTCGCACGGGCCGCATCGACGAGGTCGAGGGCACGCTCGACAGGGATGTCGAGTACGGCGGCGAGTTCGCCGGGATCGAGCGCGGCACCGAGATCGACGAGCGCCAGGGCTACGGTGAGATCGAGATCCGCGAGGAGCTGCCGGCGAATCGCCTCCTCGACGGCCCGCCGGGCATCGCTCTCCGTCCGCACGGCCTCGAGGGCGGTGTCCACGAGATGCGGTACGCCGCCCGTGAGGCGGTGCAGGGCACGGACCTGGGGCGGTGCGAGCCGGAGCTCGAACGACGCCGCGCGACCGGCAATTTCGCGAGGCGTCCACGAACCCAGTTCCACCACGGTCCCGTGTCCCACGAATGCTGCTGTCAGCGAACGCATCTCGGCTCGGTGCGGTCGGGCTTCGGTGGCCACGACGATCCCCGTCGGTGCATCCCGGATGTGGTCGACGAGCTCCTGCAGTTCCGCGGCGGTCATGCGGTGTGCGTCGTCGACGATGCGGGCATCGGCGAAATCGGTTCGGAGCGAAGCGAGTATTGCGGACTTCCCGGTTCCGGTGCCGCCGACGAGCAGCAGTCGCGGGGAAGCGGCCGCGGTCAGGGCACGCGTGACCTCCCTGGGGACCGGACGTCGCGGAGGGGCGGGAGCGGACGTCATCGGATCGGTCAGCGCCCGGTTCCGAGCAGTCCGCCGACGACCTGCCCCGTGCCGTCGAGGACACCACCGACCACGTTGCCGGTGCCGTCGAGCACCCCACCGACGCCGTTACCGACACCCTCGACGACGGCACCGGCACCCTGACCTGCGCCGGACAGGGCGTCGCCGACACCGCTGCCACCCGTGCTCGGCGGGGTCGGTTGCGGCGCGGGCTGAGGGGCGGGCGCCGGGGCCGGGGCAGGAGCGGGTTGCGGCGCGGGCTGGGGTGCCTGCGGGCTTTGACCGGGTGCTGCCGGCACGGGTGCGGTCGGGTCCGGCGCAGGTACAGCGCCGGTGGGTGCGGCGCCGGAAGCGGGCGTCGCGGCGACCGGGACAGCGGTCACGGTCCCGTCCGGGCCCTGCACCCGGACCGGGACGACGGTTCCCGCCTCGGACGGCTGCGCGCCGGTCGTGCCGGGGACAGTCGTACCGGAGACGGTCTCGGTGGTCGTCGGGTTCCCGGCCACGACTTCGCTCGACGGACGTACCTCCGAACCGGGCGTCTCGGCCTCCGACGACAGGGTGCCGATCGCCAGTCCGCCGCCGGCGAGGACGACGACGGCAGCGACAGCAGCCCCCACCAGCGTGAACGAACGGGCACGGGCGCGGGCGGGTGTGCCGGTGGCGGTGTCGACGACCGCCGGCCGATGCGCAGCAGCGACAGGCGGCGCCTCGGCGACGGACACCACCGGCAGCGCGACGGTCTCGGGTTCGTCGTCGACGACAGGTGCGGGAGGCGGCACCGGAACCGCAACGGTCGGGGCACCGACCGCGGCCGCTGCAAGCGCGGCCCCGTGCGCTGCGGTGTAGGCCGGTCGAGCCGACGAGACGATCGGCAGACCCAGCTGCGACGAGATCAGTTCGGCGACGAGCGGGGTGGACGAGCCACCACCGATCAACAGCACGTGTGCGATGTCCGACCGGTCGAGCCCGGCCCCGCGGATCGCATCCTGCACCACGGCGAGCGACGTCTCCAGCGGCTCCCGGGCGAACTCCTCGAACTCGCTGCGCACCAGACGCAGGTCGCGGTGCAGGCCCGGCAGCGCGACCGGCACGACCGTCTCGGTGTCGCTGGACAGTGCCTCCTTCGCCGCGCGGCACCGAGCACGGAAATCGGCGAGGGCCGCGACGGTCGCGGGATCGAACGGGTCGAGGTCGGCCGCGTCCTCGCCGAGCGTTCCCAGCAGATAGGTGGTGACGAGATGGTCGAGGTGGTCGCCGGAGACGTCGTCGCTGCTCAGCGGTCGGCCCAACAGCGTCGGATGCGTCCCGCCCTGCACGACGGCGACGTCGAGGCTGCGCGCACCGAGGTCGTAGACCACCGTCACGTCGTCCCCCAGCGGACCGTGGGTGGCGTCGAGCCAGCGCACCGCCGCGATCGGTTCGGGGATCGTCCCTGCGGTCACGCCGGCGCGGACGAGTGCCGCCGCCAGGGCCTCGACGGTGTGCGCCGACCACGCGGCGGGATGCGCCAGCATCGTCGGCACATCGGAGGTACCCGTGCGGTACTGCAGGCAGGCCACGGTCGACGCGACGAGATCCTCACCGAGGTAGGTGGAGCCGTCGTCGGCGAGGATGCCGACCGGATCGCCCACCCGGGCCGCATAGCCGGAGAACACCTGCGTGCCGGGGATCGGGGCACCGGCGCCGAGGACAGGGGCCCCGCCCGCGGGGAGGTGGAGTTCGGTGGGGATCGACGCAACGCTGGGATCGCCGGATCGGGGCTGGTCGAGCACGGTGAGGGCCACCGAGTTGGCCGCCCCGATCGTGACGCCGAGTCCTGAATACATGCACGCTCCCGGGTTCTGGGCGGACATCGGTCCGCGTTCTCGTTCCATCGTTCGGTCTCGATGAGCCTGTCGTTCCCACCCCGTGACCCGTTAGCTCCCGCACCGCCCACCGGCCCGATCGTGGGGACGATCCCCTAACGACCCCGATGCCCCCGAACCCCGATCCCCTAACGGGCGACGGCAGACAGGGGGCCGCACCCCCTGTGCCCGTGACCCGCGGATTCGTAGCGTCGTTCCCAGATCCCGACGACTCAGGAGACACGCGATGGCCACCAACGCCGTACTCGACTTCATCCTCAGCCTGTTCCGCGATGAGAAGGAACTCGCCCGGTACTGCAGCAACCCCGAGGCCGTTCTCGCCGAAGCCGGACTGGACGACGTGTGCCACGCCGACATCGTCGCCGTCGCCCCGCTCGTTGCGGACAGCGGTCTGTTCGCCGGGACCGCCGCCGAACTGACCGCAGCGCTGAACGGTGCGGCGAACGTCGGAGCGTCGATCGCCGGCACCGCTGCGGCCGGCCTCGGTGTCGGAGCAGGACTCGGTGGCGGTCTGGGGCTCGGCGGCGGACTGGACCTCGGCGGGACCGTCGGCGCGCACACCGGGATCGTCGCCGATCTCGGTGCACAGCTCGGAGCGGCGCTCGAAGCCGGTGGCGAGCTCGGTGCTTCCCTGGGAGCGGCACTCGGTGGTGCACTCGGCGCGGGCCTCGAACTCGGTGGAGCCCTCGACCTCGGGGGTGCCCTGGACGTCGGTGGGGCACTGGCCGGAGCGCTCGAAGGCGGACTGGGCCTGGGCGTCGGTGCCGCCGCCGATCTCGCCGCCGCGATCGACGCGGCTGTCGAGGCCTCGGGCGGTCTCGGCGCCGACCTCGCGACCACCCTCGAAGGAGCACTGGGTATCGGGGGCACGCTCGGTGCCGATATCGGCCTCGCCCTCGGTGGCCTGCTGGAATCTGCCGTCGACGCCGGGGGCGCGTTCTCGACCGAGCTCACCGCGGCCCTCGACGGCGGCGCCGAACTCGGTGTCGCGCTCGGCACGACACTCGGGGGCGTGCTCGGCGTGGGCACGGAACTGACCGGTGCGCTCGGCACGAGCCTGGGCGGTGTCCTCGGTGGTGTGGCCGATCTCGGTGCCGGCCTGGGAACCGACCTCGCCGCCGGTCTCGACGCCGGCGTGGGCGCGACCCTCGGTCTCGGTGCGTCCCTCTCGGCCCTGCTCGGAGCGGGCGGCGGCGCTGCGGCCGATCTCGGTGCCGCGCTGGGGACCGTCATCGAGAGCGGTGCGCACGGTGGCCTGCTCGGCGGCGTCGACCTCGACGCGGTCCTCTCCGGTGGTGGTGAGATCGATACGGAGACCGGTGCGGGCATCGACCTCGGCACGGTGGTCGGTGGGGTGCTCGGCGGCGCGCTGGGCCTCGAGACCACCGCGACCACCGAACTGTCGTCCGCGCTGAACGTCGCCATCGGCTCGACCACCGATATCGGCGCGACCGTCGATTCGACCGTGCAGGCGGGGACGAGCCTCGGAACGGACCTGTCGTCCGTCCTCGGCTCGACCTTCGCGACCGGTGGTTCGGCAGGCGCCGAGCTCGGCCTGCAGCTCGGCAGTGCACTCGAGACGGCCGCGGGGTCGGTGCCCGTCGATGCGGGTGCGGATCTCGGCTCGCAGCTCGCGACAACGATCGGCGGCAGCCTCGGCGCCGGTGCCGAAGCCACCGGTCAGCTCGGCTACGCCCTCGACGGAGCGCTGGACGCGGCGGCGGAACTCGGGGCCGGAGTGAACGTGGGCGCGGACCTCGGCGCCGCGATCGATTCGGGGATCGGCGCGGCCGGTGGACTGGGAACGTCGGTCGACCTGGGTACGGCAGCCGACTTCGAGAACGCCCTCGATCTCGGTGGTGCAGCAGATCCGGGTACTGCAGTCGACCTCGGTGTCTCCGGCGGCCTGGAGAGCGCAGCCGACCTCGGCGCCGAACTGTCCACGCAGGTGGGGACGGCCCTGTCGGGTGGTGCGGAGGGTTGGGCGTCGGTCGGCGAGGACGTCTTCGGCTCCGCCTCGGGAGCTGCAGGTCTGTTCGGCGAGGGCGGCCTCACCGCGACCTCCGGTCTCGGTGGTGGTCTGTTCGCCGGAGCCGGTGGCGACTCCTCGCTCGGCGCCGGTGGCGACTCCACCGATCTCGACGGACTGCTGCCCTGACCGCAGCGGTGCGGGCTCCGGGACATAATGGCCGGAGCCCGCACCGACGGAAGGCGAGTCGACGCAGCCCATGCAGCATTCACCGGATACGCAGCATCCATCCGATCCCTCGAGACGCCGCGCGCTCCTCGACCTGATCGACTCCGTGATCGCGCGCTCCCGCAGCGCCGGGCGCAACGATCTCACCGACCGGCTGACGGCCGCCCGCACGAAGGTCACCGACCCGCGACTGCGGGTGGTCGTCGTCGGGGGACTGAACCAGGGCAAGAGCCGGTTCGTGAACGCACTGCTCGGCCTCGAGGTGTGTTCCGTCGGCGACGACGAGACCACCGCGGTCCCCACGCTCGTGCAGCACGGGCAGGAGCCGTCGGCCGAACTCGTCCCGACCGGTTCGGCGCCGCGCATCGCCGTCCCCTTCGACGACCTGCAGCAGGTCGCGCCGCGCAGTGCCGGCCGGGACGTCGAACGGCTGGAGGTGAGCGTGCCGAGTCCACTGCTCGCCGACGGGCTCGTGTTCGTCGACACCCCGGGTGTGGGCGGGCACGGAAATCCGCACACCGCAGCCACATTGACGCTCCTCGCCACCGCGGACGCGGTCTTCGTCGTCTCGGATGCGAGCCAGGAGTTCACCGCTCCGGAGATGGCGTTCCTGCGGCAGGTGCAGACACTGTGCCCGGCGTCGGCGGTGCTCGTAACCAAGACCGACATGTATCCGCACTGGCGCGCGATCGTCGACGCCGACCGCGAACACCTGCAGCGCGCCGGGCTCGACCTGCCGTTGCTGCCCGTCTCGTCCCTGCTGCGCGAATACGCCCTGCGCACCGACGATGCGTCGCTGCAGCAGGAATCCGGCTTCGACGCGATCTACGACTTCCTGCGCGACCAGGTCGTCGCGCGCAACGCCGACTCGGCGCGCCTGTCGGTGGCACACGACGTGAAGACCGTCGTCGACCATCTCGCGCTCGGTTGCGAGAGCGAACTCGCTGCGCTGCGCGACCCCGAATCCGGGAACGCCGCGATCGAGGACCTGCGCCGGGCGCGTGCCGCGACCGAGGCGTTGCGGACGCGGGCGGCGCGGTGGCAGATCACGTTGTCGGACGGCATCGCCGATCTCGCGGCCGACATCGACCACGACCTGCGCGACCGGTTGCGCACAGTGACCCGCGACGCCGAAGCGTCCGTGGACGAGTGTGATCCGGGCAAGGAATGGCCCCGGCTGGGGCAGTGGCTCGCCGAGCAGGTCGCCGAATCGGTCGGCGACAACTTCGTGTGGGCGCACGAACGCGCCGAGATCCTCGCCGGCAGGGTGGCGGAGCACTTCGCGCTCGACGACGCATCCCTGCCGTCGCTGCATCTCGGCGACCTGTCGACGCTGCTCGATCCCGTCGAGAACCTGTCCGATCTCGAGTCCGGCCGGATCGGTATCGGTCAGAAGGTGCTCGTCGGCATGAAGGGTTCCTACGGTGGCGTGCTGATGTTCGGTCTCGTCACCACCCTGATGGGGATGGCGCTCGTGAACCCGATCTCGGTGGGAGCCGGAGTCGTATTGGGTACCAAGGCGTATCGCGACGACAAGCAGGTTCGGCTCGCCAGACGCCGCGCCGACGCGAAGAACGCGATCCGCGCCTTCACCGACGACGTGAGCTTCCAGGTAGGGAAGGAATCCAAGGACCGGCTCCGCCTCATCCAGCGGCAGTTGCGCGATCACTTCACCGAGATCGCCGAACAGACACTGCGTTCGCTCGACGAGTCGCTCGAAGCGACCCGTCAGGCCGCGACCGTGCAGGAACAGGAACGCCGGCGTCGGATCGGCGAACTCGACACGCAGGTCGCGGAACTGAGCCGATTGCGCGAGCGCGCCGTGGAACTCGCGGGAGTGTCGGCGTGACCCCGGCCCTCGCGCGCGCCCGCGACCTGCTCGACCGGGCACGCGCGTCGTACGGCGGGAACCCGGCCGTCGCGGACCGGCTCGACCACTGCGCCGCGCGACTCGATCAGCCGCTGCGGGTCGCGCTCGCCGGATCGCTCAAGGCCGGCAAGTCGACTCTGCTCAATGCGCTTGTGGGACAGGACATCGCGCCCACCGATGCGACGGAGTGCACACGCGTCGTCACCTGGTACCGCAACGGGCCCGTGCCGTCGGTGAACGCCTGGTACGACGGGGAGCGCCGCATGCCGGTGCCCGTGCACCGTCCCGACGGGCGTCTGACCTTCGACCTCGGCGAACTCACCGCCGACCGCGTCGACTTCATCGACGTCGAATGGCCCGCCAGCGCGCTGGCGCAGACCACCATCATCGACACCCCGGGCACGTCGTCGCTGTCGCAGGACGTGTCGGCGCGGACCCTGGCGCTGCTCACCCCGGAGGAATCGGCCTCGGGTGCCGACGCCGTCGTCTACCTGATGCGTTCGCTCGGCGCCGCCGACGTCGAGTTCCTCGAACGGATCGGCCGCCATGTCGGCGGGGGATCGGGGCCGCTCGGCATCGTCGGCGTGGTCTCGCGTGCCGACGAGGTCGGTGCCGGTCGCGCCGACGCGATGATGTCGGCGAAGCAGGTCGCGGCGAGGTTCACCGACGAACTCGAACGCACCGGACTGTGCCAGGCGGTCGTGCCGGTCGCCGGGTTGCTCGCGCTCGCCGCACGAACGTTGCGGCAGAACGAGTTCGCGGCCTTCGAGGCGCTCGCCCGGGTGCCGTCGGACCAACTGCAGGTCGCGATGTTGTCGGCCGACCGCTTCGCGCGGCCCGACGTCGACCTGCCCGTCGACCCCGGGATGCGGGCACGTCTCGTCGACCGGTTCGGTCTGTTCGGCATCCGCACCGCAGTTCTGCTCGTGCAGCTCGGCGCGCGCGATTCACCTTCGCTCGCCGCCGAACTCGTCGCGCGCAGCGGGCTCGACGAGCTGCGTCAGGTCATCGACGTGCAGTTCGGTCAGCGCGCCGATCAGCTCAAGACCCATTCGGCGCTGCTGGCGCTCGAACGGGTGCTGCACGCGTGCGGCGATCACGACCTGCTGGGAGCCGTGCGACGCGAACTGGCCGACGACCACGGCTTCGCCGAACTCCGCCTGCTGGGCAGACTGCGGTCGGCGTCGGTGTCGTTGCCCGACGAGGAGGTCCTGGCGCTGCAGCGTGTGGTCGGTGGATCCGGGATCGGCGCCACCCGGCGCCTCGGACTCACCGACGACGCGTCGCCCGCCGAGATCCGCGCGGCAGCCGTCGACGCGGTGCGGCACTGGCGATCCCGCGCAGAGCATCCGCTGCTCGATCCGTTCACCGCGAAGGCCGCAGCGGTGGCGGCGCGCAGTGCGGAGGGGCTGGTCGCGGGAGCCGGCCGGTAGACGAGTTGTAGCCGGACGATCGGCTTGCACCTCACGTAACGTGAGGTCATAGCGTCGATCGTGCCGGTACACGGAGTGCCGGTGGAAGTGGGTGGACGATGCAGCAGACACGTTCCGGACAGCAATGGAAGGTGGGGCGTCTCGCAGCGGAGACGGGCCTGACCGTGCGGACCCTGCATCACTACGACGACATAGGCCTCGTGCGGCCGTCGGGCCGGACGGCGTCGGGTCACCGGTTGTACGAGGAGCCGGACGTCGAGAGGCTGTACCAGGTGCTGGTGCTGCGTCAGCTCGGGCTGTCGCTGGACGCGATCGCCACGGTCACCGACGGTGACACCTCGCTGTCGGAGATCCTCGATGCGCACCGTGCCTACCTGGACGATCAGCTCGCGGCAACCCGCACGCTGCGCGCCCAGGTCGAGATGCTCTCCCGCACGGTCCGAACGTCGCCGGATGCATCGGTCGCCGACTTCCTTCAGGTGATCCGAGGAGTGATCGAAGTGGACGACGTCTTCGAGAAGTATTTCGACAAGGGACAGATCGCAGACCTCGCGGAACGACGCGCAAGGCTGGGCGACGACGTCATCACGGCGGCGGAGGCGTCGTGGCAGGAGCTCATCCCACGTGTCGACGCTGCACTGAGTGCGGGGATGGATCCGGCTTCTCCCGAGGCCCAGGAGATGGCACGGCAATGGATGGGTCTGCTCGAGCAGTTCCACGGCGGCGACGAGGGCCTACGCGACAGCCTCTACCGCATGCACGAGGACAACGCGCAGCAGATCGAGCAGGAGTTCTGCGGGCCGAGTCGTGAACAGATCGAGTTCATCACGAAGGCGAACGAGGCGCGGGGGATGTGATCCGGCGGATCCCGGCCGCGCTCCGCGTCATTCGAGGCGGCCGGGTACCGGATAGCTGCGCAGCGACAGGCCGATCTGGCCGGAGACGATCAGGTCGTCGATCGTCTGCTGCAGTTTGTGGCAGGTGGGGATCCAGGCACGGCCTTCCTGGGCGGTGCGGGCCCGCGCGAACTCGGGGCAGACGCTGTCGGCGTCGTCGAGCCACTGGATGCTGGTGTGTGCCTCGCTGTACTTCTCGACGAGGACGCGATTGCTGCAGTGGTTGCAGGTGACGCTTTCCATGATCGGACCTCCTGGGGGCTGTGACAGCGACGGTAGTTGCGGCGACCGGCCGAGTCTCCCGTTCTCCCACGGAACGGGAGACCGTGTTCCGCTCAGCGGGCGGTATCCAGCGCGGTGCACCTTCATCTACCTGGGCTGTTAGGCTTCGATCATGCCCGAGATCGAGCCTGTCGCCGACGCTTCCGACGACAGCTACCCGTCGTTGCCCGCCACGAGTTGGGCCGTTCTGGGCATGCTCACCTTCGGTGAGGGACTCACCGGTTACGACCTGAAGAAGTGGGCGGACTGGAGCATCGGCTTCTTCTACTGGAGTCCGTCCGTCAGCCAGATCTACGCCGAACTCAAGAAGCTCGAGGCGGCGGGGCTGGCCGAGTCGGAGATGATCTCCGAGCCGGGGGAGCGTGGCCGGCGGGTCTACCGCATCACCGAACGTGGCACCCGTGCCGTGCGGAACTGGTCGCGGGCTGCGCCCGTCGAACAACCGGTCCTCAAGCACGGTCTCATGCTGCGTCTGTGGATGGGACATCTCAACGAGCCCGACGAGCTGAAGAAGCTCGTCCGGTCGCACATCGAGAACATGGAGACCATGCGGGAGCAGGCGAAGCTGCACGGCGATCACGCCAACCGCGAACCCGCATGGGCGTTCTCCCGGATGAGCCTGATCTGGGCCGAACGCTACTTCCAGGCCGAGATCGATCTGGCGAAACAGGTACTGGCCGACATCGACGAGGCGGCCGAGACCTTCTCGTCCGTCCGGGCCCGTGACGAACTGGGCAATCCTGTTCCGGAGGTCGCCGGGTCCTGGCGCGACGTGGAGGACTTCGTGCTGGGTCTCGAACGGCGCGAGCGCAGCTGAGTCGGCCGCTCCGCCCGGTGCGGGGACCGTCCGGGCAGAGCGGAGCGCCCTCAGGCGTACTGCAGGCGGGGCTGTGCCGTCGCTGCGGACAGGCCCGGGTGGTGCGCTCGCGGCACGACCTGCGCAGCGCGGGGGCGTCCTGAGAGAGATCGGTGGATCGCGTTCGCTGCCATACGGACCGGGGCGGCGTGGCGATGGTCGAACTTGACGTGGCTGGTCGGTCCGCAGATGGACAGGGCGGCGACGACATCACCGACGGGGCCGATCGGGACGGCGATGATGCCGATCCCGCCGGAGATCCGCGCCACCTCGTACGCCACGCCCGTCTCGCGGACCTTGCGCAGTTCGGGGGTGAGCTCGGTGAGGTCGTCGGTGCTGGGCGGGGTGTAGGCGAGCAGGGCCTTGCCGATCGCGGAATTGCGTGCGGGATAGCGGCTGCCGACGCGGGTGGGCAGCTCCGTGGCGAGCCGGCCACCGACCTTGTCGAGATAGAGCACGTCGGGCCCGTCGAGTACGCCGAGGTGCACGACGTAGCCGGTGGCGCGGTGCAGGTCGTGCAGGATCGGAGCGGCGGCGCTGTGCAGGCGGTTCTGGTGGACAGCGATCGAGCCGAGCTCCATGAGGCGGGTGCCGAGCTCGTAGTCGCGGCCCTCGCGGCGCAGCCACCGCATCTCGACGAGTCGTTCGAGCATCCGATGGGCGGACGAGCGGGGCAGCCCGGTTCGCCTGACGACCTGGGCGAGCGTGAGCCGTCCGGGGCCGTCGAAGGCGTCCAGGACGAGCGAGATCCGTTCGAGGATCGCGGTGGGGGTGGAGTCTGCAGTCGCGGGTGCGGTCACCGATATCTCCCTCGATCAGGGGCGAGAATCGCCACGAAACCCAACTGACGTAGGTCTTTCTATTAGAAATAGTGACACACGCGCGCGCGTTTGTGAAGTGGATCACCGAGATTGCACACCGAAGAGGGGGAACCCGCTGTCCTCGTGGACGGGGTTCCCCCTCTTCGGGGAGCGATCTGCGGTTGTGCGGTGGTGCGCAGAGGGTGGTGCTACATGGCGGCGAGCGGCTCGCTACCGGACCAGTCGTGGCCCCAGTAGCTGTCGGCGGTGATCTCCTCGGACGTGTAGAACGTCTCGTCCACGAGCTGCCCGTCGGTACCGAACTCGATGTCCCAGCCACCGGGGGCGCGGACGTAGAACGACACCATCTTGTCGTTGGTGTGGCGGCCCAGCGTCGACGACACCGAGAAACCGTCCTTGACGACCCGGTCGAGAGCCTGGCCGACCGCGTCCAGGGTGTCGACCTCGACCATGAGGTGGATCAGGCCCGGAGCGCCGCCGTGCGGGGCGGGAATCAGCGCGAGGCTGTGGTGGCGCTGGTTGACCCCCAGGAAGCGCAGGCGGATCGGCCCGAACTCCGGCGGTGCCGGCAACCGGAAGGCGCCGCGCGGCAGGAAGCCGAGAACCTCGGTGTAGAAGTCGAAGGTGCCGTTGATGTCGGTGACCGGCAGGACGACGTGGCCGAGTCCCTGCGCGCCCGTCACGAACTTCGCGCCGAACGGCGTGACCACCGGGCTGTGGTCGAGCACCGCGCCGTGGAAGACCTCGAGGGTCGCGCCGCTCGGATCCTGGAAGGTGATGACCTCCTCCACCCGGCGCAGGTCGGCTTCTTCGACCGACAGCGGCTTGACCGCCACTCCGGCCGCCTCGACGGCTGCCTGGACACGTGCCAGAGCCGCGCGGTCGCGGACCTCCCAACCGATCGTGACGACCCGGTCGTCCTCGCCCGGCACCACCACGATGCGCGCGCTGCGCTCGTCCATGCGCAGGTACAGCGCGTTCTCCTCCGGCCCGGACCCCTGGGCGAAGCCGAGGACCTCGAACGCGAACTTCCGCCAGCGCTCCATGTCGTTCGTCTGGATCTTCACGTATCCCAGACCGCGGATGTCGGTGCCGAAACTTCCGGCGTCGAACTTGCTCATACTGTTGTCTCCGTTGTCGGTTCGGATGTGGGGGAAGGTCAGATCATCGCCCGCAGCGGACCCTGCGGGTCCACACCGAGGCCGCTCAGCGTCGCCGCGTGGTAGACCGTGCCCGGGACGTGGATCGCGTGGTGCAGACCGGCGTGTGCGTCGCGCCAGAAACGCTGCATCGGCTTGTCCATCCGCAGGGCGTTGCCGCCGCACCGGGCGTAGACCTGGTCGACGGCCGTGACGGCCTGCCAGGCGGCGTTCACCTGGGTCTCGCGGCCGAGAGCACGCTGCTCGAAGGTCGGCGTCTTCCCGGAATCGACGATGTCCCACATACGATCGACGTTGGCGAGCAGCGAATCCCGGGCCGACCGCAGTTTCGCCGTGGCCTCACCGATCGCGAACAGGGTGTAGGGATCGTCCTTGACCGCCGTGCCCTGCGGGTTGATGCGCTCGCGCTGGTACTCGTTGGCGTGGTGCAGCAGACCCTCGCAGATGCCGATGGTGGCAGAGGTGATCCCGAGCGGGAACATGTTCGACCACGGCATCAGGTACAGCGACTCGGTGCGGCCGTACTTGCGGACGGCGGTGCCGTCGATGACCTCGTCGCAATCCATGACGCGGTAGTCGGGCACGAACGCGTCCTCGACGACGACGTCCTTCGATCCCGTCCCGCGCAGACCGACGACGTCCCACGAGTCGTCGATGATCCGGTAGTCGGACCGCGGGATGATCACGTGCAGCATGCGCGGCGGCATCTGCACGCTGCCGTCCGGATTGCATGCCATCGCGCCGAGGAACGCCCAGTCGCAGTGGTCGGTGCCCGAGGAGAACGACCACTTGCCGGAGAACTTGTAACCGCCGTCGACCGGCACACACATGCCGCCCGGCATGTACGGCGACGCGAGCCACGTGTCCTGGTCCTGGCCCCAGACCTCCTGCTGGACCTTGGGATCGGCGAACGCGAGCTGCCAGGGATGCACGCCCACGATGCCGTGGACCCAGCCGCCCGAGGGGTTGAGCGACGCCATCCGCATGACCGTCTCGGCGAACTCGCGCGGATGCGACTCGAAACCGCCGTGCTCCTTGGGCTGCAGCATGCGGATGGAGCCGGACTCCTTCATGCGCTTGACGGTCGCGTCGGCGACCTTGCCGATCCGTTCGGCCTCGATGCCTTCGAGGAAGATGTCGTCGGCCGCGGCCTCGATGCCGGCCAGGACTTCGTAGCTCATGATCGTGTTCCTTCTGGTGGGGTGGGGGATGCGACGAGAGGCTCTAGGGGGTCGCGGTGGAGCCTTCGGCCTGCTTCGCGACGTTCTCCGCGACCTCCTTCTGCCAGCTCGCGACCGCCCGGGTGGTGTCGATCTCGAACTCGAAGCGCTTGGTCATGTCCTCGGTGATGTCCTCGACATCGACGTAGAACTGCTGGTACCAGCGACGCAGCTGGTAGACCGGGCCGTCCTCCTCGGACAGCAGCGGATTGTCGATGGGTGCCTTGTTCTTCCAGATCTCGACGTCCTGCTCGAAACCGAGCTGCACGCCCTCGGCGAACTGCTCGGCCATCCCGGCGGCGATCTCGTCCGACACCCCCGGGAGCTTCTTGACGATCGCGCCGTACTGCAGCACGAACTCGTTGTTGCTCACCGGGTAGTGGCAGTTGATGAGGATGGTCTCGATGGTCTGGCCGTGGGCATCGGATTCGAGCCAGTCGATCATGTACGACGGACCGAAATAGGTTGCCTCGGAACGCAGTTCGGCGTTGGGGTCGTCGTAGTTGGTGCCGGAGATGACGTCCTCACGACCGGTCGAGTGCATGTACTGCGTGGCGGTGTGGCCCTCGAAGACGTTCTTGAAGTAGCGCGGGAACGAGTAGTGGATGTAGAAGAAGTGCGCCATGTCGACGACGTTGTCGACGATCTCACGGCAGTGGGAGCCCTTGATGCGCAGGCTCTTCCAGCTCCAGTCCGTCCACTCGTCGGTGCCGTAACCGGCGATCTCCGGGATGGTGACATCCTCCGGCGGCGGATTGCCCTGCGGGTCGTTCCAGACGTACAGCTGGCCGTTGCGTTCGAGGGTCGTCCAGGCGCGGGTCTTCGCGATCGGCGGGACGCGCCGGGCGTAGGGGATGTCGGTGCACTTGCCCTTGCCGTTCCAGCGCCAGTCGTGGAACGGGCACGCGATCGAGTCGCCCTTGACCTCGCCGCGGCTCAGGTCGCCACCCATGTGCCGGCAGTAGGCATCGAGGACGTTGAGCTGCCCCTTGCTGTCGGCGAACACGACCAGCTTGGTTCCGAAGGCCTCGATGGAGTGCGGCTTGCCGTCCTGGAAGTCTCGGAGCAGGCCGAGGCAGTGCCAGCCCCGTGCGAAGCGGGTGGGAGCGGCCGCAGCCTGGATCTCGCGGATCTCGACGTCGTCGTCCGAACCGGACCGTGCGGTGTCGATGGACATGAATTCCTCCGTGCCGTCAGTGGTGGAGAGACTTGTGATGCGCCTCATGGAACTCGTCGGCCACTCGCCGTGTGAAGCGTGTCTCCCGCTGGATGGAATGCGACGAACCGGCGGGCAGAACAGGCCTCCCGTCACACGGGAGAAGCCCTCCCGAGGGAACACCCGCGGTCGTTAGCGTCGCGGCACATCACGGTGAAAGGAACGTTCATGGCACGGATGACCGGGAAGGTCGCGCTGATCACGGGCGCCGCAGGTGGGCTGGGGCGCGCATGTGCGACGCGGCTGGCGGAGGAGGGTGCCGACATCGTCGCGCTGGACCTGCCGGGCGGCCGCACGGAGGCGGAACTGGACGAGACCGCCCGCCTCGTACGCGCCACGGGGCGCCGGATCGTCACCGGCACGGCGGACGTCCGCGACCTCGACGCGGTGGTCGCGGCGGTGCGGGCCGGGGTGGCCGAACTCGGGCCGCTCGACGTCGTGATCGCCAACGCCGGCATCAGCGACAATCCGGGTCCGTCCTGGAAGATCGACGACGAGATCTGGAACCGGTCGATCGACGTCAACCTCACCGGCACGTGGCACACCGTCAAAGCCGGTGTCGCCGAACTCGGTTCCGCAGGCGGATCGGTGATCCTCGTCAGCTCCACCGCCGCGATCAAGGCCGTACCCGGTGCGTCCCACTACACGGCGGCGAAGCACGCGGTCACGGGTCTGGCCAAGACGCTGGCGAACGAACTCGGGCCCCTGGCGATCCGTGTCAACACGGTTCACCCGGGTGCGGCGGCGACACCGATGACGCTCAATCCCGCGACCTTCGCGCGGCTGCGCCCCGACCTCGAGGCGCCCACCGCCGACGACGCCGCGGAGGTGCTGTCGACGAAGACGCTGCTGCGCGTGCCGTGGGTCGAACCGGTCGACGTGAGCAACGCGGTGCTGTTCCTGGCGTCCGACGAATCCCGGTACGTCACCGGGCTGCACATGGTCGTCGACGGCGGCCTGACCCAGAAGGTGGCGTGATGAGCGGGCGTCTGGACGGGAAGGTCGCGCTGATCACCGGCGCGGCGCGGGGGATGGGGCGTGCCCAGGCGGTGCGATTCGCGCAGGAAGGCGCCGACATCGTCGCCGTCGACGTGTGCGCGCCGGTGGACCACGCGACCACACCCGGTGCGTCACCCGACGATCTCGCCGAGACCGTGCGGCTCGTGGAATCGTTCGGCCGGAAGATCTGCCCCTTCGAGGTGGACGTGCGTGATCAACCGTCGCTCGACGACGCGGTGACGCAGGGTGTCGCGGCGCTCGGCCGGCTCGACGTCGTCTGCGCGACGGCGGGGATCAGCTCGTCGGGACGGGCGACGGAGCTGGACGCCGAACGCTGGCAGACGATGCTCGACGTCAACCTCACCGGCGTGTGGCGCACGTGCAAGGCCTCGATCCCGCACATCGTGACCGGTGGTCGCGGGGGATCGATCGTGCTGATCAGTTCGATCGCCGGCCTGCGCGGACTCGCGAACGTCGGTCACTACACCGCCGCCAAGCACGGAGTCGTGGGGCTGATGAAGTCGCTCGCGAACGAACTCGCACCGCATCAGGTGCGGGTCAACACGATCCACCCCGCCAACACCCGGACCGCGATGGTGGAGAACCCGGCCACGATGCGCACCTTCTGCCCGGGTGTCGAGAACCCGACGCGGGAGCAGTTCGAGACGGCCCTGCAGTCGATGCACCTGCTCCCGGTGCCGTTGATCGAACCCGAGGACATCGCGAACGCGAGCCTGTTCCTCGCATCCGAGGAATCCCGGTACATCACCGGTGTCACCCTGCCCGTCGACGCCGGGCACTGCGTCAAGTAATCGCTGCGTCGAACAGGAGACATCGTGCGACCGGAAGACCTGAAGGACGGTACCGCCGTCGTGACCGGAGCGGGCAGCGGGATCGGGGAGAGCGCCGCCCGGCGGGCCGCAGCCCTCGGCATGAACGTCGTGCTCGCCGACATCTCCGCCGAGCGCCTCGACGCGGTCGCCGCGGACCTGCGGGCCGACGGATGCGCAGCGCTCACGGTGCCCACCGACGTGCGCGATGCCGCTGCGGTGGACGCTCTGGCCGATGCCGCGTATGCCGAATTCGGTTCGGTGACAGTGCTGCTCAACAATGCCGGCCTCGAATCGCTCGGATATACCTGGGAGGTGCCCGTCGGCGAGTGGCGGCGCGTGATCGACGTGAACCTGCTGGGCGTCTACCACGGCATCCGGTCGTTCGTCCCGAGGATGGGCGCCGACCCGCGACGGTCGCACATCGTGAACACGTGCTCGGTGGGCGGCATCGCGATCACCCCGCGGATGACGGCCTACGCGGCGTCGAAGCACGGTGTCCAGGCGCTCACCGAATGCCTGTATCTCGAATGTGCCGAGGCGTATCCGCAGATCGGCGTGTCGGTGTTCAGTCCAGGGCAGGTCGCCACGCGCATCTTCGACGACCTTCCCGACCACGAGGCGTCCGCCGCCGACGCCGGGTTCTGGCGTGAACAGATCCGGGAGGGGATGACCCCCGACGACGCCGCGCGACTGCTGTTCGACGGCATCGGGCGCGACGACTTCTGGATCCTCACCCACCCGGAGTCCTTCGACCGGCTCGCCGCCAAGCGGGCCCGGGTGCTGACCGATCGGTTGCGCCCGGACGCACTGTTCGACGGACGCAACTGATCGATCCCGAACCCTCCGTCCGGGGCGTCAGCCCTCGAGGATCGCAAACCCCTTGTAACCGGATTCGGCCACCTCCGTGATGATCTCGCGGTAGACGCCGAAGCCGCCGAGGAAGGGCATGAACACACGGGGCCGCCCCGGGATGTTCGCACCGAGGTACCAGGAGTTCGCGGAGTTCAGCAGCGACGCCTCGGCCCGGTTGCGGCATTCCTCCACCCAGTCGGCGACGGCCTCCGGCGTGCCCTCGATACCGGCGGCGCCGCGCGCATCGAGATAGGCGATCGCGTCGGCGACCCAATCGACGTGGAGTTCGGAGTGCAACACCATGTTCGCGAGGACCGACGGGCTGCCGGGACCGGTGAGGTTGAAGAAGTTGGGGAAGCCGTCGATGCCGAGCCCGAGATAGGTCTGCGGGCCGGCCGCCCACTTCTCCTTCAGTGTTCGACCGCCGCGGCCGACGATCTCGAGCTTGTCGAGCGAACCGGTCATGGCGTCGAAGCCGGTCGCGAGGACGATCATGTCGAGGTCGTAATGCGCGCCGGTGGTGACGATGCCGGTCTCGTCCATGCCCACGATCGGGGTGCTGCGCAGGTCGACGAGTTCGACGTTGTCGCGGTTGTACGTCTCGTAGTACCCGCTGTCGGTGACGATGCGCTTGGCGCCGATGGCGTGGTCCTTGGGGATCAGCAGTTCGGCGACCGCAGGATCGTCGACGACCGCGCGGATCTTCTCCTCCCAGAACGCACGGGCGGTGTCGTTGGCAGCCGGATCGGTGAGCTGGTCGGGGAACGCCTTGGAGAAGAGGACGCCGCCGAGCTTCCAGCGTTCCTCGTAGACGGCGCGGCGTTCCTCCTCGGACACCTCGAGTGCCGACTTCGGGTGCGGCCGGTGCGGGGAGCCGCCGCCGGATTCCCGGGACAGCCGGCGTCGCTCGGCATAGTTCGCCTTCTGCTCGGCGCGGGTGGCGTCGTCGAGCGGCACGTTGCCGGCGGGGATGCTGTAGTTCGCCGAGCGCTGGAAGACGAACAGCTGCTCGGCCTGCTCGGCGATGATCGGGATCGACTGGATGCCCGACGATCCCGTGCCGATCACGCCGACGCGCTTGCCGGTGAAATCGACGCCGTCGTGGGGCCAGCGGGCCGTGTGGACGATGTCGCCGGTGAAGCGGTCGAGACCGTCGAAGGCCGGGGTGTTCGCGTTAGACAACGGCCCGGCGGCCACGACGAGGAAGCGGGCGGAGACCTCGTCACCGCGGTCGGTGCGCACGGTCCAGCGCAGGCCCTCCTCGTCGAGGACCGCGGAGGTGACGCGGGTGTCGAACCGGATGTCGCGGCGCAGGTCGAACCGGTCGGCGACGTGCTCGAGGTAGGCGAGGATCTCGGGCTGGGTGGCGTACTTCTCGCTCCAGTTCCACTCCTGCTCGAGTTCGGGGGAGAAGGAGTAGGAGTAGTCGATCGACTCGACGTCGCAGCGCGCGCCGGGGTAGCGGTTCCAGTACCAGACCCCGCCCACCCCCGACGCTGCCTCGAACGCGCGGACCGTCAGGCCCTGGCTGCGGAATCTGTGGATCGCGTAGAGACCGGCGATGCCGGCCCCGACCACGACGACGTCGTACGACGTGGTCCCGGTGGTGGCATCAGGTGCGGTGACGACGGATCGGGGATGCTGGCCGTTCAACTTGGAGTCCTTCCACGAGCGCGAACAGTCCGGTCCCGGAACGGACACGGAGGTTCATGAAGTGGCCTCACGCTAGGGCGGGTGGAACGGGCGGGGCACCGGTCTTTCCCGCCCAGCGGGTCGTTTCCGGGGACGGCAGGGGAGCGGCAGAACAGCGCGATCCGACGCGGAAGTGATCTACGTCACGATCGGAACAAAAATCCGCGACCTGCCGTTGGATGAGTCAGACAACTTGAGCGCACTAGGCTCAACCTCATTTGACGACGTGAGTCGATCGGGTGCAGGCTTGAGTCGACCGCGCTCACCCGGGTCGAACAGGTCCGGGGGAGCAGGAACGTTTTCGCGGCGTGTACGCGCCGCGGCAGGAACATTGGAGGAAAATTATGGCTCGTGCGGTCGGCATCGACCTCGGAACCACCAACTCGGTCGTTTCCGTTCTGGAAGGCGGCGAGCCCGTTGTGGTCGCCAACGCCGAGGGGTCCCGTACCACCCCGTCCGTCGTCGCATTCGCGAAGAACGGTGAGGTTCTGGTGGGCCAGCCCGCCAAGAACCAGGCGGTCACCAACGTCGACCGCACCATCCGTTCGGTCAAGCGCCACATCGGCACGGACTGGACCGTGGCCATCGACGACAAGAAGTACACGCCGCAGGAGATCAGCGCCCGCACGCTGATGAAGCTCAAGCGCGACGCCGAGGCCTACCTCGGTGAGGACATCACCGACGCAGTCATCACCGTCCCGGCGTACTTCAACGACGCCCAGCGTCAGGCCACGAAGGAAGCCGGCACCATCGCCGGCCTCAACGTCCTGCGCATCGTCAACGAGCCCACCGCGGCTGCCCTCGCCTACGGCCTCGACAAGGGCGAGAAGGAGCAGACCATCCTGGTCTTCGACCTCGGTGGCGGCACCTTCGACGTCTCCCTCCTCGAGATCGGCGACGGCGTCGTCGAGGTCCGCGCGACCTCCGGCGACAACCACCTCGGTGGCGACGACTGGGACGAGCGCATCGTCAACTGGCTCGTCGACAAGTTCAAGGCACAGCACGGCGTCGACCTGACCAAGGACAAGATGGCTATGCAGCGTCTGCGTGAGGCTGCCGAGAAGGCCAAGATCGAGCTGTCGTCCTCGCAGTCGACCTCGATCAACCTGCCCTACATCACCGTCGACGCGGACAAGAACCCGCTGTTCCTCGACGAGCAGCTCACCCGCTCGGAGTTCCAGAAGATCACCGGCGACCTCCTCGAGCGCACCCGCGCTCCGTTCCAGCAGGTCGTCAAGGACGCAGGCATCTCCGTCGGCGACATCGACCACGTCGTGCTGGTCGGCGGCTCGACCCGTATGCCCGCCGTCACCGACCTGGTGCGCGAGCTCACCGGTGGTCGCGAGCCCAACAAGGGCGTGAACCCCGACGAGGTCGTCGCCGTGGGTGCAGCTCTGCAGGCCGGCGTCCTCAAGGGCGAGGTCAAGGACGTGCTGCTGCTCGACGTCACCCCGCTGTCGCTCGGTATCGAGACCAAGGGCGGCGTGATGACCAAGCTCATCGAGCGCAACACCACGATCCCCACCAAGCGGTCCGAGACCTTCACCACGGCCGACGACAACCAGCCGTCCGTGCAGATCCAGGTCTACCAGGGCGAGCGTGAGATCGCGGCGCACAACAAGCTGCTCGGTTCGTTCGAGCTCGGCGGCATCGCGCCGGCTCCGCGCGGTGTCCCGCAGATCGAGGTGACCTTCGACATCGACGCCAACGGCATCGTCCACGTCACCGCCCGCGACAAGGGCACCGGCAAGGAGAACACGATCAAGATCCAGGAAGGCTCCGGCCTCTCCCAGGAGGAGATCGATCGGATGGTCAAGGACGCCGAGGCCCACGCCGAGGAGGACCGCAAGCGTCGCGAGGAGGCCGAGGTCCGCAACCAGGCCGAGTCGCTCGTGCACCAGACCGAGAAGTTCATCAAGGAGAACGAGGACAAGGTCCCGGCCGACGTCAAGGAGAAGGTCGAGGCTGCCGTCAAGGAAGCCAACGACGCTCTCGCCGGCTCCGACATCAACGCGGTCAAGGCCGCCGTCGAGAAGCTCGCGACCGAGTCGCAGGCCCTCGGCCAGGCCATCTACGAGGCGCAGGGCGCCGAGGGTGCCGCTGCCGGTGACGGCGCGGCCGCAGGTGCCGACGACGTCGTCGACGCCGAGGTCGTCGACGAGCCGAACGATTCGGAGAAGAAGTGAGTGCCGACAAGCCCGAGCAGGAACCGGTGACCGTCACCGACAAGCGACGGATCGACCCCGAGACCTTCGAGGTGCGCGACCCCGCCGAGGAGCCGCGCGCCGAGGAGGGCGAGGTGATCGAGTCGGTTCCTGCGGAGGGTGACACCGAGAAGGCCGAGCAGACCGAAGGACAGTCGCAGGAGGCGAAGGAACTCGCCGAGCGCACTGCCGACCTGCAGCGCGTGAGCGCGGAGTACGCGAACTACCGTCGCCGCGCCGAGGCGCAGCGCACGGCGATCGCGGAGGAGGCCAAGGCCTCCGTCGCGGCGAAGTTCCTCGACGTCCTCGACGACCTCGACCGGGCCCGCGCCCACGGCGACCTGGAGACGGGTCCGCTGAAGGCGCTGTCCGGCAAGCTGACCGCCGTGTTCGACAGTGTCGGACTCGTCGCGTTCGGCGAGGAAGGCGACGCCTTCGATCCCGAGCTGCACGAGGCCGTCCAGATGGAAGGCGACGGTCACCACCCGGTGCTCGGGGCGGTGCTCCGCAAGGGTTACCGCTTCGGCGACCGCATCCTGCGGCACGCGATGGTGACGGTCACCGACGGCGATCCGGCGGACACGCCGGGCGACGCGCCGTCGGCAGAGCCGGGCACAGAGTAAGAACAAGAAAACGCGAGAGGAGGAGACGCCCGGTGAGCCAGCGGGAGTGGATCGAGAAGGACTTCTACAAGGACCTGGGCGTCTCCCCCGACGCAACGCAGGACGAGATCAAGAAGGCCTACCGGAAACTGGCGCGGGACCTGCATCCCGACGCCAACCCCGGTGACGCCAAGGCCGAAGAACGTTTCAAGGCCGTCAGCGAGGCCAACGCCGTCCTGTCGGATCCCGCCAAGCGCAAGGAATACGACGAGACCCGCCGCATGTTCGCCTCCGGCGGCATGCAGGGCGGCTTCCGTCCCGGCGCCGGCGGATTCTCCGGTGGCACCGGAGCGACCTTCGACATCGGCGACCTGTTCGGCGGTGGCGCCGGCGACGGTGGACTCGGCGACCTCTTCGGCGGCCTGTTCAACCGCGCCGGCGGAGCGGCACCGGGCGCCCGTTCGCGTCCGCGCCGCGGCTCCGATGTCGAGACCGAGACGACACTCGACTTCCGCGACGCCGTCAAGGGCGTCACGGTTCCCCTGCGGATGACCAGCCCGGCGCCGTGCACCACCTGCCACGGCAGCGGTGCCCAGCCGGGAACGAGCCCGCGGGTCTGCCCGTACTGCAACGGAAGCGGTGTGGTCTCCCGTAACCAGGGCGCGTTCGGTTTCTCGGAACCGTGCGACGACTGCCGGGGCACCGGATCGATCATCGACAACCCCTGCAACGACTGCCGCGGTACCGGTGTGCAGAACCGCACGCGCACCATCACCGTGCGGGTCCCCGCAGGCATCAAGGACGGTTCGCGCATCCGCCTCGCCGGTCAGGGCGAGGCCGGTCTGCGCGGCGCTCCGTCCGGCGACCTGTTCGTGACGGTGCACGTCCGTCCCGACCGCGTGTTCGGGCGTGAGGGCGACGATCTGACCCTCGTGCTGCCCGTCAGTTACGGCGAGCTCGTCCTCGGCGGCACCGTCTCGGTGCCGACCCTCGACGGTCGCGTCGGGCTGAAGATCCCGCCGGGAACGGCCGACGGCCGGGTCCTGCGGGTCCGCGGACGCGGTGTCCCCAAGCGCGGGGGCGGCGCCGGTGACCTTCTCGTCACGGTGAAGGTCGCGATCCCGCAGAATCTCGACGAGAAGGCGACGGAAGCGCTGCACAACTATCTTCGTGCAGAAGAGGCAAGCGGTTTCGATCCTCGAGAGGGATGGGCAGGTGCGTGATGAGCGAGACGAGAATGCCACGGGATCTGTCACCGGACCCCGATGCGCGCGTCTACGTCATCTCGGTGGCAGCAGAACTCGCCGGGATGCATGCGCAGACGCTGCGTAACTACGACCGGCTCGGCCTCGTCACCCCGCACCGCACCAGCGGCGGCGGCCGCCGGTACTCGCCGCGCGACGTCGAACTGCTGCGCGAAGTACAGCGCCTCTCCCAGGACGAAGGTGTCAACCTCGCCGGGATCAAGCGGATCATAGAGCTGACCAACCAGGTCGAGGCGCTGCAGCAGCGCGTCGCCGAACTCAACGCCGAGGTCGCCCAGTTGCGTTCGACGCGCGGCGATCTGGTGCCGATTCCGCGCAGCAACGCCCTCGTCGTATGGAAGCCGCGCAACAGGCGCGACTGACCGACCGCACCGACCTGCCGGGTGAAAATCTCCCGCCCAGCGAGACGATCGCCCTGCGCGGGCCCGACGTCTGCCTAGTGTGGCGTGTTCCACACGAACGGTCGACGGAAGGCAACAGTCATGGCGGAGTGGGCGGAAGAATGTGACGTCCTCGTGGTGGGGTCGGGAGCCGGAGGGTGCTGCGGTGCGTACACCGCTGCGCGCGAAGGGCTGTCGGTGATCCTCGTCGAGGCGTCCGAGTACTTCGGCGGCACCACGGCGTACTCCGGGGGCGGCGGCGTCTGGTTCCCCACCAACGCGGTCCTGCAGCGCGCCGGTGACGATGACACCATCGAGGATGCGCTGACCTACTACCACGCGGTCGTCGGCGACCGCACCCCGCACGAGCTGCAGGAGGCCTACGTTCGCGGCGGCGCCCCGCTGATCGACTACCTCGAGTCCGACGACGACCTCGAATTCATGGTGTACCCGTGGCCCGACTACTTCGGCAAGGCGCCCAAGGCCCGTGCCCAGGGACGGCACATCGTCCCGTCGCCGCTGCCCATCGCCGGCGATCCCGAGCTCAACGAGTCGATCCGCGGCCCGCTCGGCCGTGAACGCATCGGCGAACCCCTGCCCGACATGCTCATCGGCGGTCGTGCGCTCGTCGGACGATTCCTCATCGCCCTGCGCAAGTACCCGAACGTGGACCTGTACCGGAACACCCCGCTCGAGGAACTGATCGTCGAGGACGGCGTGGTCGTGGGCGCGGTCGTCGGGAACGACGGTGAGCGACGTGCGATCCGCGCGCGCAAGGGCGTCGTCCTGGCCGCCGGCGGTTTCGATCAGAACGACGAGATGCGCGGCAAGTACGGGGTACCGGGTGCCGCGCGGGACTCGATGGGACCGTGGTCGAACCTCGGCAAGGCCCACGAGGCGGGCATCGCCGTCGGCGCCGACGTGGATCTGATGGATCAGGCCTGGTGGTCACCGGGACTGACCCATCCGGACGGACGCTCGGCGTTCGCGCTGTGCTTCACGGGCGGCATCTTCGTCGACCAGGACGGTGCGCGGTTCACCAACGAGTACGCACCCTACGACCGTCTGGGCCGCGACGTCATCGCCCGCATGGAGCGCGGCGAGATGACGTTGCCGTTCTGGATGATCTACGACGACCGGAACGGTGAGGCCCCGCCGGTCGGGGCGACGAACGTGCCGCTCGTCGAGACCGAGAAGTACGTCGACGCGGGACTGTGGAAGACCGCCGACACCCTCGAGGAGCTCGCCGGGCAGATCGGTGTGCCCGCCGAATCCCTGAAGGCGACCGTCGCGCGGTGGAACGAGCTGGCCGCGAAGGGAGTCGACGAAGACTTCGGTCGCGGGGACGAACCCTACGATCTCGCCTTCACCGGCGGTGGGTCCGCGCTGGTCCCGATCGAGCAGGGCCCCTTCCACGCGGCGCAGTTCGGCATCTCCGATCTCGGCACCAAGGGCGGTCTGCGGACCGACACCGTCGGGCGCGTGCTCGACAGCGAGGGTGCTCCGATCCCCGGTCTGTACGCGGCGGGCAACACGATGGCAGCACCGAGCGGCACCGTCTACCCCGGCGGCGGCAACCCGATCGGCGCGAGCGCGCTGTTCGCGCACCTGTCCGTGATGGACGCGGCCACCCGCTGACACACAAACGAACCGGGCCCGGGAGGATACGCAGGTATCCCTTCGGGCCCGGTTCGTCGTCTCAGGGCCTGGTGACGACGAAGTCCGCTGTCATGAACGGATATCCGTCCTCCACGATCGCAGCGACCGCGAAGCCGTGTCGGTTGGCACCCTCGATGTGGGTGCCGTCGCCGTTCGCGACGCCGGTGCCGTAATTGTTGGCCATGAGCGCCACGGTCGCGTCGCCGGGCATCGTGTAGTCGATCTGGATGCCGAACCCGCGCCGGTCGGCGCTGCTCGCCGAGACCGTCTCGGTGGAACGGGCCGGGACCACCGCGGCCGGCTCGTCCACCCATCTGCCGTAGGGGTTCTCGGTCGACGTGAGCACCATCGGTGCGTCGGTGTCGTTGCGGATCGTCACCGAGATGGTGGGCCCGTCGGTGGGAAGGGAATCGGCTGTCGCGGCGGCCGGTGCAGTGATCGCCGCTGCGGCGGTCAGCACTGCCGCTGCAACAGCGCGGGTGCGGTACTTCATCGTGCTCCTGGCGGTTGACGACTCGTGGTTCTCAGCCGTGCCTGGCCGGCCGCTGAAGTGTACCCGTCGGTAGCTCGATCCGTCGGTCTTCGGCGATCAGGCCGGGACGAGGTCGCTGACCTGCGCAACAAGCTCCAGCGAACGCAGCCACGCGTCGCGTCCGGGAGCCGACGACACGACGATCAGCTCGTCGGCCTGCGCGCGCTCGGTGAACCGGTCGAGGTAGTCGCGCACCTCCTGCGGCGTACCCACGGCGGTGTACCGGAGCATCTCGAGCACCTGCATGCCGGCGGGGGAGTCGAGCAGCATGTCGATCTCCTCCTCCGTGAACGTGCGCCCGCGTCCGACCATCTGGACGACCCGGGCCCGCTTGGTCGCCTCGAACAGCGACTGCGCCTCCTCGGTGGTGTCGGCGGCGATCACGCCGACACCTGCGATGACGTGCGGCTCCGGGTGGTCGGGGGAGGGCTGGAACTCGCGGCGGTAGAGCCGCACCGCGTCCTCGAGGGCCTGCGGCGCGAAGTGCGACGCGAAGGCGTACGGAAGACCGAGCAGGGCAGCGAGTTTCGCGCCGAACAGCGACGAGCCCAGGATGTACAGCGGCACGTCGGTGCCCTTACCGGGGATCGCGTCGACTCCCGGGATCCGCGACTCGCCCTTCAGGTAGGCCTGCAGTTCGAGAACGTCCTGCGGGAAGCTGTCGGCCGACGTCGGATCGCGGCGCAGCGCCCGCATGGTCTTCTGGTCGCTGCCGGGGGCGCGGCCGAGACCGAGGTCGATGCGGCCGGGATGCAGCGTGGCGAGGGTGCCGAACTGTTCGGCGATGGTCAGCGGCGAGTGGTTCGGCAGCATGATGCCGCCCGCGCCGAGACGGATCGACGAGGTGTGCGCGGCGACGTGCGCGATGAGCACGCTCGTCGCCGACGAGGCGATCGTCGGCATGTTGTGGTGTTCGGCGTACCAGATGCGCCGGTAACCCCACTGCTCGGCGAGCCGGGCCATCTTCACGCTGGCGTCGAAGCTCTCACGGGCGGTCTCGCCCTTGCCGATGTGTGCGAGGTCGAGGATGGAGAGGGGAACGGTCACCGGTAATCCTTCGCGTCGGGGCCCGGTATCGGCCGCCGGGCACACCTTCGGAGCAACCTCGGCCGGTGACCGTCTATTCCCTCACCCGTCGTTCCACATCGCCGACGTTCGGTGTCACCGACGCTCGAAACCGCCGTAGGTGCCCTGGAAGAACAGGAGCGGGCCGCGGGAGTGCAGCGACGTCAGTCCGGTCACTCGTGCCAGCACGATCGCGTGGTCGCCGGCCTCGTACTCGGTCTCCACGGTCGCCTCGACCCGTGCGAGGGCTCCCTCGAGCGCCGGAGCGCCGTTGTCACCCGGCTCCCAGCGCACCCCGCGGAACTTGTTGCCGCCGCTCACCGCGAACGCACCGCACAGGGTGCGCTGGCTCTCGGACAGGACGTTGACGGCCAGGGTGCCGACCTCCCGGATCTTCGGCCAGGTCGTCGACGTGCGGGCGGGACAGAACGAGATGAGCGGCGGGTCCAGCGAGACCGACACGAACGACTGGCATGCGAATCCCAGCGGTTCGTCGCCGTCGAGCGCGGTGATCACCGTGACACCCGTGCAGAAGTTGCCCATCACGTCGCGGATCCGTCGGGGATCCAGTACCGCGTGTTCCGCTGTCATCGAAGCTCCAATCGATCGGCGTTCGTTCCAGTGTCCGTCACCGTGGCGGGGCCTGGCGAACCGTGCCCCGCCCACCGGTCAGCGGACACGCATGTCGCTCGGTGCCCAGACCGCCCGCATGCTGGTGATTCGTCCCTCGTCGTCGAACGTCATGATGTCGATGGGCTCGATCTCGTAGGTCTGCTCGCCCGCCTTCGTGACCACGCGGAAGTGGAAGGCCGCGGTCGACCCGCCGATCCGGAGCGTGAGCAGTTCGGTGGTGTTCTCGGTGGCCTCGACACCCTTGTAGAACTCGGCGATCGCGGCCCGGCCCACGCGCGGTTCGCTGCCGACCGGATCCTCGAGGGTGGCGTCCTCGGCGTAGAGGGCGGCGATGTCGGCGGCCACTCCCGCGGCCACGGCGTCGAGATAGGCGTGCACGGTGGCGCGGATGCGCTGCGTGCGGGCGTCTGCGTCGGACACTGTCATATCTGTTCCTCGGATCTGATGATGGTCAAGGGGCGACTTCGTCGACGTTATTCGCGTCGTGGTGGATATGGGGTCGCGCTCCCGCGCAGCGGGAGATCCGCGACGTACCCGATTCGCTGCCGCTCCTACTCATCCGCAGAACGATTCGCGCACAGGGGGATCGACGGGTCCGACATGCGTCGACCCGCAACCCGGACGGTCGGCAGGACTGTCCGTCAGGCGTACTGATGCTCTCGGACGCCGGGTGCTGTGCGTAGCGTCCGGCGGGTCTGCAGGGTCGGAACGATGTGGTTGCGGTCGAGTTTGCGCCAGATGGCGGTGGCCGTCATGCGGACGGGCGCGGTCAGCCGATGTTCGAAACGCAGATGGGGGAGGGGGCCGCACAGTGATACCGCTGCGACCGCGGAACCGACGGGACCGACAGGAACAGCGATACACCCGAATCCTGCCAGCGACTCCTCGTTTTCGAAGGCGACCCCCTGCTCGCGTATGTGATCGTAGGCGGCACCGGGGGTGCCTTCGTACGCCAGAAGTGCTTTGCCGAGGGCGGTGCTGCGCGCCGGTCGGCGTCCTCCGACCCGGGTGGGCACGGCCGTGGCGAGACGTCCGCCGATCTTCTCGAGGTAGACGAGATCGTCGCCGTCGAGGACGGCCAGGTGGACGACGAAGCCGGTGACGCGATGGAGTTCCTGCAGGTGCGGTAGGGCGGTGGCGTGCAGTCTGTCCTGGTGGACGGCGAGTGAACCGAGTTCCATCAGGCGGAGCCCGAGGGTGTAGGTGCGGCCTTCCCGATGCAGCCATCGCATCGAGACCAGGCGATCGAGGATGCGATGGGCGGACGACCGAGGGAGGCCGGTCCGACGCACGATCTGGGCGAGGGTGAGCCGGCCGGCCCCGTCGAACGTATCGAGCACGAGGCCGACACGATCGAGCACTGCGCTGGGTGCCGTACGGTCGACTTCCGCCTCAATCGTCATGACTACTCCTGCAACCGCAGCGCTCCGAGCGCGAGGACGTGGGTATTTCGAATCGGAATGGTGCCACACGTTCCCAAGGTTGTGAAGTGGATCACGAAAGCGCGGGCCTCATTCTCCGGCATTCCCGAACGCCTCCCCGTACAACTCTGTGAGAGCCTCGAGCTGCTCGCAGTAGTGGTCGACCGACTCGGCGGTCACTCCGGCGCCGATGATCGTCGCTCCCGCCGATACGGCGCGATCGAGCCTCCTTCTCGTCCTGTCCGGGTCGCCGATCGGATCCAGGCCCGCAGCCGGCAACACGACCTCGAATCCGGACTGCAGCTGTCTCCTGCCCAACATCGCCTGCACGTCGTCGAACGACAGACCGAAAGGAACCCAGCCGTCTGCCAGCTCGCACGCCCGTCGCAAGGAGCGTGGTGTACGCCCGCCGATCCACAACGGCACCCGCGGTTGTACTGCGTTGGGCTCCACGACCATGTCGGAGAACTCGAAATACATTCCGCGATAGGACGGTACGCGCTCCGAGAGCGCGGCACGCAGCGCAGCCAGGGAATCGTCCGCCCGTGCGCCGCGGTCGGTGAACGGCACGTCGAGCAGATCGAACTCTTCTTGCAGCGTGCCGACGCCGAGTCCCAGGATCAGGCGACCCCCGCTGACCGCGTCGAGGGTGCCGTAACGCTTGGCGATCTCCAGCGGGTGGTGATAGCCGAGAACCAGAACCTGTGTGGCGAGCCGGATCCGTTCGGTCCGTCCCGCCAGATACCCGAGTGTCGCCAACGGATCCCAGTACGTCCCGCCACGAACTTCGGCCACAGGCACCGGCACGGCGACATGTTCACTGCAGGTGAGGTGATGGAATCGCAGGCGGTCTGCGGTGACCGCGATCCGTGTCAGCTCGTCGATCCCGGCGGTTGCTTCCCATTCGTTGTACGCACCCGGAAGGCGCGTGACGATCGGACTGGTGATTCCGATCCGCACCTTCGGATCTCGGCTCGGCACAGGGGTCATGACAGGACACTCCTTCGCAACGTCGTCTCGTGGCAGTCTGCGCGCGGCGGACGCAGGAAGCACGAACCGTCCCGGTCTCCGGACTCAACCGATACGACGAGCGGCGTGTTCGCCCGCGATGCGGCCGAACACGAACGCATCGGCAATGTGGAAACCACCGTCCTTGGCCCAACTGAATGTCGAGCTCACCGTGCCCGCGGCATAGAGTCCCTCGATGACCGTGCCGTCCGTGGCGAGGGCACGAGCGTGTTCGTCACGACGAGGCCCGCCGTTGGTCCACGCCAGCATCGGTCCGCTGCGGTAGGCATAGAAGGGGGGTTCGAGGAGTGGCACCAGCGTGGCGGCGGAACGCCCGAAGCGCTCGTCCACCCCCGCAGCGCATGCAGCGTTGTACTCCGAGACGCTTTCTGCGAGAGCATCTGCGGGCACTCCTGTCACCGCGGCAAGTTCTTCCAGCGTGTCGCCGCGTCGTATCCAGCCCGCTTCGATCTCCGTCATGTTGTCGGAGCTCCACCGATAACCGTTCATCAACACGTTCCACCCGACCGGGAGGATGTCGGCCGAACCGCTGATCGGACCGGCCGACCTCGTCTTCTCGTCGAACACGACCCACATGGGGCGATGCGGATGCAGAACGTACCGTCCGTCGATCAACGCCTGCCCGTGCCCCGACGGGACGAACTCGTCCACGAATCGACGGCCCGTGTCGTCGACCCAGATCACCCCACGCGCATGGACGAACATCGCGAAGTAGCCGTGGCGGGAAGCCGGGTCGGTGATGCCGTTGACCGCCATCATGTTGTCCATGTGCCACAGATCCGCCCCGACCTCCTGCGCCATACGGAGGCCGTCGCCGGTTGCGGCCGTGCTTCCCCACACCGGCACGTCCTCGAGTCCGAGGTGAGTGCGTACCAGTTCGGGGTCGCCTTCGAAGCCGCCGGTGGCGAGCACGACACCGCGCCCGGCGTCGATCCGTTCACCGCCGGCGGTGACGACGCCGGTCACCGAACCTGTGAGCGCGTCGGTCGTCAGGCGCGCAACGGGCGTCTCGTACCGCACGTCGATGCCGCGATCGTGCAACGCCTTCTCCAGGACCGCGAAGAGCCGACCTTGACCGAGTGTCCCCTCGACACAACGTAATCCTCCGTAGCAGTCGCTCCCGGGCAGCTCGGGATACTCCGCGCCGGCCGCGTTGAAGTGACCGTGCGGCCCCACCTCGACACCGAGCGATTCCACCCATGCGGACACCTCTCGGGTTCCGTGGGACCACGCTCGGACGACGGGCTCGGGTAGGGGCCGATCGTCGCCGCACAGCGCGCGCAGATACACAGCAGCGCGTTCGGGATCGTCGTGATGGAACCAGCCACCACCCGACACCCGCGTGTTTCCGCCGGCCTCGCCGGGACCGGTCTTCTCCAGCACGACCACTCGGGCACCCGCGTCGTGGGCGGCCAGAGCGGCAGCGCAGCCGGCGGCACCCATCCCGACCACCACCACGTCCACGTGTTCGATCTCGTCGCGTTCCACCTGGGATCCGGGTTCTCGGGACATCGCTGCCTCCTCGGCATCTGCGAGCGAGCCGGGTTGCGCGCTCGCGGACAAACTACGAGGAGTTCCGTGGCTCCTGGACGGTCATGGTCTGCTCACCGGGAGGAATTCCGGGATCAGGTGATCGGAGCGAACCGTGCGGCGACCAGGGCACCGACCTCCGCCATCGCAGCCCTGGCCCGTGCCAGTGCGTGGGTCTGCATGAAGAATCCGTGCCCGACCCCCGGATAGCGGATGACGGCCGTCGGCACCCCCGCCTCCTGCAGGCGTCGTCCGTAGTCCTCCACACCGTCCCGGAGGGGATCGGCATAACCGCAGATCACCACCGCAGGAGGGAGCCCACTCAGATCGGTCGCCAGCACCGGGGTTCCGTACTCGTCGTCCTCTGCCGGATCATCGCCCAGATACAGCGATTTCATCCAGTCGATGTCCTCGGCCCTGAGGAAGGGACTGTCGCCGAAGCGCCGCATCGACGGCCGATCGCATCGGCGCTCGAGGCCGGGATACACCAGCACCTGCTGAGCGATGCGGGGCCCGCCTTCGTTGCGGGCCCGGAGAGCTGTGGCCGCGGCCAACCCGCCGCCGGCACTGTCTCCACCCACCCCGATACGGTCCGGATCCAGACCCAGATCGTGAGCGTTGTCGTGTGCCCATCGAAGCGCTGCCCAGGCTTCGTCGTGGGCCACGGGATAGCGATGTTCGGGGGCGAGTCGGTAGTCGACGTTGATCACCACGGCCCGCGTCGATTCGGCGACCTCGCGCGCGAGCCGGTCGAACGAATCGAGAGTGCCCATGATCATGCCGCCGCCGTGGAACCAGACCAGGGCGGGGTGCATGTCGATCCGGTGTCGAACGAGGGCGGTAGATGCGCACGGGAACGGTGCCGTGGGGTCCGGGGAGTTCCCTGGACTGCACGGAGCGCATGTCGGGGCCGGCGGGCCGGACGATCGATTCGAGTGAGCGGCGGGCCGCTTCGACCCCGGTGTCCCGCAAGGAACCGACGCCTCGCGCGCGGATCGCCTCGACCAGCCTCCTCACGTCGGGATCGTAGACGTCGTCGGGTGCGGACGTAGCACCGTGCGCGGTGGTCATGATGTCGCTTCCTCCGGGTCTCCGGTCACCGTCGATCGGTGACCGTCGGGTGTGGGCTGCTCCTCATCCTCGTGGCCGGGTCGGCCCGAGCGAAGGCTTCGTCCCACTGAAGTGACGTATTTCGGTCGACCGCTGGCCGGGAGAACGGGTTCCGGACCCGTCGCCCCCGGTCTTAGCGTGGCCGAACGCACCACATCGAGGAGACCACATGTCATTGCATCCTGAAGTCGAGTCCATGCTGAAGGCCCTGGACGCGGGCTTTCCGGATGTCACCACGGTTCCGCCCCCGGAACTCCGTGACCTGATCCGCAGTCGTCGTGCACCTCTTCAGCACCTGCCCGCCATGAGGGACGTCCACGACATCACCATCGACGGGCCCGGTGGAGACCTCGCGCTCCGTGTCTATCGGCCCGAGAGTTCCGAGGACGCGATCCCGGTGGTGGTCTTCGCCCACGGCGGTGGCTTCGTGTTCTGCGATCTCGACAGTCACGACGAGTTCTGCCGTTCGATGGCGGAGGGGGTCGGCGTCGTCGTCGTGTCCGTCGACTACCGACTCGCACCGGAACATCGTGCACCGGCAGCGCACGAGGACATGTTCGCAGCACTCGAATGGGCGGCCGGCACCATCACGACATACGGGGGAGATCCCACGCGTATCGTGCTCGCAGGTGACAGTGCCGGGGGGAACCTCGCCGCGACCGTGGCCCTCGCAGCGCGCGACGGCGGGGGACCTGCAGTGTTCGGCCAGGCGCTGTTCTATCCGGTCATCGACGACGACTTCGACACGGAGTCGTACCGGAAGTACGGGTCGGGGTACTACAACACCACCAAGGCGATGAAGTGGTACTGGGAGCAGTACGCGCCGGAAGGTACCGACGATCCTCGACTGGTCCCGACTCGGGCCGATTCGCTCGCCGGACTTCCTGCGGCCGTCGTGATCACTGCCGAACTCGATCCACCGTGCTCGGCCGGTGACGACTATGCGCAACGACTTGCGGACGCCGGTGTGGAAGTACGGCATCGACGATTCGACGGTCTCTTCCACGGATTCCTGACGTTCCCGTCGCTGTCGTTGACGGAGCCTGCACGGCAGGAGATCTGGAAGATGATGCGTTCACTGTTCGAGTGACGGCACTCCGCTGAAGACGAAGTCCTCGGACCATCACCGATGGCCCGAGGACTTCGTCGTTCTCACTCGATGGCGATGTCCTCCACAGCGCAGAAGGTGTGGCACACCCGCTCGCGCACGATGACTTCCGGGCACTCCGGATCGAACCAGCGGTCGACGATGCTCCAGTGGACCGGATGGTTCAGGTACTGGCCCATGAGAGCCTCGTGATCGGTGAACTCCTGCTCCCACACGTGCGTCCATTCGGTACGGCCCACCGAATCCGCTACCCGGCTCAGGCGCCAGGCGACGATCGAGGGGATGTATCCCGGCATCTTCAACAGGCCACCTTCGAACTCCTCGACGGCTTCGGCCGGGGCCTCGGGGTCGACCCGCACCAGAAGCGCCCGGTAGACCGTGTGCGGCTCGTCCGGACGTCTGTGCGCCGAGGAAGCCGGATAACCGACTCCGTCCACATACGTCGCGGGAGGTGTACGGAGGATGACGTCGAAATCGCTGATGTGGCGAGCGGCGATCTCTGCGGACGGAAAACGAAGATGCACAAGGACATTGCCACCGTTGATCACGCCGGGCAGGGTGGGAGCGACGAAGTGTCCGACCGTGTCGAGTTCCTTGGCGGCGATCCGAACGGTGTCGACGTATTCGGCGCAGTCCGCAATGCTTGCGGACTCGTCGAAGTGCACGACTCTGACCACGTTAAACATCGGCAAGTCCTTCGATGTCGGCGGCCTGGGCGGCCATCGTCCGCGAACGCTCGGTGACGTACTGATCCATATCCGACCACCACCGTCCGAGTTCGGGGTCTCGTCGTCCCTGCCGGGTCATGTTCCACCACGAGTTCACGCCGTCGACCGACCACATGATGGTGACCACGTTGGTTTCGTCGTCGGACCAGACCGGAGGAGTGACGAGGATCCGGTCGAGCGTCATCCCTCGTCCACGTCCCCCCGGTACGTATTCGGCGATGTATCTGTCGACGAACGTTCGTGCACATCCCGGCTTCGTGACCACACGGTCGACCACGAAGATCTTCTCGTCTGCCATATCGAGAACCTACGGTCGTCGGAGCGTTCCAGGGCGACCGTATCCCGCTTCGCGGGAGGGTTTTCCCGGAGGAACGAACAGGCCCACACCGGTTCGCTTTCAGACTGCGGCGCCGGACATGTCGGCGTCGTCCCGGCCGTCGCTCACAGGCGAGTCGACGGCAGGCGCCTGTTGCGGCCGGCCGATGAACAAACAGATCGCCGCCACAATCAGCGAGCACAACACGAACCAGCCGACTGCCAGGTCGAGCGACGCCGATGTCGGCATGGTCGTATCCGGCACGGTCCACAGCGAGAGCATGACCGACACGATCGCAACGCTGATGGCGGAGAACGCCTGTCGGGCTGTGGCCAGCACTCCGGTCGTGACGCTGGTGACGTCCTCCGGCACGGATTCGATGACGATCTTCGGGTAGCCGGTGTAGGCGAACGCTGTTGGGACTGCTGCACGGATAGGTGACATCTGAACTGTGGTGCCGTGAGGCACTGCTGGAAGGATGGACCCCGTGCCCAAGCCCTATCCGAAAGAGTTCCGCGACGACGTCGTCCGCGTGGCCCGCAACCGCGAACCAGGTCAGCACCTGCGGCAGATCGCCGCCGACTTCGGCATCAGCGAATCCTGCCTGACCAACTGGCTCAGGAATGCCGACGTCGAGGACGGCACCAAGCCAGGGACGACGAACGAGGAGTCCAGAGAGAACCGCGAGCTGAGAAAGCGGATCCGGTTGCTTGAGCAGGAGAACGAAGTGCTGCGGCGGGCCGCGGCGTATCTATCACAGGCGAATCTTCCGGGAAAATGATGTTCCCCCGCACGCGGGAGGTGCCCCCACCGCTCGTCCGCGAGCTGGCCGCCGGCGGGATTCCCGTCGCGGCGGGTGTGCCGGGTTCTGGGGATCGCGCGCCAGCCGTACTACCGGTGGCTCGCCGACCCGGTCACCGACGCCGAACTCGAGGAGGCGTACCGGGCGAACGCCCTGTTCGACGCCCACCGCGAGGACCCGGAGTTCGGCTACCGGTTCCTCGCCGACGAAGCCCGCGATGCGGGCGAGTCGATGTCGGACCGCACGGCGTGGCGGATCTGTTCGACCAACAGGTGGTGGAGTGTGTTCGGCAAGAAACGTGGCTCGAAGAAGGGCCGCTCCGGGCCGCCGGTGCACGATGATCTCGTCGGCCGCGTCTTCACCGCGGATGCTCCAAACACTTTGTGGCTCACCGATATCACCGAACACAGAACCGAGGAAGGCAAGCTCTACCTGTGTGCGGTCAAGGACGTGTACTCGAACCGGATCGTCGGCTACTCGATCAGCGATCGGATGAAATCCCGTCTGGCTGTCACGGCCCTCGAATCGGCAGTGGCACGGCGGGACTCGGTTGCCGGATGTGTGGTTCATTCCGACCGTGGATCGCAATTTCGCAGCCGGAAATTTGTCCGCGCCCTCGCCCGCCACGACCTGGTCGGATCGATGGGTCGGGTGGGTGCGGCCGGCGACAATGCCGCGATGGAATCGTTCTTTGCGCTGCTCCAGAAGAACGTCCTCGACCGGCAGAGATGGGCCACACGCGAGCAGTTGCGCATCGCGATCGTGACTTGGATCGAGCGGACCTATCACCGCCGGCGACGTCAGCTCCGGCTCGGCAGATTGACGCCTGTCGAGTTCGAGACCATCATGACCACACCAGCCACACAGGCTGCGTGACCGAATCTGTCACCGGATCGTGCAGCAGTCCCCCCGGATCCACCCAGCTCACAGCGGTCCACGCTCGTGCCTTGTACGTTGAAGCCGTGAACTGGCCTCTGGCGGCGGCGCTGCACCGGACACTGTCCCTGCAGCGCGACGGTTTCTGTCCGCTTTCGGTTGGAACTCCCCACATTTCCGCCCGCCCGTTGCCAGCATCGAGGTGATTTGCTGAGCGAGTCGGGGCGAGTCCTCGGGGAGGGCGTTCCCCAGATCGGTCGGTTCTGCGTAAATCCGGCGGTATCCGACCCGCCGGACCGCGCGCAGCACTGCTCAGCGCGGCAACGCTACGCGAGATCCCGCCGAAGCGGCGACACCACTGCTACCACCGAGGCAGCCGCCGCGTAGCCGAGGAGCACGAGCACGCCCACGAGCGGCGAGAGCAATGCGGGCACTCCCAGCGAAGATTCCTGGGCGACGGTATCGGCGAGGAACGTGAAGTCCATCAGTGAAGCAGTCGCGCCTCCAGGAAGGAACGGATAGAAGGCACCGAGTCCCGGGACGATCATGAGCGCAGGCTCAACAAGATAGAAATACCCGAGCGCGACTCCCACGGCCACGAGCTGGTTGCGTGCCAGCGCACCGATACCCATGCCGAGCATCGTGTAGATTGCGGCGGCCACAGCCAGGCGGGCAAGGAGTGTCACCAGGTCGCCGGCGGAGGCGCCGAGGGTGATTCCGCGCATGGTGGCGACGGACCACAAGGCGATTGCCGACGACAACGACATCAGCAGTCCGTAAGCGAGTCCAAATACGCTGTAGACAGCCAGCTTTGCGCCGAGCACCCTGCCGCGACGAGGCACCGCAAGGAACGTCGAGCCGATGGTCTGGTGGCGGTACTCGCTCGTGATGGCTACCGTGCCGAACAGTGCGGGTACGAACAGCAGCAGCCCAGCGAGGCCGATAGCGATTCCCACACCTTCCGAGGTGTCGAGAGCGGGCATCGGAGGCGATGCGTTCTCCGGGCCCACTAAACCGAGCAGCCCTGTGAGTCCGGCGCCGCTCGCGACGGCCGCAATCAGTGCCCACATGGGGAGACGGGTGGAGAACAGTCGCGTGAGTTCACCGCGGACGGCACGCTTCATATCGCACTCTCCCGGGCGATGAGTCTGAGGTATGCCTCTTCCAATGTGTCGCCTCGCGTCGTGAGTTCGAGCAGGGTGCCCGTCCAGACGATCTGTCCGTGGTCGATGAGCACCACGTCGTCGATACTGTTCTGCAGTTCACCGAGGGCGTGGCTGGAGATCAGGACGGTACCGCCGGAGACAGCGAAATCCCGAAGGAAGTTACGTAGCCACACAATTCCCGCCGGGTCGAGGCCGTTGGACGGTTCGTCGAGAACGAGCACGTCCGGGTCGCCCAGCAGCGCGGTAGCGAGGGAGAGGCGCTGTCGCATGCCCGTGGAGTAACCGCCTACGCGTCGGTCGGAGAACCGGTCCAGTTCGACCGTTCCGATTACCTCGTCGACTCGATCCGACGGGTGACCGCCGAGGGCGCAGAAGGTACGGAGGTGATTGCGGGCGGTGGTAGCAGGATGCGCCGACGCGATGTCCAGTACAGCGCCCACGGTTCGCGTGGGGGACGGAAGGTCGCCGTAGGCGATGCCGGCGAACAGCGCAGTACCGCGGTCCGGACGGGTCAGTCCGAGCAGCATCCTTAAAGTCGTGGATTTGCCGGCGCCGTTCGGTCCGAGAAAACCCGTCACCCGACCCGGTTGGGCCGTGAAGGTGACGTCGCCGACTGCCTCTACTCGACCGAATCGTTTTGTGAGGCTGTCGACTTGGATGGAGACGCCCTTCATCGCACACCGGCCAGTCGGAGGGCTTCGGCGATCTCGTATGCGTCCGGGCTGCTGAGAAGCAATTCGTCGAACTTCTCATCGGCCTTGCGCCCACGAAGTCCGACACGCAATATCGGGTGGCCACGCTTCATCGAGACCAGTCGAGTGGTGCCGCGGGGGTGCAAGAAGGTGCCGACTTTCAGGTAGCCGGAGACTGTCAGGCCGGATCTGATGCCGAGAGTTTCCGAGGTCCATCTCGGCAACACCTCGACGCTCGAGATCGAGTTCAGCGGTACAGCCATGGCGGAATAGCGGACCACCGGGGCTTCCCATCGAGAAAAGGTCAGATGCAGGGCTGCTTCGTCGTAGATCGGTTGCGCCATAGCGTCAAGTCTCCTGTCGACGGTAAGCTCGTATCGATGTTGAGAACATTATCAGAGTGATAATAACGGCGAAAGGTCGCGATGGCGAGCAAATCGACAATTGCCGACGTCGTACTGCATCCTGTTCGGTTGCGGATTGTGCAGCAGCTCGGAGGTCGCCAGCTGACGACCGGCGAACTCCGGGCGGCACTGCCGAGCGTCACCCAGGCCACGCTCTACCGGCACGTGGCGGCACTGATCGACGCGGAGATCGTCACCGTCGTCGACGAGCGCCGCGTGCGCGGGACCATTGAACGAACACTCGCGCTCGGGGAACGCATGGCACACGTCGGGCACGACGATCTCAATGCGATGAGCGACGCAGAACTCCGAAACGCCTTCCTGACCTTCCTGAGCGCACTCGGCGAGAGTTTCGACACGTTCATCGAGAATGAGGATCGAAACCTGCGGAATTACTTGGGTTTCGGCACCACACCGCTCTACGTCACCACCGACGACCTCGCGCAGATCCAGACACGGCTCGCCGAGCTACTCGCGCCGTACCAAACCGACTCCGGCGGGGACCGCACTCGCATCGCCTTGACCACCGCGGTAATTCCCAGTCCCCCAACGATCACCGTCGAGGACGATTGAATCTGCCCGCAACGGTTCGTCAGGGTGCGTCCGGATACTCATCAGGTGTTTCATCTTGTTTTGCAGGTCGTTTCGATATTTTGGTGCTGGTCGGTGTGCCCATTGGCTGTGTGCGCCTCCTATCGCAGATTCCCACGACATCTGTACGGGGACAGGTGAGATGTCCGCTTCGTCACCAACGCCGACAGCGTGTTCCGATCACGAAGCGGTATGTCGAGATGCTCTCCGAGCTGCAGCAGCATCGCCCGTGTGGGCACCGAGCTCGCCCGTCTCCGCAAGCAGATGTTCGAGCAGGACAACGACATCGCGTTCTTGAAAGAGCGCCTCGGCATACTTGGACGCCAATCAACAGAAAGCAGAGCGGGCGCGAGTGACGTGCCACCCGATGCGATCGCTGAGGCAGCAGGTGTGGGCCGTCTCGCGGCACCGTCGCCGGCCGCGCCGAACTCGTGCGCCGGACCCGGGTGAAAATCGCGATCGCGCGGGCTGCCTGAAGAGCGACGAATCTGGCGCAATGCAGAGGCACACCGATGATGTTCTGGTACGCCAACAGCATGGACGGGTGGGGCTACGCGCTCATGATCTTCGCGATGATCGCGTTCTGGGTGTTAATCGTCCTGGCGGTGATTGCCGTCATTCGACTACTCGCCCGGACACCACAGCCACCCCATCCTCACGCCGATACTCCTGAGCAGCTCCTCCCACAGTGGTTGGCCCGCGGCGAGATCGACGACGACGAATAACACACACCTCGAGTGGCTGCCTGGTAGTAACCGTCCCTGCGAGGTGTGCATTCACTCTGGGTACTTCGCTCTCGTCTCAGCGAGGGTCCGTCATTGCGGAGACGGCGCCATCTCCGGACCGTAGGCGCACCGGGATCCCGGCGGGATCCTGCGGCACCTCGATGGTGCTTGTGCCCGTCGCCGAGACGGCGTCCACCGCGTAACCGCCCGGGCCCGTGACCAGCGTGACGTCACCGTAGCGGGAGTTCAGATCGACGGCGGCACGGGTGTCGGTCACCGTCAGATCGCCGAACTTCGAATTCCCTTGGACAACAGTCCCGTACGGTACGGCGATCTCGTATCGGGCGACGCAGGTGGGGCTGCCGACGGCAAATCTATCGGGGCAACTCGCGCTGATAATCAGACCGGACCCGTCGGTGTCGATGCGTTCATCGGGCTTGTCGCCGTCGGTGAACTCGAAGGAACGTCGGATCTCGATGTCGTCGCGGTCGGAGCCGATCACCTGGGCGCTCAGGGCCGCGGTGGTGACACCGAACTGTTTGGCACCCGCATCATCGAAATCGAGTGTGACGGACGTGGCGCCGCTGTAGCTGTCATTCCGCTGTTCGTGACTCGTGGAATCGGCAGTGCAGCCGGTGAGTGCTACAGACAAGAGTGCCAGTGCCGCAACGCCGACGGAGACGCGGAACTTCCGGGGTGCGGTTTCAACGACGGGCATGGCGAATCTCCTGAACGAGTACTGTGGCGGCGATCAGCACGGCGCTGACGCCGAAGGACAACAGTGGGGACGGGCCGCCGAGTGACCCATCGGTGCGGAGCACGCCCATGACGTCGACCGCTGCGACCCCGTTGAGCACGGCGTACCAGATCAACAGGTAGACGGCCTGGAACACGCGTGCAGTCCGGCCGATCGACCCGATCAGAAGCGCAAGGGCAGGAATCACCGTCGCACCCGCAACCCACGCGGCGACTCCGGTCGCGTCCGCTGCAAGCAGCATCTTCACCAGCGGGCCGACACCCGCGATGACCGCAATAAGCACGCCTGCACCCCACTCGGCGATGAGTCTGATGCGAGACGAGACACCGCACTGCACAAGGGGAGCGACGCCTTGTTCGTAGGTGAGTGTCCCGAGACGTGACCACAGCAGCACCGGCAACAACCATGCGAAGAGCAGTGCGGTGCCGACGCGATCAGCGGGAACGGCGAGGGCTGTG
The DNA here is from genome assembly GCF_035918275.1 of Rhodococcus sp. PD04. NCBI lineage: Bacteria > Bacillati > Actinomycetota > Actinomycetes > Mycobacteriales > Nocardiaceae > Rhodococcus > Rhodococcus sp. PD04. The sequence continues at coordinate 4,241,572 of NZ_CP142143.1, read as the reverse complement.
ATCGTCACGATCGCGAGTGTGAGCCACCACCACCGCGACACGCTTCCGAGATGAATGCGCACCTCGCCGAGCAGCAACCCCGGGAACGACTGTCCACGCTCGGCCGGCGACAGCGTTCGCGGGCTCTGCGAGAACGCCGGCGCAACGGGAGCTTCGGTTGCAGGTGCGGCAGACACATGCGAGGGAGTGCGTTGCCACCGTGCGGGATCGAACCGGCCGAACCAGAGGGAGGGAAGGATGGCGACGATCGTCGAGGCGGCAATCAACCCCGCACTCGCGGCGACGAGAGTCGTGTCGATGTCCATCCCGGACCACGTGAACTGCCCGAGTGCGCCCGGTTCCGCGGTGAACCCGATTGAGATCTCGTCATCCATGCCGGGGTGCTGCGTCGCCAGGTCTGCCTGGAACCCTGCGGTAATTGATCCGTAGACCAGCGGAATCCCGGCGAGGAACATCGACGGATACACGAAGAACCACAGTATGTTTCCCGCACCACCTCGCAAGAGCGGGACCGTTTCGAAGACGACGGCGGCTGCTGCGGCCACGGTCAGGACAGGAAGACAGAACAGCACGATCGGAAGCCAGAGCGCCGTCATGTCGAGGCTAGTGGATTCCCCGCGGAGAAGCTGCATCACGGGTGCGATCAGAGCGAGTGCGGCAGCCATCGCCGCGAGCACCGCCAGGTTGCTCAGATACTTGCCTAGCAGATACATCGACGTGCGCAACGGGGAGGCGGAAAGCGTTTCGCCTACGCTGGTCAAAATGTCGCGCGCGATGCTGCTGCGGACGACGTAGAACCCGAACAGCGGCAACCACAAACTGCCGATCATGGCGAGCAACATGCCGATGTACGCGCTGTCGTACAGTCCCCGGAACGATCCGACCTTGACCATCGCGTACGTTGCAGAGACAGGCGGGACGGCCACATAGCCGAGTGCGACAGCGCCGAGCACCGTCACCAGGAACGCGGGACGCCGCGAACGATCCCGGAAGTCTGCCATCGCGACGGCAGCGACAGCGCCTGTCATCGGATCACCCCGGCGGGCGCCATCGGGCTGTGGACCGCGTTGACGTACGCGTCTTCGAGATCGGGTTCGACAGGACGAGCCCCCGGCATCGGAGGTGTATGGGCGACCGCACGGACACGCACGCCCTGTGCTGTTCGGACCGTGCGGGTTATCGTCGCTCGTTGCCGGATCTCGGTCACGGCATCGACGGGAACCATCGCTTCCCACACCAGACCGTCCGCGGAACGGAGAAGCTCCTCGGGGGTGCCGCGCCTACGTAGTTCGCCGGCGGTGAGGATCGCGATGTCGTCGGCGATCGATTCGATGTCTGACACGATGTGAGTGGACAGGATGACGATCCGGTCGTTCGCCAGATCCCCGAGCAGGTTGCGGAACCGCATGCGTTCCTCGGGGTCCAGCCCGACCGTCGGTTCGTCGACGATGAGAAGCTCGGGGTCACCCAGGAGTGCCTGCGCGATACCGACACGCTGGCGCATTCCGCCGGAAAACGTACCCACCGGCCGCGATCCCGTCTCCGTCAGGTTGACGAGTTCGAGCAGCTCGTCGACCCGCTCCTTGGCCGACCGCGAAGTCAGACCTTTCACTGCGGCGAGATACCGGAGGAACTCTCCGGCACTGAGATTCGGGTAGACGCCGAAATCCTGCGGGAGGTAACCGAGGACGCGTCGGAGCGGCTCCGGCCGAGCGACGATGTCGGTCCCGTTCCACATGACCGTACCTGTGGTCGGGCGGGTGATTGTGGAGAGAATGCGCATCAGCGACGACTTACCGGCTCCGTTGGGGCCGAGGAGGCCGAGAACCCCGGGCCCGACCCGCAGGCTGACGTCGGTGACAGCCTGTTTACCCCGATAGGTTTTGGTGACGTGGTTCAGCTCCAGTTGCATGACTTCAGCTGACCATTCGACCGGTGGTGCGGTCACTGGGTCCACGCCGCGGATCGAAGGTGGTGCCAGCACCACCTTTCGGCTGCACTCCACCTCATCCCGAAGCAGCGGCCGCGTCGGTAGGCTCACTCGGTGTCCTCCAATGAACCGACCACGGTGCTCACCGCGATCACACGGCGGCGCTTTCTGCTGACCGAGTGGCCGTGGCGGTCGCTGGGTCACGTGCTGACCACCGTCCCGGTGGTGTGCATGGTCGCGTTGCCGTTCGCGGCGTTCTGCGTCCCGTGGCTCGTCCTGATCGTGTGGGCGGGCGACGGCATGTATCCGCAGCCGCTCGGCCGGGTGCTGTTCCTCGGTGTTCTCGGCGCGGCGCTGGTGTTCGGGCTCGGCCCGCTGGTGGCGATACCGCTGGCGACCCTGGAACGGATGCGGCTGCGTCTGGTGAGCAGGGATCGGGCGCTCTCGGCGCACCGCGCTCCTCCCTCCGCGGGCCTGTGGCCCTGGGTGCGCACCCGCTACACCGAGTCCGCGACATGGAGGGGGCTCGGCTATGCGTTCCTGCTGCTCACGCTGGTGCCCGCGTTGTTGTTCCTGGCTGCGGTGATCACCGGGCTCATCGTGGTGATGGTGATCAGCCCCCTGGTGGTGGGTGACGGTGACGAAGCGGTGGCGCTCGGCTTCAGCCAGATCACGGCGGTCGACCAGGCCGTCCCCTACGCGATCGCAGGTGTGCTTCTGCTGCCCGCGATCCCGTATGTGAGTGCTCTGATCGCGGGACTGCACGGTGCGCTCGCCCGGTCGTTATTGTGCGGCGACGACCCGGACGCGCTTCGTGCACGACTTGTGGAGGTGTCCCGGTCCCGGGCCCGGTTGGTCGATGCCTTCGAGGCGGAACGTCGCAGGATCGAGCGCGACCTGCACGACGGCGCACAGTCGCTGCTCGTCAACCTCACCTTGCAGTTGGGCATGGCCAAACTCGACCTCCCACCAGATTCCGCAGCCGCGAAAAGCGTGTCGCAGGCGCATGACCAGGCCAAGGAATTGATGGCGGAACTGCGGCAACTCATTCGGGGAATCCACCCGAGGGTCCTCACCGACCGTGGCCTGCCCGACGCGTTGCGTGCGCTGGCCGAAGACTTCATGGCCCCGGTCGGCGTCACCGCGGACATCCCATCCCGCCCCGCCCGGGATGTCGAGGTCGCAGCGTACTTCGTCGTGGTCGAGGCGCTCAACAACGTCGCCAAGCATGCGGATGCGACGGCCGTCGCAGTGGCTGTCCGACGCGCCGGGAATCTGCTGGTCGTTGAGATCGTGGACGACGGCTGCGGTGGTGCGGATCCGGAACGAGGGAGCGGTCTGACGGGCCTGGCCGACCGGGTCGCGGCGGTCGACGGCAGAATGCTGCTGTCCAGCCCGCCTGGCGGGCCCACCGTTGTCCGTGTGGAGTTGCCGTGGATCGAGAACTGACTGCCGTGCGAGTGGTCCTCGCCGAGGATGGTGCACTGCTGCGCGAAAGCCTCGCCGCGATGCTCGAACGATTCGGGTTCGAGGTCGTGGCTGCGGTCCCCGATGCCGTGAACTTGGAATCGGCTGTCGCCGAGCACCGTCCGGACCTCGTCGTGACCGATGTGCGGATGCCGCCGGGTTTCACCGACGAGGGGTTGCGCGCAGCAGTGGCACTGCGACGAACCTATCCGGGGCTTGCCGTGGTGGCGTTGAGCCAGTATGTCGAATTGAGTTACGCCGACGAACTCATGGGTGCGGAAGGTGGGCGGGTCGGCTATCTGCTGAAGGATCGCATCGTCGATGTCGAGGAGTTCGTCTCCACTCTGCGTCAAGTGGTTGCCGGTGGCACTGTGATCGATCCGATGGTCATACAGCAGTTGTTCCGTCGCCGGCGGGATCCGTTGGCGCAGTTGTCGCCGCGCGAACGCGAGGTGCTCGCCTCGATCGCAGAGGGACATTCGAATGCGGCGATCGCCGCACAGTTGTTCATCACCGAATCGGCGGTCGGCAAGCATGTCGGCAACATCTTTAACAAACTGGTGCTGCCGCCGACCGACGACACGAATCGTCGGGTGCTGGCCGTCCTCGCGTATCTACGCCGGCACGAGCTCGGCTGAGACACATCCGACGCCCGAATCATCCGATGTGTTGATGCCCGGTCTACCGTCCGGGGCTCGCCTGCGTATGCGCAGACGAGCCGGCGATGACATCTGATGCCTGCAGCCAAGGGGCGCAGCTTGCGGCACAGATCCCCGTAGCACGCTTCGAGACCATCCCTGGCGCGGGCTACCTCGTCCCGGACGACACACCCACGGAGCTGACGGCGTCCATCATGCGATGTCCAGCGACGTTGTCTGGTGACTAGCGGCTGGCCGCCGATGGCGGAAAGGGCTCGGTGGTGATTGTAGAAGTGCAGCCAGCCGGGCAGGGCAGCGTTGCGGCGCGCGGTTGATTCGTAAAAGCGTGCGTAGGCCCACCCGTCGGCCAGAGTGCGGACGTCCGCCGCGTCATGCTGCTCGATGGTCCGGCCATCGACGGCCTTCTCGATTTCCAGGGCCAGCGCCAGATCGACGGCGTTGCGGACCGCGGGCCGGGTCATTGTGATCACGCACAGCAGGCCGTCCCACTCGACGGTCAACGGGCTTGCGCCGGCGGGAGCGGCGTCGCGAAGCGCGCGGACCGTGGCCGCGGGTTCCGTCGTCCCGATGATCGGGATCTCGACCAACCTGATCGGGGCTCCGAGCAGGGTCCTCGTCGCCGCCTCGCCGCACCAGTTCGCAATCGGTGGTGCGCGTCAGCGCCCGCGGGCCGTCGGCGGTCAGCGCGCTGATGACCAGGGCATCCGGCGAGGCGTAGGCCTCGATTGTCGCCTACCCAATGAAGTCGGCCAGCGCAGCGCGCTGGCGGGGCCGGCGCACCCGCATCCCTACCTCGACCTGCGGGAAGCGGCAGATCGGCGGAGTCGTGGAGTAGACCGCCGAGCGCGTGCGTGGTCGATCGAGCCGACTTTTGGAGAACGCGTTGCCCCGTCACCCCTTGCAGTCGTCGTTGGACGAACTGGTCTCGTACCTCTCGGACGCACAGAACCCTCGAGAGCATCCATCAGAAGAATGCGCCCCTGACGGCCCCGCGCGTCAGCCAGGGGAGCAAACTGGTGCCGGAGCGCCGCCCGCCAACCAGCGCTCACTCAACCGCGCTGTCGTCGTCGCCGCGGTCGGAGCCACTGAAGCGTTCTTCGAGGACCTGGCGCTGGCCGCGGTCGCCGCTGACCCGAGCCTCGCACCACCAACAGACTGGTACACGATTGACGGTGCCCACGGAATGGTCCAGACCCCAGTCCCTACCACGTCGCCAGAATGCTGTGGGACTCTGTACCGGTACGACCCCCGCCCCGATTGAGACATCGTCGTCGCGACAAGCCCATCTGAAACCAACGGGATCGGCAGCGACGGGAGCGGCAGCAACTGGCGTTGGCGTGTCCCCTGTGAGTAGGTCCGGGTTGTTCTAGAGTCCTGATTGGGGACTGCTGCACGATCCGGTGACAGATTCGGTCACGCAGCCTGTGTGGCTGGTGTGGTCATGATGGTCTCGAACTCGACAGGCGTCAATCTGCCGAGCCGGAGCTGACGTCGCCGGCGGTGATAGGTCCGCTCGATCCAAGTCACGATCGCGATGCGCAACTGCTCGCGTGTGGCCCATCTCTGCCGGTCGAGGACGTTCTTCTGGAGCAGCGCAAAGAACGATTCCATCGCGGCATTGTCGCCGGCCGCACCCACCCGACCCATCGATCCGACCAGGTCGTGGCGGGCGAGGGCGCGGACAAATTTCCGGCTGCGAAATTGCGATCCACGGTCGGAATGAACCACACATCCGGCAACCGAGTCCCGCCGTGCCACTGCCGATTCGAGGGCCGTGACAGCCAGACGGGATTTCATCCGATCGCTGATCGAGTAGCCGACGATCCGGTTCGAGTACACGTCCTTGACCGCACACAGGTAGAGCTTGCCTTCCTCGGTTCTGTGTTCGGTGATATCGGTGAGCCACAAAGTGTTTGGAGCATCCGCGGTGAAGACGCGGCCGACGAGATCATCGTGCACCGGCGGCCCGGAGCGGCCCTTCTTCGAGCCACGTTTCTTGCCGAACACACTCCACCACCTGTTGGTCGAACAGATCCGCCACGCCGTGCGGTCCGACATCGACTCGCCCGCATCGCGGGCTTCGTCGGCGAGGAACCGGTAGCCGAACTCCGGGTCCTCGCGGTGGGCGTCGAACAGGGCGTTCGCCCGGTACGCCTCCTCGAGTTCGGCGTCGGTGACCGGGTCGGCGAGCCACCGGTAGTACGGCTGGCGCGCGATCCCCAGAACCCGGCACACCCGCCGCGACGGGAATCCCGCCGGCGGCCAGCTCGCGGACGAGCGGTGGGGGCACCTCCCGCGTGCGGGGGAACATCATTTTCCCGGAAGATTCGCCTGTGATAGATACGCCGCGGCCCGCCGCAGCACTTCGTTCTCCTGCTCAAGCAACCGGATCCGCTTTCTCAGCTCGCGGTTCTCTCTGGACTCCTCGTTCGTCGTCCCTGGCTTGGTGCCGTCCTCGACGTCGGCATTCCTGAGCCAGTTGGTCAGGCAGGATTCGCTGATGCCGAAGTCGGCGGCGATCTGCCGCAGGTGCTGACCTGGTTCGCGGTTGCGGGCCACGCGGACGACGTCGTCGCGGAACTCTTTCGGATAGGGCTTGGGCACGGGGTCCATCCTTCCAGCAGTGCCTCACGGCACCACAGTTCAGATGTCACCTATCCGTGCAGCAGTCCCCATCGCCGACGACGGATTGAGGGCGTGAGCATGCAGACGAGCAGTGCGCGGGAACGTTTCTCCCGGGGCGTGGCCGTGGTGACCGGCGCCGCCGCCGGCATCGGTGAAGGTCTGGCACGGCATCTCTCCTCCCTGGGAATGACGGTCGTCGTCTCGGATATCGACGGCGATCGAGCGGCGAAGGTCGCCGACGAGATCGTCGCTGCAGGGGGCAAGGCGGAACCGTATGCCGTCGACGTCGCCGACCCCGACGCTGTCGAAACGATGGCGAGCGAGGTCTTCGATCGTCACGGCAGCGTCGAACTCCTGGTGAACAATGCCGGCGTCGAGTCGGCCGGCCTGCTGTGGGAGATCGACCGCGAGCGGTGGCAACGGCTGATGCAGATCAACGTCGATGGTGTCTTCTACTGCCTGCAATCGTTCGTCCCGCGGATGATCGCAGCGGGAACTCCCTCGTGCATCGCCAATCTGTCGTCGGTCGGTGGACTGAATGCCGTTGCGGTGCAATCCCCGTACATCGTGAGCAAGCATGCGGTGCTCGCGATGACGGAGTGTCTGCACCAGGACCTGGCCATCGTCGGTGCACCGATCCAGGTGAGTGCGGTGATCCCGCATTCGATTCGGAGCGAGATCTTCCTGTCGGCGCAGCGTGAGGCACCCACGGACAACCCGACGGCGAACGCAGTGTTCGCGGCCATGCAACGCGACAACGTCGAGAAGGGACTCGATCCGCTCGTCGCCGCCGAGCACATGGTCGAGCAGATCGCGCGCGGCGAGTTCTGGATCCACTCCGATGACGACCTGTGCATGGCCGCAATGCATCGACGCGCACAGCAGCTTCTCGATCATGCGTCACCGGCCGATCCTCACACCATGCTCACGCGCATGGGTATCACCGTCGAGCACGGTGCATGATGAGGGATTCGTGTCCGATTCCCGCGTGATGGGACGTTTCGTAGAACGATGGGCATTTCGAACCTTAGGATGGAACATGGCCGAAAACAGCTGGAGCAGAGAAGAACTCGAGAACGCGTACCAGAACTGGCACGCCACGGTGAATCGTGCGGGGTCGGGGGAGGGAAGCTGGCGGGATTTCCTCGAACTGTTCACCGAGGATGTCGTCTACCACGAGCAGATGGCCGGCGTACTCGAAGGGAGAGAAGGTATCTGGAAATGGGCAGAGCCGAGCCTCGCCCAATTTCCCGGCTCACACACGGTCTCCTTCCCCGAACACTTCCATGTGATCGACGAAACCAATGGCACGATCGTGGCCAAGCTCGACAATGTGATGAGCGATCCCGGTGATGGCACGGTGTGGGGAGCGCCCCATGTCAGCATCTTGACCTACGCCGGGAACGGCAGGTTCTCCCGGCAGGAGGACATCTACGACGTCACGAGTTTTCTCGACCTGATCAAGGGATGGGGCCGACGTGCGATGGAACTGGGCACGTTCGACGCCACCCAGCGCGCCTGGTTCGCACAGGTCTACCCCGAGACCGTCCCATCGTCGGTGACCGACCGATGAGTGGCGGAGGCGGGAGCGCGACCGGGCCGGTACAGGACATCACGCTCGGCACCGTCAGCGCCCTCGTCGCCGCCTGGTGGTTCCACTACGACGAATGGAATCCCGTCGCACTTCGAGCGCTGATGGCCGACGACATCGTCTTCAGTTGCGCGAGCGACACAGGCGAAACCGACTGCGAGGACTTCATCCGCGTCGACGTGCGTGGCGCCGCCAATGTGATGGCATGGAAGGACGATCATCGACGCAACAGTCCTTATCCGCTGCGCCACAACGGCACCAACGTGTTCGTCACCGGTGTCGAGGACGACGAGGTCGAGTTCTCGTCCTACATCTTCGTCACCAAGATCGTCGACGGTAGGCCGTTCAACCTGTCCAGTGGCATCGTGCGCGGCAGCATCCGCGCCACCGAAGCGGGACCGGTCTTCAGTGCCGTTCACGTCGTTCTCGATACCCAGGACTCGGTGAGATACGCCGATCACTTCGCAGAGGTGTCTCCGCGAGTTCTCTGATCCGAACCGCCGCCACAGCGATCGGAACCTCCCCAGCCCGTACGAGACGTCGACGAAACGAGAACACATGTCGCTCTCACCGGAAGCGCAGCGCGTGGTCGATGCATCTGCAGCACGCATGGCGAAGCCCATGCACGAGACGCCTGTGGAGGATCTGCGTGCCGCTCTCGCTGCGCACGCGATTCCGGCAACGACACCCATTCATCATCGACAGGACAGCGTCGTGCCCTCGGCCGGTGGTGGCGTTCCCGTGCGCATCTACCGGCCGCCCGACGACCCGGGGTTGCCGGTGGTGCAGTGGATGCACAGTGGAGGCTTCGCCGTCGGAAATCTCGATCAGAACGAGGAGTACCTGCGGAAGCTGAGCATCGCATCGCAGGCCGTCATCGTCTCAGTGGACTACCGGTTGGCGCCGGAACACCCGTGTCCTGCCGCGCTCGACGATTGCCGGAGTGTGTGGGAATGGATCACTTCTGTGCCGGATGAACTTCGGTCCGTCGACGTGACACGAGTGGTCATCGCAGGCGAGAGTGCCGGTGGCACTCTGACCTTCGCATTGGCCCAGCAACTCCGAGAGGCCGGTCGTCCGCTTCCTCTCGCGCAGATCTCCCTGTACGGGACGGCGGTGATGGAGGTGACCAACCCCGAGTACGCCACGGCTCTGCTGTCCCCGGAGGATTGTCACAGGTTCTGGGGCATGTACGTGCCGGATCCCACCGACCGGCGTTCCCTGCAGGCATCTCCGGGCCTCGCCGGCGACCTGGTCGGCCTGCCGCCCGCCTTCGTCGCCACCGCCGAAGTGGACCCCACGCGCGACGGCACCGAGGAGTACGCGCGGCGTATGCAGGAATCCGGTGTGCCGGTCGAATTACGGCGGTACGACGGGACGATGCACGGTTTCGCGACCATGACAGCCGTGCTACCTGCTGCGGAAGAGTTGTTCCACAGGATCGTCGCCTATCTCTCCGACGTCTTCGCCTCGCCGAAGTGATCGACGATCGGAGACCGATCGTCCGAGCCTCGTGTTCTCCCGGTGATCGGGATCACGCATGTTACGACCCCCGGAGCTGCCATACCGTCCGGAAGACAACGATGTGAAGGAGACAGTCGATGGCCAAGACCCCTGTACCGGCCGTGACCACAGCCCGCGATACGACCGTGGACCTGCTCGTGATCGGGTCCGGTACCGGCATGGCCGCTGCGCTCACCGCGCACGAGGCGGGCCTGTCCGCTCTCATCGTGGAGAAGTCGGCCTACGTCGGCGGATCGACCGCCCGTTCCGGCGGTGCATTCTGGGTGCCGGCCAATCCGGTACTCACCGCGGCGGGAAGCGGCGACACCATCGAGCGCGGCCACACCTACGTGCGGACGGTCGTCGACGGCACGGCGCCGGTCGAGCGGGGCGAGGCCTTCGTCGACAACGGTGTCGCCACCATCGAGATGCTCCAGCGCACCACCCCCATGAAGCTGTTCTGGGCCGAGGGCTACTCCGACTATCACCCCGAACTGGCGGGTGGTTCGGCGGTCGGCCGCAGCTGCGAGTGCCTGCCCCTCGACCTGTCGGTCCTCGGTGAGGAGCGCGGTCGACTGCGTCCGGGCCTCATGGAGGCGAGCCTGCCGATGCCCACCACCGGTGCCGACTACAAGTGGATGAACCTCATGCTGCGCGTGCCGCACAAGGGTTTTCCGCGCATCTTCAAGCGGCTCGCCCAGGGTGTCGCCGGTCTCGCCGTCAAGCGTGAATATGTCGCGGGTGGACAGGCGATCGCCGCCGGTCTGTTCGCGGGTGTGCTGAAGGCCGGTGTCCCGGTGTGGACCGAGACGTCGCTGGTGCGTCTGCTCACCGACGGGGACCGTGTCACCGGTGCCGTCGTCGAGCAGAACGGACGTGAGGTGACGGTGACCGCGCGTCGCGGGGTGGTGCTCGCCGCCGGCGGTTTCGACCACGACATGGAGATGCGGCGCAAGTTCCAGTCCGAGCGTCTGCTCGACCACGAGAGCCTGGGAGCGGAGACCAACACCGGCGACGCGATCAAGGCGGCCCAGGAGGTCGGTGCAGATCTCGCCCTCATGGACCAGGCCTGGTGGTTCCCTGCCGTCGCGCCGACCCGCACGGGAAAGCCGCCGATGGTCATGCTCGCCGAGCGGTCGCTGCCGGGTTCGTTCATCGTCGACCAGACGGGCCGCCGGTTCACCAACGAGTCGTCGGACTACATGTCGTTCGGACAGTTGGTGCTCGAACGTGAGCGTGCCGGCGATCCGATCGAGTCGATGTGGATCGTCTTCGACCAGAAGTACCGCAACAGCTACGTCTTCGCGGCCGGGGTGTTCCCGCGTCAACCGCTCCCGGAAGCCTGGTACGAGGCGGGCATCGCCCACCGTGGCACCACCGCTGCGGAACTCGCGGCGTCGATGGGCGTGCCGGTGGACACCTTCGCCGCGACGTTCGACAGGTTCAACGAGGACGCGGCGGCGGGAACGGATTCCGAGTTCGGACGCGGCGGCAGTGCCTACGACCGCTACTACGGTGACCCGACCGTCCAGCCGAACCCGAACCTGCGGCCCCTCACGCACGGCCCGCTCTACGCGGTGAAGATGACGCTGAGCGATCTCGGCACGTGCGGTGGCGTGCGCGCCGACGAGCGGGCGCGGGTCCTCCGCGAGGACGGCAGCCCCATCGCCGGTCTCTACGCTATCGGCAACACCGCGGCCAACGCGTTCGGCCACCGCTATCCCGGTGCCGGCGCCACGATCGGCCAGGGCCTGGTCTTCGGGTACATCGCGGCACGCGACGCAGCATCGTCGGACGCACCGGTCGCCTGACCGGACGATCCGAGAGGTATGGAGGGTATGTGACGATCACGAACGGGGACGTACGTCTCCTCCCTACCGTGCTGTCCCTCTGGGAGTCCGGACCCCGTCCCGAAGGTGGCCGGGTGGACGAAGTGGACATCGTGTTCTTCGCGCCACCCACCACCGACGCGCTGACCTGCCGGGCCCGTGACGACCGCGACGAGGCGTCCGGCCGGCTCGACCGGACACTCGGATACGTCGATGAGATCGGGCGGGTCGTCGCCGAGGTCTTCGTGTCCGGATCGGCGCGTCCGGACGGTGAGCACGGTGTGCCCACCCCGTACGCCGACGAACTGCTGCATTCGGTTGTCGAACGGTTCGACCTCGCCGATGTGCGGCGGCTCCGGATGCGCTTCTACGAGCACTCCGCGGGTCCCGGATCACCGACCTGGTCGGTGACCGTGTTGCAGCGTTACCGCACCGATCACGAGAACGTCGAGGACGTCGCGCTCGTCGGCACGGACTCGTCCGGGTCGGTCGTCGCCCGTGCCTGGGTGACCGCGGCCGCTTCGTAGAGCGCCGGCCGGTGCGCCGGGGCACTCAGTACGGGTCGTAGCGGATGTTCTCGACCGGGGTACCGGTCTCGATCAGCCGCTGAGCGGTGGTGCGCACCATGGCCGCCGGGCCGCACACGAGCACCTGGTGGTCGCCGAACGCACCGTAGGACGTGACGACCTCGTCGACGCTGCCCTCGAGCAGTTCGTCGGGGTCGGGTCCGAACTCGTCGATGCGCGGGGCGATGCGGTCGAACCAGGGGTCGGGGATGTCGGGGATCTCGAGGGTCTCCACGACCGGCACCACCGTCAGCCACGGCAGCGCCTCCGACAGGAGCATGAGCATGTCGGCGGCGTACAGGTCGCGCGGGTTGCGGGCGCCCGTGAACAGGAAGGTACGAGGCGGATCCGGTCGGCGCGCCGCGTCGAGGATCAACGACCGCAGCGGTGCGAGGCCCGTTCCGCCGGCCACCATGATGACGATGCGGCCGGTGTCGTCGATGTGGAGGTCGCCGCCGCGGGCCGCGCCGATCTGCCATACGTCGCCCGGCTGTGTCTCGGCGACGATCGCACCGCTCACCCAGCCGCCCGGGACCGTGCGCACGTGGAACTCGAGCTTGCCGTCCAGCGACGGCGGCAACGCGGGGGAGAGGCGACGCGGCAGCGTGGGACGTTGCGGCACGGCCACGTCGACGTACTGCCCGGGACGGAAATCGACGATCGCGTCGTCGCATTCGAGACGCACGACGGCGAGGTCGTGCCGGAGCCGATGATGTTCGACGACGGTGGCGGTGACTGCCGTCTCGGTCTCGCTCGGTGACGGCGTGGCCGACTGCATGCGTGATCCCCCGGTGGTGTGCTGTGGCGTGCCCAAGACTCTAGGCGAGAGTTCGCCGAAAAGGCAGAGTGGAACGTGTTTCAGTTTTCGGCCCGGAGCGGTTATCGTGACCAACGGCAGGTGATGGTCACCACAGCGGAGAACGCCGACCGGTGACGTCACACAACGGACCGTCACAGCACACCGGAAGGACGACCATGCCCGAGGAGTACGCCGACCTCTACCGCCCCGCGTTCACGCCCGATCTCCTCATCACCGCGCTCGACCGCAGCGCCGACCGGCCCGCCCTGCACCTCGGTGACGTCGTCCTCACCGGAGCCGAGATGCGCGCCGCCATCAGCCGGTTCCAGCAGGCGCTCGCGTCCGTCGGGGTCGGACAGGGATCGGCGGTGGCGATGTTGTCCAAGAACCGGCCCGAGGTCCTCATCTCGATGGGTGCCACGATGGTCGCCGGCTGCCGCAACACGGCCCTGAACCCGATGGGCTCGCTCTCCGACCACCTGTACATCTCGACCGACGCCGAGATCGAGACCCTGATCTTCGATCCCCGCCACTTCGAGGACCGCGCCGCAGAGCTGCGCGAGCAGGTACCGACCCTCGAGAACCTGTTCTCCCTCGGTCCGTCCTCGGTGGGCACCGACATCCTCGCCCTGTCCGAGGAGTTCACCGAGCAGCGACTCGTGTCCGCGCCCGTCGACATCGAGGACACCTCGTCCATCGTCTACACCGGCGGCACCACCGGGAAGCCGAAAGGTGTCATGGGCTCGTTCCGTTCGGGTGCGGCCCTGAACCAGATCCAGATGGCCGAGTGGCAGTGGCCCGAGCAGCCGCGCTTCCTCGTGTGCACCCCGCTCTCGCACGCCGGTGCGGCGTTCTTCGTCCCCACGCTCCTGCGCGGTGGATGTCTCTACGTGCTGCCCCATTTCGATCCCGCGCTCGTGCTCGAAGCGATCGAGAAGCACCGCATCAACGCGACCATGCTCGTGCCGACGATGATCTACATGCTGCTCGACCATCCCGATTTCGACAGCCGCGACCTGTCGAGTCTCGAGACCCTGTTCTACGGTGCGTCGGCCATGTCGCCGTCCCGCCTGCGCGAGGGGATCGAACGGCTCGGCCCGGTCTTCTTCCAGTTCTACGGCCAGTCCGAATGCGGCATGACAATCTCGGTGCTGCGCAAGGAGGAACACCTCCCCGACGATCCGAGCCGTCTCGCGTCGTGTGGGCGCCCCGTGCCGTGGCTCGACGTCCGCCTGCTCGACGACGACCTGAACGAGGTGCCGCAGGGCGAACTCGGCGAGATCTGTGTGCGCGGCCCGCTCGTGATGAAGGGCTATCTGAACAAGCCGGAGGAGACCGCCGAGGCGTTGCGCGGCGGATGGCTGCACACCGGCGACGTCGCGCGCGCCGACAAGAACGGCTTCATGACGATCGTCGACCGCAAGAAGGACATGATCGTCACCGGCGGCTTCAACGTCTTCCCCCGCGAGATCGAGGACGTCATCTCGTCGCATCCGGCGGTCGCGTCCGTGGCCGTCGTCGGTGTGCCCGATGCCAAGTGGGGCGAGGCCGTCAAGGCGTGTGTCGTGTTGCGCGACGGCCAGTCGGTGCCCGCCGAGGAGCTGATCGAGAAGGTGCGTGCCGCAAAAGGTTCGGTGCACGCCCCCAAGTCGGTCGACTTCCTCGACTCGCTGCCGCTGACGCCGCTGGGCAAGCTCGACAAGAAGACGCTGCGGGCGTCCTACCGCTGACCCTCCTCTGTGACAGCCGGTCCCGGCAGCCGTCCGTGGTTGCCGGGACCAGCTGTGTCGGAAGAATTCGTGGATCCGGATGTGCCGGTATCCGGCCTCACCACTGGTGCGCGACGTCCAGCACCACCCGTGAACCACTACCGGGACCGTCGAGGGTGAACACCCGGAAGGGCAACCGGGCCCGTACTCCGACCCCGAGGGTGGTCTGGCCCTCGAAACTGTTGGCCCACGCCACCTGTCGCAGAGTGCGATACCCGCTTACGTCGACGACCTCGTGCCGGTTCGCCGGTGCGTAGTAGGCGGGCGCGAGGACGACCACCTGGAGATACGCGCCGCCGCGCAGTGGGATCTCGAATCCCGATCCGTCCTCGTGGACGGTGGGGACGTAGCCGACGCGGTAACCCGCGGCCGGCCCGGCGAGATCGACGACGATCCGGTCGAAGCACTCGTGCCGTCCCGCCCGTACGGCGGTGAACGGTGAGGTGACCATCGTCGGGTTCACCTTGTCGAGTGAATCCCAGTGGATGCCGCAATAGGGCGTTGCGGCCGACGCGGTCGGGCCCGTCAGCCCGATCCCCGCGATGACGACGATCATCGCGAGCCACACGTGAATCCTGCTCATGTCCGTTCCTCTGTGTGTGGCTGATGATGGATCATCGCAAGAACTGTGATCTGCGTTACATACCGCTGTTCTGTTCCGCTGCCGCAGGGTGGGACTCGTGCCACGACAACGCCGGCGCCCGTCCGAAAGATCGTGCGCGCTTTCGGGAACGAGCGCACGGAGGGATTCTCTGTACGGACCGACCCGACGAGTACCGCTCAGGTGCGGCCGGTCTTTCACCGCCCGGGTCGTGCTGACATACTCCCTCGCATGGTGAACGGGGACGCCCAGCGGGTCGAGGTGCGGTTGGCAGTCGAATATCCGGGCTCGGGAGCGACGAGCACGCTCGGGGACGGTTCGATGCGACCGATCGACCCCATTCCCCCGATCTGCCCGCGCCACGGTGAGCCCGAGACCGGTCGTGTCCGGGTGACGGTCGCGGCCGACGCCTCGGAGCCCCGCCAGGGATCGAACCGGTTCGGTTCGGCGCTCGAGGCCGCCTACACGGTGCAGGTCGCCGCGGTGGACTGGCCCGTGTGCGCTCGCTGCGTCGCCGTCCGCACGCGGTGGCAGATCGCCGCCGCCGCGACCTGTACGGTCCTCGGCGTCATCTTCCTCGCCCTGGTGTTCGCGCTCGTGCAGGGCGCTCCCAAGATCTACGGTCTCGCGCTGCTCAGTGTCTTCGGCCTGTCGTTCCTCCCGATCTACGTCGCCCTGCGGGTGCTCGAGCCGACGCGGGCGTCGCTGGGAATGTCGGTGGCGGAGGACGGTTCGGAACTCGTCATCTCGCAGGCGCATCCGGAGTTCGCGCGGGCGGTCGCGGCGCAGCGGATGTAGCCACCGGAGCGGAACGTTCTCGCAACACGGAGGCTGCGCAAGCAGATCAGAGCGGGTCGAAGCTGATGTTCTGACGCGGGGTGCCCGCCGCCGACAGCGCGTACAGCGTCGTGCGGATCATCGATGGCGACCCGGCGATCTGGATCTGACGGTCGGCCCACGTGCCGAACTGCCCGGCGACCTTACCGAGCTTGCCGTACATCGGCCGGTTGAGGCCGGTGGGCGTTTCCTTCACGGGAACTGGGTGCCACCAAGGGTTCTCCTTCTCCTCGAGCACGGGCACGATGGTCAGCCACGGGTTGGTCGTGGCGATCTGCCACAGCGTCTCGAGGTCGTAGAGGTCGCACGGATACTTGCCGCCGTAGAACAGGTGGACGCGCGGGTTGTCACCGCGCATCGCCATCTCCATGATCTGGGCGCGCATGGGGGCGAGGCCGGTGCCGGACGCGATCATCAGCACGTCCCGGCCGCTCTCGCGGTCGACGTGCAGGCCGCCGAGCGGTGGGCCGATCGTCCACCGGTCGCCGACGGCGGTCTCGCCGACGAGCGCGGGGCTCACCCACCCGGTGGAGACCCGTCGGACATGGAATTCGATCTGCCCGTACGGATTCGGGGGGATCGCCGCAGACAGGTACCGCCACATGTGCGGGCGCTGCGGGATCTGCACGCTCATGTACTGGCCCGCGTAGTAGGGGATCGGGCTGTCGGCCTCGAGCCGGATGATCGCCAGGTCGGGGAGCACGCGTTCGTGGCCGACGACGGTGGCGCCCCAGGAGGCGGGCAGGTCGTCGGTGGCCGCGGCGGTCGCCATCGTCTCGACGACCCCGTCGACGACCTCGGCCCAGGTGCGCTCGAGCGCGGCCGTCCACAGGATCAGGGGAGTGCACTCGCGGACCGCGGCGAGCAGCGCATTGCCGGCGACCCGGTAGTGCAGCGGCTCGACCCCGTACTTCCGGTGGTCGCGCGCGAGCTGGCCGAGGAATTTCTCGACGGTGCCCGGTTCGTGGAGACGGGCGACGACCCAGCCGACCGCGGTCGCGAAACGCTGTCGCATGGACTCCATGCCGGCGGGGAACAGTGATCGGATGCCCGTGGACTCGCTCCACAGGGCGTTGTAGAACGCCGTCGCGAACCGTTCGGCTCCGGTGGGGGTGGCGATGATCGATGCGAAGCTCAGCTGAACCCGGGCGATGGCGAAAGCCTCCACGCCATCCTCCCTGTATCCGTGCTGCGCGAACGCCGTCACTGTAGTCGTTCGCAGGGCGCCCGGCCACCGACCACGGGGTCCATCACAACCTGCGAGCGGTTTGTGATCAGCGTCACTACAATTAGGAAAGTTGAGTGGAACAAACTCAACTTACGATCCGTTGAAGAATTCGACATCACCGAGACCTGCCCTCCACAGGGAATCGGCTGCAGAATCGACATGGGGCACTCGCCTGCGCGGGAGTGCACCGAGAAAGAAAGGGGCGCGCAGTGGACTCGTTCAATCCGACGACCAAGACCCAGGCCGCACTCACCGCTGCACTTCAGTCGGCGTCCGCTGCGGGCAACCCGGAGATCCGTCCGGCACACCTGCTCGTGGCACTGCTCGACCAGATCGACGGCATCGCCGGCCCGCTGCTCGAAGCAGTGGGCGTCGACCCGGCCGCGGTCCGCAGGGAAGCCGAGGACCTGGTCCGTCGCCTTCCGCAGACCAGCGGTGCGACCACCACGCCGCAGCTCGGGCGTGAAGCGATCGCGGCCATGACCGCGGCGCAGAAACTCGCCACCGAACTCACCGACGAATTCGTCTCCACCGAACACGTCCTCGTCGGTCTCGCCGGTGGCGACTCCGACGTCGCGAAGCTGCTCGCCGGGCACGGCGCGACGCCGACCGCCCTGCGCGACGCCTTCACGACCGTCCGCGGCAACCGACGCGTGACCTCCGCCGACCCCGAGGCCAGCTACCAGGCCCTGGAGAAGTACTCCACCGATCTGACGGCGCGGGCGCGCGAAGGCAAGCTCGACCCGGTCATCGGTCGCGACAATGAGATCCGCCGTGTCGTCCAGGTGCTCTCCCGCAGGACCAAGAACAACCCGGTCCTCATCGGTGAGCCGGGCGTCGGTAAGACCGCCATCGTCGAGGGCCTCGCCCAGCGCATCGTCGCCGGGGACGTGCCCGAGTCGCTGCGCGGCAAGACCGTCATCTCGCTCGACCTCGGCTCGATGGTCGCGGGCGCGAAGTACCGCGGCGAGTTCGAGGAACGCCTCAAGGCCGTGCTCGACGAGATCAAGGAATCGGCCGGGCAGATCATCACTTTCATCGACGAGCTCCACACCATCGTCGGCGCCGGCGCGACCGGCGACTCGGCGATGGACGCCGGCAACATGATCAAGCCGATGCTCGCCCGCGGTGAGCTGCGGCTGGTCGGTGCCACGACCCTCGACGAGTACCGCAAGTACATCGAGAAGGACGCGGCTCTCGAACGTCGCTTCCAGCAGGTCCTCGTCGGGGAGCCGAGTGTCGAGGACACCGTCGGAATCCTGCGTGGCCTCAAGGAGCGCTACGAGGTACACCACGGTGTGCGCATCACCGACTCCGCACTCGTCGCGGCGGCGACACTGTCCGACCGGTACATCACCTCGCGTTTCCTGCCCGACAAGGCCATCGACCTCGTCGACGAAGCGGCCTCGCGTCTGCGGATGGAGATCGACTCGCGTCCCGAGGAGATCGACAGCGTCGAACGCATCGTCCGTCGCCTCGAGATCGAGGAGATGGCGTTGCAGAAGGAGAGCGACGAGGCCTCGAAGGAACGTCTCGAGAAGCTGCGCGCCGAACTCGCCGACGAGCGGGAGAAGCTCAACCAGCTCACCACGCGCTGGCAGAACGAGAAGACCGCGATCGACTCCGTGCGGGAGATCAAGGAACAGCTCGAATCCCTGCGCGGCGAGGAGGAGCGAGCCGAACGCGACGGCGACCTCGGCAAGGCCGCCGAGCTGCGCTACGGCCGCATCCCCGAGCTGGAGAAGAAGCTCGAGGCGGCAGCCGCCGCGTCGGGTGCCACCGCCGGTGGCGACCTGATGCTCAAGGAGGAGGTCGGCCCGGACGACGTCGCCGACGTCGTCGCGGCATGGACCGGCATCCCCGCCGGGCGCATGCTCGAGGGCGAGACCGCCAAGCTGCTGCGGATGGAGGACGAACTGCGCAAGCGGGTCGTCGGCCAGGACGTCGCGGTGCAGGCCGTCTCCGACGCGGTGCGTCGTGCGCGTGCCGGTGTCGCCGACCCTAACCGTCCGACGGGGTCGTTCCTGTTCCTCGGCCCGACCGGTGTCGGTAAGACGGAGCTGGCGAAGGCACTCGCGGACTTCCTGTTCGACGACGAACGCGCCATGGTGCGGATCGACATGTCCGAGTACAGCGAGAAGCACTCGGTGGCACGGCTCGTCGGTGCGCCTCCGGGCTACGTCGGCTACGAGGCCGGCGGCCAGCTGACCGAGGCCGTGCGGCGCCGCCCCTACACGGTGGTGCTGTTCGACGAGGTCGAGAAGGCACACCCGGACGTCTTCGACACGCTGTTGCAGGTGCTCGACGACGGTCGTCTCACCGACGGCCAGGGACGCACGGTCGACTTCCGCAACACCATCCTGATCCTCACGTCGAACCTCGGTGCGGGTGGCGACAAGGAACAGGTGATGGCGGCGGTGCGGGCGGCGTTCAAGCCGGAGTTCATCAACCGGCTCGACGACGTCGTGATCTTCGACCCGCTCTCGGAGGAGCAGCTCGAGAAGATCGTCGACATCCAGCTCGACCAGTTCGCCGACCGCATGTCGGCGCGGCGACTGACGCTGGACGTCTCCGGTACCGCCCGGTTCTGGCTGGCGGTGCGCGGCTACGACCCGCAGTACGGTGCACGTCCGTTGCGTCGCCTGATCCAGCAATCCGTCGGCGACCAGCTCGCCAAGAAGCTGCTCGCCGGTGAGATCAAGGACGGCGACACCGTCCACGTGGGCGTCAGCGAGGACGGCGACCACCTGGTGATCAGCGCCTGACGGCGCCCCGTGCGCGGCCTCGGCGGCAGGAGCCGCCGGGGCCGCGCACGCCTACTCTGGAAGGCGCTATGACGAATCCCCAGGAGCCGCGCACCCCGCAGGAACGGGCCTACGCACTCGACGAGTCGTCGAACGGGACGGACGACGACGCGACCCGCGTGCTGCACACCGACGACCCGACCGAGGCGTACGGGCGGCCGGTCACCGACCCGACGGTCGCGTACACCCGCTACGAGCAGTGGGGCGCGCAGGGGAGCGAGTACCAGCCCACGCAGGCCTACCCCGCGCCCCAGGTCCATCCGTCTCAGCAGCCGTATCCTCCCCAGCCGGGCTACCCGCCCCCGCACGGCTATCAGCCCACGCAGGTGCTCCCCGGTTACGACCCCCGCAATCCGCAGACGGCGATGAACCCGGGACCGGGCACACCGGGGCAGGGGATACCGGGGCAGCCACCGACGGGCCCGGTGCCCGGCGCGGATGCCGGGAAGCCACGCGGCCCTCGCTGGGGACTGATCGCGCTCGCCGCGGTGGTCCTCATCGCGCTCGGCGGCACCATCGGGTTCCTGCTCAGCCGACCCGACGACTCCACCTCGCGGGTCGCGTCGGATCGCGCCCCGGCCACCGTCGCGCCCCCGCCGACGGCGACTCTCCCGCCGGCACCCGAACCGACCACACCGGGGCTGCCCCTCGACCGGATCCCGGGCGGACTCGGCGAGGTCATGGGCGACGCGGGCGCGGTCGTGGGCACGATCACCGCGAACGACGGCGGCAGCATCACCCTCGGTGTCATCGGTGGTTCGACGGTCACCGTCGTCCTCACGCCCGACACCGAGATCATCACCCTGACCGGCAACACCGCCGACAGCCTCGAGGTCGGCGCGACCGCCGTGGCGACCGGCAGCGCCGTCGAGCAGGGGCGGATGACCGCCCAGACCGTCGTCAGCGCGTCCCTCCCGTCCTTCGGTGGTTCGGGCCGCTGACCCGCTAGGCTGACTCGACGATGACTGTCATGTGGTTCTCTCTGGCCGCGGTCGCACTGCTGGGTGCGGTCGCGCTGCTCTACGTCGACCGGACGCGGCGGGAGCAGTCGGGTCGTATCCGGGAGATCTGGGCCAAGGCGCAGGGTTACAAGTACACCTCCGCCGAGGACCACCTGCCGTCCACCTGGCACCGCGCGGCGCTCGCCAAGCAGGAATATCTCGGCGCGATCGACATCGTCCGCGGGGTTCGCCGCGGCGAGGAGTTCGTCCTGTTCGACATCGAGGAGACCGCGACGATCATCGCGGTCCGCCGCAAGGTCGGCTCCGACGTCGACATCGACCTGCGCCTCAAGTCGACGCCGCCG
Source organism: Rhodococcus sp. PD04 (assembly GCF_035918275.1). NCBI lineage: Bacteria > Bacillati > Actinomycetota > Actinomycetes > Mycobacteriales > Nocardiaceae > Rhodococcus > Rhodococcus sp. PD04. The sequence goes on along the minus strand of NZ_CP142143.1, from coordinate 4,220,058 downwards.
CCGAAGGATCCCGACATGAACCTGCTCGGTTCGATCGGGCCGCGCATCGTCTTCGCCACCGACCTCGAGATCGCGCGTCGCGTGTGCGATCAGCGGATGGTCGCGTTCACCGAATCCATCCCCGATCACGTGCAGATGCTGTGGAGCGAGGGCGAGTGGACGCTCGGCTCGATCCCCATCGGCAGCACCGGACGCGAATGGGACTCGGCCATCGAGACCGTCGCGCGGCTGTCCGGCATCCTCCACGTGCTGCCACCCGTTGTCGAACCCGAGGAACTCGACCGGGGTTCGCAGGATCCGGGACGCCCCTCCGCTCGTCACTGAGGCGAACGCCGAGAATTGTCACTGAGGCGAACGCCGAGAATTGTCACTGAGGCGAACGCCGAGAAGCAGTCACTGCGGGGAACGCCGAGAGGTGGTCGCGCACGCCGCGTGTCGTTAGTGTGGCGGCCATGACTTCCGCCCGCCCCGTCGCGCTCGTGACCGGACCCACCTCGGGAATCGGCGCGGGTTTCGCCCGCACCCTCGCGAGTCGCGGTTACGACCTCGTGCTCGTCGCCCGCACCCGTCCCGCCCTCGACGAACTCGCCGCCGAGCTGAAGCAGAAGTTCGGGGCGGCATCGGAGATCATCGTCGCCGACCTGGCGACGGCCGACGGTCGCGATCTCGTCGTCGAGCGCCTCGGCCGCGGCGTCGACATGCTCGTCAACAACGCCGGCTTCGGCACGACCGGCGAGTTCTGGACCGCCGATCCGGCCCTGTTGCACGCGCAGCTCGATGTCAACGTCACCTCGGTCGTCGCGTTCACACGCGCCGCGCTCCCGTCGATGATCGAGGCGGGCAGGGGTGACATCGTCAATGTCGCGAGCGTGGCCGGTCTGCTTCCCGGGCGCGGTTCCACCTACTCCGGCAGCAAGGCCTACGTCGTGTCGTTCACCGAAGGACTGGCGGGCGGTCTCACCGGCACGGGCGTGCGGGTGCAGGCACTGTGCCCCGGCTTCGTGCGCACCGAGTTCCACCAGCGTGCCGGGATCGACATGTCGTCCACCCCGAACCTGATGTGGCTCGACGTCGACGAGGTGGTGCGCACCTCGCTCGCCGACCTGGACAAGGGCAAGGTCCGCAGCATCCCCGGGCTGCAGTACAAGGTGCTCGCGACGGCGGGACGACTGGTGCCGCAGAACCTCGTGCGGAAGCTGACGAACACCTTCGGCAACGGTCGCGGCCGCACCTGATCGTCGCCGGACGAACTGACGGCGGGCGTTGCCAGATCACGGTACGGATACACCGCGCAGGACACGCCGGGTGCAGTCTTCGACGCGATCCGTGCGCTCGGTACATTTCTGCGCGTGACGTCTGTGGCTGTGGTGCTCTGTGTTGCTGTCGTGGTTGCGGTGGTGCTGTGGTTGCGCGCAGGCGTGCGCCGCCTTCGGACGCTGCAGCAACGCCACCGGGAGAGCCTGCGCCTGCTCCTCCACGAACTCGACGACCGCTACGATCTCGTGCCCGCGCTCATCGCGGCGTCGGCCGGTGCCGGCGTCGAACGTGAGCACATCCGGCCCGTCGTCGGCGCCCGGTCGCTCGCCATCGGCGTGCGCGACCAGCGTCTCGGGCTCACCGAACGCGCCGGCGCGGAGAACGCGCTGTCCGCGACGCTGCACGAGCTGATCGGTGGACTCGAAGGGGTCAACCACTGGCCGTTCATCCGGGTCGCCCGGGAACTGCAGACCCGCGAACAGCGCATCGCCGGCGCCGTCCGCGTGCACAACGACCTCGGCGGCGCCCTGAACACCGCCGTCGGCCGATTCCCCACCTCGTTGTTCGCGAAGCTCGCGGCCGTCGGCCCGGTCGTGCTGTTCGAGGCGCCCGCACCCGTCACCGCATCCGGACCGGCCCGCAGGCCCGAGACCGTCGAGGCGGACACCGAAACCGCGGTCGTCGCGAGCGACGTCCGGCCGGAGTCCGAGGCGACCTCCGACACCGTCGCTGCCTGATCTGCGACCCACAGCGACTAGGCTCGTTCCCCGACACGAGCGCGACCGCACCGGCGTCGCGCCGCCGAACGACGGGTGAGGACGCAATGAGTGACCGCGACGAACTGGCAGCACTGGTACGCGAGCTGGCGGTGGTACACGGCCGCGTGACCCTGTCGTCCGGTAAGGAAGCCGACTACTACGTCGACCTGCGCCGCGCGACCCTGCACCACGAGGCCGGCCCGCTCATCGGCAAGCTGCTGCGCGAGCTCGTCTCCGACTGGGACTTCGACGCCGTCGGCGGCCTGACCATGGGTGCCGACCCGGTCGCCCTCGCCGTCATGCACGCCCCCGGCCGGCCCATCGACGCGTTCGTCGTCCGCAAGGCCGCCAAGGCCCACGGCATGCAGCGGCAGATCGAGGGACCGGACGTCACCGGCAAGCGCGTGCTCGTCGTCGAGGACACCACCACCACCGGCAACTCGCCGCTCACCGCCGTCAAGGCGCTGCGCGAGGCCGGCGCGATCGTCGTGGGTGTCGCGACCGTCGTCGACCGCGCGACCGGCGCCGACGAGGTCATCGCCGCCGAGGGCGTCGAGTACCGTTCCCTGCTCGGCCTCGCCGACCTGGGTCTGGACGACAAGTAGCCGCGTGGAGGCGCGGGTCCGGCAGACCGTCACGCATCTCGCGGATGGCCGGGAGCTGATCTACTTCGACGACACCGAGCCGTTCGTCTCCGGTGCCGCGACCCGCGACCTCCACGACCGCCGCGACCTGCCGCCGGTCGCGGCGACCTCCGAGATGCGCCGCGACCCGCTGACGGGGGAGTGGGTCACCTTCGCGGCGCACCGGATGGACCGCACCTTCCTGCCGTCGGCCGTCGACTGCCCGCTGTGTCCGAGCAGGGCCGGTGCGTGCACCGAGATCCCGGCCGACGACTACGACGTCGTTGTCTTCGAGAACCGTTTCCCGTCGCTCGGGGCGCCGTCGGCCGGTGAGGATCTCGTCGACGGCGACGGTCTGTGGCCGCGGCGACCGGCGACCGGCCGCTGCGAGGTCGTCGCGTTCACCCCCGACCACGACGCCCGGTTCGCCGACCTCTCGGCGTCCCGGGCGCGCACCGTCATCGATGCGCTCGCCGCCCGCACCGCCGCGCTGTCGCAGCGACCTGATGTCGAGCAGGTCTTCTGCTTCGAGAACCGCGGCGTGGAAATCGGTGTGACACTGCAGCATCCGCACGGACAGATCTACGCCTACCCGTTCGTCCCACCGCGCTCGCAGGCCCTGCTCGACCGCGCCCGCGAGCATCGCCGGCGGACCGGCAGGTCGCTGCAGGGCGACATCCTGGACGCCGAACGACGCGCGGGCACCCGACTCGTGTTCGCCGGCGACGCCTGGTCGGCCTATGTTCCCGCCGCGGCACGCTGGCCCGTCGAGGTGCACCTCGTCCCGCATCGCGAGGTCCCTGATCTCGCGGCCCTCGACGAACACGAACGCGACGAACTCGCCGGCATCCAGCGCGACCTGCTCGGCCGTGTCGACCGGTTCTTTCCCGGTGTCGACCGCGCTCCCTACATCGCCGCCTGGCACCAGGCGCCGGTCGGTGCACCCCGCGGGGACGTGCGATTGTTCTGCCAGATCTTCTCGTTGCGGCGGGCCCCGGACAAGCTGAAATATCTCGCCGGATCCGAATCCGCGATGGGCGCGTGGATCAGCGACACCACCCCCGAACGGATCGCCGAACGCCTGCGCGAGGTGGCGCCATGACACTCGCGGAGACCGCCCGCGCACGGTTCACGGCCGAGTTCGGCACCGACCCCGAGGGCTGCTGGTGCGCGCCCGGGCGCGTCAATCTCATCGGCGAGCACGTCGACTACGCCGGAGGTCTGTGCCTGCCGATGGCGATCCCGCAGGTCACCGTCGTCGCTGTACGCCGCCGCTCCGATCATCTGCTGCGCGTGCGCAGTTCCGGTTTCGACGACGTCGATCTCGATCTGCGCGACCGGCACGCCGACGGCTGGGTGGCCTACGTCGCCGGCGTGATCTGGACGCTCGACCCGCCGGGATTCACCGGGGCGGACATCGCGGTCGCGTCGGACGTGCCGGTCGGAGCGGGACTCTCGTCGTCCGCGGCACTCGAGACATCGGTTGCGGTGGCACTCGCCGACCTGTGCGGGCTGCCCCTCGACGACGACGGCCGTGATCGACTCGCCGCGGCGTGCGTGCGCGCGGAGAACGACTACGCCGGTGCTCCCACCGGTGGGCTCGACCAGCGGATCGCCCTCCACGCCCGTCCGGGCCACGCGCTGCTCCTCGACTTCGCCGACGGCAGCAGCGAACACATCCCGTTCGACGCGGAAGCCCGAGGACTGACCGTGCTGGTCGTCGACACCGGCACCGGACACGAGCTCGCCGACGGGCAGTACGGGCAGCGCCGCCGTGAGGTCGAGGACGCCACTCGACTCCTCGGCGTGGAGAGCCTGCGCGACGCCTCGTCGGCGGACCCGATCGACGATCCCGTCCTGCGTCGCCGCGCCCGGCACGTGATCGGCGAGATCGCCCGGGTCCGGGAGGCCGCGGAGTTGTTGCGGGCAGGGCGGATCCGGGATCTCGGACCATTGCTCGATGCGTCGCACCGCTCGTTGCGCGACGACTTCGAGGTCAGCTGCCTCGAGCTCGACACCGCCGTCGATGCGGCCGTCGGCGCCGGTGCACTCGGTGCCCGGATGGTGGGCGGCGGTTTCGGCGGGTCGGCGATCGCGCTGTGCGAGGACGACCGCGTCGACCCGGTGCGGCAGGCCGTCGCCGATGCCGCTGCGCGTCGCGGCCTTCCGGCGCCGACCTTCCTGCGCGCCACGGCGTCCGGCGGTGCGCGCCGCTGCTGATGCCTGCCGGGTACTGTGCGCGCATGGGTTGGTTCAGTCGCAAGAGGTGGGGCGTCGAGCACGCGGTGTTCGCGGCGGCATCGGCTGCCACGGTCGTCGGTGGGGTGTCGGGTAACGAGAAGCTGCAGCGGATCGCCAAACCGCTCATCGCACCGGCGCTCGCCGTGCGGGTGCTGCGTCGCTCCCGTGACACCGATCGCGCCGATACCGCGCTGATGGTCGCGGGTCTCGCAGCCGCCACCCTCGGCGACATCGCCATGATCCGCTCCGACGAGGACCGTCGGATCCTGAGCGGTGCAGCCTGTTTCGGTGTCATGCAGACCGCCTACTCGAGCATCCTCGTCCGGCGTGGTGCGCGGGTGTCGAAGCCGGTCGCGGTGCAGCGTGCCGGTGCGCTGGCCGGTGCGGCCGGTCTGCTCGCCGCCCGCAGCCGCTCGGTGGCCGCGCCGCTGGCCGGATACGGTGCCCTGCTCGCCACCACCGCGACGCTCGCCGGAGATCCCGCCCTCGCGCCCGCTGCGCGCGTGCGCGCGGGGCTGGCCGTGCCGGACACCGATCGGCGCAGTTGGCTCGGTCTCGGTGGTCTGATCTTCACGCTGTCCGACGGATCGATCGTGGTGCGCCGCACCCTGCTGAAGGACGAGAAGTCCCGTGCGGCAGCGGAAGGATTCGTGCTGACCACCTACGCCGTGGCCCAGCTGCTGCTCGTGGAAGGGCTTCTCGCTCTCACGAGCCGGAAGGGTTAGGGGTAGAGGACGATCCGGTCGCGGTCGAGGGGGTCCACCCAGATGCTCACGACCTCGCCGGCGACGTAGCGGTGCAGGTCGCGGCGGTCGACCTCGTAGACGACCGTGCCGCGATAGGGCTCCGAGCCGGGCACCGTGAGCTCGAGGTCGAGCCGGGTCAGTTGACCGGTCGAGGTCAGATCGAGCGGTGTCGCGGAACGGATGGTCGCCCATCCCTCGTAGCCCTCGCGTTCGATGCGACGCATGACCTCCGATCGGCGACCCGCGAGCGCCATCGACAGGCCGAGCACGGTGCCGTACAGGCAGACGAGGAAGACCACCTGGAAACCCTCGGTGCCGGGTTCGGAGATCGGCAGGAACAGGTTCATCCACAACGCGAGAACGACGACATATCCCACGGTGACGAACGCGACGGTGGCGACGATACGACGATTCACAACTCCTCCGATTCCAGCCTATCCCCGCTCTACCCCGTCGGCTCCCGCCCGCGATTAGGGTGATGCCATGTCTGCTCCCAGCGTGGTGATCACCGGAGCCGCCGCCGGTATCGGCCGCTCCACAGCCCTGCTCTTCGCCCGTCACGGTTACCGCGTCGGTGCCTTCGACATCGACACCGCCGGGCTCGCGAGCCTCGCCGAGGAGGGCGCCTCGATCACCGCGGGACGGATCGTCACCGGTGCCCTCGACGTCACCGACACCGCCGCGTGGACCCGCGTGCTCGAGGAATTCTGCACCGACGGCCGCCTCGACGTCCTCGTCAACAACGCCGGGCTGCTGTCCTCCGGACCGTTCGAGGAGATCCCGGTGAGCCGCCATCGCCGGATCGTCGAGGTCAACGTCACCGGTGTCCTCCTCGGCTGCCATGCGGCCTTCCCGTACCTCCGCGACACCCCCGGTGCGCAGATCGTCAACATGTGCTCGGCATCGGCGCTCTACGGACAGCCCGAGCTCGCCACCTACAGCGCCACCAAGTTCGCGGTGCGCGGCCTGACCGAAGCACTCGAACTCGAGTGGGCACGCCACGACATCAAGGTCCAGGCGATGTGGCCGCTGTTCGTCGACACGAACATGGTCGACGGGATGGACATCGGCTCGCGACGCTCCCTGGGCGTGAACCTCGGCGCCGACGACGTCGCCCGCGCGGTGTTCGACGCGACCCGCCCCACCCGGCGTTCGGGCCGGGTGCACCGGCCCGTCGGACGGCAGGCAACCGTGCTCGCCACACTCGCCCAGGTGTCGCCCGGATGGATGAATCGCCTGGTCAACCGGCGCCTGACCGGCCACTGACACCGCTCGATAGAGTGACACCCGCACGTCGTCGGGAAGGGTGTTGCGTGAGAATTCGGATGTGGCCGGTCGCAGTCGTCGCGGGTGCGGCACTGTTCGTCGCAGGATGCGGAGGCTCCGCGGACGGGCCGGAAGCCGACTCCGGAGCGACGTCGACGACGACCTCGGCGACTGCCTCGACGACCTCCTCCACGACGGTCGCCCCGAGTACCACCGAGGAGACGACCCCGTCGACGACCGAACCGGCTCCCGAGCCGGAGACCTCCACGGAGGAACCTGCTCCGCTCGCGCAGGTCGAGTACCAGCGCAACGAGTCGTACTACTTCAGCAGCCCCGACGGCACCTTCGAATGCGGCATCGTCCGGCTGCCCACCCGCACCGAGGCGGGCTGTGAGGGACCGACCGATCCGATCCCGCCGCGCCCCGAGGACTGCATGGTCAACTGGGGACTCGGCATCCGCGTGCAGGACTCCGGTGAAGGGGAGTTCGTGTGCTCCGGCGGACCGGTCTACCTCTCGCCCGACGGGGCGAGCCCCGCGCTGCCGCCCGGATCGCCGCTGTCACAGCTCGGTTACACGTGCGCCACCACCGCAGCCGACGTGACCTGCACCAACGACGCCACCGGTCACGGTTTCCGCGTCGCGGCAGGATCGAACGAGACGTTCTGACGGTGACCGACACGCATTCCGAACCGGCCGTCGAGGACGCCGCGGGCCCCACCGAGTGGGGCGAGCACCCGCACGGCGTCGGACCGTGGATCGAGGAATTCGGCACCGAGCCGCCGACCGACCCGCGCTACGACCCGGAGCTGCTCGCCAACGGCGACCGGCGCAACGTCGTCGACGCCTACCGCTACTGGAACCGCGAGGCGATCGTCGCGGACATCGACCGTCGCAGGCACCCGCTGCACGTGGCCATCGAGAACTTCGCCCACGACGCGAACATCGGGACGGTCGTCCGCACCGCCAACGCGTTCGCCGTGGGCACCGTGCACATCGTCGGACGACGCCGGTGGAACCGGCGCGGAGCGATGGTCACCGATCGCTACCAGCACCTGCTCCACCACCCCGACGTCGACGCGCTCGTCGCGTGGGCGGCCGAACAGGACCTCGAGATCGTGGCGGTGGACAACACCCCCGGCTCGGTCCGGTTGGAGACGGCGACCCTGCCGCACCGCTGCCTGCTGCTGTTCGGGCAGGAGGGTCCCGGCGTCACCGAAGCGGCCCGCAACGTCGCGTCGATGACGGTCTCCATCGCCCAGTTCGGCTCCACCCGATCCATCAACGCGGGTGTCGCCGCGGGGATCGCGATGCACGCGTGGATCAGGCAGCACGCCGATTTCTCGGACGCCTGGTAACACCTGCCCCGCATTCCGGGATGAAAGTCGCGCGGACCGTCGTCGGGACGGCCGCCGGTCGGGCAGTGTGGAGGGTGATGAACACCGCAGCAGGACAGCGTTCGGACGGAGTCGAAGCCGCCCGGTGGTCGCAGCGGGCCGACGCCGCAGAGGGTGCGATCGTCTCGCGGCACATCCGTCGTCTCTGGGCCCTGCCCGGCACCGCGCTCGGGGTGGTCGGATGGCCCGCCGTCCGACGTGAGCGACTGTTCCTCTCCTGGCACTACTGGTGGCAGGCGCACCTGATCGACACCGCCGTCGACGCCGCCGAGCGCGACGCCACACCGCGTCGCCGGCGCCGCGTCGTGCGGCTCGCCCGCACCCACCGCATCCGCAACCTCACCGGCTGGACCAACAACTACTACGACGACATGGCGTGGCTCGGCCTGTCGCTGGAACGGGCCGAACGGCATCTCTACGTCGACCACCGCGGTGCGATCGCGACCCTCGTCGACGAGCTCCTCGACGCCTGGCAACCCGAACGCGGCGGCGGCATCCCGTGGCGTCGCCGGGACAACTTCTTCAACGCCCCCGCGAACGGTCCCGCGGCGCTGCTGCTCGCCCGCACCGGCAAGGTCTACCGCGCCGAGGAGATGGCCGACTGGATCCACGACGTGCTGCTCGACCCCGAGACGGGTCTCGTCCTGGACGGCATCCGCGACGGCGTGCACGAACGCGCGATCTACAGCTACTGCCAGGGTGTGACGCTCGGTCTCGAGACCGAACTCGCCCTGCAGCTCGACGACCCCCGGCATCGCCGCAGGGTCCACGCGCTCGTCGCCGCAGTCGACGACCACCTCACCGAACGCAGTGTCGTCACCGGCGGGGGAGGGGGCGACGGGGGACTGTTCAACGGGATCCTGGCCCGCTACCTCGCGATGGTCGCCACGACACTGCCCGTCGTCGACGGCGACGACATCCGTGCCCGCAACGTCGCGGCACGGATCGTGCTGGCGTCGGCGGAGGCCGCCTGGGAGAACCGGCTGCAGGTCGAGGAACTGCCCGTCTTCGGCCGCGACTGGTCGAAGCAGGCGCGGCTCCCGGGCCTGGGCACCTCGGTCGCGCGGTTCGCGGGCGGCACCGTCCGTGAGTCGGCCGTCGCCGAACGCGACATGTCGGTGCAACTCGGTGGGTGGATGCTCATGGAGGCCGCCTACGCTGTCGCCGCGTCGCGGTCCTGAAACGGAAGAAGGTGGATCCCGGCCCGTTCGTTCGACGGGCGGAATCCACCTTCTGCGGTGTGAGGGCCGTTCCTACTTGCTCTCGATGCGGTTGATCGGCATCGTCGCGGGCTCGGCCTCGGCGGCCGGCGCCTCACCGTTCTTGGCCGCACGACGCGAGCTGAGCACGCGCTTGCCGACCTCGGTGATGATCGGGATCACCGAGACGAACACGATGCCCAGGAAGATGATGTCGATGTTGTCGGCGATGAAGGTGATCTGGCCGAGCAGGTAGCCGAGCAGCGTCACACCCGCGCCCCACACGATGCCGCCCAGGACGTTGTAGACGATGAACACGCGGTAGGGCATCTTCGCGGCGCCCGCGACGAGCGGGGCGTAGGTGCGCACGATCGGCACGAAGCGTGCCAGGAAGATCATCGCGGGACCGTGGCGCAGGAAGAACTGGTGCGCCTCGTCGATGTAGGCCTGCTTGAAGAGCTTCGCATCGGGTTTGAACAGCTTGGTGCCGCCCTTCGCGCCGATGAGATAACCGACCTGGTCGCCGAGGACGGCCGCGATCGGGATCGTCACCATCAGCACCCACAGAGGGGCGAACGGCTCGACCTCCGCCGACTTGGCCGCTGCGATCAGACCCGCGGTGAACAGCAGAGAGTCGCCCGGGAGCAGCGGAAACAGCAGTCCGGACTCGATGAACACCACGAGCAGCAGCCCGATGAGCATCCAGGTTCCGAACGAATTGAGCAGATTGACCGGATCCAGAAACCCCGGCATCAGGGCCAGATTGGTCACGGACTCCGAGGCTTCGAACACAGTCACGCGGTCCAGGGTACCGGCGGGGTCCACCTCACCCCGAATCCCGGCATCGGGCGCGGGACGGCCCGAGTATCGAGGAGACGTGTCACTTGACATACTGCAGGGACAACCCGGGCACCCACCACATCCCGGTGGGATGCCGATCGACTCTCATCTGGAGGACAGCCGCTGTGCCTATCGCGACTCCCGAGGTCTACGCCGAGATGATCGCCCGCGCGAAGGAGAACTCCTTTGCGTTCCCGGCCATCAACTGCACCTCGTCCGAAACGATCAACGCCGCCATCAAGGGCTTTGCGGACGCCGGCAGCGACGGCATCATCCAGTTCTCGACCGGTGGCGCCGAGTTCGGCTCGGGCCTGGGCGTGAAGGACATGGTCACCGGTGCCGTCGCACTCGCCGAGTTCGCTCACGTCGTCGCGGAGAAGTACGACGTGACCATCGCCCTGCACACCGACCACTGCCCGAAGGACAAGCTCGACGGCTTCGTCCGTCCGCTCATCGCGATCTCGCAGGAGCGCGTGAACAACGGTCAGAACCCGCTGTTCCAGTCGCACATGTGGGACGGCTCGGCCATCCCGATCGACGAGAACCTCGAGATCGCGCAGGATCTCCTCGCCGCCGCCAAGGCCGCGAAGATCATCCTCGAGATCGAGATCGGCGTCGTCGGCGGTGAAGAGGACGGCGTCGAGAACGCCATCAACGACAAGCTCTACACCACCGTCGAGGACTTCGAGAAGACCGTCGACGCGCTCGGCGCCGACAAGGGCCAGTACCTGCTCGCCGCGACCTTCGGCAACGTCCACGGCGTCTACAAGCCGGGCAACGTCAAGCTCAAGCCGTCCGTCCTCGCCGAGGGCCAGGCCGCCGCGTCGAAGAAGCTGGGTCTGCCCGAGGGTTCGAAGCCGTTCGACCTCGTCTTCCACGGTGGTTCGGGTTCGCTGAAGTCGGAGATCGACGAGGCGCTGAGCTACGGCGTGGTGAAGATGAACGTCGACACCGACACGCAGTACGCGTTCACCCGCCCGATCGCGGGACACATGTTCACCAACTACGACGGTGTTCTCAAGGTCGACGGCGAGGTCGGCAACAAGAAGACCTACGACCCGCGCAGCTACCTCAAGAAGGCCGAGGCGTCCATGACGCAGCGTGTCGTCGAGGCCTGCAACGACCTCAGGTCGGCGGGACGCTCGGTCTCGGCCAAGTAGGACCCACCGATACCCGAAGGGCGCCGACGGCAACGTCGGCGCCCTTCGTCGTCCCCGGGGTGTGCAGAAATCGTCGCGACACGCCGAGGACGATCGACGGTTTCTGCGCACTCGTCGCTGCCGTTGTCCCGTTTATTCGCTGCAGACCTTCCACTGCTCACCGTCGAGCATGAGGTCGAAGGTGCGGTCGGTGACGTCGTCGGGATTGTTCACCGTGTGCGCGGTGACCTGCGCGATGGCGGTGCCGCCGGTGATCTGGATGCGGTCGACGCTCGTCACCACCGGGATCTCGCCCTGCTCGACGGCGAGCCGGTGGATGTCGCGGAAATTCTCCGGATCGACCGTCTCGTAGAAGTCGGAGAGCGCCCCGCAGGTCGACTCCCGCAGGGTCGGGAGGTCGCCCGATTCGAGCGCTCCGACGAAGGTGTCGATGCTCGAGCGGATCCGGCTCTCAGGGGAGTTGTCGGCGCGGTCCTTCATGAACACGAACACCCCGGCCGCGACGATCGCGACGACCACCAGCACGGCTGCCGCTCCGGCGGCGATCAGCCAGCGTCCGCGGCTCTTGTCGCGGGCCGGCGGGATGCGCGTCGGCGTGGGCTGGACGGCGACGCGGGCGGGTTCGGGCTGCACCGGCGGTTCCTCACCGCGGGGCACGATTCGCTGCGGCGGCGCCTTGGGTACGTGGCTGCGAACCGGGATCTGCACCGTGGGCGCATCGGCGGCGGAGGCGGCGTCGGATTCGGGCGGGGGTTCCGATTCGGGTTCGGCGGCCGGGCGGGACCCGGTGTTCTCGGGGTCGACGACGGGAAGCGCCACGGTCTCGTCCGTGGTGATGCTCTCGTCCGAAGCCTGCTTCGGTTCGTCGGCCTGCTCCGGCTCGTCGCTGCTCGCGACGGTGTCGGAGGGCTGGGGAGCGTCCGGGAGTTCTGGAGCGTCCTGGGGTTCGGGAGTTCCGGACGGCTCGACGGTTTCGGAACTCTCGGGGGAGGCGTCGACCTCGCTGCTCGCGTCCACATCAGCGGACGCCGCCTCGGTGGTCGGCTCGGTGACCTGCTCCGCCGGCTCGTCGGCCTCCTCGGCCACTGCTTCCTCAGGCGCCGCCTTCTCGGCCGTCGCCGGCTCGACGGCGGGTTCGTTCTCCGTGCTCTCGCCCGGTGTTTCGACAGATGGGGTCGTCGAAGTCTGCTCGGGTGACTCTTCGTTCTTCGGGTCCGACAACGTGCTGCACCTCGCTCGACGGCCTGCGGTTACCCGGGGACTCTATCGAGCCTTCATGACGGAAGGGCAGAATGACCCCATGACGTCTTTCGGTGATCTTCTCGGACCGCAGCCCACCCTTCTCCCCGGCGACGACGACGCGGAGTCGGCCCTGCTGAACAACGAGGACCCGGCGAAGGTCGCAGCCGACCATCCCACCGCCTCGATCGCATGGGCGTACCTCGCCGAGGCCGCACTCGACAGTGGCGAGACGATCCAGGCCTACGCCTACGCCCGCACCGGATACCACCGCGGCCTCGACCAGCTGCGCCGCAACGGATGGAAGGGTTTCGGTCCCGTGCCCTACAGCCACGAACCCAACCGCGGTTTCCTGCGCTGCGTCGCCGTGCTGGCCCGGGCCGCCCGGACCATCGGGGAGTCGGACGAGCACGCCCGCTGCCTGGACCTGCTCGAGGACTGCGACCCGCGGGCAGCGGAAGAACTCGGCGTCGAATAGACGCCCGTACATGTCTGTATCGAACAGACTGTCCGCGGCGACCCGGCGTCGACCCACGCGTCGAGGAGCTCGTAAGCGCCTGACCGACTCGTTCGAACGGCTGCGCTCATCGGCGCTGCCGATCGTGCAGTGCGCGTTGGCGGCGGGCCTTGCGTGGTGGGTCGCGAAGGATCTGGTCGGGCACCAACAGCCCTTCTTCGCGCCCATCGCGGCAGTCGTCTCCCTCGGACTCGGGCTCGGCGCCCGGTTGCGGCGTTCCGTCGAACTCGTCTGCGGTGTGACCGTCGGGATCGGTGTGGGCGACCTGCTCGTGTCGCTGATCGGCAGCGGACCGTGGCAGATCGCCCTCGTCGTGACGATCGCGATGAGTACGGCGGTCGCGTTGAACAGCGGCCCGATCTTCGCGATGCAGGCCGGGAACTCTGCAGTGCTTGTGGCGACACTGCTGCCACCCGGCGGTACCGGTGGGCCCGATCGCATGGTCGACGCCCTGATCGGTGGTCTCACCGGAATCGCGGTCGTCGCCATGATCCCCACCCATCCGGTGCGGCGTGCCCGGCGCAACGCCGCCGAGGTCCTCGCGACGGCGAGCGAGGTCCTGAGGAAGGTCGAGACCGGGCTCGTCGAGAACAACCCGAAACCGATCGAGGACGCCCTCAAACAGGCACGAGCCACTCAGCCTGCGATCGACACGATGCGGACCCACCTCAAGGGTGGCCGGGAGATCAGCCGGATCTCGCCGCTCTACTGGAACAGCCGGGGCAGACTCGCGGTGCTCACCGCCGCGGCCGATCCCATCGACCACGCGATGCGCAACATCCGGGTGCTCGCGCGCCGGTCCCTGACCCTCGTTCGCGACGACGAGATCCTCGACCCGCGGCTCGTGCAGCGTTTCGCCGAGGTGGCCGATGCGGTGGACGTGCTCCGCGCGATGGTTCTCGCCGAGCCGGGGGAGCAACCCGACCAGGCCGAGGCCGCGCGCGTGCTGCGCAGCATCGCCAAGAAGATGGATCCCGACCTCATCGCCGGGGCGGGAGTCTCGGCGACGGTGGTGTTCGCGCAGATGAGGTCGCTGATCGTCGACCTGCTGCAGACCGCCGGACTCAAGCGGATCACCGCGATCGCGACCCTTCCTCCCACCGTCGAACATCCGGCCTACGACCCGGACGAATAGACCTCTCCGACCCCGCCGGGCACGTCGCCGTTGAAACATATGCGCATTCGTGCATACGATGGCCCGAAGTTCGGAGAGGGAGTTCGATGGGTTCGGGTCACGGGCACTCACACGGCGTCGGCCACGGTCACGGTCAGGGCGCCGGTCCCACGCGTGCCGTCATCCGGCGCATGGCCTTCGCGCTGGGCATCCTCGGAGCGTTCTTCGTACTCGAGGCGCTCGTCGGTCTCCTGATCGGCTCCCTCGCCCTGCTCGCCGACGCGGGCCACATGCTCACCGACGTCGTCGGGGTGTCCATGGGCATGGTCGCCCTCATCCTCGCCCGACGAGGGAGCAGCGCGGCGTCGCGCACCTTCGGGTGGCACCGCGCCGAAGTCCTCACCGCGATGGTCAACGCGGTGCTGCTGCTCGGCGTCGCCGGCTGGGTCTTCTACGAGGCGATCAATCGCATCGGCGACGCCCCCGAACTTCCCGGCCTGCCCATGATCATCACCGCCCTCGCGGGACTGGCCGCCAACATCGTCGTGATGCTCATGCTCCGGGCCGACGCGAAGGACAGCATCGCGGTGCGCGGTGCCTACATGGAAGTGCTGGCCGACGCCGTCGGATCCGTCGGGGTCCTCATCGCGGGCGCACTCGTCATGATCTTCGGGTGGAGCCTGGCCGACGTCGTCGTCGGTGTGCTCATCTCCCTGTGGGTCGTGCCGCGCGCCCTGCGACTGGCCGCCGAGTCGCTGCGCATCCTCACGCAGACCTCGCCCGCGCATCTCGACGTCGATCTCCTGCGCACCGACCTGCTCGCGCTGCCCGGCGTGTGCGGCGTGCACGACCTGCACGTGTGGACGCTGACCACCGGCATGGACGTCGCCACCGTGCATCTCGTCAGCGACCACGACCCGCAGTGGATCCTCGACTCGGCGCGCACCGCGCTGTCGTCGCACGGACTCGAGCACGCCACCGTCCAGGTGGAGTCGACGGTCGACGGCAAGCAGTGCGAGAAGGACGTCACCTGGTAGCTCACCGCGCGAATCGGTTCGGACGCAACGTCCACCGATCCGGCCCACCGTAGAGCCGAACGACGTCGAGCGGTCCCACGTCGACCCTGCGGAACGACGATGCCGGAGCGTCGAGGGCGCACACCGTTGCGGCCCGCACGACCGCCGGGTGTGTCACCACCCCGACACGTTCGTAGCCGTCGTCCCGTGCAGCCAGCCAGGTGCCGACCCTGCGGATGAGGTCCTCGACGGACTCGCCGCCGTGCGGTGCTGCCGCCGGCTCGGTCAGCCACATCGCCAGGTCGCTCTCGGGCAGTTCGTCCAACCCCGCCCCGCACCACATGCCGTAGTCGAGCTCGCGCAGTGCCGGGTCGATCTCGGCGAGGAGACCGAAGGCGTGCACCGTGTCGACCGCGCGTCGCTCCGGTGCACACACCCACCGGTCGACGACCGGCACGGTGACGCGTCCGAGTTCGCGTCGGCCTCGTTCGGAGATCGGCTCGTCGCACGGGAATCGGGCCTTCTCCGTCGCACGCGTGGAAGCGTGTGCGACGAAGAACAATCGGGTCACGGCAGGTGCGTCCTCTCCGCTTGACATCGCAGACCGCGCGGTGCGAAGGTTCGTCGGTAAAGATGTGCCGAGGTGTAGGCAATCCGGTGGGAAACCGGAGCGGTCGCGCCACTGTAACCGGAGACGTCGAAATCTCCGGAAGCCAGAAAACTCCCGCGGCGCATGACGGAATCGAATGGGACGCGAAATCCCAGGAGGATTGTCATGGCTGTTGTCCATACCCCCGACGAGTCGCTCGGCTCCGCCGCACTCGCAGTCGCTCTCGCCGCAGTGATCGTCGCGGCATTTCTCGTTCTCTACCTGGTCGGATTCGATCAGGGCGCGATCTCGCGCACCGGCATGTTCATGCACGAGTTGATGCACGACGGCCGGCACCTCCTCGGTCTCCCGTGCCATTGAGAACGGGGACCATGATGCCCGGAACCTACCTCCACCTGCTGTTGCGGGGCCTGCTCGCCGGACTCGTCGCGGGTCTGCTCGCCGGCGGTGTCGCCTTCGTCGTCGGCGAACCCCACATCGAATCGGCGATCGCGCTCGAAGAAGCTGCCGGCGAGGCGCATTCGCACGACCACGATCACGCTGCGACCGCCGAAGAATCCCACGGTCACAGTCACGGCGACGACGCGCTCGTCGGCCGAACCGGTCAGAAGGCCGGGCTGTTCCTCGCGACGATCCTCGCGGGTCTCGCACTCGGCGCTCTCTACGCATCGGTGCTGCACTTCGCGCGTCGCCTCACCGACATGCCGGGGTGGAAACTCGGATTGTTCGGAGCGGCCGGGGCGTGGCTCGCCGTCGAGGCAGTCCCGTTCGTGAAGTACCCGGCGAACCCGCCGGCCGTCGGTGATCCCGACACGATCGATCAACGCACCCTGCTGTGGCTCGCCTCGGTGGTTCTCGGGCTCGTCGCGATCGCCGTGGCCGTCGCGGTGGCGAAGGCCCTGGCGGCCCAGGATCTCCACACCGTCCGTATCGCCGGACCGGCGGTCGCATTCCTCGTCGTGGTGGGACTCGGATATCTCGCCCTGCCGAGAATCGACGAGGTGGACGAGGGATTCCCCGCGACACTGCTGTGGGAGTTCCGGGTCGCGTCGTTCACCGTGCAGCTCACCCTGTGGGCGGCGCTCGGTGTGGTCTTCGCGTATCTCACCGAACGCGCGTCCCGTCGTGTGATGATCTCGGCCTGACGACATGGGTTCGGGTCTGCTCGTCGCCGGAACGACCTCGGATGCAGGGAAATCCGTGGTCGTCACCGGGATCTGCCGATCCTTGTCGCGGCGCGGCCTTCGGGTCGCGCCGTTCAAGGCGCAGAACATGTCGAACAATTCGATGGTGACGAGTGAGGGCGCGGAGATCGGGCGCGCCCAGTGGATCCAGGCGGTGGCAGCACGCGCGATCCCCGAGGCCGCGATGAACCCGGTGCTGCTCAAGCCCGGCAGCGACCGGCGCAGCCACGTCGTGGTTCTCGGGCGACCTGCCGGAGCGTTGGAGGCAGGCGAGTTCGCCGGTGGGCGACAGCATCTCGCCGATGCGGCGTTCGGCACCTTCGATGACCTCCGCCGCAGATTCGACGTGGTGGTGTGCGAAGGTGCCGGCAGTGCGGCCGAGATCAATCTGCGCGACCACGACTACGTGAACATGGGACTGGCGCAACACGGTTCGATGCCGACCGTCATCGTCGGCGACATCGACCGCGGTGGTGTCTTCGCCTCGATGTACGGGACGCTCGCCCTGCTCGACGCGGCGGATCAGCAGTTGATCCGCGGTTTCGTGATCAACAAGTTCCGTGGCGACGTCTCACTCCTGAAGCCCGGACTCGACTCGCTCGAACGACTCACCGGCCGCCCTGTACTCGGTGTGCTGCCGTGGCAACGCGACCTGTGGCTCGACTCCGAGGATTCGCTCGCCCTCACCTCCCGCCCCGTGCACGACGGTGACGGTGCACTGAGCATCGCCGTCGTGATGCTGCCGCGCGTCAGCAATTTCACCGATGTCGATGCGTTGTGCCTCGAACCGGATGTGCGGGTCCGCTTCGTCGAGGACCCGCGAGCGCTCGCCGGTGCCGACGTGGTGATCGTGCCCGGAACACGCGCAACCCTCGCGGATCTCGCGTGGCTGCGCTCGCGAGGACTCGACACCGCGATCGTCGAGCACGCCCGCCGGGGTGGAACGATCCTCGGTATCTGCGGCGGATTCCAGATGCTCGGCACGCAGATCGACGACCCGCACGGCGTCGAGGGGTTGCCCGGCGCAAGCGCTGCGGGTCTCGGATTGCTCCCGGTGCGAACCGCATTCGGACGCGAGAAGGTTCTCCGGTTGCCGAGGGGCACCGCGTTGGGTGTGGCCGCCTCCGGTTACGAGATCCACCACGGACGCATCATCGTCGACGGGGGCACCGATTTCCTCGGCGGCACCCGCGAAGGATCGGTGTTCGGCACCATGTGGCACGGCGCCCTCGAAGGGGACGCCCTACGGTGGGCGTGGCTGCGTGAGGTCGCCGCAGGGATGGGCTGCGAGATCCGCGCCGGGGAAGTGAGTTTCCCGGCCGCACGCGAGGCTCGCATCGAGGCGCTCGCGGATCTCGTCGACGAACATCTCGACATGGACGCTCTGCTCGCCATGCTCTCCGACGGGCGAACCCTGCCCGTGCTGAGGGGAACCCTTCGGTGACGGTCCTCATCCTCGGTGGGACGGGGGAAGCCCGTTCCCTCGCTGCAGCATTGGACGACACGCACATCGCGTTCGAATCCTCCCTGGCCGGCCGGGTCCGCAATCCACGCCTGCCCGTCGGCCCCGTGCGCATCGGTGGATTCGGTGGTGCAGAGGGTCTCGCCCGGTACCTGACCGAGCGCGATATCCGAGCCGTCGTCGACGCCACCCATCCGTTCGCCGCGGGCATCAGCGCGAACGCCGCCGCGGCATGCGCTGCCGCACACGTGCTGCTCGTGCGCCTGCAGCGACCCGGTTGGCACGACGAGCACCGCCGGTGGACGTGGGTCGACGACCACGACGGCGCCGCGCGCGCTGCCGCGACCGGCCGGAGGATCTTCCTCAGCACGGGACGACAGACCCTCGGCCGCTTCGTCGGGCCGCTCGACGCGCACGACGTGCTCGTCCGCGTCGTCGATCCGCCGACGATCGAAGTGCCACAGGCTTGGTCGGTGCTGCTCGGACGCGGCCCCTACACCGCGAGTGACGAACGGAAGCTGCTGCTCGACCACAGGATCGACACCCTCGTCACGAAGGATTCGGGTGGCTCGCTCACTCGCGGCAAACTCGACGCCGCCGACGAACTGGGTGTGCGCGTGATCGTCGTGCGTCGCCCGCCGGCACCCCGCGGTGTCGCCACGGTGGAGTCCGTGGCGGCAGCGCGGGAGTGGGTCCTCCGGGTCGCGGAGGTCAGACCTGCGGACCTTCGGAACGCAGATCGTCGACCTTCTTCATCGCCTCGCGCAGTTCCCGGAGCCATTGCTCCGAGTGCTGCCCCACGAGCCTGACGGTCCACTTCAGTGCGTCCGAACGGGACCGCGCGACACCCGCGTCGACGAGGGTGTCGAGCACCTTCCGTTCGGGTTGGCGCAGTCGAGTCATGACCGGGACGGCGAGGTGGGTGAACAGGTCGGTCCGGTCGCCGACCTTCACGCCCCAGGCCACCTTCCGGCCGTAGCGGGCCTCGGCCTCGTCGGCGATGCGCATCCGATCGGCGCGGGTGGTCTCGCGGAATCGAGCGATACGTCCGTCGATCTCGGTATCGCTCGTGCCGTCGGGTACCCCGAGCGGGCCGACGACGAAGATCTCCTCTCTGTCGATCTCGATGTCGGGCGGGCCGGTGAACCAGTCGTCGGGGAGCCTGCCGGCGAACCACTCGGAGGCATCGCTCGCGTCGGGGACGTCGGCCTGTTGCCAGCCGCCCGGTCGTCCGAATCCGTGAATGTGTGAATGTCGCATGATGTCCTCCTCGGGACGCGACCCGGTGCGTGTCGCACCGATCAACCGTGCGTGTTGCACTGATTACAGTGTTGCACTGCAAGCGTGACGCGCGCCACTGTCGATCGGTGAACGGTGCGATCAGTGACCGTCCCGGGGAGTCAGAACCCCGGAGGTGACGGGAGGAGCGCTACGCAGGGGAGCGGTGGAGAGTACGACGGGCAGCCACACCGCCGTGGACGCCATCACCGCGGCCCAGCACAGATACAGCCCCACGTGCGGTGCGTGAGAGGTGCGGGCGACCATCCCGGCCTGCGACCAGACGGCGAACAGTCCCACCATCGACGCCGCACCCGAGCCGAGCATCGCGATCGCCGCGGCACCCCACCGGCGGCGGAGCAACGCGACGAGCGGTACGAGGATGCCGAACACCACCACGAAGACGTCGAAGACGCGGAGGGGGAGTGTGGCGGCCTCGGAGTCCCAGCGCAGAAGGGTCGTCAGGGACGTCACCGAGGTGGCCTGGGGAAGCAGCAGGCCCACGACCAGCAGCGCGACGCACCCGGCCAGGATTCGGACCCGCGAGCGGCCGACGGTCACCTCACCGGCGACGCGGTGTTCGATGCGATCGAGATCGTGACGGAATTCCGCCAGGTCGTCCATGGTGTACCCCCGGAGCGCGGCGACGCTTCGGTCCCAGTATGCGACGCGGGTCACATCGGCGTGCTGGTTCTGCGACTCCGTTTCGGGACGGCGCGAGCGGGCATGCTCCAGGGCGTGAGCCGATACGACGCGTACATCTTCGACGTGCAGGGCACGCTGATGGACTTCTACACCCCGGTCACCCGGGCGGTCGCCGAGGCACTCGGTACCTATGCCGATCCGGCGACCGTGGGCGACCTGGTGCGGGCCTGGAGGAGTGACTACTACGAGCGCATCCTCCGCCTCGATCAGTCGGTGGAGAAGTGGTATCGCGTGCAGGACTCCTACGTCGACGGACTCGGCGACGTGTGCGAGCAGTTCGGGATCGACCTTCCCGAGGACGTGCGCATCGAGACGGCGCGGGCATGGCAGCGCCTCGAGGCATGGCCGGACGTGCGGCCGGGGCTGAAGGAACTCCGTTCTCAGGCGGTGGTGTCGACGCTGTCGAACACGGACATGGCCACGATGATCAGGCTCTTCCGCGAGCAGCAGCTCGAGGCCGACGCCATCCTCACGGCCGAACTGTTCGGCGCCTTCAAACCCGAACGTTTCCTGTACGAACGCACCTGCCGCTATCTCGGGGTCGACCCCTCCCGGGCCGCGATGGTCGCGTCGCATCCCTACGATCTGCGGGCCGCCCGCGAGGTCGGCCTGAACACCGTCTTCGTGTACCGACCGCTCGAGAACGGTCGCCTCGAGGACGCGGTCGACGACACCGAGGGCGAGTTCGACCACCGCATCGAGGACCTGCGGGACATGCCGTGACAGGTACCTGTCGGCACTCGCTGGAAGAGTGCCGATCATGGCCGAGAACAAGACCCAGCCCACCGATCGTCCGGTGTCGGAGTTCCTCGACGCCGTCGATCATCCGGTACGCCGCGCCGACGGGTGGGCACTGCACGACCTGATGCACGACGTCACCGGGCAGCCGGCGGTGATGTGGGGACCGTCGATGGTCGGTTTCGGCCGGTACCACTACCGATACGCCAGCGGACGCGAAGGCGACGCCCTCGCCGTCGGTTTCTCGCCGCGCAAGACGAACCTCGCGCTGTACGGGTTGACGATCGCGCCCGGTGCCGAAGAGCTCCTCGCGACCCTCGGTCCGCACAAGCGCGGTGCCGCGTGCCTGTACGTCACGAAGCTGTCCGCCGTGGACACCGACGTGCTGTCGGAGCTGGTGCGCATCGGCCACCACCACATGACCACGGTCGAGCACACTCCCTGAGGCGGCCGGACCGACCGGGCTCACCCGTCGCTCGGGTACCGCGTCAGTCGAGCACGAGGTGCCGCGCGGCGATCACCGCGTCCTTCCCGGAGTTCACGCCGAGCTTCCGGTACAGCGACCGCAGTTGCGTCTTCACCGTGTTCACGCTGACGAACTCGACCTTCGCGATGGTGCGTGCCGAACGACCCGCGATCAATCCGTCGAGCACCGCACGCTCGCGCGGCGTCAGTCGCACGACCGGTTTCGACTTCGGGTAGGTGGCCGTGTCGAGCGCCGTCGGCTCCGCGGCGGTCGGCAGGGCGACTCCCAGCGAGCCGAGGTGACGGGCCATCAGCGGCGAGACCATGGTGAACGGTCGCAACAGCCCGGTCTGCTGCGACAGCGCGATCGCCCGGTCGAGATGAGGACGGGCCTCGGTGTCGCGTCCGAGCGCGCATGCGGCAGCTGCACCGAGCACGGCGAGTTCCATCGCCTGCCGGGGCGTGCAGTTCGGATCGGTTCCGTAGTGGTGCACGAGCGCTTCGCTGCCGGCAGGATCGCCCGTCAGCAGACGCAGGCGGGCATGGACGGGCGCGGTGAACAGGTGGGTGGAGTCGGCGATGAGGTTCTGCGCCCGGTCGAAGTCGCCCAGCGCCAGTTCGAGGTCGGCGCGTATCGCGTTGACGAGCACCGCGTTGTACCCGGCGTGGAGCTCGGGGTGCCTCCGGATCTCGGCCTTGATCCGCCGCAGCCCGTCCATCGGAGTACGGGTGAGCAGCGCGAGCGAGCCCTGTGCGTAGAGGACGAGTGCCCAGAGCTCGTTCGGAGCCGTGGACGCTTCGATGTCGACGAGGATGTCGAGCGCGACGTCGGATTCGAGTCGGTCGATCGCGAGCAGTACCGCCGCGACCTGCTCGGCGGTGTGCGCGAGGCGTGCGCCCGCTCGGTGGTGTCGCCGAGGCGACCGATCGACGGAGAGCGCCGCGCGTGCCTCCGGTCCTTCTCCGCGCAGGGCGTGCATGAGTCCGAGTACGGCAGCGGCATCGTCGCCGACGGGTGTCCCGGCCCTGGCGGAACGGGCGCGGCGCAACATGCCCATCGCCTCGTGCGGACGCACCGCGAAGAAGTAGGTCAGCCCCGCCTGGAAGTAGAAGGCGGCGTCGGAAGTGACCGTCGTATCGGTGGACTCGGTCGACGAGGACACCGCTCTCGACGCGAGCTCGTCGCAGATCGACGCCGCCTCGGCGAACCGTCCGTCCCTCCGCAGAGTGACGACCTGCCCGAGCTGCGCAGCATTGTCCGACCCGCGCTCGTCGGTCCCCGGCATCACGAGGTAGGTCCTGGCCGGTTCCGCCGGCAGGTCGGCGACGGCACGTCGCAACAACGACCGGCGGACGGCGTCCGGGTACGCCCGGGCCGGGTTCCCGGGCACGGATTCGACCAGTCCGAGGGATTCGAGGGTGGCGACGAACGTCGGCGCGTCCACGCCCGACCCTGCCACGGAGGAGCAGGTCAGCGTGTCGGTCATCGCCGACATCAGAACCGGTCGGAGCAGGTGTGCGAGGAGCGGTTCGTTCTTGATCGTCCGCGCTGTCACCGAGTCGGTCACCGCGTCCACGATGCGGTCGAGGTGCTCCGTCTCCGTCACGCCGGGGATCCGAGCGGGGGACAGGGCTGCGGGGAGACGGCCGATCACGGCCGGTAGCCCTCCGGTGCGGTGAACGATCCGCTCCACGACCCACCGCTCCTGCGGAACACCGGCATCACGCAGGTAGGCAGCTGTTTCGTCGACGGTGAAGGCGAGGTCGTCGGAGGTGAGGATCCTCGTGTCGGAGGGCATGTCCGCACCGACGGAACTCGCGGTGCGGGTCGCGACGACGATGCGCAGGGTCGGTTCGTCGGCGAGCAGAGTGCCGATGCCCTCGGCGACGTCCTCGTCGAGTCGCGTGCCGTCGAGGACGAGGGTGACGGCTGTGTCCGCGGTCGACAGGGCGGTGCGGAGGGCGTCGAATCCCCGGCTCGTGCGCGAGGCTTCGGTGTCGATGCAACGGCGTACGGAATCGAATATCCGGGTCCAATAACGGTCGGCGGCAGAATTCGCCGTGGACGGACCGACGTACGCAATGACGCGACGGGGTTCGGGATCGGTCATGAGCCATGTCCGCAGAAGTGTCGTCTTCCCCGAGAAGCGGTGACCGCGAAGGATCACCAGACGTGGGGCATCGGACAATTCCGAGAACAGGCGACCGCGACAGTAAGGAAAAATCTCGACACCTCCACGTCGGCTTCCCCTGCTCAACGGTTCCGTATTTCGTTTTCCGATATACGAATCGCACGAACAGTAACCGGAGTTACGCATTCGGGCAGAACGAACACGGATTCACCCCGGAATTTCACCCTCGGCCGGAATTTCCCGTCGTAGCGGGAATTATCGGGGAGGTTATCGACGGACGAGGGCGACAGCGATGGCGGTCGCCACGGCTCCGGTTCCGACCTTCGAGGCGAGTCGCGCGGTCCGGCCGATATCTTCCGGGGCCGGTGCGGGTCCGTCGCCGAGCGTGCCGCGATCCTCGACCACACCGTGATAGACGTTCGTGCCGCCGAGCCGGACCCCGAGAGCACCGGCGAACGCCGCTTCGACCGGACCGGCATTCGGACTCGGATGCTGACGGGCGTCCCGGCGCCACGCCCGGACCGCGCCCCGGCCGTCCTCACCGAGTGCGACAGCCAGCACGGCGGTGAGGCGAGCGGGGACGAGATTGAGCAGGTCGTCGAACCGGGCCGAAGCCCAGCCGAACCGTTCGAGCCGCGGGGTGCGGTGCCCGACGCGCGCGTCGAGGGTGTTCGCGGCGCGGTAGCCGAGCAGACCGGCGGGGCCGAGGATCGCACCCCACCACAGCGGCGCGACGACGGCGTCGGAGGTGTTCTCGGCGACCGACTCGATCGTGGCGCGGGCGATCCCGTTCTCGTCGAGCCGAGACGGGTCACGGCCCACCAGGTGGGTCACCTGCCGCCGCGCCGCGGCGAGATCACCGTCGCGGAGTTGGGCGTCGATCGTCCGGGCCTCGAATCCGAGGGAGCGGCCGCCGAGCACGGTCCATGTGGTCAGCGCCGTGACCGCGATGGACAGTACCGGGCGACGGCGGGTCGCGCGGTCGGCGACGTATCCCAGCGCTCCGGCAGAGCCGACCAGCAGTGAGGTGAACACCACCCCGGCGGCGCGGTGGTCGGCATACAACCGGCCCTCGGCGGCGCGCGCCAACTTCCCGAAGCCGCTCACGGGATGCCACCGCTGCGGGTCGCCGACGAGTTGGTCGGCGGCGTAGCCGAGCGCCAGTCCGAGTGCCCTGTGCTTCACAGGATCGTTCTCCACGCCTCGACGAGTGCCGCCGTGGTCGCCGCGTCGCGCACCGCGATCCGCACCCAGTCGTCACCGAGACCGGGAAAGGTGTCGCCGCGACGCAGTGCGAAGCCCTTCTCCTGCAATCTCTCCCGCGTTCCTTCGGGAACGGACGCCAGCACGAACGGGGCCGTCGCGGGGGAGACCAGGCGGATCCCGAGTCCGGTGAGGGCGTCGACGAGAACCGCCCTGTCGGTGGCGATCTTCCGCGCGATCACGTCGGTCTCGCATACTGCGCGACCGGATGCACACGCGATCATCGCGGCCGCTGCGGGAGTGGACACCGACCAGGGCGGTTGCTGCGCGGCGAGATCCACGAGCACTGCGGCGTCGCCGACCACGTATCCGGCTCGTAGGCCCGGGATCGCCCACGTCTTGGTGAGCGACCGCAGCACCACCAGTCCCGGGACGAATCGTCCCGTCAACGATTCGGTTTCGCCGGCAACGGCGTCCATGAACGCCTCGTCGACCACGACCACCCGTCCCGGCCGGGTCAGCGCCAGGAGCGTGTCGGCCGGGTGCAGGACCGAGGTGGGATTCGTCGGATTGCCGACGATCACCAGGTCGGCATCCTCCGGGACCGTACCCGGATCGAGGACGAACCCGTCGTCGCGGCGCAACACGACCCGCGTGACGCGATGCCCGGCGGCCAGCAGTGCCGCCTCGGGTTCGGTGAACTGCGGATGCACCACCACCGGCTTCCGCCACGCTCGGGCCCTGGCGACCAGCGTGAACGCTTCTGCGCCCCCGGACGTCGGGAGGACCTCGTCGTTGCTGCGGCCGTGACGATCGGCGAGGGTGGCGCGTGCATCGCTCGGGTCGGGATACCGGGCGAGATCGTCCAGCGAGGCACGCAGGGCGTCGTCGAGCCATGCCGGTCGCGGTCGACGAGAGACGTTGACGGCGAGGTCGACCAGCCCTTCGGTCGCGTCACGGTCGCCGTGATGGTGCAGGTCGGGTTCGTGTGTTCGACGACGTGCCGGTGCCGAAGTGGGTTCGGGTGCGGGCTCCGCCGCCCGCGCGGCGTCCGCGAAACGTCGAGCGAGATCGGGATGTCCCGCCCAGTGCGTGTGCAGGTACGACGCGTGCACCGTCGCGGTCGCGACGCCGTCCGGCCGGCCGTCGAGCAGCCACGCGGGAGACGAACCGGGATCGATCGCGGTGCGGTGGAATTCGTGGCCGGTGACGCGGGTGCCGGCGGGGGCGAGCAGGGTGTCCTGCGGTGCGATCGCGGTGCGGTAGCCGAGGGTCAGGCGCGGCGTCATCCGTGCCGAGGTGTCGAGGGCGCCGACCATCTCGTGCCCGTCGACCTCCCGCCCCAGATAGAGCAGACCGGCGCACTCGGCGACGGTCGGAACTCCCGCCGCGATCGCGGCGCGCAGGTGCGCGCGCAGGGGGAGATTCGCGGCGAGGTCGGCGGCATGCACCTCGGGGAACCCGCCGCCGAGATAGATCCCCGCGGTGCCGGCAGGCAGCCGTCCGTCGCGCAGAGGATCGAACGACACCGGTCGGCATCCGTGTGCGCGCAGAAGTTCTTCGGTCTCGGTGTAGCGGAAGGTGAAGGCGCGGCCTCCGGCGACGGCGATCACGGGTCCGTCCTCGGTGGGCGTGCCCGGTGACCACGGTGTTGCCGGCAGGTCGGGTGCTGCCGAGGCGATACCGAGGATCTCGGTGAGATCGATGCGCTCGGCGATCCGCACGGCGAGCCGATCCACCTGCGCAGTTGCTTCGTCGCGTTCCTCGGCGGGCACCAGGCCGAGATGGCGCGACGGAACGGTGATGCCGTCGTCGCGGCCGAGCACGCCGATCACC
Organism: Rhodococcus sp. PD04; assembly: GCF_035918275.1. NCBI lineage: Bacteria > Bacillati > Actinomycetota > Actinomycetes > Mycobacteriales > Nocardiaceae > Rhodococcus > Rhodococcus sp. PD04. The sequence continues at coordinate 4,193,073 of NZ_CP142143.1, read as the reverse complement.
GGGATGCCGGTCGGTTCGAGTGCGCGGATCACCTCGTCCGAATGTCGCTGCGATCCGGCCTTGTTCAGGATCACGCCGGCGATCCGCGTGCCGCGGTCGTAGGACGCCATGCCGTGCACGATCGCCGCGATCGACCGGGAGGCGTGCGAGACGTCGACGACGAGGATCACCGGTGCGGACAGCAGGGCCGCGGTGTGGGCGGTGGACGCGTACCCGTCGGTGCCGATCATCCCGTCGTACAACCCCATGACCCCTTCGATCACAGCGATATCCGCACCGGCGGCGCCGTGCAGGAACAGGGGAGCGACGAGGTCCTCGCCGACGAGATGCGGGTCGAGGTTGCGGCCGGGTCGGTCGGTGGCGAGCGAGTGGTAGCCGGGATCGATGTAGTCGGGACCGATCTTGTGGCCCGACACGATGTGGCCGGCGCGGCGCAGTGCCGCCATGAGACCCGTGGCGACGGTGGTCTTCCCGTGCCCGGATCCCGGTGCGGCGACGACTACACGTGGAACTCTCACCACTCGATCCCTCGCTGGCCCTTCTGTCCCGCATCCATCGGATGCTTGACCTTCGTCATCTCCGTCACCAGGTCGGCGACCTCGACGAGTTTCGGGTGCGCCCGCCGCCCCGTGATCATGACGTGCTGGCGTCCCGGCCGTGAGGTCAGCGTATCGACGACCTCGTCGATGTCGACCCAGCCCCAGGCGATCGGATAGGTGAACTCGTCCAGCACGTACAGGCCGTGCTGCTCCGCGGCGAGGCGTCTCTGGATCTCGCGCCACCCGGCGAGGGCATCGGCGGCGTGGTCCTCCTCGGTGCCGTCCTTACGCGACCACGACCAGCCGGAACCCATCTTGTGCCACTCGATCGGCCCACCGGTGCCGCGCTCGTCGTGCAGATCGGCCAGGGTCTCGAAAGCGGTCTGCTCGCCGAGTCGCCACTTGGCGGACTTGACGAACTGGAAGACGGCGACCGACCAACCCTGGTTCCAGCCCCGCAGCGCGAGACCGAAAGCGGCCGTGGACTTTCCTTTTCCGTCGCCGGTGTTGACCATCAGCAGCGGCCGGTTGCGGCGCTGGCGAGTCGTGAGACCGTCGTCGGGTACGACGGTGGGTTGTCCCTTCGGCATCAGGCGGCCCTCTCCCGAACGATTCCGGTCAGTGCGTCGGCATCGACCTCGCCGACGGGCACGTATTCGGCGCCGAGGTGTTCGGCCAAACGGGCTGCCAGACCCATCCGGAACCGGCCCGTCTCGGAATCCACTACCACGGAGGAGATCCCGTGTGCGGCAATGGCGTCTGCGGCGTCGAGCGAGCGCTGCACAGCGTTCGGTCCGGCGGTGGCGCGACCGTCGGTGACCACGACGAGCAGGGCGCGTCGACGTGGATCCCGCAGCGAATGGCGCCGTATGGTGGCGGCCGCTTCGATCAGGCCCTCGGCCAGTGGGGTCCGCCCACCGGCGGGGAGTTCTCGTAGTCGTGCGGCGGCCACGTCCACCGAATTCGTCGGCGGGAGTGCGAGGGTCGCGCCGGTTCCCCGGAAGGTCACGAGGCCGACGGTGTCGCGACGGCGGTAGGCGTCGAGCAGCAACGACAGGACAGCGGTCTTGACCTGCACCATCCGGTTGCGTGCGGCCATCGACCCGGATGCGTCGACGCAGAGCAGGACGAGATTGGTCTCACGACCTTCGATGATCTTGCGGCGCACCTGCCGATCCCGATCGGCGAAGGCGGTCGCGCGGATCGTGGCGGGGAGGTGGACGGGACCGGAATCGCCTCGGCGACTGCCTACGGTGCGGCCGATCGTGGTGACCGCCCGCGACCGGCGACCGGCCGCTCCGCGCCCGACCCGATCGACGGAGAACACTGTGGCGCGAAACGGATCCGATGCTGATGCCAGGCCGGTGGACGACCGATCACCCGAGCCGGAGGACGTTTCCGCCGCCGAGTCGTCGGGTGCGCTCTCGCCACCACCGGGATCGTCGTCGGGGCCGGGATCGGGATCGTCTCCGCCGAGCAGTTCGTCGAGCAGATCGTCGCTGCTGGTGGGGGCGTCGAAGGGGTTGCGGCGCCGACGGTGCGGCAGGGCGAGTCGGGCCGCTGCCGCAATGTCCTCACGTGTCACCTCGCGGCGGTCGTGCCAGGCCGCGTGTGCGATCGCCGTGCGGGCGGTGACCAGATCGGCGCGCATGCCGTCCACGTCGAAGGCCGCGCACACCTCGGCGATCGAGACCAGCGCGTCGTCGCTCAGCACGACCTGTGCGGCGAGTTCACGGGCGGAGACGACGCGGCGCGACCACTCGGCATCGCGCTCCGCCCACCGCGCGGTGAATCCGGCCGGGTCGGCGTCGAAGGCCATACGCCGCCGCACGATCTCGGCGCGCACGTGCGGGTCGCGCGGCGCGGCCACGTCCACCGCGAGTCCGAAGCGGTCGAGCAACTGCGGGCGAAGCTCACCCTCCTCGGGATTCATCGTCCCGACCAGCACGAATCGGGAGGCGTGCTCGACGGAGACCCCGTCACGTTCGACGGTCGAGCGACCCATCGCCGCGGCGTCGAGCAGCAGGTCGACCAGGTGGTCGTGCAGGAGATTGACCTCGTCGACGTACAGCACACCGCGGTGGGCCAGAGCCAGAAGACCGGGCTCGTATTCGGCCGTGCGGTCGGCCAGCGCCTTGCCGAGATGCAACGCTCCCGTGACGCGATCCTCCGCCGCGCCGACGGGCAGTTCCACCAGCCGAACCGGCCGGACATGCGAGACCGTATCGGCCGGATGAGGACCGTCCGGACAGGACGGATCGGGAGCGTCCGGATCGCACGAGAACCGGCACTCGTCCACGACGGTGACCGGCGGCAACAGTGCGGCGTGGGCACGCACCGTCGTCGATTTCGCGGTGCCCTTCTCTCCACGCACCAGCACACCGCCGATCGACGGCGACACCGCACACAGGGTCAGGGCCAGCGCGAGGTCGTCGGAACCGACCACCGCGCCGAACGGATACACATGCACTTCGACCTCCACAGGCTCCCGCTGGGATGTTCTTCGCGGCAAGCTGTTCGAAGGCCGGTATTCGGACTTCCCGGTCGGACGCCGTGCGATCGCCTTCCCGGACCGGACGGTCCAGTGGCTGCGCGGATGCGCATGATCGACGACTCCCGGGTCACCGCAGCGGGCCTGTGCCGGATTCTCACCGGCTTCCCGATTATCCCCGTGAGGGGCACCTTCGATTGCCTTGCCGCGGCCGAGTGTAGCCGCCGTGCCTGGGCTATGGTTCACCGCCATGGGACCGATGCGACAGACGACAGGCATCACCGTTGTCGGAATCGGGGCGGACGGATGGTCCGGTGTGCCGTCCACCGTCCGGGAGCGGATTCTCGCAGCCGAGGTCCTGCTCGGCGGCCGGCGCCACCTCGATCTGGTTCCTGCCTGCGGAGCGGTGCGCGAGGAGTGGCCGTCGCCGCTCCTGTCCGGGCTCGACGACCTCCTCGACCGGCACGCCGGCAAGGACGTCGTCGCGCTCGCGTCCGGTGATCCGCTGGTCTCCGGAATCGGCACCACACTGATCCGGCGCCTCGGAGGCGACGCCGTGGAGGTGATCCCGGCGGTCTCGTCGGTGGCACTGGCCCGCGCACGCATGGGTTGGTCCGCGGAGGAGTGCGAGACGGTGACCGTCGTGGGGCGCGAGATCGACGCTCTGCGCCGAGTTCTGACGCGCGGACGCAAACTCGTCGTCCTCGTCGACGGTGCACGTGTCGCGGATGTTGCGACGCTCCTGAAGGCCGCCGGTTTCGGGAACTCACGGGTCGCGGTGTTGTCGCATCTCGGTGCGGCGGACGAGTCCCGGATCGATGCGAAGGCGGCCCATCTGACCGATACGGGCGTCCGGTCCTTGAGTCTGCTGTGCATCGAGGTCGACGGACCTGCCGGGTTGTCGGTGCTGCCCGGTCTCGACGACTCCCTGTTCGAACACGACGGACAACTCAGCAAGCGAACAGTACGTCTCGCGGCCGTGTGCGCGCTCGCACCGCGACCGGGGGAGTTGCTGTGGGACGTCGGTGCGGGTGCCGGGTCCGTCGGAATCGAATGGGCGCGCGCGGATCCCCGTTGCCGCACGTTCGCGATCGAGAAGGACGAACGGCGTGCCGGTGCGATCGAACGCAACGCTGCCGCGTTGGGTGTGCCGTCGACCGTGCATGTCGTTCGAGGCGCAGCCCCCGAGGCGCTCTCCGGTCTCGGGACACCCCACGCGATCTTCGTCGGTGGGGGAGGAAGTCGTGACAGTGTGCTCGACACCTGTTGGGAAGCATTGCTTCCCGGCGGTAGGCTGGTCGCGCATGCGGTGACCCTGGAGACCGAGTCCGTCCTCGTGCAGTGGTGGAAGACGCACGGTGGTGAACTCACGCGTCTGTCCGTCGAACACGCAGATCCCATCGGAACGTTCACCGGCTGGCGTGCACAGCGACCGATCGTGCAATGGAGCGCAGTGAAAGGCGAACGATGACCGTCCATTTCGTCGGATCCGGACCCGGAGCGGCCGACCTGCTCACCCTGCGAGCGGTGAACCTGCTCCGCGAGGTCCCGGTGGTGCTGTATGCCGGTACCTATCTCGATGCCGAGACCCTCTCGCACTGTCGTGACGACGCCGAACTGATCGACACGCAGCACCTGGACATCGACGAGATCACCGCGCATCTCGTCGACGCACACCGGCGCGGCCTCGATGCGGTGCGGCTGTGCTCCGGCGACCCGTCGCTGTACTCCGCGCTCACCGAACAGACGCGACGACTCGACGCCGCGGGCGTGCCCTGGGACGTCACACCCGGTGTGCCCGCCTACGCCGCGGCGGCCGCGGCACTGGGTACCGAGCTGACCGTCCCCGAACTCGTGCAGACGGTCGTGCTCACCCGCACCCAGGCCCGATCGACGGCGATGCCCGACACCGAGGCGCTGGCGCGGGTCGCGGGGATCCGGGCGAGTCTCGTCCTGCACCTGGCGATCACCCGCATCCGCGTCCTGGCCGAGGAACTCGCTGTCGAATACGGCGCCGATTGCCCCGTCGCGGTGGTCGCGTTCGCGTCGCGGCCGAACCAGGTCGTGCTGCGGGGCACCCTCACCGACATCGCCGACGGCGTCGAGGCGGCGGGCCTGAAGCACACCGCGGTGATCGTCGTCGGACACGCTCTCGGTGTGCGTGAACGGCCGGACGTCGCCTGCTCACACCTCTACGACCCCGCCCGCGAGCGACACGATCTCGGATAGCTCCATCCTTGCGCGCCGAACCGGGGTTCGCCCCGGTTGCAGCAGGGGCGAACCCCGTTCCACCGCGCGAACCTGTTGACAACCCGGGGGTGAACACCGTTCACTCGATCAGGGGGTGAACGGCGTTCACCCCGCGGGTGGCAACGGAGATGGGGACATGGGACGAAGAACACCGGCATCGAGTACGACGATCACGACGCTGCTGAGCCTGGCGGGTCTGGTGGCGGCTCTGCAGACCACGCTGGTCATTCCGCTGCTCCCGGACTTCCCGGAGATCCTCGACGTCTCGGCCGGCGCCGCGACCTGGCTGGTCACCATCACGCTGCTGACCGGAGCGGTGGCGACGCCCATCGTCTCCCGCTCGGCGGACATGTTCGGCAAGCGCCGGATGATGGTGCTGTCGCTGGCGATGATGGTCGTGGGATCGCTCATCGCCGCGCTCGGCGGGAGCTACCTCGCCGTCCTCGTCGGCCGCGCACTACAGGGCTTCTCCTCGGCGCTCATCCCGGTGGCCATGGCCGTGCTGCGCGACCTGCTGCCCCGCGAGAAGGTCGCGGGCGCGGTGGCGCTGACCAGCGCCACGATGGGCATCGGCGGGGCACTTGGTCTACCGGCAGCGGGCGTTCTCTACGACACCCTGGGATGGGCCTCGGTCTTCTACGTCTCGGCGGCTGCTGGTGTGCTCCTGTTGATCGGCATCCTCGTCACGGTTCCGGCAGGCGCATCGGGCACCCGGGGCCGCTTCGACCTCGTCGGCGCAGTGCTGCTGTCCCTCGCGCTCGTGGCACTGCTGCTCGGGATCTCGAAGGGTCCGGTGTGGGGCTGGTCGAGTCCGCAGACCCTCGTCAGCCTCGGGGCGGCCGCCGTCGTCCTCGCCGTCTGGGTCCCGTACGAACTGCGCGTTCCCGTCCCCATGGTGGATCTGCGCGTCTCATCGCATCGGCCTGTACTGCTCACCAACATCGCCGGGCTCTTCGTCGGGTTCGCGGCGTACGCGAACACCCTCTCCACCACACAGCAACTGCAGCTCCCCGAGATCACCGGCTTCGGATTCGGTCTCAGCGCGGCGACCGCGGGTCTGTGCATGGTTCCGGGCGGACTCACGATGCTCGTCGTCTCCCCGCTGTCGGCGCGCCTGACCGCACGATTCGGCGGCCGCACCACTCTGTTCGCCGCAGGACTGCTCATGACCGTGGCTTACGGATTCCGCATGGTCTTCGACGACACCGTCGCACCCATCGTCATCGGGAGCGTCCTCGTCAGCATCGGTAACGCGATGGCCTTCGCGACCATGCCGGCGTTGATCATGGGTGCCGTCCCGCTCTCGGAGACCGCAGCGGCCAACGGACTCAACAGCCTGTTGAGGACGATCGGATCGTCGAGCATGAGCGCGGTGGTCGCGGCACTGGTCGCCGGACTCACCATGGAAGTCGCCGGGACGGTCTTCCCGGCCCACAGCGCCTTCGTGGCGATGTTCGGGATCGCCGGCGTCGCGACGTTCTCCGCTAGCCTGGCAGCCATGTTCCTTCCGAGGCATCGACCGTCGACGACGAGCGTCGCGGACGCATCCGTGGAGGCGAAGGCGTAGGTGACCGAGCGAACCACCCGCGACGTCATCCTCGACGCCGCACGACCGCTGTTCGCCGAGCGCGGATTCAACGGCACCACGATCAGGGACGTCGCCGAAGCAGCCGGTGTCTCACCGGCTCTCGTGATGAAACTGACCGGCAGCAAGGCCGAGCTCTTCCAGGCGGCAGCTCCGGACTCGCCCGGACTCGCCGAGGCCACGCGTCAGGACGAGCCGGTCGGGTACCGGATGGTGCGTGCGGTCGTCGAGCGACGGGATTCGGACGACTACGACTTCTGGGCGATGGCACCCTTCCTGATCCGTGAGGCGGCGGATCCGGCTGTGGCCCGCGCACGGACGAACGAGCGGGTCGTCGCCCGGATCGCGGCACTGATCGGGGATGACTCGGCGGCGCTGGTGCGCCCGCAGATGGTCGTCACCCTCCTGCTGGGGCTGGCGGGCAGCCTGAGGACGTTCGAGTTGCTGCCGCCCGACGAGATGCCCAGCGAGACGTTGATCGAGACCTACGGCCGGCTCGTCCAGTCGGTCGTCGACGATCCCGCACTCTGACCGTCGACCGATCGTTTCGTCCATACCGCACCCGAAGGCATCACGGAGGTGCCTGCAGCGCCGACGATGAGCAGGCATTTCATGTCGATGCTCGCCGGATCGAGTTTCTCGAGTGTCGTGACCTCGAGCGACTCGCCCGGCCGTCCCACGTCGCGTCCGATCACGACGACGGTGTCGGCCGGACGATGCTTCAACAGTACCGTTCTCGCGTCCGCAACCTGCGTCGTCCGAGACCGGGACGCCGGGTTGTAGATACCCAGGACGAGATCGGCCTCGGACACCGCGGCCAACCGCTTCTCGATCACGTCCCACGGCTTGAGTCGATCCGACAGGCTCATCACCGCGAAGTCGCCGCCGATCGGGGCGCCGGCACGCGCCGCCACGGCCTGCACCGCGGAGACACCCGGCAGGACGCGGATCGGCACCGATGCGTACGCACCGTCCTGCGCGGCCTCGAAGACCGCCGACGCCATCCCGAACACCCCGGCGTCACCACCGGAGACCACCGCGACCTTCTCGCCCGACAGCGCAAGGTCGAGAGCGAATCGCGCACGGTCGACCTCGACGGTGTTGCCGCTGGAATGACGGTGCAGGCCGGGACGCACCGGGACGCGATCGACATACGGTCCGTATCCGACGACGTGATCGACCTGTGCGAGTGCGTCGGCGGCCTCGGGGGTCAACCATTTCTCGTCCGCCGGGCCCAACCCGACGACGAGCAATTCGTTCGCGTCCGGGTGTGTCGCCTCGGCCGAGACGGACGGCCGTGATCGGTCGGCGACCGTCCGATTCCTCGGCGAGCGGTCACCAGCGGTGAGGATCACCGAGAAGTACGGCACCGCGTCGGCATCGACCTCGGCGACCGGGAGGATGCGTTGCCGATCCATCGACGCGCGTTCGACGTAGACGGCGTCGTCGAGGCGACCGGACTGGGCGAGAGCTTCCCGGACGGCGGGAAACGTCCTGCCCAGCTTCATGATCGCCGCACCATCGGTGTCGGCGAGTCGCCGTGCGAGCTCCGGGGCGGGCAGTGTGCCGGGCAGGATGGTGAGGACGTCGGTGCGCCGCACCATCGGTTCGGCGGCTGCAGCAGAGGCGGCGGACACCGAGGTCACCCCTGGCACCACTTCCGTCGGGTATCGCGGAGCGAGGCGGTCGTGCAGGTACATGTACGAGCCGTAGAACAGAGGGTCGCCCTCGCAGAGCACGACGACAGTGCGTCCCGCGTCGAGGTGGACGGCCAACCGGGCGGCGGACTCGTCGTAGAAATCGGCGATCGCACCGTCGTAGCCGCCCGGGTGATCGGTGGTGCCCGTCGTCACCGGGTACACCAGCAGTTCCTCGATCACGCCGTCAGGGATCAGATCGGCGGCGATCGATCGGGCGATGGAGCGGCCGTGCGTACCGGAGTAGTACGCGAGGACGTCCGCCTCGGCGATCAGCCGCGCAGCCTTGCGTGTGATGAGTTCGGGATCGCCGGGGCCGAGACCCACGCCGTAGAACCTGCCGGACACCATCTCGCTCATTCCTTCTCCTGCGCAAGTGCATTGATCGCGGACGACGCCATCGCCGACCCGCCGCGGCGTCCCCGGACCACCAGATGGGGGATCTGCAGCCGATGGTCGAGCAGCGCCTCCTTCGACTCCGCGGCGCCGATGAAGCCGACGGGAACACCGACGATCGCCGCCGGTCGCGGGGCGCCGTCGTCGAGCATCTCGAGCAGGTGGAACAGGGCGGTCGGGGCATTGCCGATCGCAACGACAGCCCCCTCGAGGCGGTCGGCCCACAGCGACACCGCCGCCGCGGAGCGGGTCGTGCCCCAACGTTCGGCGAGTTCGGGGACACGTGGGTCGGCGAGCAGACACATCACGTCGTTGTCGGCGGGCAGGCGCGTGCGGGTGACCCCCGAGGCCACCATGTTCGCGTCCGTGAGGATCGGCGCACCAGCGTTCAACGCTTCGCGTGCGGCCGGAACAAGATCGGAGTGGATGACGAGATCCCGTGCCAGATCGGTCTGTCCGCTCGCATGGATCATCCGGACCGCGACCTTCTCAGCATTCACAGGGATTGCCGACAGATCGGATTCGGCACGGATCGTCGCGAACGACCGGACGTAGATCTCGGCGCCGTCAGTGACGTAGTCGTACCGGTGCGGGGGAGGTCGAAGACTCACGGGGTGCTCCTGGCGAAAACGAGACGGTGAGACGAGTGCGGTGCGCCGCAGGCGCGTTCGCATCCGACGACATGAATTCGGGAATCGATGGTATTTCCGGCGACGATCCGGCGAGCCAGTGCTCGGGTGTCACCTTCGGCGAGGCTACACCCGGGTGCTCCCGTGCACGCCGTCACCCGCTGCCACGCCGAATCCGGGGCCGTCTCGAGGCCGGTTCCGCGCAGCGCAACGAGATTCGATCCGGACGGAAATATCAAGCCGCGCCACGGCGTGACGACCACGTCGCGATCGGGCAGCACAGCGACCGTGGCGGGGGTGAGAATTCCCAGCGGGACCAGCACCGATACCGCGTCACCGAGCACGCCGTACGGCATCGTGGGGGCCGGTGGGCGCGGTACGGGAACGGTACCGCCGAGTTCCGCTCCCGCACGCGGAAGTTGACGCACGTGCCAGACCGACCCGCGGATCCCGACGAAGCGGCGGGCGAGTCGCAGGAGCATCCCCGGCGTCTCCGCGAGCGGTACCGTCGGCCCGTCGAGTCCACCCACGATGATTCGCGCGGTCCCGTCGCCGAGTGCGACGGCGGTCAGATCGCACCTCAGCGATGCGATGTCGCCGCGACCGTCGTCGATGCCGAACAGGAACCGGCCCGGCAGCTCTGCGAGGGCGGGATCGGCGCACAGTGCGGCATCGAATTCGCGAACGAGAGGCCGGACGTCGGCGAGTCCACCCGCGAGCCCCGACAGCGGTGACGCGACGATGTTCCGCACCCGTTCGTGGCTCGCCGACGGAAGCAGGCCGGCCGCGGCGACGGCGTCGGCCAGCCCCGCGGGGACGGCCCCGCACTCGTCGAGTTCGATACCTCTGAGCTGCAGATTTCCTCGAGACGTCAGGTGTACGTCGCCGTCGGCGTAGGCGATCGACGCGGTCGACAGCGCTCGGAGTGCACCGTCGGGTATCTGCCCTCCGGGCACACGCAGGCGCACCAGCGCACCGTCCGCCGCGACATGCGGGCGAAGAATTCCGGGGCACCGATCGGGAGGGAGAGGAGGTGGCAGAGCATCCACGGACGCACATGGTTGCACACCTTTCCGGCCGGGTGCGCTACTCTCGGCTTGCCGTGGTGCTCGGGAAGCCGGTGGGAAACCGGCGCGGCCCTCGCCACTGTGAGCGGATAGTTGCTCGCCCTCGTCCGTACCGGTCCGCCGGTGCGGAGGCCACTGGATCTCGGTCCGGGAAGGTCGGTGGAGCAGCGATGACCCGTCAGCCAGGAGACCGGCCACGGCACGTGAGGTCCACGAGGGTTTTGGAGACTGAACATGGCTGTACGCCTGTGTTTTCGGGTTGCGTCGTGACGCGCCTGACTTTGTTGTCGACGTCCGACACCGACCTGTTGTCGGCGCGGTCGAGCGGCGCCGACTGGGTGCTCGGCAACCCATCGCGCCTCGACGTGTCCACCGAACTACCTGCCCTGCTCAGCGGATCAGCCCTGGTCGTCGTGCGGATCCTGGGTTCCGCCCGCAGCTGGCGCTCGGGGCTCGACACCGTGCTCGCCGCCGGGGTCCCGGTCGTCGTCCTGGGCGGTGAGCAGACGCCGGACGCCGAGCTCATGGAGTATTCGACGGTGCCGATCGGCGTTGCGGCCGAGGCGCATCGCTATCTCGCGTACGGCGGTCCTGCCAATCTCGGGCAGCTCCATGCTTTTCTGAGCGACACCGTGCTGCTCGGCGGTGACGGTTTCGAACCACCCGCCGAGCTGCCCGAATGGGGTGTGCTCGACCGTCCCGAACCGCCCGACGGCGAGCGGTCGCCGCGCGTCGGCGTGTTGTTCTACCGAGCGCACCACACCAGCGGAAACGTGCAGTTCGCACACGATCTCGCCGACGCGATCGACGCGACCGGCACGGCTCGTGGCGTCGTGATTCACTGCGCGTCACTGCGCGGTGCTCCGGACGGCTTGCTCGCCGAACTCGGCACCCTCGATGCGCTGGTCGTGACGGTGCTGGCGGCCGGCGGCACCCGACCTGCCGCTGTGAGCGCGGGAGGCGAGGACGAGGCGTGGGACGTCGGGGCGCTCGCTGCGCTCGATATCCCGATCCTGCAGGCGCTGTGCCTGACGTGGAGTCGCGACGATTGGGCGGAATCGGACGACGGTGTCTCACCGTTGGATTCGGCCACCCAGATCGCAGTGCCCGAGTTCGACGGGCGCATCATCACGGTGCCGTTCTCGTTCAAGGAACTCGGCGCCGACGGTCTGCCCCGCTACGTCACCGACCCGGAACGATGCCGCCGTGTGGCCGGTATCGCGGTCGCGCACGCGCGGCTTCGGCACGTACCACCGGGGCAGCGCCGGATCGCGATCATGCTGTCCGCGTACCCCACCAAGCACTCCCGCGTCGGCAATGCCGTCGGTCTCGACACGCCGGTGTCGGCGATCCGGTTTCTGCGCGCTCTGCGCGATGCCGGATACGACCTCGGCGACGGCTTCCCGGGCCTGGACGTCGAGGACGACACCGAGGCGGGAAACGCCCTCATCCACGCCCTGATCGATGCCGGCGGACAGGACGAGGAGTGGCTCACCGCCGAACAGCTCGCCGGAAATTCGGTGCGGGTGAGCACCTCCGACTACCTTCGGTGGACCGACGATCTACCTGCCGAGCTCACCGATGCCATGGCCGAGGCGTGGGGACCGGCGCCGGGAAGGCTGTTCGTCGACGGAGACGCCATCGTGCTGGCGACCCTGCAGGCCGGCAACGTGGTGCTGATGATCCAGCCGCCCCGTGGATTCGGCGAGAATCCGGTGGCGATCTACCACGATCCCGACATGGCGCCCTCGCACCACTATCTCGCCGCCTACAAGTGGGTCGAGCACGGTTTCGGTGCCGACGCCGTGGTGCACCTGGGCAAGCACGGATCGATGGAGTGGCTGCCGGGCAAGAACGCGGGTCTGTCCGCGGCGTGTGCAACCGACGCCACGATCGGGAACCTGCCGCTGATCTACCCGTTCCTCGTCAACGACCCGGGCGAAGGGGCACAGGCCAAGCGCCGCGCCCACGCGACGATCGTCGACCACCTCATCCCACCGATGGCGCGTGCCGAATCGTACGGCGACATCGCTCGCCTGGAGCAGCTGCTCGACGAGTACTCGAACATCGCCGCGATGGACCCGGCGAAACTGCCCGCGATCCGCGCGCAGATCTGGACGCTCATCCAGGCCGCGAAACTCGATCACGATCTCGGGCTCGACGACCGCCCGCACGACGCCGAGTTCGACGACTTCCTGTTGCACGTCGACGGCTGGTTGTGCGAGGTCAAGGACGCACAGATCCGCGACGGACTCCACATCCTCGGCGCCGCACCGACCGGCGAGGCACGGGTGAATCTCGTGTTGTCGATCCTGCGGGCCGCGCAGGTGTGGGGCGGTAAGAGCAATGCCGTCCCGGGCTTGCGCACTGCGCTCGGGTTGAAGCCCGACGCCCCATTGATCGAGGTCGACCGGGTCGAAACCGTGGCGCGGTCGCTCGTGCAGGCCATGGAGGACGACGGCTGGAACGCCGGGTCGTGCGCACTCATCGTCGAAACCGTGCTCGGCCATCCCGATTCCGAGGTCGAGCGGGTGCTCGCCTTCGCTGCCGACGAAGTGGTTCCCCGCCTCGCGGGCACGACGGCCGAACTCGACGCGGTGCTCCACGCCCTCGACGGTGGATACGTCCCGGCCGGACCGTCCGGCTCACCTTTGCGCGGCCTGGTCAACGTGCTGCCTACCGGACGCAACTTCTACACCGTCGACCCGAAGGCCGTCCCGAGCCGCCTCGCCTACGACACGGGTGTAGCGTTGGCGGACAACCTGATCGAGCGGTACCTCGCCGACACGGGGGAGTACCCGCAGTCGGTCGGCCTGTCGGTGTGGGGGACCTCGGCGATGCGCACGGCCGGCGACGACATCGCCGAGGTGCTGGCGCTGATCGGGGTACGGCCCGAATGGGATGCCGAATCCCGGCGCGTGAAGGAACTCTCGATGATCCCACTCGAAGATCTCGGACGCCCGCGCATCGACGTCACAGTCCGGATCTCCGGTTTCTTCCGCGATGCGTTCCCGCATGTCATCGGGATGCTCGACGACGCGATCCGCATGGTCGCCGCTCTCGACGAACCCGACGAGCAGAACTTCGTGCGAGCCCATGCTCGGCGGGACGAAGCCGAACACGGCGACGCCGACCGTGCGGTGCGGCGCATCTTCGGATCGAAGCCCGGCTCGTACGGTGCCGGCATCCTGCAGCTCATCGACTCCGGGAACTGGCGCACCGACGCCGATCTCGCCGAGGTCTACACCGCGTGGGGTGGCTTCGCCTACGGGCGTGGGTTGCACGGTGTTCCGGCCGCCGACGACATGCGTGCGAACTACCGGCGGATCGCGGTGGCGGCGAAGAACACCGACACCCGCGAACACGACATCGCCGATTCGGACGACTACTTCCAGTACCACGGCGGCATGGTCGCAACGGTGCGAGCGCTGACGGGCGCCGACCCGAAGGCGTACATCGGCGACTCCACCACCCCCGATGCGGTGCGCACCCGATCACTGGCGGAGGAGACTGCACGGGTGTTCCGCGCGCGGGTCGTCAACCCGCGGTGGATCGGTGCGATGCGGCGGCACGGCTACAAGGGCGCCTTCGAACTCGCCGCCACCGTCGACTACCTGTTCGGCTACGACGCCACCGCAGGTGTCGTCGAGGACTGGATGTACGAGTCGCTTGCCCAGAACTACGCGCTCGACCCCGCGAACCAGCAGTTCCTCCGCGAAGCGAATCCGTGGGCGTTGCGCGGCATCGTCGAACGACTCACCGAGGCGGCCGATCGCGGGTTGTGGTCCGAGCCCGATCCGGAGACGATGAACAGGTTGCAGCAGGCCTATCTCGACGTCGAGGGCGATCTCGAGGACCGGGGGTGAGAGTTCGGCTCATCGGGATCGGCCCCGGCGGACCGGACGATCTCACGGTCGCGGCGGTGCACGCCCTCGAGAGCGTCGACGTCTTCCTCGTGCCCGACAAGAAGCGGGGCGTGGACGATCTCGTGGCGGTCCGCGAGGAGGTCCTGCGCCGCCACACCTCCGGTGCGCATCGGGTGATCGTGGTGCCCGACCCGCCCCGGGACCGTAACCCGGCGCACTACGGCGACGAGGTACGCGACTGGCACGCCGCCCGCGCCGAGGCCTACGAGACCGTTCTGCTCGACCGGATCGGAGACGACGAGACCGTCGGCTTCCTGGTCTGGGGCGATCCGAGCCTGTACGACAGCACGATCCGTGTCGTCGAACGCATCCTCGAACGCGGGAGGGTGCGGTTCGACTACGACATCGTCCCCGGGGTCAGCAGCGTGCAACTGCTCGCGGCCCGACACCGTCTCGTGCTCAACACCATCGGCGGGCCGATCACCGTCACGACCGGTCGCAGGCTGGTGCAGGACGTCGCAGCGGGTGCGTCGAACATCGTGGTGATGCTCGACGGTGGCCTCGCCTGCGCGGACCTCGACGGGGCCTGGAACATCTGGTGGGGTGCGAATCTGGGGACCGACGACGAAGAACTCGTCGCCGGCCCGCTCGCCGAGGTGCTCCCGGCGGTCCGTGAGGCCCGTGCCCGGGCCAAGGGGGCCCGAGGCTGGGTGATGGACACCTATCTACTGCGACGAGGATGAGTTCGGCTCGCCCGGAACCGTTCCCCGCGCGTACCAGGCGCGGGCGTCGAGCGAGAACGGTCCGGACGGAAGAGCATCACGACAGGCGTCACGTACTGCAGCGCGGTGCCTTTCGGGCATCGACACCAGGTGCCGCCCGGCCGGTCCCACGCCGAACGTGAAGGGCTCCCAGAAGTCGGAGAAATCGGCGTAGTCCGCGCGTGCGGACAGGGCACCACCGATCACGTCGTCCAGACCGGCACGGCGGAACCGCTCGGCGATGTCGCCCTCGGTGGTCCCGGCCAACCTCGTCTCACCCGGAGACGCGGGCTCGACTGTTCCCACCGCGGCCCAGAAGATGCGGAGCATCGTCATCCCGCCGGCCGTGGTGTCCCACATACATGCGGCGACGGTGCCGCCCGGGCGGGTCACACGCACCATCTCGCGCACGCCCAGTTCGGGATCGTTCATGAATCCGAGGACCAGCGACGCCAGGGTGACATCGAAAGTTCCGTCCGGCCACGGCAGATTCTCGGCCACCCCGACGCGGACGTCGATCTCCGGTGTGATCTGCCGGCACGCCGCCGCGAACTGGGGAGCGGGGTCGATCGCCGCGACTTTCGCTGCGCCGACCCGGGCGACCAGTTCCCGGGTGAGCCCACCCGGTCCGCAGCCCACATCGCAGACCCGATGCCCGCCCCTCACCCCGCCCGCGTCCGCCAGGGCAGGCGCGAGCGTCGCTGCGTAGCGGCCCATGAAGCGGTTGTACTGTTCGGCCGGTCCGGCGAACTGCATATGCCCAACATATCGGCCCGATCGGTGGTCTCGTGGCCGTTCACATCGTCCTGATCGAGGTCACTTCTCGTCGTCGTCCGAGCGCTCGACCACCTCGGGAGCGTTCTCCCGCGTTGCCATGCCGCCGTTGCGACCGTGATCGACCGGACCCGGCGGGTCCTTGCGCACCTCGTCGTCCTTATTCTTCGACGTCGTCACTTCTACCTCCGTACGCTGGGCCGACTCGTGTCCGGACGGATACCCGCAGACGTGCACGCGCACACTTCGGGGTGGCGTCGGTGCTCCGGACCGGATTGACTGGACCCAACGACACGAGGAGGCAGCATGCAGATCCGTGACAGGGTTTTCGTCGTCACCGGTGGCGGCAACGGGATCGGACGCGATGTCGTCCTCGAACTCCTCGTGCGTGGCGCGCGGATCGCGGCGATCGACCTCCGCGCCGAGGCTCTCGACGGCACCCGTGCTCTGGCGGACGCCTATGTCGACCGTCTCACCACCCACACGGTCGACGTCTCCGATCGCGCCGCCGTCGAAGCCCTGGTGGGCGACGTGACCGCAGCACACGGGCAGGTTGACGGCGTCGCCAACGTCGCAGGCATCATCCAGAAGTTCGTCCCGTTCGCGGACCTGCCGTACGACGAGATGAACAAGGTGCTCGACGTCAACTACTGGGGCATCGTGCACATGTGCAAGGCGTTCCTCCCCGAGCTGCTGAGCCGTCCCGAGGCGAGCCTGCTCAACGTGTCGAGCATGGGTGCCTTCGTGCCGGTGCCGGGCCAGTCCGTCTACGGCGCGAGCAAGGCGGCGGTCAAACTGCTCACCGATGGTCTGTACGCCGAACTGCGCACGACGAAGGTCGCGGTGACGCTGGTGTTCCCAGGCGCCGTCCGCACCGGCATCGCCGAGAACTCCGGTGCCGCCATCCCGGGTCGCAGCACCGACGCCTCCGTCAAGATCACCTCGTCCGCCGAGGCAGCCCGCAGGATCGCCGACGCGATCGAGAAGGGCACCTTCCGGGTGTGCATCGGCAAGGACGCGACGATGCTCGACCTGCTCGCCAGGCTCATGCCGCGTCGCAGCATAGAGTTCCTGGCGAAGAAGATGGGCTCGCTCGTCGAGCGCTGACCTACCGGCGACCGGTCCGCAGCGGATGCGGCCGGGGCGGGACGTCCGTCGGCGACCGGCTCAGCACGATCGGCAACCACTGCGAGGTCATCACGATCATCACCAGCCATTCGGCGATCAACGCCACGGTCGGGTGATGCGGAGCGTTCGTGATCATTCCCGCCTGTGACCAGTACGCCAACAGCCCGAAGAACGACGACAGCCCCGAGCCGAGCATCGCGAGCGACGCTAGCTTCCATCGTCGCAGCCACAACGCCAGCGTCGAGATCACCACCCCGAACACGAGGGTCAGGGCCGCGAAGATCCGCAGCGGCACCGCCACGGGTGCGGTGTCGCCGAACCAACTGCCGAAGACCGTCCACGACCACGCCGACGACGTCTGCGGAAGCACCATGCACACCGTCAGGACGACGACGCAGACCGCAAGAACCCGGCCGCGGCGGCCGGCGTCGAACTCCCCGGCGACCTTCTTCTCGATCCGGGCGAAGTCGTTCCGATAGGCCGACAGGTCCGCGCTCGTACCGTCCGCGCTCATGCCTCGACCTCTCCGTTCCGACACATGGGTGGCCATTATGCGCCGGACGCCGATGTGACCTCGCTCATGTCGTCCACCTGCAATTTTGCTCCGACACACCCGTCGGGGCCGGTGCCGGTGTGGCGCCGCGGTGCACCGGGTATCGCCCCTTACGAACCCGATCGAGGGAGGGCGAGAATGCCGGACCAGGACCAATACCGCATGCAGCACCCGGGCGAACAGCACCCGGTTCCACCGCTCGAGGAGCAACCGGAGATCGCCTACCCCGGCGCGACCGCCGATCTGCTCTCCGCCCCGGACCACGGTGAGGCGACCTACCAGGGGAGCGGACGACTCGAAGGTCGTCGCGCCCTGATCACCGGCGGTGATTCCGGTATCGGACGGGCGGTCGCGGTCGCCTTCGCGCGGGAGGGCGCGGACGTCGTCCTGGCCTATCTCGACGAGGAGGACGAGGACGGCAAGCGGACCGCCGAACTCGTCGAACAGGCGGGACGCCGCGCGGTGCGGATGCCCGGCGACATCCGGGAGGAGGAATTCTGCCGGCGATTGATCGACACGACGGTGTCCGAACTCGGCGGCATCGACATCCTCGTCAACAACGCCACCTACCAGCACCTCGAACCCGGCGGCATCGGCGACATCTCCACCGAGCAGTTCGACCGCGTGATGAAGACGAACCTCTACGCCCTGTTCTGGCTCTCGAAGTTCGCGGTCGCGGAGATGGCCCCGGGCTCGACGATCGTCAACACCACATCGATTCAGGCGGTCAGCCCCTCGCCCGGTCTGCTCGACTACGCGGCCACGAAGGCCGGCATCGTCGACTTCACGAAGGGCCTCGCCTCCGACGTGGCGAGCAAGGGTATCCGCGTCAATGCGGTTGCCCCCGGTCCGATCTGGACGCCGCTCATTCCCGCGACGATGCCGAAGGATGCGTACGAGCAGTTCGGTAAGGACACCCCGCTCGGTCGCCCCGGCCAGCCCGCGGAACTTGCACCGGCCTACGTCTTCCTCGCCTCCCAGGAGTCGAGTTACATCACCGGGGAGACCATCGCCGTCACCGGCGGGGTCCCGTTCACCTGAGGATCAGAGCGCGAAATGGTCATCGGAGCGCGTAACAACGCGTACCGATGACCATTTCGCGCTCCGGAGTTCACGAGGACTGCATGTCGAGCAGCTCCGACACCGTCACGAAACGGTAGCCCTCGGCGCGCATGCGACGACGAGGGTTCTTCGGCCGGATGCCATTCGGACATGGTGCCTCATCCGGTGTCGATGGGTGGCGGACGCCCGGTTGCGCGGTTCCGGGACCGACGCCGGGTCTTGTACTGTTCGTAGCGACGTAGGGAACAACGGTGCGAATCCGTGGCTGTCCCGCAACTGTCACCGAGGAGTGATCCCCCAACAGCATGGTCACGGCCCATACGGGTTGGAAGGCCGGGGGCGAGCGTCGATCCGGGAGCCAGGACACCTGCGTCGCCGAAGCAGGACCCACGAGGATGGACATGAACACTTCGATATTCACCGCCCGTACGAGGCGGTATTCGGTGGTGCGCGTCGGCGTCGCATTGATGGCGGCGGCGCTGACCGTGTCGGGATGCTCGTCGAACGACGAACAATCGACTCCGCCCGAGCCGGACACAGCCGCGACGGCGTACCCGCTCACCATCGAGAACTGCGGCAGGACGCTCACCGTCGACGCGCCACCACAGCGGGCGGTGTCCCTGAATCAGGGATCCACCGAGATCCTGCTGTCGCTCGGTCTCGCCGACCGCATGGTCGGCACCGCGACCTGGACCGATCCCGTTCGGGAGAACCTCGCCGACGAGAACGCGAAGGTTCCGCGTCTGGCCGACAACAAGCCGTCCTTCGAGGTCGTGCTCGACACGGAACCGGATTTCGTCTCGGCGTCCTTCGGCGGCACACTCGGCGCCGGTGGGGTCGCCGAACCTTCACAGTTCGAACAACTCGGGGTGCCTGCCTACCTCTCGCCCACCGATTGCGACGGCAAGGACGACAACAGCGTCAACGCCGACGGCAACCGCACCGAACCGCTGACCATGGGCGCGGTGTACAAGGAGATCCGAGACCTCGCCGCGATCTTCGACGTGCGTGAGCGCGGTGAGGAGTTCGTCGCCGAACTCGAACAGCGATACGAGAACGTGTCGGGGCAGGTGAACGCGGCCGGCGTGTCGCTCGCCTACTGGTTCGCCGACATCGAGACGCCCTATGTGGCGGGTTGCTGCGGGTCGTCGGGAATCATCACCGATTCGGTTGGAGCGAAGAACGTCTTCGACGACACCACCAACGAGTGGCCCCAGGTGAGCTGGGAATCGATTCTCGACCGCAACCCGACCGCACTCGTGCTGGCCGACCTGAGTCGCCGGAGCGTCACCGGGGACGCTCTGGACAGCAAGATCGAGTTCCTGGAATCGAATCCGGTCACCCAGCGCCTGAGCGCGGTGCAGAACCGGCGGTACATCGTGGTCAACGGCGCCGACCTGAATCCGTCCATCCGCACGGTCGACGGCATCGAGAAGGTCGCCGACGCCCTGCGCGAGTGGAATCTCGACAGCTGATGGTGACGTCCACTGCCCGGCGACCCTCGAAGGGGCGCCGGGCTCCGGTGGCCGGTGTCGTGGTGGTCGCGGGGCTGATCGTTCTCGCACTGTCGATCGCCGTGACCGTCACGATCGGCCCGGCGGAGTTGTCCGTCGTCGACGTGTACGCGGTGATCTTCGACCGTCTCGGCTTGGCCGACAGTTCCGTCACCGCGATTCGGGAAGGGATCGTGTGGGAACTGCGTCTCCCGCGCACCTTGCTCGCGGCGGTGTGCGGTGCCGGACTTGCGGTGTGTGGCGTGATCATGCAGTCGTTGTTACGTAATCCGCTGGCGGATCCCTTCGTGCTCGGCATCTCCTCGGGCGCCTCGACCGGCGCGGTGATGATCGCAGTGCTGGGCATCGGCGGGGGTGCCGTGTCGTTGTCGGGCGGAGCGTTTCTCGGGGCACTCGTCTCCTTCGCACTCGTGCTGCTGCTGGCGACCGGGGCAGGGGGCGGGACCTCCCGTGTGGTGCTGGCCGGAGTGGCAGGAACACAACTGTTCTCGGCGCTGACATCGTTCATCGTCATCTCCTCCGCCGACGCGGAACGCACTCGGGGAGTGCTGTTCTGGCTACTCGGTTCCCTGAGCGGAGCAACCTGGACCGACGTCGCGCTCTGCGGAGCGGTCTGCGCCGCCGGAATCGTGGTGTGCCTGGTGAAGGCGTCGTCGCTGGACGCCTTCACATTCGGTTCGTCGACCGCCGCGACCCTCGGGATCGCGGTCGGACGTACCCGTCTGCTGTTCCTCATGGTGACGGCGTTGATCACCGCCGTCCTGGTCAGTGCAGCAGGGGCGATCGGGTTCGTCGGGCTGGTGCTGCCCCATGCGGCCCGTTTCCTGGTCGGTCCATGCCACAGCCGCCTGGTCCCGGTCACCGCCGTCGTCGGGGCGGTCTTCATGGTGTGGGTCGATGCGGTCGCCCGCACCGTCTTCGCGCCGCAAGAGGTTCCCGTCGGTGTGGTGACCGCACTGATCGGCGTGCCGGCCTTCGCGCTGATCCTCTTCCGTACGAGGAGTACTCCGTGACACTGTCCGCAAAGTCGCTGCGGTGGAGCCGCGGCGGACATCTCGTCGTCGACGACGTGACGATCGCTCCCGTGCCCGGGGAGACGATCGGACTTCTCGGACCGAACGGGTCGGGCAAGTCGTCGTTGCTCCGCCTGCTGGCCGGAGTCGATCGTCCGGACTCGGGTGCGGTGACGCTCGATGGCACCGATATCCACAGCCTCGGCCGTCGAACACTGGCTTGCCGCGTCGCGATGGTCGGGCAGCACGCCCACACCGAGGTCGACATCCGGGTACGGGATGTCGTGCGGCTGGGAAGAATTCCGCACGCCGACGTTCTCGGCCGTGACGACGGCGGGGACGCCGCCATCGCACATGCGCTCGAGGTGACCGGAATGACCGAACACGCCGACCGGTTGTGGCGAGCGATGTCGGGTGGTGAACGTCAGCGCGCACAGATCGCCCGAGCTCTGGCGCAGGAACCCGAAGAACTGTTGCTCGACGAACCGACCAACCACCTCGACATCCAACACCAGCTCGACATCCTCGAACGGGTCGTAGCGTTGCCGGTGACGACCTACGTCGCGCTGCACGATCTCAATCTCGCGGCGATGTTCTGTGATCGAGTGGTGGTGCTCGAGAAGGGGCGGGTCGTTGCTCACGGCGCTCCGGCCGAGGCGCTGACGGAACAGATGATCCAACAGGTATACGGAGTGCGTGCCGCGGTCTCCTACGAAGGGGGGACACCCGTCATCCGTTACCACCGGATTCGCGCCTCGTCCTACACGTAGCAGGATTGCCGTGCGACATGGTCACGAGTGACGGAAGCCCTTGCCGGTGCGGTCCCGCGGATCGGGTTCCAGCCCCAGAAACTCCGCGCGGATGCGGTCCCACGCCTCGAGGTGTTCCCAGACCGGTTCATCGGTCAGCTGCTGGGCGTTGGTGAGGAACGGGGTGGGCAGCATGATCGTGAGCATCTGCTCGTCCCGCCCGTTGAGCATGCGCAGACCCCAGGAGGTGACGGTGTCGTCCTTGCCGATCCTGCGATACAGCTCTGCTCGGCCACAGCGGCGGATCCGGCCCAGTTCGGGACCGCTCGCGGTGTGTTCGCCGATGCACAGATGGAAATGCCACCGGCCGAAATCGACGGTGACGTACCCGTCGTACATCCCGATCTTCCTCGGCGCGTTCGGAGCCGCGACCTCCAGTGCCGAGCCTTCGATGAGCAGGCCGAACCACATGTCGTCCCAGTAGTTTTCGAACAGCAACGTCACCAGCCGCAGCAGGTTGTCCTCGTCGGTGGGCAACGGCCAGCGCTGTTCACGCCCACCGTCCTCGGTGGTGATGATCTCGGGATCGAACACGACGGTCACGGAATCTCCTTCGGTATGTGTCGGGGTGGCGCGGGGAAGACGCAGTCGCTGCACACACCGCCGGACGGTGTCCGGTAGTACAAGCAACAACTGCGCCGGCGACCGGTGGATCGGTCGATGGTGTGAACGAGTCGCGGATCCTGCAGCAGTGCGTCGACGAGCGGCCGGGCTTCGTCGCCGATGACTCGTCGGGCACCGATCAGTGCGGAGGCGGTGTTGCCCCACAGAGCGCCCGGCGCCACAACATCACGCCACGCATCGATCAGCGGTTCGATCTGGGTGTCGAGAACTTCCGCTGCAGGGTCGCTTCCGAATTCGGGGGTGACGATGTGCAACTGCAGACCGGAATCGTCGCGCCACAGCAACTTGTCGGGGTCGAGCCGAACGCAGCGACCGGAGGTGGTGACGGTACCGACCGCGACCGACCACAGTCGCGCGACGAAACCGAAGAACAATGTGGACGCCGCGACCCGCGGCTCTGCGGTGTTCATGCGTTCCGACATCGCACGGACCAGCGCATCGCGAGTCGCGGCACCTCGTAGTTCGGAGGTCGGGCGCCAGCCCGCGTCCACCGGTCCGGTACCGACACGGAAGTACGGGCTCCACGCGGTGATTCGCTCGAGCACCCCGCGCGCGCCGGATACTGCTGGGTCAGACACTGCTGTCCTCCGGTTTCAGATCGAACACCATCGTGCGCGAATCGAACCGCATCCGCCCCCGATCGAATGCCGCCCCGATCCGTCCGGACTCGGCCAGCGCCGCCGGCGTATCGCACGTCAAGGTCCGGTCGGTGCCCAGCAGCCACATCCTGTCGGCTACGCGCAAGGCGAGTTCGAGTTCGTGCGTGGACATCACCACAGCCAGGTTCTGTTCACGAGCGAGACGGCCGAGGACGTCCACCAGTTCGACCCGCGACGGAACGTCGAGGAAGGAGGTGGGTTCGTCCAGGACGAGCAGCGACGGATCCTGAGCCAGGGCACGGGCGGTGAGAGAACGTTGCCGTTGCCCATCGGACAGTTCGGAGAACTGCCGGGATGCGAGGCGGGTCGCGCCGACCGCCTCGAGCGCCTGGTCCACCGCGGCCAGATCTTCGGGGGACAGCCGTGCACTGGCGGGCAGGTGCGGTGTGCGGCCGAGCGCGACCAGTTCGCGCACCGTGAACAGGCCGGGGTCGATGCGCTCGGTGAGCACCACCGAGATGCGGGTGGCGAGGTCGGCGGGCTTCACCGTCGCCACGTCCTCACCGTCGATGAGCACCCGACCGCGCAGCGCCGGTTGCAGGCCGCACAACGTCCGGAGCAACGTCGACTTTCCTGCACCGTTCGGCCCGACGAGGGCGGTGAGTTCGCCGCGTCGGGCCACTGCCGAGAGACCGGACGCCACCTCGGTGACCGTTCCGCGTCGCAGTGCCCGACGCCGGGTGTAACCGATCGTGAGGTCGTGCAGTTCCACACCCGGGGTCACAGTGCTACTCGGGATCACAGTGCTGCTCCCAGTGCTATTCGGGGTCACAGTGCTGCTCCCAGTGCTCCGCGTCGGCTGCGGATGAGAACGGCGATCACGACGGGAGCGCCGACGATGGCGGTGACGGCGTTGAGGGGGAACACCGTGTCGGTACCGGGCATCTGGCTCATGATCCCGCAGACGAGGGCGAGTACGGCTCCGAGCAACGCGACACCGGGAAGCAGTATGCGATGGTCCGAGGTGCCGAAGGCCATGCGGGCCAGATGCGGGACGATCAATCCGAGAAATCCGATCGGGCCGCAGAACGCGGTGGTGGCCCCGGCCAGGAGAGCGGCCGACACCACGGTGGTGAGGCGGACGACGCGAATATCGATGCCCATGGACCGGGCGTAGCCCTCACCGAGCAGCAGCGCATTGAGCGCGCGCACGGTGAGCAGTGCGACGGCGATCCCGCCGAGCACGACAGGGACGAGCAACTTCAGATCCGACCACGTCGTGGCCGTGAAGCTCCCGAGTCCCCACACCAGGAACTGCTGGCTGCGCTGCGGGTCCGAATACACCAGCAGTACCGAGACGACGGCTGTGGTCGCCGATCCGAGCATCACTCCGATGAGCAACAGGGTCACGGCCGACCGCACCCACCGCGACAGCAATACGATCAGCAGGAGAACCGCAGCCGCCCCCAGCGCCGCGGCGAGCACCACACCCGCACGCCCGAGACCCGCCAGGCCTGCGGTGAAGCCACTCGCTCCGCCGCCGCCGATCACCACGACGATCGCCACGCCGAGACTCGCGCCGGAACTGGCACCGAGGATGAACGGGTCCGCCAGAGCGTTCCGGAACAGCGTCTGCATCTGCAGACCCGCGATCCCCAGCGCCGCCCCGACCGCGATCGCGGTGATCGTTCGCGGTAGCCGCAGGTCACGAACCACCATGCTCCAGCGCGGATCCGATGCTTCCTGGCCGAACAGGACCCGGAGGGTCTCGCCGAGCGGCACCGTCACCGAACCCAGTGTCACCGACAGAATCGTTGCCGCCGCCAGTCCCACGATCAGCGCCGTGAACACGAGCGAGACCCGTCCGGTCCCCGGCGGCGAATCGGGCGCGGACTCGGTCGCGGCAGGGGACGCCCCGAGCACGGCGGTCATGCCGGTAGCTGCTGGTAGAACGTGAACTCGTGGTCGGGCAACAGGTCGGGATGCAGAATTGCCACGAGGTCCGAGAGGATCAGATCGGGTCGCAAAACGCCCCGCTCGTAGAAGTCGTTGCCCCCGTTGGGGCCGAGAGCCTTGTTCGCGTTCCATACCCGGCCGGTGCCGACAGCGGCCAGCGAGCGGTACCGTTCGTCGTCGGCGAGTGCGTCACCGATCGACGTCCAGTTGTTCACCACGAGCCAGGTCGGCGCATCGGATGCTTCGGCGACCACAGCCTCGAAGTCGAGGGGAAGCGAGCCGGCGGTGGTCACGTCCTGCCACGGCCACTGCGCACCGGCGTCGCTGAACAACCGGCCCATGAAGCTGCCGCCGGAGGACATGTACCACGTGCCCTGTGCCATCCCACCCAGCAGAACGGGAGCCGGTTCCACGTCGGAGGCTTTCGCCGCCACATCGAGATAACGGTTCCGGATATCGTCGTAGACCTGTGCCGCCTCTTTCTCCTTGCCGGTCAGCGCGGCCATCACCTTGATCCACTCTGCGCGTCCCAGCGGAGATGCCTCGAGCCACTCGGCATTGGCGACCACGCCGATTCCGGCCTCCCGCAGCTGGACGTAGGCGGGATCGTCGGAGCCGCCGGTCATGAGAACGTCGGGTGCAGCGAGCACCACGGCTTCGGTGTCGATGTTGCCGCCCGCGGCATACTCGGCGACGGCGCCCGATTCGATGCGTTCGATCACGGCCGGGTCGGAGACATAGGAGCCGTTCGAGACGCCGCTGAGGACGTCGAGCGCATCGAGTTCGGTCACCAGTGGCAGGTGGGTGGTCGAACCGGAATACAAGCTCGTGATCGGCACCTGAATCTGCTGGGCCGCGGCCAGCTCGCCCGACAGCTCCGGAGCAGGTGCACCGCACTTGACCAGCACGTACGACTCCGGCGGTGCCGCGGAGAACGGTTCGTTCACGGTGAGAACCTGGTAGCTCTTCTCGTAGGT
This sequence comes from Rhodococcus sp. PD04, assembly GCF_035918275.1. Lineage (NCBI taxonomy): Bacteria > Bacillati > Actinomycetota > Actinomycetes > Mycobacteriales > Nocardiaceae > Rhodococcus > Rhodococcus sp. PD04. Next base: position 4,166,783 of record NZ_CP142143.1, on the reverse strand, counting down.
GATCGAAAAGTTCTCGGCGTCGACGATCTCGGACTTGTCGGGGAAATAGTCGACCGAGGGGTCGAAGTCGGTGATACACCCGTCCGAGGCGTCGTTCTCGGTATCGGATGCGGTCGTCGAACACCCGGCGAGCAGAAGACTCGCCGAGGTCAGCGCGACCAGGAGCTTCGGGAAGGCTGCGCGTACACGCATGGCGATTACGCCCTCTCTCGGGGAAGTCCGCCCCGGGCAAGGAGGTACGGCGACGGGAGTATCTGGCTCCCGGAGATCGCTCTCCGGTCACAGTGGCGGGACCGCGCCGGAATCGCACCGGCTTCCTCTGGCGTCATCGTAATGACGGTGCCGAAATTAGCACACGCCGTGATACCAGTTCACGGTCGAGTGCGTACCCATCGCCGCTCCCGGGTGTCGAAAGCGGCGAGACCGAGACGCTCGAACTCGTCGAGCCACCCCCGCATCGGCCACCAGCCCCAACGTTGGTGGAACAGCGCGGCGTTGGTGAGGATGTCGTCGAGATGCTCGACCGGTGGGTTCGATACCGGGTGGTACTGGTGGAAGGCGTGGGCGCCGCCGACCCAGGCCATCGGCACTCCGGCACGCGCGGCCTTCTGCCCGAAATCGGTGTCCTCGCCGCCGTATCCGCTGTAGGCGGTGCAGAACCCGCCGATGCGGTCCCACACGAGCGACCGGGACGCGAACGACAGCGACCAGAACAATTCGTGCCTGTCGTCCAGCACGATCTCACCCGAGGAGGGGAACGGACGGGCCGGATGCGGATCGATCGAGTCGCCGAGCCGGTCGAGGTCGTAGCCGCCGGCACCCGGTTCGGACAGATAGGTGACCGGACCGCTGAGCAGCGCAGCCGGGTGCCGGCCGGCCGCCTCGACATATCGTTCGATCAGGTCGGGAGCGGGGATGCAGTCGACGTCGAGGAAGACGAGCAGATCCGACGACGCCGTCCGCGCACCCAGATTCCGCGCCTCTCCGACCGGCAGTTTCGAGGAGTCGACGTCCATCTCCACCACCCGCGCCGACGATCCCGCAGCAGCGACGACCTCTGCGACCTGCGGATCACCCATCGCGACGACGATGTGCTCGTCGGGTGTCCGGGTGCTGCGTGCGAGGCCGTCGAGTTGCCGTCGCAGATGCGTGCTGCGACTCGCGGCGACGGTGACGACCGAGACCGTCACGATCTCTCCGCCAGCTCGTCCAGGATCGCCGCCGCACGTGCCGCGGCACCGTCGACCTGCCAGCGTTTCCATTCGACGGGGCCGAGGCCGCGTGCTCGCTCGATCAGTTCGGGCCAGCGGTTCGGGTCGGGCCACCCGTCGAGACCCACCGTCAGTCCGGCCTTCTCCAGAGCCGTTGCGGTGGAACGCTGTTCGTCGAACGGACGGGGTTCGGCGATCACGACCGCAGGTCGCGCGGCGGCCGCGATGTCGGCGACGGTGTTCTGGCCCGCATGCCCGATCACGACGTCGGCGCCGGTGAGGACGGGCCACGGATCGTCGATCCACGGGCCGCCCGCGACACCGAGACCCTCCCACTCGTACTGGGGGAAGCGCGACGAGAACCGGTGCAGATCGTCGACGGTGATCGACGATCCGCCGCTGCCGCTCATGACGAGGACCCTCGGCTTCTCACCGGCTGTGCGGGTGGGAGACGGGCGTCCGTCGAAACGGCTGATCCCGCCGACGTACGAGGTGGCGTACGAGCGCAGCCAGTGCGGATCGTAGACGTCCTGCGACCACGGTGCGATGAGATGGTCGGCGACGCGGTAGGCCAGCGTGTGGGCGGTATCGGTGCGCTCGCCCGGCATCGCGAGCACCACGACGGGGATCCCGTACAAGCGGGCGAGGAGCGTCACCTCCACCGACACGTCCACCACCAGCAGGCTCGGGCGGGTCGCGGCGATCCACGACCCCAGTGCGTGCATGCGTTCGCGGAGACCGTCGTCGTGGGTGGGAACCCAGTGGAGGACGTCGTGGGCCGTCGGGTCCTGCGCGGTGTCGACGGCGAGGTCGTCGCGGGGGAGCAGCACGACGTCGTCGAAGGCGTCGGCGGCAGTGCCGAGCGGCGCCGACGACAATGCCGTCACCGGCGTCCGCAGATGCGCGCAGATGCTGCTCGCGCGGGTGCGGTGTCCGTGCCCGTGATGATGGATGTAGTAGCCGATCATGCCGCTCCCGCGAGTTCCCGATACAGCGAGACGTAGGCATCGACCATCGTGCGTTCCGAACAACGCTCCTCCGCGCGGGCTCGGGCGGAGGCACGGGACAGACGGACCGCGCGGGGTATCGCCGCGGCCAGGCCGTCGATGTCGTCCGGCGCGACCAGGCATCCGCTGCTCTCGTCGACGACCTCCGGGATGCCGCCGCGCGCGAAGGCCACCACGGGTGTCCCGCATGCGAGGGACTCGGCGACGACGAGACCGTACGGTTCGTCCCATTGCGGGGTGATGAGTGCTGCTGCCGAACGTCCCACCGCGGCAGCGAGATCCGGCTGGGAGAGATGACCGAGATAGATCACGTCGGGACCGAGGAACGGTTCGACGTGCTCCGCGAAGTACCTGCGGTTGCTGATCGGGCCCGCGATCCGCAGCCGGTAACCGGCCCGGCGCGCGGCCTCGATCGCGAGATGCGCGCCCTTCTCCGGCACGAGGCGGCCGAACCAGATCAGGTCCTCACCTCCCGAACCGACCGGCCACGCTCCGAGATCGACACCGTTGGGCACGACCGCCACCGGACCGGGCGTGGCGTGTTCCCAGGCCGTCGCGGTGTGCCGGCTGACCGCGACGAACGTGCCCGGGCACCCACCCGGAGTCGCCATCGCCGACTCGAGCCACGGCGTCGGCGGCGTGTGCAGCGTGCAGAGCAACGGGGTGCGCAACATGCGGGCCATCGCTATCGGCAGGTAGTGCAGGCTGTGGTTGTGCACGACGTCGAAAGCATCGGCGGACGGTCCGGCGAGATCGAGCATCAGCGACAGGTAGGCGTGGTGGTCGCCGAGGAAGCCGTTCGCCGGGGGCATCGACACGTCGCTGCGTGCGAGTTCGCTGACCTCGAAGGACGGCACCTCGAGGAACGAGGCCGGAAGTTCCGGATCGGATCCCGGTGCGGCGAAGAGCGTCACCTCGTGGCCGTCCTTGCCGAGCGCGTGGGCGAGATGCCACACGTGCGCTTCGAGTCCGCCGGCGAAGGGCTGGCGGATCGGATATCTGTTCGACGCGATGAGCGCGATGCGCAACGGCGTCATGATCCGCTCCGGCTGCTCATCGCGCGCAGGTATATGTCACGATGGGCGCGGGCCAGCGCGCGACGTTCGTCCATACGTTGCGACCAGTCGGCTCGCGGAAGATCTCTACTCTCGTACAGTTCTCGCACGCAACGATCGAGCGAGTCGGCGTCGAAGGTGTCCTCGTCGTAGGTGTACACACCGCACCGACGTTGCTCGCCGTAGAAGCCGCAACTCGGCGCGATCACGGCGGTGCCGAGGTCGAAACACGCCTCGAGCCAACCCGAATGGGTTCCGAAACGGTAGGGCAGCACCGACACCGACAGGTCCGAGAGGTACTGCCACAGTTCGTCGTCGGAGAAGTACGGATGCACGCGCACGTCCACCTGGGGTTGCTCGCCGTACTGGAGGATGCGGGAACCGGCTTCCGGGTTGTACCAGTACGCATTGTCGGGATCGAAGATCTCGTCGTGCACGTTGATCTGCAACACCGCATCGGGAAGCGAGCGCACGGTCTCGGCCAGCGTGTCGAGCACCGGGAACAGATCCATGTTCGCGCGCAGGCTCTTCGCGTGGACCCCCACGACGAACGGACTCTCGTCGCGACGCGGTCGCTCGAGCCAGTGCTGTTCGACGACGTGCGGATGCGGCAGGACCGTCGCCTCCCGGCCCCAGCGCAGACGGATCCGCTCGGCGGCGCCCGGCGTGAGGGTGATCAGTTCGTCCGCGGCCGGAATCAGCACGTCGAGTTGCTTGTGGTGCTCACCGGGGGGTGGGATGGTGCGGGTTCCGCAGGTCGTGCACCGTGTACACGAGAGGCTTGTCGTGCTCGGCGAGTTCGGCAACGACGTCCTGCAGCTGCTCCGCGCCGATCGCGTCGAATCCGAAATGGATGTGGAAGACGTCGAATTCCTCGTGGTGGTCGCTCACCCGGCCCGGTTCGAGCATCAACGGCGGCCACCAGCCCCCGGGAACCTTGCGGCCGTCGGCGGGAACCGGATCCGTCAACCGGATCACGTCGTCGCCCTCCGGGCAGGCGAGGTGCCGGACGTAGACGTGCGACGCAGGTACCGACGCGACTCGAATCACCACAACCGACCCCTCTTCTCCCTCGCGCGACATTCGCCGTACACACCGAAAGGCCGGGAACGCCGTCCCCGGCCATCGTCCGGTGCCCTGCGACTACCCCCGCGGGACGGCCTTCACACGTCCCTGCCCGACTCGTCCGGTCTTCACTAGGGTGGCGGTAGGCAACGATCATCGAGCGAAAGGATTCGGTATGGGTGTGAGCTTGGCCAAGGGCGGCAACGTTTCGCTGTCGAAGGAGGCTCCGAACCTGACGGCGGTGACGGTGGGTCTCGGCTGGGACGTGCGCGCGACGACCGGCGCGGACTTCGATCTCGACGCTAGCGCACTGCTGACGAGCGAGAACGGCAAGGTCCTGTCCGACCAGCATTTCGTCTTCTACAACAACCTGCGTTCGCCGGACGGCTCCGTCGAGCACACCGGCGACAACCTCACGGGTGAGGGCGAGGGCGACGACGAGAGCGTGAACGTCGACCTCGTCGCCGTTCCCGCGGAGGTCAAGTCGATCGTCTTCCCGGTGTCGATCCACGACGCCGACGCGCGGGGCCAGTCGTTCGGTCAGGTCCGCAACGCGTTCATCCGCGTCGTCGACCGCGCCGACGGCCGGGAACTCGCCCGCTACGACCTCACCGAGGATGCATCCACCGAGACCGCGATGGTCTTCGGTGAGCTGTACCGCCACGGTGGAGAGTGGAAGTTCCGCGCCATCGGCCAGGGCTACGCCTCCGGCCTGGCGGGCATCGCGCGGGACTACGGGGTCAACGTCGGCTGAAAACGGGTCTCAGCGGACGAGCTTCCACTTCTTGTCGTGCCGGTAGAAGGTCGACCGCTTGAGAGCCCGGGGGTTCGCGACCCCGTCGCGGGTGACGACCGCGGCGGGGGAACCCAATTGCATGGCCCGGCCCGTCAGCCACTTGTAGCCGCCGAACCAGCGCGGCCGGTCGATCGCGGCCCGCAGACCGGGCATCGCGGGTGTGGGTTCGACGCGGATGCCGGGCACCGTGCCGGAGAACAGGCGGGTGTCGTCGACGTAGGCCTCCCCGACGAGCGCGTCGCCGTTCTCCCCGCACAGCAGTGCACGGCCGACGAGGGCGATACCGGCGTCGTCGCGGATCAGCGGCAACGGCTTCGCGACCCCCTGGAGGGCGACGGTGGCGGCCTTCGACCCCGTCCGCAACCCGTACGCCTCGGTGGCGGGGGTGCGCTTCTCCGGGACGTACGCGACCTCCAGGTCGAGACGTTCGGTGCGCATCAGGCGGGTGACGGTCGCGGCGAAGGCGGCGTCGTCGCCCACGACGATCAGACGAGGGTCCTCCACCGACTCGAGATGCGCGAAGACGTCCTCGAAGTCGTCCTTCTCGGGGAGGGCAGGCGCAGACAGTGCGGTCACGGGGGTCAGCGCCAACGGCAATGGCACGTCACCGCATCTGAGCACTACCGGGGTCAACGGGTCTCCTCGAGGGGTCGGGTTCGTCGGGCTCTCGGCTGCGTCCACTGTAATGGGAAGCCGGTGGGGGAGGGCGGCGGCGACCCGGCACCGCGCCGCAGCTCCGGCGCTTCTGCAGTCCCGTCATTCGCGCTTGTCGGAGGGTGGACTACACTGTGGTCCCGGCTGCTGCCCGGTTGGGCAGGACCCTGCAGGCGAGACCGCCCGCACGTAGACACCTGCCTGAGGAGAGCGCGACATGCCGGCAATCGTCCTGATCGGAGCCCAGTGGGGCGACGAGGGCAAGGGCAAAGCTACCGATCTACTCGGCGGACGTCTGCAGTGGGTCGTGCGCTACCAGGGTGGTAACAACGCCGGTCACACGGTCGTGCTGCCCAACGGCGACAAGTTCGCCCTGCACCTGATCCCGTCGGGAATCCTGACGCCCGGCGTCAACAACGTCATCGGCAACGGTGTCGTGGTGGATCCGGGTGTGCTGCTCACCGAGCTCGAAGGTCTCGAGAAGCGCGACGTCGACACGTCCCGTCTGCTGCTCTCGGCCGATGCGCACCTGATCATGCCGTACCACGTGGCCATCGACAAGGTCACCGAACGCTTCCTCGGCAAGAAGAAGATCGGCACCACCGGACGCGGTATCGGTCCCTGCTACCAGGACAAGATCGCCCGCGTCGGCGTGCGGGTCGCCGATGTGCTCGACGAGAAGATCCTGACCCAGAAGGTCGAGGCCGCACTGGAATTCAAGAACCAGGTGCTCGTCAAGATCTACAACCGCAAGGCGCTCGACCCGCAGCAGGTGGTCGACGAGGTCCTCACCCAGGCCGAGGGTTTCAAGCACCGCATCACCGATACGCGCCTCGAACTGAACAAGGCGCTCGAGCGCGGCGACACGATCCTCCTCGAGGGTTCGCAGGGCACGTTGCTCGACGTCGACCACGGCACCTATCCGTACGTGACGTCGTCCAACCCCACCGCCGGCGGTGCCGCTGTCGGTTCGGGTATCGGCCCGGCGAAGATCTCGACGGTGCTGGGCATCCTCAAGGCCTACACCACCCGCGTCGGTTCGGGCCCGTTCCCGACCGAGCTGTTCGACGACCACGGCGCCTACCTGGCCAAGCAGGGTGGAGAGGTCGGTGTCACCACCGGTCGTGCCCGCCGCACGGGATGGTTCGACGCCGTCATCGCCCGCTACGCCACCCGAGTCAACGGCATCACCGACTACTTCCTCACTAAGCTCGACGTGCTGTCGGGCCTCGACACCGTGCCGATCTGCGTCGGCTACGAGGTCGACGGTGTGCGGATCGACGAGATGCCGATGACGCAGACCGACGTGCACCACGCCAAGCCGATCTACGAGGAGATGCCGGGCTGGTGGGAGGACATCTCCCACGCCCGCACCTTCGAGGAGCTGCCGAAGAACGCGCAGAACTACGTGCTGCGTCTCGAGGAGCTCTCCGGCGCCTACATCTCCTGCATCGGTGTCGGACCGGGCCGCGACGAGACGATCGTCCGGCGCGACGTCATCCGCTGACGGGGTAGCTTCCGGCCCGCTCCGATTCGTCGTCGGACGGGCACCGATCCCTCACTGCATGTTCACCGACGGTTCGCACGGACTGTGCACGCTCGTCCCGCACAGTCCGTCGGACCCCGGGGAGAACCATGTACGTGTCCCGTCGAACCCTGCTACGCACCGTTGCGCTCGGAGCCCTCGCGGCTCCGGCGGCGGCGTGCTCGTCGGGAAGTTCCGTTGCAACGCCGAGCCTGGTCCGTGAGCGGCCGATCCTCACCCACGGTGTGGCCACCGGCGACGTGCGGGCCGACGGGGCGCTCGTGTGGGCGCGCTCGGATCGACCGGCTCGGCTCGTCGTGGAGACGGCGGCCACCGAATCCTTCACCGATCCCGTCCGGCACGTGGGTGGACTGCTCACACCCGAGACCGACGGAACCGGCCGGCTGCGGTTGACGGGACTGCCGGCCGGTGAGCAGGTGCACTACCGTGTCGTCCTCGAAGGCGAGGACGGCGCCACGTCCGAGCCGGTGACGGGTCTGTTCCGCACCGCCCCGACCGCTCCCGGCGACATCAGGCTGCAGTGGTCCGGCGACACTGCCGGTCAGGGCTTCGGCATCAACCCCGACGTCGGTGGGATGACGATCTTCGACACGATGGCCCGTCGCGACCCGCACCTGTTCGTGCATTCCGGCGATGTCGTGTACGCCGACAATCCGCTGAAGGAGACCGTCGAACTGCCGGACGGCCGGATCTGGCGCAACGTCGTCACCGAACCCAAGAGCGCCGTGGCGCAGACCCTCGACGAGTACCGCGGCCAGTACGCCTACAACCTCATGGACGAGAACTACCGCAGGTTCAACTCCACCGTCGCACAGATCGTGCAGTGGGACGACCACGAGACCGTCAACAACTGGTACGCGGGTGAGATCCTGGATCTCGACCAGTACACCGAGAAAAACGTGGACGTCCTGGCGGAACGGGCTTTCCGTGCCTTCCACGAGTGGCTCCCGCTCGATCCGGCGGAGGCCGTCGACGGACGTATCCACCGGGTCGTGCGGTACGGACCGCTGCTCGACGTCTTCGTACTCGACATGCGGACCTACAAGGACGCCAACGGCACCAACGTCGGCGCGGCGGGACAGGTGCTCGGCAGCGCGCAGACGCGGTGGCTCATCGACGAACTCACCCGCTCGACCGCCACCTGGAAGATCATCGCCGCCGACCTGCCGATCGGCCTGGTGGTACCCGACGGCGACACGGCCTTCGAAGGAATCGCGAACGGGGACAACGGCGCTCCCTCGGGTCGGGAATCGGAGATCGCGCAGGTCCTGTCGGCCGTCAAGGCGCGCAGGATCACCGGTACGGTGTGGTTGACCGCCGACGTGCACTACACGGCCGCGCATCACTATTCGCCGGACCGCGCCTCGTTCACCGACTTCGACGAGTTCTGGGAGTTCGTCTCGGGACCGCTCAACGCCGGTGCTTTCGGCCCCAACGAACTGGACGGGACGTTCGGTCCCGAGGCCGTCTTCGTGCACGCGCCCCCGGCGGCGAACACCTCACCGATGGACGGATATCAGCACTTCGGGGAGGTGTTCGTCGACGGCGCGACGAAGCAGATGCGGGTCGAGTTGCTCGACTCGCGAGGGACGGTCCTGTTCCGTCAGGTGCTCGATCCACCGTCCTGATCCCGCCCGCGCGGCGCGGGGCATACTGGATCGGTGATCACTCGAGCGATCGGAGCCGGTTCGCTCGTCCGCGACCTCGGCAACTGGCAGGATTCCGGACAGTCGCATTCCCGTCGCTCCGCTCGCGCCGATCCCCGCCCTGCCTACCGGGCGCTCGCGGACAGCATCCGCCTGCTCGTGCACGACGGTCGCGTCCCACTCGGGGTCGCCCTGCCCAGCGAGCGGGAACTCGCCGCCGCGCTGTCGGTGAGCCGCACCACCGTCGCCTCCGCCTATGCGGCGCTGCGGGAAGAGGGCTATCTGCGCAGCCGCCAGGGCGCCCGCAGTACGGTCGCCGTGCCTGCACGTCGGGACTCCGAGAACACGGGGTCCCGGATGCCGATCGGTCCGGCGATCGATCTGAGCAATGCCTCGCTGCCCGCGCCGGCAGCGGAGATCGAGGCGGCGTATGCGGCGGCGCTGCGGTCGATGTCGACCTATCTCGACTCGCACGGCATGGAACCGATCGGGGTGTTGGTGCTGCGCGAAGTCATCGCCCGTCGCTACCGCGAGCGTGGACTGCCCACCTCGCCCGACCAGATCATGGTGACCTCCGGCGCGCAGCACGCGATGCGTCTGCTGCTCGGTGTGCTCGACGATCCCGGCGACCGGGTGGTCGTCGACCACCCCACCTATCCCAATGCGCTCGAAGCGATCCGCCGGTACGGCGCGCGCCCGGTGCCGGTTCCGGTGCGCCCGGAGAACGGTCCGCACGGCGGCTGGGATCTCGACGGTGTCGCCAGCGCCGTCCGGCAGACCGCCGCTCGCACCGCCTTCCTGGTTCCCGATTTCCACAACCCCACGGGCCTGTGCCTCGACGAGGACGGCCGCGCCGAACTGGCCCGCATCATGCGCGACACGCGGACCACGCTCGTCGTCGACGAGTCGATGGTCGATCTCTGGCTCGACGCCCCGCCGCCGCCTCCCGTCGCAGCCATGCCTGCCGGCGCGTCGGTGGTGACGGTCGGCTCGACGGCGAAATCGCTGTGGGGTGGCCTGCGGGTGGGATGGATCCGCGCCGACCGCGACACGATCGTCCGGCTGGCCGGAGCGCGGACCGCGGTCGACCTGGGCACGCCCGTCATGGAACAGCTCGCGGCCGCGCATCTGCTCTCCGACGTCGACGAACTGCTCGAACGTCGCCGCGCTGCGTTGAGGGAACGACGTCGTGCGCTGTGCGACGCCCTGGACTGCCGGCTGCCCGACTGGGAGTACACGCCGGGTCAGGGCGGGATGTCGCTGTGGGCGCGGATGCCCGAACCGGTGTCGACCTCGCTGGCTGCCGCCGCGCCGTCCCACGGTGTGCTGCTCTCCGCCGGTCCGCGCTTCGGTGTGCAGGGCGCGTTCGAGCACTTCGTGCGCCTGCCGTACACGCAGGACGTCGAGGTCCTCGACGATGCCGTCGAGGCCATGGCCGCCGCCTACGACCAGGTGGCCTCCGGGCGCACACCCGACGAGGCGCGGCTCGTCGTCTGATTCTGCCTCTCAGGACGTCTCGATCAGCTCGCGCAGCGCCGCCGACACCTCTCCGGGTCGTTCCAGGGGGCCGCAGTGCCCGCTGTCGAAGGTGCGCAGTTCGAGCAGGTTCGGCAGGCGCTCGGCGATCCACTCGGATCGGCCCGGCGGTGAGATCCGGTCGTGGCTGCCCGCGATCACCAGGGTGGGCGCGGTGATCGCGGAGGGATCGACGGTGTCGATCATGTTCACCAGCAGCCGCCCGTAACCGCCGCGACCTCGTGCCGAGGTGCGGCCGAGCATGCGGTCGACGTCCGCGGTGATCGTCGCGGCCGCCCCCGTCCCGACGGCGACGCGGGAGAGCAGGTGCTTGCGCAACGGCATCCGCTGGGGGAGCGGCATCCGCGCCAGCGGAACGACGGTCTGGGCGACGCGGCGCCGCACCGTCGTCAGGCTCTGTGGTCCGCGCAGGAACTGCACGTTGTCGAAGATCTCGCCCGGTGTGGTGTTCACCAGGCCCACGGCCGACACCCGTGCGTCGACGTCGCGCGGATACCGCTCGGCCCAGGCCATCACGGCGATGCCGCCCATGGAGTGCCCGGCGACCACGACGGGTCGGCCGTCGGGTGCGGCCGCGCCCAGCACGGCGTGGAGATCGTCGGCGAGATGGTCCATCGTGTACGCCCGGGCAGGGGCGGCCTGGCTGCGTCCGTGACCGCGGTGATCGAAGGCGACCACCCGGTAGTCGTCGCACAGGTCGCGAATCTGGTTGCGCCAGAAACCGAGTTCGCACAGGATGCCGTGCGCCAGGACGATCGTCGGGGCGTCGGCGGGCCCGTACGCCTCGGTGTGGATGCGGGTGCCGTCCTTGCTGCGGACGTCGAGCACCTCCGGGACGCGGCCCGGGACCGCGGTGCGTGCTCGTGCTCGTGCCGTGGCCGCCGATCGATGGATCGCGGCTCCCACCCCATCACTCATGACGGTGTTGATAGCACACCGATCAGGGTGCGCCCGGTGGCTTTCCCGCTGATGGGACGGGCCCGGAACCGTATCGGTAGAACACCGTTACGATCCCGGGCCCGGACCGGGCGATCAGACCCAGAGGGTGTCGATGTCGGTGGCCTCGGCCGCCGGTCCGACCGGCTCACCGGCGGGGGTGCGGGAGAAGCGCGGAGCCGGTGCGTGCTGCACGACGCCGTCGATCTCGATCAGCGATCCGCGGGCGACGAGATGCTCGTTCTTCTCCGCCTCGGCCCAGGTGAGGACCGGGGAGACGCAGGCGTCGGTGCCGAGGAAGATCTCGGTCCACTCGTCGCGGGTCTTCGACAGGAACTTCTCGGTGAAGATCTTCTTCATCTCCGCCCAGCGCGAGGTGTCGAGCTGGTGCGGCAGGTCGGCCGGATCGAGCTCGAGGCCCTGCAGCAGCAGCGCGTAGAACTGCGGCTCGATGGAACCGACGGCCATGTACTTGCCGTCCTTGGTCTCGTAGACCTCGTAGAACGGTGCGCCGGTGTCGAGCATGTTGACGCCGCGCTCGTCCGACCACGCGCCGCGACCGCGGAACGCCCACATCATGTGCGACAGGGCGAGCGCGCCGTCGACCATCGCCGCGTCGACGACCTGACCCTTGCCGGAGGTCTGACGCTCGACGAGGGCGGACAGGATGCCGAACACGAGGAACATCGAACCGCCACCGAAGTCGCCGACCATGTTCAGCGGCGGCACCGGACGCTCGCCCTGGCGGCCGATGGCGTGCAGGACGCCGGTGAGGGAGATGTAGTTGATGTCGTGGCCGGCCGCGTTGGCGAGCGGGCCCTCCTGGCCCCAGCCGGTCATGCGGCCGTAGACGATGCGCGGGTTGCGCTCGAGGACCACGTCCGGTCCGAGGCCGAGCCGTTCGGTGACGCCGGGGCGGAAGCCCTCGATGAGGACGTCGGCGCGCTCGAGCAGGGTCAGGACCTTCTCGATGTCGGCGGGATCCTTGAGGTTGGCCTCGACGATGCGACGGTTGCGCTGAATCGGATCGCGCTGTCCCTCCTGCGGGATCTCGCCGGGGCGCTGCACGATGACGACATCGGCGCCGAGATCGGCGAGCAGGGTCGCGGCGTGCGGGCCGGGACCGAGGCCCTTGAACTCGACGACGCGGATACCCGCGAGCGGACCCTTCTTCTCAACAGCTTCAGCGGACACTCGACGAACCTCACTCCGATACGTAGGGACTGTCGAAACGGAGAGTACCTTAGCGAGCGTTCAGAATATGGTTCCGGTCACGCGGAACGGATCACTCCTCGTACAGATCTGCTTCACTCAGTCCGGTCGCCTCGAAGGCCTCCGCGAGATCGGTGTGCCGGACGACGGTGACCACCTGGTCGTCGACCACCCGGAAGGCGATCGCCTCCTCACGGGGACCCGGATCGGACGCCCACGTCGCCGTCTCCTCGACCACCACGACGCCCCGGTGGACGAACATGCGGCCCGGCTGCAGCGTGACGCCCGCCGTCGTCGCCCACTCGCGCAGCTCGTCGAGTCCTTGGTCGGGATCGTCGTCGGGGGTGGGCAGCACGATGTCGTCGCTCGACAACTGCACGAGCGTGTCGATGTCGTTGCTGTTCACGGCGTCGTGCCAGGCCAGGACCGTGGCGATCTCCGAGGTGCTCATGATCGAGAGCCTAGTCGCCGGATCGCGGAGGTGGGGGCGTGAATCCGCCGAATCCGCTGTCGCGCTCGGGCGCTCCGGCGCACAGTGGACATATGACGATCACCGGCCAACTCGTGAGTTTCATCCCGAGCACCGACCTCGACGTCTCGGAGATGTTCTACGTCGACACCCTGCGCTTCCGGAAGCTCTCCCGCGACCCGTTCGCGCTCGTCCTCGACGGAGGCGACGGCGCACCGGTCCGGGTGACCCTCGTGCAGTCGCGCGAGGAGACCGGCTACACCGTGCTGGGCTGGCGGGTATCCGATCTGGACGGCACCGTCGAACGACTGCGCGAGCACGGCGTGGAGTTCATCCGCTACAACGGCATGGACCAGGACGACCACGACGCGTGGACCGCGCCCGACGGCATGCGGGTCGCGTGGTTCCGAGACCCGCACGGCAACGTCCTGTCGTTGCTCGAACACCGCACCTGACGCGGCCTCAGCTCGCGAAGGCGCCCCACAGGAAGCCTGCGAACAGCACCGCGAAGCCACCCATCTCGCCGACGATCAGCGCGGCCATCGCCAGGCCCGTCCCGCGCACCGGATGCGCGAACTGGTTGGTGGTATCGCGCAGCGCGCCGTGCACGACATAGCTCGCGATCGCGCCGACGAAGAACATCACGATCACCGCGGCCGCCGCGAGATTCACCGCGGTGGGCCACGCGCTGAGCTCGACGAACACCGCGACCAGCAGCGTCGCGAAGGAGTACAACAGGGCGGAGCGGTGGGCGATGTCGACGTACGGGTGCGCGAGGTGGTCGTCGGAGGTCGCCATCTGCCGGTACTTCCACACGCCGAGAGCGAGTGCGAGGAGGAAGACCGCACCCGCGGCCGTCAGTGTCAGTTCGGTGTCGACTCCCAGGACCATCGCGCCAGTATGGACGCATCACCTCAGCTGCAGCCGCTGGTGTTCCCACAGGACGGACAGGCGTGGCACGACCCGGCCCGCTGCATCTTCACCCCGCACTGCATGCAATACGGCGCGTCCGGATTCGACGGCGACGGAGCGGCGAGCCCACCCGGGGAGGATGTGCTCTCGCTGTGTGTGCCGCGCGGGGCGGTCGCCGGCGGATCGGGCTCGCGCATCGGCGGCGTGCTCGTGTACGGCGTGAGCGTGGGGGTGTCGGGCACCGAACGCTCGGCGACGGTGAGGATGCCGAGTTCGGCGCGCTCGTCGGGTTCGAGATAGTCGACCGCCAGTCGCCGGAAGATGTAGTCGAGGATCGACGTGGCGATCCGCAGATCCGGATCGTCGGTGATCCCGGCAGGTTCGAAACGCGTACTCGTGAAGGCCCGGACGAAGGTGCGCAACGGAACCCCGTACTGCAGACCGTAACTGACCGACATCGAGAAGGCGTCCATGATGCCGGCCAAGGTCGAACCCTGCTTGGACACGCGCAGGAACATCTCGCCCGGACGCCCGTCGTCGTACTCGCCGATCGTGACGAAGCCCTTGCAGTCGGCCACCCGGAACTCGAACGTCCGCGAGTTGCGGGTACGCGGGAGCCGTTCGCGACGAGGCGCCGCGGACGGGACCGCCGCTTCTGCGACGGCAGGGCGCGACGATGTCGACAACGGTTGTCCCAGTTTGCAGTTGTCGCGGTAGATCGCGAGGGCCTTCACCCCCAGGCGCCATGCGTCGACGTACATGTCGGCGATGTCGTCGACGGTCGCGGACTCGGGCAGGTTCACCGTCTTCGAGATCGCACCCGACAGGAACGGTTGCACCGCGGCCATCATCCCGACGTGACCGCGCGGCGAGATGACGTTGTCGCCCATGGAGGTCGCGAACACCGGTGCGTGCTCGTCGCGCACGTGCGGTGCACCGGTGAGATCGTGGTGCAGATCGAGGTGCGCCACGATGTCGGCGACCTCCGACGGGCTGTAACCCAGACGCGACAGTGCGCGCGGCACACTGCGATTGACGATCGTGAGGCTGCCACCGCCGACGAGCTTCTTGGTCTTCACCAACGCCAGGTCCGGTTCGATCCCGGTGGTGTCGCAGTCCATCGCGAGCCCGATCGTGCCGGTCGGCGCGAGCACGCTGACCTGGCTGTTGCGCACACCGTGGGCGGTGCCGTCGGCCACCGCGCGATCCCACGCCTGTCGTGCCGCGTCGAGCACCTCGGCGGGTGCGAGATCGGCGTCGATGTCGTCGAGCGCACCACGGTGCTTGCCCAGCACGTCGAGCATCGGCGCGCGGTTCTCGTCGAACCCGTCGAACGGCCCGAGGCGCCGTGCCATGTCCGCCGACACGGCATAGGCGTGGCCGGTCATCAGAGCGGTGATCGCCGCGGCCGTCGCGCGACCGGCCTCGCTGTCGTAGGGCAGACCCGAAGCCATGAGCAGCGCACCGAGATTGGCGTAACCGAGCCCGAGCTGCCGGAACCGCCGCGACGTCTCACCGATCTTCTCGGTGGGGTAGTCGGCGCGGCCGACGAGGATCTCCTGCGCGGTGAGCATCACCGCCACGGCATGACGGAAACCGTCGACGTCGAAGGTGCCGTCCTCGCGTAGGAAGGTGAGCAGGTTCAGGCTCGCGAGGTTGCAGGCCGAATCGTCGAGATGCATGTACTCCGAGCAGGGATTCGACGCGTTGATCCGGCCGGTCGCCGAGGCGGTGTGCCAGGCGTTGATCGTCGTGTCGTACTGGATACCCGGGTCGGCGCACTCCCAGGTGGCGGCAGCGATGCGCTGCAACACCTCTCGCGCGCGGACCGTCCGGACCGTCTCGCCGGTCGTCACCGCACGCAGCGGCCACTCGGCGTCGGCCACGACCGCATGCATGAACTCGTCGGTCACGCGCACCGAGTTGTTCGCGTTCTGGTACTGCACCGAATGGATGTCGCTGCCGTCGAGACCCATGTCGAAACCGGCCTCGGCGAGCACCCGTGCCTTGCGTTCCTCGATCGCCTTGCAGTCGACGAACTCCTCGATGTCGGGATGGTCGACGTCGAGGATCACCATCTTCGCGGCCCGCCGGGTCTTGCCGCCGGACTTGATGGTCCCGGCCGAGGCGTCGGCGCCGCGCATGAAGCTGACCGGCCCCGACGCGCTTCCGCCGCCGGTGAGCGGTTCGGCCGACGAACGGATCCGGGAGAGGTTCACCCCCGCGCCCGACCCACCCTTGAAGATGACCGCTTCCTGCCGGTACCACTCGAGGATCGAATCGATGCTGTCGTCGACCGACAGGATGAAACACGCGCTGGCCTGTTGTGGAGTGTTCGGCACGCCGATGTTGAACCAGACGGGACTGTTGAACGAGGCCCGCTGGTGGATCAGCAGGTAGGTCAGTTCGGCGGCGAATGCCTCCGGGGCGTCGAGGTGGCCGTCGGTGTGCCCCCACGCGGTGATCGTGTCGACGATCCGCGCGATCACGTCGCGCAGCGAGTGTTCACGATCGGGGTGCCCGAGCTGCCCGCGGAAGTACTTCTGCGTGACGATGTCGGTGGCGTTCTGCGACCAGAAGGCGGGGAACTCCACATCCGTCTGCTCGAAGACGACACGGCCGGTGCCGTGATGGACGATCCGCGCGTCGCGTCGCTGCCACTCCACCGTCTCGGCAGGATCGACACCGGGCGTCGTGAAGTACCGGACGTCGCCGCGCACCGCGGCGGAAGCGGCGTCCGATGCACTCTTCGGGCTGCTGTGAGGCCTGGTACTGCTCATCGCGTCCTCCCGGGGGCGTGGACCGGTGGCACATATAGTCCCACCATGCTGCCACCGCGTCCCGGTACTCCGCCGTCTTCCGCCCGCTCGGCCCGCCCGGTGGCGCCGTGAGTGCCGGCGGCGAACTGCTCGTCGGGCTGGCGATCCTCGTCGGACTGCTCGGGATCGTGCTGCCGATCCTGCCCGGCGTCCTGCTGATCTTCGGTGCGATCGCCGTGTGGGCGTTCCTCACGGGAGGCACCACCGCATGGATCGTGCTGGGCGTCGCGACGGTGGCGCTGCTGGTCACCGGCATCGTGAAGTACACCTGGCCCGGCAAGCGACTGCAACAGGCCGGGGTGCCGAACCGGTCGCTCATCCTGGCCGGTCTGCTCGGCATCGTCGGCTTCTTCGTCATCCCCGTCGTCGGGCTGTTCCTGGGCTTCCTGCTCGGCATGTACCTGTCGGAGGTGCAGCGGCACCGCACCCACCGCGACGCGTGGGTCTCGACGGTCGCGGCGACCAAGGCGGTCGCGTTGTCGATCCTCGTCGAACTGTTCGGCGGGCTCGTCGCAGCGTCGGTATGGCTGGGCGCCGTCCTGCTCACCTGAGCACACCCGGAAAGCGAGAGGGACCCATCCGTGTGCGGATGGGTCCCTCCTCGTTCGTGCAGCTCAGGCGGCTGTCACGCCTTGTGCGGCTCGCTGGCGCGGAACATGTCCTCGCGCTCGACGACCTTCACGCGCTCGCGGCCCTCGGCCTCACCGAGGCTGCGCTCGTGCGCATCGAGGCGGTACCAGCCCTGCCAGGTGGTGTACGGCAGCTGCTTGTCCTCGAGGAACTTCACGATCGCGTCCTCGGACGGATCCTCGGGGGTGTTCAGACGGCCGGCGGCCCGGTCCTCGAGCAGGTTCGCGACGGTCTCGTTCGCGTCGCCCTTGGTGTGGCCGATCAGGCCGACGGGGCCGCGCTTGATCCAGCCGGTGACGTAGGTGTACGGCATGAACCGGTCGTGACCCTCGGCGTTCTCGTCGGCGAGAACACGTCCGGCCTCGTTCGGCACGGTGCCGGCCTGCTCGTCGAAGGGCAGCTTGGCGATGTTCTGCGACAGGTAGCCGACCGCGCGGTAGACGGCCTGGACCTCCCAGTCGTTGAACTTGCCGGTGCCGCGCACGTTGCCGGTGCCGTCGAGCTCGGTGCGCTCGGTGCGCAGACCGACGACCTTGCCGTCCTCGCCGAGGATCTCGTGCGGGGACTCGAAGAAGTGCAGGAACAGCTTGTGCGGGCGGTTGCCCACATCGCGGATCGCCCAGTCCTGCAGGGTGTTGGCGACCATGTCGACCTGCTTCGAGTTACGACGCGCCTGCTCGGAGCCTTCGTCGTAGTCGATGTCCTCGGGATCGACGATGACCTCGATGGTCGGGGAGTGGTCGAGTTCGCGCAGCTCGAGCGGCGTGAACTTGGCCTGCGCCGGACCACGGCGACCGAAGACGTGCACCTCGACGGCCTTGTTGTTCTTCAGGCCCTCGTAGACGTTCGGCGGGATCTCCGTCGGCAGGAGTTCGTCGCCGGTCTTGGCGAGCACGCGGGCGACGTCGAGCGCGACGTTGCCGACACCGAGGACGGCGACCTTCTCCGCCTCGAGCGGCCAGGTGCGCGGCACGTCGGGGTGACCGTCGTACCAGGACACGAAGTCGGCGGCGCCGTAGCTGCCGTCGAGATCGATACCGGGGATGTTCAGCGCGCGGTCCGCGTTCGCGCCGGTCGAGAAGATCACCGCATCGTAGAAACGCTGCAGGTCGTCGAGGTTGAAGTCGCTGCCGTAGTCGAGATTGCCGAGCAGGCGGATCTGCGGCTTGTCGAGCACCTTGTGCAGGGCCGTGATGATGCCCTTGATGCGCGGGTGGTCGGGCGCGACACCGTAGCGGATCAGACCGAACGGCGCCGGCATGCGCTCGAACAGGTCGATGCTGACCCCGGGATCCTGCGCAGTGTCGGACTTCATGAGTGCGTCGGCGGCGTAGATACCGGCAGGGCCGGCACCCACGATCGCGACGCGAAGGGGACGAGTCTGATCGGTCATCAGGGGATCAACTACCTCTTCGGTGTGCGGACGGACATATCCAGCTTAAATTAAGGCTGCCCTCAGTGGGCTCGGCGCAGGTCGCGCGGGGATGACGGCGAAGGAGAAGACATCGAGCCGTCGAGCGAATCGCTTCAGCGACAACACATGTGGGCACCCATACGACACAGGTCGACGGCGAGGCGTCGAACGAGCTGCGTGGTGGCCATGCGACAATTCCTACCTCGAGAGGGTTTTTAGGGCAAATGCGGCCGTGACGGGTCGCGACCTCGCGCCCACTAGGATCGGGCGCATGGCCAAGCGCGGAGCCCCCGAACCCGAACCCGATCCCGGCCCGGATCCCGACGGTCCCACCGGTAGCAGCATAGGGCCTTTCCTCGGAGCCCTCGCGGTGCTGGTGGTTCTCGTCCTCGTCGTCTTCGGCGCACAGCTCTTCTCCCCGGCGGGCGACGACCTCACCGAGGACGAGATGGTGCGCCGCGCGGTCACCGACTACGTCTCCGCGCACAACGAGAACGACGGACCGATCCTCGACCGGCTGCGCTGCAGCGATCTGCCCGCCGAGGAAGCGCCGCTCGCGGACGTCGAGGGACGGGTGGAACTGCAGGCCACACAGAACGTCTCCGTGGACGGCGATCGGGCCACCGTCGACGTCCGGACCGGCCTCGACGGGGAGACACAGACCGAGACGTGGCAGGTCGTCCGCGTCGACGACGTATGGCGGATCTGCCGGTTCTGACGCGTCGCCGTGCGTATACGAAGCGGTGCCCGCGTGTACGTCACAGTCCGACCTGTGAAAACATATCCGGGTGAGCTACGCAGGTGATATAACGCCGCAGCAGGCATGGGACCTGCTGCAAGGTGATCCGGATGCCGTGCTCGTCGATGTGCGTACCGAAGCCGAGTGGAAATACGTCGGGGTCCCCGAGACCTCGTCGCTCGGTCGCCGGACCGTGTTCGTCGAGTGGGTTCGTTACCCCGACGGCGCACCCAACCCGACCTTCGTCGAGGACCTGAGAGCGGCGGGTATCGGCGGCGGACCGGTGATCTTCCTGTGTCGCTCGGGGCAGCGCTCCATCGGAGCGGCCACGGCCGCCACCGCTGCGGGCCTGACCCCCGCCTACAACGTTCTCGAAGGATTCGAAGGCGCTCTCGACGGTGAAGGCCATCGCGGTGCCGAGGGCTGGCGGGCTGCGGGCCTGCCGTGGAGGCAGTCGTGAGTTCCATCCCCCAGGGCGGCGCGTTCGACAAGGCGCTGCCCGCCACCGTTCGCCCCGCCACGCTCGGCGTGCGCGGCGGCCTGCTGCGATCCGGCTTCGAGGAGACGTCCGAGGCGCTCTACCTCAACTCCGGGTTCGTCTACGAGTCCGCGGAGGCCGCCGAAGCTGCGTTCACCGGCGACGTCGACCACTTCGTCTACTCCCGTTACGGCAACCCCACGGTGAAGATGTTCGAGGAGCGCCTGCGCCTGCTCGACGGTGCCGAGGGCGCCTACGCCACCGCGTCCGGCATGTCCGCGGTGTTCACCGCGCTCGCCGCGCTGCTCGGCAAGGGTGACCGCCTCGTCGCGGCACGCAGCCTCTTCGGTTCGTGCTTCGTCGTGTGCAACGAGATCCTGCCCCGTTGGGGCGTCGAGACGGTGTTCGTCGACGGCGAGGACCTCGATCAGTGGGAGAAGGCACTGTCGGTGCCCACCACCGCGGTCTTCTTCGAGACCCCGTCGAACCCCATGCAGACCCTCGTCGACGTGCGACGCGTCTCCGAGATGGCACACGCGGCGGGCGCGAAGGTGGTGCTGGACAATGTCTTCGCCACGCCGCTGCTGCAGCGCAGCATCGATCTCGGCGCCGACATCGTCGTCTACTCCGGCACCAAGCACATCGACGGTCAGGGCCGCGTGCTCGGAGGAGCGATCCTCGGTCCCAAGGACTACATCGACGGGCCCGTGCAGCAGCTCATCCGCCACACCGGGCCGTCGCTGAGCCCGTTCAACGCGTGGACGCTGCTCAAGGGCCTCGAGACCATGCCGGTGCGGCTGCGCGCCTCGGTCGATTCGGCGCTGCGTATCGCGCAGTTCCTCGAGACGCAGGACGCCGTGCGCTTGGTCAAGTACCCCTATCTCGAATCGCACCCGCAGTACGAACTCGCGAAGTCGCAGATGAGCGGCGGTGGCACGATCATCACGTTCGAGCTCGACGCCCCCGAGGGCGAAGGCAAGAAGCGTGCCTTCGAGCTGCTGAACAAGCTGCGCATCGTCGACATCTCGAACAATCTCGGCGACTCCAAGTCGCTCATCACCCATCCGGCGACCACCACCCACCGGGCGATGGGACCGGAGGGCCGGGCCGCGATCGGTCTGTCCGACGGTGTGGTGCGACTGTCCGTCGGCCTCGAGGATTCCGAGGATCTGCTCGAAGATCTCCAGCAGGCGCTGTCCTGACCTGGGGCGCCGTGAGCTACGCTGCGGGTGTCCTGCCGATCCGGTAGGGCACCCGCTGCGTTTTCGGTGAAGCCGGTGAGAATCCGGCGCTGTCCCGCAACTGTGAGCCCGATTCCGGGTGAGCCAGGTCAGCCGGCGCGGAGGGTTCGTACGTACTGGTCCTCGGACGAAGGACGGTGACGTGCCGCAACCGCACCGTTGCAGCCGTACTGTTTTCGTCCTCCGAACAACGGAGGATGGCTGTGCCCCTCGACAATCACCTACGGCTGCTCGCCGCCGGACTGACCGCCTTCGCGCTTCTCGCCGCAGGGTGCTCGAGCAGCGACGATTCGTCACCGTCCGGTGACACCGACACCACCTCCGCGGACGTCCCGCAGGCCATCGTGTCGTTGAGCCCCACCAGCACGGAGATGCTCTACGCCGTCGGTGCCGGCGATCAGGTCGTCGCGGTCGACGACCGGTCCGATTACCCGGCCGACGCGCCCGTCACCGACCTGTCGGGGTACACCCCCAATGTCGAGGCGATCCTCGGATACGAACCCGACCTCGTCGTCGCCAACGCCGACACCGCCGATCTCGTCGCGGGGCTCGAACAGGCCGGTGTCGAGACGCTGATCCTTCCGGCGGCCGAGAACCTGGACGACACCTACGCGCAGATCGAGCAGCTGGGAGCCGTGACCGGGCACGTCGGCGACGCCGCCGAGCTCGTCGCGCAGATGAAGACGGACATCGACGAGATCCTTGCCGGCCTCCCCGAACGGGAGACCCCGCTGAGCTACTACCACGAGCTCGACAACACCTTCTACACCGTCACCGACGACACCTACATCGGCGAGATCTTCTCGATGCTGGGTCTGACCTCGATCGCGACCGGCGGCAACGGCTACCCGCAACTGTCCGCCGAGTACGTCCTCGAACAGAACCCCGACGTGATCTTCCTGGCCGACGGGCAGTGCTGCGGCGTCACGCCCGAGGTCGTCGCGGAGCGTGCCGGGTGGGGCGAGCTCACCGCCGTCCGGGACGGCCGTGTCTACGTCCTCGACGAGGACATCGCCAGTCGCTGGGGGCCGCGCGTCGTGGACCTGATGCGTGAGGTCGCCCGGATCGTCGGTGCCATCCCCGCGGTCCAGCCCACGCCTTGATCTCCCTGTCGCGAGGCAACACCCGCGCACTGCCACCCGGTGGTGCGCGGGTGGTGCCGCGCAACGTGCTCGTACTGACCGGCGCGGTGCTCGTCCTGTTCGCCGCGATGCTGGTCGGGATCCTCGTCGGGCCCGCCGGCCTCACCCCGGGCGGGGTGCTGCTCGACATCGCCGACCGCCTGCCGTTCGTCGACGTGGACTCCGGGCTGAGCACGCGTCAGCAGGCGATCCTGTGGAACATCCGGATGCCGCGCGTCGTGCTCGGGGTGCTGGTGGGGGCGATGCTGGCCATCGCCGGTGCCGCCTACCAGGGGGTCTTCCGCAATCCGCTCGCCGACCCCTATCTGCTCGGGGTCTCCAGCGGCGCCGGTCTCGGTGCCACCCTCGCCATCGTCGTGGGCGGCGCCGCCGGGTTCGCCGGTGTCCCGATCGCGGCTTTCGCCGGGGGACTGCTCGCCGTCGGCGCGACGTACTCGCTCGGCCGTACCGTCGGCGGCAGCCGCTCGGAAGTCGTCATCATCCTCGCCGGTGTCGCCGTCGCGGCCTTCGCCAACGCGATCCAGACCTTCTTCATGCAGCTGCACGACGACACGCTGCGGCAGGTGTACTCGTGGATGCTCGGCCGCCTGTCCACCGACGGCTGGTCCGACGTCGTCGTGGTCCTGCCGTACGTCGTCGTCACCGTCGCGATCATCGCGCTGCATCGGCGCACACTCGATGTCATGGCGGTCGGCGACGTCGAAGCCGCGAGCCTCGGAATCAACCCGGCGCGCGTGCGGCTGCTGCTCGTGTGCGTCGCGACCCTCGGGACGGCCGCGGTGGTCTCGGCCAGCGGACTCATCGGGTTCGTCGGCATCGTCGTTCCCCACGCGGTCCGGCTGCTCGTCGGACCGGGTCACCGCCTCCTGTTGCCGCTGTCGCTGCTGGTGGGTGCGTCCTTCCTGGTCCTCGCGGACGTCCTGGCCCGCACCGTCATGTCGCCCGCCGAACTGCCGATCGGTGTCGTCACCGCGGCGATCGGGGCGCCCTTCTTCCTCGTCGTGCTCAGACGGAGCCGAGGTGTCCGATGAAAAGCGATGTTCTCACCACCCCGACCATGACGGTCTCGTGCCGGCAGCTCAGTGCCGAACGCGGTGGTGTCGAGGTGCTGCACGGGGTCGACCTGAACGTCACCGCGGGATCGTGGGTGTCGCTGGTCGGACCCAACGGTTCGGGCAAGACCACTCTTCTCCACGTCCTCGCCGGTCTCGTGCCGGCCACCGGTCATCTGCAGGTCGCCGACGTGGCGCCCGGGCGCGCCGGACGTCGGGACATGGCACGCGCGGTCGCACTGATGCCGCAGCGACCGGTGGTGCCGGAAGGCGTCACCGTCCGCGAACTGATCCATCTCGGCCGCACCCCGCACATCCCGCGCTTCGGCTCCGAGACCGCGCACGACCGCGAGGTGGTGGACCGCGTCGTCGAACGACTCGAACTCGAAGCGTTCGCCCCACGCCTCGCGACCGAACTGTCCGGCGGTGAGCTGCAGCGCGTCGTGCTCGCGCGCGCTCTCGCCCAGCAACCGCGGGTGCTGCTCCTCGACGAACCCACCAGCGCACTCGACATCGGGCACCAGCAGCAGGTACTCGAGCTCGTCGACTCGATGCGGACCGAAGGCGACCTCACCGTCATCGCCGCGATGCACGATCTGACCTCCGCCGCGCAGTACGGGGAACGACTCGTGCTCCTCGATCACGGACACGTCGTCGCCGACGGAGCGCCCGACGACGTCCTCACCGCCGACCGCATCGCGCAGGTCTACGGCGCCCGCGTCGAGATCCTCGACCGCCCGGCGGGTCGCGCCGTCCTCCCGCTCCGCGACAGCACGAAGGACTGCTGATGGAGGTCGTGCTCCTGGGAACCGGCGCGGCGGACGGGTGGCCGAATCCGTTCTGCACGTGTGCATCCTGCGCAGACGCCGTGCGTCGTGGTGAGGTCCGCGGGCAGACCGCGGCACTCGTCGACGACGTACTGATGCTCGACTGCGGTCCCGAGGCGCCCCACGCGGCCGTGCGGCACGGCAGGTCGCTGGCGAAGGTGCGGCACATTCTCCTGACGCACGCCCATGCCGACCATCTGGGCCCGCAGGCGCTGTTGTTCCGATCGTGGGTCGCTGCCGGTGTCGAGCTCGACGTGATCGGTCCCGCCGACGCGCTCGACACCTGCAGGCCCTGGGTGGCTCCCGACGACCCGGTGCGCTTCGTGCCGGTCGAGGCGGGGGACTCGCTCACCGTCGGCGACTACTCGGTGCGCGTTCTTCCCGCACGGCACAAGGTGTTCCGCGACGGCGATGCGGTGCTGTACGACCTGTCGGGCCCCGGCGGGTCGCGGTTGCTGTGGGCCTGCGACACCGGGATGTGGCCCGCCGAGTGGTTCGAGGCCGTGCGCGACGCCCGGTTCGACGCGGTCTTCCTCGAGGAGACCTTCGGGGACCGTTCGGAACTGTCCGAGGGCCACCTCGGTCTGCCCGAGTTCGGCGCGATGGTGGACGGTCTGCGCGGAGCCGGTGCCGTCACCGAGAACACCGACGTGGTCGCGGTACATCTGGGCCACCACAATCCGCCCATCGACGATCTACGGAACCGACTGCAGCAGTTGAATGCTCGTCCGGGTCGTGACGGTGAGGTGATCCACGTGGGTGAAGAGGCTCCGCTCGTGCCGCATCGGACGTTGGTGCTCGGAGGAGTGCGGTCGGGTAAGTCGCGGCACGCCGAGGAACTACTCGCGTCGTATCCGTCCGTCACCTACGTCGCCACCGGCGGGACGCGTGAAGGCGACGCAGAATGGGCGGAACGTGTTGCGCTGCACAGGGAGAGGCGACCGGCATCGTGGTCGACGATCGAGACCTCGGATGTGGCCAAGGTGCTCCGGGATGCCGACGAACCTCTGCTCGTCGACTGCCTCGGAACGTGGCTCACGGCGCGACTCGACCTCCACGACGTGTGGAACACAGGGAATTCCGCTGTCGTCGACGCCGACATCGACGATCTCCTCGATGCGTGGCGGCAGGCCCGGGTTCCCGTGGTCGCAGTCAGCAACGAGGTGGGCAGTGGTGTGGTGCCGGCGAGTGCGTCGGGGCGGTTGTTCCGCGACATGCTGGGTCGGCTCAATGCGCGGGTCGCCGAGGCGAGTGAGTCGGCGACTCTCGTGGTGGCAGGAATTCCCGTTTCTCTGAAGTCGGATTGATTTCTGTTCTTTCCTGTAACACGTAATTCTAGTGATGGAATTATTGTCTCGAATGCCCGAATAGGGCCTTCCGTTGCGAGTGCGTGGTCGATCGCCCTCGAGTGGACGATCGTCCAGCTCTCGTGGGGTGAAATCATGGGTGAACCTTCAATTACTAGGCGTGAACTGGGGAAACGTTAAAGAAGACCGTCCAGGATGATCTACATCACAGGTCTTGAGTTTGCCTACTTGTCGGTAACATACTTCCGAGTAAGTCCGATGCAACGGACAGAAAACAAGCCATAGATAACTCGCAGAACCCCACTCGATCGAAATTCCATATTCGGTCGTGCGGTAGCCCCATGCCTGATTCGGGGAAGGCGGAGGGGCGGGGCGACAAGCGACACGAGCGGGCACGCAGACTGCCCAGAGGAGTGAGTCATGACGATCGACAACGCTGACAACAAGGCACAGAAGCGTCGTAAGGTCCGCGCGATCCTGGCCTCCGGCCTCGTTCTCGGCGTGGGTGCGGCAGTGACCCTCGCTGCGTGGAACGACTCGGTGTGGGGCAACGCAGAGTTCGGCACGGGTGGAAATACCTGGAACGTCCAAGGAAGCTTCGGCGGAACTGAAGACTGGGACGAGTTCGTGACCAGCGACGAGGCTGGAACGTTCGCGTTCGCGATGAATCCGACCGAGATGGCGGCCGGCGATTCGGTTTATGCCAAGGTCGGTCTGCGGGTGGTGTCCGAGAAGCTCGGCGCCGAGATCGGCATGCCGGCTGCGCAGAATCTGTCGGCTACGTCGAAGTTCGCGGACGTGCTCCAGTTGAAGGTTGCGCCGATCGGGCCCAGCGCGAACTGTAATGCAGACGCCGTGAAGAATGCTTCGGATCTCGTCGCAAACGGCTCCGTTCGGACTGCTTCCATCCCGGCCAAGGGGGTCACGATCCCGGCGAACGGCCAACAGTGGCTCTGCTTTGCTGTGACGCTTCCGAACGGCACAACCCCGACCCAGCTCGGTACCCCGAACGCTCAGGGGGGTTACAACGCCTCGCTCCAGTGGGAATTCCAGGCAGTGAGCCCGGAGGCCTAGCCGCCCTCGTGCGCTGCCCGAGCGGTCCGAAGTCGGGCAGCGCACCCCGTCCTCGATTCCTACTTTCCGAAGAACGGTCCGGTCCGAATGCACGCACTCATTGAGCCGACACGGCAGCAGAAGTCCATATGGTCCCGTCTCGAGAACGGTCTGCTCAATCTCCTTGCGGTGGGCGGGTTGGCGTGCATTGCTCTGGTGATTGCCGCGTTCTTCTTCAACATCTCGTTGATCCTGTTCAAAACGGGATCTATGGCTCCGACCATTCCCCAGGGTTCGATGTCTGTAGTACAGCGCATCTCGGCCGACGACATCGAGGTCGGTGACGTCGTCACTGTCGATCGCGAAGCCGGTGAACTGCCTGTCACACACCGTGTGATCGCTGTGCACCCTCAACGTCCGGGTGAGGCACTCATCGAGATGCAGGGCGACGCCAACCCCAATCCCGACCCCGGTCCGTACCGGGTCACCGAGGTTCGCAAGGTGCTGTGGTCCGTGCCTGGTGCAGCCTCCGTCATCGTTTGGTTTTCGGATCCCCTGATCCTTGCCGGCCTTACTCTCGGTGCCGCACTCCTCGTTCTGTGGGCGTTCTGGCCCCGCAAGGGAGAGTTCGAGTCGGCGTCAACTGCGCCTATTGACCTCAAGGATCAGCAATGAACAACCCCAGATCGTCGCGACTCCTCGTCGCGCTACTCGGTGTGCTGACCGTGGCGGGCGCCGCGATCTTCAATGCCGGCTTCGTCGGGCAGACTCTCGCGAGCTGGAACGATCGCGTCTTCGGGTCGTCGACATTCGGAACAAATTCGGCGGCGTTCGAAGGGTTTGCGCAAGCAGTCGGTGCTCGCTACCACTTCCATAGACGACTGTCGGATTCGAATCTTGGGGGCGCTCAAGCGCAGGTGAAGTTGCCCAAAGAAGATACTGTCAAGAAGAGTTGGGTGTCCCAATCCGGATCCGGAACGGCCGGCATTCTCGCAGCCTCGATGAAGGGCTCTTCGTGTGCGTCCTACTATCGCGGCGGCGGTACGAGTACATGTACCGACAGTCCTGCAAAGCCGGCGATCGGGTATGCGTATGGGGCTGCAAGAGATATCAAAGTTGAGACGGCTACCGTAGCCGGCATCGATCTCCTTACTTCTCAGGATGAGATCTCGACATCGGCAACCTGTCTCGCTGACGGGACGATGATTGCTGGCCCGATCAAACCATCGAATGCATCGCTCAGGCTGGGACCGTGGATCTCCGGGGTGCAGATGCAGTTGCCCCCCGAACCAATCGTTCAAGGTGCCGACCCGGCCGTGACTACGCGATCGGCTAGCCGAAATTCGCCGTTGGTCGGGTACGAATACACAGCGACATTGATCCGCACGAAGCAGGAGACATCGAAGGGGGCACGGTCTGAACTCCGACTGCAGATGATGAGCATCGGTAAGGTGACCGACGAGCAGAAGTGGTCCCTCGACCTCGTCTTGGCGTACGCCGAGTGCGGTGTAGGGATGTCGGTGCCGACACCGGAATGGCCCGTCGTCGACGGATCGAGTGTTCAAGGCGCGGCAGTGAGCTCCTTGGCGTCCTTGATGTTGGGCCCCCACAAAACGTCTCTTTGTTCCGTCACAAGCAAGGGAACGCAGCCGAGAGATAGCTCGCTCGTCGATGAAGGTGATGACGATGTCGGCACGGTGGAAGCGACTCCAACTGAATCCGTCGACTCTCACCTCGTCGAATCTGTCTCTGGAACATCGTTCGGAACTGAACCTGCTGGTCTCGAGATTGGCGCAGACGAGCTGGAAGTAACTGGAGAAACTGACGATCGCGCTGACGAATCAATGTCATGTGAGCTCGATGCGTCAGGACCGAGCGCTACTTCGCCCATTGATTATCTGATAGACGAGAATCTCATAGAGGAAGCCGAAACTCTGCCAGAGCCTACCGATTCTCGAGAGGAAGGCGAAGACGTCCGATTCGGTGCTGACGATGGACGCGTCGGGGGAGACCCTCGTGAATTCGATGGCAGTACCGAAGGATCGACCGGAGCCTCGGATCCGACTCGCGAGGACAACGAGAATGGCAAGGGAGAGGACGGCAAATCACCAGGCGGCAAGACTGCAGACGAGACGAAGGCCGCGGAGGGCGACGACAACTCCGAAACGTCCGACAGCGCGGTCGACGAAGCCCGGGAATCTGAGGTCGATGGCAAGGATATTGGTTCAGTCGAAGACGCGACCTCGACAGCGCCGACGACCATATCCGCCACGCCGCCTGGCGAGCCCGCACCTACACCGGCACCTGTCCAGACGCCGGCTCCCAACGGACCCTCGACTCCGAGTCGCGTGAGTGCTCGAGTTCCGTTCTCGATGGTCGCTTCGGATGGAAGTGTTCTCGGCACTGCGACCGTTCGTGACGTCTCACGCAGCAGCGGATGCGTCGCGGTTCTCCTGGAGGTCGAGACGTCCGATGGTTCGGGGAGCACGCAGCTGAACGGAGTACGCGCCCGGGACTTCCGTGAGGTACTTCCGGACGGAGGTACGGCTCCGGTCGGCTCACCGACCGCGTCGTGTGGCGGTGGTGCCTCGATGCCGGCCTCTTTCTCTCCGAACTCCACCTATACGGGATGGGTGACGTTCGATGTCCTCAACGGTGGAAACGCGGTGATGCTGCGTCCGTCCGGCACGGCCGGTTGGATCTTCACTCTTCCGTCGGCGCCCGCGGTCTCTGTACCGACTTCGGTGACGGCGACTCCTGCGACGACCGGAGCGGACGTGCCGGACGAAGAAGCGTCTACCGAACCGGCAGAGGAAGCCGCGCGCCCAACCGCTGCAACCGCAGCAGACGACAACGTGGACGAATAGCACGCCAGGCAGGAGGTGATCACAGTGCGTGCGGCCGAACCTGCCGGTAGGGGCGCGCGTCTGCTGGTGATCTCTTGCATCGTCGGCCTGGTTTCGGCGTGCGGATTCGGATCGCATCTACATCCGCCGCCGGACCAAGCCGGGATTCAGGGAAACTTCGGCATCGACCAGAGCGAGTCAGGCTCCTGGGGAGAGTACGGGACCCGAGAAGGCGCCGGACGATTCGAGTTCTCCATCGACCCGCTCTCTCTCCAACCAGGTGAGCCGGTCTATGCGCCGGTTGCGTTACGAACGCTTCCGACGGTGACGACGCCGGTAACGATCATGTTGAGACCACCGTTGACGACACCGAACTCGGTTGCGGGGGTTCTGCGGTACTCCGTATCGGAGGCTCCCGCATCGTCCTGCAACGCGGGAGGTTTCGGATCTCCGACTGTGGTCGACGGTCAACCGCTCACGGCGACGGGCGGCAGCCTCATGCTCGAACCGAAGGTTGTGCGGACTCTGTGCTTCCGTGTAGAGATTCCCGCCGGCACGCCACCGCACGACTTCGCCGGGCTCGCCGACACCGTGGCGTTGTGGGAGTTCCGAGCCGAGGGCGAGGACCCTCCACGCCCACCGAAGCCTGCCCCCGACCGGTGTCATTCGCACTCCGGGCCCTTCGTATTCGGAGGCGGATGGTACTTCGTGCATTGCTGGTTCCTGCGACGGCATTGGGGGGGCACCTGTGGGTGGGAGCGCGCTGAGGTCGACCGCAGGTCACCACGTTCGCGTCTCTCAGATGACTGCGCTCTCCCGTCCGAAGCGTGTAGGGATCGGCGCGGCTACAGTCTGGTGCCGGAGCGGGGTGTTCTCACCGTCTTCGCGGAGACGGGTCAGGCGAGCAGTCGGTACAGGCCGATCAACCCGACCACGACGATCACCGCACGCAGCGCCACCGGCGACAGGCGTCGGCCGTAATGGGAGCCGAGATAACCACCGATCAAGGAGCCCACGGCGATCAGCGCGGCCACGGTCCAGTTGATCCGGTCGAACGCCACCAGGATGTATGCGGATGCGGCCACGATGTTCACGACCAGCGACAGAAGGTTCTTCGCTGCGTTCTGTCGCTGGATGTGGTCGTGCAGCAATGCTCCGAACAGGCCCATCAGCAGAATGCCCTGTGCCGCCGTGAAGTAGCCGCCGTAGATGCCGACGGCGAAGGTGCCGACGACGAGCAACGTCATCCGCACCGGCCCGAGACGGCCGTCGGCGTCGCCACCTGTCCGGCGAGCCACCCACGCCTGGATCTTCGGCTGGAACACGACGAGTGTGAGTGCCAGGAGAAGCAGGATCGGCACGACCGTCTCGAAGACGGTCTCCGGCAGGTGGAGCAGGAGCCACGCTCCGACCAACGCCCCGCAGAACGACGCCGGGATCTGCCATTGCAACCGTTCCCATTGCCCGCGCAGTTCGCGCCGATACCCCCAGGTGCCCGATACGCCTCCCGCGACCAGGCCGATCGCGTTGGACATCGTCGCGGTCACCGGGGGTACACCGAACGCGACGAGCGTCGGGAAGGTGATGAGGGTGCCGGATCCGACGAGGGAGTTGATCGCTCCGGCGCCGAGCCCGGCCAATGCGACGAGGAAAAGTTCGAGCGGGGTCACCGAGGCGAGTCTACGGCGTGCCGAAACCGGCCTTGTTGTCGATGTCGGGGCACCACGTCGACATCTACATCGGTCTCGACGAGGGACGGTATTTCCGCCACGGTGAGAGAAAGCCTGTCCACGACGCGCCGCACTCCGTAGGTTGAGCAGCGACCATCCAGAGCGACCGAGAGACCTGGCTCCACGACGTCGCAGCAACCCCCCGTGCGCGGGTGCGGGTGCTACCGCCGGGATCGATGGAGGAACGAGCATGACCCGCTGGACCGAGCGCGCCTCGTGGTGCCGCCTGCACATCGACCTGTGCCGCGGTACTTCGCACCGGTGTCGTCGCTGACGTAGACCGCCCGTCGTCCTTCGCCGCGTGAGTCCCGGCCCGTCCGCAGGGGGACGGGCCGGGACCCACGTCTGCACCCCCGCACCCCCGCATTCCCGAAAGGCCCATCCCGATGGCTCCCGCCCCCAGGACGTCGCCGTGAGCACGTCCACCGATCTCCGCATCCCCGACGCCCCGGCCGACCACACCGACGACGAGGACCTGGCCGTCGCCCGGAAACGGCATCCGTGGCGCTGGGTGATCAGCGCTGCCGTGCTGATCCTCGTCGCCCAGTTCGTGCACGGCCTGGTCACCAACCCCGGCTGGGACTGGGCGACCTTCGCGCAGTACTTCACCGCGTCGTCCGTGCTGTCCGCACTGTGGATGACGATCGAACTGACACTGTGGGGCACGGTCCTCGGCTTCGCTCTCGGTGTGCTCCTCGCGGTCGGCCGGTTGTCGAACAATCCTGTTCTGCAAGTGGTCTCGTGGACGTACATCTGGGCGTTCCGATCGATCCCGCTCATCGTCCAGCTACTGTTCTGGTTCAACATCGCGTACCTGTACAAGACGCTGTCGATCGGCATCCCCTTCGGGCCGGCCTTCTTCGAGTTCGGTGTGGCCGGGGTGATCTCGGGATTCACAGCCGCCGTCATCGGTCTGGCGCTCCACCAGGCGGCCTACTCCGCCGAGATCATCCGCGCCGGCATCATCTCCGTCGACCACGGTCAGATCGAGGCCGCCAACGCGCTCGGCATCCCGCGTTACCGGCAGTTCATGAAGATCGTTCTCCCGCAGGCCATGCGGGCGATCCTCCCGAACGCCGCCAACGAAGTGATCAGCCTGTTCAAGGGCACCTCGATCGTCTCCACCATGGCCATCGCCGAACTCTTCTACCAGGTACAGGTGATCTTCGGTCGCACCGGACGCGTCGTTCCGATGCTCATGGTCGCGACCGTCTGGTACATCATCCTCACCACGATCCTGTCGATCGGGCAGTACTACGTCGAACGGCACTACGCCCGCGGTTCGGCACGTGCACTGCCGCTCACCCCATGGCAGCGTGTGGTCGCGAAGTACCGCGAGATCCGCGACAGCAGCATCGGCGCACCCCGGGGAGCGACGAAATGACCGCCACCAGGGACGACGTCGACTACGTCGTCGACGTGCGCGGAGTTCACAAGTCGTTCGGCGCCCTGGAAGTCCTCAAAGGCATCGACCTGCAACTCCGTAAGGGCACGGTCACCGTGATCCTCGGTCCGTCCGGATCCGGGAAGTCCACACTCCTGCGCACCCTCAACCACCTCGAGAAGGTCGACCGCGGCACCGTGCGCATCGACGGTGAACTGATCGGCTACAGGCGTCGCGGGAACAAGCTGCACGAGTTGCGTGCCCGTGACATCCTCCGCCAGCGCTCCCGCATCGGCTTCGTCTTCCAGAACTTCAACCTCTTCCCGCACCTGACCGCCCTCGAGAACGTCGTCGAGGCACCGGTGTCGGCACAGGGACGCGACCGCGCGGAGGTCGAGGTGGAGGCTCGCGCCCTGCTCGACCGCGTCGGCGTGGGCGACAAGGTGCACGACTATCCGAAGCAGCTGTCCGGCGGTCAGCAGCAACGTATCGCGATCGCGCGGGCCCTCGCCCTGCGACCCGCCGTGATCCTCTTCGACGAGCCCACCTCGGCTCTCGACCCCGAACTCGTCGGCGAGGTTCTCGCCGTCATCCGCGACCTCGCCGGCGACGGTGCGACCCTCGTGATCGTCACGCACGAGATCGGTTTCGCCCGTGAGGTCGCCGACACCGTCGTCTTCATGGACGGCGGCGTCATCGTCGAACAGGGACCACCCCACGAGGTCCTCGACAATCCGCAGCAGGAACGCACCGCGTCGTTCCTGTCGCGCGTTCTCTGATTCCCCTCCCCACCACAGCACTCGAGAAGGTAACAATGTTCGCTTCCTCCCGCCGGGTCCGCCTGCTGACCTCGGCTCTGACCGCCGCCGCCCTTCTGGGCGTCGCGGCCTGCGGTTCCGGCGCAGATGCCGGCACCGACGCCGATGCCGCGACGACGGCCGGTTACAACCTCACGGCGGACCAGAACCGCATCACCACCGACCCGGTCGAGGAGATCGCCGCGAAGGTTCCTCAGGAGATCCGCGACCGCGGCACGCTGGTCGTCACCGGATCCGCCGGTACCGCGCCGCCGCTGCGTTTCTACGCCGACGACGACACGACGATCATCGGATCCGAGACCGACTTCGCCCATCTCATCGGGAACGTGCTCGACCTGGACATCGAACTCACCGCCGCCGACTGGGCGCAGAACTTCGTCCGCGTCGACTCCGGCGAGGCGGACGTGTTCATCTCGAACGTCACCGTCACCGAGGAACGCAAGGAGAAGTACGACTTCGCCACCTACCGCCTCGACAGCCTCGCCATCGAGGTCGGCAAGGACAGCGGCATCACCTTCGACGGACCCGAGGACATCGCCGGCCTGACGATCGGTGTCGGC
The DNA here is from genome assembly GCF_035918275.1 of Rhodococcus sp. PD04. NCBI lineage: Bacteria > Bacillati > Actinomycetota > Actinomycetes > Mycobacteriales > Nocardiaceae > Rhodococcus > Rhodococcus sp. PD04. The sequence goes on along the minus strand of NZ_CP142143.1, from coordinate 4,132,698 downwards.
TCCGGGACCAACCAGGAGTCGCTGCTCGTCGAGTGGAACGAGCAGAACGTCGCCGCCGGGCTCGAACCCGCCGAGATCCTCTACTACCAGAACGCCGTCGACTACTACCTCGCGCTCGGCTCCGGACGTATCGACGCCTACGTCGGCCCGAACCCGACCTCGGCGTTCCACGTCCTGCAGGCAGGTGAGACGGAGATCGCCGGCACGTTCTCGGGCGCGGGCCTCGACCTGCAGGGTGAGATCGCGGTGCTCACGAAGAAGGACAACGGACTGATCCGGGCGATCAACGAAGCGATCAACCACATCATCGAGAACGGCACCTACGCAGAGGTTCTCGAGCGGTGGGGCATCAGCAGCGAGGCGATCGAGGTCTCGCGCATCAACCCGCCCGGCCTGCCCAAGACGACCTAGACCGGAAGCGACAGGAAGACAGCATGACTCGCGTCAGCAGACTCGTCGACGTCGTGGTGATCGGTGGCGGTGTCATCGGCTCCGCGGCGGCCTGGCGACTTGCCGCACGTGGCCGAACGGTGGTCCTGCTCGAACAGTTCGAGCAGGGACACCACCGCGGTGCCTCGCACGGCACCTCCCGCATCTACCGGCAGGCCTACGACGGGCGGTTCTACACCGCACTCGCCGCCGGCGCCCTGCCGCTCTGGCGACGGCTCGAGGAGACCACCGGCCGCACGGTCCTCGAACTCACCGGTGCCGTCGACCACGGGCTCCCGGCAGCCGTCCACGCCAAGGCGACGGCGCTGCACCGGCTCGGTATCGCGCACAGTGTCCTCACACCGGCCGAGGCGCAGCGCCGCTGGCCCGGAATCAGATTCGATACCACGGTGCTGCACCACCCCGACGCCGGCCGGTTGCACGCCGATCACTCGGTGGCGGCACTGCAACAGGCCGCGGCGCAGGCCGGCGCGGACGTCCGGCACACCACCCCGGTCCGCACCGTCCGCGCGTCCGGCCGAGGCATCGAGATCGTGCTCGACTCCGAGGTGATCATCGCGAAACATGTCGTCGTCGCGGCGGGTGCGTGGACGCGCACCGTCCTCGACGGGGTGACCGGTGGTACGGCGCCTCGGCTTCCGGCCCTGCGCACAACACAGGAGCAACCGGCGCACTTCGTCCCGCTCACCGATGCACAGTGGCCGAGCTTCGTCCACCATCGCGGCGCCGAACTCGACGGGGAGGGCATCTACGGCCTCGGTTCCGTCGACGGCATCAAGATCGGCGAGCACGGCACCGGTCCGCAGGTGGATCCGGACAACCGTAGTTTCGTGGCGGACCCGGACGGGGTGCGCCGGCTCGTCGACTACGCGCGCACGTGGCTTCCGGGCGTCGACGTCGAGAGCGCACGGGCGGACACCTGCCTGTACACGACGACACCGGACTCGAACTTCGTCGTCGACCGCGACGGTGCCGTCACGGTCGCCGCCGGCTTCTCCGGGCACGGCTTCAAATTCGCGCCGGCCATCGGGGAACTCGTCGCCGATCTCGCCGACGGCACCGCCGCCACCCCGGAACCGTTCCGGTTCGGCGCGCGACAGCCGGTGGTGGTCTCGTGAGCGGGACCCGCAGATCGGAGGTGAGGGCGGTGCGGCAGGACGATCCCCTGGCCGCGCCGCTCCTCGAGGAACTCGCGGTCGAGTACAGCACCCGCTACGAGCACTCCTTCGACGAACAGTACGAGAGTCTCGTCGGCTACCCGGAGGACCGGTTCGCGCCACCCGACGGTGCCCTGCTCGTCCTCGTCGAGGACGGAGTGCCGGTCGCGGGTGGTGCTTTCCAGCGTTACGACGAGAACACCGCCGAACTCAAACGGATCTGGACGTCGAAGGACCATCGACGTCGCGGGCTCGGCCGCATCGTGGTCGCCGAACTCGAGGCGGAGGCCCTGCGTCGCGGGTACACCCGCATCTACCTCACGACAGGGTGGCGGCAACCCGAGGCCGTCGCACTGTATCTCGCGGCCGGATACACCGCCCTGTTCGACTCCCGGCGACCCGCCGAGGAGATCGGTCCGCATCCCTTCGAGAAGTTCCTGGCCGGAAAGGCGGTCTCCGCATGAAGTTCCTGCTGCTCAGTCTCATCACCCATCATCCTGATCCCGTGACAGGAGAACGGCTCTCGCCCTCCGAACGGATCCGGGAGGTCGTCGACACCGCCGTGCTCGCCGAACGGCTCGGATTCGAAGGATTCGCGGTGGGGGAGCGGCACGAGAAGCCGTTCCTCGCGTCGTCGCCCCCGGTCGTCCTGGCCAGCATCGCGGCGCGGACCAACACACTCGAACTGTGGACCGGTGTCACGACGCTGAGCCTGCTCGACCCCGTCCGCGCATTCGAGGACTACTCCACGCTCGACAACCTGTCGGGTGGGCGCCTGCAGCTCATGATCGGCAAAGGCAACGGCACCGCCCAGGCCGACCTGTTCCACGTCACCCCCGAGGACCAGTGGGACCGCAATCGTGAAGGATATGAACTGTTCCGGGCTCTGTGGGAGAACGAGACCGTCACCTGGGAGGGACGGTTCCGGCCGTCGCTCACCGACGCCGTCACCGTGCCCCGGCCACTGCAGCCGCGCCTCACCATCTGGCACGGCAGCGCCACCAGCCGCGAATCCGTCGATCTCGCAGCCCGATACGGCGATCCGATCTTCTCAGCCAACGTCACCAACCCGATCGAGCCGTACGCCGACCTCATCGACCACTACCGCGAGCGGTGGGCCGCCTACGGCCACGATCCCGCCGAGGCTCGGGTGGGTGCCGGGACGGCGGGACTGTACGTCGCGCGCACCTCGCAGGAAGCGATCGACGCCTACCGTCCCCAGTTCGAGCAACGCCTCGAATTCGCCCGGGAGACCGGTCTTCCCGTCGTCTTCGAGACCGTCGAGGACTTCGTCGAACGCAGCTCCGCGCTCATCGGGAGTCCGCAGCAGGTGATCGACAAGGTGCTCCGCTACCACGAGCGTTTCGGCCACGAGGTCATGCACGTGACCGCCGATCGCGGCGGGTTCTCCGTGGCCGAGCAGCGCGCGAGTCTCGAACTGTTCCAGGCGGAGGTCGCTCCTGAATTGCGCGCGGCGGTCCCGCACCGCGATGCCCTCACCGTCTGAGACCGCTGTCCCGGGAACCGTTTCGATCGCAGTGAAAGAAACGGTGTGCCCGATCCCCGAGACTCCGTAACCTCGGGAAGCGAGCCACCCAGAGCGGCCGAGATCCCGCTGACATCCCGTTCCACAGGGACGACATCCCACCCCCGCCCGCTCGGCGGCATCCGCACGGTGATGCTGCCGGAGCCCTGTTCAGATCACGGAGCCCGTCGTTGTCCATCTCGTCCTCCTCCGCGTCCCGGTTCGTCGTCACGGCCGCCGCCACCGCCGTACTGGGCGCAGCGCTGACCGCCTGCGGCACCGGTGCCGCGGCGAACTCGGAGCCCACCGGCGACCCGCAGCCCGGTGGCACCCTGCGGTACGGGTTGTCGGTCCCTCCCACCTGCGCCGATCCCGCACAGGCGGCCAGCAACCAGACCATCTACGTCGCCCGGCAGGTCGTCGACTCGCTCACCGACCAGGATCCCGCGACCGGTGAGATCGTGCCGTGGCTCGCGGAGAGCTGGGAATCGAACGCCGACGGCACGCAGTTCACCTTCCGGCTGAAGGAGGGCGTGACCTTCAGCGACGGCACTCCGCTGACCGCGGACTCCGTGAAGAAGAACTTCGACGCGATCGTGAACACCCTCGGTGGGGTGAAGGCGCCACAGGCCGTCGGGTACCTCGCGGGATATGCAGGCACCACGGTCGTCGACGACCGCACTGCGCAGGTGAACTTCTCGGCTCCCAACGCGCCCTTCCTGCAGGCCACCGCCAGTCATCAGCTGGGCCTGCTCTCGGAGGCCGACACCGCGAAGAGCGCGGAGGAACGCTGCGCCGGCGACCTCTCGGGCACCGGTCCGTTCGTCTACGAGGACTATCAGCAGGACAGGTCCGCCACCCTCGTCAAGCGCGCGGGCTACTCATGGGGATCGGACGCATTCGGGCACAACGGTGAGGCCTATCTCGACCGGATCGAATTCACGATCGTCCCCGAATCGGGTGTCCGCACCGGATCGCTCGCCTCGGGACAGCTCGACGCCATCTCGGATGCGTTGCCGCAGGACGCGGCGCAGATAGAAGGTGCCGGTGGACGCATCCTGACCACTCCGAATCCGGGCATCCCGTTCGGTTTCCAACCCAACCTCAGCCGCGGTGTCCTCGCCGACCCCGTCGTGCGCAGTGCCATCGTCCCGGCGATCAACCGTCAGGAGCTCGTCGACACGGTGCTCGGACCGGACTTCCGCCCCGCGACCGGCACCCTCGCATCCGCGACCCCCGGTTACGTCGAACTTGCCGACGTCACCTACGACCCGGAGAAGGCCGAGAAGATCCTCGACGACGCCGGCTGGGTTCCCGGACCCGACGGGATCCGCGTCAAGGACGGGCAGCGCCTGAGCTTCCCGGTGCTGTTCAGCTCCGTCTTCGCCGGCAATCAGGCCATCCTCGAACTGGTGCAGCAGCAGCTGCGCACGGTGGGAATCGACCTGCAACTCGACCTCGTCTCCACCCCGGAGAACACCGCGCGCCAGAACGCCGGTGACTACGAGGCGTCCTACTACAACAGCACCCGCGCCGACGGCGACATCCTCCGCACCGCATTCGGTCTGGACGGCCGCAACATCAACCAGCGCGGTCCGATCCCCGACCTGGACGAGGTGCTGAACCGTCAGCTGTCCACGACCGACCCCGCCGCACGCGCCGAGCTCATCGGCCAGGCGCAGCAACTCGTCCTCGACAACGGGCTGTGGATCCCCACGGTCGAACTGTCGCAGGCGGTCGGCGCCGGACCGAACGTCGCCGACCTGAAGTTCGAGGCGTCGGCGCGACTGCAGTTCTTCGACACCTGGCTGAGTGAGTAGATCATGCTGCGCTATCTCGGTTTCCGTGTGCTCCAGGCCGTGGGGGTGCTGTGGGCGGCGTTCACGGTGTCGTTCGCGGTCCTGTTCCTGCTGCCCTCCGATCCGGTCTCCATCGCCGCCGGCGCCGATGCCGGAACACCGGTCGACGCCGCTGCGATCGAACAGCTCCAGGCGCGGTACGGACTAGATCAGCCGATCGCGGCGCAGTACTGGAATGCGCTGAGCAACGCGGTCCGAGGTGATTTCGGCATGTCCATCTCGACCGGACAGCAGGTGACCGACGCGATCGCCGCCGCTCTGCCGAGCACCCTCGTCCTGGCGGGCACAGCACTGGTGTTCGCCGTCGTGTTCGGCACGGCGGTCGCCTTCCTCGCGACCTACACGCGGGTCCACCGGCTCCGCAGCCTGCTGTTCTCGCTGCCCCCACTGGGGGTGGCCGTGCCGACCTTCTGGGTTGGCCTGATCCTGTTGCAGCTCTTCTCGTTCCGACTGCGGTTGTTCCCGGCTTTCGGCGACCAGGGCATCGAACACGTGATCCTGCCCGCGATCACCCTGGCACTGCCCACCGGAGCGGTGATCGCCCAGGTCCTTGCCACCAGCCTGCAGACGACCTGGCGACAGCCGTTCATCGAGGCGGCACGCGCGAAAGGCGCGTCCCGCCTGCGCATCCAGACCCGTCATGCGCTGAAGCTGTCGAGCATCCCCGCCTTCACGATCGCCGGTGTCATCGTCGGCAATCTGCTCGCGGGGTCCGTGGTGGTCGAGACGGTCTTCTCCCGCGCCGGTATCGGACGTCTGACCCAGATGTCGGTGATGACGCAGGACATCCCGGTGGTGCTCGGCATCGTCGTGTTCTCGTCCACCGTCTTCGTGCTCGTCAACCTCGCCGTCGACCTGCTCTATCCCCTCATCGACCCGCGGATCACCCACGGCATCGACCGGGGTGGCGCAGCCTCGACCGAGGACGACCCGACCCACGACGACACTCTCCTGGAGGTCGAGGCACGTGTCTGACACACTCGTCCGCGAAACGCTCCCGGCAACGCCGTTACCGGAACCTCATTCGCGCAGAAGAATCCGGATCACGTCCGTCACGGCAGCGGTGCGGCGCAACGCCGTGCTCGTCGTGTCGTCGATCGTGCTGCTCCTCGCGGTGGGCTTCGCGCTGTTCCCGTCGCTCTTCGCATCGGGCGACCCGCTGCAGGGTGTGCCCGCCGAGAAGCTCCAGGGACCGAGCGTCGCGCACTGGTTCGGCACCGACAATCTCGGCCGCGACGTGTACACGCGTGTCGTACACGGAGCCGGCCTGTCACTCACCGCGACGCTCGTCGCGGTCGGGATCGCCCTGGCCGTCGGCTCGCTGATCGGGCTGCTGTCCGGTGCGGTCGGCGGTGCCCTCGACGCGGTACTCATGCGCCTCGTCGACGTCCTGCTGTCCATCCCCGCGCTGCTGCTGTCGCTCGCCCTGGTCACGGCCCTCGGCTTCGGCACGATGAACGTCGCGATCGCCGTCGGTGTGAGCCTCGTGGCGAACTTCGCGCGCGTCATGCGCTCGGAAGTGCTGCGGGTACGCAAGGCGCTCTACGTCGAAGCCGCGTTCGCGTGCGGAGTCCGGTGGCACACCGTCCTGCGCCGGCACGTGCTGCGCAACTCGTACGCGCCCGTCGCGGCTCTCGCTGCCGTCGAATTCGGAATGGCGGTGCTGGCCGTGTCGTCGCTGAGCTTCCTCGGATTCGGTGCCGTGCCACCGACACCCGAATGGGGGTCGCTGATCTCGGAAGGCCGCAACTATCTCGCCGCGGCCTGGTGGATGACGACGCTTCCGGGTCTCGTCATCGTCGCTGTCGTGCTCTCGGCCCACCGCATCGGCCACGCCCTCGAGGACAGGAGCGCATGATGAGGCTCCTCGAAGTGCGCGACCTGCAGGTTGCCTACGGATCGTCGCGCGAACCGGTGGTCGCGGTGAACGGTGTCGATCTCACCGTCGCCCGCGGCGAGGTCGTCGCGGTGGTCGGCGAGTCGGGATCGGGCAAGTCCACCACGGCACACGCGATCATCGGATTGCTCGCCGGCACCGGGCGTGTCACGGCGGGGTCGGTGACCTTCGACGGCACGTCGCTGAACGACCTGTCCGAGCGCGCCTTCGAACGCATCCGCGGCGCCCGGATCGGATTCGTTCCGCAGGACCCGACGACCTCCCTCAATCCCGTCATCCGCATCGGTGACCAGATCGCGGAGGTGCTGCGCATCCACGGTCTCGCCGATCGGCGTACCGCGCGGCTCGAGGCGCTGCGCATCCTCGAGGAGGCCGGACTCGACGACCCCCACCTGCGCGCGAAGCAGTACCCGCAGGAACTGTCCGGCGGTCAGCGGCAGCGCGTGCTCATCGGTATCGCGCTCGCCTGCCGGCCCGACCTCGTCATCGCCGACGAACCGACGAGCGCACTCGACGTGACGGTGCAGCGCCGCATCCTCGACCACCTCGACGCGCGGATCGCCGAGACCGGCACCGCAGTACTGCTCATCACCCACGACCTGGGCGTCGCGGCGGATCGCGCCGACCGCATCGTCGTCATGCAGAGCGGCCGGGTCGTCGAGACCGGACCGGCGGCGCAGGTCCTCACCGACCCGCAACACGAGTACACGCGCTCGCTCATCGCGGCAGCGCCGAGCCTCGCGGAACCGGCCGTGCGACCTGCGCTGCGAGATGCCGCTCCGATCCTGTCGGTGTCGAAGGTGTCGAAGACCTTCCGCATCGACCGGAAGTCCTCGCTGCACGCCGTGCGCGATGTGTCCTTCGATGTTTCCCGCGGCGGCACTCTCTCGCTGGTGGGGGAATCGGGTTCCGGCAAGTCCACGGTCTCGCGCATCGCGATCCGGCTCGAGACCCCCACTGCCGGGACGGTCCGGTTCGACGGTGACGACATCACCGCGCTCGGTGGCCGTGCGCTGCGGGCACTGCGGCGTCGTGTACAGATCGTGCACCAGAATCCCTACGCCTCGCTCGACCCGAAACTGAGGATCCGCGACATCGTCGCCGAACCGCTCGAAGCGTTCGGCATCGGCACGAGAGCCGAACGTGCCGCCCACGTCGCCCGTCTCCTCGATCAGGTGGCGCTGTCGACGGCACATCTGGACCGCAAACCCGCCGAACTGTCCGGTGGGCAGCGGCAACGCGTGGCCATCGCACGGGCCATCGCCCTGAACCCCGAGCTGCTGGTCCTCGACGAGCCCGTCTCGGCGCTCGACGTGTCGGTCCAGGCTCAGATCCTCGACCTGCTCACCTCGCTGCAGGCCGAACTCGGACTCGGCTACCTGTTCATCTCGCACGACCTCGCCGTCGTCCGGCAGATCAGCGACACCGTCGCCGTGATGCGCGCCGGTCGGGTCGTCGAATACGGCTCCACCGCAGAAATTTTCGACAACCCCCAACACGAGTACACGCAGACGTTGCTCGAGGCCATCCCCGGGAAGGTCCATCATGTCCGATAGTTCAGAATTGTTGCTGGCCGTCGACTTCGCCGGCACCGGCATCCACCCCTCGTCCTGGCGACGTGACGATTCGCGCGCCGAGGAACTGTTCACCCCCCGCTATTGGGCCGACCTCGTGGGTGCCGCAGATCGTGCCGGCGTCGACTTCGCGTTCTTCCCCGACACCTTCGGTGTCGTCTCGGACGCGACCACGGTGCGGGGCCGTCTCGAAGCCGTCGGCCTCGCGGCGCGCCTGACCACCGCCACCTCCCGCATCGGTCTGATCCCGACGGCCACCGTCACCTACACAGAGCCGTTCCATGTCGCCAAGGCGATCCAGACGATCGACCACACCACGCTCGGTCGCGCCGGGTGGGAGGTCGCGGTGACACCGGGCGCCGTGGAGTTGTTCGGCCGCAAGGACGAGCAGGACACCGCGTCGCTGTGGGCCGAAGCGCACGAGGCCGCCGAGGTCGCGGCACGGTTGTGGGACAGCTGGGAGGACGACGCCGAGATCCGCGACGTCGCCACCGGTCGCTTCATCGATCGCGACAAGGTCCACTACATCGACTTCGTCGGCGAGTACTTCTCCGTCAAGGGCTCGTCGATCGTGCCGCGATCCCCACAAGGACAACCGCTGGTCGCGGTGACGGTGACCGGTGACGAATCCCTCGAATTCGCCGCGCATCGAGCGGATCTCGTGCGTATCCGCGCCACCGACCTCGCCGCCGCATCCGAACTGGCCGGTCGCATCCGGGCCGCGGCGGGCGACCGGCGGATCTTCGTGCTGCTCGACGTCGACGTCCTGCTCGGCGACGACGCCACCGCAGATCTCGCGCAGCTCGAGACGTGGGCCGGGCAGCCCTACCGCTCCGACACGCTCGTCCACGTCGGTACATCCGAGAGCCTGATCGAACTGCTCGATGACACAACGGGTGTGGACGGGGTGACCCTGCGGCCACTCGCGCTGCCGTCCACCCTCCACCGACTCGTCGAGAACGTGCTGCCCGTCGTCCGCCCCGAGGTCGCACCCACCACCGGAACCCTCCGCGACCGGCTCGGTCTGCCCCGTCCCGCCAACCGCTTCGCGGCTGCTCACTGAAGGAACGATCATCGTGTCCCGCAACACTGTTCGCAAGCAGATTCATCTCGCCGCGCACTTCCCCGGTGTCAACAACACCACGGTGTGGGCCGACCCCGAGTCGAAGAGCCAGATCGACTTCTCGTCGTTCCTGCACCTCGCCCGCACCGCCGAACGCGGCAGGTTCGACTTCTTCTTCCTCGCCGAAGGACTCCGGCTGCGTGAGCACCGCGGCCGCATCCACGACCTCGACGTCGTGGGGCGCCCCGACACCCTCACGGTGCTCGAGGCCCTCGCCGGTGCCACCACCCACCTCGGCCTGGCCGGCACCATCAACACGACCTTCAACGAGCCGTACGAACTGGCCAAGCAGTTCGCGACCCTCGACCACCTCTCGGACGGTCGCGCCGCATGGAACCTCGTCACCTCGTCGGATGCGTTCACCGGCGAGAACTTCCGTCGTGGTGGTTTCCTCGAGCACTCGCAGCGGTACGTCCGTGCCGCCGAGGTCGTCGACGTGGTGCGGGAACTGTGGGACGGCTGGTCGGCCCGCGGTCCCGTGATCGACCGTGAGGCCGGGATCTTCGCTCCCGACGGCGACATCGCGTCGTTCGACATCCACACCACCCAGTTCGACATCGCGGGTCGCTTCGAGGTGCCGCGCAGTCCCCAGGGGCATCCCGTCCTCCTGCAGGCCGGCGACTCCGACGAGGGTCGTGAGTTCGGTGCTGCCAAGGCCGACGCCATCTTCAGCCGGCACGGCACCCTCGAGGAGGGTCGCGCGTTCTACACCGACGTCAAGAACCGCCTCGCGAAGTACGGACGCAGTTGGGGCGAGCTGAAGATCCTGCCCGCCGCGACCTTCGTCCTCGGCGACACCGAGGAGGAAGCACACGAGCGGGCCCGGCACATCCGTCTGCAGCAGGTCGGCCCGCAGACGGCCATCGCCTTCCTCGAACAGGTGTGGGGCAAGGACCTGTCGTCGTACGACCCGGACGGCCCGCTGCCGGACGTCGACCCCGAGGACAACGTCACCATCACGCGCGGACGCGTGCGCCACGCCAAGGATCCGCTCGCCGTCGCCCGGCAGTGGAAGGGGAAGGCGGACGCCGAGAACCTCAGCATCCGCGAACTCATCATCGAGGTCACCGCACGCCAGCAGTTCATCGGAACGCCGCAGCAGGTCGCCGACGAGATCGACCTCTACGTGCAGACCGACGCCAGCGACGGGTTCATCCTCGTTCCGCACCTCACCCCCGGCGGCCTCGACGACTTCGTCGACACGGTCGTCCCGCTGCTGCAGGAACGCGGCAGCTTCCGCACCGAATACGACAGCACCACCCTGCGCGGCCACCTCGGCCTGCGCGACCCGCACACCGTCACCGAAGGAGTCCGCGCGTCATGACCGCAACACTCGATCAGTTCGTCGACGATTGGCAGCGGTGGCATGCCGAGCGCAACGACGGTCTGCGGCAGCCGCTCGGCTGGCTGAGCCTGACCGCCCTGCACTGGCTCGCCGAGACCCCCACCTCCTTCGACGAAGCGCCGGGTCGGTGGCACGTCGACGGCGAATCGGTGATCCACGAATTCGACGGGGCGACAACCACCTACGAGCCGGTCGAGGGGGCGCCCGGTCTCGAAGCGGAGTTCGATCGCGGCTTCGTCGAGATCATCAAGCGCACCGGACGATTCGGGATCCGTATCCATGACCGCACGGCACCGGCGCTCGCGTCGTTCACCGGCGTCCCGGTCTACGAACCCGACGCGTCCTGGGTGCTGACCGGCCGGTTCGAGGCATTCGACGAACAGCAGGTCGTGACGACCGGTGCCGTCGTCGACGGACTCGAACACCACCACCCGGCGGCGGGTGTGGTCCGGTTCGGATACGACGGTGGCGACCACGAACTCGTCGCCTTCGGTGAAGCCGGCGGTCCGTTGCGGATCCTGTTCACCGACGCGACCTCCGGGGTGACGACCTATCCGGCGGCGCGGATCCTGCAGGTCGAGGCGCCGGCCGAGGACGGGACGGTCACGCTCGACTTCACCCGCGCCGCGAACCTGCCGTGCGCGTTCACCGACGCGGCGACGTGCCCGATCGCGCCGCCGCAGAACCGTCTTCCGTTCGCCGTCGAAGCCGGTGAACGTACTCCGCGAGTCGGGGAGTCGTCGTGAACGCGGTGAATCCGGTCCCGCTGTCCGTGCTGGACCTCTCGCCCGTCAGCGAGGGGTCCTCGGTGCCGGAGGCGCTGCGCAACACCGTCGACCTGGCGCGCCACGTCGAAGCGTGGGGGTACAAGAGGTACTGGGTCGCCGAGCACCACTTCGTCGCCGTCGCCTCGTCGGCACCCGACGTGCTCATCGGCGCGATCGCCGCCGCGACCCGCACCATCCGCGTCGGTGCCGCCGCGGTTCAGCTCGGACACAACACCGCGATCGGCGTCGTCGAATCCTTCGGCACCCTCGACGCCCTGTACCCGGGACGCATCGATCTCGGTCTCGGCAGGTCGGGGCAGCGGCGAGCGGAGACGTTGGCGGGTGCGGCTCCCGAACCCGCACCGCGGGCGACGGAGATCCGCGACGGACTGATCATCCCGCCGCCCTTCTCGCCGGCGAAGCTGTTGTCGTCGTCCCGGTTGGCGGCGAGCTTCGGGATCCTGCAGCAACCCGGCGCGCAGTCGCCCGACTTCGCGCAGCAGGTCGAGGACATCCTCGCCTTCCTGGACGGCACCTACACGGCGCCGGACGGAACGGATCTGCACGCCAGCCCGGGGGAGGGCGCCGACTTCGAACTGTGGGTGTTCGGTTCGAGTGCCGGACCGTCGGCGGAACTCGCGGGTCGCCTGGGGTTGCCGTTCGGTGCGAACTACCACGTCAGTCCGGGCACGACGGTCGAGGCGGTCGAGGCGTACCGGGCGGCGTTCCGTCCGTCGTCGATCCTGAGGAAGCCGTACGTGGTGGTCTCGGCCGACGCGGTGGTCGCCGACGACGACGCCACCGCACGCGAGTTGGCGTCGACCTACGGGCACTGGACGCACAGCATCCGCTCGGGTCACGGCGCGATCCCGTACCCGAACCCGGACACCACCCCGCCGCTGACCGATGAGGAGCGCGCCCTCGTCGACGACCGCATCGTCACCCAGTTCGTGGGGTCGCCGAGCACGGTGGCGGAGCGCCTCGACACCCTCCGCCGAGTGACGGACGCCGACGAACTCGTCGTCACCTCGGTCACCCACGGCCACGAGGACCGCCTGCGTTCCTACGAACTCCTGGCCCGCGAATGGGGATTGGCGCGGGTTCGCGCCGCGTGATCGTCCGTCGAGACCGGTGTTGTTGTCGATGATTCGCGAAAAATCGACATCAACGCCGGTCTCGTTTCGGGGCATCTGGGGATAACGTCGAAAATTCTCCACAGGCTGCGGATTCGGGGTACCGGGAACAGTGGAGACCGGGCACGCTCGCGCTCATGGTCGACTTCGACGAACCGTTCGCCGGTACCGACGCGCTGGCAGCCGGATCGGTGACGCGGTACCAACTTCGGCACCACTTCGTGAAGCTTCATCGCAATGTGTACGTGGCCCCTGGAGTCGAAGCGACGGCACTTCTACGCGCGAAGGCAGCTTGGTTGTGGGCGGGAGGTGGAGGGGTACTGGCCGGACCGTCCGCAGCCGCCGTGCACGGGACCCGTTGGCTCGGCGCGTCGTTGCCCGCGGAGATCGTGCGACCCGGGAAGCTGCACTCGACGCCGGGCATCATCGTTCGCAGCGTCGACGACATCGAATCCTGCGTCGTCGACGGAATGACGGTGACGACACCGGCCCGAACGGCCTTCGACCTCGCGCGGGGTGCAGACATCGACCGATGTGTCGAAATGGTGGACGCGCTCTGCAATGCGACCGGAACGAAAGTCCACGAGATCGAAGTGGTGGTCGCTCGGCACAAGGGTGCTCGGCACCTCACGTCCATACGGAAGGTTCTCGAACTCGTCGACGGAGGTGCCGCGTCACCACCGGAGACGCACACGCGGCTGTTGATCGTCCGGTCCGGTCTGCCCGTGCCGGAGACGCAGATCGAGATCTACGACGGTGGGCGGTTCGTGGCACGTGCGGACATGGGCTGGAAGCAGTGGCGGGTCCTCGTCGAGTACGACGGTGCGCAGCACTGGACCGATCAGGTGCAACGGACCATCGACATCGACCGTTACGCGCTGCTGTCGGAGCTGGGCTGGACCGTCGTGCGCGTCGGTGCCGACCTGCTGTACCGACGACCCCAGGTCCTCGTCGAAAGGGTACGACGCGCGTTGCGCCGCGCTGGTGCCCTCGGGTGACCCGTCGAGCCCGGTGTTGTGTGCGATTTTTCCGTGAATCTCGCACACAACGTCGGTCTCGATCGATGACGAGCATCCGGTGGGCATACTCGGGGACATCGGAAACGCGAACGGTCGGAGGAATCTGTGGCTCAGGGTTTGAAGTTGGGGTACAAGGCGTCGGCGGAGCAGTTCGGCCCGCGCGAGTTGGTGGAGTTGGGTGTGTTGGCCGAGGCGCACGGGATGGATTCGGCGACGGTGTCGGATCATTTCCAGCCGTGGCGGCACAACGGTGGGCATGCGCCGTTCTCGTTGGCGTGGATGACCGCCGTCGGTGAGCGCACCGAGCGGTTGCAGCTGGGCACGAGCGTGCTGACCCCGACGTTCCGGTACAACCCGGCGGTGATCGCGCAGGCTTTCGCGACGATGGGGTGTCTGTATCCGGGGCGGATCTTCCTCGGGGTGGGTACCGGGGAGGCGCTGAACGAGATCGCCACCGGTTATGCGGGCCAGTGGCCGGAGTTCAAGGAACGTTTCGCCCGGTTGCGTGAGTCGGTGCGGTTGATGCGTGAGTTGTGGCGCGGGGATCGGGTGGATTTCGAGGGGGAGTACTACTCGACGAAGGGGGCGTCGATCTACGACGTGCCCGAGGGCGGGATTCCGGTTTATGTCGCCGCCGGCGGTCCGGTGGTCGCCCGGTATGCCGGACGCAGTGGGGACGGGTTCATCTGCACGTCGGGTAAGGGGATGGAGCTCTACACCGACAAATTGCTGCCGGCTGTGGCGGAGGGTGCGGGTAAGGCGGAGCGGGATGTGGCGGGGATCGACAAGATGATCGAGATCAAGATCTCGTACGACACCGATCCGGAGTTGGCGTTGGAGAACACGCGGTTCTGGGCGCCGCTCTCGCTCACTCCGGAGCAGAAGCATTCGATCGATGATCCGATGGAGATGGAGGCGGCGGCGGATGCGTTGCCGATCGAGCAGGTGGCCAAGCGGTGGATCGTGGCGTCGGATCCGGATGAGGCGGTCGAGCAGGTCAGGGCGTATGTCGATGCGGGGTTGAATCATCTGGTGTTCCATGCGCCGGGTCATGATCAGAAGCGGTTCCTGGAGTTGTTCGAGCGCGACCTCGCCCCGCGCCTGCGCGCACTCGCCTGACATCCGACCCGCAAGGTGCCGCTTCTCCGCCGAGGAGGAGCGGCACCTTTTCTGTTCGACGAGAGATGTCGATGTTGTTT
This sequence comes from Rhodococcus sp. PD04, assembly GCF_035918275.1. NCBI lineage: Bacteria > Bacillati > Actinomycetota > Actinomycetes > Mycobacteriales > Nocardiaceae > Rhodococcus > Rhodococcus sp. PD04. The sequence continues at coordinate 4,117,650 of NZ_CP142143.1, read as the reverse complement.
CACAACGGAACAGCGAGGGGGTTCGGTGCCCTCCTACGTTTGTTCCGACGCGGTGGCAACCGTCACACACTCCGCCTGCCACCGCCGGACATCACAGCTCGGACGAGGCATACGCCGACCCCGATCCGAATCGACCCCAACGAGGCACCGTGATCACCGACAAATCTGCATCGACCATGCCGCCGTCAGAAGCGAAACCGGAGATGAACCCCCGCCGCGCATCGATCGCCGCCCTCCTCGGAGGGGCGCTGGAGTACTACGACTTCTTCGTCTACGGTGCTGCCGCCGCGCTCGTCTTCAACGTGCTGTTCTTCCCCGGCGGCAATCCCACCGTCGCCCTCATCGCATCCCTCGCCACCTTCGCCGTGGGTTACGTCGCACGACCGGTGGGCGCCGTCGTCATGGGCCACTTCGGTGACCGACTCGGTCGCAAACGCGTCATGCTCGCGACCGTCGTCCTGATGGGCGTCGCATCCTTCGTCATCGGATGCCTTCCGACATACGAGCAGGTGGGCATCCTCGCACCGGTCCTTCTCGTGGCGATGCGTGTCCTGCAGGGCTTCTCGGCGGGCGCCGAATCGGCCGGCGCGTCGACGCTGACCGTCGAACACTCACCGGTAGGACGCCGCGGCTTCTTCACCAGCTTCGTGATGGTCGGCTACGCCGTGGGCTGCTCGCTCGCGACCGTCGTCTTCGTACCCGTCTCGCTCCTGCCCGACGACGCGCTCTACAGTTGGGGCTGGCGGATCCCGTTCTGGTTCAGCGCAGTTGTCGTCGCCGTGACCTACTACGTCCGCAACCACCTGGACGAGACCCCGACCTTCACCGAGGTGAAGGAGGAGAGCGTCGTCCGCAAGCTCCCCCTCGGCGACGTGTTCAAGTTCCACTGGCGCTCGGTGATCCGGGTGGCCGGCGCGTCCCTGATGGCCTCGGTGCAGACCCTCTTCGCCGTGTTCAGCCTGTCCTACGCCACCTCGGTGGGTGTCGAGCACAGCGTGATGCTCACCGTCATCTCCGTCGCCATCGCACTGTCGATGTTCACCATCCCCGCGGCCGGCTACCTCTCCGACATCATCGGCCGGAAGCCGACCATGCTGATCGCCTCCGTCGGCTGCGCTGTGAGCCTCGCCGGATACCTGTGGGCGATCTCGACGACGAACATCCTGCTGATCTCCGTCACCGCGTTCGTGAACATGTCGCTGTTCTTCAGCTGCTACAACGGCGTGTGGACGTCGTTCTTCGCCGAACAGTTCCCCGCGACCGTCCGCTTCACGGGCATGGCCGTGAGCAACCAGCTCGGCAACCTGCTGGCCGGCTTCTCGCCGATGGTCGCCGCCCTCATCCTGCTCCCCGGCGCCGCGGGCTGGCTCCCGGTCGCGATCTTCGGTGCGGTCGCGTGCGGCATCGCCGGTGTCGCGGTCCTCGGACTGCGGGAGACGGCGAAGACCCCGACCGACCTGCTCGGGTTGTCGGCCGACGCCGAACCGGTGGCGGTCGTGGCGGACGCCGAACAGCCCGACACCCCGCGCGTGCTGCAGACCCAGTCCTGAGTTCCCGCGACTCCCACATGCCCGGCCGGACACCCCCGGCCGGGCATGTGCGCGGGTACACCGGACGGAGCAAAGTTTGCAGTTAGGGTGGAATCCATGAGTGCTGCTGCAGGGTCCGTCTCGAGCATCTACATCGCAGCTCCGGAAGGGGACACCGGGAAATCGACCGTCGCCCTGGGCGTGCTGCAGACGCTGTGCGCGTCCACCGCCCGCGTCGGTGTCTTCCGTCCCATCGCGCGCTCCGACAGCGACATCGACTACATCCTCGAACTGTTGCTCGAACACACCACCGTCGACCTCGCCTACGGGGACTGCATCGGCGTCACCTACGACGACGTCCACGACGACCCGGACGCCGCGCTCAGCGACATCGTCGGCAAGTACCACGCGGTGGCCGACCGCTGCGACGCCGTCGTCATCGTCGGCAGCGACTACACGGAGATCGCCAACCCCAGCGAACTGTCGTACAACGCCCGCATCGCGGCGAATCTCGACGCCCCGGTGCTGCTCGTCCTGCGCGGTTCCCGCCGCACGCCCTCGGAGATCGCCCAGCTCGCCGGTGTGTGCGCGAACGAGCTCGCGGGACAGCACGCGCATCTCGGCGCGGTGGTGGTGAACCGCTGCGACCCGCATGCACTCGACGAGATCGCCCAGGCTCTCGGCGACCGCGCCGAACCGGTGTGGACGCTCCCGGAGGTGCCCGCGCTGGTCGCGCCGACGATGGCCGAGCTGCAGACCGCGATCGGAGGCGAGCTCTACAGCGGCGACCCCGACCTGCTGCAGCGGGAAGCGCTGCGCATCATGGTCGGGGGCATGACCGCCGAACGGATTCTCGAGCGGCTCACCGACGGCGTCGTCGTCATCGCTCCCGCCGACCGCTCCGACGTCATCCTCGCGCTGGTCAATGCCAATGCCGCCGAAGGATTCCCGACGCTCGCCGGCATCATCATGAACGGCGGCCTGCTGCCGCACCCGATGATCGCGCAGCTCGTCACGGCCCTGAAGCCGTCGCTGCCGATCCTCACCACCGAACTCGGCACCTTCGACACCGCCTCGGCTGCCGACCGCACCCGCGGCCGCATGGCCCTCGGCGCGCAGCGCAAGATCGACACGGCACTCGCGCTCATGGAACGACACGTCGATTCCCGTTCTCTGCTCGACCGGTTGCGACTGCCGCGACCGTCCGTGACCACCCCGCAGATGTTCGAATACCAGCTCATCGACCGCGCGCGGGCCCAGCAGCGGCACATCGTGTTGCCCGAGGGCGAGGACGACCGCATCCTTCGAGCCGCCGGACGCGTGCTCCAGCGTGGCATCGTGAAGCTGACGATCCTCGGCGACGAGGCAGCCGTCCGCCAGCGGGCGTCGGAACTCGGGGTGGACCTGTCGGAGGCACAGATCCTCGACCCGCGCACCTCCGAGCACGCCGACCGGTTCGCGGAGGAGTACGCGCGGCTGCGCGCCCACAAGGGCATGACCGTCGACCGTGCACGCGAGATCATTCGCGACATCTCGTATTTCGGCACGATGATGGTGCACCTGGGACTGGCCGACGGCATGGTCTCGGGCGCGGCACACACCACCGCCCACACGATCCGCCCCGCCCTCGAGATCATCAAGACCGAACCGGGTGTCTCCACGGTGTCGAGCATCTTCCTGATGTGCCTCGCCGACCGCGTCCTCGCGTACGGTGACTGCGCCGTCGTCCCCGACCCGACCGCCGACCAGCTCGCCGACATCGCGATCTCGTCCGCCGCGACCGCCGCCCGGTTCGGCATCGACCCGAGGGTCGCGATGCTGTCGTACTCCACCGGCGAATCCGGTTCGGGTGCCGACGTCGACAAGGTCCGCTCGGCCACGACGTTCGTGCGGGAGAGGCGACCCGACCTGCTGGTGGAAGGTCCGATCCAGTACGACGCGGCGATCGAACCGACGGTCGCGAGTGCGAAGCTGCCCGATTCCGACGTCGCCGGACGCGCCACGGTGTTCATCTTCCCGGACCTGAACACCGGCAACAACACCTACAAGGCCGTGCAGCGCAGCGCCGGGGCCGTCGCCGTCGGACCGGTCCTGCAGGGCCTGAACAAGCCGGTCAACGACCTCTCCCGGGGCGCCCTGATCCAGGACATCGTCAACACCATCGCCATCACCGCGATCCAGGCGCAGGAGGAAGACGCGTGAGCAGCCCGAACCCGGCCACCGCAGGCACCGTACTGGTCCTCAACTCCGGATCGTCGTCGATCAAGTTCCAGCTGATCGAACCGGACAGCGGAAAGTCGCTGGCGCACGGACTGATCGAGCGGATCGGGGAGTCGGAGGGGCGGATCGTCTTCCATCACACGACGGGCGTGGACGAACGCAACGACGCCATCGCCGACCACCGGACCGGACTGCGCGCGGTGCTCGAGATGCTCGAAGGACTGGGCCGTCCGCTGCACGAGGTGGGCATCGTCGCTGTCGGACACCGACTCGTGCACGGCGGCAAGGTCTTCTACGAACCCACTCTCATCGACGACGATGTGGTCCGCGCCGTCGACGAGCTGTCGGTCCTCGCACCCCTCCACAATCCGGCGAACGTCGTGGGAATGGAGGTCGCGCGGGAGGAACTTCCCGACGTCCCCCACGTGGGTGTCTTCGACACCGCCTTCTTCCACGGTCTCCCGCCGCACGCGGCGACCTACGCGATCGACCGCGACATCGCCCACAAGCACGACATCCGGCGCTACGGATTCCACGGCACCTCACACGAATACGTCTCGGGGCGTGCCGCGGAGTTCCTCGGGCGCGACATCGCGGACCTGAATCTGGTTGTGCTCCATCTGGGTAACGGCGCGTCGGCGTCGGCGATCGCGGGCGGCAGTCCGATCGACACCTCGATGGGTCTGACCCCGCTCGAAGGTCTCGTCATGGGCACGCGCAGCGGCGACATCGATCCGGGTGTCGTCATGCACCTCAACCGGGCGGCCGGACTGAAGGTCGACGCCATCGACGACCTGCTCAACCGGCACTCGGGCCTGAAGGGACTCTCGGGCGTCAACGACTTCCGCGCCCTGCTGAAACTCGTCGGCGAGGGCGACGAGGATGCGCGACTCGCGTACGAAGTCTATGTGCACCGAATCCGGAAATACGTGGGCGCCTACACCTTCGAACTCGGAGGGGTCGACGCGATCGTGTTCACCGGCGGGGTGGGGGAGAACAACGTCGACGTCCGGCGCGACAGCCTCGCCGACCTTCACCGGCTCGGCATCATCGTCGACGACGCGCGCAACACCGCCGACGACGACGGGGAACGCCGGATCTCGGCCGACTCGTCGCAGGTGGAGGTGCTCGTGATCCCCACGAACGAGGAACTCGCGATCGCGCGCGCAGCCGTGCAGTTCGCCCGGCGCTGATCTTCGATCAGGTCAGGCTGCACGTGCCTGATCTTCGATCAGGTCAGGCTGCGCGGCCGGATCGCGTTCGCGAGGTCGACGAGGGTGTAGCGGTGCGTGCGTGAGGGCGCGTTGCGCGCCAGCTGCCGCAGCGCTGCTTCGGTGCCCAGGCGTAGTCCCTTCTCCGTGAACGGTACGTCGAGGATGCGGTCGTACTCGCGACTCGACGCCCGGCCGCTGCGCACCCATTCGAGTGCCGTCCCGAGGACGAGCGCGCGCATCTGCAGTGCGCGACCCTCGTCGGGAGGAAGTGACGCGATCCGGTGCGCGGCCTCGCGCAGATCCGCCTCGGAGATCTCCTCGACGCGACCGCCCCGCAACAGGATCAGGGCGGCGGTCATGGTCGCGGCACTGTGGTGCCGGGAGGTCGTGGGGACCTCGTCGAGCACGTCCACGGCGGCGCGGATCTCGTCGCGGGCCGTGAGCTGGCGTGCCAACCCGAAGGCCGCACTGACGACGGCGTGGTCGGTGCGCCACACGACCCGGTAGGACTCCTCGCAGAAGCGTCGCCACGCATCGGGGTCGTCGCTCTCCCAGTGCTGCAGCGTCAGTTCGGCGGTGGCCCCGAGCGCGATCTTCGGGGCGATCTCACCCGGAAGAGCCTGCAGCACCTTGTCGAACCGGGCGAACGCCGCCTCGTAGTCGTCCTGCAGCAGTTCGGCGATCCCGGCGTACCAGTCCATGCGCCAGTCGTCGCCGAACTCGCGCTCGAGGCGGGCGAGGATCTCCACCGCGCTGTCGACCTGTCCGAGATCGAGATAGGCGCGGACCTCGGCCAGGGTGATCTCCTTGGAGAACGACACATCGGATGCCCCGACGACCCGACCGACCCCGTTCTCGCGCGCGTGCCGGAGCGAGTCGAGGGTCTGCTGAGGTTCGCTGTGGACCGCGGCGGCGAGGAGCGCGGCACTCGGATCGTTGGGGTCGAGCAGGGGGACGGGCAGTGCCGCCGCGACATCCTGCCCCCGCAGTTTGGGGTCGCGCTCGATCCCGTCGGCGTACACGTCGGTGGGGACGAGTGCCTCGTCGGTGCCGAAGGTCGTGCGGGGCGGGCTGAACAGGCGGGACAGTCCGGGATGTTCGGTACCGAGCTTCTTCGACAGGATCTCGCGCAACACACCGGTGAGCTGACCCTGCAGTTCGTCGGCGGACGAGAAGCGCTGCTGCGGATCGGGGTTCGTGGCCCGCAGGAGCAGGCGGTGGAAGGAGTCGAACTCGGCGAGCAGGGGAGCCTGCTCGGGGGTGGGCAGACCGTCGCGATACCGGCCCTTGTCCGACGGCATGTCGAGCGTGAGCACCGCGAGTGTGCGTCCGACCGTGTAGATGTCGCTCGCGACCGTCGGTCCGGTCCGGACGATCTCGGGCGCCTGATATCCGGGCGTCCCGTACAGATAGCCGTATCCCTCGACCGCGGAGACGGCACCGAGGTCGATGAGTTCGATCTGCTCGTCGGTGACCATGATGTTCTCGGGCTTGAGGTCGTTGTAGACCAGTCCGATGTCGTGCAGATATTGCAGTGCCGGAAGCACTTCGAGCATGTACCCGATGGCCTGCTCGACCGGGATGCGATTCGGCGGGGGATAGTTGTCGAGCACGGTACGCAGGGTGTGACCACCCAGGTACTCCATGACGATGTACCCCATCGGGGTGCCGTCGGGGGAGGGGTGTTCGACGAAGTTGTAGATCTGGACGATGCTCGGATGGCTGACCTCGGCCAGGAACTGGCGTTCGGCCACCGCGACCGCCTGGGCCTCGGCGTCACCGCCCTGCAGCAACCCCTTCAGTACCACCCAGCGGTCGCTCACGTTTCGGTCGATCGCGAGATAGATCCACCCCAGTCCGCCGTGCGCGAGGCAGCCCTGCACCTCGTACTGCCCGGCGACGAGATCCCCGCGGTGCAGGGCGGGAGTGAACTGGAAATGCGTTCCGCACTTGGGGCAATCGCCTTCGGTGGGACCCGGCCCGGAGGGGGTGCTGCGTCCCACCGGTTGCCCGCACTTCGAGCAGAACCTCTTGCCCTCGGAGACGTGCGGATCGCGGAGGACGGCGTCGACGGGATCCTTCGGGGTGGGGACCGGCACGTCGACGAGGCCGGCGATGCGGCGACGCTGGGTGCCGCGGGGCCGGATGCGACGGCTCGACGAGCGTTGGGACGACGAGCGCTGGGAGGACGATCGCTGGGAGGACGAACCCGACCGGATCGAGGAGCGCCGGGTGGATTCGGGCTGCGTGGTGGGGACGGGACCGCGTTCGGTGGCGGGCCCGGTATCCCCGGCCGCCCGCGCGGTGGCCGGCCCCGAGTCGCTCGTCGACGGTTCGGTCGCGGGTCCGGAATCCGCCGCGCGTCTGGTGACAGGCCCGGAATCGACTGCCCGTTCGGTCGCGGGGCCGGAATCGGCCGACGGCGTGCCGGCCGGTTCGGGTTCGTCGGACATGGCCGTCACTCCCGGTAGTTCGGTGTCGGGGGTGACGGAGTGGGACCGAGCACCCGCAGGTACTTCTCGTACAGCGCCGTCCACGTCCCGTCGGAGCGGATCCGTTCGAGGGTGGCGTTGACGAAGCGTACGAGCTCGTCGCTGCCCTGCCGGATTCCTATGCCGTACGGCTCCGATCCGAGGGAGGGGCCGACGAGTTCGAGATAGGGGTCCTGCGAGGCGAGTCCGGCGAGGATCGTGTCGTCGGTGCTCACGGCGTCGACCTGCTGTTGCTGGAGGACGACGAGGCAGTCGGCCCACGACGGCACGGTGAGGATCGACGCCGACGGCTGCACTTCTCGCATCCGGAGCAGCGAGGTGGTGCCCTCGACGATGCACACGCGCCGGCCGGCGAGATCGGCGGCGGAGCGGATGTCGGAACCCCGCACGACGAGCACGCGCTGCTGGGCCCGGAAGTACTCGGAGGAGAAGTCGACCTTCTCGCGTCGGGCGCACGTGATGCTCATGGTCTTCGCGACGATGTCGACGGTGGAGTCCTGCAGCGCCTTCTCGCGTTCGGCGGAGGACAGGATGCGGTAGTCGACGAGGTCGGGATCGCCCAGGAGGTCGCGGGCGATCTCACGTGCGATGTCGACGTCGAAACCGGTGATCCGCCCGGTCGCGGTATCGCGGTAGCTCATGAGGTTGCTGCCGGTGTCGAGGCCGACGATCAGCCGTCCGCGCTTCCGGATCCGATCGATCGCGGGTCCGGTGGCGTTCGGGTCCGGGGACAGCGAGGCGGTGGGATCGCCGCAGTCGGGTGCGGGTGGTGTGGCCACCGACGATTCGAGCATCCGCGCGTTCTCGGGGAGCGGGAGAGAGGTCGTCGTCCCCTGGAGACCGGGGGCGCGCGGTGGGGGATCGGTCGCGCACCCGCCGGCGAGTGCGGCGACGACGCACAGACCCGCGACGAGAACGCGCTTTCTCACTGGTACTCCTTCAACCGGGGCCGGAGACCGACCCACACGCCGATCAGTGCCACCGTCAGCAGCACCACCGACGCCGGTGCGAGACCGGCGAGGGTGCGGGAGGCGCGGAACTCGTTGTCGCGCAGTTCGGTGCGGGTGTCGTCGATCCCTTCCGTCAGGGCCGCATCGAGAGCGACGAACCGGGCGGTGGATTCGCCTGGTCCCGCCCCGACCGCGAGGACCGAGGCCGCTGCGTAGTCGCCGCGGGCGAGGGCGGCGACCATGCGTGCGTGCGAGTTGATCCAGGCGTCGTGCGCCGACCGCGCGGCCTCGACCGCTTCGGCGCCGGCCTCGAGGGCGGAGTCGCGCCCGTACTCGTCGAGGATGTCGCCGAGTCGCGCCATGTTGGTCCCGAAGGTGTCGTCGTACGCGCCGGTCGTGTCGCGCCGGGCGATCAGCAGAGTCTCGGCGGTACGCGACTGCTGGGCGAGGATCCGTCCCTCGGTGAGATCGGCGAGCGGTGCCGCACCGCGTTCGATGGCGTGTTCGGTGGCACTCGACGAGGCCAGGCCGGCGACGAGCAACCAGCACAGCAGCACCCCGGTCGCGCCGATCGCGACGAGGAGTCCGGGATTGAGGGTGCGACGACAGCGGCGGCTCACGACGACGTGCGCCACGCACAGTGCGGTGACCGTGACAAGGAGCAGACCGATTGCGAGCCAGGGTGGTCGTACCGCGTCGCGCTGGGTGTCCTCGACGGCGGCGACGCCCCGCGTGTGCAGTTCCTGCGCGGCGGGGAGCAGTTCGGTCTGCATCAGGTGCGAGGCCTCGCCGAGATATGCGGCGCCGACCGGATGCCCGGTGCGGTTGTTGGTGCGGGCCGTCTCGATGAGGCCCGTGTAGACGGGCAGCAGCCTCACGATCTCCGTCAGGTTGTGCGCGGTCTCGCGGTCGGCGTCGGTCAGGCCGGTCGCCGCGATGACGAGATACTCCGCGGCCTCGTTGGTGGCCCGGATGTAGCGACTGCGCACCGCCTCCGGTTCGAGTCCGCCCGAGATGAAGCCCGTCACGGCGGCGGCGTCGGCCACCGACAGCGCGCTGTAGAGATTCTGGGCCGCGCTGGCGAGCGGCTCGATGGACGAGAGGAGACGGTCGTGGGTGGCCTGCCTGCCGGAGACCGTCGTCGCGGAGACCGCCGCCGACGCGACGAGCAGAACGGTGAGCACCACGCCGAGGACCACCAACCGCACCGGCGTGGATCGCAACAGCGCGCGGGCGTCGTCGAACCGGGCGTCCGGAGCGTCGGTGCCGGCGTCGTCGCGAATATGGCTCTCGACAGGCGCGAAGGGAGGGGTGATCCGTACGTCCACCGGGCACTCCCTTCCTCGTGTCGAGCGCTCTGAGGGGAGCATATAAGCAGCCCGGCGGTATTGTTGCCGTCCACGGACGGCGGGGATCCGGTACCGGGCACAGGCCCGGACGAGGGCGGGTCGGAGAGGCGGACGCAATGCGTGGAGACGGTGACGGCTGGGCGGTCGGACCGGACGGTGAGAAGCGCTGGGGACGACACGGTGCCGCAGGTCTGCTGCTGCGCGCTCCGCTCGCGGACGGTCGCCCCGCGGTTCTCCTGCAGCATCGGGCGGCGTGGTCGCACCAGGGTGGCACGTGGGCACTTCCCGGTGGAGCCCGCGACTCGCACGAGAGCACCGTCGACGCCGCCGTGCGGGAGGCCCACGAGGAGGCCGGCATCGATGTCGCGGCCGTGACGGTGCGCGCCGAACGCGTCACCTTCGGTCTCGCGGGCGGATGGACCTACACCACCGTCGTCGCCGACGCCACCGAAACGCTCGTGACCAGCCTCAACCAGGAGAGCACCGAACTGCGCTGGGTGCCCGAACCGGAGGTCGAGGCGATGCCGCTGCACAGCGGCTTCGCCGAGGCGTGGCCGTCGCTGCGCACCTCACCGGTACGCATGCTGCTCGACACCGCGAACGTGCTCGGTGCGAGCGGATCCACCGGATGGTGGCGCGACCGCCCCGGCGCGACGAGCGCCCTGCTCGCCGACCTCGCTGCGGTCCTGCCCCGCACCGTCGAATTTCCCGACGGGACGTTCGGCTGGGTCCCCCGCGTCGAAGCGGTCCTCGAAGGGCATGCCCGCGACGCGACGATCGACGACGCCCGGATCCCGGTACACAGCGCGGACGGCAGCGGCGACGACGAATTGGCCCGGCTGGCCTCCACCGCGACGGCCGTGGTCGACCCCGGCGTGACGGTCGTGGTCACCGCGGATCGCGGCCTGCGCGCGCGGTTGCCCGAGGGCACGATCGCGATGTCGCCCTCGGCCGTGCTGGGCTGGCTGTAGCCCCTCGGGCCGGCAGCGGCCTTCAGCGGCCTCAGGCGGGCAGTGCGGCCTCGAACGCCGCGGCGGCTGCCCGCGGATCGGAGGCCTTGGTGATCGCCCGGACCACCGCGACCCGCGTGGCCCCGGCATTGAGCACCTCGGGGAGCCGCTCGAGATCGATGCCGCCGATCGCGAACCACGGTCGTGCCGGTTGCGACTGCGCGACCTCGCGCGTCACCTGCAGCCCCGCGGCGGTCCGTCCCGGCTTGGTCGGGGTGTCCCACACCGGCCCGGACGCGAAGTAGTCGACGCCCTCCTCGATGTCGGCGAGCGCGGCCTGCGCCCGACTCGACGTCGAACGGCCGATGACGATCTCGTCGCCGAGGATCTGCCGCGCGTGCCGCACCGGCAGGTCGCCCTGACCGAGGTGCAAAATGTCGGCGCCCGCCGCGAGAGCGATGTCGGCGCGGTCGTTGACGGCGAGGAGTGCACCGTGGCGTGCACACGCCTCACCGATGATCTCGAGGGCGGCGAGTTCCTCGCGTGCCTCGAGGCGTCCGAACTTCTTCTCGCCGGCCGAGTCCTTGTCGCGCAACTGGACGATGTCGACCCCACCGGCGAGGGCCTCCTCGACGAACCGTGCGAGGTCACCGGTGTCCCGGCGAGCATCGGTGCACAGGTACAACCGGGCGGTCGCGAGGCGGCCGCGCGGGTCGGGATGGTTGCCGCGATAGGTGGTCACGACCAAGACGGTAGCCTCTAGGCAGAAAGTGTGACGACACGGGAGTCCCGAGGTTCGCGGGGCTGAGAGGGGGCCTGCCGGCCCCGACCGTTATGACCTGACCCGGATCATGCCGGCGCAGGGAGTGAGGTGGACCGATGACAACTGTGGCCGTCGTGGGTGGCGGAGTGATCGGGCTGTCGATCGCATGGCGCGCGGCCCGCTCGGGGCACGTCGTGACCGTGCACGACCCGAATCCCGGTAGCGGCGCCTCGTGGGTGGCCGGGGGAATGCTGGCCCCGCTGTCCGAGGGCTGGCCCGGCGAGGACCATGTGCTGTCCCTGGGTGCGGCGTCGCTCGACCGCTGGCCCGGCTTCGCGGACGCACTGCGCACGGAGACCGACGTCGACGTGTTCACCGCCGAGGCGTCGCTGACCGTTGCGCTCGACGCGGCGGATGCGGCCGACCTGCGGACCGTCGCCGAATGGGTCGGGGAGCGAGGGCACGAGATGCGGCTGCTCTCCCGCGCGGAGATCCGGGAGTTCGAGCCGTCGCTCGGCCCGAAGGTCCGGCTCGGACTGCTCGCACCCACCGAGTCGTCGGTCGACAACCGCGCGCTCGTCGACGCCCTGCGCACTGCGGCCACCGGGGCCGGGGTGCGTTTCTCCGACGGCGCCGTGCACGACCTCGCCGACCTGCCCGACGATCAGGTGGTGCTCGCCGCCGGCTCGGCGTCGGCGCGGCTGTGGCCGGGTCTTCCGGTCCGACCGGTCAAGGGCGAGATCCTGCGGCTGCGGGTGCGGCCGGGCGCGACCCCGCCGCCGCAGCGCACCATCCGTGCGAGTGTCCACGGACGGCCCGCCTATCTGGTGCCCCGCCACGACGGGCTCGTCGTGGGCGCGACGCAGTACGAGGCCTCCGACACGCAGATCACGGTGGCCGGCGTGCGCGATCTGATCGCCGATGCCGAGACGATCTTCCCGGCGCTCGGCGAGTACGAACTGTTCGAGGCGAGCGCGGGCCTGCGCCCGATGACCCCCGACAACCTGCCGATGATCGGCCGGCTCTCCGATCGTGTCGTCGCCGCGACCGGCCACGGCCGCAACGGTGTGCTGCTCACGCCGCTCACCGTCGACGCGGTGCTCGCCGAACTCGGCGGGCGGTCACTGGCCGACGCGAAATACGCCTGTCCTGGACGAATTACGGAAGCGAGTGTGGGATGACGAACGTGTCCGTGGGCATCACCGTCAACGGTGAGGACAAGTACTACGACGCGGCCCCGACCGTGTCGCAGCTGCTGAACGAGCTCGGTCTGCCCGAGAAGGGAATCGCCGTCGCCGTCGACGGTGTCGTGTGCCCGCGCGGTCGCTGGTCGGAACCGGTGGCACGCGGCGCGAGCATCGAGATCCTCACGGCGGTCCAGGGTGGCTGACACACACGATCCCGGCGCCGATCTGCCGCAGCTGACCATCGCCGGCCGCACCTTCGGGTCGCGGCTGATCACCGGCACCGGTGGCGCGGCGAACCTGGCCGTGCTCGAGGAGGCGCTCGTCGCGTCGGGCACCGAACTGACCACCGTCGCGATGCGCCGCGTCGATGCGGCCTCCGGAACCGGTGTCCTCGATCTGCTGCGCCGTCTCGGCATCGAACCGCTGCCGAACACCGCCGGGTGCCGCGGCGCGAAGGAGGCCGTGCTGACCGCGCAGCTCGGGCGGGAAGCGCTGGAGACCGACTGGGTGAAACTCGAGGTCATCGCCGACGAACGGACGCTGCTGCCCGACGCTATCGAACTCGTCTCGGCGGCCGAACAACTCGTCGACGACGGCTTCGTCGTCCTGCCGTACACGACCGACGATCCCGTCCTTGCGCGCCGTCTCGAGGATGTCGGTTGTGCTGCGGTGATGCCGCTCGGTTCGCCGATCGGCACCGGCCTCGGTATCTCGAACCCGCACCACATCGAGATGATCGTCGAGGCGGCGGGCGTGCCGGTGATCCTCGACGCGGGAATCGGAACCGCCTCCGACGCGGCGCTCGCGATGGAACTCGGTTGCGACGCCGTGCTGCTCGCGACCGCCGTCACCCGCGCGAAGGATCCGGCGCTGATGGCGTCGGCGATGCGCCACGCCGTCGAGGCGGGATTCCGTGCCCGGCACGCCGGTCGGATCCCGAAACGCTTCTGGGCTCAGGCATCTTCGCCGATGGAGCCGTGACCGGTACGGAAAACCCTTGAGAATCCTCGTGTTCAGGGGTTTTCCGATTATCGCGTGACGGGATACCGTGCGGTCGGTACGATCCCCGGGCATGACAATTGCACACCGAATCCTTTCCGCCGCCGCTGCCGGGCTCATGGGTGTTGCCGTCGCTGTCACGGCACCGGGCGTCGCAGGCGCCCAGGAGCCGTGCCAGCTGAGCCGGTCGAACACCGGACCGAGAACGTGCGAGATGACGCAGCTGGCCACGCCTCCCGTGCTGACACTGGGCGACGGCATCTGCGCCGGCATCGTGCGCGCGGGTGGAACCGCCTTCGACGGCCCGCTCGACGAGTCCTACTCGATCTACTCGGTGGCGGGCGCCACCCACGGGATCGAACTGCGGATCACGCAGGGCTATTCGCTTCTCGGCGAGTGGACACCGAGTGTTCTGAACTGCGACGTCACCGTGGCGTTCGACTGGCACAATCTCGACACCGGCGCCCGCGGCACGGAGACCCGCTTCGTGCCGGCCTTCCACACCAGCACCCGGCCGTTGTTCATGCACGTGTTCCCCGGGCAGGGCCGTGTCGCCCTGACGATGCGTACCGAGCGACCGAGCATCCCGGTCACCGTCGAGGTGTTCGTCCCCTGACACACCGCGTGCGGCTCCGGGCGCGTGATCGGATGCGCGGGCCGGAGCCGCACGTAGGGTGGTGCGCATGATCGAAGTGACCGGCTTGACCAAGACCTTCGGGTCCACGACCGCGGTCGACGACCTGACGTTCACGGTCCGTCCCGGTATCGTCACCGGCTTCCTCGGCCCCAACGGGGCGGGGAAGTCCACCACGATGCGCATGATCCTGGGACTGGACCGGCCGACCTCGGGAACTGCACTGATCGAAGGGAAGCCGTACACCGAGCTGACACGGCCGCTCACCACCGTCGGCGCACTGCTCGACGCGAAGTGGGTGCATCCCAACCGGTCGGCGCGGTCGCATCTCGCCTGGCTGGCTGCGTCGAACGGTCTGCCCGCCTCACGCGTCGACGAGGTGCTGCGCCAGGTGGGGCTGACGGAGGTCGCCGGCAAGCGCGCCGGCGGATTCTCTCTCGGCATGTCGCAGCGACTCGGTCTCGCCGCCGCGCTGCTCGGCAACCCGCGCGTGCTGCTGTTCGACGAACCGGTCAACGGCCTCGACCCCGAGGGCATCGTGTGGATCCGGCGGTTCATGCAGGCGCTCGCCGCGGAAGGCCGCACGGTGCTCGTGTCCAGCCACCTGCTCTCGGAGATGGCGCAGACCGCCGAACATCTGATCGTCATCGGGCGTGGACGGCTCATCGCCGACACCTCGGTGAAGGAGTTCGTCGATCGCGCGTCCGAGTCGTTCGTCGTCGTGCGCAGTCCGCAGCTCGACGAGCTGCGCACCGCGCTCACCGAGCGCGGGCACACCGTGCGGGAGGACGACGGTGCCCTGCATGTCTCGGGCGCTCCGGCGGCGGAGATCGGCGAACTCGCCGCGACCCGGTCGATCGTGTTGCACGAACTCGCGGGACGCAACGCGTCGCTCGAGGAAGCGTTCATGAAACTCACCGGTGGCGAGGTCGAGTACCACGGATCCGGAGTCGACGACGTCATGAAGGGTGGACTGTGATGAGTACGGCGCTCGACACACTGCGGGCCGAACGGATCAAGCTCACGTCGGTGCAGTCACCGCTGTGGTGTACCGTCGTCATCGTCGCCCTCGGCCTCGGTCTGGCCGCGATCCTCGGGTCGGTCTCCCGTGCGTCGGCAGGGATGGACGACGAGCTGGGACGGTTCTATCCGACCGTGGACGTCGCGGTCAGCGGCGTCACCGGTTTCGGCGTGCTGGTGCTCATGATTCTCGCGGCGCTGTCGGTCACCAGCGAGTACCGCTTCGGGGTCATCCGCACGACCTTCCAGGCCACCCCGAACCGCACCCTGCTCCTGACGATGAAGGCGCTGCTCATCGGCGTGCTGGGTGCGGTGCTGACACTCGCGGTCTCGTTCGGTGCCTTCTACCTCGCGAAGGCGTTGGCGGGGCCGGACGCAGGTCGCGAACTCGTCCTGAGCGGTGGGACGGCGTGGCGCGCGGTCTACGGCACCGCGATCTACGCGTTCCTGTGCGTCTTCCTCGCGGTCGGTGTGGGCACGCTGCTGCGGCAGTCGGCCGGCACGATCGCGCTGTTGATGCTGTGGCCGCTGCTGCTCGAGTCGTTGTTCGCGTTGTTCGGTTCGGTGGGCCGTGAGATCCAGCCGTTCCTGCCGTTCGCGAACGCGAACAACTTCCTGGGCATCGGGCAGGGAATCGAATTCCACTGGGGTCCATGGGGATCGCTCGTGTACTTCGCGGCCTTCTCGTTCGTGGTGTTCGCCGCCTCGCTCGTGGTGGTCAACCGCCGCGACGCCTGACGTTCTGCGCCGACACGCCGCAGGTTCTGCGCCGTCACACTGCGCCGCACGGTTTCCCCGTGCGGCGCAGTGCTTTTTTGTACGCTCGGTCGATGGCGCGGGCGCAGACGAGATACGGCATGCGGGGAGCGGCTCTGATCGCCGCCGGTGTACTCCTGACGGCGGGATGCTCGGAGGCGGAGGTGGAGACGCCGCCGGTCGACCCGGCGGTGCTCGCCGACGCCGTGGAACTCGATGCCGTCATGGCGCACCTGACGGAACTCGAACGGATCGCCGGCGAGAACGACGGCAACCGTTCGCTCGGGACCCCCGGTTACGACGCGAGCGTCGACTACGTCGCCGGAGCTCTGCGCGACGCCGGATTCGACGTGCAGACACCGGAGTTCGACACGACCCTGTTCGCCGTCGAGAACGAGCAGCTCACCGTCGACGGGGAGCCGATGGGTGTGAGCGCACTCGGCATGTCACCGTCGACGGGACCGGAGGGGCTCACCGCGCGTGTCGTACGTATCGCCCCCGACGACACCCCCGGTTGCGAGGCCACCGACTACGACGGTGTCGACGCGGCCGGTGCGGTGGTGATCGTCGATCGCGGCGTGTGCACCTTCGCCGTCAAGGAGCAGGTCGCCGCCGAACGAGGAGCGGCCGCACTCCTCGTCGCCAACAACGAGGACGGTCCGCTCGACGCCGCCGGTCTCGGGGCGGAATCGAATCCCCGCATCCCGGTCGGGGGTGTGGCCGGGGCCGACGCCGAGCGCCTGTCCGCTGCGACCAGCGTGACGGTGACGCTCCAGACCCGCACCGAGGACCGGAAGTCGCGCAACGTGATCGCGCAGACCCGCACCGGCTCGACCGATGACGTGGTCGTCGTCGGCGCGCACCTCGACAGCGTCCCCGAAGGACCTGGGATCAACGACAACGGAACCGGTGTCGCCGCCGTCCTCGAGACCGCGCTGCAACTCGGCAGCGAACCGGACGTGACCAACGCCGTACGGTTCGCGTTCTGGGGCGCCGAGGAGGTCGGACTGGTCGGCTCGACGAAATACGTCGAGTCGCTGTCCGACGAGGAACGACTCGACATCGCCCTGTACCTGAACTTCGACATGCTCGGCTCGCTCAACGCCGGATATCTCGTGTTCGACGGCGACGACTCCGACTCCGTCGGTGAAGGACCCGGTCCGGAGGGCTCGGCGGGTATCGAGCGGACCTTCGCGCAGTTCTTCGACGAACGCGGAATCGAAGTCGGCGGAACCGATTTCGACGGTCGCTCCGATTACGGTCCGTTCGTCGCCTTCGGCATCCCCGCGGGCGGGGTGTTCACCGGCGCCGACGACGTCAAGACCCCCGAGCAGGCCGACCTGTGGGGTGGCACCGCCGACCAGCCCTTCGACCCGAACTACCACACCCCCGAGGACACCCTGGCCGGCATCGACCGCGAGGCGTTCGGCGCGGCGGCCGCCGCCGTCGCCTACGGCACGGCCGTCTACGCGAATTCGATCGACGGACCCGACGGGGTACCCACCGGCGACCAGCGGGCCGAGGTGCGTGCCGAGTTCACCGAGTGAGGACGGGCGCGGTCAGCGCTCGTGCAGGCGCCACAACGGGTTGACCGGCCCGTGGCCGTGACCGAGGTCGTAGGACCACTCGAGGCACTTCGTGATCCATTCCTTCGCGAACTCGACGGCCTCGGGCACCGACCGGCCGTGGGCGAGGGCCGACGCGATCGCGGCCGCCAGCGTGTCGCCGCCGCCGTGGTCGTTGCCGGTCTCGATCCGCGGCGTGCTGAACTCGAGGAAGCGGTCGCCGTCGAACAGCAGGTCGGTGCTCTTCTCCGAGCTGCGCAGGTGACCGCCCTTGACGATCACCCACCGGGCGCCGAGCGCATGGAGCGCTTCGGCTGCGCGCCGGGCCGACGCGTCGTCGACGACGTCGATGCTCGTGATCAGCCGTACCTCGTCGAGGTTCGGGGTGACGACGGTGGCGAGGGGGATGAGCACCCCGCGGATCGCGTCGAGCGCGTCGGAGTGCAGCAGCGGATCGCCGTGCATCGAGGCGCAGACCGGATCGACGACGAGGGGCACCTCCTTGTCGCGGCCGATGCCCACCTCGCAGCACACCTGCGCGACGGCCTCGATGATCTGCGTGGAGGCGAGCATGCCGGTCTTCGCTGCGGACACCCCGATGTCCTCGACCACGCATCGCACCTGGTCGGCCACGGTCTCGGCGGGGATCTCGTGGAACCCGCGGACGCCGACGGAGTTCTGGACGGTCACGGCGGCCACCGCGACGCAGGCGTGCACACCGCACATCGCCATCGTGCGGGAATCGGCCTGGATGCCGGCCCCACCTCCGGAGTCGGTACCGGCGATGGTGAGGGCTCGAACCGGGGTCTCGCCTCGAGGCGACAAGGGCAGAAGGTCCACGCGGACACCCTACCGAGGGTGTGTTCGATCACGGCCGGGCGGCGCTGGGACGGGTGCACTTTCCGAAACGCGACAGCGCTGCTGCCGGTGGTCACCGCAGTACTCTATAGTGGCATAGGTCACAGTTCGATCACGCAACACCCCTATTGGAGGCGCTCATGAACACGAGTTCGCCGGACCTCGCCGTGTCGGACAACGCCGACCAGAACCGGTTCGAACTGCGCCTCAACGGCGATCTCGTCGGCATCCTGGGGTACTACGACTTCGAACGCGTTCCGGCACCGAACCCGCCGGTCGTCGACTTCATGCACACCGTGATCGTGGAGGATTTCGGCCATCGGGGTCTCGCAGCCGTTCTCGTCGGTGGCTCGCTCGATCTCGCGCGCAGACGAGGTTGGCGCGTGCGGCCGGTGTGCACCTATGTGCAGCGGTTCCTGTCGTCGCACGAGAACTACCGCGACGTCGTCGTGCCTCTCGAACCTCCGCGCACCGACCCCCAGCGCAAGGAGAACCGGCGCAGGCAGCCGCGACGCAAGGTGCCCGCCCGCAAGGCCTGATGCCTGCGCGGGCGGTTCACCCGGCCCGGAATCCGCTCAGAGGTCGAGGTCGACGATGACCGGTGCGTGGTCGCTCGCGCCCTTGCCCTTGCGCTCGTTGCGGTCGATCTCGGCGCCCGTCACCCGCGCCGCGAAGGCAGGGGACCCGAGGACGAAGTCGATCCGCATGCCCTGCTTCTTCGGGAAGCGCAGCTGGGTGTAGTCCCAGTAGGTGTACACCCCGGGGCCGGGTGCGTGCGGACGGACGACGTCGGTGTAGCCGACCTCGGTGAACGCGTGGAAGGCGTCGCGCTCGGGCTGCGAGGTGTGCGTCTTGCCCTCGAAGAAGGCCGGATCCCACACGTCGCCGTCGGTGGGGGCGACGTTCCAGTCGCCGACCAGCGCGATGGGCTGCTCGGGCGCTGCGGTGGCCCAGGCGTGCGCGTCGGCGCGCAGCTTGGCGAGCCAGTCGAGCTTGTAGGTGTAGTGCGGGTCGTTCAGGTCGCGGCCGTTGGGGACGTACAGGCTCCACACGCGCACACCCGCGCACGTCGCGCCGATGGCCCGCGCCTCGAGCGCCGGATCGACCTCCGGGTCCTTCGAGAAACCGGGCTGGTCCTCGAAGCCGATTTGCACGTCGTCGAGGCCCACACGCGACGCGATTGCCACGCCGTTCCACTGACTCAGCCCGACGTGCGCGACGCGGTAGCCGAGTTCCTCGAAGCGTTCGTACGGGAACTGCTCGTCCTTGCACTTGGTTTCCTGCATCGCGAGGACATCCGTGTCGGTTCGCTGCAACCAGTCGAGGATGCGGTCGGTACGGGCACGGACGGAGTTCACATTCCAGGTAGCAAGGCGCACACGCCCACTGTAGGCGACCTATCCGACGGGTTCGGAGGCGTACCGGTAGCGGTGGTGGTCGACGAAGCCGAGTTCTCGGTACAGGGCGCGGGCCGCCGTATTCGACTCCTCGACCTGCAGGTATGCGTGGGTCGCAGCCTGCTCGCGGGCCCAGCGCAGCAGAGCGCCGCACACGAGTGTGCCGAGTCCGCGCCGCCGGTGCTCGGGCGCGACCTCCACGGTCGACAGACCCACCCAGCGGCGTCCGTCCGGTGCGTCGGTGATCGCCGCGCGGCAGATCGCCAGGGGCGCCTGCCCGGGCGCGCCGATGCGGCCGAACCCGAGGACACCCGCGGCCACCGAGCCGAGCACGTCCTGCGCGAGCCGCGGGTCGGCGTCGGCGCGGTGGAGCGACAGCCAGTCGGCGTCCGGTCGGTCGGTGATCGTGACCGGGGTGGGTTCCGGCGGCAACGGCACGTTCGCGAGGTCGGCGCCCATAACGAGCACCGGCTCCGAGGTCGGCCATCCCTCCGGTATCCGG
This sequence comes from Rhodococcus sp. PD04, assembly GCF_035918275.1. Classification (NCBI taxonomy): domain Bacteria; kingdom Bacillati; phylum Actinomycetota; class Actinomycetes; order Mycobacteriales; family Nocardiaceae; genus Rhodococcus; species Rhodococcus sp. PD04. Next base: position 4,097,265 of record NZ_CP142143.1, on the reverse strand, counting down.
GCGAGCCGATCGGGCACCAGCAGTCGCAACGGCAGTCCGCGCGCCGCGAACCATTCACGGAGCCGGGCGCGCACGGCCGGATCGGCGGGGTCGGCCACGGTGCCACGTTCACCGAGCGGCGTCGCCGAATTGGCGCGCCGGGTGAAACCGTGCCCGGCGCGCACGAGCCAGCCGTCCACCCAGGCAGATTCGAGACCGGGCCACCCCGCGGCGGCAGCGTGCTCGAGCGCGCGGATCTCCGAGACGCGGATCGGCCGCGCCGCGATCGGCTTGAGCGCGACGACCGAGGTGGGGGACACCTGGACGACGCGACCGTCGGCGGTGCGCACCGCGACCACCGGTTCGACGGAGACGAGTTCACCGATGACGTCGGTCATCGGATGGCTGTAGCCGGCGGGCAGGCGGTACCGCAGCACCACCCGGGTGCCGAGGGGTACGGACGGGGCCGGACGGTCGGTCGTCATCGACGGTTCGTCGGTCGCCTCGTCACTCGTCCTCGTCGTCGTGGCCGAACGGGTCCTCCACCGAACCCGGGAGCCAGGTCAGCCCGGGGACACCCCATCCGGCGCGCTTGATGGTCTTCTTCGCGGCGCGGGCGTTGCGTCCGATCAGGACGTCGACGTACAGGAAGCCGTCGAGGTGCCCGACCTCGTGCTGCAGCATGCGAGCGAAGAATCCGTGGCCCTCGATCTCGACGGGATCACCGTTCTCGTCGGTACCGGTGACCTTCGCCCAGTCGGCGCGGCCGGTGGGGAAGTTCTCGCCGGGCACGGACAGGCAGCCCTCGAGATCGTCCTCCGGGTCGGGCATCGTCTCGGGGATCTCCGAGGTCTCGAGGATCGGATTGACGACGACACCGCGCCGGCGCACGACCTTGCCGGACTCGTCGCGGTCGGGGCAGTCGTAGACGAACAGTCGCTTGTCGACGCCGACCTGGTTGGCGGCGAGACCGACGCCGTTGGCCGCGTCCATCGTCTCGAACATGTCGGCGATCAGCTGAGCGAGTTCGGCGGGTGACTCGGTCACCGGCCGGGTCGGGTTGTGCAGGACGGGGTCGCCGACGATGACGATCGGAAGAATGGCCATGGTGACACAGGATAATGGGATCGACTCGCGGCGTTCTCGAACCGGTATGTGTCCCCACCCCGTGATTGAATGACTTCCGCCGAGACGCAGGGACTCTTCGTCACGGTGTGATCCAGTCAGTCGAGGAGGGAAATGGACGGCGCAGCAGCGCACGGCAACGACCGGTCCGATCTCGTGTCCCCGCAGGGCGACGGCGCATCCGCGCAGGAGCCCACCGGCGACGGGGCGAACGGCCTGAGCCGTCGCGATCTCGACATCCTGGCGTTCGAACGGCAGTGGTGGAAGTACGCCGGTGCCAAGGAGGACGCCATCAAGGAACTCTTCGGTCTCTCCGCCACCCGCTACTACCAGGTGCTCAATGCTCTGGTGGATCGTCCCGAGGCGCTCGCCGCCGATCCGATGCTGGTCAAGCGGCTGCGGCGGTTGCGTGCGAGCCGTCAGAAGGCCCGCGCGGCCCGCCGGCTCGGTTTCGACACCCGTTAGACGGGCGGCCGTCGGGCCGGATAATGCGATATCGACACGCGCGGCCGGTCGGCAGCGCTGCGTGTGCTCGGGCAACTATGGTCGAGGTCGTGAGCAGAACCCCCGAGATCCCCAGCCGCGCGCCCGCACCCTCGGGACCGCCTCTGCGTGCGTTCGCGATGGTCCTGATCTCCTTGGGCATCCTGTTCGCCGGTCTCGGTTTCGCCTCGCTCGGTGATTCCGACGACGAACCCGCTCCCGCGGCGGCACCCACGACGACGACCGCTGCCGCGCCGGCCGCACCGTCCACGCGCTCGGCCGCGGTGCCCACCGCGCCCGCGCCCGCTGCCGCGAACGGTGGCACGTCCGCCGCCGGGGACGGTGCGACCACCACCACGGCCGTGTCTTCGGCTCCTTCCATGCCCGTGGGGAGCGGAACCGCGTTCGCGTCCGACACCTCGGCCTCCGCGACGGCACCGGTGCGCGTGTTCAACAACTCGGAGGTCGCGGGCCTCGCCGCGCAGACCGCGGCCTACCTCGAGGACGAGGGGTACACCATCAGTGAAACGGGCAACTACAGCGAGGGCTTGCTCCCGCAGACCTCGGTGTTCTACGGGTCGTCTCCCGGAGAGCAGCAGACCGCGACAGCCGTCGCCGAGTCGCTCGGTGTCACCGCGCAACCGCGCTTCGAGGGCATCCGCGACGCCGCCCCCGGAGTGATCGTCATCGTCACTTCGCGTTAGCGCCGGAACCGTGTCGGTCCGCCACCGGGTGGTCGCCGGAGACGCCCGGTTATGATCGGGTGACTTTTCGGCACTTCGAAGGAGCGGTTTGATGGTCTCCAGTTCCACCCGTCGCATGTCCTGGCGTGCTCTGGCCCCGATCGTCGCGATCGCCGCGGTGGGCCTGACTGCGTGCTCGAACAGCGAGGAGGCGAGCACCGAGCCGGGGACGACTCCGCCGGTGTGGACGGGATCCGCCGCGCCCGCTTCCGAGGCCCACGGCGACGACCACGGCACCGAGGGTGGGAGCGAGTCGCACGCCGGTGGCTCCGCCTCTGCTGCTGCGCTCACCGCGGAGCTCACCACGGTCGACGGCGAGTCGGCCGGCACCGTGTCGTTCGCCGAGAACGGCGGCGACGTCGAGGTGACCGTCGAGGTCGAGGGTCTCGAGCCCGGCTACCACGGTGTCCACATCCACGAGTTCGGCCGTTGCGAGGCCGAGTCCACCGCTCCGGACGGCGGCGAGCCCGGCGCGTTCCTGTCCGCCGGTGCCCACCTGCAGGCCGGCGGTAACACCTCCGTTCCGGAGAGCGGCGACCTGGTCTCGCTCGTCGTCCGTGAGGACGGCACCGCCACCGCCACCGTCACCACCTCGGCCTTCGGCCTCGAGGACCTCGAGGGTGAGGACGGCGCCTCGGTGGTCGTGCACCAGGACAACCTCGGCGCGCGCCTCGCGTGCGGCGTCATCGAGTGACCGGAGACCGCATCTCCTGAGACTCGATCTCGCAGGTAATTCCCGACACAGGGCCCCGCAGACGGACATCCGTCGGCGGGGCCCTGTGGTTGGATCGATACGTGGCAGTCGAGTTTCCGGGATCACCTCGTCCCACGATCGGCGTGGAATGGGAGATCGCTCTGGTGGACAAGACCACCCGTGATCTCTCGAACAGCGCGACGGTCGTCTTCGACAGGGTGAAGGAGATCGCGGGGGAGACCCCGCGGTTGACCAAGGAGTTCCTGCGCAACACCGTCGAACTCGTCACCGGCGTGCACGACACCGTCGCCGAGGCGGTCGACGACCTGTCCGAGTCGCTGTCGCTGCTGCGACGTGCCGCCGACCCGAACGGCGTGGACCTGATGTGCGCCGGCACCCACCCGTTCGCGCAGTGGACCGACCAGACCGTCACCCCGTCCCCGGACTACGACGAGATGATCAACCGCACCCGCTGGTGGGGACGGCAGATGCTCATCTGGGGAGTACACGTCCACGTGGGGGTCTCCTCCGCGGAGAAGATCATCCCGATCCTCAACGCCATGCTCGTGAAGTATCCCCACATGCTCGCGCTGTCGGCCTCGTCGCCGATCTGGGCGGGCTACGACACGGGCTACGCGAGCAACCGCGCGCTGATGTTCCAGCAGCTGCCGACCGCCGGCCTGCCCTACCATTTCGCCGACTGGCCGCAGTACGCGGAGTTCATCGGCGATCAGCTCAAGTCCGGCGTCATCAGCCACCCCGGGGGGATGCACTGGGACATCCGGCCGGCGCCGAAATGGGGCACCCTCGAGGTCCGGGTGTTCGACGGCATCACCAACCGTGCCGAACTGGCCGCCCTCGTCGCCTTCGTGCATTCGCTCGTCGTCTACTTCGACGAATGTCTCGAACGCGGTGAGGAACTGCCCGTGCTGCAGCCGTGGCACGTCAAGGAGAACAAGTGGCGTGCCGCGCGCTACGGACTCGAGGCGGAGGTCATCCTCGACCCGGTGTGCACCGAGCGGCTGGTCACCGACGACCTGAACGACCTGCTCGAGCAGATCATGCCCACCGCGATGCGGCTCGGTTGCGCCGACGAACTCGCGCGGGTCGCGGACATCCCGGTGCGGGGAGCGTCCTACCAGCGTCAGCGCCGGATCGCGGAGCGGACCGACGGCGATCTCGTCGCGGTGGTGGACTCGCTCGTGCAGGAACTGAAGGAGTGATCGGCCGAGGACATCCCGGCCGTCACGCTCCCGTCGAGAGTCTGGCCCTCATCGCCCGTCGGGCCCTCATCGGTTGTCAGGCACCGCCGGGAGCGTCCTCGTCGAGCAGACCGTCGCGACCGAGCTGCTCCCGGTAGGCGACGCGGCCGACCCGGTGGGCGATCACGGGGGCGGTGAGGACCATGAACATGCCCGCCAGGGCCATCATCCAGATGTCGATCGAGCTGCGCAGGATGATCATGGCGCCGCCCAGTACGAACAACAGGCCCACCACTTGGGGCTTGGTAGCGGGGTGCATGCGCGACAGGGTGTCGCGGAAACGGACCACGCCGATCGCGGCGGTCAGCGAGATGACCGAACCGATGAGGATCAGGATGTGGGCGAAGGTGTCGATGATCGTCGTCATCCTTCGTCACGCACCCGGAATCGAGCCACGGACACCGACCCGATGAAGCCGACCAGGGCCAGGGCTACGGTGGCGGGCAGCACCGACGTGTCGCGCGTGTACACCGCCCAGATCGCGATGCCGCAGATGCCGAGCGCCAGCAGGGCGTCGACGCCGACGAGCCGGTCGAGGGAGTTGGGGCCCGCGATCACGCGGTAGGTGATCAGGACCGCGGAGACGAACAGCAGTGTCCCCGCGATCACCAGTGTCACGGTCACGTCAGTTCCTCCGTTCCGCTGCGCCAGGGGCTGGCCTGCCATTCCGACTCGCGTTCGAACGTCTGGATGAGAAGACGCTCGATGAGGCGGGCGGAACGGTAGAAGTCGGCCACGGCCTTGTCGGTACTCACGTCGAGAACGTGCACGTACATGATCCGCCGCACCTGGTCGATCTCGAGCACCATGGTGCCCGGAATGTTGTTCATGATGTCCGTCCACAGTGTCAGCACCAGGTCGGACTTGATGGTGAGCCGGCAGCGCAGCACACCGGTGACCGGCGGCGGGGACGGTCGGATCGCCAGCCACGCCACGTTGATCGTCGAGCGGATGGTTTCGCTGAAGATCACCGCGCCGAGTCGCATCGCGGACCACACGTGCACGCGACCCTCGACGGGCACGCGCGGCAGTGGCAGCACGAACATGATGACGAGCGAGACGACCACGCCGGCGAGGATGTTGGCGACGCTGAAGGTGCCCCACAGCAGGACCCAGACCAGCGTCGTCCATCCCACGACGAACATGCGCAGGACGTTGGCGCGTTTCATCATTCCTGCTCACCCCCCAGCACGGCCTCGATGTACACCGTGCGGTCGCGCAGGTTCTCCGCGGCACGGTTGCTGATGTCGAGCAGTGGACCGGCGAAGACCGTCAACGACACACCGATCGCCACGAGCCAGACCGTGGGGACGAGCATCGCGGCCGGCATCCGGCCGACGTCCGGGCGTTCCTCGAACGAGATGTCGGTGGCGGATTCGTCGATCAGCGCCGACGGGCCGATGTCGGCGAGATCGCCCTCGGGCGCGTCGGCGCGTGCCCGCCAGAACGCCTTCGTCCAGATACGCGCGACGACGTACAGCGTCAGCAGGCTGGTCACGACACCACCGGCGACGAGGATCCAGGCGAGGACCGAACCGTCCTCCGCACCGGCCTGCAGCAGGGCGACCTTCCCGATGAACCCGGAGAACGGCGGGATACCGCCCAGGTTGAGCGCCGGGATGAGGAACAGGACCGCCAGCAGCGGGGACATGAGTGCAAGGCTGCCGAGGCGTCGCAGCGACGCCGACCCGGCCTGGCGTTCGATGAGACCCACCACGAGGAAGAGGGTGGTCTGCACGAGGATGTGGTGGCCGACGTAGTAGACGGCGCCCGCGAGACCCGTCTGCGACGACAGGGCGACGCCGAAGATCATGTATCCGATGTGGCTGACGAGCGTGAACGACAGCAGACGCTTGATGTCGTTCTGCGCGATCGCGCCGAGGATGCCGACGACCATCGTGAGCAGACCGGCGACGAGCAGGACGTCGTCGAGTTCGCCACCCGGGAACAGCAGGGTGTGCGCCCGGATGATCGCGTAGACACCGACCTTGGTCAGCAGGCCGGCGAAGACGGCGGTGACCGGTGCGGGTGCGGTGGGGTAGGAGTCGGGCAGCCACGACGACAGCGGGAAGACCGCGGCCTTGATGCCGAAGGCGACGAGCAGCACACCGAAGATCGCGGCCCGGGTGCCCGGTGAGATCTCGTCCATCCGCAGTGCCATCTGGGCGAGGTTCAGGGTGCCCGTGGCGGCGTAGGCGAAGGCGATGCCCACGAGGAAGACCAGCGAGGACACCATCGAGACCATGACGTACGAGACGCCCGCGCGGACGCGGTCGGCGCTCGCACCCAGGGTCAGCAGGACGAACGAGGCGGCGAGGAGCACCTCGAAGCCGACGAAGAGGTTGAACAGGTCGCCCGCGAGGAAGGCGATGTTGACGCCCGCGGTGAGCGCGAGATAGGTCGGCAGGAAGATCGAGACGGGCTGCTGCTCGTTGCCGTCGTGGATACCCTGACCGACTGCGTACAGCATCACCGACAGCAGCACGATCCCCGAGACGACCAGCATCAACGCCGACAAACGGTCGACGACCAGCGAGATGCCGATCGGCGCCTCCCACCCGCCGATCTGCAGTACGGCGATGCCGTCGGCATCGGCGTAGTACAGCAGCGCCACGCCCACGGCGAGCGAGGCGACGAGCGCGAAGACGGTGATCCACCGCTGTGCGCGGGGACGGCGGCCGACGATCAGGGTCGCAGCGGCAGCGAGCAGCGGGATGAGGACGGGGAGGGGAACCAGGTTCGCGACGCTCAGGTTCATCGGCGATCCTCCTTCCCGTTCTTCTCGTCGTCTCCGGTCGGCTCGTCCTCGGCGGGATCGGGGGCCTCGGGGTCGGGGTCGTCCGCACGCACGGCTGCGGTGTCGTCCTCGGCGGAGTCGGCCTCGTCGGCGTCCTCGGCAGAGCCGGCTCCGGCCGCATCTCCGGCAGGGGCATCTCCGGCAGCGCCGGACTCGTCCGTCCCGTCCTGGTTCTGCGTGTAGGCAGAGTCGGTCGGGTCGTCGAAGTCGCCGTCGTGCAGGTCCTCGTACGCCTCGAGGTCCTCGATGTTCTTGAGCTGGTCGAGCGGGATCGGGTTGCCCGCGGCGTCGAAGGCGTCGCCGCTCTTGCTCGGGATACCGGTGAGCGGGTCGTCGGAGCGGTCTCGCGACGGAAGATCCGCGAGACTGCGCCGCTGCGACACGAGGGTGTCCTCGGGGTCGTTCTCGATCTCGTCCCGTGCGCGATAGGTGTAGGAGCGGTAGGTCAATGCCAGCACGAACGCCGCTATACCCATCGTGATGACGATCGCGGTGAGGATCATCGCCTGGGCGAGGGGGTCGGCCATGTCCGGCTCGACGTCGCTCTCCACACCGACGATGGGGGCGTGACCCGCGGGACCGCCGAGCGTGAGCAGCAGCAGGTTGATGCCGTTGCCCGCCAGCAGCAGACCCAGCAACATCTTGATGATGCTGCGTTCGAGCAGCAGATACACACCGGACGCGACGAGCACGCCGACGATGGCGAGGAGCGTGATGTTCGCGGTCATCGGCGCTCACCCACGGTCTCGGCGTCGAGGCGAGCACCGAGGCTGCGCAGCACGTCCAGGATCAGGCCGACCACGATGAGGTACACACCGAGGTCGAAGAACAGCGCGGTCACGATCTTGATGTCGCCGAGCAGCGGCAGCGTGAGCTCGAGGGTCGCCGACGACAGGGCCGGAGCACCGAGGAACATCGACACCAGCGCGGTGCCCGCAGCGAAGGTGAGTCCGAGGCCGAGGATCTTGCCGGCGTCGATGGGAACCGCCTCTCCGAGCTCGTAGCGTCCTCCGGCCAGGTACCTCAACACCAGCGCGAGACCGGCGATGAGACCGCCCGCGAAGCCGCCACCGGGGGCGTTGTGGCCGGAGAAGAAGAAGTACACCGACAGGATCATCATGGTGGGGAAGACCAGCCGGGTGGTGACCTCGAGGACCAGCGAGCGGTAGCGCGGATCGATGAGATCGCCGCCGAGCAGCCAGGTCGTCTCGTTGCTGGCGGATACCGCGTCGAGCTGCGCCGCAGGTGCGTCAGCCACACGCGGGGCGGTGCCGAAGCGGCGGGTGCGGAAGACCAGGCTGGCCACGCCGGTCGCGGCGACCAGCAGCACCGAGATCTCGCCCATCGTGTCCCAGGCGCGGATGTCGACGAGCAGGACGTTGACGACGTTCTTGCCGTCGCCGCCGTAGTAGGCGGCGTCGGGCAGCAGCAGCGAGATCGGATCGGTGGTGCGTGCCGCGACGGCGTAGGCGCCGATCCCGACGACCACTGCACCCACGGCGATGCCGAGCATCGCGCGGGCGAACTTGCTGCCCATCACCGCGGCCGGGTCGGTCTCGGCGGGCAGCTTGCGCAGGACCAGCACGAACATCACGAGGGTGACGGTCTCGACGAGGAACTGGGTGAGCGCGAGATCGGGGGCGCCCTGCAGGGCGAACAGCACACCGAGCCCGTAGCCGGTCACGCCCACGACCAGCACACCGCCGAGACGGTTGCGCAGCACCGTCGCGGTGATCGCGGCGGCCATCATGATCAGCCCGACCCCGAGCTGCCAGATCGAGTCCCACGCGCGCGTCGACGGCATCGTGCTCAGCCCGAAGAAGAACATCAGCACCGTCGGGAGCGCCACCAGGGTGACGAGGATCGTCGCCTGGGTCAGGGGGAGTGAACCGCGCTGCAGGAAGGCGGTCAGGCGCAGGGACAGGGTGTCCATGCCCTGGAGGGTCGCGTCGTACATCCGGTCGGCGTTGCCGAGCGGCGGGTGCTCGAAGCGCAGGCGCGCGATGGTGCGGTGCGCGAGGAACAGAACCGTGCCGCCCACGATCACCACGGCGGTCAGGCCCAGGGGCAAGGAGAACCCGTGCCACAGCGCCAGGTGGTAGGGCTTGCTCAGTTCGGTGGGCAGCTCGTCGGCGTAGGGGGTGATCAGGTGATCGACCCACGAGCTCGCGAAGCCCGCGGCGAGACCGGCGAACGCAAGGATGCTCGGGGCGGTGAGCAGCAGCGCCCCGGGCGCGTGAAGGTTCTGCACCGCGGGGCTCGGGCGCTTGAGCTGCTTGCGGCCGAAGGCACCCCAGATGAACCGGATGCTGTAGGCGAGGGTGAGGATCGAGCCCACCACGATGCCCGCGGTCATGGCGATCCGCGCCCATTCGGGCAGTACCTCGGCCACCAGCGCCGACTCGAGGGCGGCTTCCTTCGCGACGAACCCGATGAACGGTGGCAGACCGGCCATGCTCGCCGCCGCGAGTATCGCGATCACCGCCAGGTAGGGGGCCACGGAGCCGAGATGTGCGAGTTTGCGGATGTCGCGGGTGCCCGTGGAGTGGTCGATGATGCCGACCACCATGAACAGGCATGCTTTGAACAGGGCGTGGGCGATCACCATCGCCAGGCCCGCCAGGGCCGCTTCCCGGCTGCCCGTGCCCACCAGGGCCGTGAGGAAACCGAGCTGACTGACGGTGCCGAAGGCCAGGATGAGCTTGAGGTCGAAAGCGCGGAACGCTCGCCAGCCGGCGAGGATCATCGACGCGAGACCGAGACCGATGACGATCGGCCGCCACGCGGCGCTGTCGGCGAAGCCGGGCGCGAGCCGGGCCACGAGGTAGATACCGGCCTTGACCATCGCCGCGGCGTGGAGGTATCCGGACACCGGGGTGGGGGCGGCCATCGCGCCGGGCAGCCAGAAGTGCAGCGGGACCACGGCGGACTTCGACAGTGCGCCGACGAGCACGAGCACCACGGCCACACCGGCGAGCCAGCCGTGGGGTGCCGCCGCGACGACGTCGGAGAGGTTGTAGCTGCCGACCATCTCGCCGAGGACGATGATGCCGACCAGCATCGCCAGACCACCGGCCGTGGTGACGAGCAGGGCCTGGGTGGCGGCACGACGACTCGAGGCGCGTTCGGCGTAGTGCCCGACGAGCAGGAACGACAGGACGGTCGTCAGTTCCCAGAAGACGTAGAGCAGCAACATGTTGTCGCTGACCACCAGGCCGAACATGGCGCCGGCGAAGGCGACCATCTCGGCGGCGAACAGGCCCAGGCGGGGCTCGTCGTCCTCGAAATAACGCGAACAATAGAGCAGGATCAACGAACCGATGCCGAGGACGAGCACGCACATGATCGCCGCGAGCGTGTCGAAGCGCAGATCGATATTCATCGACAGCGTCGGGGCCCACGCGATCTGCAGGGTCTGATCGGTTCCCCAATTGGTGACCACCCAGCCGAGACTTGCGAGAGGCACCAGCGCGAGCGGCAGGAATGCATTTCTCCCCATGACTCTGACCAGAAGCGGCGCCAGAAGAGCAGCGACCGCATGGGCAACGAGTATGGCGATCAAAAGGCACTCCGTCGGGGTCGGGCCTGTCGGCGGGGTGAAACTGACTGCGGGCCGTGGGACTCGCTGTCGTCACAGCGGACGGCACACCGCCGAAACGGGGATCGCCCCGACATGCACGCCGCTCGCCGTCATCGGGCAAAACGGATTGTGCCCATCCTAACGGTTGTCTTCGCACGCTTGCGAATCGGGGAGGTGAGAGCGCTAACGCACCTGCCACGCACAGATCACGGCGGCGGCGAACAATGCGAGCGCCGACCATTGCGCATCCGCCGGCAGCATCCACACGGCCCCCACGACGGCCGTTGCCGGCACCGGCAGCGCCAGGCCGAGAGCCGCCACGGACGCCGAACCCGGCAAGGATGCGCCGAGCGCGAGACCGGTGCCCAGCGCGACGAGCGCGACCCGCACCGCGAGGGGGATGCCCTCGCCGATCTCCGCCGGCCACCACACCGTCGCCGCCGAGATCGATGCGGCGAGCACCAGCCCGGGAAGCGCGTACGGCATGTACGGGGAGAGCCGCACCCCGGCGACCACGGCGGCCACCGCGACGAGCAGCACCCACCACGGCACGGTCGCCGACTGCATACCCGACCACAGTTCGACGAGGACGGGGTACGCCGCGGCCACGGCTCCGGTGACTGCGAGGACGAACCGGTCGTCGCCGGGCGGGACGAGGCGCGCGACGATCTCGGCGCCGACGACCGCCACCGCGAGCGCTCCGCCGGCGACCAGCCACAGGAGCACACCCGTGTCGCCCGCGCGGGAACCCACGAATTCACCCAGCAACCGGTAGCCCACCGAGAGCACCACCGCGGCGGTCACCATGATCGCGAGCAACCGCGGATCGGCCCGCTGCACGCGCATCCCGGTAGGAACCGTCAGCGCAGCGGCGACGGTTGCCACGAGTGCGAAGACCAACGCCCACTGCGGAACCGTCCAGCGCATCGCGTCGACGGGGACCTCGGAGCCGACGGCCGCGGCGGTGAGGAAGGCCGCCCAGCCACCGGCGATCAGCGCCCACTGGCCGGTCGCCGAACCCCACGAACCCGCGGTCGCCGCTCCGAGCAACACACCGGTGATCGCGGCGATCACCCATCCGACGACCGTCAGACTGTCGGCCGAGATGCCGGCGGGAACGAGATAGCGGATCGAACCGAGGACCACGATCGACGCGGCGGCCAGCATCCACGCGGTACGCCGGGAGCCGGTCCGCTGCAGCCCCGCCGCCGAGAGAACGGCGAGCGCGGCGGTGACCACGGGCGCCCATTCGCTGCGCGCACCCGCCGGGAGGACGGATTCACCCGCGGCCGGGACGAGGATCGCGACCGCGGCGGCGAGGAAGGCCGCGAGGACGGCTGCCGGTCCGGCCACGCGGACCGCGGTGGTCACGGCCATCTCAACGGCCCTCCGCGTAGGCCTGCAGATGCGCGACCTGCGCGGGATCGAGCGAGGGCCGCACCTTCTCCCGGGCCACCGCGACGTCCTCCGCTGTCACCACGGCGGCGTCGACGTTGCGCCGCATCGCAGCGAGCGCGGCCTCGCGCAGCATCGCCGAGCAGTCCGCGGCCGAGTAGCCGTCGAGTCCGGCGGCCAGCTCGTCGAGGTCGACGTCGTCGGCGAGCGGCACCGACCGTCCCGCGGTCTTCAGGATCGCGGCCCGGGCGTCGGCGTCCGGCGGCGGCACGAACACGAGACGTTCGAGGCGGCCGGGACGCAGCAGCGCCGGATCGATGAGGTCGGGTCGGTTCGTGGCCCCGACCACCACGACGTCGCGCAGGGGTTCGACACCGTCGAGTTCGGTGAGCAGCGACGCGACGACCCGGTCGGACACCCCGGAATCGGAGCTCTGCCCGCGGCGCGGCGCGAGCGCGTCGATCTCGTCGAGGAACACCAGTGCCGGCGCCGAGTTGCGGGCACGCTCGAACAGTTCGCGTACCGCCTTCTCCGAGGCGCCGACCCACTTGTCCATCAGTTCGGCGCCCTTGACGGCGTGGACGCTCAGGCGCCCGGTGCCGGCGAGGGCGCGGACGAGATAGGTCTTGCCGCAGCCGGGCGGGCCGTACAGCAGCACACCGCGCGGCGGGTCGACACCGAGGCGCTCGAACGAATCGGGATGCTGCAGCGGCCACAGGACGGCTTCGGTCAGTGCCTGCTTCGTCTCGACCATGTCGCCGACGTCGTCGAGACTCACGCTGCCGATCGCCAGCTCCTCGGTGCCCGACCGCGACAGCGGACGGATCACCTCGAGCGCGCCGAGCAGGTCGTCCTGGACGAGCGACGGTTCGTCGTCGTCGCGGTTCGCCCGGGACGCCGCGCGCAGTGCCGCCTCGCGACACAGTGCCGCGAGGTCGGCGACGACGAAGCCGGGAGTGCGACCGGCGACGGCAGCGAGATCGAGGCCGGTGGCCGGCACCGAACGCAGCAGCACGTCGAGCAGGGCCCGGCGGGTCGCACCGTCGGGCAGCGGCAGGGACAGTTCGCGGTCGCAGATCTCCGGGGCGCGCAGCCGGGAGTCGACGTCGTCGGGATGCGCGGTGGTCGCGATCAGCACCGCGCCCTCGGTGTCGACGACCCGCCGCAGCTCGTCGAGGATCAACGTCGCGACGGGTTCGGTGTCGGCGGGCAGCACGGCGTCGACGTCGGTGAGCAGCAGGACGCCACCGCCGCGCACCGCTTCGGCGGCCGCGGAGATCCGGCGCAGCCGATCGTCGGCGGCGAGCGCACCCACGCCCGGCCCGTCGACCTCCACCAGACGCCGGTCCGCGACGACCGAGCGCACGAAGGTCGCCTTACCGACCCCGGCGGGGCCGGTGACGAGCACGCCGAGGTGCGGCGACGCGCCGAGGGTGCGCAGCAGTTCCGGTTCGTCGAGCGAGAGGGTGAGCCATTCGGAGAGCTTCGCGACCTGGGCCTGCACACCCACGAGGTCCTCGACCGGGGGTGCCGGAGGCACAGCCGGGATGGGGACCGGTTCGGACCGGTCGGTCGCGGGGGAGGAGGCGACGAAGCCCGACGAGACGAATCCGGAGGCGGACGGCACGGACGACGACAGAGCGTCCTGACCACCACCCCATACGACCGCGGTGTTCGGCTGCACGCTCACCGGTCCGGCCGGATCCACCGACGAGACGGTGAGCAGTTCGGTGGTCCACGCGATCGCGAACGTCCGCGACAACGCCCGCGTCGTCTCGGCGTTGCTCGTGCCCGGTCCGAGATCGCGCGGGAGCAACGAGACCGCGTCGCCGACGGTGAGGACCTTCCCGAGCAGTGCCTGACGCAGGGTCGTCTCCGGGATCGACTGCCGCGCGAGGGTGGATCCGGTCACCGTCACCGTGCGCGCGCCGTAGACCGTCACGGGTGCGACGACGACCGTCGCGTCCTCCTTCAGGCCCGTGTTCGACAGCACCACGTCGTCGAGCAGGATCGTGCCGGTCGGGGTGCCGGTCGGCGCGAGACCCGCCACGACCGCCGTGCGACGCGCTCCCACCAACGCGATCGCGTCCCATTCCCGCAGGCCCAGGGCGGCCAGCGCCTCGGGGTGCAGACGCACGACACCCCGCCGCGAGTCGGCGGCGGAGGTGTTGAGCCGGACGGTGAGTGAGAGTTGTGGGGTCGTCACCCCGCCGAGCCTAGAACGTGACTAGCGTCCTCGCGGGCCGTGCATGTCATCGCCCTCGCGGACGGCGCAGTCCGAGTCGCGCCTGAGATCTCGCCGACGTGGCGACACGCCGGGCCGCGACTCGACGCGGACGCTGCGCGCGGTTGCGGGCACGCAGTGCACGGCGCTCCGAGGGCTTGATGTCCCAGGTCTCGGGCCGGGCCGCGACCCATCGCCTCGAACGCACCGCGAAGGGGATGTGCGCGAGATACACCGCGACCAGCACGAGCATGAGGATGAACGGATAGGTGACCAGCGCGGCCGCGGCCACCGCGACCAGCACGAGCAGCACCACGGCGAGTCGCGCGGGGACGGACGCCGACTTCATCGCGAAGGTCGGGATGCGGCTGACCGCGAGCCCGGCCGTCCCGAGGATCCACAGCGCGACCAGCCCGTAGGAGGTCCACCAGCCGTCGCCCCACTGGATGTAGGCGGCGACGGGTGACAGTGCGACGAGGGCGGCCGCCGGCGCGGGCACGCCGACGAAGTACTCGCGTGCGTAGGCGGGGACACTGTCGTCCTCGAGAAGGGTGTTGAACCGTGCGAGCCGCAGCACGAGGCTCACCGCGTAGAGCAGGGCGACGATCCAGCCGAAGGGGCTGCCGTCGAGCATCGTCACGTACAGCACGAGCGCCGGGGCGACACCGAAGGCGACGGCATCCGACAGCGAGTCGAGTTCGGCGCCGATCTTGCTGGTCGCATCGAGCATGCGGGCGATGCGGCCGTCGAGTGAGTCGAGGACGGCCGCGGCGCCGATCATGCCGAGGGCGGTGCCGAGTTGTCCGTCGAGCGCGAACTTCACCGCCGACAGTCCGGCGGAGAACGCCAGGATCGTGATGACGCTCGGCAGCAGGCGGACGACGTTCGGCCGATTGCGGGACCGCCCGGTCGCGACCGCGCGTGCGCCCTGTGTGTGCGGACTCACGACACCGTGGGCAGCTGAGCGAGGACGGTCTCGGCACCGATGGTGCGCTGACCGCGTTCGACCAGCAGGGTGCTCCCGACCGGCAGGTAGGTGTCGACCCGGGATCCGAAGCGGATCAGACCGTAGGTGTCGCCGATCGGCAGAGTATCGCCGATCTGCGCGTCGTTGACGATGCGCCGCGCCAGCAGCCCGGCGATCTGGACGACGGCGACCTCGGCGCCGTCGCGCGTCTCGATCAGCATGCTGGTGCGCTCGTTGACCTCGCTCGCGTCGGCGAGATCGGCGGAGAGGAACTTGCCGGGGGTGTGGACCACCGAGCGGACCGTGCCGCCGACGGGGCTGCGCTGTACGTGCACGTCGAGGACGGACAGGAAGATGCTGACCCGGGGGCGCTCCTCGCTGCCGAGCCCGAGTTCGGCGGGCGGCACGGCGTGGTCGACGAGAGCGATCTCGCCGTCGGCGGGAGCGACGACCACCCCGGTGCGGTTCGGCGGCACGCGGTGCGGGTGCCGGAAGAAGGTGGCGCACGCCAGTGCCGATGCGAGACCGGCGCGGCGCAGCCAGGGCTTGCGGCGGCCGAGGGTCGCCACGGCGAGCGGAGCTGCGACGAAGGGGATGCCGCCCGGATGCATGGGCGGTACGACGTGCCTGACCAGGTCGACCATGTGGGCTACCCCGCTGGTGGGGGGTGTTCCGGCGGGCGTCGGCTTACGTGCCACGGGCTCCTCTTATCGCTGGCGATCGGTGATCCGGGACCGCAGTGGACCCGCCCGTCGCGCGGGCGGGTCCTGTCGGTCCACAGGCACTCCAGCGTACGTGAGCGGAGGAGGGAAGGTCAGACCCGCGCGCCCGCCTCGATCTCGTTCTTGAGACGAGCGAGAGTCGCGTTCATCCCCATCGTCAGTTCGTCGTCGAACGCCTCGGTGCCGCCGAGAACATACTTGACCAGGGTCTGCGAGACCTTGCTGGTCCCGGTGGGCGCCTCACGCCGCTGGGTGACCCGGGTGCCGGTGGCGGTGGGTTCGAGGGTGAACGACCAGATGGAGCGGTTCTCGTTGATCCGGAAGCTCAGGCGACGGCCGGGTTCGAAGTCGATCACCTTCGACGTCGTGGGCCACACCAGCAGACCCTTCTTGTTGATGTTGATCGTGGTGGTGCCGGCCGATACCGGCCCGCCGCGCACGATCATCCGACGGCACTGCGGGCTCCACTCGCCCATCCGCTTCAGATCGGACACCACGCGCCACACCTGCTCGGGGGAGGCGGTGATCTCGATCGTGGCCTCGAGGGTCTTCGACACGTGTACTCCTGTTCTCGGGGGACCGGGTCCCGTGTATCTGCTACCGGAGGTAACAGGATCGCTGTCGATCCTATCGGATGCTGTGAGTGCGGTCACGTCCCGGTCGGCTCGGCTTCGGTCAGCCGCATGAACGCCCCGAGCTCGATCAGGCCGTCCGGGGTCGACGGGAGGTGATCGGTCAGGGCGCCGGACCGGACGATCACCGCCGACCACTTGCCGCGTGAGAGGGCCACGTTCGACCGGTTGCGGGACAGCAGGAACGACATGCCCCGCGGCACGTCCTCGATGGCGGAGGCCGTCATCGACACGAACACCATCGCCGCCTGACGACCCTGGAACCTGTCGACCGTCCCCACCTGGACCCGGTGCAGACCTGCGGCGGCGAGATCCTGCCTCAGGCGGGTGACCTGAGCGTTGTACGGCGCGACCACCAGGACGTCCTCCTCCCCGAGCGGCCGCGGCGGGGAGTCGGCGTCGTCCGTCCACGCCGAGCCGAGCACGGCTGCGACGGCGCGCACGATCTCGGCGCTCTCCTCGGGCGAGCACGTCGCGTTGCCCTCGTGGGCGACCTCCACCGAGCGGACGCCGGGCGGGACACCGTCGAGCGCACGGCGCGTGGTGATCTCGGACTTCGACCGCAGTCGTCCCTCGTAGGACAGGTCGGACACCCGAGCGCACAGATCCGGATGCATCCGCCAGGTCACCGGCAGGAAGTAGCCGCGATCGGCGGGCAACGCGCCGTGCCCTTCGGCGAGCCATCCGAGGGCGGACTCGTCGACCGGCTCGGGATGGGTGCCCTGCGAGACCTGCGGCAGCTGGCGGGGATCGCCGAGCAGCAGCAGATTCGACGCGGCCGTGGCCACGGCGATGGTGTTGGCGAGGCAGAACTGACCGGCCTCGTCGACCACCAGCAGGTCGAGGCTGCCGGGGGTTATGCAGTTCGGATTCGTGAAGTCCCAGGCCGTTCCGCCCACCACATAGCCGGTAGTGGACGTACCGATGTGTGTCGCAAGGGACTTCGCGTCCGGGAAGGCGGTCCACGTCGGTTCGGGGCTCTGGCATTTCGCCTTGGCGACCCGCTCCGGCGACATCCCCGCGGCGACGATGCCGGCCAGCATGTTCTCGACCACCGAATGCGACTGCGCGACCACGCCGACACGCCAGCCGTGTTCGTTCACGAGTGCCGCCACCACGCGCGCCCCGGTGTACGTCTTGCCGGTTCCGGGCGGGCCCTGCACCGCCAGGTACGAATTGTCCAGGGCGAGAACGGCCGCGACGATCGTGGCCGCCGCGTCGTCGCCGAGCGGTGGCAGTGCGGCACCGGAGCTCGAGCGGGGCGGGATACGGCGCAGCACGTCCACCGCCGCGGTCGACGGCAGAGCCGGCAACCCGCTGCACATCGCCTCGGCAGCGGAGGCGATCGCCGCTTCGATGTTCTTCGACGAGATCGGTGCACCGGGTGTCACCGCGACCGGCAGTGCCGAATACTCCTCGTCCGTCCGCAGCAACTCGTCGACGACGAGCGCGTCGGGATGGTCCGTCCCCGTGGTGCGTTCGACGACCTGGCCGCGCGACCACGCCCGCGTCCCGGCGCCGCCGTCGGGCAGTCCGTCCGGTCCCGGCGCGTCGTACAACAGGAAGACGTCCTGCCCGGCGCGCAACGTGCTGCCCGGCTCGAACTCACCCGCCAGGCGCAACCGGCGCCGGAGCAGTCGCTGACGGGGCGTGGCCTTGTGCCAGTCGGTCTCGAGCGTGCACGTCGCCGCGACCAGCGTGTCGCGGGCGTCGGCCCACTCGTCCGGAACCGTGGACAGACGGTCGAAGTGCGACCACCAGAAAGGTTTCCGCTCGCGCCGGTGGTAGCCCATGGCTGCGGCGACGAGTGCCGCCGCCTGTTGCTCCGGGGTACGGTCGCCCGCGAGTGCACCGCCGACGTACTCGAGGAGTTTCGTCTCGACGGGGTGCGCCTCCGCGTCGGGAGCCGCCTCGTCGTGGATGGTCTCGGTGGGGGAGATGCCGTGGTCGCGGGCGCGAGTGAGCAACCAGTCGCGTAGACGCAGGGTGGAGATGCAGTCGTCCTCGTTGTAGGAAGCGATCGACGCGAGTTCGCGTTCCGCCTCCTCGAGGCGCCCGGCGTCGCGCAGTGCGCAGTAGTCGGCGTACGCGACGATCGAGGCGCCCGCGTCGACGACATCGCCGTCGCGCGACTCGCCCTCCTCGGTGTAGAGCGGTTCGAGCTTCTTGAGCCCGTACGCCCGGGCGCCCACCCGGATCGAGTTGCGCACCACGGGATACAGGTCGACGAGCACACCCTCGCGCAGCAGATCGTCGATGATCTCCTCGCCGACGCCATAGCGGCCGGCCAGTCGCAGCAACGCCGTCTTCTCGTACGGGGCGTAGTGGTAGATGTGCATCCCCGGGTAGCGACGCCGACGGTCGGTGACGTAGTCGAGGAAGTTCAGCAGCGCCTGCCGTTCCTGCTCGCGGTCGTGCGCCCAGAAGGGACGGAAGACCGGCGCATCGGCCGGTCCCTCCACCACGCCGAACAGGTACTCGAGTCCCCACTCGGAATCGCCACCCTCGGACCACAGCGGGTCGCCCTCGAAGTCGAAGAAGATGTCACCCTCGTCGGGGGCGGGCAGGATGCCGAGCGGAGTGGCGTCGTAGACCTCCGCGTAGGGACTGCCCCGCCGCTCCTCCTCGAGTTGCGCCCGTGCCTGCGCGCGCAGGGTCTCGAAGGTGCGGCGGGCCATCCCGTCGACGGGCGCCGCACATGCGGCGAGGTCGTCGATGGTCGACACACCGGCCTCGATCAGATGCAGCCGCTGGGTGCTGCGCATCCCCGCGACCAGCAGCAGGTCGCGGTGGCGTTCGAGTTCGGGGGTGCAGTCGTCGCAGCGACCGCAGGCGGTGTGCCCACCCGATCCCCACCGCACCGGCTCGGGGGAGGTGCGGTGCGACGTCAGAAGGGTCTCGAGACAGGCGCGTCGGTGCCGGTAGACCGGCAGGATCTCCGCGAGCGGATAGGACGCGATCGAGCCGTCGCCGAGGACGAGATGCGCGTGCGAGGACACCGCCGTTCCGGTGCGCGCGAGTGCGTCCGCATAGGCGGCGAGCTGGAGCAGGGCCTCGACCTTCGCGTGCCGGGAGAGTTTGCTGTCGTAGACGGCGTAACCGTCGTCCTCGAGGACGAGGAAGTCGGAGAAGCCGACCATGCCGAGCGGAACCGGGGCGGTGTCGGAGGAGCCTGTGTCGAAGGAGTCGGTGTCGAAGAATGCGCCCTGGTAGACGACGGGTGCTCCGGCCCGGACGGCGTCGAGGGTGGCCTGTGCCGCCTCGGTGAGTGCCTGGGCGGTGTACTCGGGCCGGGCGATCTCGACGACCTTCTCCGCACCCACCTGCGCGCGGAAGCGGTCGAGGACACGCTGCTCGTGACGACCGCCGAGTGCGACGACGCGGTCGAGCATCGCGTCGGGTTCGGTGTCGGGGCGCGGGCGGCGACCGAGTGCCGAGTCGAGGCTGCGGAGCAGGGCGAACTCGCACGAGGCGGCGCGGGTGAGATCTCCCGCGCCGAAGACCAACCTGTCGTCGAGAAGAAACATCGGCGGCTCCGTCTCCGGCGTGCGGGATGCCCGGGACGGGCACGGTTGGTCCCGACTATCGCAGATCGGTCGGACCCGTCGGACTGTTGTGTTCGCACCCGCCGGATGAGAACATCTCTCTCATGAAGGAGAATAAAATTCTTGACGAGCATCCGTGCAGGTAGGAGGGCTGATGAGTGGAAACGGCGCGCTGCGCACGCGCGGCGCCGGGATCTCGATGACGAAGGAGGAGATCGATCTCTTCCTCTCCACCGAGCGGACGTGCCGCGTCGCAACGATCGGCGGTGACGGAAGCCCGCACGTCGCTCCGTTGTGGTTCGTCTGGGACGGCGCCTTCCTGTGGCTCAACTCCCTCGTCCGCAGCCGCCGGTGGACCGACCTGCAGAAGGACCCGCGCATCGCGATCGTCGTCGACGGTGGGGAGCAGTTCACGGATCTGCGAGGCGTCGAGGTGCGTGGAACCGCGATGAGCGTCGGCGACGTGCCGCGCGGTTCCCGCCCCGAGGTCGTGGCGCGCACGGTCGAGGACGAACTGTTGCGCGGCGTCGAACTGTCCTTCGCCCGCAAGTACGCCGGTCGCGACGAGTTCACGGCGGACGGCCGTCATGCATGGCTGCGGATCACTCCGCAGAACGTGCGCAGCTGGGACTTCGGAAAGATCCGCCGGTCGCACTGATCGGGACGAACCGCAGACCTCGACGAACCACAGACTTCGACGACCCAGACGAACGGAGCCTCGTCCATGAACATCGCCTCGGCGCGCCACGCGCTCGTCACCGGAGGTGCGAGCGGTATCGGCCGCGGCATCGCCGACGCCCTGGCCCACCGTGGGGTGGCCGTGACGATCGCGGACATCGACGGCGCGGCAGTCGAATCCACGCTCGCCGACCGGACGGGAGTCTTCCGGCTCTTCCGTGGCGCCGTCCTCGACGTGCGCGACCGGGAGGGCTGGTGCAGCGTCAAACGGGAGGCGGAGGACGCCTTCGGTCCGGTCGACATCCTCGTCAACAACGCCGGGATCGGTTTCAACGGAACAGATTTCGCCGACCTCGATCCTCAGATCTTCGACACCGTCATCGACATCGACGTCACCGGGGTGTTCAACGGCGTCTCGGCCTTCGCGGGTGACCTGCGGGCACGCGGGCGCGGGCACATCGTCAACACCGCCTCGGTCATGGGGCTGACCGCGGGTGTGCCGGGCCGCGGCGTGTACAGCGCCGCGAAGGCCGCCGTCGTCGCGATGTCCGAAGCGCTACGCGCAGAACTCGCCCCGCACGGTGTCGGGGTCTCGGTCCTGTGCCCGGGCCTGGTGCGTTCGGGGCTCGACGACAGCACCGCCAGGCTCGGCGGCGAGGTCCGGCGCGTGGATCACATCAAGGGCGGGAACGCCGGTATGGCACCGGAGACGGCGGGGGAGATCGTCGTCCGCGGCATCTCGATCGACGCCCCCTACATCCTCACGCACCCGCACTATCTCGGGAACATCAGTACCAGGTACGACTCGATCGCCCGCAGTGCGGATTCGGTCCACGCCGGTGCATGACGGCACGCCGGTGGACGACGGCGGCGTGGCGCATGTGCTCGCGGTGCAGTCGCCGGGCGTTGCGGATGTGGTCGTCGGCCCTGCGGCGGTCCGGGCCGCCCTCGAGTCCGAGTGCGGTGCGTCCCACCAGGACGAGACCCCAGGGCGCGATGACCCAGATCGGCCAGAAGTAGATCAATGAGGCCGTTCCGAGCGACACCAGTGCCCACACCACGAGATTGATGGAGCCCACGGCGGCCCAGGCTCCCCACTCGATGCGCTGGTGGAGCGGCAGGCGCAGGCGTGGGAAGGGATTCCCGGCCGGCGGGGCCGGGGTGGGCGCGGGTGTCGACGGCAGATCGGCGAGCACGGCGCCGGCGTCGTCCTGCGTCGCGGCGCGGTAGACCCGGGCGACACGCTCGTCGAACTCGGCGATCGTCAACCGTCCGGCGGTGAGATGCCGCCCCAGCTCGTCGACGATCGTTTCGCGCTCGGCATCGGAGATGCGCAGCGGGGGTGTCGCAGTACCGGGGCCGGTAGTGGACGTGTGTTCCATGGTGCCCTCCGGGATCTTCCACAATGGAATGTCACCTGAGTCCAGGGTGAATATGCCACAGTGGAATGTCAAGTGTTTTCCGTACCCGAATCGAGAAAGGAACCGGCAATGACCGGACGACCGCTCAACGCCACCGCCGCGTCGCTGCTCGGATTCCTCCACGAAGGCCCCAAGACGGGCTGGGACCTGGTGTCCACCGCGCAGACGCGCATCGGCAAGTTCTGGTCGCTGACGACGAGCCAGGTGTACCGGGAACTGGCCGCGATGGAACGGCAGGGACTGATCGAGGCAGGGGAGAAGGGCCCGCGCGATCGCAAGCCCTACCTGCTGACCGAGGCCGGACGCACCGCCTTCGCCGAATGGATCGACCGCGAACCGGGCGACGAGAACATCCGTCACCCACTGCTGCTGACCGTCGCCTTCGGCGATCACCTCCCGCCCGAGCGCCTCGCCGAGATGCTCGCCGACCATCGCCGCAGACACGAGGAGCAGCTCGCCGCCTACGAACAGCAGGCGGCGGCCGACATCCTCCCGCCGCACGCCGCGGCGACCCTCGACTTCGGCATCCTCTACGAGCGAGCGGTCCTCGACTGGTTCGACCGCGTGCGCGACCGGCTCGAACCCGGGCCGGTCAGCGCAGCGGATCGAACGACCTGAGCAACGGATCCGGCTCGCCGGTCATCGCCCCGGCGAGCAGCCGTCCGGTGAGGGGACCGAGCGCCACACCCCACATCCCGTGCCCGCCGGCGACGTACACCCGCTCCGAACGGGTGCGGCCGATCAGCGGAAGCCCGTCCGCCGTGCACGGCCGCGAGCCCACCCACTCCTCGCTGCGCCCGTCCCAGTCGACATCGCGCAGCAGCGGACGGGTCGCGTCGACGATCGCTTCGA
This sequence comes from Rhodococcus sp. PD04, assembly GCF_035918275.1. Lineage (NCBI taxonomy): Bacteria > Bacillati > Actinomycetota > Actinomycetes > Mycobacteriales > Nocardiaceae > Rhodococcus > Rhodococcus sp. PD04. Next base: position 4,074,166 of record NZ_CP142143.1, on the reverse strand, counting down.
TGCGCCGCGGGTCGAGCGGGGCGTCGGGGCTGCGGAACTCCATCATTCCCGCGACCCGGAAGCGGTCCTGGAGGGGTGTGCACGCCACCCGCTGGGCGGGGAAGTAGACCGGGTTCTTCGGCAGGCTCGGCGGCCGCACGCTGAAGCTGTAGCCGCGACCGGCCTGGACCTGCGTGCGCACCCCGAACGGCCGGGCGAGCGATCCGAGCCACGCTCCGTTCGCAAGCACCACCGCATCCGCCGAACGCGAGTCCCCACCGGCCACGACGACGTCCACCCCGCGACCGGTGTCGCGCACCTCCTCGACGTCGACGCCGGTGACGATCTCCGCCCCCCGGGCGCGCACGGCGTGCCCCAGCGAGGCGACGAACCGCGGCGGGTCGATGAACCGCTGCCCCCGGATCCGGAGCCCCACTCGCACCGAGTCCCCGAGCAGCGGTTCGAGCGAATGCAGTGTGTCGGTGTCGAGCAGGTCGAAGTCGATCTCGCTGCCGGCGGCACGTGCGTGCTCGAACTCCTCGACCAGCAGTCGCCGGTCGTCGTCCGAGGTGAAGGCCGCGAGGAACGGATCGGCGACCCGCGTCGGCTCGGTGACGGTCGTGTCGCCCGACCCGCGGGCGAGGTCGTCGTAGGCGTCGAGAGCGACGCGGTTGGCGCGCGCGAAGACCTCCATCGACGACGTCCACTTCCGCCTCGTGCAGTGCCGGGCGAAGTCGGCGAGGAAACGCAGCAACCGCACATCCGTCGTGGGCGGCACGTACACCGGCGAGGACGGCCGGAACATCGAGCGCAAGCCGTAACGCAGCACCCCCGGCTCGGGCAGCGGCAGGGTCAGAGCCGGCGCGAGCCATCCGGCGTTGCCCCACGACGCGTCGCCCGCCACGCCGACCCGATCGAGCACCGTGACCTCGATACCGCGTTCCTGCAGGAACCACGCGGTGGACAGACCCACGATGCCCGCACCGACGACCACCGTCCGACGAACCGTCATCGCAACCTCCTGTGAACGACGAAGCCTGCACCTCCATCATGGACCCGGAAGCGCGAACGGGCCGGGTTCGCGGGCGGCTTACTATTTCCGGGGAAGTTCTGCTTGTGGAAAGGGAACCCGGAATGAGTACGAACGTCGAACAGCGTGAATTCCAGGCCGAGACGCGGCAGTTGCTGGATCTGATGATCCACTCGATCTACTCGAACAAGGACACCTTCCTGCGCGAGTTGATCTCCAACGCGTCGGACGCCCTGGACAAACTCCGGCTGGAGTCGTTCCGAAACAAGGATCTCGACGTCGACACCTCCGACCTGCACATCGAGCTCGAGGTGGACAAGGACGCGCGCACCCTGACCGTGCGCGACAACGGCATCGGCATGAACCGCGACGAGGTCGTCGACCTCATCGGCACCCTCGCGAAGTCCGGTACGGGCGAACTCCGCCAGAAGCTGCGCGAGGCCAAGGATGCCGCCGCATCCGAGGAGTTGATCGGCCAGTTCGGCATCGGCTTCTACTCGTCGTTCATGGTCGCCGACAAGGTCACCCTGGTCACCCGCAAGGCCGGGGAGAAGACCGGTACGCGCTGGGAGTCCAGCGGCGAATCCACCTACACGATCGCCGAGGTGGACGACGCGCCCCAGGGCACCTCGGTGATCCTGCACCTCAAGCCCGAGGACGCCGAGGACCACCTGTTCGACTACACCTCGCAGTGGAAGCTCGAGGAGATCGTCAAGAAGTACTCGGATTTCATCGCGTGGCCGATCCGCATGGAGGTCTCGCGCACCACGAAGTCGGAGGACGGCGCCGACGAGGTGACCTTCGAGACCAAGACCCTCAACTCGCAGAAGGCGTTGTGGGCGCGCTCGAAGGACGAGGTCTCCGAGGAGGAGTACAAGGACTTCTACAAGCACATCGCGCATGCCTGGGACGAGCCGCTCGAGATCATCCCGCTCAAGGCCGAGGGCACCTTCGAATACCAGGCGCTGCTGTTCATCCCGGAGCACGCGCCCTTCGACCTGTTCGCCCGCGAACGGCGCACCGGCGTGCAGCTGTACGTCAAGCGCGTGTTCATCATGGACGACTGCGAGGACCTCGTCCCCGAGTACCTGCGTTTCGTCAAGGGTGTGGTCGACGCACAGGACCTGTCGCTCAACGTCTCTCGTGAGATCCTGCAGCAGGACCGGCAGATCCGGGCCATCCGGCGCCGCCTGACGAAGAAGGTCCTCTCGACCGTCAAGGACATGGCGGCGAAGGAACCCGAGAAGTACACGAAGTTCTGGCGCGAGTTCGGCCGGGTCGTCAAGGAGGGTCTGATCTCCGACACCGACAACCGCGACACGCTGCTGGCGATCTCGTCGTTCGATTCGACGGCGAGCGAGTCGGAGCAGACCACCCTCGCCGACTACGTCGAGCGCATGAAGGACGGCCAGGACGCGATCTACTACCTGACCGGCGAGTCGCGCCAGTTGCTCGAGAGCTCCCCGCACATGGAGGCGTTCCGTGACAAGGGCATCGAGGTGCTGCTCCTGACCGACCCCGTCGACGAGATGTGGGTGACCTCCGTTCCGGAGTTCGAGGGCAAGCGCTTCCAGTCGATCGCCAAGGGCGACGTCGACCTCGGTACCGAGGACGAGAAGAAGGCCGCCGAAGCCGAACGCGAGGAGAAGGAGAAGGAGTTCGGCGACCTGTTGTCGTGGATGAAGGAGACCCTCGACGACCAGGTCAAGGACGTGCGGCTCTCGTCGCGCCTGACGTCCTCCCCGGCGTGCATCGTCGGCGACACCTTCAGCATGTCGCCTGCCCTCGAACGGATGTACAAGGCGTCGGGTCAGCCGGTGCCGCGGGTCAAGCGGATCCTCGAACTCAATCCCGATCACCCGCTCGTGTCGGGTCTGCGCACGGCCCGGGAACAGCGTCCGGACGACGCCTCGCTCGCCGACGTCGCCGAGCTGATCCACGGCATGGCGCTGATCGCCGAGGGTGGCGAGGTGGAGGATCCGGCGCGCTTCACCCGCCTGCTCGCCGAGCGTCTCGCCGGAAGCGTGTGAGCCGAGCCTGTCGCCGTGGGCACGCACGCGGATAGGCTCGACACATGACGCGTGTGGACGGGGTGTTGTTCGATATCGAGGGCGTGCTCGTCACCGAGTGGCAGCCCGTCCCGGGTGCGGCGGACGTCCTGGCACGACTGCGTGCCGACGGCGTCCGCCGCGCCTTCCTCACCAACACCACCTCGCGGACGTGCGCCGAGATCGCGCAGCGGCTCACCGATCTCGGGATGGAGGTGTCGCCGGACGAGATCGTCACCGCGGTGTCCCTCACCGTCGAGCACGTCCGGCAGACCTATACGGGTCTGCGCTGCTGGGTCCTCAACGAGGGCGACATCGCGGCGGATCTCGAGGGCATCGTCCTCGACGAGGACGATCCGGAGGTGGTGATCCTCGGTGGTGCGGGGGATGCCTTCACGCACCGGGCGATGAGTCGCGTCGCCGAACTGATGCTCGAGGACGTCCCGGTGGTCGCGATGCATCGGGCGCTCGCGTGGCAGGCGTCCGACGGGTTGCGCATCGACACGGGGGTCTACCTGGCGGGACTCGAGGAGCTCACCGGCAGGTCGGTGGTGGCGGTGGGCAAGCCGTCGCTGCGCGGCTTCCTCGTCGCGTCGGAACGGATGGATGTCGAACCGGATCGGATGGTCGTCGTCGGCGACGACATCGCGGGAGAGGTCGTCCCCGGGCAACGCCTCGGCATGACGGGAATCCTGGTGCGTACCGGCAAGTTTCGGCAATCGGTCCTGGACCTCGCGGTGGATCGTCCCGACCACGTCATCGACTCCGTCGCCGATCTTCCCGGGCTCCTCGACAGTCTGTGACACGTGGTCTCGCGTGAGACGCATGTGATCGGTACCCTACGGCCGGGGCTCTCGCCCCACATAGCGCAGATGCAGCCTTTCGCGTAGAGGCACTCCAGTGCAGAGGAGCCGTTCTTGTCCATTCGTTCGTTCCGATCCGTTCTCACCGCGCGCCGTTCGCTCCGGGCCGGTGTACTCGTCGCCATCGGTGTGGCCTCGGCCGCGCTGTTCGGTGGGGGTACCGCCGCAGCGGCGCCGGTGACCTGTGTGTCACCTCCTTCTGCCAACGACATCCTGGTGTCCGATACCGCCAGCTGCGGCGCCACCGCAGAGGACGCCTTCGCTCGCGCGTACGCGGCCGACAGCGGCACCGCGGTGTCGGTTGCCGAGTCGGCCGGCGCCGCCGAAGCCCACGCGACGGGCTTCGGTACGGCGCTCAGTGCGGCCCGTGACGGCGGCCGTTCGTTCGCCTACGCGCTCGGCGGCGGACTGAGCCACTCCTGGGCTCAGGGTCCGGCGACGACCCTGTCGGTGGCCGGCTACGGGTCGGGTGCCACGGCCGACACCACCGGCGTCACGTGCGTCGGTGCCCAGTCGTTCGCGGTCAACACCGCGACGGGGCAGTGGTGCGCCGTGGGAGTCGGTTCGACGCCTCGCTGAGCGAGCGCCGCATCGATGATCCGCACGACCGTGTAGTCGGTCTTTCGCAGATTTCGTGACGGGGGTGGCGGGTGCCGGTAATCTTGCACTCGCCACCCCCGAGTGCTAAGAATGCACTTAGCACTCGCAACACGTGAGTGCCAGGTCGGTAGGGTGAGACCGGGTTTTCGACACCCCTGGTCGTCCGTCGCGGGCACTGCTTCCGGCCGAAGGCGTACATGGAGCGATCCGACGAGCGATCGCTCCGGTGTCACCCCCATACCCGGAGGATCACTTCGCAATGGCCAAGATCATCGCGTTCGACGAAGAGGCCCGTCGCGGCCTCGAGCGGGGCCTCAACAGCCTCGCCGACGCAGTCAAAGTGACGTTGGGCCCCAAGGGTCGCAACGTCGTTCTCGAGAAGAAGTGGGGCGCCCCCACGATCACCAACGATGGTGTCTCCATCGCCAAGGAGATCGAGCTCGAGGATCCGTACGAGAAGATCGGCGCCGAGCTGGTCAAGGAAGTTGCCAAGAAGACCGACGACGTCGCGGGTGACGGCACCACCACCGCTACCGTGCTCGCCCAGGCTCTCGTCCGCGAGGGTCTGCGCAACGTTGCTGCGGGCGCCAACCCCCTCGGCCTGAAGCGCGGCATCGAGAAGGCCGTCGAGGCCGTCACCGCCAAGCTGCTCGACACCGCCAAGGAGGTCGAGACCAAGGAGCAGATCGCCGCCACCGCAGGCATCTCCGCCGGCGACCCCGCGATCGGTGAGCTCATCGCCGAGGCCATCGACAAGGTGGGCAAGGAAGGCGTCATCACCGTCGAGGAGTCCAACACCTTCGGTCTCCAGCTCGAGCTGACCGAGGGTATGCGCTTCGACAAGGGCTACATCTCCCTCTACTTCGCCACCGACGCAGAGCGTCAGGAGGCAGTGCTCGAGGATCCCTACATCCTGCTCGTCAGCTCCAAGATCTCCACGGTCAAGGACCTGCTGCCGCTGCTCGAGAAGGTCATCCAGTCGGGCAAGCCGCTGCTGATCATCGCCGAGGACGTCGAGGGTGAGGCCCTGTCCACCCTGGTCCTCAACAAGATCCGCGGCACCTTCAAGTCGGTCGCCGTCAAGGCTCCGGGCTTCGGCGACCGCCGCAAGGCCCAGCTCGCCGACATCGCCATCCTCACCGGTGGCGAGGTCGTCAGCGAAGAGGTCGGCCTCTCCCTCGAGACCGCCGGCATCGAGCTGCTCGGCCAGGCCCGCAAGGTCGTCGTCACCAAGGACGAGACCACCATCGTCGAGGGCGCGGGCGATCCCGACGCCATCGCCGGTCGCGTCAACCAGATCCGCGCCGAGATCGAGGCGTCGGATTCGGACTACGACCGCGAGAAGCTGCAGGAGCGCCTCGCGAAGCTGGCCGGCGGCGTCGCCGTCATCAAGGCCGGTGCCGCGACCGAGGTCGAGCTCAAGGAGCGCAAGCACCGCATCGAGGACGCCGTCCGCAACGCGAAGGCTGCCGTCGAAGAGGGCATCGTCGCCGGTGGTGGCGTGGCCCTGCTGCAGGCCGCTCCGGTTCTCGACGACCTCAAGCTCGAGGGCGACGAGGCCACGGGTGCCAACATCGTCAAGGTCGCCCTCGAGGCGCCGCTGAAGCAGATCGCCTTCAACGCCGGCCTCGAGCCCGGCGTCGTCGCCGAGAAGGTCCGCAACCTCGAGGCCGGCCACGGCCTCAACGCTGCGACCGGCGACTACGAGGACCTGCTCGAAGCGGGCATCAACGACCCGGTCAAGGTCACCCGCTCGGCGCTGCAGAACGCTGCGTCGATCGCGGCTCTGTTCCTGACGACCGAGGCCGTCGTCGCCGACAAGCCGGAGAAGGCCGCCGCTCCCGCGGGCGACCCGACCGGCGGCATGGGCGGCATGGACTTCTGATCCAGCGCCCCTGAGTCACACGAGGCCCGATCCCACTCCGGTGGGGTCGGGCCTCGTGCTCTTCCCCGATCATTCCGGCCTCCCGTACCGAACGATCACATATTCGTTACGAAACGGGCCTCGCGGACGATGAATGTCACGAAAGTGTCACTTCATCCGGTTCCGGAGGTTCGTGCCGATCCGCAACCGGTCCGAGGGGCGCAGACAGACGGATCGACGAGGGGATGGAAGAATATGCGGTCGTCCTGGTTACGGCGGGTACTGCTCACGGTGGCGATGGGAACGTCGATGGTCCTCGCGGCGCCGGGAGGCGCCGTCGCGCAGCCGGCAGAGACCCCCGACGATCGACCGGTGGGGGAGCTGACCTCCGTCGAGCGCGAGAGCGACCGCACCGTCATCGCCAACGTCTACTCGCCGTCGATGGACAAGGTGATTCCCCTCCGGGTCCGGACGCCTGCTGACACGAGTGAACCGCGGCCCACCCTCTACCTGCTCAACGGTTCGGGGGGCGGGCAGGGAATCGCCACCTGGGAGAAGCAGACCGACATCGAGAACTTCTTCTCGGACAAGAACATCAACGTCGTCACGCCGCTCCTCGGCGGCTACAGCTACTACACCGATTGGCGCAACGACGATCCCGCGCTCGGCCGCAACATGTGGACGACCTTCCTGACGCACGAACTCCCGCCGGTCATCGACACGGAGTTCGAGACATCGGGACGCAACGCCATTGCGGGACTGTCGATGTCGGGCACATCGGTGCTCGGCCTCGCCACGGCGGCTCCCGAACTGTACGAGGCGGTCGGGGCGTACAGCGGATGCGCCGAGACGAGCACGCCGCTGGGGCAGTCCTATGTGCAGGCCGTCGTGCGCGTCAAGGGTGGCGACCCCGAGAACATGTGGGGTCCGGTCGGTGATCCGGCCTGGATCGAGAACGATCCCTACCTCCAGGCCGAGAAGCTCCGCGGTATCGACCTCTACATCTCGTCGGGCTCGGGGCTGCCCGGGCAGTACGAGCGGCTCGGGTCGCGGTCGGTGAACAACGACCCGATCGGGCTCGTCGGTCAGATGGTCGTCGGCGGCAGCATCGAGGCGGCAGTCCACCACTGCACACAGCGGATGGCCCAGCGGCTCGAGGAACTCGACATCCCCGCCCGGATCGACCTGCGTCCGGCGGGTACGCACTCCTGGGACTACTGGGAGGACGATCTGCGCAATTCGTGGCCGCTCCTGTCGCAGGCGGTCGGACTGTAGCTCCCGGACACCCACCGGTAATGCCCGATTCGACTCCGGTCGAATCGGGCATTACCGTTCGGTCGGTATTTCACCGATGGATCGGTCGATTCGCCGTAATCGGTCACCGAACGGGATGAACCGGATCGAACGGAAAAATCGAATTCAAACAGAAATAAATGGGTACGGACGTTCCGTTTTCTTTCCTTGACGCTGTGAGCTGCATATTTGTGAGCCCGACCGGGCTTGTTTCCAGGTGTGAATGTCGTCACACCCGTTTTGCGTATTCTGGGGTCGCGCAGGCGCGTCGACTGTGTTGAGAATTGATGCGAGCCCGACGGAATTCCGATCGGATTCCGGGTAGGCGAAAAGCAATCGGACGACACCCGTCCGGTATGTGATCGGACGAAGGAGATTCACATGGAGATCATCGAACTCATCGGCTCTGCCCTCGAACTGCTCGGCGGCACCGAACTGCTCGGTACCCTGCTCGACACCGGCAGCGCTCTGCTGGGCAGCGCCCAGTAAGTAGTTCGGACCGTCGCTGCCGCTCGCAGCGAAGCACGCAACCCTCGGTGGATGTCCACCGAGGGTTGCGTGTTCTCCACGACCGGAGTCCGATCAGTTCTCCGGGACGATCATCCACAGGGCGAGGTAGAGCAACACGGCGGTGCCGCCCGTGACGAAGGCTGCGAGGACTGCGCCGGCACGCACGAGGTTGAGATCGACGTTGAAGTACTCGGCCAGTCCGGCGCACACACCACCGAGCATGCGCTGGGACGAGGAACGGGTGAAGGGACGGGGAGCCTGGTTCTCGAAGTTCATGCATTCATCCTGTCGCCGTGACGGTCCCGGCACATCCGGGAACGGCCCGGATCTTCACCCTGATCTTCGTCTCGGGGTCGACCGGACGAGCCGGCCCGGACGCCGCTGAAATCATGCTGAGGGCAATGCTCGGCGGCCGGGACGCGAGGAGGCAGACTCGACCGTCGGTACTGCCGATCAGAAGGAGATCTCCCCGCCATGACCGACGTCGTCCTCGACGAACAGCTCGCCGCACTGCGCCGCAGGTACGGCACCCGCGCCGCTGAGCAGGTGGCCGGCCGTGGTGGTTCCGGCGCGTGGAACGACGTCATCGCTCTTCAACTGGCGCATCGCTCCGTGCGGAAGTTCCTTCCCGAGGCCGTCTCCGAGAACGATCTGCGCGCAATCGTGGCCGCGGCTTCCTCCGCCGCGAGCTCGAGCAACCTGCAGTTGTGGAGCGTCGTGGCCGTCACCGACCGCGACCGGCTCGCCCGGATCGCGACTCTCGCCGGCAATCAGCCGGCGGTGCGTGACGCTCCGCTCCTGCTCGTGTGGGTGGCCGACCTCGCCCGCGCGGCGCGGGTCGCCGAGCAGCACGACAAGGACCTCGTCAACGTCGACTACGTGGAGTCGGCCCTGCTCGGTGTGGTCGATGCCGCGCTCGCCGCGCAGAACGCGGTGCTCGCTGCGGAATCACTCGGTCTCGGCACCGTCTACATCGGAGCGATCCGCAATCATCCGCGTGACGTGGCCGCAGAACTGGCTCTGCCCGACCACAGTTTCGCTGTGGTCGGGCTGGTGGTGGGCCGTCCCGATCCCGAGGTGGAGGCGGAGGTCAAGCCGCGGTTGGGTCAGGATGTGGTGCTGCATCGCGAGCAGTACTCGACCGAGGAGCGGGATGCCGGCCTCGCCGCCTACGAGGAGGAGATCGCCGGCTTCTACCGCGATCAGGGTCTGGCGGAGAGCTGGGTCGAACGTGTACTCGGGCGCTTCGCGTCGCCCGGTGCGCTCGGGAGCAGGGAGAAGATGCGAGAAGCCCTGCGGGAGCGCGGTTTCGGTCTGGACTGACCGTCAGGACTCGTCAGCGGCACACGACCGTCAGGCCGACCCCGCGCCACACCTGACGTTCGACACGGTCGAACTCGTTGTCGTCACTGTCGTATTCGTACTCGACCTCGGTCCGGTATCCCCGGTCGCGCTGAGCGGTCACGGTGCAGTCGCCGCCGGCGGAACCGGACCGGTTGACGATCGAGTACGGCACACCCTCCGCGGTGAGCACGCCGACCGCGGCCTGCTCGCTCATGCCCACGACACCAGGCTCGGATTGTGCTGCGGCAGTTCCTGTTCCGAGAAACACTGCGGCGGTGCCGAGCGACAGGACGGCGGCGGTCGCGAGACGGGAGCGGGTGGCAAGGGTACGCATGGGTTCCTCCGAAAGGGTGCTGGACCGGACATTTCGATCGTCCGCCGCGACCCGGCCCGAGCACATCCGGGCACGACCCCCATCCCGACCCTGAATTCCGGACTCGGGGTAGCGATGAAATTCGGAGGGCGGTGAAGTTCGGGGGCGGGGAAACCGGCACCCGCCGCGTCCGGATCGGCCTAGTCTGGGCCGGTGGAGACCGTACCGATCCAGCTTCCCGGGGGCACCACGGCCCCGGTGCGCCTCTTCGCGGGACCCGACCACGAACACGAGACACGCCGCGACGCTTCCCGCGCCGTCGTGGTGATCGTGCCAGGGCTCGGCATCCCGGCCGGTTACTACGAGCCGTTCGCGCAGGCGATCACCGACCACGGATTCGACGCGGCGATCTGTGAACTGGCCGGGCAGGGCGACAGCCGTCCGAGACCCGGGCCCGAGAGCACCTACGGCTATCACGAGATCGTCGCGACGCATTTCCCCGCCGTCTTCGAGGTGGTGCGGGAGCGTTTCCCCGATTCGACGCCGTACCTGCTCGGCCACTCCATGGGCGGGCAACTCGGGGTGCTCTACGCCGCGCGCATCCGCGGACGCCTCGGCGGGCTGATCCTCGTCGCCTCGGGCACGCCCTATTACCGCCACCACGGTGGTATCCGCGGACCGGGGCTGTGGCTCGGGGCGACGGCGATGTCGCTGACCGCCGCGGTTGCCGGTTTCTGGCCCGGCGACCGCATCGACGTCGCCGGATTCGGCCGGCAGTCGCGCGTGCTGATCTCCGACTGGGCGCGACTGGCCCGCACCGGCCGGTTCGAACCGGCCGGTGCGGACATCGACTACGAGGAACGGATCGGGCGTCTCACGCTGCCCGTCCTGTCGATCACGATCGAAGGCGACGACCTCACCCCGATCGAGTCGGCGCAGCACCTGCTCGAGAAGCTGCCCGCCGCCGAGGTCGCCCGGTGGCACAACCCGCGGGCACTGGGCCACAACGGATGGATCCGCGACAACGACGACACCGTCGCGAAGATCGTGACCTGGCTACGCGACCGCTGATCCCGCGCGGGCGGCCGCGGCGAGCCGGACGTGGGCGTTGGGGGAGCCGTATCCGGTGTAACCGCCGCGCCGTTCGAGGAGCTCGACCTGGAAGCCACCCTGCACCGGGAGCGAGTACGCGTGCAGGAATTCGCCACCGTCGTCGTTGCGGTCGTAGAGCAACCCGTTGTCCTGCAGGACGACGAGCAGGTCCGGGTCGAGCACGAACCGCGCATCGAGATCGGCATAGTAGTTCGCGGGCGGCCGGAGGAACTCCACCCCGCGCGCACGTGCGTGCCGCACCGAGTCGACGACGTCGGCCGTGGCGAAGGCCAGCTGGGTCACGCCGTGCGGCTGTGGCGCAGCACCGGTATCGGAGACGTTCAGCGCGACCCGCAGGTCGCCCTTCTCCGCGCGCAGAGCGCGGATGCGCAGGCGGCCCTGCGGCTGGATGTACTCCTCCGGGTCCTCCGGCCGCAGTCCGAACAGGGTGCGGAAGAACGACAGCTCCTGGTTCAGGTCGTCCGCCGCGACCGTCACGTCGACGTGGTCGAGACCGAGCCATCCCTCGTCGACAGGTGAGGTGCCCGCGCCGTCGTCGGACACGAAGTCGTTGTGCCAGTCGTCGGGCTGCCCCGGCTCGGCGCTGACGAAGACGTGCAGACCGGAGGGGGAGGTGATGCCCGGCAGGCCTGCTTCGCCCTCCCCTCGGGTGCGGTCGACCGCGGGCCACAGCAGGCTCGCGGCGCGTTCGGCCACCGCGGCGACGTCGGGGGCGACGAGACCCAGCGCGGTCGCGGCGGGGCCCGGCGCGGGCTCCTCGTTGAGGACGATGTTCGCGCCGCCGTTGCGCCACCACACGACGGGCTTGCTGCGGTGCCGGCCGGCGACGTGGAATCCGAGTCCGGTGAGCAGTGCCGGGTAATCGGAGCGGTCGGGGTCGGCGAATTCGACGAACGCCGCGTCGGTCCGCGCCGGAAGCGGCGGTGCGACCGTCACCTTCTCGCGTGCGGGTCCGGTGACCCGCGTACCGAGCCGGTCCTCGAGGAACAGCAGCGACCGCATCGCGTCGCGCGCGGTCACATGCGGATCCGCTTCGCGCACCACGTCGCTGAAGACCTCGAGCGAGAGCGGCCCGTCGTAGCCGGCGTCGAGCACGGCCGCGACCACCCCGGAGACGTCGAGCATGCCCTGCCCCGGGAAGCACCGGAAGTGGCGGCTCCATTCGAGGACGTTCATGTCGAGCACCGGGGCGTCGGCGACCTGCAGGAAGCCGATGCGTTCGCCGGGGATACCGGCCAGGGCGCGTCCGTCGTCGCCGCGTGCGAGCATGTGGAAAGTGTCCACGGCCAGCGTCACGGCCGGGTGGTCGGCGCGTTCGACGAGATTCCACGCCTGCCCGACCCGGTTGACGTGACGTCCCCAGGCGAGGGCCTCGTAGGCGAAGGTGACCCCGTGCGAGGCGGCGAGATCACCGACGGCGCGCAACTGTTCGGCGGACAGTCCCGGATCGTCGATCGCGGTCGGCAGCGCGTTCGAGCACGCCAGGAAGGTCGTCGCGCCGAGCTCGTTCATCACCTCGAGCTTGCGGCGGACACGGTGCAGGACGTCGGGGAACCGCCGCGGGTCGACGCCCTCGATGTCGCGGATCGGCTGGAACAGGTCGATCGACAGACCGAGATCGGCGCAGCGCCTCGCCACCTCGGCGGGTGACAGCGGCGAGGCGATCAGGTCGTTGTCGAAGATCTCGATCCCGTCGAATCCTGCAGCGGCGATCGCGTCGAGTTTGTCGGCGAGAACACCGGAGAGCGAGACGGTGGCGATTCCGCGGCGCATCAGCTGGTCAGCTCCTCGAAGTGTCGGACCATTCGTTCGGCGTCGGGTTCGACGCCCGTGAAGTACTCGAAGGCACCCACGGCCTGGAAGACGGCCATGCCGCCACCGGGCACCACGCGGCATCCGCGGGAGCGGGCGAGGTGGATCAGTTCGGTCTCGAGCGGGAAGTACACGACGTCGGAGACCCACAGGTCCTCGCGGACGAGCTCGGCGGGGACGGGCAGCCCGGGGTGTCCGGTCATGCCCGTCGGGGTCGCGTTGACCAGACCCTGCGCCGAGGCCAGCGCCCCGGCGAGATCGGTGGTCGCGCGGACCCGGTCGTCGCCGAAGCGCTTGGCCAGGCGGGTCGCGCAGGCCTGCGCCTTCTCGACGTCGACGTCGACGATGGACACGTGCGCGGAGCCCTGTTCGAGCAGCGCGTACCCGACGGCCGAACCGGCACCGCCGGCCCCGACCAGCACGGCGCGGTCGGAGACGGCCTGGGGCAGCCGGCGGCGGAACGCGCGTCCCCAGCCGGACCAGTCGGTATTGCGGCCGAGTGCGCGACCGTCGCGGAACACCACGGTGTTGACCGCGCCGAGATCGTGGGCGTCGTCGGACAACTCGTCGAGCAGGGGGATGACGACCTGCTTGAAGGGGTGCGTGATGTTGAGCCCGTCGAAGCCGAAACGCTGTGCCCAGTCGAGCATCTCGGCCAGGTTCTCGGCGCCGTAGCCGAGGCGCTCGGCGTCGACGAGGCGGTAGGTCAGGTTCAGTCCCGAGGCGAAACCCTCGCGTTCCTGCATGGCCGGGGTGAGCGAACCGCCGATCCCGGCGCCGAACAGGCCCAGCAGGAAGGACGTACGTGCGGGCGCTGCGGAGGTCATCGGGAACTTTCCTTCTTCTCGGTGTCGAGTGCGAGTGCGGCCAGGTGACGGACGGCGAAGCCGTATCCGTCGGGGCCGCATCCGGCGATCACGGCCGTCGCGACGGGAGCGACGAACGAGCGGTGCCGGAACTCCTCGCGGGCGTGGACGTTGGTCAGGTGCACTTCCACGATCGGTGCCGCGACGGTGACCAGCGCGTCGTGCAGTGCGACCGAGGTGTGCGTGTAGGCCGCGGCGTTGACCACGAAACCGGCGGCCGATTCGCGGAGTTCGTGGACGGTGTCGATGAGTGCGCCCTCGTGGTTGCTCTGCCGGAAGTCGATGTCGAAGCCCAGGTCGTCGGCGGTGCGACGGCACGACTTCTCGATGTCCGCCAGCGTCGTGGTGCCGTAGAGATGGGGTTCGCGCGTGCCGAGCAGGTTGAGATTGGGCCCGTTGAGGACGGCGATCGTCGGACGGGCGGTCACGATGCGGCTCCGGCGGGGACCGGCGCGGTGTTCCGGTCGTGGGGGCGCAGGCCGATCTCACGGGTGGGGACCTTGTGGGTTCCGGAGGGTCCGGTGGCCACCGCGATCAGCGAGATGGCGACCGCGCCGACGCAGAACAGGGCCACGCGATACCAGTTGTCGGCGTTGCCGTCCATGAGCGACCCGGCGATGGCCGGGGTGAAGCCGGCGAGCGCGAAACCGAACTGGGTACCGATCGCCATGCCCGACAGGCGGACGCTGGTGGGGAAGTACTCGGCGTAGGTGGCGGGCCACACGGCGTTCGGCATGCTGTAGATCACGCCGGCGAGCAGGATGCCGGTGACGAGTACGAGCGGCACGTCGCCCCGCGAGATCGACCACAGGAAGGCCGTCACCATGACGGCGCTGCCGATCAGGCCGGTGACGAAGACCGGCTTGCGGCCGATGCGGTCGGACAGCATGGCCCACATGGGGATGGTGCCGACGGCGATGATGTTGGCGACGATCGCCAGCCACAGCATCGTGGTGTCGCTGATGCCGATGCCGTACTCGTCGGCGGTGGCGAAGTTGAGGGCGAACACCTGGAATGCGGTGTTGACCATGGCGATGAAGGCCGCGAAGAAGACGCGCAGGACACCGGTCCAGTGGTGGCGGAAGAGGACGGCCAGCGGTGCCTTGGGCGCCTCGTCGTGCGCCTTCTCGGCGTGGAACTCGGGGGTCTCGTCGAGGCTGCGGCGGATGAGGAAGCCGATCAGCACGATCACGGCGCTGATCCAGAACGGCACGCGCCAGCCCCACGACTGCAGTTGCTCCTCGGAGAGCAGGGCGATCACCGGCAGGAACATCAGCGGTGCGAGCACCTGCCCGCCCTGCGTGCCGCTCAGCGTCCAGCTGGTGAAGAAACCGCGCTTGTCGTCGGGGGCGTGTTCGAACGACATCGAGTTCGCGCCGGCCTGCTCACCAGCGGCCGACAGGCCCTGGAGGAGTCTCAAGGTGACCAGCAGGATCGGCGCGAGCATGCCGACCTGCCCGTAGGTCGGCAGGCAGCCGATGAGGAAGGTCGAGACACCCATGAGCAGCAGCGTGCCCACGAGGATCAGCTTGCGGCCGAAACGGTCGCCGATGTGGCCCATCAGGATGGAACCGAAGGGACGCGCGACGTAGGCGACGCCGAAGGTGGCGAGCGACGCGACGGTCGCGACCGCCTGGTTGCCCTCGGGGAAGAAGATCTTCGGGAAGACGAGCGCAGCGGCGGTGCCGTAGATCGCCAGGTCGTAGTACTCCAGTGCGCTGCCGCTCCACGCGGCGAGCGCCGCCTTGCGGGGCGTGCGCTGCACCGTGGTGTTTTCAGTCATCGGATGCCTCGGGGGGTGGGTCTTCAGTATCGGATACACGGACGTTATGGGTGTGGCGCAGCCCACGGCAATCGTTTGCCATTTTTTGCCATACTGTCCGTATGTCGGCCTCTCCGCGTTCCCGGAAACGCGCCACCATCACCGATGTGGCCCGCGAGGCAGGGGTGGCGGCGTCCACGGTCTCGCGCACGTTCACCAACCCCGGCCGCGTCAACGCCGCCACCCGCGACCACGTCCTCGAGGTCGCCGACCGGCTCGGCTACGCCCCCAACCCCGCGGCCCGAGCCCTCGAATCGGGACGCACCAACACCCTGGCGCTGCTCGTCCCCGACATCACGAACCCCTTCTTCTCGGGCGTGATCAAAGGGGCCGAACGCGCCGCCGTCGCCTCCGGCCGGACCCTCGTCCTCGCCGACACCCAGGAGAGCGCGGCCACCGAAGCGCACATCATCCGGCGGTTGGGGCCGGCCGTCGACGGCTTCGTCCTGGCGGCCGCCCGCATGCCCGACGACGAACTGCGGCGCATCGCCGACCTCGACGCCGTCACTCTCGTGAATCGCGCGATCCGCGGAATCTCCTGCGTCGTCGCCGATTACGAGGCCGGCACGCGGCAGATCGTCGACCACCTCGCGTCGCTCGGGCACCGCTCGTTGTTGTTCCTCGGCGGTCCGCCCGAGTCGTGGTCGGGAGCACGGCGCTGGGCCGGTCTGCAGGCCGCGGCGCAGGCCCACGACATCGCGGTGCGTCGCTTCGGCCCCTACTCACCGACGCTCGGTGGCGGTGCCGCCGCAGCCGACGCCGCCGTGGCCGCCGGTGCCACCGCGGTGGTGTGCCACAACGACATGCTCGCCATCGGGGTGCTGCGCCGGATGCGGGAACGCGGGGTGTCCGTGCCGGAGCACGTGAGCGTGGTCGGGTTCGACAACATCTTCGGCTCCGACCTGTGCCAGCCGTCGCTCACGACGCTCGCCGAACGCACCGAGGACGCCGGGGCGCGCGCCATCGAGATGCTCGCCCGACAGGCCTACGAGCGGGTCGTGGTGGCCGACGAACTCGTGCTCCCGACGCAGCTCGTCGTCCGCGAGTCCACCGGACCGGCGAGATGAGGGAGGTCGTGTGCGTGTTCATTGTCGAAAACGCACACAACCTCCCCGAAGTTCACCGGTTCGTGAGCTTGTCGGCCAGGAAGGTGAACGTGAGAGCAGACTTGAACGCCGCCTGCGCGTTGTCGGCCGCGCCGCCGTGGCCGCCCTCGATGTTCTCGTAGTACCAGACCTCGTGACCCTGCTCCTCGAGTCGCGCCACCATCTTCCGCGCATGGCCGGGATGCACCCGGTCGTCGCGCGTCGACGTGGTGACGAGGATCGGCGGGTAGTCGGCATCCGGATCGGTGTTCTGGTACGGCGAGTACTTCGACAGGAACTCCCACTCCGCGGGGTTGTCGGGATCGCCGTACTCGGCCATCCACGACGCACCGGCGAGCAGCAGGTGGTAGCGCTTCATGTCGAGCAGCGGCACCTGGCACACGATCGCCCCGAACAGTTCGGGACAGCGGGTGAGCATCACGCCCATGAGCAGACCGCCGTTGCTGCCGCCCTGGGCGCCGAGCTGCTCGGCCGTCGTGATCCCGCGCGCGACGAGATCCTTCGCGACCGCGGCGAAGTCCTCGAAGACCTTGTGCCGGTTCTCCTTCAGGGCCTGAGTGTGCCAGGTGGGCCCGTACTCGCCGCCACCGCGGATGTTGGCGATGACGTAGGTGTAACCCTTCTCGAGCCACGCCCGCCCGACGCCGCCGCTGTAGGCCGGCACCATCGAGTTCTCGAATCCGCCGTATCCGTACAGCAGTGTGGGCGAAGGGGTTCCGGTGTTGCTACCCACCACGAAGTAGGGCACCTGCGTGCCGTCGTCGGACGTCGCGAAGAACTGCTCGACGGTGATGCCCTCGGCGTCGAAGAACGACGGGGCCTGCTTGATCGCCTCAACCGGACCGCCGACCGTCCCCGACAGCAGGGTCGCGGGGATCGTGAAACCACTCGAGTTGAGGAAGAAGTCGTCGCCGTTGAGCGGATCGACGTCGATGATCGAGGTCGACGTGGCATCGGGGACGCCGGGCAGCTCCTCGTCCGACCAGCCGTCCTCGCCCGGCGTGAGTACCCGCACGCGGGTCTGCACATCGCGCAGTGTGACGACGAGCAGATGGTTCTGCGTCCACGCGTACTGCTCGAGCGAGGTGTGGTCGTCGGGACCGAACAGCACCGTCACCTCGCGCGACCCGGCGAGGAAGGCCGGATAGTTCGCGGCCAGCAGGGTGCCGGCGGGATGACCGAGCCATTCGGAGCGGGTGCGCACGAGCAGGTGGTCGCGGTACACGCTCACCCGCGCGTCGTCGGGAACGTCGAGTTCGACGAGTTCGCCGTCCGCGGTGAGTTCGAAACGCTGCGCCCGGTAGAAGTCGATCGCGCGGTCGACGAAGCTGCGTTCGTAACCGGGGGTGTTGTCGTACCAGGCGGAGACGGCGACATCGGTGCGCTCACCTTCGAAGACCGTCTCGGCCTCCTCGATCGGGGTGCCGCGCCGCCACTTCTTCGCGAGTCGCGGATAACCCGAGTCGGTGAGCGAGCCGTCGCCGAAATCGCTTCCCACGTAGACGGTGTCGGCGTCGATCCACCCGATGTCCGTCTTCGCCTCGGACAGTTCGAAACTGTCCGGGCCAGAGACGAATCGCCGCTCGACGAGGTCGAACTCGCGGATCACGCTCGCGTCGGCACCACCGCGCGACAGGCTGATGAGCGCACGGGTCTGGTCGGGCCGCAGCACCTGGGCGCCCGACCACACCCAGTTCTCGCCCTCCTCCTCGGCGACGGCGTCGAGGTCGACGAGGACGTCCCATTCGGGTTCGTCGCGCAGGTACTGCTCCATCGTCGTGCGACGCCACAGGCCGCGCACGTGCTCGGCGTCCCGCCAGTAGTTGTAGAGGTACTCGCCCCGCCGACGCGCATAGGGGATGCGGGCGTCGGTGTCGAGGATCTCGCGGATGCGGGATTCGAGGTCGGTGAAGCTCTCGGTGCGGGTGTACTCCTCGACCGTTCGGTCGTTCCGGGCACGCACCCAGTCGAGTTGTTCCTCGCCGGTGACGTCCTCGAGCCACAGGTACGGATCGGTCGTGTCGTCG
The DNA here is from genome assembly GCF_035918275.1 of Rhodococcus sp. PD04. Lineage (NCBI taxonomy): Bacteria > Bacillati > Actinomycetota > Actinomycetes > Mycobacteriales > Nocardiaceae > Rhodococcus > Rhodococcus sp. PD04. Next base: position 4,055,576 of record NZ_CP142143.1, on the reverse strand, counting down.
CTCATGACCCATTCATACCCGCCCCGCACGTGCCACGGGCGGCAGGCAGACTGTGACCTCGTGCAGATGCATCCGTCGGACGCGCGCCGGGAATGGCTCGGCGACCGCATCCCGGGCGACCTGTTCGCCCTCTACTGTTTCGACGCCCCCGCGGCTCCGGTCGCCGACGTGCTCGACGAGCTGCGCTCGCGTGCGGAGGTGATGGGGGAGCTGCAGGTACGGATGGTCGAGGTGCCCGCGGGTCTCGACTATCCCTATTGGGCAGCGCACACCCCTGCAGCGCACACGTCTGCAGAGGACCGGTTCGTCGTCCACGGATCCGGTAGCTACGGCGACCTGCTCGACACGCTGTCCGGACTCGTCGCGACCCGCGTCGACGTCACCGTCTCGCCGTGGCGACTGCACGTCTTCCCGCATGTCACGGGTGCTCCGCGCGGGAACGGTCCCGCCCTCCTCGTCGTCCTGCAGATGTCGCACGCCTTCGCCGACGGGGTGCGCACCTCCGCGCTCGCCCGCGACCTGCTGGCGGGCACCGCGACACCCACCACACCGCCGCGTGCCCCCTCGCCGGCCGGGATGCTCACACGTGCCGTCCTGCGGCTGCCGTTCTCGATTCCGCGGGTGATCGCCGACGGACGGCGGGCGGTGGAGGCGGCGCGACAGCTCGCCGACCCGTCGGTGCCGCAACCCACCCCGGGGAGACCGCTGGTCGCCGTGAACACCGCACCCGGGCCGCGGCGGACGGTCCGCACACTCGTGTTCGACTCCGCCGACCTGCGCAGCGTCGGCACGGTTACCGTCGGCGCGCTCACGGCCATCGGCGCCGCCCTGTCGCAGTTCCTCGGCGTCGACGAACTGTCCGCCGAGGTGCCGGTTGCGGTGGCGCCGGGCACGGCCCGCAACAGCTACCGCAACGTCGGCGTCGACCTGCACTGCGCGATCCGCGACCCGCACGAACGTGCCGCAGCGATCGCCGCCGACCTGGCGTTGCAACGGATCCGTGCGCGGCACCCCGCCATGGCGATCCGGGCCCGCACCGACGACCACGTCCCCGCACCGTTGCTGCGGTTCGGTACCGACCGACTCGACCTGTCCGTCGTCCCACCCACCGTCACGGGCAACACCGTCGTGTCGAGCGTCCACCGAGGGCCGGCCGACCTGGAACTCGGTGGCGGACGGGTGCGGTTCACCTCCGGCTTCCCGGGCCTGTCGCCCGTGCAGGCGCTCACCCACGGCGTGCACGGGATCGGCGACACCGTGACCCTGTCGGTGACGACCTCCCCGGATGTCCTCGACGCGGCAGGTCTCGCTCGGTACGTCGCCCTGCTGCACGAGGCGGTCGCCTCGCTGTAACGTGCCCCGAATCCAACGATGGAGGGGCACATGGCGGTATATGCGGTGACGGGTGCCGCGTCGGGAATGGGCCGGGCGAGCGCGGAGCGGTTGCGGGCCGCCGGGCACACGGTGATCGGCATCGATCTGAAGGACACCGAGGTCACGGCGGACCTGTCCACCTTGGAAGGCCGCTCCCACGCGATCCGGGCGACGCTCGAGCTGGCGGGCAGCCGTCTCGACGGTGCCGTGCTCGCCGCGGGCCTGGGCCCCACCCCGGGCAAGGAGAAGCTCATCGCGCAGGTCAACGTGCGGGGCGTGATCGACCTGCTCGTCGATTGGCGACCGGCTCTGGCCGCCTCCGCGAACAGCAAGGTCGTGGTGTTCGGGTCGAATTCGACGACCACGACGCCCGGCGTGCCGAACTCGGCGGTGAAGGCATTCCTCGCCGGCGACATGGACAAGGGCGTCGCGCGCACCACGCGCATCCCGCAGGCAGGCCCGCCGTTCACCTACGCGGCATCGAAGATCGCCGTGACCCGATGGGCGCGCCGCGCCGCGGTCACCCCCGAATGGGCGGGTGCCGGCATCCGCCTCAACGTCCTCGCACCGGGAGCGATCTCCACCCCGCTGCTCGACGCGCAGCTCGAGAGCCCGCTCAAGAAGGCGGTCGAGAGCTTCCCCGTTCCGCTCGGGGGCTTCGGGAAGCCCGACGAGATCGCGCAGTGGGTCGAGTTCATGCTGTCCTCGGCCGCGGACTTCATGACGGGCAGCGTCGTGGTGGTCGACGGCGGCACCGAGGCGTACTTCCGCCCCGACGACTGGCCGGTGCGGGTCCCGTTCCGGTCGATCCCGGGCTACCTGCTCGGCATGCGGAGGTTCGGGCGCCGGAAGTGACGTGAGGGTCCGCGCCGGGGCGGACCCTCACCGGCCCGTCACATCAGGCGAAGTAGTCGCCGAAGCCGTAGATCGCGTCGAACGCACTGGTGGGCAACACGTCCACCGCGTTCACGCGGTACGACGGGTACGAGGTCTGCATCAGGTCGCGCACGAACCGCAGCGCGTGGATCGCATCGACGGCGTCGACGGTGATGACGAGCTGGGCGCGGCCGTTGTCGCTGCGTCCCACCGCCCCGTGGTGCGGGACGATCGGTTCGATGAGCTCGACGGTCTCGTCGTCGGTCAGGCGATCGAGGTCGGCGTCGATCTCGATCATCGCGTTGTATTCCATGTGGGTTCTCCCGTGTCGAACACCCGAGCGGCCTCGCGCCGCGCGGGTTGATCTCGACGGGGAACACGCACGGCGACATCATGCCCGACCCGGATGACCCTCGCCATCATCCGATCGGGGGACATCCGATCGAGACGGACGGACGATGTGCGGGACCGGAACTCCGCGCGACGCTCGATGCATGCCGATCGTCGAAGTGAGCAATCTGCACAAGTCGTACGGAGGTCGCGCCGTCGTGGACGGCGTGAGCTTCGAGATCCACGAAGGTGAGATCTTCGGGATCCTCGGTCCGAACGGCGCCGGGAAGACGACCTCCGTCGAACACATCTCGGGTCTGCGAAAACCCGACGAGGGCACCGTCCGCGTCGCCGGCCTCGACCCGGTCCGCGACCACCGGGCCGTCACCGAACTGCTCGGCACGCAGTTGCAGCAAAGCGAGCTGCAGCCGAAACTGACCGTGCGCGAGGCCCTCCGGTTGTACACGGCCTTCTACGCCCGACCCGCGGACGGCGATGTGCTCGCCGAACGCCTCGGGCTCGGCCGCATGCTCGACACCCGGTTCACGAAACTGTCCGGGGGCCAGAAACAGCGGTTGTTCATCGCACTGGCACTCATCGGTTCACCGCGCGTCGTCGTCCTCGACGAACTCACCACCGGACTCGACCCGCGTGGGCGCCGTGACACCTGGGAACTGATCGAGGAGGTGCGTGATTCCGGCGTCACCGTCCTGCTCGTCACCCACTTCATGGAAGAGGCACAACGCCTCTGCGACCGTGTCGCGGTCTTCGATTCCGGGCGCATCCGTGCGCTGGGGACGCCGGCCCAGCTGATCGGGCAGTCGTCCGCAGCGATCGTGGTCTCGTTCCACCCGTCCGGTCCGCTCGACCCCGCGCTCCTCGAAGCCCAGCCCGGCGTCGTCTCCGTGCACACCGCCCGGGAACGGGTGGCCGTCGAAGGCAGCGAGGAGTCGATCCACGCGGTACTCGGCCTGTTGGCACGCCTCGGCGTCACGGCCGAACGCCTCCGCATCGCCGAAGCGACCCTCGACGACGCCTACCTCGATCTCACCGACACCAGGAGCACGTCATGACCGACCCGACCGTCCGCACCAGGCTCGTCGAGACGTCGACGACGGGCACCCCGGCGATGTCCGCATCGACCGCCGTTCTGCGTACCGAGGCACGACTGTTCACGCGGGAACCCGGGGCGCTCTTCTGGATCCTCGTCTTCCCCACGTTGTTGCTCGTGATCCTCGGCATGATTCCCGGTTTCCGGGAACCGGATCCGGACCTCGGTGGTCTGCGGGTGATCGATCTGTACGTCCCCGTGGCGATCCTCCTCGCGATGATCGTGGCCGGTGTCCAGACGATGCCCGCGGTGTTGTCGTCGTACCGAGAACGGGGCATCCTCCGCAGGCTCGCCGTGACCCCGGCGAGTCCGTCGCACCTGCTGACCGCACAGATCGTGGTGCACGCGATCGCGGTCCTGGCGTCGGTGGTCCTCGCACTGATCGTCGGTCGGGCGGCCTTCGGAGTCGCCTTCCCCGCCCAGCCGTGGGGATACGCACTCGCGGTACTCGTCACTCTCGCTGCGGCACTGAGCGCGGGAGCGACACTGGCTGCGGTGGCACCGTCCGTGCGGATCGCCCAGACGCTGGGCACGATCGTGTTCTTCCCGTTGATGTTCAGTGCAGGCGTATGGCTTCCGGTGCAGGCGATGCCCGAGCTGCTGCGACGGATCGTGGAGCTGACACCCTTCGGTGCCGCAGCGCAACTGCTCGACGAGACCGCCGCGGGCGGCCTGCCGAACCTCGGTGGCATCGCGGTCGTGGTGGGTTGGACCGTCGTCCTGACCGGCGTGGCGATCCGGTGGTTCCGTTGGCAGTGACCGCGTCGACCGTCATCCTGGAAGCCATGACGGCACCGACGACCACCGACGATCCGTGGCTTCGGACCTACAGATGGGCGCCGGTGGGGATGCTCGCCACCGGCACCGTCCTGTCCGTCGGCACCGCGACGTTGTTGATGAGTCCCGCCGAGCGGTACACGGCAGCGGTGCTCACCGCGGTGGCGGTGGGTCTGGAACTGTGGCGCGGTCGCCGCCGCCGGTCGATGCCGGAGGGCGACGCGGTCTACTACCTGCTCCGGTCTGCCCTGGCGTTCGTCCTGAGTTGGCTCAACCCGTTCTTCGCGATCTACGCGGCCTCCGGCTACTTCGATGCCCACGCGATGCTGCCGGATCGCTGGATCCGGTTCGGGCTGCTCGTCACCGCTGTGACGGTGGCGGGTTCGCAGGCGGGTGGTCTGCCGCCGGAGGACACGACGATGTGGATCGCGTTCGGGCTCCTCGTCGTGCTCAACGCTTCGATCTCCATGCTGATGATGAGGCTCGCCGAACGCGACGAGCAGCGAAGTCTCGAACGGCTCGCTGCGATCACCGAACTCGAACGCACCAACGTCCGACTCGAGAACGCGCTGTCCGAGAACCAGGCCCTGCACGCGCAGCTGCTGGTGCACGCCCGGGAAGCGGGGATCGACGACGAGCGCCGCCGGCTCGCCGCCGAGATCCACGACACCCTCGCCCAGGGCCTGGCCGGGATCGTCACGCAGTTGCAGGCGGCGCAGGACACCGCCGATCCGGAGGCGGCGCGGCGCCACGTCGAGAGGGCCACGGACCTTGCGCGACGCAGCCTCGGCGATGCCCGCCGCTCGGTGCGCAATCTCGCTCCCGAGGCACTCGAGCACCGCACGCTCGACGACGCGCTGGCCCACGAGGTGGAGAGATGGTCGGCCGAAAACGGGATCCGGGCCGATCTCACGGTCACGGGCACCACCGAACCGTTGCACGACGACATCGGAGTGACGTTGTTCCGCATCACCCAGGAGGCCCTCGCGAACGTCGCCAAGCATTCCTCCGCACACCGTGCCGGTGTCACGGTGTCCTACATGGACGACGAAGTGAGTGTGGACATCCGGGACGACGGATGCGGTTTCGATCCGTGCGCGACACCGGGCGACGGATTCGGGTTGCGGGGCATGCAGTCCCGTGCCGACCGGATCGCCGGCGTCGTGGACGTCGAGTCCGAACCGGGTGTGGGGACCGCGGTCTCGGTGCGGGTGCCGCTGATCAGGGCCGGGAGGACGTCGTGACCGACGGGGAGGATGTCGTGACCGACGCGGACGAGATCACCGTGCTGATCGTCGACGACCACCCCGTCGTGCGGGACGGCCTGCGCGGAATGTTCGCCGCATCCCCGGAATTCGACGTGGTCGGGGAGGCCGCCTCCGGTCCGGAGGCCGTGACCCTCACGCTCGAACTCGATCCCGACGTGGTGCTCATGGACCTGCGGATGCCGGGAGGCGGGGGAGTGCAGGCGATCACCGAACTCGTCGCGCGAGGTGCGCGTAGTCGCGTCCTGGTGCTGACGACCTACGACACGGACGCCGACACCGTGCCTGCGATCGAGGCCGGCGCGACCGGCTACCTGCTCAAGGACGCTCTGCGGGACGACCTGTTCGCCGGGGTGCGGGCTGCGGCGGAGGGACGGACCGTCTTGTCGCCGGTGGTCGCGTCGCGGTTGATGAACCACATGCGGACACCCACCGCCCCGCAGGCGCTCAGCGCCCGGGAGCGTGAGGTGCTGGCGCTCGTCGCGAAGGGCACCTCGAACCGGGCCATCGCCCAGGAGCTGTTCATCAGCGAGGCGACCGTGAAGACCCACCTGACCCACGTCTTCGCGAAGCTCGAGGTGAAGGACAGGGCGGCCGCGGTCGCAGTCGCCTACGACCGCGGGATCCTGGGTTAGCCGAACAGCAGGGTCAGCCGAACACCGCGCGCTCGCGGCGTCGTTGCCGACGGGAGAAGACCGCGACCATCAGTCGCACCGGAAGGGGCAGTTCGCGGCGGACCCGCTCGGTCTCGTCCTCGGTCATCACGGCGAAGAAGCGGGTGAGGTCGAAGTCGGCCCGGCCACCGCGCTGGGCGTCCTTCTCGAACCGCTGCCACGCGTCGGCGGAGACGTGCCCGGTGATGAGCGGGAAGACCGTCCGCTCCTCGTCCGCGATGTGCTCGTGGAGGTGCTCACTCAGCGTGCGGAGGGTGCGTGCGAAGCCGGCCACTGCCGCGGGGTCGGGGAGCCCGCGGGTGCATTCGCCGAGTTCGTCGAGGAGCGGGTCGAGTTCGTCGTGGTCGTCGGTGAGTTCGGTGAAGTCGACGTGGGGTCCGGCCGACGAGGTGATCAGCGGCCAGAGTGCGAGGTCCTCCACGTTGTGATGGTGATGGAGACTCGCGACGAACAGTCCGACGTAGTCGGCGGTCGCCGCGTAGCGGGCCCTGTCGAAGCTCGACGGATCTGCGAGCATCCGGTCCGCCAGTTCGCGGAGCCGGGTGACGTCGCGGAGGATCACGCGGTGCGCGAGCCGCATTCCGAGCAGGTCGTCGTCGGTGGTGAGGCGCGGGGTGATGGATGCGGAAGTCATGTCGGTAGCGTGCGCGGCCGGACTTGGAACCGACTTGGTGCCGAGCGGGCGCCGGAGATCGTCGCGCACCAAGTGGTCGCCAAGAATGTCTCCGCACGCTCGGTCCGTGATCATCACTCCCACGCTTCTGTACCGTCTCAGTGCCATCGGTGTCGCCCGTGAGCACCGTGGTCTCGGCGAGCGTGAGGTCGACAGGACCCGCGTAGAACGAGCCCGAATCCGGCCCCGCGATCCGGCCCCGCGATCCGGCCCGAAAACCGGCGGCCGAGGTCAGCGGGTCGGCGCGATGCCGAACAGGAGCGCGTCGATGCCGGCGCGGAACGCACGGTCGTTCGCATCGGATCCGTCGTCCGCACCGCTGCGGCTGTCCGCATCTGCGACATCACCAGCGGATCCTCCGGCGGCCGCGCCGGTCATCAGGGCGGTGAGATGCGGGTAGTCGCCGTGCTCGAGCATCGCGGCGATGTGCGCGGCTCCGCCGCCGGCCGCCCCTGCCGACATCCCGGCGGCCTCCTGCGCGGCGAAGTTGGTGACCCACCCCGACAGGAGGGCGACTCCGGTCATCGTCGCGGTCGGGTCGAGTCCGGCGGGGGCGAGGGCGCCGACGAGGTGGTCGAGATACCGCATCGAGTTCGGGCCGAGCGTCGATGCGGTGACCTGGCTCAGCCAGGGGTGCCGGCGGTGGATCGCGCGGGACTGTTCGGCGATGTCGAGTACGTCGGCGCGCACGTCGCCGGTCAGTGGAGCGAAGCGGTATTCGGCGCCGGCTCGGTCGACCATGAGGTCCACGAGATCGGTCTTGCCCGAGACGTAGCGGTAGAGCGACGCGGGGGCGGTACCGAGGGTGTCGGCGAGCCTGCGCATGGACAGGGCGCGGATGCCGTCCTCGTCGGCGATCCGCACGCACGCGTCCGCGAGCTGGTCGAGCGTGTAGGCCGGTCGCGGACCGGGACGCCCGGTGTCGGACCGCAGCCAGATCGAGTCGGAGACCGTCATGCAGGACAGCATGCCTCCTCGAACGGGTTGCGAACGATGTTCGCAGATGAGTACCCTCGAACTGCGAACGTTGTTCCCAGTCGAGAGGCGGATCGTGACCGAGATGGCACTCGAGGCGGAAGGCCTCACCCGGACGTTCGGTGATCGCACCGTCGTCGACGACGTCCAGCTGCGCGTCCCGCCGGGACGCGTCCATGCGCTCCTCGGTCCGAACGGATCGGGGAAGACCACCACCGTGCGGATGCTCGCCACCCTGCTGCGGCCCACGGCCGGTCGTGCCCGCGTACGCGGCTTCGACGTGGTGCGCGATGCGGCCCGCGTGAAGCGCTGCATCGGCTTCGTCGGCCAGTACCACGCGGTGGATCTGCGGCTGACCGGTGTCGAGAACCTGACGATCGTCGCTCGCCTGCACGGTCTGGCCGGTCGCGCCGCCCACGCCCGCGCGGTCGAACTGCTCGACCGCTTCGGTCTGGCCGACGCTGCGAACCGGCAGGCGAGCACCTACTCCGGCGGCATGCGCCGGCGGCTGGATCTGCTCGGCGGGATGCTCGTGCGACCCGACGTGCTCTTCCTCGACGAACCGACCACCGGTCTCGATCCGAGCAGTCGCAACGAGATCTACGGGATGGTCGGCGAACTGGTCGCCGAGGGCACCGCGGTCCTGCTCACCACGCAGTATCTCGACGAGGCCGACCGGCTTGCCGACGACATCACCATCCTCGACGCGGGCCGGACGATCGCGACCGGCACTCCCGCCGAGATCAAGGAGGCGGTCGGCTCCGGACTCGACCTCGTCCTGCCCGGTGCCGCCCACGTCGACGAGGCCGTCGCCGTCATCGGCGCATTCGGCCTGCGCCACACCGGCGTCCGGACGCCGGGGGCGAACGACTCGGTCCGGCTGTCGTTCACGACCGAGGCCCACTCGGTGCCGTTGCTGCCGGTGCTGCGCGCCCTCGGCGAGGCAGGTGTCCCCGTCGACGACATCGGCCGACGCCGCGTGGGTCTCGACGAGGCGTTCCTGACCCTGACCGGACGTGAGCGAATCGAGGAGTCCGCATGACCACCATCCACGAGTCCGGCCACGGCAGTTCTGCCCTCACCGGCACCCGGACGTTGCTGCACCGCGTCCTGCTGACCTACCGGCATTCGCCGGCCCTGCTGTTCGTCACCCTCACCGCACCGTTGGGCATGATGCTGCTCTTCGGATTCGTCTTCGCCGGCGCCCTGTCCGGTGGCGAGGGCGCCACCTACCGCGCGTATCTGATGCCGGGCGTACTCGTCCTCGTGGCGGCCATGGGCCTCGCGACCACCGCCGCCACCGCCAACGCCGACATGCGCAGCGGACTGTCGGATCGCTTCCGGACCCTGCCCACCTCCCCGGTGGCCGCACCCGCCGGCCTTGTCTTCGCCGAGACCCTGACGTGTGCGGTCACGCTGGCGCCGATGGTCGGCATCGGATATCTCGTCGGCTGGCGGATCGAGGCGGACGCCGGGGAGATCGCCCTCGCCGTGCTGGTGCTGCTGTTGTTCCGGTTCGCACTTTCGTGGGTGGGTGTGTGGCTCGGCGTCTCGATCCGGGACGAGCAGGTCCTGCAGCAGTGCGCACCGATGATCTTCGGCGCGATCATGTTCTCGAACATCTTCGTGCCCACCGACACGATGCCGGTGGTGGTCCGGCAGATCGCGGAGTGGAATCCCGTCAGTGCCGTCGTGGGTGCGCTGCGTGAGCTGCTCTCGGCGTCCGCGCCGGTACCCGCGGATGTGGCGTGGCCGCTGCACCATCCGGTGTGGTCGGCGTTCGGCTGGTGCGTCGTGCTGCTCGTCGTGACGGTCCCGCTCGCGGTGCGCCGATACACGGCCGATCACCGGATCCGGTAGCTACCGGCCGGTAACCGGACCATCGGCAGACACCGGAATCGGGCGGGACTACCCTGTATATCCGTGACCTCACACTATGACGTCGTTGTCCTCGGAGCCGGTCCCGGTGGGTACGTCGCTGCTATCCGCGCGGCACAGCTGGGACTGAGCACCGCCATCATCGAGCAGAAGTACTGGGGTGGTGTCTGCCTGAACGTCGGCTGCATCCCCTCGAAGGCACTTCTCCGCAACGCCGAGCTGGCACATCTCTTCAACAAAGAGGCCAAGACCTTCGGCATCTCGGGAGACGTGTCCTTCGACTTCGGTGCCGCCTACGACCGCAGCCGCAAGGTCGCGGACGGGCGCACCAAGGGCGTGCACTTCCTCATGAAGAAGAACAAGATCACCGAGTACGACGGTAAGGGCTCGTTCGTCGACGCCAAGACCATCGAGGTGGCCCTCACCAAGGGCGGCACCGAACAGGTGACCTTCGACAACGTCATCATCGCGACCGGTTCCGTCACGAAGCTGCTGCCGGGCACCGAGCTCAGCGACAATGTCGTCACCTACGAGGAGCAGATCCTCACCCGCGACCTCCCCGAGTCCATCGTCATCGTCGGTGCCGGCGCCATCGGCATGGAGTTCGGCTACGTCCTGAAGAACTACGGGGTCGACGTCACCATCGTCGAGTTCCTCGACCGCGCACTGCCCAACGAGGACGCCGACGTCTCCAAGGAGATCGCCAAGGCGTACAAGAAGCTCGGCATCACCATCAAGACCGGTGCCGCCGTGCAGAAGATCTCGGACGACGGCTCGAAGGTGACCGTCGAGATCAAGGACAACAAGTCCGGCAACGTCGAGACCGTCACGGTCGACAAGGTGCTGCAGTCGGTCGGCTTCGCGCCGCGCGTCGAGGGCTACGGCCTCGAGAACACCGGCGTCGAGCTCACCGACCGCGGTGCCATCGCGATCGACGAGCGCATGCGCACCAACGTCAAGGGCATCTACGCCATCGGCGACGTCACCGCGAAGCTGCAGCTCGCGCACGTCGCGGAGGCACAGGCCGTGGTCGCGGCCGAGACCATCGGCGGTGCCGAGACCCTCGAGCTCGGCGACTACCGCATGATGCCGCGCGCGACCTTCTGCCAGCCGCAGGTCGCCTCCTTCGGTCTCACCGAGGAGCAGGCGAAGGCCGAGGGCTACGACGTGAAGGTCGCGACCTTCCCGTTCACCGCCAACGGCAAGGCACACGGTCTGGGTGATCCCAACGGCTTCGTCAAGCTCATCGCCGACAAGACCCACGGTGAGCTCATCGGCGGTCACCTCATCGGCCCCGACGTCTCGGAGCTGCTGCCCGAGCTGACCCTGGCCCAGAAGTGGGACCTCACGGTCAACGAGCTCGCGCGCAACGTCCACACGCACCCGACGCTCAGCGAGGCGCTGCAGGAGGCCATCCACGGTCTCGCGGGACACATGATCAACTTCTGAGGATGCGGGGCCGACCCGAGGCCCCGCGTTCACCCTTCTTCCGTGTGGGCGGATCCCCGCTCGGATGTACCGGCTCAGCCCGTGACGACTCGACCGTCGTCGCGGGCTGACGTCGTTCCGCCCTTCTCCGGGCGCAGCACCAGCTGCACGAGACAGTTGCCGTCCTGCGGGTCGGGCCGGACGTCGACGGCGTAGCGGCTGCGCAGCAGGTCGGCGTGGTCGTCGAGGACGCGCTGGATCAATCCGCGCTGGATGCCGCGCACCACTTCGGGATTCGTGCGGGCGATCTCCGCGAGCGGGCACGTGCACAACGTGAGGCTGTGGGTGCCGAAGGCGTTCGTCGCGGTCTGTGTCTCGAAACCCAACTGCTGCAGGGCGTCGATGACGAGCGTGCCGGCGTCGACGGTCGGTGCGGGTGCGAGGGCGAGCATGCCCGCCCAGTCCGAGCCCACCTCGAACGCCTTGTCCTCGCGCTCGGTGGGGGTGCCCCCGAGCCGCGCGGCGAGCAGCGCGACGAGATCGGTGTAGGACGGTTCCTTCACCGCGACGTAGCCGAGGCGCGGGCGCCCGACCCGCTCGGCCGGAAGCTGCTGTGTACGCACGAGACCTTCGTCCTCGAGGCCCGCGAGATGGAAGCGGACGGTCGTGACGTGCAGGGCGAGCGCGGCGGCGAGGTGATGGGCGTCGACCGGGCCCGAGGACTCCCGCAGCAGTCCGAGAATCCGCTCGCGTTGCTTCACCCGCCGTGCCAAGTCCGCTCTCCCGTCGCGCCCGGGGTGCCCCTTAGGTGAGGGTCACCTTATTAAAAGGAAGAAAATCCTCTATAGTCGGCGTCATGGAGGCGACGACCGGCTCACCGTCCACGTTACGACCGGTCCGGAAGGCCTCGGAACTGTGGCTACCCTTGGCCTCGCGAGAAAGAGTGCAGAACATGACGAATGAGCGCGCATCGGAAGACGCTCTGCCCCTTGCGGGTAGGGACACCGCCCACCTGCCGGGGCACTGGCTGCTCGCCCGCCTGGGCAAGCGTGTGCTGCGGCCCGGCGGCAAGGAACTGACGGCACGCGTGCTCGCCGACGCGCGGTTGCGCGGCGCGGACGTCGTCGAGTTCGCGCCCGGCCTCGGCCGGACGGCACAGGAGATCCTCGCGTACTCGCCCGGCAGCTACACCGGCGTCGAATCCGACGAGACGGCAGCCGAACTGACGCGCAAGGCCATCGCCGGTGGCGGCAGGGTGGTCAGCGGCGAGGCGTCGAAGACCGGACTCGACGACGAGGTCGCCGACGTCGTGGTCGGCGAGGCGATGCTCACCATGCAGACCGACAGGCACAAGGCGGAGATCGTGCAGGAGGCCCGCCGGGTGCTCCGCGCCGGCGGCCGGTACGCCATCCACGAACTCGCGATAGAACCCGACGAGGTCGACGACGAGGTCAAGACCGAGATCCGCAAGTCGCTCGCGCGCTCGATCAAGGTCAACGCCCGCCCGCTCACCGCGGAGGAATGGCGGACCCTGTTCGAGGAGAACGGATTCGAGGTCGAGAAGGTCGGCTTCGCGCCCATGGCGCTGCTCGAACCCAGGCGCATCCTCGCCGACGAGGGCCTGCCCGGCACCCTGAAGTTCGTCCGCAACGTCCTCCGCGACTCCGACGCCCGCAGCCGGGTGCTCCAGATGCGGTCGACGTTCACGAAGTACAAGAAGCATCTGGTCGCGATCGAGATCGTCGCCACGAAGAAGGAAGCGTGATGAGTACACAGCAGGTCGAGGGCAGGCTCACCCGTATCGAGGGTCTCGCGGAGCTCAACGCGGGTGAGGGGAGCGGGCCGCGCATCGAGAAGCTCGCGGCGGTCACCGGCGCCACCGTGGTGCGGCTGTCCTTCGTTGCCGGGCAGACGATGGACGACCACAAGGCCGGCGCTCCGATCCTCGTGCAGGCCGTCACCGGGGACATCTCGTTCAGCACCGCCGACGAGACCGTGTCGCTCGTGCCGGGCACCGCCGTCCACGTCGACGCCGGCATCGTGCACCGCCTCGTCGCGAACGCCGATTCCGTGGTGCAGCTGACGATCCTGCGCTGAGCTGTCACCGATCCCACATCGGCAAGGAATTCGCACGTGCGGCGTGTATGCCCGCGTAGTGTTGCGTCATGGCGGAACGCGGCGCTCGCCCACACGTGCACCCAGTTCGGAGATGGTTGCTGCGAACGGTGCGGCACCTGTTCACACCTCTGCGGCCCGACGACTATCTCGAAATGATCAACCCGCTCTGGACGACCCGCGAACTGCGCGGCCGTGTGGAACGGGTCGTCCCCGAGGGCGGCGACGCCGCATCGGTGCTCATCCGCCCGGCCTACGAGTGGCGCGGTCACGAGCCGGGCCAGTACGTGCGGCTCGGGGTGATCATCGACGGGGTCTACCACTGGCGGGCGTACTCGCTCACCTCCGATCCCGATCCGGTCGACGGGCTCATCAGCGTCACACCCAAGCTCGTCGAGAACGGTGTGGTCTCGCCGTACCTGGTCCGCAAACTCGAGCCCGGCGACATCGTCCGGCTCGGTGAGGTCGAGGGCGTGTTCACCCTGCCCGACCCGCTGCCCGCGAAGATGCTGTTCATCAGCGCGGGCAGCGGGATCACACCGATCATGAGCATGCTGCGCAGCCTCGATCACCGCGACCGCCTCGACGACGTCGTCGTCGTGCATTCCGCCCACACCGAGGACGAGGTGATCTTCGGCTCGACCCTGCGCGACCTCGACGAGCGGCATCCCGGAATGCGTCTCGAGCTGTGGCTCAGCGGCGACCGCGGCCGCATCACCCCCGACGACCTCGACGATCTGTGCCCCGACTGGCGCGAGCGCGACACCTTCTGCTCGGGCCCGCGCGACCTGCTCGACGCTCTCGAAGAACACTGGGACGAACACGGTGATCCCGAAAGATTCCACCTCGAACGTTTCCAGCCGATCATCGGTGGGAATGCCGGGAGCGGCGAGGGCGGCACCATCCACTTCCTCGACAGCGAGAAAGAGGTGGAGTGCGACGGGGGAACACCCATCCTGGTCGCAGGCGAGAACGCCGGCCTGAAGTTGCCGTACGGCTGCCGTATCGGCATCTGCCACACGTGCGTCGGAACGCTGAAATCCGGGCAACTCCGGGACCTTCGGACCGACGAGGTGAGCGAGCCCACCGGGGCTGCGGTGCGTACCTGCATCCACACCGCGGAGGGCGACATCGAAATAGAACTGTGAAGCAACCGGCTTCGAAGCAGGGGGCGTCGTGACGATAAGCATCGACAGGACCGACACCGGGACGCGGGAGCCACAGAGCCCGCTCGCGCATCTGAGCGACGACGATCTCGAGCAGATCGCCAAGGAATTCGACGCCATCCACGACGAGGTGTACTCGAGTCTCGGCGACAAGGATCGGCAGTACATCAAGAACGTCATCGCCGCGCAGCGTCAGCTGGTCGTCGCGGGGCGGGTATTGCTCTTCGCGTCGTCGTACAAGCCCGCATGGGTGGCCGGGACCGCCTGTCTCGGAGTGGCGAAGATCCTCGAGAACATGGAGATCGGCCACAACGTCATGCACGGCCAGTGGGACTGGATGAACGATCCGGACATCCACTCGTCGGTGTGGGACTGGGACACCGCCTCCACCGCGGAGGCGTGGAAGCACTCGCACAACTACATCCACCACACGTTCACGAACATCCGCGGTCTCGACAAGGATCTCGGCTACGAGATCATGCGGATCGACCCGCACCAGAAGTGGCACCCCGTCTACCTGGCGCAACCGCTCTACAACGCGCTGCTCACCGTGCTCTTCGAATGGGGTGTGGCGCTGCACGACCTCGACCTCGAGGCATTGTGGGCCGGCGAGAAGTCGGCCGGTCAGGTGATCGAGGAGCTGAAGGGCATCTTCGGCAAGGCCCGCGCGCAGTTCGTCAAGGACTACGTCGGCTGGCCGCTGGTGAGCGCCGCGCTGTTCGGTCTCGCGCAGGTCGCGCTGCAGGGCCGGTTGCCCCAGCCGAAGACCTCGCGTCTGGGCCGGCGACTGCGATCGATGAGCAAGGGGACGATGGGTAGGGGCCGGTCCGGAAAGTTCCGCACCGCAGCCCATCTCGCCGACCGGTATCTGCCCGGCGTCGAGAAGACCTTCCTCGCGACGGTTCTCGCCGACATCACGGCCAACATCATCCGCAACGTGTGGGCGCACGCGATCATCTTCTGCGGGCACTTCCCCGACCAGACCTACACCTTCTCGAAGAAGGAGGTCGAGAACGAGTCGCGCGGAGGATGGTACGTGCGACAGCTCGTCGGCGCCGCGAACATCGAAGGCACCCCGCTGTTCCACATCCTCAGCGGTAATCTCGGCTACCAGGTGGAGCACCACCTGTTCCCCGACATGCCGAGCACCCGTTACGCGGAGGTCGCGCCGAAGGTCAAGGACATCTGCGAGCGCTACGAACTGCCCTACAACTCGGGCAGACTGGGCAAGCAGTGGTTCATGGTGCACCGCACCATCGCCCGGCTCGCGTTCCCGGGCGGCAAGCCCCGTCCGAAGCCCGGACCGTATCGTCGTTCGCAGGACCCCACCGGCGGTCCCATCCCCAGCGAGGCCGCACGGTTCCGCGACCGTCTGCCCGCCGACCATCCCGACGCCGGACCGGAACACGCCGGTGGCGGCGTGAAGGTCGATCCGCCGCCCCGCTGACCGTCATCCGGCGTGCAGTTCTCGTCGACGATGCGCGAGATCGCCGACGAGAACTGCACTCCGGAGCCCGGGGTCAGGACGCCCGATAGGCCTTCCAGCCGCCGAACCCGGTGATGTCCACCGCGTCGGCGGCTGCGTCCTGCGTGCACCCGAAACCGACGACCCACCGTCCGTCCGCCAGTTCGACGCTCGTCAACGTCATCGGGGCGGGCAGCGCGGCGAGGAACCGGCCCAGACCGGCCTCCGACAGCCGGAACAGTTCGCCCACGATCGCGGCGCCCTCGCCCGGTGCGTGACGCACCAGGCCCGGCTTCGGCGGCGTCGTGTTCAGTGCGGTGAGACGGTACGCGTCGGAGGTGTGCACCTCTTCGACGAAGCGCGCCCCGAGTTCCTCGAGCTGGAAGTGCAGCGGCTGACCGCGCAGGTGTGCTCCGAAGACCGCCAGTTCCACACCGGATTCGACGATGCGCGGTGCGTCCACACCGTTCAGCGCCGCCGCGACGTCCACCGCCACCTGGTCGCCGAAAGCCGGGACCACGACCATGACCCCGAACGGCTCGCCGGCCGCCGTGGGCACACCGGGCACCGCCACCGCCGCCATGTCCAGCAGGTTGCAGAAGTTCGTGTAGGTACCCATCCGCCGATTGATCGCGATCGGATCGGCCTGCACCGCGGCGATCGTCGGGTGTTCCGTCGTCGTCGGGAGCAGCAACCCGTCGAATCCGGCGAGCAGTTCACTCGCGAACGCCTTCACGTGGGTGAGGGTGTCGAGGTCCTCGACGAGTTCGTAGGCGGCGGGCTTCTTCGCCCCGGCGACGATCGCGGCGACGGTGGGATCGGCTCCCTCCGGTGCCGTCGACAGGAACTCGCCGACGGCCGCATAACGCTGGGCCACCACGGCACCGTCGTACAGGAGCAGGGCCGCGTCGAGCAGCGGTGAGACGTCCACCTCCGCGATCTCGACGCCGGACTCGCGCGCCGCGGCCACCGTGCGGGTGAAGGCGTCGCGGTACTGCTCGCACAGCGCCTCGAGATCCTCGGCGCGCGGCACCGCGACGCGCAGGGTGTTCGGCGCGGCGAGTCGCACGTCCGCGGGCCAGGTCCGGCTGCGCGGGTCGCGGGGTTCGGGTCCGGCCATGATCCGCATCGCGGTCGCCGCCAGGTCGAGCGACGTCGCGAAGACCGTGAGGCAGTCGTAGTCGACGCAGGCCGGGACCACACCGTGTGCCGGGATCACGCCGAGAGTGGCCTTGATGCCCACGATTCCGTGCAGCGCGGCGGGGACGCGTCCCGAACCGGCCGTGTCGGTGCCCAACCCGATGTCGGCGATGCCGAGCGCCACCGCGGCCGCCGAACCGGAACTCGAACCGCCCGAGACCTTCTCGGGATCCCACGCGCACCGCACCGCCCCGTAGGGGCTGCGGGTGCCGACGAGGCCGGTGGCGAACTGGTCGAGATTGGTCTTGCCCAGCACGACGGCGCCGGCGGCGACCAGACGCTCGACACCCGAAGCGGTTTCCTCCGGGACGTACGCGAACTCGGGACACGCCGCGGTGGTCGGGATTCCCGCGACGTCCACGTTGTCCTTGACCGCCACGACCAGACCGGCGAGCGGAAGCGACTCACCGGCGGCGACCCGTGCGTCCACGGCGGCCGCCTCGGCGAGGAGATCGTCTGCGCTGCGCAGGGTGATCCACACCTCGGGTCGGTCCACCTCGTCGATGCGGCCCAGTGCGGCACGAACGCGATCGGTGGCGGACACCCTCACCGAGGGGGCGGGCGCCGTGAATCCGACACCCGGGTTGTCGAGGGTACTGCCGATGCTCATCAGACTGCTCCGATCACGAGAAGGGGGGTCCCGGGTGCAACCTTCGTGCCCGGGCTCACGAGAACTTTCAGGACCGTGCCGGTGGTCTCCGCCGGCACGGGCATCTCGAGCTTCATCGCTTCGAGGACCACCGCGGTGTCCCCGGCGGCGACGGTGTCGCCCTCGGCGACCCCCACGCGCCAGACGTTGCCGACCATCGGCGCCTCGACGACGACGGCACCTGCCGGCATCCCGTCCAGGGGATCACCGACAGCGGATATCTCGATCGGCTCGCTGTCGACGCGGTCGAACTCTCCGGCCTCGAGCCAGGCCCGCTTCTCCGCGTCGAACGCACGGGACTGCGCGGCGTGGAAGGCGTCGATGGAGTCGGCGTTGTCCTCGAGGAAACGCAGGTGGTCGGCGAGAGCGAAGGTGCCGTCGGAGATGTCGGCGTCGAACCGGCCCGCCTTCGCCGCGGCCCGGTCTTCGAGCAACTGCTCGGGCGTCACCGGTTCCCAGACGATGCGGTCGAAGAACCGGAACAGCCACGGCTTGTCCTCCTCGAACGGCCCCGTCTGCCGGTAGCCCGACCAGATGGGGATCGTCCGTCCGACCAGCTGGTATCCGCCGGGCGATTCCATGCCGTAGACGCACAGGTACTTGCCGCCGATGCCCACTGCGTCGGACGGCGTCCACGTGCGGGCGGGGTTGTATTTCGTCGTGACCAGCCGGTGCCGCGGGTCGAGCGGAACGGCCAGGGGCGCACCGAGATAGACGTCGCCGAGGCCGAGGACCAGATATTCGGCGTCGAAGACGGTGTCGCGGACCTGCTCGACCGAGTCGAGACCGTTGATGCGCCGGATGAACTCGGTGTTCGACGGCAGCCAGGGTGCCTCGTCGCGCACCCCGCTGCGGTAGCGCGAGATGGCCTCGGCGATCGACGGGTCGTCGAACGACAGCGGCAGACGGATGGTGCGGCTCGGCACCACCAGATCGCGCGTCGCGGGAAGTTCCGTCTCGAGATCCTGCAGCACCCCGAGCAGGCGGCACTGCGGCAGCACGTCGGGATCGAAGTGGATGTGCAGCGAGCGCACACCCGGCGTGACGTCGACGATGCCGGGCAGGCGCGTGGCGGCCAGCGCCTCCGACAGTGCGTGCACGCGCATGCGCAGGCCGAGATCGAGCACCATCTCGCCGTACTCGACGAGGATGTTGTCGTCGCCACCGCGCAGGTACACGACCTCGGGGTGGTCCAGGAACGGCTCGATGCGACCGAGACGACCACAGTCGGGTGCGCTCTGCCGGGCGACCGGTGGGAGGTCGGCGCCGCGGGCCGCACTGCTGCGCAGCTCGACGGCGCCCTCGTCGGTGACCGGCACGAACCGCAGCGAGTCGCCGGGGCGGATCTGGCCGAGCTTCCAGCGGTGGCCGGAGATCACCGTGAGCGGGCACGCGAAGCCGCCGAGACTCGGACCGTCCGGACCGAGCAGGATCGGGGTGTCGCCGGAGACGTTGAGTGCGCCGACACTGTACGGATTGTCGTGCAGGTTCGACGGGTGCAGACCGGCGTCGCCGCCGTCGGTGCGCGACCAGGTGGGCTTCGGGCCGTCGAGCCGGATGCCGGTGCGGTTGGCGTGCGTCTGCACCGTCCACGTCGCGTCGTAGAACTGCTGCAGGTCGTCGGCGGTGAAGTAGGCCGGGGCCGGCTGCGGGCCCTCGGTCACCGCGAGATGCCATGTGTGCCCGAAGGCGGGGCGGATCCCGGTGGGGACCGGGGCCGGATCGGTGAGTGCGCCACCGGACGCAAGCCCGAGCACGTCGCCGGTCGCGAGCGCCCTGCCGGTGGGTCCACCGAAACCGCCGAGCGTGAACGTCGATGCGCTGCCGTGGTAGAGCGGCACGTCGAGTCCGCCGCGGACCGCGAGGTAGGTGCGCAGGCCTGCGTCGACGGGGGTGCCGACGTCGAGAACGGAACCGGCGGGGACCTCGACGGGCTCCCACATCGGCACCGGCGCACCGTCGACGGTGACCTCGGCGGGGGCGCCTGTGACACACACGATCGTCGGATCGGAGAACCCGAGGCGCGGACCGAGCAGGGTGCATTCGAGACCGGGTGCGCCCTCCGGGTTGCCGACGGCGACGTTCGCGGCGCGGAAGGAGAGATCGTCCATCGGACCGGACGGCGGAATGCCGACCTCCCACAGTCCGATCCGTCCCGGGAAGTCCTGGACGGTCGTCATCGTGCCGGCACGCAGCACGTCGATGCGGTGTCCGGTGGGGTGGATGTCCGCCAGCGTCGTGGTGACATGCTCCGCGTCGAGAATCGTTGCCTCGGAGCAGATCCTGCGCAACTGCGACAGGTTCGTCTGCACGCCGTGGATCCGGGTGTCGTCGAGTGCCTCCGCCAACCCGGCGAATGCTGTGCGCCGCGACTCGCCGCGCACGATCACCTTCGCGAGCATCGGGTCGTAGGAGGTGCCGACCTCGGTGCCCGTGTCCACCCACGTCTCGATGCGGGTGTGGGCGGGGAACTCGACGTGCGTGAGCAGACCCGCGCTCGGCCGGTGGTCGCGGCCCGGATCCTCCGCGTACACACGGGCTTCCACCGCGTGCCCGGTGATCTCGGGTCCGGAATCGGGCAGTCCGTCGAGCATGCTGTCGTCGCCGCGCGCGAGGCGCAGCATCCACTCGACGAGGTCGACGCCCGTGACCTCCTCGGTGACCGGATGTTCGACCTGCAGCCGGGTGTTCATCTCGAGGAAGGACACCTCGCCGCGATCGACGTCGTAGACGAACTCGACCGTGCCCGCCGACCGGTACTGCACCGACGACGCGAGAGCGCGTGAACACGAGAGCATCCGCTCGACGATGTGGTCGGGGAGGTTCGGCGCGGGCGCCTCCTCGACGACCTTCTGGTTCCGGCGCTGCAACGAACAGTCGCGGGTGCCGAGGCTGATCGTCCGGCCGTGCCCGTCGCCGAAGACCTGCACCTCCACGTGCCGGGCGCGGGGGACGAACCGTTCGAGGAAGACACCGGAGGACGAGAAGTTCGCCGTGGCGAGCCGGATGACGCGTTCGTACGCCTCACGCAGGTCGTCGGCGCTGTGGCAGGCCTGCATGCCGATACCACCACCGCCGCCGACGGCCTTGAGCATCACTGGATATCCGATGTCCTCGGCCGCGGCGAGCGCGTCGTCGAGCGACTCGAGCAGTCCGCTTCCGGGGACGAGGGGCGCGCCCACCGCGAGGGCGGCCTCACGGGCGGTGTGCTTGTCGCCGAAGACGCGCAGTTGGTCGGGGGTCGGCCCGACGAAGGCGATTCCCGCCGCCTCGCAGGCAGCAGCGAATTCGGCGTTCTCCGAGAGGAACCCGTAACCGGGATGGATCGCTCCCGCACCGGTGGCCAGGGCCGCCTCGACGACGAGATCGGCCCGCAGGTAGGACTCGGATGCGGGAGCCGGGCCGAGCCGGACCGCGATGTCGGCGAGTTCGACATGTGCGGCCGTTGCGTCGGCGTCCGAGTAGACCGCAACAGTCTTCAGACCCAGCTTGTGCGCGGACCGCATGATGCGGCACGCGATCTCGCCGCGGTTGGCGACCAGCAGGGTGTCGAAGGCGAAGGTCGAGGGGACCGACGCTTCTGTATACGTCTTTGTGGACATGGCTGTATACGCTATGGACCAGCAATGACGCCGCTGTGACGTTGTGTAACAGCCTTGTTAGGGATCGCGCCGCCGAACGGGTGCCGGCCGGTGCGGGCGGATCAGAAGTCGCGTTCGATCCGCAGCACACCGATGGTCGTGGCGAGGGCGTCGTACTGCGTGACCAGCAGGCAGAATTCGATGAGTCTGCGATCGTCGTAGAACTGCGCGAGCGATGCCCACCTCTCGTCGGACAGATCCTTCGTCGCCACGAGTTCGTCGACGGCGGCGAGAAGCGCACGATGCCTCGCCTGCCAGCCGGGAGCGTCGGGTCCGGCGACGATACGCTCGCGCACCTCGTCGGTGATCCCGGCACGGCGGCCCAGGCGGGTGTGGTGGTCGAATTCGTAACCGCACTCACGCAGATGCGCGACGCGCAGGATGACCATCTCCGATTCGAACCGGCCGAGGCGGCCGAACGGCATGAGCATGCCGGCATAGTGCAACCACCCGCGGAACAGCCGTCCGGTGCGGCCGAGGGTGCTGAACAGGTGGGCGTCCGAGGTACCGCCGGCAGCGGACAGGGCCTTCCATGTCACCCAGTTGATCGGGCCGAGCTCCTTGAAACGTCCGGGCGGGATGCGGGGTGTCATGAGCGCCAGTGTGCCCGAACGAACCCGTCCGGTCACGTGACACGACCGGAGGGTCAGTCTCGGACGGCGCGGGCCATCCGGGCGAAGGCGCGTGCCTCCTCGGCCCGGCGCACGACCACCGAACGCGAGGTGTCGATGTGGGCGAGCAGCAGGTCGTGGGCGTCGTCGAGCTTGTCGGCGAGGACCAGCTCGGCGACCTCGATGTGTTCGTCGACGGTGGCGACGATGCGGTCGGGGGTCAGGTAGTCGAACATCCGCACCGGGCGCACCTTGGCGTTCACCGAGGCGAGTGCATCGCACAGTGCGCGGTTGCCGGAGGCGGCGAGCAACGTCATGTGGAAGCGCTCGTCGAGCGTGACGAAGCCGGCGTCGGGTTCGGGCGGATCCTCGCGGATCTCGTACCAGCGGTCGAGCTCGGGGCCGAGGACGTCGGGATCGTGCCGCACCGACTCGCCGTCGAGCGCGCGGCGGATCCCGCGCAGTTCCAGGGTGGTCCGCAGCTCGTACAGATCGGCGAGGTCGTCGAAGCGCGGACGGTAGGGATACAGACCCTGGTCGCGACGTTCGACGAGCCCGTCGGAGACCAACCGGGCGAGGGCCTCGCGCACCGGAGTACGCGACACCCCGTACTGCTCGGCGAGGCGTTCTTCACTGAGTCGTTCGTCGGGGGAGGGTGTCCCGGACATCAGACGGGCGCGCAGGGCCTTGTAGACCCGTTCACGCCGTGTGTCGGCGGCCATCAGATCGCCATCGCCGCACGGACGGTGGAGGCGGCGTCGACACCGCCGTCACCCGTCGAGGTGATGCGCCCGGATTCGAGGACGTAGTAGTGCAGGGCGTTGTCGAGGGCGAAACCGATGTGCTGTTCGACGAGCAGCACCCCGAGGTCGCCGCTGCGACCGAGTTCGACGATGGTGTTCTCGATCTCGGCGACCACCGACGGTTGGATGCCCTCGGTGGGCTCGTCGAGGATGAGCATGCGCGGCTCGGTGATCAGTGCGCGGGCGATGGCGAGTTGCTGCCGCTGACCGCCGGAGAGCAGACCGGCCCGCCGGTCCAGCAGCGGGACGAGGGCGGGGAACAGGTCGAGCATGTCGGCGACCAGCTGCCGGCCGTTGCGTCGTGTGTCGGCGACGACCT
This sequence comes from Rhodococcus sp. PD04, assembly GCF_035918275.1. Taxonomy (NCBI): domain Bacteria; kingdom Bacillati; phylum Actinomycetota; class Actinomycetes; order Mycobacteriales; family Nocardiaceae; genus Rhodococcus; species Rhodococcus sp. PD04. The sequence goes on along the minus strand of NZ_CP142143.1, from coordinate 4,032,246 downwards.
GCAGATTCTCACGACAGGTGAGCTGACCGAAGGACTGCTGCCCCTGTGGGACGTAGGCCAGGCCGCGGGCGACCCGCGCGGACGGTCGCAGCGACGTGATGTCCTCACCGTCGAAGAGGATCTTGCCCTTCGTGACGGGCAGCAGACCGACGGCGGCGCGCAGCAGTGTGGTCTTGCCGGCGCCGTTGTGGCCCATGACCGCGACGGTCTTCCCGGTCGGGACGGTGAGGGAGATGCCGTGCAGGATCTCGGTGCGACCGTAACCGGCGTGGACGTCGACGAGTTCGAGCATCATGCCTCCTGGGGAGCGGTGGCGGTCCCGAGGTAGACCTCCTGGACCTGCGGGTCGTTCTGGACCTGGTCGACGGTGCCGTCGGCGATGACCTTGCCGCGGGCGAGGACGGTGACCGAGGTGGCGAAGGCGCGCATGAAGTCCATGTCGTGCTCGACGACGACCACCGTGCGCTGCGCACCGATGCGGCGCAGCAGCTGCCCGGTCTCCTCGCGTTCGTCGTGGCTCATGCCGGCGACGGGTTCGTCGAGGAGCAGCACGTCGGCGTTCTGCACGAGCAGCATGCCGATCTCGAGCCACTGCTTCTGCCCGTGGGCGAGGATGCCCGCGGGAGTGTCACGGTGAGCGGTCAGGCCGATCGTCTCGAGCGCTTCCTCGATCTCGGGCAGCACGTCCTTGCGGCGCCGCAGCAACTGCCACGGGGAGCGGCCCGCGCCGGCGGCGATGTCGAGGTTCTGCAGAACCGACAGTTCCTCGAAGACCGAGGCGGTCTGGAAGGTACGGCCGACGCCGAGGCGCGCGATCATGTGGGTCTTCTTGCCGAGCAGTTCGACGCCCGACTTGGTGATCGAGCCGGTCGCCGGGACCAGGCCGGTGACGGCGTCGACGAGGGTCGTCTTGCCGGCGCCGTTGGGGCCGATGAGGAACCGCAGGTCGCCCTGGAGGAGAGTGAGGTCGACGCCGTCGACGGCGGTGAAGCCGTCGAAGGTGACACGCAGGTCGCGGATCTCGAGGTAGTCGCTGCTCATTCCGGCGTTGCCGCCGTAGACGGGTTTGCTCATCGCACGGGCTCCATCTCGGGAAGGTCGGCGGTCTCGGGTTCGGCCGGCGGTGTGGGTTCCGTCGGGGTGGTGCGGCGGCGCCGGCGGAGCAGGGTGATCACCCCGGCGAGGCCGGCGGGGAAGAAGCCGACGACGACGATGAACAGCAGGCCCTGCGCGTAGGTCCAGGCGGAGGGGAAGTTCTCCGACAGGGTGGTCTGTGCCCACGCCACGCCCACCGCGCCGAGGACCGGGCCGAGCAGGGTGGTGCGTCCGCCGATGGCGACACCGATGAGGAATGCGATGGACGGGACGATGCCGACGTCGGCGGGGGAGATGATGCCGACGATGGGCACGAACATCGCACCGGCGATGCCGGCGAAGAAGGCGGCGACGGTGTAGGCGGCCACCTTGATCAGGGCGGGGTCGTAGCCCAGGAAGCGGACCCGCTCCTCCTGGTCGCGCACGGCGACGAGCAGTTCGCCGTAGCGGGACTGCATGAGCTGGCGGGTCGCGGCGACGACGAGCAGCAGGATCGCGGCGACGATGAAGAACAGCATCCGCTTGTTGACCGGATCGGACAGGTCGTAGCCGAAGAAGGTGCGGAAACGGTTGAGGCCGTTGGACCCTCCGGTGGACTGCTGGCCGACGAGCAGGATCGCGAACGCGGCGGCCAGTGCCTGGGAGAGGATGGCGAAGTAGGCGCCCTTGACGCGGCGGGCGAACACACCGAAACCGAGCAGGGCGGCGATGAGGGCCGGCACGATCAGGATCGCCAGCAGTGTGACGGCGGGGGAGGCGAACGGCACCCAGTAGGCGGGGAGTTCGCGGATGCCTGCGATCTGCATGAAGTCGGGGACCGTGTCGCCGCGGAGTTCGGCGTCGGAGATCTTCAGGTGCATCGCCATGATGTAGGCGCCGAGGCCGAAGAAGACGCCCTGGCCGAGGGTGAGCATGCCACCGCGACCCCAGGCCAGACCGATGCCGACGGCGACGATCGCGTAGCACAGGAACTTGCCGAGCAGGCCGAGACGGAAATCGGAGAGGACGGCGGGTGCGAGACCGAACAGGATGATCGCGGCGATCGCGAATCCGCTTGCTGTGCGGACGGGCCCGGGTTTCGTGAAGCTGCGGACCGAGAATGTCGACGACATCAGACCAGGCTCCTCGTCTTGACGGCGAACAGGCCCTGCGGGCGGACCTGCAGGAAGATCACGATGAGCACGAACACGATGACCTTCGCGATCGACGCGGTCGTGGAGTACTCGATGAACGAATTGAGCAGGCCCAGTGCGACGGCCGCGAGCACCGCGCCCTCGATGCGGCCGAGGCCGCCGATGACGACGACGAGGAAGGCGTCGATGAGGTACGACTGGCCGATGGTCGGGCTGGTCGAGCCGATGAGTGTCAGGGCCACCCCGGCGAGGCCGGCGAGACCGGAGCCGAGGAAGAAGGTGGTGATGTCGGTGCGGCGCGACGAGATGCCCACCGTCTCGGCGAGATCGCGGTTCTGCACCACGGCCCGGATCCGTCGTCCCATCGGCGTGTACTTCATCGATGCGATCAGGGCGACCACGCACACCACAGCGAGGGCGAGGATGAACAGGCGGGTCTTCGGGACGACGGCCCCGAAGATCTCCACGCCGCCGGAGAGCCAGGACGGTGCGATGACGTTGACGGCGGGGGCGCCGAAGATGTCGCGGGCGGCCTGCTGCAACAGCAGGCCCACACCGAAGGTGACCAGCAGGGTGTCGAGCGGGCGGTGGTACATGCGGCGGATGAGGGTGACCTCGAGGATCACGCCCATCACGCCGCCCACCAGGAAGCCGACGAGGAGGGAGACGAACAGGGACACCCCGGCCGACGAGATCACCTGCTGCACGACGAACGCGGTGTAGCTGCCGGCCATGATGAATTCGCCGTGGGCCATGTTGATCACGCCCATCTGGCCGAACGTCAGCGACAGCCCCAGCGCTGCCAGCAACAGGATCGATCCGATACTCAACCCTGTGAAGAGCTGTCCTACAAGGACATCCATGTCGTCTCCCTCTTCGGCTTCCGCTGTCAGTTACCGGACAGGCTCGACGCCCAGTCGTAGGACTCGAGGTACGGGTCGGGCTCGATGGCGCCGTCGGACTCCCAGACGGTGTAGATCAGGCCGTCGCCGCGGATCTCACCGATGCGGGCGGTCTTGGTGATGTGGTGGTTGTCGCCGTCGATCGTGACGGTGCCCTCGGGGGCATCGAAGGTCACGCCGTCGGCGGCTTCGATGACGTCGTCGACCTCGAAGGACTCGGCCTTCTCGACCGTGTTCTTCCACAGGTAGACCGAGGTGTAGGCGGCCTCCATGGGATCGGAGGTCGGCTTGTTGGCGCCGTACTTCGCCTTGTACGCCTCGACGAAGGAGGTGTTCTCGGGGGAGTCGACGGTCTGGTAGTAGTTCCACGCGGTGAGCTGGCCCTCGATGTTCTGCGCACCGATGCCGCCCACCTCCTCCTCGGCGATGGACACCGACACGACCGGCATGTCCTTAGCGTTGAGGCCGGCGTTGGTGTACTCGCGGAAGAATGCGACGTTGGAGTCGCCGTTGAGGGTGTTGAACACCGCGTCGGCGTCGGCGGTGCGCACCTTGTTGACGATGGTGGAGAAGTCGGTGGAGCCGAGCGGGGTGTAGTCCTCGCCCTTGATCTCGATGTCGTTGGCCTCTGCATACGCCTTGATGATGCGGTTGGCGGTCTGCGGGAAGACGTAGTCGCTACCGACGAGGTAGAGCGACGTCACGCCCTGTTCCTTCAGGTAGTCCAGGGCCGGCACGATCTGCTGATTGGTGGTCGCGCCGGTGTAGAAGATGTTCGACGACGACTCGAGACCCTCGTACTGGACGGGGTAGTACAGCAGCGCGTTGCGGTCCTCGAAGACCGGCAGCATCGCCTTGCGGCTCGACGACGTCCAACCACCGAATACCGCTGCGACGCAGTCGGATCCGATGAGCTTCTCGGCCTTCTCCGCGAACACCGTCGGTTCGGAGGCGCCGTCCTCGGAGACGATCTCGATCTGCTTGCCGAGGACACCGCCGTCGGCGTTGATCTCCTCGACGGCCAGCGCGATCGAGTCGCGGACGGTGACCTCGGAGATCGCCATCGTGCCCGACAGGGAGTTGAGCGAGCCGACCTTGATGGTGTCGCCCGAGGTGTCGACGCACGACGCAGCACCGGAGGCGGCCGTGCTGCCCTCGTCACCCGCGCGGCTTCCGCAGGCGGACAACACGAGTCCGACTGCGACGAGTGCTGCGGGGGCCGCGATGGCGCGGGTGGCGAGCCTGGACCTGACAACAGACATGTAGAGCCCTTCCTTCGAAGGTGTGGCCGGAGAGGACCCCCGGTGTATCCGGGAGGCGTATACAGCGCTGTATCCGTGAGGCCACACAGTAGAAGGGAGTTGTTGCGCGGGAATATCGTCCGGTCACGGTCGCGTGACACAGATTTCGCGTGTGTTACAAAGTGCGCACAAGCATCCGCTACCGATTATCTCCGGGCGCGGGCGACGGCCCGATCGAAACGGGCGCGGACCACGTCGAACCGGAACAGTTCCGGCCACGTCCAGCGCACCACCTCGAAGCCGAGATCGCGCAGTGCGTCCTCGCGTCGCTTCTCCCGACGGACCGCTTCGATCCCGCCGTCGTCGTACTTGCCCATGCCGTCGAATTCACCGACGACGCCTTCGTCCTCCCAGTAGAAATCGGCTCGCCCGACGAAGAGCCCACCGGGGGTTCTGATCTCCTGCTGCAGGATCGGTGACGGCATGCCGACCTCCTGCATACGCACCCGGCTGAGCGATTCGCCGGGACTCTCACTGCGACCGTCGACGAACGCTGCCACCCGCCGTGCCGCGGCGATGCCCGTACGAGGGCCCGACTCGGCCAGGCAACGAGTGAGCGCTTCCGCGAACTCCGGCTCACGGGACCCGGCGGAGTCGCCGGCGATCACGGCCGCGTCGAAGTCGAGCGTGCAGGCGAGGTCCACGACCGTTCGGGCCATCGAGGTGCAGGGAACGCCGTCCACCTCCGACCGGTCGCAGGTGGGTAATGGCGCGACGTGCAGGTGGCGACTCGCAGTCCTGCGTCCACCGGCCGACCTGTCGCGGGTGACGTGCACTCGTGCCAGGTCCGGCTTCCACAAGGCGAGTCCGTGAAGGACAGCGGCGGACTCGTGGCTGATCACGGTGTCGTCGGACAGACGCGCACCGACGGACCGGACGCGCATGCGGTAGCGGTCGAGGTCGTCGAGGGATGCGTCGGCGATGTACACCCCGGGTTCGAGTCGTTCGAGTTCACCGTTGCGCAGTGCTCGGCGGATCTCGGCGTCGCTGAGGCCGGTCGTCAGGGCGTCGCCGCGCAGGATGGGCTCCATGGCGACCACCGTGCCGCACGTCTGCCCCCGAAAATCGCGGGAGTCGGGGATTCCGACCGATCTGTGGATGAGTCGTCGCCCTGTGGACAACGCGTTCGCTACATCTTTCGTCATTCGCTACAGCAATTGCGGTAGCGGATGGCGAATCCCGTAGCGGATGCGTCAGGCGGGGTCGAGGACCGAGCCCATCACGCGCTCGACGGCGATCTCGATGACGACGCGGCGGGGGTTGGGGCGGGGTTCGCGGTAGCGGGCGGCGTAGCGACGCTCGCCCTCGCGGACGTCGGCCGGCTCGCGCGTCACGCGGGCCGGGCCCTCGAGGGTGAGCCAGCGACCACCGTCGACCTGGCTCACCACCGCATACCCCCCGCGCTCGACGTTGAGGGTCTTCTGGGAGCCCTCGAAGGTGATGACGCGGGCGAGGCCCGCCTCGCCGTCCCACGTGAACCCGACGGCGACGACGTGCGGCGAGCCGTCCTTGCGGAGGGTCGTGAGCGTCGCGAGGTGGTACTCGGACAGGAACTCGAGTGCCTTCGCGCCTATCGAGTCGGGGGTGCGTGCCATGCGACGAGCCTACCGACGCTCAGCGCACCAGATACGGCGAGACCGACGAACGGTGCTCGTTGATGTCGATCTCCTTGCCCAGGGGAGGGAAGGCTCGCTGCGGGCAGTTCATCCGCTCGCACACGCGGCAACCCGAGCCGATCGGTGTGCCGGGATTGGACTCGTCGAGGTCGAGACCGTCGGCGTAGACGAGGCGATGCGCGTGCCGCAGTTCGCAGCCGAGGCCGATCGCGAACGTCTTCGACGGCTGGCCGTAACGCGCGGCGCGACGCTCGACCGTGCGCGCGACCCACAGATAGCGACGACCGTCGGGCATCTGCGCGATCTGCGTCATGATCTTGCCGGGATAGGCGAAGGTCTCGTAGACGTTCCACAACGGGCACGTGCCACCGCTGGTGGAGAAGTGGAAACCGGTGGCGGACTGGCGCTTCGACATGTTGCCCGCGCGGTCGACGCGCACGAACGAGAACGGGACGCCCCGCAGCTTCGGACGTTGGAGTGTCGACAGTCGGTGCGCGATCGTCTCGTAGCTGACGCCGTAGAAGGCCGACAGGCGTTCGACGTCGTAGCGGAAGTCCTCGGCGATCTCGTGGAACTGCGTGTACGGCAGGATCAGCGCGGCCGCCCAGTAGTTGGCGAGCCCGAGCCGGGCCAGCGCGCGTGAGGCATCGCTCGTGAACGAACCCTCCGCGACGAGGCGGTCGATGAGCTCTCCGCACTCCAGGTACGCGAGTTCGATGGCCAGCTTGAAGACCTGCTGCCCGCCGGACAGCTGCGGCGCGACCTCCAGGACACGGGTCTCGGGGTCGTAACGGTGCAGGATGTTCTCGCCGAGGTCGATGCGCTTGACGATCTGCACATCGTGGACCGTGGTCATGCGGCGGGCGATCTCGCCCCCGACGTCGCCGCGGTGGAACCGGATGCGGTTGGCGAGTTCCTCGGCCGCGGTGTCGAGATCGTGCAGGTAGTTCTGCCGCTGGTAGAAGTAGTCGCGGACCTCTTCGTGGGGCATGGTGATCGCACCGCTGCCGCTGCCGTCGCTGTATCTCTCCTCGGTCGCGACGGCGAGCTGCGCGGTGGTGTTGCGGAAGCGCCGGTGGAGATTGACCATCGCGCGCGCCAGAGTGGGGTGGGCTGCGACCATCTCGGCGATCTCCTGGGCGTCGGCCTCGATGCCCATCTCCCGGTCGAGCGCGACCTCCCGCATCTCCGCGATCAGACGGGTGTCGTCCTGCGAGGAGAAGAAGGTGGCGTCGACCCCGAAGACCTCGCTGATCCGGAGCAGGACGGGCACGGTCAGGGGCCTGACGTCGTGCTCGATCTGGTTGAGATAGCTCGCCGAGATCTCGAGGGTCTTGGCGAGCGCAGCCTGGCTGAGTCCTCGCTCGGTGCGTAGCTGCCGCAGCCGGGCGCCTACATAGGTCTTGGCCATTCGCCCAGGGTAGAACTGCCTCGCAGCCTTCGCAAGGCAGCGTTCGCAGCGTGTTAATCGACGGAGATCGGTGGGGCCTCGAGACCGAACCACGAGCCCGGCGCGAACGCCTCGAAGTGGATCGACCCGGGGGACACGCCCGACGCGACGAGATCGGAGCGGATGGCACGCATGAACGGGATCGGACCGCACACGTAGGTGCGGGCATCGCCCGGAATCGTCAGACCGGACAGGGGAGTTCGTCCGTCGCCGCGGATCTCGTCGTACTCGGTGTAGCGCACGTGCAGCCGGGCGTCCGGCAACGAGTCGACCAGGATGGCGAGCTCGGTCCGGTGCGGTTGTTCGTAGGGGGTGCGGTCGACGTGGACGACGTCGACGCTCCGACCGTCGCCCCGGGACTGTATGTCGCGCAGCGCCGCGATCGTCATCGTCACGCCCACGCCCGCCGAGACGAGCAGCAACGGTTCGCTGCCCCGATCGACGACGACGCTGCCGAACGGCGGTGACACGAGGAGGTGATCGCCGACGCGCAGGCCGTCACACAGCACGGGGGAGACGAGTCCGCCCGGCACGCGCTTGACGGTGACGGCCCACTCGCCGCTCGTCCTGCCCGGGAAGACGGTGTACTGGCGGATCTGCTCGGAGCCGTCGGGCAGCGCGACCCGCACCGAGATGTACTGGCCGGGAAGGAAGGCCGGCAGCGGCCGACCGTCGACGGAGCGGAGGTGGAAGGTGGCCGCGTGCGCGCCGTCGTACTCGTGTTCGGTGACGACCACCCGACGCCAGATGTCACCGGGGGCCACACCGGCCCGCCGGTACAACTCCGTCTCCTGCTCGACGAGCGAGTTCGCCATCAGCGTGTACACCTCGTGCCAGGCCACGGCGACCTGCGGTGTGACGGCGTCGCCGAGCACCTCGGCGATCGCGGCGAACAGGTGGGTCCGCACGATCCCGTAGTGCGCGGCCTGTACACCGAGGGACGCATGTTTGGCGGCGATCCGCTCCATGATCGGGTCGATGTCGGTCGGTGCGTGGGTGACCAGCAGTGATGCGAAAGCGGCGACCGAGTCGGCGAGCGCACGTTGCTGGGCCCCGTTGGCCTGGTTGGTGCGGTTGAAGGTGTCCCGCAGGGACGGGACGGCCCGGAAGAGCCGGTTGTAGAAGACACGTGAGATCGTGCCGATCTCGGCGCCGACCACCGGCAGGGTCGCTTCGACGATCGACCGCGACGTACTCGAGAGAATGTCGACTCCTCGTGTTCGGGGGGCTGTTCGGCCGGGGCCCTGAGACACGAAGGCACTGCGACGCACCGGCCCCGATCCGGCCCGAGACATGTTACGGATGGGATTCCAGGGGTCAATGGGGATCACAAACCGCGATCACCGCTTGTGAAGGCAGTCACAGACAGGTGTCCGATCCGTCCCGAGGTGGGGGAGTCGGCGGGACGAGGCGTCCCGGCGGTGTGGGCCGGACGGCAGCGGCAAAAGCCGAGGTAGTTACTACTCGCGGGTAATAAACCCGTGCCCGATTCGGGTAGTTGGACCGACCATCGATTAGCAATCTTCGCAATGGCTGCGACGAAAATAGCCGAGATTGGCATTAGCAACAGGTAGACGGGTTTTTTGGACTGTGTCATTGTCGTTCTTGTACATCCGAACGGCACGCAAAGGATGTGAAGTCGTACACGCGTACTGCTTCATCCCGAGCGGGGCAGATCTAGAGAGTGGAGATTTGATGTCGACCACCGGCACCCCGAGGACTGCAGAAGAGATCCAGAAGGATTGGGACACCAATCCGCGCTGGAAGGGGATCACCCGCAACTACACCGCCGAGCAGGTCGCCAAGCTGCAGGGCAACGTCGTCGAGGAAGCCACCCTCGCTCGCCGCGGTTCCGAGATCCTGTGGGACCTCGTCAACAACGAGGACTACATCAACTCGCTCGGCGCCCTCACCGGTAACCAGGCGGTCCAGCAGGTCCGCGCCGGCCTGAAGGCCATCTACCTCTCCGGTTGGCAGGTCGCCGGCGACGCCAACCTGTCCGGCCACACCTACCCGGACCAGTCGCTGTACCCGGCGAACTCGGTTCCGCAGGTCGTCCGCCGTATCAACAACGCGCTGCTGCGCGCCGACGAGATCGCCAAGGTCGAGGGCGACACCTCCGTCGACAACTGGCTCGCTCCGATCGTCGCCGACGGTGAGGCCGGCTTCGGTGGCGCCCTCAACGTCTACGAGCTGCAGAAGGCCATGATCGCGGCCGGCGTCGCCGGTTCGCACTGGGAGGACCAGCTCGCGTCGGAGAAGAAGTGCGGTCACCTCGGTGGCAAGGTGCTCATCCCCACGCAGCAGCACATCCGCACCCTGACCTCGGCTCGCCTCGCGGCCGACGTCGCGGACGTCCCGACCGTGGTCATCGCCCGCACCGACGCCGAGGCCGCGACCCTCATCACCTCCGATGTCGACGAGCGCGACCGCCCGTTCATCACCGGTGAGCGCACCGCCGAGGGCTTCTACCACGTCAAGAACGGCATCGAGCCCTGCATCGCCCGTGCGAAGGCCTACGCTCCGTACTCCGACCTCATCTGGATGGAGACCGGTGTTCCGGACCTCGAGGTCGCCAAGAAGTTCGCCGAGGGCGTCCGCAGCGAGTTCCCGGACCAGCTGCTGGCCTACAACTGCTCGCCGTCCTTCAACTGGAAGGCTCACCTGGACGACGCGACCATCGCGAAGTTCCAGAAGGAGCTCGGCGCGATGGGCTTCAAGTTCCAGTTCATCACCCTCGCCGGCTTCCACTCGCTCAACTACGGCATGTTCGACCTGGCGCACGGCTACGCCCGCGAGGGCATGACGGCCTTCGTCGACCTGCAGGAGCGCGAGTTCAAGGCGGCCAAGGAGCGCGGCTTCACCGCCATCAAGCACCAGCGTGAGGTCGGTGCCGGCTACTTCGACACCATCGCCACCACCGTCGATCCCAACACCTCCACGGCTGCCCTGAAGGGCTCCACCGAGGAAGGCCAGTTCCACTAGGAACCAGCGCCACCCCGAGGTCCACCACCCCGCGGCGGGATCCACAGGTCCCCATGTCCTGCCGCGGGGTGCGTGCGTATCCGGAGCAGTTCGAAACGCGCGCACCCGACGGGTCCTCGCTTGTACTTCCGGCCTCGGCCACGACCCCCACAACGAGAAGGAGCTGACGTGACCAGCGAAAAGATTCAGCGCGTCGGCGTGATCGGCGCCGGCATCATGGGCGCAGGTATCGCCGAGGTGTGCGCACGCGCTCATGTCGACGTACTGGTGTTCGAGCAGACCCGTGAACTCGCGGCTGCCGGACGTGCCCGCATCCTCCGGTCGCTGGACCGGGGCGTGAGCAGCGGAAAGATCACCGAACGGGAGCGTGAGCAGGCCGCATGGCGTCTGCGCTTCACCTCCGATCTCGGTGACTTCGCCGATCGGCAGCTCGTGGTGGAGGCCGTCGTCGAGGACGAGAAGGTCAAGAGCGAGATCTTCGCGGAGCTCGACAAGATCGTCACCGATCCCAACGCGGTGCTCGCTTCGAACACCTCGTCGATCCCGATCATGAAGCTCGGTATCGCGACCGGTGCGCCCGAGCGTGTCATCGGCATGCACTTCTTCAACCCTGTGCCGGTGCTCCCGCTCGTCGAGCTCGTCACCACCCTGAAGACCAGCCCCACCGTCACCAAGCGCGCCGAGGCGTTCGCCGCCGACGTACTGGGCAAGCAGGTCGTGCGGTCCTCCGACCGTGCAGGTTTCATCGCCAACGCACTGCTGGTGCCGTACCTGCTCTCGGCGATCCGGATGGTCGAGTCCGGCTTCGCCACCAAGGAGGACATCGACAAGACGATGGTCCTGGGTTGCGCCCACCCGATGGGTCCGCTCGCCCTGACCGACCTCGTCGGTCTGGACACCGTCAAGTCGATCGCCGACTCCATGTACGAGGAGTTCAAGGAGCCCCTGTACTCGGCCCCGCCGCTGCTGCAGCGCATGGTCGAGGCGGGACTCGTCGGCAAGAAGTCGGGCGCCGGCTTCTACGAGTACGCCGACAACGGTCGCACGGTCAAGAAGGCCGGCTAGCCAGGTAGCACCACCGCACACGGCGCCCGTGCCCGGCGACAGTGTTCCGAACACTGGTCACCGGTGCACGGGCGCGACGTGCATGAGGGAAAGGTCGACGCCGACATGGCAACTCTCGCCGACGGATACGGATCGAGCATCCTCGGGTACCCGCGCATCGGGCCCCGCCGCGAGCTCAAGTTCGCCCTCGAGGCCTACTGGCACGGTGAGGGCACGCGCGACGAACTCGTCGCGGTCGCTCGCGAGCTCCAGGAGAACACCTGGCGCGAGCTCGCAGCCACGGGTCTGACCCAGGTACCCGGCAACACGTTCTCCTACTACGACCACGTCCTGGACAACGCGCTGTTGTTCGGCGCGCTGCCCGAGCGGTTCCGTCCGCTGGCCGACGAGCTCGACCCGCTCGATCTGTACTTCACGCTGTGTCGTGGCCGCGAGGACTTCCCGCCGCTCGAGCTGGTGCGCTGGTTCGGCAGCAACTATCACTACCGCCAGCCCGAACTCGACGAGAACACCGTCTTCGAGCTGAGTTCGGCGGCCGTACTCGACGAGTTCGAGCGTGCGAAGGCCGAGGGTATCGAGCTGCGGCCGGTGGTGCTCGGCCCGGTCTCGCTGCTGCTGCTGTCGAAGGTCGCACCGACGTCGACGAAGGAGGGTTTCCGCACCCTCGACCTGCTCGACGCACTGCTCCCCGAATACGAGAAGCTCTTCGAGCAACTCGCCCGCGCCGGCGCCACCTGCGTGCAGCTCGACGAGCCGTCGTTCACCGAGGACCGCAGCGAGGAGGAGCTCGCAGCCCTCGCGCGTACCTACGACGCGCTCTCGCACGCTCCGCTGCGTCCGCGTCTGCTCGTGACAGGCCCGTACGGGCATCTCGGTGAGGCACTGCCGATCCTGGCCGCGTCGAAGATCGAGGCGATCGGCCTGGACCTGGTCAACGGCCGCATCAGCGCGGACGAACTGGCCGCAGTCCCCGGACTCAAGCGCAAGCGCATCTACGCCGGTGTCGTCGACGGCCGCAACGTGTGGAAGGTCGACCGCCACCGCACCCTCGACTACCTGAAGTCGCTCGCCGCGGTCGCACCGGATCTCGTCGTGTCGACCTCGTCCTCGTTGCTGCACGTGCCCTACGACCTGCTCGTCGAGTACGACATCCCCGGCGACGTCGCCGACCGTCTCGCGTTCGCGAAGCAGAAGGTGGGGGAGGTGGTCTCCCTCGCCAAGGCGCTCACGACCGGAGCCGAGGAGCGGTGGCGCAAGCCGCCCGTGTCGGTGCACTTCAAGCAGAAGCACACCGTCCGTGCACGTCTGAACGCGGTCACACCCGCACATCGGGTGCGCGCGCCGTACGAGGAGCGCCGCGCCGCGCAGCAGAAGCGCCTGGATCTGCCACCGGTGCCGGTGACGACCCTGGGGTCGTTCCCGCAGACCGCGGAGATCCGCAGGGCACGAGCGGAACTCGGTCGTGGCCGGATGTCGTACGACGAGTACGTCAAGCGGATCCAGGAGGAGATCGAGTCCACCATCCGTCTGCAGGAGGACATCGGTCTCGACGTCCTCGTCCACGGCGAGCACGAACGCAACGACATGGTGCAGTACTTCGCCGAGCTGATGGAGGGCTTCGCCACCACGCACTTCGGCTGGGTGCAGGCCTACGGTTCGCGCTGCACGCGTCCGCCGATCCTCTACGGCGACATCGTGCGGCCGAAGCCGATGACGGTCGAGTGGATCTCGTTCGCGCAGTCGCTGACCGACAAGCCGGTCAAGGGCATGCTCACCGGTCCGGTGACGATGCTGGCGCGTTCCTACGTGCGTCAGGATCAGCCGCTCCACGAGACGGCCGACCAGCTCGCGCTGGCCATCCGCGACGAGATCGCCGATCTCGAGCGGGCGGGCATCGCGATCATCCAGGTCGACGAACCGGCCATCCGGGAACTGTTGCCGCTGCGGCAGGACGGGCGCTCCGAGTACCTCGACTGGGCCGTCGACGCCTTCCGTCTCGCCACCGGTGGCGCGAAGCCGGAGACGCAGATCCACACGCACCTGACCTATTCGGGTCAGGCGTCGGTGGTCGACGCGATCGAGCGGCTCGACGCCGACGTCACGGCGATCGTGGCGACACGCTCGATCCGCTGGGTGCTCGAGGCGATCAAGGACCGCGCGCTGTCCCACGGTGTCGGTCCCGGTGTCTACGAGTCCCGCTCGGCCCGGATCCCGGACATCGACGAGCTCGACGAGTTGCTCACCGAGGCGGCGGAATCGGTGGAACTCGACCGGTTGTGGGCCAATCCGGACGGTGGTCTCAAGACCCGTCACCACTGGCAGCTCGAGCCGTCGCTGCGCAACCTCGTCGCTGCGGCACGACGACTGCGCCGCCGGGCGGCACATCGGTCCGACCAGGCCGGATAACCGAACCGTCTCGACGACGTGCACCTGCGGGAGTCCCCCGCGGGTGCACGTCGTCGCGAGGCGGAGTAGTTGTGGAGGAATGACGTCCACAACCGGTACGACCACCGTCGCCGCATACGCCGCCACCGCGCCCGACGCGCCCCTGTCGAAGACCACCGTCGAACGACGTGCCCTCGGCCCGCTCGACGTGCTCATCGCCATCGAGTTCGCCGGCATCTGCCATTCCGACATCCACACCGCCCGGAACGAGTGGGGCGGAACCAAGTACCCGATCGTGCCGGGCCACGAGATCGTCGGCACTGTCGCCGCCGTCGGTTCCGGGGTCACGAAGCATGCCGTCGGAGACCGCGTCGGCGTGGGTTGCTTCGTGAGCTCCTGTGGTGGATGTGAGCCCTGCCGAACAGGATTCGAACAGCACTGCACCAATCGGGTGACGGGAACCTACAACTCCGTCGACCGCGACGGCTCCGTCACCCAGGGCGGCTACTCGACACACATCGTCGTCACCGAACACTTCGTCCTGAGGATTCCCGACGGACTCGACCCGGCCGCCGCGGCGCCTCTGCTGTGCGCGGGAATCACCCTGTACTCGCCGCTGAAGCGGTGGAATGCCGGGCCGGGGAGCAAGGTCGCGATCATCGGCATGGGCGGTCTCGGGCATGTCGGAGTGAAGATCGCGGCAGCGATGGGTGCGGAGGTGACCGTGCTCGGTCACTCGCTGTCGAAGCGGGACGACGGCCTGCGTTTCGGTGCGGTCGACTACCGGTCCACCGAGGACGAGTCGACCTTCAAGGAGTTGCGCGGGAAGTTCGATCTGATCCTCAACACCGTCTCGGTCAACCTCGACCTCGACCGCTACATGTCGTTGCTGCGGCTGCACGGCACCCTCGTCGGCCTCGGCCTGCCCGAGAAGCCGCTGTCGGTGCGGGCGTTCTCGCTCGCGATGAACGATCGTGCGATGGCGGGATCGAATGTCGGCGGAATCCCCGACACGCAGGCGATGCTGGACTTCTGCGCAGAGCACGGCATCGGTGCGGAGATCGAGCTGATCTCCGCGGACCGTATCAACGAGGCATACGACCGTGTGGTCGCCAGTGATGTGCGCTATCGCTTCGTGATCGACGCCTCGACGTTCTGACCGCGTCGACGTCCCGGGCACGGGAGCCCGGGACGTCGACCCGTCAGAAGTTGTCGCCGAGCTGCTCGCGGAGCTGCGCGAGGGTCTTCGTGAGCAGACGCGACACGTGCATCTGCGAGACACCCACGCGCTCGGCGATCTGCGTCTGCGTCATGTTGCCGAAGAAGCGCAGCAGCACGACCGTGCGTTCGCGGGCCGGAAGGGCCTCGAGCAACGGACGCAGCGCCTCGTGGTTCTCGACCTCGTCGAGCGCGGCGTCGTAGTCGCCGAGCGTGTCGGCGAGAGTGAGCCCGTCGTCGCCGGACGGGGACGACCGGTCGACCGACACCGTCTGGTAGGCGTTGCCGGCCACGAGACCCTGCAGCACCTCCTCCTGATCGATGCCGAGTACCTCGGCGAGCTCGGAGGCGGTGGGTGCACGTCCGAGCTGCTGGGAGAGCTCGGAGGTGGCCTTGCTCAGGGACAGGTGCAGTTCCTTCATGCGCCTCGGCACACGAACGGCCCAGCCGGCGTCACGGAAGTGCCTGCGCACCTCGCCCATGATCGTGGGGACCGCGAAGGAGACGAAATCCGAACCGCGTTCGGGGTCGAAACGGTCGACCGCGTTGACCAGGCCCAGGCGCGCGACCTGCAGCAGATCCTCGAAGGCCTCACCACGGCCGTCGAAGCGCCGGGCGATGTGCTCGGCGAGCGGCAGGCACCGCTCGACCACTGCGTCGCGGATGCGGATGCGACCGGGGTCGCCCTCCTCGAGTGCGAGGAGTGTTCTCAACGTTTCGGTGACGTCGGCGTACTCGTCGCTCGACCTACCCGTGTTGCGCGTCACCGATCGGCGCTGCCTTCGGCGATGGACATGTCGATCGTGGCGCGCGAGTCGTCGCTCGTCACCGAGATGGACTCGGTCAGCGAGTTGAGCACGTGCCAACCGAAGGAGCGCGGCTGCCCGATCGCGGAGGCGTCGTTCGTGGGCGCCGACAGACTGATGTGCAGCAGCGGGAGAGCCACCCGGAACGAGCACGCGAGGATCGCGTCCTCGGGTGCGCCCATGATCAGCCGCGTGGCCGCTTCGTCGACGGCGAGCTTCACATCCGCAACGGTATCGAGGTCGAAGTCGTGCTGCAGCGCGATCGCGGCGGCTACTGCTCGGAGCACTGCGAGCTGGTCGGGATGAGCCTCTACTCGGAGTTCGACTACCGGGGGATTGTGGTCGCGTGCCGATTCGATCGACGCGGATTTTGCCATGAGCCTGATGTCTCCAGTACGGGGAGTGGGGTACGAGCGGGTCGTGTATGTCTGGTCGTCCGAGAGATTACCCAGATACCGCGAATCCAATCCATCCGCCTTGACCTGGGCGGCTGTCCGCACCATGCCCGAAATGCACGCTCGACATGTTGAGTGCCCGGGGTTCGTGGACTACTGTTGGGGCAGAAGGTTGAGCACACAGCCGAGAACACGGAAGCACCCCCGTTTCGGGAGGGTTCCGATCGGTTACCGGTTGTGCCTGTCTCGTAGGTCGTGCTTCCTGAAATTTTCGATGTTGGGAAGTGCTATGACAGTTCCTCAGCGAATTGCCGCACAGGTAGATTCCGGCCCGTCCGCGTGGTCGGCTCAACCGATCAGGTCCGATATTCCCGCAGAGCGGGTCGTCGGTGCGGAATTCAGTGCTCAGAGGATCGAGCCGGATCTCGTCTGGATCGACGTACGAGGCGAGATCGACATCCGCAACGCACACGCTCTCCACGCATTCACCCACCGGCAGCTCGGGGAATCGATCCGTATGGTCGTCGATCTCGGCGCAGTCGAGTTCTTCGGCGCGGCGGGTTTGTCGGTCTTCGACGATCTCGACGAACGGGCGCGAGCGCTGAACGTCCGATGGGCTCTTCTGAGCGGCCGGCCGGTGGAACGACTGCTCCGGGTCGCCGATGCGGCCATCGCCGCCAAGGCCTGTAGAACACGTAAAGCAGCACTCGCTGCGGTCGCTCCCGTGAAGTAGCAGACCGGGAGAGCCGACCATACGGCGTGGCCCGCAATCCGCCACGCCCCTCCATACCGTTGCCGTTCGGGTCTCCCGGGCGGCAACGGTTCTGTTCGGGGGCATCTCCGATCCGCCGCTCGGCCCGAGGTGCCCGTTTCGTCACTTCGACCCGGGGGAACCCGCTGGTGAACCCGAGGAGGTCGAGATGAGCACGAACGACTGGATTCTGCTGGTGATAGCGGTGGTCGTCGCGTTGGTGGTAGTGGCGGTGCTGGTGTGGACGCTCCGCAACCGGCGTGCCGAGCGCCGGCGTGCCGAAGCCGAACGTCTGCGTCGCAGCGTCGAGGAGAACAGGCCGGGAGTCGAACAGCGAGCGGCGTCGGCCGAACGCACCGAAGCGGAGGCCCGGCGCGCCGCGGCGGAAGCCGAAGCCAAGGCGGCCGAGGCGGAGCGGCTGCGCGCCCGCTCCGAGGAGGAACGCCATACCGCCGAAGCGGCGCGGGCCGAGTTGGACGAGCGTCGTCGTCGGGCGGAAGAGCTGGATCCCCGTTCGGCGGAACGTGCCGAGCAGCGCGGTGACCGCCGCGCGGATCCGGTTCCGCGGGAGGCAGGTTCGTCGGATCGGATCCCGAACAACGTGCCGGGTGACGAGGCCGGCCGAGCGGGCGCACACCGGAACGATCAGGACTTCCGTCGCTGATCGTTCCGGCGCCTGTAAAGGTTCGACGGGCGCTACTGCACACCGGTCCGTGCGGTCCGGTGTGCAGTACGCCGGACCGGCACGCAGCGTTCGTAGGCGCGAAGGGTGTCCTCCGCCACGCGATCCCAGGTGTACCGGGCGAGCACGCGGTCGCGTCCGGCGATACCGAAGGTGGCGCGTGTCGTCGCGTCGGAGAGGAGCCGGCGCGCAGCTGCCGCGACGGCCTCGGGGGAGCGGGTGGGCACGAGAAGGCCGGTGGCGTCGTCGAGCACGGTGTCGAGCATTCCGCCGGAGGCGGTCGCGATGACCGGGCGACCACACGACATCGCTTGCAGGGCGAGCATGCCCGACGGATCGTGCCAGGGGGTGGAGACGACGGCGTCGGCGGACAGGAGCAGACCGGGCATCTCGTCCCGCCCGACGTCTCGTCGGATCCGGACGCGTCCCTGCACGCCACGTACGCGGGCGAGCTTCACGAGGCGGGACTTCTCCTTCTCGTCGGATCGACGCGACAGGTACGGGGGAGCAGGATGCGCGGCGATGACCAACTCGGTATCGGGAATGCCCGCCAGCGCTTCGATGGCGATGTCGAATCCCGAGCCCGGTTCGAGAGGGCCGGCCGCGAGCAGACGATGCTTGCGGGTCCTCGTGGTGTCGGGAGCAGCGGCGGTGCTGTAGTGCGCGGCATCCACTCCGCTCGGTACCACCGTGGTCCGCGTGCGCGGGAGACCCATGCGCGCCAGTTCGAACACCTCGTCGGAACTCGTCGCGATCATGCGTGTCGCGCCCCGGGCGATGAGCCGCTCCAAGCGGATTCGGTCGCGCGCGGACGCGTCCATCGCAGTCTTCTCCCGGATCCGGTGCTCGACCGTGCCGAGGGAGTGGAAGGTCTGAACCGTGGGGATGCCCAGCGAGCGGGTGGCGAGCTGGGTGGCCAGTCCGGACAGCCAATAGTGGGCGTGGGTGATGTCCGGTGGCCGCTGACGCCACTCACGATCGAGAAAGCTCCCGAATTCTCCCATCGCAGAGGAGGTTTCCTCAGGGCGCAGGGGTGACGGCGGTCCTGCCGGTACCTGTACCACCTCGTATCCGCCGGGAGCGGAGATCCGGTCGGGACCGTCGCGGTCCTCGCGGCGCGTGTAGACCACCACCTCGTGGCCGGCCCCGGCGAGGGCGGACGACAGTTCGGCCAGATGGACGTGCAGTCCTTGCGGCGCCGCACCTGCGTGCGTGCCGTGACCGAGCAGGGGATTCACTTGTCCAGCAACCATCGCGATCTTCACCACAGCGGTATTCCCGCGTGCGATGGGGGATAAACCGGTCACGGCGCGTCGGTACGAACCGAAATACGCTGCTGTCCCGGCTGTTCGTTCGTGTGATGTGGCTGCTCCGGCCGTCCCGGACGGGACGACCGGGCGTCCGGTCAGATGATGGCGCGGGCGGAGATGGTGGCGTAGGCGACCATCAGCACCAGCAGTGCCCATCCCGCACCCTGCCAGATCGGCCAACGACCGCCGCGCTTCCACGTGCGGTATGCCGTCCACAGTGCGCCGAGTCCGCCGAGCAGGAGCACGAGTGTGGGCCCGAAGACCAGGATCTGGCGGGCGGGATCGGTGCACACAGCGAATGCGGCGTCGCTGCAGTCCTGTCCGGAGTTCGTGCCCCAGACGATGGCGACGCCCATCACCACGAGCGCGGCGACGATCACGCCCCCTGCGTACATCGTGGCCTTACGGGCCGTCCGGGGGTCGTTCCAGCGTTTCTCCACATCCTGGGTCATGGCTCTCCTCCTCGTGGCCGAAGTGTGCACGCGCAACAGCGGCGCACGCGCGCAACGGCGGGCGCGACTCGCTCTCCGAGTACCCCCGGGTAGGTCGCCCAATCCGGATGTGCCGTGGTCGCCCGACGAGGGGTGGGGTGAGCCGGGCGTCAGGCGCGCTGGTGCACGGTCATGAAGACGTGGTCGAAATGGCTCCGATGCTGTTCGGCGAGGGCCGGCAAGGACGTGATCTCCTGTACGAGTCGTTCGGCCAGTGCCCGCAGTTTGACGTTCGTCTCCTGCGAGCGCCAGGCCAGGATCTCGAAGGCGCGATCGGCCGGGATGGTGTACGCCAGCATGAGAGCACCCTTGGCCTGTTCGATGACGGCACGGGCGTCCGCCAGGGACGCCATCGCAGCGTCGACGGCTACGCGTACGTCCTCCTCGAGGGTGTCGGTGAGGTCGAGATAGAAGCCGGAGGTGCCGAGAACGGTGCCGTCCTCGTCGAGGATGCGGTCGCCGACGACGGCTACCTGTCTGACCCTCCCCCGGTGTCGATGATCCGGTGTCGACTGCTGAAGGGCTCGCCCGTGGTGCGGACGGACGAGAGGAGGGTCGCGATGTCCTCCCTGTCGTCGGGGTGCTTGTGCCGGAGGACGAGTTCGGTCGTGGGTACGACGGTGCCCGGTTCGTAGCCGTGCATCCGGGCGACGGACGCGGACCACTCCCACGAGTCGTCGGCCAGCAGGTACCGGAAACTGCCGACATTCCGTGAGGCGTCGTCGGCCGTGATCCGGCCCAGCGCTCGGTCGGCGTCGGACGAATCGGTCATGACGAGATTATGCGGTACCGCCGGACCCTGATTCATCCCCGCCCGCCCCGACCGTAGAGAGTTTGTCCGTTAGGGCCGGATCAGGGTGCTCGGTGCGTTTGTTCGGTTTCCCCCTCGGGTATTGCTACCCGGCCGGACGGTCCGGCGTATGAGGCGGATCGAGGTGAGGTCGTGCGATTGTTGAGTCTCGTGGTCCTGATCTGGTTGATCATCGGTGCGGTGGCGGCCGGTCAGCGCGGCTACTTCAGCGACTCGGACCAGAATTGCAGCAGTCTCGCGACGGTGGCGGTCACGGTGGTGGCCGGGCCGCTCAACTACGCGGGCGTCAATCCCCAGGTCGAGTGCGAGATGCCGCAGCCGAGCCGGTAGGTCCGCATTCCTTCGGGTCTGTAGCTGTTCGAGGTGCGGAGCGTGCGGGTCCTCTTCCGGCAGATGTCGGAGAGGACCCGCATGCCTAGCTTCCGGAGGCGGTGACGTGCGCACCCGAGGTGGCCCGCAGGTCCTCGAGGAAGGTGCGCGACCAGCGGGCGACGTCGTACTCCATGACGTGCGCGTGCATGGTCTTCATGCGCTTCTTCCGTTCGGCCGGGTCGTCCTCGATCGCTTCCACGATCGCGCGCTTGACGCCTTCGAGATCGTGTGGGTTGACCAGAAGAGCGCGGCGGAGTTCGGCTGCCGCCCCAGCGAATTCGCTGAGCACCAACGAACCGCTGCCGTCGGGGTGGCAGGCGATGTACTCCTTGGCGACGAGGTTCATGCCGTCGCGCAAGGGAGTGACCAGCATGACATCGGCACCGGTGTACATCGCGAGCAGCTCGTCGCGGTCGACCGAGGCATGGAGGTAGTGGACGACGGGGGAACCGAGCCGGGCGAACTCACCGTTGATCCGCCCCACTTCGCGCTCCACCTGGTCGCGGAGTTGTGCGTACGCCGTCAAACGCTCGCGGCTCGGCGTGGCCAACTGCACCATCACGACCTTCTCGGGATCGAGGGTGCCTTCGGCGAACAGCTCGTGCAGAGCCTCCAGGCGTACGTCGATCCCCTTGGTGTAGTCGAGACGGTCGACGCCGAGCAGCATGACCTCCGGATCGCCCAGGTCCCTGCGGATCTCGGCGGCGCGCTCCCGAACGGCCTTGTCGCGGGAACGTTCCCGGAGCTGCGCGGAGTCGATGGAGATAGGGTAGGCGCCGACGCGAACCTGCCGGTCGCCGAGATCGATGGTGCCGCCCGACGAGGTCCCGCGCGGTGCCGGCAGTCCGAAGAGCCGGTTGGCGAGATAGAGGAAGTTCTGTGCCCCGCCGGGGAGATGGAAACCGACGAGATCGGCGCCGAGCAGACCGTCGACGATCGCCTTCCGCCACGGCAACTGCAGGAACAGTTCGGTGGGCGGGAAGGGGATGTGGAGGAAGAAGCCGATCGTGACGTCGGGCCGGAGTTCGCGCAGCATCCGGGGAACGAGCTGGAGCTGGTAGTCGTGCACCCACACCGTCGCCCCGGGGGCGGCGGCACGGGCCGCGGCCTCGGCGAATCGCTGATTGACCGCGCGATAGGTCCGCCACCACCGGCGATCGAAAGTGGGTGGGATGAGCGCGTCGTGGTAGAGCGGCCACAGGGTGTCGTTCGAGAAACCCTCGTAGTACTCCTCGACCTCCTGGGAGGACAGCTCCACCGGATACAGCGAGAGCCCGTCCTCCTCGAAGGGATCGACCGTCACGTCGGGAGTGCCGGGCCAGCCGACCCAGGCGCCACTGTTGGACCGGAGCACGGTTTCCATTGCGGTCACCAGGCCACCGGGGCTGCGTCGCCAGACCGGCGGGCCACCGTCGGTCGGCGTCTCGAGATCCACCGGCAAACGGTTGGCGACCACGACGAAATCGTCGGAGTTCGGTTCGTTCATAATCCCGCCTTCGTGCAACTGCCTTACGGCGAACCAATCCCAAATGTTCGAAATCGACTACTTCTTGTTATCAAGGCGGGTAGGGGGCCGCAAACCGCGTGCACCGCTGCGGGCCTTCGACCAGCAGTTCTCCGGAAGATCAGCTTTCGCTCGGCAGGGGAGCGGCCGGGTTGTCGAACATTTCGTCGATACGCTTCTTGATCTCCGCGGTACTGAATCGCACGCCCTGGTGGAGGGCTGCGGACGGGAAGACGGTGGCGCCGGAAACGGGGCTCTGCTCGAGCATCGTCGAGGTCCTTTCGGAAAACAGGTGGAGATGGACCGGGACCTCTGTGGTCGCGGTCGGTGAAGTAACGAGGATGGGCCTGCGTCGTGCGCGGCCCGCACGATTCAGCTCGCGGGGTTCGCGGCGAAGAGATCTATGAGCGCCTTGCAGAAGGCCGGCAGGTCGCCGGGGTTGCGGCTCGAGACGAGGTTGCGATCGACGACCACCTCCTGATCGACGACGTTTCCGCCGGCGTTTCGGATGTCGGTGCGGACGCTCGGATACGACGTCAGGGTGCGGTCGCGCACCACGTCGGCCTCGACGAGCGTCCACGGCCCGTGACAGATCACACCGACGGGACGCCCGGAGGTGACGAACTCCCGCACGAACGACACGGCCTTGTCGTCCTGGCGCAGCTGGTCGGGATTCGTGGTTCCACCGGGAAGTACCAGGCCGTCGAAGTCGCCGGCGGAGACCTCCGAGACGAGGTGATCGACGGTGTACTTCCCTGCGGCGTTGACGTCCTTCTCCATGGCCTGGATCTCGCCCTGCTCGATCGAGACGAGTCGGACGGTGGCACCCTCGTCCTCGAGAGCCTTACGCGGCTCGACGAGCTCGACCTCCTCGACTCCGTTCGTCGCGAGAATTGCGACGGTCAGTCCGGACAGTCGTGCCCCATCGGCGGAATTCATGTTCGTGTGGTCCTTTCTCGGCTGCTGTCAGAACTACCCGGCTGCGGTGGATGTGAAACGCGGGCTCTCACCCTTCCTTTCACCCTCGGCATCACCTGGGGGAGAGGTTGCGGGTCGCGGGTCCCTCCAGCAGAGCGCCGTCGGCGGCGAATCGGGAGCCGTGCAGCGGGCAGTCCCACGACGATTCCGCGTCGTTCCACCGCAGAATTCCACCGAGGTGCGGGCAGACCGCGCTCACGCGCTGCGTCCGACCGTCGACCGTGGACACCCCGACGGGACGTCCGCAACTGCGCACCACCCGTCCCTGTCCTTCGTCCGGCTCCGGCCCGGAGGACGTCGCGGCCTGCAACCAGCCCTTGGCCATGTGCAACGCGACGGTGGCGTTGAGCTTGGCTGCGGTGGGAGTGCCGGTCACCAGTTCGGTGCGCCAGGCCGCCATGGCGGGCGCCCAGGCCTCGACCTCGGGGTCCGGCGATTCCGAGAACCGGGACGCGATGATGTGGGCCGCCGCGACCCCGCCGGTCATACCCCACTTACCGAAGCCGGTCGCCACCCAGATCCGGTCGGCACCAGGCAGAACGGGCCCGACCTCGGGGAGGCTGTCCATGTTCGTGTAGTCCTGGGCCGACCACCGGTACAGCTCATGGGCGCCGGGGAAGGTCCGTTGGCTCCATCGCAGCAGGTCGTCGTATGCGGAGCGGGTCGAATCGTGCCGGCCGACGACGTGCCCGTTGCCGCCGACGAGCAGCAGTCGATCCGCCGACGAGGACGTTCCCGCCGCGGAGGCAGTGCGGAGCGACCGGGTGGGACTGTCCGCGGACAGGAACATCCCTTCCGGCGGGCCACCGGGCACTTCGACCGCGATGGAGTACGAGCGGTCGGGTTCCATCCTGGCGAAGAATGCGCCGCGGTCCAGGATGGGGATGCCGGTCGCAAGTACCACGCGATCTGCACGGATGTCGCCGTCGTCGGTGCGGACGATGCATCCTGCGTCCTCGGTGTCCACGGTCTTCACGCGACGCCCGACGAACACTTCGGCGCCGCACGTACGCGCACGGTCGACCGCTGTGAACAGGATGGGCATGGGATCGACCTGCACCTGGTCGGGGATCGTGACCGCCGCGGCCACACCGAAGGGAAGCGGGATCTCACCGACCCGCTCGGCCGGCAGACCGGCGGCGCGGCAGTGGTGGTATTCCGCGTCGATCATGCTCGCATTCGACGGGTCCTGCGCGTAGGTATAGGCGTCCGCACGGTCGAAGTCGAGTCCGTGCCGCGTGCAGAAGTCCACCACCCATCGTTGCGCCGCGAGGGTGCCGTCGACATATCCCTGACGGATCGCACCGGAATGTCTGCGGCCGATCTGCGACAGGCGTGTGCCCTGCAGGACGCTGACCTTGCCGGTGGTGTTCCCGGTGGTCACGGCCCCGATGTCCCGGGCTTCGAGCACCGCGACGCGCAGTCCCCGCTCGGCGAGGAGCAGCGCCGTCACGGTGCCCGTGATCCCGGCACCGACGACCACGACGTCGTAGCGCTCCCGGCGGGCCGTCCAGTCGTCGTACGTCGCGGTTTGCGGGGCGCGATCCCGCCAGAGGGACACCGTGGTCTCGGTAGGCATATGCGCTGGTTACCTCCCCGGTCGGGCCGGTAAACGGGGCGCTGCGGGAGCCTCTCGCACCGTTGTTTCCGGTTCGTGATCCGAACCGGGTGTTTCGATGCCGGACAGGTGTGGGTAAACCGCAGTACCACGTCGCGTAAGGCGAAATAAATCAACCGGTTTCGTGGGTGTCCCACGGGAGGTTCCATGCTGTCTTCTGAGATCGACGATTTCGGTGGAGGTGAGGGCGTCAGCCGCACCCACCGAGGTGGAAGCGTGCGCTCCCGAGTCGTTCGGGGCGCGGTACGCGCACTCGCGAAGCCGGTCGTCGGGGCATGGATGGCCCGGCCCGACCTCGCGTGGCCACTGTCGGTCGTCGACGGCGCTGCGTCCCTCCTCCCCAAGCCTTCCGGAGCCCAGTACGTGGACGTCGACCTGGGCGCGTGCAGTGCGGAGTGGATCCGCGCGGAAGGACGATCGACCAAGCGCGCGGTGCTGTACCTGCACGGGGGCGCTTTCCTGATGTGCGGATTGAACACTCATCGTTCGCTCGCCGTGAGCCTGTCGGATCGCGCCGACGGCGCGGTGCTCAGCGTCGACTACCGCATGCTGCCGAACGCTCCCATCGCACACGCGGTGGACGACGCGGTACGCGGTTACGAGTGGTTGTGCGAGAAAGGTTATCGGGGGGAGGACATCGTCATCGCAGGCGACTCCGCCGGTGGATACCTGTCGTTCATGACGGCCTTGGCCATCGCGGAATCCGATCTGCCCCGCCCGGCCGGAATCGTCGCGCTGTCGCCCCTCGTCGACCTCGATTCCGATCGTCGCGCCGAACACGACATGCAGGCGGCCTGCCCCATGTTCCCCGGATCGGCCGTGCAGTCGCTCGTACGCTACATCGAGGGCACCCATACCCGTCTCACCGTCGACGGGGAGCCCGGACCGCTGATGTGCCCGCTCGACAACGACCTCAGTGTGTTGCCCCCGGTGATGATCCACGCCGGTCACGACGAATTGCTGCGCAGCGACGCAGAATCCATGGCGCGGGCCGTGTGGGAGGCAGGGGTCAGCTGCGACCTGCACCTGTGGCGACACCAGGTGCACGCCTTCCCGATCTTCGCCGACAGCGTTCCCGAGAGCCGGCGTGCGCTCGCCGAGGCCGGCCGGTTCGTGCAGTCCGTGACGGACACGACCGGTCGTGCGCAACGGTCCGTCGTCACGCCGATCTCCCGCTACGTCTCCGATTCCGCAGTCGCCTGATAACTGCCGTGCCCTGAGAACTGCAGCGGCCCGAAGCAATTGGGTTCGGACCGCTCGGTCACGGTGCTCGTGACCGAGCGGTCCCGAACCTTCTACTGCACCTACTTCCGCGAACTACCCGAGTGGGCGAATTCCAAGGTTCCGAGATCGGCCTCCGCCACCTGGAAAGGCATCGTCAGCACGGTCGCGGTCGCCCACCCCCGGCACACGAGAACGGCGTCGCTGTCGTGGGATTCATCGAGTTCGACGGCCCGGAAGGTGACCGGTAGGGCACGGGAGATGTCGCCATCGTCCTCGACTTCCCCGATCTCCGCCTGGACAGCGCCGAATTCTGCAAGCGGAGCACTGCGCAGTCCGCGTAACTCGTGGACGGGTATGTCGGGGATGTTGACGTTGAGAACCGCACCCGGACGGCTGTGTTCGACGGCCCACTCGAGAGCGCGACGGGCCACCAGCTCGGCGGTCTCCCACTGTGACGGAGCTGTCCCGTTGAGGGACAACGCGACCGCGCGGGCACCGTGGGTGGCCGCGGTCAGGGCCGCACCCACCGTGCCCGAATGCAGGATCGCGTGACCGGTGTTGGGGCCCAGGTTGATTCCGGACAGCACGATATCCGGTGCCGTCCCGAACGCACCGTACGAGGCGAGGAAGGTGATCAGCGCCGGAGATGCCTCCACCGCATAGGATTCCACCTCGGGCAGGTCGTCGAGCGGGCGACGGCTCAACAGGAGTTTTCCTTCGTCCTGGAGAGCGGTCAGGGATGCACTGGCGCCACTGCGCTCGACATGGGGCGCCGCGACCTGCACGTCGAATCCCGCCTCGACGGCGAGGCGGGCGAGCAGAGCGAGACCGGGGCTGTCGATGCCGTCGTCGTTGACGGTCAGTGCTTTCATGAACGCTTCCCCTTCACCTTCCGGACCTCCACCTTCTCGGCCATCTTCTCCACCGCGCCACGGTGCCCCGTCGCCAGACCGCGGCGCGTGACGTTGACCGCACCTGCTGCGGCGCCGAGACGCAGCGCGTCCTCGAACTTCGCGCCCGCGGCGTAGGCCGACGCGATGCCGGCGGTCATCGAATCACCGGCACCGTGGTGGTCCACCGTCTGCACCGAGGGCGCCTCCACCTCCCAGACGGTTCCGTTGTCCAGTGCGATCGCCGGATCGCCGGCGCGGGAGATCACCACCGAAGCGGCGCCTTCGTCGTGGAGACGGTGCATCGCCTCGATGAGATCGTCGAGATCCTCGGACTTCGCGCGACCGTCCTCGATGAGATCCTCGTGGCTCACCTTCAGCACGGTCACCCCGCCTTCGAGGGCCGCACCGAGGGTGGGGCCGGACAGGTCGGCGACGACCGGGATACCGAGGGCTCCCAGATCCGAGCACAGCCGCGTGTACACCTCCGTCGGCACGGCGTCGTCGCAGTGCGGTCCGCCCAGCATCGCGACCTTCGCGCACATCGCCGACGCCAGCGACGCGCTGAACAGATCGTCGGTCTCGTGCCGTGTGAGCGCCGGCGGGTCGATCTCCACGATCTCCTTCCGTTCGCCCTCGCGACGGTCGTGGATATAGGAACCGTTGGGCGACGCGGTCTCCACGGCGTGCACCGTCACGCCTTCGCGGTTCATCATGTCGACGAGGATCGTGCCGGACTCGCCGCCGAACGGTCCGCACAGATGCACGTCCATTCCCAGGGTCGCCGCCATGCGGCCGATCCAGAATCCCTGCCCGCCGGGATGGACGTGCAGCTCGGTGCTTCCGTCGGGTGCCTTCTCGAGTGTCACAGTGAGGAGCGGGGACGGCGCGAAGACGAAGGCGTACGGGTTGGAGGAGGGGGTGTGCTCGGCTTCCATGCCCGCCCGGATACCCCCTCCGAACAGCGATGACACCCGGCGTCGTGTGACACCTGCGGTAGCGGGGTATGCGTCTGCCGCAAGCGAGCTGTCGTCCAGAGGATGAGGAGCGGGCATGGCCAGGATCGCGACGATCGAGACTTCGGTGGCGCCGGCGCGAGTGTGGGAGATCCTCGCGGACGGCTGGCGGTACGCGGCATGGGTGGTGGGTGCGTCCCGCATCCGCGCGGTCGACCCCGCCTGGCCGCGAACGGACACCCGGATCCACCATTCGGTGGGTCTGTGGCCACTCCTGCTCGACGACCACACCGAGGTCCGCGCGGTGGTGCCCGAACGGCAACTGGTGCTGCGCGCACGTGCCTGGCTGTTCGGCAAGGCCGAGATCGCGATCTCGCTCGAACCCACCCACGACGGCGGCACCCGCATCACGATGGCCGAACACGTCGTCGAAGGGCCGTACGCCCTCGTCCCTGACCGTGTACAGGAGGAAATGGTGTTGCCACGGAACCAGGAATGCCTGAGACGGCTGGTGCTGCTCGCCGAAGGCGCCACCGAATGAGCGACACGACGGTCGATGCGGTCGTCATCGGCGCGGGACCCAACGGTCTGACTGCCGCCGCGGTGCTCGCCGACGCCGGATGGGACGTCCTCGTGCTGGAGGAACAACCCGAACCCGGTGGAGCCGTGCGCAGCGCGGAACTCCACCCGGGATACTGCGCCGATCTGTTCAGCGCCTTCTACCCGCTCGGTGTGGCCTCACCGGCCTTCCAGGCTCTCGACCTCGCGTCGCACGGCCTCCGCTGGGCGCGTTCGCCGAAGGCCTTCGGTCATCCGCTCGGCCCCGACGACGAGGACGCGATCGTCGTCTCTCCGGATCCCACCGACACGGCGGCCGACCTCGAGCGTCGCTGCGTCGGTGACGGGGAAGCGTGGCTGGCGTTGTTCGACCAGTGGAAACAGGTGCGTGGCCCGTTGCTCGAACTGCTCCTCGGCCCGTTCCCGCCCGTCCGGGGCACCATGGACCTGCTGCGCACCATGAAGACGGGTGATCTGCTGCGTTACGCGCGCATGCTCGCGCTGCCCGTCACCCGGATGTCCGCCGAACTGTTCGGCGGTTCGGCGGCACGGCTGCTGCTCCTGGGCAACGCCATGCACGCAGACACACCGCCCGAGGCCCCCGGCAGCGGCGTCATGGGTTACATGCTCACCATGCTCGCGCAGGACGTCGGATTCCCCGCGCCGGTCGGCGGGGCAGGAGCGCTCACAGACGCGCTGGTCCGCCGCGGCGCCTCGGCGGGCGCCCAGCTGCGGTGCGACTCGCCGGTCGTCGGCGTGGAGGTACAGGGCGGGAAGGTCTCCGCCGTTCGGACCGCCGGCGGTGAACGGGTGAAGGTGCGACGCGCCGTCCTCGCCGACACCTCGGCCCCGGCCCTGTACACACGACTCCTCCCGGCCGACGCGGTCGGGTCGCGGGTACTCGACGACATCCGCAAGTTCGAATGGGACACCCCGGTCGTGAAGGTGAACTACGCGCTCGACGGTCGTGTGCCGTGGCGTTCGCCGTCGTTGAGCGGCGCCGGAACGGTGCACGTCGGTGCCGATACGGACGCGATGATCCGGTGGTCGGCCGATCTGTCCACCGGCGTCGTCCCCGAGTCCCCCTTCCTGCTGTTCGGTCAGATGACCACGGCCGACGCCACGAGGTCACCGGAGGGCACCGAAAGCTGCTGGGCCTACACGCATCTGCCGCGCGGGATCACCGACGACGCGGCCGCCGACCTCCTCGCCGAACGCGTCGACGCGCAACTCGAGGCCTACGCACCGGGTTTCGGCGCGCGCGTGGTCGGTCGGCACGTCCAGCGTCCCGGCGACCTCGAAGCGGCGAACGCGAATCTCGTCGGCGGCGCCGTCAACGGTGGAACCGCGCAGGTCCACCAGCAGTTGTTCCTGCGGCCCACGCCCGGTTTCGGCGGACCGCGAACCCCGGTCGAAGGGGTGTATCTCGCCAGTTCGGGTGCCCATCCGGGCGGGGGAGTCCACGGTATGGGTGGCTGGAACGCCGCTCACGCCGCTCTCTCGGATCGGAAACGCACTGCTCCGGTGACCCGGCGCGTGCGAAATGCCGCGCGCCGGGTGCTGTTCTCGTGACAACCCGGTCTCCCTCGCGTATCGGTGGCGTGTTTCACACGTGAATCGCGCGGGTATCCGCCCGCGAACGGACGGATCCGGGCCTTCGGCCCGGGGTGGTGGAGATGCCGTCGAACTCGAGATACCGAGGTGGTGTGACGTGACAGCTTCCCTGGCACTGGACGGATCGGATTCGCCGCGGGTATGGCGTCTTCCGGGGGTGTACCGCCCCCAGGAGGATTCGTACCTGCTCGCCGGCGCGCTTGCCGACGCAGGCGGGACGAAGGGTGCGAAGGTTCTCGACTTCTGCACCGGGACGGGATTGCTGGCGGTGAACGCCGCCATGCTCGGTGCTTCGTCGGTGACGGCCTTCGACATCAACCCGCGCGCCGTGTTCAGCGCCCGCGTCAACGCGTGGTCGCGCCGGTTGCCGATCCGTGCCCGGCAGGGAGGTCTGGACGAGGCCCTGCGCCACGGTCCGTTCGATGTCGTGTTGTCGAATCCGCCCTACGTTCCGTGCGACGGGGAGAACCGCGACCCGCGCTGGGATGCCGGCGCCGACGGCCGCTGTGTTCTCGATCCCCTGTGCGACAGCCTTCCCACGCTGCTCACACCCGGCGGATTCGCGCTGATCGTGCACTCCGAGTTCACCGGTGTGGAAGCGACACTGTCCCGGCTGCGCGACGCGGACCTCAAGGCGTCCGTCGTCGCCCGCAGTCGTATCCCCTTCGGCCCGGTCCTTCGCAGCCGCACGGATTATCTGTACTCGTCGCAGATGGCCGAGCCGGGGGCACTGACCGAGGAGGTGGTCGTCGTTCGCGCCGACCGTCCTCGCACGAGGAGTTGAGGACGTGAGCAGGACACCGAAGATCACGCAGCTCACCGCCGACGGAGAGTGCGAAGCACGAGTCGTGCGTCAGGTGAGGGGCGGGCCGACCCTCGTCGAGGGCCCGGTGCGCATCGTCGAGGACGACGGCGCCGAGACGGTCTCGGACCGTTTCGTGGTGGCCGTGTGCCGGTGTCACCGCAGCGCCCTGTACCCCCTCTGCGACACCAGCCATCGCACACTCCGTGCACCGAAGGCGGCGAGCACCGAGACACCGAAGGCCGCGGCGAGCACTGACACGTAGTCACCGAGCGACTCCGCCGATCCGGGCCGGTCCCTGCACAGGGGCCGGCCCGGATGTCGTTCCGAGATCCGCTCCTCGATCCGCCTGTCCGGGCGGGGCCGTGCGTGGAGGTCCCGAAACGACGAATCCCGGGTGCTGTGAGCACCCGGGATCCGCAGTCCTGTCTCGTGCCGGACGTCTCCTTCCGGCACGGACGATCGATCGGGGTCAGTACCAGTGTGCGCGTCCGCCGATCGCCCGGCCCGTCGCGCCCAGGATCGCAAGGATCACGCCGATCACCAGGAGTATCACTCCGAGTGTGGTGAGAATCGAGATGCCGGTGAAGAACCCCACCACCAACAGAATCAGACCCAGAATGATCATTGTCGCCACCTCGTATGTCATGACCGAAACCTGGAGGCTTCGGTGCCCGGCGAACGAATAACCGGGTTGGTCCGTTTCCAAACGTTTGTGACTCGCCGAATTCGGACGAAATTCTTCGACGCAGGTCACGGGTCGCTCGGTGCGCCCGGATGTTTGGATGTCACCGGATCTCGGGTATCCGCCCTCCGACACACCCGCGAGCATTCTGGAGGAAGAATATGTCGAACTCGAGCTACACGGTTCCCGGTCTGAGCGATGCCGACGGCTCGCGCACCGCGCAGATTCTCCAGGAGCGCCTGAGTGCCTACAACGATCTGCACCTCACGCTGAAGCACATCCACTGGAACGTCGTCGGTCCGAACTTCATCGGTGTCCACGAGATGATCGACCCCCAGGTCGAGCTCGTGCGTGGATACGCGGACGAGGTCGCCGAGCGGATCGCCGCGCTCGGTGCGTCCCCCAAGGGCACGCCCGGCGCCATCGAGAAGAACCGCACATGGGACGACTACTCGGTCGGCCGCGACACCGCGCAGGCGCACCTCGCCGCGCTGGACCTCGTCTACGACGGCATCATCACCGACAACCGCAAGGCGATCGACGAGGTCGGCAAGCTCGACCCGATCACCGAGGACGTCCTGATCGGCCAGACCGGTCAGCTGGAGAAGTTCCAGTGGTTCGTCCGTGCCCACCTGGAGAACTCTGCCGGTACCCTCCCGAACGCCGATGCGCAGACGGAGAAGAGCGCGGCGGATTCGGCCCGCTGACCGGGACGTTCGGACGATACCGGCGATGCCGATGGCTTCCACATCCCGAACCGGTCTGCCACGACGCATCGTCGTCACCGGAGCGAGCGGAAATGTAGGCACGGCGCTCCTGCGCCGGCTGGCTGCTCATCCCGCACAACTCGATATCGTCGCGATCGCGCGCCGGATTCCCCCGGCGCGCGATCCGTATGCGGCGGCGAAGTGGTGCGCCGTGGACCTCGCGGCCCCCGACGCGGCCCGGGTCCTGACGCCGATCTTCGCGGAGGCCGACGCCGTCGTGCATCTGGCGTGGGGATTCCAGCCCTCGCACCGGCGCGACTATCTCAGGCAGGTGGCGGTGGACGGCACCCGCGCCGTCGTGACGGCCGCCGCCGATGCCGGTGTCGGGCACGTGATCCACATGTCCTCCGCCGCCGTGTACTCCGACGGCGCCTACGGCCGGGAGGTCGACGAGTCGTGGGCCCGCGAAGGCGTACCCACCTGTGTGTACAGCGTCGACAAGGTCGCGGCGGAGAAATTCCTCGACGACTTCGAGTCCGGCACGAAGGCGCCCGTCCTCACCCGTTTCCGTCCGGGATTCATCGGGCAGCTCGTCTCCGGCTCGGGTCTCGAACGCTACGTGCTGCCCGAGTTCGTGCCCGCCGGCATCACGAACCACCTGCCGCTGATCCCGATCGACCACCGGCTCACGATCCCCGCCGTACATTCCGACGACGTCGCGGACGCGCTGGTCGCGGCGCTCGAGCGACGGGTGCCCGGCCCGTTCAACCTCGGTGCACCGACGCCGGTGGGAGCGAGGGACTTCGCCGCTCCGTTCGACTGCCCGACGATTCCGGTGCCGCGATGGGGTCTGTCGGCGCTCGCCGAAGCGACCTGGCGCCTACGGCTGCAACCGGTGCAGGGTGGGTGGATCGACCTCGCCTACACCTGTCCGATGCTCGACTGCAGCAGGGCCCGAGAAGAACTCGGATGGTCGCCGAAGTACGACGGTCCCGAGGTGTGGTCCGAGACGGTGCGCGGCATGCGCAGTGCGATGGGCACCGACAGCCCCGTCCTGTCTCCGCGCAGCGCGAGGGAGCGACTCGCCGCGCTCGTCGAACGCGGACCCATCGGCCGGCGGATCCCGTCGTAACACTCTCCCGCGCAGAATCATCCGCCTGCCCTCCCCGTCCCCCGGGGTGGTGGAGGGCTGGTTTCGTGGAGGGCCGGATGCGGTATCCACGACCATGACGAAACCATCGGATCGAGCTCACGCTTCCACCACCGCGTCCCGAGCTTCGGGTTGGATCGGCTACGCCTGCATCCTCGCGGGCATCGCCGTCGTCGCCCTCGTCCTCTACGCGGCGGGCGACGGTTTCGAGGGATGGGTGCTCGTCGGGGCCATCGCTGCCGTCGTGCTCATCGCGGTCGGCGTCGTGATGTCCGCTCTCAACCTCCGTCGACGCCGCTTGCGCGGTTCCGGTGGCACCCCCACACACGAACCCGGCCTCATCGACTGAGCCGGAACTCCGGTACCGACGAACGGAGCCCCGGGACACGCTGTCCCGGGGCTCCGTTCGCTGTTTCGTACCCGCTCGTCAGGCCGACGCCTCGGCCGACGTGAGGAGCGAGCTGCGGCCCGCGGCCCAACTGGTCAGCAGATGGCTCCCGAGCCGGCCCTCGAGGAACTCGATGGCCTGCGCACCGAACGAGATGTCCTGAGCCCGAGCCGGATCCTGTTCGAGCATGTAGCCCACCACGTCGTGCCGCAGGACGAGCTCGTGCACGGCATCGGCCTCGATGTGCTCGGAGTAGAAGAGGATGCACGCATCGTCGGCGCCCAGACGCTCGAGGGCCTCGACCATGCGACGTGCGCTCGGGGCGGTGGTGATCTCGGCGGCGGCGAACATCCCGACCAGCATCGGCGTATACGCGCGGTGCAGACCGCACAACGACATGAAGTTCACCGTCGCGAGGGTGACGGCGGGAACGACATCGAGATATCCCAGATAGTCGTCCTTCAGTCCGGCGGCGAGCAGCAGGTCGGCGAACAGCCGCGAGTGCATACGCTCGGCCCGTCCTCCGCCGTACTCGTCGAACTCGACGGCGACCAGCGCGGCCTTCGCACGGCCGGACAGGCGCGGGATCGCGAGGGCGTGGGGGTCGGCTTCCTTGAGGTGGTAGATCGAGCGATGGACGAAGAACTCGCGCATCATCTCCCACGTGCCGTTCGCAGCGAGCTCGTGGGAGACGCCCCACGAATCGTCCGGCTCACGGCACAGGTCCTCGAGGACACCCTGCGGATCGTCCGAGGCAGGGACGTCGGCACGCAAACGATCGAGGAAGATACGCTCGAGACGCGCCCGGACCCCGAGAGGACCCGGCGCCCATTCCCAGGCCGGGTCGACGCCCGCGAATCCGCGGTAGTGGAGCTCGTAGAGAACGGCCAGGGCGAGCTGGACGTCCTCGCCGTAGGCATCCGCGCCGTCGGTCGCGACGTCCCACACGGCATCGTCCACCGGGCCGCCGAGTCGCTCGACGATCTCGGCGGAGATGGGGCCGCGAGGCGTGGGCAGCGGGGCGTCGTGCACATCGCACATCCGGGTCTCATGAGCCATACGGCCGGGTTACCCCGTCGGAGCCACGGAGAAACGACCTCGCGGTCCGTGTGAACTGGGGAAACGAATGGGAATATCGGCGCAGCCGGTGGGTATCCGGCGGCCATGAGCGAGGACCGCGAACGAGAACCCCACACCATCGACTATCCCGGTGAGACCGACGATATGGCCGAGCGTCCCGCCGACGAGATGCGCGGCTACGTCGGACGCGGGCTGCTGTCGGGTCGCAAGGCCCTCGTCACGGGCGGCGACTCCGGCATCGGACGGGCCGTCGCGATCGCCTTCGCGAAGGAAGGCGCCGACGTCGCGATCGCCTACCTCGAGGAGCACCGCGACGCCGAGCACACCGCCGAGCTGGTGCGACGCGAGGGCCGCACGTGCCACGTCATCGCAGGTGATCTCGGCGACGCGCAGCACTGCCGGGCGGTCGTGGCCGAGACCGTCGAGCAACTCGGTGGCCTCGACATCCTCGTCAACAACGTCGGTACCCAGCAGCCCGTCGACGACCTCGCCGAGCTGAGCGAGGAGCAGTGGCGGCACACCTTCGCCGTGAACATCGACAGCTTCTTCCATGTGACGAAGGCGGCCCTGCCGCACCTGACGCCGGGCGGCTCGATCATCAACACCGCGTCGGTCAACGGTCTGCGCGGCAACAAGACGCTCATCGATTACTCGGCGACCAAGGGTGCAGTGATCGCCCTGACCTACTCACTCGCGCAGGCGCTGCGGGACAGGCAGATCCGGGTGAACTGCGTAGCACCGGGACCGGTGTGGACACCGCTGATCCCCGCGACCATGGATGCAGAGAAGGTCTCCGAGTTCGGGCAGCAGGCGCCCTTCGGGCGCGCCGCGCAGCCCGACGAGATCGCCCCGTCCTACGTCTTCTTCGCGTCGGAGACGATGTCGTCGTACTACAGCGGTGAGGTGCTCGCTCCGCTCGGCGGCGAGACCATGCCGGGCTGACCGGGGAAGCCGGTAGAGAGCAAGAACGGTCGGGCGGCGGCCGGGGTCTGCGCGCGACACTGAACGCATGACCTTCGGCCGTGACCGACTCCGGGAACTGCTCGACGCCGTTCTCGACGAGAACAACGCGACCCTCGAACGGATGGCGCAGCACGCCTACGCGTCGCAGTGGCACTTCAGCCGCACCTTCGCGGTGGGCACCGGCGAGTCACCGGTCGCGTTGCGGCGCCGCGTGATGCTCGAGCGCGCCGCCTGGCAACTGCGTCACGGCAGTTCGGTCACCGATGCGGCGTTCGCCGCCGGCTACGACAGCGTCGAAGGGTTCGCGCGCGCCTTCGCCCGTGCCTACGGATATCCGCCCAGTGCCGCCGCCCGGGTGCTCGGCATCGGCGGTAGCGGCCCCGGGGCGCCCGCGCCCGTCGACCCCGGGGTGTCCGCGCCCGTGAATCACTGGTTGCCCGCCCCCAACGGCGTCCACTTCCATCCGCCGACCAATCTCTGGGTCGAGGAGGACGGGCGGCGACCCACCGCGCCCGCCTACCCGGCGGCCGAGGTCCTCGCGCAGATGGTGCAGCACGATCTCGCGGACACTCGCCATCTCCTCGCGCGCGCCACCGAACTCGACGACGACGAGCGCGACCGGATCCGGTTCCCCGGCCTGGTGGTCCTCGAATGGGACGGCCCCGAGGAATCCGTCTCCAGGGTGCTCGGCAATCTGGTGCGCGCCAAGGAGATGTGGCTGGCCTCGATGGCCGGCGCCGACCACCCCGAGGATGTGGGTGGCGGGATCGAGGCTCTGACAGCCCGTTTCGAGGACGTCGCTCCGCGCTGGGTGGAGACGATCCGCGACATCCATCGCCGTGGCGCCTGGGGCGACATACTCATCGACGCCCTGTGCGACCCGCCCGAGAGCTTCGTCCTCGGGGGAGTGGTCGCCCACGTCCTCACCTTCGCCGCGCACCGCCGTCAACTCGTACGGCACATGATGCGGGCGGCCGGCCTCGACGTCGATCACGGAGATCCACTCGACTGGAACAGGAGTAGCTCATGACCCGGATGATCTACTACACCGCAAGCACACTGGACGGCTTCCTCGCCACCGAGGACCACTCGCTCGACTGGCTGCTCACCCGGGAGTCCGGCGACGGCGGGCCGTTCGACTACGAGAAGTTCATCGCCGGTATCGGCGCCATCGCGATGGGATCGTCCACCTACCGCTGGGTGCTCGACCATGCAGGGGAGGACGAGTGGGAGTACGACCTGCCTTGCTGGGTGTTCACGCATCGCAACGACCTGCCCGTTGCCCGGACCGGTGACGAACCCGGCGACATCCGCTTCACGCAGAAGGACGTCCGGCAGGTCTACGACGAGATGGCTGAAGCCGCGAACGGCCGCGACCTGTGGATGGTGGGCGGCGGTGATCTCGCCGGACAGTTCGCCGAACGCGGGCTGCTCGACGAACTGATCGTCTCGTTCGCGCCGGTGACCATCGGTTCCGGCCGGCCGCTGCTCCCGCGGCACGTGGAGATGCGCCTCACCGAGCTCGGGCAGAGCGGCGAGTTCGCCGTCCTCCGCTACGAGGTGCTGAAGTACTCCACCGGCCGGTTGTGATGCGCGTCACGTGCAGGTACCGTCGGCATCGAGAGGGACACACCTCGTCCAAGGAGGCCGGTCGTGAAACTCAATCTGTTCGTAGCCTGGAGCGCCTATGCGCTCGCACTCGCCTCGATCCTGCTGATCGCGCTGACGATCGTCGCCGCAGGGTACGGTTTCTCGGGCTGGGCGCTCGTCGCGGCGCTCGGCGCTGTCGTCGCACTCGGCGCGGCATTCGGCATGATGGCCGGAACCGTGCGCCGAGACCACAGACGGCACTACGACACCCCGCATCTGTTCTGAGGGTGATACCTGACGCGAGTCGGTGAAAGCCGACTCGCGTCACTCACACGACATCACGACTCTGCGAGTCGGTCACATCACGACTCTGCGAGTCGGCGCTTCTCCGTTTCGATGTCGAAAGTCGGCTCCGGCCAATCCAGGTCGAGACGTTCGAACGCGTCGATGAGCAGTTCCGTCACCGCGAGGCGGCTGTACCACTTGCGGTCGCACGGCACGACGTACCAGGGCGCGTCGTCGGTGCTCGTCCGATCCAACATGTCCTGATAGGCCTGCTGGTACTGCGGCCACAGGGTGCGCTCCGAGACATCGCTCGGGTCGTACTTCCAATGCTTGTCGCGACGCTCGAGGCGCTCGGCGAGACGCTTCTTCTGCTCGTCCAACGAGACGAACATCGCGACCTTCACGATGGTCGTGCCCTCGCGGACGACTTCGCTCTCGAACCGGTTGATCTCGTCGTAGCGCCCCCGCCAGACACTCTCCGGCACCAGTGATCTCACCCGCGCGACCAGCACATCCTCGTAGTGCGACCGGTCGAAGACGCCGAGCTGGCCGTTGCGGGGGAGCGCCTTGTTGATCCGCCACAGGAAGTGGTGACGCTTCTCCTCCTCCGTCGGCACCCCGAAGGCCGTGTGGTCGACGCCCTGCGGATCGACGTGACCGACGACGTGACGCACCATGCCGCCCTTACCGGCGGTGTCCATACCCTGCAGGATCAACAGCACCGAACGGGTGCCGCCGGTCCGCCCCTCGGCGAAGAGCATCTCCTGCAGGTCGGAGAGGACGGCGCCGCGTTCGGCGAGCAGACGTTCGCCGAGCGCCTTGTCGCCGTCGAATCCCGGGGTGCCGTTCGTGTCGAGGTCGGCGACGCGCGTCTCGGGCGT
This sequence comes from Rhodococcus sp. PD04, assembly GCF_035918275.1. Lineage (NCBI taxonomy): Bacteria > Bacillati > Actinomycetota > Actinomycetes > Mycobacteriales > Nocardiaceae > Rhodococcus > Rhodococcus sp. PD04. Next base: position 3,993,605 of record NZ_CP142143.1, on the reverse strand, counting down.
CGCCCGGAGGGCTTCGATGATCGATGCGGGCCGGAAGACGTCGTCCTTCGTCATCCCGCCAGCGTGTCACACGCAGTAGGGATCAGGCGGGATCGACACCGTCGGTCTCGGTCGGCAGGGGGTACGGCGGACGCGAGACGCCGTCGACCATGTGGCTGCCCCACAGGTCGACCTCCGAGATGCGGGCGGTCGCGGCCTCGGGGGCGTCGGGCACCGTGATGGTCACGGTGGTGCCCGGCGCCGGCGAGGCGTCTGCGCCGAGGGTCTCGGCGAGCCTGCGGAGCCGGCCCCGCCACACGTGCCGGCCGAGCAGGGGATCGAACCGCCCGGAGATCTCGACGTCGACGACGACCGTGCGGTCGCCCACCGTGACCTCGGCGGGGCCGCGGTAGCCGGGGTCGTCCTCGTCGTGCAGGTCGTCGGCGTGGTCGCTCATGCCCGCACTATACGTGCAACTTCGAGTAACAGTAAAGGTGTCGATCAGGGAGTGGTCGACGACTCCGGCAGGAGCGGATGCGGCTGCGACTTGAAACGCACCGGGGATCCGGCGACTCCGGCGATGCCGGTCATGCCGCCCCAGATCATCATCGTCAGGTAGTCGATGAGGTCCTCGGTGGTCATCGACTTGTTCGAGATCCACCAGTGCGTCGCGAGCTGGATGCCGCCGACGATCCCGTACGCCCACGGCACGGCACCGCCCGAATCCATCTCGAGCAGCCGCAGCCGTTCCCCGAGGACGGTGGCGACGAGCTCGGCGATCATCCGCTCCGAATCGGCGACCACGTCGCGTCCCGCCGACGCGCTGTTGCTCATCACGTACAGGTAGACCTCGGGATCATCGGCGACGGTCTCGACGTAGGCGGTGATCGCCTCCCGGGTGAGCTCGTACTCGTCGAGATCCTCCGCGACCGCCGCGTAGATCCGGGGAGCGAGGACCGTCTCGACGTACCGCAGCATCGTGGCGGTCGTCAGGTCGCTCTTGTCGGTGAAGTAGCGGTAGAGCACCGTCTTCGACACGCCGATCTCGGCGGCGATCTCGTCCATGCCGATCTCGTGGCCGCGAGTGCGGATCGCGTTGATGGTGCCGTCCACGAGCTCTTCCCGGCGGGCGATCTTGTGCTCGTGCCAGCGCCGTTTGCGGCCGTCCTGCTTCACGGGCGGGGCGGCCTCGCTCGAGGTCGGGTTCGAAGTCGTCTGCGGTCTGCTGGACACTGTGTGGCACATCCGTTCGGTTTCGATCGTCGGCTCAGTCTACGATCCGGTCTCCCGTCCTTCAGAACTCGAGGGCGTTCCGTCCGCCGAGAGTCGACTTTCGGCACAATCGATCGGGTGCAGCTCCTGACGACCGACGACGAGATCAAGCGCCGAGAACTCCGCCGTATGAAAGCGGTCGCGACCGGCTTCCTCGTCGTCGCCGCGATCATCTATCTCTTCTGCCGCTGGCAGGAAACCCGAGGCGCCGGCGCGTGGGTGGGCTACGTGCGCGCGGCCTCCGAGGCCGGCATGGTCGGCGCGCTCGCCGACTGGTTCGCCGTGACCGCCCTGTTCCGCCACCCGCTGCGGATACCCGTCCCGCACACAGCGATCATCAAGCGGAAGAAGGACCAACTCGGCGCCAATCTGAGCTCGTTCGTGGGCAGCAACTTCCTCGCACCCGAGGTGGTCTCCGCCAAGGTCGAGTCGGCGCAGATCCCGCTGCGGGTCGGTAGCTGGCTCGCGGAACCCGAGAACGCCCAGCGTGTGGCCAAGGAGACGTCGACGGTCCTGCGCGGCGTGGTCGGCATCCTGCGCGAGGACGACATCCAGCAGATCATCGACCACACCATCGTCAAGCGCATCGCCGAACCGGAATGGGGACCGCCCATCGGGCGTGTCCTCACCGAACTGCTCGCCGAGAACCGTCACCTCCCGCTCGTCGACATGCTCGCCGAACGCGCGCACCAGTGGGCGCTCGGGAGTCAGGAGACGATCGACCGCGTGATCAGCCGCGACTCGCCGTCGTGGTCGCCGAAGTTCGTCGACCTGCTGCTCGGGGAGAAGATCCACCGCGAACTCGTGGAGTTCACGTGGAAGGTGCGGTCGAATCCCGACCACGAGGTGCGCCTCGCGGTCAACAAGTTCCTCGCCGACTACGCCCGCGACCTTCAGAGCGATCCCGTGACCATCGCCAAGGCGGAGAAGGTCAAGGCCGAGATCATGGGCCGCGACGAGATCACCGGACTCGCCGCGGCGACCTGGCGGACGGCCAAGCGGATGATCCTCGACTCCGTGGACGACCCGAACAGCACCCTGCGTACGAAGATCGCGGAGAACGTCATGGCGTTCGGCATCCGGGTGCGCGAGGACGCCGAGCTACGCACCAAGATCGACGGCTGGTTGCTCGACGCGGTGCGCTTCGTCGCGTCCAACTACGCCGACGAGATCACGTCCGTCATCCGCGAGACGGTCGAGCGTTGGGACGCCGAGGAGGCCAGCCGCAAGATCGAGCTCGCCGTGGGGCGCGACCTGCAGTTCATCCGCATCAACGGCACGGTGGTCGGCTCGCTCGCCGGCCTTGCGATCTACACGGTCTCGGAGCTGCTGTTCGCGTGACAACCGTCACGTGCTAGCAGAGTGCTTGCTGTAGCTAGCACCTGTCCGTAGGGTGGTCGGTGTGTCCACGGAACCAGATCCGATCGAGGGCTCGGACACGCCGGACGACAGTGCCGGACCGGGGGATATCGCCGCCCGGGTGGTCAACAATGCCGCCCAGGACATCGGCGCCTTCATCCGGTCGCAGCGCGAGGCCGCCCAGGTCTCGCTCCGGCAGTTGTCGCAACTGGCCGGTGTCAGCAACCCGTACCTGAGCCAGATCGAACGCGGCCTGCGCAAGCCGTCCGCGGAAGTTCTCGCCCAGATCGCCAAGGGGTTGCGGCTCTCGGCCGAGGTTCTCTACGTACGAGCGGGGATCCTCGAGCATCGAGCGGAGAGTGCCGTGCGCGACGCGGTGCTCGTCGACACCGTTCTCACCGAGCGGCAGAAGCAGGTCCTGCTCGACATCTACGACTCGTTCTGCCGGGAGAACCAGCAGAACACCGGCGATGCCCGGCCCGACCATCCGACAGACTTCGACGAGGAGAAATCTTCATGACCGATCCCACCAGCATCCGTACCTCCCTCTACGCGGCGGTCGGTGCCGGCGACGCCGTCGTCCAGGCCGTCGCCGACCTCGTGGCCCAGGCGCGCCGACGTGCGGAGACCAACCGCACCGAGGTGGCCGAGCGGGTCGAGACCGCCCGCGACCGCTTCGTGACCCTGCCCGCCGATCTCACCGAGACGGTCGAATCCCTCCGCGAGCGCCTCGCCGAACTCCCGGCTGAGCTGCCCGAGGAGATCGCGGAGCTGCGCGAGCGTTTCAGTGCCGAGGAGCTGCGCAAGGTCGCCGAGGCGTACCTGAAGGTCGCCTCCGACCTCTACACCGCTCTCGCCGAGCGCGGTGAGGAGACGCTCGAGCGTCTGCGCTCCCAGCCGGCCCTCGAGGACGGCATCGGTCGCGCCGAAGCCGTACTCGGCGACGCCGCCGACCTCACCGAGGAAGCCCTCGGGACGGTGGCCCGCCGGACCCGCGAGGTCGGCGAGCAGGCCGCGAAGCTTGCGGGTCGCGCGGCCGGTCGCATCTCCGAGACGAGCGACGAGGTGAGCGAGGCCGTGTCCGACGCCGGTGACAAGGCCGCCGAGCGCGTCGTCGAGCTCGGTGAGCGTGCCGAGGAGACGGGTTCCGAGACCGCCGGACGGGTCGACTCGGCCCGCGGCGACGTCCGCGAAGCGGCCGACAAGGCCGCGGAGAAGGTCGAGTCCGTGGCCACCCCGGTCGAGCCGGTCGAGGTCACCCCCGCCAAGGCTCCGGCCAAGAAGGCTCCCGCCAAGACCCCGGCGAAGGCCCCGGCCAAGACGGTTGCCAAGACGCCGGCCGCCAAGGCTCCGGCCAAGACGGTTGCCAAGACGCCCGCCGCCAAGACCCCGGCGAAGAAGACCCCTGCCAAGAAGGCGGCTCCGCGCAAGACCAGCGGTTCCTGACCTGCAGCGATCGATCGGCCCTCGTGCGAACTCGCACGAGGGCCGATTCTCGTAGACTGGTGTGGTGACGAATGTCGATTCACTTGCCGGTCTGATCATCCTCGCGCTGCAGATCATCGCCATCGCCGGGGCGGGATTCGCGCTGTTCCACGTCGTGCGTCAGCCCGCCGAGGCGTTTCCGGCCGTCGACAAGCTGACCAAGCCCGTCTGGCTCGGCATCCTCGTGGCCGCGTTGCTCGTCCTCGTCGTCTTCGGCGCGGTGGGTCTGCTCGGGATCATCGCGGTCGTCGCCGTGTGTGTGTACCTCGTGGACGTCCGCCCGCGGGTCGAAGAGGTCCAGCGCCCGCGGTGGTGACCGCTCCGCGGTGATGACTGCGGGGTCCGAACTCCGCGGTGGTGATCAGGGAGGTCCGTCGTCCTCGGTGGTAGGGCGGGTGGGCCTCCCTTTCGCTTGACAAGTGTGATCCAGATAATGACACTTCGGGTAACGGATAATTTTCCGAGACGAGGTGGTCGGCGATGACGCTCCTGCGAAAGCACGACAGCCTGCCGGGTGAACACTCCACGGATCACCGGCAGGAAACCGCGCAACGACTGCTCGATTCGTCGGCGCGGCTCTCCTACGATCCTGAGCTCGAGATCGACTGGGATGCGCCGCTCGTGGACGGCAAGTACGGCATGACCCCGGAATGGTGCAGTCTCTACGGCACCGACCTGTGGGAACGCATGTCGGAGGATCAGCGCATCACCCTCACCGAGCACGAGGCCGCGAGCATCGCCGGCACCGGGATCTGGTTCGAGATGATCCTCATGCAGATGCTCGTGCGCGATCTCTACCGGCACGATCCGGCGACCCCCTACGTGCAGTTCGGGCTCACCGAGATCGCCGACGAATGCCGGCACTCGATCATGTTCGCGCGGTCGGCGCAGCGATACGGCATCCCCTCCTACCGGCCCAAGCGCTGGATCCGCGAGACCGGCCGGTTGTTCAAGGCCGTCGCGCGCGGCGCCCTTGCCTACGGCGGCACCCTGTTCGCCGAGGAGATCCTCGACATGATGCAGCGCGACTTCATGCGCGACGAGCGGGTGCAGCCCATCACCCGGACGGTGAGCCACGTCCATGTCGTGGAGGAGTCGCGGCACATCCGCTACGCCCGCGAGGAGACCCGCAGGCGCTCGGCCCGGCTCGGTCGTCTCGAGCGGGCATGGATCCGGATCCACCTCGGGGTGAGCGCGTACTTCGTCGTCACCAGCCTCGTGAACGACCAGGTCTACGCGGCGGCCGGACTCGACGTCGCCGAGGCGAAGAAGGCCGCGCGGGAGAACAGGCATTACCACGACAAGCTCCGCCAGGGCACTCGCCGCACCGTCGAATTCCTCGACGAGGTGGGACTGATCGGCGGTCCGTCCACTCTGCTTCTGCGTCGCGCGCACGTCCTGTGACGCCGCGCTGCTCCACCGAACCGACAGGAGAATCCCACCCGTGAGAAAGCCGTCCCCGACCGCGTCGATCGTCGCGGGTTCGATCGTTCTCGCTGCCGCGGCGACCACCGCCGTGCTCGTCCGCCGGCGTCGTCGGACGGTCGTCCGTACCGAGGACGTCGCGCCGCACGAGTTGCTGCGAGAACCGGAACTCGAACCCGAGATCCTCGACGTCCGCGCCGAGGACGGTGCCCGGCTCAACGTGCTCGCCTACGGCGACGCGGACGCTCCCGTGCTGGTGTTCTGCCACGGTTGGACGTGCAACGCCGCGTACTGGACCCCGCAGATCAACGCGTTCGCGGAGAACTACCGGGTGGTGGTCTACGACCAGCGCGGGCACGGCGACAGCGAGGCCGGGGCACGGCCGCTGGGAGCCGACGTGCTCGCCGACGATCTGCAGGCGGTCCTCGACGCCGTGGTCCGGCCCGGCGCGAAGGCCGTACTCACCGGTCACAGCATGGGCGGGATGAGCATCATCGCGTGGGCCGAGAAGTACCCGGAGAACGTCGACCGCACGGTCGCGGGGGTGCTGCTCGCGAGCACCGGCACCGACCGGCTGGTCGCCGACTCGGCGATCGTGCCGCTGCCGCAACGCTTCCCGCGGGTACCGGTGCCCGTCGCAAGTCGGCTCATGGGTGCGACGGTTCCGCTGGCCGCGTCCCCGGTGACGACACGGGCCCTGCGGTACGTGGCCCTGTCGCCCGGCGCTAGCACCGCGGAGGTGCAGTTCTGCGAGAAGATCGTCCTCGGCTGCCCGCCGCGGACACGGGGCGGCTGGGGCAGGGCCCTGAGCGCCCTCGACATCCGTGAAGGCCTGCACAACCTCACCGTGCCGACGACCGTGCTGGTCGGCACCGCCGACCGTCTCACCCCGCCCGTCCACGCCCGTCGTCTCGCCGAGGAACTCGAACGAGCGGGCAACCTCGAACGTCTCGTGGTGCTCGACGGGATCGGTCACATGAGCTCGGTCGAGGCGATCGACCGGTTCGACGAGGAGCTCGCGCACCTCGTCGAACGAGCCGGCGTGCCCGTCGGCTGAACCGATCACTCACGCACGTCGGCTGAGCCGATCACTCACGCACGTCGGCTGAGCCGATCACTCACGCACGAAACCGGTCCATCCGTTCGCGGGTGGACCGGTTTCGGCTCCGGGGATCTACCGGAAGACGACGGTCTTGCTGTCGTGCACCAGCACCCGGTCCTCGAGGTGCCAGCGCAGACCGCGTGAGAGGACCAGCTTCTCCACGTCGCGGCCCTGCCGGACCATGTCGCTGACGCTGTCGCTGTGACTGACGCGGATGACGTCCTGCTCGATGATCGGGCCCGCGTCGAGTTCGGCGGTGACGTAGTGGCAGGTCGCGCCGATGAGCTTCACACCGCGCGTGAAGGCCTGATGGTAGGGCCGTGCGCCGATGAACGACGGCAGGAAGCTGTGGTGGATGTTGATCGCCCGGCCGGCCCAGTGCTCGCACAGCTCCTCCGGGAGCACCTGCATGAACCGGGCGAGGACCACCGCGTGCGGGTCGTGGGAGTCGACGAGCTTGCGGACCTGCTCGAAGGCCGGTCCGCGCTCGGCCGGATCCTTCGGGAACGACACATAGTGGAAGGTGATGCCGTGCCGCTGCGCGACCGGTTCGAGATCGCGATGGTTGCCGATGACGGCGCAGATCTCGGCGTCGAGTTCCCCTGCGGCGACACGTCCGAGGATGTCGTGCAGGCAGTGCCCTTCCTTGCTCACGAGCAGCACGACGCGCTTGCGCTTGCCGGTGTCGGAGAGCGTCCATTCGGTCTGCGGCCCGATGTCGGCGGCGACGCTCGCGAACTTCTCGCGCAGCTCGTCGAGGCCGAACGGGATCGACGACGCCCGGACGGCCTGGCGGGTGAAGAACCAGCCGGTGTCCTGGTCGGCGTGGTAGGCCGCCTCGACGATCGAGCCGCCGACCTCCGCGAGGAAGGTCGCGATGCGGGCGACGATCCCGGTGGTGTCCGGGCAGCCCAGGGTCAGAACGTAACGTCGATCGTCGGCGGATGAGGCGAGCGTCATGCCCCGATTGTCTCAGGTGACACACGGCGTCCTACTTCCGGTCGGCCCTGCTCCCGGTAGACCCTGCCGTCGGTCGTCAGCCCGAGACCGGAGGACGTCGAACGGTGCCCGTGGCGACGAGGGTGGTCGCGTCGATCGTGTGCAGTCCGCGAGCGGTGACCTCCTCGGCGATCTGCTGCCGCACCGACGCCACCTGCCCGGAGTCGAGCCCGGCAAGCACCCCGCGCAGACCGGTGCCCGTCACCAGCGACCAGCACAACTCGTCCGTCGCCGGAAGATGATTCGACAGGGGGCGGACCTCCACGGAATCGGTTCCGGCATCCGCGATCCACGCCTCGAGGGTGTCCGGCGTGTCGATCCGGTGCAGCGGTGTGCGATCGCGCAGGGCACCGCGCTCGCGCAGTTCGGGGGAGTGGCGCGACGCGACGTCGAACACGATCGACGAGAACTCCTCCATCGCGCCGTGTCGCCAGACCGTCACGCCGGCGCGTCCGCCCTGCCGCACGAGCGAGACCAGACGCCAGAAGGTGCGGTCCATGTCCGGGAGGAAGAACACGCCGTAGGAGATCGCCAGCACGTCGTAGCCGGCGTCGGGTACGTCCGACGGCGCCTCCCACTGCGAGGCGTCCGCACAGACGAATTCGATGTTCTTCAGGCCGCGGCGTTCCGCGGTCAGGCGGCCGTGTTCGAGCATCTCGTCGGCGACGTCGACGCCGTGGACGAGACCCTCGGGTCCGACGGCTGCGGCGGCGGGAAGCGCGGACGATCCCGTTCCGCAACACACGTCGAGCACCGCCTCGCCGGGGGAGACACCGAGCTGGAAGACCAGAGCCTGCCCGGCCGGTCCCCAGACCGTCGGGGTCAACTCGTCGAAATCACCGCTCGCCGCGTCGAAGGTGCGCGCGGTCTCGGCGGAATCGGACCAGGGATTCTCGGGATCGTCGTTCATGCCTGCTCCTCGAGAGCGTAGAACGGCTCGGCATACCGGAAGGTGCCCCGCAGTCCGGGGTCGTGCGCCGTGAGCGCCCGCGCCTGGAAGTGGGACGTCCACTCCTCGACGTCCGGGGAGATTCCGAGTCCGGCGGCGGGCACGAAACCGAAACGGGGGTAGTAGTCGGGATGCCCGAGCAGGAGCACGAGCGACTCGTCCAGAGCGTCCGCCGCACCGAGCACGGCATGCATGAGAGCGCCGCCCACGCCGGAGCGCTGGGAATCGGGACGGACACCGAGCGGACCGAGGCCCAGGGCCGGGGTGGTGCCCACGTGTCCGCGGGTGGCGACCACGTGGCCGACGATCGCGCCCGAGGCGTCCTCGGCCACGAGTGACAACGGCGGCAGCCATGCGTCGCTCACCCTCAACGACGCGACCAGACCGGGTTCGACCGGCTCGTGGCCTTCCGGGGTGAACGGCGCGAAGGCGGCGCGGTGCACGTCGGCGATCGCACGGACGTCGGCGGGGAGTTCTCGACGGATCAGCACGCGATCATTGTGGGTGGCGGAGGGGACCGCGCGCGAGCGGATTACCGAAGCCGCGATGCGGTGCCAGGCAATATGCGGTACCGGACGGTGTGCGGTGCCGGACGGTCGGGCCCGCCGTATGGGAAGCTGCAGTCATGTCCGGAACCCCGTTGACCCGCACGCAGGTCGCGTCGATGATCGACCACACCCTCCTCAAACCCGAAGCGTCCTCACAGGACGTGCGGGCCCTCGTCGACGAAGCCGTCGAGCTCGGCGTGTATGCGGTGTGCGTGTCGCCGTCGATGCTGCCCCTGCGGGCCGAGGGGGTCACGGTCGCGACGGTCGTCGGTTTCCCGTCGGGCAAGCACCATTCGCTCATCAAGGGCGCCGAGGCGCGACTTGCCGTCGACGAGGGTGCACGCGAGATCGACATGGTGATCGACGTGGGGGCAGCGGTGGCCGGCGACTACAACGCCGTCCTCGCCGACATCCTCACCGTGCGCGAAGCGATCGGGTTCGACCCGGTCCTCAAGGTCATCATCGAATCCGCCGTGCTCTCCGACGAGGCGATCGTCGAGGTGTGCCGCGCCGCGGAGAAGGCCGGGGCGAACTTCGTGAAGACCTCCACCGGCTTCCATCCCGCGGGCGGCGCCACCACCCACGCGGTCGCGCTCATGGCGGAGACGGTGGGCGGCCGGCTCGGCATCAAGGCGAGCGGCGGAATCCGCACCGCCGAGGACGCGATCGCGATGATCGACGCCGGAGCCACGCGCCTCGGACTGTCCGGCAGCCGCGCAGTCCTCGACGGTCTGCAGAACTGACCAGCTCTACTCGACGGTCTGCCGGACCGGTCTTTCCGGTCACGACAGGAGGCCGCAGCTGCCCTCCTGCTGTTGCTGCTGCTGTCCCTGCGGGGCCTCCGGCAGCACGAAGCGACCACCCTCGAGGCGCAGTTCGACGCCGGCGTCGGTGACGTTCACCTCGGTGGCCTGCATACCCAGCGGGTACTGCTGCAGACCCGAGGTGAGGATCTCCACGACGCCGTCGACGAGGGCCGTCGGGAGCCCGATGCCGAGGATCGTCGCGTCGGTCGTCTCGACCGTCACCAGACCGCCGTTCACCACCGGTCGCGCGGTGAACTCCGCGAGCCCCTGCCCGCCGACCGTGAACGTCAGGGTGCCCGCGTTCTCGTCGGCCGTGACATCGGTGACGAGGCCGCCGACCGGCTGGCTCTGCACGGTCGCGAGGATTCCGGAGGTCGGCCACGACACGTCGGCGCTCGAGCTGCCGATGGTGCCGGCTCCCTCGGCGGAGTCGCGCAGGTCGACATCGTTGACCTCGGCGTGCACCTGCATCTGCTGGGCGGGACCGAAGGCGGTGTCGTCGCTGTCCAGGGCGACCGAGGGAACCTGCCGGTCGAGCAGCTGAAGCAGCACCGGCTTCCAACTCAGGTCGACGTCGACTCCCGTGCCGAGCTCGCTCTCGAAGGACTGGGCGAGGCACGTGGTCGCGCGGTTGCGGACATACACCTCCGCGCCCACCAGGACTGCGACCAGCGCCGCGACGAGAACGACGGCGATCGTGACGGTGCGGTTGCGCTTCCGTTGCGTCATGCTCGCCGATTCTTCCGGACGACGCTGAGGATCGACTGAGCACACGGCCACAGGATGAGGAAAATATGTGAGTTGTACCACATTCGTCGGCTACGCTGGGCGCCATGACAGGGTGGACGGATTCAGGTTACGACGCAACCGGGCGGGCCGATGCCGACGACTCGCTGCGGCGCCTCGCCGCCACGCAAGCCGGGTTCTTCACCGCACGCCAGGCCGTCGGTCACGGAATAGCAGCTCACGACTTCGCGGAACGCATCGAGGCGGGACTGTGGATCCGCGTCGAGACCGAACTGTTCCGCCTCAGCGACAGCCCACGGACGAAGTTCGACGAGTTCGCCCAGTGGTGCACCTGGTACGAGGGGGAAGCGGTCGTCTCGCACCAGAGCGCCGCCGACCTGCACGGCATGGGTCACCTCCAGCCGCGCTTCCTGCACCTGTCCACCCCCGACCAGCGCACCGTGCCGAGCAACCGGCTCGCGCTGCACCACCGGACGCTGGCGGAGGAGGACTGCGAGGTCGTCGGGGCCTTCCGGATCACCACTCCCGCCCGCACCGCGGTCGACCTCGCGGCCGGTGGCGTGTCCCAGGAAGTGCTCGACGAACTCGTCGGCGACGCGATCGCGCTCGGCCGGGTCGACTCCGACCAGCTGCACGCCGCGGTGGCGAACCAGCCGGCCGCGGTGGCCGACCGGATCGAGCTCGCGCTCCTCGCCGCGGGCTGACCGACGGGGTCTCAGACCGCGACGAGCGCGCCGAGCGCAGTTCCTCGGCCGACTCGCTCGGATGCGACAGGTGCGCCGGTAGGCGCGACCGCGTCCCACGGCACCGTCAGCACGCAGTCGCGCAGACGGCGGCGGGGCGGGGACACCGGGAAGCCTTGATCCTGCAGCAGCTCGAGCGTCGCCTTCCACCGGATCCGCGGCCCGAACGCCGCGTGCGGAGCGCTCGTCGCCCACGCCCGGTCGGCCGCGCGGAGCAGCGCGTGGATCGGCTCACCCGGGACGTTCCGGTGGATCAGCGCCTTCGGCAGCCGTTCGGCGACGTCGGACGGTCTCTCCACGTGGAACGGGCTCCACGCCAGGGTCAGCGAACGGGGACCGTGCTCGTCGAGGAGCACCCAGGCGCAGCGCCTGCCCAGCTCGTCGCACGTGCCGTCGATGAGCAGGCCGCCGGGAGCGAGGCCGGAACGCAGGCGCGCCCACGCCGGTTCGACGGCTTCCTCCGGATACTGCCGGAGCACGTTGAAGGCCCGGACCAGGGTCGGGCGCAGGCCCGCGAGCTCGAAACCGCCCCGGGCGAACTCGACACCGTCGCGGCCCGGGACCACACGGTCCGGATCGATCTCGAGACCGACCACACGCAGATCGCTGCGGACCCGACGCAGCCGCGCGGCGAGTTCGAGGGTCGTCACCGGCATGGCGCCGTAACCCAGATCGACCACCAGCGGGTCGGTGGCGTGCGTCAACGCCCTCGTGATGTGGGGATCGTGCATCGCCCAGCGGTCGCTGCGGCGCAGCCTGTTGATGCCGGTGGTGCCGCGCGTGACGACACCGACGGGTCCTCGATTCCGCACGCGCTACCGACCGGCGAGCCAGTCGGCGGTGATGGCCGCTTCGGTGCGGAACACGTCGACGAGATTGGTGAGGATGAGTTCTTCGAGCTTGCCGCCGACGAACGGGATGTGCACCTTGGCCTCGGAAGTGGTGCGGAGCGTGGCACCGTGATCGTCGCCGAAGAGGTCCATCGTGCCGGTGAGACTGCCCGGACCGCCGGGGATCGACGCCTGGTAGGTGCCGGTCGCACGGTCGGTGAACGGCCCGTAGGTCTCCTTGCGCGTGATGACCATGTCCTTCTTGATCACCGTGCGGGCGATCTCCGGCAGGTCGGAACGCGGCAGGACGTGGTGCAACACCAGCGCGATGCCCGTTTCGGAGACCGTGAACTCGCGGACGTGGTTCTCCGAGTACTTGCGCATCTCGGTCATCCGCGCTTCCCAGTGATCGGGGTCGGCGAGAGCCTCGTACACCCGCTCCGGTGGATGAGGGAAGCGGGCGGAGTAGTCGATACGCCGTGCCACGACCGGCCAGGTTACCGCGCCGGACGGCCTCTCCGGAAATCGCGATCGTCCACGGGGAAGCCCCGCGGGCGTGCGATCAGGCCGAGTGGTCCCCGTTCAACCACTGCTCGGTGAAGGTGCGCTCCGCGTCGAACAGCTCGACGAGTTGCTCGACGATCATGCCCTCGATCTTGGAACCGAGGAACGGGATCTTCACCTCGACGGTGCCCTCGATGACGACGGACGAACCCGCTCCGTCGGCGATGAGCGTCATCGCACCGGTGACCTCGCCGGGCATGCCGTCGACGTGGGCCGAGAACCTGCCCTCGGCGCGACCGTCCGCGAACGCACCCCACGCCTCGTGACGCCGGATGACGAGGTCGCCCGGGCGCAGGCTCGTGACCATGCTCGGCAGGTGCTCGGCCGGGATGGCCTGGTGGAGGTCGAGCTCGATGGTGCCGTCGCCGGTGTCGGCGCGTTCGACGGCCGCACCCGGGCCCCCGACCTCACGCAGCCGGGTCTGCCAGTACTGCGGATCGACGAACGCCGCGTGGACCGCAGCAGGCGGGGACGAGTAGTTCGCAGTGTGGTCGATAGGGCTGCCCATACGGGGCACGCTACCGTTTGCTGGTGCTTGATCCACGTACCAGGGCCCGGCTCGTCGAAACGGGAGCCACGGTGTCCGAGCAGGTGTCGCTGTCGGAGTTCACGACCCTCCGGCTCGGTGGTCCTGCCCGGTATCTCGTCGAATGCACGTCCACCGCGTCGTTGATCGAGGTCGTGCGCCTGCTGGACGAGCAGGGAGTGCCGCTGCTGCTCCTGGCGGGCGGCTCCAACCTCGTGATCGGGGACGACGGCTTCGACGGCGTCGTGGTCCGTGTCGCGACCACCGGTGTCGACCTCCGCGACGACCACGTCCGGGTGGATGCGGGAGCCGAATGGGACGCCGTCGTCGCGGCCACCGTGGACGCCGGCCTCGGCGGCCTCGAATGCCTGTCGGGTATCCCCGGATCCACGGGAGCGACGCCGGTGCAGAACGTCGGCGCGTACGGCGTCGAGGTGGGCTCGATCCTGCGTCGCGTCCGCCTGCTCGACCGCGCCACCGGCCAGGACTCGTGGGTCGGCCCCGAGGCACTCGGTCTCGGCTACCGGACCAGCATCCTCAAGCACACCGACGCAGCAGTCGTCCTCGAGGTGGAACTGGACGTGCGGAGCGACGGTTCCTCCGCGCCCCTGGCCTACCGGGAACTCGCGGTCGCGCTGGGGGCGGAGGAGGGCGAGCGCCGGCCGGCGGCCCAGGTCCGCGAGCACGTCCTCGCGCTGCGCCGCAGCAAGGGCATGGTGCTCGACGCCGAGGACCACGACACCTGGAGCGCCGGATCGTTCTTCACGAACCCCGTCGTCCCCGACGACCGCCTGCCGCAGGTGCTCGCGGCTATCGCGGCGAAGGTAGGGGAGGACGTGCGCATCCCGCAGTTCCCCGCGGACGGCGGCACCAAGCTGTCGGCCGGATGGCTCATCGAGCGGGCCGGTTTCGCGAAGGGTTTCCCCGCCGCCGACGCACCGGCGCGGTTGTCGACGAAGCACACGCTGGCGCTCACCAACAGGGGAGCGGCATCGACGGCGGATCTCGTGGCGTTGGCGCGGACGGTGCGCGACGGCGTCGAGGACGCCTTCGGAGTGCGTCTGCATCCCGAACCCGTCACCGTGAACTGTGTGATTTGACGGACGGTCCGGCCCGGGTCACCAGCGGTTGCGGACCTCCTCCGCGAAGCCGAGCAGGTTCTCGATCTCGAGCCGGGTGCCGTCGTCGAGGACGACGCTGCCGGTGAACCGTCCGAAGACCTGATGCTGCGTGGACCGCACGAGCAGGGCGTTCACGTCGGCCGCGCGGTCGAGGATCGGTTCGAACTCCATCTCGAACCGCTCGTCGTTGCTGGTGAACCGCCACGGCGCCCCGTCGTAGGTGTCGCGGGACAGATGGAAGTGCACGCGGTCGAGCTTGTGCGCCACACCGTCGTGGAAGAGCATGTTCTCGCTCGCCGCGGTGGTGTCACCGAAGCCGTGGCCGATGTTGAACCCGAATCGCACACCCTCGTGGATTCCCGAGGCCGACCCCCAGTACCAGGTGTTGTCGTAGGTCCACACCCCGCGACCCCAGTCGAACACCCCGAACGCGGTGGCAGGATCGAAGACCAGCTCCCGCCCACCCACGGTGATCGTGCCCCGCGCGGGCAGGCAGTTGATCTTCTGGTTGTAGTAGAAGGCCTTCGGTGCTCGGGGAAAGGGTGTCGCGACGACCATCCGGTCGTCGGACGGCTGCGTGAGCACGAGTTCACCGGACAGTCCGCGCCCACCGCCGAAACGGGGGTGGTCGACGACCAGCCGCCGCGACCGCCCCTCGTGGTGGTACTCGATGCGGAGTCCACCGTGGTGGACGACGACATCGCCGCCGTCGGCGGTCCCCGGCAGGCGCATCCGGCCGAGCGGGAACGGGACGAGGGCGTTCTCGGTGGTCTCGGAGCGACCCGCGAGGTCGAGCACGCTGACTCCGAGGAGCCCGACGTAACCGTTGTCGGCGACGGTCAGTGCGATCCCGAACGGTCCGTCCTCCCCGTCGGACAGGACGCAGTAGTAGTCCCACTCCTTGATGCGGAACCGCGGCGCCGCGACCCGCTGCCGGTCGTAGGTGCGCACCTCGGAGGTGCTCCAGCCGGCTTCGGCGAGCACTCCGTCGTCGTCGAGCAGCGGTCCGGGCGCGAGGCGTCGTTGGCGCATATCCCGTGACAGTACCGACGGCGGTGGACGCGACCGTTTTGCCGCGCCCACCACCACGGCGGGGTCAGTCGGTGACGCGGTGGAACCGGCCGGCGTTGGCCTGGTCGCGCGGCTTGACGATGATCTGATCGAGGTTGACGTGCGACGGGCGCGACGCGACGAAGCCGATGATCTCGGCGATGTCCTGGGCGACGAGCGGGGTGATGCCCTCGTACACCTTGTCGGCCCGATCCTTGTCGCCCTCGAAGCGCACCAGCGAGAACTCGGTCTCGACCGCGCCCGGCGCGATCTCGGTGAGACGGACGGGCTGTCCGAGCAGTTCGCCGCGCAGCGTGCGGTGCAGGACGGCCTGCGCGTGCTTGGCGGAGGTGTAACCGGCGCCGTTGTCGTAGGCCTCGAAGGCCGCGACCGAGGTGATGGTGACGATCAGGCCGTCGCCCGAGGCGATGAGCTCGGGGATCAGCGCCTTGGTGATGCGCATGGTGCCGATGACGTTGGTCTCCCACATCCAGCGCCAGTCGTCCTCGACGGCCTCGGCCACCGGTGCGAGCCCCTTGGCGCCCCCGGCGTTGTTGACCAGCACGTCGACCCGCGGCAGCACCGTGGTGAATGCGTCGACCGAATCCTCGTCGGTGACGTCGAGCTCGAGCGCGGTGCCGCCGATCTCGTCGGCGAGCTTCTGCAGTCGGTCGAGTCGGCGTGCGCCCACCACGACGTGGAAGCCCTGTGCGGCGAGCGTGCGGGCGGTCGCCTCGCCGATTCCGGAGGAGGCTCCGGTGACGACGGCGACGCGGGAATCGGGAGAGATGCTCATGGGGGCAATCGTAGTGTCGGGCACCGGATGACGCCCCACCTCCCGGCCTGCGAAGTCCCCTCCGTGCGGCTACCCTGCGGCGTATGACCACCACCCGCGGTCGATACAGCTCGGGAGAACAGACCCGGATCCGGCTCGTCGAGGCCGCCGAGCGGCTCTTCGCCCGCCGCGGATACGACGGGGTCACCCTCGCCGACATCCGCAAGGCCGCCGGACAGCACAACTCCTCGGTGGTCGGGTACTACTTCGGCACCAAGGAGGGACTGCTCGAGGCGGTCTTCTCCCACCGGTTGCCCGCCCTGAACTCCCAGCGGGAAGCGCTCCTCGCCGAGATGCTGCGGACGCGGGAGACCCTCTCGGTCCGCGACCTGCTGTGGGTGATCATCCGCCCCCTGGCCGGCACGCTCGGCCGCACCAACCACTACGTCGCCTTCCTCGACCGGCTGTCGAACCACGACCGGTTCGCCGAGTGCTTCCGCGTCACCGGACCGACGGGAACCGAGAGCGGCCGCCGGTCCGACACTGCGCTGCGGACCCTGCTCGGGCCGCTGCCCGACGACATCGCCGGGCAACGTCTGCGACTGGTCTACTCCGGCACCGTCGGTGCGCTGGCGCGATGTCATCGTGCGGGCGAATCCCCCACCACGGTCGAACTCGCCGCGCTCGTCGACGCGTGGGAGGCATTGCTGCTCGCCCCGGTGTCGGCGGAGACCGCGCAGGCGCGCGGGGATGTGCGGGAAGGTTTCCCACCGGGTCGGTGAGGATTGGACACGACGCGGTCGGGGCGATAGTTTGATCGACATGTCAGTCGGCCACACCTCCGCACCGCGCGTCACCTATGTGACCGCCGCGCTGGGATCACGGCTGCCTCTGGCGCGCGAACTCTGTTGTCGCTGCTGCGGAAAGTAACTCCGCACCGATCCCGCCCCTCGATGTGCGGGTCCGTCTCCGATCGTGTTCTCCACGCCGGGGTCTCGGTGCGTCGATCGTCTCCCGCCCGTCCTCCGGTCATCACGTCCGGATCAGCAGCCAAGGATCAGCGCCGTGTCGGTTCCCACTCTCTCGCCGTCCGTTTCCCTTCCCTCGCGGTCGTCCGCGCCCCGTCGCGCCACCGGTTCCGCTGTTCGTGGATCCACGCGCGCAACGGTCGTCCGTCCCCGCACCTTTCGTGTGTCGAGCCCGGTCCGGATCGTCCCGCCGGACCTGCGTATCGCCGACGGCACCGGAGCGTCGGTCTTCCGTGTCGCCGCCAACCGCGGCCCCGTCTCCCGCGACGTGATCGCGAAGGTCACCGGTGCGAGCATCGCCACCGTCAATCGTCAGGTGTCGGCCCTGCTCTCGGCCGGTCTTCTGCGTGAGCGCGCCGACCTGACCGAACCCGGCGCCGTCGGCCGGCCGCGCGTTCCCGTCGAGGTCGACCACGAGCGGTACCTGACGGTCGGCATCCACATCGGTGCCGTCACCACCGGCATCGTCGCTAGCGACCTGCGTGGTCGCATCATCGGCGCCGTCGAAGTCCCCACGCCCACCGGCGACCAGGACGCCGCGCTCGCGTCGATCACCGCGAGCGCCAAGGCCTTCGCCGCACGGTGGCACCGCCGCACCCCGCTGTGGGTAGGCGTCGCACTCGGCGGGCGGGTGGATTCGAACACCGCCGTCGTCACGCACCCGCGACTCGGCTGGGTCGACGCCCGGGTCGGCGCGATCGTCGGTGGCGGTATGGGCCTGCCCGTCTCGGTGGCCGCGCACGTCGAGGCGATGGCCGCCTCCGAGCTGCTCCTCACCCCCGATCGCGACGCCCCCGAGGTCAAGGGCACCGGCCTGTACTTCTACGTTCGTGAGACGGCCGGTGTGGCAATCACTTTCGACGGCAAGGTGCACACTCCTGCCGGTGGTCCGGGCTCGGTGACGCATTTCCCCACCGGTTCGTCGGCGCGGTGTTCGTGCGGCGGCACGGGCTGCCTCGAAGCGACGGTGAGCGACCGGGCGATCGTGCAGCGTGCGGTGGCCGAGGGTATCCTCACCGACCGCGACGACACCATCCAGTCGCTCTACCGCCTCGCGCGGAACGGATCCGAGGCCGCCCACGGTCTGCTCGTCGAGCGGGCCACGGTGCTCGGCCGCACCGTCGGAATGCTGCGCGACCTGTTCAATCCCGACCGCGTGATCCTCGGCGGACAGGCCTTCACCGAGTACCCGGCCGCGGTTCCACACGTCGCCCGCGCCTTCGCCGCGTCGACCACTCTGCCCCGCAAGGACATCCGCATCACCGGCTTCGGCAACCGGGTGCAGGCCCACGCCGCGGGTGTCGTCTCGCTCAGCTCGTTGTTCTCGGATCCGATCGCGGCGATGAAGCGCACCGAACTCTGAGCGATCCCGTCGGATTCACACGATCGGTGGGGCGTCCGTCGCGTCCGCTGCGGCACCCCGCCGATCGAGTTCCGCCCGGGCCCGGTCGAGCCCGCCGTGTTCGAGTGCGGCCGAATGCGACTCGTCGGCCCACACCAGTTTCCCGCGTTCGTGGACCGTCACGGTCATGTGACCGCCGAGATGTTCGATCGAACCGGCGACGTTCCGTCGTTCCGCGGGCAGCGGGACCGGTAGGACGTGCGCCGCTCCGATGGGTGAACTTCCGGAGATCTCCACGCTCCAGCGGGCGTTGCGGCCGCGCAGGTGCCAGCTCTCGTCGGTGACCGTCGCCCGGACGGGGGACGTGACGGGATTGCCCAGTCGCACCACGCGCCCGTCGGGCAACGCGACGACCACCGCCGTGACCTCCGTGCGCAGCGGACCCGAGTGCACCTGCCCACCGGCGAAGGCCACACACGCCTGCGGATCGGCGAAGCCCTGCGCCTGACCCCACCACCACGATTCGGGGAAACCTCCCTTGCCCCAGTTCTTCTCGCCGTAGACCTGGGATCCGGTCAGATCCCACTTCTCGTCGCCGAGGATCACGTGGCCCTCCACCCGGCCGCCGAGCAGCCAGGAATGCCAGTACTGGTTGAGGCCGGGGACGGAATGGAAGACGCTCGACGCGCCGAAGCGGCGTCGCGGCCAGGGCCGCAGATCCGACAGTCGGATGTCGAGACGGGCGTCGTCGCCGAGATCCATCCACACGCGTTCGCTGTCGCCGCAGAAGACGTCGCCGGCCGACGCGCCGAGCCGATCGGGATCGGCAGCGGCCACCGGATGCGCGGCGGTGCGCAGGAAACCGCCGGGATGGGCGGCCAGGCCGAGCGTCGCCCAGTGCGATCCGGGCCCGGCCGAGTCGTCGGCACGGTTGACCCCGCACAGGGCGATGACGACGCGGTCGGTTCCGGGCTGGGTGAAGCGCCAGAAGTAACCCTCCATCGCGACGCCGTGCGCGGCGAGCGGATTCCCGAAGGGTAGATCCGCTCCCGATGCGCGGTACCGGGTCCACAGATTCCTCGGTGAGAGTTCCTTCGACGAGAGCCGTCCGTGTCGTTCGTGCACCGCCATGCCCGCTCCGTTCCGTAGATCCGTCCTGTCCGTTCTCCGGATGTACCCAGCATGGCCGCTCCCGTCACGGAACGTGCGGAATCGGGCAGCGATGTGCGGACGCGGGGAGGCACCTGCACCCGGCGCGGTCGGTCGGCCATAACGTTGACCGGACCGGATCGGACCGAAGAGAACGCGAGAAGCACGTGACAGGAGAGAAGGGTGGCTCGTACCGCGAGTTGTTCGCAGCGCCGGGCGCAGCCGCGTTCTGCCTCGCGGGATTCGTGGCGCGCCTGCCGATCGCGATGGTCGGGATCGGCATCGTCACGATGTTCTCGCAGCTCGAGGGGAACTACGCGGTCGGCGGTGCACTGTCCGCGGTGTTCGCGCTGTCGTACGCCGTACTCACCCCGCTCGTCTCCCGCGCGGTCGACCGGTACGGCCAGCGACGGGTCCTGCCCACGGCGGCGGCGGTCAGTGCGGTCGCCACCCTCGCGATGCTCGCCGGCGTCCGGTTCGAGGTGCCCACCGTGTGGTTGTTCGTCTGCGGGATCCCGGCCGGGCTCATGCCCACGATCGGGGCGATGGTGCGGGCGCGGTGGACGCAGCTCTACGGCGGTACCCCGCGGTTGCGCACGGCCTTCGCGCTCGAGGCCGTGGTCGACGAGGTGTGCTTCATCGTCGGCCCCGTCCTGTCGGTGGGGCTGAGTGTGGCGGTCTTCCCCGAGGCCGGCCCGCTGCTCGGCGCGGTCCTGCTGCTCGTCGGCACCCTCGCCCTCGCGGCGCTGCGCAGCACGGAACCGCCCGTGCAACCGAACACCGACGGCCGTGCGCGGACGAACATCCTGCGCATGCCCGTCCTCCTGTCCATCGTCGTGGTGATGGTCGCGATGGGTGTGGTCTTCGGGGTGATCGACGTCGCGGCCGTCGCGTTCACGGCCGAACAGGACTCCCCGGGATCGGCCACCTTCGCGCTCGCACTGTTCGCGACGGGTTCGGCGCTGAGCGGCCTTGTCTTCGGGAGCCGGGTGGGGTCGAATGCCCCGACCCGCCAGTTGTTCGTCGCCACCGGCACTCTCGCCGTCCTGCTGTGCCCGTTGCTGCTCGCCGGTTCGGTGCCGATGCTCACGGTGCTGTACTTCGTTGCAGGATGCGCGATCTCGCCCATCATGATCGTGGCGACGTCGCTGACGCAGCAGATCGTGCCGCCCGACCGGCTCACCGAGAGCATCACGTGGACCGTCGCGGGTCTCGGGGTCGGTGTCGCCGCGGGTTCTGCGCTGGTGGGACAGGTCATCGACCGGACCGATGCCGGCACCGGCTATCTCGTGGCGGTCGCCGCGGGCATCCTCGCGGTCACCTGTGCCGGCGGGATCCATGTGCGGGCACGGTTAGAGTGACGCGCATGGCAGTTCGTGAAGTGGCCGGTATCGACGGCACCTCCCTCGTGTATCGCGCATTCGGCTCCGAAACGGCACCGGTCCTGGTGCTGCTCCACGGATGGGCGCAGTCGTCGCGGTGCTGGGGCGACGGGGTTCTCGACGCACTCGCCCGCGACTTCCGTGTGGTCGCCGTCGACCTGCGCGGACACGGTTATTCGCAGGCTCCCGAGACCGGATACGCCGATCGCAAGCTCTGGGCCGGCGACCTCGCCGCGGTGCTCGCCGCCGAGAACGTCTCCGGGACGAACCCGGCGGTGCTGCTCGGATGGTCCTACGGCGGTCTGGTGATCTGCGACTATCTCGCCGAACACGGCGCGGAAGCCGTCGCCGGCCTCGTCCTCGTGGGTGCCATCACGAGCATCGGGCGCGGCGAGAAGGGCGGACGCGTCGGTGCCTCGATGCGTGCCGCGATCCCCGCCGCGATGTCCGAGGACCCGAAGGAAGCGGTGCGCGCGCTCGGTTCCTTCGGCAACGCGCTCACCGGTCCCGTCGAGGACAGCGCTCTCCTCGAGGGCAAGGGTGCGGTGTCGCAGGCACTGTTCGGCGCGAGCCTGTCCACCCCGCCCCGGGTCCGTGCGGCGCTGTTCGACCGAGCGGTGGGCAACGACGACCTGCTCGCCGGCCTGGACGTGCCGGTTCTCCTCCTGCACGGCGACGCCGACTCGGTCGTCGACGTCTCCGCGGCGCACCATGCGGCGTCGCTGCTGCGCCGCGCCACGACCTCGATCTGGGAGGGCGTAGACCACGGTCCGTTCGTCGAGGATCCCCACCGGTTCGTGTCGGAGGTCGGAGAGTTCGCTCGAGCTGCGACGGCGGAGGCGGCGACACGCGAAGATCGGCAGCAGGGCAGTATGGAGGGGTGACGTCCCAGCCCAGCCGCCCGCACCGCGTGGCCGTGATCTCGGTCCACACCTCGCCGCTGGCGCAGCCCGGAACCGGGGACGCAGGCGGTATGAACGTGTACGTCCTGCAGACCGCTGTCGAGCTCGCGCGTCGCGGCGTCGAAGTCGAGATCTTCACCCGCGCGACCTCGTCGGCCGCCCCGGCCGTGCAGCAGGCCGCGCCCGGGGTGCTCGTCCGCAACATCGAGGCCGGTCCGTTCGAAGGACTCGACAAACACGATCTGCCGACGCAGTTGTGCGCATTCGCCGCCGGCGTGCTGCGCGAGGAGGCACGGCACCCGCAGGGCTACTACGACCTGGTGCATTCGCACTACTGGCTGTCGGGGCAGGTCGGCTGGCTCGCCCGCGACCGCTGGGGCGTGCCGCTCGTGCACACCGCCCATACGCTCGCCGCGGTGAAGAACGCCTCGCTCGCCGAGGGCGACACCCCCGAACCCGCGGCCCGGCAGATCGGGGAGCAGCAGGTCGTCGCGGAGTCCGATCGCCTGGTCGCCAACACCGCCGACGAGGCGGGGCAGCTCGAACGTATCTACGGGGCCGATCCCGCGAAGATCGACGTTGTCGCGCCGGGCGCCGACCTGAACCGCTACCGGCCCGGCGACCGCGCGGCCGCCCGCGCCGAACTCGGACTCGACCCGCGCGAGACCGTCGTGGCGTTCGTGGGCCGCATCCAGCCGCTCAAAGCTCCCGACGTGCTGCTCGAAGCCGCGGCGCGGGCACTCGCCGACGACCCCGGCATGCCGCTGCGGGTCCTGGTGGTGGGAGGGCCGTCGGGAACGGGTCTCGAGCGCCCCGACGCGCTCATCGAACTCGCGTCCGCATTGGGTATCGCGTCGCGGGTGACCTTCCTCCCGCCGCAGCCGCCCGACCGTCTCGTCCAGGTCTACCGTGCTGCGGATCTCGTTGCGGTGCCGAGTTATTCGGAGTCCTTCGGTCTCGTCGCGATCGAGGCGCAGGCCTGTGGCACGCCCGTGCTGGCCGCGAACGTCGGTGGTCTCGGGGTCGCCGTGCGCGACGGGGAGACCGGCATGCTCGTCGACGGGCACCGCATCGACGACTGGGCGACGGCGCTGCGTTCGCTCGTCGGCGATCCGGATCGTCTCGCCCGGTTCGCGGCGACCGCGCCCGTGCATGCGGAGTCCTTCTCGTGGGAACACACCGCGGAAGGACTGCTCGACAGCTATCGGCGGGCCGGGATGCGCCGCAACCGCGCCTTCGGTACCGGTGAGCATTCGCTGCGACGGCAGCGTGGAGTGTGGAAGTTGCGACGGACGAGGGGAGTCACGGCATGAGCGACCGGCTCATCGAACTGATCGATTCGACGCTGCGCGATCGCGAGCTCGAGTTCTCCGTCAAGGAGGGCGGGCACTTCGTCGTCGAGCTCCCGGGCGAGAAGAAGCTCAAGACGACCACGTTGCTCAGCGTCGGACAGCACGGTGTGCGGGTCGAGGCGTTCGTGTGCCGCAAGCCGGACGAGAACTTCGAATCGGTGTACCGCTACCTGCTGCGCCGCAACCGGCGCCTCTACGGCGTGGCGTACACGCTCGACAAGGTCGGCGACATCTATCTGGTGGGACGTATCGCCGCGCACGCGGTGACCCCCGAGGAGATCGACGCGGTCCTCGGGCAGGTCCTCGAGGCGGCCGACTACGACTTCAACATCATCCTCGGTATCGGGTTCATCACGTCGATCAAGCGTGAATGGGAATGGCGGGTCTCGCGCGGCGAGCCGCTGCGCAATCTCGAGCCCTTCCGTCACCTCATCGAGGAGGAGACCGGTACGCCGTTCGAACCCGATGTGGACGACGACGAACCCGAGGATCGGCGCGAAGCGAACGGGTGACGGCGTCGCCGAACACCGTTACCGCGCCGTGAGCATGTCCGGTTGGAGAGGTCTGCACGGCCGTATCGTGTGACCATCGCCACAATCGAAATCCGCTGGAAACGTCCGGGAAACGGTGCGTTCCCGCGAAGCGACCTGGGGTTTTGTCGATCGCCGGTCCGGTTTCTCGCACAGCCGTACCGGAAAATCGACCCGTGACCTCGCCGTGATGAACCCTTACCGTCGATGTAGGCCCGATACCGACGGGCGTTACACACCGGCCCCGCAGCCGCTCGTTCCACCCCCGCGGGATTGTCGGATCCACAACCTGCCGAGGGGTGGAGCGAGAGAGCGACCGGGCGTGCGTCAGCACCGCACCGTGTTGCCGGCACCGACCGTCCAGCCCACATGTGGCGGACCCATTGCGTCGGGGGCCTCGCAAGCAGCCGGAAAGGATTCATCCACATGGCAAAGTTCACGATCAAGCGCGCCCTGGGCACCCTCGCTGCCTCCACTGCACTCGTTGCGACCCCGTTCGCTCTGGGTGCCGGTACCGCCAACGCCGCATCCGGTAACTGGGATGCCGTCGCACAGTGCGAGAGCGGTGGTAACTGGGCGATCAACACCGGTAACGGCTACTACGGCGGCCTGCAGTTCTCGCAGAGCACCTGGCAGGCCTACGGTGGCTCGGGAACCGCGAACAACGCCACGCGCGAGGAGCAGATCCGCGTCGCCGAGAACGTCCTCGCCGGACAGGGCGCCGGTGCATGGCCGGTCTGCGGTCAGTACCTCTGAGCGCAGCGCCTCCTGGCGTAGCGAGCGCAGCTCACGCACGATCGTGAGCGCAGCTCCAGCGGCTTCCGAACCCCGCGTGCGATCCGTCGCACGCGGGGTTCGTGCTCTCCGGCAGGCGAATCGCGCCGGGAACGGTATCCTCGCAATCCTCACACAGCACGTGTGACGGGCTTCACAACCGCTGCGGTAGTGTGAACTCGACCGAAAGTCGGCACGGCGTGCCAGCAGAATGCTCGGAGGATGAGTAATGAGTTTCCGCAGTCCCTTTCCCGACGTCGACATCCCGGCATCGAGTGTCTACGACTTCCTGTTCGGTTCGCTCGACGAGTCCGAGCTCGATCGACCCGCACTGATCGACGGCTCGTCCGGCGCCGTGACGGACTACCGCACGCTCGTGGCCCACATCGACGCCGTCGCCGGAGCGCTGGCCGCCCGGGGCATCGGTGTCGGGAAGGTCGTCGGGTTGCTCGCACCCAACGTGCCGGCCTTCGCCTCGGTCTTCCACGGCATCCTGAGGTCCGGCGCCACGGCGACCACGATCAACGCCCTCTACACGGCCGGTGAGATCTCGAAGCAGCTCGACGACTCGGGGGCCGCCGCACTGTTCACGGTCTCCCCGTTCCTGTCGCAGGCCAAGGAGGCCGCCGCGGCCGCGGGGATCCCCGACGAGCTGCTCTTCGTGCTCGACGGCGCCGAGGGTCATCCGTCCCTGCGCGACCTGCTCACCGAGGGCTCCCCGGCTCCGACCGTCGAGTTCGATCCGGCGACGCATCTCGCGGTGCTGCCGTATTCCTCGGGCACGACCGGCCGGCCGAAGGGCGTGATGCTCACGCACCGCAATCTCGTCGCGAACGTCTGCCAGATCACCCCGCGGATGGGAATTGCGGCCGACGACCGCGTGCTCGCACTGCTGCCGTTCTTCCACATCTACGGCATGACGGTGCTGCTGAACGCCGCGCTGTACAACCGCGCGTCGCTGGTGACGATGCCGAAGTTCGATCTCGTCGACTTCCTCACCTACATCTCGGAACACAAGTGCACGTACGTGTTCATCGCGCCGCCGGTCGCGGTTGCGCTCGCCAAGCACCCCCTCGTCGACCGGTACGACCTGTCGAGCGTGCACACGGTATTCTCCGGGGCCGCACCGCTCGACAAGGAACTCGCCGGATCCGTCGCGAAGCGCCTGGGTTGCAACGTCCGACAGGGATACGGCATGTCGGAGATGTCTCCCGTGTCGCACGCGATCCCCTTCGAGGACAACGAGACCGAGCTCGATTCGGTGGGTCCGACGATCGCGAACATGGAATGCAAGATCGTCGATCCCGCGACCGGCGAGGAAGTCGAATATCCCACCGGCGACGGTGTTTCGGCGCCCGGCGAACTGTGGTGCAAGGGGCCCAACGTCATGGCCGGTTATCTCGGCAACCCCGAGGCCACGGCCGACACCCTCGACGAGGACGGCTTCCTCCACACCGGCGACATCGCCACCGTCGACGGGAAGGGCGCCGTCCGGATCGTCGACAGGCTCAAGGAACTCATCAAGTACAAGGGCTACCAGGTGCCGCCGGCCGAACTCGAAGCCCTGCTCCTCACGCACCCGCAGATCGCCGACGCCGCGGTGATCGGGGTCCGCGACGACGAGGGCGAGGAGGTTCCGAAGGCCTTCGTCGTCCGGCAGCCGGATTCGACGGTCACCGAGGACGAGGTCATCGACTTCGTGGCCGCGCGGGTCGCGCCGCACAAGAAGGTCCGGCAGGTCGAGTTCATCGACACGGTGCCGAAATCCTCTGCGGGCAAGATCCTTCGGAAGGATCTGCGTGCCCTGAACGCCTGACGGACGGGCCGACGAAATGTGGATCCCCGGGAGACCGTGTGTCTCCCGGGGATTCCGCTGTCCGGGCCCTGTCCGATCAGGCCAGCATGTGCGGTTGTCCCGCCCGGTACCGGTCGGCGTCGATGCGCCGCAACGGTTCCAGTTCGGGCGGTTCGTGCAACTTGTACAGCGCGGGCGGTGCGGCGGGCGACCCCGCCGTCTGCAGCAGTGCACCCACTGCCGCCCGCGCCGATTCGTTCGCGCCCTCCATCGTCGCGAGGTCGATGTCGTTGCGGACGTAGTCGCCCGCGAGGAACAGGTTCGGGATCGCGGTGTGCGCCTCGGGCCGGTTCGCGAGCGACCCGGCGGTGTTGATGAGCAGCGGGGTGTCGTTGGTGACGCCGCCGGCTCCCCACTTCACGCCGGGATCGAGGAACCACGAGACGATATCGTTCTCGTCGATCGCGCCCGTCCCGTCCTCGAGGCAGGCCGACATCTGCGCCCACACCTCGCGGGCGATCTCCTCCGGCGTGCACTGCTTGGCGGTTCTGCCGTAGAGGATGCCGGGGGTGTCCCAGTCGGAGATGTCCACCGACAGGCAGTCGTGTGCCGAACCGTCGCCGTACCGTTGCGCGAAGTCGCCGCGCCAGAACTGGGCCTGGCTGATCGATGTGAGCGCCCACGGCGAACCGAGATAGGCGACGTGACCCGGCGTGATGGGGGTGGGTCGCCGAAGGAAGTACTGGATGCCGACCATCCAGTCGGTGACCAGAGCGTTCATCCGTTCGAGGCCGGGATCGGCCGCGAGGATCTCGGGTGACCACAGCGAGACCGCGCGTTCGGCCGGCATCGCCGCGACGAACCAGTCGGCCTCGGCGCGGGCCCGATTGCCCGACCCGTCGACGACCCGTGCACCGGTGATCCGTCCGCCGGAGATCTCCAGGGCCTCGGCCGCCCAACCCATTTCGAACTTCACGCCGAGGTCGCGCAGGAGTTGCGCCCACGGGTCGATCCACGCCTCGTTCGTCGGTGCCGACAGCAGGCGGTCGAGATGTCCGTACTGGGGCACGGTGCCCATCGCGTTCCACACGAAGGCCTGGCCCATGATGCCGATGGTGCGGGTCGAGACGGTCTGCGGCCGTGCCGCGACGAGCTGACGGGTCAGTGCGGAGACGAGGATCTCGCGGTAGCCCTTCGACTTGCCGTCGGCTTCGAGGGTCTGCGCCCACGTCTCGTGTTCCCATTGGTCGTTGCGACGTTCGAGGCTGCTGGTGAGGAACATGACGAGTTTGCGCATGAAGACCGCGAGCTCGTGCGGGGGGATCGAGCCGCCGAGGGAGAAGGCTGCCGTCAGGCTCTCCTGCAGGCTCAGCGGGTCGTAGACGTCGAAGCGCAGCGGTGCGATGGAGGCCGGGGCGGTGAGGTCGGGCGCCCCGGGGATCGCCATCCGGAATCCGTGTCCCGCAACGAGATTGTCGAACACGCCGTTCGGGTTGCCGGGGACCGGGATCCGGCGCATCGTGTCGGGGATGTGCTGGTAGAAGCCGGGGAAGAAGCGGAAGCCGTGTTCGCCGGGCAGATCGAGGCGGCCGCCTGTCGCGGTGCCGGGGGAGGGGATGCTGCGCGCCTTGCCACCGAGCGCCGTCGGTTCGAAGACGGTGACCTCGAAGCCACGCTCGATCAGCTCGTGCGCGGCGGCCAGCCCGGCCATCCCGCCGCCGAGGATCGCGACCCGGCGTCCGCCGGAATGCACCGCCGGGGCGCGGCGGTTCGGCTGTGCCGCTGTGGGTGGTAGGGCGGATGCTGTGGATGGAAGGGCTGCAGCGGCACCGAGTGCCCCGAGGGCGGTGAGGACGGTGCGGCGGGACATGCGTGCGTCGGGCTTCGAACCCCGGTGTGACTTCGGTTCCCCGTGTGACATCGAACCCCCGTGTATGTCGGTGATGGCGAACTGTGGTGCGCGACGCCGACTCCCGCGTTCCTGGCAACGCGCGTTGTCAGATATAGCCCACGATCGGGGGCGCCCGTGGCGAAATCGCCATCCGTGCATGTCAGGATTGGGTCATGACTATCGGAACACTTGTTCTGCTCCGCCACGGCGAGAGCGAATGGAATGCGATGAACCTGTTCACCGGCTGGGTGGACGTGCATCTGACGGACAAGGGGATCGCCGAGGGTAAGCGGGCCGGTGCCCTCCTCGCCGAGCACAACGTGCTTCCCGACGTCTCCTACACCTCCCTGCTGCGCCGCGCGATCAGCACCGCCAACTTCGCGCTCGACGCCGCCGACCGGCACTGGATCCCCGTCTTCCGCGACTGGCGTCTCAACGAGCGCCACTACGGTGCGCTCCAGGGCAAGAACAAGTCCGAGATCAAGGACGAGTTCGGCGAGGAGCAGTTCATGCTGTGGCGTCGTAGCTACGACACCCCGCCGCCGCCGATCGAGCCGGGTTCGAAGTACAGCCAGGACGCCGATCCGCGCTACGCCGACATCGACGAGGTCCCCCTCACCGAGTGCCTCAAGGACGTCGTCACCCGCCTCGTTCCGTACTGGGAGTCGACGATCTCCCAGGATCTGCTCGCGGGCAGGACCGTGCTGGTCACCGCACACGGCAACTCGCTGCGCGCGCTCGTCAAGCACCTCGACGGGATCTCCGACGACGACATCGCCGGCCTCAACATCCCGACGGGCATTCCGCTTCGCTACGACCTCGACGAGAACCTGCGCCCGCTGAACCCGGGTGGCACCTATCTCGACCCCGAGGCCGCGGCTGCCGGTGCGGCAGCGGTCGCCAACCAGGGCGCCAAGTAACAGCTCTTCGGTACCGAACCGACCCCGTCTCCGATCGGTGACGGGGTCGGTTCGTTCGTGCAGGTGCCGGGCGAACAATCGGTGAACAACACTCCAACAACCGAAAAATGCGGTGTGACGTGCGGGGAATGCCGTCGACCCGGTGTCCGGTGGGGTACCGGTGTCATTACGATTCGAAGTGTGAGTGTTACGCAGGCCGTGTTGCTGGCCGTGGTCGCAGCGGTCCTCGGCGGGATCGGCACCGTCGCCGTCGGGAGGCTGGTGCAGCGCAGAGCGCACGGTAGCGATGAAGCCGACCTCACGATGTTCGACGTGCTCGACCGGGTCGTCCACGAGGCATCGACCGGGATCGCGGTGGTCGACAAGTTCCACGACGTCGTCCTGTCGAACCCGCGCGCCGAGGAACTCGGACTCGTCCGCAACCGGCAGATCGACGACCGTGCCTGGGTGGCCGCCTGCCGCGTGCTCGAGACGAGGAACTCGATAGAAATCGACCTGGGTGCGAAGGCCTTGCTCGGCCGCGAACCCGTCGCGGTGCGCTGCACCGTCCGGCCGCTGCTCGACCGCGACCCGCGTTTCGTCGTGCTCTACGCCTTCGACGACTCCGAGCACGTCCGCATGGAGGCCACACGGCGCGATTTCGTGGCCAACATCAGCCACGAACTCAAGACCCCCGTCGGTGCGATGGCATTGCTCGCGGAGGCATTGCTCGAATCCGTCGACGATCCCGACACCGTCCGCCACTTCGGCGAACGGGTCCAGCGCGAGGCGACGCGCCTCGGCAACATGGTGACCGAACTGATCGCACTCTCGAAGCTCCAGGGCGCCGAGAAGCTGCCCGATCTCGAGGTCGTGGACGTCGACGCCGTCGTCGAGGAGGCCCTCGACCGCACGCGCCTGACCGCCGAGAACGCCTCGATCACCATCAGCACCGACCGGCCGAGCGGTCTCGAGATCCTCGGCGACCGAACGCTGCTCGTCAGCGCCCTCACCAACCTCATCGAGAACGCGATCGCCTACTCGCCGGCCGGCTCACCGGTGACGATCAGCAGGTCGCTGCGCGAGGGCAAGGTCGCGATGGCCGTCACCGACCGGGGGATCGGTATCGCGAAGGAGGACCAGGAACGGGTCTTCGAGCGTTTCTTCCGCGTCGACAAGGCCCGGTCGCGGGCCACCGGAGGCACCGGCCTCGGCCTGGCCATCGTCAAGCACGTCGCCGCGAACCATCACGGCGAGATCACCCTGTGGAGCAAGCCCGGTACCGGCTCCACCTTCACCCTTCTCGTCCCGGCCCACCTCGAGGACGCCGACGACGACGAGGACGACACCGCCGGCCGCACCGAGAAGGCGGTCGGATCGTGACACAGACCCCCACCCGGGTTCCCGGGCGGACGGACACCGAGAAACAGACGGAGGACCAGCTCGTGACGCGTGTGCTGATCGTCGAGGACGAGGAATCGTTGGCGGATCCGCTCGCCTTCCTGCTGCGCAAGGAGGGGTTCGAGACGACCATCGCCGGCGACGGCCCGTCGGCCCTCGCCGAGTTCGACCGGAAGGGTGCCGACATCGTCCTGCTCGATCTGATGCTCCCCGGAATGAGCGGCACCGACGTGTGCAAGCAACTGCGGACCCGCTCGGGTGTGCCGGTCATCATGGTTACCGCCCGCGACAGCGAGATCGACAAGGTCGTCGGGCTCGAACTCGGCGCCGACGACTACGTCACCAAGCCGTACTCGGCGCGCGAGCTCATCGCCCGGATCCGCGCGGTGCTGCGGCGCGGATCCGACACCGAGAGCGAGGCGGCGGCGGACGACGGACTGCTCGAGGCCGGGCCCGTGCGGATGGACGTCGACCGTCACGTCGTGCATGTCAACGGCGAGCCGATTGCCATGCCGCTCAAGGAATTCGACCTGCTCGAATATCTCCTGCGGAACTCCGGGCGGGTGCTCACCCGCGGACAGCTCATCGACCGGGTGTGGGGCGCCGACTACGTCGGCGACACCAAGACCCTCGACGTCCACGTCAAGCGACTGCGCTCGAAGATCGAGGAGGACCCGGCCAAGCCGCGCCACCTCGTGACGGTGCGCGGCCTGGGTTACAAGCTCGAAGCCTGATCGGAACCGGCAGCCGAGTGCGCCTGTGCTGCCGACGTCGCGGGATGGATCGCGATCAGACCCAGTCCCTGGCGTCGCCGGCACAGGCGCGCGAGCTCGTCGTAGGCCGCCGCACCGAGGAGTTCGGTGAGTTCGGGGGCGTACGACTGCCAGACCGGGCGCTCGCCGACGTGAGCGTCGGGGGAGCCGGAGCAGTACCAGTCGAGATCGTGGCCACCCTCACCCCAGCCGCGCCGGTCGTACTCGGTGATGACCGTGCGCAGGATCTCGGTGCCGTCGGGACGCTCCACCCAGTCCTGGGTGCGGCGGATCGGGAGCTGCCAGCACACGTCGGGCTTCATCTCCAGCGGTTCGATGCCGCGTCGCAACGCCATGGTGTGGAGGGCGCAGCCCTGGCCGCCCTCGAATCCGGGACGGTTGAGGAAGATGCACGCACCCTTGTAGCGGCGGGTGCGCAGGGCGGGCTCGTCGTCGATCTCGTCCTCTTCGAGGTAGCCCTTCTTGCCCAGGCCCTTGTCCATGAACTGCCAATCGGCCGGCGTGAGGTGTTTCACTGCCTTCGCCAGCTTCTTGCGATCGTCGTCGTCGGACAGGAACGCGCCGTGCGAGCAGCACCCGTCGTCGGGGCGCTCGGCGATGATGCCCTGGCACGCCGGAGTGCCGAACACGCAGGTCCACCGCGAGAGCAGCCATGTCATGTCTGCGGCGATGACGTGTTCGTCGTTGTCGGGGTCGGTGAACTCCACCCACTCCCGAGGAAAGTCCAGAGGGACTTCGGGGGCCGGGTCGAGTTTGTGTGGGGCATGGGACATACCTGCTGTCACAGGTCCCGACGGTAGACCCAGTACCGTATTGATGTGCGCTTAGGGGTACTCGACGTCGGAAGCAACACCGTTCACCTGTTGGTGGTGGACGCCCATCGTGGTGGGCACCCCACGCCGATGAGTTCGACGAAGGCCACGCTGCGGCTGTCCGAGAACATGGACGACAACGGCGACATCACCTCCAAGGGCGCCGATCGGCTCGTCGAGACCACTGCCGAGTTCGCCAGTATCGCCCGCACCTCTGGATGCGGCGAGCTCATGGCGTTCGCGACGTCCGCGGTGCGCGACGCCGGCAACTCCGAGACCGTCCTCGATCGGGTGCGCCGGGAGGCCGGGGTGTCGCTGGACGTGCTCTCCGGTGAGGACGAGGCGCGGCTGACCTTCCTGGCCGTGCGCCGCTGGTACGGCTGGAGCGCCGGGAACATCCTCGACCTCGACATCGGCGGTGGTTCGCTCGAGCTCACCTTCGGTGGCGACGAGGACCCCGAGATCGCCTACTCCCTCCAGCTCGGTGCGGGACGGCTCACCCGCGACTGGTTCCGCGAGGACCCGCCCGGCAAGCGCCGGATCTCCGCGCTGCGCGACTGGCTCGACGCCGAACTCGCCGAACCGGCGAAGGTGCTGCGCAGCGCGGGCGACCCCGACCTGTGTGTGGGTACCTCCAAGACCTTCCGGACCCTGGCCCGCCTGACCGGCGCGGCCCCCTCCTCGGCCGGCCTGCGGGTACAACGGACTCTGACGGCGAGCGGACTGCGCCAGCTCATCGCCTTCATCTCCCGGATGACCACGGCCGACCGGGCGGAACTCGAAGGCGTCAGCTCGGATCGGTCCGAGCAACTCGTCGCCGGCGCCCTCGTCGCGGAGGCGAGCATGCGTGCCCTCGGGGTGGAGACGCTGCAGATCTGCCCGTGGGCGTTGCGCGAAGGCCTGATTCTTCGGAAGCTCGATACGGATATGGGTGGCGAACTGGTGGTGGCAACCGGATGAGCGGGAATCGCAGCAACGACACGGGGCAGATCTCCGTGGCCGAGCTGTTGGCGCGTAACGGCCAGAAGGTGGGAACGCGGGCCGGGGGACGACGCCGACGAGGCGCGAGCGGCGGCATCTCCGTCGCCGAACTGACGGGTGAGATCCCGATCACCCGCGCAGACAGCAAGGTCGAGCGGCACACCGCGGCCGATGCGGAAAGCGCTGCCGGGCAGGCGGATTCGTCGACCTCGACGGCTGCTGTCGAGGCGGAGACCCCGCCGAAGGCCGTCCCGGCGCCACGCAAGGTCGAGACCCCGAAGCTCGAGACGCCGAAGGCGGCGACCTTCGCGCTGTCCGACATCGAGAAGACCACCGTGACCCCGCGGGTCGCCGTCGAGACGAAGACGCCGCCGGTGAAGACCGGAACGAGCACGCCTGCCGTCACGAAGACGCCGCCTGCCGCGAAAACGCCACCCACTGCGAAGACACCGTCCGGCCCGGCGTCGAAGGTGCCCACAGCCGCGGACGCAGTGTCGAAGACGGACACGGTGTCGAAGACGGATGCAGTCTCGAAGACGGCCGCATCGACGGAGGCAGCGTCCAAGGCGGCGCCGCCCAAGATCGAGTCGCCGACCGAGGTCATCCGTCCCGAGGCGCTTCCCCGGCGCGCGCGGGCGCATCTCGGAGCGGCCGCGCCCGGCTCGCAGTCCGGTGAGGGAGCAGCGGTCGCCGACAAGAAGGCGGACAAGAAGTCCGAGAAGGCGAGCGCCCCGGCGGTGTCGGTGCGCAAGGCCGACGTCGCCGAACCGCGACTGCTCTCCGGCCCGGCCAGCGACCTGCAGGGCACCGGCTCCGGCGCCGAGGACTCGACCGACACCATCGGTGCCGCGGACACCGGGTCCGACGCCTCCGAGAAGGCGGCATCGTCGCGGTCGCGGAAGTCGCGCGGCAAGGGCGGGAAGGCAGCGGCCGACGCCGCCGACGATTCGGCACGGAAGAGTGTGGACGACGACGAGTCCGCCGACGCGGAGCAGGGCAGCGGCCTCAAGCAGTGGGCGTTACTGATCGGCGAGAGTGTCGCCGCGATCGTCGCGGGCGGATTGCTCTTCAAGGGATTCGAACGATTGTGGGATCTCCTGCCGTGGGTCGCCTTCGCGCTCGCGCTGCTGGTGATCGTGGGCCTGGTCGCACTGGTGCGTGTGCTGCGGCGCACCGACGACATCACGAGTCAGCTCATCGCGCTCGCGGTGGGAGCATTCGTGGCCTTCGGGCCGCTGTTGTTCCTGCTGCCCGGGTGAGCCGATGCCGACCGCGCAGGGAATCCGGGTAGGGCTGTCCACCGCTTCGGTCTATCCGGAGAACACCGAAGCGGCGTTCCGCTTCGCCGCCGATCTCGGTTTCGACGGGGTCGAGCTGATGGTGTGGGCCGAACCGGTGAGTCAGGACCCCACCTCGGTGGAACGTCTGGTCCGCCGGTACGGCGTGCCGGTGCTCGCCGTGCACGTGCCGTGCCTGCTGATCTCGCAGCGCGTGTGGGGATCCGATCCGGCCGCCAAGCTCGACCGTTCGGTACGTGTCGCCGAGATCCTCGGTGCGGAGACCGTCGTGGTCCATCCGCCCTTCCGGTGGCAGCGTCGCTATGCGGAGGGATTCTCCGACCAGGTCGCGGCGCTCGAGGCCGACAGTCACGTGGTGGTCGCGGTCGAGAACATGTACCCGATGAGAGCCGATGTCGTCTTCGGCGGTCGTGATCGCGGCGCCGAACGTCTGCGTCGGCGCGGGCCGGGCCGCGCGGTCTCGGCCTACAGCCCGTCGCTCGACCCCACCGACACCGGCTTCGCGCACTACACGCTCGACCTGTCTCACACCGCGACTGCGGGGGCCGACGCCCTCGCGCTCGCGGATCGGATGGGGGAGGGGCTCACCCACCTCCATCTCGCCGACGGCCGGGGCTCCTCGCTCGACGAGCACCTCGTCCCGGGAACGGGCACGCAGCCGTGTGCGGATGTCTGCCGCCGGCTCGCCGAGAGCGATTTCGGCGGTCACGTGGTTCTCGAGATCAGCACTCAGAGTGCACGGACGCGTGCGGAGCGCGCCGGGATGCTGGCGCGTTCGCTGGCCTTCGCGCGCACGCACCTGGATCGCTCGGCGACGCGCGCGATCACCGCCGGCCCCGAGAGTCCCCGGCACACGGACATCGCGCGCGTCCCCGCCTCAGAGGCCGGCGATTCCGGCGGCGAGCACGGCGACGCCTGAGATCAGCACGCCCGCGGTGAGGGAGGCGGCGCCGAGCCACACCGCCGCGAACATCCGGCCGGGCCGGGCCGGATCGGGCCCGAGCACCGACAGGAAGAAGCCCGCCGGGATCAGGATCGCGGCGACGAGCACAGCGATGGCACCGCCCGCGGACCAGCCGGGTGATGCGCCCACGACGTGCGTGAGAACGGCGATGAGCAGCCCCAGCGTGACGAGTACGCCCGCGTGGGCATGACCCGCACGGAAGAACGCCTTCTGCAGGTCGTTGGTGGGTACGCCGCCTGCGGCGACGCGTAGCAGGAAGGCGCCTCCGAAGGCGATGCCTGCGACGGTGAGCACGGTGCTCCCGAGAACGATGGTCACGATCGGATGCATGAGGGCCTCCCCGGCCTGTGATCCGCAACTGGATAGTGATGCTATCCAATATTGGATAGTTGTAGTATCCGATGTCAAGGGATGGAGGTGAACCGTGCGGATCTCGGAACTCGCCGAGCGCTGCGGCGTACCGCTGCCGACGGTGAAGTACTACCTGCGCGAAGGACTGCTCATGCCGGGCGTGGCGACGAGCGTCACCTCGGCGACCTACGACGACCGGCACGTCCGCCGCCTGGGTCTGGTCCGCGCTCTCGCCGCACAGGGCCTGCCCCTCGAGAAGATCAAGACCGTCGTGGATCTCGTCGACAACCCGCGCGACGACCTGTTCGTCGAACTCGGCCACGCCATCGCCGCGCTGCCGCCCTACGTCGAGGACTCGGCCGGTCCCGACTATCCCCGCGCCCGCCGCCTGCTCGAGCGCCTCGGCCAGATCTACGACCCGCGGTTCGCGGCCGTGGCGCAACTCGAACATGCGCTCGCAGCCCTCGAGGCCGCCGGCCTGCGGATGGACGACCGCCGGATCGACGCCTACGGCCGGCACGTCCGCGCCATCGCCGAAGTCGACCTCGAGTTGCTGCCGACGCACTCCCGGGAGGCCACCGTGGAAGCGGCCGTGCTCGGGACGGCCCTGTACGAACCGGTCCTCACGGCCATGCGCCGACTGGCCCACCAGCATCTCGCCGCCCGCGTGTTCGGGTCCGGTGAATCTCCCACGACCGGCGCCGATCAGGCCCCGAACGACGACCAGGAGCAGCAATGACTCTCACCGACCAGCCCTTCCTCGACCTGACCTCGGTCACCCGGGTGCCGGGGGAGCACCCCGACGGCACCTCTGCCTGGCAGGCGCACATCGATCCGGTGTGGACCATCGGACCCAAGGTGCACGGCGGATGCATGCTCGCGGTCTGCGCGTCCGCAGCACGCAGGTCGGTGCTCGACGCCGGTGTCGACCCGCTCACCCAGCCCCTGGCCGTGAGCGCCTCGTTCGTCGCCGCGCCCGATCCCGGCGACGTCGAGCTCACCACCGTCCTGCGCAAGCAGGGCAAGCAGATCGGTCTCGTGGACGTCGAACTGTCCCAGGCCGGACGCGTAGCGGTGCGGGCGAGTGTCACCCTCGGCGCCCCGGACACCGGAGAGCCCTTCCACACCGTGCCGCACCGCGCGACCACCATGCCCGCCGACCCGCCGGCCGAGTCGGTGCTCGTCACCCCCGAGCACCCCATGGGGCAGATCGTGAAGTTCGCCGCAACCTCCCGGCTCCGGATCGACTCCTCGACCGCACGCTTCCTCGACGGGCAACAGGGCGAACCACTCGTGTCGATGTGGACGCGGCCGTCGCCGGGCGACGAGGCGGACGTCGACACCTCGGTGCTGTTCGCGCTCATGTGCGGCGACGTCTCGGCTCCCGTCGCGATGAACCTCGGCCGCTTCGGCTGGGCGCCGACGGTGCAGCTCACCGCGTACCTGCGGCGGGTGCCGGCTCCGGGATGGCTGCGTGTCATCGCCGAGAGCAGCGTCCTCGGCAACACCTGGTTCGAGGAGGACCACACCGTCGTCGACTCGACCGGCCAGGTCGTCGTGCAGTCGCGTCAGCTGGCCATGATGCCCCGCTGACACACCCCACTGTGGTGTAGGCCGCACGGGCGGTCGTGGCAGGCTGTCCCCATGACGAGAATCGCAGTGATCGGTGGCGGCAGGATCGGCGAGGCGCTGGTCTCGGGCCTGCTGAAGAACGGCTTCGCGACCAAGGACCTCGTGGTCGCCGAGAAGTTCGAGGAACGACGCGAAGAACTGTCGCGGACCTACTCGATCCGGGTCACCGACAGCACCTCCGACGCCGCGGAAGGCGCCGATGTGGTGGTCGTGGCCGTCAAGCCCAACGACGTGGACGTCGTCGTCACCGCCCTCGCGGCGGTCGACGCCGGGAACGACGACGAGCAGATCCTGGTGTCGCTGGCCGCAGGCATCCCGACGGTCCGTTACGAGACCAAGCTCCCGGCGGGCTTCCCCGTCGTGCGCGTGATGCCGAACACCCCGATGCTCGTCGGGGAGGGCGCGAGCGTGCTGTCCGCCGGTCGGTACGTCAAGCAGCAGCACCTCGACACGGTCCGCGAGATCCTCGCGAGCGTGGGAACGGTCTCGGTGGTCCCTGAGTCGCAGATCGACGCGGTCACCGCGGTCTCCGGATCCGGACCGGCCTACTTCTTCCTCGTCGCGGAAGCGATGATCGACGCCGGTGTCTCGCTCGGCCTGACGCGGGCTGTGGCCACCGATCTGGTGGTGCAGACGATGACCGGCTCTGCCGCGATGCTCGCGCGTTCGGGGGACAACGCCGCCGATCTGCGCGCCGCGGTCACCTCGCCGGGGGGCACCACGGCGGCTGCGGTCCGCGAACTCGAGCGTGGAGGACTGCGTACGGCCTTCTACGAGGCGCTCGACGCCGCGAAGCGTCGCTCCGCGCAACTCGGTGCGGGATCGGATCAGCCGTCGCCCGCGGCCCGGGAGGGACTCTCCGGAACCGCCTGACAGGCGCCCTACCCGGGGCCCCGACAGGTCCCTCCGGAGAACGCGGACAGGCGCATCTGCGGAACGCTGACAGACGTCCCTGCGGGGCGTAGCGTGGCGACGAACAGCCGCCCGCCGGAAATTCCCCAGCTGCATCGTCGCACAGGAACCATTCGTCACGCTAAGCTCGAATCAGCACGTGCGTGTCTGTTCCGCCGGAGGGGAAGCCGGCGGCGCGGGCGTGCCGGAGGTGTGTAATGGTTTCAGGAAACACGCCGTCGAAGGGTCAACCTCAAGACGGACAGTCGGTTCTCGCCGGTACCCAGTTCCTGACAGTTGCCGAGGTGGCAGCTCTCATGCGGGTGTCGAAGATGACCGTGTACAGGCTGGTGCACAGTGGCGAACTACCCGCAGTGCGCGTGGGACGCTCGTTCCGCGTGCATGCGAAGGCCGTCCACGACTACCTCGAGACGTCGTACTTCGACGTCGGATAGAGGTAGAGCAGGGACGGTCGGCGCGTCGTCGGGGTACGACGGTACGACGAACGGATCCGGTGCGCGAGGGAAGTCGCGTTCCGGGGCGGACCTCGGTTTCACGCCGGGTGGGCCGCCCCGGTAGGATTGCTTGTCGTCGTACCGGCCAGCCGGTGTCGTGAGGCGCTGTTACTCGTCGCCACGAGGCCCAGCGTCGACATACATCAGGCGTACGTCACCGGCGTGCGCAGGAACGCTACAAGGAACGTGAGGGATGCCCACATGGGATCTGTGATCAAGAAGCGCCGTAAGCGCATGTCGAAGAAGAAGCACCGCAAGCTGCTCCGCCGCACCCGAGTGCAGCGTCGTAAACTCGGCAAGTAAGCCCTGCGCCTGTCCGATGCCCGTCACCCTCGTGGTGGCGGGCATCGTTCGTCCGTACATCCCGTACTCGTCTGCGCATCCCGGTCCCCGGAAGTTCACCCGCGAGTCGTGCGACGGCAGCGAAGTGGCCGTATTGTGGGACGGCATACCGCGTCGGGGCGAATGTGACCGATGACGCGTGTGGTGCAGCAGGGGGTTTCACGAGTGGTTTCGCATGGGCACGAGGTGGCACGTCCACGAGTCGTGCTGGTCACCGGAGCAAGTCGGTTCCTGGGTGGTTTCCTCGTCACCAGGCTCGCTCAGAATCCGGATATCGAGCGGGTGATCGGTGTGGACACCCAATCGCCGTCGAAGGACATGCTCCGGCGCATGGGGCGAGCCGAGTTCGTGCTCGCC
The DNA here is from genome assembly GCF_035918275.1 of Rhodococcus sp. PD04. Classification (NCBI taxonomy): domain Bacteria; kingdom Bacillati; phylum Actinomycetota; class Actinomycetes; order Mycobacteriales; family Nocardiaceae; genus Rhodococcus; species Rhodococcus sp. PD04. The sequence continues at coordinate 3,953,964 of NZ_CP142143.1, read as the reverse complement.
GACATCCGCAACCCTCTCATCGGCAAGATCATCCGCAATATGGACGTCGACACCGTCGTCCACGCGTCCGCCGTCACGAAGGCCCCGAAGTCGGGGAGCCGCACGGCGATGAAGGACATGAACGTCCTCGGCGCGATGCAACTGTTCGCGGTGTGCCAGAAGGCGCCGTCGGTGCGCAGGATCGTGTTGCGCTCGTCGTCCGTCGTCTACGGCTCGAGCGCCAAGGATCCCGCGAAGTTCACCGAGGAGATGAGCGCCCGCCGACGACCCACGGGTGCCTTCGCCCGCGACATGATGGAGGTCGAGGGGTACCTGCGCGGCATCGCCCGCCGGCGCAGCGACATCGCGACCACCATCCTCCGGCTCGCACCCACCGTCGGGAACCGGCTGCCCGGCTCGGTGTCGAGCTATCTCACCTCCCCGCTCGTCCCCAACGTGCTCGGCCGCGACGCGCGACTGCAGCTGCTGCACGAGGAGGACGCGCTCGGTGCACTCGAACACGCGGTCGTCGCCGGACGGCCCGGGACGTACAACATCGCCGGTGAGGGGATCGTCATGATGACCCAGGCCGTGCGCCGGGCCGGGGGCGTCACCGTGCCGATGCCCTACGCGCTGTTCCGCACGGTCGGGCACGCACTCATGGGTTCGGTGATGAACTCCTTCACCAAGGAAGAACTCGACTATTTCCATTTCGGATGCGGACTCGACACCACGCGCATGCGCAACGAGTTCGGATTCGAACCACGCTGGACCACGAGAGAAGCGCTCGACGATTTCGCCCGGGGCCTCGCCCTCACCCGCATCGTGAAGACCGAATGGGTGGACAAGGCCGAGTCGATGGCGCTCTCCGTGCTCGGAGAGACGAGGGAGGCGCGATGACGGAGGTCGCGAAGGTCATCCCGTTGCACGCCGGCAACCGCCGTCCCGGCGAACGGGTCACACGCACACCCCATCCGTCGATGGGGCCACCGCCCACCCCCGAGCAGGTGAACCGCACCGACCGATTCCTCGACGACCTGCGCGGCACGCTCGCACAACAGGTCACCGCCACCGCCGAGTTCGTGCGCCGCCGGATGACCGGCGACTACGAGGTCGACGACTTCGGCTTCGACCCGCACTTCACCGAGAACGTCGTCCTGCCGGTGCTGCGACCCCTGTTCGACAAGTGGTTCCGCGTCGAGGTCCGCGGCGTCGAGAACATCCCCGCCGAAGGCAGCGCACTCGTCGTCGCCAACCACGCCGGCACGCTCCCCGTCGACGCACTGATGACCTCCGTCGCCGTGCACGACCACGCGGATCGTCACCTGCGGATGCTCGCCGCCGACCTCGCCTTCGGTATGCCCGTCGTCGGAACGGTGACGCGCAAGGCCGGCCACACCCTCGCGTGCCATCCCGACGCCGAACGACTCCTCCGGCAGGACCAGGTGGTCGCGGTCTTCCCCGAGGGTTACAAGGGACTCGGCAAGCCGTTCAAGGAGCGCTACAAACTGCAGCGGTTCGGCCGCGGCGGTTTCGTGTCGGCGGCCCTGCGCACCCAGGCGCCCATCGTGCCGTGCTCGATCGTCGGCTCCGAGGAGATCTACCCGAACATCGCCGACCTCACCTCGCTCGCGCGCCTGCTCGGCCTGCCCTACTTCCCGATCACCCCGCTGTTCCCGGCGCTCGGCCCGCTCGGAATCGTGCCGCTGCCGTCGAAGTGGTACATCGAGTTCGGCACCCCCATCGTCACCGACGTGTACGACGAGGCCGCGGCAGAGGATCCGATGGTGCTGTTCGAGGTCACCGACCACGTGCGCGAGACGATCCAGCAGACCCTCTACAAACTGCTCACGCGCCGGCGGAACGTCTTCCTCGGCTGAGCAGGCCGAAGATCGGGCTGCTCGATCGCGGCTGTGTCGTCGGGCTGCTCGATCGCGGCTGTGTCGTCGGGCCGCTCGATCGCGGCTGTGCCGTCAGGCCGCTCGATCGCGGCGGCGGCCCACGAGGACCGCGACTGCACCACCCGCGGCACCGAGACCGAGCGCCGTGGGTACCCCGACCTTCGCAGCCTTGCGCGCCGTCCGGAAGTCGCGGATCTCCCACCCGCGTGTACGCGCGACCTGCCGCAGATCCGGATCGGGATTGATCGCGACGGCCGTGCCGACCACCGAGAGCATCGGCACGTCGTTGTGGCTGTCCGAATAGGCCGTGCAGCGCTTGAGATTCAGGCCCTCACGGATCGCGAGGGCCCGCACGGCGTGTGCCTTGCCGAGACCGTGCAGGATGTCGCCGACGAGACGGCCCGTGAAGACACCGTCCTTCGACTCGGCGACGGTGCCGAGCGCACCGGTCAGGCCGAGGCGTTCGGCGATGACGTCGGCCAGTTCGACCGGCGTCGCGGTCACGAGCCACACCTGCTGGCCCGCGTCGAGGTGCATCTGCGCGAGCGCGCGGGTGCCCGGCCAGATCTTGTCGGCGATGATGTCGTCGTAGATCTCCTCGCCGAGCCGGCGCAGTTCCTCGGTGGAGCGGCCCTGCACGAACGACAGCGCCTTGTCGCGACCGGACGCGACGTCGTTCATGTTCTCCTTGCCGGTCAGGCGGAACTTGACCTGCTGCCAGGCGAACTCGAACAGGTCGGACTTGTCGAAGTAGTTCCGGGCGACGAGGCCGCGGGCGAAGTGGATGATCGACGCGCCCTGCACCATCGTGTTGTCGACGTCGAAGAACGCCGCCGCGGTCAGATCGCGCGGGACGGGAGCGGTATCGGGGGAGGGCTCGGGTTCGACGCGGGATTCCTGCAACGCGAGGGCGGCATCGGCGCTCGCCTCACCTGCGAGATTGGCGCGGACCTCTTCCTCGCTGGGCCCGAACTTGCGAGAGAAGAGCCGACGTCCGGGACGGATGATGCGCGCCCACGTCTCACCCATGCCCCATCCGTAGGGAAACGAACGTCCTGGCACTCGCACCTCCGGTGTCGTAACGGGCGGGGCTGTCGAAACGGGCGGGCCCCGTGTGACCCCTGCACTTCCGGGCGCCGCACATACGGCGACCGCATACACGGGCGACCCGCGCCAAGCCTAGCCCGCGATACGGCCCGTCACCGGGAGGCCGTCGCCCCCGTGACCGGGTGTGACGTTCATCTCGACAGGTCGTGCCGCACAGTGGAGGCATGAGTGAGCAATCGTCATCGGCAACGAGCGGCTCCGCGAGCCGTCATCACCTGACCCTTCTCGTGCGTGCCGGGTGCGGTGCGTGCGGTCCTGCGCGCGAGCAGCTCGAGGCGCTCGCGGAGGAGCTCGGCGTCGAGGTCACCTGCATCGACGTGGATGTCGCTGCCGCAACCGATCCCGATCTGAGGGCCGAATTCGGGGACCGTCTGCCCGTCGTTCTGCTCGACGGACGCGAGCACAGCTACTGGGAGGTAGACGAGCCGCGACTGCGCGCAGATCTCGCCGGCTGAGTGGGCAGGTCCTCGTCGTACAGCAGGTGGGAAGCACATTCGGGGTGCTTCGAGCAACTTTGTGCATGGCTTCACAAGCGGTTACCGTGGTGTGAACGAATTCCCGGATCACCGTGAGGCCAGGCGTGTATCCACCGGCCGGACGAGGAGCCACGTACCGTGACGCAGTTGCACCCACCGCAGGGCGAGGACGCTCGCGGCACCGCCGAGTCCGGCGAGGGTGCCACTCCCACCCCTCCGGTCCGCGATATCCCACAGGCTACTGTGACGCGTCTCGCGACCTACCTCCGGGTCCTCGGTGCGTTCGCCGAGGCCGGCACCCTCATCGTCTCCAGTGAGGAACTCGCGGCCGCCGCCGGCGTCGGTTCGGCCAAGCTGCGCAAGGATCTGTCCTTCCTCGGACCCAACGGAGTGCGCGGCGTCGGCTACGACGTCCTGCGCCTCCAGTCCCGCATCGAAGCAGCTCTCGGACTCGACCGGGGCCATCGCGTCGTGCTCGTCGGAGTGGGCAGCCTCGGCCGCGCCCTCGCCCGGTATCCGGGCTTCGACCGCCGCGGTTTCACGATGGCCGGTCTCTTCGATTCCGATCCCGACGTCGTGGGCACACGTGTGGGCGACCTCGTCGTGCGGCACGTCGACGATCTCGAGAACGGAGCCCGTGAACTCGGCGCGACCATCGGAGTCGTCGCCACCCCCGACGAGGCAGCGCAGCAGGTGTGCGATCGGCTCGTGCTCGCAGGCGTGCGCAGCATCCTGAGCTTCGCTCCCGTCGAACTCGATGTCCCCGACCACGTCGAGATCCGACGCGTCGATCTGTCCGTCGAGATGCAGGTTCTCTCGTTCAACAGCACGCGCAACGGGGAGACCCCCCGTGCGGCGACCGCCGACGTTCGTCCTGCAGCCGGCGACGTACGCCCCGCCGGCATCCCGCGGGTGTCCACCCGGAGCTCTGCACGGCGTACCACAACAGGAAAGGCGGGTCCGATGGGCTCGGCCGCGACCAGAAACGGATCGGTGATCGCACCGTGAGTGTTCTCCTCGTCGGGATATCGCATAGGAGCGCACCGGTCCCGGTGCTCGAGAAGGTGGCGGTCACGGACACCGACCGCCCCAAGCTCACCGACAAGATGCTGGCGTCGGACAAGATCTCCGAAGCGATGATCGTCTCCACCTGCAACCGGGTGGAGATCTACGCGGTGGTCGACGCCTTCCACGGCGCGCTCGCCGCGGTCAGCGAACTGCTCGCCGAGCACTCGGGTCTGCCCGTCACCGAACTGCACAAGCACGCCTACGTCCGGTACAGCGAGGCCGCTGCCGAACACCTCTTCTCCGTCGCCAGCGGGCTCGACTCGATGGTCGTGGGGGAGCAGCAGATCCTCGGCCAGATCCGTACCGCCTACGCCGCCGCCGACGCCCAGCAGGCCGCCGGCCGCACCCTGCACGAACTCGCTCAGCAGGCGCTGCGCGTCGGCAAGCGGGTGCACTCGGAGACCGGCATCGACGCCGCCGGCGCATCCGTCGTGTCGGTCGCGCTCGACAAGGCCTCGAACTTCCTCGGAGGCGACCTGAAGGGCCGCACCGCCGCAGTGATCGGTGCCGGCGCCATGGGCGGCCTCGCCGTCGCACATCTCGTCCGGGCCGAGGTCGGCTCGATCGTCGTCGCCAACCGCACCCGCGACCGTGCCGAGCGACTCGCCGAGACCGCACGGGCCGCCGGTGTCGACGCCGAGGTCGTCGGATTCGACGATCTCGCGACCGCACTGAGCCGCGCCGACGTCGCCGTCACCTGCACCGGAGCCGTGGGCGCCGTCGTCACGCTCGCCGACGCGCACCGCGCACTCGCGCAGCCCGGCCGCGGCGAACGCCCCCTCGCTATCTGCGATCTCGGTCTGCCGCGCGACGTCGACACCGCCGTGGCCGGTCTTCCCGGTGTGCAGGTCTTCGACATGGAGTCGCTGCAGCGCGACCCGTCGGCCGGCGCCGCCGCGACCGACGCGGAGGCTGCCCGCAAGATCGTCGCCGCCGAGCTGTCGCAGTACCTCACCGCGCAGCGACTCGCCGAGGTCACCCCCACCGTGACGGCACTGCGTCAGCGCGCCGCCGAGGTGGTCGAGGGCGAACTGATGCGCCTCGAATCGCGACTGCCCGATCTCGACGACGGCCAGCGCGGCGAGGTCGCCCGCACCGTGCGCCGGGTCGTCGACAAGCTCCTCCACGCACCGACGGTGCGGGTCAAGCAGCTCGCGTCGACGCCGGGAGGCGACCAGTACGCCGAGGCCCTGCGCGAGCTGTTCGAGCTGAGCCCGGGGTCGGTCGACGCGGTCGCGACACCCACCAAGGATCTGAGCTCGCTGACCGATCCGACCCTCTCGGGGGATCTGTCCGCCGCACTGGACCCCGCTGTCACCACCGAACTCCAGGCCTCACGAAAGGACGGCACCGCATGAGCACCGAAGCCGCATCGGTTTCCCGCGACGATGTTGCTCGGCAGGATCGTCCGTTGCGGATCGGTACCCGCGGCAGCGTGCTCGCCACGACCCAGGCCGGGACCGTGCGCGACGCACTCATCGCCGCCGGTCGCCCGGCAGAGCTCGTCATCATCACCACCAAGGGCGACGTGACGCCCGGCCCGGTGCAGCGCATCGGCGTCGGGGTGTTCACCGCCGAGCTGCGCGAGGCGCTGCTCGCCGGTGAGGTCGACGTCGCCGTGCACTCCTACAAGGACCTGCCGACCTTCCAGGATCCGCGTCTCGTCGTCGCGGCCGTCCCCGAGCGGGAGGACCCGCGCGACGCGCTCGTCGCCCGCGACGGACTCGTCCTCGGCGAGCTGCCGCCCGGCTCGAAGGTCGGTACCTCGGCGCCGCGCCGGCGGGCACAACTCGCCGCGCTCGGCCTGGGACTGCAGATCGAACCGCTGCGCGGCAACATCGACACCCGCATCGGCAAGGTCGATTCCGGCGAACTCGACGCGATCGTCATCGCGCGTGCCGGACTGTCGCGCATCGGACGCCTGGACCGCGTCACCGAGTCCCTCGAACCGGTGCAGATGCTGCCCGCGCCGTCGCAGGGTGCGCTCGCCGTCGAGTGCCGATCGGACGATCCCGAGATGATCGAGCTGCTCGCCGGACTCGACCACGCACCGAGCCGTGCCGCCGTCGTCGCGGAGCGCTCGCTGCTCGCCGAACTCGAAGCCGGATGCACCGCACCGGTGGGGGCGATCGCCGACGTCGTCGAATCGCTCGACGACGACGGCCGGGTGATCGAGGAGCTGTCGGTACGCGGATGTGCCGCCGCCATGGACGGATCGGATGTGCTGCGAGCCAGCGCGGTGGGGGCGCCGGAGAAGGCCGAGGAACTCGGTCGTCGTGTCGCCCGCGAACTTCTCGAGCTCGGTGCGCGCGAGCTCATGGTCGAGCACGGGGTCGTTCCCGAGACGAGACCTGCCGATGATTGACCCAGCTGTCACCGTCACCCGATTTGCCCTTACCGCTGATTTGACCGCACTGGAGAATGACCGATGAGCCGAGTCCGTAAGCACAACCCCGGGCGCATCCTGTTCGTGGGATCGGGTCCGGGCGATCCTGCGCTGCTCACCGTGCGCGCGCGTGACGTGCTGGCGGGCGCCACGATCGCCTTCACCGACCCCGATGTCGACAAGGGTGTCGTGGCCCTCGTCGGTGTCGATCACGGCACCGATCCGGAGACCGGTGAGCCCGTCGCCGAGGTCCGTCCCGCACTCGGCGAGCCCGCCGAGGTCGCCAAGACGCTCGTCGCCGAGGCGAAGGCCGGACGCGACGTGGTGCGCCTCGTCGCCGGCGACCCCCTCACCACCGACTCGGTGATCGCCGAGGTCAACGCCGTCGCCCGCACCCAGGTGGTCTTCGAGGTCCTGCCGGGCCTGCCCGCCGGGTCGTCGGTGCCGAGCTACGCCGGTATGGCGCTCGGCTCGTGCCACACCGAGGTCGACGTGCGCGGAGAGGTCGACTGGGCAGCGCTCGCCGCAGCCCCCGGCCCCCTCGTGCTCCACGCGACCTCCGGTCACCTCGCCGAGACCGCCAGCGCGCTCGTCGAGCACGGTCTCGCGCCGCAGACCCCCGCCGCGATCACCGTGCGTGGCACCACCCGTCAGCAGCGCACCGTCGAGGCCACCCTCGCGACCCTGAACGATGCGGGTTCCGAGCTCGTCGGTCCGCTGGTCGTCACCGTCGGCAAGGTCGTCTCGCACCGCAACAAGATGTCGTGGTGGGAGTCACGCGCACTGTACGGCTGGACCGTGCTCGTGCCCCGCACCAAGGATCAGGCCGGCGAGATGAGCGAGCGGCTCGTCACGCACGGCGCGATCCCGATGGAGGTGCCGACCATCGCGGTCGAGCCGCCGCGCAGCCCCGCGCAGATGGAACGCGCGGTCAAGGGCCTGGTCGACGGCCGCTACCAGTGGGTGGTCTTCACCTCCACCAACGCGGTGCGTGCGGTGTGGGAGAAGTTCGAGGCGTTCGGTCTCGACGCGCGGGCCTTCTCCGGCGTGAAGATCGCGTGCGTCGGTGAGGCCACCGCCGCGAAGGTGCGCTCGTTCGGCATCATCCCCGAACTCGTGCCCAGCGGCGAACAGTCCAGCCTCGGCCTGCTCGCCGAGTTCGCTCCGTACGACGACGTCTTCGACCCGGTCAACCGGGTTCTGCTGCCGCGCGCCGACATCGCCACCGAGACCCTCGCTGAGGGCCTGCGCGAGCGCGGCTGGGAGATCGACGACGTCACCGCCTACCGCACCGTGCGTGCCGCTCCGCCGCCGGCCGCGACCCGCGAGATGATCAAGACCGGTGGTTTCGACGCGGTGTGCTTCACGTCGTCGTCGACCGTCCGCAATCTCGTGGGTATCGCCGGCAAGCCGCACGCCCGCACGATCGTCGCGTGCATCGGCCCGAAGACGGCCGAGACGGCGATCGAGTTCGGTCTGCGGGTGGACGTGCAGCCCGAGACGGCGCAGATCGGGCCCCTGGTCGACGCGCTCGCCGAGCATGCGGCCCGGCTCCGCGCCGAGGGCGCACTGCCCCCGCCGCGGAAGAAGTCCCGAGCCCGCCGCTGATCTCTCGTGATCCGATGATCCGTGCGCGGTTCCGGTAGTCGCCACTACCGGGGCCGCGCACGACCCGTATGGAAGGTGTTCTCCCCATGTTTCCCGACATCCGTCCCCGCCGGCTGCGTAGCACACCTGCCATCCGACGGCTCGTGGCAGAGACCTCCCTCGAACCCCGCCACCTCGTGCTCCCGATGTTCGTGGCCGACGGCCTCGACGAGCCGCGCGAGATCGCGTCGATGCCGGGGGTGTACCAGCACACCGCCGATTCGCTGCGCAAGGCCGCGGCCGAGGCCGTGACCGCCGGTGTCGGCGGCCTGATGCTCTTCGGTGTGCCCCGCCCCGAGGACAAGGACGCCCGCGGTACCGCGGCGAGCGATCCCGACGGTGTGCTCAACCGCGCGTTGCGGTCGCTGCGCAGCGAACTCGGCGACTCCACGGTGATCATGGCCGACACCTGCCTCGACGAGTTCACCGATCACGGCCACTGCGGTGTGCTCACCGACACCGGTGTCGTCGACAACGACGCCACCCTGGAGCGCTATGCCGAGATGGCCGTCGCGCAGGCCGAGGCCGGAGCGCATCTGCTCGGCCCGAGCGGCATGATGGACGGTCAGATCGGCTTCATCCGGTCGGCGCTCGACGAGGCCGGGCACACCGAGGTCGGTCAGCTCGCCTACTCCGCGAAGTACGCCTCGGCGTTCTACGGTCCCTTCCGCGACGCCGTCGGCTCGTCCCTCGAGGGCGATCGCCGCACCTATCAGCAGGATCCGGCGAACCGTCGCGAGTCGCTGCACGAGGTGGACCTCGACCTCGCCGAGGGCGCCGACATGGTGATGGTCAAGCCGGCGATGTCGTACCTCGACGTGCTGCGCGAGGTCGCCGACCGATCGCCCGTCCCGGTGGCCGCCTACCAGATCTCGGGGGAGTACTCGATGATCACCGCGGCCGCGCAGAAGGGCTGGATCGATCGCGACGCGGCGATCCTCGAATCGCTGGTCGGCATCCGGCGGGCCGGCGCGGACGTCGTCCTCACCTACTGGGCCGCCGAGGTCGCGGGTCGCCTGTCATGAGCTTCCCCGCACCTCCTGTCGGGCCCGGTCCCGCGGCGAATCGTCCCGTTCCCGGAGACGTCACGACGGCCTACCAATTGTGGTGCGGGGTACTCGCTCTCGCCGTCGTGAGTTTGGCGGCAAGTCTCGCCGATCTGCTCGGTCGACGCGACGAACTGCTCGATCTCATGACGACGATGGCCACCGATCAGGCCGTCGAGGGGGTCACGACGGAGCAACTCGAGTCGGCGGTGCCGGTGCTGGTCGCCCTGACGGCCGGCATCGGCCTGGTGATCGTCGGACTGCTGTATCTGGTGGTCAGGCAGCTGTTGAAGGCCAAGAACTGGGCCCGGATGCTGCTCACCCTGCTCGGGGTGTTCATGTCGCTGTCGACCCTGCCCACCGTCTTCGGTGTGGGCGTCGGGGAGGGCGGCGCGGGCTGGATACTCGGTGTGGTGGGCATTCTGCAAGCCGTCGCGACCGTCGGAGCGATCGTGCTGATGCACCGGCGCGATGCCAACCGCTTCTTCCTGAGACTGCCGGAAGAATAGACGTACCACTCGGTTTCGTTGCGTGCGACGGAAGAGTACGGTGGGCTCACCATATGGGCCCGAAGGCCCTTCCCGTCGAGCGAAAAGGACGTCATGCAGGTGGAACCGCGGCCCTATGGGCGCCGTCGCGAACTGGTGTTGATCGCTCTCATCGCCCTCCTCGGCCTGGTGACCACCGTGCTGCTGGTGATCCCCGGCGCATTCGCCGCTTGACCGACCCGACGGTCCCCGAGCCGACGACCCCCGATCCGATGGGCACCGACGCGACCGGGCCGCTGTTCCACGAACCCGGAGCGCGCTGGCGCACGGTCGCCATCGGCCCGCTGTTCTGCGCCGTGGCCCTCGTCGTCGAACTGTTCACCGGTCCCGTCGTGCACTGGGCCGCGCTGCCGATCATCGCGATCGTGCTCGCCGGTTTCTCCTACGTGATGGTCGTGGCGGCCCGCCGGCACGTCAGCGTCGAGCTCACGTCCACCACCTTGCGGCAGGGCACCGAGGAACTACCCGTCGCCGAGATCGAGGCGGTGCTGTCGCCGCCACCGGAGGACCGGCGGGATCCGGAACGCTGGGAGACCGCCCGGAGCCTCGGCGAACTGGCCGACGTGCCGCGCGGCCGCAAGCCCGTCGGGCTGCGGCTCACCGGAGGGACGTTCGTGCGGGCGTGGGCGAAGGACGCCGACGAGCTGCGAGCACGGCTCGGCGAACTCGTCGGCGACCCCGGTCAGACCGCGACGTCCTGAGGCGGGACGACCGCTCCCTCACGATCGAGCATGGCCGAGCCGAGCAGGTAGTCGGGCACACCCAGTCCGTCCACGAGCGTCAGCGCATGCGGACGCAGGCTGCGGCACCGCTCGTTGATGCCGCGCGTGACCGCCTTGGCGCGTTCGACCGAGAGCAGGCGGTGCTCCATGAACCACGCCTTGTCCTCGTCGATGATCGTCAGCGCGTACAGATCGCACAGCTCCGACAGCAGCTCGCGGGCGGTTTCGTCCTTGCAGTCCTCGATCGCGGCGACGAACGCCTCGAGCACGACCCGGTCGATGTGCGCGCGGGCGGCGTGCAGAACGTGGTCCTGCACGAAGTTGAACGCGTCGAACGGGTTGTCCTCGCGCTTCATCGCGGCCTGCAGACGCCGTGCCGCGGTGGACAGCAGGTACTGCTCCCGGTCCTCGAACATCGTCACCTGGGTACCGCGGTTGAAGAGACTGCCGTCCTCCTCGTTGTCCTGGCGGGTGTCGACGATCGTCTGGATGATCTGCTGCGCCGCGGTGCGCTTCTTGACGATGTCGGAGATGGTGGTCGCAGCGAACCGCATCCACTCCACCGGGCTCATGCCCTGCACCTCGTCGGCGTAGGCGGTGAGCAGTTCCTTCGCGACCAGCTGGGTCAGGACGTGGTTGTCGCCCTCGAAGGTCGTGAACACGTCGACGTCCGCGCGCAGCGCCGTCAGCCGGTTCTCGGCCATGTAGCCGGCCCCGCCGCACGCCTCGCGGCACTCCTGGATCGCCTGCGACGCGTGCCAGGTGTTGGCGACCTTGAGGCCCGCCGCGCGACCCTCGAGTTCGCGCTGTTCCTGCGCGTCGAGTTCCTGCAGCGACGTCGACTGCAGGCGGTGCATCGTCGTGAGCAGCTCGTTCTGGGCGAAGCCGAGCGCGTACGAGCGGGCGATCAGCGGGAGCAGGCGACGCTGGTGGACGAGATAGTCCATGATCGGCACCTCGCCGTCGCGTCCGGGGGCGTCGAACTGGCGACGCTTCTCGGCGTAGCGGGTGGCGATGCTCAGCGCGACCCGCGCCGCCGCACCCGCCGACCCGCCGACGGTGATGCGACCGCGGACCAGCGTGCCGAGCATCGTGAAGAACCGTCGGCTCGGGTTGTCGATGTCCGAGACGTAGGTGCCGTCCGGTTCGACGTCCGCGTACTTGTTGAGCAGGTTCTCCCGGGGGACGCGCACCTGATCGAAGATGATGCGGCCGTTGTCGACACCCGGCAGGCCGCCCTTGTAACCGCAGTCGGAGGTCCTCACGCCCGGCAGGTCGTTGCCGTCCTCGTCGCGGATCGGGACGACGAAACAGTGCACGCCGTGGGTCTCACCCTCCGTGACGAGCTGCGCGAAGACCGCCGCGAACCGGGCGTGCTGCGCCGCGCCACCGATGTAGTCCTTGCGGGACGACGGGGTGGGGGAGTGGATCACGAACTCCTGGGTGTCCGGATCGTAGGTCGCTGTGGTCTCGAGCGACTGCACGTCGCTGCCGTGGCCCGTCTCGGTCATCGCGAAGCAGCCGAGCACGTCGAGATCGATGAGCTGCTTGACGTACTTCTCGTGGTGCCGCTCGGTGCCGAGGTTCTCGATGGCCCCGCCGAACAGGCCCCACTGCACGCCGGCCTTGACCATCAGCGACAGGTCGGACATCGCGAGCATCTCGATGGATGCGACCGCGCCGCCCGCGTCGCCCGTGCCGCCGGACTCGACGGAGAAGCCCGCCGCGGCGTAGCCGTGCTCGGCGAGGATGCGCATCTGCTCGAGCGTGATGGCGCGGGCCTTGTCGGTCTCGGGGGTGTAGTGCGGCGCGAACTTCTCGTGCGCGAGATCCTTGCGTGCGCGTTCGCGTGCTTCGTGCCACGCACCGTCGAGTGCGATGCGCAGGTGTTCGGCTGTCGTCGGCATGCCTCAGACGATAGGTGCGACAAGTCACTCACGGTGTCCCTTTTTCCTGGTAAGGGAGAAAAAACACATGAGGTTTGAGGACCGCTGTTTTTGGCAAATCCCGCGAAACTACGGACACTGGAAGTCGTGACTGCGACCCCCGATGCTTCGTCCACCCACGACACTCGATCCGCCGCACTCTTCCACCGGGCATCGAAGGTGACACCGGGGGGCGTCAACTCTCCGGTCCGCGCGTTCGGATCGGTCGGCGGCAATCCTCCCTTCTTCGCATCGGGATCGGGTCCGCTGCTCACCGACGTCGACGGAAAAACATACGTCGACCTGGTGTGTTCCTGGGGTCCGATGATTCTCGGGCACGCGCATCCCGCGGTCGTCGAGGCCGTCCGATCGACCGCGCTGGCGGGTCTGTCGTTCGGTGCCCCCACCGAGGGGGAGGTCGAACTCGCCGAAGAGATCGTCGCCCGCATCGCGCCCGTCGAGCAGGTCCGGCTCGTCAACTCCGGCACCGAGGCGACGATGAGCGCCGTCCGTCTTGCGCGCGGATTCACCGGCCGGTCGAAGATCGTGAAGTTCGCGGGCTGTTATCACGGTCACGTCGACGCACTGCTCGCCGACGCCGGTTCCGGCCTCGCCACCTTCGGTCTGCCCACCTCTCCCGGCGTCACGGGCGCCCAGGCGGGCGACACCGTCGTCGTCCCCTACAACGACCTCGCCGCCGTGCGTGCCGCCTTCGAGGCGAACCCCGGTGAGATCGCCGCGGTCATCACCGAGGCCGCCGCCGGCAACATGGGCACCGTCCCGCCGGTGCCCGGCTTCAACGAGGGTCTGCGCGAGCTCACGCGTGAGCACGGCGCGCTGCTGATCATGGACGAGGTGATGACCGGCTTCCGCGCGAGCCCGACCGGCTGGCACGGCATCGACGGGGTCTCCGGCGACCTCATGACCTTCGGCAAGGTCATGAGCGGTGGTCTGCCCGCCGCGGCCTTCGGTGGTCGCGCCGATGTCATGGCCCATCTCGCCCCGAACGGACCGGTCTACCAGGCCGGCACCCTGTCCGGTAATCCCGTCGCCGTCGCCGCGGGCCTCGCGAGCCTGCGTGCCGCCGACGCCGACGTCTACGCCGCCCTGGACCGCAACGCCGAGACCCTCGGTCGTCTGCTCGGCGAGGCACTCGCCGTAGAAGGGGTGCCGCACCACGTCCAGAACGCCGGCACGCTGCTGAGCGTGTTCTTCACCGACGAGCCGGTGACGAACTACGAGCAGGCCAAGGCCGCGCAGACCTGGCGCTTCCCGGCCTTCTTCCACGCGCTGCTCGAGCGCGGCGTCTACGGACCCCCGAGTGCCTTCGAGACGTGGTTCGTCTCGTCCGCGCTCGACGACGACGCGTTCTCGCGGATCGCCGACGCGTTGCCGCACGCCGCTCGCGCGGCCGCCGCTGCGACCGCGCCGTAGTCCTTTCTTCCTGCTTGCCCAGCCCGCCCCGCCCCTCCCACACCCCTCGAGGAACATCGACGTGACCGACGCCGCCCCGTCCGAGACCCGCACGATCGTGCACGTGCTCCGCCACGGAGAGGTCCACAACCCCTCCGGAATCCTCTACGGACGCCTGCCCGGATTCCGGCTGTCGGTGACCGGTGAGGCCCAGGCACGGGCGGTCGCGGCGTCGCTCGCCGACCACGACATCGCGCACGTGGTCGCGTCCCCGCTCGAACGGGCCCAGCAGACCGCCACCCCGATCGCGGAGAAGCACGGACTGCAGATCCGCACCGACGACAACCTCATCGAAGCGGCCAACGACTTCGAGGGACTGAAGGTCGCGGTCGGCGACGGTGCGCTGAGCCGTCCGCGCCACTGGTGGAAGCTGCGCGATCCGTTCACCCCCTCCTGGGGCGAGCCCTACCTGCAGATCGCCCACCGCATGCTCGCCGCCGTCAACGCGGCGCGCGTGACCGCAGCGGGACGCGAAGCGGTGTGCGTGAGCCACCAGCTCCCGGTGTGGACGCTGCGCCGCTTCCTCGAGGGCGAGCGCCTGTGGCACGACCCGCGTCGCCGCCAGTGCAGCCTCGCCTCGCTGACCTCCCTGGTCTACGAGGGCGACACCCTCGTCGATCTGGTCTACTCCGAACCGGCAGGCGCCTCCGACCCGAACGTCCACGGCGCATGAGAAAGGTGTTCCGGGCGACGGTCGCCGCGATCTGCGGTTCCGTCCTTCTCACCTCCTGCGCCACCGGGGACGACGCCGTCGCCACCGGGGGAACGTTCGACTTCGTCTCGCCCGGCGGGCAGACCCGCATCTTCTACGACCCCCCGGCCGAACGCGGCACCCTCGGTGAGCTCACCGGCGAGGACCTCATGAACGAGGGCGAGACCATCTCCCTCGACGACTACGAGGGCCAGGTCGTCGTGCTCAACGTGTGGGGCCAGTGGTGTGCGCCCTGCCGCAGCGAGGCCGACGATCTCGAGGAGGTCCACGAGGCCACCAAGGATCTCGGCGTGCAGTTCCTGGGCATCAACGTCCGCGACAACCAGCGCGACAAGGCCCAGGACTTCGTCACCGACCAGCAGATCGGCTACCCGTCGATCTACGACCCGCCGATGCGTTCGCTGCTCGCACTCGGACGGAACTACCCGACCTCGGTCGTGCCGACGACGGTCGTTCTCGATCGTGAGCACCGCGTGGCCGCGGTCTACCTGACCGAACTGCTCGCGGAGGACCTGCAACCGGTCGTCGAGCGGGTCGCGGCGGAACCGGATTCGGAGCAGTAACAGTGATCCTTGCGTCGGGTGTCGGGGAGACCTTCCAGAACGCGGCCCTGTCGGGTCCGCTGCTGCTGGCGATGGGCGTGTGCCTGCTCGCCGGTCTCGTCTCGTTCGCGTCGCCGTGCGTCGTGCCGCTCGTTCCCGGCTATCTGTCCTATCTCGCCGGGGTGGTGGGAGCCGAGGCTCCCGCCGTCACCGCCGAGCAGGCCGGTGCCCGCACCACGACGATCCGCAGCGACGGCCGCCTCCGGGTGGCCGGTGCCGCCGGGCTGTTCGTCCTGGGATTCACCGTGGTGTTCGTCCTCGCGACGGCCTCGGTGTTCGGGGCGATCTCCGCGCTCGCCGTCAACCGCGAACTGCTCATGCGTGTCGGCGGGGTCGTCACCATCGTGATGGGCCTGGTCTTCATCGGCCTCATCCCGGCCCTGCAACGCGACACGCGCCCGGCGCCCCGGCGCATCTCGAACCTCGCGGGAGCCCCGTTGCTCGGCGCGGTGTTCGCGCTCGGGTGGACCCCGTGCCTCGGCCCGACCCTCGCCGGCGTCATCTCGCTCGCGGCGGGCACCGAGGGCACCACCGCGGCACGCGGGGTGACGTTGATCGTCGCCTACTGCCTCGGCCTCGGGTTGCCGTTCGTCGTGCTCGCGCTCGGTTCGGCGCGGGCGCTGCGCGGGGTGGGCTGGCTGCGCACCCACGCGCGGACCGTGCAAATCGTCGGTGGCCTGATGCTCATGGCCGTCGGCATCGCTCTCGTCACCGGTGCGTGGGACCTGTTCGTGTCCTGGATCCGTGACTCGTTCATCTCGGAAGTGACTCTGCCCGTATGACCGCGACCCACACCCCGACCCCCGCACCGCAACCGTCGCCGCCGCCGCGACAGGGCGCGCTCGGACGTGCCACGGCCTTCGTGCGGAACACCTGGCGCGGCCTGACCTCGATGCGGACCGCACTGGTCCTGCTGTTCCTGCTCGCGCTCGCCGCGATCCCGGGCGCACTCCTGCCGCAGCGCAGCCTCAACACCCAGAAGGTCGACGAGTACATCGCGGCCCGCCCGACGCTCGGACCGATCATGGACCGGTTCGAGCTGTTCGACGTCTTCGGCAGCTTCTGGTTCACCGCCGTCTACGTGCTGCTGTTCGTCTCGCTGGTCGGCTGCATCCTGCCGCGCTGCGTCGAGCACTTCCACGCCCTGCGCACCCCGCCTGTCGCCGCGCCGCGCAACCTGCAGCGCCTGCCGCACCACACGCAGACGACCGTGGCCGACAGCCCCGCCGACGCGCTCGACCGGATCCAGGGGGAGCTGCGCGGCTGGAAGGTCGTGCGCCGCGAGGGCGGTGCCCGCGGACATGACGGCGAGGTGACCCTGTCCGCAGAGAAGGGATATCTGCGCGAGGCCGGCAACCTGGTCTTCCACATCTCCCTCGTGGGCCTGCTCGTCGCCGTCGCCGCCGGCAAGCTCTTCGGCTACGAGGGGCAGCGCATCCTCGTCGCGAACGGCGAGGAGTTCTGCACCACCTCACCTGCCTCCTTCGACTCGTTCCGCGCCGGCAGCACGCTCGACGGCACCGGCCTGAATCCCATGTGTGTGCGGGTGAACACCTTCGCCGCCGACTATCTCGACAACGGCCAGGCCGAGATGTTCACCTCCGACATCGAGTACCAGTACGGCGGCGACCTCGTCACGAACACCTGGCGCGATGCGCAGTTGAAGGTCAACCATCCGCTGCGGGTCGGCAGCGACCGCGTCTACCTGCAAGGTCACGGTTACGCCCCGACCTTCACCGTCACCTGGCCGAACGGCGAGACCCGCACCGAGACGATGCAGTGGGCGCCCGACGACGCGACGACCTTCCTCAGCAGTGGCGCCATGCGCTTCGACCCGCCCGGCGGCATGTATCCCGACGCCGACGAGCGCCGGAAGAACCAGATCGCGCTCGAGGGTCTGTTCGCGCCGACGGCGTCCTTCCACGGCACGCTGCTCACGTCGATCTTCCCGGCGATGATGGACCCCGCCGTCGCCATCGACGTCTACAAGGGCGACTCCGGTCTCGACACCGGCAGCCCGCAGTCGTTGTTCTCGCTCAACAAGGAACTGATCAACCAGGGCCGCCTCGTGAAGCAGGACCGCGTGAACCTGCGTCCGGGGGAGAGCGTGACGCTCGCCGACGGCACCGAGGTGCGGTTCGACAAGGCCACCGACTTCGTCAACCTGCAGGTCTCGCACGACCCGGCGCAGCAGTGGGTACTCGTCGCGGCGATCTCCATGATGGCCGGTCTGCTCGTGTCGTTGCTGGTCAAACGACGCAGAGTGTGGGCGCGCGCGTACCCGAGCGGTACAGTGAACGACGGTGAACGACGAACCGTAGTAGAACTCGGTGGTCTCGCACGGACCGATCAGGCCGGATGGGGAGACGAGTTCGACCGACTGGTCGAACGTCTTCTCGGTGACGATGCACCCTCCGCCCCGGCGGCACAGGAGAAGAAGAACTGATGACACAGAACGACACCCTGGCGCGGTACAGCGACTGGGCCTTCGAATCGGCGTTCGCGGTGCTCGTACTGGCGCTGGTGCTGCTCGTCGCCGAATACGCGACCCACCGTGCCGACGTCGTGGCCGAGCGGGAACGCGAACTCGTCGCGGCAGGCCGACGACCGGCCTCCGACACCGTCGAACGCACCGCCGGCCCGGGGCGTGTCGAGGAGACACCGAAACGCACCCTGTCGCAGCGTGTCGGCAACATGGGCCGCGCGCTGGTCGTCGTGGTCGCCGGACTGCTGGTCGCCTCGATCGTGCTGCGCGGCCTGGCCACCGAGCGTTTCCCGCTCGGCAACATGTACGAGTTCGTCGCGATGGCGTGCACCGCCGCCGTGCTCTTCGGCCTGGTCGTCCTGCGCAAGCCGGCCTACCGGATCATGTGGGTGTACCTGCTGGTCCCCGTCCTGATCCTCATGTTCCTCGCGGCGACCGTGCTCTACGCCGACGCCGCTCCCGTGGTTCCCGCGCTGCGCTCGTTCTGGCTGCCGATCCACGTGACGATCATCAGCGTCGGCAGCGGCATCTTCCTCGTCTCGGGTGTCGCGAGCCTGCTGTTCCTGCTGCGCATCCGTTTCCCCAAGGGTGAGGAGCACAGCGGCGTGTTCGCGGCGCTCGCCGAGCGTCTGCCCGACGCCCAGACCCTCGACCGTCTCGCCTACCGCACCACGATCATCGGTTTCCCGCTGTTCGGTGCCGGCATCATCCTCGGTGCGATCTGGGCCGAGGCCGCCTGGGGACGCTTCTGGGGCTGGGACCCGAAGGAGACGGTCTCGTTCATCACGTGGGTCGTCTACGCCGCCTATCTGCACGCCCGCGCGACCTCCGGATGGCGCAACACCCGCGCGGCCTGGATCAACGTCGCCGGTTTCATCGCGATGCTGTTCAACCTGTTCATCATCAACATGGTCGTCTCGGGCCTGCACTCGTACGCCG
This sequence comes from Rhodococcus sp. PD04, assembly GCF_035918275.1. Classification (NCBI taxonomy): domain Bacteria; kingdom Bacillati; phylum Actinomycetota; class Actinomycetes; order Mycobacteriales; family Nocardiaceae; genus Rhodococcus; species Rhodococcus sp. PD04. The sequence continues at coordinate 3,934,948 of NZ_CP142143.1, read as the reverse complement.
GGCTCAACTGAGGCTGCTATCGTCGCGCCGTCGTCCGTGACAGTCGACGGGGGGAGAACGCGGTGGATGGGGCCGGCAACGGTACGTCGGGGCTCGACGGACACGCACTGGACGCGACGGCGCTGGACTCGTCGTTACTGGTACGCCCGGTCGCTGCGCCGCCGCGGGAGGGCTGGCGGCGAGTGGTCTACCGCGCGACCGGCGGACGCGTCCGCATGGGGGAGAGCTCCCGGCACCAGCGCAGGGACGAATCGGTCGAGCGGGTGCGTGCACCGTTGCGCGACTGCCACCGGATCGCCCTGCTGAGCCTCAAGGGTGGGGTGGGAAAGACCACCACCACGGTCACCCTCGGCTCGACCTTCGCGGAGTTGCGGGGCGATCGGATCGTCGCGGTCGACGCGAATCCGGACCGCGGGACATTGAGTCAGAAGGTGGCCGAACAGACGCCGGCCACGGTGCGCACGCTGCTGCGCGATCACGCGCTGCTCGAGACGTACGCGGACGTGCGCGCCTACACCTCGCAGAACACGCATCGTCTCGAGGTGCTCGCCTCGGACGCCGATCCGGCGGTCTCGGAGGCCTTCAGCGCCGACGACTACGAGCGGACGCTCGGGCTGCTCGAGCGGTTCTACAGCATCGTGCTCACGGATTGCGGGACCGGGCTCATGCACTCCGCGATGAGCGCGATCCTCGAGAACGCCGACACGCTGGTCGTCGTCAGTTCCGGATCGGTGGACGGCGCCCGCAGCGCGTCGGCCACGCTCGACTGGCTCGACGCGCACGGCTATCGCGACCTGGTCGAGCGGTCGGTGGCCGTCGTCAACGCGGTGCGGCCGAGGTCGGGCAAGGTCGATCTCGACCTCGTGGTGCGGCACTTCGAACACCGGTGCCGCGCGGTCCACGTCCTACCCTTCGACCCCCACCTCGAAGAAGGAGCGGAGATCGATCCGGACCGGTTGCAGTCGGGTACGCGGCGCGCCCTGCTCGGGCTCGCCGCGGATATCGCCGACGGTTTCACCGCGCGGTGACAGGCTCGCAGCTCCGCCACGGTGACAGGCTCACCGCACACCGCGAACGGTCAGTCGCCCCGGTCCTGATCGGACTCGCCGGTGCCGTCGCCACTCCGGCGGCGGTGCACCTCACGATCGACCTTCCACAGGAAGTCGGGATCGTCGTCCGGACCCATCACGCGGGTGGGCGGACGAGACGTGGGACCGTACGCCTTCCACAGCAGGACGGCGAGTGTCACCGCACCGATGAGTGCCAACAGATAGAGCACGTTGCACCTCCTGACCGTGGCGGTGCCGGACGAGGACGTGCCCTCGCCGTACACCTCCGGGCCGCGGCGACCGCAGACCGGTTCGTCCACATTCTAGGTGTGCGGAACCCGGTCCGGCACGTGGGTTCCGCGGGTGGTCGGCCGGGGTCCGGCAGGTGCACGCCGGAGGTGCGGATTCTCGTGTCTCGGATCAGCGCGTCGCTTCGGTCGTGAGGGAGCGGAGAAGCGCCAGGACCTCGGACTCACGGAAGCGGCGATGGCCGCCGGGGGTCCGCAGCGAGCCCAATCGGCCGGCGTGGGCCCACCGGGTGACGGTCTTGGGATCCACATGGAACAGTGCTGCCACCTGGCCCGGGGTCAGCAGGGATTCCTTCGCGCCGTTGAAAGTGGGTGCGCTCATTGCGAATGTCCTCCCGGTTGTCGTGATCGTGTTGTTCGACGCGATCGAGTTGTTCGATCGGGATGTCCAAGCCCATGGTGGCACCGATACCCCTGGTTGCTCGAACGGTCTACGGTTGGTAAAGCGGAAGTAATAGACAAAACGGACGGATGTCCGACTTCCGGAAATCGTCGCGGAGCTCGTGGTCCGGGCGGCCGGTTAACCTGGAGTGGTGAACGACGAACGCCGGAACGAACCCTCGAATACCCCCTCCCAGCGCACTCCACACTCTCGTGACGAGAGCGCAACCGGCAGGGCGGGGACCGGGTCCCTGATCCGGGACGTCGCGTTGTACTCCGCGGCACGACTCGCCCTCGTGGTCGCGCTCACACTGCTCATTCTCTACGTTCCGCGTGCATTCGGGGTGGAAATCCCCCTCCTCGTCGCGGCCCTGTTCGCTGTGCTCATCGCGCTGCCCGTCTCGCTCGTGCTCTTCGCGTCGCTGCGGCGTCGCGTGAACGAGGGCATCGCCGCGGTCGACGAGCGCCGGCGTACCGAGCGCGCCGACCTCGAGAAGCGCATGCGCGGCGAGAACGGGCGGTGACGGCGACCGGCGCGGTCGTCGACCGCAGCGCACCCCGCGACTGGGTCGACGACGCGGTCCGGCTCATCGAGGCCGACGCCCAGCGCAGCGCCGACACCCACCTGCTCCGCTACCCGCTCCCGGCGGACCGGGGCATCGACCTGTACTTGAAGGACGAGTCGACGCACATCACGGGCAGCCTCAAGCACCGCCTCGCGCGCTCGCTGTTCCTCTACGCCCTGTGCAACGGCTGGATCCGTGAGGGAACCCCGGTCATCGAGGCGTCCTCGGGTTCCACCGCGGTGAGCGAGGCGTACTTCGCGCGGCTGCTCGGTCTCGACTTCGTGGCCGTCGTGCCGCGCCGCACCTCACCGGCGAAGGTCGCGCTCATCGAGGCCCAGGGCGGCCGGTGCCACTACATCGACCGCCCGCCGGAGATCTACACCGAGGCGCAGCGGCTCGCCGACGAACTCGGCGGCTGCTTCATGGACCAGTTCACGAACGCCGAGCGGGTCACCGACTGGCGGGGCAACAACAACATCGCCGAGAGCATCTACTCGCAGATGCGTCTCGAGCGTCATCCCGTACCGGAGTGGATCGTCGTCGGTGCCGGGACCGGTGGCACGAGCGCCACCCTCGGCCGCTACATCCGCTATCGCCGTCACCGGACGCGGCTGGCCGTCGTCGACCCGGAGAACTCGGCGTTCTTCGGCGGGTTCGAGACGGGCTCGGCCGACTACACCACCGGCATGCCCTCGCGTATCGAGGGAATCGGACGTCCGCGCGTCGAGCCGTCCTTCGTTCCCGAGGTCGTCGACCGGATGGTGCGGGTGCCCGACGCGGCGTCCATCGCCGCCATTCGGCACGCGAGCACCGCGCTCGGACGACGGGTGGGCGGCTCGACCGGCACGAACCTCTGGGGAGCTTTCGGTCTGATCGCCGAGATGCTCGAAGAAGGCCGTGAGGGCAGCGTCGTGACGTTGCTGTGCGACGGCGGCGAGCGTTACGCCGACACCTATTTCTCCGACGAGTGGGTCGCTGCCGAGGGGATGGACCTGACCGGGCCGCTCGAGGTGCTGGAAAAGTTCGCGACCAGCGGTCGGTGGCCTCGGTGACCAGCGGTCGGTGGCGTCGATAGAGACTCCACCACCTGTGCAGATTCCGTCTTCTGTCAATTTTCGTTGACACGCTCTCGTTGTCAACCTATATTGACAACATGAGTGAAGCCACCACCCTCGCCGCTGCCGCCGCGAGCTCCGATCCCGCAGTGGGCCTGCGCGCCGTGCGTGCCCTGCGCCGCCTGCTGGAACGGCTCGAGGAGGTCCAGGTCGCGAATGCCCGTGAGCGGGGTTGGTCCTGGCAGGCCATCGCCGACGAACTCGGCGTCAGCCGCCAGGCGGTCCATCAGAAGCACAACCGGAAGCGCAGGTGATCGACATGTTCGAACGATTCGCCGACAGTGCCAGATCCGTCGTCGTCGCAGCGCAACAGGAGGCGATCCGGGTGCACGATCCCCGGATCGAGGCGTCGCACCTGCTCATCGGTGTCGCCGTCGCCGCGGAGGAACCGCTGCGGGTCCTGCTCGCGGAAGAAGGTCTCACGGTCGACGGGCTCCGCTCCGATCGGGCCGCCCGCACCGCCGACTCCCCGCTCGGCGACGAGGACGCCGCAGCACTCGAAGCGATCGGGATCGACCTCGACGAGGTCCGGAGCCGTCTCGAAGCGGCCTTCGGCAAGGGGGTGCTCGACGGGAAGGGCACCGACCGGCGGGCCGGCGCGAACCGGCTCGGTCACATCCCGTTCGACCGGGCGGCCAAGAAGTCGCTCGAACTCGCGCTGCGGGAGGCGATCGCACGCCGCGAACGCGTCATTCGCCCCGAACACATTCTGCTCGGACTGCTGCGCAGCGACGATCCGGCGACCGTCGCCCTCGTGGAAGCGCACGTGCCGCGCGCGCAGCTCCGTCAGCGCCTGAACGGCCACCTCGACGCCGCTGCCTGACGACACCGCTGCCTGACGTCGTCGACCCTTCGGACGGTTACCGGGTCGGCGCGGGAGCGACCGCGAGCGGGCGCCCGGCGACGAGCGGGACGACCGTCGCCGCGACGAGCAGCAGCGTGCCGACCGCGATCGTCGCGAACGGCCACCACCGACGATCCGCCGTCGCCACGGCTTCCGCGACCTGCGTGTCCGTAGCGGCCGGCGCGCTGCGCGGCAGTGCATCGGTGGCGGACCGCACGTTGTCGGCGATGCCACCGACGACATCGGCCACCGGCCCGACACCGTCGACCAGCTGTCCGGTGCCGTCCGTCAGAGCTCGGCCGCCGTCGTCGAGGAGGACGAGGCCGTCGCGGAGCTGTCGCGAACCGTCGGCCGCCTGCGCCATCCCCGCGACGAACTGCGCGTTCGGATCGGTGAGTTCGTAGGCGAGTTGCCGCGCGCCGTCGCGCAACTGCCCGAGCTGGTCGAGGGTGTCCGGTCCGAGGCCCTGCGTGTCGAGGGTCTCGACGAGTCCGCGCAGCTGGCCGGCCGCACCCTGCGAGACCGGATCCGCGGACGCGCCGAGCGTGTCGGCGACGGTCGTGAGCCGTGCCGTGACGTCGCCCTGCATCTCCCCGAAACCGGAGAGCCGGTCGACCACCTCGTCGACGCCGCCGCTCACCTGGCGGGCACCGTCGCCGAGCATGTCGACACCGCCGTCGAGTTGTCCGAGGCCGGCGGCGAGCTGCTCCCCACCGTCGCGGGCCTGCCGGAGGCCGTCGGACAGCTGTCGGGCACCGTCGTCGAGTTGGGTGCTGCCCTCCGTCAGCTGCCCGACACCGCCGTCGAGCACCGACAGCGGCAGTCCGGCTCGCTGGAGGTTGCTCCGTGCCTCGTCGACGCCGTCCGCCGAGGGACTCGGCTCTTCCGCGACGGTCGCGACCGTCGTCTCGGGGCGATCGAGCCAGGCGAAGACCGCACCGGTGCCCACGAGGAGCAGTCCGGTCACAGTGAGAAGCAGGGGGAGAAGACGTGAACGCACGCCGGCCGACGCTACCGTCCGTCACTGAGAGGCCGCTGAGGGGGAGGGGCGGCCCCGGATGCGTCCGATTTGCCCGTTACGAGACCGGGTTCCGTGTGCCACAGTGGCACCATGATTTCTCTGATACTGCGGTTGATCATCAACGCGGTCGGTCTGTGGCTCGCGGTCGAGCTGGTCGACGGGATCGACTTCACCGATCCCGCGGGCACCTCCGACACGACCCGCGCGGTCATCACGCTCGTCGTCCTGGCCGCCATCTTCACCGTCGTCAACGCACTCGTGAAGCCGCTGGTGAAGCTGCTGTCGCTGCCGCTGGTGATCCTCACCCTCGGGCTGTTCCTGCTCGTCGTCAACGCGCTGATGCTCATGCTCACCGCGTGGCTGAGCGGCTTCACCGAGTACGGCCTCACGATCGACGGCTTCTGGGCGGCACTGTGGGGCGGCGTGATCATCGCGATCGTCAACTTCGTCCTCGGACTGATCGTCCCGGACCGCGACTGATCCGCCCGTCCGCGACCGATTCCGCCGCGCCCGCGTCCTGGTCAGCCGAAGGCCAGCGCGGGCGCGGTGGCCACCGCCCACACGAGCATCGCGACACCCGAATCGCTCAACGCCGGGATCAGCGCGAGACCGAGGGCGCCGGCCCGCACCGGCTTGTGCGCGCGGACCGCGAACGGCGCGGCGAGGAAGCCGGCGAGCGCCCACGGCGTCGCCGCGACCAGCACGAGCGACATCACGAACGGCACCACGATCAGCACCAGGTGGAGCGTGCGGGTCCTCGGATCACCCAGCTTGACCGCCAGGGTCCTCTTACCGGTCTCCGCATCGGTCGCGATGTCGCGGAGGTTGTTCGTCACCAGCACGGCCGTCGAGAGCGAGCCGACGGCGACCGCGCACGCCAGACCCACCCCGTCGACGCGACCGGCCTGCACGAACTGCGTGCCGAGCACCGCGACGAGCCCGAAGAAGACGAAGACTCCGATCTCTCCGAATCCGCTGTATCCGTACGGGTTCTTCCCGCCGGTGTAATACCAGGCCCCGGCGATGCAGACCGCGCCGACGAGCACGAGCCACCAGGCGGTCGTGACGGCGAGAGCGAGTCCCGCGACGGCCGCGATCCCGAAGCACACGAACGCGGCGCGCTTGACGGCGCCGGGGCTCGCCGCGCCCGAACCCACCAGCCGCATCGGCCCGACCCGCTCATCGTCGGTGCCGCGGATGCCGTCGGAGTAGTCGTTGGCGAAGTTCACGCCGATGATCAATCCGAGCGCGACGACCAGTGCCAGCAGCGCCTTCCACCACACGACCTCACCGAGCCACGCCGCAGCGCCCGTACCTGCCAGGACGGGTGCTATCGCATTGGGGAGGGTGCGCGGACGAGCGCCTTCGAGCCATTGACCAGCCGTTGCCATGGATCGATCTTCGCACCCGGGTCCGCTTGCCGCGTCGTGCGCACCCGTCAGGAGAAGCGCGCGACGAGGGCGCGGCGATCCACCTTGCCCGGCCCACGCAGCGGTAGTGCGTCGACGAGCTGCAGCTCACGCGGCGCAGCAGTGGGATCGAGCGTGGCCTCGACGTGGTCGCGGAGTTCGGCGAGCGTCGGCGTGGCGCCGGGGACGGGCACGACGACAGCCGCGACGCGCTGACCGAGCCGGGTGTCGGGCAGACCCACCACCGCGACCTCCCGGACGGCCGGGTGCTCGACGAGCACGGCCTCGACCACCTGGGGGACCACGGTGAGCCCGCCGGTGGAGATGGCCTCGTCGAGCCGTCCCAGGATGCGCAGGACCCCGTCGTCGAGCGTGCCTGCGTCGTCGGTGCGGAACCAGCCGGGTTCGGCGAAGGCGGGATGATCGGGCAGGTTCCGGTAGCCCGAGGCGAGCGTGGCGCCGCCGAGCCACACCCGTGAGTCGCCGTCGACGCGCACGTGCACCCCGTCGAGCGGCACGCCGTCGTAGACGCAGCCGCCGCAGGTCTCGCTCATGCCGTAGGTGCGGACGACGGTGACGCCGGCCGCGCGGGCGCGTTCGAGGACCGGCACGGGAGTCGCGGCCCCACCGAGCAGGATCGCGTCGAGGCGGGCGAGCGCCGCGGTGGCGTCGGGATGATCGAGGGCCTTGATCAGCTGGGTGGGAACCATCGAGCTGTAGCGGCGAGGACCTGCCATGGCGTCCACCGCCGCGGGCAGACCCGCGGGATCGAAACCGGCGGACACGTCGACGACGACGGGTTCGGTTCCGGAGAGCAGGCTGCGCAGCAGTACCTGCATGCCCGCGATGTGGTGGGCGGGCAGGGCCAGGAGCCACGAGCCCGTTCCGCCCAGCCGGGCGTGGGTGGCGTCGCCGCTCGCGCGCAGCGCCTGTGCGGAGAGCAGGGCGCCCTTCGGGATCCCGGTCGTGCCGGAGGTCGCGACCACCAGTCCGACGCCGTCCGCGACGGGGTCACCGGGGCTCAGCGCGTCGGTGAGGCGGAGCGTCTCCCGCTCGTCCCCGGCGGGTACGGGGAGCAGCGCCGGCCCGTCACCGTCGAGCATGCGCTGCAGGGCGGGCAGCACGGAACGGACGGCGGGCCCGGCAGGGACGGGAAGAAGCTCGAGTGTGGTCACAGATCGTATTGTGTCGTGTCCCATCCGCCCGCTTCGAGCTGGCGGCGGACCCGGTCCACATCGTCGGGCGACGGCATGTTGTTGGTGATCTTGCTGATGAGGACCGCGATGTCGATGCGGTTGATCGAGAGGTCACCGTCCTCGACCAGGGTGTCGGCGACCTGGGCGACCTCCTCGTCGGACAGGCGCCGCGCGAGCAGTGCGAACAGGGGTACGTAGTCCTGTTCCGGCACCCCTTCGGGGTAACCGGCGCGGAGCCACTCGACGATGGAAGCGAGAAACGGCGGGAGGGCCACCCGTCACTCCGATCAGAAGATGTCGATGCCGAATGTTCCGGCGAGGAAATCGGACGCCAGCAGGAGAATGCCCGCCAGGATCGCGCAGGCCACCACAGCGAAGCACAGCACCGCGGCGGTCCGTGCCGCCGGATTGGGTGTGCCGTCGCTGCCGCGACCGGTGTCGAGCGCGCGGACCCCCAGGGCGAACAGGGAGGGCAGGCCGGCGCCGAGCAGCAGGCCTACGAGAACGACCTGCCACAGGGAGTCGAGGGTGTGGGTCAGCAGGTTCACGCGCGTCCTTCCCCGGTGACCGTCTCGGAGGCACCCGGCGCCGGGGCGAGCTTGTCGTCCCAGTCGGCGGTGACGTTGGAGGCGTCGACGGGCTGCCGGCGCGAGCGCAGCCACATGAACACGGCCAGAGCGCACAGGATCGCGAACACGACGAGGACGCCGGGCATACCGCCGATCAGGTGGGCGAGCGCCCAGCAGGTCGCTCCGACGACCGCGGCGCACGGCAGGGTGATGACCCACGCGACGACCATCCGTCGCGCCACCGACCAGCGCACCTCGGCGCCCTTGGTGCCCAGACCCGTACCGAGGATCGATCCCGTGGCCACGTGTGTGGTCGACAGCGGCAGACCGAAATGGCTCGAGGTGAGGATGATGGCGGCCGACGACGACTCGGCGGCCAGGCCCTGCGGCGGGGCGATCTCGACGAGGCCCTTGCCCAGAGTGCGGATGATGCGCCAGCCGCCGAGATAGGTGCCCAGTGCGATTGCGACGGCACAGGCGACCTTCACCCAGAACGGCATGTCCGTGTCGGCGGTGATCGTGCCGTGAGCGACGAGGGCCAGGAAGATCACGCCCATCGTCTTCTGCGCGTCGTTGGTGCCGTGCGCGAGGGACATCAGCGACGCCGTGCCGATCTGTCCCAGCCGGAAGCCGCGGTCGCGGTGTTCGTTGGAGACGGAACGGGTCAGGCGGTGCATCGACCAGATACCCACCGTGGACACCAGCGCCGCGATGACGGGCGCGAGCACGGCGGGGATCAGGACCTTGCCCAGGACTCCGTCCCACACGACGCCCTGGACACCGATCGACGCCAGTGCAGCGCCGACGAGACCGCCGAACAGGGCGTGCGACGAGCTGGACGGCAGGCCGAACAGCCAGGTCGAGATGTTCCAGAGGATCGCTCCGACCAGACCGGCGAAGACGATGAGCAACAGATCGGTACCGCCGACGGTGTCGAGGTCGACGACACCCTTCGCGACGGTCGCGGCGACTTCCACGGACAGGAAGGCGCCGACGAGGTTGAGGGTCGCGGACAAAGTGACCGCGGTTTTGGGTTTGAGGGCGCCGGTGGCGATGGATGTCGCCATGGCATTGCCGGTGTCGTGGAAGCCGTTGGTGAAATCGAATGCGAGGGCAGTGACGACCACCACCAGGAGCACGACGAACTCTGCGGTCACGTCTGTCGATTGTGGGGTAGCGGGCACGTGAATGTACAGCGACGGGGGTGTGAATTCTGCGTCTCGGCGTCACGCCCGACCGGTTCTTTCGGACTCCGACCATGAGCGGAGTGCAGAGCAGACCGCGCGGCTTGTGTGCAAGATCACCGGCGCCGCGCGACTGTCTGCGGTCGTGCCCGGGTACCTCCGTTCGTCAGCGGAGGTCGCGGCGCAACGGATGGTCCTCGGGGATCTGCACCAGGACGATCGGAATCCCGTCGGGATCGGCGATCCACAGCTCGTGCAGTCCCCACGGCTCCTGCTTCGCACCCCGGACGATGCGTACACCCTTCAGTGCCAGCTCGGCCTCGGCGTCGTAGACGTCGCGCACCTGGAGCCACAGGGCGCCGTGGAACACCTCGTCGCTGTCGTCGGACCGGCCGTGGGCGGCGATCTCGATGAGCGACTGCCCCGCGAAGAAGACGGTTCCGCCGGGATACTCGCGGGCGATCGCCAGTCCCAGCGTCGAGCCGTAGAACTCGACGGCGGCCTCCTGATCGCGCGGCCGGAGGATGGTGCGGCTGCTGAGGATCTCCACCGTCACTGCTCCTCGGCCGGGCGGGCCTCGTGATGGCGGCGGCCGTGTGTGCGCCGCGATTCCTTCATCTCTGCTTCGAACAGATGGCGCCGGCCCTGCACGAGTTCGTCGCGCACCTGCTTCTCGAAGGTGCGGAAGTCCGACCAGTAGCCGTCGTCGAACTCCTCGACGAGCTGGAAGGTCCAGCGACCCTCGGCGATGTTGCGTCCGATGATCTCGGTGCCGAGACGCTCGGCGATCTCGTCGTGCCCGGCCTCGCGGAACAGCTCCTCGGCGTCGCCGGTGAGCAGATCGGCGCGGCCCATCAGCTGGTGGAAGGCATAGAGATGGCCCCGCGCCTGCTCGACGGTCTCGAGGGCCTCGGACAGTTTGCCGGTCGCTTTCACAGTGGCGTCGGAGACGCCTTCCGGGCGGGTGTGGGCGGTTCGCGGACTCTGGCGATCGGTCATGTCCCACAGTGTGCCCGAGAGCACACAGTTCGAACGTAACTGGACATATGTGTTTGACGAAGCTTCGGGTGGGACATTACTGACGGCAACGGTGCCCATGACAGCGCCGGCCTGCCACAGCGGGTCCGACGCAGCCGTAACCCGCGACTGCGCGGCACCGCCGACAACGAGTGAGGAGAACTGCCATGGCGACCGACTACGACGCTCCCCGCACCACCGACATCCTGGGCGGCGGTGGCACTGCCCTGGACGAGCTGGACATCAAGCCCACCGCGGCCGCCGACACCGACGAGGGCGAGATCCTCGAGACCCTCGACCTGCCCGGCGCCGACCTCTCGGCACTGTCGGCGGAGGAGCTCTCGGTCCAGGTCCTGCCGAAGCAGTCGGACGAGTTCACCTGCATGGGCTGCTTCCTCGTCCAGCACCACAGCCGCCGCGCGACGGGCGACGGCGAGCAGGCCTTCTGCCGCGACTGCGTCTGACCTTCCGTCCGACGACCCCTCCTTGCGCGGCGAACCGGGCCTTGCACCTGCTGTAGCAGGGGCGAAGCCCGGTTCGTCGCGTCAGGATCAGTAGTAGTGGGGGTACGGCGACCAGTCGGGATCGCGCTTCTCCAGGAAGGCGTCGCGACCCTCGATCGCTTCGTCGGTCATGTAGGCCAGGCGGGTGGCCTCGCCCGCGAACAACTGCTGGCCGACGAGTCCGTCGTCCTGCAGATTGAAGGCGTACTTGAGCATGCGCTGCGCCTGCGGCGACTTGCCGTTGATCTTCTGCGCCCACTCCAGCGCGACGTTCTCGAGCACGTCGTGGTCGACGACCTTGTTGACCGCACCCATGTGGTGCATCTCCTCGGCCGTGTAGGTATCGCCGAGGAAGAAGATCTCCCGCGCGAACTTCTGGCCGACCATCTTGGCGAGGTAGGCGCTGCCGTAGCCACCGTCGAAGCTGCCCACGTCGGCGTCGGTCTGCTTGAAGCGAGCGTGCTCGCGGGAGGCGAGCGTCAGGTCGCACGTGACGTGCAGGCTGTGCCCGCCACCGGCGGCCCAGCCGTTGACCAGAGCGATGACGACCTTCGGCATGAACCGGATCAGCCGCTGGACCTCGAGGATGTGCAGGCGGCCGGCGCGGGCCTTGTCGACGGTGTCGGCCGTCTCGCCGCTCGCGTACTGGTAGCCGCTGCGGCCACGGATCCGCTGGTCGCCGCCGGAGCAGAACGCCCATCCGCCGTCCTTCGGGCTCGGGCCGTTGCCCGTGAGCAGCACGACGCCGACGTCGGAGGTGGTCCGCGCGTGGTCGAGCACGCGGTAGAGCTCGTCGACGGTGTGCGGACGGAAGGCGTTGCGCACCTCGGGACGATCGAACGCGACGCGGACCGTGCCCTGCGTGACGTGTCGGTGATAGGTGATGTCGGTGAGGTTCTCGAACCCGGGTACCGGGCGCCACAATTCTGGATCGAAGGTCACCTCGTCACCATAAAGGGCCGGGCATCGCGACGACGTGCGCTGTCGCCCGATAACGTGCACAACCATGAGCGAGCAGACCGATCCCCGCGACGACTACGAACACCACGGGGGATTCCCGGTCTACGAACCGGTGGAGGCGGGGCCGAACTACGGTCGCTTCGTCGAGACCTTCCGGCGTCTGCAGGATCTGATGGTCTCCACGAATCCGCCGGACGAGGTCGTCGACCGCGCGATCGAGCAGACCGAGGCCCTGATCGACCTGCTCGCCGAGCACGCCGTACCCGAGGGCGGCTCGCCCGCCGGATTCAACATCGACCTGCCCGGACGCGGCAGCGCGCTGCTGCTGCCGTGGACGATCGAGAAGTTTGGGCCGGACGGTGTCCGGGAACGCGGTGTCTTCCGCCGCTACCACCTCGGGGGCAACGGAGCCGCGCACGGCGGCACACTGCCACTGCTGTTCGACGACCTGTTCGGCATGGTCATCCACGCCAACGGACGGCCGATCGCCCGCACCGCCTATCTCCACGTCAACTACCGCAGGATCACCCCGATCGAGACCGACCTCGTCGTCGACGGCTGGGTCGACCGCGTCGACGGTCGTAAGGCCTTCTGCAAGGCCGAACTGCGTGACGTCGACGGCAATCTCCTCGCCGACTGCGAGGCGCTGATGGTCCAGTTGCTGCCGGGCCAGCCGTGACCTCCCTGCCCTTCCCGTCCTCGCCGCCCCTCCCGTCCGCGGACGAACTGCTCGACGGGGCGGTCGTCGTCTCGCTGCCCATGCGCGTCCGGTTCCGCGGCATCACCGAACGCGAGGTGCTGCTGCTGCGCGGACCCGCCGGGTGGGGCGAGTTCGGGCCGTTTCCCGAATACGGCGACGACGAGGCGGCGCACTGGTTGCAGTCCGCGATCGAGGCCGCCTGGCAGGGCCATCCTGCTCCGCGCCGCTCCCGGATCGCCGTCAACGCGACCGTCCCCGCCGTCGGCCCGGAGCGCGTCCCCGAGGTCCTCGCCCGATTCCCCGGTGCGCGCACCGCGAAAGTGAAGGTCGCCGAGCCGGGCCAGGATCTCGCACAGGACGTCGCTCGCGTCCGGGCCGTGCGCGAGCACGTGCCCAACGTCCGGATCGATGCGAACGGCGGCTGGAGCGTGGACGAGGCCGTGCGCGCGCTCACGGCGCTCACCGCCGACGCACCGCTCGAGTACGCCGAGCAGCCGTGCGCGACCGTCCCCGAACTCGTCGAGGTGCGCCGGCGACTGCCCGGAGTGCGCATCGCGGCGGACGAGAGCATCCGCCGCGCCGAGGATCCCCTGCGGGTCGTGCGGGCCGGGGGAGCGGACGTCGCCGTTGTGAAGGTCGCGCCGCTCGGCGGGGTCCGACGTCTCGTCGCGCTCGCCGACGAACTCGCCGGACACGGCGTCGAGGTGGTCGTCTCGAGCGCCCTCGACTCCGCGGTGGGGATCGCCACCGGTCTCGCGGCGGCCGCTGCCCTGCCCGACCTCCCGTATGCCTGCGGACTGGGCACGGGCGGATTCTTCGAAGCCGACGTCGCGCCGGCTCTGCACATGTCCGACGGAGCGCTCGATGTCGTCGCCGTCGAGCCCGAACCCGAGCGACTCGATGCGCTGCGAGCCGATCCCGACCGCATCGAGTGGTGGTGCGAACGGGTGCGTCGGTGCCGTACGGTGCTCGCCGGACGCGGACTGTGACGACCTCGCCGGACGCGGACTGTGACGGCACGGAATCGTCGTATATCGTTCCCCGCGTCCCAACGGTCACAAGTGTCACATCTACGGAGGCAGTGAAAGTGGTTGCAGCTCTGGGCGATGCCCTCCTCGGCGCCGACAAGTTCCCGGCGGTCAAGGCAGACGTCGAAGCCCTGATCGATGCTGAGGTGTCGGACAAGAAGGGTGCGTCCGGTCTCGCCCTCAAGGGTGGCTACGCAGCAGTGAAGAAGGTCGGCCCGGGCATCGTGCCGGGTGCCGTCGAAGGTCTGCTGCCCGAATTCGTCGAGAAGCTCCAGCCCTTCTGGGTGGAGTACGCAGGCAACGGTTCGTTCTCGGACTTCCTGGTCGCCCGCGGTGAGGTCGTCGCCGACGCTCTCCTCGGGGTGACCGACGAGCGCATCGCCGGCACGTCGAAGTCCGGCGTCAAGAAGGTCTACGACTCGCTGCGCCCCTCGGCCAAGAAGCACGTCGTCGAGGCCCTGCCGCGCCTGGGTGATCTCATCCAGAAGCACGCCGGCTGAGCCGACACCAGCGACATCCGGACGTCGCGGTCCCGAACCGGTTTGCCGGTCGGTACCGCGACGTTCGTCGTTCCGGAGAGATTCGGTCTCTCGGTGGTGCCGACCTTCAGTAGACCGGCTCGCCGTACTTCCAATATCCGATGAAGGTCACCGCCGACCGGTCCCAGCCGCACTCGCGCACGAGATGACGACGCACGCCGGTCGCGAGCGACGACTCGCCCGCGACGAATGCGTGGGCGGAATCCGACGACGGGGTCGACTTCCGCACCACGTCGGCGACGAGACTGCCCGGTACGGCCTCGGGATCCGTCCTGATCACCGGATGCACCAGCACGTTCTCGCCCGTCGGAACGTTCTGGGCGGTGAGGTCGTCGGGGTGCGGAACCTCGACGAGGACCTCCACCGCCGCGAGCGGGTCGAGGGCGAGGATCGAATCGAGGATGCCGGCCACCGCGGGCACGGCGCTCTCGTCACCGACGAGCAGCCACGACCGCGCCTCGTCGAGAGGGAGGTTGCTGATGCCCTCGTCGAGGATGCCGATCTCGTCGCCGGGCTGCGCGCGTTCCGCCCACGCCGAGGCCGGACCCAGATCGCCGTGCGACGCGAAATCGATCTCGATCTCGGTGGTCGGGCCGAACAACCCGGTTCCCGCAGGTCGCACGCGGCGGAACGTGTAGTTCCGCAACACCGGACGCTGCTCCTCGGGCAGTTCCTGGTATTCGGGCCACCAACGGTCGTCCGTCGCCCCGGGGAGGGTGAGTTCCTGCTGCTCCGGGGTAGGGAAGAACATCCGGAACCAGTGGTCGAAGCCCATCGGCGCGATCGAGTCGATGTCGTCACCGCCCACGGTGATGCGCACGAAGGTCGGGCTGATCCGCTCGGTGGCGAGCACCTGCGCGCGCGCCATCCGCCGCGACTCGGGCTTGAGATAGGGATCGCGCCGTGCGGTTCCGGTGCTCTTCGCCATACGCCCTCCGAGGTTGCTCGGATGCCACCGTTGACGACGTGCAGCATCCCGACGATCGTTCAGCGAAGCCTAACCTGTGTTCACCCGGGAGTGCCGGGCCGCTGCAGTCTCCGCACCGCGGGCGTCAGGCCCCATTCCGTCCGCCCCAATCGGCTCACCGCGCCGAGCGCCGCGAAGTCGGGGGCACCGTCCTCCGCGAGCACCTCCGGATCGACCGTCACCGCGAGGACGTCGCCCATCACGACGAACGAGTCGCCGATCTCGATCACCCGGTGCAGCCGGCACTCGATCGAGGCCGGTGCCTCCGCGACCCGCGGGGGCCGCACCCGCTCGCTCGGCTCGGCGTGCAGCCCCACCTCGGTGAACTCGTCGATGTCGTGTGGGAACGCCGCCGACGAGGCGTTGACCTTCTCCATCAACGGCACGGTTGCGATGTTGATCACGAACTCGCCCGTCTGCTCGATGTTCCGCAGACTGTCCTTCCGGCCCACGGACGTGAACTGCACGACCGGCGGTGCGGTACTCGCCACCGTGAAGAAGCTGTACGGAGCGAGATTGAACACACCGTCCTCGGCCTCGGTCGACACCCACGCGATCGGTCTCGGCACGATTGTCGCGGTGAGAAGGCGGTAGAAGCGGCCGGGACCGGACTCGGCGGGATCGAAGACTGTGCGCACGGCCTCCATTCTGACCGCACCTGTACCCGGCCACACTTCCGGCGCAATTACCCTGGACTCCGTGAATCCGTCCACTGCCCAGGCCACTGCTGTCGTCGACGAACTCGCCCGGGGCGGTGTTCGGGACGTCGTGCTGTGCCCGGGCTCGCGCAACGCGCCGCTGGCCTTCGCGCTCCAGGCCGCCGACAGCGCAGGACGTCTGCGCCTGCACATGCGTATCGACGAGCGCACCGCCGGATTCCTCGCGATCGGCCTGGCCCTCGCCTCGGGTCGTCCCGTACCGGTCGTCATGACCTCCGGTACTGCCGTGGCCAACCTCGCGCCGGCCGTGCTCGAGGCGAACTACGCTCGCGTGCCGCTGGTCGTACTCAGCGCCAATCGCCCCTACGAACTGCTCGGATCCGGCGCGAACCAGACCGTCGAACAGCTCGGGATGTTCGGCACCCAGGTACGCGCGACCATCAGCCTCGGACTCGCCGAAGGCATCGAACAGAACAGCCAGTGGCGTTCGGCGGTCTCCCGGGTTCTCGCCGCCGCCCGCGGAACCCGATCGGGCAACGCCGGCCCGGTCCACTTCGACATCCCGCTGCGCGAACCGCTCGTGCCCGAGCTCGACGCGAAGGGACCGGTGCCCGAGGGACGTCCCGACGGCAAGGCCTGGACCACCACGGTGAACGCCACCCTCGACGTCCCGCTCGAGATCGATCTGACCCCCGACACGATCGTCGTCTCCGGTCACGGCTCCGCCCATCGCCCCGAGCTGTCCGGGCTGCCGACCGTCGCCGAACCCACCGCACCGCTGCACGGCATCCCGGTGCATCCGATGGCGCTGCCGCACCTGAAGCCGCGCCAGGCGATCATCACCGGCCGGCCCACGCTGCACCGGCCGGTGTCGAACCTGCTCGCAGACCCCGCCGTCACCGTCTACGCCCTGACCACCGGCCCGCGCTGGCCCGACGTCTCGGGCAACGTCATCGCGACCGGCACCCGTGCCGTGGTGTCGGGAACACCCGACGAGGCATGGCTCGAACGATGCCGCCAGCTGTCGGCGCACACCGACAAGGCCGTCCGTGCCCAGCTCGACGGGCACCCGAAGGCAACCGGACTGCACGTCGCCGCGGTGGTGACGGATTCGCTGAAGCCCGGCGACCAGCTGCTGCTCGGGGCATCGAACCCGGTGCGCGACGCGGCGCTCGTGAGCTACCCGAAGCCCGACGTGAAGGTGTTGTCCAACCGCGGTGTCGCCGGGATCGACGGCACGGTCTCCACCGCCGTCGGTGCCGCACTCGCCTACGAACAGGGACGGACCGTCGCGCTGCTCGGCGACCTGACCTTCCTGCACGATGCCGCCGGCCTGCTCATCGGACCGTCGGAGCCGCGTCCGCAGAACCTCACCATCGTCGTCGCGAACGACGACGGCGGCGGAATCTTCGAACTGCTCGAACAGGGCGACCCGCAGTACGCAGGTGTCTTCGAGCGTGTCTTCGGCACGCCGCACGGCATGGACCTCGCGGCACTGTGCGCGGCCTACCGCGTCCCGCACGAGCGGGTGGATCTGCAGGGCCTCGCCCTCACCCTCGCGGACGACACGGTGCCGCCCGCGGGCATCCGTGTGGTCGAGGTCACCACGGATCGGGCCGGGTTGCGCGAACTGCACGCGGCGGTGCGGGCGCAGCTGTGAGCGGACCCGAGCGCGCGCGGCGCGCGGTTCTCATCGTCGCGGCGGCGATCTCCGCCCTCGCGGTGATCCTGTTCCTCGGCGCCCTCCGGAACGACCTCACCATCCGCTCCGACACGGGCACGGCCGTCGCCGAGGTGCTCTCGGCCGGATCCCTGCGGTCCGCGGTGAGTTTCGTCACTCCCGATGGGGTGACGCACAATCCCGAGCTCGGTGTTCTGTATCCGACGGGGTTGGCCACCGGGCAGCGGATCGCCGTCGAATACGCCCGGAGTGATCCCGATCTCGTCCGTGTGACCGGACGTGACGCCCGCGTCGCGCTGATCCCCACCGGATCGGTGATTGTCGTCACATGGCTGATCGCCACGCCCGTGTCGATCTGGCTCCGGCGGAAGGGGGGCGCGGCTGCTGCGGCCACCTCCGAGGAGAAGGATCGGCAGCTGCAGGTGTGACGAACGCAACGTTCGTCGCGACGTCGCCTCCGGGGCGGCACGACCGCCGGGGTGGCGCAGGGGAGCGGGTAACGTTTCGGCCGTGGCAACAACTCACGGATCACGCGCGTCGCTCGACAAGGACCCGCGTGAGGTCGCGTCCATGTTCGACGGGGTCGCTGCACGCTACGACCTGACCAACACCGTCCTGTCGTTCGGGCAGGACCGCGGGTGGCGTCGCGCGACCCGTGCGGCACTCGGCCTGAAGCCCGGCGAGCGCGTGCTCGACCTGGCCGCCGGCACCGGGGTGTCCACCGTCGAACTCGGACGGTCCGGAGCGTGGGTCGTCGCCACCGACTTCTCCAAGGGCATGCTGCACGCCGGTGAGTTCCGCAACGTCCCCATGGTCGCGGGCGACGCGATGCGACTGCCGTTCGCCGACGCCGTCTTCGACGCCGCGACCATCTCCTTCGGCCTGCGCAACGTCGCCGATCCGGACGAGGGGCTGCGCGAGATCGCCCGGGTGGTCAAGCCCGGTGGACGCCTCGTGGTGTGCGAGTTCTCCACGCCGGTGCGGGAACCGCTGCGCACCGTCTACATGGAGTACCTGATGCGGACGCTGCCGCGGGTCGCGCGGGCGGTCAGCAGCAATCCCGACGCCTACGTCTACCTCGCCGAATCGATCCGGGCCTGGCCCGATCAGGAACAGCTCGCCCGGCGCATCGAGGCAGCGGGCTGGAACGACGTGAAGTGGCGCAATCTCACCGGGGGCATCACCGCCCTGCACTGCGCGGTACGCAAGTAGCCGGGCGCATCGGCGCCGCGCGGTACGCAAGTAGCCGAGTGCATCGGCACCGCGCGGTAGCAAGTAGCCGGGCGGCGCTGTAGGGCGCTCAGGCGAAGAGCGGCTGCCGATCCCAGCGCATCGAGAGATGACCGCTCGTCCGCCACACCCGGGCCACGAAGTCGGCGTCCTCGTCGGTGACGAGATTGCCCATCACCCGCACCGCGACCGACATCATCGTTCGCGACCGCATCGCGATCGGACCCGTCGCCGGCAGGAACTTCGGGATCGTGAGCAGGCTCGCGAGACGACGTGCGGTGGAGAACGCCCGGCCGTAGTGGGAGCGCAGCGTCGCCGGCCACAGGTCGGTGAGGTCGTCGGAGTCGAGCAGTCCGGCGACCAGCCGTCCGCCCTCGAGTCCGTAGTCGATGCCCTCGCCGTTGAGCGGATTGACGCACGCCGCGGCGTCGCCGATCAGCGCCCAGTTCCTGCCGGCGACCCCCGATACGGCTCCGCCCATGGGCAACAGAGCGGACGCCACACGGGTCACCTCACCGAGCTCCCATTCCGGGCGACGCTGCCGCGCGTACAGGTCGATGAGCGGTCGCAGCGATCCGTTCGCGGGTCGTGAGGCGGTCGCGAGGGTGCCCACCCCCAGGTTCACCTCGCCGGTGCCGAGCGGGAACACCCAGCCGTAGCCCGGCTGGACGGCCCCCGCGTCGTCGCGCAGTTCGAGGTGCGAAGTGATCCACGGATCGTCGCTGCGCGGGGAGGTGGCGTAGGCCCGCGCAGCCACCCCGTAGGTGGTGTCGCGGTGCCAGCGACGCCCGAGCACCTTGCCGAGCGGAGAGCGCACGCCGTCGGCGACGATCAACATGCGGCACCGGACGGCCCGAGGCCCGTCGGCGGTGCGGAAGATCACCGCCGAGACCCGGTCGCCGTCGCGTTCGACGTCGACGGCCTTCGTTCCCTCCACGGCACGGGCACCCGAGTCGAGCGCGACCTGCCGGATCCGGGCGTCGAGCTCGGTGCGCGGCACGGCACTGCCCACGACCGGGAAAGACGAATCGGGCCAAGGGAGTTCGAAGCGGCCACCGAAGCCTTCGAGACGCAGACCGCGGTTGACGGTGCGGGTACGCAGCCAGTCACCGAGCCCGAGTTCGTCGAGTTCGGCGACGGCACGCGGGGTCAGGCCGTCACCACAGGTCTTGTCGCGAGGGAAGGTCGCGGCATCGACGAGCAGCACGTCGCGACCGGCGCGGGCAGCCCACGCGGCGGCGGCGGAACCGGCTGGACCGGCACCGACGACGAGAACATCGGTACTGTCGGGAACGCAGGACTGGGATTGCCGCGGATCTCGCGCGGAGTGTTCGGCCACCACCGCTCCATCTTCTCAGGCCGCGATCGGCCGCCTCGACGAGGTGGATCGGGGAACGAACGGCTAGGTTCACTACGGTGAAGTCGAGGCGACAGAACAGGATGGGTACGTCATCGTGAGCACTGAGGGGGCGGCTCGGACCGCCGGTTCGGCCGATGCGGCGCCGAGCACCGTCGTGGCCGGTGTGGAACTCGGCGATCCGGTCCTCGCCGCGACAGTCGGGGACGGCCTCGCGAGCGTCGAGAAACTCCTGGTCGAGGAGTTGTCCGACGGTGAGGACTTCCTGACGGAGGCCGCGCTGCACCTGGCGAAGGCGGGTGGCAAGCGGTTCCGGCCGCTGTTCACGATCCTCACGGCGCAGCTCGGGCCGAAGCCGACCGACCCCGCCGTGGTGACGGCGGCGACCGTCGTCGAGCTCGTGCACCTCGCGACGCTCTACCACGACGACGTGATGGACGAGGCGACGATGCGTCGCGGAGCCCCGAGTGCCAACGTGCGCTGGGGCAACAGCGTCGCGATCCTCGCCGGCGACTATCTGTTCGCGCACGCCTCACGGTTGGTGTCGACCCTGGGTCCGTCGGCCGTGCAGATCATCGCGGAGACGTTCGCCGAGCTGGTCACGGGTCAGATGCGCGAGACCATCGGTGTGCGCACCAACGACGACCCGGTCGAGCACTACCTGCGGGTGATCTGGGAGAAGACCGGTTCGCTGATCGCCGCCAGCGGTCGCTTCGGTGGAACGTTCTCGGGCGCCGATCCGGAGCACGTCGAGCGTCTCGAGCGGCTCGGCGACGCCGTCGGCACCGCCTTCCAGATCGTCGACGACATCATCGACATCGCGTCCGACACCACGGAGTCGGGCAAGACCCCCGGAACCGATCTCCGCGAGGGTGTGTACACCCTGCCGGTGCTCTACGCGCTGCGGGAGACCGGGCCGGAGGCCGATCGCCTGCGCGAACTGCTCGTCGGTCCCATCGAGGACGAAGCGCACGTCGCAGAGGCGCTCGAGCTGCTCGTCCGCTCGCCGGGAATGGATGCGGCGAAGGCGACCCTCGCGACGTACGCCGCCCGCGCCCATTCCGAACTCGATGCCTTGCCGCAGGGCCCGGCGAACGAGGCGCTGCGTCGCCTCGTGGACTTCACCGTCGCCCGCGTCGGCTGACGCATCGTCGTGTGGTCCCGCCCCGTTCGGGGCGGGAACCGCGCCGCGCGCTCGTTCGTTGGACGAACGAGTGGGGAATCGTGGTGCGGAAGGGGTGCGACGTGCACGGATACTCGAACCGTCTCAAGACGGCCGGTCTGCTGATCGGAATGTCCGCGCTGATCGTGTTCGTCGGAGCGTTGTTCCAGAATTCGACGATCCTGCTGATATCGATCGTGCTCGCCGTCGGCATGAACGGTTATGCGTACTTCAACAGCGACAAGCTCGCTCTCCGGGCGATGCACGCCCAGCCGGTCACCGAGGTGCAGGCTCCGGCGATGTACCGGATCGTGCGCGAGCTCGCGACCGCGGCGCACCAGCCCATGCCGAGGCTCTACATCAGCCCCACCAACGCCCCCAACGCGTTCGCCACGGGACGTAACCCGCGCAACGCCGCCGTGTGCTGTACGACGGGCATCCTGGAGATCCTGAACGAACGGGAACTGCGCGCGGTGCTCGGCCACGAACTCGCCCACGTCTACAACCGCGACATCCTCATCTCGTCGGTCGCCGGCGCGATGGCGGCCGTCATCTCGGGTCTGGCGAACTTCGCGTTCTTCGCGTCGGCCTTCGGCAACCGGGAGGGTGGCGCGAATCCGCTGGCGCTGCTGCTTGTTTCCCTGCTCGGCCCCATCGCGGCGTCGGTCGTCAAGCTCGCCGTGTCGAGGTCGCGTGAGTACCAGGCCGACCAGTCCGGTGCCGAGCTCACCGGCGACCCGCTGGCCCTGGCCTCGGCGCTGCGCAAGCTCGCTCTCGGCACTCAGGCCGCCCCGCTGCCGCCCGAACCGAAGCTCGCGGCCCAGTCGCACCTGATGATCGCCAACCCGTTCCGGGCGGGCGACAAGATGAGCCGGTTGTTCTCGACGCACCCGCCGATGGCCGACCGCATCGAACGACTCGAGCGCATGGCCGGGATCCGCTGACCCCGGACAACTCGCACGACCCCCACAGACGACACCGCCCGCGACGGAAATCGCGGGCGGTGTCGTAGGGGAGAGGTTTCGTCGGCGGTGCTCGACGAACCGGCGGTGCTCGACGAACTAGCGGTAGTTGACGAACTGCAGGGCGATGTCGAGGTCGGCATTCTTGAGCAGCGAGATGACGGCCTGCAGGTCGTCGCGCTTCTTGCTGGTCACGCGCAGCTCCTCGCCCTGGATCTGAGCCTTGACGCCCTTCGGGCCCTCGTCACGGATGAGCTTGGAGATCTTCTTGGCGTTCTCCTGGCTGATGCCCTGCACCAGGGTGCCGGTGATCTTGTAGACCTTGCCGGACTGCGTCGGCTCGCCGGCATCGAAGGACTTCAGCGACAGGTCGCGGCGGATCAGCTTCTCCTTGAAGACCTCCAGCGCGGCGAGTGCGCGGTCCTCGGTCTCGGCCGAGATCGTGATGGCCTCGTCACCCGACCACTCGATGTGCGCCCCGGTGTTCCGGAAATCGAAGCGGTTGGCGATCTCCTTCGCCGCCTGGTTCAGCGCGTTGTCCACTTCCTGGCGGTCGACCTTGCTCACCACATCGAACGACGAATCAGCCACGTCTCACTCCACTTCCGGGTCGATCTGTAAGGGTTCTGTCCACCCGACGCTATCGGGTCGCGCGGGGCTGTGACCACTCGGTTTGCGTTTCGGGGGGGTATGCGTTGTATTCTTCCAAACGCATCGAGGACGCGGTCCCGATCGCACCCGGCAGGTTGCCCGAGCGGCCAATGGGAGCGGACTGTAAATCCGTCGGCTTATGCCTACGTAGGTTCGAATCCTACACCTGCCACCGGAACGGCCCCGGTTCTTCGGAACCGGGGCCGTTCTGCATTCCGGGGGTCCTTGGAGTGCAGTCCCTGGGCGCGGATTCTCGTAGCGAGATCCCCGAGTGCGGGTCCTGCTCTCCCGGAGGTTCCGGCCGGCTCGGCACGCGGTGCCGTTCCTTCCCGCGCCCGGTGCCCACCGCCGACCCGCCGCGCGCGTACGTGTGTGCGCGGGTGCGTGCCGGTGCGCGGAGCTCGGCAAGCATCGGCGTTTATGCGCCTCTACCAGCGGATTTTGCGCCAGGACCGAGTGTGTGTAATCTTTTGGAGGCCGCAGCGAGCAGAGATGCTCCGGAGGCCACGCCCCCTTAGCTCAGTCGGCAGAGCGTTTCCATGGTAAGGAAAAGGTCGACGGTTCGATTCCGTCAGGGGGCTCGCTGGATTGAGGTGCCGCCTTCGTAGCGACACTCGGCACCGAGGCGGTGTAGCTCAGTTGGTAGAGCAAACGACTCATAATCGTTGCGTCGCCGGTTCAAGTCCGGTCACCGCTACCAAAAGTTCATGATCCACCCTGATCGATACTGATCGGATTGACGCGAAAGAAGGCATCCCGTGGCCTCCTCTACTGACGTTCGGCCGAAGATCACCTTGGCCTGCGAGGTGTGCAAGCACCGCAACTACATCACCAAGAAGAACCGTCGCAACGACCCCGACCGGCTCGAACTGAAGAAGTTCTGCCCGAACTGCGGTACGCACCAGTCGCACCGCGAGTCCAAGTAGCCGGTCGGAACGACGTCGACGCGTAAGGTCTCCGCAATACCGACCGTGCCAGTTGGCGTCGTCGGAATTGCGGAGGTTTTGCGTATGACGAACGTACTCGAGAACCAGGAATCGGTGGACGCGACCGAACAGGCCGGGATCCCGTTCGATGCCGCCGCGCACGCCAAGTCCATGGTCGGCCACCACTACCGGGTGGACGACTACTACGAGGTGGGTCGCGAGAAGATCCGCGAGTACGCC
Organism: Rhodococcus sp. PD04; assembly: GCF_035918275.1. Classification (NCBI taxonomy): domain Bacteria; kingdom Bacillati; phylum Actinomycetota; class Actinomycetes; order Mycobacteriales; family Nocardiaceae; genus Rhodococcus; species Rhodococcus sp. PD04. Next base: position 3,910,724 of record NZ_CP142143.1, on the reverse strand, counting down.
CGTGCCGTGCGCGATTCGCATCCGGCGCATCACGACGACGACGCAGCCCGCGGGCTGGGGTACGACGGCGTGATCGCCCCGCTGACCTTCGTCTCGATCGTCGGCATGATCGCCCAGCGCAAGCTGTTCGAAGAGGTCGTCACCGGATACGACCTGAGCCAGATCATGCAGACCGACCAGCGGATGGTCTACCACCGCCCGATCCAGGCCGGCGACAGGCTGTTCTGCGACGTCTACCTCGACGATTTCCGTCAGGCTGCCGGCAGCGACATCATCACCACCAAGAACGTGATCACCGATCAGTACGACAATCTCGTGCTCACGTCCTGGACGACGCTCGTCGCCCGTTCCGGTGGCGAGGTCGACGACAACATCGCGAACGCGGTCAAGGATGTGGTGATGCACAGTGACACTCCGTAGTTTCACGGATGTCGCGGTAGGGGACGAGCTTCCGTCGAAGGTCGTCACGCTCACGCGTGGAAATCTGGTCAACTATGCCGGTGTGTCGGGTGATCCCAACCCGATCCACTGGAGCGACAAGGTGGCCGAACTGGCCGGCTTGCGCGACGTCGTCGGGCACGGCATGCTCTCGATGGGCATCGCGGCCGGCTTCGTCACGGAGTGGCTGGGAGACCCCGGTGCGGTGACCGAATACAACGTTCGGTTCACCAGTCCGGTATATGTGGAGGCCGACAAGGCCGCCGAGATCGAGTTCACCGGCAAGATCAAGTCGGTGGACGCGGAGAGCAAGACAGCAGTGGTCGCTATCGTGGCGAAGTCCGACGGTCGTAAGATCTTCGGTCGGGCCACGGCAACGGTCCGTTTGGCCTGACGGCCGAGCGGATTGGGTTTGTCCCGGGGCAATGCAGTACACTTAGGCTTCTGGGATCGCATAGCAGCGCGCTGCTCTACGAAGGCCGTAACGGCCCGACGGGGTAGCGCGCGTGTCATGTGGTCGCAGATGGGTCGGTTCCGGACACTCGCTTCGTACGAGTGTGGATGTCCGACCAGAGGGGCGTAGCTCAATTGGCAGAGCAGCGGTCTCCAAAACCGCAGGTTGCAGGTTCAAGTCCTGTCGCCCCTGCCCCCGGACTGCCAGCGACCGAGAGGAACGATGTGAGCGAGGAGCGCGGTCAGCGCCACAGCGGCACCGCAGGGAACATCCCCGGCGACGCTGGAACGGCTACCGGCGCGACCCCCGACGGTTCCTCCGCGGCTGCTCGGCCGACCGGCAAGCGGGCCACCCGTCGTGGCGCGGCCGATTCCTCGGCTTCCACGACGAACGCGGTGTCCATGAAGAAGACGTCGCGTTCGGCCACGGCCGTGAGCGATCGTCCCGCCGCGAAGTCCGAGAACATCTTCAAGCGACTCGTGCGCTTCTTCCGTGAGGTCGTCGCCGAGCTCCGCAAGGTGATCTGGCCCAACCGCAAGCAGTTGACCACCTACACACTCGTGGTCCTTGCGTTCGTGACCGTCATGACGGCGTTCATCTTCGGATTGGATCTGGCGTTCGTACAGGGCGTCAGCTGGTTGTTCGGTTAGCGCCTGTCCGCGCGAGACGAAAAATGTGATCGACGAGAGGAAAGTGCCCGGTGAGCACCCCCGAGAACGACTCGTACGAGGCTTCGGCCGAGGAGCACGTTTCGGACGAGGCCTTGGTTGACGACGTGACGGCCGAGTCGGCGGATGCGGACACCGAGGTCTCCGAGTCCGACACTGCTGTCGAGTCCGGCACCGATGCCGAGTCCGACGCCGATGTCTCCGACGCAGCGGAGGACGCCGACGACGCCGACGCAGCGGAGAGCGCCGACGCCGAAGAGGACGAGGTCGATCCGGCCGAGGCCCTCGAGAAGCAGCTGCGGCGCGAGCCCGGCGACTGGTACGTCGTGCACTCCTACGCCGGTTACGAGAACAAGGTCAAGACCAACCTCGAGACCCGCGTCCAGAACCTCGACCTCGCCGATTACATCTTCCAGGTCGAGGTGCCGACCGAAGAGGTCACCGAGATCAAGAACGGTCAGCGCAAGCAGGTCAACCGCAAGGTCCTGCCCGGCTACATCCTCGTTCGGATGGAACTCAACGACGAGTCGTGGGGTGCCGTCCGGAACACGCCCGGCGTGACCGGCTTCGTCGGAGCCACGTCGCGTCCGTCGCCGCTGACGATCAAGGAGGTCGTGAAGTTCCTCCTCCCGCAGCAGGCGAAGAAGAAACCGGCGGCCGGTGCCCCGGCCGCAGGCGAGCAGGCTCCCGCCGCCGCTGCGAAGCCCGCCATCGAGGTGGACTTCGAGGTCGGCGAGTCCGTCACCGTGATGGACGGCCCGTTCGCGACGCTGCCCGCCTCCATCAGCGAGGTCAACGCCGAGCAGCAGAAGCTCAAGGTCCTGGTGTCGATCTTCGGCCGTGAGACTCCCGTGGAGTTGTCGTTCAACCAGGTGTCGAAGATCTGACGGTCCCCGGGACCCGACGGCGCCGGCATCCGGCGCGCACAAGCTTGCAGTAGCAGTACGCAAGAACCACACCGAGCAAGAAACTAGGAATAGAGATGCCCCCCAAGAAGAAGAAGATCGCCGGGCTCATCAAGCTCCAGATCCAGGCCGGCCAGGCCAACCCGGCTCCGCCGGTCGGCCCCGCGCTGGGTCAGCACGGCGTCAACATCATGGAGTTCTGCAAGGCGTACAACGCCGCGACCGAGTCGCAGCGTGGCAACGTCGTGCCGGTCGAGATCACGGTCTACGAGGACCGCTCGTTCGACTTCAAGCTGAAGACCCCGCCGGCCGCAAAGCTCCTGCTCAAGGCCGCAGGCGTGCAGAAGGGCTCCGGCGAGCCGCACAAGACCAAGGTCGCCAAGGTGACCATGGATCAGGTGCGCGAGATCGCCAAGACCAAGCAGGAAGACCTGAATGCCAACGACATCGAGGCTGCCGCGAAGATCATCGCCGGCACCGCTCGGTCGATGGGCATCACGGTCGAGGGCTGAGCCCTCACTGTTCCGGGGAGCAGTCCCCGGCCTGCAGTAGCACTCGTGGGAGGGCCGGCCAGGCCCGCTACCACGCCCGAACCATTCACCTGCCGGTGAGAAGTTAGGAAAGAACATGGCAAAGCGCAGCAAGGCATACCTCGCCGCGGCCGAGAAGATCGACTCGGACAACCTGTACAGCCCCCTCGCAGCTGTGAAGCTCGCGAAGGAGACCACCTCGAAGAACTACGACGCCACCGTCGAGGTCGCCATGCGACTCGGTGTGGATCCCCGCAAGGCGGACCAGATGGTGCGTGGCACGGTCAACCTGCCGCACGGCACGGGTAAGACCGCTCGCGTCATCGTCTTCGCGGTGGGCGAGAAGGCTGCCGAGGCCGAGGCCGCAGGTGCCGACGTCGTGGGCGCCGAGGATCTGATCGAGCGCATCCAGGGCGGCTGGCTGGACTTCGACGCCGCGATCGCGACCCCCGACCAGATGGCGAAGGTCGGTCGTATCGCCCGCGTCCTCGGTCCCCGTGGTCTGATGCCGAACCCGAAGACGGGTACGGTCACGCCGGATGTCGCGAAGGCCGTCACCGACATCAAGGGTGGCAAGATCAGCTTCCGCGTCGACAAGAACGCCAACCTGCACTTCGTGATCGGCAAGGCCTCGTTCGACGAGACCAAGCTGGTCGAGAACTACGCTGCTGCTCTGGACGAGGTGCTCCGCGCCAAGCCGTCCAGCGCGAAGGGCCGCTACATCAAGAAGGTCACGATTGCTACGACCACCGGCCCGGGCATCCCGGTGGATCCGCAGCGCACCCGCAACCTCCTCGAGACCGCGGAGTAGATCGCACTGCACGTAATTCACACTGCACGCAGTGGGTTTGCAGCCTGAAGCGGCCGGCACAGCATCGCTGTGCCGGCCGTTTTGCATCTCGCGCACGTCGTCCGCTACAGTGGTCGGGTAGTTCGGCGTGCGCCGATCTTCACCCCGATCATGTTCTACCCAAGACCGTTGGTCACCGAATCCGCGTGCGGATCGGTTGAAGGTCCGGAGTTGTCCGGCGGCCCACGCAGGAGGACGAGGTTAGGGGAGATGTGAGCCGCGATGTGCCTTTTCGGGTGCATTCGAGTTCCTCCTCCTTTTACGCCCCGTGTGCCCTGCGCCGGGGCGTTCGTCGTTTTCCGGTCCCGGCGGTCGTCCGGTGGGGCGTCCCACTCGGGACACCGGGAAAACGACTGTTACTGAGAGGAGGCGAAGTATGGCAAAGCCCGAGAAGGTTTCCGCAGTTGCGGAGATCACCGAGCAGTTCAAGACCTCCACCGCTGCCGTGGTCACGGAATACCGTGGTCTGTCGGTGGGAAGTCTGACCGAGCTGCGTCGCGCTCTCGGAGAGGGTGCCACCTACTCCGTCGCCAAGAACACCCTGGTCAAGCGTGCCGCCGCTGAGGCGGGCGTCGAGGGTCTCGACGACCTGTTCGTCGGTCCGACCGCCATCGCGTTCGTCAAGGGCGAAGCGGTGGACGCTGCGAAGGCTCTGAAGAACTTCGCGAAGGACAACAAGGCTCTCGTCATCAAGGGCGGCTACATGGACGGCGCTGCGCTGTCCGTGGAGCAGGTCAACCAGATCGCGGACCTCGAGTCCCGCGAGGTGCTGTTGGCCAAGCTTGCCGGCGCGATGAAGGGCAACTTGGCAAAGGCCGCAGGCCTGTTCAACGCCCCTGCTTCTCAGGTGGCCCGCCTCGCGGCCGCTCTGCAGGAGAAGAAGGCGGGCGAAGAAGCCGCCTGACGCTGATCCGCATCACCGCGAATCCGCATCACCGCGAAAGATACATCCACGCGTGCTCCGGCACGCACCATCCCATCCGGTCGCGGATCAGCGACATGGGACTTATCAGGAAGGACCGCCACCATGGCGAAGCTCACCACCGAAGAGCTGCTCGACGCGTTCAAGGAACTGACCCTGCTCGAGCTCTCGGAGTTCGTTAAGGCATTCGAGGAGACCTTCGAGGTCACCGCTGCTGCTCCGGTTGCCGTCGCTGCCGCCGGTGCTCCGGCCGCTGCTGCCGAGGCCGAGTCCGAGCAGGACGAGTTCGACGTCATCCTCGAGGGTGCCGGCGAGAAGAAGATCCAGGTCATCAAGGTCGTTCGCGAGATCGTCTCCGGCCTGGGCCTGAAGGAAGCCAAGGACCTCGTCGAGGGTGCTCCGAAGCCGATCCTCGAGAAGGTCGCCAAGGACGCTGCCGACGCTGCCAAGGCCAAGCTCGAAGAGGCCGGCGCCAAGGTCACCGTCAAGTAAGACGGTTTCCGAACTTTCCGTCGAGCGTTCCGACGCTCTCCGGGACGGTTCCGCACAGGGCCGTTTCCGCGAATTCATTTCGCGGAAACGGCCCTTCTGCATTTTCGGACGAGAATTGCGAGCGTTATGTCCGATATCGGAGGAATCCGATTCCGCACGGTGTTCATGCAGGTCACGGCGTAAGTCGAGATATGCGGACCCCCTTGTACGAGGTCCTTACTCATGAGTAGGATCGCTTGTCACAGGTACCACTATCCATGCGATAGAGTGGCCCAACCCACACGGGGGCGACGGTATCGGACAGCGGAGGTAATCGTGGGAGTCGAGGTTTCCGTCGAGGGGCTGACCAAGTCCTTCGGCTCGCAACGTATCTGGCAGGACGTGACGTTGACGCTGCCAGCCGGCGAGGTCAGTGCGTTGCTCGGTCCGTCGGGTACCGGTAAGTCGGTGTTCCTCAAGTCGCTGATCGGTCTGCTGCGCCCGGAGGAGGGCTCGATCGTCATCGACGGCACCGACATCCTGCAGTGCTCGAGCAAGGAGCTCTACGAGATCCGCAAGCTGTTCGGGGTGCTGTTCCAGGACGGTGCGTTGTTCGGATCGATGAACCTCTACGACAATGTCGCCTTCCCGCTGCGCGAGCACACCAAGAAGTCCGAGTCGGAGATCCGGCAGATCGTGATGAGCAAGCTCGAGCTCGTCGGTCTGCTCGGCGCCGAGGACAAGCTGCCCGGTGAGATCTCCGGGGGTATGCGCAAGCGCGCCGGTCTGGCGCGGGCGTTGGTGCTCGATCCGGAGATCATTCTGGTGGACGAGCCGGATTCGGGTCTCGATCCGGTGCGCACCACCTACATTTCGCAGACGTTGATCGACATCAACGCCGAGATCGATGCGACCATCCTGATCGTGTCGCACAACATCAATCTGGCGCGCACGGTGCCGGACAACATCGGGATGTTGTTCCGCCGGCAGTTGGTGATGTTCGGTCCGCGCGAAGTGTTGCTGACTTCGGACGAGCCGGTGGTCAAGCAGTTCCTCAACGGCACGATGATCGGTCCGATCGGGATGTCGGAGGAGAAGGACGAGGCGACGATGGCGCACGAGCAGGCGCTCGTCGATGCGGGTCATCATGCCGGTGGTGTGGAGGATGTCGAGGGGATCGTGCCGCAGATGCAGGCGACTCCGGGGATGCCGGAGCGGCAGGCGGTGGCGCGTCGGCAGGAGCGGGTGCGGTCGATCCTGCATACTCTGCCCCCGGCCGCCCAGAGCGCCATCCTCGAGTCGCTCGATCACACCGGCGCGCCCCAGACCTCCCGTGGATACGCCGACGACGACACCCAGATCATTCCCGCCTACACCGGAGAGGGATACGAGCAGGCCCCGAAGTAGCAACAGCCGCAGCAGTCGTACAACGTCAGTGGTAGTACAGCCGCAGGCTGGAGAAGTAGGAGAGTAGATGGGGGCGGGCAGCTCGCTCGTGCGGCCGGTTCACGGCGCACTCACCCAGGCCGGCAACATCGTCGAACTGTTCGTCGACGTCGTGCGGAACACCTTCCGCCGACCGTTCCAGTTCCGGGAATTCATCGAACAGGCGTGGTTCATCGCCAGCGTCACGATTCTTCCGACGGCGCTCGTCGCGATCCCGTTCGGTGCCGTCGTCTCGCTGCAGACCGGGTCGCTGATCAAACAGCTCGGCGCTGAATCGTTCACCGGCGCCGCGAGCGTCCTGGCGGTCATCCAGCAGGGCAGTCCGATCGTGACGGCCCTGCTGATCGCCGGTGCAGCCGGCTCCGCGGTCACGGCCGACCTCGGATCGCGGACGATCCGCGAGGAGATCGACGCGATGGAGGTGCTGGGTATCAATCCCATCCAGCGACTCGTCGTCCCGCGAGTACTGGCGATGGTGCTCGTCGCGCTCCTGCTCAACGGTCTCGTCTCCGTGATCGGCATCGCCGGCGGGTACTTCTTCAACGTCGTGCTGCAGGGCGGTACCCCCGGCGCCTACCTCGCCTCCTTCTCCGCCCTGGCACAGCTACCCGACCTCTACGTCGCCGAACTCAAGGCTGCGATCTTCGGGTTGATCGCCGGAGTCGTCGCGTCCTACAAGGGACTGCACCCCGGCGCGGGTCCGAAGGGCGTGGGGGAGGCCGTGAACCAGACCGTCGTCATCACGTTCCTGCTGCTCTTCTTCGCGAACCTGATCCTGACGATGGTGTACCTGCAGATCGTTCCTGCGAAGGGATCCTGACCAGATGACAGTCTCCAGAGGCCGCGGAGATCTCGTTCTTCTCCGGGGTCGCCGAGCGGTGCGCGCACCGCTGAACGTGCTCGACCGCGCGGGGGACCAGATGTCCTTCTACGCGCGCGCCGTCGCGTGGACCCCGCGAACCCTCACCCACTACCGCAAGGAAGTCCTGCGGTTGCTCGCCGAGGTCACCTTCGGCAGCGGTGCGCTCGCCGTGATCGGTGGCACCATCGGCGTCATCGCGATGATGTCCGGCTTCACCGGCGTCGTCGTGGGTCTGCAGGGTTACGCCGCGCTCGAGCAGCTCGGCTCGTCGGTGCTCACCGGCTTCCTCTCGGCCTACGTCAACACCCGCGAGCTGGCCCCGATCGTCGCAGCGCTCGCGTTGTCGGCGACCGTGGGCTGCGGCTTCACGGCGCAGCTCGGCGCCATGAGGATCAGCGAGGAGATCGACGCCCTCGAGGTGATGGCCGTGCCGTCGCTGCCGTTCCTGGTGACCTCCCGGATGATCGCCGGCTTCGTCGCCGTGATCCCGCTGTACATCATCGGTCTCCTCGCGGCCTATCTCGCGACCCGCACGATCAGCACGCTGTTCAACGGCCAGTCGAGCGGCTCGTACGACCACTACTTCTATCTGTTCCTCCCACCGGAGGACGTGCTGTATTCGTTCGCGAAGGTGCTCGTCTTCGCGTTCGTGGTCATCCTCATCCACTGCTACTACGGTTTCCACGCCAGCGGCGGCCCTGCCGGCGTCGGTGTGGCCGTGGGCCGCGCGGTGCGTACCGCGATCGTGACGATCGCGATCCTCGACTTCTTCCTCAGCCTCGCGATCTGGGGCACGACGACCACGGTGAGGGTGGCCGGATGAGCGACACGACCACTTCGCCCGTGCGTCGCCGCACCCTGGGACTGATCTTCTTCGTGGTGCTGGCGCTGTTCCTGTACGTCACGATCGCGATGTACAACAAGACGTTCACGAAGGTCGTGAAGGTCGACCTCCGCACCGACAGCATCGGCAACGCCCTGCCGCTCAACGCCGACGTCAAGGCGCGCGGTGTGCTCGTCGGCGAGGTCCGCGGAACGAGCGCGGAAGGCGGCGACGTCACCGCACATCTCGCTCTCGACCCCGACAAGGCCGAACTGATCCCGGTCAACGCCACGGCACAGCTGCTGCCGAAGACCCTCTTCGGTGAGCGCTACGTCTCGCTGATCATCCCCGACGATCCGGGCCGTCCCGTTACGAACGGCGATGTGCTGGTGCAGGACACGAGCGAGCGCACCGTCGAGCTCGGCGATGTGCTCGACGGGCTGCTCCCACTCCTCGAGGCCGTCCCGCCGCAGGACCTCGCCAACACGCTCGGCGCCCTCGCCCAGGGACTGAGCGGACGCGGCGAGAAGCTGGGACGGACGGTCGACGATCTGGAACGGATCTTCCGTGAGGTGAACGTCGAACTGCCCACGCTGCAGGAGGATCTGCGCGGACTCGCCGACTTCTCGCAGACCTACTCCGAGGCTGCACCGGAGCTCGTCGAGGCGCTGAACAACCTGCGCACGACGGGTGGCACGGTCGTCGAACAGCAGAACCAGATCCGCACGCTGCTCGCGAGCGCGACGGGAGCGTCGTCGCAGACGGCCGATTTCATCGAGCAGAACTCGAACTCGATCATCACGCTGTCCGCCGATTCGAAGGAGGCGCTGCAGCTGCTCGCCCGTTACTCGCCGTCCTTCCCCTGCACCTTCAAGGGATTCGCCGACGCGAAGCCGGCCGCTGTCGACCTGCTCGCAGCCGACGACCCGTTCCCGGGTGTGCGTGCGAACATCCAGTTCACCAACCCCAAGGGCCGCTACCTGCCGAACCAGGACGAACCGCGTCTGCTCGACGATCGCGGACCGGCCTGCTACAACGACGTGACCGCTCCGGGCCGCAACTTCCCGCAGTATCCGGGCGGTTCGGTCAACGACGGTTCGTACCAGGTGCCGTCGCGTAATCCCGGCCCCGAGACCATCGATTTCTTCCCTGCCCCGGCAGGGTCCGGTGTCCCCGACGACGTCGGCGAGATCATCGGCACCTCGGACGGCGGCGCCACTCCCGTCTCGTACGCGGGCTCGCGTCTGGAACAGGACACGCTCGACGTGATCTACGGGCAGGCCACCGGCGTCGACCCCGAGGAGGTCCCGTCCTGGACCACCCGGCTCGGGGCTCCGGCGATCCGCGGTACGGAGGTGAGCTTCCAGTGAGAGGTCTGGCAGCACCCCTGATCAAACTCATCGTGTTCGCCGTGGTCACCATCCTCGCGACCGGTGTCCTCGCCGCGACCATCGCCAGTGTCGGTGGTGGGGGAGGAACGAAGTTCCACGCGATCTTCTCCGACGTCACCTCCCTCAACAAGGGCGACGACATCCGCATCGCGGGTGTCCGCGTGGGACAGGTCGAGGAGATCTCGGTCTTCGACGAACGGCAGGCGCGGGTCACCTTCTCGCTCGAGGAGCGCGACTGGCTCCCGGCCGGAGCCACCGCGACCATCCGGTTCCGCAATCTCGTCGGCCAGCGCTACATCGCGCTCGGTCAGGGTGAGGGCGCGCAGGGCGAGAAGATCACGGGCGGCGACACGATCCCGATCGAGCGCACGAAGCCGGCGGTGAACCTCACGACGCTCTTCGACGGCTTCCGTCCGTTGTTCCAGACGTTGAGCGCCGACGACGTCAACAAGCTCTCGTTCCAGATCATCCAGGTCTTCCAGGGTGAGGCCGGGACGATCGACGATCTGGTGCGCAGCACCGCGTCGCTGACCAACACCATCGCCGACAAGGATCGCGTGATCGGTGCGGTGATCGACAACCTCAACACGGTCCTGGCCACGATCGACCAGCGCGACGAGCAGCTCGATTCGCTGCTGGTCAACACGCAGGCACTCGTCAGCGGATTGTCGGCCGACCGGGAGACCGTCGGTTCGGCGGTCGCGTCGATGGCCGGGCTGACGGACGCGGTCTCCGACGTCCTCGAGCCCACCCGCCCGTCGATCGCGCAGTCGATCACGGCGCTCGAACAGGTCACCTCGAATCTCAACGCGAACCGCGACGAGGTCGACCGCGTCCTCGAGACGTTGCCGGTCAAGCTCGACAAGCTCGGGCGCGTGGCCAGCTACGGGTCGTGGTTCCAGTTCTACCTGTGCGGTATCGACGTCGTCGCAGGTCCCGGTTCGGTCCCGTATCTGAATCTGCCGACGGGGCTGCCCACCGTGAACCAACCCATCTACACGAATGCGGCGAAGCGTTGCTCGCAGGAGGGGATGCAGGAGTTGCAGGGACGATGAGCAAACGTCGCAGTCCGGCCGCCGCCGGTGCCCTGGGCATCGTCGTGGTGCTGCTGGGGACACTGTCCGCCTTCTTTCTCGACGAACTGCCCATCATCGGGGCAGGCGCGACCTACAAGGCCGAGTTCAGTGAGGCCGCAGGTCTCAAACCCACCAACGAGGTGCGCATCGCCGGCGTGAAGGTCGGCAAGGTCACCGGAGTCGACCTCGAGGGCGACCGCGTGATCGTCTCGTTCAAGGTCCAGGACGCCTGGGTCGGGGACGACACGGCGGCCTCCATCCAGATCAAGACGATCCTCGGGCAGAAGTATCTGGCGCTCGAGCCGCGGGGAGGGGAGGTGCTCGACCCGGACGACCGGATCCCGCTCGACCGGACCGTCGCGCCGTACGACGTGATCGAGGCGTTCTCGTCGGCGGCCACGACCCTCGGCGAGATCGACTCCGAGCAGCTCGCAACCGGCTTCCAGACCCTGTCGGAGGCCTTCTCGGAGACACCCGACGACATCCGGGCCTCGCTCGACGGCATCAGCCGCCTGTCCGAGACGGTCGCGAGTCGTGACCAGGAGCTGAAGAAGCTCCTCGACGCGACCGGCAACGTCTCGAAGGTGCTCGCCGACCGCAACGCCGAGTTCAACCGGTTGCTCTCCGACGGTGCGCTGCTCGTCGCGGAACTGAACAACCGGCAGGAGGCGATCTCGCAGTTGCTCGACGGCACCAAGCGGTTGTCGGCCGAGCTCTCCGGGCTCGTCGAGGAGAACCGCGAGACCATCGGTCCCGCCCTGCAGCAGTTGCGCGGCGTCGTCGACATCCTCCAGGAGAACAACGACAACCTCGATCGGGCCATGGAACTGTACGAGCCGTTCGTGCGCGTCTACACCAACGTCGTCGGCAACGGCCGGTGGTTCGACCAGGTCGTCGTGAACCTGACCCCGCCGGGCCTGCCGGAGATCCCCGGTTACCGCGAGCCCGGTCGCCGCCTGGAAGGGGGCAACTGATGGCACACGCCGAGAACGGCGAGTCCCGCAGCAATCGCGGGCGCATCGCGCTGATCGCGGCCGTCGTGGCGGTCGCGGTGGCCCTGGCCGGAGCGGGCTGGTGGATGCTCACCCGACTGGGCACCACCGAGATCACCGCCTACTTCGACAAGGCCGTCGGCATCTACGAGGGTTCCGATGTCCGGGTGCTGGGCGTCGAGGTCGGGAAGGTGACCTCCGTGGAACCGCAGGGCGACCTCGTGAAGGTCGGTCTGCGGGTGAACCGCGGCATCGACATCCCCGCCGACGCCCGCGCCGTGCAGATCACCCCCTCGGTGGTCGCCGACCGTTACGTGCAGCTCACTCCCGCCTACACCGGCGGCGACACGATGAGCAGCGGTGCGGTGATCGACCGCGAGCGCACCGCCACCCCCGTGGAGGTCGACGAGCTCTACGCGAGCATCGACGAGCTCTCCCGCGCGCTCGGTCCCGACGGCGCGAACCGCGAGGGCGCACTGACCGACTTCGTGGAGGTCGGTGCGGAGAACCTTGCCGGCAACGGTGAGGCCCTGGGGCAGAGCATCGAGAACCTCTCGGCCGCCGCGCGCACGCTCGACCAGTCGCGCGACGACCTCTACGGCACGATCGAGAACCTGCAGGTGTTCGTCAGCGCCCTCGCGGCCAACGACGACCAGGTGCGTCAGTTCAACGCCCAGCTCTCGGACCTGTCGGGATTCCTGGCGGGGGAGCGGCAGAACCTCGGTGAGGCATTGAACACGCTGTCGGTCACGCTCGGCGACGTCGCGACGTTCGTGCGCGACAACCAGGCGGCCGTGAAGGACAACGTCGACGCGCTCGTGCCGATCACGGAGACCCTGTCGAACCGCCGGCAGGAACTCGTGGATTCGCTGACCCTGCTCCCGCTCGCGGTGAGCAACCTCGTCAACTCCTACGACGCCGAAGCCGGTGTGCTCGCGTCGCGCCTCGTGCTGCCCGACCTGCAGGACCCTGCGGGAGCGGTGTGCAAGCTCATCGATCTGGGCAATCTCGTGCCCGGCGACGAACGTTTCGAGCAGCTCGGCCGGCAGATGCAGCCGCTGATCGACCGGTGCCGCGACGTCGCCACGCAGATCACCGAGGACCAGCGGTCCCCGGATCTGATCCTGCCGTTCGGTGTCCTGAGCGGCGAGAACATTCAGCGGCAGGTCACCCCGGGCACGGTGCCCGGCGTGGTCTCGCCCCGGCTCGACCTCCAGGGAGGAGATCGGTGAGCGGCGCGAAGAGGATGGGCCGCACAGGTGTCTTCGGAGCGGCCGCGTGCGTGGTCGCGGTGACGGTCACGGGCTGCGGAGGTCTGTCCGACGTCCCGTTGCCCGGCGGCGCCGATGTGGGTAGCGATCCGATCCGTCTGTCCATCCAGTTCGACGACGTGCTCGACCTGGTTCCGCAGTCGAGCGTGAAGGTCGACGGCGTGCCGGTCGGGCGCGTCGAGTCGATCTCGGTCGCATCCGATTTCGGGTGGACCGCCGACGTCGACATCGTGCTCGACTCGAGTGTCGACCTGCCGGCGAACGCGCTCGCGAGCGTCGAACAGTCGAGTCTGCTCGGTGAGAAGTTCGTGCAGCTCACACCTCCGGAGGACGAGCCCCCGACGGGCCGGCTCGCCGACGGCGACGTGATCCCGCTCGACCGCACCCGGCACGCCACCGAACTCGAACCGGTGCTCGGCGCGCTGTCGCTGCTGCTCAACGGTGGCGGTGTCGGTCAGCTCGCGCCGATCGTCAGCGAACTGTCGACGGCCTTCGACGGCCGCGAGGGCACCACGCGCAGCCTCATCGAGCAGGCCGAGACCCTGATCACCGGTCTCGAACAGCAACGCGACGACATCACCCGGGCCCTCGACGGGCTCGACGAGCTCACGGTGCGGGTCGCGGAGCAGAACGACAAGATCGCAGCCGTGCTCGACGAACTGCCGGTCGCGACCGAGGTGCTCGAGCAGCAGCGGCCGCAGCTGACCCAGCTGCTCGGCCAGCTCGACCGGCTCGGCACCGCGGGTGTCGATGTCCTCGATCGGTCCAAGGAGGATCTGATCGCCGACCTCCTGGCGCTGCGCCCGACCCTCCAGTCGCTCGCGGCGTCGGGTGACGACCTGGTCGAGGCGCTCGCCTTCGTGCCCACTGTGCCGTTCCCGGACGGTGTCGAGAAGGTCGCGCTGGGCAACTCGGTGAACCTCTTCCTCGTGGTCGACCTGCAGATCGGCAACGCGCTGGCCGCGCTCGGTGTGGGTCAGGGCGACCCGGTCTACCGCGAGCCGAAGTTCGGCAATCCGAAGCCGCTCGTCGACCCGTCCAATCCGTACTACGACGGGAACGGACCCGCTCCGGGCTGGCCCACGGTGTCGTTGCTGCCGGTGCTTCCCACCCCGCGTCTGCCGGGTGTGACGCTGCCCGAGGGGGTGTCGCTGCCCGACGGCATCGAGATTCCGGGGGTCACCGAGGCCGGTGCGGACACCGACGCCGAGACCGACGGTGACGAGGCCCCGCAGCCGGGGCCGTTGCAAGGTTTGCTGAATCAGCTCGGACTCGGGGGTGGGCAGTGAGATCGCGCCTGGTGAAAGTGCAGCTCGCGCTGTTCGTGATCATCGCGCTGCTCGGCATCGTGTTCGTCGGTGCCCGGTACGTGCGGCTCGACAACCTCATGGGGTTCGGCCAGTACACCGTCGACGCACGGTTCCCGACCGGCGGCGGCATCTTCCCGAACGCCGAGGTCACTTACCGCGGGGTGCCCGTGGGCCGTGTCGGGGCGCTCAGTCTCACGGACGACGGCATCAACGTCGAGCTGCGCCTCGACAACGGTGGCCCGCAGATCCCGGCGTCGGCGCGCCCGGTCGTGGCGAACCGGTCGGCGATCGGTGAGCAGTACGTCGATCTGCAACCGCCGACCGACGAGGGCCCCTATCTCGAACAGGGCTCCGTCATCGAGGGCACCGAGGAGGATCTGCCCACGCCGGTCGAGGATCTGCTGCTGAGCACGAACGACCTCGTGTACTCGGTTCCGCTCGAGCCGCTGCGCACCGTCGTCACCGAACTCGGCGCGGCCTTCGACGGTCGCGGCGACGACCTGCAGGTGCTCGTCGACGCGCTCGCCGGACTCAGCGAGAAGGGCGCCGAATACCTGCCGCAGACCGTCACGCTGATCCGCGACAGCCTCACGGTGCTCGACACGCAGTCCGACCAGTCGTCGGCGATCCGGCAGTTCAGCTCGGATCTGGATCTGGTGACCGCGCAGCTCCGCGACAGCGACCCCGATCTGCGGCGCCTGATCGACACCGGCACCGACGCGAGCGACCAGCTCTCGCAGCTGATCGAGGGTTCCGGCCCGGGTCTGACCACCGACCTCGCCAACCTCGCGGCGGTGGCGGAAGCGGCAGCGCCGCAGTCCATCGCTCTGCAGCCGCTGCTGGCCTTCCTTCCCGCCGTCGCGGGCAGTGCGAGTACGGTCGCTCCGGGCGACGGCGCGGTGCGTCAGGGCATCGTGCTCGAGACCAACAATCCGCCTTCGTGCACCATCGGGTACGAGGGGACGCAGGAGATCCTCGCGCAGATGCGCGCGCAGGATCCGAACTTCGACGAGACCCAGCAGGACTTCCCGTTCAACACGAACGCCTCGTGCGAGGTGCCGCAGGGCAGTGTCACCGGCGTGCGCAGCGCGAACCGCATCGTCTTCGCCGATCCGAACACGATCCAGCCCTGGGATTTCAAGCCGAAGAAGGACCCCGACAAGCTCAACCTGAATCCGATCGCGACGCAGCTCGCGCCGTTGCTCGGAGTCACCCCGAAGTGAGCAGTTAGTAGGTTTGTGGAGTGAGTGCACCAATTTCCTCCGACGCTCCGCCCACCCCGCCCCCATCCGCCGACGGCAGCCCGCCCGCGGACGGTCGGGGACCGGGTGGGGCACGCAGGGCGGCCCTCGCCGTCGTCTCGGTGCTCGCCGTCGTCGCCCTCTCGGCGGCGGTGTGGTTCGGCTACGGCTGGGGGCGTGCGCTCCTGGTGGATCGCTCGGCTGCCGAGGCGCGCGACGCCGCGCTCTCGGGAGCCATGCAGGCGGCCGTCAACCTGAACAGTGTCGACGCGAACGACGTCGACCTGTCGATCGAGAACATGCGGTCGTCGATCACCGGCGACGCCCTGCGCAACGATCTCGCGGCGACCGAGGAGGACATCCGGGCCCGGGTCGCGGAGACCGGCACCAGCATGTCGGCCGAGGTGCTGTTCGGAACGCTCACCGAACTCAACACCGACGACGATCTGGGCAAGGCGCTCGTCGTGCTCGCCGTGCGCACCCAGACCCCCGAGTACTTCGTGACCAACAAGGTCCCGGTGCTCGTGTCGCTGCGCAAGGACGGCGACGTGTGGAAGGCCGAGACGATCGAGCCGCTCGCCTCCGTCGAGATGGAGTCGGGACCGGTCCCCGGTGCACCGGCCCCCGATCCCGGCGCGCAGTCCGCACCCGGAGACAGCGGAGTGCCCGAGGACTCCGGGGAGCCCGCGCCCGAAGGAGAGGCGGGCCCGTGATGTTCGGCAAGTCGACGAAGGAGAACGTGTAGTGCCCCCGCAGCGACGGAAGACCGGCCCCAGCGGGCCCCCGCGCCGTCGGCCGAAGGTCGCCGGCACGTCCCGACCGCCCCGGATGAGCCCTGCAGAGGACGAACGCCCGTCCCGGACGGAGCGGACGATCACGCCGCCCGAGCAGGTGGGCACCGGACCGGTGGAGACCCCTGCCGAGAAGGCTCCTGCCGAGCCGTCGCGACCGTCCGAGGTGACGTTCGACAAGCAGGAGAAGAAACAGGAGAAGCCGGCTCCGGCGGCCGGCGATGTGACGGGGACCCCGGCAGCGGACCCGGTGGAGACTGCGACCGAGCCGGTGGACCCGCCGGAGCCTCCCGCCGGTGAGGCCGGCGGATCGCGTGCCTCCGGTGGGTGGCGCCCGGTGATCGTCGTCGGTGCGGTGGCGGTGGTACTCGCGGTGATCGCCGCGGTTGCGGCCTTCCGTCCCGGCGCCGACGTCTCGAACGTCGCGTGGGTCGACACGGCGGAGACCCGGGAGGTCACCGAGGCAGCGAAGGTCGCGATCGAGACCATGCACGGCTACGACTACCGCACCATCGACGAGGACTTCGGCCGGATCCGGGAGTTGCTGACCCCGGAGCGGCTCGAGGAGTTCGACTCGACCGCGGACGTCACCAAGAAGGCCGCGATCGACACCCGCACGGTCACCGAGGTGATGGTCGAGCACATCGGCCCGACGATGCTCGACGACACCCGCGCCGAGGTCGCCGCCTACATCAACGTCAGCGCCACCGGCGATGGGATCGCCCAGGGGAGCGCGGCCGCACCGCTGCTGGTGAGGATGGAGAAGTCGGACGGACGATGGCTGGTCTCGGAGATCCGCGACCGGTGACGACGGCTGCGGATCGCCCCCTCACCGGGGGCGTCCGCGGCCGCGACGCGCGGATCGTTCCGGACGCGCAGTCTTGACGCAGGCGACGCGAGCGGTCACTCTATCGGTACGCCTGTTCGACTGAAGGCTTCCTCGTGAGCCGTTCGAGGTCGTTTGCCAGGTTTCTTTGAGGCACCCCTGTGGACATTTTGCCTACTTTGGTGTAGGTTAGTTCTTTGCGCTGGCTGCCTCCTGTTCACCTTCTGATCGTCGAGTCGGATTCGCCCATTCAGGCGAGACCGTTTCGGTGCGTCGGTGGGGTTCTCGTTCGGGTTGCGACCAGCGAAAACGCCCCACATGAAGAAGCAGGTACAGCGGCGGTCGCACCGGTTGGAGCGGCCCGCGTGAGGTGCTGGAAGGACGCATCTTGGCAGTCTCTAGCCAGACCAAGGCAGTAGCCGGAATCCCCGGAGCCCCGACGAGGGTGTCGTTCGCGAAGATTCGCGAACCCCTCGAAGTTCCCGGGCTCCTCGATCTACAGACCGATTCCTTCGAATGGTTGATCGGCTCGGAGCGCTGGCGCGCGAAGGCTGCCGAGCGCGGCGACGGTCACGTCGTCGGTGGCCTGGAGGAGATCCTCGACGAGCTCTCGCCGATCGAGGATTTCTCGGGTTCGATGTCCCTGTCCTTCTCCGATCCTCGTTTCGACGAGGTCAAGGCCTCCGTCGAGGAGTGCAAGGACAAGGACATGACGTACGCAGCTCCGCTGTTCGTCACTGCCGAGTTCATCAACAACAACACCGGTGAGATCAAGAGCCAGACGGTCTTCATGGGTGATTTCCCGATGATGACCGACAAGGGCACCTTCATCATCAACGGCACCGAGCGTGTCGTGGTGTCCCAGCTCGTCCGTTCGCCGGGCGTGTACTTCGACAAGAACGTCGACAAGAGCACCGAGAAGGACCTGCACAGCGTCAAGGTCATCCCGGGCCGCGGTGCCTGGCTCGAGTTCGACGTCGACAAGCGCGACACCGTCGGTGTGCGTATCGACCGCAAGCGCCGTCAGCCGGTCACCGTGCTGCTCAAGGCGCTGGGCTGGTCCACCGAGCAGATCGTCGAGCGTTTCGGGTTCTCCGAGATCATGATGTCGACGCTCGAGAAGGACAACACCGCGGGCACCGACGAGGCGCTCCTCGATATCTACCGCAAGCTCCGTCCGGGCGAGCCGCCGACCAAGGAGAGCGCGCAGACCCTGCTGGAGAACCTCTTCTTCAAGGACAAGCGCTACGACCTGGCGCGCGTGGGTCGTTACAAGATCAACAAGAAGCTCGGCCTGAACACGGGTCAGCCGATCGAGGCGTCCACCCTCACCGAGGAAGACATCGTCGCCACGATCGAGTACCTCGTGCGTCTGCACGCGGGCGAGAACAAGATGACCGTCCCCGGCGGCGTCGAGGTTCCCGTCGAGGTCGACGACATCGACCACTTCGGCAACCGTCGTCTGCGCACGGTCGGTGAGCTCATCCAGAACCAGATCCGCGTGGGCCTGTCCCGCATGGAGCGCGTGGTCCGTGAGCGCATGACCACCCAGGACGTCGAGGCGATCACGCCGCAGACCCTGATCAACATCCGTCCGGTCGTGGCCGCGATCAAGGAGTTCTTCGGAACCTCCCAGCTGTCGCAGTTCATGGACCAGAACAACCCGCTGTCGGGCCTGACGCACAAGCGTCGTCTGTCGGCGCTGGGCCCCGGCGGTCTGTCGCGTGAGCGCGCCGGCCTCGAGGTCCGCGACGTCCACCCGTCGCACTACGGCCGCATGTGCCCGATCGAGACCCCGGAAGGCCCGAACATCGGCCTGATCGGCTCGCTGTCGGTGTACGCGCGGGTCAACCCGTTCGGCTTCATCGAGACGCCCTACCGCAAGGTCGTCGACGGTGTCGTCACCGACGAGGTCGAGTACCTCACGGCCGACGAGGAGGACCGCTACCTCATCGCCCAGGCCAACTCGCCGATCGGTTCCGACAACCGCTTCTCGGACGAGCGTGTCCTCGTCCGTAAGAAGGGCGCGGAGATCGAGTACGTCGCCGCCGACCAGGTCGAGTACATGGACGTCTCGCCGCGCCAGATGGTGTCGGTCGCGACCGCGATGATCCCGTTCCTCGAGCACGACGACGCCAACCGTGCCCTCATGGGCGCGAACATGCAGCGTCAGGCGGTGCCGCTGGTGCGCAGCGAGTCGCCGATCGTCGGTACCGGCATGGAGCTGCGTGCCGCCGTCGACGCCGGCGACGTCATCGTCACCGAGAAGAGCGGCGTGATCGAAGAGGTCTCCGCCGACTTCATCACGGTCATGGCCGACGACGGAACCCGCAAGACCTACCGTCTGCGCAAGTTCGACCGTTCGAACCAGGGCACCTGCTCGAACCAGCGTCCGATCGTGGACGAGGGACAGCGCGTCGAGTCCGGCCAGGTCCTCGCCGACGGCCCCTGCACCGAGAACGGTGAGATGGCGCTCGGCAAGAACCTGCTCGTGGCGATCATGCCGTGGGAGGGCCACAACTACGAGGACGCGATCATCCTGTCGCAGCGCCTCGTGGAGGAGGACGTGCTCACCTCGATCCACATCGAGGAGCACGAGATCGACGCCCGCGACACCAAGCTCGGTGCGGAGGAGATCACCCGCGACATCCCGAACGTCTCCGACGAGGTCCTCGCCGACCTCGACGAGCGTGGCATCGTCCGCATCGGTGCCGAGGTCCGCGACGGCGACATCCTCGTCGGCAAGGTCACGCCGAAGGGCGAGACCGAGCTGACCCCCGAGGAGCGCCTGCTCCGCGCGATCTTCGGTGAGAAGGCGCGCGAGGTCCGCGACACCTCGCTCAAGGTGCCCCACGGTGAGAACGGCAAGGTCATCGGTGTTCGCGTGTTCTCGCGCGAGGACGACGACGATCTGCCTCCGGGCGTCAACGAGCTCGTCCGCGTGTACGTGGCGCAGAAGCGCAAGATCCAGGACGGCGACAAGCTCGCCGGCCGCCACGGCAACAAGGGCGTCATCGGCAAGATCCTCCCGCAGGAGGACATGCCGTTCCTGCCCGACGGCACCCCGGTCGACATCATCCTGAACACCCACGGTGTTCCGCGTCGTATGAACATCGGCCAGGTCCTCGAGACGCACCTGGGCTGGATCGGCAAGGCCGGCTGGCAGATCCAGGTGGCCGACGACGGCAGCCGTCCCGAGTGGGCGCAGAACCTCTCCGAGGAGATGCTCGCCGCCGAGCCCGACACCAACATCGCCACGCCGGTGTTCGACGGTGCCCGCGAGGAGGAGCTGACGGGTCTGCTGTCCTCGACGCTGCCGAACCGCGACGGTGAGGTCATGGTCGGCCCCGACGGCAAGGCGACGCTGTTCGACGGTCGCTCCGGCGAGCCGTTCCCGTACCCGGTGTCGGTCGGCTACATGTACATCATCAAGCTGCACCACCTGGTCGACGACAAGATCCACGCGCGTTCGACCGGTCCGTACTCGATGATCACGCAGCAGCCGCTCGGTGGTAAGGCGCAGTTCGGTGGTCAGCGCTTCGGTGAGATGGAGTGCTGGGCGATGCAGGCCTACGGCGCCGCCTACACCCTCCAGGAACTGCTCACGATCAAGTCCGACGACGTTGTCGGTCGCGTCAAGGTCTACGAGGCGATCGTCAAGGGCGAGAACATCCCCGAGCCGGGTATCCCCGAGTCGTTCAAGGTGCTCCTCAAGGAACTCCAGTCGCTGTGCCTGAACGTGGAGGTCCTCTCCAGCGACGGCGCGGCCATCGCGATGGCCGACGGCGACGACGAGGACCTCGAGCGGGCGGCCGCCAACCTGGGCATCAACCTTTCCCGCAACGAGTCGGCCACGGTCGACGACCTCGCGAACTAGGAGCCGAGCCGATGCGGTACGCACCCCGACACCACCGGGCGCGTACCGCATCGGGCCCCGGCAGCGATAGCGACAACTAGCAGCAATACAACCCGCACAGGGGAAAGGAAGTTACGTGCTCGACGTCAACTTCTTCGATGAACTCCGGATCGGCCTGGCCACCGCCGAGGACATCCGTAACTGGTCGTACGGCGAGGTCAAGAAGCCGGAGACCATCAACTACCGCACGCTCAAGCCCGAGAAGGACGGCTTGTTCTGCGAGAAGATCTTCGGTCCCACCCGGGACTGGGAGTGCTACTGCGGCAAGTACAAGCGTGTCCGCTTCAAGGGCATCATCTGCGAGCGCTGCGGCGTCGAGGTGACCCGCGCCAAGGTCCGCCGTGAGCGCATGGGCCACATCGAGCTCGCCGCTCCGGTGACGCACATCTGGTACTTCAAGGGTGTGCCGAGCCGCCTCGGCTACCTGCTCGACCTCGCGCCGAAGGATCTCGAGAAGATCATCTACTTCGCCGCGTACGTCATCACGTCCGTCGACGACGAGCTGCGCCACAACGAGCTCTCCACTCTCGAAGCCGAGATGGAGGTCGAGAAGAAGGCGGTCGCCGACCAGCGCGACGCCGACCTCGAGGCCCGTGCGCAGAAGCTCGAAGCCGACCTCGCCGAACTCGAGGCCGAGGGCGCCAAGTCCGACGTCCGCCGCAAGGTCAAGGACGGCGGCGAGCGCGAGATGCGTCAGCTCCGCGACCGTGCGCAGCGCGAGCTCGACCGTCTCGACGAGATCTGGACGACCTTCACGAAGCTGAAGCCGAAGGATCTGATCGTCGACGAGATGATCTACCGCGAGCTGCAGGACCGCTACGGCGAGTACTTCACCGGTGCCATGGGTGCCGAGGCGATCCAGAAGCTCATCGAGAACTTCGACATCGACGCCGAAGCCGAGTCGCTGCGCGAGACCATCCGCAGCGGCAAGGGCCAGAAGAAGCTCCGTGCTCTCAAGCGCCTGAAGGTCGTGGCTGCGTTCCAGCAGTCCGGCAACTCGCCCATGGGCATGGTGCTCGACGCCGTGCCGGTGATCCCGCCGGAACTGCGTCCGATGGTGCAGCTCGACGGTGGCCGCTTCGCGACCTCCGACCTCAACGACCTGTACCGCCGCGTCATCAACCGCAACAACCGCCTCAAGCGACTGATCGACCTCGGTGCCCCCGAGATCATCGTCAACAACGAGAAGCGGATGCTGCAGGAGTCGGTCGACGCCCTCTTCGACAATGGCCGTCGTGGCCGGCCGGTCACCGGTCCCGGTAACCGTCCGCTCAAGTCGCTGTCCGATCTGCTCAAGGGCAAGCAGGGCCGCTTCCGTCAGAACCTGCTCGGTAAGCGCGTCGACTACTCGGGCCGTTCGGTCATCGTCGTCGGTCCGCAGCTCAAGCTGCACCAGTGCGGTCTGCCGAAGCTCATGGCGCTCGAGCTGTTCAAGCCGTTCGTGATGAAGCGTCTCGTCGACCTCAACCACGCGCAGAACATCAAGTCCGCCAAGCGCATGGTCGAGCGTCAGCGCCCGCAGGTGTGGGACGTCCTCGAAGAGGTCATCAACGAGCACCCGGTTCTGCTGAACCGTGCTCCCACGCTGCACCGCCTCGGTATCCAGGCGTTCGAGCCGCAGCTCGTCGAGGGCAAGGCCATCCAGCTGCACCCCCTCGTGTGTGAGGCCTTCAACGCCGACTTCGACGGCGACCAGATGGCCGTGCACCTCCCGCTGTCCGCGGAGGCGCAGGCCGAGGCCCGCATCCTGATGCTGTCGTCGAACAACATCCTGTCGCCGGCATCGGGCCGCCCGCTCGCCATGCCGCGTCTGGACATGGTCACGGGTCTGTTCCACCTGACCCGCCTGGTCGAGGACGCCCCCGGCGCCTACAAGGCCGCGACCGCCGACGAGCCCGAGCAGGGCGTCTACTCGTCGCCGGCCGAGGCCCAGATGGCCGTCGACCGCGGTGTGCTGTCGGTCCAGGCTCCGATCAAGGTGCGCCTGACCCAGCTGCGTCCGCCGCGCGACGTCGAGAACGAGCTGTTCCCGGAGGGCTGGAAGTACGGTCAGGCGTGGATCACGCAGACCACCCTCGGTCGCGTGCTGTTCAACGAGCTGCTGCCGACGAACTACGCGTTCGTCAACGACATCATGCCGAAGAAGCGCCAGGCCGCGATCATCAACGACCTGGCCGAGCGGTACCCGATGATCGTCGTCGCGCAGACCGTCGACAAGCTCAAGGACGCCGGTTTCTACTGGGCCACGCGTTCGGGTGTCACCATCTCGATGGCGGACGTGCTCGTTCCGCCGGAGAAGAAGGACATCCTCGAGCGGTACGAGACACAGGCCGACGCCATCCAGCGGCAGTACGACCGAGGCAAGCTCTCGGAGGACGAGCGTCGCGATTCGCTTGTCAAGCTGTGGCAGGAAGCGACCGAAGAGGTCGGTCAGGTCATGGAGGCGCACTACCCGGACGACAACCCGATCCCCACGATCGTCAAGTCCGGTGCTGCGGGCAACATGACCCAGATCCGCTCGCTGGCGGGCATGAAGGGTCTGGTGACGAACCCGAAGGGCGAGTTCATCCCGCGCCCGATCAAGTCCTCCTTCCGTGAGGGCCTGACCGTCGCCGAGTACTTCATCAACACGCACGGCGCGCGTAAGGGTCTGGCCGACACCGCTCTCCGTACCGCCGACTCGGGTTACCTGACCCGTCGTCTGGTCGACGTTTCGCAGGACGTCATCGTCCGCGAGGTCGACTGCGGCACGCCGCGCGGCATCGAGATGACCATCGCCGAGCTCGCACGCGACGCGACCGGTCAGCCGACCGGTGAGCTCGTCCGCGACGCTCACATCGAGACCAGCACCTACGCCCGTACGTTGGCGACGGATGCGGTCGACGCGAACGGCAACGTCGTCGTCGAGCGTGGTTCCGACCTCGGCGATCCGGCGATCGAGGCGCTGCTCGAGGCCGGCATCCAGAAGGTCAAGGTCCGCTCGGTCCTGACCTGCGACACCGGCACCGGCGTCTGCGCGACCTGCTACGGCCGTTCGATGGCGACGGGCAAGCTCGTCGACATCGGCGAGGCCGTCGGTATCGTCGCCGCCCAGTCGATCGGTGAGCCCGGTACGCAGCTGACGATGCGTACCTTCCACCAGGGTGGCGTCGGTGAGGACATCACCGGTGGTCTGCCCCGCGTCCAGGAGCTGTTCGAGGCCCGCGTCCCCAAGGGCAAGGCCCCGATCGCCGACGTCTCCGGCCGCATCCGCCTCGAGGACGACGATCGTTTCTACAAGATCACGATCATCCCCGACGACGGTGGCGAGGAGGTCGTGTACGACAAGCTGTCCAAGCGTCAGCGTCTGCACGTCATCCGCAAGGCCGACGGCACCGAAGGCGTGCTCGCGGACGGCGACCACGTGGAGGTCGGTCAGCAGCTCCTCGAGGGCTCTGCCGATCCGCACGAGGTGCTGCGCGTGATGGGCCCGCGTCAGGTTCAGGTCCACCTGGTCCACGAGGTCCAGGAGGTCTACCGGAGCCAGGGCGTGTCGATCCACGACAAGCACATCGAGGTCATCGTGCGCCAGATGCTGCGTCGCGTGACGATCATCGACTCGGGCTCGACGGAGTTCCTGCCCGGTTCGCTCGTCGAGCGCAGCGAGTTCGAGGCTGCGAACCGTCGTGTGGTCCAGGAGGGTGGCGAGCCGGCTGCCGGCCGTCCGGTCCTCATGGGCATCACGAAGGCGTCGCTGGCCACCGACTCGTGGCTGTCGGCGGCGTCCTTCCAGGAGACCACTCGCGTGCTGACCGACGCGGCGATCAACTGCCGCTCGGACAAGCTGATCGGTCTCAAGGAGAACGTGATCATCGGCAAGCTGATCCCCGCGGGTACCGGTATCAACAAGTACCGGAACATCGAGGTCCAGCCGACCGAGGAGGCCCGCGCGGCCGCGTACGCCATCCCGGCGTACGACGACCAGTACTACTCGCCGGACGGCTTCGGCCAGAACACCGGCGCTGCAGTGCCGCTGGATGACTACGGTTACTCCAACGACTACCGGTAGTTCGCTGCCGTAGTAGACGACGAAGGTCCCGCCCTCTTCTCTTCGGGGGCGGGGCCTTCGTCATTTCTTCCCGGCAGTGACGCCGTTGTTGCGTGCGGGCATCCCGTGGCAGTTTGCTCGGGGTGGGTCAGCGCGGGATGTGGAAGTCCACGAGTTCGGCGGTGCCTCGCGACAGTTCGGACCAGGATCCGCTCACCGTGAGGACCGCGATCGCGGAGGTGGGGAACTTCTCGGCCACCTGATGGGCGGCGTCGGTGCTGTGGTCCGTGATGAGCCCGAGGACGGTGGCGGAGAGGGTCGGTTCGTGCCCGATGACCAGCAGGGTCTGCACGTCGTCGGCCGTTCCGCGGATCTCGGCGACCAGGGATTCCGGATCGGCGTGGTACAGGCTGTTGCGGTACTCGACGGGCGCCTCGACGGCCGCCTCGGCGAGGGTCTTGCGTGTCCGGGTCGCGGTGGAGCACAGAACGGCGTCCACCTCGGGCAGGTTCGCCCGGATCCAGCGACCGGCGAGACCGGCCTCGCGGCGTCCGCGGGGGGAGAGGGGACGCTCGTGATCGTCCACGTCGTCCGGGTACGCGGACTTGCCGTGGCGCAGCAAGATCAGGGTACGGGTCATGGGGTCCACCGTAGAGCGTCCGGATTCCGGCCGATCCACGCGACCGCGCGAGTGTGATCCTCGACCGTGAACCAGACCGTCAGTCCGTCCTCCCGCAGGGTCGTCCGCAACGTGAGGGTCTCGCCGGCAGCGACGGGACGCAGGTGCTCGATCACCGCCCGGTACGGCGAGTCCGGGACGTCCGGCCGGAGGGACAGGAGTTCTTCGACGCCGTGCCAGTAGACGGCGTTGTTGACGTGCCCGAACGGGTCGAGGTCGGTGGCACGCAGGGGGAAGACGCGTTCGTCGTCGACCTCGTCGGGTGCGCGAGCGGGCAGCCACGCCGTCCACTTCAGGCGTGTGTCGTGCGCGTAGCGGGCCATGTGCTCGAACAGGCCGTCGCTGATCCGGGTGGGGGCGCCGGTGGTGGGACCGATGTCGATCCAGAACGCCGCGGTCTCGATCAGCGGGCCGTCCGGGGCGTCGCCTGGGTCGTCGAAGCGGACCCGCACGTTCGCCCACCGCGTCGACAGGGCGTCGCACCAGCGTCGCAGTCGGAGCGTGCGGCCGTACTCGGCGGGGCGGTGCACGTCGACGATCGTGCGCCGGACGATCCAGAGCGGGTCGGTCTCGGACGCGCCGACGGCGGCGAGGTTGTCGGTGCCGATGTCCTGGAGATAGCGGGCGATGCCGTCGAGTCGCAGTCGCTTACCGGTGTCGACGTCGCCGGTGCGGACGGTGCGCTCGGTGGAGAAGGGGTCCGCCTGCTCGGGCAGTTCCGTCAGCGGTCGCGTCCGAGGCAGATCGGTGCTCGGCGTCGACGTGGCCATGTGTCCCCCCGGGTCGGATGTCCGATCGTGCGATTCTCGCAGCTTCGGTGGGCGGTCGCAGGTTCTCTTGCGAACCCGTGGTGACTGCCGCTACAGTCAAGTTAACTGTTACGGATCGTTACATGAAATTCGCGGACGCTCCGCCCGGCTGCCGAGGACCCTTCCCATGGCCTATGTGATCACCCAGACCTGCTGCAACGACGCGAGCTGCGTCGCGGTCTGCCCTGTGAACTGCATCCACCCATCGCCGGACGAGCCCGGATTCGCCACCGCCGAGATGCTGCACATCGATCCGAAGACCTGCATCGACTGCGGCGCCTGCGCCGACGCGTGCCCGGTCGAGGCGATCCTGCCCGACGACAGGCTCGACCCCTCCCAGAAGCGGTTCGCCGAGATCAACGCGGCCTGGTACGAGGACCACCCGGCGCCGGAAGGGTGGCAGCCCCTCGTGCCCACCCCGGCGCCTCCGCGTGATCGCGGGACGCTGCGGGTCGCGATCGTCGGCGCCGGTCCCG
Organism: Rhodococcus sp. PD04; assembly: GCF_035918275.1. Classification (NCBI taxonomy): domain Bacteria; kingdom Bacillati; phylum Actinomycetota; class Actinomycetes; order Mycobacteriales; family Nocardiaceae; genus Rhodococcus; species Rhodococcus sp. PD04. The sequence continues at coordinate 3,883,550 of NZ_CP142143.1, read as the reverse complement.
CCGCCTGCTACGCCGCCCAGGAACTCCTCGAACGGTCCGACGTCGAGGTCGAGATGTTCGACCGGCTCCCGACTCCCTTCGGCCTCGTGCGCGCCGGCGTCGCCCCCGACCATCCGGGGACCAAGGCGGTCACGGAATCGTTCGAATGGTCGTTCCGGCGCGAGGAGTTCGCCCTGCACCTCGCCACCGAGATCGGGCGCGACATCACCCACACCGAACTGCTCGAGCACCACCACGCCGTGATCTACGCGACCGGCGCGTCGTCCGACCGCCGCCTCGGGATCGCCGGCGAGGACCTGCCCGGCAGCCACGCCGCCACCGAGTTCGTCGCCTGGTACAACGGCCACCCCGACTACGCCGACCGCACCTTCGATCTGTCCGGCGAACGCGCCGTCATCGTCGGCAACGGCAACGTCGCCCTCGACGTCGCGCGGATCCTCACCATGGACGTCGACGAACTCGCGCGCACCGACATCGCCGATCACGCTCTGAGGGCACTGCGGGAGAGCAACATCCGGGAGGTCGTCCTGCTCGGCCGGCGCGGCCCGGCCCAGGCCGCGTACAGCAACCCGGAGTTCCTCGCCCTCGGCGACCTCACCGGGGTGGATATCGTCGTCGACGACGCCGACCTCGAACTCGATCCGGCGAGCGCCCGGGCCGTGGAGGAGGACGCGGCGACGGCCCTGCGCGTCCGTCTCGCCCGCGAGTACGCCGAACGACCCGTCCGTCCCGGGCACCGCCGCATCGTCTTCCGGTATCTCGCCGCGCCGAGCGAACTGCTCGGCGACGACCACGTGACCGGCGTTCGGGTCGAACGCACCGAACTCGTCGACGACGGTGGCCGCCTCACCGCCCGTCCCACCGGCCGGTTCGAGGACCTGTCCGCCACGCTCGTGCTCCGGTCGATCGGCTATCGCGGCGTTCCCGTGCCGGGCGTGCCCTTCGACGACGTCCGCGGCATCGTTCCCAACGCCGGCGGTCGCGTCGACACCGGCGTCTACGTCACCGGCTGGGCCAAGCGCGGGCCGAGCGGCGTCATCGGTACCAACAAGGGGTGCGCGAAGGAGACCGTCGCCGCGCTGCTGGCAGACTTCGACTCCGGTGCGCTCGCCGATCCCCGCGGCGACCGTCGTGCGCTGAACCGGTTGCTCGGACAGCGCCGGCCCGATCGGGTGGACCTGGACGGCTGGAAGACCATCGACGCCGCCGAACGTCGCGCCGGACGAGCCCAGGGCCGGCCCCGCGTCAAGATCACCGATCGCGAGACCCTCGTCGAACTCGGTCGTCGCCGACGCCGGCTTCCGCTGCTCGCCTCGCTGCGTCACTGACCGAGCGGGGGTGACGCAGGTCGCGGCCCGGCCGGACGTTCGTCGATAGGCTCGGGAGAACCGAATCCCGACCCGAACGGACATGTGCATGAGCAGCGACAACCTCGACCGCACGGCGCTCACGCGCCGCACTCTCATCGGCGGTGCCGGTGTGGTGGCGGCCGGCGCGGCCCTCACGGCCTGCGGAACGTCCGGCGACACCGGCGAGGCGCAATCGGCGGTGCCCGCACCGACCACGACGGCGCCTCCCGGACCCGACGCAGAGGTCGTCGCCGCCGTCTCGGACGTGCCGGTCGGCGGAGGCGTCATGCTCGAATCGAAGAGGCTCGTCGTCACCCAGCCCGCGGAGGGCGACTTCCGCGCGTTCATCGCGATCTGCACCCACCAGGGCTGCAATCTCAGCGGTGTCGAGGGCGACCGCATCATCTGCCCGTGCCACGGCAGCCGGTACGACCTCGACGGTGCCCCGATCGAAGGACCGGCGAAGCGGCCGTTGAAGACCCGTCCCGTGACGGCGCGCGGGTCCGATCTCGTCGTGGGTTGATCGGTCCGGGGATAGAGTCCGCTCCGTGGAGACCAGCGGAGGCTGGCGCCCGAAGGCGCTGCGGGAGGGTACGGACCCGGACCCTCGTTTCACGCTGGCCAACGAGCGCACCTTCCTCGCGTGGGTGCGGACCGCGCTCGGCGTCATCGCCGCGGCGGTCGCGCTGGAGACCTTCGCGGGCGGCATCGTGTCGGAAGGGCTCCGCACGGTGCTGGCGTGCGCGCTGCTCGGATTCGCCGCCGTGCTCACCGTGTTCGCGCTGATCCGCTGGCACCGTGTCGAGCACGCGATGCGCACCGGACGGGCACTCCCGGTGCCGTGGGTGGCCTACTTGCTCGCCGTGGCCCTCGGGGTCTCCGGGGTCGTGCTCGCCGTCGCGATCGCCCGGTGAGACGAGCGGCATCGTGGGCCCGGACGATCTGCGGCACGGCGACGCCGGTCTGCAGCCCGAACGGACGAGTCTGGCGTGGCTGCGCACCGCCTCGGTGCTCGGTGCGGTGGTGCTCGGATTCATGCGGTTCGTGCCCGGCCCGGGTGCCGTCGTCGCGACAATCGGCCTGATCTGCCTCGTGCCGGTGCTCGCGGTGCTGCTCGCCTCCCGGATCGGTCACCGCGCGCGGGTGCGCGGTCTGATCGCGGGACGCGCGCCCTACTTCTGGTGGCGCAACGTCGCGGTCGCCGCCACGGTCGTGGTGCTCGCGATCTCGTCGGCCGTACTGATCGTCACTGCCCGCTGATCGTCACTGCCCACTGATCGTCACCGCCCGCTGATCGACGACACACCGATCAGCGCTATCGCCGCGACCCAGACGGTCGCCGCTGCCGCGAGCGCGATCGGGCGCCATCCGACCCCGCGGAGCACCTCCCGGCGCACCCCCGCGCCCAGGGCGAACATCGCGACCGTCAACAGCGTCCTCTGCACCGTCCCCGCGGCCTCCACCACGATCGGATCGAGCAGTCCGGTCGAGCGCAGTGCGACGCACGCGAGGAAGCCCAGCAGGAAGGCCGGCACGATCGGGGGAGTTCGCTCGTCGCGGCGGCCGTCACCGCGCCTCCGGGCGACGACCCCGACGACAGCCACGACCGGGGCCAGCAGTGCCACCCGGGCGAGTTTGACCGTCACCGCCGCGGCGAGCACCCCACCGGCGGTGACCTCGAGGGCGGTGCCGGTCGCGACCACCTGGGCGACCTCGTGGATCGCCGCACCCGCCCAGAGGCCGGCCGTCCCAGGGGTCAGCCCGAGCATGTCGGCGGCGAGCGGGACGAGCGGGATCATCGCGGTGCCGAACACGACCACCAGTGCGACGGTGGTGACGAGTTCGCGTTTGCGTGAGTCGATCACGCCGTCGACCGCCGCCGCGGCCGCGGCCCCGCAGATCGAGAAGCCGCACGCGATGAGCAGACGCTGGGTCCAGCCCACACCGAGCCACCGTCCGAAGGCGAGCGAGCCACCGATACCCGCTACGACGACGGTCACCGCGACGATCACCGTGCCCCACCCGAGGTCGACGAGATCGGAGACCGCGAGTTGCACGCCGAGCAGCGCGACCCCCACCCGGAGCAGACGCTTCGAGGCCGTAGCCAGGCCCGGTTCCAGAAGGCCGACCACCGGTGCGGGCAGACCCACATTCGCCACGATCACACCCAGGACGATCGCGACGAGCAGCGGGCTCGCCCCAGGGATCAGGTGCGCCGCTCCCAGTGCGACGACCGCGCCCGTCGCGGCCACCAGGAGTCCCGGAACGACGGTGGGCCGGGATGCGGGCGCGTGGACGGTGAGCATGCCTCGACTCTTCCGCCGCAGCGGGGTCCGCACCAGCCGTCGATCGGACATGAGGTCATACCGAATGGATATGGGCAGGGGATCGGGCATATCGTTCGTGCATGACCAGTTGGCCGGATCTCGTCGCTCTGGAACTGCTCGTCGGGGTCGACGACCGGGGCGGCCTCGGCGCCGCGGCCCGCGCGGCCGGTCTCGCCCAACCCAACGCGACCCGCATGCTGCGCCGGCTCGAGCGGCAACTCGGCGCGGTCCTCGTGCGGCGGGGCCGGACGGGTTCGGTGCTCACCCCGGAGGGCACGGTGGTCGCGCACTGGGCGCGGGAGGTCCTGGCCGACGCGGAACGCCTCCTCGACGCCGCTTCCGCACTGCGCGTCGAACACCAACCCGAACTGGTGGTCGCGGCGTCGATGACGGTCGCCGAACACCTCATCCCTCGGTGGCTCGGCGCCTTCCGCACGCTCCGCGACGACGTCCAGATCCAGTTGCAGGTCCACAATTCGATGCGGGTGTGCGACGTCGTCGCCGAGGGCGGATGCGACGTCGGATTCGTCGAAGGGCCGACGGTTCCGGAGGGACTGCACAGTGTCGCGGTGGCACGCGACCGCCTCGTCGTGGTCGTCCCGCCGCAGCATCCGTGGGCGCGGCGACGGCGCCCGCTCACCGTGGCCGAACTCGCGGCGACACCACTGGTCGTCCGCGAGGAGGGGTCCGGCACCCGCCGCACCCTCGACCTCGCGTTGCAGGAGTACGACCGGACCGTACCGCTGCTCGAACTCGGGAGCGGAGCCGCGGTCCGCACGAGCGTGCTCGGGGGGACGGGCCCGGCGGTGCTGAGCACCCTCGCGGTGGAGGAGTACCTCGACTCCGGTCGCCTGGTCGCGGTCGCGGTGGACGGACTCGACCTGCAGCGTGTGCTCCGCGCGGTCTGGAGGCCGCCACGGGTGTTGTCCGGTCCGGCAGGGGAGCTGGTCCGTCTGATCACCCGTACCCGCTGACCGGTCGTATATCCGCAATATTCACGCGCGCGAATGCTGCAGCGCGCCGGCTCCGGCGATCACGACGAGTGCGATGCCCACGAGGGCGAGAGGGTCGACGAACTGCCCCAGCACCAGGGCACCGGCGAGTGCAGCGGCGGCGGGTTCGAGAGCGATGAGGATCGCGAACACCTTCTTCGGAAGGTCGCGCAGGGCGCGGATCTCGAGGGTGTACGGGATCGCGGACGACAGCAGCGCCACGGCGAGTCCTGCGAGCGCGAGGTCGGGCCGGAGGAGTGCGGTGCCGGCGGTCGCCGCGCCGAACGGCAGGACGACGACGGCCGCGATCGTGGTGGCTCCCGCCAGTCCGGCCGATCCGGGCAGGGTCGTCGCCACACGTGACCCGGCGATGATGTACCAGGCCCACCCCGATGCGGCGACCAGCGCGAAGGCGACACCGAGCGGATCGAGACCGGTGGACAGTCCGGCGCCGTCGCCCACGCCGAGCAGCACCACCCCGGCCAGCGCGAGTACCACCCACAGGACGTCGCGGATGCGTCGGGACAGGATCGCGGCCAGCCCGAGCGGGCCGAGGAACTCGATGGTGACGGTCGCGGCGAGGGGCAGTCGCGTCAACGCACCGTAGAACGCCGTGTTCATGAGCGCGAGACTCGCGCCCAGCGTCACCACGGCCCGCCACTGCTCCGGTGTCCACGTCCGTGGCCGGGGCCGGGTGAACACGCAGAGGATCACGGCCGCGAACAGCAGGCGCAGGGTCACGGTGCCGAGGGCGCCCGCCCGGTCGAACAGGGTCGCGGCGAAGGCCGCCCCGAACTGCATCGACAGCACCGCGGTGAGGACCGCGACGACCGGCCCGACGGGGTGCGAGCGGGAATCGTCGGCCATCCCGCCAGTCTGTCGGACGGGCACGAACGACGCCCGCCGCGAAAAACAATCACGTGTGCTTGATTTTGGAGCTGTGACGTGTGACGCTTGCCGCATGTCCGATCTGCACACCGTGCTCGACGATCTCCGCGCGGAGGGCGACGATCTCGACGCTCTCGTCGCGACCCTGCCCGACGAGAACTGGGCACTGCCCACCCCGGCGGAGGGCTGGACCATCGCCCACCAGATCGGCCACCTGTTGTGGACCGACCGGGCGGCGCTCACCGCCGTCCGCGACCCGGACGCCTTCGTGAAGACGGTCGAAGCGGCGTTCGGGAACCCGTTGGGATTCGTCGATGTCGGTGCCGCGGAGCAGGCGGGCCGCCCGCCCGCGGAGTTGCTCGCCGATTGGCGCGACACCCGCCGCGAACTCGCCGACGCGCTCGCCGAGGTCCCGCGCGGTACGAAGATCCTGTGGTTCGGACCGCCGATGTCGCCGGCCTCGATGGCGACCGCGCGGCTGATGGAGACCTGGGCGCACGGGGGAGACGTCGCCGACGCACTCGGCGTCACCCGCACACCCACCGCGCGCCTGAAGAACATCGCGCACCTGGGAGTGCGGACGCGCGACTTCGCGTACGTCATCCGCGACCGGAGGCCGCCCGCCGAACCGTTCCGCGTGGTGCTCACCGCCCCCGACGGTGACAGCTGGGAGTGGGGTCCCGAGGACGCGGCGCAGTCGGTCACCGGCCCGGCCCTCGACTTCTGCCTGCTCGTCACCCAGCGTATCCACCGCGACGACACCGCCCTCGTCGCCGACGGCCCGGACGCGGAGGAATGGCTCGGTCTCGCACAGGCCTTCGCCGGCGCGCCCGGCGCCGGACGCGAAGCCGGTTCGTCCGCCTCCTGAGGCCACCGCCCCACAGTCGAGACACCCCGGCCGGAACATCGTCGACCGGAACACCATCGGAGACATCGTGAGTATGTGGACCACCCCCGAGCGTCTCGCCCTCCGCGAGACCGTCACCGGTTTTGTGAAGCGCGAGATCCTTCCTCATCTCGACGACTGGGAGCGCGCCGGCGAACTGCCTCGCGAACTGCACGTCGAGGCCGCGAAGATCGGACTGCTCGGCGCCGGATTCCCCGAGGAGGTCGGTGGTTCCGGCGGCGACGGCGCCGACACGCTGACCGTGTGCGAGGCGTTCCACGAGGCGGGTGCCTCGGGCGGTGCGTTCGCGTCGCTGTTCACGTGCGGCATCGCACTGCCGCACCTCATCGCAGCCGGTGATCCCGAACAGATCGACAGGTGGGTACGGCCCACTCTCGCAGGCGAACTCGTCGGGTCCCTCGCGATCACCGAACCGGGTGGCGGATCGGATGTCGGTCATCTGACCACCACCGCGGTGCGCGACGGCGACCACTACGTCGTCAACGGCGCGAAGACCTACATCACCTCGGGGTGCCGCGCCGACTTCGTGGTCACCGCGGTTCGCACCGGTGGTCCCGGCGCCGGGGGAGTCTCGCTGCTCGTGATCGAGAAGGGCACACCGGGTTTCACCGTCTCCCGCAAACTCGACAAGATGGGTTGGCGCGCGTCGGACACCGCCGAGTTGTCCTTCACCGACGTCCGTGTCCCGGTCGGCAACCTCGTCGGCGCGGAGAACACCGGATTCTGGCAGATCGCACAGGGTTTCGTCTCCGAGCGGATCGCCCTCGCCGCCCAGGCCTACTCGGGCGCGCAACGGTGCCTGGACCTGACGGTCGCGTGGTGCCGCGACCGCGAGACCTTCGGGCGGCCACTGATCACCCGCCAGGCCGTGCAGCGCACGCTGTCCGAGATGGCGCGTCGCATCGACGTCGCGCGCGTCTACACCCGGCACGTCACCGAACGCGCCGTGGCGGGGGAGACCGACCTGATCGCCGAGGTGTGTTTCGCGAAGAACACCGCTGTCGAGTCCGGCGAGTGGGTCGCCAACCAGGCTGTCCAGTTGTTCGGCGGACTCGGGTACATGGCCGAATCCGAGGTCGAACGGCAGTACCGCGACATGCGCATCCTCGGCATCGGTGGCGGCACCACCGAGATTCTCACCGAACTCGCCGCCAAGCGGCTGGGTTACGGCACCTGACCGACTTGTTCCCTCACGCGACCGTCCACGGCCGCGCGTCCTCTCACCCGAACCCGGAAGGCATCCTCGTGAGCATCATCGAGACCGAAGAACAGAAGGAACTGCGCGCTGCGGTGGCGGCTCTGGCCGAGCGCTACAACTACGTCGACTACGTGCTCCCCAAGTCGCGCGCGCACGAGCCGCTCACCGAATTGTGGGCGGAGGCGGCCAAGCTCGGCTTCCTCGGCGTGAACCTCCCGGAGGAATACGGAGGCGGCGGCGCCGGCATCTACGAACTCGCGCTGGTGCAGGAGGAACTCTCCGCCAAGGGTGCCGGACTGCTGCTCGTCGTGGTCTCCCCGGCCATCTGCGGCACGATCATCTCCAAGTACGGCACCGACGCCCAGAAGCAGGAGTGGCTGCCCGGGCTCGCCGACGGCTCCCGCATCATGGCCTTCGGCATCACCGAGGCCGACGCCGGATCCAATTCGCACAACATCACCACGATCGCACGCCGTGACGGCGACGACTGGATCCTCTCCGGCAGCAAGGTGTACATCTCCGGCGTCGACCAGGCCGACGCCGTGCTCGTCGTCTCCCGCACCGAGGACGCGAAGACCGGCAAGCTCCGCCCGGCCCTGTTCATCGTGCCGACCGACGCTGCGGGCTTCACGAAGACGCCCATGGAGATGGACATCCTCGAGCCGGACTACCAGTTCTCCCTGTTCTTCGACGACGTCCGGCTTCCCGCCGACGCACTGGTCGGTGAGCCGGAAGCCGCGCTGATGCAGCTGTTCGCCGGCCTGAACCCCGAGCGGATCATGGGCGCGGCGATGGCGGTGGGCATGGGCCGGTACGCCCTCGACGCCGCGGTGCGCTACGCCAACGAGCGCACCGTCTGGAAGCAGCCCATCGGTGCGCACCAGGGCATCGCGCACCCGCTGGCGCAGCGCAAGATCGAGCTCGAACTCGCCAAGCTCATGATGCAGAAGGCCGCCTTCCTCTACGACAGCGGCGACGACTTCGGGGCCGCCGAGGCCGCGAACATGGCCAAGTACGCAGCGGGCGAGGCCGCGATCGCCTCGCTGGACCAGGCGATCCAGACGCACGGCGGTGCCGGCCTGACCCGGGAGTACGGCCTCGCGGCGATGCTCGGTGCCGCGCGCATCGCCCGAGTGGCGCCGGTCAGCCGGGAGATGATCCTCAACTTCGTCGCCCAGCACTCGCTGGGTCTGCCGAAGTCGTACTAGGTCGCAGTCGTTCCAGGTCGCAGTCGTTCCAGGTCGCAGTCGTTCCAGGCCGCAGTCGTTCTAGGTGGACGCTTCCGGGTTCGAGGTTTCGGGGTTCGACACCTCGGACCCGGAGGTTCCGGCGTTCGGCGGGAAGGAATCCGACGGGAAGAGGCCGGCCGCCTCCTCCTCCTCCGGGAGCAGCGTGCCCAGCAGATATGCGAGGGACCACCGCAACGAGTTCACGTCCTGCAGCGGCACGGTCTGCTGGTAGCCCACGAGCGCGTACAGGGCCAACCGAGCGAACCGCTCGGCCTGTTCCCTCGAACCGATGTACTGGGCCACCGCTTCGGCCACCACCGCGTAGCGCAGCTCGTCGACCTTGCTCTGCACCTCGTGGACCCCGGAGTCGCTGTGCGACCAACCGCGGATGGCGGATTCGGCGGAGTGGGGAAGGCTGCACGCGAATTCGACGAGCAACCGGAGTCGCCGGGTCATCGAACCCTCGAGGCGCGCCGCGGCGGCGAGCTGGAGCGTCTGACTCTCGAGCCAGTGCTGGAGGAACTCGGTCTTGAACTGCGCCCAGCTCTCGAAATAGTTGTAGAACGAGCCGGTCGTCACCTCGAGGTGACTGCACAACCGTGCCTGCTTGAGCCCGGCATGGTCGTTGGTGGCCAGGATGGCCAGCGCAGCGTCGAAGTAGTCCTCGCGCCTGACGATGGTCGCCACGTGGTGCTCCCCTTTCGCCCCGACCCGTTATACGAGTGTACGGATGATGAGCTTTGCGTACGGTCTCGGGGTCGCACGAATACCCGTTCGGCGGAAGATCAGTCGTGACGGAACGGTCGTGACCGGTGGTGGGGACAGGACAGGCAGGAACAGGAGACCCGATGGCGCGAGAACCGAAGCAGGATCGCAGCCGCGCCACGCGGCGGCGACTGCTCGAGGCGACGATCGACTGCCTCGCCGAATCCGGTTGGGCCGCAACCACGGTGAGTGTGGTCGCCGAACGGGCGGGAGTGTCGCGCGGGGCCACCCAGCATCACTTCCCGACCCGGGAGGATCTCATCACCGCATCGCTCGAGTTCATGTTCGACAGTCGCATCGAACGGGTCCGCACCGAGCCGTTCGACGTGCCCGAGGGCGTCGGCCGCACGGAGGCGGTGGTCGAGCGCATCGTCGACCAGTGCACCGGCAACATGTTCAAGGCCGCCCTGCAGGTGTGGACGGCCGCGGCGGCCGATCCGGCTCTGCGCGAGATGCTCCTGCCGCTCGAGGAGAAGTTCGGGCGCGTCTCGCACGCGGTGGCCGTCGAGCAGCTCGGCGCCGACGACACCGACCCGGTCGTGCACCGAACCGTGCAGGCGACCCTGGATCTCGCGCGCGGCCTCGGTCTGGCCGATGTGCTGACCGACGACTCGGCGCGCCGACGGGAGATCGTCCGGCACTGGGCCGCGCAGCTCGACGAGGTGCTCCGGGAGTCCTCGAGTCGTCGCACGCAGGCGGGCCCGGCTCGGTAGTCTTCCCGCCATGCCTCTCCCGCGCATCGGAAGGACGGCGGCTGCCGTGGCCACGGTGGGTCTCATGGGTCTCGGTGCGGCGGCGTGCGGGAACTCCGACGACGCCGAACAGGCCGAAACCGCGCCGACCGCGTCCGTCACCGACCCCGGCCCGCTGTTCGACGAGTGCGGCGCGATGTCCGACGACGAGGTGGCGGCGGCCTTCGGTCTCGGAACGTTCACGACGGTGACGCGCAACTCGGTGGGTTGCGAGTGGGAGATCTACGTCGGCGGTCCCAGCGTGAGCTTCTCCTGGTACCGGGGAAGTCCCATCGGCCGCGAACGGGCAGGCTCCGATCTCATCGGCCGGCCCGCCGCCGACGTCGAGATCGGGGGACGGTCCGGCTTCATGGGGTCCTACCAGAACGAACTGGGGCAGACGACGCTGTGCGAGATCGGTGTGGACTTCGGCGGCGACTTCGTCCACTGGTCGGTCTCGTACTCGAACCTCACGCCCGTCGCCGACGCCTGCATGGTCGCTCGCGGCCTGGCCGCCACGAGTGTGGAAAGGGTGCAGAAGTGAACGCCCGCCGCTGGGGTGCCGCGCTCGCGACCGTCCTCACGACTGGCGCTCTGCTCACCGGGTGCACCCGCACCATCGAGGGGCGTGCCGTTCCCGAGGGGATCGGTAGCGGCACGGGTGCCGAGTTCACCCGGCTGCTCACCGAGTGCGACGCGGTCGCCGACGAGAAGATCGCCGAGGCGGTGGGCGCGGACTACGTCTACCGTGGATTCTTCGGTGCGATCTGCCGCTGGGACGGCGAGGGACCCGCCGGAGTAGTGAAGGTCACCTTCAACTGGTTCGAGACCGGTTCCCTCGACCACGAACGCGCCGCCGCCGAAGGGCTCGGCTACGAGATCGAGAACACGACCATCGAAGGCCGGCGGGCACTGCAGATGCGCCGACCGGGCGATCCGCGCTCGTGCGGGGTCAGTTCCGGGGCGTCGACGACCGGGATCTTCGGCTGGTGGGTGCAGTACACCTCCGGGGGAACGGACCCGTGTGAAGCTGCTGCTACGTTGGCCCGGCTCACACTGAACCTCAGCAGTTGACGGTGTGTGCGGATCCTCGGGAGGGTGCGCGCTCCTCACTTTGACCTCATGTGCGCCCGCCGGGTATCGTTGTGGGTCGTGTCCGGCATGCCCGGGCCGGTCTGTGTGCCTATGCGAGGTAGTGCCGTGCGCGCGGTCTGTGGATTTCTGCAGGAGCGAGCCCCCGGCTGCCTGTGTGGGGGTACGCGACACACCCGACCTCGTGTGCACACGAGGGGCGAGTGAGGGGCAGCAGCTTTCTTGCCCCAACCGATGGATCCCTAATTTCAGAACAGCCGAGGTTGCTCGAAGTGAGCAGCTTCAGACAACGAAGAAAGCCGGTTAATGCCAACCATCAATCAGCTGGTCCGCAAGGGCCGCCGCGACAAGGCCGCCAAGGTCAAGAGCGCGGCGCTCAAGGGCAGCCCCCAGCGTCGCGGCGTGTGCACTCGCGTGTACACCACCACCCCGAAGAAGCCGAACTCGGCTCTCCGGAAGGTCGCCCGTGTGCGTCTGACCTCCCAGGTCGAGGTCACCGCCTACATCCCGGGTGAGGGCCACAACCTCCAGGAGCACTCGATGGTGCTCGTGCGTGGCGGTCGTGTGAAGGACCTCCCGGGTGTGCGCTACAAGATCATCCGCGGCTCGCTCGACACCCAGGGTGTCAAGAACCGCAAGCAGGCCCGCAGCCGCTACGGAGCGAAGAAGGAGAAGGGCTGATGCCACGTAAAGGTCCCGCTCCCAAGCGCCCCCTGATCGCCGATCCGGTCTACGGTTCGCCGCTGGTCACCCAGCTGGTCAACAAGATCCTGCTGGACGGCAAGAAGTCCACCGCCGAGCGCATCGTCTACCAGGCGCTCGAGCAGGCTCGCGAGAAGACCGGCACCGATCCGGTCGTCACCCTCAAGCGCGCGCTCGACAACGTCAAGCCCGCCCTCGAGGTCCGCAGCCGTCGCGTCGGTGGTGCCACCTACCAGGTGCCGGTCGAGGTTCGCCCCGGTCGTTCCACCACCCTCGCCCTGCGCTGGCTGGTGACGTTCGCGCGTCAGCGTCGCGAGAAGACCATGGTCGAGCGGCTCGCCAACGAGCTCCTCGACGCGAGCAACGGCCTCGGCGCATCCGTGAAGCGCCGCGAGGACACGCACAAGATGGCTGAAGCCAACAAGGCGTTCGCGCACTACCGCTGGTGAGTCGTCGCCGACCGGGAGATGCCGTCATCACGGACCTCCCGGTCGGCTGCTCGCACAACTGTGTCGGTCCCGTAAAGGCCGGCTGACAACACAAGAACATGTGGTCCGCACCCAAGGACCGACACGAGCTACGAGCGGGGTTACCTGTGGCACAGGAAGTGCTGACCGACCTGAACAAGGTCCGCAACATCGGCATCATGGCGCACATCGATGCCGGCAAGACCACCACCACCGAGCGCATCCTCTTCTACACCGGTGTCAACTACAAGATCGGTGAGACGCACGACGGTGCCTCGACCACCGACTGGATGGAGCAGGAGAAGGAGCGTGGTATCACCATCACCTCCGCTGCTGTGACCTGTTTCTGGAACAAGAACCAGATCAACATCATCGACACCCCCGGCCACGTCGACTTCACGGTCGAGGTCGAGCGGTCGCTGCGCGTCCTCGACGGCGCAGTCGCCGTGTTCGACGGCAAGGAGGGCGTCGAGCCCCAGTCCGAGCAGGTCTGGCGCCAGGCTGCCAAGTACGACGTTCCGCGCATCTGCTTCGTCAACAAGATGGACAAGATGGGCGCGGACTTCTACTTCACCGTGCAGACGATCATCGATCGCCTGGGCGCGAAGCCGCTGGTCCTCCAGCTCCCCATCGGTGCCGAGGATGCCTTCGACGGCGTCGTCGACCTCGTCGAGATGAAGGCGCTCACCTGGCGTGGCACCACCGACATCGGCACCGAGGCCACGGTCGAGGAGATCCCGGCCGACCTCGCCGACAAGGCTGCCGAGTACCGCGAGAAGCTGCTCGAGACGGTCGCCGAGTCCGACGAAGAGCTCATGGAGAAGTACTTCGGCGGCGAGGAACTCACCGTCGCCGAGATCAAGGCGGCCATCCGCAAGATGACCGTCAACTCCGAGCTCTACCCGGTGCTGTGCGGCTCCGCTTTCAAGAACAAGGGCATCCAGCCCATGCTCGACGCGGTCATCGACTACCTGCCGAACCCGCTCGACATCGGCGACGTCATCGGCCATCAGGTCGGTAACGAAGAAGAGGAACTGCGTCGTAAGCCCTCGAAGGAGGAGCCCTTCTCGGCTCTCGCCTTCAAGATCGCTGCGCACCCCTTCTTCGGCAAGCTGACCTTCGTCCGCGTGTACTCCGGCCGGATCGACTCGGGCACCCAGGTGCTCAACTCGACCAAGGGCAAGAAGGAGCGCGTCGGCAAGCTGTTCCAGATGCACGCCAACAAGGAGAACCCGGTCGACGAGGCGGTCGCGGGCCACATCTACGCGATGATCGGCCTGAAGGACACCACGACCGGCGACACCCTGTGCGCGCAGGACGCCCCGATCGTCCTCGAGTCGATGACCTTCCCGGACCCGGTCATCCAGGTCTCCATCGAGCCGAAGTCGAAGGCCGACCAGGAGAAGCTTTCGACGGCCATCCAGAAGCTCGCCGAAGAGGACCCGACCTTCTCGGTCGAGCTCGACGACGAGACCGGCCAGACCGTCATCGGCGGTATGGGCGAGCTCCACCTCGACATCCTCGTCGACCGCATGAAGCGCGAGTTCAAGGTCGAGGCCAACGTCGGCAAGCCGCAGGTCGCGTACCGCGAGACGATCACCAAGCCGGTCGAGAAGCTCGAGTTCACGCACAAGAAGCAGACCGGTGGCTCGGGCCAGTTCGCAAAGGTCATCATCGGCCTCTCGCCGTTCGTCGGCGAGGACGGCGCGACCTACGAGTTCGAGAACAAGGTCACCGGCGGTCGCATCCCGCGCGAGTACATCCCGTCGGTCGACGCGGGTGCTCAGGACGCCATGCAGTACGGCGTGCTCGCCGGCTACCCGCTGGTGAACCTGAAGGTCACCCTCATCGACGGTGCGTACCACGACGTCGACTCGTCCGAAATGGCGTTCAAGATCGCCGGCTCGCAGGCACTGAAGGAAGCGGCCCGCAAGGCCGCCCCGGTGATCCTCGAGCCCCTCATGGCGGTCGAGGTCACCACGCCCGAGGACTACATGGGTGAAGTGATCGGCGACCTGAACTCCCGCCGTGGCCAGATCCAGGCCATGGAGGAACGCAGTGGTGCCCGTGTCGTGAAGGCGCTGGTTCCGCTCTCGGAGATGTTCGGTTACATCGGCGATCTGCGGTCGAAGACCCAGGGTCGTGCGAACTTCTCCATGGTGTTCGATTCCTACGCAGAGGTTCCCTCGAACGTCGCGAAGGAAATCATCGCCAAGGCGACCGGCGAGTAGCCTCCGGGTTATCCCTCGGTCACCTGCACGACCAAGTAATACAAACCGCACTGCTGCATACAGCAAGCAACAACAGTCCAGGAGGACATCCAGTGGCGAAGGCGAAGTTCGAGCGGACCAAGCCGCACGTGAACATCGGCACCATCGGTCACGTCGACCACGGCAAGACCACCACCACGGCTGCGATCACCAAGGTGCTTGCCGACAAGTTCCCCGACCTGAACGAGAGCTTCGCTTTCGATCAGATCGACAAGGCGCCTGAGGAGAAGGCTCGTGGTATCACGATCAACATCTCCCACGTCGAGTACCAGACCGACAAGCGCCACTACGCGCACGTCGACGCCCCGGGTCACGCGGACTACATCAAGAACATGATCACCGGTGCCGCCCAGATGGACGGCGCGATCCTGGTCGTGGCCGCCACCGACGGCCCGATGCCGCAGACGCGTGAGCACGTGCTGCTCGCCCGCCAGGTCGGCGTTCCCTACATCCTCGTCGCCCTGAACAAGGCCGACATGGTCGACGACGAGGAAATCCTCGAGCTCGTCGAGATGGAGGTGCGCGAGCTCCTCGCTTCGCAGGAGTTCGACGAGAACGCTCCGGTCGTCCCGATCTCCGCTCTCAAGGCTCTCGAGGGTGACGAGAAGTGGGTCCAGTCGATCGTCGACCTCATGCAGGCCGTCGACGACTCCATCCCGGACCCGGTCCGTGAGACCGACAAGCCGTTCCTCATGCCCGTCGAGGACGTCTTCACCATCACGGGTCGTGGCACCGTCGTCACCGGCCGTATCGAGCGTGGCGTGATCAACGTCAACGAAGAGGTCGAGATCGTCGGCATCCGCCCCGAGTCGACCAAGACCACGGTCACCGGCATCGAGATGTTCCGCAAGCTGCTCGACCAGGGCCAGGCCGGCGACAACGTCGGTCTCCTCGTCCGCGGCATCAAGCGCGAGGACGTCGAGCGCGGCCAGGTCGTCGTCAAGCCGGGCACCACGACTCCCCACACGGAGTTCGAGGGCCAGGCCTACATCCTCAACAAGGAGGAGGGCGGCCGCCACACGCCGTTCTTCAACAACTACCGTCCGCAGTTCTACTTCCGTACCACGGACGTGACGGGCGTTGTTACCCTCCCCGAGGGCACCGAGATGGTCATGCCCGGTGACAACACCGAGATGTCCGTCAAGCTGATCCAGCCGGTCGCCATGGACGAGGGCCTCCGCTTCGCGATCCGCGAGGGTGGCCGCACCGTCGGCGCCGGTCGCGTCACGAAGATCATCAAGTGAGCTAGTTCTCACTGACGCTCGAACGGCGTCCACCCTTCGGGGTGGGCGCCGTTCGGCGTTTCTGTTCCGGCGCGGGCGCCGTCAGGTGTTCCGGCGCGGGCGCCGTCAGGTGTTCCGGGGCGGAGGCGATCAGCCGACGATCTCCTTCAGCTGGTTCGCCACGGGGGTCACCGGTTCCTCCCCGTCGGCCGTCGCGATGTCGCTGTTCACGGCGGCGACCACCACGGCCCGGCGTTCGGGCAGGTACCCCACGTAGGTGTTGAACCCGGGGAGCTCGCCCGTGTGGCCGAGCCAGCCGTTCTCGATACCGAGCCCGAGGCCGTAGGCGCGGGTGTCGGTCGCACCGGGGATGTCGAACAGGAACGAGTCGAGACGGAGCTGCTGCATCTCGGGGGAGAGGATGCCCTCGCCCGTCCCGAGGGCCGTGCCCCACAGCTCGAGATCGTCGACCGTGGAGATCACCGCGCCGGCCGACCATCCCCACAACGGGTTCCAGTCGGTCGCATCGGCTGTCTGCCCGTCCGGTTGCCCCTGCTCGGTGATCCCGTACAGGTGCGGTGACGCGATTGCCGCGTCGGTGGGCATGACGGTCTCGGTCATGCCCAGGGGATCGAAGATGTCGGTCCGGAAGTACTCGTGCAGGCTCTGCCCGGAGACCTGCTCGACGACGAGCCCGAGCGCGATCGTGTTGGTGTTGGAGTACTCGAACCGTTCCCCGGGTGCGAAGTTCGGTGCGTCGCCGCGCACGTAGTCGAGGAGTTCCTCCGGGGTCCACGACGCCTCCGGATCGTCGAAGAGCCGCTGCTGGAACTCCTCGTCGAAGGTGTAGCTGGGGATGCCGCTGACCATCGAGGCCAGCTGCCCCAGGGTGGCGACGTCCCCGTTCGGCAGGCCCGGCACGTAGCGGCCGATCGGGTCGTCCAGCGACAGTCTGTCGTCCTCCGCCAGTTGCAGCAGAGCGGTGATCGTCATCGTCTTCGTGATACTGCCGATGCGGGTGTGGTCGTCGGGGCCGGGCTCCTCCGATCGATCCGCCCCGATGGTGCCGGACGCACCGGTCCACTCGTACTCCGGGGTGACCACGCGCGCAACGACTCCCGGGAAGCCGACCTCCTCGCGGACTCGGTCGAGCACGTCCTGGAATTCGTCGGCGGGCGCCGCGCCGGAGGCGGGCGCATCAGAGGTCGTCGCTTCGGACGTCACGGCGGGCGGTGATTCGCCCGAGGTGTCGTTGCCGCAGGCAGTGGCAACGGTGAGGATCACGGCGGACAACACGATCGGTAGTCGGCGCACGGCACTCTCCCCGGTCGAGACGACTGTGTGAGAACGACAGTGATCAGTATGTGCCGTTCGGCAGGACGTCGGGTCTGTTTTCGAACCCGGAGACGACCGCGCCGTACATGGTGCGCTGTGCGTCAGGCGCTCTCGATCGCGGAGAGGAGCATCCGCGCCGTCACCGCGATCATCCGTGCCCGATCGGATCTCCGTGGCCGCAGCAGGGCGATTCGTGAGCACAGGCTCGCCGTCGCTCCCATCACGATGAACACGAGATCGTCGAGTGCCGCGTCGTCGAGATCGGGTCGCAACCGCGCCGGGATGATACGTCCCAGCGGCCGCAGCGGACCTTCGACCTCGGCCCACGCGAGCCCGAACTCGATCTCCTCCGAGGTGTACGACACCCGGAGCACCGCGGCGTGCTTCTCGAACGCGGCGGTGAGGCTTTCCACGACCGTCACCATGGCTTCCTCCGGTTCCTGGTCCATTGCCCGCCCGATGGCGGTGGACAGCGAGGTGGTGATCGCGTGGACGGCGGTCATGCGGAGTTCGTCGAGCACGGCGTCGACGTCGGGGAAGTACCGGTAGACCGTCCCGATGCTCACGTGGGCGTGCTCAGCGAGTGCCGTGGTGCTGATCCGCGCGGTGGGTCTGCGCTCGAGCAATTCGTACGCAGACGTGAGGAGCAGCTTACGAGTGTCGTGACTCCGCTGCTGCACGGGACGTTTCCGAGGTGCTTTGCCTGCGGTTCTGTCACCGCGCGGGGAGCTCATGAAAAGTGAATAGTAAGTGAGGATTCCTCGTGTTTCCATGGATGCATGGAGCGACGTATCCCACGCGATCTCGTCAACGCCGACCTTGCGGTGCGCCGATACGCCGATCTCGGCGAGCGCTGGCTCGACGGCATGTGGCAGGCCGACCCCCTCGCCGACGCCGTGGTGAACGACGACTTCGGCGCGGCCTCCGCAACGGACGCAGTGCGCGTCGCGCTCGCCGACGGGGTCGACTCGGTCCCCGGCGCCCCCGATTCCCTGCGCGAGCTGTTCGCCTTCCTCGACGACGAACCCGCCTGGGTCGACCACGACCGCATCGACAACGCCGCCGACGCGCTCGTGCGGCACACCCCGATTCTCGGCATGGTGCTCGGGGCCGCATCGCTGCTGCGCGGTGCCGGGAACTTCATCGCCGGAAAGCCTCTCGCGCTGACGGGCCGTTACGTGAGCCGGCCGGCCGTGCGATCGGTCGAGGTCGGGGAGTGGCTGCGGCACGTCCTCACCCGCGGTGGAATGCGCCGCGACGGAGGTGGATTCGCGTTCACGGTGCGGGTGCGTCTGATCCACGCCCACGTGCGCAAGGGCATCCTCGCGAGTGGAGTGTGGGACGAGGACGCCTGGGGAGTGCCGATCCCGCAGTCGTACATGGCGCTGACGATGGCCGAGTTCGGCCACATCGCGGTCGAGGCGATGCAGACTCTCGGGGTGCGCTTCACCGATCGCGAACTCGACGACATCTACCACCTGTGGCGATATGTCGGGCACGTCATCGGGATGAGCGAGGAACTGGGCCCGCGTACCGAACGCGACCACATCGCGGTCGAGGAGCTGTACCGGCTGACCTCGCCGGGGCCCAGCGACGAGGACCGGGAGTTCGTCACCGCACTGACCGAGCAGTATCTCGTCCCGGAGCTGGCGAACCTGCTGCCGGGCACCGCACCGATCCGGACGACGGTCGCCCGCACGGTGATGCACTCGCTGCAGCGCGTGTTCATCGGCGACGCCGACGCCGACGCCCTGCACATCCCCGACAGCCCGCTCAAGTACGTCCTCGGACGTGTCGGGCCGCTGCTCGCACTCGTCAACCGCGTCCAGGAACTCCGTTATCCGGACCTCGAACGGACCACGAGGCGGGCCTACAAGGTGCGCGACGTGGCGATGGACCGGATGCGGGTGGACTACCGCGTCGAGCACGACCTCGTGGACGCAGCCGCACGCTGAGCCGCACCGGAAGGGGTGGGTGGGCTCCGGCCCCCGTGCCGGCCGAGGTCAGTGGACGTCCACGGCCGGGTCGAGATGCACCAGGACCTGCGTCGCTACATGCGCCCCGCCGAGAGCCCGCGCGACCCGCTGGGCGGCGTCCTCGGCGGCCTCCGTCAGTTCGGTGACATCGATGGTCGGGTCGGCGTGCACCACCACGGAGAGCGTCGGCAGGTGGCGTTCGACTACGGCCCGTCCGCGCACGGCCCGCACGCCCGGCAGGGCGGCGAGTTCCGCTGCCACACCGTCGGCGACAGGACCGAGCTCGATACCGAGGGTGGCATCGGTGACCTGGTCGTAGAGTTGCACGGTCGAGGTGCGCCGGCGAGACAGGTTGACCGCGAGCAGCGCGATGCCGAGCACGAGTCCGCCTGCGAAGACCGACCACAGGGCCGGCGTCCACCACGACTGGTCC
The DNA here is from genome assembly GCF_035918275.1 of Rhodococcus sp. PD04. Lineage (NCBI taxonomy): Bacteria > Bacillati > Actinomycetota > Actinomycetes > Mycobacteriales > Nocardiaceae > Rhodococcus > Rhodococcus sp. PD04. The sequence goes on along the minus strand of NZ_CP142143.1, from coordinate 3,863,666 downwards.
GGCACGTCGGTCACACGGGGACGGTCGAGACGCGAGAGCTGTTCGCGGGCGACGGGAACCTGCCACACCCACGCGAGGGCGAATGCGCCGACGCCGGCGAGCGCGAGGCCCGTCAGGAAGGTGACGAGCCGATTCGCCAGCACGGTACGGAGTTTCACCGCGCCACCTCCACCACGAGTTCGACGGGGTCGGCGAGCGCCGCGAGGTTCGGGGCGACCGCGCCGCGCACGGAGGCGGTGATCTCGTCGATCGGTGTCTCGTCCTCGATCGAGATACGCACCACGGCGCGGCGACGGTCGACGACCGTGCGGGCCGTGCGCACGCCGGTGAGCGCGGACGCGTGGGCGCTGCACATGCGTGCGACGTCGGTGCGCCGCATCCACACCGTGGGCACCGGCCCCGCGACCTGCAGCGGGACATGCGTCCGGCGACGCGGTTTGAGCGAGACGACGATCAGGACGATCCCGAGGACGAGGCACACCCCCGCGATGGGTGCGAGCCAGGTGTGCCAGTGCAGGCGGCCGAACCACTCGAAGGAGTTGCGCAGCCACGGGGCACCGCCGTAGGTCCCGTTGACGATGAGCAGTTCCCGCGCGGCGACGAACGACAGGGCGAGCGCCGCGATCGCGACGATCGCGGCGGCGGGTGCGGCCGCGGGCGGCGCCAGCGGTGGCAGGGGAGCGACGGTGGGGATGTCGGGGTCCGGGGTGGTCCGTGCCGCGACGATGTCGGATTCCAGGTACTCGACGGGTGGCTGCGCCTCGGCGGTCTCACCGTCCTCGACGAGCGCGGTCGCGACGATGAGCACGTTGAGTTCGCTGATCCGCATGCCGGTCAGGTCGTGCAGTTGGCGTTCGACCGCATCGTGGACGCGGCGGGTGAGCATCGCCGCGTCGTACGGCCATTCGGCGGCGATGTAGAGATTCACCGCGACGGCCATCGCTCCGGTGGAGACGTCGGCCCGGGGCAGGTCGCGGCCGGTGAGGCGCAGGATGCCCCCTCCGCTGTGCCGCACCACACCGGGGACGCCGAGCGCGGCGGCCGCGGCGATACGTTCGATCGCGCGGTCCTTGATCACGAGGCTGCCGCGTTCGCCCGGGGGAACGCCCCCGGTGTCGAGTGCGGTGTCGTCGGAGGTCCCGACGTCGGGTGCGGTGGGGTCAGCCACGGCCCCGACTCCTCAGCAGGGCGCCGAGGTCGAGGTGGCCGTCGCGGTGGGCGCCGATCGCGGCACCGAGCGCGCCGAGCAGCACGGCGAACAGCAGACCGCTGAAGCCGCCGATGATGCCGGCGAGGGCCAGCAGCAGCCCCGCGAGGAGTCCGACGACGGTGTTGCTGACGGGTGTGTGGTTCACGATGGGGCTCCTTCTCGTTCACCGGCGTGGACGTCTTCGATCGTCACCTGCACGGGCACGTCCACCAGCGGGGACACCCGGACGCGGACGGCGTCGGCGACGGCCTGGAGATCGGCGGGGATCCGCACGACGATGTGCACCGCGCAGAGCCGATCGGTCAGCCGCACACCTTCGACCCGTCGCCCGGGCAGGTAGGTGGCGACCTCACCGAAGGCGCCGCGGTGCAGACCCACGACGCCGGGAACGGACAGCGCGGCGTCCGCGACCAGGTCGGCCGTGCTCGCCTGCGCTGCGGATCCGGGGTTCACTGCACGCGGGGTTTGGCGTCGTCGGTGAGGGCTGCGGCCTCTTCGTGGAGCATGACGTCGAAGACCGTGATGTTGACCTCGGTGACCTCGAGTCCCGTCATGCGCTCGACCGCGGCGATGACGTTGTGCCGGATGGCGACGGCGAGTTCGTGCAGCGCGACGCCGTATTCGGCGACGATGCCGATGTCGATCGCGGCCTGGCGTTCACCGACCTCGACGGCGACACCCTGTCCGTGGTTGATGCGCGCACCGGGGATGCGGTCGCGCAGTGCGCCCACGACGCGGGCGGTGCCGGCGCCCACCTCGATGACGCCGCTGATCTCGCGGGTCGCGAGCCCCGCGATCTTGGCCACCACCGCGTCCGCGATGATCGTGCGGCCCTGCGGGCCGGCGGGTCCGGAGGAGGTTCCGGTGCCGAACTGTATGCGGCTGATACCTGCGCCGCTGTCGCTGGTCATGAGGGCTCCCAGGTAGGTGTACCGGTCGTGTTCCGTGCTCGATCCCATTGTCCTCACGGTGCCTCGAACTCTAACGGCCGACGTAGGTCTGTCGCCCGCCGTCGCTGTTTGGTAAGAACGTGGGACGCAGGGTGGGATACATCACTGACGCGCGGCACGAGCATTCGTGTCACAGACGAAGCGAAGGATGGGCCGAGGGTGTCGAACGAGCGGGAGACCGAGAGTACGCCGGAGCGCGTCGTCGTCGTGGGCGCCGGTCTGGCGGCGGTGCGTACCGCCGAGGAGTTGCGCCGGGCCGGATACGAGGGCGAACTTGTGCTCGTCGGCGACGAGACGCACCTGCCCTACGACCGCCCGCCCCTGTCGAAGGAGGTCCTGCGCGGCGACCGCGACGACACGACCCTCCGCCCGAGCGAATTCTTCGAGGAGAACCGCATCGAGCTGAAGCTCGGTGCGGCGGCCCGTTCGGTCGACACCGCAGCGCGCACCCTCACCCTCACGGACGGCACCGAACTCGGCTACGACGAACTCGTCGTCGCCACGGGTCTGCGGCCCCGCCGCATCCCCGGTCTGCCGGATCTGGCGGGAGTCCATGTCCTGCGGTCGCTCGAGGACAGCCGCGCGCTGCGCGAGGCGATCGTGCCGGGTGCCCGCGCACTGGTGGTCGGCGCCGGATTCATCGGATGCGAGGTCGCGGCGAGCCTGCGGTCGCGCGAGGTCGAGGTCGTGCTGGTCGAACCGCAGCCCACCCCGCTCGCGTCGGTGCTCGGTGCCGAGGTCGGTGCTCTCGTCACGCGGCTGCACACCGCCGAGGGTGTCGACGTGCGCGCCGGCGTCGGTCTGTCGGAGATCCGCGGCGACGAGCGTGTGACCTCCGCGGTCCTCGGCGACGGCAGCGAGATCGAGATCGATCTCGTGGTCCTCGGCATCGGTTCGATCCCGGCCACCGAGTGGCTCGAGGGTTCGGGTGTCGAGGTCGAGAACGGAGTCGTGTGCGACGGCACGGGCCGCACCTCCACCCCGCACGTGTGGGCGGTCGGCGACGTCGCGTCCTGGCAGGTGCCGGCCGGTGGCCGCCGGCGCATCGAGCACTGGACGAACGCCGGTGAGCAGGCATCCGTCCTCGCCAGAACCATCATGGGTGTCGAGGCCGGGGCGGCCGCGCAGGTGCCCTACTTCTGGAGCGACCAGTACGACATCAAGATCCAGGGCCTCGGTGCGGTCACGGCCGACGACACGGTGCACGTCGTGCGCGACGACGGCCGCAAGTTCCTCGCGTACTACGAGCGCGACGGCAGGCTCGTCGGTGCCGTGGGCGGCGGCCTGCCCGCGCTAGTCATGAAGTCGCGCGCGAAGATCGCCGCGGGCGCCCCGATCGACGAGCTGCTCGCGGCAGCGGTATAGGGGAGTGGGCTGCGCGTCGCGCCGACCGCACTCGGGTCGGCGGTGCGCGACCCGCTAGATTCGTAGGGTGATCGTTGCGCTCATCGACTCGGGTCTCGGGCTGTTGCCGACGTCCGCGTGGCTGCGACGGTTGCGTCCCGATCTCGACCTCATGTTGTCGACGGATCCCGACGGCGCCCCGTGGGGGCCGAAGTCACCGGACTGGGTGATCGACCGGGTCGTCACCACCGCCCGCCGCGCCGTCGACCGCGGCGCCGAGGTGGTCGTGCTCCCGTGCAACACCGCATCGGTGACCGCCCTCGAACACGTACGGGCCGATCTCGGCCCGTCGGTGCCCGTGGTGGGCACGGTTCCCGCGGTCAAGCCCGCGGCCGCGGCGTGCGACTCCGTGGCGATCTGGGCCACCGCGGCGACCACCGCGAGCAGGTACCAGGCGAATCTGATCGAACAGTTCGCGAACGGGTCCGAGGTCGTCGGTGTGGCGTGCCACGGACTCGCCGATGCCATCGATGCGGGTGATCGGGTGGCCGTCGCCGCAGCGGTCGCCTCCGCGGCCGAGCGCACCCCTCGGGACGTGCAGGGTGTGGTTCTCGGCTGCACCCACTACCCGCTGGTCGCGGACACCATCACCGAACATCTGCCGGCCGGGGTGCGCCTGTTCGACAGCGCCGAGGCCGTCGCACGGCAGACGCTGCGCCGCATCGATGCGCTCGGGCGACCCGCCTCGGGCTCGGGTCGTGTCGAGGTCTTCCGCAGCGGTGTGCCCGGAGAGTTGCCGCCGGCAGCGACGGTCTTCGCCGCCGGTCGTGCCCTGCTCGCGGCGCCCGGCGACATGCGCGACGCGGACGTCGAGGACGCCACCTCTCTCTGAGTGTCCGAGCCGCCGGGTGGGTGGCCGGAGGAATACTTCGTCGAGCGAAGTATGTTGGTGAAGGGGTGTTCACCAATTCGCGCGGGGGCGCATCGTTCGTTTCCGCGTGGAACACGCCGTTCGTTTCCTGCATGGAACGCGCCGATCACCTTCTGGAGGTTCGATGACTGCTCCCGTACAGCCCCGCGGCCGTATCCGCTCGTTCGGTTTCGCCGTGGTCGGCCTGGGAGCTTTCACCCTCACCGCGTCGTCGTCGGCACCGTCACCGCTGTATCCCGTCTACCAGCAGATGTGGGGATTCTCCGCGGCGATGCTCACGGTGGTGTTCGCGGTCTACGTGCTCGCGCTGCTCGCGGCGCTCGTGACGGTGGGGTCGCTGTCCGACCACGTCGGGCGCAGACCCGTGATCGTGACCGCTCTGCTGCTGCTCGCGGCGAGCATGGTCGTCTTCATCGCTTCACCGGGCGTGGGGTGGTTGATCGTCGCCCGGATCCTGCAGGGTCTCGCAGTGGGTGCAGCGACGAGTGCGCTGGCCGCCGCCGTGATCGAGATGCAGCCGAACAGACACATCGGTCCGCTGATCAACACGGCTGCGCCGTCGCTCGGCCTCGCACTCGGTGCGGCGGGAGCAGGCGTGCTCGTGCAGTTCGCGCCGTTCCCGACGGTCCTGAGTTATGCGGTCGTCGCGGTTCTCGCCGTCGTACTGGCGATCGCGCTGATCTTCGTGCCGGAGACGTCGCCGTCGGTGGGTTTCCCGACACGACGCGATGCCCTGCGGAGCCTGGTGCCGAGCGCGTCCGTGCCCCGTGAGGTCCGGGGCCGCTATCTGCTCATCCTGCCCAGCCTGATGTCGGCGTGGGCGCTCGGCGGGCTGTACATGTCGCTGGGGCCGTCGATCGTCGACTCGGTGTTCGGTATCGACAACCGGCTCGCCGCGGGTCTGGCGATCGGCACGCTGTTCACGGCGGGCACCGTCGCGGCGACCACCACCTCCCGCCGCGACCCGCATCGCATCGTGGTGCTCGGGGCCGTGCTGCTCGCGACGGGTCTGGCCGCGGTGATCACCGCGCTCCTCACCGGATGGGTCGCGGTGTACTACGCGGGTACCGCCGTCGCCGGCTTCGGCTGGGGCTCGACCTTCGTCGCGGCCATGGGCGTGGTCGGCTCGCTCGGCCGACCTCATGAGCGCGGCCGGATCTTCGCGACGACCTTCGTCGTCTGCTACTTCGCGTTCTCGGTGCCCGCGATGGCCGCCGGGGTGGCGGCCGGATCGTTCGGCCTGATGTCCACCGCCGTCGGCTACGGCGTGGTCGTGGCCGTGCTGGCGCTCGTGGCCGGGGTCGGCGTGCTCGTGCGCAAGCCGAAGCCCGACTCCGCCGGGATGCGGGAAGTGCCCGTGCCCGCACGCTCGTAGGCGCCGGGCACTTCCGCAGAGGGTGTGAGCAGCGGGGCGTGAGCCCGCCGGCTCAGAACTCGATCTTGAGGTGGTCGGTCACCGGCCGCGCCTGGCAACCGAGGATGTAACCCGCCTCGATGTCCTCGGGATCGAGCACGTCGCAGTTCTCCATCTCGACCTTGCCCTCGAGCACGGTGCACGCGCACGACCCGCATTCGCCCTCCTGGCACGAGTACGGCACGTCGATGCCCTTCGCGAGCATGATGTCGACAAGGGTCTGCTTGCGCGGCCACGAGAGCTTGTGGACCTCGCCGTCGAGTTCGACCTCGACGGTCGCGGCGTCGGCGGCGTCCTCGTCGCTGACCTCGACAGGTGCCTGGTCGGCGAACGGGTCGCCCGATAGCGAGTTGAAGACCTCGGCGTGCACGCGGGCGCGGGGCATGCCCACGGTGTTCAGTGCCTGGTGGACCGTGTCCATGAACGGGCCGGGGCCGCACATGAACGCCTCGTACGACTCGTAGGGCGCTGCGATCGTCGCCAGCTGGTCGGCGGTGGGCAGACCCTGGACGGACTCGAGCCAGTGCACGACGGTCAGGCGCGTCGGGTACTTCTCCGCAAGAGCGCGCAGCTCCTCGGCGAAGATGACGGACTTCTCGTCGCGGTTGGCATAGACCAGCACCACCTTGCCGCCGCCCTGGGTGAGCGCGGACTTGAGGATCGAGATCACCGGGGTGATGCCGCTGCCGGCACCGAACAGCAGGAAGTCGTGGTCGAGCGACTTCGGGGTGAAGACACCCGCGGGAGGCAGCACCTCGAGGGTCTGTCCGGCCGCGATGTTGTCGCACAGCCAGTTGGATCCGTAGCCGTCGGCGGTGCGCTTGACGGTGACCTTGGGGGCGTCGTCGGTGAACGGGGAGCTCGCGAGCGAGTAGCAGCGGGCCACCGAGCCCGTCCGGTCGCTCGGGATGCGCAGGGTGAGGAACTGGCCGGGTCGGTAGGCGAATTTGTCGCGCAGCTCGTCCGGGACGGCGAACACGATCGACCGCGTGTCGGCGGTCTCCTCGACGACGGCGGACACGGTGAGGATCACCGAGCGTGAGCCGTGGGGCACCTCGACAGTCGTCATGGGTGGGTCTCGTCCTCTCCTGCAAAGATGGCCGCGCACGACCGAATCTAGAACGTGTTCTAATTAAGGTTACCAGCGCGCATGGGATGAGGAAAACGGTACCGGCACTGCTCGGGCGGGTGCGGAACCCACCCGGTCAGCGGGAGGTGCCCTACCCGAACGGGTGGTGACCCCACGGCGACCGGACGGTTTCGGCCGCTGTGCCTTTCACGCCTCGCAGCTCTGGTCGATGGTGAATCGCGGATGAGGTCCACATCACACTCCCGATCCGGTACACCCCCTCTGCGAGGAGATACACCATGGCAATCGAGCTCAATCAGATCTGGGACTTCCCGATCAAGGAATTCCACCCCTTCCCCCGCGCGCTGATGGGTGTCGGCGCCCACGACATCCTCGGTGTCGAGGCGAAGAACCTCGGTTTCAAGCGTGCCCTGCTGATGACCACCGGCCTGCGCGGATCGGGGATCATCGAGGAGCTCATCGGCAAGATCGAGTACCAGGGCGTCGAGGTCGTCCTCTACGACAAGGTCGAGTCCAACCCCAAGGACTACAACGTCATGGAGGCCGCGGCGCTCTACCAGAAGGAGAAGTGCGACTCGATCATCTCCGTCGGTGGCGGATCGAGCCACGACGCCGCCAAGGGCGCACGCGTCGTGATCGCCCACGACGGCCGCAACATCAACGAGTTCGAAGGCTTCGCGAAGTCCACCAACAAGGAGAACCCGCCGCACATCGCCGTCTCCACGACCGCCGGCACCGGCTCCGAGACGTCCTGGGCATACGTCATCACCGACACCTCCGACATGGACCACCCGCACAAGTGGGTCGGATTCGACGAGGCCACGATCGTCACCCTCGCGATCGACGACCCGCTGCTCTACTACAGCTGCCCCCAGCACTTCACCGCCTACTGCGGCTTCGACGTCCTCGCCCACGGCTCGGAGCCGTACGTCTCCCGGCTGGACTTCGCCCCGTCGCTCGGCAACGCCCTGTACTCGATCGAACTCGTCTCGAAGCACCTGCGCGAGGCGGTCTTCGAACCGCGCAACCTCAAGGCCCGCGAAGGCATGATGAACGCCCAGTACATCGCCGCGCAGGCCTTCAACTCCGGCGGCCTCGGCATCGTGCACTCCATCTCGCACGCCGTCTCCGCCTTCTTCGACAGCCACCACGGTCTCAACAACGCCATCGCTCTGCCGCGCGTGTGGGAGTACAACCTGCCCTCCCGCTACGAGCACTACGCCCGCATCGCCACCGCGATGGGCGTGGACACCCGCAACATGACGACCGTCCAGGCCGCCGACGCAGCGGTCGAAGCGGCGATCCGTCTCGCGAAGGACGTCGGCATCCCCGACAACTTCGGGCAGGTGCGCACCGACTCGTACGAGAAGAACCAGATGAACACCAAGAAGTACGCGGGTCGCGGCGACACGATCCGCGGCGACGAGAAGACCGTGCGCGCCATCTCCGAGCACATCCAGGACGACTGGTGCACCCCGGGCAACCCCCGTGAGGTCACGGTCGACTCGATGATCCCGGTCGTCGACCACTGCATCAACCGGTCCTACTGAGAACCCGCGCTCCCGGGGCGTCCCCTGCGCCCCGGGAGCGCCCTGCTCCGCTGCGACCACGCCAGACAAGGAGACCCCGGATGACCCCGTTCGCCTCGGGCGCCGAGTTGAAGGATGCGCTGCGCCGGCACGACTACATCGCCGACGACGAGTTCGCGACCGTCGTGCACCTCGCCACCGCACTCGAGCGGCCTCTGCTGCTCGAAGGCCCCGCCGGGGTCGGCAAGACCGAACTGGCCAAGGCGCTCGCCGCCGTCGGCGGCCGGAAACTGGTGCGACTGCAGTGCTACGAAGGGCTCGACGACAGTCGCGCCCTGTACGAGTGGGACTACGCCAAACAGCTGCTGCACGTGCAGATGCTGCGCGACCGCATCGGCGAACTGCTCGCCGGTCACGCCGAACTCGCGGACGCGTCGAAGTTCCTCGCGCAGCAGGACTTCGGTCTGTACTCGGAGGCATTCCTCTCGGTCCGGCCGCTACTCGAGGCCGTGCTCTCGGAAGAGCCGGTGGTCCTGCTCGTCGACGAGGTGGACCGCACCGAGGAGTCCATGGAGGCTCTGCTGCTCGAGGTGCTCGCCGAGCGGCAGGTGACGATCCCCGAGGTCGGCACGTTCACGGCCCGGTCCATACCCTGGGTGATCCTGACCTCCAACGACACTCGCGAGTTGTCACCCGCGCTCAAGCGGCGCTGCCTGCACTACCACGTCGGGTACCCGACACCCGAACGTGAACGCGAGATCGTCACCGCGCGGGTCCCGGACGTGCGCCCGGGAACGGCCCACCAGATCGTCGACCTGTCCCGGACCCTGCGCGATCTGCCGCTGCGCAAGAGCCCTTCGATCTCGGAGGTCATCGACGCCGCGCGCGCGGCGACGGTGATGGGGCACGACGCCGACGACCCGGATTCGCTGGGCGGCATGCGCGACGTGCTGCTGGCGACGCTGCTCAAGTACACGGGTGACGTCGACCTCGCGAAGACCCGGCTCGGCGGTGCAGCACCGGCAACCGCGGTGTCCGAACCGAGCGCGTCCGAAGCGAGTGCACCCGAACCTGTTCCGTCGCGTGAACGCGTGACGGTCGCATCGCGCCCGGCGAACACCACGACCGCAGCCTTCCGGGGACGCGGTGGTGGCGGTCGCGACGCCGCGGGCAGCGGACTCCGGGGGTGACCCCGCGATGCACGCAGCCCGAGTGGGACGGGTGACCGCGCTCGACGAGCGTCGCCCCCGCTACGTGCTCGACGTGGTGGCGGCGGTGTTCGGCATGCTCCTGCGACGCCACGGTGTCGCGGCGTCACCCGCCGAGAGCATCGAGGTGCGCCGGGTGCTCGACATGGTCCCCGCCCGCGAGCGGGATTCGCTGCGCGCGTGCCTGCGGGCGGTGTGCGCCAAGTACCCGCACGAGAGGGCCGGCTTCGAGCGCGCCTTCGACGAGTTGTTCGGTGCGGTCGACGCCGCCGTCGCCACGAGCGGCGGCGGTCCCGCCCGCGCGCAGTTCGCCGAGTCCCTGCCGGCGGCACTCGAGATCGGCGACGACCCGAGCGTCGCGCGCTACGCCGAGTACAACGAACGCGCAGCCGAGGTCGGCGACCACTTCGACACTCCGGAGGCCCGCAAGGGTTTCAACCCGCACAAGGACGACGACGATGTGTCGATGACGTCGTCCGACGCCGATCTGTCGGTGGACACGGATGCGGACTCGGGCCGTCGCGGCGTCACCTACACCGTCGACGTCGAGAATGCGGCGACCACGACGGTGGGTGATCTGTCCGGTGAACCGGGGGCCGCGGTCGTCGGATCGTTGTCGTGGGACGACCCGGCGTCGATTCTCGCGTGGCTCGACGCCTACGACCCGCACCGCACCTACGGGGGAGAGGTCCTCGACGAACCTCTCTCCGCATCCCAGCTCGCGCGTCTCGTGGATGCGGTCGAGGCGTTCGTGGCTTCGCTCGCCGCCGTGGCGCCGGGGACCGAAGGTGTCGAGGCACCCGAATCGCACGACACCGCCGGCATCGATCGCGCCGAGATCGAACTCGCGTGCCACGAGGTGCTGCGTCGCATGCGCGGACCGGTCCGGCCCCATCCGCGTGAGCGGACCCGCGGGCGGCTCGACATGCGTAGGACCGCCCGAGCGGGGATGCGGACCGACGGGGTGCCGTTCCGGCTCGTCGTCCGCGCGCCCCGCCCCGACCGGGTGCGGCTGCTCGTCCTCGCCGACGTCTCGCTGTCGGTCCGTCCGATCACCGCGTTCACACTCCGGCTCGCCCAGGCGATGCACGGACGGGCGCACCGGTGCCGGGTGGTCGCGTTCGTCGATCGTCCGGTGGACGTGACGACACAGTTGCTCGCCGCCGACGGCGACGGTGCACTGGCGGCCGTACTCGCCCATCCCGCAGTCGATCTCGAAGCGAGCAGCGACTACGGCAGGATGTTCGACGAACTGCTCACCGAACATTCCGGATCGATCGACGGCCGGACGTCGGTGCTGGTCGTGGGGGACGGGCGCTGCAACGGTCTGCCCCCGCGTATCGATCGGCTCGAGGAACTCCGTCGTCGCGTGCACCGCCTCGCGTGGATCACGCCCGAGCCCGAGCGGTACTGGCCGCAGGCGACCTGCGCGATGCCCGATTACGCCGAACTGTGCGACGAGGTGGTCGTCGCCCGCGACGGCGCGCAACTGCTCGCGCGCGCCGCCGAACTCGGCCACGCCCTGCGGTGAACGGCGCTCACCGCGTCGCGGACCCGGTCAGCAGTTCCTCGAGTCGTTCGAAGCCCTCGGTCAGGCCGGTCTCCATGCCCGATTCCGCCATGCCGTCGCGGGCCTCCTGGCTCGGGTACACAGCATGGCCGACCAGCTTGCAGCGGCCGTTCCCGAGATCGACGAAGGTGAGCGTCTCGAGGCTCACCACGTCCGGGAACCCGAGGAATTCGAAGGTCTGGACGATGAGTTCGTTCTCGCGGACGGTGTGGAAGACACCCGCGAAGCGGTAGCTGCCGCCGTCGTCGGAGTGTTCGTAGCGGTACGAACCGCCGGTGCGGAGGTCGTACTCCTCGATCTTCATCTCCATGCCGCGCGGGCCGAGCCACTGCGCGACGAGATCGGGATCCTTGTGGGCGCGGAAGACGTCCTCGAGGGGGAAGTCGAACTCCCGCTCGTAGTCGATGAAGGGGACGCCCTCGGGGATCGAGAGGGTGACTGCATTGCTGCTCATGGTGGTCCTCCGGAGATCGGGGTGCGCTGCCATGCACGCTGTGAGGATCGGGGTGGGCTACGCACGCTGTGAGGATCGGGGTGGGCTACGCACCCCGTGGACGATCGGGGGCCGCTTCCCGGGTCAGCACGGCGTCGAGACCGCGGAACTGCTGCTCCTTCACCAACCGGTAGCGGTCGATCCAGGAGGTCAGCATCTCCAGCCGTGCGGGGTTCAGGTGGACGGGCCGGCGCTGGGCGTCGCGCGTGCGCGTGACGAGACCGGCGTGTTCGAGCACCCGAATGTGTTTCGAGATCGCCTGCGTGGTGATCTCGAAGGGTTCCGCGAGTTCGGTGACCGTGGCCGGGCCCCGGCTGAGCCGGGCGACGATGCAGCGGCGGACCGGATCGGCCAGTGCGGTGAACGCCAGGTCGAGTGCGGTGTCGTCCGTCTCGTCGTCGTACACGATCGCCTCCGCTTTGTGAACCTTCCGGTTTATCAACCATCCGGTTGAATAAAGGATGCGCCCCGGCCGAGGGCCGTGTCAAGGGGTCCGTCGCGCGGACGCGAGCGGAACGCTGTCGAATTCCCTACGGCCACTCACGCGCCCGGTTACGGTCGGTGAATGGTCCTGCCATCGAGAGTCCGGCCCGGTGTCCGCGCGGCCTTCGCCGCGACCGTCTCGATCGCCCTCCTCGGCGCGTGCACGTCCGCGTCGCGCGATACGGAATCCGACGGCGCGGCCGACGTGCAGGAGACCGCGGCAGCCGCGACCTGCACCGCAGAACCGAACGGCACCCCGATCACCGACACGCAGCCGGCGGAGACCGGGGATCGCGACATCTCCACGAACCCCGAGATCGCGACCGGTTACCGCACCGGCATGACCGCGGTGACCACCTCCTCCTTCGCCGTGTCGACGGCCAATCCCGTCTCCACCGAAGCGGCATGCGAGGTCCTGCGCGACGGCGGGACCGCGGCCGACGCGCTCGTCGCCGCCCAGATGGTCCTCGGTCTCGTCGAACCCCAGTCGTCGGGTATCGGTGGCGGAGCGTTCCTGGTGTACTACGACGCCGAGTCCGGTGAGGTGAAGGCATACGACGGCCGCGAGACGGCACCGATGTCCGCGACCGAGAACTACCTGCGCTGGATCAGCGACACCGACCGCACCGAACCCCGCCCCGACGCGCGTGCGAGCGGCCGCTCGATCGGTGTGCCCGGCGTCGTGCGGATGCTCGAAACCGTCCACGCGGAGCACGGGAACGCCGCCTGGAACGAGTTGTTCCGCCCCGCCATCGATCTCGCCGATCAGGGCATCGTGATCAGCGACCGTCTGGCGCAGTCGATCGCCGATTCCGCCGAGCAGCTCGCCGTCGACGACGAGGCCCGCGCCTACTTCCTGCAGGCCGACGGCTCACCCAAGGCCGCGGGTGAGACCCTCACGAATCCGGCCATGGCCAAGACACTCTCGGCGATCGCCACCGACGGTGCCGACGTCTTCTACACCGGTGACATCGCGGCCGGCATCGTCGAGTCCACCGGCACCGATTCCGGCGGGCGTACACCCGGAACCATGACCCTCGAGGATCTCGCCGCCTACGAGGCGAAGGAACGGCAGCCGCTGTGCACTCCCTACCGCGAGTACGAGATCTGCGGCATGCCCAACCCGTCCTCGGGTGGCATGGCGGTCGCCGCGACGCTCGGCATCCTCGACAACTTCGACCTCGCGTCGCTGCCGCCGGGTGATGTCGACGCCGACGGCGGCGTCCCCGACGCGGACGCGGTGCACCTGATCTCCGAGGCCGAACGACTCGCCTACGCCGATCGCGACAAGTACGTCGCCGATGCCGATTTCGTCCCCCTGCCGGGCGGCTCGCTCGAGACCCTGGTGAACCCGGACTACCTGTCCGAGCGTGCAGGACTGATCGACCCCGGCAAGAGCATGGGCGAGGCGCAGCCCGGCGACTTCGGTCCGGTCCCGCTCGGCATGCCGCCGCAGAGCCCCGAGCACGGCACCAGCCACATCTCGGTCGCGGACAGCTACGGCAACGTCGCGTCGATGACGACCACGATCGAGTCGGCCTTCGGCTCGTTCCACATGACCGACGGCTTCCTGCTCAACAACCAGCTCACGGATTTCTCGGCCGAACCGGTCGACGACGAGGGACTGCCCGTCGCCAACCGCGTCGAACCCGGCAAGCGGCCGCGCAGCTCGATGGCCCCGACGCTCGTCTTCGAACGCACACCCGACGGCGGTCGCGGCGACATCCGGATGGTGGTCGGGTCGCCGGGCGGTTCGGTGATCATCCAGTTCGTCGTCAAGACACTCGTGAACACCCTCGACTGGGGACTCGACCCGCAGCAGGCCGTCTCGGCCGTGTCGTTCGGTGCCGCGAACACCCCCGTCACCGGGGTCGGCGGCGAACACCCGGCGATCGACGGCGCCGACGACGGAGCGAACGATCCGCTCGTGCAGCAGCTCCGCGACATGGGCCACGAGGTGTCCGTCGCCCCGCAGTCCAGTGGGCTGAGCGCGCTGCTGCGCCAGGGGGAGGGATGGGTCGGTGGCGCCGACCCCCGCCGCGAGGGTGCCGTGATGGGCGATACCGGCGGGCAGTGACCGACCGGGGCAGGCTTGTCGACGGATCGGCACGGGGCCGGCGACGTATCGGCGCAGGCCGTAGCGGAGATCCGTCGAGCGCCGACCCACACCCGTGACCTACCCTGTCGGATAGGTGCCGACCCTCGCCATCGGTCCGGTGCGCCCCGTGCCCGCCCCGCCCGACAACCCGTGCACCGTAAGCTGGATCACACAGGTGCGCGGATCGTCAGGAGTGAACAGTGGCCGTCGTCATGCCGGGACACCAGAACACGACCCATCCCCGCGCTTCCGCGACCCCTCGGGACGACCACCCCGCTTCGGGGCCGGCCCTCGTCAAGTTCCATGCACCCGAGATCGTCTTCGGGGAGGGCTCACTCGTCGAAGCGGCCCATGCCGCCGTCCGGCTCGGCGGTGTCCGCCCGATGCTCGTCACCGATCCGGGACTGATCGAGGCCGGTTGGGTCGACGAACTCCTCGGGCATCTGCGCGACCAGGGCGTCGAAGCCACGGTGTGGGCCGGGCTCACCCCCAATCCGAAGGACCACGAGGTCGCCGCCGGTCACGAGCTGTACCGGTTGCGGGGCTGCGACGTCCTCGTCGCGCTGGGCGGTGGCTCGGTGATCGACGCCGCGAAGGGCGTCGCGATCCTGGCCGCCAACGGCGGCAACATCCTCGACTACGAAGGTGTCGACCGCGCGCCGCTGCCCATCCCGCCGATGGTCATGGTGCCGTCGACGTCCGGGACGGGAGCCGACGTCTCCCAGTTCTGCGTGGTCACCGACACCGCGCGCGGCAGCAAGATCACCATCATCGGCCGGTCGCTCGTCCCCGACCTCACGGTGATCGATCCGCGGTTGCTCACCACCATGCCCGCCGACCTCAACGCCGCCACCGGACTCGACGCCCTCACGCACGGCATCGAGGCCTTCGTCTCCCGCGCCCACAACCCCCTCACCGACCATCACGCGCTGCGCGCGGTCGGCATGGTCACCGGCACGCTCGTGCGCACGATCGACGACCCGACCTACATGCCCGCTCGCGCCACCATGGCGCAGGCGAGTCTCGAGGCCGGACTCGCGTTCACCAACGCCATCCTCGGCGCCGCCCACGCGATGAGCCATCAGGTCGGCGGTCTGCTCGATCTGCCGCACGGGGTCATCAACGGGGTGCTGCTGCCGCACGTCATCCGGTTCAACGGCGCCGACGATCCCGAGCCGTTCGTCCAGGTCGCCGCGACCCTCGGTCTGGAGGAGGCGCGCGGTCCCGCGCCCGAGGCCGTCGAGGCCGTTGCGGCGCGCATCGACGCTCTCGCTCGTCAGGTGGGTGTGCCGCGCGGGCTGCGCCAACTCGGTGTGCGCGAGGAGGACCTGCCGCGACTCGCCGAGGGAGCCCTGCGCGACGCGTGCATGTCGACGAATCCGCGCACCGCGACCCGCGACCAGATGATCGAGTTGTTCCGGACGGCGCTGTGAGTGCTCCCGACCTGTCGGCACTGACCGGACTCCGCTCCGGGAAGTCGACCTTCTATCCGCAGTACCGCGGTGCCGCCGAACGACTCGAACGCGTCGTCCACGCACTCGAGTTGATCTCCCGGGCGCTGGTGCGCACGGTCGAGGGGCCGGAGACGCTCATCTGCGCCGTCGCCGAAGCCGCCCGCGCGCACCTGAGCGCGACGTGGGTGGCCTTCGCGCTCGCCGACGGTGTCCTGCCCGATGCCGGGCCGCGCAGGCTCGTGCTCGGTCCCGACGCCACCCCCTTCCTCGTCGACAACGTCGAGGGGCCGCCCCTTCCCGACGAGGTCGTGGCCCTGCTCGACGCCGTGCGCACCGGTGCCGTCGAACGACGCGAGCTGGTCGAGAAGCACCATGCGTTCGTGCCCATCGTCCTCGACGGGGGAGTCGCCGGCGCCATCGCCGCGTGGACGCCGGACCACCGCGTCCTCGACACCACCGACCGCGCCGTCCTGTCGATCCTGGCCAGCCAGACCGCGGTCGCGCTGCAGAACTCCGCGCTCTACCAGCGCGGGCAACTCCTGCTCGAACGCGCCGAACAGGCCTACCGCGAAGCGAACCGCGCCGCTGCCGACCTGCAGGCACGCAACGAGGAACTCGAAGCGACCCTGAAGAAACTCGCCGTCACGCAGCGACAACTGGGCGTCGCCCACCGGAACCAGGCGCTCGACGAGGAACGCCACCGCATCGCACGCGAACTCCACGACAGCGTCACCCAGGCCGTGCTCTCGGCGGGCATGCAGATCGAGGTGTGCCGCAGCGACATCCCCGACGCCGAACGCGGCGAACGACTCGACCTCGCCAAGGAACTCACCCGCGGTGCCGTCGAGCAGTTGCGATCGGCGATCTATGCGCTGAACCGGCCGTCCGATTCCGAACGGATGTCGTTGCCGGAGATGCTCGAACAGCTCAGCGTGGCCCACATGCCGGGCGAACTCGAGGTCAGGACGAGGACGGGCGGCACACCGGTCGAGCTGAGCGGCGAGGCCGAGCACGCCCTGCTCAGAATCGCCGGCGAGGCGCTGTTCAACGCGGCCGTGCACGCCAACGCGAGTCGTGTGGTGTTGCGGCTCAGTTACGGACGCGACGCGGTCCTGCTGTCGGTTGCCGACGACGGTGACGGCGACCCCGCCCGTCTGCGGGTGATGCTGCGACTCGCCGCCAACGATCTCGACGGGAGCCATCGCGGTCTCGCGAACATGCAGGCTCGTGCCCGCGAACTCGGCGGCACGCTCGAGGTGCGTCGTTCCCGGCTCGGCGGTGTGCGGATCGCTGCCCGGATCCCGTTGCAGGACAATGCTGTAGCTCAACAGGTGGGAGAACCGTCATGACCGTCACACCGCCGCAGGCGACCCCACGGGCGCGGCCCGGCACGGTGCGCATCGCGCTCGTCGACGACCACGCGATCCTCCGCCAGGGACTCCGCTCGATCCTCGACCGCGAACCGGATCTCGAAGTTGTGGGGGAGGCCTCGACGGACGCGGAAGCTCTCGCGCTCGTCGACCGCATGCGCCCCGACATCGTGCTGCTCGATCTCAAGCTCTCGGCCGGATCGGACTTCGAGGGACTGGGATTGTGCGGACGGTTGTCCTCGGCGCATCCGGGCATCGGTCTGCTCGTGCTCACCACCTTCCTCGACGAACAGCTCGTCGTGCGGGCGGTCCACGCCGGCGCACGCGGTTACGTCGTCAAGGACGTCGACACCACCGAACTGGTGCGCGCCATCCGGGCCGTCTCCCGCGGTGAGAGCGCCTTCGACTCGCGCAGCGCGGCGGCGGTCGTGCGTTCGCTCAACGGTCAGGGTGCGCCCGCCGAACAGCTGACCGGCCGCGAACTCGAGGTGCTGAAGCTCCTCGCCGCCGGCATGTCGAACGTGAAGATCGGTGAGCAGCTGTTCATCTCGGCCACCACCGTGAAGTTCCACGTCAGCAACATCATGCGCAAGCTCGGAGTGAGCCGCCGTGCCGAGGCGGTCTACGCCGCGAGCAAACAGGGGCTGATCTGACACCTGGCCCTTCCGGCACTCAGTTGCGCTGGGTGAGCCTGCTGCTGTAGGTCGCACCCCAGTCGTCGAGCCACGCGACGGCCGGCTCGAGGGTCCGGCCGAGCTCGGTCAGTTCGTACTCCACCCGCGGCGGTACCTCGGCGAAGACCGTGCGCGACACGATCCCGTCGGCCTCCAGTTCACGGAGCTGCCGGGTGAGAACCCGCGCGCTGACGGGACCGACCCGTCGGCCCAGTTCGCCGAACCGGCAGGGCCCGTCGATCAGGTTCTTGACGATGGTGAGCTTCCACGCGCCCCCGAGAACCGCCACGGCGATCTCCACCGGGCACACCTGCATCGCGGTCTCCACGGCCTTCCGTGTCATCGAAACTTCCTCCTCATCGGAAATCCCTGGTCATCGCCGATGGTTACCTCTCGGTCCGTATGTGATCGCAAAGTGCGTACTTCCCATAGTGTTCCCGTACCCAGACTATGGAGACATGGCCGAGAAGAACAGTGCAGACAACGGCAGTGCAGACAACGGCAGGGTTCTGTGGGTGCACGCCCATCCGGACGACGCCTCGCTGGGGCACGCCCTCGTCCGTTCGGGGGCGGCACGACTGCGCGAGTCGGGCACGCACGTCGCGATCTCGGATCTCTACGCGATGAACTGGAATCCGGTGCTCTCCGACGCCGACTTCGGTGCGGCGCCGGGGAGGACGTTGTCGGAGCGGCAGAAGAACGCCACGGCCACCGGGCTCCTCACCGACGATATCCGACGCGAACAGGACGCGCTGCGTGCCGCCGACCACCTCGTGGTGTCGTTCCCGTTGTGGTGGTACGGCATGCCGGCGATCCTGAAGGGATGGTTCGACCGCGTGTTCACCAACGGCTTCGCGTTCGGTGTCCGCGACGAGCACGGGCACGTGCGCAAGTACGGCGACGGGGGACTGTCCGGCAGGACGATGCTCGCCGTCGTCACGGCAGGTGATCGGGCCGCAGCATTCGGACCGCGCGGGATCAGCGGATCGATCGATCACGTGCTGTGGCCGCTCCTGCACGGCACGGGCTTCTACACCGGGATGCGGGTACTGCGGCCCCATCTCGTCGCGAGTGCCGACCGGCTCGACGGGGAGACCTTCCTGCGCGAGGAGCGTCGTCTCCACGATCG
Organism: Rhodococcus sp. PD04; assembly: GCF_035918275.1. Lineage (NCBI taxonomy): Bacteria > Bacillati > Actinomycetota > Actinomycetes > Mycobacteriales > Nocardiaceae > Rhodococcus > Rhodococcus sp. PD04. The sequence goes on along the minus strand of NZ_CP142143.1, from coordinate 3,844,719 downwards.
TCTTGCGGGCTTGTCGTCGGAACCCGGAATCCCGTACAGGCCGCTGCGCGGGGGTGAGTACGACCGCGAGCACGTGCTGGTCGACCACGTCTGCCCGGGCGAGTACGGCCCCGACGTCCACACCGCGTCAGCATCCGGTCGGGGCAGGCGAGTGCAACGGTACGAGTACCGACACTGCGCCGGTGCACACGATCAGGTGCAGTAGCGGTCCGCCTCGACGAAGCGGGGTGGGAAGCGGAGGGCCGGGCAGGAAGGTGGGCCGGACGGATCAGTCGATGACGAGCCACCCGCCGTGGTGTTCGAACACCTCGAAGGGACGCCCCGTGCTGCGCCCGAGTTCCTCGAGCGCAGGCAGGTCGAAGGTGCGCACGTGCCCGTGGCAGGCCGTCGCCTCGTCCTCGAACGGCACCGCGACCACCACCCGCTCCCGGGCGATCCGCGACGCCTCCGCGAGGATCGTGGCACCGATGATGTCGTCGACGTGCTCGAGGAGGTGGATCGCGGTGACGGTGTCGGCGCTGCCGTCGGGAACCGGGACGTTCGCCGCATCGCACACGAGTGTGTTCACGTGCAGTCCGAGTCGAGGTGCGACCGCATCGAGCAGACGCATCGTGCCGGGCAGGATGTCGGTGGCGGTGACGGCGGTGCCGGACGCGGCGAGCCGCAGCGGCAAAAAGCCGAAGCACGATCCCAGGTCGAGCACGCTCCCGCGCACGAGTTCGGCCGCGCGGTCGTGGATGGGCGCGAAATCGGCTGTACCGTCGAGCAGTTCGCCGAGCGAGTTGCGGTAGTAGGTGACCCACGAGGCGAGGGCGCCGGGCACCGTGGAGCGGACGAGCCCCACCATCGTCAGTTCGAATTCGTCCTGACCGAACTCGGCGTCCCGGATCGAGGCGGTCACCTCGGCGACGAGGCGCTCGCTGATCTGCTCGGCCGTGAGGGAATGCGTGACGTGGAGCCGGTCGTCGTCGCGCCGGACGTTCAACGGTCCGGCGGGTACGCGCTCGACCGTCACATGGTCGTGTGTCCACCGGCCCGGGCTGCAGGGGGCGAGCGAATCGAGCAGGGTCATTGTTTCGCAACCTTTTTCGGGGGTGTGGAAGGGGGCGGCGTGGAAGCGGAGTGCGGGTCACTGTAGTCGAGACCGGCCGTCAGTGTCCCCATCCCGGTGGACAGGAATTCGTGCAGATCCGATCCGGGTTCGTCGAGCCACGCCTCGTAGGCGGAGATCGCGACACCGAGCAACAGATAACCGACGGTACGGGGGATGTGATCGTCGGGATCGGCCCCGGTGCGACGGGCGACGAACTCGGCGACGACACGTCTCCAGCCCTGGTACATCACCGACGAATAGCCCTGCAGCGCGGGCGTGTGCAGGATGAGCCCCATCCGCGCGCGGTGTCGTTCGGCCTCGCTGTCGGGGAAGGTGTTGAAGTCGTGCAGCGCGGTGGTCAGCGCTTCCGAGAGCGGAACGTCCTCGGGGATCGATTCGAGGCTCGTGCGCATGCCGGCGAGGTGTTCGTCGAAGTTCCCCCAGGCCACCTCGTTCTTCGACGGGAAGTAGCGGAAGAAGGTGCGTCGCGCGATGTCGGCCGCCTCGGCGATGTCGTCGATGCTCGTCTCGTCGAAGCCCGCCTCCATGAACAGCTCGATGCCGATCGCGGCGAGTTCCTCCTTCGAGGTGGACGGGCGTCGACCTATCCGAGCGGACGGTTTCCCGCGACTGCGCGTCATTCTTCCTCCCGGAGGGGTGACATTCTGCACTCGATGTCATTACAGTGGTGAACCGGCTCACAGCGCAAGTCCACTGTGACGACCGACTCCGATCCAGGAGAAGAAACCGAGGAGGAAACATGTCCGATCGTGACAACGCCGTGATCGAATCCGATCTGATCGAGGAGTCCCTCGTCGAAGAGGTCTCCATCGACGGCATGTGCGGCGTGTACTGACATGACCGCGCCCGGAGCCACCGATGTGTCCCCCGTAGCAATGGACACCGAGATGTTCGATCCGGGTGCCGGCTGGCGGCTCCACCCGCAGGTAGCGCTTCGCCCCGAGCCGTTCGGGGCGTTGCTCTACCACTTCGGCACCCGCAAGTTGTCGTTCCTGAAGAACACCGTCATCGTCGACGTCGTCCGATCCCTCGGCGACCACGGGTCGGTGCGAGAAGCGTTGCGAGCACACGGGATCGATGAGAGTGCCGAGCGCCCCTACGTGCGCGCCCTGGGCACCCTGGCCGACTCGCACATGATCGTTCCTGCCTGACGTCTGTAAGGACCAGCCCATGACCTCGCTGCTCGAACCGCCCACCACCTCCGCCCCGCCGAAGGTCGGCCGCCTCGTCGACCAGTTCGAGAAGGGCCTCGACGCCCCGATCTGCCTGACCTGGGAACTCACCTACGCCTGCAACCTCTCGTGTGTGCACTGCCTGTCCTCGTCGGGCAAGCGCGACCCACGCGAACTGTCGACCGAACAGTGCAAGGCGATCATCGACGAGCTGCAACGCATGCAGGTCTTCTACGTCAACATCGGTGGCGGCGAACCCACCGTGCGATCCGACTTCTGGGAACTCGTCGACTACGCCACCGAACACCAGGTGGGCGTGAAGTTCTCGACCAACGGTGTGCGCATCGACAAGAAGGTCGCCGCCCGGCTGGCCGCCTCCGACTACGTCGACGTGCAGATCTCCCTCGACGGCGCCACCGCCGAGGTCAACGACGCCGTGCGCGGGCCGGGTTCGTTCGCGATGGCCGTGCGCGCGCTGGAGAACCTGTCCGAGGCCGGTTTCCGCGACGCGAAGATCTCCGTCGTCGTCACCCGCCAGAACGTCGACCAGCTCGACGAATTCAAGGCTCTCGCCGACCGTTACGGCGCGACCCTGCGCATCACGCGACTGCGCCCGTCCGGCCGCGCCGTGGACGTGTGGGACGACCTGCATCCCACCCACGAGCAGCAACGGCAGCTCTACGACTGGCTCGTCGCCCACGGCGAGGGCGTGCTCACCGGCGACTCGTTCTTCCACCTGTCCGCCTTCGGCGGCGAGGGCGGCGGCTCGCTGCCCGGACTGAACCTGTGCGGCGCGGGACGCGTGGTGTGCCTGATCGACCCGGTCGGCGACGTCTACGCGTGTCCCTTCGCGATCCACGAGAACTTCCACGCCGGGAACATCCTCACCGACGGTGGTTTCGCGTCGGTGTGGAAGAACTCCGAGCTGTTCCGCGAACTGCGCGAACCGCAGTCCGCCGGTGCGTGCGCCTCGTGCAACTTCTTCGACGCGTGCCGCGGCGGTTGCATGGCCGCGAAGTTCTTCACCGGCCTGCCGATGGACGGCCCCGATCCCGAATGCGTGCAGGGCTACGGGCAGTCCGCGCTCGAAGCCGAGCGCACCGTGCCGCAGTCGAGCGTCGACCACTCGCGCACCGGCAAGCGCGCCGAACGGCGCACCCCGGCCGCACCGGTACCGCTGACTCTGCTCACCAAGCCCCCCGCCAAGTTCTGCGACGAGAATCCGCTCGCAGGGCTCTAGATCTTCCGAGGAGACGACCGACGATGGCCAAGCCTTCCTGGTTGAAGAATCCGTGGGCCCAGGACCCGTGGTTCGAGACCGTCGCAATCGCACAGCAGCGCGCCCGTAAGCGCCTGCCCAAGTCCGTCTACGGCGCACTCGTCGCCGGGTCCGAGGCCGGCATCACGGTCGACGACAACACCACCGCCTTCCGCGAACTCGGGTTCGCCCCGCACGTCGCGGGACTGTCCGACAAGCGGGAGATGGCCACGACCATCATGGGACAGGATGTGTCCCTGCCCGTGATGATCTCGCCGACCGGTGTGCAGGCCGTGCACCCGGACGGTGAGGTCGCCGTGGCCCGCGCGGCCGCCGCCCGCGGCACCGCGATGGGTCTGTCGTCGTTCGCGAGCAAGTCCATCGAGGAGGTCGCGGCGGTCAACGACAAGACCTTCTTCCAGATGTACTGGGTCGGCAGCCGCGACACGCTGATCCAGCGCATGGAACGTGCCCGCGCCGCGGGTGCGAAGGGTCTGATCATGACGCTGGACTGGTCGTTCTCCAACGGTCGCGACTGGGGCAGCCCCGCCATCCCGGAGCGGATGAACCTCGAGGCGATGGTCAAGTTCGCCCCCGAGGGCATCACCCGCCCCAAGTGGCTGCTCGAATGGGCGAAGACCGGCGGGGTGCCGGATCTGACCACCCCCAACCTCACACCGCCGGACGGCCAGGCCCCGACCTTCTTCGGCGCCTACGGCGAGTGGATGACCACGCCCCTGCCCACCTGGGAGGACGTCGCGTGGCTGCGTGAGCAGTGGGGCGATGCACCGTTCATGCTCAAGGGCGTCATGCGCGTCGACGACGCCAAGCGCGCCGTCGACGCCGGGGTCACCGCCATCTCGGTGTCCAACCACGGTGGCAACAATCTCGACGGCACCCCGGCGCCGATCCGGGCGCTGCCGGCGATCGCCGAAGCGGTGGGCAAGGACGTCGAGGTGCTGCTCGACGGCGGTATCCGCCGCGGCAGCGACGTCGTCAAGGCGATCGCGCTCGGCGCCAGGGCCGTGCTCATCGGCCGTGCGTACCTGTGGGGTCTGGCCGCGAACGGTCAGGCGGGCGTGGAGAACGTCCTCGACATCCTGTCCGGCGGAATCGGTTCCGCCCTCATGGGTCTGGGCAAGAACTCGATCCACGAGCTCACCCCCGACGACGTCTTCGTGCCGGACGGCTTCCGCCGCGACCTCGGCATCTGACCGAACCGACGACATGAGCCCCGCGCTCACCGAACCGATCACCCTCGCCGGACGCACCGCTCCGTCGAGGGTGATCTTCGGTCCGCACGTCACCGATCTCGGTGACGGCCGGGCATTCTCGGACCGTCACGTCGCGTACTACGCGCGACGTGCGCGGGGTGGGTGCGGGATCGTCGTCACGGAGACGGCGTCGGTGCACCCGTCCGACCACCCCTACGAACGCGCGCCGCTGGCCGAGCACTGCGGGGACGGCTACCGGCGGATCGTCGAGGCCTGCCGTCCGCACGGCACACTCGTGCTCGCCGGCCTCGGTCATCGCGGCCTGCAGGGTTCGAGCGCGTGGACCCGGGCACCGCTGTGGGCACCCTCGCGCGTGCCGGATCCGGTGACACGCGAACTGCCTGCCGAGGCGACCGAGCGTGAAATCGCCGAACTGGTCGAGTCCTTCGCCCGTGCTGCCGTCGTCGCCGCGGAAGCGGGTCTCGACGGAGTGGAACTCGACGCCGGACCGACCTCGCTGCTGCGGCAGTTCCTCTCCGGGCTGACCAACCGTCGCGACGACGCATACGGCACCGAACGCCTGCGGCTGCTGCGTGAGGCGATTGCCGCCGTTCGCGTGCGAATCGGCTCGGATCGCATTCTTGCACTGAGACTCTCGTGCGACGAGAACGCGCCGTGGGCGGGCATCACACCCGACATCGCCGCCGGATACGTCCGCGCGATCGCATCATCGGTCGACCTGCTCACCGTGGTGCGCGGTGGATTGTTCTCACCCGAGTCGTATCGGCCCGATGCACATGTCCCCGCCGGGTTCAACGACGACCTGTGCCGCCGCATCCGTGACGAGGTCTCCGGATCGGTCCCGATCGCTCTGCAGGGCAGCATCGTCGACGCCGGCCACGCGCAGCGGGTTCTCTCCGACAGCGCGTGTGACCTGGTCGAGATGACCCGCGCGCAGATCGCCGACCCCGACCTCGTCCTCGCTGCCCGTCGCGGTCGTCGGCCGCGTCCCTGCGTGCGCTGCAACCAGGCGTGCCTCGTCGACGACTTCCACAATCCGGTCGTGGGGTGCATCGCGAACCCGGAGGCCGGTGACGAGACACGGGACCCACCCGAACCGGTGACCTCCGCACGCGACGTACTCGTGGTGGGTGCCGGGCCCGCCGGACTGGAAGCTGCCCGCGTGGCAGCGATGCGCGGTCACCGTGTCGTCCTGGTCGAGGCGGACGAGCGGGTCGGTGGGACGATCGCCGCCGTCTCGTGCGGGGGCCGACCCGACTTCGCTGCGCTCGTCGACTGGCTCGAACAGCAGTGCCGGGAGTCGGGCGTCGACATCCGGTCCGGCACGGAAGCGAGTGCCGCCGACATCGCGGATGCGCTCGCCGCCGGCACTGCGGTTGTGCAGGCCACCGGCGGGCTTGCCCGTCCGCCCTCCTTTCCGGTGACCGCGCCCGAGCGGTACGCGACCGCCGCAGAGGTGCTCTCGGGGACCCGGCAGCCCACGTCCCCCACGGTCGTGTGGGATCCGACGGGCGGTCCGGTGGCGGGTGCCGTCGTCGACCGTCTCGTGGAGCTCGGCGGGGAGGTCCACTATGCGACGGGTGACCCGGTCGCCGGATCACGACTCGCGCCGACGGGGGACCTCGTCGCCTCCGACGTCCGCATGCAGCGGGCGGGCGTGGTGAGACATCTCGGGTGCCGGGTCGCTTCGGTCGATGACGACGGCGTCGTGCTCGTCGACCGGGTGTCCGGGGAATCCACGCGGGTCGCGGACGCTGTCCTGGTCGACTGTGCACCCCTGCTACCGGCAGAAGTGTCCGAGTGGCCTGGATCGTGGTCGATCGGCGACCGCGTGGCCCCGAGGACCGTGCGCGAGGCCGTCCGAGAGGGATACCGGGTGGCCACGGCGCTGTAACGTGGGGCACACTGAAACGCGTTCTAATCCGGGTCTACGGAAGGGCCGACATGGGAGATTTCGACGGCAAGGTCGTCTTCATCACCGGGATCGCACGCGGGCAGGGCCGCAACCACGCCATCCGGTTCGCGCGCGAGGGCGCGTCCGTCATCGGCGTCGACATTGCGGCCCCGGTCTCGGAGTACGTGACCTACGAGCAGGCCACCGAGGACGACTTCCACGAGACGGTCCGCCTCGTGGAGGAGGCCGGCGGGAAGATCCTCGCCCGTGTCGCGGACGTGCGCGACAGTGCCGCACTGAAGGCCGTCGTCGACGAGGGCGTCGCCCAGTTCGGGCGCCTCGACGTGGTGGTCGCCAATGCCGGCATCTGCAGCTGGAACCGCTTCTGGGAGATGCCCGACGACCAGTTCGAAGAGCTGATCGACATCAACCTCACCGGTGTCTTCAAGACCCTCAAGGCCGCCGCCCCCGCGATGATCGAGGCCGGCAACGGCGGATCGATCATCGTCGTCAGCTCGGTGGCGGGCCTCAAGGCGATGCCGGGCCAGATCAACTACGCAGCAGCGAAATTCGGCCTCGTCGGTATCACGCAGGCCGCGGCGAAGGAACTCGGCCCGTACCGCATCCGGGTCAACTCCATCCACCCCTACGGCGTGAACACCCCGATGGGCACCGACGTCAGCGTCCTGAAGCTGTTCGAGAAGAACCCGTCGTGGGGACCGAACTTCGTCCCCATCCTCACCGAGAAGCCCGCGGCCGACCCCGACGACATCTCCGAGACCGTGTTGTTCCTCGCGAGCGATCGGGCCTCCACGATCACCGGCAGCCAGATGGCCATCGACCAGGGCAACTCGAAGGTCTGACGGTGACGCGCACGGCGACCGGCACCGTTCCGCACGCGTCGTTGCGGATCGGTCCGGTCACCCTGCGCAACCGCATCGTCTTCCCGGCGCACCTGACCAACTTCTCGGTCGACGGCACCGTCACCGACCGGCACATCGCGTACTACGAAGCCCGAGCACGCGGCGGCGCGTCGATGATCGTCACCGAGGAGCACACCGTGCACCCCTCGGACCGGCCCTACGAGAAACTGATCCGGGGCTGGGACCCGGACGTGATCACCGGTTACCGTCGCCTCACCGACGCGATCCACCGGCACGGCACGCGGATCCTCGCGCAGCTCAACCACAACGGCGCCCAGGGCACCTCGATGTACACGGGGCAACCGTTGTGGGCGCCGAGTCCCGAACCCGACCCGCTCTTCCGTGAGGTCCCGCGCGTGATGACGGAATCCGACATCGCCGAACTCGTCGGGGGCTACGCGGACGTCGCCCGCCGCTGCGCCGAAGGCGGCTTCGACGGTGTCGAGATCCAGTGCTCCCAGGCATCCGTCCTCCGTGCCTTCCTCGCACCCGCGACGAACCGTCGCACCGATCGCTACGGCGGGGATCTCGCCGGGCGGGCCCGGCTGCTGCTCGAGGTGGTGTCCGCTGTGCGACGGGCCGTCGGACGCGACCGTGTCGTGGGCGTGCGGCTGACGGGTCACGACGGCACCGCCGGCGGTGTCGGCATCGACGACGCCGTGCAGGTCGCGCAGATGCTCGAGGCGAGCGGTGACGTCGACTACCTCAACACGTCCGTGGGTGTCGCGACCGAGACGTTGCATCTGGTCGAAGCCCCGATGTCCACCCCGCACGGTTATTCGCTGTTCGTCCCCGACGCGATCCGGGCAGCGGTGTCGCTGCCGGTCGTCGGGGTCGGGCGCTTCACCCGACCTGAACAGATCGGTGCCGCGCTCGCAGACGGAGTGTGCGATCTGGTCGGCGCCGTGCGTGCGCAGATCGCCGACCCGGACTTCGCGAACAAGACCCTCTCCGGCCGCGACGACGAGATACGGCCGTGCATCGGCTGCAACCAGGAATGCATCGGACGGGTCGGGCTCAACCGTCCCATCGCGTGCGCGGTCAATTCCCATGCCGGGTACGAATCCGACGCTCCCGCCGCGACCGCCGTACCGCATCGGGTCGTTGTCGTCGGCGGCGGACCCGCGGGTCTGCAGGCGGCGGTGACGGCTGCCGGGCAGGGGCATTCGGTCACGCTGCTCGAACGGAACCGGTGTACCGGCGGTCAGATCCGTGAGGCGGCCGCAGCCCCGCACCGTGCCGAACTGCTCGGTGCGGTGACCCACCTCGACGCCGAGTGCCGCCGCAGGGGAGTGGACATCCGCACCGGTGTGACCGCCGATGCCGCGACACTGCACGCGCTCGCGCCCGACGTCGTGGTCGTCGCGACGGGCGCGCGCCCGCACCGGCCCGCCTGGGCGGGATCGTCCGCACGGGTGAGCGATGTGCGCGATGTGCTCACCGGTCGCACTGCACCCTCCGGCCGGGTCCTCGTCGTCGACGATCTCGGTTTCCACCAGGCGACGTCGGTCGCCGAACTGCTGGCGGACCGGGGATGTGCGGTGACGGTGTGTACGCCGGGGATGCTCGTGGGCCAGGACCTCGGTCTGACGCTCGAGCTCGACGGCTGGCTGCACCGCGCCCACGACAAGCGGATCGAGCGACTCGCCGGCGTCGCCGTCGGCGGTGTCGTGGACCTGCCGGGCGGCGCCGAGGTCGCCCTGGTCCACCACGCGACCGGTGAGCAGACGACGCTCACGGTGGACGCGGTCGTCGTCGCCACCCATCAGGAGCCCGTCGACGAACTGTGGCGGGAACTCACCGGACCGGGCACGAGAGTGATCCGCGTGGGCGACGCGGTGACGCCACGCCGCCTGTACGCCGCGATCACCGAGGGAGATCGGTCAGTGTCCGCGGTTCTCGGTGCGCACGGCCCCGGTCGCGAACGCGACGGTGAGAAGGGCCGACGCGATCGCCTGGTATCCGAACCAGAAGCCGCCCCCTGACGACATCGGCACGACTGCAACCAAGGTGGCGAGAATCCATCCGGTGTCGTAGGCGATCAGGTACTTGGTGTGCGACGGAGCGGCACTGCGGAGCGCGAACGCGCACTCCGCCGGACCGCTCAGGAACAGCAGGCCGGCCGTGATCAGGATCGTTGCCGCACTCACGTTCAGTGCGTCGCGGATCGGTCCCGCCGCCGCGGCGTACACGACGGCGAGGACCATCGCGCCGGCGCAGTCGTCGCCGACGCGCCGATCGGCGGGGCCGCGTCGTCCATCGCAGGAGCCTGCTACCTACGGGCCTTCCTCGAACAGTTCTACGGGCCCGAGCACCCGCAGGAACCGATGGCCGATTTCGCCGGCTCGGTCGTCGCCGCCGTCCTGCCTGCTCTCACCTCCCCGCCTCGCGACTCCTGAAAAGGCCGCCTACCGTTCCGGAGTCGTCGCGCGACGCATGACGATCCGCGGCCACCGGTCGAGACCGTTCTTCCGTTCCTCCACGCGGATCCGGGTGAGACCGGGGGAGAGGGCATCGTCCGGGACGGTGCGGAAACCGAGACGCGCGTAATACGGGCCGTTCCAGGGCACGTCGCGGTAGGTGGTCAGCGTCAGCGACCCGAACCCGGCGTCCCGAGCCCACCCCGCGACGTGCTCGATCAGCTCGCGTCCGATCCCGCGACGCGCGTGGTCGGGATGCACCGACACCTGCTCGATGTGGATGTCGTCGTCGACGATGTCGGCCACGAGATACGCGACCGCTCGTCCCTGCTCGTCGAACCACGCCCAGCAGCGACCTGCGTCCCGGTGGGCGCGCAGTTCCTCGATGGACGGAGGGTCGTCGTCGGCGACGAAGGCCATCCCGATCTCGGCGAAGGGCTTGCCCGCCGCGCGTTCGATCTCCTGCAGCACCGGCAGATCGTCGTCGGCCGCCGGACGGATCGGGGGCAGTTCCTTGCAGTAGTACATCGCCGTCGGTGAGTCCGCGTAGAGCCCGAAGCGCTCGGTCATCGGCACATACCCGGCCTTCGCGTACAGCGCGATCGCCTCGGGTTGCTCGCTGCCCGTCTCGAGAATCATGCGCCGGCGACCGGCATCGGTCGCCGTCCGCTCCAGGGCACCCAGCACCCGCGCGGCGACACCACGACGCCGCATGCTCGCCCGCACGTACATCCGCTTGATCTCGGCATCGTCGTCGCGCACCCCTCGATGCGAATGCTCCGGTGTGCGCCAGCCGCCGATCCCGGCCGGAATCCCGTCGGCCACCGCGAGGAGGAACACCCCGCGCGGCGGTTCGAATTCGTGCGGCGCCAGTTCCGTGTCGTCGGGTCCGCCGTACCTCCGCACGTACTCGAGCTGGACCTCGCCGATGAGGTCCTGCACGTCCGGATCGTCCAGCGGACGAGGTTCGATCAGCACCGGGAAAGCGTACCGACCGGACCTCGGCGTCCGGGTGTACCTACCGGGACCTCCGGGTTTCGTGCACGCCCGCGAAACCCTTAGCATCGGAGCGGTGATGCGGGAGCTCGCCGACGCCTGTTGGACGGACATCGAACCCGACCGGGTGACGGTGGCCGTCCCGATCGGTGCGCTCGAACAGCACGGCCCGCACCTTCCCCTCGACACCGACACCCGGATCGCGGCTGCTGTCGCCGCGGCGCTGCCCGAGGTGGTCCTCGCCCCGCCCGTGCCCTACGGAGCGAGCGGCGAACACGAAGGTTTCGCCGGAACCGTCTCGATCGGGGCCGAGGTGACGAAGGCTCTGATCGTCGAATACGGCAGGTCGGTGTGCCGATGGGCGAAGCGGGTCGTCTTCGTCAACGGACACGGCGGCAACGCCTATCCGCTGATCGAGGCGGTGAGCCTCCTGCGATACGAGGGCCGCGACGCTGCCTGGCTTCCGTGCGCGGTGCCCGGATCCGACGCTCATGCCGGTGTCACCGAGACGAGTCTGCTGCTGCACCTGGCCCCCGGTGCGGTCGACATGACACGGGCCGCGGTCGGAGCGACGGAACCGATCGGAGCACTGATGCCACGACTGCGCGAAGCCGGTATCGTCTCGGTGTCCGCGAACGGAGTGCTGGGAGACCCCACCGAGGCCACCGCAGAACTCGGCGCGCACCTGTTCGCGAGTCTGGTCGAGCGGGCGAGCGCACAGGTCGCCCGGTGGCATCCGGGAACGGAAGGAAGGCTTCGGTGAGTCGGGCGATCACTCCACAGGCGACCTCCCCGGAGGCGGCACAGCCCCGGGCGACCCGGCTCCCCGACGGTTTCGGTGTGCGCATCGACGCACGGGTACGCAGCTTCGCCGGAGGGCGCGTCCTCGTCGGAGGATCACCTACGCGCATGCTCAAGCTCGCACCCGCCGCCGCAGCGATGATCGACGAGGACTTCGTCGAGGTCGTCGACGCGCAGAGCGCCGCGGTCGCGCGCCGCCTGCTCGATTCGGGAATCGGGAACCCACGCCCGACGAAGCTGCCGCCGAGTTCCGCCGTCACCGTGGTCGTCCCCGTCAAGGACAATCCGTCCGGCCTCGCGCGTTTGCTCGCCGCCGTCGAAGGGCACGAGGTCGTGGTCGTCGACGACGGTTCCGAGAAGCCGGTCGAGGCGCCGGAACGCGGTCGCGTCCGGGTGATCCGCCACGAGACCTCACGCGGTCCCGCAGCGGCCCGGAACACCGGATTGCAGCAGGTGACAACGGAATTCGTTGCTTTCCTCGATTCCGACGTGGTCCCGCAACTCGGCTGGCTCGAACGATCGCTGGGGCACTTCACCGATCCCGCGGTCGCTCTCGTCGCGCCGCGCATCGTCGCTCTCGAACCCGACAGCAGCGCGCTCGCGAAGTACGAGCACGCACGTTCGTCGCTCGACCTCGGCAGTCGGGAATCCGCCGTGGTCGCGGGTGGTCCCGTCTCGTACGTGCCGAGCGCGGCGGTGCTCGTGCGCCGCGACGCGCTCGTCTCCTGCGGCGGTTTCGACGAGACGATGCACGTGGCCGAGGACGTCGATCTGTGCCGGCGACTGCAGACCTCGGGGTGGCGGTTGCGGTACGAGCCCATCTCGCGGGTCGCGCACGACCACCGCACCCGTTTCCGGACGTGGTTGACACGCAAGGCCTTCTACGGAACCGGTGCGGCTCCGCTCGCCGAGCGGCATCCGGGTTCCGTCCCGCCGATGGTGATGTCTGTCTGGACGCTCCTCACGTGCGTCGCGATCGCGAGTTTCACCCGCATCGGGGTGATCGCAGCGGTACTGACCCAGGTGGCCACCTTCGTGCGGCTGCGACGGATGTTCTCCGAGCTCGACCGGCCGGACCGCATCGCCGGGATGCTCACGGCCCAGGGATTCGCCGGTGGACTGTGGCAGGTGGCGTCGGCGGTGTGCCGGCACTACTGGCCCGTGACGGTCGTCGCAGCGGTGTTCTCTCGCCGGGTGCGTCGAGCGGTTCTGGCTTGTGCTGTGGCCGAAGGTATCTGGGACTGGAAGACGCACCGCGAGAGCGGCGGTCTCGATCCCGTCCGGTACCTGCTCTACAAGCGACTCGACGACCTCGCCTACGGCGCGGGGCTGTGGAAGGGTGCGCTCGACGCCCGCACGGCGGCCGCGCTCGTACCCGACATCCGGAAGTGACATGATCCCGGCGCACGCCGATGTGGTGATCGTCGGCGGCGGAAGCTGCGGCTGCGTTCTCGCCGCCGGGCTCAGCGACGATCCGGACCGCACCGTGCTGCTGCTCGAGGAGGGCGCGGCGTTCGGATCGGCATCCGCTGTTCCGCGCGAGATCCGTGATGCCGCCGTCCTTCCGGTGGGTCCGGAGAGCCCGTGGACCGCAGACTTTCCCGCACGGCTGACTCCGGATGTCGAGGCGACCGTGACGCGAGGCCGGGTGCTCGGCGGCTCCGGCGCGGTCAACGGCGCCTACTTCGTGCGTGCGCGACCCGACGACTTCGCGTCGTGGCCCACCTCGTGGTCGTACGAGCAGGTACTGCCGTACTTCCGGGCCGTCGAGACCGACGCGGATGTCCCCGGCGACCTGCACGGAAGTTCCGGCCCGATACCGGTCGCCCGGGTGCCGCGTGAACGGATGCATCCGCTCTCGCGTGCCTTCGTCGACGCTGCCGAGGACGCAGGATTCACACCGGTCGCCGACCTCAACGCCCCCGGACCCGACGGGGTGGGTGCGGTCCCGTCGAACCTCCGCGACGGCACGAGGGTGGGTCCGTTCCTCGCGTACCTGGCGCCCGTCCTGGACCGGCCGAATCTGACGATCGCCGGCGGGACGACCGCGACGCGCATCGTGATGTCGGGCGGTCGCGCGGCGGGCGTCGAGATCGCCGGACCCGACGGACCACGCACGATCTCGGCCGGACACGTGATCGTCGCCGCGGGCGCGGTGAGGTCCCCGCAGCTGCTGATGCTCTCCGGGATCGGACCGGCCGACGAGCTGCGACGGCTCGGCATCGTGCCGCTGCACGACCTTCCCGGGGTGGGTCGAAACTTCTCCGACCATCCGGAGTTCACCGTCCCGTACCGCTTCCGCCCGGGTCTCCCGTCGCACACGGTGCTGCTCGAGGCGGTCCTGCACACCGGCAACCTCGAACTGCGCCCGTACACCGCGGCATTCGGAGCGGCGATCCCCGGCAGTGGCATCGCCGATCCGGTGCTCGGCGTCGTCCTGACGCGCCCACGCAGTCGCGGACGCATCGTGCTCGACGAACGCGACCCGCGACGTCCACCCCTGCTCGACTACCGATACCTGACCGACCCGGCCGACCGGCAAGCCCTGGAGGAGGGTGTCCGACTCGCCGCCGACCTCCTCGCCGCGACCACCGGCGTCGTCGAGGCCGGCAGCGTGGACGCGAGCGGCGGCACGCTCGGAACGTCGCTGCACCTGTCCGGAACGTGCCGGATGGGCGACGACGAGCACGCCGTGGTCGACGAGTGGTGCCGCGTGCGCGGGATCGAGGGGTTGAGCGTCGTCGACACCTCGGTGTTTCCGCAGGTCCCCAGCCGTGGACCCCATGCCACCGCGGTGATGCTCGCCCACCGCGTCGCCGCGACCGCGAGGGATGCCCTGCCGCACACGGTGTGATCCCGACTACAGTGTCGGGGGAGGAGGCGCCGGTACATGACGGATCGTGGAATCGCGACGACTAACCCCTGGGTGGCACTGGACCCCGGAGCGGACGTGGCCGCGCACGCACGTGCGGTGCTGCGCGCGCACGGCACGTTCGTCTCCGCACGCGGCAAGGATCGGCTCGACGGGGTGCGCTCGGTGGTCCGCGACTCGTGGAGTCGGAGCCTGCAACGCGGCATCGATCCCGACGTCGTCGAACAACCCGCACTGCTCTCCGGGCACGACCTCGAGGAGTACCGCGCCGGCCACCCTATGTCGCTGATCCGCCCGGTGGTGCGCAAGCTCCTCGTCGAGGACGCCGCCGACAGCGGACTGCTCGTCGCCATCACCGACGGGCAGGGACGGCTGCTGTGGGTCGAGGGCGATCACGCCGCGCGCGACCGCGCCCTGTCGATGAGCTTCGTCGAAGGGGCCGACTGGAGCGAGGACCGCGTCGGCACGAACGCTCCGGGAACGGCTCTCGCCGTAGATCATTCGGTGCAGATCTTCGGCGCCGAGCATTTCAACCGCACGGTGCACGAATGGAGTTGTTCGGCTGCTCCCGTGCACGACCCCACCAGCGGCCGGGTCCTCGGTGCCATCGACATCACCGGTGGGCATCGGGTCGCCGCGCCCGAGGTCCTGCAACTCGTCCGCGCGACGGTCGCGGCGGCGGAGGCCGAACTGCGGTTGCATGCCTTGAGCGGCCGCCCGCTGTTCCCCTCGGCGACGCCGCGCATCGAGACGATCGGCGCCGGGCGGCCCGCCCTGCACCGCGGAGGCGAACGCGTCGGCCTGTCCCGCCGGCACGCCGAGATCCTGCTGATCCTCGCCGATCATCCCGAGGGCCTGAGCTCCGACCGGCTCGCGATGCTGCTCGACGAGAACGAACTCGACTCGGTGACCATCCGCGCCGAGATGTCGCGCCTGCGCAAGGTGCTCGGGGCCGAACACCTCGGATCGCGGCCCTACCGGCTGCTCACCACGCTCGACACCGATGTCGCGGACGTGCGTCGCGCACTCGACCGCGGCGACGTGGCCTCGGCGGTCCGCCTCTGTACCGGGGAGATCCTGCCCGGATCGGTGGCGCCGGGCATCGAGGAGATCCGCGACGAACTCCGCTCGGGCGTGCGGGCGGCGCTGTTGCGCTGCGGCGAGGAGCATCTGCTCGCGCAATGGACCTCGTCCGTCCACGGTCGCGAGGACATCACCGCCTGGGCGGCCTACCGGGCATCGATCGATCCTCGGTCGCCCCGCTTCGCGCAGGTCGATGCCACATTGACCCGATTGGACAGGCAGCTCGCAACGTAGTTGCAACCCTCGCGTTCGTAGTGTTCCGGATCACATACCGACCGCTCGACGCTGCAGGAGATGCACATGACCGTGTACGCCCGTCCCGGTTCGCCCGACGCCCTCATGTCCTTCCGGTCCCGGTACGACAACTGGATCGGCGGCCAGTGGGTGCCGCCGGTGAAGGGGGAGTACTTCGAGAACGTCACCCCCGTCACCGGCCAGGTGTTCACCGAGGTCGCTCGCGGCACCGAAGAGGACATCGAACTCGCGCTCGACGCAGCCCACGCCGCCGCACCGGCCTGGGGGAAGACCTCGCCCGCCGAACGCGCGGTGATCCTCAACAAGATCGCCGACCGCATCGAGGAGAACCTCGAGTCGATCGCCCTCGCCGAGTCGTGGGACAACGGCAAGCCCATCCGCGAGACCCTCAACGCCGACATCCCGCTCGCGATCGACCACTTCCGCTACTTCGCGGGAGCCATTCGCGCGCAGGAGGGTTCGATCTCCGAGATCAACTCCGAGACGGTCGCCTACCACTTCCACGAGCCGCTCGGCGTCGTCGGCCAGATCATCCCGTGGAACTTCCCGATCCTCATGGCCGTGTGGAAGCTCGCGCCGGCCCTGGCCGCCGGCAACGCGGTGGTCCTCAAGCCCGCCGAGCAGACCCCGGCGTCGATCCTGCACCTGATCTCGATCATCGGCGACCTGCTGCCGCCCGGCGTGGTCAACATCGTCAACGGTTTCGGTGTGGAGGCGGGCAAGCCGCTCGCGTCGAGCCCGCGCATCCGCAAGATCGCGTTCACCGGTGAGACCACCACCGGCCGGCTGATCATGCAGTACGCCTCGCAGAACCTGATCCCGGTCACCCTCGAACTCGGTGGCAAGAGCCCGAACATCTTCTTCTCCGACGTGCTGTCGGCGAACGACGACTACCAGGACAAGGCGCTCGAAGGCTTCACGATGTTCGCCCTCAACCAGGGTGAGGTGTGCACGTGCCCGTCGCGTGCGCTGATCCAGCAGGACATCTTCGACGACTTCCTCTCGCTCGCCGCGGTCCGCACCAAGGCCGTCCGCCAGGGCGATCCGCTCGACACCGACACGATGATCGGCGCTCAGGCCTCGAACGACCAGCTCGAGAAGATCCTGTCGTACATCGAGATCGGCAAGAGCGAGGGTGCCAAGGTCATCACCGGTGGTGAGCGCGCCGATCTCGGCGGCGACCTCTCGGGCGGCTACTACGTGCAGCCGACGATCTTCCAAGGCGACAACAAGATGCGCATCTTCCAGGAGGAGATCTTCGGCCCGGTCGTGTCCGTGACGTCCTTCAGCGATTTCGACGATGCGATCTCGATCGCCAACGACACCCTCTACGGTCTCGGTGCCGGTGTGTGGTCCCGCGACGGTGGCGTCGCCTACCGTGCCGGTCGCGCCATCCAGGCCGGCCGGGTGTGGACGAACACCTACCACCAGTACCCCGCGCACGCGGCTTTCGGTGGTTACAAGCAGTCCGGCATCGGCCGCGAGAACCACCACATGATGCTCGACCACTACCAGCAGACGAAGAACCTCCTGGTGTCCTACGCCCCCAAGGCACAGGGCTTCTTCTGATCCGAACTTCGGCGCCTGTCACGTCCGCACGACGTGGCAGGCGCCGTTGCCATACGCTCGGAACATCGTGCACCCCAACGGAAAGGCAGGCCTGTGACCGTCCCGCGAATCGTGGCGACCGTCGATGCCGTCGCCCTGCTGCGCCGTCTCGCGCAGCGCAACGGACCGCTCATGATGCACCAGTCCGGCGGATGCTGCGACGGCTCCGCGCCGATGTGTTATCCCGACGGCGATTTCGTCGTCGGTGACCGCGACGTGCTCCTCGGAGTCCTCGACCTGCGTCTCGGGGAAGGGGAGACCCGCTCCGATCCGCCGGTCGGCGCCGACGCCGTGCCGGTGTGGATCTCCGGTTCGCAGTTCGAGGCGTGGAAGCACACCTGTCTCGTCCTCGACGTGGTGCCCGGACGCGGCTCCGGGTTCAGTCTCGAAAGTCCGGAGGGGGTGCGGTTCCTCAGCAGGGGGCGCGCATTCACCCCCGACGAACTGGCCCTCCTGGAAGCCGACCGGCCGCTCACCGGGCGGGACCGGGAGGCCGGCGTGGAGCCCGCCGTGTCCGATGTGCCCACCGTGGTCGCCGAGGCCGCCGACGCGTGCCCGGTGCCCGGCCTGTCCCCGTGATCGCATCTGCGTGATCCCATCGGGAGGAGGGTGACTCACCTGCCGGTTGCCGGTGTGCGTCAGAATCGGGACGGAATCCGTCCGGATTCCGGACGACGACGTGGGCGCCCGGCGGGTGCGACGAGGAGTGGGCATGGCCTTCGCAGGCAACGTGGACGAACTGGCACTGCTGCAGACGGTGCGTCTGAAGAAGCAGGTCACGGCCGAGGTGCTCGCCGCGCACCTCGGGGTGTCGGTGGCGGCCGGCCAGGCCGCAGTGGCCGCACTCCTCGAGCAGGGCAAGGCGTCGGAGAACGACGGCGGAATCAGTCTCAGCGACAAGGGTGTCTCCGAGCTGAACGATCAGCTCGACGCCGAGCGGGTCTCCATCGACGAGGATTCGATCTCGGAGCTCTACGACCAGTTCCTCCCGCTCGACGAAGAGCTGAACACGCTCCTCGAGAACGCGGACGCCGACGGATTCGTCGACGGCCTCATCGACCTCGACCGCCGGGCACAGAGTCTGTTCGACGACGTGTCGGCGTTCGTGCCGCGCCTGTCGCGCTACCAGGACCTGTTCGCCGAGGCCCTGGAGAAGATCAAGGGCGGCTCGCTGGCGTGGGCCACGGCCGCCAACATCGACTCCTACGCCTCCGTGTGGGGCGAGATGCGCCAAGAGATCGCGGGCGCCGCCGGCCGCTGACAATTTCGTTCGTTCGGTACACTATGTGATGCCGGTCACCCCTACCCCCCTTTCGGGGGTGGTGAGGGGGTGACCGGCATCACTACGTTTTCGTTCATCCGCCGAGGCGATCACGCCCGCGGTTCGAACGGACAACGGAGGACTCACGTGACCAGTGTGTCGACCCCGGGGGCTGCCGAACCCCCCGTCGCCGGACCGGTGGGACGTTCGCGTCCCGATCCATCCACACCCCGCCACGCGGGACCCTCGAAGGAAGGGCCCGGCATCCGGCGCGTCGCCGTCGCCAGCTGCATGGGCACGACGATCGAGTTCTACGACTTCTTCATCTACGGCACCGCCGCAGCGCTCGTCTTCCCGACGGTCTTCTTCCCCGCGCTCGGATCGACCGCGGGTACCGTCGCCTCCTTCGCGACCTTCGCCGTCGCCTTCATCGCCCGCCCCGTGGGCGCAATGCTGTTCGGGCACTTCGGTGATCGCATCGGACGCAAGAAGACGCTGATCTCCACGCTGCTGCTGATGGGTATCTCCACCCTGCTCATCGGCCTTCTGCCCGGCGCCGAGACCATCGGTGTCGCCGCCCCGATCATCCTCGTGCTGTTGCGATTCGCCCAGGGCTTCGCAGTGGGCGGTGAGTGGGCCGGCGCGACCCTGCTCACCGCCGAATACGCGCCACCGGGTCAACGCGGTCTGTACGCGATGTTCCCGCAGCTCGGTCCCGCCATCGCCTTCGCCCTGTCGAGCGGAACCTTCCTGTTCACCGGTCTCGCCCTCGGCGACACCAACGACGCCTTCCTGAACTACGGTTGGCGGATCCCGTTCCTGCTCAGCATCGTTCTCGTCGGCATCGGCCTCTACATGCGCCTCGCCATCGAAGAGACTCCTGTCTTTCGTGCGGAGCAGGAAGCCCGCCGTAGCGCCCCGGCCGCCGAGATCGAGGCCCCGCGCCGGCTGCCCTTCCTCGACGCGTTGCGCTACCAGGCCAAGGAGATCTTCCTCGCCGGCGGCGCGCTGGCCATCATGTTCGCCTTCTTCTACATGGGCACGGCCTACCTGACCAGCTACGCGACCTCCAAGCTGGGATTCGATCGGCCGTTCGTCCTGATGGTGGGCATCGCCTCGTCGCTCGTCTTCGGTCTCGCGATCGTGCTGTCCGCGCTGTATTCCGACCGCTTCGGGCGCAAGAAGGTCATCATGGTCTCGTGCGCCTTCTCCGTGGTCTGGGCACTGGTGTTGTTCCCGCTCCTCGACACCGGCTCACCGATCGCGTTCGTGCTCGGGATGATGATCACCCTCGCGATCTTCGGTATCGCCTACGGACCGTGCGGAGCACTGCTGCCCGAGATGTTCGCGACCCGCTACCGCTACACCGGTGCCGGTCTGGGCTACAACTTCGCCGGTGTCCTCGGCGGCGCCATCCCGCCGATGATCGCCGCACCGCTCGCCGCCTCCTACGGCGGTATCGCGATCGGGATCATGCTGGCCGCGATCGGCCTCGTGAGCCTGGTCTGCACCGCCGCGCTCGTGGAGACCCGCGACCGGGCTCTCTGATCCGCAGTAGGCGGATCCGTCGCGCACCGATCCACACCCGGTGGATCCGTTCCACCCCGATCCACCCCCGGTGGCGGTCGTCCGGCAGCAGCCCGACGACCGCCACCGCAGCCGTATCCCCGTCTCGTGAAGGAGAATGCGATGTCCGGCCTCGACGTCGACCGTCTGCCCAGCTACGCCCAGGGTGCCTGGGACGTCCCGCTGCTCGGCGACACCATCGGCGACAACCTCGACCGCACCGCCGCCCGCTTCGGCGACCGTGAGGCGCTCGTCGATTCCGCCGCCGGAAAGCGCTGGAGCTACAGCGAATTCGTCGCGGACGTCGACACGCTCGCGCTCGGTATGCTGCGGGCGGGCATCACCAAGGGCGACCGCGTCGGCATCTGGGCACCCAACTGCTGGCAGTGGGTGCTCGTGCAGTACGCGACCGCGAAGATCGGAGCGATCCTCGTCAACATCAACCCCGCCTACCGCTCGCACGAGCTGCAGTACGTCCTCGAGCAGGCCGGTGTGCGGATGCTGGTGTCCGCCCCGACGTTCAAGACCTCCGACTACGCGCAGATGATCGAGACCGTGCGGCCCAACTGTCCCGACCTCGAGGACGTCGTCCTGCTCGACTCGCCGCGGTGGGACGAACTCGTCGACTCCGGCCGCGCCGCGCTCACCGAGGACCGGGCACCGCTCGACGCGGCCCAGGCCTCGTTGTCGCCCGACGATCCGATCAACATCCAGTACACCTCGGGCACCACCGGTTTCCCCAAGGGCGCCACCCTCAGTCACCACAACGTGCTCAACAACGGTTTCTTCGTCGGCGAGCTGTGCCACTACACCGAACGCGACCGGGTCTGCATCCCCGTCCCGCTGTACCACTGCTTCGGGATGACGATGGGCAATCTCGCGTGCACGAGCCACGGCGCGACCATCGTGCTGCCGGCGCCGGGCTTCGATCCCACCGCGACGCTGAGCGCCGTCGCCGAGGAGAAGTGCACGTCGCTGTACGGCGTGCCGACGATGTTCATCGCCGAACTGGCCGACCCGGGATTCGACAACTACGACCTGTCGAGCCTGCGCACCGGCATCATGGCGGGATCACCGTGCCCGGTGGAGGTGATGAAGCAGGTCATCGACCGGATGGGCATGAGCGAGGTGTCCATCTGCTACGGCATGACCGAGACCTCCCCGGTCTCGACGCAGACCCGCAGCGACGACAGCATCGAGCGGCGCGTGAGCACCGTCGGTCGTGTCGGCCCGCATCTCGAGGTCAAGGTCGTCGACCCCGTCACCGGACTGACGGTGCCGCGCGGCGAACCCGGCGAACTGTGCACCCGCGGTTACTCGATGATGCTCGGCTACTGGGATCAGCCCGACAAGACCGCCGAGGCGATCGACGCGGCCCGATGGATGCACACCGGCGACATCGGAGTCATGGACGAGGACGGGTACGTCTCGGTGACGGGCCGGATCAAGGACATGGTCATCCGGGGTGGGGAGAACATCTACCCCCGCGAGATCGAGGAATTCCTCTACACCCACCCGGACATCCTCGACGCCCAGGTGGTCGGCGTGCCCGACACGAAGTACGGCGAGGAACTGATGGCGTGGATCCGGATGCGCGAGGGCGCGGCGCCGCTCGACGCCGAGTCGCTCCGGGCGTTCTGCACCGGGAAACTCGCCCACTACAAGATCCCGCGTTACGTGCACGTGGTCGACGAGTTCCCGATGACGGTGACCGGAAAGGTCCGCAAGGTGGAGATGCGCGAGCAGGCGATCGCGCTGCTCGAGGCGGCCGGAGCAGACGGGGTCCGGTGAGATCCCGGCCTGCCGGAGAAGGAAATTCACCCGGAAGGGACGTCGATTCGGCCTCCGCGTGCGCCGTTCATGATCGACACTGAGGAGGTACATGGTCGTCGAGGTTGCGCCGCCCGCAGGTGCGGCGCCGAACAGAGAGGCTCACCATGGGACAAATCATCGGCACCATCATCTTCGGCGCAGTCATCGGCATCCTCGCCCGGTTGGTGATCCCGGGTAAGCAGGCGATGGGCATGATCATCACGATCATCATCGGCATCATCGGCGCGCTGATCGGCTACTGGATCTGGGGCATGATCTCGTCCGAAGGCAACGAGGACACCTCCGGCATCGACTGGATCCGCTGGATCATCTCCATCGCCGTCGCGGTGGTTCTCACTCTCATCTACACCTCTGCGACGCGCGAGAGGAGATAGTCGAGAGCCCGTCGCGCGGGGCTCCGCCCGGACGACCGGGACGTGGTGCACGGCGATCGGCCGTGCACCACCTCCTGTCGGGCCCGAGCGGGGCCTTCGCGCGTGTTCGGATACGGTCCCGGACCGGAGGTGAACTGTGGTGGAACCGCAATGGACCCCGACAGACGTCGATATCGAGCAGGCGAACGTCACCGGGTTCACCCGGTTCGTCGAGGAGAGACACGGACTCGACCTGCCCGACTACCGGGCGTTGTGGCAGTGGTCCGTCGACGAGCCCGGTGATTTCTGGCAGGCCGTGTGGGATGCCTTCGACGTCGTCTCCCACACCGATCCCGGCCCGGCTCTGGCCGACGCCGCCATGCCCGGCGCCGTGTGGTTCCCGGGCGCGAGACTGAACTTCGCCGAGTACGTCTTCCGGGAGCGTCCCCCGGACGAGGCAGCCATCGTCCACCTCGACGAGGAGGGACACCGGCGCGAGATCGGCTGGGCCGAACTCGAACGTCGCACGGCCGCGCTCGCCGCGACCCTCCGAGCGCACGGGGTGGGGGAGGGCGACCGTGTCGTCGGTTACCTGCCGAACATCCCCGAAGCGATCGTCGCCCTGCTCGCCACGGCGAGCATCGGCGCCGTCTGGGCGGGCTGCGGACAGGACTACGCCGTGCCCGCGGCGATCGACCGTCTGGGCCGGCTCGAACCGCGCGCACTCGTCACGGCGACCGGGTACCGCTACGCAGGACGGCGGCACGACCGCGCCGACGAGGTGAACCGGCTCCGCGCCGCGATGCCCGGCCTCGCCCTGACGGTCGTCGTGTCGGACGGCGGGACGTCCGTCGATACGGACGGCGAGCCGCCGTCGGACACGACCGGGCAGACCGGGGCCGTCCTGGACTGGCAGGACGCCGTCTCCGGCGACGCCGACCTCGAACCCCTGCCCGTCGCCTTCGACCACCCGCTGTGGGTGGTCTTCTCCTCGGGAACCACCGGCCCGCCGAAGGGCCTCGTGCACGGCCACGGCGGTGTGCTGCTCGAGCATCTCAAGGCGTTATCGCTGCACCTCGACCTCCGTCCCGGCGACCGCTTCCTCTGGTACACCAGCCCGAGCTGGATGATGTGGAACTTCCTGCTCTCGGGACTGCTCGTGGGATGCACCGTCGTCACCTACGACGGCGCCCCGTCCCATCCCGAGGTCGATCGCCTGTGGCGGATCGCGGCCGACGAGAACGTCACGGTGCTCGGGACGAGCCCCGGATACGTGCTGGCCTGCATCAAGGCCGGTGTCGTCCCGCAGGACGATCACGATCTGTCGGCCCTCCGCGGCGTCGGAGTCACCGGGTCGACGCTGCCCGCCTCCTCGTCGTCGTGGCTGGCGCGCAATGCGGGGGAACACGTGCAGGTGATGTCCATCTCCGGCGGGACCGATGTCGTCACGGCATTCGTCGGGGCCGTCCCCACGGTGCCGGTGTGGCCGGGGGAGATCTCGGTGCCCTGCCTCGGTGTGGCGGTCGACGCCTTCGACGAGGCGGGCCGACCGGTGCGCGGAGAGGTCGGCGAACTCGTCGTGACCGCTCCCATGCCGTCCATGCCGGTGCGGTTCTGGAACGACCCGGACGGCAGTCGTTACCGCGACTCCTATTTCTCCGTCTATCCGGGCGTGTGGCGGCACGGCGACTGGATCACGATCACCGAGCGCGGCACCTTCGAGATGCACGGCCGGTCCGACTCCACGCTCAACCGTCACGGCGTGCGGATGGGCAGTGCCGACATCTACCAGGCCGTGGAGACCCTGCCCGAGATCGTCGAGTCGCTCGTCCTCGGCATCGAACGACCCGACGGCACGTACCGCATGCCGTTGTTCGTCGTCCTCGCCGACGGAGCCACGCTCACCGACGACCTGAAGGAACGGATCCGTGCGGCCGTGCGCGAGCACGCCTCGCCCCGGCACGTGCCCGACGAGATCGTCGCCGCGCCCGGGGTGCCGCACACCCGCACCGGTAAGAAGCTCGAGGTTCCCCTCAAACGGATCCTGCAGGGAGCCGATCCCGCCAGGGCGGTGGACCGCACCGCGATCGACGACCCGGACCTGCTCGATTGGTACCGCAGCCAGGCGTGATCCCAGGCACTCGCTGAGTGTCGCCTTACTGGACAGCCCACGCCCGGAATGGTCGGATTGCGCCCATGGACATCGCCATCAAGATCTTCCTCATCCTGCACTTCATCGGCCTCGCGGGCATCATCGGTTCGTGGCTCGCGGTCATCAAGGAACCGCGCGTCGTCGCCGGCATGCTGCACGGCGCCATCCTGCAGGTCGTGACGGGTCTGGCCCTGGTCGGTCTCCGGGAGGCGCAGGACGTCGTCGAGGTGAACCACATGAAGATCGGCATCAAGCTGCTGGTCGCCCTCGCCGTGCTCGTCGTGGCGTTCATCGGCCTGAAGAAGGAGAAGCAGAATCCCGGCTCGACCGCGACCCTCGCCCACGTCGCAGGTGGTCTGGGCATTCTCAACGTGATCATCGCCGTGGCGTGGACGTGACCGTCGGCACTCGGTGACAGTCGGTCGGCGCCCGGGCGGGCACCCTGTAGATTGGGACCGATGCGTATGTCATGGGCTCCGGTGATGACCGGCGGGTAACCTGCTTCGGGCGCCTCGGCCGACAGGCTGGGGATCCGTTGCTGCGTCCGGTCCTGCGGAGAGTTCTACCGCCCGACCACGCCGTAACGATCCTCACCTGCTCAGCAGATAAACCGAGAGGGTTGTGCGCTGCGCAAGCTACCGCCGATGGGGGATTGCGCGACGGTGAGAGAAAGGTTGGGGATTGGACTCGCTGGGTAACGGCGGATCGGACGCGGGGAACTCGCAGGGCGTCGTGCCGCCCGGGGCCTTTCCGCTCTCGCCGGCACAGCTGGGAATGTGGTTCGCCCAGCACGTCGACCCGACGGTGCCCGCCAACATCGCTCAGTACGTCGAACTCGAGGGCGACCTCGACCTCGACCTGCTGCACGCCGCGAGCGTCCGCGCCGCCCGCGAGATGGGATCGGGTTTCCTCCGGTTCATCGAGGTCGACGCCCAGCCCTACCAGCTCGTCGACCTCACGCTCGACGACTCCGTCGGCTACGAGGACCTGCGGGACGAACCCGACCCTCGTCAGGCCGCCCTCGACTGGATGCGCGACGACCGCAGCCGTCCCGTCGACGTCCTCCGCGACCGGCTGATCTCCGCGACGGTCCTGCGCATCGGTGACCGTCGTTACTTCTGGTACAACCGCGTCCACCATCTCGCGCTCGACGGTTTCGCCGCCGCGACCTTCATGACCCGCATCGCCGAGCTCTACACGGCGGCGGTCGACGGCGTCGAACCGTCGCCGAGCCTCGCGTCCGATCTGCGCAAGGTCTACGACGTGGAGATGGAGTACCGCGGGTCGAAGCGGTTCGCCGACGACCACGAGTACTGGGCGCAGCAGATCGAGGGCATCGAGGAGCCCACGAGCCTCGCCGGCCGCACCGCGGCGCCCGCGCCGGTCAGCCGCATCGACAGCGCGGCGCTGTCGGACGAGACCGAACGCCGCATCGAGCAGCTGTCCGAACGGGAGAACACGAGTCTGGCGACCGCCGTCATCGCGGCGTTCGCGGCCTATGTCGCCCAGATGACCGGGCAGACCGACGTCGTGCTGAGCCTGCCCGTCGCGGCCCGCACCACCGCCCTGTTGCGCCGCTCCGGCAGCATGGTCTCGAACGTCGTCCCGCTCCGGTTGAGCGTGACCGACGAGACCACCGTGCACGACCTCATCGCGGCGTCCGGTGCCGCCGTCTCGGGCGCGCTGCGACATCAGCGCTACCGACACGAGGACATCGTCCGCGACCGCGACGCGAGCTCCGCGGGTGGAGCACAGGCCACCTTCTTCGGGCCGTGGGTCAACATCATGCTGTTCGACAACGAGGTCCGCCTCGGCGACATGGTGGGACGGATCAACATCCTGTCGACCGGTCTGATCGAGGACCTCGGCGTCAACGTCTACACCAGCGGCGACAACACCCACATCGACTTCGAGTCGAACCCGAATCTCTACGGACCCGACCGGGCCGCCTCCGACCACGCGCGGTTCGTCGAGTTCTTCGACCGTTTCGTCGGTTCGGACTCCGACCGGCCCGTCTGGGACATCCCGCTCGCGGGCGGCACCGAACTCGACCGGGTCGTCCGCGACTGGAACCGCACCGACCACCCCGTGCAGCGCCGCGACCTGCTCACGGAGTTCCACGACCGGGTCGCGACCTCTCCCGACGCGACCGCGCTGGTCTTCGAGGGCGAATCGCTGACCTACGCCGAGTTCGCCGCGCGGGTGAACAGCCTCGCCCGGGCACTGGTCGACCTCGGTGTCGGCCCCGAGTCCCTCGTCGGACTGTCCATCCGCCGTTCGCTCGAGCTCGTCGTCGGCATGTACGCGATCGTCGAGGCGGGGGGCGCCTGGGTGCCGATCGACCCCGACCACCCGGCCGATCGCACCGCCTACATCCTCGAGACCGCCCACCCGGCGGCGGTGCTCACCACGGCGCGCGACGATGTGACGCTGCCCGAGGGCATCCCCACGATCGACGTCGACACATTCGACCACTCGCGGTTCGACACGACGCCGCTCACCGACGCCGAACGACGCGGACCGATCCTGCCGGACACGACCGCCTACGTCATCTTCACCTCCGGTTCGACGGGCCGGCCGAAGGGCGTGGCCGTGAGCCACGTGGCGATCGACAACCAGATCCAGTGGATGAACGACCAGTACGGTCTGACGTCCTCCGACGTGTACCTGCAGAAGACCGCGACGACCTTCGACGTGTCGCTGTGGGGTTTCTTCATGCCCCTGCGTGTCGGCGCGACCCTCGTGATCGCGACGCCCGACGGGCACCGCGACCCGGTCTACGTCGCGAACAGGATCGCCGAGCACGGCGTCACGATCACCGACTTCGTGCCGTCGATGCTCACCGTATTCGTCGCGAATGCGCCTGCCGGAACGTGTGATTCGCTGCGGCACGTCTTCGTCATCGGTGAGGCCCTGCCGTCGGAGACCGCCGCGGACTTCGCGCGGATGTGCTCGGCCGGACTCCACAACCTTTACGGCCCCACCGAAGCCGCGGTCTCCATCACCTACCACCGGGCCGCTCCCGGCGACGTGCACAGCGTCCCGATCGGCGTTCCGCAGTGGAACAGCCGCGCATACGTCCTCGACCGGAGGTTGCGTCCGGTGCCGGTGGGCCGCCCCGGCGAGCTCTACCTCGCCGGTGTCCAGCTCGCGCGCGGGTACCTCGACCGTCCCGACCTGACCTCCGACCGTTTCCTCGCCGACCCCTTCGGGGCGCCCGGCGAGCGGATGTACCGCACCGGCGACCTGGTGCGGTGGGAGACCGCCGCCGACGGCACGGGTCTGCTCGAATACATCGGCCGCACCGACTTCCAGGTCAAGTTCCGTGGCCAGCGCATCGAGCTCGGTGAGATCGAAGCAGTACTGCTCGCGCACCCCGCCGTCTCGCAGGCCGTCGTGCTCGTGGTGGCGACCCCCACCGGCGACCAGCTCGTCGGGTACGTCGTCGCGGCTCCCGGCCGCACGATCGACACCTCCGACCTGGCCGACCACGCCGGCCGGTCGTTGCCGTCGTACATGGTTCCGGCGTCGCTCATGGTGCTCGACGCACTGCCGCTCAACACGAGCGGCAAGCTCGACCGGAAGGCGTTGCCGGAGCCGGTCTTCAGCAGCACCCGCATCTTCCGTGAGCCGCGCACCCCCGCCGAGCGTGCCGTCGCCGACGCGTTCGGCGAGGTCCTCGGCGTCGAACGCGTGGGTCTCGACGACGACTTCTTCGAACTCGGCGGCAACTCCCTCGTCGCCACTCAGGTGGTCTCCCGCATCGGAGCCGCGCTCGACACCCAGGTGCCCGTGCGGGTGCTGTTCGAGGCATCCACCGTCGTGGGTCTCGCGACGCGGCTCGCCAAGCAGATCGGTACCGGCGCGCGGTCCCCGCTCGTCGCCCGGCCGCGACCCGACGTGCTGCCACTGTCGACCGCACAGCAAAGACTGTGGTTCTTGAATCGATTCGACCCGGCGAGCGCGCTGTACAACCTGCCGTTCGCAATCCGGATGCGAGGGCCTCTCGACGAAGTCGCGATCCATTCGGCACTGTACGACTTGATTTCCCGCCACGAGATTCTGCGCACTCTCTTCGTCGATGTCGACGGATCCCCGCAGCAGCGTGTGTTTTCTCCGGACGAGATCGATCTGGAGTCGAAGCCACGGGATGTTGCAGCCTCCGCGCTCGAAGCAGAGATGACATCACTCGCGTCGCGCGGATTCGACCTCACGATCGAGGTACCGATCCGCACCTCGGTCCTGAGGACTGCGCCCGACGAGCACGTATTGATCATCGTGCTCCACCACATTGCCGCCGACGGAGCGTCGTTCGAGCCCCTCGGACGAGACCTCCTGGCTGCCTACAGTGCGAGGAGTGGCGCTGCAGAGCCCAGCCTCCCCGACCTGTCTCTGCAGTACGCCGACTACACCCTGTGGCACTGGGAACTGCTCGGATCGGAAGACGACCCGAACTCGGTCGCAAGTCGCGAACTGGAGTTCTGGGAGCGGACTCTTTCCGATCTGCCCGAACAACTCGACCTTCCGTTCGATCGGAGTCGGCCGGAGGCACCCACGAATCGCGGTGCGCGCCTGTCGTTCGATCTCGAAGCCGACCTGGTGCAGGGCATACGTTCGCTGGCACGTGACCACGGTGTGACGCCGTTCATGGTCCTGCATGCTGCTTTTGCCGTGCTTCTGGGACGTCTGTCCGGAACTCGCGACATCGCTATCGGGACTCCGGTTTCCGGCCGGGACGACGAGCAACTCGATGAGCTGATCGGTATGTTCGTCAACACGCTCGTTCTTCGGTCGGATGTCGACGATCGCAGTACCTTCGCGGAATTGCTACACCACATCCGGGATGTGGACAGCGCAGCATATGCACACGCGCATCTCCCGTTCGAACGCCTGGTCGACCTTCTGAGCCCGACACGCTCTGCGGCGCGCCACCCATTGTTCCAGGTCGTCCTCGCTGTGGATCTCACACCGGGGATACCCGCGGCTCGACTCGGTGACATGGATGTCGCTGCAACCGAGATCGAGATCGGAACAGCCAAGTTCGACCTGCAATTGACTGTGCCGGACATTCGTGACGGCAATACCGGGTCCACCCATCGTGCTGCCTTCGAGTACGCAGTCGATCTGTTCGATGAAGCGACTGTTGCCCGGTTCGCGGAGCAGCTGCTGCGCATCCTTCGAACGGTCGTGGGCGATACGTCGGTCGTGGTCGGTGATGTCGAGATTCTCGACGATTCCGAGCGGGAGTTGGTTGTCTCGCGTTGGAATTCGTTGGGTGACGATGTGGCGCCGTCGGGTGTGACGTTGGTGGATCTGTTCGAGCGGCAGGTCTCGGTGCGTGGTGATTCGGTTGCGGTGCGGTTCGGCGACGAGCAGTTGTCCTACCGTGATCTCGGTGCGCGGGTGCATCGCCTGGCGCGTCATCTCATCGATGTCGGTGCCGGTCCGGAGGATCTGGTCGCGGTGGCGATGCCGCGTTCGCTGGATCTGATCGTGGCGTTGCTGGCGGTGCTCGAGGCGGGTGCGGGGTATCTGCCGATCGACCCGAACTCGCCGTCCGATCGGATCGAGTTCCTGGTCTCGGACGCGACGCCGGTCGCGGTGGTGACCACCTCGGACGTCGAGGTGGCGTTCCCGGGTTCGGTGCCGGTCGTCGAGATCGATCGTCTGGATCTGTCGGAGGTCGATGACGCACCGATCCTCGACGCGGAGCGCCGTGCGCCGTTGACGTCGACGAATCTGGCGTACGTGATCTACACGTCGGGCTCGACGGGACGCCCGAAGGGTGTGTTGATCCCGCATCGCAATGTGGTGCGGCTGATGGTCAACACCGAATCGGTGTACGGCTTCGACTCGTCGGACGTGTGGACGATGTTCCACAGCTACGCTTTCGACTTCTCGGTGTGGGAGCTGTGGGGACCGCTGCTCTACGGCGGGACCCTGGTGGTGGTCGACTACTTCACGTCGCGTTCACCGGAAGCCTTCCGCGAGTTGCTGATCCGTGAGCGGGTCACCGTGCTCAATCAGACTCCGTCGGCGTTCTACCAACTGGTCGAGGCCGACCGGGTCGCGGTCGACGAGGCGCAGCTGTCGCTGCGGTACGTGATCTTCGGTGGTGAGGCGCTCGAGCCGCGGCGTCTGGCCGGGTGGTTCGAACGTCATGGTGACACCTCTCCGCGTTTGGTGAACATGTACGGCATCACGGAGACGACCGTGCACGTGTCGTACCGGGAGATCGGTGCCGACCTGGCGCAGGGCGCGTCCGCGAGCGTGGTCGGTGTCCCGATCGCGGGTCTGCGGGTGTACGTGCTCGATCGGCGGCTCAAGCCGGTACCGGTGGGTGTGGCCGGCGAGATGTACGTCGGCGGCGGCCAGTTGGCGCGTGGTTACCTGCGTCGGCCCGAGTTGTCGGCGGCGCGTTTCGTCGCCGATCCGTTCTCGTCCGACGGTGCGCTGCTGTACCGGACGGGCGACGTCGCACGCTGGGTCGTCTCGGGTGATCTCGAATATCTCGGACGCGCCGACGACCAGGTGAAGATCCGCGGTTTCCGCATCGAGCTCGGTGAGGTCGAGGCTGCGGTGCTCGCGCAGGACGAGGTTGCCCACGCGGCGGTCATCGTGCGCGAGGACACCCCGGGAGCAGCCCGAATCGTCGCCTATGTGGTTGCGCACGAGGGTATGTCGATCGACACCGAAGCGCTGCGCAGCGGTGTCGCCGTGGTCCTGCCGGAGTACATGGTGCCCTCGGCGTTCGTGGTGATCGACGCGATCCCGCTGACGGTCAACGGCAAGCTCGACCGTCGGGCGTTGCCCGAGCCGGTGTTCGAGACGCGTGGTTTCCGCGCGCCGAGCACTCCGATCGAGGAGATCGTGGCGGGCGTGTTCGCCGACGTGCTCGGTGTCGACCGCATCGGCGCCGACGACGATTTCTTCGCACTCGGTGGCAACTCGCTGATCGCGACGCAGGTCGTTTCCCGGCTCGGTGCCGCGCTCGATGCGCAGGTGCCGGTGCGGGCGTTGTTCGAGGCGTCCACCGTCGCCTCGCTTGCAGTAAGGGTCGAGCAGGAATCCGGTCGCGGTGCTCGGGTGCCGCTCACGGCGCGGACACGGCCGGAGTCGATCCCGCTGTCTCTGGCGCAGCAGCGGATGTGGTTCCTCAACCAGTTCGATTCGCAATCGGCCACCTACAACCTGCCGATGGCCTTGAGGCTCACCGGCCAGCTGGATGTTGCGGCTCTGCAGGTTTCGATCATGGATGTGATCGATCGACACGAATCCTTGCGCACCGTCTACCCCGACTCCTCGGACGGCCCACATCAGGTGATTCGGGCTGCGGCGGAAGTCGTCCCGGATCTCACTCCCACGCGTATCGCTCACAACGAGTTGCCGTGGGCGGTTCGTCGTCTGGCCTCGACGGGGTTGGATGTAACGTCGGATGTACCCATGCGGGCCGAGTTGTTCGAGCTCGGGGACAACGAGCATGTCCTGGCGTTGGTCGTAAGCCACATTTCGGCCGACGGCTGGTCCACGGGTCCGATGGCGCGCGACATCATGGTCGCCTACACCGCCCGCACCGAATGGGAGGCCCCTTCATGGGCGCCCCTTCCGGTGCAGTACGCCGACTACACGTTGTGGCAGCGCGATGTCCTCGGCTCCGAGGACGATCCGCAGTCGCTGATCTCTCGGCAGCTCGACTACTGGCGTCGCACCCTCGCCGGTGTGCCCGATCAGCTCGATCTGCCCGCCGACCGTCCGCGGCCGGCCGTGCAGTCGTACTCCGGTGCCACCGTGGATTTCTCAATCGATCCGGAACTGCACCGCGAGCTCGTGGCGCTGGCGCGCACCCGGAACGCGTCGCTGTTCATGGTGGTGCACGCGGCCCTGAGCGTGTTGCTCGCGCGGATGTCCGGTCAGGACGACATCGCGATCGGCACCCCGGTCGCGGGTCGCGGCGAGCAGGCGCTCGACGACCTGATCGGCATGTTCGTCAACACCCTCGTGCTGCGCACGGATGTCGATTCGGGCACGCCGTTCACCACGCATCTCGCACGGGCGCGCGACGCGGCGCTCGGTGCCTTCGGTCACGCCGACGTGCCGTTCGAGCGGCTCGTCGAGGTGCTCAACCCGGCCCGCTCCACCGCCCGGCACCCGCTGTTCCAGGTGATGCTCTCGTTCGAGAACCTGCGCGCCGCGCACGTCGAACTGCGTGGCCTGACCCTGGACGTGCTCGACATCGACACGGCGGTCGCCAGGTTCGACCTGCAGCTCACCCTCACCGAGGACTTCGCGGAGGACGGCACGCCGAACGGTCTCGGAGCGGCGTTCACCTACGCGACCGACCTGTTCGATCACGCGACCGTACGCGGATTCGCCGATCGCTTCGTCCGCATCCTCGAGGCCGTGGTGCGCGAACCCGAGGTCGTCGTCGGCGACATCGACCTGCTCGACGCCGACGAGCGTCTCGCGGTCCTCGAATCGTGGAACGACACCGCGCACGAGCTGGAACCGGCCACCCTCGTCGACCTGTTCGACGCCCGCGTGGCGACGGATCCCGACGCCGTGGCCGTGGCCTTCGAGGGTGAGCAGCTGACCTACGCGGACTTCGACGCGCGTGTCAACCGCCTTGCCCGCCACCTGATCTCGCAGGGTGTCGGACCGGAGACGGCCGTCGGGCTCGCAGTACGGCGATCCTTCGACCTCCTCGTCGGCATGTACGCGATCGTCAAGGCCGGCGGTGCCTACGTGCCGCTCGACCCCGACCAGCCCGCCGACCGCAACGCCTACATCCTCGACACGGCGGCGCCGGTCGCGGTGCTGACCACCACCCGCGACGCCTTCGAGTCGCCCGCGGCTGCGCGCACGATCGAGATCGACACGCTCGATGTGTCCGACCTGCCGTCCGGCCCGATCACCGACGCAGATCGCATCGAGACGCTGACGCCGGCGAACACCGCCTACGTCATCTTCACGTCCGGCTCCACGGGACGCCCCAAGGGTGTCGCGGTGCCGCACGGCGCGATCGTCAACCGCCTGCTGTGGATGCAGGACGAGTACGGCCTCACCCGCGACGACGTGGTGTTGCAGAAGACGCCGTTCACCTTCGACGTGTCGGTGTGGGAGTTCTTCTGGCCCCTGCAGATCGGTGCGCGACTCGAGATCGCGCTGCCCGACGGCCATCGGGACCCGGCCTATCTCGCCCGGGTCATGGCCGACCGCGGCGTCACGGTCGCGCACTTCGTGCCGTCCATGCTCGCGGTCTTCGTCGCCGAGAACGCCGCGGCATCGGCGTCGTCGTTGCGGATGGTCTTCGCGTCGGGCGAGGCACTGCCCGCATCGGTCGCCGCACGTCTGCGGTCGATCCTGCCGGGCGCTCGCCTGCACAACCTGTACGGCCCCACCGAGGCGGCCGTCGACGTGACCTACCACGAGGTCACCGCGGCCGACGAGGTGTCGGTGCCCATCGGCGTCCCGGTCTGGAACACCGGCGTCCACGTCCTCGACGGCCGACTGCATCCCGTGCCGGTCGGTGTCGCGGGTGAGCTCTACCTGTCGGGTGTCCAGCTGGCGCGCGGTTATGTGGCGCGGCCGGACCTGACGGCGGAACGCTTCGTCGCTTCGCCGTACGGGGCGGGGGAGAGGCTCTACCGCACGGGCGATCTCGTGCGGTGGGTCGCTCGGGAGACCTCCGACGTACGTACGGCAGGCGCCGAACTCGAATACATCGGCCGCACCGACTTCCAGGTCAAACTCCGTGGTCTGCGCATCGAACTCGGCGAGATCGAGGCGGCCCTGCTCGCGCTCGACGACGTCGACCGGGCCGTCGTGCTCGTGCGCTCGGACGCCCACTCCGGTGAGCACCTCGTCGCCTATCTCGTCGCCGCCGACGGCCGGTCGCTCGACACCGCCTCCGTCTCGCGTCGTCTCGCCGGCTCCCTGCCGGCCTACATGGTGCCGTCGATCTACGTCGTGCTCGACGAGTTCCCGCTCGGATCGTCGGGCAAGCTCGACCGCAGGGCCCTGCCGGCCCCCGTCTTCGAGGTCAAGGAGTTCCGTGCCCCGACGACCCCGGTCGAACAGATCGTCGCGTCGGTCTTCGCCGACGTCCTCGGACTCGACCGCGTCGGTCTCGACGACGACTTCTTCGCGCTCGGCGGCAACTCGCTGATCGCGACGCAGGCCGTCTCCCGTATCGGCGAATCCCTCGGTGGCCGAGTGGCATTGCGCGCGATCTTCGAGGCGTCCACCGTCGAGGCGCTCGCCGCCGCCGTCGAGGCCGACTCGTCGGGTGCGGCCCGCACACCGCTCGTCGCCGGACCGCGGCCCGAGCGGGTTCCGCTGTCGCTCGCGCAGCAGCGGATGTGGTTCCTCAACCGCTTCGACCCGGAGTCCGCGGTCAACAACATCCCGGTGGCCGTGCACCTGTCCGGTGCGCTCGACGTCGCCGCTCTCGAGACCGCGCTCCGCGACGTCGTCGTACGGCACGAATCGCTCCGCACCGTCTACCCGGACGTCGACGGTTACGGCTACCAGAAGGTGCTCCCGGTCTCGGAGGTGCCGGTCGAGCTGACCGTCACTCGGATCGACGCCGACCGTCTGCCCGCCGAACTGCGGGCACTCGCGGCGACCACCTTCGACGTCGTGCGCGACGTGCCGATGGTGGTGCGTCTGTTCGAGACCGGACCCGATTCGCACGTGCTCGTCGCGGTCCTGCACCACATCGCCGCCGACGGGTTCTCGATGGTGCCACTGACCCGCGACATCATGATCGCCTACGCGGCCCGGGCGCAGGGCGAGGCTCCGGCCTGGACCCCGCTCGAGATCCAGTACGCCGACTTCACCCTCTGGCAGCGCGAGGTGCTCGGAGCGGAGGACGACCCGCAGTCGGTGCTGGCCCGTCAGATCGGCTACTGGACCGACACCCTCGCCGACCTGCCGGAGAGCCTCGGCCTGCCCACGGACCGGCCGCGTCCGGCGGTCGCGTCGTACCGCGGTGCCGTCACCCGGCTGACGATCGACCCCGAACTGCGCGCCGCGGTCGAGCGTCTCGCGCAGCAGCGGCGCACGACCGAGTTCATGGTCGTGCACGCGGTCCTCGCGACGCTGCTCGCGCGTCTGAGCGCTTCCGACGACATCGCGATCGGCACGCCGATCGCCGGTCGCGGCGAACGCTCCCTCGACGACCTGATCGGCATGTTCGTCAACACCCTCGTCCTGCGGACCCGGGTGGACGTCACCGCCACCTTCGACGAGCTGCTTGCCCACGTCCGCGAGGTCGACCTCGGCGCGTTCGCCCACGCCGAGATCCCGTTCGAGCGTCTCGTCGACGTCCTCGCCCCGGTCCGCACCCAGGCGCACAACCCTCTGTTCCAGGTGATGCTGGCCTTCCAGAATCTCGGACAGGTGTCGCTGCAGCTGCCGGAACTGTCGGTGACGAACGTGCCCCTCGACAACGGACTGTCCAAGTTCGACCTCGTGGTGACGGTCCTCGATGCCGACACCGAGGGCGCATCGTCGTCCGACGGTTGGGTCGTCGAACTGTCCTACGCGACCGACCTGTTCGACGCCGAGACGATCGACGTCCTCGGTGAGCGGTTCGTTCGTCTCCTCGCCGCCGCGACGGAGACCCCTGGTACCGGGATCGACGAACTGCCGCTGCTCACCGCCGGCGAACGCGACGCCGTCGACGCCGCCGCGCACGGTGCCCGTGCCGATCTCGGCGCGACCGCGACGCTGCCGGGACTGCTCGACGCGCAGGTCGCGCGTACTCCCGACGCCCTCGCCGTCGTACCCGGCACCGACGCGGTCGGAACGCCGTCGACCTACCGCGAGTTCGGGGAGCGCGTCAACGCGTTCGCACGTCATCTCGTCGAGCTCGGCGTCGGCCCGGAGACCCGGGTGGGCGTGGCGATCGGCCGGTCCGTCGACATGCTCGTCGCCGTGCACGCGGTGATCGCCGCCGGCGGCGCCTATGTGCCGCTCGACCTCGAACAGCCCGCCGACCGTATCGCGTACGTCCTCGAATCCTCCGCTCCGTCACTGGTTCTGGTCGCATCCTGGGACGAGCTCCGGGGACGGACCGGTTTCGGGGACATCCCGACCGTCGAGATCGACGCCGTCGACCTCGCCGGCCGCGACGGCTCGCCCGTCCGCGACGACGAACGGACCCGCCCGCTGCGGGCCGAACACCTCGCATACGTCCTGTACACCTCCGGCTCCACCGGCCGCCCCAAGGGCGTCGCCGTGCCGCACGGCGCGGTGGTCAACCAGTTGTCGTGGATGCAGGACGAATTCGCCCTCACCGCCGACGACCGGGTGCTGCTCAAGACCCCCGTCACCTTCGACGCATCGGTCTGGGAGCTCTTCCTGCCGCTGCACGCCGGCGCACGCACGGTCGTCGCGTCGCCGGGCCTGCACCGCGAGCCCGCCGGGATGGCCGCCGAGATCGCCCGGGCCGGCATCACCGTCGTCCAGTTCGTGCCGACCGTCTTCGACGCGGTGCTCGAGCACCTCGGGGAGGAGGCCGCGGCCTCGCTCACCCACGTCTTCTGCGGCGGCGAGAGCCTCTCCGGCGAGAGCACCGCCCGCTTCCGCAAGCTCGGCGCAGCACCGGTGCACAACCTCTACGGTCCCACCGAGACCACCATCCAGACGTTGCACCGCACCGCCGAACCCGACGACCACCCCGCCGTGCCGATCGGCTCGCCGGTGTGGAACACCGCCGCCCGCGTCCTCGACGCGCGCCTGCGGCCCGTCCCGGTGGGAGTCGCCGGAGAGCTGTACCTGTCCGGCGCACAACTCGCCCGCGCCTACCACGGTCGCCCCGACCTGACCGCGGAACGCTTCGTCGCCGACCCGTTCTCCACCTCCGGTGGCCGCCTGTACCGCACCGGCGACCTCGTGCGGTGGGTGCGCACCGCCGGTGGCGACCGCCTCGAACTCGACTACATCGGCCGCACCGACCAGCAGGTCAAGCTGCGCGGTCTGCGGATCGAGCTCGGCGAGATCGACACCGCGCTCACCGCGCAGCCCGCGATCGGTCGTGCCGTGACGGTGGTGCGCGAGGATCCCCGCTCCGGACCGCAACTCGTCTCGTACGTCGTGCCGATCGCCGGTGCCGACATCGACCCGGCGGACGTGAAGACCGCGCTGCTCTCGCGGCTGCCGTCGTACATGGTGCCCGCGGCGATCGTCGTGCTCGACTCGCTGCCGCTCAACACGAGCGGCAAGGTCGACCGTCGGGCACTGCCCGCACCGACCTTCGAGGTGCAGGAGTTCATGCCGCCGCGCACGCCGGTCGAGGAGATCGTCGCGGGTGTCTTCGCGCAGGTGCTCGGTGTCCCGCGCGTCGGCCGCACCGACGACTTCTTCGCGCTCGGCGGGAACTCGCTCGTCGCGACGCAGGTGGTCGCGCGTCTCGGCGACGCCCTCGACACGACCGTCCCCGTCCGTGCCCTGTTCGACGCCCCCACCGTCGAGGCCCTCGCGATCCGCGTCGAACAGTTCGGGGGAGCCGGCTCTCGACCCGCGCTCGAACGACGCGAGCGTCCGGAGCGGATCCCGCTGTCGCCCGCGCAGCAGCGCATGTGGTTCCTCAACCGCTTCGATCCGGCCTCCGCGGCGAACAACATCCCCGTCGGAGTCCGCCTCACCGGGGACCTCGACGTCGAGGCCCTGCGCACCGCGCTCGGCGACGTCGTCGAGCGGCACGAGTCGCTGCGGACCGTCTACCCGGACATCGACGGCGTCGGCCACCAGTCGGTGCAGCCGCCCTACGAGGTCGAGCTGCCCGTCGAACGGGTCGACGAGAACAGCCTGTTCGAGCGTGCGGAGCAGCTCACCTCGGCCGGTTTCGACGTCACGAGCGAGGTACCGCTGCGGGTCGTGTTGTTCTCGCTCGGCGTGCGCGAGCACGTGCTGTTCCTCGTGGTCCACCACATCGCGTCCGACGGCTTCTCGCTGCGGCCGCTCGCGCGCGACATCATGGTCGCCTACGCGAACCGTTCGCGCGGCGACGTCCCGAACTGGGCGCCGCTCGAGGTGCAGTACGCCGACTACGCGTTGTGGCAGCGCGACGTCCTCGGCTCCGAGGACGATCCGCGTTCGGTGCTCTCCCGCCAGGTGGAGTACTGGACCGCGCAACTGGCGGACCTTCCCGACCAGCTCGACCTGCCGTCGGATCGCGCTCGCCCCGAGGTCGCGTCGAACACCGGACGCACCAGCCGGTTCCGCGTCGAACCCGAGCTGCATTCGACACTGGAAAGTCTTGCCCGGGAGCGGAACACGTCCCTGTTCATGGTCGTGCACGCGGCGCTGGCGGTACTGCTCGCGCGACTGTCCGACAGTGAGGACATCGCGATCGGCACCCCGATCGCGGGTCGCGGCGCAGCCGCCCTCGACGACCTCGTCGGTATGTTCGTCAACACCCTCGTGCTGCGTGTCGGCGTGCGCAACGACATCCGCTTCCAGGACCTCCTCGCCGAGGTGCGCGACACCGACCTCGACGCCTTCGCGAACGCCGACGTCCCCTTCGAACGGCTCGTGGAGATCCTCGACCCGCAGCGTTCGCAGGCGCGTCACCCGCTGTTCCAGGTGGCCCTGACCTTCCAGAACACGGGCCGGGTCGAGTTCGACCTCGACGGCATCACCGCCGCCGCGGTCGACTACGAGGCGCCCACCGCCAAGTTCGACCTGCAGTTCACCTTCGCCGAGACCGTCGGCGAGGACGGTTCGGCGGCCGGCATGGACTTCGCCGTCACCTACGCCACCGACCTGTTCGACGACCTGCGGGTCGCGGCATTCGCGGAGCAGCTGCTGCGCATCCTGCGCGGGGTGGCCGAGAATCCGGCCGCCGTGGTCGGCGACATCGAGATCGTCGACGACTTCGAACGCGAACTGGTGGTCTCGCGCTGGAACTCGCTGGGCGACGACGTCGCACCGGCCGGCACCACACTCGTCGACATGTTCGAGGCGCGTGTCGCCGAACGCGGCGACGCGGTTGCGGTGCGGTTCGGCGACGAGCAGTTGTCCTACCGTGATCTCGGTGCGCGGGTGCATCGCCTGGCGCGTCATCTCATCGATGTCGGTGCCGGTCCGGAGGATCTGGTCGCGGTGGCGATGCCGCGTTCGCTCGATCTGATCGTGGCGTTGCTGGCGGTGCTCGAGGCCGGTGCCGGGTATCTGCCGATCGACCCGAACTCGCCGTCCGATCGGATCGAGTTCCTGGTCTCGGACGCGACACCGGTCGCGGTGGTGACCACCTCGGACGTCGAGGTGGCGTTCCCGGACTCGGTGCCGGTCGTCGAGATCGATCGTCTGGATCTGTCGGAGGTCGACGACGCACCGATCCTCGACGCGGAGCGCCGTGCGCCGTTGACGTCGACGAACCTCGCGTACGTGATCTACACGTCGGGCTCGACGGGACGCCCGAAGGGTGTGTTGATCCCGCATCGCAATGTGGTGCGGCTGATGGTCAACACCGAATCGGTGTACGGCTTCGACTCGTCGGACGTGTGGACGATGTTCCACAGCTACGCTTTCGACTTCTCGGTGTGGGAGCTGTGGGGACCGCTGCTCTACGGCGGGACCCTGGTGGTGGTCGACTACTTCACGTCGCGTTCACCGGAAGCATTCCGCGAGTTGCTGATCCGCGAGCGGGTCACCGTGCTGAACCAGACCCCGTCGGCGTTCTACCAACTGGTCGAGGCCGACCGGGTCGCGGTCGACGAGGCACACCTGTCGCTGCGGTACGTGATCTTCGGTGGTGAGGCACTCGAGCCGCGGCGTCTGGCCGGGTGGTTCGAACGTCACGGGGATGCGGGGCGAGCGCAGCGACGGGGGATCGGCACAGCTCCGCGCCTGGTGAACATGTACGGCATCACGGAGACGACCGTGCACGTGTCGTACCGGGAGATCGGTGCCGACCTGGCGCAGGGCGCGTCCGCGAGCGTGGTCGGTGTCCCGATCGCGGGTCTGCGGGTGTACGTGCTCGATCGGCGGCTCAAGCCGGTACCGGTGGGTGTGGCCGGCGAGATGTACGTCGGCGGCGGCCAGTTGGCGCGTGGTTACCTGCGTCGGCCCGAGTTGTCGGCGGCGCGTTTCGTCGCCGATCCGTTCTCGTCCGACGGTGCGCTGCTGTACCGGACGGGCGACGTCGCACGCTGGGTCGTCTCGGGTGATCTCGAATATCTCGGACGCGCCGACGACCAGGTGAAGATCCGCGGTTTCCGCATCGAGCTCGGTGAGGTCGAGGCCGCGGTGCTCGCGCAGGACGAGGTTGCCCACGCGGCGGTCATCGTGCGCGAGGACACCCCGGGAGCAGCCCGGATCGTCGCCTATGTGGTTGCGCACGAGGGCATGTCGATCGACACCGAAGCGCTGCGCAGCGGTGTCGCCGTGGTCCTGCCGGAGTACATGGTGCCCTCGGCGTTCGTGGTGATCGACGCGATCCCCCTGACGGTCAACGGCAAGCTCGACCGTCGGGCGTTGCCCGAGCCGGTGTTCGAGACGCGTGGTTTCCGCGCGCCGAGCACCCCGATCGAGGAGATCGTGGCGGGCGTGTTCGCCGACGTGCTCGGTGTCGACCGCATCGGCGCCGACGACGATTTCTTCGCACTCGGTGGCAACTCGCTGATCGCGACGCAGGTCGTTTCCCGGCTCGGTGCCGCGCTCGATGCGCAGGTGCCGGTGCGGGCGTTGTTCGAGGCGTCCACCGTCGCCGAACTCGCGACACGGGTCGAGCAGGAGTCCGGTCGCGGTGCTCGGGTGCCGCTCACGGCGCGGACACGGCCGGAGTCGATCCCGCTGTCTCCCGCACAGCAGCGGATGTGGTTCCTCAACCGGTTCGATCCCGACTCGACGGCCTACAACATCCCGTTCGCGTTGCGGATGACGGGCGCACTGGACGTCGACGCGTTGCGTGCCGCGGTCGCCGATCTCGTCGCACGGCACGAGTCCCTGCGCACCGTCTACCCCGAGACCGAATCCGGTCCGGTGCAGCGCATCCTGCCGGCCTCGCAGGTCCGGCCCGAACTCGAACCGGTGGACGTCACCGCCGCCGATCTCGAGCCGCGGATGCGGGAGATCGCCGCAGCCGGGTTCGACGTGACCGTCGATGTGCCGGTGCGGATGCATCTGCTCCGCGTGGCCGACGACGATCACGTCCTCGTCACCGTGGTCCACCACATCAGCGCCGACGGTTCGTCGATGGTGCCGCTGGTCCGCGACGTCATGACGGCCTACGCCGCCCGTTCCGCGAACAGTGATCCGGCGTGGGCGCCGCTCGAGGTGCAGTACGCCGACTTCGCGTTGTGGCAGCGGGAGGTCCTCGGCTCCGAGGACGATCCGGAATCCACCGCCGCCGAGCAGCTCGGCTACTGGCGCACCGCGCTCGCCGACCTGCCCGACCAGCTCGACCTGCCGCTCGACCGTCCGCGGCCGGCGCAGCAGAGCTTCCGCGGCGACCGAGTGGAGTTCACCATCGGTGCCGATCTGCACCGCGAGCTGCGGGATCTGGCACGCAACCGGAACGCGACCGTGTTCATGGCCGTGCACGCGGCTTTCGCGACGCTGCTCGCGCGTCTGTCCGGCTCGACGGACATCGCGGTGGGCACCCCCATCGCGGGTCGCACCGAGCAGGCCACCGAGGACATCATCGGCATGTTCGTCAACACGCTGGTGCTCCGGCTGGAGGTGGACGGCGGTGCGTCCTTCGACGAACTGCTGTCCGCAGCACGGGAAACAGATCTGCAGGCCTTCGCGCACGCGGACGTGCCGTTCGAGCGTCTCGTCGAGGTCCTGAATCCGGCCCGTTCGACGGCCCGGCATCCGCTGTTCCAGGTCGGCTTCTCGTTCCAGAACCAGAACCGCTCCGAACTCGCCCTGCCCGGGCTCGACATCGAACCGATCGATCTCGAGGGTGGCACCGCCCAGTTCGACATGCACCTGATCGTCGCCGACAGCTACGGAGACGACGGCGCACCGCAGGGCATCGATGCGATCCTCACCTACGCGACGGATCTGTTCGACCGCGAGACCGCGGAGGCCGTCGCGGCCCGTTTCGAGCAGCTGCTCGAAGCGCTCGTCGCGGCACCGGCACTGCCCGTCGGTGATCACGCCCTGCTCCTTCCGCAGGAGCGCGACACGGTGCTCGGCGCGTGGAACGACACCGCGCACGGAACCGACCCCGGCGCGACCCTCGTCGGTCTGTTCGACGAGCAGGTCGCCGCACACCGCGACGACGTCGCGCTCGTGTACGAGGGCCGGCGGTGGACCTACGGCGAGTTCGACTCGTCCGTCAACCGTCTCGCCCGGCACCTGCTCGGTCTCGGTGTGGGGCCGGAGGATCGGGTCGCGCTCGCGATCCGTCGTTCACCCGAGCTGCTCGTGGGCATGTACGCGATCGCGAAGACCGGCGCTGCCTACGTGCCGGTCGACCCGGACCAGCCCGCCGAACGCAACACCTACATCCTCGACACGGCCGCTCCCGTCGCGATCGTGACGACGCGCGGCAACCGGGTCGAGCACGGCACGGCGCCGGTCGTCGAACTCGACGGCCTCGACCTCGCCGGGCTCTCCGACGATCCGATCACCGACGACGACCGGTCGGCTCCGCTGCGGCCGGGCAACACGGCGTACGTGATCTTCACGTCGGGTTCGACCGGGCGCCCCAAGGGCGTCGCGGTCTCCCACGCCGCGATCGTCAACCAATTGCTGTGGAAGCGTGAGTATTTCGGTATCGGGGCCGACGACGCGGTGCTGCTCAAGACCGTCGCGACGTTCGACCTGTCGGTGTGGGAGTTCTGGTCGGCGCTCACCTCCGGCGCCCGCCTGGTGATCGCCACC
Source organism: Rhodococcus sp. PD04 (assembly GCF_035918275.1). NCBI lineage: Bacteria > Bacillati > Actinomycetota > Actinomycetes > Mycobacteriales > Nocardiaceae > Rhodococcus > Rhodococcus sp. PD04. Next base: position 3,801,083 of record NZ_CP142143.1, on the reverse strand, counting down.
GCCGACGGACACCGCGATCCCGACTATCTGCTCGCGTTGTTGCGCGACGAGCAGGTCACCACGCTGCACACCGTTCCGTCCATGCTGTCGATGCTGATGACGGTCGCGGCCGGTCCGGTTGCGCCGTCGCTGCGGCGGATCCTCGCGATCGGTGAGGCACTGCCAGCGGCGGTGGCCCAGCAGTTCCGCGCGGACGACACCGCGACGCTGTACAACCTCTACGGACCGACCGAGGCCGCGGTCTCGGTGACCGTCCACGAGGTCGACGACGCCGACCGGACCGTCGTCCCGATCGGTGTGCCCGAGTGGAACACCGCCGTCTACGTCCTCGACGACCGGCTGCGGCCGGTGGCGCCGGGTGTCGCCGGCGAGCTGTACCTCGCGGGTGCCCAGCTCGCGCGGGGCTATCACGACCGTCCCGACCTCACCGCGGACCGGTTCGTCGCCGACCCGTACGGGCGCGGACGCATGTACCGCACGGGCGACATCGTCCGGTGGAACCGTGCCGGTCGCCTCGAATACCTCGACCGCGCCGACTTCCAGGTCAAGGTGCGCGGTTACCGCATCGAACTCGGCGAGGTCGAGACCGTCCTGCGCGAGCTGCCGGACGTGAAGGACGTCGCCGTCCTGGTGCGCAACACCGCCCACCTCGGCGACCGGCTCGTCGCGTACGTCGTGCCGGCCGCCGACTCGTTCGATGCCGGTGCGACACGGACGGCGCTCGCGGAGCGACTGCCGTCGTACATGGTGCCGTCGGCCTTCGTCGAACTCGACGCGCTGCCGCTGAACACCAACGGCAAGCTCGACCGGCGGGCCCTGCCCGACCCCGAACTCGATGCGGGGCAGTTCCGCGCCCCGACCGATCCCGTCGAGGAGATCGTGGCCGCGACCGTCGCCGAACTGCTCGGCGTCGAGCGGGCCGGCCTCGACGACGACTTCTTCGAACTCGGCGGCAACTCGCTGCTCGCGACGCAGCTCGCCGCCCGGCTCGGTGCCGCACTCGACACCCGCGTGCCGGTCCGGACCGTCTTCGAGTCGTCCACGGTGGTCGCGCTCGCCGCCCGCCTCCGGCCGTCGGTGGGCGAGGGTGCCCGTCCGGCGCTCACGACCGTCCCGCGTCCCGAGCAGGTGCCGCTGTCGCTCGCACAGCAGCGCATGTGGACCCTGAACCGGGTCGATCCCGAATCGGGTGTCTACAACATCCCCGTCGCCGTGCGCCTGACCGGTGCGCTCGACGTGGACGCCCTGCGCGCCGCGGTCGCCGACCTGTTCGCACGACACGAGGTGCTGCGCACCGTCTACCCGGACAGCGGTGACGGTCCGGTGCAGGTCGTGCTGCCGGTCGCGCAGGCCGTGCCCGACCTCGCCCCGGTGGACGTGACCGCCGACGAACTCGTGGAGCGTCTCACCGAGATCCTCGGCAGCGGATTCGACGTGACGGCATCGGTCCCGCCGGTGCGGGTCGCGTTGTTGCGTCTCGCCGCCGACGAACACGTCCTCGCGGTCGTCGCGCACCACATCAGTGCCGACGGGTACTCGATGCGCCCGCTCGTGCGCGACGTCATGACCGCCTATCTCGCGCATGCCGCAGGGGAGACCCCGGGCTGGGCACCGCTCGAGGTCCAGTACGCCGACTACACGCTGTGGCAGCAGAGCGTTCTCGGTTCCGAGGACGATCCCGAGAGCGAGCTGTCGCGTCAGCTCGACTACTGGGCCGACGAACTCTCCGGTGTCCCGGAGGTTCTCGCCCTGCCCACGGATCGTCCGCGCCCTGCCCGCCAGTCGACCGTCGGTGAGTCGTTCACTTTCACGATCGGTGAGGAACTCGCGCAGCGGATCGAGAAGACCGCCCGCGAGCACAACGCGACGGTCTTCATGACGGTGCACGCCGCCTTCGCGGTGCTGCTCGCCCGCCTGTCGGGCAGCGAGGACATCGCGGTGGGCACGCCGACCGCCGGTCGTGGTGAGGAAGCGCTCGACGACCTCGTCGGCATGTTCGTCAACACCCTCGTGCTCCGCACCCGGGTGGCCGGCTCGGCGACCTTCGCGGAGCTGCTCGCTCAGGCCAAGGAGAAGGATCTCGCGGCGTTCGGCAACGCCGATGTGCCGTTCGAGCGGGTCGTCGAACGTCTCGGGGTGCGACGCAACAGCGCGTACACCCCGCTGTTCCAGGCGATGCTCACCTTCCAGAACATCGACACCGGCACCTTCGCCCTGCCGGGGCTCGAGGTGACCGCGCTCGAGACGGGAGCCGACCAGGCGAAGTTCGACCTCCAGTGCACGGTGGTCGAACGGTTCTCCGAGTCGGGAGCACTGACCGCACTCGATGTGACCTTCACCTACGCCACGGCACTGTTCGACGCCGCGACGGTCGAGACCTTCGGCGATCGCTTCGTCCGGATCCTCGAGGCCGTCAGCGCCGACCCGCAGGTCGTCCTCCGTTCGATCGACATCCGCACGGATGCCGAGCGGGCGCGGGCGGCCCGGCCGAAGAAGGCACGCACCGTCGCCGATCTGCCGGCACTCGTGGCGGCAGCGGCCGCCGTGGCCCCGGACACCGTCGCCTTCCGGCACGGTGAGCGCGAGGTCACACTCGGCGAGTTCGCACAGCGTCTGGACACCATGGCCACCACGACCGGCGGTGCGCTCACCGCAGAAGCACTCGTGTCGGTGGTTTTGAACGGGCTCGTACCGGGGATGCTGCCCCAACTCGGCGCCGACGGTCTCGCACAGTTGGTGCGCGATGTGATCGCCGTCGCGGAAGGCGTCGATGCGGACCCGACAGAAGGCGTGGACGCCGGCCCGGTGGGAGACGCGGATTAGTCCTGTGTCGGACACTTCGGGATAATGGAAGATCGGCTGTCGTTCGACTGCCCGGCCAGTACGGTGCCGGGTGGCAGCGGGGGGCGGTGTTGCGTGCACAGCGTGGTGCCGAGCGCAGGTTATTTCAGGAGGCTGACGTAGATGACGGGTGACATGGCGGGCAAGCCGACGCTGGCGATCGAGGACCTTCCCCGGTTGCTCGCCGCCGTCGCGGAGATCGAACCCGACCGCGTCGCCCTCACCGACGGAGACACCCGTATCGGCTACGCGCGCCTGCGCGACGAGATCGCCACGCTCGACACCGCCATGGGTGGTGCGCTCGGCTTCGACGCGTTGTTCCCGGTCGTCCTGTCGAACATCGCGCCCGCTCTGCTGGGTGCTCCGGGCCTCGCGGGGGTGGTCGACGCCCTGCTGGCCGACGCCGTCGAGGTGCTCGGCGACGATGCGGCAGCACCCGCCACGGTCGATCCCGACACATTGGTGGCGCGTTTCGACGCCCAGGTGGCGCGGACCCCTGATGCGGTCGCTCTCGAGTTCGACGGGCAGGCCCTGACCTACCGCGAGTTCGATGCCCGCGCCAACCGTCTCGCACGTCACCTCATCGGTCTCGGCGTGGGACCGGACGCACGTGTCGGTCTCGCCGTCCGCCGGTCGTTCGACCTGCTGGTCGGCATGTACGCGATCGTCAAGGCCGGCGGCGCCTACGTGCCGCTCGATCCCGACCACCCGGCCGATCGCCTCGCCTACGTCCTCGAGATCGCCGAGCCGGTCGCCGTCGTCACCACCGAGCGCGACGCCGTCGATCTTCCCGATTCGGTCCCGGCGCTGACGATCGACACCCTCGACCTGTCCGAGATGTCCGACGAGCCGATCGCCCCGGAGGAGCGCCGCGGCGCGCTCACGGCCGATCATCTCGCCTACGTCATCTTCACGTCGGGTTCGACGGGACGGCCGAAGGGCGTCGCCGTCGAGCACCGGGCGATCGTCGCGAACATCGACTGGCGTCAGTCCGAATACGGGATGCGCGCCGACGACGTGGTGCTGCAGAAGACACCGTTCACCTTCGACGTGTCGGTCTGGGAGTTCTTCTGGCCCCTGCAGGTGGGTGCCCGCCTCACGATCGCCGTGCCCGACGGGCACCGCGACCCTGCCTACCTCGCGCAGACGATGATCGAACGCGGCGTGACGATCGCGCACTTCGTGCCGTCGATGCTCGCCGTCTACCTCACCGAGCCCACCGCCGCGTCGGTGAGCACCCTTCGCTATGTCTTCGCGTCCGGTGAGGCGCTGCCGCCGCAGACCGTCGCCCGCTTCTACGAGATCTCCTCGGCGCGTCTGCACAACCTCTACGGGCCCACCGAGGCCGCGGTCGACGTCACCTACTTCGCGACCTCCGCCGACGACACCGTCGTGCCGATCGGTGCCGCCGTGGCCGACACCGGCCTCTACGTCCTCGACGAGGGTCTGCGCCCCGTCCCGGACGGTGTCGAGGGCGAGCTCTACCTCGCGGGCGTCCAGCTCGCGCGCGGCTATCTCCGTCGCCCCGATCTGACCTCCGATCGCTTCGTCGCCGACCCGTTCGGCGAGCCCGGCGACCGCATGTACCGCACCGGCGACCTCGTGAAGACGAACGAGGACGGGCAGATCGAGTACATCGGCCGTACGGACTTCCAGGTGAAGCTGCGCGGTCTGCGCATCGAACTCGGCGAGATCGAATCGGCGTTGCTCGACCACCCGGGCGTGCGGCAGTCGGTCGTCGTCGTGCACTCCGACCCCGCGCTCGGCGACCACCTCGTCGCCTACCTCGTCACCGACGGCCGCGACATCGAACGGTCCGAGCTCGCCGACGCCGTGCGCCGGCGCCTGCCCGACTACATGGTGCCGTCGCTGTTCGTCGAACTCGACGAGTTCCCGCTCGGCGGCAGCGGCAAGCTCGACCGGAAGGCCTTGCCCGCACCGGATTTCAGCTCCCTGCAGCGCGAGTACCGCGCGCCGTCGACGGCTACCGAGCATGCCGTCGTCGCCGCTTTCGAGCAGGTCCTCGGCATCGAGCAGCTCGGTGTCGACGACGACTTCTTCGAACTCGGCGGCAACTCCCTGAGCGCGACGCGGGTCGTCGCGCGGCTCAGCGCCGATCACAAGGTCCGCATCGACGTCCGCGAGTTCTTCGACGCCCCGACGGCGGCCGAACTCGCCTCGCTCGTCGACGCCGCCATGGCCTCGGGTGGCGACGGACGCGCACCGCTGGTCCCGCAGGTGCGTCCGGAACTGGTGCCGTTGTCGCTCGCGCAGCAGCGGATGTGGTTCCTCAACCGCTTCGAGCCCGAATCGGCAGTCAACAACATCCCCGTGGCGATCCGCCTGTCGGGGGCACTCGACGCGGCGGCCCTGCAGGCCGCGGTGACCGACGTGCTCGGCCGGCACGAGTCGCTGCGGACGATCTACCCGGACGTCGACGGTGTGGGCTACCAGCAGGTGCTGCCGGTGGACGAGGTGGTGCCCGACCTGACGCCGGTCCCGGTGGCCGAGTCCGATCTGATCGCCCGGGCCACCGAGATCGTCGGCACCGGCTTCGACGTGACGACGCAGGTCCCCTTCCGGGCCCGGCTGTTCGCCGTCACCGAGACCGGGACCGCGGCCGAGCACGTGCTGGTGCTGGTCGTGCACCACATCGCGTCCGACGGTTTCTCGATGGGTCCGCTGACCCGCGACGTCGTGACGGCCTACGCCGCACGCGTCTCGGGTGACGCCCCGCAGTGGGAGCCGCTCGCGGTGCAGTACGCCGACTTCGCGATCTGGCAGCGGGAGGTGCTCGGCTCGGAGGACGATCCGGAGTCGGTCATCTCCTCGCAGGTCGCGTTCTGGCGGGAGACCCTCGCGGGTCTGCCCGAGCAGCTCGACCTGCCGGCGGACCGTCCGCGACCGGCTGTCGCGAGCTACCGCGGTGCCTCGCACCGGTTCGTCCTGGACTCCGAACTCCGTTCCGCCGTCCGCGATCTCGCCCGGCGCACCTCCACCACCGAGTTCATGGTCGTGCACGCGGCACTGGCGGTGCTGCTGGCGCGTCTGTCGGGCACCGACGACATCGCGATCGGCACTCCGGTGGCCGGTCGTGGCGACGCGGCGCTCGACGACCTGGTGGGCATGTTCGTCAACACCCTCGTGCTGCGCACCAGGGTCGAGGGCGGCGAGTCGTTCGAGCAGGTGCTCGGCCGGGTGCGCGGCGCCGACCTCGAAGCGTTCGGGCAGGCCGACCTGCCGTTCGAGCGGCTCGTCGAGATCATCGACCCCGAACGGTCGACGGCACGGCACCCGCTGTTCCAGGTGCTCCTCGCGTTCCAGAACCTCGACGCCGACTCCCTCGAACTGCCCGGCCTGACCGTCTCGGCGCTCGACGTCGATGCGGCACTGGCGAAGTTCGACCTGCAGGTCACCGTCTCGGACGACGCGACCGCCGAGGGTTATCTCGTCGACCTCACCTATGCCACCGATCTGTTCGACGCCCGGACGATGGAGTCCTTCGCCGAGCGCCTGACCCGGATCCTCACCGCGGTCGTGACCGAACCCGCACTCCCGGTCGGTGATGTCGTGCTGCTCGACGATGCCGAGCGCACCGATGTGCTCGCCACGTGGAACGACACCGAGCGCGAACTCGGCGACGCCGGGACCCTCGTCGATCTGTTCGCCGAGCAGGTACGGCGGTCGCCGGACGCGGTCGCGGTGGAGTTCGAGGGCGAGTCGCTGACCTACGGCGAGTTCTCGGAGCGCGTGAACCGTCTTGCACGACACCTGATCTCGCTCGGTGTCGGGCCGGAGACGTCGGTGGGTCTGGCGATGCGTCGCTCGCTGGATCTGCTCGTCGGTATGTACGCGGTCGTCACGGCCGGTGGTGCCTACGTGCCCATCGATCCGGATCAGCCCGACGATCGCAACGGCTACATCCTCGACACCGCCGCGCCCGTGGTGGTGCTGACCACCGAACGCGACGGATTCTCCGTGCCCGCCACGGCATCGGTGCCGTCGCTCGCGATCGACGGCCTCGACCTGTCCGCGACACCGGCCGAGCCGGTCACCGACGCCGACCGCGTCGCGCCGTTGCGGCCGTCGAACACCGCGTACTCGATCTTCACCTCCGGTTCGACGGGACGCCCGAAGGGTGTGGCCGTGACCCATGCCTCGGTCGTCAACCAGATCCGGTGGATCACCACCGAATACGGGATCGGCCCCGACGACGTGGTGCTGCAGAAGACCCCGTTCACCTTCGACGTGTCGGTGTGGGAACTGTTCGGCACCCTCGCCGTCGGTGCGCGCATGGTGATCGCGGTCCCGGACGGTCACCGCGACACCGCCTATCTCGGCACCGTCATCCGCGAGCGCGCGGTGACGGCGACCTCCTTCGTCCCGTCGATGCTCGCGGTGTTCGCCGCGTCGGTGTCGCCCGACGACTGCGCGTCGCTGCGCACCGTGCTCGTCGCAGGTGAAGCCTTCCCGCTGTCGGTGGCCGAGCAGTTCTCCCGGATCAGCGACGCCGAGCTCCACAACCTCTACGGCCCCACCGAGGCCACGGTGCACGCCACCGCCCGCCCGGTCGCAGGAACCACGGGTGGTTCCGTCGCGATGGGCGCTCCGGTGTGGAACACCCGCGCCTACGTGCTCGACTCGCGGCTGTCGCCGGTTCCCGCCGGTGTCGTGGGAGAGTTGTATCTCGCGGGCGTGCAGGTGGCGCGCGGTTACGTCGGCCGCCCCGATCTGACCGCCGAGCGTTTCGTCGCCTCGCCCTTCGGCGAGGGTGAACGTCTGTACCGCACGGGCGACCTCGTGCGCTGGAGCAACGACCGCAGCGGCGATCTCGAGTACCTCGGCCGCACCGACTTCCAGGTCAAGCTCCGTGGTCTGCGTATCGAGCTCGGGGAGATCGAGACCGCGCTGCTCGACCACACCGGGGTGTCGCAGGCCGCCGCGCAGGTGCGGCACGAACAGCTCGTCGCCTACGTGGTCCCGGCCTCGAACACGACCTTCGACCGCGACGCCGCGCAGGCCGCGCTGAGCGCGGTGCTCCCGGCCTACATGGTGCCGTCGCAGTTCGTGGTCCTCGACGAGATGCCGCTCGGCAGCTCGGGCAAGGTCGACCGGAAGGCGCTGCCCGACCCGGTCTTCGAGGCTCGCGGCTTCCGTGCACCCACGACCCCGGTCGAAGAGGTCGTCGCCGGCGTGTTCGCCGACGTCCTCGGTGTCGACCGTGTCGGGCTCGACGACGACTTCTTCGCCCTCGGCGGCAACTCGCTCATCGCGACGCAGGTCGTCGCGCGCCTCGGTTCCGAACTGGGAACCGTTGTGCCCGTTCGTGTCCTGTTCGAGGCGCCCGGCGTAGCCGCTCTCGCCGCCCGCGTCGAGCAGAGCGAGGCCCAGGGCCGCACGCCGCTCGTCGCACAGGAACGTCCCGAGCGGGTCCCGCTGTCGCTCGCGCAGCAGCGGATGTGGTTCCTCAACCGCTTCGAACCGGAATCGGCCGTCAACAACATCCCCGGGGCGATCCGGTTGACCGGCGCCCTGGACGTCGAGGCGCTGCGCTCCGCGGTGGTCGACGTGCTCGGCCGGCACGAGTCGCTGCGGACGATCTACCCGGACGTCGACGGTGTGGGCTACCAGCAGGTGCTGCCGGTGTCCGAGGTCGAACCCGACCTCACGCCGGTCGACGTCACCGAGACGCAGCTGGTGCAGAGCATCACCGATCTCGTCTCGTCCGGCTTCGACGTCTCCACCCAGGCACCCTTCCGGACGCAACTGTTCGCGGTGTCGGCGACCGAACACGTGCTCGCGCTGGTCGTGCACCACATCGCCGCCGACGGCTTCTCGATGGGCCCGCTCACCCGCGACATCGTCTCGGCCTACGCGGCCCGCGCCGCCGGCGGCGAGCCGGGATGGGAGCCGCTGCCGGTCCAGTACGCCGACTTCGCGATCTGGCAGCGGGAGGTGCTCGGCTCGGAGGACGATCCGGAGTCGGTCATCTCCTCGCAGGTCGGTTTCTGGCGGGACACGCTCGAGGGTCTGCCCGAGCAGCTCGACCTGCCGGCCGACCGCCCGCGCCCCGCCGTCGCCACCAACCGGGGTGCCCTGCACGAGTTCACCATCGACGAGACGCTGCACGACCGCATCGTCACGCTCGCCCGCGAACGCAACGCGACCCCGTTCATGGTGGTGCACGCCGCGCTGGCGGTGCTGCTGGCGCGTCTGTCGGGCACCGACGACATCGCGATCGGCACCCCGGTGGCCGGTCGTGGCGACGCGGCGCTCGACGACCTGGTGGGCATGTTCGTCAACACCCTCGTGCTGCGCACCAGGGTCGAGGGCGGCGAGTCGTTCGAGCAGGTGCTCGGCCGGGTGCGCGGCGCCGACCTCGAGGCGTTCGGCCACGCCGACCTGCCGTTCGAACGACTCGTGGAGGTGCTCAACCCCGAGCGCTCCACCGCACGTCACCCGCTGTTCCAGGTGATGTTGTCGTTCCAGAACCTCGAGACCGGCACGCTCGAACTTCCGCGGCTGACCGTCGAGGCCGTCGACCTCGACATCGCGACCGCCAAGTTCGACCTCCAGTTCGTCGTCGTCGAGACGCCGACCGCGACCGGTGCCGCCGAGTACTCGGTGGGCCTGACCTACGCCACCGATCTGTTCGACACCCGCACCGTCGAGCGCGTCGCCGAGCGCTTCGTCCATCTCCTCGATGCGGTCACCGGTGATCTCTCCGTCGCTATCGGTGATGTCGACCTGCTCGACGACGCCGAACGCGTGCAGGTCCTCGAGCAGTGGAACGACACCGACCGCGCGCTCGACGACACCTCGACCCTCGTGGATCTGTTCGCCGAGCAGGTCCGGCGGTCGCCGGATGCGCGGGCGGTAGAGTTCGAGGGCGAGTCGCTGACCTACGGCGATTTCTCGGAGCGCGTGAACCGTCTTGCGCGACACCTGATCTCGCTCGGTGTCGGTCCCGACGCGCGGGTGGGTCTGGCGATGCGCCGCTCGCTGGATCTGCTCGTCGGTATGTACGCGGTCGTCACGGCCGGTGGTGCCTACGTGCCGATCGATCCGGATCAGCCCGACGATCGCAACGGGTACATCCTCGACACCGCCGCGCCCGTGGTGGTGCTGAGCACCGAACGCGACGGATTCCGCGTACCGGGGGAGAGGTCCGTCCCGAGCCTGCTCGTCGACACCCTCGACCTGTCCGCGACGGCGTCCGGGCCGGTCACCGACGCCGAGCGGACGTCTCCGCTGCGGGCGTCGAACACCGCCTACGTCATCTTCACGTCCGGGTCCACCGGGCGCCCGAAGGGTGTGGCGGTGCCGCACGGCGCGATCGTCAACCGCCTGCGCTGGATGCAGCACGAATACCCGCTCACCGGCGCCGACGTGGTGCTGCAGAAGACCCCGTTCACCTTCGACGTGTCGGTGTGGGAGTTCTTCTGGCCCTTGCAGATCGGTGCCCGACTGGTGGTCGCCGTGCCGGACGGTCACCGCGATCCGCGGTACCTGGCCTCGGTGATCGAGCGGCGCGGCGTGACCGTCGTGCACTTCGTGCCGTCGATGCTGGCGGTGTTCGTCGCCGAAGCGTCGGCCGACGAACTCACTTCGCTCCGTCACGTCTTCGCCTCCGGTGAGGCGCTCCCGCCCGCACTGGCCGCACGCACGCGGGCACTGTTGTCCGACGCCGGCCTGCACAACCTCTACGGCCCCACCGAGGCGGCCGTGGACGTGACCTACCACGAGGCCACCGACGCCGACACGGTCTCCGTGCCGATCGGTGCCCCCGTGTGGAACACCCGCGTCTACGTCCTCGACGAGCGTCTCGCGCCCGTTCCTGTGGGGGTCGCGGGAGAGCTCTATCTCGCGGGCGTCCAGCTCGCGCGCGGGTACATGCAGCGCCCCGACCTCACGGCCGAACGCTTCGTCGCCTCGCCGTTCGGCGACGGTGAGCGGTTGTACCGCACCGGCGACCTCGTGCGCTGGACGGAGAGCGCCGGCGAACTCGACTACATCGGCCGAACCGACTTCCAGGTCAAGCTCCGCGGTCTGCGCATCGAACTCGGCGAGATCGAGACCGCGCTGCTCGCTCTCGACGAGGTCGACCAGGCCGTCGTGCTCGTCCGGCACGACCAGCTCGTCGCCTACGTCGTCCCGCAAGCCGGTGAGACCTTCGATCAGGCGGCGGCCGGGGCGGCACTGTCCGCGCAGTTGCCGGCCTACATGGTCCCCACCACTTATGTGCTCCTCGACGCCATGCCGCTCGGTGCGTCCGGCAAGCTCGACCGCAAGGCGCTGCCCGACCCGGTCTTCGAGGTCAAGGAGTTCCGCGCTCCCACCACCTCCACCGAGCAGGTCGTGGCGTCGATCTACTCCGAGGTCCTCGGTGTCGAACGGGTCGGCCTCGACGACGACTTCTTCGCGCTCGGCGGCAACTCGCTCATCGCCACCCAGGTGGTCTCCCGCATCGGTGCCGCGCTGAACGCGACCGTGCCGCTGCGCCTGCTGTTCGAGGCCTCCACCGTGGAAGAGCTTGCGGCGCGCCTCGAACGTGGGGTGTCCGGCGGTCCGCGCCGGCCCCTCGTCGCCACCGAGCGACCCGACCGGGTTCCGCTGTCGCTCGCGCAGCAGCGCTACTGGTTCCTCAACCAGTTCGACACGGCGTCCTCTGCGGTCGACAACATCCCGATCGCCGTGCGACTCGTCGGCACTCTCGACGTCGAGGCACTTCGTGCGGCAGCACGCGACGTCATCGCGCGGCACGAATCGCTCCGCACCATCTATCCGGACTCGCCGGAGGGCCCGCACCAGGTGGTGCTCCCGCTCGACGGTGCACTGCCCGAACTCGTCGTGCGCGAGGTCGCGGAGGCCGAACTCGAACCCGAGATCGTGGCCTTCATGTCGACGACCTTCGACGTGACCTCCGAGGTGCCCGTCGCGGTGCGCATCTTCCGCGTCAGCGACGACGAGCACATCCTCGCGCTGGTCGTGCACCACGTGTCCGCCGACGGCGCGTCGGTCGGCCCGCTGACCCGCGACCTGATGACGGCCTATGCGGCACGCTCGCACGGCGACGCCCCGGCATGGGAGCCGCTGCCCGTGCAGTACGCCGACTACGCGCTGTGGCAGCGCGAGGTGCTCGGCAGCGAGGACGATCCGGAATCGCTGGCCGCCAAGCAGGTCGAGTACTGGAAGCAGGCCCTCGCCGGCCTGCCCGACCAGCTCGATCTCCCGTCCGACCGCCCGCGTCCGCCGAGCCAGAGCTTCCGCGGCGAATCGTTGCAGTTCACGATCTCGCCCGAACTGCACCGCGGCCTCCAGGAACTCGCACGGTCGAAGAACGCCACGCTGTTCATGGTCGTCAACGCCGCTTTCGCGACTCTGCTGGCGCGGCTCTCGGGTACCCGCGACATCGCGATCGGCACCCCGATCGCCGGTCGCGGCGAGCGCGAGCTCGACGACCTGATCGGCATGTTCGTCAACACGCTGGTCTTCCGCAGCGACGTCGACCCGGCCCAGTCCTTCGAGCGACTCCTCGAAGGCACCCGCGAGACCGACCTCGGTGCCTTCGCGAACGCCGACGTGCCGTTCGAGCGCCTGGTGGAAGTGCTGAACCCGGTGCGCTCGACCGCCCGCAATCCGCTCTTCCAGGTGGGTCTGTCGTTCCAGAACCTGGCGCGCACCCAGCTCGAACTGCCCGGTCTGACGGTGAGCTCCACCGATTTCGAGTTGCAGCTCGCCAAGACCGACCTGCAGCTCACGGTGTTCGACCACTACGACGACGACGGTGCGCCCGACGTCATCGATGCCACCTTCACGTACGCCACGGATCTGTTCGACGAGTCGACGGTCGCAGGTTTCGCGCAGCGCTTCGTGCGGGTCGTCGAGGCGATCGTCACCGACCCGACCACGGCCGTCGGCGACATCGACATGCTCGACGGATCCGAGCGGGTCGAGATCCTCGAGTCGTGGAACGCCACCGACCGTGCGGTCGAACAGGCGTCGACCCTGGTGGATCTGTTCGACGAGCAGGTTTCGCGGGTGCCGGATGCGGCGGCGTTGGTGTTCGAGGGTGAGTCGTTGACCTATGCGGAGTTCGATGCGCGGGTCAATCGTCTTGCGCGCCGGTTGATCTCGGAGGGTGTGGGTCCGGAGTCGACGGTGGCGTTGGCGATGCGCCGTTCGGTCGAGTTGCTGGTCGGTATGTATGCGGTGGTCAAGGCCGGTGGCGTCTATGTGCCGGTGGATCCGGATCAGCCGGATGATCGCAATGCGTACATTCTCGATACGGCTGCTCCGGTCGTGATCCTGTCGACCGAGCGTGATGGGTTCGTCGCGCCGGGGGAGAGGTCTGTCCCGAGCCTGGCGATCGACACGCTCGATCTCTCGGATGTCTCGGCCGACCCCATCGTCGACGGTGAGCGGATTGCGCCGTTGCGTGCGTCGAACACGGCGTATGTGATCTTCACGTCGGGTTCGACGGGTCGGCCGAAGGGTGTGGCGGTGCCGCATGCGGCGATCGTCAATCAGTTGCTGTGGAAGCGTGAGCATTTCGGGCTCGGTGCCGATGATGCGGTGTTGTTGAAGACGGTGGCGACGTTCGACCTGTCGGTGTGGGAGTTCTGGTCCGCTCTCGTCTCCGGTGGTCGGGTGGTCATCGCGTCGGCCGATGGTCATCGGGATCCGGCCTATCTGAACCGGTTGCTGATCGAGCAGTCGGTGACGACGCTGCATGTGGTGCCGTCGATGCTCGAAGCGTTGATGGTCGATGCCGACGGGGTGTTGGCTCCCTCGCTGCGCCACATCCTCGCCATCGGCGAAGCGCTGCCGCCGACCACCGCCCAGCGGTTCCTGACCCACAACCGGGCGCGGCTCGTGAACCTCTACGGTCCGACCGAGGCTGCGGTGTCCGTCACTGCTGGTGATGTCACCGATATCTCGGGTGCGTCGGTGCCGATCGGTGTGCCCGAGTGGAACACCCGTGTCTATGTGCTCGACGAGCGGTTGCATCCGGTGCCGGCGGGTGTCGCCGGTGAGCTCTACCTCGCGGGCGCACAGCTCGCGCGTGGTTACTTCGATCGACCCGATCTGAGTGCGGAGCGGTTCGTCGCGTCGCCGTTCGGTGACGGTGAGCGGCTGTATCGTACGGGTGACCTGGTGCGTTGGACGCGTGATGGGCAGTTGGACTACCTGTCGCGTACGGACTTCCAGGTGAAGGTGCGTGGTTTCCGTATCGAGCTCGGTGAGATCGAGTCCGCGCTGCGTGCGATGGATGCGTTGCGTGATGTCGCGGTGATCGCCCGTGAGGACGAGCGGGTCGGCACCCAGCTGGTCGCCTACGTCGTTCCCGCAGAGTCCGGCACCCTCGACGTGGCGGCGGTCAGGAGCGACCTGGCGACGCAGGTGCCGTCGTACATGGTCCCGTCCGCATTCGTGACGCTCGACGCGCTGCCGCTGAACGTCAACGGCAAGCTCGACCGCAGGGCCCTGCCCGAGCCGGTCTTCGAGACCCGCGAATTCCGGACCCCCGTCACGCCGGCCGAGCAGGCAGTCGCCGCGGTCTTCGCCGAGGTGCTCGGCGTCGAACGGGTCGGCCTCGACGACGACTTCTTCGAACTCGGCGGCAACTCGTTGCTCGCCACCCAGGTGGCCTCCCGTCTCGGAGCCGCGCTCGGTGTGAAGGTTCCGGTGCGTGCCCTGTTCGAGAACACCACCGTCGAATCGCTCGCCGGTGCGGTCGAATCGCAGCGCGGCGACGACCGCCGGCCCCTCGAAGCCGTCGAGCGGCCCGCACGGATCCCGCTGTCGCTCGCGCAGCAGCGCATGTGGTTCCTCAACCGCTTCGACACCGAATCGTCGGCCTACAACGTGCCGATCGCGATCCGGCTCAGCGGCGATCTCGACGTCGACGCGCTCCAGGCCGCCGTCGGCGACGTCGTGGCCCGCCACGAATCGCTGCGCACCTTCTACCCGGAGACCGAGGACGGCCCCGTCCAGGTCATCGTTCCGGCTGCGCGAGCGGTTCCCGACCTCACCCCGGTGGACGTGCCGGAGACGGACATCGTTGCCGCCGTCCAGGAACTCGCGGCGACGAGCTTCGACGTCACCACGGCCGTGCCGCTGAGCGCACGACTGTTCCGGGTCCGCGAATCCGACTACGTCCTCGCGTTCGTGGTCCACCACATCTCCGCCGACGGCTCGTCGATGGGTCCGCTCACCCGCGACCTCATGACGGCCTACGTCGCGCGGTCGCAGGGCGATGCCCCCGCGTGGGAGCCGCTGTCGGTGCAGTACGCCGACTTCGCCATCTGGCAGCGCGAGGTGCTCGGCGACGAGGACGATCCCGAATCGCTCGCCGCCGAGCAGGTCGAGTACTGGAAACAGGCGCTCGCCGGCCTGCCCGACCAGCTCGATCTCCCGAGCGACCGGCCGCGTCCCGCGGTCCAGTCGTTCCGGGGCGGCCGCGTCGACTTCACGGTGGAGGCCGACCTCCACCGGCGCCTCGCCGACCTCGGCCGGCGCACGAACACCACGATGTTCATGGTGCTGCACACCGCGCTCGCGGTGTTCCTCGCACGCATGTCCTCGAGCGACGACATCGCGATCGGCACGCCGATGGCCGGTCGCGGCGAGCGCGAACTCGACGACCTGATCGGCATGTTCGTCAACACGCTGGTGTTCCGGACCCACGTCGAGTCGGACGCGTCGTTCACCGAGCTGCTGGGACGGACCCGTGAGGCCGACCTCGGCGCGTTCGCGAACGCCGACGTGCCGTTCGAGCGGCTCGTCGAGGTGCTCAACCCCGCACGGTCCACGGCACGGCACCCGCTGTTCCAGGTGGGTCTGTCGTTCCAGAACCTCGCGCAGGCCGCACTCGAACTCCCCGGTCTCACCATCGCCGGTCTCGACGCCGACATGGAGATCTCGCAGTTCGACCTGCACCTGATCGTCACCGACCGCTACAGCGACGACGGCACGCCCACGGGCATCACCGGTTACTTCACGTACGCGACCGATCTGTTCGACGAATCGACCGTCGCGGAGTTCGCCGCCCGGTTCATCCGCGTGCTCGACGCCGTGGTCGCCGATCCGGCCCTGCCGGTCGGCGATCTGTCGCTCCTCGACACCGCGGAAACTGCGCGAGTGCTCGAGGCGTGGAACGACACCGTGCACCCCACCGCCTCGGCGACCCTGGTGGATCTGTTCGACGAGCAGGTTTCGCGGGTGCCGGATGCGACGGCGTTGGTGTTCGAGGGTGAGTTGCTGACCTATGCGGAGTTCGATGCGCGGGTCAATCGTCTTGCGCGCAGGTTGATCTCGGAGGGTGTGGGTCCGGAGTCGACGGTGGCGCTGGCGATGCGTCGTTCGGTCGAGTTGCTCGTCGGTATGTATGCGGTGGTCAAGGCCGGTGGCGTCTATGTGCCGGTGGATCCGGATCAGCCGGATGATCGCAATGCGTACATTCTCGATACGGCTGCTCCGGTCGTGATCCTGTCGACCGAGCGTGATGGGTTCGTCGCGCCGGGGGAGAGGTCTGTCCCGAGCCTGGCGATCGACACGCTCGATCTCTCGGATGTCTCGGCCGACCCCATCGTCGACGGTGAGCGGATTGCGCCGTTGCGTGCGTCGAACACGGCGTATGTGATCTTCACGTCGGGTTCGACGGGTCGGCCGAAGGGTGTGGCGGTGCCGCATGCGGCGATCGTCAATCAGTTGCTGTGGAAGCGTGAGCATTTCGGTCTCGGTGCCGATGATGCGGTGTTGTTGAAGACGGTGGCGACGTTCGACCTGTCGGTGTGGGAGTTCTGGTCGGCGCTGGTCTCCGGTGGTCGGGTGGTCATCGCGTCGGCCGATGGTCATCGGGATCCGGCCTATCTGAACCGGTTGCTGATCGAGCAGTCGGTGACGACGCTGCATGTGGTGCCGTCGATGCTCGAAGCGTTGATGGTCGATGCCGACGGGGTGTTGGCTCCCTCGCTGCGCCACATCCTCGCCATCGGCGAAGCGCTGCCGCCGACCACCGCCCAGCGGTTCCTGACCCACAACCGGGCGCGGCTCGTGAACCTCTACGGTCCGACCGAGGCTGCGGTGTCCGTCACTGCTGGTGATGTCACCGATATCTCGGGTGCGTCGGTGCCGATCGGTGTGCCCGAGTGGAACACCCGTGTCTATGTGCTCGACGAGCGGTTGCATCCGGTGCCGGCGGGTGTCGCCGGTGAGCTCTACCTCGCGGGCGCACAGCTCGCGCGTGGTTACTTCGATCGACCCGATCTGAGTGCGGAGCGGTTCGTCGCGTCGCCGTTCGGTGACGGTGAGCGGCTGTATCGTACGGGTGACCTGGTGCGTTGGACGCGTGATGGGCAGTTGGACTACCTGTCGCGTACGGACTTCCAGGTGAAGGTGCGTGGTTTCCGTATCGAGCTCGGTGAGATCGAGTCCGCGCTGCGTGCGATGGATGCGTTGCGTGATGTCGCGGTGATCGCCCGGGAGGACGAGCGGGTCGGCACCCAGCTGGTCGCCTACGTCGTTCCCGCAGAGTCCGGCACCCTCGACGTGGCGGCGGTCAGGAGCGACCTGGCGACGCAGGTGCCGTCGTACATGGTCCCGTCCGCATTCGTGACGCTCGACGCGCTGCCGCTGAACGTCAACGGCAAGCTCGACCGCAGGGCCCTGCCCGAGCCGGTCTTCGAGACCCGCGAATTCCGCGCCCCGAGCACCCCGGTCGAGGAGATCGTCGCCGGCGTGTTCGCCGACGTCCTCGGACTCACCCGTGTGGGTGTGGACGACGACTTCTTCGAACTCGGCGGCAACTCGCTGCTCGCCACCCAGGTCGTCTCGCGGATCGGCGCGGCGCTCGACACCCGCGTCCCCGTGCGCGTGCTGTTCGAGGCACCCAGCGTCGCGACGCTCGCCGTCGCGGCCGAGCAGCACACCGGTGCGGCGGCACGTCCGCCACTGGTGCCGCAGCCGCGGCCCGAGCGTGTGCCGCTGTCGCTCGCGCAGCAGCGCATGTGGTTCCTCAACCGCTTCGACACCGAATCGTCGGTCAACAACATCCCGGTCGCGGTCCGCCTCACCGGGGCGCTCGACCTCGGTGCGCTCCAGGCAGCGGTCCAGGACCTGCTCGCCCGGCACGAGGTGCTCCGCACCGTCTATCCCGAGATCGACGGACAGCCCTACCAGTTGATCCTCCCCGTCGCGGAGGCCGCGCCCGACATCGACGTCGAATCGGCCACGGAGGACGACCTCCTGCAGAAGGTCACGGCGGTCGTCTCCCGCGGGTTCGACGTCACCACCGAGATCCCGCTGCGCGCACGACTGTTCGAGCTCTCCGAGCGCGATCACGTGCTCGTCTTCGTCGTCCACCACATCAGCGCCGACGGCTGGTCCATTTCGCCGCTGACCCGCGACGTCATGACGGCCTACATGTCCCGCGCCGAGGGTGAGGCCCCCGGCTGGGCGCCGCTGCCCGTGCAGTACGCCGACTTCGCGATCTGGCAGCGCGACGTGCTCGGCGACGAGGACGATGCCGCGAGTCTGCTCGCGGCGCAGGCCGACTTCTGGAAGCGCACCCTCGCCGGGCTCCCGGACGAGCTGAACCTGCCGATGGACCGGCCGCGTCCCGCGGTGCAGTCCTTCGCCGGCGGCAAGGTCGACTTCCTCCTCGACGCCGACACGCACCGCGGTCTCGCGGCGCTCGCGCGGCGGACCGGCACGACGATGTTCATGGTCGTGCACACCGCGCTCGCGGTCTTCCTCGCGCGGATGGCCGACACCGACGACGTCGCGATCGGCACGCCCATCGCGGGTCGCGGTGAGGCCGAGGTCGACGACCTGATCGGCATGTTCGTCAACACCCTCGTGCTGCGCAGCCGGGTGGACACGGGCGAGGGCTTCTCCGACCTGCTCGCACGGGTGCGCGAGGCCGACCTCGAGGCGTTCGCCCATGCCGACATCCCGTTCGAACGGCTCGTGGAGATCCTCAACCCCGAACGGTCGACGGCGCGCCACCCGCTGTTCCAGGTGGTCCTGTCGTTCGAGAACCTGCCCGAGACCGCTCTGGAACTGCCCGAGCTCACCGTCTCCGGCGTTCCGTTCGAGGTCGACACCGCGAAGTTCGACCTGGGCCTGACCCTGCGCGAACACATCGACGGATCCGGCGCACCCGCCGGCCTGTCCGCCGAGTTCTCCTATGCCAGTGCACTCTTCGACGAGAGCACGATCCAGCGTTTCGCCGAGCGGTTCACACGACTGGTCGGCGGCATCCTCACGAACGACCGTGCCCCGGTCGGTGACCTGCCGCTGCTCGCCGACGACGAGTTCGCGCAGCTCACGGCCATGCGCGGACACGACGTCATCACCGAACCGAGCACCCTGGCCGAGTTCCTCACGCGCGGCGTCGCGATGGATCCCGACGCCGTCGCGGTGCGGTACGAGGGACGATCGATCACCTATCGCGAACTCGACGAGACCTCGTCGAAGCTCGCGCGGGTGCTGATCGACCGTGGCATCGGCCCGGAGAACTTCGTTGCCGTGTCGTTCCCGCGCTCGTACGACATGACGGTCACCGTCATGGCCGTGGCCAAGTCCGGTGCGGCGCACGTCCCCGTCGACCCGACCTATCCGGCCGACCGTGTGCGCTACATGCTCGACGATTCCGGGGCCACCCTGGGCATCACGTCGTCCGAGTTCGTCGGCGGACTGCCCGACGACGCGGAATGGTTGCTGCTCGACGACCCGGCGTTCGCTGCGGACGTCGAATCCCGTTCCGCCGCACCGATCACCGACGCCGACCGGGTACGCCCGATCCGGGTCCACCACCCCGCCTACCTGATCTACACCTCGGGGTCGACCGGCAAGCCCAAGGGCGTCGTCGTCACCCACACGGGTCTTGCGGGCCTGAAGGACATGGTCACCGATCTGTACGGGGTGACCTCCGATTCGCGGTTCCTCCAGATCTGCTCGCCGAGCTTCGACCCGTCGGTGCTCGAGTGGATGGCGGCCTTCGCATTCGGCGCGACGCTGGTGATCGTGCCCGCCGGGATCATCGGCGGACCGGATCTCGCCGAACTGCTGAAGACCGAACGCGTGACCCACACGATCATCACGCCCGCGGTGCTGGGCACGATGGACTCCACGGGCATCGACAGTTTCGAGGTGCTCTCCGTCGGTGGCGATGTGACGACGCCGGAGTTGCTGGCCGAATGGTCGCAGCGCACCACCTACGTCAACGCGTACGGCCCGACCGAGGCGACCATCGTGTCGACCTTCGGCGAGATGGAACCCGGACGTCCGATCACGATCGGCGAACCCATCGTGGGTATGACGGCCCTCGTGCTCGACTCGCGTCTGCGTCCCGTGGCCGCCGGTATGGCGGGTGAGCTCTACGTGGCCGGCCGGGCACTCGCCCGCGGCTACCACCGCCGCAACGCGCTGACCGCCGAACGGTTCGTCCCCAACCCGTACGGCGAACCCGGCGACCGCATGTACCGCACCGGCGACGTCGTCCGGTGGCGGCCCGTCGAGGACCGGCTCGAGATCGAGTTCGTCGGCCGCAGCGATTTCCAGGTCAAGGTGCGCGGTTTCCGCATCGAACTCGGTGAGATCGACGCGGTCCTCAGCACACACGAGTCGGTGAACTGGGCGACGACGGTGGGCCGGTCCACCCCGTCCGGCGCTACCGTCCTCGTGTCCTATGTGCTGCCCGTCCGCGGCCGCACGGTCGACACCGCGGAGCTGACGGAGTTCGTGGCGCGGTCGTTGCCGCCGCACATGGTGCCGTCGGCGATCGTGGTGCTCGACGAGGTGCCGCTGACCCCGGTGGGCAAGCTCGACCGTGATGCTCTGCCGGAGCCGGTGATCGAGGAACGCGAGTACCGCGCTGCGGAGAGCGAGATCGAGCAGATCATCGCGGAGGTCTTCGCGGAGGTCCTGCATCTGGACAAGGTGAGTGTCGACGAGTCGTTCTTCGCGCTCGGTGGCGACAGCATCGTGTCGATCCAGTTGGTGTCGCGGGCGAAGGCGCGTGGTGTGGTGTTCACTCCGCGCGACGTCTTCGAGCGTCGGTCGGTGGCGGGCCTCGCCGAGGTCGCCACTCGCGCCGACGAGACGCAGGCGGTGCGCCTCGAGGAGCTCTCCGGCGGTGGTGTCGGCGACGTGCCGCTCACTCCGATCATGCGCGAGGTCCTCGGCTGGCCCGGCGGCTTCGACCGCTTCTCGCAGACCGTCGCCGTGACCCTCCCGGCCGACATCGACAGGGACGTGCTGACCCGCACCATCGGAGCGGTGATCGACCACCACGACGCGCTGCGCTCGATCCTCGAACGCGATGCCGACGGAGAGGTGACCCTGCGGGTCCGCTCCGCGAGCACCGTGGATCCGGGCGCCCTGCTGACTCGGGTCGAGGTCGCGGCCGACGTCGACGACGCCGAGCTCACCGAGATCGCCTCCCGCGAGCTCGATTCCGCGCTCGGAGCACTCGACCCGTTCGCCGGCTCGGTGCTGCGATTCGTGTGGTTCGACTTCGGCTCGGCCGAACGTCGCGGCGTGCTCCTCGTCGTCGCCCACCACCTGGTGATGGACGGCGTGTCGTGGCGCATCCTGCTGCCGGACCTCGGTCTGGCCTGGGGACAGATCGTCTCCGGTGAGCAGCCGCGGCTCGAGGCCGTCGGGACGTCGTTGCGCCGCTGGGCCCACGGCCTTGTGGACGCCGCGGCACAGCGCCGGTCGGAACTGCCGCTGTGGGAACGGATCCTCGAGGGACCGGACCCGCTGCTCGGCGAGCGTCCCTTCGACCCCGCCGTCGACGTCACGTCCACCGTCGAACGCATCGAGATGAATCTCGACGCCGCGCAGACCGATGCACTGCTCACCACGGTGCCGGCACTGTTCCGCGGCGGTGTCGCCGACGGGCTGGTGGCCGCGCTCGGGCTGGCACTCGTGAGCTGGCGCCGCGACCGCGGCATCGAATCCTCCTCGGCCCTCGTGAAGTTCGAGGGTCACGGTCGC
Organism: Rhodococcus sp. PD04; assembly: GCF_035918275.1. Classification (NCBI taxonomy): domain Bacteria; kingdom Bacillati; phylum Actinomycetota; class Actinomycetes; order Mycobacteriales; family Nocardiaceae; genus Rhodococcus; species Rhodococcus sp. PD04. The sequence goes on along the minus strand of NZ_CP142143.1, from coordinate 3,779,234 downwards.
GAGGAATCCGTGGTGCCGGGCGCCGACCTGTCCCGGACGGTCGGCTGGTTCACCAGCGCCTACCCGGTGCGGGTCGACCTGACCGGTATCGACGTCGACGACGCCGTCGCCGGTGGCGCCGCGATGGGTGCAGCGGTCAAGGCCGTCAAGGAACAGCTGCTGGCCATCCCGGACAAGGGCATGGGCTTCGGTCTGCTGCGCTACCTCGATCCGGAGTCGTCGGCACGACTCGCCGCGATCGCGCGGCCGCCGCAGATCAGCTTCAACTACCTCGGCCGCGTGTCCTCCGCGGACGTGCCGGAGGGGCTCGCCGAGATCGGCTGGGCCCCGACCGACGCGCTGGGACGCGTCGACGCCGCCCTCGATGCCGACATGCCCGCGAGCGCGGCGGTCGACATCAACGCGATCGTCAACGACGGTGCGGACGGTCCGCAGCTCGGCGCGAACATCGCGTTCCCGGCGGGTCTGCTCGACCGCGAGGACGTCGACGAGTTCGTGCAGCACTGGCGGGCCGCTCTCGCGGCACTCGTCACGCACGCCGCCGACCCCGCAGCCGGTGGACTCACGCCCTCCGACGTGCCGCTCGTCTCGGTCACCCAGGCCGATCTCGACCGCTGGCACGTGCGCTACCCGTCGCTGGCGGACGTGTGGCCGCTGTCGCCGCTGCAGTCCGGTCTGCTCTTCCACGCATTGATGACCGGCGAGGACGACGTCGACGTCTACACGATGCAGGCCGTCCTCGACCTCGAGGGCGAGGTGGATCCCGAGCGGCTCCACCGCGCCGCACAGGCACTGCTCGACCGGCACGCCAACCTGCGGACGGTCTTCGTGACCGACGCCGACGGCGACTCGGTACAGCTCGTGCTCGACGACGTGCAGGTGCCGTGGCGCACCGTCGACATGTCCGCGGAGGTCGCCGCGGACGGCGTCACCGCCACGGTGCCGTTCTGGAAGGACGAGGAAGCACGCCGCTTCGTCATGGACACCGGACCGCTCATGCGGTTCGTCCTCGTGCATCTCGGTGACGGCCGCTACCAGCTCGGCGTGACCACTCACCACGTGCTGGTCGACGGCTGGTCGATGCCGCTGCTCATGCAGGACCTCATGGCCCTGTACGCGACCAGGGGAGAGGTGTCCCTGCTGCCGCGGGTGCGCTCGTACCGCTCCTTCCTCGAATGGGTCACCGCCCGCGACCGCGAATCCTCGCGTGAGGCGTGGGCGCAGACCTTCGCCGGCTTCGAGGAGCCGACGCTGCTCGCCCCGCAGACCCCGCGCCATCCCGGACTGCAGGGCGACGACCGGGTGAAGGTCGAACTCGACGCCGAGCGACTGGTCGCCGTCAGCAGCGCCGCCGCGCGCCTCGGCGTCACGGTGAACACGCTCGTGCAGGCCGCCTGGGGTGTGCTGCTCGGCCGCCTCACCGGTGCCGAGGACGTCGTCTTCGGCGCCACGGTCTCGGGTCGCCCCGCCGACCTGCCCGGTGTGGAGTCGATGGTCGGTCTGTTCATCAACACGCTGCCCGTGCGGGTCGCCTTCGATCCGGATGAGCCCGTCTCGGTCTTCCTGGAACGCCTGCAGGGCGAGCAGGCCGCACTGCTCGGCCATCACCATCTCGGACTCACCGAGATCCAGCGGGCGACGAGTCCGTCGGTCGCCTTCGACACACTCACAGTGTTCGAGTCGTACCCGCTCGACGAGGAGGCGCTCGCCGAGCAGTCCGCCTCCATCGACGGCATGGCCGTCACGGGTGTGGGCACCCACGACGCGACGCACTACCCGCTGAGCCTGTTCGTGCACCTGCGGTCCGCGCTCGAAGTCGAACTGCGTTACCAGCGAGCGCTGTTCGACCGTGATCAGGTCGAGACGCTCGTCGAGCGTTTCGTCCGCGCGCTCGAGGCGATGGCGCAGCAGCCGGAGATGCCGGTCGGTGACATCGCGCTGCTCGGCTCCGAGGAACTCGACCGGATCCTCCACGCGTGGAACGACTCGGATCACGCTCTCGACGGGACCGCGCTGCTCACCACGCGTTTCGACGCGCAGGTGGCACGCACCCCGGATGCGGTCGCGCTCTCCTACGAGGGCGAGGAACTGACCTACGCCGAGTTCGACGCGCGGGTCAACCGTCTCGCCCGGCACCTGATCCGCCGCGGTGTGGGACCGGAGTCGCTGGTCGGCCTCGCCGTCCGTCGCTCGACGGAACTGCTCGTCGGCATGTACGCGATCGTGCGGGCCGGCGGCGCCTGGGTGCCGATCGACCCGGATCACCCGGCCGACCGCATCCGCCACATCCTCGACACCGCCGACCCGGTGTGCATCGTGACCACGGCGCGCGACGAGTTCGAGATCCCGTCGGGCATCGCCGTCGACGCCGTGGAGATCGACCGTCTCGACCTCGCGGACGTGCCGGCGACACCGATCGGCGACGAAGACAGGCTCTCGCCGCTGCGTCCCGACAACACCGCCTACGCGATCTTCACCTCCGGTTCCACCGGGCGGCCGAAGGGCGTGGCCGTGACGCACCGCGCGATCGTCAACCAGACGGAGTGGATGCTGCACGAATTCGAGATGACCTCGGAGGACGTGTACTTCCAGAAGACCGCGACGACCTTCGACGTGTCGCTGTGGGGCTTCTTCATGCCGCTGAGCGTGGGCGCGAAACTCGTGATCGCCACCCCCGACGGCCACCGCGATCCGGCCTACCTGTCGGAGGTCATCGCCCGCGAGAAGGTGACCATCACCGACTTCGTGCCGTCGATGCTCACCGTCTTCGCCGCGCACGCCGACGCCGCCTCGTGCAGCACGCTGCGCGACATCTTCGTCATCGGTGAGGCCCTGCCGCCCGAGACGATCGACGGTGTGCGCCGGATCAGCTCCGCGGACATCGACAACCTCTACGGGCCGACCGAGGCCGCGGTCTCGGCGACCTACTGGCAGGCCCCCGCCGAGGGACCGGTCGACGTCGTGCCGATCGGCGTGCCCGAGTGGAACGTCCGCGCGTACGTGCTCGACGGTCGTCTGCGGCCGGTGCCGGTGGGTGTCCCGGGTGAGCTCTACCTCGCGGGAGTCCAGCTCGCACGCGGTTACGTCCGGCGACCCGATCTCACCTCCGACCGGTTCGTCGCCAACCCCTTCGGTGAATCGGGCGACCGGATGTACCGCACCGGCGACCTGGTGACGTGGAACGGCGACGGCGAGCTCGAGTACATCGGCCGCACCGACTTCCAGGTGAAGTTCCGCGGTCAGCGCATCGAGCTCGGCGAGATCGAGACCGCCCTGCTGGCACACGAATCGGTCAACCAGGCCGCGGTCCTCGTGGCCCAGACCCAGACCGGTGACCAGCTCGCCGGCTACGTCGTGCCGGTGCCGGGGCACGAGATCGACAGCGGAGCGCTGATCGAGTTCGTCTCCGGCTCCCTGCCGTCGTACATGGTGCCCGCCGCCGTGGTGGTTCTCGACGAGTTCCCGCTCAACACCTCGGGCAAGCTCGACCGCAAGGCGCTGCCCGCGCCGACCTTCGAGGTGCGCAAGTTCCGCGCCCCGCGCACGCCGGTCGAGGAGATCGTGGCAGGCGCCTTCGCCGACGTGCTCGGCGTCGACCGCGTGGGTCTCGACGACGACTTCTTCGCGCTCGGTGGCAACTCGCTGATCGCCACGCAGCTCGTCGCCCGCCTCGGGTCCGCGCTCGACGTCCGGGTGCCCGTGCGGGCCCTGTTCGAGGCCTCGACCGTCGAGGCGCTCGCCGCGCACGCCGAACAGCACACCGGCGCGACCGGGCGTGCCCCGCTCGTGCCGCAGCCGCGCACCGACCGCATCCCGCTGTCGCTCGCGCAGCAGCGCATGTGGTTCCTCAACCGCTTCGACAGCTCGTCGGCCGCCGACAACCTGCCGGTCGCCGTGCGGCTCACCGGCGCGCTCGACGTGGAGGCCCTGCAGGCGGCGGTCCGCGACATGCTCGACAGGCACGAGGTGCTGCGCACGATCTACCCGGAGGACGACGGGCGTCCCTACCAGCTCGTCCTGCCCACGGCCGACGCCGCACAGCAGGTCGTCGCCGAGGACGTCGACCCGGCGGACGTGCCGGACCGGATCCGCGAGATCGTCACCACCGGTTTCGATGTCACCTCGGAGTTGCCCCTGCGGGTGGCGCTGTTGCGCCTGAGCGAGACCGACCACGTACTGGTCTTCGTCGTCCACCACATCAGTGCCGACGGATGGTCGATGGCTCCGCTGACCCGGGACGTCATGACCGCCTATCTCTCCCGTGCCCACGGGGAGGAACCGGGCTGGACGCCGCTGCCGGTGCAGTACGCCGACTTCGCGGTGTGGCAGCGCCGGGTGCTCGGCTCCGAGGACGATCCCGAGAGCGTGCTGTCCGCGCAGGCGGCGTACTGGCGGGAGGCATTGGCCGGACTTCCGGACGAGCTGAACCTGCCGATGGACCGTCCGCGCCCGCCGGTGCAGTCGTTCGCCGGCGGCACGGTCGGACTCACGATCGACGCGGATACGCACCGCGCCGTCGCCGAACTCGCACGCCGGACCGGCACGACGATGTTCATGGTGATGCACACGGCGCTCGCGGTGTTCCTCGCCCGCATGGCCGACACCGACGACGTCGCGATCGGTACCCCGATCGCGGGCCGTGGTGAGCACGAACTCGACGACATGATCGGCATGTTCGTCAACACGCTCGTGCTGCGCAGCCGGGTGGACGGTGGGGAGAGCTTCACCGATCTCCTCGCGCGGGTCCGGGAGACCGACCTCGAGGCGTTCGCCCACGCGGACATCCCGTTCGAGCGGCTCGTCGAGATCCTCGCACCGGAGCGGTCGACCGCCCGTCACCCGCTGTTCCAGGTGGCCCTGTCGTTCGAGAACCTGCCGTCGGCCGGTCTCGAACTCCCGGGCCTGACGGTCTCGGGTGTCCCCTTCGACGTCGACACCGCCAAGTTCGACCTGTCCCTGACGCTGCGCGAGCAGTACGACGAGACGGGCGAGCCCGCCGGCATCGGAGCCGAGTTCTCCTACGCGACGGCCCTGTTCGATCGCCGGACCGTCGAGGAGTTCGCGCGCAGGTTCTCGATGCTGCTCACCGGTGCGTTGGTCGATCCGCAGGCGCCCGTCGGAGACCTGGCGATCCTCGATGCGAGCGAGTTCGACCGGCTCACCCACGTCCACGGCGACCGCGTCAGTGCCGGGGGAAGCCTCACCGACATCCTCACGACCGGTGTCGCGATCGACCCCGACGCCGTGGCGGTGCGCTACGAGGGCCGCTCGATCACCTACCAGGAACTCGACGAGACCTCGTCGCGTCTGGCCCGTCTGCTCATCGAGCGGGGTGTCGGACCGGAGAACATCGTCGCGGTCGCGTACCCGCGGTCGTACGAGATGGTGCTGAGCGTGTGGGCGATCGCGAAGACCGGCGCCGCCCACCTGCCCGTCGACCCGACCTACCCGACCGAGCGCGTGCGCTACATGCTGTCCGATTCCGGTGCGGCACTCGGCCTCACAGGTGGTGCGCACATCGGCGACCTGCCGGACGAGGCCGACTGGCTCGTGCTCGACTCGGCGGAGACCACCGCCGCACTCGAGGCCCGGTCGGCCGATCCGATCACCGATGCCGAGCGGCTGCGCCCGATCCGGCTCGACCAGCCGGCCTACGTGATCTACACGTCGGGTTCGACCGGTCGACCGAAGGGTGTCGTCGTCACGCACACCGGACTCGGGGGAGTGGTCGACACCGCGGTGGACCTGTACCACCTGCGGGCCGGGCATCGCTTCCTGCACATCTGCTCGCCGAGCTTCGACCCGTCGGTGCTCGAGTGGATGGCGGCGTTCTCCAGCGGCGCCACGCTGGTGATCGTGCCCGCCGGGATCATCGGTGGCCCGGATCTCGCCGAGCTGCTGAAGACCGAGCGCGTGACCCACACGATCATCACGCCCGCGGTGCTGGGCACGATGGATCCGACCGGCATCGACAGCCTCGAGGTGGTCTCCGTCGGCGGCGACGTCACCACGCCCGAACTGCTCGCGCGGTGGGCGCCGGGACGGAAGTACTTCAACGGCTACGGCCCGACCGAGACGACGATCATCTCGTCCTTCGGCAAGCTGCAGCCGGGCCGGCCGGTCACCATCGGCAATCCCACGCACGGCGTCTCCGCGCTCGTCCTCGACGCCCGGCTCCAGCCGGTGCCCGAGGGTGTCGCCGGTGAGCTGTACATGGCCGGTGGTGCGCTCGCACGCGGCTACCACGGTCGCAGCGGCCTGACCTCGGAGCGCTTCGTCGCCAACCCGTACAGCGCCGACGGCTCCCGCATGTACCGCACCGGCGACGTGGTGCGCTGGCGCTCGATCGACGGTGGCCCCGTCGAACTCGAGTTCGTCGGCCGCAGCGATTTCCAGGTCAAGGTGCGCGGTTTCCGCATCGAACTCGGCGAGATCGACGCGGCGCTGACCGAGCACGAGACGGTGGACTTCGCGGCGACCCTGGGTCGCACGACCGGCTCGGGCGCCACCGTGCTGGTGTCGTACGTGCTGCCCGTCCGCGGCCGCACGGTCGACACCGCGGAGCTGACGGAGTTCGTGGCGCGGTCGTTGCCGCCGCACATGGTGCCGTCGGCGATCGTGGTGCTCGACGAGGTGCCGCTGACCCCGGTGGGCAAGCTCGACCGTGATGCTCTGCCGGAGCCGGTGATCGAGGAGCGCGAGTACCGCGCTGCGGAGAGCGAGATCGAGCAGATCATCGCGGAGGTCTTCGCGGAGGTCCTGCATCTGGACAAGGTGAGTGTCGACGAGTCGTTCTTCGCGCTCGGTGGCGACAGCATCGTGTCGATCCAGTTGGTGTCGCGGGCGAAGGCGCGTGGTGTGGTGTTCACTCCGCGCGACGTCTTCGAGCGTCGGTCGGTGGCGGGCCTCGCCGAGGTCGCCACGCGGGCGGAGAGTTCCGGCCCCATCCGCCTGGCCGAGCTGCCCGGCGGCGGTGTCGGCGAGGTGCCCCTCACCCCGATCATGCGCGACGTGCTCGGCTGGCCCGGCGGCTTCGACCGGTTCTCGCAGCTCGTGTCCGTCACACTGCCGCAGGGCATCGACCGGGACGTGTTGACCCGCACCATCGGTGCGGTGATCGACCACCACGACGCGCTGCGCTCGATCCTCGAACGGGGTGCCGACGGCACGCACGTCCTGCGGGTGCGCGCGGCCGGCACGGTCGAACCCGGCGCGATCCTCGACCGTGTCGAACTGTCCCCGGACGTCGACGACGCCGGGCTGACGGAGATCGCCAACCGGGAGATCGATGCGGCCCTCGGCCGTCTCGATCCGTCGAGCGGTTCCGTGATCCGCTTTCTGTGGTTCGATTTCGGCGACACGCGCCCGGGCATCCTCACGGTCGTCGCCCACCACCTCGTGGTGGACGGCGTGTCGTGGCGCATCCTGCTGCCGGACCTCGGTCTGGCCTGGGGACAGATCGTCTCCGGTCAGGAACCGCAGCTCGAGGCGGTCGGGACGTCGCTGCGTCGCTGGGCCCACGGCCTCGTCGAGGCGGCTCCGTCGCGGCGGAGCGAACTGCCGCTGTGGGAACGGATCCTCGAGGGACCGGACCCGGACCTGGGTGCCCGCCCGTTCGATCCCGCCGTCGACACCATGGCGACGGTGCAGCGACTCGAGATCTCCGTCCCGGCAGCCGACACCGATGCGTTGCTGACGTCGGTGCCGTCCCTGTTCCGAGGCGGTGTCGCCGACGGTCTGGTGGCCGCGCTCGGACTGGCGATGGTGCGCTGGCGCCGCGACCGTGGCGTCGAGTCCTCGTCCGCCCTCGTGAAGTTCGAGGGTCACGGTCGTGAGGAGGCAGTGGTGCCGGGCGCCGACCTGTCCCGGACGGTCGGCTGGTTCACCAGCGCCTACCCGGTGCGGGTCGACCTCGCCGGAGTGGACGTCGACGACGCCTTCGCCGGTGGGACCGCGATGGGTTCGGCGGTCAAGGCCGTCAAGGAGCAGCTGCTCGGGATCCCGGACAAGGGCATGGGCTTCGGTCTGCTGCGCTACCTCGATCCGGAATCGTCGGCGCGCCTTGCCGAGATCCACCGCTCGCCGCAGGTCAGCTTCAACTACCTCGGCCGGGTGTCCTCGGCGGACGTGCCGGAGGGGCTCGCCGAGATCGGCTGGGCGCCCACCGACGCGCTGGGCAAGCTCGACGTGACCCAGGACGCCGACATGCCGGCCAATGCGAGCGTGGACATCAACGCCGTCGTTTCCGACGGTGCGGACGGCCCGCAACTCGGCGCGAACATCGCGTTCCCGGCGGGTCTGCTCGACCGCGACGACGTCGACGAACTCGCGCAGCACTGGCTCGAGGCGTTGAGCGCCCTCGCGCGGCACGCCGCCTCGCCGGCCGCAGGTGGCCTGACCCCGTCCGATCTGCCGCTGGTCGACATCGACCAGAAGGAGATCGAGACGTGGGAGCAGCGCTACCCGTCGCTGGCGGACGTGTGGCCGCTGTCGCCGCTGCAGACCGGTCTGCTCTTCCACGCATCGATGACGATCGATGACCACGTCGACGTCTACACGATGCAGGCGGTCCTCGACCTCGAGGGTGCGGTGGATCCCGACCGCCTGCGGGACGCGGGACAGGCACTGCTCGACCGGTACCCGAACCTCCGCACGGCGTTCGTCACCGACGACGAGGGGCAGTCGCTCCAACTCGTACTCGACGAGGTCGAACTTCCGTGGCGGACGGTCGATCTCACCGATCGTGCGGACGACGCCCGAGAGGCGGGGCTCGCGGAGGTGCTGGCCGACGAGCAGGCCAGGCGTTTCGACATGGAGACGGCGCCGCTCATGCGGTTCCTCCTCGTGCGGTCCGGGGCGGATCGCTACCACCTGGCGGTGACGAGCCACCACATCCTCCTCGACGGCTGGTCGATGCCACTGCTCATGCAGGACCTCATGGCCCTGTACGTGCTGCGCGGAGACCGCACGGTGCTGCCGCGCGTGCGTTCCTACCGGAACTTCCTCGCATGGCTCGCCGAGCAGGATCACGCCGCCTCGCTCGACGCGTGGGCGCAGACCCTCCAGGGGCTCTCCGAGCCGACGGTGATCGCACCGGTCCAGCGCGACCCCGACAACGAGGCCATCTCGAAGGTCTCCGTCCTGGTCGACACCGATCACACCGCCCGGCTGACCGCGCTGGCCACCGAGCTCGGTGTCACGGTGAACACGCTCGTGCAGGCCGCCTGGGGTGTGCTGCTCGGCCGCATCACCGGCAACCCGGACATCGTGTTCGGCGCCACGGTCTCGGGCCGCCCCGCCGACCTGCCCGGCGTCGAGTCGATGGTCGGCCTGTTCATCAACACCCTGCCGGTGCGCGTGCGGGTCGATCCGCACGAGTCGGTGGCGCGCTTGCTGCAGCGTCTGCAGTCCGAACAGGCGGGTCTGCTCGACCACCACTACGTCGGGCTGTCCGAGATCGAGCAGCGGGTCGGGAGCCCGATCGGCTTCGACTCGTTGCTGGTGTTCGAGTCGTACCCGATCGACCGCGAGGCGCTGTCCGACGCGGCGGGGTCGATCGACGGTATGACGATCACCGGGGTCGGGGTGAAGGACGCCACGCACTACCCGATCACCCTCATGACGGTTGCCGACACTCGGATCGACCTGACCTTCAAGTACCTGGAGCGGTTCTTCACCGAGCCGGAGATCAGGAACATCTCGGAGCGGCTGGTGCGCGTGCTCGACGCGTTCGCCACCGATCCGGAGTCTGCGGTCGGCGACATCGACCTCGTCGACGCGGAGGAACTCGCCCGCATCGTCGCCGAGTCCGGACCGTCCACCGCGGCGGTGGACACCGGCGCGCGGACGCTGGCCACCGTCTTCGCCGAGGTGGTCGAGGAGGACCCGGCGGCGCCGGCGCTCTCGCTCCCCGCCGATCCGGAGGTCGGAGGTGAGGGAACGGAGATCGCCTACCGGGAACTCGACGCACGGTCCTCCCGCCTGGCCCGGCTGCTCATCGGCCGGGGACTCGGCACCGGAGACGTGGTCGCGATCGCGATCCCGCGCTCGGTGGAGTCCGTGGTCGCCCAGTGGGCGGTGGCCAAGACCGGTGCCGCGATCGCGCCGGTCGATCCCACCCGCGCCGACGGGCAGCTGCCCGCCGGAGCCGGTCTGGGACTGACGGTCGCCGGTACCGCCATGAACGGTGCGGACGGCTGGCTGGTCGTCGACGAACCCGGTGTGCGGGACGAGCTGGCGGCCCAGCCGGCGGATCCGGTGACCTATGCCGACCGGTTGCGTCCGGTCGGCTCGGCGGACCCGGCGCTCGTGCTGTCGTCGCGGACGTTCACGAACGCCGAGCTGGTCGAGCGGATCGGGACGCTGCGGGATCGGTACGAGCTGACCTACGAGTCGCGCAGCCTCGCGGTGGGCGGCGTCGACATCGAGGCGGTGGCGCTCGAACCGCTGGTCGTCTCGGCGACCGGTGCCGTCGTCGTGGTCGTGCCCGAGGGCGCGTCGTCGGGTACGGCACTGGACAGCGTGCTCTACAACGAGTGGGTCACCCACGTGCACCTGCCCGAGGCGTCGCTGAGCACGCTCGAACCCGGTTCGCTCGAGGACCTCGCGGTCGTCGTCGTGGTGGACGACGCACCCGACGGGTTGCTCGAGGAGTGGGGCGCGGCACACCGCCTGTACCGGCTCTCCGACCTGGACTGACGACGTGGTGGGGTCGCTTCGGCGGCCCCGCCACCTCGGCGGATGAGTGCAGGCGGGGTGCGCCGGTAACGTCGGGAGTGGTCGGAGAGATGAACCCCATGGGGTTACTGCCGAGTAAGTTCGCCCGTATCCGGCGGGTGACTATGCTTGCTCGGTTCGCAGACGCGACCATTGGGATCGAAAGCGAAGGGTATGGGCTTTTTCATGCGTTCACGACACGACGGCAGCTCGAACGGGGCCTCTCCGGTGAACGCATCCTCTTCGTCCGATTTCCCGTCGGAGACGCAGCCCCGCGAGACGCAGGCCGACGGTGCCCGCAGCCGGGCACCGCGTCCCGAACGTGCACCGCGTCCCGAGCGCGCGTCCCGTCCCGAGCGTGCACCCAGGCCCGAACGCACGCCCCGCCCCGAACGTGGTGCCCGCCCCGAGCGCGCTGCGCGCCCGGCCCGCGGCGAGCGCGCGCGTGGTCGTCGTGGTGTCTTGTTGCCGCAGCTGTTGGTGTCGGCGGTGGAGTCGGCCGGTGATGCGGTGGCGGTGGTGGAGGGTTCTCGGTCGTTGTCGTATCGGGAGCTCGATGCGGTGTCGTCGCGGTGGGCGCGGTGGTTGATCGGCCGGGGTGTCGGACCGGGCGACGCGGTGGTGGTAGCGGTGCCGCGATCGCTCGAGTCGGTGATGGTGTTGTGGGCGGTGGCGAAGTCGGGGGCGACTTTCGTGCCGGTGGATCCGGGTTATCCGGCCGAGCGGGTGCAGTTCATGGTGGCCGATTCCGGTGCGGTGTTGGCGCTGACGGTGTCATCGGTGGCGCAGGTGGTGGCCGAGGCGGCGGGGTCGGTGCCGGTGGTGGCTGTCGACGAGGAGTCGATCGTTGCGCAGGTGGAGGGATTGTCGTCGCGGCCGGTGTCGTATGCGGATCGGGTGCGGTCGCTCGAGCCGGGGGATGCGGCGTGGATGATCTATACCTCGGGGTCGACAGGGCGGCCGAAGGGTGTGGTGGTCTCGCATGCCGGTGTCGGTGGGGTGATTGCGGCCGAGCGTGAGCATTTCGGGGTCGATGGCTCGTCGCGGGTGTTGCATGTGTGTTCGCCGAGTTTCGATGTGTCGTTGCTCGAATTGGGGGTGGGGTTCTCGGTGGGGGCGACGGTGGTGGTGGCGCCGGCGGGGGTCGGTGGTGGTCCGGATCTGGCGGATGTGATTGCGTCGCAGTCGGTGTCGCATGTGTTCATGACGCCGGGTGCGTTGGGGTCGATGGATCCTGCCGGGTTGGACGATCTGCGTGTGGTGGTGGTGGCCGGTGAGTCGTTCACCCCGGATCTGGTGCGGCGGTGGTCGGTGCCGGGTCGGCGGCGGTTCTTCAATGCTTATGGTCCGACGGAGACGACGATTCTGGCGACGTCGGGGGAGTTGGTGCCCGATGCGCCGGTGGTGATCGGGTCGGCGATTGCGGGGGTGGGGGCGTTCGTGCTCGATGAGCGGTTGCGTCCGGTGCCCGAGGGTGTGGTCGGTGAGTTGTATGTGGCCGGGGCGCAGGTGGCGCGGGGGTATCACGGTCGGTTCGGGTTGACTGCGGCGCGGTTCGTGGCCGATCCGTTCACGCCGGGTGGTCGGATGTACCGGACGGGGGATCTGGTGCGTCGGGGCGGCGATGGGGTGTTCGAGTATGTGGGGCGCAGTGATTTCCAGGTCAAGATCCGGGGGTTCCGGATCGAGTTGGGGGAGATCGATGCGGTGTTGTCGTCGGTGCCGGGGGTCGGGTTCGCGGTGACGGTGGGGGCGGCGTTGGCGTCGGGGGAGTCGGCGTTGGTGTCGTATGTGGTGCCCGAGGCGGGGGCGGTGCTCGATCCGGCGCAGGTGCGGGCGTCGGTGGGGGAGGTGTTGCCGGGTTATATGGTGCCGTCGTCGGTGACGGTGCTCGACGAGGTGCCGCTCACGCCGGTGGGGAAGGTGGATCGGGCGGCGTTGCCGGCGCCGGTGTTCGAGGTGGCCGAGTATCGGGCGCCGCGGTCGGCGGTCGAGGTGGCCGTGGCCGAGGAGGTTGCGCAGGTTCTGGGGGTCGAGCGGGTCGGGTTGGATGATTCGTTCGTCGATCTGGGTGGTAATTCGTTGGCGGCGACGCGGTTGGTGGCGCGGTTGTCGGCGCGGTTGGGGTATCGGGTGGCGGTGCCGGTGGTGTTCGAGGCGTCGTCGGTGCAGGAGTTGGCGGCTCGTGTCGATATCGATGCGGCCGGTGCCGGTGCCGGTGCGGGGGCGGCGCGGTTGGTGGCGCGGCGGCGTCCGGATCGGGTGCCGTTGTCGTTGGCGCAGCAACGCATGTGGTTCCTCAACCGGCTCGAACCGCACTCCGCCGTGAACAACATCCCTGTGGCCATTCGCCTTTCGGGACGACTGGACATCGACGCGCTGCAGGCGGCGGTCTCCGACGTGGTGGAACGCCACGAATCGCTCCGCACGGTCTACCCCGAGATCGACGGTGTCGGCTACCAGCAGGTGCTGCCCGCCTCGGACGCGGTCGTCGAGGTCCGCCCCGAGACCGTCGGTGCCGACGAGGTCGCGGCCCGGGTCGCCGAAGCGGTCACCACCGGTTTCGATGTGACGCAGCAGGTTCCGATCAGGGTGCGCCTGTTCTCGGTGGCCCCGGACGAGCACGTGCTCGTCGTCGTGGTGCACCACATCTCCGCCGACGGCTACTCGATGGGACCGCTGACCCGCGACGTGGTGACGGCCTATGCCGCACGTGTCGCGGGCGGAGAACCCGGATGGGTCCCGCTCGAGGTGCAGTACGCGGACTACACGCTCTGGCAGCGCGAGGTCCTCGGCGACGAGTCCGACCCCGAGTCGCTCATGGCGCGGGAGACCGATTTCTGGAAGCGGACCCTCGCGGATCTGCCGGAAGAGTCGACGCTGCCGTCCGATCGTCCCCGGCCGGCCGTCGCGAGCTATCGGGGTGCCTCACACCGGCTCACCCTCGACGAGCGCGTCCGCGCAGCGATCGCCGACCTCGCCCGCCGTAGCGGCGCAACGGAATTCATGGTCGTCCACGCCGCGCTCGCCGTACTTCTGGCGCGGCTCGGCGGCAACGACGACATCACGATCGGCACCCCCGTCGCCGGCCGCGGCGATGCCGCGCTCGACGACCTGGTGGGCATGTTCGTCAACACCCTGGTGCTGCGTACACCAGTCGAGCCCGGGGCGTCCTTCGGCGACTTCCTCGACACGGTGCGCACGGCCGACCTCGAGGCGTTCACGCACGCCGACGTGCCGTTCGAGCGGCTCGTCGAGGTGCTCGATCCGCCTCGTTCGCAGGCACGTCATCCGCTCTTCCAGGTCATGCTCACCTTCCAGAACATGCCGGTCTCGCAGCTGGAACTGCCCGAGCTCACCGTCTCCGGTATCGACTTCGACGCGCAGGTCGCCAAGTTCGACCTCCAGGTGACCGTCGCGGATGTCGTCGACGCCGCCGGCGATCCCGCCGGTCTCGTGGTGGAGTTCAACTACGCCACCGAACTGTTCGACCCGCAGACCGTCGTCGGTGTCGCAGAACGGTTCTCGCGGATCCTCGAGGCGGTCACCACCGATCCGCGCGTCGCGGTCGGCGACGTGCCGCTCGTCACCGACGGTGAGCTCGACCGTATCCTCACCGAATGGAACACGCTCGGTGAGTCCGTCCCGGTCGTCGAACCGGCCACGTTGGCTGCACGTTTCGACGCAGCCGTGCGCGCCCACGCCGCGAATGCCGCGGTGACCCACGGCGAGACGACCCTCACGTACGCCGAACTCGGTGCCCGCGCGAACCGGATCGCACGCCGACTCGTCGCCGCAGGCGTCCGACCGGGCACGCTCGTGGCGGTGGCCTTGCCGAGGACCGAGGACCTCGTGGTCGCCCTCACCGCGGTCGTACTCTCCGGCGGCGCCTACCTGCCGATCGACACCGCGCATCCGCAGGATCGCGTGCGGTACATCCTCGACCAGGCGCGGCCCCGCGTGATCCTCACCTCCGATGCACTCGGCGACGAGCCCGGAGCGGACGCATTGCGCGGCAGCGGAATCGAGATGCTCGACGTCGCCGACGCACAGAACGACGACTCGGTCTCCACCGATCCGCTCACCGATACCGACCGGATCGCATCGCCGCAACCGGACGATCTCGCGTACGTCATCTTCACTTCCGGTTCGACCGGCCGCCCCAAGGGTGTCGCCGTCACGCACCGGAACGTGCTGACCCTCTTCGCCAACGCCGAGCCCCGCTTCGGCTTCGGCCCGGACGACGTGTGGACGTTGTTCCACTCCTACGCCTTCGACTTCTCGGTGTGGGAACTGTGGGGACCGCTGCTGTACGGGGGCCGGCTCGTCGTCGTCGACTACCTCACCTCTCGGTCACCCGAGCTGTTCGCGCAGCTCGTGCGCCGCGAGGGCGTCACGGTGCTCAACCAGACGCCGTCGGCGTTCTACCAGTTCGACGAGGCCGATCGCACTCTCGCGGCCGACACGGCACCGCTCGCGCTGCGCTACGTCGTATTCGGTGGCGAGGCGCTCGATCCGGCCCGGCTCGCGGGCTGGTTCGATCGTCACCCCGCCGGCCCGCAGCTGGTGAACATGTACGGCATCACCGAGACCACGGTGCACGTGTCGTACCAGCCCGTCGACCGCGCTCTCGCGAAGGCCGGTGCCGCCAGCGCGATCGGGCGGTCGCTTCCCGGGCTGGACGCCTACGTCCTCGACCGGCGCCTGCATCCCGTGCCCGCCGGCGTGCCGGGCGAGCTGTACATCTCCGGCGACCAGCTCTCCCGCGGATATCTCGGACGCCCCGACCTGACGGTCGCGCGCTTCGTCGCCAACCCCTTCGGTCGCGGCCGGCTCTATCGCACCGGCGACATCGCGCGGTGGAACAGCGAGGGCATCTTCGAATACGCGGGTCGCAGCGACTCGCAGGTCCAGCTCCGCGGCTTCCGTATCGAACTGGGCGAGATCGAGTCGCAACTGTTGCAGGCCCCGGGTGTCGCACAGGCCGTCGCGATGGTCCGGGACGACGGACTCGGCGAACGCCTCGTCGGCTACGTCGTCGCCCGCACCGGTGAGACCGTCGACGCGGCCGCGGTGCGCGCGCACGCGTCCGAGTTCCTCACGGGATACATGGTCCCCGATGTCGTGACCGTGCTCGACGAACTCCCGCTCACGGTGAACGGCAAGCTCGACCGGCGCGCCCTCCCCGTACCCCGCATCGACATCGATGCCGATCGTTTCCGCGAACCGGCCACCGAATCCGAGCGGATCGTCGCGCGGGTCTGGGCCGAGGTACTGGGCATCGAACGCGTCGGTGCCGACGACTCGTTCTTCGACCTCGGCGGCAACTCCCTCGTCGCGACGCGGGTCGTCGCCCGCATCAACGAGGCGACCGGAGCGAGCCTGGCCATCCGGGAGCTGTTCGAGGATCCCACCGTGGCGGGTCTGGCAGCGCGCGTCGATGCCGACGGGTCCGATCGGACCGTGCCGGAGCTCGTCGCACGACCGCGCCCCGATCGCATCCCCCTCTCGCTCGCGCAGCAGCGCATGTGGGTGCTCAACCAGCTCGACCCGGGCTCCGCGACCTACAACATCCCGCTCGCCATCCGGCTGCGGGGCGCGCTCGACATCGATGCGCTGACCGCGGCGGTACGCGACGTCGTCGAGCGGCACGAGACGCTGCGCACCGTCTACACGCAGGACGAGCAGGGCCCGTTCCAGAAGATCCTGGATGCGGAGGCGATGCCGCCGCTCGAGGCGGTCCGGGTGGCCTCCGAGCAGGAGGCCTTCGAGGCCGTGGTCGAGGTCGCCTCGCAGGGATTCGACGTGTCCTCCGAGCCGCCCGTACGCGGTCGCCTCGTCTCGATCTCCGCCGGCGGCAGTGCCGGTTCGGTCGTCTCCGACGATCATGTCCTCGCGCTCGTGGTGCACCACATCTCGGCCGACGGCGCCTCGCTCGTGCCGTTGGCCCGCGACCTCATGGAGGCCTACGTCGCCCGGTTGTCCGGTTCGCGACCCGACCGGCCGCCGCTCGAGGTGCAGTACGCGGATTTCGCGGCGTGGCAGCAGGAGACCTTCGGCGACGCCGAGAACCCCGATTCGCCGGCGGGCAGGCAGCTCGCCTACTGGAAGCAGCAGCTCGCCGGGGTACCGGACCTGCTCGACCTGCCCACGGACCGGCCGCGCCCCGCGGTACCGAGCCTGCGCGGGGCCACGGTCTTCACCGAGGTCGATGCGTCGACCCGGCAGCGGCTCGAGGCACTCGCGACCGAGAACCGCGCGTCGTTGTTCATGGTCGTCCACGCCGCGCTCGCCGTGCTGCTCGCGCGGATGAGCGGTTCTCGGGACGTCGTCGTGGGAACCGCCGTCGCGGGACGCGGCTCGCGGGTGCTCGACGACATCGTCGGCATGTTCGTGAACACGCTCGCGCTGCGCACGGACGTCGATCCGGGCGCGCATTTCGCCGACATCCTCGGACAGGCACGCACCGCCGATCTCGAAGCGTTCGCGCACGCCGACATCCCGTTCGAGCGCATCGTCGACGAGGTCGTCGCCAACCGGTCCCCGGCACGCCACCCCGTCTTCCAGACGATGCTCTCGTTCCAGAACCTCGAACCCGCCCGGCTCGAGCTGCCCGAGCTCACGGTGGAAGCACTCGATTCGGGGGTGCTCGCCGCGAAGTTCGACCTGCAGGTGACCGTGGAACCGATCGCCACCGCCGACGGCATGCGGATCGCGCTCACCTACGCCGCCGACCTCTTCGACGAGACGACGGCGCAGGCACTCGCGCAGCGCTTCGTGACGGTCCTCGACGCCGTTGCCGCCGATCCCGCATCGGTGGTCGGCGACATCGAGATCCGTACCGAGACCGAGCGCGAGGCGGCAACCACACCGCTCGCCGCTCCGGTGCGGGAAACCGCTCTCGAGACGGTCGATCGGACCGTCGTCCAGGAGCTGCAGATCGCGGTCGAATCCGATCCTGAGGCGCCGGCCGTGGTGGTGGGCGACACCGAGCTCGGCTTCGTCGACGTCGAGCGCCGGTCGTCGCAGTGGGCCCGTTACCTCATTTCCCGCGGAGCAGGTCCGGGTCGCACCGTCGCCGTCGACCTTCCGGTCGGTCCCGAACTGGTCGTCGCGGTGTGGGCCGTCGTCAAGACGGGAGCCGCCGTCACGGTCGACCCCGCGGTCACCGCCGACCACGTACTGACCACGCTCGGACGCAGCGGCGATCTGTCGTCCTCGGTCGCAGGGACGTTCGTCGACGATCCGGAGACACTCGCCCTCGTCGCGGAGCAGCCGGCCCGGTCGATCGCGTACACCGATCGTTCCGGCGTCCTCGGCCCCGACGACACGGCCGTCCGGACGAGTGAACTCGATCTCACCCACGGTGCGGTGGTCGCGGCGCTACGACGCGGCCGGAAGGACCTCGATCTGACCTACGAGTCGCGGGTCCTTCTCGCCGGTTCCCGGCTCGACGAGTGGACGGTCTTCGCCGTCCTGGCTGCGGCGATCACCGGCGCCGTCGTCGTTCCCGCCGGTCCCGACCAGGATCCGGGCATCCTCGTCGACGAGGAGTGGGTGACCCACGGCTTCGTCTCCGTCGAGCATCTCGCCGCTCTGCCCGACACCGAGGACCTCGTGGCGGTCGTCGTCACGGACGGGCCTGCGCACGACGGCGCGGAGCCGTCCGCCGGACTCGCCGGCAAACTCTCCGACCTGCGTTCCCCCTGGATCATGCAGGAATGATTGCGGAAAGGTAACTTTACTTACCGGCCGAGTTCGTTCGGGGCGTCCACGGCCGGAAGGAGAGCTGTTCCGTGTTGCACAGAGGTCTTGTCGGGGGCCGAGCACGCTCGGGGACGCGCACACGGATGGGGGAACCCACCGCATGAGGACACGGAGCCAGGACCGTGCTCGCCCTCGTGCTCCGCGTTCGACCCGTGGTCGTCGTGGTGTGTTGTTGCCGCAGTTGTTGGTGTCGGCGGTGGAGTCGGCCGGTGATTCGGTGGCGGTCGTCGCGACCGAGGGATCGTTGTCGTATCGGGAGCTCGATGCGGTGTCGTCGCGGTGGGCACGATGGTTGATCGGCCGGGGTGTCGGACCGGGCGACGCGGTGGTGGTCGTGCTGCCGCGCTCCCTGATGTCGGTGGTGGTGTTGTGGGCGGTGGCGAAGTCGGGGGCGACTTTCGTGCCGGTGGATCCGGGTTATCCGGCCGAGCGGGTGCAGTTCATGGTGGCCGATTCCGGTGCGGTGATGTGCTTGTCGCTGGGGTCGTCGGTGCCGACGGTGGCAGCAGCGGCGGGGTCGGTGCCGGTGGTGGCTGTCGACGAGGAGTCGATCGTTGCGCAGGTGGAGGGATTGTCGTCGCGGCCGGTGTCGTATGCGGATCGGGTGCGGTCGCTCGAGGTGTCGGATGCGGCGTGGATGATTTTCACGTCGGGTTCGACAGGCCGGCCGAAGGGCGTGGTGGTGCCGCACTCGGGGGTTGGCGGCGTGATTTCTTCCGCGCGTGAGCAGTTCGCGGTGGAGTCGTCGTCTCGGATGTTGCATGTCGGTTCGCCGAGTTTCGATATCTCTCTGCTCGAATTGGGTGCGGCGTTTTCGGCGGGCGCGACGGTGGTGGTGGCGCCGGCGGGGGTCGGCGGTGGACCGGAGTTGGCGGATCTGATCGTGGCGCAGTCGGTGTCGCACGTGTTGATGACGCCGGGTGCGTTGGGGACGATGGATCCGGCCGGTATGGATTCGGTGCGCGTGGTGATAGCGGGGGGCGAGTCGCTTGCGCCGGATCTGGTGCGGCGGTGGGCGGTAGGTGGTCGCCGCTTCTTCAATGCCTATGGTCCGACGGAGACGACGATTCTGGCGACGTCGGGGGAGTTGGTGCCCGATGCGCCGGTGGTGATCGGGTCGGCGATTGCGGGGGTGGGGGCGTTCGTGCTCGATGAGCGTCTGCGTCCGGTGCCCGAGGGTGTGGTCGGTGAGTTGTATGTGGCCGGGGCGCAGGTGGCGCGGGGGTATCACGGTCGGTTCGGGTTGACTGCGGCGCGGTTCGTGGCCGATCCGTTCACGCCGGGTGGTCGGATGTACCGGACGGGGGATCTGGTGCGTCGGGGTGGCGATGGGGTGTTCGAGTATGTGGGGCGCAGTGATTTCCAGGTCAAGATCCGGGGGTTCCGGATCGAGTTGGGGGAGATCGATGCGGTGTTGTCGTCGGTGCCGGGGGTCGGGTTCGCGGTGACGGTGGGGGCGGCGTTGGCGTCGGGGGAGTCGGCGTTGGTGTCGTATGTGGTGCCCGAGGCGGGGGCGGTGCTCGATCCGGCGCAGGTGCGGGCGTCGGTGGGGGAGGTGTTGCCGGGTTATATGGTGCCGTCGTCGGTGACGGTGCTCGACGAGGTGCCGCTCACGCCGGTGGGGAAGGTGGATCGGGCGGCGTTGCCGGCGCCGGTGTTCGAGGTGGCCGAGTATCGGGCGCCGCGGTCGGCGGTCGAGGTGGCCGTGGCCGAGGAGGTTGCGCAGGTTCTGGGGGTCGAGCGGGTCGGGTTGGATGATTCGTTCGTCGATCTGGGTGGTAATTCGTTGGCGGCGACGCGGTTGGTGGCGCGGTTGTCGGCGCGGTTGGGGTATCGGGTGGCGGTGCCGGTGGTGTTCGAGGCGTCGTCGGTGCAGGAGTTGGCGGCTCGTGTCGATATCGATGCGGCCGGTGCCGGTGCGGGGGCGGCGCGGTTGGTGGCGCGGCGGCGTCCGGATCGGGTGCCGTTGTCGTTGGCGCAGCAACGCATGTGGTTCCTCGGACGATTCGATTCGTCTGCGGCATACAATATTCCGATCGTCGTCCGGCTGACCGGAGATCTCGACGCCGCGGCGATGCAGGCGGCGGTCCGCGATCTCGTCGCCCGGCACGAAACACTCCGCACCGTCTATCCCGAGATCGACGGTGTCCCGGTGCAGGAAGTCCTTCCGGTCGAGGCGTTCCTGCCGGACCTCCTCCCGGTCGAGGCCGATCCCGACACCCTGCGCTCCGAGGTCGACGCCGTCCTCTCGACCCGGTTCGACGTCACCCGTGAGGTTCCCGTCCTCGCCCGACTGCTGCGTTGCAGGATCGGTAACGAAAACAGTAGCGATGCAACGGAACACGTGCTCGTCGTGGTCGTCCATCACATCGCCGCCGACGGAGCGTCGCTCGCGCCGCTGACCCGTGACCTCGCCGCGTTCTACGTCGCCCACGCGACCGGAACCGCGCCGGACCTGCCACCGCTGGCCGTCCAGTACGCGGATTACACACTCTGGCAACGGGATGCGCTCGGTGATGCGTCCGATCCGGAATCGGTCGCCGCGCGACAACTCGACTACTGGCGGCGCGCTCTCGACGGGTTGCCCGACCAGCTCGACCTGCCCACCGACCACCCCCGGCCGACGGTGCAGTCGCACCGCGGGGGCAGTGTCGATGTCGAGGTCGACGCCCTCGTCCACGAGCAGTTGCGAGAACTCGCCGCGCGCCACGGTGCGACCCCGTTCATGGTCGCCCAGGCCGCCTTCGCGGTGATGCTCGCCCGACTGTCGGCGACGCGCGACATCGCGATCGGCACCCCCGTCGCCGGGCGCACCGATCCACTGCTCGACGACCTCATCGGCATGTTCGTCAACACCCTCGTCTTCCGGACCGTCGTGGATCCCGCCGAATCGTTCGACGAACTCCTCGACCGCAGTCGCGCGACGGTGCTGGAGGCCTTCGACCACGCCGACCTGCCGTTCGAGCGGCTCGTCGAAGCGCTCGATCCGGCCCGCTCCTTGGCCCGGCACCCGCTCTTCCAGGTGGGTCTGTCGTTCCAGAACCTTGCACCGTCCCGGCTCGATCTTCCCGGTCTGTCCGTCGAGAGTCTGGTCCCCGACACCCGCATCTCGCAGTTCGACCTGCATCTGCTCGTCGGCGAACGTGTCGATCACGACGGACGGTGCGGCGGGCTGGCGGGTCGGCTCACGTACGCGGCCGACCTGTTCGACGAGGAGACCGCGCGCTCGTTCTCGTCCATGTTCACGCGGGTGCTCGCCGCACTCGTGGCGTCCCCGTCACGTCCCGTCGGCGACGCCGACATGATCGGCGAGCACGAGCGGACCCGGCTGCTCGATATCGGCAGAGGAGAGCGTCGCCGGCCGGACGCATCCGTCCTTCCCGATCCGTTCCGGGCGCACGCCGATCGCCGCCCCGATGCGATCGCCCTCGTCCACGAGGGAAGATCGATGTCCTACAGAGAGTTCGACGAGCGCGTGAACCGGTGTGCGCGTGCGCTCATCGCAGCCGGCGTCGGCCCCGAGGCCCGGGTCGGCCTCATGATCGAACATTCCGCCGAGCTGGTCGTCGCGATGTACGCGGTGTCCGTCGCCGGTGGGGCCTATGTTCCGCTCGACCCCTCCCTCCCGCCGGGACGTGTCGCACAGATCGTCGCGGCCGCCGAACCGGCCGTCGTCGTACGTGCGGGTGGGACGTCCGTGGACGTCGATCTCGGCGGGGCCGCGGTGATCGACGTCGACGACCCCGCCCACGCGGGTCTGTCCGCAGCGCCGGTGGCCGATTCCGAACGGCTCGCCCCGTTGCGACCGGAAAACCTCGCCTACGTCCTGTTCACCTCCGGTTCGACGGGAGTTCCCAAGGGAGTCGCGGTCACCCACCGCGCGGTCACCAACCAGATGCGGTGGTTGCGAGAGCGATTCGACCTCGGTCCGGACGACGTGTCGGTCCTGCACACCCCGGCGGCGTTCGACCTGTCGGTCTGGGAGTTCTGGGGTTGGTCGACCTGCGGTGGCAGGCTGGTGATCGCCGACCGGCGACATCACCCCGACCCCCGCACCATGATCGCCCTGCTCGAGCGTGAGCGGGTCACCACCTTCCACGGAGTTCCGACGATGCTCGGCATGCTCCTGGCGGGGGTCGAGGAGCGACTTCCGTCGACGCTGATACGAGTGCTGTCCATCGGCGAGTCCCTGCCCGTCGCGACCGCGCGAGAGTTCGCCGCCCGCAGCGACGCCGAACTCGTGAATCTCTACGGTCCGACGGAAGCGGCCGTCTCGGTGACCGATCACCCGGTGACCGACGCCGACGTCCACGGCGTGCCGATCGGAAGGCCGGTGTGGAACACGGGAGTCCACGTGCTCGACGATCGCCTCGGCGTGGTTCCGCACGGTGCGGTCGGGGAGTTGTACCTGGCCGGCGAGCAGCTCGCGCGCGGTTACGTCGCGCGGGCGGGTGAGACCGCCGGCAGGTTCGTCGCCGACCCCTTCGGTGGAGGAGGACGTCTCTACCGAACCGGGGACCTGGTGCGCTGGGTCACGACCGCACGCGGACCCGAACTCGACTATCTCGGTCGCCGGGATCTCCAGGTGAAGATCCGAGGATTCCGGATCGAGCTCGGTGAGATCGAGGACGCACTCCGGGCATGCCCCGGCGTCGTCGCCGCTGCGGCAACGGTGCAGCAGGACGCACACCGTGGCGACCGCGTGGTGGCCTTCGTGGTCACCGCGGACGGCACCGCGCCGGACACTGCCGCCCTGCGGACCTCGCTCGGCCGGCGCCTGCCGAACTACATGGTCCCGGCCGACATCCGCGCGATCGAGTGCCTGCCGAAGGGGAGCACCGGCAAACTCGACCGGAACGCCCTCCCGCTCGTCCCGTCCGCGCCGAGCGAGCACCACCCGCCCGTCACCGCCGTCGAATCCGCCGTCGCGGAGATCTTCGGAAAGGTCCTCGGCATCGAGTCGATCGGACGCGACGACGACTTCTTCCGCTCGGGCGGTACCTCGTTGGTCGCGGTCCGGGCGGTCGGAGAACTCGCGGCGGCGCTGGAGCGTCCCGTGCCTCTCGAGTGGTTGTTCGCCCACCCTGTCGTCGCCGAGCTGGCAGAGCGGATCGAACGCAGCGAGCGTGACGGTGAGGATGCGGCATCCACGGCGTTCGACGTCGTGTTCCCCCTGCGCTCGGGGCCCACCTCCGGTGAGCCGGTCTTCTTCGTCCACCCAGTCGTCGGCCTCGCCTGGGGATTCTCGCGACTCGCGGAGTTCGTCGACGCGGATCGTCCGGTCTACGGACTGCAATCGCCCGCACTGTCGGGCACCGAGGAGCTTCCCGGATCGATCCGGGAATGGGCGGCCCTGTACGTGGACGAGATCCGGCGCGCACATCCCGACGGTCCGTACCACCTCGTCGGGTGGTCGATGGGCGGGGTGATCGCCCACGAGATGGCCGTGCAACTGCAACGACGTGGGAGCGCCGTCGGCTCCCTCGTCCTGCTCGACGCGCACGTCCCGGCCCCGCTCCCGGAGTCCGTCGATCCGCAATCGGTGGCACTCGCGGCGCTGAACGGCCTCGACAACGGCGACCGCGCGATGGCGGATGTAGGGGATATCACATCGATTCTCGGGCGTGTCGAATGCGGTGGGGACGCGTTCCCGTCCGTCGAGTCGTTGCTCGCCGGTATCGGCCACTCGTTCGACGTCCTCGAACGGCACCTGCCGGAACGCTTCGACGGCGACCTGCTCTTCGTGGGGTCGCGGAGTTCGTCGTCGCCGGAAGACGATTCCCGCAGGGACTGGACCGAGTTCGTCACCGGACGCGTGCACCGCCACGACATCGACGTGTCCCATTGGGCGATGACGGGAGAGCATGCGTGCCGCACCGTCGGCCCACTCCTCGCGGCCTGGTGCAACCGCCGTGTATGTCCGAATTGTGAAGCCTACGAGCGCGACTCGACACTCCGCGTCGGCGATTGAAGTGGCAGCGTCTGTACTACTGTGCAAGACTCGTGTAGTTCGGCGAACGTGATTCGGCTGTCGGGGGCCTGATCGCGTCGATGCGCTGGAACGCGTGCCTGTTTCGGCGTGCGTTCATCAGCCGTACCATCCCCCGGCGCGAAGCGGGGAGTGGTATGACGACGAATGCGATGGACTTCGACTCGGCCCACTCGGACGAGGGATCCGTTCCAGGGATCCGCACGTCGGGCAGGCCTCGGAGATTGCGCCGCAGCGCACCGACCGCATCGTTGCCCCACCTGCTCGCCATTGCAGTCGAACGGAATCCGGACGGCATCGCCGTCGTCTCCGAAACCGGCACTCTCACATACCGTGAGCTCGATGCGGCATCGTCACGCCTTGCACGTCTTCTGATCTCGCGCGGAATCGGTCCCGAGGACCGCGTCGCGCCGTTCCTCACGCGGTCGCTCGAATCCGTCCTCGCGACGTGGGCGGTGGCGAAGACCGGTGCGGCGTTCGTGCCCGTCGACCCCACCTATCCCGCCGATCGCATCGCCTACATGCTGGACGATTCGGGTGTCGGGCTCGTCCTGACCACCGAGGAACACGCCGGCGCGTTGCCCGGGGAGGTACCCGCGCTCGTGCTCGACTCGACCGAGGTGCGCGCCGAATCGGCCGGGATGTCACCGGAGCCCGTCTTCTTCGACGAGCGACTCGGTGTCGTCCGCGCGGAGAACGCGGCGTACGTCATCTACACCTCCGGCTCGACCGGTCGACCCAAGGGTGTCGTGGTGACGCACTCGGGTCTCGCCGGCTTCTGCGCCGAACAGGTGGAGCGCTACGGGCTCTCGCCGCAGTCGCGCACATTGCATTTCGCCTCACCGAGTTTCGACGCGTCCGTATTGGAACTCCTGCTGGCGGTGGGTGCGTCGTCGACGATGGTCGTCGCTCCGTTGTCCGTCTTCGGCGGGGCGGAGTTCGCGGATCTCGTGCGGAAGCACGCGGTCACACACGCATTCGTCACACCCGCTGCACTTGCCTCTGTGGACCCGGCCGGTCTCGACGCACTGGGCACCGTGGTGGTGGGCGGCGAGGCGTGTCCGCCCGAACTCGTGACGCGATGGGCACCGGGCCGCCGCTTCCACAACGCGTACGGGCCCACCGAGACGACCGTCGTCTCCAACATCTCCGAACCCCTCACCCCCGGCGACCGGGTGACGATCGGACCACCGATCGGCAATGCCACGGAGGCCGTGCTCGATTCGCGACTCCACCCCGTCCCCGTCGGCGTCGCGGGCGAGCTCTACATCGCGGGCCCGGCGGTGGCCCGTGGATATCTCGGTCGTCCCGGGCTGACCGCAGCGAGGTTCGTCGCGGCACCGGGAGGTGCGCGGATGTACCGCACCGGTGACGTCGTGCGCGGGCCCGAGACGCCGTCGTCGGGCATCGTCTACGTGGGCCGTAACGACTTCCAGGTCAAGGTCCGCGGATTCCGCATCGAACTGGGAGAGATCGACGCCGCACTCGCATCGCACCCCGAGGTCGACTTCGCCCTCACCGTCGGACGCGAGACCCCTGCAGGGGAGACACAACTCGTCTCCTACGTGCACGGCACCGACGGCCCGCTCGATCCGGGCAGCCTCGTCGAACACGTCGCCGGCATGCTCCCGACGTACATGGTCCCCGCCGCCGTCGTGCCCCTCGACCGCATCCCGCTGACCCCCGCGGGAAAGGTCGACCGCGCGGCACTTCCCCAGGTGGAAGCGACCGTCACCGAATTCCGTGCTCCCGTCACCGCTTCCGAGAAGGCCGTCGCGGACGTCTTCGCCGACGTCCTCGGAGTGGACCGGGTCGGACTCGACGACGACTTCTTCGATCTCGGCGGCAACTCGCTCCTCGCGACGTCCGTCGCCGGCCGCATCCGGGCGCGACTCGGCGTCACCGTCCGTGCTGCCGTCCTGTTCGACGAGCCGACCGTCGCAGCGCTCGCCCGGCACCTCGACGCGGCCGGCTCCGACCGCGCGGTACCGCTCGTCGCCGGCCCGCGACCCGCACACCTGCCGCTGTCCTACGCACAGCAGCGCATGTGGTTCCTCAACCGCCTCGATCCCGAATCCGCCCTGTACAACATCCCTCTCGCGGTGCGTCTCACCGGTGACCTCGACGTCGACGCGATGCGCGCGGCGTTCACGGACCTCGTCGAGCGTCACGAGACCCTCCGGACCGTCTACCCCGAGATCGACGGTGTGGGTGAGCAGCGCATTCTCGAACCCGGAGCACACTCGGTCGACGTTCCGGTCGAGCAGGTGCCCGCCGGTGAACTGCCGGAGCATCTCGCGCGCGTCGCGGGTCGCGGATTCGACGTCACGGCCGAGATTCCGGTCCGCGCGCACCTGTTCGCGACCGCACCCGACGAGCACGTGCTCGTCCTCGTCCTGCACCACATCGCCGGCGACGGCACCTCGCTCGCGCCGCTCGTGCGCGACCTCGTCACCGCGTACACCGCGCGTATCGGCGGGCACGCGCCCGACTGGGCGCCGCTGCCGGTGCAGTACGCCGACTACACGCTGTGGCAGCGGGAGGTGCTCGGCACCGACGACGATCCCGAGTCGGTCGCGGGCCGTCAACTCGCGTACTGGACGGACGCGCTGGCCGGTGTCCCCGAGCATCTCGATCTCGCCACCGATCATGTGCGACCTGCGATCCACGGCGCGGGCGGCGGTGCCGTGCGCGTCGAACTCGAGGACGACGTCCACGAGGCGATCACCGGCCTCGCCCGCCGGGCGGGAACCACCCCGTTCATGGTCGTGCACGCCGCACTCGCCGCGCTTCTCGCGCGCCTGTCGAACACCCACGACGTCGTGATCGGCACCCCCGTCGCCGGTCGCTCCGCGCCCGAACTCGACGGTGTGGTGGGCATGTTCGTCAACATGCTCGCGTTGCGCACCGAGGTCGATCTCGGCGGCACCTTCGCCGATCTGCTCGAGCAGGCCCGCACGGTCGACATCGAGGCCTTCGACCACGCCGACATCCCGTTCGAGCGGCTCGTCGAGGTGCTCGACCCGGTTCGGTCGCCATCCCGGCACCCGCTCTTCCAGGTCGGGTTGTCGTACCACAACTTCACCATCGACGCGCTCGAGCTGCCGGGCCTGCGCGTGGAGGCACTCGACGCGTCGTCCTCGTCGGTCCGCTTCGACCTGCACGTGACGATCGTCGACAAGGGAATCGACGGCGGACCGGGTGGATTCGACATCGAGTTCGGTTACGCCACCGACCTGTTCGAGGAAGCCTCGATCCGGCGCATGGTCGACCGTTACCTGCGCATCCTGCGTTCCGTCGCCGAGGACGCCGACGTCGTGGTCGGCGACATCGACCTGCACGAGCCCGACCAGCTCGCCGCGATGCTCGAAGCCTGGGAGGCCGAGCAGATCGCTGTGGGCCCCGGCCGGACCCTCGCCGACCTCTTCGACGATCAGGCCCGCGCGACACCCACCGCGTGCGCGCTCGTCGACGCGAACGGCGAACTCACCTACGGAGACTTCGCCGGCCGGGTCCGCCGTCTCGCGCGGATGCTGATCGAGCACGGCGTCGGTCCCGAGACGGTCGTCGCGCTCCCGATCCGACGTTCGATCGACCTCGTCGTCGCGATGTACGCGGTCGTCGAGGCCGGCGGCGCGTATCTGCCGCTCGACCCGGACCACCCGCGCGAACGCATCGAGTACATCCTCGGATCCGCCGATCCCGCGTGCGTCCTCACCACGAGCCGCGACCGCCTCGACCTGCCCGGCGACCGGCCGACCATCGAGGTCGACACCGTCGATCTGGCCGCGTACAGCGGCAAGGAGATCCGCAACGCCGACCGTCTCGCCCCGCTGCGCGCGAGCAACGCCGCCTACGTGATCTACACGTCCGGGTCGACGGGACGGCCGAAGGGCGTCGTCGTGTCGCACGGGGCGATCGTCAACCAGCTCGTCTGGAAGCGGAAGGAATACCACCTCGGCGTGGGCGACGCCGTCCTGCTCAAGACCGCCGCGACCTTCGACCTGTCGGTGTGGGAGTTCTGGTCGTCGTTGACCTCCGGTGCGAAGCTCGTCGTCGCCGCGCCCGACGGCCACCGCGACCCGGCCTACCTCAACGATCTGATCCGCCGCGAGCACGTGACGACCCTGCACGTCGTGCCGTCGATGCTCGACGCGCTGCTCGACGACGCCGACGGGGAACTGCCCGAGTCGCTGCGGCGGGTGCTCGCCATCGGTGAGGTCCTTCCCGTCGACACGGCCGAACGCACCCTCGAGCGGTCGCACACCGATCTCGTCAACCTGTACGGGCCGACGGAGGCGGCGGTCTCGGTGACCGCGCACCGCGTCACCGAGACGGGGGAGAGCTCGGTTCCGATCGGCGGCCCGATCCCCAACACGCAGGTCTTCGTCCTCGACGAGCGGCTGCACCCGGTGCCCCCGGGAGTGGCCGGAGAGCTCTACCTCGCAGGAACCCAGCTCGCGCGCGGCTACTCCGGCCGACCGGAACTGACCGCCGAGCGGTTCGTCGCCAACCCCTTCGGCGACCCCGGCACACGCCTGTACCGCACCGGCGACCTCGTGCGCTGGCGGTTCGACGACGATCAGCTGTCGGGCACGCTCGAATACCTCGATCGGGCCGACTTCCAGGTGAAGGTGCGCGGCTTCCGCATCGAGCTCGGGGAGATCGAGTCCGCGTTGCGGGCACTGCCGCAGATCCGCGACGCGGTGGTGACGGTGCAGCACGGCGAGCGGATCGTCGCGTTCGTCGTTCCCACCGGCGGAGCCCCCGACATCACCGCGATCCGCGGCGCGTTGGCCCGCTCGTTGCCGTCCTACATGGTCCCGCAGGGCTTCGTGACCCTCGACGCGCTCCCGCTCAACGTCAACGGCAAGGTCGACCGCAAGGCACTCCCGGAGGCGGAGGTCGTCACGGCGCCCTACCGCGCACCGCGCACCGGCACGGAGGAGACGGTCGCGTCGGTCTACGCCGAAGTGCTCGGCAGTGACGACCCGGTCGGTCTCGACGACGACTTCTTCGGTATCGGCGGCAACTCGCTCAGCGCGGTCAAGGTGGCCGCGCGCCTGCGCGACCGGCTCGACGCCCACGTCGAACTGCCGTGGCTGTTCCTGCACCCGGGCGTGGAGGAGCTCGCCGCGTGCATCGACTCGCACAGCACGTCCGAGACGGGCACCCTCGGCGGTGCCGGTCTCGACGCGCTGCTGCCGCTGCGTTCCGGTGGGGACGGTGCACCGGTGTTCTGCATCCACCCCGTCACCGGCCTCGCGTGGGGCTTCGCCGGCCTCGTGCCGTACCTCGGCGACCGTCCCGTCTACGGCCTGCAGTCGCCCGCGCTCGGCGAGGCGGCCGACCTGCCCGGCGACATCGACGCCTGGGCGGACGAGTACGTCCGGCTCATCCGGCAGGCGCACCCGCACGGCCCCTACCATCTCGTCGGATGGTCCATGGGCGGCATCCTGGCCCACGCCGTCGCGGTCCGGCTGCGACGGGCGGGGGAGCAGGTCCCGACCCTTGCGATCCTCGACGCCTACCCGGAGACCGGGGCCGCTCGGGCCGAAGCCGTGCATACCGAAGCACAGCCCACTGCGGTCGCCGCCCCGACGGTCGCGAACGTGCTCGGTATCCCGGTCGAAGGCCCGGCCGCGGAGATCCCTCTCACCGATCTCACCGCCGAGAGTGCGCAGCAGGTGGTGCAGGCTCTGCCGGCTCCGTTCGACAGCCTGTCCCCGGAACGGATCACCCGGATCGTCGAGGGTGTCCGGCACTCGTACGCGGTTCTCGCAGCGCATCGTCCCGAGGTCTACGACGGTGACCTCACGGTCTTCGTCGCCGAGACCGATCGTCCGTCGTCCTCCACCGAGGCCTGGTATCCCTACGTGAACGGGCTGGTGACCACGCGTGAGGTGCCGGTCTCCCATTGGGACATGGCCACCAGGAAGGCGTGGGCGGTCATCGGACCCGCCATCGGTCGCCGTCTCGAAAGGCGCTGACCGGCCACAACTCGACATCCCCCACGGTGGGGCGACCCGGACCGGGTCGTCCCACCGCGGCGTGCGCGCCTTACGCCCGTAACATGGCTCCCCGGTCGCCGATGCTCTAATGGGCACATGACTGCCCGGTAACAACCGGGCGGTGGCGGCCGGAACGGGACGTACGAGGGATCGGTACCAGTGGTGAGTGAAGCCTTGCGTAAGGTCGGCGAGCAGCAGGGGGCCGAGGGGAACGGTGGAGCCTCGGGCGACTCCCGATCCGCGGCAGCCGAGCGACGACGGCCACGCAGACGTCCCGAGCGTCGCGGAGCCAGGGCCGCGCTGCTTCCTCAGCTGCTCGCCGCGGCCGTCGAACGCGACCCCTCCGCGACCGCAGTGGTCGAGGACGACCGTTCGCTCACCTACGCCGAGCTCGACGAAGCGTCGTCGCGACTCGCGCGGTATCTGATCGGCCTCGGTGTCGGTCCCGAGGACGTCGTCGCGCTGGCGATCGCCCGCTCGATCCAATCGGTACTCGCCACCTGGGCGGTGGCGAAGACCGGTGCCGCCTTCGTGCCCGTCGACCCGAACTATCCCGCCGACCGGGTCGAGCACATGACGGTCGACTCCGGCGCGGCGCTCGGCCTGACCCTCGCCGAGAACGAACCCGCACTGCCCTCCACGACCCGATGGATCGCACTCGACGCCCCCGCGATCGCGCAGCAGCTCGCGGCTCTTCCGTCCGAGCCCGTCTCGTTCGACGAACGGGTACGGACGTTGCGGGTCGAGAACACGGCCTACATCATCTACACCTCGGGGTCGACGGGACGGCCGAAGGGCGTCGTCGTGACCCATTCGGGTCTGGGGAACTTCTGCACCGAGCAGGTGGAGCGGTACGCCCTGACCTCCGACTCGCGCACGCTGCACTTCGCATCCCCGAGCTTCGACGCCTCCATCCTCGAACTGCTGCTGGCGATCGGCGCCTCGTCGACGATGGTGATCGCCCCGACCTCCGTGTACGGCGGCGAGGAGTTCGCCGAACTCGTCGTGCGGCAGGGAGTCACGCACGCCTTCGTCACCCCCGCCGCGCTGGCCTCGGTCGACCCGACGGGCCTGGACGTGCTCGACTGCATCGTCGTCGGTGGTGAGGCGTGCCCCCCGGACCTGGTGACGCGATGGGCGCCGGGCCGACGGTTCTTCAACGGCTACGGTCCGACCGAGACCACCATCATGACGAACATCTCGGACCCGCTGGTCCCGGGTGAGCAGATCACGATCGGTGCGCCCATCCGGAACACCACGGCGCACGTGCTGGACACGCGACTGCACGCCGTTCCGGCCGGAGTGACGGGCGAGCTCTACCTGGCGGGCCCGGGTGTGGCCCGCGGATACCACCGCCGGCCGGCACTGACCGCCGAACGGTTCGTCGCGGCGCCCGGTGGCACGCGCATGTACCGCTCCGGCGACCTCGTCCGCGGACCCCGTGACGCCGCAACACCCATCGTCTACATCGGCCGGAACGACTTCCAGGTCAAGGTCCGCGGTTTCCGTATCGAACTCGGCGAGATCGACGCCGTGCTGGCATCCGCGCCCGCAGTGGACTTCGCGGCGACGCTCGCGCGGACGGGCCCGTCCGGGCAGGCCCAGCTGGTCGCGTACGTGCACCCCGCGCCCGGCGCGACCGTCGATCCGCAGGAACTGTCGGCCCTCGCCGCCGAGCGCCTCCCGGCCCACATGGTGCCCTCGGCGATCGTGCCGATCGACGAGATCCCGCTCTCGCCCACAGGCAAGCTCGACCGCGACGCGCTTCCCGATCCGGGACCGATCGTCACCGAGTTCCGGGCCCCGGTGACCGGCACCGAGATCGCGATCGCCGCGGTGTTCGCCGACGTGCTGGGACTGGACTCCACGAGGGTCGGTCTCGACGACGATTTCTTCGATCTCGGCGGCAACTCGCTGGTCGCCACGCGGGTGGCGGCACGGCTGAGCGAGCGCCTCGGTGTGCGGGTGCCTGCCCGCCTGCTCTTCGAGGGTTCGACGGTCGCGCAGCTCGCGGACCTGGTCGAACCCCTCACCGGTGACGACCGGATCCCCCTCGTGGCCGGTCCGCGCCCCGAGACGATCCCCCTCTCGCTCGCGCAGCAACGCATGTGGTTCCTGAGCCGGTTCGACACCGCCTCGGCAGCGAACAACATCCCCGTCGCACTGCGTCTGCGCGGGACACTCGACACCGATGCGCTCGGTGCCGCGGTCGCCGACCTCGTCGAACGCCACGAGACGCTCCGCACCGTCTATCCCGACCACGACGGTGTCGGCAGCCAGCTGATCCTGCCCGCCTCGCAGGCGACACCGGTGTTGCGCGCCGAGGACGTCACGGAGGCCGAGGTGCACGGCCGTGTGGTGCGCGCGGTGACGACCGGCTTCGACGTCACCACCGAGGTCCCGTTGCGCCTCGAACTGCTGCGCATCTCGCGCGACGGTGCCGGGGCCGCGTCCGCAGAGGACGAACACGTCCTGATCATCGTCGTCCACCACATCGCCGCCGACGGCACCTCCATCGAGCCGTTCGTGCGCGATCTCGTCACCGCCTACCTCGCCCGCACGTCGGGCGCGGCGCCCGGCTGGGAACCGCTGGCCGTGCAGTACGCGGACTACACCCTGTGGCAGCGGGCCGTCCTCGGCGACGAGGACGACCCGGAATCGACGGTCTCGAAGGAGATCGCCTATTGGACTTCCGTTCTCGCCGATCTGCCGGATCGCCTCGAACTGCCCACCGACCGGCCCCGTCCGGTCGAGGCGTCGGGCCGCGGCGCCACCGTCGAGTTCGAGATCGACCCGGCCCTGCACGAGGCCGTCGTCGAACTCGGCCGCGCCGCAGGATGTTCGCCGTTCATGGTCGTCCACGCGGCCTTCGCCGTTCTGCTGTCCCGGATCTCGGGTGCGAGCGACATCGCGATCGGCACGCCGGTCGCGGGCCGTGGCGAGCAGGCGCTCGACGATCTGATCGGCATGTTCGTCAACACGCTCGTGCTGCGGACCGCCATCACTCCCGAGCGGACGTTCGCCGACGTCCTGCGCGAGGTCCGCGCCTCGGACATCGACGCGTTCGCCCACGCCGACCTGCCTTTCGAGCGGTTGGTGGAGGTTCTCGACCCTGTTCGTTCTGCCGGCCATCACCCGCTGTTCCAGGTGGCCCTGTTCTTC
Organism: Rhodococcus sp. PD04; assembly: GCF_035918275.1. Classification (NCBI taxonomy): domain Bacteria; kingdom Bacillati; phylum Actinomycetota; class Actinomycetes; order Mycobacteriales; family Nocardiaceae; genus Rhodococcus; species Rhodococcus sp. PD04. The sequence continues at coordinate 3,745,589 of NZ_CP142143.1, read as the reverse complement.
CAGAACATGGAGCGACCCGAACTCGCCCTGCCCGGCCTGGACGTCGAGCCGGTGGATCTGGGCGGCAGCATCGCCAAGTTCGATCTGCAGCTCACCGTCGGTCCGCGGGAGGTCGAGGGACGTCCCGCCGGGATGGGCGCCCAGTTCACCTACGCCAAAGACCTTTTCGACGAGACAACGGTGCGGTCGCTCGCCACCCGGCTCGTGACCGTCCTCGAAGCGCTCACCGGCGATGTCGACACGGTCGTCGGTGACGTCGACCTGCTGGCCGCGCCGGAGCGACACGCGCTCACCGTCGAGGTGAACGCCACCGAGCGCCCGATCGCTGCGCAGACCCTGCTCTCGCGCTACCGCACGCAGGTCGCCTCGACCCCGGACGCCACCGCGGTCGTCTTCGGCGACGACGCCCTCACCTATGCAGAGTTCGACGCGCGGGTCAACCGCCTCGCCCGTCACCTGATCTCGGTCGGGGTCGGGCCCGAATCGCTCGTCGCGCTCGGTATCCGGCGCTCGATCGATCTGGTCGTCGCCATGTACGCGGTCGTCACGGCAGGTGGGGCCTACGTGCCGCTCGACCCCGATCACCCGGCCGACCGGATCGGCCACATCCTCGACACCGCACGACCGGTGTGCGTGCTCAGCACCACCGCCGACGCGGAGGATCTCCCGACCGGTGTGGATACGATCCTCGTCGACGACCCGGCCCTGCCCGAACATCCGACCGAGCCCGTGCGCGAGGACGAACTGCGGGGCACCGTCCACGCCGCCTCGCCGGCCTACGTCATCTTCACGTCCGGATCCACCGGACGCCCGAAGGGTGTGTCCGTTCCGCACGAGGCGATCGTCAACCAGCTCGAGTGGATGGCGGCGGAGTACGCCATCTCAGCCGATGACGTGTACCTGCAGAAGACCGCCACGACCTTCGACGTGTCGCTGTGGGGCTACTTCCTGCCGCTGCGGACCGGGGGAACGCTCGTCGTCGCGACCCACGACGGTCACCGCGACCCGGCCTACGTGGCCGACGCGATCGTCCGGTACGGCGTCACGCTCACCGACTTCGTCCCGTCCATGCTCACCGTCTTCGCGGCCCACGCCCCGGCGGGCAGCTGTGCGGGCCTGCGTCACGTCTTCGTCATCGGCGAGGCGCTGCCGCCGGAGACCGTGACGGCCTTCCGGCGTCTCGGTGACGCGGCGGTCCACAACCTCTACGGCCCCACCGAGGCCGCGGTCTCGGCGACCTACTGGCCCGCCGAGGGCGGCGACCATTCCGTGCCCATCGGCGTTCCCGAAGCGAACGTGCAGGTGTACGTGCTCGATTCGCGTCTGCGTCCCACCCCGGTGGGAACGCCGGGCGAGCTGTATCTCGCCGGTGTGCAGCTCGCGCGCGGTTACGAGAAGCGCCCCGACCTGACATCCGACCGGTTCGTCGCGAGCCCCCTCGGGGCGAGGGGGAGCCGGATGTACCGCACCGGCGACCTCGTGCGGTGGCGCCGCACCGCCGACGGTGCCCTCGTCCTGGACTATCTCGGCCGCACCGACTTCCAGGTCAAGTTCCGCGGTCAGCGCATCGAACTCGGAGAGATCGAGACCGCGCTTCTCGGCCTCGCCGAGGTGAGCCAGGCCGTTGCGCTCGTCGTGCCGACACCCACCGGCGAGCAACTGGTCGCCTACGTCGTGCCGGCGCCCGGGCACACCGTCGACAAGGCGGTCCTGCTCGACGCCGTGCGCAGCGTCCTGCCGTCGTACATGGTGCCGTCGGCCGTCGTAGTGCTCGACGCGTTCCCGCTCAACACGAGCGGCAAGCTCGACCGCAAGGCCCTGCCGGAACCCGTCTTCGAGGTCCGCGAATTCCGCGCTCCCCGCACCCCGATCGAGGAGATCGTCGCGAACGTCTACGCCGACGTCCTCGGTGTCGACCGGGTCGGACGCGACGACCACTTCTTCGACCTCGGCGGCAACTCGCTGGTCGCCACGCAGGTCGCCGCGCGACTCGGGGCCGCACTCGGCACACGCGTTGCGGTGCGGTCGCTCTTCGAGCATCCCGTCGTCGAGTCCCTCGCCGCCCACATCGAGTCGTCGACGGCCGGTGCCGCGGCCGTCCCGCTCACGGCACGCACCCGGCCCGAGCACGTGCCGCTCTCGCTGGCACAGCAGCGGATGTGGTTCCTCAACCGGTTCGAACCGGACTCGGCGGTGAACAACCTGCCGCTCGTGATCCGGTTGCGCGGCTCGCTGGATCTCGACGCCCTGCGCGGCGCGGTCGGCGACGTGGTGCTGCGGCACGAGTCCCTGCGGACCGTCTACCCGGAGACCGACGGCATCGCCCACCAGGTGATCCTCCCGGCGGCGTCCGTCGTTCCCGGCATCGAGCCGTCCGAGGTCGATCCAGCCGACATCCTGAACGAGGTCGCGGCGATCCTCGACGCCGGTTTCGACGTCACGGCGGAGGTCCCGCTGCGGATCCGGCTGCTGCGTGTCGCCGACGACGACCACGTGCTCGTCGTGGTGCTCCACCACATCAGCGGCGACGGCTTCTCGATGGGCCCGCTCGCGCGCGACGTCATGGTGGCTTACAGTGCCAGAACCGAAGGGCTGCAGCCGAACTGGTCGCCGCTTCCGGTCCAGTACGCCGACTACACCCTGTGGCAGCGGGAGGTGCTCGGCTCCGAGGACGACCCGGAGTCGCCCATCGCCCGCCAGCTCGCCTACTGGCGCCACGCCCTGAAGGGCATCCCGGAACAGATCGCCCTACCCGCCGACCGTCCGCGGCCGGCGGTCGCCTCGGGCCGGGGCGCGAACACCGCCGTGGAGATCGACGCGCGGACGCACGCAGCGCTCGACCGTCTCGCGCGGGAGCGAGGCGCGTCGCTGTTCATGGTCTTCCACAGTGCCCTGGCGGCCGTTCTCGCACGGCTGTCGGGCACCGAGGACATCGTCATCGGCGCTCCCATCGCCGGACGCGGTGAGCAGCTGCTCGACGACATGATCGGCATGTTCGTCAACACGCTCGTGTTGCGCAGCGAGGTGCGCCCCTCCGACACCTTCGCCGATCTCCTCGAACGGGTACGCGAGAGCGACCTCGGCGCGTTCGGACACGCCGATCTGCCGTTCGAACGGCTCGTGGAGGTCCTCGACCCCGAACGGTCGCAGGCACGCCACCCGTTGTTCCAGGTCGCCCTGACCTTCCAGAATCTCGGGCAGTCGCGATTCGAACTGCCGGGCCTGGCCGTCGAAGGATTCGACGTTCCGATCGCCCACGCCAAGTTCGACCTGCAGGTCACCGTCGTCGAGCGGTTCGACGCGGACGGTGCTCCCGGCGGCCTCGACGTCGTGCTGACCTACGCCGTCGACCTGTTCGACGAAGCGACGATGCGCCGCTTCGGCGACCGTCTCGGCCGGATGCTCGCGGCGGCGGCGGAGCCCGGGGCCGTGATCGGCGACGTCCCGCTGCTCGACCCGGCCGAACGCACCGAGATGCTCGAGGCGTGGAACGAGCCCGGCACCCGCGTCCCCGACGTCACGCTCGTGGATCGCTTCCGCGAAGCCGCCGAGGCGCACCCGGATTCGGTCGCCGTGATCTTCGGCGACCGGCAGCTCACCTACGCCGAACTGTCCGCGCGGGTCAACCGCCTCGCGCGCGAACTCGTCGACCGCGGTGTCCGTCCCGACACCCTCGTCGGCGTCGCGCTGCCGCGCACGGAGGAACTCGTCGTCGCGCTGCTCGCGGTGCAGCAGGCCGGCGGTGGCTATCTGCCGATCGACCTCACCTACCCGGCCGAGCGTCTGTCCTTCATGCTCGAGGACGCGGCGCCGGTGTGTGTGCTCGTGGCGGGGGAGCCGGATGCGCTGCCCGCCACCGACGTCCCGGTGATCGATCTCGATCGGCTCGACCTGTCGACACGGTCGGCCGATCCGCTCTCCGACGACGAGCACGCGGCACCGCTGCGCAGCGACAACCTCGCCTACGTCATCTACACCTCCGGCTCCACGGGCCGGCCCAAGGGTGTGCAGATCCCGCACCGCACAGTGCTCGAACTGTTCGAGAACACCGCGCCCGCATTCGGATTCGACGCCGACGACGTGTGGACCCTGTTCCACTCGTACGCCTTCGACTTCTCCGTGTGGGAACTGTGGGGCCCGCTGCTCCACGGCGGTCGCCTCGTGGTCGTCGACTACCACACCTCCCGCTCCCCGGAGGACTTCCACGCCCTCCTGCGGCGGGAGAAGGTCACGGTGCTCAACCAGACCCCGTCGGCCTTCTACCAGCTCGCCGAGGCGGATGCCGTCGTGGCCGAGCAGGATCCGGATGCGCAGCCGCTGTCCCTGCGGTACGTCGTGTTCGGTGGCGAGGCGCTCGATCTGCGTCGTCTGGCCGGCTGGTATCAGCGGCACGGGGACGCAGGGGGAGTGCAGCGACGGGAGATCCGCACAGCGCCGCGCCTGGTCAACATGTACGGCATCACCGAGACCACCGTGCACGTCTCGCATCTCGAGTTGTCCGCCGCCGACGTCGACAACCCGGCGAGCACCGTCGGCCGCGCGATCCCCGGCCTCGGCATCTACGTTCTCGACGCCCGTCTGCAGCCCGTCCCGGTGGGCGTGCCCGGCGAGATCTACGTCCGTGGTGGCCAGCTCGCACGCGGCTATCTCGGTCGTGCCGAGCTGACCTCCGGGCGGTTCGTCGCCGATCCCTACGGTGCGCCGGGCACGCGCATGTACCGCACCGGTGACGTCGCCCGATGGAACGTGCACGGGCAACTCGAATACGCCGGTCGCAGCGACCTGCAGGTGCAGCTGCGCGGCTTCCGCATCGAGCTCGGCGAGATCGAAGCGGCACTGACCGGTGTGGAGGGCGTCGCGCACGCCGTCGCGTCCGTGTGGTCGGACGAGCACACCGGGGAGAAGCTCGTCGGTTACGTCGTGCCGCGGTCCGGGCACACCGTCGCCCCGTCCGAGGTGCTCGAACGGGTCGGCGAATTCCTCACCGGCTACATGGTTCCCGACGCGGTACTCGTGCTCGACGAGTTGCCGTTGACCCCGAACGGCAAGCTCGACCGCAGGTCGCTCCCCGCACCGGTGTTCACCAGCGACCGCGAGTTCAGGGCGCCGCGGACACCCACCGAGGAGACCATCGCCGAGGTCTTCGCCGACGTGCTCGGTCTCGAGCGGGTCGGGATCGACGATTCGTTCTTCGCCCTCGGCGGCGACAGCATCGTGTCGATCCAGCTGGTGTCCCGGGCGAAGGCGCGGGGCGTCGTGTTCACTCCGCGCGAGGTGTTCGAGCAGCGCACGGTTGCCGGGCTCGCCGAGGTGGCGCGCGCCGGAACGGGATCCGAACCGGTGCTGCGCGAACTCGACGGCGCCGGCGTCGGCGAGATCCCGCTCACCCCGATCGTGCGGTACATGGTCGAGCGCGGCGGCGGTTTCGATCGCTACACACAGACCATCGCGCTCGAACTGCCCGCCGGCATCGGACGCAGCGACGTCGTGACGACGATCGGCGCCGTGGTGGACCGGCACGACATGTTCCGGGCATCCTTGCAGGACAACGGTTCCGGTGAACGGGTGCTGTCGACCTCCGCGCCGGGAAGTGTCGACGTCGACGCGCTCGTGACGCGCGTGGAGGTTCCCGCGGATGCCGACGACGAGCAGTGGGTCGAGATCGCCGCGCGCGAACTCGACGCTGCCGAGGAGCGTCTCGCTCCGTCGCAGGGCATCGTCACACAGTTCGTCTGGCTCGACCCCGCTGCCGGGGCGACACGGACCGGACGACTGATCGTGGTGGCGCACCACCTCGTCGTCGACGGGGTGTCGTGGCGGATCCTGGTGCCCGACTTCGTCACCGCGTGGGCCCAGATCAGCCACGGCCAGCAGCCCGCGCTCCAGCCCGTCGGCACGTCGTTCCGCACCTGGGCCCACGCCCTCGTCGACGGCGCCGCGGAACGCGTGACGGAGCTGCCGCTGTGGACGTCGGTCCTCGACGGACCCGACCCGCTGCTCGGCGACCGCCCGTTCGACCCGGCGGTCGACCTGGCGTCGACGGTCGTGAAGGTGCCCGTCCGGGTCGACGCGGCGACCACCGAGACGCTGCTGACCACCCTGCCCGAGCTCTACCACGGTTCGGTCAACGACGTGCTGCTCACAGGTCTCGCACTGGCCCTGGCCGAGTGGCGGCGGGCGCGGGGCACGGACGTGCGATCGGCGCTGATCCGCCTCGAGGGCCACGGCCGCGAGGAGGATGTCGTCCCGGGCTCGGACCTCTCGCGCACCGTCGGCTGGTTCACGACGATGTTCCCCGTGCGGCTCGACCTGACCGACGTCGACCTCGATGACGCCGTTGCCGGTGGTGCGAGCGCGGGTGCGGCGCTGAAGGCGGTCAAGGAGGATCTCCGCCGCATTCCCGACAAGGGCATCGGCTACGGCCTGCTGCGGTACTGCAACCCCGAGACCTCCACTCGTCTCGCCGCGACACCCGCCGGTCAGATCAGCTTCAACTATCTCGGCCGGCTCGACGCCGGTGAGGTCTCGACCGACCGGATGCCGGAACTCGGATGGCTGCCCGCCGGCGATCTCGGGGACCTGTCCGGAACCGACGACCCCGACGCCCCGGCCCTCGCCGCCGTCGACATCAACGCTGTCGTCCTCGGAGGTGAGCTCGGAGCGAACTTCGGCTACGCGTCCGGTCTGCTCGACCGCGCCGACGTCGAGGACCTCGCGCAGCGCTGGGTGCGCGCACTCGAAGCCCTCGCCGCGCACGCCACGCGTCCGGAGGCCGGGGGACGGACCCCGTCCGACCTGTCGCTGGTCGACGTCACCCAACGCGACATCGATCTGTGGGAGTCGCGGTACCCCGGCGCGGCGGACGCCTGGCCGCTCGCTCCGCTCCAGGCCGGCCTGCTCTACCACGCACTTCTGGCGGAGGGGCACTCCGATGCCTACAGCACACAGGTGCTCGTGCACCTCGCCGGAGTGGTCGACGCGCAGCGGCTGCGCGCGGCGGCGGATGCGCTGCTGGGGCGCTACCCGAACCTCCGTACGGCATTCGTCGCGAGCGAATCGGGCATCCCCGTCCAGGTCGTCGTCGACGAGGTCATCCTGCCGTGGCGCGAGGTCGACATCCGGGGCGAGGATCCCGCAGTACTCGCCGACGTGCTGCGAGCGGAACAGGCCGTCGCATTCGACATGGCCGAGCCCCCGCTGATCCGTTTCGTGCTCGTCCGCACCGGCGACGACAGTTGGACACTCGCGGTCACGAGTCACCACATCCTGCTCGACGGCTGGTCGATGCCGCTGTTGATGAAGGATCTGCTGGTTCTCTACGCGACCCGCGGCGACGCCGGTGTCCTCGGCCGGGCACCGTCCTACCGCGCGTATCTCGAATGGCTCGCGCGCCGCGACCACGAAGCCTCCGTCGAGGCGTGGATGCACTCGCTCGACGGGATCGAGGAGCCCACCCTGCTGGCCGGGGGCAACACCGACGGCACGGGCGGCACCCCGGAGGAGCACCGGATCGACCTCGGTCGTGAACGGTCCGACCTCCTCTCGGACACGGCCACGCGACTCGGCGTCACGGTCAACACCGTGCTGCAGGGTGCCTGGGCCGTCCTCCTGGCCCGCACGACCGACCGCGACGACGTCGTGTTCGGCACCACCGTGTCGGGTCGGCCCGCGGACCTTCCCGGCGTCGAGGCGATGGTGGGACTGTTCATCAACACCCTCCCGGTGCGGGTGCGCCTCGGCGCCGGCGAGACCGGGCACGATCTGCTCCGCCGCATCCAGGGCGAACAGGCCGAACTGCTCGATCACCATCACGTCGGGCTCGCCGAGATCCAGCAGCGTGCCGGTACGGGAGCGCTGTTCGACACGCTGCTCGTGTACGAGTCCTATCCGGTCGACCGCAGCGGAATCGAGGCCGCGGGATCGATCGACGGACTCGTCGTCGCCGGCGTCAACGCCCGGGACGCGACGCACTATCCGCTCACGGCCGTCGTCACCTCCGAGGAGGCGTTGACGCTCGCGTTCAAGTACCGCAGCGACATCCTGGACGCGGAGGACGTGGTGACGCTGGCCACCAGGTACGTCCGCATCCTCGACGCGCTCGTCGCCGATCCCGACTCGTCGGTGGACTCGCTGCCGTATCTCGATGCGGCCGAGATCGAGGACCTCGCCGACCGTTGGGGCGGACCCGCGCTGCCCGCGGTGCCGCTCGGTGATCTGCTCGCGCAGACCGCCGCCCGCAACCCCGACGGCGTCGCGGTCGTCCACGCCGGACGCTCGCTGACCTACGCCGAACTCGACGCCCGGTCGTCGCGACTGGCACGGCTGCTCGTCGGCCGGGGTATCGGGACGGAGGACGTGGTCGCGCTCGGACTGACGCGGTCGTTCGACTCGATCACCGCAGTGTGGGCGGTCGCCCGCGCCGGAGCCGCCTACGTGCCGGTCGATCCGAACTATCCGGCCGACCGCGTCGCCCACATGCTCTCCGACTCGGAGGCCGTCCTCGGCCTCACCGTCTCGGCCGAGCGGGACCGGCTGCCCGGCGACGTGCAGTGGATCGACCTGACCGATCCCGCGACGCTCACGGAGCTGGAGGCCCTGTCCGGCGAACCGTTCGCCGCGCACGAGAGGGTCCGTCCGGTCCGAGCGGACAACACCGCCTACGTCATCTACACCTCGGGGTCCACGGGCCTTCCGAAGGGCGTCGTGGTGTCGAACTCCGGACTGGCGAATTTCACTGCGGCGCAACGCGAACACTACGGACTGGACGCCGACACCCGGGCGCTGCACTTCGCGTCGCCGAGCTTCGACGCCTCCATGCTCGAACTGCTCCTCGCCGTGGGTGGGGGCGGCACGCTCGTCGTCGCGTCCCCGGGTATCTACGGAGGCACCGAACTCGCGGAGCTGATCCGCTCCGAACGCGTGTCGCACGCGTTCATCACCTCGGCAGCGGTCGCCACTCTCGATCCGGAGGGCCTCGACGGGCTCCGGGTACTCGCCGCCGGCGGCGAGGCCGTGCCACCGGAACTGGTTGCGCGCTGGGCGCCCGGACGGGCGTTCCACAACGTCTACGGTCCGACGGAGACCACGATCGTGACCACGATCAGCGAACCGTTGGCGCCGGGGGACCCGATCACGATCGGGGGACCGATCCGGGGCGTCCGCGCGCTCGTGCTCGACAGGCGACTGCGTCCGGTGCCGGTCGGTGTGCCCGGCGAGCTGTACATGTCGGGAGTGCAGATCGCACGCGGATACCACCGCAGGCCCGGTCTCACGGCGGAGCGCTTCGTCGCCGATCCGTTCGGATCCGGTGGACGCCTCTACCGCACCGGAGACGTGGTCCGCTGGACCGACGACGGGAAGATCGCCTATGTGGGACGGTCGGACTTCCAGGTGAAGGTGCGCGGCTTCCGCATCGAGCTCGACGAGATCGACGCCGTGCTGCGGCGCGAGCCGAGCGTGGACTTCGCCGTCACCGTCGCCCGCCGGTACGACACCGGCAGTGTCCGGCTCGTCTCGTACGTGACCGCGACGGCCGGCCACGTCGTCGACACGGACGACCTGCTCCGTGCGGCTTCCCAAGCGTTGCCGCAGCACATGGTTCCCGACGACATCGTCGTGCTCGACGCCGTGCCGCTGACACACGTCGGGAAGCTCGACCGCGCGGCGCTGCCGGAACCGGAGGCACGGACCCGCCCGTACCGGGCTCCGCGCACCCACCTCGAGGAGGTTGTCGCGCGGGTGTACGCCGACGCCCTCGACGCCGAGCAGGTCGGTCTCGACGACGACTTCTTCGACCTCGGCGGCAACTCCCTCGTGGCCACCCAGGTGGTCGCGAGGCTGCGCGACGAGACCGGACTGCAGGTCCGCGTCCCGTGGCTGCTGGAGACACCGGCGGTCGAGGCACTCGCGGCGCGGCTCGCCGCGGTCGTGGACGGAACGGACGTCGATTCCGCGGGGACCGGGAAGGCGGCGTCGGACGTGCTCGTCACGCTGCGGCCGGGCGATGCGTCGACACCGGTGTTCTGCTTCCACCCGATGTTCGGACTGGCATGGCCGTATGCGCCGCTGGCCGCGAGACTCTCGACGCGCAGCGCGGTGTACGGCGTGCAGACCCCGGCCCTGAGCGAACCCGGCTTCGTCGCATCCTCGCTCGCCGACCTCGCGCGGAGGTACACGGACGAGATCGTCGCGGCCGCACCCGGCGGCCGGTACCGCCTCATCGGGTGGTCGCTCGGCGGTGTGCTCGCGCACGCCGTCGCGGTCGAATTGCAGGCACGTGGGCTGCAGGTCGAGGGTCTTGCCCTCATCGACAGCATCCCGCGGATCGACACCGACCGGTTCGCGACCGAACTCGCGGAGAACCTGCGTGCGTTCGGCGTCTCCGTGGACACCGCCGCACTCGACGGCGGGCTTCCGCACGAGGCTGCGGAAGCGCTGGTCCGGGCCGTGCCGGACGGGTTGATCGACCTCGACGTGGAGCGGGTGCAAGGCTTGTTCTCCGCGGCGGTGACCTCGCCCGAGTTGATCAACGGTCACGACCCCGAGGTGTTCGCCGGAGACATGGAATTCTTCAGCGCGACGGAGGAGCACCCTACGGAGGCGGACGCCGCGGATCTGTGGCGACCGTTCGTGTCGGGCCGTATCCGGACCCGGTTCGTGCCGGGGACACACGGCGAGATGATGGAGCCTTCCGCCATCGAGATCATCGCGCCGGCGCTCGACGCCGCCGCCACACGCGTGGTCGCCGAAAGTGGAGGAGACCGTCGGTCGCGGTAATGTGCACGAACGATTCGTCGATACACGTTGTGCTGCGCCGGACGGCGCGCCTCGGCCCCGCCCGAGGTCTGTAGCCCACGCCCGGAAGCGGGTCTGAGGAGGTTGTCGGAATGAAGGTTGTCCAGTCGAGGACGCGAGCTCGGAGGACGAGGTTCGCTGCGGTCTCCGCTGCGGTCGTCGCCCTGCCGTTGTTCTTCGGCGGCGTGACCGCCGGGGCGGACCCGGTCGCGGACACGCTTCAGCCGATCGAGTCGGTGACCAGCGAGAACGGCTCGAAGATCACCCGTATCGAGAACTACGGCGAGCAGCAGCTGCTGGTCTACGTGTACTCCGCCTCGATGGACGAGGAGATCCTGCTCGACGTCTGGCGTCCGGCCGACACGAGCGAGCCGGCCCCGACGCTGTACCTCCTCAACGGCGCCGGCGGCGGCGAGGACAGTGCCACCTGGCGCTTCCGTACCGACGCGATCGAGTTCTTCAAGGACAAGAACGTCAACGTCGTCTCGCCGGTCGGTGGCAAGTGGAGCTACTACACCGACTGGAAGAACGAGGACCCGGAGCTCGGCGTCAACAAGTGGGAGACCTTCCTGACGAAGGAGATCCCGCCGCTGATCGACGCCGCGCTCGGCACCAACGGCGTCAACGCGATCGCCGGTCTGTCGTCCTCGGGTACGTCCGTCCTGCAGCTGCCCATCGCTGCTCCCGGCCTGTACCAGGGCGTCGCGGCCTACAGCGGGTGTGCGCAGACCTCCGATCCGATCGGGCAGCAGTTCGTCAAGCTCGTCGTCGAGACCTGGGGTGGCGGCGACACCCGCAACATGTGGGGCGAGCTCGACGATCCGGCCTGGGTCGAGAACGACCCCTACGTGCACGCCGAGGCACTGCGCGGGCTCGAGATGTACATCTCCAACGGCACCGGCCTGCCGGGTGTCCACGACACTCTGAACGGCCCGCAGATCGACGGTGAGGTCGACGTGCTCGCCAACCAGATCATCGTCGGTGGTGTCATCGAGGCTGCGACCAACTACTGCACGCACAACCTCCGTGCCCGCCTCGACCAGCTGGGCATCCCCGCCACCTACAACTTCCGCGACTCCGGCACCCACTCGTGGGGTTACTGGCAGGACGACCTGAAGGATTCGTGGCCCGTCCTCGAGAAGGCCCTCGGCCTCTCGGACTGACAGGCTCGGCGACAGAGCACAGCAGAAGGCCCCTACCGCTCGTAGCGGTAGGGGCCTTCTGCGTTCCGACCGGTCGTGCTCGACGTCCGGTGTTCGACGGTCGGTGCGACGGGACGGGGTTATTCGGCCTCGGGCGCCGGGCACGGCACGGTGCCACCGGCCGCGTAGTCGGGGTCGAGTGCGGCCTTCACCAGATGGAGCGATTCGGGTCGCATGAGGATCGTGGAGTGGTCGGCGGGGGAGCTCGGGCAGCCGTCCTGGACCCACACGTTGCGGACCTCGGCTCCCGGTCCGGCGCGCAGGAACGAGCTCTCCGGTGGTGTGACGATCTGGTCGTGGCGCGTGGCGATCGACGTGTACGTCACGCCGGGGCGGGTGTCGCCGTCCCTGTTGAGATTGCTGAGCGTGCGCGATCCGATCAATTGCTGCTGGCCGGCTGCACCCAGATTGGTGCCGCGGAACAGCAACTCGGCCACGGCATCGGTGCCGTCCGTCAGACCGAGTGCGGCGAGCACCGTGTAGAGCTGCTGGAGGCCGTTGAAGGTGGTGCCGTGGTTGGTCGCACCGAGCATCACGAGGTTCCGGACGCGGTTGAGAGCGGGATCGGCCGGGTTCGCGCCGCCCTCGAACTTGAGGTACTGACGGGAGACGACACCACCCTGGGAGTGACCGACGAGATCGACCTGCTCGGCGCCGGTGTGCTCGAGAACCGCGTCGACGAACGCTCCGAGTTCCTCGGCGGATCGCTCGATGTTCGACACGCCCCACACCGTGCGATCGGGATCGAGATAGCCCTGCGCGGCGCCGTAGTTCAACGCGTAGACGCAGTAGCCGAGCCGTTCGAGTTCGGGTGCGACGAACGTCCACGTCGGATACATTCCCGCCCCGGTGCCGTGCACGAGGACGACCGGACGCGGATGCTCCGGTGACGGCACACACCCGAGGTCGTTCGCACCGTCGACACCCTCACCCATCGTGCTCAGCAGCGCCGCGAGACGACTGTCCGGCGCATCCGCCGAGGTCGGGAGCGGTACGGGATCGGGAGCGGTGGCCACCGCCTCGGCCTCCACCGGGTCGGCCGGAATCGGATCGGCTGCCGAGATCACCGGCGCGACGAGCGCCGATGCGGTGACGGCGAGTACGGCGACGCCGGACACGAATGTGCTACGACGAAAACGGGACATACGAAACTCCTCGGCGAACGCTCTGGGTACGGCATTCACACGGGTCGGGATCGCGGGACAGCGTAACAGCAGGTCGCGGGGTGGTCCGGAAGGTGGAGATCAATTCTGTTCGGCCGAGCGCCGATATCCGACGACGGCGGGGACCACGAAGACCGCCACCATCCCGGCCGACCACAGGACCGTCTTCAGGAACGGTTCCGCTATCGGGCCACCCATCGCGAGCGAGCGCATGGTGTCGATCGCGCAGGACATCGGCTGGTTCGCCACGACGGGTTGCAGCCAGCTCGGATACGCCATGACCGGCACGAACCCCGAATTGAAGAACATGAGCAGGGTGCACAGGATCGAGACGGTCTCGACCAGGGGAGTGCGTCCCGGCAGGGTCGCCAGAGCGGTCACCATCATCGCGAAGCCCAGACCGAAGATCAGCGGGACCACGAGGATGAGCAGCGTGGGGCCGATGCCCTGCGTGAACCGGAAACCCAACGCCATACCGGCGGCGAAGATCACGAGAGAGGTGACGAACACGCGCACCATCTCCGCCATCAACCGTCCCACCAGACCGGACGAGCGGTGGACGGGGAGCGTGTGGAACCGGCTCAGCAGACCCGAATCGCGTTCGGTGCGCAGTCCCACCGCGCTGACCACCGAGCCGAACATCGCGCCGACGAGCACGATCATGGGCACCGTGCCGAAGATCGACGAATATCCGGTCGCGGCGGTGATGCTGTCCCCGAGCACGATGCGGAACATCACCAGGGTGAGCGCCGGATAGATGAGCGCCTGGATCATCGTGGCGGGATCACGGGCCCATCTGAGCAGCAGTCGACCGCACTGCAGGCGGCTGTGCTCCCACAACGCACCCAGGGAACTCTCGCTGCGGATGCGATCCGGTTCGGGATACGCGAAGGTGCGGCCCGCGGTCCCTGCCCACTGTGTCTCGACGGTCTCGCTCATCGACTCACTCCCGCCTCGTCGCGGCCCACACGGCGCCCGGGATGCAGATCACGGCCAGGCCGATCATCCAGAACAGGCTCGGCCGGAAGACCTCCCAGGTCACGCCGTCCTGGGCCATGTCGCGCATCGCGAAGGAGAACTGCGAGATCGGCTGGTTGCGGACGAACGGTCTGATCCACTCGGGAAATCCCTCCTCGGGCACGAAACCGCACGAGAGCATTCCGAGGATCAGCTGCGGCAGGGTCAGCGCCTGCGCTGTCGCCTCGGGGCTCCGGGACAGACATCCGATCGCGTCGGCGCCCAGGCACAACAACAGGCTGATGATCAGTGCGGTCGCGCAGAACAGCACTGCCTGCCCGGGGCCGGCGGAGAAACGGAAACCGATGAGATAACCGAATCCGATCGCGGCGGCCAAGGAGATGACCGACCGCACCATGCTCGCCGTCACCCGTGACGCCAGGGGCGCCGCCGGGGCGACGGGCATCGTCTGCAGACGCGAGGTCACGCCGGTCGTGCCCTCCTGCGCTGCCAGCTGCGCCGCCGAGATGGCGGTGAAGGCCATCGACTGCAGCACGATGATGGGCATCAGGAACTGCGCGTAGTCGATGCCCTGCAACTGCATGACGAATTTGAGCGGCAGATAGAAACCGAGACCGAAGACGAACGGTGCCAGGACTGCGAGGACCAGCTCGCCGTACCGCGCCATCGTGCGCAACGACCGGAGCGTCAGCACCCACCACTGCTCCACCCCCGACGGCGTGATCCGGCGGTGGACGCCTCCCCGGCGTGCGGGAAGGGTGGACGAGGAGTCGGTGAACGAGACCGTGGGGGTCTCCGTCCCGCGGACCGTCTCGTCGGTACGGGCCGTCACGGCCGCTCACCTGCCGACGCAGGCTCCGCCCGCTCCGGGTCGGGTAGCCCGGCCGGCCCGGCGTCCGTGGAGCCACCGTTCGTGGAGCCACCGTCCGTGGAGCCACCGTCCGTCGGGTCGCTGCCGTCGGGAGCGGATGCGGAGTGCCCGGTGAGGCGGAGGAAGACGTCGTCGAGCGAAGGACGTCGCAGACCGATGTCGGCGAGTTCGATGCCCAGGGGTTCGATGCGCCGCAGCACCTCGGTGAGGGTCGCGGCGCCGTCGGGCGCCGGGACGGACACCCGATCCGTGTCGGGGACCGTGCCCACGAGCACGTCCTGGGGGAGGAGACCGTCCAGGACGTGCAGGATCTCGGGGATCGCCCGCGGGTCCACCGGAACGATCTCGCAGTGGGTGCCACCGGCGGAGGACTTCAGCTGGTTCGCGGTGCCCTCCGCGATCACGGTGCCCTTGTCGATGACGATGATGTTGTCGCTCAGCACGTCGGCCTCTTCGAGGTACTGCGTGGTCAGCAGCACCGTGATGCCCTGCTCCTTGAGCGCTGCCACCAGCGACCACACACCCTGCCGGCTGCGCGGGTCGAGACCAGTGGTCGGCTCGTCGAGGAAGACCACCTTGGGCCGGACCACGAGGCCGCACGCGATGTCGACCCGTCGGCGCATACCGCCGGAGTAGCCCTTCACGGGACGGCGACCGGCGTCGACGAGATCGAACTCCCGGAGCAGCTCGTCGGCGCGCCGGGTGGCGGACTTCTTGTCCAGGCCCATCAGGCGCCCGAACAGGATCAGGTTCTCCCGGCCGGTGAGAGTGTCGTCGAGTGCTGCGAACTGGCCGGTCATCATGATCGAACGCCGGACCGCCGCGGCGTCGGCGACCACGTCGTGCCCGGCGACCACGGCGCGACCCGAGGTGGGGCGCAACAGCGTCGACAGCACCTTGACCATCGTGGTCTTGCCGGCGCCGTTGGGGCCGAGGATGGCGAGGACACGGCCCGGCGGTGCAGAGAAGCTGATCCCGTCGAGTGCGTGGACGTCGCCGAACGACTTGTGGACGTCCTCCACGAGAACTGCCTGGTCGTGATCGCTCACATCACACCCCGCCGTAGATCTCGGTCCCCGTCGGGGACGGGTCGGTCCGTCACCGTCGGAATCGTACCGGTGCGAACGGTCCCGGGAGGGGCGGACGGACATGCGCGTCGGCGCCGACGCCCCGCCCCTCGGGGTGTCCACGCCGGCCGGTCAGGACCAGACGCCGAGATCGTCGAGGTGTTCGACGAGTCGATGGGCCCCGTCGGTGAAGTGTTCGCGCGTCTCGCGTCCGGCGGCCTCGACGTCACCGGTGCGCAGCGCCTGCAGCAACCGTTCGTGCGAGGCGACCGCATCCGTCCCCCAGCTGCGATCGTCCGAGTAGAAGTGCACGGGCGTGTACCGGGTCGCGTTGTGGAGGAACCACGCGAGCTTGCGGGAACCCGCGGCCCGGTTCAGGGTGCGGTGGAACTCGAACTCGAGGTCCTCGATGCGCGCGCCGTCACCGGCCCGCACGGCCTCGGCGAAACGCGCGGCCAGCTCGTCGAGTTCGGCCAGGGTCTCGGCCGTCATCAGGGTCGCGGCGCGCTCGACGAGCCGCTCGGCGAGTCTGCCCTGGAGCCAGAAGATGTCGTCGATGTCCGATCTGTCGAGGGGGGACACCACGTACCCCCGGTGGGGAACGAGTTCGACGAGCCCCTCACCGCGGAGGGTGAGCAGGGCCTCGCGCACCGGGGTCACGCTCACCCCGAGTTCGGCCGCGGTCTCGTCCAGGCGGACGAAATCGCCGGGACGCGCACCGCCGGACATGATGAGGTTTCTCACGTGCGCGGCCACCTCGTCCGAGAGCTGCGGTCGCCGACGTACCCCGGGGGAGCGTGACGAACCGGACGAAGCGGACGAGTTCATGGCGTACGCCTTCCCCTAGTGGACGGCTCGCATTATCACCGCACGGTCTCGGCGGCATCACAGCCGGGGGTGACATGTGGCAGACATTCTCCACCTCACCCGGATCGTGACGCGGTTCGTGGTTTGGTTGGCGAGGTGAGCACCGGAGTATCACGTCGACGGTTACTGGGAGGGGCCGCCGGCGGATTGTTCGCGTGGGGTGCGACCGCGGGGAGCGGTCGTGCGGCTCCGCCACGCAGGCTTCCTCCACCCGACACCGTCACCGTCACCGATCCCGCGAGGATGAGTGCGGTCGAGGCGGCAGCGCTGCTGCACGCCGGCGAACTGCACCCGCGCGAACTGCTCGATGCCTGTCTGGACCGCACGCGCTCGTACGACGGAGCGATCGGTGCGTGGATCCGGCTCTACCCCGAAGTGGCCTACGCGGCGGCCGAGGCGGCGGGGGAGCGGCTCGCCCGTGCGCGCCGCGACCAGGCCCCGGCGCCGCTCGTGTGCGGGCTTCCGATCGCTCTCAAGGACATCTTCGCGGTGTCCGGACTTCCGCTCACCGCATCGAGCCGCGTCCTCGAAGGCAATATCGCCGCCGGGCACTCGGGCGTGTGGCGTCGACTCGAGGACGCCGGTGCGGTGCTCATGGGGCATGCGCACACCGACGAGTTCGCGATCGGTGTCGCCACCCCTCAGGTGGGCAATCCGTGGAACACCGAGATGTCGCCCGGCGGATCGTCCGGCGGCAGCGCGGCCGTGCTCGCCGCGCGGTTCGCGCCCCTCGCGATCGGTAGCGACACCGGCGGTTCGGTCCGGTTCCCGGCGAGCGCCTGCGGTGTCTCGTCGATCAAGCCGACCTACGGGCGCATCACCTCGCACGGCATGATCCCGCTGACCTGGACCCGCGACCACGTGGGTCCGATGGGTCGCAGCGTCGCCGACGCGTCCCTGATGATGACCGTGCTCGCGGGCACGGATCCGGCCGACCCGATCACGGCCCTCGGCCCCGACGTTCCCGAGGGCGGTTATCCCGTGACGGCCGCCGGGGGAGCGAGTCCCCTTGCCGGCGTGCGGATCGGACTGCCCGTGAACACGAATCCCGCACCCCCCGAGGCGGTGCAGCGCGTCGTCGACGACGCGGCGCGGGTGGCGGAATCGCTCGGTGCGGTCACCGTCCCGGTGACGATGCCGCCCCTGCCGGAATCCCTCGCGACCGGCGACCAGGTCGAGATGGGTGCCTACCACCAGCAGTTCACCGACCGGCTCGGCCTGTACCGCCCCGAGAACGCGGTCGCCGCAGGCACTGCGGTGGCCTCGCTGGTCGTGCCGGTGGGTGACTACCTCACCTTCGAGCGCGATCGTCTGAGGTACCAGAGCGACTACAACCGGATGTTCGCCGACCAGGACCTCGACGTGATCATGCTGCCCGGTGCCTCGGTCGACGGCGCGCGACGCCAGGAATTCCTCGGCGTCAGCGTCACGGCCGGAGTGACGGGTCCCGTGCGCTGGGCGAACTACTCCGGTGCCCCCGTGGTGACGTTGCCCGCCGGGTATTCCGCCGCGACGGGGATGCCGGTCGGTGTGCAGCTCGGTGCGCGACCGTGGGAGGACGAACGTCTCCTCGGCATCGGGCTCGAACTGCAGGAGGCACTACCGATCTGGCGCGACGAGCCGCAACTCGTCGCCGCCGGCGCGCGGGTCCCCGAGGTCGCGCAGGTGCCGCCGGGTCCCGGTCCCGATCCGACGAATACGATCGGGGCGGCCGCTCCGGTTCGGACCCTGCCGATGAACCCCATCGGCTAGGCTCGACCACGCGGACCCGTCCGCACGGCGTATCGCCGAGGTGCAGATCACGCACCGCCGCGAGTTGAACTCTCGGCCGTGCTCCTGCATACTGGTCGGGTTGCCTTGACCGGGCCATGGATGTTTCGCGGCTCGGAACGGGAAAGACGTGACAGTCGCGGATCGAGCCTCACGGCCTGGTCGCGGCCACATGCAAGACGGAAGCAGTACCCCTGTGTGCTCCTGTGGAGCGCAGCCGGTTCCGTTCCTTGCGGTGTCGAAGCCTTCGAGCATCGACGCCGGGGAATGAGCGGCGGGCCGACACGCCCGACCGCGTGGGCCGGAGAACAATGACAGATGAACAGCGGCAAGCGGATCGGATACGTCCGGCTCGCAATGTGTTTCGAGTGCTGTTCTCGGTCGCCGTTCCCTGGGGAACTGTGCAGACGAGGTGGTTTCCGGCTCCGCCGGGGATCACGAAACGCGGCAAGAAAAGGACACTAAGCGTGGCGGGACAGAAGATCCGCATCAGGCTCAAGGCCTATGACCACGAGGCGATCGACGCATCTGCGCGCAAGATCGTCGAGACGGTGACCCGTACGGGTGCCCGCGTGGTCGGCCCGGTGCCGTTGCCCACTGAAAAGAACGTGTACTGCGTCATCCGCTCGCCGCACAAGTACAAGGACTCGCGCGAGCACTTCGAGATGCGGACGCACAAGCGGCTCATCGACATCCTCGACCCGACGCCGAAGACCGTCGACGCGCTCATGCGCATCGATCTCCCGGCGAGTGTCGACGTCAACATCCAGTGACATTCGATTACAGCGAGCTTGTGAAAGACGCAGCGGAGACAACACATGACTAACCAGATCAAGGGAATCCTGGGCACCAAGCTCGGCATGACCCAGGTCTTCGACGAGAACAACCGGGTCGTCCCGGTCACCGTCGTCAAGGCCGGACCGAACGTGGTCACGCAGATCCGCACCGAGGAGCGCGACGGTTACAACGCCGTGCAGCTCGCCTACGGTGCCATCGCGCCGCGCAAGGTCAACAAGCCGGTTCGCGGCCAGTTCGAGAAGGCCGGCGTCACGCCGCGCCGTCACCTGGTCGAGCTCCGGGTCGAGGACGCCACCGAGTACGAGGTCGGCCAGGAACTCACCGCAGAGGTGTTCGAGGACGGCGCCTACGTCGACGTCACCGGCACCTCGAAGGGCAAGGGCTTCGCCGGCACCATGAAGCGTCACGGCTTCGCCGGCCAGGGTGCGTCGCACGGTACGCAGGCTGTGCACCGTCGTCCGGGCTCCATCGGTGGCTGCGCCACCCCGGGCCGCGTGTTCAAGGGCACGCGCATGTCCGGTCGTATGGGCTCCGACCGCATCACGACGCAGAACCTCTCGGTCCACAAGGTGGACGCCGAGAACGGTCTGCTGCTGATCAAGGGCGCGATCCCGGGTCGCAAGGGCGGCCTCGTGATCGTCAAGACCGCAGTGAAGGGTGGTGCACGGGCATGACCAGCACCGAGACCGCAACCAAGCTGACCCTGGGCGTCAAGGCCCCCGGTGGCCAGACCTCCGGCTCCGTCGATCTCCCCGCCGAGATCTTCGACGCTCCCGCGAACATCGCGCTGCTGCACCAGGTCGTCACCGCGCAGCTCGCCGCGGCCCGCCAGGGAACGCACGCCACCAAGACCCGCGGCGACGTCCGCGGTGGTGGCAAGAAGCCGTACCGCCAGAAGGGCACCGGCCGCGCACGTCAGGGCTCGACCCGTGCGCCGCAGTTCGCCGGCGGTGGCACTGTCCACGGCCCGCAGCCGCGCGACTACAGCCAGCGCACCCCCAAGAAGATGAAGGCCGCCGCACTGCGCGGAGCCCTCTCCGACCGGGCGCGCAACGAGCGCATCCACGTGATCACCGAGCTCGTCGCGGGCCAGACGCCGTCGACGAAGAGTGCTCGCACGTTCCTGGGCGAGATCAGCGACCGCAAGAAGGTCCTGCTCGTCGTCGGCCGTGAGGACGTGGCGGCGTGGAAGTCGGTTCAGAACCTTCCCAACGTCCACGCGCTCGCGCCGGATCAGCTGAACACCTACGACGTGCTCTACAGCGATGACGTCGTGTTCAGCGTCGAGGCGCTCAACACGTTCATCCACGGGCCGGCCGAGTCCGGCCAGGAAGTTAAGGAGGAGAGCAAGTGAGCACGATCGCCGATCCTCGCGACATCCTGCTGGCTCCCGTCGTCTCCGAGAAGTCCTACGGGCTGATGGAAGAGGGCACCTACACCTTCCTGGTGCACCCGGACTCGAACAAGACGCAGATCAAGATTGCCGTCGAGAAGGTCTTCGGCGTCAAGGTGAGCAGCGTCAACACCGCCAACCGTCAGGGCAAGCGCAAGCGGACCCGGTTCGGTTACGGCAAGCGCAAGAACACCAAGCGCGCGCTCGTGACCCTCACGGCCGACAGCAAGCCCATCGAGATCTTCGGAGGCCCGGTCGCGTAGCGATCGGAACTCTCGAGAGATAGAGGACGAGAAGACTCATGGCAATCCGTAAGTACAAGCCGACTACGCCGGGCCGCCGTGGCGCCAGCGTGTCGGACTTCGCCGAGATCACTCGGTCGACGCCCGAGAAGTCGCTGATCCGCCCGCTGCACGGTCGCGGTGGACGTAACGCGCACGGCCGCATCACCACCCGTCACAAGGGTGGCGGACACAAGCGCGCCTACCGCCTGATCGATTTCCGTCGCAACGACAAGGACGGCGTGCCGGCCAAGGTCGCTCACATCGAGTACGACCCCAACCGCACCGCGCGCATCGCGCTGCTCCACTACGTGGACGGCGAGAAGCGCTACATCATCGCCCCCAAGGGACTCGTTCAGGGTGCCGCCGTGGAGTCGGGCCCCAATGCCGACATCAAGCCCGGCAACAACCTGCCCCTGCGCAACATCCCGACCGGTACCACCATCCACGCGGTCGAGCTGCGTCCGGGTGGCGGCGCCAAGATGGCCCGTTCCGCCGGTGCGAGCATCCAGCTCCTCGGTAAGGAAGGCACCTACGCCACGCTGCGTATGCCCTCCGGCGAGATCCGTCGCGTCGACGTGCGCTGCCGCGCAACGGTCGGCGAGGTCGGCAACGCCGAGCAGTCGAACATCAACTGGGGCAAGGCCGGCCGTATGCGGTGGAAGGGCAAGCGCCCGACCGTCCGTGGTGTCGTCATGAACCCGGTCGACCACCCGCACGGTGGTGGCGAGGGCAAGACCTCGGGTGGTCGCCACCCGGTCAGCCCGTGGGGCAAGCCCGAGGGCCGCACCCGCAAGAACAAGGCGTCCGACAAGCTCATCGTCCGTCGTCGCCGTACCGGCAAGAAGCGCTAGTCAAGGAGGGAGTTAGAGAATGCCACGCAGCCTCAAGAAGGGCCCGTTCGTCGACGACCACCTCCTGGCGAAGGTGGACACGCAGAACGAGAAGGGCACCAAGCAGGTCATCAAGACCTGGTCGCGCCGTTCCACGATTCTGCCCGACTTCATCGGTCATACGTTCGCTGTCCACGATGGACGCAAGCACGTGCCGGTGTTCGTCTCGGAGTCCATGGTCGGTCACAAGCTCGGTGAGTTCGCGCCGACCCGTACGTTCAAGGGCCACATCAAGGACGACCGGAAGAGCAAGCGTCGATGAGCACTGAAACCACCACCAACAGCGCTCGGGCTGTTGCGCGCCACGTGCGCGTGACCCCGATGAAGGCGCGCCGCGTCGTCGACATCGTTCGCGGTAAGTCCGTCGAGGAGGCCCTGGCCATCCTCAAGTTCGCGCCGCAGGCCGCGGCCGAGCCGGTCGCCAAGGTGATCGCATCGGCCGCTGCGAACGCGCAGAACAACTACAACCTCGACCCCAGCACGCTCGTCGTCGCGACGGCGTACGTGGACGAGGGTGCGACCCTGAAGCGGTTCCAGCCGCGTGCTCAGGGCCGTGCGTTCCGCATCCGCAAGCGGTCGAGCCACATCACCGTGATCGTGGAAAGCGTCGGGTCGGCTTCGACTCGTAACCGCCGGAAGGGAGCTCAGTAGTGGGCCAGAAGATCAACCCGCACGGCTTCCGTCTGGGCATCACCACCGACTGGAAGTCTCGTTGGTACGCCGACAAGCAGTACGCGGACTACGTCAAGGAAGATGTCGCGATCCGCAAGTTCCTGGCCTCCGGCCTCGAGCGCGCCGGCATCGCGAAGGTCGAGATCGAGCGCACCCGTGACCGTGTGCGTGTGGACATCCACACCGCTCGTCCGGGCATCGTCATCGGACGCCGCGGCGCCGAGGCCGATCGCATCCGCGCCGAGCTCGAGAAGCTGACCGGTAAGCAGGTCCAGCTGAACATCCTCGAGGTCAAGAACTCGGAGTCCGAGGCTCAGCTCGTCGCGCAGGGCGTCGCCGAGCAGCTCTCGAACCGTGTCGCCTTCCGTCGTGCGATGCGCAAGGCCATCCAGTCGGCCATGCGTCAGCCGAACGTCAAGGGCATCCGCGTGCAGTGCTCGGGCCGCCTCGGTGGCGCCGAGATGTCGCGTTCGGAGTTCTACCGCGAAGGTCGTGTCCCGCTGCACACGCTGCGCGCGGACATCGACTACGGCCTCTACGAGGCACGGACCACCTTCGGCCGTATCGGCGTGAAGGTCTGGATCTACAAGGGCGACATCGTCGGTGGCCGTCGTGAGCTCGCTGCTGCTGCAGCTGCTCCCGCCGACCGGCCGCGTCGTGAGCGTCCGAGCCGCCCGCGTCGTTCCGGCGCCTCGGGCACCACCGCGACGAGCACCGAGGCCGGCCGCGCCGCATCGAGCGACGCTCCTGCCTCGACCGAGAACAAGGAGGGCTGACGCAATGTTGATCCCCCGGCGGGTCAAACACCGCAAGCAGCACCATCCGAGCCGTACGGGTGCCGCCAAGGGCGGAACCCAGGTGGCCTTCGGTGACTACGGCATCCAGGCTCTCGAGCCGGCCTACATCACCAACCGGCAGATCGAGTCCGCTCGTATCGCCATGACCCGGCACATCAAGCGTGGCGGCAAGATCTGGATCAACATCTTCCCGGATCGCCCCCTCACCAAGAAGCCTGCCGAGACCCGCATGGGTTCCGGTAAGGGTTCGCCGGAGTGGTGGGTCGCGAACGTCAAGCCCGGTCGCGTGCTGTTCGAGATGAGCTACCCCAACGAGGAGATTGCGCGCGAGGCTCTGCGTCGCGCGATGCACAAGCTCCCCTGCAAGTGCCGCATCGTGACGAGGGAGGAGCAGTTCTGATGGCTACCGGTACCCCCGCCGCGGAACTCCGCGAGCTGAGCGACGAAGAGCTGACCGACAAGCTCCGCGAAGCCAAGGAAGAGCTGTTCAACCTCCGCTTCCAGATGGCCACCGGCCAGCTGGACAACAACCGTCGGCTCCGCGTCGTGCGCAACGAGATCGCCCGTATTTACACGGTGCTGCGCGAGCGCGAGCTCGGACTGGCCACCGGCCCGAATGCGGGTGACGTGGCATGAGTGAGGAAAAGGCAGTGAGCAACCAGGAACAGCGCGCGAGCCGTAAGGTCCGCATCGGTTACGTCGTCTCGGACAAGATGGAGAAGACCATCGTCGTCGAGCTCGAGGACCGAGTGAAGCACCCGCTGTACGGCAAGATCATCCGCCGTACGACCAAGGTGAAGGCGCACGACGAGAACGGTCTGGCCGGCATCGGCGACCGCGTTCAGCTGATGGAGACCCGTCCGCTGTCCGCGTCGAAGCGCTGGCGTCTGGTCGAGGTGCTCGAGAAGGCCAAGTAAGGCCTCTCGTCCTCGACAGGACCCGAGACATGCAGCACCCCACCACCCGCACCGCGGGTGGTGGGGTGCTGTGCGTCCGATAGGTGCAGGCCGCACGTGGGGGAGACGTGGATGTCGCTGCGACACGCCCGGTTCCGGGGTGGGGAGTGACATCACAATTCGCGAATTTGCCCTGCGTACGGTATATCGCCTACTCTGGACGGGTTGCTTACGGGACCCGTGTGTGATTCGCACGTGCGCCGCAGGTGACCGACGACCGCGTACGTCCAGGTCGGAAATCTGACGTACACACCAATCCAGGTCAAGGAGAAGTAAGTGATCCAGCAGGAGTCGCGACTGCGCGTCGCCGACAACACGGGTGCCAAGGAGATCCTCTGCATCCGCGTTCTCGGTGGCTCGTCCCGTCGCTACGCCGGTATCGGTGACATCATCGTCGCCACCGTCAAGGACGCGATCCCCGGCGGCAACGTCAAGCGTGGCGAGGTCGTCAAGGCCGTGATCGTGCGCACCACCAAGGAGCGCCGCCGGCCGGACGGCTCGTACATCAAGTTCGACGAGAACGCTGCCGTCATCATCAAGGGCGACAACGATCCTCGCGGAACCCGCATCTTCGGACCCGTCGGTCGCGAGCTTCGCGACAAGCGGTTCATGAAGATCGTCTCGCTCGCTCCGGAGGTGCTGTGATGAAGGTGCACAAGGGTGACACCGTGCTCGTCATCTCGGGCAAGGACAAGGGCGCCAAGGGCAAGGTCATCGCGGCCTACCCGGCGACCGGCAAGGTCCTCGTCGAGGGCGTGAACCGTATCAAGAAGCACACCGCCGTCTCTGCGAACGAGCGTGGCGCCTCCTCCGGCGGCATCGTGACGCAGGAGGCCCCGATCCACGTTTCCAACGTTGCGGTCGTCGACTCGGACGGAAACCCCACCCGCGTGGGCTACCGCACCGACGAGGAAACCGGCAAGCGCGTTCGGATTTCCCGGAAGAACGGGAAGGACCTCTGACATGACCAGCACCGAGAACAAGACCCAGCCGCGCCTGAAGGTGCGGTACCGCGAGGAGATCCGCGACGCGCTGAACGCGGAGTACGACTACGCGAACGTCATGCAGATCCCCGGCGTCGTGAAGGTCGTCGTCAACATGGGTGTCGGCGACGCCGCCCGCGACGCGAAGCTCATCAACGGAGCCGTCAACGACCTCGCGCTCATCACCGGTCAGAAGCCGGAGATCCGCAAGGCCCGCAAGTCCATCGCACAGTTCAAGCTGCGCGAGGGCATGCCGATCGGTGCGCGCGTCACGCTGCGCGGCGACCGTATGTGGGAGTTCCTGGACCGTCTCGTGTCCATCGCGCTTCCCCGTATCCGGGACTTCCGTGGCCTCAACGGCAACCAGTTCGACGGCAACGGCAACTACACGTTCGGCCTGAACGAGCAGTCGATGTTCCACGAGATCGACGTGGACCGCATCGACCGCCCGCGCGGCATGGACATCACTGTCGTGACCACCGCTACCAACAACGAAGAAGGCCGTGCCCTGCTCAAGCACCTCGGCTTCCCGTTCAAGGAGAACTGAGCCCATGGCTAAGAAGGCACTGGTCAACAAGGCCAACAAGAAGCCGAAGTTCGCGGTGCGCGCCTACACCCGCTGCCAGCGCTGCGGGCGCCCGCACTCGGTCTTCCGCAAGTTCGGACTCTGCCGCATCTGCCTTCGCGAGATGGCACACCGCGGAGAACTTCCGGGAGTTCACAAGAGCTCCTGGTGACGTGATCGGTGGGCGGAGGACCGAGTAGTTCTCCGCCCACTGTCGCGCTGTCATGGGTTCGTCGCCGATCCGGCCGACGAACCCGCTATCGAACCGAGTTTCGATGTAGGCCCACGGCCGGCATATTCCGGCGTTGCATGGGAACCGCATCGAGAAAGGTGAACAGGTCAGCCATGACCATGACCGACCCCATCGCAGACTTCTTGACGCGTCTGCGTAACGCCAACACGGCGTACCACGACGAGGTCAAGCTCCCGTCCTCGAAGATCAAGGTGAACATCGCCGAGATCCTCAAGCGCGAGGGTTACATCTCCGACTACCGCACCGAGGACGCCGAGGTGGGCAAGACCCTCATCGTCGACCTCAAGTACGGACCTTCCCGTGAGCGCAGCCTTGCCGGCGTGCGCCGCGTGTCGAAGCCCGGCCTGCGCGTGTACGCGAAATCCACCAACCTGCCCAAGGTCCTGGGCGGCCTCGGCGTGGCGATCATCTCCACGTCCTCCGGCCTGCTCACCGATCGCCAGGCGGCCAAGCAGGGAGTGGGCGGGGAAGTCCTCGCCTACGTCTGGTAAAGGGAGGCCACCACAATGTCGCGAATCGGAAAACTCCCCGTTGCAGTTCCTTCGGGCGTCGAGGTCACCATCGACGGCCAGGATGTTGCAGTGAAGGGCCCCAAGGGCAACCTGTCCCTGACGATCGCCGAGCCGATCGCCGTCGCCAAGGGCGAGGACGGGGCAATCAACGTCACGCGCCCGAACGACGAGCGTCGCAGCCGTGCGCTGCACGGCCTGTCGCGGACGCTCGTGCAGAACCTCATCGTCGGCGTGACCGAGGGTTACACCACGAAGATGGAGATCCACGGCGTCGGCTACCGCGTGGCTCTCAAGGGCAAGGACCTCGAGTTCTCGCTCGGCTACAGCCACCCCGTGCTGATCGAGGCTCCCGAGGGCATCACGTTCGCCGTCGAGAACCCCACGCGCTTCTCGATCTCGGGCATCGACAAGCAGAAGGTCGGCCAGATCGCGGCCAACATCCGCCGGCTGCGCAAGTCCGACCCGTACAAGGGCAAGGGCATCCGCTACGAGGGTGAACAGGTCCGTCGCAAGGTCGGAAAGACGGGTAAGTGATCATGAGCCAGACCGAGAACCAGAAGGCCAAGCGCATCCCGCGCGGCAAGGACGCCTCCACCACGCGTCGCCTTTCGAAGACGCGTCGTCACTTCCGCCTCCGCAAGAAGATCTCCGGCACCGCCGAGCGTCCCCGCCTCGTCGTCAACCGGTCCTCGCGCCACCTGCACGTGCAGCTGGTCGACGACCTGACGGGCACCACCCTCGCCGCAGCGTCGTCCATCGAACCCGATGTGCGCGCTCTCGAGGGCGACAAGAAGGCTCGCGGCGCGAAGGTCGGTCAGCTGATCGCCGAGCGCGCGAAGGCTGCCGGCGTGGAAGCCGTGGTCTTCGACCGCGGTGGCCACACCTACAGCGGACGCATCGCGGCCCTCGCGGACGCGGCTCGCGAAAGCGGGTTGAAGTTCTGATGACCATTTTCTCGAACGGAAGGAACGCCTGATGCCGGGACGTCAGCGGCGTGACGGCGGCAACGGCCCCGCCGGACAGAACCCCAACAGCGGTGACAACCGCGGCGGTCGCGACCGCCGCGACCGCGACTCGCGTGGCGGCAACGCTGCCGAGAAGTCGAACTACATCGAGCGTGTCGTCTCGATCAACCGTGTGTCGAAGGTCGTCAAGGGCGGTCGTCGCTTCAGCTTCACCGCTCTGGTGATCGTGGGCGACGGCAACGGTCTGGTCGGCGTCGGCTACGGCAAGGCCAAGGAAGTTCCCGCGGCCATCCAGAAGGGTGTCGAGGAAGCTCGCAAGAACTTCTTCCGCGTCCCGCTCATCGGCGGAACCATCACCCACCCCGTCCAGGGAGAGGCTGCAGCCGGTGTCGTCCTGCTGCGTCCGGCTTCCCCCGGTACCGGTGTCATCGCCGGTGGCGCTGTGCGCGCGGTGCTGGAGTGCGCGGGTGTCCACGACATCCTGTCGAAGTCGCTCGGCTCCGACAACGCCATCAATGTGGTGCACGCGACGGTTGCGGCCCTCAAGGGTCTGCAGCGTCCCGAGGAAGTCGCGGCTCGCCGTGGCCTCACCCTCGAGGAAGTTGCCCCCGCCGGCATGCTGCGCGCACGTGCACAGGCTGCTGGGAGCGTGAAGTAATGGCAGAGCTGAAGATCACCCAGATCAAGAGCACCATCGGGGCCAAGTCGAATCAGCGCGACAGCCTCCGGACCCTCGGTCTGCGGAAGATCCGCCAGTCCGTCGTCCGCGAGGACAATGCGCAGAACCGCGGCCTCATCAACGTGGTGCGTCACCTCGTCACTGTTGAGGAGGTCTGAGAATGACCATCAAGCTGCATCACCTGCGCCCGGCACCGGGTGCGAAGACGGACAAGACCCGCGTCGGACGCGGTGAGGGTTCGAAGGGCAAGACCGCCGGCCGCGGTACGAAGGGCACGAAGGCACGTAAGAACGTGTCGCCGGCCTTCGAGGGTGGCCAGATGCCCATCCACATGCGTCTGCCGAAGCTCAAGGGTTTCAAGAACGCATTCCGTACCGAGTACCAGATCGTCAACGTCGGGGACATCGCTCGCGCGTTCCCCGAGGGTGGACAGATCGGTGTCGCGGACCTCGTGGCGAAGGGTCTGGTTCGCAAGAACCAGCTCGTCAAGGTCCTCGGCGAGGGCGAGCTGACGGTGGCCGTGCAGGTCACCGCCGACAAGTTCTCGGCCTCCGCTCAGGAGAAGATCGCTGCAGCCGGTGGCAGCGCGACCGTCCAGGCCTGACCTGTACTTTCGCGTGTGAGTCACGGCTGTCGAACGGCCGCGGTGCAGATCCTTGCACCGCGGCCGTTCGCGCTTTCACAGCGGTGTCATAGGCTGCGTTCGCAGCGGTGACATAGGCTACCGGGCTACCCCTCTCATCGGGGCCCACTGTTAGAGTTTCAGAGTTGTCTACCGTCCGACGGATCCCTCTCGATCCGTCGTCCCCGATCGGCCCGCCAGGAGGATCTTTGCTTTCCGCCTTCGTCTCGGCCCTCAGGACACCGGACCTGAGGCGGAAGATTCTCATCGCCCTCGGGCTCGTGGCGCTGTACCGCCTCGGTGCTACCGTGCCGTCCCCGGGCGTCGACTACGGCAACGTCCAGGCCTGTGTCGATCAGCTCGCCGGCAGCGAGCAGGCCGGCATCTACTCGCTGATCAATCTGTTCTCCGGCGGCGCGTTACTGCAGCTGTCGGTCTTCGCGATCGGCATCATGCCGTTCATCACCGCGAGCATCATCGTCCAGCTGCTCACCGTGGTCATTCCACGATTCGAGGAACTGCGCAAGGAAGGCCAGTCCGGCCAGGCCAAGATGACGCAGTACACGCGTTATCTCGCCGTCGCGCTCGCCGTCCTGCAGGCCACCGGCATCGTCGCCCTCGCCGCCCGAGGGCAGCTGCTGCAGGGCTGTTCGGAGCCGATCCTCGCCGACGACAGCATCTTCGGGATGGTCGTCATCGTGCTGGTCATGACCGCCGGTGCCGCCGTCGTCATGTGGTTCGGTGAGCTCATCACCGAACGCGGTGTCGGCAACGGCATGTCGCTGCTGATCTTCTCCGGTATCGCGGCCGCGCTGCCGAGCGAGGGCCGCATGATCCTCGAATCCCGCGGCGGCCTCGTCTTCGCGATCGTCTGCGTCGTGGCCCTGGCCCTCATCACGGGCGTCGTGTTCATCGAGCAGGGTCAGCGCCGCATCCCGGTGCAGTACGCCAAGCGCATGGTCGGCCGTCGTATGTACGGCGGGTCGTCGACCTACCTGCCGCTGAAGGTCAACCAGGCGGGCATCATCCCCGTCATCTTCGCGTCGTCGCTGCTGTACCTGCCCAACCTCGTTGCGCAGCTCACCGGAGCCACGACCAACCCGGATCCGAGTTGGTGGCAGCGGATCATCAACGAGTACCTGGTCAATCCGAACAACCCGGTCTACATCGCGATCTACTTCGCGCTGATCGTGTTCTTCGTCTTCTTCTACGTCGCCATCACCTTCAATCCGGAGGAGCGGGCCGACGAGATGAAGAAGTACGGCGGCTTCATCCCGGGCATCCGCCCCGGTCGCCCGACCGCCGAATATCTCAGTTTCGTGCTCAACCGCATCACGGTTCCGGGCTCGATCTACCTCGGTCTCATCGCGACACTGCCGAACTTCTTCCTGTCCGGCAGCCAGACGGCCTCGAGCATCTTCGGTGGCGCCGCGGTTCTCATTCTCGTCAGTGTCGCGCTGGACACTGTCAAGCAGATCGAAAGTCAACTGATGCAGCGCAACTACGAAGGGTTCCTCAAGTGAGACTTGTACTGCTCGGTCCTCCCGGTGCCGGCAAGGGCACACAGGCCGCGATTCTGTCCGAGAAGCTCGGCGTCCCCGCCATCTCGACGGGCGATCTTTTCCGCGCGAACATCGGGCAGGGCACCCCGCTCGGAGTCGAGGCCAAGAAGTACATCGACGCGGGGGAGCTCGTTCCCGCCGAGATCACCAACAACATGGTGCGTGAGCGTCTGGCCGAGCCCGACGCCGCCAACGGCTTCCTCCTCGACGGCTTCCCGCGCAGCGTGGAGCAGGCCAAGGAACTCGAGAACATCCTGAAGGATCTCGGCGTCGAGCTCGACGGCGTGCTGTCCTTCGTCATCGACGAGGACGTCGTGGTCGAGCGCATGCTCGCCCGCGGTCGCGCCGACGACACCGAAGACGTGATCCGCAACCGTCTCCGGGTCTACCGTGAGGAGACGGCCCCGCTGCTCGACTACTACGCCGACTCGATCATCACGGTCGACGCGATCGGTGAGGTCGAGGAGATCAATTCGCGGGCACTGTCCGCACTCGGAAAGTAGACGGGTAGTTCGATATGGGTTTCGGGCGCAAGCGCTCAGTGGTTCCGTTCCGCACCTCGGGTGAACTCGACGCGATGGCGGCGGCGGGAGCCGTGGTCGGTGCCGCACTCGTCGCAGTGCGTGAGGCGGCCGAGCCGGGCGTGAGCACCCTGGAACTCGACCAGGTGGCGGAATCGGTCATCCGTGATGCGGGGGCCGTTCCGTCCTTCCTGGGCTACCACGGCTTCACCGGTTCGATCTGTTCGTCGGTCAACGAGGTCGTCGTCCACGGCATCCCATCGGCGTCGGTGGTGCTCGCCGAAGGCGACCTCGTCTCGATCGACTGCGGTGCGATCCTCGACGGCTGGCACGGCGACTCGGCGTGGACCTTCGGGATCGGGGAGCTGTCGCAGGCCGACATCGACCTGAGCGAGGCCACCCGCCTGTCGCTCGAGGCCGGTATCGCAGCGATGCTCCCGGGTAACCGCCTGACCGACGTCTCGCATGCGATCGAGCAGGGCACGCACGCCGCCGAGAAGTTGCACGGCCGCTCGTACGGGATCGTCGACGGCTACGGCGGTCACGGCATCGGGCGCGAGATGCATATGGATCCGTTCCTCCCCAACGAGGGCAAGCCGGGCAAGGGACCGAAGCTCGTCGTCGGGTCGGTACTCGCCGTCGAGCCGATGCTCACCCTCGGTACCTACGAGACCGAGGTCCTCGACGACGAATGGACGGTCGTGACCGTCGACGGCAGCCGCGCCGCGCACTGGGAGCACACGGTCGCGGTCACCGAGGACGGCCCCCGGATTCTCACCCTCCGGCCGGAGTGACGGCCGCGGTCACGCCGCGCGGGCTCAGACCTCGACGAGGAGCGTGACCGGTCCGTCGTTGACGAGGCTCACCTCCATGTGGGCCCCGAACTTCCCGGTCTCCACCGTCGCGCCGAGATCTCGTAGAGCGTTCGCGAACGCATCGACGAGGGGTTCGGCGATCTGGCGGGGAGCGGCGGCCGACCACGACGGACGCCGGCTCTTCCTGGTGTCGGCCATGAGCGTGAACTGACTGACCACCAGGATCGGGGCGTCGACGTCGGAGGCGGAGCGCTCCTCCTCGAGGATGCGCATCGTCCACACCTTCCGGGCGAGTGTCGCGGCCTTCGCCTCGTCGTCGTCGTGCGTGACGCCGACCAGCACGAGCAGTCCGTGACCACCTTCCGCCGGCGTGATGCGGGCCACCTCGGCTCCCTCCACCGCCACTGCCGCCGTGGTCACCCGCTGGATCAACGCCCGCACGTGCGGTCCTCCTCCTGGTCGTGGGCACGAGTGTGCCCGAGTTCATTTGTCCTGGACGGTCAACTTCCCGTACCATTGATCGGTGGTGCGCGCTGCGCTCCGATCGGTCTCGTGTCGAATTCCTTCGAATCTCGGTTCGTGTCCGGTCCCGGAGTTGCCGAGCGTCACGGTAACGGATGCCGATGCAACCACAACGCCGAACAACGGATCGCGGAGGATATGGCTAAGAAAGACGGGGCAATCGAGGTCGAGGGCCGGGTAATCGAACCGCTGCCCAATGCGATGTTCCGCATCGAGCTGGAGAACGGGCACAAGGTTCTCGCCCACATCAGCGGAAAGATGCGCCAGCACTACATTCGTATCCTTCCCGAGGACCGCGTTGTCGTGGAGCTTTCTCCCTACGACCTCACGCGTGGACGCATCGTCTACCGCTACAAGTAACGAAGCTTCCCCGGCCACACGGTCGGGGAGAATCATGTCGCCGGGCCGGCTCTGCCGTGTCCGGCGGCGCACATACAGGAGATCGGACTTACGTGAAGGTTCAGCCTAGCGTCAAGAAGATCTGCGAGAAGTGCAAGGTGATCCGCCGTAACGGTCGGGTCATGGTGATCTGCGAGAACCTGCGTCACAAGCAGCGTCAGGGCTAGATCCACCTTCGTCTCGAAGATCTGCTTGGCAACAAGCACGAAGACCTTCCAGCACCAGTCGCGTGGTTACGATCCTCGATCCGTCGAGGAGCTGCGCGATCAACCCCCGGTACGGAGGCCGGGGCCCCACTGTGTTTTTGAATCACACAGTTCTTCGACGCAGGGGACGGGCTGGGAGCAGACCTCCGCACACCGAATAGGAATGCCACATGGCACGTCTCGCAGGTGTCGATCTTCCCCGCGAAAAGCGGATGGAGATCGCACTCACGTACATCTACGGCATCGGCCGTACCCGCTCCAAGGAGATCCTCGAGGCCACGGGTGTCAACCCGGACCTGCGCAGCAAGGATCTGACGGACGAGGACCTCGCCAAGCTCCGCGAGTACATCGAGGAGAGTTACAAGGTCGAGGGTGACCTCCGTCGCGAGGTTCAGGCGGACATCCGCCGCAAGATCGAGATCGGCTGCTACCAGGGCCTGCGACACCGTCGTGGTCTGCCCGTGCGTGGACAGCGCACCAAGACCAACGCCCGCACCCGTAAGGGTCCGAAGCGCACCGTCGCAGGAAAGAAGAAGTAATGCCTCCCAAGTCACGCAGCACCGGTCCCAAGAAGACCCAGAAGGCACGGCGCAGGGACAAGAAGAACGTTCCGCACGGTGCCGCTCACATCAAGAGCACGTTCAACAACACCATCGTGTCCATCACGGACCCGCAGGGCAACGTGATCTCCTGGGCGTCCTCCGGCCACGTCGGCTTCAAGGGTTCGCGCAAGTCGACCCCGTTCGCCGCACAGCTCGCCGCCGAGAACGCTGCCCGCAAGGCGCAGGAACACGGTGTCAAGAAGGTCGACGTCTTCGTCAAGGGCCCGGGCTCGGGCCGCGAGACGGCGATCCGTTCCCTCCAGGCCGCAGGCCTCGAGGTCGGCACCATCTCCGATGTCACCCCGCAGCCGCACAACGGTTGCCGTCCGCCCAAGCGGCGTCGCGTCTAACGGGAAAGGAAGGTAAAGAATAATGGCTCGTTATACCGGTCCCGTTACCCGTAAGTCGCGTCGTCTCCGTGTCGACCTGGTCGGAGGCGATCAGGCCTTCGAGCGTCGCCCCTACCCGCCCGGCCAGCACGGCCGCGCGCGGATCAAGGAGAGCGAGTACCTGCTCCAGCTGCAGGAGAAGCAGAAGGCCCGCTTCTCGTACGGCGTCATGGAGAAGCAGTTCCGCCGCTACTACGAAGAGGCTGCCAGCCGCCCCGGCAAGACCGGTGAGGTCCTGCTGGTCATCCTCGAGTCGCGTCTGGACAACGTCGTCTACCGTGCCGGCCTCGCCCGCACGCGTCGTCAGGCCCGCCAGCTGGTGAGCCACGGCCACTTCCTGGTCAACGGCAAGAAGGTCGACATCCCCAGCTACCGCGTCTCGCAGTACGACATCATCGATGTCCGCGAGAAGTCGCTGAGCACGCTGCCCTTCCAGGTCGCCCGCGAGACCCAGGGCGAGCGCCCGGTTCCGGGTTGGCTGCAGGTCGTCGGCCCGCGTCTGCGGGTGCTGGTCCACCAGCTCCCCGAGCGCGCGCAGATCGACATCCCGCTGCAGGAACAGCTGATCGTCGAGTACTACTCGAAGTAAGACACCTCGGTGTCGTGGTGTCCTCCGGTCCGTCCGGACGGGAGGACACCGCTCCATTCCACTAGGGCGTCATATGGCGGACGCCCACAAGGAGGCAACAGATGCTCATCTCTCAGCGACCCACACTGACCGAAGAGGTCATCGCTGAAAACCGCTCGAAGTTCGTCATCGAGCCGCTCGAGCCTGGCTTCGGGTACACCCTCGGCAACTCGCTTCGTCGCACCCTGCTCTCGTCGATCCCGGGCGCCGCTGTCACCAGCATCCGCATCGACGGCGTGCTCCACGAGTTCACCACCGTTCCCGGCGTGAAGGAGGATGTCACCGACATCATCCTGAACCTCAAGGGTCTCGTGGTGAGCTCGGAAGAGGACGAGCCGGTCACCATGTACGTCCGCAAGCAGGGACCGGGAACCGTCACGGCCGGCGACATCGTGCCCCCGGCCGGTGTCACCATCCACAACCCGGATCTGCACATCGCCACCCTGAACGACAAGGGCAAGCTGGAGATCGAGCTCGTCGTCGAGCGCGGTCGCGGCTACGTTCCTGCCGTGCAGAACAAGGCGTCCGGCGCCGAGATCGGCCGTATCCCGGTCGACTCGATCTACTCGCCGGTGCTCAAGGTGACGTACAAGGTGGAAGCGACCCGCGTCGAGCAGCGCACCGACTTCGATCGGCTCATTCTCGACGTGGAGACCAAGAACTCGATCAGCGCGCGGGACGCGCTCGCCTCGGCGGGCAAGACCCTCGTGGAGCTCTTCGGTCTGGCTCGTGAGCTGAACGTCGAAGCAGAAGGCATCGAGATCGGTCCCTCGCCCGCCGAGGCCGACCACATCGCCTCCTTCGGACTTCCGATCGAGGACCTCGACCTGACGGTCCGGTCCTACAACTGCCTCAAGCGCGAAGGTGTCCACACCGTCGGCGAGCTCGTGGCACGGACGGAGTCCGACCTGCTCGACATCCGCAACTTCGGCCAGAAGTCCATCGACGAGGTCAAGGTCAAGCTGCACTCGCTCGGCCTGTCCCTCAAGGACAGCCCGGCATCGTTCGACCCCAGCACCGTTGCCGGCTACGACGCCGCGACCGGTACCTGGAGCGATACCGAGGCCGGCTCCTTCGGTGACAACGACGGCAACGAGGACTACGCCGAGACCGAGCAGCTGTAGCAGCTCACGGTCCGTTACTAGGAGAAAATCATGCCCAAGCCCAAGAAGGGCGCCCGCTTCGGCGGATCGGCCTCGCATCAGAAGGCGCTCATGGCCAACCTGGCCACCGCGCTCTTCGAGCACGGCCGCATCACCACCACCGAGGCCAAGGCCAAGGCCCTGCGCCCGTACGCCGAGAAGCTCGTCACGCACGCCAAGGCCGGCACGCTGGCCTCGCGTCGTGAGGTGCTGAAGGTCATCCGCAACAAGGACGTCGTCCACTCGCTGTTCGCGGAGATCGGTCCCTCCTTCGAGGACCGCAACGGCGGTTACACCCGCATCATCAAGACGATGCCGCGCAAGGGCGACAACGCCCCCATGGCCATCATCGAGCTGGTGCGCGAGAAGACCGTCACCTCCGAGGCCGACCGCGCTCGCCGCGTCGCCGCCTCGCAGGCACCCGCCGAGGACAACGCGGTCCAGGCCGTCGAGGCCGAGGCCACCGACGCCGAGGTCGCGAACGCCGACGCCGTCGTCGAGGGTGTCGAGGACACCAACGCCACGGCTGCCGACGCGCCCGAGGCGGACGAGGCCAAGAAGGACTAGTCCACTTGGTTTCGGCATCTGCTGAAGCTCACGAGCCCGCCGTCCCTTCCGAGGGCGGCGGGCTCGTGGCTTCTCACGAGACAACCCGTCTGCGACTCGACATCTCGTACGACGGCACCGACTTCTCCGGCTGGGCACGGCAACCCGGACGCCGCACGGTGTGCGGGGAGATCGAGGAGAAGCTCTCCGCGATCGTCCGCACGCCCGTGCTGCTCACCGTCGCCGGTCGCACCGACGCCGGCGTGCACGCATCCGGGCAGGTCGCCCACGTCGACGTCCCCACCGCGGCGCTGCCCGACGATCCGTCGCGCTGGGTCCGCCGTCTCGCACGGTTCCTGCCCCGCGACGTGCGGGTCACCGGGATCTCCGTCGCTCCCGAACATTTCGACGCCCGGTTCTCGGCGATCCGGCGTCACTACGAATACCGTGTCACCACAGCGGTGTACGGCGCCGAGCCGTTGCGTGCCCGCGACACCGTCGCGTGGCCGAAGGCCGTCGATCTCGATGCGATGCAACGCGCGTCGCAGTCGCTGCTCGGCCTGCACGACTTCGCCGCCTTCTGCAAGCGGCGGGAGGGCGCGACGACCGTACGCGAACTGCAGCGATACGACTGGACGCGCGAGGGTGACATCCTCACCGCCTACGTCAGCGCCGACGCCTTCTGCTGGTCGATGGTGCGCAGTCTCGTCGGCGCGGCCCTGGCCGTGGGGGAGGGACGTCGCAGTGTCGAGTGGATGACGGCCCTGCTCGGGGAACGCGAACGTGCGGCGTCCGTCGCGGTGGCACCGGCACACGGCCTGTCACTGGTCCGCGTCGACTACCCTGCTGACGAGGAACTGGCCGCGCGCAACGTTGCGACGCGGGAGATGCGCGGGCCCATCACGCCCGGCTGTTGCGGATGAAGGGAACGAATGTGCGCGCACGACGGTTTGCGTTGATGGGAACGATCGGGGCGCTCGCCGTCTCGTCGCTGGTCCTACCCGGTGCCGCGGTCGCCCACGCCGAGGACCTCCTGGAAGCCGCGACCGGCGAGACCCGGTCGCAGAGCGCGACTGTCGAACGCATCGAGAAGCACACCGACCGCGACTGGTCGCTGTTCGTGTACTCGCCGTCGATGGAACGCACCATCGAGCTGCAGGTGTTGCGCCCGGCCGACACGAGCGCGCCGCGACCGGTCTTCTACCTGCTCAACGGTGCCGGTGGGGGATTGGACCGAGCGACCTGGCGCGACCAGACCGACGTCGTGGGGTTCTTCGGCGACAAGAACGTCAACGTCGTCACCCCGGTCGGTGGCGCGTTCAGCTACTACACCGACTGGCTCGAGGACGATCCTGTTCTCGGACGCAACAAG
This sequence comes from Rhodococcus sp. PD04, assembly GCF_035918275.1. Taxonomy (NCBI): domain Bacteria; kingdom Bacillati; phylum Actinomycetota; class Actinomycetes; order Mycobacteriales; family Nocardiaceae; genus Rhodococcus; species Rhodococcus sp. PD04. The sequence goes on along the minus strand of NZ_CP142143.1, from coordinate 3,707,804 downwards.
TGGACGACCTTCCTCACCGAGGAGGTCCCGTCGGTGGTCGACGAGACGCTCGGCGCGAGCGGCCGCAACGCGATCGCCGGTGTGTCGATGTCGGCGACGTCGGCGCTCGCGCTCGCCCAGCAGGCGCCCGATCTCTACCAGGCGGTGGGTTCGTACAGCGGATGCGCCGAGACGGCGTCGGACATCGGTTCGCGCTACGCCGAGATCGTCGTCGCGTTCGGCGGAGGCGAGGTCGAGAACATGTGGGGGCCGGTCGCCGGTGAGCACTGGACCGAACAGGACGTCGTGCTCAATGCCGAGAAGCTGCGCGGCAAGGCCGTGTACGTCTCCACGAGCAGCGGTGTCCCGGGTCCGTACGAACTGAAGGCATGGGAGCAGGACGGTGTCGCCGTCCTTCCCGACGTGGCTCTGCTCGGGCTCATCGAGGCCGGCGTGAACGACTGCACGACGCGACTGCGCGGTGCGCTGGACGCAGCCGGGGTCGAGGCGACCTACTCGGTCCGTCCCGACGGCACCCACACCTGGGGCTACTGGCAGGAGGCCCTGCACGAGTCGTGGCCCGTGCTCGGCGAGGCCATCGGCGCCTGAGCCGGACGCGCCGAGAAAGACCCGAGGGGGTGAGGTCCGCGACCTCACCCCCTCGGGCGTTCTCACATGCTCGTCAGATCAGCCAGTCCAGGAAATTGAGGACGTTGCTGATGAGGGCGTCGAGCGAACCGAGAAGCATGTGGTGACCTCCATGTCGAAAACGAATCGGACGTATGTCCAGAACTGATTCAAGCGAAACTGCCGGTAACGGGCAACCTCGGCGAATGTGACAAATATCCGTCGAGAAGTTGTTAACGCGCGACTGTCGACGCACGAGCGAGCGCCTCGGCGATCATGCGATGCCCCTCGGCCTCGTAACAGTCGTCGCCCACATGGAAGGCCCACACCGCGACCGCGACCGCCGCGCGGACACGTTGGCGGAACCACGCGTCCTCCTCGCGCGGGTCCTCGCCGTAACCGCGCAGGAAGGCCTGCTCGGCCCCGGGGACCCGGAGGAACTCGCGCACCGCGAGCCGCTCGAAGTCCTCACCCGCCGGGCGCATCGCGGCACGGCCGAAGTCGATCACCTTCACTGTGCCCGCGTCGTCGGCGAGCCAGTTCCGGCTCTGCCAGTCGCCGTGGGTGGGCACCAGGGTGGCCGTAGGCGTCGGCCACCCCTCGACCATCGAGCGCAACCGGCCGGCGACATCGGGGCCGATACGGTGCGGCGCCGCGAGCCACCGCAGCGTCTTCGTGTTCGCCGATCGCTCGTATCCCTCGTCCACCACACGTTCCTGGCGGTGGAACTGCGCGAGCAGCGCGCCGGCCTGTTCGTAGACGTCCGGACGGGACGACGCGGCCGTGCCCTGAACGAGCCGGCCCGGAAGATATTCCGTCACGACGAGCTTCGTCGCGCGGTCGGCGTACACCATCCGGGCGGCCCGGCCGCGCCGCACCCACGGAGCGGTCCACCGTTCGTGGGCGCTGATCTCGCGGCCGATGTGCCGGTCCGGGGTTCTGCCCGCCTTCACGACCAGCCGCCCGTCGTCGGTGTCGACCTCGAGGACGGTGGTCGACACCAGCCCCCAACTCATGTCGGAGACCACGACGATGCGGCCGAACCGCTGCGTCAGCAGGTGGCGTTGCTGTGGAGTGAGCCGCTCCAGGGCGTCCGGCATGCAGGCACTCTAGCGATCTTTCGCCGCGAGAACCCCTGTCGCTTCCGGCTCGTGATCGTTCACCCCGCGAGGGAGCGCGCGATCACGAGTCGCTGAATCTGATTGGTGCCCTCGAAGATCTGGGTGATCTTCGCGTCGCGCATGAAGCGCTCGACCGGGAAGTCACGGGTGTAGCCGTATCCACCGAGGACCTGGACCGCGTCGGTCGTGACCTTCATGGCGGCATCCGTCGCGACGAGCTTGGCCACCGATGCCTGCCGCGAGTAGGGCAGACCGGCGTCCTTGCGCCGGGCGGCGTCGAGATAGGTGGCGCGGGCCGAGTCGACGGCGGCGGCCATGTCGGCGAGGACGAAGCCGAGGCCCTGGTGGTCGATGATCCGCTTGCCGAAGGCCTGTCGCTCCTTGGCGTAGGCCGTCGCCTCGTCGAGCGCGGCCTGGGCCAGGCCCGTCGCGACGGCGGCGATCCCCAGTCGTCCGGAATCCAGTGCGCTGAATGCGATCGGCAGTCCCTGTCCCTCGGCGCCGATCCGGCGCTCGGCCGGGACGAAGGCGTCGTCGTAGTGGGCGGAGGTGGTGGGGACGGCGTGCAGACCCATCTTCTCCTCGGGCTTGCCGAAGGACAGACCCTCGGTGCCGGCGGGCACAAGGAAGCACGAGATGCCCTTGCTGCCGGTGTCGGCCGTGCGGGCAAACAGGGTGTAGAAGTCGGCCTTGCCGCCGTTGGTGATCCACGCCTTCGAACCGGTGATGCGGTAGCCGCCGTCGACGGGCTTCGCGCGGCACGCGAGGGCGGCGGCGTCGGATCCGGCCTGCGGCTCGGACAGGCTGTACGCGCCGATGGTGTTGCCGCCCAGCATCTCCGGGAGCCACTTGTTCTTCTGCTCGTCGGTGCCGTGGGTGGCGAGCGCGAAGCACGACAGTCCGTGCACGCTCACCGCGACCGCCACGGCCGCCCAGCGGGCACCGAGTTCCTCGAGGACCTGCAGGTAGACCTCGTAGGGCTGGTCGCCGCCGCCGAACTCCTCGGGGTACGGCAGGCTCAGCAGTCCGGCGGCGCCGAGTGCGGGGAAGACGCCCTCGGGGAAGGTCTCCTTGCGCTCGTGCTCGTCGACGCGCGGGGCGAGCACCTTGTCGGCGACGTCGCGGGTGAGGTCGATCAGGTCGTAGGCCTCGCGGGTGGGAAGCAGACGCTCGACGGGCACGGTGGTTTCTCCTGGAAGGCTGGGGACCGAAAATAGTACTTAGAACGATACTGGCGTACTGTTCTCGGTATGGCAAGAGTCGGTAGCCGGCGGCCCACCGCCCGGCAGGCGCAACTGTTCGACGATCTGGTCGCGTTGTTCCTGGCAGAAGGCTTCGCGCATCTGACCCTCGACGACATCGCCGCGCGTCTGCGCTGCTCGAAATCGACGCTCTACGCACTCGCGGAGAACAAGGACCGGCTCGTCTACGCGGCGACCGTCCACTTCTTCAAGGGCGCCGCCGACCGGGTGGAGGCCGACGTCGCGCGGGCCGCGGACGCGCAGGCACGCATCGGCGCCTATCTCGAGGCCGTGGGGCGCGAACTCGAACCCGCCTCCACGCGGTTCATGGAGGACATCGCCCACACGCCCGTCGCGCGCGAGGTCTACGAACGCAACACCCGGTTCGCCGCCGACCGCGTCCGCCAGCTCATCTCCGACGGTGTCGCGGCCGGTGAACTGCGCGACGTCCACGCGGCCTTCGTCGCCGACGTCGTCGCCTCGGTCATGGTCCGCATCCAGCAACGACAGGTGGCCGAGGCGACCGGTGTCGAGGACGCACGTGCCTACCGGGAACTCGCCGCGCTGCTCGCGCACGGGCTCTCGGCCGCACCGCACCTACGATCGACTCCATGACCACGGCAGCATCGAACGATCCGATCCGCCTCGAGGTCGTCGTCGCCAGTGTCCGTGCCGGTCGCATCGCCCCGGTCGTCGCCGACTGGTTCGCGGCCACCGCGCGACAGCACACCGAGTTCGACGTCGGCGTTCTCGATCTCGCCGAGACCCCGCTCCCGCAGGACCTCTCGGGCGGGCCCGTCGCCGACGACTTCACCCGTCGCATCGGTGCCGCGGACGCCTTCGTGATGGTGACCTCCGAGTACAACCACGGCTATCCCGCCGCGCTGAAGACTGCCATCGACACCGTCAAACGTGAATGGCGTACCAAGCCGGTCGGATTCGTCTCCTACGGTGGCCTGTCCGGCGGCCTGCGCGCCGTCGAGCAGTTGCGGCAGGTCGTCGTCGAGGTCCACATGGTGCCGGTGCGGCAGTCGGTGAGCTTCCACCGCGTCAAGCACGCATTCGCGGCCGACGGCACCACCACGGACGAGGCCGCGATCGACGGCGCGGAACGCATGCTCGACCAGATCGCGTGGTGGGCTCGCACCGTCCGCGCCGGAACCGCTCTCGACCGCTATCCCGGCTGAGGCGCCGGATCCGGCATGCGCGACCGGCCGAGATGGGTGCTCTCCGCCGCGATCGTCACGAGTGTGAGGGGCGTGCGTTCGTCGCCCGCCGTGAGCACGACGCGGTCCCCGGCCGCTCCGGGTTGCAGCAGTGACACCGTGGGACGCTCGCGCGGCCATCCGTCCGGGTGGATGTGCACGTGGATCGCGGTCGCGTGCGGCATGGACGAGGTGGGCGGGACGCCGTCGTGGACGACCGTGTCGAAATCGCGGTCGCCCCCGTACTCGCCCGCCAGACGCAGCCGGTCGGGTCCGGCCGCGGATCCGACCAGGCCGCGCCACGCGCCGGGGCGGTCGGTGTGGACGACGACCCGCGCCCCCACCGCGACGGCACGGAAGACCACCTGCTGGGCGAGATACAACTCGCCTGCGATGTGGACCGATCGGACGCCGGGACCGGTGAGACGCGCGGTGACGGCGCGGCCGGCGTCGTCCGATCCGACGAGCTGCCCGCACCCACCGGCCGGAAGAGCGAGGGCGTCGAGTCCACCGGGGCGCGATTCGCGCAACGGAACCCGGTCCTCCAGCTGCGGAACCCCGAGGGGCAGCGCAGCGGTGAGGAGTTCCGCGTGACGTCCGTACGCCGGGAGCAGTCCGGCAACCGAGGGGACGTCCGCCTCGCGCGTGGTGAACCGTGCCAGCGCCCCGACCCGAACCGACCCGTCATCACCCGGTCGCAACCGGAGGACCAGCGTCGACGCCAGGGTCGGATGCGACCAGACCGCCGCCGTGTGGTGGCGGTCGATCCGCCGGGGGTCGAAGGCGCCGCCCGAGTCGAAGACGGAGGACAGGGAGACATGCCGGTGCGTCGGGACCCACTCCGTCGCCGGGACCCCGTGGGAGATGCGCAGCGCCGCCTGTTCGATCTCGCTCGCGGTGAGCAGTCGCGCACCGTACCCGGCGTCGGCGAGCGCGCGGATCACGCGCCGCGCCGCCGCGACGACGGTCCGGGCCGCACCCTCGGAGCCTCCGCCCCGACGGGCGGCAGCGCTCGCGCAGGACGTGACGTCGAGTCGGAGCACCACCCGCACCGTGCGTTCGGCCGCGGCGGGAAGCGGACCCAGCAACTGCGCGTAGGCCTGGCCCGCGGGGGTCGAGTCGCGAACCCGGCGCCCCTGCACCACGACATCGATCCCGTCCAGGACGACATCGTGCCGGTACAGGCACGCGGCGATCGCGTCGAGGGGAAGGGTTCGCCCCGTCTCCTCGCTGTCGCGCCCGAGCCGGGCGATCGCGCCGGCCGGGGAGGTCAGCTCGAGAACGACGGTCGCGTACGGGCCGTCCCATCGCACCCCCACCGGGACCGCCGACCCGACATGGAAGTCGCGGAGGACACCCGAGACGGGGACAGCATTCGTGCGTCGGCGCAGAACGGTCGCGATCCACTCGGACGTGCCGCGTCCGCCGACCCGCATGAGACACAGCGCGGCGGGCGGTACGGCGATCGCGCAGGCCACCCACACGGACGCCCCCGACACCACCGCCAGCGCCCACACGAGGACGGCGACGCACTGCGCACCCACGAGCCGCACGGCGACGCGACTTCTCGCCTCACCTGCTGTTGTGCGGACCCGTGCACTGTCGGGTGCTGTGCTGACCCGTGAATCCTCCGTCTCGGATACGGTCCGTTGCATCGATCCCCCCGAACGACGGCCGGCAATGATTCCGGCGCGGTGCCGACCTTCCCCCTGACCGCGCAGAGCGCGTGTGGTGAGCGCCCGACAGGACTGTACTGTGTTGCGCCAGAGAGCGTGCCGTACGGGGGGAGATCGATGGCAGCGCAACCGACCACGCGATGGCAGGTCAGTGGATACCGCTTCCTGGCGCGGCGCATGGATCATGCGTTGGTGCGGGGTGACGTACGAATGATCCACGACCCCATGCATTCCCAGTTCCGGGCGCTCGTCGTCGGCGTCGTCGTCGCGTGTGTCGTGCTGGGAGGCTGTGCCGCCCTTGCCCTGTTCCGGCCCCAGGACCGGATCGGTGATGCGTCCGTCGTCGTCGGCCGCGACTCCGGTGCGCTCTACGTCGCGATCGACACGACCTTCCATCCCGTCCTGAATCTCGCGTCGGCACGGCTGATCCTCGGATCGCCCGCCGAACCTGCGGTCGTGGCCGACGAGGAACTGACGACACGACCGCGCGGACCGCTGGTGGGGATCCCGGGTGCGCCGTCCTCCCTGGCCCACGATGCGGAGGTGGTGCCGTGGACGGTCTGCGACGTCGCCGATCCGAACGGCCTGCAGTCCTCGACCACCGCCGTGCTCGCCGGCACACCCGACCACCGGGCAGGCTCGGTGCTCGCCGACGACGAAGCGCTCCTCGTGACCGCGGACGGCAGATACCACCTGCTCTACGAGGACAGGCGCGCCGAGATCGACCCGAACGACCGGTCCCTCGTGCGCCTGCTGGGCATCGACATCTCCCGCGCGCGCCCCGCGAGCCCCGGACTGCTCGCCGCCGTGCCGGAGGCACCGAAGCTGACGGCACCCGTCATCACCGGCGCCGGAGGCGTCCCGAGCGTGTCGATTCCGGGTGCGCGCGTCGGGTCGGTCGTCTCGGTGTCCGAACCGGACGGTCAGAGTTTCCACGTGGTGCTCGAGAACGGTGTGCAGGAGGTCTCGCGGGCCACCGCACATCTCATCCACTTCTCGGATTCGCAAGGAGCACCGGAGATCCCCGTGGTTCCACCCGACGTCCTCGCGGCCGCGCCGGTCGTGCACGAACTGCCGGTCGACACCTTTCCCGAGGTCGTCCCGCGGATCGTCGATCCGGGGGAGAGGCCCGTGGCGTGCTCGACCTGGCAGCCGGGCACGGCCGAGGACGACCGGCACCGCTCGGCTCTGCGGTTGTCCGCGGGGACGGCCCTGCCCACCGGCAAGGACGCCGTGCCCGTGGTCCCGGCCCAGGCCGACGGTGCCGGACCGCAGGTCGACGCGATCCACATCCCGCCGGGCCGCGGCAGATACGTGCAGACCACTTCGCTGACCTCGGACACCGACCGTCTCGGTTCGTTGTTCTACGTCGCCGACACCGGCGTGCGGTACGGCATCACCGATGCGGACGCCGCTGCGGCGCTCGGCCTCACGGATCCACCCGCCCGGGTCCCGTGGCCGATCCTGCAGTTGCTCGCTCCGGGACCCGCGCTCGGCCGGGAGCAGGCGCTGCTGGCACACGACGGTGTCGCCGCCGACCCGGGGGCGGTCCCCGTCCGGGCGGGCAACTGATTCAGGTCCGTGATCGGGCGAGTCGTCGTGCCGGTGCGGTGAGGACGAGAACGAGGGCGGTCGCGGCGATCACGGTTGCAGCCGAGATCAGTGCGATGGCGCGCGGCCGATGATCCGGTACCGGGGGAGGAGTCGGCTCGGCGACGGCAACCGCCGGCACCGGCTGCGCGCGCTCGGCCGGTAGCGGCGCGGTGACCGCGGCGAGCGGATCGACGACCCCGTGCCCCACCCGCGGATTCCATCCTTCCGCGGGTGAGTGGGCGGTGTTCTCGATGCGCGCCATCACCTCCCGGGCGGACAACTGCGGATGCCGCGAGCGCACCAGCGCGACCGTCGCCGCGACGAGCGGCGCCGCGAAACTCGTCCCGGATACCGGCCTGCCGCCCTGGGGTCCGGGGATCAGGTCGGCCAGACCGTCGGTGCCGGGATTGAGCGAGACGAGCCCACTCCCGGGAGCGGCGACGTCGACCCACGGCCCGGGCAGGCTGTACTCGGCCGGCGTGCCGTCGTCCTCGACCGCACCGACGGTGAGGACGTACTCGTCGTACCAGGCCGGTGATGCCAGGGTGACGACCGAATCCCACGGATCCGCACCGGGATCGGCCGGATCCACCGAGCGCGGATTGCCTTCGCGGCAGGTGTCGGTGTTGCCGGCCGCCGCGACGACGACCGCGTCGTGCACATCCGTCGCGTACTGCACCGCCGCGCCCAGTGGACCGTCGACGAGGCCTTCGGCGACCGTCCGACAAGCGACCTCGGAGATGTTGACGACGGTGGCGCCGAGATCCACCGCCTGCCGGACGGCCGCGGCGAGGGTCCGTACGTCGCCGTATCCGGAGGCGTTGCGCGCGGCATCGTCGTCCGACCGGGAGCGATCGGAGAAATGGCCACTGGACTGGCGGATGGCGATGATCCCGACGTCGGGTGCGCCACCGGCGAAACCCGACCCGGGTGTCGGTCGCGCCGCGATCAGGCCGGCGACGAGCGTGCCGTGCGCGTCGCAGTCCTCGGTGCCGTCGCCCGTGGACACGTAGTCACCACCCGGCCTCGGGGCCGGCAACCGCGGATGCGGATGGACCCCGGTGTCGATGACGGCGACCACCTGCCCCGCTCCCCGGGTGATCGGCCACACGGACGCGAAGTCGAGGATGCGTTGTGCCCGAGGGATCTGTGGCCCGTCCGGAGCATCCGGCAGTTCCGCGCACAGCACCCGCATCTCGGTGGCCTCGGGAGGTGCTGGCGTCGCGCCGGCGGGCAGTTGCGCCGGATCGGGTACCGGCGGCGCGGCCGTCGCGAGACCCGGCGTGGTGGTCGCTACCAGGGCAGCGAGGGCCAGGACCGCGAACCGGTGTGACAGCCGCACCGTCACAGTCCGCGGATCGCTGCGTACACACCGGCGACCCAGCAGGCCAACGGCACGACGGTGGCGATGGTTGCGTACTCCGCGATTTCGGCGATCCGGCGTTGTACCGGGGTGAACGTCCGTCGCGGCGCGACCACACCGAAGAGGAAACCGGCACACGTGAGACCCGTAGCGGATGCGAACACCGCCCACGGTGGCAACGCACCGCTCGCTGCCGCGCCGACGAGCAGCCCGAGCAACAGTACCGCGCCACCCGCCACGAGGGGAGCCGCCTGCGCGGTCGCGGTGTAGGTGCGGCCTCGGAAGACGAGGACCACGGCCGACGCGACGGCCAGTGCCACCGCGGGGACGAACACCTCTCCGTCCCACGGGTATGCGGCGCACCACGCCCCACCCGCCGTGAGGACGACGACGGCATGGACGATCCCGGTCAGCGCGCTGCGTGCCCGGTCGGCTCGGTCTTCGAGCTCCGCCGGTGACGGCAGACCGGACACGCTGCTGCTGTCGGTGCTCTCCGGTTCGAGCGGAGCGCCCGGAGCGGGCACCGGGGGGATGGGGAGTTTGGCGAGCATCGCCGCGAGACGCGGTGCCGTGCCGGCGAGCAGCAGCGCCGCCACGACCGTTCCGGCCCCGAGCGCACGCGCGTCGAGATCGGTGGTCGATGCGAGGGAGGCCGTCACGACGACACCCGCGGCGGTCGCGGCGACCGCCGTGCACGGTGCGAGGCCGATGCGGGTGACACGCACGGCGAGCACCGCGACCGCGCCGGTCAGAGCCGCCGCGAGGACGAGACGCGGCGCCGGCGAGTCGCCGGGAACGAGCAGCGCACCGGCCGTCGATGCGAGCGGGAAGATGCACCACAACAGTGCGGTGGCGGTCCGCCGATCGTCGTGCAGCCGGGCGAGGATGCCTGCGGCGAGCAGCACCAGGAGAGACAGCGCGGCACACACGGCTCCGAGGGCGAGACGACTCGCACCGTCGGGCAGGAACAGCAACGGTACGCAGCCCGCAGCGAGGGCGACCGGACCCAGGACGGCCACGATGAGACCCGACGGGCCCGCACCCCACGGCGTCATGGTCCGGTCCGACGCCGCGACGCTGTACATGACGTCGTCGAACAACGGTGGAGGAGCGGGGGATCCGGCATCCTCCAGGACGAGGATCTCCCCGTCGCGGACACCGTGCTCGTCGAGGCTCAGTGCCCCGGACAGCGGGGCCCGGCCGATCCGGGCGAGCGCCCAGCCGTCGGGCTCCGTGCGTTCGGGTGTCGCGTCGAAGTCGTTGTCGGGCCGGTGACCGGCGACGAGATCCACGATCCCCGGGAGCAGCAACGCCACCGGAACATCGAGGGGCAGCGCGAGATCGACCTCGGTGTGGCGGGCGAGCACGGTGATCCGGCACAGATCCGGGGCTCCCACCTGCCCCGGGGTCTCGGATCGCGCACGCACAGATGTCATCGGCCTCGGTTCCCCCCGTCACTGCAGTCCGAACGACGCAGACCATACGACATCGTCCCGACAAATGTCCTGCCCGAGTTGCCCGTCGGGGGACCGAGATGCGAGCAGGAGCACGGAAGGTCACCGCCATGGGTTAGTCTTCCACGACCGTGGGGCCGTAGGGGGCGGCCGACGGCGTCCCGGGGGGTGGCGAAGTGAGTACCGTGCGTTTCGTGCGCAGAGCACGGCGGGAGGCGCCGCGCGCTCCCGGCGGGGAGGTGAGTGTCCAACCGCCACCGGACATCCCCCGGGCCACACCCGGAAATCTGGTGACCAGGCTGCTCCCGCTCGTGATGGTCGCGGCGATGATCGGGATGGTCGCGCTGATGTTCACCACCGGCGCCGCACGCAGCCCCATGGCGATGATCTTCCCGCTCATGATGATCGTGTCCCTGGTGGGCATGCTCGCCAACGGTGGTCGCAGCGGGGGAACGAAGACCGCCGAGGCGAACGAGGACCGCAAGGACTACCTGCGCTATCTCGACCAACTCCGGCGCGAGGTCACAGAGACGGCACACGAACAGCGTCGGGCGCTCGAATGGTCACATCCCGACCCGGCCCTGCTGTGGACCCTCGCCGGCACCGTCCGGATGTGGGAGCGGCGGGGCAGCGATCCCGATTTCGGTCACCTCAGGGTGGGGCGCGGCGGGCAGCGACTCGCGACCCGGCTCGTGCCTCCCGACACCGGACCGGTCGAGGATCTCGAACCCGTCGCCGCCCTGTCGCTGCGCAGGTTCGTGCGCGCGCACTCGGTGGTGCAGGCGCTGCCCACGGCCGTGTCGCTGCGGGGTTTCGCCGCGATCGGCATCGAGGGCGATCGCGGCGCAGCGCGCTCGCTCGCGCGGGCGATGCTCGCGCAGGCGTGCACCTTCCACGGTCCCGACACGCTGCAGGTCGCCGTCGTGTGCGGTCCCGACACCGCCGCGGAATGGGAATGGATCAAGTGGCTGCCGCACGCGCAGAACCCGGTCCTGCGCGACGGTGCGGGCAGTGCACGCACCGTGTTCGGTTCGCTGTTCGAACTCGAGACCGATCTCGCGGCGGTCCTCGCCGGTCGCAGCAGATTCGTCCGGAACACCCCGGCCGGCGAAGGTGTCGTGCACCTCGTCGTGGTCGTCGACGGCGGGGTCACGGGATCGGGTTCGGGCGTGCTCGACGACGGTCTCGACGCGGTAACCGTGCTCGATCTCTCCGGTTACGCCACACGACTCAGCGCGACGCGTGGCCTGCGCCTGGTGGTCGAGGACGGAGGGGTCGGGGTCGCCACCGGCACCGACGTCGACATCTTCGCCGAGGCCGACGGCATCGGGACACCGCAGGCACAGACGCTGGCCAGGCGGCTCGCGCCGTACCGGGTGGTGAGCGGGGCGGTGGACGAGAGTGCCGGCGACGACCGGCCGTCGAGTTGGCAGGAGCTGCTGGGACTCGGGGACGTGGCCCGTTTCGACCCCGCCCAGGCGTGGGTGCCGCGCCGCGGACGCGACCGCCTGCGGGTACCGATCGGTGTCGGCATCGACGGTGCGCCCGTCGAGCTCGACCTCAAGGAGGCTGCCGAGAACGGGATGGGACCGCACGGATTGTGCATCGGCGCAACCGGTTCGGGGAAGAGTGAATTCCTGCGGACGCTGGTCCTCGGTCTCGTGGCGACGCACCCACCGGAGGCGCTCAACCTGGTCCTCGTGGACTTCAAGGGTGGTGCGACCTTCCTCGGTCTCGAGCGGCTCGCGCACGTCGCGGCGGTGATCACCAACCTCGCCGACGAGATCGCGATGGTCGACCGCATGAAGGACGCCCTCGAAGGCGAGATGAACCGACGGCAGGAACTGCTCCGGACCGCGGGCAACTTCGCCAACGTCGGTGACTACGAGAAGGCCAGGGCGGCGGGTACACCTCTCGACCCGCTGCCTGCGCTGTTCATCGTGGTCGACGAGTTCTCCGAACTGCTCTCGCAACAGCCCGAATTCGCCGACCTCTTCGCGGCGATCGGACGTTTGGGCCGGTCGCTGCACATGCACCTGTTGCTCGCCAGCCAACGACTCGACGAGGGGCGCCTCCGCGGCCTCGACAGCCACCTGTCCTACCGCATCGGTCTGAAGACCTTCTCCGCCAACGAATCGCGGAGCGTCCTCGGTGTTCCCGACGCCTACCACCTGCCGTCGACACCCGGCGCCGGATATCTGCGGACCGATTCCGCCGACATCCAGCGGTTCTCTGCGGCGTACGTCTCGGGACCGTACGAGCCCGGCCGCCCCACCCGGCGCGCCCGGTCGGCGGTGCCGGCCGGCACGTCCCGGCCCCGGCTCTTCACCGCGCGGGCGGTGCCGGTCGATGCCGGTCCGCCCGCCCCGGTCACGGAGCCGCTCCCGGTTCTTCCCGTCGGCGACGGGCGGAGCGTGCTCGAGGTGGTCGTCGATCGGATCCAGGGCCATGGAAGACCGGCACACGAGGTGTGGCTTCCTCCGCTCGACGCATCCCCGTCGCTCGACATGCTGCTGCCCAGATCGGTGCTCACCGGCGACGTGGCGCGTCGGGCAACTCTGCGCACCGTCGTCGGTGTCGTCGACCGGCCGTTCGAACAACGCCGCGATCCGCTGGTGGTCGACCTGTCGGGGTCGGCCGGCAACGTCGTGGTGGTCGGCGGGCCGCAGTCCGGGAAGTCCACACTGCTGCGCAGCCTCGTCCTGTCGATGGCCCTCACACACACCGCCGAGCAGGTGCAGTTCTACGGTCTCGATTTCGGCGGTGGCACCCTGTCCGGTCTGGCCGGCCTGCCACACGTCGGTTCCGTCGCGGGGCGGCACGACACCGACCGGGTGCGCCGCACGGTCGCGGAGATGATGTCGTTGCTGCGTCGCCGCGAACGGTCCTTCGCCGAGAACGGCATCGAGTCCATGGCCCAGCTGCGGCTGATGCGCGCCGACTCGGTCGCACCGGCCACCGACGGTCCGTTCGGCGACGTCTTCCTCGTCGTCGACGGCTGGCCGAGCATCCGGCAGGACTTCGAGGCACTGGAACAGACGATCGGGATCCTGGCCGCCCAGGGTCTGTCCTACGGCATCCACGTGGTGCTCAGCGCCCCGCGCTGGGGTGACGTCAGGCCCGCCATGCGCGACCTGCTGGGTACGCGGCTCGAACTCCGCCTCGGCGACCCGTCCGACTCCGAGTACGGCCGCAAGAGAGCGGCGATGGTGCCGGAAGGGCGGCCGGGACGCGGTATCGACCGCGACGGCCTGCACATCCTGGGGGCGCTGCCCCGAGTGGACGGAAGCTCCGATCCGGCCGATCTCGCGAGTGGCGTCGCAGCGGCGGTCGAGGCCGTCCGTGCGGCCACCCCGGGGCGTTCGGCGCCGCCGGTGCGCATGCTGCCCGAACGCATCGACCGACCCGACCTCCTCGCAGCGCTGCCGAGGGGGTGGCCGCCGCCGGCCGAGGCGTCCCCGACGGCCCGGCTCTCCGTCCCGATCGGCATCGACGAATCCGAGCTCGCGCCCGTATCGGTGGATTTCACCGACCATCCGCACCTGCTGATCTTCGGCGACTCGGAGTGCGGCAAGACCAATCTGCTGCGAGGACTGTGCCGCGGACTGGTCGAGGCCGGCAGAGGCGCGCAGACCAGGATCATCGTCGGCGACTACCGCCGCACGATGCTCGGCGTCGTCGGCGGCGACCATCTCGGGGGATACGCGCCGTCGGCGACGGTCCTCGCGGCCATGGTCCGCGAACTCGCCGGCATCTTCGAACGTCGGCTGCCGGGCCCCGACACGACGCAACAACAGCTGCGCGATCGATCGTGGTGGACCGGACCCGAGGTGTTCGTGGTGATCGACGACTACGACATGGTCGCCACCTCGGGCCAGAACCCGCTGCTGCCGTTGCTCGACTACCTTCCGCAGGGACGCGACATCGGCCTGCACCTGGTGGTCGCGCGTCGTTCGGGTGGTGCCGGACGCGCGATGTACGAACCGATCCTCGGACGTCTGCGGGAGTTGTCGACTCCGGGTCTGATCATGAGCGGTAGCCGCGACGAGGGAGCGCTCGTCGGCGCGGTCCGTCCGTCGCCGATGCCGCCGGGTCGCGGCACGCTCGTACGACGCGACGGCACGGCGCTCGTCCAGACCGCCTGGGTGCCGGAGGTGTGATGGCGGTCCGGGACGAGACGGTCGCCGCGGTCGCGTTCACGTTGACGCCCGGGTCCGTCCACATCGGGTGGCCCGGAACGACGCGCAGTGTGCCTGCTCTCGCAGCGGATCTCGGTGACCGGCGGGTGTACGGAGCGGCAGCGGGGGAGGAGGCGGATCCCGTCGGCCTCGGAACGGTCGTGGATGTCACGGAACTCGTGGATGCGGCCGCGGTCGGAACGGAGACCGAACTCGGAGAACTGCTGAGCGGACTCGTCTCCTACGCAGCAGCGACCGTGGGTGCACCGGATACCGGCGGGCTGGCGTGCGCGATACACCCCACCTGGTGGAACGAGCGGCGCCGTGATCTCTTCCGGACCGCTGTGCGGCAGGTCGCGGGCGATACGATCCTGCTCCCGGTCGCGGTGGTCGCCACGCGCGCCGCCGACCCTGCGCCGCACGAGCGGTGTGCGGTACTCGAATTCGCTGCCGGGGGAGTCACCGCCGTGAGCATCGGTCCGCCCGGACCCGACGGGCCGACCGTCGAACGACTCGCGCGCGATCCGGGTCTGTCGGTGCACTGCCCGGACGCCGCGACGCGACTCGAGAACCTGCTGACCTCGGTGTGCGGCGGGGCAGGGCCGGAGGTCGTGGTGGTGACCGGAGCGCCGGGCGAACCGTCCGGTGTCGAATCGTTCGCCCTCGTGGCAGATCTCGTGGGTGCGGGTCGGCGGATCGTGCCCGTCGCGGCCTCGGAGATGCTCGTCGCGGTGACCGGTCCTCCAACGCCACCGGCCGGAATCGGACCGACCTCGAGGGCTCCGGCCGTCGCGTCGACGACCGACGGACCCGACAGGACACTGCCGTGGCTGAGCGAGGTGCGCGCACGCCCGGATCCCCCTCGTGCCGGACGGGCCGGCGCGGTGCGCACGCTGGTCGTCGCCGGTGCGGTGATTCCGTCCCTGCTCGCCGCAGCGATCTTCCTGTGGCCGCGTCTCGCCGGAGAAGGCGGAGATGCGGAGGCCCCGGATCCACCGGAAGTCGTTGCTGCAGCGGAGGTGCCGGCCGACGCGCGTGAGCACGAATCGGCCGCCGACGCCGGTCCGTCCCCGTCGACGCGGATCGACGCCGGCCCACTGCACCTCGACCTGCCGGAGGACTGGCGTGTCCGCGACGCCGCGACCGTGCCCGAGGGTCGCGCGGAACTCGTACCGGTCGGCGGAACCGATCGTCGGATCCTGGTGGTGTACCGCGATCTCCCCGGCGGGACCGACGAGCACTCGGTCGCCGCCGCGTTGGCGGAACGGGCCGCCGAACGTGCACCGGTCATCCGCGACCTCGACACCGACACGACCTTCGCCGACCGCAAGGTCGTGGCGTACACCGAGGTTCCCGACGACTACTCGGTGGTGCGGTGGTCGGTCCTGGTCTTCCCCTCATCGGCGACGCCGACCGGGCGCGGGCTTCAGGTCTCCGTGGGGTGCCAGTACCTCGAGGAGGAATGGACTCGTATCCGCAGCGAATGCGAGCAGGCCGTCCACACCCTCCGGGTCGGGTGAGGAAAGAAGGTCCACGAATTTCGGAAGGGGTGGAACCGATACCGGATCGGGTGCGTCCAACCACATGTAGGAGCCAGGACCGGCTCGACGCCGAGCCGGACGACCCACGCACGAGCGAAGGAGTACGCCGTTGACCCAACCGACCGGCAATTCGAATCACCTCACCACCGATGTGGCGACCATGGAGGTCGTCGCGGGACAACTCCAGGACTCCCGCGCCGAACTCGACGCGATCCTCGGTCGACTGACGGGCGTGGTGCAGTCCGCGCCGTCGGTCTGGCGGAGCCGCTCGGCGGAACAGTTCGCCGGAATCATGGAGCGCTGGAACGTCAACCACACCAAGCTGTCGAACGCCCTGGACGAACTGGCCGAGGCCGTGCGCACCAGCGGACGGTCGTACGCCGCGGCCGAGGACCAGCAGGCACAGTCCCTGTCGGCGATCGACCCCGACGGCGGTTCGGTGCTCAACGGCTCGTTCACCTGATCCCGGTTCCTCCGGCACACAGCCCCTCCGGCACACATTCGAGAACAAGGAGAACGATCCGTGTCCGAGATCTATCAGAACTTCGCCGGCGTCGCCGACCTGCACGCCCAGCTCGTGTCCGGTCAGAAGGCGATCGAGGCGACGCTCGACCGCATCGAGGGGCAGGTCGCGCCCCTCATCGCCACCTGGGACAGCGGGGCGCAGGAGCGGTACGCCGCCACGCAGGCCCGCTGGAACGAGGCCGAGGCCGGCCTCATCCAGGTGCTGCACGACATCGGTCGGGTGGTCTCGACCGGTAACGACAACATGCAGGAGGTCGAGCGACTGAACCAGCAGCGTTTCCCGGGCTGATCCGGGTCCGCCGGATCCGGACCGATCCGGCGCTGTCACGTCCCGGTGGTGGAGAGGCCGCCGGGACGTGCTGCTGCTTCCGGAGTGTTCCGGCCGGGGGTGTGCCGGGTCGGGGCTGCTGCGGCGCTTTGACCGGCCCCGCGTCCGCCCGGTAGAGTGTCCCCTCGGCGTGTCGCACGTCGTCGTGCCCTGTGGCGCGACGAACACCTCTCCCGGGTCCCAACTGGCCGCCGGGCGTGGCAACCGTCGGCATGCAGGCCAGCAGCGAAACGATAGACGAGGAAGATCTGTGTCTACGTACACACCGAAGGCCGGCGACGTGACCCATCAGTGGCACGTCATCGACGCCACCGACGTGGTGCTCGGCCGCCTCGCGGTGCAGGCGGCAAACCTGCTCCGCGGCAAGCACAAGCCCACATTCGCGCCGCACGTCGACGGTGGTGACTTCGTCGTCATCATCAACGCCGACAAGGTTGCCGTCTCCGGCAACAAGCGGACCGACAAGTTCCTCTACAGCCACTCCGGTCACCCGGGCGGTCTGCGGGCTCGTTCCGTCGGCGAGGTTCTCGAGAAGAACCCCGACCGCCTCGTGGAGAAGGCCGTCACCGGCATGCTCCCGAAGAACAAGCTCGGTCGCGCCATCGCGAAGAAGCTGAAGGTCTACGCGGGCCCGAACCACCCCCACGCCGCGCAGCAGCCGGTGCCGTTCGAGATCAAGCAGGTGGCACAGTGACGACGCCCGAGGAACAGAACGTGAACCCCGAAGAGTACGTCGAGAACGTCGAGGTCGCTGCAGACGAGTACGTCGAGGACGTCGTCGAGGCACCTGCTGCCCCGATCGTGTTCGACCGTCCGGTCCAGACCGTCGGTCGCCGTAAGGAGGCCGTCGTCCGCGTCCGCCTCGTGCCCGGCACCGGCAACTTCACCCTCAACGGCCGCACCATCGAGGACTACTTCCCGAACAAGGTGCACCAGCAGCTCGTGAAGTCGCCCCTGGTGACGGTCGAGCGCACCGAGTCGTTCGACATCCACGCACGCCTGCACGGCGGCGGCCCGTCCGGCCAGGCCGGCGCGCTGCGTCTCGCCATCGCGCGTGCACTCACCGAGGTCACCCCCGAGGATCGCCCCGCGCTCAAGCGTGCCGGCTTCCTCACGCGTGACCCGCGTGCCGTCGAGCGCAAGAAGTACGGCCTGAAGAAGGCCCGTAAGGCATCGCAGTACTCCAAGCGCTGATGTGCCGCCGACGCTGATTTCGTCAGAGTCGGCACCTGTTCCACCACGAGAGCAGGCGTCGGTAGACATCTCCTACCGGCGCCTGCTTTCGTGCATTCTGACCTCTATCGACATCCGCGGCGGGGGCCGCACACGACTGGGAGGCTGCGTACATGGGTCGGTTGTTCGGCACCGACGGAGTCCGGGGCTTGGCCAACGCCGAGCTCACATTGGAGCTGGCAGTACGTCTGGCAGGCGCTGCAGCAGCGGTCCTGGCCCCTCAGGGTGCCGACCGGCGACCGGTCGCGGTCGTGGGTCGAGATCCACGCGCGAGCGGGGAGATGCTCGAGGCGGCCGTCACGGCCGGACTCACCGCAGCCGGAGTCGACGTGGTCTCGGTGGGCGTGCTGCCCACGCCCGCGGTCGCGTACCTCACGGGTGACTACGGCGCCGACCTCGGCGTGATGATCTCCGCGTCGCACAATCCCATGCCCGACAACGGCATCAAGATCTTCGCGGCCGGCGGGCACAAACTCGACGACGAGGTCGAGGACCGGATCGAAGCGGTGCTGCACGGCGACGCCGAGAGCGCTGCACGCCCCACCGGCTCGGCCATCGGCCGGGTACGCGTCGTGTCCGACGCCCTCGACCGCTACCTCGCGCATCTCGCGACGGCCGTGCACAAGCCGCTCACCGGTACGACCGTGGTGGTCGACTGCGCGCACGGCGCCGCCTCACAGGCCGGCCCGGCCGCCTACGCGGCCGCAGGTGCGACGGTCATCGCGATCAACGCCGAACCCGACGGACTGAACATCAACGACGGCTGCGGATCCACGCACCTGTCCGTGCTGCAGCAGGCCGTGCTCGAGCACGGCGCCGACCTCGGTCTCGCGCACGACGGCGACGCCGACCGCTGCCTCGCCGTCGACGCGACCGGCACGGTGGTCGACGGCGACGCGATCATGGCGATCCTCGCCCTCGGCATGCACGAAGCCGGCGAACTTCCCGACGACACGCTCGTCGCCACGGTGATGAGCAATCTCGGTCTGCATCTCGCGATGCGCGCGGCGGGAATCCAGGTGCGCACCGTCGGTGTGGGCGACCGCTACGTGCTCGAGGAGCTCCGCCGCGGTGGCTACGGCCTCGGCGGTGAGCAGTCCGGTCACATCGTCCTGCCCGCGCACGGCACGACCGGCGACGGCGTGCTCACGGGTCTGCGCCTGATGGAGCGGATCGCCACTACGGGCCTGCCGCTCGCGAAGCTCGCCTCGGTGATGACGTCGCTCCCGCAGGTTCTCGTGAACGTGCGGGTCCACGACAAGGTCGCCGTCGCGAACGATCCTGCGGTGGCGGCTGCGGTCGCCGAGGCCGAGCGCGAACTCGGTGAGACCGGCCGGGTGCTGCTGCGTCCGTCGGGTACCGAACAGCTCGTGCGCGTCATGGTCGAAGCCGCCGACGACGATCACGCCCGGGCAGTCGCCGACCGTCTCGCGGGAGTCGTCGCCGCCGTCTGATCTGCGCGGTCACCGGCTCCTCGTAGCCGCATTCCACGGGTAGTCCCGCTGCGGTGGAACCGGATCGCCCTGCGCTGCGTCCTAACTCTTCGAGAGGGTTCGGTGGGCGAAGGGCGGACATGGACACACAGCAGCAGAGCGCGGCGACACAGCACGGCACGATCAGGTTCGACGGCGAGGCGGTGCGCGCCGTCGCGGCACGACTCGCGGAGGTCGCCGAGGACGCCGACGACGAGATCCGTCGCGGCTTCGGCGGTCTCGTCTTCGACGGCTCCGGTGCCGGATCGACGCACCGGGCGGCCGGCGTCCGCGTCGAGACCGGCTGTCGCAGGATGCGTGCTGCATGCGAGACCTGGGCGGCGACCGTGCAGGCGCATGCCGATGCGCTGCGCGCCGCGGCGGACACCTACCGCCACCAGGACGACGCGACCGGCATCGCCGTCACCGCTGTGACCGGCGCCGAACTCGACAGCGTCGGGTTCGGCGACGCAGGGACCCGGCAGCCGTGAGGACCCCTCCCGAGAGCGCAGGCGACATCCTCGATGCAGGAGCGCCCGGCCTGGCCCGTCTGACCGACCTCGTGCAGTCCCTGCATGCTCTCGGGCTCGAGTCCGGCTGTTGCGTCGCGGACGTCCGGGCACGTTACGACGAGGAACGAACCCTCGCGTTGCCCGCCCTCGCCGACGACGCCGCCACGACGCGCTCGCTGGCGACCTCCCTCGGTCGTCGGACCGACGAACAGCGTCGTCTCCTGCTGCAACTCGACGAGTCGTGGGACGGATCCGCCGCCGACCGGGCTCGCGCGGAGCTGACGGCCACCGTCCGTGCCGGAGTGGCGCTGTGTTCGTCGCTCACCGATCTCGCGGTCGCTCTGGAGTCGGCCGCCACCGCGATCGCCGCGGCCTTGCGTGAGAAGGCCCGCGTCGTCGGGGATCTCGCGGAAGGCACCGTCGACGGTCGCACGAGGGACGAGATCGACACGATCGTCGCCGGAGCGAGCGGGAGCCCGCACGGACCGAGCCCGGAGGAGCATGCCCGCTGGTTCGGCGACCCGCCCGGTTGCGACGTGGGCGACCCGCCCGGTGGCGACGTGGCCGACCCTGCCGCCGACTGTCGGAGATGGGTCGAGGAACGTCTGGTCCCGGCGGTCCGGGACGCCGTCGACGTGGTGCTCGGGGCGTGTGAGGAGGCCGGCCGCCGGATCGCCGGCAGTGTCACCGACCTGGCGACGACCACCGAACGCGTCGCCGAGGGTGCCGGGGCGGCCGGGGGCGCGTCCGGTACCGGGACGGTGGCTCCCGTCGTCGACGACGGGTCGATGCAGCACGGACCGAGCGACCCGCCGAATCAAGGTGCACTGCTGACGGTTCCCGGGATCCGCCCGGGCGAACGCAGACGCGAACATGCCTCCGGACCGCTCGAGGACGACCACCGGCAGGACGAGAACGACGCGGGCGATGCGGGAGTCGTGCTCGCGGAAGCCGGACCGCTGTGACGCGAACGACGGTGCGTCAGCGCCCGAGGAGCAGGTTGACCTGCGTGCCGAGATCGCGGTCGACGACGTCGGGGTCGGAGATCACCGTGGAGCCGGGCAGCTCCGTGGTGAGGTCGGAGAAGATCGCGTACGTCTTGTCGCCCGTGAGACGGTGCAGCAGGAAGCCGGTGAGCAGCGCACGAGTGCGTTCCTGGGTGCGACGCTCCGCACCACCGACGCCGAGAGCTCCGAGCAGGCGGCGCCCCTCGACGAGTCCTTCGTCGTTCGCCTTGTCCACGACCCGCAGCTGCACGTCGTCGCTGCCCCAACCCCGGGCGACCGCAACGGCGTCGCTGGTCATCGACCCGATGCTCTTCTCACCGACGAGGACGAGGCCCGGTGCCCGCACGCGGCCGGCCGCCTCGGAGGCGGCGGGGGAGACGGGCGAGGGGTAGAGCGCGGCGACGGCCGCCACCTCACGCCTCGCTGCGGCGAGCACCGCCGCTCCGGCGCCCGAGCCGTGGCCCACCAGCGCGAGCTTCGACGGATGGACACTGATCCGCCCGGTGCCGAGACGCACGCCGGTGCAGATGTCGAGGGTGGTGAGCAGGTCGGTCGACAAGCCGATCGCCGACGGCACCGGTCCGCGCTCGGTGTTGGGGGCGCCCACCACGATTCCCCAGGACGCGAGGTGCTCGAAGAGCTTCGTGTACTTCGTGACCCCGGTGAGCCAGCCGTGCCCGAACGCGATCGCGGGCAGGTCGAAGCCTTCCGCGGGGGTGTACACGACACCCGGCTGACCGGCGAGCGCCAGGTCGCCGCGCAGCACCGAGTGCGGGCCGCGCCGGGAGAGTTCCTGAGCCAGTTTCTTGGGGTTCGCCGCCACGGCCTGAACGTTAGCGGATGGCGCTGCCCGCCGGGGTCGGTGCGTACCGGACGGCGTGCCCCGATGCAGGTGTACGGGCTCACCGGTGTGTTGTTCCCGGACGGGGGTCGACCAGTACCCTGCTAGGCATGTGCGGAATCGTGGGCTATGTCGGGCACCGTCGTGCTCTCGACGTCGTGGTGGAAGCGCTGCGGCGGATGGAGTACCGGGGTTACGACTCGGCGGGAATCGCCATCCTCGACGGCAAGGGTGGTCTGGCCGTCGAGCGGAAGGCGGGGCGGCTGGTCAATCTGGAGGCCGAGCTCGCCGAGATCGGCGAGGAGCACTTCGCCGGTACCGCGGGGATGGGGCATACCCGGTGGGCCACCCACGGTCGTCCCACCGACCGCAATGCGCACCCGCATCGCGACGCGACCGGCAAGGTCGCAGTGGTGCACAACGGCATCATCGAGAACTTCGCGCCGCTGCGTGAGGAGCTCGAGAAGTCGGGCGTGGAGCTGGCCAGCGACACCGACACCGAGGTCGCGGTGCACCTGGTGGCCCGCGCCTACGCCGAGGGCCCGACGGCGGGCAACTTCGTCGACAGCGCCCGCAGTGTGCTGCGCCGGCTGCAGGGTGCGTTCACGCTGGTCTTCGCGCACGCCGATCATCCGGGCACGATCGTCGCCGCGCGCCGGTCGACGCCGCTGGTCGTCGGGGTCGGCGACGGCGAGATGTTCATCGCCTCGGACGTCGCGGCGTTCATCGAGTTCACCCGCCAGGCGGTCGAGCTCGGTCAGGACCAGGTCGTGGTGATCACGAACAACTCCTACGAGGTCACCGACTTCGACGGCAACACCGACGTGGCGACGCGTCCGTTCACCATCGACTGGGATCTCGCCGCCGCCGAGAAGGGCGGCCACGACTACTTCATGCTCAAGGAGATCGAGGAGCAGCCGGCCGCGGTCGCCGACACCCTGCGCGGTCACTTCGTCGACGGGTGCATCGTGCTCGACGAGCAGCGCCTGTCCGATCAGGAACTGCGCGACATCGACAAGGTCTTCGTCGTCGCCTGCGGTAGTTCGTACCACTCGGGCCTGGTCGCCAAGTACGCGATCGAGCACTGGACCCGCCTGCCCGTCGAGGTCGAACTGGCCTCGGAGTTCCGCTACCGCGATCCGGTGCTCGATCGGTCCACGCTGGTCGTGGCGATCTCGCAGTCCGGGGAGACCGCCGACACCCTCGAAGCGGTCCGGCACGCCAAGGATCAGAAGGCGCGGGTGCTGGCGGTGTGCAACACCAACGGCGCGCAGATCCCGCGGGAGGCCGACGCGGTGCTCTACACCCGCACCGGCCCGGAGATCGGTGTGGCGTCGACGAAGGCGTTCCTGGCGCAGATGGCCGCGAACTACCTCGTGGGTCTGGCGCTGGCGCAGGCGCGCGGCACGAAGTATCCCGACGAGGTGGCCCGCGAGTACCAGGACCTGGCGGCGATGCCGGAGAAGATCGCCGAGTTGCTGACCGGCATGGAGCCGGTGCGGGCGCTGGCGCGTGAGCTGTCGGCCTCGCCGGCCGTGCTGTTCCTGGGCCGGCACGTGGGCTACCCGGTCGCGCTCGAAGGTGCGCTCAAGCTCAAGGAACTGGCGTACATGCACGCCGAGGGCTTCGCCGCCGGTGAGCTCAAGCACGGCCCGATCGCGCTGATCGAGGACGGGCTGCCCGTCATCGTCGTGATGCCGTCGCCGAAGGGCCGCGCCGTGCTGCACAGCAAGCTGCTCAGCAACATCCGGGAGATCCAGGCCCGCGGAGCCGTCACCGTCGTCATCGCCGAGGAGGGCGACGAGACGGTCCGGCCGTTCGCCGATCACCTCGTCGAGATCCCGTCGTCGGCGTCGCTGCTGCAGCCGCTGTTGTCGACGGTGCCGTTGCAGGTCTTCGCCGCGGAGGTCGCGCAGGCCCGCGGTTACGACGTCGACAAGCCCCGCAACCTCGCGAAGTCGGTCACCGTCGAATAGCGGCCCACCCGCCGGTGCAGGAGGGACGATGCGCAGTTTTCACCCGTCCGACGTGGTCCGTGCGGCGGAGGCGCCGCTGCTGGAGTCTCTCCCCGAGGGGGCGCTCATGCGGCGCGCGTCCTACGGACTCGCGCGGGTCGTGGCTTCCGAACTGCGCGAACGCACCGGTGGGATCGCCGGTCGGCGGGTGAGTCTGCTCGTCGGGTCCGGCGACAACGGCGGCGATGCGCTGTGGGCGGGAGCCTTCCTGCGTCGCCGTGGCGTGTCCGTCACCGCGCTGCTGTTCGCCCCCGATCGGGCGCACCCGGCGGGTCTGCGGGCACTGCGGAAGGCCGGCGGACGGATCCTTTCGGCGACTCCCGAGCACGTCGGCGACCCGGACCTCGTGCTCGACGGCATCGTCGGCATCTCCGGACGCGGCCCGCTGCGACCGGCAGCGGCCGCGGTCGTGGACGAGATCACCGCGCCGATCATCGCCGTCGACATCCCGAGCGGTGTCGATCCCGATACCGGTGCCGTCGACGGACCTGCGATCACGGCCGCGGTGACCGTCACCTTCGGCGCCTACAAACCGGTCCATGCGCTCGCCGCCGCGCGCTGCGGCCGTGTCGAACTCGTCGACATCGGACTCACACTCCCGGAGGCCGGGCTGGTCGCGGCGGAACCGTCCGAGATCGGTGCGATCTGGCCGGTGCCCGGCGCCGAGGACGACAAGTACTCCCAGGGTGTGGTGGGTATCCGTGCCGGCAGCGCCCGGTATCCGGGGGCGGGTGTGCTGTGCACGGGAGCGGCGGTCGCCGCGACCTCCGGCATGGTGCGCTACGCCGGGTCGGGTGCCTCCGAGGTGCTCGCGCGGTTCCCCGAGGTCGTCGTGTCGCCCTCGGTGGCCGAGACCGGGCGGGTGCAGGCCTGGGCCGTGGGGCCGGGTGCCGGTACCGACGACGAGGCCTGCGCGAACCTGCGCGACATCCTCGCCACCGACCTGCCGGTGCTCGTCGACGCCGACGGGCTCACGCTCCTCGCCCGGGAACCCGGTCTCGTGCGGGGCCGGTCCGCGCCCACCCTGCTCACCCCGCACGCCGGCGAGTTCGCACGCCTGACCGGGAACCGCCCCGAACCGGACCGGGTCGCGGCGGTACGTTCCCTCGCCGCCGACTGGGGTGTGCACGTGCTGCTCAAGGGGCGCGCGACTCTCGTGGCACGGCCCGACGGGCACGTCTTCGTCAACGATGCGGGCGGGTCGTGGGCGTCGACCGCGGGTGCCGGGGACGTGCTGGCCGGTGTCATCGGGTCGCTGCTTTCGTCGGGCATGCCGGTGGACCTGGCCGCGGCGGCCGGTGCACGGGCCCACGCGCTCGCCGCGAACCTGGCCGCGCAGGACCCGGAGTCCCCCGGAGCGGCGCCGATCTCGGCGAGCGCGATCCTCTCGCGACTCGGCGACTCGATTCGTCTGCTGCGCACCCACATTGCCGAATCGTGACGTGGCACACGGGGACACGACGTCGGCGTCCGACGGCACAGTGGCAGGATCGACAGATGTGACCACGACCCAACGCACCCCGCGACCTGCACGTACCGTCCTTCCCCAAGCCGAAGCCGTCATCGATCTCGATGCCGTGGCGGAAAACGTACGAGCGCTCCGGGAGTACGCGGGTCCGGCTGCGGTCATGGCCGTCGTCAAGGCCGACGCCTACAACCACGGGGCCGTGCCGGTCGCGCGTGCAGCGCTCGCCGCAGGCGCCCGCGAACTGGGTGTGACGACGCTCGGCGAGGCCCTCGCACTCCGTGCCGCGGGTATCGAGGCTCCGATCCTGTCGTGGCTGCACACCGCCGACTCCGATTTCGCTCCCGCCGTCGAGGCCGGGGTCGAACTGGGCCTGTCCTCGCCGCGGCACCTCGCGGCCGTCGTCGAGGCGGCCCGTCGGGTCGGGGCCACCGCGACCGTCACGGTCAAGGTCGACACCGGTCTCAACCGCAACGGTGTCGCCGTCGACGAGTGGGACGACATGCTGCGCGACCTGGGCCGGGCACAGGCCGAGGGTGCCGTGCGCGTGCGCGGAGCCTTCTCGCACCTCGCCCACGGCGACGAACCCGAGCATCCGGGTAACGCCGAGCAGCGCGATCGGCTGAGCGAGGCCGTCGCGGATCTGCGGCGGCACCAGCTGGCTCCCGAAGTGGTGCACCTGTCGAACTCCGCCGCCACCGTCACCCGTCCCGACCTGCGATTCGACATGGTTCGGCCCGGAATTGCGATGTACGGATTGACACCGATCCCGGAACTCGGAGATCTGGGCTTCCGGCCGGTGATGACCGTGCGGGCGAGGGTGGTGCTGGTGAAGAAGGTGAAGGCGGGGGACGGCGTGTCCTACGGGCACACCTGGACCGCTCCCGCGGATACGACGGTGGCACTGCTGCCCATGGGATACGCGGACGGGATCCGCCGCAATCTCAGCGGGCGCATCGAGGTGCAGCTCGGTGGGCGCCGGTGCCCGCAGATCGGGCGCGTGTGCATGGATCAGGTCGTTGTCGACCTCGGCCCCGACGGTGCAGGAGTAAGCGAGGGCGACGAGGCGTTGTTCTTCGGTGACGGGCGTCACGGAGAGCCGAACGCCCAGGACTGGGCCGACAAGCTGGACACGATCAACTACGAGATCGTGACCGGCATCGGCGGACGGACCGTCCGGACCTATGTCGGAGCGAAGGGAGCGTGACGTCATGTCCCTCGTGAACAGGATGGGACTCCTCGGTGCGAGCCTCGCGACGCTCGCATCGTCGGCGGGACTGTACGCGGTCAGGACCGCGGGCGCGCCCGCCCCCGAGATCTATCAGAACGAGGACTTCGACGAGATCCTCCGGCTCCCGCGCCGCATCGTGGCCACCGAGGACGGTGTCCCGCTCGTGGTCCGCGAGAGCGGCTCGTCCCTGGCTCCGCTCACCGTCGTGTTCGTCCACGGCTACTGCCTGCGCATGCAGGCCTGGCACATGCAGTACCGGCACCTGCGCGAACAGTGGGGACGCGACGTGCGCGCCGTCTTCTACGACCAGCGTGGCCACGGCGAATCCGGTTTCTCCGGCGCCGCGACGTGCACCATCGCGCAGCTCGGCCGCGACCTGGGCCGGGTGATCGACGAGGTCGCGCCCACCGGTCCGGTGGTGGTCGTGGGCCACTCGATGGGCGGCATGACCGCGATCGCCCTCGCTTCCCAGCGACCCGACCTGTTCGGCGAACGCATCGTGGGGGTCGGTCTCCTCGCGACCACCGCAGCAGGTCTGAGCAAGACCGGTATCGGACGCAATCTCGAGAACCCGGTGATCGACGCGTTCCGGTACGCGGCGCGTACCGCACCGGGATTCGTGCAGTTCGCGCGCGGCGCGGCCCGTGCCGTCGTGACCCCGATCCTGCGCGCGGCGTCCTACGGTACGGTCGTGAGCCCTCGCCTGGTGAAGTTGTCCGACCGAATGCTCGACGAGACGTCGGTGCTCACCATCGTCAACTTCCTCCGCACCCTCGAACTGCACGACGAGTCCGCGGCGCTTCCGGTCCTGGGCACCGTGCCCGTGTTGGTGTTGTCCGGCGACGCCGACATGGTCATCCCGTACGCGAGTTCCGAGGCGCTGGCGGAGGAACTGCCCGACGTCGAACTCAAGCGGGTACGCGGTGCCGGGCACCTCGTGCAGCTGGAGTTCCCCGAGGTGGTCGACCGTGCCCTCGATCGCCTGATCCAGCGGAGTTTCACGCAGGGAGTGAACGGAAGGCAGATCGCAATTGGGTGAGTCGCAATCGAGTGGGCCACAGGTGGGGGAGCAGACCATCGAACTGCCGACCGTGGAGGACACCGAGGCGTTCGGGCGGCGGCTTGCAGCCGAGTTGCGGGCCGGCGACCTCGTCGTGCTCGACGGACCGCTCGGCGCGGGTAAGACGGCGTTGACCCGTGGGATAGCCGCCGGCCTCGGGGTGGAGGGACGCGTGACCTCCCCGACCTTCGTCATCGCCCGCGAACACCGTCCCGGTAGTCCGGAGGGACGCGAACCGGTCGGGCTCGTCCATGTCGATGCCTACCGTCTCGGCGACGGCCCGGACGCCCTCGACGAACTCGACGCGCTCGACCTCGACACCGACCTGACCGACACCGTCGTGGTGGTCGAATGGGGCGGTGGCCTGGTCGAACAGCTCGCCGAACGGCATCTGAGGGTCCGGCTCCGGCGCGACCCGGGCACCGACGTCCGCCGTGCCTCGTGGGAGTGGATCGGCTGACCCAGCGGAAGCCCACATGCCGGTGGCTTCCGTCACTGCGCACCGACCGGGCAGGTCGTGCGGGGTAGGCTGGTACATCGTGCTCGTGCTCGCCGTCGATACCGCCACCCCCGCCGTGACCTCGGGAGTCGTCCGTCTCGACCGCGGTCGGGACGATCCCCGGCCCGAGACGGTCGCCGCGCGCGTGCTCGACAATCCGCGAGCGCACGCCGAAGTCCTCACCCCGCAGATCCTCGAATGTCTCGCCGAGGCCGGCGCCGCACCCACCGATCTCGACGCGATCGTCGTCGGCATCGGACCAGGCCCGTTCACGGGTCTCCGCGTCGGCATGGCCACCGCTGCGGCCTTCGGTGATGCTCTCGGCATCCCCGTGCACGGTGTGTGCAGCCTCGACGCGATCGCCGCGGACGTCCACCGGGAACACGGTACGGACGCCGATCTGCTCGTCGTCACCGATGCCCGTCGGCGCGAGGTCTACTGGGCACGCTATTCCGGCGGCCGCCGCGTCGAAGGACCCGAGGTGCGCAAGCCCGCCGACGTGCCCGCCGAGCCGTCGGTGCGGGTGGCCGGCTCGCCGACGCACGTCGCGCTGTTCGACCTTCCGGCGGTGGACGTGCAGACGCCGTCCCCGGCGGGCCTGGTGACCGTTGCCGCCGACGCCCTGTGCGCGGACGCCGAACCGGAGCCGCTCGTGCCCCTGTACCTGCGTCGTCCCGACGCGGTGGAGACCGCGAACCGCCGAGCATGAACGCCACACCCGACGAGAATCCGGCCGCCGAGAACGCGGTCGTCATCGACGCACTGCGCCCCGAGGACGCACCCCGCTGCGCCGAACTGGAACAGATCCTGTTCCCCGGCGACGACCCGTGGAGCGCCGACGCCTTCCGTTCGGAGCTGGCCTCGCCCCACAACCGCTACTTCGCCGCGCGCGACCCCCAGGGCCGGCTGATCGGTTACGCGGGACTCGCGCGACTCGGTACGGCCATCGAACCCGAATCCGAGGTGCACACCATCGGCGTGGACCCCGCGGCGCGCCGCCGGGGGATCGGCGGAGCCCTGTTGGGGGAGCTACTGGCCGTCGCCGACCGCTGGGGCGGGCCGGTCTTCCTCGAGGTACGCACCGACAACGACGCGGCGATCGCCCTGTACCGGCGTGAGAGCTTCGAGATCGTCGGAACCAGGAAGCGTTACTACCAGCCGAGCGGCGCGGACGCGTACACGATGCGTCGTCCGGACCCGCGAGAGGAGTCACCGGCGTGAGCACCATCAGCCCCCGATTCGAGCTGCCCGAGCGCCCCGTCGTGATGGGCATCGAGAGCTCGTGCGACGAGACCGGTGTCGGCATCGTCCGTTGGGTGGGTGACGGCACCCTCGAGCTGATGGCCGACGCCGTCGCGTCGAGCGTGGACGAGCATGCCCGCTTCGGCGGTGTGGTGCCGGAGATCGCATCCCGCGCCCACCTCGAGGCCATGGTGCCGACGATGCGGCGCGCCCTCGACGAGGCCGGGATCGAGAAGCCGGACGCGGTGTGCGTGACCATCGGGCCGGGCCTCGCGGGAGCACTTCTCGTCGGTGTCGCCGCCGCCAAGGCCTACGCGGCAGCGTGGAACGTGCCGTTCTTCGCGATCAACCACCTCGCGGGCCACGTCGCGGTCGACACCCTCGAGCACGGACCGATGCCGCCCTGCGTGGCGCTGCTCGTCTCCGGTGGCCACACACATCTGCTGCACGTCGAACATCTCGGCAAGCCCATCGTCGAACTCGGCACCACCGTCGACGACGCCGCGGGTGAGGCCTTCGACAAGGTCGCGCGGCTTCTGGGACTCGGTTATCCGGGCGGTCCCGAGGTCGACAGGCTGGCCCGGGAGGGCGACCCCACCGCGGTCGTCTTCCCGCGGGGTATGACCGGTCCGCGCGACGCGCGTCACGACTTCTCGTT
Source organism: Rhodococcus sp. PD04 (assembly GCF_035918275.1). NCBI lineage: Bacteria > Bacillati > Actinomycetota > Actinomycetes > Mycobacteriales > Nocardiaceae > Rhodococcus > Rhodococcus sp. PD04. Next base: position 3,677,738 of record NZ_CP142143.1, on the reverse strand, counting down.
CTCCGGTCTCAAGACCGCGGTGGCCCGCTTCGTCGAGGCGAAGGAACGTGCGGGCGAACCGGTGCCGGTCGCCGATGTCGCTGCGGGTTTCCAGGAGGCGGTGGCGGACGTGCTCACCATGAAGGCCGTGCGGGCCGCCCAGGATCTCGGTGTCGACACGCTCGTCCTCGGTGGCGGAGCGACCGCCAACAGCCGGCTCCGCGAACTCGCCGAGGAACGGTGCGCTGCCGCAGGTATCACCCTGCGTGTGCCGCGACCGAAGCTGTGCACCGACAACGGCGTCATGATCGCGTCGCTGGGCGCGCATCTCATCGCCGCGGGGGCGCAGCCGTCCTCGCTGGGCGCTGCGACGGATCCGGGCCTGTCGGTGTCGGTGTCGCAGATCGTGGCCTGACCGTTCCCGACCGACTGCCACCCGAGGAGGGCGCGCTGCCTAGGTGGGAGCGATCTCCGAGGTCCCGGAGCCGGTGGTGGTCTCTCCGGTGGTCGTGTCGCCCGTCGTGGTCTGTCCGGTGGACGGCACGGTCGTGCTCTCCTCCGTGACGGACGCGATCGTCGAGGACACGTCGGTCGGATATGCACCGGTGGACGATGCGGACGGCGACTCGGTCGGCGATGTGGTCGACGGGGGTGTCGGGCTCACACCGGTGCTCGGTTCGGTCGTCTCCGGATCGGTGGGCGCAGGGCTCGTCGTCTCCGGCGGTGTCGTCGGCTCGGTGGTGTCGGGAGCGGTGGTGTCCGGTGCCGTGGTGTCGGGAGCGGTGGTGTCCGGTGCCGTGGTGTCCGGAGAGGTCGTGTCCGGAGCCGTGGAGTCCGGATCGGGCCTCGGTGCGGTCTCGGAATCCGGCGATGTGAGCGGTCGGTCCGTCTCGGACTCTTCCTCCGCTGTCGACCCGGGAGTCGGCACCTGATCGATCGGGGTGGGCGTCACCGTGGTGCTCGTCGACTCGGGCGCGGTGGGCCACGGATCCTGGGTCGACGGAACGGTGTGCTCGACGGTCGGCAACGGCCAGGGAACCGTCGTCGGCGTGGGTGCGTCCTGGGTGCTCCGGGACGTCACGGGTTCGGGCGGCGGGTCGTGGGACGGGACGGCCGACTCGCCGGGACCGGCCTCCTGCGTGGGGACGTCGCCGCTCGTGAAACGCGGCGAGACCTGGGCGTCGCTGCTCTCGCGTTCGGTGAAGTGCTGGGTGGCGAAGCCGGCCATGATCGCACTGAGCACCAGGAGCCCGGCGACCGCACCGGAGACACGACCCGAGGATCGGTTGCCGGTGCGCGACAGGGCACCGACCACGGTGTATCCGACCGAGGACGCGGAATCGGCCGACAGTGCCGCACCGATCGCGGCAGCCGCTCCCGGCTCGGGGACGGTGACGATCTCGCCGTCGAACTCCGCCGAGATCGCCGCGGCGAGGACGGGGGACGCGGCAGCACCTCCGATGAGGGCCATGGTCTCGGGAACCGGATCGGTGCTCGAGCAGATGCGCCGGGTGAACGCCGCCGCTTCGTCGGCCAGATCGGTCGTCAGTTCGTCCAGTTGCGCGCGGGTGAGGGTGACCGTCGCGTCGGGACCGGCCTCGGCGATGTCGATGCGGGTCGTCGGCGCCGAGGAGAGGGCCTCCTGGGCACCCTGGCACCGGGCCGCCAGCAGGCCGGGGTCGATCTGCCGCCGGGTGCGCATCCGCTCGGTGGCGTTGCGGACATGATCGAGTACACGTGCGGTCAGGGCATCGCCGCCGACGGTCTCGGTGCGTGCGGACCGCAGCAGGGTGCCGGTCTCGCGGTCGAGGACGGAGACGGTCGTGCCGGTGGCTCCGATGTCCACGAGCGCGATCGCGCCGGGTTCGCGACGGACTCCCACGGTGTAGAGGTATTCGAGGGCGGCGGTGGTCTCCGGAACGAGACGGACCATGTGGCCCGTCCGCTCGGCGGCCGTGCGGATCTCGTTCGCCTGCTCCTCGGTGCGGTATGCGACCGTGATGATGTCGGGGCCGTCGGCTCCGCGGGCGGTTCCGCGAGGAGACGTGAGCGAGACGGCGTCGAAGACGAGATCTCCGAGATCGCGCCCGGGCTGGGACTCGGAGGCGAGTCTGCGGAATTCCGTTGTGGGCGCGTGTGCAGCATCGACGCGCAGGGCCGAGCCGACGCCGGAGGCGCCGACGGAGATGCCGAGCGACGTGGGCATTGTTCACCTTCCGTGCGTGATCGACGACCAGGCGTCCAGGGCCTACCTCGGCTGAGGTCACCGAACGATCACGCTCATGGGTTTCCGTTATTCAACCGTAACATGACGCCGGGTTCGATGCAGGTCGGCGTGTTTGCACCCGTTGCCCTTGAGCGCTGGCACTCGCGTGTATAGAGTGCTAGTGACACCGAGCGCCGGCCCGGCACCCGCGACGACGGGACGCGTGCGGAGTCACCGTGATGACTGAACACACCCGTGTTCGAGAACACCGGTTCTCGGACCCCATTACCCCTGAAAGTGGAGGGCTCATCGTGGCGAGCGTGAACATCAAGCCGCTCGAGGACAAGATCCTCGTCCAGGCCAACGAGGCCGAGACGACGACTGCCTCCGGCCTGGTCATCCCGGACACGGCGAAGGAGAAGCCCCAGGAGGGCACCGTCGTCGCCGTCGGCCCCGGCCGCTGGGACGAAGATGGCGACAAGCGCATCCCGCTCGACGTCAAGGAAGGCGACGTCGTCATCTACAGCAAGTACGGCGGAACCGAGATCAAGTACGCCGGCGAGGAGTACCTGATCCTGTCTGCGCGCGACGTCCTGGCTGTCGTCGCCAAGTAGGCCGCTTGCATTCCGCCCCGGTGTCCCGTTTCGGACCCGGGGCGGAATACGTTGGGGAACATCCGAGTCCAGGAGTAGTCGCAGAACATGTCCAAGCAAATCGAGTTCAACGAGACCGCGCGCCGGGCTCTCGAGCGCGGTGTCGACCAGCTGGCCGACGCCGTCAAGGTGACGCTCGGCCCGCGTGGCCGGCACGTCGTGCTCGCCAAGGCATTCGGTGGTCCCACCGTCACGAACGACGGTGTGAGCATCGCCCGTGAGATCGAGCTGGAGGATCCGTTCGAGAACCTCGGCGCCCAGCTCGTCAAGAGTGTCGCGACCAAGACCAACGACGTCGCGGGTGACGGCACCACCACCGCGACCGTTCTCGCCCAGGCGCTGGTCAAGGCCGGCCTGAAGAACGTTGCCGCAGGCGCCAATCCGATCTCGCTCGGAGCCGGTATCGCCCAGGGTGCGGACAAGGTGAGCGAGGCACTGCTCGCGTCCGCCACTCCCGTCGAGGGCAAGACCGCCATCGCGCAGGTCGCCACCGTGTCCTCGCGCGACGAGGAGATCGGCGAGATGGTCGGCGAGGCGCTGACCCGCGTGGGGAAGAACGGTGTCGTCACCGTCGAGGAATCCTCCACGCTGCACACCGAACTGGTCGTCACCGAGGGCGTGCAGTTCGACAAGGGCTTCCTGTCGCCCTACTTCATCACGGACATCGAGGCGCAGGAAGCAGTCCTCGAGGACGCGCTCGTCCTGCTCTACCGCGAGAAGATCAGCTCGCTTCCCGACTTCCTCCCGCTCCTCGAGAAGATCGCGGAGTCCGGCAAGCCGGTCCTGATCATCGCCGAGGACATCGAGGGCGAGCCGCTGTCGACCCTGGTCGTCAACGCGATCCGCAAGACCCTCAAGGCCGTTGCCGTCAAGGCTCCGTACTTCGGTGACCGTCGGAAGGCGTTCCTCGAGGACCTCGCCGTCGTCACCGCGGGTACGGTCATCAACTCCGATCTGGGCCTGACCCTCAAGGAGGCCGGACTCGACCTGCTCGGTTCGGCCCGCCGCGTCGTCGTCACCAAGGACAGCACCACGATCGTCGACGGTGCCGGCACGGCCGAGGACATCGAGGCACGCGCCGCCCAGCTGCGTCGCGAGATCGAGGCCACCGAGTCCGACTGGGATCGCGAGAAGCTCGAAGAGCGTCTGGCGAAGCTCGCCGGTGGCGTCGCCGTCATCCGCGTGGGTGCTGCGACCGAGACGGACCTCAAGGAGCGCAAGTTCCGCGTCGAGGACGCCGTCAACGCCGCGAAGGCGGCCATCGAGGAGGGCATCGTCCCCGGTGGCGGTTCGGCTCTCGTTCAGGCCGCGCACTCGCTCGAGGAGCTCCAGGCGTCCCTCTCCGGCGACGCTGCCACGGGTGTCGCTGCGCTGCGCACCGCGCTCACCGCGCCGCTGTACTGGATCGCCACGAACGCCGGCATCGACGGTGCCGTGGTCGTGAGCAAGGTTGCCGAGAGCGGTAAGGGCTTCAACGCCGCGACCCTCACCTACGGCGACCTCGTCGCCGAGGGCGTCGTCGATCCGGTGAAGGTGACGCGCTCCGCCGTCGTCAACGCCGCGTCGGTGGCACGCATGGTGCTCACCACCGAGAGCGCCGTCGTCGACAAGCCGGAAGAAGACGCCGAGGCCGGCCACGGCCACGGCCACGCTCACTGAGCGACCGGCCGCGGACCCGCCCAGCGGGTCCGTAGGCCGCCCCGGACGTGAAAGTCGTTCCGGTCGGCACGGATACAGCGAGGCCCCGCAAGGAATGTTCGCATTCCCTGCGGGGCCTTCGTCGTATCGACGGTCGTATCGACGCATCTCCTCCAGCCGGCCTCCCGGTCGTACCGTCACGGTCGTGTCGACATGGTCACGATCGTGACGGCTTCGTCACGGGGCGGGTGAGCGCCTCACACGGCGATCTTCCGCCGTCGTTGCCTCGTGTACATCTCCCGTTCGGTCTCCGACATGCCACCCCAGATGCCGTACGGTTCGGCGACGGCGAGGGCGTGGTCGCGGCAACGGGCCAGCACGGGGCAGGTGCGGCACAGCTCCTTCGCGCGGTTCTCCCGCTGGGCGCGGGCACGACCGCGCTCTCCGTCGGGGTGGAAGAACACCGAGGAGTCCACACCACGACACTTGCCGTGCATCTGCCAATCCCAGAGGTCCGCGTTGGGGCCGGGCAGTGTGTGTGGTGCAGGCATGTGGCACTCCTTTGCAGCAAGCTCGCGTGAGTTGTGCGAGCGGACCGTGGACACATCGGGATTCCCGCTGTGATCCGAATCAAACAAACTCACCGTAGGATCTGTATCGATTCGTCGTCAATATTTTCGACGAGTGGGATAGTCCATAACCGAACGGCCAAGATTTAACCGCGGAAATATTTACTTTCGTGAGGAGTCGTGCCTGTGCGCTGCGGGCGGGGGCGATCCGGGGTATTGTCCGCTCCCGACGTGGGTCGAAGGTCCCTTACTCGCTGGTAACCCGGACTTTCGGTGGCCGAAGGTGGCTCCGACTCGGGCTCGGAGGGCCGGGTCGGCACCTTACATGCGCCACGCATGTTTTAACGCGATGTTTAACAAAATGTTCGGAAATGTCTTCTGTGCATCCCTGCGTTCCAATCGTCGAGACTATTTGCGCTCACGGTGAGAATTTCTCTCCGACAAATGCCCGGCGTCGGCCCCGGAGCCCCGCGTATCGCCGGAATCCGCTGGTGCGATGATTCCGCGATGGCACATCCCGACGCCCGCCCGGAGGCGGCACCGACACCGTCCGACCGCCACGCGATCCTGGTCGCCGCGGCCTTCGGTCCGACGCCGGGGGCACATCCGCTCCCCGCGGCGCACGGACCCGAACAGAGCTGGCTGCGGGCCGTCGCGCTCGGTGGGCAGGGGCGTTACGCCGCCGCGCGGGCCGAGCTCACCCGAGTGCGTGGCACCGGAGCAGTGTGGTCGTCGTTCGGAGCGAGCACCGAGGCCTCCCTCCTCCGTCAGTTGGGTGGGCATCGTGCCGCCGCAGTGCTGGACGGACGTGCTCTCGTAGAGGCGGGGTCGCTGCGAACCGGCTCCGGGAACACTGTCGCCGCACGGCGCGACGCCGACACTGTCGCTGCATCGCGCGACGCCGCTGCTGTCGCTGCATGGTGCGACGCCGCCACGGGGTTGGCGGCCGATGCGCTCGGGCGGGGCCGTCTCGCGGTCTGCGGGTCGCTCCTCGACCGATGCGCAGCCGCGCTCGACGCTGCCGAATCGGAAGCGGGGGAGAAGGCCTTCGTTCGGCAGCGGATCCGTCTCGCGTGGGTCGGGGCCGAATCCGCTCTCGCGGCAGGCGACTTCACCCGTGCTCGCAGCCGGGCGGACCGCGCGGTGGAACTCGCGGACGGATTCGGATCGATCCGGCACGCCGTGAAGTCCGACCTCGTGCGGGCGGCCTCTCTGACCGGACTGCCCGACCCCGGTCCGGCCGTGGAACTGGCCGCCGACGTCCTCGCGCGCGCGGAGGAACACGGACTGGTTCCGTTGCAATGGGCCGCGGCGATGCTCCTCGACGGACTCGGAGGGGGTGATGCGGGTCGCGTCCGTGATCTCGATGCGGGTCGCGTCCGTGATATCTGCGCGACCACCATCGTCGGGCGTGGGGGCCGGTTCGTGACCTCGTCCGCCTGCTGAGTTCCACTCGCGCGCGGGGGATGACCCGACCGGTCGTCGTTGTAGTTACTCTGGGGGTGTTCCACGGTCAGGTGGAAGCCCGCCCGGGGGGTGGTGCCGTCTGTAACGCCAGGACTTGCGCAATCGATGACTGTTATGGGTGAGGAGCTGGACTCCGCGGTTGCTGCGGCTGCGCAAGGCGACCGGGCGGCTCTCGCTCAGGTTCTTGCAAGTGTCCGGCCCCTCGTCGTGCGGTATTGCCGCGCACGGGTCGGATCTGCAGAGCGCGGCCAGCTCTCTGCAGACGACGTTGCACAGGAGGTGTGCCTGGCCGTGATGACCGCTCTGCCGAGATATCAGGACCAAGGCCGCCCCTTCATGGCGTTCGTATACGGGATCGCTGCTCACAAGGTCGCCGACGCGCACCGCAGTGCGGCCCGCAACCGCGCGGAACCCGTGGCGGATGTGCCGGAGGTGATGTCGCTCGACGACAGCCCCGAGGAATACGCGATCAACTCCGAGGCGGGCCGGCAGATGAAGCAGCTGCTGGGCATCCTGCCGGAGAAGCAGCGCGAGATCCTCATCCTCCGTCTCGTCATGGGATTGTCGGCCGAGGAAACGGCCGCAGCTGTGGGTAGTACTGCAGGAGCGATCAGGGTGGCCCAGCACCGGGCCATCGCGAGACTCAAGAAGGAAGTCACGAGAGCAGGTGAGCGGAATGGGTAGGGGGCGTTTCTCGGGCGACGGCTTCGACGACGAATTTCCCGACGACGAAACCTCCGTGGACCTCGCCGCCGTGCGCCGTGACGACGCGCTGATCGACGCGATCTCCGGTAACGGGCTCGTCGAGACGAAGGACACAGAGGAGTACGAACTTGCCACGCTGCTCGCCGACTGGCGTGCGGAGATCCTCGCCGAACCGATGCCCGCCGGCCCCGACCTCGACGAAGTGGTCGCCGCCGTCCACCGGGAACTGGGAACACGGGAAACGCTCGCTCCGGCCCCGGAGGTCACCCCTCTGCGCCCGAGATCGAAGGGGCAACTCCGGTTGCTCCGTCCGCTCGCAGGTGCAGCAGCGCTCGTCGCCGTCGCCGTCGGCAGCGCGACCGCGGTGTCCTACGGCGCCGAACCCGGCGACCCGTTGTGGGGCGTCAAGCAGGTCGTGTTCAGTGAGCAGGCGCAATCCACCGAGGCCCGGATCGACACCACATCCACCCTGGAACGTGCAGAACAACTCATCGCCGAGGGCAACACGGAGGAAGCACGCGAGTTGCTGACGTCCGCGGAGTCCCGTTCCGGCGATGTCCGGGACGCGGAGGAGCGCGATGCGCTCGGCGACTGGCTGGAACGCCTCGCCGAGGAACTCGGCCGGTTGATTCCGCAGGTGCCTCCGCCGCCGGCGGTGCCGGTGGCACCCGAGGTACCGGTGGCTCCGGGCGCCGTCGTTCCGCCGCCGGTCACGACACCCGGCACGGAAGGTCAGCAGCCCGCTCCCACGACGGGCACGGGTACCGACACGGGCACCACCGCGCCGCCCACGTCGTCGTCGACCGTGGATCCGACCATCCTGCAGGCGCCGCCTCCGGTGTCCGACACGTCCACGCCGTCGCAGACCGCGCCGCCGTCGTCGTCTTCCAGCACGCAGCCGTCACCTGCGCCGAGCGAACCGCCGCCGGCGACGTCGGAGTCCCAGACCACTGCACCCACCACGACCGCGTCGTCGCCGCGGTCGACGCAGGACGGGCCCGCCGCCGATATGGCGCCGGCGTCGCTCACGACGCCGGAAGGCGAGTAGAACCAACGAGAGAACGGGCCCGGCAGCAGATGCTGCCGGGCCCGTTCTCTTGTCGAAGTGCCGTGATGCGTGGTTCGCAGTGGGCGGAAGGACTCAGGAATCCAGACCGTAGGGGTCGACGGGAAGAGCCTCGTTCATGGACGCATCCGCATAGCCGCGGCAGTAGTCCCAGGTGACATAGGCGTCGGGTGACGGATCGAAGGCCGGCTCGTGCGGTCTGACGGTGCCGTCGACGAGCAGCTGCAGCAGGTTCGCCCGCAGCATGTCCCAGTCGTGGTAGTGGTCCTGGTGGCAGTCCTCGCAGCACACCACGAGTCCGCGGACGCCGCGGGGAGCCAGCAGCGCCTCGTAGACGGCCAGGTCTGCGAGGTCCTCTTCCACCGCGAGCCGCTCCGCAGGATCCAGGGGCTGGCCCGGCTCGATCGCGTCCAGTGCTGCGGACGGATCGTCGGGGTCTCCTGCGAACGGGTCCGGTGGGAGTCCGGGAGGCAACTGATCACGCACGACTCCACGGTACGCAGACCGAGGGGGTCTGCGCCAGCGGTCGCCAGGGGACACGCCGTGAAATCACACGAGGTGATGTGACGAACATCAGGGAACAGGGTGGGAGCCGAGCTTGTTCCCCGGAGCAGATAACATGAATGGGTGCGTGCCGCTCTCCAACCGCCCGTCGGTGCGACGAGCGTGCACTGCCTTCATTCATTCCCGCTGCCGGACGGTTCTGCCGTCCGCTCCCATCGACTGTCACGGAGGGTCCGAACCGCATGAGTAGTACCGGAGGGCGCGTGCACACCGGCGGTGACGACCCGAACAAGGTCGCAATGCTGGGTCTGACCTTCGACGACGTGCTGCTGCTTCCCGCGGCTTCCGACGTCGTCCCGAGTCAGGTCGACACGTCGAGTCAGCTCACCCGCGAGATCCGTCTGCGGATCCCGCTGGTCAGCTCCGCGATGGATACCGTCACCGAGTCCCGCATGGCCATCGCGATGGCCCGGGCCGGCGGCATGGGCGTGCTGCACCGCAACATGCCTACCGAGACGCAGGCCGGGCAGGTCGAGACCGTCAAGCGGTCGGAGGCCGGCATGGTCACCGATCCCGTCACCTGCAAGCCGACCGACACGCTGGCCGAGGTCGACGCGATGTGTGCGCGATTCCGCATCTCGGGTCTGCCGGTGACCGACGACGAAGGTCAGCTCGTCGGCATCATCACCAACCGCGACATGCGGTTCGAGGTCGACCAGAACCGCCCGGTCGCCGAGGTCATGACGAAGGCTCCGCTGGTCACGGCCCGCGAAGGCGTCACCGCGGAGGCCGCGCTCGGTCTCCTGCGTCGCCACAAGATCGAGAAGCTGCCGATCGTCGACGGTCAGGGCAAGCTCACCGGCCTGATCACCGTCAAGGACTTCGTCAAGACCGAGCAGCACCCCAACGCCACGAAGGACCGCGACGGCCGCCTGCTCGTCGGCGCCGCCGTGGGTGTCGGCGACGACTCCTGGACCCGCGCCATGACGCTGGTCGACGCCGGAGCCGACGTCCTCGTCGTCGACAGCGCCCACGGCCACTCGGCCAACGTGCTGTCGATGATCTCCAAGCTCAAGACCGAGGTCGGCGACCGCGTGCAGATCATCGGCGGCAACGTCGCGACCCGCGCGGGTACCGAGGCGCTCATCGGCGCCGGTGTCGACGCGGTCAAGGTCGGTATCGGCCCCGGCTCGATCTGCACCACGCGTGTCGTCGCGGGTGTCGGCGCGCCGCAGATCACGGCGATCCTCGAGGCGTCCACGGTGGCGCGCGCCCACGGCGTGCCGGTCATCGCCGACGGCGGTATGCAGTTCTCCGGCGACGTCGCCAAGGCCCTGGCGGCCGGTGCGTCCACCGCGATGCTCGGTTCGCTGCTCGCCGGCACCACCGAGTCGCCGGGTGAGCTGATCCTGGTGAACGGCAAGCAGTTCAAGAGCTACCGCGGCATGGGGTCGCTCGGCGCGATGCAGAGCCGCGGCGAGGCCAAGTCGTACTCGAAGGACCGCTACTTCCAGGACGACGTGCTCTCCGAGGACAAGCTCGTGCCCGAGGGCATCGAGGGACGTGTGCCGTTCCGCGGTCCGCTGCAGCAGGTCACGCACCAGCTCATCGGTGGTCTGCGTGCAGCGATGGGCTACACCGGCGCGACGACGATCGAGCAACTGCAGGAAGCGCAGTTCGTGCAGATCACCGCCGCCGGCCTCAAGGAGAGCCACCCGCACGACATCACGATCACCGCCGAGGCACCGAACTACGTGGTCCGGTAGTTTTCGCGTCCGCAGCAGGGTCCCGTTCCGAGTAGGACGGGAGCATCGTCCAAGAGGAGAAAGGGGCGCGCGTGCGCGACCTCGTTGAAATCGGCATGGGTCGCACGGCCCGACGTACGTACGAGCTGGGCGACGTCGACATCGTCCCGTCGCGCCGGACGCGTTCGTCGAAGGAGGTGTCGACGGCCTGGCAGATCGACGCCTACCGTTTCGACATCCCGGTGCTGGCGCATCCCACCGACGCGCTGGTGTCGCCCACCTTCGCGATCGAGCTGGGCAAGGCCGGCGGTCTCGGCGTCATCAACGGCGAGGGCCTGTGGGGTCGCCATGCCGATGTCGATGCCGTCGTGGCCCGTCTCGCGGAGATCGCGAGCACGGATCCGCGCGCGGCCGTCCGCTACCTGCAGGAGCTGCACGCGGCTCCGCTGCAGGGTGATCTGCTGGCCGCCGCCGTCGCACAGGTGCGGGATGCGGGTGTCACCACCGCGGTTCGCGTCAGCCCGCAGAACGCTCGGGCGCTCACGCCCGAGCTCGTGAAGGCGGGTATCGATCTCCTCGTCGTCCAGGGCACCATCATCTCGGCCGAGCACGTGGCCCACGGTGAGGACGAGCCGCTGAACCTCAAGACGTTCATCTCGGAGCTCGACGTGCCGGTCATCGCCGGTGGTGTCAGCGATCACCGCACCGCGCTGCACCTGATGCGCACGGGTGCGGCCGGTGTCATCGTCGGCTTCGGCTCCACGAAGCAGGCGACCACCACGTCTTCCTCGCTCGGCATCGGCATCCCGATGGCCACCGCCATCGCCGACGCCGCTGCGGCCCGGCGCGACTACCTCGACGAGACCGGTGGCCGCTACGTCCACGTGCTCGCCGACGGCGACATCGAGAATGCCGGCGACCTCGCGAAGGCGATCGCGTGCGGCGCCGACGCGGTCGTGCTCGGCGCGCCGCTGGCTCTCGCCGAGGAGGCCGCAGGCAAGGGCTGGTACTGGCCGTCGGTGGCCGGACATCCGTCGATGCCGCGCGGCGCTGCCGTCCGGATCGCAGAGGACGAACGACCGGGCCTCGGCCGGGTTTTGTTCGGCCCGTCCGACGATCCGTCGGGCTCGCTCAACCTCGTGGGTGGTCTGCGTCGATCGATGGCGAAGGCCGGATACTCCGATCTGAAGGAATTCCAGAAGGTCGGTCTGTCCGTTCGCGGATAAAGACCTTCCCGGTACATCCCGATGGCCGGTCACAGCGTCGCAGGACGCGGTGACCGGCCATCGGCGTTTTCGCCCATGGTTTTCGTGCAACTCCACGTAACGGGTAGAGTCGGAGCTGTGCCTGTAGTCACACCGCCGAGGTGCATACTGGCCGGTAACAACTCTCGTCGCTGGAGGTTCCATGGGTAAGCAACGGGTCACGGACTACGACGTCCTGATCGTCGGATCGGGTTTCGGTGGAAGCGTCACGGCGTTGCGCCTGGTGGAGAAGGGCTACAAGGTCGGCGTTCTCGAGGCCGGTCGTCGCTACGCCGACGCCGACTTCGCGAAGACAAGCTGGGACCTGCGCCGCTTCCTCTGGGCGCCGAAGTTCGGTTGCTTCGGCATCCAGCGTGTCCACCTGCTACGCGACTGCCTCATCCTCGCCGGCGCGGGCGTCGGCGGCGGGTCGCTGAACTACGCCAACACCCTGTACAAGCCGCCGGCAGCCTTCTTCGAGGACCGCCAGTGGGCCGGCATCACCGACTGGCACGACGAGCTCAGCCCCTGGTACGAGCAGGCCAAGCGCATGCTGGGCGTGGTGCAGTACGGACGGATGACCGACGCCGACAAGGTCATCAAGTCCGTCGCCGAGGACATGGGCGTCGGAGACACCTTCGTCCAGACCCCCGTCGGCGTCTTCTTCGGCGAACCCGGCCGCACCGTGGCCGATCCCTACTTCGGCGGCGCCGGCCCCGACCGCACCGGCTGCATCGAGTGCGGCGAGTGTATGACCGGTTGCCGGCACGGTGCCAAGAACACCCTCGTGAAGAACTATCTGGGTCTCGCCGAGAGTGCGGGAGCCGAGATCGTCCCGCTGACCACCGTCACCGATCTCCGGCAGGCCGCCGACGGCACCTGGGACGTGATCACCGAACGCACCGGCGCGTGGGTCCGCAAGCGGCGGCGCACCTACACGGCCGCGCACGTCGTCCTCGCGGCCGGAACGTGGGGCACGCAGCACCTGCTGCACCACCTCAAGGACACCGGTGCGCTGCCCGAGCTGTCCGACAAGGTCGGCGAACTCACCCGCACCAACTCCGAATCGATCGTCGGTGCCGGGAAGATGAGGATCGACCCCGATCTGAAGCTCACCGAGGGTGTCGCGATCACCTCGTCGTTCCATCCCACCCCCGACACGCACATCGAGCCCGTGCGGTACGGCAAGGGATCGAACGCGATGGGCCTGCTGCAGACCCTCATGACCGACGGCGACGGACGCACCCCGCGCTGGGTGAAGTTCCTCGGGCAAGTCGCGCGGAACCCCGTGAAGATGCTGCGGATGCTCTCGGTGCACCGGTGGAGCGAGCGCACCATCATCGCGCTGGTGATGCAGAACCTCGACAACTCCATCACCACCTACACGACCAAGGGTCTGTTCGGCCGTCGCAAGGTCACCAGCAAACAGGGCCACGGGCAGCCGAATCCCACCTGGATCCCGGCCGGCAACGAGGCAACGCGCCGCATCGCCGAGAAGATCGACGGTGTCGCGGGCGGCACGTGGGGTGAGATCTTCAACATTCCGCTCACCGCACACTTCCTCGGCGGTGCCGTGATCGGATCCGATCGCGACCACGGGGTGATCGATCCGTACCACCGCGTCCACGGCTATCCGACGCTGAGCGTCGTCGACGGGGCCGCGGTCTCCGCGAACCTCGGCGTGAACCCCTCGCTCACCATTGCGGCGCAGGCCGAACGCGCTGCGTCGTTGTGGCCCAACAAGGGTGAGGACGACCAGCGTCCCGAGCAGGGACAGCCCTACCGTCGTGTCGCGCCGGTCGAACCGAAGAACCCGGTGGTGCCCGTCGACGCGCCCGGTGCGTTGCGACTGCCGGTCGTCGAGGTCAAGCACAGCGGCGTCGCGTAGCGACCCGGAAACGATCGGATGAGCGGCCGCGTCGGGAACACCCGGCGCGGCCGCTTAGACTGTTCGGGTGTCGTCGCAAAGCCAGCAGTCCAGACCGGTCGTCGTCGTCGATTTCGGAGCTCAGTACGCGCAGCTGATCGCTCGGCGCGTTCGTGAGGCCAACGTCTACTCGGAGGTCGTGCCGCACACGGCCGGTGTCGAGGAGATCGCGGCGAAGAATCCGCGCGCAGTGGTGCTGTCCGGTGGCCCCGCCAGCGTGTACGAGGAGGGCGCACCGCGCCTCGATCCCTCGCTGTTCGATCTCGACGTCCCCGTCTTCGGTATCTGCTACGGCTTCCAGGCGATGGCGCAGGCGCTCGGCGGCACGGTCGCGCACACCGGCTCGCGCGAGTACGGCCGCACCGAGCTGTCGGTGTCCGGAGGTGTGTTGCACGACGGCCTGCCCGAGACGCAGCCCGTATGGATGAGCCACGGCGACGGTGTCACCGAGGCTCCCGAGGGCTTCGAGGTCACGGCCACCAGCGCCGGCGCCCCGGTCGCGGCGTTCGAGGACCGCGCCCGCCGCCTCGCCGGTGTCCAGTACCACCCCGAGGTTCTGCACTCGCCCCACGGCCAGCAGGTGCTGAGCCGGTTCCTGCACGACATCGCCGGGATCCCGGGCGACTGGACCGCAGCGAACATCGCCGACGCGCTCGTCGAGCAGGTTCGTGAGCAGATCGGCGACGGACGTGCGATCTGCGGCCTGTCCGGCGGTGTCGACTCCGCTGTGGCGGCCGCACTGGTGCAGCGCGCCATCGGCGACCGTCTGACCTGTGTGTTCGTCGACCACGGTCTCATGCGCGAGGGTGAACGGCAGCAGGTCGAGAAGGATTTCGTCGCCGCGACGGGTGCCCGCCTGATCACCGTCGACGCATCCGAGACCTTCCTGCGCGAGCTCGCCGGCGTCACCGACCCCGAGACCAAGCGCAAGATCATCGGCCGTGAATTCATCCGGTCCTTCGAGGGCGCGGTCTCCGAGGTGCTCGGCGAGGGCGCCGACAAGGGCGAGACCGTGAAGTTCCTCGTGCAGGGCACCCTGTACCCGGACGTCGTGGAGTCCGGCGGCGGCTCCGGCACCGCGAACATCAAGAGCCACCACAACGTCGGTGGACTTCCCGAGGACCTCGAGTTCGAGCTCGTCGAGCCGTTGCGACTGCTGTTCAAGGACGAGGTGCGCGCGGTCGGACGTCAGCTCGGCCTGCCCGAGGAGATTGTCGGCCGCCAGCCGTTCCCCGGCCCCGGCCTCGGCATCCGCATCATCGGTGAGGTCACCCGCGACCGCCTCGAGATCCTGCGCCGCGCCGACTCGATCGCCCGCGAGGAGCTCACCTCCGCCGGCCTCGACGGACAGATCTGGCAGTGCCCGGTCGTGCTGCTCGCCGACGTCCGCAGCGTGGGTGTGCAGGGCGACGGCCGCACCTACGGTCACCCGATCGTGCTGCGCCCGGTCTCCAGCGAGGACGCGATGACCGCCGACTGGACGCGCCTGCCCTACGAGACCCTCGAGCGGATCTCCACCCGCATCACCAACGAGGTGGCGGAGGTCAACCGAGTGGTGCTCGACGTGACGAGCAAGCCCCCGGGAACGATCGAGTGGGAGTGATCCTCACTCGCGTGTGGCCGAGTGGGAGTGATCCCACTCGCGTGTGACTGCGTGGGAGTGATCCTCGCTCACCGGAGGCGGTGAGACGACGACGTCCCCCGGACCGATCAGGTCCGGGGGACGTCGTGTAGGTGGGTGGCTACCTCCGGCGGTTGGGGAGGAAGACCAGCACCGCTCCGATCAGCAGGGCCGCGCCCACCAGGACCCACCCGAGGTCGACGGCTGCGAGGAACTCGACGGAGAACGGTCCGATCATGGCCCATCCGCTCACGACCAGCGCTGCCAGTGCGGCCAGGAGGAGCAGGAGCGACGGTCCCTTGCGGGTGCGCTCGGCCCGATCCTCGGTGTGTGTTCCGGTTTCGTGATCAGCCACGACGCACCTCCAGAGATCCGAATTCCATGTTCGCGTTCAGGTTCAGAACCGGCCCGTCGTCGACTCCGTCGGCGCCGCCGTCGATGCCGGGGGCGGGGCATCCCCTGATCTCACCGGGGCCGACCGTGCAGTCGGCGCGGACGTCGAGGTTCTCCGGAAGCAGCACCTCGACGCTGCCGAAGCGGCCGTCGACCTGCACCGTCCGGTCCTCGGTGAGTTCGAGTCCCCGCAGGTCGAGGGTCATCGCCCCGAACTGGAAGCTGTACTCGGGCTCGAGCTGGTCGGCGCTGGTCGGAGCCCAGGTCCGGTTACCCCAGTTCGAGGTGTCGACCGGTCCGGCGATCGAGGCGAGGACGACGAATCCCAGCAGGGGACCGGTGACGACGAGCAGTCCGTGACCACGGTGCAGGAACGCGCCGATCAGCAGGCCCAGACCGATGACCGCGAGGGCCACGGCACCCACCCGGGCGGGGGTCACCCAGGCCAGGTCGGCGGCGGCGCCGAGCGCGCCGGTCACGGCAGCGGCGATCACGGCGAGGCCGAGAACCGTCGTGGTCAGGCGCGAGCGACGATTCGTGACGACCGCGGGTTCGTGTTTCGGCGCCGGCTCGGGCAGATCCCATGCGAACGGGGCGACCCCGAGGGGATCCCATGCCGGCGGTGCCGAACGGTGGGGCGTGAGCTCGTCGACACCCGGGAGCGGAACGTCGGTGTCCTTGCGTAGGTCGGGCATCGGGGACGTCTTCCTCTCCGTCGTATCGGTGGACGCTGTGGTTCCGGTGCCCGGAGCAGGGGCGTCGGTGCCTTGGGCGGGGGTGCCGGTGGCCGAGGCGTCGGTGATGTCCATGGCCTCCGTCGCGTCGGTGGCCTGCGCAGGCGGGGTCGCCTCCGCGCTCGGTGTCGCCGTGGCCGCCGGACCCGCGTGCATGTTCCATGCACCGGTGTGCGCGCCCCACGGGGAGCAGTACGAGTTCGTCACCGGAGGCTGAGGAAAGGCCCCCTGGGTGGGGAAGGACGTTCCCTCGGGCGCCGGCAGTACCGGCGGTTCGGGACGCCGCTGATAGAGCAGCCACCAGCCGCCGAGCAACAGGAGCGTTCCGATGAATCCCGAACCACCCGAACCCGCACCCACCGGTCCGATGGCGCCCGCCGCGATCGCCAGGGCCACGAGGATCACGACGACCTTGGTGGTCGAGTCCGAGCTCGGACCCCGCCCGACGAGCGATTCGAGCGAGGAGACCTGGTCGCCGTGACGGGGGAACATCAGCCAGGCAGCCAGGTAGAGGACGAGACCGCCACCGCCGAACAACGCCGACGCGACGAAGACGACACGGATCAGCACGGGATCGACGCCGTAGCGCACTCCGATACCCGAGCACACACCCGCGATGTGCCCCTCCTTCGGCAGACGCACGGGGCGGGTCCGCCACATGTCCGCCACCTGGTCCTGAAAGCTCCTCGTGTCCATGGCACCCATCCTGCTGGGCTTCTGCGCGCGGCACATCAGGGACCAACCCTGATTTCCGAGGGTCCGATCGGAACCCGGACATCAGGGTTCGTCCCCGATGCCGGGCCGGCGATCTCCGTGCCAGTATCGAGGTGTGCAACCGGTACCTGGATTACCCGTGACCGTTCCCCGCCTCGAACGGCGGGTGGGCGGTCGCATCGTGGGTGGTGTGGCCGGTGGTGTCGCCGATCATCTCGGCATCGACGCCACCAAGGTGCGGGTCGCGTTCACGGTGCTCGCCGCCCTCGGCGGCTTCGGGATCGCGGCCTACGGCCTGCTGTGGATGTTCGTGCCCCCCGGCTCCGACACCGATCGTCCCACCGGCCCCGAACGTCGCCGCGCCATCGGCCTCGCCTTCATGGGTATCGGCCTGGCGGTGGGC
Organism: Rhodococcus sp. PD04; assembly: GCF_035918275.1. Classification (NCBI taxonomy): domain Bacteria; kingdom Bacillati; phylum Actinomycetota; class Actinomycetes; order Mycobacteriales; family Nocardiaceae; genus Rhodococcus; species Rhodococcus sp. PD04. The sequence continues at coordinate 3,660,170 of NZ_CP142143.1, read as the reverse complement.
CTTTCGTGGCTGTTCAGCGGTGGTGCGGCAGGCGTGGTGCTGCCGATCGTCGTGGTGGTCGTCGGTGCGGCGCTCGTATGGCGCGAATTCGACGTCGAAGGTCCCCGATCGGTACTCGGCCTGCCCGCGCACCCGACGGTCCTCACGTGGGCCCGCGTACTCGGCGGCCTGACCCTCGTCGTCACCGGACTCGGGGTGATGGTCATCGCGCAGGTCGACGTCGCGGCGCTGCGGTCGTCGCTGGTCGCCGTGGTGGTCACGCTGGTCGGTGCGGCCCTGCTGTCGGTTCCGCTGTGGATCCGGATGTGGCGTGCCCTCGAAACCGAACGTGCAGCCCGGGTGCGCAACGAGGAGCGCGAGGAGATCGCGTCGCACCTGCACGACTCGGTGCTCCAGACCCTCGCGCTCATCCAGAAGCAGGCGGGCGACCAGCAGGAGGTCGTGCGGCTCGCGCGCAGCCAGGAACGCGAACTGCGCCGCTGGCTGTTCGGCGGGGACGAGACGCCGAGTACCTCTCTCGCCGAGACGCTGCGCACCATCGCCGGTGAGGTGGAGGACCAGTACGGCTTGTCCGTCCAACCCGTCATCGTCGGCGACGTCGCGCCGGACGACAGCGATCTGACCCCGGAGGCCGCGACCGCCGTGCTCGGCGCGACCCGCGAGGCACTCGTCAACGCCGCCAAGCACGCCGGGGTGGACAGCGTCGACCTCTTCGCGGAGGTGGAACCGCATCAGGTGAGCGTGTTCGTGCGCGATCGCGGCGTCGGATTCGATCCCGACGAGGTGCCGACCGACCGGCAGGGGCTGGCCAAGTCCATCCGGGCGCGCATCGAACGTCGCGGCGGCCGGACGGTCGTGAAGTCGAGTCCAGGCAAGGGAACCGAGGTGCGCATCCATGTGCCGCGCGCCGGCCGGACGGATACCGAACGCGAACAGGACACCGAGTCGACCTTAGAGTGGGGGGTGAACGACCCCCACCCCGAGGAGCAGACACAGTGACTTCGATTCCGGCGACATCCTCCGATGCCACCGAGAACAACCGTCCCTATCGTGTCTTCCTGGTGGACGACCACGCGGTCTTCCGCTCCGGAGTGCGCACCGAACTGGGGCGCGAGGCCGACATGGAGATCGTCGGCGAGGCCGGAGGAGTCGCCGAGGCCGTCGCCGGGATCGAGGCGAGCAAACCGGATGTCGTGCTCCTCGACGTCCACATGCCCGACGGCGGCGGTGTCGCCGTCCTCCAACGGATCCCGGACGGCCCGGTCTGCCTTGCACTCAGCGTGTCCGACGCGGCCGAGGACGTCATCGCCGTCATCCGCGCGGGCGCCCGCGGGTACGTGACGAAGACGATCTCCGGCCCGGATCTGGCCGACGCCGTCCGGCGGGTCGCCGGGGGAGACGCCGTGTTCAGCCCGCGTCTGGCCGGTTTCGTGCTCGACTCGTTCACCGGCCGGTCGGCCGCACCTGAACCGCCCCTCGATCCCGAACTCGACTCGCTGACGCCGCGCGAACTCGAGGTGCTGCGTCTGCTCGCTCGCGGCTACACCTACCGCGAGATCGCCGAGGAACTCGTGATCTCGGTGAAGACCGTCGAGACGCACGCGTCGAACGTGCTGCGCAAGACACAGCAGTCGAACCGCAACGCGCTGACCCGGTGGGCGCACCGGCGCCGTATCGACTGAGGGTGGGGTCGGATCAGACGACCAGCGCGATGACGACGGCGATGAGCAGCGCCACCAGAATCACCGCGAGCATCGCCGCCATCGCCAGGGGCGCATAGGCGACGATGCGGTCCTGCGGGTTGTCGGGTACGGGACCCTTCGGCAGCAGTCGGTCGAGCAGATCCGCCGGGGCGAAACCCTTCGCCGACTTCCTCGGACCACCGGTGGACTGCGTCGCGGCACCGAGGGGGCGGTCGACGAAGGATCCACGGGGACGTGCGGGTTCGGCGAAGTGCGCGGAACGCTGCGCCCACGACGGGATCGTGCCGTCCTCGTTCTGGATGGGACGGCCGCGCAGGGCCGCCGCCGATCCGCCCGGTCCGAGGACCACGCGGGCGAGGAGATCGCGTGCCTGCGCCATCGTCGGGCGTCGCGCCGGATCGGGCTGGAGCATCTCGAGCAAGGGTTCGGTGAGCGGACCGGTGTGCGTGGGCATGATGATCTCCGCCCGGGCGACCCGGTGCAGCAATGCGATCGAGTCGGTCTCGAAACCGAAGGGCGGTTGCCCCTCGACGGCGGTGTAGAGGGTCGCGCCCAGCGAGAAGACGTCGCTGGCCTCGGTGGGGTCGTTGCCGCGCGCGACCTCGGGTGCGAAATAGGCGGGGGTGCCGATGATCACGCCGTCGGGGTCGTTGTCGCCCTTCGCGCGGGCGATGCCGAAGTCGCTGATCTTCACGATGCCGGCGTCGCGGCCGCGCTCGGCGATGAGGATGTTGCCGGGCTTGACGTCGCGGTGGACGATGCCGGCGGCGTGCGCGGCAGCCAGGGCGTCGGCGACGTTCGCGCCGATCTGCGCCACCACGTACGGCGGGAGGGTGTCGACGACGTTCATCACCTGCGCCAGGCTGCGGGACGGCAGGTGTTCCATGACGAGCCACGGTTCGCCGTAGTGCAGTGCCATGTCGTACATCGAGATGGCGTGCTCGTGGGCGAGCTGGGCGGCGGCCCGGCCCTCGCGAAGCGCTCGGCGGCGCAGATCCTCGGCCTCGTCGGGATCGAGGTCTGCGGTGGAGATCACCTGCTTGACGGCGACGTCGCGGCCCAGACGGTTGTCGCGGGCGAGCCAGACGGCACCCATGCCGCCACCGCCGAGCTTGGAGTCGAGCCGATATCGACCGGCCACCAAGTGATCCGGCCCTACGGCCCGTCCTGCCCACGCCTGCTCCGCCACTCGATCGAGAGTAGTCGATCGGAGGTGTCCGGCCCGGCCGAAAAACGTGTGAGCTGCACTGTAGTCACCGGCGGGGGCGGTGCTTCCGGCTTGACGGGAAGGATTCGGGTCGGTTCTACTTGATGAAGATCGAAAGTATGTTCGAATAGAGTGCGAGCCGGGCCACGACTTCCCCGTGGTCGGCCGGTCGTGTGTGTCAGGCGGCAGGCGGATGACAGGGGTGACAGTGGGCGAGGTGGCCGAATTTCCGGTGGACGACGAGGAAGCGGGTCGTGCGGAGCGGATCGAGGCACTGCGGCGTCGGATCGCGGCCGTGCCGGCGCGCGGTGAGGTCCAGTCCGTCGCGCGAGGCCGGGTCGAGGCCGCCTCCGACCGCATCCTGCCCGTCCCGACTCCGCTCGCGGAACTGTTGCCGCAGGGCGGACTGGTACGCGGCAGCGTCGTCTCGGTGTCCGGAGCCACCTCGCTTCTCCTCGGGATGCTCGCGTCCGTGACGGCCTCCGGCGGGTACGCCGCCGTGATCGGTCAGCGCCGGCTGGGTCTGCTCGCCGCCGCCGAAATGGGCGCCCGTCTGCACCGGCTGGCCGTGATCCCCGATCCCGGACCGGATCCCGTGGAGATCGCCGCGGTGCTGCTCGACGGGATCGACCTGGTGGTGCTGGGACTCGGTGGAGCATCGGTGCCCCCGTCCCGCGCTCGTGCGGTCGCCGCCCGGGCGCGGAGCAAGCAGTCGGTCCTCGTGGTCACGGACGGTCGCTGGGAAGGTGCCCACGTGCGGCTGGAGGCGCGGGTCGACGGGTATCGGGGTGTGGACGGTCCCGGCCGGGATCGCCTGTGCGCGACCCGCCTGTCGGTCCGAGCGCACGGGCGGGCATTCCCTCCGCGCGCCACCCGCGTGGAGGTGTGCGCCGACCGCAGTGCCGTCGAATGGGCGAGTGAAGAGCGGAATCGGCTGGAGGACGGGCGTTTCCGTAAGGCGGTCCGGTGAACGACTCGTCCTCTCTGCGGGCACCCGCGCGGGTCGTGGCCCTCTGGTGCCCCGACTGGCCCGCCGTCGCCGTCGCCGCCGCCGCGGAGCTGCCCGCGATCGTCCCGGTGGCGGTGGTCTCGGCGAATCGTGTCGTCGCCTGCTCGGCCTCGGCGCGGGCCGCGGGTGTCCGGCGCGGCCTGAGGCGACGGGAGGCGCAGGCACGCTGCCCGGAACTGCATGTGGCCCGCTCGGATCCCGACCTGGAAGCGCGGACGTTCGAGGCGGTGGTGGCCGCGATCGATGCGGTGGCCCCGGGCGTGGAGGTGCTGCGCCCGGGTCTGGTGGTCCTCGCCGCGCGCGGTGTGGTCCGGTGGTTCGGTTCGGAGGAGGCCGCCGCGGAGGCCCTGATCGACGCGGTCGCGGCGACCGGCGTGGAATGCCAGGTCGGTGTCGCCGACGAGTTGTCCACCGCGGTCCTCGCCGCGCGACGGAACGCGCTGGTCCCGACAGGGAGGTGTGCCGAGTTCCTGGCGCCGTTGCCGGTCTCGTATCTCGCGGTGGAACCGGCGTTGGCGGCTCCTCGGCGGGCCGACACGGTGGATCTGTTGCGTCGTCTCGGTATCCGCACCATCGGAGCGTTCGCCGCGTTGTCCCCGATCGATGTGGCGTCACGCTTCGACGCGGACGTCGTCGCTGCGCACCGGAGCGCGCGGGGACTGCCGGAACGTCCCCCGTCGGGACGGCCGATCCCTCCGGACCTGACGGTCGAGCAACCCTGCGACCCGCCGGTGGAGCGGGTCGACGCTGCGGCCTTCGCCGGTCGCGCACTGGCCGAACTGCTCCACACCCGGCTCGCGGCAGCGGGAGTCGCCTGCACGCGACTGCTCGTGACGGCACGCACCGGGGCAGGGGAGGAACTCGCGCGCACCTGGCGCTGCGCCGAACCGCTCACCCCCGAGGGCACGGCCGATCGTGTGCGATGGCAGCTCGACGGATGGCTCACCGGCCGCAACACGAACCGGCCCACGGCGGGAATCGTGCTGCTACGTCTCGAACCGGTCGAGGTCGTGGCCGCCGGCGCGCTGCAGCTCGGGCTCTGGGGCGGTGTCGGCGACGAGGACGAACGCGCACGTCGGGCGCTCGTCCGGGTGCAGGGCCTGCTCGGTGGGGACGCCGTCCGGATCGGAGTGCTCGGCGGCGGCCGGGGACCCACCGAACGGATCGTCCTCGTGCCCGTCGGCGACGAGGCGATACCGCACTCAGACCCGGACGCACCGTGGCCGGGCCGGCTCCCGCCCCCGGCTCCCGCGCTGGTGTTGCACACACCTCCCGCGATCCGACTGGACGACGACGTGGGGAATCCGGTCTCGGTGACCGAGCGCGGACTGCTCAGCGGGTCGCCTGCTCGGCTGCGATGGGGAAGTCGCAGCTGGACGGTGATCGGATGGGCCGGTCCGTGGCCGGTGGACGAGTACTGGTGGGATCCGGCCGCAGCCCGGTGCGCCGCCCGTCTGCAGGTGCTGCTCGAGGAATCACGGGCCTTGCTGGTGTTCTTCGGCGCCGACGGCTGGCGGGTGGAGGGCGTCTACGACTGAGTAGGCTCGGACATCATGAGATCTCCGGTCCTCACCGTCGCGCCGAACGGGGTCGCCCTGGCGTATCGCGAATACGCTGCGTCCCGCGAATCCGCGGGGTCCGCCGCCCGTTCCGTGCCCGTACTGCTGGTGCACGGGATGGGTGGTGACGGGCGCACATGGACCCGGTTCGCCGGAAACCTGGTGAAGGCGGGCCGACGGGTGATCACCATCGACCTGCGCGGGCACGGACGCAGCGGCCGGGCCCCCTCGTACCGTTTCGACGAGTTCGCCGCCGACATCGCCGGCCTGTGCGCCCACCTCGGTGTCGAGGCCGTCGACCTCGTCGGACACTCGCTCGGCGGTCATGTGGGATCGCTGGTCGCGCAACAGAATCCCGGCCTCGTCCGGCGGCTCGTCCTCGAGGAGACACCCCTGCCGCTGCGGGAGGGGGATCCGGTTCCGGAGGTGCCGGCCCACCGTCCGACTCCCGCGGAGTTGTGGCACGCCGCGACCAGCATGGCGCTCAACCCGCGCGCGGTCACCGCCTTCGACCGCTCGATGACGCCGTCCGTCGTCGCCCAGTTCCACACACCGAATCCGGTGTGGTGGCAGCATCTTCCGTCCCTCGACGCCCCGACCCTGCTGTTGCGCGGAGTGCGGCGCGGCAGCATGGTCGACCCGCGCCTGCTGACGGCGGCAGTCGACGCGCTGCCTTCGGCCTCCGTGCGGGAGATCGGCTGCGGGCACAGCATCCACCGTGACCGTGCCCGCGATTTCGCAGCGGCCGTCGTCCCGTTCCTCACGGATCGAACGGTTGCCTAGACTGGACGATCGTGCGCATCGCGACCTTCAACATCAACGGAATCCGCGCCGCACAGCGACGTGGGTTCGAGAACTGGCTGCGTGAGCGCAACCCCGACGTGGTGGCCCTGCAGGAGGTACGCGCCCCGGCGGCCGCGATCCCGCAGGGAGTCTTCGGCAAGTACCACCTCGCCTACGAGGAGGGCACCCTTCCCGGCCGGAACGGCGTCGGGATCCTGACCCTGCACGAACCCGCCGCCGTGCGCACCTGGAGCGGTACCGCACTGCTGCGACTTCCCGGTGAGGAACACGTCGACCGGATCGGGTTCGATCGGGGGCCGCTGGCACGCGGACTGTCCGAATTCGCCCAGGAGGGGCGGTACGTCGAGGTGGATCTCGCCGATGCCCCGATCACCGTGGCGTCGCTGTACCTGCCGAAGGGCGGGCTCCCGGCGCACCTCCAGAAGCCCGGGCGCATGCGCGACGAACCGGACGGTGGGGTGCGCTACCAGCGCAAGATGCGGTTCCTGTCCGCCTTCGCCCGGCAGTTGACCCGCAGCCGGCTCGCGGCGCGCGCCCAGGGGCGGGAGTTCCTGATCATGGGTGATTTCAACGTCGCCCACACGCGCTACGACGTGCGCAACTGGCGGCGTCGCGGGCAGGCCGAGGGTTTCCTGCCCGAGGAACGCGCCTGGTTCGATTCGCTACTGTCGCCGCGCACGCTCGTCGACGTCGTCCGCCGGCATCATCCCGAGGTCGACGGTCCCTACTCGTGGTGGTCGTGGCTGGGGGAGTCGTTCGCCTCCGATTCCGGGTGGCGGATCGACTACCACCTCGCCACGCCGCGACTGGCCCGGACCGCGATCTCCGCAGGGACCGACCGCGATCCGGCGCCGGACCGGAGGATCAGCGATCACGCGCCGGTCGTCGTGGACTACGACATCTGAACCACTGAACGACCGACCACCGGCGTGGGCCGAGGCTCAGTCCATGGTGAGGATCTGACGGAGGGCGGTTCCGTCGGCCAGTGCGTCCATCGCCTCGTTGATTCGGCCCAGCGGCAGACGGTCGGTGACGAGCCGCTCGACCGGCAGTCGCCCCTCGCGCCACATGTCCACGAACCGGGGGATGTCGCGGGCCGGGACGGCGGATCCGAGGTAGCTGCCGACGAGTGAGCGGCCCTCGCCCACGAGAGCGGTGGGTGAGATCTCGAGTCGGGCGTCGGGGGCGGGCAGTCCGACGGTGATCGTGGTGCCACCCGGCCCGGTGAGCGCGACCGCCGTGGCGAGCGCGGGCACGCTCCCCGCGGCCTCGATGACCAGCCGCGCCTTCACACCCTGCTCGACGGCCTCGTCCGGTGAGAGGACGCGTTCGGCTCCCAGCGAGCGGGCCGTATCGCGCTTGTCCGGGGAGGTGTCTACGGCGATCACGGTGACGTCGTCGTGGGCCAGCGCCACGAGCAGTGCGGCCATGCCCACTCCGCCGAGACCGACGACGACCAGCGTGTCTCCGGCCTGAGGACGAGCAGCATTGACGACCGCACCGCCACCGGTCAGCACGGCACAGCCCATCAGCGCGGCGACCTCGGCGGGGACGTCGTCGCCGACACCGACGAGCGACCGCGTGTCGACGACGGCGTGGGTCGCGAAGGCCGATGCTCCCAGGTGGTGATGGAGGTCGTTCCCGTCGCGGTGCAGCCGCCGGGCACCCGACAGCAGGGTTCCCGCAGCGTTCGCGGCCGATCCCGGGATACAGGGGCGGATGCCGTTGCTCGCGCAACCCTCGCACTCGCCGCAGCGGGGCATGAAGGTCATGACGACCCGCTCGCCGACGGAGAACCCGGTGCTGTCGTCGCCGAGTTCGACGATGCGTCCGGCCGCTTCGTGCCCGAGGAGCATGGGCACCGGGCGGGGCCGGTTGCCGTCGACCACGGACAGATCGGAGTGGCACACACCGGCGCATTCGATCTCGACCAGCGCCTCACCCGGTCCCGGTGGGTCGAGTTCGAGAAGGTCCACGCTGAGCGGGGTGGACTCCTCGTACCGCCGTCGACGTCCGATCTCCTCCAGGACTGCTCCGGTGATCTGCACGGGTCTCCCTTCCGTAGGGTCGCGGGTTCATCTACCCCTAGCATCACGAGCATGACACTCACCCGGGCCGACCGCTTCCTCATCGGTGCTACCGCAGTCTTCCTCGTGTCCCAGGCGAACATCGGTCGGGTTCTCGGCTCCACGGCCCCGACGGTGGGCACCCTCCAGACCACCTTCTCGGCCGCGAAGTACCGGAAGATCCTCGACAATCTCGGTCCCGAGGAGATCGAGCGCTACCGGCAGCACTACTACTGGGACATGGTCCATCCGGCGACCTTCGCGATCGCGTTGCGGGCCGGTGCACGATCGCTCGACGAACACCGCCCGCTGTCGTCGGGCACGCGTCGGATCCTGATGGCGGCGCCCGTCGTTGCCGCAGCGGGGGACTACGTCGAGAACGTCGTCGGCCTGTACCTGCTGGATCACCGCACCCGGATCGACGATCGGACGGTCCGGGCCGCCTCGACCGTCAGCGTCACCAAGTGGGTGCTGGCGCTGGGCAGTTTCGCGTACCTGTCGCAGGGATTCCTGCGGATGTGGGGCGGTGCGGCACGGCGGCTTCTTCGCCGCGGCTGACCGGTCACCGCGGGGTGCCGGGCCGTCACCAGGGTGTCCGGGCCACAATGTCCGCGTGACCACCATTGCCGCTCCCACCTGTTCCGCACTGTCCGCGCTCGACGAGCCGCTGCCCGGTACGGCGGCCACCGCGCCCGGTTACGTGTGCCTCGAGGTGCCGACGGGTTGGGGACGCGACGTGCTCGACGGCACCGCCCTCGGCGCCGAGTTGTCGGACGAGCTGTCCGCTCGGGCGAAGGCCGCGGACGTGCGGATCCTGTTCATCCGGAGACCCGGCCGCGACGTGGTGCGGGAGACCCGGACCGTCCTGCTGGCCCGCACCGAACCGGGGAACACCTGGTGCGAGCGGCTCGAGATCACCGAGCCGGCGGAACTGCTTGACATCGTCCCGCGCGTGGTCGCGGGCCCCGCCCCCGGTATCGGTGCCGCCGTGCAGGACCCGATCGCCCTGGTGTGTGCCCACGGCAAACGGGACCGGTGCTGCGCTGTGCTGGGGCGTCCGATCGCGGCGGCTCTGACCGCCGAGTTCGGGCAGGACGTGTGGGAGTGCTCGCACACCGGCGGACACCGTTTCGCGCCGTCGATGATCATGCTGCCGACCGGATACACCTATGGACGGCTCGACGAGGACGACAGCCTCGCCACGGTCCGCGACGCCCGGAACGGGCACATCCATGCGGGTGGCCTGCGCGGGCGCAGTACCTGGGGTGCGGCCGGGCAGGCCGCCGAGATCGCGGTGCGCGAGGCGATCGACGAGTTCGCGGTCGACGCCGTGACGGTCGAGGACGGGGACGAGCCGATCGTGCGTCATCGCGACGGCCGCGCATGGCGGGTCGGGGTGGAAACCTCGGAACTACCGGCTCGGCCGGCGAGCTGCGGTGCCGCGGCCAAGCCTGCACGCCCCGTCGTCGCGACGACGATCACGCCGCTGTAGCGACGTCCCGAACACCTGCCCTGCGGTCTAATGACCGAGGCCGACCTTCGCGTGCACGCGCTTCATCCATGCCGGTGCCCACCAGTTGGCCTCGCCCATGAGCTTGACCAGCGACGGTACGAGCAGCATGCGCACGATCGTCGCGTCGATGATGAGCGCGACGATCATGCCGACACCGAGGAAACGCATGATCGACAGGCCGGAGACGGTGAAGGCCCCGGTGACCACGATCAGCAACAGTGCGGCGGCGGTGACGACACGCCCGGTGCGGGAGATGCCGTACTCGACGGCCTCGACGGTCGTCGCCCCGGCCGCGCGGGCCTCCATCATGCGCGACATGAGGAACACCTCGTAGTCGGTCGACAGGCCGAACACCACGGCGAGGATGAGGACGACGAAGGTCGGCTCCATCGCCGCGGGCACGACGTGCAGCCACGAGGCGCCGTGTCCCAGCTGGAACACCCAGGTCAGCACACCGAAGGTCGCGGCGAGGCTCAGTGCCGCCATGAGCACCGCCTTGATCGGCAGTGCTACCGACCCGAATGCCAGGAACAGCAGCACCAGGGTCGAGAGCACCATGATGGTGATCATCCAGGGAAGCGAATCCGAGACGGCCTGGTTGGCGTCGTCGACGAGGGCCCGGCCACCACCGACGAGCAGGTCGGTGCCGTCCGGCACGTCCAGGGCGCGCAGCTCGCCGGTGATCTCGCTCGCCCGTGTGGTGCCGTCCACGCCCTGCGCGTAGAGGCCCTGCAGGACCACGACGTCGGACTCCTGCCCGACGATGACGGTCTGGGAGATGCCGTCGACCTTGGCGACCTCGGTGGACACCGTGCGCACGGCAGCGCTGTCCGGCGCCTGCCCGTTCTCGCCGCGCAGGACGAGCGTGGCGCCGTTGCCGGTGCTCGGGAACTCGTCGAGCAGGGTCTGGGTGGCCGCGCGGGCCTGGCTGTCCTCGGGCAGCGCGGTGTATTCGATCTCCCCGAACCGTGCCTCCACCACGGGCGACGCGAGCACGAGCAGACCGCCGGTGATCACCACGGCGATCAGGGCGGGACGGCGCACGACCTTGCGGACGACCCCACCCCAGAAGCGGCGTGCCCGCGCTTCGGCGCGGGTGGAGGTCTCACGGTCCCAGGTCCACGCGTTGATGCGGTGGCCGAGCATCGTCAGCAGCGCGGGAACTGCAGTCAGCGACAGGACGGCGGCACCGAGGACGGCGGCCATGGCACCGAGGCCCAGCGACCGCAGCACGGTCTGCGGGAAGACGAGCATGCCCGCGAACGCGCAGATCAGCAGGGCAGCGGAGAACATCACGGTGTGACCGGCGGTGGACATCGTCCGCTTGACCGCCGACGTGACGTCCGAACCGGCGGCGAGTTCCTCGCGGTAGCGGCTGACGATGAACAGGCCGTAGTCGATCGCCAGACCCAGACCGATCAGCGACGTGATGTTCAGTGCGTACGACGACACCTCGGTGAAGTTCGACAGCAGACGCAGGGTGGCGAGGGACGAGAAGATCGCGAGCACACCCACGAAGACCGGGACCGCAGCGGCGATCACGCCGCCGAAGATGAACACCAGCAGCACCAGCGTGATGGGCACCGCGATGAGCTCGGAGCGGATGAGGTCGCTCTCCAGGGTGTCGGTGAATTCGATCGCGACCACGGTGTTGCCGGCGAACTGTGATTCCACACCGGGTACCTCGAGCAGCTCGAGGGCATCGGGGAAGTTCGCGGCGGTGAGTCCGGAATTCGCGCCGAGCGTGATCGAGGCTGCCACGCTGCGCTGGTCGGTCGCCAGCAGCAGCTGGTTCATCGGCGGGGGAGCGGTCCAGTAGGTCTGGATCGACTCGGCGGGGACGGCGTCCTGGAACTCGGCGAGGGTTCTCTCGATGTCGGGACGGATGTCGTCGATCGTGCGTCCCTCGGGTGCGGCGTAGAGCGCGATGATGTCCGCGGCCTGCGACCCGAAGTTCTCGTAGATGATCTGCTCGACCTCGACGGCCTCGCTGTTCGGGTCGTAGTAGCCCGTGCCGGTCAGCTTGCCGAAGATCCCGACGCCCCAGGCGCCGGCGAAGAGCACGACGAGCAGCACGATCGCCAGTACCCATCGGCTCCTGGTGACGACGATCTCGGCCCAGCGACTCATGCCCACTCCCGGTTCCGCTGACGATTGTGACGATCGGCAACTGTACTGGCGTGGAGTGGGAGGGCTTTACCCTGCTCGGCCGGAACGGGCACGAGATCAGGGGAGGAAGTAGGTGGACCGACGCGCCGGATGCCTCACGGCACGGTGCGCAACGTGGCTCCAGCCGGACGGTATTCCACGAAGGCGGTTTCTCATTGGCTCCGGGGCGTACGCGACGCGCCGATCCACACTCCTCAACAGGGGTGGGCGGGGATCCATTCCCCGCCCTGCCGGACGTGACCGGGTTCACCCGCCGTCGTGGGCATGGTGGGCCGTGCCGGCCACCTGCGTCACCTCGTGCACCTCGTCGGCGCCGACCACCACGAACTGCCCCATCATCCCGGCGTCCTCGTGTTTGAGCAGGTGACAGTGGTACATGTACGGCATCGCCGGATCGGTGTGGCTACCGAACGGAACGAGCAGCCGCACCGTCGCCGCCGGCGGGATGAAGACGGTGTCCTTGCGCCCCGCCAGGGACGGATGGTCGGGACTCATCCCGGTCATGCCGAGGATCTCGAACTGCACGTCGTGGATGTGGAAGTTGTGGATCGTGCCGCTGGCGTTGGTCACCTCCCACAGTTCCGTGGTGCCGGCGACGATCACCTCGTCGATCCGGCTCATGTCCATCTCGCGATCGTTGATGGTCGTCGACGACGTCAGGTCGATGCGGCGGGTGTTGCTCGGCTCCCCGAGCTCCGGGAGGGTCGTCAGCTTCTCCGGGATCGCGGCCGACGACCCGAGCACGGGTGCCGCCCGCAGTTCGAGGACGTCCAGGCGATCGTCACCACCGGAGAAGCGGTCCTGGAAGAAGCCGGCCTTCAGCTCGGGTGGGGTGCTGCGCAGCACGTGGCTCGAACCTGCTTCCGGCCGGACGACGATCTCGGCGCGCTCACCCGGCGACAGCTGGAGGCTGCGGACGGCCTGCGGTTCCTCGAGCAGACCGCCGTCGCTGCCGACGACGAGGAACGGCATCCCGGTGTCGAACGAGAAGTTGTAGACGCGCGCGTTCGACGCGTTGAGCACCCGGAGCCGGACCGTCTCGGTGCCGACGTCCAGGAACGGTCGCGGTGTGCCGTTGACGAGGATCTCGTCGCCGAGCGTCCCGACGTCGGCGAAGATCGCGTTGCTGTCGTCGAGCTGATCGCCCTCGAACTTCCGGTCCTGGACGATGAGGGGGATGTCGTCGACCCCGTAGTCGTGGGGGAGCGGCGACGTGCCGGGTTCGTCGATCAGGAACATGCCCGCGACACCCCGGTACACGTGCGCGGCGGTGGAACCGTGCAGGTGCGGGTGGTACCAGAGGGTCGCGGCCGGCTGATCGACGGTCCAGTACGGCGACCATGTCGTTCCCGGCTCGATCGGCTGGTGCGGTCCGCCGTCCATCGCCGCGGGCAGGTGCATGCCGTGCCAGTGCATCGTGCTCGTCTCGTCGAGTTCGTTCGTGACGTTCACGCGCACGTTCTCACCCCGCACGGCGCGGAGGGTGGGCCCGAGATAGCTGCCGTTCACTCCCCACGTCCGGGTGTCGGGGCCGTGCCCGAGGTCGGTCGTGCCGCGCTGCATGGTCAGGTCGAACACGCGTGTGCCGTCGGCGTCGACGGTGCCCGACTCGACGGGAGGGATGCGCAGGGCGGTGTCGAAGTCGACGCGTCCGGTGGTGTCGATCGCGCGCGTGGTCCACGCGTGGACGGCCAGGCCACCGATGACCGCCACGAACGCGAGGAAGAGCACGAAGGGTATGGCGAGCAGACGCACCAGGAGTTTCACGACATCCATGCTCGTTCTCCCGCACTCTCGGCACATCCGGCGTGGCACCGGATTTCATGGTGGGGGAGAACCCTGAGCGACCCTCAGGAAACGCTGTGCAGGCGCGCCGCCTGCCGCACGAGATGGTCCCGCTCGGGGACGCTGGTCGCCAGGTGTGCGGCCTCCGTGTAGAGCCGGGCCGCCGTGGCCGTGTCGCCGGCGCGTTCGTGGAGATATGCCGCGGCCGCCGTGTACCGAGGCAAGCCGGGGTCGAGTTCGGCCAGCGCCGCGAGACCGGCCTGCGGTCCGTCCGCCTCACCGACCGCGACGGCGCGGTTGAGGCGGGCCACCGGGTTGTCGGTGAACCGCAGGAGCTCGTCGTACCACTCGACGATCTGCACCCAGTCGGTCTCCTCCGCAGTGCGTGCGTCGGCGTGAAGGGCGGCGACGGCGGCCTGTGCCTGGAACTCGCCGAGCCTGTCGCGGGCGAGTGCGGCCTGCAGGATCTCCACGCCCTCCGCGATCATGCGCGTGTCCCACAGGCTGCGGTCCTGTTCGGCGAGGGGGACGAGACTGCCGTCCGGCCGGATGCGCGCCGCTCGCCGGGCGTGGTGGAGCAGCATCAACGCGAGCAGACCCGACACCTCGGGGTGGTCGATCACCGCTGCCAGCCGGCGCGTGAGCCGGATGGCCTCGGTGGCCAGGTCGACGTCACCCGAATAACCCTCGTTGAACACGAGATAGAGCACCCGCAGCACCGTCGCGACATCGCCCGGCCGATCCAGCCGGACGTCCGCGATCGTGCGCTTGGCCCGGCTGATGCGTTGGGCCATCGTCGCTTCCGGGACGAGATAGGCCTGCGCGATCTGCCGGGTGGTCAACCCACCGACGGCCCGCAGGGTCAGCGCGACCGCCGACCCGGGCGTGAGCGACGGGTGGGCACACAGGAAGTACAACGCGAGGGTGTCGTCCACCGGTGTGCCCGGACCGGGCCGGGGCTCGGCGTCGACGAGGATCTCGCGGCGCCGGCGGGATGCGTCGGCGCGTACGGTGTCGAGGAATCTGCGCCACGCCACCGCGACCAGCCAGCCCTTCGGGTCGCGTGGCGGATCCTCCGGCCACACCCGCAGGGCTTCGACGAGCGCGTCCTGCACGGCATCCTCGGCCGCTGCGAAATCCGCTCCGCGGCGGACGAGGATGCCGATCACGGTGGGGACGAGCGTGCGCAGCAGAGCCTCGTCCACGTCTACTCCGTGACGGTCGGCGGCTCGGACATGAACGGGCGCACCTCGAGCCATTCGTGGATCGGCTTCCCGCCGGCTCCCGGCGCGGCCGACAGTTCGGCGGCCAACTCCAGTGCCCGGTCGTAGCTGTCGACGTCGATCACCATCCACCCGGCGATGAGATCCTTCGTCTCCGGGAACGGCCCGTCGGTGACCGGGGGACGTCCCTCACCGTCGTAACGGACGAAGGTGCCCTCCGGGGAGAGCGCCTGCGCGTCGACGAACTCGCCGGTGCTCTCGAGACGGGCGGCGAAATCCTGCATGTACCGGATGTGGGCCGATACCTCGTCCGGCTCCCACTGATCCATGGGTACGTCGTTCACCGCTGCCGGGGCGCCGCGGTAATGCTTGAGCAGCAGGTACTTGGCCATGATGTTCTCCTCCGTGCGGTACGGCCCATTGTGGCCGCGTTCATGGAGGAGACGGAGCCGCTTCCGGATTCTCGACATCCCTCCGCGAACGATTCGAGGTTAGGGTCGCGGCATGCGTATTCATCTCGGACCGGGCCACGACGAACACCTCGCCGCCGCGATCGTCTCCGGCGGTGGAACCCTCTCCGAACTGGACGAGGCCGATGCCCTGGTGTGGGACGGCAGCGCCGAGGAGTTCCCGGATCTGCCCGACCGGGTGCGCTGGGTGCAGCTCACCTACGCGGGTATCGAACCGTTCTTCCGGGCGGGCGTGATCGACGACCGGCGGCTGTGGGCGAATGCGTCCGGTGTGTACGCCGACAACGTGGCCGAGTACGCGGTGGGAGCGCTGCTCGTGGGGTTGCGGCAGTTCCACGCCTCGGTTGCCGCGAAGCGGTGGACCAAGGACGTTCTCGACCCGCGGGTGCGGACCCTCCACGGCTCGACCGTGGCCATCGTCGGATGCGGCGGTATCGGCCGGGCGATGATCCCGCGCCTGCATGCCCTCGGCGCGTCCGTCGTCGCGGTCAATCGTTCGGGCCGTCCCGTCGACGGCGCGAAGGTCACGCTGCCGGCCGACCGCACGTCGGAGGTGTGGTCGATGGCCGATCACTTCGTCGTCGCCGCACCCGCGACCGCCGAGACCGATCATCTCGTCGACGCCGCCACGCTCGCGGCGATGCCCGGGTCGGCGTGGCTCGTGAACGTCGCGCGGGGCAACCTCGTCGACACCGACGCGCTGGTGAAGGCGCTCGGGGACGGTGCGATCGCCGGGGCGGTCCTCGACGTGACCGATCCCGAACCGTTGCCCGACGGTCATCCGCTGTGGGATCTCGACAACGCCGTGATCACACCGCACATCGCCAATACGCGCAGCCGGCTGACGCAGACGTTCGCGCCGACCCTCGAGGAGAACGTGCGCCGGTTCGCCGCGGGTGAGGAGTTGATCGCCCGGGTCGATCCGAACGCGGGTTACTGAGGCCGTTCGGCCGCCTTCTTGATCGCGGACAGGCGGCGGTCCCAGCCTGCCCCCACGGCGTCGATCGCACGCCCGACCGCGCTCAGCCGCGATCCGACGGCGGAGAAGCGGATCTCCCGTCCGGCGCGCTCGGAGGTCACGAGACCGCACCGTTCGAGCACCGCCAGATGCTTGGCGATGGCCTGACGGGAGACCGTGAACTCGGCCGCGAGCCCGGACGCCGACGCCGGGGATCGGCCCAGTCGCTGCAGGATGCGCCACCGGGTGTCGTCGGCCAGGGCCGCGAAGACGGGATGCAGGTCGGCGGAGAACTCAGCGTCGGGCAACGCTTCCGTCCTTCTCGAGATGGTGCTTGGCGATCTCCAGTTCGGTGGTCCAGCCCCGGGAGTTCTCCTCGAAGCGGGTGCGGCGTTCGCTCGCGTCGCCGGGCAGGGAGTCGAATCCGGTTTCCGTGACGCGTAATTCGGTCGTGTCGGTGTCGAGGGCGGTGAGCCGGAACTCGACGAGGGTCGACGGGCTGTCGGGATCGGTGTGGTCGGCGAGCCAGCGGAAGGCCGCGTAGTGCGGTTCGTCGAGGGTCACGGTGCGGAAGACGAAGGCGCCGTGGACCGGATCGTGCACGGTGGTGAGATCTCCGTCGTGTTCGAGGCGGTGCTCGGTCCACTCGTTGTCGTTGATGTACCAGCCGGGTTCGGCCACGAGTGTCCACACCCGGTCCACGGGGGCGTCGATGGTGATGTCGCGTTCGATGCGGTCGAGTTCGTCGGTCATGATCGCCTCCTTCGATGGGAATGCAACTCCAGGGTTGCACTTGCTGGCCCATGATGCAACCCCCTGGTTGCAGTCGATCGTGCAGTTCTCGTCGCCGACTCCCGGCGTGTCGCGACGAGAACTGCACATGTGTTCGAACGTCTCGTTCGAACACATGTGCGATACTGGATAGGTCGAGGAGGTGCCGGAGTGGGATGGGGAAACGGTCCGCCGACTTGGTCGGAGATGGAACGTGTGCTCTCGGGACGACCCGGCACTTCCCGCCGCGATGCCGAACATCCCGGCGACGGGAGCGACAGCCCGGCGTGGTCGCGCACCCGCACCGAGTACGAGGCGCGGGTCCGACGTCCGGAAGGACCGGTCGTGCCCTACGCCGAACTGCACGCCCACTCCGCGTTCAGCTTCCTCGACGGTGCCTCCACGCCGGAGGAACTCGCCGAGGAGGCGGCACGACTCGGACTCGAGGCCCTCGCGGTGACCGACCACGACGGACTGTACGGAGCGGTGCGATTCGCCGAAGCCGCACGCGAACTCGGCATCCGCACCGTCTTCGGAGCCGAGCTGGGCCTCGACGATGCGCACCTGCTCGTCCTCGCCCGCGGTCAGGAGGGCTATCGACGCCTGTCGCGGCAGATCGCCGACGCCCACCTCGCAGGAGGGGAGAAGAACAACCCGAGGTACGACTACGACGCGCTCACCGACGCTGCCGGTGGGCACTGGCAGATCCTCACCGGTTGTCGTCGGGGGCACCTGCGACAGGCGCTCACCACGGGCGGGATCCCCGCCGCCGAAGCAGCATTGCTCGATCTCGTCGACCGGTTCGGTGCCGACCGCGTGACCGTCGAACTCACCCGTCACGGATATCCCGACGACCACGAACGCAACGCAGCCCTCTTCGAACTTGCCGCGCGACATGGCATTCCGTGCATCGCGAGCACGGCGGCGCACTTCGCGCATCCCCATCGGCGACGTCTGGCGATGGCCGTGGCGGCGATCTCCGACCGGCAGAGCCTCGACGACGCCGTCGGCCGGATCCCCCCGACCGGAGGCGGGCACCTGCGGTCGGGGGAGGAGATGACGCGGCTGTTCGAGGCCTTTCCGGGTGTCGTGCACCATGCCGCCGAACTCGGTCGTGAATGCGCCTTCGATCTGCGTCTCGTCGCCCCGAAACTGCCGCCCTTCGATGTTCCCGACGGGCACACCGAGTTCACCTGGCTGCGCGAACTCACCTACGACGGGGCGCGTCGCCGCTACGGTCCGGTCGAGCGCCGCCCCGACGCCTATCGGCAGATCGAACACGAACTCGACGTCGTCGGCCGGCTGGGATTCCCGGGATACTTCCTCGTCGTCCACGACATCGTCGACTTCTGCAAGCGGAGCGACATCCTCTGCCAGGGACGAGGATCGGCCGCCAACTCGGCGGTCTGCTACGCGATCGGCATCACCAACGTCGACCCCGTCGGCAACAAGCTGCTGTTCGAACGCTTCCTGTCGCCCGAACGCGACGGCCCACCCGACATCGACCTCGACATCGAATCCGACCGGCGCGAGGAGGCGATCCAGTACGTCTACCGCAAGTACGGCCGCATCAATGCGGCGCAGGTCGCGAACGTCATCACCTACCGCGGTCGTTCCGCCGTCCGCGACATGGCCCGTGCTCTCGGATACTCGCAGGGACAGCAGGACGCGTGGAGCAAGCTGATCGGCCGGTGGGGTGGGGTGCGGGTAGAGACCGACGAACGGATCCCGGAGACGGTTCTCGATCTCGCCGAACAGATCGAAGGTCTCCCACGGCATCTCGGCATCCACTCGGGCGGCATGGTGATCTGCGACCGGCCCGTCGCCGACGTGTGCCCCGTCGAATGGGCGCGAATGGAAGGACGCACCGTTCTGCAGTGGGACAAGGACGACTGTGCTGCAGCGGGTCTCGTGAAGTTCGATCTGCTCGGCCTCGGCATGCTCTCCGCGCTGCACTACATGATCGACCTCGTCGACGAACACGAAGGCATCCGAGTCGATCTCGCGCACCTCGACCTCTCCGAGCCGGGGGTCTACGAGATGTTGTGCCGCGCCGACTCGGTGGGTGTCTTCCAGGTGGAGTCGCGGGCGCAGATGGCCACTCTGCCGCGGTTGAAGCCGCGCTGCTTCTACGATCTGGTCATCGAGGTGGCCATCATCCGGCCCGGCCCGATCCAGGGCGGTTCGGTGCACCCCTACATCCGGCGGCGCAACGGTCTCGAACCCGTCACCTA
The DNA here is from genome assembly GCF_035918275.1 of Rhodococcus sp. PD04. Lineage (NCBI taxonomy): Bacteria > Bacillati > Actinomycetota > Actinomycetes > Mycobacteriales > Nocardiaceae > Rhodococcus > Rhodococcus sp. PD04. Next base: position 3,640,699 of record NZ_CP142143.1, on the reverse strand, counting down.
CGACCATCCGTGCCTCGAGAAGGCCCTCGAACGCACCCTCGGCGTTCCGCTCTTCCAGGAACAGCTCATGCAGATGGCCGTCGACGCCGCGGGATTCACCGCGGCGGAGGCCGACCGGTTGCGTCGCGCCATGGGATCGAAACGGTCGACGGAGAAGATGGAGCGTCTGCGGGGACGCCTCTATCAGGGCATGCGGGACCTGCACGGCATCACGGGGGACGTCGCCGACCGCATCTACGAGAAGCTCTACGCCTTCGCGAATTTCGGTTTCCCCGAAAGTCATTCGCAGAGCTTCGCCTCGCTGGTGTTCTATTCGGCGTGGTTCAAACTGCACCATCCCGCAGCGTTCTGCGCGGGTCTGCTGCGTGCTCAGCCGATGGGTTTCTACTCGCCGCAATCGCTGGTCGCCGATGCCCGCCGTCACGGTGTGGTCGTCCACGGCCCCGACATCGGGGCGAGCCTCGCGCACGCCACCCTCGAGAACGAAGGGCGAGAGGTCCGGCTCGGCCTGGCGACGGTGCGGCACATCGGCGACGACCTCGCCGAACGCATCGTGACCGAACGCAGTGCCCACGGCCCGTACACCTCGCCCGCCGACCTCGCCGCCCGCGTCGGTCTCACCACCGCGCAGGTCGAGGCACTGGCCACCGCGGGAGCGTTCTCCTCGTTCGGTGTCACCCGCCGCGAAGCCCTCTGGGGTGCGGCTCCGGCGGCGGCACAACGCCCCGGCCGGCTTCCCGGGATCGGGACGGTGCCGGCTCCGGCCCTGCCGGGCATGAGCGCTCTCGAACTCGCCGCCGCCGACGTCTGGGCCACGGGAATCTCGCCCGACAGCTATCCGACCCAGTTCCTGCGCGAGAGGCTCGACGAACTCGGGGTGATCCCGGCCGCGGAGCTGCTGCAGGTCCCCGACGGGACGCGCATCCTCGTCGGCGGGGCCGTGACCCACCGGCAGCGTCCGGCGACCGCCGCCGGTGTCACCTTCCTCAACCTCGAGGACGAGACCGGAATGGTGAACGTGGTGTGCTCGGTCGGTCTGTGGGCGCGCTACCGGACCGTGGCCCACACGGCTCCCGCCCTGCTCGTCCGCGGCCGGCTCCAGAACGCCGAGGGCGTGGTCACGCTCCTCGCCGACCATCTCGAAGCCATGGATCTGCGAATGCCGAGCAGATCACGCGACTTTCGCTAGCATCGCCGAGTGTGAAACGCCTGTGGCCGGTCTCGTTGGCTCTGTTCGCTCTGGTCGTCACCGGCTGCGACGAGGGTGGGGGTGGGGAGGGCTCCTCGGCGTCCGCGCCTGCGATCTCGGCACCCGCGATCGTCGACGGCGGTCTCCGGGAGTCGCAACCCGAAGAGGCCGACCGCAAGGAGGTCGTCACCGGCTACCTCGAGATGGATGCCGGTGACCCCGTGGCAACGGGCCGCCGGGTCGTGACGGTCGTCGAGGAGGCCGGTGGGCGCGTCGACTCGCTCACCGAGCAACCCGAGGCGAGCAGCGTGCTCACGGTGCGGGTGCCCGCCGACCGGCTCGACGAGGTCGTCGACGAGATCCGTACGCTCGGCCGTGTCACGAGCCTGAGCACCACACGCGACGACGTGACGATGCAGTACACCGATCTCGAAGCCCGGGTGGGTGCGCTGCGGGCCTCGGTGGACCGCCTGCGCGCGTTGCTCGAGTCGTCGGCCGACGTCGAAGCGCTGATCGCCGCAGAGACCGCCCTGGCCGAACGACAGGCCGAACTCGACAGTCTCGAGGCGCAGCGACGGCAGCTGGGCGACCGGATCGAACTGTCCACGCTCACCGTCGACATCACCACCGATCGCCTCCCCTCCGAGCAGGACAGTTTCTGGGACGGGCTGGTCGCGGGATGGAACAGCCTGTGGGCCGCGCTGGGGGCCGCGGTGGTCGGTATCGGCGCCGCGATACCGTGGGTGGCGTTCCTGTTCGTGTGTGCAGGTGTCCTCTACCTGGTCATCCGGCTCATCACCCGACGGGGACGTTCGTCCGGAACCACCGGGACGCCCGATACCGAGAGGACCGACAGCGATGCGTGAGGTCGACCTGGCCGCACTCGAATCCGCGCTCACCGACGGGGCGACCGTCATCGACGTGCGTGAACGCGACGAATACGCCCAGGTGCGCGTACCCGGCGTCACGAACATCCCGCTCAGCGAGTTCGTCGCGCGGATCGACGAGATCCCCACCGAGGGCACCGTGTACGTCGTCTGCGCCGTGGGTGGCCGCAGCCTGCAGGCCGCGCAGTATCTCGCCGGTCGCGGTGTCGACGCCGTCTCCGTCGCGGGCGGCACCGACGGATGGGCCCGCTCGGGTCGTCCGGTGGAGAGCGGCGCCTAGACCGCTCCGGGGAAACCGTGCTGCCGCCACGCCTCGTAACAGGCGACGGCGGCGGCGTTCGACAGATTCAACGAACGCCGCCCGGGCAGCATGGGGATACGGATCTGCTCGGTGATGTGCGGGTCGGCGAGCGCCTCGGGCGACAGCCCTGTCGGTTCGGGTCCGAACAGCAGCACGTCGCCGGCCCGGTACTCGATCTCCGCGTAGCTCGACGTGCCGTGCGCGGTGAACGCGAACACCCGCTCGGGGGCCAGCGCCGCCCATGCGGCGTCGAGGCTGCTGTGCACGGTGACCGACGCGAGATCGTGGTAGTCGAGCCCCGCGCGGCGCAGTTTCGGCTCGGATAGGTCGAAACCGAGGGGCTCCACCAGGTGCAGTTCCGCGCCGGTCGCGGCGACCATGCGTATGGCATTGCCGGTGTTGGGGGGAATGCGCGGCTCGTGGAACATCACTCTGAACACAACGCAGGTTAACAAGTCGGCACTGTGTGTCCCGGCTCGCACGTCTCCCCGACCTGCCGCTGTGAGGTTTCCGAATCGTCGGTGTAACACACCGATCGGTACCGGCGACGTTCTGCGGAACGTATTCCTCAGAACGGATCGAGCATGAACCCTCCTGCCGGTTGGCATCCCGACCCCTACGACCCGTCCATCGATCGCTACTGGGACGGTCAGCAGTGGACGAACCAGACCAGGCCCAAGGGCAGCGGCGACCCCACGCAGGTGTTCGGGGCTGTCGGCCAGGGCGGCAATCCTCCTGCCGGAGGCGAACAGAAGCGGCGCAAGTGGCCGTGGGCGCTCGGCGCCGGCCTCGTCGGACTCGTGGCTCTCGGCGCCGCTGTCGGTGACGAGGAGCCGAAGACGGAAACCTCCTCGGTGGTGTCCACGACGAGCAGTTCGGTGGCGCCGACCACGACGACGGCGAAGCCCACCACGACGACGCCCCGGACGACCACACCGGCGCCCATCATGACCTCCGACTCGCCTGCCGTGGTGCCGTTGGTTCCCCAGGCCGGAACGACCGTCGTCGAAACGACGACGGAGTACACGCCGCCCGCGCCCGCATACACCCTGCCTGCGACGACGGAGTACACGCCGCCCCCGACGCCCGAGTACACCCCGCCGCCGGTCACGCAGTACACGCCCCCGCCGGCGCCTGCGTACACGCCGCCACCGGCTCCTGCCCAGCAATCGGGCGGAACTGTGCACGGCGGTTCGTTCTGTTCCACCCCAGGTGCCACCGGAGTTACGACCAAGGGGACTCCGATGGTGTGCGCTCCCGGCTCGGATGGCCGGGACCGTTGGCAGTCACCGAATTAGAACCACCCGTCGACGTCAGTGCACCGGCGCTCGGCGGATGCATTCTGCGCAGCCTGAGCGGAACCGGTGACAGGCCGGAAGCGCCCGTGATCGAGTGTCGAACGGATATGTCGCCCGCCGAATCCTTCGGTGGGCGATGTACCCGTGGACTCGAATTCCGCTGGAACCGAAAGGCGAACCCCGCCCGATGTCGCACGGCACCATCGAAACCCCGTACACCGCATCCGAGAACCGTTACGAGACGATTCCCTACCGGCGCTCGGGGCGGTCCGGCCTCGACCTGCCGGCCTTCTCGTTCGGGCTGTGGCAGAAGTTCGGCACCGACCATCCGTTCGAGACGCAGCGGGAGATCATCCTCCACGCCTTCGATCTGGGCATCACCCACTTCGACAACGCCGACCGGTACGGTCCGCCGCACCGCGCCGCACAGAAGAACTTCGGCCGGATCCTCGGCAAGGATCTCGCGCCCTACCGGGACGAGATCATCCTGTCGACGAAGGCCGGCAACCCGATCGGTCCCGGTCCCTACCAGAAGGGCGGGTCGCGCAAGTCGCTGTTGGGCTCGCTCGATCACAGCCTGCGTGATCTCGGCACCGACTACGTCGACATCTTCTACAGCCACAGTCCGGACCTGTCGACGCCGCTCGAGGAGACGGTCGGGGCACTCGTCTCCGCCGTCGAGCAGGGGAAGGCGCTCTACGTCGGCATCTCGAACTACCGGCCGGATCGTGCGCACGAGGCCGCGACACTTCTGCGGGAGGCCGGTGTCCCGCTGCTCGTCCACCAGCCGCGCTACTCGATCTTCGACCGGAGCATCGAGCAGAACGGTCTGCTCGACGCGGCCGAGCAGGGCGGCTTCGGGCTCGTCGTGTATTCGCCGCTCGCACAGGGACTTCTGACGGACAAGTATCTCGAGACCATCCCGGACGGCGCGCGAGCGGCGGACAGTGCGTTCCTCTCCCCGGACGTGATCGACGAGACCTACCGGCAGCGCGTCACCGAACTCGACAAACTCGCCCGGTCGCGTGGGCAGTCATTGGCCCAGTTGGCGCTGCAGTGGGTGCTCCGGCAACCGGCGGTGACCTCGGCGCTCGTCGGCGCGAGCTCGACCTGGCAGCTCGACCACAACTTCGAGGCCCTGAGCTTCCCGCCGCTCACCGACGACGAGCTCGCCGTCATCGACGAGTACGGCGTCCACGGCACCGGACTCGGTCTCTGACATGACCGCGGGTGCTTCGCCGGCGGTCGACGCCGTCGAGGTGGACGAGGACGTCCATCCGCTCGACGATCCGATCCGGCAGTCGCTGCGCGGAGTGCACGCACATTTCGCGCGGTGGTCGGGCCGGATCGGTGGATACCACCCCGACGTCGCGGGGCACATCGGGCACCCGACGGCGATGACGGACGACGACTGGGCGCACCTGGCCGCACTCGTGGGCCCGTCGGCCGAGGTGGCCGTGCGCGGACCGGGGCACACACCACCACCCGGCTGGGAGGTGCTCGGCTCGTTCGGGCTCGTCCAGATGGACGGGACGGGCCTGGTCGTCGAACCCGATCCGGAACTCGTGGTGCTCGGCCCCACCGATGTCCCGGAGATACTCGAACTCGTCGCCCGCACCCGGCCGGGACCGTACCTGCCGCGGACCGTCGAGATGGGCACCTATCCGGGTATCAGGGTGAACGGACGTCTCGTCGCGATGGCGGGGGAGCGGCTGCATCCGCCGGGATGGACCGAGATCAGCGCGGTGTGCACGGACGCCGATTTCCGGGGATGCGGATTCGGCACGCGCCTGGTCAAGGCTGTCGGTGCCGGTATCCGCGCACGCGGCGAGATCCCGTTCCTCCACGCGTCGGCCGCGAACACGACCGCGATCCGGCTCTACGAGAACCTGGGATTCACGCTGCGCAAACGATCCGTGCTGATCCGTGTGCGCACACCGTCGGCATAACCTCGGAACGCACGCTTTCGTTCACAGCCGTGGAACGCGCGCTTTCGTTCACAGCCGCGGGACGCGTGCTTTCATTCTCGTGTCGGGTCCGGTCCGGTCGACCTCGGGAGATGTCATGGAATCACCGGTAGGACGTACGTTTCGGCGGTGCGCAGCTTCTCGGAGCTGGTACGTGCCGTACCGGACGACCGCTGGGGCGGCCCGGGCCTGGGTGAATGGGATCTCCGAGCGCTGATCGGCCACACCTCGCGCTCGTTGACGACCGTCACGACCTATCTGGACGGTCCCGCCGACACCGAGGACCTCGCGAGCGCGGAGCAGTACTACGTCCACGTCAAGGAACCCACCTCGGTTCTCGGCGCGGAGGACATCGTCGAACGCGGACGTCGTGCCGGTGCCGACCTCGGCGACGACCCGGTGGCCACGATCGATGCTCTGTCGACCGCGGTGATCGAACGGCTCGGTGCCGGCGAGGACCGTCTGATCCGGGTGATCGGAGACAAGGGGATCCGTCTGCACTCCTATCTGCCGACGCGCACCTTCGAGCTCGCCGTCCACGGTCTCGACATCGCAGCTGCGGCGGACGTCCCCTTCACGCCTCCGGCCGACGTCCTCGAAGAAGCAACCCTGCTGGCCACGAGGATCGCGCTGGCACTCGGCGACGGCACGACCGTGCTGCGGGCATTGACCGGGCGGACGTCGCTACCGGACGGTTACTCCGTCGTGTGAGCGGAGACGTTCAGCGCAGCCGGGATCGGAGCATCCGATCCTCCAGCAGTGGAAGCACGGATGCCGGGGGAGGCAATCGTGCGATCTCATCGCGCAATCGCTCGGCACCGCGGCGAAGGGAGCCCGACGACAGCGCGTCGAGGGTGATCCTTCCGATCTCCGCCGAGGTTGCGGTGACGGGATCGACCGTGGTCCCTGCGCCCAGCGCGACCAGCCGTCGGGCGTTGAGTTCCTGATCCGCACCCATCGGAAGCGCGACGACCGGCACGCCGTGGGTGAGCGCACCGATGACGCTGCCCGAGCCGCCGTGGTTGACGACGACATCGACGTGCGGGAGCACCGCCGACTGCGGCACGAACCGTTCGATGCGGACGTTGCCACCCGGTGAGGGCAGGGTGGCCGGGGCGACGTCGCGGCCGACGGTGACGAGCACGCGCGCGGGTAGTCGGTGCAGTCCCCCGACGAGACGGCCGAAGAGATCACCGGACTCGGTGTTGAAGACGGTGCCCAGCGTGACGTACACGCGGTGAGATTCCTCGCCGCCGCGGAGCCAGTCGATCGCGGGGTGTCCGTGGGACGCGAGCGATGGGCCCGGCCCGATCGAGACGGCTGTGGCAGGCAGGGGGAAGTCGGGGTCACGGAACGACGGTGGGAACGGTGAGATCACGAGATCCTTTGTCAGGAAGGAGAATTCGGGATCCGAAGGGAGGCCGTGGGCGGCACGTAGTCGTCGTAGTGGCTCACGGATGCGGTCGATCCGGGTGAGCGCGCCGGACGCGATCACGTCGACCACCACGCGGGGCAGGGCGGCGTGTTCGGCCGCCGTCATCGCGCCGAAGTCCATCTCGTCGCGGACCATCAGATCCGGATGCCAACGGTCGACGACGTCGCGGACCGGACCGAATCGTCGCGACGCGAGAGCATCGGCGAAGTGGGTGCCGATCACCGAGTACTCGTGGTCGAGATCCGGAGGAACGAGCGTGCCGGTGGACCGACCGGAAACGAATGTCGTGTCTCCCTCGGGGAAGTACGCGTCGAAGCCTTCGGTGCCTGCGAGGACGTCCGCGTCGCCGCACACGCCGAGACGGTGACCGGCCTCGCGCAGGACGTCGGCGATCGGGAGCATCGGTGCGAGATGGCCGAGGCCGCCTGCGAACGAGAACAGGACACGACGCGCGGCCCGGTCTCGTTCGGTGCCGGTCGTCGATCCGGCTCGGTACGCCATGGCCGAATTACACCGCGTGAGGCTCGTGTTCGCGAACCGCCGATCGGGTGTGGTCCCGAGCGGTAACTGGTTCAATCGAGAGGCACGAGCAGCGGGCGACCCGGGAGAGAACCATCGCGATGACACGCCGACGCGGAATCCGACTGGCCGCGCGGGACGCGCTCCACATCTTCGTGGGGGACACCGACCCCGACGCTCCACCACCGACCATGGTGAGTTTCTACGTGTTCGACGCCCGGGCAGGTGAGGCTCCCATCCGTACCCGTGAGGATGCCGTCACGTGGATCGGGGACCGCCTGCATCGCACACCGGCGCTCACCCGACGCCTGCACCGCGTGCCGGCAGACCTCGACTTCCCCTACTGGGTGGAGACGGACGTCGATCCGGACGATCACGTCCGGTACGAGACGATCGGCCCGACCTCGCGCAGCGGGCTGCATCGGCTGCTCGCGTCGATGAAGGAACGCCGCCTCGATCTGTCCGTGCCGCCGTGGGAAGTGCACGTCCTGACCGACATCCGCGGGGTCGACGACCTTCCCGAGGTCGCGACGATCGTGGCGCTGCTCCTGCACCACTCGGTGACCGACGGACTCGGAGCCGTCGAGATCGCTCGTGCGCTGTTCGACGATCCTGCGGCCGCACCGTCGTCGGGTGGACGTGTCGTCGCCGTGCCGGGAACGGTCGGCGCGGCGGCAGCCCTGCCCTTCCGGTACGCGAGGATGCTCCCGGCCCTGGTCGCAACGCGTCGCGCTCGACGAGCGCTCGGTGACCTCACCGCCTCGGGGGAGATCGTCGCGCCCCGGCCCCAGCGTCCCCGGACCCGCTTCGACACCGATGCCGGTGGTCCCTGGCAGCTCGGCGTCGTCCGTATGCGGCTGCCGGAGGTACGTGCCGTCGCACGCGCCACGGATACCTCGGTGAACGACGTGATCCTGACGATCGTCTCGGGAGGACTGCGCTCCTACCTCGCGTCCTACGAGGAGATTCCGGCCGTCTCTCCGGCGGCGATCGTCCCGGGATCGATCCGGGACCGGGCGGGGGCGGAATCGGAGAACAAGGTCACGCTGATGTATGTCGACCTCCACATCGATCGCGCCGACCCGCGCGAACGACTCCACAGCGTCCACGAGTCCGCCGCCCTCGAGAAACAGCGCATCCGGCGTCCGGAGTCGGCTGCCTCCGCTGCCGCGGTGGATGCATCGCCCGCGTTCGACCTGGCGATGTCGATCCGCCGTGCGTACCGCGGGCGGGTGGGTCCCACGGGAGACGTGGTGCCGCTGGCCAACACCACCGTGACGAATGTGCCTCGTGGGCCGGTCGAGGGCCTCCGCTTCGGTGACAGTCCCGCCGTCGAGGCGATCGGTACTCCGATGCTCAACCGGAACTACGGTCTCGTCCACTCCGTGACCTCGCTCGGAGAGGTTCTCACCTTGTCTTTTCTGGTCTCGGACTCCTGCATGCCGGACCCCGAACAGTACGAGAGGTATCTCGCCGAAGCCTTCGCGGAACTGTCCCGGGACTGCCTGCCTCCGGGTGCTCGGACGGTTTCCGGTACCGGCCGCGATTCGACGGCGGACGGGCGCCTGGAAGAATGAGCGACGTGACTGCGACGATCCTGGACGGCAAAGCAACCCGCGACGAAATCTTCGAGGACCTGAAGGTCCGCGTGGATGCGCTGAAGGCCAAGGGCGTCACGCCCGGCCTCGGCACGATCCTCGTCGGCGACGATCCGGGATCCGCGGCCTATGTGCGCGGCAAGCACAACGACTGCGCGAAGGTCGGCATCACGTCGATCCGCAAGGATCTGCCCGCCGATATCACCCAGGAGCAGCTGTTCGAGGCGATCGACGAGCTCAACGCCGATCCCGCCTGCACCGGATACATCGTCCAGCTCCCGTTGCCGAAGCACCTCGACGAGAACGCGGCGCTCGAGCGCATGGATCCGGGTAAGGACGCCGACGGACTGCACCCGGTCAACCTCGGTCGTCTCGTGCTCGGCAAGGAGGCTCCGCTGCCCTGCACGCCGCGCGGCATCATCCATCTGCTGCGCCGCTACGACGTGGAGATCGCCGGCGCGCACGTGGTGGTCATCGGTCGTGGCGTCACCGTCGGTCGCCCGATCGGTCTGCTGCTGACCCGGCGTTCGGAGAACGCGACGGTCACCCTCTGCCACACCGGCACCCGCGACCTCGCTGCAGAGGTGCGTCGCGCCGACATCGTCGTTGCAGCCGCGGGCGTTCCCGGCCTGGTGACGGCGGACATGGTCAAGCCCGGCGCCGCGGTGCTGGACGTGGGTGTCTCCCGCACCGAGGACGGCCTGCGCGGCGACGTCGCCGCGGACGTGCGTGAGGTTGCGGGCTTCGTGTCCCCGAACCCCGGTGGCGTCGGGCCGCTGACCCGCGCCTTCCTGCTGACCAACGTCGTGGAGCGGGCCGAGCAGCTCGCGGCCCGATAAGCAGGTCGACGAACCCGGGAGACGACATGGCTCAGGCTCTGCGATTCACGCGTCTGAACCTGCCGCTGCTCGCGGTCACCCTGGTGATCGCGGCAGCGGTGATCCTGGTGATCGCCGACCGGTGGCGACGCGGAGCGTTCGTCTTCGGCGGCGCCACCATCCTCGCCGGACTGTTCCGCTGGGTGATCGACGAGGACAAGGTCGGTGTCCTCGCGGTGCGCGGCAAGACGTTCGACGTCGCCTCGATGATGGTCGTCGGCGGAATCGTGGTGGCACTCGCCGCGTCGATCGACCCGCTGGGAACCGACTAGCCCTCGGCGAGCTTCATCAGCTCGACGAGGAGCTTCGCCACCTCGTCGGCCTCGGTGAGGAATCCGTCGTGCCCGTCGCGGGAGACGAGCACACGCAGGTCGCCCGATCCTGGGAGCAGATCGGCGATCTCCTGCTGCAGGCGCAGTGGGTACAGCCGGTCGGAGTCGACGCCGGCGACGATCGTCGGGACCGGGGTGGACGCGAGTGCGGCCTCGACACCGCCGCGTCCGCGACCGACGTCGTGCCGGTTCATCACGTCGGACAACACCACGTACGTGCCGGGATCGAAGCGCGCCACGAGCTTGCGTGCCTGGTGCTCGAGATAGCTCTGCACGGCGTACCGGCCGCCGCGCCACGGGTCCTCGTCGTCCTGGGGGAGATTCCCGAAGCGCGTGTCGAGTTCGAATTCGGTCCGGTAGGTGAGGTGCGCGATGGTCCGGGCGATGGCGAGTCCGGCTTCGGGACGCCGCCCCGTGCCGTAGTAGTCGCCGCCCTGCCAGTCGGGATCGGCCGTGATGGCCGCCATCTGCGCGCTCTGGGTGCCGATCTGGTCGGCGGTCGCGCGGGCACCGGTGGCGAGGACGAGCGACGCCCGCACGCGCTCCGGGTACGCGATGATCCACTCGAGAGTGCGCATGCCGCCCATCGATCCGCCGGTCACGGCGGCGAGGACGTCGATGCCGAGCCTGTCGAGCAGCGCCACCTCGGCGGCCACCTGGTCGCGGACGGTGATCAGCGGAAAGCGGGATCCCCAGGCCTTGCCGTCGGGCGCCGTGCTGCCGGGGCCGGTGGTGCCGCGGCACCCGCCGAGGATGTTCGTCGAGACCACACACCAGCGGTCGGTGTCGATAGGAGCGCCCGGGCCGACCATGCCCGACCACCAGCCGGGCGAGGGATGGTCCGGTCCGGCGGGGCCGGTGACGTGCGAGTCGCCGGTGAGGGCGTGTTCGACGAGCACCACGTTGTCGCGGGCGGGGGACAGTTCGCCCCACCTCTGCACGGCGACGGTGACGTTCGGCAGCGTCTCGCCGCTCTCGAGCGCGAGATCGCCGATGTCGATGGTGTCGAGGCGTCCGTCCGCCGGGGGCAGTTCGACGCGACGCCGCTCGGTGCCCGCCGTCAAGAGGTGACCGCCTCGAGGCTCGCGGTGGGCTGGCAGCGCCGGCTGCGGATGTCGGTCATCGTGTCCTTCCGGCGGTGATGGGAGGTGTGATCGTGGCTTGCGTGCGACAGCACATCATCATCTCAGTCCTCCCGACAACAGGCTTGTCGGTGGGGTTCCACCGACCGTGTCATCACCCGGAGCACCCCACCCCGTCGGAGGGTTGCCGGCCAGCAAGCCGGGGCTTGACGCTGGCACTCATGACTTTCCCGGCAGTCTAGCGACTCTCCGTCGCAGGGTCTTATGCACCCTCTGAACATCGCTGACCAGCAGGAAAGTTACCGGTCGGTAGGGCGCGAGGGCGGGACGAGGCGCTTTGCGGACTTCACCAATAGCAGTACGCTTGTCATGTTTGGCCGGAGTCCAGGACGTGGACACGGCCATGCTCGCTGCTCGCGAGCCGACGGCGATCGCACCCACAAAGTGCGGTCGATTGGGGACCACAGAAACGTCCTAGGAGGACACGAAGCGCATATGTCCAAGATCAAGGTTGAGGGTAAGGTCGTCGAACTCGACGGCGACGAGATGACCCGCATCATCTGGCAGTTCATCAAAGACAAGCTGATCCACCCGTACCTGGACGTGGATCTCGAGTACTACGACCTCGGCGTGGAGAACCGCGACGCCACCGACGATCAGGTGACGGTCGACGCGGCGAACGCCATCAAGAAGTACAACGTCGGCGTCAAGTGCGCCACCATCACCCCCGACGAAGCGCGCGTCGAGGAGTTCGGTCTGAAGAAGATGTGGCGGTCGCCCAACGGCACCATCCGTAACATCCTCGGCGGCACCATCTTCCGCGCCCCCATCATCATCTCGAACGTGCCGCGCCTGGTGCCGGGCTGGACCAAGCCCGTCATCGTCGGCCGCCACGCGTTCGGCGACCAGTACCGCGCCACCGACTTCAAGGTCGACCGCCCGGGCACCGTCACCATCACCTTCACGCCCGAGGACGGCAGCGAGCCGATCCAGCACGAGGTCTGCCGGATCCCCGAGGACGGCGGCGTCGTGATGGGTATGTACAACTACAAGAAGTCCATCCAGGACTTCGCGCGCGCCTCGCTCTCGTACGGCCTGCAGCGCAACTACCCGGTCTACCTGTCGACCAAGAACACGATCCTGAAGGCCTACGACGGCATGTTCAAGGACGAGTTCCAGCGGATCTACGAGGAAGAGTTCAAGGCGGAGTTCGACGCCGCCGGTCTCACCTACGAGCACCGCCTCATCGACGACATGGTCGCATCGTCCCTCAAGTGGGAGGGCGGCTACGTCTGGGCCTGCAAGAACTACGACGGCGACGTCCAGTCCGACACCGTCGCGCAGGGCTACGGCTCGCTGGGCCTGATGACCTCCGTCCTGATGACCCCGGACGGCAAGACCGTCGAGGCGGAGGCCGCACACGGCACCGTCACCCGGCACTACCGTCAGCACCAGCAGGGCAAGCCGACGTCGACCAACCCGATCGCGTCGATCTTCGCCTGGACCCGTGGCCTCGAGCACCGCGGCAAGCTCGACAACACCCCCGAGGTCATCGAGTTCGCGCAGCAGCTCGAGGACGTCGTCATCAAGACCGTCGAAGCCGGTCAGATGACCAAGGACCTCGCACTGCTCGTCGGCCCCGAGCAGAGCTGGCTGACCACCGAGGAGTTCCTCGGCGCACTCGACGAGAATCTGCAGAAGGCTCGCGCCTGACCTTCCGCTCCGTTCTCGACAACACGACACGGGACGCCCGCACCGGGCGTCCCGTGTCGTGTTTCCCGAGCACTCCCGGCACCGGTTACCGTTTCGTGTACCACTGTCAGTCGCATCACCGTAGGTCCGGGAGGAGGGACGGCCGTGACCACCACTGCCACCGACTCCGAAGCCCGCGGTGGAGCGCACGCCCGCCGGCGGTTCTGGACCCGGGTATGGATGCTGATGTTCGGCTCGGCGCTGGCCTATCTGCCGGTCGCCCTCGCCCCCAACCTGATCCACGCGGTCGCCCGCCGTACCGACGAACTGGCCTACGACCGGTCCACGCCGGTGCGCAGCGGCGTACTCACCACCCTCACGATGGGTGAGGCCGCCGCCGTCCTCGGTGTGCTCGCCGCCCTCGTCATCGCGCTCAATCTCATCGCGTGGTCGCTCGGACCGGCCATCACCGCCGAGGGCTCGTCCCGGTCGACCGAGGCGCTGCGCCTCGAACACCTCGAACTGTGCGGGTCGGTGTTCGGCGTCGGGGCGACGATGACCTTCGTCGCCGCGCTGCTCGACGGCCTTCCGCACTCCGTGGATCTGGCGGCGCTGCTGCTGTTCCCGGCGGTCTTCGTGATCGTGGTGCTCAGCCAGGATCTGTTCCTCGCGACCCAGCGCGGTGTCGGTGCCCGTCGTCGTCTGCGCCGGGAGGCGTCACTGCTGCGCCGCCGCGAACTGCTCGCCACGGCGGCGAGGCTGCGCCCCGCCGACTCACGGGCCGCGGGGCACCCCTTCGCGGCGCTCGCCGTCGAACTCGCTCTCCTGGCCGTCGTCACGGTGGCGACAGGGCTCCTGATGGTCGTGGTGTTCGACGACGAGTCGGGTTCCGGACCGCTGCCGGACTCCTCGGACGTCGTCTTCGTCGTGGTCATGTCCGCGATCACGATGTTCACGGCCGCCGTCCTCGTGCTGTGGACGGTCCGGTGCTGGTTGCTCCGTCGATACGTCGGTGCCGTCCTGGCCGCGGCGCTGGGCGGCACCCTCTACGTCGTGGTCGGCGCAGGAATCGTATGGGCGGCGCTCGACGAGGATGCCGTCGCCGAGGCGATCGCCTCCGCCGCCGTGCTGTACGCCTGGATAATCCTGCCGGCCGCTGTCCTGCTCCTCGGCACCGTCGGGTTCGGCCGTCACGGTCGCTTCCCGGGTGTCACCGCCGCCCTGCGCGCCGCTGTGCTGCGCGAGCGGTACCGGGTGCGGCGTGCCGAGGTCGACGGTGGCCGGAGGGACGGTCGAGCGGAGGGTTCCGTCCCGCCGCTCCGTCATCTGATCGTGCGGGCGCGCACCGTCGCCCGCGCCGCCCCGGCGGACCGGACATGACGACGGGGACGCCCCCTCGGAGGACGTCCCCGTCGATCCACTCGTCTACCGGTGTGCGCCCACCGGATCGCGGTGCGGTGCGCCCTGCCGCTCCGTCTGCTCGGTCAGCAGATGGCCGAACAGACCGCCGGCGCGCAGCCACTCCCACTCCAGGGGAGTGTCGATCCGGCAGAGTGCCGTGCCCTGCCACACGATCTCGCCCGCACGGCGGACCCGGACGGTGATCTCGGTGGTCGACCCGAGATCGGCCAGTCCGAGCAGGTCGATCTCCTCGCTGCCGTCGAAGGTCTCCGGGGCGGGGCCCTGCCACTGGATCGGCAGGACACCCATCGCGACCAGGTTGGTGCGGTGGATGCGTTCGAAGCTACGGGCGAGGACCGCGCGGATGCCGAGCAGCCGCGTGACCTTCGCGGCCCAGTCCCGCGCCGACCCGGCGCCGTACAGTTCACCGGCGACCACCACGACCGGGGTGCCCTGCCGGCGGTGGTACTCGGCCGCTTCGTGGACGGGCACCGGCTCCTCGCCGGGTGCCGTGCGCGTCCAGCCGCCCTGCTTCTCGGGCACGAGCAGGTTCGCGAGGCGGGTGTTGGCGAAGCCGCCGCGGATCATGACGTCGTGGTTGAGCCGCCGGGAGCTGAAGGTGCCCAGTGCCCGGTCGCCCACACCGCGCTCGCGGAGCCAGCGACCCGCCGCGGAGTCGGGCAGGACCCGTGCGACCGGCGAGATGTGGTCGGTGGTGACCGCATCGCCGAGGACCAGCAGGGGCCGCGCGGTCAGATCGCCGGTGAGGGTGGGCGACGTCAGTTCCGGATCGGTGAAGGGCGGGCGACGGATGCTGCCGGCCTCCCCGTCCCAGCGGTAGTGCTCACCGCGCGGGTACTCGAGTTCCTGCCAGCGCGTGGTGGTCAACTCCCGGTGAGCGTCACGCCCGAGCGCGGCGGCCTCGTGCTCGGCCAGCATCGCGTCGATCTCCTCGTCGGAGGGCCACAGGTCGGCGAGGGTGACGTCGGTGCCGTCCTCGGCGCGCCCGATCGGGTCGCGCGTCACGTCGATCCGGACGTTGCCCGCGAGGGCGTAGGCCACGACCATCGCCGGGGAGGCGAGGTAGGCGTGCGCGATCGCCGGGTGGATGCGTCCGGTGAAGTTGCGGTTGCCCGACAGCACCGCCGCGAGCGCGGTGTCCTTCGTCCGGTCCGACTCGGACAGGGCCGGGCTGAGCGGCCCGGAATTGCCCATGCACGTGCCGCATCCGAATCCCGCGACCTGGAAGCCGAGCCGGTCGAGGTGATCCTGCAGACCCGCCGAGGCCAGCAGGTCGGCGGCGGCCCGCGAGCCGGGCGTGAACGACGTCTTCGTCCAGCCCGGTGGACGCAGACCGGCCGCGACGGCGTTGCGCGCCAGCAACCCCGCCGCGACCAGCGACCGGGGATTGGAGGTGTTGGTGCAGCTGGTGATCGCAGCGATCGCGATGTCGCCATCGAGCGGTCCGCTCTCGCCGCGGGAGGTCGGGACCTCGGAGGGCGACAGGGCATCGTGCGGTCGGGACGGACCGGCGAGGGTGGTGGTGATGCTCGCGAGGTCGATCGACAGGCCGGTCTCGAACCGTGGTGCCGGGCTGCTCGGGGTGCGGAACAGTCCCTGGGCTCGCAGGTACTGCTCGGCGAGGTGGACACGCTCGGGGGAGCGGCCCGTCGCGGCCAGGTACTCGATCGTCCGGCGATCGGCCGGGAACCAGGCCATCGTCGCGCCGTATTCGGGTGCCATGTTGGCGACGGTCGCGCGGTCGGGCACCGACAGTGCCTCCAGGCCGGGACCGTGGAACTCGACGACGGCGCCGACCACATTCAGTGCGCGCAGTTTCTCGGCGAGGGTGAGGGCGAGATCGGAGGCGAACACCCCGGGTGCGAGACGTCCGGTGAGTTCGATGCCGACGACGCGGGGCACGCGGATCATGACGGCCTGCCCGAGGGCCGCGGCGGTGGCCTCGATGCCGCCGACGCCCCAGCCGGTGACGCCGAGCGCGTTGATCATCGTGGTGTGCGAGTCGGTGCCGACCAGGCTGTCCAGCGCTGCGACGTGCCGGCCCCCGGATTCGGTGGCGGTCACGACCGGCGCGAGGACCTCGAGGTTCAGCTGGTGACAGATCCCGAGCCCCGGCGGCACGACCCGAAGGCCCGGAAGCCGGTCCTGCGCCCAGCGCAGGAAACGGTACCGATCGCGGTGACGCTCGTACTCCAGATCGATGTTGCGAAGTGCCGCTTCCGGATTCGCGTACTCATCCACCTCGAGTGCGTGATCGACGACCAGGTCGAGGGGCAACGCGGGTTCGAGCGCGGACGTGTCCAACCCCTCGGCCCGGGCGCGTTCGAGCAGGGTGATCATGTCGGCCAGTACCGGGATCCCGGAGGCGTCCTGGAACAGCACACGACCCGGGAAGAACGGGATCGCGGCCGTCTCGTCGCGGCGGGTGACGGCGTGGACGTGCTCGGGCAGCGCCTGCGGATGACCCTGGTGACGCAGGATCCCTTCGACGAGCGTCTTCAGCGACCACGGCAGGTCGGCGATCGGCCCGGCACCGTGTGCTTCGGCCTCGGCCAGGCTGTAGTAGTGCAGGGGAGCGCCGGCCTCGTCCGAGACCGGCAGAGCGGTCAGGGAGCGGAAGGGATCGGTCGTCATACTGCGCCTTCTTCCCGGAAACGGGTGATCTGCTCGGCGCTGAAGCCGATCTCGCGGAGGATCTCGTCGGTGTGCTCTCCGAGCGTCGGCGGCGGAGTATCGGGACGGACCGACTCACCGTCGACGTGCGTGGGCAGACCGAGGACCTGGACCGTGCCGGAGCCGGCTGCCACGTCCAGTTCGGAGATCAACCCGCGGTGGCGGATCTGATCGGAGCGCAGCGCCTCCGACACCGGAGCGACGGGCGCGGCGGGAACGCCGGTGTCGAGCAGGATCTCGTCCCACTCGGCCGCGGTCCTCTCCTTGAGGGAGATCTCGAGTTCGTCGCGCAGGATCTCGCGGTTGCGCTTGCGGTCCTCGCGGGTGACGAAACGGGGGTCGGTGACGAGTTCCTCGCGGCCGAGCACCTTGCACAGGATCTCGTACTGTTCCTGCTTGTTCGCCGCGATGTTCAGGACTCCGTCGGCCGTGCGGAACGCACCCGACGGCGCCGAGGTCATGTTCTCGTTGCCCATCGGCACCGGTTCCTTGCCGGTCACCAGATGGTTCGAGACCACCCAGCCCATCGACGTGATGGCCGCGTCGAGCATCGAGGTGTCCAGGTACGCGCCCTGCCCGGTCTGTCGCTGGCGGACGATGGCGGCGCACACGGTCATGGCCGCGGCCATACCGCCGAAGCTGTCGCAGACGGGATAGCCGACGCGCAGCGGCGCGGATTCGGTGTCGCCGGTGACGCTCATGATGCCGGACAGTCCCTGGACCACCTGGTCGTAGGCGGGTCGGCTGCTCATCGGGCCGGTGGCGCCGAATCCGGAGACCGCGCAGTAGATCAGGCGGGGATTGAGCTCGTGCAGACGTTCCCAGTCGAAGCCGAGGCGGGCGAGCACGCCCGGACGGAAGTTCTCGAGGAGCACGTCGGCGTCCGCGAGCAACTGCTCGAAGACCTTCTTGCCGCCCTCGGTCTTGAGGTTGACCGTGACCGAGCGCTTGTCGGCGTTCTGGGCGAGGAAGGACACGCCCATGTATTCGGCGCTCAGGTCGGGATCGGCGCCGAGCTGACGGGCCAGGTCGCCGCTTCCGGCGGTCTCGACCTTGATCACATCCGCGCCGAGCAGGGCCAATTGGTAGCCCGCGAAGGGTCCGGCCAGGACGTTGGTCATATCGAGGACGCGCACGCCCTCCAGAAGGTTGGTGGTCACAGGAAGGCCTCCACGGTTCCGAGCCCGGCAGCACTGATCTGCCGGGCGGTGTCGGTTACGGCATCGACGTAGGCGGCGACCCGGTCGGCGGTGAAGCGCGACGTGGGGCCACTGATCGACAGGGCTGCGATGACACGGCCGTCGGCGGACAGGATCGGCGCGGCGACCGCGGAAGCGCCCAGCTCCCGATCGCCGTGGGTGATGGCGTAACCCGCCTCCCGTGCTCCGGCGGCCTCGGTCCTCAGGTCCGCCGTGCTGGTGGTGCCCTCCTGCTCGGCGAGCGCTTCGAGAACGTTGTCCGGACAGCCACCGAGCAGGATCCGGCCGGCGGCGCCGACGACGAGCGGGTACTGAGCACCCACCTGGACGACGCTGCGGACCGTCGTCGTGCCCTCGACCTGAGCGACGGAGACGCGGTGCAGGTCCTGTCGGATGTAGATGTTGACGGTCTCTCCGCATCGATCGCGCAGTTCCGTCATCGATCGCCGTGCCTCGGCGCCGATCTCCCACATCGCGTCGGCCAGACCGATCCAGCGAAGGAAGGCGGGGCCGACGCTGTAGGTCGTCGAATCGCCTCGGGTGGCGACGATCCCTTGCGTGGTGAGGGTGCCCAGCAGGCGCACCACCGTCGACTTGGGGAGCCCGGTGATCTCGACGAGTTCGCGCAGCGTCCGGATCGGGTGCTCGGCGTCGAATGCGTTGAGCAGATCGAACGCGCGAGC
This sequence comes from Rhodococcus sp. PD04, assembly GCF_035918275.1. Classification (NCBI taxonomy): domain Bacteria; kingdom Bacillati; phylum Actinomycetota; class Actinomycetes; order Mycobacteriales; family Nocardiaceae; genus Rhodococcus; species Rhodococcus sp. PD04. Next base: position 3,621,544 of record NZ_CP142143.1, on the reverse strand, counting down.
GACGCTCCGCACGCCGCCGTCGGCTCCGGTGACCGTCGATGCCTGTGTCATGTGAGTCACTCTAGGTCCGTAGAACGGTTTCAACAATCCGCAGAATGGATCTATGCAGCATTTCAGCTGGAAGTGCATTCGTCCGTTCCGCTGTATGAGAGAACGTGGTGAATTCGTTCCGTCCCGTGGAACGACCGGTCGTGGGGTGGACCACCCTCGCGGGAGGCCCCTCCCACAGGGAAGCCGTTGCGTCGCGGGTGTCGGCTACGGTGACCCGGTGCCTCTCGTGATCACCACCGTGAACGTCAACGGCGTGCGCGCAGCCGCAGCCAAGGGTCTCGTCGACTGGCTGGCCTCGTCGGCCGCCGACATCGTGTGCCTGCAGGAGGTGCGGGCCACCGAGAAGCAGTTCCACGCTGCGATCGCCCCTGCACTCGAGGCCGGATGGCACTGCGTCGGCGCGGAGTCCTCGGCCAAGGGCCGCGCCGGGGTGGCGATCCTCTCACGTGTACCGGCGGACGCGGTCCGCGTCGGATTCGACGTCGACGAGTTCGCGTCGGCCGGCCGCTACATCGAGGCCGACTTCGGCGACGTGACGGTGGGAAGCCTCTACCTTCCGACCGGTGAGGCGCAGACGCCGAAGCAGGACGAGAAGGAACACTTCATGAAGAGCTTCGCGACCTATCTCGCCGAGCGGTACGCCGCGGTGACGGCCGCAGGTCGCGACATGGTGGTATGCGGCGACTGGAACATCGCCCCCACCGAGCGGGACATCAAGAACTGGAAGGGCAACGTCAAGAAGTCCGGCTTCCTGCCGGAGGAGCGCGCCTGGGTCGGCGACCTGCTCGACGCGGGCTGGCGCGACGTGGTGCGCGACCTCCACGGAGACGTCGCCGGTCCCTATTCGTGGTGGTCGTACCGCGGCAAGGCATTCGACACCGACGCCGGCTGGCGCATCGACTACCACCTCGTGACCCCGGGCCTGGCGGCCCGCGCGACCGAGGCCCGCGTCGAACGCGCAGCGAGCTACGACCGGCGCTGGTCCGACCATGCACCGGTGACGGTGGCCTTCGATCGCTGACCGCTTCTGCGGATCGCCCGGAAGTGCCCACCTCGGTCGCAGTGCGGTGGGGCCTGCGTGGAATCATCGACGGCATGTCGAGCACTGCAGAACAGAACGCCACGAAGCCGAAGGCCCGCCCCCGTGTGCTGTCCGGCATCCAGCCCACCTCGGATTCGTTCCACCTCGGGAACTTCCTCGGGGCGCTGGCGCAGTGGGTTCCGGCGCAGGACGAGAACGACGCCTTCTACTTCATCCCCGACCTGCACGCGATCACCGTTCCGCACGAGCCGAAGCTGCTCCGCAAGCGTGTGCTCGTCTCCGTGGCGCAGCTGCTCGCAATCGGTATCGATCCGGAGAAGTCCGTCCTGTTCGTGCAGAGCCAGGTGCCCGAGCACGCCGAGCTCGCCTGGGTCCTGAGCTGCATCACCGGTTTCGGTGAGGCCAGCCGGATGACACAGTTCAAGGACAAGTCCGCCAAGCAGGGCACCGAGCACGCCGGCGTCGGCCTGTTCACCTATCCGATCCTCATGGCCGCCGACATCCTGCTCTACCGCGCGAGCCACGTGCCGGTGGGGGAGGACCAGCGTCAGCACCTCGAGTTGACGCGAGATCTCGCGCAGCGCTTCAACTCCCGCTTCGGCAAGACCTTCGTCGTCCCCGAGCCGACGATCGTGAAGGAGACCGCGAAGATCTACGACCTGCAGGATCCGACGTCGAAGATGAGCAAGTCCGCGGCGACCGACGCGGGCCTGATCAACCTCCTCGACGATCCGAAGGTCTCGGCGAAGAAGATCCGCTCCGCGGTGACCGACAACGAGCGCGAGATCCGTTTCGACCGCGAGAACAAGCCCGGGGTCTCGAACCTGCTCACGATCCAGTCGGCTCTGTCGGGCCGCAGTATCGACGAGCTCGTCGCCGGCTACGAGGGCAAGGGCTACGGCGACCTGAAGGCCGACACCGCAGAGGTTCTCACCGAGTTCGTCACGCCGATCCGCACCAAGGTCGACGAGTACCTGGCCGACCCGGCCGAACTGAACCGCATTCTCTCGGGCGGCGCGGACCGCGCTCGCGAGGTCGCATCCCGCACCTTGGCGCAGGTCTATGACAAGGTGGGTTTCCTGCCGCGGACCTAGACGAAGGAGCACCCGGATGGCTGGCGAACCCGACGAGAAGCCGGGATTTCTCGAGCGTCAACGCGCGGCCCATCCGGTGCTCGACCGCATCCTCCGGGCCGGGGTGCGGTATCAGGAGAACAAAGGCGATTACTACGCGGCCGGTCTGACCTTCTTCACGGTGCTGGCCATCGTCCCGATCATCATGGTCGTATTCTCGCTGGCCGGCTTCGTGCTCGCCGGTCGCCCCGAGCTGCTCGACCAGATCCGGCAGATCATCTCCGAGAACATCCCCGGTCAGCTCGGTGGCACCGTCCAGAGCCTGATCGACTCGGCGATCGAATCCCGCGGCGCGGTAGGTCTCATCGGTCTGCTCACCGCCTCGTATGCGGGCCTGGGCTGGATCACGAATCTTCGTGAAGCACTCACCGCCATGTGGGAGCACCCGCGCGACAAGGGCAACTTCTTCGTGGTCAAGCTGCGCGACGGCGGCGCGCTCGTCAGTCTCGGGCTCGCGATGACAGTGTCGTTGGGGCTCTCGGCGCTGAGCAGCGGGCCGATCGCGCGCAGAATCGTCGAGCTGCTCAACATGGAGAACCTCGTCGGCATCGGCGTGGTTCTGCGGATCCTGGCACTGATCACGGCCACGGCCGCGACCGCCCTGGTGTTCACCTGGGTGATCGCGCGCCTGCCCCGCGAACCGGTCCCGTTCCGCAGCGCGATCGTCGCAGGTGTGATCGCCGGGATCGGTTTCGAACTGCTCAAGCAGACCGGTTCGATCTATCTCGAACGGGTGCTCAACGGGCCGGCGGGCGTCGCCTTCGGGCCCATTCTCGGCATTCTCGTGTTCGGTAATCTCACGGCTCGTCTTGTGCTCTTCTGCACCGCGTTCGCAGCGACGTCCCGCGCGAGCCTCGCACTCGCACACCATCCCGCGCCCACGGGAGCTGTCATCACTCCGCGTCTCGAGGTGCACGAAGGTTTCGACGCGCGCCGCGGGGCCGTACTCCTCGGAGCGGGTCTGCTCGGGGGGCTCCTCGCCGGGTTGCGATTCCGGAGGAAATGAACGAACTCCCGGGGTGAAAACCCGGTTCGGGGGTGCCGATCGTGCCGCGGACGGGCGACGATGGAGGCGTGGCAAAACAGACGCGCTCCGCCGCGCCCCGACGCTCGTTCCAGGTGACTCCGCGCAGAGTTCTCGCGGCCGTCCTGGTCCTGCTCGCCGCGCTGTTCGTCCTCCAGAACCGCAAGAGCACGAGCATCGACCTCTTCTGGATCTCGCTGCAGGCACCGTTGTGGCTGGTGCTCGTCGTCATCTTCGCGGTCGGGTGGGTCGCGGGCTTCCTGTTCGCACGCGGACGCTGATCCGATCGTCTCGGTTCGGGTTCACCCGCGCGCGGAATCCTGCTCCATCGACTGCCGGGCCTGTTCCTCGATGAAGTTCGGGACGACACGTAGTGAGAACAGCGGAGTGAGGACAGCGGAGTGAGCACAGACGACGGCAGGCCCGTCCCCGAAGGGGCGGGCCTGCCGTCGTGCGAGGTGATCAGCGAGCGAACATGAGCGCGCGCTTGACCTCCTGGATCGCCTTCGTCACCTGGATGCCACGGGGGCACGCGTCGGTGCAGTTGAAGGTGGTGCGGCAGCGCCACACGCCTTCCTTGTCGTTGAGGATGTCCAGACGCTCGGCGGTACCCTCGTCACGCGAATCGAAGATGAACCGGTGCGCGTTGACGATCGCGGCGGGGCCGAAGTAGCTGCCGTCGCTCCAGTACACCGGGCACGAGGTGGTGCAGCACGCGCACAGGATGCACTTGGTGGTGTCGTCGAACCGGGCACGGTCGGCCTGCGACTGGATGCGCTCGCGGGTCGGCTCGTTGCCGGAGGCGATGAGGAACGGCTTCACGGCGCGGTAGGCGTCGAAGAAGGGCTCCATGTCGACGACGAGGTCCTTCTCGACCGGAAGGCCACGGATCGGCTCGATCGTGATCGTGACGTCCTTGCCGTTCTTGTCCAGCAGGTCCTTCATGAGGATCTTGCAGGCGAGACGGTTGACGCCGTTGACACGCATCGCGTCCGAGCCGCACACGCCGTGGGCGCAGCTGCGACGGAAGGTGAGCGTGCCGTCGAGGTAACCCTTGACGTAGCCCAACAGGTTGAGCAGACGGTCGGACGGCAGCGCCGGCACCTGGAACGAATCCCAGTGCTGACCCTTGTCGTCCTCCGGGTTGAACCGAGCGATCTTGAGGGTGACCATCGTCGCGCCCTCGGGCACGGGAGGCAGTGACGACGCGCCCGTGTCGGTCTTCTCGATGGTTGTCATCAGTACTTACGCTCCATGGGCTCGTACCGGGTCTGGACCACCGGCTTGTAGTCCAGGCGAATGTCGGAGATCAGTTCCTCGCCCACCTTGTACGCCATGGTGTGCTTGAGGAAGTTCTCGTCGTCGCGCTTCGGGTAGTCCTCGCGGGCGTGGCCGCCGCGCGATTCCTTGCGGTTCAGCGCGCCGACGACGGTGACCTCGGCCATCTCGAGGAGGAAACCGAGCTCCAGCGCTTCGAGCAGGTCGCTGTTGTAGCGCTTGCCCTTGTCGTGGACGGTGATCTCCTTGTAGCGCTTCTTCAGCGCGTGGATGTCGTTGAGCGCCTGCGTCAACGTCTCCTCGGTGCGGAACACCGACGCGTTGTTGTCCATCGTCTGCTGCAGCTCGGTGCGGATGTCGGCCACCCGCTCCTTGCCGCCCTGGTGCAGGATCAGGTCGAGCCACTCGTCGACGTACTTCGTCGGCTCGTCCGGCATCTCGACGTGCTTCGTGCTGTTGGCGTACTCCGCGGCGGCGATGCCGGCGCGACGACCGAAGACGTTGATGTCGAGCAGCGAGTTGGTGCCGAGACGGTTGGCGCCGTGGACGGACACGCATGCGCACTCGCCGGCCGCGTACAGGCCGGGCACGACGTTCTCGTTGTCGCGGAGGACCTCGCCGTCGACGTTGGTCGGGATACCGCCCATGACGTAGTGGCAGGTCGGGAACACCGGCACGAGCTCGGTGACAGGGTCGACACCGAGGTAGGTGCGGGAGAACTCCGTGATGTCGGGGAGCTTCTCCTCGAGGACGTCCTCGCCGAGGTGGGTCACGTCGATGTAGACGTAGTCCTTGTTCGGTCCGGCGCCGCGACCCTCGAGCACCTCGAGCACCATCGAGCGGGCGACGATGTCGCGGGGCGCGAGGTCCTTGATGGTGGGGGCGTAGCGCTCCATGAACCGCTCGCCGTCGGCGTTGCGGAGGATGCCGCCCTCACCACGCACGGCTTCCGAGATGAGGATGCCGAGACCGGCCAGGCCCGTCGGGTGGAACTGGTGGAACTCCATGTCCTCGAGCGGCAGGCCCTTGCGGAAGATGATGCCGAGGCCGTCACCGGTGAGGGTGTGGGCGTTCGACGTCGTCTTGTACATACGGCCCGAGCCGCCCGTCGCGAAGACGATGGCCTTGGCGTGGAAGACGTGGATCTCGCCGGTCGCGAGCTCGTACGCGATGACACCCGTCGCGACGGGACCGTTCTCGGTCTCGGTGAGGGTGATGTCGAGCGCGTAGAACTCGTTGAAGAACTCGACGTCGTGCTTGACGCAGTTCTGGTAGAGCGTCTGCAGAATCATGTGGCCGGTGCGGTCGGCGGCGTAGCACGCGCGACGGACCGGGGCCTTACCGTGGTCGCGGGTGTGACCACCGAAGCGACGCTGATCGATCTTGCCCTCGGGCGTCCGGTTGAACGGAAGACCCATCTTCTCGAGGTCGAGAACGGCGTCGATGGCCTCCTTGGCCATGATCTCCGCAGCGTCCTGGTCGACCAGGTAGTCGCCACCCTTGACGGTGTCGAAGGTGTGCCACTCCCAGTTGTCCTCTTCGACGTTCGCGAGGGCGGCGCACATGCCACCCTGAGCGGCGCCGGTGTGGCTGCGGGTGGGGTAGAGCTTCGTGAGCACTGCGGTGCGCGCACGCGGGCCGGCTTCGATGGCCGCGCGCATGCCGGCGCCGCCGGCGCCGACGATGACTACGTCGTAACGATGTTCCTGCATGAAGGTTCGGCTCCCCTAGCTCGCCGTGATGTTCGGGTCGAAGGTGAAGATCACGTAGGTGCCCAGGCCCATGATCAGGATCATCGACACGACGAGGATCGTGTTGAGCCAGAACCGGGTGGAGTCCTTACGTGCGTAGTCCGCGATGACGGTGCGCAGACCGTTACCGCCGTGGAGCTGAGCGAGCCACAGCATCGACAGGTCCCAGACCTGCCAGAACGGGCTGGACCAGCGGCCTGCGACGAACGCGAAGTTGATGCGGTGCACGCCGTCATCGAGCATCAGCATGATGAAGAGGTGACCGAGGACCAGGATGATCAGGGCCAGGCCGGACAGGCGCATGAACAACCAGGCGTAGAGCTCGAAGTTGTTCTTCGCGGCGCGCCGCGGCGAGCGCGGGTTGTCGAGGCCGGCAGGCCGGTCGTATTCCTTACCCAGAGTCTTCGCTTCGGTCATGTCAGTGCCCCGCAAACGTGTTGAAGAGGATGCGAACGGCCGCGGGGATCATCACCACGAACCAGATCGCGAGGATCGTCCAGAGCATCACGCGCTGGTACTTCGGGCCCTTCGACCAGAAGTCCACGAGCATGACCCGCAGGCCGTTGAGTGCGTGGTACAGGACCATCGCGACCAGGCCGAGCTCCATGAGGCCGACGATCGGGTTCTTGTACGTATCGATCACCGCGTCGTAGGTCTCGGGGTTGACCCGGACGAGTGCGGTGTCGAGGACGTGGACGAAAAGGAAGAAGAATGTCGCCACGCCCGTGATCCGGTGCAATACCCAGGACCACATGCCGGGGTCTCCCCGGTAAAGCGACCGTGTGCGCCCCGCCTTTGCGGGGGCGGCTTCAGTCGTGCTGCTCATCGAGTGCTGTGCCTCCAACGTCAATGGTGGACGCGTCGAGCTGCTCCTACCTGTGGGGGATTCCGCAGTACGGGCCCGACGTGAACCTGAACCGACTTGGATCGACTCTAGACCCATCCCAAACTCGGGAACTAATCTCCCGCCCCATTCGTACAGGGCTCCAAATGCGAAGTTAGGTTTGCCTTTCCAACTGTGATCTGGCGCGGTGGGGGTCGCCTACCGTCGCCCACGCCACCGTGACAGGATGATGAACCATGCCGGACATCGACTGGAAAATGTTGCGCGCCAAAGCACATGAGGTGATGGGTCGAGCCTACGCCCCCTACTCCGGGTTCCCGGTGGGGGCTGCCGGCCTCACCGTCGACGGTCGGATGGTCCTCGGGTGCAATGTGGAAAATGTCTCACACGGACTGGGCCTATGTGCCGAATGTGTACTCGTCGGTAACTTGATCGCCCAGGGTGGAGGCCGCCTTCGGGCCGTCGCCGTGTGCGACTCCCGGGGCCACGTTCTGACCCCGTGCGGCCGGTGCCGGCAGGTGCTTCTCGAACACGGCGGCCCCGATCTCGAGGTCGACGCCCAGGGCGGCCCGCGTCGTCTCTCCGCGCTCCTCCCCGACGCGTTCGGCCCCGACGATCTCGCGGCCGTGCGGGAGAACGAGGACCGCCGTGCCTGACATCGTCACCGTCATCCGCCGCAAGCGCGACGGACACGAACTCTCCGGCACCGAGATCGACTGGGTCATCGAAGCGTTCACCCACGGCATCGTCTCCGACGCCCAGATGTCGGCCCTGGCGATGGCCGTCTGGTTCCGCGGCATGAGCCGGGCGGAGACGGCACGCTGGACCACCGCGATGATCGACTCCGGTCGTCGCCTCGATTTCTCCGCGCTCGGACTGCGCACCGTCGACAAACACTCGACAGGCGGTGTGGGAGACAAGATCACCCTGCCGCTCGCACCGCTCGTCGCCGCCTGCGGCGTCGCCGTCCCGCAGCTGTCGGGCCGCGGTCTCGGTCACACCGGCGGCACCCTGGACAAGCTCGAAGCGATCCCGGGCTGGAAGGCCGATCTGACCACCGCGGAAATCGCCGAGATCCTCACCGACCCGGCCGTCGGTGCGGTCGTGTGCGCGGCGAGCGCCGATCTCGCACCCGCCGACCGCAAGCTCTACGCACTGCGCGACGTCACCGGGACCGTCGAGTCGATCCCGCTCATCGCCAGCTCGATCATGAGCAAGAAGATCGCCGAGGGCACCGGAGCCCTCGTCCTCGATGTGAAGGTCGGCAGCGGTGCCTTCATGAAGGAACTCGGCGAGGCCCGCGAGCTGGCACGCACCATGGTCGAGCTCGGCACCGACGAAGGGCTGCCCACGACGGCCCTGCTCACCCGCATGGACAGCCCGCTCGGGCGTACGGCGGGCAATGCGCTCGAGGTCCGGGAGGCCGTCGAGGTGCTCGCCGGCGGCGGACCCGACGACGTCGTCGAGCTGACCCTGGCCCTGGCCCGTGAGATGCTCGAGGCCGCCGGTGTCGACGACGTCGATCCCGCCGACCGCCTGCGCGACGGCACTGCGATGGACCGATGGAACGCGATGATCGCCGCCCAGGGTGGCGACCCCACGGCGCCGTTGCCCGTCGCGACCCACACCGAGACCTTCCACGCCGACGCGGACGGGGTGATCTCCGAACTCGACGCGTACGCGGTCGGCATCGCCGCGTGGCGTCTGGGAGCCGGTCGCGAACGGCAGGGCCAGGACGTCCAGCCCGGGGCCGGCATCGAACTGCACGCGGTCCTCGGTGATCGTGTCCGCGCGGGCCAGTCGATCGCGACGCTGCACACCGACACCCCGGGACGCATTCCCGACGCGCTCGCCGCCCTCCGCGGCGGTCTCCGCATCTCCGACACGGCACCCGACCGGCAGCCGCTCGTGATCGAGCGGATCCGGGCGTAGCGGGTCCGGCGGCCGGAGACCGAGCGGAACCGGCCGCCGCCGACTACCGTCCCGATCATGAACGGCCGTCTGACTCCCGAACTCGTTCGCACCGCACCCAAAGTGGTCCTCCACGACCACCTGGACGGCGGCCTCCGTCCCAGGACGGTCCTCGAACTCGCGGACGCGTGCGGGTGGTCGTTGCCCGCGGACACCGAAGCGGATCTCGCCCGGTGGTTCCGCGAGTCCGCCGACAGCGGGTCGCTCGAGCGCTATCTCGAAACCTTCGAGCACACCGTCGCCGTGATGCAGACGGCCGAAGGACTCGAACGCGTCGCACGCGAATGCGTCCTCGACCTCGCCGACGACGGCGTCGTCTACGCCGAGGTGCGGTTCGCACCCGAGCAGCACCTGGAGAAGGGACTGTCGCTGGACGAGGTCGTCGAGCACGTCCTCGAAGGCTTCCGCGCCGGGGAATCGGAGGTGGCTGCGGGAGGTCGTCGGATCCGGGTGCGCTGCCTGCTCACCGCGATGCGGCACGCGGCGCGCTCGTTGGAGATCGCCGAACTCGCCGTGCGCTTCCGGGATCGCGGCGTGGCGGGTTTCGACATCGCCGGCGCCGAGGCGGGCAATCCGCCGAGCCGTCATCTCGACGCCTTCGAGTACACCCGCGCGGCCAACGCGCACTTCACGATCCACGCCGGTGAGGCGTTCGGGCTCCCGTCCATCCACGAAGCGGTCGCCTTCTGCGGCACCGACAGGCTCGGCCACGGCGTGCGCATCGTCGACGACATCGAAGTGCACGACGACGGGACCGCCACCCTGGGCCGGCTCGCCAACTACATCCGCGACAAGCGCATCCCGCTCGAACTGTGCCCGTCGTCGAACGTGCAGACCGGCGCGGTTCGCACCCTCGCCGAGCATCCCTTCGACCTGCTGGCCCGCCTGCGCTTCCGCGTCACCGTCAACACCGACAACCGGTTGATGAGCGACACCACGATGACGCAGGAGATGGTTCGGCTCGTCGAGACCTTCGACTACGGCTGGGTCGACCTCGAACGGTTCACGATCAACGCGATGAAGTCGGCCTTCCTCCCGTTCGACCAGCGACTGGAACTGATCGACGACGTCATCAAGCCGGGATACGCCGTCCTCGTCGGGTAACCCGCGTCGGTGCCGACCCGACGCGACCCGCGTCAGTGCCGACCCGACGCGACCCGCGTCAGTGCCGACCCGACGCGACCCGCGCGTCAGTGCCGGCGCAGTCGCGCCTCGAACTCGCGCTCGAGCTCGCGCCAGGCGAGGGACTCGGCGTCGAACGGCGGCTTGGGCGCCGTGCGTCCCGAGTCGGGTTCGATCACGTGGTTGACGAACCAGCCGAGCTCCGTGGACGCGGCGAGCGCGGCCTCCGTCGAGTCGTCGTCCGCGAAGTTCGCTGCGTCGACGAACAACTCGACCGCCAGTTCGAGCTGATCGGGGTCGACGGCCGCGACCCCCTGGGCGATGTCGTCGGCGATTCCGGTGAGCACGTAGACGTTGTCGTCGGTGACCGTCACGTCGAGCGATCCGTCGACGGCCGCGAGCTGGATCTCCGTGTACGGCTCGAGCGTCGCGAGGTCGTGGTCGTGGTTGTCGGCGAGGTGGCGGGCCAGCGCGCGCTCGGACGGGAAGACGTCGATGGTGCCGTCGTGGCCGAGGAAGACTGCGTCGTCGTTCACGTAGCACCGCAGCGAGTACCAGGTGCCGTCGGTCGTGATGATCCGGATGGGATCGATGCCGACCCGCGCCCAGAACTCGTAGCCGTCGTCCTCGTCGTCATCGTCCTCGCCGTCGATGAACTCGTACTCGTCGTCGGCGTCGACGTCCTCGACCGTGTCGTCCGCCTCGACCTCGTTCTCGTCGACCGCCACGAGCTCGGATTCGATCTCGGCGACCACTGCGGCGTCGACGTCGGGAGTGGAGATCACGGCGTCGAGCGCGTCGATCACGTCGTCCCAGTCCTGCGCGACCGCGGTCCCGATGCGATTCCACAGGTCGAGGCCCTCACGGGTGCGGAAGGCCGAGACACCGTGCTGCAGCAGGAGGTCGATCTCCTCGCGTTCGAAGAACTTCGTCACGACGTCGAGATCGCAGACATCGCCGAGGATGCTCACGATGTCGAAGGTGTCCTGCAGCTCGGACACCGAGACGGGATCCGGGTCGTCGGCCACGAGTTCGGGTACGCCGACGAGGTCGTAGGTGTGCGGCTCGTCGGGCTCGAACTCAGAGGCCGCGAGCTTGGACACGATCGGCCACGCCTCGTGCTCGACGAGGTCGTTGTCGGCACCCGAACGCACGAACGCGACGAGTTCGGGAACCGACGGGAAGGCGTACAGGTCGTCGCCGTGGCCGAGGAATGCCTCCCACTCGTCGTCGCCTTCGCGCCAGCGCGGCGCCCAGAGCGTCACGAGGTTGCCGTCGGTGAGACCGAGCTCGATCGGGACGATGTCTCCAGCCATGGCGCGAAGCCTAGCCATGTCGGCGCCGAGAATATAGCCGGGGGCAGCTCGGTACCGGTTTCATCGCGTTACCGGACGGTCGCCCGCGGTGACCGGACCGCAGTCGCTCGCGGCGAGTGCCGCGCGGAGATCGTCCATCGCGGAGACGCGCGCGACAGCGGCCCGCCGTGCGGCCTCGTGCACGGTCGCGAGGATCACCGCGGCCAGCTCCCGGGGGTCGGTACCGCCGATCGGCTCGGCCAGCTCGAGTCCTTCGAGCGCTCCCGAACCGTCCACGCGGGCGGTCACCCGTCCATCGGGGCTGCTCGCGGTGCCCCGGACCGCACCGAGCCTCTCCACTGTGCGTTCGAGTGCATCGAGCCCGACGTGGGCTCGGTCGACGATCGCCTCCACCATCCGTTCGCTCATCGGACGAGACCTCGTCGATGAGCGGCCGGTCCGTCCGCGAGGTCGGCGCGGGACGGCAGCCGCATCCGGTCGAGGATCTCGCGAGGGACCCCTTCGGCGGCGAGGTGTTCACCGCGGACCACCGCGGCCTCGAGAGCGGCCTGCCGGTTCAGGGCGAGGATCTGATCGGCCAGTTGCCGGGCTCCGTAACGCAACTCGCGGGGGTCGATGCGAAGGTCCACGGGCAGTCCACCGTCCGTCGTCCGCACCGAGATCGTCCCGGCCCGGTTGTGGGCGGTGGCCGTGATCGGTTCCGTCGTCGTGCTGTCCATACCGGGTTGGACGCAGCGCGAGCCCGGCCGGTTCCCGCCCGGTGCGGAATTCTCGGGAATCAGCCGGCGGTGGGTCGGTAGACGCCGTGGAAGGCCATTCCTCCGTTGCCGGTGCGCATCGGCGTCACGGAGACGGGGTCGCCCGCCTCGACCATGAGGCCGTTGCCCACCACCATCGCCACGTGCCCGTCCCATACGACGAGGTCTCCGGGCAGGGCGGCCGCAGGATCCACCCGTGTGCCGACGTCCTGTTCCTGCGCCAACCGCGGCAGTTCGACGCCGGCCTGCGCGTAGGCGTACTGCGTCAGTCCGCTGCAGTCGAGCCCGGAGCCGGGGCTCGTGCCGCCCCACACGTACGGAGTGCCCTGCTGGGCAAGGGCGTGGCGCACCGCTGCCGCTGCCGTCTCGTTCGGTGCCAGGCTGACGCTTCCGTCCGGGAGTCTCACCTCCACGCCCGCGGAGAATCCTCCACCGAAGGTGTGCAACGTGCGTGGCTCGTCGCCGGCCGGGTCGGGGTCGCGGTGGTCGCCGGAGCCGAGCGGGGGAGCGGAGGGCTCGGGCGGCAGGAGCGCGGACGTCCGATCGGTCAGCTCCGCGAGCGTTCCGGTCACCCGTGTCAGCACGTCCAACCCGGCGACGAGGTGGTCGATCGCCACCGCGAGGAGCGCGAGCCGACCTTGCGGGAGCGACGTCGCGGGTGCGGCCCGCTCGGCGAAGGTGACGAACGAGTCGACGAGACGCGCGATCTCGGCCGCACCGGTGACCACCGTGACGGTCGCTTCGAGCGCGATCCCGGCCAGCGCCGACCCACGATCGGCCGCAGTGAGGACGTCGGCGAGCAGCTGCTCGGCACTCGCGACGGCCTGCGAGGCGGCCGGGCCGCACCAGGCCCAGGCGAGCTCGGCGACGGCGTCGCGTCCGGCCGCGTGCACCTCCTCGGCCCACTGCGCACCGATGCGCACCATCTCGCCCGGATCGACGCCGGGTGGCAGCGTGGTGCCGAACGCGTCGAGCAGGCCGGTCAACGGTGCAGCGAGCACATCGGCGGAGATCACAGCGTCTCCGAGGCGGAGCCGAGTCGTGTGGCGGTGGTGGAGCCGAGTCGTGTGGCGGTCTCGTGGGTGGTCCGCTCGTAGGCGGCCGCGGAGACCTTCGCGGCGTCTCCCATTCCGCCGAGCAGGTCGCCGAGTCGGCCGAGATCGCGCACGTGCGCGGTGTGGGTCGCGGTGAGAGCGGCGAGCACGGGTGCCCCGATCGGACCCAGTGCGGCGCTCAGCGCCGAGGGGGCGCCGTGCCGTGTCCGTTCGGCGGCCTCGTGCAGGCGCGCGGCCAGTTCGGCGGCGTCGTCGCCGAACCTCCTGACGGCACTCGTGTCGATCCGTATCGCGTCCCTGCCGGAGTTCTCGGTCACCTCGTCGCCCCTCGCGTCGTTCCTGTGGGATTCGGCACCTTCGGAGGGTTCCGTCCCTGCCGGGTTCGACGCACCCGACTGCCGATCGGTTCCGTCGTTCTATCCTTCGGACATGGATTCGCTCGTCGTCGACCACCCGCTCGCTGCTTCGCTCCTGACCATCCTTCGCGACGAACGCAGCGACAACGCTGCCTTCCGGCACGCGTTGAGGCGGCTCACCCAGATGCTCGTCTACGAGGCGGTGCGCGATGCGCCCACCGAGACGTTCGACGTCAAGACGCCGGTCGCGGTGACGACGGGAGTGCGGCTGCAGCAGCCGCCGCTGCTCGTCCCGGTCCTTCGCGCCGGCCTCGGCATGGTCGAACAGGCCCACGCCCTGATTCCTCAGGCGCAGGTCGGTTTCGTCGGTCTCGCTCGCGACGAGAAGACCTTCGAGCCGGTGCCCTATCTGGAGTCGCTGCCGGAGGACCTGTCGGGTCTTCCCGTCTTCGTGCTCGACCCGATGCTCGCGACCGGCGGGTCGATGGTGCACACCCTCGACATCCTCGCCCAGCGCGGCGCCACGGACATCACCGCGATCTGTGTGGTCGCAGCACCGCAGGGCGTCGAGGCCCTTGCTGCGTCGGGGCATCCGGTCCGGTTGGTCACGGCGTCGGTCGACGAAGGTCTCAATGAGAACAAGTACATCGTGCCGGGCCTCGGTGACGCGGGGGACAGGCAGTTCGGACCGCGATAGATCGTCCGCCGCCTGTTACTCGTGTGACTGGCGGTACGAATGTGACACACGACCGCAGTCATCTCGTTATCCGAAAACAACCCGCAGGTCTCGATTTCTTCCTACGTTCGGTGTGCTCCGTGTGAAGTCCACTGCGTAGGTACAGCCAGAGATGGGGTCGGCGGAATGGCAAGAATCTTCTCCCGCAAACTGATTCGTGGAAGTGTCAGAGCGGCTTCGGTGGGCGCGGTCGCCGTCCTCGCTGCCGTGACGAGTCACGGCACGGCTGCGGCCGCTGTCGACAACTCGCGCATCCTCCCGTTGGACGGAGGGCACGCGATCGAAGTGATCCAGGCCGACACCTCGACACAGTCGGTGCCGCCGCTCGACAGCTCACCGCTGAGTGTCGAGTTCTTCCACGACGAGGTTGCGACCGTTCGGATCACCGGTCCGAACGCGGCGAACTTCGCCGGGACGGCGGTGGAGGTCGGTTTCCAGGTCGGCTACCCGGTCGCGCTGCCGGGGGCGACGGTCACCGTCATCACTCCGAGTCTGTCCTGGGGCGTGGAGAACGGTGCAGCCATCGGCCTCTCGCTCGACAACGAAGGTGGTGCCTCGCTCGATCTCGGCCTGGAGGCGGGTGGTTCGCTCAGCGGCGACATCATCCCGTCCCAGGAGATCGAGATCCCGCTCGAGCCGGGCGGCATCACGTCCGTCCCGATCGTCGAGGACTTCGAGTTCGACGGCAGCTCGACGACCATCCGGATCGTCGGCGTGCACGGCTCGGTCTCGGGAGCCATCGGACCGGTGATGATCCGTCCGTACCTGAAGGCTGTCACCGCCGACCGGAACACCGTCGTCACCTACGGTGTGCCGCAGCAGGTCTGATTGCAGCAGCAGGCCTGATCGAATCGGGTCCTGACCCGGCCGGATCCGGCCGGGTCAGGGGTTCTCGTCACCGAGCGAGGCCGCCCATCCGCGCAGGGCGTCGAGTGTCGCCTCCGCGGTCGGGCGGTCTCGTTCCGTGACCACCTCCAGGTAGACCTTGAGCTTCGGCTCGGTGCCCGACGGACGCACCACCACGCGTACCGCCGGCCCGTCCGGGGCATCCGCGCGACCGACGAGGACGAGGGCGTCGGTGCTCATCGGTCCCGGGCTCTCGGCGAGATCGGTCGCGGTCACCGCCAGACCCGCGAGGGTCGTCGGAGGCTCCGCACGCAGTCGCGTCATCACGGCGCCGATGCGCTGCAGGTCGTCGACGCGGATCGACACCTGATCGCCGACGTGGACACCGAGTTCGCGATGCAGGTCGTCGAGTGCGTCGATCAGGGTCCGGCCGGACTGCTTCAGGTCCGCGACGTAGTCGGCGACCACCACGGCGGTCGCGATGCCGTCCTTGTCGCGCACAGCGTCCGGATCCACGCAGTGCCCGATCGCCTCCTCGTACGCGTAGACGAGGCCGTCACCGGCACGGGCGAGCCACTTGAAACCCGTGAGCGTCTGCGCATATCGCGCGCCGCGTGCGGCCGCGAGCCGTCCCAGCATGGTCGACGAGACGATGGTTGTCGCGACCAGCGAGCCGGGCGGCGACGACGCGAGGATCCGGTCGCCGAGCAGGACCCCGGTCTCGTCGCCGCGCAGCATCGTCCATCCCTGCGGGCCCGGGACACCGACGGCACAACGATCGGCGTCGGGATCGAGCGCCAGGGCGATGTCGGCGTCGACCTCGGCCGCCAGCGCGAGCAGAGCATCGGTTGCGCCCGGTTCCTCGGGGTTGGGGAAGGCGACCGTGGGAAACTCCGGATCCGGCGCGAACTGGGACGCCACGACGTGGACGTCGTCGAATCCCGCGGAACGCAGGGCTGCGACCGCCGTCTCGCCACCGACACCGTGCAGTGCCGTCAGGGCGATACGCACGCCTCGATGCGGGGAGCGGAGGAGCGACGCGACCCGGGCGAGATAGCGGTCGACGAGGTCGTCCCCCGACGGCGCGACCGGCACCCGGGGCACGTCCGCGGGATCGCCGACGGCGTCGATTGCCGTTTCGATCTCCCGATCGGCGGGCGCGGCCAGTTGCGCTCCGTCGGCGAGATAGACCTTGTACCCGTTGTCGGCGGCGGGATTGTGCGATGCCGTGATCTGCACGCCCGCAACGGCGCCCAGCGCCCGTACCGCGAAGGCGGTCACCGGCGTGGGGAGTGGCTCTCCGAAGGCGACGACCTCGAAGCCGGCCGCGGCGAGAACCTCTGCCGCGGCGGTGTGGAATTCCGCCGAGCCCGTACGGGCGTCGCGGCCGACGACGACGGTGCCACCGCCCTGCCCGTTCGCCTCGAGCCACGCCCCGAGTCCGGCGGTGGTGCGGACGACGACGGGCACGTTCATGCAGTCCGGTCCGTCGCCGACCGGGCCGCGCAACCCCGCGGTGCCGAACCGCAGCGTCACAGCCGGGCCGCCAGATCGCGCAGGAGATCGCCCATCCGGGTCGCGGCCGCACGCCCCGCGGCCAGTACCTCGGTGTGGTCGAGGGGAGCACCGGTGATGCCGGCCGCGGCGTTGGTCACCAGCGAGACCGCGAGCACCCGCGCTCCGGCCGCGCGCGCCGCGATGGTCTCGTGGACCGTGGACATGCCGACGAGGTCGGCGCCGAGGGTGCGCAGCATCCGGATCTCCGCCGGGGTCTCGTAGTGCGGCCCGGGCAGACCGGCATAGACCCCTTCGCGCAGCGACGGATCGATCTCGCGGGCGAGCGCGCGCAGGTCCGGCGAGTAGGCGTCGACGAGGTCGACGAACTGGGCACCCACCAGGGGTGAGCGGCCGGTGAGGTTGAGGTGGTCCGAGATGAGAACCGGCTGCCCCACGGAGAACTCGGGGTCGATGCCACCGGCCGCATTGGTGAGGACGACGGTGCGGGCACCCGCCGCGACCGCCGTGCGCACGGGATGGACGACGCGGGCGAGATCGTGCCCCTCGTAGGCGTGGATGCGACCGGCGAGGACGAGGACGGCGTTGTCGCCGGCGCGCACCGAGTGGATGTTCCCGGCATGGCCTGCTGCCGTCGGCGGTGCGAAGCCGGGCAGCTCGTTCATGGGGATCGTGGCGACGGGAATGCCGAAACTCTCGACCGCGGCCCGCCAGCCGGACCCGAGGACGACGGCGACGGAGTGTTCGGCGACCCCCGTCCGTTCGGCGAGAGCGGCGGCTGCGGCGTCGGCGGCCGCGGCGGGGTCGAAGACGTGATCGGGTTCTCCCATGGCATCGGACCCTAATCGCTCACGGCATGTTACTCGCGGGTAAGTAGGCGCGGTATGCTGACGCGCATGCCTTACCTCGAACGTGACGGCGACGTCTTCGTCCTGCATCTCGGTGACCGTGACGTGGAGGTCTCCGAGAACCGGTTCCACCCCGATCGTCTCGCCGCGATCCACTCCCTCCTCGACGAGGTGGAAGCGCACGACGGACCCGCCGCCCTCGTGACCGCGGCGACCGGAAAGTTCTGGAGCAACGGACTCGACATCGACTGGGTCGGCGCGAACCTGCCGGATCTGCCGGGCTATCTGGACTCCGTCCACGACCTCTACGTGCGGCTGCTCACCTTCCCCGCGGCGACGGTCGCGGCCGTGCAGGGGCACGCCTTCGGTGCCGGCGCGATGCTCGCGCTCGTCCACGACTTCCGGGTGATGCGCGGCGATCGCGGCTACTGGTGCCTGCCCGAGGTGCAGCTGAACATGCCGTTCACCGTCGGGATGTCCGCACTGATCCGTTCCCGCCTGCCGATCCAGACGGCGGTCGAGGCCATCACCACAGGTCGTCGCTACGGCGGTGAGGACGCCGTGGCCGCGGGCATCGCCGAGCAGGCCGTCACCGGTGACGCCGTGCTCGCAGCGGCGGTCGAGCGCGCAGCGGCGCTCACTGCCACCCGCGGGCCGAATCTGTCGGGCATCAAGCGCGGTCTGCACGCGCCGCTGATCTCGGCACTGGAGATCCGGACCGACGCGTCGAACTTCCGGTTCGGCTGATCGCCCCGCCGCGAAGTCGACGAACCGGTCGTACGCGCCGATCGATCGGGACGCGGTGAGCATGACAGACTGGACCCCGTGACGACCGACTACGCCACGGCGATCGAGGCTGCTTCCGACACCCTCGTCGGCCTGTCGCATTCCATCCACGCCGAACCGGAACTCGCGTTCGAGGAACACCGGAGCGCCGCGAAGATCGTCGAGGTGCTGCGCGACCACGATTTCGAGGTCACCACCGGCATCGCCGACCTGCCCACCGCCTTCGATGCGCGGTTCGGCAGCGGCGAACTCGTCCTCGCGTTCTGCGCCGAGTACGACGCGCTGCCGGGCATCGGGCACGCGTGCGGCCACAACATCATCGCGGCGTCGGCCGTGGGCGCCGGGATCGGTCTCGCCGCGCTCGCCGACGAACTCGACGTGACCGTCCGCGTCATCGGAACCCCCGCGGAGGAGACCGGCGGCGGCAAGGTCCTCATGCTCGAACGCGGCGTCTTCGACGGTGTCGGTGCGGCGATGATGGTGCATCCCGGCCCGTTCGACATCACCGGGGCGACGTCGCTCGCCCTCGCCGACATCGCCGTCGAGTACGACGGCCGCGAGGCGCACGCCTCCGCGGCGCCCGAATACGGGCTCAACGCCGCCGACGCTGCGACCGTCGCCCAGGTCGCGGTCGGTCTGCTGCGGCAGCATTTGCATCCCGGGCAGCAGATCCACGGGATCGTCGCGCAGGGCGGGACGGCACCGAACATCGTGCCCAGCCACACCGAACTGCTGTACTACCTGCGGGCCGGGACGAGCGAACTCCTCGACGACCTCGTCGAACGCGCACGCAACTGCTTCGCCGCAGGGGCGCTGGCCACCGGATGCAACCACCGGATCCGGACGGTCTCGCCGACCTACACCGAACTCACTCCCGACCCGTGGCTGGTGCAGGCATATCGTGAGGAGATCATCGATCTCGGGCGCCGACCGCTGCCCGTCGAGGAGGAAGGAGCGCGCCCCCTGGGCAGTACCGACATGGGAAACGTGACGAACGTGGTGCCGGGAATCCATCCGGTCATCGGACTCGACTCCGGTGGCGCGGTGACACATCAGGCCGCCTTCGCGGCCGCATGCGTCACCGAGTCCGCCGATCGGGCAGTACTCGACGGAGCGCGTGCGCTCGCAGCGACCGCCGTGCGCGCGGCGACCGATCCGGTACACCGGGCACGGCTCCTGGAACAGGTCGGCCGCCGATGAACCCGTACGTCGAGAAGTGGTTGGACCGCCACACCGAGGACCTCTCGCTCTGGCGCCGCCACATCCATGCGAATCCGGAGCTCGCCCGGCAGGAGTACGCCACCACCGAGTTCGTCGCGAAGCACCTGCGCGCCGCCGGGCTCGACCCGAAGGTTCTGCCGCGCGGCACCGGTCTGATCTGCGATCTCGGCCCGGCCGACGGACCGCGGATCGCGCTGCGGGCCGACATGGACGCCCTGCCGATGCAGGAGACCACCGGACTGCCGTTCGAATCGACCGTTCCCGGCGTCTCGCATGCGTGCGGGCACGACGCTCACACCACCGTCGTGCTCGGTGCGGGCCTGGCCCTGGCCTCGATGCCCGAACTCCCGGTCGGTGTCCGGCTGGTCCTCCAGCCCGCCGAGGAGGTCATGCCCGGCGGAGCGCTCGACGTCGTCGCGGCGGGCGGGCTCGACGGGGTCTCGCGGATCTTCGCGCTGCACTGCGACCCGCGTCTCGAGGCGGGCAAGGTCGGTATGAGGGTCGGAGCGATCACCTCGGCGGCCGACACCGTCGAACTCGTCCTCGACTCGCCCGGTGGGCACACCTCCCGGCCGCACCTGACCGGCGATCTCGTCTACGGCCTCGGTGCCGTCATCACGGGTCTTCCCGGCATGCTCAGTCGTCGCATCGATCCGCGGACCGGCACGGTCATGGTGTGGGGTGCGGTCAGCGCAGGCAAGGCACCGAACGCGATCCCGCGGACGGGCATGCTCGCGGGCACCGTGCGCACCGGCGATCACGACACCTGGCAACTGCTCGAACCGATGGTCCGCGAGATCGTGCACGGTCTGCTCGCACCCACGGGCGTCAGCTACGAACTGAACTACCGCCGCGGTGTGCCGCCGGTGGTCAACGACGAGGTGTCGGCGCGCATGTTCGAGGACGCGATCCGCGCGACCGGCCCCGACGCCCTGGCGGACACCCCGCAATCCGGTGGGGGAGAAGACTTCTCGTGGTACCTCGAACACGTCCCCGGCGCCATGGGTCGCCTCGGGGTGTGG
The DNA here is from genome assembly GCF_035918275.1 of Rhodococcus sp. PD04. NCBI lineage: Bacteria > Bacillati > Actinomycetota > Actinomycetes > Mycobacteriales > Nocardiaceae > Rhodococcus > Rhodococcus sp. PD04. The sequence continues at coordinate 3,600,869 of NZ_CP142143.1, read as the reverse complement.
CCGGGGGTCGGACCCGAGCTCGACATCCACCAGCCCACCTTCGATCTCGATGAGCGTGCGCTCGCCGTGGGTGTGCGGGTGATGACGAATCTGGTGCTCGGCGCCGGCTGAGGACTCAGAAGCTGTCGGGTCGTCCCGGTCCGACGTTGCGGCTGTTGCGGGTCCGCAGATCCCGCACGTAGTCGGCGGGCGCTCCGGCGATCTCGGCCGCGTCGGCCATCACACCCAGATAGCGGGCCGACGGCAGTCCGCCCTCGTAGCCGTCGACGACGTACAGCCATGCGAGGACCGGGCCGTCGGCGGTGTCGACACGCACGCGGATCTTGCGGTGGAAACCGAGTTCGGCCCCCTCCCAACGGTCGAGACTGCGCTCGTCGTCCTCCGGCACGTCGTAGAGCACCACGAACACCTTGGAATCGGGATCCTCGACGACCGTCGCGAGGGCGCCCTCCCAGCCGATGTCGGCGCCGGCGAAGGTCAGTCGCCAACCGTGCAACCACCCGGTTCCCGCCATCGGCGAATGCGGGCAGCGCGTCAGCATCTGCTCCGGATGCATGTTGGACCCGTAGGCGGCGTAGATCGGCACGAGGATAAGGCTAACCCGTCGTCCACCGGAGTCGTCGGAGGGGCGGCGCAGGGGCGGACGAGGAGTGTCGAAGGGCTCCGATGTGCCGGGTCCACCGGTCCTTGTGCGCGAGGTGGGGGCATTGGCATAGCGTTAGGACCGACGTGTGTGCCCACCAGGCGCCCACGTGCAGCCCGACCCGGCACCCTTCGGAATCGATACAGAGGAGAACAATGACCCGGATCGTCATCATCGGCGGCGGCCCCGCAGGATACGAGGCGGCGCTGGTGGCATCCCAGTACGGCGCGACGGTGTCACTGATCGATTCGGACGGGATCGGTGGCGCCTGCGTGCTCTTCGACTGCGTCCCTTCCAAGACCTTCATCGCCTCGACCGGCGTGCGCACCGACATGCGCCGCGCCGCCGACCTGGGCATCGAGCTCGAACGCGCCGAGGTGTCGCTGCCTCAGGTACACGGCCGTGTGAAGAGCCTGGCCCGCGCGCAGTCCGCCGACATCCGCACCAAGCTCGAGGCCGCCGGGGTGAAGCTGTTCTCCGGTTACGGCGAACTCGTCGACGCGCAGCCCGGCATGGCTGCCCACCAGGTGCGCGCCAAGCTGCTGACCGGCGAGGAGAAGGTGCTCGACGCCGACGTCGTGCTGATCGCGACCGGCGCGAGCCCGCGCATCCTGCCGGGTGCGGAGCCGGACGGTGAGCGGATCCTCACCTGGCGTCAGCTCTACGACCTCGAGAAGCTGCCCGAGCACCTCGTCGTCGTCGGTTCGGGCGTCACCGGCGCCGAGTTCGTCTCCGCCTACACCGAGGTCGGCGTGCGGGTCACCGTCGTCTCGAGCCGCGACCGGATCCTGCCGCACGAGGACGAGGACGCGGCTCTCGTGCTCGAGGACGTCCTCACCGAGCGTGGTGTGACCCTCGTCAAGCACGCCCGCGCCGACCGGGTCGAACGCACGGAGGACGGCGTCCGCGTGCTCCTCGCCGACGGCCGCATCGTCGAGGGCAGCCACGTGCTGATGACCGTCGGCTCGGTGCCCAACACTCGCAATCTCGGTCTCGACAAGGTCGGACTCGAACTCGACCGGGGTGGTTACCTTCCCGTCGACCGCGTCTCCCGCACCGCCGTCCCCGGCATCTATGCCGCGGGCGACTGCACCGGACTGCTGCCGCTCGCGTCGGTCGCGGCCATGCAGGGCCGCATCGCGATCTACCACGCGCTCGGTGAGGGCGTGAGCCCCATCAAGCTGAAAACCGTTGCAGCCGCGGTGTTCACGCGACCCGAGATCGCCGCCGTCGGTGTCAGTCAGGCGACGATCGACAAGGGCGAGGTGCCCGCCCGCACCGTCATGCTCCCGCTCAACACCAACCCGCGCGCCAAGATGTCCGGTCTGCGACGCGGTTTCGTGAAGATCTTCTGCCGTCCCGCGACCGGTGTGGTCATCGGCGGTGTGGTCGTTGCGCCGACCGCGTCAGAACTCATCCTCCCCATCGCGTTGGCGGTGCAGAACAACCTGTCGGTCAACGACCTCGCGCAGACCTTCTCGGTCTACCCGTCGCTGAGTGGATCGGTCACCGAGGCCGCCCGCCAGCTGATGCGCCACGACGATCTGGACTAGACACCGGACAGGGCGGGATAGACGGCGATCCCGCCCTGCTCAGGCCCAGTCGTAGGTGCGTTCGACCGCCTTGTTCCATTCGCCGAACAAGCGCTCGCGCTCGTCGACCGGCATCGCCGGTTCCCACGTGCGGTCCGCGGTCCAGTTACGGCGGATGTCCTCCTCGTCCTCCCAGAAACCCACGGCGAGACCGGCCGCGTAGGCGGCACCGAGCGCGGTGGTCTCGGACACGGTGGGCCGTACGACCGGCACACCGAGGATGTCGGACTGGAACTGCATGAGCAGATCGTTGGCGACCATGCCGCCGTCCACCTTGAGGGTGCGCAGGTCGACGCCGGAGTCGGCGTTCATCGCCTCGATGACCTCCCGAGTCTGGTAGGCCGTCGCCTCGAGCGCCGCCCGGGCGAGGTGCCCCTTCTCGACGAAGCGTGTCAGGCCGGCGATGACGCCCCGCGCGTCGGGTCGCCAGCGCGGCGCGAACAAACCCGAGAAGGCCGGCACGAAATACGCCCCGCCGTTGTCGGGGACGCTCGCAGCGAGCGCCTCGATCTCGTCGGCGGACCGGATGAGCCCGAGATTGTCGCGCAGCCACTGCACGAGCGAACCGGTCACGGCCACCGACCCTTCGAGGGCGTAGACCGCGGGAGCGTCGCCGATTCGATAGCAGACGGTGGTGATCAGGCCGTGCTCGCTGCGGACCGGGGTCGTGCCGGTGTTGAGCAGCAGGAAGTTGCCGGTGCCGTAGGTGTTCTTCGCTTCGCCGGGGGACAGGCAGCCCTGACCGAAGGTCGCGGCCTGTTGGTCGCCGAGGATGCCGGCGATCGGAACCCCGGCGAGCGGTCCACGTTCGCGGGCGTGCCCGTACACCTCCGACGAGCTGTGGATCTCCGGCAGCATCGACTCCGGGATACCGAGTTCGGCGCAGATCTCCGGATCCCACTGCTGCGTCCCGAGATTCATCAGCAGTGTGCGGGAGGCGTTGGTCACATCGGTGATGTGCAGTCCGGGTGGCTGGCCCTCCTCGCCGACACCGCCGGTGAGGTTCCACAGGATCCAGCTGTCGACGGTGCCGAACGCGAGGTCGCCGGCCTCGGCGCGCTCGCGGGCACCGTCGACGTTGTCGAGGATCCACCGCACCTTCGGTCCGGCGAAATAGGTCGACAGCGGCAGGCCGGTGACCTCGCGGTAACGGTCGGGCCCGGCGTCACCGGCGAGTTCCTCGACGAGCCTGTCGGTGCGGGTGTCCTGCCAGACGATCGCGTTGTACACCGGTTTTCCGGTGGTGCGGTCCCACACCACCGTGGTCTCGCGCTGGTTCGTCAGACCGATCGCCGCGATGTCGCTGCGTCGCAGATCTGCCTTGGCGAGTGCCGCGGCGCCCACCTCACGGGTGTTGAGCCACAGCTCTTCCGGGTCGTGTTCGACCCATCCCGACCGCGGGAGGAACTGGCGGTGCTCCTTCTGCGCGAGCGAGACGATGCGCCCGTCGTGGTCGAAGATGATGCACCGGCTGGACGTGGTGCCCTGGTCGATCGCCGCGATGAACTGGTTCACAGGTGGTCCTCGGGTGAAGGGGACGGCTCGGTTCGGCAACGCTTCCGCTGCGCGCTGCGGGTCCGAAGCTACTAGCCTTGATCGGGATACGTCGGCGACTCACGGGAGCGGGTGCGGTGACCAACCAATCGGGTGTGCAACTCCTCGGACCGCAACAGCGCGCCGACGCCTGGCGTCGTCTCGCCACCGAACAGTTCGACGTCGTCGTCATCGGCGGTGGCGTCGTCGGGGCGGGAGCAGCGCTCGACGCCGCGACCCGGGGCCTGCGGGTCGCGCTCGTCGAGGCCCGCGACTTCGCGTCCGGTACGTCGAGCCGGTCGTCGAAGATGTTCCACGGCGGCCTGCGCTATCTCGAACAGCTCGAATTCGGTCTGGTGCGGGAAGCCTTGCGCGAGCGCGAACTCGCATTGACGACCCTGGCCCCGCACCTGGTCAGGCCGCTGAAGTTCCTCTTCCCGCTCACCCATCGCGTGTGGGAGAGGCCCTATGTCGCGGCGGGCATCTTCCTCTACGACCGTCTCGGCGGCGCGAAGTCCGTTCCGGCGCAGAAGCACCTGACCCGGTCGGGTGCACTGCGGATGGTTCCCGGTCTCAAGCGCAATTCGCTCGTCGGTGGAATCCGCTACTACGACACGGTCGTCGACGACGCCCGGCACACCATGACCGTCGCGCGGACGGCCGCGCACTACGGTGCGGTCGTACGCACTTCGACGCAGGTCGTCGGTTTCCTGCGCGAGGCCGACCGCGTGTCGGGTGTGCGGGTGCGCGACAGCGAGGACGGTTCGGTCACCGAAGTACGGGCGCACGCGGTGATCAACGCGACCGGTGTGTGGACCGACGAGATCCAGTCGTTGTCGCGGCAACGCGGCCGATTCCGGGTCCGCGCGTCGAAGGGCGTGCACATCGTCGTGCCCCGCGACCGGATCGTCAGCGACTCGGCGATCATCCTGCGCACCGAGAAGTCGGTGCTGTTCGTCATCCCGTGGGGCAACCACTGGATCATCGGCACCACCGACACCGACTGGAATCTCGACCTGGCGCACCCGGCGGCGACGAAGGTCGACATCGACTACATCCTCGACCACGTCAACCGCGTGCTCGTCGTCCCGCTCACCCACGACGACATCGACGGCGTCTACGCCGGTCTGCGACCGTTGCTGGCGGGAGAGAGCGACGAGACGTCGAAGCTGTCGCGTGAGCACGCGGTCGCCCGGGTGGCACCCGGGCTCGTGGCCATCGCCGGCGGCAAGTACACGACCTACCGCGTCATGGCCGAGGACGCCATAGATCTCGCGGCCGAGGACATCCCGGCCCGGATCGCATCGTCGATCACCGCGAAGGTGCCCCTCGTCGGGGCCGACGGATACTTCGCGCTGGTCAACCAGACCATGCACCTCGCCGAGCAGTACGGTCTGCATCCCTACCGCGTCAAGCATCTGCTCGACCGCTACGGCTCCCTCGTCGAGGACGTGCTGAGCCTCGCGAAGGGTCGGCCCGAGCTGCTCGAACCGCTGACCGATGCCCCGCAGTACCTGCAGGTCGAGGTGGTCTACGGGGCGGCCGCCGAGGGCGCTCTGCACCTCGAGGACCTGCTGGCGCGCCGGACCCGCATCTCGATCGAGTACCCGCACCGCGGCCTGCACTGCGCGGAGCAGACGGCCCGGCTGGTCGCTCCTGTCCTGGGCTGGGACGACGCGATGATCGACCGGGAGGTCGCGACCTATCGGGCGCGCGTCGAGGCGGAGATCGAGTCGCAGAACCGACCCGACGACGAATCCGCGGACGCACTGAGGGCAGCGGCCCCCGAGGCCCGGCCGGAGATCCTCGAACCGGTGCCGATCACCTGACCGGCGTCAGTGCGTGAGAATCACCTTGACGATCACCACCACCGTGGCGACCAGAGCGAGGCCGATCGCGGTGACCACGGTCCGGGTGGTCGGTCTGCGGCCCTGGAGCCGGCGCACGACGAAGATCGTCGACCCGATACGGACGAGCACCGCGACCTCGGCGAGGATGTGGGCGGTGCGTGGTTCGAGCCAGCCGATCCAGGCCGTCAGGAGGATCAGGCAGGGCAACACCGCGGACGACAGGATGGGAACGGAGTCGCGGAGTTCCTCGATGCGTTCGCTGCGCGTGAGTTGTTCACCCGACCGGACGGCCTGCGCGACCGTCTCCGCGAAGACGTGGGCGATGAATGTCGACAGTGCGGTGCCGAGGACGATGGCGATTCCCACGTACTCGGGAGACGTCGTGATGGGGACGAGCGCAGCCAGCACCAGGATGTTGCCGTAGACATATGCGCTGATACGGGAGGCCGCCGAACTCGGCGACAGGGGATGGCGCTGTCGGGTCAACAGGAACGAGGGTGTGGACACTTCGCTAGCGTGACACACATCGTCCCCGGTGACGCGTCCACCGGAAGGTCGTGTCAGGGTGAAACGGCGGTGGGACGGTGGCGCTCCGTCACCTTCGGGCTGCACTACATCGCCGGGTCGTTCTTCCTCGTCGGAGTAGGATTCGGCCGGCATGCAGTCGACGATGGGAAGCGAGAAGGTGGACACCACGCGCCGCAGCTGGGCGGGCGTCGGCATCGACGAACGCCGTCGGCTGCGCAGAGAACGTCTCCTCGCCGTAGGCGTCGAACTGCTCGGAGCGCCCGACGGCGCGGCGGCGAACGTCCGGGCCGTGTGCCGGGCCGCCGAACTCACCGAACGGTACTTCTACGAGAGCTTCACCGACCGCGACACCTTCGTCCGCGAGGTCTACGCCCGTGTCGCAGACCGCGCCCGCGACGCGCTGGCCGACGCGGTGCTCTCCGCGCCCCCCACCGGCCGCGCCGAGGCCGCGGTGCGGGCGTTCGTCGAGCTCATGGTCGACGATCCCCCGAAGGGACGCGTGCTCCTCCTCGCTCCGTTGCGCGAACCCGCGATCAGCCGGCGCGGTATCGAACTCGCCCCGGCCTTCGTCGCGCTGGTCCGCGACCAGCTACCGCCGGGCGGCGACGAGGGGCAGCGCCACATGGTGGCCGTGGGTGTCGTCGGTGCCCTCACCAGCCTGTTCATGGGATATCTCGAAGGCGACCTCGCGGTGTCGCGAGAGACCCTCGTCCGGCACTGTGTCGCGCTCGTCGAGGACGCCGGCAGGGCGGCGTGCCTGCAGGGCGATCAGGCCGGAGATCCTTCCGGACGCGGCTGACATCGCGGGCACCGGTAGACCACGCGCTCGGGATCGGTCGCGGTGCCGATCTCACCGGACCGGATCGGAGTCCGGCACCGCCTGCACGGCTTCCCACGACGTCCGTAGACCCACAGATTGCGGCCGGGGCGCCGGTCGCCGGTGGTGATGCGGGTCGTCCGGTCGCGGTTCGCGATCAGCAACCGGTGCGCGAGGTCGACCCACGCCGCAGGATCCCCGGCCTGCGCGACCGGTGTCCACGGATCGACGCCACGCAGGAAGCACAGCTCGGAGCGGTACACGTTGCCGACGCCGGCCATGATGCGCTGATCGAGCAGGGCCACCCCGATGGGGCGGTTCGGGTCGCCCGCGAGATTCGCCGCCGCGCGCTCGGGATCCCAGTCGGGGCCGAGCAGATCCGGCCCGAGATGCCCCACTGCGTCGTCCTCCCGGTCGCGAGCGAGTACCTCGACGATGCCGAGCTCGAACCCCACGGCTTGTACGTCCTCGGTGCCGAGCACGACGCGTGCCTTGTATCCGGGCTTGCGCCAGCGTGTTCCACGTGGGTAGACGTGCCATTCACCTTCCATCTTCAGGTGCGAATGGATCGAGACGTCGGCGACGCGGACGAGCAGGTGCTTGCCCCGCGAGACCACCTCGTCGACCGTGCACCCGGTGAAATCGGCGGTGGCGAAACGCGGCACGCGGAAGTCGGTTTCGGTGAGGACCTTTCCCTCCAGAGCGGTCCGGAGGCGGTGCGCGGCGCGGAACACGGTGTCTCCCTCGGGCACGTCAGAACCTCAACCGGTAGCCGCGCGGTGTCGCCGAGAATCCCGCTTCGGCAAGGTATCCGGCGAACTCGTGCCCGTGGATCGACTCACCGTCGACCTTCTCGACGACGATCTTGTCGACACCTCCGCGTTTGACGGTCGCTGCGAGCGACGCGCATGCGCTGCGCAACCGGCCCGGATCGTCGTCGAAGGTGAGCAATGTGCGTCCGCCGCGTTCGACGAACAGTACGAGCGCCCCGTCGACGAGCACCACGAGACCACCGGCCTTGCGGCCCGGCCGGTGCCGCGGCGCGTCGTCGTCGGCCGACGATTTCGGCCACGGCAGCGCCGCACCGTACGGGTTGGCGGGATCGCACGCCGCGAGGGTGACGGCCGCGGTCTCCGAGTGCCGACCCTCGATCGAATCCGAGAACGACCGCAGGCGGTCGACGACCGACGGTGTCGAGAACTGCGCTCCGCCCAGCGAATCGACGAAATAGCCCCGCCGGCACCGGCCGGTCTCCTCGAACCGGCTGAGCACCTTGTACATCGTCGCGAAACCGCCGGGCACACCTTCGCCGACGACGACACCGCGGGTGACCACGCCGTACCGCTCGAGCAGCAGTTCGGCGGTGGTGTGCGCGCGGACCGTCGCGTCGGTCTCGCGCTCGGGCAGCATCGACCAGCGCCCGCTGACGGTCGGTGGCCCGGTGCGGCTCGGCAGGGTGGGCCGGGCGCGGTACATCCGGGCACGCGGCGCCCGGCGCGGGGTGCGGTGGGCAGGCTTGGCGCGGGAGGTGTCGCCGATCAGGGCGCGCAGCGGGGCGAGGGTGTCGCCCGCGACGTGCCCGCTCCACACCAGCTCCCACAGCGCATCGGCGACCGTCGTGTCGCTCGCCGTCGTGTGGAGGGTGGTGACGGCGTCGACGAGTTGCCGGAAGAAGAACGCCCCGCCGCCCGAGAGCGACTCGAGGATCGCCTGGTGCACCGGCCCGAGTTCGATGTCGTCGACCGGAGCCAGGCTCACCGGAGCCAGATCGGCCGGGTGCAGCGCCACCCAACCGTCCTTCCCGGAGATGGATCCGGCACCCGACCACAGGACCTCGCCGGTCGTGGTGAGTTCGTCGAGCATCGTCGGCGTGTAGTCGCGGACACGTGGAGCGAGGATCAGCGGTTCGAGGGCGCTCGCGGGCACCGGTACCCCGGCCAGTTGTTCGACGACGGTGAGGACACCGTCGATGCCGTAGAGCGCGCTCGTGCCCGGGCCGGTGCCGAGGTGGTGCCAGTCGGGCAGGAATCGTCCGAGGGTCGTGGTGCTGACGGGTTCGACGTCCTGCCGGGCGGCGGCGAGCGACCGGCGCCGCAGCCTTCGGAGCACCTCCGTGTCGCACCATTCCGATCCGCTCGCACCGGGGCGGAATTCGCCTGCCGTGACGCGCTTCTCGGAGGCGAGTCGCTCGAGGACGGATTCGACGACCGCCGTGCCCAGTCCGAACCGGGCGGCGGCCTGCGCGGTGGTGAACGGGCCGTGGGTGCGGGCGTGCCGGGCGATCAGATCGCCGAGCGGGTCGGGGACCGGTTCGACGAACACCGTCGGAACCCCGATGGGCAGGGGCACGCCCAGCGCGTCGCGCAGACGTGAGGCGTCCTCGATCGCCGCCCACCGGTGCTCGCCCGCGTACGAGACACGCAGCGCCCGTCGTTGCGTTTCGAGATCCTCGATCCACGGCGTCGGGTCGTCGGTGGTGCGCTCGCGCAGTTCGGCGTCGGTGAGCGGACCGAGCAGACGCAGCAGATCGGCGACGCCCTCGGCGTCTCGTGCGCGTCGCTGCGGGGTCAGTCGTTGCAGTTCGTGCTCGGCCTCGGTGATGACGTCGGCGTCGAGCAGTTCGCGCAGCTCGACCCGGCCGAGGAGTTCGGCGAGCAGCGTCGAGTCGAGCGACAGTGCCGCGGCCCGCCGTTCGGCGAGCGGGCTGTCGCCCTCGTACAGGAACTCACCCACATAGGAGAACAGCAGCGACGTCGCGAACGGAGAAGCCGTGGGGGTCTCGACCTCCACCAGCCGGATCTTGCGCTGGGCGATGCTGCCGAGCAGGTCGCGCAGAGCGGGCAGGTCGTAGACGTCCTGCAGGCACTCGCGCACCGTCTCGAGCAGGATGGGGAAGTCGGGATAGCGGCGAGCGACGTCGAGCAGTTGCGCCGATCGCTGGCGCTGCTGCCACAGCGGGGCGCGCTTGCCCGGGTTGCGGCGGGGCAGGAGCAGGGCCCGCGCCGCGCATTCCCGGAAGCGGGACGCGAACAACGCCGAGCCGCCGACCTGTTCGGTGACGATGTCGTCGATCTCCTCGGTGTCGAAGACGAAGATCTCCGAACCGGGTGGGGCGTCGTCGGTGTCGGGCAGCCGGACGATGATGCCGTCGTCGGACGGGGTGGGATGGGATTCGACGCCGTAGCGTTCGAGCAGTCGCGCGCCCACCGCGAGCGCCCACGGTGCGTGCACCCGCAACCCGAACGGCGAGTGCAGCACCAGCCGCCAGTCGCCGAGTTCGTCGCGGAACCGTTCGACGACGAGCGTGCGGTCGGTGGGCAGGTGCCCGGTGGCGGTGCGTTGCTCGTCGAGCAGGCGGATGAGGTTTCCGGTCGCGTAGTCGTCGAGACCGCCCTTGCGGCAGCGGGTCTCGGCGTCCTCCGGTGAGGCGTGCCCCATCTCGCGCAGGAATGCGCCGAGCGCGGCACCGAGTTCGGCGGGGCGACCCTGACTGTCGCCGTGCCAGAAGGGCAACCGGCCGGGCCGGCCGTAGGCGGGGGAGACCAGGACCCGGTCGAATGTGATCTCCTCGATCCGCCAGCTGGTGGCACCGAGTGCGAAGACGTCGCCCACCCGCGACTCGTAGACCATCTCTTCGTCGAGTTCGCCCACCCGCGTGTTCTTCTCGCCGACCATGTACACGGTGAACAGGCCGCGGTCGGGGATCGTGCCGCCGGAGGTGACGGCGAGCCGTTGGGCGCCGGGCCGGCCGGTGAGTGTGCCGGCCGTGCGGTCCCACACCACCCGGGGGCGGAGTTCGGCGAACTCGTCGGACGGATAGCGACCGGCGAGCAGGTCGAGGACGGATTCGTAGACACCGCGGGAGAGCGTCGCGAACGATCCGCTGCGCCGCACCGTGTCGAACCAGTCGTCGACGTCGATGGGTTCGAGGGCCGTGGCCGCGACCGTCTGCTGGGCGAGCACGTCCAGCGGGTTCGCCGGGACCTGCAGCGCCTCGATGTGTCCCTCGACCATCCGCTCGACGGTCACCGCGCAGTGCACGAGATCGGTGCGGTGCTTGGGGAACAGCACGCCGCGCGAGGTCTCGCCCACCTGGTGCCCGGCGCGGCCGACGCGTTGCAGACCGCTGGCCACCGAGGGCGGAGCCTCGACCTGGATCACGAGATCGACCGCACCCATGTCGATGCCGAGTTCGAGACTCGACGTCGCCACCACGCACCGCAACCGGCCCGACTTGAGGTCGTCCTCGATCAGGGCGCGCTGGTCCTTGCTCACCGACCCGTGGTGGGCGCGGGCGAGCACGGGGGCAGCGCCGGCGGTGGTCTCGGTGGGCGACCCGAGCTGTGAAGGCGGTGCGCCCTCGCGGTCCACCTCCTCGCCGAGGCGTTCGGCGTGGATCTCGTTGAGCCGGGCGGTGAGACGTTCGGACAGTCGCCGGGAATTGGCGAACACGATCGTCGACCGGTGTTCGGTGATGAGGTCGACGATCTGTTCCTCGACGTGCGGCCAGATCGACCCGGCCTGCGGTGATGGGGAGAACGATTCCTCGTCGGGTTCGGAGACCCCGAGTTCGGTCATGTCCTCGACCGGTACGCGCACCGTGAGATCCCACGTCTTCGCCGAGGGCGGCGCGACGATCCGGATGGGGGCGGAACCGGCGAGGAACCGGCCGACCTCCTCGTGCGGCCGCACGGTGGCCGACAACCCGATGCGTTGGGCCGGCGCGCGCAGGAGCTGGTCGAGACGCTCGAGCGACAGCGCGAGATGCGCCCCGCGTTTCGTCCCCGCCACCGCGTGGACCTCGTCGACGATCACCGTCTCGACACCGACGAGGTTCTCCCGCGCGGACGAGGTGAGCATGAGGAATAGCGACTCGGGCGTCGTGATGAGGATGTCCGGTGGCGTGCGCGCCAGGGCGCGACGATCGGCCTGGGAGGTGTCGCCGGAACGCACACCGACGGTGATGTCGGGTGGCGTCAGGCCGAGACGTTTCGCGGTCTGCGTGATGCCGACGAGCGGGGAGCGCAGATTGCGCTCGACGTCGACGGCGAGGGCCTTGAGCGGCGAGACGTACAGGACGCGGGTGCGGTGCTCACGCGCGGCGTGCTCGTCGGCCGGGGTGGACGAGAGCCGGTCGAGCGACCACAGGAACGCCGACAGGGTCTTGCCCGAGCCGGTGGGGGCGACGACGAGCGTGTGGGCTCCCGAGGAGATCGAATCCCACGCGCCGAGCTGGGCCGGGGTCGGGGACTCGAATGCCCCGGCGAACCACGCCCGGGTCGGCGCGGAGAAACGATCGAGGATGTCGGTCACCATCCCATCGTCTACCCGCCGACCGACACACTCAGTCGTCGCACGTGAACCCGATCAGTCGCTGTATGCGAACCGTGCGATCTGCCGACAGTGATCGTCGGCCCAGGAGTTGCGTCCGTAGCGCATCAGTTCCGTCACGAGCGTCCGTGCCGGGGCCCGCCACGGCAGCGCCTCGAACTGCTCCCGCACGGCCGGCTCGTCGCTCCACACCACGCACACCACGGAGCCCTCGTCGACGAACACGAGGTCGGGGGAGTCCGCCACGAGTTGCTCGCGGGTCGAGCCCGACGCCTTCTCCAGTTCGGCCCCCGACACGCGGACGTAACCGGCGAGGCGCCGCTGCCCGTCGGAGAGATCGAGGAACACCCCGGCGACCGCCATGTTGCCGGCATGCACCGACACCAGCGGCTTCCGCGGGTCGTCCGGATCCCCGGCGGGAAGACACACGACGGACCAGTACTCGCATTCGCTCATGCGGGCGTTGGGCACGATCGACGACACGACGTCGCGGAGCCAGGCCGTGACCGAGCCGAACTCGGGATACTGTTCGAGCTCGCGGTACTTGGTCTCACGCAGCGGCAGGGCCGCCGTCGACGGGGGCACACGGGTGTTCACGCGACGATTATGACCGCTGTCGATGTGGTGCGGGTCATCAGATCACCACGCCGGGATTCAGGATCGCGTTCGGGTCGAGTGCGGCCTTGATCCGCTCGGTCAACGCCATCACGTCCGGCCCCACCTGATCGGGTAGCCAGGCCTTCTTGAGCCGGCCGACACCGTGCTCCCCGGTGATGGTGCCGCCGAGTTCGATCGCGAGATCCATGATCTTCCCGAAGACCACCTGTGCTCGCGCCGTCATGTCCGCGTCGGCGGGGTCGTAGACGATCAGCGGATGGGTGTTGCCGTCCCCGGCGTGGGCGATCACGGCCACGGTGACATCGTGTTCGGTTGCGAGATCGGCGATCCCGCTCACCAGTTCCGGCAGTGCGGGGATCGGCACCCCGACGTCCTCGAGCAGCAGACTGCCGGTGCGCTCGACGGCCGGGATCGCCATGCGACGGGCGACGGTGAACGCCTCGCTTTCCTCGGGATCGTCGGTCGCGAACACGTCGTCGGCACCGGCTTCGCGGCACGCCCGCACCATGATCTCGATCTCCTCCGCGGCCGCGCTGCCGGGTGCGTCGGAGCGGGCGATGAGCATCGCCTCGGTGGTGCGGTCGAGTCCCATGCGCAGCATGTCCTCGACCGCGCCGATCGACGCCCGGTCCATGAACTCGAGCATCGCCGGGCGCAGGACCGCGGTGATCGCGACGACGGCGTCGGCGGCGGCCTGCACGGTGGCGAAGGTCGCGACCATCGTGGAGGCCGGTGGCGGCGGTGGGACGAGCCGCAGGGTCACCTCGGTGATGACCCCGAGGGTGCCCTCGCTGCCGACGAACAGCTTCGTCAGCGACAAACCCGCGACGTCCTTGACCCGAGGGCCGCCGAGCCGCACCGCGGTGCCGTCGGCGAGGACCACCTCGAGTCCGAGCACGTAGTCGGTCGTCACCCCGTACTTCACGCAACACAACCCACCGGCGTTGGTGGCCGCATTGCCGCCGATCGTGCAGATCTCGAACGACGACGGATCCGGCGGATACCAGAGCCCGTGTTCGGCCGCGGCCTGCTTCACCTCGACGTTGAGCAGACCGGGCTGGACGACGGCGGTGCGGGTCGCGGTGTCGACGGTGATCGCCCGCATCTTCTCGGTGCTGAGCACGATCCCGTCGGCGAGCCCGCCGGACCCGCCCGACAGACTCGTGCCGGCACCGCGGGGCACCACCGGCACCCGGTGGGCGTTCGCCCACCGCAGTGTCGCCTGCACGTCCGCGGTGGACGTCGCGCGCACGAGAGCGAGCGGAACCGCGGCGTCCGGATCCTGCGCGCGGTCCTGCCGGTAACCGGCGAGGATGTCGGGATCGGTGACCAGCGCGCCGGCGGGCAACCGCCCGGCAAGTTCGTCGAGCACCAGGGTCGGGTCGGTGGTCGGGCGGCTCATCCGCGCACCGGCTCCACGTAGCGCGCACGGAGCTTGTGCTTGACGAGTTTGCCCGTGGGGGTGCGCGGGAGGTCGTCGGAGAAGTCGATGCTGCGCGGCGCCTTGAAGTGCGACACGCGGTCGCGGACGTAGGCGAGCAGTTCCTGCTCGAGTTCGGGACTCGGTTCGACCCCGTCGACGAGCTGCACGACGGCCTTGACCGCCTCACCCATCTCCTCGTTCGGCACGCCGATCACCGCGACGTCGAACACCTTCGGATGCAGAGTGAGGACGTTCTCGGATTCCTGTGGGTAGATGTTCACGCCACCCGAGATGATCGTGAACGCGGCCCGGTCGGTGAGGTAGAGATAGCGCTCCTCGTCCAGATAACCGATGTCCCCGCTGGTCGTCCACGTCGGATGTTCGGGGTGCGTCGCCTGTTCCGTCTTCACCGGGTCGTTGTGGTACTCGAACGGACGCTCGTCGCGTTCCCACCACACCGTGCCGATCGATCCGGTGGGCAGCTCCTGCCCCTGGTCGTCGCAGATGTGGACGGTGCCCAGGCCTCCGTCGCGGCCCACCGAGCCTGGATGCGCGAGCGCCTGTGCGGAGTCGATGAACGTCGCACCGGCGCCCTCGGTGGAGGCGTAGTACTCGTTGATCACCGGTCCCCACCATTCGATCATCGCGCGCTTGATCTCGGGCGGGCACGGTGCCGCGGCGTGGATCGCGACCTTCATGCTCGACACGTCGTACTTCGCGCGGGTCTCCTCGGGGAGCTTGAGCATCCGGACGAACATCGTCGGCACCCACTGGCTCGCCGTGACCGAGTACCGGTCGATGAGCGCGAGTGCCTCCTCGGGATCGAAACGGTCCATGAGGACCACGGTGCCGCCGACCGACTGGATCGTGCCGCAGAAACGCAGCGGCGCAGCGTGGTACAGCGGCGCGGGGCACAGGTAGACGGTGCTGTCGTCGAACCCGTACATCGGGGCGAAGACCGCGGTGTACGGGTCGGGGATGTCCTGGACCTGCCCGTCCGGAAGCTTCGGCTTGATGCCCTTGGGCCGGCCCGTGGTGCCCGACGAGTACAGCATGTCCTGGCCCCGGGGCTGGTCGTCGAGTGGTGTCGCGTCGAAACCGGCGAGCGCGGCGTCGTACTCTTCGAAACCGGCCGGCGACCCACCGAACGCCAACCGGTGGGTGACGCCGGGATACGCGCCGGGGGACAGGTCGACCGCATCGACGGCCTGCGCCGACACGACGATGGCCTTCGCGCCGCAGTCGTCGACGATGTAGGCGGCCTCGGCCGGGGCCAGGTGCCAGTTGACGACGGTGATGTAGAGACCCGAGCGCAGCGCTGCCCAGTAGACCTCCATGACCCGCAGGTCGTTGTTCGAGATCAGGGCGATGTGATCGCCGCGCTCGAGGCCGAGGGACCTCAGGTACTTCGCCAGCCGGATCGAGCGTTCGTCGAGTTCGCGATAGGTCAGCGACTCCCCGGTGGCGGGGCGGATGATCGCGGGTTTGTCGGGCGTGGTGGCGACGAAGTTCCCTGGATACATGCCCAAGGTCTACCACAGGATGTGGTGCAGACCACATATCCTCTGATTGGGCGCAGTGTCGTCGGGTACCCGTGCGGAAGGACCACGGAAGGAGAAGACGATGCCGAATCCGTCGATCAAGAACGAGAAGATGTACGAGGAGCTCCGCGAGGACGGCGCCTCGAAGGAGAAGGCGGCCCGGATCTCCAACGCGGCTGCGAACGAGGGCAAGTCACAGGTCGGGAAGAAAGGCGGCAAGTCCGGCTCCTACGACGACTGGACGGTCGACGACCTGAAGAAGCGTGCGAAGGAACTGGGCATGACCGGTTACTCCGACATGAAGAAGGACGAACTGATCGACGCACTGCGCAACCATTAGCCGACCGGACCCCCGAGTTCGCGCGCCGAAACGAGCTTCGCCCCTGCTGTGGGGGCGGCGAGCCTCGTTCCGGCGCGCGAACGTCGTTCGGGATCAGCCGAATTCGACTCCTTGGGCGAGTGGCAGATCCGTCGAATAGTTGACGGTGTTCGTCGCCCGGCGCATGTACGCCTTCCACGCATCCGATCCGGATTCGCGCCCACCGCCGGTGTGCTTCTCCCCGCCGAAGGCACCACCGATCTCGGCACCCGAGGTGCCGATGTTGACATTGGCGATGCCGCAGTCGGATCGGGCGAGGAACAGTTCGGCCTCACGCTGGTCGAGTGTGAAGATCGACGACGAGAGTCCTTGCGGTACATCGTTGTGCAACGCGATCGCCTCGTCGAGGTCGTCGTAGACGAGGACGTACAGGATCGGGGCGAAGGTCTCCTCGCGCACCACCTCGGTCTGCGCGGGCATCCGGACCAGCGCGGGCGAGACGTACACGCCGCCACCGGCGACCTCCACCCGTTCGCCGCCGACGACGAGCGTGCCCCCGTCGGTCTGTGCACGGTCGAGCGCCGCGGTCATCGCCTCGTAGGACCGTTCGGAGATGAGCGGACCCACCAGGACGCCCTCGTCGAGCGGATTCCCCACCCGCAGACCCGAGTACGCCTTCGCGATGCGCTCGACGAACTCGTCGGCGATCGACCGGTGCACGATGAGCCGGCGCAGGGTCGTGCAGCGCTGGCCCGCCGTTCCGGCGGCGGCGAACACGACGCCTCGGACGGCGAGATCCTGATCGGCGGACGGAGCGACGATCGCCGCATTGTTGCCGCCGAGCTCGAGCAGGCTCCGGCCGAATCGCGCCGCGACCCGCGGCCCGACGATCCGCCCCATCCGGGTGGAGCCGGTCGCACTGACCAGCGCGATACGAGGGTCGTCGACGAGCGCTTCACCCACCGTGTGGTCGCCGAGCAGAAGGTGATGGAGTCCTTCGGGTGCGCCGACCTCGGCGGCAGCTCGGCGCAGCAGGGCGTCGCACGCGAGCGCGGTGAGTGGGGTGGTCTCCGACGGCTTCCACACCACCGGGTCGCCGCACACCAGCGCGATCGCGGTGTTCCACGACCACACCGCCACGGGGAAGTTGAACGCGGAGATCACGCCCACCACGCCGAGCGGATGCCAGATCTCCATGAGGCGGTGCCCGGGTCGCTCGGACGGCATCGTCCGCCCGTAGAGCTGTCGCGACAGACCGACGGCGAACTCGCAGACGTCGATCATCTCCTGCACCTCGCCTGCGGCCTCCGACGGGATCTTTCCCGCCTCGAGAGTGACGAGTTCGGCGAGATCCGACTTGTGTTCGACGAGAAGTTCGCCGAGCCTTCGCACCACGCGGCCGCGCACCGGAGCGGGGATGTCCCGCCACTGTTCGAAGGCCTGTGCCGCCGCTGTGATCGTCGCGTCGACCTCGGCGGCCGAGTGGACCGGGAGGTGCCCGATCACGCTGCCGTCGATCGGGCTGGTCACCGCGAGCGCCGCGTCGTCGGGCAGGGCGTCGACGCCGCACTGCCTCAGAGCGGTCGCCGCGCGATCGGCGAGATCGGTGGTCGCATTCATCGGTGAGCTCCTTTACTGCTCGGATACCCTGCGCTGGTGCCCGAATCCTCGAGAAACGACTCGTCGAAGGAGTCGCTGGACGACATCGATCGGATGCTGCTGCGCGAACTGGTCGCCGACGGTCGCGCGACGCTCGCGGCGCTCGCCGAGAAGGCAGGACTGTCCGTCTCGGCTGTGCAGTCGCGGGTGCGCCGACTCGAGGCGCGCAACGTGATCCGCGGATACAGTGCGCGCGTCGATCCCGAAGCGCTCGGGCTGATGTTGTCGGCGTTCGTGGCGATCACCCCTCTCGACCCGTCGCAACCCGACGACGCACCGGCCCGTCTCCGGCACATCTCCGCGATCGAATCGTGTCACTCGGTGGCGGGCGACGAAAGCTACATCCTCCTCGTACGTGTCGAGTCTCCTCGCGCTCTCGAACGGCTGCTGCAGGAGATCCGTGCGACCGCCAACGTCGCGACCCGCAGCACCGTCGTCCTGCAAACATTTTACGAACGATAGGCATCTACGCCGTAAGTGTTGCTGTGATACCGGGTTTGCCCCGTTGATTATCGCGTACGGTGGGGTCATGAGCACTGCATTCCGAAACCCGGACGGTGCCGAGAACCTCGCCCCCGACCGGGTACACAGCATCCTCGGCCGGCACATGCTCGCCGACGGTTTCGACCTCGTCCTCGATCTCGACCGTTCCCGCGGAGTACGCCTCGTCGACGCCCGGGACGGAACCACGAGGCTCGACATGTTCGGGTTCTTCGCGTCGTCCACGCTCGGGATGAACCATCCGGCGCTGACCGATCCGGAGGCAGCGCACGAACTCGCCGCCGTCGCGGCGAACAAGCCCAGCAACTCCGACATCTACACCGTGCCCATGGCACGCTTCGTCGAGACCTTCGTGCGCGTCCTCGGCGATCCGGCGCTGCCGCACCTGTTCTTCGTCGACGGTGGTGGGCTCGCAGTGGAGAACGCGCTCAAGGTCGCGTTCGACTGGAAGAGCCGCCTCAACGAGTCCCGTGGTCTGCCCGCCCACCTGGGCGGATCGGTGCTGCACCTGACCGAGGCCTTCCACGGCCGCACCGGGTACACCCTGTCTCTGACCAACACCGATCCGGTCAAGACCGACCGGTTCCCCAAGTTCGACTGGCCGCGGATCGACGCGCCCTATCTCGCCGAGGGACGCGATGTCGCCGCGGCCGAGGAGAAGGCCCTCGAACAGGCACGCCGCGCCTTCGCCGAACGTCCCCACGACATCGCGTGCTTCATCGCCGAACCGATCCAGGGGGAAGGCGGCGACCATCACTTCCGTCCCGAGTTCTTCCGGGCGATCGCACAGTTGTGCCGGGAGAACGACGCCCTGATGATCTTCGACGAGGTGCAGACGGGTGCCGGCACGACCGGCACCGCGTGGGCCTACCAGCAGCTCGGCGTCACCCCCGACATCGTCGCCTTCGGCAAGAAGACGCAGGTGTGCGGGATCATGGCCGGTGAACGCATCGACGAGGTACCCGACAACGTGTTCGCCGTGAGCTCGCGGATCAACTCGACGTGGGGCGGCAATCTCACCGACATGGTGCGGGCCCGCCGCATCCTCGAGGTCGTCGAACACGACAGGCTGATCGACCGCGCCCGGTTGAGCGGAGCGCACCTGCTGTCGGGGTTGCAGCAGATCGCCGCGCGACGACCGGTCGTCACCGAACCGCGGGGACGCGGACTGATGTGCGCGGTCGATCTCCCGACTCCGGAGATCCGCGACGAGGTGCTGCGACGGCTGTACCGCGACGAGCACGTCCTCGTGATCGGGACGGGCACGCGCGGCATCCGCTTCCGGCCGCCGCTGATCGTCACCACCCACGAGCTCGACGAGGCCCTCGACGCGCTCGACAGGGTGACCTCGCAGTACGAATGACGGGGCGGGTCCCCCTGTTCGGGGCCGCACGGCGGTAGCTTGTCGGATATGGCCGATGCACTGGACGAGACCGTGACCGGCGGCGAATCCTTCGCGATTCCGTCGCTCGCCAACCTGAGGGACATCGGCGGTTGCCGTAGTTCGTTCGGCGGCGTGGTCCGCACCGGGGTGGTCTTCCGCTCCACCGACCTCAGCCGCCTGACCGACACCGACATCGAGACCCTCGATGCCCTGAGTATCGCGACGGTCTTCGACCTGCGCACGCTCGAGGAGCAGCAGGCCCGTCCCGATCGCGTCCCCGACGGCGCCCGGCACCTCGGCCTCGACGTCCTCGCCGATCGTGAAGGCGGATCGATCGCGGCGGCGCTGCCGCAACTCGTGTCGAATCCGGAGTTGGTGTCGCAGATACTCGGCGACGGTCGCGCCGCCGACTACCTACGTCAGAGCTACCGCGATTTCGTCACTCTTCCGAGCGCAGTGGCGTCGTACCGGACCCTGGCCGACACCGTCGCGCACGGCGACGTTCCGGGGCTCGTGCACTGCAGTGCCGGCAAGGACCGCACCGGGTGGGCGGCGGCGTCGCTGCTCCTGTTCGCCGGCGCCGACCAGGAGGCCGTGTTCACCGACTATCTCCGCACCAACGACGAACTGCTCCCGCATTTCGACGACTTCTTCGCCCGGTTCGCATCGCTCGGCGGCGATCCGGACCTGATCACGCCCCTGCTCGGTGTGCGCCGCGAGTACCTCGAGGTGGCGATCGACGAGGCGTTGTCGCGCTACGGAACCATCGAGCAGTACTTCGCCGCCGGACTCGGTCTCGACGACGACACCCTGCAGGCCCTGCGGACCCGGCTCGTCGATTCGAACGTGACCGCCTGACCGTCACCTCGGCGCCGGCGTGCTCAGGGTCGGCACGGGGACCGGACCGTAGCGTCGCCACCGCGGTCCGGGTGCGTAGGAGCGCAGCTCGTCGACTCGGCGTGCGACAGCGTCGGGATCGGTGAGTTCGGCGCGGGCGTCGGGGTCGCGGAGATAGTGGTCGAGCACGGCGTCGAGGAGTTCGGGTGCGATCTCGAACCGGCGCCGGTCGATGCGGGCAGTATGACCGGGGCGGCGTCGGGATGAGGGACGTAGGTCGCTGTCCTTGCGGTCGTCGATGATCCGCCACGGCAACGGAACTCGTGCGCTCGTCACGGCGCCCCACTGCGGCAGGGCGACCAGCACGACGTACAGGGGATCGGGTTGAACGCCGGATGCCGTGGCGTTCCAGGGTATCCAGGTGTCGGTGGCGTGATCGCTGAAGCAGATTCCGTCCACGGAGAGTGCGATCCGGCCGGGGCGCAGCGTCCGCCGGGCGACGAAGAAGTAGAAACCGACCTGCCACGAGCAGATGACGATCGTCATGATCACGTTCTCGCTCGTCCGGTCTCCGGCGTTCGGGGTCGTCCAGACGGCGGCGAGCAACATCAGCGTCAGCATCCCGATCTGAGCGGGAGCGGCCCAGAAGACCGAAGGTGACTGTCGCAGAACCAAGGCCGGGAAGTCGGTTTCGGTTTCCGCGACGATGTGCTCCGCTCGGGTGCGTGGGCTGTACATGAGGAAACCGATCACCGGATACACCAGAACCGTTGCCCCCAGAGCCAACAGGAAGGTCGTGCCGGTGGGTGCTTCGAGTGGCATTCCTGCTGTTGCCTGTTCGACGAAGACGCCGACGAGAAGTGCGGGGAACAACAGGCCGACGACGGCTGTGAACACGATGACGTACAGTGCCCGCGGATTTCCGTAGGTGCGGAGGTCGGAACCGTCAGAAAACTGCATCGAGAACTCCTCGTCCCAGTCGCGTCACTCCACCGACGGTCGCGTCGAGGAGATCCGCCGTAGCGTCTGCTGCACCTCCGAGTTCGTTCACCCCGGCCATGACCGTTCCCAAGGCGGAGCTCGTGCCCGACTCGTAGATGTGGTCGACCATGCCGGATGTGAAGATTCCGCCGGCGGTTCCCGCCAGCACACCGATCACAGTGCCGACAGCGGTGCCGGCAATGGGAACGACCGATCCGACTGCGGCTCCTACCGCGGCGCCGGTCGTCATCGATGCCATCAGACCCGCGCTGTTGGAGGCCACAGCCTGTTCGAGCGACTCGCCGCCGGCGAAAAAGTCCAGCCCGACGCCGGCGACGAAACCGAGAGCGTTTGCGGCCCCTGCGACTCTGGCGACAGTTCGGGACAGCGGTACCGCGTCGTCGAGGTGTCTGCCTGTGTCGGCGAGGTCTTGAAGCGGATGCTGAGCGATATCGAACAGACGTCGCAGTTCACCGTAGGGTGTGCCGTCCGGCAGTGCGAGAAATCGTTCCATCGACAGGAGTGCTGCGTTACGAAGACTCTCCCGAAGCTCGAGCAATGCCTTCACCCGACCACTCCGGTACAGGTCGGCGGAGTCGAACCCGGTGGTTGTCAGAAAAGTCGCGGACCACACGTGTCCGATCCAGGTGTTCACGGCAGTTGCGATTGCGACCGACCATCGAGCGTGCACCGCCTCGGCGGCTGCGCTCGCTTCTTGATACGCCGAGGTCCTTCGGAAAGCGGCTTCGTCGTCACCCGGGGGAGGATCGCTGATCGTGTTGCACACCACCGGCAGTCCCGCGGCCGCGGCGCGAGCGCGGATGTCGGCCATGTCGGACAGGGCGCGCGACAGTTCGCCCGCCAGGCCCGCGAAGACATCGGCGGTCCTCGATGTCCGCTCGTGGAAATCGTCGATGGCGTGGACGTGTTCGCTCGACCTGTCGAGGTAGGTCTCGGAAGCGTCGCCGTCCCAGGCGTCGTCGGCGATGCGACGCGCCCGGGCCGCGGCGTCGGCGACGTTCCCGATCGTGGTGCCCAGCGTCGTGCGAATCCAGTCCTCGACCCGTCGGATGTCGGTGGGGTTGCCGGCGATGAAGGTGTCGATCGGCACGGTCACTCCGACCAGGTCCGGACGAGCGCGGCGGCGGCCTCGTCGTCGGCGTCCCGGTACGTCTGCGCTGTGGTCGTCAGCAGGCCACCCGTTCCGCCGAGGAGCTCGACCATGCCGGCGAGGTCGGTGACGATCTGCGCAAGCATGCCGGTGAGCGGGCCGGTCGCGAGACCCGCGTCCACGCTTGTGGGGCAGGTGTCGACGAGATCTGCGGTGTCCGTGGCCGCACCCGTGTAGATGCCTGCGGCCCGATCGAGTTCGTCGGGATCGACGTACAGGCTCATCTCGCGTCTCCGGAGGCCGGGTGTCGACGTTCCGCTTCGGGTATCGGGACGTCGAGCAGCAGCGAATCCCACGGCTGTGCCTCACGCAGTCGCGGGAGCACGTGCGTGGGCAGCACCAGCCACGGTTGCCCGGCGCCGCAACAGGAGTGGAGACGGTCGAGTGCCGTGTAGGCGAGCAGCGCGATGCGGCCGTCGCTGAGATATCGATAGTCGACGGTGGCATCGGCCGGATCCGAGACCGCTTCCGCGCACGGTAGGTAGAGATACGGCGGGAGCACCGTCGGTAGTGCGTCCGCGACCTGTTCCTGCGACATTCGTTCCCCCGTGAGCAGCCCGTCCGATCCCCCGTCGGACTGTCGGCGCGGAGGAGGCTACCAGCGTCAGGGTTTGTGACGAATCACGGGTTGATGCTTACGGTTTCGACCGCGTGCGAGAACGTGAGCCGACGACGGCCGCGACGGCGAGGCCGATCGCAACGCCGACGAGATCGGCGCACCAGTCCCAGAACGATCCGGAACGCCGGACCGCGACGGTGGCCTGGAGGATCTCCGTCAGCACGCCGTAGAGACCCAGCCACACCACCGTGACGACGGGGGAGATCCGTGCGTAGCGGGAGCAGAGCGCGAGGGCCACGAACATCAGTGCGTGCGTGACCTTGTCGGCGTGCGGCGGACCGCTCGGCACGGTGCCGCCGGGGGAGAGCAGCATCGCGGTGATGACGACGACCGCGACGATCAGTGGCAGAGTGCGGTGCCGGAGGAGCGTGGACGGCACGGTTCAGGCGTTCTTCTTCTCGCCCCGCCGGGCGTCGGCGTCGCTGTCGGTGCTGTGCCCGTCCCGGTCGCGACCGGCGAACAGGACGATGCCCATCGCGGGGATCAACAGGAAGAACAACCACGTGTCGAACGTGAAGAACAACACGAGCGCGACGAGTGGGGTCAGTCCCATCACGATCTCGCGCCAGCGCTCGGAATCGTTTTTCGGGGTGATCACCGGCAGGTCGTCGCGGGTCGTGGTGGGCAGCTCCGTGACGTTGGCGGGCAGGTCGGTGAACAGCACCTGGAGATCGCCCCGCGTCGTGGCGGCCGACGCCTTCGCGCTGCGTTCGTCGAACTCCGACAGTGTCAGCCGGCCGAGTGCGAAGTGTTCGCCGAGCAGGTCGAGCGCCTCACTGCGTTCTGCGTTGCCGATCCGGATGTCGGGGTGTTCTGACATGCCGGTCACACTAACCTGTGCCGTCGGGCCGGCGACAGCCACGGGCGCTCCTCGAAAGGCTGTGATACCCGCTACAGGATCTCCGCCGGAGTAGGAAGGCGCGGCCGGGCACCGCGAGGTCAGGACGGGCCGCGGCCCTCGCCGAGGAGCCGGTAGGCCCGGCGACCGACGACGAACAGCACGCCGAAGGCGATGAGCAGCGCGATCGGATGCCGGAAGACGACGATCACGAGCAACGCGACCAGGATGAACGGAACCAGCGTGAGCAGCTGTTCCACCAGATCACGCGGCCCGGTCGTAGCCATCGCCGCCGGCGCGGAGGGCAGGTCGGCGAAGAGGGGGATCAGGTCGCCGCGCACCGTGGCCTGCGTGGCGAGCGCGACCCGCTCGTCGAACTCCGCCAGGCTGAGACGGCCCGCGGCGAAGTGCTCGCCGAGCAGCGCGACGGCTTCTTCACGCTCGGCGGTGCCTATGCGGATGTCGGGGCGGTCGGCCATGACTCCAGGCTAGTGGTTTTTCGCGCGCAGGAGCCGGGCCGCGACACGGCCGATACGACGAGTCCCCCGCATCGTGAGCGATGCGGGGGACTCGTCGGGAGCTGCCGTGTTGCCCGAGCGTTGCTCGAGCGGCGTCCTACTTGATCTCGGTGAGCACGGTGCCCTGGGTGACCGCGGCACCCGGCTCGACCGCCAGGCCGGTGACGACGCCCGCCTTGTGAGCGTTGACCGGGTTCTCCATCTTCATGGCCTCGAGCACGGCGATGAGTTCGCCCTCGGCGACCTCCTGGCCCTCGGTGACCGCGACCTTGACGACCGTGCCCTGCATGGGTGCGGTCACCGCGTCGCCCGACGCCTTGCCGGCGCCGCCGCCACCGCGCTTGCGGGGCTTCGGCTTCTTGCGGATCGCGCCGGCACCGCCGCCGTTACCGCCGAGCGAGAACTGGCCGGGCAGCGACACCTCGACGCGGCGTCCGCCGACCTCGACGACGACGTTCTGACGCGGCAGGGCCTCGTCCTCGTCCTCGATCGGGGCACCACCGGTGTACGGCTCGATGGTGTTCTCCCACTCGTTCTCGATCCACTTGGTGTAGACGTCGAACTTCTCGCCGTCGCCCACGAACGCCGGGTTCCGGACGATGTGGCGGTGGAACGGGATCACCGTGGCCAGGCCCTCGACCTCGAACTCGGCCAGCGCACGGGCAGCGCGCTGCAGCGCCTGCTCGCGGGTCTCACCGGTGACGATCAGCTTGGCGAGCATCGAGTCGAACTGACCGCCGATGACGTCGCCCTGGACGACACCCGAGTCGACGCGCACGCCGGGGCCCGTGGGCTCCTTGTAGACGGTGATCGGGCCGGGGGCGGGGAGGAAGCCGCGACCGGCGTCCTCACCGTTGATGCGGAACTCGAAGGAGTGGCCGCGCGGGGTCGGGTCCTCGGTGAGCTCGAGCTTCTCGCCGTTGGCGATGCGGAACTGCTGACGCACGAGGTCGATGCCGGCGGTCTCCTCGGTGACCGGGTGCTCGACCTGCAGGCGGGTGTTGACCTCGAGGAAGGAGACGGTGTCGCCCTGCACGAGGTACTCGACCGTGCCGGCGCCGTAGTAACCGGCCTCGCGGCAGATGGCCTTGGCGGAGTCGTGGATGCGCTTGCGCTGCTCGTCGGTCAGGAACGGCGCGGGGGCCTCCTCGACGAGCTTCTGGAAGCGGCGCTGCAGCGAGCAGTCGCGGGTGCCGGCGACGATGACGTTGCCGTGCTGGTCGGCGATGACCTGGGCCTCGACGTGGCGGGCCTTGTCGAGGTACTGCTCGACGAAGCACTCGCCGCGACCGAAGGCGGCGACGGCCTCACGAGTGGCCGACTCGAACAGTTCGGGGATCTCCTCGATGGTCTGCGCGACCTTCATGCCGCGTCCACCGCCGCCGAAGGCTGCCTTGATCGCGACCGGCACGCCGTACTTCTTCGCGAACTCGACGACCTCGTCGGCGTTCTTGACCGGGTCCTTGGTGCCGGCCGCCATCGGAGCCTTGGCGCGCTCGGCGATGTGGCGGGCGGTGACCTTGTCGCCGAGGTCGCGGATGGACTGCGGCGAGGGGCCGATCCAGATGAGGCCGGCGTCGATCACGGCCTGGGCGAAGTCGGCGTTCTCGGAGAGGAAGCCGTAGCCGGGGTGGATGGCGTCGGCGCCGGACTTGGCGGCGGCGTCGAGGATCTTGTCGAACACCAGGTAGGACTCGGCCGAGGTGTTGCCGCCCAGCGCGAACGCCTCGTCGGCGAGCTTCACGAACTGTGCGTCTGCGTCCGGTTCGGCGTAGACGGCGACACTGCCGTAGCCCGCGTCCTTGGCGGCTCGGATGACCCGCACAGCGATCTCGCCGCGGTTCGCGACGAGCACCTTCGTGATCTGCGCGCTGGCATGACTGGGCACGGAGCCTCCTGTTGATCGATCGTTAGGTTATTTCCGTCGACGGGCAGTCTAAGCGGCGATCGGATCGACGATGTAACCGGATGCCCATATACATTACGGCGGCCGTTCGAGCGCACAATGCTACTCACCGGTAGGTGGGACTGCTGCCGTTTCCGGCTGCGCGATCCACGGCCCACCCACCGCGACCTCGTGCATCAGTTCGCGAGTGCGCGTGAGAAGGCTCGGAACGTTCTCGCCCGCGATGGTGTTGTCGGGGAATCGCGCCGACATGTTCACACCCTCGGGCGTGCGATTGATCCACACGTAGACGTCGTGCGTGAAGCTGCGGCTGCGCAGCGCCTGGGCGTTCCATTCGGGCCACTGGGCCGCCATCGGCACGAACCGCACGTCCATGTACGAGACGACGAAACGGGGACGAATGGGCACGCCGAGGAGTTCACCCACCCGCACGAACGGCACCCGGGCGCTCGCGCGGGTGCGGTGCAGTTCGTCGCCGGCCCGCATCGCCAGAGTGTCGAAATCCGTTGTGTCCGTGAGCTTCAGATCGATCGGGCGCAGGCCGACGAACCAACCGAGCGAACCCGCCCAGATCGGCCCGGCGCGGGTGTGTGCGGGCGCGACCGTCCGGAACCGCTCCGCGCCGGTGAACTCGGCCGTCGCCCGGCCGAAACACGCCAGCACACCGGCGAAGAAACCCGTCCCGGCGCGCCGGCAGCACGCCGCGAAGGCACTCGCCTCGTCGTCGTCGAACCAGCGTTCCGAGAGTCGCTGCTGGGGTGTGGCGTGCGCGGGTCGCGGACCGATCGGAAGGGGGAAGGCGGGCGGTTCGCCGCCGCATTCGGTGAGGGTCCGCCGCCAGATCTGCACGGCCTCGTCGTGGTCGTCGAGCTGCGCGGAGTCGTCGCGTTCGGCGGCGCCGAAATCGATGTAACTGCCCACCGGGAACAGGTCGGCGGCGCGACCGGTGCGCTCCTCCTCGTAGAGCGCCGAGATCTCGTGCGCCACGAGCACCACCGAGTACCCGTCGATGATGGAGTGGTCGGCGCCGAAGAAGACCGTGAACCGCTCGTCGGTGTCCTTCGCGCTCCCCGCGTCGTCGGCATTCCCGTCCGGTGTCCGCTCGAGCGTCGCGAAGACGTAGGACGGCCACAGGTGCGGCGTCGTGTAGTCGTCGAACAGGCCGAGGAGGTGGTCGTGGATGGTGCCGGGATCGGCGGGATCGTGCCGGATGGGCCGCACCGACACCCGGCCCGGGGGAGCGGTGCGCCGCACCAGACCGCCGCTCTGCTCCTCGGCGAGGTGCGCGTGGCTGCGCAACGGTTCGTGCCGGTCGATCCACCGCTGCAGGGCCCGCCGGAACCGCTCGGTGTCGAGCGGACCGGCGACCTCGAAGGCCGTGCCGAGCCACGAGTCGCGGCCCCCGCCGTACCGGACCCCCGAGGTACGCCTCAGATGCGCCTCGTGGATGTACGAGGCGGGGCGGGGGTCCTCGCGCCAGTCGTCCTCGGCCGCGCACGGCAGCCATTCGGTGAGAACACCCGGGGGGATCCGGTAGTCGGCGAGCTCGGTGAACTCCATGACCGCGTCAGGCTCGGAGGTGCCGCTTGATACGCGTGAGCATCGCGCTCATTCCTCGCAGCCGCAGCGGGCTGACCGCCTCGGCGAGCCCGAGCGACGCGTAGAAATCGTCGGGTACGTCGAGGATCTCCTGCGCGCTCAGACCATCGAGTCCCTGATGCAGGATCGACGCGAAGCCGCGCGTGGTCGGCGCTTCCGCGGGGGCGCTGAAGTGGAGCTTCACCCGCGAACGGTCTGATGCGTCGACGGACAGGAACAGCGGCGACTGGCACTCGGGCACCGGCTCCATCGCCGCCTCCTCCAGCTCCGCGGGAAGGGGCGGGAGCTCGCGGCTGAACTCCAGTAGCAACTGCAGCTTGTCCTGACCCTCGACGGCGGCGAAGTCGTCGACGATCTCGGCGAGCGGGGCGGGGATGCTCATGCTGCCGGCGCTTCTCCGGGCTCCTCGCCCTTGACGATGGGCACGCGGACCGCGTTGCCCCACTCGGTCCACGAACCGTCGTAGTTGCGCACGTTCGAGTATCCGAGCAGGTAGGTGAGCACGAACCAGGTGTGGCTCGAACGCTCGCCGATCCGGCAGTAGGCGATCACGTCGGCATCCTTGTCGATGTCGCCGTAGATCTCCTCGAGTTCGGGCCGCGAACGGAACCGGCCGTCCGGCGCCGCCGCCTTCGCCCACGGGATCGACACCGCGGTGGGGATGTGGCCGCCGCGCAGGGCGCCCTCCTCCGGGTAGTCGGGCATGTGGGTGCGCTCGCCGGTGTACTCCTGCGGCGACCGCACGTCGACCAGCGGGCCCTTGCCCAGGTGCGCGAGGACGTCGTCCTTGAACGCGCGGATCAGCGCGTCGTTGCGCTCGACGACCGGGTAGCCGCTCGTCGTGGCGACGGGGATGTCGAGGGTGGTGTCGCGGTTCTCGGAGATCCACGCGTCGCGGCCACCGTCGAGCAGACGGACGTCCTCGTGACCGAAGAGGGTGAAGACCCACAGCGCGTAGGCGGCCCACCAGTTGGACTTGTCGCCGTAGATGATCACGGTGTCGGTGCGGCGGATGCCCTTGCGGTCCATCAGCGCGGCGAACTGCTCGCCGTCGATGTAGTCGCGGGTGACGGGGTCGTTGAGATCGAGATGCCAGTCGATCTTCACCGCACCGGGGATGTGCCCCACGTCGTAGAGCAGGACGTCCTCGTCGGACTCTACGACCTTCACTTCGGGATGGCCGAGATGAGCGGACAACCATTCCGTCGACACGAGACGGTTGGGATCCGCGTAGACGGCGAACGAAGGGTTGCTATCGGGTGCGACGGGCACATGGGCTCCTGAGGCTGTGGTGGCAGGTGCGCCGTCGATTCTAGGCGGTACCGTGACGGGACGTGACCCGCAGTGACACCAACGGCGACCGGGCGGTCCCGGTCGAGCTCGCATCGCGGGAGCACATCGACCTGCTGGTCCGGCGGTTCTACGAACGGGCCCTCGACGATCCCGTGCTCGCGCCGGCCTTCGACGTGCTCGCTGTGGTCGGACTCGACGACCATCTGGTGGTCGTCGGCGACTTCTGGGAGCAGATCCTCTTCCGCACGACCCGCTATCGCGGAGCATTCGTGCCGGTGCACCGGGCGCTGCACGGACACCACGGACTGACCCCCGCCCGATTCGAGCGGTGGCTGCAGTCGTGGTGCGGGACCGTGGACGAGATGTTCCACGGCGTGGACGCGGAGCGCGCGAAGAGCAAGGCCGCGGCGATGGTGGGCTCGTTGCAGAAGACCCTGTACGGCGGCACGGCTCGATAGAGCCCGCGCGACCGGATTCGCCGGTCCGGCTCAGTTCTCGAGCGACTCGAGGGGGATCGCGGCGTTCTCGGCCCACAAGCGTGCGACGGAGATGCCGACCTCGGCGAGGAGGCGCCGCACCAGCGGCAACCCGATGCCGATCACCGACGACGGATCGCCCTCGATGCGCTCGACGAACCAGCCCCCGTGACCGTCGAGCGTGAAGGCACCGGCCACCTCGAGCGGCTCACCGCTGTCGAGATATGCCTCGAGTTCCTCGTCGGTGGGGGTGCCGAAGTGTACGACGGTGCCGCTGTGGTCGGCGGCCTCCGCGACGACCTCGTCGTCCCGGATGCGGAGCACGGCGTGGCCCGTGAGCAGCTCACCGCTGCGACCGGCCATCGTCCGCCAGCGCTTCCGGGCCGCCTCGACGGTGCCGGGCTTGCCCTGCAGAGCACCGTCGATCAGCAGCATCGAATCGCATCCGATGACGACGGCGTCGCGCAGCCTCTGCTCGCGCAGGACGGGCAGGATGTCGGTGGCCTTGGCTCGGGCGAGCTCGGTGACGACCTGCGCCGGTGGCGTGCCGGGCCCGAGGGACGCGATCAGTGCGTCCTCGTCGACCTCCGACACCTGCACCAACGGCTTCACGCCCGCCGCGTGGAGAACCGCGAGGCGGGCGGGTGAAGCCGAGGCCAGAACGAGCCGGGGCATGTCAGCCGCGGTTCGGGTACGAATACGGCGAGAACGGCGCCCACCGACGGTGCATCCGCGTCGGATCACCCCAGGTCTCGGGCGGCCGGGTGTCGACGACCTCGTCGCTCGCCGACGCAGCGGCAGCGGCGAGCACGGCGACGAGAGCCGCGATCTCCTCGTCGGACGGGTTGCCCTTGACGATGCGGATGGCGGCCGCGGTCTCGGCGACCGCGGTGTTCTCCTGGGGCGCTTCGGCCGCACCGTCGGCGGCCGTGGCCTCGACCGCGGGCGACTGCTCTTCGACCTCGAACTCGGTGATGATCTTGTCCTCTGCCGTCGCTGTCACAGGGCACCCCCCGGATACGCGTCCACACGGGCATCGGATGCCCACCGGGTCGCTGTCATGTCGATCCCTCTCTCGGGTTCATCGCACGTCGTCGGCGACGTGCTACGCCGTACGGTCGCGGCAGGACCGGGATGCGCCCGGTCCTGCCGCGGAGCGTCACAGCGGAATGTTTCCATGCTTCTTCGGCGGGAGCGAAACCATCTTCCGCTCGAGCAGGCGCAGCGCGGAAACGATCTGACCGCGCGTGTGCGACGGCGGGATCACCGCGTCGACGTAACCGCGCTCGGCCGCGACGTACGGGTTCACCAGGGTGTCCTCGTACTCGTTCTGCAGCTCGAGGCGCAGCGCGTCGACGTCCTCGCCGTTCTTGGCGGCCTCGAGCAGGCGCTTGCGGTAGACGAAGCCGACGGCGCCGGAGGCACCCATGACGGCGATCTGCGCGGTGGGCCATGCGAGGTTGACGTCGGCACCCATGTGCTTGGAACCCATGACGTCGTACGCGCCGCCGTAGGCCTTACGGGTGATGACCGTGATCTTGCCGACGGTCGCCTCGCCGTAGGCGTAGAGCAGCTTGGCGCCGCGGCGGATGATGCCGTTGTACTCCTGCTCCGTGCCGGGCAGGAAGCCGGGAACGTCGACGAGCGTGATGATCGGCACGTTGAACGCGTCGCAGGTGCGGACGAAGCGCGCGGCCTTCTCGGATGCGTCGATGTCGAGGCAGCCGGCGAACTGCGTGGGCTGGTTGGCGACGATGCCGACGCTGCGGCCGTCGACGCGACCGAAGCCGACGATGATGTTCTTCGCGCGCTCGGCCTGGACCTCGAGGAACTCGTCGTCGTCGAGCAGGCGACGGATGACCTCGTGCATGTCGTACGGCTGGTTCGGCGAATCCGGGATGAGCGTGTCGAGCTCGATGTCCTCCGCGGTGAGGGAATCCTCGATCGCGCCCTCGATCGGGTCGCTCGGCGCGAGACGCGGCGCAGCGGCCTGGTTGTTGCTGGGCAGGTAGGACAGCAGGTCCTTGACGTAGTCCAGGGCGTCCTGCTCGCCGTCGGCGACGTAGTGCGCGACACCCGACTTGACCATGTGGGTGTGGGCGCCGCCGAGGTCCTCCATCGTGACGTCCTCGCCGGTGACGGTCTTGATGACGTCGGGGCCGGTGACGAACATCTGGCTGGTCTGGTCGACCATCACGACGAAGTCGGTGAGCGCGGGGGAGTAGACGTGACCACCGGCCGCGGGGCCCATGATCAGCGAGATCTGCGGGATGACACCGGAGGCCTGCACGTTGCGGTGGAAGATCTCACCGTAGAGGCCGAGGGAGACGACCCCCTCCTGGATGCGCGCGCCGGCGCCCTCGTTGATGCCGATCAGCGGACGGCCGGTCTTGAGGGCCAGGTCCATGACCTTGACGATCTTCTCGCCGTAGACCTCGCCGAGGCTGCCGCCGAAGACGGTGGCGTCCTGCGAGAAGACGCAGACGTCGCGGCCGTCGATCGTGCCGTAGCCGGTGACGACGCCGTCGCCGAGCGGACGGTTGTCGGCCAGGCCGAAGTTGGTGCTGCGGTGGCGAGCGAGGGCGTCGAGCTCGACGAACGATCCTTCGTCGAGGAGCGCCTGGATGCGCTCGCGAGCGGTCAGCTTGCCCTTGGCGTGAACCTTCTCGACTGCGGCCTCACCGACCGGGACCCGGGCCTGTGCTTGACGGTTGCGCAGGTCGGCCAGCTTGCCGGCGGTGGTGTGGATATCGGGCGTACTCGCCGCCTCGGGCGCGGACGGCTCCTGGACAGTGGTCATGGCCAGTCAGCTTAGCGATCGTCATACAAGGCCGCTGCATCGAGGTCCCGAAGGCCGGACCACCACTCCGGACCTACCGGCGGGTAGGTAGCGAAGGTCCACTTTAGGCTGTGTACATGGCATCCGACCGGCCCACGACCGATCTTCTCGCCCTCCGCACACCGCTCGACGAGGCGGCGCTGCGCGATGCCCTCGTCGGCGCCGAGCGCGAGGGCTTCTACACACGCCTCGACGTCGTCGCGGACACGGCGTCGACGAACGCGGATCTGCTCGCCGTCGCCGCGGACGGCGACGACCGCCGCGTGCTGCTCGCCGAGTTCCAGCACGGTGGCCGCGGCCGCCACTCGCGCACCTGGAACGGTGTGCCCGGAGCGCAGGTCATCGTGTCGGTCCTGCTGCGGCTGCCCGAGTGCCCGCTGCAGAACATCGGCTGGCTCCCGCTGCTGTGCGGTATCGCCGCCGTCGACGCCGTGCGATCCGTCACCGGCGTTGCTGCACAACTGAAATGGCCCAACGACGTCCTCGTCGACGGACGCAAGCTCGCCGGCATCCTCGTCGAGGTCGCAGCCACCTCGCCGGCGCCCACGGTGGTCGCGGGGATCGGCATCAACGCCACCCTCGGACGCGACGAACTGCCCGTCCCCACCGCCACCTCGCTGCTGCTCGAGGACGCCACCGAACTCGATCGCACTCCGCTCGCGCAGGCGCTGCTCGCCGGTTTCGGCGACCGGATCCGGGCGTGGGCCCGAGCGGGATGGGACACCACCGAACTCGCCGCGGCCTACCGCGAACGGTGCAGCACGGTCGGGCAGCGTGTCCGCGCGATCCTGCCCGGCGACACCGAACTGCACGGTGTCGCGACCGACGTCGACGACCAGGGACGGATCGTGATCCGGCCCGACGGTGGGGGCGAAGCCGTGGCGGTCGCTGCGGGCGACATCACACATCTGCGACCGGTCTGAGCCCCCCTGCGACCGCTCGCATCGGTACAAGACCGACATATGCCATCGTGGGCGGTATGGGATACCCGGAGGACGCCCTCGCACCCGAGGAAGAGTTGCTTCTGCATCGGCATTCGCACTGGAAGTCTCTCGTGCTGCCGACGGCGACCTTCCTCGTGTCGACGATGGTTGCGGGTTTCCTGCTGGGACTCGTCCAGGCGCGGCTCGACGGTGCCGCCGCGACCTGGTGCGGCCTCGCCGTGGTCGCGGCGTGGATCGGCCTCGTCGGCTGGCGGTGCGTCCCTCCCTTCGTCGGGTGGCTCACCACGCATTTCATCGTCACGGACCGGCGCGTCCTCGTCCGCACCGGTGTGCTCACCCACACGGGCATCGACATCCCGATGGGCCGGATCAGCAACGTCCAGTTCCGGCACGGCCTCGTCGACCGGATGCTCCGGACCGGCACGCTCGTCGTGGTCTCCGCCGCCGACGATCCCATCGAGTTCGACGACATCCCCGACGTCCAGCAGGTGCACGCCCTGCTCTACCGGCAGGCCTTCGATGCGCAGGACCAGCGTCCCGACGACCGTCACACCACCCGCTATCGGCGCGACGAGCACGAGCACCGCAAGGCCTGGTGACCACGAGTTGCAGGGGCACCGACACGACCCACCGGTAATCCCGACAAAGCGAACCCCGATCCGTAGGCTGGCGTGGTGACTGCCGTTCTACTCGCCGAAGACGACGACGCAATCGCTGCACCGCTGTCCCGCGCGCTGGGACGCGAAGGGTACGAGGTGACCGTCGAGGACAACGGTCCGGCCGCGCTCGAACAGGCACTGTCGGGCAGGTTCGAACTGCTCATCCTCGACCTCGGTCTGCCCGGGATGGACGGACTCGAGGTGTGTCGCCAGATCCGGGCGAGCCGCTCCGATCTGGCCGTGCTCATGCTCACCGCCCGCACCGACGAGGTCGACTTCGTCGTCGGTCTCGACGCCGGCGCCGACGACTACGTCGGCAAACCGTTCCGTCTCGCCGAGCTCATGGCGCGCGTGCGCGCACTGTTGCGCCGGCGCGGCGGACCGGAGAACGACGACATCGTGGACGTCGCCGGGATCCGGCTCGAACGGGCCGCCCGCCGTGTTCTCGTGGACGGCTCCGAGGTGACGCTCGCCAACAAGGAGTACGAGCTCCTGCGCGTGCTGCTCGAGCACGCGGGGCAGGTCGTCTCCCGCGACGCCATCCTCGAGGAGGTGTGGGGAGACGCCGACCTGCGCGGTTCCAAGACACTCGACAT
This sequence comes from Rhodococcus sp. PD04, assembly GCF_035918275.1. Classification (NCBI taxonomy): domain Bacteria; kingdom Bacillati; phylum Actinomycetota; class Actinomycetes; order Mycobacteriales; family Nocardiaceae; genus Rhodococcus; species Rhodococcus sp. PD04. The sequence continues at coordinate 3,565,854 of NZ_CP142143.1, read as the reverse complement.
GCACATGTCGTGGTTGCGCCGCAAGATCGGCGACGAGGGGCCGGCCGGGGAACGTCGCATCGCCACGGTGCGCGGTGTCGGTTTCCGGCTGAACACCGACTAGCGTCTCCGGCGTGCGCAGCCGCATCCTCAACGCCGTCCTGGCGACCGTGTTGCTCGTCGCGCTGTTGCTCGGCATCCCGCTCGCCTACACGGCATTCCTGTTCGTCGAGGACACCGCCCGCCGCGACCTGCAGAACCGGCTCGAACGCATGGCCGACGAGATCATCGCCCAGGAGGGCACCGACGGATTCGTCGTCGGTGGCCTCGACACGAGCTCCCTGCGCCTGCTCGTCCCCACCGACGGGCGGGCCGTCGTGGTCTACCCGACACCCGAGAACGTCGCGGCGCGGCTGGACATCGGCACCCCTGTGCTCGAGGCGTCGATCGTCGAATCGTTGTCGATGGGAACGTCGGGCTCGCTGCTCATCGAGGTCCCCTCGGAGAGCATGCGCTCCCTGCAGCAGCAGGTGCTCGCCGCGGTGAGCCTGCTGGTGCTGCTGTCCGTCGCGGCCGGAGCGCTGGTCGCGGTGGCGACCGCCCGACGGCTCGCCGACCCGCTGCGCGACGTGGCGAACCGGGCGGCCCGTCTCGCCGAGGGCGACTTCCGCCCGGTGGCCCGGCGCCACGGTATCCCCGAACTCGATCGCGTCTCCGACGTCCTGGATTCGGCCGCCGTGGAGATCTCGCACCGCCTGCAGCGCGAGCACGCGCTCGTCGGCGACGTCTCGCACCAGCTCCGCTCCCGGATGACCGCGATCCGGCTGCGGCTCGACGAGCTGTCCACACACGACGATCCCGCCGTGGTGGAGGAGGCCGAGGCGGCCATGGCGCAGGTGGACCGGCTGACCACCGCGATCGACGGCCTCGTGCGCCAGTCCCGCGACAGCAGCGCCGACCAACGCACCGACGTCTCCGTGGTCGGCGAACTCACCGGGGTCGTCGCCGACTGGCGCGGCCCCTACGAGGAGGCGGGACGGGAGCTGGTGCTGCGCGGCGATCCGTCGTTGCGGGCGGCGGTCACCGGTTCGCGGTTGCGTGAAGCCGTGGCGGTGCTCGTCGACAACGCGCTCGTGCACGGAGGCGGCACGTGCACGGTCTCGGTCAGGCAGGTCGCGACCCGCGGCGACGCCACCGTGTGTGTCGAGGTGGCCGACGAGGGAGAGGGCGTCAGCGACGAGGTCGCGCCGTACGTCTTCGACCGCGGCTTCTCCGGCGGTGGGTCGACCGGGGTCGGGCTGGCGCTCGCGCGCGCCCTCGCTGAGGCGGACGGCGGTCGTCTCGAACTGCAACGACGCCGGCCCGCACTGTTCGCGCTGTTCCTCGGCGCGCCCCGCGATCGGGACGCCCCCGTGCCGAACGGCACGCGCGAACCGCGCTAGACCGTCATCCGGTCGGGACCGGTCGGGGTGCTCTGCTCAGGACGGGTCGGGGCTCAGGACGGTTCGGGCTCAGGACGGGTCGAGCTGCTGCTCGGAGGGTTCGTCGACGGGAGCGTCCGGAACCATCTCTTCCGGGAAGACGAACTTCTTGAAGCAGTAGAAGCGGAAGATCATCTGCAGCAGGTTGCCGATGATGTACGCGCTGACGAAGTCGGCGATGTTCTCCGTCGCGAGGCTCACCTCGGGTACGCGCAGGTTGAAGACATAACTCGAGATCCACAACGGGATGAACGAGAGCACGACGCCGATACCGCTGACGAAGAAGAACAGGAACGCCTCGTGGGCGCGCTCGCGGCCGCCGCGATTACGGAAGGACCATTCGCGGTTGAGGATGTACGAGCAGATCACCGCGACGACACCGGCGATGATCTTGGCGGTCACCGGCTTGTCGGACAGAATTGTGAGCTTGAGCGTGTAGAAGATCACCGAGTCGATCACGAAGGTGGTGCCGCCGACGATGGCGAATTTGATCAATTCGCGATGCCGGAGCAACAGCCCCCGGAAAGGCTGGGGAACTCTGCTCAACGCTTCATCGACGATTGTCACTTGGAGAAGTGTACGAAACGAAGATGTGAATTTCCGAAACCCGACCGCACATGTCGGCATTCCCACACCGCCGCGCGGGTCGTCCCGCAGCGTCGGCACACGCCGCAACGGGTCGGTGGGAGGTCCCTCGCCGCTCGGCAGGGGAGCAGCGGAACGACGCCACGACATGCTGTGACACCATGGACAGCCGTGACAGGCAGACCTGAATCGTCCCCCAGATCCGACACGCCCCGCACCCTGACGACGGGTATGCCGGTCGTCACGATGATCGGTGGTGGACAGCTCGCGCGGATGACCCATCAGGCGGCGATCGCGCTCGGTCAGACGCTGCGCGTCCTCGCCGGGAGCGTCGACGAACCCGCCGCGCAGGTCAGCCCGGACGTGGTGCTCGGCAGCCACGACGACCTCGACGCCCTCCGCCGCGCCGCGACCGGCGCGCACGCCCTCACCTTCGACCACGAGGGCGTACCGACCCGGCATCTCGAGGTCCTGCAGCGCGAAGGCGTCGCCGTGCTGCCGCCCCCGCAGGCCCTGATCTACGCCCAGGACAAGATCGCGATGCGCAAGCGGCTCGGTGAGCTCGGCGCACCGATGCCGAAGTTTGCGGAGATCACCTCCGTCGAGGACGCCCGCGCCGCCCTCGACACGCTCGGCGATCCGTACGTGCTCAAGGCCGCACGCGGCGGCTACGACGGCCGCGGCGTGTGGATCCTCGACGACCGCGCCGAACTCGAGAAGGTCGTCGCCGAGCAGCTAGCCGCAGGTGTCCCGCTCCTCGCCGAGGAGAAGGTCGAGTGGACTCGCGAACTGTCGGCGATGGTCGCGCGGTCCCCGTTCGGCCAGGGCGCGTCGTGGCCGGTCGTCGAGACCGTCCAGCGCGACGGCCAGTGCGCCGTCGTCATCGCACCCGCCCCGGATCTGCCCGAGGACGTCGCCACCGCCGCCGAGCAACTCGCGCTGCGCATCGCCGGAGAGCTCGGCGTCGTCGGTGTCATGGCGGTCGAGCTGTTCGAGACACGTTCCGGTGAGCTGATCGTCAACGAACTTGCGATGCGTCCGCACAACTCCGGGCACTGGGGCATGGACGGTGCTCGCACCGGCCAGTTCGAACAGCACCTGCGCGCCGTGCTCGACTACCCCCTCGGCGACACGAGCCCGATCGCCCCGGTGACAGTGATGGCGAACGTGCTCGGCGCGCCCGAGGCGCCGGCGATGAGCATGGACGAGCGGCTCCACCACCTGTTCGCCCGGATGCCCGACGTACACGTCCACCTCTACGGCAAGGGTGAGCGCAAGGACCGCAAGATCGGCCACGTCAACGTGCTCGGTGGGCCGTCCGGATCGATCGACGATCCCGAGTACGTCGCCGCCGTGCGTGAACGCGCGGAACGCGCGGCGCACTGGCTCTCGCACGCGGTGTGGACCGACGGTTGGAACGAACACACGGGAGAAAGCGGTGAGTGACGTGGCACAGGGTGCACAGGTCGGCCTGATCATGGGCAGCGACTCGGACTGGCCGACCATGCAGGCCGCTGCCGAGGCGCTGGTCGAGTTCGGGATCCGCTTCGAGGTGGGTGTCGTCTCGGCGCACCGCACGCCGCAGCGGATGCTCGACTACGCCAAGGACGCCGCCGGTCGCGGGATCAAGGTCATCATCGCGGGCGCCGGCGGCGCCGCCCACCTGCCCGGCATGGTGGCCTCGGCGACCCCGCTGCCGGTGATCGGTGTTCCGGTGCCGCTGAAGTACCTCGACGGTATGGACTCGCTCCTGTCGATCGTGCAGATGCCCGCCGGTGTCCCCGTCGCCACCGTCTCGATCGGCGGCGCCCGCAACGCGGGTCTGCTCGCCGCGCGCATCCTCGGTGCCTCCGATCCGGCGCTGCGCGAGCAGATGGAGAAGTTCCAGGCGGGTCTCGAGCAGATGGTGCTCGAGAAGGACGAGGCGCTGCGGCAGAAGCTGCTCGGCTGACGGAGCGTCGCCGTGCAGACGACCCCGCTGCTCGAACGCTGGAACCGGTGGGCCCGCGGGCACACCGGAGTGATCGACGGGGCGTTGGCCGCGGTGCTCGCCCTGTTCGGGGCCGCCCTGCACGTGGCGGACGCGCGATCGGTGGCGGGTCTGTTCGTCACCCTCGCGCTCACGCTGCCGCTGGCCTGGCGCAGGACCCGCCCGGTGGTGGCGGGTTCGCTCGTCGCGCTCGCCGCCTACGCGCACCTGCTCGTCCTGCCGGAGGTCCTGCCGATCTCGGCGATCGCGGTGCCGATCGCGGTGTACGCGCTCGCCGCCTACGCTCCGCGGTGGGCCGCCAACACCGCGCTGCCCGTCGCGGTCGCCGGCGGCGCACTCGCCGGGGTGCGCTATTTCGGCTACGACGGCCGCACCGCGCTCGAAGCGTTCGTGACGGCCACCTTCGTCGCGGTCTTCCTCGCCGGTGTGTGGGCGTTCGGCCGGGTCCGCGGGTTGCGGTTGCGCGAGATGGATTCGCTCACCGAGCGCAACCGGTTGCTCGAACTCGAACGTCTCAAGGAGGCCGAACTGGCCGCCACCCAGGAGCGCACCCGCATCGCCCGGGAGATGCACGACATCGTCGCGCACTCGCTCACGGCGATCATCGCGCAGGCCGACGGTGGTCGCTACGCCGCCGCGACGAACCCGGAGGCGGCCACGGGGGCGTTGACCACCATCGCCGAGACCGGGCGTCGCGCGCTGACCGACATGCGCGGGTTGCTGTCGGTGCTCCGTGAGGACACGCCCCGCGAGTTCACCACTACACCCGGGGTCGGCGACGTGCCGGCGCTCGTCGAGCAGATGCGCACGAGCGGGCTCGAGGTCGAGTTCTCGGTCGACGGGCAGAGCCGCGAGGTGCCCGAGGGACTGGGACTGTCGGTCTACCGGATCGTGCAGGAATCGCTCACCAACGTCCTCAAGCACGCGGGTCCCCGCGCCCGCACCCACGTCCGTCTCGACTGGCGGCCCGACACGCTCGTCGTCGAGATCGTCGACGACGGCAGGGGAGCGGCGGCGCTCGTCGAGGCCCGCCCGGGTGGGCAGGGGCTGACCGGTATCGAGGAGCGGGCCCGGCTGCACGGCGGTCGCGCGGCGGCCGGTCCGAGGGACGGTGGCGGCTACCGGGTCCGTGCCGAACTGCCCGCACCGGCGGTCTCCCCCTAGGGTGGCGTCCGTGACCGAACCCGCCCGCGACACCCGCCCCGACACGACCATCCGTGTTGGGCTCGTCGACGACCAGCAGCTCGTGCGCGCCGGTTTCCGCATGGTGCTCGAATCGCAGCCGGACATCGAGGTCGTCGTCGAGGCGTCCGACGGTGAGGCCGCCGTCGCCGAACTCGAACGGGTTCGCGCTGACGTCGTGCTGATGGACGTGCAGATGCCGCGGGTCGACGGCATCTCGGCGACGCGGTCGCTGCTGCGCTCCGCCGACGCGCCGAAGGTCGTGGTGCTCACCACCTTCGACAACGACGACTACGTCGTCCAGGCGATCGCCGCCGGTGCGAGCGGCTTCCTGCTCAAGGACGCGCCGCCCGAGGACCTGCTGGCCGCGGTACGGACGGTGCACCGCGGTGACGCCGTGATGGCCCCGCGCGCGACCCGCTCACTGCTGCACCACGTCTCGCCGTTGCTCGACGGTGCGGAGCGGCGCGCGGTGCCGGTCGCGGTGCCCGAGGATCTGACCCCGCGCGAACTCGAGGTGCTCGTCGCGATGGCGCACGGCCTGACCAACGGGGAGATCGCCGAGCGGTTCGTGCTCTCCGAGACGACCGTCAAGACCCACGTGGGCCGGGTGCTGGCGAAGACGGGATCGCGCGACCGCGTGCAGGCGGTGCTGTTCGCCTTCCGCGCAGGTCTCGTGCATCCCGACGATCTGCTCGGCTCGGGGGAGTAGGACCGTGGTGCCATCCCGGAGACGACCGGTCCTCCCGGGGGAGGACACCGGGGCGGCGAAGATCGACTCGCGGGTCGATGTGCGTGCGCCGCATCGTTTCTAGCGTCGAAGCATGACTTCGATCAGCTCTTTCGTACCGGCATGTTCGGCTCAGGGGGTCGTCCGCGTCTACGGCCGCGGCGACGCCGAGGTGCGTGCCCTCGACGGGGTGTCCATCGCCTTCGAGCGGGGACGCTTCACCGCGATCATGGGACCGTCCGGATCCGGCAAGTCGACGCTCATGCACGCCCTCGCCGGTCTCGACGGTGTCGATTCCGGGCGCGTGATCCTCCACGGTGACGGCCGCCGCGCCGACGTCGAGATCAGCACCGCCCCCGATGCGGTGCTCACCGAACTGCGCCGCGACCGCATCGGTTTCGTCTTCCAAGCGTTCAATCTGCTGCCCGTGCTCACCGCCCGCGACAACATCCTGCTGCCGATGCGGCTGGCAGGCTCGCGCCCGGCGCCGGACTGGTTCGACGAGGTGACCGGCAGGCTCGGTCTGACCGACCGGCTCGACCATCTTCCCCACGAGATGTCCGGCGGTCAGCAGCAACGCGTCGCCGTAGCGCGGGCGCTCCTGCCGCAGCCCGACGTGATCTTCGCGGACGAACCCACCGGAAACCTCGACTCGCAGTCCGGCGCGGAGGTGCTCTCCATGCTCCGGTCGAGCGTGCGGGAGACCGGCCAGACCGTGGTGATGGTGACGCACGATCCGGTCGCGGCCTCCTACTCCGATCGGGTGGTGCTGCTCGCCGACGGCCGGCTCGCCGGTGAGATCGCGCAACCCACAGCGGATTCGGTGCTCGATGCGCTTCGCGACCTGCGCACCTCCCGAACGGTGGTGCCGGTCCGATGAGGCATCTCGTCCTGGCCCAGGCCCGCGCCCATCGGGGGCGGTACGTCGCGTCCGCGCTGGCGGTCTTCGTCGCGGTCGCGTTCGTCGTCACGACCCTCGTGCTCGGCGACACGGTGAGCGCGTCGGTCTCGAAATCCACCGCGGCCCGGTACGAGGGGGTCGCGGCCGTCGCTCTTCCCGTCGACTCCACCGTCGCACCCGACGAGGTGCTCACGCTGGTCGCCACGACACCGGGAGTCGAGGCGGCGGCGCTCGACGTCAGCGGTCCCGTCCGGCTGATCGGCGCCGACGGGTCGTCCTCGAACGGCACCGCGACGAGCATCGCACCCGAGGGCGCCCTGCGGTGGCAGCAACTCGGGGACGGCCGCTGGCCGTCGAACCCGGGTGAGGTGGCCGTCGGCTCGTCGTCCGGCCGGGCGATCGGTGACGAGATCACCGTCGCCGACCTGACGGGTTCCGTGCCCCCGACCACCGTGGAGGTCGTCGGCGTCGTCGATCTCGACGGATCGCCGCTCGCCCTGAGCCCGGGATCGGTCTTCGTCGACGTCGCACAGGTGCGGTCGTGGTCCGGCGATACGACGGATTGGGAGGTCCGTGCCGTCGGTGACGCCGACGCCGTGCGAGCGGCACTTGCGCCGATGCCGGGTGTCGACGTCGTGCCGGGTGCCGATCGCGCCACGGCGGTCGCCGACGGCTATGTCGGGGACGTCGCCCTGCTGCGCAACGTCCTGCTGTGCTTCGCGGCGATCTCGGTGGTCGTGGCCGGCCTGGTCATCGCGAACACCTTCTCCGTCCTGCTCGCCGCGCGCACCCGCGAACTGGCCCTGATGCGCTGCGTCGGCGTGACGTCCGCCCAGATCCGGCGCAGTGTCCGCGGTGAGGCGTTCGTCGTCGGTCTCGTCGCGGCCGTCCTCGGCGTGCTCGGCGGGACCGGACTCGCCGCGGCCGTGGTGGCCGTCGCGCAGGCCGTGGACGCCCCGCTCCCGCTCACATCGATCTCGGTGACGACCACGACGGTGCTCGCGGGTCTGATCGTGGGAACGGGCATGACGGTGGTCGCCGCGAACGGCGCCGCGCGTGCGGCGACCCGCGTGCGGGCGCTCGCGGCCCTGCAGCCCCTCGAGACCCGCCCCGAACCGGTACGCGACTCGTGGGTGCGCCGCATCTGCGCCGCGCTGGCGATCCTCGGCGGCACGGCACTGCTCGGGCTCGGGGTCGTCATGGCGAACGTGCTCGTCGCATGCCCCGGCGGACTGCTGCTGTTCGTCGGTGTCGTGCTCGCCTCCCGCCGTCTCGTGCCCGCCGCGGTCGGTGCGGTGGGGGACGTGCTCGCCCGTGCCGGTGGTCCGCTCGCGGCGCTCGCCGCGGGCAACGCGCGGCGCAATCCTCGCCGCACCGCGTCGACGGCCACCGCGCTGTTCATCGGTGTGACGTTGACCTCGACCCTCGTCGTGGGGATCGGCACGCTCAAGGGCGGTGCGCCCGACGTGATCGACGAGAACTTCCCCGTCGACATGGCCGTGACCGCGCCCGAACGCGACGGTCTCGCACCGGAGGTGATCGAGCGGCTGACGGCGGTCGACCGGGTGCACAGCGGAGCCGAGCTCGCCACCGTCGACCTCATGATCGGTGGCACGGAGGCGTCGGTCCTCGGCGTCGATCCCGCGGCGATGGCCTCGACCGTCCGGACGGACGTGCGGCTTCCCGAGGCTGGGACGATCGTGCTCGAACGGTCCCTGGCGAGATCGGTGGGCGTGGACGACGGAGCTGTCGTGACCGTCGGTGGCCCGGTGGGCGCACGCGAGCTGACCGTCGCCACGACGGAGATCGGGATGCCCGACATGATCGAGTGGAGCGATCTGACCGCCGTCGCCGGTCCCGTCACGGCGGACACCCTGTGGCTGAAACTCGATCGGGGACTGTCGGACGAGGACCTCGTCGCGGTCTCCGACGACCTGTCGCGGATCGCCGCGGCCGAGGTTCCGGGCAGTGACGTGGTCGGTGCGGTGCAGATGCGGCAGATGCTCGAGAAGATTCTCGACACGATGCTGCTGATCGTCGGCGGGCTGCTGTCCGTGGCTGTGGTGATCGCCCTGATCGGCGTGGGCAACACGATGGCGTTGTCGGTGCTCGAGCGGCGACGGGAGACCGCGATGCTGCGCTCGGTCGGTCTCTCGCGGGCCGGTGTGCGGAGTCTGCTGGTGCGGGAGGCGTCGATCATCGCCGGCGTGGCGTCGCTGCTCGGCGTGGTGCTCGGTCTGCTGCTCGGTGCGGCCGGCACGGCCTCGGTGATCGGCACGGGTCACATCGGATTCGGGGCGGTGCCGTGGTGGCAGCTCGCAGCGATCGTCCTGGTGGGCGGTCTCGCGGGTGTGGTGGCGTCGCTCGTCCCCGCCCAGCGCGCGAGCCGGGTGTCGCCGGTCGCGGCGATGGCCGGGTGACCGGGGGAACTCAGTCCTCGCCGGGCGGGCGGATGTGGGCCGGTCGGGTCCACGGTGCCCCGGACAGCCGCTCGATGTCGGTGTTGAACCGCTCGAGATAGCGGGCGAACCGCGTCACGTCCTCGGCGTCCCAGTCGACCAGAACGCGCTCGAGTCCTTCGACGGCTCGGGCGCGTTCGTCGTCGAGTCGACGTTCACCCTCATCCGTGATCCGGAACTTGCGGGCGATACCGCCGTCCGGGTCGGGGATGCGCTCGGCGAGTCCCGACTTCAACAGGACCGCGGTCTGCCGGTTCACAGTGGAGGCGTCGAGACCGAATGCCTCGCTGAGCTGTCCGATGGTCATCGGTCCCTGGGCCCACAACCGGCTCAGCATCGTGTAGGCGCTGCGATCGAGGTGCCCGGCGTCGCGCCGGCGCGGCCCGAAGAAGGTGAGATGCCGCCCCAGGAGCATGATTTCGAACTCGATCAGGTGCGTCGTCTTGTCCATGTGTGCGCTTCATCACTCCTAGGCGGGTCGGTGTCCATTATGGGCGTTCCCGCGTTGACCGACGGATATGCATCATGCATACCATGTGCGCCATACACATTCTTGCCGGTGGAACCGGCGCATTTCGTCGATCACGGAGTCGTACATGTCGGAGTCACCCGGGGCGCACCAGGTGCGCTCCTCCCTGCTGGTGGGGGTCCTCGCTTTCACCGGTATCGTCGGCGCGCTCACCCAGACGCTGGTCGTGCCGCTCATCGCCCAGCTGCCCGCCATCCTGAACACGTCCTCGTCCAATGCGTCCTGGGTCATCACCGTCACCCTGCTCACCGGTGCCGTGGCCACGCCCGTCGTCGGACGCCTCGGTGACATGTACGGCAAGCGACGGATGCTGTTGATCTGCACGGTGCCGCTCGTTCTCGGCTCGGTTCTGTGCGCCATGGCGTCGTCGCTCGTGCCGATGCTGATCGGCCGCGGCCTGCAGGGCCTCGGCGTCGGTCTGATCCCCCTGGGCATCAGCCTGTTGCGTGACGCGCTCCCTCCCGAGCGTCTGCACTCCTCGATCGCGCTGATGAGCGCCTCGATGGGTATCGGTGGCGCGCTCGGCCTCCCGATCGCCGCCGCGGTCGCCCAGAACGCCAGCTGGCGCGCCCTCTTCTGGGCCACTGGCGTGCTGAGCGCCGTGGTCTTCGTCCTGCTGTGGCGGGTGGCTCCCCAGGGGCGTGGCACGGGCAGCACCGCCCGCTTCGACGTGGTGGGTGCGCTCGGCCTCGGAACGGCTCTGACCTGCCTGCTGCTCGCGATCTCGAAGGGCGGCGACTGGGGGTGGACGAGCTCGACGACCCTCGATCTGTTCGCCGCGGCCGTCGTCGTCCTGCTGGTCTGGGGTTGGTGGGAACTGCGCCGCTCCGAGCCGCTCGTCGATCTGCGGGTCGCGGCGCGGCTCCCGGTCCTGTTGACCAACTGCGCCTCGGTCGTCGTGGGCTTCGGCATGTACGCGCAGTCGCTGATCGTCCCGCAGCTGCTCCAGCTGCCGGCCGAGACCGGCTACGGCCTGGGCCAGTCGATGCTGGCGATGGGTCTGTGGATGGCTCCCGGCGGGCTCATGATGATGCTCGTCTCGCCGATCGGAGGGAAGCTCTCGTCGAAGCGCGGACCGAAGGTCACGCTCTTCGTGGGCTGCCTGATCATCGCGCTCGGATACGGCTCGTCGATCGTCCTCATGGGGTCGACCTGGGGCCTGCTCGTCGTCACCGCGATCTGCAGCACCGGCGTCGGCTTCGCGTACGGTGCGATGCCCGCACTGATCATGTCGGCCGTGCCGCAGTCCGAGACGGCCTCCGCCAACAGCGTCAACTCGCTCATGCGCTCGATGGGCACGTCGATCTCGGCTGCCGTGGTGGGTGTGGTGCTGTCGCAGATGAGCGTGCAGGCCGCCGGCTACAGCATCCCGACCGAGGCCGGATTCCGTACCGGTCTGCTCATCGGGTGCGGCGTCGCGCTGGTGGCCGCCGCGATCACGCTGACGATCCCGGTCGTCCGCCGCAAGGATCTCCACGCCGTCGACGAGAACGTGCCCGCGAAGGTCTGAGCGGGCACGGCGGAGACCCGAAACGGCATGGCCGGCGTAGGCTCGAGCCGTGTCGGGACGGGAACGGAAGCGTGCCAGGGTGATACGCGCATCGCGCGGCGTCCCGTCGGCACGTTTCGTCACCGCACTCGCGACGATGTGGGGCAGGGCCTGGGGCGGCTCGGTGTCCTTCGACGACGAGTACGGACTGTTCGTCTGCAGCGGTATGCGCGGTGGTTTCGCGCGCGGCGGCACCACCGTCGGCGGTGTCTTCCTCACCCGCATACGACCCACACGCGCGCTGCTGCGCCACGAAGCCGTGCACGCGGACCAGTGGGCCCGCCACGGCATCGGCTTCGCGGCGCGTTATCTGTGGGAGGAACTCCGCAACCCGGGATCCCGCAACAGGTTCGAGATCGAGGCGGGACTCGCCGACGGCGGCTACCGCGAGGAGCGCGGGATCACCCGTCCAGACGAACCGTGATCTTCTCGCTCGCCACGCGGCGTTCGGTGGCTTCGGGATCGGGATTGCTCACCTGCACCAGCGACGCCCGGGCCGCGAGCACCGCGAGCAGTCCGGCGACGAGATCGTCGGGCTGCGACCACGACCGGGAGGACAACACGCGGTCGCCGCTGCCGATACCCGCCGCCGACGCCGACTCGGTGGCGGCGGTGAGCACATCCGACTGTGAACGTCCGGCGAGCACCGCATCGGCCGCACCGGAGGACCGGAACTGGTCGCCGTGCATCCGCACGTCCGTCGCGTAGTCCGTGATCCCGGGCGGCAGGTCGCGGACGGGGGCACCGAATGCGTCGAGCGACAACGCCGCGACCTCGGCGACCGTGTCGACCTCGTCCAGCCGGTCGGGGGTGACGAGCGCGAGGTCGGCGTCGGGGTCGGCCTCGAGCACCACCTCGGCGCCGGCCCACCACGCACCGAGCAGCACCGCTGCGCTCTGCCAGTGGGCGGGCAGCAGCACCGCGACGCGACCGCCGGGAAGAATCCCGAACTGGTCGCGGATCATATTGGCCGTCTTGGCGGCCCAGTTGGCGAGGGTGAGCGCCGACAGTTCGATACGCGCGCCGGTCGCGTCGTCGTACCAGGTGATCCGCGGACCCGCCGGATCTTCGGCGAGGATCGGATCGAGCAGTGCGTCGGTCAGGGTGGTCACGATGTCCTTCTTCTCGGCTGTCAGTTCACGCAGCGCGGGCCGTCGGAGCCCGCATCGATGGGTGGTGCGGAGGGAGCCGGGGTGGCGGTGCCACCGGCCGGGCTCACCCCGATGTCGGAGGCGGATGCGGCGGTGGACGAACCGGAGTACGACGACGAGCCGGGGCCGGTGTAGTCGCCTGCGAGCACGACCCGCACCGTGCCGGCCGGGAGCGAGGGGTCGGACCCGGTGGCGAGACCACCGAGCGCCGCGGCCACCGCACGAGTCTCGTCGGAGTCCTCGTCGGCACCGAAGACCGTCGACGTGCCCACACCGGAACCGGTGTAGTTGCCCACCTCGCCCTCGACGTAGCCCTCCTCGGACAGGGCCGCGGACACCTGGGAGGCCAGGCCGGACACGGATCCGGCGTTCGCGACATCGACCGTGACGGTCGACGCGTCGATGTCGGGGGCGGGCACCGGGGTCGAGGTGGTCTCGCTGCCGTCCGGTTCGCGGCCGATCAGCTCGGCGACGAAGGAGCGAACCTCGTCCGGATCGACCTGCACGACCGACTCGCCGTAATCGGTCATCGCGTTGATGTCCTGTACAGGGATCGTCGAGAAGGTCACGTCGCCACCGGCAAGGCCCTGCAGCTGGGTCGCCAGCGCCATGATGTCCCAATCGGAGTCGAGCACCACTGAACGTTGCACTGCGGCGGTCAGCTGACTCACCTTCGACGGGTTGGACAGCGTCTTGGCGCTGAGGACCTTCTGAGCCAGCGATGCCATGAACACCTGCTGCCGCACGATCCGGTCGAGATCGCCGCGCGGCAGGTCGTGACGCTGGCGGACGAAGCTCAGTGCGTCCGAACCCTGCAGGGTCTGTACACCGGCGTCGAAACGGGCGCCCGACAGCGGCTCGTCCACCGGTGCGTTCAGGCACACGTCGACACCGCCGACGGCGTCGGTGAGCAGCACGAAGCCGAGGAGTCCGACCTCGGCGTAATGGTCCACCGTCACACCCGTCAGGTCGGCGACCGACTCGATGAGCGCCTCCCGGCCCGCCTGGGTCGATTCGTTCTCGAGTTCGGTCTCGGTCGCGTCGGCGTCGGCTTCGACGAGCTCGGCGCGCCGGTTCGCCTTCGTGGCGCCGTACGCCGCGTTGATCTTCGACATCCCGATCTCGGGCACCTCGACGTAGGTGTCGCGGGGGATCGACATCGCGGTGGCCGACCGGCCGTCGTTCGGCACGCGGATCAGGATGATCGTGTCGGTGTTGTTCGCCACTTCCTCGCCCGCGCGCAACGCGTCGAGCTCACGCTGGGAGAGGGGGTTGCCGTGCGCGTCGGTGCGGCTGTCGGTGCCCACCAGCAGGATGTCGACGGCGCCGTCCTCGCCGCCGCCGAGGGCCAGCCCGCGGACCGAGGCCAGCGACGACTGCAGCGCGTCGACGCTGCGCCACGCCACACCGGTGACGACCAGCACCAGGCACGCCGCGATCGCGACGGCGATCTGCCACGGCCTGCCGCTGTACACCCGCGCCTCCGCCGGTGTTCCGGGGCTGCGCGAGGGCGGCTCGCGCCGGGCGGTACGCCGGGACTGCCGGGGGCCGGGCTCCGACCCGTACCTGCCGTCGGCAGCTGTCGGATCGCCCGCGTGGGGGCGACGTCCCGTCGGGTCGGGACGCCGGCCGGTGCGGCGACGCGGCTCTGGCGGCACCTGGTACTCCTCCTGTGGCTGGTACGGGGTCTGTGTCTGTAGCTCTCGGTTGAAGGCTACTGGTGGGGACGCTTGCTCGGCGCGCACCACTCCGGCGTGCCAGACTTCTCCGAGTGCGTAGCGTTCTCGTCACCGGAGCCCGTGGCCAGCTCGGCCGTCATCTCGTGAACCGCGGCACTGCGGCGGGGATCCCGATCCGCGGTGTCGGATCGACCGAGGTCGACATCACCGATCCGCAGGCCGTGGCCGCCGCCGTCGAACCGGGCTCCGTGGTGATCAATGCCGCCGCGTACACCGCCGTCGACGCGGCCGAGACCGACGAGGACCGAGCCGCTGTGGTGAACGGCACGGGCCCGGGTGTGCTGGCCGCCGTCTGTGCCGACAAGGGTGCCCGTCTCGTCCATGTCTCCACCGACTACGTCTTCGCCGGCGACGCGACCGAGCCCTACCGGGTGGACGCCCCGACCGGCCCGCGCACGGCCTACGGCCGCACGAAACTCGCAGGTGAGAGGAAGGTGCTCGAGGCGCTGCCCACCGCGCACGTCGTGCGTACCGCCTGGGTGTACACCGGCGACGGCAACGACTTCGTCGCCACCATGCGGCGACTCGAGGGCGAACGCGACACCCTGCGCGTCGTCGACGACCAGCGTGGCTGCCCCACCTACGCCCGCGACCTGGCGGACGGCCTGCTCGAACTCGCCTCCCGCGCCGACGGGATCCCCGGCGGGATCCTGCACGCGACGAACGCCGGGGAAGCGACCTGGTTCGACCTCGCCCGGGCGGTCTTCGAGGAGATCGGCGCCGATCCGGAGCGGGTGCACCCGTGCAGCAGCGACGAGTTCGTCCGGCCCGCGCCCCGGCCCGCCTACTCGGTGCTCGACGACAGCGCCTGGGTCGGCGCCGGCCTGACCCCCTTGCGTCCGTGGCGGGAGGCGCTGCACGAGGCGATCGCCGGTGACGGAACCGTGCCGCCTGCACGATGACATCCGACGAAGCGGCCCGTGAGGTGTCGCACACCGTCGAGGTCGCTAAGGTGACCGGCGTGGATTCGACGCTGGCCGTGGTGACGGTGACCTACTCGCCCGGTGAGCACCTCGAGAACTTTCTCACCTCGCTCACCTCCGCAACCGTTCTGCCGACGCAGGTGATCCTGGCCGACAACGGTTCGACCGACGGTGCTCCCGAGGCCGCCGAGGCGGCACACGAGAACGTGCGACTGCTCCGGACCGGCGGGAACATCGGTTACGGCGGCGCGATCAACCGTGCGGTCGCCGAGGTCGACCCGTCCGCGGAGTTCGTCGTCGTCGCGAACCCGGACGTCCGGTGGCACCCCGGTTCGCTCGACGAACTGCTCGACGCGGCGCGTCGCTGGCCGCGCGCCGGTTCGCTCGGGCCGCTGATCCACGAACCGGACGGAAGCGTCTATCCCTCGGCGCGCACCGTCCCCACCCTCGCCTCCGGTGCAGGTCACGCGCTGCTCGGCACCGTCTGGCCGGCCAATCCGTGGACACGCCGCTACCGCCAGGAGAACGAGGAGATCAGCGAACGCCCCGTGGGCTGGCTGTCCGGATCGTGCCTGCTGCTGCGGCGAGCGGCCTTCGACTCGATCGACGGCTTCGATTCGCGATACTTCATGTACATGGAGGACGTGGACCTGGGCGACCGGCTCGGACGAGCGGGGTGGCTCAACGTGTACGTGCCGTCCGCGGTGGTCACACACGCCAAGGGCCACGCGGCCGGACGGCACCCCGAACTGATGCTCCCGGCACATCACGAGAGTGCCTACCGCTTCCAGGCGGACCGTCACCCCCACGGGTGGCAGGCGCCGCTGCGATGGGCGTTGCGGGCCGGGCTCGCGGTGCGATCGCGAGTGGCGGTCGCGGCGGCCGTGCGGGAGCGTCGGAACGGGAGGACCGACCAGAACATTCCGGTCGGCACGACAGTGAACAGGGGAGACGATGACGAGTGATTCGGCACCGCACACCGATGCGGTGATTCTGGTCGGCGGGCAGGGCACGCGGCTACGGCCGCTGACGCTGTCGGCACCCAAGCCGATGCTGCCCACCGCGGGGGTGCCCTTCCTCACCCACCTGCTCGCGCGGATCCGTGAGGCGGGCATCAAGCACGTCGTGCTCGGCACCTCGTTCAAGGCCGAGGTCTTCGAGGAGTACTTCGCCGACGGGTCCGACTTCGGACTCGAGATCGAGTACGTCACCGAGACCGAGCCGCTCGGCACCGGCGGTGGTATCCGCAACGTGCTGCCGAAGCTGCGTGCCGACAACGTCATGGTCTTCAACGGTGACGTGCTCGGTGGCACCGATCTCGGCGCCGTGCTCGACACGCATGTGCGCACCGAGGCGGACGTGACCCTGCACCTGGTGCGGGTGAGCGATCCGCGTGCCTTCGGCTGTGTGCCGACCGACGAGGACGGCCGGGTGACCGCCTTCCTCGAGAAGACCCAGGATCCGCCGACCGACCAGATCAACGCCGGCTGCTACGTCTTCCGCCGCGAGATCATCGAGCAGATCCCCGAGGGCCGTCCGGTCTCGGTGGAGCGCGAGGTGTTCCCGGCGCTGCTGACCGAGGGCAAGAAGGTCTACGGGCACGTCGACGCCGCCTATTGGCGCGACATGGGCACCCCGGAGGACTTCGTCCGTGGTTCGGCCGATCTGGTCCGCGGTATCGCTCCGTCGCCGGCTCTTCCGCCGCAGCGCGGCGAGTCGCTCGTGCATCCGGGTGCCTCCGTGGCCCCCGGCGCCCTGCTGATCGGTGGCACGGTCGTCGGCCGCGGCGCGGAGATCGGTGCCGGCGCCCGCCTGGACGGCGCGGTGATCTTCGACGGTGCACGGGTCGAGGCCGGTGCGGTGATCGAGCGGACCATCATCGGATTCGGGGTGCGGGTCGGTCCGCGTGCCCTGATCCGCGACGGCGTGATCGGTGACGGCGCCGACATCGGTGCCCGGTGCGAACTGTTGCGCGGTGCGCGGGTGTGGCCCGGGGTGAAGATCCCCGACGGCGGCATCCGCTTCAGTACCGACGTCTGAGTCGAGAGGACGAAGTGAGCTTCGAACGGTATGTGGCGCTCGGCGATTCTTTCACCGAGGGAGTCGGCGACCCGGACCCGTCGCGTCCCAACGGGCTGCGCGGCTGGGCCGATCTCGTCGCCGGTGAGCTGGCGCGGCACTCGGAGAACTTCGCGTACGCGAATCTCGCCATCCGGGGCCGGTTGCTGCGACCGATCATCGACGAGCAGCTCGAGACCGCCGTGGCGATGCGCCCCGATCTCGTGACGATCTACGCCGGCGGCAACAACCTCATGCGTCCGAAACTCGACCTCGACGCACTCGCGGCCGAGTACGACGAGGCGATCGGCAAACTCGCCGCGACCGGCGCCCGCATCCTGATGTGGACGGCCTACGACGGCAGCTGGGCGCCGGTCTTCGGGCTCCTGCGCGGCCGGTGGGCCGTGTACAACGAGCTCGTCCGGGAGATCGCCGACCGGCACGGGGCGACCATCGTCGACTTCTGGAGGTTCGACGAGTACCGCGATCTGCGCATGTGGGACTTCGACCGACTACACATGTCCGCGGCCGGCCACCACAACATGGCGATCCGCGTGCTCGACCTGCTCGGGGTCGAACACGGTCTCGGACCGGTGGAGTTCGACGAGGCACCCGTCCTCACCCGGGCCCAGGAACGCGCCGCGGACCGCGCGTGGATGCGCGAGTTCCTCGTCCCCTGGATGGGCCGGCGGTTGCGCGGGGTGTCCTCCGGTGACGGCGTCACCCCGAAGTACCCCGAATTGGGCCCCGTCCGGTTCTGACCTCACGCTCGTCCCGGCGACCCGTCGGGCCGCGTCGTCTCAGGCCCGTCGGGCCGCCGCGAGCCGGACCATGTGCGCGATCGTCTCGTGCTCGGCCTCCGGCGGCAGCGCGTCGACGGGCCACCACTGCAGGTCGGTGGATTCGTCGCTGCGCACCGGCCGGGCACCCACGGGTGCGGTCACCAGGAACCGCAGGTCGAGGTGACGGGTGGGCACGCCGAGGGAGCACGTGATCGGATGCGTGTGCGCCGAGAGCAGTTCCGGATCGATCACCAGATCGGCGATACCGGATTCCTCGGTGGCCTCGCGCAGGGCCGCGTCGACGACCGTCTCGTCCGACGGCTCGCAGTGTCCGCCGAGCTGGATCCACCGCCCCACCCGCGGATGCAGGGTGAGCAACACGTTGCGGTGGTCGGCATCGAGCACGATCGACGACGCCGTGATGTGCCCGGGAACGTGTTCGCGCAGGCACCCGTCGGGCGCCGAATCGAGGAACGCCAGCATCGTGTGCCGCAGTGATTCGGCGTCCTCGGAGTCGGTGCGCCAGGCGGTGAGCCGGTCGATCGCCGAGGCGTGCAGGGAACGCGCCGACACGGCTACAGCTCCACGAGGGCGTCGCCCGGGTCCGCGGGTTCGCGCGGCTCCGGTTCGGTGAGCGGGTAGCCGACGGCGACCGCCCCGAGCGGCGACCACTCGGCAGGAAGCCCGAGTTCCTCGCGGACCACCTCCGGGGCGAAGATCGTCGAGCCGATCCAGCAGCTGCCGAGCCCGCGGGTCGCGAGGGAGACGAGCAGACCCTGCACCGCCGCACCGGCGGCGACGGTGAACATCGTGGCTTCGGCCGCGGTGCGACGCGCATCCGGATAGTGGTGTGCTCCGTCGGGCACCCAGAAGGGGACGATCACCTCGGGTGCGTCGTAGAGGATCGCGCCACGGGAGATGCGGCGTTCGACGGCCACCGGGTCGAGTCCGTCGCCGTGGAGATCCTCGGCCCACTTGTCGCGCATGCGGTCGAGGAGCCGGCGGCGCACCTGCTCGGTGCGCACCCACACGAACCGCACCGGACGTGTGTGATGGGGTGCGGGTGCGGTGAGGGCCTCGGCGACCGCCTCACGCAGATCCTCGGGATCGACGGGCTCGGAGGCGAACTGCCGCACCGACCGGCGCAGCAGCAGTGCCTCGCGCCGGCCGCGTTCGAGGGCCTCCTCGGTGCCGAGCCAGAACAGGTCGTCCTCACCGCTGCGGATCAGGGCGCGGGCGGTGGATCCGTCGTCGGGCAGGTCGAGTCCGCGCACCACGGCGACGGGCACACCGCCGAGCTTGCCCTTGACCAGATCGCCTGCGGCGGCGATCTCGTCGGCCACCGCCACGGACGTCACCTGCAGTTCGTTGCCCTGCGAGTCGTGGGAGCCGGCGTAGCCGTGCAGGACGGGAAGCCCGGACGAGCCGATCGCGGCGTCGGTCTGGCCGTTGCGCCAGGCGCGCCCCATGGTGTCGGTGACCACTACGGCGACCCGGACACCGAGCAGCGCACCGAGCCGTTCGCGAAGGGTCGCTGCGCTCGCGTCGGGATTCTCGGGCAGCAGTGCGAGTTCGGCACTGTCGACGTTCGACCCGTCGATTCCGGAGGCCGCCTGCACGATGCCGAGCTTGTTCTCGGTGATGAGGGTGCGGCCCTTGCGTGCCAGCACGCGGACCGCTTCCTCGTTCACGAGGCGGCGGCGGAGCGCGTCGCGGGCGTCGGGATCGGTGGGTGCGGCGACGATCCGTCCCTCGACCTTCGAGACCACCTTGCTGGTGACGACGAGGACGTCCCCGTCGGCCAGCCACGGTGCGGCCTGCGCGACGGCCGCGGCCAGGTCGTCGCCGGGCCGGAATTCGGGAAGCCCGGCGACGGGCAGGATCTCGATCGGGCCACCCGGCGCGTGGTCACGCACTGCGGGGTCGGCGACGGCGTCCGGCATCACAGGGTCACTCCGGCGAGGTCGAGGGCGGCGCGGGCCATCTCGGCGGTCGCGTCGGTGTCGGTCATGAGCAGCGGAACGGATCGGACCTCGACACCCGGCACCTCGGCGCTGTCGGTCGAGTGCACGAGCCAGCCGTCGAGAATGCCTGTGCCCGAGCGGGCGCCGTAGTACCGGCCGACGGCCTCGGCGGAGGTCTCCACTCCGATGACGTCCAGACACTCATCGGCCATGCCGCGCAGGGGCTTGCCGTCGATGACGGGGGACAGGCCGACGACCTTCGCCGACGTGGTGCGCAGCGCCCCGCGGATGCCGGGGATCGCGAGGATCGCCCCGACGCTGACGACGGGGTTCGACGGGGCCAGGACGACCGCGTCGGCGTTCTCGATCGCCTCGAGCACACCGGGGGCCGGCTCGGCTTCTTCTGCGCCGATGTGGGCGAAGCTGTGCGTCGGCACCTGGGCGCGGTGGCGGACCCACCATTCCTCGAAGTGCACGGCGCGCTGCTCACCGTCCTCGGGATCGGTGATGACGACGTGGGTCTCGCTGCGGTCGTCGGAGACCGGCAGCAGGGTCACGCCCGGCTTCCACCGCGTGCACAGTGCTTCGGTGATCGCGGAGAGCGGATAGCCGGTCCGCAGCATCTGCGTCCGGATGAGGTGGGTGGCGATGTCGCGGTCGCCGAGACCGAACCAGTCGGGAATCGCCCCGTAGGCGGCGAGTTCCTTCTTGGCGTTCCAGGTCTCGCCGGCGCGACCCCAGCCGCGTTCCGTGTCGATCCCACCGCCCAGGGTGTACATGCAGGTGTCGAGATCCGGACAGATCCTCAGACCGTGCATCCACACGTCGTCGCCGACGTTGACCACCGCCGTGATGCGGTGTGCCGCGTCCGGATTCGGCTCCACGCCGGGGGAAATATCGAGAAGTCGGCGCAAACCTGAGAGAAAACGCGCCCCACCGACACCTCCGACCAATACAGTCACATTCACGGCCCAAGCCTAAGCGGTGCGTCGTCTACCCGGTCGCGCACCGTCCGAAACGCGTTTCGGCAAAGCGGCCGATGATATGTGAACAACGCCGCTCCGCTTGACCGCGACACACCCGAAGTGTCTAATCACATACATGTCATTCGATAATCGAATTCGAGATCCCTTGCGGTGAACCCGCATTCGAACGAGTATTCGAAGGATGGCAGCGGGTTGATCCCCGGTCATGATTCGGCGCTGCAGGTGAGGAGGGACAATGGCCGGCGAGCGCGACAGCTTCGAGCTCACTCGAAGCGATACTGCAGTCGAGGCTGTCTGTGACTACCCGGACGTCGGGGTGCCCGTCCTGAGTTTGATTTCGGGATTCGGCGACCCAGCGGATGGCGAGGAGCAGTGGCAGGAGCGTGCGCTCTGTGCGCAGACCGATCCGGAGGCATTCTTCCCCGAGAAGGGTGGCTCCACCAGGGAGGCCAAGCGCATCTGCATGGGGTGTGAGGTCCGGGACGACTGTCTCGAATACGCACTCGCCCACGACGAGCGGTTCGGTATCTGGGGCGGGCTTTCCGAGAGGGAACGCCGTCGCCTCAAGCGCGGAATAGTCTGACGAGGGGTTCGGCCCGGTACGGGGAGTACGGGACCGAGTGAAACACCGAGTCGGACGACGAAGGTCGGGTTGCGGCCGTGGGGGACGAGCAACCCGGCCTTCGTCATATCCGGATGTCGTTCAGTCCTCGTCGTCCTCGCCGAGTGTCGGGTCCACCACTTCCGGTTCGACACCGAGATAGGTGGCCACCTGGTGCACGAGGACGTCGTGCACCAGATCCGTCAGGTCGTCCGGATCCTTCGCCCGCACCTCGAGCGGCCGGCGGAACAACACGATCCGCGCCCGGGTGGCGGCGCCCCGTCGATCGATCCCCGCCGGCACGAGCCGGGACAACGGCACCGGTCCGTCGGCGACCACCTCGTCCGGCCAGTTGACCGAGTCGGGATCGCGTGCCCGGATCTTCGGGACCTCGTCGACGGCGATGTCGAGCTTGGTGAGGCGGTCGTGCCAGCGCGCGTCGATCGGCGCGAACGCCCCGAGCACGAGCAGGTCGAACTTCTCGGCGCGCGTCTTCCACGCCGGCAGGCTCTGCGGGAACAGGGGACCGCGGATTCCCCTGCCGCGGCGTGCCACGGAGCGGGACGACACAGGGCGGGAACGTCGTGCGCGGACCATGCCATGGACACTACGACACGAAAATCGCCCCACCCTTTCGGTGTGTCCGAATAGTCCTGGCGCGCCCGGCGCGCTACGCTCCCAGTCGTGAGAACACTGCGTCGATGCTGCCGGCCTGGGTGCAAGAACCCTGCTGTTGCGACGCTGACCTACGTGTACTCGGACTCCACTGCCGTTGTCGGTCCCCTGGCGACCGTCGCGGAACCTCACTCGTGGGATCTCTGCGAGATGCACGGTTCGCGCATCACGGCACCGAAGGGCTGGGAACTCGTCCGATACGAGGGAGCGTTCTCGTCGGCTACCCCCGACGAGGACGATCTGACCGCCCTCGCCGAGGCTGTACGCGAGGCCGGCCTGGGGGAGCGTTCCCGTCCCGACTCGGGCGACGACGCCGCCGAGGAGCCCCAACGGGCCGTCGTGCCTCCCACCGCACGCACCGGCCGACGCGGTCACCTGCGTGTTCTTCCCGATCCCACGTCCTGAGCCGTTCGCACTAGGCTGAGCGAGTGCGATGTCGCGGAGGACGACATCGCACGAGTCGAGTTCAGGAGCTAATACAGTGGCGAGAGCTGCCGAGTCGGTGTCAGCAGTCATCAAGGCCTACGACGTACGGGGAGTCGTCGGAGAGCAGATCGACGAAGAGTTCGTCCGCGAGGTCGGAGCGTCGTTCGCACGCCTGTTGCGCAGTGAGGGCAGCGCGGAGCGCGTGGTGATCGGGCACGACATGCGCGCCTCGTCCCCCTCTCTGTCGCAGGCCTTCGCAGACGGGGTCACCGCGCAGGGACTCGACGTGGTGCTGATCGGACTCGCGTCCACCGACCAGCTCTACTTCGCGTCGGGCCTGCTCGACGCACCCGGCGCGATGTTCACCGCCAGCCACAATCCCGCGAAGTACAACGGCATCAAGCTCTGCCGTGCCGGTGCCAAGCCCGTCGGCCAGGACACCGGTCTGGCGCAGATCTCCGCCGATCTCGTCGAGGGTGTGCCAGCCTACGAGGGCGAGCGCGGCAGCGTCACCGAGCAGGACGTCCTCGAGGACTACGCCTCGTTCGTCCGCGGCCTGGTCGATCTCGCGGAGATGCGGCCGCTGAAGGTGGCGGTCGACGCCGGCAACGGCATGGGCGGCCACACCGTCCCCGCCGTCTTCGGCGCTCTGCCTGTGGATCTCGTGCCGCTGTACTTCGAACTCGACGGCACCTTCCCGAACCACGAGGCCAACCCCCTCGATCCCGCCAACCTCGTCGACCTCCAGCGTCTGGTCGTCGAGTCCGGCGCCGACGTGGGTCTGGCCTTCGACGGCGACGCCGATCGTTGCTTCGTCGTCGACGAGCGTGGCGAACCGGTCACCCCGTCCGCGGTCACGGCCCTCGTCGCCGCCCGCGAACTCGCCAAGGAGCCCGGGTCGACGATCATCCACAACCTCATCACCTCCCGCGTGGTGCCCGAGCTCGTCGCCGAGCAGGGCGGCAAGCCGGTCCGCACCCGGGTCGGGCACTCGTTCATCAAGCAGCAGATGGCCGAGACCGGTGCCGTCTTCGGTGGGGAACACTCGGCGCACTACTACTTCCGCGACTTCTGGGGTGCCGACTCCGGCATGCTCGCGGCCCTGCACGTCCTCGCCGCACTCGCCGCGCAGGACGGTCCGCTCTCCGAGCTGATGAGCTCCTACAACCGCTACGCGGCGTCGGGCGAGATCAACTCGACGGTCGCCGATGCCGCCGAGCGCACCGAGGCCGTCGTCGCGGCGTTCGAGGACCGCGCGGTGTCGATCGACCGGCTCGACGGTGTCACCGTCGACCTGCCCGACAACGCATGGTTCAACCTGCGCGCGTCCAACACCGAGCCGTTGCTGCGGCTCAACGTGGAGGCACGCACGGACGGCGAGGTCGAGGCATTGGTGAAGGAGATCCTTTCCGTCGTTCGTGCGTAGACGGAGGGACAACGGGAATAATCGAAGTGCCGGTGCAGGGTGTGCCGGTGTCGGTTCGGCGGAGCACCGATCTCGGGTCGGTGGCCGACCGGGCCCTGTCAGCCGGCTCGCCGAGGTCGCGGCGGCGGAAGGAAGGTGATGCGGTCGTGACGGCTCCCTCACCGCTGTTCGACTTCGACGATGCGGGCGGTGTTCTCGCCGCCGATGTCGATGGCATCCTCAGGAGCGCGGCCCTCGGCGGCGCTCAGATCCGCGCGGTCGCCGCGGCGGTCGACGAAGGTCTGCTCGGCCGGCTCACCGACATGCACCCCCGCAGTGTCGTCTTCGTCGGCACCGACGCCCGCGCCCGGTCGGCCGCGGAACTGGTCGTCGCGATGTTCGGTGGGCAGGCCGGTGTACCGCTGGTCTCCGCACCTGCCACCCCACCCTGGGTCGGCGCGCTCGACGTCGTGGTGGTCTCGGGGAACGACGCCGGCGATCCCGAGCTGGCGCGCAGCATCGACGCCGGATTGCGGCGCAGTGCGGAGGTCGTCGTCGACGCCCCGGACGAAGGTCCGGTGCGGGCGGTCTCGGCCGGTCGCGCGATGTCGTTGCCGCCGCGCGTCCGGGTCCAGACCCGGTATGTGCTCGCCCGGCACGTCGCGGTGTTCTGCGCGGTGCTCGGTGTGCTGCAGCGCGCCGTCCGGATCACCGGTGTTCCGCCGCTCGCCGAGGTCGCCGACACGGCCGACGAGGAAGCGGCGCGCAATCACCCGTCGAACGAGGTCTTCCACAATCCGGCGAAGTCCCTCGCGGTGCGCATGCAGTCGCGTCGTGTGGTGTTCGCGGGAGATTCCGCCGTGACGACGGTGCTTGCACGGCACGCCTCGGAATCCCTGCTCCAGGAGGCGGGGGTGGTCGCCGGCGCTGCGGCACTGAGCGACGTGCTGGTCGCGCGCGACCGGCTCACGAACGTCGTCACCGCGAGCGGCGAGAACTACGACCCGTTCTTCCACGACGAGGAGCTCGACGGACCGGCACCGATCGCGCCGGCACGGGTGTTCGTGGTCAGCACGGACCCCGACCGTTCGGCGGCGCAGCGCAGGACGGCGGCGCTTCCGGATGTGGAACTGATGTCCGTGATCGGAGAATTCGAATCGAGTACGGTTCCCACCGTGCTGGAACAGGTGGCAGTGTTGACCGTCCGCACAGAGATGGCGGCCGCGTATCTCGGATTGGCAGGGGGGAGATAGTGCACCGACTCGAAGGTGCGGTGCGCTCGTACGCCTGGGGGTCGCGGACCGCGATCGCCACCCTGCGTGGCCGCAATGTGCCCTCCCATCATCCCGAGGCCGAGTTGTGGCTCGGTGCGCACCCGGCCGATCCCGCCAGGCTGGTGGATCCGGACGGTGACGAGCATTCGCTGCTCGACGTGCTGTCGGCCGATCCGCAGCGACACCTCGGTGATCGCACGGTGGGGGCGTTCGGTCCCCGGCTGCCCTTCCTCCTCAAGCTGCTGGCGGCGGAAGAGCCGCTGTCGCTGCAGGCGCATCCCAGCGCCGGTCAGGCGGCCGAGGGCTTCGCTCGTGAGGAAGCACTCGGCATCCCGATCGACTCGCCCGTCCGCAACTACAAGGACGCCAGCCACAAGCCCGAGCTCGTGGTGGCGCTGACCCGGTTCGAGGCCCTGGCCGGCTTCCGCGACCCGAAACGGACCGTGGAGCTGTTCGAGGCGCTGGCCGTTCCGGAACTCGACCCCTATGTGGGACTGCTCGCGGGCCAACCCGATTCGAGTGGTCTGCGGGCGCTGTTCACCACCTGGATCACGTTGCCCCCGCCCGCTCTCGCGGCGCTGCTGCCGCGGGTGCTCGACGGGTGCGTGACCTATCTCGCGGCCGGACGAGAGGGCGAACGCGATTTCGTTCCGGAGGTGCGTACGGCCCTGCAGCTGGCGGACTTCTATCCCGGCGACGCCGGAGTGCTCGCCTCGCTGCTGCTCAACCGCATCACCCTGCAACCGGGCGAGGGCCTGTACCTCGACGCGGGAAATCTGCACGCCTATCTGCACGGCATGGGTGTCGAGATCATGGCGAACTCCGACAACGTGCTGCGCGGGGGTCTCACCCCGAAGCACGTGGACGTGCCCGAACTGCTGCGGGTGCTCGACTTCGGGGCGGCCTCGGTGCCGATTCTCGAAGCCGTGCCGGAGACCCCGGCGGAGACCGGGCCGGGACAGGGACCGATCGAACGCCGGTACCGGACCCCGGCACCGGAATTCGCGCTGTCGCGTATCGACCTCGGCGCGGGCGACAGCCTCGGGGTCGGTGCCGACGGTCCGCAGATCCTGTTGTGCACCTCGGGCGATGTCCGCGTCGAGTGCGACGGCGAGTCGGTGACGCTGAAGCCCGGCGACTCGGCGTGGTTGTCCGCGTGCGACCGGAATCCGACCGTCCACGGTTCTGCCGCGGACACGCAGGTCTTCCGGGCCCGTCTCGGCGAGATACCGGGATCGGTGACCGACGAGTCCTGAAACAGGGGTCCCTGTAGGGACGGAATCGAATCGAAGGCGAGCCCGCACGGGCTCGCCTTCGTCGTTTCCGGATGCGCCTTCGTGAGATTTACAAATTCCTCCATATGTCTAGACCTCGGACGGATAGCGGCCTAGAGTCAAGGTATGAGTGGTGTGCGTCACCGAGTGGTGGCGCATCGGCGCCATCGACGGTGATGAGGAGACCCGACATGAGTACGGCATCCGCGGATTCGGTGGATCGACCCGATCTCCAGTGGCGCGACCGGAAGCGCCATCTGTGGCTTCTGGGGCTGGTGCCCCCGACGGCACTGTTCGTCGCCACGGCCCTGGTGTGGGGCGGGAACGAGCTCGGTCTGCAGAGCGTCACCCCGGTCCTGTGGTGGATCGGCCCCCTGCTGATCTACGTCCTCGTCCCACTGCTCGACCTGTTCGTCGGACCCGACGGCGAGAACCCGCCCGAGGAGTTGTTCGAGCAACTCGAGAACGACCGTTTCTACCGCTACTGCACCTACCTCTACCTGCCGTTCCAGTTCGCGTCGCTGGTCTTCGCTTGCTACCTCTGGTCGGCCGAGGATCTGTCCTGGCTCGGCATCGACGGCGGACTCGGTGTGATGTCGAAGATCGGTCTCGCGGTCTCGGTCGGCGTGGTCGCGGGCATCGGCATCAACACGGCGCACGAACTCGGCCACAAGAAGGTCGAATTCGAACGGCGACTGTCGAAGTGGGCGCTCGCCCCGTCGTTCTACGGACACTTCTACATCGAGCACAATCGCGGTCACCACGTGCGGGTCGCCACCCCGGAGGACCCGGCCTCGGCCCGGTTCGGGGAGAGCTTCTGGCGCTTCCTGCCCCGTACTGTCGTCGGCAGCCTGAGGTCGGCGTGGCGCCTCGAACGGGCCCGTCTCGAGCGCCTCGGCAAGCCGGTGTGGAGCGTGCACAACGACGTCCTCAACGCGTGGGCCATCTCCGTCGTGCTGTACGCGGTGCTCCTCGGCGTCTTCGGCCTGTCGATCGCGCCGTATCTCGTGATCCAGGCAATCTTCGGGTTCTCGTTGCTCGAGGTCGTGAACTACCTCGAGCACTACGGTCTGCTGCGGCAGAAGACCGCGAAGGGACGCTACGAGCGCTGCTCGCCCGCACACAGCTGGAACAGCGACCATCTCGTGACGAACATCTTCCTGTACCACCTGCAGCGGCACAGCGACCATCACGCCAATCCCACGCGGCGCTACCAGACCCTGCGCAGCATGGAGGTCTCGCCGCAGCTGCCCGCGGGTTACGCGACGATGATCACCCTCGCCTACATCCCGCCGCTGTGGCGCAAGGTCATGGACCACCGCGTGCTCGACCACTACGACGGCGACATCACCCGCGTCAACATCGAACCGCGTCGGCGCGAGAAGATCCTGGCCCGCTACGGAGCATCGGATCCCGCTGCCGCGGAAAGGAAGTGATCATGGCGTCCTACCGCTGTCCCGTCTGCGAGTTCGTGTACGACGAGACCGCCGGTGTTCCCCGGGAGGGCTTCCCGGCCGGCACCCCGTGGTCCGACGTACCCGACGATTGGCCGTGCCCCGACTGCGGAGTCCGGGAGAAGACCGATTTCGAGGAGTACACCCCGTGAGCACCGACTACCGTTTGTTCCGTTGTCTCGTGTGCGGATTCGAGTACGACGAGGCCGAAGGATGGCCCGACGAGGGCATCGAACCCGGCACCCGATGGGAGGACATCCCCGACGACTGGTCCTGCCCGGACTGCGGTGCCGCCAAGGCCGACTTCGAGATGGTCGAGATCGTCCGCCGGTGAACCGCTCCCCGGTGGATCACTGCCCGTGTTGCTTTGACGAGCACATCCGTGCGTGAGAGCGTTCCCACCATGTCGAACGCGCGGGTTCCCTTCCACGAGGCCAGTCGGGTGCTGCTGCGCTCGACGATCCTCGACGCGATGCGCGAGCTGCTGCTCGAACGTGACTGGTCGGCGGTCACCATGAGTGATGTCGCCCGGGCCGCCGGCATCAGCCGGCAGACCCTCTACAAGGAGTTCTCCTCCCGGCAGGGGCTCGCCCAGGGATATGCGCTGCGTCTGGTCGACGAGTTCGTCGACGCCGTGGCCGATTCGGTGTACGCCCACGTCGGCGACGCGCGGGCCGCGCTCATGGATGGTTTCACGTTCTTCTTCGAGGCGTCCGCCGCCGACCCCCTGGTGCAGTCCCTGCTGAGCGGGGAGGCCAAGCCCGACCTGCTGCGCCTGATCACCACCGATGCCGCCCCCATTCTCGAGCGGGGCGCGGGTCGCCTCACGGAGACTTTCCACCACAGCTGGATCGCGGCGTCCGAGTCCGATGCCGGGATCCTCGCGCGGGCCGTCGTGCGGGTCGCGCTGAGCTTCGTCTCGATGCCGCCTTCCTCGGGGCGCGATGTCGCCGCCGACCTCGCCGATCTGCTCGTGCCGTTCGTCGAACGGGCCGCCGTACGCGGCTGACGCACATGGTCGCTGTACGCGGGTTCCGGAACGGGTCCGCTGTACGCGGCGGGCGCCCACAGGCCGTCCGGGAAGTCGGGTGGATCCCGTCGGGAGTCGATCTGCCGGGCTCCTTCTTGCGCAGGTTGTATAGCCTGGAACCAACATCGTCTGCCGACAGGAAGAGGCATCTGCACGTGTCTGACACCACGCTCGTAGCCGACCGGGTCAACGGTCTCGATTTCAAGGTCGCCGATCTGTCCCTCGCCGAGTTCGGGCGCAAGGAGATCCGGCTCGCCGAACACGAGATGCCGGGCCTGATGGCGCTGCGTCGCGAGTACGCGGAGGTGCAGCCGCTGAAGGGCGCACGGATCTCCGGCTCGCTGCACATGACGGTCCAGACCGCTGTGCTCATCGAAACGCTCGTCTCCCTCGGCGCGCAGGTGCGCTGGGCGTCGTGCAACATCTTCTCCACCCAGGACCACGCCGCCGCGGCCGTCGTCGTCGGCCCGCACGGCACCCCCGAGGAGCCCAAGGGCGTCCCGGTCTTCGCCTGGAAGGGCGAGACCCTCGAGGAGTACTGGTGGGCGGCCGAGCAGATGCTCACCTGGCCCGGCGAACCCGCCAACATGATCCTCGACGACGGCGGCGACGCCACGATGCTCGTGCTCAAGGGCGCCCAGTTCGAGAAGGCCGGCGTCGTGCCGCCGATCGACGACGAGCAGGACTCCGCCGAGTACAAGGTCTTCCTCGAGCTGCTGCGCCGCTCGCTCGCCGCCGACTCGAAGAAGTGGACCACCGTCGCCGAGTCCGTCAAGGGTGTCACCGAGGAGACCACCACGGGCGTCCTGCGCCTGTACCAGCTCTCCGCTGCCGGCGAACTCACGTTCCCCGCGATCAACGTCAACGACTCGGTCACCAAGAGCAAGTTCGACAACAAGTACGGCACCCGGCACTCGCTGCTCGACGGCATCAACCGCGGCACCGACGTCCTCATCGGCGGCAAGGCCGCGCTGGTGTGCGGTTACGGCGACGTCGGCAAGGGCTGCGCCGAGGCCCTGCGCGGCCAGGGTGCACGAGTCTCGGTCACCGAGGTCGACCCGATCAACGCCCTGCAGGCCATGATGGACGGCTACGACGTCGTGACGGTCGAGGACTTCATCGGCCAGGCCGACATCATCATCACCGCGACCGGCAACAAGGACATCATCACCTTCGAGCACATGAAGGCGATGAAGCACCAGGCCATCCTCGGCAACATCGGCCACTTCGACAACGAGATCGACATGGCCGGCCTCGAGCGGGCCGCCGACGTCACGCGGGTCAACATCAAGCCGCAGGTCGACGAGTTCACCTTCGCCGACGGTCATTCGATCATCGTCCTGTCGGAGGGCCGCCTGCTCAACCTCGGCAACGCCACGGGCCACCCCTCCTTCGTGATGAGCAACTCGTTCGCCAACCAGGTGATCGCCCAGATCGAGCTGTGGACCAAGCCCGACGAGTACGACAACGAGGTCTACCGCCTGCCCAAGCACCTCGACGAGAAGGTCGCGAAGATCCACGTCGAGGCGCTCGGCGGACGGATCACGAAGCTGACCAAGGAGCAGGCCGAGTACATCGGCGTCGACGTCGAGGGCCCGTACAAGCCCGAGCACTACCGCTACTGATCCCGGCAACTCGACGGGAAACACGAAGCGCATGAGTGATTTGGGATCACAGGGCGCATGGGTGATCTGATCGTCGTCGAGGGTCTCGACGGGGCCGGCAAGCGGACGTTGTCCGCCGGCCTCGTCGAGACCTGGCGTGAGTCCGGACGGAAGGTCGCGACGCTGGCCTTCCCGCGGTACGGGCAGTCGATCCACGCCGACCTGGGCGCGGAGGCGCTGCGCGGGCAGCACGGCGACACCGCCTCGAGCATCGAGGCGATGGCGTTGCTGTGGGCACTCGACCGTCGCGATGCTGCCGACGAGTTGCGGAAGCTACTCGCCGACAACGACATCGTGCTGCTCGACCGGTATGTCGCGTCCAACGCCGCGTACACCGCGGCGCGCCACAACCAGGGCGCGACCGGCCCGGCGGTCGAATGGATCCGCCATCTCGAGTTCGAACGGTTCGGGCTCCCGGTGCCCGATCTGCAGGTGCTGCTCCGCGTTCCGGTAGCCCTCGCCGCGGAGCGTGCCCGTAACCGCGCCGCGACCGAGGCCGACCGCGATCGCGACGCCTACGAGCGCGATACCGGTCTGCAGCACCGCACCGGTGAGGTCTACGACGAGCTCGCACAGCAGCAGTGGATGTCTCCGTGGGAGGTCGCAGGCCCGCAGACCTCCCCGCGACAACTCGCCGTCGACATCTCAAATCTGCTTCACGACGGTGAAGGGGTGACACGATAGAGGCTATGAAGCCGAGGATTCTGGTAGTCGACGACGACACCGCGCTGGCCGAGATGCTCACGATCGTGCTGCGCGGCGAGGGATTCGAACCGTTCGTGGTGGGGGACGGCACTCAGGCGCTGGGCGCCGTGCGTGAGATCCGGCCCGACCTCGTTCTGCTCGATCTCATGCTTCCCGGCATGAACGGCATCGACGTCTGTCGTGTGCTCCGTGCGGACTCCGGTGTGCCGATCGTGATGCTCACCGCCAAGTCCGACACCGTCGACGTCGTGCTCGGCCTCGAATCGGGCGCCGACGACTACATCGTCAAGCCGTTCAAGCCGAAGGAGCTCGTCGCACGTGTGCGGGCCCGGCTGCGTCGCACCGAGCAGGAACCGGCCGAGGTCCTGACGATCGGGGACATCACCATCGACGTCCCTGCCCACAAGGTCACCCGCGGCGACGAGGCGATCTCGCTGACGCCCCTCGAGTTCGACCTGCTCGTGGCGCTCGCGCGCAAGCCGCGTCAGGTGTTCACCCGTGAGGTCCTGCTCGAACAGGTCTGGGGTTACCGGCACGCCGCCGACACCCGGCTCGTGAACGTCCACGTCCAGCGTCTGCGCGCGAAGGTCGAGAAGGATCCCGAGAATCCCGAGGCGGTGCTCACGGTGCGGGGGGTCGGCTACAAGGCCGGACCGCCGTGATCCGAACCTACCGGCTACGGCGGCGTATCACGCGTAGGACGCTGCCGCTGGTGAGGTGGTCGCGGTCGATGAGCAGCCGACTCGCGCACACCTGGCGACGATCGTTGCAGCTGCGGGTCGTGACCTCGACCCTCACACTGTCGCTGATCGTCATGTTCGTGCTCGGAGTGGTACTCACGAGCCAGATCACCGACCGACTGCTCGAAGTGAAGATCGACGCGGCGACCGAGGAGATGGATCGCTCGCGTGCACTCGTCGAGGGGCAACTCGCGGGCGCCGACGACTCCGGTTCGCTCGCCGTCCGCCTCGACGGTGCCGCGGCGATCCTCACCAGCCGTGGCAGCGACGGGGGACAGGACACCGGCGTCGCCGGAACCTTCGACCCCGTCCTGGTCGTCCCCGGTGACGGGCCGCGGGCCCCCACCTCGAGTGGGCCCGCCGACCAGATCCCGCAGAACCTGCGCGCCTTCGTCCAGAACGGGCAGATCGCGTACCAGTTCGCGACGGTCGCCGATCCCGACGGCTACACCGGGCCGGCCCTGATCATGGGCAGTCCCACCGACTCCGACATCTCGACGCTCGAGCTGTATCTCGTCTTCCCGCTCGGCGGGGAGGAACGCACCCTCGCCCTCGTCCGCGGCACCCTGCTCGTCGGCGCGGTGGTCCTGCTCGTGCTGCTGGCCGCGATCTCGATGATCGTCGCGCGGCAGGTCGTGCTGCCCATCCGATCGGCCTCCCGGATCGCGGTGCGCTTCGCCGACGGGCGGCTCAAGGAACGCATGCCGGTCCGCGGCGAGGACGACATGGCGCGCCTGGCGATGTCGTTCAACGAGATGGCCGAGAGCCTGTCGCGGCAGATCACCCAGCTCGAGGAGTACGGCAACCTGCAGAAACGGTTCACCTCCGACGTGAGCCACGAACTGCGCACCCCGCTCACGACGGTGCGCATGGCCGCCGATCTCATCCACGACGGCAGCGACGACCTCGACCCCGTCCTCAAGCGGTCCTCCGAACTGCTGGTCGCCGAACTCGACCGTTTCGAGAGCCTCCTCAACGACCTGCTCGAGATCAGCCGGCACGACGCGGGTGTCGCCGAACTCGCCTCCGAGCGACTCGATGTGCGGATGTGCGCGCGTGCCGCCGTCTCGACCGTGCGGCACCTCGCCCGCGAGACCGCCACCGAGCTCATCGTCGACCTACCGGACGAGCCCGTCGAGGCCGACGTCGATCCCCGCCGCGTCGAGCGCATCCTGCGCAATCTGCTCGCCAACGCGATCGATCACGGCGAGGGCAAACCCATCCTCCTGCGGCTGCGCGCCGACGACGCGGCCGCGGCCTTCGTCGTGCGCGACCAGGGAGTGGGCCTGCGACCGGGGGAGGAGAAGCTCGTCTTCAACCGGTTCTGGCGGTCCGATCCGTCACGGGTCCGGCGCTCCGGTGGCACCGGCCTCGGTCTCGCCATCAGCGTCGAGGACGCCAACCTGCACAACGGCAAGCTCGAAGCGTGGGGCGAACCGGGACGAGGCGCCAGCTTCCGGCTCACCCTCCCGCGCGAACGCGGACGTAAGGTGGGTCGCAGCCCGCTGCCTCTCGTGCCCAGCGCCGCGAAGGCCGTGCAGGGCAAGCCTCCACCGGGTGACGACACCCCGGAGCAGCCGTCGACCGGAGAGATCCCGACCGACCCTGCGAGCACACCGTCCGAAGGAGCCAATACATGAGCCGCTCGACTCCGCGTGCAGCGGGCGTGCTCGTCGTACTCCTGACCGTGGCCGGGCTCGTGCTGTCGGGATGCGCCACGCTGCCCGATTCCTCGTCACCGCAGGCCATCGGAACCCTCGAACGTGGCCCCACGACCACCGAGGTCGCCGCGCCCGTGCCCGGTCGCGAACCCGACCTGCTCCTGCGCGACTTCCTGCAGGCGAGCACGGATCCGACCAACCGCCACCGCGCGGCCCGGCAGTTCCTCACCCCCACGATGTCCGAGTCCTGGGACGACGCGGCGAGCGCGACGATCGTCGACAAGGTCGACGTCCTCGTCGAGGAACGCGACGGCGACAGCGCCACCTACGTGGTGCGGGCCAGCACCGTCGGCCATCTCGAGGAGGGCGGCATCTACCGTCCCGCCGACGGGGAGTTCGAGGCACGGTTCTCCCTCGTCCGCACGGACGGGGAGTGGCGCATCGACCGGTTGCCGGCCGGCGTCATCATGGACCGCCCGCGCTTCCTCAACACCTATCAGCGCCGCTCGCTGTACTTCCTCGACCCGACCGGCAACGCCGTCGTCCCCGACCCGCGCTGGATCACGGGTACACCCGAACAGACGGCCTCGCAGCTGATCGGATTGCTCGTCGAAGGGCCGAAAGAGGTCCTCGCGCCCGCGGTCAAGAACCTCCTCGAGGACGTCACCGTCATCGGCTCGGTGACGAAGGCGGACGGCCGCACGACCGACGTCGGCGTCGGACTCGGCGGCATCCGCATCGACTTCCAGGGGGTCGGCTCGATGGGCCGGCAGGATCGCGAACTGCTCGCCGCGCAGGTGATCTGGACCCTCGCCAACGCCGACATCAGCGGCCCGTACCACCTCCTCGCCGACGGCCAGCCCCTCGACGAACGGTTCCCGAACGGCTGGACCACCGCCGACGTGGCATCGATGAACCCCCTCGCCGCGTCGAGCGTGACGGTGGGTCTGCACGCGCTGCTCGACGGGACGCTGGTGAGCGTCGCCGAGACCGGCGTGACACCGGTCCGCAGCTTCTTCGGCATGTCCGACGACCTGAAGTCCGTCGCCCTGTCGCTGGACGGGGAACTCGTCGCCGCCGTCGAGAACACCGGTAAACCGGCACCGGAGCCGGCCGTGCAGCTGATGGTCGGTGCCTACAGCGAAGGCGCCGCCGAACCCGCGGTCGACGGCGAGTCGATCACCCGGCCGTCCTGGTCGCCCAACAACAACTCGGTGTGGGCCGTCGTCAACGGCACCGCGGTGGTGCGCGCTGTGCGCGAACCCGGCACCGGGCGGGTCACCGTGGTCGGCGTCGAAGCGGGTGCGATCCGCGCCCTCGGGGGCCGCATCACCGAGCTGCGCCTGTCTCGCGACGGTGTCCGCGCCGCCCTGATCATCGACGGGCGGGTCTTCGTCGCGACGGTCGTCCCGACCACGACCGGCGAGTACTCGCTCACCAATCCGCGCGAGATCGGCTTCGGTCTCGGCGGTCCGGCGCTCGCCCTGGACTGGAGCACTGCCGACACGATCGTCGTCTCCCGCGCGTCGGCCGACGTGCCCGTCGTGCAGATCGCGGTGGACGGCTCGCGCATCGACGCGCTCCCGAGCCGCAACCTCACCCCTCCGGTGGTTGCGGTCGAGGCATCCACGGCCAGCGAGTTCGTCGCCGATTCCCGGACGGTCTTCCAGCTCAACAACCGGGATCCCGCGGGCGACCGGTACTGGCGCGAGGTGCCCGGACTGGCGGGTATGGCGGCGATTCCCGTCCTTCCGGGCTGAGCCTGCCGACTGTGATCTCCGGACGTCGGTGACTTCGGGCACACTCCCGGTGTGCTCACGGCCCTTCTCGATCTCGTCCTGCCCGCCCGGTGCGGTGGCTGCGCCGCTCCCGGCACGAGCTGGTGCCGGGCATGTGCACGCGAGCTCTCCGACCATCCCGTGGCCGTCGCGCCGCGCGTCGACCCCGGGGTTCCGGTGTGGAGTCTGGGCCCGTACACCGGTCCCAGGCGCCGCGCGGTGATCGTGGCGAAGGAGCGTGGCCGCCGGGATCTCGCCGAGCCGCTCGGGCTCGCATGGGCCGTCGCGATCGCGCGGTTGCGCCGATGGAGCGAGCTGCCCGAGGGCCCCGTGATCGTGGCGCCCGCTCCCACCCGGGCGCGTGCGGCGCGGGCACGCGGAGGTGATCCCGTCACGCGTGCCGCCCGGGCCGCCGCGACCCACGACCGTCGCCTCCACGTCCGCCCGATCCTGAATGTGGCGGGCGGAGTGCGCGACTCGGTGGGGCTCTCGGCAGCCGACCGGCAGCGCAACCTCGCCGGCCGTGTCCGGGTGCGCGCCGACGGGCTGCCGCGCACGATCCCGGTTCTCGTCGTCGACGATGTGCTCACCACCGGAACCACCGCGCGCGAGTCGGTGCGGGCACTCCGGCGCGCCGGATTCGACCCTCTCGGAGTGCTCGTGACGGCCCATGCGTGAGCCCACGGGCGGGCCCGGAAAGTACTCCGCCGGGTGACCCGAAGGCGACGCGACGTGAAATCGCGCGGGAACGGTGGCACACCTCCGCGTTACGTACTACCGTCGCCATCAGACCCGGAAACAACAAGGTAGACGGGTGGAAACGTCTGTTCTTCCGATTCCGGGCGAGCGCGCTCTCGCGCTCATAAATCATGCCGGTGCGCGGGCTGCGCCGGCCGTAACTCGGGAGGTACGCGTGACGACCCCTTCGAAGTCCAGAGGTTCCGTTGCAGAGGCCGATGCCGCCACGGAAGGCCCCCGTGCCGACGTTGTCGTGAAAGGACGCAACGTCGAGGTCCCCGATCATTTCCGGATCTACGTCTCCGAGAAACTCGCTCGGCTCGAACGTTTCGATCCGACGATCTTCATCTTCGACGTCGAGTTGCAACACGAACGCAACAGGCGTCAGAAGAAGAGTTGTCAGCGGGTCGAGATCACTGCCCGCGGAAAGGGACCGGTCGTACGCGCCGAGGCGAGTGCCGACAGCTTCTACGCTGCCTTCGAGTCTGTGGTCAGCAAGCTCGAATCGCGTCTGCGCCGGACGAAGGAGCGCCGCAAGGTCTCCTACGGTGAGAAGACGCCCGTGTCCGTGGCGGAAGCCACCGCGGCCCTCGCCCAGGACGACGAGCTCGCGATCTCGCCCGACCTGTCGCTCGGCGACAGCGAGAAGGAACCCCAGGACGGTCCCGGTCGCATCGTCCGGACGAAGGAACACAACGCTCAGCCGATGACCGTCGACGACGCCCTCTACGAGATGGAACTCGTCGGTCACGACTTCTACCTGTTCCACGACAAGGAGACGGACAAGCCGTCCGTGGTCTACCGGCGACACGCCTTCGACTACGGTCTGATCAGGCTCGTGTGACACTGCCGGGAGTGACCGAAGGCACCTCGCCATCGCGGTCACTCCCGCGCAGCGCCTACCATGGAATCCGGCCGGGGTCCGACAAGGCCTCGGCCGGATTTCTTGTCCGTGCAGGTACCCGAGATTGAGGACGAACACACCAGTGCTGTCGCTGACGAAGCTGCTCCGGATCGGTGAAGGTCGCATGGTCAAGCGGCTCAAGCACATCGCCGAGCATGTCGATTCCCTCTCCCCGGACTTCGAGGCCCTGACCGATGCCGAGCTCCGGGCCAAGACGGACGAGTTCCGGAGTCGCTACCAGGACGGCGAGACGCTCGACGATCTGCTTCCGGAAGCCTTCGCGACCGCCCGGGAGGCGTCCTTCCGTGTGCTCGGCCAGAAGCACTATCTCGTCCAGATCATGGGTGGCGCGGCGCTGCACTTCGGCAACATCGCCGAGATGAAGACCGGTGAGGGCAAGACCCTCACCTGTGTGCTGCCGGCCTACCTCAACGCGATCTCCGGCGACGGCGTCCACGTCGTCACGGTCAACGACTACCTCGCCAAGCGCGACGCCGAGTGGATGGGCCGTGTGCACCGTTTCCTCGGGCTCGAGACCGACGTGATCCTGTCCGGCATGACCCCGGCCCAGCGCCGCGCGGCCTACTCCGCCGACATCACCTACGGCACCAACAACGAGTTCGGCTTCGACTACCTGCGCGACAACATGACGCACTCGCTCGACGACCTCGTGCAGCGCGGCCACAACTTCGCGATCGTCGACGAGGTCGACTCGATCCTCATCGACGAGGCCCGGACGCCGCTGATCATCTCGGGTCCCGCCGACGCGTCGAGCAAGTGGTACTCCGAGTTCGCGCGCATCGCCAAGCTGCTCAAGCCCGAGGTCCACTACGAGATCGACATCCGCAAGCGGACCGTCGGTGTGCACGAGGCCGGCGTCGAGTTCGTCGAGGACCAGCTCGGCATCGACAACCTGTACGAAGCGGCCAACTCGCCGCTGGTGAGCTACCTCAACAACGCCATCAAGGCCAAGGAGCTCTACGCCAAGGACAAGGACTATATCGTCCGCAACGGCGAGGTCGTCATCGTCGACGAGTTCACCGGCCGCGTCCTGTCGGGCCGGCGCTACAACGAGGGCATGCACCAGGCGATCGAGGCCAAGGAAGGCGTCGAGATCAAGGCCGAGAACCAGACGCTCGCCACGATCACGCTCCAGAACTACTTCCGCCTGTACGACAAGCTGTCGGGCATGACCGGTACGGCCGAGACCGAGGCCGCCGAGCTCCACCAGATCTACAGCCTGGGTGTCATCCCGATCCCGACCAACCGTCCGATGGTGCGTGTCGACCAGGGCGACCTGATCTACAAGACCGAGGAAGCGAAGTTCGCGGCCGTCGTCGACGACGTCGTCGAGCGTCACGAGAAGGGCCAGCCGGTCCTCATCGGTACGACGAGCGTCGAGCGGTCGGAGTACCTGTCGCGGCAGTTCACCAAGCGCGGTGTTCCGCACAGTGTGCTCAACGCGAAGTTCCACGAGCAGGAAGCGCAGATCATCGCGGAGGCCGGCCGGTCCGGTGCGGTGACGGTCGCGACGAACATGGCCGGTCGCGGTACCGACGTCGTGCTCGGCGGTAACCCCGACATCCTCGCCGACATCGAGC
The DNA here is from genome assembly GCF_035918275.1 of Rhodococcus sp. PD04. Taxonomy (NCBI): domain Bacteria; kingdom Bacillati; phylum Actinomycetota; class Actinomycetes; order Mycobacteriales; family Nocardiaceae; genus Rhodococcus; species Rhodococcus sp. PD04. The sequence continues at coordinate 3,526,936 of NZ_CP142143.1, read as the reverse complement.
TGCGCAAGCGCGGCCTCGACCCGGTCAACACGCCGGAGGAGTACGAGGCGGCCTGGGACGAGACCCTCGAGCGGATCAAGCTCGAGTCGAAGGCCGACGCCGAGAAGGTGCGCGCGGCCGGTGGCCTGTACGTGCTCGGCACGGAACGGCACGAGTCGCGGCGTATCGACAACCAGCTGCGTGGTCGTTCCGGTCGTCAGGGCGACCCGGGCGAGTCGCGGTTCTACCTCTCGCTCGGCGACGAGTTGATGCGCCGCTTCAACGGCGCCGCGCTCGAGTCGATCATGACGCGCCTGAACCTGCCCGATGACGTGCCGATCGAGGCGAAGATGGTCTCCAAGGCCATCAAGAGCGCGCAGACGCAGGTCGAGCAGCAGAACTTCGAGATCCGCAAGAACGTCCTCAAGTACGACGAGGTGATGAACCAGCAGCGCACCGTCATCTACGAGGAGCGCCGCCGGATCCTGCGCGGCGAGGACCTCGAGGGTCAGGTGCAGCACATGCTCACCGACGTGATCACCGCGTACGTCGACGGTGCCACCGCCGAGGGTTACGTCGAGGACTGGGATCTCGAGCAGTTGTGGACGGCGCTCAAGACCCTCTACCCGGTGGGTGTCGACTACAAGACGCTCGTCGCCGAGAACGAGGACCTCGACCGCGACGGCCTGCTCGAGGTTCTTCTCGAGGATGCCCGCGCCGCCTACGCCCGTCGCGAGGCCGAACTCGAGGCCATCGCCGGTGAGAATGCGATGCGCGAACTCGAGCGTCGCGTGCTGCTGTCGGTCCTCGACCGCAAGTGGCGCGAGCACCTCTACGAGATGGACTACCTCAAGGAGGGCATCGGCCTGCGCGCGATGGCGCAGCGCGATCCGCTCGTCGAGTACCAGCGCGAGGGCTTCGACATGTTCACCGCGATGCTCGAGGGTCTGAAGGAGGAATCGGTCGGATTCCTGTTCAACCTCCAGGTCGAGGCCGCGCAGCAGCAGCAGTCCGCGGGTGTGGCCGTCACGCCGGCCTCCGCGGCGGCCGCTGCACAGGCGGCCCCGAGCCTCGCCAAGGCGGCTCCGGCCCGACCGGCACAACAGCCCGCCCGTCCGGCACAACCGGCGCAGGCCGAGCCCGCACCGACGGCGCTGCGGGCCAAGGGTCTCGACGAGACCGAGCGACGCCTGACCTACAGCGGTCCCGACGAGGACGGCCGCGCCCATGTCGCGCGCACGACCGCCGGTGCCGACGCGGGCTCCGCGCCCCGTCAGGCCGGCACCCGCAAGGAGCGTCGTGCCGCGGCCAGGCGCGACGCGAAGACCAACCGGCGGCGCTGAGTCGAAGACTCACATGGAGTGCTGAGTCGAAGACTCACATGGAGTGCTGAGTCGAAGACTCACGTGGTGTGCTGAGTCGAAGACTCACATGGAGTGCTGAGTCGAAGACTCACGATCGCCCCACGACCCTGTGGCTCACCCGAGCCACAGGGTCGTGATCGTCCAGCGGTGCGGAGCACGAGGGCGGGGGCGCTTGTGCACCATCCGGCCGGCGTAGGCGAACACCCGGTCCCCGCGACCGTAGCTGCCGAACACCTCCACGGTGTCGGCGTCGACGGGACGTACCCGCGTCCGCAGCAGCACCGCAGTGCTGCGTCCTGCGCGAGGAGGCCGGGCCGCAGTGATCGTGGCGACGAGACGCGGGTCGAGGACCGTCGTGGACTGCACGGCGGGACGGCGGCCGTCGACCACTTCGAGAACCAGTCGCACCGCCGTCTCCGCGACCCGCACGACACCCGGATCGAGGACGATCGCGGGCCGGTCGCCCGGCCGCGTGGTCGGATCTTCGGTGCCGGGGGCGGTGGTCGGACGTTCGGTTCCGTCGCGGCGGAGCGGTGCGCGCCCCGAGCGTCCGTCGTGCGGCGTGGGCCGGCGCGCGAGGTGGCTGCGGGGACGATGACAGGCCTCCTCGACCGGAGGTTCGAGGTTGGTGAGGCGGCGCACGTAGCGCCCGGTGTGATGCGACATGAGCTCTCCCGAAAGGCATGACGGATCGGCACGGCCGACACCGTGACGGTTGCATCGGCACGGCTGACGCCGTGACGGCGAAGCGGTTCGGGAGAGGACGAACCGCGCACATGATGCCACATCCCCGGGCGGCGGTCCGGTTCGACGCGGACGGGTTCCGCTGCGCGAGCGGGACGTCCGGGACATACGGTGGTGTCGTGATGCGAGGACTCGTACTCGATGTCGGTGGCGTCCTGGTCGGGCCGGGGAGCGATCCCGACACGTTCGGTGCGGCCGTGACGGTCCTGCGCGCGCGTGGTGTGCGGACCGCCCTGCTCAGCAACGATCCCGGTGGGCCCGGCGCACAGTGGTTGCGCGATCTCGAGGGCCCGTTCGTCGACCGTGTCGTGCTGTCGGGGGACGCGCGTGTCGCCAAACCGGATCCCGAGAGCTACCTGCTGGTCGCGCGACTGCTGGATCTCGAACCCGGCGAGTGCGTCTTCGTCGACGATGCGGTCGGCAACGTGCGAGGCGCCGCTGCTGCAGGGATGGTCGGCGTACACCATGATGGTTCACACGACGCGCCGGGCGAACTGGCCGTACTCCTCGATCTCGATCCCGAGGAGATCGGGAGCGGAGCCACGGACGGCGCCGGATCGTGGTGGCGACGTTCGGGAGGTTCGGGTCAGGAGGGGGAACGGGGTCGATGACGAGCCGGATGACGGCGCAGGACGCGTCGTACTACTACCTGGAGACGAGCAACACACCGATGCACGTCGGGTCGCTCGCGATTCTCGAACCCCCCGAGGGCGGTCTCGACTACGAGAACGTGCTCCGGTTGGTCGAGCAGCGACTGCCCGAGGTGCCCCGCTACCGGAAGAAGGTGCGGGAGGTCGCATTCGGGCTCTCCCGACCCGTGTGGGTCGACGACCGCGACTTCGACATCACCTACCACGTGCGACGCTCCGCGCTGCCGAAGCCGGGCTCCGACGAACAGTTGCACGATCTCGTCGCGCGTCTGGTCTCGAGGCCGCTCGACCGCACGCGACCGCTGTGGGAGATGTACCTCGTCGAGGGACTCGCGAACGATCGGGTGGCGCTGTTCACGAAGTCGCATTCGGCGCTCGTCGACGGCGAGGAGGCCCTCGACATCGTCCAGGTCCTCTTCGACAAGGAGCCGGTGCCGCGTGAGGTCCCCGAAGAATTGTGGATGCCCGAACGCGAACCGTCGGAGTCCGCTCTGCTCGTCGGAGCGCTCGCCGAACTCGTTGCGCGCCCGGGGGAGGGGATCGCTGCCGTGCGATCGGCCGTGGGTGATCTCACGGCGACGCTCACCGAGACCGTCGACGCAGTCGGCCGGATCGCCCGCACGGCTGCGCAGTCGGCGCCCGAGACGCCGCTGAACACGCAGATCTCGAGGAGCCGCCGGTTCTCCGTGGTGCGCTCCGATCTGGAGCCGTACCGCAAGATCCACTCCCGCTACGGCTGCACGATCAACGACGTGGTGCTCGCGGTCCTCGCCGGCGCGTTGCGCTACTGGCTGCTCTCCCGCGGGGAACCGGTGACCGAGGCGACGGTGGTGCGGGCGATGGTCCCCATGTCGGTCTACATCCAGGATCCCGACGACTGCGGCGACAACGACACGATCCAGGTGCACCCGCAGGGCGAGGTGTCGTCCTTCCTGCTGGATCTGCCGGTGGGGGAGCCGAACGCGGTGGTCCGGTTGTCGCACATCGCACACGCCGGAGAGGCCTACTCGCGGCAGCGGCGGCGCGTGGCGGCGCAGACGATGGTCCGGTTGTCGGGTTTCGCTCCGGCGACGATGCACGCGGTGGGTACCCGGGTCGCGATGGGTTTCTCGCAGCGCATGTTCAACCTCATGATCACCAACGCGCCGGGGCCGCAGCACCCGCTCTACCTCACCGGGGCCCGGCTGCTCGAGATCTTCCCGGTCTCGCCGCTGCTGAAGAATCAGGCCCTGAGCATCGCGTTGACGTCCTACGACGGCAAGATCTACTACGGTTTGAATGCGGATCGTGATGCGATGCCCGATGTGGACGTGGCAGCGACGCTGATCCAGGAATCTCTCGAGGAGTTGACGGATGCCGGCAGGTGAGAAGTGACGCGTGTCTATGTACCGGCAACGCTCGCGATGTTGCAGGGTCTCGTCGCCGACGGTGAGGTCGACGCGGTGGGCCGGACTGCCTTCGCGGTGACCCCGGCTCTGCGCGAGGCCTACACGGCGGGCGACGACGAGGAACTCGCCGAGGTCGCGATGGCCGAGGCGGCGCGCGCGTCGCTGCGGTTGCTCGGGTCGGAGGAGCCGAACGATCCTCCGTCCTTCGCGTCCCGTCGGGTGGTGATCGCGGCCGACGTCGACGAGGTGAAGCCCCGACCGGATCTCGACGATGCGGTCGTCAAGCTCACCGGGCCGATCACGATGCGTGCGGTCGCGTCGGTGCACATCGACCTGCAGGAGGCGGAGGCCGACGTCGCGCGGGCACGCGAGATCGTCGATGCGGCCGAACTGGGCGACGAGGAGGCCGAGTTCGTCCTCGGCGACGCGGAGGACCACGAACTGGCGTGGTACGCCGCGCAGGAGCTGCCCTTCCTGCTCGAACTGCTCTGACCTCGCATATCGCCACGTCATCGGTGTGACGGCCGTCTCCTGCTCAACCTACGCTTCCGTAACCTCTGATAACCTACGGAGGCGTAACCGGAGTGAGGAGAAACGGTCGGATGGGCCTGAAGGAATGGATCGAGAAGCCTGCGGCACACGTCGCGCCAGGAGAGAAGTCGCTCTCCAACGTCCTGCGTGGCGCGGTGGCCCGGTTGACCACCCCCCTGCTCCCCGACGACTACCTGCACCTGGTCAACCCGCTGTGGTCCGCCCGTGAACTGCGCGGGCGCATCGTCTCGGTGCGCCAGGAGACCCCCGATTCCGCGACGATCGTCATCCGTCCCGGCTGGGGATTCGACTTCGGATATGCGCCCGGCCAGTACATCGGCATCGGTCTGCACATCGACGGTCGCTGGCACTGGCGCTCCTACTCGCTGACCTCCTCGCCCACCTGGGATGACAAGGTCATCTCCATCGCCGTGAAGGCGATGCCCGAGGGCTTCCTGTCCAGCCACCTCGTCGGTGGTGTTCCCGAGGGCACCGTCGTGCGGCTCGCGGCCCCGAAGGGCGATTTCGTCCTGCCCGACCCGCCGCCGGCGAAGATTCTCTTCCTCACCGCCGGCAGTGGCATCACGCCGATCATGTCGATGCTGCGGACGCTCGACCGGCGCGCGGTCGAGCGCGAACTCGACCTGCCCGACGTCGTGCACATCCACTCGGCGCCGACGGCCGAGAACGTGATGTTCCGGTCGGAACTCGAGCATTTCGATGCCACCCACGATCGCTTCCGTGTGCACGTGCGTCACACCCGTGAGCAGGGCAAGTTCGCGCTCTCGGAACTCGACGAGGTGTGCCCCGACTGGCGCGAGCGCCAGGCCTGGGCGTGCGGTCCCCAGCAGATGCTCGACGACATCACCGCGCACTGGGCGGCGGAGGGCATCGAGGATCAGGTCCACCTCGAGCGGTTCGCCGTCAGCCGCGCCGACACCTCGGGATCGGGCGGAACGATCACGTTCGCGAAGTCCGGCAAGACCGTCACCGTGGACGGCGCCACGACGATTCTCGAGGCCGGGGAGAGCGTCGGTGCGCTGATGCCCTTCGGTTGTCGCATGGGAATCTGTCAGACTTGTGTTGTGCCGCTCGAGAAGGGGCACGTCGTCGATCTGCGATCCGGCAAGGAGCACGCAGAGGGCGAACGCGTCCAGACCTGCATCTCCGCCGCTGCCGGCGACTGCACACTGGATGTGTAGACACCGACAGCAACCTCCGAAGGATCCCGCTTGGCCATCACCGACATCCGCGCTTTCTCACATCTGACCGAAGCCGATATCGTTGCTCTCGCAAACGAATTCGACGCGATTCGACGGGATGTGGAGAATTCGCGCGGCCCCCGGGACGCCCGCTACATCCATTCCGTCATCCGTGCGCAGCGTGTGCTGGAGGTGGTCGGACGCTGCGCGCTGTTCGGTTCGCGTCGCCGGTCGCGCTGGATCATCGGTACCGCCGCTCTGTCGCTCGCGAAGATCATCGAGAACATGGAGCTCGGGCACAACGTGATGCACGGGCAGTGGGACTGGATGAACGACCCCGAGATCCACTCGACCTCGTGGGAATGGGATCAGACCGGCCCGTCCGAGCACTGGAAGCGTGCCCACAACTACGCGCACCACACCTACACGAACATCGTGGGGATGGACGAGGACGTGGGATTCGGCATCCTGCGGATGACGCGCGACGAGAAGTGGCGTCCGCGCAATCTCGCGCAGCCGATCGCCAACATCGTCCTCGCGCTGACCTTCGAGTGGGGGATCGCGCTGCACGACCTCTCGGCGAAGAAGGAACTCGAAGGTGTCCCGCCCGCGCAGTGGAATTCGGGACCCAACAAGGAATTCGCGGCGAAGGCCGGTCGGCAGGTCGTCAAGGATCTGGTGTTCTTCCCGGCACTCACCGGCCCGGCCTGGCGGAGCACGTTGACCGCGAACCTCACCGCGAACGTGATCCGCAACATCTGGGCGTATCTCGTGATCTTCTGCGGCCACTTCCCGGACGGCGCAGAGAAGTTCACGACCGAGCACTACGAGAACGAGACGCGCGGGGAATGGTATCTGCGCCAGTTGCTCGGCAGCGCAAACATTTCCGGTGGGCGTGCGATGGATTTCTTCACCGGGAATCTCAGTTACCAGATCGAGCACCACCTGTTCCCGGATCTGCCGAGCAACCGCTACCCGGAGATCGCCGCCCGTGTGCGGGCCCTGTGCGGCAAGTACGACCTGCCGTACACCACGGGTTCGCTCGCCCGGCAGTACTGGTTGGCGCTGCGCACGATCCACAAGCTCGCATTGCCAGACCGCTTCCTCACGGCGACCGCCGACGACGCCCCCGAGACCTCCTCCGAGCGTAAGTTCGACAAGTGGCGCCCGGATGCGCCCACGATGGTCACCGAGGCGTCCACCGGCCGGCGTCGGGGTCTGCTCACGGCGCTCCGGGTCCACGCCGAGCATGCGGTAGCAGAGCGGCGGCGTCGCCGTGGTGAATCGGGGCGCCGACGAGCTTCCGCCGCCGTGTGATTCGCGCCACAGCTCCGAATCCGGCCAACCTACGGAGCCGTAACCTACGGTAGAGTAGCTCCCATGGCGATATCGGATGTCAAGGAGTACGCGCACCTGACGGAGGCGGACGTCGAGGCCATCGGCCGCGAACTCGACGCCATCCGGCGCGATGTCGAGGAGTCCCGCGGTGAGCGCGACGCTCGATACGTCCGCAACACGATCCGGCTGCAGCGCGGCCTCGAGATCGGCGGGCGCCTCGTGCTGCTCGGCTCGAACAAGCGTCCGCTGTGGTTGCTGGGCACGGGCATGCTCTCCCTGTCGAAGATCATCGAGAACATGGAGCTCGGGCACAACGTGATGCACGGGCAGTGGGACTGGATGAACGACCCCGAGGTGCACTCGGCCAACTGGGAGTGGGACAACGTCGACCCGTCGGCGCACTGGAAGATCACCCACAACTACCTGCACCACAAGTACACCAACATCCTCGGCATGGACGACGATGTGGGATACGGCCTGCTGCGCGTCACCCGCGACCAGCGATGGAAGCCGTTCTACCTCGGCAACGTCGCGTACAACGCCATCCTCGCAGCGCTGTTCCAGTACGGCATCGCCATCCAGCTCCTCGAGCTCGGCAAGGTCATCCAGGGACGCGACGACCGCGAGCTCACCAAGGAACGCGGCAAGGAGGTGCTCGCCAAGCTCGGCAAGCAGCACCTGCGCGACTACGTCATCTACCCGGCGTTGAGCGGCAAGTCGTGGAAGTCCACGATGAAGGCCAACGCCACGGCCAACTTCGTGCGCAACATCTGGACCAACGCGGTGATCTTCTGCGGTCACTTCCCGGACGGTGCGGAGAAGTTCACGAAGCAGGACATCGAGAACGAGACGCGCGCCGAGTGGTACCTGCGCCAGATGCTCGGCTCCGCGAACATCTCCGGCGGCAAGGTCATGGACTTCATGACCGGCAACCTGAGCTACCAGATCGAGCACCACATCTACCCCGACCTGCCGTCCAACCGGTACGCGGAGATCGCGGTGCGCGTGCGCGAACTGTGCGAGAAGTACGACCTTCCGTACACCACGGGTCCGCTCGCGGTGCAGTACTGGAAGTCGTGGCGCACCATCGCCAAGCTGTCGCTGCCCGACAAGTACCTCAAGGACGATCGCGACGCCGCCCCGGAGACCGCCTCCGAGCGGGGCTTCGGCGGAGCGCCGGAGATCGATCCGGCCACCGGTCGCCGCGTGGGTCTGGCCACCACCATCGAGAAGACCCGCAAGCGCGGATTCATCCGCCGCGCGCTCGGCATGCGCTGACGCTCACGCGAACGAGCACGAACCCCGGCACCCACAGGGTGCCGGGGTTCGGTGCATCAGGCCGGGGTTCGTCGTCGGTCACCAAGGGTCGTTGGACGCGAGCGCTGTGAGTAGTTCGCGCACGGCCATCGCCCGGTTGTGCGACTTGCCCTCCAACGAGTCGAAGGCGCATTCGGGATCGGCGGGCGGACCGAGATGCGTGCACCCGCGTGGGCAGTCCTCGACCGCTTCGGCCAGGTCCCCGAACGATGCGACGACGTCGTCGGGCCCGATGTGCGCGAGCCCGAACGACCGGATGCCCGGGGTGTCGACGACCCAGCCGCCCTCGGGCAGGTGCAGTGCCACCGACTGGGTGGAGGTGTGCCGACCCTTGCCCACCCCGGAGACCGCACCGGTGGCGCGGTCGGCGTCGGGGACGAGCCTGTTCACCAGGGTCGACTTGCCGACCCCCGAGTGCCCGATCAGGGCGGTCACGCGACCGTCGATCCGCTCGTGCAGGGCGGTGAGATCGTCGCCCTGACCGACGAGCAGCACCGGGATGTCGAGATCCGCGAAGTGTGCAGCGAACTCGTCGGGATCGGCGAGATCGCTCTTGGTCAGTCCCAGCAACGGGGCGAGACCCCCGGCATAGGCTGCGACGAGTGCGCGTTCGACCAGTCCGGTCCGCGGTGGGGGATCGGCGAGTGCGACCACGATGAGCAGCTGTTCGGCATTGGCGACGACGATGCGCTCGAACGGGTCGGTGTCGTCGGCCGTGCGTCGCAGCACGGTGCTGCGGTCCTCGACCCGCACGATGCGCGCGAGCGTGTCGGGGCGACCGGAGAGGTCGCCGACGACACCCACCTGATCGCCAACCACGATCGGGGTCCGGCCGAGCTCACGTGCCCGCATCGTGGTGACGATCCGGTCGGGATCACCGCCGAGTGCGACACCCCACCGACCTCGGTCGACGGTGACGACCATGCCCTCCTCGGCATTGCGGTGGGCCGGGCGATCCTTCGTGCGCGGCCGCGAGCCGCGTCCGGGGCGGACCCGGACGTCGGACTCGTCGTACTCCCGCCGCCTCAGGAGTCGCTCCCCGTCAGCAGCGACTCCCACAGACCCTCGAAGTCGGGGAGCGTCTTGGCGGTGGTGCCGATGTCCTCGACCTCGATCCCGTCGACGACGAGTCCGAGGATCGCCCCGGCCGTGGCCATCCGATGGTCGGCGTAGGAGTGCCAGATACCACCGTGCAGCGGAGCCGGCTCGATGTGCAGCCCGTCCTCGGTCTCGGTGATGGACCCGCCGAGACGGGCGATCTCGGTGGCGAGTGCCGCGAGCCGGTCGGTCTCGTGACCGCGCAGGTGCGCGATGCCGCGCAGGTCGGAGGGCGAAGCGGCGACCGCCGCAAGGGCCGCGACGGTCGGTGCCAGCTCCCCGACGTCGTGCAGGTCCACGTCGAGCCCCCGCAGTTCGCCGGGGCCGCGCACGGTCAGCGTCCCGTCGGCCCAGGTCACCTCGGCGCCCATCTGCTCGAGGATGCCGCGGATCGCGTCGCCGGCCTGAGTGGTCGACTCGGGCCACAGGGGCACCGAGACGACACCACCGGTGACCGCCGCGGCCGCGAGGAAGGGGGTCGCGTTCGACAGGTCGGGCTCGACGGTGACGTCGACGGCCTTGATCGTCGTCGGGGGCACCCGCCAGGTGTCGGCTTCCGAGGTATCGACGGGGACCCCGGCCGCGCGGAGCATCTCGACCGTCATCTCGATGTGCGGCATCGACGGCACCGGTTCGCCGGCGTGGTGGACCACCACGCCCTCGTCGAAGGCGGCACCGGACAGCAGCAGACCCGAGACGAACTGCGAGGAGGCGGACGCGTCGATGGTGACGGAACCGCCGCGCACCGCACCGCGGCCGTGCACGGTGAAGGGGAGCCGGTCGCCGTCGATGTCGGCGCCGAGGGCGCGCAGGGCGTCGAGCACGGTGCTCATCGGGCGGACGCGGGCCTGTTCGTCGCCGTCGAACCGCACGTCGCCGTCGGCCAGTGCGGCCAGCGGCGGAACGAACCGCATGACGGTGCCGGCCAGTCCACAGGCGACCTCACCTCCGCGCAGGGCACCGGGGGTCACGTCGAGGGTGGTGCCGCCGTCGCGCTCGGTGACGGTCGTGCCGAGCGTGCGCAGGGCCCCGATCATCAGATCGGTGTCGCGGCTGCGCAGCGCGCCGGTCAGGGTGGACGGCCCGTCGGCGAGTGCGGCCAAGATCAGGGCACGGTTGGTGATCGACTTCGATCCCGGCAGCGTCACCGACGCTCGAACCGGGGACACGGCGCGGGGTGCTCTCCACAGACTCACCCGACCATCTTCGCCCATCCGGACCGGTGCGGGCACCCTCGCCCACCCGGTGCGCGCCGGTGTCGGTTCCGTCACCCGGCGATGCCACACTCGACGGCATGTGCGGAAGGTATGTCTCCACGGCCGACCCGGCGACGCTCGCCGTCGAACTCGACGCACTCGACGAGACCGACGACAGCGGCCGGGACCGGCGCGGGCCCGACTACAATGTCGCGCCGACGACCGAGGTGCTCACCGTCGTCGCCCGGCACGACGGAGACGATCCCGACGGTCCCGTCCGCCGCCGTGTCCGGCGCATGCGCTGGGGACTCGTGCCGCCGTTCGCCGAGGAGGTGGGCGGAAGCGCACCGCTGATCAACGCACGATCCGAGTCGGTCGCCACCAAGCCGAGCTTCGCACGGTCGCTGCGCCACAAGCGGTGCCTCGTCCCGATGGACGGCTGGTACGAATGGCAGGTCGAACCCGCGCCGGACGGCAGACCCCGCAAGGTGCCGTACTTCATGGCGCCCGCCGACGGATCGCGGATCTGCATGGCCGGAGTGTGGGCGGAGTGGCGCGACCCGCGGAACCCGAAGGCACCACCGCTGTCGAGCACGGCGATCCTCACCGCGCAGTCGGTCGAGCAACTCGGCAACGTGCACGAGCGGATGCCGCTGATCCTCCCGGCGGAGCGATGGGACGCGTGGCTCGACCCCGACAGCCTCGGCCACCCGGATCTGATCGTGCCGAGCCTCGAGGCGATCTCGGCGATCGAGATCCGCCGCGTGTCCGCGAAGGTCAACAGCATCCGCAACAACGGCCCCGAACTGCTGCAACCCGACGACGGCGCCGGCGACCAGATGGTGCTGCTGTAGGTGCCGCCAGGCTGCGGTGCTCTACGGCCCGGCCGTGATCGGGGCCACGACCGCACCGGACAGCCGGATCAGATCGTGCGGATCCAGTTCGATCTCGAGTCCGCGCCGCCCCGCGCTGCACAGCACCCGGTCCCACTGCTCGGCGGAGACGTCGATCACGGTGCGCAGACGCTTGCGCTGCCCGAGCGGAGAGATGCCACCGACGACGTATCCGGTCGCGCGTTCGGCGGCGGTGTGATCGGCCATCACGGCCTTGCCGCCGCCCAGTGCCCCTGCTGCGGCCTTCAGCGACAGCGTCGCCGGGACCGGGATCACCGCGACGGCGAGCTTGCCGTCCGACAGCGACACCACCAGCGTCTTGAAGATCTGATCGGGGGAGACCCCGAGACGTGCGCCGAGTTCCTCGACGGCTTCGGCGCCGAAGGACGACGACCTCGGGTCGTGTGCGTACTCGTGGACCCGGTGCGCGACCTTCTCGCGCTTCAACAACACCGTCGCGGGAGTGGATGTCGAGGCCATCCGATCACTCTAGAAAACCGGAGGTGGGGAACAAGTGCGGCGGGTACGGCGTTGCACACCGACGGGTGGATCCACCGGCCACCCGACACCCGACGATCGGAGAATTCGTGGCAGTGCTGTGCCCGCCTCGACCGGACGCCGTCAGACGTCCCGCCGATCCGGACCCCGACGGACCGGTAGCCTTCTCGACAGGCGTCGATGAAGGGATCGGTGTGATCGAGGAGTCTGTGGAAGAACTGACCGAGCGGTTCGAGCGGGATGCGCTTCCCCTGCTCGATCAGCTCTACGGCGCTGCGCTGCGGATGACCCGCAATCCCTCCGACGCCGAGGACCTCGTGCAGGAGACCTACATCAAGGCTTTCTCCGCCTTCCGGTCGTTTCGCGAGGGCACCAACCTCAAGGCCTGGCTGTACCGGATCCTCACCAACACCTACATCAACTCGTACCGGAAGCGTCAGCGGCAGCCCGCGCAGTACCCGACCGACGAGATCACCGACTGGCAGCTCGCCGCCACGGCCGAGCATTCGTCGACCGGTCTGCGGTCCGCGGAGGTCGAGGCGCTCGACGCGCTTCCCGACGACGACATCAAGGCGGCGCTGCAGGAGCTTCCCGAGGAGTTCCGCATGGCCGTCTACTACGCCGACGTCGAAGGGTTCCCCTACAAGGAGATCGCCGAGATCATGGGGACACCGATCGGCACCGTGATGTCGAGACTGCACCGGGGTCGCAAGCAGCTGCGGGGCCTGCTGGCCGACGTGGCGCGCGATCGCGGTTTCATGCGGGAGAAGGCCGTGGACGCGGCAACCGGAACATCGGATCAGACCGAGAGCGGAAAGGGAGCACCGCAGTGAGCGAACCCGACTTCGATCGACTCGACTGCTCGGCGGTCATCGCGGACGTCTACCTGCTTCTCGACTCCGAGTGCGACGCCGGTTCCCGCGAGAAACTGCAGCGGCACCTCGACGAGTGCGGCACCTGCCTCGAGGCCTACGGGATCGAGGAGAAGATCAAGTCCTTGCTCAGCCGCAAGTGCGGAGGGGAACACGCACCCGAGGGGCTGAGAGAGCGGCTGATGCTGCAGATCCGCCGCACCGTGGTGATCACCGAGACGGACAGCGCCGGGTCGTAGGCGAGCTCCGCTCGCGCCGGGTCGTAGACGAGTTCCACTCGCACCGGGTCGTAGACGGGACACCCCGAACGTGACAGGGGCCGGAAAGCTGCTGCTTTCCGGCCCCTGTCCGCGTCTCAGGCGTTGGGACGCTTGCCGTGGTTGGCGGCGTTACCCTTGCGGCTGCGCTTCTTGCGACCTCGCTTACCCATGGTGGGATCTCCTTTCTCGTTCATTACAGTGTTTCACGTGCGGTCGAGTGGTCCTGTCGGCAGGTCCGCCGCCGGAGTGTGAAACGAGGTGTTCGATGGCGGAAGACGTACGTGCGGAGATGGTATCGACCGTGTTCGAGGTCGTCGTGCGAGAGGGTGACGTAGTTGCCGAAGGCGACACGCTGGTGATCCTCGAGTCGATGAAGATGGAGATCCCCGTGCTCGCCGAGTCGGCGGGCACCGTGACCTCGGTCGGTGTCTCGGTCGGGGATGTCATCCAGCAGGGCGACCTCATCGCCGTGATCTCCTGACGGCGGACAGTCTGAGTACGAAAGCGGTTCCCGTGTCCACACTCAGTTCGTTGCTCGCGAGGTACACGGATCTTCCGGGCGCGGCCGTCGATCACCTCCAACGTGTCGTGGGCGAGTGGCAGTTGCTCGCCGACCTGTCGTTCGCCGACGTCCTCCTGTGGGTCGACGCGGCGCCGTCCAGAATCGTGTGCGTCGCACAGTGCCGGCCCACCACCGCCTCGACCGTGATCCCCGAGGACGCCGTCGGCACTCTCGTCTCCGACAACGAACATCCTTACGTCCGTGAGGCTTTCGAGACCGGAGTGATCGTCGACGTCAAGTCGACCCCGGGCGCCGGGATCAACATCCGCCAGGCCGTGCCGGTGCGCTGGGACGGCCGGGTCGTCGCGGTGCTCAGCCGCGACGCCGCCCGCGTGTCGCGGCGATCTGCCAGCGCGCTCGAGACGGCCTATCTCGAGTGCGCCGACGACCTCTACCGGATGATCAGCGAGGGCACCTTCCCGACACCCGAGGCGCGTTCGGACACCAAGTCGAGTCCGCGCGCGGGCGACGGGTTCATCCGGCTCGACGGGGACGGCAAGGTCGTCTACGCGAGCCCCAACGCGCTGTCGGCCTATCACCGGATGGGTCTGAATTCCGACCTGATCGGTCAGGATCTCGTCGAGACGACCCGCGCGCTGGTCACCGACCCCTTCGAGAGTCGCGACGTCACCGACTACCTCCGCGGGGCCGTGGAGGGCCGTCTGGGGCAGCGCATGGAGATCGAGGCACTCGGTGCCACCGTTCTGATCCGTGCGTTGGTCCTGAACCCGGGAGGGAAGATCCGGGGCGCCGCGGTGATCGTCCGCGACGTCACCGAGGTCAAGCGACGCGACCGGGCACTGCTGAGCAAGGACGCGACCATCCGCGAGATCCACCACCGCGTCAAGAACAACCTGCAGACGGTCGCCGCGCTCCTGCGACTGCAGGCGCGCCGAACCGGGAACGCGGAGGCCCAGCAGGCCCTGGGGGAGGCGGTCCGTCGCGTGACATCCATCGCCCTGGTCCATGAGGCGCTGTCGATGTCCGTGGACGAGGAGGTCGATCTCGACGGTGTGTTCGACCAGCTGATCCCCATCGTCGTCGACGTGTCGACGGTGGGCAGCCAGATCCGGGTGGTGCGGGAGGGGAACCTCGGCGTGTTCCCCGCGGATCGCGCCACGCCTCTGGTCATGGTGCTGACCGAACTCGTCCAGAACGCCGTCGAGCACGCCTTCGATCCGGGCGTGAACGGCACGGTCACCGTCAATGCCCAGCGTTCGGCCCGCATGCTCGACGTCGTGGTCCGCGACGAGGGGAAGGGGCTTCCCGAGGGGTTCAGCCTCGAGGCGTCGAACCGGCTCGGTCTGCAGATCGTCCGGACCCTCGTGGCTGCCGAGCTCGGCGGATCGTTGGAGTTGACGTCCAACGAGGTCGGCGGGACCGATGCACGCCTGCAACTACCGCTGGGTAAGGTGCCGGTCGCCTGATCGTTCTCCGACCGTGCACGTAAGAAGGCCCGGCCTCCCCGTGGGGGAGCCGGGCCTTCGAACGTCTGTCGGAGTTGCTCAGACCGCCGTGCGAGCGCGGGTGCGGGCGTTGCGACGCTTGAGAGCGCGGCGCTCGTCCTCGCTCATGCCGCCCCAGACGCCGGCATCCTGACCGGATTCGAGCGCCCAGGAGAGGCATTCGGCGGTGACGGGGCAACGGTTGCACACGAGCTTGGCATCCGCGATCTGCGCGAGAGCCGGGCCGCTGTTTCCCACGGGGAAGAACAGTTCCGGATCCTCGTCGCGGCAGATGGCCTTGTGGCGCCAGTCCATGCTTCTACTCTCCTTCGATGGTGCGTGTGCACCGGCTGATTGGTCAATGCGTGTTCACGCCTGTGGCACGGAGTGTTTCCGCGCGGTTACTTGTGAATGCTTTCACGAACGAGCGTGGAGTCAATAGAATCGACCACGATCGTGGGGAAGCTCACGCTGTTGTGAGCTACGAGTTCGCCAATCCCTCTTTCTACTCCCCTCGAGCCGAGAAGGTAGTGGTAATCACAGAATTCGTGCTTTTCTTTCTGTCGCTGTCCCGCTAATGGGGATCGTCAGCGGGGCGCGACGACATCGAGGATCGACCGCACGGACACGAACTCGACCTCGGTGCGGAGTCCGAGATAGTCGCCGTCGACCTGAAGTCCGATCGGGCGCGAGGCCCGGGCGCGCACGCGCGCGACATCGTCCGCACGCACCAGATGCGGCGACGCCGGCTCGCCGCGGGCGGCCAGAAGTTGTCTCACCACCCGCAGGCTCGGAAATACCCGGGTCGTCGTCATGGCAAACACACCCAAACCGGTGTCGAACGAGGTGCCGGGATTCGTGTGCACCGGCCGGGACTCGAGATAGGTCCACGGACTCGAGTTCGACACGAACGCATAGTGCACCCCCGAAACGGGTTCGGATCCGGGCATCTCGAGCGTGAGCGCCGGCTCGTCCCGCTTCGACGCGAAGAACCGGGCCACCGCGTGCCGCACGTAGCGCGCCGTCGTCACCTTCTTGCCCTCGGCGCGGCTCAGGTCTATGGCCTCGCACACCTGGGCGTCGAGACCGAGGCCCGCGTTGAAGGTGAACCACCGCCCGTCGCAGTGGCCGAGGCCGATCCGGCTGGTCCTGCCCTCCTGCAGCGACTCGAGTACCTGCTCGGTGGCCTCGAGCGGATCGGCGGACAGCCCCAGGGATCGCGCGAACACGTTCGCCGAGCCGCCGGGCACCACCGCGAGTCGCGGAAGGGTCGGATCGGCGCCTCGGTCGGGGGAGGGGCCGAGGAGGCCGTTGACGATCTCGTTGACGGTGCCGTCGCCCCCGTGCGCGACGACGACGTCCATCCCGTCGGCGTGCGCCGAACGCGCCAGTTCTGCGGCGTGCCCGCGGTGCGTGGTGTGCGCGACGGTCAGCGCGAGCCGGCCTCTCAGGGCGTGAGCGAGGCGGTCGCGACCGGCCGGGGTGGTCGTCGTCGCATTCGGGTTCACGATCAGCAGGGCGCGCACGGAACATCAGCCTAAGTGGTGCCCGGCGGGTCCACTACGCTGGACGGGTGCCTCTCGAAACACCTCGCAGCAGCGTTCCGTCGACCGTGCGTGCCGCCGGTTGGCTCGTCGTCCTCGAGGGCGTCGTCGCGATGGGGTTCGCGGTGTACTCGATCATCCGCGCCGCCTCGGGCGAACACGATCAGTCGGTCACCAACGGTTACGGCTTCGCGCTGTGGCTGTTCATCCTGTTCGGCGGGGTCCTGGCCGGCGGGATCGCGCTCGTGCGCGGTGTGCGCTGGGGACGTGCCGTGGCGATACTCGCGCAGCTGTTGTTGCTGCCCGTGGTGTGGTCGCTGCTGACCGACTCCCACCAGCCGGTCATCGGCACCGTGCTGGCGCTCGTCGTGGTCCCCACGCTCGTGCTGCTGTTCAGCCCGCCCACGTCGCGGTGGCTCGCGCACGAGTACGCGCCCGACGTCGACGAGTGATCCGGCTCAGCTGCCGAGCGCCTGCAGAGCGGGGCCGCTGAGCCTGAAGGTCGTCCACTCGTCCTGCGCGACGGCACCGAGGGATCGGTAGAAACCGATGGACGGCTCGTTCCAGTCCAGCACCGACCAACTCAGGCGGGTGTAACCGCGCTCCACGCATTCGTGGGCGAGCGCCGCGAGCAGTGCCCGTCCGTGTCCCTTGCCGCGGTGTTCGGGACGGACGAACAGATCCTCGAGGTAGATCCCGTGCACGCCGTCCCAGGTGGAGAAGTTCCGGAACCACAACGCCACCCCGACGACCCGGCCCTCGGTGCCGTCCTCTCCGGATTCCTCCGCGACGTGCGCGTACACCGAGGGCTGCGGCCCGAACAGGGCCTCGAGGATCTGCTCGGGCACCACGGTGCACTCGTGCCGCGCCTTCTCGTATTCGGCGAGGTCGTAGATCAGCCCGGTGATCGCGGGGACGTCCTCGGGGGTGGCTCTGCGGATCACGACGGGCAGCCTCCTGCGGTCTCGTGGGCGGGTTCACCTCGCGCTGCGCCGCCGAGTGCGCGAGGATCGGGTCGTGGCAACGGTACTTGCAGTGGCAAATCAGAAGGGTGGCGTCGCCAAGACGACCACCGTCGCGTCGTTGGGGGCCGCGCTGTCGGCGCTGGGCCGGCGGGTGCTCGTCGTCGATCTCGACCCCCAGGGGTGCCTGACCTTCTCCCTCGGACACAACCCCGACAAGCTCGAACAATCAGTTCACGACGTGCTCGTGGGCGGCGTCGAGACGAAGGACGTCCTGCTCGACACCGCGGAAGGGATGTCGCTGCTGCCGGCGACCATCGACCTCGCGGGTGCGGAGGCGATGCTGCTCATGAAGCCGGGGCGCGAATACACCCTCAAGCGGGCCCTGGCGTCGGTCGAGGACGACTACGACGTCGTCGTGATCGACTGCCCACCCTCCCTCGGCGTCCTCACGCTCAACGGTCTCACCGCGGCGCGGTCCGTGCTCGTTCCGCTGCAGTGCGAGACGCTCGCCCACCGTGGAGTGGGGCAGTTGCTGCGTACCGTCGACGAGGTCAGGCAGATCACCAACCCGGATCTCGAGTTGCTCGGCGCGCTGCCGACCCTGTACGACTCGCGGACCACACACAGTCGCGACGTGCTCGCCGATGTCTCCGACCGGTACGACCTGCCGGTGCTGGCCCCGCCCGTACCCCGCACGGTCCGTTTCGCGGAGGCCTCCGCCTCGGGCGCGACGGTGCTGGCGGGACGCAAGAACAAGGGTGCCGAGGCCTATCGTGCGCTTGCGGAGAACCTGCTGCGGTACTGGTCGGGCGAGGCGGAACTCGAGACCTTCGAGACCGTCGTCGCCGACTGAGCCGGCCACGCGTCGACACCGGCCGGGCGGCCCGCCCTCAGCGCAATGCCACGAGTTCGTCGTCGCGCTGCTCGACCACGACGTCCCCGGCGACGGCGACGTTCACCGTGGAGACCGCTCCGCGCTCGACGTCGATGCGCGGGCCGGGTTCGCCGGTGCGTGAGTCGACGCCCAGGAGGGCGTCCTCGACGGGAAGAAGCAGCGAACCGGCCATGACATCGCCGTTGCCGAGGGTGTCCTCGACGGTCCACTGCGGAGCGAAATCGGTGGTGGACAATGCGACGGTGTCGCGGCCGGTCCACCACACGAGCACGCCGCCGCGCTCGAGGGCGGGATCGTCCGACTCGCCGGCAGGACGCGGCAGGGTGTGCGTGTCGACGAGGACGCCCTCGCTGTCGAAGACTTCGATGCGGGGCCCGTCGTTGTCGTCCGGGGCCAGGTAGACCGCCGTGAGGTCGCCGACCACCGCGACGATGCGGGAATCCCCGCCCGCTTCCGGCAGCACCGACGAGGCGAACTCCTCGGGCTTGGTGCTGTCGTCAGGGGTGGGATCGAGAAGGGTGAGCCGGTTGGCCGGCTCGTTCGCGCACTGTTCGAGCACGGCGAGCACTTCGGCGCCCGAATCCGCCGAGCGCAGTTCGCAACCGGATCGGGGCTGGGCGCCCGGGTTCACCGGTGCATCGACGCGCCCGTACTCGACCGTGCGCACCAGATCGGAGCGCCACATCTCCAGACGCGACTCACCGAAGGCGATCAGGTGCGAACCGGCGTCGACGACCCGGATCGGATCGTCGGCGTCGCTCGACCGTTGCGCGCCCCGAGAGCCACTGCCCGAGTCGAGCGCGGTGACCTGACCGCATCCCCGCGGGCCGCGATAGACCGAGACCACGTCGCCCCAGGCTTCGGTGACCGCGCACAACGCCCGGTCGCGGTCGTACCGCCAGCGTTCCTCGCCCGAGTGCGGGTCGCGGCCGACCACCGCACCACCGTCTGCCGTGGCGACCGTGCCGCCGGACACCACCGGTGCGGTCGTCGCCGTACTCGGAGCACGCCACAGTTCGGCGAGCGTGCGCGGAAGAGATTGCGCGGCAGCGAGAGTGGGGACAGGGCCGTCCCAGGTGGTCGACGTGGTGCCCCGCGCATCCGAGTTCAGCCAGACGACACTCGCCGCCACCAGAGCGGTGACGACGAGTGCGGCTGCGACGAGAAGGTCGGTGCGGGTGCGGCGCTCGGGCGCGAGCACGTGGTTATCGGGCAGACGACGTCGAGACCGCTTCCACGTTCGACGTGTCCTGCTGCTCTGCGCGACCGGCCGGGCCCTCGCCCGAGCGGGTGCGACGGCGACGACGGCGACGACGTGCCGGAGCGGCCGCCCCGGTGTCCTCACCCGTCTCCGCTGCGGCAGACCCGTTCCCGGCCTTCACCGAGTCGTCCGAACCGGTTGCGGCCACATCCGTTGCGGAGCCGTCGGCCGACTTTCCGCGGACGGTACGACGGCGGACCCGGTTGCGCTTCGGGCGGGATCCGCCCTCGCGCTCGATGCGCTCGCGCTTCTCACCGTTCTCCGAGGCGGCGGGAGCAGCCTTGCGGACGCGTCCGGTGGCGTCGGATGGGATGTTCAGCTCCTCGAACAGGTGCGGGGAGCTCGAGTAGGTTTCGATCGGATCCGGGATACCGAGATCGAGAGCCTTGTCGATGAGCTGCCAGCGCGGCACGTCGTCCCAGTCGACGAGGGTGATCGCGATACCGGTGCGTCCGGCGCGACCGGTACGGCCGATGCGATGGACGTAGGTCTTCTCGTCCTCGGGGCACTGGTAGTTGATGACGTGGGTGACGTCGTCGATGTCGATGCCGCGGGCGGCGACGTCCGTGGCGACGAGCACGTCGATCTTGCCGCTGCGGAACTTGTCGAGTGCTTTCTCACGCGCGATCTGACCGAGGTCGCCGTGGACCGCGCCGCACGCGAAACCGCGCTCGACGAGGTCGTCGGCCACCTTCTGCGCCGTGCGCTTGGTGCGGGTGAAGACCATGGTGGCGCCGCGACCCTCGGCCTGCAGCACGCGGGCGACGAGTTCGGCCTTGTCGAGTGCATGCGCCCGGTAGATGAACTGCTGGGTGCGCTCGTGCACGGCCGACGATTCGGCCTCCTCGGCACGGATGTGCGTCGGGCGGTTCAGAAACGTGCGGGCGAGGGTGATGATCGGGCCGGGCATGGTGGCCGAGAACAGCATCGTCTGACGACGGTCGGGGACCATCGTGAGGATGCGCTCGATGTCGGGCAGGAAGCCGAGGTCGAGCATCTCGTCGGCTTCGTCCATGACGAGCACGCCGATCTTGCCCAGGATCAGATGGCCCTGGTTGGCGAGATCGAGCAGACGACCGGGAGTACCGACGACGACGTCGACACCCTTCTTCAGTTCGTCGATCTGCTGCTCGTAGGGGCGCCCACCGTAAATCGACAGGACCTCGAGGCCCGACTTGCGGCTGCCGGGCAGGTACTTGGAAGCGTTCACGAGGTCGTTGGTGACCTGGATGCACAGCTCGCGGGTCGGGACGATCACGAGTGCACGGGGAGTGCCGTCGAGGGTGGTCGTGCCGGAGCCCTCGGTGGCGATGCGGTGCAGAAGCGGAACGCCGAAGCCGAACGTCTTGCCCATACCCGTACGGGCCTGACCGATGAGGTCGTCGCCGGCGAGGGCCAGCGGCAGGGTGAGTTCCTGGATCGCGAAGGTGCGTTCGATGCCGACCTCGGCGAGGGCGCGGACGATCTCGTCGCGGACACCGAGTTCGCCGAAGGTGGGGGGTACGTGGGTGGAGTCGAGTTGTGCGGAGACGGTCGTTTCGCTCGCGTCGTCTTCGTGGTCGATGGTGATCTTGCTCAGGGGTCCGGCCTTCCTGGTCTCGGCACGCACGCACGAGGGGGAAAGGCGACCGGCCTGCACCTCAGCGCGAGCGGTTTCCACCAGGCTCGGCGAAGCGCGGCAGCGATCCGCAGTTCGGGTGCGCGCACATTATCTGGGAAGCTCGCGGGCCACGGTCGGCGGCTCGAAGCGCGGGCTTCCCGATCCATTGTACCGGTTCCGGCGCATTCCACGAGGTAGTACTACGCTTCGTCGTCATGGGAGCCGATACGCCGCAGTCCACCTCCGAGTCCGGCACGACGCCGGGCGGACCCGCAGTCCCCGCCGATCACCCCGGTGTCGCAGAGCTCTTCGCGGTGCTCGCGTACGGCGAGATCTCGGCGTTCTACCGGCTCGCCGAGGACGCACGGTTCTCCCCGTCCCTGCGCGGGCGGGTCGCCCTCGCAAGCATGGCAGCTGCGGAGATGAGCCATTTCGAGACGCTCCACACCGCGCTCACCGATCGTGGTGTCGAGATCTACGCGGCGATGGAGCCCTACCGCAAGGCCCTCGACGCCTACCACGCCTCGACCACTCCGTCGACGTGGCTCGAGGTTCTCGTGAAGGCATACGTCGGTGACGGGATCGCCGCGGATTTCTACTGTGAGATCGCCGACATGCTCGCTCCCGAGGTGTCCACGGTGGTCCGGGAGGTCCTCGCCGAGACCGGCCATTCCGAGTTCGTGGTGCAGGAGGTCCGCGAGGTCGTCGAGCGCAGCCCGCTGCAGAAGGACCGTCTGATGCTGTGGGGGCGCCGGCTGCTCGGCGAGGCCATCACCCAGGCGCAGTACGTCCTCGCACAGAACGAGGAACTCGCCGAGCTGGTGATTCTCGCGTCCGGCGACCTGACGAACATCGCCGCGCTGTTCGATCGCATGCAGGTCGAGCACGCCGAGCGGATGTCGGTGCTCGGACTGCATTAGCCTGGGGCTGACAGCAGTACCAGCTCGGTTTCAACGCATGAGAATCGGAGGTCCACCGTGGAGGTCAAGATCGGCGTCGCGGACAGCCCGCGCGAAGTTGTCGTCGTCAGCGACCAGACGCCCGACGAGGTGGAGAAGCTCGTCCGGGCCGCGTTGAACGGCGCCGACGACGGGGTGCTCGCCCTTGTCGACGAGAAGGGCCGCAAGGTTCTCGTGCAGGCCGCCAAGATCAGCTACGTGGACATCGGTCCTGCCACGCTGGGCAAGGTCGGCTTCGCCGCCAACTGAGAGCGACCGACGAGAACGGGCCGGGGCATGGCGCCCCGGCCCGTTCGTCGTTCTCGGTATGTACGCGCGTCGTCAGCGACGACGGTGCTCACGTGTCGTCAGCGACGACGGTGCTCGTATGTCGTCAGCGACGACGGAGTTCCGGCTGCAACGGCACGTGCTTCAGGCCACCCCAGGCCAGCGCCACGGTGGTGTCCACGGCGTCCTCCTTGGGGATCGGGCGCGCGGCATCGAGCCAGTAGCGTGCCGTGAACTGGCTCGTTCCGACCAGGCCGACCGCGAGGATGCGGGCCCGGTACGGATCGAGGCCCGAATCGTGGCTCACGAGGTCGAAGACGGCGTCGACGCACGCCTCGGTGGCCTGCTCGACACGCCGCGACACCTGCGGCTCGCCCATGAGGTCCGACTCGAAGACGAGTCGGAATCCCTGGCTGTCGTTGTCGACGAAATCGAAGAAGGCCTGCACCGCGGCGCGCACACGCTGGCGGTTGTCGGTCGTGGACCGCAGGGCCTGGCGGACGCCGTTGATGAGGGTGTCCACATAGTTCTGCAGCACGGCGCAGTAGAGCTCGAGCTTGCCAGGGAAGTGCTGGTACAGCACCGGCTTGCTCACTCCCGCGCATTCGGCGATCTCGTCCATGCCGGCAGAGTGGTAACCGCGTGTGACGAAGACCTCGCTGGCAGCCTCGAGCAACTGTGCACGACGTTCGTCACGCGGCATCCGGGCGCCCCGCTTGCCGTTGTTACCCCGGCCGGATGCTCGTTCGGTGACTTCGGTCATGCTTGCTCCCAATCTGCACTACTCCGACAGTGGCCTGTGCCACCTCGGCGCTCCTCGTCTTTGCAGGTTACAGGTGAACCTGCATATCGAACGGACCGGCCTACCGACCAGTATCCGTTCCCGGTGCACGGATAGGGCGCGCGTTCGGCGCTTCGGATATCGAAATGGTCTCGATATGACATCCTGACATCCGTGATCGAGCGTGGAGGAGTGCGCGAGAGCAGGGGTCCGCAGGGCTCCTCGCCGACAGATCCTTCCCCGACGCTGTCCGGTTCGTCCCGGTCGCGAGGAACGGAACGAACCGAGCCGGGGCGTAGGTCGCACCAGCCTCTGCGCGCCGTGTGGGACCCGGTGGGACGGTCGGACCGACCGCCTCGCCGACCGCGACCCGAGCGCGACGTCCGTAAACAGACCCGCGTGGGCAGATTCGTCGCCACCTACGGCTGGCGCGCCTACGCCGTTCCGATCCTCGCCGTCGTGACCCTGATCGTGCTGTGGGACGCCGCGCGTGGCGCCGGAGCGGAGGAGCCCGCCGACCCGATCGTCGCGAGCGAGGTCACCGAGATCATCGTCGAGGCCCCGCAACCCGAGGGAACCTTCCCCGAGTCGCTCGAGTCCGGTGCGCTGCCGGAGGGCGGCCCGTTCACGGAGGTCGGTGCGCGGGAGTGGCGGGTCGTGCCCGGCACCACGGGGCAGGTCGGCGCGGGGCAGACCCGTGTGTTCACCTACACGGTGGAACTCGAGGAGGGCATCGACACCACCGGCTACGGCGGCGACGCGGCCTTCGCGACGATGGTCGACCGGACCCTCGCCGACCCGCGCAGCTGGATCGGCGACGAGGCGGTCGCCTTCCGTCGGATCGACACCGGCGAGCCGGACTTCCGGATCTCCCTCACCTCGCAGATGACCATCCGCGAAGGATGCGGTTACGACATCCCGCTCGAGGGATCGTGCTTCAACCCCTCCATGGAGCGGGTGTTCCTCAACGAAGCGCGGTGGGTGCGCGGGGCCGTCGCTTTCCAGGGCGACATCGGGTCGTACCGCCAGTACGTTGTCAACCACGAGGTCGGCCACGCCATCGGCCTGGCGCAACACGATGCCTGCACCACCGACGGCGGCCTCGCGCCGATCATGATGCAGCAGACCTTCGGTACCGCCAACGACGACATCGCGCGCCTGGACCCGGGCGGCACGGTCCCCGCCGACGGGGCGCGATGCCGGTTCAACCCGTGGCCGTACCCGCGGGCGTAGGCGCCGGTCGGGGTCGACGGGCCGGACGGGGATTGCAGCAACGAATGGCACCATGGACGGTGACGCAGGACGCATCGCGACAGGAGAACCCGTGACCGCAACGACACCGTCGACGCGCCGATCCCTTCCGCCGTTGGTGGAACCCGGCCCGGAGCTCGGTCACGAGGAGGTCGCGCGGTACAGCCGTCACCTGATCATCCCGAATGTCGGGGTCACCGGTCAGCGACGGCTGAAGAACGCGCGGGTGCTGTGCATCGGTGCCGGCGGGCTCGGTTCGCCCGCACTGCTGTATCTCGCGGCGGCGGGCGTCGGCACGATCGGCATCGTCGAGTTCGACGACGTGGAGACGTCGAACCTGCAGCGTCAGGTGATCCACGGCCGTTCCGACGTCGGACGGTCCAAGGGGGAGAGCGCCCGCGACAGCATCCTGGCCATCAACGACGGCGTCACCGTGCGCCTGCACGAGACGCGGCTGGAGTCGGGCAACGCCGTGCAGCTGTTCGAGCAGTACGACCTGATCCTCGACGGCACCGACAACTTCGCGACCCGCTATCTCGTCAACGACGCCGCCGTCCTCGCCGGCAAGCCGTACGTGTGGGGCTCGATCTTCCGGTTCGAGGGCCAGGTATCGGTGTTCTGGGAGGACGCCCCCGACGGGCGCGGCCTGAACTACCGAGACCTCTACCCCGAGGCCCCGCCGCCGGGGATGGTTCCCTCGTGCGCCGAGGGTGGTGTGCTCGGTGTCCTGCCCGGCACGATCGGCACCGTCATGGCCACCGAGGCGATCAAGCTCATCACGGGGATCGGTGAGCCGTTGCTCGGCCGCCTCATGATCTACGACGCGCTCGCGATGTCGTTCCGCACGGTGACCCTGCGCCGCGATCCGGGACGGGTGCCGGTCACCGAACTGGTCGACTACGAGGCCTTCTGCGGGATCGTTCCCGATGCCGCCGCGTCGGCGCGATCGGCCGTCACCCCCACCGAACTGCGCCGCATGCTCGACGAGGGCCGCGACCTCGCGCTGATCGACGTGCGCGAACCCGTCGAATGGGAGATCGTCCGTATCGACGGTGCCCGGCTCGTCCCGAAGGACCGCATCCTCTCCGGTGAGGCCCTCGCCGACCTGCCGCAGAACACCCCGATCGTGCTGTACTGCAAGACGGGCATCCGCTCGGCCGAGGCGCTCGAAGTGCTTGCGCGCGCCGGATTCTCGGATGCGACACATCTGCATGGTGGCGTGATCGCGTGGGCGCAGCAGGTCGACACCTCGTTACCGGTCTACTGACGGTGACCTCGTTGTGACCTGAAACAGCGGAGTGCCTTCCCGATCCGGGCGGTTTGCGGAGGTAGGTTGAGCGTCGTGAGCTCACCCGAACCGCCTCAGCACGTGTGCTCCACATTCGGTCTCCGTGATGTCGAACCGGTCCCGCTCGGACCCGACTGGGACGGAGGCTTCCGGTGTGGGGACGTCGTGCTGTCCCGAGTCGCCGATCACGCCCGCGCGGCCTGGTCCGCCAAAGTGCGGGAGACCCTGACCGTCGACGGCGTGCGGCTGGCCCGCCCGGTGCGGTCCACCGACGGTCGCTACGTGGTCTCCGGATGGCGCGCCGACACCTACATCGTCGGCACGTCCGAGCCCCGGCACGACGAAGTGGTCTCGCTGTCGCTGCGGCTGCACACCGCCACCGCGCAGCTCGAACGTCCCCGTTTCCTCATGCAGCCACCCGTCGCACCCTGGGAGGACGTCGACGTCTTCGTCGCGGCCGACCGCGCGGCCTGGGAGACCGTGCCCCTGCGCAGCGCCCGCGCGGCGGGGGCGCCCGAGACGGTGACCCCCGACGGCCGCAAGAGTCTCGACCTGATCAACCAGCTCGCGACCTTCCGCAAGCCCGTGCACCTGCCCGATCAGCTCGTCCACGGCGACCTGTTCGGCACGGTCCTGTTCGCCGGGCGTGCGGCGCCCGGCCTGACCGACATCACTCCCTATTGGCGTCCGGCCTCGTGGGCAGCCGCCGTCGCCGTCGTCGACGCGCTGTCGTGGGGCGGGGCCGACGAAGGACTCATCGGCCGCTGGGAGGATCTGCCGGAATGGCCGCAGATGCTGCTGCGCGCGGTGATCTTCCGGCTGGCCGTGCACGCGCTGCACCCGCGCTCGACCGAGGACGCCTTCCCGGGCCTGGCGCACACCGCCGACCTCGTGCGGTTCCTCCTGTAACACCTCACAGGGCGGCCGGGGCCGGGGTGAGCAACTCTTGACGCGACGGTCACCGCGGGCAGCACCGTAGCAACACCCGTTTCCTACCTTTGGGATCAACACGGACCCGAGGAGGAACGGCGATGACGACCTTCATCGAAAATGAAAGTCTCAGAGACAAATTCGGACGCAACCACAACATCGATCGGTGGGACGCCGAGGATGTGGAGGCGTGGGAGGCCGGCGGTAAGCAGGTCGCCAAGCGCAACCTGATCTGGTCGGTGATCGCCGAACACGTCGGCTTCTCCGTCTGGTCGATCTGGTCGGTCATGGTGCTGTTCATGCCCACCGAGGTGTACGGCATCGACGCCGCCGGCAAGTTCTTCCTGGTTGCGGTCCCCACACTCGTCGGCGCGATCCTCCGCATTCCCTACACCGTCGCCACCGCCCGCTTCGGTGGCCGTAACTGGACCATCTTCAGCGCCCTGGTACTGCTGATCCCCACCATCGGTGCGCTGTACCTGATGCTGAACCCGGGCCACTCCTACACCACGTTCATGCTGGTCGCGGCGCTCGCCGGCGTCGGCGGCGGAAACTTCGCGTCGTCGATGACCAACATCAACGCCTTCTACCCGCAGCGCCTGAAGGGCTGGGCCCTCGGACTCAACGCCGGTGGCGGAAACATCGGTGTCCCGGCCGTCCAGCTGATCGGCCTGCTCGTCATCGCCACCGTCGGTAACACCGAGCCCTGGATCGTGTGCGCGGTCTACCTGGTCCTGTGCGCCGTCGCCGCGCTCGGCGCCGCACTGTTCATGGACAACCTCCGTGACCAGAAGGCCGACCTGCGGGCCATGGGCACCGCACTGAAGTTCCGCGACTCGTGGATCATCTCCTTCCTCTACATCGGCACCTTCGGTTCGTTCATCGGCTTCAGCTTCGCCTTCGGGCAGGTCCTGCAGATCAACTTCCTCGCCGGCGGCGACACCCCCGCCCAGGCCGCCCTGCACGCCGCGCAGATCGCCTTCATCGGCCCGCTCCTCGGATCCATCTCGCGCCCGCTCGGCGGAAAGCTCGCCGACCGCATCGGCGGCGGGAAGATCACCCTCTACACCTTCGTCGCGATGGCCCTGGCCGCCGCGGTGCTCATCGTCGCCGGCACCCTCGACGACCGCACCACCGGCGCCGCGACCGGCGGCGTACTGACCGCCATGGTGCTCGGCTTCATCGCCCTGTTCCTGCTCTCCGGGCTCGGCAACGGCTCGGTCTACAAGATGATCCCGTCCATCTTCGAGGCCCGTGCGCAGGATCTCGACGAACTGGATCGCGACGAGAAGGCCGCCTGGTCGCGCAGCATGTCCGGTGCCCTCATCGGCTTCGCCGGTGCCATCGGCGGACTCGGCGGCGTCGGCATCAACCTGGTCTTCCGTGCCTCCTACGGCGGCGAGGCGCAGTCAGCGACGATGGCCTTCTGGGTCTTCGCGGTCTTCTACCTCGTGTGCATCGCGGTCACCTGGTTCGTCTTCCTCCGCCGCCCCCACACCACCCCCACGAGCGAGCCGTCCACCGAGGCTCCCGCCCCGGCCCGCGTCGCAGTCTGACCGATCCCCGGCACGAAGAAAGAGAACATCATGAGCCGCAAGAACGTCGTCGTCGTCGGACACGGAATGGTCGCCCACCGCTTCGTCGAAGCCCTTCGCGTCCGCGACGAGCAGAACAGCTGGTCGGTGACCGTGCTCGGCGAGGAGGCCGACGCCGCCTACGACCGCGTGGGACTGTCGTCCTACGTCGGAGCCTGGGACCGCAAGGAACTCGCCCTCGCCGGAAACGACTACGCAGCAGACGATCTCGTCGACCTGCGTGTCGGCACCCGCGCCGTGGGAATCGACCGCGCGGCCCGCACCGTCACCACCGCCGGCGGCGACGTTCTGCCTTACGACAGCCTCGTCCTCGCGACCGGCTCGTACCCCTTCGTGCCCCCGGTGCCCGGCCACGACCTGCCCGGCTGCTTCGTCTACCGCACGCTCGACGATCTCGACGGTATCCGCGCCGCCGCCGAACGCGCCAAGGCCGCCGGCCTCGCCGGCATCGTCATCGGTGGTGGCCTGCTCGGACTCGAGGCCGCCAACGCGCTGCGCCTGCTGGGCGTGACCCCGCACGTCGTCGAGTACAGCAACCGGCTCATGCCCGCCCAGGTCGACGAGGGCGGCGGCCGTGTCCTCGACCGTCTCGTCACCGACCTCGGCCTCGTCACCCACACCGGTGTGGGCACCGAGAAGATCGAGGCCGGATCTGAGGCGCTCCAGGTGACCCTGTCCGACGGCTCCGTCCTCGAGGCCGGGCTCGTGATCTTCTCCGCCGGCATCCGTCCCCAGGACGAACTCGCCCGCGAGGCCGGACTCGAACTCGGCGGCCGCGGCGGTGTGCTCACCGACCGCACCTGCCGGAGCACCTCGGACGAGGCCGTCTACGCCATCGGTGAATGCGCAGCCGTCGAGGGCACCTGCTACGGACTCGTCGCCCCCGGCTACAGCACCGCCGAGGTCGTCGCCGACCGGCTCGTCGGCGGCACCGCCGAGTTCCCCGGCGCCGACCTGTCCACCAAGCTCAAGCTGCTCGGCGTGGACGTCGCGAGCTTCGGCGACGCCCACGCGACGACGCCCGGCGCCCTCGAGGTCGTGCTGTCCGACTCCGCGAAGGGCACCTACGCCAAGCTCGTCGTCTCCGACGACGCGAAGACCCTGCTCGGTGGCATCCTCGTCGGCGACGCCTCCGCCTACGGCACGCTGCGACCGCTGGTGGGCCGCGAACTGCCGGGTGATCCGGCCACGCTGATCTCCCCGGTGGGGGAGAAGCCGGGCGCCGGCGCGCTGCCCGACGACGCCGAGGTGTGCTCGTGCAACGGTGTCACCAAGGGCGCGATCTGCGGCGCGATCTCCGAGGGCGCCTGCGACATCGCGCAGATCAAGTCGTGCACGAGTGCCGGTACCACCTGCGGCGGCTGCCTCCCGAGTATCAAGCAGCTGCTCGCGCAGTCGGGTGTGCAGATGTCGAAGGCTCTGTGCGAGCACTTCGAGCAGTCGCGGGCCGAGCTGTTCGAGATCGTCCAGGCCACCGGCATCCGCACCTTCTCCGCGCTCATCGCGCAGTACGGAACCGGACACGGCTGTGACATCTGCAAGCCGGTGGTCGCCTCGATCCTCGCGTCCACCGACTCCGACCACATCCTGCACCCGAAGCAGGCCGGTCTGCAGGACACGAACGACCACTTCCTCGCCAACATCCAGAAGAACGGCACCTACTCGGTCGTGCCGCGCATGCCCGGTGGCGAGTGCACCCCCGAGCAGCTCATCGTGATCGGTGAGGTGGCACGCGATTTCGGTCTCTACGTGAAGATGACCGGCGGTCAGCGCGTCGACCTGTTCGGTGCCCGCGTCGAACAGCTCCCGCAGATCTGGAAGCGTCTCGTCGACGCCGGCATGGAATCCGGCCAGGCATACGGCAAGTCGCTGCGCACCGTCAAGAGCTGCGTCGGTTCCACCTGGTGCCGCTACGGCGTGCAGGACTCGGTCGGAATGGCCGTCGCCCTCGAATTGCGTTACCGCGGACTGCGATCGCCCCACAAGCTGAAGATGGGTGTGTCGGGTTGCGCCCGTGAATGCGCCGAAGCCCGCGGCAAGGACGTCGGTGTCATCGCGACGGAGAACGGCTGGAACCTGTACGTGTGCGGCAACGGCGGCCAGTCGCCCAAGCACGCACAGCTCCTCGCCGGCGGCCTCGACGACGAGACCCTCGTCCGCTACATCGACCGGTTCCTGATGTTCTACATCCGTACCGCCGACCGGCTCCAGCGCACCGCTCCGTGGCTCGACGCACTCGAGGGTGGTCTCGAGCACCTCAAGGAGGTCGTGTGCGACGATGCGCTCGGGATCGCCGACGATCTCGAGGCCGCGATGGCCAAGCACGTCGAGGGCTACAAGGACGAGTGGGCCGGCGTCCTCGAGGATCCGGAGAAGCTGGCGCGGTTCGTCTCGTTCGTCAACGCGCCCGAGCAGCCCGACCCCACCGTCCGCTTCGACGACAGCGGCCCCCGCAAGGTCCCCGTCCTCGTGGGTATGCCGGGCATCGGACCCGGAACCGGGGCGTGACCACCGCTTACCCCGAGGGAACGAGCGGGTAACGCGCTCGAAACACCGGGCACCCAAACTTCAGGACAGCAGTTTCAAGGAGGACAGCGATGACCGTCATCGAGACGCATACCGTAGGGGGATCGACGCGCGACAGCGTGTTCGACGGGCGACTGGAATGGACCTCGGCCTGTCCGCTCAGCCATCTCATCCCGGGCCGCGGCGTGGCCGTGCTGCTGCGCGGCGGCGAGCAGGTGGCCCTGTTCCTGCTCGACGACGGAACGCTGCGCGCAGTGGGCAACTTCGATCCGTTCGGCCGCGCCGCGGTGATGTCCCGCGGCATCGTGGGCGACCGAGGCGGAGAACCCACCGTGGCGTCGCCGCTGCTCAAGCAGGTCTTCTCCCTCGACGACGGCCGATGCCTCGACGATCCGTCGGTGCGTCTGCCCGTCTACGAGGTGCGCGTGTGGGCGGGAGTCGTCCAGATCCACAGCCTCGTCCCGCGCGACCAGCGGCACGAGGGTCCGACCGGAGAGGGTTCGTGAGCGACGACACCGCGCCGTTGCGGGGATTCACCATCGGCGTGACGGCGGCTCGACGCGCCGACGAGTTCGCCACGCTCCTCACCAGGCGCGGGGCCGAGGTCGTGCACGCCCCCGCCATCCGCATCATCCCGCTGTCCGACGACGACGAACTCGAGCGCGTCACGCGCTGCATCGTCGCGCAGCCCCCGGACATCACGATCGCCACCACGGCGATCGGATTCCGCGGGTGGATGGGTGCAGCGGAGGGCTGGGGACTCGCCGACGACCTCGCGCAGGCACTCGGCTCGAGCCGGATCCTCGCCCGTGGCCCGAAGGTCACGGGCGCGATCCGGGCCGCCGAACTCCGCGAGGAGTGGTCTCCTTCCTCGGAATCGTCCGCCGAGGTGCTCGAACTTCTGCTGAAGGAGGGGGTCGCCGGCCGCCGCATCGCGGTGCAGTTGCACGGCGAGCGCACCGAATGGGAGCCCGGGACCGACGTGTGCGAGGCGCTGCGCGCTGCGGGCGCCGACGTCGTGCCCGTCCCGGTCTACCGCTGGACGGCCCCCGAGGATCTCACCGCGCTCGACCGGATGATCGAGCAGATCGTGGAACGCGGACTCGACGCCGTGAGCTTCACCAGTGCACCGGCCGTCGCGTCCATGCTCATGCGGGCCAAGGAGACCGGCTGGCTCGAACCGATGCTCCGGTCGCTGCGGACCGGCGTCACCGCGGTGTGCGTCGGTCCCGTCACCGCGGCACCGCTCACCGAACTCGACGTACCCGTCAGCATGCCCACCCGATCCCGGCTGGGTTCGCTGGCCCGGCACATCGCCGAGGAACTGCCCCGGCGGGCCGTGCGCATCGAGGCCGGCGGTCACGTACTCAGCCCGCGAGGGCGCTGCGTGATCGTCGACGGCACCGTGCGGTGCCTTCCCCCTGCCGGGATGGCCCTGATGCGCACACTCGTCGCGCGCGCCGGTCTCGTCGTCTCCCGCGAGGAACTCCTCGCGGCCCTGCCCGGTGGTGGCGGCGACACCCACGCCGTCGAAACCGCGGTCGCCCGGGTGCGCTCGGCTCTCGGCGCACCGGCGATCGTGCAGACCGTCGTCAAGCGCGGCTACCGCCTCGCCGTCGACCCGGAAGGAATGCATCCATGACCGGTACACACACCGACCCGGCATTGCTGCTCGTCGCGCACGGCACCCGCAATCCGCGCGGTGTCGACATGATCGCGGCGCTCGCCGATGCCGTCTCCTCCCGCGTCGGCCCCACCCGCGTCGCCTTCGTCGACGTCCTCGGACCGTCGCCCTCGGAGGTCCTGCGCGACACCGACCGCCCGACCGTGCTCGTCCCCGCCTTCCTCGCCTCCGGCTATCACGTGCACACCGACGTTCCGCGCGAGGTCGCCGCCGGCGGGAACGACGCGGTGACGATCACCCCCGCGCTCGGTCCCGACCCTGCTCTCGCCCGTGTTCTCGTCGAGCGGCTGCGGCAGGCCGGCTGGGTCGAGGGCGACGACGTCGTTCTCGCGGCCGCCGGGTCGTCCGACCCTCGCGCCCGCCACGACGTCCATGTGACGGCCCGCATGGTCTCGTCGCTCGTGCGGACCCCGGTGCGCGTCGGATGGATCGCCACCGGAGAACCGCGGGTCGCGACCCTCGTGGACGAGGTCCGTGCAGGCGGCGCACGACGGGTGTTCGTCGCGTCGTATCTTCTCGCCGACGGTCTGTTCCACCGCCGCCTGGCGGAGGTCGGCGCCGACGGTGTCGCCGCGCCGATCGGTGTCGCCGAATCCGTCGTCGACCTCGTGGTCCGGCGCTACCGTTCCGCCGTCGACGCGTTGCGCCCCGCTCCTGTGGGAGCGGCTCGCCACCGCGCCTGAATCAGCTGGGAAGCGGCAACAATTCGACGCGGTCGCCGTCCACCGCTCCCGGCGGCACCACGGCGATCGCGCTGCGTCCGATGAGGCCGGCGAGATGCGCCGTACGAATCGTGTTGTCGCACAGCCACCGTCCCTGCACGTCCTGGCGGGCGGGCAGCAACCGCGTGATGTCGCCGACGACCTCCGAGGCGTTCGCCAGCGGAGCGGTCACGGGAATCGTCGGGGTACGGAGGGTACGGCCGTCGGCGATCGCAGGCAGCATCACCAGCAGGGTCGACACCGCCGCCACCGGATTCCCGGGCAGTCCCAACACGGCACGGCCGTCCGGCAGCGTCGCCGCGACCTGCGATCCGCCGGGCTTGCACCGCACCCGTTCGACGACCACCTGCGCGCCGGCCCGCGTCAGCGCACCGCGCAACTGATCGGCGGCGCCACCACCCGTCGCACCCACGATGACGATCGCATCGGCATCGGTGCCCGTGAACAACGCGTCGAATCCGTCCGCGGTGTCGCGGAGATGTCCTTCACCGACCACCGTGGCGCCGCACCAACGGACGAGGTCGGGGAGTACCGGACCCAGTGAGTCGCGCGTCTGCCCCTCGCGCAGAGGGCCGGTGCGGCGGATCTCGTCGCCGGTGAGCACGATGTGCACCCGCAGGGGGCCGCGCACCCGAAGCTCGGCGACCTCACCGCTGGCGGCCGCGGAGACGACCGCCGGGCTCACGGCGGTGCCCGCCCCGGCGAGGACCGTCCCGGACTCCCAGTCCTCCCCGCGGCGACGCGCGTCGTCGCGCACGGGGGCATCGGGCAGGCGGGTGACGAGACCGCTCTCCACGCGGACGAACTCGTCGCGCACGACGGCGGTCGCGCCGGCCGGCAGGTGGGCGCCCGTCGCGATCCGGGCGGCTTCCCCGTCGCCGAGCGTGAGCGAGCCACCGTCACCCGCATAGCGGATCTCGTTGCGCAACAACCACGGTCCGCCGCCGGCCACCGCGTAGCCGTCCATGGCCGAAGTGCGGACACGGGGCAACGCCTCCGCCGCGACGAGTGGCGCCGCCAACGTGGCGCCCCGCGCTTCCTCGACCGGAACGGTGCGGGAAGGTAAGGGTGACAACGCTTCGCGCAGAATCCTGCGTGCATGGTCGGGATCGGTGGCCACACGGGCGGTTGCGGATCCGGCGCGCGCCGCCTCCAGATCGGCCGGGGTGTCACAGTCGGTCGCCTCGGACACCGCGACGGTGACGTACCGCTCGGGCAACAACGCCTTCATGGGCCGGTTCGCGACGTCCCCACCGAGAGAGTCCAGACGCGCGGCCAGCGCCGGTGTCCGCCACGCCGCGAGCAGGAACTGCACCCGTCCGGTGTCGTCCACCGCGAAGGCGGCCTCGGCCGCCGCATCCTCGTTCAGGGCCTCGAGCAGGGCCGCGACGGTCTTCGGTGTGACGAACGGAAGGTCGGCGGCGAGAGTGACCACGAGATCGGCGACCGGATCCGCCGCTGCCAACGCGGCAACCGGACCCGCGCCGGGCGGTGTCTCCTGGATCTGCAGCACGTGCGGGGCGAGATCGTCACGGTGCGGACCCACCACCGTGACCCGCGCGCATCCCTCGACCGCGCCGAGGGCGGTATCCAGCATCCTGCGGCCGCCGACGGTCAGAGCGGGCTTGTCGACGCCTCCCATGCGGGTCGCGCGGCCTCCCGCGACGATCACGGCTTCGACGTGAGTGAGCGTGCTCATGTCTTCATGCTGCCTCATCCGTCCCGCTCGTGATCGCCTGAGTACGGCGGGAAACGGTGCCGCGCACGGGCCAGATCGATCCGGTCGCCGGAGATCGGGACGCCCTCGAGTTCGAGGCGGGCGAGTTGCCGGCGTGCGAGGTGCGCGGCCGGTCGTCCGGAGGCCGGGACCACGCGGTGCCACGGCAGGTCGGCGGAATCGGTCCGCATGATCCAGCCGACGGTGCGCGCACTGGACAGGCCCGCCGCGCCGGCGATGTCGCCGTAGGTCACGACCCGCCCCGCGGGCACGGAGGCGACGAGTTCGCGAACCCGCTCGATCTGCTCGTCCGTGGTGACCACCGGCTACACCATCCGGGCCACGAGTTCGGCGGTCTCGGCGGGACGCGCCTGGTCGATCATGTGGTCGCAGTCGAATTCGAGCAGGGTCAGGTCGTCTCCGAGCCGCTCCGCGAGATCGCGACGGAAGTCCGCTGTGGTGTACGGGGGCTGCACCTTCCCGGCTTGCACGAAGGTCGTCGGGATACCGGCCGGGGGCAGGACGGGTTCGCGGGCCAGCTCGCCCCACGAGGTCACCAGCGCCGGTACACAGATCCGCCAGTTGACGCGCCCCGAGTCGAGTTCGACGAGGTGCTCGGCGATCTCCTCGTCGAGGAGCTCGGGTGCCACCTCGCCCCAGTCGCCGTGGACCTTCTCGGACCGCGCCTCGGCCTCGTCCGTGTAGTCGGGATTGTGGAGCGTGAGGTCGGCGATCTCGAGCATCCGGTCGGCCGGGAGGCCGATCGCCGGATCGAGGAGCACCAGCGCCCGCACCCTGTCGGGCACCGCGGCAGCGAGATGCAGCGCGAGGGCACCACCGAAGGAGTGGCCCACCACGGTGACGGGACCGGTGGTGTGCGCGTCCAGCACGGCCGTCAGATCGGCGACGTGCGCCTCGAACGACCACGGGGGAGTCCACGGCGACCGCCCGTGACCCCGCAGGTCCGGGGCGACGAACCGCAGGTGGGGCAGGTGTCGTTCGGCGAGGTTGCGCCAGCGTCGGCCGTGACCGGTGAGTCCGTGCAGGGCGAGGACCTCCGGTCCCTCGTCGGGCCCGAACAGATGGGTGTGCAGAAGCTCCGTGGCACTCACGCCGACCACTATCCCAGTCGTGACCTCGCGGTGTGCTCCCGGACGTTGTCGTACCCGTCTGGTGGGATGGGGTCATGCTCGACGTCGATACCGGCACTCCCGACCTGCACCCACCACGGGCGCAGGTCACCGATCTGCCCGCCACCGTCTCGCGCATGTCCGAACCGCAGATCCCCGATCGGGTCCGGCGCCCGGCCGCGCGTCTCGTGCGCAGGTCGGCCGAGGCGCCGGTGGCCCGCGAGTGGCCCGACGACGTGCGCGTGCTGTTCGACGACGCTCCGCCCTCCCTCCGCTGGCGGCCGTGGCAGGTCCTCGGCGGTCCCGGCACGGGCAAGACGTCCCTGCTGGTCGACCTCGCGGTCCACCGCATCGCCTCCGGCGCCGATCCCGAGTCGGTGCTGATCCTCACGCATTCGCGGCGGGCCGCCACCGCCGTGCGCGAGGCGATCACGGCCGGTCTGATCGCCCTCGGCGACGGCGCCGTGCCCCGCGCCACACGTGAGCCGCTCGTCCGTACCGTCCACTCCTATGCCTTCGCGGTGCTGCGGTTGCAGGCCTCGGCGCACGGCAATCCGCCGCCCCGTCTGATCACCGGCGCCGAACAGGATGCCGTGCTGCGCGAACTGCTGCGCGGCGACATCGACGACGGCGCTGGGATGTGGCCCGAGCGGTTGCGTCCGGCACTGGGCATGACGGGCTTCGCCGTCGAACTGCGCGACCTGATGTTGCGCGCGAACGAGCGCGGTCTCGGCCCGGAGGATCTGGTGGCGCTCGGGGAGCGCCGAAATCGGCCCGAATGGGTCGCGGCCGGGCGTTTCGCGGAGCGCTACGAGCAGGTGATGCTGCTTCGCGGTGCCGTCGGTCTCGAAGCTCCGGAGGCCACCGCTCCGGCACTCGACGCGGCCGAGTTGGTCGGCGCGGCGCTCGCGGCGTTCGCGACCGATCCCGATCTGCTGGCCGCCGAGCGCGGCCGGATCCGCCACCTGCTCGTCGACGACGCCCAGCATCTCGATCCGCAGGCCGCCGACCTGGTCCGCGTGATCGGTACCGGCACCCGCACCAGCACGATCGCCGGCGACCCCGATCAGGCCGTCTTCGGCTTCCGCGGCGCCGACACCTCCTTCCTCGAGAGCCTCGGCGAGGCCGACGGATCGCGTCGGATCGTGTTGGGTATCAATCATCGTGCCGCTCCCGAGGTGGCATCCCTCGCCGACGGCATCGCCCGCAGACTGCCGGGCCTGCCGCCGCACCGGGGTATGGCCGGGCACCGCGTAGAGGAGGGCGATCCGGGGCAGGTCCGGGTGGCGGTGTGTTCGTCGCAGGCCAAGGAGGCGGCCCTGGTCGCCGACACCCTGCGCCGGTCCCATCTCGTCGACGGTGTGCCGTGGTCGCGCATGGCGATCGTCGTCCGGTCCGTGCCGCGGGTACTCGCGCCGCTGCGCCGCGCGCTGCTCTCGGCGGGCGTCCCGATGACGACCGCCGCCTCCGAACTCCCGTTGGCCCGTCAGCACAGCGTCGCGGGACTGCTCCTCGTGCTGCGCGCGGTGTCCGACAGCGGCTTCGGAGGCGACGAAGCGCTCGCTCTGCTGTCCGGGCCCATCGGCGGTGCCGAACCGGTCGCGCTGCGGAGACTTCGGCGTGGCCTGCGGCGTGTCGAGCTCGCGTCGGGCAACGACCGCGACTCCGCCGAACTCCTGCGCATCCTGCTCACCGAGGGCGACGACACCGCCGAGAACACGCATCTGATCCGCGGGCTGACCGACGTCGAGGCCGCACCGCTGAAGAAGGTGCTCGGTGTGCTGCGCAAGGCCCGCTCGGCGGCGCTGCGAGGGGGCGGCCTCGAGGACGTGCTGTGGGAGGCATGGCAGGCCACCGGACTCGAACGTCGATGGGCCGCCGCGTCGGCCTGGGGCGGGCCGATCGGTGCGCAGGCCGACCGCGATCTCGACGGGGTCGTGGCCCTGTTCGACGCCGCCGCCGACTACGTCGACCGTCTGCCCCGCGCACACATCGCAGGGTTCGTCGACTACCTCACCGAGCAGGAGATCCCTGCCACGTCCCGCACCCGTGTCGCCGCCGAATCCGAAGCGGTCACGGTCGTCAGCGCGCACTCCGCCGCCGGCCGCGAGTGGGACGTCGTGGTGGTCGCCGGTGTCCAGGAAGGCCTGTGGCCGAGCCTGCGGGCGCGTGGCACCCTGCTCGGCATCGAGGCCCTGATCGACGCCGTCTCCGGCGTCGACGGGGGAGACGAGGCCGGCGCACGGCTCTCCCGCACCGCGCCGCTGCTCGCCGAGGAGCGGCGCCTGTTCCTCGTGGCGTGCAGTCGCGCCCGCACCCACCTTCTGGTGACCGCCGTCGATTCGGTGAGCGGCGACAGCGAACTGGTCCGGTCCCGTTTCGTCGACGAACTGCGCGGTGTCGGCACCGACGACCTCGATGCGTCCGACGACCTCCTGGCCGAACCGGTGCCCGACGAGGTCCGCACCCGCGTGCTGGCCCTGCCCGCCCTCGTCGCCGAACTGCGCAGCGTGGTGTGCGATCCCGAGATCGCCGAGACCGAACCCGAACGGCAGCAGCGCGCCGCCCAGCAACTCGCGCGGCTCGCGCGCGCCGGGGTGCGCGGCGCCCACCCCGACGACTGGTACGGCACGGCCGATCCCAGCACCGCCGACCCGCTGTGGGATCCCGACGACGACGCGGTGCGATTGTCGCCGTCCACGGTCGAACAGCTCACGACCTGCCCGCTGCGGTGGATGTTCGAGCGCCACGGCGGATCCGACGGCGAGAACAGCCACGCCGTCACCGGCACGCTCGTACACACCCTCGTCCAGGCGCTCGCCGGGCGGATCCCACCCGACCGCATCGATCAAGCCCTCGAAAAGGCGTGGGACTCGGTCGATCTGGGCGCCGAATGGTACGCCCGCCGCGAGCTCGAACGCACCCGCCGCATGCTCGACACCTTCTCGACGTGGCTGCAGGGCACGCGCGGAGAGCTCACCGAGATCGGCGTCGAGGTCAAGGTCGACGGCATCCTCGAACCCGATGCCGACGACCGGCCCCGCGTGCGGCTCCGCGGTCGCATCGACCGGCTCGAACGCGACGCAGACGGTCGTCCGGTCGTCATCGACGTCAAGACCGCGAAGAACCCGGTGTCGAAGGACGCCGCGCGCGATCATGCCCAGCTCGCCGCCTATCAGGTGGCCGCGGCGGCCGGCGCGATCGAGGGCGAACCGGCGTCGCAGCCCGGCGGTGCGCGCCTGGTCTTCGTGGCGAAGCCGCACAACAAGGAAGGCGCGACGCAGCGTGTGCAGCCGCCCCTCGACGAGGACGGTCTCGCGCAGTGGCGGGAGATCATCCACGACGCGGCGGCCGCGACCCGCGGTCCCCGCTTCGTCGCGAGGGTCAACGACGGGTGCCGGCACTGCCCGGTGCTGTCGAGCTGCCCGGCACACGACGAAGGCAGGCAGGTGACAGGGGAATGAGTGCACCACGGGTGAGCGCGAAGCGCCTCGCGGAGGCACTGGGGCAGTTGCCGCCGACGACCGAGCAGGCCGCCGTCATCGAGGCCCCGCCCGGCCCGATGCTGGTCGTCGCCGGGGCCGGTGCCGGCAAGACCGAGACCATGGCCGCGCGGGTGGTGTGGCTCGTCGCCAACGGTCTCGTCGAACCCGAGCAGGTGCTGGGCCTGACCTTCACCCGCAAGGCCGCGCAGCAGCTCACGGCCCGCATCCGGGCGCGCCTGGCCAAGCTCGCCGGATCGGCGCTCCTGCGCGACCTCGATCCGAGCGGCGGGTTGCGCGCGCGGATCCTCGGCAGCGAACCCGAGGTGAGCACGTACCACGCATACGCCGGTCGCCTGCTCACCGAGCACGGTCTGCTGCTGCCCATCGAACCGTCGGCGACGCTGCTGTCCGAGACCGAGCTGTGGCAGGTCGCGCACCGCGTGGTCAGCTCGTGGGACGGCGAACTCGACACCGACCGCAATCCCGCATCGGTGACCGAGGCCGTGCTCGCCCTGTCCGGTCAGCTCGCCGAGCACCTCGTCGAGCCCGATCTGCTGCGCGACGCCCACGTCGAACTCGAACAGCTCGTGCACACCCTCCCGCCCGGCCCGGGGCAGCGCGGAGCACCGTCGAAGACCCTGCTCGGCTACCTCGAGACCCAGCACGCGCGGTTGCAGTTGCTTCCGCTCGTCGAACGGCTGTCCGAGACGTTGCGTCGCGAAGGCGCCCTCGACTTCGGCAGCCAGATGTCGCTCGCCGCGCGCGTCGCCCGCGACCACCGCGAAGTGGGAGCCGGTGAGCGGGAACGATTCCGGGCCGTGCTGCTGGACGAGTACCAGGACACCGGCCACGCCCAGCGTGTGCTGCTCGCCGCCCTGTTCGGCGGTGGCGCCGATCCCGGCCTCGCGGTCACCGCGGTCGGCGATCCCATGCAGTCCATCTACGGTTGGCGCGGCGCGTCGGCCGCCAACCTGCCGCGGTTCGCGACCGACTTCCCGGCGGCCGACGGCAAACCGGCACCCACCCGCGAACTGCTCACCAGCTGGCGCAATCCGCCGCAGGCCCTCGAACTGGCGAACGTCTCGTCCGAACCGCTGCGCGATCGCGGGGTGTCGGTCAGCCGGTTGCGTCCCCGACCCGACGCGACCGCCGGCGACGTCCGGCTCGCGCTGCACTCCGACGTCGCGGTCGAACGCGAGTGGGTCGCCGACCGGATCGCCGCCGAGTACGCCGCCGCACGCGAGGCCGGACGCACACCGCCGACCGCTGCGGTCCTCGTCCGACGCAACGCCGACGCCGCTCCGATCGCCGAGGCGCTGCGCGCCCGCGACCTTCCGGTCGAGGTCGTCGGCATCGGCGGGTTGCTGCACACGCCCGAAGTCGCCGACGTGCTCGCGATGCTGCGCCTCGCGGCGGACCCGCTGGCCGGGAGCGCGGCTGTGCGGGTGCTCACCGGCGCTCGTTGGCAGCTCGGTGCCGCCGACCTGAAGGCACTGTGGGAGCGTGCCCAGGAACTGGCCATCGCGGGACGCTGGGGTGTCGCCGGTGCGGTGACCGATCCCGACGCGCTCGAGGACGCCCTCGATTCGGCGTTGCCCGGTGAATATGCCGACCAGGCCGGTCTCGCGGATGCGATCTCCGATCCCGGCGACAGCAGCCGCTATTCGAAGTTCGGCTACGCGCGCATCGTCGCGCTCGGCCGCGAGCTGACCTCCCTGCGTGAGCGTCTCGGCCAGCCGCTCACCGAACTCGTCGCCGAGGTCGAGCGTGTGCTCGGTATCGGCATCGAGACCGAGGCCCGCGTGGGCAGCCGACGCGGTGTCGCCGGCCGCGAGCATCTCGATGCCTTCGCCTCGGTCGTCGCGTCCTACGCGGGGCGGACCAACGCGACCCTGCCCGGTCTGCTGTCCTACCTCGCGGCGGCGGAGGAGATCGAGCAGGGGCTCGCGCCCGGTGAGGTGGAAGTCGACCCCGATCGGGTGCAGGTCCTCACCGTCCACTCCGCGAAAGGCCTCGAATGGGAGGTCGTCGCCGTCCCGCATGTCGCTGCCGGGGTCTTCCCGTCGTCCACCGCCGCCGCGACCTGGCTCGGTTCGACGACCGAACTTCCCCCGCATCTGCGGGGCGACCGGGTGCTGCCCGACGACGATCCGGGCAGCACCGACGGTGTGCCCGTGCTCGAGCTCGACGACCTCTCCGATCGCAAGATGCTCGAGCGGGCCATCGACTCCCACAAGGACGCGCTCA
The DNA here is from genome assembly GCF_035918275.1 of Rhodococcus sp. PD04. Lineage (NCBI taxonomy): Bacteria > Bacillati > Actinomycetota > Actinomycetes > Mycobacteriales > Nocardiaceae > Rhodococcus > Rhodococcus sp. PD04. The sequence goes on along the minus strand of NZ_CP142143.1, from coordinate 3,484,752 downwards.
AGCGTCGCAAGCTCGATGAGGACCGCCGGCTGTTCTACGTCGCCCTCACCCGCACCGAACGAACACTGTTCGTCTCCGCCCACCACTGGGCCGACACCGGATCCGAACCGAAGGGGCCCTCGCCGTTCCTCGAGGAACTGCACGAGATCGTCACGGCTCGGCCCGAACTCGGTGCGATCGACCACTGGGCTCCGGAACCCGAACCGGACCAGGAGAACCCGCTCACGGCATCACCGCGCAGCGCGCTGTGGCCGCGCGACCCGCTCGGCGCCCGGCGCACCGACGTCGAACACGGCGCGGCACTGGTCCTCGCCGAGTTCGACCGGACCGACCTCCCGACCGAATACGACGACGATCCCGACGAGTGGGCCACCGACGTCGATGCGCTTCTGGCCGAACGCGAACAGCGCGCCGAGCAGAGCGCCGAGGTGGTGCTGCCCGCACAGCTGTCCGTCAGCCAGCTCGTCGATCTCGCCACCGATCCCGACGCCCTCGCCGCGCGTCTGCGTCGTCCGTTGCCGTTCCGGCCCAATCCGCTCGCGCGTCGCGGCACCGCCTTCCATGCGTGGCTCGAGCGCCGATTCGGCGCGACGCGTCTGCTCGACCTCGACGAGCTTCCCGGTGCCGACGACGAGGACGGCGACGATTCGCACTTCGACCGGCTCCAGGAGGCATTCCTGCGGTCGAAGTGGGCGTCGCGCAACCCCGTCGAGGTCGAGGTGCCGTTCGAAACGGCTCTCGGCGGCACCGTGATCCGCGGTCGCATCGACGCGGTCTTCGAGGATCCGGACGGAGGCTGGACGGTCATCGACTGGAAGACCGGTGCCGAACCGGAAGGCGAGAAGCTCGCCGCGGTGGGTGTGCAGCTCGCCGCCTACAGGCTCGCCTGGGCCCAGTTGATGGCAGCGCGGACCGAGCGGCTCACCGGCCGACCGGCCGAACTGCCGCTGCACAAGGTCCGGGCGGCCTTCCACTACGTCCGCACCGGACGCACCGTCGCACCCGAGGAACTGCCGAATGCGGCGATGCTCGAACGCCTCGTGCTCGAGGCAGGAAATCTGCGGGGGCGTGCCGAGGGCGAGTGACGCGGACTCAGGGGCGCTGCCCCACACCGGTGGCCACCTCGTGTGCCCGGCGTCCGGCGGTGTCGGGCGCCAGGGGAGCGGTGGGCATCCCGGCTCCCTCGCGGAGACCCGACAGGAATTCCTCGAGGATCTCGGGCGGCGAATACCGCGGTTCCCAGCCCAGTTCGGTGCGGGCGCGGGTGCTGTCGAGCAGCGGAAGTTGCAACACGGTGTCGAGCAGGCCGGGGGAGGCCGGAACGAGATGCGCGTGCCATGCCGCCCGCACGGCTTCGCGGAGCGCCGCGCGCGGTACGGGGATCTTCCTAGCGGAGAACATCTCTGCCAGGAACGCGCCGTCCACGGGTGGTTCCGTGGCGAGATTGAACGCGCCGCGGACGGGCCGGATCGTCGCACGGACGAAGGCATCGGCCACGTCGCTCGTGTGCAGTACCTGGGCTCGCAGGTCCTCGACCAGCGGCATCACGGGTAGCAGGCCGCTGCGCAGCAGGTTGCCCGGGAGCAGGGGGCCGACGAACAGGCGTCGTTGCGAGGTCGCCGATTCGCGCTTGAAGATGAAGTAGGGCCGCATCCGTACGATGCGGGTCTCCGGTGCCTGCAGTTCGAGAGTGTCGAGAAAGCGTTCCAGATACGACTTCTCGCGGGGATAGGCGGCGCCCGGCCACCCGTGCGTGGGCCAGTCCTCGGTGACGCGATCCGTCGAGCGTCCGGGTGAATAGGCTGCGACCGACGACGAGTAGATCAGTGCGGGGACCTTCTCCGCGGCCGCCGCTTCGAAGACCGAGATCGCGCCGAGCACATTGTTCTCCCAGGTCACCTCCGGGCGGTGCGTGGGCTGGAACAGCCACGACAGGTGGATCACCGCGTCGGCGCCCCGCACGATCGGGCGGAAGTCGTCGGTGGTGGTGTCGGCGACCGTGAAGGTCGCCTTGGGGGACGTCCATTCCGTAGGTCGTCGCGCGACGCCGACGATCTCGGTGATGTCGGGTTCACGCCCGAGCGCCTCGACGATTCCGGTTCCCAGATTGCCGGTCGCGCCGACGACGACCACCTTCAGACCACGTGCGGTGTCCATACCGACGCATACCCGCTCGCTGTGACCTCAATCACCGCGGGTGAACAGTAGGTGGATCGTTCAGCGAACCGCGGTGCGGCGGACCTTCAGTGCCTCGGTGACGAGCGGGATCTGCAGCGGGAGCCGGGCGAGCGACACCGCCTTGGCGACGGGGGAGAGCTTCGGGCTGCGCAGCCACGTCACGGCCATCTGCACGTTGGCGGGGAAGACCGCCAGGAACAGCGCCGCGGCCAGGGAACCGCCGAGGCGCCGGGTGCGGGGCACGGCGAGCGCGCCGGCGACGGCGATCTCCGCGACCCCCGAGGCGTAGGTGTAGGTCCGGGCGTCGCCCGGCAGAGCGCGGGGCACGATGCCGTCGAACGGTTCCGGTCGCACGAAGTGCAGGACCCCCACGCCGAGAAGCAGAGTTGCCAGCCGGATCGCAGAGCGCTGCGACGCTTTCGTGGACATGCGTGCCAGACTAGCGCGCGGCGGTAGGCTGCGATCCGGTATCGAGGCGGTCCGCTCGGTGCCGCGACGGCGGAGGGCGGTCTCCGGCGCAGGTCGACAGCAGGAAGGTGGGACACCGCGATGCCCGGGAGGTTGCGTGCGCGGTTCAGCCGCTCCGATCAGCTCACCGAGCGCCCCGACTTCGCGCTCGTCGGTGTGCTGCGGGTACCGCAGGAGCAGACGAGTCCCGGCTTCGCGATCGCGCGTCGCATCGGCTACGCCTTCGCTGCGCTGATCCTCGCGGTTCTCGTGGTCTACCTCGACCGCGACGGCTACCGCGACTCGCAGGGCAGCGAACTGTCGCTGCTCGACTGCATCTACTACGCCACCGTGTCGCTCTCGACCACCGGTTACGGCGACATCACCCCCTTCACCCCCCAGGCGAGACTGATCAACATCCTGGTGATCACTCCACTGCGGGTGTTCTTCCTCATCGTGCTGGTCGGTACCACGCTCTCTGCACTGACCGAGAGTTCCCGGCAAGCATTCAAGATCCAGCGTTGGAGGCGCCGCGTGCGTAATCACACCGTCGTGATCGGCTACGGCACCAAGGGCCGTACCGCGGTCGACGCGATGCTCGGCGACGGAGTCCCGCCGTCCGAGATCGTCGTCGTCGACACAGATCCGGTCGTTCTCGAGTCCGCCGCAGGGCAGGGACTCGTGACGGTCCAGGGTTCGGCGACGAAATCCGATGTGCTCCGCCTCGCCGGAGTGCAGCACGCAGCCGCCGTGATCGTCGCCGCGAACCGTGACGACACCGCGGTACTGGTGACCCTCAGCGCCCGCGAGATCGCTCCGCGCGCGAAGATCGTCGCCGCGATCCGCGAGTCGGAGAACACCCACCTGCTGCGTCAGTCGGGAGCCGACTCGGTGGTCATCTCGTCGGAGACGGCGGGTCGCCTGCTCGGTATCGCCACGACCACGCCGAACGTCGTCGAGATGATCGAGGACCTGCTCACCCCGGAGGCTGGATTCGCCATCGCCGAACGCGATGTCGACCCCAGCGAGGTCGGGGGATCCCCGCGGCATCTCAAGGACATCGTGCTCGCCGTCGTCCGCGACGGACGGATGTGGCGGATCGGTTCGCCCGAGGTCGACGCGCTCGAAGCGAACGACAAACTGCTCTACATCCGGCTGGTGGGTTCGCCGCCGGGCGCCATGCGTGGCTAGGGTGCTGATGTGACCGGTTTCGCTCTGTCGGGTACCCCGCTGCTCTCACGTACCGTCGTCGACCGGGCGGAGGAACTGCGTTCGGACGAGGACGCCCTGCGCGCCGGCTGGGCCGACGCGAAACTCCTGCGGGTCGATCGTCGCAACCAGGTCCGTGTCTCCGACAGTGCGCTCGTGCTCGGTGAGGCGTCCGAGCTCGGTCCCGAACCGGTCGAGGGCGCGATCTTCCTGGGTATCCGCGACGGACACCACGTCTGGGCGACCCGCGTCCTGGCGCAGACGGGCACGGTGGCCGATCTGCGGCGCATCGGCGAGCGTCTCGACGATGCCGACGCCGATCTGATGGTCAGCGCGGTCGCGTTGCTGAACTGGCACGACAACGCCGGCTACAGCGCGGTCGACGGCTCGCCCACCCGGCCGACGATGTCCGGCTGGTCGCGGATCAGCACCGAGACCGGACACCAGGAGTTCCCTCGTACCGATCCGGCGATCATCTGCCTCGTACACGACGGACACGATCGGGTGCTGCTCGCGCGCCAGCCGGTGTGGCCGGAGCGGCGCTTCTCCGTTCTCGCAGGCTTCGTCGAAGCCGGTGAGTCGCTCGAATCGTGCGTGGTGCGGGAGATCCGCGAAGAGGTCGGTGTCGAGGTGCGCGACGTGCGGTATCTCGGCAGTCAGCCCTGGCCGTTCCCTCGATCGCTCATGCTCGGATTCGCGGCGATCGCCGATCCCGAGCAGGCGCTGGACTTTCGCGACGGGGAGATCATCGAGGCGCGGTGGTTCACCCGCGACGAGGTCCGTGCGGCGCTGGCAACAGGCGACTGGGCGTCCGCCGAGGACGCCCCGCTGTTGTTGCCCGGTTCGATCTCCATCGCGCGCGGGATGCTCGAAGGCTGGGCCAAGGAGTAGAAGGTCCGGAGTAGAAGGTCCGGGCACGAGAGAGGCCGGCCGCGGCGGACGCGACCGGCCTTTCCGAACGAGCAGGTACTACAGACCCAGAGCTACAGCCCCAGAGCGCGCTGGACCTCGGCGAGCGACGGGTTGGTCGCGGTGCTGCCGTCGGCGAACTTGACGGTGGGCACCACGTGGTTGCCGTTGTTGACGCTGCCGACGAACTCCGCGGCGGCCGGATCCGACTCGATGTCGATCTCGGCGTATGCGATGCCGTTCTGGTCGAGCTGGGTCTTCAGCCGCCTGCAGTAACCGCACCAGGTGGTGGAGTAGACGGTGAGGGCGGGTGCGTCGGTGGTCGTCATGTCTTCGAGAACATCACAGCCGCCGAACATGTTCCGCGACGGGGTGAGCTGTGGTCCTCACCACACCGAGTGATCTCACCGGTGGGCTGCGCTGTCGGCGGTCGCTGTCATGATGGAGGCCATGTGTGCGGATGTGGTGGACGGTCTCGACCCCGAGCAGGCAGCAGCGGTACTCGCCCCACGCGGGCCGGTCTGCGTGCTCGCCGGCGCCGGTACCGGCAAGACCCGCACGATCACCCGCCGCATCGCCCATCTCGTCTCCGCCGGTCACGTCTCCGCGAGCCAGGTCCTCGCCGTCACCTTCACCGCCCGCGCGGCAGGGGAGATGCGTTCCCGCCTACGCGCCCTGGGCATCGGTGGCGACGGCACGCAGGTGCAGGCCCGCACCTTCCACGCCGCTGCGCTGCGGCAGCTGCGGTACTTCTGGCCGCAGGTGGTCGGCGACACGCCGTGGCAACTGCTCGATCGCAAGTTCGCGGCGGTCTCGCAGGCGGCGCACCGGTGCGGCTTCCCGACCGACACCGACACCGTGCGCGACCTGCTGTCCGAGATCGAATGGTCGAAGGGCACGCTCGTCGCGCCCGAGGACTATCCCGCCGCGGCCGCCCGCGCCCACCGCACCCCACCGGCCGATCCCGAGCGGGTCGCGCGCGTCTACGAGACGTACGAGCAGCTCAAGACCCGGTCGGGCGACGGGATGTATCTCGACTTCGACGACCTGCTGCTGCACACCGCCGCGGCCCTCGAGGACAACCTCGCGGTGGCCGAGGAGTTCCGCGACCGCTACCGCTGCTTCGTCGTCGACGAGTACCAGGATGTGACGCCGCTGCAGCAGCGCGTGCTCGACGCGTGGCTCGGCGAGCGCGACGACCTCACGGTGGTCGGCGACGCCAACCAGACCATCTACTCGTTCACGGGCGCCACCCCGAAGCACCTGCTCGACTTCTCCCGCCGGTTCCCCGACGCCACGGTCGTGCGCCTCGAACGCGACTACCGCTCCACGCCGGAGGTGGTCGACCTCGCCAACCGCGTGATCGGAGCGGCGCGGGGCCGCATCGCCGGCACCCGGCTCAAGCTCGTCGGTCAGCGTCCGTCCGGGCCGGAGCCCACCTTCGCCGAGTTCGACGACGAGCCCGCCGAAGCGCAGGCGGTCGCCAAGGCCGTCGCGAAGCTGATGGGCAAGGGGGTCCCGGCGGCCGAGATCGCGGTGCTCTACCGCATCAACGCTCAGTCCGAGGCCTACGAGCAGGCGTTCACGCAGGCGGGTATCCCGTACCAGGTGCGCGGCGGTGAAGGTTTCTTCAACCGCGCCGAGGTCCGGCAGGCGGTCAACGCCCTGCGTCAGGTTGGTACGCGCGACGACCTGCCGGAGGATGCCGGTCGCGGTGCCGGGCTGCTCAGCCTCGTCCGGGCCACCTTGGTGCCGCTGGGTCTGACCGACACCGAACCGGTGGGTGCGCAGGCACGCGAGCGCTGGGCGTCGCTCGTCGCGCTCGTGCAGCTCACCGAGGAACTGCTCGAGCACGAACCCGCCCTCGATCTGCAGGGGCTGTTGCGCGATCTCGCGGCCCGTGCCGAGGCGCGCCAGCCACCGACGGTCCAGGGCGTCACCCTCGCGTCGCTGCACGCGGCGAAGGGCCTCGAATGGGACGCCGTCTTCCTCGTCGGCCTCACCGACGGAACCCTGCCGATCACCCATGTCACCGGCGACAAGGACACCCCGCCCGACGAGGCAGGCATCGAGGAGGAACGGCGGCTGCTCTATGTCGGTGTCACCCGAGCCCGCGTGCACCTGCAACTGTCGTGGGCGTTGTCCCGCACGGCGGGCGGACGTCGGTCGCGGCGACGCTCTCGATTCCTTCACGGGCTCATCCCCGACAGTTCACCCGCGTCGAAGATCGCCGAACCGGCCTCCCCGCGGAAGAAGCGCCCGCAGTGCCGTGTCTGCGGTAAGCCGCTCATGGGCACCACCTCGACCATGCTCGGCCGCTGTGAGGGCTGCCCGTCCGATCTCGACGAGAATCTGCTGGTCGCGCTCAAGGAATGGCGCCGGGAGCGTTCGAAGGAGATGAAGGTTCCGGCCTACGTCGTCTTCAGCGACAACACCCTCGTTGCGATCGCCGAACAACAGCCGCGCGACGATCGTGCGCTGGTCGCCATCCCGGGGATCGGGGCGAAGAAGCTCGAGCAGTACGGCGCCGACGTGCTCGCCCTCGTGCGGGGGGAGCGCACCGTCGACACCCTCGACCTCTAGCGCACCGTCGACACCCTCGACCTCTGACGACTACCCGACCGTGTTCACTCGGCGCACAGGCAGAAGTAGTGTCCGGCCGGGTCGCGGAACACCCGGAAGGTGCTCTTGTTCGAGCCGTCGTCGGCGCGCAGCGCGTCGAGTCCGAGGACGAGGCGTTCGGCCTCGTCGAGGTCGGGCACGTGGAAGTCGAGATGGGCGTGCACCCCGTCCGCGGGCCAGTGACGCGGCGTGAAGTCGGGATCGCGCTGGAACGCGAGGGCGGTCGAGTCGTCACGCGCCAGTTCGACCCAGTCCTCCCGGTCGTCGGTGATCGTCCATCCGAGCAATCGGCGGTAGAAGTCGGCGAGCGCGCGGGGATCCGGACAGTCGAGGACGGGCAGGAGTCTCGTGGTCGCGAGGGACATGCCCTCCGACTGTAGTGCGGGGACGAAGAACGCGGCACGAAACCGCAGGTAGAAAATAACTTGTGCCGATCGTGCTCACGAATCTAGTCTGGATGACGATGTCACGGGAGACGGTCCGTGCGCGACGAGAAAGTGAGGTGGCCCCGATGCTCGGCTTCGATGCTTTTGCAGCGGCAGCGGCCCCTCGTGTCGCTGGGGCCGCCGCTACCGCTCGCACCGCCACATTTGTGGCACCCGCAGTGGCAGCCGCGCCGCGTGCACGCCGACGTGTGTACGCCGCCGCCGTCTCGTCCGTGGTCGGAAGTCGATCGGGAACTGTTTCCCGGTAGACCTTTCGTCTCCTCCAGGCCACGGACCCCGCCCAGCGGACCGTGGCCTTTCTCGTTCTCCGGCCGGGTTCGCATCGCATTCCACCGAACCAACGAAGGAGCTCACGTGCCGAGCGAATACCCGTCGAGCCTGTCGAACCGAACGGAAGGAGACGAGATGCGTCGTACCGACATCCTGTCGCGCAGCGACACTTTCGCGGTCTCCCGCAACGACCGCGACCGCGACACCCTGCCGTGCCACGACAACGACCCCGACCTGTGGTTCGCCGAGACCCCGGCCGATCTCGAGTACGCCAAGACGCTGTGTGCGGGCTGCCCGGTGCGTGCCCAGTGTCTCGACGCCGCTCTCGAGCGAGAGGAACCCTGGGGCGTGTGGGGCGGGGAGATCATCGACCGTGGTGTCGTCGTGGCCCGCAAGCGGCCGCGGGGCCGGCCGCGGAAGAATCCGCTGCCCGAACCCCGCAAAGAACTGGTCTGTGCGTGAATACGGTTGCCCGGCTTCGTCACTCCTCGACGAAGCCGGGTAGCCATTCACTGAGGATGCGCATGTACGGTGCCTCGGCGTCGAGCTGAGCGCAGATGCCGACCGAGCCGAGCAGGACCCGGAACACACTCACGTACTCGGGCGGAAGATTCAGCGTCCGAGCCGTCTTGAAGGTCGAACTCGAGAAGTCCGTGGCCGTGCCCGCCACCCGCTGCAGCCATGTGCGGGTGAAGTGGAACGACTCGGTGTGGATCGGGTCGGTGAACGGCCGGAGGTAGTCGGCGATCTCCTCGTCGGTGACCGTGCGGCCGGGCAGGACGAACTTGTTGTCGTAGAGCAGCCGGGTGAGTTCGTCGAAACGTTCCTCGAGGGCCAGTCGGACCATCCGTCCGAGCACCGGCGGGAAGCCGTCGGGCATCGACGCCGTGGCCCCGAAGTCGATGACTCCGAGACGGCCGTCGTCGAGAAGCATGAAATTGCCCGGATGCGGGTCGCTGTGGAGCAGACCGGCACGCGCGGGCGAACAGAAATGGAACTCCGCGAGCAGCGCACCGGCCCGGTTGCGCTGCTCCCGCGTACCACCGCTGATGATCGCAGACAGCGGAGTGGCCGAAAGCCATTCGGTCACAACGACTTTCGGGGCGCTCGCGACGACACGCGGGATCACGAACTTCTCGTCGTCGGCAAAGGCCTTCGCGAAGGCCCGCTGGTTGTCGGCCTCGATCCGGTAGTCGAGCTCTTCCTCGGTGCGTGCGGACAACTCGTCGAGCAGCGCACGCACATCGGCACCCGGCATCATTGTGGCGAACAATCCGGCGAACCGGGCCAGCGTGCGCATGTCGGCGCGCAGAGCCTCGTCGGCGCCCGGGTACTGGACCTTCACCGCGACCTCGCGTCCGTCCGACCACACGGCCCGGTGCACCTGGCCGATACTGGCCGACGCGACGGGCACGTCGTCGAACGACTCGAAGCGCTCACGCCACTTCGTGCCGAGCTGCTGGTCGAGCACGCGGTGCACGGCCCGGGCTGGCAGGGGAGGGGCCTCCGCCTGCAGTTTGGTGAGCGCCTCCCGATACGGCTCGGCGAACTCCTCCGGGACGGCGGCTTCCATCACGCTCAGGGCCTGGCCGAACTTCATGGCGCCGCCCTTGAGTTCGCCCAACACACTGAACAACTGTTCGGCGGCCTTCGCCGTCATCTCGGCGTCGATCTCCTCCCGATCTCCACCGGCGAGTCGACGGCCGAAACCGACGGCGGCGCGCCCGGCGATTCCCAGAGGAATGCTCGCGAGCTTGGCAGTGCGGGACGAGCTTCTGCGAGGGATGTCTGGCACGCCCCCCATCATGCCTGACCGACCCGAGCGATGGCCGAGCAGTCGCACCGGGGGTGACGGAACCATCGGCGCGTGACGATGCGGTGGGTTCGCAGGTCCAGTTCGAGTGTGCGGTCGACCGCCGGGGTCACGGACGGATCTGCGGAGAGGAACGCCTCGATCTGGCCGACGGCCATCGCCGCGGTCGCCGACGTCACCGCCCTGCCGGCGTGGCCCTGCCGCCCGTACAGCTGACTCGCCAGTCGCGGCCAGGACGGATCGAGATCGGCCCGCACGAGATCGGCGCAGCGCAGACAACTGCTCCGGCCGGGGAGTACGAACGGGCCGACGATGCCGCGTCCGTCCCTGATTCGCACCGCGAGATGGGGGATACCGGCCCGCACGAGCATGTTCACGAGGTGGGGGTCGGGCACCTGCCCGTCGGCGAGGACGACACAGTCGGCCGGGCCCTGCGGTTCGTCACCGGACGACGAGCGCACCCACCGCACATCCCATACCGGGAGATCCTCGACGATCGCCGAAGCGAGCGGACCCGAGCCGTGGACCCGCACCCGCCGCGGTCGCGCCGGACCGGGCGACACGGGAACCCGCCGGACCGCACCCGTCGCGGTGAGCTCGTCGAGCACCTGCCGGACCCGTCCGGACGGAAGCCCGCGCTCGGCCGCGACGTCCAGCACCTCGTCGAGGGTGAGCCGGCCGTCGAGCAGCCGGACGAGAACGCCGAGGTCGAAGCTGTCCATGCCCTCGGGTGGCAGGACGACGGTCGCGGTGCCGGGACCCCAGCCGAGCTGGAGCGAGCCGTCGGACCGCTCGAGCACGGCCAGTTCCGGATCGACCCGGAGAACCGCAGCCTCGGCCGGTGCGGCAGTCGTGGTCGTCTCGCGCGATGCGGTGATCATGGAGACAGACTGACAGCACCCGCGCGCGTGGACGGCTCACGAGGAGCAGTTGTCCACAGGCGCGGGTGCCTCTATCGGGTCGTTCTAGGAGGTGCTGTCGTCCCCGGGCCGGTCCTCGTCGGATCCGTCCTCGGCGGCGCGATCGCGTTCGGCCTGCTCCCGTTCCATGGTCGCCTGAAGCTGGGCGATCGGATCCTCGAAGGCTCCGGTGCCACCGCCGATCACACGGTCGACGAAGGCCGTCGGGTTGTCGAGATCCGACGAGTCCGGCAGCAGGTCGGGATGCGCCCACACGTGGTCGCGGGCCTCGGTGCCGGCGTCGGTGGTGAGGCGTCGCCACAGGGCAGCGGCCTCGCGCACCTTCCGGGGCCGGAGCTCGAGGCCGACGAGCGTGGCGAAGGTCTGCTCGGCCGGCCCGCCCGTGGCGCGGCGACGGCGCAGGGTCTCGGTCAGGGCCGAGGCACCCGGGAGCCGCTCGCCGAGCGCGTCGGCGACGACCGTCTCGACCCAGCCCTCGACGAGCGCGAGCATCGTCTCGAGTCGTTCGAGTGCGGCCTTCTGCTCCGGGGTGGTCTGGGGTTCGAACGCACCCTGCTTGAGGATCTCCTCGAGCTTGGACGGGTCGGTGAGTGCCGACGGGTCGAGTCCCTGCGCGAGATCCTCGATCGACGACATGTCCATGCGGATGCCGCGTGCGTACTCCTCGACGGTCGCCAGCATCCGCTGACGCAGCCACGGCACGTGGCTGTAGAGGCGCTGGTGGGCGGCCTCGCGTGCGGCGAGGAAGACGAGCACCTCCTGAGCGGGCTGCTCGAGTCCTTCACCGAAGCTCTCGACCGCGGCCGGCAGGAGAGCGGCGGTGCTCTCCGGGCCGAGGGGGAGACCGATGTCGGTGGAGGTGAGCACTTCCTTCGACAACTGGCCGAGGGCCTGGCCGAGCTGGGAGCCGAAAGCAACCCCACCCATCTGCGAGAACATTCCGAGCATGGGCCCGGCCATCGCACGGGCCTCCTCGGGCAGACCGTTCAGCATCATGCCGTTGACCTGCTCGGCAATCGGATCGCACAGGCGCTTCCACGTCTCGAGGGTGTTGTCGAGCCAGTCGACGGGCGTCCACGCCACGACCTTCGACGCACCCGCGGGCAGCGTGGTGGCCGCGTCGAGCCACAGTTCCGCGAGGCGCGCGGCGTCCGTCACGGCGTCGGCGGTACGGGGCGAGACCGGGTCGACGGACCCGATCTGCTGACGTGCGAGCTTCGTCGCGATGTCGTAGTTGACCGGACCCGAGCCGCCGCCGGAACCCATGGCGCTGCCCATACCGGCGAGCATCTGGCCGAACTGGCTGAGCATCTGACCGAACTGCGCGGGATCGAAGCCCTGACCGCCGAACGGGTTGTCGCTCCCACCGCTGCCGGGGAGTCCGAATCCGAAGGGCATGCCGCCACCGGCGCCGCCGCTACCGGAACCCTCGTCCTTCCTGCGGTCGGGGTCGTCGTCGGGATTCGAGAATCCGAAGGGCGTGTCGCTCATGTATCCAACGGTACAAGGCGTCCAGGGCGGGGACCGGCATCGTGGTCTCGCTCATGGCGAACACGACACGGTCGTGGTGTGAAGGGGGTGGTCGGGCGACCGCTACCCTGGCCGGGTGAATCGTCGCTACGTCCTGCCGCTCGCGCTCGTGCTCCCGATCCTCGTCATCGTGGTCGTGGCGTTCAACGTCCGGGCGCCGTACGTGGCGCTCGGCCCCGGCCCCGTCTTCGACACGCTCGGTGAGATCGAAGGCACCCCGGTCGTCGCGCTCGAGGGGATCGAGGCGGACGAGACCGAGGGCAGTCTGTTCATGACGACTGTCGGGGTCACCGACAATCTCACCCTCGCGCAGACCTTCACCGCCTGGATCAGCGGGCGCTACGGCGTCGCGCCGCGCGAGCAGGTCTACCCACCCGACCGCAGCAAGGACGAGGTGCAGGCCGTCGACCAGGCGCAGTTCGCCCAGTCGGAGCGGTCCGCCGAACTCGCCGCCCTGCACTATCTCGACCTGCCGGTGACCCTGCGAATTGCCGAGGTGGGCCAGGACGCCCCTGCCGCCGGGTTGCTCGAGGCGGGCGACCGGATCGTCGCCGTCGGCGGCGAGGAGATGCGCACGGCCGGCCAGGTCCAGCGCGCGGTCGGCGACGTGCCGCCCGGTGAGTCGGTGGACGTCACCGTCCGGCGCGGCGATGCCGAGGAATCGTTCGACGTTCCCGTCGGTTCCCGGCCCGGCGACCCGGACAAGGGCTTCCTGGGCATCGCCACCGAGGAGGTTCCCGAGGTGCCCTTCGAGGTCACCTTCAACCTCGCCGACATCGGCGGACCGTCCGCCGGCCTGATGTTCAGTCTGGCCGTGGTGGACAAGCTCAGCCCTGGCCTGCTCAACGGCGGCCTGGACGTCGCCGGTACCGGCACCATCGACTCGGACGGGATGGTCGGGCCGATCGGCGGGATCACCCACAAGCTCACCGCGGCGTCGGAGGACGGCGCGACCGTCTTCCTGGTGCCCGCCGAGAACTGCGCGGAGGCGCAGAGCGGCGCCCCCGAGGGTGTGCAGCTCGTGAAGGTCGAGACGCTCGAGGGTGCGATCGACGCGCTGGCAGCGATCGCGGACGGACGCGACGCGCCCGCCTGCAGCTGATCCCACCCGTCTGCAGCCGATCCCACCCGCCGCACGGGGGATCGGCAGCGCGGTGATCGCCCTCTCAGGTGATCGCCCTCTCAGTAGTCGTCGTCGCTTGCCTCGAGGGTCGCGTACAACGCAGCCACGACGTGCGGGGCGAGGTTGTCGTAGGTCCGCAGTTCAGCGCCCGCGAACGGATCGTCGTCGTCGAGGGGACGCAACTGCAGGAGTGAGAGCGACGGCCCGTCGCGCAGGACCGCGGAGATGAGGCGGGCGGCGCGTCGTTCCGGGTGACTGTGCGCTGCGAGCCGGGCCGCCTCGTCCGCCGCGTGGGCGTCGGCGAGCAACGGCGTGAAGGCGTCGTCGAGTTCGTTCTCGGCGCTCGGCGGCAGCACGACCACCTCCTGCACGAGCGCGCACCCGGCAACCGATCCGGGCCAGGTGGTCGTGGCGAGGAACTCCTCGAGTGCGGGACTGCCGCCCTCGACGTCGTCGGGGAGGGATTCCTGCGCGATCGGGGTGTACTCGTGTCCTTCGTCGAGTTGGTCGGCGAGGGCGGGTTCGGCGGCTGCGAGAAGCACGGTCGGGACGAGCGCGAACATGACGGGAGGGCGGTCCCAACCCTCCGCGTCCGCGAAATCGATGATCTCGTGGACGGCGCGCGCGAGTCCTTGTTCGGAAGGTACGGGAAGACGTTGGTTCACCGGCCTATCCTGGCACCCGTACGCGGGTGTGCGCTGCCGGACCTGCGTCGTGCGACCCCCGGTACGAGGATTCCGTAGAGTGGGGCGAAACGGGCACTCCGTGAGAACGAGGCGTGCTCGCACGCGTTCGTCGAGCGCGAGATGTACAGATGCGGTGCGATCGCGCCGCCGGACGAGTTGGGAGCGTGGCACGTGGGCATGAGGCCCCCGACCGGAGTACCTACATTGTCGAAGCGGAGCAGAGTTCTGCTGATCCTGGCAGTGGTGGCCGCAGTGCTGCTCCTGCTCGGACCACGGTTGGTGGACACCTACACCAACTGGCTCTGGTTCGGCGAGGTCGACTTCCGGGACGTATACGTCAAAGTTCTCCTGACCCGGATCGCACTGTTCCTGGTGGTCGGGTTGTTCATCGGCGGTGTCGTCTGGCTGACGATGCTGCTCGCCTACCGGTCGCGCCCGGTCTTCGTGCCGACCACCGGACCCAACGATCCGGTGGCGCGCTACCGCACCACGGTGATGACGCGCATGCGCGCCTTCGGGATCGGTATCCCGGTCGTGCTCGGTGTGCTCTCCGGTCTGGTCGCCCAGGCCGGCTGGGTCACCGTGCAGATGTTCTTCAACGGCGGCGACTTCGGCACCACCGATCCGCAGTTCGGTCTCGACGTGGGCTTCTACGCCTTCGACCTGCCGTTCTACCGTTTCGTGCTCAACTGGTTCTTCGTCGCGATCGTGCTCGGGTTCATCGCGAACCTCGTCACCCACTACATCTTCGGCGGCATCCGCCTCGCCGGTCGCGGTGGAAGCATGTCGACGGCCTCGCGTGTGCAGCTCGCCGTCCTCGCCGGCCTGTTCGTCGCGTTCAAGGCGGTCGCCTACTGGCTCGACCGGTACGAACTGCTGTGGAGCAGCCGCAAGGAACCCACCTTCACCGGTGGTGGCTTCACCGATATCAACGCGGTGTTGCCGGCCAAGCTCATCCTGCTCGCCATCGCCGTCATCTGCGCGATCGCGTTCTTCGCCGCGATCTTCCTGCGCGACCTGCGGATCCCCGCACTCGCGACGGCACTGCTCGTGCTCTCGTCGATCCTCGTCGGCGCGGTGTACCCGCTCATGGTCGAGCAGTTCTCGGTGCGCCCGAACGCTGCCGACAAGGAGAGCGAGTACATCGAGCGCAACATCGCCGCGACCCGCGAGGCGTACGGCATCACCGACGACAAGGTGGCGTACGAGGACTACCCGGGTGTGGGCACCACCTCGCCCGAGAACATCCCGGCCGACATCACCACGATCGCGAACGCCCGCCTGCTCGACCCGAACGTGCTTCCCCGCACGTTCACGCAGCAGACGCAGCTGAAGAACTTCTACGGTTACCCCGAGTCGCTCGACATCGACCGGTACGAGCTCGACGGTCGTATGGAGGACTACATCGTCGCGGCACGTGAGCTCTCGCCGACGAGCCTGACCGGCAACCAGACCGACTGGATCAACCGGCACACCGTGTACACGCACGGCAACGGTCTCGTCGCGGCGCCCGCCAACCGCGTGAACGCCGCCGCGAGCGCCTCGGCGGAGGAGGCCGCCAACAGCAACAGCGGCTATCCCGTCTACTTCGTCAGCGACCTGGCGTCGCTCGCCGCGGAGAACCAGGTCATCCCCGTCGAGCAGCCCCGCATCTACTACGGCGAGGTCATCGCCGAGGCCGATCCGGACTACGCGATCGTCGGTAACAGTGCCGATTCGTCCGGACCGCGTGAGTACGACACCGACACCGAGAAGTACACCTACACCGGTACGGGTGGTGTCGACATCGGCAACTGGTTCAACCGCCTCGCCTTCGCCGCGAAGTACGGCGAACGCAACATCCTGTTCTCGAGCGCCATCGGCAGCGACTCGAAGATCCTGTTCAACCGCGACCCGCGTGAGCGCGTGACGAAGGTCGCGCCGTGGCTGACGGCCGACGGCGACGCCTATCCGGCGGCGATCGACGGCCGCATCAAGTGGGTCGTCGACGCGTACACCACGCTCGACTACTACCCGTACGCGCAGCGCGCGTCGCTCGAGGGCCTCGTCGAGGACAGCATCGACCAGAACACCGGTCGCCTGCTGCCCCGCAAGGAGGTCTCGTACATCCGCAACTCGGTCAAGGCGACGGTCGATGCCTACGACGGCACGGTCACGCTCTACCAGGTCGACGATGAAGACCCGGTCCTGAAGGCGTGGATGGGTGTCTTCCCCGATGCGGTGACCCCGCAGGACCAGATCTCCGACGAGCTGCGGGCGCACTTCCGGTACCCGGAGGATCTGTTCAAGGTGCAGCGCGAGATGCTCGCCAAGTACCACGTCGACGACCCGCGCGAGTTCTTCACGAACAACGCGTTCTGGTCGGTACCGGCGGACCCGACGGTCGACACCAGCGCGAACCAGCCGCCCTACTACCTGCTCATGGGCGATCGTGAAACGGCGGATCCCCGGTTCCGTCTGACCTCGGCGATGGTGGGTTACAACCGGCAGTTCCTGTCGGCGTACATCTCGGTCGAATCCGATCCGGAGAACTACGGGAAGTTCACGATCCTGCAGCTGCCGACGGATACGCAGACCTTCGGTCCGGAGCAGACGCAGAACGCGATGATCTCCGACACCCGAGTGGCTTCGGAACGGACCCTGCTCGAACGGTCCAACCGGATCCAGTACGGCAACCTGCTCACCCTGCCCATCGCGGACGGCGGCATCCTGTACGTCCAGCCGATGTACACCGAGCGCAACGCGACGGCGGGCAGCACGTCGACCTTCCCGCAGCTGTCGCGCGTGCTCGTCAGCTACCGGGAGCCGGGTGCCAGCGGTGGCGTCCGGATCGGTTACGCACCGACTCTCGCCGGTGCGCTCGACCAGGTGTTCGGTCCCGGCGTCGGCGACGCGGCCACCGCTCCCGGTGGCGAGGCGCTGCCCACCGCCGAGGTCGAGGACGAGACGCGGGGCGAGGTGATCGAGGGCACCACGGACGAGAACCAGCCTTCCGATCAGCAGCAACAGCAGCCCACCTCGCCGGCGCCGACGACTCCCGCGAATCGAGATGCCGCGGTGGCGGAGCTCGATTCGGCACTCGCGGAGCTGGCCAACGCTCAGACCAGCGGCGATTTCGAGGCCTACGGTCGGGCGCTGCGGCGGGTGCAGCAGGCCGTCGACGCCTACGAATCCACCGGCGGCTGATCCGGTAACGGAGATCGACACGACGAAGGCCCGCGGTTCGCACCGCGGGCCTTCGTCGTGTTCGTGGAGGCGGTCTGTGTCAGCGACCGGCCAGCGTGACGTCGACGATCTGTGCGAACTCGGCGCCGAAGCCGTACTGCTGGGCGAGCTGGTTCGCGGTATCGACGGCCTGGGTGACCTCGGCCGGCAGCTCGGGGGCAGCCGGAGCCGCAGGTGCCGGAGCCTCGGGTGCCGGTGCGGGCGCCTCGGGTGCGGCGGGAGCCGGCGCGGATTCGGTTGTCAGGTACTGACCGCAGACGGGCCACGCGCCGGGGCCCTGCGTCTGCAGGACGTTCTCGGCGACACGGATCTGCTCCGCCTTCGAGGCCTGGTCCGCGCGGCCGCTGCCGCCGTTGGCCTCCCAGGTGCTCTGCGAGAACTGCAGGCCGCCGTAGTAGCCGTTGCCGGTGTTGATGGCCCAGTTGCCACCGCTCTCGCACTGGGCGACGCCGTCCCAGTTGTGCTGGGCGGCGGACGCGGTGCCGGTGGCGAGCGCGAACGGAACCGCGGCGAGTGCACCGGTGACGACGGCAGTGCGGAATGCACGCGTGCTGAAGTTGGTCATGCTGTGGAGTCCTTCCCGCGCTCGCGGAGCGCGACGGCCCTCGTCGATCTCGGTCGACGGAGAAATGTCTCCGTCCGGATCGGGGATCATGTCGGTTGCGTCCCTGCCCCTCGGGTCTTCGTAGGCACCGGATCCCGCGGGGCAGACTGGCGGCGACGGGCCGGTGGTGGCTCGGCTGTTTCGAGCCGGGACCGACAGTACAAAGCGCTCCGCGGCGCGTCATCCCCCCGCCGGGAGAGGTGCTTGTCCACCTGATGGGATGGAACGACTGAGTCTTCGCAGTTCAGGAAGGTGATAACGGGGGTCGATGCAAGATCGTTACACCTCCGTTATGTGGCGATAGTCATGGTGGAAATGTGAACCGGGACACCCCGGGGAGGTGCGATTCCGGTTGTCGTCGAGGCTCATCCGCGTCCGACGAGGCGATTTGCATTCCGTTTCCGTGCTCGTGTAGGTTCATTCATGCAACGCGGGGTGGAGCAGCTCGGTAGCTCGCTGGGCTCATAACCCAGAGGTCGCAGGTTCAAATCCTGTCCCCGCTACCACCACGAAGGCCGGTCGTCTCGGACGACCGGCCTTCGTTCATTCGAGGGGGTCACCCCCGAGCGGTGGTGTACCCCTTCTCGGGATTCTCGGGCAGATCCATCTCCACCAGCACCCGGCGCAGCAGCTTCCCGGTGGCGTTGCGCGGCAGCTCATCGAGGAAGACCACCTCGCGCGGAACCTTGTACCGGGCGAGATTCGACTTCACGAACGCCTTGATGTCCTCGGCGTCGCGGGAGGAGTCGGGGGAGGGGACCACGAAGGCTCGCAGCCGCTGCCCGAACTCGGGATCGGGGACACCCACCACGGCGGCGTCGAGTACGTCCTCCCGCTCGGCGAGCAGGTTCTCGACCTCGAGCGGATAGACGTTCTCGCCGCCGGAGACGATCATGTCGTCGTCGCGACCGTCGACGAAGAGCAGGCCGTTCTCGTCCCAGTGCCCGATGTCGCCGATCGACAGCAGCCCGTCGATGCGTTCCTTGTCGCGACCGTCGGTGTAGCCGGCGAAGGACAGGCCGCTCGAGACGAATATGCGGCCGGGGACGTGCGGTTCGGTGATGCGGTTGCCGTCGTCGTCGAACAGCACCACCCGACACGTCACGGGAGGGCGACCGGCCGTGCCGGGGGCCTGCCGGATGTCGTCGGGGGTCGCGACCGTCGCGACGGCGCATTCGGTGGAGCCGTACAGGTTGTAGAGCACGTGCCCGAACGCCTCCGTCGTCCGGCGACACACGTCGGGCGAGAGCGACGAACCCGCGGAGAAGACGATCTTCAGGCTCGAGGTGTCGTACTCGGCGATCTTCTCCGGTCCGAGGTCGAGGATCCGCTGCAGCATCGTCGGGACCACCACCAGCACGTTCGCTCCGTGCTGCTCGACGAGGCCCAGGGTGTCGACGGGGGAGAAGCGCCGCATCATCACCACGGTCTGACCCAGTGCGAGGGCGAGCGCGAACTGCGAGACGCCGGTGCCGTGGAAGGCCGGGGCGGCCATGAGCATCGTCTGCCCGGGGCGCAGCGGAACCCGGTCGAGGAACTGGGCCGACGCGAACGGCGACGTGCGGCCGCGCGGCGCGCCTTTCGGGGTGCCGGTGGTGCCGCTGGTGAGCAATACGAATCCACCGAAGACCTCCGGCGCGGGCAGGGACGAGCCGTCCAGCCCGTCGATCGACTGCTCCAGCGTCGGGATGCCGGGGACCTCGTCGTCCACCCAGGAGACGTACCGGCGCACGTCGTCGGGGAGCGCGGCTGCGACCTCGGCGAATTCGCTGTCGAAGACGAACGTCGAGACCTGTTCGCGCGCTGCGACATCGACGAGTTGCCGCGGCGCGAAACCGGTGTTCATCATCACCAGCCGCACACCGAGCTTGGCGGTGGCGAGCATCGTCAACACGAGACCGCGGTGATTGCGGGCCATGATGCCCATGACCGATCCCGGCTCCACGCCGGCGCGCTGCCACGCCCGCACGAGGGCATTGGAGCGGGCCTCGAGTTCCTTGTAGGTGACATCGCCGGCCTCGTCGATCAGGGCGACGGCGTCGAGACCGCGTTCGGCCTGTGCGTGCACGGCGCCGGCGAAGGGGCCGTACTTGTTGGCCGCCATGATCGTCCCGATGCTGTGGTCCACGCGCGGAAAGTGCAGCAGACCTGCGCGATGGAGTACCGCGAGTGATCCGAGGGTGTCCTTGACCTGGTCGATCGTGTCGTCGAGCGTGATCCGCCCACCCGTGATCCTGCCGAGAATGTCCTGACCGAGCATCCGTCCCCCTAGCTGTGTGTCGGCGTCAGCACACACAGTAGCCGTGACGTAGCTCACATTCCAGGCAATCTTCTCCGGATGATCTTCCTGGAACGGGTAGAGCCCTCGCCGCGCCTGCGGCGAGGGCTCGTCCCCCGATGGATCCTCCGACACGCCCGGTACCGTGCGCAGGCACCGGTCCCATCCCTCCGGCGCCCGCGGACGGACCCCATGCCCCGGGCGTTATTTCAGTTCGGAGGACGACTTTCCGAGCACCCGCCGAGCGACGATGAGCTGCTGGATCTGCTGGGTGCCCTCGAAGATGTCGAGAATCTTGGAATCGCGTGCCCACTTCTCGAGTAGCGGCCGCTGCGAATACCCGTAGGTTCCGGCGAGTTCGACGGCCTTGAGCGAGACCGCGGTGCCGGTGCGGCCGGCCTTCGCCTTCGACACCGACGCCTCGAGGGAGTTGGGCTTCTTGTTGTCGGCCATCCACGTCGCGCGCAGCGCGAGCAGGTAGGCGGCCTCCCAGTCGGCCTCGAGCGCGAGGAACTCGGCTGCCGCGGCGTGCTGGTTGTTGGCGGGGATGTCGTAGGAGACCTCGACGCCCGCCTCCTTCAGGATCGTGCGCAGCTCCTCGAGTACCGCACGACCGAGACCCACGGCCATGCCGGCCACGATCGGACGCGTGTTGTCGAAGGTCTGCATGACCCCGGCGAACCCCTTCTCGGTGTTCACCTCCGGGGAGCCGAGGATGTTGTCCTTCGGAATGCGGCAGTTGTCGAGCACGAGCACCGCGGTGTCGGATGCCTTGATGCCGAGCTTCTTCTCGAGACGCGCGACCGAGAGTCCGGGAGCCTCGCGCGGCACGACGAACGACTTGATCGCGGCGCGGCCCTTCGACCTGTCGACGGACGCCCACACGACGATGTGCGTGGAACGCTCACCGGCGGTGACGAAGATCTTCTCACCGTTGAGGACCCACTCGTCGCCGTCGAGCACGGCCGTGGTCGTCACGGCCGCCGAATCGGATCCGAAACCGGGCTCGGTGATCGCCATGGAGGCCCACACCTTGCCGAAGCGTTCGAGCTGCTCGTCGGTGGCCACCGCGGCGATCGCGGAATTGCCCAGGCCCTGGTAGGGGATCGACAGGGTCAGGCCGACGTCGCCCCAGCACGTCTCGATGACATTGAGGAGTCCGGCCATGTTGCCGCCGTTGGCATTTCCGGCGGGGCCGTCCTGCTTGGCCTTGCTGTCGCGGCCGAGTGTGGCACCCGCCGCGCCCTGGCCGGAGTCGTTGAGCCCTTCGACCATCGCGGCCATGGTGTCGAGTTCGACGGGGTACTCGTGCTCGGCGAGGTCGTACTTGCGGGAGATCGGCCGGAAGATCTGCGCGGCGACCTGATGGGCCTGGTTCGCGGAAGCCTTGAGCTTCCGGGGAAGTTCGAGATTGATCATCACAGGTTCCTTGTTCGGGTCGGGCCGATCAGACGAGGACGACGCCCTCGGCGACTCCGATTGCTCGCAGGTCGCGGTACCAACGTTCGACGGGGTGTTCCTTGGTGTAGCCGTGGCCGCCGAGCAGCTGGACGCCGTCGAGGCCGAACTGCATGCCCTTGTCGGTGGCGAGCTTGCGGGCCAGGGCCGCCTCGCGAGCGAACGACAGGCCCTGCTCGGCCCGCGACGCACCGCGCAGGGTGACCAGACGCAGACCGTCGAGCTCGATCTTGATGTTGGCTACCATGAACGCCACCGCCTGCCGGTGGCTGATGGGCTCGCCGAACGCCTCGCGCTCGTTGACGTAGGGGACCACGTAGTCGAGCACGGCCTGACCGGTGCCCATCGCCAGAGCTGCCCAGCCCAGGCGCGACAGGCGCACGGCGTCGGCGTACTGCTCGGCGCGGACGTCGGCGTCGTCGTCGCCGAGGCGTGCCGATTCCGGCACCGCGACGTCCTCGAGCAGAAGGCGGCCCAGTCCGGCGGCGCGCAGGCCCATGCCCGGATCGGCCTCGATCACGACGCCCTTGCTCTTCGCCTCGACGAGGAAGAGGGACGGCTTACCGTCGAGTTCGGCTGCCACGACGAACAGTTCGGCGCTGCCCGCCGCCGGGACGAACGACTTCACGCCGTTGAGCCGGTAGCCGCTGGGGGAGCGCACCGCCTTGGTCTGCAACGCGAAGGGATCGAACAGGGCGCGCGGCTCGGCGATGACGACCGACGCCTGGGGGACATCGTCGCCGGCGAAGGCCGGCAGGTAGGTCTTCTGTTGGTCCTCGGTGCCCCACTGTGTGAGAGCCACGGCCACACCGCTCGGCGCGAGGATCGGCAGGGCCAGGCCCATGTCGCCGTGCGCGAGGGCCTCGGCGACCAACACGTTGGTGACCACGCCGCGCTCGTCGGCGGCGCCGTCGAACGCCTCGGGCACGTTGACCATGGTGATGCCGAGTTCGGCTGCGCGCGCGAGCAGATCGGCCGGGGCCGCGGCGGCCTCGTCGGCGTCGTGCGCGGCGGGCCGCAGGATCTCGGCGGCGAACTCACGCACCGTCTCCGTGATCATCTGCTGATCGTCGGTGGGGGTGAGATCGAAGAAGTCGGCGTTCTTCGCGGTGGCGAGACGCTGCGGGCCGCTCGCGCCGCCGGACATCTTCTTGAAGGTGCGCGTGGCGGCGCCGAGGGTCTTGAAGCCGGTCTTCGTGGACTGGTACGTGATCCGGTCGATCGTCTCGCGGATCTTGTACCGGTCGGCCAGTTCGGAACCCGTGATCCGGGTGAGCACGCGCATGGCAGCACCCATGGCGTCGCGTTTGATCGGATTGAGGCCGACGGCGGACGTGTCGCGAGGCGTGTGGCGGGCCACGCTGTCTTGCTTGCTCATGATCACCAGAAGTCTCTCGATGCGGCAGCGGACACTCCCGATCTTACTTCCGAGTAAGGTCACTGTCTACCGCGCAGTAAGTTCCGCCGTGGACGCGTGTCGCCAGCATCGTCCGTCGTGTCGCGAGCACGAGTTGACTCTCACACCGTGTGAGGTCGCAGACTCGGCGCCATGACCGACACCACCAGGTTGATGTCCATCGGAGAGTTCTCGTCCCTGACCCGGATCAGCGTGCGGATGCTGCGCCACTACGACTCGCACGGAGTGCTGATCCCCGCCGTGGTCGACGAGGTCAGCGGTTACCGCCGATACCTGCCCGAGCAGACCGCCGATGCCGCGCGCATCCGCCGTCTGCGCGACGTCGGCTTCGGCGTGTCCGCCATCGGGGCGCTACTGGCGACGGCCGGAACTCCCGCCTACACGCAGGCTCTGCGACTGCAGCGCCGCGTGTTGGAAGAGGAGCTCGAACTCGGCCGCATGCGACTGAGAGCCCTGGACCGCATGCTCGACGAGATACCGGAGGACACCATCATGACCCGAATCGAACTGACCGAGATTCCGCCGCAGACCTACGTCTGCCTCCGCGGCACCGTCGCCGACTACTCGGCCGAAGGGGAACTGTGGCAACGCTTCATGCCCGCACTGCAGGAGCAGGGCATCGTCCCGACCGGGCCCGGTGGATGCATCGAACACGACGGCGAGTTCCGCGAGTCGGACGTCGACGAATCCGTGTTCCTGCCGGTGGCGCCGGGAACCACGGCTCGCGAGCCGCTGACGGTCCACGAGTTCCCCGCACGCCGGGCGGTCGTCGCCACCGTGACCGGGCCGTACGCCGAATCGATCCCGCGTGCCCACGAGGCCATCGCCGCATTCCTGGCCGAACACGGCCTGTCCGCGGCCCGGGTCGACGACGACGTGGCCACCCACCACTTCAACGTCTATCTCGATGATCCGGGCGTCACGAACGAAGCCGACCTCGAGACCGCTGTGCATCTCCCGGTCCGCTGACGAACCCGGCCCCACGCGTGACCATCCGCGCGTGGGGCCGGCCACTCACTTCAGTCGACCGAGCACCTCGTCGTGCAGCGTGCCGTTGGTCGCGACCGCGCTGCCGCCGTGCGGACCGTCCGCACCCTCGAGGTTCGTGAACCGTCCACCGGCCTCGCGCACCAGCACGTCGAGCGCGGCCAGATCCCACAGCGACACCTCGGGTTCGAGCGCGATCTCGAGGGCGCCCTCGGCGAGCAGGCAGTAGGAGAAGAAGTCGCCGTAGGCGCGCACCCGCCACACGTCGTCGGTCAGGGCGACGAAACGATCACGGATGCCACGCTCGTGCCATCCGCTCAGGCTCGAGAAGCTCAGCGACGCCGACGCGAGGTCGGTCACCTCCGACACCGAGATGCGCCGGGGCTCGGCACCGTCGTGCGACACCCAGGCGCCGCCGTCCGCGGCCGCCCACCACCGACGGTTCAGTGCCGGGGCGCTGACCACGCCCACGACGGGCACGCCGTCCTCGAGGAGCGAGATCAGGCTCGCCCAGACCGGTACGCCACGCACGAAGTTCTTCGTGCCGTCGATCGGATCGACGACCCACTGCCGCCCGCGGAAGACCGCGTCGCCGCCGAACTCCTCGCCGAGCACCGCGTCGTCCGGTCGCTGCTCGCCGAGCATCTCGCGGATGGTGCGCTCGACGGCGAGGTCGGCGTCGGAGACCGGGCTCAGGTCCGGCTTGTCGTCCACCTTCAGGTCCAGCGCACCGAAGCGGTCGCGGGTGATGGCGTCGGACGCGTCGGCGAGTCGGAGGGCGAGGTCCAGGTCGGCGGTGTAGTCGGTGGTCATGACGGAAACGCTAGCCGCCGTCGCCCGGGGCCGAGCAGCTTGCCGCCCACTCCGGGGTCGGCGCGGTGCTCGACCCGCCCGGGGCCCTGCCGTGTCGATCGCTGCCCACGGCGGGCCGGTTCGTCGCTCCGGTAACCTGTTGAATCGTGCATCCCGATGTTTCCGCAGCCCTGACCGAGCTCGACACGACCCTCCGCACCGTGGAGTCGGTCCTCGACGTCGAGGAGCTTCGACGGCGCATCGACGAACTCGAACACCAGGCCGCCGACCCCGAGCTGTGGAACGACCAGGACCACGCCCAGAAGGTCACCAGCGAACTGTCGCACGCACAGGGCGAGCTGCGCCGGGTCGAGGGCCTGCGCCAGCGGCTCGAGGATCTCCCGGTTCTGTACGAGCTCGCCGAGGGCGAGGAGGGCGAGGCCCGCACCGCCGCCCTGGCCGACGCCGAGGCCGAACGCGAGAGCCTGCGCGCCGACATCGAGGCGATGGAGGTGCGCACGCTGCTGTCCGGCGAGTACGACCAGCGCGACGCGCTCGTCAACATCCGCGCGGGCGCCGGTGGCGTCGACGCCGCCGACTGGGCCGAGATGCTCATGCGCATGTACATCCGCTGGGCCGACAAACACGGCTACGGCGTCGAGGTCTACGACACCTCCTACGCGGAAGAAGCCGGCATCAAGTCCGCCACCTTCGCCGTCAAGGCGCCCTACACCTACGGGACCCTGTCGGTCGAGATGGGCACGCACCGTCTCGTCCGCATCAGCCCCTTCGACAACCAGGGCCGCCGCCAGACCTCCTTCGCCGAGGTCGAGGTGCTGCCCGTCGTCGAGACCACCGACCACATCGACATCGACGAGAACGACGTCCGCGTCGACGTCTACCGCTCGTCCGGCCCGGGTGGCCAGTCGGTCAACACCACCGACTCCGCCGTGCGCCTGACGCACATCCCGACCGGCATCGTCGTCACCTGTCAGAACGAGAAGTCGCAGCTGCAGAACAAGGTCGCGGCCATGCGCGTCCTGCAGGCCAAGCTCCTCGAGCGCAAGCGCCAGGAGGAGCGCGCCGAGATGGATGCGCTCAAGGGCGACGGCGGCAGCTCGTGGGGCAACCAGATGCGCTCGTACGTGCTGCATCCCTACCAGATGGTCAAGGACCTGCGCACCGAGTACGAGGTCAACAACCCCTCGGCGGTGCTCGACGGCGACATCGACGGATTCCTCGAGGCCGGCATCCGCTGGCGTATGCGTGAAGAGCAGAAGTCGTGATCGGAAACAGGAGAGGGGCCTGTGCCGTTCCTTCCCGGAGCTAGACTGCTCGACTGGCTGTCGACGAGTGGGTTGCTGATCGCGCTCACCGTTCTGGGTGCTGTCCTCATCGCCCGGTTCATCTCGTGGATCGGTAGCCGCATCACGCGGCGCATCGACGATCGCTACACCCAGTCCGACGACCTCGTACGTTCCGAGGCGACGAAGCACCGCCACTCGGTCGCCCAGGTCGTCACGTGGATGGCGATCTCGTTCGTGTACATCGTCGCGACCCTGAAGGTGTTCGACTATCTCCAGCTACCCATCGGCAGCCTGGTCGCGCCGGCGACCGTGCTCGGCGCCGCGCTCGGCTTCGGTGCCCAGCGCATCGTGCAGGACATCCTCGCGGGCTTCTTCATCATCACCGAACGGCAGTACGGCTTCGGCGACACCGTGCAGATCTCCGTGACCGGTGCGTCCGAGGACGCGATCGGCACCGTCGAGGATGTCACGCTGCGCGTCACCCGGGTGCGCAGCACGGCGGGTGAGGTCATCACCGTCCCCAACGGGCAGATCAACAAGGCCGTCAACCTGTCGAAGGACTGGGCGCGCGCCGTCGTGGACGTGCCGATCCCGGTGACCGCCGACATCGCCGACGTCACCGAGATCCTGCGCGAACTGGGCGTCGCTGCGTACAAGGAACCCCGCTTGCGGGAGCTGCTGCTCGACCAGCCGAGCGTGATGGGTGTCGAGAGCCTCGAGGTGGATCAGCTCAGCGTCCGCATGGTCGCGCGCACGCTGCCCGGCAAGCAGTTCCAGGTGGGTCGTCTGCTGCGTGCACGGATCGCGCGGGCGCTGCGTGAACAGGGCATCACCGTCACGCCCCAGCTCGACACCGCCAGCGTGGTCGATCGGGTGGAGGCACAGTGACATCGGGTGGAGGGGCATCGGGTGGCGGTCCGGCGACCGAGCCGGAGGAGCCGCACCGCAGGCGCATCCCGTCACACCTCCTCGGTGGGCGGATCAGGACCACGACCTTCGCGTTGTGCACCCTGTGGCTCGCCCTGTGGGTGACCTACCTGTTCCTCAACCAGCCCGAGGACACCCCCGATGCGCCGTCGACCGCCGTGATCATCTCCGAGACGCCCTACGTGCCGTACGTGCCGCCGGCGACCACGGTTCCGCAGGAGGAGTTCGTGCCGGAGACCACCGACACGCCCTATCCGCCGACGACCTCGTCGACCTTCCCGCCGACGACGGCGACCGGCGTGCCGGGCAGGGAACAGGGCGGGACGCCGTCGCAGGATGCCACGACGACAGCGCCCCCCACCGCGACGAACAGGCAGTTCCCGTTCGACCTGCCCACGATCCCCGGACTGAACGACCAGCAGGATCCGACGGTGACCGAGGACACCGACACTCCGTCGTCGTAGAGCGCCGACGAGCCGGTGCCGTAGGTCACCGTCCGGTAACGGTTAGCATGTCCACGTGATCCGGCTGGAGAATGTGTCCAAGTCCTACAAGACGTCCACGCGTCCCGCGCTCGAAGGGGTCTCGGTGCACGTCGAGAAGGGCGAGTTCGTCTTTCTCATCGGTCCCTCCGGATCCGGGAAGTCGACCTTCCTCCGGTTGCTCCTGCGTGAGGAGAAGCCCACCACCGGCGACATCCACGTGGCCGATTTCCACGTCAACCGGCTGCCGGCGCGTCGCGTACCGAAGCTGCGCCAGAATCTCGGATGCGTCTTCCAGGACTTCCGGTTGCTCCAGCGCAAGACGGTCGCCGAGAACATCTCGTTCGCCCTCGAGGTGATCGGTAAGCCGCGCGGAGTGATCGAACGGACGGTGCCGGAGGTTCTCGACCTGGTGGGACTGTCCGGCAAGGCCGACCGGTTGCCCGCCGAACTGTCCGGCGGCGAACAGCAGCGCGTCGCGATCGCGCGCGCGTTCGTCAACCGGCCGCTCGTGCTGATGGCCGACGAACCGACCGGCAACCTCGACCCGGAGACCAGCCAGGACATCATGCTGCTGCTCGAACGCATCAACCGCACGGGCACGACGGTGCTCATGGCGACCCACGACCACCACATCGTCGACTCGATGCGGCGACGGGTCGTCGAACTCGATCTCGGACGCGTCGTGCGCGACGAGGCACGCGGCGTCTACGGCGTCGGCCGCTAGATCCCGTCACCCGAGCATCCCCACCAGGCAACCGAAGGAATCCCACCCGATGCGTGCCAGCTTCCTGTTCAGCGAGGTCACCACCGGCCTGCGCCGCAACCTCACCATGACCATCGCGATGATCCTCACCACGGCGATCTCCCTCGCGCTGTTCGGTGCGGGGCTGCTCGTGGTCCAGATGGCGGGCAAGACGGAACGGATCTTCCTCGACCGGGTCGAGGTGCAGGTGTTCCTGACCGAGGACATCTCCTCGCTCGATCCGGAGTGCGAGCAGGATCTCTGCTCCGACCTGCGCAGCGACCTCGAGAGCACCGACGACGTGGTGTCGGTCCAGTACCTGAGCCGCGACGACGCCGTCCTCGACGCCACCGATCGTGTCTTCGCCGATCAGCCCGAACTCGCCGAACTCGTGAGTGCCGACAGCTTCCCCGCCTCCTTCAAGATCAAGATGTCCGATCCGGATCGATTCGCGGCGATCCAGGACGACTTCGGTACCAGGCCCGGCGTCGACAGCGTGCTCAACCAGCAGGATCTCGTCGAGCGTCTGTTCGGCGTGCTCGGCGGCATCCGCAACGGCGCGTTCGCCATCGCCACGATCCAGGCGATCGCGGCCGTGCTCCTGATCGCCAACATGGTGCAGATCGCGGCCTTCACCCGTCGCACCGAGGTCGGCATCATGCGGCTGGTCGGCGCGACCCGCTGGTACACGCAGCTGCCCTTCCTCCTCGAAGCGGTGATCGCCGCGATCGTGGGTGCCGCACTCGCCATCGGAGGCCTCTTCGTCGCCAAGAGCATGTTCGTCGACGACATGCTCACCGAGGTCTACGACGCGAACATCGTCGCCCGCATCACCGACAGCGACATCCTTCTGGTTTCGCCGTTCCTGGTCCTCATGGGTGTGGGAATGGCCGCTCTCACCTCGTATGTGACCTTGCGTCTGTACGTGCGTGAATAAGGTGTTGTGCGAGGTTCCTATGCTGGACGGTGTTCTGTTCGATCGATCGTGGACCGGAAAGGCCTGCACGTGAAGGAAAAGGGCCGGAAGGTCATCGCGACCAACCGGAAGGCGCGCCACAACTACACCATCCTCGATACCTACGAGGCGGGCATCGCCCTCGTCGGTACCGAGGTCAAGAGCCTGCGGGAGGGGAAGGCCTCCCTGGTCGACGCATTCGCGACCGTCGACGACGGCGAGGTGTGGTTGCGGGGTCTGCACATTCCGGAATACGGGCACGGCACATGGACCAACCATGCTCCGCGCCGCACCCGCAAGCTGCTGCTGCACCGTCGCGAGATCGACGCGCTCGTCGGCAAGACCCGGGAGGGCAACCAGACCCTCGTGCCGCTGTCGATGTACTTCTCCGACGGCAAGGTCAAGGTCGAGCTCGCGCTTGCCAAGGGCAAGCAGGACTACGACAAGCGTCAGGATCTCGCCCGCCGGACCGCCGAACGTGAGGTGACCCGCGAGCTCGGCCGGCGGGTGAAGGGCATGAGCCGCTGATCGCGGTCGCGCTCGCGCTGCTCGCGGCGGTCGGGTACGGCCTCAGCGATTTCGCCGGGGGTGCCGCCTCCCGTCGCGCGAGCGCACTCGGCGTCGTAGCCGTCACCTATCCGGTGTCGCTCGTCGTGTCCCTGATCGCCGCGTCGATCGTCGGCGGCGACCTCACCGCGGCGTCCCTCGCGTGGGGTGCCGCAGCGGGCGTGGCCGGCGGCATCGCCGTCTGGTGGTTCTATCTCGCACTGGCGAACGGGCCGATGTCGGTCGTCTCACCGGTCACCGCTGTCGTCGTGGCCGGGATCCCCGTGCTGGTCGGGATCGCGACGGGGGACCGGCCCGGTCTGCTCGCCTATCTCGGCATCGTCGTCGCGGTGATCGCGGTGGGGCTGGTCAGCCGCGAATCCGACGAGACCGTCACCGGTGTCGGACACCCGCGCTTCACGTCGAGGATCGCGTGGTGGACGGTCGGATCGGGCATCGCCTTCGCGTTGTCGTTCATCGGCCTCGGTCAGGTCGGCACCGGTACCGGTCTGTGGCCGCTCGCCGCTTCCCGCGCGACCGCCACCCTCGTGGTCTGGCTGGTGATCGCTTTCTCGTGGCGCACCGTGGTGTGGCCGATCCGGTCGCTCCTGCCGATCCTGATCGGGATCGGCGCGATCGACGTGATCGCGAACGGTGCACTGCTGTTCGCCTACCAGCACGGCCTGCTGTCGCTGGTGAGCGTGATCGCGGCGCTGTATCCGGCGGTGACGGTGCTGCTCGCCGTCATAGTGCTCGGTGAGCGCGTGAGCCGGGTGAAACTGCTCGGCCTGCTCGCAGCCGGACTGGCCGTCGCACTCGTCAGCCTGCCCGGCTGATCCGGGGTGGGAAGAACACGAATCCTGGAGGCGTTGGACCCGGCATCGCGGAAAGCGCGTCGTCGGACGGAGCACTACGGACAACACCCGGCGACGCCGGACTCGGAGAAAGCCGAGGACAACATGACCGAAACCGTTTCTTCCACCCTCTCGATTCCCGATGCGGTCCTGAAGCGACTGACCGACGAATCCGTGGTCTGGCTGACCACCGTCGACCGCCACGGCGGACCCGTCCCCACGCCCGTGTGGTTCCTGTGGTCCGGTGATAGTTTCCTGTTCTTCTCGCAGCCCGGCACGGCCAAGCTCGCCAACATCACCGCCCGCCCACGGGTCGCCGTCAACCTCGAAGCCGACAGCGGTGGCGGGCACGTCGCGGTGTTCACCGGGACGGCCGCGGTCACCGAGAGCGTCGACGACGACGAGTGGCGGCGGTACGTCGACAAGTACGCAGCGGGTATGCGCTCGCTCGACTACAGTCCGGACGCCTTCCGGGCCGATTACTCCGTCCCCGTCCGGGTCACCCCGGCCCGGTTCCGTGGCTGGTGAGCGGCGGTGTGAGCAGGCTCATGACCCGGCCGCGAATCGTTTCCGGAAATGGGAATGACATCGGGCCTTCGGGTCGTTACAGTAGGTAGTCCTGCGAAGGTCGCAGGCGCGTACGGGGCTGAACGGTTTCGACTGCGTACGTTGAGCAAGGGGAAGCGTGTCGGTGCAGGCAAGAGACCACCGTAAGCGTCGCTGCAACCAATTAAGCGCCGAGTCCACTCAGCGCGAGTACGCCCTCGCTGCCTAAGCGAGCGCGTCTCTGTCAGCCCGGGTTTGCTCTCGACCCGGTTCCTGGCATCGACTAGAGAGCTCTACCGTACGGCTCGGTCGCGGAGACGTGCGGGACAACAAACAGCGACTGGGATCGTCATCTCGTCTTGTTCGCGAGAACGGGAGATCCGAGTAGAGACATAGCGAACTGCACACGGAGAAGCCCTCGCGAGGCGGCGGAGGACCCGGGTTCGATTCCCGGCAGCTCCACCATCGACCCGGGTAGGAGATCGACCATTCGATCACCTACCCGGGTTTCGTTTTGTTCGGGGTGGCCGGATCGGCAGTGGCAGGAAGGGCAGTGCCCGAGAAGCGGCAGTGCCCTGGAAACAGCGGTGCCCTGGAAACAGCGGTGCCCGCCGTCGAGACTCAGGGTGTGAGTGTTCTCGACGGCGGGCGCGGTCGCTGTCGGTCCCGGAGACGTCGGAGACGACGCCGAAACAGCGAGAGCGAAACGAAGAAATGTCCTCCCCGGCATCGTCTTCATTTCGTTCACTGAAGTTAGCTGTATGAGGCCATGACGTTGGTGACACCGGTCCGGAGTTTGCTCGCGGGCGGCCGATTACCGACGGCAGTATGCGGACGATGATAGTTGTAGTGCACATTCCACACCTGTAGCGCCTGGGCGCGTTGCCGTTCGCTGACCCAGACGCGGGCGTAGAGGAACTCCTCGGCCAGAATCCGGTTGTAGCGCTCGACCTTCCCGTTGTGACGAGGGGTGTACGGGGTGATCCGTTGATGCCGGCCACCGTGGAGCACTTTCGCGAAGTCCTTCGCCCGGTAGCAGGACCCGTTGTCGGTGACCACCCGGTGGATGTGCACGATGCCGTGGGCGGCGAAGAACACTCTCGCCCGGTGCATGAACCCGATTGCCGTGGCGGCTTTCTCGTCGGCCAGGGCCTCGGTGTAGGCGAGGCGGGAGAACCCGTCGACCGCCGAATGCAGGTAGACGTAGCCGGCGCGGGCACCGGCGGTCTTGGCGCGCTCGACCTTCTTGGCCTGCTCCGAGCCCTTGCCGTGGACACGCCAGCCACCACCGTCGGGAATCCGGCCGACCTTCTTGATGTCGACGTGCACCATGTGGCCGGGCCAGCGGGCGATGATCCGGCGTGGCTGGCGGTTGTTCTCGCCGTTCGGATCGAGGAACCTGCGCCGGTTCAAGCCGAGGTGAGCGAGGTGCCGGCTGACGGTGCGTACCGAGATGCTGATGCCGTCGGCGGCGAGCTCGTGTGCGATACGAGCCGCGGACCACTTGTGCTTCCGTCGCAGGGTCTCGATCCGCGCCACGGTCTCGGCCGGGGTCGCGGTGGGCTGGTGGTGCGGGACGCTGGGGCGGTCGAGCAGGCCGAGTTCACCGTGTTCGCGGTAGCGGGCCATCCATTTGCTGGCGCAGGCCCGGGAGATCCCCATCTCGGCGGCGACATGGGACAGCGGACGAGTCTGGCACCGCTCGACGAGACGGCGGCGACCTTCGACGGACAGTGGGGCGTTACGGTGGAGCACGGACGGGTTCTTTCGTTCGGCGGATGAGTTGGTGGTACTTCCCATCCTGCCGTCGGAAGGCCCGTCCGCCTTCGTCAGCCCCTGGTGGTGTCTACAACGTCATGACCCGCAACAGTTAGCCCACCTAATTGTGAGCACCAACATTACTTTCGAGTCAGAAACTTTGGTCCCGCGGCCGCGATGACCTTTTCGTCCGTTGTCCGTATCGACGCGCGGATCGGGGTACTCATCCCGCGCGTGCCGCGGATCGGCGGCAAGATGAGAACACCACCTTCGACGAGGAGAGCACATGGCGCACGAACGAGCGGGACAGCCGGCCACCGCGGCGGATCTCGAAGATCTCGCACACCTTGTCACCGCCTACTACACCGTGCAACCGGATCCCGAGAATGCTTCGCAGCAGGTGGCTTTCGGTACGTCCGGCCATCGCGGCTCGAGCCTCGACGGTGCGTTCAACGAAGCCCACATCCTCGCGACCACCCAGGCCATCGTCGAATATCGCGCCCAGCAGGGCACATCGGGCCCGCTGTTCCTCGGCCGCGACACGCACGCCCTGTCCGAACCGGCGTGGGCGAGTGCACTCGAAGTGCTCGTCGCGAACGACGTCGAGGTGGTCGTCGACTCCCGCGACCGTTACACCCCGACCCCGGCCGTCAGTCATGCGATCCTGCAGCACAATTCCGGGTCGGGTGCCCGCGCCGACGGCATCGTCGTCACCCCCTCTCACAACCCTCCGCGCGACGGCGGCTTCAAGTACAACCCGCCGTCGGGCGGGCCGGCCGACAGCGATGCGACGTCGGTCATCGCCGCCCGCGCCAACGAACTGCTCGCCGCCGGACTCGACGGAGTGAAGCGGGTGCCGCTCTCCTCGGCCCTCGCCTCGGCAGGACGACACGACTTCCTCGCCGCGTACATCGACGATCTGCCGAACATCGTCGATCTCGACGTCGTCCGCGCCGCCGGGATACGGATCGGTGCCGACCCGTTGGGTGGTGCGAGCGTCGACTATTGGGGCGAGATCGCCGAACGGCACGCGCTCGACCTCACCGTCGTCAATCCGCTCGTCGACGCCACCTGGCGGTTCATGACGCTCGACACCGACGGGAAGATCCGGATGGACTGCTCGTCGCCGAACGCCATGGCGTCGCTGATCAGCAATCGCGGGGCCTACGACCTCGCGACGGGCAACGACGCCGACGCCGACCGGCACGGCATCGTCACCCCCGATGCCGGTCTGCTCAATCCGAACCACTATCTCGCCGTCGCGATCGACTATCTGTTCCGGAACCGCCCGGGCTGGGCGGAGTCGAGCAAGGTGGGCAAGACGCTCGTGAGCTCGTCGATGATCGACCGGGTCGCCGCCGGTCTCGGCCGCGACCTGCTCGAGGTGCCGGTGGGCTTCAAGTGGTTCGTGCCCGGGCTGAGCGACGGGTCGCTGGGCTTCGGTGGGGAGGAGAGTGCCGGTGCGTCCTTCCTCCGGCGCGACGGCTCGGTGTGGACCACCGACAAGGACGGCATCGTCCTCGCCCTGCTCGCAGCGGAGATCACCGCAGTGACGGAGAAGAGCCCGTCCCGCTACTACGCCGATCTCGTCGATCGGTACGGCGACCCCGCCTATGCGCGTGTGGACGCCCCGGCGACGCGCGAGCAGAAGGCGGTGCTGTCGAAGCTGTCGCCGGAGCAGGTCGGCGCCACCGAACTGGCCGGCGAACCGATCACCGCGACGCTCACCGAGGCTCCCGGCAACGGCGCCGCGATCGGCGGCCTGAAGGTCACCACCGAGAACGCGTGGTTCGCCGCCCGCCCCTCCGGAACCGAGGACGTCTACAAGATCTACGCCGAATCGTTCCGCGGCCCCGATCATCTCGCCGAGGTCCAGCAGGCGGCACGCGAACTCGTCTCGTCCGTCCTGTCCTGAGTCCGCTCGCCCACCGCGCGACCGGGCGAGGTCGTGCGCCTCGCTAACATCGTGGACATCATGCGGACACGTGACGCGGCGTTGCCGCGGGAAATCTGGGTTCTGGTCGTCGCGAGTTTCGTGATCGCGCTCGGCTTCGGTCTCGTCGCTCCCGCGCTGCCCCAATTCGCGCGCAGCTTCGACGTCGGTGTGACGGCGGCGACGGTCGTCGTCTCGTCGTTCGCGGCGATGCGGCTGCTCTTCGCACCCGCGAGCGGGTCGCTGGTGCAGAAGCTGGGGGAGCGGCCCGTCTACATCACGGGCCTGCTCATCGTCGCCCTGTCGACGGGTGCGTGCGCGTTCGCGGCGAGCTACTGGCAGCTGCTCGTCTTCCGTGCGCTCGGCGGCATCGGGTCGACGATGTTCACGGTGTCGGCGCTCGGTCTGCTCGTGCGGATCGCGCCCCCAGACGCCCGCGGGCGCGTCTCCGGCCTGTACGCGACCAGCTTCCTCATGGGCAACATCCTCGGCCCGCTCTTCGGCGGTGCCCTGATCGGACTGGGGCTGCGCGCACCCTTCCTCATCTACGCCGTGGCGTTGCTCGTGGCTGCCTCGGTCGTGGGGATCAGCCTGCGTTCGTCGGAGCTCGCCCGTCCCGACAGCGGGGACGGCGTGCCCGTCATGCGCCTGCGCGACGCGCTGCGCTCGCCGATCTACCGCGCGGCGCTGGGATCGAACTTCGCCAACGGCTGGGTGGTGTTCGGGGTCCGCGTGGCGATGGTGCCGCTGTTCGTCGTCGAGGCCCTCGACGAGGGTGAGGCGTTCGCAGGTGTCGCGCTGACCGCCTTCGCAGTGGGCAACGCTCTGGTCCTCATCAAGTCGGGCAAGCTGTCCGACCGGTTCGGGCGGCGCCCCTTCGTCCTGGCCGGCCTGGTGGTGTGCGGGGTCAGCACGATCGCGATGGGCTTCACCGAGAGCGTCGTCTGGTTCCTCATCACGTCGTTCGTGGCGGGTATGGGGTCCGGACTGTCGAACCCCTCGCAGCAGGCCGCTGTGGCGGACGTCGTGGGCAGCAAGGCCCGGGGCGGACCGGTGCTCGCGACCTTCCAGATGGTCGCCGATGTCGGCGCGGTGATCGGCCCGGTCGCCGCCGGCTTCCTCGCGGACCGGTTGTCGTACTCGACGGCCTTCGCGGTCACGGGCGTCATCATGCTGGCGGCGACCCTGCCGTGGTTCCTCGCCGGACGCCCCCGTGTCGCGGAGCAGGCGACACCGGTGACCGACGACACGGCACGGTGAGACGACCGCCCGGTACTGTCGCCCGCATGTGGGTCGGTCTCGTCTCCACGCTCGCCCGATACGGTCTCGCGGCGGTGTGGCTCGTCTCCGGTTGGGTGAAGTTCTCGGACCCGACGCAGACCGTCGTGGCGGTACGGGCGTACCAGATCCTGCCGACCGACTGGGTGCGGCCGTTCGCCACCGTCTTCCCTGTGCTGGAGTTGGCCCTCGGGCTGGTCCTGCTCGTCGGTCTCGCGACGCGCTGCGCAGCGCTCGTCAGCGCCCTGGGACTGGTCGCGCTCGTCGCCGCGATCGCCTCGGCATGGGCGCGCGGTCTGTCGATCGACTGCGGCTGCTTCGGGGGAGGAGGCGTGGTCGAGGGTGTCGACGGACGCGACTATGCCGTCGAGATCGCCCGCGACCTCGGTTTCCTGGCGATGTCGATATGGCTGGTCGTCCGGCCGCGCACCTGGTTCGCGCTCGGTCCGGGCTCACGGGTTTCCCTCTCAGCAGCCCCTCAGCCGTCGATGGCAGAGTGAGATCGTCCTTTCCCACCGACGAGCAGCAGAGGCAGCATCCGTGAGCGCGAAGAAGGTCTCATCCGGCAAGTACACACCGAAGCCGACGTCGAACAGGTTCACCTACATTCTCGGCGGCATCGCGATCCTGGTGATCGGTGCGCTCGTCGTCGGTGGGGTCCTGTGGTCGTCGGGTGGCAGCGATCCCCGCAACGACGGTTACGGCTCCGTGCAGAACGCCGCGGTGGAGGTCACGATCGAGGACGACGGCGCGATCCTGCTGGGCCGTCCCGATGCCTCGCGGACCGTCGACCTGTTCGAGGACCCGATGTGCCCCTACTGCGCCGAACTCGAACACAAGCACTCGCAGGAGCTCTCCCAGGCGATCGACGACGGGCAGCTGGCGGTGCGGTACCGGATGCTCGCCTTCCTCGACCGGGCGTCGAGCAGCGGCGACTACTCGACCCGCGCCGTAGCGGCGGCGCAGTGTGTCGCCGAGAGCGGGGACGCCCGCGCGTTCTCCGCATTCCACGACGCCCTGCTGTCGCCCGACAACCAGCCGGCCGAGGGCGGCAAGGGTGACATCGACAATGCGGGTCTCGCGCAGATGGCCCGCGACGCGGGTGCATCCGAGGACGTCGCACAGTGCATCACCGACGGTGCCCGGATCGAACAGGCCTCGGCCGACGCGGAGGCAGGACGCCAGCTCCTGGCCACGACCGGCGCGGCCGGCACCCCGGCCGTCGTGTACGAGGGAACAGTCGTCGACGCGCTCGGCAACGAGAACTGGGTGAGCGAACTCGTCGGATAGACGACGCGGTGGCGGGAGTCCGCGCAGGATGCGTGCTCCCGCCACGGTCACGCCGTCTACCAGCCGATTTGTTGGCGTCGAGCGCGATGGTGTAGTTTTCTTTCAGCGCGAAGGGGTTACCGGAGCGCGACGGTACAACCGAATACGGGGCTATGGCGCAGCTGGTAGCGCACCACACTGGCAGTGTGGGGGTCAGGGGTTCGAGTCCCC
Source organism: Rhodococcus sp. PD04 (assembly GCF_035918275.1). Classification (NCBI taxonomy): domain Bacteria; kingdom Bacillati; phylum Actinomycetota; class Actinomycetes; order Mycobacteriales; family Nocardiaceae; genus Rhodococcus; species Rhodococcus sp. PD04. The sequence continues at coordinate 3,447,007 of NZ_CP142143.1, read as the reverse complement.
TTAGCTCCACAAGATCGCTACAGGCGAGAGTTCACGCTCTCGCCTGTAGTCTTCGGTGGCGGTCCCCGTCAGGGCCGTGCAAGGGGCTATGGCGCAGCTGGTAGCGCACCACACTGGCAGTGTGGGGGTCAGGGGTTCGAGTCCCCTTAGCTCCACCATAGGTGAACCCCCAGGTCAGAGACTTGGGGGTTCACTGTTGCTACTGGACGCGCAATCTGGACGTGGCGCTGAGCAGGGGAAATCCTGGTTGTGAGGGTTCTAGTTCCCCTAAAGTGTCTTCGTTGCTCCTGGTGTTGATTAGGTCGGGAGGACTCGGCTGCCTTCAGGCCAGCTGGCTGTCGGTTGTCAGGGCCGGGTTCGTCCGTGGGTTGTCGCGAGTTCGGACGCCGCGTTCGCGCAGTCGGGTCAGGACTGTGGTCGGGTTGACGGCGATGTGTCGGGCTACCTTGGCCAGGGACCAGCCTCGGCTGTAGAGGTCGATCGCGTGGTCGGCTTGTTCGGTTGAACAGGGCGTCCATATTGCCGGCTACCGCGTAGTCGGGGTGCAGGACGGGTCCGACCTCTAGCAGCGCTGGCGACTGCGCGTGCCAGAACACGCCGAGGTCGAATTTGGATGCGTAGCTGTCCGGGTAGGTGACGGTGAGCTGTACCAGATCCGGGGTCCGGCGAACGATCGTGACCGAGCATTACCGTGCCCACTGATCAACAGATCGCGGTGTCCGCGAGCAGCTGTTGTAGGTCGGGGAGTGGTTGAGCGCAGATCGCACGTGCTTCCTCATCGGGAACTCCGACGAAACGCAGTAGATCCTCGGTGATTCGGTCGCTGGCGGCCGCGTCGTCGCGGTCGGGCTGGTCGTGCAGCAGTTGACCGAGGAACACGACGGCTCCGGACACCACAACGAGCGTGAGGTCGAGGTCGGGGATCGAGAAGCGGCCGGCTTCGATGCCGCTGGCGAGGTCGCGGCGGGCGCGTGCGGCAAGTCCGCGATCCGATGACATCTGGCCGGGTGCTGCCGAGAGTACGACCTTGCTCATCTTTGGTGCGAGTCGATGCAGGCGTCCGGTCAACCGGACGGATTGCGCGAAGATTTCTGCCGGATCGGTCAGGTGGTCGGTCAGCGCATCGAGTACATCGCCGAGCGCCTCTAGCGCGTTGTCGACCGCTGCTTCGAACAGCTGTTCCTTCGTTTCGAAGTGATTGTAGAAGGAACCCATCCCGACGTCGGCGAGCTGCGTGATCTGCAGGACGGGTACGTTCTGATTCCCTGCCGCGAGCAGTGATTGGGCAGCGCTGATGAGCGCTGTCCGAGTTCTCAGCTTGCGGCGTTCGAGCCGATTCTGGGGAACGGTCACTCGGTCGATCATACCTGCGTGGTGTCAGTAATGACGATTCTGTCAATTGTCTTGACTGACGTGCTGTTCGTAGGTGACGATATCGTCATCAGTGAAGGTTGGTGACGATGGCCGACCATCACGGCACGCGCTGCGATCTCGCATGGGGTCCGGCGTCCCTTCCGTCTTTCGCAACACCACACGAAAGCTGTGACATGACCACTCTCGCCGTTGACAAATTTGACTCGGTCGGCGCGTGTTTCCTCGCTCAGGCCGGGAGGGCGCCGCATGCACCGGCGTTCCGTGCGCCCAATGAGACGGATACGGGCTGGCTGACCTTGACGTGGTCGGAGACTGCTCGGCGTGCCACGGACCTCGCCGCAGGTTTGCTTGCCTTGGGTGTGCTCGCGGAAGACCGGGTTGCCATTGCCGGCTCGACCCGTCTGGAATGGATCCTTGCCGATCTCGCCATTGCGCTGGCCGGCGCGGCGACCACCACTGTGTACCCGAGTACGAACGCCGAAGGTGTCGGCTACATCCTGGCGGACGCCGGCGCTGTCGTCGTCTTCGCCGAGGATCGTGATCAGCTGGCAAAGATTCGAGCCTCCGAAACCGCGGTGCGCCATGTTGTGCTGTTCGACGGCGACGCCGACGCTGCCGATGATTCGGTCCTCACGCTTGCGCAACTGGCGCTGCTCGGCCGCAGGCATCTTCGAGAAGACGCGGATGCTGTTGTCAAGTCCGTGCGGGCGGTCGGTCGCGATCAACTCGCGACGATCATCTACACCTCGGGCACCACGGGACGACCCAAAGGGGTGGAGCTGACCCATGCCAACTGGCTCTACTTGGGCGCGGCGGTGGCGAGTGAGGACGTTGTCCGGCCCGACCACGTGCAGTTTCTGTGGCTGCCGTTGTCCCATGTCTTCGGCAAGTTGCTGCTCGCCGCCCAGTACGAAACGGGGTTCGTTACGGCGGTGGACGGCCGGATAGACCGGATCGTCGACAACCTGCCGATCATCCGGCCGACCTTCATGGCCGCTGCACCGCGCGTTTTCGAGAAGATTCACGCCCGGGTCGTCAGCATGGTCACTGCCCAGGGGGGCATGCGGAAAGCCCTTTTCGACTGGGCTATCGCGGTCGGGGTCGACGCTGTTCGCCGACGCTCGGCCGGTCGGGCCACGGTGCTGCAACGGATGCAACTCTTCGTTGCTGACCGGCTCGTTTTCGCGCGGATCCGGCGAGGTTTCGGCGGACGGATCGAGTACCTCGTCTCCGGTAGTGCAGCATTGTCGCCGCAGATCGCCGAGTGGTTCGCGGCCATCGGCCTGGCGATCAACGAGGGATACGGCCTCACCGAGACCACGGGCGCCGCATTCGTGAACCGGCCGGGCGATATTCGTATCGGCACCGTCGGACAGCCCTTCCCGGGAACCGAGGTCCGCATCGCCGATGACGGAGAGATCATGCTGCGGGGGCCCGGGATCATGCGCGGCTACCACGGTCTACCAGAGCAAACTGCCGAGGTCATCGACGCCGACGGGTGGTTCGCCACCGGTGATATCGGTGAGGTCGATGCCGACGGGTTCCTGAAGATCACCGATCGTAAAAAGGATCTGGTCAAGACCAGCGGTGGAAAGTTCATCGCACCGGCCCTGATCGAATCGGCGGTAGTGGCCACCTGCCCACTGGTGTCGCAGGCAGTTGTGGTCGCCGACGGACGAAACTTCGTGAGCATTCTGCTGACCATCGACCCCGAAGTGCGCGGTGACCTGCCGGACGATGCAGTGTCGACAGCAGTCGAGCAGGCAATCACCGAGGTCAACTGCAGGCTCAACCGCTGGGAAACGATCAAACAGTACCGGATACTGCCACGCGATCTGACCGTGGAATCCGGCGAACTCACCCCGAGCCTCAAGGTGAAACGCGCCGTTGTGCTCCGCAATTACGCCGAGACGATCGAGGGTATCTACAGCGACCAGGCGGGCGCACTCCGATGAACGGTCGTCATGACGCTCATGCGGGTCTGCACAGCGCTGAGGGCGCCCGGCCGGGTGAACACCTGGGACGGGCAGTGAACCCGGTGGTGAAGGTCGTGGATCTGGCCTGGCTGGAGTTCGAAAAACCCGACCTTCGCCGGGCCGAGGCGTTCGCCCATGCGTTCGGGTTCGCGACCGCGTCCCGGACCGAGGCCGAGTTGCAGCTCCGTGGAACCGAACCTGGTTCACCATGCATTCGGGTACGCCGCGCTCCCCGCTCCCGATTCCTCGGTCCGGCATTTCGCGCCGCCGAAAGGTCGGATCTGAAGCGACTCGGCGACGCAGTGGGGTCGCGAGTTGTGGCGCTACCCGAATCGATCGGTGGGATGGCGGTTACGCTCGTCGACCCGAGCGGGCTTCGCGTCAGAGTTGTCTGCGACACCCGTGAACTCGATGCGTTACCGGCACCCCCTCCGTTGAGCCTCAACTTCGGGGAACGCCTGACTCGGATCAACAGCACGCAGCGTTCCCCGCGAGCGCCGGCGCGTATTCAGCGTCTGGGGCACGTAGTCGTCCAGACGACACGGTATCGGCAGACGCTCGATTGGTACCTGCAGAACCTTGGCTTGATCGTCAGCGATTTCCTGTTTTTCCCGGGGCAGCGGGATCGTGGCCCGGTCATGAGTTTCATCCGATGCGATCAGGGGTCGATCCCGGTCGATCACCATACGCTCGCGCTGACCCTCGGTCCCTCGAATCGATACGTCCACTCGGCTTTTCAGGTGGCCGACCTGGACACACTCGCTGCGGGCGGTGAATATCTCCAGGATCACGGATATCGCCGGTCATGGGGTATCGGGCGGCATATTCAAGGGAGCCAGATCTTCGATTACTGGCGCGATCCCGACGGCTTCCTGGTCGAGCATTTCAGCGACGGTGACATGTTCGACAACACCCTCGAGCCAGGTTGGGCTCCCATGACGGCCTCCGGCCTGTCTCAATGGGGTCCACCGGCGACGCGAGATTTCCTGGGGATATCGCCCGGCCCGGAATCGCTGCGTGAGCTGCTTTCGATATTTCGCGCAGTCGGTGGGAACGACAACGAATTCGACCTTCGCCGGTTATTCGGCCTGATGAAAGTAGCCCGTACATGACTGTGACTGTTCTTCGCACCGCCGATGCCTGGTGGGTGCAAACACCCGCAGGAGCGGCCCGGATCGATACGGATGCGACAACCACCGCCGAACTTCTCGCTGTCCGGCCCGCGATCAACGCCGCGTGCCGCAACAGCGAAGTTGTTCCCATCAGCGAACTCGCGCCGCAATTGGTTCCGGTCAGTGAACTCGCGCTGGTGTCGCCGGTGACCGCTCCGTGCCGGGTTGTGGCGCAGATGACGAATTTCGCGTCGCATGTCAAGGATTCGGGAGGCGATCCGGAGTCGGTTCCGCTCACGTTCTTCCGCAAGACATCCGGTTCGGTGAGTGGGCCTTATGACGATGTGATTCGCCCCGAGCATGTGCGATTGCTCGACTACGAGGTCGAGATCGGGCTCGTCTTCGGCCGGGCGATGCCGGTCGGATCGCACATCGACGCAGCGAATCTGGCCGACTACATCGCCGGCCTGGTTGTCACGAACGACATCTCCGCACGCGATGTGCAACTCCCCAAAACCCAGTTCTACGAGGGAAAGTCATATCCGACTTTCACTCCGGTCGGTCCGGCGCTGGTGCTCATGGACGCCGACGAGTTGAAGCGATTCGACGAACTGAGGCTGCGACTGTGGGTCAACGGCGATATCCGCCAGGATATGACGGTGACCGACATGATTTACAAGCCGGTCGAGACTCTGCGAAGCCTGACTCGGTTCCAGCGTATGGATGCCGGGGATCTGTTGCTGACCGGGACGCCGATCGGCACTGCGCTCAGTGCACCACCCAAGCCCGTGGAGATGATCGGGTCGCTGCTGCCGCCGAAGCTGAAATGGAAGATATTCTTCGACCGCCAGGCCAAGAATCCGAAGTACCTCCAACCCGGGGACCTCATCGAAGTATTTATCGGCACCGACGACGGAGCCATCGACCTCGGTACCCAGCGCACCACCGTGCGAGGCGCGCGCTGAGATGAGCACTGCCGCAGTTCCGGTCGTGGTCGTCGGCGCGGGGCCCAGCGGGTTGACGGCCGCGACCCTGCTCGCGCAGTACGGTATCGAAACGGTTGTCTTGGAGCGCTGGAACGGCGTCTATCCGCAACCCCGCGCGGTGCATCTCGACGGTGAGGTCCGCCGGATACTGACCCGGTTGCGGGTGGGCACCGCATTCGATGCCATCTCCCGGCCCGCGCTCGGGCTGCGCTTGATCGACGGAGCCGGGCGTCATGTACTGGCGCAGTTCGATCGTGACCCCAACCCGGGCCGCAACGGGCATCCCGAGGCCAATCTGTTCGATCAACCGGAGCTGGAAGCGATACTGCGCGAAAATGCCGGTCACCGCTCCGAGGTCACTATCCGTGGCGAGGTGGAGGTCATCGGATCTGTCGATGAAATTGATTGTGTCCGTGTCGATTACATCGACCGCCGGACCGGTGCTCGGAATTCGATCCGCGGCCGGTACCTGCTCGGCTGCGACGGTGCGAACAGTATCGTGCGCACATCGATGGGCGTCGGCATGCGAGACTTCGGTTTCCGGCAACGCTGGCTGGTCGTGGATGTGGCCACCAGCGCCGAACTGGCACAGTGGGACGGTATACACCAGGTCAGCGACCCGAACCGGGCCGCCACCTTCATGCGTATCGGGGAACAGCGATATCGCTGGGAATTTCAGCTGCTGCCGAACGAATCCGCCTCCGACTATCAGAAGATGGAGGATCTGCTGCCGTTGATCCGGCCCTGGACCGAGTCGGTCGCGCTCGCCGATTTCGAGCTGCTTCGGGTGGCCGAGTACACCTTTTGTGCACGGGTCGCCCAGCAGTGGCGCTCCCGGCGCACCTTTCTGCTGGGCGACGCGGCGCACCTGACACCACCCTTCATCGGCCAGGGCATGGGCGCCGGACTCCGAGATGCCGCGAACTTGAGCTGGAAGCTGGCCGCGGTACTCAGTGGCGAGCTCGGCGACGACGCCCTCGACAGCTACGAAATCGAACGAAAGCCGCACGCGCAGGCGATGATTCGGATCGCGATGCTGCTCGGCGCATCGATGACCGCCGGTGGTGAGATCGGTAGCCGAGCTCGCCGGGTCTTCGCACCGTATGTGCACCGCATGCCCGGGTTCGACCGGCGTTTCATAAATGGCGAGACCCCCGCGCTCCACCACAGCAGCCTGGTGACCAAGACTGCGCGCTTCACCAGCCTCGCTGGACGACTCGTTCCGAATCCACCACTACCGGACGGCCGGCGACTTGACGACCTCATCACGGGCCGGTTCGCCCTCATCACCTCGCGGACACCGACCGCGGCCCAGCGCGCGATGGTGGAGGACCGCGCTGCGGTCCTGATCATCACCAACGCAGGGGAGGAACTCCATCGTTGGCTGCGCCAGGGGCGCGCCCGCGCTGCGCTGATCCGCCCCGACGGCACCGTTCAGTGCGCCGGCCGTGACCTGTCACGTCTGTGCGACGCGGTTGTCCGCCTGCCGGTATCGGACACCTGTTGCAAAGTGGTCTATCGCGACCGCTGTAGTTGGTCGGACGGTGCCCACGATGCGGCCGAAGCAGGGGGAATCCGGTAACGGTTTCCCCTCACCTCCCGGCCGGTCGGCCGGGAGGTGTTCGAGGTCGGCGCAACCCGATCCGCACCTACGTCACGCCCGCTCTCCAGCTCGGATCGACCCGTCCACACACGAACCTCGCATCGTATCCGGTCGTCGAGGCTGCCGGCCGCGCGGCGACGGGCGGTGCAGATCCGGCTCCGGCGCTGCTGATGCCGGAAGATCCACGTCTCATCGATCGCCTGAGGTTGGCCGTGAAATCCATGGCACATGGGTGTGCGCACCATATAGTGACGAATTCGTCATATCTACTTGACTGAGACTTGCGTCGCATGTGACGATATCATCATCAATGTCTCGGTGGTACGGCGATGGGAGTCCATCACTGAACCGACCGCCCTCCCCCGACCGATCGGACAGCTGTACGAGTTCGCTCGCCGCAGTCGGCCGATAGACCCCCGAGCGGCAACCGATCCGGTGGGAGCGGAACTCGAAGGGATCGACCATGCCCGATACCGCTGTCCATTCCCGGCGCCCGCCGGCGTCTCGCCCTTGTCGCGATCGTCCTGCCCACCTATGTGGCGAAGAGTCTGGTGAAATTCCCGGACCGGATCCATCAGGTCACCCGCGCGACCGGGACGGGAGACGTGCTGGACTTCAGGCAACTGCTGGAGGGAACGGTGCACATCGACCATGAGGTTCCCGTACAGCTGACCACCCTGGTCAACAGCGTCGTTCCGACGGACTCGAACGTGGTCACACTATGCGCCTCCTTCGAAGTTACCCGGCGCGATCGCACCGACACATCGAGACTGCTCGACGCGTCGGTCGATCAGGTGACCGTCAGCAGAACCACTGGCATGCCTCAGCGTCGACCAGCCATGACCATGTTCGAACTCGATCAGAAGCCGCTCGAAACTGTCCGCCACGGCCTGCAATACAAGTTTCCCTTCGGCACGGCGAAGCGTGATCATCCATACTTCGACGCGATCTCGCAGCGTGAGACCACCATGGCCTACGTCGATGACTCCACTGTCCGAAACGGTCTACGCCTGTTGCACTTCCGTGCTGACATCCCAGTTGTCGATCTCAGCGGATTGCTCCCGATGCGTGGGCGGGTGGATCTCCCTGCCAGGCTCCTGGGCGGTAAGGGCGGCGATGAACTGGTCGGAGTCTCGTTGTACTATTCGGCAACGCGTGACTACTGGGTCGAGCCGACCACCGGCGCCGTCGTGATCATCAACGAGCACCAGCTGCGCTACCTCGCCACCACCGCCGATGCCCCCGACCGGATAACCGTTTTCGATGGCGACCTGAAATTCGACGATCAGACGATCGACCAGATGGCCACCCAGGTGGCCGCCGCTCGCAAACAGATCACAGCGCTGCGCGTTATCGGCCCGAGTATCGCTGCTCTCGGGTCCGTTGCCGCGTTGATCATCGGCATCAGGCGACTGCGCTCCGCTCGGTACCGCCGCTCCATGTCGGCCGGAACTGTCGGTGGAACAACGTAACAAGTGATCCAGCATCCAGCTCGTTATCGGCGAGGTGGTGACGCGGTTTCCGGTGGCTCGGTTGACACGCGAGCCTGACGGCAGGGCGGTGCGCTCGGATGTGGGAGCTGGGCTTCCCGCGGGACACCACGCACAGCCTTTCGTGCGAGGCCGGGAGAATGGTGGGATGGCAGGTGGGGTCGAAGCTCAGTTGAGTGCGTTGCTCGGACCGTTGCGGCGAGCGGTGCTGCGACGGACGCGGGTGCTGGAGGGATTGCCCGATTTGCCGGAGGCGCAGATCGAACTGCTGAGATTGCTGGTGTCGCAGGATGGTCTGGCGCCGGGGCGGGCGGCGTTCGAGCTCAAGGTGGCGCAGTCGACGGTGAGCAATCTGGTGCGGACGATGGCGGATCTGGTGGATCGGGTGCCGTCGTCCGAGGACGGGCGCGGGGTGGTGCTTGTCGCGACGGCGCGGGCCAAGGAACTGCTGGCCAGGTACGACCGGGCCAGTGCGTCGATGCTACGGGACTCGCTGGCGAAACTGTCACCAGAGGATCAGCAAGTCCTGGAATCCGCGGTTCCGGCCTTGCGGCGATTGCTGTCCGTGCTGGACGAATAAGTCGCGCACTCTTCCCTCTGTGAGGCCGGTCACCTACAGTGGTTTTGTTCCAAAAGTATTTTACTGCGGGAGCGTTGCGTTGCGGAACCCGAGATCCTTCCGTCGACTGCTGGTGGCAGCCGCAGTCCTCATGAGTGCCAGTGCGGCAGTGGTGGTTCCGCCCGCCGCGGCGGCACCCGACGACACGGTAGTCACTGTCACGGGCGGACCCATCAGCGGTCGGCACGCCAATGGGATTGTCGAATACCTCGGTGTTCCGTTTGCCGCACCCACCTCGGGTGAAAACCGTTTCGCACCACCACAACCGGTCGCTCCGTGGACGGGTGTACCTGCGACCCACGCGCATGGGCCGCAGTGCCCGCAGGCGTCTCCGGCGCCGTTCGGGCTGGCGGTGCAAGAATCGAGCGAGGACTGCCTGAGTATCGATATCTATGTGCCGGAGAACTCTGCGGGCGCGGTTCTTCCGGTGATGGTGTGGATTTACGGTGGCGCCTTCGTACTCGGCTCCAACGCCCAGTACGACTCCCCCGACCGGCTGGTGCGTGAGGACAAGGTCATCGTGGCTATCCCCAATTACCGGGTCGGCCCGTTCGGTTTCCTTGCGCTACCCGAACTGGCCGACAGCACCGGCGGCATCACCGGGACCTACGGCACACTCGATCAACAGGCCGCGCTGCGCTGGATCCAGGAGAATGCGGCCGCGTTCGGTGGCGACCCCGGCAATGTCACCCTCTTCGGCGAATCGGCCGGCGGAATGAGTGTGTGCACGCAGCTCGCTTCGCCGCTGGCACGGGGCCTTTTCCACCGGGCGATCATCCAGAGCGGCTCATGCGCGCGCAGCCCGCTGTCACCTCCGGACTCCGAACTCGCCTTCCAGCGGTCGGCCGACTACGCGGCGAGCCTCGGTTGCCGCGATCCGCACACGCGACTGAACTGCCTGCGCGCTCTTCCGGTCGGGAAGCTGCTGGATTCGCCCAGCGCCGAACTGCATTCGATGGCGGTCGCCTGGAGCCCCGTACAGGACGGCGTCGTGTTGACCTCCGCTCCAGAACAGGCGCTCGCCGCCGGAGCCGCCCGCGACATGCCGCTCCTGGTAGGCAGCAACGCCGACGAAGGCGCCACTTTCATCGCCCTGCTCGACTACCTGAAAGGCATGATCCCCGATGAATCCGATTACCTGGCTTGGGCCCAGGAACTGTTCGGCGACAACGCGGGCCAGGTTTTGCGCCAATACCCGCCAGTCGATTTCTCCTCCGCGGTCAAGGCGAAGGAGAAGGTGCTCACCGACGGATTCTTCGCGTGCCCAGCACTGTTCACTACCGAGGCCGCGCGTGCCGGTGGGGCCGAGGTCTGGCAATACCGCTTCAACGAAGCGCCGCTCGGTCAGAACCCGGTGCTTCCCGGCGCCTTTCACGCGGCCGAACTTCCTTACGTGTTCACCGAGCTGCTCGGCATCCCGATCCCGCTTCCCCCGGCAGGCGACCAGCTCTCCCGCCGCATCCAGTAGAGCTGGGCACGTTTCGCCCACACCGGCGATCCGGTGACAGCGGACTTCGCCGACTGGCCGACCACCCCCGGCTCCACTCTCGAAATGAGCAGCTCTGGGATCAGCACCGCCGATTCCTTCGCCGCCGAGCATCATTGCGACCTGTGGTCGGGGATCAGCCGGATCGGTTAGGGCAGAATGACCTGATCATGGTTCACCACCAACGGCACTATCTCGCCACCACCGCCGATGCCCCGGCCCGGATAATCGTCGATGGCGGCGGCCGGCGGGCCCACGGTCGCGGTTCCGCGCCATCTGGAACCGCCGACGCAGCCAAACGGCTCGGAGCAATGGCTGGATGTCTCTACCTGCACTCCGCGGTCGACGGCTTCTGCCCGGCTCGCCTACACCGAAGCTATGCCGGACGAAAAAGGCTGTCACAACACGGGGATTGGACCGGACATGGGCTTTTCTCATGTGCAAGGCATCGCCCACCTCGAGCGGATCGTTGCGGCGGGGTTGCCGATGCGGGCCGACGTCGGCGCTCATGCAACCGAGTCTCCCACGCCACCACCACCTGCCTGATCCTGCGCGCCCGCGCGTGGTCTACTCGACAGCCGACGAGCTCGACCGAAAGCTGTCGAGGCAAGGTCGAGTCGGCCGCGACCCGGTTCGGTGTCGATCACCGACGCGCCCGTCCCTGAGAATCCCTCGTGGGTACTCCGCGTCGACGCAGTGCGGCCAGAACGGTTGTGTGGTTGACGTCGAGATGGTTGCCGACCTTTGCGAGTGGCCAGCCGAGCCTATAGAGATGGATGGCAGTGTCGACCTGGTCGGGGGACAGGCCCCGGCGGCGCATCGGTACATCGTGTCGGTGGAGGATGCCGCTGACTGTGCGTCGTTCGATACCAAATCGGTTGGCCAGTTCGTACACGGTCGCTCCGGCCTTGTATCCGGTGATCAGCTCTGCGACTTCCTCGGCGTCGAGTTGCCGTACCCGCCGGGGTTTGGGGTGCTCCACGGGTGGCGGGGCCGGACTTGTCGGGTCGGGTAGCTTCTGGATCAGAAACTCCAGGGCTTCTGCCGGCGTTTCAGGGCTTCTCCCTGCGGTTTCAGGGTTGTAGTAAGGTCCCCCAAGGTCCACTCCACGACGACACCCGTTCCGATGATTCGGAACGGGTGTCGTCGTTTGCGTTCCGTGCGATGTGCGGGCCGAGCTCTGCTGCGGGTGCTCTCTCGGTCACAGGGACGTCGCGGCGACCGCGACCAGGGCGAACGCTCCGACGATGATCGCGACCCTGATGTAGTGGAGGTTGTCCCAGCGCTGCGTCTGTTCGCGCCAGTCCTCCGGGTAGGTCTCGTCCGTCCAGCTCGCCGACCGGTTGTTGATCGGAACGAGCAGTGCGATCGACATGATGACGCTCACCGCCAGCAGGGCCGCCGCCGCGAGCGCTGCGACCGATGCCGTCGTGCCCCACGTGGTCACGGCGAGTACGCCGGTGAGGATCAATGAGCCGAAGTACCAGAAGGGCATCGCGCGGCCCATCATCCGTGCGCCGTGTGATCTGGCGGCCATCGAGGCCGGTGCGGGCAGCGCCAGTGTGATCGGGTTGATGACGAATGCGACCGAGAACTCGACACCGACCATCAATCCGACGACGACGGTGGTGATCACCGAGAGCGAGGGGGACATGGCGACTCCTTCTATCGGCACTAGAATTTCTAGTACTGCTAGACTAGGCCTGATCGTGGTTCGGCGCAATGGAGGTTTCGATGAACGAACAGTCCCCCCGTGAAAGGCGGTACGAGGAGCGGCGTCGCGCGATCGTCGACGCGGCTCGCCACCGCGCGGACGACGAGGGATGGGCCGCCGTCACCACCAGGCATCTCGCCGAAGCCATCGGGTATTCGCAACCGGTGCTCTACGGGCATTTCCCGGGAGGCAAGGCGGAGATCGTGCTGACCGTCGCCATGGAGGGCTTCGTCGAGTTGACACGGCGGTGTCGCGCGGCGCTCGACGATGCCGAAGCACGAGGCAGGGTCGAGTCGGTGGCCGACGCCTACCTCGACTTCGCCCGCTCCCATCCCGCCGTCTACGAGGCGATGTTCCAGCAGGCCATCGACGCGGAGTTCGCCGTCGCCCACACCCCGGCGGACATGCGAGCGGGATTCGACGTTCTCGCCGAGACCATCGGTGACGACGCGAGAGGGTGCGCGACGGAGACGTTCTGGGCGGCACTTCACGGAATGCACCTGTTGGAACGTGCCGGTCGGATGAGACCCGAGAGTCGTGCGGATCGCGTGGCCGAACTGAGTGCGCGGTACGCGAACCGGTGAGCGTCGAATGCAGGAGGCTCCTGCGTGGTTCGCGGCGTCATGCGCGGCCGGCGCGGTGACCGAAGCACTTGCCGACCGGCTCGGACTCCCTCTGATCGATGTGCCCGGCAACCACGTGGGCGCCAGTGCCGAGCCGGCCGAGTTCGCCCGCGCCGTCGTGCCCCTACTCGTACACTGAACCCGACCCCCGTTCCTCCGCGCGCCGAGCGGGCCGACCGACGGACGTGTACAGCGTCATGCCCCATCCCACCGTCGTGCGCTCGGGTTCCGCGAGGCCGGCCGCCTCGAACAGTGCCAGGTGGTCCTCGTGCGTACGGCCACCGCCACCGGTGAGCGCGAAGTCGATGAGATCGTCCTCGTAGTCGTGCTCACGGGCGACGTCGTCGAGCACATTGCCGAAGACGAGGATCCGGCCGCCCGGATTCAGTCCGGCGGCCGCCTGCTGCAGCACGTGCACGACGTCGGCCTCGGGCAGTTCGTTCAACCGCCCGCTCAGCAGCACCGCGTCGACCGGTTCGGGCCGGACTTCGAGCATGCTGCCCGGCGCGTAGCCGACCCGCTCGTGCTCGCCGTGGACGCGACGCAGCACCTCGATCTCCGACGGCGCGGCCACCACGGTCGCCCGTGCCGACGGATTCGCCGTGACGAACGCGTGGGCATAGGAACCGGCCGCCTCACCGGAGACCACGATCGTCGAGACATCGGAGGGCACCTTCGCTGCGAGAGCACGGGCGAAGTAGACGGCCGTCTCGGCTTCCTGCTCGTACCGATCCGTCAGAAGAGCAGTGTCGTCTGCGACGCGCTGCGCGAAGCTCTTCCCGAACCGCTGTGCGTCGTCCCCGCGACCGGTGCGGACGGCCGTGAGCAGTGCGAGCATGCCCGCCAGTTCCCGTTGCGCATGCACGCCGTCGAGTCGCAGTTCCTCGATGTGGTGGTCGTCCTCGAGTTCACGCCCGACGCCGGTAAGCCCGAATCGGCCCTCGCCGAGATCCTCGGCCACACCCACGGCGACGAGATAGCGGAGAAGTTTGCCGAGGCCGGTGCGATTTGTCCCCGTCTTGGCCACGAGTTCGTCGAGGGTGCGCGGTGACGCGTCGAAGGCCGTCGCCAGTCCGATGGTCGCCGCGACCCGCAGCGCGAAACCCGGGGCGATCTCGGCCAGTTCGTCGAAGCGGTCGCGTTCGTCCTCGGTCGCCTCGAAATCGGGCAGGGAGGCGTCGGTTTCCGAGACCGAGACCTCCTGACGACGCCAGTAACCGGTGACCTCCACCTGTTCCTTGGGCAGACCCTTCTCGTTCCGCAGCCACCGCCGGATGGGGGTGAGCGTGAGGGCTTCACCGGCCACCCACGCGAAGACCGTGCCGCCCCACCACTCGGCGCTCCGGATGGCATCGAACAACAGGGTCGTCGTGCCCGGTTCGGCGCCGTCGCGGCTCAGCCAGGTCAGCTCCACTCCGTCGGGAACGGGAAGATCCTGCCGATGCGAATCGTCGGCGATCTCGACGAAGATCCGGCCGCGTGCACCCTCCGGCCAGTTCTCGAGCCAGCGCCCGATGGCCGGCAGCGCCGTCTCGTCGCCCGCCACGAGTGTCCAGTCCACGCCCTGGGGGTGCCCGGCCGACGATTTCGGTCCGGCGATCTGGATCGTCTCACCGGGTTCCGCGCGGTACGACCAGCTCGACGCGGGACCCACGCCGTGGCGCACGAAGTCCACGTCGATCTCGCCGGCGACCGGATCCCAGCGTCGGACGGTGTAGGTGCGCATGAGCAGTTTCGGATCGCGCGGCCAGTTCACCACGCCGTCCGCCTGGGTGGGGCCGAGGGCCTCGTCGAGGTCGGGGTGCTTGAACATCAACTTGAACTCGTCGTCCACACCGTCGGACCGGAACGCCTCCACCGGGAATCCGTTCGGCGCGACGTGCGCCTGCAACTGTTCGCCCCCGAGGGTCACCCGCCGCATCCCGGGGCTCACGTCCGTCACGCGGAGCACCTTCAGGTACCGCGTGGTGATCGGGAAGACCTCGATGGGGCGAAGACTACGGACCATGGGTGCGTTCTCCTCGGCAGGGGATCGTGGACGGCGGAACGACCGGCATGTCCGGCCGCGCGGTGACCTGCGCTTAGGCGAACCTTACTTCAGACGGCATTCGACTGCCGCGACCCGTCCTTGCCCGCGCGGCGACCGTTCGCGTACATCTCGTCGACGAGATCGGCGTACCGGGCGAGCACGCGATGACGGATCGGGCGCCCTGCCTGGTCGAGATCGTCGGCGTCCGGTGGCGTGTTCACCGTGACGAATCGACGGATGCGTTCCCACGGATCCGACCGGGCGTTGAGTTGCTCCAGCGCGGCCGCGACGACCGGCTCCGGCGCGGTGGTGAACACGAGGCCGACGCAGTACGGGCGCAGCTCCCCGGCCACGACGAGTTCACTGCCCGGACACACCCGGCGCCAGCGGTCGGCGAGCGCGGTGGGACCGACGTACTTTCCGGTGCTGGTCTTGAAGGTGTCCTTGCGGTGACCGGTCACGACGACGAATCCGTCGGCGTCGATCTCGGCGAGATCGCCCGTGTGGAACCAACCCTCGGCGTCGAGCGCGGCGGCGGTCTCCGCGGGATCGTCGTGGTATCCGGTCATCACACCGGGACTCCGGATGAGGAGTTCGCCGGTGTCGGCGATCCGGACCTCCGTTCCGCGCAACGGCCGGCCGACCGTGCCGGGCCGGTGCGCGCCGAGCAGGTTCGCACACGACGGTCCCGAGGTCTCCGTGATCCCGTAGCACTCGAGCACCGGTACACCGAGCCGCTCGAACCGCCGCGCGACCGCCTCGGACAGCCGCGCCGATCCGGAGATGACGAAGCGGAGCCGGCCGCCGAGCTCGTCCCGTTCCAGCCGGGAAATCTTCTCGAGCACATGCGGGACCGACCCCAGGAAGGTCGGCCGGACCGTCCGCAGATTCGCGGTGACCCGGTCGGCGCGCCCGTCGACAGCGGTGCTCACGCCCGTGTGCACGGCCATGAGCAGCAACGACCGGCCGAAGACGTGCGCGAGCGGCAACCACAGCAACTGACGGTCGGACGACGAGATCATGCCGGTCTGCGCGACGGCGCGGGCACCGTAGGTCGTGCCCCGGTGGGTCAGGCACGCGCCCTTGGTGCGGCCGTCCTCGCACGCCGTGTAGATCAGCGCGGCCTCGTCGTCAGGGGACAGCGCCGCGATGCGTCGCTCCACGAGGCCGGGGTCGGTGCGCAGCAGACGGCGCCCTTCGGCGGCGAGTTCGTCGAGTCCGTCGATGCCCAGGATGTCGGTGGCGGCGACGGGCCGGTCGGTGACGGTGAGGACGGCGTGCGCACGTCGGATCTGCGCCCGCACCTCGTCGTCACGGGTCGCGGGGTAGATCGGGACGGTGGCGCCGCCCGCGCACGCGATCGCGAGGTCGGCGACGACGGTCCGGTAACAGGTCGTCGCGCAGATCGCGACCCGCGATCCGGCGTCCACACCCCGGCCGATCAGTCCCGCCGCGAGATCGAAGACCTCCCGTCGAACGTCCGTCCACGTCGAGGGGCGCCACCGCTCGCCGTCGGGACGCAGGTAGGCGACGGAGTCGGGGGAGCGGGACACCCGGTCGAGCAGCAGACCCGGCACGGTCGCGGGGAACCCGTCGCGACCGTCGATCGCGGTCGCGGTGCCCGTCGTCGAGCGGGGGTCCGCCACGGTTCGCAGCACCTCCCACGGACGAGGAATCGAAGTCGCCCCAGTGGTCGGAATGTTACCGCCGGTCGCGGTCCGAGGGGCCGAAGTGGAGCAGTACGCGATGCTCGCGTCGGCGAGGGAGCGGCTCCCGGCGGAGGGCGCCGGCGGACGCCGATATCGTGGGCACGTGAGTCCCGTTGCGCGTCGTCCCGACGTCCTGATCGCCGAGCTGCGCGACGTCCTGACCGGTCCGCTCGCGGAAATCGCGCAGCGGTTCTCCACCTGGGTCGACGACCTCGCTCCCCACAGCGCCATGGTGATCTTCACGAGGGAATGCACCGGCCGGCCGCGGAAGGTGGCCGGCGACCCGTCGATCGTCGACCGGGTGACCATCGCCGAGCTGGATCGGGTGCGCAACGAGCTCGCCGCGGGGGAGATCCGCCGCGACGGCTTCCGTCTCGCCGGTCGCGATCGTGAAGTGTGCGCGATCCTCGACAGCACCGACACACTCCTGGTCTTCGTACCCCGCGGGACTCGGGCGACGTCCGCCGCCCTCGACCTCGTGCGGGCGGCGTTCGGCGTGGTGGCCACCGGCATCCGGTTGCAGGTGCACACCGCCAGTCCGGCCTATCTCGCGGAGTCGCGGGCCGCCTCGGCGGAGCGGGCCCGCACCGTCGCCGAGCTCACCGAATCCCATGCCGTGACGCTCGAGACCATCCTCGCCACGCTGCGGTCGAAGGATCTCGACGACACCCGTGCCCGCACCACGGCGCGGGAGACGGCGACCGAGGCCCTGATCGGCCTGCGATCGGCGGTGGACCTGCACCGCGAACTCGCGGAGGAGGCGCTGACCACCGCGTTCGCCCGGCTGCACGGCGAGCTGCGCGATCTGGTGCGGCACCGTTCGCTCGACCTGCAGATGGTCGCTCCGCCGGTGGGTGGGCGCGGACTGCCGGGCGAGGTCGCGCACGCGGCCCGCGCGATCGCCCGGGGTGCGGTGCTGGCGATGTCCGGTCAGGCCGACGTGACGCGGGTGCGCGTCGCATGGACCTGCGACGACTCGACCCTGCTGGTGGACGTGCGCGACGACGGCAACGGCGAGATCGACGTCGTCGAACTCGGGCGCCAGCTCCGCGACCGCGTCGAAACCCTCGGCGGTGGAATCGAATCCGAGTCGACGCCCGGCTGGGGCACGCGGATCGCGGTGAGCTTCCCGCTCGACCTGCCGATCGCCGCGACGGACGGTCCCGCCCTCGATGCGCTCGCCGCTCTCGCGCCGCGGGAGATCGAGGTCCTCGAACATCTCGTGGCCGGACGACGCAACCGCGTCATCGCCGAACGCCTCGGCGTGAGCGAATCGACCGTGAAGTTCCACGTGGCCGGCGTACTACGAAAACTCGGCGTCAGCACTCGCGGTGAGGCCGCGGCTCTCGGTGCAGAGGCCGGGGTCCGCGCCGCGGGCTGACGCCGAGTTCTCGGTCGTCGGGTAACCCGTCGAGGACGGTCAGGCAGCGGGTGCCTGCGACGTGGTCGTCGTCGGGGCGACCGTCGTCGTGGGCGTTCCGGAGGAGGTCGTCGACCCGGCGTCCGTGGTGGTCTCGCCCGTGGCCGGAGTCGTGGTCTCCGACGGGGTGGGGACCGGAGCCGTGGTGGTCACCGGGGTGGTGGCCACCGGTGCGCCGGCGTCGGGCGCGAGCGGGTCCACCGGGGCGGCCGGGTCGCCCGCGGGTGCCGGGGCACCGTCGACCGGGGCAGGCACGCTGCTGTCGGCGACCGTCGCGTCGTCGGTCACGGTCGAGGACGGCAAGGTCTCCGGCGTGGTGGAGACCTCGGTGGTCTCGGCCTTCGCCGTCTCCTCGGCGATCATGAGGACCGCGGTCTGGTCGACCTTCTTCGGATCGACCTTCTTGCCCTCCTTGGCCTCGCGGGCCAGGTGCTCGAGCCAGGCGGCGGCGTACTCGACGGTGGACGTGCCCTTACCGTCGATGTCGTCGTCCCAGTAGTCGAAGTGGTGACCGTAGTGGTCGTCGTTCTCACGGTCGTAGCCGAAGGTCTGGTCGTACGGGTCGGCGAGCACCACCGCGAGGGTGTTCTGGTTGCTCCGGATGAACCCGACGACCTCCTTGACGATCTTCTCCGGCAGATACGCGAGGTTCGACAGACGCTCCGCGGGGATGGGCGCCTCGGCACCGTCCTCGCCGGTGGCATCGGCATCGGCGGCCACAGGCGTGGTGGGGCGGGCGGTGGCGGGATCGTAACTCGGGTCGGAGACCTTGATCAGCACCTCGAGGAAGGTCTCGTCCGACCGCATCCAGTCCGGGTTCGCCGAGATGTCGGCGAGAGCGAGCAACGCGACCCGGCCGACGACCTGGGCGAGATCGGCGCCGGTTGCGGGGGTGAGACCCTCGCGCTCGAGCGCATCGCCGTTGACCTGACGGCCCACGTTCGCGAGCAGTTCGATCAGCGCGATGTTCTCGGGTGCCGAGCACGTGAAGTCGCCCTCGGAGCAGAACGAGGCGACCTTGCCGGCGAGATGCCCGAAACCGCCGTTGGTGTCGGGGAGGACGCCGCGTCCGGGGACGGGGTCGCTGCCCGGCTGGTAGGGGCGGTCGAAACCGTCGGGGTTGGCGCCGTTCTCCGCGCCGGGGAAGAAGCCTTCTCCTGCTTCCCGGCCGGCGTCGGAGAGGATGACCACGCCGCTGACGGAATCAGGATCGATGATGTCCCAGGAACCGTCCTCGCCCTGCTCCTGCGCACCGATCTGCATCGCGGCGCGGCGCGCGACGTCGGCGCCCTCACTGAAGCCCACGATGGCGAACTGGGTGTTCGGGCAGGACCGCCGGATGGCCTTCATGACCTCGATGGTGTTCTCGGCGCCCTGGTTCACGGCGTTCTCGTAGCTCGCGAGGTCGGCCGGGTACTCGATGTAGATGGCGGCGTAGCCGTTGCCCGCCTCGTGGTTCTCGAGCGGTGCGCTGATGACCGGCTCGACCCAGTGGCTGCGGTAGGCACCCTGCTGGGCGGCGGGAAGGCGGTTGCCTTTCTCGTCGACGAGCATCTTCGACTCGTCGCGAGGGATGTCGCCGCGACCGCCGATGCCCAGGCTCACCATGTCGTGACATTCGGTGGTCTTCGCGAGGCCGGCAAGATACGGGTCGGCAACGGTGGGGGCGTCCTGTTGTGGAAGCACGATCGCGGCCGCTGCCACGACTCCGAGCGCGGTGGGGGCGAAGACGCCGGCGAGAATCCGCCGACGCGACAGCGACTTTCGAAGTGCCATGGGCCTCTACCAATCCGTTTCTGACCGAGGAATTACCGGCCCGCCGAAGTGCGGCGGGTCGTAACGGATTTCGTGAAGGTCGCTCGCAGCGTTACATCGACACGGGTTTGCCGAGGTGGCGACGGAGAAGTATCGAGCCGCAAAATCCAAGGGAAATGCGCTAATCGGACAATTGGACTTCACCGGATCGCGACTGGCCGTTCGGCCGGGTCGGGCCCGCCGAACGATCAGGAGCAGAGCGCCGCGGGAGTGGCTAGGGTCGGAATCACCGGAAGTCGGAAACACCGGACACTGCCGGTCGCATCACGAAACGGAGACACCATGTCGCAAACAGTCCGCGGAGTCGTCGCTCGCTCGAAGGGAGCGCCCGTCGAGGTCGTGCCCATCGTGATCCCCGATCCCGGACCCGGCGAGGTCGTCGTCGCGATCGCCGCGTGCGGTGTGTGCCACACCGACCTGCACTATCGCGAGGGTGGCATCAACGACGAGTTCCCCTTCCTGCTCGGCCACGAGGCCGCCGGGGTCGTCGAATCCGTCGGTGAGGGCGTCGACTCGGTCGCCGTGGGCGACTTCGTCGTCCTGAACTGGCGCGCGGTGTGCGGCCAGTGTCGCGCCTGCAAGCGCGGCCGGCCGCAGTACTGCTTCGACACCTTCAACGCCACGCAGAAGATGACGCTCGAGGACGGCACCGAGCTCACTCCGGCGCTGGGCATCGGCGCGTTCGCCGACAAGACGCTCGTCCACGCCGGCCAGTGCACCAAAGTCGACCCGAGCGCCGATCCGGCCGTCGTCGGCCTGCTCGGCTGCGGTGTCATGGCCGGTCTCGGTGCCGCCGTGAACACCGGCGGCGTCACCCGCGGCCAGTCGGTCGCCGTCATCGGCTGCGGCGGTGTCGGCGACGCCGCGATCATGGGTGCGCGCCTGGCGGGTGCCGGCACGATCATCGCCGTCGACCGCGACGACAAGAAGCTCGAGTGGGCCACCGACCTCGGTGCCACCCACACCGTCAACTCCACCTCGACCGATGCAGTCGAGGCCATCAAGGAGCTGACGGGCGGTTTCGGCGCCGACGTCGTCATCGAGGCCGTGGGCCGCCCGGAGACGTACAAGCAGGCCTTCTACGCCCGCGACCTCGCCGGCACCGTCGTCCTCGTCGGCGTGCCCACGCCGGACATGACCCTCGAGATGCCGCTCATCGACTTCTTCTCGCACGGCGGCTCGCTCAAGAGCTCGTGGTACGGCGACTGCCTGCCCGAGCGCGACTTCCCGACCTACGTCGACCTGTACCAGCAGGGGCGCCTGCCGCTCGAGAAGTTCGTCACCGAGCGCATCGGCATCGACGACGTCGAGAAGGCGTTCGAGACGATGCACCGCGGTGAGGTCCTCCGTTCGGTGGTGGTCCTGTGAGCACCTCGCCGATCCGCGTCGACCGGGTCGTCACGTCGGGCACCTTCGCGCTCGACGGTGGCGAATGGGAGGTCGACAACAACATCTGGCTCGTCGGCGACGACTCCGAGGTGGTCGTGATCGACGCCGCGCACACCGCGCAACCGATCATCGACGCCGTCGGTGGACGGAAGGTCGTGGCGATCGTGTGCACGCACGCCCACAACGACCACATCACCGTGGCGCCCGAGCTGTCCGAGAAGCTCGACGCGCCGATCCTGCTCAACCCCGCCGACGACGTGCTGTGGGAGATGACCCACCCGGGTGTCGCGCACGGCACGCTCGAGGACGGCGAGCGGATCCGGGTGGCCGGCACCGACATCCAGGCGATTGCCACGCCGGGTCACTCGCCGGGCTCGACCTGCCTGTACCTGCCGGAAGCGGGTGAGCTGTTCACCGGCGACACCCTGTTCTCCGGCGGACCGGGCGCGACGGGCCGCTCGTTCTCGGACTTCCCGACCATCATCGGGTCGATCCGCGACAAGCTGTTCGCCCTGCCCGCGGAGACGAAGGTGCACACCGGTCACGGCGACGGCACCACGATCGGTACCGAGTCGCCGCATCTCGAGGAGTGGATCAAGCGCGGAAGCTGATGCCGCCGGTGCGCGGTTCCGGTGGCGGTCGCCGCCGGAACCGCGCACGAGCGCACCGCTAGTCTCACCATCATGGCGAAGAAGCAGATCCCGGTGATCGTCGTGGCCGGATTTCTCGGCGCGGGAAAGACGACGCTGCTCAACCACCTGCTGCGCAACACCCGTGGTGCGCGGATCGGCGTGATCGTCAACGACTTCGGTTCCGTCAACATCGATTCGATGATGGTTGCGGGACAGGTCGATTCGATGGTCTCGCTGAGCAACGGATGTCTGTGCTGCGCAGTCGATGTCAGCGACATGGATGCAATGCTCGACAAGCTCGCCCACCGCTCGTCCGACCTCGACGTGATCGTCGTCGAGGCGAGCGGACTCGCCGAGCCCCGCAACATGACCCGGCTCGTCGCCGGCTCGGAGAACGAATACGTCTCCTACGGTGGGCTCGTGCTGGTCGTCGACGCGGTGGAGTTCGACGCGACCGCGGCGCAGCATCCCGAACTCGAACAACACGTCGCGCTCGCCGATCTGGTGCTGATCAACAAGACCGACCGGATCGACGGCGACGCCCACGACGATCTGTTGACCCGCCTGTGCCGGCTCAATTCCCGCGCTGCCGTCGTCTCGACCGATCACGGCCGCATCGACCCGGCGTTGCTGTTCGACATCCCGGAGCGGCCGGATCCGCAGCCGGGGGAGCAGCTCACCCTCGACCGGTTGCTCTACGAGCAGGACGACCACGAGCACACCCATCTGCACGACGGCTACGACGCGATCACCTTCGAGTCCTCAGACGCACTACACCCCCGCGTGCTGGTCGATTTCCTCGAGAACCAGCCCGCAGGGGTGTTCCGTATCAAGGGATACGTGCGAGTCGCTGCCGGACTGGATACCGGCACCTATCTGTTGCACACCGTCGGCGACCACATCCGGTTCGAACCGGCGGGTCGCGGCGACGACGTGCCCGACGGGACGCAGCTCGTCGTCATCGGTGCCGATCTCGACTCCGACGACGTACGCGAGCGCCTACGCCGTTGTGTTCCGACCGAACCGGTGTCCGCGGACGCGATGTACGCGATACACCGGTTCACGCCCCGCTGAGGCGGAAGGCCGATTCACGACCCGCTGAGGCGGAAGGCCGATTTATGCCCGCTGAGGCGGAAGGCCGGCCCTCCGGCTCAGCGTGCAGCGGAGGTACGGCGCTGGGGGCGACGACGACCACCGGTTGCGGCTGCGGCGCCCTGACCGGCCGACCGCTGACCGCCGGCGGCGCGCTGTCCGCCCGAGGAGCGCTGTCCGCTCGACGAGGAACGCTGACCGGAGCCCTGGCGGGGAGCCGGCGAACGGCGGCTACCACCGTTGCGCTGCGGACGCGACGGCGCGGCAGCCTGCTTCGGTGCCGGCGCGACGTACGGCGCGATCTCGCCGACGAGCTTCAGCACGTGCTCGGAATCCGCGGTCACCTTGATGGGGGTGACGTCGATGGCGGCCTTGCGCATGATGGCCGCGAGATCCCTGCGCTGGTCGGGCAGGACGACGGTGACGACGTCGCCGGTGCTGCCGGCGCGGGCCGTGCGACCGGAACGGTGCAGGTACGCCTTGTGCTCGGCCGGGGGATCGACGTGCACGACGAGTTCGACGTCGTCGACGTGGACACCACGTGCGGCGACGTCCGTCGCCACGAGCACCCGGGCCTCACCCGACGAGAACGCGGCGAGATTGCGGTCGCGGGCGTTCTGGGAGAGGTTGCCGTGCAGGTCCACCGCCGGGATGCCCGAGTCGGTGAGCTGCTTGGCGAGCTTGCGGGCCTGATGCTTGGTGCGCATGAACAGGATTCGGCGACCGGTGCCCGATGCGAGGGTGCGGACGAGGTCCTTCTTCGCATCCATGCCCGCGACGTCGAAGACGTGGTGGGTCATCGCGGCGACGGGAGAGGTGGCCTCGTCGACCGAGTGCATGACCGGGTTCTTCAGGAACCGCTTGACGAGCTTGTCGACGCCGTTGTCCAGGGTGGCCGAGAACAGCAGGCGCTGACCGTCTTTCGGCGTCGCCGTCAGGATGCGGGTGACGCCGGGCAGGAAGCCGAGATCGGCCATGTGGTCGGCCTCGTCGAGCACGGTGACCTCGACGTCGTCGAGCACGACGAACTTCTGGCGCATGAGGTCCTCGAGGCGACCCGGGCAGGCGATGACGATGTCGATACCGCGACGGAGGGCGTCGACCTGACGCTTCTGCGACACGCCGCCGAAGATCGTGGTGACCTTCAGACCCGACGAATGCGCGAGCGGTTCGATGGCCGCGGCGATCTGGGTCGCCAGTTCGCGGGTGGGAGCCAGGATCAGGCCACGCGGGCGGCCTGCCGCCCGGGTGCTGCGGCCGGCGAGGCGCGCGGCCAGCGGGATCGAGAAGGCCAGGGTCTTACCGCTACCCGTGCGTCCGCGTCCGAGCACGTCGCGACCGGCGAGGGTGTCGGGGAGGGTGTCCACCTGGATGGGGAAGGGGCTGGTGATCCCGGCGTCGCTCAGTGTGGCGACGAGCGGGCGGGGCACCCCGAGATCGGAAAATGATGTGGTCATGGAACAGCGCTGCCTTTCGATGCGGCGTGTGTGCACTCGACGGGCCGTGTGCCCGTGGTGCTGTGCGATCGCCGCAAGGAAAGCCGGTGCATCTGTGCGTATTGCATCTGTGCGTGCGGGCCGGGCACGATCCCGGGCCGCCGGTATCCCACGACGGTGGGCGTCGTTGTGACGCCCGAACCATGTCACCCTACCGCACGGGGTACGTCCGACCCCCCGTTCCGGTTACAGACCCACCCATTCCGAGGCACCCTCGGTGAAGTGCTGACGCTTCCAGATCGGCACCTCGGCCTTGATGCGTTCCACCAGTTCGGCGCAGGTGGCGAAGGCTTCCGCGCGGTGCGGGGCGGCGACCGCCGCGACGAGCGCGAGATCGCCGATGGTGAGATCGCCCACTCGATGCACGGCGGCGACCGGAAGCCCGGACTTCGCCGCGACGTCCTCGCAGCACCGCCGCAGGAACGCTTCGGCATCCGGATGGGCCTGGTACTGCAGCGCGGTCACCGACTGCCCGCCGTCGTGATTACGGACGACACCGGTGAACAGCACCACCGCACCGTGTTCGGCGCCCGCCACCGCGGCGTCCACCGCTGCGGGGTCGAGCGGCTCCGTCGAGATCCGGGCCAGTAGTTCACTCATGAGCGCCGCCTCCTGCGACTTGTGCCAACAGATGGTCGAGGATCGGGTCGAGGGCGGCGAGACCGTCCTTCACCCCGCCGGGCGAGCCGGGCAGGTTCACGACGACCGTGCGGCCGACGAGACCGGCGACGCCGCGCGAGAGCACGGCGTGCGGGGTGGCGTCGAGTCCGCGCTGCCGGATCGACTCGGCGATGCCGGGCAGCTCACGGTCGAGCAGTGCGAGAGTCGCTTCGGGCGTCGCGTCGGTCGGCGAGGCCCCGGTTCCGCCGGTCGTGACGACCAGGGCAGGGCCCAGACGGACCGCGTCGGCGAGACCGGCGGCGATGTCGGCGTCCGCGTGGACGAGGGGGCCGCGGACCGTGAATCCCTTGTCCTCGAGCCACGACACGATGAGCGGGCCGGTGCGGTCCTCGCGGGTGCCTGCGGCGACACCGGTCGACGCGACGACCACGGTGGCGGAACGTCCGGACTCCTCCACGGGCTGTTCGTCGGTGCCGGCGGTCTCGCCCCGGCCGGGTGCCTCGTCGCGGGTCCAGTGGCCGCGCTTGCCGCCCTCCTTGGAGATCAGCCGCACGCCGTCGAGAACGGCCGCCGGATCCACGGCCTTGACCATGTCGTGCAGGGTCAGACCGGCGACGGCGACCGCGGTGAGGGCCTCCATCTCGACTCCGGTCGGGCCCTTGGTCTTCGCCATGGCCTCGATCGTGATCGAGGTGTCGGTGAAATCGAACATCACCTTCACCGACGACAGTGCCAGCTGGTGGCACAGGGGGATGAGCTCCCAGGTGCGTTTCGCCGCCGCAATGCCGGCGATGCGGGCCGTGGCCAGGACGTCGGCCTTGGGCATGTCGTCGGCGCGGACGAGCGCGATCACCTCGGGAGTGGTGACGAGTTCGCCTGCCGCCACGGCGATCCGCGTGGTGTCGGTCTTCGAGGAGACGTCCACCATGCGGGCGCGTCCCTGATCGTCCAGGTGGCTGAGATCGGTCACAGGATCCGTACTTTCACGAGGTCTCCGGCTTCGAGGGAGGTGGTGTCGGCGGGGATGTCGAGGAGCACGTCGGCGGCGGCGAGTCCGGCGACGAGATGCGAACCGTGCCCGCGGAAGGGGGTCACCCCGTTCTCGTCGAGTCGTCCCCGTAGGAACTGCCGGCGTCCCGGGATCGACGTGAGATCCTCGGTGAGCGGCAGGTTCTCGCACACGACGGGCGGATAGCCGGCGGCGGCGCGCAGTGCGGGGCGCGCGAACACCTCGAACGAGACGAGCGCGCTGACGGGATTGCCGGGGAAGGTCAGGATCGGTACGTCGTCGATCACGGCGGTGCCCTGA
Source organism: Rhodococcus sp. PD04 (assembly GCF_035918275.1). Lineage (NCBI taxonomy): Bacteria > Bacillati > Actinomycetota > Actinomycetes > Mycobacteriales > Nocardiaceae > Rhodococcus > Rhodococcus sp. PD04. Next base: position 3,420,512 of record NZ_CP142143.1, on the reverse strand, counting down.
GGTCCGCCCGGCTGCATCGCCACCGAGACGAACTGTCCGCCCCGCGGCGCGAGCGTGTCCTTCACGACCTCGAAATCGCCCTTCGACACTCCGCCCGAGGTGAACACGACGTCGGCGACGCCCACGGCGTGTTCGAGCATCGTCACGAACTCCTCCGGATCGTCGTGGCAGTGGTCGATGGTCACGACGTCGGCGCCGTTGGCCGACGCGCTGGCGGCCAGCGCCGGCCCGTTCGAGTTGAAGATCTGGCCCGGTCCGAGTTCGCTCCCGGCCGTGACGAGTTCGCTGCCGGTCGAGATGATCGCGACCCGCGGTCGTGCGTGGACGGGGATCGAGGTGAGCCCGACGGCGGCGAGCGCGGCGATGTGCCGGGCGGCGAGCACCGTGCCGGCGGGAAGCAGCAGATCGCCCTTACGGACGTCGGTTCCGGCCTCACGCACATAGGTCCCGGGCGTGACGCTGCGCTCGACGGTCACGGTGCCGGCGCCGTCCGGGTCGGGGGCGGTCGCGTGGGTGTCCTCGACCGGGACGACGGCGTCGGCGCCGTCCGGGACGGGAGCGCCCGTCATGATCTTCAGTGCGTGCCCCGGCTCGAGCGCCGCGGCGGTGTCGCCCGCGGCCAGGACACCCTGGACGGGCAGGTCCGTGGGGGTCGACGCGAGATCGCCGGCGCGGACCGCGTAGCCGTCCATCTGGGAGTTGCGGAAGGGCGGCAGGTCCAGCGGCGACTCGATGTCCTCCGCGAGGGTGCGGTGCAGCGCGTGCGCGAGCGGCACACGCAACGGGCCCTTCTTCCGCAACGGGTCGAGCAACGCCGCCACGTGCTGTTCGTGTTCCTCCACGGACCGCCTGCCGCTCGTCATGTCGCCATCCTAGGCACACGGAGGCCGTGCCCCGTCGTCGACGACGCGCCGCGTGTGCCCCGTCTGTCCGGATGCGGTGTCACGATCTGCGGTTGTGGGCATACTGGGCTGTATGAAAGCGATGGTCGTATGACAGCGGTGGACATGGGCATCCCGGTCGTGCGCGATCGCGCAGACGACGTGTCCGATCGGCCCGACGTGCCCGAGCTCCTCGATCGCTTCGGTCGCATCGCCCGCGACCTGCGTGTATCCCTCACCGAGAAGTGCTCGTTGCGCTGTACCTACTGCATGCCGGCCGAGGGACTTCCCGAGATTCCGCGCGACAAGCTGCTCACGAGCGCCGAGATCGTGCGCCTGGTGGGCATCGCGACCGGCCGGCTCGGTGTCCACGAGGTGCGCTTCACCGGTGGGGAACCGCTCATGCGCCGCGATCTCGAGGAGATCGTCGCCGGATGTGCGCAGCAGACCCCGGGGCTGCCGATCGCGCTGACCACCAATGCGGTCGGTCTCCGGCACCGCGCGCGGGCGCTGGCGGACGCCGGACTGACCCGCGTGAACATCTCCCTCGACACCATCGACCGCGAGCACTTCGCGCGCCTGACGCGCCGCGACCGGCTCGATTCGGTGCTCGACGGCATCCGGGCCGCGGTGGCCGCCGGACTCGGCCGGGTCAAGGTCAACGCCGTCCTGATGCCGGAGACCCTCGAGGGCGCGGCCGACCTGCTCGCGTGGTGCCTGGACGAGGGCGTGGAACTGCGGTTCATCGAGCAGATGCCCCTCGACGCCGATCAGAACTGGGCGCGCTCGCAGATGGTGCCTGCCCAGCAGTTGCTCGACGTCCTCGGGCGACGGTTCACGCTCACGGAGACCGAACGGGAGGATCCGTCCGCGCCGGCCGAACGCTGGCTCGTCGACGGCGGACCTGCGACGGTCGGCATCATCGCGTCGGTGACGCGGTCGTTCTGCAGCGACTGCGACCGCACGCGGTTGACGGCCGAGGGAACGGTCCGGTCCTGCCTGTTCAGCGATCGGGAGACCGACCTGCGCGCCGCTCTGCGCGGCGGCGCCACCGACGAGGACCTCGCCGCGGTGTGGCGCGGGGCGATGTGGAACAAATGGGCCGGACACGGCATGGACGCGGCGGACTTCGCGCCGCCGCAGCGGAGCATGGGAGCTATCGGTGGCTGAGGTGACGACCGGGATCGAGGTGCGGTACTTCGCGGCCGCAGCAGATGCGGCCGGACGCGAGAAGGACACGATCGACCTACCGGAGGGCGCCGATCTCGGCGCGCTGCGCGCCGTCCTCGTCGACCGTTACGGGGCCGGCATGGAGCGGGTCCTGTCGGTGGCGGCCTTCCTGCTCGAACCCGGCGACGGCGGCACGGGCGAACTCACCCGGGACCTCGGCCGACCGGCCGGATCCCGGGTGGACGTCCTGCCGCCCTTCGCGGGTGGCTAACCCTCGCGCCACCAGGTGTCGAAGGGCGCCACGGGCATCACGCGCTTGTGCCGCGTGTCGAGGAACTTGGTCTCGAGGCGCTTGGCGAGGTCGTCGGTGACGTCCTTGCCCTCGAGATAGTCGTCGATCTCGCTGTAGGTCATGCCGAGCGCTTCCTCGTCGGGCAGCGCGGGACGGTCGTCCTCGAGATCGGCGGTGGGGATCTTGATCCAGGTGCTCTCGGGTGCGTCGAGTTCGCGCAGCAGCGCCGCTCCCTGCCGCTTCGTCAGACCGGCCAGCGGAGTGATGTCGACGCCGCCGTCGCCGTACTTGGTGTAGAAACCGGTCACCGCTTCGGCGGCATGGTCGGTGCCGACCACGAGGTAGCCGAGTTCTCCGGCGATCGCGTACTGGATCATCATGCGTTCGCGGGCCTTGATGTTGCCGCGCACGAAGTCGCGCAGACGGGTCTCGGTGCCGTACAGCGCGCGAGCCGCCTCCGATGCCGTCGCGTCGGCGCCGGGCTTCACATCCACACCGAGAGTGCGATCGGCTCCGATGAACTCCAGTGCGACGAGGGCGTCGTGTTCGTCGGCCTGCTTGCCGTAGGGCAGGCGGACCGCAACGAACTCCGCCGTGAGGCCCTCGGCGCGGAGCTTCTCCGCGGCGAGCTGGGCGAGCTTGCCGGCGAGTGTGCTGTCCTGCCCGCCGCTGATGCCGAGCACGAATCCCTTCGCGGGAGTGCTGCGCAGGTAGTCGGCGAGAAACTGCACCCGGGCGTCGATCTCGGCGCGTGGGTCGATGGAGGGTTTCACCCCGAGTTCTTCGATGATCCGATCGCGAAGGTTCGTCATCTTCACGACCCTAGCGTTCCCGTGTTACTGCTGCGATACAACGGCGAAGAGGGCGGGAAGGATGAGGGCCGGGCGGAGAGATGCGAGACGAACAGTGCGGTCGGGCAGACTCTTCGGGGTGAGCACCGGAGACGTCTTCCGCAAACACGACCCGCACGCACATCCGGATTTCTTCCGGGCCGAGGCGGCCGGCCTGGCCTGGCTCGCCGAGGCCGGTATGCCGGTCGCGGCGGTGCGGTCGGTGAGCGAACACCACATCGAACTCGATCGGATCGCCGAGGCATCCCCGTCCGCCGGGACCGCACGTGAGTTCGGTGCGGTACTCGCCCGGATGCACGACGCGGGGGCCGCAGGTTTCGGTGCGGCACCCGACCACTACGACGGGCAATTGTTCATCGGCCGCCGCCCCATGAGCCGTACCGTGCACGCCACCTGGGGATCGTTCTACATCGCAGAGCGGGTGCTGCCCTTCCTGCGCATCGCGGTCGATGCGGGCAGCGTCACCGACCGCCAGTGCCGCGACATCGAGGCCGCCTGCGATCTCGTTGCGGCCGGAGCCTTCGACGACGACGATCCGCCGTCGCGTCTGCACGGAGACCTGTGGAACGGCAACGTGTTGTGGTCGCCGCGCGGCGTCGTCCTGATCGACCCGGCCGCACACGGCGGCCACCGCGAGACAGATCTGGCGATGCTCGCGCTCTTCGGCTGCCCGCACCTGGGCCGGGTCGTCGACGGTTACGAGTCGGCGCATCCGCTGCGCGCCGGCTGGGAGCATCGGGTGCCCGTGCACCAGCTGCATCCACTGGCGGTGCACGCCGCGGGATACGGTGCCGGGTACGGGCGGGAGCTGCACCGGGCGGCACTCGCAACCCTCGAACTCGGAGGCAGTACGTGAACGGGATCCTCGTCGTATCCGCAACCCGCGCCGAGGCGGCGCACGTCCCGGAACGCTACGAGACGGTGATCACCGGAATCGGGAAGGTCGACGCAGCGGTCGCCGTCACCGCGGCGCTCGCGGCGTATCCGGCCGACGCTCGGCCGCTCGTCGTGAACATCGGCACCGCCGGTGCGCTGCACACCCATCACTCGGGACTGTTCCTGCCGTCCGCCGTGATCAACCACGACATCAGCAGCGAGATCCTGAAGAGCCTCGGTCACCCGGTGCAGGACGTCGTCCGGATCGACGACGGTGACGGCAGCGTGCTCGCCACCGGCGATTCGTTCGTCTCGGACGCCGAGATCCGCGACGCGCTGTCCGCGCGCGCCGATCTCGTCGACATGGAGGGTTTCGCGGTCGCCTACGCCGCCCGTCGCATGGGTGCGCGGTGCCGGCTCGTCAAGCACGTGAGCGACCGGGCCGACGATTCGGCGCTCGACTGGCCGAAGCAGGTCGACCGCAGCGCACGGGAACTCGCGCGGTGGCTCGTCGAGCGCTACTGAACGATTCGCCCCGGACGACCGACCTCAGCGCTCGTCCGTGCGTTCGGTGAGGGTGACGGTCACCGCGCCGGTGGTGAGGGTGAGCACCTCTCCGTCGAGAGTCCACCGGGGTGTGCCCGCGAACAGTGTCCGCACCCAGTCGTCGGCGCCGTCGCGCGGGGGAGGGCACGCCATCCTCGTGGACGCGAGCGTCCCGGCACGGATCCTGCCCCCGGAAAGGTCGGCGGTGCCGGTGAACCGGTTGCATCCGGCGGACGCCGCGACCCGTTCCCGGGCGGGGAACGACAACTGGAGCGGGCCGCCGCCGGGGATCGGCCGCCCCTCGACCTCGGTCGAGACGTAACGGCGGCCGATCGGGTCGGACGGCGACGATCCGAACAGCCCGCACCCGGACAGCAGCGCACCCAGTGCGAGGACGACGACCACGCGGACTGCTCCCGGCATGTGTCTCACGGTACCGAGGAGGGCTCAGCGGGCCGTGAACTCCAGTCCGTCGGTGCCGTTCGCCGCGGTGAGGGTCATCGACGAGCCCTGGACGGTGTAGGTGGTCTCACCTGCGAGCACGTTCAGGATGTGCGTCTCGACATCGGCGAGCTCGGGATCGGCGCAGGCCGCGCGGGTCATGGTGAGCGGTTCGAACAGGATGACGTCGTTGCCGACCTCGGCGCTGCCGCCGAACTCGTTGCACCCCGTGTTCCCTGTGAGGGTGCCGTCGTCGGACAGGGTGAGTGTCGGCGCGGCGTTCTCCAGGGCGATCGACCTGACGACGGCGTCGGCGGTGCGCAGCGAGGTCACCACCCATTCGGTGCCGGTGATCGGCAGATCGGGGTCGACGACCTTCTCGTCCTCGAGCGAGACCGTGATGTCGTCGCCGGTGAGCGTGAAGGTGTTCCCGTCGAGCGACCAGCGCGGCTCGGCGTCGAACAACGTGGTGAGCCAGGCGTCGGCTCCCTCGCGTTCCGGCAGGCAGGCCATCATCGTGCTCGCCAGGTCCGACGCCTTCACTCTGCCCTCGGACAGATCGACGCCACCGACGAAGCGGTTGCAGCCGGCGGTCGCGGAGATGCGTCCGTCGTCCGGGAACTCGACGACCAGCGGTCCGTCGCCCGGGATCTGTGTGCCGGTCACGCTCGTCGAGACGAAGGTGCGACCGGTGAGGTCCTCTGCGGAGTTGGTGTCGGCCGAATCCGACTCTGTGCTGCACGCGGCGGCCACCGCTGCCAGGGAGACGAACGCGAGCACCCGGAATGTGCGAATCATGCCGTTACGGTACGGCGCTCGACCCGGTTTCGTGGGTACCTCGTCCGGTCACGACACGGTGTGCAAGTTCGGCCCAGTTGTCGGCGAGTCGGCGGAGCGGATGACCGAGTTCGCGCCACTGGTGGAGGACGAGGGTGGCTTCGAGCGACGCGACCAGCGAGGTCGCCAGCAATCGGGTGTCGCCGGTGACCCCGGCGGCACGCAACAACGTGTCGACGTGGGCGAGCGAGACCAGGTGGGCGGGAGCGGTGTAGCGGGAGTCGGTGGCGGATTCGGCCGCGCGGAGCAGTTCGCCCTGCACCTCGACGAGTTCGATGCGCGCACGACCGAACGCGATGAGCCGGTCCAGAGGTTCGGCGTCCGGGCCGAGCGGCGGTGGGCCGAACAGGAAGCCCTGCTGGAACTCGCGCTCGCTGTGGTCGAGCAGTGCCCGGACGAGTCCGGCGCGGGAGCCGAACCTGCGGAAGACGGTGCCCTTGCCGACTCCGGCCCGCGCCGCGACGGCGTCCATCGTCACGGCGTCGACGCCCCGTTCGGCGACGAGCAGGGCGGCGGCGTCGAGCAGACGGGAACGATTGCGCGCTGCGTCGCCCCGTTCGGAGAGTCGCTCATCCGCCAGAGGGAGGGCCCGGCTGTTCGCCGCAGGCAGCGCCCGACCGTCCGCGTGCGGGAGGGGGCGAGTGTTCACAAGGTCACACTCTAGCGGGGCGGGGAATAAAGCGGACCGCGGTCCGTTTAACATTGCGTAGTCAACCACTTCGACCCGAGGATGTTCCCATGACCCGAGTTCTCGCCCTCGTCGGCAGCCTGCGCGACGGCTCCGTCTCCCGCCAGATCGCCGAGACCGCCGCGGCGGTCGCTGCCGAGAACGTCGAGGTGACCCTCTACGAGGGCCTCGCCGACGTTCCGTTCTACAACGAGGACCTCGACGGCGAGGCCGCCCCCGCTGCTGCCGTTGCCCTGCGTGACGCCGCTGCCGATGTCGATGCCGTGCTGGTCGTCACCCCCGAGTACAACGGCACCGTCTCCGCGGTCCTCAAGAACGCCGTCGACTGGCTGTCGCGCCCCTACGGTGCCGGTGCACTGAGCGGCAAGCCCGTCGCGATCGTCAGCCAGTCGCCCAGCCAGAACGCCGCGAAGTGGGCGCTCGAGGACGCGGTCAAGGCCATCGGCATCGCCGGCGGAACGATCGTCGAGGGCGGCTCGCTGTCGATCGGCGAGACCTTCGGCAAGTTCGGTGGCGTCCACGCCAAGGAGCACGCCGAGACCGCGCAGCAGATCGCAGCTGTCGTCACCGCACTGGCCGACGCCACCAAGGTGCTCGCCAACGCCTGATCGAGACGTCCGTCGTCCCTGCCGGTACCGCCGGCACCGAGAGCGGCCGGCGGACCGACCGACACCCCGGTGCCGGAGACCCGCGAGGTCTCCGGCACCGCGCGTATCCGCAGGGTCCGGCCGAGCCGCGGACGCTCCGCTCGTCGCATCTCGACGGTTCGATGACGCCTGCAGCGGGAATGCCCCGAACACAGCCCACTGTTCGGAGGTTTGCCCATGACAAGCGGGGATACGAGGACCGATACCGGCCACCGACCCGATCTCGACATAGTTCTCCACGTCGACGGGGTGGAGCGTCGCGTCCCGATCGACGTCCGCACCACCGTGCTCGACGCACTGCGCGACCGCCTCGGGATCACGTCCCCGAAGAAGGGATGCGATCTCGGTCAGTGCGGAGCGTGCACCGTGCTGATCGGCGGCCGGCGCATCCTCTCGTGCCTGGCCCTCGCCGCCTCGCACGACGGCGCCGAGATCGTCACCGCCGCCGGACTCGGCGACGGGGAGATGCATCCGCTCCAGGCACAGTTCATCGAGGACGACGCCTTCCAGTGCGGCTACTGCACCCCCGGCCAGATCTGTTCCGCCGTCGGCATGCTCGACGAGTTCGCCGACGGGGCACCGAGTCACGTCACGGCCGATCTCGACCGGGCACCCGAACTCGACGACGACGAGATCCGGGAACGCATGAGTGGCAATCTGTGCCGCTGCGCCGCCTATCCCAATATCGTCTCGGCGATCCGCACCGTCGCCGCCGGTGACAGCCGAATCGGTGCCGGCGACAGCCGACTCGATACGGAGGAGACGCGATGAGCTCCCTCCGTTACGAGCGACCGGCAGATCCCGCCGCCGCCGTCACCGTCGTGCACGAGACACCGGGTGCGGTCTTCCTCGCGGGCGGCACGAATCTGGTCGACCACCTCAAACTCGGCGTCGCGACCCCCGACCTCCTCGTCGACGTCTCGCACCTTCCGCTCGACACCGTCGAGGAGACCGCCGACGGGGGAATCCGGGTGGGCGCCAATGTCCGCAACAGCGACCTCGCGGCGCATCCCTTCGTGCGGCGCAACTATCCGGTGCTGTCGCGTGCACTGCTCGCCGGTGCCTCGCCCCAGCTCCGGAACACCGCGACCACCGGCGGCAACCTGCTCCAGCGCACGCGGTGCTCGTACTTCCGGGACGTGAGCACCCCCTGCAACAAGCGCGAACCCGGCAGCGGCTGCTCCGCCATCGGCGGATATACCCGCTACCACGCGATCCTCGGCGCCTCGGAGCACTGCGTGGCCACCCATCCGTCCGATATGGCGGTCGCCCTGCTCGCGCTCGACGCCGAAGTCCTCGTTCTCGGCCCGGACGGTGAGCGCGCCATCGCGGTGGAGGACTTCTACCGCCTTCCCGGTGACACACCCGAGCGCGACACCGTGCTCGAACACGACGACCTCATCGTCGGCGTGCAGATCCCCGCGGCGCAAAGTTCGCTGTCCACCTATCGCAAGGTGCGCGACCGGGCGTCCTACGCCTTCGCGCTGGTCTCCGTGGCGGCCGAGACGACCGTCGCGGACGGGACGATCACCGGGTGCCGCATCGCATTCGGTGGGGTCGCGCACCGGCCCTGGCGGGCACACCGCGCGGAGGAAGCACTCCTCGGGCAGCAGCCCTCCGACGAGGTCTTCGCCGCGGCGGCCGAGGCCGAACTCGCCGACGCGAGTCCCCTCGACGGCAACGCGTACAAGATCCCGCTGCTGCGGCGCACCGTGGTGGCGACCCTGCGCGAACTCGACGAACGACGGGAACGAGGTGGATCCGCATGAGCCCCGAGCCGATCCGAGCAGGTGGACGCTCCACCGCGCGCATCGACGGACCGGCGAAGGTCGCCGGGACGGCGCCGTACGCCTACGAGCACCCGGTCGACGATCCCACCTACCTCGTACCGCTCACCTCCACCATCGTGCGTGGACGCGTCGACCGGATCGACACGGCCGCCGCCGAAGCGGTGCCGGGGGTGTTGAAGGTCCTCACTCCCTGGAACGCCCCGCGTCTCACCGAGGAGGCCGAGGGCGAGTACTCCGTCCTGCAGACACCCGACGTGCTGTACCGGGGCCAGATCATCGGCGCGGTCGTCGCGGAGAGCTTCGAGATCGCCCGGGAGGCATGTTCGCTCCTGGAGGTCGAATACAGCGAGGAACCGCACGACGCGCTCTTCCGCGCCGACCATCCCGACGCGTACACACCCGAGACCGTCAACGGCGGCTACGAACCCGACAGCGAGCGAGGGGATGTCGACGCGGCGTTCGCCCGCGCCGAGACGGTCGTCGATCAGTGGTACTCCACCCCCGAGGAACACAACAACCCGCTCGAACCGCACACCGTGGTCGCGATCTGGCGGAACGACGTCGTGCCGTCGAACGGTGAGACCGACGCACACACCCTGACGCTGTACACCTCGACACAGCATCCGCACGGTGTCGTCGAGACCCTCGCGCCGGTCTTCGGTCTCGACGCGGCCCGGATGCGGGTGGTCTGTCCGTACATCGGTGGGGGATTCGGTTCCAAGGGCGGTCCTCACGCGCACGACGTCCTCGGCGGACTCGCGGCGCGTGCCCTGCCGGGGAAGGCGATCAAGTTCGCGGTCTCCCGGCCCGACATGTTCGGTTACGTCGGTTACCGGGCTCCGACCGCCTCGCACATCCGGCTCGCGGCCGACAGTGACGGCAAGCTCACCGGTCTCGTGCACGAGGCGTTCGCCCAGTCGTCCCGGGTCACCGAATTCGTCGAACAGGCGGGGGTGCCGCTGCGCAATCTCTACGACGTCGCCAACGCCCGCACGTCGCATCGCGCGATCACCCTCGACGTGCCGGCGCCGTTCTGGATGCGCGCTCCCGGCGAGGCGCCGGGCATGTTCGCCGGCGAGGTCGCGATGGACGAGCTCGCCGCCGAACTCGGGATCGACCCGATCGAACTGCGCATCCGCAACGAACCCGAGTCCGATCCGGAGACGGGGAAGCCGTGGTCGTCGCGCCGGCTCGTCGAATGCCTCCGCGAAGGAGCACAGCGATTCGGATGGGATCCGTCCGACCGCGAACCCGGCACCCGGCGGCAGGGTAACACCCTGATCGGTACCGGCATGGCGGTCGCGACCTATCCCCACATGGTCAATCCCGGCTCGGAAGCCCAGATCCGGCACCTCGGGGAGGGGCGCTACTCCGTCCGCATCGGAGCGACCGACCTCGGTACGGGTGCGTGGACGACCCTGACCCTCATCGCCGCCGACGCACTCGGATGCCGACCGGAGGACGTGGACCTCGAGATCGGCGACAGCGCACTGCCCAACGGCACGGTGGCCGGCGGGTCGTCGGGCACCTCGTCCTGGGGAACCGCGATCGTCACGGCCGCAGAGCAATTCGGCAAACGCTTCGGCGACGATCCGCCGGTGGGTGCCGAACTGTCCGCATCGGCAGCCGAGAACCGCGAACTCGAGCACTACACCGCGCAGTCCTTCGGTGTGCACTTCGCCGAGGTGCACGTCGACGCCGACACCGGCGAGATCCGGGTGCCCCGGATGTTCGGGCTGTTCTCCGTGGGACGGGTCATCAACCCGCGGACGGCGCGGTCGCAGTTCATCGGCGGGATGTCGTTCGGGATCTCGATGGCGCTGTTCGAAGAGAGCATCCGTGACGCCCGTTTCGGGCACGTCGTCAACCACGACCTGTCCGAGTACCACGTCCCGACGCACGCCGACATCCGCGGAATCGAAGCGGAGTGGCTCGACGACGAAGATCTGCATGCGACCCCCATGGGGTCGCGGGGGATCGGTGAGATCGGGATCGTCGGCAGCGCCGCGGCGGTCGTCAACGCCCTGTGGCACGCGACCGGAGTGCGGGTCCGGAACCTGCCGGCCCGCCTCGACGACCTACTGCCCGGCCTGCCCTGACGCGTCGGACCGGTAACAGACCAACAGCCAGCGATTGGTGCCGGCCTGCCGCCGGTACCGAAGTTCGTCGAGCGCGGCGAGGGCGATGGCAAGTCCTCGACCGCGCTCGGCGAGGACATCCGGAAGTTCGACCGAACGCAGATCCACCCGGGCCGGGGCGCCGTCGTCGACGAACACGGCCTCCAGGCGCTCCGGATGGAGTTCCAGGGTCAGCGTCACCGAGACCGCGTCTCCCCGGCCGGCATGCTCGATGATGTTCGCGCCGATCTCGGCGACCGCGATCTCGAACTGCATGCGGTCGGACTCGTCGAGCTCCTCGGCGGCGAACATCTCGGCGACCAGGTTCATGATCCTGTCGAGGGTGCCTTCACTCGTCGTGGCCGACAGCTCCCACCGCATCGAGGGGCCCTGGTCCGGTTGCATTTCCGGTGGCCGGTCAGTCGCCATCGAACGCCGTGTCCGCGGAATCGTGTGTCGTCAGCACCCGGTCGAGCCGGGTGAGCGCGAGGACGCTCTGTACCTGGGCGGTCGGTGCGGCGATCCGCAGGTCGCCGCCCGCCTGACGGGCGGCCTTCAACCCGGAGACGAGTGCGCCGAGACCGGAGGAGTCGATGAAGTCGGTCCGGCTGAGATCCACCACGAGCCGGCTGGATCCGTTCTCGACGAGACCATGTAGCTGCTCGCGAAGGCGCGGTGCCGCAACCATGTTCAGGCGGCCCGTGGGCTGCACGACGGTGCTCGTTCCCACCTGGCGGGTTTCGTAGTGGCTCATCGATCTCCTTTGCTTTCGGGTCCACGGTAGCGAGCCGCTTGGATCACCACCGAGAGAATGAACAGGTCGAACACGACCCAGACGAGGTTCGCGGTGACTCCCAGCACCGAGATATCGCCGAGGAACAACCGCACGGTGCCGATGATCGCTGCGACCACCAACAGCGCCATGACGAGCAGCTGCTGCCGGAACAGATACCACGGGACACCCTCGCCCCCTTGGCGCGTCTTCGGAGTGACCGCGAAGTCCAGCGGCTTGTCGAAATACACGTTGAGGAAGGCGGTCCAACACGCCCTGATCCACACCGGGAACAAGGCGAGGCTGTACTGCTGGCCACGCCAGGTCGGCGTCCCGCGGCCCACGATGAAGAACAACAACTGACTCAGGATGAGGAACGGGACGAGTCGCGCGAAGAAGTCGAGGCTGAACGCCTCGACCGGCAGGACTCCGAAGACGAGATAGATCACCGGCGCCGCGAAATAGGCGAGGGCTGCGAATCCGGAGAGATAACTCCACATCGTCGACCAGTACATCAGGCGCTGCGCGACGGTCATGCCCTTCTGGACGAGCGGGTTCTCCCGGAGCATCACCTGGATCGTGCCCTGCGCCCAGCGAAGTCGTTGGGTGACCATCGTCTTCGGATCCTCCGGGGCCAGCCCGTAGGCCAGGATCTCGTGGTGGTAGACGGACTTCCAGCCGGCGCCGTGCAGGCGCATCGAGGTGGCCATGTCCTCGGTCACGGAGATGGTCGCCAACGCGAGCATCGGTTCGGCCTCCTCCGCGCGGTCGACGTCGACCGCGCGGATCATCGCGCGGATCGATTCGAGCGCACCGAGCGGCGACCATTCGCGATCGGCCAGGCGTTCGAGCACGGTGTCGTCGATGGTGAGCGCGTCGGTACCGTGTGCGTCGAGCGCGGCGATCTCCTCGAGATCGGCGCGGATACCACCGAAGTCGGCGTCGACGATGCTGCGTGCAGCGGCGTCGACCGTCTGCTGGAAGCGGAAGGTGACGTCGGCGAGTGCCACACCGGTCCGGAGTTCGCTGCGTGCCGTGCGCACGGCACGGCGCACCGAGTCGAGTGCCGCGGCCACATCGGGCTGATCGGCGGGCACTTTCCGGCGCGCGCGATCGACCACCTTTCCGGCGGTACGCAGGGTGCGTTCCACACCGTCCTCGACGGCCTGGACGTAGCCGGCGATGCCGAGCTGCATGAGTGCTTCACGTCGGAGGATCGCGTTGGACCCGCAGAAGAAGGCCGCGTTCCAGCCGTCCTTGCCCTGCTGGATCGGGCCGTAGAACAACGGGGCCTGACTGCCGAGTGGATCGGAGTCGGGGACATTGGTGAAGTACTGCGGGGTCTGGACCAGCGCCATGCTCTCGTCGGTGAAGTATCCGAGTGTGCGGTCGAGGATCTCGGGTTCGGGCACCTGGTCGGCGTCGAGGATCAACAGGAACTCGCCGTCGGAGTGCAGCAGGGCGTTGATGAGATTGCCGGCCTTGGCATGACGGGGCTTGTTCGTCCAGCTCGCCGAGCGTGTCATGTAGTCGACACCGAGTTCGGCTGCGGCCGCGGCGAGTTCGGGCCGGGCTCCGTCGTCGAGGATCCACGTCCGGTGCGGATAGCGGATCCGCTTTGCTGCTGCGGCGGTGCGCAGCACCAGGTCGACGGGTTCGTTGTAGGTGGTAATGAAGACGTCGACCGTCATCCCTTCGGGTGCCGCCGGCGGCTCGGGGCGTCTCCTCAGCCGCCACATCGTCAAGGCGAAGAGCAAGGAGTCGATCAGGCTGTATGTCTCGGCAAGCACCAGTGGCACCGCGATCCACCAGGCGTCCCAATTCACCGAGAACAACCAGCGCCAGACGATGTAGTTCAGACCGACGACGACCGTGAGGACGATGAGGACACGCAGGAACGGGGACGGGTAGCCCTCTTTCGTGACGGCGTTCACAACACCTCGTTCCGTCGTATCGCGACGACCGTGACGTCGTCGAGCGGTGGTTCGCTCTCCGTCAAGGCTTGCGCAGCGTCCACCAGTGCCTCCGGGGTGGTATGAGCCGCAACGAATCGGCACAGTGCCGCAGGGTCGCTCTGCTCGTCGAGCAGGTCGAGGAGACCGTCCGAGCAGACCACGAGAGTGTCGCCCGGATTCAGCTGCGCGGTTGCCGATATCCACGTGGTCTCGGGGAGTATCCCGAGCGGAGGGCCGCCGCCGTGGAGCGGTTCGACCTCGCCGTCGGCACGCCGGATCGCGGCCAGACCGTGGCCGGCATCGGCGAACTCGATGTGCCCCGTCGAGAAGTCGATCGCGGCGACGAAGGCGGTGACGAACGTCCCGGTGTGCTCGAAGTCCTCCGCGAGGTGTTCCGCGGCGACCGACAGCGCCAATCCGGTCTCGAGGACACCTTCCGGCCGCCCGAACCGGTCGAAGACTCTTCCGACCCCGCGCAGCGAGGAACGTACGGCCGACGACAGTATCGCAGCACCGAGTCCTTTGCCCATGACGTCGGCGACGGTGATCACGACCCCGTCGCGGAGTCGGTAGTGGTCGAAGAAATCGCCGCCCACCATGTAGGCGGGCAGGCACACCGTGGCGATCCCGTAACCGGGAAGATCCGGGAGCGGCCGGGGCAGGAGTTGCCGCTGGATCTCGGCGGCCCGCTCGAGTTCGTCGGAACGATCGAGTTCGCGTTGAGCCCACTCGGCCAGCTCCGCGAATGTGTCGAGCTGATCCGGATCGAGGCTCCTCTCCTCGGTGTCATAGATGCAGAAGGTGCCCACGGGGTGACCGGTGGGGCCGAACAGGGGATAACCGGCGTAGAACCGGATCCCACCCTCACCACCGATACCGGGGATGTCCATGAAGGCGGGATCGGTTGCGGCATCGGGAAGGACGAGTGCGGGGTCGTCCGGCCGCTCGTACGCCCGCGCGATGGTGGTGCGGCACACCGTCCTCTCGCGAGGAACTTCGGAGAGTTGCAGTCCGAGGATCGACTTGAACCACTGCCGGTCGTGGTCCATCAGCGACACCGACGCCATGGGGACGCCGAACACGCGGCACGCCATGCGGGTGATTTTGTCGAAGCGCTCCTCGTGAGGGGTGTCGAGCAGCTCGAGCCGCTCGACGTCGCGCATGCGCTCGCCCTCGAGATGGTCGGGGAGCAGCGGCGCCTCGGATGTCATCGTGCGGTGTGTCTCCTGTGCAGAGCGTCGTCCAGGGCCGCCGCGCACTCGGCCGTGCTGGTCAGGCGCCAGTCGGTTTCCTTGTTGTGATGGAACCACACGAACGTCGTCACCGCGGGGTGACTGTCCAAGTAAGCCACCAGATCCCGGATCCAGTCCGGCTTCGACCCACCGGCCTCCGCGCTCGCGACCTCGGTGACTGCGACTGGACGCTCCGGGGCGAGCCGACCGAGCTCGTCGAAGGTCGGTCCGAACAGATCCTCGGGGGACTGCCAGCGACTCCACTGC
Source organism: Rhodococcus sp. PD04 (assembly GCF_035918275.1). Lineage (NCBI taxonomy): Bacteria > Bacillati > Actinomycetota > Actinomycetes > Mycobacteriales > Nocardiaceae > Rhodococcus > Rhodococcus sp. PD04. The sequence continues at coordinate 3,405,150 of NZ_CP142143.1, read as the reverse complement.
CGGGTGGTGCCCCAGTTGTAGCCGTCGACCCCGATGACATCGACGTAACCGTCGCCCGGATACAGGGGGGCGATGGGGCTGCTGCCCTCGTGCGGGACGTTGACCGTCCAGATCCAGCGCACGTTGACGGCTCCCTTGGAGGCGAACAGGTCGTGCACATGCCGCCACGCCGCGACGTAGGTCTCCGCTGAGGTACCGCCGGCGGGACCCCAGGGGTACCAGTCCCCGTTCGGCTCGTGCGCGAAGCGCAGGAACACGGTCCCGTCCCAGGCGGCGAGCTCGTCCGCCCATCGGTAGAGATGGTCGTCGTGGATCCCCGCGGCGATGTCGGTCATCGAGATCGACGTCCGGTCGTACGTCCCGTCGTCGCGCTGCAACCAGGGCTCCCACGTGACGATCGGGTCGGCGCCCGAGGCGCGCACGATGTCGAGGGCCCCGAGGGGTGGCGGGGAGAGGAAGTCGACGAACCACAGCACCGCGCCGGGGGCGGTGCCGACCGCCCCGGTGACCGCGCGGTACTCGTCGACGGCCACCGGGCCGCCGGGGGTGCTGATGCCGAAGCGGGGACACGCGGTGCTCGTCTCGTCGAGCGGGGCGGAGATCGGTTCGCACTCACGGCGCGAGTCACAGGCGGCGCACAGGGACAGTGCCAGCAGTGCGGCAAGCATCGCGCGAACCGGGTGCACGAGGAGTCATTCTTCCCGCCCGGAGCTCCCCGCGCAGGCCCTCCGGAGGGTGTTCTCGCGGTGACCTCGCGAAGTTGTCGGTGGTGCCCGCCACACTGTGCTCGAGGTCTCTCTCGGACGCGCTGCGGCGACACGCCGAGACACGCCCGAAACGCCGTGGAGGGAGGGTCGCGACCTGGGAATATCACCTTTGTAAGTCACAACATCCTGGGTTCTGTGTATCCGACGGACACAAGGTGTAGTGTCTAGACCGCTGGAGGGCCACAAGTGCCGACGATCTCTCGGGGAAGCGGGATCGGACGGATGAGTGGGCTTCCGGGTAACGCACAGCAGTCAGTCGTCAGGCCGCCCACGGCCGTCGGAAAAGGGGCATTCATGAACATCACCGTCTACACCAAGCCTGCCTGCGTCCAGTGCACCGCCACCTACCGCGCCCTCGACAAGGCCGGCATCGAGTACGACGTCGTCGACATCAGTGAGAACCCCGAGGCCCGCGACTACGTCATGGCGCTGGGATACCTCCAGGCGCCCGTCGTCGTCGCCGGCGACGACCACTGGTCGGGCTTCCGCCCCGACCGAATCAAGGCGCTCACCGTCGCTGCCTGAGCCCGGGCCGCGTTCGCGGCGGCCCGATCGTCGTCGTCTCCGGGCGGACGTGTTCTTCCGTGTCCGCCTCGGGCCGGTCTTCGCAATCGAATGAAGAGTGGTGACTACCGATGGCTTCGCTGGGGTCGATCCCGGGAACATCGCTGGTGTACTTCTCGAGTACATCCGAGAACACCCACCGATTCGTGCAGAAACTCGGGATTCCGGCCAGCCGTATCCCGCTGCACGATCGTGAGGGGAATTTCGAGGTCCACGATCCGTACGTGCTGATCGTGCCGACCTACGGTGGCGGGACGACCGCCACGGGCCGTGATACCCGCTACGTTCCCAAACAGGTCATCCGATTCCTCAACAACGAGCACAATCGGGGCCTGATCCGCGGTGTCATCGCGGCGGGTAACACCAACTTCGGCGACTCGTACTGTTTCGCGGGAGACATCGTCTCGCGCAAGTGCAAGGTGCCGTATCTGTACCGGTTCGAGTTGATGGGCACGACCGACGACGTCGAGCGTGTCCGCGACGGTCTCGCCCGATTCTGGGAGTCCGTTCTCCAGAACGCCTGAGCCACATCCGTATCCGTATTCGACGCGCGTCGCGGACGTGACTGCGCGGCCGTTTCCTAACTCCGACAAGTGGGGACAGCACTGTGACCATTACCGATCCCGCTCCCGCCACGAGCGCACACCTCGACGATTCGATCAAGGATCTCGACTACCACGCGCTCAACGCGATGTTGAATCTGTACGGCCCCAACGGCGAGATCCAGTTCGACAAGGATGTGGCCGCCGCCCGCCAGTACTTCCTGCAGCACGTCAACCAGAACACGGTCTTCTTCCACAACCTCGACGAGAAGCTCGACTATCTCGTCGAGGAGAACTACTACGAGCCCGAGGTGCTCGAGAAGTACTCGCGTGCGTTCGTCAAATCGCTGTTCGAGCACGCATATTCGAAGAAGTTCCGGTTCCCGACCTTCCTCGGTGCGTTCAAGTACTACACCTCGTACACGCTCAAGACGTTCGACGGCAAGCGCTACCTCGAGCGCTTCGAGGACCGCGTGTGCATGGTCGCGCTGACGCTCGCCGACGGCGACGAGATCCTCGCCCGGCACCTCGTCGACGAGATCATCTCCGGTCGTTTCCAGCCGGCCACCCCCACCTTCCTCAACTCGGGCAAGAAGCAGCGCGGAGAGCCCGTCTCGTGCTTCCTGCTCCGCATCGAGGACAACATGGAGTCGATCGGCCGCTCCATCAACTCCGCACTGCAGCTGTCCAAGCGCGGTGGCGGTGTCGCCTTGCTGCTCAGCAATATTCGTGAGCACGGCGCCCCGATCAAGAAGATCGAGAACCAGTCCTCCGGCGTCATCCCGATCATGAAGCTGCTCGAGGACTCCTTCTCCTACGCCAACCAGCTCGGTGCCCGTCAGGGTGCCGGTGCGGTCTACCTGCACGCGCACCACCCCGACATCTACCGCTTCCTCGACACCAAGCGTGAGAACGCCGACGAGAAGATCCGCATCAAGACCCTCTCGCTGGGTGTCGTCATCCCCGACATCACGTTCGAGCTGGCGAAGAAGAACGAGGACATGTACCTGTTCTCGCCGTACGACGTCGAGCGCGTCTACGGCAAGCCCTTCGCCGACATCGACGTCACCGAGAAGTACTACGAGATGGTCGACGACAAGCGCATCCGCAAGTCGAAGATCAAGGCGCGCGAGTTCTTCCAGACCGTCGCCGAGCTGCAGTTCGAGTCGGGCTACCCGTATGTCATGTTCGAGGACACGGTGAACCGGGCCAACCCGATCGCCGGCAAGATCACGCACTCGAACCTGTGCTCGGAGATCCTGCAGGTCTCGACCCCCTCGGAGTTCAATGACGACCTGTCCTACAGCCATGTGGGCAAGGACATCTCGTGCAACCTCGGTTCGCTGAACATCGCGAAGACGATGGATTCGCCCGACTTCGCGCAGACCATCGAGGTCGCCATCCGCGGCCTGACGGCCGTCTCCGACCAGACGACGATCTCGTCGGTGCCGTCGATCGAGCGGGGCAACAACGAATCCCACGCCATCGGCCTCGGTCAGATGAACCTGCACGGCTTCCTCGCCCGCGAGCACATCTTCTACGGGTCCGAAGAAGGCGTCGACTTCACGAACATCTACTTCTACACGGTGCTGTTCCACGCCCTCCGTGCGTCGAACAAGATCGCGATCGAGCGCGGCTCGTACTTCAAGGGCTTCCCGGAGTCGAAGTACGCCTCGGGTGAGTTCTTCGACAAGTACACCGATCAGGTGTGGGAGCCGGCGACCGAGCGGGTCCGTCAGCTGTTCGCCGAGTCGAACATCGCGATCCCCACGCAGCAGGACTGGCGCGAGCTGAAGGAGTCCGTGCAGAAGCACGGCATCTACAACCAGAACCTGCAGGCGGTTCCGCCCACCGGTTCGATCTCGTACATCAACCACTCGACGAGCTCGATCCACCCGGTCGCGTCGAAGATCGAGATCCGCAAGGAGGGCAAGATCGGGCGTGTCTACTACCCGGCGCCCTACATGACGAACGAGAATCTCGAGTACTTCCAGGACGCGTACGAGATCGGCTACGAGAAGATCATCGACACCTACGCTGCTGCGACGCAGCACGTCGACCAGGGTCTGTCGCTGACGCTGTTCTTCAAGGACACCGTCACCACCCGCGACGTGAACAAGGCGCAGATCTACGCGTGGCGCAAGGGAATCAAGACCCTGTACTACATCCGCCTGCGGCAGATGGCGCTCGAGGGCACCGAGGTGGAGAACTGCGTCTCCTGCATGCTGTGAGGCGAAGGATTTTGCCGCCAGATCGGCGGTGAGAAAGAAGTGAGGGGTTCGACTGCTCCAACAGTCGAACCCCTCATAGCCTCGGCGCGCGAGACTGCCTATCCAGAAGTTGAGCGTACACGAGTTGAACCTGGGAAGAGTCCCGGGGCTCAGTCGAGGCGTAACCACCTCAGGAGGTGGTCGGTATGACTCGACGAGTCAACCGAAGCGCAATAAGTGGTCGATTTGTCAGTAAGGCTTCCGCCGCGAGATGGCCTTCGAAAACCATCAACGAAGCGGTCGGAAGTGGCACATCGAACCAGCGTTCGGTTACGAGGTCGGCTTCGACCGGCCGGTTCGTGACCAAGCGTAAGGGCGGCGACGACCCACAAGGGACGGTCACCCAGCGCGTCTGACTGTAACCCGTAGGTGGAGGATGGGGTGCTCCCATCCTCCACCTACTCCTGTCTCAACCCCAAAAACCGTTGACGAACTCGAATGGCATTACTGGCAACGACTTTCGCTGCAAAATTCGCGGAATACTTACCTGTGGGGCTACTATCCGTAGTACTACTACGTCGAGCCGGATGCTGCATGAATCCCGGCTTTCGTTCGGATGGCGCGGTCGATTGGCTACGCCACAGTGAGCAAGTTGAGCCAACAGGGAAAGGTAAATGACTACTTCCGCACCCCGTGCGCATTCGCCAGCCGACGGCACACGCGTAAAGCTCATCGATCGCGTCTCCGCGATCAACTGGAACCGCGTCCCCGACGACAAGGACGCCGAGGTCTGGGATCGCCTCACCGGCAACTTCTGGCTCCCGGAGAAGGTGCCCGTCTCCAACGACATCCAGTCGTGGGGAACGCTCACCGAATACGAGCAGGAACTGACGATGCGGGTCTTCACGGGCCTGACGCTGCTCGACACCATCCAGGGCACGGTCGGTGCGGTCTCACTCATTCCCGATGCGGTCACCCCGCACGAGGAAGCGGTGCTGACGAACATCGCGTTCATGGAGTCGGTGCACGCGAAGAGCTACTCGCAGATCTTCTCGACACTGTGCTCGAGCCGCCAGATCGACGACGCCTTCCGGTGGTCGGAGGAGAACGAGCACCTGCAGCGCAAGGCGCAGATCATCCTCGACTACTACAAGGGCGACGACCCGCTCAAGCGCAAGGCCGCCTCGACACTGCTCGAGTCGTTCCTGTTCTACTCGGGCTTCTACCTGCCGATGTACTGGTCGTCGCGGGCCAAGCTCACCAACACCGCCGACATGATCCGCCTGATCATCCGCGACGAGGCCGTCCACGGCTACTACATCGGCTACAAGTACCAGCGCGGACTCGAGACGATCACGCAGGCCGAGCGCGACGAGCTCAAGGACTGGGTCTTCGAACTGCTCTTCGAGCTGTACGACAACGAGACCCACTACACGGCCGACCTCTACGACCAGGTCGGGCTCACCGAGGACGTCAAGAAGTTCCTGCGCTACAACGCGAACAAGGCGCTGATGAACCTCGGTTACGAGGCGCTGTTCCCGAAGGACGAGACGGACGTCAACCCGGCCATCCTGTCGGCGCTGTCGCCGAACGCCGACGAGAACCACGACTTCTTCTCCGGCTCCGGTAGCTCCTACGTGATCGGCAAGGCCGTCGTCACGGAGGACGAGGACTGGGACTTCTGACGTAGACATTCTCCGTCACCGGCCCGAACGCATCGATCCCGCACACCGGCGCAGCAGCGCCCGGGTGCGGGATCGTGTGCTTTTCGCGGCCCGGCCCGTCACCGATAGCATCGCTCCTCGTGACCGAGACAAGAGAAGCGTCGGGCTCGCCTCGGCCGGTGACAACCGAACGCGCGCCTTCGGGCGGGCGAGCAGTCGACCAGCGGACCCGTCTGTGGGCGGTGCTCGCCGCCGTCGTGGGGATCGCCGCATCGATCGCGATGCCGTTCCTGCCCGTGACACAGACCACTTCGACCATCGACTGGCCGCAGGGCGGGAGCAACGCCGGCATCTCGGCCCCGCTGGTGTCCTATGCGCCGGTCGATCTCGACGCCACGATCGAGTGCCGGTCCGTGCGCGATGCGCTGCCGGACGGCGGCACCGTCTTCTCCACACTCCCCTCGGGAGCTCCCGACCGTGAGCGCTACGGACTGATCGCCCGTGTCCGGCCGGCCGGTGACGACGGGCCGGCGATGTTCGAGGTGATCTCCCGCAACACGCTGCTCTCCTCGGCACCGGTGGACGACCTGGCCGGGGACTGCTCGATCACCCTGTCCTCGAACTCGGAACGCACCGTCGCCACGATCACCGGCTCTGCCGGGGCGGCGGGGGAGCGGACCTTCGACCGCGACCTGCGGCCCCAACTGGTCGGCATCTTCACCGACCTGCCCGGACCCGCACTCGACGGTGTCTCGGTCACCGCGACCGTCGACACCCGTTTCACGACGTCTCCGACAGTGCTGAAGATCGTCGCGATGATCGTCGCGGTGGTGGCCACGGCACTGGCGTTGTGGACGCTGGCCCGGCTCGATCGCGCCGACGGTCGTCTTCACCGTCGCCTGTTGCCGGCGTCCTGGTGGTCGTTCACCCGCATCGACGCGCTGGTCGCCGGAACGCTGCTCCTCTGGCATGTCATCGGGGCGAACACCGCCGACGACGGCTATCAGCTCGGGATGGCCCGCGCCGCGGGTGAGGCCGGGTACATGGCGAACTACTTCCGGTGGTTCGGTGTGCCCGAAGCGCCCTTCGGTACCCCCTTCTACGACGTCCTCGCCCTGATGACCCAGGTCTCGACGGCGAGCATCTGGATGCGGCTACCGGCGCTGACCGCCGGAATCCTGTGCTGGTGGGTGCTCAGCCGCGAGGTCGCTCCGCGTCTCGGCGTCGCGCTGCGCCGCAACCGGCTTCCGCTGTGGACCGGGGCGCTGGTGTTCCTGGCGTTCTGGCTGCCGCTCAACAACGGACTGCGCCCGGAACCGATCGTCGCGACGGGCATCGTGCTCACCTGGTGCTCGGTCGAACGCGCGATCGCCACCCGGCGTCTGCTGCCCGCGGCGGCCGCGATCCTCGTCGCCGCGCTCACCGTGACCGCGGGACCGTCGGGCATCATCTGTTTCGCCGCGCTGATCGCCGGTGCCCGCCCCATCGCCCGCATCCTCCATCGACGGGCACAGACCCTGGGATGGCTGCCGGTTCTCGCGCCGATGCTCGCGGCCGGACTGGTGATCCTGGTGCCGGTCTTCGCCGACCAGACTCTCGCGGCGGTGCTGGAGATGCAGCACGTGCACGGTGTCGGCCCGAACGTGCCGTGGTTCCAGGAGTATCTGCGCTACCAGTACCTGTTGCAGATCACCGTGGACGGCTCGCTGGCCCGCAGGTTCGCGGTCTTCACCCTGGCGTTGTGCCTGGCAGTGGCGATCGTGGCGATGCTGCGCCGCGGTGGGCACATCCCCGGCACCGCGCAGGGTCCGTCCCGCCGCATCGTCGGCATCACCCTCGGCGCGCTGGTGCTGATGATGTTCGCGCCCACCAAGTGGACCCACCACTTCGGGATCTACGCAGGTCTGGCGGCCGCAGTGGCGATGCTCGCCGCCGTGGCCACCGGCCCCGCGGTGCTGCGTTCGCGACGCAACCGCGCCCTGTTCGCCGCGGCGGTGTCGTTCGTGGTGACCATGTCGTTCATCGGCCCCAACGGCTGGTGGTACGTCTCGAGCTACGGGGTCCCGTGGTGGGACAAGCCGCCGTCGGTCGCCGGGTTCGGCTTCTCCACCGTGTTCTTCGCGGTGACGGTCGTCGCCTTGCTGCTCGCCGCGTGGTGGCACATCCACCCCGTCGCCTCCACCCGCACCGACGTCCCGTCCCGGTTGTGGGCGGTGCCGCCGTTGACCGTCGCCGCCGCCGCGATGGTGCTGTTCGAGGTGCTGTCACTGGCCAAGGGCGCGATCTCGCAGTACCCGGGTTATTCGGTGGCACGGTCCAACTTCGACACGCTCACCGGCAACTCGTGTGCGCTCGCGAACGACGTGTTGCTCGAGACGGACCCGAACGCCTCGGTGCTCACTCCGATCGGCGCCGACACGGCCACCGCTCTCGATGCCGGAGGAGGGGACGGGTTCACGCCGGGTGGTGTCGCCCTCGATCTGACCCCGGACGACGACTCGGCCTCGGCCGGTACCGCCAACACGGTCGACACGAACGACGACCAGACCTCGACCGGCGGTACCGGAGGCACCGGCGGTGGTACCGGCAGAGTCGGAATCAACGGCAGCACCGTCGCTTTGCCGTTCGGGCTCGATCCGGCGACCACCCCGGTGCTGGGCAGCCACGGATCGTCCCTCGGTGACGTCACGAGCGCCTGGTTCCGGCTGCCCGAACCCGACGCAGCCGGTTCGCGCGGGGATCTCGTCACCATCGCCGCGGCCGGCCGGATCTTCTCCGTCGACGCCGACGGAACCGAAACCTACGGTCAGCGACTCGAACTCGAATACGGGACCACCGCGGCCGACGGCAGCGTCACCGCGCTGGGACGGGCGTTGCCGATCGACATCGGTCCGGCGCCCTCGTGGAGGAATCTGCGTGTCCCGATGGACACGCTGCCGGGCGAGGTCGACGCGGTACGGATCGTCGCCTCCGACAACGATCTCGCGCCCGAACAGTGGCTGGCGTTCACTCCGCCACGCGTGCCGCAGACGCAGACCCTGCAGCAGGTCGTCGGGAGCGACACTCCGGTCCTGCTGGACTGGGCGGTCGGGCTCAACTTCCCGTGCCAGCGGCAGATGTTGCACCGCAACGGCATCGCCGAGATCCCCGAGTACCGGATCCTGCCGGACCGGATCGGTGCCATCTCCACGGATCTGTGGCAGGACCACAACGGTGGCGGTCCTCTCGGCTGGACCGACCAGTTGCTGCGGGCCCGCACGATCCCGTCGTATCTCCATCACGACTGGGACCGCGACTGGGGAGCGATCGAGCAGTACACGCCGATCGATCCGTCGACGGAGACCGTGGAACCCGACACCGCCACGGTCACACGCAGCGGTCTGTGGAGCCCGGGTCCGATCAACACCGCCTACTGACGGAACCACGCCTCCGCACGGCCGGCGAGAGCCTTCCCGAGCCGCAGACGCGACGTCTCGGTGAGCGGTTCGGGAAGGTCGTCCGGCGCGAACCAGGCCACCTCGAGGTTCTCGTCGTCGGCGACGCGTGCGTCCCCGCCGGTCGCGCGGAGCAGGAAGCACACGTCGAGGTACTGCGCGACGTCGCCGTTGGGATAGGTGATCGGTGCCGTGACATCGACGCTCGTCAGCCGCACGATCTCGGCGGCGACCCCCGTCTCCTCGAGCACTTCCCGGACCGCGGCGACCGCCGGTTCCTCACCGGGTTCGAGGATGCCGGACACCACGGCCCACATGCCGTTGTCGGCGCGGCGGGTGAGCAGGACGCGATCACGGTCGTCCGTGACGATCGCGCTCACCCCCGGCAGCCACAGGGGAGCGGTTCCTACGTGTGAGCGGAGCTGGAGGACGAAATCGGGTATCGGCACGCCCTCGTTTCTATACCGGCAATCGTGCTGCCGCCGGTCGAGTCGGCGATCAGTTCGAATATCCGTTGAGGGTGTACGTCAGGTCGGTGAGGATCGCCCGGGCGGCGACCGGTCCGGGGGTCGACCACACGTCGTCGGCCACGGAGAACAGACGGTTGTCGCGCACGGCACCGAGGTCGAGCCACTCGTCGGTCTGCATGTAGTCCTTGCCGGCCCCGAGCCCGTCCTCACCGGCGAAGCGGACGAAGATCACATCGCCGTCGGCGGCGGCCGGGTCCTCCGTGTCGACGGCCTGCCACGGTTGTCCGTCGACCACCGCGAACCGCTGGGCCGGTGGCCGGGCAGCCCCGACGTCGCCGAGCACCTGCCCCGCGAACGACGCGGTGCCCTCGACAGTGGGACCGTCGGGCGTGAACCGGACGATCGACGCCTGCGTCTGGGACGACACGAGCTCGCGGCCCAGATCGCGCGCGGCCGTCGCGTAGTCGTCGAGCACGCGCCGCGCGGCCTCCGTGCGCCCGAGCGCCTCACCGACCCGCACGAACTGTTCCCTCCAGAAGACCGGATCGGACCCGACCAGCACGGTGGGTGCGATGCCACTGAGGGAGGCGTACACGTCCGGGGCGGTGGAGGAGCCGAGGATCACATCCGGCTGTGCGCGTTCGATCGCCGCGACGTCCGGGTTGCCCGCGGCACCCACGGGCGGGAGTTCGCCGATCCCGTAGCCGAGGTATTCCGGCCGGCCGGTGACCTCGGCGCTCGCTCCCACGACGCGCTCCCACAGGCCCAGGGCGCACACCGCGTCGAGCGCCGCGGGGTCGAGGACGACGATCCGCTGCGGGTCGGCGGGCACATCCGACCGGCCTGCGGTGTGCAGGACCGGTCGGGTGCCGGTGGTGGGCTGTCCCGGATCGAGCGGGGAGGGGAGTGCGCACGCGGTCGACGTGTCCCGGTCGATGCCCACGACCGACGCACCGGCGATGCGGGTCGTGGTGCGCACGATCTCGGACGCGTCGTCGTCGGGAGGTGTGGAGCATCCGGCCAGGGCTGTCGTCACCGCAGCGACGGCTGCGACGAGCACTGCTCGTGACCGGTGCACGGAAAACACGTCGGACCAACTCCTGTAGGACGCTGCTCGGATCGGACGGCTCAGGCTATCCGGTCGTGTGACGATCGACGCCGAAGGTGTCCGCGAGATCGTCGAGGATGCGGTGCGCACCCTGGATACTCACCGGCATCATCCACACGCTGTCGTCGACCTCGACCTTCCGTCCCTGCAGGTTCTCCCACAGCGGATTGGTGACGAAGGGTTCGGCCGCCGCCTGTGCCTTGCCGTCGCCGAGGTCGTAGGTGGTGACGAAGATGACGTCCGCCTCGGCCTCGGTGATCAGTTCGGGGCTGATGGCGTTCATGATGCTCGACGGATCCGACGGATCGGGGCCCTGGCTCGCGGGGCGGGCGAGACCGGCGTCCTCGAGCACGATGCCGCTGAACGAGGTGGTGCGGTACAGCCGCGCCGTCGGCTCACCGGCGAAGCGGACGACCGAGATCGTGGGGTTGCCCGCCTTCGCGTTGATGTCCGCGCCGATTGCCGCGGCGCGTTCCTCGTACTCGGAGATCTTCTGCTCGGCGAGGTCCTCCTTGCCGATGGCCTGCGCGACGAGACGGATGTTGTCCTTCCACGTCGGTCCGGTCGACTGGGAGAAGACGGTCGGGGCGATGGCGGACAGTTCCTCGTAGTTCTCCCCGTCGCGCACCTCCGCCGAGAGGATGAGGTCGGGTTCGAGCGCGGCCACCTGTTCGAGGCTCACGTCCGCGGTTCTGCCGACGGACACGGCGTCGGTCGCGTACTGCCGCGAGTCGCCGAGATAGTCGGGGAACTCGTCGGTGCGGTAGTCGACGTAGCCGACGAGAGGCGCTTCGAGGAGGAGGACGGCGTCGGAGTAGCTCGTGTCGAGCGCGACGATGCGGGTCGGCTCGCTCTCGATCGTGGTGGAACCGCGGAAGTGTTCGACGGTCCGGGGGAAGTCGGCGGCCGAGTCGGACGCGGTGTCGGTGGACGAGTCGTCGGAGGTGTCGGCCGAACTGCAGCCGGCGACGAGGAGTGCGGCGGTCAGCAGTGCTGCCGCGAACCGGGCGGGGCGGGAGGAGGGAACAGGCACGGGTCGTCCTTCTGTGATTGCGGGGGAAGTGCACCCTAACCCGGGCTGTTCGCGCGTGGTGAGGTCACCTGGTGTCGTCCCTGCGTGTGAGGTGCAGCACACCCTCGGATTGTGGTTGTCGGCTCCGCTCCAGGTAGCCTCGCGAGTCGAGTACGACAGTGAGTAGGACCCGGAGGGCGACCGTTTCGGGGAGGGTCTACGATTCGATGAGCGCAAGCCAGAGACCGTTCGCCTCCAGCCCGAGGTCGAGCGCGCATTCAGGAGGATTAGTGACTGCCGTAGCGCCCCAGCCAGTCCCAGAGATAGCTGCAGCAAGGCCGTACCCGCCGCGGCAGGGACCCAAGGGTTCGTTCATCTACAAGATGATCACGACCACAGATCCCAAGATGTTGGGGATCATGTACATGGTCACCTCGTTCGCCTTCTTCCTCATCGGCGGCCTGATGGCCCTGCTGATGCGCACCGAGCTCGCGGTCCCCGGCCTGCAGTTCCTGTCGAACGAGCAGTTCAACCAGCTGTTCACCATGCACGGCACGATCATGCTGCTGATGTACGCGACGCCGGTCGTGTTCGCCTTCGCGAACTACATCCTGCCGCTGCAGATCGGCGCCCCCGACGTCGCCTTCCCGCGCCTGAACGCATTCAGCTACTGGCTGTACCTGTTCGGCGCGACGATCGTCATGCTCGGCTTCGTCACCCCCGGCGGTGCAGCGGACTTCGGCTGGACGGCGTACACGCCGCTCACCAGTGAGATCCACTCCCCGGGTGTCGGTGCCGACTTCTGGATCCTCGGCCTCGGCGTGATGGGTCTGGGCACCATCCTCGGTGGCGTCAACTTCATCACCACCGTGGTGTGCATGCGTGCACCGGGCATGACCATGTTCCGGATGCCGATCTTCACCTGGAACATCCTGATCACCAGCCTGCTGATCCTGCTCGTGTTCCCGCTGCTGACCGCCGCCTTCATGGGCCTGTTCGTCGATCGTCACCTCGGTGGCCACATCTACGATCCCGCCACCGGCGGTGTGCTCCTGTGGCAGCACCTGTTCTGGTTCTTCGGCCACCCCGAGGTGTACGTCATCGCGCTGCCGTTCTTCGGCATCGTCTCGGAGATCTTCCCGGTCTTCTCGCGCAAGCCGATCTTCGGTTACACGGGTCTGGTCTACGCCACGATGGCCATCGCGGCACTGTCCATCGCCGTGTGGGCGCACCACATGTACGCCACCGGCGCCGTGCTGCTGCCGTACTTCTCGTTCATGACCTTCCTGATCGCCGTCCCGACCGGCGTGAAGTTCTTCAACTGGATCGGCACGATGTGGAAGGGCCAGATCACCTTCGAATCGCCGATGCTGTTCTCGGTCGGCTTCATCGTGACCTTCCTCTTCGGTGGCCTGACCGGTGTCATCCTCGCGAGCCCGCCGCTGGACTTCCACCTGCACGACTCGTACTTCGTGGTCGCCCACTTCCACTACGTGCTCTTCGGCACCATCGTGTTCGCGACCTACGCCGGCATCTACTTCTGGTTCCCGAAGATGACCGGACGCATGCTCGACGAGCAGCTCGGCCGCTGGCACTTCTGGCTGACCTTCATCGGTTTCCACACCACCTTCCTGGTGCAGCACTGGCTCGGTAACGAGGGCATGCCGCGTCGCTACGCCGACTACCTGCCGTCCGACGGGTTCACCACCCTGAACACGATTTCCACCATCGGTGCGTTCGTGCTCGGTGCCTCGACGCTGCCGTTCCTGTGGAACGTCTTCAAGAGCTACCGCTACGGCCAGGTCGTCACGGTCGACGACCCGTGGGGCTACGGCAACTCGCTCGAATGGGCCACCAGCTGCCCGCCGCCACGGCACAACTTCACCGAGCTGCCGCGGATCCGCTCGGAGCGTCCTGCCTTCGAGCTGCACTACCCGCACATGGTCGAGAAGATGCGCGCCGAAGCGCATGTCGGCCCGGGCAGTGACAAGCACAACGTCAACGTCCTCGAGGGTGCCGACCGTACCCCCGGCGACCATCCGCGCGCCTGAGCGCAGATCGACGATCCACCGAAGCCCCACCCGTCCACCGGGTGGGGCTTCGGCCTTTCGGTGGGGCCGGACCCGCGAACGGGAGCGACGGTTCGACCTGCAACAATGGACGAGCGAGCCGGTACGCGCGTGCGTCCGTGTGTACCTCGACAGACAAGCGATCGGAGACGTAGTGGCGTCTGACAGCACGGTGCTGGTGACCGTGACCGGACCTGACCATCCCGGCGTGACCTCGGTGCTCTTCGCAGCACTGACGCGGCACGACGTCGACCTCCTCGATGTGGAACAGGTCGTGATCCGCGGCCGGCTCACCCTCGGTGTCCTCCTCGTCTGCCCGACCGACGTCGAAGCGTTGCAGGACGAGGTCGAGTCCGCGATGGCCACCATCGGTATGCACGCCGACGTCCAGATCGGTGCCGAGCGCGGTGCCCGCACCGTCTCGACCCACGCCGTCGTGGTGCTGGGCAGCCCGGTCAGTGCCAAGGCACTGCAGTCGGTTGGCCGCACCCTCGCGGCCCAGGGCGCGAACATCGATTCGATCCGCGGCATCGCCGACTACCCGCTCACCGGCCTCGAGCTGATGATCACCGCGCCCGACACCAGCGTCGAGGCCGACGCCGCGCTGCGGCACGCCCTCGTCGAACTCGCCGCGGGCCTCGACGTCGACATCGCGGTGGAGCGCGGCGGTCTCGCCCGTCGTTCCAAGCGCCTGATCGTCTTCGACGTCGATTCCACGCTCATCCAGGGCGAGGTCATCGAGATGCTCGCCGCGCACGCCGGTGTCGAGGACAAGGTCCGCGAGGTCACCGAGGCTGCGATGCGCGGTGAGATCGATTTCGCGCAGTCCCTCGAACAACGCGTCGCGACCCTCGCGGGTCTGCCGGCGACCGTCATCGACGAGGTCGCCGAGCAGCTCGAGCTCACTCCCGGTGCCCGCACCACGATCCGGACGTTGCGTCGGCTCGGCTTCCGTTGCGGCGTCGTCTCGGGCGGCTTCCGTCAGGTGATCGACCCGCTCGCACACGAACTCGAACTCGACTTCGTCCGCGCCAACACGCTCGAGATCGTCGACGGCAAGCTCACCGGGCGAGTGGTCGGCGACATCGTCGACCGCGCCGCCAAGGCACGCGCCCTCCGTGAGTTCGCCGACGAGGCGGGCGTGCCGGTCGAGCAGACCGTCGCGGTCGGCGACGGTGCCAACGACATCGATATGCTGTCGGCCGCGGGCCTGGGCGTGGCGTTCAACGCCAAGCCGGCCCTGCGCGAGGTCGCCGACACCGCCCTGTCGTATCCCTACCTCGATGCGGTGCTCTTCGTCCTCGGCGTCACCCGCGAGGAGATCGAGGCGGCCGACCGCGTCGACGGAACCCTGCGCCGCGTCCCGATCGACGGCAGTGTCTGAGCCGGACCCCGAGTCGGTGCACACCGAGACGGCCTCCGGATCTGCGGGCACGGACCCCGAGCCGGTCTTCGACCCGGCGTCGGATCCGGGTTTCGCCGAGCGCCACGGCGTACTCACCCGCGGTTACGGGCACCGGCCCGATCCGGAGGATCCGGCGAAGGTGCAGGCGATGCCGATCGTGCTGCACATCCCCAAGGTCGATCCACCCGCCCGCAGCGCGGTGCTCGAAGCCGTCGCGATGGCTACCGTGGCACTGTGTTTCGACCCGCGGGTCGGTCCCGGCCCGGACGGCGAACCCGGCCCGTGGCAGGAACCCTTCCTCGCATGGAACGACGCGCGGATACGGAAGGTCGCCCGCCGCGCCCGCGGAGCGCACTGGCGTGCCGCGCAGGACGTCGACGGAGTCACCGTCGACCACGCCGGTGCCCAGGCCAGGGTGTTCGTGCCCGGCCCTGTGGGGGAACTGGACCCGCGCATCTCCCGCCTGCAGATCGGTGGCACCGACCTGCCCCACGACGATCCGCCCCCACCGGCGGACGGCGTTCCGGTCCTCTGGGTGCAGAAGGACCTCGAGATGACCGTCGGCAAGGCGGCCGCGCAGGTCGGTCATGCCGCGATGCTGTTCGCGGGGGCACTGGACGTCGACACCGCACGCGCATGGGCTTCCGACGGATTCCCGTGTGCCGTCCGCGATGCGGACGAGGCCACCTGGCACGAGCTGCTCGCCCGCGTGGAAGCCGGCACGGCCGTCGCGGTCCGCGATGCGGGCTTCACCGAGGTGGCCCCGGGTTCGATCACCGTGATCGCGGTGCCCGGCACGGTCGACGAACGAGCCTGACCTCGACCAGTGCCTGTCCCGCACCGCATCCGCGGTGGTCGGGCAGCACGTACAGGGTGTGGAGCCGGAGCGCGCGGACGGGAGCGTCGTCGCCGATCGGGTCGCCCGCGATCGCCTCCGCCTCGTCGGCAGTGGGAACCCGCACGCGGAATCCACCGGCGCCGTCGATCATTCGTGCTCGATGGGGTCGTCGTCCGCGATCCGGAAGATCAGCACCGTCGGCCCGTCGACCGGGTACGAACTCCCCACCCGCATCGGGGAGGTGTTCGCAGGCCTGCCGTCGGGGGCGCTCGAATCGAAGACGCACGCGATGTCGCCGCGATACCACTCGGGTCCGGCGAGGGTCACCGTGGCGGCGTCGCCCGCATGCAGGACGAACAGGCCGCTGCTGTCCTCGAGGGTGACTCCGGTGCGGGTCACGGTGCCGAGTTGCGAGCCGTCGACCCAGCCCTGCAGCGTGCGGCGACTGTCGTCGTGCCACGCGTCCTCGTCGAGTTCGATCCCCTCGATGCCGAACCACACCAGATCGGGATACCCCACGGACCGGGCACGCCCCTCGAAGAAGCGTCGCTGCCGCAGCACCGGGACGCGCTTGCGCAGCCGGAGCAGTTCGCGCACGTAATCCGTTCGCGCACGGTCGGCGTGCTCCCAGTCCAGCGGCCAGGCGTCGCGGACCGGGACGTCCTCGGGGACGCAGTAGGCGTTGTTGTTGCCGTTCTGCGTATGCCCGAACTCGTCGCCGGCGAGCAACATCGGTGTGCCCGTCGACAACAGCAGTGTCGCGAGCATCGCCCGGATGTGCCGATCGCGAGCGGCGAGGATCTCCGGATCGTCGGTCGGCCCTTCGACCCCGTGGTTCACCGACTCGTTGTTGTTCGACCCGTCCCGGCCCTCCTCACCGTTCTCGTCGTTGTGCTTGCGCTCGTACGAGACTGCGTCGGCGAGGGTGAAACCGTCGTGGGCGGTGACGAAGTTGACCGACATCCACGGCTGCCGGATGTTCCTGTCGTAGAGGTCCTCCGAACCGGTGAGCCGCGACGCCATCTCGCGGATCCCGGAACGTCCCGCCCAGTAGCGGCGGACCGTGTCGCGGTAGCGGTCGTTCCATTCGGCCCATTGCGCGCCGAAGTTCCCGAGCTGGTAACCGTGTGCGGTGGCGTCCCACGGTTCGGCGACGAGCTTGACGTCGCAGAGGACGGGATCGGTGACGATCGCGGTGAGCAGTGCCGCCCGCGGATCGAAGGCCCCACCGCGGGGACGGGCCAGCGCACTGGCGAGGTCGAAGCGGAAGCCGTCCACACCCATCACGTCCGCCCAGTACCGGAGGCTGTCGCACACCATCCGCACGACGATCGGTGAGGACGCGTCGAGGGTGTTGCCGCACCCCGTCAGGTCGACGTCCCGTCCGTGCGCGTCGAGCAGGTAGTAGCCGGGCGCGTCGAGGCCGCGCCAGGACAGGCTCGGACCGTCGACCGACGCTTCGCACGTGTGGTTGTAGACGACGTCGAGCAGCACCTCGAGCCCGGCGCTGTGGAAGGCGTCGACCATCGTCCGGAACTCGGCGATCTCGTTGCCCGGCGTGACGGCGTAGGCGGGATGCGGCGCGAAGTACGAGGCGGTCGAATAACCCCAGTGGTTGCGCATCCCCCGCGCACGCACCGACGGCTCGGTCACGAAGGCCTGCACGGGCAGCAACTCGACGGTCGTCACCCCCAGCCCCACCAGATGGTCGATGACCGACCGGTGGGCGAGTCCGAGATAGGTGCCACGCAGCTCCGGTGGCACGAGCGGGTGGTGGGCCGTGTACGAACCGACGTGCAGTTCGTAGACGACGGTGTTCTCCCACGGCACGCGGGGCTTGCCGTGCATGGGCGTCAGGACGGGTGTCACCACGGACAGGGGCGTGTGACCGAGCGAGTCGACGGTCGACATCGCACCGAACGGGTCGCCCTGGTGGGGGATCAACCGGTCCGGGTCGCCGACGTCGCCGTCGATCCGCCGGGCCCACGGATCGAGCAGGATCTTGTGCGGGTTGGTGCGCAGCCCCCACTGCGGTTGCCACGGCCCGTAGGCGCGGTAGCCGTACCGTTGCCCGGCGCCGACGCCGGGGACCACCCCATGCCAGACCCCGTAGGTGCGGTCGGGCAGGTCCACGCGGTGTTCGTTCCCGTCGTCGTCGACGAGGCAGACCTGGACGCGGTCGCTGTGCGGGGCGTGGACGGCGAAGCGTGTGCCGCCGTCGACCGGGATGGGTCCGAGCGGGAAGGCAGCCCGGTCGGGGAGCGCGACCGAGCCGGACACGACAGCAGTTTCGGATGCGGAGGACGACACGGGAACCGATCCTGCCGCGTTTCGGGCTCGGGCGTAAGAGAAGATGGTCCGCGTGGCACAACCTGATCCCGATTTGCTCATCGAATTCGACGACGTAGTGGTCCGACGCGGCGGGAACGTCCTCGTCGGTCCCGTGACCTGGAAGGTGGAACTCGACGAACGTTGGGTGGTTCTCGGACCCAACGGGGCAGGAAAGACCTCGCTGCTGCGGGTCGCGGCGGCCGAGACCTTCCCCACCTCCGGCACCGCGCACGTCCTCGCGGAGACGTTCGGAAAGACGGATCTGTCCGAACTGCGACCCCGGATCGGATTGTCCTCCGCGGCCCTGGCCAACCGGGTGCCGAACGACGAGAAGGTCACCGATCTCGTGCTCTCCGCGGGCTACGGCGTGCTGGGCCGGTGGCGCGAGCAGTACGACGACATCGACACGAGCCGCGCGGTGGAGATGCTCGAGAGTCTCGGCGCGGAACATCTCGCCGACCGTCTGTACGGGACGTTGTCGGAGGGCGAGCGCAAGCGCGCGCTCATCGCCCGGGCGCTCATGACCGACCCCGAACTGTTGCTGCTCGACGAGCCCGCGGCCGGCCTGGACCTCGGTGGTCGTGAGGAACTCGTGGCCCGGCTCGGCACTCTCGCGGCCGACCCGGATGCACCCGCGATCGTGCTCGTCACCCATCACGTGGAGGAGATCCCTCCGGGCTTCACGCACGCCCTGCTCCTGAAGGAGGGGGGCGTGGTCGCCCAGGGCCTGCTCGACGACGTGATCACCGCCGAGAACCTCAGCGCGGCGTTCAGCCAGTCCATCTCGCTCGACAAGGTCGACGACCGGTTCTTCGCCCGCCGCACCCGCCAGGCGGGACGGCACCGCAGGTAACTCCGGGTCGGGTGGTGCCGGGACCGATCGGCTAGGTTGAGGCCATGTCCAACGATCGCTCGGCATCCACCTTCGATCCCACCGCGGTGCCCATCCGCGACGCGTCCACCGTGATGCTCGTGCGGGACTCCGCGCGCGGCGTCGAGGTGTTCCTGCAGCGTCGTGTCGTCGGCATGGACTTCGCCGGCGGCATGACCGTCTTCCCCGGCGGCGGGGTCGACCCCTCGGACACCGACGCCGACGTGCGGTGGACCGGTCCGGACGTGACCTGGTGGGCCGAGCGGTTCGGTATCGGCGAGGCGCAGGCCCGCGCGCTGGTGCTCGCGGCCGTGCGCGAGACCTTCGAGGAGTGCGGCGTGCTGCTCGCCGGCCCCACCGAGGATTCGGTGGTGGCCGACACGAGCGACTACGCCGAGGCGCGTCGTCTGCTCGAAGCGCGCGAGCTGTCCTTCGGGGACTTCCTGGAGAAGGAGCAGTTGGTGCTGCGCGCCGACCTGCTGCGTCCGCACGCGAACTGGATCACCCCGTTGGGGGAGCGGCGCCGCTACGACACGCGCTTCTTCGTCGCCGCGGTACCGGAAGGGCAGCGGGCCGACGGGAACACCAGCGAGACCGATCTGGTGCAGTGGCAGACCGCCGAGGAGGCCCTCGCCGACTGGCGGTCGGGCCGGTGCATCCTGCTCCCGCCCACATGGAGTCAGCTGTCGATCCTGTCGGGCTTCGCCACGGTCGCCGACCTCATGGCGGCGGACCCGGTCATCGAGCCGATCCTGCCGATCATGGGCCGCCGCGACGGTGCGGTCCACATCGCGTTCGACGGTGACGAGGGCTACTACGAGGTCGGTACTCATCCGTGGGCCCAGCGCTCCGACATCTAGGCTGAGGACCATGGCTGAATTCGTGACCCTCGACGTCTCCGACGGCATCGGCACCATCCGTCTCGACCGACCTCCGATGAACGCGTTGAACCGGCAGCTCCAGGAGGAGATCCGGACCGCTGCGCGCGAGGCGACCGTCCGTTCGGACGTGAAGTCGGTGATCGTCTACGGTGGCGAGAAGGTGTTCGCGGCCGGCGCCGACATCAAGGAAATGGCCGACCTGAGCTACGTGCAGATGAGCGAGATCGTCGGCGACCTGCAGTCGGCCCTCGGGTCGATCGCCGACATCCCCAAGCCCACCGTCGCCGCGATCACCGGCTACGCCCTCGGCGGGGGCCTCGAACTCGCCCTCGGCGCCGACCGGCGCATCGTCGGCGACAACGTCAAGCTCGGCACACCCGAGATCCTGCTGGGCATCATCCCCGGCGGCGGCGGCACCCAGCGACTGGCTCGGCTCATCGGCCCGGCCAAGGCGAAGGATCTCGTCTTCACCGGTCGCTTCGTCGGTGCCGACGAAGCCCTGTCGATCGGTCTGGTCGACGAGGTCGTCGCCCCCGACGACGTCTACGAGGCGGCACGTCGCTGGGCCGGGCAGTTCACCGGCGCCGCCTCGCGCGCGCTCGCCGCTGCGAAGGCCGCGATCGACCAGGGTCTCGACACCGATCTGGATACGGGTCTGAAGATCGAGCAGCACGTCTTCGCCGGGTTGTTCGCCACGAAGGACCGCACCATCGGTCTCGAATCGTTCATCGAGAACGGGCCGGGCAAGGCGAAGTTCGTCGGCGAGTGATGCCGACCGGCACCCGCACTTGTCCACAGCTTACCCATGAGTAGGATCACCGCATGACTGCCAGCAGGACCGACGGGGTCGACCCCGCGCCGAATCCGCACGCCACTGCCGAAGAGGTCGCAGCGGCCCTCGAGGACACCAAGCTCGCCCAGGTGCTCTACCACGACTGGGAAGCCGAGACGTACGACGAGAAATGGTCTATCTCGTACGACGAGCGGTGCATCGACTACGCCAAGGGTCGGTTCGTCGCCGCTGCGGGCGACCAGCCGCTGCCCTACGAGCGCGCACTCGAACTCGGCTGCGGCACGGGCTTCTTCCTCCTCAACCTCATGCAGGGCGGGGTCGCGAAGACCGGTTCGGTGACCGACCTGTCGCCCGGCATGGTGAAGGTCGCGCTCCGCAACGCCGAGAACCTCGGTCTCGACGTCGACGGCCGTGTCGCCGACGCCGAGACCATCCCGTACGACGACGACACCTTCGACCTCGTGGTCGGGCACGCCGTGCTGCACCACATCCCGGACGTCGAGCAGTCGCTGCGCGAGGTGCTGCGCGTGCTCAAGCCCGGCGGCCGTTTCGTCTTCGCCGGCGAGCCCAGCACGATCGGCAACTTCTACGCCCGCATGCTCGGCCGGGTCACGTGGGAGGCCACCACCAACATCACCAAGCTGCCCTTCCTGCGCGACTGGCGTCGTCCGCAGACCGAGCTCGACGAGTCCTCCCGGGCGGCCGCCCTCGAGGCCGTCGTCGATCTGCACACCTTCGACCCTGCGGATCTCGAGAAGTTGGCCTCGTCGGCCGGTGCCGTCGAGGTGAAGGCGTCGAGCGAGGAGTTCGCCGCGGCCCTGCTCGGCTGGCCGGTGCGCACCTTCGAGGCCGCCGTCCCGCAGGAGAAGCTGGGCTGGAACTGGGCGAAGTTCGCCTTCGGCGGCTGGAAGACGCTGAGCTGGGTCGACGAGAACGTCCTCAAGCACGTCGTGCCCCGCAGCTTCTTCTACAACGTCATGATCACCGGTGTGAAGCCCGGCAAGTAGTTGGGCTACGACTTCACCCTCGCCGACGTCGAGTACCTGACGTCGGACGACGGCCGCGACGCTCTCGCGAGCGTCGCCGACCGGGAACTGTCGACGCGTACGCGCCTCGCCGACATCGGCTGGGCGCGTACGCGTTTCGGTGACCGCGCCGGAATGCTCGTCGAAACCGTCATCCTGCGGCGCAAGGCGGAGGCGAAGATCGCCGGCGGCGCCGGGTGGGTGCTCACCGACGACGCTCTGCAGCAGTCCACGCCCACCCGCGTCGCGGCGCACCGCGCGCGACGGTTGCGCGGCCGCACGGTGCACGACGTGACGTGTTCGATCGGCGCCGAACTCACCGAACTCGTCGGGGTCGCCGAGACCGTGATCGGCAGTGATCTCGACGATGTGCGTCTGGCGATGGCCGCGCACAACGTCCCCGGGGCTTACCTCCTGCGCGCCGACGCCCTGCGTCCGGTCACGCGAGACACCACCGTCGTCGCCGATCCCGCACGCCGTTCGGGTGGGCGACGGACCCACGATCCGGCGGCGCTGCAACCACCGCTGCCCGATCTCCTCGACGTCTACGCGGGCCGCGATCTCGCCGTGAAGTGCGCACCCGGACTGGATTTCGACTCGCTCGACTGGTCCGGTGAGGTCGAGGTCGTCTCGCTCGACGGCGGAGTCCGCGAGGCGTGCCTGTACTCACCGGGGCTGAGCACTCCCGGCGTGCGGCGACGGGCTGCGGTACTGCGTTCGGACGGCACCGGTTTCGAGATCACCGATGCCGCGGACGACGACATCCCGGAGCGGGAGCCGGGGGAGTGGATCGTCGACCCCGACGGCGCGATCGTGCGCGCCGGTCTCGTCCGTCACTACGCCGCCGCGCACGGATTGTGGCAACTCGACCCGCGGATCGCCTATCTCACCGGCGACAGCCTGCCCGACGGAGTACGGGGTTTCCGGATCGTCGAGCGTCTCAAGTACAGCGAGAAGACGCTCCGTCAGGCGCTCGCCCGCCACGACTGCGGTGCGGTCGAGATCCTCGTACGAGGTGTCGACGTCGACCCAGCGGTGTTGCGTCCGCGCCTGAAGCTGCGCGGGTCGGCCTCGCTCAGCGTGGTGCTCACCCGCATCGGCCGGACGCCGGAAGCCTTCGTCTGCACGCCGTCACGCTGACCGCCCGCGCGCGAACTCGCTGTCCTCACACGGACTGCGGTTCGCGCAGCACCACCACGTCGCCGTCGACGGTCGTGATCACGAACTCCCCGCCCGGGCCGACACCGGTCCCGACCGGCAGTCCGGTGGAGGGATCGAGGGGTTCCTCCTCGAGCGTCGCTCCGTCCGCGAGATCGAGCACCGCTGCTGCGAGAGCCCGATCGCCGTCGACGACCACATAGGCCCGGCCGTCGGCGGTCACCGCCGGCGCACCGTACGGAACCACGTCCGTCCGCTCCCACTCGACCTCGACGCTGTCGCCGGCGTCGCGCAGCGCCGTCAGCGGGGCGCTGCCGTCGGCCGACGCGAGGAGCAGCAGTCCGTCCTCCGTGACGGCGGGACCGAGCGCCGTGGGACGGCCGGTCTCGTGGGTCCACCGCGCCTCGCCCGTCTCCGCATCGAGCGCCCACAGGGCACCCTCCCCGTCGTGGACGTAGACGGTCGAACCGTCCGCGGACAGAACCGGACTCGTCACCGCACCCCCGGGAAGGTCGGGTACCGACCACTCCTCGGACACCACCGCGACGTCGCCCGCCGTGTAGCGCAGCGCCACGAGCGCCGATCTGTCCTCGCCGGGGCGCCACACGGTGACGAAGACCCGGTCGGTGGCGGTGTCGACGGCCGGAGTCGTGGCGACCGGGCAGTCCTCCGAACCACCGAAGCAGGCGGGCAGACCGTGATCGCTCGCGAGTCGCGGCAGGTTCTGCCCGTCCTCGACGGTCGGCACCGGCACGAGATCGAACAGCGGTGCCTCGAGGTGTCCCGTCTGCGGGTCGACGACATTGACCTGACCGAAATGCGTGACCACCAACAGGCTTCCGTCGGAGGTGAACTGTGCGCTGCGGGGGCTGCCGCTCACGGGAATGCGCCAACGGCGCTGACCGTGTTCGTTGAACGACAGCAGTCCGCCGTCCTCACCGACATAGATGTTCGCGACCCCGTCGGAGACGGGCGTGATCGTGGTGACGGCCGGGGCGAGACGCGTGCACCAGCGCTTGCGGCCCGTGTCCATCTGGAAGGAGAACAGATTGCATCCGGCCTCCGTCGCGGCCGCCACCGAGACCTGGCCGTTGGCCGCGATCCCGGCGGGGGAGCCGACCGGGCCGCCCAGCGGACGCGTCCAGCCGGGCGCCAGGTCGTCGACACTCTCGGCGGTCGCGGTGTTGCTGTTGCGGGCATCGGAGTGCCGTCCCGGCCAGCCACCGCTCGACAACACGTCGTCGGTACCGGCCCCACCGCCGCACGCGCTCAGCGCGAAGACCGCCGTCAGCGCCGGGACCGCGGTCCGCAGGACACCCCGCATCACTCAACTCCTCCACAGGCGAACGATTCGACGTGTCAGCGTATCGGGCCGGGGGTCGTGAGCCGCGAACGAGGCGGACCGTAGGCTGCCCCTATGACGAGCATGTGGGGTGCACCTCTGACGGCGAGGTGGCGCGGGTCCCGTCGAAGGGATCCCGAACAGGCACGATTCCTGACGCTGTCCTCTCTGAAGTGGGTGCTGGACAACAAGGCGTACACGCCCTGGTACCTGGTCCGGTACTACCGCCTGGCGAAGTTCCGCCTGGCCAATCCGCACGTGGTGTTGCGCGGCATGGTCTTCCTGGGCAAGAACGTCGAGATCCACGCGACGCCCGAACTGTCGCGCCTCGAGATCGGCCGCTGGGTCCACATCGGCGACGGCAACGCCATCCGCTGCCACGAGGGTTCGCTCCGGATCGGCGACAAGGTCGTCTTCGGCAAGGATAACGTCGTCAACACCTATCTCGACATCGAGATCGGCGCGTCGACGCTGGTCGCCGACTGGTGCTACATCTGCGACTTCGACCACCGCACCGAGGACGTCACCTACCCGATCAAGGACCAGGGCATCGTCAAGAGCCCCGTCCGGATCGGTCCCGACACCTGGATCGCCGCGAAGGTGACCGTGCTCCGTGGCACCCGGGTCGGCCGCGGTTCGGTGCTCGGAGCGCACGCGGTCGTCAAGGGCGACATCCCCGATTTCAGTATCGCGGTGGGTTCACCCGCCAAGGTCGTCAAGAACCGTAAGGTGGCGTGGGAGAGCGCCGCTGCCGAGCGTGCCGCCCGGGAAGCGGCGCTCGCCGATATCGCACGGAAGAAGTCGGGAGACAAGCCCGCGGACGTGCATCAGTAGCGACGCGGGCCGGGACACTGTCGGGGGACAGCAGATGGACTACTCGGAGTATCGGAGTCACGACGCGACCGGCCTGGCCGAACTCGTCGCGACGGGTCAGGTGTCGGCGAGCGAGCTGCTCGAGACCGCGATCGCGCGGCTCGACACGGTCGAACCGACACTGAACACCGTCGTCCACAGGCTCGACGACAAGGCCCGTATCCGGGCACGCGAACCGCTCGACGGTCCGTTCGCCGGGGTGCCGTTCCTGCTCAAGGATCTGGGGCAGGATCTGGCCGGTGAGCCGACCTCGTGCGGTTCCCGGGTCCTCGCGGACCTGCCGATGGACGAGAACTCGGTGATCGTCGACCGGTGGCTCGGCGCGGGCCTGGTCCCGTTCGGGAAGACCAACACCCCCGAGTTCGGGGCGAAGGGCATCACCGAGCCCGAGGCCTTCGGGGCCACCCGCAACCCGTGGGACCCGGCGGTGACGCCGGGTGGGTCGTCGGGTGGTTCCGCTGCCGCGGTCGCGGCGGGGGTCGTCCCCGCTGCGGGAGCGAGCGACGGCGGCGGCTCCATCCGCATCCCCGCCGCCTGCTGCGGGCTCCTCGGGCTCAAGCCCGGTCGCGGACTCGTGCCCACCGGTATGCGCGGCGGCGAACCGTTGCACGGGGCGGCCACCAACGGGGTCATCTGCCGGACGGTGCGCGACGCCGCTGCCTTCCTCGACGTCATGGCGGGTCCGTACGCGGGCGGGCCGTATCTCGTCGAGCGTGCGCAGTCGTACGCCGAGGCCGCGCGCTCGGCGCCGAAGCGGCTGCGGATCGGGTACGAGACCGTGTCACCGATCGGGACGCCGGTCGACCCGGAGGCGGAGGCCGCGGTGGACGCCGCCGTCGCGGTGCTCGAGGAACTGGGTCATCACGTCGAGCCTGCCTCGACGGGTATCGACGAACGGCGTCTCGCCGAGGACTTCCTCACGATGTGGTTCGCCACGGCCGCAGCGGAGGTCGCCGAGGCCTGTCGCCTCACCGGGGCACGACCGGAGGACTTCGAGTTCGACACCCGCATCATCGCCGCCGTGGGCAGGTCCACCTCGGCGTCGGACTATATTGCGGCACATGCCCGCTGGGCCGAGTACGCGAGCGGTCTCGCGCAGTTCCACGAACGCTACGATCTGCTGCTCACGCCGACGCTCGCCTTCCCACCGTCACGCATCGGCGAACTCGACACACCCCGCTGGATGCGGCGTGCCGGTGAGGCGCTCCTGCGGACCCGCACCGCATGGATCGCGACCCGGGCCGGTTTCATCGATCGGGTGGTGGACGACAATCTCGGCCGTACCCCCTACACGCAGCTCGCCAACATCACCGGACGACCGGCGATCTCGGTGCCGTTGCACTGGACGACGTCCGGTCTGCCGCTCGGGGTGCAGTTCGTCGGCCCGCTCGGTGGGGAGGGCGTGCTCCTCGCCCTCGCAGGCGAACTCGAACAGGCGCGGCCGTGGTTCGATCGGCAGCCGCCGCTCGCTCCGGCCGAGTTGTCCGCTGCTTCGTGAGCCGAAGTCCGGCTCAGGATCGAGCCAGAGGCTTCCGGTACACGACGGTCTCGCACGGGACCGCAAGAGCCGGAACAAGTTCCGGATGGCGCGTATCGAGCGGCGCGGGTTCCTCCGGCACGTAGCCGAGCCGGGTGTAGAGCCGGTCGAGGAACACCTTCGACCCGTGCGAGGTGTCGCGCGGACGGATCACCTCGAGCTGCATCGTCTCGAAACCGCGCTCGGCGAACTCCGTCTCGACCGTGTCGATCAGCAGGCGGCCGACGCCCGTGCCGCGGACCTTCGGGTCGGAGGCGAGCATCCCGAACTCGGCCGTCGTCGCGCCGACCGGGGTCACGCGGATGCAGCCGACCACCCGGCCGTGCGAGCGGGCGATGCGGATGCTGCCCTCCCGCGCGTACCGGGTGATCTCGTCCGTGTCGGTCCGTGTGGTGCCCGGCACCCACATGCCGTCCTCGGCCACCGCGTAGACCGCGTTGAGCAGTTCGGTGACGGCGGCGACGTCGGATTCGTGCGGGGCGAGGCGCTCGACCTCGACGGTGTGCTGCTCGTTCATCCGCGATCCGGGAGTGGTCGTTGCGGGATCGTCGGGCGGGCCAGCGGGTGCCGCACCCGCCGCTTCGCCGACGAATAGACCTGCGCGGTCTCCTCGGCGACGCGGCGCCAGTCGAAGTCGTCGGTCAGTCGTGCCCGAGCAGCCCGCGCGCGCACCTGTGCGGCCTCGGGATCGTCGAGGGTCTCCCGGACCGCCGAGACGAGTCCGGCCACGTCGCCGGGCCGGAACGACAGTCCGGTCACGCCGTCGACCACGGCTTCGCCCAGTCCACCTGCGGTGGACGTGATGAGCGGGGTACCCGCCGCTGCGGCCTCGAGGGCGATGATGCCGAACGGCTCGTAGCGGCTCGGCAGCACGATCGCGTCCGCGCCGTGCAGCCAGCCGAGAAGTTCGGTGTGGTCGAGGTTGCCGAGGAAGCTCACCGAGCGTGCGACGCGGTGCACGCGTGCCTGCTCGCGCAGCCACTCGAACTGGGTGCCCTCACCGGCGACCACGAGGGTCGTGCCGGGATGCGAGCGGCGGATGCGGGGGAGCGCGGCGATCGCGTCCTGCACACCCTTCTCGTATTCGAGGCGACCGACGTAGAGCAGTCGTGCCGGCCCGGGACGCGGCTCACGCTCGCGGTACGACCAGGTGGTGATGTCGATGCCGTTGCGGATCACCGAGATCTCCGGGAGGTCCGGGCCGTACAGCTCGGTGACCTCGTCGTGCATCGATGCCGAACACGTGATGAGACGGTCGGATTCGTTGGCGAGCCACCACTCGACGGAATGCACCTGCCGGTTGATTCGGCCCGACAGCCAGCCGCTGTGGCGACCGGCCTCGGTTGCGTGCAGGGTCGACACGAGCGGCACGTCGAAGTACTCGGCCAGCGCGATCGCGGGGTGGGCGACGAGCCAGTCGTGGGCATGGACGACGTCGGGATACCAGCCTTCGCCGATGCCGCCGCGGCTCAATCCGATCCCGGCGCGGACCATCGCGTGGCCCATCGCCAGGGTCCAGGCGATCATGTCCTCGCCGAAGTCGAAGTGGGGGGCGTCCTCCGCGACCGCCACCACGAGCACGCCGTCGGCGATGTGGCTGATCGTGGGGTGGGTCGACGCATCGGTGCCGGTAGGACGACGGGACAGCACCACCACCTCGTTGCCCGCCGCGGCGAGTTCGGTGGCGAGGTGGTGGACGTGTCTGCCCAGGCCGCCGACGACGACGGGTGGGTATTCCCATGAGACGAGCAGGATCTTCATCGCGGGCCTCCGTGGCGTCCGGGCAGTCGTCGGGCGTCGAGTCCTGGGAAGAGATTGTCGGCGCGGTTCCATCCGTCGGCCAGACGCTGTGCCGTCTCGGTGCGTCCGGAGTCGACCGCCTCGGCGATCTCCCGCAGGGCGTGGGCGTGTTTGTGTGCGCGGTCGCGCGCGTAGGCGGCGGCAGTGTCCTTGCTGACCATGAACGCCCAGTCGCTGGACACCGTCAGCAGCGCTTCGCGCAACATCTGGTCGTGCACGCGGTTGCGGAGTGCGACGGACGACGTGCTCTGCTCGCGGGCCTTGTCGATGCTGTCGAGGGTCGTGCGCACCACTTCGTCGTCGAGGCGCACGAGATCGGCGACCTGGTCGCCGGCCCACACCCGCCAGTCCTTGCCCGAACCCCACGACGAGTTCTCCAGATCGACCGAGGCTCCGACATATCCGCGGTCGCGGGCATCGGCGAGTGTTCCGACCTCGATGCCGGCTTCGGGAAGAGCACGGAGCAGTCGTTCGAGGAAGATCGGGCCCTCGTACCACCAGTGGCCGAACAGTTCCGTGTCGAAGGCCGCGACGACGAGTGCGTCCCGGCCGATGCGGTCGGACTCACTGCGCAGTCGTTGCCGGATCGTCTCGACGAAGTCGGCGACGTGCCGGTCGACGGCCTGCGACGCGAGTTCGGGGTCGTAGGGCGCCTTCTCGTGCGAGGGCACCGTGCGGCCCGTGACGCGGGACGGCTTGAGTCCGGTGTCGTGGCAGTAGGTGTGGAAGTCGCGGTAGGCGGAGTGGCCGGGGTAGCCGGACTTCGGCGACCACACGCGGTACGAGACCTGCAGGTCGCGGCCGAAGCACACGACGTCCGAGTCGCGGACGGTGCGGCCGAGCGAGGTGTCGCCGCGCAGCGCGGGGCCGTCGACCATGAAGTGCTCGACTCCCGCTGCGGCGTAACCGTTCTCCATGCCCGGTGTGTAACCGCACTCCGGGCCCCAGATGCCGCGCGGGCGATGGTTCCAGCGGGCGTGGGCGTCGTCGAGGCCCTCGGACAGCGAGAAGGCGCGCAGTCGCGGATCGAGGAGGGGCTGGAACGGATGGGCGAGAGGCCCACCGAGCAGTTCGATCGCTTCGGCGTCGATCAGCTGCCGCACGACGGGGGATCCGCCGTGGCGCCAATGGGTTTCGAAGTCCTCCAGTGCCGCGGTGGCCGCGCGGTGCTCGCGGGCGCCGAGCGCGCGGTAGGACTCCTCCCGCATGCCGGCGGCCTCGTGCGCGCGGAGCCGCCAGTTGCCGAGCCAGTGGTGCATCCCGGCGAGGCAGTGCGGGTCGTCGAGTTGCGCGGCGAGTACCGGAGTGATGCCGAGTGTGAGCATCCGGGTCCGGCCTTCGGCGGCGAGTCGCCGCAGGACATCGGTGACGGGCAGGTAGGTCGCTGCCCACGACTGGTAGAGCCATTCCTCGCCGACGGGCCACCGGCCGTGATGGGCGAGCCAGGGGAGGTGGGAGTGGAGGACGAGCGCGAACATGCCGGGTTCGCGGGACGATGCGGCACTCACGGAGCGGTGTCCTTCGCTGCGGGGTCCTTCACGGCGATCGCGACGAGATCGAGGCTCGCGTCGATGTTCTCGGGGACGATGGCGAAGTCGTCGGTGGAGACGATGGCGACGTCGGCGGTGAGATCGTCCGGCCACGGCCGACCGGCGAGCGCGCGCTCGATCTGGGCGTCGATGAACGATCCGCCGTGTTTGGCGTCGAGTGCGCGCAGCGCGGGGCCGTGGTGCACGCCGGTCATGAGTTCGACGCGGAAGCCGGCGTCCTCGAGCAGTTCCGTCAGTTCGGCGGCGTTCAGCTCGCGGGTGTGGAAGGGGTTGAGCGGGGTGTCGCGGCCGGGGGAGAAGGTGATGCGGTTGGGGGTGCTGATCAGCAACTCGCCACCGGGAGTGAGAACGCGGTGACATTCGCGTAGGAACTGTGTCTGATCCCACAGATGCTCGATCACCTGGAAGTTCACGACCGTATCGACCGATTCGTCCTCGAGGGGGAGTTCGGCGAGATTGCCGTGCCGCATGTCCACGCGGGGGTAGCGCGCGCGGATGTGCGCGACGGCGCTCTCGTCGTAGTCGAGGCCGATCACGCGCGTCGCGACGTCGGCGATCATGTCGGCTCCGTAGCCTTCGCCGGCGCCGGCCTCGAGGACGGTCCGATTCTCACAGCGGGGGAGAAAGTGCTGGTAGACGACCTCGTGACGTCGGAACCAATAGTTCTCCTCGGCGATGCCGGGGACCGTCCGTTCGCCGGTGAGGGGGAGGGTGTGCGCGTCGTCGGCGCGGGCGGGGGTGTCGCTCACCGCCACGACATTAGACCTCTCCCCGGAGGGGTGGTCTCCGGTGTTCCAGATCACAGGTTTCGTCGTCCTTCCGTACGGCTATGGTGAACCGGGAATCCCGTCAAGTTACTGACTGGTAACTTAGCGGCTGATAATCTATCGCACACGCCGTGCGAAAGACACGAGTGCTCGGTTCAGGCAGCGCCTTGCCGACCAAAGGCAGCTACACACAGGAGGTCGACGCAGACCCATGACGAACATCGTCGTTTTGATCAAGCAGGTCCCCGACACGTGGTCCGAGCGCAAGCTCAGCGACGGCGACTACACGCTCGACCGTGAGGCCGCCGACGCCGTGCTCGACGAGATCAACGAGCGCGCCGTCGAGGAAGCTCTGCTCATCAAGGAGCGCGACGGCGGCGAGGTCACCGTTCTGACCGCCGGCCCGGACCGCGCCACCGACGCCATCCGCAAGGCGCTGTCCATGGGCGCCGACAAGGCGATCCACCTCAACGATCCCGCCATGCACGGCTCCGACTCGATCCAGACCGCGTACGCGATCGCCGCTGCACTCGGCCAGATCGAGGGTGTCGAGCTGGTCATCGCCGGTAACGAGGCCACCGACGGTCGCGTGGGCGCCGTGCCCGCGATCATCGCCGAGTACCTGGGCCTGCCCCACCTGACGCACCTGCGCAAGCTCACCATCGCGGACGGCAAGGCCACCGGCGAGCGCGAGACCGACGAAGGTGTCTTCGGTATCGAGGCTCCGCTCCCCGCCATCGTCTCGGTCACCGAGAAGATCAACGAGCCCCGCTTCCCCTCCTTCAAGGGCATCATGGCCGCCAAGAAGAAGGAAGTTCAGACCCTCACCCTCGCCGACATCGGTCTCGATCCCGAGATCTTCGGTGTTGCGAACGCTGCGTCCACCGTCACCGGTGTGACCCCGAAGCCCCCGCGCACCGCGGGTGAGCGCGTCACCGACGAGGGCGACGGCGGCACCAAGATCGCTCAGTACCTGGTCGGCCAGAAGATCATCTGATCGCGCCCCGCGACAACATCTGACATATCTAGGAGAGAAGTAGTAATGGCAGAAGTACTCGTGCTCGTCGAGCATGCCGAGGGCGCGCTCAAGAAGGTCAGCACCGAACTCATCACCGCCGCGCGTGTGCTGGGTGAACCCTCCGCCGTCGTCGCAGGTGCCCCCGGCACCGCCGACGCGCTGCAGGACGCCCTCGCCGCCGCCGGTGCGGTCAAGGTCTACGCCGCCGAGTCGGAAGACGTCGACAACTACCTGGTGACCCCGAAGGTCGACGTCCTCGCGTCGCTCGTCGAGTCCACCAGCCCCGCCGCCGTCATCACCGCCGCGTCCGTGGAGGGTAAGGAGGTGTCGGGTCGCCTCGCTGCCCGCATCGGTTCCGGCCTGCTCGTCGACGTCGTCGACGTCAAGGCCGACGGTTCCGCCGTGCACTCGATCTTCGGTGGCGCGTTCACCGTCGACGCCAAGGCCAACGGTGAGGTCCCCGTGATCTCCGTCCGCCCGGGCGCCATCGAGGCCAAGCCCGAGGCTGCCGCCGCAGAGCGCGTGGCCGTCGAGGTTCCGGCCCAGGAAGAGAACGCCGTGAAGATCGTCTCGCGCGATCCGATCGTCGGTGGCGACCGTCCGGAGCTCACCGAGGCGTCGATCGTCGTCTCCGGTGGCCGCGGTGTCGGTTCGGCCGAGAAGTTCTCCGTCGTCGAGGAGCTCGCCGACTCGCTCGGTGCCGCCGTCGGTGCCTCCCGCGCCGCCGTCGACTCGGGCTACTACCCGGGCCAGTTCCAGGTCGGTCAGACCGGTAAGACGGTCTCCCCGCAGCTGTACGTCGCGCTCGGTATCTCCGGCGCCATCCAGCACCGCGCCGGCATGCAGACGTCGAAGACCATCGTCGCGGTCAACAAGGACGAAGAGGCCCCGATCTTCGAGATCGCGGACTACGGCGTCGTCGGCGACCTGTTCAACGTCGCTCCGCAGCTGACCGAAGAGGTCAAGAAGCACAAGGGCTGATCCGCTCCGGCAGATCGATCCCTGCGCGGCCCCGCTCCTTCGAAAAGAGCGGGGCCGCGTGCGTTCGGGGGGAGTGACCACCCGCTCGACCTGGGATGTGCCGGATATCGCCCGCTCGCCGACCCCCTGAGCGCGACGGGCACCTGCGTCGACCCGCTATCCTGGATCGGTCATGACCTCGCCCGCCGCCGGTCCCTCCGGTACCCCCACGACCGTCTACCTCGATCACGCCGCGACGACGCCGATGCTTCCTGCGGCCATCGAGGCGATGACGTCGGTCCTCACCACCGTCGGAAACGCATCCTCCCTGCACGGATCGGGGCGCGCAGCGCGCCGGCGCATCGAGGAGTCGCGGGAGTCGATCGCGGCCGCCCTCGGCGCCCGACCCTCCGAAGTGATCTTCGTTTCCGGTGGTACCGAGGGCGACAACCTGGCCGTCAAGGGTATCTACTGGGGCCGCCGCGCCCAGGACTCCCGGCGTCGCCGGATCCTCGCGAGCGCGGTCGAACACCACGCCGTGATCGACGCCGTCGAATGGCTCGTCGAGCACGAGGACGCCCAAGTGACCTGGCTTCCGGTGGACGGGTCCGGCCGTGTCGATCCCACCACGCTCCGTGAGGAACTCTCGCGCCACGCCGGCGAGGTCGCCCTCGTGTCCGTGATGTGGGCGAACAACGAGGTCGGCACCGTCATGCCGATCACCGAGCTCGCTGCGATCGCCGCCGAGTTCGACGTCCCGATGCACAGCGACGCCGTGCAGGCGGTCGCGCATCTGCCGGTCGACTTCACCGCGAGCGGACTGTCGGCCCTGACCCTGGCCGCCCACAAGTTCGGTGGGCCCCAGGGAGTGGGAGCGCTGCTGCTGGGCAGGCAGGTGCCGTGCGTGCCGCTCGCCCACGGCGGAGGCCACGAACGCGATGTGCGGTCCGGGACGCAGGACACCGCGTCCATCGTGGCGATGGCCGCCGCGCTGCGCGAGGTCACCTCGGATCTGCCCGGCCGCACCGCCGAACTCGCACGCCTGCGCGACCTTCTCGTCGAGGGTGTCGAGGCGGCGATCCCCGATGCGATCCTCAACGGTCCTCGCGAGGCGGGACGACTGCCCAACAATGCGCACTTCACGTTCCCCGGATGCGAAGGGGATTCGCTGCTGATGTTGCTCGACGCGGCCGGTATCGAATGCTCGACCGGTTCGGCGTGCACCGCCGGGGTCGCGCGGGCGAGTCACGTGCTCGTCGCGATGGGGGCGGACCCCGTCAAGGCGCGTGGTTCGCTCCGATTCTCGTTGGGGCACACCACGACCCGCGGTGACATCGACAAACTGATCGAAACTCTCCCTTCCGTGGTGGACAGGGCTCGCGCCGCCGGACTGGCGAGCGCCGGTGGACGAGGAGGTGACCGGAGATGAGGATTCTTGCGGCAATGAGCGGCGGTGTGGACTCGGCGGTCGCCGCCGCCCGCATGGTCGAGGCCGGACACGATGTCGTGGGAGTGCATCTCGCGTTGTCGACCGCGCCGGGCACGCTGCGCACCGGCTCGCGCGGATGCTGTTCGAAGGAGGATGCCGGCGACGCCCGCCGCGCGGCCGATGTGCTCGGAATCCCTTTCTATGTATGGGATTTCGCAGACCGGTTCAAGGAGGACGTGATCGACGACTTCGTCGCGTCCTACGCCGCCGGTGAGACCCCGAATCCGTGCCTGCGCTGCAACGAGAAGATCAAGTTCTCGGCGCTGGCCGATCGTGCCGTCGCGCTCGGCTTCGACGCCGTCGCCACCGGTCACTACGCGCAGTTGAACGACGGAGTGCTGCGCCGCGCCGTCGACGCCGACAAGGATCAGTCGTACGTGCTGGCCGTGCTCACCGCGCAGCAGTTGTCGCGCGCGGTGTTCCCCGTCGGCGACACCCCCAAGAGCCGCATCCGCGAGGAGGCCGCCGAACGCGGACTCGCGGTGGCGAACAAGCCCGACAGCCACGACATCTGCTTCATCCCGTCCGGCGACACCCGTGCCTTCCTCGGTGCCCGCATCGGTGTGCGTCCCGGTGCCGTCGTGGACGACCGTTCGGGTGAGGTGCTCGCGCAACACGAGGGCGTGCACGGCTTCACCATCGGTCAGCGCAAGGGACTCGGCATCGCCGGGCCCGGACCGGACGGCCGCCCCCGCTACGTCACCGCGATCGAACCGGACAGCGGCACCGTGCGGGTCGGCAGCGCCGAACAACTGAAGGTCGAGTCGATCCGGGCCGAGCGCGCCGTGTGGACCTCGGGCACGGCTCCCGTCGGACCGATCGAGTGCGTCGTCCAGGTCCGCGCCCACGGTGGCCTGGCTCCGGCCGTCGCCGAAGCGGTGGGTTCGGGCATCGAGATCTCGCTGCGCGAACCGCTCACCGGTGTCGCCGCCGGTCAGGCCGCCGTGCTGTACCGGCCCGACGCTGCCGGAGACATCGTCATCGGCAGCGGCACCATCACGGCAGGGGACCGGTGACGGCACCTGCCACCGGCCGCAAGGTGTGGTCCGGTCTCGCGACAGGCATCGGTTCGTGGCCCGGAACGGACCCGCGTGAGGCCGCGGCGGTCGTGGTCGGCGAACTCACCGACCTGCCGCACCTCGTCGAACTGCCGGCGCGGGGTCTCGGTGCCGACATGATCGGCCGGGTCAGCGCCCTGCTCGTCGACATGTACCTCGACACCTCCACCACCGGTTACCGCCTCGTGTCGCGACGCGGCGGCGTGGCCGCCCGGGCGCGCGACCTGCTCGCACAGGATCTCGACGCGCTCGAGGAGACATGGGAACGTGCCGGGCTCGGGGCCGACCGTCCCGTGAAGGTGCAGGCCGCCGGACCGCTCACTCTCGCCGCCCACGTCGAACTCGCCACCGGACGGCGGGTGCTCACCGACCGCGGCGCCGTCCGCGACCTGGCCGAATCGCTCGCGGAGGGGCTGGCCCGACACGCGGCCGAGATCACCCGCCGGCTCGGGGTGCGCGTCGTCGTGCAACTCGACGAACCGTCGCTGCCGGATGTGCTCGCCGGAACGTTGAAGGGGCGGACCGTCCTCGAGACCGTCCCGGCCGTGCCGGATCCGGAAGCGCTGGACGTGCTCGACACGACGATCCGCGGCACCGGGCTGTCCGTCGCCGTGCACTGCTGTGCGGGCACCTTCCCGGCCGACTTCCTGCGGCGCAGCGCTGCCGACGCGGTCGCCTTCGACGTCGGACGCGTGCGACGCTCCGACCTCGACGGACTCGGCGAGCTGTTCGATTCCGGCACTGTCCCGATCCTGGGACTCGCGCCTGCCCCCGAATCGGCCTCGACCGGCTGGCGCGAGTGCGCGGCACCGGCCGTCGACCTGATCGACCGGCTCGGTTTCCCCCGGAAGGTGCTGCAATCGGTGGCGGTGAGCCCGGTCTGCGGGCTGGCCTCGGCCTCCACGGAGGGAGCGCGTGCCGCTCTGCGTTCGCTGCGCGACGTCGCGTCGGCATTCGCCGAGGAAGCCGACACGCTCTGAGCATTCCGGTCGGTCCCTCGACTAGGCTTGCAGGCTGTGAGTGAACCGACGGACGCACCCATCACCGCTCCTCCGGAGGCGCGTGAGCGCTGGCAGGATCTCGCCGAACAGGTGCGCGAACATCAGTTCCGCTACTACGTGCGCGACGCCCCCATCATCTCCGACGGTGAGTTCGACGCGCTCCTGGGCGAACTCCAGGCGCTCGAGGAGCAGTACACCGAACTCCGCACGCCGGATTCGCCCACCCAGCTGGTCGGCGGCGGCTTCGCCACCGAGTTCGGTGCCGTCGAGCATCTCGAACGCATGCTCAGCCTCGACAACGTCTTCGACGAGGACGAACTACGCGCGTGGCTCTCGCGCGCCGAGGCCGAGACGGGCACCCACCCCGACTATCTGTGCGAGGTGAAGATCGACGGCGTGGCGCTGAGTCTCGTCTACGAGAACGGCAAACTCGTCCGCGCGGCCACCCGCGGCGACGGACGCACCGGCGAGGACGTCACCCTCAACGCCCGCACGATCGACGACGTTCCCGAAAAGCTCACCGGCAGCGACGGATACCCGATTCCGACCTTGCTCGAAGTGCGCGGCGAGGTGTTCTTCCGGCTCGAGGACTTCCAGACCCTCAACGCCGGGCTGGTGGCCGAGGGCAAACCTCCCTTCGCGAATCCCCGCAATTCCGCCGCCGGTTCGCTCCGCCAGAAGAACCCGGCCGTCACCGCGCGTCGGCGCCTGCGCATGTACTGCCACGGCTACGGCCGGATGGAGGGTTTCGAGCCCCGTTCGCAATCCGACGCCTACGCGGCCTTCGCGGCCTGGGGGCTGCCCGTCTCCCCGCACACCACCCGCGTGCAGGGCGCCGACGCGGTCGTCGAGCGGATGCGGTACTGGGGCGAACACCGCCACGACGTCGAACACGAGATCGACGGCCTGGTGGTCAAGATCGACGACATGGGGCTGCACCGCCGTCTCGGCGCCACGTCCCGCGCCCCGCGGTGGGCGATCGCCTACAAGTACCCGCCGGAGGAGGTCACCACCAAGCTCCTCGACATCCGCGTCAGCGTCGGGCGCACCGGGCGCGTGACCCCCTTCGCCTACATGGAGCCGGTCACCGTCGCCGGGTCCACGGTGTCGCTGGCGACACTGCACAATGCGTCCGAAGTGGAGCGCAAGGGCGTGCTCATCGGCGACACCGTGGTCATCCGCAAGGCCGGCGACGTGATCCCGGAAGTGCTCGGCCCGGTCGTCGACCTGCGCGACGGTTCCGAGTACGCATTCGAGATGCCTACCCGGTGCCCCGAGTGCGGAACACCGCTCGCCCCGGCGAAGGAGGGCGACGTCGACCTGCGCTGCCCCAACTCGCGACTGTGCCCGGCGCAGTTGCGCGAACGGGTCTTCCACGTCGCGGGCAGGGGAGCGTTCGACATCGAAGCGCTCGGCTACGAGGCGGCGACGGCACTGCTCGAGGGGAAGATCATCGCCGACGAGGGCGATCTGTTCTCGCTCACGAAGGAAGATCTCGAACGCATCCCGTTCTTCCGCACCACCAAGGGCGTGCTGTCGAAGAACGGCGAGCGCCTGCTGCAGAACCTCGACAAGGCGAAGGAGCAACCGCTCTGGCGCGTGCTCGTCGCCCTGTCCATCCGGCACGTCGGACCAACCGCTGCGCGGGCGCTGGCCACCGAGTTCGGCAGCCTCGACCGGATCCGGGCCGCATCCGTCGACGAACTCGCGGCCGTCGAGGGCGTCGGACCGACGATCGCCGCGGCGGTGACCGACTGGTTCACTGTCGACTGGCACGTCGCCATCGTCGACAAGTGGGCGGCAGCGGGCGTGCGGATGGCCGACGAACGCGACGAATCCATCCCGCGGACCCTCGAAGGACTGTCGATCGTCGTCACGGGCACACTCGCAGGATTCTCCCGCGACCAGGCCAAGGAGGCCGTCCTCGCGCGTGGAGGCAAGGCTGCCGGATCGGTGTCGAAGAAGACGGCTTTCGTCGTCATCGGCGACAACCCGGGTTCGAAGGCCGACAAGGCGGCCGATCTCGGGGTGCCCGTGCTCGACGAGGACGGTTTCCGGATTCTGCTCGACGAGGGGCCCGACGCCGCTCGGGCCTATCTGGAAGAGCGAGAAGGACAGAACTGAGACGCCCCCGCCGGCAGGTACCCTGTCGGCGGGTTCTCAGGGGGCCGTTGCGGATTCGTGTTCGTCGGCGTTGCGCCTGCCGAGGAACACGGCCGCGGCCAGGAGGAAGCAGATCGCGCCGACGAACGTGCCGGCGTTGGCCAGGCTCGGGTCGAGAGTGTTTCCGTCGTCGAGGACGAACGCACCGACTGCGGAGACCCCGAAAGCGATCGATCCGAGCATGTTCAGCCAGCCGCTGATCCAATCCTTCGAGCGCGGCGCCCAATGCGAGCCGGAGCGCCACAGGATCGCGCACGCGATGGCGCTCGACACCAGGAAGCACAGGGAGCCTTCGAGATTGGGGTTCCACACCAGGTGCATCTCGCCCTTGACGGTGTGGGCATGCAGTGCGGCCCCCGTGCTGACGTTGAACAGCAGCGTACCGATGAACTGGATCAGCGACGCGAGCCAGTCGGCGCGGATCGCCGGGCTGCCCTTGTCCGAGACGGTGGCCGGCCCATTCAGCATCAGTTGGACGAATGCTGCACCCGTGAAGAACCAGGAACCCACGAAGAACGAAGTATTTGCACCGGCAGTGCCGAGAATCGTCGCAATTCCGGGTGCCGATCCCAATGCGAACAGGGCGGCCCCGATAACGAATCCCCAGGACTGCATGCGCAATGTCGGGTGAATCAGCATTGGCGCAGTATAAGGCAGAGGCCGGAAATATGCGGGTGTTCGGAGGAAACTACCCGATCGGATAGGTGCAGTTCAAGGGCGGTTTCCGAAAAGGGTGAACGGCCGGGGTGAAATGAGACGAAAACTCTTTCGTTGGTGGGAAGCCCTGTTCGATGCGCGTTAGCGTTCCGGCCATGACGGAGACCGGTAAGTCCACTCATCGCCTTCTTTTTCGTAATGTGCGAGTTTTCGACGGAATTTCCGGAGAGCTCGTCACCGGCGACGTACTGATCGACGGAGACCGCATCGTCGCCGTGTCCGAATCGCCGATCGGCGACGAACCCGGTCGCGAAACCGAAGTGATCGACGGCGGCGGGCGGGTCCTCATGCCCGGCATGTCCGACGCGCACGTCCACCTCGTCGGCAACGCGAACTCCTACATCGACATGGTGATGGGCAGCGAAGCGCACATCGCGCTCAACGGCCTCGCCGAGGCCCGGAACATGCTGCTGCGCGGCTTCACTGCCGTCCGCGACATGGCCGGCGACACCGGCAGCATCAAGTCGGTGATCGACCGGGGGCTGTTCGACGGACCGCGCATCTACCCGTCCCAGGCCGCGATCTCGCAGACCTCCGGGCACGGAGACTTCGGCTTCGTCTACGAATGCCCCACAGCCCTCGGTGGAGACCAGTCGCGCGCCGAACAGATCGGTTTCATGAGGGTCGCCGACGGTGAGGACCGGGTCCTCGCGGCCGTGCGCGAGCAGCTCAAGAAGGGCGCATCGCAGATCAAGCTGATGGTCGGCGGTGGGGCGGCGTCCATGTACGACCCGCTGTACACCGTCCAGTTCATCGACAAGGAACTGCGTGCGGCCGTCCAGGCCGCATCCGACTACGGCACCTACGTGGCCACCCACGTCTACAACGTCACCGGGATCCGCCGCGCGGTCGCGGCCGGGGTGAAGTCGATCGAGCACGGACACCTCGCCGACGAGGAGACCGTCGCCCTGCTCGCGGAGAAGGAAGTGTGGTTGTCGATGCAGCCCTTCGCGCTCGGCGACCACCACTATCCCGATCCGGATCGCGCGGAGAAGGACAAGCAGATCTGCACCGGTACCGACCACGTCTACGAGTGGGCGCAGAAGCACGGGGTGAAGACCGCATGGGGAACCGACCTGCTGCTCGAGCCGCAGATCGCCCCGCGGCAGAGCGAGATGGCCGCGCGGCTCGGTGACCACTACAGCAATCTCGACGCGCTGCGGATGCTCACCTCCGGCAACGCCGAACTGTTCCGGCTCGCAGGCGAGCGCGATCCGTACCGGCAGGCCCGGTGGGGCGTGATCGACAAGGGCGCCTGGGCCGATGTGCTCCTCGTGGACGGCAACCCGCTCGAGGATCTGAGCCTGATCGCCGATCCGGCAAAGAACCTGTCGGTCATCGTGAAGAACGGCCACGTCGTCAAGAACAGCCTGTGATCGTGGACGCGCATCGGACACGACACGACGCCCCACTCGTTCGGCGCAAGGACGGTCGGTGACCCACTACGGACAGCACAGCGACGCAGAAGCATGGGACGAGTTGTCGGACGAGCAACTCGAGGACCCCTTCGTCGCGGACGGAAACTACAGCGGAACATCGGCGGGCCCAGCCGGACCGGACGATGTCGAGACCCCTCCGTACGGCGCACCGGCCGTGCAGCAGGCGGTCGCCCGGGAGACCCCGGGCACGCTCGTGTCGGCGCGCGGGATCGAACTCCACGGACCGTGGGGGCACGTCTTCGGGCCTCTCGATCTGGATCTCGATGCCGGGGGAGTGACGGTTCTGGCCGCGCAGGCCGGCGCCGCACGGACCGCGTTGCTCATGGCCCTGTGCGGTCGCATGCGACTGACACGGGGATCGCTGACGGTTCTCGGCGAGGGCAGACCGCAGAAGATCATCGCGCGGTCGGCGATCGCGTGCATGAACGAGCTCGACGAGGTGCGCCCGTCGGTCACCGTGCGCGACATCGTCACCGAGCAGAAGCGGTGGGATTCCCCGTGGTACAAGTTCGTTCCGCGAGTCCGTGAGGCCGGTGTCGCCGAGATGTGCGAGGAGATCTTCGGCGAGGTGCCGCTGCCACCGCTCGAGGCATTCGTCGACGATCTCCCCGAACTCCAGCAACTGCTGCTGCGGATCGCGGTGGCCAACACCCGACGTCCGCCACTGCTGGTGGTGGGCCGGATCGACAGGATCGCCGACGACGTCGAACGCGCCACCCTGCTCGACCGGCTCGTCGCGCTCGGTGAGAACCAGTCGGTGATCATCGGCGACGTGAACCCTGTCGATCCCGCCGTCGGGGTCCGGGCCGTGGTGGACATGCACGATCTGCTCGGACCCGGTGACATCGGCGTCCTGACGAAGAGGAAGTGACGAGTGCTCGCAGGCGTCTCTCTCGGTAGCGACTCGAAGCGATACTTCCGCGGCACGATGCCGCGCATCGCGATCGCGACGATCATTCTCATGCCGTTGCTGTACGGCGCCATGTACCTGTGGGCCTTCTGGAACCCGTTCGGTGCGGTGAACAAGATCCCGGCGGCGATCGTCAACAACGACACCGGTCGTTCGTCGACGGGGGAACAGGTCGACGCCGGCGATCAGGTCGTGAAGTCCCTCATCGCATCCGGTCAGCTCGATCTGGCGGAGGTGTCGGAGGAGGACGCCGTCGCGGGTCTGGCCGACGGAAAGTACTACTACACCATCACGATTCCGGAGAATTTCACCGAAGCGGTGGAATCCCCCAACGGCGACAACCCCGAGAAGGCGAATCTGGTCTTCACCTTCAACGACGCGAACAACTATCTCGCGAC
This sequence comes from Rhodococcus sp. PD04, assembly GCF_035918275.1. Lineage (NCBI taxonomy): Bacteria > Bacillati > Actinomycetota > Actinomycetes > Mycobacteriales > Nocardiaceae > Rhodococcus > Rhodococcus sp. PD04. Next base: position 3,362,986 of record NZ_CP142143.1, on the reverse strand, counting down.
GATCATCGGGCAGGACGCGTCCGAACAGGTGATCGGACAGGTGAACTCCACGATCGGCGCCCAGGGCGTCGGGACCGTGCTCACCGGTCTCGAGACCGCCGGCTCGGGTCTGAAGCAGGCCGCCGACGGTGCCGGGCAGCTCGCCGACGGTATCGACACGGCCAAGAGCGGTGCGGACCAGCTCGCCTCGGGATCGCAGGAGCTCGCGACGAACATGGTCACGGCGCGGGACGGATCGGCGCAGCTCGCAGCAGGCGCGAACGAACTGGCGACTGCGATCGACGGCGTGACCGGTCCGCTGCTCAGCGCGCTCGACAGCGGTGCCCTCTCGGGTGTCGCGGGGCAGGCGGCGGAGCTGCGGGCCTCGCTCGACGCGCTCGAATCACGGGTGCCGCAGACAACGCAGTCGACGGTGAACCAGGCCGTGCAGCAGGTCGTCGACATCCTGAACCAGAGCTCCGATCCGGTCGTGCAGCAGGCGATCACCGCGTTGACGCCACTGACGGCACAACAGGCGGCCACCGATGCCGACGCCTTGCGCGCAGAGATCGTGCGTCTGCAGGCCGACGCCGAACAGCTCGAATACCAACTCGGCAATCCGAACAGTCCGCTGCAGGGCGCTCTGGCGACGTTGTCGAGCGGTGGTCTGGCGGCGGAGGTGAACCAACTCCGCAGCGGTGTGAACGAACTGAGCTCCGGTGCCGCCACGCTGAACTCGGGTCTCGTCCAACTCACCGACGGCAGTTTCCAGTTGGCCGACGGAGCAGGAGAGCTGTCCTCGGGCATGGTCGAGCTGCAGTCGGGTTCCCAGGAACTCGCGCAGGCCCTGAGCCAGGGCGCCACCCAGGTGCCGAGCTGGACCGACGAACAACGCACCGCCACCGCCGAGACATTGTCGACTCCGGTTGCACTGCAACAGAACTACACGAACGAGGCACCCACTTTCGGTACCGGTTTCGCGCCGTTCTTCCTGTCGCTCGCCCTGTTCGTCGGCGGCATCATCACCTGGATGCTGCTCACCCCGCTGCAGTCGCGGCCGACCGTTGTGGGACTCGGCGCCTACCGCACGGTTCTCGCGTCGTACTGGCCGGCTCTGCTGGTGGGCATCCTGCAGGTGATCGTGATGTACACGGTCGTCCATTTCGGTGTCGGCCTGGACGTGAAGCACGTGGTGGGCACGATCCTGTTCCTGATGTTGATCTCCGCGACGTATCTGGCCATGATCCAGGCGTTCAACGCGATCTTCGGTGTCGCTGTCGGCCGTGTGGTGACGTTGGCCTTCCTGATGCTGCAACTGGTCTCGGCCGGCGGTATCTACCCCGTGCCGACCACCGCCAAGCCGTTCCAGTACATCCATCCGTTCGACCCGATGACCTACACCGTCAACGGCCTGCGACAGCTCACCGTCGCCGAGAACATCGACTCGCGATTGTGGATCGCAATCGCTGTTCTGGCCGGAATCCTGCTCGTATCGTTGACCCTGAGTGCCCTGTCGGTCCGGCGGAACCGCCGCTACACGATGGAGAGGCTGTACCCGCCGATCGAGGTGTGAGAGCCGCCCCCGTATGTCCTGATGTCACCGGATCGACGAGTGTTCGATGCGGGAAATGGAGGAAACCATGTCAGAGTCCAATGCTCCAGCCGAGACACTCGCACCTGCCTTCACCGGCAGACTCGGTACCGAACCGATTCCTGCTCTGCGACTTCCCAAGTCGGAGACCGATCCGGAGGCGACGTACCAGTTCATCCACGACGAGCTGATGCTCGACGGCAGCTCGCGGCTCAACCTGGCGACCTTCGTCACCACGTGGATGGATCCGCAGGCGGGTCGTCTCATGGCCGAGACGTTCGACAAGAACATGATCGACAAGGACGAGTATCCGGCCACGGCGGAGATCGAGACCCGCTGCGTCAACATGGTCGCGGCCCTGTTCCACGCCGAAGACCTCGATCCGGCCGATCCGTCGTCGGCCACCGGCGTCTCGACGATCGGTTCGTCCGAGGCCGTCATGCTCGGCGGTCTCGCGCTCAAGTGGCGCTGGCGTGAGGCCCGTAGGGCCGCCGGCAAGGACGCGTCGAAGCCGAACCTCGTGCTCGGCAGCAACGTGCAGGTGGTGTGGGAGAAGTTCTGCCGCTACTTCGACGTCGAGCCGAAGTACCTGCCGATGGAGCCCGGCCGCTACGTCATCACCCCCGAGCAGGTCCGTGAAGCGGTCGACGAGAACACCATCGGCGTCGTCGCGATCCTCGGCACCACCTTTACCGGTGAACTCGAGCCGGTGGCGGAGATCGCCGCCGCGCTCGACGAGCTCGCGGCCTCCGGCGGTCCGGACGTCCCGCTGCACGTCGACGCCGCCTCCGGTGGCTTCGTGGTGCCCTTCCTCCATCCGGACCTCGAATGGGACTTCCGTGTGCCGCGGGTCGTGTCCATCAACGTCAGTGGTCACAAGTACGGCATGACCTATCCGGGTATCGGTTTCGTCGTCTGGCGCTCGAAGGAACATCTGCCCGAGGACCTGGTCTTCCGGGTCAACTACCTCGGTGGCGACATGCCGACGTTCACACTGAACTTCTCGCGTCCTGGCAACCAGGTCATCGGTCAGTACTACAACTTCATCCGGCTCGGTATCGCTGGCTACACGCAGATCATGGAGACCCTGCGCGACACCGCGCTCATGCTGTCGAAGCAGATCTCCGAGATCGAGAACATGGAGATCATCACGGACGGCTCCGCCATCCCGGTCATCTCCTTCGAGGTGACGGGCGACCCCGGCTTCACGGTGTTCGACATCTCCCACGAATTGCGGGCCCGCGGATTCCAGGTCCCGGCCTACACGATGCCGGCCGACGCGGAGGACGTCGCGGTCCTGCGAATCGTGCTTCGCGAGGGCTTCAGTCGGGACACCGCCCACAAGCTCGGTGAAGACATCGCCGATGTGGTCGGATATCTCCGCAAGGGTGTCGGTCGCGGTCACACCGACCAGGCATTCGCACACTGAACGAAGTCGCTGCGGGGGAGAAGCTCACCGAGTTTCTCCCCCGCCGGCGTGAGATCCGTTCGTGGACCGTGTGAATGGAGGTGCGGAATTACTTCGATGTGATTCTGACGCGCAATCCGAATTCCGGCGAAATCCGTCATTTCCCCCGCCGGCTGCTAATATTTGCACACATTTGTGAGTCCGTTTCGAGGACGATGCTGCCCGGATGAGAAAGGGATAGTGGACGTGCCGAGAACACTGCCTTTGTCCCGTCGCCGATTGTTCTCCGTTCTGTCCGCGCATTCCGAACTCGCCGTGATCGTCGGTGGCCCCTTCTCCGGCAAGACGACCCTCGTCGACACGTGGTTGGCGACCGACCCGTGCCCCGAGTGGGCGCCGGTGGTGATTCCCGAACCCGCGCACGACGTCACACCCGAGACCTACTGGGCGACGGTGGCATCGTCGCTGTGTACCTCCCTCGGAGTCGACGAACCCGTTGCGGCGGAAGGCTCCTTCGACTCGTTGTGTTCGATACTGGTCCGGCACTCCCGGCCCGTGATGTTCGTGCTCGACGGTGTCCGGTCGGTCGAGGCGATCGAAGACCGGGTCGGGCAGTTGCTGCGGCTCGGGCCACAGGTGCGGATCGTGGTCACCAGCAGGGCCACGGGGGCGTGGGCCGAACACGTCGACGGACACCCGCGCAGGACGATCGTCGGCGACGACGACCTGGCATTCACTGTGGACGAGACCGCTGCACTGTGCCGGCTCTTCGGACTTGCGCGGGACGAACGCACCATCGAGTGGATCACCCGCCGCACCGAAGGATTCGCCGCATTCGTCGCGGCGGTGTGTGCGACACTGCGCGCCGAGAAGCCGGATCGGGTCTACGGCACCGACGCCCTCGACGTCCTGGTCGACTCGGCCGTCGATCTCGTCGTCATGCATGTCGTGGCCGCGGATCCCTCACTGGCACTGTCCTCCCGCTCGGTCCTCGTCTCCGCCGCACCCAACACGGTGACGGAGTCGTCGATCTCGGCTCTACCGCACATCGACGACAGCGACGCCTTCCTCACCGCGCTGGCCGAGTCGGGACTGATCGAGGCCTGCTCGACGGACGAGGACTCCACGGACGGCGAGACCGCCTGGTGCTATCCCGAGGTCGTCCGCAGATCACTCCTGCGGGTGGGCAGCGCCGAATACCCCGAGGAACTGTGGGATGCGCGGTCGGCTCTCATCGACTACTGGTTGCAGCGCTCACGTCCGGACATCGCGCTCGAACATGCCGTGGAGCGGCGCGACTGGCGATGCGCGATCGACATCGTCGAGAAGAACTGGGTGGCACTGTACGGAAGCGGATCGCTCCGCTCCCTGGGGATCGTGCTGCTCGAGCTGCTCCCCGACGACATGGCGACCAACGATCGCACCGTCGCGTCGCTGCGGACGATCACCCGTGCCCGGAACGAGGCGGGAGAGCCGGGGCAGTGGGCCTTCCCGCAATCCTTCGAAACGATCCTCCGCCTCGGAAGTCTCCGGATGCAGGGTGCCTACGACGAGGCGATGGAAGTGTGCGACGGCCTGGCCACCGAACCCGTGCCGGATTTCGAGACGCTGGACGACACGACCCGGCACGCCCACGGACTGAAATACCTCAACTTCGGCACCGTCTACCTCCTCGGCGGACGCACCACCGATGCCGGAACGATGCTGCGCCGTGCCCACACGGCGGGACGCGGTGTGTTCGTCGAGCGGGAGGCCGCGGGCAAACTCGCGCTCCTCGAAGCCCTCCGGGGCCGGACCCACGAGGCGACCCGGTGGATCGAGGAGGAGCTCCGGCATCCGCCGATCATGGGAGAGGCCGAGGCCCTCGTCCGTACGGCGGGCCTGGTCGCCACCGCGCTCGTGGCCCTCGACAGGCTCGACACCGGCACGGCCTTCCGCGCGCTCTCCGAACTCGGCACTCCCCGCCACACGGAAGAGTTGTGGGCGGCCGTCATGTACGCGCGGGGGCGACTGGCGCTGCTGAGCGGTGTGCCCGCCGACGGCCTGCTGTACATCGATTCGGAACTTCAGCACTTCTCCCATCGCCTCACCGGTATCTCTGCGGTGTTGGTCGATGCCGCGCGTGCCGACCTGCACCTCGCGCTCGGCGAGGCCCGCGCGGCGCGCGAGCTGCTCGACGGCTCGACGCACCCCCTCACGGCTCCGGCCCGTGCGCGATTGCGTCTGCTCGGCGGCGATCCCGGAGGCGCGGAGGTGATCGTGCATCGTGGGGATGCCGCCCGTGAGCACTGTCCGGCCGTCGGTGCGGAACTCGCCCTGATCGGATCGGTGGCGTCGCTGCGACTCGGTCGCCGCACCGATGCGCGACGGCATCTCCAGCGGGCCGTGGTGCTGGCGGAACATGCCGGGGTGACACGGCCGTTCGTCGGTGTCCCGCCCTCGGCCGTGCGCGACATCCTGTCGCTCGGGGTCGACCTGCCGATCGATCTCGACTCGGCGATGGCCGAGTACGGCATCTTCCGCGAGATCCGTGTCGTCGTACGGCTGACCCCGCGCGAGCGCGCGGTCCTCGAGGCATTGCTCGCCGGCGGAACCGCGAGCTCGATCGCCAAGGAACAGTTCGTCACCCTCAACACCGTCAAGACCCAATTGCGTTCCCTCTACAGGAAACTGGGCGTGCACTCGCGTGAGGAAGCGATCGCGCAGGCGCACAGGCTCGTTGTCGGCTGAGACCCGTTCCGGAACCTGGGGACCGGAACCCGGGGGACTATCGGAGGACGGTGCCGACGATGCCCGCGAAGTAGCCGATGCGCGCGATCTCGGACGGACGGAACTCCGGTCCGCCGGGGCGGCCGAGGACGAGGACACGTTCGGACGAGCCGAGGGGAGCGGCCGCGAGCATCGTGTCCATGTCGCGCCAGAGCTGCGGCACCCACTCACCGTCGTGGTCGAGCAGGGTGGCCTCGGCGAGCGGCATCCAGGGCACACCGTTGAGATGGGTCTCCGGCGAACCCGGGCTCCCCGCGATGCGGAAGATGCCGTTCGGGCCGACCCCGAGCACGGTCGCCCAGCCCACCCGGAGCACCCGGGGAGCGCCGTCGACGAGGACTTGGATGCGGTCGTCGCGGGCGGCGGCGACGTGATCGATCAGTTCGAGTTCGCGATGCGTGTCGAGGATTCCGGCGTAGGGCCGGATCGAGTCGACCGTCACACCGGGCAGAGCCTCGGCCGCGGTGAGGAGCGTGTCGGGAAGCTTGCCCGGCTCGACATCGACGACGAGATCGTCGATCGCGAAGTCCGTGCCGCGCTCGACCACATCGAGCGACAGGATGTCGGCGCCGACCGAACCGAGCGCCACGGCGAGCGAGCCGAGGCTACCGGGACGATCGGGGAGCCTGACACGCAAGAGGTACGACACGTGAGTCCTTTCCCCAGTCGGTTTCGTGCCGTCGACGAACGCCGCACCGACGGCACATGGTGCGCCGGCATCCGCGTGCCGGCCCAGGGGCCCGTGTCGACCTCTGGCAGACCACATCCTTGCACCTCGGCGACGGCGTCCGGGACGGTGCAGATCCGAAAATATGCCGACCCCATCGATAATCCCCGGTCGCGACGGTGCATGTCACACGAACGCAACACAGCGTTGCGAAGCTTGCAACATCGGTGGACGGGACGCGACGCCGACCGTGCGACGAGTGATGTCGCCGAACCGCGTGCGCCGTCGCATCCAGGACGCATTACCCTGGACAGGACGTTCACTCTCCATCGGAAAGGGGCCATTCACGGTGCCTGCCATCTCCCGTGACGAGGTCGCGCATCTCGCCCGGTTGTCCCGGCTTGCGCTGACCGATGCCGAACTCGACGAGTTCGCCGGTCAGTTGGATTCGATCCTCAACCACGTCAAGGCGGTGTCGGAGGTGGCCGCGGACGATGTGGCTCCCATGGCGAACCCGAACGCCGTCACCAACGTGACGCGACCCGACGTCGTCGTCCCCGGTCTCACGCCCGAGCAGGCGCTCTCCGGCGCCCCGGCCGTCGAGGAGGACCGCTTCTCGGTCCCGCAGATCCTGGGAGAGGGCGAATGAGCACGGATACGACACGCCTCGACGCCGCGACCCTGGCGTCGAAGATCCATGCCGGCGAACTGTCGTCGGTGGAGGTCACCCAGGCCCACCTCGATCGCATCTCCGAGGTGGACGGCGAGTACAACGCCTTCCTGCACGTCGCCTCCGAGCAGGCGCTCGCCGCCGCGGCCGAGGTCGACCGGGCCGTCGCCGCGGGCGAGAAGCCGGCCTCGGCGCTCGCCGGTGTGCCGCTCGCGCTCAAGGACGTGTTCACCACCACGGACATGCCCACCACGTGCGGGTCGAAGATCCTCGAGGGCTGGGTCTCGCCCTACGACGCGACGCTCACCACGAAGCTGCGCGAGGCCGGGATCCCCATCCTCGGCAAGACCAACATGGACGAGTTCGCGATGGGTTCGTCCACCGAGAACTCGGCCTACGGCCCCACCCGCAACCCGTGGGACACCAGCCGTATCCCGGGTGGCTCCGGTGGTGGTTCCGCTGCGGCGCTCGCGTCGTACCAGGCTCCGCTCGCGATCGGCACCGACACCGGTGGCTCGATCCGCCAGCCCGCCGCGGTCACCGCCACCGTCGGCACCAAGCCCACCTACGGCACGGTCTCGCGGTACGGCCTCGTCGCCTGCGCGTCGTCGCTCGACCAGGGTGGTCCCTGCGGCCGCACCGTCCTCGACACGGCGCTGCTGCACGAGGTCATCGCCGGGCACGACCCGCGCGACTCGACGTCGGTGAACGCCCCCGTGCGTCCCGTCGTGGAGGCGGCGCGCCAGGGTGCGGCCGGCGACCTGAAGGGCCTGAAGGTCGGCGTGGTCAAGGAGCTGCACTCCGACAGCTACCAGCCCGGCGTGCTCTCCTCGTTCGACGCGGCGGTCGAGACGCTCACGAAGCTCGGCGCGGAGGTCGTCGAGGTCTCGTGCCCGCACTTCGAGTACGCGCTGGCCTCGTACTACCTGATCCTGCCGTCGGAGGTCTCCTCCAACCTGGCCCGCTTCGACGCGATGCGGTACGGCATGCGCGTCGACGACGGCACGATGAGTGCCGAGCAGGTCATGGCCGCGACCCGCGCCGCCGGCTTCGGCAAGGAGGTCAAGCGCCGCATCATGATCGGCACCTACGCGCTGTCCTCCGGCTACTACGAGGCCTACTACGGTCAGGCGCTCAAGGTCCGGAGCCTCATCGCGCAGGACTTCGACAAGGCCTACGAGCAGGTCGACGTGCTGGTCTCGCCCACGAGCCCGTTCACGCCGTGGAAGCTCGGCGAGAAGGTCGACGATCCGCTGGCGATGTACCTGTCCGACCTGTGCACGCTCCCGACCAACCTCGCGGGGCACTGCGCGATGTCGGTGCCGTCCGGCCTCTCGGCGGACGACGGTCTCCCCGTCGGCCTGCAGATCATGGCCCCGGCCCTGGCCGACGAGCGTCTGTACCGCGTGGGTGCGGCCTTCGAGGCGGCACGAGGACCCATCGTCGCCTGATCCTTTCCCATCACGACCCGCCGTGCCGTTCGTCGGCCGGCGGGTCGCGGTGTATCCGGACACCGATCCGTGCGGGCGCGATCTATCCGTCGGAGGAGGTGCATCGGGCCTGATCGTCGCCGTAGCGATGACCGTGACCGGGTGCTGCCTCCAGCGAGGTGAGCAGGTCCACCGTCGTGTTCACGAACGACACCACCGGCAGCCACGGCGGGGTCGGAGCATCGGCGCGCGCATGCGACAGATCGGGCGGCGACCACAGCAGCGACGGCCGCCACCACACCACCGGGTCGGAGGTGTTCGCCCGGACACTCGCACCGGCGGTGCGGACCCCCGCGGGCGGCCCCGCGAGGAACAGTGCACACGGCTCCGGTTCGTCGTCGAAGACGGCGCTCGCGCCGGTCGCTCCCAGAGACTGCCCGTAGACGTGCAGGGCGGGGCGTCGCTCGTCGGGCAGCGTGGACAGGTGCGCCCGCAATGCGGTGACGAGCGCGCGGGCCTCCTCCTCCGCAGCACCGCGATCGAGGACGAAGGTCGCCCAGCTCGGCATGTCCGAGTACTGCTGGGCGACGATGGCGACATCGTCGCCCCACCGGCCCTCGAAGCCGCGGACCGCAGCGGCATCGACCCAGCCCGAGCCGGTCGGCACGGCCACCACGAGATGCGGTCGGTCGAAGGCTCTCGCCCGGCGGAGTTCGTCCACCGCGAACTCGGCGCGCGCAGACGGATCCGGTGCGGCCGACAACGGCACGTAGATCCGGATCGGTGACCCCTCGGAGGGCAGGGACACGAACTTCTGCCCCTCTCGACCCAACCGGTTCCATGACACCGCCGATCCCACGCCACCCGACAGTCCCACCGAGAGCGCGGTGGGGGAGGCGACCGTGTCGATCGCCCCTCCGGGTGAGAAGGCCGCCGTGGCGCCGATCCCAACCGTGGCGCCGATTCCCAGCGTCGCGGCGACGGCCACCGCCACCCCGCGTCGCGACAGGAGGTGCACGAGGCGCGGAAGGGCGAGCGGCGCCGCGACGACCACGATCGCGACCGCCAGTGCCTCGAGCCACCAGCGCACATCAAGCGCCGGGACCGCCATCGCCTCCCGCAGACCGTTCTGCCACCGATGCGCACCGGCGGCCGCGACCAGCACGACGGACCCGCCGACGAGCGCGACGGGCACACGCAGTTCCGGCCTCGCCGGCCGCGGAGCCCGACCGGTCCGCCGCCGCGCGGTCACGACGAGACGGAGAACGGCCAGCGCGACCACGACGAACACCCCTGTGACGACGCCCTGCACGACCGACTGTCGCGGCAGCAGGGGAGGGGCGAGGGAGATCACCGTCGCGAGAACCACCGTGAGGATCGTCATCGCCGTACCTTTCGTGCCGTGAAGCCCAGAGCGACCGAGCCCGCAGCGACGGCCAGGGCCCACGGCGATTCCGCGACAGGCGTCCGGTGGCCCTGTCGCCACGAGTTGAATTCCACTGCTGCAGAAGAGATCCCTGCGATCGGCGTGCAGGAGGTGATGTCGGGTTCGGAACGGCAGACGGTGTCGAGATGCCGCGCGAACAGACCGTCGAGGTCGCGGCGGGCACCGGTGCCCAGCTCGCCACCGGTGGTGTGGGCGTACCGCAGGAGGTCGTACCCGAGATCGTGCACCCGGCAGGCCGATTCGAACGCCGCCGGCAGCGGCACCGGGGCGGAGCAGTCACCTTCGGGGTCGGCGAGCACCGTCGTCCCGTCCGCCCACTGTTCGACGATCGGCGCATACCCCATCACGGCGGTGAAATCGGCCGGCAGGGACGACAGTGCTCCCTCCGCGTCGTCGGCGACGAGCGCCGTCACCGTCGCTGCGGCCGCGGCGTCCTCCGTCGGGGGCGCGGCGGAGTGGGCGAGCGCCCCCGGCACGGCGGCATATGCTGCGGTGGCGAGGAAGACGACCGACGCGACTCGGACCGCTGCGGATCTCACTGTCATGCCGGTGACGCTAGGAACGCGTAGCCCTGCACCGGACCCCGCGACGGAGCGATCTCGAGGAGACCGACACCACCCGCAGAGCTATGCGGATCTCACCCCCAGGTATGAGGACAGTCGAGACCCCGGCTCCTAGCGTGGGTGAGGTGAAAGAGCTTGCGAAGTCCGGCGTGAGAACCGCGGGACGCCTGGGCCGGGGACGGTGGAGCGTCGTCACCGTGGTCACCGTGACGTTGATCCTCTATGCGATCGCGTGGCCGACGCTGCCCCTGACCCACGACATCTCCCCACCCCTCCTGCCGCTGATCTCGGGGATGGCGGTGTTCCCGTTCCTCCTCGTGCTCGTCCGGCCGGCGCTCGGATGGGCGGTGGTCGCGGCGGCGGGACTCGTCATCCCGATAGCGTTCGACCTGGTCCCCGGCTACGACTATCCGTGGCAGGTCGTGCACATCCTGGTGATGCTCGCGCTGGTGTTCGCCGTTGCGATCCGCGAGGAGATCCGGATCGTCCTCGTCGTCTGGGTCTCGACGGTTCTGCTCTTCGCGGCCTTCGTCCCCGGCAGCGACGGCTGGGGCTGGGGGATCGGGATCAGCGCCCTGGTGGTATTCGGGCTGCTGGTGCGCTGGCTGGTGATCTCCCGACGGCAACTCGCCCAGGAGGAGGAGGTCAGCGAGCTCGAACGTGCACGGCGCGCCATCCTCGAAGAGAAGGCCCACATCGCACGCGACCTCCACGACATCGTTGCCCATCACATGTCGATGATCGTCGTGCAGGCGCAGAGCGCGCCCTACCGGCTTCCGGACGTGAACGACGACGTGCGCGCCGAATTCGACGCCCTCGGTGCGACCGCACGGGAGGCGCTGAACGAGGTCCGCACCCTGCTTGGGGTGCTTCGCAGCGACGGGCAGCTCCCCGAACGCGAACCGCAGCCCGACATCGACCGCATCGGTGAGCTGTTCGAGTCCTCCCGCCGAGCCGGTATGGCGCTCGAGACGGAGACGGTCGGCGTCCCCGTACCAGTCTCCGACGGTGTCGGACTCACCGTCTACCGGATCCTGCAGGAGTCCCTGGCGAACGCGGCCCGGCACGCACCCGGCGCCCGCGTGTGCGCACGGCTGCAGTGGGAGCCGGCGACCGTCACGGTGGAGGTGACCAACGGGCCGGCCTCGCCCGGTGAGGTCGACGCCGCCCTTCGGCAATCGGACCGCAGCGGCGGCAACGGCATCCTGGGCATGGTCGAACGCGCGTCCGTCGTGGGCGGGCAACTCGTCGCCCATCCCCGGCCCGGCGGAGGTTTCGAGGTCCGAGCGGTTCTCCCGGTGCTGACCGGGGCCTAAGGTGGGTGCCGATGACCGAACCGCACCCTCCCATCACCGTGTTCATCGCCGACGATCAGGCCATGGTCCGGCAGGGCTTCGGAGCGTTGCTCGGAGCCCAGCCCGATATCAGCGTCGTCGGCGATGCCCCCGACGGTCGAGCAGCCGTCTCGGAGGTCGCGCGACTGCGACCCGACGTGGTCCTCATGGACGTGCGCATGCCCGAGATGAACGGTCTCGACGCGGCGCGGCACATCCTCGCCGACACTCGTGAGCCGCGGTCGAAGGTGCTCATGCTCACCACCTTCGACCTCGACGACTACGTCTACGAAGCGCTGGGTATGGGAGCGAGCGGATTCCTGCTCAAGGACGCCCCCGCCGACGAACTCGTGCGTGCAGTGAGGGTGGTCGCCGACGGCCAGGCGCTGCTCGCGCCGACCGTCACCCGTCGCCTCATCGCCGACGTCACCAGCCGGCGCCGGCCGGCGAGAGGACGCGACCGCGTCCTCGATCCGCTCACCCCGCGCGAACTCGAGGTGCTCGAACTGATCGCGCACGGCCTGTCGAACACAGAGATCGCGGAGCGGTTGTTCGTCGCCGAGCAGACCGTCAAGACCCACGTCGGCAAGGTTCTCGCGAAACTGCACCTGCGCGACCGCGCACAGGCCGTGGTGCTCGCCTACGAGTCCGGTCTCGTCACACCCGGCTGAATCGGGCTGCCGTCGCGACTGCGAACGGGCAGGATTGGCAGTGCAGCACCGGTTCGGGCAGAACCGGTCCGGTGCGGTACTGGTCCATCCGACGGGAGGTAGTGCGTGACGAGGATCGGAATTCTCACCAGTGGCGGGGACTGCCCCGGTCTCAACGCGGTCATCCGCGGTGCGGTGCTCAAGGGGACCGAGGTCCACGGACAGGAGTTCGTAGGATTCCTCGACGGCTGGCGCGGTCTCGTCGAAGGAGATGTGATCCCGTTGGACCGCAGCCGTGTTCGCGGTCTCGCCCAGCAGGGTGGCACGATCCTCGGCACGAGCCGGTTCGGTCCGTACCAGGGACCCGACGGTGGGGCACAGAACATCCAGAAGACCCTCGACCGTCTCGGGATCGACGCCGTGATCGCCATCGGGGGAGAGGGCACCGCCGCCGCCTCGAAGCGACTGTTCGGTGAAGGGATCCGCATCGTCGGTGTGCCGAAGACGATCGACAACGACCTCAGCCACACCGACTACACCTTCGGTTTCGACACCGCCGTCGAGATCGCGACGGTGGCGATCGACCGCCTCCGCACCACCGGCAACTCCCACAAGCGGTGCATGGTGCTCGAGGTCATGGGCCGGCACGCCGGATGGATCGCACTGCACGCGGGTACCGCCGGTGGCGCACACGCCATCCTCATCCCTGAACACCCCGAGAGCCTCGAACAGATCTGCGAGTGGGTGACCAGCGTCCGCGACCGCGGGCGTTCGCCGATGGTCGTCGTCGCGGAGGGCTTCACACTGCCCGAGATGGAGGAGGCGTACTCCACCAAGGGGCTCGACGGATTCGACCGGCCGCGTCTCGGCGGTATCGCGGAGGTGCTCGCGCCGCTCATCGAGAAGCACACCGGCGTCGAGGCCCGCGCGACGGTGCTCGGTCATATCCAACGGGGCGGTGTACCCACGGCATTCGACCGGGTGCTCGCCACGCGGCTCGGCATGGCGGTGACCGATCTCGTCGCCGAGGAGGACTGGGGCCACATGGTCGCGCTGCACGGCACCGACATCGCCCGGGTCGATTTCGACGAGCTCGCCGAACCGAAGTACGTACCCGACGAGCGCTATCAGGAGATGCGGATCCTGTTCGGGTGAGGCCGCGCGTCGGCACTCCCGGCGCCGTCTAAAATCGACACCATGACTGCCTCCGTGTCCGCTGACCTGCTCGCCTACGACGACGTGCTCGCGAAGTTCGAGCCCGTGATGGGCATGGAGGTGCACGTCGAGCTGCACACCGCCACCAAGATGTTCTGTGGCTGTCCGACCGCCTTCGGTGCCGAGCCCAACACGCAGGTGTGCCCGGTCTGCCTCGGTCTGCCGGGGGCACTGCCTGTCGTCAACCAGGCCGCCGTCGAGTCCGCGATCCGCATCGGCCTCGCGCTGAACTGCTCGATCACCCCCTGGGGTCGTTTCGCGCGGAAGAACTACTTCTACCCGGATCAGCCGAAGAACTACCAGATCTCGCAGTACGACGAGCCGATTGCCACCGACGGATATCTCGACGTCGTGCTCGACGACGGCACCACCTGGCGCGTCGACATCGAGCGCGCGCACATGGAGGAGGACACCGGCAAGTCGCTGCACGTCGGTGGCGCCACCGGCCGCATCCACGGTGCGAGCCACTCGCTGCTCGACTACAACCGCGCTGGTGTGCCGCTCGTCGAGATCGTCACCAAGCCGATCGTCGGTGCCGGTGAGCGCGCCCCCGAGGTCGCCCGCGCCTACGTCACCGCCCTGCGCGACCTGCTCAAGGCCCTCGACGTCTCCGACGTCCGCATGGACCAGGGCTCGATGCGGTGCGACGCGAACATCTCGCTGATGCCCATCGGCGCGAAGGAGTTCGGTACCCGTACCGAGACGAAGAACGTCAACTCCCTCAAGTCCGTCGAGGTCGCGGTGCGCTACGAGATGCGGCGCCAGGCGGCCGTGCTGGTCTCCGGTGGTGAGGTGATCCAGGAGACCCGGCACTTCCAGGAGGCCGACGGCACCACCTCGCCCGGTCGCCGCAAGGAGACCGCCGAGGACTACCGCTACTTCCCGGAACCCGACCTCGAGCCGATCGCGCCCGACGCTGCCTGGGTGGAGGAGCTTCGCGCGACGCTGCCCGAGCTGCCGTGGCTGCGCCGCGCCCGCATCCAGGCCGATTGGGGTGTCTCCGACGAGGAGATGCGCGACCTCGTCAACGCCGGCGCGCTCGATCTCGTCATCGCGACCACCGAGGCCGGTGCCCCCGCCTCGGAGGCCCGCTCATGGTGGGTCGCCTACCTGGCCCAGCAGGCCAACACCCGCGGTGTCGAACTCGCCGAACTGCCCATCACGCCCGAGCAGGTCGCCCGCGTCATCGCGCTGGTGGCCGACGGCAAGCTGACGAACAAGCTGGCCCGGCAGGTCGTCGACGGTGTGCTCGCCGGTGAGGGCGAACCCGACGAGGTGGTGGCGGCTCGCGGTCTCGAGGTCGTGCGCGACGATTCGGCGCTGCAGGCCGCGGTCGACGCCGCTCTGGCCGCAAACCCCGACATCGCCGACAAGATCCGCTCCGGCAAGGTCCAGGCGGCCGGCAAGATCGTCGGCGACGTCATGAAGGCCACTCGCGGACAGGCCGATCCGGCGCGCGTGAAGGAACTCGTCATCGCCGCGTGCAGTTGATCCCGCACAGCGGGGCCCTGTCCTGTGGACGACCGCGGGACAGGGCGTCGCACTCCCGCCCTCGGGCGACGGATCGTCGCGTCATGCCTTCCGGGATGCGACGCCGTCGAGGAGGTTGGTGACCAGGCCGTCGATGAAGCGATCCGTGACGGGTTCGTCGGGGATCAGGAGCCGGTGGTAGACCGCTCCCCAGAGCTGGTCCACGATGATCTGCAGGTCGACGTCGGAACGGATCTGGCCGACCTCCTGAGCGCGCCGCAGCCGTTCGCAGGCGAGACGGCGGCGTTGGGACGAATACAGGCGCCGA
The DNA here is from genome assembly GCF_035918275.1 of Rhodococcus sp. PD04. Classification (NCBI taxonomy): domain Bacteria; kingdom Bacillati; phylum Actinomycetota; class Actinomycetes; order Mycobacteriales; family Nocardiaceae; genus Rhodococcus; species Rhodococcus sp. PD04. The sequence goes on along the minus strand of NZ_CP142143.1, from coordinate 3,347,465 downwards.
TATGCGATCGCCAGGTCTTCGTCGGTCTGGGACCGCCCGATCAGTTCGGTCAGGACCCGTCCCCCGGGAGTCCGGGTCATCAGTTCGCCGAAGGCGCGGAGCTGGCTGATGAGATCGACGCGGATGTCGCCGGTGTCGGGAAATGCGAGAGTGCCTTCCACCGCGTGGAAGTAGCCGTCGAGCGCGAGTGCACCCATCGAAGGCCACCACTTGTAGAGGGTCGTCTTGCTGACGGAGGCCTCGCGTGAGACTCGCTCGAAGGTGAGGTTCGCGCTGCCCTCGCTCAGGAGGATCGCCCCGACGGCCTCCAGGATGTCGGCGCGCACCTCCTCGGCGGGGCGACGCCCGCGGCGCGTCAAGCGATCCCGCCGTTGGGGAAGACGACCTGACCGTTGATCCAGCGGCCCGGACCGGCGAGGAAGGCCGCGACCTCCGCGATGTCCTCGGGCGTGCCCAGGCGTTCGAGCGGGGCCAGGCCGGCGAGGCGCTCGACGGTGTGTTCGTCCTTGCCGTCGAGGAACAGCGGTGTCGCGGTCGGGCCGGGCGCGATCGCGTTCACAGTGATGTCCTTGCCGCGCAACTCGCGGGCAAGGACGAGGGTCAGGCTCTCGACGGCGGCCTTGCTTGCGGCATACGCAGCGTACGTCGGGTGCTGGAGCCGGGTCTGGCTGGTGGACACGTTGATCAGGGCGCCGCCCCTGCGAAGTCTGTTGGCGGCGAGCCGGGAGACGACGAAGGCGCCGCGGACATTGGTTCGGTGCATCCGGTCGAGGTCGGCCAGATCGAGGCTCGCGACGGGGGAGAGCACCATGATCCCGGCGGTGTTGACCACCACGTCGAGGCCTCCGAACTCGGCCTCCACCGAGTCGAATGCCTCGGCCATCCCGACTTCGTCGGCGACGTCGCCCACGACGGTGATCGCCCGCCCGCCGCCCGCGACGATCTCGTCCACGATCTGCCCGGCTCGCCGGGCGTTCCCGCCGTAATGCACGGCAACCGCGAACCCGTCGGCTGCCAGACGTTCGCTCACGGCGCGGCCGATACCGCCGGATCCACCGGTGACCAGGGCCACCCGAGGTGTGGTGTTCGCGTCGGACACGAGAGCTCCTTCCGGAGATGTGGACGGTCCGTCCATTTAAACACGGTCATGGACGGTCCGTCCACAACCGACCGTCCATCGGGGTTCGCGCCTGCTGGTCGTGAGTGTGTCGGTCCTCGTCCTCGCGCGTACGTTGATCTTGCGCGGCTAGAGTTTCGGCGCATGGACGCTGCTGTAGCCACCTCGCTGTTCTGGATCGCCGTCGCGGCGGTGCTGGCACCGCTGATCGCCGGCGCCGTCCCGCGTCGGCTGGTCCCCGAGGTCGTGCTGCTGCTGGTGGCCGGTGTCCTCATCGGCCCCTACGCGTTCGACCTCGCGGAGACGGGCAGCGAGATCGGCATCCTGCGCGAACTCGGCCTGGGAATGCTCTTCCTGCTCGCCGGATACGAGATCGACCCCGCCGAGCTGCGCGGGCGGGGTGGGCGCCGCGCGATGCTCACCTGGTGCGTGTGCATGCTGTCGGCGCTCGGCACCGTCGCCGCACTGGGAGCGGTAGGCCAGGTGCACGCCGAGATCGCCGTGGCGATCGCCCTGACATCCACGGCGCTGGGGACGCTCCTGCCGATCCTCGCCGACCGCGGGCTCGTCGCGACCCCACTCGGACGGTCGGTGCTCAATCACGGGGCGTTCGGAGAACTGCTGCCCGTCGTGGCCATGGCAACCCTGCTCGGTGCGCGCGGCGCACTCGGCTCGCTGATCGTCCTGCTGGCGTTCGCGGTCGTCGCCGTCGCCGTCGCCGTGCTGCCGACCTGGATCCTGGGGGAGGGCTCACGGTTCACCCAGTTCGTCCGGCTCGGCTCCGACACCACCGCCCAGATCCCGGTGCGCCTGACGATGTTGCTGCTCGTCGGACTCATCGCGGTCGCCGCCGTCTTCGATCTCGACATCATCCTCGGTGCGTTCGCGGCCGGTTTCATCCTGCGCCGCACGATCCCCACGGGCGACGAGCGGCTCGAGAAGAAGCTCGACGGTCTCGGATACGGCTTCCTCATCCCGATCTTCTTCGTCACCTCGGGCATGGCGATCGACGTCGGTGCCGTCGCGAGTGCCCCGGGCATCCTGCTGGCATTCCTCGGACTGCTCGTCCTGGTGAGGGGTGTACCGGTGTTCGTCGCATCGCGCCTCGAACGCGACGAGACCGGCAACCGCATGTTCGGAACCGCCGAACAGCTGCAGATCGCCCTGTACTCCACGACGGGTCTTCCGCTGATCGTCGCGGTCACGGGCGTCGCGGTGAGTGCCGATCAGATGACGAACGCGAGCGCGTCGATCCTCGTGGCGGCGGGCGCCGTCACCGTCCTCGTCCTGCCGATGCTCGCGGGGCTGCTCCACCGCCCCGCTCCGGCGGAGACGCCGGAGCGGGCATGATCAGTCGAATCCGCCGCCACCGGCCGGGAACTGGATGCGGATGACTCGGTCGTCGTTCGGTCCCGGTTCGGCGCCGGACTTGTTGACCGTCGAGACCCACAGCAGGCCGTCGGGCGACGAAGAGGCGCCGCGCAGCATGCCGTAGCGGTCCTCCGCCGCGAGGACGGGGGACGCCGTGACCGCGCCGGTACCCGGGTCGGTGGCGACGACCGCGACGGCCTTCGCGTCGGTGAGCGAGATCGCGATCCCGTCGGGAGCCGCCGCGCACCCGGCGACACCGGGCCGTTCGGGCCACGTCCAGGCCGGGCCGGTGCCGGTCGAGCCGTCGACCCCCACCCGCTGGAGCCGGTCCTCGAGGGGGGTGCGGTCGGTGATCCACAGGTTGCCGTTCGGATCGCGGCACACATCGCCCGCGGTGCCGATGCCCGACAGCATCACCGAGGGAGTGGGTGCCGCGCCGGGTGCCGGGAGCGGCAGGTTCAGGAGCTTGCCGGACAGGACGTTCGGATCGTTTGCGGCCGCTGCGTTTCCGGCGTCGCCGGTCAGGACGGCGAGCTCGGTGGGCGAGACGAACTCGATGGCGCCGGAATTGCCCGTCGCGCCGCGCGGGATTCCCGTCAGCACGTCCTTGGGAGTGTCGCCCGCGGCGATGCGGACCACACGGTTGTCCGAGGCCGTGGTGATGTAGGCGTAGAGCAGTCGGTCCTCGGCGAAGGTGGGGGAGAGTGCCACGTCCAGCAGCCCACCGTCCCCGGATCCGTCGACCGGGATCGTCGCGATCTCCACCGGCTCGGTCTCCGGCGCGACCTGCAATATCCGACCCGTCCGGCGCTCGGTGACGAGCGCGGAGTTGCCGTCGGGCATCGTCACCAGGCCGCCGGTGACGTCGAGGCAGGTCGCGATCACGGACGGATCGGGATCGACACACGGCCCCGGAGGCTTGGGGGAGGCGCTCGGCGTGGTCGTCTCGGTGGGGTCCTGGGGCCCGACGCCCGGTCCCGGATCGAAGGTGGGTTCGGGGGTGAACGGGCTCGATGCGGAGTCGTCGAAGCGGGCGCAGGACGGGACGGCGAGGACTCCGACGGCGAGCGCCGCCGCTGCCGCACGTACGCCCCACGAACCCCTCCACCGCGTACCCCGTGTCATGCCGCAAACGTTACCGGCACGACGCGCGCACCCGCGGATGCCGGGTGCGGGGGCAGTCACGGGCCTAGGCTGGGGGCGTGGCCGACAACAAGAACGGTGGCATACCGGACGCAGGTTCGAGTCCCTACGGAAACCAGCCCGACGAGCACACACTCGAGATGCACCGACCACGCGAGTCGTATCTCGGATCGGACGACGACTTCGGGGCCGGGGGAACGCCCCTCGGCAACGACGCCTACGCCGCTCCCACCGAGCAGATGTACCGGCCGGAGCCGGTATTCGGTGCGGATGCGGGCGGCGCGGTGGCCGTCGGCGAGCAGACCCCGAAGGTGCGCCGCGGGACGCTCGACCTCGGATTGTTCGTCCTGCGCGCGGCGGTCGGGGCGATCCTCGTCGCACACGGACTGCAGAAGCTGGTGGGTCTGTGGAACGGCCCGGGTCTCGACGGTTTCGAGTCGTTGCTGCGCGACGCGGGGTACCAGCAGCCCGCCGTGCTCGCGATCGTCGGCGCGGTCGGTGAGATCGCGGCCGGAGGACTGCTCGTCCTGGGGCTGCTCACTCCGTTCGCCGCTGCTGCGATCGTCGCCATCATGGTCAACGCGGTGCTGTTCAAACACGAACTCGAGCCGGGCGTCCAGTTCTTCGCCGCCGAATCGTCGGGCTTCGAGTTCGAAGCCCTCCTCGTCGCCTGCACGGTGGCGATCACCCTCACAGGACCGGGACGCATCGCGATCGACGGACGACGCGGCTGGGCGACACGCCCCTTCCTGGGTTCGTTCGTCGTGCTGCTGCTGGGCGTGGCAGCCGGCGTGTGCCTGTGGATCTTCGGACGCTGACATAGGAAGCACGCACGACAGGCGAGGGCCCCGCGATCGGAACGATCGCGGGGCCCTCGCTCTTGCTGTCGTGAGGTGTTACGGCAGGCGCCGGACGGCACCCTTGTCGGCGGAGGTCGCCAGAGCGGCGTAGGCGCGCAGTGCCTTCGAGACCGTGCGCTCACGGTCGACGGGCTGCCACGGCCGCTCGGAGGCCTCCATCTTCGCGCGACGATCGGCGAGCACCTCGTCGTCGACGAGCACCTCGAGGGTGCGAGTCGCGACGTCGATGCGGATCCGGTCGCCCTGCTCGATCAGGCCGATCACACCACCGGACGCGGCCTCGGGGGAGACGTGCCCGATGGACAGACCGGACGTGCCGCCGGAGAAGCGGCCGTCGGTGATCAGGGCGCACACCTTGCCCAGGCCGATGCCCTTGAGGAAGGAGGTGGGGTGCAGCATCTCCTGCATGCCGGGGCCGCCGGCCGGGCCCTCGTAGCGGACGACGACGACGTCGCCGGCCTTGATCTTCTTGCCGAGGATGACCGAGACGGCCTCCTCCTGCGACTCGACGACGTAGGCCGGGCCCTCGAAGTGGAACAGGTCCTCGTCGATACCGGCAGTCTTGAGGATCGCGCCGTCCGGTGCGAGGTTTCCGCGCAGCACGCACAGGCCGCCCTCGACGGTGTAGGCGTGCTCGATGTCGCGGATGCAGCCGTTCGCCGCATCGGTGTCGAGCGACGACCAGCGGTTGTCGGTCGAGAACGGTTCGGTGGTGCGCACACCGCCCGGTGCGGCGTGGAACAGCTCGAGGGCCGTCTCGGACGCCTTGCCGGAACGGATGTCCCAGGTGTCGAGCCACTCGTCGAAGCTCTTCGTGTGGACCGTGGAGACGTCGGTCTCGAGCAGGCCACCGCGGCGCAGCTCGCCGAGGATGGCGGGGATTCCGCCGGCGCGGTGCACGTCCTCCATGTGGTAGTCGGAGTTCGGGGAGACCTTCGCCAGGCAGGGCACCCGGCGGCTGATCTCGTCGATGGTGGTGAGGTCGAAGTCGACTTCACCCTCCTGCGCAGCGGCGAGGGTGTGCAGCACGGTGTTGGTGGAACCACCCATCGCGACGTCGAGCGCCATCGCGTTGCGGAAGGCGGCCGGGGTGGCGATGTTGCGCGGAAGCACCGACTCGTCGTCGTCGCGGTAGTAGCGCAGGGCCGCTTCGACGATCGTTCGGCCGGCGGTCTCGAACAGTGCGCGTCGCGCCTCGTGGGTGGCGAGGGTCGAACCGTTGCCGGGCAGCGCGAGACCGAGGGCCTCGGTGAGGCAGTTCATCGAGTTGGCGGTGAACATGCCCGAGCACGAACCGCAGGTCGGGCACGCGCTGCGCTCGACCTCGTCGAGACCCGCGTCGTCGACGGCCTCGCTGGCGGAGGCCGAGATGGCGGTGATGAGGTCGGTGGGGGCCTGCGCGACACCGTTGACGACGACCGCCTTACCGGCCTCCATCGGACCACCGGAGACGAAGATCGTCGGGATGTTCAGGCGCATCGCGGCATTGAGCATGCCCGGGGTGATCTTGTCGCAGTTCGAGATGCACACCAGTGCATCGGCGGTGTGCGCGTTGACCATGTATTCGACGGAGTCGGCGATGATCTCGCGGCTCGGCAGCGAGTAGAGCATGCCGCCGTGGCCCATGGCGATGCCGTCGTCGACTGCGATGGTGTGGAACTCGCGCGCCACGCCGCCCGCTTCGCGCACGGCCTTCGCGACGATCTCACCGACGTCCTTGAGGTGGACGTGACCGGGTACGAACTGCGTGTAGGAGTTCGCGATCGCGACGATCGGCTTGCCGAAGTCGGAATCGGTCAGGCCGGTGGCGCGCCACAGGGAGCGCGCTCCCGCGGCGTTTCGTCCGACGGTGGTGGTGCGTGACCTCAACGGGGGCATGGGCTGACTTCCTTGACGGTGGCTGGTGCGCAATCGGCCGGGCCGCGTCCGGTCGCCGGGCTGGGCGGATCCGGGCAACGGCACCGACGAATCTACTCGCGTGCTTCCGGATGCCTCTATTCGCACCCGGTCGCGAGGATCAGGAGGAGCGGTCGTCCTTCTTCTCGACGGTGACTGCGTCGTCGGTGGTTTCGGCATCCGGACCGGCTTCGGCGGCCGCCTTCTCGCGGTATGCCTTCTCCTCGGCGAGCTGTGCGGCCGCGTACGGATCGGTGATGCGGCCTCCGCTGGCCTCCGACAGCTGCGGCAGCCGGCCGAAGGTGACGACCGGCAGTGCGACCTCGCTGCCGTCGGTGAGCCGTGCGCGGGCCCAGCCCCGCTTCGGGAACCGGAGGCCGTCGAGTTCGTCCCACTTCAGGTTCGTGGTCTTGAAGGTCGCTCGCGCGACGATGCCCTCGGGGCCGACGACGGTGCGTACCCGCACGATCCAGGCCGCGACGAGGAACGGGATGATCAGCGTCCATGTGAAGGCCTCCGGCCACGCCAGCGCCGGAGAGGCGAGGGCGAGGAGGAGCAGAGCGCACGCGAGGAACGACAGTCGCGAGATCTGGATGACCTGCGTCGTCGAATCGGGCGTGTGGGATGATGGAGGCGGTGGCACGGGCTGCTGGGAAGATGACACCTCTACATCTTCGCACTGCAGCCGCGGCATCTCACATTCTGGGACGGTCGACCGCACCAAGTTGACTGTCTGGACACCATGCGCCTACCGTCGAGCGCGTGAATCAGAATGGGTTGCTCGTAATCGGCCGGCGCGTCGTCGCCTGAGCCGCATTTCGCAACTCGCCCACGACGCGCCACCCTCGTACAGCAGACTTGCTGACGAGGGTTTTTTGTTGCCCGGAGCCAGAATCAGAGGAATTCGCAGTGAGCGCACCAACCGCACGGCCTCAACCCTCGCCGCGAAAGCCGGGGTCCGCCACCCCGACTCCCGCAGCTGCCGCGACGCAGCCCACCAACCGACGCCAGGTCGCCCCCGAGCGGGTCACCGGCGCCCAGTCGGTGGTCCGCGCACTCGAGGAACTCGAGGTCGACACGGTATTCGGCATTCCCGGCGGCGCGATCCTGCCCGTCTACGACCCGCTCTTCGATTCGCGGCGCGTGCGCCACGTGCTCGTCCGCCATGAGCAGGGCGCCGGGCACGCTGCCACCGGTTACGCCCAGGCCACCGGCAAGGTCGGCGTGTGCATGGCCACCTCGGGTCCGGGCGCGACGAACCTCGTCACCCCGCTCGCCGACGCGCAGATGGACTCCGTGCCCGTCGTCGCGATCACCGGCCAGGTCGGTCGCCCCCTCATCGGCACCGACGCCTTCCAGGAAGCCGACATCTCCGGCATCACGATGCCGATCACGAAGCACAACTTCCTGGTCACCGACGGCGCCGACATCCCGCGCATCCTGGCCGAGGCGTTCTACCTCGCCGCCTCGGGTCGCCCGGGCGCGGTCCTCGTCGACATCCCCAAGGACATCCTCCAGGCGCAGACCACCTTCAGCTGGCCGCCGGAGATGCACCTGCCCGGCTACCGCCCGGTGACGAAGCCGCACGGCAAGCAGGTCCGCGAGGCCGCGCGACTGATCGCCGACGCGAAGAACCCGGTGCTCTACGTCGGCGGCGGCGTCATCAAGGCCGAGGCGTCGGCCGAGCTGCTCGAGCTCGCCGAGCTGACCGGCATCCCGGTCGTCACCACGCTCATGGCCCGCGGCGCGTTCCCCGACAGCCACAACCTGCACTGCGGCATGCCCGGCATGCACGGCAACGTCGCTGCAGTGGCGGCGCTGCAGAAGAGCGACCTGCTCGTCACGCTCGGTGCCCGCTTCGACGACCGCGTCACCGGTCAGCTCGACTCCTTCGCGCCCGACGCCAAGGTCATCCACGCCGACATCGACCCGGCGGAGATCGGCAAGAACCGGCACGCCGACGTGCCGATCGTCGGTGACTGCAAGGAGGTCATCGTCGAGCTGCTCGAGGCCATCCGCGCCGACCTGGCGACCGGCACGAAGCTCGACTACTCGGCATGGTGGGCGTACCTCGACGACATCCGTCGCACCTTCCCGCTGAGCTACGACCGCCCCACCGACGACACCCTGTCGCCGCAGTACGTCATCCAGGCCGTCGGTAAGCTCGCCGGCCCCGACGCGATCTACTGCGCGGGTGTCGGCCAGCACCAGATGTGGGCGGCGCAGTTCGTCGACTACGAGAAGCCCCGCACGTGGCTCAACTCGGGTGGTCTCGGCACCATGGGCTACGCGGTGCCCGCGGCTCTGGGAGCCAAGATGGGTTGCCCCGACACCGAGGTGTGGGCCATCGACGGCGACGGCTGCTTCCAGATGACCAACCAGGAACTCGCGACGTGCGCCGTCGAGGGTGTGCCGATCAAGGTCGCGCTCATCAACAACGGCAATCTCGGCATGGTCCGGCAGTGGCAGACCCTCTTCTACGAGGAGCGGTACTCGAACACCGACCTGGCGACGCACTCGCTGCGCATCCCCGACTTCGTCAAGCTCGCCGAGGCCCTCGGCTGCGTGGGCATCCGCGTCGAGCGTGAGGAGGACGTCGAGCCGGCGATCCGCCGGGCGCAGGAGATCAACGACCGCCCCGTCGTCATCGACTTCATCGTCGGCAAGGACGCGCAGGTGTGGCCGATGGTCGCTGCCGGCACGAGCAACGACGAGATCATGGCGGCCCGCGACATCCGGCCGCTGTTCGACGACGACGCCGCTGCCGACGATCCCGCCGTCATCCACGAGACCATCGACGCGCTCGAAGCACGCAGCGAGAACGCTGCGGCCCAGGAGGAGACCAAGTGAGCACGAGCCACACCCTCAGTGTTCTCGTCGAGGACAAGCCGGGCGTGCTCGCCCGAGTCGCATCGCTGTTCTCGCGACGCGGCTTCAACATCGAATCCCTTGCCGTCGGTGGCACCGAGGTGCCCGACATCTCGCGGATGACGATCGTGGTGACCGTCGACGAGTTCCCGCTCGAGCAGGTCACCAAGCAGCTCAACAAGCTCGTCAACGTCATCAAGATCGTCGAGCAGGAGGACGAGGCGTCCGTCGCCCGCGAACTCGTGCTCATCAAGGTGCGCGCCGACGCCAGCGTGCGCACCCAGGTCATCGAGACGGTGAATCTGTTCCGCGCCAAGGTGATCGACGTCTCGCCCGAGTCGCTGACCATCGAGGCGACCGGTACGCGGTCCAAGCTCGACGCGCTGCTGCGCATGCTCGAACCGTACGGAATCCGCGAGATCGTCCAGTCCGGTGTCGTCGCCGTCGGACGCGGTCCGAAGTCCATCACGGCTACCCGTTAGCCTTAACACACCCATACTTGCTGAAAGAGGTAATCACTGTGGCAGTCGAGATGTTCTACGACGACGATGCCGACCTGTCGATCATCCAGGGTCGTAAGGTCGCCGTCATCGGCTACGGCAGTCAGGGACACGCGCACTCGCTGAGCCTGCGCGACTCGGGCGTCGACGTTCGCATCGGTCTGAAGGAGGGCTCGAAGTCGCGGGCCAAGGCCGAGGAAGCCGGTCTCACCGTCGGCACCCCCGCCGAGGTCTCCGAGTGGGCCGACGTCATCATGGTCCTCGCTCCCGACACCGCCCAGGCGTCGATCTTCACCAACGACATCGAGCCCAACCTGAAGGACGGCGACGCGCTGTTCTTCGGCCACGGCCTCAACATCCACTTCGGTCTCATCACGGCTCCCGAGAACGTGACCGTCGCGATGGTCGCCCCCAAGGGCCCCGGCCACCTCGTGCGTCGTCAGTTCGTCGACGGCAAGGGCGTTCCGGCGCTCATCGCCGTCCACCAGGACCCCAAGGGTGAGGGTCAGGCGCTCGCGCTGTCCTACGCCAAGGGCATCGGCGGCACCCGCGCCGGCGTCATCAAGACCACCTTCAAGGAAGAGACCGAGACCGACCTCTTCGGCGAGCAGGCCGTGCTCTGCGGTGGCACCGAGGAGCTCGTCAAGACCGGCTTCGACGTCATGGTCGAGGCGGGCTACGCCCCCGAGATGGCCTACTTCGAGGTTCTCCACGAGCTCAAGCTCATCGTCGACCTCATGTACGAGGGTGGCATCGCCCGCATGAACTACTCGGTGTCCGACACCGCGGAGTTCGGCGGCTACCTCTCCGGCCCGCGCGTCATCGACGCCGGCACCAAGGAGCGCATGAAGGAGATCCTCAAGGACATCCAGGACGGCACCTTCGTCAAGCGTCTCGTCGCCAACGTCGAGGGCGGCAACAAGGAGCTCGAGGGTCTGCGCAAGCAGAACGCCGAGCACGGCATCGAGGTCGTCGGCAAGCAGCTGCGCGACCTGATGAGCTGGGTCGATCGCCCCATCACCGAGACGGCCTGACAGCCACCTGATCCGGTCACGGCGGCCCGGTATCCCTACGGGGGTGCCGGGCCGCCGTCGTCGGTGCGCGTGAGCGATGTCGCAGTCACGGGCCGAGGCCGCGGAGGATACTTGGCTGATGTGGCTCCTCGCCGCGTTCGGGCGGCTCCCGGGTGTCGCCACCGCACGGTCCTACCGGCGGGGGTGGTTGCGGGGCGACGTCACGGCGGGTCTCGCGCTCAGCGCTCTGCTCGTCCCCACCGGCATGGGATATGCCCAGGCGGCGGGACTGCCGCCCTACACCGGTCTCTACGCGACAGTGGTGCCGATGCTCGTGTACGCGGTGGTCGGTCCGTCCCGGATCCTCGTGCTCGGACCGGATTCCGCGCTCGCCCCGCTCATCGCGGCCGCGGTGATCCCGCTCGCCGCCGACGGTGATCCGCAGCGTGCGGTCGCCCTCGCCGGTGTGCTCGCCCTCCTCGTCGGGGCGATCCTCCTCGTCGGCGGGATACTCCGCTTCGGATTCCTGACCTATCTGCTCTCCACACCCATCCGGGTCGGTTTCCTCAACGCGATCGCGATCATCGTCATCGTCGGGCAGCTCCCGCTCCTGCTGGGCACCTCGGCCGACGAATCCGGTGTCGTCGCCGAGGTTCTCGACGTCGTCGACGACGTCTTCGAGGACGGTGTCGAACCGGTCGGACTTCTCCTCGGCGTCGGCACCCTCGCTGTGATCCTCGCGCTGCAGAAGGTCGTTCCCCGCATACCCGCGGTGCTCGTCGCGGTGGTCGCCGCCTCCGCGGCGGTCGAGGTGTTCGGGCTCACCGATCGGGTGGAGATGGTGGGGGCGTTGCCCGCCGGGATCCCCGCGCCCGTTCTGGGCGGTATCGAACGGGGAGACGTGATCGAACTGCTCGCACCCGCCGTCGCCGTCGCCGTCATCGCGTTCGCCGACACCGCGGTGCTGTCGCGCTCGTTCGCGCTCCGACGGGGCGAGGACGTGGACGGCAGTTCCGAGATGCGCGCCCTCGGTGTGGTGAACATCGCAGCCGGTGCGACGGGCGGATTCCCGATCTGCGGCAGCGGCAGTCGCACTCCCGTCCTCGTACAGGCCGGAGCGCGTACCCAGCTCGCGGGTGCCGTCGGAGCGGTGACGGTCGCGATCTTCCTGCTGGCCGCGCCGGGGGCGACGGCGTACCTGCCGCAGGCCGCGCTCGCTGCCGTCGTGATCGCCGCGGCGAGTGCGCTCGTCGATGTGAAGGGGCTCGGTCGCCTGTGGCGGGTCAACAAGATCGAATTCTGTTTGTCCTTCGCCGCATTCGTGGCGGTCGGTCTCGCCGGTGTGTTGAGGGGTGTACTCGTCGCGATCGCATTGTCGTTGGCGGTCGTGATCGTGCGTGCCTGGCAACCCCACCGGACCGAACTCGTCGAACTCGAGGACATCGCCGGATATCACGACCGGGAGCGGCATCCCGAGGGCCACCGCATCCCGGGTCTCGTGCTCGTGCGATTCGACGCCCCGCTGTTCTTCGCGAACGGTGTGATCCTCACGAAGTTCGTCCGTGAACTCGTCCGCGAACGCGAGGACCGTATCGAGTGGGTGGTACTCGCGGCCGAACCGATCACGGATCTCGACATCAGCGCCGTCGAAGAGATCGAACGTCTCGACGACTACCTCGCCCACAGGGGGATACGGCTCGCCTTCGCCGCGATGAAGGGGCCGGTCAAGGACAAGTTGCACCGGATGCAATCGGGGAATCGCTTCGGGGCCGGGCGATTCCATCCGACCGTCCGCACCGCCGTGGTGGCCTTCCGGCACCGGAACCAGCCCGGCATCGAGCGCAGTGTGCTCGACGCACCCCCGCAGGACATCGTCCCGCCCCCGCGGAAGGATCGGCCCGCACCACCGTGATCCCGGTCCCGGTGGCCCCGTGGGAGGGGCCGGGGCACTAAACTGTGGGCGGTCGCGGGTGCCCACGCATGCTGTCGGGCGCGAGCGCCGTCGACCACTCACACATTCACGACACAGGGAGTCCGCACGTGAGCCAGAATGGCCGTCCAGTAGTCCTGATCGCCGACAAGCTTGCGCAGTCGACCGTCGATGCGCTCGGTGACGGTGTCGAGGTGCGCTGGGTCGACGGCCCCGACCGCCCCGCCCTGCTCGCGGCCGTGCCCGAGGCCCAGGCGCTGCTGGTCCGCTCCGCGACCACCGTCGACGCCGAGGTGCTCGCTGCGGCGCCCAACCTCAAGATCGTCGGTCGCGCCGGTGTCGGCCTCGACAACGTCGACATCGCCGCTGCCACCGAGCGCGGTGTGATGGTCGTCAACGCGCCCACCTCCAACATCCACTCCGCCGCCGAGCACGCGGTCGCGCTCCTCATGTCCGCGGCGCGTCAGGTTCCCGCCGCCGACCGCACCCTGCGTGAGCGCACCTGGAAGCGGTCGAGCTTCAACGGCACCGAGATCCTCGGCAAGACGGTCGGCGTCGTCGGCCTCGGCCGCATCGGCCAGCTGTTCGCCCAGCGTCTCGCGGCGTTCGAGACCCACGTCATCGCGTACGACCCCTACCTGCCGGCCGCCCGCGCCGCACAGCTCGGCATCGAGCTCGTCGACATCGACGAGCTGGTCGCCCGCGCCGACTTCATCTCGGTGCACCTGCCCAAGACCAAGGAGACCGCCGGCCTGATCAACGCCGAGCGTCTGTCCAAGGCCAAGGACGGCGTCATCATCGTCAACGCCGCCCGCGGTGGCCTGATCGACGAGGACGCGCTGTACGACGCGCTCGTCGAAGGCAAGGTCCGCGCTGCCGGCCTCGACGTCTTCGAGACCGAGCCGTGCACCGATTCGAAGCTGTTCGACCTCGACAACGTCGTCGTCACCCCGCACCTCGGTGCATCCACCGCCGAGGCCCAGGACCGCGCCGGTACCGACGTCGCCAAGAGCGTGCTGCTCGCCCTCGCCGGCGAGTTCGTGCCCGACGCCGTCAACGTCTCCGGTGGCCCCGTGGGCGAGGAGGTCGCGCCGTGGCTCGAGCTCGTCCGCAAGCTCGGTCTGCTCGCCGGCACCCTCTCGCCCGAGGCCGTGCAGAACGTGCAGGTCGTCGTCAGCGGTGAGCTCTCGGCCGAGAACACCGACATCCTCGGCCTGGCCGCCCTCCGCGGCCTGTTCTCGGCGAGCAGCGACGAGCCGGTCACCTTCGTCAACGCCCCGAAGCTCGCGGAGCAGCGCGGCGTGACCGTCGAGGTCGAGAAGGTCAGCGAGGCCACCACGCACCGCAGCGCCGTCGAGGTCCGCGCCGTCGCGCCGGACGGACACGTCACCTCCGTCGCGGGTGCGCTCACCGGCCTGCAGCAGGTCGAGAAGATCGTCAACATCAACGGCCGCAGCTTCGACCTCCGCGCCGAGGGCCACAACCTGATCGTCCACTACCAGGACCGTCCGGGTGTCCTCGGAACGCTGGGCACCGTGCTCGGCAACGCGAGCATCGACATCCAGGCCGCGGCGCTGAGCCAGGACGCGGAGGGCCCCGGCGCCACCGTGATCCTCCGTGTCGACCGCGTCGTCGGCGACGCCGAGGTCGGACAGATCACCGAGGCGCTCGACGCTCGCGTCGCCCAGGTCGACCTGTCCTGATCCTTCGGTTCTCCATCATCCGGTGGCCGCGACCGTCTGCACGGTCGCGGCCACCGTCGCACAGGAAGTGAGTAGTGCTCATGAAACTTGCGGTCATCCCCGGTGACGGCATCGGTGTCGAGGTCACGGCGGAAGCTCTCAAGGTGCTCCGCGCTCTCGTCCCGGATCTCGAGACGACCGAGTACGACCTCGGTGCCCGCCGGTACAACGCGACCGGCGAACTCCTGCCCGATGCCGATCTCGCCGCGATCCGCGAGCACGACGCGATCCTCCTCGGTGCCATCGGCGATCCGTCGGTCACGCCCGGCGTCCTCGAACGCGGTCTCCTCCTGAACATGCGGTTCGCCCTCGACCACCACGTCAACCTGCGGCCGTCGCGCCTGTACCCGGGCGCGAAGTCGCCGCTCGCCGCCGACCACGAGATCGACTTCGTCGTCGTCCGCGAGGGCACCGAGGGCCCGTACACCGGTAACGGGGGAGCGATCCGCGTCGGCACCCCGCACGAGATCGCCACCGAGGTCTCGGTGAACACCTGGTTCGGAGCCGAGCGCGTGGTCCGCTACGCCTTCGAGCTCGCGCAGACCCGCCGCAAGCACGTCACGCTCATCCACAAGACGAATGTGCTGTCGAACGCCGGTGCGATCTGGACCCGCGCCGTCGAGACCGTGGGCAAGGAGTTCCCCGAGGTCACCACGGCCTACTGCCACATCGACGCCGCGACCATCTACATGGTCGACGACCCGTCGCGCTTCGACGTCATCGTCACCGACAACCTTTTCGGCGACATCATCACCGACCTCGCCGGCGCCGTGACCGGAGGCATCGGTCTGGCCGCGAGCGGCAACATCGACGCTTCGGGCACCAACCCTTCGATGTTCGAGCCCGTCCACGGCTCGGCACCCGACATCGCCGGCAAGGGCATCGCCGACCCGACCGCGGCGATCCTGTCCACCGCACTGCTTCTGCGCCATCTCGGGCGCGAGGAGGACGCTGCACGCGTCGAGCGGGCCGTCGAGACCGACCTCGCGAACCGTGGCACCGGTCCGATCGTGACCACCGAGATCGGCGATCGGATCGCAACTTCTCTCTGAACGCCGAGTTCTCTTCGAACACCGAGTTCTTCCTCACGACCGCGCGTGGCGCCGGCGGGCACGTCCCGTCCGGCGCCACGCGCGGTTCTTCGTGTCAGTCCTTGGGGACCACCGGGACCGCCGCTGCCGGAGCGATGGCGGCCAGGGCGAACGCGGCGGGGAATCCGACCGCAGCGATGAGCCCACCGAAGACCGGTCCGACGGCCGCGGCGAAGACGAACTGCCCGGTGTTCTGGATTCCGAGTGCGCGACCGCCCCAGAACGGGCCGGCGATCTCCGCGACGGCGGTGAACGCCAACCCGTTCGGCGCCGAGGTCAGGATCGACGCGACGAGCAGGACGCCCACCGCGATCGCCGAATCCGTCCACGCGGTGACGGACAGCGCGACCATCGACACGACGACCGATATTGCGACGATGCGCATCGGTCCCAGTCGGCTGCCCACCCGATCGGACCAGGCTCCGGTGACGACACGTCCGAGGGCGCCGAGGATCTGGGCGGCGGTGATGACGAGGCCGGCGCCGACCTCGTCCCAGCCGCGGTCGGCGATGAGCCACACCAGGGCGTAGGTCCACACGACGTACTGCGGAACGACGAGCAGGATCGACGCGAGATGGATGCGCGTGAGGGACATGGAACTCCGGTAGGGATTGCCGAGCACGCCTGCGCGCTCGGCCTCCGCCCGTCCGGGTCGGGGCGGATCCACCACGCCGACCGCGCAGGCGACGGCTGCCAGCCCGCACGCGAGCATGGGAAACGCGAGTGCCCAGGCGATCCCGTGGTCGCCCGCGAGAGTCGGGATGACGAGTGCGCCCGCGGCGACACCCAGCGGCACCGACATCTGCCGGATGCCCATCGCGAGGCCGCGCTGGTGCGGCGGGAACCATCCGACCACCACGCGACCGCTCGCCGAATTGGCGCTCACGGCGCCGGCTCCCGCACACATCAGCAACAGGCCGAGCAGCGCGGCGGAGGCGGTGCGGGACAGGTCCAGCGAGGTGGTCGCGCTCGCGAGTCCCATCGCGACGGCCGCGATCCCGAGTCCGGCGGCCAGCGCGAGACGTTCACCGAACCGGTCGGCGATCGCGCCCCACACGACGAGCGTGAACACGCCGCCGAGGATCGGTGCGCCGGCGAGGGTTCCGGCCTGCGCGAGGGTGAAGCCACCCTCCTGGTTCAGGGTCGGGATGAGGAAGGCGACGCCGTTGATGACGGTGGCCTGGGAGGCCTGGGCGAGGACGCCGAGGGCCAGGATCAGCCATCGGCGCCCACCGATGTCCGGAGTGTCCATGAGTCCCACTATCTGAGAAAGTCGTACCGTTATATGAAATCTCGGTCGGACTCTATACCCGCGGCACCCGGGCGTCGATCGCAGTGTGCGCGCACCGTTAGACTCCGGACATGCGCCTTGGTCGAATTGCCAGCCCGGATGGTGTCGCGTTCGTGAGCATCGAAGGGGAGGGGGAGTCCGCGACGGCGAAGGAGATCGCCGAGCATCCTTTCGGGAACCCCACCTTCACGGGCCGGAGCTGGCCCCTCGCCGACGTGCGGATTCTCGCCCCGATCCTCGCCACCAAGGTGATCGCGGTCGGTCGCAACTACGCCGCCCACGCCGCCGAGTCGGGCAACGAGGTCCCCGACGAGCCGATGATCTTCCTCAAGCCCAACACGTCGATCGTGGGCCCGGGCGCGCCCATCGTGATTCCGCCCACCACCTCGCTCGTCCACCACGAGGCCGAACTCGCCGTGGTCATCGGGCGCCCCTGCAAGGACGTCCCCGCCGCGAAGGCCCGGGAGGCGATCCTCGGCTACACGGTGGCCAACGACGTGTCCGCGCGCGACCATCAGCGCAAGGACGGCCAGTGGGGTCGGGCCAAGGGCCACGACACCTTCTGCCCGCTCGGTCCGTGGATCGAAACCGACATCGACCCTTCCGATCTCGAGATCTCGGCGGAGGTCGACGGGCAGATCCGCCAGCGCAGCCGCACCTCGAAGATGGTGCACGACATCCCGAAGCTCATCGAATGGATCTCCGGTGTCATGACCCTGCTGCCGGGCGACGTCATCCTCACCGGCACCCCCGAAGGTGTCGGACCGATCGAGCCGGGCAACACCGTCTCGATCACCGTCGAGGGCATCGGAACGCTCACGAATCCGGTCGTCGCCAAGGGATCCTGACCGGAGCTCGCTGCGGGGCGGATAGCCTGGGAAGGTCTCCCGTCGATCCTCAACCCTGAGCGAGTCATGACCACCAGCGAAGTACGCGTACGTTTCTGCCCGTCACCGACCGGAACCCCGCATGTGGGTCTGGTGCGCACCGCCCTGTTCAACTGGGCTTTCGCGCGTCATCACGGCGGCACCTTCGTGTTCCGCATCGAAGACACCGACGCCGCACGCGACACCGAGGAGTCGTACCAGGCGATCCTCGACGCCCTCCGGTGGCTGGGTCTCGAATGGGACGAGGGTCCGGAGGTCGGCGGACCGTATGAGCCGTACCGGCAGTCGCAGCGACGCGAGCTTCACCTCGAGATCGTGCAGAAGCTCGTCGACGCCGGTGAGGCCTACGAGTCGTTCTCGACGCCGGAAGAGGTCGAGGAGCGGCACAAGGCCGCCGGCCGCGACCCGAAGCTCGGCTACGACAACTTCGACCGCGACCTCACCCCGGAGCAGCGGCAGGCCTTCCTCGACGAGGGGCGCAAGCCGGTCGTGCGACTGCGCATGCCCGACGAGGACCTCACGTGGAACGACCTGGTCCGCGGCGAGACCACCTTCAAGGCGGGCTCGGTGCCCGACTTCGCGCTGACCCGCGGCAACGGCATCCCGCTCTACACCCTCGTCAATCCCGTCGACGACGCGTTGATGAAGATCACACACGTCCTGCGCGGCGAGGACCTGCTGTCGTCCACCCCGCGTCAGCTTGCGCTGTACGCGGCGCTGCAGCGCATCGGCGTCACCGATTTCACGCCCGAGTTCGGCCACCTGCCGTTCGTGATGGGGCAGGGCAACAAGAAGCTCTCCAAGCGCGACCCTGAGTCCAACCTCTTCCTGCACCGCGATCGCGGGTTCATCCCCGAGGGCCTGCTCAACTACCTCGCTCTGCTCGGCTGGGGTCTCGCCGACGATCGCGACGTGTTCTCTCTCGACGAGATGGTCGCGGCCTTCGAGATCTCCAAGGTCAATTCGAACCCGGCCCGGTTCGACCAGAAGAAGGCCGACGCCATCAACGCCGAGCACATCCGCCTGCTCGAGCCGGCGGAGTTCGCGACCCGGCTGAAGGCGTACCTCGTCGAGCACGGCCGGATCGGGGCCGACGTCGACGACACGCTCTTCCGGACGGCCGCCGACCTCGTGCAGACCCGCATCGTCGTTCTCGGGGACGCGTGGGACCTGCTGAAGTTCTTGTTCGTCGACGACGCCGACTTCACGCTCGACGAGGCCTCTGCGGCGAAGAACCTCAAGGAGGATGCCGCGTCGGTGCTCGACGCCTCCGTCGCCGCCCTCGAGGGCGTGGCCGAGTGGACCACGCCGGCGATCGAGGAGGCGCTCAAGAGCGCACTGATCGAGGGGCTCGAGCTGAAGCCGAGGAAGGCCTTCGCTCCCGTGCGGGTCGCGGTGACGGGCTCGCACGTCAGCCCGCCGCTCTACGAGTCGATGGAACTGCTCGGTCGTGAGCGCACCCTCGCGCGCCTGCGTGCCGGGCGGGCCCGTATCGCCTGACCCCTCACGGGTCGCTCTCGGCCCGTCGTCGGCACCCGCCGGCGACGGGCCGAGCTCGTTCCGAGCTCGATTTCAGGTCTCTGACCAGCCGATTTGTAGTTGGTGGCGGGGTTGGTGCTAGTCTTCTTCTCGGTTCGGAACGGAGGCCACAACGCCCGCAGGGCAGGCCGAAGGAACAAACCATTGGGGTATGGTGTAATTGGCAACACAGCTGATTCTGGTTCAGCCATTCTAGGTTCGAGTCCTGGTACCCCAGCTGAGACGCGGCGGTTTGCCCGCAACGTCTCGGCCAGCTATGCTGGCTGAGCTTCCTTCGGGAAGCGAAGAGAAGAAGTTCCATAGGCCCCCGTCGTCTAGCGGCCTAGGACGCCGCCCTCTCACGGCGGTAGCGTGGGTTCGAATCCCATCGGGGGTACAACGGACTACCCATCGATCTCCGGATCGGTGGGTGTTCTTCTCTCGGAGGCGTCGACTCGTCGATTCCTCGGAAAGTTCCAGGCCCCCGTCGTCTAGCGGCCTAGGACGCCGCCCTCTCACGGCGGTAGCGTGGGTTCGAATCCCATCGGGGGTACAACCACGAAGGCTCTCCGATCATCGATCGGAGAGCCTTTCGCGTATGTGCGGTCAGGGCGTGGCGGACGGAAGATACGCCGCCGTCGTGCCGCCGATCTCCATGGCGGGCATCCCGAGCTTGCGGTGATCCCATGATCGCACCCGTGCGGGCACCACACGGACGGCCACCCGCTTGTGCATCATCTGCTCCACCGCGGGGCGCGCCTCCTCCGTGTACGGGGCGGTGTACCGCTCCCACACGTCGCGGCAGACCTCGAACAGGCGGTCGTGGTCGTCCACGATCTCCGCGCGCCCCTCGATCGAGACGCCACGCAACTGGTCGTAGGTGTCGCCGGCCTCGACGAGGACGGTCACGCGATCGTCGCGCCGGAGGTTGACGACCTTCTGCGATTTCGCCTTCGTCTCGAACCAGATCTCCCCGTCGAGCACCGCGTACCACATGGCGACGAGGTGCGGGGTGCCCGTCGGTCCGAGGGTCGCCAGGTTCGCGACCCGGCTGCGGTGGAGGAACTCGTCGATCTCCGAGTCCGTCATCGTGATGTCTGCGCGGCGGTTGGTTCCCATGCGAAGCACTCTGGCACAGCGGGAAGTGCACGGCTGTGTTCCTTCCCGCTCCTCGCGCAGGAGGGAACCTGCGTGCAGTCGGGCTCAGAGACGCTTCTGGAGCGCTTCTGCGGCGGCGAGGAGGTCCGCGGCCCAGCGGGCCCCCGGTCGGCGGCCCATGCGGTCGATGGGGCCCGATACGGAGATCGCGGCGATCACGGCACCGGTGCTGTCGCGCACGGGTGCGGCGACCGACGCCACACCGGGTTCGCGTTCGGCGGCGCTCTGCGCCCAGCCGCGGCGGCGGACCTCGACGAGCACGCGTTCACCGAATGCTGCCTCGGG
Organism: Rhodococcus sp. PD04; assembly: GCF_035918275.1. Lineage (NCBI taxonomy): Bacteria > Bacillati > Actinomycetota > Actinomycetes > Mycobacteriales > Nocardiaceae > Rhodococcus > Rhodococcus sp. PD04. The sequence goes on along the minus strand of NZ_CP142143.1, from coordinate 3,326,795 downwards.
GAGGATGGCGCGCTGGGTCGCCGTATCGGCCCACGCGAGCAGAACTTTCGCGCCTGAGCCGGCCGTCATCGGAAGGCGTGCGCCGACGAGGACCGTGTCGCGCAGACCGGTCGGCGGTTCGAGAGCGGCGACGCAGACCCGCTGGGTGCCCTCGCGGCGGTACAACTGCACGCTCTCGCCGGTGATCTCGCGCAGGCGGGGGAGGACGAGCGAGGCGGCCTCGACGAGGGTGTCGCCTGCGCCCGCGGACAATTCGGCCAGCCCGGGGCCGGGACGCCACTGTCCGTCGCTGTCGCGCATGAGGAGGCGGTGGACCTCGAGGCCCACGGCGAGACGGTGCGCCGTGGCACGGGGCAGGCCGGTCCGCGCGCACAACTCGTTGAGGTTGCACGGCTGTTCGGCAACCGCATGGAGGACTGTCATCGCTTTGTCCAGCACTCCGATCCCGCTATGCTGTCTCATAGGTCGATACCTCCGTCTCGCATAATGGGAAGCATATCGCATGCCGAGAGCGGTGGGGACGACGCCATACGCGGCCGGACAGCCCCCGGGATCCCGCGTTCGTCACGTACGACAAGGTGGAGAAGATGGCTGGAAAGACTCTGGCGGAAAAGGTGTGGGACCAGCACGTGGTCGTGCGCGGTGAAGGAGAGGGATCGGCGCGACAGCCGGACCTGATCTACATCGACCTGCATCTCGTACACGAGGTGACCAGCCCGCAGGCCTTCGACGGTCTGCGGCTGGCAGGACGCCGGCTGCGGCGTCCCGATCTCACGATCGCCACCGAGGATCACAACGTCCCCACGGTGGACATCGACAAGCCGATCGCCGACCCGGTCTCGCGCACACAGGTCGAGACCCTGCGCCGCAACTGCGAGGAGTTCGGTGTCCGTCTGCACCCCATGGGCGATCTCGATCAGGGCATCGTCCACGTGGTCGGCCCGCAGCTCGGTCTCACGCAGCCCGGCATGACGGTGGTGTGCGGCGACAGCCACACCTCCACCCACGGCGCCTTCGGCGCATTGGCGATGGGCATCGGCACCAGTGAGGTCGAACACGTCATGGCGACACAGACGTTGTCGCTGCGGCCGTTCAAGACGATGGCCATCAACGTCGACGGCACCCTCGCGCCGGGAGTGACGAGCAAGGACCTCATCCTCGCGATCATCGCGAAGATCGGCACCGGCGGTGGACAGGGCTACGTCCTCGAGTACCGCGGGGAGGCGATCCGCGCGCTGTCGATGGAAGCGCGGATGACCATCTGCAACATGTCGATCGAGGCGGGCGCCCGCGCCGGCATGATCGCTCCCGACGAGACCACCTACGAGTTCATCAAGGGTCGCCCGCACGCCCCGAAGGGTGCCGACTGGGACGCCGCTGTGGAGGCGTGGGAGCAGCTGAAGACCGATGACGACGCGGTTTTCGACGCCGAGGTCCACATCGACGGCAGCGCCCTGACGCCCTTCGTCACGTGGGGCACCAACCCGGGCCAGGGCGCACCGCTCGGGTCCACGGTTCCGGTACCCGCGGAGATCGCCGACGAAACCGAGCGGTCTGCCGCGGAGAAGGCGTTGCGCTACATGGATCTCGAACCGGGCATGCCGCTGCGCGATGTGAAGATCGACACCGTCTTCGTCGGCTCGTGCACCAACGGCCGCATCGAGGATCTGCGTGCCGTGGCGGATGTCCTGAAGGGCCGCAAGGTCGCCGACGGTGTCCGGATGCTCGTCGTGCCGGGTTCGATGCGGGTGCGCGCGCAGGCGGAGGAGGAGGGTCTCGGCGAGATCTTCACCGCCGCAGGCGCCGAGTGGCGTCAGGCCGGGTGCTCGATGTGCCTGGGCATGAACCCCGACCAGTTGGCGCCGGGCGAACGCTCCGCGTCGACCTCGAACCGGAATTTCGAAGGACGGCAGGGCAAGGGCGGACGGACGCATCTCGTCTCGCCGGCCGTGGCCGCCGCAACCGCGGTGCGGGGAACGCTTTCCGCACCGGCGGATCTGGACTAGACCACAGGACCGACGAGGAGAATTTTCGATGGAAGCCTTCACCACTCACAAGGGCATCGGCGTCCCGCTGCGCCGCTCCAATGTCGACACGGATCAGATCATCCCGGCCGTGTACCTGAAGCGCGTCACCCGTACGGGATTCGAGGACGGTCTGTTCGCCGCATGGCGCAACGACCCGTCCTTCGTGCTCAACACTCCGCCCTTCGATCGCGGCAGCGTTCTCGTCGCCGGATCGGATTTCGGCACCGGCTCCTCGCGTGAGCACGCCGTGTGGGCGTTGTCGGATTACGGATTCCGGGTCGTGATCTCGTCCCGTTTCGCCGACATCTTCCGCGGCAACGCCGGAAAGGCCGGTCTGCTCGCCGCTCAGGTCTCGCAGGACGACGTCGAACTGCTGTGGAAGCTGATCGAGCAACAGCCCGGACTCGAACTGGAAGTGGATCTCGAGAACCGGACCGTGACCGCCGGAACCACCGTGGTGCCGTTCACCATTGACGACTACACGCGGTGGCGTCTGCTGGAGGGTCTCGACGACATCGGATTGACATTGCGCCAGGTAGACGCGATTTCCGAGTACGAAAAGTCAAGGCCGTCATGGAAACCGAGTACCCTTCCGGCGCCCTGAAAACACCCCGCGAACGCGCCTTCTCCGGGCCCGGTCCGACGCTCCCGTCGGGCCGGGCCCGGAGGTTATTTGCATGAGAATCCGCGTGGCACATAGACTCTTGCCCGTTTGCGGGTCTACCGTGGACTGGAGTCGGTCTGACGGTGGACCGTGTATGTGCGGAGGAAATCAATGAACAAGGCAGAACTGATCGACGTTCTGACCGAGAAACTCGGTTCGGACAGGCGCACCGCCACCGCGGCCGTCGAGCACATCGTGGACGCGATCGTTCGCGCCGTGCACGACGGTAAGAGCGTCACCATCACCGGATTCGGTGTCTTCGAGAAGCGTCGCCGGGCGGCTCGTGTCGCGCGGAACCCGCGCACGGGCGAGACGGTCAAGGTCAAGCCGACCTCGGTGCCGGCCTTCCGTCCCGGCCAGTCCTTCAAGAACATCATCGCGGGCACCCAGAAGCTCCCCTCTTCGGGTCCGGCCGTGAAGCGCGGTGCAGCCGCAGCGGCCAAGAAGACCGCGGCAGCGAAGAAGGCGGCCAAGAAGACTGCGGCCAAGAAGACCACGGCGACGAAGTCGACTGCGGCGAAGAAGACCACCGCGGCGAAGAAGGCCACGGCGGCCAAGTCGACTCCGGCGAAGAAGACCACGGCGACGAAGTCGACTGCGGCGAAGAAGACCACCGCGGCGAAGAAGACCACGGCGGCCAAGTCGACTCCGGCGAAGAAGACCACCGCCACCAAGTCGACCGCGGCCAAGAAGACCACCGCGGCGAAGAAGACCACGGCGGCCAAGTCGACTCCGGCGAAGAAGACCACCGCCACCAAGTCGACCGCGGCCAAGAAGACCGCGGCCAAGAAGAGCCCGGCCAAGAAGACCACGGCCCGCAAGAGCACCAAGAAGTAACACCCACCCGCGATGCGGCTCGCACACGTGCGAGCCGCACAGGTGAGACGACGGCGGCCACCGGAGATCCGGTGGCCGCCGTCGTGCGTACTCGGGTCAGATGCTCTCGTCGTCCACCGGCGGGTGGCCCGTCGGAAGCGGACTGTCGATGTGGTCGGCCGCGACGAGACGATCCCCGCGCAGCGACAACACCCACATGCTCGCCTTCCGGTTCCGCGCCGGAGGCAGCGCGAGACCGTCGCGCTCGGCCCACCACTCCAGCAGCGGCGGGATCACCTTGCCCTGACTGCAGATCACGGGAGTGCCGGGACCGGACGCGATCTCCAACGCCCGCTTGCGGCCGCGGTCCGGATCGGCGCGGTACTCCTCCTCCGACAGGGACGGCTCGATCGCGATCTCGAGTCCGTGCCGGGAGGCGAACGGTTCGACCGTGGCGATGCACCGGGTGCGGTCGGCGGACACCACGCTGTCGCCGCCGAATGCCGTCAACTGCGGAACGAGAGCCTCGGCCTGCGCCCGTCCGGACGCATCGAGGGGCCGGTAACGGTCGTCGCCCTTGTACTTCTTCCGACTTCCGGCCTTGGCGTGCCGCACGATCAGCGCCGTGGTCGTGTCCAACGGCACCCGGCGGAACCGGCGCAGGACGCTGCGGTCCATCGGGTAGGACAACAGGTCGAATGCCTCATCGGGGGACACCCAACGCAATTCGTCCACCTCGTCGTTGGGCGCGAACCGCCCGTCGAGGCAGCGCGCCGCCCAGTAGTCCACCCGCTTGAGTTTGCGGTGCCCTGGAACGGGGTAGACGACCTTCCCGAGGCTGCGGCCGAGCGCGGCGCGGAATCCGGTCTCCTCCTCGATCTCCCGCACCGCGGCGATCACGGCCGTCTCACCCGCGTCGAGTTTGCCCTTGGGGAAGGACCAGTCGTCGTAGCGCGGACGATGCACGAGCGCGACCTGCGCATCGTGCGGAGCGTCGTCCGCCGCAGGACGCCACAGGACGGCGCCCGCCGCGAAGATGTTGGCCTTCACGGGTTTGTCGCGTGATTCGGTCAACGTTCCCTCCACCTCAGGACGCGCGGCTACGCATGAGTTCGACCTGGTGGTCGCGGGCAGCGGTTCCCGGCTCCGGGGACGCCGTCCACGTGCCGTCGCCCTCGAGAGTCCAGCAGCGGGTGACCGGGTCGAGCGCGGAATCGAAGATGCCGTCCAACTGCGCTGCGAGCCGGGCGTTCTTCACCTGCACCATCACTTCGACGCGACGGTCGAGGTTGCGGTGCATCATGTCGGCGCTGCCGATCCAGTACTCGTCGCTGCCCCGGAAATGGAACAACCGCGAGTGTTCGAGGAACCGCCCCAGAATCGAGCGCACCGTGATGTTCTCGCTCAGGCCGGGCACACCGGGCTTGAGGGCGCAGATCCCGCGCACGACCACCTCGGTCCGTACCCCCGCCCGCGACGCGCGGTAGAGCGCGTCGATCACCTGCTCGTCGACGAGGGCGTTGGCCTTGAGCCGGATCCCGCTGGGGCGACCGGCCTCGTGGTGCTCGATCTCACGCTCGACGCGTTCGATGATGCCCTTGCGGACCCCGTGCGGTGCGACGAGCAGATTGCGGTACTGCGCCTTCCGGGAGTATCCGGTGAGGGTGTTGAACAGGTCGGTGAGGTCGGCGCCGATCTCGGGGGACGATGTCAGCAGGCCGACGTCCTCGTAGAGACGAGCGGTCTTCGGGTTGTAGTTGCCGGTGCCGATGTGGCAGTAACGGCGGATCGTCGAACCCTCGCGCCGCACGACCAGGCAGGTCTTGCAGTGCGTCTTGAGACCCACGAGTCCGTATACGACGTGGACACCGGCCTGTTCGAGTTTGCGTGCCCACTTGATGTTGGCCTGCTCGTCGAAGCGCGCCTTGATCTCCACGAGCGCGACGACCTGCTTGCCCGCTTCGGCAGCGGCGATCAGGGCGTTGACGATGGGGGAGTCGCCCGACGTCCGGTACAGCGTCTGCTTGATGGCGAGGACCTGGCTGTCGGCTGCGGCCTGCTCGATGAACCGTTGCACGCTCGTGGAGAACGAGTCGTACGGATGGTGGACGAGGATGTCGCCTTCGCGCAGGGTGGAGAACACGCTCTTCGGTGTCTCACGCTCGCCGAAGGCGGGATGGGTCGCCGGCACGAAGGGGGCGTCCTTGAGATCCGGCCGGTCGACGGCGTGCACCTGCCACAGCGACGACAGATCGAGCAGGCCGGGCAACTGGACGACATCCACCCGATCGACGTCGAGTTCGCGCAGCAGGAGGTCGAGCATGTGTTCGGTCATGTCGTCCGACACCTCGAGGCGCACGGGAGAACCGAAGCGCCGCCGGGCGAGTTCGCGTTCGAGGGCCTGGAGGAGATCTTCGTCGCGGTCCTCCTCGACCTCGAAGTCGGCGTTGCGGGTGACGCGGAAGGCGTGGTGCTCGACGATCTCCATACCCGGGAACAACACGTCGAGGTGCGCGGCGATCAGCTCTTCGAGAGGGAGGAAGGCCGGCAGCCCGTGCGACGAACCCGCGCGATCGACCCGGACGAACCGGTCGACGTTGTCGGGCACCTTCACACGCGCGAAGTGTTCACCGGACGACTGTGAATCCTTGACCGTGACAGCGAGGTTGAGGGACAGGCCGCTGATGTAGGGGAAGGGATGGGCGGGATCGACCGCGAGTGGCGTCAGGACCGGGAAGACCTGCTCGGCGAAATACTGTGTCAGCCGTCGACGTTCGTCCTCGGTCAGATCCGCCCATCGGATGATCGAGATGCCCTCGGCCGCCAGGGCGGGCATGACCGAGTCGAGGAAGACCTGCGCCTGGCGCCCGGCGAGTTCGCGCGTGCTCGACGCGATGAGCGCGAGCTGGGCCCGCGGGGACAGGCCGTCCGCGGACCGGACCGACAACCCCGTCTCGGCGCGACGTTTCAGCCCGGCGACCCGCACCATGTAGAACTCGTCGAGATTCGACGCGAAGATCGCGAGGAACTTGGCGCGTTCGAGCAACGGCTGCGAGGTGTCCTCCGCCAGCGCGAGAACGCGGGCGTTGAAATCGAGCCAGCTCTGCTCCCGGTTGAGATAGCGGTCGACGGGAAGCGTGTTGTCGTGATCGGTCCTCGACTGCAGTCCCGTCGCGGCCGGAGGCGCGCTGGTCGCGGTTGCCACGCGGCCGGCAGGTCGTACGACGTTGGACGGTGCCGCGTGCTCGGAACTCGTGGGATCGGGGGAATCGCCGTTGGTCACCAGTTCATTGTGGCAGAGCGACGGCTCCCTGCAGCGCTGTCGCAGCGGTGGCGCAGTGGGAATTCGACCGTGTCGAGCACGGCTGCGGTGGCCGATCCGACGCCGAGTCGCAGTGCAGCGGCAAGATCGTCCGGTGTGTCCACATCGAGTCGCAGTCCGGGGAGCGCGTCCGGTACCGGATATGCGCCGGCGTCGATATGGCGGCCGGCCGACCCCGGTCCGAACGACAATGGCGGCAGGGTACCGCTCACGCAGTGCAGCAACGCCGTCGTACCGCTCGCCGTGTGGTCGACGACGACGGCTGTACCCGTTCGCCGCGCGGTCTCGCGGGCTAGCGCGAACTCCTCGGCCCGCAGGGCCGGTAGGTCGGCCTGCAACGCCACGAGTTCTGCGCCGGGTGTGTGCTCCCGCGCCCGGCGGGCCGCTGCGAGCAGCGCGGAGTTCAGTGGGTCGGGGGAGCCGGGACGGATCGGGTCGGGGAGGACGTCTGCGCCGCAGTCCAGTGCGGCGGCCGCGACGCGCTCGTCGGCGGTGACGACGGTGACCGTCACGTCTCCGACGGACAGCGCCGCCGTCACGGTGTCCTGGAGCATCGCGAGCACCAGCGATTCCCGTGCCGCCGGGTCGAGGACGTGCGAGAGCCGCGACTTCGCCAGGCCGAGGGCCTTGACGGGAACGAGCACGTGCGTCGCGGGCATTGCCCGATTGTGCCATCAGCGATCGATCACACGGTCGTGCGAGGTGACGAACCGCACGACCGCCCGCTGCGACCGGGTCGTGTGCGGTCCGTCCTCCGACCCGGCGCGGCGTCGGTGGCGCCTGCGCGATACTGGGTGCGACCGTGGGTGGTGACCGCCCGGACCGAACCGGTCGCGACCGCCCGCTCCGGGCCGATCGCGAGCGTGAGTGCCGGGCATCGGACGAGAGTGAGGATCGCGTGACCACAGCAGCAGTACTGGGCGCGGGTTCGTGGGGGACGGCGTACGCCAAGGTGCTGGCCGACGCCGGAACGGACGTGACGATCTGGGCGCGGCGCGAGGAGGTGGCGCGCGGCATCGCGGAGCGGCACGAGAACTCCGACTATCTGCCCGGTGTGGAACTGCCGCACTCGCTGAAGGCGACGGCCGATCATCGGGTGGCCCTAGAGGGCGCCGATTTCGTGGTCCTCGCCGTCCCGAGCCAGACCCTGCGCACCAATCTCGAGGCGTGGAAGGCGGATATCGGACCGGACGTGACACTTCTCAGTCTCGCCAAGGGAATCGAGAGCGGCACCCTGATGCGCATGAGTCAGGTGATCGGTCAGGTCACCGGCGCCGAGCAGAATCGCATCGCCGTGCTGTCCGGCCCCAACCTCGCCCGTGAGATCGCCGAGGGACAACCGGCCGCGACCGTCATCGCGTGCCCCGACTCCACCCGCGCCATGGAGATCCAGAAGTCCTGCGCCACAAAGTATTTCCGACCGTACACCAATTCCGACGTAATCGGCTGCGAGATCGGTGGCGCCTGCAAGAACGTCATCGCCCTCGCGTGCGGCATGGCCGCCGGGGTCGGGCTCGGTGAGAACACCGTCGCGAGCATCATCACCCGCGGTCTCGCCGAGATCACCCGGCTCGGAACCGCCCTCGGGGCCAAGCCGGCCACGCTCGCCGGTCTCGCCGGTGTCGGCGACCTCGTCGCCACATGTACGTCCCCGTTGTCCCGCAACCGTTCGTTCGGCGAACGACTCGGCCGCGGTGAGTCCCTCGAGAGCGCGCAGGAGGCCACCCACGGTCAGGTGGCCGAAGGGGTCAAGTCGTGCACCTCGGTCCGCGCCCTCGCGGCGAGCTACGACGTCGAGATGCCGCTCACCGACGCCGTGCACCGCGTGTGCCACGAAGGCATGTCGGTGCGGGACGCGATCGGGCAGCTGCTCGGACGCCGGATCAAGCCGGAATGAGCGGCATGACGGGCGATTCGACTCGCTGCGTGAAGGCAGTTGCACACGAGGGTGTTCCGGGCTCCCCGCTGCAGGCGGGACCGGTCTTCGCGGCGCCGTATCTCCTCGGGGAGGACGAACGCGACGACATCGACACCTATGCGCGTGCCTCGAATCCCGGCTGGCGCGCACTCGAATCGGCGCTCGCCGACCTCGAGCACGCCTCGGCCGCCCGCGTCGTCGGCTCGGGAATGTCGGCGATCACGGTCGCGCTGCGATCGCTCGTGAGACCGGGCGGCACGGTCGTCGTCCCCTCCGACGGTTACTACCAGGTGCGCAAGTTCGCCACCGAATATCTCGCGCCGCACGGCATCGACGTCCACGAACTCTCCGTCGCCGAATTCGGCGACGGCTCCCTGCAGCGGGTGCTCGACGGTGCGGGCCCCGGTGCGGTGGTCCTCGCCGAGACGCCGTCGAATCCCGGTCTCGACACGGTGGATCTTCGTGAGACCGCGCAATCGTGCCGTCGCACCGGGGCGTTGCTGCTCGTCGACAACACGACCGCCACCCCGCTCGGACAGCTCCCGCTCGACCTCGGGGCCGACGTCGTGGTGGCGAGCGGAACGAAATCGCTCAGCGGACACAGTGACCTGCTGTTCGGCTACATCGCCGTCGCCGATCCCGAACTGCTGCCCGCGATCGACCGGGAACGACTGCTGTCGGGAACCGTGCTGGGACCCTTCGAGACCTGGCTCGCGCACCGCAGCCTCGGCACCGCCGGACTGCGCTTCGAACGGCAGTGCGCCAACGCGCTCGCCGTCGCCGGGATGCTGCTCGAGCACCCCGCTGTCACGGACGTCCGCTATCCCGGGCTCGCCGGCGACCCGGCCCACGCCGTGGCGGCCGGCCAGATGAGCCGCTTCGGCCCCCTGCTCACCTTCCGGTTGCCCGGGCGCGACGAGGTGCACCGCTTCGTCCGCGCGGCCACGCTCGTCGCACCCGCCACCAGCTTCGGCGGTATCCACACGACAGCGGATCGTCGCGCACGCTGGGGCGATGCGGTGTCGGAGGGATTCGTCCGGTTGTCGTGCGGAATCGAGGACACCGCGGATCTGCTCGCCGATCTCGACGCGGCGTTGAAGGAGACGGCCCTCCACTGAGGGAGGCGACCCTCCGGTGAGGGAGACCGGGGCCCGCGGAGACATAGCAGGGTGTCCGGTCCCACCCGCGTAGGACTCGCTCGACACGCGGAGATCGCCACCCGGTACGGTTCGACACGTGAGTACGCCCCGAACCCGGGTGGCCGTCGTCTTCGGTGGTCGCAGCAACGAACATTCCGTCTCCTGCATCTCGGCAGGGAGCATCCTGCGCAACCTGGATCCGGAGAAGTACGAGGTCGTGCCCATCGGCATCACTCCCGAGGGCGCATGGGTCCTCGGCGACGCGGACCCCGCCGGCCTCGCCGCGGCCGGTCGTGAACTGCCCGTCGTCGCCGGCGACGGCTCCGATCTCGTCCTCACCGCGGATCCGACCCGCGGTGGCGACATCGTCGCCCTCGACGAGGCCTCCTACGGCCGGGTGCTCGCCTCGGTCGACGTGGTGTTCCCGGTCCTGCACGGCGCCTACGGCGAGGACGGCACCATCCAGGGTCTGCTCGAACTCGCGGACATCCCGTACGTCGGTCCCGGCGTCCTCGCCAGCGCCGCCGGTATGGACAAGGAGTTCACCAAGAAGCTGCTCGCGGCCGAAGGCCTGCCGGTCGGCTTCCAGATCGTCCTGCGTCCCGGCACCGCGTCCCTCACCGAGGAGCAGAAGACCCGCCTCGGCCTGCCCGTCTTCGTCAAGCCCGCCCGCGGCGGATCGTCCATCGGCATCAGTCGCGTGGCCGACTGGGCCGCCTTCGACGACGCCGTCGCGAAGGCCAGGCAGCACGACCCCAAGGTCATCGTCGAGTCCGCGATCATCGGCCGCGAGGTCGAGTGCGGCGTGCTCGAGTTCCCGGACGGCGACGTCCGCGCGAGTGTCGTCGCCGAGATCCGCATGCCCGACACCTCCGGCGACCACGAGGCGTTCTACGACTTCGACACGAAGTACCTCGACGACGTCTGCGAGTTCGACGTCCCGGCCAAGCTCGACGAGGAGACCTCCGACCGGATCCGCGAACTCGCGGTCCGGGCGTTCCGCGCCCTCGACTGCCACGGCCTGTCCCGCGTCGACTTCTTCGTCACCGAGGACGGACCGGTGATCAACGAGATCAACACGATGCCCGGATTCACCTCGATCTCGATGTACCCGCGGATGTGGGAGGCCACCGGCGTGGAGTACGCCGAGCTGCTGTCGATCCTGGTGGAGACGGCGCTGGCGCGGGGGACCGGGCTGCGCTGACGGCACACGGCCTGTCGGGTTCCGCGAGGACCCGACTAGGCTGGACACATGACTGCCGTGACCCCCGACTCAGCTGCGACCGACGCCGGCACGGACACCCGTGAGGCCGTCCACGAGGCCGCGCGTCGCGCCCGCGTGGCATCGCGTCGTCTCGCGCTGCTCACCACCACCGAGAAGGACGCGGCTCTGCACGCCGCGGCCGACGCTCTGCTCGCCGCCGCCGACACCGTCCTGGCTGCGAACGCCGAGGACATCGAGGCCGCTCGTGCCGGTGGCACCGAGGAGGCCATCCTCGACCGGCTGCGCCTGACCCCCGACCGGATCGACGGGATCGCCGCCGGTCTGCGCCAGGTGGCCGGACTGCCCGACCCGATCGGCGGGGTGGTCCGCGGCTCGACGCTGCCGAACGGTCTCGAGCTGCGCCAGGTGCGCGTCCCGCTCGGCGTGGTCGGCATGGTCTACGAAGCGCGTCCGAACGTCACGGTCGACGCCTTCGGTCTCGCCCTGAAGTCCGGCAACGCCGCATTGCTGCGCGGCTCGTCGTCCGCGGCCCGCTCGAACGCCGCGCTCGTCGAGGTGCTGCGTGCCTCGCTCGAGAATCGGGGCATCCCCGCCGACGCCGTGCAGTTGCTGCCGAGCGCCGACCGCTCGTCGGTGACGCATCTGATCCAGGCCCGGGGGCTGGTCGACGTCGTGATCCCGCGCGGTGGCGCCGGTCTGATCGCCGCGGTGGTCCGCGACGCGACCGTCCCCACGATCGAGACGGGCACCGGCAACTGCCACGTCTACATCCACTCCGCGGCCGATCTGGAGATGGCCGAGAAGATCGTGATCAACGCGAAGACCCGCCGGCCCAGCGTGTGCAACACCGCCGAGACGATCCTCGTCGACAAGGCGATCGCCGACACCGCCGTTCCGAAGATCCTGCAGGCCTTCCAGCAACACAGCGTCACGGTCCACGGCGACCTGCCCGGCCTCGTGCCCGCGACCGAACAGGACTGGTCGGACGAGTACCTCTCGCTCGACGTCGCCCTCGCCGTGGTCGACGACCTCGACGCCGCCGTCGACCACATCGACCGTTACGGCACCGGTCACACCGAGGCGATCGTCACCTCGGACCTCGCTGCTGCGCGGGAGTTCACGACGCGCGTGGACGCCGCAGCCGTTATGGTCAACGCTTCGACGGCGTTCACGGACGGTGAGCAGTTCGGATTCGGCGCGGAGATCGGGATCTCCACCCAGAAGCTGCACGCCCGCGGTCCGATGGGTCTGCCCGAGCTGACGTCGACGAAGTGGGTGGTGTGGGGCGACGGCCACACCCGCCCCGCCTGATCGAGACCGGCCCGACGAAAGGAACCAGCGTGGATCGTGCGCTGCCCACCACCCCGCCGATCTTCGCGGACGTCCAGGACGTCGTCGATCGTCTGGCCGGTACCGGTTATCTCGCCGACAAGTCCACCGCGACCGCGGTGTTCCTCGCCGATCGCCTCGGCAAGCCGTTGCTGATCGAGGGACCCGCGGGCGTGGGCAAGACCGAGCTCGCCCGTGCCGTCGCCGAAACCTCCGAGGCCGAACTCGTGCGCCTGCAGTGCTACGAGGGCGTCGACGAATCCCGCGCGCTGTACGAGTGGAACCACGCCAAGCAGATCCTGCGCATCCAGTCGGCAGGAGCGACCGCCGCGGCGGGCGAGTCGTGGGACCGCACCAAGGAGGACGTCTTCTCCGAGGAGTTCCTGCTGTCGCGGCCGCTGCTCACCGCGATCCGCCGCGAGGATCCGACCGTGCTGCTCGTCGACGAGGTCGACAAGGCCGACGTGGAGATCGAAGGCCTGCTGCTCGAGGTGCTCAGCGACTTCGCGGTCACGGTGCCCGAGCTCGGCACCATCCGGGCCACCCGCAAGCCGTTCGCGGTGCTCACCTCGAACGCCACCCGCGAGTTGTCCGAAGCGCTCAAGCGCCGGTGCCTGTTCCTGCACCTGGACTTCCCCGACGCCGACCTCGAACGACGCATCCTCGCCAGCCGGGTCCCCGATCTGCCCGACGCGCTCGCCGACCAGCTCGTGCGCACGGTCCGCGTGCTCCGCGGCATGCAGCTCAAGAAGGTGCCGTCGGTGGCCGAGACGATCGACTGGGGTCGCACCCTGCTCGCACTGGGGCTCGACACCCTCGACGACACCGCGCTGCGCAGCACGCTCGGCGTGATCCTCAAGCACCAGTCCGACCAGATCCGCGCTGCCGCCGAGCTCCGGTTGAACTGACATGGCCGCCGCGCACCTTCCCGGATCCGAGGCGCCCCCGGCACCCCACGGACTGCCCGGGCACCTGGTCGGATTCGTCGAGGCGCTGCGCCGCCGCGGCATCGCGGTCGGGCCGTCCGAGACGGTCGACGCCGGACGGGTCATGACGGTGCTCGATCTCCTCGATCGGGAGGCCCTCCGCGAAGGCCTCGCGTGCACCCTGCTCCGCCGGTCCACACACCGGCCGACCTTCGACGCCCTGTTCGACCTGTGGTTCCCGCCAGCGATCGGACGCCGCGAGTCCACCGACCCTCAGGTGAGCATCCCGCGCACCCCGACGGGGGAGGTCGACTTCGAAGCCCTGCGCGACCTCATCGCCGAGCTGCTGTCCGACGAGTCGCCGGAGGCACTCGAGGCCTCCGAGATGCTCGTCTCCGCCATCGTCGAGGAACTCGGCCAGTATGCGTCGTCGAACGGCCCTTCCTTCTCGGCCTATCAGGCGCTGCGCGACGTCTCCCCGGACACCCTGCTCACGAAGATCCTCGAGGGACTGCTCGGCAACAGCACCCGCGAGGAACGCGACGACGCCGCCTACGAGAGCGAGGTTGCGCGGCGCACCGCCGCCCAGCGCATCGCCGATTTCCGGGCGATGGTCGAACGGGAGACCCGCCGACGCACCGCCGAGCAGCTCGGCCGCGAACGCGTCGAGAAGTACGGGGTGCCCAAGCTCGCCGAGGAGGTCGACTTCCTGCGCGCGTCCGACGCGGAACTCGTCGCGCTGCGCCGCAGCGTCATGCCGCTCGCGCGTCTGCTCGCGAGCCGTCTCGCGGCGCGCCGCCGGCGCGCTCGTGCCGGCGCCATCGACCTGCGGCGCACACTGCGCAAGTCCATGTCGACCGGTGGCGTGCCCATCGACCTGGTCAACCGCAAGCCCCGTCCGGCGCGTCCCGAGCTCGTCGTGCTCTGCGACGTCTCCGGTTCCGTCGCCGGCTTCTCGCACTTCACGCTGCTGCTCGTGCACGCCCTGCGCGAGCAGTTCTCCCGAGTGCGCGTGTTCGCGTTCATCGACACCGCCGACGAGGTCACCCACTATTTCGCCGCAGGGTCCGATCTGGGCGAGTCCATGTCGCGGATGCTGAAGGAAGCGGAGCTGATCACCTACGACGGTCACTCCGACTACGGACACGCCCTCGGCAGCTTCGCGGATAACCATGCGCATGCCCTCACCAGCCGTAGCTCGCTGCTGATCCTCGGCGACGGCCGCACGAACTACCGCAATCCGAACCTCGAGGTCCTCGAACATCTCGTGTCCGTCGCACGGCACGCGCACTGGCTCAATCCCGAGCCGAAGGGACAATGGGGTTCGGGGGATTCGGCCGCCAGGGTCTACAGCGAGGTCGTCACGATGCACGAGTGCCGGTCGGCGCAGCAGCTCGCAACGGTGGTGGCGAGTCTGCTCCCCGTGTGAACCCGTAAGCTGGACAACCGTGCATCAGCCAACGGATCGGCCCTCGGCCCCCAGGCGCCGCCTGGGCGTCATGGGTGGAACGTTCGACCCGATCCACCACGGACACCTCGTGGCGGCCAGCGAGGTCGCCGCGAGCTTCGACCTGGACGAAGTGATCTTCGTGCCCACCGGGCAACCCTGGCAGAAGACCGGACGCGACGTCAGCCCCGCCGAGGACCGCTACCTGATGACGGTGATCGCGACCGCATCCAACCCGCGGTTCTCCGTCAGCCGTGTCGACATCGATCGACGCAAACCCACCTACACCGTCGACACGCTGCGAGATCTCAGCAAGCAGTATCCCGACGCGGAGCTGTACTTCATCACCGGCGCGGACGCCCTGGGATCGATCCTGTCCTGGCAGGACTGGCAGACCCTGTTCGACCTCGCCCGCTTCGTCGGGGTGTCCCGGCCCGGATACGACCTGCACGCCGAACATCTGGCACCGCATCTGGACGAACTCCCGGCCGAGGCGGTGAGCCTGGTCGAGATCCCCGCACTGGCGATCTCCTCCACGGACTGCCGCAGGAGGGCTCGCGAGAACCGGCCGGTCTGGTACCTGGTGCCCGACGGAGTGGTGCAGTACATCAGCAAACGCCGGCTCTACCGCACGAATACGCACCTCGACGGAGATCCCGTCCCGGTGTTCGACGGAAACACCCCCGGCACCATCGAGAGAAAGAGCACGCAGTGAGCGCAACGGCAGAAGCCACGGAGATGGCCCGAATCGCAGCCCTGGCCGCCGACGAGAAACTCGCCACCGACGTCGTGGTGCTCGACGTGTCCGAGCAGCTGGTGATCACCGACTGCTTCGTCATCGCGTCCGCACCCAACGAGCGTCAGGTCAACGCCATCGTCGACAACGTCGAGGAGAAGCTGCGCGAGGCCGGCCACAAGCCCGTCCGCCGCGAGGGCACCCGCGAGGGACGGTGGACGCTGCTCGACTACGTCGACGTCGTGGTGCACATCCAGCACGAGGACGAGCGCAACTTCTACGCCCTCGACCGCCTGTGGAAGGACTGCCCGACCATCGAGGTCGACGGTGTGGGTGGCCCCCGTTCGGCGATCGACGCCGCCGACTCGCCGGAGGACGTGTGAGTCGTCCGGAGGAGGGTTCGCAGAGCCCGCGGGTGCGGCAGCTGGTGCTGCTGCGCCACGGCCAGACCGAGTACAACGCCACGCGGCGGATGCAGGGCCAGCTCGACACCGACCTCTCCGAGCTCGGTCGGCAGCAGGCGCTCGCCGTCGCCGACGCGATCGCCCGGTTCGATCCGCTCGCCGTCGTCTCGTCCGATCTGCGCCGCGCCT
This sequence comes from Rhodococcus sp. PD04, assembly GCF_035918275.1. NCBI lineage: Bacteria > Bacillati > Actinomycetota > Actinomycetes > Mycobacteriales > Nocardiaceae > Rhodococcus > Rhodococcus sp. PD04. Next base: position 3,310,653 of record NZ_CP142143.1, on the reverse strand, counting down.
ACGACACGGCGACCGCGCTCGGTGATCGCATCGGGCTGCCGGTCGCGATCGACACGCGGCTGCGCGAGACGCATCTCGGCGAATGGCAGGGCCTGACCCACACCGAGGTCGACGCCGTGGCCCCGGGCGCGCGCAGCGCGTGGCGCGCCGACGCGACCTGGGCACCGCCGGGAGGCGAGAACCGGATCGACGTCGCGCGGCGCAGCATGGCCGTCGTCTGCGAACTGCTCGACAAGTACGAGAACTGGAGCGATCGGCCCATCGTGCTGGTCGCACACGGGGGTCTGATCGCCGCGCTCACCGCGGCCCTGCTCGACCTGCCCGTCGATCGGTGGCCCGTCCTCGGCGGTCTCGGGAACACCGGCTGGGTGCAGCTCAGCGGATACGGCGAGGTGCCGTCCTGGCGCCTCGACGTCTGGAACGCGTCGGCCACGGTGGCGCCCGATGACGTCCTCTGAACCCACGCCGATCGGGACCGACGCCGCCCCGCGGCGCCCGGTCCTGCTGGTGATCGGCGACTCGCTGAGCTACTACGGCCCGAAGGGCGGCCTGCCCGCCGACCATCCGCGGATCTGGCCCAACCTGGTCGCGGCCGAACTCGGATGGGACGTCGAACTCGTCGCCCGGATCGGGTGGACCACACGCGACGCGTGGTGGGCCATGACCCAGGACCCGCGGGTGTGGGCCGCGATCCCGCACGCCGGAGCCGTCGTCCTGGCCGTGGGCGGGATGGACACCCTCCCGTCCCCGCTGCCCACCGCACTGCGGGAGGGCCTGCGCTACATCCGCCCGCCGGCCCTGCGTCGCGCGGCGCGTAACGCCTACGGGTGGTTGCAGCCGCGACTGTCACCGCTCGGTCGACCGGTGGCGCTCCCACCTCGGGTCAGCGTCGAGTACCTCGAAACGATCAGGGACGCATTGGCATACATGCGCCCCGATCTGCCCGTCATCGGCACCCTGCCGTCGGTGCACCGCAGCGAGCAGTACCGGTCGGTGCATGCCGGCCGGCTCCCCGCGGCACGCGCGATCACCCGCTGGGCGGCCGAGAAGTCGGTTCCCCTCGTCGATCTCGCCGAAGCGGTGCGGGAGAACGTCTTCTCCGACGACGCCAATCCCGACGGGATCCACTGGGGTTGGGAAGGACACCGCCGTGTCGCCGCCGCTGTCGGCGACGCGGTCCGGATCGTGCATCGGGATGCGGAAGTCCCGGTGGAGGGCCTACGGTAGGCGTCGTGTCCGTCGTCGTCGTCACAGATTCGTCGAGTTGTATCGACCCCGAACTGATCCGTCGGTACGACATCCGTGTTGTGCCACTGCACATCATCGCGGGCGGACGCGACCTCCGCGAGGGCGTCGACGAGTTGCCGGAGGATCTGTCGACCGTGACGACCTCCGGTCCGTCTCCCGCAGAACTGACCGACGCCTACACCGAGGCCCTCGAGGACAGTGGGGGAGACGGCGTCGTGGCCGTGCACCTCTCGCGGGTGCTGTCCGGGACGTGGGACGCAGCCCGGCACGCCGCCGAATCGCTGGGCGACCGGATCCGGCTCGTCGATTCGCGGAACACCGCCATGGGTTCGGGTTTCGCCGTCCTCGAAGCGGTGCGCGCCGCACGGGCCGGAGAAGACCTGGCCCGGGTGTACGAGCGGGCCGTGGAGGTCGCGGCGTCCGCCCGGACCCTGCTCGTCGTCGACCGGCTCGACCACCTCCGTCGCGGTGGCCGGATCGGCACGGCCACAGCGCTGTTGGGTACAGCGCTCGCGATGAAGCCCGTGCTGCACATCTCCGACGGCAAGCTCGTCCTGCGGGAGAAGACCCGCACGATGACCAAGGCGATGGCCAAGCTCGTCGACGGAGCCGCGACCGATGTGGGCGACGAACCGCTCGTCGCGGTGCACCACCGCGGGGCACCCGAGCGGGCGCGCAGTCTCGCCGATCAGCTCGCACAGCGTCTTCCGGAAGGCACCGAGATCGTCGTGTCCGAACTCGACGCGGTTCTCGGCGCGCACGTCGGGCCGGGTGCGGTCGGTGTGGTCGTCGCCTCCGCGGCGACCGGTACCCCCGAGGACTGAAACCCCTTACACCACCTCCCGGTCCGGATCATGTCGGTGGAAGCCCGATCCGGGTACCCATCCACAGGGGCGCGGGTCATCCACAACCCCGTCCGGATCGGCGCAGGCACGGAATCCGGCGGTCGCGGACGAGGTTAGCGTCGCGGCATGGCGAGCAGTGACCATCGTGATCTCGCGCGCACCCGCCTCGGCGCGATCACACGTTCCTCGGCGATGCCCGCGGAACCGCCCTGGACCGACGACAGGTCGGCGAACGACCACCCCTGGGCGGACCCCGACGACGGTGACGAGCCTCTCCACCCCGGCCGGGAACGATTCGTCGATCGGCTGACCGCAGCGCGATGGGACACCGGACGACGCGGGACCGCTGCCCTCGCCGCGATCGGAGTACTCGCCGCCGCAGTGGCACTCGTCGTCGTGTGGCGCGACCGGCCGGTCCCCGAACCGGTACCGCCGCTGCCGAGAGTCGAAGTCGTGGACACGGCAGAGCCGTCCGCCGCGAGGGAGACGGACACGGCACAGTCGGATTCCACCGAGTTCGTCGTCAGCGTCGTGGGTGCGGTGACACGTCCCGGACTCGTGCGGCTGCCGGCGGGATCCCGTGTCGCCGACGCGCTCGACGCTGCCGGCGGTGCTGCCGACGGCGCCGACCTCATCGGCCTGAATCTGGCCCGGCGGGTGGCCGACGGCGACCAGATCGTCGTGGGAATCGCCCCGCCCCAACCCGTTCCACAGGCCAGCGGAATCGTCGGTGCGCAGACACCCGGCGATACTCCGCCGGATGCGGGCGGGCCGGTGGATCTCAACACCGCCGACGAGACTGCGCTCGACGCGCTGCCCGGAGTCGGTCCCGTCACGGCAGCGGCGATCGTCTCGTGGCGCGACACCAACGGACCGTTCACGGACGTCGAACAACTCGGTGAGGTCGACGGGATCGGACCGGCGCGACTCGCGAGGCTGCGTGAACTGGTGACGGTGTGACCGGACGGAACGACGGGTCCGACGCCGCAACGGTTCTCGATGCCCGGCTGGTGCCGTGCGCGCTGGCCGCATGGGCCGTGACGCTTCTGGGGTTGTACACGGGATGGCGGATCGTGATCGTCGTGGCGGTCGCGGCCGTCGTCGGGTGCTCCGTGACGGTCCGGCTCGTCGCGACCGGTCGCATCCCACGCGGAGGTGCGCGGATCCTCCTCGCCGCACTGGCCGTCGTCGCGGGATTCGGACCGGCCGCCGGCCTCCGGATGTGGGCCGCCGACCAGCACCCGATCGCCGCCGCAGCGGAGAAGGGATCCTGGGCCGGCGTCGTCCTAGTCCCCACCGACGACCCGCGGCACATCCGGGCCGCGGCATTCGACGACACACCCCGGGTACGCATCCCGGCACGGCTCGAGCACGTGACGGTCGGTGGGCGATCCGTGGAGACCGGGGGATCGGTGGTGGTGTTCGCACCGGCCGACTCGTGGGGAGATCTCCTGCCCGGGCAGTCCGTCACCGCACGTGTGCGGGCGGCGCCGCACACCGGGCCGGGCACCACGGTGGCGTTGCTTCGCGCGGAGACGGCGCCGACGACGGTCGGCCCGCCACCGGTGTGGCAGCGATGGGCCGGCACGGTACGCGACCGGCTCGCGCAGGTGGGTTCCGCGGTGCTTCCCGCCGATCGGGCCGGCCTGCTGCCCGGTCTCGTGGTGGGCGACACCACGGCGCTGACCGACGAGGTGCGGGAGGACTTCCGCGTGGCCGGACTGACGCACCTGACGGCCGTGTCCGGAGCCAACGTCAGCATCGTCCTCGGAGCGGTACTGCTCCTCGTGCGTGCGGTAGGACTCGGACCGCGTTCCGGGACCGTCCTCGCCGGAACCGCTCTCGTCGCCTTCGTCGTCGTGGTCCGTCCGTCGGCGAGTGTGGTGCGCGCGGCGGCGATGGGATCGATCGGGTTGCTGGCATTCGTGACGGGTCGTGAGCGACAGGCACTTCCCGCCCTGTGCACCGCGGTGGGCGTACTGCTCGTGCTCCTGCCCGACCTCGCCGTCGACGTCGGGTTCGCGCTGTCGGTGTCCGCGACGGCGGCACTGATCGTCGCCGCGCCACCCGTCGTGACCCGGCTCGTGGATCGCAGGTGGCCGCGTCCCGTCGCGGAGGTCACGGCGATGTCGCTGGTCGCGTTCGTGGCGACCGCACCTCTCGTCGCGGCGGTGAGCGGGACGGTGAGTGTCGTGTCGGTCGCGGCCAATGTCCTCGTCACCCCGGTACTGGCGCCGCTGACGGTCCTCGGTTCGCTGGTCGCGGTGGGCGCCTCCGTCGTCCCGTGGGTCGGGGAGGTGCTCGCGCGCGGCACCGGGCCGTTCCTGTGGTGGCTGATCACGGTGGCCGACCGGGCGGCATCGTTGCCGTCGGCCGAGCTCGAGGTGCCGGACGGGCCGGTGGGGGCAGTGGTCGCTGCGGTGCTGGTCGCGGTTGCGTGGTCGGTGGCTCGTCACCGACGGGTGCGGATCACCGGCCTCGTGATCGCGCTGGCGGTCGCGGCGGTGTGGCTGCCGGTGCGGATGCTGCGACCGGGCTGGCCCGGGGCCGGGTGGGTACTCGTCGCATGCGATGTCGGTCAGGGCGATGCGCTGGTGCTGGCGACGGGGGACGGGCGCGCGGTCGTCGTCGACACCGGACCCGAACCGGAACCCGTCGATCGGTGCCTGCGCCGGTTGAGGATTCGCCGTGTCGCACTGCTCGTCGTGTCGCACCTGCACGCCGACCACGCGGGTGGAATCCGCGGTGTCCTCACCGGGCGCTCGGTCGAGACGGTCGTGGTCGGGCCGGGCGCTGCCGGTGACGACGCGGCGGGTGTGCTCGACGCGGCGACCGGGATCGGTGTCGTGGTGCGGGAAGTGGGTGCCGGTGCGACCCTGCGTGCGGGCGATCTCGACCTCCGGGTGCTGGGCCCGGCCGGGCGACGGACGGGCGGTTCCGAGAACGACGACTCGCTCGTCCTGGCGGTCGACACCGTCGTGGGCCGGGTCCTGTTGCCGGGAGACGCGGAGGAGGCCGCGCTCGACGCACTCCTGCGGTCGGGCACCGACGTGCGTGCGGACGTGTTGAAGGTGCCGCACCACGGCTCGCGCACCACACCTGCACGCTTCCTCACCGCTGTGCGGCCGAGCGTCGCCCTCGTCAGCGCCGGGCGCGACAACCTGTTCGGTCATCCGCATCCCGAGATCGTGTACACCCTGACCGGGATGGGGACGCGGGTGCTGCGGACCGATCTGCACGGCGACGTCGCGGTGGTCCGTGCCGCCTCCGGGGCGCTCGCGGTGGTGTCGGACGTGCGTGGCACGATCGAACCGTGAGCGACGCGTCCCTGCATCTGATCCTCGGTGAGGAAGAACTGCTCGTCGACCGTGCCGTCGCGCAGATCGTGTCCGATGTCCGCACGCGCAGCGAAACTCCCGGCGATCTCCCCGTCTCCCGGCTCCGCGCCGGCGACGCGGGCGTACCCGAACTCGCCGAGCTGCTGAGCCCGTCGCTGTTCGCGGAAGAACGCATCGTGATCCTCGAATCCACCGCCGACGCCGGGAAGGACGCCGCGGCGCTGATCCTCGATGTCGCGGGCGATCCGCCTCCGGGCGTGACACTGGTGATCCTCCACAGCGGCGGGGGTCGCACCAAGGCGATGGTGCCCGCGCTGCGCAAGTGCGGCGCCGAGGAGCACATGTGTGCCGCTCCCGCGAAGGCGGGGGAGAAGGCGGCGTGGGTGCGGACGTTCGTCCACAAGGAGTTCCAGGCCGCGGGGGTGCGGGTCTCGGGCGATGTCGAACAGCTCGTCATCGAAGCGGTGGGTTCCGACCTGCGCGAACTCGCTGCGGCGTGCAGCCAGCTCGTGGCCGACACCGGCGGCAAGATCGATGCTGCGGCCGTGCGGCGCTACTACTCGGGCAAGGCCGAGGTGTCGGGATTCGACGTAGCCGAGAAGGCCGTGGCCGGCGACACCGCCGGTGCGCTCGAAGCGCTGCGGTGGGCGATGCACCGCGGTGTCGCCCACGTGCTGCTCGCCGATGCTCTCGCCGACGCCGTGCACACGATCGCCCGGGTCGGCTCGGCCGGTCGCGGCGACCCGTTCTCCCTCGCGTCGTCGCTGGGTATGCCGCCGTGGAAGGTGAAGAAGGCGCAGGCGCAGGCGCGCACGTGGGCGCCGGCGTCGATCGGGACCGCACTCACGGTGGTGGCTGCGCTCAACGCCGACGTCAAGGGAGCCGCGGCCGATCCGGACTACGCCCTCGAGCACGCCGTGCGGGTCATCTCCGAGCTGGCGGCCTGAGACTTCTCCGCGCGCCCGTGCCCGTGCTCGTGCCCGCGGCCGATTCCGGGCGGGCGGCATCATTTCTGTCGTTCAACGCCACGAAGGCCGTCCCCGGCGGGGGACGGCCTTCGTGAAGCAGAGCCTGCGTCTACTACCTCGGAGCGATGAACTCAGAGCTTGTTGGCAAGCTTCGCGAGAGCAGACTTCTTGTTGGCAGCCTGGTTGGGGTGGATGACACCCTTGCTGGCAGCCTTGTCGAGCTGACGGCTCGTGGCGACGAGGAGCTCGTTGACCTTGTCCTTGTCGCCGGCGGCCGCAGCCTCGCGGAACGAACGGATCGCCGTACGAAGCGACGACTTCACCGACTGATTCCGGAGTCGGTTGCGCTCGTTGGTGCGAATCCGCTTCACCTGGGACTTGATGTTGGCCACGCGTAAAATCCTGTCGTCTTGCTGGTAGCTGGTAGGAAAGCTCTGGGTGCATCTGAGCACCGATGGACAAGGCTACCAAGAATGGATCACAAAGCCCAAACCGGAGGCCGGATCACCCTCGTCAGCGCCCCTAATGTTTCGCACATGAAACGAATTTGTTTCGTCTGAGGTCATCCGCCCCGGCATGTAGAACGATTTCGGCATGATCAGCACGACCCCCTCGAGCAGGGCGGACCCGCCCCCGGACGCGCCGGCACCGACGTGTTCGCGGGCTACCCCGAGATTCACGCCGGATCCGGCGACCCCGGCGCACCCACCGCGTACGACGAGATGTTCGACGTGGACGGACAGGTCCGCGAACCCTACCGACGGCTCTTCGAGACGCTCACGTCCAAGGGCGTCGACGACCTCGCGGCCCGCACCGAGGCGCTCGGACGCGCATTCACCAATCAGGGCGTGACCTTCTCGCTGTCCGGGCAGGAGCGGCCCTTCCCCCTCGACATGGTCCCGCGGGTGATCGCGGCCGCCGAGTGGTCCGAACTCGAACGCGGCATCCGGCAGCGGGTGCGTGCCCTCGAACTGTTCCTCGCCGACGTCTACGGCGAGCAGCGCATCCTGCGCGACCGGGTCCTTCCCCGGCGGCTCGTGACGTCCTGCCAGCACTTCCACCGCCAGGCCTCGGGCATCGTCCCGCCCAACGGAGTGCGCATCCACGTCGCGGGCATCGACCTGATCCGCGACGAGAACGGCACCTTCCGCGTCCTCGAGGACAATCTGCGCTCACCGTCCGGCGTCTCCTACGTCATGGAGAACCGCCGGGCCATGGCGCGCGTCGCACCCGATCTGTTCGCCCAGCACAAGGTGCGGCCGGTCGGCGACTACGCCCTGCACCTGCTGCGAGCCCTGCGTGCGTCCGCTGCCCCGAACGCCGCAGACCCCAACGTGGTGGTGCTCACCCCGGGCATCGCCAACTCCGCGTACTTCGAGCATTCGCTGCTGGCCCGCCAGATGGGTGTCGAACTCGTCGAGGGACGCGACCTGTTCTGCCGCGACAACGTCGTCTACATGCGAACCACGGAAGGCGAGCGGCAGGTCGACGTCATCTACCGGCGCATCGACGACGACTATCTCGATCCGATGCACTTCCGCCCCGACTCCGTCCTCGGCGTCGCGGGACTCGTCAACGCCGCTCGGGCGGGCAACGTGGTGATCTCCAGCGCCGTCGGTAACGGCGTGGGCGACGACAAGCTCGTCTACACCTACGTGCCCGAGATCATCGACTACTACCTCGGCGAGAAACCGCTGCTGCCCAACGTCGACACCCTGCGGTGCTGGCTCGACGCCGAACGCGAGGAGGTCCTCGACCGCATCGACGAACTCGTCCTCAAGCCCGTCGAGGGCTCCGGCGGTTACGGCATCCTGTTCGGTCCCGACGCCTCGCGCGCCGAACTCGACGAGATGATCGGCAAGATCCGCGAGGACCCGCGCAGCTGGATCGCGCAACCCGTCGTGCAGTTGTCCACCGTGCCGACGCGCGCGGGCGATGCGCTCGCTCCGCGCCATGTCGACCTGCGTCCGTTCGCCGTAAACAACGGTGAAGACGTGTGGGTTCTGCCCGGCGGTCTCACCCGGGTCGCGCTGCCCGAAGGATCGCTCGTCGTCAACTCCAGTCAGGGCGGTGGCAGCAAGGACACCTGGGTGCTCGCCGAGACCTCCGACACCGCAGCCGAACTGGGCGGCGAGGGCGTCGTCGCGGAGCGCGAGGACGTGAACCGTTCCGAGCACGGCCCGGAACTCACCACCTCACAGCAGCAACAACAACAGCAACAACAGAGCGGAAGGGACGACCGCTGATGCTCGCACGGAACGCGGAATCCTTGTTCTGGATCGGCCGATACGTCGAACGCGCCGACGACACCGCCCGGATCATGGACGTGGCAGTGCACCAGCTGCTCGAGGATTCGACCGTCGACCCCGACCGCACCTGCCGCCGGTTGCTGCGCGTGCTCGGATTCACCGAGCCCGAGGGCAGACTCGACGTGCGCACCGTCACCGAGATCGTGGCCTTCGGCCGGGACGGCGCGGGCTCGATCCTCGACACCATCGGGTTCGCGCGGGAGAACGCGCGCGGTGCACGCGAAGTCACCTCCACCGAGATGTGGGAGTGCCTCAACACCACCTACAACGGTCTCGCCGAATGCGAACGCGCGGCGAAACGGCTCGGGCCCCACGAGTTCTTCCGGTACGTCGAACACCGCGCCGCGATGTTCGCGGGCCTGGCCGACAGCACCATGTGCCGCGACGACGGGTACCGCTTCCTGCTGCTGGGCAGGTCGATCGAACGCGTCGACATGACCGTGCGGCAGCTGCTGTCCCGCGCGGGAGACGGCCCGACCTCACCGAGCTGGGCGACCGTGCTGCGGTCCGCCGGCGGATACGACACCTATCTGCGCACCTACCGCGGAGCGCTCGACGCGGGTCGCATCGTCGAGTTCATGATGCTCGACCGACTGTTCCCGCGATCGGTGTTCTTCGCACTCAAACAGGCCGAGGAATGTCTCGCCCAACTCGACGACCACGGCGACTACCGGTTCGGGGCACGCGACGAGGCGCAGCGTCTGCTGGGCCGTGCCCGCAGCGAACTCGAATTCATCGGTCCGGGCGTGCTGCTCGACGAACTCGCGACGCGCCTGTCGTCGCTGCAGGACCTGTGCCGCAAGGCCGGCGAGGCCATCGCGCTGCAGTACTTCCACGCCGCCCCATGGGTCGCGTGGGTCTCCGCACGGGACGCCGGCGCGGACATGGCGATTCTGGAGGGAGAACTGTGAGCTGGCGGATGCGTGTGGTGCACAAGACCGGGTACGAGTACGACGGTCCGGTCACCGCGTCGTACAACGAGGCCCGACTCACCCCGCGCTCGGACGGCCGTCAGACGGTGGTGCTCAACCGCGTCGAGACCACCCCGGCCACACGCTCCTACCGGTACACCGACTACTGGGGCAGTGCCGTGACGGCCTTCGACCTGCACGCCCCGCACACCTCGCTCGAGGTCGTCGGACTGTCGGTGGTCGAGACCGACCCGGTCCGTCCACCCGACGAGCCCGCGGGCTGGGACGTCATCAACGACCAGGACACCCGGGACCGGTACGACGAGGTGCTGGCCCCCAGCGCGTACGTGCCGACCGACCCGGAACTCGAGGCGACCGCCCGCGAACTCGCCCGCGGACTCGAACCGGTCGACGCCGTCGTCGCGGCCGCACAGTGGGTGTACGACCAGATGGACTACGTCCCGGGCACGACCGGCGTCCACACTTCCGCGTTGCAGGCCTTCGAGGAACGTCAGGGCGTGTGCCAGGACTACGCGCACCTGACGCTGCTGTTGTTGCGGCGGATGGGGATCCCCGCGCGATATGTCTCCGGCTATCTGCATCCGGTGGCGGACGCCGAGATCGGTGAAACCGTCGCGGGGCAGTCCCACGCGTGGATCCAGGCGTGGACGGGATCGTGGTGGGGATACGACCCCACCAACGCGAAATTCGTGAGCGAACAACACACCTCGGTCGCCATCGGACGGGACTACACCGACGTGCCGCCGCTCAAGGGCATCTACATGGGCGGACACGCCACTGCGCACGAAGTCGTTGTCGAGGTCACCAGGCTTGCGTAATCTGCGTCACAGCGCGAACACGAGTTCGCCGTAGCGGTACATCGACAGCGGTACATCGACTCGAAGTGTTCTACCACCAGGTTCCGCTTGCGTGCGGGGCCGCGAACATCGAGGTGACCCATGGAACCCCCACGCGATCCCGAGTCCCGAATCGACGAAGATCTCGCACGCCGGACGTCCCTGGAGATCAGAGACCCCGGTGAGTTCTCCGACCTCCGGAAGTATGTGGCGGAAGCGATCGGAACCTTCCTCCTGGTGTTCTCCGCGGTGGGTACCGCGGTGTTCGCCGGAACGTATGTCGGTCAGCTCGGCGTCGCACTGGCGTTCGGCCTGACCCTGCTGTTCCTCGTGTACACCATCGGCCCGATCTCCGGGTGTCACGTGAACCCGGCGGTGACGCTCGGGCAGCTCATCGTCGGCCACGTGACCCCGGTGCGCGCCTTGGGTTACTGGATCGCGCAGGTCGTGGGCGGTCTGATCGCCGGTCTGACGCTCTACGCGGTGGCGTCGTCGTTGCCGAGCTACGACCGGGCCGCCGACGGCCTCGGGGCGAACGGCTGGGGCGCGCACAGCCCCTCGGCCGTGCACGGTCCGCTCGGCGGCGTGCTCGAGAACGGCTACGGCATCGGCGCGATGATCGTCGTGGAGGTCCTGCTCACGGCCGTGCTCGTGTTCGTGGTGCTGGGTGCGACCGATCAGGTGGCCGACGCGCCGATCGCCGGCATCGCCATCGGCTTCACCCTCGCGGCGATCCACCTGATCTCGATCCCGATCGACAACACGTCGGTCAATCCCGCCCGCAGCCTCGCCGTCGCCTTCTACCAGGACGGTGCGCTCGGGCAGCTGTGGGCGTTCATCGTGTTCCCGCTCATCGGCGGAGCACTCGGAGCGCTCGTCTACACCTTCCTCTTCGGGCGGCGGTACGGGCTCCGGGCCTCCTGAGCGCCTTCGGTCGGGACGCGGCCCGATTCAGCTCCAACCGAAATCGGTACGGAGCCGGGTCGCGACCTGATCGAATCGTGCGCGGGGGAGGATCGCGCCCTCGCGGCGGATGCCGTCCTCGGGGACGTCGAGCACGCGATCGAGACGTACCCAGCTCGGGCGGTTCTCGGCGTCCCACTGCCCGGAGCCGATCCCGAGCCAGTCGCGGTGACCGTCGCGGTCGGAGTTCGACGAGAGCATCAGCCCGAGCAGCGTCCTGTCGTCACGGCCCACGACGAGCACCGGGCGGTCCTTGCCCTGCGTCGGATCCTCCTCGTACGCCACCCAGGTCCACACGATCTCGCCCGGATCGGCGCGACCGTCGAGGTCGGGGGAGTACTCGACGTGGCGGGCGCGCTGCGCCGTGGGCGTGGTGCGCGATGCCACCGGACGACCGGGGGCCGGGCGCTTCGTACCGGACGGGCTCTTCGCAGCACCGGGCTTCGGTGTGGCGGTCCGGTCCGCGCCGGGCTTCGGTGCCGCGGTGGTACCGCTCCCCGAGGTCCCGCTCGCGGTGCCGGCCTGGCCGGCCGCGTTCAGCGCGGCACGCGCCTTGTCGAGCGCTCCGGACTGCTGCAACTGCTGGTAGATCTTCGGACCCTGCTCGACTGCGAGACGACCCAGCTGCCTGCCCAATTTCTTCCATGTACCGGCCACGGGAACCGAGCTTAACCGGACCTGACCCGGGCGAAGTCCCGGCCGCCGCCCGACTTGGATATTCTGCAGGGTGACCGCGGTCTGCAGGCCGCTGCCAGTCCGAGTCAGGAGCACGACATCAGCACCTTCGCCGACACCACGTTCACGGACCCCGCAAAGATCCGGAACTTCTGCATCATCGCGCACATCGACCACGGAAAGTCGACGCTCGCGGACCGGATGCTGCAGCTCACCGGGGTGGTCGAGGAGCGGCAGATGCGCGCCCAGTACCTCGACCGCATGGACATCGAGCGCGAGCGCGGCATCACGATCAAGGCGCAGAACGTACGTCTGCCGTGGAACCTCGACGGCGAAGACTATGTGATGCACCTGATCGACACCCCGGGTCACGTCGACTTCACCTACGAGGTGTCCCGCGCGCTCGAGGCGTGCGAGGGCGCGGTCCTGCTCGTCGACGCCGCACAGGGCATCGAGGCACAGACCCTCGCCAACCTCTACCTCGCGCTCGACAAGGACCTGACGATCATCCCGGTCCTCAACAAGATCGACCTGCCCGCGGCCGACCCCGACCGTTACGCCGGCGAGATCGCGAACATCATCGGCTGCGAGCCGTCCGACGTCCTCCGCGTCTCCGGCAAGACCGGCGAGGGCGTCCCCGAGCTCATCGACGCCGTGATCCGTCAGGTGCCGCCGCCGGTCGGTGACGCCGACGCGCCCGCCCGCGCCATGATCTTCGACTCCGTCTACGACACCTACCGCGGCGTCGTGACCTACGTGCGTGTGGTCGACGGCAAGATCGTGCCCCGCGAGAAGATCAAGATGATGTCGACGGGCACCACCCACGAACTGCTCGAGGTCGGCATCGTCTCGCCCGAACCCAAGGCCACCGCCGGTCTCGGCGTCGGCGAGGTGGGCTATCTCATCACCGGCGTGAAGGACGTGCGTCAGTCGAAGGTCGGCGACACCGTCACCACCGCCCGCAACGGTGCGGAGGATCCGCTCACGGGCTACCGTGAACCGCGCCCGATGGTCTACTCCGGTCTGTACCCGGTCGACGGCTCCGACTACCCGGTGCTGCGCGACGCGCTCGACAAGCTCCAGCTCAACGACGCCGCGCTCACCTACGAGCCCGAGACGTCCGTCGCGCTCGGATTCGGCTTCCGCTGCGGCTTCCTCGGTCTGCTGCACATGGAGATCACCCGCGAGCGTCTCGAGCGCGAATTCGGCCTCGACCTGATCTCCACCGCCCCCAACGTCGTCTACCGAGTCGTGCTCGAAGGCGGCCAGGAGGTCGTCGTGACGAACCCGTCCGACTGGCCCGAGGGCAAGGCGCGCGAGATCTACGAACCGATCGTCAAGTGCACCATCATCGCGCCGAGCGAGTTCATCGGTTCGATCATGGAGCTGTGCCAGTCGCGGCGCGGTGAGCTCGGCGGCATGGACTACCTGTCCGAGACCCGCGTCGAGCTGCGGTACACGTTGCCGATGGCCGAGATCATCTTCGACTTCTTCGACTCGCTGAAGTCGCGCACCCGCGGCTACGCCTCGATGGACTACGAGGAGGCCGGCGAGCAGGAGGCCGCGCTGGTCAAGGTCGACATCCTGTTGCAGGGCGAGGCCGTCGACGCGTTCAGCGCGATCGTCCACAAGGACGCCGCGGCCGCCTACGGCAACAAGATGACGACCAAGCTCAAGGAACTCATCCCGCGGCAGCAGTTCGAGGTGCCCGTCCAGGCTGCGATCGGCTCGAAGATCATCGCCCGCGAGAACATCCGGGCGATCCGCAAGGACGTTCTCGCCAAGTGCTACGGCGGCGACATCAGCCGTAAGCGCAAGCTGCTCGAGAAGCAGAAGGAAGGCAAGAAGCGGATGAAGACGATCGGCCGCGTCGACGTGCCGCAGGAGGCGTTCGTCGCCGCGTTGTCGTCCGAGGCCTCGTCCGACAAGCCGAAGAAGTAGTCGCTCCTGCTGCGACGCCCACCGGAAGGATTCGCGTGCTCGACACCTGGCTTACCCGTGAACTCGGAATCTCCGTTCCTCTGCTGGGTGCGCCCATGGGTGGCCGGGCCGGTGGGCGGCTCGCCGGCGAGGTGACGCGGGCCGGCGGCCTCGGCCTGATCGGTGCCGCCCGGTACAACACCGCCGAGTGGATCGAGGGTGAGGTCCGCACCGCCCGCGAGATCGGTGGTGGGGCCGTGGGATTCGGTCTGATGACCTGGGCGCTCGCCGACGACGACAGCCTCCTCACCGCGGTGCTCGAGCACCGCCCGCAGGTGGTCACGCTCTCGTTCGGCGATCCCGCACCCTACGTCGAGCGTGCCCACGATGCCGGGGCTGTCGTCCTCTCGCAGATCAACACGATCGACGACCTGCGGGTGGTCGAGGCCGCGGGTGTCGACGCGGTGATCGCGCAGGGACACGAGGCCGGTGGGCACACGGGCCGGATCGGCACCCTCCCGCTGCTGCAGGAGGTACTCGAGTCGACGTCGCTGCCCGTGCTCGCCGCAGGCGGCATCGCCACGGGCCGCGGTCTGGCGGCGGTGCTCGCAGCCGGTGGACAGGGCGCCCTGGTCGGGACGGCTCTGCTCGCCAGCCCGGAGACCGTCGGCCCCGATTACGCCCGTGGCCGGCTCGTGGAGGCCGGCAGCGCCGACACCGTCTACACCGACGTCTTCGACAAGGCCCGGCACCAGCCGTGGCCGGCGCGCTGGGGCGGACGCGCCCTGCGCAATGCGTTCACCGAGGAGTGGCACGGCCGGGGCGCCGACGAGGACACCCTCGCCGCGGCGTACACCGGTGACGATCCCGACATCGGGGTGGTCTACGCGGGGGAGGCCGCCGGTCTGGTGCGGTCCGAGCGACCCGCGGGCGAGGTGATCCGGGGTATCGCCGAACAGGCGGAGACCCTGCTGTCCCGCTTCCGCTGAGCACTGCACCGGCACACGGACGTCCCACTCGGGTTAAGGTGAGCCTCACCTGAAATGGAGGTCGCCCATGCGCCGAGTCGTTCTCTCCGCGGTAGCGCTCGTACTGTTCGTCGCCCCGACCCTCGTGGCGTGTTCGTCGGACACCGATGACACCGCGACTGCCGGCGGCGAGACCGTCACCGTCGAGCACTCCTACGGCACGACGACGATCGAGGGCACACCCGAGCGGATCGTCGCGACCTCCAGCCAATGGCTCGACGCCCTCGTCGAACTCGGGGTGCAGCCCATCGCGTACTACAGCGCCGGCTCGTACGGCGACGAGCGCGGCCTCTATCCGTGGCAGACCGACGTCTCCCCGGATGCGGTGGCGCTGAGTGCGGCGGCGGAGACGTCGGTGCCCGTCGAGGAGGTGGCCGCACTCGAACCCGACCTCGTCCTCGGTGCCTGGCAGATCACCTCGCAGAACGACTACGACATGATCTCCGCGGTCGCCCCGACGATCGGGCCCCTCGGCGACACCGGGGTGGACCGCTGGGACGAACAGGTGCGCGTGCTCGGTGAGGTCCTCGGCCGCACCGACGACGCCGAGCGGATCATCGCCGACCGCAACGCCGAGATCGAAGAGGCCGCCTTGCCGGGCCTCGAGGGACGGACCGCCGCGCTGTCGCAATACGTCACGAACGAGCAGCAGGTCGTCGTGGTCGCCGATCCGGACGACGGTGCGGCGGCGCTGTTCACACAGCTGGGCATGACGCTGCCGCCCGCGCTGGTCGCGGAGGGCGGAGCCTCCCAGGGGCGGGTCGTCCTCGGTCCCGAACGCGTCGACGCCCTGGTCGCCGATCTGCTGATCATCCTGCCGCGCGGCGGAACCGAGCAGGACCTGATGGCCCTGCCCGGATTCGACAGGCTGCCGGCCGTCACCGGAGGCGGTCTCGCCGTCGTCGACTTCCCGACGGTCGTCGCGTTCAACACGCCCTCGTCACTGTCGATCGGCTATGCGCTCGACGTGATCCGGCCGCAGCTCGAGGCGGTCGCCAACGCCTGAGACCGGTTCACGGCCCGAGATGCGCGGGCCGGAAGTTGCCCGCTCCGATCTCCCGCTCGGCACGGATGACGTGGACGACGGCGTTGATGAGCGCCAGGTGGGTGAACGCCTGCGGGAAATTCCCCAGATGGCGTCCGGTCTCGGTGTCGATCTCCTCGGCATAGAGCTTCAAGGGGCTCGCGTAGTCGAGCAGGCGCTGGCACAGTGCGGCGGCCCGCTCGACCTCACCGATCTCGACGAGGGCCGAGACCAGCCAGAACGAACAGATGGTGAACGAGCCCTCCTCGCCCGCGAGTCCGTCGTCGGTGGTCTCCACCCGGTAGCGCAGCACCAGTCCGTCCTCGGTGAGTTCGTCGGCGATCGCCAGCACCGTGGCCCGCACCCGGGGATCGTCCGCGGGCAGGAAGCGCAGCAAGGGGATCAGCAGAGCCGACGCGTCGAGTGACGGGTGGCCGTACCGCTGGGTGAAGACACCGCGTTCGTCGACGCCGTGTTCGAGGACGTCGGCCTTGATCTCGTCGGCCATCGCCGCCCACTTCCGGGCGTAGTCGGGACGACCCTGCAGTTCGGCGAGTTTCGAGCCGCGATCGAGCGCCACCCAGCACATGACCTTCGACGACACGAAGTGCTGGGGCTCGCCGCGCACCTCCCAGATGCCCCGATCGGGCTTGCGCCAGTTGGCCGATGCCTCCTCGACCTGCCGGCGCAGGGTGTGCAACAACGTCTGGGGGAAGTGCCCGCGGGACTTGACGTGAAGGTAGACCGAGTCGAGCAGTGTGCCCCAGATGTCGTGTTGCTGTTGGTGATAGGCGTCGTTGCCGATGCGGACCGGGGTGGCGCCGTCGTAGCCGCTCAGATGATCGAGGGTCGACTCCGGCAACTCGCGCTCACCGCCCACCCCGTACATCACCTGGAGCGGATAGCGGACGCCGTCCGCGTCGCGCGAGACGTCGAGGATGAACGAGAAGAAGTCGTCGGCTTCCCGGTCGAACCCGAGGGTGTACAGACCCCACAGTGCGAAGGTCGAATCGCGTACCCACGCGTAACGGTAGTCCCAGTTACGTTCTCCGCCAGGTGTTTCGGGGAGCGAGGTTGTCGACGCCGCGAGCAGCGCCCCGGTCGGGCTGTAGGTCAGTCCCTTGAGTGTGAGCGCGCTGCGCTGCAGATAGGTGCGCCAGGGATGATCCGGGAAGCGGCCCGTCGTGATCCATTCGCGCCAGTAGTCCTGGGTGGAGACCATCTTGGCGACCGCCTCGTCGAAGGTGTGCGGCATCGGGCAGTCCCCCCACGACAATGCGACGAAGGCCGTGTCGCCCTTGTTGAGCCGACGTCGCGCGCGGGCCTCGCGGTCCTCGATGCCGAGTCGCAGATCCGTGGTCATGCGCAGCGTCGGATGCTCGTCCGCCGCGTTCCGGCACACCGCGGTGGCCTCCTCGTAGACCTTGCCGGTGTACCGCCATTCGGTGCGGCCCCGGTGGTAGTCGAAGGCGGGTTCGCAACTGACGTACAGGTCCACCGTCCCGTTCACACAGCGCACCGTCCGCAACAGCATGTGCTCGGCCTCCCAGTCGGACGGTGTGCGGCGGTGTGTCGTGGAGCGCTCCTCGACGTCGTACCAGGGCGCCATGACCAGGGCGTCGCGCACGATCATCCAGCCCGTGTCGGTCTGCCAGGTCGTCTCGAGGACCAGACCGCCGGGCAGGTACCGCCGTGCCGCGGGCACGGTGCGATCGTGCGGCGACAACCGGAAATGGCCCGCGCTGCGGTCCAGCAGTGCGCCGAACACGCTGGGGGAGTCGGGTCGCGGCACGCACATCCACTCCACGGTTCCGTCGCGCGCGATCAGACAGGTGCTCTCGCAATCCGAGAGGAATGCGTAGTCGTCGATGGGCGGGAACACGCTCCGTCGGAAGGGTGACCCCGACAGCGGCGAGGAGTGGTGTTGGTCCATCACTCCATGATCACTGCGGGCCGGGTGGATCGCAGCGTGGTTGCCGAACCTACTAGGGTGTAGGCAATGGATCGGGTGGCTTCGTGGTGGGACGGCTTCGAGTTGTGGCTCGCGGGTCTGTCCTTCGTCCCCCAGGTGGCTCTGGTGCTCGCGGTGCTGGTGCCGGCCTGCTTCGGGGTCGCGTGGCTGCTCGATCGGGCGATGGCCGGGATCTTCGGGCTGCTCGGCCGCGGAGAGACGGACTCGCCCGCCACGACGACGGAGGATTGCTGACATGCCGCGTTCGCGCGTGACCCTGGCGCTGATCGCGCTGTTGATCATCGTCGTCGTCGCATGGCTCGTCTCCATGTGACCACGCCGCTCGCGCATCCGGCTCGGTGCCCGATGTCCGGTGTCCGAATCGTCGATTTCGGTCGTCCCTCGACCTCTGCTAATCTCTGCCGCGTGTCCGCGACCACTCTGCCCCGCATCCGCCACGAGTTGGCGTTGATCGCTGTGGGCATGCCTTCGGTCGCCGACATCGACTGTTGTCGCTGAACCCTTCTTCTCTGCGGTCCCCGTCTTCCGGATCCTCTCGTCCGTCGGTGCCGCATCCTCGCGAATCCCGGCCGGTCCGATTCCGGCAGCCCCTCGTCCGGTGCCGGTCGCGTTCATCCCCCTCGAAACAGCCCCTCAGGAGGCTCGTCATGAAACGTTCCAGGTTCGTCGTCGCGGCGCTCACCGCGGTCACCGCGCTCTCCCTCACCGCCTGCTCCGGAGGTTCGAGCGACACCGTCGGAGCCGAGAGCGGCGGGGACGGATCCGGCGGCACGATCAACCTCTACGCGTACGCCGTGCCCAAGGTCGGATTCGACTCGCTGATCCCCGCCTTCCAGGAGACCGAGGAAGGGGAGGGCGTCGTCTTCCAGCAGTCCTACGGTGCCTCCGGAGACCAGTCCCGCAAGGTGCGCGACGGCGCCGAGGCCAACTTCGTGAACTTCTCCGTCGAGCCCGACATCACTCGTCTCGTCGACGCGGGTCTCGTCGACGAGAACTGGAACGACAACGCCTACAACGGGATCCCGTTCGGATCGGTCGTCACCATCGTCGTCCGTGAGGGCAACCCGAAGAACATTCAGGACTGGGACGACCTGCTCCGTCCGGACGTCGAGGTCGTCACCCCCAACCCGTTCAGCTCGGGTTCGGCGAAGTGGAACCTGCTCGCGCCGTACGCCGCGAAGAGCAACGGCGGCGCCGACCCGCAGGCCGGCATCGACTACGTCACCGAACTGGTCACCGATCACGTGAAGGTACAGCCGAAGTCCGGTCGCGAGGCCACCGAGACCTTCCTGCAGGGCACCGGCGACGTGCTGCTGAGCTACGAGAACGAGGCGCTGTTCATCGAGCGCAACGGCGACCCCGTCGAGCACGTCACCCCGCCCGTCACCTTCAAGATCGAGAACCCCGCGGCGGTACTGAAGAATGCGAAGGACGTCGAGGTCGCGCAGGCGTTCAACGACTTCCTGTACACCGCAGAGGGCCAGCGCCTGTGGGCAGAGGCCGGCTTCCGGCCCGTCGACCCGGGCGTCGCCGAGGAGTTCGCCGAGGAATTCCCGCAGCCGGAGAAGCTGTGGACCGTCGCAGATCTCGGCGGCTGGGAGACCGTGAACGAGGAGTTGTTCGCCGACAGCACCGGTACCATCGCGGTGATCTACGACAACGCCACGAAGTAGAGCACGCGCGTGACCGTTTCGGAACACACCGCCGGGTCGGGAGATTCGTCTCCCGCCCCGGCGGGTTCGCGTCGCGGGCCGTCCGCCGCGGCCCCCGCCCGTCCGCGTCGCCGGATGTTCACCGGCGCCGTCGGGCCCCTCGGTATCGGCATCGCCACCCTGTGGTTGAGTCTGATCGTCCTGCTTCCCCTCGCGGCCCTGGCCTTCCACTCCGTCTCGGACGGCCTCGGCACCTTCGTCGATGCGATCACCGCACCGGCCGCTCTCGCGACCCTGCGGATCACCGTCGTCGTCTCGCTGGTCGTCGCGGCGATCAACGCGGTGATGGGCACGGTGATCGCGTGGGTTCTCGTCCGCGACGAGTTCCCGGGGAAGAAGTTCGTCAACGCCCTGATCGACCTGCCCTTCGCACTACCGACGATCGTCGCGAGCATCGTGCTGCTCTCGCTGTACGGGCCGCAGAGCCCGATCGGTGTGCAGCTCAACGCGACCGAGCCGGGACTGGTGGTGGCGCTCGCGTTCGTCACCTTGCCGTTCGTGGTGCGCTCGGTGCAGCCGGTGCTCATCGAAGCCGACCGTGAGGTCGAGGAGGCCGCCGCATCGCTCGGAGCCGGCAACTTCACGATCTTCCGCACGGTCGTGCTGCCCGTGCTCGCACCGGCCGTCCTCGGTGGCACCGGCCTGGCATTCGCCCGCGCCATCGGCGAGTACGGCTCGATCGTGCTCATCGGCGGCAACATCCCGTACAAGACCCAGGTCGCGTCGCAGTACATCCAGCAGCAGATCGAGATCGACCGGCCGGTCAACGCCGCGGTGGTCTCCGTCGCACTGTTGGTGATCGCCTTCGTCGTGTTGTTCGTCCTGCGCCTGGTCGCGAACCGGGGACTGCGCCGAGAGGAGGACGACCGGTGAAACCGTCCCTCGCAGCCCGACTGTCGCTGCGCTTCGTCGCGCTCGCGTACCTGTTCGTGCTGCTGCTCGTCCCGATCGGGGTGATCCTCTACCGCACCTTCGAGAACGGCGTCGTGGCGTTCGCCGAGTCGATCAGCACCCCGGCGGCGATCTCGGCGCTGAACCTGTCGCTGCTGATCGTCGCGATCGTCGTTCCCGTGAACGTGATCTTCGGCATCGTCGTCGCGCTGGCCCTCGTCCGCGGCAGATTCCCGGGCAGGGGACTGCTGCAGGCCGTCGTCGACCTGCCCTTCGCGGTCTCGCCGATCGTCGTGGGTGTCGCCCTGATCATGTTGTGGGGCGCCCACGGGTGGTTCGGCGCCGTCGAGGATCTCGGCTTCAAGGTGATCTTCGGGCTGCCGGGCATGGTGCTCGCGACGATTTTCGTGACCCTGCCGTTCGTCGTGCGCGAGGTCGAACCGGTGCTGCGCGAGATCGGGGAGGAGCAGGAGCAGGCCGCCGCGACCCTCGGCGCGAACACCTGGCAGACCTTCTGGCGGATCACCCTGCCGGCGATCCGCTGGGGCCTGACCTACGGCATCGTCCTCACCGTCGCGCGAGCTCTCGGCGAGTTCGGCGCCGTCATCATGGTCTCGTCCGGCTTCCCCGGCGTCTCCCAGACGCTGACGTTGCTCGTGCACGCCCGGTACATCGACGACCACAACACCTTCGGCGCCTACAGCGCCGCGACCCTGCTCATGGCCATCGCGGTGATCGTCCTGCTGCTGATGACCCTGCTCGACCGGAAGAGGAGCACCGAATGATCACCGTCACCGGGGCGCGCAAGAACTACGGAGACTTCGCCGCACTCGACGACGTCGACATCGACATCCCGTCCGGCTCGCTCACCGCCCTGCTCGGACCGTCGGGTTCGGGGAAGTCGACCCTGCTGCGTTCGATCGCCGGCCTCGAGACCCTCGACGCGGGCACCGTCCACATCGCCGGCAAGGACGTCACCGGCGTCACCCCGCAGAAACGCGACATCGGGTTCGTGTTCCAGCACTACGCCGCGTTCAAGCACATGACCGTGCGCGAGAACGTCGCCTTCGGACTCAAGATCCGCAAGCGACCCAAGGCCGAGATCACGAAGCGGGTCGACGACCTGCTCGAGATCGTCGGGCTCGACGGGTTCCAACGACGCTATCCGGCGCAGTTGTCCGGCGGTCAGCGTCAGCGCATGGCACTCGCCCGGGCTCTCGCCGTCGACCCGCAGGTGCTGCTGCTCGACGAGCCGTTCGGTGCGCTGGACGCGAAGGTCCGCGCCGACCTGCGGACCTGGTTGCGCCGGTTGCACGACGAGGTGCACGTGACCACCGTGCTCGTCACGCACGATCAGGAGGAGGCGCTCGACGTCGCCGACCGCATCGCCGTGATGAACGCCGGACGCATCGAACAGGTCGGAACGCCGGAGGAACTCTACGATCGCCCGGCGAACAGCTTCGTGATGTCGTTCCTCGGGACGGTGTCCAAGATCAACGGTGTGCTGGTGCGACCGCACGACATCCGGCTCGCCCGGCAACCCGCGCTCTCCGACACTTCCGGCGGCTCGGTGGGTGTCACGCGGGCGACCGTCGAGCGTGTCGTCCGGCTGGGCTTCGAGGTGCGTGTCGAACTCCGCAACGACGCGACCGGTGAGCAGTTCACGACGCAGATCACCCGCGGCGAGGCCCACGATCTCGGGCTTGTCGCGGGCGACACCGTCTACGCGCACGCTCCCGCCGTGCCGGAGACCGCCCCGCTCGGTACCGCCGCGCAGTAACCGAGCGCGACTCGGGGGTCAGACTCGGGGTCACCTGGGTCACCTGGGTCGGCGGATCAGTGGGCCTCGGTCTCCGATCGGTGGTGGGCCCGGCAGATCATGACCGGACAGCAACTGTGGTGGATGAGTCCCTGACTGCTCGAGCCGACCACCGCAGCTGCCAGCGGGCTCCGGCCGTGGCTGCCGACCACCACGAGCTGGGCACTCTTGGATTCCTCGAGCAGGACGATGTCGGGCTTGCCCCGCTCGACCCGATAGGAGACCTCGACGTCGGGGAACCGTTCGGTGTGCCCGGAGGTATGCGACTTCATCTCCTCCCTCCGGTGCTCGACGTAGGCCGTCCAGTCCGTGAACCGTGACCCCTCGCCGTAGGTGAGCGTGGACTGCTCCGTCCAGGTGTGGATCGCGACGAGCGGTGCCTCGAGCGCCGCGGCGGTCGCGAACGCATGCTCGACGGCGGACTCGCTGACCTCGGTGCCGTCCACTCCGACGACGACCGGGCGCCCGTCGGGCGGCTGGAATCCGTCGCGGCTGCGCCACGTCACCACCGGGCATTCGGCGTGGTTGGCCACCGACACGACGTCGGAGCGCCGGATCATCGACTCCCACTCCGTGGTGGTCGTGTGGCCGAGGACGATCATCCGTGCCTCGCGCGACAGGTCGGTGAGCACGCGATCCGGCTTGCCCGACGGAGTGGACCGCCGGACCTCGACCCGGTCGACCGCGCCCCGAACTGCCGCTTCCGCGGCGGTCAGAACGGCCTCCTCCGACGGGTCGGTCCCGTCGCCGGAGGTGGGGGGATGAACGTGGACCAGGTCGATCGGTTCGCCGAGACGTCGGGCGACGCAGGCGGCCCACCGGGCCGCATCGAGTGCGCTGTCCGATCCGTCGATGCCGACGACGATTCCGTGACCGACATTGGCTGTGCCCATGCTGCCTCCTCGCGTCACCGTCCAGTGTGGTACGGATCACACGGTGCGCGCCAGCCCCGAGCACCTCGGCACGCGCGGACAACTGCCCGGTGGTCAGTCGCCGACGGCGTCCTTGCCACGCTGGACGATCTTCGGGTCGGCCGGGAAGACGATCTGACGGTCCTTGTCCTCGTACTCGAACTGGTTGAGGAAGAACCGCATCGCGTTGATCCGCGCCCTCTTCTTGTCGTTGGACTTGATGGTCGTCCACGGCGCCCAGTCGGTGTCGGTGCGCCGGAACATCTCTTCCTTCGCGTCGGTGTACTGGTCCCACTTGTCGAGCGATTCGAGGTCCATCTCCGACAGCTTCCAGCGTCGCACCGGATCGAGCTGGCGGATGGCGAAGCGGGTGCGCTGCTCCCTCCGGGTGACCGAGAACCAGAACTTCGTCAGCGTGATGCCGGCGTCCACGACGAGCTTCTCGAACAACGGGACGTGTTCCATGAAGCGTTCGTACTCGTCGTCGCTGCAGAAACCCATGACCCGTTCGACCCCGGCGCGGTTGTACCAGGAACGGTCGAACAGCACGAGCTCGCCGGCGGTGGGGAAGTGCTGGATGTAGCGCTGCAGGTACCACTGGCCCTGCTCACGGTCGGACGGCTTGTTCAGCGCGACGGTCCGGGCGTGCCGGACGTTGATGTACTCCTGGAACCGCTTGATCGTGCCGCCCTTGCCGGCGGCGTCGCGACCTTCGAACACGATGATGTGCTTGGAGCCGTTGTCCTTGGCCCACGACTGGAACTTCAGCAGTTCGATCTGCAGGAGGTACTTCTCGACCTCGTAGGTGGCGCGGTCCATCCGGGTGTCGTACGGATAGTTCTCCCGCCAGGTGTCGACGGCGCGGCCCTCGATGTCGATCAGATCGGGGTCCTCACCGTGGTCGTCGCGCACCGAATAGCCCTCCGTGCGGAGCCGATCGATGTAGCGCCGAAGTTCGTTCTGCACGTGAGGCCCTCCCGGATCACCGATGTCGTCGGACGACGACCGTGACTCCGTTGTAGCGGAGGAATGCGAATCGTGCGTGAACTCGGGTGGAGAGCCGGAAGCGACTCAGGCCACGCGCAGTCCGCGCCGCCGGTGCACGGCCTCGGTGTAGCGCTCGGTGATCACCCGCGCGACGGCATCGTGCCGGGCGAGGGTCTGCGCGACCCGCACGTGCCCGAGGCTGTCGGCCTCGGCGCAGGCACGGTCCCACAGCAGTCCGGGGGCGAGGATCCACGGTGTCAGCACGACGGTGTGGGCACCGCGGGAGGTGAGGTCGGCGAGGGTCGTCCCGACCGACGGACCGGTCGTGGCGAAGCACGCCGCGGCCTGCGTCCACGCCGTGCCGGCGAGAATGCGGGGTACCACCAGTTCCGTCGCCCGGTTCGCTTCGGGGCGTCGCGATCCCACCGCGCACACCGCGATACCGACGGACGGATCGTCGGCCGACACCCCCGTGGCCGTGATGAGATCGCGAGCCGCGTCGACGAGGAGATCGTCGTCGCCGAGGATCGGCGAGCACAGCACCTCGAGCAGCGGATGACGTTGCTGCGCTTCGTGCAACAGGGCCGGCAGATCGACTCTTGCGTGGAAGGCACTGCCGAGCAGCAGCGGCACCACCGCGACCTGCCGGTGCCCGTCCGCGGCGAGCGCGTCGAGAACCTGACCGACCGACGGGGTGTTCAGATCGAGGAACGCGAGTCGCACGTCCAGACCGGGGTTCTCGGCCCGGACGGTGTCGAGCGCGGCAGCCACGGCCCGCGCCGAACGCGGGTCGCGACTGCCGTGCGCGACGGCGACGAGCGGCATCATGCCGGGACGCGGTCCCCGAGCTCGATGTCGGCGAGTCCGTCGCCCACGAGACCCGCGGCGAGGGTGTTGCCCCCGGCCGGATCGATCAGCAGGAAGCTGCCGCTGCGGCGGTTGACGCGGTAGTCGTCCGCGGCGATCGGCTCGGCCACACGCACCGTGATGCGCGCGATCTCGTTGAGCTCGATGCTCTCCGGGCTCGGGACGGAGGTGAGATCCTGCTCGTCGAACCGCTCGTCGATCGTCCCGACGATGGCCTGCGTGATGCGGGTGCCGTGCTTGAGCAGCAGCCGGGCGCCGGGACGCAGCGGCTTCTCGGCGAGCCAGCACACGGTGGCCTCGAACTCCGACAGCGGCTCGGGTGCCGCCTCCGGGGTGGCGATGATGTCGCCGCGGGAGACGTCGACGTCGTCGGCGAGCACGAGGGTCACCGACCGGCCGGCGTGCGCGACATCGAATGCGCCGTCGGCACTGTCGATGCGCTCGACGGTGGTGCGGACACCGGACGGCAGCACGACGACCTCGTCACCGGGGCGCACGGACCCTGCCGCGACCTGACCGGCGTAGCCGCGGTAGTCGGGGAACTCGGCGGTGCGGGGACGGATCACGTACTGCACCGGGAAGCGCAGACCGGTCTCGTGCCGGCCGTGCGCATCGGCGTCGACGGGAACCGACTCGAGGTACTCGATGAGGGTCGGGCCGTCGTAGTAAGGGGTGTTCTCGCTGCGCACGGCCACGTTGTCGCCGTGCAGCGCGGAGACCGGGATCTCCTGCACGTCCTCGGGGGCCCAGCCGAGCGAACTCGTCAGTTCCCCGAACTCGGCGGAGATCTGCGCGAACACCGAGGCCGGATCCTCGACGAGGTCGATCTTGTTGACCGCGAGGACGAGCTTCGGCACACCGAGCAGGGCGAGCACGGCGGCGTGTTTGCGGGTCTGCGAGACGACACCCTTGCGCGCGTCGACGAGCAGGACGACGAGCTGCGCGGTGGACGCACCCGACACCGTGTTGCGGGTGTACTGGACGTGACCCGGGGTGTCCGCGAGGACGAAGCTGCGCTTCGGCGTCGCGAAGTAGCGGTAGGCCACATCGATGGTGATGCCCTGCTCACGCTCGGCGCGAAGGCCGTCGACGAGCAGCGAGAGGTCGGGGGTGTCGTGGCCGCGGTCGACCGACGCGCGGGTGACGGCGTCGATCTGGTCGGCGAGTACGGACTTGGTGTCGTAGAGCAGTCGGCCCACCAGGGTGGACTTGCCGTCGTCGACCGAACCGGCGGTGGCGAGGCGCAGCAGCTGCGTGTCGCTCTGCACGCTCTGCTCGTGAAGGTCGCTCATGATCAGAAATAGCCCTCTCGCTTGCGGTCTTCCATCGCCGCTTCGGAAACCCGGTCGTCGCCGCGGGTGGCGCCGCGCTCGGTCAGTCGTGATGCCGCGACCTCGGCGAGGATCTCCTCGTTCGTGGAGGCCTCGGACAGGATCGCGCCGGTGGTCGATCCGTCGCCGACGGTGCGGTAGCGCACCGAACGTGTCTCGAGCTCTTCGCCCTCGGCCGGACCGCCCCAGACACCCGGGGTCATCCACATGCCGTCGCGGCGGTAGACGGGGCGCTCGTGCGCGTAGTAGATGCTCGCCAGTTCGACGTTCTCGCGGGCGATGTAACGCCAGATGTCGAGCTCGGTGAAGTTGCTCAGCGGGAAGACGCGCACGTGCTCCCCGGGTGCGTGCCGCCCGTTGTACAGATTCCACAGCTCCGGACGCTGACGCTTCGGATCCCACTGGCCGAATGCGTTGCGCAGCGAGAAGATCCGCTCCTTGGCGCGCGAACGCTCCTCGTCGCGGCGTCCGCCACCGAAGACGGCGTCGAACCGGTTCTCCGAGATCGCGTCGAGCAGCGGCACGGTCTGCAGCGGGTTGCGGATGCCGTCGGGACGTTCGGTGAGCCGGCCGTCGGCGAGGTAGTCCTCGACGCTCGCGACGTGCAGGCGCAGGTTGTACTTCGAGACCACGTGATCGCGGAACTCGAGGACCTCGGGGAGGTTGTGGCCGGTGTCGACGTGCAGCAGCGCGAAGGGGAGCGGCGCGGGCCAGAACGCCTTGATCGCGAGGTGCAGCAGGACGGTGGAGTCCTTGCCTCCCGAGAACAGGATGACGGGGCGTTCGAACTCGCCCGCGACCTCGCGGGAGACGTGGATCGCCTCCGACTCGAGGGCGTCGAGGGTGTCGAACCGGTTGCCGTCCAGCAGCGTCCGGGTGTCGGTGGGATTCGTATCGATGAGTGTCATGAGGCGTGCAACCCGCATTCGGTCTTGGCTCGGCCGGCCCAGCGCCCGCTGCGCGGATCGGCTCCGGGAAGTGGTTTGGTGGTGCACGGGGCGCACCCGATGGACGGGTAGCCCTCGTCGACGAGGGGATTGACGAGGATCCCGTGTTCGTCGATGTAGTTCTGCATGTCCTCGTCGGACCATGCCGCGATCGGATTGATCTTCACCAGTCCGAACGCGTCGTCGAACGAGACGAGCGGTGCGTTCGCGCGGGTGGGGGCCTCGACACGGCGGATGCCGGTCACCCAGGCGCGGTAGCCCTTCAGGCTCTCCTTCAGCGGCACCACCTTGCGCAGCCGGCAGCACTCGTTCGGGTCGCGGGCGAACAGATCCTTGCCGAGCAGAGCATCCTGCTCCGCGACGGACTGTTCGGCCCGGGCGTTCACGATGTTCACGCCGTACACCTGCTCCACCGCGTCGCGCGTGCCGAGCGTCTCGGCGAAGTGGTAGCCGGTGTCGAGGAACAGCACGTCCACGCCCGGACGCTGCTGCGCGGCCAGATGGACCAGGACACCGTCCTGCATGTTGGACGCGACGATGTAGCCGCTCCGTCCACCGTCGGTGGTGGGGGTGCCGAAGGTCTCGTCCGTCCACCGCAGGAGTTCCTGCGCCGACGCGCCCTCGAGTGCTGCCGCCCCCTGCGCGGCAATACTCCGGAGCTCGTCGATGTTCGTATCGATCGTCATCGCGTCCCTTCCCGATCCGTCTTCGTGTCGACCGCTGCAGCAGCGCCGGTCATCGCAGGTCGGCTTCCTCGGCCCGGACGACCCATTCGCCGAAGCGCTCACCGGGCGTGCGCTCCTTGACGAAGGTGCGCACCACCCGCTCGATGTAGTCGCCGAGCTCGGCGCTGGTGACCTTGTGCTGGCGCAGCTTGCGCCCGAACTTCGCGTCGAAGCCCAGCGCACCGCCGAGGTGCACCTGGAAGCCCTCGACCTGGTTGCCCTCACCGTCGTCGACGAGCTGACCCTTGAAGCCGATGTCGGCGATCTGGGAGCGCGCGCACGAGTTGGGGCAGCCGTTGATGTTGATCGTCACCGGGACGTCGAGCTGCGCGTTGATGTCGGCGAGACGCTCCTCGAGCTCGGGCACGAGGGCCTGCGAACGCTTGCGCGTCTCGACGAAGGACAGCTTGCAGAACTCGATTCCCGTGCAGGCCATGAGGTTCTTGCGCCACGGCGACGGCGAGGCCGGCAGACCGAGCGCCTCGAGCTCGGTGACGAGCTGCTCGATCTTGTCGTCGGCCACGTCGAGCACGATCAGTTTCTGGTACGGGGTGAACCGGATCCGGTCCGAACCCGCACGCTCGGCGGCGTCGGCGACCTTCGACAGGATCGTGCCCGAGACCCGGCCGGCGATCGGCGCGACACCCACGGCGTTGAGACCGTTGCGCAGCTTCTGGACACCGACGTGATCGATGGGACGCTCCGGCGCGGCCGGGGCCGGGCCGTCGAGCAGCGGACGCTTCAGGTACTCGGTCTCGAGCACCTCACGGAACTTCTCGATGCCCCAGTCCTTGATGAGAAACTTCAGGCGCGCCTTGGACCGCAGCCGGCGGTAGCCGTAGTCGCGGAAGATCGCGACGACGCCCTCCCACACATCGGCGACCTCCTCCAGCGGCACCCACGCGCCGACCCGCTGCGCGAGCATCGGATTGGTGGACAGACCGCCACCGACCCACAGGTCGAAGCCGGGTCCGTGCTCGGGGTGCTCGACGCCGATGAAGGCGACGTCGTTGATCTCGTGCACGACATCCTGCTGGCCGGAGATCGCAGTCTTGAACTTGCGCGGCAGGTTCGAGTACTCGGGGTTGCCGATGTAGCGGCGCACGATCTCGTCGATCGCCGGGGTGCCGTCGATGATCTCGTCGAGGGACTCACCGGCGAGCGGCGAACCGAGCACGACGCGAGGGCAGTCGCCGCACGCCTCGGTGGTCTTGAGCCCGACCGATTCGAGGCGACGCCAGATCTCGGGGACGTTCTCGACCTCGATCCAGTGGTACTGGACGTTCTCGCGGTCGGACAGGTCGGCGGTGTCGCGGCCGAACTCGGTGGAGATACCGGCGATCGTGCGCAGCTGCGCCAGGTTCAGGGCGCCGGCGTCGCAGCGCACCCGCATCATGAAGTACTTCGCCTCGAGCAGGTCGATGTTCTCGTCACCGGTGTAGGTGCCGTCGTAGCCCTGCTCGCGCTGGGTGTACAGACCCCACCAGCGGAAGCGGCCACGCAGATCGCCCTTGTCGATTCCGTCGAAACCGGTGTGCGCGTAGATGTTCTCGATACGCTTGCGGACGTTGAGCGGGTTGTCGTCCTTCTTCGTCTGCTCGTTGGCGTTGAGCGGCTCCCGGTAACCGAGAGCCCACTGGCCTTCGGCGCGACGCTTGGCGGGACGCGCGCGGCGCGCGGGCTTGGCCGACTCGTCGGCGGGAGTGACGTCGGTGGTCGACGACATACAGGGTCTCCTGATATTCGCTGGAACCGGGCCGACGAGCGCAGGAGGGGGCTGACCTCGTGCACGCATGCTTCGACCCGGCGGGATCTGGGATGTGCCGGGGAGTACCGACTAGAGACAGTCGGCGCAGAGACAAGCGGCGCAAGGCAGACAACAGGATGCGCAGACGCGCTTGAAGTCGACGTGGCGTCGCGCCACGAGTCGCACTCCGTGTCCTGTCATGCGGACCATTGTGCCATGTCACCGGGGCGAATCCGAATTGCGGGCGGTATTTCCACCAGATTTTCGGGAAATGTCGAGGTAGGGGCCTCGTGTGCGGGGCCACCCTCCGGGTCTCTGGAACACTGGAGGGCGTGAACAGCACTGGGATCGGTCGACGCACCGGCACGGAAATCGGTATCGCGGGTCGTCCGGCCGGTCTCGAACTTCCCGCTTCGGCACTCGCCGGCGTGGGGACACGACCGTTCGGCGTGTACGTGCACGTGCCCTTCTGTGCGACCCGCTGCGGCTACTGCGACTTCAACACCTACACCGCCGGGGAACTCGGCAGCGCGGCCTCGCCGCAGTCCTGGCTCGAGGGTCTGCGCCGCGAACTCGACGCCGGTGCCCGGCTGCTGTCCGAATCCGGACGACGGACTCCCGCCGCCGAGACGGTCTTCGTCGGCGGCGGAACACCCTCGCTGCTCGGCGCGGACGGTCTCGCGCAAGTGCTCGACGCGATCCGCGACTCGTTCGGGCTCGCTCCCGGCGCCGAGGTGACCACCGAATCGAACCCGGAGTCGACCTCCACGGAGTTCTTCTCGTCGATCCGCGAGGCCGGATACACCCGCGTGTCGCTCGGCATGCAGTCCGCCGCGCCGCACGTGCTGGCGGTCCTCGACCGCACCCACACGCCCGGACGTCCGGTCGCGGCGGCGAAGGAAGCGCGCGCGGCCGGCTTCGGCCACGTCAACCTCGATCTGATCTACGGCACTCCCGGCGAGCGCGACACCGATCTCGACGCCTCCCTCGACGCCGTGCTCGAAGCGGGTGTCGACCACGTCTCGGCTTACGCGCTCATCGTCGAGGACGGCACCGCCCTCGCTCGCCGGGTCCGGCGCGGCGAACTGCCGGCCCCGGACGACGACGTGCTCGCCTCGCGGTACGAGCGGATCGACGCGCGGCTCGCCGACGCCGGGATGACCTGGTACGAGGTGTCGAACTGGGCGAAGTCCGACGATCCGTCGGCGCGGTGCGCCCACAACCTCGGCTACTGGGACGGCGGCGACTGGTGGGGCGCCGGGCCGGGCGCGCACAGCCATGTCGGCGGTGTTCGCTGGTGGAACGTCAAGTATCCCGCCCGCTACGCGTCGACCCTCGCCGACGGAGTCCTGCCCGTCGGGGGCAGCGAACACCTCACGGCCGAGGACCGGCACACCGAACTCGTGATGCTCACGGTGCGGCTGCGCACGGGCCTGCCGTTGTCGGAACTCGAGGACGGGGAGCGCGAAGCGGCGGAGACGGTGGTCGCCGACGGTCTCGCCGTGGTGCGCGACGACCATCTGGTGCTGACCGACCGGGGCAGGCTGCTCGCCGACGCGGTGGTCCGCACCATCCTGCTCGGCGCGGACGACTGACCGGCCGGCCGCGTCACGCCGCTCCGATCGACCGGCCGCGTCAGGCTGCTCCGATTCGCTCCGAGTCGTAGACCGACAGCCGCCCGCGGTTCTCGGCCACGGACACCCAGCGCTTTTCGGATTCGGTCCGGCCGTCGACGGTGACGAACGTGAGGGTGACGATCACACTCGACGCATCGCGGGGTTCCACGGCGCCCACCGAGACGGACCGGATCGTCGGCCAGAACTCGTCGAATCCGGCCCGGCCGACCTTCTCCGCGTAGTGGGGATCGAACAGCGCCCAGGCCTGTTCGGTGTCGTCCGGGAGCAACCCGTAGTAGTCCCGCACGAAGGTCGCCATGCGCTCGAAGCTCGGCGGCGACTCGGACGTGGCCGATTCGGGTGAGGACGGCGCGGTGGGGGGCGTCGAGGTCTCCGTCGATATCGGACTCGTGGCAACGGCTGACGAGTCGCCGGTGTCCCGCCCGAGGACGAAGGCGAGCACCGCCCCCAGTACGAGCACCGCGGCGGCGACCGCGAGTGCCACGACCGCACCACGGCGCGGCGCACGCGTCGGCGGTGGGGGAGGAGGCCCCATCGAGGCCGGGCTCGGGAAGTCCGGTGTGTTCGGGAAGTCCGGCGGGTTCACCGCGGTCGGCGGGATCACTGCCGTAGGCGGCGGTCCGGATCGGACCTTCCGGAGCGGGACCGGCGCCCCTCGCGGCGGCCGCCGATCCATCGCGCTCCGGGCCAGATCCTCGGCGAGTTCACCGGCACGGCGATACCGATCCTCGACCCGTTTGGCCATCCCGCGTGCGACGACACCGTCCAGCGCGGCGGGGAGGCCCGGCACGAGGCCGGTCGGGCGCGGCGGCGGTTTCGTCAGATGGGACGCGATGTGCTGGGCGGTGCTGTCGGCGGCGAACGGTGGCCGTCCGGTGAGGCACTGGAACAACACGCAGGTCAGCGCGTAGATGTCGGAACCCGGTCCGGATCGGCCGTCGAAGCGTTCCGGGGCCATGTACGCGAGCGTGCCGATCGCCCCGGCGTCGCGCGTGAGGGCGGTCTGGCCGTCGGCATGCGCGATCCCGAAGTCGATCAGATAGGTATGGCCGCTGGGGTGCAGCACGATGTTGGCCGGTTTGACGTCCCGGTGTACCAATCCGGAATCGTGTGCGGCGTCGAGAGCCGCAGCGACCTGCCCGATCACACGCACGGTGCGGTCGAGCGGCAAAGAGCCCTCACGTCTCAGGACGGTGCCGAGATCCTCGCCCTCGAGCAGGGCCATGTCGATGTACAGCCGACCGTCGATCTCACCGAAATTGTGGATCGGGACGACGTTCGGATGGCGGAGCTTGGAGACGGCCCGGGCCTCACGATCGAAACGCGCGCGGTATCCGGCGTCGTCGGCGAGTTCCGGCGGCAGGACCTTGACCGCGACCTGACGATCGGTGACCGAGTCGAATGCGCACCACACCTGGCCCATCCCGCCCTGACCGAGCCGGGTCTGCAGCTCGTAGCGACCGAACGTCTCGCCCGTGCCACGGCCCGTCGCACTGCCCATGCCTCTCCTCCGGTCGTGGTCCGAGAGCTCGGTCGGTCCGTCGGACGTCGGTCGAAACGGGGCGAATGTACCCCTGATCGGGCTATGCGGGAGACGGGCCCCGAACCCCGGCACCCGGGTCGGACACGCCACCGGGAATCAGCACGTCGTACTCGAAGACACGTACGTGCAGCACCGGGCGGTTCCGCAGCGCGGACTGCACGGCACGGTGGAGTCCGTCCTCGAGGTACAGCACGCCCTGCCACTGGACGGCGTGGGGGAACAGGTCGCCGTAGAAGGTCGAATCCTCCGACAACAGCCGGTCGAGTTCGAGCACCTTCGTCGTCGTGACGATCTCGTCGAGGCGCACCTGACGGGGCGGAATCCTCGACCAGTCGCGCAGAGACAGTCCGTGATCGGGATACGGCTTGCCGTCCCGGACGCCCTTGAAGATCATGCGGACACATTACGGGGGACGCGCCACCGGCGTCGCTTCCGGTGTCGGGGGTGGTGTCGCACACGTGCCCGACACCTTCGAGGTCGTCGCGCGATTAGACTGGCAGGGTACGGCCCCGAGAGGTGCAGTCCTACAGGCGGCGGAAACGGAGGTGGCGGGTTGTCGAGTACCGAGGAGCGAAGATTCAAGGTCTTGCGCGCCATCGTGGCGGATTACGTGTCCACCAAGGAGCCGATCGGCTCCAAGACTCTCGTCGACCGGCACAACCTCGGTGTGTCCAGCGCCACGGTCCGCAACGACATGGCTGTGCTCGAGGCAGAGGGATACATCACACAGACCCATACGAGCTCGGGACGCGTGCCCACCGACAAGGGCTACCGCCAGTTCGTCGACAGGATCGCGGAGGTCAAGCCGCTCTCGTCGGCCGAGCGCCGCGCGATCCTGCAGTTCCTCGAATCGGGCGTCGACCTCGACGACGTGCTGCGACGCGCGGTGCGGTTGCTCGCGCAGCTCACCCGTCAGGTGGCGGTCGTGCAGTACCCGACGCTGTCGGCGTCGTCCGTGCGTCACCTCGAGGTGGTCGGGCTGACACCGGCGCGGCTGCTGCTCGTGCTCATCACCGATTCGGGCCGCGTCGATCAGCGCATCGTCGAACTCGGCGACGTGATCGACGAGGACGGCCTGTCGCGGCTGCGTGAGCTGCTCGGCGGGGCGTTGACCGGCAAGCGGCTCGCCGCCGCGTCCATCGCGGTCACCGAACTCGCCGACAACGCACCGGACGATCTGCGCGACGCGCTGATCCGGTGCACCACCGTGCTGGTCGAGACCCTCGTCGAGCACCCCGAGGAGCGTCTCGTGCTCGGCGGCACGGCCAATCTCACCCGCAACGCCGCCGACTTCGACGGCCACGGCATGGTGCCGGGCTCGTTGCGCACGGTCCTCGAAGCCCTCGAGGAACAGGTGGTGGTGCTCAAACTGCTCGCGTCCAACCAGGACGCCGGCCGGGTCACCGTCCGCATCGGTGAGGAGACCCAGTTCGAGGAGATGCGCACCACCTCGGTCGTGTCCACCGGTTACGGGGCCGCGGGTACGGTCTTCGGTGGTCTGGGAGTGCTCGGCCCCACCCGGATGGACTATCCGGGAACCATCGCATCGGTCGCCACCGTTGCGAGATATATCGGTGAGGTGCTCGGCGAACGCTGAGCACCGTCCATTTTTGCTCTGTAGAACGACGTAAGGACGAGAACCAAACGTGGCACGGGACTACTACGGGACGCTCGGCGTGTCCAAGAACGCGACCGACCAGGAGATCAAACGGGCGTACCGCAAGTTGGCGCGCGAGCACCACCCGGATGTGAACCCCGACGAGTCGGCGCAGAAGCGTTTCCAGGAGATCTCGGCCGCCTACGAGGTGCTGTCGGATCCCGAGAAGCGACGCATCGTCGACCTCGGCGGCGACCCGCTCGAACCCGGTGGCGGCGGTGCGGGCGGCTTCGGCGGTGCCGGATTCGGTGGCGGCCTCGGCGACGTCTTCGAGGCGTTCTTCGGTGGCGGCGCCGGCGGTTCCCGCGGTCCGCGCGGCCGAGTCCAGCCCGGCGCCGACTCGCTGCTCCGGACCCGCCTGACCCTCGAGGAATGCGCCCGCGGCGTCACCAAGACGGTCACTGTCGACACCGCGATCCTGTGCGACGCGTGCACCGGTTCCGGTACCCACGGAGACTCGAAGCCCGTGCGCTGCGAGACGTGCGGCGGTGCCGGTGAGGTCCAGTCCGTCCAGCGTTCGTTCCTCGGCCAGGTCATGACGTCCCGGCCGTGCCCCACCTGCCGCGGTGTCGGCGAGACGATCCCGGATCCCTGCCGCAAGTGCGGCGGCGACGGCCGCGTGCGTGCCCGCCGCGAGATCACCGTCAAGGTGCCCGCCGGTGTCGGCAACGGGATGCGCATCCGCCTCGCGGCCCAGGGCGAGGTCGGCCCCGGCGGCGGCCCCGCCGGCGATCTCTACGTCGAGGTGCTCGAACAGCAGCACGAGGTCTTCGTGCGCGACGGCGACGACCTGCACTGCACCATCCGCGTGCCCATGGTCGACGCTGCGCTCGGCACCAAAGTGACCGTCGAGACCATCCTCGACGGTCCCACCGAGATCACCATCGATCCCGGCACCCAGCCCGGTTCGGTCTCGGTCCTGCGCGGCCACGGCATGCCGAAGCTGCGCTCGGGTACCCGTGGCGATCTGCACGCGCACCTCGAGGTCGTGGTGCCGAGCAAGCTCGATCACAAGCAGACGAAGCTGCTCGAGGACCTGCGTCGGCACAGCGACCGGGAGCACGTCGAGGTCGTGACCACGGGTTCGCAGAACACCGGCGGTCTGTTCTCGCGCCTGCGCGACGCGTTCAGCGCCCGCTAGGTCGCTCGGGTGGCCGCGACACTGTTCTACCTCGACCCGCTGCCCGACGAGGGGCGCACGGCCGTCCTCGACGGCAAGGAGGGCCGGCACGCCGCGACGGTGCGTCGCATCGCGGTCGGCGAGCGGCTCGTGTTGTCCGACGGTGCCGGGCAGGTCGCCGACGTCGAGGTCACGGCGGTGGCGAAGGACCGGCTCGAAGCGCTCGTGCTCGATCGTCGCGTCGTCGACCCGCCGCGTCCGAGCGTGACCGTCGTGCAGGCGCTGCCGAAGTCCGACCGGTCCGAACTCGCCGTCGAGCTGGCCACCGAGGCCGGTGCCGACGAGTTCGTGCCGTGGCAGTCGGCGCGGTGCGTCGCGCGGTGGGATGCCAAGGCGGACAAGGGTGTTGCCAAGTGGCAGGCGGTCGCGACCGCCGCGGCGAAGCAGTCGCGGCGCGCGCACGTGCCGACGGTCGCGGGGTTGCACCGCACGCCCGAGGTCGTCGCCCGGGTCCGGTCGGCCGTCGAGCGCGGCGACGTCGTCGCGGTGCTCCACGAATCCGCCACCATCCCCTTCGCTGATCTGCCGGTGCGCGATGCCGATTCGTTGACGTTGATCGTCGGTCCCGAAGGGGGACTCGACGACGCGGAGGTCGAGACCCTCGTCGATGCGGGCGCGGTGGCCGTCGGCCTCGGCCCCACGGTGCTGCGCACCTCGACCGCGGCGGCCGTGGCACTCGGCGCGATCGGTGTGCTGACCGACCGGTGGCGTGCTCGGCCCTTGCACTAGGGATCGCTTGCGGGTCCCGACCATCTGTACCGAAGGAATTCTCTTGGCTCGTACGAAGATTGCCTACGGCACCCACTCGCAGCAGTTCGGGCACGTCTTCCTGCCCGACCCCGCGACGGTGACGGGGCCCGTTCCCGTCGCGATGGTCGTCCACGGCGGTTCGTGGCACGGCCGCTACCAGCTAACCCTCGGCACGGCGCTTTCCGTGGAACTCGCGCGTCGCGGTGTGGTGGCGTGGAACGTCGAGTACCGACGTCTCGAGGCCGGTGGCGCGTGGGACGAGATGTCCGCCGATGTGGTCGCGGCGTACGAGACGATCTTCACCGAGGTGGTTCCGCATGCGCAGCGCGGCGGTGTCGAGGTCGATCCCGACCGTGTGCGGCTCGTCGGTCACTCGGCGGGAGGCCAGCTGGCGGTGTGGCTCGCGGGTGAGAGCACGTCGGTGCGACCGGAATTCGTGGTCTCGCAGGCGGGTGCGCTCGACCTCGTCACGGCCGGTGAGCGTGGTCGTCGCGTGGAGGCGTTCGAGGCGCTCTTCGGTGTGTCCTACGCGGATGCGCCCGAGCGTTACCGGTCGGCCTCACCGACGCACCGCCCGCCGATCGGTGTGCCGGTCGCGGTGCTGCACGGCACCGCCGACGAACAGGTGCCGGTGAGCGTCGCGCACCGTTACGTCGACGCGGCCGACGCGGCGGGGGATCCGGTGTTGCTGGAACTGTTCGACGGCGAGGATCACGTCGCTTTCCTGAACCGGACCACCCGCGCCTGGGAACGATCGCTCGACCTGCTCACCGCCCGTTCAGCTGCCGATCTGGGCTTCGCTGCGGGCGCGCGTGTGGAGTCCGCGGGGGAGTAGCGCGGTGACCGCTGCGGCGCCGACCAGCAGGACGATGCCGGCGACGAGACTCGCGGACGAGATCGCCTGGGCGAAGGCTGCGGACGACGCGTCGAGCAGCGGTTGTGCATACGACGCCGCGAACGGGTTCGCCGCGAGTTCCTCCGCGACGATCGCCGCTCCGCCCACCGAATCGCCGGCCGCTTCGATCGCCATCGCGGCCTGATCGGCCATCGGGCCCGGCAGGTTCGCCAACGGCAGTCCGTCGAGGAAGCCGGAGATCTCGCGGTGGTAGGTGGTCGCGAGGATCGAACCGAGCACGGCGATACCCAGCGAACCGCCGAATTCCACTGCGGTGTCGTTCAATCCGCCCGCGGCTCCGAGATCCGAGTCGGGGAAGCCGCCCATGATCAGGTCGGTGGACGGGGGTGTGGCCAGACCGATGCCCAATCCCAGCAGCAGCAGCGAGATCAGGAAGGGCGTGAAGCCGGAGGCGCCGTCCGTGACGGTCAGCGTGAGGATGCCTGCCGCAGCGGCGATCATGCCCGCGCCCACGAGGATCCGCGCACCGAGTCGGGGTGCGAGCCGGCCGCTCAGTGCGGCGCCGAGTGAGACCGTCGCCGCGAGGGGAAGCAGGCGCAGTCCGGTCTCGAGCGGGCCGTAACCGAGCACGAATTGGAACTGCTGCGCGACGAAGTAGATGGCGCCGAAGGCGACGAGGAAGAGCAGCAGCACCGACATGCAGGCGCCGCCGACGGTCCGGTCCGCGACCCGGCGCACGTCCAGCAGCGGCCGGGGGTGGCGAAGTTCCCACCCCACGAACAGGACGGCGGCGACCACCGAGCCGATCGAGGTGGCGATCACCCCGGTACCCCAACCGAAGTGGAATCCCTCGATGATGGTGTAGACGATTCCGCCGAGAGCAGCGACCGACAGGGCACCGCCGACCCAGTCGGTGCGGGTGAGATCGTCCGCCTTCGACGCCGGTACGAGGATCAGGGCCGCGATGGCGGCGAGCGCCGCGATCGGCACGTTGATGAGGAAGGTCGAACCCCACGAGTTCGATTCGAGGAGCCATCCGGCGAGCAGGGGGCCCAGTGCGATCGCGAGCCCGGACGTAGCCGCCCAGGCCGCGATCGCACGGGCACGCTCGTGCACGGGGAACATCGCGACGAGCAGCGACAGCGTCGCGGGCATGATCACGGCGGCGCCCACACCCATGACGATGCGCGCGACGATCACGTCACCGGCGCTGTCGGCGAACGATCCGTAGACCGCGCCGGCGGCGAAGGCGATCAGGCCTGCCAGCAACGCGCGGCGTCGCCCGTAGCGATCGCCGAGCACACCGAACAGCAGCATCAGCGCGGCGTAGGGGACGGTGTAGCCGTCGATGATCCACTGCATGTCGGCGCTGGTGAGCTGCAGGTCGCGCAGCATCCCGGGGGCGGCGACGATCAGTGAGGTGTTGGCCATCACGACGATGAGGAGGCTCAGGCACAGCACCGCGAGTCCTGCCCAGCGCAGCCGATAGGGTTCCTTCGCTGCGGTCCCTCCTGCGGGGGTGACGGCAGTGGTCATGGGTTCTCCTCGGGTGCGACACGGGCCGGGACCGGAGCCCCGATCTACACGGTGGTGTGCAAGTTACGCAGCTGCACATTCGTGTGCAACTAAAATGAAAGACAGATCACAGTCGGCGAACAGGACGAGAACGTGGAGAACTCGGTCACACGACCGCGCACCCGATTCAATGCGAACCGCATGCGCATACTCGACGCTGCGGTGATGTGCTTCGCTGCCGACTCCGACGCGAGCATGGACGACGTCGCCAAGGCTGCGGGCGTCGTCCGCCGCACCGTCTACGCGCACTTCCCCAACCGGGAAGCTCTCGTCGAGGGGATCGTCGACGACGCCTCGACCGCTCTCGCCGATGCTCTCGATCACCCAGAGCCGGACGATCCCGCGGTCGCGCTCGCGGTCGTGGGGCTGCGGACCTGGCCCATCGGCGACCGCTACCGCGTGCTGCTCTCGTTCGCGCGCAAGGAGATGGGAGAGCAGCGCATCGCCGAACTCGTCTCCCCGGTGCGCTCGCGTGTCCTCGGGCACGTCGAGCGCGGACTCGCCCAGGGACAGTTCTCCGACTACCTTCCGGCGCCCGTGCTCGTGGGGATGATGGAGGGCCTGACGATGGCCACCCTCGAGCAGGCCAATCTCGGGCTCGTGGACGACTCGGGCGACACCATCGTCCTGGGCAACCTCGTGCTCGCCGGCGTCTCACCCGACCGGGCGCCCGGGATCCTCGCCGAGGCACGGCGGTGGCTCGCGGAGGCCACCCCCGCGGCGGCGGAACCGAACCCCGGTGAAACGCGCTGTTGCGGGAGGGTACGCCCCGTCCGGCGCTAGACTGGCACGAACACGACGACCGTCGTGCAGGAGCCGAACCGAAAGCAGGACGTACCGTCCACGTGAGTGAACCAGACCGACCCCACGAGCCCGCCGAATTCGAACCGACCACGGTGAGATCGAGCCTCGACCTCCCCTCGGAGGCCGCTGCGCCCCTGCTCGGAGCCGCGGACGAGAATCTGATCGCCCTCGAAGCCCTCCTGGCGGCGGACATCCACGTGCGGGGCAACACCGTCACGCTGACCGGAGCGCCCGCCGACGTCGCACTCGCCGAACGCGCGCTCGCCGAACTCGTCACCATCGTCCGTCGCGGACAAGCGCTCGCCCCCGACGCCGTGCGTCGCACCGTGGGCATGCTCACCCAGGGGCTCTCCGAGTCGCCGGCCGACGTGCTCAGCCTCGACATCCTGTCGCGGCGCGGGAAGACGATCCGGCCCAAGACCTTGAACCAGAAGCGGTACGTCGACGCGATCGATGCCCACACCATCGTCTTCGGTGTCGGACCGGCCGGTACGGGCAAGACCTATCTCGCCATGGCGAAGGCCGTGCAGGCGCTGCAGACCAAGCAGGTCAACCGCATCATCCTCACGCGTCCCGCCGTCGAGGCAGGGGAGCGGCTCGGCTTCCTGCCTGGCACCCTGCACGAGAAGATCGACCCGTATCTGCGTCCACTGCACGACGCGCTGCACGACATGATGGATCCCGAGGCGATCCCGAAGCTCATGCAGGCCGGGGTCATCGAGGTCGCGCCCCTGGCGTACATGCGTGGCCGCACCCTGAACGATGCGTTCATCATCCTCGACGAGGCGCAGAACACCACCGCCGAACAGATGAAGATGTTCCTCACGCGTCTGGGCTTCAATTCCAAGATCGTCGTGACGGGCGACATCACGCAGATCGACCTGCCCGGCGGTGCCCGTTCGGGTCTCGCCGCCGCTACCGAGATCCTCGACGGCATCGACGACATCCACATCGCGCGACTCGACAGCAGCGACGTCGTGCGGCACCGGCTCGTCTCCGACATCGTCGACGCCTACAGCCGTTTCGAGGCCACCCGCGACGGCGACGGGATCCCCGGCAACCGTGCCCAGCGTCGCGCGCAGCGGGTGCAGCGTCGATGAACACCCTTGTAGATCAACCGAATACCGTCGTGCAGAAGGAACTCCAGTCATGAGCATCGAGATCTCGAACGAATCGGGAATGGACGTCTCGGAGGAGGAACTCCTCGACGTCGCCCGTTTCGTGATCGCCCGGATGGATGTGCATCCGGCGGCGGAGTTGTCGATGGTGCTCGTGGACCTCGACACCATGGCCGATCTGCACGTGCGGTGGATGGACCTTCCCGGCCCCACCGACGTGATGTCGTTCCCCATGGACGAACTCGAGCCCGGCGGGCGTCCCGACGCTCCCGAACCGGGACCGTCGATGCTCGGCGACATCGTGCTGTGCCCGCAGTTCGCCGCCGACCAGGCCGCGAAAGCCGGTCACCCGGTGGCCCACGAACTCGCCCTGCTCACCGTGCACGGCATGCTCCACCTCCTCGGCTACGACCACGCCGAACCGGAGGAGGAGAAGGAGATGTTCGGCCTGCAGAACCAGCTCCTCGCCGAGTGGTACGAGGAGATCCGCCGCGCCGAGCACGAGGCGCAGCTCGCCGCCCGCGACCGGAAGTTGCTGGGCAAGGCCGGTTTCGTCGACACCCCCGAATCATGAGCGGCGACAGTACGAGCCATCGTGATCGGACGGCACCGATCGAGGGAGTGACGATCGCGTGAGTACCGTGCCCCTCGTCGTCCTGGCGGTCGTCCTGGTGGTGCTCGGCGGCCTGTTCGCCGCCGTCGATTCCGCGCTCAACACCGTATCCGCGGCACGCGCCGAGGAACTCGCGAAAGAGGGCCGCCCCAGTGCGCGCCGGTTGCTCGGTCTGCTCGACGACCGGCCCCGCTACGTCAATCTGACGGTGTTGCTGCGCATCCTCTGCGAGATCACCGCCACCGTCGTCCTCGTCGGTGCGCTGCTCGCCGTGCTCGACCGCACGTGGGCGCTCGTCGTGGGTGCCGCGGTGATGGTCATCGTCGACTACGTCGTCATCGGTGTCAGCCCGCGCACGCTCGGACGCCAGCACGCGTACCCGATCGCGCTCGCCGCCACCGGACCGTTGCGGATCCTCGGTGTCCTGCTCGGTCCGATCAGCCGGATCCTCATCAGCGTCGGCAATGCCGTCACGCCCGGTCGCGGTTTCCGGAACGGCCCGTTCTCCAACGAGATCGAGCTGCGCGAACTGGTCGATCTCGCTCAGGAGAGCGGGGTCGTGGCCGACGAGGAACGCCGGATGATCCAGTCGGTGTTCGACTTCGGCGATACCACCGCCCGCGAGATCATGGTTCCGCGTCCCGAGATGGTGTGGATCGAGGAGACCAAGACCGCCGGTCAGGCCACCTCGCTCGCCGTGCGCAGCGGGCACTCCCGGATCCCGGTGATCGGCGAGAACGTCGACGACATCCGCGGTGTCGTCTACCTCAAGGATCTCGTCCAGCAGACCTACTACCACCGCGACGGCGGACGCAGCGTCTCCGTCGCCGACGTCATGCGGCCGGCGGTCTTCGTACCGGATTCGAAGCGTCTCGACGACCTGCTCGCCGACATGCAGCGCGACCGTAACCACATGGCGGTCCTCGTCGACGAGTACGGCGGCATCGCCGGGCTCGTGACGATCGAGGACGTCATCGAGGAGATCGTCGGCGAGATCGCCGACGAGTACGACACCGGGGAGATCCCCGACGTCGAGGAACTCGACGACGACACCTACCGGGTCTCCGCGCGACTGCCCGTCGAGGACCTCGGCGAACTGTTCGACATCGACATCGAGGACGACGAGGTCGACACCGTCGGCGGACTCCTCGGCTACGAACTCGGCCGAGTTCCGCTGCCGGGTGCGGAGGTCCGGACCCACGGCCTGCTGCTCCGCGGCGAGGGCGGCCCGGACGTCCGCGGACGGGTGCGCGTGAGCACCGTCTTCGTGCAGCGCGCCACACCCGAAGAAGAACCCACCGATACCGATACGGCCACCACCGAGGAGCATGCATGACCGACACCGACTTCCGTTCCGGCTTCATCTGTTTCGTCGGCCGGCCCAACACCGGGAAGTCGACGCTCACGAATGCGCTCGTCGGCAGCAAGATCGCGATCACCTCGTCGCGTCCGCAGACGACCCGCCACACCATCCGCGGCATCGTCCACCGCGACAACGCCCAGCTCATCCTGGTGGACACCCCGGGACTGCACCGCCCCCGCACGCTGCTCGGCCAGCGGCTGAACGATCTGGTGCAGGACACCTACTCCGAGGTCGACGCGATCGGCATGTGCTTCCCCGCCGACGAGAAGATCGGCCCCGGCGACCGCTGGATCCTCGAGCAGGTGCGTCACATGGCGCCGAAGACACCGGTGGTCGGCATCGTCACGAAGATCGACAAGGTGGGCAAGCAGCAGGTCGCCGCGCAGTTGCTCGCCGTCTCGAAGCTCCTCGGCGAGGACTGCGACGTCGTGCCCGTCTCCGCGACCTCGGGTGAGCAGGTCGAGGTCCTCATCGATGTCCTCGTCTCGCACATGGAGCCCGGACCGGCCTTCTATCCCGACGGCGAGCTCACCGACGAGCCCGAGGAGACCCTCATGGCCGAGCTCATCCGCGAGGCAGCCCT
This sequence comes from Rhodococcus sp. PD04, assembly GCF_035918275.1. Taxonomy (NCBI): domain Bacteria; kingdom Bacillati; phylum Actinomycetota; class Actinomycetes; order Mycobacteriales; family Nocardiaceae; genus Rhodococcus; species Rhodococcus sp. PD04. The sequence goes on along the minus strand of NZ_CP142143.1, from coordinate 3,266,979 downwards.
CGAAGGTCTCGGCGACGAACTGCCGCACTCCCTCGCCGTCGTGATCGAGGAGATCACCGAACGCGAGGGGCGCACCGAGAAGCAGGGCGAGATGCTCGACGTGCACGCCCTGCTCTACGTCGAGCGGCCGAGCCAGAAGGGCATCGTCATCGGCAAGGGTGGCGCGCGGCTGCGCGAGGTGGGCACCGCCGCGCGCACCCAGATCGAGAAGCTCCTCGGCGTGAAGATCTACCTCGACCTGCACGTGAAGGTCGCGAAGGACTGGCAGCGCGATCCCAAACAGCTGGGCCGTCTGGGATTCTGACGCCGGGCCCCTACGGGGCGGAGGCGGTGATCGGCCGGGCGACCCACATCGACGCGAGGTCGTCCGCGGTCACCACGGTCCCGAAGTTCTGCGCGACCACCGCGACCGAGGCGGCGTGCGCCGCGGGGCTGTAGGACGCGGCGCAATCCTCGACGAGCGAGACCCAGTACTCGTGGAACAGCCCGCTGCGCAGGCTCGACTCGACGCAGATCTCGGTGGCGACACCGGTGAACAACAACGATTCGATGCCTCGTGACCGCAGGACGCTGTCGAGGTCGGTGCCGACGAACGCGCTGAAGCGGTGTTTGACGATCACCGGTTCCCCCGGCTCCGGACGGACCCCGTAGAACTCCGCTCCGGGGGTTCCGGGCCGGCAGGTCAGGCCGGTCCGTGCCGTGCCGGGACCGCCGCCGACGCGGCCCAGCCACTGGGGCGTGTCGGTGGTCTCGTCGTGTTCCGTGCGGACCCACACGACGGGCACGTCCCTGCGGCGGGCGCGGTCGATCAGTTCCGCCAGCCGCGGTGTCATGGCGACGGCGGCGGAGACGTCGAAGCCGCAACCGGCGAGAGCGCCGTCCGGGGAACAGAAGTCGTTCTGCATGTCGACGACGATCAGGGCGCAGCGCCGCGGGTCGTAACGGAAACCGGATTCGTCCACGGGGGTCCTCTCCTCGAAGGGGTTCGGTGTAGATGCGGTGGTCACCAGATCACCACCGCTGCGACGGCGGCGACGAGCAGTCCGCTCGCCACCGGGATCGCGAGTCGTCGCACGAGATCTCCGACCGGGACACGGCAGAAGCCCGCAACGACGATCAGCGACGACCAGATGACGAGGGTGCCGCCGCCGGTCCAGGTCGCGGCGTTCTGCGCGAGGGCGGCGAGGGTCGCGGTGTCCATGCCGGCCTGCGGGGCGAGCGCGGCGGCGATACCGCCGGTGAGCGGCAGACCGGCCCAGCCGGAGCCGTCCAGGCCGATGAGCATGCCGATGAGGAGCATGCTGAACGCGGCGAAGAGGCCGTTGTCGGGGATGTAGCTCTGAATGCTCTCGACGGTGTCGAACAGGAAGGCCGGTCCGGTGCCGTCCTCGAGTCCCAGGATCGAACCCGAGTAGTCGGGGATCCCGAGATATACGAATCCGGCCACCGGCAGGATGATTCCCATGGCCTTGAACGCGTAGACCAGTCCGTCGACGAAATGGGTGGCGCAGTGTTCGAGGGTGTCGGCCGGTCGCGTCGTCAGGGTCACGGCGGCCATGAGAACGAGCGCGGTGCCGCCGACGAGCGAGGCGCCGGCGCCGTCCGACCACGGCACGAGATCGGTGAAGCGCCCCAGCATCATGTAGACGAGTACCAGGCCGAAGGTTGCGGGAACCGCGATCGCCCAGGCACGTGCGCGGGCCGGGCGGGTGAGGACCGGCGCGAGAGTTCCGGGCAGGTCGACGTCGGCCACGGTGCTCACCGGTGCGGTGTGATCGGTCTCGGTGTGATCGGGCCCGGCGGTCGGGAGGTCTCCGTTCGGGCGCGCTGCCGGACGTCCGGAAGCCGGGCCGCCGGTGCCCGAATCATCCGTCGGACACACGAGATTCGCGGAGTGGCGGACGATCTCCTTGCGGATGGTGAGGAACCAGGCGAGTACGGCCGCCGTCAGACCCACGATGAGGGACAGGACCAGTGCGCGGTCGGCGATCTCGTCGGCCGGCACACCTGCGCCGCTCGCGGAGATCGACGGTGCGAGACCGATGACGTAGTCGGATGCGAGGGCCATGCCCTGTCCGGAGATCGCGAGGGCGAGTGCGGCGCCGAGGGGCGGCAACCCGGCCTTGATCGCCGCCGGGAGCAGCACGGCGCCGATGAGCGCGAGAGCGGGTGTGGGCCAGAAGAACAGCGACAGCAGGTAGGTGACGACGAACAGCACGACGTAGGCGACGCGGCCGTTGATCATCCAGCGCCCGAAGGGACGCACCATGAGTTCGTCGGCGCCGATGGTGCGCATCGCCGCGAGCATCGATGTCACGGCGGCGATGACGACGAAGATCTCGAAGAGGGCACCACCGGCGGTGAGTGTGGCGCGGAAGACCGCCATGACGGCGGAGGCGACATTGCCGTCGTAGGCGAGGGCGGTGGCGAAAGTGGCTGCGACGGCCGGGATCAGGACGTTCTTGCGTAGTGCCATGGCGACGATCAGGCCGACCAGTCCGAGCAGGAAGACGATGTGCGCGACGGTCACGGGAGACTCCTCGACGTGTGAACATGCGGCGGGCGACGACCGTGGACGGATCGAAGGGCGCCGCGACATCGATGGGCGGCACCGCCGTCGTCGGCCGGAACGCAGTCGATCTTGAAGAGTCGGACAGGTCTCGGCAAGCGGCCGACAGACCACCTGAGACGGGAAAGGACTGTGCACAGTGCACAATTCGTAACGGTGGTGTTTCGTCGCGGACGCGGATGTGAACGCGTCGTCACGGCGCGAGCGGCGAGCGAGGGGTGCTCAGCGACGGGTGGCAGCCGCGCCGTGCAGCAACAGCAGGACGGCCTCCGACAGATCCGGCTCCGTACCCGTCGACAGGCGGCGCAGTTGCAGCCCGGTGATGGTCGCGACGACCGTGGGGGCGATCGTCTCCGGCTCCGGCACCCCCAGGGCCGAGAGAACGGAGACGGTCAACGTGTCGTAGGCGCGCCAGCAGCGCTCGGCGACCCGCCGCAGGTCCTCGTCGCGCCCCGCCTGGACGTACAGCTCGAACGGGGCGATGCGTTCGGCCGTGAAGGTCAGGTCGTGAGCGACGCGTTCGGTGAGTTCGGCGGCCTCGGACAGCGACAGGGCCCGGGATCGATACTGTTCGGCGAGTTCTCGCAACCGCTCCGTCTCCTCGTCGACGAAGAACTCGAGCGCGGCGCGCAGCAGGTCGGCCTGGGTGGGGAAGTGGTAGGTGATCGAACCCAGTGACACCTCGGCGCGCGCCGCGATGCGCCGGTTGGTCACCCCGGCGACCCCGTCGGTGCCGACGAGAAAGAGGGTGGCGTGGACGATCCGCGCACGGGCGTCGTCGCGCGTGGTCACCACCATTGCTCCGGAGTGTGTTCGTGCCAGCGCAGCACCGACTCCAGTTGGGAGGCGAGGGACACCAGCATCGGTTCGGAGTTCTCCGGGCCGAGCAGTTGGGCGCCCACCGGAAGCCGCTCCTCGGTGAATCCCGCAGGGACGTTGATCGCGGGCCAGCCCAGCACGTTCCACGGCCATGCATAGGGGCATGCGCCGGTGATGACCTTGTCGGTCGCCCAGCCGCCGATGCCGTCGATCGCCGTCACCGGCAGCGGCGGTGTGGCGGTGGTGGGGGCGAGCACGACGTCGAACCGGTCGAAGATGCGGCCGACCCTGCGGTGCAGTCGCGGTTCGACCGCGCGCGCCGCCCGCAACGGATAACCGTGCAGGAACCGGCCGGTGCGGGCGTTCGCGCGGGTGCGCACGTCGGCGAGGGACGGGTCGGGCAGGCGGTGCAGCCAGTCCTCGATACCGGCCATCGATCGCGGGAGGAAGGCGAGGCCGAACATCATTCCGTAGTCGGGATCGGCGAGGGTCACCTCGTGACCGAGATCGCGCAGCACTGCGGCGAGGGCAGCGATGCGGGTACGGACGCGGGCGTCGAGGCGGGTGGGTGTCGCGGTGAACGGAATCTTCAGCGACAGAGCGATGTTCAGCTTACCCGGGTCTCGTCCCACGGCATCGGAGACGGTGAGCGGCGCGCACGTGTGCCGGTCGCCGGGGTGGTTCCCGGACACGACGTCGAGGAGCAGGGCTGCGTCGGCGACCGTGCGGGCGAGCGGGCCGTGCGTGGTGAGTCCGTTGAAGGATTCGGCGTCCGGCCACATGGAGATGCGGCCGCGTTGCGGCTTGATGCCGACGAGATTGGACCACGAGGCGGGGATGCGGACCGATCCGGCGCCGTCGGATCCCAGGGCCGCCGGCACGAGTCCCGCAGCGACCGCCGCGGCGCTGCCGCCCGACGAGCCGCCGGGGGTGTGCTCGCGCGACCACGCACTGCGGGTGTGCCCGAAGGCGTCGCCGCCGGTGAGCGGCCACTGGCCGAGTTCGGGGGAGTGTGTCTTGCCGACGATCACCGCGCCGGCGGCCCGCAGGCGACGGACGACCTCGGCGTCGGTGTCCTTCGGGGTGAAGGTGCCGGCGCAACCGAACATCGTCGTCTCGCCGACGATATCGGTGTCGTCCTTGATCGCGATGGGGACGCCCAGCAGGGGCAGGCGTTCGCCGCTCGCGCGGCGCCGGTCGGCCTCGCGGGCCTCGTCGAGCGCGGCGGTGCGGCGCACGACGCGGAAGGCGTTCAGGTGCGGTTGCGATTCGTCGATCCGGTCGAGGCTCGCACGGACGAGGTCCGTGGAGCTGGTCTCGCCGCGGTCGAGTGCCTCGACGGTCGCCTTCAGGTCGCGTAGGTCGGTTCGAGCGTCCATTCGTTCCCCCGTTCGTTCGAACGAACAGTAACGCGTTCCAGTTCTTGGTGTCGAGTCCCTTCGCCGGTCGTCCGGTGTCACCGCGACATGACAGACTCGGGGAGTGAGGCTTTATCGGGACAACGCGGTGGTGCTGCGCCAGCACAAGCTGGGCGAGGCCGACCGCATCGTCACCCTGCTGACGCGCCGGCACGGGCTCGTGCGGGCCGTCGCGAAGGGCGTGCGCCGGACGCGCTCGAAGTTCGGCGCACGGCTCGAACCGTTCGCCCACATCGACGTCCAGCTCCACCCGGGCCGCAGTCTCGACGTCATCACCCAGGTGCAGACCCTCGACGCCTTCGCGGTGGGCATCGTCGACGACTACCCCCGCTACACCACCGCGTGCGCGATCCTCGAGACCGCCGAACGTCTCGCCGGGGAGGAACGCGCGCCCGTGCCGCGCCTGCACGCGCTCACCGTCGGCGCTCTCCGCGCGGTGTGCGACCGCACCAGGCCGCCCGAACTCGTACTCGACGCCTATCTTCTGCGGGCCATGGCCTACGCGGGATGGGCACCGGCGATCACCCACTGCGCGCGCTGCGACCGTCCCGGGCCGCACACCGCTTTCCACGTCGCCGCCGGTGGGGCGGTGTGCGTGCACTGCCGTCCGCCCGGGGCGGCCACCCCGGCACCGGGCGTGTTGGCGCTGCTCGACGCGCTCAACCACGGACGCTGGGCCGACACCGAGGCCGCCGATACGGCGGTGCGCCGCCAGGCCAGCGGCCTCGTCGCCGCGCACCTGCAGTGGCATCTCGAACGGCAACTGCGCTCGCTGCCTCTCGTCGAGCGCGGTCGTACCGAACCTGCGACGGGGAACCGGGTTGATGACGTCACCCGGGGTGTCCGGCAGGATGGGGACCGTGATTCGACGACGTACCACGCCCCCATCGCCTGAGCGGGTGATCCGGCCGCCCGATCCGCATCCGTCGGGCGCGCGACCTCCCGTACTGCAACCCGAGCTGATCCCGCAGCACGTGGCGCTCGTGATGGACGGCAACGGTCGCTGGGCGCAGGAGCGCGGCCTGCCGCGCACCGCCGGCCACGAACGCGGCGAAGCCGTGCTGATGGACACGGTGTGCGGATGCATCGAGATGGGCGTCAAGTGGCTCTCCGCCTACGCCTTCTCCACCGAGAACTGGAAGCGCAGCCCCGACGAGGTCCGTTTCCTCATGGGCTTCAACCGCGACGTGATCCGGCGCCGCCGCGACGAGATGCACGAGATGGGTGTGCGGGTCCGGTGGGCCGGTCGCCGTCCCCGCCTGTGGCGCAGCGTGATCAAGGAACTCGAGATCGCCGAGGAACTGACGAAGGACAACGACGTCATGACCCTCACGATGTGCGTCAACTACGGTGGTCGCGCCGAGATCGCCGACGCCGCACGGGAGATCGCCCGCCGTGTCGCCGCAGGGGAACTCGACCCCGAACGCATCACCGAGTCGACCATCGCGCGGTATCTCGACGAGCCCGAGATGCCCGATGTCGACCTGTTCCTGCGGCCCTCGGGCGAGCAGCGCACCTCGAATTTCCTGTTGTGGCAGTCGGCCTACGCCGAACTCGTCTTCCAGGACACGATGTTCCCCGATTTCGACCGTCGCGATCTGTGGGCGGCATGCGTCGAATACGCCTCGCGCGACCGGCGGTTCGGTGGTGTGAAGTGACGTCGCTGCGCGAACGGATCGCGGGCGCGCTGACGCCCTTCGTCGACGTCCGCACTCCGTCGTCCGCCGCCGACGGCGACGGCTCGTTCGGATTCGACTACGGCGCCGTGCCCTTCGCGCTGCAGGTCGTCACGCTCACCGAAGGACTCGACGTGGTCTCCGTCACCGGAGTGCTCGCGTGGGATCTTCCGCTCGACGACGCCGTGCGCGGTCGCGTCGCGACCGCCGCCGACGCCCTGCAGTTCGGATCGGTCCACCTCATCGAGCGCGAGACCGACGCCGACGTCGTGCTGCGGTACTCGTTCCCCGCGACGGGTCTCGACGACACCGCGCTGACCACCATGTTGCTGCTCGTGCTCGACGGTGCCGCCGATGCGCGCGGCGCCGTTGCCGGCACCCCCGACCCCGAGGAGAATTCGTGACCACGACCGATATCGACGCCGAGACCACCACCGAGGAGGTCGTCGCCGCCGACGGAGCGCACGCCGTCGCGATCCCCACCGAGGACGACGACGCGCTGCGTGCCGCCGTGGTGGAGACGCTGTCCGAGATCCTCGAGGAGGCTCCCGAGCCCGACGAGGACGGCGAGATCCCGATCTGGATCGACGACGTGCTCACCTACGCGACCGTCGACGCCGAGAGCGGCTTCGTGCTGCTCACCACCTACCTGGTCGAGGGCATCACGGGCCGCACCCGTGCCGCCGAGGTACTCGGCGACCTGCAGGTGGAGTTCCCCGAGGTCAAGTTCGTCCTCGACAAGGACCGCGTCACCGTCGAGCTGCGGGTCGCGGCGTCGCCGCTCGTCCCGATCCACCTCGTGCGTGCCGTCGCATCGCTCGTGCCGGTCGTCGAACAGGCACGAGCGCTGGCGCAGCGTCTCGGCGGCGAAGCGTCGGTCTTCGACGGTGAGGCCGAGGACGACGAAGAGAACCTGCTCGTCGACGGCTGCGGCTGTGAGGACTGCGACTGCGGCTGACAGCCGCGGTTGATGGCGACTCTGCGGCCTACGGCCGCGGTTGATGGCGACTGCCGCGACCTGCCTGTTCAGCCCTGAGCGAGGGCGCAGTCGCGGCAGTTGCCGAAGATCTCCACGGTGTGGCTGACGTCGACGAAGCCGTTCGACTCGGCCACCTCGTGCGACCAGCGTTCGACCTCCGGGCCGTCCACCTCGACCGTGAAGCCGCAGTGGCGGCACACGAGATGGTGGTGGTGCCCGGACGAGCACCGCCGGAACAGTGACTCACCGCTGTCGGTGCGCAGCACGTCGACGCTGCCGACCTCGGCGAGCGACTGCAGGGTGCGGTAGACGGTGGTCAGGCCGATGCCCTCGCCGCGCTTGCGCAGCTCGTCGTGCAGGTCCTGGGCGGACCGGAACTCCTCGGTGTTGTCGAGCAGGTCGACGATGGCGCTGCGTTGACGGGTCGAGCGGACCCCCACGAGAGGTTTGCGGGCGGAGGTCACTGCGATCGTCCTTCCTGGGCGTGAGCGACGGCGTCGACGACGATGCGGGCGAGGTGGTCGTCGGCCAGGTGGTAGAGCACTTCGCGTCCCGAGCGTTCTCCGCGCACGACGCCGGCGGTCTTGAGCACGCGGAGATGCTGGCTGATGAGCGGCTGGGTGACGCCGAGGGCTCCGACGAGCTCGTGCACGCAGCGGGCCGACTCGCGCAGTTCGAGCACGATCGAGATGCGGACGGGCGCCGACAGCGCGCGCAGCAGCTCACCGGCCGCGACGAGGGTGCCGGGGGAGACGTCGACCGGGGACGACAGGGCGTCGCTCCCGGTCGGTCCGCGGGCGCGCTCGCCCGTGCTGCACTCACGTGGATCGGCGTCGATGCTCACGGGGCTCCTCGGGGCGGGGACAGCCGCCGGTCGGCGGGCTTATTGCAAATCGATTCCATTTTGATATGCACGGTTGTGCATGTCAACCGGCGCGAATTCGACCTGCGAACGAGGAGCGATAGGCTTACAGATCGACGCATGCTGCGAAAACCCGCATCGAAGATGGAGAAACCGAGTGGCACCCAAATCCAAGATCGATACCGTCGCCAACCTCGCCAAGCGCCGGGGCCTGGTCTATCCCTGCGGTGAGATCTACGGCGGCACCAGGTCCGCCTGGGATTACGGGCCGCTCGGCGTGGAGCTCAAGGACAACATCAAGAAGCAGTGGTGGCGCAACATGGTCACCAGCCGCGAGGACGTCGTCGGCCTCGACTCGTCGGTGATCCTGCCGCGTCAGGTCTGGGTCGCCTCCGGCCACGTCGGTGTGTTCAACGACCCGCTCGTCGAGTGCCTGAGCTGTCACAGGCGTCACCGGCAGGACCACCTGCAGGAGGCCTACGCCGAGAAGCACAAGCTCGACGACCCCGATGCCGTGCCGATGACCGAGATCGTCTGCCCGGACTGCGGCACCAAGGGCCAGTGGACCGAGCCCCGCGACTTCAACATGATGCTCAAGACCTACCTCGGCCCGATCGAGAGCGAGGAAGGCCTGCACTACCTGCGCCCCGAGACGGCGCAGGGCATCTTCGTGAACTTCGCGAACGTACTCACCACCTCGCGCAAGAAGCCGCCCTTCGGCATCGGCCAGATCGGCAAGAGCTTCCGCAACGAGATCACGCCCGGCAACTTCATCTTCCGCACCCGCGAGTTCGAGCAGATGGAGATGGAGTTCTTCGTCAAGCCCGGCGAGGACGAGCAGTGGCACCAGTACTGGATCGACTACCGGATGAACTGGTACACCGATCTGGGCATCAATAAGGACAACCTGCGCCTCTACGAGCACCCGCTCGAAAAGCTGTCGCACTACTCGAAGCGCACCGTCGACATCGAGTACCGCTTCCACTTCCAGGGCAGCGAGTGGGGTGAGCTCGAGGGCGTCGCGAACCGCACCGACTTCGACCTGTCGACGCACTCGAAGCACTCCGGCACCGACCTGAGCTTCTTCGATCAGGCCACCAACGAGCGCTACACGCCGTACGTCATCGAGCCGGCGGCCGGCCTGACCCGTTCGCTCATGGCCTTCCTCGTGGACGCCTACACCGAGGACGAGGCGCCCAACGCCAAGGGTGGTGTCGACAAGCGCACCGTGCTGCGTCTCGACCGTCGCCTCGCGCCGGTCAAGGCCGCCGTGCTGCCGCTCAGCCGCAACGCAGACCTGAGCCCGAAGGCCAAGGACCTCGCCGCGAAGCTGCGCCAGAACTGGAACATCGAGTTCGACGACGCCGGCGCCATCGGCCGCCGCTACCGTCGCCAGGACGAGATCGGCACCCCGTTCTGCATCACGGTCGACTTCGACACTCTCGAGGACCAGGCCGTCACGATTCGTGAGCGCGACACCATGGCGCAGGAGCGTGTGAGCCTCGACCAGGTCGAGGGCTACCTCGCGCAGCGCCTGATCGGCTGCTGACCGATCCGATCGACGCAGATGCCCTCCGGTTCCGACGGACCGGAGGGCATCTGTCGTTTCGTAGCCGCGCCCACCGCGACGACACCGCATCGAGGGGGTGCTCCGTAGCGCTCAGGTCGCCGAGCGTCGATCGATGTACTCGAAATACCCGCGGCCGGAGATCTCCTCGCCCCGCCAGAACGCCGACCATGCGAAACCGGTGACGAATCCGGTTCCCAGGCCATAGGTGAACGGGGTGTCCATGACCCCTTCCAGATCCAGCCAGGGACGACCGGTGGTGTCCCTCACCAGGAACCGGGTCCGCCGCGGCACCGGCATCGGGATGCCGTAGGGAGTCGGCTCGGGTTCGCCACGCAGCTCGAGTATCTCGAAATCCACGTCCCGGAAACGGGTCCCGTAGCCGCTGCGGGTGCGCAGGATCGCCGTCGTCATGAAGGGCCGGGCACCGATCGCATAGCGGCTCAACAGGATCTGCGTGTCGGCGTCGAGATCGACGATCTGGTAGACGAAATGGTCGAGCGGAGCCTTCGCCGCAGGGGGCAGGGGAGTGGACCGCACCAGATACAGGCTCGGCATCGCCCCGTATTCGAACGAACACAGACCTTCGGCCGTGACGCTGTGGCCGTCGTGGGTGAAGGTGCCCTCGTATTCGGTGAGCAACCCGAAGTGCTTGTAGAGCGGGCTGCGGAAGAACCACGAGACCGTGTCCGTGTTGGTCAGTGTCAGCGCGATGTCGACCGTTCCGAGCCGTCCCACGAGTTCGTAGTGTGGGTAGCGTCCGGTCAGGGTCAGATCGTCCCCGAACTTCACCAGAGACCCGTCCGGGGAGGACACGAAATCGTCGCCCACGGCGTAGTTCCCGAAGTGTGCGGGATGGGACGCCGCCGTGCCGGCCACCACGGCGGCATTGCGGCGCGGCGGCGCCACGAGCGCGTGGTCGTTGTCGAAGGCGAGCGACCCGGTGGCGCCGATCAACGACATCATCGAGAAGAACCGGTGCGGCTCGGGCAGATCCGGGATCATCACCCCGTAGTGCACCCAGCCGAACCGACGCGAGTCGACGTGCGGACGCAGGATGTCGGGCTCGGAGAACGGCTTTCCGTCGGCCGACGCGGCCGAATCGAACAACCGGACGGCCGATCCGAGACCGGCACCCAGGGCGCGTGCTGCGATCGGGCGCATGCTCTAGAAGCGTCCGCCGCTCGATCCGCCGAAACCGCCGCCGCCGAAACCACCGCCACCGAAACCGCCCCCACCGAAACCGCCCCCACCGAAACCGCCGCCCCCGCGGCCGCTGTTGAGCACGCTGTTGATGAGGATGCCGCCGAGCACGGCGCCGGCGACGTTACCGCCCGACGAACCACCGCGGGGCGGACGGTGCTGGTTGTTCCAACGCTGCACGTCGTTCTGGGCGCTGCGCAGTGCCTGTGCGGCCAGCGACGCGGCGGACCGCGCGTACTGGACGGCGGCCGCCGGATCGGACTCGGCGGCCTGCTGAGCGGCCTGCAGGTGCCGCTGGGCCTCCGACAGGCGGGTGCGTGCCTGGGCGCCCACGACGCCCCGGCGCGTCCCGATGAAGTCGGCCGCGGCGGTGACCTGCGCCTGTGCTGCATTCAGGTCCTGCTCGAGTCGGCGCCGCATCTCCTCGGCCTGCTGCTTGGCCGCGCGCGTCCGGGCACGCAATTCGTCGAGCCGCGCATCGGCCTCGACGACCCGCGTGAAACTGCCCAGCGGGTCGGTGTGCTGCTCGGCCCGAGCGTGTTCGAGGGCATCTTGCACGGCCTTCATGGCATCGACGAATTCGGGACCGCCCGCATCGACGAGCTTCTTCGCGTCGGCGACACCCTGTTCGGCGTCCTCCATCGCGGCGGGAAGCGTCGCGATCGCGCGCCGGATGTCCTCCGCCGCGTGGTCGAGCGCGTCGAGCAGCGTCGCGGCATGCCCCAGAGCGCGTTCGGCCTCGCGGATCGCACGCACGGCGTCGCCTTGCTCACCGACCGGTCGCGCCACTGCGGTGCGACCCTGATCGATCGCATTCTCCGCGAACGAGATCTCCTCCTGCGCCAGTGAGACGTTGTCCACCACCGGGGTCAGGGCACCGGCGGGGAACTCCGAGTGCAACTGTCCGAGGGTCCGCTCGGCCTCCGGGATGCGGGCCGTCAGCGCGATCGCGCGCTGCGTGAGCCCGTCCAGACGGGCCGGAGCGTCGAGCAGCAGATTCCGCATCTTGTCGAACGCCTCGACCTGCGCGTCGAGTTCGCGGTTCGCCTGCCCACACGAGGAGACGAGCTGCACGAGCATGTCGCGCTGCTGTTCGGGTGTCTCGGGGATGTCGTCGTCGAGGCGCTGACGGATCTCGAAGGCGTTCGCCAACGCGACCTGCGCCTGCCGGTGCGCGCGGTCGAAGGGAGCCACCGCCGAGTCCCCGAACTCGCCCCGGGCGAGCTCGAGCGCTTCGGCACTGGACCGCACCGCGTTGTCGGTGTCCACCAGGAGGGTCTGCGCGTACTGGTCGAGACCCTCGATCGGCAGACCGCGCAGGGCGGTCGTGTCGGCCGGATCGATCTGCGCGGCCTGTGCGGCACCGGCCTCGGCGCGCTTCTTCTTCGACCGCCGGTTGTAGGCGTAGACACCGGCACCGCCGGCCGCGATGACACCGCCGCCGACGAGCAACGTCGTCACCGGAGCGGCGGACGGGGCGAGGGCGTTGATCAACCCGTCGGCTGCGCCCACGGCGGCACCCGCCCAGTCGCTGTTGCGCAAGGCCGGCACGACGTCGGACGAGCTGATCCGGTCACGCTCGCTCTCGGAGATCTCCGAACCCGTCGGTGTCCACAACGCGAACTCGCGGTCGTCGGTCGCGACCGCCAGCAGCGCGGTGTCGGGACCGAAATTGCTCGCCTGCGCGGTGGCCTGCGCCCAACTGTCGTAGTCGCGTCCGTCGAAGCTCGACACGTAGGTCACCCACAACTGCAGACCGTGCTCGTCGTACAGAGTGTTCGTCGCTTCCTGGATCCGTGCGACGTCGGCGTCGTCGAGCACGCCCGCGGTGTCGGTGATCGGCTGGGGGAGCCGCGAGGGTGGCTCCGCGGAGGCCGCCGCGGGAAGGAGCAGCCACGCGGCCACTGCCAGCAGGGCGGGGACGAATGCGAGCGCGGACCGTGCTGGTCGCCGGAGCGGTGTTGCAGGTCGCCGGAGCGGTGCGGCCGATACGTGTGCCATGGAATCGAATCTAGTGGCTGTGGGACGAGGACGGGGTCGGCGCGTCGTCGGGTCGACGTGTTCGCGTTCGCTGGCAGAATCAGGGGGTGAGCACCGCATCCCGCCGCACCGGCACCACCGCGACGTACACCGGGGACGACCTCGGCGTCGGCGCGCGCATCGCGCGCTGGCTCCGGCGACTGATCGTCGGGGTGCTGCTCGCCGCCGTCCTCGTCGTCGGCGGCACGGCGCTGCGGGTGTGGCAGGTCGCGCGGATCGACGACCGCACCCCCGCCGACGCCATCGTCGTGCTCGGTGCCGCGCAGTATTCGGGCACACCCTCGTCGGTCTTCGAGGCCCGCCTCGAGCAGGCCCTCAAGCTCTACGAGGCGGGCGTGTCGCCGCGAATCGTCACCGTCGGCGGCAAGCAGGAGGGCGACCTGTTCACCGAGGCCGCGGCGGGCAAGAACTATCTCGTCTCACGAGGGGTGCCCGCCGAGTCGATCGTCGCAGTCGAGGAGGGCTCGGACACGCTGCTCAGCGTCGAGGCCGTCAGCCACGAGATGTCGGATCTGGGTCTGTCGTCGGTCGTGCTCGTCAGCGACCCGTGGCACTCGCTGCGCACCCGGACCATGGCGCGCGACGCCGGTCTCGACGCCTGGACCGCCCCCACCCGTCAGGGGCCGGCGGTGTTCACCCGCGAGTCGCAACTGCACGGCATCGCCCGCGAGACCGGCGCATTGATCTGGTACCAGATCACCCATTTCTCCGCCGATTTCCCGTACACGGCGCAGCAGTGAGGCGGAACGTAGGGTCTTCGGTGACGGAAGGCAGTGTGATGCAGGGCTACAGCGAACACGATCTCGAACGGCGCGTCGCCGAGCCGCGCAAGACCTCGGCGCTCGCCGGGTCCGAGGGAGCGGCGTCCGAGCGGACCGCCTTCGCACGCGACCGTGCACGCGTGCAGCACTGTGCGGCCCTGCGCCGCCTGGCCGACAAGACACAGGTCGTCGGCCCCCGCGACGGCGACACCCCGCGCACCCGCCTGACCCACTCGATGGAGGTCGCGCAGATCGGCCGCAGCATCGCCGAAGGGCTCGGCGCCGACCCCGATCTCGTCGACCTCGCCGGCCTCGCCCACGACATCGGGCACCCGCCCTACGGGCACAACGGCGAGCGGGCACTCGACGCGGTCGCCGAGTCCTGCGGTGGCTTCGAGGGCAACGCACAGAACTTGCGCATCCTCACCTGCCTCGAACCGAAGATCCTCTATCCCGACGGCACGAGCGCGGGCCTCAACCTCACCCGGGCCTCGCTCGACGCGACGCTCAAGTACCCGTGGACGCGTCCGCGCCCGGGCGCGAAGTTCGGTTCGTACGACGACGACGCCGAGGTCCTCCACTGGATCCGCGAAGGGGCACCCGAGCGCCGCAAGTGCCTCGAGGCGCAGATCATGGACTGGTCCGACGACGTCGCGTACTCGGTGCACGACCTCGAGGACGGCGTGATCGACGGTCGCATCGACCTGCGGATGCTCGACGATCCCGACGAGGTCTCCGGGCTCATCGAGGTGGGCATGCGCGAGTTCTCCGGTCTCGACCCGGCCGAGCTGACCGAGGCGGCCAAGCGGTTGTCCTCCATGCCGGTGGTCCGCGCCGTCGGCACCTTCGACGGCACCCTCGCCTGCTCCGTCGCGCTCAAGAAGCTGACCAGCGAGCTGGTGGGCCGCTTCGCCAACGCGGCGATCCTCGGAACCCGGGAGGCGACGGAGGGCCGGCGCGTGACCCGATACGACGCCGACCTCGTGGTCCCGCCGATCGTGGTCTCGGAGGTCGCGTTGCTCAAGACCATGGCGCTGCAGTTCGTCATGTCCGACCGCGCCCACCGCAGCCGCCAGGAATCGCAACGCGAACGCATCCACCGCGTCGCCGAGTGGTTGCTGCGCACCGCTCCGGTCGGTCTCGACCCGTTCTTCGTCGCCGCCTGGAAGGCCGCGCCCGACGACGCTGCGAAGGTGCGGGTCGTGGTCGATCAGATCGCGTCGTGCACCGAGTCGCGCCTCGAACGGATCGACCGGGACAGCCTCGCCGCGCAGGCGAGCTGGGGCTGACGGGACTCGAGCGAACGCGACGGCCGGTCGTGCCCGACCGTCGTGCCGGGCAGTCTGCGCCGCGGCTTAGACTCGTCTCGTGGCCGGCCGTATTTCAGACAGAGACATCGCGGCCATTCGCGACCGCGTGCGCATCGAGGACATCGTCGGCGAGTACGTCGCACTCAAGCGCGGGGGCGCCGACTCGCTCAAGGGCCTGTGTCCCTTCCACGACGAGAAGTCCCCGTCCTTCCACGTGCGGCCCAATCACGGGCACTACCACTGCTTCGGTTGCGGTGAGGGCGGCGACGTCTACTCGTTCCTGCAGAAGATCGAACACGTCAGCTTCGTCGAGGCCGTCGAGCAGCTCGCCGAGCGTGTCGGCTACACGCTGAACTACGAGGGCGGCGGTCCTTCCGTCCAGCGCGACCGGGGCACTCGTGCCCGGCTGGTCGCGGCGAACGCGGCCGCCCAGCAGTTCTATGCCGAGCAATTGCGCACGCCCGACGCCCAGGCCGCCCGCGAGTATCTGACCGAACGAAACTTCGACCAGGCGGCCGCCGAGACGTTCGGCTGCGGCTATGCACCCGCCGGTTGGGACGCGCTCACCAAGCACCTCCTCGGCCAGGGGTTCGATTTCTCGGAACTCGAGGCCGCCGGACTGTCCCGGCAGGGACGCCGCGGTCCGATCGACCGTTTCCACCGTCGTCTGCTGTGGCCCATCCGCAATCTGGCGGGCGACGTCATCGGCTTCGGTGCCCGCCGTCTGTACGACGACGACCAGATCACCGCCAAGTATATGAACACGCCGGAAACGGTGCTGTACAAGAAGTCTCAGGTACTGTTCGGTCTCGACCTCGCCAAGCGCGAGATCGCCAAGTCGCACCAGGCCGTGATCGTCGAGGGATACACCGATGTCATGGCCATGCACCTGGCCGGTGTGAAGACCGCGGTCGCCGCGTGCGGCACCGCCTTCGGTGACGAACATCTCGCGCTGCTGCGCCGCCTGCTCATGGACGACAGCTTCTTCCGCGGGGAGATCATCTACACCTTCGACGGCGACGATGCCGGTCGCGCGGCGGCGATGAAGGCGTTCGGGGGCGATCAGAAGACCGCCGCGAAGACCTACGTCGCGATCGCCCCCAAGGGTATGGATCCGTGTGAGTTGCGGCAGCAGTCGGGCGACGGCGCGGTGCGCGACCTCGTGGCCCGCCGCACCCCGATGTTCGAGTTCGTCGTGAAATCGATTCTCGCCGAACACGATCTCGACACCGTCGAAGGTCGTGTGGAGGCCCTGCGCCGGTGTGTCCCCGTCGTCGGCCGGATCAAGGACCGCACGATCCGCGACAACTACGCGGTGCAACTCGCGCACTGGACGGGGTGGGACGACATCCCCACCGTGCGACGGCGCGTGCAGGAGGAAGCGCGACGGGGAGTCCGTGCACCGGAAGCGAGGACGCGGCCTGCGACGGCCGCGGCGGAGCCCGCCTCGGCCTTGCGACGTCCCCGCCCGAACGATCCCGCGCTGTGGCCGCAGCGCGACGCGCTGAAGGCTGCGCTGCAGTATCCGGGCATCGCCGGGACCGTCTTCGACTCCCTGCCGCCCGAGACCTTCACCGACCCCGCCTACGCGGCGGTGCGGCGGGCCGTCGCCGACGCCGGCGGAACCGCAGCGGGCCTCGGGGGAGCCGAATGGGTCGACGCCGTGGGCAGGGCAGCGACCGATCCCGTCGCGCATTCGCTCGTGATGGAACTCGCCGTCGAACCCGTCCCCACCGAAGAGGACCGGCTGCCGCGCTACATCGGTGGCGTGCTGGCCCGACTGCAGGAGGTCTGGGTCGGCGAGCAGGTGGCCGAACTGAAGTCCAAACTGCAGCGCATCTCCCCGGCCACCGAGTCCGAGGAGTTCCACGCCCTGCTCGGCGACCTCATGGCGCTCGAACAGTACAGGCGGAGCCTGCTCGACCAGGCCATCGGTGACGGCCTGGCCGGCTGACGGTCTACTTCTTCAACTGGTCCCGCGGAATCATGATCGTGGTCGTCTCGTCGATCGGCTTCATCGGTTCGAGCTTGGGCTGAGGGCTGAGCGAATCGGCGAGCTTCTGCCGGCCCACCTCGATCGCCTTCTTCGTGACGGGGCTCGCGGCCACCGCCTTGGCCGTCTTGCTGAGCTGTTCGTACCTCGCGCGACCCGCTCGGGTGCCGAGCACGTACCCCGCAGCGACCCCGACCAGCAAACCCATCAATGTGTTGTCCTTCCACCCGTGACTGCGTCGTCCCCATCCTGCCCGATGACCCCGCAGCATGCCCACAAGCAGGCGATTTGGTGCTGCGGCGGGTGGGACGCTATGGTTTTTCACGCACCGGGGGAAACCGCGGAGCACCGCAGGACAATCCCCTGTAGCTCAATTGGCAGAGCATTCGACTGTTAATCGAACGGTTGCTGGTTCGAGTCCAGCCGGGGGAGCGCCTACAGAATCCTCCCACCCGTCACGGGTGGGAGGATTCTGTGCATCCGGGGGTCTGCTGATGCGGCAGAACATCCATGGATGTGATCTCTGTTACTTCGCACCCGGCAGAGTGTCGCCCGCTGTGTCCGGGTAGCATTCGATCGCGCCGTGCGACGAGTGCGGCACTGTGCGACGCGTGTCGTCGCGACGGGGCGGTAGCTCAGTCGGTTAGAGCCGCGGACTCATAATCCGCTGGTCGCGGGTTCGAGCCCCGCCCGCCCCACATCCTCTGCTCGCGGCCGCGAGATGTTCCTGCTCGGCGGAACGGTAGCGTTCGACCCCATGAGCACCCTTCGAGAAGTCGGCGAACGCGAGGCGTGGCGTTGCTGGTTGTGCGACGAGCCCGTGGACCCCGACATGTCGGTCAACGACCCGCGCGGTCCCAGTATCGACAGCATCAACACCGCCAAGAAGGGTGGTAAGGGCAAGGGCGGAGTCGAGCGACTCGCGCACCGCGCCTGCAACACCAAGAAAGGTGCCGTCAAACCCGTGGTGCCGTGGCCCGACCGGTTGTTCGTCGTCGACCCTGCGCCCATCATCGGCGTCGTCGAGCAGCTCACGCGCAAGGGTGGTCGCGTCGCCGTTGCCCGGTGTCCCGAGAAGTCGGACGCGGAGGACGCCTCGGAGTGGCTCCTCGACCGCTTGTCGCGCCTCGAGCCGGGAATGCGGTTCGACACCAGGATCGAGTCGGCCGGCGGCGGATACCTCCTCGTGCTGACGGCCTAGCCGGAAGCCAGCACCAGTCCGGAGTGATCCGGTGACTCGGCGGAGACCTCGATCTCGGTGAGCACCGTTCCGTCGTCTCTCAGCAGCGTGTAGCGACCCGGCATGAGCCCGGTGAACAGGAACCAGCCGTCGCTCGTCGTGACGATGCTGCGGTCGATGTACTGCTCGCACACGTCCAGTCCGATTAGGTGAACCGTGGCGGACGGGTGGAAGACGCCTCCGATCCGCCCGCTCGCCACCCCTCCTATCGCATCCGGTGGATCCGGATGGTCGCCGAGCTCGCCCGGACGCCGGATGGGCGCGCCGTCCGGCGGCGCACACACCGGGACCGAGGAGTGCGACGACCGGGCGTACGCGACCGTCGGGTCGGCCCCGCCGACCGAGACGGGCCGGTATGTCGTCGCCGCGATGAGCACCCCTGCTCCCACTGCGGCGAACAACATCCATCGAACTCTTCGGACCGTTCCCCTGTACAGCAACGGATCCACCTCCTCTCCGTAAGAGAACTTAGGAAAGTTGTTCTCGCCGAGGGTTATTCGGAACCGATGCTTCGGTGGATCGTGACGATACCCGGCGCGGACGCGCAGGGCTATCGTCCGTCGAGGCGACATGTAGTGGCGGAATGTAACGGTCGGGCTGTCGAAACGCCGAAATCGGTTGTTGGCACAACGATTCGGTCTAGTTTCGGGTGAGGTCGGTAGTCGGAGGGGTGCAATCCGCCTCCTGTACGGCGGAACCGGTTGCACTGTTGTGTTCGGACAATGCAGGTCCGAACAGCCGATACCGGAAATAATCGCCCCGGGGCCCGGCGTTGTGCGATGTCGTCGGCGTACTCACCGGCACCGAGTTGCTCGAAGCGGACTGCGGAACGAGGGAGCACATGACGGTCGACGAGAATCCGACGACGCTCCGCCGGGCGTCCGACCTTCTGGCAGGGGTCCGCGACGGCACGGACGACGACACGCTCGCGGCAGGCGTCGTACTCGCGGCGACCCTGATCGCTCTGGTCTGGGCCAACCTGGGCGACTCGTACGAGGCGTTCTGGCACACGCCGCTCAGCATCAGCATCGGCGACTACGGCATCGATCTCGACCTCGAGCACTGGGTCAACGACGCCGTCATGACGCTGTTCTTCTTCGTCGTCGGCCTCGAGGTCAAACGCGAGCTCACCATGGGAGAGCTCACCGACCGGACGCGCGCGGCGGTCCCGCTCGTGGCGGCAATCGCGGGTCTCGCCCTACCTGCGGGACTGTTTCTGCTGCTCAACCCCAGTGGGGAGGCCGCAGGAGCGTGGGGCGTCGTCGTGTCCACCGACACCGCATTCGTGCTCGGTGCGCTCGCGCTGGTCGGGCCCCGCTGCCCGGCTCGGCTGCGCGTCTTCATCCTCACGCTGGCCGTGGCCGACGACATCGGCGCCCTCGCCATCATCGCCTTCGTCTATACGGACAATCTGCAGCCGGTCTTCCTCATACCCGCGGCGATCGGACTGCTGCTGATCCTGCAGTTCCGTCGGCTCGAAGTGTGGCGGGGCGTCGTCTACTTCGTCGTCGCGGCCGGGACGTGGGTGGCGTTCTACGAGTCCGGCGTGCACCCGACCCTTGCCGGTGTGCTGATCGCGTTGATCCTTCCCGTCTATCCGCCGCGCCGCAGCGAGGTGGAACGTGCCGGCGAACTCACGCGGGCGTTCCGGCAGTCGCCCAACTCCGACTACGCGCGCGCCGCGCAACTCGGGGTGCTCCGCGCGGTGTCCGTGAACGAGCGGCTGTTACGGCTCTACCGGCCGTACACGGCGTTCCTCGTCGTGCCGATCTTCGCCCTCGCCAACGCCGGTGTGGTGATCTCCGCCGAGACCGTCGGCACTGCGATCCGGTCGCCGATCACGTGGGGCGTCGTCCTCGGTCTCGTGGTGGGCAAGCTGGTGGGCATCACCGCGGCCACCGCCGTCTTCTCGAGCCTGCGTCCGGGCAGCCTGCCGCCGGGACTCACCCTCTCGCACGTCGGTGGGGGTGCCGCGCTCGCCGGCATCGGGTTCACGATCTCACTGTTCATCGTGGATCTGGCGATCGAATCTCCCGAAGCGGCCAACGACGCCCGAATCGGCGTACTTCTCGCGGCTGTTCTCGCCACGGCGCTGGGCTGGGCTTTGTTCCGGCTGTCCGACCGCCTGAATCCGCCGCAGGGACCTGCCGGGCTCGTGCTGCTGCGTCCGGTGGATCCGGACCGCGACCACATACGGGGACCGGTCGACGCTCCGCTCACACTCGTCGAGTACGGAGACTTCGAGTGCCCGTTCTGCAGCAAGGCCACGGGCAGCATCCGGGACGTGCGCGGCCATTTCGGCGACGACCTGCGGTACGTCTTCCGGCACCTGCCCCTCGACGAGCATCATCCCCACGCGCGGTTCGCCGCCGAAGCGTCCGAGGCCGCCGCCGCGCAGGGTCGCTTCTGGGACATGCACGACCACCTGTTCACCCACAGCGACGCTCTGTCCCGCGACGAGATCTACGAACACGCCCAGCAGTTGGGTCTCGACATGGACCGGTTCGACGAGGACCTTCGCCTGGGGCGGTACCGTCACCGCGTCGAGGACGATGATCTCGACGCCGAGACCAGCGACGTCTTCGGAACGCCCACCTTCTACCTCGGCGTCACCGGCTCGGACCTCACCCGGCACACCGGCCCGTTCGACGCGGCGACGTTGATCCGCCGCCTCGAAGCGGTGCGCGAAGGGTGATGCGATCCGGGTGGATCCGACCCCGGAAAACGGGGCCGGATCCACAGGAATCGTGACGGGCTCTCAGCGGATGGTGGGCACCCCGCCATTCGAGACGAGCGGTTCGAGTCCGTCGAGGACGCGTTGCAGTCCGAACTCCCACGCGTGGTGCGGGCTGTAGGCGGCGTTCATCTCCGCCCCGGCCGCCGCGCCCACCCGCTGCGCGAGGGGATGGTCGTCGCCGAGATAGTGCGCCAGGCGTTCGTTCCATCGCGCCCAGGCCTCGCCCATGTCGGCGGCGTGCGGGTCGGGGCGTCGCGCTCGGGCCGCGCCGCGAACGAAGTCCGCGACGAACGTGAGCGCGGCGTCGCGATCCGTGTCGCCGAGGGACGTTCCGTCGAAGGCGTGGAGTTCGTGGTCGTACTTCGCGATCGTGCCGGGTCCGAGGGACATGCGTTGATCGTCGACGTCGAGCAGCCACCAGTGCGCGGCGTAGTGCTCGAGTTCGGCCTCGGCGACCTGCCGTACCCGATCCCGCCACGACGGGAACTCGTAGGGCGGCCGGGATTGCCGAGCGTGGACCTCGTCGACCATGAGGACGATCAGATCGTCACGCGACCCGACGTGGGTGTAGAGGGCCATGGCGGAGATACCCAGATCGGTCGCGAGGCGACGGATCGTCACCGCGTCGAGGCCTTCCGCGTCGGCGACGGTGACGGCCGCGTCCACCGCGGAACTGGTGGTGACCTTGGCCTTCGGGCCACGTGAACCACCGGTCGGCGCATCGGGATGCTCGCGCCACAGCAGGTCGATCAGATCGCGCGCCATATATGCCTCCCGAAAACTCGCTCTCGGGAGTACTCTATACGTCGTACAAGGTTTATGTCCCGGGGGAGGTCCTATGAAAATCGGTTCCACAGCACTGTCGCTCAACGTCGCCGACACGGCCGCATCGGCAGATTTCGCGATCCGGCACTTCGGTTTCACCGAGGAGATGTCGGCGGACGGATTCGTCTCGTTGACTCACCCGGACGCAGGCTTCAACATCGTGTTCCTGCGTACCGGGCTGTCGACCTTCAAGCCCGAATCCGTCGCCGGCCCGGCCGGTCAGGGCATGCTCATCGCCTTCGTCGTCGACGACGTCGACACCGAGTTCGCGCGCATCGCGGAAGCCGGTGCGACGGTGGTGACCGAGCCGGAGACCGAGCCGTGGGGTGAACGGTACTGCCAGTTCGCCGATCCCAACGGGATCATCTGGCAGCTCGTCCACTGGGTCTCCGAACCGGCCTGATCCGCGAGGCTCAGTCGAGACAGAATTCGTTGCCCTCGGGGTCGGCCATCACGATGTGGCCGGCCCCGAACGGCGGTGCGGGGTCGTGACGTTCCAGCCGCGTGGCCCCGCGCGCGACGAGCCGTTCGGCCTCGGCTTCCAGGGCGGCCATGCGCTCGGCGCCGTCGAGTCCGGGCGCTGCACGCACGTCCAGGTGCACCCGGTTCTTGGCCTGCTTGCCTTCGGGTACCTTCTGGAAGAACAGCCGGGGTCCTGCTCCGTCCGGGTCGACGACGGCCGAGGCGTCGTTGCGTCGTTCGAGCGGCACCCCCATCGCGTCGAGTGCGTCGTCCCACGACACGAAATTGCCGGGCGGCTTCTGGAGTTCGTAGCCGAGGGCGTCCGCCCAGAAATCCGCGAGTGCCGCGGGATCGGCGCAGTCGAACGTGATCTGGATGTCGCGGGCCATGTCAGCTCGCCTCCTGTCGGGCGCGGGTACGGGTGTGCAGGTAGAGGTCCCGCAGGAGGCAGACCTCGGACAGATGGTGGATGAGTTCGCGGTGGATGTGCAGGACCAGCATGCCCATCGGGTACTCGGCGTACGGTCCTTCCGCTTCACCGCACGGCCGGGCGAGTCCGTATTCCCCGAGGGACTCGACGCCTGCGATCCACGTGGCGAGTTCGGCATCGAGCTGGGCGAGGGCCTCGTCCGCGGTCGCTGCGTACTCGAACGACGAATAGTCGGTGGGGGTGCGTCCGAAGTGGCTCGCATTGCGCATCGCCAGAACGCCGACGATCACGTGCCCGAGACGCCATGCGATGGTCGTGAACGGGGGTGGATCGGGTTCGGGGAACGCGAAATCGATGGTCATCGCCCCGGCTCCCGCCCGCACGGGAGCCGTGCCCGTCCCACGCGGCCGAACACTCCAGCAGTCCGGTGCGGGTTCGAAGAAGTACTCGTCGTCGGTGAGGCCGTCGAGGCGGCGGCGCACCGGATAGTCGAGTTGCTGTCGCAGTAGGTGATTCCAGTCGAGTTCTGTCATGGCTCCAGGTTGACGCATATTCCGGACAGATTCGGTCCGTGATCCGTGCGACGATCGTCGTGTGACCGTCGAGTCGACCACCGAACGGGTCCTGCGGGTGCTGGCGCTGTTGCAGAGCCGCCCGTCGTGGACGGCCGTCGAACTCGCCGCGGAACTCGGCGTGACCGATCGGTCGGTGCGCCGCGACGTCGATCGGCTGCGTGCCCTCGGCTATCCCGTCCGCGCGACTCCCGGCGTCGGCGGCGGCTACCAACTCGGTGCCGGCACGAGACTGCCGCCGCTGCTCCTGCACGACGACGAAGCGATCGCGACGGCGGTGTCGCTGCGACTGGCGTCGGGCAGCACGATCGCCGGTGCCGCCGAGGCGGCCCTGCGCGCACTGGCCAAGCTCGATCAGGTGATGCCACCGCGTCTGCGCGAGGAGGTACGGGCGATCTACGGCGCCACGGAGACCGTCGTCGGCGCGGGCACCGAGATCGACGCCGACACGCTGCTGGCGTTGGCCCGCGCGTGCCGCGACGCGACCCGCGTGCGGTTCCGGTACACCACCCGGCAGGAGGTGGACGACGAACGCACCGTCGAGCCGGTCCGGATGGTCGCCACGGGGCAGCGCTGGTACCTCATGGCGTGGGATGTCGATCGCGACGACTGGCGCACCTTCCGGCTCGACCGCATGCGCGACGTGACCCCCACGACGTGGCGGTTCCGGCCGCGGCAGCATCCCGATCCGGTGGCCTACGTCCAGCGGTCGGTGACGGAGTCCCCCTACCGGTACATCGCGCGGATCCGCTTGCGGGCGGACGCCGACCAGGTGCGCGACATGGTGCCACCGCAGGTCGGGCGGGTCGAGGACGACGAGGACGGGTGGTGCGTGCTCGTCGTCGGCGCGGACGATCCGGACTGGGTCGTGATGCACGTCGCGCGAATGGGTTTCGAGGCGGTCGTCCTCGAGCCGCCGGAACTTCGGGCGGCCGCGGACCGGCTCGCGACGCGCCTCGCCGCGATCGCTTCCCGCTCCGATCGGTGACGGGTCGACGCGGAATCCCGTTGCGGGATCAGGCCTCCGCGCCCATGGATTCGGCGAGGATCGGCCATGCCTTCCGGAGGTCGTCCTCCCAGTAGCCCCACGAATGTGTTCCGTCGGAATCGAGTTCGGCCGTGACCGGGATGTCGAGCGATTCGAGCCGGTCCACCAGCTGGCGCGTGCAGGCGTTCGTCGCGGCCTCGATCGCCCCGCCCGCGACGATCTGCGTCGCGAACGATTCGCCGGCCGCTCGTTCCTGACCCGGGATGTCGTACGGGCCGGGCAGGCCGTTGCGGCTCGACAGGTACAAGGCCTTGCCGCGCAGGCCTTCCGCGTTGAGGTAGACGTCGTGCTCGGCCCAGCGCGGACCGTCGGCCGGACCCCACATGTTCTCGACGTCGCCCTTGCCGCGGCGCTCGACGACGAGCCTCACGTACAGCTGACCGATCGGATCGCTGGTGCGCACGCATCCGCTGAGAGAGGCGACGCCGGAGTACAGGTCGCCGCTCCGGATCGCGAGGTCCAGCGCGGAGCCGGCGCTCATGGACATCCCGATGATCGACTGCTTGCCGTCGGTGTCCAGCAGCTCGTCGACGACCGGCGGCAGTTCTTCGATGAGGAAGGTCTGCCACTGGTTGCGGCCGAGGACCGGATCGTCGAGATCCCAGTCGGTGAAGTAGCTGAAGTTGCCGGTGGCGGGGATGACGACGTTGGCGTTCTTGTCCGAGAAGAACTCGGCGATGTCGCTGCTCTCCATCCATCCGGTGCCGTCGATCACGCCGACGCCCGCGCCGCCGAGGGCGTAGACGACCGGTCGGGGCTCGCTCGGGTCGGCCGGGCGCAGGACGTCGAGGGGGACGACGGTGTCCATGGCCGGGGAGTAGACGCGGACCGTCCAGTGCTGGTCGGTCACCTCGTCGACGCCATCGACGTAGGCGGTGGTGGGTTCGGCGTCGGGCTGCTCGGGATCGGCGTGCGCGGTGGCGGTGCCGAACACGAGCGCCGACAGGCCTGCGAGACCGACCGCAAGGCTGCGGAAGCCACGACGGGACGCGACGGATCGACGCACGGATGAACTCCTCGACTCGAAGTGATGCTGATGAGTCGTCCCCCGCGTTCGACCCGCTGAGCTGGACAGTACCTTCCTCCGGTTGCGAAAAGTGCCTCGGGGTGTTGTGATTCCGGACTCGCGGTGTCCCTGGGGCGAGTTCGGCCACCGCACTCGGGATCTCGTGCGGCGGCCGAACTTTCGTGCGGTTACGTGGTACTCAGAGTGACAGGATCGACGCGGCTGCGGTGCCGGGGGCACCGTAGACCTGGGCGAGGCCCACCTTCGGCTCGCCCGGAACCTGCCGCTCGCCGGCCCGACCACGCAGCTGCAGCACCAGTTCGTGGACCTGGCGGATGCCGGAGGCGCCGATGGGTTCACCGTTGGCGATGAGACCACCGTCGGTGTTCACCGGGAGGGATCCACCGATCTCGGTGGCGCCCTCGGCGATCAGCTTCTCCTGGTCGCCGTCGGCGCACAGCCCGGTCTCGGCCATGTGGATCACCTCCGCGCCGGCGTCGGTGTCCTGGAGCTGGGCGACATCGACGTCCTCGGGGCCGATCCCGGCGGCCTCGTAGGCGGCCTCGGCCGCGTAGACGGTGGGGGAGACGTCCTCCTCCACCGACGCCCACGTCGCGTGGACCTCGTACGCGCCGTATGTGCGGGTGCGAATCGCTGTGGAACGCAGGTAGACCGGCTTGTTGGTGGTGTACTTCGACACCAGGTCGCCACGGCACATGATCACCGCTGCGGCACCCTCGTCCGGCGCGCAGAACATCTTCGCCGTGAGCGGGTAGTTGAGCATCGGCGACGAGAGGATCTCCTCGATGCTGAACTCCGTGCGGCGGAAGGCCTTCGGGTTGAGGCCGCCGTTGCGATAGTTCTTCGCCGCGACCCGCGCGAGAGTCTCGTGCGAGATGTTGTGGTCGATGGCGTAGCGGTTCGCCTTCATGCCGAAGAATTTGGTGGTGACGAACTGTCCGTTCTCGGCGTACCAGGCGGGCAGGCCGAGCATGGCGGGATCGGCGGTGAAGGCGCCGCGGGGGTGCTTGTCGGTGCCCACAGCGATGCCGATGTCGTACTTGCCGGAACGGATCCCGTCGGCGGTCTGCTCGATCGCGCTGGCGGACGTCGCGCACGCGTTGAACACGTTGGTGAAGGGAATGCCGGTCAGGCCGACGAGGCGGGTGACGGCGTCGGTGTTGTCGACCTCGTAGCTGCCGCCGATGCCGAACTGGATGTCCTTCCAGGCAACGCCCGAGTCCTCGAGCGCGAGCTGGATTGCGTCTGCGGCCATTTCGATGGCCGACTTGGCGCCGAATCTACCGAACGGGTGAAGACCCACCCCGATGATGGCAACGTCGTTCATGATGTCGGGAACTCCTCGATGGGATGTGTACGGATCAGATCGGCGCGAAGGCCCACGTGACGATGTCGGTGCCCTCTTCGTCGGTGTAGAAGGGGACGAAGGTGAGCTCGACCTCCATGCCCGGGCGCAGTTTCTCGGGGTCGCTCTCCACGAGGCGGGCCTCGACGCGGACCACGTCGTCGAGCTGGACGAGGCCGAACGCGAAGGGTGTGAAGGTCGCCGCCGTCTCGTTGCCCGCGTAGGGCTGCTTCGGCACGAAGCCCTGCGTGGTCCATGCCACGAGCGTGCCGCGACGCGGCAGCAGCAGCTCCGAGATGTTCGCCCCGCTGCACCGGGGGCAGCGCGGCTGGGTGGGCCACGTGGTCGCGGAGCAGTCGTCGCAGCGGCTGCCGATGAGCTGCGGGTTCTCTGCCGGCCACGTGGATACGTCGGGCGCGAGCGCCTTCGTCGTCATGGTTCGTCCTCCGTTGTCCGATGCCGATGCGGCGGCCCTCGCCGCGGTCGAACATGAGGATCACGTTAGACGGAAATGCCATTCTCTACAATGAGAGGACGGATATCGCGCGAGACGATTCTCGCGGGAATGAAGGGAGCGGCTCAGAATCGGCGCCTCCGGCGAGGTGGTGGCTTGCGCCGACCCGGCCTCGAGTGGCGTCGGTGCTCCTCCGGGGGTGGGGCGCCCGTGCGGTATTCGTCGAGCACCCTCCGCATCGCGGCGATCGCGCGCTCCCGGGTGCGCGGATCGTCGATCTCGAGCAGCTGGTCGCGCAGGCCGGTGGCGAATTCGGCGTACTCGTTCTGCCAATCACGGCCGACGCGCACCGGTGCCGGCGGTGCGACCGTGGCGATGTGCTCGGGCGGACCGCCCGCCACGAGCCGGTATCGGGCGCCGATCTCCGGGACGACCACGTTCAGTCCGGCATCGAGTTCGTGCAGCGATGCCGTGAAGGCGGCGAGCGCATCGGGTTCTCCGTGGTCGAGGAAGACCGCACCGGAGATCGGCGCGCGTTGCCCGACCCATTGCACCAACTCGCCGCGGTCGGCGTGCGCGGAGTAGCTGTCGATCCGCCGGATCCGTGCCCGGACATCGATGTCCTCACCCGAGATCCGGACCTTCGGCGCACCCTCGAGGATCACCCTTCCGAGCGTGCCCTGCGCCTGATAGCCGACGAAGAGCACCGTCGAGTCGGGGCGGGCGAGGTTGTTCCGCAGGTGGTGCCGAACCCGTCCCGCCTCGCACATCCCGGAGGCCGCGATGATGATCGCGCGATGGTAGCTGTCGATCCGCATCGATTCCTCGGCCTCGGCGGTGTACCGGATGCCCGGATGGCGGAAGACGTTCCGGCCGTCGAGGTCCTCGAGTTCTCCGGCGTGTGCGGCGAAGACGTCGGTCGCGCGGATCGCGAGCGGGGAGTCGACGAAGACCGGCACCTCCGGAATGCGCTCGTCGTCGAGCAGGTATCCGATGTCGAGCAACAACTCCTGGGTGCGTTCGAGCGCGAACGACGGCACGATCAGGTTGCCGCCCCGCTCGAGTGCCTCGTTCACCTCCCGGGCCAGGAGGTCGCGGCGCTCGGCGATCGTGAGTCGAGGGCGTGAGCGGTCCCCGTAGGTGGATTCGCAGACGACGTAGTCGAGTCCGGTCGGACCTTCCGGATCGGCATGGAAGGCCTTCTGTTCCGGCCCCAGATCGCCCGAGAACAACATCCGCACACCGCCGGCCTCGATCTCCGCCGAGGCCGATCCCAGGATGTGTCCGGCATTCCACAGGCGGACCCGGAAACCGGGCGCCGGTTCGAACCACTCCTCGAGCGGTACCGGCCGGGCGCGTGAGGCGGCGAGCCGGGCGTCCTCCTCGGTGTAGATCGGGTGGAACTTCGCCCGGTTCGCGCGGTCGCGCCGCCGATTGCGGCGCTGGGCCTCGAACTCCTGGATCCGCGCCGAGTCGGCGAGCATGAACGAGAGCAGCTCGGCCGTCGGGGCGGTGCAGAAGATGTGGCCCTCGAAGCCCCGCGCGACGAGCTTGGGGAGCAGCCCACAGTGGTCGATGTGGGCGTGGGTGAGGATCACCGCGTCGATCGACTCGGGGGCGAACGCGAACTCCGCGACGTTGAGCTTCTCGAGGCTGCGCGAACCCTGGAACATCCCGCAGTCGACCAGGATGCGGGCGTCGCCGAGTTCGATCGTCGCGCACGAGCCGGTGACGGTTCTCGCCGCGCCGTGGAAGGTGAGTTCCGGATTGTCGGGCACGGCATCTCCTCGGACGGTCGGGCGGTGGTGACCCGCGGTGCTTCGGTCTCACGGTATCCGCGGGCGCATGTCGATCGGACCGGGACGAGGTCTAGAACCTGTTCCAATTCTGTGCGATTGTGTCTATCGTCACGTGCACAACCGGCAATGCGATGGAGGACGAGCCAGATGAAGACCAAGGGTGCAGTGCTGTGGGGCATCGACGAGCCGTGGTCGGTCGAGGAGATCGAACTCGGTGATCCCGTCGCTGGTGAAGTGCAGATCCGCATGGAAGCCGCCGGTATGTGCCACTCCGACCATCACATCGTCACGGGCGCAACCCCGATGCCGTCCTTCCCCGCCATGGGCGGTCACGAGGGCGCGGGTGTGATCACCAAGGTCGGCGAGGGAGTGGTGGGCCTCGAGGTGGGCGACCACGTCGTGCTGTCCTTCATCCCCGCGTGCGGGCGGTGTCCGTCCTGTGCCTCGGGGCACTCGAACCTGTGCGATCTGGGCGCCGGACTGCTCAGCGGCCAGGCGATCTCCGACGGCACCTACCGCATCCAGGCGCGCGGCCAGAACGTGATCGCGATGTGCCTGCTCGGCACCTTCTCGCCGTACATGACGGTCAACCAGAGCCAGGTCGTCAAGATCGACAAGGACGTGCCGTTCGAGCTCGCCGCCCTCGTCGGCTGCGGCGTGCCCACCGGCTGGGGTTCGGCGACGAACATCGCCGAGGTCAAGGCCGGCGATTCGGTTGCCATCATCGGCGTCGGCGGTGTCGGCATGAGCGCCCTGCAGGGTGCCGTGGCCTCCGGTGCGCGCCACGTCTTCGCGATCGACCCGGAACCGTTCAAGCGCGAGCAGGCGCTGAAGTTCGGTGCCACGCACACCTACGCCTCCATCGAGGAGGCCATCGTGCCGATCATGGAGATCACGTGGGGCCGCATGTGCCACTCGACGATCATCACCGTGGGCGAGATGAAGGGTGAGCTGGTCGATCCCGCGCTGACCCTCACGGCCAAGGGCGGCCGGTGCGTCGTCACGGCGATGGGCTACATGTCCGACATGGACGTCAAGCTCAACTCGTTCCTGTTCTCGATGCTCCAGAAGGACCTCAAGGGCAACATCTTCGGTGGCTGCAATGCCCGCGTCGACATCCCGAACCTGCTCGACCTGTACAAGTCCGGCCAGCTGAACCTGGCCGACATGGTCACGCGTACCTACACCCTCGAGCAGATCAACGACGGATACCGGGACATGCTCGAGGGCAGGAACATCCGCGGCGTCATCCGGTACACCGAAGCCGACTGGTGACCGGCACCGACCGGTGACCTCGCCGCGCCGGGCCGTCTCGTAGGCTGATCGCGTGCACAGCCTCGATCTGCTCAGCGACTGGCCTGTCGACCGTTCCGCCGCCGCGGTGGTGACCCGCGACGGCGGAACGGTCGCGTCCAGGGGAGACCTCGACGGGATCTTCCCGCTCGCGTCCGTGACGAAGCCGCTCGTGGCGTACGCCGCGCTGATCGCCGTCGAGGAGGGCGCGATCGAGCTCGACCAGCCCGCGGGTCCCGAAGGGTCGACGGTGCGGCATCTGCTCGCCCACGCCTCGGGTCTGGCGTTCGGTGAGCGCACCGTGCAGACCGAACCCGAACGGAAGCGGATCTACTCGAGTGCGGGCTTCGAGGTGCTCGCCGAACTCGTCGAGGCGGAAACCGGTATCGAGTTCCCGGAATACCTCCGCCAGGCGGTCTTCGAACCGCTCGGTATGCAGTCCTCGTCCCTGTCGGGCTCGGCCGGCCACGGAGCGCAGTCCTCGGTCGCCGATCTCGCGTTGTTCGCGCGCGAGCTCCTCGAGCCCGTGCTGATCTCGCACGAAACCCTCGCCGAGGCGACCAGCGTGCAGTTCCCGGGTCTGAACGGGCTCGTCCCCGGCTACGGGATGTTCAAGCCCAACGACTGGGGTCTCGGATTCGAGATCCGCGGGGAAAAGAATCCGCATTGGACCGCGACCGGTAATTCACCGCGTACTTTCGGTCATTTCGGTCAATCGGGCACATTCATTTGGGTAGATCCCGAAATTTCCGTCGTCACTGTGGTACTTACTGATCGTGCGTTCGGAGACTGGGCGAAACCGCTCTGGCCTGCCCTCGGGGACGCGATCATCACCGAATTCACATAAACCTCTCTGGTTCGCTGGCGAAACACACGCCACACGGGCACACTTGTACGCAGCCTGCATGGAGAAGCCTTGATCGACGAAGGTCGTTGGGGAAGACGTCCTGGTCGAATCGGAGGTGAATGTATGCGCGCATCCAACCAATTCGCGGATGCCACGGCGGGGGTGATCTATGTCCATTCCTCACCGGCGGCCGTGTGCCCGCACATCGAGTGGGCACTGGCCGACATCCTCGACTGCCGGCCCGATCTCTCGTGGACGGGCCAGCCCGCCGCACCGGGGCTGCTGCGCACCTGCGTCGACTGGGTCGGGCCCGTGGGCACGGCCGCGCGACTGGCCGACGTGCTGCGCTCGTGGCCGATGCTCCGCTTCGAGATCACCGAGAACCCGAGCGAGGGCGTCGACGGCGAACGCTTCAGCTACGTCCCCCGACTGGGCCTGTGGCGCGGGGCAACCAGCGCCAACGGCGACATCGTCGTCGGAGAGATGCGTCTGCGCGCCATGCTGTCCTCTGCCGATGTCACGAGCGAACTGCACCGCGCCCTCGGAACGGCTTGGGACGAAGAGCTCGAGCCGTACCGCAGCGGCGACGAAGGCGCGCAGGTGACGTGGCTCCGCCGGGACGTCGGCTGACCGCGGTCCGCCGCCCCGGTGACGCGACCGGAACGCACCCCACATCTTCCTGATACGAGAACACCGGCACCGCTCCGAGGAGCGATGCCGGTGTTCTCGTGCTGTGTCCGGATCAGAGCGGAATGTTCTTGTGCCCGCCGCGAACTGCGGGTGCGGCGGCGAGCGCGGCGGCCAGCGTGCTGCGGGTGGTGGCGGGATCGATCATCTCGTCGACCACACCGATCGCCATCGCGCGCCCGACGCCACCGGCGATCGCCTCGTGTTCGGCCGCGAGACGGTCGTGCAGCGCCTCACGCTCCTCCTCGGGAGCCGCGGCGAGGGCCTTCTTGTGGAGGATGCCCACAGCGGCCTTCGCGCCCATCACGGCCACCTCGGACTCCGGCCATGCGTAGACGGCGGTGGCCCCGAGCGCCCGGGAGTTCATCGCGATGTACGCGCCGCCGTAGATCTTGCGCGTCACGAGCGTGACACGGGGAACCTTCGCCTCGGCGAACGCGTGGAGCAGCTTGGCGCCGCGTCGGACGACACCCTCCCACTCCTGGCTCACACCGGGAAGGTAACCGGGGACGTCGACGATGACGACGAGCGGAACACCGAAGGCGTTGCACATCCGCACGAAACGCGCTGCCTTCTCGGCGCTCTCGGAGTTGAGGCAGCCGCCGAGACGGAGCGGGTTGTTGGCGATGACACCGACGGTACGGCCGCCGAGACGGCCGAAGCCGGTGACGATGCTGCGGGCCCAACCGGCCTGCAGTTCCTCGAAGGCGGACTCGCCGTCGACGTTGTCGAGCAACTGGTGGACGATCGGCCGCACGTCGTATGCGCGTCGCGGCGAGGCGGGCATCAGCGCCCGCAGGTCGGTGTCGCCGAGCGCCGCAGCGGCGACGTCGAATTCGCCCTGCTCGGCCAGCATCGACACCAGGCGGCGGGCCCGGTGCAACGCGTCGGCCTCGTCGTGCGCGGCGATGTGCGCGACACCGGACTTCTTGGTGTGCGTCTCGGGGCCGCCGAGCGACTCCATGTCGACCTGCTCACCGGTGACGCTGCGGACCACGTCCGGTCCGGTGACGAAGACGCGGCCCTCGGGAGCCATGATGACGATGTCGGTCAGGGCCGGACCGTAGGCGGCACCGCCGGCTGCGAAGCCGAGAACGACGGAGATCTGGGGGATCAGACCGGACGCGCGAACCATGGCCTCGAAGACCAGGCCGACGGCGTGGAGGGCCTCGACGCCCTCGGCCAGACGCGCACCACCGGAGTGGAAGATGCCGACCACGGGGATCTCGTGGTCGATGGCGTGGTCGATGGCGGAGACGATGTGCTTGCATCCCTCGACGCCCATGGCCCCGCCCATGACGGTGGCATCGGAGCAGTATGCGACGGTGCGGATGCCGTCGACGTCGCCGACGGCGGCGAGGACGCCCGACTTGTCGCGGGTGTGCAGCAGTTCCAGGCTGCCCGGGTCGAACAGTTTCTCGAGACGGGCCAACGGATCTCTCGGGTCCACCGTCGTCTCACGCGGGGTGGCTGGATCCAGGATGGTCATCGGGTACTCCTCGGGCAGACGCGGTGGTGGTGGGCTGCGGTGGAGGCTCCGGGCGGAGCCTCCACCGCATGGGGCGGACTGGCGTCGACGGTCAGGCGCGACCGAATGCGAGCGCCACGTTGTGCCCACCGAAACCGAACGAGTTGTTCAGCGCGAAATCGATCCGTCCGGAACGTGGTTCGCCCTTCACCACGTCGAGATCGATCTCTGGATCCTGGTTCTCGAGATTCAGCGTGGGCGGGATGACCTCGTCACGCAGAGACAGGACCGTGAGTACTGCTTCGAGTGCACCCACCGCACCGATCGAATGACCGAGCGCGGACTTGGGGGCGTAGATCGCGGCGTGGTTGCCCACGGCCGCGTTGATGGCCTTGGCTTCGGCCACGTCGCCGATCGGGGTGGCCGTCGCGTGCGCGTTGACGTGCCCGATGTCGGCCTTGGTGAGCCCGGCGGTCTCGATCGCCCGCCGCATGGCCCGTGCCGCTCCCGTGCCTTCCGGATCGGGGGCGACGATGTGGTAACCGTCGGAGGTGATGCCGGCGCCGAGGATGCGACCGTGGATGGTCGCCCCGCGTGCCTTGGCATGCTCCTCGCTCTCGAGGACCATCAGTGCGCCGGCCTCGCCGAAGACGAAACCGTCGCGGTCCTTGTCGAACGGACGCGATGCGCCCTTCGGGTCGTCGTTGCGGGTGCTCAGCGCCCGCATCATCGCGAAGCCCGCCGTGGCGACCGCGTCCAGCTGACCCTCGACACCACCGGTGACGACGATGTCGGCGTCGCCGAAGGCGATCATCCGGTACGCGTTGGCGATCGCCTCGGATCCGGACGAGCACGCCGAGACCGGGGTGATGACCCCGGCACGGGCACCGAGTTCGAGCCCGACGGTGGCCGACGGCCCGTTCGGCATGATCATCTGCACCGCGAAGGGCGAGACCTTGCGGTAGCCGCCGTCACGGAGCTTGTCGACGGCGTCGATGAGCGACTCTCCGCCACCGAGGCCCGTACCGATGACCACACCGAGACGGTCCTGGTCGACCTCGGGGCTGCCGGCGTTCTGCCAGACGGTGCGTCCGAGGGTGAGCGCGAGGCGCTCGACGAAGCTCATGCGACGGAGTTCGACGCGGGACAGTCCCTCGTCGGGGCTGACCTTCAGGGTTCCGCCGATGCGCACCGGGAGGTCGAACTCGTCGACGAATCCGCCGTCGATGGTGCCGATCCCGCTCTCACCGGCCAGCAGTGCTTTCCAGGTGGCGTCCACATCGCCGGCGATCGACGTCGTAGCCGCGAGGCTGGTGACGACGACGTTGCGGAGTGCCCGAGGAGAAGGGGAGGTCACAGCAGAACTCATTCGTTGTCGTTCGTGGCCTGAACGCCTGCGGCCTCGAGCTTCTGGATGTAGTTCACGGCGTCGCCGACGGTGCGCAGACCGGCGAGATCCTCGTCGGGGATCTTCACGCCGTACTTGTCCTCGGTCTGGACGGCGATCTCGACCATGGACAGCGAGTCGATGTCGAGGTCGTCGACGAAGGACTTCTCGACGGTCACCTCGGAGGGCTCGATGCCGGTGACCTCTTCGATGATCTCCGCGAGACCGGCGATGATTTCTTCCTGGGTGGCGGCCACGATGTGGCTCCCTTCTCGATCTGTCGACTATGTCGTTCGAAACCGGCCGGATGTTTCCGGTCGGGGGTCCGGGGAGTTCCCGGTGAGGTGCCCGTGCTGTGCGACGGCGCGCGCAGCAACCTAACCGAGTTGAAGACTTTCGGCCAGAGCGGAGATCTCCGCGGGGGTCTTGAGGGCGACGGTGGGCGTGCCGCGCATCTCGCGCTTGGCGATGCCCACCAGCGTGCCGGCGGGGGGAAGCTCGACGATCCGGCTCACCTGCGCTTCACGCAGGGAAGCGGTGCACAGATCCCACCGGACGGGCCGGGTGACCTGGGCTGCGAGACGTTCGAGGGCGTCGGCTCCGGAGGTGACGGGCTTGCCGTCGTAGTTCGACAGCAGCGTGTGCGTCGGATCCGAAGGTGTGATCTTCGCCGCGGCGGCAGCCACGGCGTCCTGGGCGGGTGCCATGAATCGGGTGTGGAAGGCACCGGCGACCGGCAGGGCGCGGACTCGGGCCTTCTCGGGCGGGTTCGCAGCGAGCTCCTCGAGCGCACTCAGGCGCCCGGCTGCGACGATCTGACCGGCCGCATTCATGTTCGCGGGGGTCAGATCCAACTCGGCGAGGCGCGCGAGCACCTCGTCCTCGGCACCGCCGAGCACGGCGGACATTCCGGTGGGTTCGAGCGCGCAGGCGCGGGCCATCTCGGCTCCGCGGACGGCGGCGAGGGCGACGGCGTCGTCGGCGCCGATGACACCCGCGATGGCGGCCGCGGCGAGTTCGCCGACGGAGTGGCCGGCGACGATCGTGTCGGCGGGCACGAGGCCGCGACGGTCGAGATCCTCGAAGGCGAGCAGGGCGGAGGCCACCACGAGCGGCTGGGTCACCGCGGTGTCGGTGATCTCCTCGGCGGTGGCAGTGGTGCCGAGACGCGCGAGATCGAGTCCCGCCGTCTGCGACCACTGGTCGATGCGGTCGCGCGCTCCGGACTGCTCGAGCCACGGGGCGAGCATTCCGGGTGTTTGAGACCCCTGTCCGGGGGCAAGCAGCGAAATCACGATCACCAGAGAACACCGCGAGCGGGTACCTGCGAGATGTCGGTAGCGATGAAAGGTTGCCCTCCGATTTGTAGGGTTCCCACAAATCTGCACGTCGGTGCTCGCTATCGGACGAAAGGCCGGAGACGTTACGTGTCCGATTCGCGAATTGTGAATCGAGTGGCAGGTGGTGCAGGCGATCTCAATTCGTTATGGCTTCGTGCCAGGCGACCGACCGTGGCAGCGATTCGGAGCACGTACGCGTCGCGGGGATTTGTGGGATCCCGACCCGTTACTTCTGTGATCCGCTTCAATCGATACCGCACGGTATTTGGATGAACAAACAGCTTCCGGGCACAAGTCTCGACAGCGCCCCCACTGTCGAGGTATGCGTCCAGCGTGTCCGCGAGGGACGGCCCGGCAGCCGCCAGCGGGGCGACGACGAAGTCCTCGAGCGCGGCGATCGCGCCGGGATCACCGAGCAGCGCGCGCTCGGGCAGCAACTCCGCGGCATGCACCGGCCGGGGAGCTCCCGGCCACCCCACGACCGCCTCCATGCCGGCGAGCGCTTCGACGGCGGAGACGTGTGCGGTCGCCAGCGTCGGTGTCGTCGGACCGATCACGACGGGATCGTCGGAGAATGCGCGCATCAGCTCGGTGCGGAAGTTCACCGCGTCGACCGTGCCGTGAAGTTCGCCGCTGACCACCATGACCAGGCGTTCGCCCTGCACCACCGCGAGGGCTGCGCGGCCGTGCTCCTGGGCGACGGTGTGCACTGTGGTGATCACCGAGACACCCTGGTCGGGCGGGGGAGTACCGACGATCACCGTCGCCGGTGCGGTCGCGTCCCAGTTGAGTGTCGCGGCCCGCGACTGCATGTCGGGCCCGGTGTCCCCGCGCACCACGGCGTCGACGACGAGCGCCTCGAGTCGCGTGTCCCAGGCGCCCCGCGACTCGGCCGCACCCGCGTACACCGCCGCGGCGGCGAAACCGAGCTCCCGCCCGTACCGCAGGATCGCCTCGGTGAGCGCCACGAGCTGTTCCTCGTTGCGGGCGAGGGCCGGCAGCCACTGCTCGAAGAACTCCATCGCCGCACGGACCATGTCCACCGTCTGACGAAGAGTCAGACGCCGGGCGAGGTCCTGCGGGATCATCTGGAAGGCGTCGAGGCTGAACCGCAGGTCGCTGTCGGGATTGCGCACCCACTCGAGGAAGTCGACCACCGACGTCTGGATGACCAGCTGCACGGTAGACCGCTGCGACGCGTCGAGATCGGCGAAGAAGGGCAACTGCTCCTGCATGACGTGCACCGCTTCGGTGGACAGTCGCCCCGAGAACTGTTTGACCCGACGGAGCAGCGCGTCGGGCAGCGGTGCCCGCTCGGGGCGGGACGGCGGTACCGGGCGTTCCCTGTGAACGCCCGGTACCTGCCCGGTCCGGCGGGGTTGCGGCTCGTCGACCATGGGACGAAAGTACCCGGCGGCCGCGAGCCGACCGGTCACGCCACTCGGACGTGACCGGTGGAGAGATCAGGCGACGCCCGGATCCGCCATCGAGACCGGGGCGGCCGTCACGTCGTCGATCTTGTAGGTGCGGGCCGCCTCGACGGCCTTCTCGCGATCGATCGCACCTTCGCGACCCAGCGCCGAGAGCACCGCAACCACCGTGGACTCGGCGTCGATGTTGAACACGCGGCGAGCGGCGCCACGGGTATCGGAGAAGCCGAATCCGTCGGCGCCGAGCACCGTGTAGTCGCCCGGGACCCACTTGCGGATCTGGTCGGGCACCGCGCGCATCCAGTCGGACACCGCGACGAACGGCCCCGCAGCGTCGTTGAGCACCGACGCCACGTACGGCACCGGAGCTTCCTCACCGGGGTTCAGCAGCGCCTGGCGGTCGCACTCGACGCCGTCGCGACGCAGCTCGCCCCACGAGGTGACGGACCAGACGTCCGCGGACACGCCCCACTCGTCGGCGAGGATCTCCTGTGCACGCAGCGCCTCGGGCATCATCACGCCCGAGACCAGGATCTGCGCCTTCGGACCCGACTCCTGGCCCCGCTTGTACAGGTAGATGCCCTTGAGCAGGCCCTCGATGTCGAGGTCCTCCGGCTCGGCCGGCTGCGAGTACGGCTCGTTGTAGATGGTGATGTAGTAGAAGACGTCCTCGCCACCGAAGCCGTCGACACCCTCCGTACCGCCGTACATCCGCCGCAGACCGTCGCGGAAGATGTGGGCGATCTCGTAGGAGAACGCCGGGTCGTAGGTGACCGCAGCCGGGTTGGTCGACGCGAGCAGCAGCGAATGCCCGTCGGCATGCTGCAGGCCCTCACCGGTCAGCGTGGTGCGACCGGCGGTCGCGCCGAGGACGAACCCGCGTGCCATCTGGTCGGCCGCTGCCCACAGGCCGTCGCCCGTGCGCTGGAAACCGAACATCGAGTAGAAGATGTACACGGGGATCATCGGCTCGCCGTGCGTCGCGTAGGACGTACCGACCGCCGTGAACGACGCCGTCGAACCGGCCTCGTTGATGCCCTCGTGCAGGATCTGCCCGACCTCGCTCTCCTTGTAGGCGAGCATCAGATCGGCGTCCACCGAGGTGTACAGCTGACCGTTGCGGTTGTAGATCTTCAGCGACGGGAACCACGAGTCCATACCGAAGGTGCGGGCCTCGTCCGGAATGATCGGCACGATGCGCTTACCGATCTCCTTGTCGCGCAACAGTTCCTTGAGCACACGGACCGTCGCCATGGTGGTGGCGACCTCCTGCTTGCCCGAACCCTTGCGGACCACGTCGTAGGTCTTCTCCGCAGGCAGCGCCAACGGCTTCGCGGTGGTACGGCGCTCCGGAAGGAAACCACCGAGGGCCCGGCGACGCTCGAGCATGTACTGGATCTCGGGCGACTCGAAACCGGGGTGGTAGTACGGCGGCATCTTCGGATCCTTCTCGAGCTCTTCGTCCGAGATCGGGATCCGCTGGATGTCGCGGAAGTACTTCAGGTCCTCGAGGGTGAGCTTCTTCATCTGGTGGGTCGCGTTGCGGCCCTCGAAGTGCTTACCGAGCGTGTAGCCCTTGATGGTGTGCGCGAGGATCACCGTCGGCTGACCCTTGTGCTCCATCGCGGCCTTGTACGCCGCGTAGATCTTGCGGTAGTCGTGGCCACCGCGCTTGAGGTTCCAGATTTCCTGATCGGACAGATCCTTGACCAGTTCCTTCGTCCGCGGGTCGCGGCCGAAGAAGTGCTCGCGCACGAACGCGCCGTCGTTGGCCTTGTACGTCTGGTAGTCGCCGTCGGGCGTGACGTTCATGAGGTTGACCAGCGCGCCGTCCTTGTCGGCGTGCAGCAGGGCGTCCCACTCGCGGCCCCACACGACCTTGATGACGTTCCAGCCGGCGCCGCGGAAGAACGACTCCAGCTCCTGGATGATCTTGCCGTTGCCGCGCACCGGGCCGTCGAGACGCTGCAGGTTGCAGTTGACGACGAAGGTCAGGTTGTCGAGACCCTCGGTGGCCGCGACGTGCGCCAGGCCGCGCGACTCCGGCTCGTCCATCTCGCCGTCGCCGAGGAAGGCCCAGACGTGCTGATCGGAGGTGTCCTTGATGCCGCGGTCGTGCAGGTAGTGGTTGAACCGTGCCTGGTAGATCGCGTTCATCGGGCCCAGGCCCATCGACACCGTCGGGAACTCCCAGAAGTTCGGGAGCAGGCGCGGGTGCGGGTACGACGGCAGTCCACCGCCGAGCGAGGCGTGGCTGTGTTCCTGCCGGAAACCGTCGAGCTGCTCGGTGCCGATGCGGCCCTCGAGGAACGCGCGGGCGTAGATACCGGGGGAGGCGTGACCCTGGATGAAGACCTGGTCGCCGCCGCCGGGGTGGTCCTTGCCGCGGAAGAAGTGGTTGAAGCCGACCTCGTACAGGGCGGCAGAGGACGCGTAGGTGGAGATGTGACCACCGACGCCGACACCCGGGCGCTGCGCGCGGGTGACCATGATCGCCGCGTTCCACCGGATGTACGCGCGGTAGCGACGCTCGACCTCCTCGTCACCGGGGAACCACGGTTCGCTCTCGGTCGGGATGGTGTTGACGTAGTCGGTGGAGGTCAGGGCGGGAAGGGAGACCTTGCGCTCATTGGCACGCTCGAGCATGCGCAGCAGCAGGTAGCGCGCGCGGGTGGGGCCCGCGGCCTCGAGCATCCCGTCGAACGACTCGAGCCACTCTTCGGTCTCCGCCGGATCGATGTCCGGCAGGTAGGAGGCCACGCCCTCGCGGATCACCCGGACACGGTTGTCCTTGGTCGATGCCGGCTTGGCCGAGGAATCCGGTCCCGACGCGCCCGGTGCGGCGCCTTGTCGGGAGTCGGATCCGTGGATCAGGTCTGTCAACGTCTGCTCCTCATCGTGGTGGGCGCGTAGGTGGAGCGCCCTCTCCGTCGGCCGGCTCTTGTGGGAGCCGACGCAATCGACATCTGAACATGATGCACCCCTCATCTTCCCCCATCCGGGACGGAGGATCACGTCGTGGCCCGGCCGACAGGACGGATCGGACACGGTGCGGGGTGGTGCAATGGGTCTCTCTCCAAAGATTCTCCCGCTTTTCCCAGCGATTCGGGTTGCGTTGAGGCTCGCAACGATGTTCGCTTTGACCAATTGATCGTCACGCCGGTACGCGGATCCGATTTCGCGCACCACAACCCCTAGGAGGAGCCACCGTGGTCGCCGCGGCGGATGCCAAGAACTATGTCTCCAAGCTCGGTATCACTCACGACCACGTGGTGCAGGAACTCGGTTGGGACGAGGACACCGACGACGAGTTGAGAGCTGCGATCGAAGAGGTCACCGGTACGGAGCTGCTCGACGAGGACTCCGACGAGGTCGTCGACGTCGTGCTGCTGTGGTGGCGCGACAGCGACGGCGACCTGGTGGACGCCCTCATGGACGCGATCGGCCCCCTCGCCGACGAAGGCGTCGTGTGGGTGCTCACCCCCAAGACCGGGCGCCCCGATCATGTCGAGCCCAGCGAGATCGCCGAGTCGGCCGCCACGGCCGGCCTCACCCAGACCACGGCCACCAACCTCGGTGACTGGATCGGCAGCCGCCTCGTCCAGCCCAAGGCCGGCCGTCCCCGCCGCTGACCCGGCTCCCAGAACGTAAGGATCCTCACGTATGCCGATCGCTGTGGGCACCGAAGCCCCCGATTTCACTCTCAAGGACCAGAACAACCAGGAAGTGACGCTGTCGAGCTTCCGGGGCAGCAAGAACGTGCTCCTGGTCTTCTACCCGCTCGCCTTCACCGGCGTCTGCCAGGGCGAGCTGTGCGCCGTGCGCGACGACCTGCCCACCTTCGAGAACGACGACACCGCGATCCTCGCGGTCTCGGTCGGCCCGTCGCCGAGCCACAAGATCTGGGCGGCCGAACAGGGCTACACCTTCCCGCTGCTGTCCGACTTCTGGCCGCACGGCGAGGTCGCACAGGCCTACGGTGTGTTCAACGAGAAGTTCGGTTTCGCCAACCGCGGCACGTTCGTCATCGACAAGGACGGCATCGTGCAGTTCGCGGAGGAGAACCAGCCCGGAGAGCCCCGTGACCAGGGAGCTTGGGCCAGAGCGCTCGCCGCGCTAAAGTCCTGATGCGAAGTCGGCGGCCTCGGCCGCCGTCTT
The DNA here is from genome assembly GCF_035918275.1 of Rhodococcus sp. PD04. Taxonomy (NCBI): domain Bacteria; kingdom Bacillati; phylum Actinomycetota; class Actinomycetes; order Mycobacteriales; family Nocardiaceae; genus Rhodococcus; species Rhodococcus sp. PD04. The sequence goes on along the minus strand of NZ_CP142143.1, from coordinate 3,225,233 downwards.
TCGGGCGTGTAGCTCAGTGGTAGAGCTCTGGTTTTACACACCAGCGGTCGGGGGTTCGAAACCCTCCGCGCCCACAATCCCATGTGCGATTCCGGTGGATCGAGCCCCGCTCAGCGGGGTCGGATCCACACAGATCTAGTTTCCGGCGTTCACCGCCGCGACGAGCGCCGGCAGGTCGTCGGCCACGACGATCATGAGCGGACGTTCCTTCGCGCTGCCACTGTGCGTGACGATCAACGCCGTCGGCGGCAATTGCCCGCCCGCGGGCGGGGACAACTTCTTGATCGCCTGCGGCACCGTGATGGTGCGGGGAAGGTGCGCGGCCCGCTCGTGCGGTTCGGCGAACTCCAGGGCCGCTCCGACGGTCTCGCCCTCGACGATCTCGTCCGTCGCGAGACGATGCGCCAGCCAACGGGCGATGCAGTTCGTCGTCAGCAGTCCGAGATAGGTGTCGTCCTCGTAGATCGGGAACTGCGAGTAGTCGTGGCGTCGGATCTCGTCGAGCACCTGATCCAGCGGTGTGCCCGTCTCGAACACGGCGGGTGCCCGCCTCGGCAGGACCTGCAGCACCTTCGGCGGATCGATGATCCGGTCGCGCAGTCTCTCGATCGCCTCGACGACCTCCGGGACCGGATCGGCAACCGGTTTGCCCCCGTAGTAGTCCTGGTGCACGAGCGCGTTGCGCAGGTCCGCGAAGGCCCGGAGCGCGGGCAGATCCACCTGCGTGCGGTGGCGCCGGGCGTATTCCTTGGCCATCCGGACGAAGCTCATGTGCTCCTCGTCCGCCTGCAGCTGCCACTTGAAATGGTTCTCGATGGCCGTGAAGGCCGACAGGAACCGGATCGCGCCGCTGACCTCGTCCATCTCGTCTCCTTCGTGCGGAAGGGAGCCGTGGGGCGTCAGTCGCGCCGTTCCGCCGCGGTGCGGTAGGCGACGCCCAGCAACTCCACGAAGTGGTCGTCGAGTTCGTCGACCGACGAGACGCTCAGGCGGTGCGTCGTCACCGTTCCCTTCTTCGGGAACGCTTCACGCAGCGTCGCGTGGTGGATGCGCCGCGGCAGATCCAGGGCCACCTCGAGACGCGAGGCGTAGACGAACGCCGCTGCGAACGGACGGCCCCGCGACCAGGAGATCTCCGATGCGTGGACGTGCTCGGTGACGTCGTCGCCGAGACCGAGGATCATCGCGCGCACGTGCCGGAACACGTCGACGGCGGCCGGATCCTTGTCGGCCAGGTAGTCGTCGACGGTCGCGTACATCGGGAGCTCCTCGAATCGGGGCAGGGTGGTCGGCTCGGTCACCGCGGCCGGCCGTATCGGTCGGCGAGCTTCTCGCTCGCGGTGCGCGGTGCCGCTTCTGCCGGGGCCCCGGCTGCGTCACCACCGTCTTGCGGATTCTTGGCCTTCCTGCGCTCCCGCAGTTCGGCCCACACGAAGTAGCCCAGACCCAGCGGGGCCATGATCCCGAACGCCAGCCACTGCAGGCCGTAGGACAGATACGGGCCCGAATCGAGCTGGGGGAGCGGGATGACGCCGAGACCACCGGGCTGGTCGGCGTCGAGCTGCAGGTAGACGTCCTCGAGGTCGAGACCCGTGACGGACGCGACCTGCGGGGCGTCGATGAAGTACACCTGCTGGTAACCGGCGTCGACGAAGGGGACCTTGTCCTCGACCGTTCCCTCGGACATCCGGATGCGGGCGTCGAGGGTGACGGTGCCGGACGGCGCGGCCGGGATCTCGGGGATCTCGGTGCCGCGGACCGGCCGCACGTACCCGCGGTTGACCAGGATCGTGCCACCGGAATCGAGGACGAACGGGGTCAGCACCTCGTAGGCCGGCCGCGACTCGACGTTCCGCAACCGCACGAGGACATCCGACTCGGGCAGATAGGAGCCCTGCGCGAGCACACGGCGCCATTCGTCCTCGATGGTCGGACCGTCGCCGCCGAGCAGTTCGCCGACGGGAACCGGATCCTGTGCCATCGACGCAGCGATGCGGCCGTTGCGGTCCTCGGTGCTCGTGTTCTTACCGAGCTGCCACGGTGCGAGGACCGTGAAACACGCGTAGGCGAAGCCGACGACCACCAGTGCCAGGACCAACCAGCCGGGGCGTAGGAGAAATGTCAATCGGCGCACAGATCCACGGTAGCCGGTGAGGTGCGTCTCACTGCTGTCGCACCCGCTCGAGCAGGCCCGGAACGGCGGCTTCGATCTGCGCGCGGACCTGCTCGAACTCGTCGAGGGAACCGTAGTACGGATCGGGCACCGAATCGTCGTCGGCGTCGGGATCGAACGATCGCAGCAGCACACGACGATCGGACGGGACACCGAGCTGCGCCAGCGCCCGCTCGTGAGTGGTGGTCATGGCGACGACGAGGTCGGCCGACAGGTGCTCTGCGCCGAGCTTCGCGGCGCGGTGACCGGTGGGATAGCCGTGCCGCTCCAGCACGGCGTCGGTGCGCGGATCCGCCTCGGACCCGACGTGCCAGCCGTGCGTGCCCGCGCTGCTCACCCGGACCCGGTCGTCGAGTCCCTCCCGACGCAGGTGCTCGGCGAAGATCTTCTCGGCCATCGGAGACCGGCAGATGTTGCCGGTGCACACGAAGGTCACGTGGAAACGGTCGTCAGCGTCCACCCGTGAGCACCTCCCGCAGTTCCTCCACCGAAGCGGTCGTCCGCGCCGCCGCCCGACCCTCGGTCTCCGTCCCGTAACCCCACTCGACGAACACCGTGGGGATGCCGAACCGGGCGGCGCCGTGGATGTCGTGCTCGCGGTCGCCCACCATCACCACCCCGGTCGTGCCGCCGGCCTCGGTCTCCTGAGGGTCGATCCCGAGAGCGGTGAGGCTGTGCGCGACGACCTCCCACTTGTGGCGACGGGCGCCGTCGTCGCTCGCACCCCCGATGAACTCGAAGTATCCGGTCAGACCGAAGTGGTCGAGGATCTTCTCGGCGAACGTCTGGGACTTCGACGTCGCGACCGCCAGGCGGCTACCGGCCCCGCGCACGGCCTCGAGTACGGCTTCGATGCCGTCGAAGACCGCGTTCTCGGCCCATCCGGTGGCGGAGTAGTAGTCGCGGTAGGCGGCGAGTCCCGCAGCGATCTGCTCCTCGTCGAGGCCGAGATTCTGCAGGGTGTCGCGCATGGGCGGTCCGAGGAGCCACTCCAGGTCGCCGTCGGGCGCCTCGAAACCGGTCGTCTCGGCGGCGTGGAGGAACCCGTTGATCACCCCGGTCGCGGAATCGGTGAGGGTGCCGTCGAGATCGAACAGGACGACGGGAGCGGGGAGTACGAGCGGCTGGGTGGCAGCGAGAACGGTCACCGGGCCATTCTCCCCGTTCGTCCGGTCTTCCGCCGCGTAGGGTCGTGCGCGTAGGAGAGAGCGGATCAGCTGGAGGTGGACGTGACGGCGGCGACGCTGCGTGAGGTGATCGACGTTCTGGAGACGGCCTACCCGCCGTCGCTGGCGGAGGGCTGGGACTCGGTGGGACTCGTCGCCGGCGACCCCGACGAGCCGGTGCGCAAGGTGCTGCTCGCCGTCGACGCGACCGCGGCCGTCGTCGACGAGGCGCTCGAATGGGGTGCGCAACTGCTGCTCGTGCACCACCCGTTGCTGCTGCGCGGAGTCGACACCGTGGGCGCGCACACTCCCAAGGGCGCGCTGATCCACCGCCTCATCCGCGGCGGCTGCGCCCTGTTCACCGCGCACACCAACGCCGACCGCGCGAACCCCGGCGTCTCGGACGCGCTGGCCGGGGCGCTGGGCCTGACCGGGCTGCGACCGCTCGAGGCCAAACCCGAACCCGCGACCGACAAGTGGGTCGTCATGGTGCCGTCCGACGCCGTCGACGCGGTGCGCGCGGGACTGTTCGCGGCGGGCGCGGGCGCCCTCGGCAACTACCGCGAATGCTGCTGGTCCACCTCGGGAACCGGCCAGTTCCGCCCGGTCGACGGAGCTGACCCGGCCATCGGCTCGGTCGGCGACCTCGAACGCGTCCCCGAGGACCGGATCGAGGTCATCGCCCCGCGCCGATCCCGTGCGGCGGTGCTCGCCGCGCTGCGCGATGCACACCCCTACGAGGAACCGGCCTTCGACATCATCGAGCTCGCCGACCTGCCGAGCGATCGCGGCCTGGGCCGGGTGGGGGAGCTGCCACAGACCCGCACGCTGCGCGAATTCACCGCCGACGTCGCCGCCGCGCTGCCGGCCACCGAATGGGGCGTGCGCGGTGCGGGCGACCCCGACCGGCCGGTGCGCACGGTGGCGGTGTGCGGCGGATCCGGCGATTCCTTCCTCGGGCTCGCCACCGCGCAGGGGGTCGACGTCTACGTCACCGCCGACCTGCGGCACCATCCCGCCGACGAGCATCTGCGCGCCGGAGGTCCCGCGCTGGTGGACGTTGCGCACTGGGCGAGCGAGTACCCGTGGTGCGCGCAGGCCCGCGACGTCCTCGATGCGGCGTTCGCCGACCGGGACGGCTGGCAGGCGCGGGTCAGTGAGTTGCGTACCGATCCCTGGACGACCGCGGCGGGCGCGGTACGGTAATCAGCTACGACACGTCCCGCGTGGCCGCCGGATCCCGGCCCACCGACACACCACCGAAAGCAGGAACCACCCGAGTGAACGTCGAACCCACCGTGCAGGCCAAGCTGCTGTCCCTCGCCGCCGTGGACGCAGAGCTGAACCGCCTCGCGCATCGCCGTCGGACACTGCCCGAACAGCAGGAGGTGGACCGCCTGCAGACCGAGCGCAACGCGCGCAAGGACGCCGCGGTGGCCGTCGAGATCATCCTCGACGACCTCGACCGGGACATCCGGAAGCTCGAGGGCGAGATCGAGGCCGTGCGCATGCGTGCCGACCGCGACCGGTCGATGCTCCAGAGCGGTTCGGTGGGATCGAAGCAGCTCACCGAACTGCAGCACGAGCTCACCAGCCTCGAGCGTCGCCAGGCGGCACTCGAGGACGACCTGCTCGAGGTCATGGAGCGGCGCGAGGCGTCGAAGGCCGACCACGACCACGCCGGTGCGCAGGTCTCGCAGGTCGATGACCAGATCGGGGACGCCGTCCGCGCTCGCGACGAGGCGATCGCCGACATCGAGGTGGCCGAGCAGCGGTGCCACAGCGACCGCGAGGCACTGCTCGCCGTCTTCCCTGCGGAACTGGTGACGCTCTACGAGAAGCAGCGTGAGAAGTCCGGCATCGGCGCAGCCCTGCTGCAGGCCCGCCGCTGCGGCGCGTGCCGTATCGAGCTCGACCGCGGTGTGATCGCCCGGATCGCCGCCGCACCCGCCGATCTGCTCGTCCGGTGCCCGGAGTGCGACGCGATCCTGGTCCGCACCAAGGAATCCGGGCTGTGACGACGGTCGTCGTCGAAGCGGACGGTGGTTCTCGCGGGAATCCCGGACCGGCCGGTTACGGTGCCGTGGTCTTCGATGCCGACCATCGGACCGTACTCGCCGAGCGTCAGGCGAGCATCGGGCGCGCGACGAACAACGTCGCCGAGTACAAGGGCCTGATCGCCGGTCTCACGGCCGCTGCCGAACTCGGCGCCGACGAGGTGCACGTCCGCATGGATTCCAAGCTCGTCGTCGAGCAGATGAGCGGCCGGTGGCAGGTCAAGCATGCCGACATGATCCCGCTGGCCGCGCAGGCGCGTGAGCTGGCCGGCAGGTTCCGCAGCGTCGACTACACGTGGATCCCGCGTGCCGAGAACGCCTACGCCGATCGGTTGGCCAACGCCGCGATGGACGCGGCCGCCGAAGCACTGCTGGACGTCGCGTCCGACACTGTGACGCGTCCCGTGGCGCCGTCGAGTGCGGGGACCGAGAACGTCACCACCCCGCCGGCCGTGCCTGTGCCCGATCCGGCAGTGCCGGCTTCACCCGGCTGGACCGGTGCGGTCGGGTCACCGACCCGTCTGTTGCTGCTGCGTCACGGGCAGACCTCGCTGTCGGTCGAGCGTCGCTACTCGGGACGGGGCAACCCGGAGCTGACCGAACTCGGTCGCGACCAGGCGGTCGCCGCGGCCCGGCGACTCGGTGCCCGCGGCGGGATCACCGCCGTGCTGTCGTCACCGCTGGGGCGAGCGCGGGAGACGGCCGCTGCGGCCGCCGACGCCCTCGATCTCCCGGTAACGGTGCACGACGGGCTGATCGAGACGGATTTCGGCGACTGGGAGGGCCTCACCTTCGCCGAGGCCGCGCGCCGCGATCCCGAACTGCACCGCCGCTGGCTCGGCGACACCTCCGTGCGACCCCCGAACGGCGAGAGCTTCGACGAGGTCGCCAAGCGGATCGCCTCGGTGCGCGACGACCTGCTGACCGACTACGCCGGCTCGACCGTGCTGGTCGTCTCGCACGTCACGCCCATCAAGACGTTCCTGCAGATGGCGCTCGAGTCGGGCCCGTCGCTGCTGTACCGCCTGCACCTGGATCTCGCGTCGCTCAGCATCGCCGAGTTCTACGCGGACGGCGGTTCGTCGGTGCGGCTCGTCAACGACACCTCGCACCTGTGAACCCGTAGCGGTCGCGAAACGAAAAGTGGCCGCGCAGACATGTCGGGGGGTTGCCTGCGCGGCCACTCATCAGGTCTATCTGTCGGCCGACCGAGGGTGTTACACGGTCTCCGAGAAATTCTTCCGGCGGGAGGTCAGGCCGTGCAGCCGGACTGGGATTCCCGGCCGGAGAACCGCTGATCGAGCCAGTCGAGGCCTTCGACGACGGCCGGGAACATGCCGATCAGATGGCCCGTCCCGGTCTTCGTCAGAACGGGTCCGACGTCGTAGCGGCGGTAGGTGACGTCGGCGCCGGCCGAGCACCACTTGTCGACCATGGTGTCGACCCCTTGGACGAGCACGAAGTCGTCGCCCGTGCTCTGCGCCACGAAGACCGGCATTGCCGGGGCGCGGTTGCCGAGTTGCTGCTCGGCGACCAGCGACGCCCACGGCTCGTCGCCGAGGTGCTCGGCGATGGGCCGTCCGTCGATCGTGTACGACGAGGTCTGCCCGAACGGATTCAGTGTGAACGCATCGAAGACGCAGGCCGTCTCGGCGCGACGCAGGACGTCGAGTCCGGCGGGATTGAATGCCGCCAGCAGCGACGGGGCGTACTCGGGATACGCCGAGATGAAACCGTCGACGACCCAGCCGATCCCGCCGGAGAGCAGGGATCCGTCGCCGGCCACGGCGAGGTCGCCCAGGTCGGCGGGCGGTGAACCGGCCACGGCGCCGACCACCGACAGTTCGGGGGCGTACGTCGCGGCGAGTTCGGCGGCCGATGCGGATGCCATGCCGCCCTGCGAATATCCCCAGAACGCGATCGGGCCGTCGGGGTCGAGACCGAGATCGCCGAGCGAACGGGTGGCGCGCGCGAGGTCGAGCATCGCCCGTCCCTGCGACTCGCGGTTGAGATAGGGGTGCACGCCGGGAGTGCCGAGTCCTTCGTAATCGGTGACCGCGACGGCGTAGCCGGCCGCGAGCATCGGACCGATGTGGATGTACTCGTACTCCTGGCCGAAGGTCATGAGCTTCGACGGTGCGCACTGGTCGCCCATGCCCTGCGTGCCCGGACCGAGCACGATGGTGGGCCGGGGGCCGGGGCCGGTCCACGGTTGTGACGGGACGAGCACGGTGCCGACGGTGGCGACCGGCCCTCCGGTGGCGTTCGTGCTGCGGTACATCACCCGGGTGACGGTCGCGTCGAGGGCGGCCGGGGTGTTCGGGATGACGGCGGCGACCGACGGCGCGGTACGCAGGACGTCGCCGAGCGGCGCCGTCTCGAATGCCGGCGGGGGCGTGTAGAAGTCGGTGTCCGACTCGGCGTTCGCGACCGCCGGTGTGACTGCGAGGAACACGACCGCCGCAATCGAGGCGAACATTCCGGTGCTTCTGCGCATCCTGGACCTTCCGGGCGGGACGAATGTCGAGGAGGGAGGCTACCTGCAGGTTGTAGGCAGGCGCAACGGATCCTCCCGGCGGATCGGCGGGGCCGTCGACCCTCCCCGTCAGATCAGTCGCCGCAGCGTGTTGAGGTTCCGGACGGTCGTCGTCGCCTTGTTCCGGGCCGAACCCGACTGCTTCCCGACGGCACTGTCGAGCGTCGCTCCTTTCACGACCTGCCAGTAGAGGACGCCCTCTCCCACCTGGATGCATTCGAGGTCCGGATCGAGATCGTCCGCCAGGGCGGCCAGCGGTGCGAGTACCGCGGGATCGGAGACGAACACGACGTACGAATGCCGGTCGGTGCGTGCGTCGTCGAAGGGATACGCCTCGACGACCCGCGCGAGATACGACTGCTCGACGACGAAGGTGTAGGCCTCGTAACCGAACCGCTCGGTGAGCGCGGCCTCGATCCGGGCCTTGGCGGCGGCGGGATCGTCCTCGGAGTCGAAGAGCACGTTGCCGGATGCGAGTACGGTGCGGATGTTCTCGAAGCCGAGGCCGACGAAGACCTCCTTCAGATCGGCCATCCGGATGCGGATGCCGCCGACGTTGATTCCGCGGAGCAGGGCCACGAGTCGCGTCATGAGTGCACCGTAGTTGGCGGCGCCGATACGCCGCGGGATAGTCTGTTCGAGCGAACGAGTCGGCCGGGCGGCCGCGGAGCAGGGAACCGGTACCGGATGGTGCCAGGCCCTGCATCGAGGAAAGTCCGGACTCCACAGAGCAGGGCGGTTGCTAACGGCAACCCGAGGTGACTCGCGGGACAGTGCCACAGAAAGCAAACCGCCTGCCGTACGGCAGGTAAGGGTGAAAGGGTGCGGTAAGAGCGCACCAGCGCCCCGGGTGACCGGGGCGGCTAGGTAAACCCCGCCCGGAGCAAGGTTGAAGGTCGCATCGCGTGCGGTGCGGCTGCGCAGGTGTTCGAGGGCTGCTCGCCCGAGCCTGCGGGTGAACCGCTCGAGGTACCCGGCGACGGTGTGCCCAGATGGATGGTCGCCACCCCGTTTCGGCGGGGGACAGGATCCGGCTTACAGGCCGGCTCGTTCGCCCGGCGTCTCCCGATCCCACCGCGTTGCTACCGGCCGGGTCAGATCGGATCGATGACCAGCAGGTGCGCCCAGTACGAGGCCGCATCCGGACCCAGCCAGGGCAGCAACGTGTCGAAGAGGATGTAGGACATTGCTTGCTCCTTCGTTCGGACGTCGAGCACATGCGTGCGGCCCGACAGTACCGCGCCACGCCAACCGACGGGTTGCCCGTACAGGCAGACGTGATTCGGGCACACTGAGACCATGAGCGACGACGGCTGGTACTACGACGTGCGCACCGGGAAGGTCTCCCAGGGCAAGGATCCGCACGCCCTCAACCGTATGGGTCCCTATCCGGACAAGGAGACCGCTCAGCGGGCGCTGGAGATCGCGGCAGAACGGAACAAGGCGGCCGACGCGGCCGACGACGACTGGAAGAACGGCTGAGTCCGACGACGAGCACCCGGACCGCCAGGAGTTCACGAGCATCGTGGTGACCACTCCGATTGTCGTCGCGCCGGCGATCGACTTCGCCGACGTGCGCGCCGAGTTCGACCTCGTCGACGAGTTCCCGCCGGAGGCCCTCGCCGAGGCGCGGCGGGCGGCCGACCGCTTCGCGGACGTCCGTGAGGACCGCACCGATCTGCCTCTCGTGACCATCGACCCACCCGGGTCGATGGATCTCGACCAGGCGCTGCACCTCGAACGCACCGACGACGGCTTCGTGCTGCACTACGCGATCGCCGACGTGTACGCACTCGTCGAACCGGGTGGCGCACTGGACGCCGAGACGCACCGCCGCGGGCAGACCTACTACCTGCCCGACGGCTCGGTGCCGTTGCATCCGCGCGAGCTGTCCGAGGGCACCGCGAGCCTGCTGCCGGACGCCGTCCGTCCGGCGGTGTTGTGGCGCATCGAGACCGACCACCGCGCCGAGCCCGTCGCGGTGAGCGTGCGTCGTGCCCTCGTCCGGTCGGTCGCACGTATGCACTACGCCGGAGTGCAACGCGACGCCGACGCGGGCCGGTTGCATCCGTCCGTCGAGGCGTTGCCCGATTTCGGGCGGTTGCGGGAGGCCGCAGCGCTCGCCCGTGGAGCGATCGAACTGCGCCTGCCCGCGCAGGACGTCGTGCAGGACGGCGACGACTGGACGCTGCAGATCGAACCGCGCACCGAGGCCGACGAGTGGAACTCCGAGATCTCGCTGCTCACCGGGATGTGCGCCGCGCAGATCATGATCGACGCGCGGGTCGGCCTGCTGCGCACGCTCCCACCCGCTGATCCCGCCGCGGTCGATGCTCTGCGCCGCACCGCGCGGTCGCTCGACGTGCCGTGGCCGTCGGGGCTGGGTGTCGGTGCCTTCCTCGCCTCGTTCGACGCCAACGACCCGAAGACGCTCGTATTGATGAGCGAAGCGCCGACACTGCTGCGCGGTGCGTCCTACGCGGCCTTCGACGGTGAACTGCCCGAGACGATCCTGCACGGCGCGATCGGTGCGCCCTACGCGCACGTCACCGCGCCGCTGCGCCGGTTGTCCGACCGGTACGCCACCGAGGTGTGCCTCGCGGTGTCGTCGGGCCGGGACGTCCCGGAGGCGGTCCGCGCCGAACTGTCCGCGATGCCGAAGATCATGTCGTCGACCGATTCTCTCGCCGGGAAGGTGAACCGGGCGTGCATCGACCTGACCGAGGCGGTCGTGCTCGCGCCGCGGGTGGGGGAGACCTTCGAGGCGACTGTCCTGAAGGAGGCGACCGAGCGGCGCGACGCGGAGGTGTTCGTCGTTTCCGAGACCGTCATCGGCCCGTGCGGTGGGGCGCCCGAGGAGGGCAGCACGGTGCGGGTGCGGCTCACCCTCGCCGACCCGCAGGCCCGCAAGATCCGCTTCGACCATGACCGGTGAGGTGATGCGGCGGCGACGGCCGGTCGCCGCCGTCCTCGCCGTCGTGCTCGCGCTGTGTGCGGTGCTCGCGGTGCTCGTGTGGTGGATCCTGCCGAACCGGCTGTTCCCGTGGGACAGTGCGCCATTCCCCGAGATCGACACCTCGGCGTTGTCGCCGGCGCAGGTGCGGGTCGTCGAACTGCTCGAGGAACAGCACGAGGCGCAGAATCCCGGCACGTTCTACTCGGAGGGTGTCCGCGAACCGTGGTGCGCCGACTTCGTCAGCTGGATCATGCGGGAAGCCGGTGTGCCGCTGTCCAATCCGCATTCGGGTCACTGGCGGATCCCCGGCGTGTTCACGCTCCAGGAGTACTACGAGCAGGTCGACCGCTACGAACCGGCGGGCACGGGATACCGGCCGGAAGTCGGCGATGTGGTGCTGTACCACAACAGGATCGGCCTCGGTCAGCGCGAACACACGAACATCGTCGTCGCCGTCGACGGTGATTCGGCGATCACCGTCGGCGGCAACGAGATGGGCCGGATCCGCGTCCACGAACTCGACGTGACCGGGGACGACGCGGTGGTCGGCTTCGGGCGGCTGCCGGGCTGATCCTGGGTCAGCGGAACATGTCGGTGGCCTCGACGAGCCGGTGCACGATTCCCGGTTCGGTCGCCGCATGGCCCGCGTCGTCGACGATGTGCAGGCGGGACGACGGCCACGCCTCGTGCAGGTCGTGCGCGCTGCGCGCCGGGCACACCACGTCGTAGCGGCCCTGCACGATCACGCCCGGGATGTCGCGCAGCAGATGCGCGTCGCGCAGGAGTGCACCCTCGTCGAAGAAGCCGCGGTGGTGGAAGTAGTGGTTCTCGATGCGTGCGAAGGCCAACGCGAACCGGGGTTCGGCGGTCTCCGCGACACGATCCGGGTTCGGCAGCAGCGAGCTCGTGGCGCCCTCCCAGGTGGACCATGCGATCGCCGCGTCCAGGGCGACGTCCGGATCGGCCGAGTGCAGCAGGCGGTGGTAGACGTCCACGGGATGCTCGCCCGGCTCGGCGGCGTCGAGCGGAGCACGGAACCCCTCCCACGCCTCGGGGAACAGCTGCCCGGCACCGCCGTTGTAGTACCAGTCGATCTCGCTGCGGCGCAGCAGGAAGATCCCGCGCAGGACGAGTTCGGTGACGTGCTCGGGGTGCCGCTGGGCGTAGGCGAGGGCGAGCGTCGAGCCCCACGACCCGCCGAAGACCATCCACCGGTCCACACCGAGGAAGGTGCGCAGCCGCTCGATGTCGGCGACCAGATGGTCGGTGGTGTTGACCGACAGAGCGGCGCCGTCGGCCACGTGGGGCTGCGACCGGCCGCAGCCACGCTGGTCGAACAACACGATCCGGTAGGCGCCCGGATCGAAGAAGCGCCGGTGCTGCGGCGCGGTGCCGCCACCCGGACCGCCGTGGAGGAAGACCACGGGCTTGCCCTGCGGGTTGCCGCTGACCTCCCAGTACAGCTGCTGGCCGTCACCGACGTCGAGCATGCCCGTCTCGTGCGGCTCGATCGGCGGATACAGTTCGCGTCGCTCCACGGATCAGAACCCGACGAGGCCCGACGCGAGATCGGGGATCTCGAGTGCCTGCACGGCCTCCTCGCGCACCTCCGGGCACTGCGCGGAGGTCGCCGCGTCGATGCGGCCCCGGTCGCCCGCGAGCGCGACGAGGTCGACACCGTTCGCCGCACCCCATTCGCCGACGAGGATGTTGAGGCCACCGCGCCCCACCGAGGGGGTGTAGGTGCGCCAGTTCGACAGCTGGCCCTCGAGGCGTGCACACAGATCTGCGGCCTGCGCCTCGGTGAAGCCACCCGCTCCGGCCTCCGCGGGGCTCGACCCCGCAGCCGATGTCGTCTCCGTCGTCACCGGGGACTCGGTGGACGTGCCGGTCGGTGCCGGGTCCTGGGCCGGCGCGCACGCCGCGAGAACACCTGCCAGCGCGACGGCGACGGCGGGAACGAGACTGGAGCGGATCTGCATGGACACCTCACGGGTCGTACGGTCGGATCGTCGTCGAGTCTGCCACCGGCCGGGGACGGGGCCGTCGGCGGTCAGGACACGGGTGCCGGTCGCAGGCGCCGGACCACCCACTTCTCGAACTCGGCGACGACGAACACCAGCAGGCCCGCCGCGAGCACCTTGCCCCAGTCCGCCCACGAGATCGCGGCGGACCCGAAGATCGCCTGCATGAACGGGGCGTAGGTGAACAACAGTTGCAACGCGGCGCACGCCGCGATCGCAGCAAGCACGTACCGGTTCCCGAACAGCCCGTCGCGGGTGAGGACCGTGTCGCGGATGCGGCGGCTGTTGAGCAGGTAGAACATCTCGGCCACGACGATCGCGTCCACCGCGAGCGTGCGCGCGACCTCCACCGGTGCACCGCGGTCGAGTTCCCACAGGAACAGGCCGAGCGAGCCGACCATCATCAGCACCGACACCATCACCACGCGCCAGACGAAGAAGCGGGACAGCAGTGATTCCCCGGGCGGTCGCGGCCTGCGGAGCATGACCGACTTCTCCGTCGGTTCGAACGCGAGCGCCAGACCGAGGGTGCTGACGGTGGCGAGGTTGATCCACAGCACCTGCGCGGGTGTGAGCGGCAGGGTGAGCTGGAAGAGGATGGCGGCGACGACCACCAGCGCCTCACCGCCGTTGGTGGGCAGCATGAAGAGGACGAACTTCTTCAGGTTGTCGTAGACGCCGCGGCCCTCGCGGACTGCGGCGGCGATGCTCGCGAAATTGTCGTCGGCGAGAACGACGTCGGCCGCTTCCTTGGCGGCCTCGGTTCCGGTCATGCCCATCGCGACCCCGACGTCGGCCCGCGCAAGCGCCGGCGCGTCGTTCACACCGTCGCCGGTCATCGCCACGACGTGACCGCCGGCCTGCAGGGCGCGCACCAGACGGAGTTTGTGCTCGGGACTGGTGCGCGCGAAGATGTCCGTCTCCGCGACGACCCGGCGCAGTTCCGCATCGTCGAGGGTCTCGATCTCGGCGCCGGTCATCGCCCGCGAACCCGTGCCGAGACCCATCTGCGCCCCGATCTCGGCGGCGGTGGCGGCGTGGTCACCGGTGATCATCTTCACCGTGATCCCGGCGCGGTGGCATTCGCGCACCGCCGTGATCGCCTCCTCGCGCGGCGGGTCGATGATGCCGACCAGAGCGAGCATCGTGAAGTCGTGCCGGGCGTCTTCGAAGGCGAGCACGCCGTCCTCCGGTTCGCGGTCGCGGAACGCGAGGGCCAGCACGCGCAGGCCCTGGGCCGCGATCTCGTCGGCGCGGCGGGTCCAGTAGGCCTCGTCGACGGGGCGTACCACGCCGTCGGCGCCGAGCTGGCCGGTGCAGGCGACGAGGACCCGCTCCGGGGCGCCCTTGAGCAGGATGCGTTCGCGGCGACCGTCGTCGTGCGGGTGCAGGGTCGCCATGAACTTGTGTTCGGATTCGAACGGGACGACATCGAGGCGCGGCCACCGCTCGTGGGCCGCCGCGGTGGGCAGGCCGGCCTTGCGGCCGAGGACGACGAGCGCTGCCTCGGTGGGGTTGCCGTGCACCTCCCACACGCCGTCCTCCTCGACCACCTCGGTGTCGTTGCACAGGACACCGGCGCGGACGGCCAGATCGAGTGCCGGGTCGGTGTGCGGATCGACCGGATCGCCACTCTCGGCGGCGATGATCGAACCGATCGGCGCGTAACCGACACCGCCCACCTCGACGGTGCGGTGCGCACACACGACCTTCTGCACGGTCATCTCGTTGCGGGTCAACGTGCCCGTCTTGTCGGAGCAGATCACCGTCACCGAGCCGAGGGTCTCGACGGCAGGAAGGCGCCGGATGACGGCGTTGCGCCGGGCCATGCGTTGCACGCCGAGGGACAGGGCCACGGTCATCACGGCCGGGAGTCCCTCGGGGATCGCGGAGGCGGCCAACGCGACCACGAGGGTGAACATCTCCGCCGGGCTCTCGCCGCGCCACACGACACCGAGCGCGAAGGTCACGGCGGACGCGAGGAGGATGACCGCCGCCAGCCAACGGCCGAAGCGGCCGATCTGCTCGAGCAACGGTGTGGCCGCGCGGTCGACACCCGACAACAGGGCATTGATGCGGCCGAGTTCGGTGTCGGAGCCGGTCGCGATCACCACGCCGTCACCCTGGCCGAAAACCGCGACGGTGCCGGTGAAGCACGTCGATCTGCGGTCGCCGAGTTCGGTGTCGGCGTCGACCGGGTCCGGTGTCTTGGCGACGGGCACGGATTCACCGGTCAGGGCCGCCTCGTCGATGCGCAGCTCACGCGAGCTCAGGATCCGCAGGTCGGCGGGGACGCGGTCGCCGGAGGCGAGGCGCACCACGTCGCCCGGCACGAGATCTGCCGCGGGGATGTCGACGATCCGGCCGTCGCGGTGGACCCGCGTCCGGGGCGCGAGCATGGCACGGATCGAGTCGAGCGCGGACGCGGCGCGACCCTCCTGGACGAAACCGATGAGCGCGTTCACGATCACGGCACCCATCAGGACTGCCGTGTCTATCCAGTGGCCCAGGAACGCGGTGACGACAGCGGCCGCCATCATCACGTACAGCAGGACGTTGTGGAACTGTCGCAGCAGTCGCCACCACCAGCGATCCGAGCGGGGAGCGGGCAGCGCATTGGGTCCGTACAGCTCCCGCCGGCGGGTCGCCTCGGCCGTGGTCAGTCCCGCTTCGGTGGTCTCGAGCCGGGCGAGCGTGTCACCGGAATCGAGTGCGTGCCAGGGGTGGCTCATTACCGAAATTTTACTCAGTGTCGCTTCCGCGGGCACCCCGGGACGGCGGTGATCCCGGACGCACGAGGGGCACCACCGCGGTCGGTGGTGCCCCTCGGCAAACGAGCGATCGTCAGAAGGAGTGCTCGGGCCCCGGGAAGGTGCCCTGCCCGACCTCTGCTGCGTACTGTGTTGCGGCGCGGCGCAGTTCGTCGCCGACCTGCCCGAACTTCTTGACGAACTTCGCGGTCTTGCCGCTGGTGTAGCCGGCCATGTCCTGCCAGACGAGCACCTGCGCGTCGCACTCGTTGCCCGCGCCGATGCCGACGGTGGGGATGCTCAACTTGCGGGTGACCTGCCCGGCCAGCTCGGCCGGCACCATTTCCATCACGACGGAGAAGGCACCCGCCTCCTGGACGGCGATCGCGTCGGCGACGAGCTGCTCGGCGCCGTCGCCGCGGCCCTGCACGCGGAACCCGCCGAGCGTGTTCACGGACTGCGGGGTGAAGCCGATGTGGGCCTGCACGGGGATGCCGGCGGCGGTGATCGCGGCGATCTGTGGAGCCATCCGCTCGCCGCCCTCGAGCTTCACCGCGTGGGCGCCGCCTTCCTTCATGAACCGCACGGCGGTGGCGAGGGCCTGTTCGGGCGAGGCCTCGTACGAGCCGAACGGCAGGTCGGCGACGACGAGCGCGTGCGGAGCACCGCGCACGACGCCGCGGACGAGGGGGAGGAGTTCGTCGACGGTCACGGGCACCGTGGTGTCGTAGCCGTAGACGACGTTGGCTGCGGAATCGCCCACGAGCAGGACCGGGATACCGGCCTCCTCGAAGATGCGGGCGGAGGAGTAGTCGTAGGCCGTCAACTCTGCCCAGCGGCGGCCTTCGGCCTTCATCGCCTGCAGGTGATGGACTCGCGTCTTGCGCTTGGGGGTGTCTGCAGGGGCTGCGGCGGAGGCCGCGCCACCGTATACGGACGTCATGTTCTCGGACATCACTGTCCCTTTCTTCCTCGAGGCCCTCGGGGTCCCCGGGTCGGGTGATGACTGTCTCAGTCTGCCACTCGGGTTCGGACGGACGAAGGCCGCGCAGCGGTGCGATTCGTCACACCGCACGACCGCTCGGAAGGGAGCGCAGGTCGTGCCGCTGCAGGCCGACCGGGGCGTGGCACGATCGGATCGTGCCCCACCCTGCTCGCGCGCGCATCCGTCGTCTGTCCCTCCTGACGCTCGTGGCCGCCGCCGCGGCGACCGCGTGTGGTGACACCGCGCAGGAAAAGCGACAGCCGTCGGCGGTCGGAGTCGTCCCGGGACTCGAGCGGTTCTACGAGCAGGACGTCGACTGGGAGTCGTGCGGGTCGTACGGCGCGGACGGGCCGATGATGGTGCGGCAGGGTGTCGAGTGCGCACGCGTCGAGGTTCCCCTCGACTACGAGGACCCGAACGGCGAGGTGATCACCCTCGCGGTGTCGCGACTGCCCGCCGGCGGCGACCGGATCGGTTCCCTGCTCGTCAACCCCGGCGGCCCGGGCGCCTCGGGACTGTCCACCGCGCTCGCCGCCGACGGCACCGTCCTCGCCGACCGCTTCGACGTGGTCGGCTTCGACCCCCGCGGTGTCGGATCGTCCGAACCGGCGGTCCGCTGCCTCACCGATGCCGAGTTCGACGCCGACCGCGCTGTGGACGACGGGGACACGAGCCCCGAGGGCATCGCCGCGACGGAGAAACGCAATCGTGAGTACGCGGAGTTGTGCGCCGAACGCAACGGCACGGATCTGCTCGCGCATCTCGGCACCCGAGAGGTCGTGCAGGACATGGACGTCCTCCGCGGGGTCCTCGGGGACGACGCATTGACCTATCTCGGCTATTCCTACGGAACCCGGCTCGGCACCCTCTACGCCGAGGCCTTCCCTGGCCGGGTGCGGGCGATGGTGCTCGACGGCGCGATCGATCCGGAGCAGGACCCGGTCGAGGAGATCGTGCTGCAGGCCGAGGGTTTCCAGAAGGCGTTCGACGAGTTCGCGGTGTATTGCGCGCAGTACGCCGGGTGCCCGCTCGGCAGCGATCCGGCTCGGGCAGCGGAGCGGTTCCGTACGCTCGTCGACCCTCTGCTCGACGCTCCGGCACCCACCACCGATCCGCGCGGGTTGAGCCACCGCGACGCCATCACCGGTGTGCAGCAGGGCCTGTACTCGCCGACCCTGTGGGGTTCACTGCGCGGCGGGCTGGAGTCGCTCGCGACGACCGGCACGGGCGACACCCTGCTGCGACTCGCCGACCTCTACGAGGGTCGCGGTGAGGACGGCACCTACAGCAACATCACCGACGCGTTCAACGCCGTCCGGTGCGTCGACGACCCGCCGGTGACCGACCGCGCCCTCGCGGGCGAACTCGACATGCGGTTCCGCACGGCGGCGCCCTTCCTCGACGACGGCCGCGGTACCGGATCGGCGGCCCTGGACGTGTGCGCCTTCTGGCCCGTTCCGGCCACGGGGGAGCCGCACACCCCCGATGTCCGCGATCTGCCGCCCGTGCTCGTGGTCTCGACGACCGGTGATCCGGCGACGCCCTACGATGCGGGAGTCGAACTGGCAGCCCGGCTCGGTGGTGTCCTGGTGAGCTTCGAGGGCACGCAGCACACCGTCGTCCTGGACGGCAACGCATGCGTCGACACCGCTGTGACCAGCTATCTTGTGGATTCGACGGTGCCGGAAAACGATCCTCACTGCTGACCGTCGACGAACGTGAGCGACACGCCATCCGGAACTGTCACCCGATGTAACACGGAATTAACGGATTGTGCCTAGTCTCGCGAGTATGGATCGCCAGAAGGAGTTCGTGCTCCGCACCCTCGAAGAGCGCGACATTCGGTTCGTGCGCCTGTGGTTCACCGACGTCGTCGGCACCCTCAAGTCGGTGGCGATCGCGCCGGCCGAACTCGAAGGAGCCTTCGAGGAGGGCATCGGGTTCGACGGCTCGGCCATCGAAGGCTTCTCCCGGATCTCCGAAGCCGACATGGTCGCGCGTCCCGACGCCACCACCTTCCAGGTGCTGCCCTGGGTCGACGACCGGGGACACCAGTACTCGGCCCGGATGTTCTGCGACATCACCATGCCCGGCGGCACCCCCAGCTGGGCCGACCCCCGCCACGTCCTGCGCCGCCAGCTCAACAAGGCCTCCGATCTCGGCTTCAGCTGCTACGTGCACCCCGAGATCGAGTTCTTCCTCGTCGAGGACGGCCCCGAGGGCGGTGCCCCGATCCCGGCCGACATCGGCGGCTACTTCGACCAGTCCGTGCACCGCTCGGCCCCGCACTTCCGGCGCCACGCCATCGACGCTCTCGAGTCCATGGGCATCTCGGTGGAGTTCAGCCACCACGAGACCGCGCCCGGCCAGCAGGAAATCGACCTGCGCTACGCCGACGCGCTGTCCATGGCCGACAACGTCATGACCTTCCGCTACGTGGTCAAGGAGATCGCGATGCAGGAGGGCGTGCGGGCGACCTTCATGCCCAAGCCCTTCCGCGACCACGCCGGTTCCGCGATGCACACCCACATGTCGCTGTTCGAGGGCGAGACCAACGCCTTCCACGACCCCGACGACCCGCTGCAGCTCTCGGCGACCGGCAAGGCGTTCATCGCCGGAATCCTCGAGCACTCCAACGAGATCAGCGCCGTCACCAACCAGTGGGTCAACTCGTACAAGCGTCTCGTGCACGGGGGAGAGGCACCCACGGCCGCGTGCTGGGGTCCGTCGAACCGCTCCGCGCTCGTGCGTGTCCCGATGTACACGCCGAACAAGGCGTCGTCGCGGCGTGTCGAGATCCGCACCCCCGACTCGGCGTGCAACCCCTACCTGACCTTCGCGCTGCTGCTCGCGGCCGGTCTGCGCGGTATCGAGAAGGGTTACGAGCTCGCCCCCGAGGCCGAGGACGACGTGTGGTCGCTGACCTCCGCCGAGCGTCGCGCCATGGGTTACCGCGAACTGCCCACCGATCTCGACATCGCGCTGCGCGAGATGGAGAAGTCCGAACTCGTCGCCGAAACCCTCGGTGAGCACGTCTTCGACTACTTCCTGCGCAACAAGTGGCGGGAGTGGGAGAACTACCGCAGCCAGGTCACTCCCTTCGAACTCGAGCAGTACCTGGGGTTGTAAGCGACGATGGAAGCGTGGTGAGACCGCCCAGCGCGCGTTCGGTAGTTCCCGGCCCCGGTCGGCTCGGCCTCGTCGAGCCGACCGCGCCCGCCGAGCTCGCTCGACTCGGATGGAACGACGCCGAGAGCGTCGAACTGCTGTGGGCGCTGTCCCGTGCCCCCAACGCCGACCTGGCCCTGCGTACCCTCGCGCGCCTGGCCGACGCGCTCGGTGACGACTGGGCCGAGCTCGACTCGGCACTGCGCTCCGACACGCGCCTGCGAGGTCGGTTGTTCGGGCTGTTCGGGGCGTCCTCGGCCCTCGGCGACCACGTGGTCGCCAATCCCGATCGCTGGAAGATGCTCGCGGGCAGCGCTGCGCTGCCCGACAAGCACACCTTCACGGCGCGGATGCTCGACAGCGTCGACGCGGAGCCCGAACCCGACGGGCGTCCCGGCCGGCTGATCCACCGGGCCGGGCTCGTCGGCCCCCACGCCGTCGCGGCGCTGCGCACCACCTACCGCGACCAGCTCATGCTGATCGCCGCCGCCGATCTCGCGGCGGTCGTCGAGAACGAACCGGTGCTGCCCTATCTCGAGGTCGGAGCGCTGCTCGCCGACCTCGCCGACGCGGCGCTCACCGCAGCCCTCGCGGTGGCGGTGTCCACGGTGATCCCGGAGGGCCCGTGCCCGATCGACCTCGCCGTCATCGCGATGGGAAAGTGCGGTGCGCGCGAACTGAACTACGTCAGCGACGTCGACGTCGTCTTCGTCGCCGAACCCGCCGATTCCCGCGCGAGCCGGATCGCCGGGGAGATGATGCGTATCGGGACGTCGGCCTTCTTCGAGGTCGACGCCGCGCTGCGACCGGAGGGTAAACGCGGCGAGCTCGTCCGCACCCTCGAATCCCACGTCGCCTACTACAACCGGTGGGCCAAGACCTGGGAGTTCCAGGCGTTGCTCAAGGCACGGCCGATGACCGGGAACCTCGACCTCGGCCGCCGGTACATCGACGCCCTGAGCCCGATGGTGTGGACCGCCTCCGAACGCGAGGACTTCGTGCCCGACGTGCAGGCGATGCGCCGCCGGGTCGAGGAGATGGTGCCCCCCGATCTGCGCGAACGCGAACTCAAGCTCGGACGCGGCAGCCTCCGCGACGTCGAGTTCGCCGTGCAGTTGCTCCAACTCGTACACGGTCGCGTCGACGAAGCGCTGCGCGTGCCCAACACCGTCGAAGCGCTGTGCGCGCTCGCCGACGGCGGGTATGTCGGGCGCGACGACGCGGCGAACATGCGGGCGTCCTACGAGTTCCTCCGTCTGCTCGAACACCGGCTGCAGCTCCAGCGGCTCAAGCGGACCCACACCCTTCCGCCGCCCGAGGACCGCGAGGCGTTGCGGTGGCTCGCGCGTGCCGCGCACATGCGGCCCGACGGACGCAAGGATGCGCTCGGCGTCCTCGAATCGGAGATCAAGCGCAACTCGTCGCGGATCCGGAAGCTGCACGCGCGCCTGTTCTACCGGCCGCTGCTCGATTCGGTGAGCAAGCTCGACAAGGAAGCCCTGCGACTGTCACCCGACGCGGCCGTCCGTCAGCTCGCGGCGCTGGGTTACAACGCTCCGCAGCACGCGATGGAACATCTGGCGGCGCTGTCCGGGGGAGCGTCCCGCAAGGCACGCATCCAGGCGCTCCTGCTCCCGCAGTTGCTCGAGTATCTCGGTGAGACAACGGATCCCGATGCCGGTCTGCTCGCCTACCGGCGGCTGTCCGACGCGCTCTACGACACCGTCTGGTTCCTGCGGGTGCTGCGCGACGAGCCGGC
The DNA here is from genome assembly GCF_035918275.1 of Rhodococcus sp. PD04. Taxonomy (NCBI): domain Bacteria; kingdom Bacillati; phylum Actinomycetota; class Actinomycetes; order Mycobacteriales; family Nocardiaceae; genus Rhodococcus; species Rhodococcus sp. PD04. The sequence continues at coordinate 3,203,659 of NZ_CP142143.1, read as the reverse complement.
CGTGGCCGAACGTCTCATGACGGTGCTCGGTTCGTCGGCCTACGTCGCCGATCTGCTGGTGAAGTCTCCCGACGTCATCCGTCTGTACGCCGATGCATCGACCGGGCCGCGGTTGCTCGAGGCGAACCCGCCCGAGGTGGCGCGCGCCCTCGTCGCGTCGTCCTCGCGTTACTCCGACCCCGCTCGCGCGATCGCCGCGGCGCGCTCGCTGCGCCGCGCCGAACTCGCGCGCGTCGCGAGCGCCGACATCCTCGGCATGCTCGATGTGCCGCAGGTGTGCCGGGCGCTGTCCACGGTGTGGGCGGGTGTCCTCGAAGCCGCGCTCGACTCGGTGATCCGGGCCTCGGAGCAGGCCCGCGGACCGGCGCCGGCGCGCATCGCGGTGATCGGGATGGGCCGGCTCGGCGGCGGCGAACTCGGTTACGGATCCGACGCGGACGTGCTGTTCGTGTGCGATCCGCTGCCGGACGCCGACGAGACCGATGCGGTCAAGTGGGCGACGAGCATCGCCGAACAGGTACGGCGACTGCTCGGTGCGCCGAGCACCGACCCCCCGCTCGAGGTCGACCTGGATCTGCGTCCGGAAGGTCGCAGCGGTCCGATCGTCCGGACGTTCGCGTCCTACCGGGCGTACTACACGCAGTGGGCCGAGGTGTGGGAGGTGCAGGCGCTGCTGCGCGCACACGCCGTCGCCGGCGACCGCGAGCTCGGCACGCGCTTCCTGCACATGATCGACGACGTGCGGTATCCCGAGGGTGGGGTCTCCCAGGAGGCCGTCCGCGAGATCCGGCGCATCAAGGCGCGCGTGGATTCCGAGCGGCTGCCGCGCGGTGCCGACCCGGCCACCCACACCAAACTCGGACGGGGTGGCCTCGCCGACATCGAGTGGACCGTGCAGCTGCTGCAGCTCCAGCACGCCTACCGGCTCCCGGCGCTCCGCACGACCTCGACGCTCGAGGCACTCGACGGGATCGGAGCCGCCGAACTGCTCAGCGCGACCGACGTCGAACTCCTGCGTGCGGCATGGATCACCGCGACGGATGCGCGGAACTGTCTCGTGCTCGTCCGCGGCAAACCGACCGATCAGCTCCCGGGGCCGGGGCGGCTGCTCGAAGCAGTTGCCCGCGTGACGGGCTGGCGTGGTGAGGACGCGTCGGAGTTCCTCGACCACTACCTGCGCGTCACGCGTCGTGCGCGGGCGGTCGTCGAGCGGGTGTTCTGGGACTGACGGCGATCAGTCGCAGAAGACGACGAGTGCGAGTCCTCGCCAGACCTCGATCTCGGTCTTCTCCCACTCTTGGTCCTTGTGGTCCCAGTCGTACTCGACCTCGACGTCGTAGCCGCGGTCGCGTTGCTCTGTCACCCTGCAGTTCTGCATGGTGCTGCCGGACCGGTTGAGGATGATGTAGGGGACTCCCGCGTCGGAGAGCACCTGTTGTGCCTGCTCCTGCGACATCCCGACCACCGAGACGGAGGTCTGGGCCGCTGCGGTGCCCGAGAGTGCGACGGACAGGGGGACGGGGGACAGCATGACGGCGGCGCATGCTGCTGAAACGAGGGATCTACGCATGGGTGGCCTCCCGAGGAGACGTGTCGTTCGGATACGGACCATGTCGCATCCGCTCCCCCGCGAGCGGGTGTGACGAACATCACCAAGGCTGTGTCTCCACGGTACACCTGTGTGCAGTACGGCTGTCCAGTCGGTTTCGGAAACCCCTCCGACCTGCACACATCCACCTGCGCACGACGGAGCCACCCGCCGAACACGACGGGTGGCTCCGGGGTGGTGCGTCAGGCGCGGTCGTGGACCGCCGACGCGGTCACTTCTTCAGATCGAAACGGTCCAGGTTCATCACCTTCGTCCAGGCCGCGACGAAGTCGCGGACGAACTTCGGGCCGGCATCGTCGGTCGCGTAGACCTCGGCGAGCGCCCGCAGCTGCGAGTTGTGCCCGAAGACGAGGTCGACGGCGGTCGCGGTGTACTTGACCTGATCCGAGCCGCGGGCGCGTCCCTCGTAGACGCCCTCCTGGTTCTGCGAGACCTTCCACTCGGTTCCCATGTCGAGCAGATTGACGAAGAAGTCGTTCGTCAGGGTCTGCGGGCGGTCGGTGAAGACCCCGTGCTTGCTGCCGCCGTGGTTCGCGCCGAGCGCACGCAGGCCACCGACGAGCACCGTCGTCTCGGGAGCGGTCAGCGTCAGCAGGTTGGCGCGCTCGAGGAACAACTTCTCGGGCGGGAGCTTCTCGCCGCCGCGCAGGTAGTTGCGGAAACCGTCGTGCTTCGGCTCGAGCACCTCGAACGACTCGACGTCGGTCCACTCTTGCGTCGCATCGGTGCGGCCGGGGGAGAACGGAACCGTGATGTCGTGTCCCGCATCCTTGGCGGCCTTCTCGACCGCGGCGTTACCGGCGAGCACGATCAGGTCCGCCAGGGAGACCTTCTTGTTGCCGCCCGAGCCGTTGAAGTCCTGCTGGATGCCCTCGAGGATCTGCAGCACCTGTGCGAGCTGCTCGGGTTCGTTGGCCTCCCAGTTCTTCTGCGGCTCGAGTCGTACGCGGGCACCGTTCGCGCCGCCGCGCTTGTCGGTGCCGCGGAAGCTCGCGGCCGACGCCCAGGCGGTGGCGACGAGCTGCGGGATCGTCGCTCCCGAGTCGAGGATCTTCGCCTTGAGGGAGGCGGCGTCGCTGTCGTCGATCAGCTCGTGGTCGACCTCCGGCACCGGGTCCTGCCAGATCTGCGGTTCCGGGATCCACGGTCCGCGGTACCGCGAGATCGGACCCATGTCGCGGTGCAGCAGCTTGAACCACGCCTTGGCGAACTCCTGCTCGAGTTCCTCGGGATGGTCGAGCCAGCGTCGGGTGATCTCGCCGTAGACGGGGTCGTAGCGCAGCGCGAGGTCGCTGGTGAGCATGCCCGGCGCGTGCTTCTTCGTCGGGTCGTGGGCGTCGGGCACGGTGTCCGCGCCGGCGCCGCCCTTCGGCGTCCACTGCCACGCACCGGCGGGGCTCTTGGTCTTCTCCCACTCGTAGGCGTACAGCGTCTCGAGGAAGCTGTTGTCCCACTTGGTCGGCGTCGGCGTCCAGGTGACCTCGAGACCGCTGGTGATCGTGTCGCCACCGACACCGGTGCCGTACGAGTTCTTCCAGCCGAGACCCTGCTGTTCGATCGGGGCACCCTCGGGTTCGGGCCCGAGGTTGTCGGCCGGGGCGGCACCGTGAGTCTTGCCGACGGTGTGACCGCCGACGATCAGCGCGGCCGTCTCGACGTCGTTCATCGCCATCCGGGCGAACGTCTCACGGATGTCGCGTCCGGACGCCAGGATCTCCGGGTTACCGTTCGGGCCTTCGGGATTGACGTAGATCAGACCCATCTGCACGGCACCCAGGGGGCCCTGGAGCTCACGCTCACCGGCGTAGCGTTCGTCGCCGAGCCAGGTGTCCTCCGGGCCCCAGAAGACCTCGTCGGGCTCCCAGATGTCCTCGCGGCCGAACGCGAAGCCGAACGTCTTGAAACCCATCGACTCGTAGGCGCAGTTGCCGGCGAAGACCAGCAGGTCTGCCCACGAGAGCTTGCGGCCGTACTTCTGCTTGATCGGCCACAGGAGACGACGGGCCTTGTCGAGGCTGACGTTGTCGGGCCAGCTGTTGAGCGGCGCGAACCGCTGCGCACCCTTGCCGCCGCCACCGCGGCCGTCGGCGATGCGGTAGGTGCCGGCCGAGTGCCAGCTCATGCGGATGAACAGCCCCCCGTAGTGGCCGAAGTCGGCCGGCCACCAATCCTGGGAATCCGTCATCAGGTCGATCAGATCCTGACGGAGCGCCTCGACGTCGAGGGATTCGACTTCCTTCGAATAGTCGAAGTCGGGTTCCATCGGATTGGACAGCGGTGAATGCTGGTGCAGGACCGTCAGATCCAGCTGGTCCGGCCACCAGTCCTGATTGGTCCTGGGCCGGTGCGGTGACGGCTCGGGGGTGGGGATTGCCGGGTTTTCGCTTTCGGACACTGCGGTTTCCTTCCGGATCAGGGTCGATCGGACCGATTCAGGGCTGTTGTCGTGGTTCGTCTGTCGAACAGTCGCGGCACAGGCCCCAGAAGACGACGTCCGCCTCGTCGACATCGAAACCTGCGTCGTCCACCGGCGACAGGCAACGCGAGTCGCCGATGGTGTGGTCGACATCCGAGATCGCGGCGCAGGACCGGCAGACGAGGTGGTGATGACTGTCGCCGACACGCACCTCGTACCGCGCGTGGAAACCTGCGGGCTGGATACGTCGGAGGAGGCCGTGTGCCGAGAGAGCGTGGAGGATGTCGTACACGGTGTGCCGGCCGATGCCGGGAACGACGGCGCCGACCGCTTCGAAGATGCGATCGGCATCGGCGTGCGGGTGCTCGTGCGCCGCATCGAGCACCGCCAGACGCTGTCGGGTCACGCGAAGACCGGCTGCGCGTAACCTCTCGGAGAAATCCCGCGTCGAGGGCACGTGCCCACTATGGACCACGTTTCTGGAATCGGTCGCGATTTCGCCGGATTCGATGACGAACTAACGATTCTCGCGCGCCGAACCGGGTTTCGCCCCTGCTGCAGCACGGGCAAGCCCCGTTTCGGCGCGCGGGAATGCCGAACGGAAGGGTGCGGACAAGGCGAGAGGCCGCCCGTCCCGGAAGGGACGAACGGCCTCTCGAAGAGTGCTTACCGGACTCGACTCAGCAGTCGAAGTACAGCTGGAACTCGTAGGGGTGCGGACGCAGGTTGACCGGAGCGATCTCCTGCTCGCGCTTGAGCGAGATCCAGGTCTCGATGAGGTCGGTGGTGAAGACGCCGCCCTCGGTGAGGTACTCGTGGTCGCGCTCGAGGTTGTCGATGACGGCCGACAGGCTGGTGGGAGCCTGCGGAATGTTCTTGGCCTCCTCCGGCGGGAGCTCGTAGAGGTCCTTGTCGACCGGCGCGAGCGGCTCGATCTTGTTCTTGATGCCGTCGAGGCCGGCCATCATCTGCGCTGCGAAGTTCAGGTAGGGGTTACCCGAGGAGTCGGGAGCGCGGAACTCGAGGCGCTTGGCCTTCGGGTTGTTGCCCGTGATCGGGATACGCACGGCGGCCGAACGGTTGCGCTGGCTGTACACGAGGTTGATCGGAGCCTCGTAGCCCGGCACCAGGCGGTGGTACGAGTTGATCGTCGGGTTCGTGAAGGCGAGCAGCGACGGCGCGTGGTGCAGGATGCCGCCGATGTACCAGCGAGCGAGGTCGGACAGACCCGCGTAACCGGACTCGTCGTGGAACAGCGGCTTGCCGTCCTTCCACAGCGACTGGTGCACGTGCATGCCCGAGCCGTTGTCGCCGAAGAGCGGCTTCGGCATGAAGGTGGCGGTCTTGCCGGCCTTCCACGCCGTGTTCTTGACGATGTACTTGAACAGCTGCAGGTCGTCGGCCGCGGAGAGCAGCGTGTTGAACTTGTAGTTGATCTCGGCCTGGCCGCCGGTGCCCACCTCGTGGTGGCCGCGCTCGAGCTCGAAGCCGGCGAGCTGCAGGTTGGTGGAGATCTCGTCGCGCAGGTCGACGTAGTGGTCGTACGGAGCGACGGGGAAGTAGCCACCCTTCGGACGGACCTTGTAGCCGCGGTTCGGGGTGCCGTCGGCGTTGTACTCGGCGCCGGTGTTCCACGAGCCGGAGATCGAGTCGAGCTCGTAGAACGCGCCGTTCATCTTCGAGTCGTAGGAGACGGAGTCGAAGATGTAGAACTCGGCCTCGGCACCGAAGAAGGCAGTGTCGGCGATGCCGGTGCTGACCAGGTACTCCTCGGCCTTACGCGCGACGTTGCGGGGGTCGCGGCTGTAGGACTCGCGGGTGAACGGATCGTGGACGAAGAAGCTGACGTTCAGGGTCTTGGCGGCACGGAAGGGGTCGATGCGGGCGGTCGTCACATCGGGGAGCAGGAGCATGTCCGACTCGTGGATGGACTGGAAGCCCCGCACGGAGGATCCGTCGAATGCCAGGCCGTCCTCGAAGACGTCCTCGTTGAACGCCTTCGCCGGGATCGAGAAGTGCTGTTCGATGCCGGGCAGGTCCGTGAAGCGGATATCGACGTACTCGACGTTCTCTTCCGCGATGTACTTGATGACCTCTTCGGCCGTGGTGAACGCCACGCTTGTGCTCCTTCAGTCGGTGCGCGCCATGGGTGCTGGGCGCCTGCGTCGGATCAGACGTTATGGATCTGGTGTTGCCCGTCCATCAAGCCTATGTTTCGCGGGTGTTACACATGCCTTCGTCCTGCTGTGAGGTCGAAAAGGTGGTATAAGTCACCACGGCCAACATGGGTCGACGCTGGTCCGCCCACAAGAGCTTATCCTGGTGCCATGGCACGCATGACGGGCAGTTGGCTTTCCGGGCCTGCTGCGGCGCTTCCCAAAGGTCTCCAGCAGGAGCAGGACTATCCCGGGCAACTGCTCGGTCTCCCCGAACACGGCCCCGGCTCCATGGTGCCCACCGTCCGCCGGGTGCTCGCCCTCGCGGTCGACTGGTTCATGTCCATGGCGATCGCCGCGGGCCTCGTCGGCGGCAACCCGCTCGAGAGCCCGCTGCTGTCGTCGTACACCCTCATCATCTGGTTCGTGGTGGGCGTGGGATGCGTGAGCCTGTTCTCGTTCACCCCCGGCCAGTTCGTCGCCGGACTGCAGGTCGTGCGGGTGGACGCCCCCGCGCGGGTCGGCGTCCTGCGCGCGCTCGCGCGTCAGGTACTGCTGGTCTTCATCGCTCCGGCGCTCGTCACCGACATCGACGGTCGCGGCCTCCAGGATCGCGCCACGGGCACCGCGGTCGTTCGTTCGCGCTGATCGCACAGGCGTCCGTTCGAACCGGTCCGTTCGCGTCGACCTCCGAGAACTTCACCGCACACGCCGAAGGCCGCCTTCGTCCATCGGACGAGAGGCGGCCTTCGGTGTGGTCCGGACGATCAGCGGCGACGCATGGTGCGCTGCACGCTGCGCATCTTCGCGCCGGCGGGAAGCGGACCCTTGGGCATGGCCGGCCCGGACTTCTTCGTGCTCAGTGCGGACAGGCGACCCTCGATGGTGTCCATCCGCTTGGTGTCGATGTTGCGGGGCAGCTTGTTCAGACGCTTCTGCAGCTGGGAGAGGGGAATCTGGCCCTCCTCGTTGCCGACGACGAACTCGTAGATCGGGGTGTCGCCGACCAGACGCGCGACCCGCTTCTTCTCCTGTGCCAGCAGGCCCTTCACGCGACCGGGATTGCCCTCACCGACGAGGATGATGCCGGGACGTCCGATGACGCGGTGCACGGCGTCGAGCTGGGTGGTGCCCGCGACCGCCTGGCTCACGCGCCACGCGCCCTGCAGGTTGTCGAGTGCCCACGCGGCCGCACCGGCCTGGCCGTCGGCCTTCGCGTACACGCTCTTCTGTACGCGGCGCCCGAAGATGATGAAGGCCAGCAGGACGCCGACGAGGATGCCGACCGGCAGCAGGAACCACTGGATGCCGAAGATCAGGCCGACGACGAAGAACACCACGATCGAACCGACGAGGGCACCGATCATCCACGGCAGGAGTGCCTTGTCCTCCTTGCGCTGGATCTGGAACGCCTGCCACAGCTGGGTTCTACGCTCCTTCGACGCCTGCTTGCGTGCGGCCTTCGCCGCAGCCTTCGCTTCCTTGTCGTTCTTACTGCCCTTCGCCATGTACACAAGGATACGGCCCCGGTGGTGGCACGTTTACCACCACCGGGGCCGCCCGAGGACCTGCCGCGACGAGCGGCGAGAGGTCAGTTGCCGAAGCGCGCCAGAACGGCACCGGCTTCCTGGGACGCCGTGCCCTCCTCGGCGAGATGCGCCTGGTCGGCGGGCAGTTCGCGGCCGTGGTGGGCCATCGCCTGCGCGTACAGGCGACCGGCACGGTACGACGAACGCACCAGCGGCCCGGCCATCACACCGGCGAACCCGATCTCGCGGGCCGTCTCGGAGTGGTCGACGAACTCCTGCGGCTTGACCCAGCGCTCGACCGGGTGGTGGAGCGGGGAGGGCCGCAGGTACTGGGTGATCGTGATGATGTCGCAGCCGGCGTCGTGCAGATCGTGCAGCGCCTCGGTGACCTCTTCGGGGGTCTCACCCATACCGAGGATGAGGTTGGACTTGGTGACCAGTCCGAAATCGCGGGCCTGCCGGATCACGTCGAGCGACCGCTCGTAACGGAAGGCCGGACGGATGCGCTTGAAGATCCGCGGCACGGTCTCGACATTGTGCGCGAGCACCTCGGGACGCGACTCGAAGACCTCCTGCAGCAGATCGGGCTTGCCGTTGAAGTCGGGGATCAGGTTTTCGACGCCGGTGCCCGGATTGAGCGCGTGGATCTGCTTCACCGTCTCGGCGTACAGCCATGCGCCGCCGTCGGGCAGATCGTCGCGGGCGACGCCGGTGATCGTGGAGTAGCGCAGACCCATCGAACGGACCGACTCGGCGACACGGCGCGGCTCGTCGCGGTCGAGCGCGGTGGGCTTACCGGTGTCGATCTGACAGAAGTCGCAGCGACGGGTGCACTGCTCGCCACCGATGAGGAAGGTCGCCTCGCGGTCTTCCCAGCACTCGTAGATGTTGGGACAACCGGCTTCCTCACAGACCGTGTGCAGACCTTCGCGTCGCACCAGGCCCTTGAGGTCGGTGTACTCCGGGCCCATCTTCGCCCGGGTCTTGATCCAGTTGGGTTTGCGTTCGATCGGCGTCTGCGCGTTTCGGGTCTCGATCCGCAGCAGCTTGCGTCCTTCTGGGGCCACAGTCACGCACTCGATCGTACGCCGCCGGTCCTGCCCGGACCCGGCGGGTGTGACCGCCCCTCAGAACCGGTGCGTCGTGAATTCCGGGGTGGTGGTGGGAATTCCGGACGCCCCCACTGCCTGCTCGAAGGTGACCCGCTCGATGTCGCACTCGGTCACGGGGATTCGGCCGTCGAGAGCGGCGATGACGGCCTCGGTGACGGCGGGGACGACGTCGTCGACGGTGACCTCCCGGCCGAGTTCGCCGGTGAGCGACGCGACTCCGGCGTCGCGGATGCCGCACGGGACGATCGAGTCGAACGCGTCGAGAGCCGAATTGCAGTTGAGTGCGAAGCCGTGCATGGCGACACCACGTTGCACCCGGATGCCGATCGCAGCGATCTTGCGTTCGGGGAGCCAGTGCCCGTCACGCAGCTCGGCGGGAAGCCAGACACCGGAGCGTCCTTCCACGCGGCCGCAGTTCAGGCCCATGTCGGTACAAACGCGGATCAGGCCCTGTTCGATGCGACGCACGTAGCCGACGACGTCGATCGGCTCGGCGAGCTTGACGATGGGGTAGCCGACGAGCTGCCCGGGGCCGTGCCAGGTGATCTTGCCGCCGCGGTCGACGTCGATGACGGGCGTGCCGTCGGTGGGACGGTCGCCGTCCTCGGTGCGGCGCCCGGCCGTGTAGACGGGCGGGTGTTCGAGCAGGAGCAGGGTGTCGGCGCCGATGCCGTCGGCGCGCTCGTTCGCGAGTTCGCGCTGCCTCTCCCAGGCCTCGAGATAACCGATGGTTCCGAGACGTGCGACGGCGACGGGAGCCGAATCGGAACGGGCGGAAGACGAGGGATCACTCATGTTCCTGAACTCTACGCCGCACCGCAGGAGGAGGGCACCCGCTGTGGCGCGGACGCCGACGGGGGCATCACCGCAGTGGTGATGCCCCCGTCGGAGGTCGTCCGGAGGTCGTCCGGATCCGGAAACCTACAGTCCCAGATCGGCCTCGAACGCGCCCTCCTCGAGACGATGCTTGATCGTCTTGAGGAAACGGCCCGCGTCGGCACCGTCGATCAGGCGGTGATCGTAGGTGAGCGGCAGGTAGCACATCGAGCGGACGCCGATGGACTCGTTGCCGGTCTCGTCGATCACCACGACCGGACGCTTGACGATTGCGCCGGTTCCGAGCATCGCGGCCTGCGGCGGCACGAGGATCGGGGTGTCGAACAACGCGCCCTGGCTACCGATGTTGGTGATGGTGAAGGTGCCACCGGCCAGCTCGTCGGGCTTGAGACCACCCTTGCGGGCACGCTCGGCGATATCGGCGATCGCGCGGGCGAGCTCGGCCAGCGACAGGTCGCCGGCGTTGTGGATGACCGGGGAGAGCAGACCCTGCTCGGTGTCCACCGCGATGCCGAGGTGCTCGGCCGCGTGGTAGGTGATCTCCTTCTTGCTGTCGTCGAAGGAGGCGTTGACGTTCGGGTGCGCACGCAGCGCCTCGACGACGGCCTTCGCGAAGAACGGCAGGAAGGTGAGGTTGACGCCCTCGCGCTCGGAGAACGTCTTCTTCGCCTGCGCACGCAGCTGGGCGATCTTGGTGACGTCGACCTCGAAGGTCTGGGTGAGCTGCGCGGTGGTCTGCAGCGACTCGAGGGTCTTCTTCGCCGTGATCTGGCGGATGCGGTTGACCTTCTGGGTCGTTCCGCGCAGCTTGGCGAGCTCGGGACGGACACCCGGAGCCGGACCGGCCGGAGCGGCGGGCTTCTGCTCGCCACCGGCGGCCTTGCCGCCCTCGGCGGCTGCGAGGACGTCCTGCTTGCGGATGCGGCCACCGACACCGGTGCCCTTCACCGTCGACAGGTCGACGCCGTGCTGCGAGGCGAGCTTGCGCACGAGCGGGGTGACATACGGGGTCGCACCGCTCGGGGTGGACTCCTCCTGGGGCGCGGGCTTCGGGGTGGTCGCCGCGGTCCCGACCGGCTTCGGTGCGGGAGCCGGTGCGGCCTGCTCGACCTTCGGGGCCTGCTGCTGTGCGGCGGGCTTCTGTTCGGCGGGCTTCGGAGCCTCCTTGGGAGCTTCCTGCTTGGGAGCCTCCTGCTTCGGCGCCGGCTTCTCCTCGGCGGGAGCGGACTGCTGGGCCGGGGCCTCGCTGCCGATGACGGCGAGTTGGCCGCCGACCTCGACGGTCTCGTCCTCCTGCGCGGTGATCTCGGTGAGGATGCCGGCGACCGGGGAGGGGATCTCGGTGTCGACCTTGTCGGTGGAGACCTCGAGGAGCGGCTCGTCCACGGCGACCTCGTCGCCGACGGCCTTGAGCCAGCGGGTGACGGTGCCTTCGGTGACCGACTCGCCCAGTGCCGGCATGGTGACCGAGGTGCCCTCACCGCTGCCACCCGAGGATGCAGGCTTCGCAGGCTCGGACGGAGCCGGAGCGGCCTCCTCGGACGGCTCGGTGGCCGGGGCCGACTCCTCTGCCGGGGCGGACTGCTCGGCGGGAGCGGACTGCTGGGCCGGGGCCTCGCTGCCGATGACGGCGAGTTGGCCGCCGACCTCGACGGTCTCGTCCTCCTGCGCGGTGATCTCGGTGAGGATGCCGGCGACCGGGGAGGGGATCTCGGTGTCGACCTTGTCGGTGGAGACCTCGAGGAGCGGCTCGTCCACGGCGACCTCGTCGCCGACGGCCTTGAGCCAGCGGGTGACGGTGCCTTCGGTGACCGACTCGCCCAGTGCCGGCATGGTGACCGAGGTGCCCTCACCGCTCCCACCCGAGGATGCGGGCTGCGCGGGGGCGGACTCGGCGGCGGGCTCCTCCGCGGGAGCCTCTTCGGCCGGTGCCTCTTCGGCGGCGGGAGCGGAATCTCCACCGGCTTCCTCACCGGCGTCACCGATCACGGCCAGTTCGCCACCGATCTCGACCGTGTCGTCCTCCTGGGCGACGATCTTGACCAGCACGCCGGCTGCAGGCGACGGGATCTCGGTGTCGACCTTGTCCGTGGAGACTTCGAGCAGGGGCTCGTCGACTTCGACCGTGTCTCCTTCCTGCTTGAGCCATCGCGTGACAGTTCCCTCGGTGACGCTCTCACCAAGCGCTGGCATCTGGACGGAGAAGGCCATGTCTGTTGACTCCTCGACGGTTGTGTTCGTGTGTGTTGAGTTGTACCGACTCGTGGTCGCCGACCATTGTGTGGTCGTTGACCATTGTGCGCGGGGCGGGAACCCCGTGCCTGCTGGTTCACGTGTTCGGTCGGGCCGATACCGGCGGGGCATGGCCCCTCCCATCCTTGCACCTATCTTTCGGTGATGTTCGGGGAGGGGCGGATCACCTCACACCGGGGGTTCCGCTGTTGCCGATCACACCGGTCCTCTCCCTTGCCCCGGACGGGCCCGTAGGAGAGGACCGGTGCCGAAGATCATCCGTTGGCGGCGACGTCCTCGATCACGGCGAGCATCGTGCGCACGGGCACGCCGGTGCCGCCCTTGCCGACGTAACCGAACGGTCCGCCCGTGTTGAAGGCCGGGCCGGCGACGTCGATGTGCGCCCACTGAACACCCTCGGCGACGAACTCCTTCAGGAAGATGCCGGCCGTGAGCATGCCGCCCCACCGGTGCGGGGAGACGTTCGCGAGGTCGGCGACGCGGGACTCGAGATCGCCGCGCAGTTCCTTCGGGAAGGGCATCGCCCAGCCGTTCTCACCGACCTCCCGGGACAGCGCCGCCACGCGGTCGCGGAACTCGTCGTGACCCATGACGCCCGGCGTGCGGGTGCCGAGGGCGACCATCTGCGCGCCGGTGAGGGTCGCGGTGTCGATGAGGTAGTCGGGATCGTCCTCGCACGCGCGCACGATCGCGTCGGCGAGGATCAGGCGACCCTCCGCGTCGGTGTTGATGACCTCGACCGTGGTTCCGCCGTACTGGGTCAGCACGTCGCCCGGACGCTGCGCGGTCGACGACGGCATGTTCTCGGCCATCGGCACGGTCGCGGTGACGTCGGCGGCGACACCGAGCTTCGCGGCGAGTACGACCGTCGCGACGACCGCGGCGGCCCCGGCCATGTCGGAGGTCATCGCCTCCATACCGGCGGCGGGCTTGATGGAGATGCCGCCGGTGTCGAAGGTGATGCCCTTGCCCACGAGCGCGACCTTCGGGGCCTTCCGCTTCTTCGACGAGTAGGACAGGCGCACGAGACGCGGGGGACGCGACGAGCCCTTGCCGACGCCGACGATGCCGCCGAAGCCCTTCTTCTCGAGCGCCTTCTCGTCGAGGATCTCGACCTTCAGGCCGGCGGCCTCACCGAGCGCCTTCGCGCGCTCGGCGAACTCGGCCGGGAACAGGTGGCTCGGCGGGGTGTTCACGAAGTTCCGGGCCGTCGCGACGGCCTCGGCGATCGCGACGGAGCGGGTGAGGGCCGCCTTGGCCGCGCGGTCGCGGGTCGACGGCACGAGCAGCTCCACCCGCGCGACGGGCCGCGCGTCCTCCTTGGGGGCGGACTTCTCCGACCGGAACTCGGTGTAGGTGTAGGCGCCGAGCGCGAAGCCTTCTGCTGCGGCACCGAGGTCGACGGCGGACAGCGTGGTCGCGACCGTCTCCACACCCGTCAGCGCGCGTGCCGCGGTACCGGCGGAGCGGCGGACCTGCTCGGCGTCGATCTTGTCGGCGTCGCCGAGACCGACGGCGAGCACGCTCGCCACGGGCAGGGAGACAGGTGCCGGCACGCGGGTGAGCTCCTCGCCGCGGCCCTTCGCGCCCACGGCGACCAGGGCGTCGAGCAGTTCGCCGAGAACCGCTTCGTCGATCGGTGCGTCGCCGGCGAGTATCTCGGGGGTGGCGTCGGAGGAGGTCACGCCGATCACCAGGACATCGGCTCGTTTCGAAACCGAACCGGCGAGAACGAGTTCGGGAAGATCGGGAGTGGGTGCACTCACAGGGCATCTCCTTGGGGCTGGGTCGGGAACGAGCGAGTCGTTCTCTTACGGCGTCGTTCGGTGCGAGGGGAATCGCCTCGATGCCATCGACCCTAATGACAACGACGCCCGGCGTCGCTGTCGGACACGATGGCCGTGGGATAGCGTCGTACGCCATGAGCGACGAGGAACTGAAGCAGGGCCCCATCCACACCGTGCACGTCGAACTCGGTGCGACCTTCGCTCCGTTCGGCGGTTGGGAGATGCCGGTCTCCTACGCCGGGACGGTCGCCGAGCACACGGCCGTGCGCGAGAACGTGGGACTGTTCGACGTCAGCCACCTGGGCAAGGCGCTCGTCGCCGGACCGGGTGCCGCCGAGTTCCTGAACACCACGCTCAGCAACGATCTCACCCGGATCGGCCCCGGCAAGGCGCAGTACACGCTGTGCTGCACCGAGACCGGCGGTGTCGTCGACGACCTGATCGTCTACTACGTCTCCGACGACGAGCTCTTCCTCGTTCCGAACGCGGCCAACACCGCGGCGGTCGTCGAGGCGCTGTCCGCGGCGGCGCCGGCCGACGTCACTGTGACGAACCAGCATCGCGACCACGCGGTGTTCGCCGTCCAGGGCCCGAAGTCCGTCGAGGTCCTCGAGGCGCTCGGCCTGCCCACCGACATCGCCTACATGGGATTCGCCGACGGCGAGTACGAGGGTGCTGCGGTGCGTGTGTGCCGCAGCGGCTACACCGGTGAACGCGGCTACGAGGTGCTGCCGCGCTGGGACGACGCCGAAGGTGTCTTCCGCGCGCTGCTCGACGCCGTCCGCGCACAGGGTGGTCAGGCCGCCGGTCTCGGCGCCCGCGACACCTTGCGCACCGAGATGGGCTACGCGCTGCACGGGCACGAGTTGTCCGTCGACATCTCGCCGCTCGAAGCGCGGGTCGGATGGGCCGTGGGCTGGAAGAAGCCGCAGTTCTGGGGCCGCGACGCGCTGCTCCGCGAGAAGGAGGCGGGCCCGGCACGGAAACTGTGGGGCCTGCGGGCGCTCGACCGCGGCGTCCTGCGTCAGGACCTGACGGTGCGTCGCGACGGTGACGAGGTCGGGCGGACCACCTCGGGAACCTTCTCGCCGACTCTCAAGATCGGCATCGCTCTCGCGCTCCTCGACACCTCCGCCGGACTCGAACCCGGCGACGAAGTGACCGTGGACGTGCGCGGACGATCGCTGCGTGCCGAAGTGGTGGCTCCGCCGTTCGTCGAGGACCACACCAGATAGCGGTTCTGCGGGCGGTTGTACCATTGTCGTCCATGACAGGTGTCCTCGAATTCGCCCGCGTCCAGCATCCTTCACCGAGCTCTGCGGAGCGGCGCCAGGAGGTTCTGTCGAATCCCGGATTCGGGCAGTACTTCACCGATCACATGGTGTCGATCACGTACACCGACGGAATCGGCTGGCACGACGCGAAAGTCGAGCCGTACGCACCGATCTCGCTCGACCCGGCGGCAATGGTCCTGCACTACGGGCAGGCGATCTTCGAAGGCCTCAAGGCCTACCGTCAGGCCGACGGCAGCATCGCGTCGTTCCGCGTGACCGCCAATGCCGCGCGCATGAACCGGTCCGCGGAGCGGCTCGCGATGCCGTACCTGCCGCCGGAGCTGTTCGTGAAGGCGATCACCGAGCTGGTCGAGGTCGACAACGAGTGGGTCCCCGCCGCGGGTGGCGAGGATTCCCTCTACCTGCGTCCCTTCGCGTTCGCGATCGAGCCGGCTCTCGGCGTGCGGCCCGCGAAGGAGTACAAGTTCCTCGTCATCGCGTCTCCGGCGGGTGCCTATTTCCCGCGCGGCGTGAAGCCCGTCAACGTGTGGCTCTCCCGCGAGTACGTGCGCGCCTCCCCGGGCGGCACCGGCGCCGCGAAGTTCGCCGGCAACTACGCGGCCTCGCTCGTCGCGCAGGCCCATGCCGCCGAGCAGGGTTGCGACCAGGTGGTCTGGCTCGACGCGATCGAGCGCAAGTACGTCGAGGAGATGGGCGGCATGAACCTGTACTTCGTGTACGGGTCCGGTGCCGACGCGCGCCTGGTCACGCCGGAGCTGTCCGGCTCGCTGCTTCCCGGCATCACCCGCGACTCGCTGCTCACCCTCGCCAAGGACTCCGGTCTCGCGGTCGAGGAGCGGCGCATCAGCACCGACGAGTGGCGTGAGAAGGCCGCCAGCGGTGAGATCACCGAGGTGTTCGCGTGCGGCACCGCCGCGGTCATCACGCCGGTCGGCAGCGTCAAGGACAAGGACGGCGAGTTCACCATCGCCGACGGTGAGCCCGGCCCGATCACGATGGCCCTGCGCGACACCCTCACGGGCATCCAGCGCGGTACCTTCGCCGACACCCACGGGTGGATGACGACGCTGCGCAAGTGACGTAGCCACGAACGACGCGAGGGGTGCTGCCGGATTCGGCAGCACCCCTCGTCATTTCCGGACGTAGTGCGATCTAGAGCAGACTCGCCGCCGCCACCGCGACGGCGGCAACCGTGCCCTCGGTGACCGCGCCGAGCACGTCACCGTTCATGCCGCCGAAGCGCGCGGCGCAGTGGCGGGCGAAGAGAACCGCGGCGACCAGTACCACCGCGACGACGAACGGTCCGGACGGGATCGGCCCGGGCAGGCACACGAGCGACAGTGCCACGGCCGCCACCGTCCATACCACGATCGGCACGACGCCCTGTGTCCCTGCCACGAGTGAGCCGAAGCCGCTGCCGGGCGCTGCCGGTACGCCGCGTCGGCACGCGACGACCACGGCCACACGTCCCGAGAAGACCGCGAACGCGATCGCCCACCACGCGTCGGTGTCGGCGAGCGCGCCGAACGAGGCGGCCTGCAGACCGAGGACGACGACGAGCGCCGCGACACCGAAAGGGCCCGCGCCGCCGCTGTGCATCACCTCGCGCGCCCGCTCGGGCGGGCCGTAGCAGCCGAGACCGTCGGCGGTATCGCTCAGACCGTCGACGTGCATTCCCCGGGTGCCGACCGCCAGCACCCCGACACACAGCAGACCCGTCACCAGCGGTGGCGTCCCGACGGCGGAACCGACCAGGCAGACGACCGTGGCCGCGGCAGCGAGCACGGCACCGGCGATCGGCGCCGCGGAGATCGCACGACCCGCGACCGTCCGGTCGATTTCCGACGGGCCTCGCGCGGGCAGGACCGTCAACCACGACAGGGCCAGCGCGGCCCCACCGAGCCAGGCGCGGATCATCAGTCGGTGATCGCCGGAGCGCTCTCGTCGCGGGTGCTCACGCCCGCTTCGGAGAAGGTGGCCATCTGCGCGAGGATCGCAACCGCACCCTGCAGCACCGGCAGCGCCGTGACGGCACCCGAGCCCTCCCCGAGGCGCATTCCGAGGTCGACGATCGGTTCGAGCCGGAGATGACGCAGCGCGAGGGTGTGGGCGGGTTCGGCCGACCGGTGGCCGGAGACCCACCAGCGTGCCGCGCCGGGTGCGAGTTCCTCGGCGACCATCGCGGCGGCGGTGACGACGACGCCGTCGAGGATCACCGGCGTCCGGCGGATCGCGGCCTGCGCGAGGAATCCAGCCATCGCCGCGAAGTCGGCGCCGCCGGCGGTGCGCAGCAGGGCGACAGGATTTCGTACGTGGGGTCGTGCCCGCCACATGGCGTCGCGGATCGCAGTGACCTTGCGCATCCACCCCGCGTCGTCGACGCCGGTGCCGCGGCCGACCGCGGCCACGGGCTCGGTGGAGGTGAGGGTGGCGATGAGAACGGTTGCAGGAGTGGTGTTCCCGATCCCCATATCACCCGCGACGAGCAGATCCGCGCCTTCGTCGACCTCGCGGTCGGCGAGCGCACGGCCTGCCTCGATCGCGCGGATCGTCTCCTCGTGCGTCAGTGCGTCCTCGCGGTCGATGCTGCCGCTCGAGCGCCGGATCTTGAACTCGGACACCTCGGGGGAGGTGTCGCTCTCGACGGCCATGTCGACGACCCGCACTCCCGCTCCTGCGGCAGCGGCGAGCACGTTCACGGCGGCGCCACCCGCGGACAGGTTCGCGACCATCTGCGCGGTGACCTCCGGCGGATAGGCCGAGACCCCGTTGCGCGCGACGCCGTGGTCGCCTGCGAAGACCACGACGCGCGGCCGGCGGAAGGGATGGGGCGGGACCTCGCCCTGGCAGGCGGCGACCCAGCACCCGAGTTCCTCGAGCCGGCCGAGCGAGGCGGCGGGCTTCGTCAGATCCCGCTGGCGTTCCTCGGCGGCGACGCGTGCTTCGAGATCGGGTAGGTCGACGCGCGGGAACTCGACGTCGGCGGGGGAATCGGAACCGCTGGTCACAGGTCACCTCTCGGACGGATCTTCACGCGAGAACGCTATCAACCGCCCGGTCTGGCAGGAATTCGACGTTATGCGTCATCACTGCCACTTTTCGGCGACGGGGGTCGGTCGGAGGATCGAGACATGATCGAACTCACAATCACGGTCGTGGTCCTGTCCACCCTGGTCGTCGGACTCGAGCTGCTCCGCCGAAGGACCGCTCCCGCGCCGGCCTGGGTCCGGCGCGCACCCTGGCGGCTCCACTGGGATCGCCCCGCGGAGACGACTCGGCCGCGGCACCGCATGTCTCAGGACATGCAGGCCGCGGCCGAGATCCGGCGGCTACCGCCGATCGTGTGCGGGGCGCCTCACAACTGAGGGTCGCCGGGAGGTCAGACGGCGTCGCCCGGGCCCACCCGGGGGAGCGGTGCACGCAGCTTCTTGATCTGGGAGGCGCGCACGAAGGCGTACCAGCCGAGCCCGAAGCCACCGTCCGTCGAATCCGGGAAGCGCTCGCGCGCCTTCTTGTTGACCATACGTCCGAGGTAGATGCCCTCGATGATCATCAGGAACATCATCACGAACATCGCGAGCGTGACGTACTGCTGCACCACCGGTCCGAGGAACATCGACATGATGAGAACGAGGGCGAGCGGCATGAACAGGCCGACGAGATTGCGCCGGCTGTCGACGATATCGCGCACGTAGGCGCGCACCGGGCCGCGATCGCGGGGGAGCAGGTACTTCTCCTCGCCCGCGAGCATCCGGTTGCGGCGCTCGGACGCGTCGGCGCGCCGCTGCGCGGCGGCCGCCTTGCGCTCCTCCTTGCTCTGCGACTTGCGGGCGGCCTTGCGGCGCTCGCGTGCTTCCTTCGTAGTCAGGGGAGCGGGGGCGACGGGACCGCGACGACGGTTCTCGGCGTCGCGCCGTTTGGGCGTCGGACGCCCCTTACCGGTCGTCGCTTTCGCGGACGCGGAATCGTCGGGAGTCGCGGCCGGGGAGTCCTCGGTCGCAGGAACCTGGTGATCGGCGGAGTCGTCGGAACCACCGCGGCGTAGCAACTTCACACCACCAGGCTATGGGATAGTGGAGAGAAGCGGGAAATTCCGCATGCCATACCACGCTCGGCGCAACTCGTCCACGAGGAATAGATTCCGGCGCGGTACCGTTGAACCATCGGGTTTCGACACGAACGACAGGGAGCGCCCATGACTGTGCAGCAAGAGACCGATACTCACGGCGTCATCCTGACCGAGGCCGCCGCTGCGAAGGCGAAGGCACTGCTCGATCAGGAGGGCCGCGACGACCTCGCACTGCGTATCGCCGTGCAGCCCGGAGGCTGTGCCGGTCTGCGGTACCAGCTGTTCTTCGACGATCGCACGCTGGACGGAGACCTCACGAAGGAATTCGCCGGTGTGACGCTCGCCGTCGACCGGATGAGCGCGCCGTACGTCGAGGGTGCGTCGATCGACTTCGTCGACACCATCGAGAAGCAGGGCTTCACCATCGACAACCCGAATGCCACGGGATCGTGTGCCTGCGGCGACTCGTTCAACTGAACCGAGAACGCACCTCGGAACCCCGGCGCTTCACGGCGCCGGGGTTCCGTCGTTTCCGCGGTAGTACCGTGGGACCGCTACGGCTCTCCGTGTGAGCAGCCACACCATCCACATCCGCGGAAAGGCTCAGCCACGTGACCATCGCCGTGACCGGCTCCATCGCCACCGACCACCTCATGCGCTTCCCGGGCCGGTTCGCCGAGCAGCTGCTCGCCGACCAGCTCGCGCACATCTCCCTGAGCTTCCTCGTCGACGACCTCGTCGTCCGGCGCGGTGGAGTGGGCGGCAACATCGCCTTCGCGATGGGTGTCCTGGGCGGAACGCCGGTGCTCGTCGGCTCCGTCGGTGCCGACTTCACCGAGTACCGCACCTGGCTCGAGGACCACGGGGTGGACTGCTCGTCGGTGCGGATCTCGCAGACCGCCCACACCGCCCGCTTCGTGTGCACCACCGACCTGGACATGGCGCAGATCGCGTCGTTCTACCCCGGTGCGATGTCCGAGGCCCGCGAGATCTCGATCGCCGACGTGGTGAGCAAGCACGGCGTCGACCTCGTGCTCGTCGGCGCCAACGACCCCGACGCGATGATCCGGCACACCGAGGAGTGCCGCCGGCTCGGCGTCCCGTTCGTCGCCGATCCGTCCCAGCAGCTCGCTCGCCTGGACGGGCAGCAGACCGAGCAGCTCATCGACGGTGCCGAGTACCTGTTCACCAACGAGTACGAGTGGGGCCTGCTGCTGCAGAAGACCGGTCTCACCGAGGACGAGGTGCAGGCGAAGGTCGGCATGCGCATCACCACCCTCGGCGGCGACGGCGCGAAGATCGTCGACCGCGACGGCAACCGGGTGCAGGTCGGTGTGGTGCCCGAACGCGCCAAGGTCGACCCCACCGGTGTGGGCGATGCCTTCCGCGCAGGCTTCCTGCTCGGCCACCGCTCCGGTCTGAACATCGAACGGGCCGCGCAGCTGGGCTCGCTGGTCGCGGTGCACGTCCTCGAGACCACCGGCACGCAGGAGTGGAGCTTCGACCGCACCGACGCCCTCAAGCGTCTCGCCGACGCCTACGGCACCGGCGCCGCCGACGAGATCGGCGCGGTTCTCGGCGCCTGATCCCGCCCCCGGAACGACGAACGGCCGCGAGCACCCCGGAAGGGGAGCTCGCGGCCGTGTCTCGTCGTGACCGTCAGATCTCGACCGGGTAGGCCGGCTCCTGGATCTGCGGCACGATGCGCTTCTCCACGAAGATGCCGTGCCAGACCATGAAGCACAGCACCGTCCACAGACGACGGCTGTGATCGATCGGGCCGGTCCGGTGCTCGTCGAGCATCCTCGCCACCGCGGCCTTGTCGAGCAGGTGATCGGTCTGCGACTCGGCGATCACCTCGTGCGCCCAGTCGAACAGCTCCGTGCCGGCCAGCCAGTGCCGCAGCGGCACCGGGAAGCCCAGCTTCGCGCGGTGCAGCACGTGCGGCGGGACGATGCCCTCCAGTGCCTGCCGCAGCGCATACTTCGTCGTCTGTTTCGTGATCTTCTGGTCCAGCGGAACCTGCGACGCCACCCGGAAGACCTCGGAGTCCAGGAACGGCACGCGCAGCTCGAGCGAATTGGCCATCGTCATCTTGTCGGCCTTGACGAGGATGTCGCCGCGCAGCCACGTGAACAGGTCGAGATGCTGCATCCGTGCCACCGGATCCCAGCCGGCAGACTGCGCGTAGATCGGGGCGGTGACGTCCTGGTGCGTCCATTCCGGACGGAAGTCGCGCAGCACCGAGCGCAGCTGCGCGTCGTTGAAGCTGCGGGCGTTGCCGTAGTAGCGCTCCTCGAGCGTCATCGAGCCACGGTGCAGCAGGCTCTTGCCTCGGGTGCCCTCGGGGATGCGCTCCGACAGCTTCCCGGCGGCCCGGCGCAGCGCCGGCGGCAGGAACTCGAACGGACGCAGCGACAGCGGCTCGCGGTAGATCGTGTACCCGCCGAACAGCTCGTCGGCGCCCTCACCGGACAGCACGACCTTGACGTGCTTGCGGGCCTCCCGGGCGATGAACCACAGCGGCACGAGCGCCGGGTCGGCCACCGGGTCGTCGAGGTACCAGATGATTTCCGGGATCGCCGCGGCGAACTCGCTGGGGGAGACCACCCGCACCACGTGCCGGGCACCGATCGCGGCCGCCGACTCCGCGGCGACGTCGACCTCGGAGTAGCCCTCCCGCTCGAAACCCGCGGTGAAGGTGATGAGCTTCGGGTTGTGGCGCATCGCCAGCGCGGCGATGGCCGTGGAGTCGATGCCACCCGAGAGGAACGACCCGACGGTCACGTCGGCGCGCATGTGCTTGGCCACCGAGTCCTCGAGGGCCTCGGCGATCTCGCGGTAGCGGTCCTGTTCGCGTCCCGCCGCGAACGGCCGGACCGGGAAGGTGGGGTGGAAGTAGCGGGTGATCTCGGGCTCGGCGCCGGGCGTGATACGCGCGTAGCAGCCCGACTCGAGGCGGCGGATCCGCCGGTGCAGCGTCTCGGGCTCGGGAACGTACTGCAGCACCGTGTAGTGCTCGATCGCACGAGGATCGAGCTCGGTGTCGATGCCGATCACGTCGGCGAGCTCGAGCAGGCTCTTCTTCTCGCTGCCGAAAGCCGTACCGCCGGTGCCGGTCGCGAGGAACAGCGGCTTGATGCCGAACGGGTCGCGCGCGACGAACAGCTCGCGGGTGTGCGTGTCCCAGATCGCGAAGGCGAACATGCCCCGCAGGCGCTGGACCGCGCGCACTCCCCAGTGGTGGTAGGCCGCGACGATCGCTTCGCTGTCGCCCTCGGTCGCGAAGGAGGCACCGAAGGTCTCGGTGAGCTCCTTGCGCAGTTCGAGATAGTTGTAGATCTCACCGTTGAAGGTCAGCGCGTAGCGGTCGGGCTGCTCCGGCGGGCCCCAGCGCAGCGGCTGGTGCGAGTGCGCGATGTCGATGATCGACAACCGGTTGAATCCGAAGACGAGGTCGGCGTCGTGCCAGGTGCCGTGCTCGTCGGGGCCGCGATGGCGCAGGCAGTGCATCGCGGAGCCCACCTTCGCGACGGCGTCGTCGCTGGTGCCGTCAGTGGTCAGAAACCCGAGCAATCCGCACACGCGTGGGTTACCTCATTCCGGTCGGGGGTGTCGCGAAGAACCCCGGTGGGTGCCCAGCGCGGGACACCGCACCGCGCATGACACCGGGAACTACCACTCGGGGTCCGGCGTTGGTTCTACCGAAGTATGCCGCAGACGGTCGACACCGGGCAGCCGCGCCCGGACGCCACCGACGATCACTCGCCCGTCAGGAGAAAACCGACGTCACGAGCCGGGTCTTCCGGTCGAAACGCCCAGTCCGACACTTTCTTCGTGCCCCGGCGATGGATAGCGCCCGGGTTTGGTCTACGCTGCGTAGTAATTGGGCCGGCCCTCCGGGTGTGCCCTAGTGGAATTGCGGCGATCAGGAAGGCGTGAACGTGGCGCAAGGTCGGATCCTTCGGCGGTTCGGGCTCGCAGCATCACTCGGCATTGCAGCCTTGGTGCTGACCGGGTGCTCGAGCGAAGAAATCCTTCGTTTCGGCTGGCCGGAGGGCATCACTCCTCAGGCCGAGCGTATGCGTGAACTGTGGACGTGGTCGGTTGTCGCCGCCCTCGTCATGGGAATTCTCGTGTGGGGACTCACCTTCTGGGTGATCATCGCCTACCGGCGTCGGAAGGACGATCCGGAGTTCCCGCGTCAGACGGCGTACAACGTGCCGCTCGAGCTGGCTTACACCGCGGCGCCGTTCGTCGCCGTGTGTGTCCTCTTCTACTTCACGGTCGTGGTCCAGAACTACGTCCTGGACAAGGAGGACAACCCGAACGTCGTCGTCGACGTGACGGCGTTCCAGTGGAACTGGAAGTTCGGTTACCGGACCATCGATCTGCAGGACGGCACCGCGCGGTACGAGGGCACCGACGAGGTCGCCCAGGACGCGGTCGCACTGCAGCCGTACGAGCCGGGCACCGAGGGTGAGCACGGTGGTGGAGAGGGCGGCGAGCACGAGGCTCCGGGCCCCATCCACGGCAAGCCGGCGGAGGACCTGTCCTACCTCCACTACGACAAGATCGAGACGATCGGCACCAGCGAAGAGATTCCGGTGCTCGTGCTTCCCACCGGCAAGCGCATCGAGTTCCACCTCGCGTCGTCCGATGTGATCCACGCTTTCTGGGTGCCGGAGTTCCTGTTCAAGCGCGACGTGAACCCGAACCCGCGTGAGAACAACTCCGATCCGGTCTTCCAGATCTCCGAGATCGAGCGTGAGGGCGCGTTCGTCGGCCGCTGCGCCGAGATGTGCGGCACCTACCACGCGATGATGAACTTCGAGGTCCGCGCGGTCAGCCCGGAGGACTTCGCCCAGTACATCGAGCTCCGCAAGCCGGTCGAGGACGGCGGCGAAGGCCTGTCGAACGCTCGTGCGCTCGAAGCCATCGGCCAGAGCCCGATCGCGACCTCGACGACTCCGTTCAAGACCGACCGCACGGACCGGTCGGCGACCGTCGCCGCAGGCGAGTGACGGCCACCCCCTCCGACAAGGACAAGTGCTGATATGAAGATCGAAGCCAAGCTCTTCGAGGTCGTGACGGTGTTCTTCGTGCTCGTCGCCATCGTGTACGGCGTGTTCACCGGGCTCTCGGACAAGGGCATCGAATGGGCCGGCCTCACGGCCATCGTCCTCTCCGCCGGTCTGACCCTGATCGTCGGAACGTACTTCCGCTTCGTCGCGCGTCGTCTCGACACCCGTCCCGAGGACTACGAGGACGCCGAGATCAGCGACGGTGCGGGCGACCTCGGTTTCTTCAGTGCGGGTAGCTACTGGCCGATCCTGCTCGCCGGTGCGGCCGCTTTCGCCGCCATCGCGCTGGCCTTCTACCAGCCCTGGATGATCGTCCTCGCGGTCGCACTCATCATCGCCGCCGCAGCCGGCCTGGTGTTCGAGTACCACATCGGACCCGAGAAGCACTGAGCCGACACTCTCGACGCACACGGGCGCCGCACCTTCGGGTGCGGCGCCCGTGTCGTTTCCGGCGTCGTTCGTCACGGAGCCTTGCGGGAGGTGAGGACAACCCTCGCGGTCGCTGCGACCGTGCGATCCGGGTCGTCGGTCAGAGCCTCGAGAGCGTCGTGGGCGGCCGATCCGGGGATCTCCGCGAGTGCCTGCGTGAGACGCAGCCGGACACCGGCATCGTCCGAGCCGCCCAGTGCGTGCCGCAGCGACCGCACGATCTCGGCGGACGACAGCGGCCGATCCGCGAGCACACCCAGCACCTCGGCCGCCTCGACGTCCGACTGTCCCTCCACGATCATCTCCACCAGCACGGGCACGGCCGCGTTCACACCTCGCGCCCCGAGCGTCAGAGCCGCCGTGGAGCGCGCCCTGGGATCGTCATCGTCGAGGGCCTCCTCCAGGAGCGTCGTCGATTCGGGCACACGGAGTTCCGCGAGTGTCGCGATCGCCCGTCGCCGAACCGGCACGTCGTCGGAGCGCAGACCCTCCGAGAGAGCCGGCAGCGCAGCGTCGATCGCATCCGCCCGGGCGAGCGACCAGCGCAGCGCGCCCGCGACGAACGGGTCCTCCTCCGACAGCGCGGCCCGGACCAAAGCGGCGACCGGAAGCGTCGTCTCCGCGTCCTGGGACAGGATCGCCTGCTGGCGGCGTGACCCGGAATCGGATTCGAACGCCCGCAGCAACGCTACGAGGCGCAGGACGTCGTCCCAACCGGTGGGGGAGAGCGAGTCGACACCCTCGAGACGGGCGAGGAGCTCGGTCTCGGCGGCGATCCGTTCCCGCGTGTGCGCGATCAGCTCCTGCACCAGTTCCGCCGGAGCGAAATCCGGTTCCCCCAGCGCTCGTCCGACCTCGTTCAGCGACAGGCCGAGACTCCGGAGACTCTCCACGTGGAAGAGCCTCCGGAGGTCGTCCTCGGTGTACTCGCGGTAACCACCCGAGGTGCGGCCCGTCGGCGTTACCAGCCCCAGGCGGTCGTAGTGCCGCAGCATGCGGGTGCTGACACCGGAGCGCCGTGAGACCTCACCGATCAGCACCGGCTCACTCCCGGATCCAGTCCGCGCCGAGTGCGGCGACGTGTTTCGCCGACTCCACGGAGAGGACGAACGCGCTGTCGGGGTCGACGCGGATCCGTTCGGTGGCCTCCGCGTGGGCGCGGACGCGCGGGTCGGAGCTGTTCATCGCCGCGTGCAGGACCGGCACTGCGGCCTCGTCGAGCGCCGCGAGAGCGCGACCGAGGCTCAGTTGCAGGTCGTGGTCGCCGCGGCCCAGTTCGGCGCCGAGAGCGGCAGCGAGGCCGCTTTCCGAGCCCGGTGGCACGAGAGCGACCGCCGCGCGCCACGCGCTGCGTGCCACCTCGTCGTGCTCGTCGTGGAGCATCGCCGAGACCTCCGGCCACGCGATCGGATCGCCGATCTTCGACAACGTGTGCAATGCCTGGCTGCGCGCCTGCATGACGTCCGAACCGAGCTCGGCGAGCAGGCGGGGCACGGTCACCTCGGCCGGCAGGCGGCACAGCGCCCAGGTCAGCATGTCGAGGACGAAGAAGTCCGGCTCCACCGCGCAACGGTCGACGAGAGCCGTCACCGCGGCGGGATCGGCTGCGGTGCCCGATTCGAGTGCGGCACGCAGACGCACGGAGGCGTCGGCGGCGGACAGGGCCTCGACGAGGCGGGTCGACCGGGACTCGATGTTACGGGCGGACAGGTCGTGATGTGTGCGCATGGAAGGCACCTCCTTCACGACCCATTCGAGCGCTTGTCACAGTGTCAAGGTCAAGACGTACGCCCCGGACGATATCCGGTGGGGGAGGGGAGATCCCCCGAACGACGAACGGGGCCCCGGACCGTGATGGTCCGGGGCCCCGTTACGAGCCGCTGATGCGGATCAGTGCTGCGACTTGTCGGGCAGCTGTGCTGCGCCGTCTCCGTTGCCGTGGACGCGCTCCTGGTACTCGCGGAGCGTGTTCCGCAGCTCGAGCTCGGCCTCGTGGTGAGCGGCCTCGAGAGCGGCGGCCTCGTCGGCCGGGTCCGGGCTCCACCAGCTGCCGGAGCCGGGCTTGCCGGCGGTGCCGAGCTTGTTCATCCGCTTCGGGACAGCAGCGCCCTGGTACTCCAGCGGAATCGGGTGGCCGTGCTCGTCCACCGGGCCGAGCGGCTGGTGGATCTCGATGTACTCGCCGGTCGGCAGGCGACGGACGATGCCCGTCTCGATGCCGTGCTCGAGCACCTGGCGGTCGCTGCGCTGCAGACCCAGGCAGAACCGGTACGCGATGTAGTAGGCGAGCGGCGGGAGCAGGACGAGACCGATGCGGCCCATCCAGGTCGTCGCGTTGATCGAGATGTCGAACTTGTACGCGATGATGTCGTTGACACACATGATCGTGGCGACGGCGTAGAACGCCAGGGCCATGAACCCGATACCGGTGCGGACCGGCACGTCGCGCGGACGCTGGAGCAGGTTGTGGTGTGCGTCGTCCTTCGTGAACTTCTTCTCGATCCACGGGTAGACCGTGAGCACGACGAACACCAGGCCCATGATCAGCGCGATCCAGAACGGCTGCGGGATCGTGTACCGGCCGAACAGGTACAGCTCCCAGGCGGGCCAGATACGGGCCATGCCGTCCGTCCACATCATGTAGATGTCGGGCTGCGAGCCGGCGGACACCTGCGACGGGTTGTACGGGCCGATGTTCCAGACCGGGTTGATCTGCAGCAGGCCGGACATCAGGGCGAGTACCGCGAAGGTCATCGCGAAGAACGCACCCGACTTGACGGCGAAGACCGGGAGGATACGAACGCCGACGACGTTCTGCTCCGTGCGGCCGGGGCCGGGGAACTGCGTGTGCTTCTGGTACCAGACCAGCGCGAGGTGCGCGGCGATCAGGGCCAGGATGATGCCCGGGACGAGCAGCACGTGCAGCACGTAGAAGCGCGGGATGATCAGCTCACCCGGGAAGTCGCCACCGAAGATCGCCCAGTGCATCCACGAACCGATGATCGGGATCGAGAGCGTGATGCCCGAGAACGCGGCGCGGAGGCCGGTGCCCGAGAGCAGGTCGTCGGGGAGCGAGTAACCGAAGAAGCCTTCGAACATCGCCAGGATGAGCAGCAGCGAGCCGATCACCCAGTTGGCCTCACGCGGACGCCGGAACGCACCGGTGAAGAACACGCGCAGCAGGTGGACGACGATCGACGCGGCGAACATCAGTGCTGCCCAGTGGTGGATCTGTCGCACGAACAGACCACCGCGGACCTCGAAGGAGAGGTTCAGGGTCGTCTCGTAGGCGCGGGACATGCCCACACCGCGCAGCGGAGTGTAGACGCCGTCGTAGATGACGTGCGCCATCGACGGGTCGAAGAACAGGGTGAGGAAGACACCCGAGATCAACAGGATGACGAAGCTGTAGAGCGCGATCTCACCCAGGAGGAAGGACCAGTGGGTGGGGAACACCTTGTTGATCTGGCGGCGGATGCCCGCGGACAGGTGGTAGCGAGAATCGAGATTCTCGCCGATCTGTGCGGCGCGGGACGGGGTTGCAGTACTCACGGGCGACGCTCCCAGAATGCCGGGCCGAGTGCCTCGATGAAGTCACCGTTGGCGACCAGGAAGCCCTCTTCGTTCACTGTAATCGGAAGCTGCGGCAGTGCGCGAGCAGCGGGACCGAAAATCGGCTTGCCGTACTCCAGCGCATCGAACTGCGACTGGTGGCACGGGCACAGGATGCGGTGCGTCTGCTGCTCGTAGAGCGAGGTCGGGCAGCCGAGGTGCGTGCAGATCTTCGAGTACGCGAAGTAGTCGCCGTAGTTGAAGCTCTCCTGGCCCTTGCGCTTGACGACACGCTCGGTGTCCTCGGTGCGCAGGCGGATGAGCATGACGGCGTTGCGGATGCCGCGCAGGCTCTGCAGCAGAGCGTGGTCGTCACCGCGATCGGACTCGCGGAACGGGAACACCGTCTCCATACCGCCGGCGTCGAGGTCCTCCGGGCGCACCAGGACGATGTCCTGGGGGCGGCCGGTGTCGCGACGCAGGTAGATGGTCTCGCCGGGGTAGCGCGGGGTCCAGCCCGACACCCACAGCGACGACTGGTCACCCTCGGCCCACGGGTTCTTGATCAGGCCGCCGAGCGGCATGATCAGACCGAGGCCGAGCGCGCCACCACCGAAGATCGCGGTGCGCTTGATCAGCTTGCGACGCGGCAGGGTGGACGTCTCGAGCGAGTCGGAGAGCTCGGCGACGATCGTCTTGCGATCGACCTCGGGCGAGCCGCCGTCGTGCCGATCCTGGATCGACACCTCCTCCGGGATGAACTTCTTGGTGAACTGCACCGCGCCCACGCCGATGCCGAGGATGGCCAGACCCAGGGTCAGGCCGAGCATCGGGGTGTAGAGGCTGTACCAGCCGTAGTTCTCGTCGCCGATGCCCTGGTACTCCCACGGCCAGAACAGGTAGATCGCGATGAACGCGACACCCGCGATGCCCGCGAGGGCGAACCAGAAGGCGACGTTGCGCTCGGCCCGCTTCTCGGCACGGGTGCCTTCGACGGGCCAGCGGTCCTTGCGGAACGCGACGTCGACGCCGTCGAGGTTCGTGCCGAGCGTGACGAGGTCGTCCCGGCTCATCCGGTCGAGATCTTCGACCGTGTGCTTGTTCGGCGTTTCGCCGCCACTCATGACCTTGCTCCGATCCACAGTGCAGCGCCGACGACGGCGACCATGCCGACGACCCACATGGTCGGCCCTTCGGCACCGGGGCCGAAGCCGCCGAGCCCGTAGCCACCCGGGTCTCTCGTCTCACTGGCGGACTTGATGTACGCGATGATGTCCTGCTTCTCCTCGACCGTCAGCTGACGATCGGAGAACTTCGGCATGTTCTGGGGGCCGGTGAGCATCGCGGTGTAGATCTGCTGCTCGTTGGCCGGATCCAGGTTCGGTGCGAACTTGCCGGACGAGAGCGCGCCGCCGCGTCCGGTGAAGTTGTGGCACGACGCGCAGTTCTGGCGGAAGAGCTCCGAACCGCGTCCGATGTCGTTGCCGCGCAGCGACGACTGGGCGATCTCGCCGTTCTCGTCGCGGATGACCGTCGGGCCTCCACCGTTGGCCTGGATGTACGCGCCGAGGGCGTCGACCTGCGCACCGTCGAACTTCGGGTCCTTGCGGAGGGCCTGGGCCTCGTTGCGCATCATCGGCATGCGGCCCGAGGAGACCTGGAAGTAGACGGCGGCCTCGCCGACACCGATCAGGCTGGGACCGCGGTCCTGGACACCCTGGAGGTTGACACCGTGACAGGTCACGCAGGAGGTCTCGTAGAGCTGTTGACCCTCGCGGATCAGAGCGCTCTGGTCGTCCTGCGCTGTAGCCACCTGCGGGGCAGGTGTCAGCGCGGAGGCGATGAAGCCTGCGCTGAGGAGACCGAGCGCGAGGACCAACGCTCCGGTGACGCGCCGGCGCATCTTGCGCTGGCGGCGGGACTTCGCAGCATCGGCTGCAGAGGATCGACCGGGCATGTCACCCTCGGAGGCGAGAGGTGGGGATGAACTCATCTGTATCCCTTTTTTTATGTCGGGACGGACTGGACGTCAGGGGGCTGCCTGGGCGTTCAGCTGGCTAACGGATGAAATAAATCGTGGCAAACAGCGCGATCCAAACGATGTCGACGAAGTGCCAGTAATACGAAACGACGATGGCTGCAGTGGCCTGCGCAGGCGTGAACTTGCTGACCTTCGTGCGGAACAGCAGGAACACGAATGCGATGAGGCCGCCGATGACGTGCAGGCCGTGGAAACCGGTGGTCATGTAGAACACCGAGCCGTACACGCTGCCGGGGATGGTCGTGCCGTCCTTCACCAGGGTGATGTACTCGTAGCCCTGGCCGAGCACGAAGAAGGTGCCCATGGCGAGGGTGACGATGTACCACCGTCGCAGGCCGAAGACGTCGCCGCGCTCGGCGGCGAAGACGCCCAGCTGGCAGGTGAAGGAAGAAGCGATCAGCACCATGGTGATCGGTACCGCCAACCACAGGTTCAAGTGGGTGGGCGGGGGCGGCCACATGCCCTCCGGGGCCTGTGCCCGTGCCACGAAGTACATGGCGAAGAGCCCTGCGAAAAACATGAGCTCACTGGACAACCACACGATGGTGCCGACGCTGACCAGGTTGGGCCGGTTCAACGAGTGCACGCGCTGTGTGATTGCAGATCCTGAAGTCCCTACTGCGCTCGTCACGCTGGCTAGTATGACCCGTCGTAGTACGTCTTGGGCAATCGGGGCCGAAATCGGCGCGTCCGTGCAGGTCCCGGACCTGTATTTCTCCAGGTGGGCACTCGGTGGCGGGTGCTCGGAGGGGTGCCACACGGGACATTTCGGAGGGTCGCGGAGGTCACGTGCGATCGTGGTGACATGAGTACCGGAAAGGGTCTTCGGGGGTGGCTGCGGTCGCTGGTCGGCCGGCGCAGCGAACCGCTCGACGCGAACCGGGCCGACCTGGTCGTGGTCGTCTCGTCCTTCGACGACGCGGAGGCGTGTTCGACGGCGCTCGAGCGTGCCGCCGAGGCGACACCTGCGTGGCAGGCCGAGGACGAGGCGGTTCTGCGGCACCACCTCGCCCTGCCCGCCGACAGGGTGGACCGGGCGGCGGAGTTGGCCGGGCAGGACGGCTACGTCGTGGCCGGGACCGGCGACGGGAACGTCCCACCCGCGGCCGTCGATGGCGTTTCGGTGATCCTGCAGCGCGTGCAGGTCCTCGATGCACTGCACTGTGCGCAGGAGAAGTCGCGCATGGCCTCACTCGCTCAGCGGCTCGGTGGAACGGCCCTGGGATGGGACGCTCTGCAACCGCAGGATTCCGCTGGCTAAGCTGACCGGTCGGAGGGCACGCCGGTGCCCGGTGAGGAGCGAGATGCGGCGAGGGCAGGTGCGATGAACGCGACGCGAGACGCGGACGAGGTGACGCAGAACTGGCCCTCCGTCCTGGGAGTGCTCACCGCCGGGCAGGACCTGTCCGCCGCCGAGGCGCGATGGGCGATGAGCGAAATCTTCTCCGACAACGCCACCCCCGCCCAGATCGCGGCCTTCGGTGTCGCTCTGAAGATGAAGGGCGAGACACCCGAGGAGGTGCGGGCACTCGCCGACACGATGCTCGACTACGCCCGGCTGGTCCCGGTCGACGGTGACGTGGTCGACGTCGTGGGCACCGGTGGCGACCGGGCGAACACCGTCAACATCTCGACGATGGCCTCGCTGGTCGTCGCCGCGGCGGGTATCCGCGTGGTCAAGCACGGCAACCGCGCCGCCTCGTCCAAGAGCGGCGGCGCCGACGTGCTCGAAGCGCTGGGAGTGCACATCGACCTCGGACCCGACGAGGTGGCCCGCTCGGTCGCCGAGGCCGGGATCGGATTCTGCTTCGCGCCGGTCTACCACCCGGCCCTGCGCTTCGCGGCCGCACCGCGCAAGCAGATCGGCATCCCCACGGTCTTCAACGTTCTCGGTCCGCTCACCAATCCGGCCCGTCCGAGCGCCGGCCTGATCGGATGCGCCTTCGAACCGCTCGTCCCGACCGTCGCCGGTGTGCTCGCGCAGCGCGGCAATTCGGCGCTCGTCGTCCGCGGCGACGACGGTCTCGACGAACTGACCACCTCCACGACCTCGCGCGTGCACGTCGTCCACGGCGGCGAGGTCCGGGTCGTGACGCTCGATCCGCGCGATCTGGGTATCGAACGGGTTCCGCTCGCGGCGCTCCGCGGAGGCGACGCCACAGAGAATGCGGCGATCGCGCGGGCGGTGCTGGCGGGGGAGACAGGGCCGGTGCGCGATGCCGTGCTCCTCAACGCCGCCGGGGCGATCGCAGCCTTCCGGGGCGTCGACGGCGTTCTCGAGGACGCCCTCACGGCCGGACTCGAGACGGCGGCAGAGGCGATCGACAGCGGCCGGGCCACGGCCGTCCTGGAACAGTGGGCCGAGGTCACCACGCGGCTGGGCGCCGGTTCCGGACAGAAGTGACCGGAGAAGAGTAAGGACACACGAACGACGGGCCCGCACTGCATCGGTGCGGGCCCGTCGGTCGTCGGTGGTGCTGCGGGGTGTCAGTTCCCGATCGAGAAACCGGCCTCGACGTCGGCGCTCGAGTACGACTGGAACGCGATGTGGGTGACGGTCTTCCTCACGCCGTCGATCTTGTTGATGCCCCGGGTGACGACGTCCGCGATCTTCTCGTGGTCGCGGACCCGGACCACGGCCACGAGGTCGACGTCGCCCGCGCAGGAGTACACCGTGTCGACACCGTCGAGGTCGGCCACCGCTTGCGCGGTCTCGGGGATACGGTTCGCCTCGGCATCGATCAGGACGATCGCGTTGATCATGGGGTCTCCTTCAACCTTCCTCGGGGATTGCATCAGCCTAAGCGGTGCGGCTCGTCGGCGGAGAGGAGCCTGCGGACCGCGCGGGCGTCGCGGGCGAGCTCGGCCCACGCGCTCCACCGGCCGGCACCCCGCGTCGGTTCGCACCAGCCCTCGCTCGCCCGGACGATGCGGATGCCCTCGCCGTCGAGCCATCGTGCGACCAGACCGATCTCCTCCGGGGACGCGCCCCGGAGCGGGCCGGGTGACGGCCGCACCGTCTCGGCCGCGGCGACGATCGCCTCGACGACGGGCATCGGGCGCACACCGCGCGGCGCCACCCCTGCGGACGCGAGACGACCGGCGCGCACGACCGCGAACTCCCATCCGCCCTCGGCCCGCGGTCGCGCGGCGACGAGTTCGTCGACGGCCGCCAGTGCCGCGAGGCGTTGCGTGCGCCGCAGCGCGACGAGGGCGGCGGCGAGGCGGTCGCGCAGACGGGCGGCGTTCTCGAACAGCTGGTCGCGCACGAGGGCGTCGAGGCGCTCCTGCGCCGTTTCGACGGCATCGTCGGCGGTCCCG
Source organism: Rhodococcus sp. PD04 (assembly GCF_035918275.1). NCBI lineage: Bacteria > Bacillati > Actinomycetota > Actinomycetes > Mycobacteriales > Nocardiaceae > Rhodococcus > Rhodococcus sp. PD04. Next base: position 3,170,169 of record NZ_CP142143.1, on the reverse strand, counting down.
CGGACGACCGCGCGCGCACGCTCGACCTGGGCCGCGTAGGCGGAGGCGTCCTGGACCCCGAAGGAGGCTGCGGCGCAACCCCCGACGGCGACGGGCGGGCAGCGGTCGCCGTGGCGGGCCGTACGGCCGATCCTGCGCGTGCACGTGCGCAGACCGCACATCTCCGCGAGCAGTGCCGCGACATCCGCGGCGTCGGCGCGCACCGAGAACGGGCCGACCGAGTCGGGTCCGGGGGTGCGGCTCACGGCGAAGCGCGGGAACGCCTCGTCGGTGAGGATGATCCACCAACCGCGCATCGGATACTTCGACCGGCGGTTGTAGGGAGGGGTGTGGGCCGCGATCAATCGGAGTTCGCGGACGCCGGCCTCGAGCCCGTGGGCGCATTCGACGTGATCGATGCGTGTGGTGAGCGCGACCATCTCGCGCAACCGCGGTCGCGTCTCGGAGCCCGTGAAATAAGTACGGACACGCCGGTGCAGGTCGACCGCCGTGCCGACGTACAGCACTTCGTCGGACGGGCCGCGGAACATGTAGACGCCCGGTTTGCGCGGCAGATGCGCGGCGAGTGCGCGTTTGGCCCTCTGCTCGGCGGTGACCACCGGCATGTAGTCGCGCAGCTCGGTGAGGCTGTGGACGCCCTGGTTGCCGACCCGTTCGATGAGGGCGTGCAGGACGTCCACGGTGGCGCGTGCGTCGTCCAGGGCGCGGTGGGTGGGCACGGTGGAGACCCGGAACAGTTCGGCCAGCGCGGACAGCTTCACCGACGGCGCTTCGTCGCGTCCGAGGACGCGGCGGGCCAGTTTGACGGTGCACAGCACCTGGAAGCGGGGCCACGCGAGTTCGCACTGCGCCGTGGCCGCCTTGAGGAAGCCGACGTCGAATCCGGCGTTGTGTGCGACGAGCACCGCTCCGGACGCGAATTCCAGGAAGGCGGGCAGCACCTCCTCGATCTTGGGAGCCGCATAGACCATCGCGGTGGTGATGCCGGTGAGCTGCACGATGTACGGGGGGATGGGTCGCCCCGGATCGACGAGGGTCGCGAACTCGCCGAGCACCTCGCCCCCGCGGATCTTCACCGCGCCGATCTCTGTGATGGCGTCCTCGGCTGCCTTCCCGCCCGTCGTCTCGAGGTCGACGACGACGAAGGTGGTCTCGCGCAGGGGAGTGTCGAGCTCGTCGAAACCGAGTTGCACGCCGAGGGCGGATGGTTGCGGCGAGGTCATGCGGCAGAGCCTAGGAAGCGTCACCGACACGCCGCCGAGCGGGCTTCGGAGCGGGGTTCGGAGCACGGGGGAGACGAGGATCACACTGCGTTCTTTTCGGCTCGATGAGGGGTATGCGGAGGCCGGAAAACAGACCGATCGGCCTCCGAGAACGACAATCCGGCGAATCGGGCGCATCGCCTCCTCGACGGTCGGTGAGTCAGGGCGCCCTGACCTGGTTCTTCCGGAAAGGACTCGGGTGAAACGGGCGCCGGGCCTCCTTCGGGCGGAGGTGCGTCGAACAGTGGCCGTTACCGCGCCGTTATCGGACCGTTGCCCCGCGGCGGCATTCCCCCAGGAGCGGGCCGAAACGGTCGGGCTGCACGGCGAGGCGGTCGACTTCACCGATGCCGTTTCGTAATCTTTTCGAGACCGAGCGGAGAGTTTTCCGCCCCACCCCCGGGTCGGAGCCGCACGGTTACCGCCTAATCGCTTCTCTCGTCTGTGGGAGCAGTGAGCCGGGGACCCACACGTAGTACTCGGGGTGAATCCCCTCCGCCGCTCGCGGGGAGGGGTAGGGCTGATCTTCCGGCCCGAACCCGTCAGCTAACTCGGTCGGCGGGTGAACGGAAGAAACGGAGAACGTCCCCTCGTGGTTTCGAACAACAGCAAGCGCACCGTCCGGCGCGCACTCGTCGCCGGTGCCATTGCTCTCGGAGCAGTCACCGTCTCGGCCGGCCCGGCGATGGCCGAGCCGATCAACATTCCCGGTGTCGGAACGTTCGACCTCCCGGCCGGTGTGACCGTGCCGCCGGAGATCGCCAACATCGTTCCGCCGGCCCCCGAGGCGGCCCCCGCGCCTCAGGCCGGTTCCTTCACCGCCCCCTTCAGCTCGGTCGGCCAGCGCGCTGCCGACGCCGCACAGTCGAAGATCGGTGCCCCCTACGTCTACGGCGCTGCCGGCCCGAGCTCCTTCGACTGCTCGGGTCTCGTGCAGTGGGCCTACAAGCAGGCCGGTCTGAGCGTCCCGCGCACCAGCTACGAGCAGGCCTCCGCCGGTGCCCCGGTGGACGTCGCGGCTCTGCAGCCCGGTGACGTCGTGTCGTTCTACGGCGGCAGCCACACCGGCATCTACATCGGCGGCGGCAACATCGTGCACGCCTCCACCTCGAGCCAGCCGGTCAAGATCGCACCGCTGAACTCGATGCCCGTCGACGGCGCCCGTCGCTTCTGATCGGTCGGCGCCCGTCGCTTCCGATCGGGCTGAGCACCCCCGCTCCAGCGCCGACGCACTGCCCGAGGAGGGTGGGTCCGGTACGTACCGGACCCACCCTCCTCGTGTGTCTGCATGTCCCTGCCGATGCGCGAACTGCTTGCACAAACGGCCGCTGCGTGGGAGGGCTACTCGCAGGTAGACACAAACCTATGCAATTCCGTAACCTGATCGAGACCTTTGGGAAAGGATGCGAGCCCACGTGGTTTCCGACAGGACGAAGCACCTCGTACGAGTGCAGGACAGGCGACGGACCGGCCGTCCGGCGCTCGTCGTAGCCCTCGTGATGATGGTCCTCGGTTTCACCCTGGCGCCGGCGACGGCGCAACCCGCAGGGGAGAGCCCGGCAGCACGCCTCGAGCACCTCGCGGATCTGTCGCGTCGCAGCGAACAGGCCACCGAGGCGTTGCACGCCGCCGGGGCGGATCTCGAAGCGAAGGTCGCTGCGCAGCACGAGGCCGAGGTGCGTGCCGGCCAGGCCGACGACGCGCTCGGCGCCGCTCGCGCCGAGATCGCCCGCTTCAAGCCCACCGTCGACAAGCTCGCGCGGGCCAACTACCGCGGTGCGCGCACCAACCGGCTGTTCGCCGTCATGGTGAGCGACTCGCCCCAGCAGATGCTCGACCAGATGGTCCTGCTCGACGTCCTGGGCGAGCAGACCTCGCGTGAGGTCGAGGGCTTCCGGGCGGCCACCGCCGCTGCGGCCGAGGCGGCCGTCGCCGCGCAGCATGCCGCCGACGAGGCGCGTGCCGCCGCCGAGCAGGCCCAGACCCTCCGCGACGAACTCCAGCGGCGACAGGCCGAACTCGAGGAGCAGATCGAAGGGGTCCTGAACGCCTTCGAGGCGCTGAGCGACGCGGAGAAGGCCGAACTCGCCGGCACTCCCTTCCCTCCGGGCCTCGACGCCGAGAAGATCCTGCAGCACCTCGTCCCCGGCAGCAACGGCGCCGCGCTCCGCGCCGCCCTGTCGCGGATCGGCTCGCCGTACGTGTGGGGCGCGACCGGCCCCGACCAGTTCGACTGCTCGGGACTGATGGTGTGGGCGTACAACCAGGTCGGCAAGTCGCTGCCCCGGTCGAGTCAGGCCCAGGCGCAGGGCGGCATCCCCGTCTCCCGCGACAATCTGCAGCCCGGCGACCTCGTGATCTTCTACGACGACGCCTCCCACGTCGGCATGTACGTCGGCGACGGCAACATGGTGCACGCGTCGACCTTCGGTGTGCCGGTGAAGGTGCAGTCGATCGATCGCTTCCCGTTCCACAGCGCCCGGAGGTACTGATCGGGTAGAGGCGGGATCGCCGCCGGTGGGCGAGGGGCGTACGGGACCCCCTCGGACACCGACCTAGACTGACGCGGTGCCCGCGCGATCGCCCTTCACCGCCGGTACCCGCAAGTGGGAACGTCTCGGCCTGGCCGGACTCGTGGTCGCGCTGGTCACAGCAGGACTGCTGCTGGCCGTCGACCCGGTGGACACCGACGACGCCGACAGCCGGGTACGGGCCGAACTGCAGGTCGTGCTCGACGACTGGGCGCACGCCGTCCGGACCGGCGACGACGGATCGCTCGCGGAGCTGATCGACGACGCGTCCCCGGAACTCCTCGACGCCGAACGCGAGCGGATCGCGGCGATCTCCGTCGTTCCCCTCGCCGATCTCGGCTACGAACTCGCCTCCGAACCCGCGCTGCCCCTGCCGCCCGAGACGATCACCCGGTTCGCGGCCGACGAGGTACGGGCGCACCGTGTCCACCTCCGGTACGCCGTGGACGGAATCGACGACGTGCCCACCCGACGACCGGTGACCGTGCTCTTCGTCCACCGGCCGCAGGGCTGGCGGATCGCCGACGACGCGCCCGATCTCGCCGGGGCGCAGACCGTCACCTGGCGAGGACCCTGGGACCACGGCAGTCTCCACCTCGCGACCGCGCAGACCGAGGGTGGTCGCTCGCTCGTGATCGGACACCCGGACAACGCCGCCTTCGTCGACGACCTGGCCGGCGACCTGCCGTCGGTGGTCGAGGCCGTCGACGACCTGTGGGGCGATTCCTGGCCGCGACGCGCACTGGTGGTCGTGACGTCCTCACGCGAGGAGTTCTCGCACCTCGTCGGGCCACGACACGACGGCGACGACATCGCGGCCGTCGCGGTCTCCGACGATGTCGACCACGAGCGCGGGATCGCCACCGGGCAGCGCATCGTCTTCAACCCGGCCGCGAGCGACCGGCTGGACGACACCTCCCGCCGGATCGTGCTCGCGCACGAGACGGTGCACGTCGCCGCACGCGCCGGCACCGTGGACGGCTCACCGATGTGGGTCCTCGAGGGCTTCGCCGACTACGTCGGCCACCGCACGGCCGCAGAGGGCCTCGACACCGGGCCGGTCGACGTGCAGCGGATCGCGCCGACGCTGGCCCGGCAGGTGCGGACGTCGGGTGCCCCGACGTCGCTGCCCGCCGACGGCGACTTCACCGGCGACCGGTCGGCGCTCGCCTACGAGAGCTCCTGGTCGATCGCCGCGTACACCGCGGACGAATTCGGACACGACACGCTCGTCTCTCTCTACCGTGCCCTCGCCGCGGGTCCCGTCACCGACGAGCGGCTCGACGACGTGCTCAGCGACCTGCTCGGCGTCGACACCGCCGAGTTCGTGGACGGCTGGGGCCGCTGGCTCGGAGAGCGCATCCGCGACATCCGCTGACCGGCACGGTCCGGACCCGGAGCCCGGGACCCGTCGACGCCTTCCCGTCGCGCTGCTTCTACGGTGGTCCCATGTCGCGGACCCTGCTGGTGACGAACGATTTCCCGCCCCGACCCGGGGGCATCCAGTCCTATCTGCACGCCTTCGCGAACCAGCTGCCGTCCGACGACCTGGTCGTCTACGCGCCGCGGTGGCGCGGCGACAGCCATGTGAAGTTCGACGCGCGGGTCCCCTTCGAGGTCGTCCGTCATCCCACGACGCTGATGCTGCCGACGCCCGACGTCGCGCGACGGGCCACGCGGTTGCTCACCGAACACGACTGCGACACCGTCTGGTTCGGGGCGGCCGCGCCGCTCGCGCTGCTGGCGCCCGTGCTGCGCCGCGCCGGCGCCCATCGCATCGTCGCCAGCACGCACGGGCACGAGGTGGGATGGTCGATGCTGCCCGCCGCCCGGCAGGCGCTGCGGCAGATCGGCGAGCACACCGACACCGTCACCTACGTCAGTCGCTACACGAGGGGGCGGTTCGCCTCAGCTTTCGGCCCCGAGGCAGGTCTCGAACACCTGCCGTCCGGGGTGGACACCGACGTCTTCCGGCCCGATCCGGCCGCGCGCGCCGAACTGCGGGCACGCTACGGCCTCGGCGACCGTCCCACCGTGCTGTGCCTGTCGCGCCTGGTGCCGCGCAAGGGGCAGGACGTGCTCATCCGCGCGCTGCCCGCGATCCGGAAGCGGATCGACGGTGCCGTCCTCGTGATCGTGGGCGGCGGACCGTACGAGTCGCGCCTGCGGGAGCTCGCCCGCCGCACGGAGGTCGAGGAGCACGTCGTGTTCACCGGCACCGTGCCGTCGGCCGAGCTCGCCGCGCACCACACCGTTGCCGACGTGTTCGCGATGCCGTGCCGGACCCGCGGCGGCGGTCTCGACGTCGAGGGCCTGGGCATCGTGTACCTCGAGGCGTCCGCGACCGGGGTGCCCGTCGTGGCGGGCCGGTCGGGCGGGGCCCCGGAGACGGTGCGCGACGGGCGCACCGGTTACGTCGTCGACGGTACCTCCGTCACGGCCGTGGCGACCGCGGTGTCCGGTGTCCTGGCCGATCCCGATCGGGCCGCCGCGATGGGTGCGGCCGGGCGCGAATGGGTCTCCACCGATTGGAGATGGGACGTCCTGGGCGCCAGATTGCGTGGTTATCTCGATGCCTCGGCGCCCCCGAACGAGACCGTGGCGCCGTCGGCGGGGTGACCGGACGGGCCGCCGGAGCGATATGTGAAGCTGTCCTGCGTGAGCAGCATTCAGGTGGCGGACCAGACCTTCGTAGCGGCGCCCCCGGAGCGCATCGCCGAGGAGGTCGCGGCCCTCGATCGGTGGCGTGCATGGTGGCCCGATCTCGTACTGACCGTGCGGGAGGACCGAGGCGAGAAGGGCATCCGGTGGACCGTGTCGGGTCCGCTCGAAGGGACGATGGAGGCGTGGATCGAGCCGGTCCTCGACGGCGCGGTGATCCACTACTTCCTGCACTGCGAACCGGCGGGTGTCGCGCCCGAGCGCGTCGCGGGTCTCGACCTCGCGGAAATGAACCGCACACGCCGGGTCCAGGGGAAGGTGATGACCTTCGAGGTCAAGCAGCGTCTCGAGGCCGGTCGTCCGGCCGGTGAGCCGCCGCGCCACTGACCGGCGAGCGGTCGCGGCACCGGTCGGCGACCCGCCGCGATACCGGAACCACCGCACGACCGGCGTCCCGATACCGTTGTTCCCACGTGTGTGATAGACCCTCGGGGCGGGACTGATCGGTGCACACCCGAGGGACCGAGAAAGGGAGCCGTCACCACATGGCCGAGAAGACGAAGAGGTCGATCACCATCGACGCGCCGGCCGAGCGTGTCATGGAGGTCATCGCAGATTTCGATGCCTATCCGACGTGGGTGTCGGCGGCGAAGACCGTGGAGGTCGTGGAGCATCGTCCCGACGGCCGGGCCGAACGCGTTCGCTTCGTCCTCGACGCCGGCATCGTCAAGGACACCTACGTCCTGCGGTACAAGTGGGCGTCCGACAACCGTGCCGTGAGCTGGGAGCTCGAGAGCGGCGAGATTCAGAAGGCGCAGTCGGGCTCGTACGTGCTGACCGAGACGCCCGACGGCACCACGGTCGTCGACTACCAGCTCACCGTGGACCTCACGATCCCGATGATCGGGCTGTTCAAGCGCAAGGCGGAGAAGGTCATCACCGACACCGCGCTGAAGGAACTCAAGAAGCAGGTGGAGGGCTGAACGTCCGCCACGCCCCGGCCCGTGTGCGATGGTTCGTCGGCAAGGGCGGCGCCGGGAAGACGACCCTGGCCGCGGCCGAGGCGCTCGCGACCGCCCGTGCGGGCGAGCCCGTGCTCGTCGTGTCCATCGACCGGGCGCACTCCCTCGGCGACGTGCTCGACGTGCCCCCGGCCACGAACCGGGACGCCGGCGCGACGGACATCCGGAGTGTCGAGGAGAACCTCCACATGGTGGAGATCGACTCGTTGCAGCTGCTCCGCACGCGCTATGCGGTTCTCGCCTCGATGGCGGCGCTCGCCGGGACCCACGAGCACGCCGATCGGTTCGACCTGCCCGAGCCCGACGAACTGACCGGACTTCCCGGCGTCGAGGAACTGCTGGTGCTCGCCGAGGTCGCGCGCCTCGCGGACAGCGGACGGTGGGCTCTCGTCGTCGTCGATGCCCCGGCCTCCGGCGACGCCCTGCGTACCCTCACCGCGCCGCGTACGGTCGCCGACTCCCTCGAACGGATCTGGCCCCAGCACAGCCGGGTGGCGGCGGCCACCGGTCCCGACCCCCGCACGGGTGTCTTCGTCGCGCTGTTCGATCGGCTGTTGTCGGGGATCACCGCGGTACGCGACCTGCTCGACGATCGCGGACGCAGTGCCGCAGTGATCGTGGCGACGCCCGACCGCGCCGGTCGTGCCGAACTCGCACGGGTGCGGTCGTGGCTCGCCCTGTCCGGCCTCCGTGTCGACGCGGTCGTCGTCAACGGCGTCGCCCCCGCGGTGGGTGGTTCGGGTGCGGCCGCGCAGCTGCTCGCCGACCAGCGGGCCGCGCAGGAGGCGATCGTCGCCGAGATCGGGGCCGTCGTCGCCGACGTCCCCGTGATCGTGTGCGAGCGCCGTGCCGCGGAGCCGGTAGGGTTGGCAGCTCTGGAGGAGCTCGCCACGGCGCTCCGCCGCGACACATCCGTTCCCTCGTCGGAGACCGACGAGCCGGTCCGGGTGCAGCACGAATCGGGAACGGGGGTGGAGTCGGTGTACGCGATGCGCATGTACCTGCCGCTCGCCGACCCCGCATCGCTGACACTCGGACGGATGGGCGACGACCTCGTCGTCGGCGCCGACGGCATGCGCCGCCGGGTGCGACTCGCGTCGGGTCTGCGCCGGTGCACCGTCTCCGATGCCGAGTTCGACGGAACCGATCTGGTGGTGCGGTTCGTACCGGATCCGGCGGTGTGGCCGCTGTGAGGGACGATCACGAAGCCCTGATCTCGGAGTTGTTGCTGCTCGCCGACGCCGTGCTCGACCGCGTCGAAGGCACGGTGCAGCAGTTCGTCGTCGCGACCGGCGATGCGCCGGCTCATACGGATCCCGAGGCCGCGACCGGTTCGACGGCGCCGGGTGACGCCGATGCCGCGACCACCCCGAGCGGATGCGCGTGGTGCCCGCTCTGCGCCGCCGCAGCCCTGGTTCGCGGCGAGAACCACGAACTGGTCAGCAGGCTGGCGTCGAAACTGGCGGCGTTGATCGCGCTGCTGAGGGAGTTCCTCGCGCAGTTCCTGCCCTCGACCGGTGGCGCCCCGCCCGAGCCGACACCCGATCCGCCGACGCGGGATCGCCCGGCCTTCGAGCGGATCTCCGTCGACGTCCGCACGTGAACACGCAGGGCCCCGGGCTCACCGTCGGGATCGACATCGGGGGCACGAGCATCCGGGCGGCGGCCGTCGACCGTGACGGCGACGTCGTCGACAGTGTGCGCACGCAGACGCCGTCCTCCGCGGTCGCCCTCGAGAACGCGCTCCACCGTCTCGTCGAGCATCTGCGCGAACGCAACGACATCGCGGCGGTCGGGCTGGGGGTCGCGGGTTTCCTCACCGAGGACCGCACCACCGTGCGGTTCGCGCCGCATCTGCCCTGGCGCGACACACCGCTCGCCGAGATACTCACCGAACGCTTCGGACTGCCGGTCGTCCTCGAACACGACGCCAACGCAGCCGCCTGGGCCGAGTACCGCTTCGGCGCCGCCGCGGGCAGCACCATCGCGGTGATGGTCGCGCTCGGAACGGGCATCGGCGCCGCCCTGCTGCTCGACGGCCGGATCTATCGCGGTGCCTACGGTGTGGCGCCCGAACTCGGTCACCTGCAGGTCGTGCCCGACGGGCGGCCCTGCCCGTGCGGTAAGCAGGGATGCTGGGAAAGATATTGCAGCGGAACAGGTCTCGTGGACACGACCGTCGAGATGCTCGCGGCCGATCCCGGACGGTCCGTTCTCGCGGGCGAGATCGCCTCGGATCCCGGATCGCTCACCGGCCGGCGGATCGCCGGGGCCGCCCACGACGGCGATCCCGTCGCGCTCGCCGCCTTCGACGATTTCGCCCGTCGGCTCGGGCTCGGCCTGGCGCTCGTCGCCGACGTCTACGACCCCGAGCTCGTCGTCATCGGGGGAGGGGTCTCCGGTTCCGCGCCGCTGTTCCTCGACGCTGCGCGCGAGCACTATGCGGCCGTGACCACCGGCGCCGGCCACCGCCCGCTCGCGCGCGTCCGGGTCGCGCAGCTCGGCGACGCCGCCGGTCTCATCGGCGCCGCCGATCTCGCCCGATCCGCCGTCGAAACCTCTCGACCGCCGCTGTAGGTGAGATTATCGTCACGTCGACGTCGAAAGGGTGGGGTCGGGCACTGACGCGATGTGCGTGTGGCAGCCGCATCGTCGTAGAGTCGACCGGCGGGCGGTGCTGCACCGATCCGTGTGGGGGATGATCGGATTCGGGAAGGATGCCATGTGGTACTGGCTGTTCAAGTACGTCCTCCTGGGACCGCTGCTGTGGCTCATAGGACGTCCGAAGTTCGAAGGCGGCGAGAACATTCCGGCGCACGGACCGGCGATTCTGGCCAGTAACCACCGGGCCGTCCTCGACTCGTTCTACCTTCCCCTCCTGGTGCGCCGGCGCATCACCTTCCTCGCCAAGAGCGAGTACTTCACCGGCACCGGCCTCAAGGGTGCCTTCCAGCGCTGGTTCTTCTCCTCGGTCGGGCAGGTCCCCATCGATCGCACCGGCGCCGACGCCGCGCAGGACGCGCTCAACGCCGGGGTGCGGGTTCTCGGTCAGGGCAAGCTGCTCGGCATCTACCCCGAGGGCACCCGCTCACCCGACGGACGTCTCTACAAGGGCAAGACCGGCCTGGCGCGACTGGCGCTGGAGACCGGTGTGCCCGTGATCCCCGTCGCCATGATCGGCACCGACCGGATGAACCCGATCGGGTCGAAGATGTGGCGACCGGCGAAGATCACCGTCCGGATCGGTGAGCCCATCGACTTCTCCCGGTTCGAGGGCATGGGTGGCAACCGGTTCGTCGAGCGCACCGTCACCGACGAGGTCATGTACTCGCTCATGCAGTTGTCGGGTCAGGAGTACGTCGACATCTACGCCGCCTCCCTCAAGAACAAGGGCTCGGCGAACGAGTCGGGCACGGCCGGGGACACGGGCGCGTCGACGAACGGCAGTGCCGCGACCCCGCCGCAGGACGGTTCCGTCGCGGACCGCGTCCCCGACACGCGTGCCGGGTGAGCCGGTGCGCTACTTCTACGACTGCGAGTTCATCGAGGACGGCCGCACGATCGAACTCGTCTCGATCGGTGTCGCCTGCGAGGACGGCCGCGAGTTCTACGCGGTGTCGACCGAGTTCGACCCGACCCGGGCCGGAGCCTGGGTGCGCCGCAACGTCCTCCCGAAGCTCCCGCCTCCGGCGCACCCGGCCTGGAAGTCGCGATCGAGGATCCGCGACGACCTGCTGAAGTTCCTCGTGCCCCGGCCGGGAATCCGGCCCGAACTGTGGGCCTGGATCGGGGCCTACGACCACGTCGTGCTCGTCCAGCTGTGGGGCACCATGCCCGAACTCCCGGACGTCCTGCCCCGCTTCACCCGCGAGCTCCGGCAGTACTGGGAGGACTCGGGCTCCCCGCCCCTGCCCCCCGCGCCGGACGACAACCACGACGCCCTCGCCGACGCTCGCCACAACCTCGCGAAGTTCGAAGCGATCGAGGCTGCTCGACGGTCGCGGTGACGCGGGTAACGGGGTGCTGCGCCGCTTCCGGCCGTCACGCCATATCCTGGACGGGTGAACTGGACTGTCGACGTGCCGATCGACCGCTTGCCCGAACTCCCCCCGTTGCCCGAGGAGCTGCGTGCCAACCTCGACGCGGCGCTCGCAAAGCCGGCGCTGCAGCAGCCCAGCTGGCCCGAGGAACAGGCCGCGGCGATGCGCACCGTGCTCGAGAGCGTGCCTCCCATCACCGTGCCCCGCGAGGTCGAGGAGCTGCAGACCCAGCTCGCCGCCGTCGCTCGCGGTGAGGCCTTCCTCCTCCAGGGCGGCGACTGCGCCGAGACGTTCGCGGACAACACCGAGCCGCACATCAAGGGCAACATCCGCACGTTGCTGCAGATGGCGGTGGTGCTGACCTACGGTGCGTCGACGCCGGTCGTGAAGGTCGCGCGGATCGCCGGCCAGTACGCCAAGCCGCGTTCGTCCGACACCGACGCGCTCGGCCTGCCGTCCTACCGCGGCGACATGGTCAACTCGCTGGTCGCCGACGCGGAGGTGCGCAGGCACGATCCGTCGCGCCTCGTGCGTGCCTACGCGAACGCGAGTGCCGCGATGAACCTCGTGCGTGCCGTCACCGCCGCCGGTGAGGCCGACCTGCACCGCGTGCACGACTGGAACCGGGCCTTCGTCTCGGCGTCGCCCGCCGGTGCCCGCTACGAGGCGCTCGCCTCCGAGATCGACCGCGGTCTGCGGTTCATGGACGCCTGCGGGGTCGTCGACCCGAACCTGCGCGCAGCGACGATCTACGCCAGCCACGAGGCCCTCGTCCTCGACTACGAGCGCGCGATGCTCCGTCTCGACAACTCGGGCGACAAGCCGCGCCTGTACGACCTGTCGGCCCACTTCCTGTGGATCGGCGATCGCACCCGCCAGCTCGACGGCGCGCACATCGCGTTCGCGGAGCTGCTGTCGAACCCGATCGGCCTGAAGATCGGTCCGTCGACCACCCCGGAGATGGCCGTCGAGTACGTCGAGCGCCTGGACCCGCACAACACGCCGGGCCGGCTGACCCTGATCTCCCGGATGGGCCACTCGAAGGTTCGCGACCTGCTGCCCGGCATCATCGAGCGTGTCGAGGCCACCGGCCACAAGGTGATCTGGCAGTGCGACCCGATGCACGGAAACACCCACGAGGCATCCACCGGCTACAAGACCCGTCACTTCGACCGCATTGTCGACGAGGTGCAGGGCTTCTTCGAGGTGCACCGCGCGCTCGGCACGCATCCCGGCGGCATCCACGTCGAGCTCACCGGTGAGGACGTCACCGAGTGCCTCGGCGGTGCCCAGGACATCTCCGATCTCGATCTGCACGGTCGTTACGAGACGGCGTGCGATCCGCGGCTGAACACGCAGCAGTCGATCGAACTCGCGTTCCTCGTGGCGGAGATGCTCCGCGGTTGATCACAGTGGGGATGCTTCCCGGGTAGAGGACGGGTGGTCGGATCAGGGCAGTGCGGTCAGCGTGACCGTGCTGCCCTGTTCTGTTCTCCGGCCTGCCCCCGGATCTTGGCCGATCACGATCGAGCGGTCGGAGTCGCCGAGCTGCCGGACCTCGACCTCGAAACCGAGGCGGGTGAGCTCGTCGCGGGCCGAGCCCACCGAGCGTCCCAACATCGACGGCACCTTCACTGCATTGGATACGAGCAGGGTGACGGTTCCGCCGGCGCTGACGTCGGCGCCCTCCTCCGGGTCGGTGCCGACGACTCGTCCCTCGTCGACGTCGGCGTCGAAGACCTCTCGGATCTCACCGACGGTCAGACCTGCTTCGTCGAGGATGCGTCGCGCCTCGTCGACCGGGCGTCCGGTGAGATCGGGCAGGGTGACCGGCGGGGAGCCCTTACTGATCACGAGTGCGACCTCGGCGCCCACCGGCAGGACGGTGCCGGGGGCGGGGTCGAGTGCAGCCACACCGCCCTCGGGCACCGTGGTGCTGAACGCGGTGCCGCCCTCGATCGGTTCGAAGGTGCGGCTGCGCAGTTCGTCCTCGACGACGGATCTCTCGCCGGCGCCGGGGATGGACGGGACGGTGGGTCTGCCGAGCGACACGAGCAACGCGATCGTGTCGCCGTCGGGCACGCGTGAACCCGCGCTGGGGTCGGTGCCGAGGACGGTGTCGACGGGGACGTCGTCGGAGTACTCGCCCCGGATCTCGCTGGACAATCCGGCCGTCTCGATCGCGGACACGGCCGCTGCCCGGTCGAGACCCTGCACGGTCGGGACGTCGGTGAGGCGGCCGGCGCCGAGCCACCACCCGGCGATTCCCATGAACAACGCGAGCACGATGATCGCGGCGATCCAACCGGCGGCGGACCGGCGCTGACGGCGACGGTCGGCAGCGTAGTCGGGCCGGGGCGCCACGGGTTCGGTGTCGGGACGCGGATGGGTGCGGGTCGCGACCCGGGTCGGGTGCGGGGGCGTGGCCGGAGCATCCGGGCCGGGCGTGGCCGGAACGGCGGTCTGCACGGTCGTCGGGGCGTGCGAGTTCGCGGCGGCCGAGCCGGGGAGCACCGTCGTCGCCGGAGCGGGATCGGCATGTCCGGCAGCGGCACCGTCGACGGTGCGGGTCGGTGCCGCGGCGTCGGGGTCCACCACGGGCGGCGTCCGCACGGCGGATCGTCTGGGAGCCGGAACCCGGTAGCGGGGGAGATCGAGCGTGTCGCAGATCTCGCCGAGCGCGTCGGCCATCACCTGCGCGTCGGCGTAGCGTTCCGACGGTTCGCGTTCGGTGGCCCGACGGACGAAGGCGTCCAGTTCCGGCGGAACCCCGTCTATGACCGAACTCGGATCCGGCACGTCCTTCTCCACGCGCTGGTACGCGACCGACAGGGACGTGTCGCCGATGAAGGGGGTGCGGCCGGTGAGCATCTCGTATACGAGCACACCGGCCGAGTAGACGTCGCTGCGCGCGTCGGCGCTGCCGACGGTGACCTGCTCCGGGGACAGGTACGCCGCGGTGCCGAGGATCACGCTGCGCGAGGTGGTGGTCGCGGCGGCGACGGCGCGGACGAGCCCGAAGTCGGCGATCTTCACCTCGCCGTTGCCGGAGATGAGGATGTTCTCGGGCTTGATGTCGCGATGCACGAGACCCGCCCGGTGGGCGACGGCCAGGGCTCCGAGGACCGGAGCGGCCACGGCAGCGGCGGCGTGCGGCGGCATCGGCCCGCGCTCGCGCAGCAGCTCACGCAGGGTGCCGCCCTCGACGAGCTCCATCACGAGGAAGACATGGTCGCCGTCCTGGCCCTGGTCGTAGACCGCGACGAGCCCGGGATGCGTCAATCGTGCGACGGACCTGGCCTCGAACTCGAACCGTGCCAGGAACTGGGGATCGGCCGCGAACTGCGGATCCATGATCTTCACGGCGACGGGACGGTCGAGACGCATGTCGGTGCCGCGATAGACGGTCGACATGCCGCCGCGTGCGATCTGCGATTCGATGCGATAACGCCGGTCGAGCACGACGCCGACCAGTCGGTCGCTGCCAGCGGTCACCCGGTGTACCCCCGTGTCTCGTGCGTGATGGTGGGACGCCGGTACCCGGGCCTTCGAGGTATCGACGTGACGAAGGTCCGGCTCTGCGTGTGCGGAGCGATTTCGTCCCCGTCGATCGTAGCCAGCTCCCGTGGACGGTAGCCGCGTAGCTGCCCGCGAGGCCGCAACGATAACGTGGTGGGGTGAGTGCAATCCCTTACTGCGACGACGTTCTCGACCGCTCCGTGCCCGTGGTGCAGCTCGTCGATGTGGCCAAGAGCCTCGGCGTCGCCACCTCCCGCGTGCACCAGATGGTGCGCGACCGGCAGTTGCTGGCGTTCAAGCGCGACCGCGTGCCGGTCCTGCCCGAGGCCTTCCTCGACGACGAGGGGAACGTTCTCAAGGGTCTTCCCGGCCTGATCGCGGTGCTGCACGACGGCGGTTACGAGGACGACGAGATCCTGCAGTGGCTCTTCGCCGAGGACGATTCTCTTCCCGGTGGAAGCCCCGTCGCCGCGATGCACACGCAGTCCGCGCGCGAGGTCATGCGGCGGGCACAGGCACTCGCCTTCTGATCCGCGGCGGGCAACTCGGCCTGATCCGCGGCGGGCAACTCAGCGCTGCCGGAGCAGTGAACCGGTGACGTACTCGGTGAGCATCACCGCGGCGCGGGTGCGGCGCGGTACCGTCGCGCGCCGGTCGAGCACTCGGAACCCACTGCGTTCGACCTCGTCGAGGATCCGCCCGTAGAGCGTGAAGGCCGCGCGGATACCGGGCCGGATCCGGTCGGGGAGTACCGCCAGTCCGGGTTCGGCCTTGCGATATTCGGCGCGGGTCAGTGCGACCGCGTGGGCGAGCGCCCGCCGGACCCTCGGATCCACGGCGCCGGTGCGCCGGCATTCCTGCAGCAGGTCGATGTCGACCCCGAACGCCGACCACAGGTCGAGCGGGATGTAGACGCGTCCGCGCTCGAGGTCTTCGCCGACGTCGCGGATGAAGTTGGTGAGCTGGAATGCCTCACCGAGCGCGGCCGCGGCCGGTGGGGCGGCAGGATCGGCGACGTCGAGGATGGGCAGCAGTTCGAGACCGATCACTGCCGCGGAGCCGTGCATGTACTCGCGCAGTTCCTCGATGGTCCGGTAGTGGGGCCGGAACTCGGGCGTGCGCGGCACGTCCATGCGCATGGAACGGATGAAGGCGTCGAAGTACCCGGTCGGGATGCGGTACTGCCGGATCGTGTCGGCGAGCGCACGGACCACCAGACCGGTCTCGTCGAGCGGGCCGGGATCACCCGCGAGCGCGGCGTGCAGGCGGGCGTGCGCGTCGTCGACCCCGCGGATCGCGGCCTCCGGGTCGTCCACGGCGGTGACGTCGACGATGTCGTCGACATGTCTGGCGAACCCGTAGAGCGCGTGCACGGCGTGTCGGCGCGGGGCCGGCAGCAACCGGGTCGCGAGGTTGTAGGTGCGTCCGTGTTCGGCGGTGAGTTCGGCGCAGTAGGCGTAGGCCCGGGTGAGATCGTCGGCCGCGATCCCCGCGGGGCGGTCAGGCACGGTCGTCCCGGGCAGCGCCGGCGGGCGATGCCGCTCGTGGCCGCAACCGCAGGCGCAGCGGATCACGGGTGACGAGCGAACGGGCCGCGACGATCGAGGCGAACACCGCGAGTGCGACGTGCGCGATGTTGTACATCCCGATCGACCCGTCGGGGTTGAAGATCAACATCAACCAGGTCGACAACCCGACGAGCACCATGAGCACCCTGGGCGACATCGCGAAGGCGGCGGCGACGGCGAGCGGCCAGGAGTAGTACCAGGGCAGCGCGGCGGGCGACAGCAGGGTCACCGCGGTCAGTGCCACGACGATCCCGAAGACCGCGTCGCGCTCGGTGCGGCGGAAGCGCCACCACGCCCACACCAGGATCACCACCAGCGCGATCGCGCAGAGCATGCGCGTGATGTCGAGGACCGATCCGAGTCGCCACGGGGTGACCCACGTGACGGCGTGCGCCATCATCGTCGGCAGCGACAACCAGTTGATGATCTTCGACGAGCCGGACAGGGCGGTGAGCCAGCCGATGCCCACACCGGCGAGCAGCGAGGTGCCGCCGAAGACCGCGGCGAAGACGACCAGTCCCAGACCGGCGGCCTTGGCGAACAGGCGGACGGGCGCTGCCGGTTCGCGCCCTTCGGCGCGCGCACGGTCGCGTTCGTGGATCATCCACACCCACACCAGGAAGGGCAGTGCCAATCCTGCTGTGGCCTTGATCGCGGCGCCGAGCGAGACCAGGGCGATGCCGCCGATATGTCGGCCCTCGAGCACGAGCACGATGCCGGCGATCATGAGACCGACCATCAGCAGCTCGTTGTGCACACCGCCGACGAGATGGATCAGCACGAGCGGGTTCAGGACCGCGAGCCACAGGGCGATCGCGGGGTTCCCACCCATGCGACGGGCGAGTTTCGGCACGGCCCACGCCATGAGCGCGAGGCCGGGAAGCATGGTCAGGCGCCACAGCCAGGTGCCCGTCACCACGTTGTCGTCGGTGATGGACGTGATGCCCGCACCGAGCAGCAGGTGGACGGGCCCGTACGGCGTGGTGGTCGTCGTCCATACGTTGCTGACGTTGTCGAGCAGGACGCCCGGGTTGACGACCGGGCCCACCTCGTACGGATCGAAGCCGTCGCGCAGCAGTGCACCCTGCGCGAGGTAGGAGTAGGCGTCGCGGCTGAACATCGGGGTCGCGACGAGCAGGGGAGCGGTCCACGCGGGAAGCACCGTCCACAGATCGCGCACCGTGACGTGGCCGGCGAGGGTCGCCCGACCGACGCGCACCCACGCTGCGATCATGACGAGCACACCGACCCACAGGATGATCCGCGAGAGCAGCTGACCGTGGCCGAAGCGCAGCCACGACAGATAGATGTCCTCGAGCAGCGGATCGACGCGGCGGACACTGCCCGATCCGAAACTGCCGAAGGTCATGAGCACCGCGCCCCACGCGCCGAGCAACGTGGCGTGGCCGGCGGGACTCCTCAGGAATGCGTACTTCGGGCGCTCACCCGTCGGCGCGACCGTCCCCTCCGGCGCGGGCGAGGTCTGCGGCTCGGCGTCGGGCGAGGCAGGGGACGACATCGTTACGGTTCCTCCCCCGTGGACGTGTGGATGCGCGGCGCGCAGGTAGCTGGCGAACGAGGACAGTTTAGTGGAGACGCGGAGCGTGTTGCGCCCGGTGTCACCGGCTTCGCGGAACATCGAGCCGTTCGGCGGCGAGCCTTCCGGACAACAGCACGGTGGGGACGCCGACGCCCGGCACCGTCGCCGACCCGGCGAGCACCACGCCGGGAACGGCCGGATCGAGGTTACGGCGCCGGAACGGTCCCGTCTGCCGGAAGACGTGAGCGCTCGAGAACGGGCTGCCCGCCTGCATGCCACGAGCGTGCCAGGTTGCGGGTGTGTCGATGTGGTCGACGCGGAAACCGTCCATGATACCGCCGTATCCGCGGCGGTCGAGGACGTCGAGCAGCTCGTTGCGGTAGGGCACCGCGAGCTCGGCCCAGGCGAGCGGAGCGCTGTCGAGGTTCGGGCACGGCGCCAGCACCGACAACGGTTCGTGCTCGGCCCCCTCACGGGTGAAGCGCAGACCGGGATCGGACAGAGCCGGTCGTGTGATGAGCAGCGAGGGATCCGACATCGGCCGGCCACGTCCGCGGCTGCGGGTGATCTCCGCGAAGGTGCGGTCCCATTCACCGCCGAAGTCGATCACGTGGTGGTGTTGCGCCGCCCAGCCGTGGGTCACCCCGGTGGGGATCGACCCGTGCAGCACCACGGCCGACGGCGCGGCCAGTGTGCGGCGGCGCCGACGGTGCGGCAGCAACCCGTCGACCACCGGGGTGTCGGGGGTCAGGACGGCCGCGTCGCACGGGAAGCGTTCTCCGTCGCGGGTGCGGACACCGTCGACCCGGCCACCGGAGAGATCGAGCGAGGTCACCTCCCGGCCGAGTTCGAGCCGTCCGCCGGCATCGACGAACGCCGCGGCCATCGCGCGGGCGACCGATCGCATACCGCCGTCCACCGCGTACACGCCCAGCGAGGTGTCCATGTGGGCGATGGCCCCGTAGACGGCGAGGGCCCGTGCCGGAGCGACCCCCGCGTACAGCGCCTGGAAGGTGAAGACGCGGCGCAGGCGTGGGTCGGTGATCCTGCGGTTCACCTGTGCGCCGAGCCTGCCGAACCCGCCCAGCCGGAGCAGACGCGCAAGGTCGCGCAGTGCCGCCGGAGACGAGACCAGGTCGAGCGGCGAGTCGAAGTTCGCGTCCATGAAGCGGTCGAACTCGGCGTCGAAGATGTCGGCGAGCCACGCCCGCAGCCGCAGATAGCGGCGTGCCTCCTCGGGACCGCACACCCGCGAGATCTCGGCGACCATGGCCTCGGGGTCGGAGTGCACGTCGAGCGAGGTGCCGTCGGCGAACCGCGCGTGATAGGCGGGGGACAATTGTCGGGTGCGTAGCGCCGGCCGGACCGAGTCCCGATCGGCGCCCACCGCGGCGAGGGCGTCGTCGATCAGCTCGGGCATCGTGAGCACGGTGGCACCGTTGTCGATCTCGTAACCGGGGCCGTGATAACTGCCGACCCGGCCCCCGACGTCGTCGGCGCGTTCGAGGACCGTCACGTCCCTACCGGCGCCACGCAGGTGCAGCGCCGCGGACAGACCGGCGAGGCCGGCACCGACCACGACGACCCGGTCGGCGCCGGGAACCGTCCGCACCGTCCTCACGCCACCCGTCGGGTCGCGGCGACCGCCGACTCGCGCAGGAGGACCTTGCCCTCCTCGGTGGCGCCGGACGACTCGAGCGCCTCGAACGCGCTGTCGGTCAGTTCCGTGATGCGGTCCTCGATCCGGGCGACCGCGCCGAGGTCGACGAGCAGCGAGCGGAGCTGTTCGACCTGCGCGTCGGACAGATCGGTCCCGATCGAGGTGCGCAACAGCTCGGCCGCGGCCGGATCGGAGGCGTCGGCCGTCTCGAGTGCCAGCGCGTACAGGACCGTCCTCTTGCCCGAGCGCAGGTCGTCGCCGGAGGGCTTGCCGGTGATCTCGGGGTCGCCGAAGACGCCGAGCAGATCGTCGCGCAGCTGGAACGCCAGACCGATGTCGGTGCCGAAGCGGCGGTAGGCGTCGATGAGGTCGTCGTCGGCGCCGGCGAGAGCGGCGCCGATGTGCAGCGGGCGTTCGATCGTGTACGCCGCGGTCTTGAACCGGTTGACCCGCGTGGCGGCCTCCACCGATTCGTCCGCCGCCACCTCGTTGGCGATGTCGAGGTACTGCCCGCCGAGCACCTCGGTGCGCATCGCGGCCCAGGCCGGGACCACGCGCGCGACCGTCGCGGGGTCGAGCCCGGCCGAGTGCAGCATGTCGTCCGCCCACACCAGGGCGAGGTCGCCGAGCAGGATCGCGACCGACTCGCCGAACTGCTCCGACCTACCGTGCCAGCCGGCGCTGCGGTGCTGCTCGGTGAACTCGACGTGCACGGTGGGGAACCCGCGGCGCGTGGTTGAGGCATCGATGATGTCGTCGTGGACGAGGGCCGCGGCCTGCACGAGCTCGAGCGCCGAGCACGCCTGCAGGACGGCCGCGGCGTCCGGCCCGGTCGGATCACCGCCGGCGCCGAGCCAGCCCGTCCAGGCGAAGCGCGGACGTACCCGCTTGCCCCCGCGCAGCACGAACGCCTCGAGCGTGTCGACGGCCTGCCGGTATCCACCGCCCACCGAGTCGACCAGATCGGAACGTGAGGTGAAGAACTGCCGGAGGGAGTCCTCCACACGATGGGGGAGCTGCTCGGCAGACAAGTGATCGGCGCCGGTAGACAGGACGAAACCTCCAGGTCGATGGGTGACGGCACCTCGGCGGGGGGAGAGCCGGAGGCGCCGCGACCAGCCTATCCGCACACTCGGGTCGTCGCCGGTAGCGACCGGCCCGGTGGCGCCACCTATGCTGGACCGGTGACAAGCGACTTCGTCAGGGCAACCGAGGACGACGGGATTTCTCGGACCCCGTCGATCGTGGACCGTCTCGGATCCGCGCGTTCGGGCCGCATTCCGTTCTCCGTCGAGTTCTCCCCACCTCGCGATGTCGAGGCCGAGGGACGACTGTGGCGTGCCGTGCGGACGTTCGAACGCCTCGGTCCGGCCTTCGTATCGATGACCTACGGCGCCGGGGGATCCACCCGCGACCGTACGGTCCGGATCACCGGACGTCTCGCCGAGGAGACCACCCTCCTGCCGGTCGCGCACCTCACGGCCGTCGGGCACAGCATCGACGAACTGCGCGCGATGGTCGGTGCCTATGCCGACCGCGGCATCACCAACATCCTCGCCCTGCGCGGCGACCCGCCGGGCAACCCCCTCGGCGAGTGGGAGAAGCACCCGGAGGGTCTCGAATACGCCGACGAACTCGTACGTCTGGTGCGCGATCTCGGCGACTTCCACGTGGGCGTCGCATCGTTCCCGGAAGGACACCACCGGTCCCCGGACCTCGACCACGACACCCGCTATCTCGTGCAGAAGCTGCGTGCGGGCGCCGAGTACTCGATCACCCAGATGTTCTTCGACGTCGAGCACTACCTGCGTCTGCGCGACCGGGTCGTGGCGTGCGACGCCGAGCAGGGGCTCAAGCCGATCATCCCCGAGATCATGCCGATCACGTCGCTGCGCTCGGCGCGGCGCAGCCTCGAACTGTCGGGTTCGCACCTGCCGCCCGTGCTCGAGGAGCGGCTGCGGCGCGCGGCGGGCGACGGCCCGGAGGAGAACCGCGCCGCCGTGCGCGAGGTGGGCATCGAGGTGGCCACGGAGATGTGCGAGCGGCTGATCTCCGAGGGCGCGCCGTGCCTGCACTTCATCACGCTGAACTTCGCCCGCGCGACCGGCGAGGTGCTCGACCGCCTCGGCTACGAACTCGAAGCTCCCGCCGCGGTGCAGCCGGCCTGACATCCGTGCCCCGGTTCGGGGTCAGGGCAGGACGCGGGCCTTCCATGCCGCGCGTCCGCTGCGCCGGGCCCGGATCGACGACGCCGTGAGCGCGCCGAAGGCCAGGACCGATGCCGGGTGTGCCACGGCCTCGAGCAGGTCGTCGGCGGGACGGTCCGGAGCATCCGGGTGTGTGCGTCCTCCCCGTTCGGTGACGCGGGCGAGGAGTCGTGACGCCATGCCCGCGGCGGTTCCGACCAGACCCCAGCGTCGTGTCCGGCCCTCGCCGAGAAGCGCCGCTGCCGGGGGCAGGAGGTAGGCGAGGAGATACAGCGCGACCACCGCGGCCGCGCCGGCGGGGGAGCCGAACGCCGACCACAGCCAGCGGGTGTAACCGCCGATCAACGGGCGGGGCCCGTCGTACATCCGGCACGACGACAGCCCGCCCGCGGCCGCGACCGTCGTACGTCGTCCGGCGCGACGTAGTGCCCGGGCCAGATCCAGATCCTCCGTGGGACTCGCCGCGACCGCGGCGTGCCCGCCGATCGCCCCGTAGGCGTGCGCGTCGAGGACGAGGAACTGCCCGCACGCCACCGCCATCGACGGCCGGTGGGTGCGGTGCGAGACCGCGACGGGCAGCAGCGAGAACCACGACCAGAACAGCAGTGGCTGCACGAGCCGTTCGAGCGCCGACCCGGTGAGCTGGTACGGGAACGGCGAGACGAGCGCGGCATCCTGGCGGCGCAGCAGAGCGATGGCGGCGGAGAGTGCGTCGGGCGTGAGCCGGACGTCCGCGTCGACGAAGACCACGACGCCGCTGTCGGCTGCCGGCCCGGCGTGGGCGACGGCTGCGGCACACGCCGCTGCCTTCCCGGTCCATCCTTCGGGAGGTGGCTGCGTCGATCGGACGACGGTGATGCGCTCGTCGTCCGCGGCCGCGGCCGTGGCCAGATCGCAGGTGCCGTCGGACGAGTCGTCGTCGAGGATCACCACGCGCAGGGCGCGCAGGCCTCTCTGTGCGCGCAGATCGGAGACGATCGCACCGATGCGAGGAGCTTCGTCACGGGCCGGCACGACGACGGTGACCTGCTCGTCGACCACCGGTCCCGGAACGAGACAAGGGAGCGCGACGCGGTTCGCGACGGCGACGGCCGCACCGTAGGAGGCGACGAGAGCACCACCGGCGACGAGCCGCGCGAGACCGGGGGACAGGTCGCGCGGCAGGGGGGTCAGGACCGCGTCCCGTTCGCCGACGACCACTGCGGCGTGGGATTGCGGGTGAACCAGGCCGCGCCGGCGATGATCAGCGTGACACCGAAGGCGCCGCCGGCCATGATTCCGGCCCAGCCCGCGAAACCGCGCGTGTTGGGATCGGCGTAGCGCACCTCCGCGCGGAGGGTGCTCACCTCACCGGCCGGAAGCTTCCAGGTCACGACCGAATCCGACTCGCGGGTGCCGTTGGTGGTCGCCACCCGGGCGGGGAATGCGATGGTGAACTGCACGTCGGTGCCCTGGGTGGGAGCGGACTCGAGATCGACGCGTCCGTTCAGGGCGACCAGGTCGCCCGAGCGCTGCAGGTTGAGCTGGAACATGCCGGCGCTCTGGTCGGACATCGTGGCGAGCTGCTGGACGTCGCCGAAGGTGAGGTCGTTGAAGAAGACCTGGCTCCCGACGTAGCCGTCCTGCGAGTACTCCTGCACCCGCACCTTGCCGGCCAGGGCCGAGGGAGGGGTGAGTTCGGGACCGGGATCGTTCTCGTCGGCGGGGATGGTCGCGGCGACGATCTGCCCCGACACACGGTCATCGGAGGAGATCCCCATCGTCGCCTGCACACGCAGGCAGCCGGTGAGGAGCGGGAGGCCGAGGAGCACGAGCCCCACGACCGCGACGACACGACGGCGGACGGACAGGATGGACGACTGCACGGAGAACATGGTGCCAGGCACGGTCATCCTCGTCGGTTGTTCGGGTCGCTCGCGGCGAGTCGTGTCTCGTCCCGCCCGGGACCGGGCGTGCTTCCGCGCCACGACCGGACGAGCGAGAACAGCAGGGGAACACCCAGTACCCCCATGACGACCAGTCCGTACACCGCGGAGTAGCGGAGTTCGGGAGCGTCGAGGAAGACACTGTGGGCGAGCGCCGAACCGAGCCACGTCCACAGGAACAGTACGACGGGCACGGCGTCGTGCCGGGACGTGTCGGTGCGATCCGAACGGGAGTCGACGAGCACGAGCACGGTCGCCATGATCGCGGCGACGAGAAGCCAGCCCGCGTAGTTGGTGAGTGGGATGTGCTCGATCCCGGGCAGTCCGCCGGCGTTGCACCACGACCAGTGCCCGTCCGCCACCATCTGGGGGTCGAGATACAGATCCCAGCCCAGCATGCCGACGGTGACCGCCGCGACCCGGCCGGGACCGTTGCGGACGAGGCGGGAGGCCACGCACCAGACGGGGTACAGACCCGCCGACCACGCCAGCGGCACCACCAGCGGGACGTCGAAGGCGGCCGGTCCGAGCCGATCGGTGACATAGCTGTAGCAGCCGTAGGGATAGCCGGTCGTCGTGCCGACCACCTCGGACAGATATCCGATGCCCGCCGAGCTGACGATCAGGACGACGGCGAAGGTGAGGCCGCGGTTCAGCGCGGCGTGGACGAGACATGCGGCGGTGAGCAGCGTGACGACCGCGACGGTCGCGGCGTCCCGGGCGCCACCCTCGGTGAGGGGGTAGGCGATCTGGGCCAGGACCGCGGCGACGGCCGGGACGATCGGAAGGATCGTCTTCCAGCGGGCCGGTCGGGGCGGTGCGGGGACGCGGGTGTCGGTCACCGCGACACCCAGCCCTTCACGCGGTCCACGAGAGTTCCCTTGGCGTCGGCGAGGGCGACCCGGGCGGCGTTGCGGCCGCTCGCACCGGAGACTCCACCGCCGGGATGGGTCGAGGCGCCGGTGAGATAGAGGCCGGGCGCGTCGGGCACCCGATAGCCGGACAGTTCCGGCAGCGGGCGCCACAGGAACATCTGGTCCAGCGACATCTCCACGTGCATGACGTTCCCGCCGAGCAGGCCGAGTTCGCTCTCGATGTCCGCGGGGGTCTGCACGTGGCAGTGCTCCACGCTTGCGGTGAATCCGGGAGAGCGCGTCTCCATCTCGGCGAGGATGCGGTCGGTCTCGGCGCCGGCGATGTCCTCCCAGCGACGCCCGTCGCGCAGCGCGTACGGATGCCACTGGGACCACAGGGTGATCTGGTGCTTGCCCTCGGGTGCGATCGTTGGGTCGAGGGCGGAGAAGCTCATCGCGAGGACGGCCGGTCGCGGGGGCAGGTCTCCCGCCATCGCCGCACCGTGCGCGGCGCGCAGGTGGGCGCGGTCGTCGACGAGCAGTTGCAGGCCGGCGGTCGTCAGTTCGGGCTCGTCGCAGCCGCGGTAGCGGGGCAGCGAGTCGGTGCCGAGCCGCAGGACCATGCCGATACCGGGGCCGACCCGCATGCTGCGGCGCCAGCGCTCGAGCCGGTCGCGGTCGTATCCGCCGCGGTCGAGCAGATCCAGCGTGGTCAGTACGTGGCATCCGGCGACGACCCTCCGGGCCCGCAGGGAGCGTCCCGATTCGGTGCGCACGGTCCACACATCGCCGGTCCGGCGGATCTCGGTGGCGGCGTCGCCGCAGGTCACCGTGCCGCCGTCGGACCGCAGCCGCGACAGCAGGGCCTGGGTGAGCGCGCCGCTCCCGCCGATCGCGCGCCCCGGGGGCAGGGTGTGCATGAGGGCCGCGAAGCCCACCATCGCGGCGGTGCCGGGCTCGGACATGGGCGGGCCGGACTGCGCGCCGAACCAGGCGAGTGCCGCCTTGAGGGGTTCGTCGTCGAAGTACTCGTCGAGCAGGCTGTCGCCGGTGGTGAGGAACCGGCGGGACAGGGCGCTGCCGCCCTCCCCGGCGTCGAGTCCCCAGAACGAGGACAGCAGGTGCCGGCCGGTCGGGGGGTGGGTGAACGACTTCATCACCGCGGCGCTGCGCGGACCCCAGTCCTGCACGAAGCGGCGGTACGCGTCGGCCTCGCGGCGTCCGCAGGCTGCTTCGACGGAGGCGCAGGTCCGGTCGAGATCGCGGTGGAAGACGATGCCGGGGCGGTCGGAGTCCGTCGGCGGCGGCGCGTATGCCCACGGGTCGCAGTCGATGTAGCGCAGGCCGTGGGCAGCGAGATCGAGTTCCTCGACGATCCCGGAGTGGCGCACCATGATGTGCGCCGAGGAACCGCGGTCGACGGCGTATCCGGGGAACCGTTCGACGGTGGAGACGGCGCCGCCCGGCACGGTGTCGCGTTCGAGGACCTCCACCGACCATCCGTCGCGGGCGAGATAACACGCCGAGACCAGGGCGTTGTGGCCCGAGCCGACGACGACGACGTCGAGTG
This sequence comes from Rhodococcus sp. PD04, assembly GCF_035918275.1. NCBI lineage: Bacteria > Bacillati > Actinomycetota > Actinomycetes > Mycobacteriales > Nocardiaceae > Rhodococcus > Rhodococcus sp. PD04. Next base: position 3,143,810 of record NZ_CP142143.1, on the reverse strand, counting down.
TGGAGTTCATGGGGTACCGCTTCCGTCCGGATCGTCGATCGTGTGATGGTGGTACGGAACGAGGTCCGGCTCCAGAGGCAGGCTCCTGCCGAGGACCGCGAACGGGCGGGCGTCGCCGGTGAAGACGAACCGGCGGACGACGTCCTGGAATCCGAACCGACGGTACAGCCGCCACGCCCGGTTGTCCTCGCCCGGCACTTCGGGTGTCGACAGCAGTACGGCCGCTTCGGTGCGTTCCCGCAGCAGCGCCGACAGGAGCAGTTCACCGATGCGGCGTCCCTGCATGTCGGGGCGGACGTGCAGTTCGGTGAGCTCGAAGTAGTCGGAGAGGATGCGATCGATCTCCTCGGGGGACCGTCCGGAATGGCGCATCCCGGCGCGCACCTGCTGGTTCCACCACTGGCGGGTGTCGCCCCGGTAGCCGTACGCGATCCCGACGGCGGTGTCCGGATCGTCGGGGAGACTCGCAGCGAACGCCTGCCATCCCTCGCGGGCCGAATGCTCGGACCACATCGGCGCGCGGTGGTACTCCGTGCCGCGGGGATACCGCATCGCCGCGACGTAGACGGCCAGCAGCTCGGGCAGGCGCGCACGGAAGTCCGCGGGGGAGAGCTCGGTGAGGATCGGGGCGTCCTGGCGGGGATCGGTGGTCATGCGTGACTCGTTCGGGTGGCTCGCGCTGCGTCGGAGGTGCTCGGGTCTCGCTGATCGTTCGGGATGACGTGGCCACTTTCTCTTGACGGGTTGTCGGTGGGTCCAGCTATATTGAATACGTCGAACGCATGTTCGACACCGGTGATCCGGGGATGTTCGAGGGAAGCGAACATCCCCGGATCACCCTGGGGTCTCCCGCTCGGCGTCCGTGTCGGCCTCACTCGAGGACAGTGATCTCCGTTCCTCGGCGTTTCGGCGGGAATGCCACCGGATACCGCTCGTTGTAACGAGTGGTGAGACCACGCCGAGGAGGTGCGTGAACATGGCCAACGGTCAGGTCGCGAGTCGAGGCCCGCGCCGAACGTCTCCCACGCTCGGGCCGTCCGCATGCATCGACCATGCCACCTCGGCGCGCGCGGCGACGCTGCTGCGCAAGGCCGACGATCTGCTCTCGGGTGCCGCCGGTGCCGGCGATCCTGGCGAGCGGTTCCGCCTCGCCTATCTGGCGGCGCTGCGCGGCGCGGGCGCGGTGGTCGCCGCCGCGGAGCTGCGTTCCGGGATCCGCCCCCGCCGGCCCGCCACGCGCAACGCGTGGGCGCTCATGGCGCGCGCCGACGAGTCCTTCGCCGTCTGGGCCGACTACTTCGCCGATCGCTCAGCCACCCGCGCCGCAGTCGAGGCGGGGGTAGTGCATGCGGTGGGCGCCGACGAATCCGGGGCGTTCTACGACGAGGTGGGTCACTTCCTGCACGATGTGGAGGGCTATCTCGACGCCGAAGCAGAGCCGGAGGTCGGTGTCGGTGGGTGACTTTCGCCCCCTCACGAGGGTCTTCGCCGAAGAGGGGATCGAACTCACGTGTGGAGTTTGTGGTCCACAGCGACATCTGCTCGTATTATTGACTCAGGCGGCCGTACGGACGGCCCCCCGCCGGATTCGCCCCACGGATCCGGTGGCCACCGTTTAGTGCCGGGGGAGGTACCGTGCCACTCTCCGAGCACGAGCAGCGCATGCTCGATCAAATCGAGAGCGCGCTCTATGCTGAGGATCCCAAGTTCGCCTCGACCGTGCGTGGCAGCCGGTTGGGGATGGCGTCGAACCGGCGGCGGCTACAGGCCGGCGCCTTGTTCGTGTTGGGCCTGACGCTGTTGATCGCCGGCGTTGCCCTGCCGCTCAAGCCGGGCGGCTTCCCGATCATCAGTCTGCTCGGGTTCCTCGTGATGTTCGCCGCCGGAGTCCTGTTGCTCCTCGGCGGTCGTCGGCCGTCGACTCCAGGGGCGACGGGCGGTAGTTCCGGTTCCGGAAAGACCGGTCGAAGTTCCCGCGGCGGCAAGAAGTCCTCGGGTGGTGGCTTCACCAACCGCATGGAAGAGCGGTTCCGGAGGCGTTTCGAGCAGGACTGACCTCCTCGACCATCAGGTGTATCGACGACGGCGCGACCCAACGGGTCGCGCCGTCGTCGTTTCTCCGTCGGCCTGCCCAGCGACCTCCCTCCATCCCTCCTGTCGCTCCACCACCGCGCCCCACTCGCGCGTTCCCCGTCCCCCCACTGCCTCCCACCCCGGCCCCGGGCGCAGTGTTTCCCCTGGTCGCCCATCGCTCGAACCTCGCTCCGCCGGTGGGGCGGATCGTCGGGGCGCCGACGTCGGTGGATCCGCCGTAGTCACGAGAGGGCGTGTCCCCATTTTTCGCCACCCACTCTGAGCTGGGAATGTGACGACAACACGCGTGACCGGGCGGCGGTAATCCGTTTCCGGTGGGGCAAAGTGGGGTAATGTGGGGCGCGGCGGGACAAGGTGTCCTGTCGCGCGAAGCATCCGTCCGGCAGCGGGGAGGCGCCGAGTGTTCCTCGGTACCTACACCCCGAAGTTGGACGACAAGGGCCGGCTCACGCTGCCGGCGAAGTACCGAGACGAGCTGGCGGGAGGGTTGATGATCACGAAGGGACAGGATCACAGCCTCACCGTGTTCCCTCGTGACGAGTTCGCCGCTCTGGCCGAACGCGCTGCGAGTGCCTCACGGAGCAACCCTCAGGCACGTGCGTTCCTGCGGAGCCTCGCGTCGGGAACGGAGGAGCAGCGACCCGACTCACAAGGCCGGATCACGCTGTCGTCGGCCCACCGCAAGTACGCCGGTCTCACCAAGGACTGCGTGGTGATCGGTTCGGTCAGGTACCTCGAGATCTGGGACGCGACGGCATGGGAGACCTACCTCGCCGAGCACGAAGAAGACTTCTCGGAAGCGAGAGACGAAGCACTACGCGACATCTTGTAACCACGGCTCGGGCTGCGCGGCGAGTGCCGCGAGGCCTCTGCCCGATGTGCCGGCCCTGACGCACTTCCCCAGCGCCAGGTACGGACCGAAGGGCCCTGACGCACTTCCCCGGCGTCAGGTCTCTTCGGACTCGGACAGAGACCTCGAGGCATTCGCCGTCTTCCGTATCCACCCCCGTGGCGGCGAGCACGGTATCGAGACGAGCGACAGGCAGGCACGAGGCACACCACCGTCCACCCGACGAGTACCCCACAGACCGTAAGCGGCCCGAGCAGGATTCCGGAGGACACATGGTGGACGGCGAGCACGAATCCGTCGATGGTACGGATGAGGCCACCGGTGCCGATGTGGCATCTGCGGTGGAGTTCGGCCACGTGCCTGTCATGCTCCAGCGGGCCGTCGACCTGCTCGGCCCGGCCATCGAGAGCGTCGCTCCCGACGGCGAGGGCGCGGTCTACGTCGACGCGACCCTCGGTCTCGGTGGGCACTCCGAACACTTCCTGACGATCTACCCCAAGCTGCGGCTCGTCGGCCTCGACCGCGATCCCGACGCACTGGCGATCGCCCGCGAGCGACTCGCACGGTTCTCCGATCGCACCGACTTCGTCCACACCCGCTACGACGGGATCGCCGATGCACTCGAGAGTGTCGGCCTCGACCGGCACGGCTCGGTCCATGCCGCCCTGTTCGATCTCGGCGTGTCCTCGATGCAGCTCGACGAGGCGGAGCGCGGCTTCGCCTATTCCAAGGACGCACCGCTCGACATGCGGATGGATCCCACCACCGGCATCACCGCGGCCGACGTCCTCAACACCTACAGCCACGGCGACCTCGCCCGCATCCTGAGCACCTACGGCGAGGAGCGTTTCGCCGGCAGGATCGCCTCCGAGATCGTCCGGACCCGGGCCAAGGCCCCGTTCCGGACGAGCGGCGAACTCGTCGAACTGCTGTACCGCACGATCCCTGCTGCGACCCGCCGTACCGGTGGTCACCCGGCCAAGCGCACCTTCCAGGCGCTGCGGGTCGAGGTGAATGCGGAGCTCGACTCGTTGCGCAACGCGATACCGGACGCTATCGATGCTCTCGCGGTGGGTGGCCGGATCGTCTTCATGTCCTACCAGTCGCTCGAGGACAAGGTCGTCAAGCAGGAACTGACCCCGCGAGCGAAGTCCCGCAGTCCCGAAGGGCTTCCGGTCGAACTGCCCGGGATGGGACCGGAGCTGCGCATCCTCACCCGCGGTGCGGAGCGGGCGACGGACGACGAGATCGAGGCCAACCCACGTTCGGCGCCCGTCCGCCTGCGTGCTGCAGAACGAATCGCCAGGAGGTAACCGATGACCGTACAGGTGGCACCCCCGCAGCGCCGGAACCCGGGGCGATCGACCGCAGCGCAGCGTGCCTATCAGCGACGGTCGCAGCGCGCAGCACAGCTCGGGGTCGAGCAGGTCGAGACCCGCGGGCGCACGACGGGTGCCGGACGTGTCCGCACCCGGATCCCGTTCGTCGCCACCATCATCGGGCTCCTGGGCGTGGGCATGGCCGTGACGCTGCTGCTGACCACCCGGGCGACCGAGGATTCCTACGAGCTGAGCGCGGCGCGTTCCCTCAACGAGGAACTCGCCCAGAAGCGCGCGGTGCTCCAGCGCGACGTCGCCACGGCCGAATCGGCTCCCGCGCTCGCCGTCGCCGCGGCGGAGCTGGGCATGATTCCTACCGGGCAGGTCGCGCGGATCGTCGTCGCTCCGGACGGTTCGGTGCAGGTGGTGGGCGATCCGGTTCCGGCTCAGGGCGCCCCGCCGGCCCCGCTGGATCCGCCGGCCCGGGAGGACGCCCGCGTCCAGACCCCGCTGGCCGGCAGTGCCGGGGCGGAGACACCGCGGCCGCTCGGTGACGTGAGCGAGGGACCCCGGCCGCGCACCGACACCGAGGACGCGCGCCGGGCGGCGCCGTCGTCCGACGGCCGCCCTGTGGGCGAGGATCCGGCACCGGCTCCCGTGCCCGCGTCCGTGGCGGAGGCTCCTGCGGGCGCCACGCCGGACGTCGAGGGTGCCGCACCTGTTCCGCCCGCGGCGGGACAATCGGTACCCGTGAGCGAGCTGCCGCAATCCGAGGCGCCCCGTGAAGCGGCGCCCGAAGCACCTGTCCAGGCCGTGCCGACGGAACCCGAGGGTGGGCCTCGGTGAACAACCGCTCCACCCCCCGGCGTGCACCGCAGCGACGTTCCACCCCTGCGACGCGCGGCGGGCGGGCTCGAATGCCCGCGCCGCGCGATCGCAAGCACCGCGACCGGACGAGTTTCACCTTTCGCAACAAATGGGGCCGGATCGGCATGTTCGGCGCTCTGGGCGTAGCCGTCGCGCAGTTGCTGTCCGTGCAGCTCGTCCAGGCCCCGACCCTGTCCGCCGAGGCGGCCAGCCAGCGCACCACCCGACTCGTCGAACCCGCGACCCGCGGCACCATCGCCGATCGCAACGGCGAACCACTCGCCTACACCATGGAGGCGAAGGCACTGACCTTCCAACCCGTGCGGGTGCGCAAGGAACTCGAGGAGGAACGCGCCAAGGATCCGTCCCGGCCCGAGGTCTCGGAATATCTCGAGGGCGTCGCGTCGGCGATCCACGACGCGCTCGGCGCTGCGGCGCCCGAGAAGGACGTGCTCGAGATGCTCGAGAGCGACGAGACCTTCGTGTACCTCGCTCGCGGTGTCGATCCGGGCGTCGCGGCGGAGATCGTCGACGAGTACGACAAGGTCGGCACCGAACGCCAGGACATCCGTCTGTATCCGGGCGGATCGCTCGCCGCCAATCTCGTCGGCGCGACCGGCTGGGACGGACACGGCCTGATCGGGCTCGAAGCGTCGATGGACGCCGTGCTGGCGGGTACCGACGGGTCGTCCACCTACGACCGCGGGTCCGACGGCGCCGTCATCCCGGGCAGCTGGCGCGACCGCCAGCCCGCCGTCGACGGTTCCTCCGTCGAGCTCACGATCGACAACGACCTGCAGTACCACGTGCAGCAGGAGGTGCAGCGCGCCAAGGACCTGTCCGGGGCGAAGAACGCCTCCGCCGTGGTGCTCGACGCGCACACCGGCGAAGTGCTCGCCATGTCGAACGACAGCACCTTCGACCCGTCGATCGGTGTCGCGAACAACCCGCCCGACGCCGAACAGGGCAATCTCGCGGTCAGTTCGCCGTTCGAGCCCGGATCCGTGAACAAGATCATCACTGCGGCCGCGGCGATCGAGGACGGTCTGACCCGCCCCGACGAGGTTCTGCAGGTCCCCGGCACGATCACCATGGCCGGCGCGACCGTCAAGGACGCCTGGGATCACGGGGTCGTGCCGTACACCACGACGGGTGTGTTCGGGAAGTCGTCGAACGTCGGCACGCTCATGCTCGCGGAGCGGATCGGTGAGGACCGCTTCGCCGAGATGCTGCGACTGTTCGGTCTCGGTCAGCGCACCGATGTCGGCCTGCCCGGCGAGTCGGCGGGTCTGCTGCCCAGCCGGGAGCAGTGGTCGGGTGGCACCTTCGCGAACCTTCCCATCGGCCAGGGTCTGTCGATGACGCTGCTGCAGATGACTGCGATCTACCAGACCATCGCGAACGACGGCGAGCGTGTCCCGCCGCGGGTCGTGCGGGCCACCGTCGCGCCGGACGGCACACGCACCGAGACGCCCCGCCCCGATCCGGTGCGGGTGGTGAGCCCGCAGACCGCCGCGACGGTGCGCGACATGTTCCGCTCCGTCGTCCAGTCCGATACCGGCAACCAGCAGGGCACCGGCGCGGGCGCCGCCATCGAGGGCTATCAGATCTCGGGCAAGACGGGCACCGCCCAGCAGATCGACCAGAACTGCAAGTGCTACTCGAACTCCGACTACTGGATCACCTTCGCCGGCATCGCGCCGTCCGACGATCCGCGCTACGTCGTGGGCATCATGCTCGACGCCCCGACCCGCAGCTCCGACGGCAGCGGTGGCCAATCGGCCGCGCCGCTGTTCCGCAACATCGCGTCGTGGTTGCTGCAGCGCGACGGCGTGCCGCTGTCGGCCGAACCGGAGAGCAAGTTGATCCTCCAGGTCGACTGACGAGGTGACCGTGGCGCCTCGGTAGGCTGACACGTCGGTAACGTGACACGACGATCGTCGCCGAGACCGCATCGGGAACGAACCCGGGAACATCCGTCGGAGTGCCTGCAGACGAGCTGCAGCGAAGCGAGAGGAAACTGGTGCCTGTGCCATCGAGTCCGGATCCGGCTCCTCCGGAGGAGGGGCGGAGACCCGAGCACCCACCGATGACGCAGATCTCGGTTCTCGCCGACGCCATCGGGGCGCGCGTCGAGATCGTCAATGCAGCCGCCGGAGATGATGCGGCCCGTGCGGCCGCGGTCACCGGCATCGACCTGCGCGCCCAGGGCATCCGCCCCGGCGACGTCTTCGCCGCGCTGCCCGGCGCGCGCGCCCACGGCGCCTCCTTCGCGGGCACCGCGCTCGAGCGCGGAGCGGTCGCCGTGCTGACCGACGAGGCCGGTCGCGATCTCGTCGCCGAGGCCACCTCGGATCCGGTCGCGGTCCTCGTCCATCCCGAGCCGCGTGCCGCGCTGGGGGCGGCGTCGGCCACCGTCTACGGACACCCCTCCCGGAGCATGCAGGTCATCGGCATCACGGGCACGTCCGGTAAGACCACGACCTCCTATCTCGTCGAGGCCGGCCTGGTCGCGGCCGGACGCGTCGTGGGTCTCGTCGGCACGGTGGAGACCCGGATCGAGGGGATCCGCGTGCCGAGCACCCTCACGACCCCCGAGGCGCCGCAGCTGCACGCACTGTTCGCCGTCATGCGCGAACGCGGTGTCGACACGGTCGTGATGGAGGTCTCCAGCCACGCCCTCGCGCTCGGTCGCGTGGACGCCACCGAGTTCGCCGTCGGCGGGTTCACCAACCTGTCCCAGGACCATCTCGACTTCCACAAGGACCTCGACGACTACTTCGGCGCGAAGGCCCGGCTGTTCGCCGAGGACTCGCCGGTCCGGGCCCAGCGCGCGGTGGTGTGCACCGACGACGCGTGGGGACGCCGCATGGCCGAGGTCGCTCGCGCCGGCCGCGACGACGCGACCGCAGTCCGCACGGTCACCACAGGTGGCGACAGTGCCACAGGTGACGACAGTGCCGCAGGTGACGCCGGTGGCGTCGGTGCCGCCGGTGCCGACTGGACGGTCACCGACGACGTCCCCGAAGAGACGGGCGTGCAGCAGTTCACCCTGACCGGTCCGGACGGGATCGCCCGCCGCGCCACCGTCGGCCTGCCGGGCCGCTACAACGTCACCAACGCCGCCCTCGCCGTGGCGCTCTGCGCCGAGGTGGGCGCCGACATCGACGCCGCGATCCGCGGTATCGCCGATGTCGCGGTGCCCGGCCGGGTCGAACGGGTCGAGCGCGGACAGGACTTCCTCGCCGTCGTCGACTACGCCCACAAGCCCGCGGCGCTCGAAGCGGTCATCGGAACCCTGCGCGCCGCGACCGAGGGACGCGTCGCCGTCGTCGTCGGTGCGGGCGGCGACCGCGACCGGACGAAGCGGCCGATCATGGGCGAGGTCGCGGCGCGAGCCGCCGATCTGGTGGTCGTGACCGACGACAACCCACGAACCGAGAACCCCGCCGCCATCCGCGCGGCCGTCCTCGACGGTGCGCACTCCGTGCCGCCGGCCGAACGTGGCGAGATCCTCGAGATCGGCGACCGCGCCGCGGCGATCGACGCCGCGGTCGCGTGGGCCCGCCCGGGCGACGTCGTCCTCGTCGCCGGCAAGGGCCACGAGACGGGGCAGGAGATCGACGGAGTGAAGCACCCCTTCGACGACCGCGAGGTCCTCGGTGCAGCTCTCGACAAGTACCGGACCGCAGGACCCGACGGTGACCATCCGCCTGCTGCGGGCGGTTCGCATCACGGAGGCAAGGCATGATCCCGATGACACTGGCTCGGATCGCGGAGGTCGTCGGGGGCACCCTGCACGACGTCGACGATCCGTCCGCCGAGGTGACCGGTTCCGTCGAGTTCGACTCGCGACGGATCGGTCCCGGCGGCCTGTTCCTGGCGCTGCCCGGTGCGCGCTCGGACGGGCACGATCACGCCGCGGCCGCCGTCGCCGCCGGTGCGGTCGCTGTCCTGGCCGCACGGCCGGTGGGTGTGCCCGCCATCGTGGTGCCGCCGATCCCGCCGACCGAGACCAACGCCCTCGCGCTCGAACACGACAGCGACGGATCCGGCGCGGCCGTGCTCGCCGGCCTCGCGAAGCTCGCCCGCACCGTGGTGGACACGCTCACCGACGCCGGCCTCACCGTCGTCGGTGTCACCGGTTCGGCGGGCAAGACGTCCACGAAGGACATGATCGCCGCCGTGCTCGCACCGCTCGGGCAGGTCGTCGCACCGCCCGGCTCGTTCAACAACGAACTCGGCCACCCCTGGACCGCGCTGCGCGCCACCGAATCCACCCGGTTCCTCGTCCTCGAGAAGTCGGCGCGGGGCCCCGGGCACATCGCGACCCTGACCCGCATCGCCCCGCCGCGGATCGGTGTCGTGCTCAACGTCGGTACCGCCCACCTCGGCGAGTTCGGTTCGCAGGAGGTCATCGCCAAGACGAAGGGCGAACTCGTCGAGGCGCTGCCCAGCGCCGCCGACGGGGGAGTGGCGATCCTCAACGCCGACGACACCCTCGTGTCGAAGATGGCGACGCGCACCACCGGTCGCGTGGTGACCGTCGGGACCGGGTCCGGTGCCGCCTATCGCGCCGAGGACATCCACCTCGACGATCAGGCGCGTGCGTCCTTCACCGCCGTTGTCCCCGGGGCCGACGGACAGGAGCGGCGCGTGCCGGTGCGCCTGGCCGTGCACGGCGAACACCAGATCGGCAACGCCCTGTCGGCGATCGCCGTCGCCGTGGAATGCGGTGCGACGGTCGAGCAGGCCGCCGAGGCGCTCGCGACGGCGGGTCCCGTCTCGGCGCACCGCATGGCGGTGCAGACCCGATCCGACGGGGTGACCGTCATCGACGACGCCTACAACGCCAATCCCGATTCCATGCGCGCAGCCGTGAAGGCCCTGGTCACCATGGCGCGGTCCGGTCCGGATCGCCGGCGCACCTTCGCGGTGCTGGGGGAGATGGCCGAGCTCGGGGACGACGCCGTCGTCGCCCACGACGCCATCGGACGTCTCGCCGTGCGCCTCGACGTCACCCGCATCATCGCCGTCGGTGCCACCCGGCCGGTCCGGGGTCTGTTCCAGGGCGCCGTGATGGAAGGATCGTGGGGTGAGGAAGCGAGCCACGTACCCGATGCCGACGCCGCGATCGCGTTGTTGCGCGACGAACTGCAACCGGGCGACATCGTGCTCGTGAAGGCATCGCAGTCCGTGGGACTGTGGACCGTCGCCGAGGCCGTCCTCGCGGACGATCCCGGTGCCGGAGACAACGACGCTGCTGTGGGGACGGAGGACGCCCGGTGAGACAGATCCTGTTCGCGGCGGGCATCGCGCTCGCAGTCTCGATCCTGCTCACCCCCGTCCTGATCAAGATGTTCTCCCGGCAGGGTTTCGGGCAGGAGATCCGGGTCGAGGGCCCGCAGAGCCACCAGTCCAAGCGCGGCACCCCGACCATGGGCGGCGTCGCGATCCTCGCCGGTCTGTGGGCCGGTTACTGGGGGTCGCATCTCATCGGTATGGGATACGACGCGGAAGGTCCCACGGCCTCGGGTCTGCTCGTGCTCGGCCTGACGACGGCGCTCGGCGGCGTCGGCTTCCTCGACGACTTCATCAAGATCCGCAAGCAGCGCAATCTCGGCCTGAACAAGACGGCCAAGCTGGTCGGCCAGCTGGTCGTCGCGGTGGGTTTCGGCATCCTCGCGCTGCAGTTCCGCAATGCGGACGGTCTCACCCCGGCCAGCACCGACCTGTCCTACGTGCGCGACATCGCCACGGTCTCGATGGGCTCGATCGTGTTCATCCTGTTCGTCTACCTGCTGGTCAGCGCATGGTCGAACGCGGTGAACCTCACCGACGGCCTCGACGGTCTCGCTGCCGGTTCGATGGCGCTGGTGCTCGGCGCTTACGTCATCATCACCTTCTGGCAGTACCGCAACGCGTGCGCCGTGGAGCCGACCGCCGGGTGCTACGACGTCCGCGACCCGCTCGACCTCGCGTTGCTGTGCGCCGCCGGCGCTGCCGCCTGCATCGGCTTCCTGTGGTGGAACGCCGCACCGGCCAAGATCTTCATGGGCGACACGGGCTCGCTCGCCCTCGGCGGCATGCTCGCCGGTCTGTCCATCACGACCCGCACCGAGCTGCTCATGGTGGTCATCGGCGCGCTGTTCGTCGCGGAGGCCGCCTCGGTGGTCATCCAGGTCGCGGTCTTCCGGTCCAGCCGCAGGCGGGTGTTCCGGATGGCACCCTTCCACCACCACTTCGAACTCGGCGGATGGGCCGAGACCACGGTGATCATCCGGTTCTGGTTGCTCGCCGCCATCGCCTCGGCGATCGGTCTGGCCCTCTTCTACAGCGAATACCTCGCGGCGATCGGGGACTGACCGTGAACGACGAACTCGAACGGCTCAGAGGACGGGCGGTGCTCGTCGCCGGGGCAGGGGTCTCCGGCCGCGCGACGATCGAACCCCTCACCGATCTCGGCGCCCACGTCACCGTCACCGACCGCAACGAGCGCGCACTGGCCGAGTGCGCGGCGCTCGGCGCCCGGACGGTCGACCTCGACAGCCTCGTCGACGACCCCGCTGCGCTGCGCGAGTTCGCCCTGGTGGTCACGAGTCCCGGATTCCCGCCCGACGCCCCGCTGCTCTCGCGCGCGGCCGGCGCGGCGATCCCCATCTGGGGCGACATCGAACTGTCCTGGCGCATCGACCGCGCCGAGGTCTACGGACCGGCCCGTCGGTGGCTGGTCGTCACCGGGACGAACGGCAAGACCACCACGACCATGATGCTGCACGCGATCCTCGAGGCCGCCGGTCTCGGCAGCGTCGCGTGCGGCAACATCGGTCTTCCCGTGCTCGACGCCCTGCGCCGCGACGAACCGCGGGCCGACGTCCTCGCCGTGGAGTTGTCGTCCTTCCAGCTGCACTGGGCGCCCTCGGTTCGGCCCGAGGCCGGTGTCGTGCTCAACATCGCCGAGGACCATCTCGACTGGCACGGCGGCATCGAGAACTACATCGAGGCCAAACTCGGTGCCCTCACCGGAGCCGTCGGGGTCATCGGTCTCGACGACCCGATCGCCGGTGGTCTCGGCGACCGGTCCCGTGCCGTGGTCACCGTGGGCTTCACCCTGGGCTATCCGCAGGAAGGCGAGCTCGGGATCAGCGGCGAACTGCTCGTGGATCGGGCGTTCGCCGATTCCGCCGTGCTCGCCCGGGTGGACGACGTGACGCCGCCCGGCCCCGCCGGACTGTCCGATGCACTCGCGGCCGCCGCCCTCGCCCGGGCCATCGACGTGCCCGCCTCGGCGGTGCACGACGGCCTGCGACGGCACCGCGTGGGCCCGCACCGCGCCGCGCCCGTGGGGCAGGTCGACGGCGTCGAGTACATCGACGACTCGAAGGCGACCAATCCGCACGCGGCCCGCAGTTCGCTGCTCGCCCGCGACCGCGTGGTGTGGATCGCCGGTGGTCTGCTCAAGGGCGCCCGGGTGGACGACCTGGTCGCCGAGGTGGCACCGCGACTGTCCGGAGCCGTGCTGCTCGGCCGCGACGCCGGCGAAATCGCCGACGCGCTGGCGCGACACGCCCCGCAGGTCCCGGTCGTCGTCGTGGACACGGGCGACGATGAAGCGATGACCGATGCGACGAGCGAGACCGACACCGCCTCGGTGAGGAGGGTCGCGGCGCCGGGCGCCGACGGCCCCGCCGCTATGCGCGTGGCGGTCCGGGAAGCGGCCGCTCTCGCCTCGCCGGGGGAGACGGTGCTGCTCGCGCCGGCCGCGGCATCGCTCGACATGTTCGCCGATTACGCCGAACGCGGCAGGAGCTTCGCGTCCGCGGTCGAGGAACTCCGCGGGGGCGGGACGCAACCGTGACCCCTCGGGCAGGAGCGACCCGAACAGGGGCGACCACCGACGAACCGGTGGTCGGAGTACGCGGGCGCTTCGGGGCCTGGATGGCGCGACCGCTTGCGTCCTTCCACCTCGTGGTGACGATCGCCGTCCTGCTCACCGTGCTCGGACTCGTCATGGTGCTGTCGTCGTCGAGCGTCGGCGCGGTGGCCGCGGCAGGATCGGCCTACGGACTGTTCACCTCGCAGGTGATCTTCGCCGTCCTCGGCATGGTGATCTTCTACATCGCGCTGCAGATCCCGGTCCGTCTGATGCGACGCTTCGCCTTCCCGGCGTTCGCGTTCTCGGTGGTACTGCTCGTGCTCGTGCTCATACCGGGCATCGGTACGGTCTCGCAGGGCACCCGTGGCTGGTTCGTCATCGCCGGTATCTCGTTGCAGCCGGCGGAGATCGCCAAGATCACCCTTGCCGTGTGGGGTGCGCACCTGCTCGCCTCCCGGCGCGGCGAGAACTCGACGCTCCGCGAGATGCTCGTCCCGCTCGTCCCGGCCGCCCTGCTCGTGACCGGCCTGATCGTGCTCCAGCCCGACCTCGGCACCACCGTCTCGATCGTGATCATCGTGATCGCCCTGTTGTGGTTCGCGGGACTGCCGCTCAAGGTGTTCCTCGGGATCGTCGGCACGGCCGCCACACTCGCGGTGATCCTGGCCCTGACGGCCGGCTACCGCTCGCAGCGTGTGCGGGCCTTCTTCAACCCCGGCGACGACCCGCAGGGTGCCGGTTACCAGGCGCGACAGGCGAAGTTCTCGCTCGCGGACGGCGGCCTGTGGGGGCGTGGGCTCGGTCAGAGCCGCGCGAAGTGGAGCTATCTGCCCAACGCCCACAACGACTTCATCTTCGCGATCATCGGTGAGGAACTCGGCTTCCTCGGTGGAGTGGCCGTCATCGGCCTGTTCGGTCTGTTCGCCTATGTCGGACTGCGGATCGCGATGCGCTCGGCCGACCCCTTCCTGCGCCTGTTCACCGCGACGGCGACGACGTGGATCATCGGCCAGGCCTTCATCAACATCGGTTACGTCGTGGGACTGCTGCCCGTGACCGGCCTGCAGTTGCCGCTCGTGTCGGCCGGTGGCACTTCCACGGCCACCACCCTGCTGATGTTCGGTTTGATCGCGAACGCGGCCAGACACGAACCCGAGGCGATCGCCGCGCTACACGCGGGGCAGGACGGCCGGTTCGCGCGACTGCTGCGTCTGCGCAAGCCGGAGGCCTACCGGGCCGGTCGCTCCTCGGCGGCGCGTACGGTCGCAGCACGACAGCCGCGAGCGCGGGCCGCGGCACCCGAGCGCAGTGCCCGCCCCGCGTCGGGTGGTGGGGGATCGCGCACGCGGAAGCCCCAGGTGCCGAACGAGCGGCAACGGAGAGCCGCGCAGGACCGCCGGGGATCGGCGGGCCGGACGGAACCCCGGGAGGGGACCGGCCGGGCCCGGCGTGCACAACCTGCGCGCGAACCGGCTCGGGGCCGGCAGCAGACGAACCGCACGACACGCGGATCGAACGGACGAAGCGGAGAGAGAGGGAACCGTAGGTGAGTGGGGAGAGGCCGGCACTGTCGGTGGTGGTGGCCGGAGGCGGCACGGCCGGTCATATCGAACCGGCACTCGCGGTGGCCGACGCCGTCCGCGCGCTCGTGCCCGACGCGCGGATCACCGCGCTCGGCACCGAACGGGGACTCGAGACGACGCTGGTGCCCCGCCGCGGGTATCCCCTCGAACTCATCCCACCGGTGCCGCTGCCCCGTAAGCCGACGATGGACCTGCTGAAGCTACCGGGGCGGGTCGTCTCGTCGGTGCGCCGCACCCGGCAGATCCTCGACGAGGTCGACGCCGACGTCGTCGTCGGTTTCGGCGGGTACGTGGCGCTGCCCGCCTATCTCGCGGCCGGGGCCGGTCCGTTGCGTCGACGCCGGCGCATCCCGGTCGTCGTCCACGAGGCCAATGCGAGCGCGGGCATCGCCAACCGGATCGGTGCCCTGCGGGCCGAGCGTGTGCTCGCCGCCGTCCCGCGCTCGGGAATCGTCCGGCGTGGCGACGCGCAGATCGTGGGGATCCCGGTCCGCTCGTCGATCACCGGTCTCGACCGCGCCGGGCTGCGCGCGGAGGCACGACGGCACTTCGGTCTGCCCGACGACGTGCCCGTGCTGCTCGTCTTCGGCGGGTCGCAGGGTGCACGCTCGCTGAACGAGGCCGTGTCCGGTGCGTCCTCGGCGCTCGCGGAGGCCGGCATCGCCGTGCTGCACGCGCACGGACCGAAGAACACCGTGGACATTCCCGCTCACCCCGGACACGCCCGCGCGCCGTACGTCGCCGTGCCCTATCTCGAACGGATGGACCTCGCGTACTCCGCCGCCGACGCGGTGGTGTGCCGGTCCGGGGCCATGACGGTCGCGGAGGTCTCGGCGGTGGGTCTGCCCGCCGTGTACGTGCCGCTCCCGCACGGGAACGGTGAACAGGAACTCAACGCCCGCCCCGTCGTCGAGGCCGGCGGTGGCAGGATCGTCGCCGACGGCGACCTGAGTTCGGACTATGTCGCCACGGAAGTGGTGTCGCTGCTCGGCGACGAGCGGAGACTCGTGGAGATGGGGCGCAGCGCCGCGGCCGCCGGCCACCGCAGTGCCGCGGACGAGATGGCGCGCATAGTGCTCGAGGTTGCCGGAGTGGAACCGAACAGGAGTGAACGATGAGTGCGCAGTTGCCCGCCGAGCTTGAGCGGGTGCACATGGTCGGTATCGGCGGTGCCGGGATGTCGGGCATCGCCCGGATCCTGCTCGCCCGTGGGGGACAGGTATCGGGTTCCGACGCGAAGGAGAGCCGCGGTGTGCTCGCGCTGCGGGCCCGCGGCGCGCAGGTCCGCATCGGCCACGCCGCCGAGGCTCTCGACCTGCTCGAGGGTGGTCCCACCGCCCTGGTCACGACGTTCGCGGCCATCCCGAAGGACAATCCCGAACTGGTCGCCGCCCGCGAGCGGGGCATCCCGATCCTGTTGCGCCCCGCGGTCCTCGCCTCGCTGATGCGAGGGAACCGCACGTTCCTGGTCTCCGGCACCCACGGCAAGACCTCCACGACGTCGATGCTCGTCGTCGCGCTGCAGCACTGCGGCTTCGATCCGTCCTTCGCGGTCGGCGGTGAACTCAACGAATCCGGGACCAACGCCCACCACGGCAGCGGGGACGTCTTCGTCGCCGAAGCCGACGAGAGCGACGGCTCGCTGTTGCAGTACGACCCGAACACCGTGATCGTCACGAACATCGAGGCCGACCACCTCGACTACTTCGGCACGCCGGAGGCGTACACGGCGGTCTTCGACGAGTTCGTCGCCCGCATCGCCCCCGGCGGCCTGCTCGTCGTCTGCCTCGACGATCCCGGCTCGGCGGCCCTCGCCGAACGCGTCGTCGCCCTCGGCCGCGACGACCTGCGGGTGCAGGGTTACGGCACCGCCGACGTCATCGGCACCGCGGGCGACCACCGCGGCGTTCCCGTCGGGGTGCGGCTGCTCGGCTGGGAGGCCAAGGACGTCGGCGGCGTCGCCGAGTTCCACCTCGCGGGTGAGGATTCGCCGCGCACCGTGCGACTGTCCGTCCCCGGCCGGCACATGGCGCTCAATGCTCTCGCCGCGCTGCTTGCGGCGCTCGAAGCGGGAGCGCAGGTCGACGAGGCGCTGGAGGGCCTCGCCGGCTTCGGTGGTGTCCACAGGAGGTTCCAGTACACCGGCCGCGAACACGGCGTGCGGGTGTTCGACGACTACGCCCACCATCCCACCGAGGTCCGCGCGGTCCTCGCGGCCGCGGCCGAACTCGTCGCGGGAGAGCCGCTGCGCTACACCGAGACCGGCACCGAACGACCCCGCGTGATCGTCGTCTTCCAGCCGCATCTCTACTCGCGCACCGAGGCGTTCGCCACCGAGTTCGGGCAGGCGCTCGACCTCGCCGACGAGGTCGTGGTGCTCGACGTCTACGGCGCCCGCGAGGAACCGATCCCCGGTGTCAGCGGTGCGCTGGTCGCGCGGGCGGTGAGCAAGCCTGTGCACTACCAGCCGAATCTGTCCGCGGTGCCGCGGCAGGTCGCGCGTCTGACCCGGCCGGGTGATGTCGTGATCACGATGGGTGCCGGTGACGTCACGATGCTGGGCCGGCAGATCCTCGACGCGCTGCACAGCAAACCGGGTCGTTTCCGTCCGGCCGGGGCGGTTCCCGAGCCCGGCGGATTCCGCGCACCCGGCGGTTCCGGACCGGGGCCGATCGGCTCGTGACGCCCGCCGCCGTCTCGTCACGCCGCCGCCGCGGGCGACCGTCACGCGAATCCCGTGATCCCGATGAAGCCCGCGAACGCAGTACCGCCCGGCGCCCGTCCGGGCGGTCGGTGCGCTTGCGGACCGTGCTCGTCGGGGCGGCTGTCGTCGCGGTGCTCCTCGGTGCCATCGCGGTGGCCTGGCTGTCGCCGTTGTTGTCCGTGCGGGTGATCGAGGTGGACGGGATCGAGGTCGTCACCTACGACGAGGTGGTCGACGCGCTCGCGGTCGCCGAGGGCACGCCGCTGCTCCGGGTCGACACGGCCGCGGCGGCCCAGCGGGTCGCCACGATTCCGCGCGCGGCGTCGGCCCGGGTCCAGCGGGTCTATCCCTCCACCGTTCGGGTGACGGTGACCGAGCGCGAGGCGATGGTCTTCTTCGACGCCCCCGACGGCACCCATTCGGTCGATATCGAGGGAGTGGACTTCGCGGTCGAACCGCCCCCGATGTTCACGCCCCGCCTCGTCACCCCGACGCCGGGCACCGGCGATCCCGCGACCCGCGCCGCCGTGGAGGTGCTCGACAAGTTGCCGCCCGACCTGCGCGTGCAGGTGGAGACGGTCGAAGCGCCCTCCTCGTCCGACATCTCGATCGTCCTCACCGACGGGCGTGTCGTGGTGTGGGGTGGGACCGATCGTTCCGAGCGGAAGGCGGCGGTCGTCGGCCCGCTGCTGACGCAGCCGGGGGAGCGGTTCGACGTGGCGAGTCCCGACCTGCCGACGGTGAGGTGAGGGATCGACGAAATTCGTCCGGCGTGTCCGGCGCGTCTACTGGCTAATCCCGGTACCCGTGCCATAGCGTTTCGGACAGTCGCGTTACTTGACATAACCTTCAAGCTGTGGTTGAGGGTTTGTCGGGGCAGCGCGCTGCGGAGCCGTCCGCCCGACCGGCGGACGTGACCGACATCGAGCCAGACCCAGACCCAGCACCACCCAGACCCGAGCACCACCCGGACACCATGCACCACCCGGAACTTCAGGAAGGCGAGAGCACATGACGCCCCCGCACAACTACCTCGCCGTAATCAAGGTCGTCGGTATCGGCGGTGGCGGCGTGAACGCGGTCAACCGCATGATCGAGCAGGGACTCAAGGGAGTCGAGTTCATTGCCGTCAACACCGACGCGCAAGCTCTGCTCATGTCGGATGCCGACGTCAAGCTCGACGTCGGCCGCGAACTGACCCGCGGACTCGGCGCCGGCGCAGACCCGGAGGTCGGCCGCAAGGCCGCCGAGGATCACAAGGACGAGATCGAAGAGGTGCTCAAGGGCGCCGACATGGTCTTCGTGACCGCAGGCGAGGGTGGTGGAACCGGTACCGGCGGCGCTCCCGTCGTCGCGAGCATCGCCCGCAAGCTCGGCGCGCTCACCGTCGGTGTCGTCACGCGTCCGTTCTCGTTCGAGGGCAAGCGCCGCGGCAGCCAGGCCGACACCGGCATCCAGACGCTGCGCGAGTCCTGCGACACGCTCATCGTCATCCCCAACGACCGGCTCCTCCAGCTCGGCGATGCCGCCGTCAGCCTCATGGACGCCTTCCGCTCCGCCGACGAGGTGCTCCTCAACGGTGTCCAGGGCATCACCGACCTCATCACCACCCCGGGTCTGATCAACGTCGACTTCGCCGACGTCAAGGGCGTCATGTCGGGTGCCGGCTCCGCATTGATGGGCATCGGCTCCTCGCGCGGTGAGGGTCGTGCGATCAAGGCCGCGGAGGCCGCGATCAACTCGCCGCTGCTCGAGGCGTCGATGGAAGGCGCGCGCGGCGTGCTGCTGTCGATCGCCGGCGGATCCGATCTCGGCCTGTTCGAGATCAACGAGGCCGCCTCGCTCGTGCAGGAGGCAGCGCACATCGATGCCAACATCATCTTCGGCACGGTCATCGACGACTCGCTCGGCGACGAGGTCCGCGTGACCGTCATCGCCGCCGGCTTCGAGGGCGGAACGCCCGCCCGCCGTCCCGTCGAGGTGGGCCAGCAGCAACCGGGTCAGCAGTCGGGCCAGGGGCAGCAGCCGCAGCAGCAACAGCCGGCCGGTCGGCCCGGTGCGATCGGCGTCGCGCGTGCCGGCGAGCTCGGCCGTCCCGAGCGCGAGACGGTCGAACCCACCCCGGTGCGCGACCAGCCCCCCGTCGGCAACCAGCCGCCGGCCGGAGGCGGCCACGCACCCCGCAGCGTGGACATCGACGACGACGGCGACGACGACGTCGACGTGCCGATCTTCATGCGCCGTTGACGGCTCCGCACCGCCTGCTGCGCGCCCGCCGGGTCGTGACCACACGAGCCGGCGGGGTCTCCGCACCTCCGTACGACAGTTTCAACCTCGCCGACCACGTCGGTGACGACCCGGCCGCAGTCGCCGCCAACCGGCGGCGGCTCGCGTCCGTCCTCGGGCTGCCGCCGGAGCGGTTTGTCTGGATGGAACAGATCCACAGCCGCAACGTCACCGTGGTCGACGGGCCGGTGTCCGAACCCGTTCCCGCCACCGATGCGCTCGTCACGCGCGAGACCGGGCTCGCGCTCGTGACCCTCAGCGCCGACTGCGTGTCGATCCTGCTGTCCGACGAGGTGGCCGGGGTGATCGCCGCCGTGCACGCCGGCCGGGTGGGGGCGCGCATCGGGATCCTCCCGCGCGTGCTCGACGTCATGGTCGATCTCGGCGCCCGCCCCGATCGCATCGGCGCGTTGCTCGGGCCCGCTGCGAGCGGACGACAGTACGAGGTGCCCGCGGCGATGAGGGCCGATGTCGAGGCTCACCTGCCCGGCAGCGCGACCCGCACGAACCGCGGTACTCCGGGACTCGACCTGCGTGCCGGACTGCGCCGCCAACTCGCCGACCACGGCGTGACCGCCGTGGCGGAGGATCCGCGCTGCACGATCGAGGACACCTCGCTGTTCAGCCACCGGCGCTCGGCACCTACGGGCCGCTTCGCCTCGGTCGTCTGGCTCGAGGAGGCCGGCGAGGAGGGAACGGCGTGAGCGCCCCTACCTCCGAGAACCGGCGCGACGAACTCGCCGGGCGTCTCGCCGCCGTCCGCGAGCGACTCGACGCCGCGGCACGCGCCGCCGGCCGTGATCCGTCGGACGTCGCCTTGCTGACGGTCACCAAGTTCTTTCCCGCGTCCGACGCCGTGCTTCTCCACGAGCTGGGATGCGAACGTTTCGGCGAGTCCCGCGAGCAGGAGGCGAGCGCGAAGATCGCCGAGTTCCGGGAGAGCGTCACCGCGCCGGTCGAGTGGCACATGATCGGGCGGGTGCAGCGCAACAAGGCCCGCGCGGTCGTCCGCTGGGCGCATACGGTGCACTCGGTCGACAGTCTCCGTCTCGTGCAGGCCTTCGAGAAGGGGGTGCGGGCGGCCCTCGACGCCGGCGAACGCACCGCACCGCTCCGGGCGCTGCTGCAGGTCAGCCTCGACGGCGACCGTGAGCGTGGTGGCGTGGTGGCCGAGGATCTGCCCGCCCTCGCGGAGGCGGTCGCCGCGTCCGAGGTCCTCGAACTCGGAGGCCTGATGGGGGTGCCGCCGCTCGGGTGGGAGCCCGAGCGGGCATTCGAGCTGCTGCACGGCATGCATGCACGGTTGCTGCAGGACCACCCGGCGGCGGTGGAGCTGTCCGCGGGCATGTCGGGTGACCTCGAGCACGCGGTTCGATGGGGTTCGACGTGCGTGCGTGTCGGAACGGCGGTCTTGGGGTATCGACCGTTAGCCTGAATGACATCCGCCGCGCGAGGGAAAGGCGATCGATGAGCACACTCCACAAGTTCAAGGCGTACTTCGGGATGGTGCCGCTCGAGGATTACGAGGACGAGTACCTCGACGATCCGGCGAGTGGCCGCCGTGACCGCGATCGCGACTACGGCGACGCGCCCTACGGCGGCTACGCCCCGTCGCACCGCGAGGAACCGGTCCGCGAGTTCGAGCACGACGAATTCGACCGGTACGAGCCGGCGCCGCGTCCGCGGGTCGAGCCCATCACGGCCCGCAGCCCTCGTCCGGCGCCCACCCCGGCCCGCGCGGTTCCCAGCCGCGCACCACTGACGGCGGAGAGCCGACTCGAGCGTGCCGAGCCCCGGCGTGGTGCGCTGTTCGACGAGGGAGGTCCGTTGTCCAAGATCACCACGTTGCGCCCCCGCGACTACAGCGAGGCGCGCACGATCGGTGAGCGTTTCCGCGACGGAACGCCGGTCATCATGGACCTCGTCGAGATGAGCAACGCCGACGCCAAGCGCCTCGTCGACTTCGCGGCCGGGCTCGCCTTCGCGCTGCGCGGTTCGTTCGACAAGGTGGCTACGAAGGTCTTCCTGCTCTCGCCCGCCGACATCGACGTCTCCGCCGAGGAACGTCGGCGTATCGCCGAGACCGGCTTCTACAACCAGCAGTAGTCGACGCGCGCTGCGCGGGCGTGCACACGGCACGTCCGTCGCCGCATGCCCGTCGCCGTCCCTCGAGCGTCCCGACACGCCCGGCCATGATGCAGATCACTGCAGGCCGGGCGTTTCGGTTTTGATCGACCCGTCATCGTCGGGCATTGTGGGCAGGTGGCCGTTTTCGAGGTGCTGTGGTTCCTGCTGTTCATCTTCTGGCTTCTGCTGATCGGACGGATCATCGTCGAGTTCATCAGAACCTTCGCGCGGGAGTGGAAGCCGTCCGGCTTCGTGGTCGTCGTTCTCGAGGCGATCTTCACGGTCACGGATCCGCCGGTGAAGCTGCTGCGGAGACTGATTCCTCCGCTCAATCTCGGTGGTGTACGGCTCGATCTGTCCATCATGGTCTTGCTGTTCATCGTGTATTTCCTCATGGCATTCCTGCCCAGGGGCGGCGCAGCATGATGCCTTCGTCCGGCGTCGTGTCGGGCCGTCCCGGAGCTGCCGTGTGCCACAATGGAGTGCCATATACAGTGGGTTTTGATACGCGTAACGCACTGTCGATTACTCAGAACGCCTGCTTGACCGCTTACTCGACGCGTGAAGGGATCCTTCCATGCCGCTGACACCAGCTGATGTGCACAATGTCGCGTTCAGCAAGCCTCCGATCGGGAAGCGTGGTTACAACGAGGACGAGGTCGACGCCTTCCTCGATCTCGTCGAGCAGGAGTTGACGAACCTCATCGAGGAGAACGCCGACCTGCGTCAGCGGGTGGCCGAACTCGACCAGGAGCTCGCCGAGGCCAAGAAGGCACCGCGCGCCGCGTCGTCGTCCGCGCCGGCGGCCCCGTCCAAACCCGAACCCGCGCGCGTCGTCGAGACACCGAAGCCGGAGCCCGCTCCGGCGCCGGCACCCGCCCCGGTCGCCGCTGCGCCGTCGAGCGGCGATGCGAGCATGCAGGCCGCCAAGGTCCTCGGACTCGCGCAGGAGATGGCCGACCGCCTCACCGGCGACGCCAAGGCCGAGGCCGAGGAGCTCGTGCGCAACGCCCGGACCAACTCCGAGCAGCTCGTCTCCGATGCACGTACCCGCAGCGAGGCGATGATCGCCGACGCGCGGCAGAAGTCCGACGCGATGCTCGCCGATGCGCGCACCCGTTCGGAGACCCAGCTGCGTCAGGCCAAGGAGAAGGCCGATGCGCTGCAGGCGGACGCGGAGAAGAAGCACACCGAGATCATGGCCACGATCAACCAGCAGCGTTCGGTGCTGGAGGAGCGTATCGAGCGGCTCAAGACGTTCGAGCGCGAGTACCGGGTGCGCCTGAAGTCCTACCTGGAGTCGCAGCTCGAAGAGCTCGAGCAGCGCGGTTCCGCGGTTCCGGTGGACGGTGGACAGGAAGTGTTCAACCAGTCCAACTCGTCGTCGTCGTTCGGATCGTCGTCCTTCGCGAAGGGCAACAGCTGACCGACGGTCTCTCCGGCTCGTGCTGTACGGCCTGGTGCTGTACCTCGGTAGAGGAGGAGCGTCGTGCTCGTCGTCACGCTGGTACTCGCAGCTGTCGGATTCGGTCTTCTCGTGATCGCGTTGATGACCGGTTCGGTGGTCTGGGCATGGGGTTGTATCGCGGTGTGCGTCGTGGGAGCAGTGCTCCTGCTGGCGAGCGCACTCGGCGGACGGAGTTCGGCCGAAGGTGAGTGGGCCGATCCCCGTTCCGTCGGGCAGGCCGGAACCTCGGGCGGACGTTCCGGTCGGCGCGCACCGCGCCGGCGTCCCGGCGACCGGAATTCGTCGGATCGATGAAGCGTCCTACAATATGCATCACCGAGTGTGAAGCTCGATCCCGCGATCGCGGGTGGCGTCGATCCGGCCATCACCGGGGAGCCTCCGGAAGAACGGCGACCTTGCCGGTCGCCCAGTAGAACCGGACGGGTGGGCCCGTCACAGCCCGAACGAGTGGCCGTCCCTCGGGGACGTGCAAGCGGGGTGGTACCGCGGTGGCCGTGCACGCGCACGGCGATCGTCCCCGTGCCGAGACGTATCCAGGCACGGAGGAGCCACGCTGTGACCGAGAACCACGCTGCACCGGATCCCACCGCAGCAACCGCCGGCAGTACTGCCGGATATCCGCGCGTCGACTACGGCCTGCCGCGCGATTCGGGTGTCGACTTCCCGGCCCTCGAAGAACGTGTGCTCGCTCAGTGGGCCTCCGACGGAACCTTCGAGGCCTCGCTGCGCAACCGCGACGGCGCCGACGAGTTCGTCTTCTACGACGGCCCGCCCTTCGCGAACGGTCTCCCGCATTACGGGCACCTGCTCACCGGCTACGTCAAGGACGTCGTCCCGCGCTTCCAGACCATGCTCGGCAAGAAGGTCGACCGCCGCTTCGGCTGGGACTGCCACGGACTGCCCGCCGAGCTCGAGGCGGAGAAGCAGCTCGGCATCAAGGACAAGTCCGAGATCGACTCGATGGGCCTGGCCGAGTTCAACGCCTATTGCAAGCAGTCTGTGCTGCGCTACACCGGTGAGTGGCGCGACTACGTCACCCGCCAGGCCCGCTGGGTCGACTTCGACAACGATTACAAGACCCTCGACCTCGACTTCATGGAGTCGGTCATGTGGGCGTTCAAGTCGCTGTACGAGAAGGGCCTGATCTACCAGGGCTTCCGGGTGCTGCCCTACAGCTGGTACGAGCAGACGCCCCTGTCGAACCAGGAGACCCGCCTCGACGACGCCTACAAGATGCGTCAGGACCCGGCGGTCACCGTCGACATGGTGCTGCGCGCACCCGGCTCCGAACTCGACGGTGCGTGCGCGCTCATCTGGACCACCACGCCCTGGACCCTGCCGTCCAACCTCGCGATCGCGGTGCACCCCGAGATCGAGTACGTCGCCGTACGCGGCGCCGACGGCAAGACCTACGTGCTCGCGCAGGATCGTCTCGGTCACTACACCCGCGAGCTCGGCGAGGAGCCCGAGGTGCTCGGCCGTTACCGCGGCACCGACCTCGTCGGTCTCGCCTACGAGCCGCCCTTCGACTTCTTCACCGGCCACGAGAACGCCCACCGGGTGATCGCCGCCGATTACGTCACCACCGAATCCGGTACCGGAATCGTCCACCTCGCACCGGCTTTCGGTGAAGAGGACATGGAGTACTGCCAGCGCAACGGCATCGAGCTCGTGCAGCCGCTCGATCCGGGCGGCAAGTTCACCTCGATGGTGCCGCCGTACGAGGGCCTGCAGGTCTTCGACGCCAACCCCGTCATCATCAAGGACCTCAAGGCCGCCGGAAAGCTGCTGCGGCACGAGACCATCGAGCACTCCTACCCGCACTCGTGGCGGTCGGGTCAGCCGCTGATCTACATGGCGGTGCCGTCGTGGTTCGTCGCCGTCACCCGTTTCCGCGACCGCATGGTCGAGCTCAACCAGCAGATCACGTGGGTGCCCGAGCACATCCGCGACGGTCAGTTCGGCAAGTGGCTCGAAGGCGCCCGCGACTGGAACATCAGCCGTAACCGCTACTGGGGCAGCCCGATCCCGGTGTGGGTCTCGGACGACCCGGAATATCCGCGCGTCGACGTCTACGGTTCGCTCGACGAACTCGAACGCGACTTCGGTGTGCGTCCCACCGACCTGCACCGGCCGATGATCGACGAACTCACCCGGCCGAATCCCGACGACCCGACCGGGAAGTCGACCATGCGTCGCGTCCCCGAGGTCCTCGACTGCTGGTTCGAGTCCGGCTCGATGCCGTTCGCCCAGGTGCACTATCCCTTCGAGAACCGCGACTGGTTCGACACGCACTACCCGGGCGACTTCATCGTCGAGTACAACGGCCAGACCCGCGGCTGGTTCTACACGCTGCACGTCCTGGCCACCGCGCTGTTCGACCGTCCCGCCTTCAAATGCGTTGCCGCGCACGGCATCGTCCTCGGCGACGACGGTCTGAAGATGAGCAAGTCGAAGGGCAACTACCCCGACGTCAACGAGGTCTTCGCCCGCGACGGCTCCGACGCGATGCGCTGGTTCCTCATGTCTTCGCCGATCCTGCGCGGCGGCAACCTCGTCGTCACCGAACAGGGCATCCGGGAGGGTGTGCGACAGGCGCTGCTGCCGCTGTGGAACGCATGGAGCTTCCTGCAGTTGTACGCGTCGAAGCCGGGCACCTGGCGGACCGATTCGACGAACGTGCTCGACCGGTACATCCTCGCCAAGCTCGCGCAGACCCGCGACGTCATCACCGAGGCGCTCGAGGCCGTCGACATCGCCGGGGCGTGCGACGAGCTGCGCACCTTCTGCGACGCGCTGACCAACTGGTACGTGCGCCGCTCGCGGAACCGGTTCTGGGACGAGGACACCGACGCGATCGACACCCTCCACACGGTGCTCGAAGTCGTCACGCGCCTGGCCGCGCCGTTGCTGCCGATGGCGTCCGAGGTGATCTGGCGGGGTCTGACCGGTGGCCGGTCGGTGCACCTGGCGGACTGGCCGGCGTCCGACGACCTGCCCTCGGATCCCGCGCTCGTCGCGGCGATGGACGAGGTGCGCGGGGTGTGCTCGACCGTGCTGTCGCTGCGCAAGGCCCAGAAGCTGCGCGTGCGACTCCCGCTGCCCGAGGTCACGGTGGCGACGCCGGGTTCGTCGCATCTCGATCCGTTCGTCGACCTCATCAAGGACGAGGTCAACGTCAAGCGGGTCGTGACCACCGACGACGTCGAGGCCCACGGCCGGTTCGAGGTGGTCGTCAACGCGCGTGCCGCCGGTCCGCGTCTCGGCAAGGACGTGCAGAAGGTCATCAAGGCGGTCAAGGCGGGCGACTGGACGCAGGCGGAGGACGGCACGGTCACCGCGGCCGGAATCGCCCTGCTGCCCGAGGAGTACACCAGCCGTCTCGTCGCGGCCGAGCCGGAATCCACCGCCGCGCTGCCGGGTGGCAACGGCCTGGTGGTCCTCGACACGACCGTCACCGAGGAACTCGAGGCCGAGGGCTGGGCCAAGGACCGCATCCGCGAGTTCCAGGACGCGCGCCGCAACCTCGGCCTGGAGGTCTCCGACCGCATCTCGGTGCGGTTCGAGGTTCCCGCCGAACGCGCCGAATGGGCTGCACGCCACCGGGATCTGATCGCCGGCGAGATCCTCGCCACGACCTTCGAGCTCGGCGCCCCCGAGGGCGAGGCGATCGAACTCGGCGAAGGAACCCGCGCGTCCATCGTCAAGGCGTGACCGGGCCGGTGCTTCCGGAAGGGCCGAGCGTCCTTCCGGAAGCACCGACCCGTGGCCTCCCACCGGACGTGTGGGTGCGGCGCACTAGTCTCGACACGTGCCCGCTTCCGTGAGTCGGCGCTGGGTGTTGCACCTGGATCTCGACGCGTTCTTCGCGTCCGCCGAGCAGTTGACCCGGCCGACCCTGCGGGGCCGGCCGGTCCTCGTCGGTGGGCTCGGTGCCCGCGGGGTGGTGGCCGGCGCGAGCTACGAGGCCCGCGTCTACGGTGCGCGCTCGGCCATGCCGATGAGCCGGGCACGGCGCCTCGTCGGACCGGCGGCGGTCGTGCTGCCTCCGCGCGGAATCCTCTACCGCGAACTGAGCGGACTCGTCTTCGACACCCTGCGCGCCCGGATCCCGATCCTCGAGACCCTCTCGCTCGACGAGGCGTTCGCCGAACCTCTCGAACTCGCCGGCGCCGACGCCGACGAGGTCGAACGCTTCTGTTCGGAGCTACGCGAACACGTCAGGGAGAAAACGGGTCTCGTCGCCTCCATCGGCGCCGGATCGGGTAAGCAGATCGCGAAGATCGGGTCCGGTCTCGCGAAACCGGACGGGCTGCTCGTCGTCCGGCCCGAAGGCGAACTCCCGTTGCTGCACAGCCTGCCGGTTCGCAAGCTGTGGGGGATCGGTCCGGTGGCCGAGGACCGGTTGCGGCGACTCGGCATCGAGACCATCGGAGATCTCGCGGCGCTGCCCGTCGCCGAGGCCGCGTCGATCCTCGGCGGCACCATCGGACCGGGACTGCACCGGCTCGCCAACGGATTCGACGACCGGCCCGTCGCCGAACGCGCCGAGGCGAAACAGGTCAGCGCCGAGACCACCTTCCCCACGGACATCGTCGCGATGCCCGGACTGCGGCGGGCGATCGCCGCGTCCGCGACCGCCGCGCACACACGCCTGCGCAAGGACGGGCGTGCCGCCCGCACGGTGGTGCTCAAGCTGCGTAAGGCCGACATGTCGGTGCTCACCCGGTCGTCGACCCTGCCCTACGCCACCGAGGACGTGCAGGTGCTCACCGCCGCTGCCCAGCGCCTCGCGCTCGATCCCCTCGAGATCGGTCCCGTCCGGCTCGTCGGGGTGGGCTATGCGGGTCTGTCCGCGATCGCGCAGGACACCCTGTTCCCCGAACTGGACCGGACGACGACCGAGGAGACCGGGCCGGCCGAGGAGGACGAGGAGTTCGTCGCGGCGAGCGGACCGGCCACGCGGTGGACGCCGGGCGCCGACGTCTGCCATCCGGAATTCGGGCACGGATGGGTGCAGGGTGCGGGACACGGTGTGGTCACCGTCCGCTTCGAGACACGCAGCACGGGTCCGGGACCAGCGCGGACGCTCGACGAGAACGATCCCGACCTCACCGTCGCCGACCCGCTCGCGAGCCTGAACTGAAACATGTTCCCGGCGCCCTCATGGTCTTCTTACTACCGCCGGGTACTCTTGCGGGCGATCCGCTGCCGGATGACCGAGCACGACGAATCACATCGTGCACGACCGAACGAGAAGGACGAGAAGTTGAAGCTTCGCAAGATCACCGTCGCCACCGTGGCGCTCGCCGCCGCCCTCACGATGTCCGCCTGCAGCTCGGACGACGGCGGTAGCTCCTCCGAGACGACCGCGAAGACCAGCACGACCACGACCGCCGCGGCTCCGGCCGTCGACTACCCGCCGGTGCCCACCGTCGAGGAGCTCAACGCCGACCTCGCGCGCGCCTTCGACCTGAGCGTCCCGGCCGCCGAGAAGACCGACCTGGTCCAGGGCGCCGAGGAGGATCCGGAGCTGATCAACATGGTCGCCCAGGCGGCCAACGATGCCGGTGTGCAGGTCAACGTCGTCGACGTGACCGACAACGAGAACGGCACGATCACCGCCGGTGTCGAGATGGCGCTCGCGGGCAGCGACCAGCCGTCCTTCGGCACGGTCGACTTCGTCGCCGAGGACGACACCTGGAAGGTGTCGAAGGACTACGCGTGCTCCATCGTCATCAATATGGCGCAGCTGCAGTCCCCGGCCTGCGTGTGATGTAGTACTCGTCCCGAACGACCCGACGGCCGGCGCGGAACTTCCGCGCCGGCCGTCGGCGTTCGTATATCTTCCGGACTACCGATCCGGGGTGTTCCAGCCCACCCGGTCGACCTGCGACTGCGACAGGCGCGTTCCGCCGTCCGGCTCGACGTAGGTCTGATCGCCCCGCACCGTCAGTTCTCCGCCGACGGGCAGGGGGAGCGACGCGTCGATCGTCATCGACCCCTCCCCGGCCATCGTGTACTGCTCGATGTCGAGACGGCCCTGCCCGTTCGGCAACACCCAGGTGGACTCGCGCGGTGTCTGTTCGACCTTCACGTCGACCGTGAGACGGTCGTCCTCCCGCTCGACGAGTGTCGCCGTCCCGACCTGGTCGAGGGTGATGCCCGCGCTCATCACCTGCTGGTGGATCTCCCACACGGCGCCCACCCCGACGGCTTCCTCCGGGAACGAGACGATGCGATAGACGGCCTGGTAGAACGCCTGCTCGATCGCCGATCGTGCGATGTTCGCCGCATCGGGAGCGGGCTCGAGGCGCAGCGCACTGATCGCGCCGGTCGGCCCGATGGTCAGTCCGGCCCCGGAACCCTCGGCGTCGGACAACGCGGATCCGAGCGTCTCGTCCGGCGACGTCGCCGATCCGACGGTGATGTCGACCACGGTGCTCGGGTCCTCGTCGGAGACCGCCTGCTCGACCGTGGCCGAGAGCGGAAGGGTCAGTTCGGGAGTGGAGAAGTCCTGCTGCGGGTCGTCGCCGACGCGCTGGAAGACCTCGGAGCGGGTGGTGAGGACGACGCCCTGCTGCACCCCGGCCTCCGGGGCGAGACGCACCACCGATCGGGGTTCGGCGCCGGGGTCGAGCACCGTCGTGGTCACCGCCGATACCGGCACCGTCACCTCCGTCGATGTCGCCGCCGTGACGGCGGGCGCGCCGTCCGAAGGACCACCGCAACCGGCGACGAGAGCGGAGAGGGACAGCACGGCCGCGAGGGCACACGGCCCCGAGCGGGGGAATCTGGACAGCGCAGGCACGCCACCCAGGGTAGCCACGACGGGTGGGGGAACCGCCGCGGTCGTCCGGTAGGGGATGATGGAGCGGTGACGAACGAAGCTTCCCGACCCGACCGCGACGCGGAGACGCCGGTTCCCGGTCGCGTCGACGAGCCGACGCCGGTTCCCGGTCGCGTCGACGAGCCGACTCCGGTTCCCGGTCGTGCCGACGAGCCGTCCCCGTCCATCGGCCGGCGCATGCTGCGACCGCTGCTGCTCGTGGCGCTCGTCGTCTATGTCGCCGATCTGGTGACGAAGGTGCTCGCCGTCCACTACATCGACCCCGCCGACCCGATCTCGATCGTCGGCGACACGGTCACCCTGACACTCGTCCGCAATCCCGGTGCCGCGTTCTCCATGGCCACGGGCATGACCTGGCTGCTCACGCTGGTCGCGATCGCCGTCGTCGTCGGTGTCGTGAAGATCGGCCGGACCCTGAGATCGGGATGGTGGGCACTCGGCCTCGCCCTCGTCCTCGGGGGAGCCCTCGGCAATCTCACCGACCGTCTGTTCCGCTCGCCCGGACCGCTGCAGGGCCACGTCGTCGACTTCGTGTCGGTCGGATGGTGGCCGGTGTTCAACGTCGCCGACTCGGCCATCGTGTGCGGGGCGATCCTGCTCGTGGCCCTGACCGTCTTCGGCGTCGAACCCGACGGCGGTGCCTCGAAGGGCCGGGACGCAGCGCCGGATGCGGACGACACGAGAAAGGAATCACACCAGTGAGGGAAACCCGCGCGATGCCCGTACCCGACGGGCTCGACGGGATGCGTGTCGATGCAGGCCTCGCGCGCCTGCTCGGTCTGTCCCGGACCGTGGTCGCCACGCTCACCGAGGAGGGCGCCGTCGTGGTCGACGGCGCGGCCGTGGGCAAGTCCGACCGACTGTCCGCCGGCTCCTGGCTCGAGGTGGAACTGCCCGAGCCGCCCCGCCCCCTGACCATCGAGGCCCAGCCCGTCGAGGGTATGGAGATCCTCTACGCCGACGACGACATCGTCGCTGTCGACAAGCCCGTGGGTGTCGCCGCCCACGCGAGCGTCGGCTGGACCGGACCGACCGTGATCGGTGGTCTCGCCGCCGCCGGCTACCGGATCTCCACGTCCGGGGCCCACGAGCGCCAGGGCATCGTGCACCGGCTCGACGTGGGCACCTCCGGCGTCATGGTGGTCGCGACGTCCGAACGCGCCTACACCGTGCTCAAGCGCGCGTTCAAGGAACGCACGGTCGAGAAGCGGTACCACGCGCTCGTCCAGGGGCATCCCGACCCGAGCAGCGGCACAATCGACGCACCGATCGGCCGTCATCGCAGCAGCGACTGGAAGTTCACGGTCACCGCCGACGGCAAGCCCAGCGTGACGCACTACGACACGATCGAGGCGTTCCAGGCGGCGAGCCTGCTCGACATCCACCTCGAGACCGGGCGCACCCATCAGATCCGGGTGCACTTCTCGGCGCTGCGTCACCCCTGTTGCGGCGACCTCACCTACGGAGCCGACCCGCGTCTCGCGGCGCGTCTCGGTCTCGAACGGCAGTGGTTGCACGCGTGCACCCTCGGGTTCTCGCACCCCACGCGCGGACACTGGGTCGAGATCACCAGCAAGTACCCGCCGGATCTCGAACACGCGCTCGCCGTGTTGCGCAACGCCTGACCGATGGGACGCGTCCTGCCCTGGGCGGCGGTCGTCGTTCTCGTCGTCGCCGTGCTCGTCGCCGGGTGGACCTCACCGCCGCGGCCGGCCCCCGTGGGCAGCGACACCCTCGGCCCCGACAACGGGGAAGTGGTCGCCGACTATCTGACGCGGGCCGCGGACAGCCTGACCGAGGCCGAAGCGGACGGAGATCTCGAGCACTGGGGACTGGTGTCGTTCGCCGACACCGTCGGCATCGACCGGGTCGTCGAACTCACCGGCGAGGTGCGCGTGGCGCAGGTGCTGCTGCGCGTCCCGATCGACCGCGTCCAGACACCGCTGGTGCCGGTCGCGGTGCCGGAGAACGCGGAGGCGGTCCGTCGTGCTCCCTCGGTCGCCGCGGGCAGGCTGAGCCTGATGGAGTTCGGGACCGAACGCGCCGCACGGGTCGGGGCGGTCTCCGCGCAGCGGCTCGCCGGCGGTTGCGACTGCGTGGTGGCGGCGGTGCTCCGTGGCACTCCCGAGCAGTTCCGGGCCGTCGCCGACGCCTCGGACGTGCGGGCCGTGGAGGTCCTGCCCGCCGACGCGATCGCGGGACGCTTCGCGGTGACGCCGCTGCTCCCCACGCACGTCGAGACGGTCGTGCCCGGCCCCGACGACGGGGAGGCGTGACGGTGCGGTGCGACCCCGTCTCGGAACGAGCGTGTCTCGAAACGACAGTGTCTCGAAACGACAGTGTTTCGGAACGACAGTGTTTCGGAACGACAGTGCACCGGCGGCGCCGTAGGGTGAGCCGGTGAGCGACTCGGGGGAAGGGAACGATTCGGGGCAGCGGAGCGTCGCGCGCACGGGGGTGCTGTGCGGCCTGGGTGCCTACGGATTGTGGGGACTGTTCCCCGCCTACTTCGGTCTGCTCGAACCTGCCGGCGCCGTCGAGATCCTCGCGCACCGCGTGCTGTGGACCCTCGTGCTCATGCTGATCGTGCTGGGCGTCATGGGACGCCTCGGCGCCCTGCGTGGCCTGTCGGCCCGCACGTGGGGTCTGGTCGCCGCGGCGTCCACCGCGATCGCGGTCAACTGGGGCGTCTACATCTACGGCGTCGTCTCGGGCCGGGTCGTGGAGACCGCACTGGGCTACTTCATCAACCCGCTCGTCAGCGTGGTGTTCGGAGTCCTGTTCTTCCGGGAACGACTGCGGCCGGCGCAGATCGCGGCGCTGGTGCTCGCGATATGCGCGGTGGTGGTGATCACCGTCGACTACGGAAGACCGCCGATCATCGCCCTGACCCTGGCGCTGTCGTTCGCGTCCTACGGGGTGATCAAGAAGATCGTGCCGCTCGATCCGCGCACGTCCCTGACGGGGGAGGGGATCGTCGCGGCCCCGTTCGCGCTCGGGTACGTGATCTTCCTCGCGGTGACCGGCACCGGCACCTTCCTCGGGTACGGCATGGATCACACCGCGCTGCTCGTGTCGGCGGGGCTGGTGACCGCTGTGCCGCTGCTGCTCTTCGGCGCGGCCGCGCAACGGGTCCCTCTCGCGACACTCGGCATGCTGCAGTACCTCACGCCGAGCCTGCAGATGACGTGGGGTGTGGTGGTGCTCGGAGAGGACATGCCCGCCTCGCGATGGATCGGTTTCGTCCTGATCTGGATCGCACTGGCGGTGTACAGCACGGACGCCCTCGTGCGGGCCCGTCGTCAGCGTGCCGTGGTCACCGCGGACCCTCGCGCGGCTTAGACTCGTCTCTGCCCACAGACATCCCGGGAGAGGCACGCGTGGCTGACTCGTTCGTTCATCTGCACACCCACACCGAGTACTCGATGCTCGACGGTGCCGCGAAGGTCGGACCGTTGTTCAAGGAGGCCGAACGGCTGGGGATGCCGGCCGTGGGCATGACCGACCACGGAAACATGTACGGCGCCAGCGAGTTCTACAACGTCGCCAAGAAGTTCGGCATCAAGCCGATCATCGGCATCGAGGCGTACGTCGCGCCGGAGTCGCGATTCTCCACCAAGCGTGTGCAGTGGGGCGATCCCGGCCAGAAGTCCGACGACGTCTCCGGCTCGGGTGCCTACACCCACATGACGATGGTCGCCGAGAACTCGACGGGCCTGCGGAACCTGTTCAAGCTGTCCTCGCTCGCATCGATCGAGGGGCAGCTCGGCAAGTGGGCGCGTATGGACGAAGACCTCATCGCCCACCACCACGAGGGCATCATCGCCACGACCGGTTGCCCGTCGGGCGAGATCCAGACGCGCCTGCGCCTCGGTCACGAGCGCGAGGCGCTCGAGGCCGCCGCGAAGTGGCAGGAGATCTGGGGCAAGGACAACTTCTTCCTCGAACTCATGGACCACGGCCTGTCCATCGAGCGCCGGGTTCGCGAGGGTCTGATCGAGATCGGCCGCAAGCTCGACATCCCGCCACTGGTGACCAACGACTGCCACTACGTCACCAAGGATGCGGCCGCGAACCACGAGGCGCTGCTGTGCATCCAGACCGGTAAGACCCTCTCCGACCCCACCCGGTTCAAGTTCGACGGCGACGGCTACTACCTCAAGTCGGCGCAGGAGATGCGCGAGCAGTGGGACCGCGAGGTGCCGGGGGCCTGCGACAACACGCTGCTCATCGCCGAGCGCGTGCAGTCCTACGAGGACGTGTGGACCCACCGCGACCGGATGCCGGTCTTCCCGGTACCGGAAGGGGAGACGCAGGCGAGCTGGCTGCACAAGGAGGTCATGCGCGGTCTCGACCGGCGCTTCCCCGACGGCCCGCCCCGCGAGTACGTCGAGCGCGCCGAGTACGAGATCAGCGTCATCAACCAGATGGGCTTCCCCGCCTACTTCCTCGTCGTCGGCGACCTCATCAACCACGCCCGCGAGGTCGGCATCCGTGTCGGCCCCGGCCGTGGTTCGGCTGCCGGTTCGCTCGTCGCCTACGCGATGGGCATCACCAACATCGACCCGATCCCGCACGGCCTGCTGTTCGAGCGGTTCCTCAACCCCGAGCGCGTGTCGATGCCCGATATCGATATCGACTTCGACGATCGCCGCCGCGGTGAAATGGTGCGCTACGCCACCGAGCGGTGGGGCAACGACAAGGTCGCCCAGGTCATCACGTTCGGCACCATCAAGACGAAGGCCGCGATCAAGGACTCCGCGCGAGTGCAGTTCGGCCAGCCCGGATTCGCGATCGCCGACCAGATCACCAAGGCCCTGCCGCCGCCGATCATGGCGAAGGACATCCCGGTCTCGGGTATCACCGACCCGAGCCACGAGCGGTACAAGGAAGCCGCCGAGGTCCGCCAGCTGATCGAGTCCAACCCGGACATCAAGAAGATCTACGACACCGCCCTCGGACTCGAGGGCCTGATCCGCAACGCCGGCGTCCACGCCTGCGCGGTGATCATGTCGTCCGAGCCGCTCATGGACGCGATCCCGCTGTGGAAGCGTGCGCAGGACGGCGCGATCATCACCGGGTGGGACTATCCGTCCTGCGAGGCCATCGGCCTGCTGAAGATGGACTTCCTCGGTCTGCGCAACCTCACCGTCATCGGCGACGCGATCGAGAACATCAAGGTCAACCGCGGGATCGATCTCGACCTCGACACCCTCCCGCTGGAGGATCCCGCGACCTACGAACTGCTCGCCCGCGGCGACACGCTCGGCGTGTTCCAGCTCGACGGCAGCGCCATGCGCGACCTGCTGCGCCGTATGCAGCCCACCGGCTTCGAGGACATCGTCGCCGTGCTCGCGCTGTACCGCCCCGGTCCGATGGGCATGAACGCGCACAACGACTACGCCGACCGCAAGAACGGGCGGCAAGAGGTCAAGCCGATCCATCCCGAGCTCGAGGAACCGCTGAAGGAGATCCTCGCCGACACCTACGGCCTGATCGTCTACCAGGAGCAGATCATGCAGATCGCTCAGAAGGTGGCCGGTTACTCGCTCGGACAGGCAGACCTGCTGCGCCGCGCGATGGGTAAGAAGAAGAAGGAGATCCTCGACGAGGCCTACGACGGCTTCGCGCAAGGCATGAAGGACAACGGCTTCTCGCAGGCGGCGATCACCGCGCTGTGGGACACCGTTCTGCCCTTCGCCGGTTACGCGTTCAACAAGTCGCACGCCGCCGGCTACGGCCTCGTCTCGTTCTGGACCGCCTACCTCAAGGCGAACTACCCGGCCGAGTACATGGCCGGTCTGCTCACCTCCGTGGGCGACGACAAGGACAAGGCCGCGGTCTACCTGTCCGACTGCCGCAAGATGGGCATCACGGTGCTGCCGCCGGACGTCAACGAGTCGCACACCAACTTCATGTCGGTGGGCGAGGACATCCGGTTCGGCCTCGGCGCCGTTCGCAACGTCGGCACGAACGTCGTTGCCTCGATCATCAAGGGTCGGGAGGAGAAGGGCCGCTACACCGACTTCTCCGACTATCTCAACAAGATCGACACCGTCGCGTGTTCGAAGAAGGTCACCGAATCCCTCATCAAGGCAGGCGCATTCGACTCGCTCGGGCACCCGCGCAAGGGCTTGATGCTCGTCCACGCCGATGCGATCGACGCGGTGATGAGCACGAAGAAGGCCGAGGCGATCGGTCAGTTCGACCTGTTCGGCGGCGACGACGCCGACGAGTCCGTCGCCGCGGTGTTCAACGTCCGCATCCCCGAGGAGGAATGGGACACCAAGCACCGCCTCGCCCTCGAACGGGAGATGCTCGGCCTCTACGTCTCCGGGCACCCGCTCAACGGCGTCGAGCACGTGCTCGCGTCGCAGGCCGACACCCAGATCCCGGCGATCCTCGAAGGCGCGCTCAAGGACGGCAGTCAGGTCACCGTCGGCGGCATCCTCGCCTCGGTGAACCGGCGCATCAACAAGAACGGTCTGGCCTGGGCGTCCGCGCAGCTCGAGGACCTCACCGGTGGCATCGAGGTGCTGTTCTTCCCGCAGTCCTACGCCGTCTACGGCATGGATGTCGTGGAGGACTCGGTGGTGCTGGTCAAGGCGCGGGTGTCGATCCGCGACGACCGGATCTCCCTGATCGCCAACGATCTCGTCGTCCCCGACCTGTCGCAGATCGGGGTCGCGAAGCCGGTGTCGGTGTCGATGCCCACCCGCCTGTGCACCCCCGACAAGGTCGGTGCCCTCAAGAACGTCCTCACCCGCCATCCCGGCTCGTCCGACGTGCACGTGCGGCTCATCACCGGCAGCAAGGTCACCGTCCTCAAGCTCGACGACAGCCTGCGGGTCGAACCGTCGTCCGCGCTCATGGGCGACCTCAAGGCCCTGCTCGGCCCGGGCTGCCTGGCCACCTAGCCGGTCCCGCCGCGCGACGCGAGTGCTCCGGCGAGCGTCGCGCGGTTGCGAATCCGGGTGGCTGCGAGTTCGGCGATCTGCCGTTCGTGTGCCGTCAGAGCGGCGGTGCGGGTGGGATGCGCCCGGACGGCACCCGACCGGGCTCCGAGCAGAGGGGCACGCGGAAGGCGTCCCTCGACCGGGATGGGGTCGGCCGCGACGGCGAGCGGTGTGTCTCGTCTAGGAACGGAGTGCGTGCCGCTGGATCCTGCGGACCCACCACACGACGACGGTGACCCCAGCGGCACCGAGGACGGCGCTCTGGGCGTTGGTCGTGACGACGAGGACCACGAGCAGGGTGAGGAGACCGGCGGCGAGTGCTTCGAGCTTGTACAGGGGCCAGATCGTGCCGGCGATGTCCACGCCGTCGGTGCGCTCACGGTGTACCCGGGTATCGAGCACGGACATCTCGGTGCACCTCCTGTAGGCAGAGCGGCTGTAGGCCGAGCGGAATTCTTTCTTCAGGATAGGCGCAGGGAAGAGTTCGGGCCACCGAACTCGGCGATCGGGCGGCGACTGTCACAACGATTGTGTTGACTGGTGGGTATGCCACTGCACGGAGAGTACGAACCGAGTCCCGTCGAATGGAGTGCCAAGCAGGTCGAGGAGTACGAGTCGTCGGGCGGAACCCGCGGCACGACCCTCCAGGGCCGGCCGGTGATCATCCTCACCACGGTCGGCGCCAAGTCCGGCAAGCTCCGCAAGATCCCTCTCATGCGGGTCGAGCACGAGGGAAAGTATGCCGCCGTCGCCTCGCTCGGCGGTGCACCGAAGCATCCTGTCTGGTACCACAACGTCCTCGCGAATCCGCACGTGGAAGTGAGGGACCGCACCGAGGTATGGGACATGATCGCCCGCGAGGTCCACGGCGAGGAGAAGGCGCAGTGGTGGGAGCGTGCCGTCGAGGCGTTCCCGCCCTACGCGGAGTACCAGGAGAAGACCGACCGCGAGATCCCCGTCTTCGTTCTCGAACCGATCGAGAGTTCGTAGACGGAACGCGCTCCGACGAAGAGCCGACAGCGTTCCGGGCACTGTCCGGAAGGTCCTGCCACTCCCTCGATGCAGGTCCCGCCGTGGTGGGCGATTCGGGGGAGTGGCAGCATTGACGGGTGACCTCCACTTCGCGAACAGCAGAACCGACGACTGTGACCGCCGTGCCCCGCGCGGCCGACATCGATGCGGCTGCCGAGCGAATTTCGGAGGCGGTCGCCCCGACGCCGCTCGAGCGCAGCCCCCGGCTCTCGGCGCTCGTGGGTGCCAACGTGTACCTCAAGCGTGAGGACCTCACCCGGGTGCGGTCCTTCAAGCTCCGCGGGGCGTACAACGCCATGGCGCAGCTCGACGCGGCCGAGCGTGCCGCGGGTGTCGTCACGGCGAGCGCCGGCAACCACGCGCAGGGCGTCGCCTACGCGTGCCGGGTGATGGGAATCCAGGGACGCATCTACGTGCCAACCCGCACTCCCAAGCAGAAGCGCGACCGGATCCGCGTCCACGGTGGCGACAGCGTCGAACTCATCGGCGTCGGCGACACCTTCGACGCCGCGGCCGCGGCGGCGGCCGACGATGCGATCCGCACCGGTGCGACGATGATCCCGCCCTTCGACGACGCCCGCACCGCCGCGGGCCAGGGCACCATCGCCCGCGAGATCCTCGAACAGCTCGACGGTGATCTCGACGTCGTGCTCGTCCCCGTCGGTGGGGGCGGCCTCATCGCCGGTGTCGCCGCTTATCTGCGCGAGCGGTCCCCACGCACGTCGATCGTCGGCGTCGAGCCGGCCGGCGCAGCATCGATGACCGCCGCGCTGGTCGCGGGTGGTCCCGTCACGCTGCCGGAGGTCGAGCCGTTCGTCGACGGCGCTGCGGTCAAGCGGATCGGCGACGTCCCCTACGCTGTCGTCTCCGAACTCGGTGCGGAGGTCGTGTCCCATTCGAGCCTGCCGCTCGTGGCCACGCTGCGCCGCGAGGGGCTCGGTCGGGCCCCGTTCGGCATGACCCAGATCGACGAGGGTGCGCTGTGCACCACGATGCTCGATCTGTACCAGAACGAGGGCATCATCGCCGAGCCCGCCGGCGCACTGTCCGTCGCTGCCCTCGGGTCGATCTCGGTGCAGCCCGGAGCGAACGTGGTGTGCCTGGTGTCGGGCGGCAACAACGACGTCTCGCGCTACGGCGAGATCATCGAGCGGTCGCTCGTCCACCGCGGGCTCAAACACTATTTCCTCGTGGACTTCCCCCAGGAGCCCGGCGCGCTGCGCCGGTTCCTGGACGAGGTCCTCGGACCGGACGACGACATCACCCTGTTCGAGTACGTCAAGCGCAACAACCGGGAGACCGGTGCTGCCCTCGTCGGTATCGAACTGGGTGCTGCAGAAGACCTTTCGGCCCTGCTCAATCGCATGGACGCGTCGCCGATCGACGCGCAGCGACTCGAGCCGGGGTCGCCGGCCTACCGTTATCTCACCTAGTCGGAGTCGCTACCAGGGCGAGCACACCAGCCACGGGCCGAACCAGAAGCAGTCGGGACGCCACGGATTGTCCCAACGGCGATCCCAGTCGTTCCTGTGGTTCTTGCCGTGGTGGTCGCGATCCTTCCAGTGATTGTTGTGATGGTTGCCGTGGTGGTCGTGGTTGACGGCGACGACGCCGGGGGACGTGTCGACCACCGGTGACGCCGAGGCAACCCCTGCGGGGGCGAGGACGAGGGCGGTGCTGAGGAATACGCTCGCCAGAATCTTCTTGGGTTTCATGGTGATCCACCTCGAGAATTCGACGGTACCTGAGACGGTACTCGCCCACTCGTGGCATAATCAACGACTTTTTTCGCCTGACGAACGTTATCGGCGGGGCGTCTCGGGAGCCTCCAGGATCGCGAAGGACCAGCCCGGGATCAGCACCGCGGACTCGGTGCGGTTGACCACCGGTTCGTCCCACCAGAGCAGAGGCCTCCCGCCGACCGGCACGGTGACGGGATCGGGTCCGAGATTGCACGCCACGCGCAGCGCACCGCGGTGCACGACGAGCCACTTCTCGTCCTCGTCGTATGTCACGTGCACGTGCTCGAGCCAGGGATCGGTGAGCTCGGCCCGATCCCGCCGGAGCGCAATGAGTGCGCGATAACACTCCAGCAGCCGGGCGTGCCCGTCCTCGTCGCGTTCGTCCCAGCGCAGCTTCGAGCCGGTGAAGGTCTCCGAAGCCTGCGGGTCGGGTACGTCGTCGGCGTCCCAGCCGTGTTCGGCGAACTCGCGCCGGCGACCCTCGACGACCGCCGCGGCGAGTTCCGGTTCGGGATGCGACGTGAAGTAGCGGAAGGGTGTGCTCGCACCCCACTCCTCGCCCATGAACAGCATCGGGGTGTACGGGGAAGCGAGTACGAGCGCTGCCTTGACGGCCAGCTGACCGGGTTCGAGATAGGCCCCGGGCCGGTCGCCGAGCGCCCGGTTGCCGACCTGATCGTGCGTGCAGGTGTAGGCGACCAGACCGCTCGCCGGTGTGCGCCGGGTGTCGAGCGGGCGCCCGTGGACCCGGCCGCGGAAACTCGAGTACGTCCCGGCGTGGAAGAAGCCGTGCCCGAGCGTGTACGCGAGGCAGTCCAGGGAACCGAAGTCGCCGTAGTAGCCCTGTCGTTCACCGGACACCGCTGCGTGGATCGCGTGGTGGACGTCGTCGGCCCACTGCGCGTGCAGTCCGTATCCACCGCCGGGCCGGGGAGTGATCAGTTTTGGATCGTTGAGGTCCGATTCGGCGATCAACGACAGGGGACGGCCGAGATGAGCGGACAGGCGGAACGTCTCGACCGACAGTTCCTCGAGGAGGTGGGTGGCCGTGTGGTCGATCAGCGCGTGCACGGCGTCGAGCCGGAGGGCGTCGATGTGGAACTCGCGGAACCAACGCAGCGCGTTGTCGAGGATGTACCGCCGCACTTCCCCGGATCCGGGACCGTCGAGGTTGATGTTGTCGCCCCAGATTCCCGGGGCGGCGGAGAGATAGGGGCCGAAGCGACCCAGATAGTTCCCCGACGGACCGAGATGGTTGTAGACGACGTCGAGCACCACGGCCAGACCGCGCGCGTGAGCGGCGTCGACGAAACGCTGCAGGGCATCGGGGCCGCCGTAGGGTTCGTGCACCGCGTACCAGAGCACGCCGTCGTAGCCCCACCCGTGGGTGCCGTTGAACGCGTTGAGCGGCATGGGTTCGACGAACTCGACGCCGAGGTCCACGAGTTCGTCGAGACGGTCGATCGCCGAGTCGAGAGTGCCCTCGGGGGTGAAGGTCCCGACGTGCATCTCGTAGATGATGCTTCCCGTCAGTTGCCGGCCGGTCCAGTTGCGGTCGGTCCACTTCGACTCGTCGAGCACGTGCAATTGCGATGGCTCGTGCACGCCCTCCGGCTGACGTGGAGAGCGCGGGTCGGGAAGGACCGTCCCGGTGTCGTCGTCGAGCACGAAACCGTATCGGGTGTCGGGAGCGACATCGACGGTGGTACGCCACCAGCCGTCGTCGTCGCGTTGCATGTCGTGGAGCCGTCCGTCGGCGAACAGTCGGACGGACGACGGGATCGGAGCCCAGACCTCGAAGGTGTGCACTCGACCAGCATGCCGTGTCGGCGGCGCCGGTGCAGGGGATGGCGCCGACGGACGACCCACCTGCCGCGCGTCAATTTTGTTGCAGCTGCAATGCACTCGATACTGGGGGAGTGAACCCGAATCCCGAGCGAGCCCGCCGACGGTACACCTCACCGTTGCGCGAGGAAGCGGCCCGCCGGACCCGCGAGACGATCCGCGACGCCGCGGCACGGTTGTTCGTTCGCGACGGCTACGTCAGCACAACCGTCAAGAACATCGCGGACGAAGCGGGTGTGGCGGTGCGGACGGTGTTCACCGCATTCCCCGGCGGCAAGGCGGAGATCTTCCGCGAGGCGCTCGATCACGCGGTGGCCGGTGACGGCGATCCGCGCGCGACCGCGGCGGCGGAACCGGAACCGTCCCACGCCGGCGGCGCGGTCTCGCACGTCGATCTGGTGGTCGAGCAGGTGGTCCGCTACGGCACCGCGATGCTCGAACGCGCGGGCGGGCTGCTCATGACCTCCGTGGAATCATCGGGGGCGGATCCCGATATGCGTCGTTTCGCCGCGGACGACGCGAAGGCGACGGCCGAGAACGCCCGCACTCTCGCGGAAGGACTCGAACACGCCGGTTGGCTGCGTGAGGACGTCACCGTCGAACACGCGGCAGATGTCCTGTTCACCCTGAGTTCCCCACAGGTGCACGCGCTGCTGAGGCGGGATCGCGGATGGGACGTCGACCAGTACCGTCAGTGGCTCTCGGGGACGCTGCGCGCGACGCTGTTGCGGCCACCTGCACCGTGACGGATTCGACTCAGTCGTCGCCCCGGTCGTCGAGGTAGAGCCACTCGCCGTCCTCCCGCACGAACCGGCTGTGCTCGCGCATCGAGTCGGGCACCCCGCCCGCCCTCCAGTGCGCGCGGAAGTCCACCGTGCCGGTGGTGTGCAGGAATCCGCCTCCGGTGGTGTGCAGGACCTCGAGTCCGGTCCAGCGTTGACCGGGGTCGAACTCGATCGAGCGCGGACGCGTGGACGGGTGCCAGGTGCGCAGCAGGTGCGCCGCGTCGCGCGTCGCGAAGGCCGTGTACCGCGAACGCATCAGCCGTTCGGCGGTGGGCGCGCTCGCGCCGGCCAGCAGCGGCCCGCAGCATTCGGACAGGGGAACGCCGCGACCGCACGGGCACGGGGAGTCCGGGCTGATGTCGGCGCTGCGGTCGGCTCTGCTCATGGCCACAGTCTCCCCCGAGGGGCTCGATCGCCCGACCTCGGGGCGGTGCCTGCAGGAGCGGACGATCACCGGGCGTGAATGATGTTCTCGGACCGCGCGCTCCGGAGCGCTCCATGATGCAGAATGCCGAACATGAATGCGCAGCGCTATGTCGGGGTCGTGGGGCCGGGTGAAGCCACGCCCGAACAGCGACGCCTCGCCCGCCAGGTCGGGGGACTCCTCGCCGGACGCCGGGCCGTCGTGGTCACCGGCGGTCTGGGTGGGGTGATGGCGGCAGCCTGCCGGGGCGCTGTGGAAGCCGGTGGGACGACCCTCGGCCTGCTGCCCGGAGACGACCGTGCCGAGGGCAATCCCTATCTGACGGTGGCCGTTCCCACCGGGCTCGGAGAGATGCGCAACGCGCTGCTCGTGCGCAGCAGTGACGCGCTGATCGCGGTGGGTGGAAGCTGGGGCACGATGAGCGAGATCGCGCTCGCGGTCCGCATCGGTGTCCCGGTCATCTCGATCGGGGGCTGGCGGATGCCCGCAGCGGGAGTGCTCGACGTCGAATCGCCCGCCGAGGCCGTCGAGTGCTTGCACGCGCTGTTGTGGCGCAAGGACCCGGTGTGAGCCGACTTAGACTGACGATGCCCGCCGATCCGGATCGGCGGGCATCGTCTGCTGTGGGCTCCTGTGGAGCAGGCTCTACGAGCCGGAGTTGGCGAGCTCGTAGCGGCGGCGGTACTCCTCTTTGGACGTCTCGCTGATGTCGACGTCGCCGGCGCGGGCGCGCAGGGCGCCGACGGTGGCCTCCTCACGCGGGATGTGCTCGAAAGGATCCCAGTCGAAGAACTTCGCGGCGTTGGCGAAGGTGATCTTGTCGATCTCCTCGTCCGTGCACTCGCACGCGTCGAGTTCCTCCTTGAGCATCTCGGGGGAGTTCGGCCACGTCGAGTCGGAGTGGGGGTAGTCGCATTCCCACGCAATGGTGTCGACGCCGAGCCGGTGACGGTTGTTCAGTCCGCTCGGCTCGGTGATGTAGCAGGCGAGGAAGTTCTTGCGCCACACGTCCGTCGGGCTCATCCCGGCCGGCAGGAAGCTGGTGCCGGTCCACGACTGGTTGACGATGTGCCGGTCGAGGCGGTCGAGCCACGGCGCGACCCAGCCGACACCGCCCTCGCTCATCGCGAC
This sequence comes from Rhodococcus sp. PD04, assembly GCF_035918275.1. Lineage (NCBI taxonomy): Bacteria > Bacillati > Actinomycetota > Actinomycetes > Mycobacteriales > Nocardiaceae > Rhodococcus > Rhodococcus sp. PD04. The sequence continues at coordinate 3,099,871 of NZ_CP142143.1, read as the reverse complement.
CTTCAGATCGGGGAACTTCTGGAAGGCGCCACTGAGCATGATGTCGGTGGCCGCGATGGTCGAGATGAGCGGCGTGAGGATCATCATGTCGTCGATGTTGAAACCGGCCGGGCGCTTGACGAGGTTGATACCGCCGCCGATGTGCAGGGACAACACGATGTTGTGCTCGACGCATGCCTCGAAGATCGGATCCCAGTGCCCGGACTTGAAGTCGGGATAACCCTCGCCGACGCCGTAGGGCGTCTCCGGGATGCTGATCGACCGGCATCCCATGGCGGCGATGCGCTCGATTTCCTTCACCGATTCTTCGGCATCGTAGAACGGGATGATGCCGATGGGAATGAACCGGCCCGGGTGGGCGTCCGGGACCTCGCCGACGACCCAGTCGTTGAACGCTTTCAGTGCGGCGAGGGAGAGCTTCTTGTCGGGCAGGCTCGCCAGGTGGGTGCCGGCGAAGCCGGGGAAGGTGGCGAACAGGGTCGCGGCGAGGGTTCCGTTGGCGTCCATGTCGCGCACGCGCAGGTCCATGTCGTAGACACCCGGTCGCATCTCGGCGTAGCCGGTGGGGTCCATGCCCCATTCGTGCTTGGGCCAGGAGACGACGGCGTTGAGGCCGGAGCTGCCGACGACGGTGCCCTGGAACTGCCAGGCCTGCACATTGGGGTTGCGGGGATGGGCGGTGAGTTTGGGAGCCTGGTCCATCAGGCTCTTGGGGAAGTGCTTCTCGAAGATGTCCGCGGGTTCGACGACGTGGTCGTCGATGCTGATCATCACCATGTCTTCGGTCTTCATCGAATCCTCTCCCTGGGCTGCGCAAAAGTCCTGCCGGCGTCGGCGCTCGCGATGAGAACTAGATTTCCGTATTCGAGAACATAAATCAAGGAGTGTTGCGTATCGGGTGGATTTCGTGGGTGGAGGTGTCGAATCCATGCCTCGCCGAGATGGGGATCTACTCGGAAATCGGCGCATTGTCGCACGATTCGTCGAAGACCGGAGTGTTGTCGGAACCTTCGATCGCGAGAATGTAATTCTCGATTCCGTGATCGACTGTGTCGAGGGGTGGTCGGATGTCCGGCTCGACAGGTGTGCCGTGGTGGTTCGATGATCGAAAATGACAAGAATGCTTGACACAAAATGACAAGCAGGGTTTACTTCTGGCCGTGACCGACACACCGAGGAGCAACAGGGTCCGCGAATTCCGCAAGCAAGCGGGACTCACCCAGGCCGCGCTCGGCGACGCGGTCGGCGTCAGCAGGCAGAGCATCGTCTCGACCGAGAAGGGCGACTACGCGCCCAGCGTCTACCTCGCCCTTCGTCTCGCCCTCAGACTCGACACCACGGTCGAGGAACTGTTCCCGCTCACCACCAAGGAGTCCTCATGACCGTCTTCCTGAAAACCGCGCGTTTCATCGGCGATCTCGACGACGACTTCTACCGCGACGAGCGCCAGCGCGACGTCTGGAACGAAGCCTCGGCGGTGGGATTCCAGTTGTCCCAGTGGATCGCGCTGGTCGCGGCGGCGTTGCTCCCGTGGCTCGTCGGCCGACCCGGGGCGTGGACCGCGCTGGGTATCCTCGTGGCCTGGTTCGTCGTGTCGATCGTGACCCAGTTGTACGCGCGGCAACGCGACGTCGACCTGTACGCCACCGCGAAACTGTGGCGACCCCGCAGTGCCGCCGCCGCCGCGCTCTATCTCGTCGGCGTCGCCGGCATCTTCCTCCGCCTGCGCTACGAGGGTCAGCCGTTCGAGAACGATGCCGCGACCTGGGCCGGACGCATCGTCGGTGCGGCCACCGTGATCGTCCTCGCGGGACTGGTCCTCACGTGGAGCCGGCGCCGTACCCAGCGCCGGCTCGACGCGGAGGAAGCGCTCGACGCGCTCGAGGACTAACGCGCGCGGACGAGTGCCGCGACCGGCAGGGAGTCGAGCAGATCGGCGACCCGCATCCGACCGGTGAAGGAGCGTCCGGTCAGCACGTCCGACCAGTTGCCGTCGGGCAGGTCGACGGCCGTGTCCTTCCAGCCCGAGCGCGACAGCGCCACGGTGCGACGGGACGCCACCGCGAGAACGTCGAGGTCGTCCGTCGCCGGCCCGCGGCCGAACGCGAGCAGGTGCTCGGCAGCCGGACCGGTGGCGAGGACCGGAACGTACGCGCCCCCGACGAAGCTCGCCGGACGTTCGCGGCGCAGCCGGAGCGCGGTGCGCACGATCGTGAACTTCGCCGGCGCCGAATCGGGGGCGTCGAGCAGCCGCCGTCGGGCGTCGAAATCCACCGGCCGCCGGTTGTCCGGATCGACGAGGGAGTCGTCCCACAGTTCGGTGCCCTGATAGACGTCGGGAATGCCGGGGCCCAGCAGTTGCAGCAGTTTCTGGCCGCACGAGACGGCCGCGACGTGCGGTTCGACCTCGGTGACGAAGGCGGTGAGCTCATCCGCGACCGGTCCGTCGATCACCGCGTCCAGCCAGTTGTCGACCGCGGTCTCGAACTCCTCGTCGACCTCGGTCCACGTGGTGCGGGTCCCGTTCTCGCGCAGCGCCTTCTGCGCGTAGGCATGTACCCGTTCGCGCAGTTCGTCGGTCACTGCTCCGTCGAGCGGCCAGACTCCGAAGAGGGTCTGCCACAGGAACAGTCCGATCGCCGGATCCGGTGCGGGTGCCGATTCGTTCCACGACCCGAGCCGGCGGGACCACTCGTCGGCGACCTGCGAGAGCACGCCGATCCGAGCCCGGACGTCCTCGCTGCGTTTGGTGTCGTGGGTCGACAGGGTGGTCATCGCCCGCGGCCAGTGCCGTGCCCGCTGGGTCCACGCGAGGTGGAACTCGGCCGGGGTGGCCGAGAAACGGCCGGGTTGCCCGCCCACCTCCTGCAGCGAGATCAGCCGCGCCGCCCGATAGAACAGGCAGTCCTCGACCGCCTTGGCGGTCGCCGCGCCGCAGACCTGGCCGAAGCGGGCCGCTGCCTCACCGCCGAGGGCCATCGCCCGGGCGAACACTGCGAGGGCGGGATCGAGTGCGGGTTGCGTCCGCGCGAGGTCGCCGACGATGCGCGGCACCAGGGTCGCGAGCGGCGCGTAGTCGGCGCGGTAGACGGGAAGCTGTGCGGCGACGGCGATCACGGCCTCGCGCAGCGCCGCGTCGTCGCACCCGGTGTCGCCGGTCTCGCGTCGGATCGCCCGAACGAGGCGGCGCACCTCCGGCGCGAGCCCACTGCCGAGCACCGATCGTTTGAGGTCGTGTTCGCGGGCGTGCAGCCACGGCACGTTGCCTTCGGCGCCCGTGAACCTGCGCGACAGGGCATTCAGCTCCGTCTCGCCGGACGGGTCGACGAACACCGACGACAGTTCGCCGAGTGCGTCGTAGCCGGTGGTGCCGTCCACCGGCAGCGTCGCATCCAGCGGCTCGGCGTCGCCGAGGATCTTCTCGATCACGAGCCAGCGATCGGGTCCGATCACCTCGCGCAGGCGCGCGAGATATCCGGCCGGATCGGCGAGACCGTCCGGATGGTCGACACGGATCCCGTCGACCAGGTCGTCGGCGATCCACGACGCGACCTGCTCGTGCGTCGCGTCGAACACCGCGGGATCCTCCACCCGCACCGCGGCGAGATCGTCGACGGTGAAGAAGCGGCGGTATCCGATCAATCCCGAGTTCCACGCCACGAGCCGGTAGGCCTGCCGCGCGTGGACCTCCTCGCCGGTGCCCTCGTCGGTTCCGGGAGCGATCGGGAATCGCTTGTCGTAATAGGCGAGCATCGGTTCGTCGCCCGAGCGGTCGACGGTCAGCTCCCGCACGGCGTCGTCCGATCCGAGCACCGGCAGAGCGATCCGCCCGTCCGCACCGTTGTCGTCGGCGAGGTCGAGATCGAAGAACGACGCGTAGCGGGACCCGGAGCCGTGCTTCAGGACATCCCACCACCACGCGTTCTGGCGTGGGTCGGCCACCCCGACGTGGTTGGGGACGATGTCGACGACCAGCCCCATGCCCCGTGCGCGTGCCTCCCGCGACAACCGTTCCAGGCCCTCGCGTCCCCCGAGCGATTCGGAGACCGTGCCGGGATCGACCACGTCGTATCCGTGGGTGGACCCGGTCGTCGCGCTGAGGACGGGGGAGAGGTAGACGTGCGAGACACCCAGGGCGTCGAGATAGTCGAGCAGGGCGACGGCGTCGGCGAAGGTGCATTCGTCGCCGCGCATCTGGAGGCGGTAGGTGGACAACACCGGCGCAGTATTCCCCGCGCCGGCGTCGCTCACACCTGCCGACTCCGTACCGCCGGTCGTCACCGGGTCTTCCGGAGCACCAGCACCGAGCGTGCCTGCACCCGGACCGGCTTACCGGCGACGACGACCTCCTCGCGCAGACCGTCCGGAACGTCGGTGTCGAGCGCGACCGTCCACTCCTCGGCGTGCGGGCCGTCGGGGGTGACGAACTCGATCGGCTCGTGATGGGCGTTGAAGCACATCAGGAACGAGTCGTCGACGACGCGCTGCCCCCGCTGATCGGGTTCGGGGATGCCCTCGCCGTTGAGGAAGACCGCGAGCGACTTGCCGAAACCGCTGTCCCAGTCCTCGGGCATCATCTCGTCGCCGGCCGGTGTGCGCCACGCGATGTCGCGGGACTGATCGCCGCTGCGGATCGGCCGGCCCTCGAAGAACCTGCGACGCCGGAAGACCGGATGCTCGGTGCGCAATGCGATCACGTTGCGGGTGAACGCGACCAGGTCGGCGTTGGACTCGGCGAGCGACCAGTCCACCCACGACAGCTCGTTGTCCTGGCAGTACACGTTGTTGTTGCCCTGCTGGGTGCGACCGAACTCGTCGCCGTGGGCGAGCATCGGCGTGCCCTGCGACAGGATCAGCGTCGCGAGCATGTTGCGCTGCTGGCGCCCGCGCAGTGCAAGAACCTCGGGATCGTCCGTGGGGCCTTCGACCCCGCAGTTCCACGACCGGTTGTGCGATTCGCCGTCGCGATTGTCCTCGCCGTTTGCGTCGTTGTGCTTCTCGTTGTACGACACCAGATCCGCGAGGGTGAACCCGTCGTGGGCGGTGACGAAGTTGACCGACGCGCCGGGGCGACGCCCGGTGTCCTCGTACAGGTCCGACGAGCCGGTCAGGCGCGACGCGAACTCGCCGAGAGTGGCCGGTTCGCCGCGCCAGTAGTCGCGGACCGTGTCGCGGAACTTGCCGTTCCATTCCGTCCACTGGCCGGGGAAGTTGCCCACCTGGTAGCCGCCCTCACCGATGTCCCACGGTTCGGCGATGAGCTTGACCTGCGAGACGACCGGGTCCTGCTGGACGAGATCGAAGAAGGCCGACAGGCGGTCGACGTCGTGCAGTTCGCGCGCCAGGGTCGATGCGAGATCGAACCGGAAGCCGTCGACGTGCATCTCGGTCACCCAGTAGCGCAGCGAGTCCATGATCAGCTGCAGGGTGTGGGGGTGACGGGCGTTGAGGCTGTTGCCCGTTCCCGTGTAGTCCATGTAGTAGGCCTTGTCGTCGTCGACGAGGCGGTAGTAGGCGGCGTTGTCGATGCCGCGGAAGCAGATGGTGGGACCGAGATGGTTCCCCTCGGCGGTGTGGTTGTAGACCACGTCGAGGATCACTTCGATGCCGGCCTCGTGGAAGGCCCGCACCATCGCCTTGAACTCGGCGACCACGGCACTGGGTTTGGTCGACGACGAGTACTCGGCGTGTGGCGCGAAGAACCCGAAGGTGTTGTAACCCCAGTAGTTCCGCAGTCCCTGGTCGATCAGCACCTGGTCGTGCATGAACTGGTGCACGGGCATCAGCTCGATGGCGGTGACGCCGAGCCCGAGAAGATGGTCGATGATCGCCGGGTGCGCGAGACCGGCGTAGGTGCCCCGCATGTGTTCGGGGACGTCCGGATGCGTGGCCGTCATGCCCTTGACATGGGCCTCGTAGATGACCGTCTCGTTGTAGGGGCGCCGGGGCTGGCGATCCATCGCCCAGTCGAAGAACGGGTTGATCACCACGGTCGTCATGGTGTGCCCCAGCGAATCGAGGCCGGGCAACTCCGCGGCGGCGTCGGAGGTCTGTCCCGTCGCGATCGCCTCGGGCTCGGCGTCGTCGGCAGGCGCGGGCTCGCCGGTGTCCTCGGTGTCGGCGACGTCCGTGTTCTCGTCGGCGGCGCTGTCGGCCTCGGCCTCGGGCTCGGCACCGGGCAGCGGGTAGGAGAACAGTGACGGGTCGCCGTCGAACGAACCGTCGAACGCCTTCCCGTACGGGTCGAGGAGCAGCTTGCTCGGATCGCACCGGTGACCGTTCTCCGGATCGAACGGCCCGTGTACGCGGTAGCCGTAACGCTGACCGGGGGAGACCGTCGGAAGATAGGCGTGCCAGACGTAACCGTCCACCTCCTCGAGGGGAACGCGGGTCTCGCTCCCGTCGCGGGAGATGAGGCACAATTCGACCTTCTCGGCGATCTCGGAGAACAGTGCGAAGTTCGTGCCCGCCCCGTCGTAGGTCGCGCCGAGGGGGTACGGGGATCCCGGCCACACTTCCAGGGGCTCGGGCATCTCGTCGTTAGCGCTCGCTTCGGTGGGCTCCATGTCCGCCAACAGTAGCCTTCCGGCGGTCCGGGCACCGGGTGAGCGCGTCACCACCAACCGGTGGCGGGGCCGAGTTGTCGGCCGAGCTCGGGCGTCAGCGTCCGGACGTAGGTCGTGGTGAGGTGGTTCTCGTCGCGGTAGATGAGGATGTTGCCTTCCACCGCCCGGCACAGATCCTGCCGGCAGAACTTGTCGGACAGGTCGAGCAGCGACACGGTGGGCAGGTGCGCGGACGCGGCGACGGCCGGGTCGATCGGGTCCAGCGCCTCCTCACGGGGCACCCCACACGTCTCCGCGGTGCCGCCCCCGGCGAGGCAGTCGGCGGCCCGATAGGCGACGTCGCCGCGGAACAGCCACGGGTTGTCGCGGATCGCCACCACCGGGATGCCGTAATCGGCGAGCGTCTCCCACAGGTCGACGTACCAGAACGGGACGAAGTCGCCCGGTCCCTCGCCCTGGTCCTTGGTGCGCGTCGACGTCGTGAACACGTAGTCGGGCGGATCGGCGCGCAGTTCCGCGAGGACGGCGGTCGACCACGTGTCGCACTCGACCGTCGGGGACTCCTCGACGAGCGGGGCGAGGGGATCGGAGAGCGGGCACCCGACCTTGAGATAGGTGTCGAGGCGGAAGCCGTGTTCGATGCCGAGCGCGTCGAGCGCGGCGAGCCAGTGCTCCGAGTGCGACCCCCCGACGACCACCATGCGGCGCGTTGCGAGGGGATCGCCGTAGGTGCAGGTCAACGGTGTGCGGTTGGTGTGCTGGGCGATGCAGTTGTCGAGCGTCGCGGGCGGCAGGTCGCGATGGGCGACGAGCAGCGGCGGTTGCACCGGTTGCGCCTCGGTGGAGACGGCGGGATCGAACACCGCGGCGCCGGGATACAGCTCCGTCGGCAGGGCGGCGATGCCGTCGAGGGCCTCCGTCGAGCGGTCGACGTGGGTGTGCCAGAGGTTCGCGGCCCCGACGAGGGCGACGGCCAGGACCGTGACGAGACCCACGAGCGCGGTGCGGGACGGCCGAGGGGGGTCGACGCGACGGATGGGGTCCTCGAACCACCGGGTCGACGCTTCGGCGAGCAGCAGCGACAGGGCGATCACGACGAGCCCGCCCACCAGGCCGACCGATGGGTGTCCGCGCACGATCAGGTAGCCGATGAGGACCGGCCAGTGCCACAGGTACAGCGCGTAGGCGATCGCCCCGAGGCGCACCATGGGCGCGGACGCCAGCAGTCGCGCCGACGGCGTGTCGTGCTCGGCGCCGGAGTCGGAGTCAGGACCGGAGCCGGAGCGGATGCCCGCGACGACGAGTGCCATCGCCGCACCGACGGGGACGAGGGCCCACGGGCCGGGGAAGAGGGAGTTGCCGTCGAGGACGAAGCCGCACGCGAGGAGCACCGCGAGTCCGAGGGCGCCGAGTACGATCCGCAGGGCGCGCGGAACCCGCAGCCACGGCGACAGGCACATCAGCAGACCACCGAGGGTCAACTCCCACGCACGGGCGGCGCTGTCGTAGTAGAGCCACGACTGCGGACGGTCGGCGAGCACCGCATACGCGAGCGACGCCGCGGTGAGCACGGCCAGCAGCACCGTCAGGGGCAGACGGACAGGCACCGACATCCGCCGCAACAGCCACGCGAGGCCGAACACCACCACGAGGGCCGCGATGTAGAACTGGCCCTGTACGGCGATCGACCACAGGTGCTGGAGCGGGCTGACCATCGGGTCCGCGGCCAGATAGTCGCTCGCTGTGCGGGCGAGGTGCCAGTTCTGGAAGAACAGCAGCGACGCCCCGGTCTGGTCGGCCAGATCGAGCCACTGTGTGAACGGCCGCAGCACGACCGTGGCGGCCGCGACGGCGGTGAGTACGACGACGAGCGGTGGCAGCAGACGCCGGCCGATCCGCCGCAGGACGGGACGCGGATCGAGCGGGGCCGAGGAGTCGGCCGTCCGCAGGAGCGTGCCCACGAAGAAGAATCCGGAGAGCGCCAGGAAGACGTCGACACCACCGGAGACGCGACCGAACCAGACGTGGAAGATCACCACGAGCGCGATCGCGAGACCGCGCAGTCCGTCGATGTCGGCACGGCGCGCGGGGCGGGTGCCTGCTGTCCGCGCGCCACTCTCGAGTTCCGGTCCCGAGGTGTGGACGGACATGTGACGGATACCCCCGGTGTCTTACGTGTTCGGCTGTGCTGCCGACCGGGCGACGAGCGCGCCGGTCGGTTGCCGTGAGCGTCTGTTCACGGCAACTGGGGCAGACTACGCGGCTGCGGGCGGCAACTTCCAACCGCCTACAGTCTGGGCGTGGACAACTCTCCTCTCCCGGTCGAGCGGATCCGCACCCTCGACGCTCGGCACCTCTGGCACCCCTACGGCGCGTTCCCGGCGACCACCGAATCGTTGGTGGTCGACCGTGCCCACGGTACCCGGATCGTCCTCGCCGACGGTCGTGAGCTGGTCGACGGCATGAGTTCGTGGTGGGCCGCGGTGCACGGATACGGGCATCCGGTCCTCGACGCCGCCGTCCGCGACCAGCTCGGCCGGATGAGCCACGTGATGTTCGGCGGCCTCACCCACGAGCCCGCCGCGCGGCTCGCGGAACTGCTCGTCGACATCACGCCCGACGGTCTCGACACGGTCTTCCTCGCCGACTCGGGTTCGGTGTCGGTGGAAGTGGCCGTGAAGATGGCGGTGCAGTACCAGCGTGCCGTCGGCCGACCGGGACGGCGTCGTCTGCTCACCTGGCGCGGCGGCTACCACGGCGACACCTTCGCCCCGATGAGCGTGTGCGACCCGGACGGCGGCATGCACGCGCTGTGGACCGACATGCTCGCGCGACAGGTCTTCGCCCCCGCCCCACCGGACCGGTTCGATCCCGACTACGTCGCGCAGTTCGAGGCGGTCCTGCTCGAGCACGTCGACGAGCTCGCCGCGATCGTCGTCGAGCCGGTCGTCCAGGGCGCCGGCGGCATGCGTTTCCACGACCCGCGGTATCTGCGCGAGCTGCGCAGGATGTGCGACGAGCACGGACTGGTGCTGATCTTCGACGAGATCGCGACCGGGTTCGGGCGCACCGGCGAACTCTTCGCCGCCGATCACGCGCAGGTGAGCCCGGACGTGATGTGCGTGGGCAAGGCACTCACCGGCGGATACATGACCCTCGCCGCGACGCTGTGTACGCGGGCCGTCGCCGAGGCGATCAGCGCGGGGGAGGGCGGCGGTGTGATGCACGGCCCGACCTTCATGGGCAACCCGCTCGCGTGCGCCGTCGCCGTCGCGGCGGTCGAACTGCTGCTCTCCCGCGACTGGCGTGCCGAGGTGGCGGCGGTGAACACCGGTCTGACCGAAGGACTCGCCCCCGCACGCGAGGTGCCGGGGGTTGTGGACGTCCGCGTCCTCGGAGGCATCGGCGTGATCGAACTCACCGAACCGGTGGACATGCGCGCGACGACCGATGCCGCCGTGGCGGCCGGCGTGTGGCTGCGGCCGTTCCGCAATCTCGTCTACGCGATGCCGCCCTACATCTGCTCGGCCGACGATCTCGCGGCGATCACCTCGGGGATGATCGCCGCCGTCGGCGCGAACATCCGCTGATCGAAGGAGTCGGCCGACATTCGCGCCGACGGCCCTCAGGGCGCGCGGTGCGCCGTAGGAACGTCCGGCGATCCAGGCATCCGGCCTGCGACCCGAGGCCACCGACGTAGCGACTTGAACGGTGTTCAAGTAAGGTCACCGCTCATGACCGCACATCCCGCCCTGGCGTGGCTCGACGGCACCGCGGCGGCGCGACGCGCAGCGGGCCTGCACCGCGACCCCGTCGTCCGGACCCCCTGCTCGACCGTCGTCGACCTCGCCTCCAACGACTATCTCGGCCTGACCCGCCATCCCGAGGTCCTCGCGGGGGCCACCGCCGCCCTGCGGCGATGGGGAGCCGGTTCCACCGGATCGCGCCTGGTCACCGGCACCACCGCCGAACACGAGCTCCTCGAACGCGAACTCGCCGACTTCGTCGGGGCCGACAGCGGCCTGGTGTTCTCGAGCGGATACGCCGCCAACCTCGGTGCCGTCGCCGCCCTCGGTGGCAGGGACGCACTGATCGTGTCGGACGCCGGCAGCCACGCCTCGCTCGTCGACGCGTGCCGGTTGTCCCGCTCGAGGATCGTCGTCACCCCGCACAACGACGTCGACGCGGTCGCGCACGCCCTCGCGACGCGCACCGAGGCCCGCGCGCTCGTCCTGACCGACTCGGTGTTCAGTACCGACGGCGACCTCGCGCCGCTGCGGGAACTGCATCGCGTCTGCCGAGCGCACGGCGCGTTGCTGCTCGTCGACGAGGCCCACGGAGTGGGGGTCCGCGGCGCGGGGGGCCGCGGACTCGTCCACGAAATGGGTCTCGCCGGCGAGCCCGATGTGGTCGTCACGGCGACGCTGTCGAAATCCCTTGCCTCCCAGGGCGGAGTCGTCCTCGCCGACGGGCGCGTGCGGGAACACCTCGTGGATACCGCCCGCACCTTCATCTTCGACACCGGGCTCGCCCCGGCCGCCGTCGGTGCCGCCCGGGGCGCGTTGAAGGTGCTGCGCGCCGAACCCGCCCGCGCGGCGGCCGTGCTCGATCAGGCCGCGCACCTCGCCCGGGTCACGGGTGTCGAGGCGCCGCCGTCCGCCGTGGTGTCGGTGATCCTCGGTGACCCGCACGTCGCGGCCGACGCCGCGGCGCGGTGTCGCGAGCGCGGTGTGCACGTCGGCTGCTTCCGGCCGCCCTCGGTGCCGGCGGGCACCTCGCGGCTGCGCCTGACGGCCCGCGCGAACCTCACCGACGACGAACGCACCCTCGTCGACGAGGTGCTCACCGACATCCTCGCGGGAGCCCGGGCATGAGCGTTCTCGTCGTCACCGGTACATCGACCGATGTGGGCAAGACCGTCGCGACCGCGGCGCTCGCCGTGAACGCCGTGACCGCGGGGCTACGGGTCGCGGTGTGCAAACCCGCCCAGACGGGCGTGACCGACGACGGACCGGGCGACCTGCACGAGATCCTGCGACTGACCGGAGACTCCGTCCGGGTCGTCGAACTCGCGCGGTATCCCGATCCGCTCGCGCCCGACACCGCCGCGCGGCGCAGTGGACGTCCGCCGCTCACTCTCGACGAGATCATCGACACCGTCCGGAGACTCGACGCCGAGCACGACCTCACCCTGGTCGAAGGGGCGGGAGGTCTGCTCGTCCGGCTCGGTGCGGGCGGCTTCACCCTCGCCGACGTCGCAGCCGCGCTCGGAGCACCGGCGGTGATCGTCGCCGCCGCGGGACTGGGCACGCTCAACCACACCGCGCTCACCGTGGCGGCGCTCCGCGCGGCGGGGGTCGAATGCCCGGGGGTGATCATCGGGTCCTGGCCTGCTGCACCGGATCTGGCGGAGCAATGCAATCTGGACGACCTTCCCGACGTCACCGGCGTCCCGGTCGTCGGCCGGATCCCGGCCGGCAGCGGCGCACTCGACGCCCACAGCTTTGCTGCCCGTGCCTCCCGATGGTCGGATCTGCCTCCGCCCGCCCCCGCCGCCACATACGCATAGCGGAAGTCGAGATACGCCGCGGGGCGGGCTCAGTTCACGCGTTCGGCGACCAGCGGAACCAACTCGTCGAGTGCGAACGGCACCGACAGCACCGAATTCGTCGAGAACGCCGCGGAGATGTCGGAATCGCTGTCGAGCACGAGGAACCGGCCGTCGCGCACCGCCGGGAGCTGCTGGAAGACCGGATTGTCGGTCACCTCCGCGGCCGGCACGTAGATCGGCAGCACGATCAGCAGGTCGGCGTCGAGCATGTCCAGGTTCTCGTCGGAGACGGTGATGAAGAAGTCGTCCGTCGCCGCGGCCTGCACCTGCGGATTGTTCACGAAACCGAGCTCGGTCATGAAGTCGACGCGCGAGTCACCGACCACGTAGGCACCCCACCCCTCCGACGTGTAGGAGGCGACGGTGACGGTCTTGCCCGCGAACCCGGGATTGTCGGCAGCGGCCTGCTCGAAGTCCGCATCGATCTGCGACAACAATTCGGCACCCTTGTCCGGGACACCGAGAGCCGCTGCCACGGAGGTCACCTGGTCGTCGAGCGACGTGAGATAGGCGTCGCTGCCCTCCGGACCAGCGACCGTCGGAGCGATCCCCGACAGCGTCTCGTAGCGGGCCTGCTCACCGGAGCTCTTGGTGTCGAGGATCAGATCGGGCGTCTGCGCCGCGAGCAGCTCGAAGGACGGCTCGATCGTGCCGATGAGCTCCGGCGGCGAGTCGTACAGCCCCTGCGCCCACGGGCCCACACCGTCGCCACCGAAGGCGAGCCAGTCGCTCGCGGCCACCGGCTGAACCCCGAGCGCCAGTGCGGTTTCGGCGTCGCCCCAGCCCAGTGCCGCGACGCGTTCCGGGGCGGATTCGATGGTGACCTCCCCGAACTTCGTGTCGACGGTGACGGGGAAGGCACCGTCGGCCGGTGCCGGACCGGAGTCGGATTCCGTGTCGGCCGATCCGCACGCGGTCAGCGCGATCGCGGTGGCCGTGAACAGAGCGGCGGAACGGAGCAGCGCGGCGGAACGGCGTGTCATGACTGGCCTCGAGTCTGTCGATCAACAAGTGAGGTGATCCTAACCCGGCGGGGTGACCGGAGGTGAAAACCGGCCGGAAACCACGCAGAACAGCGGCTCTGGCGCGCACTATGTGTCCGTGACCCCACCTGACGACGGTCGGCCGGCACGCGCGAAGCTGGTGCTGGCCTCGCTGATCCTCGTCGCCGCCGTGGCGAACCTGAACCTCGCCGTCGCGAACGTGGCACTGCCCGACATCGGGAAGGCGTTCGACGCGAGCCAGACCGAACTGAACCTCGTCGCGGTCGGTTATTCCGTCGGTCTCGCCGCGTCGGTGCTCTACCTCGGGGCCGTCGGCGACCGCTACGGACGCAAGACGATGCTGCTGCTCGGCATGGCCTTGTCGGTTCCCGCCTCCGCGGTCGCCGGATTCGCGCCGAGCACCGAGGTGCTGTTCGCAGCACGGGTGCTCGGCGGCGTCTCCGCCGGTCTGGCGTTCCCCACCACCCTGGCCCTGATCACCGCACTGTGGTCGGGCGCAGCGCGCACGCGCGCGATCGCGCTGTGGTCGTCGATCGGTGGCGGCCTGACCGCGCTCGGCCCGCTCGTCGCCGGCATGTTGCTCGAACAGTTCTTCTGGGGATCGGTCTTCCTCGTGACCATCCCGCTCGCGCTCATCGCGCTGGCCCTTACCTGGGTGTTCGTGCCGAGCCACGTCAACGAGTCGACCGACCCGGTCGATCATCTCGGTGGCATCGTCTCGGTCGTGCTCGTCGGCTCGCTCGTCCTGGGCATCAACTTCGTGCCCGTCGACGGGATGAAGACCATCGCGGTGTCCGCCCTCGTGATCGCTCTCGTCGCGGTGATCCTCTTCGTGATGCGCCAGCTGCGCGCGGCGAATCCCCTGTTCGACCTGCGCGTCGCGCGGCGCCGGGTGTTCTGGGTCGCGGCCGTGGCGGGCATCATCGTGTTCGGCACCCTCATGGGCACGATGTACATCAGCCAGCAGTACCTGCAGAACGTGCTCGGATACTCCACGCTCGCGGCCGGATCGGCGGCGCTGCCCGCCGCATTCGTGATGGTGCTGGTGGCACCGCAGTCGGCGAAACTGGTCGGGTCGCGCGGCTCCCGCTTCACCCTGCTGTCGGGTTACGTCGCGATCGTGGCCGGACTCGTCGTCGCACTGATGCTGTGGGACGAGGACGCGCACTACTGGGTGATCGCCCTCGGATACATGTGCCTGGGAGCCGGTGTCGGTCTCGCCGGTACCCCGGCCTCGCATTCGCTCACGGGGTCGGTGCCGGTCTCCCGCGCCGGAATGGCCTCCGGCACGGCCGATCTGCAACGTGATCTCGGCGGCGCGATCGTCCAGTCGATCCTCGGTGCCCTGCTCACGGCCGGGTACTCGGCCTCCCTCGCCGCGACGATCGCGGCGAGTCCGCAGGCCGCGGCCGTCGACGAGCAGACCGAGACCGCATTGGAGAAGTCGTTCGCGGGTGCCGTCGGGATCGCCGAACACTATCCGCAGTACGCGCCGCAGATCGTCGAGGCCGCCCGGTCGGCCTTCCTCGACGGCGACACCCGCGCCTACACGGCCGCGATCGCGATCGTGCTGGTCGGAGCGGCGTTGGTGGCCTTCGCGTTCCCCTCACGCACGGGCGAGATCGCGCTGCTCGAGCGGTACGCCGAGGAGGACGGTGACGCGGCGGTCGACTTCCCCGGGGAACCGGCCCACTGAACCCCGATCTTCACGCCGTTCGGGATCGGTCGGCCCTCATCCGGTCTGCGACCAGCGTCCGATGTCACCTCGTTCGAGCGCGACGGCGAGCAGTTCCGGGAACCGGTCGGGCGTGCACGCGAAGGCGGGGACTCCGAGTTCGGCGAGCGCCGCCGCGTTGTCGCGATCGAAGGACGGCGCCCCGTCGTCGGACAGCGCGAGCAGCACCACGACCTGCACACCTGCGGCGAGCATCTCCCGGATGCGGGAGAGCATCTCGGCGCGGATACCGCCCTCGTACAGATCCGAGATGAGCACGAACAGCGAATCGGCCGGGCGCGTGATCAGCGACCTGCTGTAGGCGATCGCCCGATTGATGTCGGTGCCGCCGCCGAGCTGGGTGCCGAACAGCACGTCCACCGGATCGGTGAGCTTGTCGGTCAGGTCCACCACCGCGGTGTCGAAGACGACCAGCGAGGTCCGCAGTGCCCGCATCGACGCCAGGACCGCCGCGAACACCGACGCGTACACCACGCTCGATGCCATCGATCCGGACTGGTCCACCGCGAGCACTACGTCGCGTTTCACCGCCTGCGACCGGCGCCCGTAGCCCACCAGCTTCTCGGGCACCACCGTGCGATGCTCCGGCAGGTAGTGGGCGAGGTTCGCGCGGATCGTGCGATCCCAGTCGATGTCGCGCAGCTTCGGATTCGACGTCCGCGACGACCGGTCGAGTGCGCCCGTGACGGCGGTGCGGGTGTGCTGGGCGATGCGTTCCTCGATCTCGCGCACGACCTTCTCGACGACCGTCCGGGCCGTCGCCTTGGTGGTCTCCGGCATCACGCGGTTCAGGCTCAGCAACGTGCCCACCAGGTGTACGTCCGGTTCGACGGCTTCGAGCATCTCGGGTTCGAGGAGCAGCCGGGTCAGTCCGAGTCGATCCACCGCATCGCGTTGCATCACCTGGACGACGGACGTCGGGAAGTAGGTGCGGATGTCGCCGAGCCAGCGCGCCACCCGTGGCGCGGACGCGCCGAGACCTGCCGTGCGCGGTGCGGTGCCGTCGCCGGGTGCGGTGTCGTACAGCGCGGCGAGCGCGGCGTCCATGGCGTTGTCGTCGGCCGAGGACAGGGAGCCCGTGGAGTCCTCGGCGGCCTCGCCGAGTGCGAGCCGCCAGCGGCGCAGGCGTTCGGTGTCTCCGGATTCGGTTGTCATGCCGACACTCCCAGGATCGACGCGGTGGCTGTCAGGGCGATCCGGCCGCGATCCACGGCGGGTGGTGCCTCCGTGCGGCGGGTGCGTTCGCCGCGCACGGTCTGCCCGAGCAGGCGTCGCTCACCGAAGGCGAACGACCCGAAGGTGCGTCGGAGGACGGGCAGGACGTCGACGAAGTCGTCGTCGGTGAGGTTGCTGATCCACTCGTCGACGAGGTCGAACAGTGCGCTGTCGTGAACGAGCAGGAGCCCGCCCCCGCCGAGGAATCCGTCGATCCAGCGCGCCTTCACGGGTGCCGATGACCCCACCGACAACGCTCGCGCGACCCGCACGGACGCCTCGTACTCGCCGAGTCGGCCGGTGTCGCGCAGCATCCGGGTGGTGCGGCCGACGAGCAGACCGTCGACGTCGTCACGCTCGCTCACCGACGTCAGAGTGTCGAGCCACCGGCCGGTCGCGGTCGGGTCCTCACGCAGCGCGAGAGCGAGATGCACGTCGTCGATCGCGGTGCGCAGCGCATCGGCGGCGTCGTGGTCGAGACCGGTGACCGCCGCCGGGAGACCGGCGCAGACACGCGCGAGCAGGGCGTCGCAGACGTGTTCCAGGGAGGACAGATCGGTGCCCCGCACATCGCCGTAACGGACGGTGCGCACGAGGGTCGGCAGTGCGCTCATCAGGTGCAGCACATCGTGATCGAGTGCGGCCGCCGCGTCGATCGCCGTCACCAGCGACGTGATCGTGGTCCGCAGGTCGGCGAGCAACGCCCGTTCGAGGAGTTCGGTGAGGTCGGCGAGCGCGATCCCGGAGCGTGCGGCACGGTCGGCCACCGTGGCGGCCGCCGCGGATTCCACCGTCGTGCCCCACCGGGACGCCTCGACGATCGCCACCGACAACTCGGGTTCCCACCGCAGCGTCCAGGTCTCGCGGAACGTACCGGTCGAGCGCACCTCGCTCTCCGTGGGCGTGCCCCAGTCGATCCCGAGCAGAGCCAGGCGGTGCAGCAGTCGCGACCGCGCGACGTCGATCTCGCGGCGCAGGTCCAGATCGAGGTTCTTCGCTTCGGCGGACCGCTTGAGGCGCAACGACTTCGCATTCCGCTGCAGGTCGGTGTCGAGCGGGACGGTGGGGGTGTCCTCGGAGACGGAACCGAGTGCCTCGCCGACGACGAGCCGCCGCGTGACGAGGTCGAGCAGGACGTCGTCGCCGTCGCACAGCACCGATCGGGTCGCCTCGACGACCTCGTCGAGTCCGGCCGCAGCGCGACCGCGCAGCGCCGCGAGCGTGTCGGCGAGGCGCGTCGCCTCGATGACGTGGGCGCTCGAGACGGGAAGATCCTCCTCGCGCAGGACACGGGCCACGCGGGTGAACCAGCGTGCGGTCGTGTCCGCGGGCTGTGTGAACAGATGGTGGTACCAGCCGGGTGAGGTGATGCCGGCGCCGTAGCCCGACGACAGCGACAACCGGGAGTGGCTCCACGGCACCCATGTGAGAGTGGTCTTCACCTTGGGAATGCCCTTGAGCAGACGCGCGTCGGGGGCGGCCGGTCCGAGTCGGCCGGTCAGTGCGGGCGCGTGCATCGCCCCGCACACCACGGCGATCGCGCGGGCCCCGGCCTTGACCGTTGCGCGCAGCACCTGCCGCATGTGCGCCTCGCGTCGCGCGGTGTGGTCGTCGATCCCGACATCTTCGCGCAGCACGCGCATCGCGTCGGTGATCTCGTCGAAGGCCTGTGCGGTGCCGTGCTCGACCACCGCGTCCCACCACTGCTCGAAGTCGGCGTAGCCGCCGGCGCGGGCGAGCATGCCGAGCAGGTCGTCGGTCGCGCGGTCGCCGACCTCGCGTTCGGCGGCGAGCGACATCGCCGCCGGAAGGTCGCAGAACCGCACGTCGGCATCGTGCAGGTACGCCCAGCGCAGGGCCTGCCACTCGGGCGAGAAGGCCGCGAACGGCCAGAACGCCGCCCGCGCCGGTTCGTCGCGGGCGTAGGCCAGCAATGCGACCGGGGGGACCATGTCGTCGGCCGCGGCGAGCGCGAGCACCGGATCGGCGTCCGACGGACCCTCGATGAGGACGGTGTCGGGTTCGAACTCGGCGAGTGCCTGCAGGACCGCGCGCGCCGAACCCGGTCCGTGGTGCCGGATCCCGAAGACCCGGATCTCCGCGGGCGCATCCGCGCGGTCGAAGAGAGCGTCGGTCACCCGGTGATCTCCCGGCACGCCCGGTAGAAGTCGGTCCAGTCGCCGCGTTCGCGGACGACGGCCTCGAGATATTCGTTCCAGACCACGCGATCGGAGACGGGGTCCTTGACGACCGACCCGAGGATTCCGGCGGCGACGTCGGAGGGACGCAGCACCCCGTCGCCGAAGTGCGCCGACAGCGCCAGACCGCCCGTGACCACCGAGATCGCCTCGGCGGTGGACAGCGTGCCCGACGGGGACTTCAGCTTGGTCCGGCCGTCGGTGGTGACTCCGCTGCGCAGTTCCCGGAACACCGTCACGACGCGGCGGATCTCCTCCGCGGCCGCGGGCACGGCGGGCAGTTCGAGTGCGGCGCCGAGTTGTTCGACGCGGCGGGTGACGATCGAGACCTCGTCCTCCTCGCTCGCCGGCAACGGCAATACGACGGTGTTGAACCGTCGACGCAGCGCGGACGACAGGTCGTTGACCCCGCGGTCGCGGTCGTTGGCGGTGGCGATGACGTTGAACCCTTTCGTCGCCTGCACCTCGATGCCGAGTTCGGGGACGGGAAGCGTCTTCTCCGACAGGATGGTGATCAGCGCGTCCTGCACGTCGGCGGGAATGCGGGTGAGTTCCTCGATGCGTGCCACGGCGCCGTCGCGCATCGCGGTCATGACCGGGGAGGCCACCAGCGCGTCGGCGCTCGGCCCTTCGGCGAGCAGCCGCGCGTAGTTCCAGCCGTAGCGCACCGACTCCTCGGTCGTACCCGCCGTTCCCTGCACGAGCCGGGTCGACGAACCGCTGATCGCGGCGGCGAGATGCTCCGACACCCAGGTCTTCGCGGTACCCGGCACACCGAGCAGCAGCAGTGCCCGGTCGGTCGCCAGGGTCGCCACGGCAACCTCGATCAATCGGCGCGGGCCGACGTACTTCGGGGTGATCACGGTGCCGTCGGACAGTTCGCCGCCGAGCAGATAGGTCACCACCGCCCACGGGGACAGTTGCCACGACGGCGGGCGCGGCCGGTCGTCGAGTCGCGCGAGCGCCGCGAGTTCGTGCGCGTACTGCTGCTCGGCGTGCGGGCGCAGCAGGTCGGTGCCGGTCACGGCGGTCTCGGACGTGCCCGTCTCGGGCGTCGCGGCCTCGTCGGTACCGACAACTGCAGGGGTCGACTCGAAGTCGGTCAACTCAGCTCCTCGTGGATCGTCTTGCGGAGGGTCAGGGTGTCGGCTGCGCTCGCGAACAGGTGCAGGCGACCGAGATCGTCGGTGCGGTTCGCGGCGTCGGCCAGCAGATCGGCCAGCTCGAACGGTGCCCGGTGGGCGAGCAGCGTCAGGACGTCGCGCACCACACGGGTGGTCGTCAGCTTCGTGTACAGCGCGGTGAGCACCTTCTCGGCGACATCTCGCGGCCACGGCGCCGGGAGCGCGGCGAGCAACGCGTCGTCGAGAACCGCGGGCGGCGACGTCTCGCGCAGGTGCGCGAGCAGGATGTCGCGAGGTACGACCCGGGCGACCGACGTGTCGACGGTGCCGTCGCGTCGCAGCAACGCCGCGGCCCATCCGCTGTCGCGTTGCCGGACCGCCGCGCGGCCCCACGCGTCCGTCAGTGCCGTGCGGATGGCGTCGTCGACGTCGAACTCCGGCAGCACCCCGTCTCCGGCGTGCTCGCGCCACACCGACAGCGGAGCGGCCGCGACTGCCGCCACCAGCAGATCGCGGGCCGGACCGTCGGAGAGACCGTCGCGGAGTGCGCTCTCGTCCGGCCGTTCGGGGACGGCGAGGGTGACGGTCGAGCCGTCGACGAGCAGCCATTGCCGCACTCGTTCGGCCATGCGTCGCGCGAACGCGGAGTCGTGGAGGCGGGGAAGAAGGTCGAGCGCGACGGCGCGAACCTTGCGGCTACGGTCGTCGAGGGCGCGCTCGAGCAGGTCTTCGTCGTGCGGACCGAGACCGACCGCGAGCAGGGCGACGAGTTCGGCCCGCTGGGCGGCGGTCTGCGCACCCCATGACGCCGCGAGCGTGGCTGTCGCCGCGGCCGGATCGTGCGCGCGGAGCACCTCGAACCATCGGCGTCGCCGGGCGGGCGGACCGACGTGCCAGGGCGTGTCGTCGAGCGGGTCGGGTGGCAGCAGATCGGCCCATTCCGGGTGGCGCGCGGCTACCCAGCGTCCGCGGGCGCCGGTGAGAGCGATCAGCCGGTCGCGGTGCACCGCGTCGGTGGTCGCGACGATCAACAGGTCGACCACGATGTCGTGCGACGCGCGGAACCGGGCCGCCACCTCGAACCATTCGTCGAGCAGCGGGGAGCGGACGGCGAGCAGCGCGCGCAGGCGTTCGGCAGCCGCGCCGGGAAGGACGGGACGGTCGTCGTCCGGGGCCGGCGACGGCCGTTCGCGGACCACCGGCACGGTCGCGGCGGTGAGGAAGGTCGCCTCCAGGGCGGCAGCGGCGAGCAGTGTCGCGGCGGGGTCTCCGGCGAGTTCGCCCGCGGCACCGGCCGTGTGCAGCGCGCCGAACTCCGGAGCGGAGCGTGCCGTTCCGAGAAGTGCTGCGGTCGTCAGCGATTCGGGCAGTGTGCTCACCAGGTCATCACCTGTCCTCCGGTGAACAGGGAGACCGGGGCGAGAGCGGTTCCGTCCCAGTCGCCGCAGACCGTCACGGGACGGCCCCCTGCGACAGCGTGCAGCCGCCAGCGGCTGTCGTCGTCTCCGGCGAGCGGCAGTGCCCGTCCGGACGGGTCGACGACGTACCATCCGTCTTCACTGTCGGTGGGAGTGACCGCGTCGAGCAGGACGGGCCAGGTGCGCAACCACGGATCTGCTCCGCGCATGCGGGCGTACTCGTCCAGTGCGGCGTCGAGTCCGGTGGCGGGCAGGGTTGTGAACGGCTCCGTCTCCCCGTGCTGCCGGCCGAGCACCGCCCGTAGTGGGGCCGCACCGGGGTAGAAGTGCAGATCGGCATCGACGAGCGACCCGGGGAAGGGGAGCGGCGCGGCGAAACGTGCTGTGCCGTGTGCGAAGTCGAGCAGGATCGCCCAGCGTCCGCTCGACCGTCCCCGCAACCACGTCTTGCGGGTGAACATCCGGCTCTCCTCGGTGACGCGGACGGCGAGGACCTGCCAGCGGTCGCGCACGGCCGGTTCGGCGCGGACCTCCTCGCTGCGGGTGCCGAAACCGAGATGGGTCTGCAGCGAACGCAGGAGCGGCCTCGGCAGTTCGTCGCGCTGCCGGTACGCCACGGCCATGAGGTGCAGGCGCGCATACTCTTCGAGCAGCCTGGCGGGCCAATCGGTTTCGTCGTTCACGACGGAGGCCAGGGCGCGCAGTGCCGACGCCACGCCGGGAGCCTGGGCATCCACCATGCGGGCAGCGATCGCCTCGTAGGTGTCGTAGCCGTGATCCACCGCCCCGAGGCCGTGCCGGATGCGGTCGGTCAGCCAGCGGTCGAGGTCGTCGAGTCCTGCCGCGACCCGCGCGGCGCGGCGCTGGGCGGTCGCCGGATCGGGTGCCTTGACCGGCTCGTCCGCCGGGGCGGGCGGTGCGGTGGACGCGGCGCGGGCGGCGAGCCATCCGGTGACGAAGTCGGGTGCCTGCCCCGTGGGTACGGCGCCCTCGGACCAGCGCACGAGCAGCGACAGGGCGTGCTTGCAGGGCAGCTTCCGGCTCGGGCACGTGCACGTGTAGGCGGGAGCGCTCGGGTGGATCGCCGTGCGATACGGCGTGGTGCCGCGTCCGCGGCACAGTCCCCACAGGGCGGTGGTGTCGTGACCGGTCTCGAGCCATGCGGAGGCGACGCCGCGCGCAGCCGTCAGCGAGGACGGATCGGGTGCGACGGCGTTGATCTGCTGGAGGGTCCAGGGGGCGGTCACGAGCGTCGAAGGTAGGAGACGGGTCCGACAGGAACGGCGGGGTCAGGATGTCGCACGGGTCTCCAGACGTGCGCGGATGCCGTCGACGAACAACCGCAGGCCGAACTCGAACCGGACGGCGGGATCGCCGTCGAGCAGTTCGTCGTCGGTCTCGGTCGGCTGTTCGGTCGCGACATCGGGGGAGAGGGGAGCGCGGGTGAGCGCGCCGAGTTCCTCGAGCTGCGCGCGGGACTGCTCGTCGACGGTGTGGCCGAGCACGTAGTGCAGCAGCGCGTAGCCGGTCAGTTCGGCGTACGCCCGGGACAGACCCGCGCGTTCGGCGGTGGCCACGAAGGCGTCGCGCGCCCGGGAAGTGGTCAGCCGGGAGGCGTAGCTCGAGGCGACGAGTTCGGCGCCGTCGCGATGGGCGAGCAGCGCGGCGCGGAAACGGTGCGCCAGCTCGGAGAGGGCGTCGTCCCAGGCATCGCTCGCGGGCGGCTCGTCGACACCGTCGAGGATGCGGTCCGCCATGGCGCCGAGCAGGGTCTGCTTGTTCGGGAAGTGCCAGTACAACGCGCCGGGCTGGACGCCGAGCGACGACGCGAGCTTGCGCATCGTCAGGTCGCCGAGCCCGTACTCGTCGAGGATCGCCATGGCGCCGTCGAGGACGTCGCCGCGTCGCAACTGCACTGCTTCTCTGCTCCCGCTTCTCCCACTGCCCGCGGCGGTACCGCGCCGCCGGGGATCCGAACCGAAGGATTCGTGCCTTTGACACTATCGGACGCTTCGCCCTAACCTGAACGCTGTTCAATTGAACGATGTTCAAGTTCTCGCCACCCCAGGAGACGGCAGTGACCCAGGCGCCCGCCCGCACCGACATCCTCGAAATAGCTCGCGACCAGGTGCTCCGTCGCGGCATCGGTTTCGACCGCGACCAGACCCTCGAGGTCCTGCAGCTGCCGGACGATCGCATCGACGACCTGCTGGCGGTCGCCCACGACGTGCGCATGGCGTGGTGCGGACCGGAGGTCGAGGTCGAGGGGATCATCAGCCTCAAGACCGGTGGCTGCCCCGAGGACTGCCATTTCTGCTCGCAGTCCGGCCTGTTCGCCTCCCCGGTGCGAGCCGCCCGGCTCGACATCCCGTCGCTCGTCGAGGCCGCGAAGCAGACCGCCAAGACCGGAGCGACCGAGTTCTGCATCGTCGCGGCCGTGCGCGGACCCGACGAACGCCTCCTCGCGCAGGTCGCGGCCGGTATCGAGGCGATCCGCAACGAGGTCGACATCCAGATCGCGTGCTCGCTCGGCATGCTCACCCAGGAACAGGTCGACCGACTCGTCGCGATGGGTGTGCACCGCTACAACCACAACCTCGAGACCGCGCGCTCGCACTTCCCGAACGTCGTCACCACCCACACCTGGGAGGAGCGCTTCGAGACGCTGCGCATGGTGCGCGAAGCGGGTATGGAGGTGTGCTGCGGAGGCATCCTCGGAATGGGTGAAACCATCGAGCAGCGAGCAGAATTCGCAGCCGACCTCGCGGCGCTCGAACCCGACGAGGTGCCGCTGAACTTCCTCAATCCGCGCCCCGGCACCCCTTTCGGCGACCTCGAGGTGCTGCCCGCCACCGAGGCGCTCAAGGCGGTGGCGGCCTTCCGATTGGCGTTGCCGCGCACCATCCTCCGGTTCGCCGGTGGCCGCGAGATCACACTCGGCGACCTCGGCGCGCAGAAGGGGATCCTCGGCGGGATCAACGCCGTCATCGTCGGCAACTACCTCACCACGCTCGGCCGGCCTGTGGAGACCGACCTCGATCTGCTCGGCGAACTGAAGATGCCGATCAAGGCCCTCGGCGAGACGATCTGATGTTCGATCCGTTCACCGGCGAAGAGATCGTCGACGGGACGATCCGAATCCCCTCCGCGGCAGTGCAACTCGGACTCGAACCGCCGCGCTTCTGCGCGCAGTGCGGTCGCCGGATGATCGTCCAGATCGCGCCGGACGGGTGGTGGGCGCGGTGTTCGCGCCACGGAAGCGTCGACTCGGTGATGAGCGAACAGCGTTGACCGACCGTGCGCGTCCCGGATCGTGCCGGGCAGACCGCGTCGACAACCAGCGAAAGTTACGGCGACCGAACGATGTAGCGTCGTATGCATGCTGAATACCCGACTGCTGCCCTTACGCAACGACCGAGTACAGCTGCGGGCGATGCGCGGTGACGACGCGGCTACCTATGCCGCCGGGACCGCAGATCCACTGGTGCGCCGGTACGCACATCTGCCCGAACCGGGGTACACGGAAGCGTCCGTCGCAGCCCTGATCGACGGCGAGATCCGGCAAGGGCTGGAGCGCGGAGATCTGGCCGTACTGACGATCGCCGAACCGGAGACCGACCGCTTCGCCGGCAGTCTCGTGTTGTTCGGCATCACCGCCGAGGAAGCAGAAGTCGGATTCTGGTTGCATCCGCTCGGTCGTGGGAGAGGGCTCGCTGCCGACGCACTCGATCTCGCGGCCGAGTTCGCTCGGCGGAGCGGACTACTCCGCCTGACCGCGCGCACCCTCCCCGAGAACGAAGCATCCCAGCGCGTGCTCGAGCGGTGCGGCTACATCCGCGGTGCCCGAACCCGGACCGTCACTCCGTCGGGGGCGGATGCGCTCGCGGTCCACTACTCGCGGGACCTCGGGTGATCCGCGTTGCCGCTGCCTCCCGGGCAGGGTGAGCACGCGGGCCCCTGCGAGGCCCGGAACGCTACGGGAGCCCGCGTTCTTCGGCGGGATAGGTCACGACTCCGTCGGAACCCACCGACGGAGTCGCACCCCACTGTCCCAGCTCGTGCCGTCGCGGGTTCGCGTTGTTGACGAGATGCACGACGGTCCACCCCCGCGCGGCGAGGGTGTTCGCGATCAACAACCGGTGGCAGCGCCACGGCATCGGCTCGCCGCACATGATGGCGACGTGCCGGTGCTCGGCCAGATCGGTGAGTCGCTTCAGTCCGGCCTCGAAGTCGCCGGTGAGGGTGTAGTCGGCGTAGTTCTTGAAACTCGCGTTCTTCCAGCCTGCATTGACGGTCGGATCGATGTCCTTCTGCTTCGGCCGCCTGCCGCCGAGTTCGGTGAGGTGCACGTAGCCGATCCCGGCGCTGTCGAGCCAGGACGGCATCTCGTCGGCGTCGAACTGCGGGCTGCGGCGCGAACCGGGCATCTTCCGCACGTCGACGACGAGTTCGATGTCGGCCGAGGTCAGCGTGTCGAGCAGGACCGACTGCGGGCACGTCCAGTGGCCGATGGTCCACAGGACGCGGGCGTCGGCACTCATGCCTCCCATCGTGCCATCACGCGTGTGCCAGCCGGCGGCGCAGTTCCCCGGCGCCGTCGCCCTCCAATCGGGACAACCCCGCGCGACGGCCCGAAAACAGCAGCAGGATCGCGGAGATCGGTCCCCGCACCTCGGGTCCGGAACCGGAGGACCACTCGGCATCGGTTGCGGTGAAACGGAATCCGTCGAGCGGGACGTCGGCGAAGACCCGGGCCTTCCCGGTGCTGCGGGTGGACCACAACCGAGTGGCGCCCGCTGTTGCGGCGTCCGGCGGCATCGGCAGGTCGCGCTGCAGGGGTATCGCGATGTCCTGGCCGTGGACGAGCAGATCGATCATCGTCTCGAGCGGGGTGATGCCCACGTTGTGCCGGCGGGAGCCGATCATTCCCCGGAGGTCGGTGATCAACTCGGCTGTCGGGCGCGGTGCCGGGAGGACTCACGGATGATCGTGTTCACACCACCGGGATGACGCAGCGCCATCCGGACGAGGTCGACCACGGTGAGCTGCTGGAGCGTGAGGTGGGCCGCGACGTCGCGCACGGTCCAGCCCTCGCACAGCGACGGCCGGCTCCACTCGTCGTCGGTCAGTTGCTCCAGCAGATCGGCAGTTCGTGCGCGCTGCTCGTCGATCGCGTTCCAGATGTCGTCGACGTTCATGGAATCACCCGACCTGTGCTCCGCCGGACACACGATCCACCCATTCTAGATCGCGGATCGCTCCCCACCCCCGGATTCCAATGCCGGTACGGCGTCCTCCGCGGCACGGCTCACCGACTCCCACTCGAGCCAGGTGGCAATCTTCTCCCGGGTGGCGGCCACGGCCGCATCCAGGACGGAGTTGCCCAGCACGATGCGGCGCGGTGGCCGGTCGGCGTCGACGACCTCGAGCAGTGCCCGCGCGGCCAGAGCGGGGTGGCTGTCGATGCTCGTGGACGCGCTCTGCTCCTCGATCTCGGCTCGCAGCGCGTCGTAGTCCGATCGCGGAGTGCTCACCGTCATGGTGGTGTAGAGGTCGGTCCAGTAGCCACCCGGCTCGACGATCGTCACGTCGATGCCGAAATGGGCGGCCTCGACGGCCAGTCCTTCACTGAGTCCTTCGAGGGCGAACTTGCTTGCGCTGTACAGCCCTGTGCCGGGCCCGCTCAGCACGCCCCCGATGCTCGAGATCTGCACGAGATGCCCGCGTCCTCGACTGCGAAAGGCCGCCATGGCTGCCTGGCTGACCCACATCGCCCCGAAGAAGTTCGTCTCGAACTGTGCGCGCGCCTGCTCCTCGGTGAACTCCTCGACGAATCCGTAGGCCATGGTGCCCGCGTTGTCGACGACGATGTCGATGCCTCCGAAATGTTTTCGGGCGGTGTCGAAAGCGGCGAACACCGCTGTGCGTTCGGTGACGTCGGCCGGGAGCCGGAGGAGACGCTCCGGCTCCCGGGGGAGATCGGCCGATCCGATCGACCGTGAGACGGCTACGACGTTGTCACCTCTCGAGAGTGCCGCTCGGACGAACTCCCTGCCCAGGCCGCGGCTCGCGCCGGTGATCAACCACGTGCGAGGACGGACGCCGGGGGTGGCGGGGGACGCGGTCGGTTGTGTTCGCATGCATACCTCCTGTGTGAGACGAGACGGTTCGTCTCGTTCAACTGAGGATGACCCTCCGGGCGCCGCCTGTCAAGACGCAACGTCTCGTCTCGATGCGATATCGTCGTCCCATGTCTGCACGCCCCGGACCCGGCAACTCCCGGCGGAACCCCGCCTCGCGGAAAGCGATCCTCGATGCCGCTTTCGACCTGGTCGCCGAGGTCGGCTACTCGAAACTCGGTATCGAGGCGATCGCCGCCCGGGCCGGCGTGGGGAAGCAGACGATCTATCGCTGGTGGCCGTCGAAAGGAGCCGTCCTCCTCGACGCGTATCTGGCGCACACGCAGGGCGATGCCGGGGACGAGGCCGCGCTGCCCGACACCGGCGACCTCCGCGCGGACCTCGTTGCGGTGCTGCAGGCCACCGTGGCGGAGCTGCGTGATCCGAAGTTCGCCGTCCCGCTGCGCGCGTTGACCGTGGCGGTACTCGAAGACCCCGGGCTCGCAGCGGAATACGAACACCGCCTCGACGCGCCGATGCGGGAGATGAAGAAGGCCAGGCTCCGCGCCGCGCAGAGTGCGGGGCAACTGCCGGACGACCTCGATCTCGATGTCGCCGTGGACATGTTGTTCGCGCCTGTCGCCCAGAAATGGTCGACCGCCGGCGAACCCCCGTCGGACGACTACGTCCGCACTCTGGTCGAGACCGTCCTCTCCGGCCTGACGCGTCCGTCCGAGGGCGACCCGTCCGCCGGTCTGTAACGTACGACTCCTCCTGTCCGACACACACGTCGGAATCACATGACGATCAGGGAGGGACAGCATGGGTTCGGTCGATGTTCTGGAATGGATCCGCGAGGGTTATCTGGCGGGCGACCCGCTGCGCTCGGCGCTGTTCGTCGGGTCGGCCTTCCTGACGATGCCGCTGCAGTTGCTCGAGGTCATCATGGGACGGCCTTTCTGATCTCCTCCGGGAGGTTCACACCGGCGGTCGCAGGGCGGCGAATTCGTCCGTCACGCGCAGCCGGGAATCGGTGAAGCGGTAGAGCGCCGGGGGGCGACCTCCCGCTTTGCCGGACGGTGCGGTGTTGCCGGTGCGGGTGAGCACGTTCCGGCGCGCCAGCACCCGTTGGAGATTGGTGGCATCCACCTCGTAACCCAATGCAGCGCAATAGATGTCGCGCAGCGTCGACATCGAGAACTCCGCCGGCGCGAGGCCGAACGCGATGTTCGTGTACGACAGCTTCGCGGCAAGGCGCGCATGGGCGTTCGCCACCATCACCCCGTGGTCGAAGGACATCGCGGGAAGGTCCGAGACCGGATGCCAGGCCGTATCGGACGGCAGCTGGGGATCCGAGGTGAGGGGGATCAGGCCGAGATAGGTCGACGCGATCGTGCGCGGTCCCGGCACCCGATCCGGGTCGGAGAAGACCGACAGCTGTTCGAGGTGCGCGACCTTGCGGACATCGACCTTCTCCGCCAGTTGCCGCCTTGCCGACGTCGTGAGGTCCTCGTCGTTGCGCAGTTGGCCGCCGGGGAGCGACCACGTGCCGACCTGCGGATCGAGGGCCCGCTGCCACAGCAGCACCCCGAGTTCGGGCTCCTCGCGGAGGACTCCCGAGGCGTCCGGGAAGCGGCGAACCTGGAACACGGCGATGAGCACTTCGTGACGGGTGTTACCATGTGGCATGTTTTCGATCCTAAGTCGAAAACCTCGAATACGGCAATTCCGGTAGAACCCGCCGGGATGACACCCTCGAAGGAGCTAGGCCATGACCACGACCGAGTGGACGGGAGCCGCCACCATCGTCGACGGCCCCGGCGGATACACGGGCGTCGAGGCGACGCCGGAGTGGGCCGAGGAGGTCCGCCGGTTGGCCCGTGAGCGCAACGCCACGCTGCTCGCGCACAACTACCAGCTTCCCGCGATCCAGGACGTCGCCGACCACGTCGGCGACTCGCTCGCGCTCTCGCGTATCGCCGCCGAAGCCGAGGAGGACACCATCGTCTTCTGCGGCGTGCACTTCATGGCCGAGACCGCGAAGATCCTCAGCCCGAACAAGACGGTGCTCATCCCCGACGAGCGCGCCGGCTGCTCGCTCGCCGACTCGATCACCGCAGACCAGCTGCGCGAGTGGAAGGCCGACCACCCCGACGCCGTGGTGGTCTCGTACGTCAACACCACCGCCGAGGTCAAAGGCCTGACCGACATCTGCTGCACGTCCTCGAACGCCGTCGACGTCGTCGCGTCCATCGACCCCGACCGCGAGGTGCTGTTCCTGCCCGACCAGTTCCTCGGCGCCCACGTCAAGCGCGTCACCGGTCGCGAGAACATGCACATCTGGGCCGGGGAGTGCCACGTGCACGCCGGCATCAACGGCGACGAGCTCGCCGCGCAGGCCAAGGCGCACCCCGACGCCGACCTGTTCGTCCACCCCGAGTGCGGTTGCGCCACCTCGGCGCTGTATCTCGCCGGGGAGGGCTTCGTGCCCGACGACAAGGTCAGAATCCTGTCCACCGGCGGCATGATCGACGCCGCCCGGGAGACCGGCGCCAAGCAGGTCCTCGTCGCCACCGAGGTCGGCATGCTGCACCAGCTCCGCAAGGCCGCGCCCGGCATCGATTTCCAGGCGGTCAACGACCGGGCGTCGTGCCCCTACATGAAGATGATCACGCCCGCCGCGCTGCTGCGCTGCCTGCAGGAGGGACGCGACGAGGTCCACGTCGCAGCCGACGTCGCCGAGCGGGCCCGCCTGTCGGTGCAGCGCATGATCGCCATCGGCAACCCGGGCAGCGGCGAGTGACCACCGCCATCACGGTCGCGTGGGAGGACCACGCCGACCTGGTGGTCGTCGGAGGTGGCGTCGCCGGTCTCACGGCCGCGCGCGCGGCCTCCCGGCGCGGCGCACGGGTGCTCACGGTGAGCAAGGGGGGCCCCACCGACACGGCCACCCAGTACGCCCAGGGCGGCATCGCCGTGGTGGCGCCGGTGGGCGACAGCGTCGACGCCCACGTCGCCGACACCCTCGCCGCGGGCGGAGGACTGTGCGACGAGGACGCGGTGCGCTCGATCGTCACCGCCGGCCCCGACGCCGTCACCGCCCTGCGTGACCTCGGAGCGGTGTTCGACACCGCCGGAGACGGCGACATCGCCCGCACCCGCGAGGGTGGGCACAGTACCCGCCGCATCATCCACGCCGGTGGTGACGCGACCGGCGCCGAGGTTCAGCGAGCCCTCGGCGCGGCGGGTCTGCCCGTCCTGTTCGGCGCCGCTGCCGCCCGGATCCTCACCGATGCGCGGGGCGTCACCGGACTGCTCGTCCTCGACGAGCGCGGGTTCGGCGTCGTCCACACCCCGGCCGTGTTGCTCGCGACCGGTGGTCTCGGGCAGCTGTACGCGTGCAGCACGAATCCGCCCGGCGCCACGGCCGACGGCATCGCGCTGGCCCTGGCCGCCGGCGCCGGTGTCGCCGACCTCGAATTCGTCCAGTTCCACCCGACCGTGCTGTTCGCGGAAGGCGGCACCGGACGTCGGCCGCTCATCAGCGAAGCGGTGCGCGGGGAGGGAGCACGACTGGTCGACTCCCGCGGCCGATCGATCACCGAGGGTGTGCATCCGCTCGGCGACCTCGCACCCCGCGACGTCGTCTCGCGGGCCATCGCCGAGCGACTCACTGCACTCGGTGAGGATCACGTGTACCTCGACGCCCGTCGCCTCGACGGCTTCGCCACGCGTTTTCCGACCATCACGGCGATGTGTGCCGACGCCGGTCTCGATCCGGCCCGTGATCTGCTGCCGGTTGCTCCCGCCGCGCACTATTCGTGCGGCGGTGTCGTCACCGATGTGCACGGCCGCACCCGCATCCCCGGTCTGTACGCGGCAGGTGAGGTGGCACGTACCGGCCTGCACGGCGCGAACCGGCTCGCCTCCAACAGTCTTCTCGAAGGGCTCGTCCTCGGCGAGCGCGCGGGGACGGCCGCGGCGATCGAACGGGCCGGAACGCGTGTCGGGACGGACGGCATTCCCGCCGTCGCCTCGACCGTCTGTGATCGGACGGTGCTGCAGCAGCTCATGACCCGGCACGCGCTGGTCGTGCGCGACGCGGACGGACTGGCCGCTGCCGCAGTCGAACTCGACAGGATGAGCGTCGCTGCAACCTGTACCGACGCCGATCGACTCGAGGACTCGGCCCTCACCGTCACCGCGCGGGCCCTGCTGCTCGCGGCGCAGCGCCGCACCGAATCGCGGGGATGCCACACCCGCAGCGACCGTCCGGACACCGACCCGACGCAGGCACGCAGCCTCGAACTGCGCATCGACGACGACGGCGAGTTGTCCTTCACCACCCCGGAACTGACAGGAGTCAACTGAGATGACCACCGCGCTGCCCGACGGACTCGACCTCGCCGAGACCCGCGAGCTGGTCCGGAAGGCGCTCGACGAGGACCTGCGCTACGGACCGGACGTCACCACCGACGCCACCGTGCCCGCCGACGCCGTCGCCACTGCCTCGGTGGTCGCGCGGCAGGCCGGCACCCTCGCCGGTCTCGATGTCGGTCTGCTCGTCCTCGACGAGGTCATCGGTGCCGATCATTACCGCGTGCTCGATCGCAGGTCCGACGGCACGCGCGTGCTGCCCGGGGATTCGGTCCTGACCGTCGAGGCGCCGACCCGCGGCCTGCTCACCGCCGAGCGCACGATGCTCAACCTGCTGTGCCATCTGTCGGGCATCGCCACGGCGACCTCGCACTGGGTCGACGCCGTGACCGGCACTGAGGCGAAGATCCGCGACAGCCGCAAGACCCTGCCGGGGATGCGCGCACTGCAGAAGTACGCGGTGCGGATGGGCGGCGGCGTCAACCACCGCATGGGACTCGGCGACGAGGCGCTGATCAAGGACAACCACGTCGCCGCGGCCGGTTCGGTGGTCGCGGCGCTGCGCGCCGTCCGGGAGCACGCTCCCGATATCGCGTGCGAGGTGGAGGTCGACACCCTCGAGCAGTTCGACGAGGTGCTCGCCGAGAACGTGGAATTGATCCTGCTCGACAACTTCCCGCTGTGGCAGACTCAGATCGCGGTGCAGCGGCGCAACACCCATGCGCCGCAGACACGACTCGAATCCTCCGGCGGCCTGTCCCTCGACGTCGCCGCCGACTACGCGCGCACGGGCGTCGACTTCCTCGCGGTGGGTGCGCTCACCCACTCTGTGACCGTCCTGGACTTCGGCCTCGACATGTGAGCGTGTAGGTCGCAGGTCACGGCAGGGACGAATCGGACGCGCCACCGGAACATCCGTCGGTGAGACGGTCCCGCACGTGCGCTTTCTGGGGTAGAACTGACAGCACATCGACGTGCCGGTACCGGTCACGTAGGGGCGGTGCTCCGGTTGTCGCCGGTGCCGGGTGGGGGAGGAAGACAGAACACGATGCGGTTACCGATGTCACCGACCGACTCGATGTTCCTGCTCGGCGAGTCGCGCGACCACCCGATGCATGTCGGCGGTCTCCTGCTGTTCCAGCCGCCGGAGGGCAAGGACGCGAGCGACCTGAAGTCGATGTTCGCCGAGGCGCTCGCCCGGGAGGAACCCGCCGGGCCGCTGTGGCGCAAGCGGCCCACCCGCTCGCTGTTCACCCTCGGGCAGTGGGCATGGGAGGACGATCCGCGCTTCTCGATCGACTACCACGTCCGGTTCAACGCGTTGCCGTCCCCGGGCACGATGGACGATCTGTGGGAACTCGTCTCCCGCCTGCACGCGTCGCTGCTCGACCGCACCCGCCCGTTGTGGGAGATGCACCTGATCGAAGGGCTGTCCGACGGTCGCTACGCCCTCTACGTGAAGATCCACCACGCGGTCGCCGACGGGGTGGGGGCGATGCGCCTGCTGCGCCGTGCGCTCAGCACCGACCCGGACCGCACCGACATGCCGGCCCCGTGGGCGGTCGCCGACGCGCAGTCGTCGAGCCGCTCGGCGATGGGTACCGCGATCGGGTTCCCCGGCGCCGTCGTCCGCGCGGCGACCGGTGCGGTGAACGATGCAGTGAACGTCGTGTCCGAGGCGGTCGCTCTGGTTCCGGCGCTCGTCGGCACCGTCGACCGTGCTTTGCACAATCGCGGTGGTTCGTTGTCGCTGGGCGCTCCGAACACGATCCTCAACCGGCAGATCTCCGGATCGCGCAGATTCGCGGCCCGGTCCTGGCCGATCGAGCGACTGCGGATGGTGGCCAAGGCGGCCGACGCGACGCTCAACGACGTCGTCCTCGAACTGTCCGGTGGGGCGCTGCGGGCGTATCTCTCCGAACACGATGCGCTGCCGGAGGATTCGCTGGTGGCGATGGTCCCGGTCTCGTTGCGTCGGAGCGGGAGCTCGTCGGGCAACGAGATCGGCATCCTCATGTGCACACTCGGGACGCAGTGCGCCGACCCGGTGGAACGTCTTGCGCGCGTGCGCGGTTCGATGATCGAGGGCAAGCACGCAATGAACTCGATGTCGAAGCTCGGTCGTCTCGCGACGAGCGCGGTGGGTGTGGCGCCCCTGGCGGTGGGAGTACTCACCGGCAACCGGGCGCTGCCGCGGCCGCCGTTCAACGTGATCGTCTCGAACGTGCCGGGCCCTGATGCGCCGTTGTACTGGAACGGTGCGCGCGTCGACGCGTTGTATCCGCTGTCGGTGCCGGTCGACGGGCAGGCGCTGAACATCACGTGCACGAGCACCGACGACGAGATCGCCTTCGGTCTCACGGCCTGCGGTCGCACGGTCCCGGATCTCGTCCGGCTGCTCGATCACTTCGACGAGGAACTCGAGGCGCTGGAATCCGCCCTCGGCGTCCGGGTCGAGGTCGACGACGAGGTGAGCGGCGAGAGCGACGCCGAACACGGCTGACCGCGGCGTTTCGAGAATCGTTGCGGCGCATCACCGAACGGACAGGGTGGGGTCGCGAACGGGACCGACACGCCCGTCACCCGCCCCGATTGGCTACGCTGAGCGCCCGTGACCGACTTCGACAGCCAGGTGGTGGCGGCTGTGACCGCCCACATGAACGACGACCACGCGGCCGACAGCCTGCTCATCGTGCGTGCCTTCGCCGAGCCCGGTGCCGTCGAGGCTCGGATGACCGGCGTCGACCGCGAGGCGGGGGAGTGGGTCGTCGTCATCGACGGTCGCGATCACACCGTGCGTATCCCGTGGCTCGAGCCGGTGACCGACCGGGCGGGACTCCGCACGGCCGTCGTCGACCTCTACAAGGCGGCGTGTACGCGCCTCGGGGTCGACACCCCGTCCTGATCGCTGTCCCGACCGCGCTGCGGCCGGGACAGCACGATCACGCCGACGCCGCGACGCGACGGGCGTGCGGCGTCCACACCTCCGTGAGCGCACGGCGGCCGATGAACAGCCCGATGTGGCCGGCATCGGCGATCGTGGTGGTGATCCTCTCCGGAGGGGTCGACACGTGCTCGGCCAGCGCGGTGACCTGCCGGGGAGTTGCGATCGGATCGGCGGACCCGGCGATGAGGTGGACCGGGCACTCGACGGCCGAGAGGTCGACGACGCGTCCTTCGGCCTTCAGCGTGCCGGCGACGAGTTCGTTGCCCACGAACAGGTGCCGCATGATCCATTCGCGGAAGGCCGAAGGGATCTCCTGCTTCCAGGTGAACCAGTGCCGTTCGGCCTCCCAGCGCGCCACTTCGTCGGGATCGTGGAGCAGGCCGAGCAGTGTCATCGCTCGTTCGATCTCACCGATCGGATCGGTGGTCGGCACTCCGACGGCCCGCGCCGCCCCGTACCAGAAGTCGATCGTTGTGGCCGCGGCCCCGCGGGGCGCGTGGGCGAGCACCGACAGCGCCGGCTGGTCGACGTGGAAGTCGATGGGTGCTCCCGCCACGGTCAGCGAGTGCACGCGCTCGGGATGCAGTGCCGCGTAGATCGTGCCGAGCCACCCGCCCTGGCTGTCGCCGATCAGGTTCACCCGGCCACCGAGATGGTCGACGGCCTCGGCGACGACCGCCAGGTGCTCATCGATCGAGCAGTCGTCCGTCGCGGGAGTCGCGGGTGCCCAGTCGAGGCAGTGCAGGCGGGTAAGGCCACCGGCCCTGAGGGCTTCGACCTGGCTGCGGTCGGCGGAATGGTCGACGATGCACGAGTGGGTGCCGGCCTGCGGCGGCAGCAACAGCGTGGGGATCTCGTCGCGTGCGGGATCGGGGGTGCTGCAATCACGCAGAGCTCCGAGCGACCACCGGCACACGACCGGCCAGTCCGTGGTCCAGCGCGGCGGCGTGGCCGAGGTCAGGGCGCGGCTGTACCGGTTCGCGTCGGAGACCAGCGTGCACGGCGTGGCGCCGCGTCGTACGAGGCCGGCGAGATAGCCGCTCCAGCCCGCGATCGCCGCGGTCCCGAGACGAAACGGGGCCGCGGCGATCCGGGCTGGTGTCGGTGTCAGCATGCACTGCACCGGAGAACGTCCGCTGATGCGGTGTTCGGTATCGACTGCATCGAGTGAGTCGACGATTACTTCAGCAGGTCGCGAGCGGTGCTCGTGACGGTGGTGGTGAGCTCGCGAGCGAAGGAGACCTGCGCCTTGGCGAGATCGGCGACCCACTCGACGGGGGTGGCGTCGGCGACCTTCTCCTGCAGATCCAGGAGGCTCGAGACGGCCTTCTCGTAGGTGTCGACACCGAGGTTTCCGCTCTGCTTCGCGGCGTCGACGAACTTCGCGTTGAACTCCTGGAAGCGTTCGGTGGCCTCGTCGACGGTCTTGGTGAACTCGGTCGCGGCCTTGTCGGCAACCGCAGCGGCCGTCGAGGTCAGCTTCTCGGCCGACTGCTGGGCCGTTGCGGTGGCCTCGGCGGCGGCCTTCGTGGCGGCTTCGGTCGCCTTGGCCGCGGCATCGGTGGCCTTGGCGTTGGCGGCGGTGGTCTTGGTCGGTGCGGTCATGGTGTGTACCTTCCGTGGGCGCTCGTGACAGGAGCGGGGCTTCCCCTGTGGGGTGCGCTCGGATCAGCGCTGTTAGCAGGTTAGCAAAATGATAGCTAACACGCAATGTCACCCGAAGACATACGTTCCCGGGGCATCGCACAGCGGCGGATGCTGCGCGCTGCCCATCGCCGGGGGAGCGACGAGCTCACCGGCCCGCTTCGTCGACCATGCGGTCCAGTCGTCCCACCACGACCCTGCGGTGCGAGTGGCCTTCTCCGACCACGCCTTCGGGTCCTCGGGCAGCTTCGGGAGCTTCTCGGAGTCGGGCGCACCGACGGCCTCGAACCAGGCCTTCGGGTTGGGGGGATTGACCGCGCCGGCCACGTGGCCACCGCTGGTCAGGACGTACCGGACCGACCCGCCGAGCAGGCCCGTCGCCTTGTACGACGAGGTCCACGGCACGATGTGGTCGTTGATGGCGCCCACCACGTAGGTGTCGCACGTGATGTCCGACAGGTCGAGGACCTCGCCGTCGAGTTCGTACACGCCGCGTGCGAGCTCGTTGCGGCCGTACAGCGACCGCAGGTAGTGCGAGTGCATCTTCGCCGGCATGCGGGTGCTGTCCTCGTTCCACGCCAGGATGTCGAAGGCGGCGGGCTTCTCGCCCTTCATCCACCGCGACACCCAGTAGTTGAAGATCAGATCGCGCGCACGGATCATGTCGAAGCTGCCGGCCATCTCGTTGCCCGAGAGGAAGCCCTGCTTGCTCATCCGGAACTCGACACGGTCGAGCGTCGCCGGGTCGGTCAGCAGCGCGAGCTCGCCGACCTCGCTGTAGTCCAGGAGCGTGTTGAGCATCGTGAACGCGCTGATGCGCTTGTCGCCCAGCTTGCCCATGCGAGCCGCGGCCATGGCCGCCATCGCGCCGCCCAGGCAGATCGACAGCACCTCGATGCGCGACGAGCCGGTGACCTCCTCGACGACGTCGAGCGCCGCGGAGACTCCCTGGCGGTAGTAGTCGTCCATCGTGATCTCGTGCATCGACTCGTCCGGGTTGCGGTACGAGATCGCGAACACGGTGCGGTTGTGCTGCACGGCCCACTCGATGAGGCTGCGCTGCGGCGCGAGATCGAGGATGTAGTACTTGTTGATCCACGGCGGCGCCGCCAGGATCGGGATCTCGTGCACCTCACCGGTCTGCGGGGCGTACTGGATGACCTCGATGAGGTCGTTGCGGAAGACGACCTTGCCGGGGGTCGCGGCCATGTTCTCGCCGAGGGTGAACGCCTCGCGATCGACTTTGAGCGGCAGGCCCTTCCGGTGCACGACGTCCTCGATGGCGTACTTCGCGCCGCGGAACAGGCTAGCGCCACCGGTATCGAGTGCGCGCACGAGCACACCCGGGTTGATGAGGAAGTTCGACGGGGCGAGCGCGTCGAACATCAGGTTCGCGAACTGACGGGCCTTGCCGTCCTGCACGGGATCGCCCGAGCCGGCGTCGGCGAGGTCCTCGACGTACTCGCGGGTGGCGAGATAGCTCTGCAGCAGCGAGAAGTAGGCCGGATTCTCCTTCCAGGCGGCATCGGAGAACCGGCGGTCCTTCGGATCCAGCGGCACCGGGGGCTGCGGATCGGCGGCGTTCCACACGTGTGTCGCCGCCGCCGGGATGTTCGCCAGACGGCCGGCGTACTCCGTGGTCGCGCCGGCCACGGCCCGCGGATTCTTCACTGCACGGCCGGCGACGGATGCGACGGCCGGTCCCCACCCGATCGGGTCGAGGGAGGAGGTGAGCTTCTTCTGCAGATGGTTGAGCACCGAGCAACTCCAGAACTGGGTGAATGGTCCGGAGCCGATGTTGACGCCGCCGACGGAGGCGCGCACCTTACCCCCAGGTACGTGCTACCTGCATGTTCGCCGACGACGTGACGAAATCGGGCTGACCTCGGCTGCTGCGTGACGCACGAACCCGCCTGGTGGCGATTGTGAGAATGCTCACTCCTCGCCGGGTTCGCGCCCTCCGCCACGCCGACGACGCGCGACGGTGACCTCCCGGAACGCCTCGTACATCTCCTCGAGCGAACGCCGCTGGGGATTGGTCAGGTCGGGATCCTCGCGAATCGCCCGCAGCACGGCGGACTCCGCTCCGTCGTCGGCCTGCGCGTGGGCCGCGAGGGTGTCCGCGGACAGGTGCAACTGTTCGGCGATCGCTTGCAGCACACGCTCGCTCGGCGCCCGCAGGTTCCGTTCGATCTGCGACAGGTACGGATTCGAGATACCCACCATCGCCGCGAGCTGACGCATGGGCAGTTCTGCGAGTTCACGCTGGCGGCGGATCAACTCGCCCAACGTGCTCGGGCGCGACTCGTCCTCGTCCATGCCGACAGCATAAGCACGGTGATCCGTGCCGAGAGCATCCTCACGCGGGCGCGACTTCGAACGTCGTCGGGGGATGCGGGATAGTAGAGGGTGATCCCTGTTCGACGAGAGAGGACACCTCATGCTTGCCCGCACCGACCTGCGCGGTCGTACTCCCACCACTGCGGAGCTCAGGGGCGCACTGCCCCGCGGCGGAGTGGATGTGGACGCGGTGCTCCATCAGGTCCGTCCCGTCGTCGACGACATCCGCGACCGCGGCGCCGAGGCTGCGCTCGACTACTGCGAGAAGTTCGACGGGGTCCGCCCGGCGTCCGTGCGTGTTCCCGCCGCAGAACTCGACCGAGCGCTCGCCGAACTCGACCCCGCCGTCCGTGCCGCCCTCGAGGAGGCCATCGCGCGCACGCGCGTCGTGCACGCGGCCCAGCGTCGCACCGACGTCACCACCGAGGTCGTCCCCGGCGGTACCGTCACCGAACGCTGGGTGCCGGTCGAACGCGTCGGCCTCTACGTGCCCGGTGGCAACGCGGTCTATCCGTCGTCGGTCGTGATGAACGTCGTCCCGGCGCAGGCCGCCGGCGTCGAATCGCTCGTCATCGCCTCGCCGCCGCAGAAGAACTTCGGCGGACTGCCGCACCCGACGATCCTCGCCGCCGCGGCCCTGCTCGGCGTCGACGAGGTGTGGGCCGTCGGCGGCGCCCAGGGCGTCGCACTGCTGTCGTACGGCGGCACCGACACCGACGGCGCCGAACTCGCCCCGGTCGACATGATCACCGGCCCCGGCAACATCTACGTCACCGCCGCCAAGCGGCTGTGCCGCGCGGTCGTCGGCATCGACGCCGAGGCTGGTCCCACCGAGATCGCGATCCTCGCCGACCACACCGCCGACGCGGTGCACGTCGCCGCCGACCTGATCAGTCAGGCCGAGCACGACGTCATGGCCGCTTCGGTGCTCGTCACCACCAGCACCGACCTCGCCGACGCCGTCGACACCGCGCTCGCCGCGCAACTCGAGCTCACCAAGCACCGCGAGCGCGTCACCACCGCGCTGTCCGGCAGCCAGTCCGGCATCGTCCTCGTCGACGACATCGACCAGGGCCTGAAGGTCGTCAACGCCTACGCCGCCGAGCACCTCGAGATCCAGACCGAGAACGCCTCCGAGGTCGCCGCGCGTGTCCGTTCGGCGGGTGCGATCTTCGTCGGGCCGTGGGCGCCGGTCTCCCTCGGCGACTACTGCGCCGGATCGAACCACGTGCTGCCCACCGCCGGCTGCGCCCGGCACTCGTCGGGCCTGAGCGTGCAGACCTTCCTTCGCGGCATCCACGTCGTCGAGTACACCGAGGCGGCCCTGAAGGACGTCTCCGGTCACGTCATCACCCTCGCGAACGCCGAGGACCTGCCCGCCCACGGTGAAGCCGTCCGTCTGCGATTCGAGGCGCTGAAGTGACCCAGATCCCCGGCTCCCGCATCACCCTCGCCGACCTGCCGCTGCGCGAGAACCTGCGCGGCAAGTCGCCCTACGGTGCACCCCAGCTGACGGTGCCCGTCCAGCTCAACACCAACGAGAACCCGCACCCGCCCACGCAGGCGCTCGTCGACGACGTCGCCGAGGCCGTGCGTGAGGCGGCGACGCAGCTGCACCGCTATCCCGACCGCGACGCGGTCGCGCTGCGCACCGACCTCGCCGCCTATCTGACGAAGGCGTCCGGTGTTCCCCTCGGCGTCGAGAACGTCTGGGCCGCGAACGGTTCCAACGAGATCCTGCAGCAGCTCCTGCAGGCCTTCGGTGGCCCCGGGCGCACGTCGATGGGCTTCGTGCCGTCGTACTCGATGCACCCGATCATCGCCGACGGCACCCAGACCGAGTGGCTGTCCACCTACCGGCGCGACGACTTCACCCTCGACGTCGAGGCATCCGTCGCCGCCGTGCGGGAGCGGCGGCCCGACGTCGTCTTCGTCACCAGCCCCAACAACCCGACGGGACACAGCATCCCGCTCGACCAGTTGCGGGTGATCCTCGACGCCGCACCCGGCATCGTGATCGTCGACGAGGCGTACGTCGAGTTCTCGTCGCAGCCGAGCGCTCTGTCGCTGATCGACGAGTACCCGACGAAGGTCGTCGTCTCGCGGACGATGAGCAAGGCGTTCGCCTTCGCCGGTGGACGGCTCGGCTATCTCGCCGCCGCCCCCGCGGTGATCGAGGCGCTGCTGCTCGTGCGCCTGCCCTATCACTTGTCGGTCGTCACCCAGGCCGCCGCGCGTGCGGCTCTGCGGCACGCGGACGAAACCCTCGCATCGGTCGCCGAACTGGCGGCCCAGCGCGACCGCGTCGCCGCCGAACTCGCCCGGTTCGGCTACGACGTGATCCCCTCCGACGCCAACTTCATCCTGTTCGGCCGCTTCGCGGATGCCCCCGCCACCTGGCAGCGGTATCTCGACGAGGGTGTGCTCATCCGCGACGTCGGGATCCCCGGCTACCTGCGCACCACGATCGGCCTGACCCACGAGAACGACGAGTTGCTGCGAGTGAGCGAAAAGCTCGCAGCCACGGACATCGAGGAAACCCTATGAGCGACCGCATCGCGCGCGTCGAACGCACCACCAAGGAATCGAGCATCACCGTCGAGATCGACCTCGACGGGACCGGCCGCACCGAGATCTCCACGGGGATCCCGTTCTACGACCACATGCTCACCGCGCTCGGCCAGCACGGTTCGTTCGATCTCACCGTGCAGGCGCAGGGCGACGTCGAGATCGAGGCCCACCACACCGTCGAGGACACCGCCATCGTCCTCGGCCAGGCCTTCGGTCAGGCCCTCGGCGACAAACGCGGCATCCGGCGCTTCGGCGACTGCTTCATCCCGATGGACGAGACCCTCGCGCACGCGTCGGTCGACGTCTCCGGCCGCCCCTACTGCGTGTTCACCGGTGAACCCGACTACATGGTGCACTCGGTGATCGGGGGATACCCCGGCGTGCCCTACTCGACGGTGATCAACCGGCACGTGTTCGAGTCGTTCGCCTTCCACGCCCGCATCGCACTGCACGTGCGGGTGCTCTACGGCCGCGACCCGCACCACATCACCGAGGCCGAGTTCAAGGCGGTCGCCCGTGCGCTGCGCGAGGCCGTCGAACCCGACCCCCGCGTGACCGGCATCCCGTCGACGAAGGGCAGTCTCTGACATATGGATGTCGTC
The DNA here is from genome assembly GCF_035918275.1 of Rhodococcus sp. PD04. Taxonomy (NCBI): domain Bacteria; kingdom Bacillati; phylum Actinomycetota; class Actinomycetes; order Mycobacteriales; family Nocardiaceae; genus Rhodococcus; species Rhodococcus sp. PD04. The sequence goes on along the minus strand of NZ_CP142143.1, from coordinate 3,058,400 downwards.
CTCACCTACCTGTGCTTCATCGTGGCCGGATTCGCGGCGGGCGGAACGTGGTCGATGTGGAAGGCTCGCAACACGTTGTTCGCGGGTGTGCTGCTGGCTCTGACCGTGCTGGCAGCCGCCGCGGGCGTCTTCCGGTTGCTCTGACGTGGCGGAACAACAAGGACTGTTCACCGTTCGTGGTCTGATCCCGGCGTGGTCGACGTCCGCGGCGGCCTTCGGCGGCTTCTCGCTGCTGCTGCCGGTCGTGCCGTGGGCGATCGCCGAGGCCGGTGGCAGCGACACGCTCGCCGGGTCGGTGACGGCGGTGTTCATGTTCACCACGGTCCTGACCCAGCTCGCGATGCCGCGACTGCTGCGCGCGTTCGGTCACCGCGCGACGCTCGCGGCCGGCTGCCTGTTCCTCGGGCCACCGTCGCTGCTGTTCCTCGTGTCGATGGCCCCGGCGGCCGTGCTCGGGATCTCCGCGTTGCGCGGTATCGGCTTCGGCATGATCACCGTGGCGGCGGCCGCTCTCGTCGGTGAGCTCGCGCCGCCGCGATTGCTCGGCCGGGCCACCGGCATGCTCGGCATCGCCATCGCCGCGTCCCAGACGATCGGCCTGCCCGCCGGGCTGGCGATCGCCGAGCGGTTCTCCACCACGCCGGTGTTCGTGCTCGGCGCGATCATCTCGTCCACCGGTCTGTTCGCCGCGAGCCGTCTGCCACGGCTGGCCGCGAAACAGTCGCGGACGGCACGACGGGTGCCGCCGGTCGTGCTCCTGTTCCCGCTGGTCGCGGTGGGCGCGGGTGCGATCGCCTACGGCGGTCTCACCTCGCTGTTGCGCATCGCGGTCGCCGGCCTGCCCGTCGCGGCAGCGTTGGCCGTACTCAGCGCGTCCTCGCTGATCGGGCGGTACGCGGCAGGTTCCGTCGCGGACCGGGTCGGCGCCGGCAAGTTGCTGCCCGTCGGTCTCGGCCTGGCGGGCCTGGCGATGATTCCCTTCGCGCTCGTCGCCGACGACCGCGGGGGAGCGGTGCTGCTGATCGTCGCCGCGATCGCCTTCGGATTCGGCTTCGGTGTCGTGCAGAACGAGGCGCTGCTCGTCGCGTTCCGTCGCGCCGGGGCCGGTAACACCGGCTCGGCGAGCGCCGCCTGGAACATCGGCTTCGACGCCGGCACCGGCGCCGGTTCGTTCGCCCTCGGCGCGGTGGCAGCCGCGGCCGGATATCCCGCGGCGTTCGCCGCGGCCGCGGTCCTGGTCCCGGCCCTGCCGCTGCTGGCCCGACTGGCCGGGCCGTCGGAACGTCCCCGTCCCACCACCTAGAATCGACATCATGAGCGCAACCACGGTCGCCGTCCTCGACTACGGCTCGGGCAATCTCCACTCCGCCACGCGGGCAGTCGCCCGTACCGGCGTGCATGTGGAGGTCACCGCCGACCCGAAGATCGCGCTCGCCGCCGACGGCCTCGTCGTCCCCGGCGTCGGGGCCTTCGACGCGTGCATGAAGGGCCTGCGCAGCGTCGGTGGAGACAAGATCATCGGCACCCGCCTCGCCGGCGGACGCCCCGTGCTCGGCATCTGCGTCGGCATGCAGATCCTGTTCGAACGCGGCGTCGAGCACGGCATCGAGACCGAGGGCTGCGGCGAGTGGCCGGGCACGGTCGAGCGCCTGGACGCGCCGGTGCTCCCGCACATGGGCTGGAACACCGTCGAGGCCCCCGCCGATTCGGTGCTCTTCGCCGGCATGGACGCCGACACCCGCTTCTACTTCGTCCACACCTACGCCGCCCGCAAGTGGGAGCTCGACGCTCCCGAGCGTCTCGCGCCGCCGAAGGTGACCTGGGCCGAGCACGGCAGCCGCTTCGTCGCTGCCGTCGAGAACGGTCCGCTCTCGGCCACCCAGTTCCACCCGGAGAAGTCCGGCGACGCCGGCGCACAGTTGCTGCAGAACTGGGTCAGCTCGTTGTGACCGGGCCGCGGCGCGGTCGGCCGGGCGGAGAGTTCTCCTTCGGCCGTCACGCGCTGATGTCTGTCGGCACAGCGACCGTCGTCCTGCTCGTCACCGCGATCGTCGTGGTGGCGGTCCGGCCCACGCCGGTCGTCGGTCTCGTCATCGCACTCGTCGGCATCGTGGCGGCCGTCGTTGCGATGGGTGTCGTGTCGACGCGGTCGGCCCGCCGCGCCTTCGGTCCCGCCGAGGACGACCGCCCCGAAAGCTGACGCGCCGAACCGGGTTTCGCTCGGCGTGTTGCGGTAGCGAACCTCGGTTGGGTGCGCGAGGAGCTGCGTAACGCAGCCGCTACGAAATCGGACAAACCGGTTACCTGTAGTTAATCTACGCAACAATATTCGTCATCGACGTGCCCAACGATGAACGGGTGACCCAAGCCAGCCCCACCTCCGCATCCGTCATCGACTCCCCGGTCCTCCTCGACGGATACATCCCCCAGATCGACCTGTCGCTCGCCCTGACAGGAGACCCCGACGCCCGCGCCGCCGTCGGCCGTGCCCTCGACAAGGCCTGCCGCACATCGGGATTCTTCGTGCTCTCCGGCCACGGCATCGACCGCGGCCTCATCGACCGGGTCCTCGACGCCACCCGCCGCTTCTTCCACGTGCCCCTCGAGCAGCGACGCCATCTCGTCGCACCTCCCGGCGACGTGACCCTGCGCGGCCTGCGCCTGTTCCACGAGGGCCGCGTCAGCACGAAGGGGCGCGACGGTGCCAGCGCCGACGGTCTCGCGACCGGCCTCGACTCGCCGCCCGACCTGTGCGAGCTGTTCACCATGAACCGGGCGGGGGAGCCCGGCGTGCCCGACACCGCCGAACTCGCCGAGGGCGCCGCGGTGTGGACGCGCCCCAACCGCTGGCCCGACCTCGCCGGCCTCGAGGACTTCCGCCCGGCCTGGCTCGAGTACTACGGCGAACTCGAACACCTCGCCCTCGAGGTCATGCGCTTCTTCGCGCTCGGCCTCGAACTCGACGAGCACTACTTCGACGGACTGTTCGACAACCACCTCACCAACCTGTGCGCCAACTACTACCCGCCCATCACCACGCCCCCGGTGGACGGGCAGTTCCGCAAGTTCCCGCACACCGACTCCGGCACCCTCACGATCCTGTACCAGGACGAGGAGGGCGGCCTGCAGGTCGTCGACCGCTCCACCGGTGAATGGGTGGACGTGCCGTTCATCGAGAACTCGTTCGTCGTGAACATCGGTGACCTCATGGCGATCTGGACCAACAACCGCTGGGTCTCCACCCACCACCGGATCCTGCCCCCGCCGCCGGAGAAGTGGGACCGCGAACGCATCTCGATGCCGTTCTTCCACACCCCCAACTGGTCCGCGGTCATCGAGTGCCTGCCCTCGTGCACCGACGCCGCCACCCCGCCCGCCCACGAACCGGTGCACTCCGGTGAATATCTCGAGTACAAGGTCGTCGGTCTCACCGCCTGAGCTGTCCTCACCCCACCCCCGTCCCACCGCCGGCCCCCCGCCGGCGGTTCTCCCCAGGAGTCCATCCCGTGACGACCATGCCCCGACGTGCGTTCCTTGCCCGTTCCCTCGGCGGACTGATCCTGCTCGGCGCCGGATCCACACTGCTCACCGCCTGCTCCGGCGACGGCGACAGCGCCACCGGCAGCGAGGGATCCGTCGCGTTCCGGCTGTCCTACACCCACTCGGTGTCCTTCGCCGGCACCTACCTCGCGATCGCCGACGGTTTCTACGCCGCCCAGGGCATCGAGACGGTGGAGCTGCTCGAAGGCGGCCCGACCGCGACACCCACACCCCTCGACGTCGGGGTCGGCAAGGCACTGCTCGGTGTCGCCTCGACACCGGACCAGGTCGCCACCGCCCGGCTCAACGGGGGAGCGGCGGTGAAGATCGTCGGCGCGCTCTACCAGAAGAACCCGTACGCCGTGACGTCCCTGGCGAGCGCACCGATCCGGACTCCGCAGGATCTCGTCGGACGCACCATCGGTGTGCAGGCCGTCAACGAGACGGTGTGGACGGCCTTCCTCGAAGGAGCCGGCATCGATCCGGCGTCGGTGACCACCGTGCCCGTCCAGTTCGACCCTTCGCCGTTGACCCAGGGGGAGGTCGACGGCTGGTTCTCCTTCGTCACCAACGAACCCGTCACACTCGCTGCCGCCGGTTACGACGTCGAGACGCTGCTCCTCGCCGACAACGGCTATCCGCTCGTCGCGCAGGTGTACGTCGCCGACGAGTCGACCCTGTCGGGAGATCGGCGCGCCGACCTCGTCAAGTGCCTCACCGCCGAGATCGAAGGGTGGATCGCCGCGATCACCGATCCCGAACGCGCCGCATCGATCACGATCGATTCCTACGCGCCCGATCTCGGTCTCGACCTCGCCGTCCAGACGGAGATCGCCCGCATCCAGAACGACCTGATCGTCACCGACGACACCCGCAGTTCCGGCCTGATGACCGTCACCGACGATCTCGTCGCCCAGAACCTCGCGACCCTCGCCGCCTCCGGCCTCGACATCTCCGCCGACGAGCTGTTCGACCTGTCGGTGCTGGCCGAGGTCTACGACGCGCGACCCGACCTCGCGACGGCGCTCGCCGACGTCGCGATCGACGGATGAGCACCGTCGTCGCCGGTCCGGTGACACCGGCGCGCCTCCCGAGCGCGCCGCCCGTCCGGCGAGTCGTCCGCTTCCGTCCCGACCGTCGGCTGGTGTCCGGCGCGCTCGGTTTCGCGGGTCTGCTGCTCGTGTGGACCCTGCTCGCCGTGGCCCGTCCGGCGCTGATCCCGACGCCGGTGGCCGTACTCGGCGCCTTCGTCGACAACGGCGATCTCATCGCGGCCAACACCCTGTCGACCACACGCGTCGCCGCGCTCGGCTGGCTCGCCGGCAACGCGATCGCGGTGGCGCTGGGGGTGTTCGTGCTCGTTGTGCCGCGACTCGAGGCATCCGTCCTGCGACTGGCCGCCGTCGTGTCGTTCCTGCCCGCTCTCGCGATCGGGCCCGTGCTGTACGTGCTCCTCGACGGCGACACCCCGAAGATCGTGATCTCCGCGCTCGGGGTGGTCCTCACCACCGTCGTGGGCACGGTCGTCGGTCTGCGCGCGGTGAGCCCGACGGTGCTCGACGTCGTCCGCGCGACCGGCGGTGGGCTCGGCGCCGAACTGCGCTTCGCCCGTATCCGCGCCGGTCTGCCGAGCCTGCTCGCGAGCCTGCGCATCGCCGGCCCTGCGGCGGTGCTCGGCGCGATCATCGGCGAATATCTCGGCGGCTCCGAAGGTCTCGGGCCCGCCATGATGACTGCCCAGCAGCAGCTGAACGTGCCGCTGACGTGGGCGCTGGCGCTCGCCGCGACCGCCGTGGCCGGCATCGCCTACGCCGTCCCGGCGCTGGTGAACCGGTGGACCTCACCGTGGGCCGCGACCGTGTCCACCGGCTCGGTCACCTTCGGCCCGGCCACCCCGGCCGTGACGGGATGGCGACGCCTCCTCGGAATGGTCGGGGGACTCGTCGCCGCCGTCACGGTGACCCTCGCGGTGTGGTGGGCGGCCGTCGAACTGCTGCAACCGAGCCCGATGGTGGCCAAGACGCCCGCGGACGTCGCACGGTTCCTCTTCGCCGGCGATCGCGCCGCGGACCACCGCGCGGTGGTGTTCGACGCGCTCGGGCAGACCCTGTCGTTCGCGGCGGTCGGTTATCTCGCCGGCACCGTCGCGGCGTTGCTGCTGGTCGCAGTGCTGGTGCGCTTCCCGGCCCTCGAATACGTCGCGATGCCTCCGGCGATCGTGCTGCAGTCGGTGCCCCTCGGAGTGTTCACCCCGATCTTCATGATCGTCTTCGGGCGCGGGCTGTTCACCGCCGCGGCGATCTGCGGCGCCGTCACCTTCTTCCCGACGCTCGTCATGACGCTGGCCGCCGTGCGCGCGGTGCCGAGCAGCGTCACCGACGTCTTCCGGGCGAGCGGCGCGAGCGCGACCCGCACTTTCCTGTGCGCCCAGATCCCCGCCGCCCTGCCCGCGCTGCTCGCCGCCGCGCGGATCGCGGTTCCGGCCGCGGTCGTCGGCGCCCTGCTCGTCGAATGGCTCGCCACCGGAACCGGTCTCGGATACCTGATGCTGCGTTCGACCACCACCTTCGCCTACGACCAGCTGTGGGCGGCGGTCGTGGTGTGCACCCTGACGATGATCGCCGCCTACACGATCGTGACCGCCCTGGAGTCCTGGGTGCTGGCACGGATGGGAGATTGACATGCAGAGCACCCCGGGCATCTCCGTCTCGGCGGTCCACAAGTTCTTCGACGGCCGCACCGGCCGCGTCGAAGCCCTCACCGACGTCTCGTTCGACGCCCCACCCGGCTCGTTCACCGCGATCGTCGGCCCGTCCGGCTGCGGCAAGTCCACCCTGCTGCGGATGCTCGCCGGCCTCGACACCCCCACCACCGGGAGTGTGAAGGTCGCGGGAGAGGACCCCGATGTCGTGCGCCGCCGTCACGGTGTGGGTATCGCCTTCCAGGACCCGGCGCTGCTGCCGTGGCGGTCGGTCGCCGCGAACGTCGCGCTGCCCCTCGCGGCGGCCGGCCGTTCGGACCCCGAACTCGTCGCCGAACTCGTGCGGCTCGTCGGGCTCGGCGACTTCGCCGACGCCCGCCCCGCCCACCTGTCGGGCGGTATGCGTCAGCGCGCCTCCATCGCGCGGGCACTCGTCTCGGAGCCGGACATCCTGCTGCTCGACGAGCCGTTCGGGGCACTCGACGACATGACCCGGCAGAACCTCAACGGTCTGCTCCAGGAGATCTGGACCCGCCGCGCGACGACCACCCTGCTCATCACGCACTCGATCGAGGAGGCCGTCTTCCTCGCCGACCGGGTGCTGCTGATGTCGGCGCGGCCGGGCCGCATCCGCGCGGATTTCGAGATCGACCTGCCGCGCCCGCGTCTGCCGGAGATCAAGCGCAGCCCCGAGTTCCACCGCCTGTGCGACGAGATCTCGGACGCGTTGTTCTCGTCCGACGATCTTCTCGCTCCGGCCGCGCTCTGATTCACCTCGCACGCTCCTCGGAAGGGATGACGGCGTTCTCCGCCTCGGAGGGGACGACGGCGTTCTGCGCCGTCGCGCGCAGACGATCGGCGAACACCGCGCAGGACCGCACGATCTCCGGGGCCGCGCGCATCCGGACGTCGGCGTCGAGGGCGGCGAGCGCGAGGACGAGCCACTGCCACGACTCGACCGCGAGGTCCACTTCGGTCCGATCGTCACCCGTCGGGCGGATCTCGGCGTCCTGGTACTTCAGCGCGTCGGCCACCCGGGTGGCCGAGGCCGCCACGTCCAGGTGCACCGGTGTCCGCCCCTGCCGGAGTCCTTGCCGCAGGTATTCCGTGGCGGACCCGGCGGGAAGCGGGCGCGGTGCGAATGGGCGGCCGGTGCGGAGCAGGTCGCGCACACGGTCGAGACGGAAGACCCGCCAGTCCTCACGATCGACGTCCCATCCGAGGAGGTACCACCGCACCAGGTGGTGCACCTGCCGGTACGGCTCGACCCGGCGAGAGGTGGGCGAGCCCTGCGCGTCGACGTAGTCGAAGGTGAGTGTGTCGCACCGCGCGATCGCCTCTGCCACGGTGCCGAGCAGCTCCGCCGACACGCTGGGCGCCTGCAGCGCACTCGTCTCCACCGCGCTGCGGACGGCCGCGACCCGCGGGCGCAGCCGCGCGGGCAGGAACTGGTCGAGCTTGCCGTAGGCACGGGTCGCGGCGTCGTCCAGCCCTCCTTCGGCCGGCCCGGTCGCAGCGAGGGCGCCGAGTCCCAGCAGCACCGCGACGGCCTCGTCGTCGTCGAGTACCAGCGGCGGCATCGAGCGTCCCGACGCGAGGCGATAGAAACCGCCGGGCCCGGAACGGGTTTCGACGGGATACCCGTAGCCGCGCAGACGGTCGACGTCGCGGCGGAGCGTCCGGCGGCTCACCTGCAGCCGCCGGGCCAGCTCGTCCCCGCCGATCGTGCGTCCGGTCTGCAGGATCGACAACAACGCGAGCATCCGCTCGGTGACGTCCGCCATGGCGCCATACTCCCATCGGTTGCGGCCAGGATCCGGCCGCAACCGGTCGTAGCGTCGAACCCATGACCACCACCGTCACGACAACCGAGGCGGCAGTGCGAGACCGCGCCATCACGATCCGCCGCGCCCGCACCCACAACCTGGCCGACATCGATCTGACCGTTCCGCGCAACCGGCTCGTGGTGATCGTCGGGGTGTCCGGCTCCGGCAAGTCGTCGCTGATCTTCGACACGATCGCGGCGGAGGCCGGCTTCCAGCTCAACGAGACGTACCCGCCGTTCACGCGCAACCGGCTCCCGAAATGGACGCGACCCGACGTCGACCACATCGACGGTCTGACGCCGGTGATCGTCGTCGACCAGCGTCGGCTCGGCGGCAACGCCCGCTCGACGGTCGGCACCATCACCGACACCTGGACCTATCTGCGGCTGCTGTACTCCCGCGCGGGCACACCCGTCCTCGGCGAGTCGAACCGCTTCTCGTTCAACGACCCCACGGGAATGTGCCCGACCTGCTCCGGGCTCGGCGAGATCGTCGTCAGTGCCGTCGAGCGGTTCCTCGATCTCGACCGGTCCCTCGCCGAGGGCGCGATCCTGGTGCCCGGATTCGGCAACGGCGGGTACTGGTACTCCCAGTACGCCGACATCGGGTCCTTCGACGCGGACACACCCCTACGCGAGTGGAGGCCCGCCGAGCGCGAGGCACTGCTCCACGGTGGCGAGGCCGCAGCGGCGCTGGGCCACAAACCGCCGGACGGTTACGAGGGCGTCGTCGAAAGGTTCGAGCGCATCCACCTGCACACCTCCGACAACCTCTCCGAACGCAAGCAGGACGTCATCCGGCGCTTCACCCGCGCCGAGACGTGCCCGGACTGCGGCGGGGAACGGCTGAACGCGGCCGCGCGGGCGGTCACAGTGCGCGGCCGCACGATCGGGGAGCTGTCCCGCCTCGAGATCGCCGAACTGCTCGAGTTCGTGCGCACGATCGACGACGAGCGCGCCGCTCCCGTGGTATCCGCACTGGTGGGCCGGCTCGAGGCGATGGTGACGATCGGCCTCGGCTATCTCGCGCTCGCCCGGACGACCACCACGCTCTCGGGCGGCGAATCGCAACGGATCAAGATGGTCCGTCACCTCGGGTCGAGCCTGACGGAGATGACCTATGTCGTCGACGAACCGACGGTCGGTCTGCATCCCGCCGACGTGGAGTCGATGATCGAGCTCCTCGAACGGCTCCGTGACAGCGGCAACACCGTCCTCGTCGTCGAGCACGATCCGGCCGTCATGGCCCGTGCCGACGAGGTGATCGAGATCGGTCCCGGTGCGGGTTCGTCCGGTGGTCGCCTCGTCTTCCAGGGCACCTTCGACCGATTGCGGCAGGCCGACACCCCCACCGGCCGATCGCTGCGGCGCGACATCGGCGGCGGTCGCCCCGCTCGCGAGGCGACCGGCAATCTCACGATCGCCGGTGCATGTCGCAACAACCTCCGCGACCTGACGGTGCAGATCCCCACCGGGGTGCTCACCGTGTCCACCGGCGTCGCCGGATCGGGAAAGTCCAGTCTCGCAGCCGAACTCGTCGACCAACACGACGCCACGGTGATCGACCAGCGGCCGGTGAGCACCAACCGCCGCTCCACCCCGATCACCTACACCGGCATCGCACCTGCCCTGCGGCGGATGTTCGCCGAACACAACGGTGTGCCGGCGAGCCTGTTCAGCGCGAACTCGGCAGGTGCGTGCCCGACCTGCACGGGGGCCGGTGTCGTGTACATCGACCTCGCCTTCATGGACGGACACGAGGTCGTCTGCGACACCTGCCACGGTCGCCGGTTCACCGCCGAGGTGCTCGGGCACACCGTGAACGGCCTGTCGATCGCCGACGTCGACGACCTCACCGTCGGTCGTGCCCTCGAGGAACTGCCACACCCGGAGATCACGCGCCGACTGAGTGCACTCGCCGGGGTGGGTCTCGACTACCTCCGCCTCGGGCAGTCGCTCGACACGCTCTCGGGCGGCGAGTGTCAACGGGTCAAGATCGCCAAGGAACTCGGACGAGCCAGGACACCGACCCTCTACGTCCTCGACGAACCGACCACCGGCCTGCACGCCGAGGACATCGGCACCCTCCTGCGCGTTTTCGACGACCTCGTCGACCGAGGGCACACGGTCGTCGTCATCGAGCACCACCTCGAGGTGATCCGCCACGCCGACCACATCGTCGACCTCGGACCGGGACCGGGACGGCACGGCGGAACCGTGCTGTACGAGGGGCCCGTCGACGAGTACACCGGCCGTCCGACCCCGACCTGCCGGGCCCTCGACGCGGCACGGTCGGCATGACGCACGGCGCTTTCCCGGCGCCCCGGCCACGCGTTTGGCGATGTCACAGGTACAGGCACTAATGTGTACGCAGTGAGCCTGGTCCTTTTGCCCGCAGTCGACGTCGTCAACGGTGAAGCAGTTCGCCTCGTTCAGGGAGAGGCGGGCAGCGAGACCGGCTACGGTTCGCCCCGCGACGCCGCCCTCGAATGGCAGAACGCCGGAGCCGAATGGGTGCACATGGTCGACCTCGACGCGGCGTTCGGTCGCGGCGACAACCGCGTCCTCCTCGCCGAGGTCATCGGCGAACTCGACGTGAAGGTCGAGCTGTCGGGCGGCATCCGCGACGACGAGACCCTCGCCGCGGCCCTCGCGACCGGCTGCGCCCGCGTCAACCTCGGCACCGCCGCGATCGAGAATCCCGAGTGGTGCTCGCGCGTCATCGGCGAGTTCGGCGACCGCATCGCCGTGGGTCTCGACGTCAAGCTCCTCGATGGCCGGTGGCGGCTGCGCGGCCGCGGCTGGGTCTCCGACGGCGGTGACCTGTGGGAGGTGCTCGAACGTCTCGAACGCGACGGCTGCTCGCGCTACGTCGTCACCGACGTCACCAAGGACGGCACCCTCTCCGGCCCCAATCTCGATCTGCTCCGCGAGGTGTGCGCGGCCACCGAATCGCCGGTCGTCGCCTCCGGTGGCGTCTCGACCGTCGACGACCTGCGTGCCATCGCGACGCTCGTCGACGAGGGTGTGGAAGGTGCCATCGTCGGAAAGGCGCTGTACGCGGGCCGATTCACGCTGACCGAGGCGCTCGACGCCGTCTCGCGCTGACCGATGACCGATCCCGCAGACCTGAACCGGCTGCTCGCCGTCGCGAGCGGTGTACTCGACGAGGTCGCGGAACGGTTCGTCGCCGGGCACGGTGCGCCGCGTTCCGTCGACAAGGGACCGAACGACTTCGCGACCGATCTCGATCTCGAACTCGAGCGGCGGATCTCCGGTGCCCTCGCCGAGCGCACCGGTATCCCCGTGCACGGTGAGGAGTTCGGCGGTCCGTCCGCAGGGGAGGGCACCGTCTGGTTGCTCGACCCGATCGACGGCACCATCAACTACTCCGCCGGGCTGCCGATGGCCGGGATCCTCCTCGCTCTCGTCGAGGACGGCGAACCGATCCTCGGCCTCACGTGGCTGCCGCTGACGAATCAGCGCTTCGCGGGAATCGCCGACGGGCCGCTGCTCGTGAACGGCAAGCCCACCGAACCGCTGCAGCCGGCCCGGCTCGAGGACGTGATGATCGCCGTCGGCAGTTTCGACATCGACAGTCGCGGTCGGGTGCCCGGCACCCGGCGTCTCGCCGTCATCACCGAGCTGAGCCGGCGCGTCGCCCGGCTGCGGATGCACGGTTCCACCGGCGCCGACCTCGCGTTCACCGCGGGAGGCGCGATCGGCGGTGCCGTGGTGTTCGGCCACCACCCCTGGGACAACGCCGCCGGTGTCGCACTCGTGCGGGCCGCCGGTGGCATCGCCACCGACTTCGCGGGCCGGCCCTGGCGGATCGGCTCCGGATCGGTGGTCGCTGCAGCGCCCGGAGTGCACGGCGAGATACTGGAGATTGTGCAGTCGGCGACGGAACAGTCCGTGGCCGAGCAGTTGGGTTCCGAAGGAGATCGAACATGACGCTGGCCGTGCGGGTCATCCCGTGCCTCGACGTGGATGCGGGGCGGGTGGTCAAGGGTGTCAACTTCGAGAACCTGCGCGATGCGGGTGATCCGGTCGAGCTCGCCGCCCTCTACAACGAACAGGGCGCCGACGAACTGACCTTCCTCGACGTCACCGCGTCGAGCGGCGACCGCGGCACCATGCTCGACGTCGTCACGCGTACCGCCGAGCAGGTGTTCATCCCGCTCACGGTCGGAGGCGGCGTCCGCACCGTCGAGGACGTCGACCGCCTGCTGCGCGCCGGCGCCGACAAGGTCTCGGTCAACACCGCGGCCATCGCCCGGCCCGAGGTGCTGCGCGAGATGTCCGAGCGATTCGGCTCGCAGTGCATCGTGCTGTCGGTCGACGCCCGCACCGTGCCCGCGGGGCAGGAACCCACGCCGAGCGGCTGGGAGGTCACCACCCACGGTGGTCGTCGCGGGACGGGCATCGACGCGGTCGAGTGGGCCCGGCGCGGCGAGGAACTCGGCGTCGGCGAGATCCTGCTCAACTCGATGGACGCCGACGGCACCAAGAACGGTTTCGACCTGAAGATGATCGAGGCCGTGCGCAAGGCCGTGCACGTGCCCGTCATCGCCTCCGGCGGTGCCGGCGCCGTCGAGCACTTCGCACCCGCCGTGCAGGCCGGTGCCGACGCGGTGCTCGCCGCGAGTGTCTTCCACTTCCGGGAGCTGACCATCGGTCAGGTCAAGGACGCGATGCGCGCGGAAGGGATCACGGTCCGATGAGCGACATCCTGAATCCGGCGATCGCCGCCCGGCTCAAGCGCAACGACGACGGCCTGTTCGCCGCCGTCGTGCAGGAGCGGACCACCGGCGCCGTCCTGATGATGGCGTGGATGGACGACGAGGCGCTCGCCCGCACCCTCGCGACCCGCAAGGCCACCTACTACTCGCGGTCGCGGCAGCAGTACTGGGTCAAGGGCGAGACGTCCGGACACACCCAGTACGTGCACGAGGTGCGCCTCGACTGCGACGGCGACACGGTGCTGCTCGTCGTCGACCAGGTCGGCGCCGCCTGCCACACCGGCACGCACACCTGCTTCGACACCGACGTCCTGCTCGAGGCACCGCAGATCGCCGAGTAGCCGGATGTCGTCCGTTCGCACGACATCGCTCGTTCCCCGCCCCTGATAGCGTCGCCGCGCGACGATCCGGAAGGGGACAGATGCGCGCGGTGACGACGCGGGTCGGTGCGATCCTCGGAGCGGCGATCGCGCTCGCGGGCCTCGTAGGCTCGCCCGCCGCGGCCGCGCCGGATCTCGCGTCGTCGGATGCACTCGCACACTGCCCGCCGATGATCGCTCTCGGCGTGGACGGCACCCTCAAGGTGGGCAAGGAAACGTCGACGGTCCATCCGATCCTCGAGCGCCTGGCGGCTCGCGGCGCGCGCACGATACGGATCGACTATCCCGGGGAGATCAGCCCGCTCGGTACCCACACCTACGACGGGTCGAAGGAACTCGGGGTCGCCGAACTCCACCGGCAGGTCGCGCGGGCGCACACGGAGTGCCCCGGGGCCGCGGTGCGCATCGTCGGTTTCTCGCAGGGGGCCGCTGTCGCCGGTGACGTCCTCGCCGACCTGGCGCGCGCCGTCGACCGACCGGCCGATCTCGCCGGTCTGCTCATCGCCGATCCGCGGACGTCCGGGACCGGCGCGGAGGTCGTGGTGCCCGCAGCCCTGCCCGGTATCTCACCGACCGGGGCGCGGGCGGGCTTCGGGGACGTTCCGGTGGCCACCGTCTGCGCTGCCGGCGATGCCGTGTGCGACATGGTCGATCCGCTGGCGGACCCCGCGGGTGCCGCGGGCCGGATCGAGGGCTATTTCGCTCTGCACCAGCACTATTCGACGCTGGTGGTCGACGGTGTCCCGTTCGTCGATGTGATGGTCGCGCTCGTCGAGCATCCGCGGACGACGGAGGTCCGGATCGTGCCGTGACGGACACGGCGCAGGACCGATCGGCGGGTCGTGCGACGGGCTGCGACAATGCCCGCATGCCTCTCATCCAGATCAGTCAGACGCCGGGCCTGTCCGACGAGCAGAAGGCCGAGGTGATCTCCGCGGTCACCCGCGCGTACGCCGAGGCCTCGGGCAAGAATCCGTCGTCGGTGTGGGTGACGATCACCGAGGTGCCCCGCGAGAACTGGGGCGTGGGCGGAACTCCGCTCGGCTGACCCGACCCGGTTCACCCCGAGTCCGTCTTCGCGCACCCCTTTCGTATCCGATGAGAATAGTGTTCTCTGTATTGAGAGCGTTATGTTCTGACGACGGGGTGAAGGGGCACGCATGTTGCTGGATCCGAGTCCGGATCAGGAGTTCTTCCGCGACACCACGGCACGGTTCCTCGCGGAGAGGGTGCCGCCGGACGGGATCCGCCGCCTCCGCGACGATCCGGACGGCTTCGCAGCCGACTACTGGCGTGCCGGGGCCGAACTCGGCTGGACCGGCCTGCTCGTCGACGAGGACCACGGCGGAGGATCGCTGAGCGGTCTCGGACTCGTCGATCTCACGCTGGTCGCCCACGAGTTCGGGCGCCACGCCGCCCCCGGGCCGCTGTGCCCCACGAACATCGCGGCGGAGATGCTCGGCCGGTACGGGAAAGACCACGAGGAGACGCTGGCGGCGCTGCTCGCCGGCCGCGCCACCGCAGCCTGGTGCCTGGACGAACCGCGCGCCGGCAGCCGGACCGCCACCGCGCCTGTGGAGATCCGGATCGACGGCGACGAGGTGGTCGTCACCGGCACCAAACGCCCCGTCGAGGCCGTCATCACCGCCGATCTCCTGCTCGTGACCGGTCGGACCGGGCAGGACGTGACCAACGTGCTCGTACCCCGCGACGCGCAGGGAGTGAACATCACGCCGCTTCGGTCGATCGACGTCACGCGGCGCTACGCCGCGGTCCACTTCGACGAGGTGCGCGTGCCGCTGAGCTCCGTCGTCGGTGGACCCGGCGGGGGAGCGGACGACGCCGCCCGCGCGCGGCGGACCGCGATCGTGATCTCCTGCGCCGAATCCGTCGGGGCGCTGCAGGCGGTCTTCGATCTCACCGTCGCATGGGCGTTCGACCGCTACTCCTTCGGTCGCCCGCTCGCCTCCTATCAGGAACTCAAGCACCGGTTCGCCGACATGAAGACCTGGATCGAGGCGAGTCACGCGATTGCCGACCGCGCGGCCGGAGCGGTCGCGACATCGAGCTCCGATGCGGACGAACTCGTCTGCGCCGCAAAGGCCTACATAGGCCAGTACGGCAGCGAGCTGGTGCAGGACTGCATCCAGATCCACGGCGGGATCGGCGTGACCTACGAACACGATCTGCACCTCTATGCGCGACGCGCGGCCGCGAACCGCTCCGGCTTCGGCACCCCGGCCGAACATCGTGCCCGTCTCGCCGACATCGTCGAACTCCGGGAGGCATCCTGATGGCCCTCGACACCTCGGACAGGGCCGACGTGACCGAGACGCTCGACGAGTTCCGGGCACGGGCGCGGGCGTGGATCGACGCCAACCTGGAACGCTCCGACTCCGCGGCCTACATCGGGGTGCTCCGCCCTGAGGCATCCGACGAGGAGGAACTGGCCCTCGTCCGGCGCGAGCGCGACATCCAGCGGGCGATGTTCGACGCGGGCTTCGCCGGCATCTGCTTTCCCCGCGAGTACGGCGGGCAGGGGCTGCCGCGCGCCTACCAGCAGGTGTTCGACGAGGAACTCGCCGGCTACGAATATCCATCCCGTCTGCAGGTGCCCACCTTCGTGCCGTGCGCGGCGGTGCTGCTCGAATTCGGGACCGAGGAACAGAAACGCCGCCACATCCCCGCCATCCTGAAGGGCGAGGAACTGTGGATGCAGATGCTCTCCGAACCCAGCGGCGGATCCGACGTCGCCGCCGCCGTCACCACCGCGGTCCGCGACGGTGAGGACTGGATCCTCAACGGATCGAAGATCTGGACCACCGGTGCGTGGTGGTCGGACTGGGCGCTGTGCCTGGCCCGCACCGACTGGGACGTCCCGAAGAACCGGGGACTGACCGTCTTCATGATTCCGCTGAAGCAACCCTCGGTCGAGGTGCACCGCATCGAGATGCTCAGCGGCTCGAAGGAGTTCTGCCAGGAATTCCTGACGGATGTGCGTGTCCCCGACAGCGACCGGCTCGGCGAGGTCGACGACGGCTGGACCGTGGGCACCCGCTGGATGTTCCACGAGCGCATGTACCGGAACTCGCCGTACACGACGATCCCGGCGGGGGTCTCGCGCGGCGCCTCGCGGATGCCCGAGCTGTTCGCCGTGGCCCACGACGCCGGCCGGCTCGACGACCCGCTCGCCCGCGACCTCCTCGGGGAGGCGCGGATGCTCGAACTGGTCAAGCAGTCCCTCGAACAGCGGGTGTCCACGGGCGTGGCGACGCGGACCATGTCGGACCAGGCCGCGAGCATCGCCCGCCTGATGTCCGGTGTCGTGGAGAGCCGCCTCGTCACCATCGGCTACGAGTTCACCGACGCCAACGGTGCCGCCTGGGACGAGACCGACGGAGCGGTCGCGCAGCGCGGCGTCGACCATCTGATGCGGCAGGTGTGGTGCATCGCGGGCGGGACGACGGAGATGGCGCGCAACGCCATCAGCGAACGCGTGCTCGGCATGCCGCGTGAGCGCAGCCACGACCCGAACATCCCGTTCCGGGACGTGCCGAGGAGCCGCCCCGCCACGTGACGGGCGCACGGCGGGTGGGGCGATAGCTCAGGCCTTGCCGATACCGCCGGCGATCCCCTCGTCGATCTGCTCGACCAGGGCGGAGCCCAGGCGCGCGAGCGCGCGCACCTGGTCGTCGTCGAGGCCGTCGAACACGAGCCTGCGCACCGCCTCGACGTGGCTCGGTGCAGCCTCGACGACGGTGTCGTAGCCGGCATCGGTGAGCACTGCGTACGAACCGCGACTGCCCGGAACCGGTTCCCGCTGCACCCAGCCGCGCTTCTCGAGGCGCGTGACGACGTGCGAGAGCCGCGACAGCGACGCGTTCGCCTCGGCGGCGAGAGCGTTGAGACGCAACCGGCGCTCGGGGTTCTCGGAGAGCAGTGCGAGGACGAAGTACTCGAAGTGCGTCATGTCGGAGTCGCGCTGCATCTGGGTGTCGAGCGCGGCCGGCAGTCGTGTGACGACGGAGACGAGTGCCCGCCAGGCGTTCTGCTGCGTCGGATCGAGCCACCGCGGGTCCTCGTTGCTCATACCTGCTCCTCGCTCGTTCGATCTCGCTGTCGCAGCCGGCCGAGGTCGGGAATGGCCGCGCGACGGGTTCTCCTCTATGATACTTGAAGCTTCAACTTGAGGGGATGTCATGACCACCGAATCCGCGACCACGCCCGCCCTGTTCCTCAGTCACGGCGCCCCGCCGCTCGTCGACAGCGAACTGTGGGTGTCGCAGCTGCAGCGCTGGGCGGCCGATCTGCCGCGCCCCACGGCGATCCTCGTGGTCTCGGCGCACTGGGAATCCGCTCCGCTGACCATCGGTTCGACGACCACCGGAACCCCGCTCGTGTACGACTTCGGGGGCTTCCCACGTCGCTTCTACGAGGTGACCTACACCAGCCCCGGCGCCCCCGAACTCGCCCGGCAGGTCGCGGCGCTGATGCCCGACGACGAACCGGTCGTGCAGCAACCGCACCGCGGACTCGACCACGGCGCCTACGTGCCGCTGACCGTCATGTACCCGGACGCCGACATCCCCGTGCTGCAGATCTCCCTGCCCACACTGGATCCGGAACGCCTGCTGCAGCTGGGCGCACGACTGCGGCCGCTGCGCGAGCAGGGCGTGCTCATCATCGGATCCGGGTTCACCACACACGGTCTGCCCTTCCTGCGCGACCCGCGCCCCGAGGCGCCCGCACCGGGCTGGTCCGCGGAGTTCGACCACTGGACCGCCGAGCAACTCGCGCGCGGCGACGTCGACGCGCTGCTCGACTTCCGGCACCGCGCACCGGGCATGCCCTACGCGCATCCGACGGTCGAGCACTTCGCTCCGCTGTTCGTCACCCTCGGTGCCTCCGATGCCCCCGGTCGCGGCATCGACCAGGTCGTCGACGGCTTCTGGATGGGCCTGGCCAAGCGCTCGTTCCAGGTCGCCTGACGGCGGCTGCAGGGCCGGACGAGGTCCCTGGGATGATGGGGCGCATGTCCGGCGAGCCCACCACCATTCCCGCAGCCACCACCGACTCCTCGGGTGGCGGCCGTTCCGATTCGACGACCACCCGCGAGCAGTTCCGCCAGCTGGCCGCCGAGCACCGCGTGGTCCCGGTGACCCGCAAGGTGCTCGCGGATGCGGAGACCCCGCTGTCGGCCTATCGCAAGCTCGCGGCCGACCGCCCCGGGACGTTCCTGCTCGAGTCGGCGGAGAACGGCCGGTCGTGGTCGCGGTGGTCGTTCATCGGTGCCGGGAGCCCGGCGGCGCTGACCGTCGTCGACGGCGACGCCGCCTGGTACGGCAACGTCCCGGCCGGCGCGCCCACGGGCGGCAACCCCGTCGACGTCCTCGGCGAGACCCTCCAGTTGCTCCACACCGACCGCATCCACGGACTGCCGCCCCTCACCAGCGGCATGGTGGGTTATCTCGGCTACGACGTCGTCCGCCATCTCGAGAAGCTGCCGACGCTCGCCGAGGACGATCTGCAGATCCCCGAGATGGTGATGCTGCTGGCCACCGACCTCGCGGCCGTCGACCACCACGAGGGCATGATCTGGCTCATCGCCAACGCCGTGAACTGGGACGGCTCCGACGAGCGCGTCGACGAGGCCTACGACGACGCCGTCGCCCGCCTCGACCGGATGACGGAGGCGCTCGCAGCCCCCGCACCGGCCACCGTCGCGACCTACTCGCGACCCGAACCCGACTACCGCCGTCAGCGCACCACCGAGTCGTTCTGCACGGACGTCCGCAAACTGATCGGCGACATCGAGGCCGGTGAGGCCTTCCAGGTGGTGCTCTCGCAACGCTTCGAGATCGACTGCGACGCAGAGCCGATCGACGTCTACCGGATGCTCCGTGCGTCCAATCCCAGCCCGTACATGTTCCTGCTCCACATCCCGGGCCCGGACGGCGAGACGGCCTTCTCGATCGTCGGGTCGAGCCCGGAGGCGCTCGTGACCGTCTCGGACGGGGTGGCCACCACCCATCCCATCGCCGGGACCCGGTGGCGCGGTGCGAACGAGGAGGAGGACATCCTGCTCGAGAAGGACCTCGTCCACGACGAGAAGGAGAACGCCGAGCACCTCATGCTCGTCGATCTCGGCCGCAACGATCTCGGCCGGGTGTGCACGCCGGGCACCGTCGAGGTGCACGACTACCGCCACATCGAGCGGTACAGCCACGTGATGCACCTCGTCTCCACGGTCACCGGGCGACTCGCGGAGGGCAAGCACGCCCTCGACGCCGTCACGGCCTGTTTCCCCGCCGGAACCCTGTCGGGGGCGCCCAAGGTGCGTGCGATGGAACTGATCGAGGAACTCGAACCCACCCGCCGCGGCATCTACGGCGGCATCGTCGGTTATCTCGATTTCGCGGGCGACGCCGACACCGCCATCGCCATCCGGTCCGCCCTCGTCAAGGACGGCGTCGCCTACGTGCAGGCGGGTGCCGGCATCGTCGCCGACTCCGATCCGGAGGCGGAGGACACCGAGGCCCGCAACAAGGCCATGTCCGCCCTCGCCGCCGTGGCCGCAGCATCCACCCTCACCACCTACGGCGGTGACGCACGGTGACCGCGGAGACGCCGGACGCCGGCGCCACCACCGGGCGCCGCCGCCGGCCGACCGTGATCGCCGCCCTGCTGCTCGGCATCGGTGCGGCCCTGCTGTGGGCGTCGAGCCGGATGACGTGGGTCACCGCGGTCTCGGCCGACGGACTCGGGATCGACCGCGTCGACGACCTCGAGGGCGGCCGCTGGGCGGCGGCGCTGACCCCGCTCGCCCTCGTGCTGCTCGCTGCGGTCGCCGCCGTCTTCGCGGTACGCGGATTCGCGCTGCGCCTCGTCTCGCTCGTGGTCGCGGTCGTCGCCGTCGCGGCCGCGATCCCCGCCGTGCGGTTGCTCACCGGCGACGCCGATCCCGAGACCGCGGCCGGTGTCGCGGCGCTGCCGGACCGCGCGACCGTGACCGCCCTCGAGACCTATCCGCTGCCGGCCGTCCTCGCGATCGTCGGCGCCGTCGCGGCTCTCGCCGCGGCCGTGACGTTGTGGCGCACCCCGCGCGAGGCGGCCGGACTGTCGTCGAAGTACGACGCCCCGGCCGCACGTCGCGAGGCGGCCGCCCGGCGCGCCGAGAACGACGAACCCCTGTCCGAACGCGGTCTGTGGGACGCGCTGGACGCAGGTGAGGATCCCACCGACGACGGTGGCGAAGGTGATACGGACACCCGCCGGTGACCGCTGTAAACCACTTCACTACTCTTCTAGACAGATCCGATGAGCTTGATCACATCGGGATTGAGCAGGGTGGGAAAGGACTCGAGCCACGATGACAGTTCTCGATTCGATTCTCGAAGGAGTGCGAGCCGACGTCGCCGCCCGTGAGGCGGCTCTCGATCTTGCCTCCGTCAAGGCTGCCGCCGCGGCCGCGCCCCCACCGATCGACGCCAAGGCCGCGCTGCGCGAACCGGGCATCGCGGTCATCGCCGAAGTGAAGCGTGCCAGCCCCTCGAAGGGCGCTCTCGCCGACATCGCCGATCCTGCCGAGCTCGCAGCAGCGTACGAGTCCGGAGGCGCTCGCGCCATCAGCGTTCTCACCGAGGAACGCCGATTCCACGGCAGCCTCGCCGATCTCGACGCCGTACGTCGCGTCGTCCGTATTCCCGTGCTGCGCAAGGACTTCGTGGTCGGTCCCTACCAGATCCACGAGGCGCGGGCACACGGCGCCGACATCGTGCTCCTCATCGTCGCGGCACTCGAGCAGACCGTGCTGACGGCGCTGATCGACCGTGTCGAGTCGCTCGGCATGACCGCACTGGTCGAGGCGCACACCGAGGAGGAGGCCGATCGCGCCCTCGAGGCCGGCGCCACCGTCATCGGCATCAACGCCCGCAACCTCAAGACCCTCGAGGTCGACAAGACGACCTTCTCGCGCATCGCGCCGGGCCTGCCCAGCAACGTGCTCAAGATCGCCGAATCCGGTGTCCGCGGCCCGGCCGATCTGCTCGCGTACGCGGGTGCCGGCGCCGACGCGGTGCTCGTCGGAGAGGGACTGGTGACCAGTGGGGATCCGCGCCAGGCAGTCGCCGAACTGGTGACGGTGGGCACGCATCCGTCGTGCCCCAAGCCCGCACGCTGACCGTCCCGGCCGGTCCGGACCCCCACGTGATCCGCATCGCGTGGTGGGGCAGACTGGACGCGTGACTGCAGACGATTCCGCACTTTCCGCCAAGGGCCGAGGGCTTCCCTCGATGAGCGAAGCCCTCGCCACTCCGACCGCGCACGAACCCGACGTCCGCGGCCATTTCGGAGTCTTCGGTGGCCGCTATGTGCCCGAGGCGCTCATGGCGGTGATCGAGGAGGTCACCGCTGCCTACGAGAAGGAACGCGTCGATCCCGGCTTCCTCGCCGAACTCGACCGCCTGCAGCGCGACTACACCGGCCGCCCGTCCCCGGTCTACGAGGCCACCCGCCTGAGCGAACACGCCGGCGGAGCGCGCATCTTCCTCAAGCGCGAGGATCTCAACCACACCGGCTCGCACAAGATCAACAACGTGCTCGGGCAGGTACTGCTCGCCAAGCGCATGGGCAAGACCCGCGTGATCGCCGAGACCGGTGCCGGCCAGCACGGCGTCGCCACCGCCACAGCGTGCGCGCTGCTCGGTCTCGAGTGCCGCGTCTACATGGGCGAGGTCGACACCGAACGACAGGCTCTCAACGTCGCGCGCATGCGTCTGCTCGGCTCCGAGGTCATAGCCGCCAAGACCGGCTCGCGCACCCTCAAGGATGCGATCAACGAGGCGATGCGCGACTGGGTCACCAACGCCGACAACACCTACTACTGCTTCGGCACCGCCGCCGGCCCGCACCCCTTCCCGGCGATGGTCCGCGACTTCCAGCGCATCATCGGTCTCGAGGCGCGCGTCCAGATCCGCGAGCTCACCGGTCGCCTGCCCGACGCCGTCGTCGCCTGCGTCGGTGGCGGATCGAACGCGATCGGCATCTTCCACCCGTTCATCGACGACCCGTCCGTCAAGCTCGTCGGCTGCGAGGCCGGGGGAGACGGCGTGGAGACCGGACGGCACGCCGCCACCATCGGCGGCGGCACCCACGGTGCTCTGCACGGCGCGTTCTCGTACCTGCTGCAGAACGAGGACGGCCAGACCATCGAATCGCACTCGATCTCCGCGGGTCTCGACTATCCCGGCGTCGGCCCCGAACACGCCTGGCTCGCCGACACCGGCCGGGCCGAGTACCGCGCCGTCACCGACAGCGAGGCCATGGAGGCCTTCGCGCTGCTGTGCCGCACCGAGGGCATCATCCCCGCGATCGAGTCGGCCCACGCCGTCGCCGGTGCCGTGAAGCTCGGTCCCGAACTCGGCAAGGGTGCCATCGTCCTGGTCAACCTCTCCGGCCGCGGGGACAAGGACGTCGACACCGCCGCCAAGTGGTTCGGCTACCTGCCGACCGACGAGTCCGAGTCCGAGTCCGCCGAGCGGACCGGCACCGAAGGAGCAGCCCAGTGAGCGCCCCGCACGAACGCCTGACCGAGATCTTCGCGACCTGCCGCGCCGAGAACCGCGCCGCACTGGTCGGTTACCTGCCGGTCGGCTATCCCACCGTCGAGCGCTCCGTCGAGGCGATGAAGACCCTCGTCGAGGGTGGCTGCGATCTCATCGAGGTCGGCATCCCCTACAGCGACCCGGTGATGGACGGCACCACCATCCAGAACGCGGCGTTCGAAGCGATCGCCAACGGCGTCCGAGTCCGCGACGTCTTTCCGGCCGTCGAAGCGATCACGGCCGCCGGTGGCGCCGCGGTCGTGATGACCTACTGGAACCTCGTGATCAAGTACGGCGTCGAGAATTTCGCCCGCGACCTCGCGGCCGCGGGTGGACTCGGCATCATCACGCCCGACCTCGTCCCGGACGAGGCGGAGGAATGGATCGCCGCAGCCGACAAGTACGGACTCGGCCGGATCTTCCTGGTCGCACCGTCGTCGACCAACGAGCGCCTCGCGACCACCCTCGACAAGTGCCGCGGCTTCGTCTACGCCACCTCGACCATGGGCGTCACCGGTGCCCGCGACAGCGTCGACAACCGCGCGCCGGAGATCGTCGCCCGGGTGCGCACGCATTCCGACATCCCGGTCGGTGTCGGTCTCGGTGTGCGCAACGGTGCCCAGGCCGCGGAGATCGCGGGCTACGCAGACGGTGTCATCGTCGGCTCGGCGCTGGTCTCCGCCGTCGCCGAGGGGCACGACGCGTTGCTCGCACTGACTCGGGATCTCGCGAAGGGCGTTCGCTCCGCTAACGTGCACTCGTGACATCCACTGCGTCTGTTCTGGCCTATCTGCCGAGTCCGCCGCAGGGCGTCTGGTATCTCGGACCGTTCGCCCTCCGCGCCTACGCCCTGTGCATCATCGTCGGGATCGTCGTGGCGATCTGGTGGGGCGACCGCCGTTGGGTCGCGCGCGGCGGACAGGCCGGCACCGTCCTCGACATCGCCGTGTGGGCGGTGCCCTTCGGCCTGATCGGTGGGCGGCTCTACCACGTCGCCACCGACTGGCAGAAGTACTTCGGCGACGGCAACGACCCGGTCGACGCCCTGAAGATCTGGGAGGGCGGCCTCGGCATCTGGGGTGCGGTCGCCTTCGGTGCGCTCGGTGCGTGGATCGGGTGCCGTCGGCGGGGGATCCCGCTTCCGGCCTTCGGGGACGCCCTCGCCCCGGCCATCCTGCTGGCGCAGGCCATCGGACGTCTCGGCAACTGGTTCAACCAGGAACTCTACGGTCGCGAGACCACGGTGGCGTGGGGCCTCGAGATCTACGAACGGCGCAACGACGCCGGACAGGTCGCGCCCGGGCTGGTCGACGGTGTGTCCACCGGCGAGGTGGCATTCGTCGTGCACCCGACATTCCTCTACGAGCTGCTGTGGAACGTCCTCGTCGTGCTGCTGCTGGTGTTCGTCGACCGGAGGTTCACGATCGGCCACGGACGCCTGTTCGCCCTGTACGTCGCCGGGTACTGCGCGGGCCGGTTCTGGATCGAGCTCATGCGCACCGACGCGGCGACCCAGATCGCAGGTATCCGGATCAACACGTTCACCTCGGGCATCGTGTTCGTGCTCGCGGTCGCCTACTTCGTCCTCGCACGCAAGGGCCGCGAGGACCCGGCGTCGTTGAACCCGGCCGGTTCCGCCCCGGCGTCGGCGGATGTCGAGTCGGACGGTTCGGACTCGGCGGATGCCGAGTCGGGCAGCTCGGACTCGGCGGATGCCGCCTCGGGCAGCTCGTCGTCCGCCGCCGGTAGAGTCGACGAAGCGACGTCCGGAGACAGCAAGGGGGATCACTCGTGACCACACAGGACCCGGGAACTTCGGGAGCATCCGATTCGGAGTCTGCCAAGCCGGAGCCCGACAAGACGGAGCCTGCCAAGCCCGACCTGACGAAGCCGAGCGAGTCCGCCTCCGGCGCCGATACGCCGGAGCGGTCCTCGGAGAGCGAACACACCCCGCCGCCCGATCTCGGACGCGCGTTCGACTACGACGCCACCGCGCAGGCGTCGCTGTCCGCTCAACCGCCGACCCTCGACTCCCTCGGTGGTGCCACCGGTACCCCGGGGCCGGGGTGGGACACCTACTCCGGTGTCGGCAACGGACCGGGCTGGGGTACCACGCCCAGCTACCCGCCGCCGGCCGAGCACGAGTCCGACTATCCGTCCCCGGGCGACTATCCCTACGGCGAGCATCAGGGCCGGCCCGAGACCGGCACCGGACCGGTCTACGGGACCCCCGATCCGCACTTCCCGATCGGGTCCCCGCAGCAGGACCCGTCACAGGGGCGGTACACCGGTCCGCAGGGATCGCACCAGGCGCCGGGTTACGGTCCGCCGCCGCAGGGCGGGCAGGGATACGGTCCGCCGCCCGGCTACGGGGTGATGCCCGCCTACGGATACCCCGACCCGTCGAACCCGTACGGTCGCGACGCCGCAGCCCCCTTCGGACGCGATCCCTACACCGGCGAGCCGTACTCCGACAAGAGCAAGGTCACCGCCGGTGTGCTGGAGATCCTGCTCGGCCCCTTCGGCGCCGGACGCTTCTACCTCGACCAGCCGGGTACGGCGGTCGCGCAGATCGCCGTCACATGGCTCACCTGCGGTATCGGAGGCATCTGGCCGCTCATCGACGGCATCCTCATGCTCACCGGCAAGGTCCGCGACAAGAACGGACGCCAGCTCCGTCCGTGACATCCCGACGTCTCCGTCCCGTCAGCACCCCGGCGACACGCGCCAGGGTGCTGGGATGGAGGCTCGCAGGCTCGGAGGCTAGGCTCGAAGCGTGACCCGACGCACCAAGATCGTTTGCACTATGGGGCCGGCCACCGCCGACCCCGATGTCCTGCGGAATCTCGTCGACGCCGGAATGGACGTCGCCCGCCTGAATTTCAGCCACGGTGAACACGCCGACCACGAGGGCCACTACAACCGGGTCCGCGCTGCGTCGGAGGCCTCCGGGCACGCCGTCGGCATCCTCGCCGATCTCCAGGGGCCGAAGATCCGGCTCGGACGATTCGCCGAGGACCGCACCGTGTGGGAACACGGTGAAGTAGTCCGCATCACCGTCGACGACGTGGTCGGAGACCACGACCGCGTCTCGACCACCTACAAGGAACTCGCTCAGGACGCCGTCGCCGGCGACCGATTGCTCGTCGACGACGGCAAGGTCGGACTGGTCGTCGAGGCGGTCGAGGGCAACGACGTCGTCTGCCGCGTCATCGAGGGCGGACCCGTCAGCAACAACAAGGGTGTCTCCCTGCCGGGGATGAACGTCTCCGTTCCGGCCATGTCTGAGAAGGACATCGAGGATCTCGAGTTCGCCCTGCGCCTCGGTGTCGACTTCATCGCCCTGTCGTTCGTGCGGTCGCCGGCCGACGTCGAACTCGTTCACGAGGTCATGGACCGCGTCGGTCGGCACGTGCCGGTGATCGCCAAGCTCGAGAAGCCCGAGGCCGTCGAGAATCTCGAGGCCGTGGTCCTCGCCTTCGACGCGGTCATGGTGGCGCGTGGCGACCTCGGCGTCGAACTTCCGCTCGAGGAAGTGCCGCTCGTGCAGAAGCGCGCGATCCAGATTGCGCGCGAGAACGCCAAGCCCGTCATCGTCGCGACGCAGATGCTCGAATCGATGATCGAGAACTCGCGTCCCACCCGCGCCGAGGCCTCCGACGTGGCCAACGCCGTGCTCGACGGTGCCGACGCCGTGATGCTCTCGGGTGAGACATCGGTCGGCAAGTTCCCCGTCGAAACGGTCCGCACGATGGCGCGCATCATCGCCGCCGTCGAGTCGGATTCGACGGAAGTGCCTGCGCTGACGCATGTTCCGCGCACCAAGCGCGGTGTCATCTCGTATGCTGCCCGCGACATCGGCGAGCGTCTCGACGCCAAGGCGCTCGTCGCGTTCACCCAGTCGGGCGACACCGTGCGACGACTCGCGCGGCTGCACACCCCGCTGCCGCTGCTCGCCTTCACGCCGGTCCCGCACATCCGCAACCAGCTGGCGCTGACGTGGGGCACCGAGACCTTCTCGGTCGAGCCGGTCGACACCACCGACCAGATGGTCGAACAGGTCGACGCGGCGTTGCTGTCGCTCGGTCGGTACCAGCGCGGCGATCTCGTGGTGATCGTCGCCGGGGCGCCTCCGGGACGCTCGGGTTCGACCAACCTCATCCACGTGCACCGGCTGGGCGAGAAAGACAGCCGGTGACACTGTCGGACACGACGGATCTCGACGTTCTCCTCGGCCTGCTCGATCTGGAGCAGGTCGAGGAGAACGTCTTCCGTGGCGGTCATCCCGCACAGGTCGGCAGCCGCACCTTCGGCGGTCAGCTCGTCGCGCAGGCGCTCATCGCGGCCGGACGCACCGTGGGTGATCGTCCGGTGCACGCGATCAACGCCCATTTCATCCGGGGCGGCGACGTCAAGCGGCCCATCGACTACCACGTCGTCACCCACCGGGACGGCCGCGACTTCGCGAACCGAATGGTCACCGCTTACCAGGACGACCAGGAACTGTTCGTCATGCTCGCCGCCTTCCAGCGGTGGGGCAAGGGCCTCGAACACTCGGTGACCGTTCCTGATGTTCCACTGCCCGAAGCGCTCCCGCCGATCGGCGAACGCCTGCGCGGCTTCGAGGAGCAGTTGCCGCATTTCGTCGGCGCGCTCAAGCCGATCGACATGCGGTACGCCAACGACCCCGCCTGGGTGTTGCGGGGAACGGGGGAGAAGCTCGGCCACAACCGCGTGTGGATGCGCGCCGACGGGCAACTGCCCGACGATCCGCTGCTCCACGTCGCCACGCTGGCCTACGCGTCCGACACGACCGTCCTCGATTCGATCCTCACCACGCACGGCCTGTCGTGGGGGCTCGACCGGATCGTGGCGGCGACGGTCAACCATTCGATCTGGTTCCACCGTCCGCTCCGCTTCGACGAATGGCACCTGTACGCCACGGAATCCCCGGTGGCGGCCGGTTCCCGTGGGATGGCGACGGGCCGCTACTTCACCATCGAGGGCGAACTCGTCGCGACCGTCGTGCAGGAAGGGCTCATCCGTCACTTCCCGCCGCGTCGCCCGTCGGGGAGCTGATCGGCCGACCGATCGAGGGCGGCCGACAACGCACGCATGCCCTCCACGATCCGCGCCAGTTCCTCGGCACCGGTCTCCTCGCACAGGGCTCGCGCGGCGTCGGCGTGGGCGGGGCCGATGGCCCGGATCGCGTCGCGGCCGGCAGGCGTCATCGCGACGAGTTTGGCGCGACGGTGCGCCGGATTGGGTCGGTACTCCGCCAGGCCCTTGTCGACGAGGAGATCGGCGATGCGCTGCACGCTCTGCCGGGTGATGCCCATCTCGCGGGCGATCGCGGACACCGGCAGTGGCTCGGGGGAGACCGCACCGAGGACCTGCCACCAGGCCGCGGTCAGGCCCACGGGACGCGCCAGGCTCTCGGCCAGCGCGAGGAACTGCCCGTTGAGGCGGAAGGCCGTCAGTGCGGCCGCGCTGAGCAGCTCGGCCGGGTGCTGCTCGGCGGCGTTCTGCTCACTCGCGTTCTGCCCCGCCGCGTACTGTTCCGTCACGACCCGGACGCCATGAGGTCGTAGTAGCCGCGCGGGTCGCGCTCGCCGTAGAGGGCGTACCAGGCGTCGAGGACGCGCGGTTCGTACATGTCGAGCCGGGCGAAGATCGCGCGGGCGAAGTCGACCGGGGCGATGCCGCTCGCGGTGATGAGATCGCCGTCCGTGACCGCGGGTTCGTCCCGGTACAGATCGGCGCCACCGTATCCGACGCTCTGCAGGAATTCCCGAGCGTTGCTCGTGTGCGGCCGCTCGTCGAGCAGGCCGGCAGCCGCGAGCGCTCCGGTCGCGCCACAGATCGCGGCCACCGGAACGCCGGCGTCGAGGAATTGCCGGGTCTTGTCGACGAACGGGGTGTAGGCGTCGGTCGGCCAGATGTCGTTGCCCGCGAGGATCAGCATCGCGCTGTCCTCCGGCGTGACGTCTGCGAGCACGGTGTCGGGAAGGATGCGGAGTCCGCCCTTGGTCGTGACCGGTTCCGTCGTGGCTCCGACGGTACGGACGCGGTACCGGCCGGGGTTGCGCTGCCATTCGGGATCCGCGATGTGTGGCGTGACGTATCCGATCTCCCAGTCCGCCAGGGTGTCGTACACGGCGACGTGAACTGTTTCGGTCATGACAATATGCTGACAAAACGGCAGTCTGCTGTCAATGGTGTCGCACTGCCGGTCGACGGTGATTTGCCGGGTGGTCGAGGCGGCGATTAGCCTTGATCAGGACCACGTCGTGGCGCCACTGTCGTCGAAGGTCGCACGCGACCTCATCGGAGGAGAACATGGGCAACACTCACGCGCAGACTGTGAGCACACGCGCTCGAAGCGCCGTGGCTCCTGCGTGTTGTCGTTGCCGCTGATCACCCCTGTCGGGGCTGCTCGCACTGCTCTCACGATTCCCCTGAGTCCGCTGTGACCGACGATCCGGCGGTGACCGGGAATTCCTCGCATCCGATGCGGTTCGAAAGGCACATCATGTCCGATTCGACGGTATTGCCCGTCATCGATCTGTCCGATCTCGACGGCGACGACACCACACGCAACGCCCTGCTCGATCGCCTCCGGGAGGCCACCCACGAGATCGGGTTCTTCCATCTCGCCGGTCACGGGATCGACCCCGCGCTCGCCGACGA
This sequence comes from Rhodococcus sp. PD04, assembly GCF_035918275.1. Classification (NCBI taxonomy): domain Bacteria; kingdom Bacillati; phylum Actinomycetota; class Actinomycetes; order Mycobacteriales; family Nocardiaceae; genus Rhodococcus; species Rhodococcus sp. PD04. The sequence continues at coordinate 3,028,920 of NZ_CP142143.1, read as the reverse complement.
ACTCGTCGCGGCGGCCCGCGAATTCTTCGCTCTCCCCGAGGCGGACAAGCTCGCGATCGAGAACATCCGCTCACCCCACTTCCGCGGCTACACCCGTGTCGGTGGCGAACGCACCCAGGGCTACGTCGACTGGCGCGAACAGCTCGACATCGGCCCGGAACGCGACGCCGTTGCCGGGATCGACCCCGATCGCCCCTGGGAGGTGCTGCACGGCCCCAATCTGTGGCCCGAGCAGGTCCCCCGATTGCGCGAGCTCGCCCTGCGCTGGATCGACGAGGCCGGTGACGTCGGACGCCGGCTGCTCGGCGCGTGGGCCGAATCCCTCGGTGCCCCCGCCGATCACTTCGAGGAGGCCTTCGCCGATCCCGATCCGCTGTTGAAGATCGCGCGGTATCCCGGGCACGACCGCTCGGTCACCGGTCAAGGGGTCGGCAGCCACAAGGACGTCGGCGCGCTGACGTTGCTGTATCCCGAGCCCGGGAGCACCGGCTTCCAGGTCGAACGCGACGGACGGTGGGTCGACATCGACCCGCTCCCAGGACATTTCATCGTCAACATCGGCGAACTCCTCGAGGTCGCCACCGGCGGTTACCTCCAGGCGACCGTCCATCGTGTGCTGCCGCCCCCGGCGGGCACCGACCGCGTGTCGCTGCCCTTCTTCCTCAATCCCGGTCTCGACCGCGAACTCCCGGCGGTGGAGTTGCCCGCGGATCTGGCCGCGGCCGCCCGCGGCGTCGGCCCCGACGCACACGGCGGCACGCTGCACGCCGTCTACGGCCTCAACGCACTCAAGTCCCGCCTGCGGGCACATCCGAACGTGGCGGAGCGTTTTCACGCGGATCTCCTCGCCCGCTTCGCCGCACCCCGATAATCGATCTGTCCGTCCCCGTATTTCCAACGTCCCCGCATTCCCAACGGAAGGTATCCACCCGATGTCACTGCGTCGTATCGTCGTCGCGTCCGCCGCGCTCACCCTCGCTGCGGGTCTCGCGGCCTGCTCGTCGTCCGAAGGTGACGACACCACCCTCCGGATCTCGGCGTCGTCCACCCCGCACGTCGAGATCCTCGACCAGATCGTGAGCACCGGGGCGCTGGGCGACTACAAGCTCGACATCGTCGAGATCACCGGTGAGGTCGATCCCAACGAACTGCTCGAGGCCGGTGACGTCGACGCGAACTTCTTCCAGCACGAGCCGTACCTGACGGACTGGCAGAAGCAGAAGGGTGTCGACGACCTCGTCGCCGTCGCCGACGTGCACCTCGAGCCCATCGGCCTCTACTCGAACAAGATCGCCTCGCTCGACGACCTGAAGGACGGCGACACCGTCGCCGTGCCGCGCGACACCACCAACTACGCCCGCGCGCTGTACCTGCTCGAGTCGGCCGGTCTGCTCGAGATGGACGTTCCGTTCGAGGAGGCCGACCTGTCGGTGGTGACCGAATCGAACATCACTGCCAACCCGAAGAATCTGAACCTCGTCGCCATCGAGCGTCCGCAGCTCGCCCGTCAGCTCGACGACGCCCAGATCACCGCCGCCGTGATCAACTCCAACTACGCGCTCGAAGCCGGCCTGAACCCGGCCGAGGACGCCATCGTCACCGAAGAGGTCGAGAACAACCCCTTCTCCAACCTGCTCGTCGTGCGGGCCGAGAACGAGAACGACCCGGCCGTGACCGCCCTGGCCGAGGCCCTCGAGTCGCCCGAGACGGCTGCCTGGATCGAGGAGACCTACTCCGGCGCCGTGCTGCCGGTCCACCCGACGAACTGATGATCGTCGTCGAGAACCTCGTCAAGACCTTCCCCGGAGCCGGGCGCTCCGGGGAGGTCGCGGCGTTGCGAGGGGTGTCGCTCGAGATCCCCGACGGCGAGATCTACGGCATCGTCGGCCCGTCCGGGTCCGGCAAGTCCACCCTTCTGCGCTGTCTGAACCTGCTCGAGCGACCCACCTCGGGACGGATCCTGCTCGGCGGGGACGACCTGTCGACCCTGTCCGGCGCGGAACTGCGAGCGGCGCGTCGCCGGATCGGGACGGTCTTCCAGCAGTTCAACCTGCTGCACTCGCGCACCGTGATCCGGAACGTCGAATTCCCGCTCGAAGTGGCGGGGATCGACAAGGACCAGCGCCGCAAGCGGGCGCTCGAGCTGCTCGATCTCGTCGGCCTGGCCGGCAAGGGGGAGAGCTATCCCTCGCAGTTGTCCGGTGGACAGCAGCAGCGCGTGGGCATCGCCCGCGCACTCGCCGTCGAACCCGAGGTACTGCTGTGCGACGAGGCCACGAGCGCCCTGGACCCGGACACCACCGATCAGGTCCTCGATCTCGTCGCCGAGGTGAACAGACGCCTGGGTGTCACGGTCGTGGTGATCACCCACGAACTCGGGGTGCTGCGCCGGATCTGCAGCTCGGCCGCGCGACTCGACGCCGGGCAGGTGGTCGAGACGGGCCGGATCGTCGATCTCGTCGCCGATCCCGAGTCGGCGCTCGGGCACGCACTCGTCCCGGTCGGTACCGACCCGTCGACGGGATCGGGCGCGGACACGGCGCTGGTCACCGCAATCGGTGATGCCGCGCACGGACCGTGGCTCGCGGAGATGATCCGCGAGCTCGATGCCGACATCGCTGTGGTCGGCGGCCGCGTCGAACAGGTCGGCAGCGTCACCGTGGGCCGGATGCGCCTGCGGTTCACGGCGGGCACCGATCGGACGCTCATCGAGGGATTCGTGGCCGATCGCCCGTATCTGACCCTGGCGTGGGGGACGGAAGCCGAACTGGAGGGACTCACGGAATGACGGTGCAGGCGCGATGAACAAACTGCAGTGGTACGAGGCATTCCCGGAGGTGTGGGAAGCCACCCTCGAGACGCTCTACATGGTTGCGGTGTCCTTCGTGCTCACCGTCGTCGGTGGTGTGCTCGTCGGGATCGTGTTGCAGTTGACGTCCCCGTCCGGACTGTGGCCGCGCAGGACGCTCAACACCGTTCTCGGCGTGATCGTCAACCTCTTCCGGTCGCTGCCCTTCCTCATCCTGCTGATCGCGCTGATCGGGTTCACCCGCTTCATCGTGGGCACCGCGATCGGACCGACCGCGGCGATCGTGCCGCTGACCATCGGTGCCATCCCGTTCTTCGGTCGGATCGTCGAATCCGCTCTACGGGAGGTTCCCCGGGGCCGGGTCGAGGCGGCCCAGGCGATGGGGGCCACCAACGCGCAGATCGTGCGCAAGGTGCTGTTGCCCGAAGCGCTGTCCCCGCTGATCGCCGGTGCCACCCTCACCCTGGTGCTGCTGGTGGGCTATTCGGCCATGGCCGGTGTCATCGGCGGCGGCGGTCTCGGCGACTTCGCGATCGTCTACGGCTACCAGCGGTTCAACACTCCGGTGCTGTTGCTCGCGGTGGTCGTGCTCATCGTGATGGTGCAGATCATGCAGTCGATCGGTGATCTGATGGTCCGCAGGCTCGCACACCGGCGGTGACGCCCGGAGTCGGACACGCCGGCGGTGACGCCCCACAGCCGGGCGCACCACCGGTGCGTCCGGCTCAGCGGTCGAGCTTCGCGATCGCTTCGTCGACGAGCGGGACGTAGCGGTCGAGGGACCACGGCACTGTGAGCGGATTGATCATCGACGATCCCGTGACGAACGGCTGTTCCTCCGGCGCGACGAACGACCCGCGTGCAATCGCCGGAATCTGCTGGTAGACCGGCTGCGATTCGATCTCCGCGCGGTTCGCGGGGTCGGAATAGAACGTGAAGATCAGATCCGACTCCGACAGCAGTCCGGCGTTCTCGAGGCCGATGACCGCAGAGTCGGTGCCCTCGGTCTCCTCGAGAGTCCGGGCGACCGGATCGACCGTCAGCCCGAGTCCGCGGACCATCGCCACGCGCTGCTCGTCGGGCATGAACACCCCGAGCGTTCCGGGACCGGTGTTGTAGATGTACGAGAACGTCACCCCGGCGTATTCGGGATGCTCGGCCGCGGTGCGTTCGAAGGTGTCCTCGATCCCCGTGATCAGACCCAGCGACTCGTCGTGCCTGCCGAGCGCGGTGCCGATGGTCTCGATCTGATCCTGCCAGGTGATCGTCCAGGGCAGTTCGGGGTAGGCGACGGTCGGGGCGATCGCCGACAGCAGGTCGTACTGCTCCTGCGTGATGCCGGACCACGGCGCGAGGATGACGTCCGGAGCGAGTCGGGCGATCGCCTCGACGTCCACCTCGGCGCCACCGGTGAACTGCTCGGGCAGCGGCTCGCCGCGTTCGGTCAGTTCCTCGTGGATCCAGGGCAGATATCCGGTTTCGTCGCTGCCCCAGGGATATTCCTCCATCCCCACCGGGGTGACACCCAGTGCGATCGCCGTCTCGGCCGAACCCATCCCGAGTGTCACGACCCTCTCGGGCTGCGCGTCGATCTCGGCGGTGCCCAGCGCGTGCTCGATCGCGACGGGTTCGAAGTCGCCGGTCGGAGAACCGTTCGAGTCGTCGCCACCACCGGACGAGCAGGCGGTGAGTGCGACGGCGGCGAGCACGACTACCGCGCGTGACCCGAGGCGGCGCGGGGACAGGAAATTCATGGGTACCTCTCACTGATCGGACCGGTTCGAGAGGTGAGCCTAACCTTCTGAAGGGACTGTCGGTTACCGACAGATTTCCGGGCCGTCCACAACTTCGTGATGTCCCACAAACAGAGCACAAGACGAATGTCACATTTGATAGTATTCTGTTACCGAAACCGCTCACGGTCCGAGCGGAGGAGGGGACGGCCGCACTCGGCCACCGCGGGGGTCTGCTCATCACCGACGATTCGTCGACCGGGAACGATGAGTGGATGCGGGAGTACGAGATGCGCCGTTCCGGGGAGGAACGGAGATGCTCATGGTTGCATCCACGGACGAGAGGTCCGATTCGATGCCACGCTCGAGTCGGCGGATTCTCGCGATCATCGCACTCACGGGGATGCTCACGATCGGATTCCTGGCTGCGGTGTTCACCGGGTCGTATCTGATCGGTGCCGCATTCGCCATGCTCACCGGCGCGTGCATCGTGCTGGCGCACCTGATGATCGCGCCCGCCTCGATCATCCACGACGACGAGACGGAGACCGCGACCCGTCCCGAGATCCGTGAACGGTGGCATCCGCTCGGTAGCGGATCCTGAGCTCGTCCCGGCCCGCCGACGTCGCGGCGCCGCCGCGACACGCGGGTTCCCCGGACGGGCGGGTGTGCTCGGTTAGCATCTTGCCCGTGACCGACTCGCTGCGCATCCTCGTCTACAGCGACGATGCGACCGTGCGGCAACAGGTTCGTGATGCCCTCGGTACCCGCCTGCACCCGGATCTGCCTCCACTCGACTACGTCGAGGTCGCGACACCGCCGGTCGTCGTCGAACGCATGCACGCCGGCGACATCGCCCTCGCCGTGCTCGACGGTGAGGCCGCCCCCGCGGGCGGCATGGGCCTCGCGAAACAACTCGAGGACGAACTCGACTCGTGCCCGCCGATCATCGTGTTGATCGCCCGGGCCGACGACGAATGGCTCGCCCGCTGGTCGGGCGCCGAGGTGGCGCTGCGTCATCCCGTCGACCCGATCCGGCTCGGCCGGCAGGTCCTCGCGCTGCTCACCCCTCGCTCGCGCCCCTCCTGACCCTTCCGGCGCGCGACCGCCCGGCCGCGAACTCGTATGTGGGGCCGGAGAATCTACCCCCCTTCCGGTTGTCGAGCAGCCCGACACGCCGCCCCGAATCGAGGGCGTGAAATCGCGACAAGTCCGACGCGAACAGCACTAGTGTGTGCCGTGACTCACAACCCTGGGCCGGGGCGGAACCGCCCGGTGCGCGGCGGGGGTGGGTTCGCGGGCGACGAGCAGACCCGCGGCCGGATTCGCGCGAGCAACCGGAGGTCGCATGAACGCTTACGTACCGATCCTGGTACTCGGTGGCATCGCGCTTGCCTTCGCGGTCTTCTCCGTCGCGGTGGCGAGCCTCGCGGGCCCGAGCCGATACAACCGCGCCAAGCTCGACGCGTACGAGTGCGGCATCGACCCCACACCCCAGCCGGTGGGAGGTGGCCGCTTCCCGGTGAAGTACTACCTCACCGCGATGCTGTTCATCATCTTCGACATCGAGATCGTCTTCCTGTACCCGTGGGCGGTCCATTTCGACGCGCTCGGCGTCTTCGGTCTGGCGGCGATGGCGCTGTTCATGTTCAACGTCTTCGTCGCCTACGCCTACGAGTGGAAACGAGGAGGCCTGACATGGGACTGACGACCCGCGTACACGACGGGATGTCCTGCAAGCGAACGGGTTACGAGAACGGGCGACCCACGGCCGGGCGTCCGGTCCGATTCCGGGGGAGGTGACGGGCGATGGGCATCGAGGAGAAGGTCCCCAGCGGTTTCCTGCTCAGCACCGTCGAGACCCTCGCCGGTTTCGCGCGCAAGGGCTCCTTGTGGCCGGCGTCCTTCGGGCTCGCGTGCTGCGCCATCGAGATGATGGCCACCGCCGGTGGCCGCTACGACATCGCCCGCTTCGGTATGGAGGCCTTCCGGGCCTCCCCGCGACAGGCTGACGTCATGATCGTCGCCGGCCGCGTCAGCCAGAAGATGGCCCCCGCCCTGCGCCGCGTCTACGACCAGATGGTCGAACCCAAGTGGGTGCTCGCGATGGGCGTGTGCGCCTCGTCGGGCGGCATGTTCAACAACTACGCGATCGTCCAGGGGGTCGACCACGTCGTCCCCGTCGACATCTACCTCCCGGGCTGCCCGCCCCGGCCCGAGATGCTCCTGCACGCCATCCTCACGCTGCACGAGAAGATCGCGCAGATGCCCCTGGGTGTGAACCGGGCCGAGGCGATCCGCGCCGCCGAGGAAGCGGCCCTGGCCCAACGTCCCCTCATCGAACTGACGGTGCCGCCGCGATGACCGATCTCGAACGGACAGGATCCGACCACGACCGCGCCGACGAGGTGATCGCCGTCCGACGCGGCATGTTCGGGGTGCGTGGATCCGGTGACACCAGCGGCTACGGCCGCCTCGTGCGCCGGGTGACGCTGCCCGGCAGCACCGAGCGACCCTACGGCGGGTACCTCGACGCCCTCGTCGACACGCTCGAGGACGTCCTCGACGAGCGATCCGGCGACACCGGCGTCGGCTATGCCCAGGCGGTCGAGAAGGTCGTCGTGCACCGCCACCAGCTGACCGTCTTCGTCCGCCGCGAACATCTGCCGCTGGTGGCCCGCACCCTGCGCGACCATGCGGACCTCCGCTTCGAACTGTGCCTCGGGGTCAGCGGGGTGCACTACCCGCAGGAGACGGGCCGCGAACTGCACGCGGTGTATCCGCTCGTCTCGATCACCCACAACCGTCGGATACGGCTCGAGGTCGCGATCCCCGACAGCGACCCACACGTCCCGTCGCTCTACCGCACCTACCCGACGAACGACTGGCACGAGCGCGAAACCTACGACTTCTTCGGAATCGTCTTCGACGGGCACCCCGCGCTCACCCGCATCGAGATGCCCGACGACTGGCACGGACATCCCCAACGCAAGGACTACCCTCTCGGCGGAATCCCGGTGGAGTACAAGGGCGCCCGGATCCCACCACCCGACGAACGGAGGGCGTACACGTGACGAGCGAACCCGCGACCGAGACCGTCTTCGACGCCGTCGGACGCGACTGGGACGACATCACCGCTGCCGTACGCGACAGCGGTGAGGACCACATCGTCGTCAACATGGGCCCCCAGCACCCGTCCACCCACGGGGTGCTGCGCCTGATCCTCGAGATCGACGGCGAGACCGTCACGGAGGCCCGCTGCGGAATCGGCTATCTGCACACCGGAATCGAGAAGAACCTCGAATTCCGCAACTGGACGCAGGGCGTCACCTTCGTCACGCGCATGGACTACCTCGCCCCGTTCCACAACGAGACGGCCTACTGCCTCGGCGTCGAGAAGCTGCTCGGCATCGAGGATCTCGTCCCCGAACGCGCGCAGGTCGTGCGGGTGATGCTCATGGAACTCAACCGCATCTCCTCGCACCTGGTGGCGCTGGCCACCGGTGGCATGGAACTCGGCGCGACCACCCCGATGCTGTTCGGTTTCCGCGAACGCGAACTGATCCTCGACGTCTTCGAGACGATCACCGGACTGCGGATGAACCACTCCTACATCCGGCCCGGCGGACTGTCCCAGGACCTGCCCGACGAGGCCGTGCCGATGATCCGCGACCTGCTCGCGCTCCTGCCCGGCCGGCTCGCCGACCTCGAAGCCCTGTTCACCGACAACCCCATCTTCATCTCACGCACCCGCGACATCGGCTGCCTCGATCTCACGGGCTGCATGGCCCTCGGGATCACCGGACCGATCCTGCGGTCCACCGGACTGCCCTACGACCTGCGCCGCGCCGAACCCTACTGCGGCTACGAGACCTACGAGTTCGACGTCGTCACCGCCGAGGGATCCGACTGCTACGCGCGCTATCTCGTCCGGATCGGGGAGATGCGCGAATCGCTGAAGATCGTCGAACAGTGCCTCGACCGGCTCCGCCCCGGACCGGTGATGGTTCAGGACGGCAAGATCGCCTGGCCGTCGAAACTGCAGCTCGGACCGGACGGACTCGGCAACTCGCCCGACCACATCCGGCACATCATGGGCGAGTCGATGGAGGGTCTGATCCACCACTTCAAGCTCGTCACCGAAGGCATCCGTGTTCCGGCGGGACAGGTCTACATCGGCGTCGAATCGCCACGCGGCGAACTCGGCGTCCACATGGTCAGCGACGGCGGCACACGCCCGTACCGCGTGCACTACCGCGACCCGTCGTTCACGAATCTGCAGGCCGTCGCGGCGATGTGCGAGGGCGGCATGGTCTCCGACGTGATCGCCGCCGTCGCCAGCATCGACCCGGTGATGGGGGGAGTGGACCGATGAGCACCGAATTCGTGCGGGCCGCGGGCTCGGAGACCGCCGGCACCGCGGCCACGAGCGAGACCACCGCCGCCGTGCCGATGACCGAACCGGCCGGGCGCGAACCCGTCCTCGTGCCGCTCGGGCCGCGACCCGACGAGGACACCTATCTCACCCCGCCCGACGCACCGCGCCGCTATCCCGACGACGTCCGCGCCCGCCTCGACGCCGACGCCGACCGGATCGTCGCGCGCTACCCGCAGCCACGATCGGCGCTGCTGCCGCTGCTGCACCTCGTGCAGGCGGAGGACGGTTACATCACGCCGGCCGGCATCGAGTTCTGCGCCCGGCGGCTCGGACTCACCGGCGCCGAGGTCGCCGCCGTCTCCACCTTCTACACCATGTACCGTCGCTCGCCGACCGGCCGCCACCACGTCGGAGTGTGCACGAACGCGCTGTGCGCGACGATGGGCGGCGACGAGATCTTCTCCGCGCTGTGCACCCGGCTCGGCGTCGGACACGACGAGACCACCGCCGACGGTGCGATCACCCTCGAGCACATCGAATGCAACGCGGCCTGCGACTACGCCCCGGTGATGACCGTCGACTGGGAACTGTTCGACAACCGCACCGTCGACTCCGCGATCGAACTCGTCGACGACCTGCTCGCCGGCGGCACACCCACACCGACGCGCGGCGCACCGCTGCGCAGCTTCCGCGACACCGCGCGCCTGCTCGCAGGCATCCCCGACGACCGGCCCGGTGTACTCGAGGCCGCCGGTACCGCCGGACCGGCCTCCCTCGCCGGGCTCGAGGTCGCCCGCGAGCACGACATGCAGGCACCGGAACCCCCGGCGAAGGACGAGGCCGTCGTCACCGTCGGGAAATCCCCGACGGGTCTGACCCCCGTGCTCACCCGCTACTGGGACGAGGAACAGGCGTGGACCCTCGACACCTACCGGCGGCACGGCGGATACGAGGCCCTGCCCATCGCACTCGGAATGGAGCCGGATGCGGTCATCGCCGCGGTGAAGGACTCCGGGATCCGCGGTCGCGGCGGCGCCGGATTCTCCACGGGCACCAAGTGGTCGTTCATTCCGCAGGGCGACGACAAACCGCACTATCTCGTCGTCAACGCCGACGAATCCGAACCGGGCACCTGCAAGGACATCCCGTTCATGCTGGCTACCCCGCACGCCCTCGTCGAAGGCGTGATCATCGCCGCGTATGCGATCCGCGCCCGGCACGCGTTCGTCTATCTCCGCGGGGAAGCCGTCCCGGTGCTGCGGCGCCTGCACGCCGCGGTCGCGGAGGCCTACGAGGCCGGTTACCTCGGACGCGACATCCTCGGCTCCGGGTACGACCTCGAACTCGTCGTCCACGCCGGTGCAGGCGCATACATCTGCGGTGAGGAGACGGCGCTGCTCGACTCCCTCGAAGGACGCCGCGGCCAACCACGCCTGCGCCCACCCTTTCCCGCCGTCGCCGGCCTGTACGCGTGCCCCACCGTCGTCAACAACGTCGAATCCATCGCGAACGTCCCGCTCGTCATCCGCAACGGTGTGGACTGGTACCGCTCGATGGGCACCGAGAAATCACCGGGTTTCGCGATGTTCTCGCTCTCCGGGCATGTCACCACCCCCGGCCAGTACGAGGCCCCGCTCGGCATCACGCTGCGGGAGTTGCTCGGCTACGCCGGTGGAGTGCGCGCCGGTCACCGGCTCAAGTTCTGGACACCGGGTGGTTCGTCGACCCCGATCTTCACCGACGAACACCTCGACGTCCCCCTGGACTACGAGAACGTCGCCGCCGCCGGGTCGATGCTCGGGACCCGGGCCCTGCAGATCTTCGACGAGACCACCTGTGTCGTCCGTACGGTGCTGCGCTGGACCGAGTTCTACGCGCACGAATCGTGCGGCAAGTGCACGCCGTGCCGCGAAGGCACCTGGTGGCTCGTGCAGATCCTCGAGCGGCTCGAGCACGGTCAGGGTACCGAGGCCGACCTGGAGAAGCTGCTCGACATCTCCGACAACATCCTCGGCCGGGCGTTCTGCGCGCTCGGGGACGGCGCGACGAGCCCGATCACGTCGTCGCTGAAGTATTTCCGCGACGAATACCTCGCCCACTTCGAGCACGGCGGCTGCCCGTTCGACCCGCATCTGTCGACGCTCGCCGCCGACACTCCAGCGGAAGGAAACGAGCGATGACCGCCGTGTCCGGTGCCGGTGCGGAGAAGTCCGAGACCACCGACCTCGTGAACGTCACCATCGACGACACCGAGATCGCCGTGCCCAAGGGCACTCTCGTGATCCGTGCCGCCGAACTGATCGGGGTCCAGATCCCGCGGTTCTGCGATCACCCGCTGCTCGAACCGGTCGGCGCGTGCCGCCAGTGCCTCGTCGAGGTCGAGGGCCAACGCAAACCGCTCGCCTCGTGCACCTCGGTGGTCACCGACGGGATGGTCGTGCGCACCCAGTTCACCTCACCGGTGGCCGACAAGGCCCAGCGCGGCGTGATGGAACTGCTGCTCATCAACCATCCGCTCGACTGCCCGGTGTGCGACAAGGGTGGCGAGTGCCCGCTGCAGAACCAGGCGATGTCCAACGGGCGCGCCGAATCCCGCTTCGAGGACACCAAACGCACCTACCCGAAACCCATCGCGATCTCCTCGCAGGTGCTCCTCGACCGCGAACGGTGCGTGCTGTGCGCGCGGTGCACCCGCTTCGCCGACCAGATCGCGGGCGACCGGTTCGTCGACATGCTCGACCGCGGGGCGCTGCAGCAGGTCGGTATCTACACCGAAGAACCGTTCGAGTCGTACTTCTCCGGCAACACCGTCCAGATCTGCCCGGTCGGCGCGCTCACCGGCGCCGCCTACCGGTTCCGCGCCCGCCCGTTCGATCTCGTCTCCACGCCGAGCGTGTGCGAACACTGCGCGAGTGGCTGCGCCCAACGCACCGATCATCGTCGCGGTGCCGTGCTGCGCCGCCTCGCCGGGGACGACCCCGAGGTCAACGAGGAATGGAACTGCGACAAGGGACGCTGGGCGTTCACCTACGCCACTGCCGACGATCGCCTCACGACACCGCTCGTCCGCGACGACACCGGAGCGCTCGTCCCCGCCTCGTGGATCGAGGCGCTCGGCGTCGCCGCCCGCGGGCTGGCGGCGGCGCGCGGTAGGGCCGGGGTGCTCACCGGCGGCCGGCTCACCGTCGAGGACGCCTACGCGTACGCGAAGTTCGCGCGAACGGCGCTCGGCACCAACGACATCGACTTCCGTAGCCGTCCCCTGTCGGAGGAGGAGACGGCCTTCCTCGCCTCGCGGGTCGCCGGACGGCGCCTCGACGTCACCTACCGCGACCTCGACCGCGCGCCCGCGGTGCTGCTCGTCGGATTCGAACCGGAGGAGGAATCGCCGATCGTGTTCCTGCGGCTGCGCAAGGCGGTCCGCCGGAACCGGTTGCAGGTCTTCGCGATCGCCCCCTTCGCCTCGCGCGGCGTCCACAAGCTGTCGGGGCGGGTCCAACAGTGCGTGCCGGGCGGCGAGGCGCACGCACTCGACGCGATCCGCACCGGCGCATCCGCCGACGTCGCGGCTGCGCTCGGAGCTCCCGGTGCGATCGTGCTGGTGGGGGAGAGGGCTGCAGCGTCGCCCGGCACACTGTCCGCTGCCGCGGCCCTCGCCGACGGGACCGGAGCCCGCCTCGCGTGGATCCCGCGCCGCGCCGGTGATCGCGGAGCACTCGAGGCCGGTGCCTTCCCGACACTTCTCCCCGGCGGTCGCCCGGTCCGCGACCCGCAGGCCCGGCGCGACACGGAGTCGGCGTGGGGTCTCCCGGCCGGCACCCTGCCGACGGAACCGGGTCGCGACACCGCCGCCCTCCTCACTGCGGCCGCCGAGGGTGAAATCGGTGCGCTCGTGGTCGCCGGCGTCGATCCCGCCGATCTGCCCGACCCCGATGCCGCACTCGCGGGTCTCGACGGTGCCGGATTCGTCGTGAGTCTGGAAGTGCGACGCAGCGCGGTGACCGACCGCGCCGACGTCGTCTTCCCCGTCGCGCCGGTGGTCGAAAAGGCCGGGAGCTTCCTCGACTGGGAGGGGCGCGAACGAGCCTTCCCGATCGCGCTCCGTGACACCGGGGCACTGCCCGACCATCGGGTGCTCGCGGCGATCGCCGACGCGATGGACATCGATGCCGGTCTCGGTGATCCCGGCCCCCACGACGTCGAGACCCTGCGCCACGAACTCACGGAACTCGGACGATGGGCGGGCACCGTCCCGGAGATGCCGGAAGTGTCCCCGCGGTCTCCGCGACGTCCCGTCCTCGGGGAAGCGGTCCTGGCCACCTGGCGGATGCTGCTCGACGCGGGCCGGTTGCAGGACGACGAACCGCACCTCGCCGGAACGGCGCACGAACCCGTCGCCCGGCTGTCGGCCGCGACGGCCGCGGAGATCGGCGCCGCCGACCATCATTCGCTCACCGTCTCCACCGCGCGCGGCTCGATCACGCTGCCGCTGGTGGTCGACGACCTGCCCGACCGTGTCGTCTGGCTGCCCACCGCATCCCCGGGATCGATGGTGCACGTCGAGCTCGGCGTCGCCTCCGGTGATGTGGTGCGGATCCGGGCCGCCACGCCGGGTTCCGGATCGGTCGAGGAGGATCCGCGATGAGCGTCACCGCCCAGCAGCCCGTGGATCTGTCGATGTTCGGCATCGACCCGTGGTGGCTCGTCGTCGTCAAGGCCGTGGCGATCTTCGCGTTCCTCGTCCTGACGACGCTCGTGATGATCCTCGCCGAACGCAAGATCATGGCCTGGATGCAGATGCGCGTCGGACCCGACCGGGTGGGGCCGAAAGGACTGTTCCAGACCGTCGCCGACGGCCTGAAACTCGCGCTCAAGGAAGGCATCATCCCGACCGGGGTGGACAAGCCGATCTACATGCTCGCCCCGATCATCGCGACGGCCCCGGCGTTCATGGCGTTCGCGGTCGTCCCGTTCGGGCCGGAGGTGTCGATTCTCGGGAACCGGACGCCGTTGCAGCTCACGGATCTTCCGGTCGCGGTGCTCTACGTCCTGGCGATCACCTCCGTCGGTGTCTACGGCATCGTGCTCGCCGGCTGGGCCTCCGGTTCGACCTATCCGCTGCTCGGCGGGCTCCGTTCGACCGCGCAGGTCATCTCGTACGAGATCGCGATGGGACTCGCGTTCGCCGCGGTCTTCCTGCAGGCGGGCACGATGTCGACCTCGGGCATCGTCGCCGCGCAGAACGACCTGTGGTTCGTCGTGCTGCTGCTGCCGTCCTTCCTGGTGTATTCGGTGTCGATGGTGGGGGAGACCAACCGCGCTCCCTTCGACCTGCCCGAGGCCGAGGGTGAGCTGGTGGGCGGTTTCCACACCGAGTACTCGTCGCTACGGTTCGCGATGTTCATGCTCGCGGAGTACGTCAACATGGTCACCGTCTCCGCGCTCGCGACCACCCTGTTCCTCGGCGGCTGGCACGCGCCGTGGCCGTTGACGTTGTGGAGCGGCGCGAACTCGGGCTGGTGGCCGCTGCTGTGGTTCGTGATCAAGGTGTGGGTCGTGCTGTTCGTCTTCGTGTGGCTGCGCAGCACCCTGCCGCGACTGCGGTACGACCAGTTCATGGCCCTGGGCTGGAAACTGCTCATCCCCGTCTCGGTGGTGTGGGTGATGATCGCGGCCGCGCTGCGCATCCTCGACACCGACGACGTCCTGCCCGGCACCGCGAGCCTCATCGTCGCCGGTGTACTGTCCACCGCTCTGCTGTTCGCCTACCTCACCGTGCGGGGGCGGCGGACCCGGCGCCTCGCCCAGGCGACGGAACCGCCGGCCGACGTCGACGCGGAGTTCGACGCCATGGCCGGTGGCTTCCCCGTGCCGCCACTACCTGCTCGGTCGAGCACCCGATCGAGTCCGCCCGCCTCGGCGGGTCGTCTCCCAGGAGGATCGTGATGGTCGAATTCCGCGGCCCGCTCGCCGGTTTCGGTGTGACGCTCACGACGATGTTCAAGAAGCCCAACACCGAGCAGTATCCGGAACAGAAGAGACCCACCGCACCCCGCTACCACGGACGCCACCAGCTCAACCGGTATCCGGACGGACTCGAGAAGTGCATCGGCTGTGAACTGTGCGCGTGGGCGTGCCCGGCCGACGCGATCCACGTCGAGGGCGCCGACAACACCGACGAAGAGCGGTACTCGCCCGGCGAACGGTACGGGCGCGTCTACCAGATCAACTACCTGCGGTGCATCGGTTGCGGACTGTGCATCGAGGCGTGCCCGACCCGCGCGCTGACGATGACGAACGAGTACGAGATGGCCTCCGACAACCGCACCGACATGATCTACGAGAAGGACCGTCTGCTCGCACCCCTCGAACCCGGGATGCAACCACCTCCGCATCCCATGGCGCCCGGCGCCACCGACGAGGACTACTACCGGGGCACGATCCCCGTCCCGGAACACGCATCCGCCACCGACGGGGAGGAGGGCCGGTGACCACTGCCCTGCTCGCCGCCGAACTCACCACGACCTCCACCGGGGAGGCCGTGCAGTTCTGGATCCTCGGTGCCGTCGCAGTACTCGGGGCGCTCGGCGTCGTCGTCGCTCCGAAGGCCGTGTACTCGGCGCTGTTCCTCGCCATGACGATGATCGTGCTCGCCGTCTTCTACATCGCGCAGGACGCGTTGTTCCTCGGTGTGGTGCAGGTCGTCGTCTACACCGGTGCCGTGATGATGCTGTTCCTGTTCGTGCTCATGCTCGTCGGTATCGACTCCGCCGATTCCCTCGTCGAAACGATCAAGGGGCAGCGCGTTCTCGCGATCGTCGTGGCTGTCGGATTCGCGGTGATGCTCATCGGCGGCATCGGGAACACCGCGGTCTCCGGCTTCGCGGGACTCGACGCCGCCAACGCCGGCGGCAACGTCGAGGGTATCGCGGTGTTGCTGTTCATCGACTACGTCTGGGCGTTCGAACTCACCGGAGCGCTGCTCATCACCGCCACCGTCGGGGCGATGGTGCTCGCCCACCGGGAACGTCTGCAGCCGAGGCAGACCCAACGCGAACTCGCCGCACGCCGGTTCCGCGACGGGGAGCGGGTCACTCCGTTGCCGGCCGCGGGTGTCTATGCCCGCCACAACGCCGCCGACGTCCCGGCCCTGCTCCCGGACGGAACATTCTCGGAACTGTCGGTCGGTGAGCTGCTCGGCCGCATCGGACGCGACTGGGACCACGCCGATCTGGGCCTGCGCGAACCCGGCGACGACGCGAGGAAGGATCGGCGATGAACCCCGAGAACTACCTCTACCTGTCCGCACTGCTGTTCACCATCGGCGCAGTGGGAGTTCTCCTCCGCCGCAACGCCATCGTCGTGTTCATGTGCGTCGAGTTGATGCTCAACGCCGCCAACCTGGCGTTCGTCACGTTCGCGCGGATGCACGGCAATCTCCACGGACAGGTGTTCGCCTTCTTCACGATGGTCGTCGCGGCCGCCGAGGTCGTCGTCGGCCTCGCGATCATCGTGACGATCTTCCGGACGAGGAGATCGGCCTCCGTCGACAACGCCGACCTGCTCAAGTACTGACGATTCCACGAGGACGGTGAGTGTGAGAGCCCACGACGAACCGAGAGGACACGCGGCATGACTTCGTTCCTGAACTCGGCGCTGTGGACGATACCGGCACTGCCCCTGGCCGGCGCGTTCGTTCTGTTGCTCCTCGGGCGTCGCAGCGACGGCTGGGGACATCTGCTCGGATGTGCCACGGCGGTCGCCTCCTTCGTCGGCGGCGTCGTCATGTTCGTCGGACTTCTCGGACTCGACGCGAGCGAGAGACTCGCACAGCAGACCGTGTTCACCTGGGTGCCGGTCGGCGAACTGCAGGTCGATCTCGGACTCGGGCTCGATGCGCTGTCCATCTGCTTCGTACTGCTCATCACCGGCGTGGGCTCGCTGATCCATCTCTATTCGATCGGATACATGGCGCACGATCCGGAGCGTCGGAAGTTCTTCGCTTATCTGAACCTGTTCCTCGCGGCGATGTTGGTACTCGTCCTCGCCGACAACTTCCTCGTCCTGTACGTCGGATGGGAGGGCGTCGGTCTCGCCTCGTACCTGCTCATCGGCTTCTGGCAGTACAAGCCCACCGCCGCGACCGCCGCGAAGAAGGCGTTCGTCGTCAACCGCGTCGGCGACATGGGGTTGCTCGTCGCCCTCATGATCATGTTCGCGACCTTCGGGAGCCTCGACTACGACACGGTCTTCGCCGCGGTGCCCGCGGCGAGCGAGGGCACCGTAACCGCGATCGGCCTGTGCCTCCTCCTGGCCGCGTGTGCGAAATCCGCCCAGCTGCCACTGCAGTCGTGGCTCGGCGACGCCATGGAGGGCCCCACCCCGGTCTCCGCGCTCATCCACGCCGCGACCATGGTCACCGCCGGTGTCTACCTCGTGGTCCGCGCGAACGCGATCTTCGACGCCGCACCGGCCGCGCGACTCGCGGTGGTGATCGTCGGCGCAGCGACGCTGCTCTTCGGCGCGATCATCGGCTGCGCCAAGGACGACATCAAGAAGGCGCTCGCGGCATCGACGATGAGCCAGATCGGCTACATGGTGCTCGCCGCCGGTCTCGGTCCCGCCGGGTACGCCTTCGCGATCCTGCACCTGCTCACCCACGGCTTCTTCAAGGCCGGGTTGTTCCTCGGTGCCGGCTCGGTGATGCACGCGATGAACGACGAGACCGACATGCGCCGCTTCGGCGGGTTGCGCGCGGTCATGCCGATCACCTTCGCCACCTTCGGGCTGGGGTATCTCGCGATCATCGGGATCCCGCCGTTCGCCGGGTTCTTCTCCAAGGACAAGATCATCGAGGTGGCGTTTGCCGCCGGCGGTGTCGAAGGCATCGTGCTCGGTGTCGTCGCGCTGCTCGGTGCGGGGCTGACCGCCTTCTACATGACCCGCGTGATGATCCTGACCTTCTTCGGCGACCGGCGCTGGGCGCCCGACGCCGCCCCGCACGAGTCGCCGGCCTCGATGACCTGGCCGATGATCGCACTCGCCGTCGGCTCGGTCGGCGCCGGCGGGTTGCTGGTGCTCGGTGGCGCGTTGCAGCACTGGCTCGAACCCGTCGTCGGCTACGACCATCACGAAGGTGGCCTGCCCGTCTGGCTCGTCACCACCGTCACTCTGGCGGTCGTGCTCGCCGGTGTCGCCGTCGCCTACCGGCAGTACGCCCGCGAACCGGTCCCGGAGACGGCGCCCGAGGCGGTGTCGGCGCTGACCGTCGCCGCACGCCGCGACCTCTACGGCGACGCCGTGAACGAAGCGGTGTTCATGCGTCCCGGTCAGGGTCTGGTGCGCGCCCTCGATGCCGTGGAGTCCACCGGCATCGACGGCTCCGTCACCGGCGCCGCCACCGGGATCGGTGCGCTCTCGCGCGGACTGCGCCGCCTGCAGACCGGCTTCGTCCGCTCGTACGCGTTGTACATGTTCGCCGGCGCGACCGTCGTGGTCGGCGCGCTCGTCCTGGTGACGTTGTGATGGGGGTGTACTGGTGACCACCGTTCCCTGGTTGACGATCCTGTGGGTGCTCCCGCTGCTCGGCGCCGCCGTGATCGCG
Organism: Rhodococcus sp. PD04; assembly: GCF_035918275.1. Taxonomy (NCBI): domain Bacteria; kingdom Bacillati; phylum Actinomycetota; class Actinomycetes; order Mycobacteriales; family Nocardiaceae; genus Rhodococcus; species Rhodococcus sp. PD04. The sequence goes on along the minus strand of NZ_CP142143.1, from coordinate 3,010,396 downwards.
GCTCTGCCCGCTCGCCGGGGTCCGGCCGTCAGGTCGATCGCCCTCGCGGTGTCGATCGCCGTTCTGGTGGTCGCGGTCATCGTCGCCGTCGGATTCGACCGCGGGGGAGAGCGTTTCCAGTTCGTCGAATCGCACGACTGGATCCCCTCCTTCGGCGCCGGCTATCGGCTCGGCGTCGACGGCATCGCCCTGGTACTGGTCCTGTTGACCGCCGCGCTCGTGCCGTTGCTCCTGGCTGCCGGGTGGCACGATCATCGGGCCGCCGACGAGGAGGGCGACGCGGCCCGCCCGCGTTCGGCGCACACCTACGTGGCGCTGATCCTGCTCGTCGAGTCGATGGTGCTCGTGTCGTTCACCGCCCTCGACATCCTGCTGTTCTACGTCTTCTTCGAGGCGATGCTCGTCCCGATGTATTTCCTCATCGGCGGGTTCGGTTCCCCGGGGACACCGCGCGCCGACCGGGCACGTGCCGCCGTGAAGTTCCTGCTGTACAACCTGCTCGGTGGACTGGTGATGCTCGCCGCGTTGATCGGCCTGTACGTGGTCACCGCCCGGTCCGGGCTTGGGGAGAGCGCGGGAGTGGGCACCTTCGACGTCCGGACCGTCACCGCCGCCGCCGTCGCCGGCGATCTCGACGCGACCCCTGCCGTGCTCGGCGCACTGTGCTTCGGTTTCCTCGTCGCCTTCGCGGTGAAGGCCCCGCTGTGGCCGCTGCACGGCTGGCTGCCCGACGCGGCGGTGCGGACCACGCCGGTCGCGGCGGTGCTCATGATGGCCGTGGTCGACAAGGTCGGAACCTTCGGCATGTTGCGCTACTGCCTTCAGTTGTTCCCCGACGCCTCGGTGACCTTCGCGCCGGTCGTGGTGACCCTCGCCGTCATCGGCATCGTCTACGGTGCCGTGCTCGCGATCGGCCAGACCGACGTGATGCGCCTGATCGCCTACACCTCCATCTCGCACTTCGGGTTCATTGTCCTCGGCATCTTCGCGCTGACCGCACAGGGGCAGGCCGGCTCGACCCTGTACATGGTCAACCACGGGATCTCCACGGCCGCACTGTTCCTCATCGCCGGTTTCCTCGTCTCGCGACGTGGCGACCGCACCATCGCGGCCTACGGCGGGGTGCAGAAGGTCGCCCCGGTCCTCGCCGGAACCTTCCTCGTCGCGGGACTGGCGACCCTGTCCCTGCCCGGACTCGCACCGTTCGTCAGCGAGTTCCTGGTCTTCGTCGGCACCTATCCGCGCTATCAGGTGGCCGCGGTGATCGCGACACTCGCGCTCGTGCTGTCCGCGCTCTACGTGCTGTGGCTCTACCAGCGCATGATGGGCGGACCCGTGCGCCTGCCCGGCGGGGACGACGGTGACGACGGTTCCGAACCCACGCGCAGGCTCTCCGATCTCGTGCCGCGTGAGATCGCGGTGGTCGCGCCGCTGATCGCGCTGCTGCTCGTTCTGGGGATCTATCCCAAACCCGCGCTCGACGTCATCACCCCCGCGGTCGACGACACGCTCGTCTCGATCGACATCTCCCGGCCCGAACCGGTGGTGCCCGCCGAGCGGCCCGTCGCCGAGAGTGGTGTACCCGCCCGTGGTTCCGAGGAAGGTGAAGCCGAATGAACCCCTCCGAGGGCATCGTCGTTCTTGCCGCATCACTTCCCGCCCCGGCGATCGACTACGGACTGATCGCACCGATCCTCATCGTGTTCGCCGCAGCCGTCGTCGGTGTACTGATCGAATCCTTCGTGCCGGCCTCGGCACGTTATCTCGCCCACGTGGTCCTGACGACGGTCGCGCTGGTCGCGGCGTTCGTCGCGGTGGTGATGCTCGCGGGAACCCGCGCGACCACCCTGTCGGGGGCGGTCGTGATCGACGGACCGGCACTGTTCCTGCAGGGATCGGTCCTGATCGTGGCGTTGCTGTCGGTCGCGCTCGTCGCGGAACGGAGTATCGAACAGGTTCGTACGCACTCGGTTCCGCACGCCGCGGTCGGTGCGCATCTCGATGCGTTCGCGCCCCAGGCGTCGGCGATCCCGGGTACCGCGGCAGAGCGGCAGGCACTCGCGGCGGGCGGCGAGCGCACGGAGGTCTTCCCGCTCCTGCTGTTCGCGGTGGGCGGGATGCTCGTGTTCCCGGCCTCGAACGACCTGCTGACGATGTTCATCGCACTCGAAGTGCTGTCGCTGCCGCTGTACCTGCTGTGCGGACTGGCGCGGCGCCGCCGGTTGCTCTCCCAGGAAGCGGCACTGAAGTACTTCCTGCTGGGCGCGTTCTCGTCGGCGTTCTTCCTGTACGGGGTGGCGATGCTCTACGGCTACGCCGGGACCGTCCACCTCGGTGGGATCGCCCTGGCGATCGACGCCGGTGCGGGCAACGAGACCACCGCGCTCGTCGGGGTGGGTCTGCTGGCCGTCGGGTTGCTCTTCAAGATCGGGGCGGTGCCGTTCCATTCGTGGACACCGGACGTCTACCAGGGGGCACCGACCCCCGTCACGGCGTTCATGGCCGCCGCGACCAAGATCGCCGCGTTCGGTGCGCTGCTGCGTGTGCTCTATGTCGCGGTTCCCGGCGCCGCCGACCAGTGGCGTCCGATCCTGTGGGCCGTCGCGATCGCGACGATGGTCGTCGGCGCGGTCCTGGCGGTGACACAGAACGACATCAAGCGCATGCTCGCGTACTCGGCGATCAGCCACACCGGATTCGTGCTCACCGGTGTCGTCGCCGGAACCGTGTCCGGGGTGTCGTCGACGCTGTTCTACCTGCTCGTCTACGGCATCGGGACGGTCGGGGTGTTCGCCGTGGTGACGCTCGTCCGCGACCCGGACGGCGAGGCATGGGAGTTGTCGCGGTGGGCCGGTGTCGGGCGGCGCTCCCCGCTGCTCGGCGGGGCGTTCGCGCTGTTCCTGCTGTCGCTCGCCGGCATTCCGCTCACCAGCGGATTCATCGCGAAATTCGCAGTCTTCGGCGCCGCGATCGAGGGCGGTGCGGCTCCGCTCGTGATCATCGGTGTGCTGGTCAGCGCGGTCGCCGCGTACTTCTATGTGCGGGTGATCGTGCTGATGTTCTTCACCGACCCGACCGACGACGCCCCGCGGCTCGCGACCTCGACCGTGGCGACGAGCGCGGCCATCGCATTCGCGGCGGTGGCGACGGTGCTGCTCGGCATCCTGCCGCAACCCGTCCTCGACCTCGCCGAGCGGGCGGCCGTGTTCGTGCTCTGACCACCAACGGGGTGCGGGCCGGGAATGTCGCGACCGTCGTATCGGTTCCACCTGCCGAGGAGGCGTAATGACCGATACACGCAAGGCGATTCTGGCAGGTGGATGCTTCTGGGGCATGGAGGAGCTCATCCGGAGGCAGCCCGGGGTGGTGTCGACGCGGGTCGGCTACACCGGTGGGCAGAACGATCACCCCACCTACCGCAACCATCCGGGGCACGCGGAGTCCGTCGAGATCGTCTACGACCCCGCACGCACCGACTACCGGGCGCTGCTCGAGTTCTTCTTCCAGATCCACGATCCGACCACCCTGAACCGGCAGGGCAACGACATCGGGGCGTCCTACCGTTCTGCGATCTTCTACCTCGACGAAGAGCAGAAGCAGGTCGCGGTGGACACCATCGCCGACGTCGAGGCGTCCGGCCTGTGGCCCGGCAAGGTGGTCACCGAGGTGACTCCCGCGAGCACCTTCTGGGAGGCCGAGCCCGAGCATCAGGACTATCTCCAGCGGTACCCGAACGGGTACACCTGCCACTTCCCGCGGCCGGGCTGGAAGTTGCCGAACAGCCGCGTCGCCGACTCGGCGAACTGAGCTGCGCGCACGGGGGCGTTCCATCCGAACGGCCCCGTGCCGCCGGCAGCGGTTCCTCGTCGGTGTTTCCGCGCGTCCGTATCGTGGAAGTACGGTTCGGAACGACACGCGGAGGAGTGCTCGATGGGAATGTTCGGTAAGGCGATGAAGAGCGCCGCCGCGGTCAAGGCGATCCAGATCGTCCGACGTGAGGCGGCCAAGCCGGAGAACCAGCGCAAGGCCAAGGAGATGCTCGCCAAGTTGCAGCAGAAGCGCGGCGGCTCGCGCTGATCTGCCGGTCGGGCGGCGAGTGTGGTCACTGCTGTCCGACATGTGTGTCCCGCCGGGTAGGCGGAGAGAAGGTGAACCGTGCTGCGGTTCTTCCTCGTCGGATTTCTGGGCCTGACCCTGGTTCTGGTCGGTGTGATCGCCGCCGTCGGAGGGTGGGTCTGGTGGGTGCTGGTCGTCCTCCTGACGTTTTTGCTGCTGGTCGGAATCTACGATCTCGTGCAGCGTCGGCATTCGGTGCTGCGCAACTATCCGGTGCTCGGCCACATGCGATATCTGCTCGAGAGCGTGCGTCCGGAATTGCAGCAGTACTTCGTCGAGCGGAACTTCGACGGCCGCCCCTTCGACAGGGACGTGCGCACGGTCGTCTACGAACGCGCCAAGGGTATCCACGGCGAACTGTCGTTCGGCACCGAACGCGACATCTACGAGGTCGGCTACGAATACCTCGTGCACTCGACAGCGCCGGTGCCCGAACCCGACGAACCACCGCGGGTGAGCATTGGAGGCCCCGACTGTACGCGGCCGTACTCGATGTCGCTGCTGAATGTTTCGTCGATGAGTTTCGGTGCGCTGTCCGCCAACGCGATCCGGGCGTTGAACCGTGGGGCGGCCCGAGGCGGATTCGCCCACGACACCGGTGAGGGCGGCCTGACGCCGTATCACCTCGAAGGCGGTGGCGACCTGGTCTGGGAGATCGGATCCGGCTACTTCGGGACGCGCGACCGCGACGGCAGATTCGACCCGACGGAATTCGCCGACAAATCCGCCCACGACCATGTCAAGGCGATCTCCCTCAAACTCAGCCAGGGTGCGAAGCCGGGCGTGGGCGGTGTTCTCCCCGCAGCGAAGGTGAGCGAGGAGATCGCACGTTATCGAGGTGTTCCGGCCCACGAGAAGTGCATCAGTCCCGCAGCGCACACGGTCTTCACCACACCGCGCGAACTGGTCCGTTTCCTCGCCGGTCTCCGCGAGCTGTCCGGAGGGAAGCCCGTCGGATTCAAACTCTGTGTCGGATCCCGCATCGACGTGCTCGCGATCTGCAAGGCCATGCTCACCGAAGGGACGACACCCGATTTCGTCATTGTCGACGGAGCGGAGGGCGGCACCGCCGCAGCACCCCTCGAGTACGAGGACAACGTGGGTCTGCCGCTCACCGACGGACTGATGACGGTCCACAACGCACTCGTGGGTACCGGATTGAGGGATCGAATCAGAATCGGTGCGAGCGGGAAGGTCGCGACCGGAAACGACATGGTCAAGCGGCTGATCCAGGGCGCGGACTACACCAACTCGGCACGAGCGATGATGATGGCGCTCGGATGCATCCAGGCTCAGCGGTGCCACACGAACAGGTGCCCGGTCGGTGTGACGACCCAGGACCCGAAACGCGCTCGCGCCCTCGACGTCGCGGACAAGGCGCTGCGGGTGCAGCGGTACCACGCGAGCACGGTGCGGCAGGCGGTGCAACTCATGGCGTCGATAGGTGTCGACGAGCCCGGCGACCTCACGACCGACATGCTTCGGAAGAAAGTGTCGCCGACCACTGTTCGCTCCTATACGGAACTCTACGAGTGGCTCCGCCCGGGTGAACTGCTCGCCGATCCACCCGCCACCTGGGCAGCGGATTGGCGTGCAGCCTCGCCGGATTCCTTCCGCTCCCGACCTCGCTCGTGACGGGGCCTCACCGGTGCTGATGCCGCTTTGCGGCGTCAGCCTGCACGGACGGACGCCTCGTCGGTGACCGGCACGAGGTCGAAGGCGTCCTCGAGGGCTCCGAGGGCCGTGTCGAAGTGGTCGAGCAACGGCCGGAGTTGCGGCAGGCTGCGACTGCACGAGGTGAGACCGAACGCGATGGCGTCGTCGGTGCTCGTACACGTGATGTTCAGCGCCTGACCGTCCACCGGTACGGACAGTGGATACACCGCATCCACACGAGCTCCGTTCCAGTACAACGGATCCGGCGACCCCGGCACATTCGAGACGATGACGTTGAAGGGCGGTCGCGGGAGCGCGCGATTGCGTGTGAGGATTCCCACCGCCAGCGGCGCGACGCCGAGTGCGCTCGCCGCCAGCCGGGACAGGGGGGACATCCCCTGCATGGAGGCCTTGCCCTCCGTCGTCGACGCCGACACCCTGGCCAGTCGATCGGCCGGATCGGCGAGATCCGTACCCAGATCCGCCATCAGGACACCGACTTCGTTTCCGGCACAATCCTTGTCGGGCCGAAGACATACCGGCACCATCGCCACGAGCGACTTGTCGGGTAATGCCCCCTGCTCGCTCAGGAAGGCGCGCAGTGCTCCCGATGACATGGCCAGGACGACATCGTTGACGGTCGCGTCGGCTGCTCTCGCCACGGCGCGCAGGCGAGCCAGCGGCCACGAACGCGCGGCGAACCGGCGCGTGCCCGAGATGGGCACGTTGATCACGGTGTTCGGTGCGGCGAGCGACAGCGATCCGCCTACGCCACGCAGTGCCCTGTTCACGGTGCCGGCCAGTGCGGGCACGAAGCCGGTGACCTCGGACGTCGCGGTCCGCACCACCTGCATCGCTGCCTCGGGAAGATCGAGTGCGGTCCCGGACGAGTGGTGCCGGCCCGGCGTGTCGAACGGCGCCCACGGCGCCGGCATGCCGGGCCGCTCGGCGTCCGGGCTCAGGGCGCGGCGCAGCAACTTCATCGCGCCCACACCGTCGGCGAGGGCGTGGTGGATCTTGGTGTAGACGGCGAGCCTGCCGTCCGCGAGGCCTTCGATGACGTGTATCTGCCACAAGGGCCGGCTCCGGTCGAGCAGCGTGCTGTGCAACCGGGAGACGAGATCCCACAGTTCGTCGAGCCCGCCGGGCTGCGGCAACGCGTTGCGTCGTACGTGGTAGCTCAGGTCGAAGTTCGCGTCCTCTTCCCAGGCCCACTGGCCGAAGGTGCCCAGGGAACGGACCGCTCGCTTACGCCACAGTGGGGCGACCTCGTCGTCCTCTGCGGTGGCGGTGAACAGTGCTCCCAGGTCCGCGGCGGTCGTGCCTTCGCGGGGCCGGAGAAGGATCAGCCCGCCCACGTGCATCGGATGATCGCGGGACTCCCCGAGGAGAAACATCGAATCGGTGGGCGACATGGGTGGACGCATCGGCACATTTCCTCCGCCCGGATCGCCGGGCAGTTCCTGACGAGGCCCCCTGCTGCCCCGCCGACATGTGCGTCAAACCATGACCCCCGTCACAGGATTATGACGCGACACAACTAATACGCGATGCCGGGCCGGATCGCCAAGTCCGAACGCCCCGATTCCGGCCGAATCGGGAATTGTTGTCCGATTTGCGAATTCCGAGTGGTCGGTCTCGATGCTGCCGGGCGATCTCGGCGGAAGCCGTGACTCCGGAGTGCCTGCAGAAATACAGTCGAGGGCAGAAACGGAAATCACGAACTCGACACTCCACGCTGTGCCGGGTCCTGCAGATCACCCGGAAGGATCGCGATGTCCGACCCATCGGCCGACATGCCCGCCGCAGGCCGGATCAGACAGGCGGATCTATCACTGCCCTTCTCGGACGTCCAGGATTTCGACGACGTCGATCGCGGCTTCATCGCGGCTCTCGAACCCGGGATTGTGAGGAACACCGATGGCGACGTCGTGTGGGACAGCGATTCGTACGCATTCCTCGAAGGCGACTGCCCGCCGACGGTGAATCCGAGCCTGTGGCGGCAGTCGCGACTCTGCGCGCGGCAGGGTTTGTTCGAGGTCGGTGACCGCATCTACCAGGTGCGTGGTCTCGACCTGTCGAACATGACGCTCGTCGAGGGCGATACCGGCGTGATCGTCATCGATCCGCTGATCTCCGCGGAGACCGCTGCGGCGGGTCTGGCGCTGTATCGGGCGCATCGCGGTGACCGTCCGGTAACCGGGGTGATCTACACCCACAGTCACATCGATCATTTCGGTGGCGTCAAGGGTGTCACGAGGGTCGAGGATGTCGAAGCCGGGCGATGTCCGGTCCTCGCGCCGGCCGGATTCGTCGAACACGCCGTCGCGGAGAACGTGTACGCAGGCACGGCGATGGGCCGTCGCGCCGCCTACATGTACGGGGCGGCGCTGCCGCGAGGTCCTCGCGGTGCCGTCGGTGCGGGACTGGGGCCGACGACCTCGACCGGCACACCGACCCTGATCACTCCGACGATCGACATCGAGCACACGGGGCAGGCAGAGACCGTCGACGGAGTCGAGATCGAGTTCCAGATGACACCGGGCACCGAGGCCCCGGCGGAGATGAATTTCTACTTCCCGCAGCTGCGGGCCCTGTGCATGGCGGAGAACGCCACCCACACCCTGCACAATCTGCTGACGCTGCGCGGGGCGCTCGTGCGGGATCCGCATGTGTGGTCGCAATACCTGACCGAGTCGATCAACCGGTTCGCATACCGCTCCGACGTCCTGTTCGCCTCGCACCACTGGCCGACCTGGGGCACCGAGCGCCTGACCGAGTATCTGTCCCTCCAGCGGGACCTGTACGGCTACCTGCACGATCAGACGCTGCGGGCGATCAACAGAGGGGCCACGGGAATCGAGATCGCCGAGTCGATCGAACTGCCACCGGCGATCGAGAAGGTATGGCACACGCGCGGCTACTACGGCAGTGTCAGCCACAACGTCAAAGCGATCTACCAGCGGTACATGGGTTGGTTCGACGGCAATCCCGCGCATCTGTGGGAGCACCCTCCCGTCGAATCGGCGATGCGGCACATCGAGTTCATGGGCGGCGCCGATCAGGTCCTGGAAAAGGCGCGCCGGTCTTTCGAGGACGGCGACTTCCGCTGGGTCGCGCAGGTGCTGAACTACGTGATCTTTGCGGACCCCGACAACGCGCAGGCCAAGGCGCTGCAGGCGGACGCGCTCGAACAACTGGGCTTCGGTTCCGAGAACGGCACCTGGCGGAACTTCTTCCTCATGGGCGCCTACGAACTCCGCCACGGTGCGATCGGCACTCCCACCGTCACCACCGCCCCGGACATCGTCGGTGCGCTCACGATCGACCAGATCTTCGACGCACTCGCATTACGCGTGGACGGACCGCGCGCATGGTCGACGACGCTGACGATCGACTGGAACTTCACCGACGAGAACAGCGTGCATCGCACTCGGCTGTGCAACGGACTCCTGGTGCACTTCGACACCGACGGATCGCTGCCTGCGCCGGACACCACCATCACCCTGACCCGATCGCTGCTCATCGCGGTGCTGCTCGGCGGTGCCGATCCGGCATCGCTCGTGGCGGACGGCAGCATCACCGTCGACGGGGCGGACGGCGTGCTCGCGATGCTGGTGAGCGTGCTGGACGAACCCGATCCGGACTTCGCGATCGTCACTCCCTGACGTTCCTCACTCCGGTTCGACCCGTTCGATGTTGGCGCCCACGGTGTGGATGACCTGCAGGGTGGGATCCCAGGGGAGCACCGCATCGACCGCGGCGTCGAGTTCGTCCAGGGGCGGTAGCTCGGCCGGGCCGAGCACGGAGACGACCACCGTGGTGCCGTGCCAGTCCACGCCGGTGACCTCCGCACCGGGTGCCCCGTCGAGCCACTGCGTGGCCTGCGCCGAGATCTGCCGTGCCCACAACGACGCCATCGAGTTGACGACCATCGGCACCGCGACGACGACCAGGGCCACCGCGAGGACGGCATACGCTCGTCGCCACCGGTGCCGGACCGTCTCCGCAGCCTCCCGGTAATAGCCTGCGGCGACGAGAACCACTGTGGCCGTGATGATCAGCGCGACCACGTTGGATGCGAACAGCACGAACGCGCCGAGCGCGAGTGTCGGTGCCCCGGAGCCGAGGCAGACACCGACCACCGCGAGCGGAGGCACCAACGAGATCGCGATGGCGACCCCGGGCAGGACGTCCCCGACATCGCGGCGTGTCACCGCGATCGCCCCGACCAGTCCGGTCGCCATGGCCGCCGTCAGATCCATCAGCGTCGGCGACGTGCGACCGAGAACCTGCGAATTCGACAGGACGTTGCCCGGGTTCGCGAGCACCTGGGCGAAGACGACCCCCAGGAGGACCACCAGGACGATGCCGCCGAGGATTCGGGCGACGCTGCGTGCGATCAGCGCACCGCGTCCCACCGCGATGCCCAGGCCGACCCCCAGGATCGGGGTGGACAACGGTGCGACGATCATCGCCCCGATCACGGTGGCCGTCGAATCACTGACCACCCCCGCCACGGCGATGATCGCCGAGAGCGTGAGCATCGTCCAGAACGCCGACCGCTTCGCCTGCCGATCGCCGACCGACAGATCCAGACGCTCGTCGAGTTCGGTCAGGCTGCGTCGCTGGGACTCGGGCACAAGAGTGTCGAACATTCAGCACCTCCCGGAAGAGTCGTCGGGTCCGGCCGGACCCGACACCGTGGCACCGGCTGTCGACGAGCGGGGATCATCGCGACTTCTCCAGGTCGGAGACCACCCAGCGTCCTTCACCGCGGAGTTCGAGGACGCGGTCGTGGAAGGCGTCGAGAGTGCTCCGATGCCCGACACTGACGATCACGGCGTCCGGCAGTGCCTCCCGCATCGTCCGGTACAGCGTGTGCTCGAGACCCTCGTCGACCGCGGCGGTGGCTTCGTCCAGGAACACGATCGCCGGGGACGACAACAGGATGCGCGCGAACCCGAGCCGTTGCTGTTCACCGGGGGAGAGGGTGCGCGCCCAGTCGGCCTCCACGTCGAGTCGATCGGCGAGATGCCCGAGCGCGACCGTCTCGAGCGCCGTGCGTATCGCCGCGTCGTCGTGGTCCGTCGCGCGGGGATAGGCGACGGCCTCGCGCAGGGTGCCCAGCGGTAGATAAGGGTCCTGGGACAGGAACAATCCGTCACCGACCGGCCGGTCGACCTCACCGCGCGCATACGGCCACAGCCCCGCGATCGTGCGGAGCAGGGTGGTCTTCCCACTGCCCGACGCTCCGCGCACCAGCAGCGCCTCGCCCGCCTCGACACCCAGCGACAGATCCGTGACGAGCGGGTCACCCGCCGGGGTCTCCACCGACAGATCCGTCAACTCCAGCCGATCCTCCCGCGCCCGCACCGAGACCGAGGGCAACTCGGCGGCCTGATGCGTCGTGTCGAGCAATCCGTTCAGACGGATCGTCGTCGCGCGGAACGCCGCGAACTCGTCGTACGACTCGCGGAAGAACGACAGCGAGTCGTGCACCTGCCCGAACGCGTTGCTCGTCTGCATGACATCACCGAGGGTCACCTGGCCGGCGAACAGACGGGGACCCTGCACGAGGAACGGAAAGATCACCGCGGTCTGGTTGACCGCCAGGTTGAAACCGTTGAACTTCAGCGTGCGGAACACGATGCGCCACCAGTTGCGGATCACCGCGGCGAACCGCGCGAGCAACCCACCGCGTTCGACGCCCTCACCCCGGTAGAACGCGATGGATTCGCCGTACTCGCGCACCCGCACGAGCGCGTACCGGTAGGTCGCGCCGAGCTTCTCGTTCAGGAAGTTGAGCACGATCAACGGACGGCCGATCCAGAACGCGACTGCTGTGGTGACGAGAACGTAGACGATCACGAGAAAGACCATCGCGCGGGGGATCTCGGTACCGAAGATCGTGATCGGTCCGGACAGATCCCACAGGATTCCGGTGAAGCTGACGATCGACAGCACCGCCGTCACCGCTCCCATCGACAGCACCCGCGTGGTGGTGACGAAATTCGTGATGTCGACCTGGATGCGCTGATCCGGATTGTCGACCGGCGACGAGACGAACCGATCCTTGTAGAACGAACCCGACTCCAGCCAGTCGTCCACGAGGCGTTCGTTCAGATGTGTCCGCCACCGGATGTCGAGGGTCTGCCCGAGGAGGTAGTCGACGAGCGCTCGCACCACATGGATCGTCGCCAGGATCGCGAAGACCCGCATGAAACGCCAGAAGGCCGACTCGTCCAGATTCTGGATCGCCGTATAGAAGTCGTTGTACCAGTAGGAGAACAACACGTTCATCCGCACGGCGAACACCGTCAGCAGCAACACGATCGCGGCCAGGGCAAGACCGCCGGCACCGTTGCGCGGGTCGAAGAAGGACGCGGCGATACGCCACCACTGGCGACCCCAGCGCGTGAACCGCACGATCGCGGCGATCACAACGACGAAGGCCAGGGCGGTGATCGCAAAGGCTTTCGCCATCCACATGACGCTGTCGACGACGACGGTTCCCCAATCCAACATGTCGGCCTCCGACAGGCATCAGTGGAGTCGCATCCCTACAGTCGCATCCCTACAAGGATCACCCTGCAGGCCGCAGCAGGAATACGAAGTCGCGGAATCCGGTGGCCGGAATCCGAATCGTTCACCCCTCGGTGTCACCGCGACTGCGCCGCCGCCACTGCACCGCGGCCGCGAGCAACCGGATCCCGACGGCGAAGAAGACCAGGTTCGCCACCATCTGCACCGACACCACAGCGCGCGCAGCCTCGGACTCGGCGGAGATGTCCCCGAAGCCCACCGTGGCGAAGACGGTCAGGCAGAAGTAGATCGCATCGATGCGGGACAGCGGCTCGGAGAAGTTGTCCGCGGCGACGACCGACATCCGCAGATAGACGGTCGCGAACAGCACGAGATGCAGGGACACGACGCTGATGAGCGCCTCGATCGCCTGCACCGCCGGATACTCCGCGGCGAGAATCCTGTGGACCTGCCACCCGCCGACGAGCAGTACCACCACGCCGCCCCCGACGAGGAACAGCACGTCGGACAGGCCGGTGACCTGATCCAGGGGAACCACGAAATACACGCTGACCAGCACGAGCGCGGTGAGTGCAGGTCGCGCCAGCGCAGCCAGGATCAACCGTCTCCGCTCCCGCGGATCAGGTGTGCGCGGAGGATCGGCCACGGTCGTCCCCGTCCCGGAATGATGACCTTTGCCCCTACGGTATCGATCGGGCCGGGGCGACGATGGGAAGACCGAGTATCCGATCCGGCCCGGAAGGTCGACGCGGGCGGGGAGTGTGGGGAGTCGTCGATGACCGAACACGAACTGTGGGTCCGACCGATCGCGGAGGTGGGCGCCGCCGACGCGCCGACCGTCGGTGGCAAGTCCGCGAACCTCGGAGAGCTCACCCGCGCAGGCTTTCCGGTACCGCCGGCGTTCGCCGTCACCACCGCCGCCTATCTCGACGCGATGGACGCAGCCGGCATCCGATCCCGGCTGGCCGCCGAGGCCGTGCCCGACCCCGACATCGACGACGCCACCCTCATCCGCACCTCCGCGGAACTCGCCGCCCTGGTGACGGGTTCGACCGTCCCGGCCGGGATGCGCGCGGCGATCGTCTCCGCCTACGAGAGCCTCGGTCCCGACGTGCCGGTCGCGGTGCGGTCGTCGGCTCCCGCAGAGGACGCCTCCGACACGTCGTTCGCCGGGATCCACGAGTCGTACACGAACATCATCGGTGCGGACGCGGTGATCCGCGCGGTGCAGGCGTGCTGGGCCTCGTTGTGGTCCGAACGCGCCCGCACCTACCGAGGGTTGCGCGGGGTGACCGACGAACCGTCCATCGCGGTGGTGGTCCAGGTGATGGTGAAGTCCGAGTCGTCGGGCGTGGCCTTCACGGCCGACCCGCGCACGGGCGAACTCGATCGCATCGTCATCGAGGCAGCTCTCGGTCTCGGGGAGGTCGTCGTCGGCGGGCAGGTCGAACCCGACACCTATGTCGTTGCGAAGGACGGCTTCGAGGTGCTCGACGTGCATCTCGGCCATCAGGAGTTCCGCATCACCTCCACCGACAGCGGGGACAGTCGCGTCGCCGTCGATCCCACGCGCCGCACCCGGGTGCTCGACGACGATCAGCTCCTGCGCGTCGCGCGCTTGGCCGCCGGAGTCGAGGAGCACTACGGGCGCCCCCAGGACCTCGAATTCGCGTTCGCGAACGACGAGTTGTGGATCGTGCAGACCCGCCCGATCACCACGCTCGATCAACCGGCGACGCCCGCCCCGTCCGGAAACGGCGAGGCACGAGCGTTGCTGACCGGTCTCGGTGCCGGCCCCGGGACGGCGACCGGCCGAGTGCGGGTGCTGCACGAACTGGTCGACGGGAAGAAGCTGAGCGACGGCGAGATCATCGTGGCGCCGATGACCAGACCCGACTGGTTGCCGATTCTGCGCCGCGCCGGCGGCATCGTCACCGACGGTGGTGGTATCACCTGCCACGCGGCCATCGTCGGACGCGAACTCGGCAAGCCCGTCGTGGTCGGTGCACGTACCGCCACCAAGGATCTGAAGGACGGGCAGCTGATCACCGTCGACGGCAACGCCGGTGTGGTGTTCGACGGCGCAGTCCACACGGCGGAACGGCCCGTCGCGACGGTATCCGCGTCTGCGGCGTCGGCCGTCGCCGCCGAAACCGTTACGGCCACAGCGGTCTACGTCAATCTCGCGACTCCGGATGCCGCGGAGTCGGTCGCCGCGACCGATGTCGACGGCGTCGGTCTGCTCCGTGCCGAGTTCATGATCACCGAAGCGCTCGCGGGCGAACACCCTTCGCACATGATCGCGCAGGGACGCCGCGACGAGTACGTGGAGAAGATGGCGGGTGGCCTGGCGCGGATCGCGGCGGCGTTCGCCCCGCGTCCGGTCGTGTACCGCGCGATCGACCTGCGCAGCAACGAATTCGCCGATCTCGAGGGTGGTGAGGTCGAACCCCACGAAGAGAACCCGATGATCGGTTACCGCGGGTGCTTCCGGTACATCCGGGATCCGGAACTGTTCTCCCTGGATCTCGATGTGCTGCACCGGGTTCGGAGCACACACCCGAACGTGCATCTGATGATCCCGTTCGTGCGCACCCGCTGGGAGCTGCGGGACTGCCTCGCCCAACTCGACCGGCATCCGCTCGGTTCCGACCAGCGCATGCAGCGCTGGATCATGGCCGAGGTCCCGTCGGTCGTCTATTGGTTGCCGGAATACGCGAAGCTCGGCATCCACGGCGTGTCCATCGGAACCAACGACCTCACGCAGTTGATGCTCGGCGTGGACCGGGACTCGGAGGTGTGCAAGGACCTGTTCGACACCCTCGACCCGGCGGTGCTCGACGCGATCGACCACATCATCGAGCGCGCCTCCGCCGCGGGACTGACGACGTCGCTGTGCGGTCAGGCCGTGTCGACGAGCACCGAACTCGCCGAACATCTCGTCCGGCGCGGCATCAC
This sequence comes from Rhodococcus sp. PD04, assembly GCF_035918275.1. Lineage (NCBI taxonomy): Bacteria > Bacillati > Actinomycetota > Actinomycetes > Mycobacteriales > Nocardiaceae > Rhodococcus > Rhodococcus sp. PD04. Next base: position 2,995,120 of record NZ_CP142143.1, on the reverse strand, counting down.
CTCCGTGTCGGTCGCGCCCGACGCAGCAGCGCAGACGCGGCGAACGGTCGCGCGAGCGGAACAACGCATCCTGCTCGACCGCGCCCGGCGCGCCGGGACATGACCGGCGGGGAACCGTCCTTCGTCAGGGGCGCCGCGCGCTCTACGGGACGACCATGACGGGGCACGTCACCGTGTGCAGCAGCGCCCAGGTGGTGGACCCCAGCATCAGACTCGGGAACCCGCCGCGACCGCGACGGCCGAGTACGAGCAGCTGCGCGTCGGCAGCATGCGACGCCAGATAGTGGGAGGGCTGGTCCAGCACCACCACCGGGTGCACCCGCACGTCGGGGAACTCCTCGCAGTGTCCGGCGAGGCTCTCCGACAACAGTGCCCGTTCCTTGTTCTCCACGCTGTCCCAGTCGATTCGGAATCGGAACGGGCCGCGCACATCGAGGTCCGACCACGCATGGACGGCCACCAGGTCGGTGCCGCGCAGCGAGGCCTCCTCGAACGCGGCGGACACCGCGCGCACACTGTGTTCCGAACCGTCGACTCCGACGACCACAGGACCGGAGATGTCGTTGACGTCGACATGCGGCAGTTTACGGACCACCACGGCCGGGGAGTGCGTGTGCGTCACCACCGCTCGGCTGACCGAACCGAACCGCTCCCAGCCGAACCGGTTGTCCCCGGCCCCGACGACCACCATCGACGCCGACTTCGACCGGTCCACCAGTTCGAGCGACGGGGAACCGGTGCACAGGTGGGTCTCGATGTAGAGTTCACGCTCGGGTACCGCTCGACGTGCGAACTCGGCGGCGTCGAGAAGCATCTCGCGTCCCTCGGACTCCTCCTGCTCGAAGAATCCGGCGGGCATGCCGATCGGGACACCGAAGGTGTTGCGGACCGACACGATGGTGATCAGCGACAACGGGAGTCGCCGCCGATCCGCTTCGCGAGCTGCCCAGGCCACGGCCTGCAGAGATGCTCTCGATCCGTCCACTCCGGCGACGATGGGGTGGTGTGCTGTCATCACGATCACCTCGGTGCCTGTCCGAGCTGCGGGCACGGCCGTTTCGGACCCTGCTGCTTTTCCGGGACCCGGCCGTTTCGGGACCCTGCCAGTACACGCTCGGATCGGTCGGTCGCACAAGGGTCGACGGTCCCGATCTGCCCGCAGGAAACGACCGCAGACTCTCGTCGGTCGGAGCGACCGGCACGATCCTCTCGCCCCGGGCGGCCGGATATCTGTGGCGGGTCACCCCGTCGGCGCGTCACGTCGTCCGGGCGGGTCTCGTCGCTCAATGGATCGACCAGGATCCGATGGTCGCTCCGACGGCTGCGACCAGAAGTGCCGGTCCGGAAGTTGCACAGCGTCGACCGATTTGTAGGGCGGTGATCCCGGCGGGCATCGCGACCATGTCGACGGCAGCACCGAAGACGACGAGCAGGGTTTGGATCATCCGTATCGGCGATTCCGCGGTCAGGACTGCGGTGGTTGCCACGGCCAGGAGGCCGCCGGTGAGCGAGGTGCGGGTGATGTCAGACGATCACGGTTCGTCGGCGCCGGCCGAGAGCGTGGTCGCGACCTGCTCGATCGGCTCGCGCGCGCCCTGGTCCAGACGGAAGGGCGGGTATTCGTCGCGCATCAGTGCCGCATACGCCCACACCCGGTACAGCCACCGGTTGATGCCCATGACGAAGTCGAACAGCGATCGCGGATAGGTGCCGGTGAACAGCAGCACGATCGCGGCGAACAACACCAGCACGCCCAGCAGCGATCCGAAGGCCCACGTGCCGTTCCCGGTAGCACCGTCGCTGCCGTCGCCGGCCGCGATACCGAGGGTCCACCCGCCCATCCACCCTCCGGCCAGCACGGCCAGTACGACGTAATGGGGGATCGCGAGCAGCCACCACTTGATCAGGACGAGCCCACGGGAGAGCCGTTCCGGATACTCGACGTCGAAGTCGGCCGGGTAGTCGGTGCGGTGCAGGCTGAACGGCGGATACCTGTCGGTACCCAGTGCCGAGTAGGTGTAGAAGGCGACCCGCCAGGTCCACCGCAGCACACCGACGTCGAAGTCGAACAGTGCGCGCGGATAACGACCGGTGAACAGGATCGCGATCCCCGCCGTGAAGGTAGCCACGACGAATGCGATGTACAGGAAGAACAGCACGATGAAATGAGGGATCGCCAACAGCCATTTCACCAGCCACAACCACCGCGACAACGGCTCGTCGAGATCGCCCCGCAGATGCACCGGATAGGGCACCGCCGGCGCAGGCGGAGGGGCGGTGACCGGAGTCGTGCCGGTGACGGGAGCGGACACCGGACCGGGCGGCGGAGGGCCGTGGCGACCGAGTCCGACGGCGCCGGCGAGCAGCAACGGGACACCGACGGCGAGAAGAACGAGTCCGATGACCAGGAGCGCGAGCACGGCCGGTCCGAGCAGGTCGATGTGGATTCCGGCCCGCACGTCCACGCCGATTCCCGCGGACGCATCGGCGTTCATCACCACCACGGTCCATGTGCCGTCGCGCAGATCCCACTCCACCTGCTGAGTGCCGGTCCCCTCCGCCGACGCGACCCAGAACTGTTGCGCGGAAGGGGCAGCCGGGGTGTCACCACCGGGCACGTCACGGTAGGTGGCATCGAACGGCTCGAACCGCAGATCGGTCACGACGGTGTGGGCGATGCCCGAGAGATAGGACTCGACCTCCCCGACGGGGGCGACCCCGACGAACACCGCCGATGCGGGATCGGTTGCGGTGGCCTGCACCAGCAGTCGGCCGATGTCCTCACTGCGCAGACCCGTGGGACTCTGGTCGTCGGTGACGAGGTCGAGGCGCTCGGACACCAATGCGTGCGTCTGCGTCCGGAGGGTCCCTTCCGGACCGGTGATGAAACCGTCGGCGCGCTGGACGACGAAGAACCACCCCAGGACGAGTGCTCCGATCGCGGCGGCGCCACCGAGGAGCACGAGCAGAGTGCCGACGACCAGCATGACCACTTTGCCGACGTGCATCGTTCCGTCCTCCGGGCAGCCGTGACGATCATCGGGTCGCTACGGGAGGTGTTCGTAGAACGATTGTGGCAGCTCGATCGGTCTTTTCGGTGTCATTCGAGCACTGCTCTGTGTCGAGCGACCGGTCCCTCGGCCGCTCGGGCGATCAGCGAAGTCCGACGGACGGTCTCTGCTCGCGCCGCCGTTCGACGACGTCGTCGAACGCGTCGATCAGGCCCTCGGGGTACCAGCGGGGGTTCGTGTCGGCGGTGGTGGCGACGAGCAGCAACTGGCGTTCGCGCGCATCCCCGGCGACCCGGGCGAGGCGGGTGCGCCCCTCGTCGTCGAGCGCCGCGACCGTCGCGGCGAGATCGGCGACGAGCAGCACGCGCGGGGGGCCGACGACCGGCGAATCGAGTTCGGCGACCACGTCGGTGATCTGATCGGTGGTGGTGGCCCAGCAACACGGCCCCGTGGGGAGCGAGGCGGAGCCTCCGAGCCAGCGATGACGGCGGTGCGGATCGACGACCACCAGGTCGTGGGTGCCGCCGGTCAGTGTCGTCATCGCGATCAGGTCGAGCGACACGCTGGGCGACGAGCGGCGCTCGTCGCGTCGGATCAGCAGGTGCCGTCCGGCGGACAGATCCCACGAGACGGGCGTGCCGTCGTTGTCGCGCCCGAACGGGATCGTCGTCCGGCACGCGATCACCCGGGAGCCCGGTCCGCGAGCGGGGCGCACCGGGACGGACGATCGACACGGTCGACGAGTGGGCGGAGTGGCGGGCATCGACATGGTGGATCCGTTTCGTGTCGCTGGTTCCGGAGCGATCCCCGGACGACCGAACTGTAGAGGCGGGCACCGACAGGAACGGCCGGGTGCAGGTCGCGGCCGTTACTGCGCGTCCCCTTCGGGGTCCGCCCGCATGCGCCCGATTGCGACAGCCCTCGCCGTAGCCGCCCTCACCGCCCTCGGCGGTCACATCGCCTCCGCAGCGCCCGCGCCGATCGTGGACGACACCGGCACGATCGCTGCTCCGAGCAGTACTCAGATCTCGTTCGCGCACACCCCGACCGGTCTGCGCGCCGGCACTGCGAACGAACACGAGTCCCGCGCCGGCGTGTCGATCGTCAAGATGTACCTGGCCGAGTACGTCCTCACCTACGGCGATCCCGCGGACCACGCCGACGCGACCGAGATGATCCGGTCGTCGAACGACGCGATCGCCGACCGCCTGCACGCGAAGTACCCCCGGGCGATCTCGTCGACCGCGGCGGAGTTCGGGCTCACCGACACCCACGTGCCCGGCTACTGGGGTGTGGGCACCACGTCGACGCACGACATGGTCACCTATCTCGAGACGAAGAAGCGCACCGAGCCCGGTTCGCCGGTGCTCGCCGCGATGGCCACGGCCTACGACACCGCGGCCGACGGATATCCGCAGGACTACGGCACGGCGCTGATCGCCGGAGTGATCGGCACGAAGTGGGGTTGGAGCGACGACCGCTCGTTCCACGCCTCCGCCTCGTTCGGTCCCGATTTCTCGGTCGCGGCGTCGACCTACGGATCGGCAGGGCAGCTCTCGGAGCACGTCCTCGGCGCGTTCGCCGAAGGGGTCCCGCCCGGACCGGAGACCGGTCCTTTTCTGCAGGATTGCCCGCCGCTGGGCCGGTTCGCCGGCGATCCGCTCCTCGGGCCGCCCGCGCAGGACCTCCTCGACGGGCTGCCGCCGGTCGTCACCGATCCGATCTGCGGCTGATCCCGACCCGAGGTCAGATGCGGCGCATGACCGACACGACGGTGCCGAGCACCACCGCCTCGTCGCCGTCGAGGACGGGATAGGCGGAGTTCCGCGGTTCGAGGTGGACATGGCCGCCGCGGCGCCGGTACACCTTGACCGTCGCCTCGCCGTCGATCATCGCCGCGACGATCTGACCGGAGTGGGCCTCGTGCTGCCGCCGCACCACCACGGTGTCGCCGTCGCAGATCGCCGCGTCGACCATCGAGTCGCCGCGCACGCGCAGCGCGAAGACGGTGCCGGAGCCGACCAGATCGCGGGGGAGCGTGAGCATGTCGTCGGTGTGTTCCTCGGCGAGAATCGGTGTGCCTGCGGCGATGTCGCCGACGACGGGCACGGTCACGGTGTCGTCGGAGGCGCGTTCACCGCCGGTCGCACCGAGGAAGGGGCGTACGTCGAGCTGTCGGGCCACAGCGGTCCCGCGGCGGAGGAATCCCTTGTCCTCGAGGCTCTTCAGATGCTTCGAGACCGTCGACGTCGACCGCAGACCCACCGATTCGGCGATCTGCCGGGTGCTCGGCGACGAGCCCTGCGCGACGATCCAGTCGCGGATCGCGGCCAGGATCTGCTGCTGGCGCAGTGGCAGGGAAGCGGGGTCGAGGCCCCCGAACATGTCGAACTCGTCGTAACCGGTCACCCGGAGAATCGTAGCTACGCGGTCTCCGCCAGGTCGGGGGGAGTACCGGCGGCCGAGCTCTGCCCGTTCTGCAACTGTTCCATGGCCCGCCGCTCCCGCAACGCCCGGATGAGCTGCCGCTCCTGCAACTCCGCCGGATCGGCGGACAGACCGGGAATCGAGAATCCGACCACGACACCGCTCAGCAGCGCGAGCACCACCCGGGCCGAGTCGTTCTCCCGGATGCCCGAGACGAGTTCCAGGAACACGAGCGCTCCGACGGCGACGAGCACCACGGCGACCAGGGCCAGGATCCGACGGATCCGGGGCTTCGGACGCGATCCCGGCGCCAACGGCATCGACTGGGCCGCGAGCTGCCACAACCGGGCGTCGACACTCTCCCGCAGGGGGCGCTTCCGGAACTCGTCGCCGAGTCCGTTGTAGATGGCCAGATCGGCTGCGATCCGGGTCCGGAGGTTTCGACGGGACAGCTCGCGCGACAGACGTACAGCCGCCCACGACACCACCGCGGTGACGAGTGCAACGACGACAGGAACCCAGATACTCACGCCGGAACATTACGACAACGGAGCGGGAATCGACGGGATGCGGAACGCTTCCCCCGACCGTGTGGCGCGAACCGAAAAGTGGTGCCCCCGGTGAGACTCGAACTCACACTGGACGGGTTTTGAATCCGTTTCCTCTGCCAATTGGGATACGGGGGCGTTGCGGACACCACTGTAGAGGATCGGGCGAAGCGGGCGCGCACCGGTACCCTTCTTACGTTCGACCCTGCACCGGGGACCGCCAGTACCGAGGGGAAGGCCCGACCATGACCTCCGCGCCGCACGACAGCACACCAACTCCGCGTCGGGTCGTCGTAGCGGAAGACGAGGCCCTGATCAGGCTCGATCTCGTCGAGATGCTGCGCGAGGAGGGCTACGAGGTGGTCGGTGAGGCCGGCGACGGGCAGCGTGCCGTCGAACTCGCCGAGGAGCTCCGGCCCGACCTGGTGATCATGGACGTCAAGATGCCGCGCCGCGACGGCATCGACGCCGCCTCGGAGATCGCACAGCGTCGCATCGCCCCTGTGGTTATTCTCACAGCCTTCAGTCAGCGCGAACTCGTCGAACGCGCCCGTGATGCAGGCGCCATGGCCTATCTCGTCAAGCCGTTCTCGAAGAGTGATCTCGTGCCCGCCATCGAGGTGGCCGTCAGTCGCTTCTCCGAGCTGCGCGAGCTCGAGCGTGAGGTCCAGGGGCTCAACGAGCGCTTCGAGACCCGCAAGCTCGTCGACCGGGCCAAGGGGCTGCTCATGGAGAAGCACGCCATGACCGAACCGGAGGCGTTCCGCTGGATCCAGCGTGCCGCGATGGACCGCCGCACCACCATGAAGCAGGTCGCGGTGGTCGTTCTCGAAACCCTCGGAGACGACACCTCCGGCTAGGCGCGCGAACCGGTTTCGCGTGCTCACGGTGCCCCGGCGCGTTACCGCCACATCAAATCTCCGCCCCGCAGATAACGGTCGTATCACAAGGATTTCGGCCCGGTTCGCAGGGTGCTTCGGACCGCTATGTTTCGACCACATCCGGAATCCGCCGGATGCGGTGTCAGGCGTTCGAAGGAGAGTTGAATGGCAAGACGGACTCTGGTCCGCGCCGTAGCGGTACTCGGTGTTGCGACGCTCGCCCTCGCCGGGTGTGGTTCGGACAGCGACGATTCGGCATCCGGTACGTCGGCCGGTGACGAGGGGTCGGCGGCGGCGACGACCGTCGAGACCGACTGCGAACCACAGCAGGCCACAGCAGGGGCGACTCCCGCCACGGGACCGCTGAAGATCGGCACGATTCTCCCCGAGACCGGCAGTCTCGCCTTCCTCGGACCGCCCGAGGTCGCTGCCGTCCGGCTCGCCGTCGACGACATCAACGCCGCGGGCGGTGTTCTCGACCAGCCGGTCGAACTGTTCCCGGGCGATTCCGGGGACACGACGACCGACACCGCGAACACCACCGTCGATCGGCATCTCGCCAACGGCACCCAGGTGATCGTCGGCGCCGCCTCGTCGTCGGTCTCGCTCAAGGTCATCGACAAGATCGTCAGTGCCGGCGTGGTGCAGTTCTCCCCGGCGAACACTTCCGACCAGTTCGTCTGCTACGCCGACCGCGGGTTGTACTTCCGCACCGCCCCGACCGACGTGCTGCAGGCGCAGGCGCTCGCGCAGCTGATCGCCGAGGACGGGGCGCAGCGCGTGTCGATCCTGGCGCTGAACGATCCGTACGGCACCGGTCTCGCCGAGAACACCGTGACCAATCTCGTCGACGCCGGTATCCCGGAGGATCAGATCCAGAAGATCATCTACGACCCCAACGCGCAGTCGTTCAACGCGGAGGTCGACCAGGTGGCCAACTTCGCACCGGATGCGGTGGCGCTCATCGGCTTCGAGGAGTCGGCGAAGATCATCACCCGCATGCACGAGGTGGGCATCGGCCCGTCCGACGGCATGGCGGTCTTCGGGGTCGACGGCAACATGGGGAACGCGCTGGGTGAGAACGTCGCCGAGGGGCTGCTCGACGGCATGGCGGGCACCACGCCGCTGACCGACACCGGCGAGGAGTTCCAGCAGCGACTGCTCGGCGTCGATCCGGGTCTGATCGACTTCAACTACGCCGGTGAGTCCTACGACGCCGTGATCGTCTCGGCGCTGGCCGCGGAACAGGCAGGGTCGACCGCCGGGGTGGACATCGCCGCGAACATCAACTCGGTGACCCGCGACGGGGAGAAGTGCACCAGCTACCAGCAGTGCCTCGACCTTCTCCGCGCGGGTGAGGACATCGATTACGACGGTGCCACCGGCGAACTCACCTTCGTGGACGCGGGCGAGCCCGGTGTCGGCTCGTACGGCCGACTCGTGTTCGGTCCCGACAACACCCTCACCACCGAGGATTACATCATCGTGGGGGAGTGACCCGCAGGTCGTAAGAGAAGGGGTGATCGCCGGTGGGCGGTCACCCCTTCCGCTTCTCCCGGCTGCCGGCGAGAGTGCCGAGATACAGTTCGACGACCTTCGGGTCGTGCATGAGATTGCTGCCGGTGTCGGTGTACGCGTTGCGGCCCTGGTCGAGAACGTATCCGCGATCGCAGATCTGCAGGCAGCGACGCGCGTTCTGCTCGACCATGATGATCGACACCCCCGCCGCGTTGATCTTCTTGCAGCGGATGAAGACCTCGTCCTGGAACATCGGCGACAGTCCCGCCGACGGCTCGTCGAGGAGCAGTACCGACGGCTCCATCATCAGCGCGCGGCCCATCGCGACCATCTGCCGCTCACCACCGGAGAGCGCTCCCGCCTTGACCTTCCGGCGCTCGGACAGCAACGGGAACAACGACGCCACCCGCTCGAACTGTTTCTCGAAGTCCTTCGGACGCAGATAGATCCCCATCTCGAGGTTCTCCTCGATGGTCAGTGAGGGGAACACGTTCTGCGTCTGCGGCACGTAGCCGATCCCCTTGCGCACCAGGATGTGTGCGGGCGCCGAGGTGATCTCGTCCCCGCGGAGCGTGACGATGCCGCTGCGGATGGGGATGAGGCCGAACAACGCCTTGAGCAGGGTCGACTTGCCGGCTCCGTTCGGGCCGATGATGCCCACGATCTCACCGTCGCGCAGGTAGAAGTTGCAACCGCGCAGGATGTCGACCCCGGGGAAGTAACCGGCCACGAGATCGTCGGCGCGCAGGAGAGCTCCGGTCGCCAGGCGCGCATGTTCTTCCGGGGTCGCGGCACGTTCCGCCGGCGTCGTCCCGGTGGGTGCAGGAGTGATGTTGTCGCTCACGGCTTCTCCAGGGTCGTGGCCGTCGCGTCGGTCGACGCCGCATCGGGATCGGACAGGTCGCCTCCGGCCTCGAGGGTCTGTGCTTCCGCGTCCGCGAGTGCGTCGGCGAGTTCGGCGGTCGCGCCCACGGGATTGCCCTCGTCGTCGAATTCGAGTGCCTGGTCGTGGTGACTGCCGAGATAGGCGTCGACCACGGCCGGATCGGACGACAGGGCGTCCGGCGGTGCCTCCGCGATCACCGAACCCTGCGCCATCACCACGACCCAGTCGGAGATGTCGCGGATGACGTCCATGTCGTGCTCGACGAACACCACCGTCGTCCCGTCGTCGCGCAGGGTCTTGATGTGTCCCAGCAGATTCTGCGTGAGCGCCGGATTGACGCCGGCCATCGGCTCGTCGAGCATGACGACGGTCGGCTCGGTCATCAGCGCACGAGCCATCTCGAGCAGTTTGCGTTGGCCGCCGGACAACGAACCGGCGAAGTCGTCGGCCTTCGCGGCCAGACCGAAACGGTCGAGCAGTTCGTATGCGCGCGCCGTGATCTCGCGTTCCTGGTGGCGCCACGTCCACGGCAGCAGTGCGCCGACCATGCGCTCGCCGGTCTGGTGCCGGGCGCCGAGGCGGACGTTGTCGAGGACCGTCAGCTTCGACAGCGCCTTGGTGAGCTGGAAGGTGCGGACGATCCCGCGTCGCGCCACCTGATGGGGATGGAGCCGGCCGAGCGGGACGCCGTCCATCGCCCAGGTGCCCGTATCGGGGCGGTCGAAGCCCGTGAGGAGATTGAACAGGGTGGTCTTGCCGGCGCCGTTCGGGCCGATCAGGCCGGTGATGCACGAGCGCTGGATCTCGAGATGGCTCACGTCCACGGCCTTGAGGCCGCCGAACGTGCGGCACAGATCGTCGACGACGAGGATCGGGTCGGGTTTGGCGGCGCCGGGGGTGCGGTCGACGCCGGCGAACAGCGCGGCGCGTGCGTCCGCGCCGAGGACCGTGCGCGGCGGTGTCGGGTCGGGTCGGGTCGTGTCAGGCATCGAGTTGCACCTTCCGCTTGCTTCCCAGGATGCCTTGTGGCCTGAACACCATCATCACTGCGATGAGGATGCCGAGCAGCACGTACCGCATCGCGCCGACCTGCTGTTCGGTGAGCGGGAGCAGTGGGTCGGGTCCGGCGATCGCCTGACGCAGGAAGGCATCCGGGAGGGTGAGCAGGAACCAGAACATCATGGCGCCGAGCACCGGTCCGAAGACCGTTCCCGCACCCCCGAGGATCAATGCGCCGAACGCGAAGAAGGTCTGCGCGGTCGAGTAGAAGTCGGGGTTGATCGACTTGGTCTGCAGGGCGTTGAAGATGCCGCCGAGACCGCCGATCATGCCGCCGAGTACCAGGGCCTGCATCTTGTAGGCGAAGACGTTCTTGCCGAGCGCGCGGGCAGCGTCCTCGTCCTCACGCACCGCCTCGAGGACCCGCCCCCACGGACTGTGGGAGAGGAGGTAGACCAGGCCGCACAACAACAGCACGAGGGTCCAGCCGACAACCATCGCCCACAGGTCGTCGCCGTAGAACCGCATACCGAGCAGGTTGTACTGGCGACTCGAATCGAACGGGCTCAGGGACGTGAACGGGTCGGCGAAACCCCACAGGCCGCGGGTCGATCCGGTCACCGAGTCGGACGCGGTCGAGCGGAACATCAGCCGCAGGATCTCCGCCGCGGCGATCGTCGCGATGGCGAGATAGTCGGCCCGCAACCGCAGGGTGGGGATGCCGAGGACGAGCGCGAGCAGACCTGCCAGTGCGAGGCCGACGAGGATGCCCACCCACAACGGCTGGTCGTAGGTGACGGTCATGATGCCCACGCCGTAACCGCCCAGGAGGGCGAAACCGATCTGGCCGAAGTTCAGCAGCCCTGCATAGCCGTAGTGCAGGTTCAGGCCGATCGCGAGCAGCGCGTAGAAGATCGCCGACGGGCCGATGAGCTGGGCGAAGGAAACCTGGAGTACCGAAACGATATCCATGGGTCATCCGATCCTTGTCCGACTGCCGAGGATGCCCTGGGGGCGGATGACCAGGATGACGATGAGTACGAGCAGACCGCCGATGTACTTCAGGTCCGGGTTGATCACGAGGGTGGACAACTGGACCAGCAGTCCCACCACGACGCAGCCGACCAGTGCGCCGTAGGCGGTGCCGAGGCCGCCGAGGATGATGCCGGCGAACATCAGCAGGAGCAGCTTGAAACCCATCTCCCACTGCACGCGCCCGCCGAGTTCCGACAGGCCGAACAGCACCCCGCCGAGCGCGGCGAGCCCACCACCGAGACCCCACACGAAGCGGATGACGTGTTCGACGTCGATCCCCGACGATGCCGCGAGGTCGCGGTTGTCGGCCACCGCGCGCATCGCCTTGCCGATCCGGGTGCGCTGCAGCAGCAGGGCGACCCCGACGAGCACCACCAGGCTGAGCACGATGCACGCGAGGTTGACCGGGGTGATCGCGATCGGCCCCCACACGAGCTGCTGCTGTGCCTGGTAGTCGTCGAACGGCTGGGTGCGGTCGGAGTAGAACGCCAGGATGAGATAGCGCAACGAGATCGCGAGGCCGATCGACACCACCAGCTGGGCGATCAGGCCCGTGTGGCGGCGCCGGAGCGGAGCCCAGACGAGTGCGTTGTTGAGCAGGCCGATGATGACGCCGACGATCACCGCCAGGATCGTGGCCGGTATCAGCTGGACACCGAGGGTGACATTGAAGATCCACGCCGCGACCGCCCCGAGGGTGACCAGCTCACCGTGGGCGAAGTTCGTCAGGCCGGTCGTGCCGAAGATCAGACTCAGGCCCACTCCGGCGATCGCGATGACCAGACCGAAACGCAGACCGTCGACGATCGTGCGCACCAGCGTCTCGCCCCACGCTACCGTCGAACCGCTACGCGCCTCCCCGAACGAGAAGATCACCGTGTTCGCCCGTCCCGGAGCGACATCACGGGTCACCGAGGTCTGGACGGTGACGTCGTCGGGCAGGCTCTCGGTGTCGACCTCGAAGACGTACGTGCCCGGCGGAACGGTGAGTTCCCAGCGCCCACCGTCGGCGGACTCCGTCTCGGTGACCACCTCGCCGCTCTCGGTGGTCGCACGGACGACGACACCGTCGAGTCGTTCTCCGGCATTGTTGAGCGTTCCGCGGACGATCACCCCGTCCGCGGACTCCTCGTCGGGTGCGGCCGGTGCCGTGTCAGCGGGTGGTGAGGGTGGGTCCGGTGGATCCTGCGCGGAGGAGAGGCCGGCGCCCACGAGGACGAACAGGACACTCGCGAGCGTGACGAGTGCGGCGCGGACCGATCGGTGGAGGGTCGAGGTCGGTCGTTGCCGACATCCCGAGGTAGGGGCCACGCAGGTCCTCCCGGTTGATGCGCTGTCATCGAGCGCGGCACTGCGCCCGGGGCGTCGACGCGAACCGCGATGACGCCGGACTACGGTGTCGTGACAGGGGACTCTAGCGGCTGGATCGCACGTCCACGGGAAAAATTGGATCACCCGGACGTTTCGGTCTCGTTTCTTCGGACAACGAGTGTTCACGCATGCCGGAGAGGCACCGGTCGGGCGGTGTGGCCGACGCTGTCGTCCTCGGTCCCTAGACTGACACGCGTGACCCGTGCATCCACTTCCGCGACGTCCACCGCGGCCACCGACGACCGCCCGACCCTGCTGCTCCTCGACGGCCATTCCCTCGCGTTCCGCGCGTTCTACGCGCTGCCCGCCGAGAACTTCAAGACCCACAGCGGGCAGACCACGAACGCGGTCTACGGGTTCACCTCCATGCTCATCAACCTGCTGCGCGACGAGCAGCCCACGCACGTCGCGGCGGCATTCGACGTCAGTCGCAAGACCTTCCGTGCCGAACTGTTCGCCGCCTACAAGGCCCAGCGCAGCGCCGCACCCGACGACTTCAAGGGGCAGATCGACCTCACCAAGGACGTCCTCGGCGCGATGGGGATCCCGGTGATGGCGATCGAGGGCTACGAGGCCGACGACATCATCGCCACGCTCGCGACACAGGCGCACGCCCAGGGCTTCCGGGTGCTCGTCGTCACGGGCGACCGCGACGCGCTCCAGCTCGTGAACAACGACATCACGGTGCTGTATCCGCGGCGCGGCGTCTCCGATCTGACGCGGTTCACTCCCGAGGCGGTGGAGGAGAAGTACGGACTCACTCCCCAGCAGTATCCGGACTTCGCGGCGTTGCGCGGCGACCCGAGCGACAACCTGCCCGGCATCCCCGGCGTCGGCGAGAAGACCGCCGCGAAGTGGATCCGCGAATACGGAAGCCTGAGCGGACTCGTCGACCGCGTCGACGAGGTGCGCGGCAAGACCGGCGACGCGCTCCGGGAGAACCTGTCCAACGTGCTGCTCAACCGCCAGCTCACCGAGATGGTGCGCGACGTGGCCGTGCCGTACACCCCCGAACAGCTCGCCCTCGCCCCGTGGGACCGCGACCGCATCCACCGCCTGTTCGACGACCTCGAGTTCAAGGTGCTGCGCGACCGGCTGTTCGAGACGCTCTCCTCGGCCGAGCCCGAGGCCGAGGAGGGTTTCGAGGTGCGCGGCGGGATCGTCGAGCCGGGTGCCCTCGGCGACTGGCTCGCCGAACACGCCCCGGCGGGTCGACGTCACGGCCTCGCCGTGGTGGGCACCGACACCCCCTACGGCGGCGACGCGACCGCGATCGCCGTCGCCGGAGCCGACGGTGAGGGCGCCTACGTGAGCACCGTGGCGCTCACCCCCGAGGACGAGAACGCCCTCGCCGCATGGCTCGCGAACCCCGCCGTGGAGAAGGCCGTGCACGAGGCGAAGTTCGCCATCCACGCGCTGCGCGGACGCGGCTGGACGCTCGCCGGCATCACCAGCGACACCGCGCTCGCCGCCTATCTGATGCGGCCCGGGCAGCGCTCGTTCAAGCTCGACGACCTGTCGCTGCGCTACCTCAAGCGTGAGCTGCGGGTGGAAGACGCCGGCGCGCAACAACTCTCGCTGCTCGACGACGAGGACTCCGCCGACGCGCAGGCGGCCGAGTCCCAGATCCTCGCGGCGCGCGCCGTCGTCGACCTCGCCGCGGCCCTCGACACCGAACTCGGGGACATCGAATCGGTGCGCCTGCTCACCGAGATGGAACTGCCCCTGCTCGAGGTCCTCGCAGAACTCGAGGCCACCGGCATCGCCGTCGACTCGACGCACCTGCACGACCTGCAGTCCGAATTCGCGGCCCAGGTCGCCGCCGCCGCGAACGCCGCCTACGAGGTGATCGGCAAGCAGATCAACCTCGGCTCGCCGAAACAGCTGCAGGTGGTGCTGTTCGACGAGCTCGAGATGCCGAAGACGAAGAAGACCAAGACCGGCTACACCACCGACGCCGACGCCCTGCAGAACCTGTTCGACAAGACGGGCCATCCCTTCCTCGAACACCTGCTCGCGCACCGTGAGCACACCAAGATGAAGACCACCGTCGACGGACTCATCAAGTCCATCGCCGACGACGGTCGCATCCACACCACCTTCAACCAGACCGTCGCGGCGACGGGCCGGCTCTCGTCGACCGAGCCGAACCTGCAGAACATTCCGGTGCGGACCGAGGCCGGTCGCCGGATCCGCGACGGTTTCGTGGTGGGCGACGGATTCGACGTGCTGCTCACCGCCGACTACAGCCAGATCGAGATGCGCATCATGGCGCACCTGTCGGCCGACGAGGGGCTCATCGAGGCATTTCGCACGGGCGAGGACCTGCACACCTTCGTGGCATCGCGGGCGTTCGGGCTGCCGCTCGAGGAGGTCACCCCGGAGTTGCGTCGCCGCGTCAAGGCGATGTCCTACGGCCTCGCCTACGGATTGAGCGCCTACGGGCTCGCCCAGCAGCTGAAGATCTCCACCGACGAGGCCCGCGAGCAGATGGAGGCCTACTTCACCCGCTTCGGCGGCGTGCGCGACTACCTCTACAACGTGGTCGAGGAGGCCCGCAAGGTCGGCTACACCTCCACTCTCTACGGTCGCCGCCGGTATCTGCCCGACCTCAACAGCGACAACCGGCAGCGCCGGGAGGTCGCCGAGCGCGCCGCGCTCAACGCCCCCATCCAGGGCACGGCCGCCGACATCATCAAGGTCGCGATGATCGACGTGCAGAAGGCACTGAGCGAGGCCGGACTGCGGTCGCGGATGCTGCTGCAGGTGCACGACGAACTCGTGCTCGAAGTGGTCGAGGCCGAGCGCGAACAGGTCGAGGCGCTCGTGCGCGACAAGATGGACTCCGTCATCGAGTTGTCGGTGCCGCTCGAGGTCTCGGTCGGTTACGGCCGCAGCTGGGACGCCGCGGCGCACTGAGTCGCGGACACCGAGTCGCAGGGACACCGGCCGCAGGTCCACACCGTACGGACGACGGCGCCCGCCCCCGGATCACCGGGGACGGGCGCCGTCGACGCGAGTGGGTCAGCCCTGCTCGGCACGAGCCTCCGCGATCTGCTTGCGCACATCGTCCATGTCGAGGTTCTTGACCTGCGAGACGAGATCCTCGAGCGCGGCGGGCGGAAGAGCACCGGCCTGGTTGTAGACGAGGATGCCTTCGCGGAACGCCATGATCGTGGGGATCGAGCGGATGTTCGCCGCCGCCGCGATGGCCTGCTCGGCCTCGGTGTCGACCTTCGCGTGCACGACGTCGGGATGCTTGTCCGACGATGCCTCGAAGGTGGGGGCGAACTGCTTGCAGGGGCCGCACCAGTCGGCCCAGAAGTCCACGAGCACGATGTCGTTGCTCGTGACGACCTCGTCGAAGTCCTGCTGGGTGAGAGCCTTGGTTGCCACGGAAATCCTTTCGGTCGGGCGTGTCGACGGGTCCAACATCCGGCCGCCGTTGTTTCTTCCCGTTCGTTCCCGCCGTCACGCGTCGTGACGGGGTTCCTTCCGCCACGCTACGTGACGTGTCCGATCCGGGGGTGCTGTCGGGAGGTGCCGATCGAGGGATGCGTCACACGCCGACCGGCTCGTGGTGTTCCCCACCGACCCGACTGCGGCGTCCCACGCCGACCTCGTTGCGGCGTTCCACGCCGACGGGCTCGACGGACCGCCGGAAGGTCCGGCGGTAGGCCTGCGGAGTGGTCTGCCGCAGGCGCAGAAAATGCTGACGGAGCACGGCAGCGGTGCCGAAACCGACGCGGTCGGCCACCACGTCGATCGGAAGGTCCGTTTCCTCGAGCAGGCGCTGCGCGGCCAGGACCCGCTGGTCGCGGAGCCAGCGCGCGGGCGTGACCCCGACCTCGGCGACGAACCGCCGCGCGAAGGTGCGCGCCGACATGTGCGCCTTCTGCGCCAGCGCGGCCACCGGGAGTTCCCGGTCGAGGTGCTCGCTCATCCAGTCGAGCAACGGCGCGAGCGACTCGTCCTTGCATTCGGGCAGCGGCATCGCGACGTACTGGGCCTGCCCACCGTCGCGGTGCGGTGGCACCACCATGCGCCGGGCGATCATGTTGGCGACCTGGGCGCCCTGGGCGGAACGGACGATGTGGAGGCACAGGTCGATGCCGGCCGCAGTGCCCGCGGCGGTGAGGACCGGATGGTCGTCGACGTAGAGCACGTCCCGGTCTACCTGCGCCGTCGGATACGTCCGGGCGAGACGATCGGCGTGCATCCAGTGGGTCGTGCAGCGACGCCCGTCGAGCAACCCGGCCGCGCCGAGGATGAACGCCCCGGTGCACATGCTCGCCACGCGCGCGCCGCGGTCGACGGCGGCCCGCAGTTTCGCGAACAACGGTTCGAGGCGCTCGTCGTCGAGCGCGATGCCGTCGCTGTTCACCGCCGGCAGGAGGATCAGGTCGGCGTCGTCGAGGAGATCGAGCCTGTGAGGCACTTCGATGGTGTAGCCGAAGCGGGTGCGCACCGGATCGGAGGTCGCGGCGACGAGGTGGAAGTCGTAGGTGGGCAGGCCGTCGTCGGAGCGGTCGAAGCCGAACACCTCGCACGCCACGCCGAGTTCGAAGGTCTCGACATAGGGGAGGACGGGGACGATCACCTTCTCGAGCCGGCCGGTGGTTCCAGGTGTTCCGGACACGCAACCCAGTGTGACACCGCGGTGGCAGAAAATCGATGTTTTCCGACTACTCTGCCACTGTCGGGTGGGACCTCGGCGCGGCAGGCTCGAGGCATGATCCTGCTGGTCCTCGTACTTCTGGCGGTCTTCCTCCTCCTCGACGTGCTGGCCCTCACCGAACGCACGCCCGACACCCACATGGAAGTGACTCAGTTCGGCGACTACCGCTTCTGAACCGCGCACCGACCTCTGCTCAGGTGAGCAGCCACTCCCGCTTGGCCTCGCCGTCCCAGCGCCGCACTCCTGCGCTCGACCCGGTCAGCTGCCGTTCCGGCGTCTGCGCCGCCAGAACTGCCGCACCGATGCGCGCGGCCGGCACCCGCCGCGCGAGGGTGACGTGGGGCGTCCACTCGCCCGGCCGGATGTGCGCGGGGATCCCGGGGCACTCCGCGAGTACCTCGAACACCCGTGCCTGGAGTTCGAGCAGTTCGATCGACGGCACGACCGTGCGGGCGAGCGTCGCGTACCGGCCACCGAAGATCACCACGCCACCGAGCCGGAGGGTGATCCGCCGGACCGTGATGGCGGCTCGCAGCGCGTCCTCGAGCTCGTCCGGCACGGCATGCGCAACGAACATCGTCACGTGCGGGCGGTTGGATTCGGAAAGGACGCGTCCCTGACTGTGCAGACCGGCGTCGAGCAGCCTGGTCCACTCGTCGCGCACCGCCGTGTCGAGCGGGGCGTCGAGGAGGAGTTCCACCGACTGGACCACGGTAGGCAATGATGACCGGGTGACCGACGACACCGCAACGCTTCAGACTCATTGCATCGGACTTCTCGAGGGGGACGGCATCGGTCCCGAGATCGTGCCGGCGACCCGCAGGATCGTCGATACCGCCGTCGCGGCAGCCGGGGTCGCAGTCGACTGGGTGCCGCTGCCCGTCGGTGCCTCCGCGATCGAGACGCACGGTAACCCGCTGCCGCAGGTCACCCTCGACACCCTCACGGAGCTCGACGCGTGGATCCTCGGCCCGCACGACAGCGCCTCGTACCCACCCGAGTTCCGGGGTCAGCTCACTCCGGGCGGCCGGATCCGCAAGCACTTCGACCTGTACGCGAACATCCGGCCGGCGTGCGCACTGCCGGGAGCGGCGTCGGTGTCACCGAAGATGGATCTCGTCGTCGTCCGGGAGAACACCGAGGGTTTCTACGCCGACCGGAACATGGCCGTCGGCAGCGGCGAGTTCATGCCCACACCCGACATCGCCCTCGCGGTCGGAGTGATCACCCGCGCCGCCTGTGAACGCATCGCGCACACCGCCTTCGACCTCGCGTCGCGTCGCCGCAAGCGCGTGACCATCGTGCACAAGGCCAACGTGCTCGCCCGCACGACCGGCCTGTTCCGGGACGTGTGTCAGGAAGTGGGTCGTCTCTACCCGAGCGTCACCGTCGACGACCAGCACGTCGACGCGATGGCCGCGCTGCTCGTCCGCCGCGGCGCCGACTTCGACGTGATCGTGACGGAGAACATGTTCGGCGACATCCTGTCCGACCTCGCCGCCGAACTGTCCGGCTCGCTCGGCACCGCGGCGTCTATCAACGCGTCGCGCACCAAGGCCATGGCCCAGGCCGCGCACGGCGCCGCACCCGACATCGCCGGGCAGGGCCGCGCCAACCCGATCGCGCTGATCCTCTCCGCCGCCATGCTTCTCGACCGTGTCGGTGCACGCGCGGACATCGAATTCTCCGCGGCCGCCCGCGCCATCGAGGACGCAGTGCGCGCGACCGTCGCGGCGGGTGTCGCGACCGCCGACCTCGGTGGCACCGCGTCGACGGACGAGTTCACCGCCGCCGTCATCGCCCGCCTCGAAGCCTGAGCTTCGGGTTTGCATTCGGACCCCTCCCGGGTTGGATACTGTGCGACTGTGAATCGAGCAGTGCACACCCGCCGCGCGACCTCGTGGGGGCGTCGTCGTGTCCGGACCCTGAGCAGGCTGGCGGCGGGAGCGGCGGTGCTCGCCCTCGCGACCGGGTGCGTGGTGAACAGCGAATCGACCGTGCCGCCCGGCGACCGCGTCACCGTCGAGAAGGTCGACGCCATCGCGAACCGGTTGCCGCCCGACATCGCCGACGGCGGCACCCTCGAGGTCGGGGTGAACGTCCCGTACGCCCCCAACGAGTTCAAGGACGACGACGGCACCATCGTCGGCTTCGGCGTCGAACTCGTCCAGGCCCTCGGCGACGTCCTCGGACTCGAGGCGGTGCTCAACGAAGCCGACTTCGACCGGATCATCCCGGCCGTCCAGGCAGGCACCTTCGAGATGGGCTCGTCGTCGTTCACCGACACGAAGGAACGCGAGGAATCGGTCGACTTCGTCACCTACTACAGCGCCGGGGTGCAGTGGGCGCAGCGCACCGGCGAATCCGTCGACCCCGACAACGCGTGCGGACTGCGGGTGGCGGTACAGACCACCACCATCGAGGACCTCGAGGAGGTCCCCGCGAAGAGCGAGGAATGCGTCGCCCGCGGGCTGCCGCCCATCGACAAGGTCAAGTACGACAGCCAGGACGAGGCTGCCAATGCCCTCATCCTCGGCCGGGTGGACGCACTGTCCGCCGACTCGCCGGTCACGGCGTACGTCATCGCCCGCAGCGAGGAACGACTCGAACCGGCCGGTGAGGTCTTCGACGCCGCGCCCTACGGATTCGTCGTCGCGAAGGGGTCGCCGTTCGGTCCCGTACTGCAGCAGGCAGTGCAGTACCTCATCGACTCCGGTGCGTACGACGAGATCACCGCGCGCTGGGGCATGGAGGACGGCGCGATCACCACGTCGCAGATCAACGGCGCGACGAGCTGAGAAAGGGAACCATGAGCGAGTCCACGTCCGCGAGATCCGCGGAACCGCGACCGGACGAACCGGAGCCGATACGCGCAGTACCCCTGCGACATCCCGGACGATGGATCTCCGGCGCGATCGTCCTGATCGCACTCGGGCTGTTCGCCTGGGGAGCGGCCACCAACGAGGCCTACCGCTGGGACATCTACGCCCAGTACCTGTTCGACGCCCGCATCACCGCAGCCGCATGGAAGACCGTGCAGCTGACGGTGCTCGCCATGGCCATCGCCGTCGTCCTCGGCGTGGTGCTCGCGGTGATGCGACTGTCCCCGAATCCCGTGCTGCGTTCCGTCGCGTGGCTGTACCTGTGGGTCTTCCGCGGTACCCCGGTGTACGTCCAGCTCGTGCTGTGGGGACTGTTCCCGTCGATCTACAAACAGATCGACCTCGGGATCCCGTTCGTCCACCAGTTCGTCCACATCGACGTGCAGGGCCTGAACGCGGCGTTCCTGTTCGCCGTCATCGGCCTGGCACTCAACGAGGCGGCCTACATGGCGGAGATCGTGCGCGCCGGCATCACCTCCGTGCCCGAGGGGCAGCTGGAGGCGTCCACGGCGCTCGGCATGTCGTGGTCGCAGACCATCCGCCGCACCGTCCTGCCGCAGGCGATGCGGGTCATCATCCCGCCGACCGGCAACGAGCTGATCAGCATGCTCAAGACCACCTCGCTGGTCGCCGCCGTGCCCTACAGCCTCGAGCTGTACGGCCGTGCCCGCGACATCTCGGGTGCGAACTTCCAGCCGATCCCGCTGCTGCTCGTCGCCGCGACCTGGTACCTGGCGATCACCAGCCTGCTCATGATCGGCCAGTACTACCTCGAGCGGCACTACTCGAAGGGCCTGAGCCGGCAGCTCACGGCCCGTCAGTTGCAGGCACTCGCCGACGCACAGAACGTACCGGTCACCGGGGCTGGCAAGCCGACGCCGAAGCCCGGCGCACCGGGGGAGGAACACATATGACGTCCGTCGAGACGCCGATGGTGCGGGCCGACCGGGTCTGCAAGAGTTTCGGCGCCGTCAAGGTGCTCAAGGGCATCTCGCTCGAGGTGGGGCGCGGCCAGGTGACCTGCCTGATCGGTCCGTCCGGATCCGGCAAGTCGACCTTCCTGCGGTGCATCAACCACCTCGAACGCGTCGACGCCGGTCGCCTGTACGTCGACGGCGATCTCGTCGGCTACGCCGAACGGGGTTCGAAACTGTACGAACTGCACCCGCGGGCCGCCGCGAAACAGCGCCGCGACATCGGCATGGTGTTCCAGCACTTCAACCTGTTCCCGCACCGCACCGTGCTCGAGAACGTCATCGAGGCGCCGATCCTCGTGAAGAAGCTCAAGCGTGACGAGGCGGTCGAGAAGGCCCGGGACCTGCTCGCGCGGGTCGGGCTGGCCGACAAGGTCGACGCCTATCCCGCGCAGCTCTCGGGCGGCCAGCAGCAGCGCGTCGCGATCGCCCGCGCGCTCGCCATGGATCCCAAGCTCATGCTGTTCGACGAGCCCACCTCGGCCCTCGACCCCGAACTCGTCGGCGAGGTGCTCGCGGTGATGCGCGATCTCGCCGACGGCGGCATGACGATGGTCGTCGTCACGCACGAGATGGGCTTCGCGCGGGAGGTCGCCGATCAGCTCGTGTTCATGGACGGCGGCGTGGTCGTCGAGGCCGGTGATCCCCGCCAGGTGCTGGCCGACCCGAAGGAGAGCCGGACCCGGGAGTTCCTGTCCCGGCTGCTGTGAGTCGGGATCAGGCGGGTTTGCGGCTGCAGAAGATGGCGGTGCCCGGGAAGATCGAACCGCGCAGCGGGCTCCACTGCCCCCACTCGCGGTCGAGATGCTCGGGCCACTCGGGTTCGACGATGTCGTAGACCTCGAGGCCGGCGGCGACGAGTTCGCGCACCCGATCGCCCACGGTGCGGTGGTGCTCGGCGTAGGTCGCCCGGCCCGTCGCGTCCACCTCGACGTAGGGGGTCCGGTCGAAATACGGGAACATCGCGACCAGGCCCTGTTCGCCCGGATCGTCGGGGAAGATCCACCGCATCGGGTGGTTCACGGAGAACACCCATCGCCCGCCGGGTCGCAGCACCCGCGCCACTTCGCGCATCACCCGGGCGGAATCGGCGACGAAGGGCACCGCGCCGAACGCCGAGCACACGATGTCGAAGCTTCCGTCGGCGAACGGCAGGTTCTCGGCGCCGGCCTGTACGAGCGGAACCGTCGGGCCGGAACCGGTCATCGCAGCGCGTCCGCGCTGCAGCATCCCCATGGAGATGTCCAGCCCGACCGCCCGGGCCCCCTGCCCGGTGAGCCAGCGGGCGCACGGTGCCGAACCGCACCCGAGTTCGAGGACGTCGCGTCCGGCAACCGGGCCGAGCAACTGCACATCGCCCTCGTGCAGGCCCTCCGGGCACCACACGAACTCCCCGGCGGCCGAGTCCACGCCGAGGAACTCGCCGTGCGTGCGGTGGTAGTCGTCGGTGTCGGCGTCCCACCAGACCCGGTTCGCGCGTTCGCTCTCGAGGGAGCCGAGGCGGGTCCGGGTGGGTCGGGTCTCGCCGAGGATCGTCTCGGCGTCCGCGTGCCGCGCGGCCTCGTCGTCGGTTCCCTCCGGGGCGCCCGAAAGGTCTGGAAAAGGAGTGTTCGCGGAGCCCGGCATGGGTGTGAGCCTATCGGGTGCGGGGGAGTGGCCCCGATATCGGTTTGCCCGGGTCCCCTCGAAGCGCGTAGCCTGGTGATCGCGAGTGTCCGCAGTTCGGCTCCAGGGCCGAGCGAGGAACTCGCCGTGACTCGCACATCGCCGTATCGCAGTGGGTGTTTCACGTGCCCGACCGAATTTGACCAACCGACTATCAACCCGTCCGGAGCAACTCAACACATGGCCTCCACCACCGTCACCTCGCCGCAGGTAGCCGTCAACGACATCGGCTCCGCCGAGGATTTCCTCGCCGCCATCGACGCCACGATCAAGTACTTCAACGATGGCGACATCGTCGAGGGCACCATCGTCAAGGTCGATCGCGACGAGGTGCTGCTCGACATCGGTTACAAGACCGAAGGCGTCATCCCGTCCCGCGAGCTCTCCATCAAGCACGATGTCGACCCCAACGAGGTCGTGTCGGTGGGCGATGAGGTCGAGGCTCTTGTTCTCACCAAGGAGGACAAGGAAGGCCGTCTGATCCTGTCCAAGAAGCGTGCTCAGTACGAGCGCGCCTGGGGCACGATCGAGGAGCTCAAGGAGAAGGACGAGGCCGTCAAGGGCACCGTCATCGAGGTCGTCAAGGGCGGCCTGATCCTCGACATCGGCCTGCGTGGCTTCCTGCCCGCGTCGCTCGTCGAGATGCGTCGCGTCCGCGACCTCCAGCCTTACGTCGGCAAGGAGATCGAGGCCAAGATCATCGAGCTCGACAAGAACCGCAATAACGTGGTCCTGTCGCGCCGCGCATGGCTCGAGCAGACCCAGTCCGAGGTCCGCAGCGAGTTCCTGCACCAGCTCCAGAAGGGCCAGGTCCGCAAGGGCGTCGTGTCCTCCATCGTCAACTTCGGCGCCTTCGTCGATCTCGGCGGTGTCGACGGCCTCGTGCACGTCTCCGAGCTGTCCTGGAAGCACATCGATCACCCGTCCGAGGTCGTCGAGGTCGGCACCGAGGTCACCGTCGAGGTTCTCGACGTCGATCTCGACCGCGAGCGTGTCTCCCTGTCGCTCAAGGCGACGCAGGAAGATCCGTGGCGTCAGTTCGCCCGCACCCACGCGATCGGTCAGATCGTGCCGGGCAAGGTCACCAAGCTCGTTCCGTTCGGCGCGTTCGTCCGCGTCGAGGAGGGCATCGAGGGCCTCGTCCACATCTCCGAGCTGGCCGAGCGCCACGTCGAGGTCCCGGACCAGGTCGTTGCCGTCGGCGACGACGCGATGGTCAAGGTCATCGACATCGACCTCGAGCGTCGTCGTATCTCGCTGTCGCTGAAGCAGGCGAACGAGGACTACACGGCCGAGTTCGACCCGTCGAAGTACGGCATGGCCGACAGCTACGACGAGCAGGGCAACTACATCTTCCCCGAGGGCTTCGATCCCGAGACCAACGAATGGCTCGAGGGCTACGAGAAGCAGCGTGAGGAGTGGGAGTCCCGCTACGCGGAGGCCGAGCGTCGCCACAAGATGCACACCGCTCAGATCGAGAAGATGGCTGCCGACGAGGCTGCCGAGGCTGCAGCCGGCGTGTCCGGTAGCAACTACTCCTCCGAGTCGGGTGCCGAGGCGGCTCCGGAGACCACCGGTGGATCGCTCGCGAGCGACGCCCAGCTCGCCGCTCTGCGCGAGAAGCTGTCGGGTAACGCCTGATACAGCGCTTCGACGGACGACCCCGCACCATTCGGTGCGGGGTCGTCCGCGTTCCCGGGGTCATCGTTGCTGCGGCACAGTGGCTCCCGGGCCACGACGGGACCGGCCCCCTCCGAATCGGAGGGGGCCGGTCTTCGTGTGTCGTCGATGGCAGGTGTTCAACTCACGGCGAGCTCATCCCACGGCGGGAGTGGCCCACTGCGCGGGCAGGGCCGTGGCCCGCTTGCGCATCGCGGCGTGGCTGTGGCGCGCGTTCGTCAGCAGCGCGGTGAACCAGTTCCGCCGGTGCTCGGCGAGGGCGGCAGCGACCTCGGGGATGAGGATGCAGTGAACACCGTTTTCCATGCCGAGGCGATGCCGACCTGTGGTTGAGGTGGAGGATCGCATGGCCTGCCTTCTCGAATGCTCCGGACGAGCCGGGACGGATGCTTCGCAACGACGATATCGGACAGTCGGTCGAATTCTCCGCATTTACCCCAGGTAGAAGGGGGTGTGTCCGGTTTCCGAGCGGCGTTGCGACCGCCCCGTGACCCCGCCGTGATCGGTGTGTGATCCCCGGAGCCCTCCGAGGGGAGACGTCGACGGCTCTCTCGGCCGTCCAAGAAGTACACCCGGTTCGTCCCAAGCGACGCGGCGCACCGTGGCCGAGGTCCACACACCTCGACACGGAAGGATCTTCCATGACCACACCGATCCCCGCGAGAAGTACCGCGACGAAACGGATCACGCTACTGGTGGTGTGCGTGACGACGGCGATGCTCATGCTCGACATCGCCGTCGTCAACACTGCACTGCCGTCGATCGCCGTCGACCTCGACGCGGGCGTCAGTTCACTGCAGTGGGTGATCGACGCCTACACCCTCGCCCTGGCCACAGCCGTCCTCGGCGCCGGGTCGTGGGCCGATCGCCGCGGCCGGCGCCGGGCGTTCGTCGTCGGCCTCGTCTGGTTCACGGGCGCCTCGCTCCTGTGCGCCCTCGCACCGACGATCTGGTTCCTCGATCTCGCCCGGGCGGTGCAGGGCATCGGTGGGGCGGTCCTGTTCGCCTGCTCGCTCGCCCTCCTCGCCGACGTCTTCGACCGAGGGCCGGCGCGGGCGTCGGCCCTGGCCGCCTACGGCGCGACCATCGGCGGCGCCTTCGCGGTCGGTCCGCTCGTCGGAGGTCTGCTCACCGAACTGCTGGACTGGCGCGCGATCTTCTTCGTCAACGTGCCGATCGGTCTCGTGACCCTGCTCCTGACACTGCGCTGGGTGCCCGAATCGCGAGATCCCCGCCCGCGCGCCGCCGACGTGCCAGGGCAGCTCCTGGCCGCGGCTGGGCTGGCGGCGTTCGTGTTCGCCGTGCTGCGTGGCCACGAGATCGGGTGGTCCGATGCGCAGCCCGTCATCGCCTTCGTGCTCGCTGTCGGTGCCCTCGTCGCCTTCGTCGCGCACGAGATGCGCACCGCCGACCCGATGCTGCCCCCGCACCTGCTCGCCAACCGGGCCTTCGCCGGAGCACAGGTCGCGGCCTTCGCCATCTCGGCGTCGCTGTTCGCGGTATTCGTCTACACCACGTTGTACCTGCAGAACGTCCTGCTGCTGTCGCCGGTGCAGGCCGGGCTGGTGTACCTGCCCGCGACCGTCGCCATGTTCGTCGTCGCCGGTGCGACGGCGAAACTCGATCGTGTCGTCCCCACCCGGGTATCGCTGTCGTGCTCACTGGCGCTCGTCGCCGTCGGGTTGCTCATGATGACGGTCGCCGAGGCGGACAGTTCGAAGTACGTACTGCTGCCGGGGCTCGTCGTGGCCTGCGCGGCTGCCGGCGTGTTCAACCCGGTGATGAGCGGGATCGTCCTCGGAGAGAGCACCGCGGCGCATTCCGGTCTCGCGGCCGGTATCAACGATGCGTTCCGTCAGACCGGCATCGCCGTGGGCGTCGCGGTGCTCGGGGTGTTCCTGCCGGCCGAGTCGCTGTTGCCCGGCGGATCACCGCAGGACTTCGTGTCGGGCCTGCAGGGGGCGCTCGTGGCGGCGGCGTTCGTTGCGGCTCTCGGAACCGTGGTGTGTGCGGTCTGCCTGCGTCCCCGGCCGCAGACCGCACCGGTGTTCGGGGACGCCGAGAGCGACACGGTCGAATTCCCGGCCGTGACGGGATGAGAAGTCGCCGCGCACCCGGCGAAAACTGTCCTTACACTGCAACGATCGCGTAGTTCGGCCGGGTCGAGGGGGCTCACCACATGATGTACCGACTGCTCGGACCGCTGGAGGTGGTCCGGGTCGCGTCGACGGCCGATCCGGCGGTGCCCCCGTCGGAGTCGCAGGTCGATCTCGGTCCGCGCAAGCAGCGAGCGGTCCTCGCCGTCCTGCTGCTCAACCGGCGGCGGGTGGTCTCCACCGACCGGCTGATCGACGCCCTGTGGCAGGACGAGGCGCCTGCCAGTGCGATGGCGAGCATCCAGGCGTACATCTCCAATCTGCGCAGGGTACTGAGAGGGGAGAGCGGTGCGGCCTCCCCGATCGTGCGCCAGCCGCCCGGCTACGTCCTCGACATCCCGGCCGAGTCGGTCGACCTGGCCCGCTTCCTCGACGACGCCGAGACCGCCCGTCGGCATGCCGAGAACGGGGAATGGGAGTTCGCACTCGACACCGCCGACCGTGCCCTCGACTCCGTGCGGGGGCACCTCCTCGAGGACCTGCGCGACGAACACTGGGTGGAGGTCGCGGCGGCATCCTTCGACGAGGTGCGCACCGAATGCCGCGAGACCCGGATCACCGCACTGCTCGCCCTCGGTCGCCTCGCGCCCGCTCTCGTCGACGCCACCGAACTGTGCAGCGAGTTCCCGTTCCGCGACCGCACCTGCTGGCTGCGCATGCTCGCCCTGCACCGAGCGGGGCGTTCGTCGGAAGCACTCGAACAGTTCCGCGTCCACGAGACGAGGCTGGACGCCGAGCTGGGGTTGCGGCCCGGCACCGAACTCACCGACCTGCAAGGCGCGATCCTCCGGCACGAACCGGGACTCGCCGCGTGGCCCCGAACCCCGGGATGGACGGGCGCGGAGGAGGTTCCGACACCGGCCGCGCCCACCGTTCCCGCACCCACCCCGGCGCCGGGCCCCGGGCGCATCTTCGTCGGACGCACCTCCGAGACCGGCGTCCTCGACCGCATGCTCGACGAGGTCCGCTCCGGCGCCACCCGCTGGGTCGTCCTCACCGGGCCCGCCGGTATCGGCAAGACCCGCCTCGCCGAGGAATGCGACGCCCGGACCGCCGCGATCGGTGGGAACACCGTGTGGGCGCGATGTCTCGAGGACGACGGAGCACCCGCCTGGTGGCCGATCCGGCGCATCCTGCGCGAACTCGGCGCCGACGCCGACACCACCCTGATCCCACCTACCGGAGTGGAGTCCGACGAAGCCCGCTTCGCGGTCTACGAACGGGTTCTGGGCGTCGTCGAAACGGCCGCGACGCAGACTCCCGTCCTCACCGTCGTGCTCGACGACATCCAGTGGGCCGACCCGACCTCTCTGCGTTGCCTCCTGTACCTCGTGGGAGCTCTGCATAAACGGGGTGTCTGGTTCGTGTGCACACTCCGCGACTCGGAGACGACCCCCGGCGTCCAGCGGTTCGTGGACGCCGTGCTGCACGGCGAAGGTAACCGGCACATCGACGTCCCGGCGCTCGCCGAACCCGAGGTCGCCGCCCTGGCCGGGCATGTGAGCGGCGCGCCGCTCGGTGCCGACGAGGCGCGCCTGCTCGCCGAACGCACCGGCGGCAACCCGCTGTTCGTGTCCGAATACGCGCGACTTCCCCGGGACGAACGCCTCGACGGTGGGATCCCCATGGCGGTCCGGTCGGTCCTCGCGCGGCGGCTCGCCGCGGTGGAACCGGCCGTGCTGCAGGTGCTCCGGGTGGCCGCGGTCGTCGGCGACACCATCGAGATGGACATCCTCGCCGGTGCGACGCGCCTCGATCCCGACACCCTCGCCGACTACCTCGACGACGCCGCCGACGAGCGCATCATCGTCGCCGATCCGGGACTGCGGGGGTACGCCTTCGCCCACGGATTGCTCCGCGACGAGGTCCTCGCGGCGATTCCCGCCCTCCGCCGCCAACGCATGCACGCACGCGTCGCGGAGGTCCTGGCGGACTCCTCCGACCCGGATCGTGCCGGCAGACGAGCCCGGCATCTCATGGCGGCACTGCCGCTCGTCGACGCTCGCGTCGTGCTCGACGCCTGCGTCACCGCCGCCCGCGAGGCCACCGAGAGATGGAACTCGGAGGAGGCGGCACGCTGGTGGGACGACGCCGTCCGGGCCTTCGACCTGCTGCCCGCCGCGGAACGATCCCCGGGCGATCGCGACGATCTGCTCGTCGCGCGTGTCGAGGCACTCGCCCGGGCGGGGCGCGGCCAGACCGTACTCGACGTCGTCGACGCGGGCCTGCTCGACGCGGTCCGGGACGGCCGCACGTCGACGGCCGGACGCCTGGCCGCAGCGCTGCTGCGCGCAGCCGGTGCATGGCCGTGGGTGTCCTACGGCAAGGATCCGGGACCGGTCCTCGACCGCCTCGCCGCACTCGAACCGTTCGTCGCGGCCGACCGCGCGGCGCACGCGCGGGTACTCGCGGCGCTCGCCGTGGGCAGTTGCTATCACCCCGATTCGTCCGTCCCCGACGGGATGAGCCGCACCGCGCTGGAGATCGCGCGTGGGCTCGCCGACCCGGACGTCGTCGCCGACGCGTTGCTGGGCCGGATCCTCCTCTACTCGGGGGTCGCGACACACAGCCGCGAATCCGCCCGGCTCACCGACGAACTCCTCGCACTGCCGCACCAGCAGGCCCGGTTCGACGAGGTGATCGCCCACGCCGTTGCGAGCATGACACTGATGAACCTCGGCGACGTCGACGCCGCGACGTCCCACGTCCGCCTGGGCATCGCCGGTTGCGACCTGCTGCGTCTGCCCGTGCTGCGCGTACAGCTCCGATGGATGGAGGCGACCCTCGCGGCGTGGCACGGCGACTTCGCCGAGACCCGGCGCCACTACGACACCGCCACTCAGTTCCACCTGCAGACCGAGCTGTACACGGCGGGCAGCTCCGACCTCGCCACCAACACCCTCGAATGGGAGTACGGCACCCTCGCCGACGCGGATCCCGGCACCGTGGAACCGGATTCCTGGAGCATCGCGATCGCCGGCGCCCGTCGGGACACCGCGACGGTGATCCGCGACATCGAACAATGGGCGGCAAAAGGCGCACCCTTCACCTGGACGACGCTCGGGCACCGCACACTCATCGCGCGCGTCGTCGCCGACCTCGCCCTCGTCGACTACGCCGAGATGTTCCTCGAGCTCCTCGATCCGTTCACCGACCGCATCGCGACGGTGGGACAGGTCGGGGTGATCGGTTCGGTGGCGGAGGTGTGCGCACGCCTGCAGGCACTGCTCGGGCGCACCGATGCAGCCGCGGCTCTGCTGGATCGGGCCGAGGACCTCGCGACCCGCACATCGAGCCCACCGACGCTGCTGCGGTGCCGGTTACTGCGCGCCCAACTGCGGCCGGACTCGCCCGAACGCAGCCGGGAGATCGCCGCGATCGCCGACGAAGCGGCCCGCACCGGCATGCTCGGACTCGCCGCCTACGCCCGCTCGATCCCCACCTGACCGGTTCTTGGCGGCCGCTTGGACGGCGGTCCGCGTCACCGCAAGAAGCCGCCAAGCCGGTCCCGGCACTCTTTCGTCGCACCCCATCCAGTGCGACGAAAGGAAGTGCACATGAACCAGCGGACGCCCATCGTCGGCACCGACCCCACCGACGCTCTCCGTACCGCGGTCACCGGATCGATCTCCCTCCCGGGCGAACCCGGCTACGACGTCGCGACCCCGTGGAACGTGGCGGTGCCGGTCCGTCCCCGCGCGGTGATCGCGGTCGAGAACGCCCTCGACGTCAGCGCCACCGTCCGGTTCGCGGGCGAACACGGCCTGAAGGTGGCCGTGCGGCGCACCGGGCACGGCGCCGTGCCGCTCGGCGACGATGTGCTGCTCGTGCACACCGGCCGCCTCACCGAATGCTCGATCGACCCCGGCACCCGCACCGCCCGTCTCGGCGCCGGCCTGGTGTGGCAGCAGGTCGTCGACGCCGCCGCACCCCACGGTCTCGCCCCGCTCGCCGGATCGGCACCCCACGTCGGCGTGGCCGGTTTCCTCACCGGCGGGGGCATCGGCCCACTGGTCCGCACCTACGGACTCTCCTCCGACCACGTGCTGGCCTTCGATCTCGTCACCGGTGACGGAGACCTGCTCCGGGTGACTCCCGAACAGCACGCCGAACTGTTCTGGGGCCTGCGCGGCGGCAAGGCGACCCTCGGGATCGTCACCGCGGTGGAGACCGATCTCGTGCCCCTGCCGCACTTCTACGGTGGCGCGCTGTATTTCGACGGCGCCGACGCGGCCGCGGTGGCGCACGCCTGGCTGGACCTGTGCGCCGGCCTGCCCGAGCACAGTTCGACCTCGCTGGCCTTCCTTCAACTGCCACCGCTGCCGGGAGTCCCGGAACCGCTGGCCGGTCGCGCCACCGTGGCCGTCCGTTTCGCGAGCGTCGCCGGCGAAGCCGAGTCCGAGGAGATTCTCGGCGCGCTGCGCACGGTCGCGACCCCGATCCTCGACGGCATCGGCATCCTGCCGTACACGGCACTGGGAGCAGTGCACGCCGACCCGGTCGACCCGATGCCCGTTCACGAACACAGCGGGCTGACACGCGAACTGACGCACGACGCGATCGACGCATTGCTCTCGGTTGCGGGACCTGGTTCCCACTCGCCGCAGACCATCATCGAGATGCGGCTCCTCGGCGGAGCGCTGGCACGTGAACCACGGCATCGCAGCGCCTTCTGCCACCGCGACGCCGCCTTCTCCCTCTTCGTCATCGGCGTCCTCGCGCCACCCTCGGCCGACGCCGTCGTCGCGCACACCCAGGTCATCGATCGGGCACTGGCACCGTGGGCCACGGGCACGTCGCTGCCCAACTTCACCGCCACCTCGGATCCGGACCGCATCGCACGGACCTACGACGACGACACCGCGCACTGGCTCGGCGCTCTCGCCGACGAGCACGACACCCACGGTGTGCTGCGCGTCGGGCAGGTCGTGCGCCGACCCCGATGAGACCGAGACCTCCCACCGCGAACCCATCCACTCACACAAGGCAGGCAATGCGCACTTCTCGATCGATCGCCGCACTCGCCCTCTCCACCTGCGCCGTTCTGACCCTCGCGGGTTGCGGCGACGGATCCGTCCCGACCGCCGAGGGTGCGGAGACGGCAGGCCACCACCACGGTGTCACCACCCTCTACGGGCCGGAAAACGAACTGGGGGAGGGTATCTCCCGCACCTATGTCGTCGTCGATCACGACGGGAGACCGCGCGAGGTCGGTATCCGGATGTCGGAGTCCGTGCTCACCGGCCTTTCCGAGGGTCCGGGCGCCGGCACGACGATGCTCATGCCGGCTCTTCCCGCGGGCGCTCCGGACACCGGTTTCGACCACGTGATGCTGGACTGGAACCCGAACGGGCACGACCCGGAGATCCTCTACGGCGCGCCCCATTTCGACATGCACTTCTACACGACGGACGCCGACCACGAGGTGGACCCGGCCGCACCCGACTTCGCGGCGCGCGCGGCGCGGCTCCCCGAACCCAAGTACGTTCCGGAGGGATACATCCCACCACCCGGTCCACCCGTCGAGAACACCGTGCCGTTCATGGGCATGCACTGGACGGACGCCGCGGACGGCGTGATCCCCGGCTCCTTCGAGTTCACCGAGGTGCTGCTCAACGGATCATGGGACGGGGAGTTCATCTTCATCGAGCCGATGATGACGCGGGAGTGGCTGGCGACGAAGCCGTCCCTGCGGGAGATCGTGAAACAACCGTCGTCCTACCGGCGGACCGGCTACTACCCGACGGTGTACACCGTCGACTTCGACGAACAGGCGGGCGAGTATGTCGTCGCGCTGTCGGGGCTGACGATGCGTGAGGCCTCGTAGGGACCGCGAACGTGCCTCGGCGACGCGGTGATGCGAGACTGGGCAACGTGCTGCGAATGGGGTTGACCGGAGGAATCGGCGCGGGCAAGTCGACCGTCGCCAAGGAGCTCGTCGAACTCGGGGCGGTGATCGTCGACTCCGATGTCGTCGCCCGGGAGATCGTCGCTCCCGGCTCCGAAGGTCTCGCCGAGCTCGTGGACGCCTTCGGTGAGGACATCCTGCAGCCCGACGGCACCCTCGACCGTCCTGCCCTCGCCGCGAAGGCGTTCGCCAGCGAGGACGCGCGCGCGGTTCTCAACGCCATCACCCATCCCCGGGTCGGGCGCCGTACCGCCGAGCTGGTGGCCGCTGCGCCCGACGACGCGGTGGTCGTGCAGGACATCCCGCTGCTCGTCGAGGGCGGGATGGCACCGGCCTTCCACCTCGTCGCCGTCGTGCACGCCGACGAGGCGGAGCGGATCCGGCGTCTCGTCGAACTGCGCGGCATGCCCGAGGCGGACGCCCGCGCGCGGATCGCGGCGCAGGCGACGGAGGAACAGCGACGCGAGGTCGCCGACGTGTGGCTCGACAACACCGGTGATCAGCAGGTGCTGGTCGAGCAGGTCCGGACGCTGTGGAACGACCGCCTGGTGCCGTTCGAGAAGAATCTGCGCACCGGTGTGGTGGTCGAGGCGGATCCGGTCCTCGTGCCCGCGCGCGAGGAATGGCATCGGCAGGCGCAGCGGCTCGTCGCCCGACTGGCCCTCGCAGCCGGGGGCGCGGCGAAGCGCATCGACCACGTGGGCTCCACCGCGGTGCCCGGTCTGGCCGCCGTGGACGTCATCGACCTGCAGATCACCGTCGGCGATCTCGCGGCAGCCGATGCGCTCGCACCCGCCTTGGCTGCTGCGGGCTTCCCGCGCATCGACCATGTGGTGACCGACGATCCGAAACCGTCCTACGGGGCCGGGGGAGAGACCGACCCGGCGGTGTGGGAGATGCGGTTGCACGGCAGCGCCGATCCCGGCCGTCCGGCGCGGGTGGCGGTCCGGGTGGACGGCTGGCCCGCCCAGCAGTTCGCGTTGCTACTGCGCGACTGGCTGTCCGCGGTCGACACCGCGAAGCGCGAGTACGCCGACCTCAAGGCCGATGCCGCAGCCGAGGCGTCGCAGAAGACGGATCCTGCCGAGGCGGCGGCCACCTACGCAGCGCTCAAGGCGCCGTGGTTCGACCGGGCGCATCACCGCGCGTGGGAGTGGGCCGAGAGCACCGGCTGGTCGGCCTAGGGGGTCCGGATCCCGGGCGGAGACCCGCCCGGGAATGTTCCGGGCGACCCGTCCGTTAGGATAGTTGACAGTTCAACTACTTGACGGAGGTTCGACCGTGCAGTTCGGCATCTTCACCATCGGCGACGTCACGCGCGACCCTACGACGGGCCGGGTCCCCACCGAACACGAGCGCATCGTCGCGATGACGAAGATCGCGCTGAAGGCCGAGGAGGTGGGCCTGGACGTCTTCGCGTCCGGCGAGCACCACAATCCCCCCTTCGTCCCGTCCTCGCCGACGACGATGCTCGGCTGGATCGCCGCGAGGACCGAGAAGCTCATCCTCTCGACCGCGACCACCCTCATCACCACCAACGACCCGGTGAAGATCGCCGAGGACTTCGCGATGCTCCAGCACCTGTCCGGCGGCCGCGTCGACCTCATGATGGGACGCGGGAACACCGGACCGGTCTACCCCTGGTTCGGCAAGGACATCCGGCAGGGCATCCCGCTCGCCATCGAGAACTACCACCTGCTGCGACGGCTCTGGCGCGAACGCGTCGTCGACTGGGAGGGCAAGTTCCGCACACCGCTGCACGGCTACACCTCCACCCCGTGGCCGCTCGACGACACCCCGCCCTTCGTCTGGCACGGTTCCATCCGTTCGCCCGAGATCGCGGAACAGGCCGCCTTCTACGGCGACGGCTTCTTCCACAACAACATCTTCTGGAACAAGGAACACATCCAGCAGATGATCGCTCTCTACCGGCAGCGGTTCGAGCAGTACGGTCACGGTGCCGCAGACCAGGCCGTCGTCGGGCTCGGCGGCCAGGTGTTCATGGCGGAGACCGAGGCCGAGGCGAAACGGATCTTCCGTCCTTATTTCGACAACGCCCCCGTCTACGGCCACGGCCCGTCGCTCGAGGATTTCTCGACGATGACACCGCTGACCGTCGGCACACCCGAGCAGGTCGTCGAACGCACGCTCGGTTTCGCCGACTACGCCGGCGACTATCAGCGTCAGCTGTTCCTCATGGACCACGCCGGCCTGCCGCTCGACGTCGTGCTCGAGCAGATCGAGATCCTCGGCCGGGAGGTCGTGCCGGTACTGCGAGCGGAATTCGAACGCCGCCGCCCCGCCCACGTGCCGTCCGACCCGCCCACGCACAGCACGCTCGCCGCGCAGGGAGCCGACTCGGCGCACCGTCAGGTGATCCCGGCCCGCGTCGATCTCGTGCCGGAAGAGGCGGATGCCCGATGACCCGCCGTATCGTCGTCGTCAGCGGTGGCCTGTCCGAGCCGTCCACCACCCGTCTGCTCGCCGACCGCATCGCCGAGGCCACTCGTGTCGCGGTCGGCGCGCGCGGTGACGACGCGGAAATCGAGGTCATCGAACTACGCAGCCTCGCGACGGATCTGGCCACCACCTTCACCGCCGGTGTCCCCACCGCAGCGGTCGCACGGGCCCGTGAACAACTCGCGACTGCCGACGGCCTGATCGCGGTGAGCCCGGTCTTCGCCGCCGGTTACTCGGGTCTGTTCAAGATGTTCTTCGACGCGCTCGATCCGGACACGCTCACCGGTGTGCCCACGGTGCTCGCCGCGACCGCGGGTAGCGCCCGACACTCACTGGTCCTCGACCATGCGATGCGGCCGCTGCTGAGCTATCTGCGTGCGCTCGTCGTGCCCACCGGCGTCTTCGCCACCACCGACGACTTCGGAACAGGCGAGGCCGCCACGGCACTGAAGGGGCGGATCGACAGGGCGGCGGACGAACTCGCCGAGCAGATCACCCGCAGCACGGGATCACCCCACGGGTTCTCGGACGCCGTGCCCGCCGGACGGCCGCGCGTGTCGGGAAACGCGGTCCGCACGGACGGACCGTCCTTCCGGGAACTGCTCGGTGCTCACATGGGGTGAGCCCCGCCGTCGCGTGCCGGTCGGCCGTCGGCGGGTAGGTAGGCACTGAGCAGGTCCGCGGCGAGAGCGGAGCTCGGCCGCCGGGCCGTTCGCCCGGTGCAGCCCGCCGAGAACGAATCGGCGACTTGCCGTTCCCTGAAGGCACACCTATAGTTCCTTAAGTTATGGGGTCTAACTTAAGGCGAGCGGAGGGGCGAACGGGGTGGCCGGCGTCCGCAGACGTGTACGTAAGATCGACATGGAGGACATCATCCGTGTCGGTCGAGCGATCGGGCTGCGACAGTTGAGCCTCAACGCTGTCGCTGCGGAACTCGGCGTCTCCACAACGGCGCTGTACCGCCACGTGGACGGTCGCTGGGGGCTCGAACTCGTCGTGGGGGAGAGTCTGCTCGGCGATCTCGTTCTGCATGACGATCCGGAGCACGACATCGAACGGCACCTGCTGTCGTTCGGTCTGCAGCTACGCGCGTTCGTCCTTGCCCATGCGGGCCTGGGAACCTACATGCAGACCCTCTTCCCGCGTGGGGAAGCGGGGCAGCGGCTGATGGTGAGCGAGATCGAAGCTCTCGTGCGCCGCGGGTACACACCCGACGTCGCGGTCGCACTGGCGAGTGCGGTGGCGAGCACCGCGATCAACTTCGCGGTGGCCGAGGAAGCGCAGCTCGAGCGCATCTCGGGGCTCCAGCAGCAACGCGACGACGTCGCCGAACGGCTGAGCACCGACGAACGCTTGGGTGAGGCTCATCGCGACCTTCCGGAATTCGACCACGAAGGATTCTCGACGATGGTCCTCACGGCGACGATCCGAGGTCTACTGGCGGTCGGTCCGGTCGGGCGACCACTGCACGAGGTGGTCGTCGATCTCGGATCGACCGGGATGGGATTGCGATGATGCGGGCCGGATCTCTGCAGGGCCGGCTACCCCAAATCGGGATCGGTTGCGTCGACGACGAATTCCGGCTCCGGCAGCTCGTCGTTGCCAGGATCGTCGAGTTGTTCGATCGGCAGGTCGTCGATGGCGGGGTGCTCGATATCGTTCTCATCGATTCCCTCGACGGGAACCAGTTCGGTTCCGATGCGAGGGGTGAGGGGATCGGTGGCGATATCGAGCACCCGACGCCAGGCGTCCTCGGGTAGTTCGGGAATCCGGTCCATCAGATCGAGTCCCAGCGATTCCCTTGAGGGGGGCAACGGATTCGGTTCGCTTCGCGTCATTGCTCATCCTTCCGGGGTGTCCTCGGCGGTTCGGTGCCCTCCGTGTCGGCCGACCCGGCCGTCGTGGCCGTATCGATCGGCCCGGCCGTCGGTCAGAGGGCAACCTCTTGGGCGCCGAGCAGTGCCGGACTCAGTAGATCGGCGAGTTGCATACGGGCACGCCTGATCCGGCTCTTCACCGTCTGTACACCCACGCCCTGGTGCGCTGCGATCTCGGCGTAACCGAGCTGTGCATACTCACGCAACACGATGGCAACCCGAAACTGTTCGGGAAGAAGGAAAAGGGCTCGTCGGACCGCATCACCGTCGACCACGCTCTCGGCGAGAGGCGTTTCCCCGGAGACGTATTCGTCCTCGACCCGTTCGTCGAGGACCTCACCACGTCGCGTCCGCACGACAGCGAGCGCCGCATTGCTCGCGATGCGATACAACCACGTTCCGAATGCTGCTGTGCCACGGAATTTGTCGAGATTCTGCCACGCCACGATCAGCGCATCCTGCAGTGCATCCTCGGCGTCGTATCGGTTTCCTGTGATCCGGACGCAGACCGCCCACACGCGTTCCCGTGACGGTGCGACGAGCTCGGCGAACGCTGCCCGATCGCCTGCCCGGCACCGCTCGATCAACTCGGCCTCGTCCATCGAGCCCCCTCACCATCCCGAGCAGTCACATTGCCCCACATGCACATTCGAGACTCGGCTCGACGGGCGGGGGAATTACGAACATATCGCGGTCCGAAGTGGTCGACGCCGTCGGGGGCAGCGTCGACCACCCGTCGACAATACCGCGAGATCAGTTCTCGCCCAAGCCCATCTCCTCGGAGCGGACGAATTTCACGTACTGGGTGGCCAAGCGCTGTGACATCGTACGAAGCGAGTCGTTCTCGGGAGCCTCGTTCCCCACCGGCCGCAGCCCGGAGAGTTCCGCCACGTACCGCCCGTGGACCATCAGGCACACACTCGCCCGCCCCTGCGCCACATCACCCGACCAGCAGCGTGTTCCGGGGATGTTCTGCGGAACGGTCTCGTCCTCGACGAGATCCGGATACATCTCCCGGGTCGTCTCGACGAAGTCGTCCCGCAGGATCTCCGCCTCTGTGGGACCGGCGGTCCGGTAGACGTTCGACGCGGCCTTGGTGATCCGGTCGGTTCCGGTGACCTCGAAGATCCTCTCGGTACGTGCGGTATGAGAATCGAGCTGCAGCCATCCGTCCGGCCCGTAGACCGCAAGGTCGGACAGGCGTGGGAGCACACCCTCGGGCAGTCCCACCGCCCGGACGAGGACCCTGTCCACATCCATCGGAAGACCCCCGATCTCCTCGGCAGGCGTCGCGGGAAAACGGTCGAGCAACGGCGCCTGGGCCTGCGCAGCGCGCGCGGCGGTATCGGTGGTCCAATCGACATCGCCGGTCCCGCTGTGCGCGTAGGTCCGGATGACGAAGCTCCCCTGCGGGGTGACCGTCGACGTGGTCACGGTTCCGGTCACGTCCCACGACCGGACGGAGGCCAGAGTCTCCGGCGCTCCCGGCACGGCGACTGGGACCGCCGGTGCAATACCCGTCACGATGGTGGGATCACTTGCCAGCGGTGTCGTCCTGTCGACCTGCTCGAATTCGTGCACGACCTGGGCCCCGGGTGGCGTCCTCGGGAGTCGGAAACCGCGCCACCGAGACGTGCAGCGATCGCGACTCGTCCTCGGTGGTGCGGTAGGTCATGAATCCGGTGATCATCCCGAAGGGTTCGAGGAGGTCCCCGGCCCCATCCACCAGGATCTTGTCGGTGGAGACCGAGACGCCGGTACTCGCTCCACCCGTCGTCAGCGCCGGATCGATGTCGTGGGGGTGGACCACGAATTCGGCCATCCGCTGTCCCTCGATCACCGGCCCGGCTTCAGCGGCGGTGAAGTTCTCCCCGAGGAGATCTCGCGGTTCGACTCGATACTCTCCGGCGTCCAACGCCGCGATGTCGATCCCCCGTCACCTTCCCGCACGGGAGTGGTTGCGGTTCCGGTCCCGCTTCCGGCGGCAATCGTGTCGGAACCGCACGCGGCGATCGCCAGGGTGGTTGCCGTCGCGACCGTCAGGACGGCGCGCATGGCACGTGATGTACGCATTGGTCGGCTTCTCCTCGAGGTGCGAACACGGATCGATACGTGACGCGGACAGGAGAAGCCGGAGCGCACGAATGTGCCCGTCATGAATCATTTGTGACGCCATTCACATCTGTTCGGTGGAAATGTGTCGAACGCATGACCTTACGAGTTCGGCGCCCGGGGTCGCGCACATGCGATCCCGGGCGCCGAATGGAGCTCCTGCAGGGAAGGTCAGATCAGATCCTCGCCGTCCCGTCGGGCCTGCAGCCACTCCTTGAAGAACCCGCGGCAGAGCGCCGCCAGCACACCGGCGACGAGTACGGGCCAGATCAGGACGTAGACGGTCAGTGCGAGCGTGCTCATCGGTTCTCCTTTTCCGGAGTGGTCGCCGAGGCGTCCGCCTCGGACGCAGGAGTTTTCGCCGAGGCAGGGGCGTTCGGGGAGTCAGGGTCGGTTTCGGGTGTCGCGTCGTCCGCAGCCACGTCGAAGTCACCGACACGCTGCGCGATGACCTCGAAGTCGAAGTCCTCGTCGGAGTTCACGGACATCGCCCAGCACACGACCGTGCTGACCGCGTAGGCGACGAGCGAGGCGCTGAGCACGGCGTAGTCGTGGACCGAGCCGAGCGCGAAGGGCGCCACGACCACCGCGGCGACGACACCGATGACGCGTGCGGCCCGGAGTCCGAAGAAGCCGAATGCCATCAGACCCGCGATCACGCCGACACCGACGACCGATGCGATGTCCACCGTCCAGGCGAGCACCCCGTCCATCGGGAACCACCCGAAACGCACCGGCAGGAACGCTGTCAGGGCGCCGAGCACCGACGTCGTGAACGCCTTGTTGGTGACCTTGTGCCAGTAGAAGCTCGCGATGACGGGGAAGACCAGCGCACCCCAGAGCGCGCCGACGAACACGAGCAGGTCGAGGATGCTCAATCTCATGCTCGCGAACGCCACGGCGGCTGCGGTCGCGACGACCATCGTGGCGCGCCCGATGAACAGCATCCGCTTGGGATCGGCATTGCGGGTGCCGCCGGCGATGTTCTGGCCGTAGATGTCGGCCATGACGATCGAAGACAGCGCCGACAGGTCGGAATCGGCCGTGGACGACAGCGCACCGATGATCATGACGAAGAACACGACGACCAGTGCCGTGGGCAGGAAGGACGCCACCATCTGCGGCACGATGTTGTTGACGTCGCCGTCCATCGGGTCGATGCCCAGGTACAGCGCGAGCACGCCGAACATGCCGACGCCGATGACGGTGGCGCCGTAGCCGATGGTCGCGGTGACGAAGGTGGGCTTGATGAGATCCTCCCGCACCGCGAACAGGCGCTGCGCGATCGTCTGGTTGCCGATGGCGTACGCGAGCACGGCGGCGATGTACGGCGCGCCCTGGTTCAGGAAGGCATCGCTCGAGAAGAAGTCGCCCTGCTGGTCGGTGAGGTTCCCGGAACCACCGTCGAACGCGTCGGGGAAGCCGGTGATGAAGAAGACCGCCGGGATGATGACGACGACCGCACCGAGCATCGCCACGACCTGCACGAAGTCGGTGAGCACGGAGGCTCGGAAGCCGGACCACAGGGTGTAGAGCAGCACACCGGCAGCGATGAAGACGACACCCTGGGCGAAGCCGAACGGTGAGATCAGCGAGATGAGCACACCGCCGGCGATGAAGTTGGACATCAGGCTGATCAGGCTGCCGACGAGATTCGACCCGGCCAGCATGAGCTGGCTCGAGCGACCGTGCCGGGCGAACATGACTTCGGCGAGCGTGTGCGCCTTGGGGGCGACCGCGCGGATCCGCTTCCCGAAGGGGTAGATGAACAGGATCATCAACGCGCCCCACAGCCCGTAGTGGATCGGGCCGGAGATGCCGTAGGTGTATCCGGAGGTCGCGGAGGCGTACAGCGAGGACGCCCAGATCCAGGTGGCGGTCATGCTGGCCGCCGACACCCCGAAACCGACCTTGTTACCGGCGGTCATGTAGCCGTCGGCGTTCTCGTCCTTCTTCCCGATTCGGGCGGAGATGAGAAGCGTTCCGCCGTAGAAGATTACGAGCAGGGCAACGATCGTCGCGGCGCTGAACTGAACGAGCTCGGTGCCGTTCACTGCGACCTCCTTCGTGTTCGCGTCACGTCCGCGGTCGTCGGAGCGCAGCGGAACGCAGGGCGCGCTGCACGCGTCCTGTCTGTCGGTTCCGCTTCGGCGTCGGTCCGATCCACCGCCGGACGGTGGGCATGCGTCGGGCGCCCGATCGGCCACGGGCCGGCGGGCGCGGCATACCGCTCCAGCAGGGCACGCCCGGATCCGGGCGTGTGCCGACGAAGTGATCGGC
This sequence comes from Rhodococcus sp. PD04, assembly GCF_035918275.1. Lineage (NCBI taxonomy): Bacteria > Bacillati > Actinomycetota > Actinomycetes > Mycobacteriales > Nocardiaceae > Rhodococcus > Rhodococcus sp. PD04. Next base: position 2,953,772 of record NZ_CP142143.1, on the reverse strand, counting down.
GGCGTTCTCGTCGGCGCTCGTGGGCTGCACGGGCGCGCGCCGCCGGCGCGAGGGGTGTCCTCGGTCGGGTGATGTGCACGCGGAGGGGCGATCCGGGCCGGCCCCGATGGTCGCCTTCTCGGTGCACTGCTTCGCCGGCCGGGGCAGATTACCATGTCCTTTGCGGCAGTAACTTTTTCGCTCCTGCGCCTCCGTCGTCTGCGCAGGTGACGACACCTGCGCGCAGATCCTGCGCCTCAGCGCCAGGAGACGGGCGCGCCCCGCTCCCGCAGCCACGCGTCGAGGTCGTGACCGTGCGCGGCGATGCCGTCCACCGCCCGCAACGCCGTGTCGATCGCCGTCTCGGCGACGGCCGCGCCGATCATCCCCGTGGTGACCGCGACCACCAGTTCGTCGATGTCCTCGACCACCGTGTCGCGGCCCGTGCGGACGATCAGGTCCAGGTAGTGGTCGTGGGAGTACCAGACGTCGCCGTCGCGCCGGAACTCACCGACGTCGACGTAGCGGTCCTGGTCGCGTTCGTTGCCCGGCGTGAAGTGGAAGATCGAGGCCCGCAGACGCAGGTCCGGCAGCAGCCACGACTCGAGGTAGTGGAACTGCGGGTGGTCGGACGGTCGCGCCATGTACAGCCCCCACTCCTCGACGCGGTACTCGTCGACAGCCCGCACGAAGCCCTTGGGGTCGATGTTGGTCTTCGCGGCGACGTCGAACGTCTCGGTCTTCACGGGATGCGGGGTCGCGGACACGGGATGCACGCTAGCGCGCGAACCGCGCCGCACGCAGGACCGCGATGCGTGTCGGTGGGAGCGCTTACTCTGGATTCCATGGCGTTCGCAAGTGAGCATCCCGTCGTCGCACACTCCGAGTTCCGGCCGGTGGGTGAGATCGAGCGCACCGAGGCCCGTTTCGAGGTCGTCAGCGAGTACGAACCGGCCGGCGATCAGCCGGCCGCCATCGACGAGCTCGAGCGCCGGCTGAGGGCGGGGGAGAAGGACGTCGTCCTGCTCGGTGCCACCGGTACCGGCAAGTCCGCCACCACCGCGTGGCTCATCGAACGCGTCCAGCGACCCACCCTCGTGATGGCGCCCAACAAGACCCTGGCCGCGCAGCTCGCCAACGAGCTGCGAGACATGTTGCCCAACAACGCAGTCGAGTACTTCGTCTCGTACTACGACTACTACCAGCCCGAGGCGTACATCGCGCAGACCGACACCTACATCGAGAAGGACTCCTCGATCAACGACGACGTCGAGCGGCTGCGGCACTCCGCCACCTCGTCGCTGCTGTCCCGGCGCGACGTCGTGGTGGTGGCGTCGGTCTCGTGCATCTACGGTCTCGGCACCCCGCAGTCCTATCTCGATCGGTCCATCCAGCTCGAGGTCGGCGTGGAGGTGCCGCGCGACGCGCTGCTGCGCCTGCTCGTCGACGTCCAGTACGCCCGCAACGACATGGCGTTCACCCGCGGATCGTTCCGCGTCAAGGGCGACACCGTCGACATCATCCCCGCCTACGAGGAACTCGCCGTGCGGATCGAGTTCTTCGGCGACGAGATCGACGCGCTGTACTACCTGCACCCGCTCACCGGCGACGTCGTGCGCAAGGTCGACTCCCTGCGCATCTTCCCGGCAACGCACTACGTCGCCGGTCCCGAGCGCATGGAACGTGCAGTCGCGAGCATCGAGGCCGAGCTCGAGGAGCGCCTGGCCGATCTGGAGAACCGCGGCAAGCTGCTCGAGGCGCAGCGTCTGCGCATGCGCACCCAGTACGACATCGAGATGATCCGGCAGGTCGGCTTCTGCTCCGGCATCGAGAACTACTCCCGCCACATCGACGGGCGCCCCGCCGGATCCGCGCCCGCGACGCTCATCGACTACTTCCCGGAGGACTTCCTCCTGGTCATCGACGAGTCGCACGTCACGGTGCCGCAGATCGGCGCGATGTACGAGGGCGACATGTCGCGCAAGCGCAACCTCGTCGACTTCGGTTTCCGTCTCCCGTCGGCGGTCGACAACCGGCCGCTGACCTGGGAGGAGTTCGCCGCCCGCATCGGGCAGACGGTCTATCTGTCGGCCACCCCCGGTCCGTACGAGCTCGGACAGACCGGTGGCGAGTTCGTCGAGCAGGTCATCCGGCCCACCGGCCTTGTCGATCCGCAGGTCGTCGTCAAGCCCACCAAGGGGCAGATCGACGATCTCGTGCACGAGATCCGCGAACGTGCCGAGCGCCACGAACGCGTCCTCGTCACCACCCTCACCAAGAAGATGGCCGAGGACCTCACCGACTATCTGCTCGAACTCGGTATCCGGGTGCGCTATCTGCACTCCGACATCGACACCCTGCGCCGCGTCGAACTGCTCCGGCAGTTGCGCCTGGGCGAATACGACGTGCTCGTCGGCATCAACCTGCTCCGCGAGGGGCTCGACCTTCCCGAGGTGTCGTTGGTGGCGATCCTCGACGCCGACAAGGAAGGCTTCCTGCGGTCGACGACCTCGCTGATCCAGACCATCGGCCGCGCGGCCCGCAACGTCTCGGGTGAAGTGCACATGTACGCCGACAAGATCACCGACTCGATGGCGCGGGCCATCGAGGAGACCGAACGGCGGCGCGAGAAGCAGATCGCCTACAACACCGAGCACGGTCTCGATCCGAAGCCGCTGCGCAAGAAGATCGCCGACATCCTCGACCAGGTCTATCAGGAGGCCGAGGACACCGAGGCCGTCGAGGTGGGCGGCTCCGGCCGCAACGCCTCGCGTGGTCGCCGAGCCCAGGGTGAGTCCGGGCGGGCCGTCAGCTCCGGTGTCGTGGAAGGTCGCGACACCTCGACGATGCCGCGCGCCGAACTCGCCGATCTCGTGCAGCAGCTCACCGACCAGATGATGCAGGCAGCCCGCGACCTGCAGTTCGAGCTGGCCGCACGGCTTCGCGACGAGATCTCCGATCTGAAGAAGGAGCTGCGCGGCATGGACGCCGCGGGTCTGAAGTAGTCGCCCGGCCCGATCGGCGCCGGAGAATCGGTAGGGTCCACTCCCATGGATCCCTCTTCGGCCGGGCGTGCTGCCCGCGCACTCGAACTGCTGCACTCGGTCGTCTACTTCGCGCCGGACATCGCGAGTGAACTCGCCGCGCTGGGCGTCGACGGACCGGCTGCGCAGTACTTCGGTGGGCGCTCGGCACCCCTGGGTGCCGTCGGCCCCGGAGTCGTGACCGCGACGTTCTACAGCTTCTCGCCCCGATTGGTGGCATCGGCCGTCCCGGCAGTGTGGGAGACGGCCGAGCCGGCCGCGATCATCGCGGCGCGGTTGCGGGCTCTGGACGCACTCCATCGACGGGTCCTCGGGCAGGACGTACTCGGCTCCGCGGAGATGAACGAGGCGGCGGACCTCGCGGCCACCGCGGCGCGGGCGATTCCCGGCCCGGACGGTCGCCCGCTCTACGCCGCCCACGCCGACCTGCCCTGGCCCGAGGTGGCGCACCTGCGGCTGTGGCACGCCCTGACGCTGCTGCGCGAATATCGCGGCGACGGTCATGTCGCGGCGCTGCAGACCGCGGGACTGTCGGGTCTCGACGCGCTCGTCACCCACACGGCGACCGGTACCGGCTTCGCCACCGATCCGGCCCGGAAGCTGCGGGGCTGGTCGCGGGACGAGTGGGCGGACGCCGAGAAGGAACTGCGCGGGCGCGGGCTGCTCGACAAGCGTGGCGAGCTCACCGGCGAAGGATTCGAGGTGCGTGAGCTCGTCGAGGATCTCACCGACGACCTGGCGGTCGCGCCGTGGATTGCGCTCGGTGACGAGGGTGTGGAGCGTCTGCTCGACCTCGCGTTGCCGTGGCGCGATGCCTTCGTCGACGCCGAGGTGTTCCCCGCCGGCCTCTTCGGCCCGCGTTACGGTGACGCGCGGTAACATCAAACGCGATTGTGGGATGAGACCCAAACGTCCCACCCGGGCCGCCCATCCCGCTACTGTCGACGCAGCGTATGGCGGGGGAGCGTGCGTGTCCTCCGTCGACGACGGCATCGGCGGCACGCGTCGATGGACCACACACCTGATGGAGGATGAATGAGCGCCTACCGGACCATAGTCGTCGGAACCGACGGTTCCGAATCGTCGTATCGGGCCGTGGAGAAGGCAGCTGCTCTGGCCGGCGACGCCGGCGCCCAACTGGTGATCGCCTGCGCCTACTACCCGGCCGACCCCAAGGACACCGCGCAGGCCGCCGACGCGCTGCGCGACGAGGCGTACCAGGTCACCGGCTCGGCACCGACCTACGAGATCCTGCGCACCGCACGGGAGAAGGCAACCGTCGCCGGCGCCCGCAAGATCACCGAGCGCCCCATCGTCGGTGCTCCCGTCGAATCGCTCCTCACGCTCGTCGAGGAGGTCGACGCCGATCTCATCGTCATCGGCAACCGCGGCCTCAACACGCTGACCGGGCGCCTGCTCGGCTCCGTCCCGTCGGACGTCGCCCGCAAGGCCCTGTGCGACGTGCTGGTGGTGCACACCGTCCGCTGACGGATCAGCAGTACTCCTCGCGGACGGTCTCGAGATAGCGCGCGGCGGCCTCGTCCGCCGACATCCGCGACCCCGAGGCGCCCGCGGCATAGGCGGCGATCGGCCGGAGCGTGACGAGGACGTCGTGCTCCGGCACGCCCGCGCTCAACTGGTCGCACACCCCGCGCACCACCGCCAGCACCGTGTCGTCCTTGACATCGGCGACCAGGCCGGAGGCATCCAGCGCCTCCCTCACCCGCAGGAACCGCACGTCGGGCGGCGTCGACGAGGTCGGGGCGACCGACGTCGTGGACGTCGCGGCCTGCGCTTCGTCCTGGGTCGGCGTCGCCGATCCGCACGCGGCGGAGACGAGGAACCCGCTCAGCGCCGCGATCGCCGCGCACCCCGCTCGACGTATCCGGTGGTGCGCTGCCCGATAGGCCACGTGTTCGTTCCCTCCGCGGATGATCCGTCCCAGTCCCTTGCCCCGAAGGACGGTACCGTCCGGTGACCGGTCCTGGGGTCCGCTCGGCGGTGTCTACCGAACCGTGTCGGCTCAGCAGTGTGTCGGCGCCGCGAGACCGGTCAGCACCTCCGGCAACGCCTCCGAGTGCACCACCCCGAGACGCTGGGTGGCGCGGGTCAGCGCCACGTACAGGTCGTTCATCCCGCGTGAGGAATCGGTGAGGATCTCCGCCGGTTCGACGAGCAGCACCGCGTCGAACTCGAGGCCCTTGACCTCCTTGACGGTCGCGACCGTGACCGACTCGGACGCGAGATGCTCCCACGCACCCACGAGCCGCGCCGGAACGAGCACGGCCGTCGTGCCCGGGCCGGTCTCGGCGTCGAGCGCGGCCCGGACGGTGGTGAGCACCGCGTCCGCGTCGACGTGCTGCGCCCACGGCTCGAAACCGGACTCGCGCACCGACTGCGGCGGCACCTGGTCGGGATCGATCTCCGCGAGCACCGCGTGCGCGATCCGCATGATCTCCGCCGGGGTGCGGTAGTTGACCGTCAGTTCGGTCTTCTTCCACCGGTTCGCGACGTACGGTTCGAGGATCTGCTGCCACGACTCGGTTCCCGCCGGATCCCCGGTCTGCGCGGTGTCGCCCACCAGGGTCATCCAGCGATTCGGGATGCGGCGCATGATCGTTCGCCATGCCATCGCCGACAACTCCTGCGCCTCGTCGACGATCACGTGGCCGTACGTCCAGGTGCGATCGCCGGCCGCCCGCTCCGCTGTGGTCTCGTGGCGGCGGTGGTTCTGTCGCTCGGCGAGCTGGGTGGCGTCGATCAGGTCGTATGCCATGAGCAGTTCGGGATCGAGATCGTCCTCGAGATCCTGCGGTGCCGAACCGGTGAGGATGTCGAGTGCGCCCTGCGCGTCGGCGATCTGCTTGCGCCAGCGCCGCTTCGCGCGCTCACGTTCGGCGGCGTCGTCCACACCGAGCAGCTCGGCGAGCTCGTCGAGCAGGGGAGCGTCGGCGGCGCTGAAATGCCCCGGTGCATCGGGGCGGTGCAGCGCGTCGAGCTGCTCGTCGGTCAGCGCCGGGGCCGCCGACGCGATCCGGTCGCGGGAGGCCAGCAGATCCGAGAGCACCTGCTGTGGGGACAGTTCCGGCCACAGCGCGTCGATCGCAGCGACGATGTCGGGGTCCGAACGCATCTCGGACCGGATGTCGTGGATGTCCTCCCGGCTCAACAGATTCGCGCCGCCGAGCGGGTTCGATCCGATGATCCCGGCGAGCTGGTCGGCGAGGGCGTCGATGACCCCGTTCACGAAGATGGGCCGGGCCAGGTTGTGCGGTCGGCGGGACGACCGGGCGCGACCCCGCGCGCGGGTCACCATCTTGCGGTCGAGGGTGAGTGCGTAGGTGTCGAAGCTCAGCTGCACGGGGGAGCGGGGCACCTCCTGCCGGTCGCGGACGGCCTTCTCGAGCACCTTCACCATGTCCAGGGAGCCCTTGAGCTCGCCGGCCACGGGATCGTCCTCGACTGTCGGCGTGACGCCCGGATACAGATCCCCGACCGTCGACAGCAGTACCCCGGTCTCACCGAGCGAGGGCAGCACCTGACCGATGTAGTCGAGGAAGCGGCTGTTCGGGCCCACGATCAGCACACCGCTCTTGGCCAGCTGCTTTCGGTAGGTGTAGAGCAGGTAGGCCGCGCGGTGCAGCGCGACCGCGGTCTTGCCAGTGCCCGGACCACCCTGGACGACGAGCACGCTGCGATGCTCGGACCGGATGACCGCGTCCTGCTCGGCCTGGATCGTCGCCACGATGTCGTGCATCTGCCCGGTGCGCGCGGCGTTCAGAGCGGCGAGCAGCGCCGATTCTCCGGCCACGCCACCGGCCGGCGGGGTGTCGGCGTGCTCGAGGGCGGCGTCGAGGTCGAGGTACTCGTCGTGCAGTGCGGTGACGGAGCGGCCGCGGCTGCGGATGTGGCGACGCAGCACGACACCGTCGGGCGCGGCGGGGGTCGCGAGGTAGAACGGGCGGGCCTGCGGCGCGCGCCAGTCGAGCAGCAGCGACTCGTAGTCGTTGTCCTCGTCGAGGATGCCGAGGCGGCCGATGTAGCGGGTCTCCGCGCCGTCCTCCGTCGTGGGTCCGGAGGCGTCCGTCCCGTCGTCCCGCACGTCGATGCGACCGAAGCACAGGCCGTGTTCGGCGGCGTCGTACTTCGCGATGTCCTCGGTGTACATGTGGGTGTACGACTCGCGTTCGCTGCGCGCCTGCGGGGTGCCTCCGGTCTCGCGCAGTACGCGGGCCAGCCGCGTCTTCGCGTAGGCGCGCAGACCGTCGAGACGCGTGTAGAGCATCGCCACGTAGGCTTGCTCGCGGTCGAGCTCCGGATGGGACGCGCCATCAACCGGCACAGGGACTCCTCGGGGATAGACAGGACGAGATCGCTCGCCGCCGCAGGGGTGACGCGTCGACGAAAGTGCCCGAGAAGTCTAGTCGCCGCAGGAGGGAAACGGGCAGAAAGCCTGATCACAGCAGTGCGGGCGTGCGATTTCCACGCACGCCCGCACCCTTGTGCCGTACCGGACTACTTCTTCTTCTCGATGCTCTTCTCGAGCGCCTTCAGATTCTTCGCGAGCTTCTTCTCCGCCTTCGTGCCCTGCTTGCGCGCGGCCTCGGCACGCAGGCGTGCCTTCTCCGCGGCGACGTGGGCCCGGGCGTTCAGGATCGCGGACTGCTCCTCGGCGAGCTTCGCCCATTCCGAGCTGCGATCGACCGTGGTGTCCCACAGCTTCGAACTACGCTTGCGGGCGACGTCGGCGAGCTCGGGGGTGCGTTCCCGGGCCAGCTCGAGCAGTTCGGTGCCACGTTCGCGGGCGCCCTCGGCAAGTTCGGGGGCGCGGTCACGTGCGACACCGAGAATCTCGGGGGCACGCTCACGCGCGACTCCGAGAATCTCGGCACTACGATCGCGTGCCCGCTCGGTCAGCACCGGACCGCGGTCGCGGGCGACCTCGAGCAGTCCGCTGCTCCGCTCGCGTGCGGCCTCTGCGAGTTCGGGGGCACGTTCCTTGGCGATCTCGAGGAAGTGTCCACCCTGCTCGCCGGCTTCCTCGGTCAGCGTCTTGACCCGCTCGGCGACGGTGTGCAGCGTTTCGGCCGTGTGACCGTCCGAGGAGTGGCCCGGCAGTGCAGCGGCCACCGACTTCTGCGCGGCACGCGCGGCGCGACGGCTCCGCCAGCCGAGCGACGGCTTGCCCTCGGTGTCCACGGCGGCGATGAGCAGACCGCCGATCAGGCTCACATTCTTGATGAGCTGGGTGCGCTGCTGGGCGCGGGCCTCGGGGTCCTCGACGTTCCAGAAGTCATGGCCCGCAACGGTCGTCGGCACGAGGCTGCCGATCAGCGCGAGAGCGGACAGACGAGGTGCCTTACCGAGTGCGAACAGGGTCCCGGCGCCGATCTGGACGGCGGCGTTGATCTGGACGAGAGTCTCGGGGTTGCTGGGAAGCCGGTCGGTGATCGATGCCGGCAATGCGTTCACAGCCTGATCGAGCCCGGGCTGCGCGGCACCTGCTTTCGGCTCGGGCTTCCGCAGGGCGTCGATACCCCCGGCGATGAAGATGGACGCGAGCATGGGCCGCGCAATTCTCCGGACGAGCATGTGGTTCCTCCCGTGGTCGGCTGTGTTTCCAAACCCTGACACAGGTACCCCGGGCGTCACGGGAATATGCACGAAGCAGGGCCGAAGGGCACAAAGCGGTATTTCGGCTCGTACGGAAATGCAAGAAAACCCGAATCTCGTCATCGACGAACGCCCCCGAACATCACCTCGACGGCCGACTCGCCGCGCGGGACGTCGGAATCTCGGGCGGCCGCTCCTCCGTAGTGAGCGGCAGATCCGTGACGGTCTCGAACAGGTGCGGACCCGAGGCGGTGTCGACGCTGCGCTCGATGGTCAGGTGCGCGACGCGTCCACGCGTCCGCAGGGTGGCGATCTGGTTCCCGAAGCTCGGACCTGCCATCTTCGACCACGAGAACGACGCCTCGGGAACGGCCGTCACCGGACCGAGCAGCAACCGCACGACGCGCTCCGCCTTGCGTCCCCATGCGGCGCGGAAGGCGACCCGGACAGCTGCGGGGACATGGTTGTGCAGGGGCGAACAAGTCAGTTGGTACACCGTGCCGGCGGTCGGCGTCGCGAATCGGACGCGGGCGGCGTAGGCATGGTGCACGTCGCCCGAAAGGACACAGATCGTCGCGGGCGCGCGGCCGGACGTTCCGGCGCGACGCCCGGCAGCGACATCCAGGAACAGACGGGCGAGTCGCTCGAACGAATCGCGGAAGGCCGCCCAGTGTTCGAGATCCGCGGCGCGGCGGAGTTTCTCGGCCCACCGCGCCCATCGGTCACCGCGCGCACCGGACGCGAGCTTCTCGTCCCACGCCTCGAGGTCGTGCATCGTGCGGGGGAGGAGCCACGGCAGCGACGTACCGATCAGGAGGTGGTCGTAGTCGCCGTCGGCCTGCTCCTCGATCCAGTCGAATTCCGGATCGGACACCATGTCGCGCCGGTCGGGCGCGAGCACCCGCCCGCACCGCGAATCGATCACCAGCAGACGCACCGGTCCGAAATCGCGGCGATACGACCACCGCACCCCCGGGCTGCCGTCGGCTTCCTCGTCGGCGCCGGACGCGAACGCACGCAGGATCGGTTCGGCGTCCCCGGCACAGTTCCGCACCCGGTCGTAGAGCGGGTCCTCGTCCAGCTCCGCGGGAGAGAGGTTACCGAGATGCTGATAGATCCAGTACGACGCCAACGCCCCGACGATGCGTTCCTCCCACCACGCGGAGGCCTCCATCTCCCTGCGCCACGAATAGGAGGTGTTCCAGTCGTCGTGCACATCGTGATCGTCGAAGATCATCGAGGTCGGCACGTTCGACAACAGCCATCGGACGTTGTCCTCGGACCACGACCGGCTGTACAGCCAGGTGTACTCCTCGAAGTCGCGTACCTGGGCTCCGGGCGGTTCCGACAGATCGTGACGCTCACCGACCCGTCGCTTCATCTCCTCCGACAGCTCGTCGGCGTAGACCTGGTCTCCCAGCAGCAGCAGCGCGTCGGGCCATTCGTCGACCGGTAGGGAACGCATGCGCTGCGCGTAGGCGACGAGGGCGTCCTTTCCGAGGACAGCTGTCGGTTCCGCGCTCTCCGAGGCCACCCGGCACGACCCGAAGGCGAGCACGAAAGCCTCGGGGTCGTCTCCCGCGGTCCTGATCAGCGGCGATGCAACACCGACGGGCGGCCACACGACCCGGCCGTCGAGATCCACCTCGTAGGGCGTCACCGATCCGGATTCGAGATCTCGGACGGTGACGAGCGCGTAATGGTGCCCCGCGACGGTCCACGTGTGTTCGGAACTGCCGAGCACATGCACCGTGCACGGCTCGGACGTCTCCACCCAGATCGTGGCGTCCGTATCGCCGATGTGCCGAAGCACCGGCCCCAGTACGAGATCCGCCACAGTGTCAGGCCTCCGTGCTCGTGCGAGCTCGTCCGGTTTTCGAGCGTACTCGCGGCAGTGGTGCACAGGAGGATTCCGGCGAACTCCGATCCTCGTTCGGCCTCCGCACCTCTGCGACGGGGCGCACGCTGGAACGGACGCAGCCCAATCGGCCCGCTCGGGTCGTTGCCGCGTGCTGGAAGGGGGCCCGGACATGACCGACGCGGAGGATCCGACCCGTTGGGATCGGCCCGACGACGAGGAGAAACGGCAGGCGAGGGAGAAGGCCGAGGAGTTCGACCGCATGTACGAACCGGGAGCGCGGCCGACCACGGTCGTGCCGGGCACGAACGGGATGGTCTCGGGAACGGCCTTCGCGGATATGGCGGGCGAGCGCTCGAGGGACGAGCCCGCCGGAGCGGGCAAGGGCGAAGGGCCGGCCGACAGGGACGGTGCCCCCGACCAGACGTCGTGCGAGCACGCTCGGGTGTCGCAGACCCGTCGCAGGCTAGGCCTCGTACCGAGTGCCGTCCGGCCCGAGGCGGACCGTCACCAGCCCCGCTCGCGCCACTCGCCGAGATGCGGACGTTCGGCTCCGAGGGTCGAGTCCTTGCCGTGTCCGGGGTAGAAGATCGTCTCGTCGTCGAAGCGATCGAAGATCTTCGACTCGACGTCGCCGAGGAGCGATCGGAAGGCGTCGTCGTTCGGGGTCTTGCCGACGCCGCCGGGGAACAATGAATCGCCGGTGAAGATGTGCGTGCGACCCGTGCCCTGTTCCGTGAGGACCAGCGCAACCGACCCCGGAGTGTGTCCTGAGAGGTGGATCACCTCGAGATTCAGCTCACCGATCTGCACGGTGTCGTCCTCGGCCAGGATCCGGTCGGGCTTCACCGGCAGGGGATCGGCGTCGAGCTCGTGCGCGGCGGTCGGCACACCGGTCTCCGCGGCGACCCGCTCGAGGCCCTGCCAGTGATCCCAGTGCTGATGGGTGGTGACGATCAGCTCGAGCTCCGGCGCGTTGTCGCGGAGGAACTGCACGAGACGGTCGGGTTCGTTTGCGGCGTCGATGAAGACGGACTTGCCGGTGGCGTCGTCGGTGACGAGATAGGTGTTGTTGTTCATCTCGCCGACGGCAAGTTTGACGATGCTCGCTCCGGGAATCCTTCGGCGTTGCGCGGGTCCGCCGGGAGTGACGTCGCCGGTGTAGGTGTCCTCGATGATCACGGGCTGCTGCGTCATGCAGCCAACCTACCTTCGGGTGCACGCGCGTGAGCCTCAGGCGCGCGGTTGTTCGTCACGGAAACGTGTCGGTACCCGCGCCTACCATGGCTGAGGGCCGAATTCCGGCCTTGTCTACAGGAAGGATGTGGCGTGGCAGACCGCCTGATCGTGCGTGGAGCCCGGGAACACAACCTGCGTGGTGTCGACCTGGACCTGCCGCGCGACAGTCTGATCGTTTTCACCGGGCTGTCGGGTTCGGGCAAGTCGAGCCTCGCGTTCGACACCATCTTCGCCGAGGGGCAGCGGCGCTACGTCGAGTCGTTGTCGGCCTACGCCCGCCAGTTCCTCGGGCAGATGGACAAGCCGGACGTCGACTTCATCGAGGGCCTGTCGCCTGCGGTGTCGATCGACCAGAAGTCCACCAACCGCAACCCGCGGTCCACCGTGGGCACCATCACCGAGGTCTACGACTACCTGCGTCTGCTGTACGCCCGGGCCGGCACTCCGCACTGCCCGGTCTGTGGTGAGCAGATCTCCCGGCAGACGCCGCAGCAGATCGTCGACCAGGTGCTGGAGATGGAGGCCGGGGCCCGTTTCCAGGTCCTCGCGCCCGTCGTGCGCACCCGCAAGGGCGAGTTCGTCGACCTCTTCGAGCAGCTGACCGTCCAGGGCTACTCCCGCGTGCGCGTCGACGGGGTCGTCCACCCGCTCTCCGATCCGCCGAAGCTGAAGAAGCAGGAGAAGCACGACATCGAGGTCGTCGTCGACCGCCTCGCCGTCAAGCCCAGCGCGCAACAGCGACTCACCGACTCCATCGAGACCGCGCTGCGGCTCGCCGAGGGTGTCGTCGTGCTCGACTTCGTCGATCGCGAGGAGGACGCCCCCGATCGCGAGCGTCGGTTCTCGGAGAACCTGGCGTGCCCGAACGCGCACCCCCTGTCGATCGACGAACTCGAGCCGCGGTCGTTCTCCTTCAACTCGCCCTACGGTGCGTGCCCCGAGTGCGCGGGTCTCGGTGTGCGCAAGGAGGTCGATCCCGATCTCGTCGTGCCCGACCCGGATCTGAGCCTGGCCGACGGCGCGATCGCGCCCTGGTCGATGGGCCAGAGCGCGGAATACTTCGGCCGACTGCTGTCCGGCCTGGCCGACGCCCTCGAGTTCGACATCGACACCCCGTGGCGGAAACTGCCCGCCAAGGTGCGCAAGGCAGTGCTGGAGGGCAGCACCGAGCAGGTGCACGTGCGCTACAAGAACCGCTACGGCCGCGTCCGCTCGTACTACGCCGAGTTCGAGGGCGTCATGCCGTTCCTGCACCGCCGTCTCGAGCAGTCCGAGTCCGAGCAGGCCAAGGAACGCTACGAGGGTTACATGCGGGAGATCCCGTGCCCGGCCTGTGCCGGTGCCCGCCTTCGTCCCGAGATCCTGGCCGTGACGGTCAGCGCGGGCGACTTCGGCGCGATGTCCATCGCCGAGGTGAGCGACCTGTCGATCGCCGAGTGCGCACGCTTCCTCGACGGTCTCGTCCTCGGCGCCCGCGAAGCCGCCATCGCCGGGCAGGTCCTCAAGGAGATCCAGGCCCGGCTCGGCTTCCTGCTCGACGTCGGACTCGACTACCTCACCCTCTCGCGCGCCGCGGGCACCCTCTCCGGTGGTGAGGCACAGCGCATCCGTCTCGCCACGCAGATCGGATCCGGTCTCGTCGGCGTTCTGTACGTCCTCGACGAGCCGTCGATCGGTCTGCACCAGCGCGACAACCGTCGTCTCATCGACACCCTCACGCGACTGCGCGATCTCGGCAACACGCTCATCGTCGTCGAGCACGACGAGGACACCGTCCGCGCCTCCGACTGGGTCGTCGACATCGGTCCGCGCGCGGGCGAGCACGGCGGCAAGGTCGTCCACAGCGGCACCTACAAGGAGCTGCTCGACAACCCGGAATCGCTCACCGGTGCCTACCTGTCCGGGCGCGAGGAGATCGAGATCCCCGCGCTCCGACGACCGATCGACAAGGGCCGGCAGGTCACCGTCGTCGGCGCCCGCGAGAACAACCTGCGCGAGATCGACGTGGCGTTCCCGCTCGGCGTCCTCACCTGCGTCACCGGTGTCTCCGGCTCCGGGAAGTCGACACTCGTCAACGACATCCTCGCGACGGTGATGGCCAACAAGCTCAACGGCGCGCGGCAGGTCCCCGGACGGCACACCCGCATCAACGGACTCGACCAGCTCGACAAGCTCGTGCAGGTCGACCAGTCGCCGATCGGCCGCACCCCGCGGTCGAACCCGGCGACCTACACCGGGGTGTTCGACAAGATCCGCAGCCTGTTCGCGTCCACCACCGAGGCGAAGGTGCGCGGCTACCAGCCGGGCCGGTTCTCGTTCAACGTCAAGGGCGGCCGGTGCGAGGCGTGCTCGGGCGACGGCACGTTGAAGATCGAGATGAACTTCCTGCCCGACGTGTACGTGCCGTGCGAGGTGTGCCACGGTGCCCGGTACAACCGCGAAACGCTCGAGGTGCATTACAAGGGCAAGACCATCGCCGAGGTGCTCGACATGTCGATCGAGGAGGCGGCGGAGTTCTTCCGGCCGGTCACCTCCATCCACCGCTACCTCAACACGCTGACGGAGGTCGGTCTCGGTTACGTGCGCCTGGGCCAGCCGGCGACGACCCTGTCCGGCGGTGAGGCGCAGCGCGTCAAGCTCGCCGCCGAACTGCAGAAGCGTTCCAACGGGCGCACCGCGTACATCCTCGACGAGCCCACCACGGGCCTGCACTTCGAGGACATCCGCAAGCTGCTCGGGGTCATCAACGGTCTGGTCGACAAGGGCAACACCGTGATCGTCATCGAGCACAACCTCGATGTCATCAAGACCGCCGACTGGATCATCGACATGGGTCCCGAGGGCGGTTCCGGTGGTGGCACGGTGGTTGCGGAGGGCACTCCGGAAGAGGTGGTCACGGTGGAGGAGAGCTACACCGGACGCTTCCTTGCGGAGATCCTCGACGGCCGGACCACTGCATCTGCTCCCGCGCCGGTACGCAAGCGCGCGACGAAGACGACCAAGGCGACCGCGACCAAGACTGCCGCTACGAAGTCGGCCGCGACGAAGACGGCCGCGAAGGCGAAGACCGCCAAGAAGAAGGTGGCGGCCGCGAGCTGACGAATCGAGCCGCCCGCCTCGGAAGAGGCGGGCGGCTCGGTCCCGTGGCTCGTGAAGCAGCCGGGGAGCGTGAAGTGGGCGGGACTCCGGTTCGGCTCAGTAGACCGGGCCGGTGTACTTCTCGCCCGGGCCCTTGCCGGGCTCGTCGGGCACCGCCGACGCCTCGCGGAAGGCGCGCTGCAGTGCCTGCAGTCCTTCGCGCAGCGGGCCGGCGTGCGGACCGAGATATTCCACCGACGAGGTGATCAGGCCGGCGAGTGCGGTGATCACGCGGCGGGCCTCGTCGAGGTCACGTCGTGCGCTGCTGTCGGGATCCTCGTCGGCGAGACCGAGCTTCTCGGCAGCCGAACTCATGAGCATCACGGCTGCGCGGCTGATCACCTCGACGGCCGGGATGTCGGCGAGTTCGCGCACATCCTCCGCCGCAGCATCCTGATCGGGGGTCTCGGGAGCATCCGTCATAGCGTCGAGCATAGGGTCGCGTCCCTCGGCGCCGGCGGTGCGGGTGCGGTGCCGACGCGCCGATTCGTCGTCGACGTGGCTTTTTGTTAGACTTGATCCCACGACCGCCCGCGGTGATCCTCCGTGGGCAGCAAAGTGGAGTCCGACTCCCACCTCTGGCGGCACATCGATGCAGCTGAGGGGTCCGGTCCTCCGGGTGTAGAAGCCCGGATGTCCGCCCTCCATCGGGCGGTGCGGATCACGCAGCGTGAGCTGGGTGCCGTCGACCGGTCGGTATCGGACCCCGCGTGGAGCCTCGGCGCCACAGCGGGGTCTTCTTGTCGAGGAGTAGGGCCACGTGCTGCGGTGCGGTCAAACCGACCACACCGCTCTACCTAGGAGGCCCCATCAGCGCTGAGACCCGCATCAACGAACGCATCCGAGTTCCCGAAGTCCGGCTCGTCGGACCCGGCGGTGAACAGGTCGGAATCGTGCGTGTTGAAGATGCCCTCCGCCTGGCAATCGAAGCCGACCTCGACCTCGTCGAGGTGGCGCCCGACGCCCGGCCGCCGGTCTGCAAGATCATGGACTACGGCAAGTTCAAGTACGAAGCCGCGCAGAAGGCGCGCGAATCGCGCAAGAACCAGCAGCAGACCGTGATCAAGGAGCAGAAGCTCCGTCCGAAGATCGACGACCACGACTACGAGACCAAGAAGCGCAACGTCGTGCGCTTCCTCGAAGCCGGTTCGAAGGTCAAGGTCACGATCATGTTCCGCGGCCGCGAGCAGTCGCGCCCCGAACTCGGATACCGGTTGCTGCAGCGCCTCGGCGCCGATGTCGCCGACCTCGGCTTCATCGAGACCAGTCCGAAGCAGGACGGCCGGAACATGACCATGGTGCTGGCCCCGCACAAGGGTGCGAAGACCCGCGCGAAGGCTCAGGAAGCCGCGCAGGCCGCACCGGCGCAGGCCGCTCCGCGCCCGGCAGCCTCCGCCGCCCCGACCACGGAGTCCGCGCCGTCCGCGCCGGCTCCCGGGACGGGCGACGCCCCGAGCAACTAGCCCGCTCAGGCAGCACATCCGGTGCTGTCCGTGAGCACCGATGTACGCACACGACAAGAACTGAGGACTCCATGCCCAAGTCGAAGACCCACAGCGGCACCGCGAAGCGATTCAAGGTGTCCGGTAGCGGAAAGGTCCTGCGCCAGAAGGCGGGTCGCCGCCACCTGCTCGAGCACAAGTCCTCGCGGGTGACGCGTCGCCTCGACGGCAAGGCCGTCGTCGCCGATGCCGACGCTCCGCGCGTCAAGCGCATGCTCGGGCTCTGAGCCTCTCCGACCGATCCACCCGGGGACACCTCGTTCGTCCCCCGAACTCTGACAGGACACATAACCAGTGGCACGCGTGAAGAGGGCCGTCAACGCCCAGAAGAAGCGTCGTTCGATTCTCGAGGCCTCGAAGGGCTACCGCGGACAGCGCTCGCGCCTGTACCGCAAGGCCAAGGAGCAGCAGCTTCACTCGCTGACCTACGCCTACCGCGACCGTCGCGCCCGCAAGGGTGATTTCCGCAAGCTGTGGATCAGCCGCATCAATGCTGCTGCCCGCGCCAACGACATCACCTACAACCGCTTCATCCAGGGCCTGAAGGCCGCCGGTGTCGAGGTGGACCGCAAGATCCTCGCCGAGCTCGCCGTCTCCGACGCCGAGGCCTTCGCCGGCCTCGTGGCTGTCGCCAAGGCTGCCCTGCCGGCCGACGTCAACGCTCCGGCTGCCTGAGTGCTGCCCTGAGCTACGACAACATCCAGGAACGACCCGTGGACACGCTCACCGAGCGCACACCACGGGTCGTTTCTGCTGTGAAACTGCTCCGGACCGCCGAGCGTCGCAAGACCGGGCGGTTCCTCGCCGAGGGTGAGAACTCCGTCACCGAGGCACTCGCCGCCGCCCGCGTGCACGAACTGTTCGTCACCGAGGCGGCCGCCGGCCGGTACGCGACGGTCATCGACGAGGCACGCCGCAAGGGTGTGCGCGTGGGGATCGTCACCGAGCGGGCCGCCGCCCGGCTGTCCGACACCGTCACCCCGCCCGGCCTCGTCGCCGTGTGCGACACCCTCGACGTGCCGCTCGCCGAAGCGGTGACCCCGCGGTCGCGGCTGCTCGCCGTCCCCGTCGCGGTCGCCGAACCCGGCAACGCCGGCACCCTCATCCGCGTCTCCGACGCCGTGGGCGCCGACGCCGTGGTCCTCGCCGGCGACAGCGTCGACCCGCACAACGGCAAGTGCGTGCGCTCCTCGGCCGGCAGCATCTTCCATCTGCCGGTCGCGCGCGAACGCGACACCGACCGGGTGCTGGCCGTGCTCGCCGAGGCCGGCGTGCAGATCCTCGCGACGGCCGCCGACGGCGAGGTCGACCTCGACGACGCCGACGAGTTGCTCGCCGCGCCCACCGCCTGGCTGTTCGGCAACGAGGCCCACGGACTCGACCCGCAGGTCGCCGCCCGCGCCGACCACCGCGTCCGCATCCCTATCCGCGGACGCGCCGAATCGCTCAACCTCGCCACCGCCGCCTCGATCTGCCTGTATGCGAGCGCGCGGGTGCAACATCGGGCCGCTCGGCCCATCACATAGGATTTCCCCGGTGCGCCGCGGACTCCGGCCCGGACCGCACCTACCGAGATCACCCGTTCGTCCGAAGAAGGAGATGCACCGGTCGTGGCCAAGAAAGAGGGCGGCACCCCGCCGGCAGTCGATCCGAGCGCCCTGACCGAGGACGCGCTCACCGCCGCCGAGAAATCCGCGATCGACGCGTTCGCCGCTGCGACCGACCTCGACGAACTCGCCCAGGCGAAGATCGACCACCTCGGGGACAAGGCGCCCATCTCCCTCGCCAAGCGCGCCCTCGGCTCGCTGCCCGGCAACGAGCGCGCCGACGCCGGCAAGCGGGTCAACGCCCACCGCACGGCCGTGCAGGCCGCCTTCGACGACCGCAAGGCGGTGCTGCAGGCCGAACGCGACGCCGCGGTCCTCGTCGCCGAGGCCGTCGACGTCACCCTGCCCGCGACCCGCCGCGCGCTCGGCGCCCGCCACCCGATCTCGATCATCTCCGACGAGATCGCCGACGTCTTCGTCGCGATGGGCTGGGAGGTCGCCGAAGGCCCCGAGGTCGAGACCGAGCACTTCAACTTCGACGCCCTGAACTTCCTGCCCGACCATCCGGCGCGCACGATGCAGGACACTTTCCACATCGCCCCGGAGGGTTCGCGGCAGGTGCTGCGCACCCACACCTCGCCCGTGCAGGTCCGCACCATGCTGCACCGCGACATCCCGATCTACGTCGTGTGCCCCGGTCGCACCTTCCGCACCGACGAACTCGACGCCACCCACACCCCGGTCTTCTCGCAGGTCGAGGGTCTCGCCGTCGACAAGGGCCTGACCATGGCGCACCTGCGCGGCACCCTCGACGCGTTCGCGCGGGCGCTGTTCGGGCCGGAGACCCGCACCCGGATGCGCCCGAACTACTTCCCGTTCACCGAACCGTCCGCCGAGGTGGACGTGTGGTTCCCGAACAAGAAGGGCGGCGCCGGCTGGGTCGAGTGGGGTGGCTGCGGCATGGTCAACCCCAACGTGCTCCGCGCCTCGGGCATCGACCCCGACGTGTACACCGGGTTCGCGTTCGGAATGGGCCTCGAACGCACCCTGCAGTTCCGCAACGGCATCCCCGACATGCGCGACATCGTCGAGGGCGACGTGCGCTTCACCCTGCCGTTCGGCGTGCAGGGCTGAGAGCCCGCTCCCGACACCGACTCCACCGACCGACGACCGAACGAAAGAGCTGAGCACAAGTGCGAGTAGCGCAGTCCTGGCTGACCGAGATCCTGCAGCGCGCCACCCCGGAGTGGAACGTCACCGCCGAGGAACTCGACGCGGGATTCGTCCGGGTCGGACTCGAGGTCGAGGACATCGAGACCCTCGGCCGCATCGACAACCTCGTCGTCGGACGGGTCGTGGAGATCACCGAGCTCACCGAATTCAAGAAGCCCATCCGTTTCTGCAAGGTCGACGTCGGTGAGGACGAACCGCGCGGCATCGTGTGCGGTGCCCGCAACTTCACCGAGGGCGACCTCATCATCGCCGCCCTGCCCGGCGCCGTGCTTCCCGGCGACTTCGCCATCGCATCGCGCAAGACCTACGGGCACATCTCCGACGGCATGATCTGCTCGCTGTCCGAGCTGGGCATCGGCAAGGACCACTCCGGCATCCTCGTGCTCGAGCCCGGTACGGCCGAACCCGGCACCGACGCCAACGATCTGCTCGGTCTCGGCGACACCGTCATCGAACTGAACATCACCCCCGACCGCGGATACTGCTTCTCCGTCCGCGGCCTCACCCGCGAACTCGCGTGCGGCTTCGACCTCGAATTCGCCGATCCCGCGGCCGTGCCGGCACTGCCGTCCGACGGCGGCGAGGCCTACCCGATCCGGCTCGAGCCCGAGACGAAGGCCACCCGGTTCGCCGCACGCCGCGTCACCGGCATCGACCCGAAGGCCGTCACCCCGTGGTGGATGCAGCGCCGCCTGCACACCGCCGGTGTCCGCCCGATCTCCCCGGCCGTCGACGTGACCAACTACGTCATGCTCGAACTCGGCCAGCCGCTGCACGCCTTCGACGCCGCCACCCTCCAGGGTGAGCTGGTCGTGCGACGCGCCCGGGCAGGGGAGAAGCTCACCACCCTCGACGGTGTCGAGCGCGATCTCGATCCCGAGGACGTCGTCATCACCGACGACTCCGGGGTGATCTCCCTCGCCGGCATCATGGGCGGCGCGACCACCGAGGTCGGCGACAGCACCACCGACGTGCTGCTCGAGGCCGCCACCTGGGATCCGCTCGCCGTCTTCCGCGGCAACCGTCGGCACAAGCTCAGCAGCGAGGCCGGCAAGCGTTTCGAGCGCACCGTCGATCCGGCCCTGGCCCGCGCCGCGCTCGACCGGGCCGCGAGCCTGCTCGTCGAGATCGCCGGCGGACGCGTGGAGTCGACCCTCACCGACATCGTCGTGCCCACCGAGAGCCCGACGATCCGCATGGACATCGACCTGCCCGACCGCATGGCCGGGGTGAGCTACCCGAACGGCACCGCTGCCCGCCGCCTCACGCAGATAGGATGTGCGGTCGAGGTCGGTGTCGGCGAGGACGGCCACGGCCAACTCGTCGTCACCCCGCCGACCTGGCGCCCCGACCTGCGTCAGCCCGCCGACCTGGTCGAGGAGGTGCTGCGCCTCGAAGGCCTCGAGCAGATCCCGTCGGTGCTGCCCACCGCCCCCGCCGGCCGCGGCCTCACGGCCACGCAGAAGCGCCGCCGCGCCGTCTCCCGCGCACTCGCCCACGACGGCCATGTCGAGGTCCTGGCCCCGGTGTTCCTGCCGGCCGGCGTGTTCGACACCTGGAAGCTCGACGCCGACGACCCGCGGCGGGTGACCACCAAGGTGCTCAACCCCCTCGAAGCCGATCGTCCGGAGCTGGCCACCACGCTGCTGCCGGGCCTGCTCGAGATCCTCGGCCGCAACGTCTCGCGCGGCCAGCGCGACCTGTCGCTCTACGCGATCGCGCAGGTCGTGCAGCCCACTTCCGAGACCAAGCCGGTCGACGCGCTCCCGGTCGACCGTCGTCCCACCGACGACGAGATCGCCCTGCTCGAAGGGTCGCTGCCGAAGCAGCCCGTCCACGTCGGTGGTGTGCTCGCCGGTCTGCGCGAGCCGGCCGGGCCGTGGGGCACGGGTCGCGCCGCCGATGCCTTCGACGCCTTCGCCGCCGCTGAGACCGTGGCACGTGCCGCCGGGGTGCGCCTCGAGCGCCGCGCCGCGCAGTACCTGCCCTGGCATCCCGGCCGCTGCGCCGAACTGCTCGTCGACGGGGTCGTCGTCGGTCATGCCGGTGAACTGCATCCCGCGGTGATCGAACGGGCCGGTCTGCCCGCACGCACGTGCGCCTTCGAACTCGACCTCGACGCGTTACCGATCGTGGAATCGCTTCCGGCGCCGGTGGTCTCGCCGTTCCCGGCGGTCCTGCAGGACGTCGCGGTCGTGGTCGACGCGAATGTGCCGGCCGCCGACGTCGAGAGCGCCCTGCGCTCGGGTGGCGGCGAGCTGCTCGAGGACATCCGCCTGTTCGACGTCTATCAGGGCGCCCAGCTGGGGGAGAACCGCAAGTCCCTCGCGTTCGCGCTGCGCTTCCGCGCCCTCGATCGCACCCTCACCGAGGACGAGGCCAGCGCCGCCCGCGAGGCAGCGGTGGCCGCCGCGGCCACCGCGGTCGGTGCCGAACTACGCGCCTGAGCCGCCCGCGTCCCCGCCCGGCAGCCACACGTCGGGCGGGACCGTGGTGACCTTGCGGCCCGCCCGGTCGAGGATGTGCCCGGCGAGCTTGTGGATCCGTAACACCAGCACCCGATCCCGCACGGCCAGGTCGGGGCATCGCGCGAGCAACCGTGCCTCGAAGTCCGGGACCTCGGCGGGGGAGTGCAACCACGCC
The DNA here is from genome assembly GCF_035918275.1 of Rhodococcus sp. PD04. Taxonomy (NCBI): domain Bacteria; kingdom Bacillati; phylum Actinomycetota; class Actinomycetes; order Mycobacteriales; family Nocardiaceae; genus Rhodococcus; species Rhodococcus sp. PD04. Next base: position 2,931,976 of record NZ_CP142143.1, on the reverse strand, counting down.
TGCACCACGAGGTTCGCGGCGCCGACGACGGCGAAGCAGTTGCGCACCTCCGGTTCGCGGCTCACCACCCGCCCGGTCGTGGTCAGCCGCTCGACGGGCACCGTGCACCACAATGTGACGAGTACCGCGAAACCCGCTGCGGGATGAGCGAATTCGCACCGTAATCCGACCACCTCGGCGGCCAGCAGCGCCTCGATCCGGCGTTTGACCGTGGCCGCGCCGGCCCCGGCGATCTCCGCGAGGGTGCGCATCGGGGTGCGGCCGTCGACTGCGAGCGCCGACAGGATCGCGCGATCGGTGGCGGAGATCGTCGTGCGTCCGCGCCGCTCACCCACCCGCCGGGAGCCCGACGCCAGTTCCCCTCGCTCTCCCGGACCGAGCGCGTTCAGCCGCCACGCCCCGCCCTCGGTGAACCACTCCGAGACCACGTGGGTGCGGATCGACGCGACGCCGGGCAGCCGCCCCAGGTCGTCGACGACCAACCGGGTCATCTGCTCGTAGGTCGCGGTCGCGGCGGTGACGAGCAGGTCGGCGCCCGCCGACGGCACCTCGACGGTCACCGCGTGCGGACGCCCGGTCATCACCTCGGTCACCGACCCCCTCGCGCCGGGCACCACGGTGATCTCGAGCAGGGCGGTCGACACCTGCGCGAGGATTCGCGGCCCCGGAGTGATCGTGGTCCATGCGAGACGTTCGCGTTCGAGGCGACGCCAGTGGCGGGCCACCGTGGCGGCATCGAGACCGAGCGGACCGGCCAGCGCATCCCATGTGGAGCGCGGGGACCACTGGAGCGCATTGATTATTCTCAGGTCGATTTCATCGATCGATCGCGCAGTTCCGTACTCGGAATCGTCCATTTCGTCATTATCCTGCAAAATCCGGGTCGAATTCGAGTGGCCTGCGAGCCTACGAAACATGGAGACGGAACAGAAGTATGCGCTGATCGGAGCGGGCCCCTCGGGGCTCGCCGGAGCCCGCGCGCTCTCCCGGCACGGCATCGACTTCGTCGGCTTCGAGTCCCACAGCACCGTCGGGGGGTTGTGGGACATCACCAACCCGGTGAGCACGGTCTACGAGTCGGCGCACCTGATCTCCTCGAAGACGACCACCGAGTTCGCCGAGTTCCCCATGCCGCCGCAGACGCCGGACTATCCGGGGCATGCGGCACTCGCCCGGTACTTCCGCGACTACGCCGACGTCTTCGGCCTGTGCGAGCACTACCGTTTCGACACGACCGTGACCCGCGTCGAACCGGACGGTGACCGGTGGCGGGTGACCGCCACGGACCGGGACGGCGCTGCGACCACCGAGCTCTACCGCGGTGTCGTGGTCGCCAACGGCACCCTCGCGACCCCGAACCACCCGCAGATCCCCGGCGGGTTCGACGGCGAGATCCTGCACACCAGTGCCTACAAGGATCCGACGATCTTCCGCGGCAAGCGGGTTCTGATCGTCGGCGCCGGCAACAGCGGCTGCGACATCGCCGTCGACGCCGTCCATCACGCCCGATCGGTGGACCTGAGCGTGCGCCGGGGTTACCACTTCGTGCCCAAGTACCTGTTCGGGCGTCCCGCCGACACCCTCACCCGCGGCCGGCCCCTTCCGGCGCCGATCAAGCAGCGCCTCGACGCACTGCTGCTGCGTCAGTTCACCGGCGACCCCACCCGCTTCGGGCTGCCCGCACCCGACCACCGTCTCTACGAAGCGCACCCGGTCGTCAACTCCCTGATCCTGCATCACCTCGGCCACGGGGACGTGCAGGTGCGGCCCGACATCGAGCGGTACGACGGCGCCGAGGTCCGGTTCCGGGACGGCTCCGCCGCCGGCTACGACATGATCGTGCACGCCACCGGTTACGTCCTCGACTATCCGTTCCTGGACCGGGACCTGCTCGACTGGCGCGGTCACGCACCCGACCTGCTGCTGAACATGATCAGCCGGCGGTTCGCGAACCTGTTCGTGCTCGGCATGGTCGAGTCGTCCGGGCTCGGCTGGCAGGGCCGCTACGAACAGGCGGAACTCGTCGCCGCCGCGATCGGTCTCGCCGACACCGATCCGGCGGCCGCGGCGCGATGGCGCGCGGCCCTCGCGGCCTCGCCTCCGGACCTCACCGGCGGTTACCGCTATCTGAAGCTCGGCCGGATGGCCTACTACGTCAACAAGGACGCCTACCGGGCCGCGCTGCGCGACCAGACCCGCGCGGTCCGTGAGGCCGCCGGCTCGTCCACCGCGGCGGGCGTGCGGTGAACGTCGACGACGTCAGGCTCTCCTTCGACTCCGGTTCGCTGCTCGTCCTCAATGTCGTGCTCGCCGCGATCATGCTCGGCATCGCGCTCGACACCTCCGTCGACGACTTCCGCCGTGCACTGCGCGCACCGAAGGCCATGGCGGTGGGCATCGCCGCGCAGTTCCTCGCGCTGCCCGCCGTGACCTGGCTGCTGACGCTGCTGCTCGACCCCGCGCCGTCGATCGCGCTCGGCATGATCCTCGTCGCGTGCTGTCCACCCGGGAACATCTCCAACGTCCTCACCCACCGGGCCGGCGGCGACGTCGCCCTGTCGGTGTCGATGACGGCCGTGTCGAACGTGTTCGCCATCGTGCTCATGCCGCTCAACTTCGCGTTCTGGGGCAGTCGCAGCGACGACACCCGGGCGCTGCTGCGCTCGGTCGAACTCGACGGTCTCGGCATGGTCGTGCAGATCGCCCTGATCATCGGTTTGCCGTTCGTCCTCGGGATCTGGGCCGCGCAGAAGGCCCCCGGCTTCGCGTCCCGCGCCCAGCCGTGGGTGAAGAACGGATCCCTGCTCGCACTGCTCGCCTTCATCGTCGCCGGGCTCGCCGGCAACTTCGCCGACTTCCTCGACTACATCGGGCTCGTCCTGCTCGCGGTGTTCCTGCACGACGCGATCGCTCTCGGTCTGGGCTACCTGTGCGGATGGGCCAGCGGACTGCCCGAGTACAGCCGCCGCGCCGTCTCGTTCGAGGTCGGCATCCGCAACGCCGGGCTCGGACTCGGCCTCGTCATGACCTTCTTCGACGGCCTCGGCGGCATGGGGATCGTCGCCGGCTGGTGGGGGATCTGGGACATCGTCGCCGGACTGCTCCTGGCCACCGTCTGGTCCCGTCGCACCGCAACCCGAAAGGTGACCGCATGACCTCCCTCACCGCCCTCGTCACCGGTGGCAACGGTTTCCTCGGCAGCGCCGTCGTCGCGGCCCTGAGCTCGCGCGGCGTCCGGGTGATCAGCGCCGACCTCCACGAACCGGCCGACCTCCACGACCCCACCGATGCCGTCACCCACGTGATCGCCGACGTCCGCGACCGCCGCCGGACGGCCGAGGTCGTCGGCACCCATCGCCCGGACGTGATCGTGCACCTGGCGTCCATCGTCAACCCCGGGCGCGACACCACCGCGGAACAGGAATACGCCGTCGACGTCGAGGGCGCACGCAACGTCGTCGACGCCGCACTGACCTACGGGGTGCGGCGGCTGGTCGTGGCGTCCTCGGGCGCCGCCTACGGCTATCACGCCGACAACCCGGTCCCGCTCACCGAGGACGATCCGATCCGCGGCAACGACGAGTTCACCTACAGCCGGCACAAGCGCCTCGTCGAGGAGATGCTCGCCGCCACCCGGGTCGAGCACCCGCAGCTCGAACAGGTGATCCTGCGGATCGGCACGATCCTGGGGGAGACCGTCCGCAACCAGATCACCGCGCTGCTCGACCGCGAGCGGCTGCTCGTCGTCGCCGGCAGCGACAGCCCGTTCGTGTTCGTCTGGCACACCGACGTCGCGGCGGCCTTCGCCGAGGCCGTGCTCGGTCCGGTCACGGGCATCTTCAACGTCGCGGGCGACGGGGTCGTCACCGTGCCCGAGATCGCCGCGATGACGAACCGCAAGACCCTCACGGTGCCCGCCGCGGTCCTGAAGTTCGCCCTGAGGATCGGGCGCGCGTTGGGATTGACCGAGCACGGCCCGGAGCGGGTCGGCTTCCTGCAGTACCGTCCGGTGCTCGACAACCGGCGGTTGCGTGAGGAACTCGGTGTGCCCCTGCGGTACACCAGCCGGGAGGCCTTCGAGGCGTATCTGCGGGCTCGCGCCGAACAGGACTCAGCGGGAGCCGAGCGACGTAGCCTGGAGGCATGAGCAAGGACGAAGGCGGCCGGGTGCCGTCTCCCGAGGAGCCCGACAAGCCGGAGCAGCCCGTCCCCGACGTGACCCCGGCCGGGCCGGAGACGCCGACGGTGCCGGATGTTCCGCCGGGCCCGGACATCCCGGACGTGCCGCCGATCGACCCGGAGCCGAGCCCCGATCCCGACGTGACCCCACGCGAGGAAGACGTCCACGACGCTCAGGTCCACGACGCCGAGATCGTCGAACCGGGTGTCGTCGACACCGGATCCGCCGACGGCCCGGTCCGCGCACCGACGATCGAGGAGATCACCGGATACACCGCGGACGGGGTGCCGACCTTCGAATCGGTGCGTGAGAAGATCGAACAGCGTTCGGCGACCGCGCTCGGCGCGGAGGAACTCGCGCACGCGACGGGTGCGGGTCGCACGCTCGAGGAGCAGTACGAGGAACGCAAGGCGGCCGCCGCCGACCGGCTCGAGCAGATCCGACGGTCGCTGCGGTCGGAGTGAATCCTCCCGAAAGGGACACCCCCTATGAAACGATTTGCATGAGAGTGCATAATCATTCGTATGGGTACTTCACCGGACTTCACCGCCACCCCCGAGTCGCCGCTACGGGTCGCCGTGGCCGGCGCCAGCGGCTACGCGGGCGGCGAGATCCTGCGCCTGCTCCTCGGCCACCCCGCCTACCAGGAGGGCTCGCTCGTCATCGGCGCCCTCACCGCCGGGGGCAACGCCGGCGCCACGCTGCGTGAGTTCCATCCCCATCTGCTGCCGCTCGCCGACCGCGTGCTCGGCGCCACCGACATCGACACCCTGCTCGGGCACGACGTCGTCTTCCTCGGCCTACCGCACGGCCACTCTGCCGTGATCGCCGAGCAACTGCCCGAGACGACCGTCGTCATCGACTGCGGCGCCGACTTCCGCCTCGAGAACGCCGCCGACTGGCAGCGCTGGTACGGCAGCGACCACGCCGGCACCTGGCCCTACGGCATGCCCGAGCTGCCCGGCAAGCGCGACGCCCTCGTCGGCGCCACCCGCATCGCGGTCCCCGGTTGCTACCCGACCTCCGCCTCGCTCGCCCTCGCCCCGGCCGTCGCCGCCGGCATCGTCGAACCCGTCGTGAACATCGTGGCCGTCTCCGGCACCTCCGGCGCCGGGAAGTCCCCGAAGGTCGATCTGCTCGGTTCCGAGGTCATGGGCTCGGTTCGCGCCTACGGCGTCGGCGGCGCCCACCGGCACACCCCGGAGATCAAGCAGAACCTCTCCGCCCTCGCCGGCACCGACGTGAAGGTCTCGTTCACCCCGGTCCTCGCGCCCATGCCGCGCGGCATCCTCGCGACCTGCACCGCACCGACCACGGTGACCGTTGCCGAGGCTCGTGCCGTCTACGAGAAGGCCTACGCCGACGAACCGTTCGTGCAGCTGCTGCCGGAGGGCGCACTGCCCGCGACCGGCGCGGTGGTCGGCTCGAACGCCGTCCAGATCGCCGTCACCGTCGATGCCGACGCCGGCCTTCTCGTCGTCGTCGCCGCGATCGACAACCTCACCAAGGGCACCGCCGGTGCCGCCGTGCAATCGATGAACCTGGCACTCGGCCTGCCCGAGACCGCCGGCCTGTCCACCGTGGGAGTGGCTCCGTGACCGAGAACAAGTACGCAGACGACGTCTACACCGGCGCCACCGAGATCGCCGGAGGACGCCTGATCCGCACCCAGGGTGTCACCAGCCCCGCCGGTTTCCGGGCCGCCGGCATCCCCGCCGGTATCAAGGTCTCCGGCAGGCAGGACCTCGCGCTCGTACTCAACGAGGGCCCCGAACTCACCGCCGCCGGCGTGTTCACCACCAACAAGGTCAAGGCCGCTCCCGTCCTGTGGTCCCAGCAGGTGCTCAAGTCCGGCAGCCTGCGCGCGGTGATCCTCAACTCCGGCGGCGCCAACGCGTGCACCGGCGCCGGGGGTTTCCAGGACACCCACGCCACCGCCGAGGCCGTCGCCGACGCGCTGAGCAACTGGGGCACCGAGACCGGTGCCGGTGAGGTCGCCGTGTGCTCGACCGGTCTGATCGGCGACCGTCTGCCGATGGACAAGGTGCTCTCCGGCGTGCAGGAGATCGTCCACGAACTCGCCGGTGGCATCTCCGGCGGCACCGACGCTGCCTACGCGATCATGACCACCGACACCGTCCCCAAGCAGGCCGCCCTGCACCACGCCGACAAGTGGAACGTCGGCGGCATGGCCAAGGGCGCCGGCATGCTCGCCCCCGCCCTGGCGACGATGCTGTGCGTGGTCACCACCGACGCCGTCGCGACCGCCGACCAACTCGACACCGCGCTGCGCCACGCGTCCCGGCTCACCTTCGACCGCCTCGACGTCGACGGCGCCACCTCCACCAACGACACCGTGCTGCTGCTGGCCTCCGGCGCGAGCGGCATCACCCCGAGCCAGGACGAGCTGAACGCCGCCGTCCTCGCCGTGTGCGACGACCTCGCCGAGCAGATGATGGCCGACGCCGAGGGCGTCACCAAGCGGGTCACCGTCACCGTCCGCGGCGCCGCCAGCGAAGCCGACGCCCTGATCGGTGCCCGCACCGTGGCCCGCGACAGCCTCGTCAAGACCGCCCTGTTCGGCTCCGACCCCAACTGGGGCCGCGTGCTCGCCGCCATCGGTATCGCCCCGATCGAACTCGACCCCGACAAGATCTCCGTGTCGTTCAACGGGAACCCGGTGTGCATCGACGGTGTCGGCGCCCCCGGCGCCCGCGAGGTCGACCTGTCCGCCGCCGACATCGCCCTCGACATCGACCTCGGTCTCGGCGACGCGCAGGTGTCCATCCGCACCACCGACCTCTCGCACGCCTACGTCGAAGAGAACTCGGCGTACTCGTCGTGACCGGAACGAACACAGGAGACGACGTGACCGACGCACTGATCGCCGACCTCACCTCGCACCAGAAGGCGTTCGTCCTCGCCGAGGCCCTGCCGTGGCTGCAGAAGTTCCGCGACAAGATCGTCGTCGTCAAGTACGGCGGCAACGCCATGGTCGACGACACTCTCAAGACCGCCTTCGCCGCCGACATGGCGTTCCTGCGCACCGTCGGCCTCCACCCCGTCGTCGTGCACGGCGGCGGCCCGCAGATCAACGCCATGCTGAAGCGACTCGGCCTCGAAGGTGAGTTCCGCGGCGGCTTCCGCGTCACCACCCCCGAGGTCATGGATGTCGTGCGGATGGTGCTCTTCGGGCAGGTCGGACGCGAACTCGTCGGCCTGATCAACAGCCACGGCCCCTACGCCGTCGGCACCTCCGGTGAGGACGCCGGACTGTTCACCGCGACCCGCCGCACGGTCGTCGTCGACGGCGAGGCCACCGACATCGGCCTCGTCGGCGACGTCACCAGCGTCGACCCCGGCGCGGTGCTCGACCTCATCGCCGCCGGCCGCATCCCCGTCGTCTCGACGATCGCGCCCGACGCCGACGGTGTGGTGCACAACATCAACGCCGACACCGCCGCGGCCGCCCTCGCCGAAGCGCTCGGCGCGGAGAAGCTGGTCGTGCTCACCGACGTCGAAGGCCTCTACACCGACTGGCCCGACCGCAGCTCGCTCACCTCGCGGATCGACGCCGACGCGCTCACCGCGCTGCTGCCGTCGCTCGACTCCGGAATGGTCCCGAAGATGGAGGCGTGCCTGCGCGCCGTGCAGGGCGGAGTGCCCACCGCACACGTCATCGACGGCCGCCAACCGCACTCCGTGCTCCTCGAACTGTTCACCGAAGAAGGCATCGGCACCATGGTGGTGCCGTCCTCCGGGAAGGAAGGCCCCGCATGACCGGCACGTCCGACCTCCAGCAGCGCTGGGCGGGTTCGCTGATGAACAACTACGGCGTGCCCAAGGTCGCGCTGGTCGCGGGCGACGGTGCCGTACTCACCGACGCCGACGGCAAGCAGTACCTCGACCTGCTCGGCGGCATCGCCGTCAACAGCCTCGGCCACCGCCACCCGGCGATCATCGAGGCCGTCACCGCGCAGCTGAACCAGCTCGGCCACGTGTCGAACCTGTACGCCTCGCCGCCGGTGCTCGAACTCGCCGAGAAGCTCCTCGATCGCTTCGGCCACGAGGGCCGCGCCTTCTTCTGCAACTCCGGCACCGAGGCCAACGAGGCGGCGTTCAAGATCGCCCGGCTCACCGGACGGCCGAAGATCGTCGCGTGCGAGAAGGCCTTCCACGGCCGCACCATGGGCGCTCTCGCCCTGACCGGCCAGCCCGACAAGCGCGCCCCCTTCGAACCGATGCCGGCCGGCGTGGAGTTCGTGCCCTACGGCGACCTCGACGCCCTCGAGGCCGCCGTGGACGAGAACACCGCCGCCGTCTTCCTCGAACCGATCATGGGCGAATCCGGCGTCGTCGTTCCGCCCGAGGGTTATCTCGCCGGTGCACGCCGCATCACCACCGAACGCGGTGCCCTGCTCGTGCTCGACGAGGTCCAGACCGGCATCGCCCGCACCGGCACCTTCTTCGCCCATCAGGCAGCGGGCATCACCCCCGATGTGATGACCCTCGCCAAGGGCCTCGGCGGCGGACTGCCCATCGGCGCCGTCCTCGCCACCGGTCCGGCCGCCGAGCTGTTCCGGCCCGGCAAGCACGGCACCACCTTCGGTGGCAACCCGGTCTGCGCCGCGGCCGCCCTCGCGGTGCTGCGCACGATCGACGAGCAGAATCTGCTCGACCACGTGAACACCGTCGGCAAGACCCTCGCCGCCGGCATCGAGGAACTCGGGCACCCGCTCGTCTCGCACGTGCGCGGCTCCGGGCTGCTCCTCGGTGTCGTCCTCACCGCTGCGAAGGCACCCGCCGTCGAGACCGCCGCCCGCGAGGCCGGTTTCCTCGTCAACGCCGCCGCACCGGACGTGATCCGACTCGCGCCCCCGCTGATCCTCACCGAACAGCAGGCCGAGAGCTTCGTGACGGCGCTGCCCGCCGTCCTCGACACCGCCGACCGGGAAGGGAACTGACGACCCGTGCTCCGCCATTTCCTGCGCGACGACGACCTCACCCCGGCCGAACAGACCGAGGTGCTCGAACTCGCCGCCGAACTGAAGAAGGCACCGCTGTCCCGCCGCCCCCTCGAAGGGCCCCTCAGCATCGCCGTACTCTTCGACAAGACCTCCACCCGCACCCGCTTCTCCTTCGACGCCGGCATCGCCCAGCTCGGCGGACACGCCATCGTCGTCGACACCGGCTCCACCCAGATCGGCAAGGGCGAGACCCTCGAGGACACCGCCCGGATGTTCTCCCGGTTCACCGAAGCGGTCGTGTGGCGCACCTACGGCCAGGACCGCATCGAGACGCTCGCCGAGCACTCGACGGTGCCCGTCGTCAACGCACTCACCGACACCTTCCACCCCTGCCAGATCCTCGCCGACCTGCAGACCATCCGCGAGAACAAGGGCGCCACCGCGGGCCTGCGGATGACCTACTTCGGCGACGGCGCCAACAACATGGCGCACTCGCTGATGCTCGGTGGCGTCACCGCCGGAATGCATGTGACCATCGCGTCCCCGACCGGGTTCACCCCCGACCCGCAGGTGGTCGCCGCGAGCCGTGCACGGGCAGAGGAGACCGGCGGCAGCGTCACCGTCACCGACGACCCGCGCACCGGAGCCACCGGCGCCGACGTGCTCGTCACCGACACCTGGGTGTCGATGGGGCAGGAGGACGACGGCAAGGACCGCGAAGCGCCCTTCCGGCCCTTCCAGCTGAACGACGACCTCGTCTCCCTCGCCGACACCGACGCGATCGTGCTGCACTGCCTGCCCGCCTATCGCGGCAAGGAGATCACCGCCGAGGTCATCGACGGACCGCGGTCGGTGGTGTGGGACGAGGCCGAGAACCGTCTCCACGCACAGAAGGCCCTGCTCGTGTGGCTGCTCGAGCAGGGCCGGAGCTGACCGTGAGCACCGCGGCGAACCATGCGGACAGTGCAGCGACCGCGCCGACGCGCGCGGCGCGGCAGGCCCGTATCGTCGCGCTGCTCGCCACACACCCGGTGCGCAGCCACACCGAACTCGCCGCTCTGCTCGCCGAGGACGGCATCGAGGTGTCCACCGCCACCCTGTCCCGCGACCTCGAAGAACTCGGTGCCGTCAAGCTCCGCGCGGCCGACGGGGGCGCCGGGGTGTACGTCGTCCCGGAGGACGGCAGCCCCGTGCGCGGCGTGACCGGAGGCACCGACCGCCTGTCCCGGTTACTCGGCGAACTGCTGGTGTCCACCGACGCCAGCGGCAACATCGCCGTGCTGCGTACCCCGCCCGGGGCAGCGCACTATCTGGCCAGTGCACTCGATCGGGCATCATTACCCGAGGTGGTCGGAACGATCGCCGGCGACGACACCATCGCGGTCATCGCCCGCGAACCGACGACGGGAGCCGAACTGGCCGCGAAAATCGAATCACTCACCTGACCTACCACTCATAGACGCACGTCGAAATACGAAGGAGCACAAAGACAATGGCCGAACGCGTCGTACTCGCCTATTCGGGCGGGCTGGACACCTCCGTCGCCATCAGCTGGATCGGCAAGGAGACCGGCAAGGAGGTCGTCGCCGTGGCCATCGACCTCGGCCAGGGTGGCGAGGACATGGAGGTCGTGCGTCAGCGCGCTCTCGACTGCGGTGCCGTCGAATCGATCGTCGTCGATGCCAAGGACGAGTTCGCCAACGAGTACTGCCTGCCCACCGTCCAGGCCAACGCGCTCTACATGGATCGCTACCCGCTCGTCTCGGCCATCAGCCGCCCGCTGATCGTCAAGCACATCGTGCAGGCCGCCCGCGAGCACGGCGGCACCGTCGTCTCCCACGGCTGCACCGGCAAGGGCAACGACCAGGTCCGCTTCGAGGTCGGCTTCGGTGCCCTCGCCCCCGACCTCCAGGTCATCGCCCCGGTCCGCGACTACGCCTGGACCCGCGAGAAGGCCATCGCCTTCGCCGAGGAGCACGGCCTGCCCATCAACGTCACCAAGCGTTCGCCGTTCTCCATCGACCAGAACGTCTGGGGCCGCGCCGTCGAGACCGGCTTCCTCGAGGACCTGTGGAACGCCCCCACCAAGGACGTCTACGACTACACCGAGGACCCCACCGCCCACTGGCAGGCACCCGACGAGCTGATCATCGCCTTCGAGGCAGGTCGCCCCGTCGCGATCGACGGCAAGCACGTCACCGTCCTCGAGGCCATCCAGGAACTCAACCGCCGCGCCGGCGCTCAGGGTGTGGGCCGCCTCGACATGGTCGAGGACCGCCTCGTCGGCATCAAGAGCCGCGAGATCTACGAGGCCCCCGGCGCCATCGCTCTCATCACCGCACACCAGGAACTCGAGCATGTCACCCTCGAGCGCGAACTCGGCCGCTACAAGCGTCGCGTCGAAGAGCGCTGGAGCGAGCTGGTGTACGACGGCCTGTGGTACTCCCCGCTGAAGACCGCCCTCGACGCCTTCATCAAGCACACCCAGGAACGCGTCACCGGCGAGATCCGCATGGTGCTCCACGGCGGACACATCACCGTCAACGGTCGCCGCAGCCCCGAGTCGCTGTACGACTTCAACCTCGCCACCTACGACGAGGGCGACAGCTTCGACCAGTCCAACGCCAAGGGCTTCGTGCAGATCCACGGCCTGTCGTCGAAGGTCGCCGCGAAGCGCGATCTGGGCCTGTAGTCATGACGGCTCACGGCACCAACGAAGGTGCCCTGTGGGGCGGCCGGTTCGCATCCGGACCGGCCGCCGCCATGGCGGCGCTGAGCAAGTCCACGCACTTCGACTGGGCGCTGGCCCCGTACGACGTGCGCGCCTCGCAGGCCCACGCCAAGGTTCTGCACCGCGCCGGACTCCTCACCGACGACGACCTCGCCACGATGCTCGACGGCCTCGACCGGCTCGCCGCCGATGTGGCCTCCGGTGCGTTCGGCCCGGCCGAGTCCGACGAGGACGTGCACGGCGCGCTCGAACGGGGGCTCATCGAACGGGTCGGCCCCGAGGTCGGCGGCCGGCTCCGCGCGGGCCGCTCCCGCAACGACCAGGTCGCAACGCTGTTCCGCATGTGGCTGCGCGACAGCGCGCGGCGCATCGCCGACGGTGTCCTCGACGTGGTCGATGCGATCGCCGACCAGGCCGCGGCGCACCCCGATGCCGTGATGCCGGGCAAGACGCACCTGCAGGCGGCGCAGCCCGTGCTGCTCGCGCACCACCTGCTCGCCCACGCGCATCCGTTGCTGCGCGACGTCGACCGGCTGCGCGACTTCGACAAGCGCGCGGCGGTCTCGCCGTACGGGTCGGGAGCGCTCGCCGGATCGTCGCTCGGTCTCGACCCCGACGCGATCGCGGCCGACCTGGGCTTCGACTCGGCGGCGGACAACTCGATCGACGCCACCAGCTCCCGCGACTTCGCGGCGGAAGCGGCGTTCGTGTTCGCGCAGATCGCCGTCGACCTCTCCCGCATGGCGGAAGAGATCATCCTGTGGAGCACCCCCGAGTTCGGGTACGTCACCCTCGCGGACGAATGGTCGACCGGATCGTCGATCATGCCGCAGAAGAAGAACCCGGACGTCTCCGAGCTCACCCGTGGTAAGGCCGGTCGCCTCATCGGCAACCTCACCGGTCTGCTGGCCACGCTCAAGGCGCAGCCGTTGGCCTACAACCGCGACCTGCAGGAGGACAAGGAGCCGGTCTTCGACTCCGTCGCACAGCTCGAGCTGCTGCTCCCGGCGATCGCAGGCCTCGTCTCGACGCTGACCTTCCACACCGAGCGCATGGCCGAGCTCGCACCCGCCGGATTCACCCTCGCGACCGACATCGCCGAGTGGATGGTCCGCCAGGGTGTGCCGTTCCGCGTCGCCCACGAGGCGGCCGGGGCGTGCGTGCGGGTCGCCGAAGGCCGCGGAGTCGGCCTCGAGGACCTCACGGACGAGGAGCTGGCCGGTGTCGATCCGGCACTGACCCCGCAGGTGCGGGAAGTGCTCACCGTCGAAGGCTCCATCGCCTCGCGCGACGCTCGCGGCGGCACCGCGGGCGTGCGGGTGGCCGAGCAGCTCGGCCGCGTGCGCGACGCCGCGGCACAACTGCGCGACCGGGTTCGCGCCTGACACGCCTGCCGTCCCGGGCACACCCCGAGTTGCCCGGGATGGCGAGGGCCGTGTGGCAGGCTGGCACATACTCTCGGCATGCAGCGGGTACCGGTGTAGAACCGCAGGTGCCGGGGACCGGTGCGGATACATCGTCGAGAAGGGGAGCGGACCGTGGGACTGGACGCCGATGTAGTGACCGAGTCGGTGCGACGGCTCGTCGCCACTGCCCAGAACGGTCTCGAAGTCCTGCGCTTCGGCGGCCTCGAACCCGGCCGGTCGTCGTCGCCCTATCAGGTCGTCGAGCGCACCTCCATGTACCGGCTCCGCCGGTACTTCCCCGAATCCGACACCGCCTCCACGGGCATCCCCATCGTTCTCGTACCACCGATGATGGTGTCCGCCGAGGTGTACGACGTCACCCGTGACGCCGGCGCCGTCGGCAGTCTCCACGAAGCGGGTCTCGATCCGTGGGTCGTGGACTTCGGATCGCCCGACCAGGAGGAGGGCGGCTGGAAGCGCACCCTCACCGATCACATCCTCGCCCTCGACGAGGTCGTCGACTGCGTCCGTGCCTACACCGGTCGCGACGTGCATCTCGGCGGGTACTCGCAGGGCGGCATGTTCTGCTATCAGGTCGCGGCCTACCGGCGCAGCCGCGGCATCGCGAGCCTGATCACCTTCGGCAGCCCGGTCGACACCCTCGCCGCCCTGCCGTTCGGGATCCCGGAGATCGTCGCGACCCACTCCGCCGACTTCCTCGCCGACCACGTCTTCAACCGCCTCGCGATCACCGGATGGATGGCGCGCACCGGCTTCCAGCTGCTCGATCCGGTCAAGACGCTGCGATCGCGCATCGACTTCCTGCTCCAGCTCCACGACCGGGAGGCGCTGCTGCCGCGCGAGCCGCAGCGCCGATTCCTCGACACCGAGGGGTGGGTGGCGTGGTCCGGTCCCGCCGTCGCGGAGGTACTGCGCCAGTTCATCGCCCACAACCGCATGGTCAGCGGTGGGTTCGTCATCAACGACCGGGCCGTGAGTCTCGCCGAGATCACCTGCCCGGTCCTCGCATTCGTCGGCGAGGTCGACGACATCGGGCAACCGCTCGCCGTGCGCGGCATCCGCAAGGCCGCACCCCGCGCGGAGGTCTACGAATACACCTTGCGCGCAGGTCATTTCGGACTCGTCGTGGGCAGTGTCGCCGGCCAGCAGACGTGGCCGTCGGTCGGGGAATGGGTGCAGTGGCGCGAGGGCGTCGGCGACCGGCCCGTCGGCATCACGCCGATGGCCGTGCCGAACCCGACCGACGAGGGCACCGGCGTCTCGGTCGCATCCCGCATCACGCACACCGCCGCGACCCTCGCCGATGTCGGAACGGATTTCGGCAAGGGGCTCGCCGGGGTCGCGGTCGGTGCCGTCCGCGGTGCACGCGATCTCACCGGCGAAGCGGCACGGGCATTGCCTCGCCTCGCGCGGCTCGGACAGATCCAGCCGCGAACCCGTATCTCCGTCGGCGGCCTGCTCGCCGAGATCGGCCGCAAGTCGCCGAAGCGGGAGTGCTTCATCTTCGAGGACCGGGTCTACACCTTCGAGGCCGTGAACCAGCGGATCGACAACATCGTCCTCGGACTCGTCGACAACGGCATCCGTCCCGCGATGCACGTCGGCATCCTCATGGATGTGCGCCCCAGCGCGATGGCGGCGGTCGCGGCGATCTCCCGCCTCGGCGGCGTCTCCGTCCTCATCCCGCCAGGACCGGACATCGCCGAGGCCGTGCGACTGGGTGGTGTCGAAAAGATCGTCGCCGATCCCGAGAACCTCGACGCGGCCGTCGCGACCGGTCTTCCCGTGCTGGTCCTCGGTGGCGGCGACGTCCGCGACCTCGACATCGAGCCCGGCGCCGACGTCGTCGATCTCGAACGACTCGACATCTCCTCCGTGCAACTGCCGGGCTGGTACGTCCCCGATCCCGGACTCGCGCGCGAACTCGCATTCATCCTGTTCTCCGGTGGTGGCGACACGCTGGCGGTGCGGCGGGTCACCAACTACCGGTGGGCGCTGTCGGCCTTCGGTACCGCCACCGCCGCCTCGCTCGGCCGCGGTGACACCATGTACTGCCTTGCGCCCCTGCATCATTCGTCCGGTCTGCTGGTCAGTTTCGGCGGGGCGCTCGCGGGCGGGGCGCGTATCGCACTGTCGCGCGGGTTGAATCCGTCGCTCTTCAGCGACGAAGTGCACCGCTACGGCGTCACCGTCGTCACCTATACCTGGTCGATGATGCGTGAGGTGCTCGACAGCCCGTCGCTGCACATCGACGCCATCCATCCCATCCGGTTGTTCATCGGTTCCGGCATGCCACCGGGCCTGTGGCGCCGCACCCTCGACCGGTTCGAGCCCGCCCGGGTTCTCGAGTTCTACGCGTCGACCGAGGGCAACGTCGTACTCGCGAACGTCTCCGGCTCGAAGATCGGCTCGAAGGGCCGGCCGTTGCCCGGGAGCGCAGACGTACGCCTCGCTGCCTACGACGCCGGCGCAGGCCGACTCGTCGAGGACGAACGAGGGTTCGTGCGGGAAGCGCAGGTCGGCGAGGTCGGGTTGCTGCTCGGCCGGCCCGGCCCGGCCACCTCGGCGATCACCGGTGTGATGCGCGGCGTCTTCGAACCGGGCGACGTGTGGGTGCCCACCGACAACCTGTTCCGGCGCGATGCGGACGGTGACTACTGGCTGCTCGACAGTCGGCGGACGGTCATCCCCACCTACCACGGCCCGGTCTTCACCCAGAGCGTGGCCGATGTGCTCGAGTCGATCCCGCGCGTCGATCTCGCCGTCGCCTACGGCATCTCGGTAGGGGGCCGCGACATCGCGGTCGCCGCGTGCACGCTGCGGGGCAACCGCGCCCCGACCGCCGCCGAGATCACGGCGGCGTTCGACTCGGTCCCGGCCGACGAACGACCCGATCTCGTGCACGTCGTGCCCGACATCCCATTGGGCCCGTCCTACCGCCCGTCCGCCGATCGTCTGCGCGAACAGGGGTTGCCCGTACCCACCGTCCGCACCTGGTTCCTCAACCCCGAGACCGGGACGTACAAGCGGTTCACCAAGGCCGTGGCCACGGCGTGGAAGGCGGGCACGGCCGGTTCGCCCGCCGGAGCGCGGTAGCCTGGGTCCGGTTCGGTTCCGCCCTTCGAAAGGACATCCGTGGCTGTCGATCCCACGTTGCTGAGCATTCTGGCCTGTCCGGAGGACAAGGGGCCGTTGCTTCTCGTCGACGACGCCGTCCTGTACAACCCGCGACTGCGGCGGGCGTATCCGATCGAGAACGGCATCCCCGTCCTCCTCGTCGACGAGGCCCGCGAGGTCACCGACGCCGAGCACGAGGACTTCACCGCACGCGGTGTCGCCGGATGGAGCACGGACTGAGCCGCAATCGTCGATCCGTCCGCGGCGAACTCGAACGACTCGAACCGGTCGAGGCCGCCGAGGCGCTGCTCGGAGCAACCGTCCGGGTGGGGGAGACCATCGTCCTGCTGACGGAGGTCGAGGCCTACGGCGGACCCGAGGACGGACCGTGGCCCGATCCGGCCGCGCACTCGTACCGCGGACCCACCCCGCGCAACTCCGTCATGTTCGGACCTGCGGGCCATCTGTACGTCTACCGCAGCTACGGGCTGCACTTCTGCGCGAACATCTCCCTCGGCCCCGACGGCACCGCAGCGGCAGTGCTGTTGCGCGGCGGCGAGGTCGTCGAGGGGGAGCAGGCCGTCCGTTCCCGTCGCACGCCCGGCACACCGTTCGCGAATCTGGCGCGTGGTCCAGGCAATCTCGCTGCTGCGCTCGGCCTCGATCTGGCCGACAACGGCATCGACGTGGATGCGTCAGACGCTCGGGTGCGGGTGGAACTTCCGTCCGAACC
This sequence comes from Rhodococcus sp. PD04, assembly GCF_035918275.1. Taxonomy (NCBI): domain Bacteria; kingdom Bacillati; phylum Actinomycetota; class Actinomycetes; order Mycobacteriales; family Nocardiaceae; genus Rhodococcus; species Rhodococcus sp. PD04. The sequence continues at coordinate 2,914,821 of NZ_CP142143.1, read as the reverse complement.
GCTGGTCGGGGAGGTCGCGCGAGGTCCGCGGGTGGGGATCAGTGTGGCGGCCGACAGGCCGTGGCGGTTGTGGGTTCCCGGGGCGATCGGGGTCTCCGCGTACCGGCGCAGCCCACGCGCGCCCGCCGCCCCTCGGGCGTGATGGGATGATCGAACGGTGACTGAGCACATTCTCGACGAACTGACCTGGCGCGGGCTCATCGCGCAATCGACCGATCTCGACGCACTTCGAGGCGAACTCGACAAGGGTCCGATCACCCTCTATGCCGGTTTCGATCCGACCGGCCCGAGCCTGCACGCCGGTCACCTCGTTCCGCTCCTCGCACTCAAGCGTTTCCAGCGCGCCGGCCATCGGCCCATCGTTCTCGCGGGTGGCGCGACCGGCATGATCGGCGACCCGCGGGACGTGGGGGAGCGCACCATGAACTCCGCCGACACCGTCGCCGAATGGGCAGGGCGGATCCGTGGGCAGCTCGAGCGGTTCGTCGACTTCGACGATTCCCCGACGGGAGCCGTGGTCGTGAACAACCTCGACTGGACCGGCAAGCTGTCCGCGATCGACTTCCTGCGCGATATCGGCAAGCACTTCTCGATCAACGTGATGCTCGCCCGCGACACGGTCAAGCGCCGACTCGAGGGTGACGGCATCTCGTACACCGAGTTCAGCTACATGCTCTTGCAGGCCAACGACTACGTGCAGCTGCGCCGCGAGTACGGATGTGCGCTGCAGGTCGGTGGTTCCGATCAGTGGGGCAACATCATCGCCGGTGTCGAGCTCAACCGTCGTACCGACGGCGCGAGCGTGCACGCCCTGACCGTCCCGCTCGTGACCTCGTCCGACGGCAAGAAGTTCGGCAAGTCCACCGGCGGTGGAAGTCTGTGGCTCGACCCGGAGATGACCAGCCCGTACGCCTGGTACCAGTACTTCGTCAACGCGGCCGACGCCGACGTCATGAAGTACCTGCGCTGGTTCACCTTCCTCGACAAGGACGAGCTCGCCGAGCTGGAGACCGCCACCACGGAGCGTCCGCACGCACGCGAGGCCCAGAAGCGACTGGCAGCCGAGATGACCACGCTCGTGCACGGAGCGCACAACACCGCCGCAGTCGAGTTGGCGAGCCGTGCACTGTTCGGGCGAGGCGAGCTGGGTGAGCTGGACGAGTCCACGCTCGCCGCCGCACTGACCGAGGCGTCCGTGACGGAGCTCCGCGCCGGCGAGCCGGACACGATCATCGACCTGCTCGTCGCGTCGGGTCTGTGCGAGAGCAAGGGGGCCGCGCGTCGCACCGTCAAGGAAGGCGGCGCATCGGTCAATAACGTCCGCATCTCGTCGGAGGAGTGGACCCCGCGCGACGGAGAACTGCTGCACGGACGCTGGCTGGTGCTGCGTCGAGGCAAGCGGAACTTCGCCGGCGTGCGAGTCGTCCGCGACTGACACCGTCGCCGACGCTGGCGAGCCTCTGACCAGCGGATTTGACGGCTCGTTAGCGTCGGCGTAACTTAGTCGTCGTTCGAGCGACACCGAACAGCCAGCCGGACCGAGAGGTTCGGAAACAGGCATGTTCGATGTCGCATCGATCGGCTCTCACCGAAGAGGGCGGGAAGCAGCGATTTGCGGCCCTGAATTCGGATGTGATAGCTTAGAACGGTTGCCTCGGAGCGAGCCGGACAGGTGTCCGGAAACGTAACGATGTGCGCGTGTTCTTTGAGAACTCAACAGTGTGCCGATGAATGTCAGTGCCAAATAATTTTGGTGCGGCCATCGAATTTTGTTCGGTGGTTGTTGCTGGACATCGCATTCTTCCGTCTGCGGTGATCCAGTGTTTAGCTAGTTTGAGTTTTTATGCTAGTGATTTGACTCGATGTCTTTGACTGATTGCCCCTTCGGGGTGATTGTGAGTCTTCAACGGAGAGTTTGATCCTGGCTCAGGACGAACGCTGGCGGCGTGCTTAACACATGCAAGTCGAACGATGAAGCCCAGCTTGCTGGGTGGATTAGTGGCGAACGGGTGAGTAACACGTGGGTGATCTGCCCTGCACTCTGGGATAAGCCTGGGAAACTGGGTCTAATACCGGATATGACCTCTTGCTGCATGGCGAGGGGTGGAAAGTTTTTCGGTGCAGGATGAGCCCGCGGCCTATCAGCTTGTTGGTGGGGTAATGGCCTACCAAGGCGACGACGGGTAGCCGGCCTGAGAGGGCGACCGGCCACACTGGGACTGAGACACGGCCCAGACTCCTACGGGAGGCAGCAGTGGGGAATATTGCACAATGGGCGAAAGCCTGATGCAGCGACGCCGCGTGAGGGATGACGGCCTTCGGGTTGTAAACCTCTTTCAGCAGGGACGAAGCGAAAGTGACGGTACCTGCAGAAGAAGCACCGGCCAACTACGTGCCAGCAGCCGCGGTAATACGTAGGGTGCGAGCGTTGTCCGGAATTACTGGGCGTAAAGAGCTCGTAGGCGGTTTGTCGCGTCGTCTGTGAAATCCCGCAGCTCAACTGCGGGCTTGCAGGCGATACGGGCAGACTCGAGTACTGCAGGGGAGACTGGAATTCCTGGTGTAGCGGTGAAATGCGCAGATATCAGGAGGAACACCGGTGGCGAAGGCGGGTCTCTGGGCAGTAACTGACGCTGAGGAGCGAAAGCGTGGGTAGCGAACAGGATTAGATACCCTGGTAGTCCACGCCGTAAACGGTGGGCGCTAGGTGTGGGTTTCCTTCCACGGGATCCGTGCCGTAGCCAACGCATTAAGCGCCCCGCCTGGGGAGTACGGCCGCAAGGCTAAAACTCAAAGGAATTGACGGGGGCCCGCACAAGCGGCGGAGCATGTGGATTAATTCGATGCAACGCGAAGAACCTTACCTGGGTTTGACATGTACCGGACGACTGCAGAGATGTGGTTTCCCTTGTGGCCGGTAGACAGGTGGTGCATGGCTGTCGTCAGCTCGTGTCGTGAGATGTTGGGTTAAGTCCCGCAACGAGCGCAACCCTTGTCCTGTGTTGCCAGCACGTAATGGTGGGGACTCGCAGGAGACTGCCGGGGTCAACTCGGAGGAAGGTGGGGACGACGTCAAGTCATCATGCCCCTTATGTCCAGGGCTTCACACATGCTACAATGGTCGGTACAGAGGGCTGCGATACCGTGAGGTGGAGCGAATCCCTTAAAGCCGGTCTCAGTTCGGATCGGGGTCTGCAACTCGACCCCGTGAAGTCGGAGTCGCTAGTAATCGCAGATCAGCAACGCTGCGGTGAATACGTTCCCGGGCCTTGTACACACCGCCCGTCACGTCATGAAAGTCGGTAACACCCGAAGCCGGTGGCCTAACCCCTTGTGGGAGGGAGCCGTCGAAGGTGGGATCGGCGATTGGGACGAAGTCGTAACAAGGTAGCCGTACCGGAAGGTGCGGCTGGATCACCTCCTTTCTAAGGAGCACTTCTCCCGGCGAGGGGTCACACAGGTGACGTCCTCACGGGCAGAGACTGTTTCGTTCCCACAGGTGGAACGGCAGAAGCTCATGGGTGGAACGCTGACAACCTCATCCGCATATCAGCCGGCTACACGGTCGGTTGGTGGGTGATATATCGGTGCACTGTTGGGTCCTGAGAGAACACGCGAGTGTTTGATCAGCGACGATGACTTACGAAGACGGTTGGCCGTGTGGCCGGCGTTGGTAGGGGTTGTTGTGTGTTGTTTGAGAACTGCACAGTGGACGCGAGCATCTTTGTTGTAAGTGTTTATGAGCGTACGGTGGATGTCTTGGCACCAGGAGCCGATGAAGGACGTGGGAGGCTGCGATATGCCTCGGGGAGCTGTCAACCGAGCTGTGATCCGAGGATTTCCGAATGGGGAAACCCAGCACGAGTGATGTCGTGTTACCCGCACCTGAATATATAGGGTGTGTGGAGGGAACGTGGGGAAGTGAAACATCTCAGTACCCACAGGAAGAGAAAACAACATGTGATTCCGTGAGTAGTGGCGAGCGAAAGCGGATGAGGCTAAACCATGGGTGTGTGATAGCTGGCAGGCGTTGCATCCGTGGGGTTGTGGGGCTTTTCTTCCCGTCACTGTCATGACGGGCGAGAGTAAGAAACCGGTTGGTTAGTCGAAGTGGTCTGGAACGGCCTGTCGTAGAGGGTGAGAATCCCGTAGACGAAAACTTGCCGGCTCTCGTGAAAAGTACCCGAGTAGCACCGGGCCCGTGAAATCCGGTGTGAATCTGTCGGGACCACCCGATAAGCCTGAATACTCCCTGGTGACCGATAGCGGACTAGTACCGTGAGGGAAAGATGAAAAGTACCCCGGGAGGGGAGTGAAATAGTACCTGAAACCGTGCGCTTACAATCCGTCAGAGCCTTCGAACACTTCGGTGTTGGGGGTGATGGCGTGCCTTTTGAAGAATGAGCCTGCGAGTTAGTGGCATGTCGCGAGGTTAACCCGTGTGGGGTAGCCGTAGCGAAAGCGAGTCCGAATAGGGCGAGTCAGTGGCATGTTCTAGACCCGAAGCGGAGTGATCTACCCATGGCCAGGGTGAAGCGACGGTAAGACGTCGTGGAGGCCCGAACCCACTTAGGTTGAAAACTGAGGGGATGAGTTGTGGGTAGGGGTGAAAGGCCAATCAAACTCCGTGATAGCTGGTTCTCCCCGAAATGCATTTAGGTGCAGCGTCGCGTGTTTCTCACCGGAGGTAGAGCTACTGGATGGTCTAGGGGGCCCACAAGCTTACCGAAATCAGCCAAACTCCGAATGCCGGTGAGTGAGAGCGCGGCAGTGAGACTGCGGGGGATAAGCTTCGTAGTCGAGAGGGAAACAGCCCAGATCGCCGGCTAAGGCCCCTAAGCGTGTACTAAGTGGAAAAGGATGTGGGATCGCTGAGACAACCAGGAGGTTGGCTTAGAAGCAGCCACCCTTGAAAGAGTGCGTAATAGCTCACTGGTCAAGTGGTCCTGCGCCGACAATGTAGCGGGGCTCAAGTACACCGCCGAAGCCGCGGCATTCACACAAGCCCGCTGATTCTCCACGGAGGGTCGGCCAGGTGTGTGGATGGGTAGGGGAGCGTCGTGTGGCCGTGGAAGCGCCGGAGTGATCCAGGTGTGGAGGCCACGCGAGTGAGAATGCAGGCATGAGTAGCGAAAGACGAGTGAGAAACTCGTCCGCCGGATGACCAAGGGTTCCTGGGCCAGGTTAATCCGCCCAGGGTGAGTCGGGACCTAAGGCGAGGCCGACAGGCGTAGTCGATGGACAACGGGTTGATATTCCCGTACCCGTGTATCCGCGCCCAATGGCGAATCAGTTGTGCTAACCGTCCAAAAGGTCGGTCGTCTCCTTCGGGAGTCGGCGGGCTGGCTGCACGGGACCCTGATTGTAGTAGTCAAGCGATGGGGTGACGCAGGAAGGTAGCTGGGCCAGGTGATGGAATACCTGGTGTAAGCCGGTAGGGCGAATGGTAGGCAAATCCGCCATTCATCAAGCCTGAGAGGTGATGCGTACCCGTTGAGGGGAATTCAGTGATCCTATGCTGCCGAGAAAAGCCTCTAGTGAGTTGGTACACGGCCCGTACCCCAAACCGACACAGGTGGTCAGGTAGAGAATACCGAGGCGATCGAGAGAACTGTGGTTAAGGAACTCGGCAAAATGCCCCCGTAACTTCGGGAGAAGGGGGACCACGCTCGGTGACGAGTCTTGCACTCTGAGCTGGGGGTGGTCGCAGAGACCAGAGAGAAGCGACTGTTTACTAAAAACACAGGTCCGTGCGAAGTCGTAAGACGATGTATACGGACTGACGCCTGCCCGGTGCTGGAAGGTTAAGAGGACCGGTTAGTCACTTCGGTGGCGAAGCTGAGAATTTAAGCCCCAGTAAACGGCGGTGGTAACTATAACCATCCTAAGGTAGCGAAATTCCTTGTCGGGTAAGTTCCGACCTGCACGAATGGCGTAACGACTTCTCTGCTGTCTCGACCACAGACTCGGCGAAATTGCATTACGAGTAAAGATGCTCGTTACGCGCGGCAGGACGAAAAGACCCCGGGACCTTCACTATAGCTTGGTATTGGTGTTCGGTTCGGTTTGTGTAGGATAGGTGGGAGACTGTGAAGCGGCCACGCCAGTGGTTGTGGAGTCGTTGTTGAAATACCACTCTGATCGTATTGGACCTCTAACCTCGGACCATGATCTGGTTCAGGGACAGTGCCTGGTGGGTAGTTTAACTGGGGCGGTTGCCTCCCAAAATGTAACGGAGGCGCCCAAAGGTTCCCTCAGCCTGGTTGGCAATCAGGTGTCGAGTGCAAGTGCACAAGGGAGCTTGACTGTGAGACTGACAGGTCGAGCAGGGACGAAAGTCGGGACTAGTGATCCGGCACCGGCATGTGGAAGCGGTGTCGCTCAACGGATAAAAGGTACCCCGGGGATAACAGGCTGATCTTCCCCAAGAGTCCATATCGACGGGATGGTTTGGCACCTCGATGTCGGCTCGTCGCATCCTGGGGCTGGAGTAGGTCCCAAGGGTTGGGCTGTTCGCCCATTAAAGCGGCACGCGAGCTGGGTTTAGAACGTCGTGAGACAGTTCGGTCTCTATCCGCCGCGCGCGTTAGAAACTTGAGGAAGGCTGTCCCTAGTACGAGAGGACCGGGACGGACGAACCTCTGGTGTGCCAGTTGTCCCGCCAGGGGCATGGCTGGTTGGCTACGTTCGGAAGGGATAACCGCTGAAAGCATCTAAGCGGGAAGCCTGTTCCAAGATGAGGTTTCTCACCCCCTCGAGGGGTAAGGCCCCCGGCAGACCACCGGGTTGATAGGCCGGAACTGGAAGCACAGCAATGTGTGGAGGTGACCGGTACTAATAGGCCGAGGACTTACCACGAAGATGTTACGCGTCCACTGTGCGGTATCTGAAACAACACACACAGATATCCGATCGAGTTCTGCTGCGGCGGAACGCTATCGAGAGGTCTGCGTGGTTACTGTTTCATAGAGTTACGGCGGCCATAGCGACAGGGAAACGCCCGGTCCCATTCCGAACCCGGAAGCTAAGCCTGTCTGCGCCGATGGTACTGCACTCGACAGGGTGTGGGAGAGTAGGACACCGCCGAACACCCGTTCCGAAAGGGGACCCACTCGTTTGGGTCCCCTTTCGTGTTTTCATGAGAGGATTTTTCTGTGTCCGACGGCAACGGTGAACGTCGGTCCTTCAGGAGTGGAGGATCCACTCCGTGGTCGGGCCGCAAGAACGAACGCGAGGAACGCGCCGACGACAGTCGCGGCGAGCGCGCACCCCGCGACCGCGACGAGCGGGGACGGGGCGACGACCGCCGGCAGGGTGGCTACGGATCCGCCGGACGTTCGTCCGGCCGCGACGACCGTCCGCAGCGCGGTGACGATCGGCGCCCGCAACGGAGCGACGATCGACGTCCCCAGCGCAGCGATGACCGGCGACCCCAGCGCAGCGACGACCAGCGCTCCCAGCGCAGCGACGACCGCCGTTCCTTCCAGGGCGGCGAACGTCGGGATCGCGGCCGCGACGACGCTCGTCCCAATCGCAGCGACCGTCCCGACCGTCCCTACCGCGAACGCTCCGGAGGCGACGACCGCCCCCGCCGCAACGATGACCGTTCGAGCCGCGGCGACGACCGTGGTCGGCAGTACGGCGACCGTCCCCGTCAGGGTTCGGACAGTTCCCGCGGTGAGCGCAGCTACGGCAACCGCGACGATCGTCGTGGTGGCGACCATCGCGGTGGCAGTGACCAGCGTGGCGGCGACCGGCGAGGCTATTCCGGCGACCGCCGTGGCCCCCAGTCCGGCGACCGTCGTAGCGAGGGAGCACCCCGTCGTCGTGGCGGCGAAGGCGGGTTCGGTCCGGGTCGCGGGCGCGAAGGCATCGCACCGCAGCGTCGAGACGCACGTCCGGACGAGCCGGACATCCCCGAGGACGTCGAGGCCTCCGAACTCGATCCGACGATCCGCCGCGACCTGCTGAGCCTGGACAAGTCGAACGCGAACACCGTCGCCCGGCATCTGGTGATGGCCGGTCGCCTGCTCGACGACGATCCCCGCGCCGCGCTCACCCATGCTCGCGCCGCACGTCAGCGCGCCGGCCGCATCGCGGTCGTCCGCGAGGCCGCCGGCATCACCGCCTACCACGCCGGTGAGTGGGCGGAGGCGCTGTCCGAACTCCGCGCAGCACGCCGCATGTCCGGTGGTACCGGGCTGCTGGCCGTCATGGCCGATTGCGAGCGCGGCCTCGGACGTCCCGAGAAGGCTCTCGAACTGGGGCGGAGCGAGGAAGCACGCAAGCTGACCGGCGACGAGGCCACGGAGCTGCGCATCGTCCTCGCCGGTGCCCGTATGGATCTCGGTCAGTACGACCAGGCCGTCGTCACCCTGCAGACGCCCGATCTCGATCCGGAGCGGACCGGTACGCCGGCCGCCCGTCTCTTCTACGCCTACGCCGACGCACTCGTCGCCGCCGGGCGGACCGAAGAAGGCGTGCAGTGGTTCCTGCATTCCGCAGCGGCCGACATCGAAGGCGTCACCGACGCCGAGGAGCGGGTGGAGGAGCTCACCGGAGAGGCGCCGTGACCGACGGCACCGACCTTTCCGGTACGGCCTCCGGCGACAGCCTGCGTCGGATCTACGACGTCCTGCTGCTCGATCTCGACGGCACCGTCTACCGGGGTGCCGAACCCGTCCCGGGTGCCCGCGAGGCGCTGGCCACGGGGGACGACACCGTTCTGTACGTGACGAACAACGCCAGCCGTCGACCCTCGGAGGTCGCGCTGCACCTGCGGGAACTCGGCTTCCCGGCCGACGACTCGTCGGTGGTGACGAGCTCGCAGTCCGCTGCGCGCTTGCTCGCCGAGCGGTTCCCGGCCGGTGCGCCGGTGCTCGTCGTCGGCACCGAGGCCTTGGCCGAGGAGGTGGCCGGTGTCGGCCTCACCCCGGTCCGGTCCGCGGATGCGCATCCGGTGGCGGTGGTGCAGGGGCATTCCCCGGACTCCGGATGGGCGATCCTGGCGGAGGCGACGCTCGCCGTCCGCGCCGGCGCCCTGTGGGTGGCCACCAACGTCGACTCGACCCTGCCCACCGAGCGCGGACTCGTCCTCGGCAACGGATCGATGGTCGCGGCGGTGCGCAACGCCACCGGCGCGACCCCGATCGTGGCGGGCAAACCCGCAGCTCCGCTGCTCGAAGACGCGATCCGCCGCGGTGGTGCCCGTCGTCCCCTCGTCATCGGTGACCGGTTGGACACCGACATCGAAGGCGCCAACGCCGTCGGTGTGGATTCCCTGCTCGTGCTGACCGGGGTCAGCACCGTCGACGACCTGCTGCGGGCTCCGGCCGAGCAGCGCCCGACCTACGTCGCAGCCTCGCTCGCGAGCCTCGACCAGCCGGCGGACCTGCTCCGTGTGGCACCGCACGACTCGTGGGACGTCACGGTCGACGGAGGTGATCTTCACCTCGCCGCCGCGCAGTCGGCGGCCGATCCGATGGAGGCGTTGCGGGGTCTGCTCGACATCGCCTGGGCCAACCCCGGATTCGGGCAGGTCCGTCCGGTGGACGAGCGTGCGCGGTCCGTCGTGGACACGTGGGCGGCGACGGTCTGATCCGCACCGGAGGGTGTGGCCCGGTCGCACCCATCGACTAGCGTGGACGGCGATGAGCACGCCGATTCCACGTCCGGGCGAACACCTTCCCGGCGCACGCCCCACGGTCGATCCCGCACACGTCCGCGAGGAGGTCGACGCGTTGCTGGCGCGTGTCCGCGAGGGCGCATCCCTCCCCGGTGCCGCAAGCACCGACCAGTCCGTGCTGCTCGAGCAGGCCGACCTGCTCGAACGTGCCCACGAGGTCCTCGTGCAGGCCTTGTCGACCGTGGACAAGATCTGACGTGGCACGCCGGGCACGCGTCGACGCGGAACTGGTGCGGCGGGGTCTGGCGCGCTCGCGTGAGCACGCCAGCGAACTGATCGCCGCAGGTCGGGTGCTGATCGCCGGCACCGTGGCCTCCAAACCGGCGACCGCTGTCGAACCGAACACGCCGTTGATCGTCACCGAGGTGAGCGACGAGGTCTCCTGGGCGTCCCGCGGCGCCCACAAACTCCTCGGCGCACTCGAGGCGTTCACACCGCAGGGTTTGCAGGTGTCGGGGCGTCGCTGCCTCGACGCCGGCGCGTCGACCGGCGGATTCACCGATGTCCTGTTGCACGAGGGTGCCGCGGAGGTCGTCGCCGTGGACGTCGGCTACGGCCAGCTGATCTGGCGCCTGCAGTCCGACGAGCGTGTCCACGTGATCGATCGAACAAATGTGCGTAGCATCGACGCGGAGACGATCGGCGGGCGCGTCGACCTGGTGGTCGCAGACCTGTCGTTCATCTCGCTGAAGTTGGTGTTGCCGGCGTTCGTCGCCTGCGTCGCCCCCGGCGGCGACCTGCTACCGATGGTCAAACCGCAGTTCGAGGTGGGCAAGGACCGGGTCGGCAGCGGTGGCGTGGTGCGCGACCAGGCGCTGCGCACCGAGGCGGTGCTCGACGTCGCGCGCGAAGCACAGCGTCAGGGCCTGCGCACCCTCGGAGCAGTGGCGAGCCCACTGCCCGGGCCGTCCGGGAACGTCGAGTACTTCCTGTGGCTGCGGGCCGGGGAGTCTGGGCCGGAGGAACTCGACCCAGCCGTGATCGAACTGATCGAGCGTGCGGTGCAGGAAGGACCACAGTGAGCGAAGAGACCGCCGCGGACGACGCGGCGCGATCGGGCCGGGAGATCCTGCTGGTCTCCCATTCGGGGCGCGACGAGATCGCAGGCACCGCATTGCGGGTCGCCAAGATCCTCGGCGAGGCCGGTATCGGTCTGCGCACCCTCGACGACGAGGCGGTGAGCAACGGACTCGGCGTCCTCGCCCTGCCGGGCAGCTTCATCAGCGTCGTCGAACCGGGACCGGAAGCGGCCGCCGGATGCGAGATGGTGATCGTCCTCGGCGGCGACGGCAGTTTCCTCCGGGCCGCCGAATTCGCGCAGTACTCGGCGGTGCCCGTCCTCGGTATCAACCTCGGCCGCATCGGTTTCCTCGCCGAGTCCGAGGCCGAGCACCTCGAGGAAGCGCTCATGCAGGTGGTGCGCCGCGAATACCGCGTCGAACAGCGCATGACCCTCGACGTGACCGTGCGGATGGACGACGAGATCCTCGACCGCGGGTGGGCGCTCAACGAGGCGAGCCTCGAGAACAAGTCGCGCCTCGGCGTGCTCGAAGTGGTGCTCGAGGTCGACGGCCGCCCCGTCTCCTCGTTCGGCTGCGACGGTGTCCTCGTCGCCACCCCGACAGGATCGACGGCCTACGCCTTCTCGGCCGGCGGACCGATCGTGTGGCCCGAACTCGAAGCGCTACTGGTGATCCCGAGCAACGCCCACGCACTGTTCGCGCGCCCGCTGGTGACCAGCCCCCAGTCGATCATCGCGGTCGAAACCCTCGCCGGCGGCCACGACGGGGTGGTCTTCTGCGACGGGCGCCGCATCATCGACGTCCCGGCCGGTGCCAGGCTCGAGGTGGTGCGAGGATGCGATCCGGTCCGCTGGGTGCGGCTGGATTCGGCACCCTTCGCGGATCGGATGGTGCGCAAGTTCGAACTTCCGGTGAAGGGCTGGCGGGGAAGGAAGCTCTGAGATGCTCGCAGAGATCCGGATCGACAACCTGGGTGTGATCTCCGAGGCGTACGCGCGCTTCCACGGGGGACTGACGGTACTCACCGGCGAGACCGGTGCCGGCAAGACGATGGTGGTCACGAGCCTGCACCTGCTCTCCGGGGTGCGCGCCGACCCCACCCGGGTGCGGGTCGGCGCCAACCGCGCCGTGGTCGAGGGACGCTTCGAGATCGAACCGGCGCCCAGCCACATCGAACAGCAGATCGCCGAACTGCTCGAGTCCACCGGCGCCCAGCGCGACGAGGACGGCAGCATCATCGCCGTGCGCACCGTCGGCAGCGACGGCCGCTCCCGCGCGCACCTCGGCGGACGCAGCGTGCCGGTGGGGGTGCTGTCCGAGTTCACCGGCCCGTTGCTGACCGTGCACGGCCAGAACGACCAATTGCGGCTGCTGCGTCCCGACGAGCAGCGCGCCGCGCTCGACCGGTTCGGCGGCAAGACCGTCGCCGGCCTGCTCGACCGCTACCGAACCCGGCGGCGCCGCTGGCTCGATGCCCGCGCCGAACTGCAGGAACGCACCGAACGGTCACGTGAGCTCGCACAGGAGGCCGACCGCCTGCACTTCGGACTCGACGAGATCGACCGCGTCGCACCCGAACCGGGGGAGGACACCCGCATCGTCGACGAGGTGCGGCGCCTGTCCGACCTCGACTCGCTGCGCGAGGCGGCCACCGTCGCGCACAACGCCCTTGCCGGCGACGACAGCGGCGACGCCGATGCGTACTCGGCGGCGCTCGACCTGCTCGGCGAGGCCCGCGCCCGCCTCGAGGGTTGCGACGATCCCGCCCTGCGCGAGCTCGGTCCCCGCCTCGGCGAGGCCATCGCGGTGGTCACCGACGTCACCGGCGACATCTCCGCCTACCTGTCCGACCTGCCGTCCGACCCCAGCGCCCTCGAGACGCTGCTCAACCGGCAGGCGGAACTGAAGAACCTCACCCGCAAGTACGCCGCCGACATCGACGGCGTCCTCGAATGGGCACGCGAGGCCCGCGAACGCCTGTCCGGACTCGACGTCTCCGCCGAGGCGATCGACAAGCTCGCCGCCGAGGTCGACGCGGAGGCCGCCGCGACCGCGGAAGCCGCCACCGCCCTGTCGACGGCGCGGCACAAGGTCGCCGGCAAACTCGCCAAGGCCGTGAGCAAGGAACTGTCCGGCCTCGCGATGGGACGCGCCGTACTCGACGTGCACATCGCCGACCGGGCGGCAACCGCGAGCGACACCGCGCCGCTGCAGGTCGGCGACCGGCTCCTGCACGCCGGCGAATCCGGGATCGACGAGGTGGAGTTCCGGCTCGCCCCGCACAGCGACGCCCCGGCCCGCCCCCTCGCCCGCAGCGCGTCCGGCGGTGAGCTCTCCCGCGTCATGCTCGCCCTCGAAGTGGTGCTCGCCGGTTCCGAACGCGGCGCGACGATGGTCTTCGACGAGGTCGACGCCGGAGTCGGCGGCCGCGCCGCCGTCGAGATCGGCCGTCGTCTCGCGCGCCTGTCGCGCACCCACCAGGTCATCGTGGTCACGCACCTGCCGCAGGTCGCTGCGTTCGCCGACACCCATCTCGTCGTCGACAAGGTCGACGACCGGGCCGGGGTGATCAGCAGCGGGGTGCGCACCCTCAGCGAGGAGGAGCGGGTCACCGAATTGGCCCGCATGCTCGCCGGGCTCGACGACACCGAGACCGGGCGTGCCCACGCCGAGGAACTGCTGGCCGTCGCCCACGCGGAGCGCACCGGCTGACGTGCCCGGCGCGCCGGGGTGATGTTCACACGACTACCGGCGCGCCTCCACAACCTCACTCGTTCACCGGCGCATCATCTCTTCCATGAAGATGCCGGCGCTGCTGTCCCGTAACAACGAAACGTTGCCCGGAGTGAGTGGCATTGCCCGGGTCGACAGGAACACCGCGAAACTGCTGCGCCGGATCGGTCCCGGCGACGTGGTCGTCCTCGACGCCATCGACCTCGATCGCGTCACCGCCGACGCGCTCGTGGAAGCGGGCGTCACCGCGGTGATCAACGCCTCTCCGTCGATCTCGGGCCGATACCCGAATCTCGGTCCCGAGGTGATCGTCGCGCACGACATCGTGCTCGTCGACAACGTCGGCACCGAGGTCTTCAAGAAGATCAAGGACGGCGCGAAGGTCCGGGTGCACGAGGGTGGCGTGTACGCGGGGGAGAAGCTGCTCATCGAGGGTGACGAGCAGACCGACATCGAGATCTCCGACCGCATGATCGAGGCGCGGACCGGGCTCGTCGACCACCTCGAGGCGTTCTCGGGCAACACCATCGAGTTCATCCGCTCGGAGAGCCCGCTGCTCATCGACGGCGTCGGCATCCCCGACATCGACCTGGACCTGCGCGACCGGCACGTCGTCGTCGTCTCCGACGGCCCCGGGCACGTGCAGGACCTCAAGGACCTCAAGCCGTTCATCAAGGAGTACTCGCCGATCCTGGTGGGGGTCGGCCCCGGCGCGGACGCCCTGAGCAAAGCGGGTTACCGCCCCGACCTCATCGTCGGCGACCCCGACGAGATCGGCACCTCCACCCTCAAGTCCGGCGCCGAAGTGGTGCTGCCCGCCGACCCGGACGGCCACGCCCCGGGTCTCGAGCGGATCCAGGATCTCGGCATCGGCGCGATGACCTTCCCCGCCGTCGGCACCCCCACCGACCTGGCGCTGCTGCTCGTCGAGCATCACGGCGCGGCGCTGGTGGTGACCGTCGGCAGCACTGTCTCGCTCGACGAGTTCTTCGACCACGGCCGCCGCGACACCAACCCGTCGGCGGTGATGACCCGCCTGAAGGTCGGACCGAAACTCGTCGACGCGAAGGCGGTGGCCACCCTCTACCGCAGCCGCGTCTCGGGCGGCGTGATCGCCCTGCTCGTCTTCGCGGCGCTCATCGCCGTGATCGCCGCGCTCGCCGTGTCCAATCTCGGTGGCGACGTCGTCGAACTCGCCCGTCAGTGGTGGGAGTCCGCAGTGGAGTGGATCCGGGGTCTGCGCGCGTGATCTCGATGCGCCATCACGTCGTCTCCCTGGTGGCGGTGTTCCTCGGCCTGGCGGTCGGGATCGTGCTCGGCTCCGGGTTGCTGGCCGACAGCGTCGTCTCCGGTCTACGCGACGACAAGGTCGAGCTGCGCCGCGAGGTCCAGGAGGCCGAGGACCACGGCAGCCGGCTCGAAGCCCAACTGCTCGCCGCCGACGGGTTCGACTCGACCATCGGCCCGCGGATCGTGCGTGACGAACTACGCGACCGCACCGTCCTTCTCGTGACCACCCCGGACGCCGCCCCCGAGGACGTCGACGCCGTCGTGCGGTCCGTCGGTGACGCCGGCGGCCGGGTCACCGCCCGGATCGCGCTGACCGACTCGTTCGTCGACGCCTCCGGCACCGACCAGCTCCGCACGACCGTCACCAACGTCGTGCCCGCCGGGGTGGAACTGCAGACCGGCGCCGTCGACCCCGGCAGCCTCGCCGGGGATCTGCTCGGCGCGGTGCTGCTCGTCGACCCGGGCACCGGACAACCGCGCAGTACCCCCGAGGAACGCGCCCTCGCCCTGACCACGCTGCGCAGCGGCGGTTTCATCACCTACGAGGACAGTCAGGTCGAACCGGCCCAGAGCGCCCTCGTCGTCACCGGCGACCACAGCGGCAACGCCGAACGCGCCGGCAACCGCGGGTCGCTCGTCGCGCGCTTCGCCGGGGTCGTCGACGGCCGCGGGGCCGGCGCGGTGCTCGCCGGCCGCACCGGGGCGGCGGAGGGCAACGGACCGATCGCCGTCGTACGGGCCGACGCGGCACTCGCCGCGGGTCTGTCCACGGTCGACAACCTCGACCGCGAATCGGGGCGCCTGACGACGGTCCTGGCGCTGCGAGAGCAGTACGACGGGGGCAGCGGCCGGTACGGGACGGGGCCGAGCGCCACCGCCGTCACCGTCGGTTCCCCGGCCCGCTGAGCGTCGCCGCCTGTGACGTCGATTGCACCGGGGGTCCGCAATCGCGAGTCGGGTACGCACCCGCCCACGGAGGTGTTACCGTGAAGTTCCGTGGGTCGGCAGGCCCCAGCTGTATCGCATCAGTCCAAAAGTCCTGCACCTGACGTCACGGGAGCCTCTTTGCCACAGTCACGCCACTCGCGTACCCCTACCAAGCACATCTTCGTCAGCGGGGGCGTCGCGTCCTCTCTCGGCAAGGGGCTCACAGCGTCGAGCCTGGGCACCCTGCTCACCGCACGCGGCATGCGCGTGACGATGCAGAAGCTCGACCCGTACCTCAATGTCGACCCCGGCACGATGAATCCGTTCCAGCACGGTGAGGTCTTCGTCACCGAGGACGGCGCAGAGACCGACCTCGACGTCGGCCACTACGAGCGCTTCCTCGACCGCGACCTGTCCGCCGACGCGAACGTCACCACCGGCCAGGTGTACTCCACGGTCATCGCCAAGGAACGCCGCGGCGAGTATCTCGGCGACACCGTGCAGGTCATCCCGCACATCACCGACGAGATCAAGCGCCGCATCCTCGCGATGGCCGCACCCGACGCCGAGGGGCAGACCCCCGACGTGGTGATCACCGAGATCGGCGGCACCGTCGGCGACATCGAGTCGCAGCCCTTCCTCGAGGCCGCCCGCCAGGTGCGCCACGAGGTCGGCCGCGACAACTGCTTCTTCCTGCACGTCTCGCTCGTGCCCTATCTCGGGCCGTCCGGTGAGCTGAAGACCAAGCCGACCCAGCACTCCGTGGCCGCACTGCGCAACATCGGTATCCAGCCCGACGCGCTCGTGCTGCGCTGCGACCGCGACGTGCCGGCCTCGCTCAAGGCGAAGATCTCGCTGATGTGCGACGTCGACGTCGCCGGCTGCATCTCCTGCCCCGACGCGCCGAGCATCTACGACATCCCGAAGGTGCTGCACAGCGAAGGCCTCGACGCCTACGTCGTGCGCCAGCTCGGTCTGCCCTTCCGGGACGTCGACTGGACCGTGTGGGGCAACCTGCTCGAGCGGGTCCACAACCCCCGAGAGACCGTCGAGGTCGCGCTCGTCGGCAAGTACATCGACCTGCCCGATGCCTACCTGTCGGTCACCGAGGCGCTGCGCGCCGGCGGTTTCGCGCACCGCGCGAAGGTCAGGATCCGCTGGGTCGCCTCCGACGAGTGCGAGACCGAGGCCGGTGCCGAGAAGCACCTCGGCGACGTCGACGCCGTCCTGATCCCCGGCGGCTTCGGCATCCGCGGCATCGAGGGCAAGCTCGGCGCCATCCGGTTCGCCCGCACCCGCCGGATCCCGCTGCTCGGCCTGTGCCTGGGCCTGCAGTGCGTCGTCATCGAGGCCGCCCGCTCGGTCGGCATCGAGGACGCCTCGTCCACCGAGTTCGATCCCGACACCACCGCCCCGGTGATCTCCACGATGGCGGACCAGGAACAGGCTGTCGCCGGTGAGGCCGATCTCGGCGGCACCATGCGACTGGGCGCCTACCCGGCCGTGCTGAAGAAGGGCTCGGTCGTGGCCAAGGCCTACGGCAGCGAGCAGGTCTCCGAACGGCACCGGCACCGCTACGAGGTCAACAACGCCTACCGCGACAAGATCGCCAAGTCCGGTCTGGTGTTCTCCGGCACCTCCCCGGACGGGCGGCTCGTCGAGTTCGTCGAGTACCCGGCCGAGACGCATCCGTTCTTCGTCGCTACCCAGGCGCACCCGGAGCTCAAGAGCCGGCCCACCCGCCCGCACCCGCTGTTCTCCGGCCTCGTCGCCGCGGCACTGCAGTACAAGGCGGCCGAACGACTCCCGGTCGACATCCACGGCGAGAACGGCACCTCCGAGGAATCGGTCGGCTCGACCGCGTCGACGTCCACCGCCGGCGACGCCGAGTAGTCGACATGACGCAGCGACACGACTTCCGCACCCTGGCGAGCCGGCGGATCTACACGGGCGCCATCGTGTCGCTGCGCGTCGACGACGTGGCGATGCCCGACGGGCACACCGCCGAACGCGAAGTGGTCGAACACCACGGCGCGGTCGCGGTGGTGGCCGTCGACGAACAGGACCGGGTGGTACTCGTGCACCAGTACCGGCACCCGCTCGGCCGGCGACTGTGGGAACTGCCCGCCGGACTGCTCGACGCACCCGGCGAGGACCCCCTCGACACCGCCCGCCGCGAACTCGCCGAGGAGACCGGCCTGGCCGCCGCCGACTGGGAACTGCTCGTCGACATCGCGCTCTCACCCGGATTCACCGACGAAGCCGTGCGCGTCTTCGCCGCCCGCGGCCTGAGCGAGGTCGACCGGCCCGAACCCGAGCACGAGGAGGCCGATCTCGAGGTCCGCCGCGTGCCCGTCGACGAGGCCGTGGCGATGGTGCTGCGCGGGGAGATCGTCAACGCCACCGCGGTGTCCGGTCTCCTCGCGTTCGCGACCGCCCGCGCGACGGGCACCGCGACCCGCGCCCCGGACGCACCGTGGCCGGACCGGCCCACCACCTTCGCCCGCACGCGCGCGGAGGGGTGAGCGGTGCTGCCCGGTGAGGAGCGTCCCGCCACGCAGGTCGCTCCGCAGCCGTCCCCGACACTCACCGGGCAACTCGACGCCTATCTCGCGCACCTGACCGTCGAACGGGGGGTCGCGGCGAACACCCTCGCCTCCTACCGCCGCGACCTGCTGCGCTACGTCGAACACCTCACCGACATCCACATCGGCGACCTCGCCGACGTGCACGAACACCACATCAGCGACTTCGCCGCGAGCCTGCGCCGCGGAGACCCGGAACGCAACCGCCCGGCGCTGGCAGCGAGCTCGGCCGCCCGCGCCCTGATCGCCGTGCGCGGCCTGCACCGCTTCGCCGCCGCCGAAGGACAGACCCCGGTCGACGTCGCCCGCACCGTCAAACCCCCGGCGCCCGGACGTCGCCTGCCCAAGGCACTGACCGTCGACCAGGTCACCGCGATCCTCGACGCCGCCGCCCCCGATGCCGACGGACCCCGCAGCCTGCGCGACCGCGCACTGCTCGAGCTGCTGTACTCCACCGGCGCCCGCATCTCCGAGGCCGTCGGACTCGACGTCGACGACATCGACACCGAATCGCGCACCGTGCTGCTGCGCGGCAAGGGCGGCAAACAACGCCTCGTGCCGGTCGGACGCCCGGCGCTCGGCGCGCTCGACGCCTATCTCGTGCGGGGACGACCCGCCCTGGCAACCGGCCGCACCGCCGCGGTCTTCCTCAACGCGCGCGGCGGCCGCCTGTCCCGGCAGAGCGCGTGGAAGGTGCTGCAGACCGCCGCCGAACGCGCCGGAGTCGACGTCGGGGTGTCCCCGCACACGCTGCGGCACTCGTTCGCAACCCACCTCCTCGACGGAGGCGCCGACGTACGCGTGGTACAGGAGTTACTGGGGCATGCTTCTGTGACGACCACGCAGATATACACCCTGGTCACCGCCGGTGCCCTCCGTGAAGTGTGGGCACAGGCGCATCCGCGCGCACGATGACCGACTCCGCGACCGACGCGTGTCCGTGCGGTGATCCTGCCGACGAAGCGGTAGCGTTCTGGGGACGAGCCGCCGGGCCACCCGACGGGTCGACGAGAAGACATCTGGGTCGCAAGACAGGGGGAGTACCGAACGTGGGCACACCTCGGCCACCCGCCACGTACATGGAGCCGGAGCACCTCCGGCCGAACACCGTCCCGGTCGACGCACACGGCCGCGAGGACACCGACAGAACGTCCACCACCGAGCCGACCACCAGCGCGGGACCCGCCGCCGAGCCCGATCTCGGACCGACCGGCCGGCCACGACGTCCCGTCCCGGAACCGGTTCCGCTGTCCACCCACGGACCGGCCCGCATCATCGCGATGTGCAACCAGAAGGGCGGGGTCGGCAAGACCACCTCGACCATCAACCTCGGGGCGTCCCTCGCCGAGTACGGGCGCCGCGTCCTGCTCGTCGACCTCGATCCGCAGGGCGCACTGTCCGCCGGACTCGGTGTCGCCCACCACGATCTCGATCTCACCGTCCACAACCTGCTCGTCGAACCACGGGTGTCCACCGACGACGTGCTCGTGCGCACCCACGTCGAGGGCCTCGACCTGCTGCCGAGCAACATCGACCTGTCGGCGGCCGAGATCCAGCTCGTCTCCGAGGTCGGCCGCGAACAGGCCCTGGGCCGCGCCCTGTACCCGATGCTCGACCGCTACGACTACATCCTCGTCGACTGCCAACCGTCGCTCGGACTGCTCACCGTCAACGCGCTCGCGTGCGCCGACTCGGTGCTCATCCCCATGGAATGCGAGTTCTTCAGCCTGCGCGGCCTGGCGCTGCTCAACGACACCGTCGCCAAGGTCCGCGACCGGCTCAACCCGAAGCTCGCCGTCGCCGGCATCCTCGTCACCATGTTCGACCAGCGCACCCTGCACGGACGTGAGGTGATGTCGCGGGTCGTGGAGGTCTTCGGCGATCTCGTCTACGACGCCGTCATCAACCGCACCGTCAAGTTCCCCGAGACCAGCGTCGCCGGCGAACCCATCACCCGCTGGGCGCCCACCTCCGCCGGCGCCGAGTCGTACCGCGCCCTCGCGCGGGAAGTGATCCACCGGAGCGGTCGCTGAGCCCCGTGCACGCTCCCGTCCAGGACTCGGCGGACACCGGCACGGCACCCGACGCGGAGGTCGACGCGGTGGTCCTCGAGGAACCCACCGAACCGGCCGATCCGCAGGTCGAGGAGACCACCTCGGGCTTCCACGTGCGCCTGCGCAACTTCGAGGGCCCGTTCGACCTGCTGCTCACCCTCATCTCGCAGCGTCGCCTCGACGTCACCGAGGTGGCTCTCCACGAGGTCACCGACGACTTCATCGCCTACACCCGCAAACTCGGCCCCGAACTCGGCCTCGACCAGACCACCGAGTTCCTGGTCGTCGCCGCGACCCTGCTCGACCTCAAGGCCGCCCGGCTGCTGCCCGCCGGCGAGGTCGACGACCCCGAGGACCTCGCCCTGCTCGAGGCCCGCGACCTGCTGTTCGCGCGTCTGCTGCAGTACCGGGCCTACAAGCAGATCGCCGAACAGTTCGCCGCACTCGAGGCCGCGGCCCTGCGCCGCTATCCGCGCGCTGTGTCGCTCGAGGAGCGTTACGAGAATCTCGTTCCCGAGGTCGTGCTCGGCGTCGACGCGCACCGCTTCGCCGAGATCGCGGCCGCGGCGTTCCGGCCCAAGCCGCCCCCGACCGTCGGCCTCGACCACCTGCACACCCCGAAGGTGTCGGTTCCCGAACAGGCCGCCCACATCCTCGGTCTGCTGCGCGCCCGCGGCGCCGGTGTCTGGGTCGGATTCGACGAGCTCGTCGCCGACTGTGATCTCGGGCTGCTCGTCGTCGCCCGGTTCCTCGCGCTGCTCGAGCTCTACCGCGAACGCGCCGTCACCTTCGAACAACCCGACCCCCTCGGACACCTGCAGGTCGCGTGGACGGGGGAGACCGACGGGGAGGCCATCGATTTCGAGGAGGACTACGGGTGAGCGACGACACCGTCGCGCGGGGGCACGCGGACGACACTGCACCCCAGAACACGGACGACACCGCTCGGGAGCGCGGGGACGACAGTGCTGCGCCGGAGCGCGCGGACGATACTGCCGCGCCGGAGCGCGCGGACGATACTGCCGCGCCGGAGCGCGCGGACGATACTGCCGCGCCGGAGCGCGCGTGGGACGGTGAACTTCTCGAGATCGCCGACGACGAACTCACCGCAGCACTCGAGGCGCTGTTGCTCGTCGTCGACACCCCGGCGCCGACCGAGCAGCTCGCGACCGCCATCGGGGTCACCGCCGACCGTGCGGAGGCCGCGCTGCGGCGTCTCGCGCAGGAGCTCACCGCGCGCGGCTCCGGCATCGACCTGCGGTTCGCCGGCGACGGTTGGCGTTTCTACACCCGCCGCGATTTCGCGCCCTACGTCGAGAAGCTGCTGCAGGGCGGCGCGCGCACCAAGCTCACTCGCGCCGCACTCGAGACGCTCGCGGTGATCGCCTACCGGCAACCGGTGACGCGCAGTCGCGTCGGTGCCGTGCGTGGCGTCAACGTCGACGGGGTGATGCGCACCCTGCTGGCGCGTGATCTGATCGCCGAGGCGGGCACCGATCCGGAGACCGGCGGCACGCTCTACGTCACCACGGAGCTGTTCCTGGAACGCCTCGGCCTGGCATCTCTACAGGATCTTCCGCCCGTTGCGCCGCTTCTGCCCGATGTCGATGTGATCGACGACATCGCCGACAGTCTCGAGTCGGACCCACGATTTGAGAGAATGGGTAGGAACGCGCGTCCCGAGACTCTCTCGCCCGCGGAGTTCGATCCAGAGAACTGACAGGAACCAAGTGAATACACCCGCTCGCCGTGATGGCACACCGGACCGTAGAAGAAACAATCCCCGCAGCGCGAATGCGCGCAACGCCGGGGGATCCCGCTCGGGACGCGCGGAGGCACCGCGTTCCGGAGGACGCACCGAAGCACCGCGTTCCGGAGGACGCACCGAAGCACCGCGTTCCAGCGGACGCACCGAAGCTCCCCGTTCGGGGCGCGCAGGGGCTCCCCGTTCGGGGGAACGCACCGACTCATCCCGCTCCGATCGCCGGGCCACTCCCGGCCAGTCGGCCGCGGGCCGCAAGCCGGCCCAGTCGGCAGGTGGCCGCAATCCTGCCCAGCCGGCCGCCGGCCGCAAGCCGCACCGTAAGGGCACCTCGACCGGCAAGCCCGGTCGTCCCGGCGCCAAGCCTGCCGCCAAGCGCGCGGCGCAGCGCGTCGTTCCGACCGTGAGCAACGCCCGTCCCGCGCGGCACCAGCACCGTGAAGCCGGCCACGCCCAGCTGCCCGCCGGTGAAGGTGTGCGGCTGCAGAAGGTCCTCGCCCAGGCCGGCGTCGCCTCGCGCCGCGCCGCCGAGGAACTCATCGCCGCAGGTCGCGTCGAGGTCGACGGCAGTATCGTCGTCGAGCAGGGTCTGCGTGTGGACCCGGAGAACGCGGTGATCCGGGTCGACGGCGTGCGCGTCGTCATCAACAAGGATCTCGTGCACCTCGTGCTGAACAAGCCCCGCGGCTGGCAGTCCACGATGTCCGACGACCTCGGCCGTCCGTGTGTCGGCGACATCGTCTCCGAACGCGTCGCCGCCGGACAGCGCCTGTTCCATGTCGGTCGTCTCGACGCCGACACCGAAGGTCTGCTGCTGCTCACCAACGACGGTGAACTCGCGCACCGGTTGATGCACCCGTCCTTCGAGGTGCCCAAGACCTACCTGGCGACCGTCAAGGGTGTGCTCGCCCGTGGTGTCGGCAAGCAGCTCAAGGCCGGCATCGAACTCGAGGACGGACCCGCCTCCGTCGACGAGTTCTCGCTGCTCGAGGTCCACGAGGGCCAATCGCTCGTGCGGCTCGTGCTGCACGAGGGCCGCAAGCACATCGTGCGACGCCTGCTCGATGCGGTCGGTTTCCCCGTGATCCGGCTCGTGCGCACCAACATCGGTCCCGTGGCGCTCGGCGACCAGCGTCCCGGCACCCTCCGTGTCCTCGGCCGCAACGAGGTCGGGGGCCTGTACCAGGCGGTGCAGCTGTGACCGCCCCGGGCGACGCGTTGATCGTCGCGATGGACGGCCCGTCCGGCACGGGCAAGTCCACCGTCTCCAAGCGGCTCGCGCAGCACCTCGGGGCCGCCTATCTCGACACCGGCGCGATGTACCGCATCGCGACGCTGCACGCCCTGCGCCGCGGCACCGATCTGACCGATCCGGCGGCGATCGCCGCGGTCACCGCCGACCTGCCGTGGTCGATCGGCACCGACCCCACCGTCGAGGACATCCGTCTCGACGGGGACGACGTGCGCGAGATCATCCGCGGCGCCGAGGTCACGGCCGCGGTCTCCGCGGTCTCCGCCGTGCCCGAGGTACGCACTCTGCTCGTCGAGGCGCAGCAGCGGCTCGGCCGCGCCGAGCGCCGCGTCGTGATCGAAGGACGCGACATCGGCACGGTCGTCTTCCCCGACGCGGATGTGAAGATCTTCCTCACCGCCTCGGCGGAGGCCCGCGCGCACCGGCGCAACAACCAGAACATCGCCGAGGGTCGCGGCGACGACTACGAGGCGGTCCTCGCTGCGGTGCAGCGCCGCGACCACCTCGACTCCACCCGCGCGGTGTCCCCGCTGCGCGCGGCGGACGACGCGGTCGTCGTGGACACCAGCGACATGAACATCGACGAGGTGATCGCCGCGCTGCTCGCGGTGGTCGCCGAGCAGACTGGAGCGAAGCTGTGAGCGACGACCTGAGCACCGATTACACCGGGTTCGACGGCGACGGCACCTGGTCGGAAGAAGGCGACTGGGACATCGAGTTCGCCGAGGGTGGCGACCTCGAGGAGTTCGTCCCGGTCCCGACCGTCGCCGTGGTCGGCCGACCGAACGTCGGCAAGTCCACCCTGGTCAACCGCATCATCGGCCGACGCGAAGCGGTCGTCGAGGACGTCCCGGGCGTCACCCGCGACCGCGTCTCGTACGAGGCGTCGTGGAACGGCCGCCGATTCATGGTGCAGGACACCGGCGGATGGGAGCCCGACGCGAAGGGCATGCAGCAGTCCGTGGCCCGCCAGGCGGAGGTCGCGATGCGCACCGCCGACGCGATCCTCGTCGTCGTCGACGCCACCGTGGGCGCCACCAGCGTCGACGAGGCCGTCGCGAAGGTGCTGCGCCGGTCCAAGACACCGGTGCTGCTCGTGGCGAACAAGGTCGACGACGACCGCGTCGAGTCCGAAGCCGCAGCCCTGTGGTCCCTCGGACTCGGCCAGCCCTACTCGGTATCGGCCACTCACGGCCGCGGCACCGGCGACCTGCTCGACGAGCTTCTCGCCAAGCTGCCGGCCACGCCCCGTGAGGGCACCGGTGGGGAAGGACCTCGCCGCGTCGCGCTGGTGGGCAAGCCGAACGTCGGCAAGTCGAGCCTGCTCAACAAGCTCGCCGGTGACGAGCGATCGGTGGTGCACGACATCGCCGGCACCACCGTCGACCCGGTGGACTCGATCGTCGAGCTCGGCGGCAAGCCGTGGCGGTTCGTCGACACCGCCGGTCTGCGCAAGCGCGTCAACAGTGCGTCCGGCGCCGAGTTCTACGCCTCCCTGCGCACGCGGGGTGCGATCGATGCGGCCGAGGTGGCGGTGTTGCTCATCGACGCCTCTCAGCCCATCACCGAGCAGGACCAGCGGGTCATCACGATGGTCGTCGAGTCCGGTCGCGCCCTGGTGATCGCGTTCAACAAGTGGGATCTCGTCGACGAGGACCGCCGCTACGAACTCGGCCGCGAGATCGACCGGGACCTGTTGCGGGTGCCGTGGGCGTCGCGGGTGAACATCTCCGCCAAGACCGGTCGCGCCGTGCAGAAGCTCGTCCCGGCCATGGAGACCGCGCTCGAGTCGTGGGACAAGCGCATCTCGACCGGACGCCTGAACTCGTGGCTCAAGGAGGTCGTGGCCGCGACTCCGCCGCCGATGCGTGGCGGTCGCCTGCCCCGGGTGCTGTTCGCCACCCAGGCGGCCACCCGCCCGCCGACCTTCGTGCTGTTCACGACAGGCTTCCTCGAGGCCGGCTACCGCCGCTTCCTCGAGCGTCGTCTGCGTGAGGAGTTCAACTTCGACGGCAGCCCCGTTCGGATCTCGGTGCGTGTGCGGGAGAAGCGCGACCGCCGCAAGTGAGCTCCCGGCGCCCGGTCGTGAAAACGCGCTGACCAGCCGATTAGTGTTTCGGTCCGTTCCTGTTGTAATCTCTGAGAGCGCTCGGAGAGAGCGCGGACGGGCTGTGGCGCAGCTTGGTAGCGCACTTGACTGGGGGTCAAGTGGTCGCAGGTTCAAATCCTGTCAGCCCGACAGTGAAAATCCCTTCCGACTCCGGTCGGAAGGGATTTTTTCGTCTGTGGAGCCGTGTCGGTTGTAGGGACGTGTCGGCGCTGGTTCCTGTGGGCAGATGCGCCCATCTCCGCCCGTGAAGGCGATGACGGAACGAGATCTGGTCCTTCTGAGCCCGGCGCCCCGAACCCGACACGATCGACACCCGGACCCACCTCACCGGGGTGTCGTCGCATTCGGGACGGCTCGGCGCGCCGACCCAGGCGTCAGCCCCGTCATCCTCTTGAACGCCCGCGCGAACGCCGCCTCCGACTCGTAACCGGATCGTGCCGCCAGTTCCGCCACCGAGGCGCCCTCACGCAGTGCCGTCAGCGCGGACTCCATCCGCCACCGCGTCACGTACTGCATCGCGGGTTCACCCACGAGGTCCGTGAAGTGCGCCGCGAACGCCGACCGGGACATCGCGGCCTCGTGCGCCAGCGTCGCCACCGTCCACGGATGCTCCGGGGCACGGTGCACCGCCGCCAGCGCGCGACCGATGTGCGGGTCGCGCAGTGCGAGAAGCCAACCGCTGCGATCCGCCGCCCCGGAGTCCATCCATTCGCGCATCGCGAGGATCACCAGAACATCCGCCAGTCGCGTCAGAACCGCCTCACCACCCGGCCGCATCCGCGCGGCCTCCTCGGCCATCAGATCGAGCAGGAAGCGCACAGCGCCCCCGCGGGAGGCCGCGGCGGTGCCGGAGCGCAGCACCGGCGGCAGCGACCGCATCAGGCGCCGGGCCGTCGGATGCCCGAACTCCACGATCCCGCACACCAGCACGGTGCGGTCACCGCCGCCGCCGTACCGCAGCACCGAGCAGTGCTCGCCGATCATCTCCTGCGGCAACAGATCCACCCGTCCCGCATGCAGCGGCGCCGGTTCGCTGCGGATCACGTGCCCGGCTCCGTGCGGCACCACCGCGAGATCACCGGGCACGAGTCGCACCGCATTCTCGTCGGCGCGCGGCACATCGAGCACCGCCTCCCCGGAGACCACCACGTGGAAACTGGCGCAGTCCTCGAAAGCCGGCATCTCCAGGGCCCACGGAGCGCTCACCTCCGACCGGCAGTAGAACACTCCGCGCATCCGCAGCAGGTGCAGAACCTCCGCGAGCGGTTCTCCGGGTGTCCAGGGATAGGTCGTTCCACGATCCTGGTCGGTCACGCTCCCACGATCGCGCCCGCACGCCCGTACGTCCAGGGGAGCGGGACGAACGGGCAGGAAACCGGGACGGACGGGCATGGAACGTCCACCACCGGCTCCCTAGCGTGGACTCGTAGACGAAATCCGCTGCACCACAGAGATTGTGAGGACACCATGAAGGTTCTGGTCATCGGGGCGACCGGAGGTTCGGGACGCGCCGCGGTCTCCGCCCTGCTCGACCGCGGACACGACGTCACCGCACTCGTCCGCAATCCCGACACCGCCGAATTGTTCGGCACCTCCGACACCGCCGAATTGTTCGGCACCTCCGACACCGCCGAATTGTTCGGCACCTCCGACACCGCCGAATTGTTCGGCACCTCCGACACCGCCGAATCGTTCGGCACCTCCGACACCGCCGGGTCGTCCGGGGATCGCGTCACGGTCGTGACCGGCGACGCCGTCCGCGACTCCGACGTCGAACGCGCCGTGCACGGGCAGGAAGCCGTAGTGGTCACACTCGGCATCCGCGAGAACCCGGTGCGGGTACGTCTGCGCGGGCCCGCCCGCACACCTCTCGACGTGCGCTCGCGCGGCACCCGCACCGTCGTCGACGCCATGCGACGGCACGGCGTGCGGCGCCTGATCGTCCAGACGTCGTACGGCACGGGCCCGACCCGCGACCGGCTGCCCGCCCGGTACCGCCTGATGTTCCGGGCGCTGCTGGGCCCGCAGATCGCCGATACCGAACGTCAGGACGCCCTCGTGCGCTCCAGCGATCTCGACTGGACCATCGTGCAGCCGGTGAACCTCACCGACGGCGACGACGCCGAGGCAACGGTGTCCGACGGCGACGTCTCGTCGTGGGCGATCCCGCGACGTGCGGTCGGGCGCGTGCTGGCCGATCTGGTCGACCGACCCGAGTACGCCCGCGCCACAGTGGCGGTCTCCTGACACGGATCGCGCCGAACGCTCCCGGAGCGGGGTGCGCACCGTCCACGATGAGAAATGCGTCGGCGGACGGTCATTCTTCGTGCGGCACCATCCGTGCCCTACGGCACCCGCGAAAGGACCACGATGACCACACGATTCAATCCCTATCTCGCATTCCGCGATTCCGCACGCGAGGCCATGGAGTTCTACAGGTCGGTGTTAGGTGGTGAGCTGACGGTGAGCACATTCGGCGACATGCACGACTGGGACGATCCGAGCGAGAACGCGAAGGTGATGCACTCGATGCTCACCACCGACCGCGGTTTCGTGCTCATGGCCTCGGACACCCCGCAGGGAACGGGCTACACGCCCGGCACGAACTTCTCGCTCTCGCTCAGTGGGGACGACGAGAGCGTGCTCCGGGGTTGGTGGGACGCACTGACCGCGGACGGTCGCGTCGACATGCCGCTCGAGCGTGCCCCGTGGGGCGATCTGTTCGGCATGTGCACCGATCGCTTCGGCGTGTCGTGGATGGTCAGCATCGGCGACCAGCAGGGCTGAACCCGCGCCGTTCGGCGCCCGTCAGCCGAGGCGGGCGTCGAGTTCGCGCACCAGCTTCGGGGGCGCGGTCTGCCGATAGGACATGTCGAGCAGCTCGGCGACCTCGTCCCAGTCCACCTCCGGACGGGCGAGGTCGTATCCGACCCACCCGGACGGTCCGAAATACATCGGCACGTAGGTGTGCGGTTCCTCGAGCAGCGCGCGGCGCTCCTCCTCGTCGGGCTTGACGATGAGGGAGCGGGGAAACGGTGCGCGGGTGCCCTTCTCGCCGCCTCCGTAGACCGCGAAGGCCGTCCGGGTGGAGAAGAACGGACGGCCGTGCGAGATCCTCTCGGAGGCGCCGGGCAGGGCCAGCGCGAGCGAGCGCACACGGGCGAGCAGGGGATCCGCCTCGTCGAACATCACCGGATGCGGCATGAGCGGAGCGTACCGAGCGCCTCCGACATCAGCCGCGGGATCAACTCCTCGGGATCAACTCTTCCGGCTCTTCAGCGCATCGATACCGCCGTGCAACAGCGGTTCGACACCGTGGCCGAGTTTCTCGAACCCTTCGCCGACCGTCTTGCCCTGACGGAACCGGAAGTAGATGCCCTCGAGGATCACCGCGAGCTTGTAGTAGGCGAGGGCGAGATGGAACGCCATGTCCGACAGGTCGCGTCCACCGGCGGCCTCGTATCGCGCGAGCAGTTCGTCGTCGCCGAGGAAACCCGGAGCGCGGGACACCGTCGAGACGGGGAACCCCGTGTCCTCCCGTGCCAGCCGCTGGTAGACCAGCAGCAACGCCACATCGGTGAGGGGATCGCCGAGCGTGGCCATCTCCCAGTCCAGCACCGCGACCACCTTGTCGTCGTCGTCGACGAGGACGTTGTCGAGGCGGTAGTCGCCGTGCACGATGCCGACCTCGCCGTCGCCCGGCAGATTGTCGACGAGCAGCCGGTGCAGCTCGTCGGCGCCGTCGAGGTCCCGGCTGTGCGAGTTCTCGAGTTGGGTGGTCCAGCGCCGCACCTGCC
Source organism: Rhodococcus sp. PD04 (assembly GCF_035918275.1). Lineage (NCBI taxonomy): Bacteria > Bacillati > Actinomycetota > Actinomycetes > Mycobacteriales > Nocardiaceae > Rhodococcus > Rhodococcus sp. PD04. The sequence goes on along the minus strand of NZ_CP142143.1, from coordinate 2,885,604 downwards.
GCTCGAGGAAGCCCTGGGGGCGGCCGAAGTCCTCGAGTCCTACGGTGGCCGGGTCCACCGCGTGCAGCGCTGCCAGGGTGTCGACCATCCGCTCGGAGATCACGCGCGTGCGCTCGGCGCCGAGCGGTTCGAGTTGCTCCGCGGTGCGATACGGCGTGCCCACGACCAGATCCATGAGGTAGAAGGGCGCGCCGAGGACCGAATCGTCCTCGCACAGCAGGTACGAGCGGGGGACCGGTACTGCGGTGCCTGCGAGTGCGGAGATGACGCGGTACTCGCGGGCCATGTCGTGGGCGGTGGCGAGGACGTGCCCGAGTGGGGGACGGCGCAGCACCAGCCGCCGGTCGCCGTCGGTCACCTCGTAGGTGAGATTCGAGCGCCCGCCACTGATCAGGCGGGCGCGGAGGGGACCGGAGAACAGGTCGGGGGCGGAGTTCTGCAGATAGGCATCGAGCGCATCGAGGTCGAGGCCGGCGGGCACGTCGTTCATCGAGCTCCTTTCCGTCGGCTCCCACTATGACGGCGGGCGGGATCCGTGTCCGGAGAACTCCCACCCTCGCAGAGATAATCCGGACGGAACGGAAACTATGAATATTCAGAATATCTCCAGCCGGGCAGTCACATCACCGGCACCGGCCACGACGTGCGCCTACCCGCCGGTGCGGTTGTGACGAACTACTGTCGACCCATGCCCGATGCTCATCCTCTCGACCGAGACAACGTCCGCGACGCGTTGGACGCGTTCGATTCGCGTCGACTGCCGCTCGACGGCCGCCGGCACGCAGCCGTCGTCGTGGCGGTGCTCGACGACGGGAACGGCAATCCCGTCATGCCCCTCACGCGGCGACCGACGCGGCTACGGGCACATCCCGGCCAGTTCGCGCTGCCGGGCGGGCGTCTGGACGAGGGGGAGCAGCCCGAGGAGGCCGCGCTGCGTGAACTGCACGAGGAACTCGGTCTCGACCTCGGGTCCGACACCGTCCTCGGCCGGCTCGACGACTACGTCACCCGCTCCGGTTACGTCATGTCGCCGTTCGTCGTGTGGTCGGACACCGCCGTGACCGATCTGAAGCCCAGCCCCGACGAGGTCGACGTGCTCTTCGCCGTCACCACCGACGAACTCGATGTCGATCCGCGCTTCGTCTCCATCCCCGAATCCGACAAGCCGGTGATCCAGTGGCCCTTCCGCGGTCACCTGGTGCACGCACCGACCGCTGCGGTGGTCTACCAGTTCCGCGAGGTCGTGCTGCGCCGGCGGGCCACCCGCATCGACGGTCTCGAGCAGCCGGTCTTCGCCTGGCGCTGACACCCCGGAATCTCCGGTCGCGCGGCTGTGGAAGGCTGGACTCCGCGCCCGAACGGAACTCCGCGAGGGCACGACGAGAACGACCTCACGAGAACACGGAGCGGCCCACCATGACCGATGCGACCGGAACCGCCGACGCGCGCGGATCGGACCGCATCCTCACCGTGCCGAACGTCCTCAGCTTCGTACGGCTTCTGGGTGTGCCAGTCTTCCTCTATCTCGTCCTCGTCGCCCACGCCGACGTCTGGGCGCTCATCCTGCTGGCCGCGAGCAGCATCACCGATTGGGCCGACGGCAAACTCGCCCGCCTGCTCGATCAGACCTCCCGCCTGGGCGCCCTCCTCGATCCCGCCGTCGACCGCCTCTACATCGTGGCCACCCTCGTCGCCCTCGTGGCGCGCGACATCGTGCCCTGGTGGATCGCGGTGATCCTCGTCGGCCGCGAACTCGTCCTGGCCCCGACCCTGGCCGTCTACCGGCGCCGGGAACTGCCCCCGCCGGACGTGCTCTACCTCGGCAAGGGCGCGACCTTCCTGCTCATGTGCGCGCTGCCGCTGATGCTCGGGGCCGTCGCCGTGCCCGCCTCGGAGCCGATCACCGGCCCGCTCGGTTGGGCTGCCCTGATCTGGGGGACCGTGCTGTACGTGTGGACCGGACTGCTGTACCTCGGGCAGGCCGTCGTGACGGCACGGATCGTGCCGGCCGGACGGTGATCCGATGAGCCGCGCGTGGGAACGCATCCGGCGCAATCCGGTGCCCTCGCTCCTGAAGTCACTCCTCGAGGACCATCTCGACCCCGGCTACGCCGCGTCCGCCGCGGACCGGGCCGCAGGGCGGCCGAGCACCTCACCGCGGGCTTCGCGCGCGTGGCTCGGCGCCGGAGTTCTCCTCGCCGGCCTCGTGATCGGCGTCGCGTACGCGCAGAACGCCGACGTGCAGGCAGGCACCGACAGCACCCGCGCCGAGATCCTCGATTCCCTCCGCGCAGGGGACGAACGCATCGCCGCGCTCACCGCTCGGCGCGATGAACTCGGCGCCGCGATCGACGAACGACGCACCGCCCTGTTCTCCGACGGAGGTGACGGCGCGAGCGTCCTTGACGAACTCCGCGATGCCGAGACCGCGGCCGCGGCGACACCCGTGCGCGGTCCGGGGGTCACGGTCACCCTCACCGAACCCGCCGCACGCCCGAACCTGTCGGATGCGACGCGACTCGAGGACCGGCCCACCGCGCTCGTCCTCGACCGCGACCTGCAATCGGTTGTCAACGCGCTGTGGGCGGCCGGGGCGGAGGCCATCGAGGTCGGTGGCGTACGGGTCGGTCCCGGCGTCACCATCCGGCAGGCCGGGGGAGCGATGCTCGTCGACAACCGGCCCGTATTCTCCCCGTACACGGTCTCGGCGGTGGGATCTCCGTCCCGGCTGCAGACGTCCTTCGTCGTCAGCGACGCCTACCTGCGCATTGCGGGGATCCGACAGCTCTACGGGGTGGGATTCGCCCTCACCGAGGAGGACGATCTCGAGCTTCCGGCCGCCACGGTCCGGAAGCTCGGCAGCAGCGGAGAAACGGGGTACAGGTGAAGCGACTCGAACACGGTCACGCGCTCTACGCGGTGCTCGCACTGGCGATCGGGATCGGCGCCGGAATCGTGTTCAGCCCACAGGTACCCGACGTCGTGCAGCCCTACCTGCCCATCGCGGTGGTCGCCGCACTCGACACGGTCTTCGGCGGGCTGCGCGCCTATCTCGACGACATCTTCGACGCGAAGGTGTTCGTGGTGTCGTTCGTCTTCAACGTCCTCGTCGCCGCACTGATCGTGTGGCTCGGCGACCAGCTCGGCGTGGGCACCCAGCTGTCGACCGCGGTCATCGTCGTCCTCGGCATCCGCATCTTCGGAAACGCTGCCGCCCTGCGTCGTCGCCTGTTCGGAGCCTGACCGTGACCGAACCGCAACAGCCCGACCCAGCGCCCGACACGGACACCGCCGCCGGATCCGCGGCACGCCACGCCACCCGCTCGCAACGCGTCTTCCTCGTCCTGGCGGCGATTCTCGTCGTCCTCCTCGGCGCCGGCATCGCCACCCAGGTGCGCACCACCGACACCGGTGACGCCCTCGACTCGGCGCGCCCCGCGGACCTGCTCGTACTGCTCGACAGTCTCAACCGCCGCGAAGCCGCTCTCCGCCAGGAGATCACCGAACTCGAGCGCACGCTCTCGAGTCTCGAACAGGAAGGCTCGGAAGCGGCACTCGAGGAGGCCCGGGCGCGCCTGTACACGCTGTCGGTGCAGCTCGGCACCGAACCCGCCACCGGACCCGGAGTGGTTCTCACCGTCGACGATCCGCGCGAAGGCGTCGGATCGGAGGTGCTGCTCGACATGATCCAGGAGCTGCGCGCGGCGGGTGCCGACACGATGCAGATCGCCGGGGCGAACGGGGAGACCGTGCGCATCGGGGTCGATTCCTGGGTCACCGGACCGGGCGGCGACATCGTCGTCGACGACCGCCGACTCGACGCTCCGTACGCCGTCACCGCCATCGGCGACGGACCGACGCTCGCCGCCGCGTTGAACATTCCCGGCGGAGTGGTCGACACGGTCGCCCGTGCGGGCGGATCATTGTCCGTGGAACAGTCTCCGCAGGTGGAGGTGTCCGCCTTGCGGGAGATCGAGCCACGCCAATACTCTCAGCCCGGTAACTGAATCCGACGTTCCGGTCGAACGTCGTCTCCGAAAGGACCAGTCTTGACCGATTTCGCGACACCCGAGGATCTGCGGTACACCCCCGAGCACGAGTGGGTGCGCAGGACGGGCGCGACGACCGTGCGCATCGGGATCACCGACTACGCACAGTCCCAACTCGGCGACGTGGTCTTCGTGCAGCTGCCCGAGTCGGGCGCCGAGATCGCCGCCGGAGAGTCCTTCGGAGAGGTCGAGTCCACCAAGAGCGTGTCGGACGTGTTCGCGCCCCTGACCGCGAAGGTGACCGCCGTCAACACGGAACTCGACGCGAATCCCGAACTGGTGAACAGCAGCCCGTACGAGGACGGCTGGCTCGTCGACGTGGAGGTCGGCAGCGAGAGCGACCTCGACGAGGCCCTCGCGCAGACGCTCGACGCAGAAGGTTACCGCGGGATCACGGAAGGCTGACGGACCCGACAGGTAACGTGACCGCGACTGTCTGCGTCAGTACCCCCGCGCGGGGTACGGTCGGATATGGCGTGTGCCGTGTCGGACCTGAACGGGGCGAACGAATCAGCGACCGCCCGGGATCACCCGGGTGGTCGAACGGATAAGGAGAAACGGTGAGCGAGAACGGCAACGCGGGCTACGAGGAGACTCCTGCAGAGACCACTTCGGTATTTCGCGCCGACTTCCTGAACGAAGTGGAAGGCGCAGGCTCGGCCACCACCGAAGCGCCCGTCTCGGGTGTCGAGGGCCTGCCCGCCGGATCGGCGCTGCTGGTGGTCAAGCGGGGGCCCAACGCAGGATCGCGCTTCCTGCTCGACCAGCCCACCACCTCGGCGGGCCGGCATCCCGACAGCGACATCTTCCTCGACGACGTGACCGTCAGCCGTCGGCACGCCGAGTTCCGCCAGGACGAGGGCGAATTCCAGGTCGTCGACGTGGGAAGCCTCAACGGCACCTACGTCAACCGCGAGCCGGTCGACTCCGCCGTCCTCGCGAACGGCGACGAGGTGCAGATCGGCAAGTTCCGGCTGGTGTTCCTGACCGGTCCGCGAGGTAACCAGGGCGCAGGTAGCTGATGACCGCGGCCCGCCAGCCGGCGCCGGCCGGAATGTCGATCGGGTCGGTGCTCGACCGCCTGCGTCCGGAGTTCCCGGACGTGACGATCTCGAAGATCCGGTTCCTCGAGGCCGAGGGACTGATCAGCCCGGAACGCACCCCCTCGGGCTACCGACGCTTCTCGATCGCCGACTGCGAGCGTCTGCGGTACGTGCTCACCGCGCAGCGCGATCAGTACCTTCCGCTCAAGGTGATCAAGGAGCAGCTCGAGGCCATCGACCGCGGCGCCGCCACGGTGGGATCGGTCGAGACCCGGCTCACCCGGCCGCGCCCGCTGGCGGTCGCCCGTGGCGAAGTGTCGCCGGAGGATCTGCGCACCGACCGCGAGATCCGGGTGAGCCGCGACGATCTGTGCACGCGTGCAGGGATCGACGCGGCCTTCCTCACCGAGTTGGTGGGGGCGGGCCTGGTCAAGCCGGGTCCGGCCGGTTTCTTCGACGAGGACGCGGTGCTGCTCGCCCGTACGGCGAAGGCGATGGCGGAGTTCGGTCTCGAGGTTCGGCATCTGCGGGCATTCAAGCTCGCCGCCGACCGCGAGGCCGCGCTCGTCGCGCAGATCGCCGGCCCGATCGCGAAGGGCCGCGACGCGGGGGCGCGGCAGCGCGCCGAGGAGATGGTGCGCGAATTGGCGGCACTGTCGTTGACGTTGCACACGTGCCTGGTGAAGGCGGCGGTGCAGGGGGCACTCGACCGCTGACGTGACGCATTCGTCGCCGATCGCGACCACGGACCCTCCGTCGGGTGGTGACCTACGGCACCTGACGGATGCGCTGGAGGACACTAGAATTCCAGGCAGTACCTGTCGGGTGGTCCCACCACCGACGAGCAGCAGGACGGAGGCATCGCGATGAGCGAGATGCGGATAGTAGGGATTCGTATCGAACAGCCGCAGAACCAGCCTGTCCTCCTGCTGCGGGAGGTCGACGGCGATCGGTATCTGCCGATCTGGATCGGGCAGAACGAAGCGACCGCCATCGCCCTCGAACAGCAGGGGGTCGAACCGGCGCGGCCGCTGACCCACGACCTGATCAAGAACCTCCTCGAGGCGTTCGGTCACAACCTGCGCGAGGTGCGCATCGTCGACCTGCGCGAGGGGACGTTCTACGCGGATCTGGTCTTCGACGGAGGGATGCGCGTGTCCTGCCGGCCCTCCGACGGGGTGGCGGTGGCCTTGCGCATCGGCGCACCGGTCCACGTCGAGGAACCGGTACTCACCGAGGCGGGACTGGTCATGCCCGACGAGCGGGAGGACGAGGTCGAGAAGTTCAAGGAGTTCCTCGATTCCGTCTCGCCCGACGATTTCAAGGCGACGGACGGCTGAAACGCCGTCCGTTCGCACGGCGGCGAGCGTTGACGCGCGCGTCGGCCGTAACGGTAGTAATGTCGAACGTTGCCTTCCGGTCGGCGTGTTGCAGCCCAGCGCCCAACACCGGAGCGTACGCTGAGTTGATCCGCCAGGGATGACTCGGTGAGCCTGGGAGCGCTCGATGATCGGATGTGGTCGGGGGGATCCGCCAATCGATCGTTGCGAGGCAGAACTGGGCGCGCGAGAGGGAGTCAGTAGTGCGAGATCGGACGAAGGGACAGCCACTCGGCGTCGATTCCGGCGATCGCTCGAATCCGGCGCCGCGGACGAACGAGACCGACGAGATCCAACCGGGCCTGTTTCCGGACAACTCGGTGCCCGACGAGCTCGTCGGCTACCGGGTGCCCATCGCCTGCCAGATCGCGGGTATCAGCTACCGCCAGCTCGACTACTGGGCCCGCACGAATCTGGTCGTACCGTCCATCCGCGGGGCTGCCGGTTCCGGTAGCCAACGGCTGTACTCGTTCAAGGACATCCTCGTCCTCAAGATCGTCAAGCGCCTGCTCGACACCGGCGTTTCGCTGCAGAACATCCGCGTCGCCGTCGACCATCTCCGCAGCCGTGGGGTGGGCGACCTCGCGAAGATCACTCTCTTCTCCGACGGCACCACCGTCTACGAATGTACGTCGCCCGAAGAGGTCGTCGACCTGCTGCAGGGCGGGCAGGGCGTCTTCGGGATCGCGGTGAGCGGCGCGATGCGCGAGCTCACCGGCAGCATCGCCGATTTCCCCGCCGAACGCGCCGACGGTGGCGGCGTCGAGGAACGCCCCGAGGACGAACTGGCGTCGCGTCGCCGCGAACGCATCAACCGCCGCATCGGCTGACCACACCACCGATCATCTCTGCTGATTCAGCTCTACCGCCTGCGGCACTTTCCGCACCTGCGGTATTTCGACCCCCGCGACGTGTTCTAGACTCGAAGACGCGTCGCCATCACGCGGGAGAGACCCGGACACCGAGCCGGGCGCCGAAGGAGCAGCACCTCCCCGTCAATCTCTCAGGCAACCGGGACCGCGTGAGCTCCGACGTCTCTGGAAAGCGGCGGGAGCACCCGCCCGCCCACGGGGAAAGGCTCTGGCCGGCCGAATCTCTCAGGCGCTCGCTCCGCGAGCTCACGACAGAGGGGGAGGAACCACCTCGCGCGACCGCGCGCACGTGGACCTCGCCGACCAGCCCGGGAGCTGCGATGACAGATGCCGTCACCTCGAACTTCGCCGATCGCCACATCGGCCCCGACACCGCCGGCCTGAACCGGATCCTCGACGTCGTCGGAGTCGATTCCCTCGACGCCCTCGCCACCGCCGCGGTGCCGGCCGCCATCCTCGACGACCGTGCGGACAACGTGCCGACCGGCCTCGACGTCCTCGACGCGCCCCGCTCCGAGCACGACGTACTCGCCGAACTGAAGGCACTGGCGTCGCAGAACACCGTGGCGACGTCGATGATCGGTCACGGCTACTACGACACGCTCACGCCGCCCGTGCTGCTGCGCAACATCATCGAGAACCCCGCCTGGTACACGGCCTACACCCCCTACCAGCCGGAGATCAGCCAGGGACGCCTCGAGGCGCTGCTGAACTTCCAGACCATGGTCGCCGACCTGACCGGCATGGAGATCGCGAACTCGTCGATGCTCGACGAGGCCACCGCCGCCGCCGAGGCGATGACCCTGCTGCGCCGCGCGAACCGCAAGTCCAAGAGCCCGCGCGTGGTCGTCGACGCCGACCTGTTCACGCAGACCGCCGCGGTGCTGGCGACCCGCGCCGAACCGCTCAACATCGAGATCGTCACCGTCGACCTCGCCACCGACGGACTGCCCGAGGGCGAGTTCTTCGGTGTGATCCTGCAGGTGCCCGGCGCCTCGGGCCGCATCATCGACGCTGCTCCGATCATCGCGGCGGCCCACGACCGCGGGGCGCTCGTCGCCGTCGGCGCCGACCTGCTGGCCATGACCCTGATCACCCCGCCCGGGGAGCAGGGCGCCGACGCGTGCTTCGGCACCACCCAGCGGTTCGGTGTGCCGATGGGCTTCGGTGGGCCGCATGCCGGCTACCTCGCCGTCGGCAACGCTCATACCCGCACCCTGCCCGGCCGTCTCGTCGGTGTCTCGGTGGACGCGGACGGCAGCCCGGCCTACCGCCTCGCGTTGCAGACCCGTGAGCAGCATATCCGCCGCGAGAAGGCCACCAGCAACATCTGCACCGCCCAGGTGCTCCTCGCCGTGCTCGCGGCCATGTACGCCTCGTACCACGGAGCCGAAGGCCTCACCGGCATCGCCCGCCGCGTCGCCGGGCACGCCCGTCGTCTCGCCGACGGTCTACGCGCCGGCGGCGTCGAGGTGGTGCACGACGAGTTCTTCGACACCGTCCTGGTGCGCGTCCCGGGGCGGGTCGATGCCGTGCTCGCCGCCGCCCTCGAGGCCGGCATCAACCTGTACCGGGTCGACGACGATCACGTGTCGATCTCGTGCGACGAGGCGACCACCGCGGCGCATGTCGACGCGGTCCTGGGTGCCTTCGGTGTCACCGCCGGTGAGGCCGCCGAGGGAACGGCGCTGCCGCAGGCCCTTGCTCGCACGAGCGAGTTCCTGCAGCACGAGGCGTTCACTCGCTACCGCACCGAGACCGCGATGATGCGGTATCTGCGGCGTCTGTCCGACAAGGATCTCGCCCTCGACCGGACGATGATTCCCCTGGGCTCGTGCACGATGAAGCTCAACGCTGCCGCCGAGATGGAGGCCATCACCTGGCCCGAGTTCGCGGGTCTGCATCCCTTCGCTCCGGCGGACCAGACGGCCGGCATCCGCCGTCTCATCGCCGACCTGGAGGGCTGGCTCGCCGCGGTGACGGGTTACGACGCCGTGAGCCTGCAGCCCAACGCGGGCAGCCAGGGCGAGTACGCGGGCCTGCTCGCGATCCGCCACTACCACCTCGACCGTGGCGACACCGATCGGGACATCTGCCTCATCCCGTCGAGCGCGCACGGCACCAACGCCGCGTCCGCCGTGATGGCGGGCATGCGTGTCGAGGTCGTCGCGTGCCGCCCGAACGGCGACGTCGATCTCGACGACCTGCGTGCCAAGATCACCGACCACGGTGCGCGTCTGGCCGCGATCATGATCACCTATCCGTCGACGCACGGTGTCTACGAGCACGACATCGCCGACATCTGCGGTGCGGTGCACGACGCCGGCGGTCAGGTGTACATCGACGGCGCCAACCTCAACGCTCTCGTGGGTCTGGCGCGGCCGGGCAAGTTCGGTGGCGATGTGAGCCACCTGAACCTGCACAAGACGTTCTGCATCCCGCACGGTGGCGGCGGTCCGGGTGTCGGCCCGATCGGTGTCCGCTCGCATCTGGCCCCGTATCTGCCGGGTCACCCGGCGGAGCCGGGACTCGGGGGAGCGGGACCGGTCTCGGCGGCACCCTACGGGTCGGCGTCGATCCTGCCGATCACCTGGGCGTACATCAAGATGATGGGTGCCGAGGGACTGCGTCGCGCGTCGCTGACGGCGATCGCGTCGGCGAACTACATCGCGCGTCGTCTCGACGAGTATTTCCCGGTGCTGTACACGGGGGAGACCGGCATGGTCGCCCACGAGTGCATCCTCGATCTGCGGCCGCTGACGAAGGCGACGGGGGTGACGGTCGACGACGTCGCGAAGCGTCTGGCCGACTACGGTTTCCACGCGCCGACGATGAGCTTCCCGGTGGCCGGCACCCTCATGGTCGAACCCACCGAGAGCGAGGACATCGCCGAACTCGACGCGTTCATCGACGCGATGATCTCGATCCGTGAGGAGATCGACCGCGTCGGGGCAGGGGAGTGGCCGGTGGAGGACAACCCGCTGCGCGGGGCTCCGCACACCGCGGAATGCCTGGTGGGTGAGTGGAACCACCCGTACTCGCGGGAGATCGCGGTGTTCCCGATGGGGAAGAGCCGGGCCAAGGTCTGGCCGGCGGTGCGGCGTATCGACGGCGCTCACGGCGACCGGAATCTGGTGTGCTCGTGCCCGCCGTTGGAGGCGTACAGCGGCTGATGCCGGGGATGGCCGACGGACGGGTCCGTCGGCCATCTTCATCAGTGGCATAACTCCGGACCAGACGGAAACCATAGAAATACCGAATTACCCCCCCGCTTCAGCACCAATCTCACTAAGCCCAGGAGAACGGGACGTCAGTTCGCGGCGGTCAGCTCGAGGATGGAGACCTCCGGTGGGGTGCCCACCCGCACGGGCGGTCCCCACGCGCCGGTGCCCTGGGACGTGTAGATCTGTGTGTCGCCGAAGCGGTCCAGTCCGGTGACAGTGGGGTTGGCGAGGGAGACGAACGGTCGCAGCGGCCACATCTGCCCGCCGTGGGTGTGCCCGGAGAGTTGCAGGTCGACTCCGAGCTCGCGGGCCTCGTCGATGTGCCGCGGCTGGTGGGCGGCGAGGATCACCGGGGTACCGTCCGCGATACCGTCGAGGGCGGCGGGCATGTCGGGGTGGTGGGGTTCGGTGGCGGTGTAGTCGTGGACGCCGGCGAGCGCGACGACGTCGCCGTCGCGCTCGAGGACGACATGGTCGTTGCGCAGGGTGCGTACACCGAGCGTCTCCCAGTGGTTCAGCCACGATTCGGCGTCGTCGGAGTAGTACTCGTGGTTGCCGCTGACGCCGTACACCCCGAGCGGGGCCTGCAGCTGCCGGAGCGGTTCGAGATCGGAGCCGACGAGTTCGACGGTGCCGTCGGCGAGGTCGCCGCCGAACACGATCAGGTCGGGTTGCTCCTCGGCGACGAGGTCGACGACACGTTGCACGAAGTCGGCTCCGCGGGCGGGTCCGACGTGCAGGTCGGTGACGAGCGCGATGCGGGTGCCGTCGAAGCCGGCGGGCAGGTCCTGCAGGGCGACGGGCACAGTGACGATCCGCGGCCGGTCGGCCTCGATCGTGCCGTATCCGACGGCGGCGACCGCGGCCACGACGAGCACGGCGGTCGCGATACGCAGCCTCCGTCGCGGGGTCTCGACGGTGCCGTCGTCGGTGGTCGGCCGGGGTTGCCCGCGTCGGGTGAGGCGGGCGACGAGCAACCCGACTCCGATGAGCAGGAGCCCGAGCATCAGGTACAGCACCACCGCCAACCAACTCCAGCCGAGGAACCCGATGGGGCGGGCCCAGGCAGGATCGAGCACCGTGCCCACCCCGGAGGCGCCGAGCGTGAGCACGAACAGGACGACGAGGACGAGGTCGGCGGCGAGTGCGGCCGGTCGCGGCAGGCCGGGTGCCCGGACGAGTCGTCGATGCAGCAGATAGGTGAGGAGGGCAAGGAAGACCCCCACGACGAGAAGTCGGAGCACGTCAGGACGTCAGCTTTCGGAGGAGGTCGGTGAGATCGGCCGGGTCGGTGGTGTCGACGACGGTGAGGCTGCCGTCGGTGGCTTCGGCGGCCTGCTCGAGGACGGGGTCGGTGCGGTCGCCGAGGACGACGACGTCGATCCGCACGGGGGTCTCGGGGGACGAGAGTTCATCGATCGCGGCGCGCAGGTCGCGGGCGGCTGCTTCGTCGGGGTCGTCGCTGTCGACGACGACGAGTACGGAGTTCGGTCGGCCCGGGTCGTAGTTGTCGACGGCGTCGCGGTAGGCGGCGGTGAGAGTGGCATAGACGGGTTCGCGGTCGACGAGATCGATGTCGTCGAGGATCGAGGACATCGCCGCGCGCTTGGCTGCGGTGAGCCCGTCGCGGATGACGGCGACGCGGTGTCCCTCGGGAGTGTCGGCGAAGACGTACATGCCCATCACCGAGTTGATGGAGGCGCGACGCATGGCCTCGCGCAGGGCGCCTGCGGTCGCGGTGAGGCGGGTGCCGTCGCCGGCGGAGGTGCCCATGGAGGTGGAGGTGTCGACGACCATCGTGACCTTGCGCGGGGACACCGGGGCGAGACGCAGTGCGACGAGGACGTCGTCGACGGTGGGGTCGGCGGGGGCGAGGACGGTGTCGACGCGGGGCAGCGGAAGTTCCCCGGCGGGTTCGGGGACGGCGTCGGCGGTGCGGAAACCGTGGGCGGTGAGGATGCCGGCCTGCTCGGGGCGCCGCGCGTAGTCGGTGAACTCCGCGGCGGCGCGGGCGAGCGTCTCGTCGACCCAGGGGGCGTCGACGACGGCCGTGGGGAAGTCGACGACGGGCGCGACGCCGATCGGCAGGTGGCCGGTGAGGCCGCGGACCTGCCCGTCTGTGAGGGCGCGGTGCAGTTGCTGTTCGATGACCGGCACGGCGTGGATCGGGGCCGCGGTGTCGGGGTGGGCGCCGAGCGCCGCGAGGGTGTCGGCGGTGGTACCGACCGCGCCGAGGGTGTCGGCGCCGAGGGCGAGGGTGCTCACGGCGGTGATGGCGGCGGGGGTGGCGGCCTGTTCGAGGGTGACCGGTCCGGCGCCGATGCCGGTGGTGGCGGCGGTGACGGCTTCGAGGGCGAGGGTGGTGGCGTGGGTCTCGGTGCCGGTGGGCAGGGCGAGGGCGAGGGTGCCCCAGATGTCGAGTCCGCTCTCGCGCATGGCGGCGGGGTCGTTCTGGAGTCGGGGCAGGTCCTGCCAGCGGACGGTGGCGGTGGTGAGGGCGCGGCCGAGGTCGGTGGGGACGGCGAGCACGACCGGGGAGGTGGCGAGGGATCGGGGGTGCCGTCGATGGCGTCGGCGGCGCGGGCGCTCATGCGGGTGTCGAGGGGTACCCACAGGGCGGGTTCGGGGCCGAGCGCCGGGTCCCAGGTGTCGGTGCCGAGGGTGTCGGCGGCGGCGAGGCTGTCGACGGCGGTGATCTCGGCCGTGACGCAGTGGTCGCGGATGACGCGGACGCCGCCGTCGGTCCATTGTTCGGCGAGTTCGGTGAGGGCGGGGGCGATGAGGGGGTCGGCGGCGATGTGCAGGACGGTGTCGCCTTCGACGCAGGTTTCGGCGGCGGCGGTGGCCTGGTTGTCGATGTTGTCGCGGAGGCGGAACCAGCCGAGGACGGCGAGCAGGGCGAGTACTACGCCTACGGCGACCACGATGACGCTGGTGCTGATTCCTCGTCGTCCGCTGCCGCGATGTCGCCCGCTCACGTCGTGTCCGCCTCGTTTCGTTCGTCGATCCGATGGTCGAGTCTAGTGAGGGGCCGGATGTGATCCGGCTCCGCCGCGCGGTGCGGGGACGGGCAGGGCCCCGATCCGGTGTGGATCGGGGCCCTGTGGTGTCGGTGTGCGGGTCAGGCGTACTTGGCCTTGTACTCGCGGCGACGGCGGTGCAGGATCGGCTCGGTGTAGCCGCTGGGCTGCGTGGTGCCTTCGAGGATGAGTTCCTTGGCGGCCTGGAAGGCGATGCTGTCGTCGAAGTTCGGGGCGAGCGGCCGGTAGCCGGGGTCGCCTTCGTTCTGCCGGTCGACGACGGGGGCCATGCGCTCGAGGGAGGCGACGACGTCGTCGGCGGTGACGACGTCGTGGCGGATCCAGTTGGCGAGGAGCTGGCTGGAGATGCGCAGGGTGGCGCGGTCCTCCATGAGCGCGACGTCGTGGATGTCGGGGACCTTGGAGCAACCGACGCCCTGGTCGATCCAGCGCACGACGTAGCCGAGGATGGACTGGCAGTTGTTGTCGAGTTCCTCGCGCTTCTCCTCGTCGGACCAGTTGGGGTTCTCGGCGAGGGGGATGGTGAGAATGTCGTCGACGGTGGCGCGGCTCTTGCCCTTGAGCTCGTTCTGGACCGCGAAGACGTCGACCTCGTGGTAGTGGGTGGCGTGCAGGGTGGCGCCGGTGGGTGAGGGCACCCAGGCGGTGTTGGCGCCGGCCTTGGGCTGGCCGATCTTCTGCTCGACCATGTCGCGCATGAGGTCGGTCATGGCCCACATGCCCTTGCCGATCTGGGCCTTGCCCTGCAGGCCGCAGGCGAGGCCGGTGTCGACGTTCCAGTCCTCGTAGGCGGCGATCCAGCGCTGCTGCTTCATGGCGGCCTTGCGGACGACGGGTCCGGCCTCCATGGAGGTGTGGATCTCGTCGCCGGTGCGGTCGAGGAAGCCGGTATTGATGAACACCACGCGGTCGGAGGCGGCCTGGATGCAGGCGGCGAGGTTGACGGTGGTGCGTCGCTCCTCGTCCATGATGCCGACCTTGAGGGTGTTGGTGGGCAGGGAGAGGACCTCTTCGACGCGGCCGAACAGTTCGGTGGTGAAGGCGGATTCCTCGGGGCCGTGCTGCTTGGGCTTGACGATGTAGATCGAGCCGGTGCGGCTGTTGGCGAGCGGGCCGTGGTCCTCGTCGATGTGCAGGCCGTGGATGGCGCACAGGCTGGTGATGAGCGCGTCGAGGATGCCTTCGGGGACCTCGTTGCCGTCGCGGTCGAGGATGGCGGGGTTGGTCATGAGGTGCCCGACGTTGCGGACGAACAGCAGGGAGCGGCCGTGCAGTTCGAGGTCGCTGCCGTCGAGGGCGGTGTAGACGCGGTTCGGGTTCAGCTTGCGGGTGAGGGTCTTGCCGCCCTTGTCGAAGGATTCGGACAGGTCGCCGCGGTTGAGGCCGAGCCAGTTGCGGTAGCCGACGACCTTGTCGTCGGCGTCGACGGCGGCGACGGAGTCCTCGAAGTCCATGATGGTGGTGACGGCGGATTCGAGGACGACGTCCTTGACGCCGGCGGCGTCGGTGCTGCCGATGGGGGACTCGGGGTCGATCTGGATCTCGATGTGCAGACCGTGGTTGCGCAGCAGCACCGAGGAGGGGGTGGCCTTGTCGCCGAGGTAGCCGACGAGCTTGTCGGGCTGGGCGAGTCCGGTGACGGTGCCGCCCTCGAGGGTGACCTTCAGTTCGGTGCCGTCGATGCTGTAGCCGGTGGAGTCGGCGTGCGAGCCCTGCGCGAGGGGTGCGGCCTTGTCGAGGAAGTCGCGGGCCCAGGCGATGACCTTGTCGCCGCGGACCTTGTTGTAGCCGGTGCCCTTCTCGGCGCCGCCCTCTTCGGGGATGACGTCGGTGCCGTAGAGCGCGTCGTAGAGCGATCCCCAGCGCGCGTTGGAGGCGTTGAGCGCGAAGCGGGCGTTGAGGACGGGCACGACGAGCTGCGGACCGGCGGTCTCGGCGATCTCGGTGTCGACGTTCTCGGTGCCGATGGTGAACGGTTCGGGGGCGGGGACGAGGTAGCCGATCTCTTCGAGGAAGGCCTTGTAGGCGACCGGGTCGTGGGGCTGTCCGGCGCGGTCGCGGTGCCAGCCGTCGATCTTGGCCTGGAGATCGTCACGCTTGGCGAGCAGTGCCCGGTTCTTGGGGGCGAGGTCGTGGACGATCTTGTCGGCACCCGCCCAGAAGGTGTCCGCGTCGACCCCACTGCCGGGGATGGCCTCGTTGTTGACGAAGTCGTAGAGAACCTGCGCGATCTGGAGTCCGCCGACCTGCACGCGTTCTGTCATCACCCTCACTCTTTCCGGTTGCTGTGCGGCCGGAAACGTCCCGGCCGCACGGAATCGTCGATTATGTTACCCGCCAGTAGTAACGGACGCAGTGGTTCTGTGCGTCTGCAGGGCGGTACATCGATTCACCAGCTCTTCTCTCAGAGCTGCGGCGCGACGGGTGAGCGCCGACTGCTCGCGGACGTACTGTGCGCGTCCGGCGGCAGTCTCGATCCTGATGGGCGAGTAGCCGTAGTCCTCGAGATCATACGGGCTCGCCCGCATGTCCAATTCACGGGCTGCGGACGCGTGTCGCAGGCACCGCACCGTCAGCTCCGAATCGGTCAACGGCAGCAGCTTGTACGCCCACTTGTACAGATCCATGCCGGCGTGCAGGCAGCCGGGTTGCTCGCTGTGTACCTGCTGGTCGCGGGTCAGTTCGGTGGCGTTGCGTGGAACGGCGTCGGGGGTGAAGAACCGGAACGCATCATAATGGGTGCATCGGAGCTGCATTGATTCCACCACCGCGTCGGTCCCGGCGTGACCGAGCCGCAACGGCACCGACGAATGCCGCACCCCGCCGGCTCCCGCCCGGTACACCATCGCCCACTCGTGCAACCCGAAGCAGCCGAGCTGCGGCGGCCGGGAGGCGGTCGCGGTGAGCAGCCCGGCCACGAAGTCGACGGTGTCGGCGCGCCGGTCGAGCACCTCCCGGGCCACCCGCATCCCCGGCTGCCCGTCGACGGTGACCCGCTCGTAGCCGGGATGGTCGCGGTAGTCACGCGCCGCGGCCGCGCCGAGCAGCACGGTGCCGTAGCCGGGATGCCAGCGCCGCAGCTGACTCGGCCGCAGGCTGTAGTAGGTGAACAGGAAGTCGTGCACCGGATGGGCGCGGCCGGCGGCGCGTCGCTCGAGATGCCCGGCGAGCAGCTCGTCCACGACGGCGTGGTGCGCGTCGCGCCGCGCGGTCCACTCGGTCTCGGGGAGGACCACCGCGCGGTCGGTCACGGACGGGGAGCGGGTCATGGTTCTCGTTCGGTCGATCGGGGTGCGGTCGTGCGGGGGCGGTTGCCCAGCGGATCCGCGACCCGGTGGGTGGCGTCGCGGACCGTCCCGACGAACTCTTCCACGAGGTCCTCGAGCGCGACGATTCCCCGCAGTGTTCCGGTGGTGTCGATCACTCCGGCCAGATGCGCGTTGCTGCGGCGCAGCGCGGCCAGCGCCTCGTCGAGACCGTCGGCGATCCCGATAGTCGGCAGCGCCCGGATCGCCGCGGCGGGGATGAGGGTCTCGGGACCGGTGGACTGCTCCCGCACGAGGTCGAGCACGTCCTTGATGTGGATGTAGCCGGTGATCGTGCCGTCGGGTCGACGGGTGGGATACCGGGAGAAACCGGTGGTGGTGACCGCGTGCTCGACGTCGCCGAGCGTCGGGCCCGCATCGGTGTGCGGGACGGTGCGCACCCGAGCGAGCGGGATCATCACGTCGGCGACGGTGCGGTTGCCGGTGGCCAGGGCGCGGGTGAGGCGCTTGTGCTCCTCCTCGTCGAGCAGTCCTTCGGAGCGGGATTCGCCGATCATCTCGGTCAGCTCCACAGCGGAGACGGAGGTGTCGAGTTCGTCCTTCGGGTCGATGTGCGCCGCGCGGAGGGTGGCGTTGGCACACAGGTTGTAGAAGGCGATGACCGGCCGGGCGGGTCGCATGAACCACAGGTGGATCGGCACGAGCAGCATCGCGGCGCGTTCCGGGCCGGCGATGGCGATGTTCTTCGGCACCATCTCGCCGAGCAGGATGTGCAGCACCACCACGATGGTCAGGCCGATGGTGAACGCGATGGGGTGCAGCAACGCGTCGGGCACCCGGGCCGCGTGCAACGGCACCTCGATCAGGTGTGCGATGGCCGGTTCGGCGACGCGGCCGAGCAGGATCGAGCAGATCGTGATGCCGAGCTGGGAGCCGGCGAGCATGAGCGAGAGGTGTTCGCCGGCGTGGATGACGGTGCGGGCGCGGGTCTTGCCCTGGGCGAGCAGCGTCTCGAGCCGGTCGCGGCGGACGGTGATGAGGGAGAACTCGGCGCCGACGAAGAAGGCGTTGCCGGCGAGCAGCAGCACGGCGAGGACGATCCCGAACCAGTCGCTCATCGCTGCTCACCACCCTCGTCGGTGGCCGCGGTGTCGTCACTGTCGTCCATGCCGTGACTGTCGTCCCTGCCGTCGCCGTCGGGGTTCTCGGGGTCGGGGGCGGCGCCGGGTACGAGCAGCACCCGGTCGATGCGGTGCCCGTCCATCTCGAGGATGCGCGCGTACCAGGTGAGGTCGCGTTCGCCGCGGCGCAGCGGCAGCTGGATCTCGTCGTCGACCTCGGGGATGCGGCCGAGTTCGGTGAGGATCAGCCCGGCGAGGGTCTCGTAGTCGCCGTCGGGGGCGCGGTAGCCGGTGAGCTGGGCGAGCTCGTCGGTGCGCAGCAGACCCGTGCACGACCAGCCCTCTCCTTCGCGGTGGGCGTCGAGTTCGGTCTCGTCGTGTTCGTCGCGGACGTCGCCGACGATCTCCTCGACGAGGTCCTCCATGGTGATCAGTCCGGCGGTGCCGCCGTATTCGTCGACGACGAGCGCGACCTGCATGCCGTCCGAACGCACCCGTTCCATGACGGTGTCGCCGTCGAGGCTGGACGGCACGGTGGGTACGCGGCGGGCGAGGGCGCCGACGGCGGTGGTGCCGCGCGCCGGGCCGGGCACGGTGAACGCGTGCTTGACGTGCACGACGCCGAGCGGGGCGTCGAGGTCGCCGTCGACGATCGGGAAGCGGGAGTAGCCGGTGCGGGCGGACAGTTCGATGAGGTCGAGGACGGTGGCGTTGCGGTCGAGGCTCTCGACGGTGCTGCGCGGGGTCATGAGGTCCTCGGCGGTGCGGTCCCCGAACTGCAGGGAGCGGTAGACGAGGCGGGCGGTGTGCTCGTCGAGGGTGCCGCTGCGGGCCGAGGCGCGCACCAGCGAACCGAGTTCCTGCGGGGAGCGCGCCGAGCGCAGTTCCTCGGCCGGTTCGATGCCGAAGCGCCGCACGATGTGATTGGCGGCGCCGTTGAGTCCGAGGATCGCCCAGCGGAACAGCAGGGAGAAGGCCAGTTGGAGACCGGCGGTGGCGCGGGCGGTGCCCATGGGCCGGGCGATGGCGATGTTCTTGGGGACCAGTTCGCCGAAGACCATGGAGAAGGACGTGGCGATGAGCAGCGCGAGGACCAGCGAGGTGGTCGAGGCGACGGAGGTGCTCAATCCGATCGCGTCGAACAGCGGGGTGAAGAACTGCGCGAGGATCGGTTCGGCGAGATAGCCGGTGATCAGTGTGGTGATGGTGATGCCGAGCTGGGCGCCGGACAGCTGGAACGACAGGGTGCGGTGTGCGTGCTGGACCTGCCGGGCGCGACGGTCGCCGTCGTGGGCGTGCGCGTCGACGGCGCTGCGTTCGAGGGCGGTCAGGGAGAACTCGGCGGCGACGAACAGGGCGGTGCCTGCGGTGAGCGCCACGAAGCCGAGGAGGGCGACGATATCGAGCAGGACGGACATCAGGGGCGGTCCTGCCGGGCGGGGTGGAGGCCGGGGTGGTGACCCGGCCCGATAGAGGATCCTTCCGGCCCGGAGTCGCACTCCGTGCAGGGGGAGGAGGTGTCGGGCGGTGGGGTGGCTGTGGGTGCCGCGGGCACCGGTGTCCTCTCGTCGGGTCCGGTCGCGGACGGTGTCCGCCTGCCGGAAGTGGTTTCGACGGGTACCGATTCTACTGAGGGTGGTTGCCGTGTGTCGCGGTGCCGGTGACGACGCGGCGCCTACGGTGGGGATCGAGCAGGTGTCCCGGTGGAACGAAGGAGCGTGGATGAGCGGCGGCGAGGGTCCGGAACACGGTGGCGGCGAGCGGGTGCCGAGCCGGTGGGAGGAGATCGTGGCGGAGAATCCGGCGCATTCGTCGTGGTACGTCGAACGGTTCCGTGCGATGGTCGCCCGGGGGCAGGACACCGTCGGGGAGGCCCGGTTGATCGATGCGATGGTGCCGCGTGGGGCGCGGATCCTCGACGCCGGGTGCGGGCCGGGCCGGCTCGGCGGTTATCTGCATCGGGCCGGGCACAGTGTGGTCGGGGTGGATGTCGATCCGGTGCTGATCGCGGCGGCGGAGGAGGATCATCCGGGGCCGAGGTGGCTGGTGGGGGATCTGGCCGAGCTGGATCTGCCGGCCCGCGGTGTCGACGCCGATTTCGATGTGATCGTGTGCGCGGGGAATGTGATGACCTTCGTGGCGCCGTCGACCCGGGTGGCGGTGCTGCGCAATTTCGCGGCGCATCTGGCGTCGCAGGGCCGGGTGGTGATCGGTTTCGGGGCGGGCCGTGAGTATCCGTTCGAGGAGTTCTTCGCCGACGTGCAGCAGGCGGGTCTGGCGGTGCAGGTGCGGTTGTCGACCTGGGATCTGCGGCCGTTCAGCGACGACGCGGAGTTTCTGGTGGCGGTGCTGGGGCGGGCGTAGCCGCGGCGTCGGCGGGGGTGTCGGCGGCCTGGGCGCGGGAGAGCGCCACGGTGGTCACGAGCATCACGACGACGGCGGCGCCGACGAGGATCCGTCCGGGGCCGTCGGTGCGCAGGTGTTCGCCGAGCACGGTCATGCCGAGCACGATCGCGGCGAGCGGTTCGCCGACGGTCAGGGCGGGCAGCGATGCGGTGAGCGATCCGGCCTGGAAGGCGCGTTGCTGCAGGTAGATCGCGGCGGCGCCGGCGGCGACGAGTGTCCAGGTCTGCCACGAGCCGAGCAGTTGCGGGATGCCGTGTTCGGCGAGGTCGGTGACGTGTTTGGTGAACGCGCTGGTCACGCCGTAGAGGATGCCTGCGGCGATCCCGAACGACAGTGCCCGCAGTCGCGGGGAGAGCACGGCGACGACGACGGCGGCGGCGGTGACGGCGAGCACCGCTCCGAGCGGCAGCGCCCAGCGGACGGCGGCGGCATCTCCGGTGCCTTCGCTGGGGTTGCCGACGAGCAGGAAGATCGCCAGCGCCGCGCACAGTGCGCCGGCGAGCAGCCAGGTGGTGCGGGTGACGCGGCGGCCGGTAGTGGCGGCGGCGAGCGGCAACGCGAACAGCAGTGACGCGACGAGCAGGGGCTGGACGAGCAGCACCGATCCGAAGACGAGCGCGATGACCTGCAGCACGTAGCTGCCGCCGTCGCCGAGGATGCCCGCCCACCAGCGGGGGCTGCGCAGCAGCGAGCCGACGAAGGAGTCGGTGTCGGGCACGGCAGCGGCCGAGCTCTGTTGCGCGACACTGCCGACCGCGATGAGCGCGGCGGCGGCGAGCGCGCACAGGACGGCGACTGCCGTGCCCGTCATCGGGTCAGGCCTGCACTTCGGAGCGGTCCCCGCTCCACAGGGTGTGGAACTTGCCGGGGCGGTCGGTGCGTTCGTAGGTGTGGGCACCGAAGAAGTCGCGCTGGCCCTGGGTGAGGGCGGCGGGCAGCCGGTCGGCGCGCAGCCCGTCGTAGTAGGACAGCGACGACGCGAAGGCCGGGACGGGGATGCCGAGCTGGGTGGCGGTGACCACGACGCGTCGCCAGCTGTCGATGCCGATCTCGATGGCGTCGCGGAAGTACGGCGCGAGGATCAGACTGGGCAGGGCCGGGTCGGCGTCGTAGGCCTCCTTGATGCGGTTGAGGAACTGGGCGCGGATGATGCAGCCGCCGCGCCAGATCGTCGCGAGCGCGGCGCGGTCGACGTTCCAGCCGTATTCGGCGCTGCCGGCGGCGATCTGGTCGAAGCCCTGCGCGTAGGCGACGATCTTCGACGCGTACAGGGCGGCGCGGATGTCCTCGGTGAACTGCGCGGCGTCGGTGGGGGCGGCGCCGAGGTTGCCGGCGGCGAGGCCGCGGGCGGCGGCGCGCTGGTCGCGGGAGCCGGACAGGGCGCGGGCGAAGACGGCTTCGGCGATGCCGGTGACGGGCACGCCGAGGTCGAGGGCGGCCTTGACGGTCCAGCGGCCGGTGCCCTTCTGTTCGGCGGCGTCGACGATGACGTCGACGAGGGGTTTGCCGGTGGCGGCGTCGGTCTGGCGCAGCACCTCGGCGGTGATCTCGATGAGGTAGGACTCGAGGGTGCCGGTGTTCCAGTCGGCGAAGACGTCGGCGATCTGCCCGGCGTCGTAGCCGAGGGCGTCGCGCAGCAGGTGGTAGGCCTCGCCGATGAGCTGCATGTCGGCGTATTCGATGCCGTTGTGCACCATCTTCACGAAGTGGCCGGCGCCGTCGGGGCCGATGTGGGTGCAGCAGGGGGTGCCGTCGACCTGGGCGGCGATGGTTTCGAGCAGCGGGCCGAGCGCCTCGTACGATTCGGCGGGGCCGCCGGGCATGATGGACGGGCCGTTGAGGGCGCCTTCCTCGCCGCCGGAGATGCCGGCGCCGACGAAGTGCAGGCCGCGGGCGCGCAGGGCGGCTTCGCGGCGGATGGTGTCGGTGTAGAGGGCGTTGCCGCCGTCGATGATGATGTCGCCGGGTTCCATCGCGTCGGCGAGCTCGTTGATGACCGCGTCGGTGGCGTCGCCGGCCTTGACCATGATCAGGACGCGGCGCGGCTTCTCTAGGGCGGCGACGAATTCGTCGATGGTTTCGGTGCGGACGAAGGTGCCGTCGCTGCCGTGCTCGGCGAGCAGCGCGTCGGTCTTGGCGATGCTGCGGTTGTGGAGGGCGACGGTGTAGCCGTTGCGGGCGAAGTTGCGGGCGATGTTCGAGCCCATCACGGCCAATCCGGTCACGCCGATCTGGGCCTGCGGTGTTTCGGTGCGTTCGACGGTCATGGTCTACAGCTTCCCCCGAAACGGGGGCCGATCGAAATCGGGGCGGGCCGAACGGTGCGGCGTGTCGCGGCTCAGAGGCCGAGCAGCAGGGACAGTTCGGTGAGCCAGGGCACCGCCACGGCGATGGTGGGTACGACGAGGATGGCGGCGGCGGCGGTGTAGGCGGCGGCGGAAATGCCGAGGCTGGGGCCCGGTCCGGTGAGGCGCTGCACGCGCAGCACGGTGCTCGGTCCGCCGACGGCGAGGGCGCCGGTGGGGGTGTGGGCGCCGGCGCAGGCGACGAGGGCGCGGGCCAGCGGTGCGGGGCCGGTCTTGCGGACGGCGGAGTCGTCGGCGAGCAGCTCGACGAGCAGTTTGACCGAGCCGAGCGCCGATCCGGAGCGCACGACGCGGGGGAACGCTTCGTAGACGGCGGTGAACGCCTCGAGGATGAGGTCGTGGCGGGCGCGCAGGTGGGAGTGTTCGTGGCGCAGGATCGCGCGTAGTTCGTCGTCGCCGAGGTTGTCGAGGGTGCCTTCGCTGAGCACCACCCGGTGCCGCAGCCCGGGCAGGCAGTAGGCGATGGGGTCGGCGGTGTCGAGGATCCGCACGTGTGGGTGGTGGCGGACGGCGGCGCCGCTCTCGCGGCGGTCGAGCAGGTCGACGAGCATGCGGTGGCGGGAACGGCGGCGGCGGGTGCGTACCGCGACGCGCAGCATGGAGAAGGTCAGGCGGGCACCGATGAACACGGTGAGGGCGAAGACGATGACGTAGGTCAGCCACAGGGGCAGGCCGAGGGCGTCGATCTCTTCGAGGGGGCCGGTGGTGGGTCGGCCGTCGGCGCCGGGCGCGAGGAGGCGGGCGGCGATGGCCAGGCCGCAGGAGAACGCGGAGAGCACCGCTGCCAGGGCCACGGACTGCCACAGCACGAGGGCGGCCCGGGGGTTGCGGTGCGGCCAGGTGGCGCGGGCGAGCAGCCCCGGCACCGGACCGGCGAGGAGAAGCGCTGTGGTTCCGAAGAACAGCGCCGTGGTCGCGTTCATGACATCGAGTGTGTCAGCCGGCCCGCTCGGTGTCGTGGCCGGTGTTGTCGTCGCCGTGTTGCGCTTCGAGTTTCGCCAGCGCCGCGCGTAGGGCGGCGGCTTCGTCGGCGCCGACGCGGCCGACGAAGTGGACGAGGGCGGCGGCGCGGCCGGCGGTCTCGTCGGCCTGGTCGAGGGCGTCGACCATGAGGCTGGCGACGAGTTCGTCGCGGCCGTGCACCGGCAGGTAGCGGTGGGCGCGGTCGTCGCGTTGCTGGATGACGAGGTTCTTCTTGGCGAGGCGCTGCAGGACCGTCATGACGGTGGTGTACGCGAGGTTGCGTCGAGCCGAGAGGGCTTCGTGGACCTGCCGGACGGTCTGTGGTTCGGGGGTGGACCACAGGTGGTCCATCACTGCGCGTTCGAGTTCGCCGAGTGCTGCCATGGGTCGATTCTACGGATTTCTCCGACGAATGTGCGTACTACCCCTAGTCGTAGGGTCTGACCTGCGGTGGGACCATCGTCACCTCCGGTGGGGACCTCCGGCGGCGCCGTAGACGTGGCGGGTGCCGATGGGCACGATCAGCGGCCGGTCGGACACCGGATCGTCGATGACGGAGGCGTCGAGGTCGAACACCTCGCGCAGCAGTTCCACGGAGATCACCTCCGAGGGCACCCCGGAGGCGACGACGCGGCCGTCCTTCATCACCACGAGGTGGTCGCTGTAGCGCACGGCGAGGTTCAGGTCGTGCAGCACCATCACCACGGTGCGGCCGAGTTCGCTGTGCAGCCGGTCGACGAGGTCGAGGACCTCCACCGAGTGCGCCAGGTCGAGGTAGGTGGTGGGTTCGTCGAGCAGCAGGATGTCGGTGCCCTGCGCGAGCGCCATGGAGATCCAGGCGCGTTGCCGTTGTCCGCCGGACAGTTCGTCGATGGGTCGGTCGGCGAGGTCGGCGATGCCGGTGCGTTCGAGGGCGATGGCGACCTCGTCCTCGTCGTCGGAGGACCATTGCCGGAACCAGGACTGGTGCGGGTGCCGGCCGCGGGAGACCAGATCGGCGACGGTGAGCCCTTCGGGGGCGACGGGGGCCTGCGGCAGCATGCCGAGCACCCGGGCGACCTCGCGGGTGCGCATGGTGGTGATGTCGTGGCCGTCGAGCAGCACGGTGCCGGTGCGGGGTTTGAGCAGCCGGCTCAGGGCGCGCAGCAGGGTGGATTTGCCGCAGCCGTTGGGGCCGATGACGGTGGTGACGACCCCGGTGGGGATGGACAGGTTCAGGTCGTCGACGATGAGCCGTTCGCCGTAGCCGAGGCTGATGTGCTCGGCGACCAGTCGCGGCGCCGCGTGCTCGACGTGGCCGGGGGCCGGGGCGGGAGGCAGATGGGTGTCGGTCATCGGGAGACCTTTCGGTTGGAACGCACCAGCAGGTACAGCAGGAAGGGGCCGCCGAGCGCGGAGGTGACCAGGCCGACCGGCAGCGGCACCGGCAGGATGGTGCGGGCGATCAGGTCGGCGGCGACGACGAACAGCGCCCCGGTCAGGGCGGAGGCGACGATCGGGCTGCCCGCCGAGCCGACGAGGCGCAGGGCGATCTGCGGGGCGGCGAGGGCGACGAAGCCGATGGGGCCGGCGGCGGCGGTGGCGACGGCGGCGAGCGCGCACGCCGCGATGAGCAGCAGCGCCTGCTGGGTCTGCAGCTTCACGCCGAGGGAGCGGGCGGTGTCGTCGCCGAGGCGCAGCGCCCCGACGGTGAAGGAGGCGGTCGCGGCCCAGCCGCCGACGAGCAGCAGGGCGATCGCGGCGGGCACCACCTGGCTCCAGGAGACGCCGTTGAGCGAGCCGGTCAGCCACACCTGGGCGCGGCTG
Source organism: Rhodococcus sp. PD04 (assembly GCF_035918275.1). NCBI lineage: Bacteria > Bacillati > Actinomycetota > Actinomycetes > Mycobacteriales > Nocardiaceae > Rhodococcus > Rhodococcus sp. PD04. Next base: position 2,860,068 of record NZ_CP142143.1, on the reverse strand, counting down.
ACGTCGTTGATGTCGGCGGAGACGAGCATCCACTGGGTCAGGGCGATGAGCATGGCGTTGACGCCGATGCCGATGAGCACGAGCCGGAAGCCGTCGGCGCCGCGCCGCCACGCCAGCAGGTAGATGACCGTGGCGGTGAGCAGCGCGCCGAGCAGCGCCGACAGCGGCAACCCGAGGGTGGCGAGCAGTCCGACGATGGAGCCGCCGCTGGTGACGACGATCAGGGCCACGGCGGCGGAGGAGGCGCCGGCGGTGATGCCGAGGATGTCGGGGCTGGCCAGGGCGTTGCGGGAGACCGATTGGGTGATGGCGCCGGAGACCGCGAGGGCGGCGCCGACGACCACGGCGGCGATGCCGCGCGGGAGGCGCAGGTCGAAGACGATGAACCGGTCGAGGCGTTCCCCGCCGCCGAGGAGCACCTCGACGACCTGCAGGGGGCTGAGCGGGTAGTCGCCGCGGCCGAGGGAGATCGACAGCAGCACCGCGGTGGCGGCGACGATCAGCGCGCACACGATGACCATGCGGGCGCGCCAGACGACGGAGACGGAGCCGAGTCGGAAGGCGGGCCGGCCCGGGACGCGGGTGGAGACCTGCACGGGGGAGCGGCGCCTGCCCGTCGTCGGTTCGTCCGTGTCGAGGGAGGGGGTGGGGGTGTCGTTCACAGGGCCACCAGCTTCCGGCGACGGACGAGGGCGATGAAGAAGGGGGCGCCGATGAGGGCGAGCACGATGCCGACCTGCAGTTCGCCGGGGCGCACCACGATGCGGCCGACGACGTCGGCGAGGACGAGCAGTGCCCCGCCGAGCAGCCCGGCATAGGGCACGAGCCAGCGGTAGTCGGGGCCGGTGACCGCGCGGGCGATGTGCGGGACGATCAATCCGACGAAAGCGATGGGTCCGCAGGCGGCGGTGGCGGCGCCGGTGAGCACGGTGATCGCGGCGATGCCGATCACCCGGGTGGTGACGACGTTGGTGCCGAGCGAGCGGGCGACGTCCTCGCCGAGGCTGAGCAGGTTCAGTGCCGGGGTGGAGGCGAGCGCGACGAGCAGTCCGACGACGATGAACGGCAACACCTGCCAGAAGACGTCCATGCCGCGGCCGGCGACGGAGCCGACCACCCAGAAGCGGTAGCCGTCGAGGCTGGTCTGGTCGAGCAGCACGATGGTCTGGATCATCGCCTGCAGGAAGAACGCGACCGCTGCGCCCGCCAATGCGAGGCTGAGCGGGCTCGAGCCGCCGTTGCCGATGGAGGCGAATCCGAACACCACGATGCTGGCGAGGGCGGATCCGGCGAAGGCGAACCACAGGTACTGCGCCGGGGTGGACAGTCCGAACAGGTAGATCGACAGCACCACCAGGAAGGCGGCGCCGGCGTTGATGCCGAGCAGGCCGGCGTCGGCGAGCGGGTTGCGGGTGTGGCCCTGGATCAGGGCACCGGCGATGCCGAGCGCGGTGCCGACCAGCAGTGCGAGCAGGGTGCGGGGGATGCGCAGCGAGTGCACGATCACGTCGGTTTCGGAGCCGTCGTTGACGATCAGGGCGTGGAAGACCTCCGCGAAGGTCATCGGGCGGGCGCCGACGGCGATGCTGGCGAGGGCGCCGAGCACCAGTAGTACGAGCAGCGCGGCCAGGCCGAGCAGGCGGCGGCGGCGCAGGGCGGCGACGCTGCCGTCGGTGGGGCGCGGGGTGAAGTCGTCGTGGCGGGCGTGGCGTTCGGTGACGATCTCGGTGCCGCGGCGCAGCAGGGCGCGGCGGGTGCCGACCGGTCCGGTGGTGGCCCGGTCGCGCAGCACGAGCCCGGTCCACTGCAGGCCCAGGCTCTGGCCGGTGCGGCCGGCGCGGTAGGCGTGGTTCCACCACAGCAGTCCGGCGGCGGCGGCCAGGGCGGCGCCGCCGAAGACGATGCGGTCGGTCTGGCCGCCGCCGTTGGCGTCGGCGAGGGTGTCGACGACGAGGGCGCCGATGAGCAGGGGGATGGCGAGGAGCGCGAGGTCGCACAGGACGGCGGCGATCCGGCGGCCCGCGCGGGGCGGGGCGGTCGGGTCGGCGTCCGGTGGGGCGTGGGGGGTGACGGTCACGGGCGCGGGGTGCTCCTCGGGAAGGCGGTGGTGCGGTTCGGGTCGTCGCGGATCGTGGGGAACGCGAAGGCCTTCGGAGTTAGGTTACGGAATCCTATGTGTCGGCGGGAGTAGGGGATGGGGTTGCGCACACCACCCCCGGATGCAATGGTTAGGCTTACCTAATCAGGATGACCGTCGATCAGGAGGTGTCGGATGACGACGCTGCTGCTGCCGCCCACGGCGGCACCCGTCCGCCCGTTCGAGGACACGCGCGCCCGGCTGCGCGCGCTCGCCGCGGGAGCGCCCCGCGTGTATGCGGTGGCCTGTATCGACGAAGAACCCCGCCGCCGCTGGTGGTTCCTCGGCGGCCCCGAACGGCAGCAGCGCATCGAGGCGCTCTACGACCGTGCCCTGCTCGACATCGAGGATCCGCGCATCGCCGTCGAACAGGTCGCCGGCGCCCTCATCCACGCCGTGGTCGGCCGCGTCCTCGCCCCCTACGCCCTCGAGGGGCGCGTCTGGGATCCGGGTCCGGACAATCTGTGGCTGCACCAGGACAGCGACGGCTGCATCGACTGGGCCGGTCTCGCCGACGACACCCTGCGGGTGCTGCCCGAGGACCGCGCCGCCGGGCAACGCGACGTCGTGGTGCTCCCGTGCGAGCAGGCGATGGCGGTGTGGACCGCGCACCGCGCCGCGACCGCGTTGAACGCCGTCCATCTCGCGTTGCGGTCCCTCGCCCCGCTCGACCGGAACCGCTTCTGGGCGATCGTCGGGCGCACCGTCGTCACCGGCGCCGCCCACCTGCCCGTGCTCGGCGGTGCCTCCCGCCGCACCGCCGCGCGCCGCGGTCAGGCGTTGCTCGACGCCTTCGTCGCCGCCGGCCACCCCGTCCGAGGCCTTGCCGGATTAGGGCAGCCTTCCCTATAATCGACTCCGTTCCGACTGCCGGACCGCAGCGGAGTCCTGAGGGCTGCAGTGACTCCCGGTCCCTTCCCGCGGCGGGCCCCACATCCGTGTGGGGCCCGCCGTCGTGTGTCCCCACGCCCCCACCGTCGCCGCACAGTGCACCGCCCCGTCGGCGGTGCGGCGGTGCGGCGGTGCGAACCGCAGGGGATGCTGGAGGAAATCCCCGTCGCGTCCCGGAAGCACCGCGAGATGACCACCCTGTGGATGATCGAAGACCTCGAACCGTGGCCCGACGGGCCCACCGCCGGGCAGGTGTGTGAACCGGCCACCTCCTGGACCACCCCCGGAGCGACCGACTGCATCCGCGAACTCGTCCGCCACGTGCCCGCCCGCGTCGAGCGGATCGCCGTCGACGATCGCGTCGAACTGCTCGCCCATCTCGGTCACGGCTTCACCACCGTGCTCCCCCCGCAACTCGACACCCTCGGCGATGTCGTGCTCACCGGGCATCTGGTGTGGGACCGCTTTCTGGGGACGCTGTACCGCACCCGCCCGTACGGGCGCGCCCGGGTCGCCGAACCGCACCCGGTGATCCAGCGGACCATCAGGATCCCGACAGCGGTCACGGGCTGGTACGGCGTCGAGTACGAGGGCGCGCGGACCGTGCACCGAGTCGGGCCGATCCCCGACGGCTACTCGATCGTCGCGCACGCGCTGCTGGTGACGCTGCAGTGACCACCCCCGCGCGCCACGCGCGGACGTCGGACGTCCGAAAACCGCCATGTCCTACCATCGTTCGACGGCCACCTGTCCCGGCGGCCGGTCGACCCACGCACGAACAAGGGAAGCCCCGTATGAGCGACCAGTCCACCTCCGCCCCGGCCCAGCACGACGTGCAGGCGATCAACGCCGTCAACGACCGAGGCTTCAACACCGCCCTCGGCCTCGAGTTCGTCGAACTCGGACCCGACCTCGCGCGCGCCCGGTGGACGATCACCCCCGACCAGCACCAGCCCTACGGCATCGTGCACGGCGGGGTGTACTGCGCGGTGATCGAGTCCGTCGCCAGCGTCGCCGGCGCCAACTGGCTGGGGGACAGGGGCAACGTCGTCGGGGTCAACAACAACACCGACTTCCTCCGCGCGACCCGCGAAGGGGTCCTCACCGCGACCGGCACCCCGGTGCACCGCGGCCGCACCCAGCAGCTGTGGCGGGTCGAGATCGTCGACGAGCATGATCGGCTCGTCGCGCAGGGACAGGTGCGCCTGGCGAACATCACCGACGCGGACCGCATCGGGCACTGACCCGCCGACGGGCGGCTCCGGCCGGGACAACGCGCCCGACCGGAGCGTCGACGGTCAGCCCGCGGCCTGCGTCCCGCCGCGGCCCTGCCCGGCCGGGGCCTGCGCGGACTGTGTGTCGCCGTTGGTTGCGGTCTCGCCGTTCTGCGCGTCGCCGCCGGGTTCGTCCGAGCGCATGTGCTCGAGCGCGATCCGCGCGAACACCTGCTGCTCGGTCGCCGCCATCTCGTTGCGGCCGGTGGAGAAGAACGCCTGCGCCCAGGACAACAGCGTCGACAGCTTCGACGAGAACCCCACCAGATACAGCAGGTGGATGAACAGCCACGCCACCCAGCCGAGGAACCCGCTGATCTCGAGTTTGCCGACCTTGGCGACCGCGCTGAACCGCGAGATGGTCGCCATGCTGCCCTTGTCGAAATACTTGAACGGTTCCCGATGGCTCGGGTCGGCGCCGTCGAGGGAGGCGATGATCTGCCGGGCCGCGTACTTGCCGCCCTGCATCGCCACCTGCGCCAGACCGGGCAGCTTGTTCAGCGACATCATGTCGCCGATGACGAACACGTTCGGATGCCCCGGCAACGTCAGATCCGGCAGCACCTCCACCCGCCCCGCCCGGTCGACCTGCGCCCCGGACTGTTCGGCGAGCTGCTTGCCGAGCGGGCTCGCCGCCACACCCGCCGACCACACCTTGCACTGCGACTCGATGCGCCGCTGCGACCCGTCCTTCTCCTTGACGACGAGACCGTCGGCGTCGACGTCGGTGACCATCGCGCCGAGCTGGATCTCCACCCCGAGCCGCTCGAGGGTGTTGCGGGCCTTGCGGCTGAGTTTGCCGCCGTAGACCGGCAGCACATCGGAGGCGCCGTCGAGCAGCACCACCCGCGCCTCGGTCGGATCGATGTTGCGGAAGGTGCCCTTGAGGGTGCGGCGCGAGAGCTCGGCGATCTGCCCGGCCAACTCCACCCCGGTCGGGCCGGCACCGACCACCACGAAGGTCAGCAACCGGGCGCGTTCGTCGTGATCGTGGGACAGTTCGGCCTGCTCGAACGCCCCGAGGATCCGGCCGCGCAACTCGAGGGCGTCGTCGATGGTCTTCATTCCCGGCGCGAACTCGGCGAACTGGTCGTTGCCGAAATAGGACTGGCCGGCGCCGGCGGCGACGATGAGACTGTCGAAGGGCGTGGTGGTGTAGCGCTCGAGAAACCGGGAGGTCACCGTCCGGTTCTCCAGGTCGATCGTCTCGACGTCCCCGAGCAGTACCTGCGCGTTCTTCTGCTTGCGCAGCACCATGCGGGTCGCGGGGGCGATGTCGCCGACCGACAGGATGCCCGTGGCCACCTGGTACAGCAACGGCTGGAACAAGTGATGGGTGGTGCGCGCCACGAGCGTGACGTCCACATCGGCACGAGCCAGGGCCTGGGTCCCGAACAGCCCACCGAAACCGGATCCGATCACGACCACACGATGACGGCGGGGTTCGGTCTGCTCGACGCTCATGGATGCTCCTTCACGTTGCCGGATGGATCGATCCCCAGTCTTGCAGTTGCCGCGCCCGCCCACAGCGCAACCGACGAGCTAGCCCGGCCCGTCGCCGAGCGGCTCGCGGCCCGACCCGAGCAGCCCGTAGACGGGGTTGTGCCGCGCGGCGTGCCGCACCGCGTCGTTCGTCGCCGAGGTGTACACCTGCACGGTCTGCAACGACCGGTGCCCGAGCAGCTGCTGCAACTCGACCATCGTCGCGCCGCTGTCGGCCAGGCTCGTCGCGAAGGTGTGCCGCAGCGCGTGGGCGAGCGCACCGCGTTTGCGTTCGGACTCGATACCCGCGCGGCGGTAGATGCGCCGCACCCGGTACTGCAGGGTGCCGCGGGTGATGCGTTTGCCGTCCGCGCCGACGAACAGCGGGTCGGCCGGGTCGTGCCGCTCCCACACGGGCAACTCGTCGCGGTCGCGGGTGCGGCGCCGCGCGGCGGGGAAGCGGGCGTAGCGTTCCTCGAGATAGGTGGTGACGATCGCCGTCCAGCTGTCCTCGAGGGGGATCTCCCGTTCGATCGCGCCCTTGCCGAGCACCCGCAGCACCGGTGCCCGGCGGCCACCGAGGATGCTGCCCACATCGAGCCGGATCAACTCGTCGGAGCGGATCCCGGTGAGCAGCAGGGTCGCGATGAGCGCGAGATCGCGTTGCGGCCAGTCCCGCGCCGACTCCGCGGGGCGTTGCGCCTCCACGGTGACGGTGTCGACGAGTTGGTTGATCGCGGTGGGGGAGAACGCCTTCGGGGTGTGCTGTGGTTTCTTCGGCTGCGCGATCGAGGCCATCGGGTTGCCTTCCGACACCCCTTCGGAGACGAGGAAGTTGCAGAAGTTGTTCCACACCGACCAGGCGCGGCGCACCGACGCCGGTTGCCGTTCGGCGGCGAACGCCGCGAATGCCGACCGCAGCCCGCGTACCGTCACGTCCCCGAGTGTCAGCGCGTCCTCCGGCACGGCGGCGGTCGCCGCGAGATGCGCGCGCACCGCGTGCAGGTCGAGCCGGTAGGCCTTGATGGTGTGCGGGGACCGTTTCGCGGTCTGCAAGGTCTCCAGATACGACCCGATCCAGTCCGACAATCCCGGCTCGGTCGCGCTGCCCGCCACGATGCCCCTCCCGTGAAGATCCGCTCGTACAGATGTGCGAGTCCAGTGTGACAGCAGGGACCGACGGGACGGCAGGGACCGCGTCCGGGTTCGGGGAGACCGGCGCCGGGTACGCGGTGGAGGACCGACCCTTCGGGGAGAGGAGCACCCCATGCCCGCAGGTGATGTCGAGACGTTCCATCAGGACGGCTCCTGGCACAACCGCATCGAGGGTGCGAGCGACCTGCTCGGCACCTACGCCACCCGCGAGGAGGCCGTCGCCGCCGGCCGTGACGAGGCGCGCCGCCGCAAGGTCGAACACCTCGTCCACAACCTCGACGGGACCATCGGCGAACGCAACACCTACGGTCACGACCCGCGCGACATCCCGGGCTGATCGCCGCCGGGCTCGCCGAGACCGAGAAGGTCAGCCGCGGCGGCGTTTGGCGCGCGCGGCGAACTCGTCGAGCACCCGCACCACGTCCTTGGCCTGCCAGATGCGATTGCGGCGCCCCTCGGTGATCTGCGTGAGGATCCCCGCGTCCACCAACCGGTCGATGGCGATCTGCGCGTTGGGGCCGGTCACCGACAGGGCCGCGGCGGCCGAGCGGTTGTCGATCACCGGCTGGCGCAACAGCACGTCCACCAGTCGGTGCACCGCCGAATCCCGCCGCGCCGTCACCCGGGACCGCCACCGTTCGCGCACCGTTTCGAGATCGGCGACGAGGGTGCGGCCGTTGGCGACCGCCGCGAACGATGCGTCGACGATCGACCGCACGATCGGCCCGGCATCCCCGGCGCGGTAGGCGCCGAGCGCATCGAAGTACTCCCCGGTGTTGTGCAGCAGACCCGCCGAGACCGGCACGGCGACACTGCGGGTGAGCTGCCCGCCGCGCAGCATCGCCTGGATCAGCGCGCGGCCCACCCGGCCGTTGCCGTCCGGGAACGGGTGGATGGTCTCGAGCTGGGCGTGCGCGACCGCGATCTGCGCGACCACCGGCAGATCCACCCGGTTGGCGAAGACCACCAGGTCGTCGATCAGTTCGGGTACCCGCTCGTGGTGCGGGGGCACGAACTGCGCGGTGTGCGGGCCCAGGCTGCCCCCGCCGATCCACACCTGCTGGGTCCGCCAGCGTCCGGCGATCGCCGGGTCGTCGTGGTCGAGCAGCGCGTGGTGCATCCGCAGGATCGCGTCGGCGTCGATCGCATCGGACAATTCGAGTGCCGCGCGCATCGCCCGCACGTTGCCGACGATCAGGCGGGCATTGCGGGAGGCGTGTTCGCCGAGTTCGGCGAGTGCGATCTGCCGGGCGCCGCTCGAGAGGTTCTCGATCTCCGAACTCGATGCGCTCTCGGTGCGCAGCAGGATCGAGGCGAACGGGGCGGTGATGTGCCCGACCTCGACATCGAAACGGGTCAGTTCCGTCGCGGCTTCCTCGGTGAGGGCCTGCAGTTCGCCGTCGAGCGGGATCGGCCGGGGTGCGATGAGCGGGGGGACCGCGGCGCGGTAGGGGCCGGTGGTCAGGCGCTTCTCCCGCCGCGAGCCGTAGGCATCGCGGCTCACCCACGGGTGCTGTTCGTAGGTGACCGCGGGCCAGCCGGACGCGACGTCGACCGATGCCATCCCCGGACCATACCATCGGATAGTCGATTATCCGATGGTATGGGCGGGTTGTGGATTCGGTTCGGGTCGGTGCGCACGCCCGGAACCCGGAGTTTGGGCCGTGGCTGCTTCGGACGTAGGGTGCTGGGCCATGGCACTACCGACCTTCGACATCGACACGCCCATGGCCTATCACGTTGCGCAGCACAACATCCTGCAGAGACTCGATGCCGGCGACGACGCCGGGACGGTGCGGGAGGAATGGCGGCAGGCCATCGAGCGCATCATCGACAACCATCTCGCCGGCCACGATGCGCTGAGCTTCGTGACCGCTCCCGCGCTCGGCCCGGTCGACTGACGCACCGCTCGGTACACCCCGCCCCGCGGACCGGCACGGGCCGCGGAGCGGGGACGCCGGGCTTGCGCACCGCTACACGACGGTGTCGAACAACTGGCCGACCCCGTAGGTCACCACCATCGCGAGCGCACCACCGAACACCACCCGCACCACCGCCCGGCCCCGCCGGGCGCGGCCGAGCCACGCACTGATCGATCCCGTCGCCGCCAGCGCACACAACACCGCCACGAACGTCACCGGGATACGCACCGTGTCGGGCGCCGCGACCACCATCAGCAGCGGCACCAGCGCCCCCAGGGTGAACGACACGGCCGACGACAACGCCGCCACCCACGGATTCGCGAGTTCGGTCGGGTCGATCCCCAACTCCACTTCGGCGTGCGCGGCCAGCGGGTCCCGCGCCGTCAACTCCTCCGCCGCGGCACGCGCCGTGACCGCCGACAAGCCCTTCCCCTCGAGCAGCGCGGCCAGTTCGGCGAGTTCGGCCTCCGGCATGGCGGCGAGTTCGCGACGTTCCGTGTACAGCGCCGCGCGCTCGGTGTCGCGTTGGGCGCTCACCGACACGTATTCGCCCAGCGCCATCGACACCGCCCCCGCGGCCAGCCCGGCCGCACCGGCGGTGAGGATCGCCGACTCGTTCGCCGTCGCGGCCGCGACACCGACGACCAGTCCCGCGGTCGAGACGATGCCGTCGTTCGCGCCGAGCACACCCGCCCGCAGCCAGTTGAGTTTGCTCGCCAACCCGGCGGTGTGCGGTTCGCGGTCCTCGTGCGGCCTGCGGGAATCGTTCGGGGACGACGGATCCGGACGTGACATGTCGTGAAGCTACACCGGCGGTCGGCGGCGCGGTGGGATACCCACGGCGGAGAACCGGCGCGCCTCCGCGGCGGCGACCGCCCATTCCGGATCCCCGGGCAGCGCACCCATCGGGTCCCGCTGCGCGCACGGCACACTCGTATCGACCGGCAGCACCGCGCGTTGCACCGCCCGCGCGACCCCCACCGGCCGATGAGCGGCCGGGACCAGGCGGCCGATCCACCGGCGGTCCCGCGCCGTCATGTCGTGTCGCAGGCTCTCCATCAGCGCCGCCACGGTTCCCGACGGCACCTCAGTCAGCCACGAGCCGATCCGGCCGATCACCGCGCCCGGCAATCCGGCGACGGTGACCTGGGCGCGCGGCATGCCCGTGATCTGCCCGTAGAGGCGGAGCAACTCGGGATAGCGCAGCGACTGCCCGCACCCCACGTCGAACGAGTCCGTGGGGGTGTCGGCGACGGCCGCCCCGAGCACCGCGGCGACCAGGTCGACGACCGCGATCGGCTCGACCCGCGAGTCCATCCAGTCGGGTACCACGGTCACGGGCAGGCGCCCGCCGAGCTGGCCGAGCACTTCGAAGCTCGTCGACCCGGAGTCGAGCACCACCCCGGCCCGCAACGTGATGACCGTCCGGTGGGAGCGGGACAGTTCCTGCTCGACCTCCCAGCGGGAGAGCAGATGCTCGGACAATTCGTCCGGCGCACAGTCGGGGACGAACCCGGAGACGTAGACCACGCGCGTCACCTGCGAGGCATCGACCGCGCGTCGCACCGTGCGGGCCGCTGCCAGGTCGAGGTCCCGGAAGTGCGCCGAGCGCATCCCGTGCACGAGATAGACCACGACGTCGACATCGTCGAGCGCGGATGGGAGAGTGTGCGCGTCGGTGACGTCCACCCGCGTGGTCTCGACCCGGTCGTGCCACCAGAAGCGTCGCAGGGACGCGGGGTTCCGGGCGGCGGCGCGCACGGGGCAGCCGGCGGCGAGAAAGGCGGGAACGACCCGGCTGCCGACGTAGCCGGATGCACCGATCACGAGAACCCTCATCCGCTGTCCCGTCCCTTGTCGCCTTCGGGAGGATGCACCGTGTAGGACGGCGGTGAAACATCGGGACCGGTTCCCGCCACAAAAATAGTGTTACCGTTAGTCACAAATACAGTGGCCGGTATCGAAGGAGGCCTCCCATGTCGATGCTGCGCGACAGCCCACTCCGACATCGGATCCTGTTCGTCCTCGCCGTCCCCCTCGGCGCCGGACTGCTGTCCGCCCTCGGACATCTCGTCCAGCGCCGCCACGGCCGGCCCACCTCCGTCTCCGAATCCCTCTTCGCCATCGCCAGCAGCCTGCGCCGCCGCACACTGTTCACCCGGCCCACCGGCGACCACCCACCGGCCCCCGAGACGCCAGGACAACCATGACCACAGGACGACCATGACCACCCACACCGTCACCAACGGGCCCGTCCGACTCCACGTCGTCGAAGAAGGCAACCCGCACGGACCGACCCTCGTCCTCGTCCACGGCTGGCCCGACACCCACGCCCTGTGGGACCGCGTCGCACCCCTGCTCGCCGACGACTTCCGCATCCTGCGCTACGACAACCGCGGCGCCGGCGCCTCCACCGTCCCCCGCGAGGTGGCGCACTACCGGCTCGAACACCTCGCCGCCGACCTGCACGCCGTCATCGACGCCCTCGCCCCGAACGACCCCGTCCACCTGCTCGGCCACGACTGGGGCGCCGTGCTGTGCTGGGAAGCGGTATGCGAACCCGACGCCGGCGAGCGCATCGCCTCCTACACCTCGATCTCCGGCCCCAACCTCGACCACCTCGGCCTGTGGATGCGCCGCCGCCTCCGGCACAAACGCCCACTCGGCCCCGCCGAACAGGCCCTCGCCTCCGCCTACACCCTCGCCTTCCAGATCCCCGGCCTGCCGAATCCGGTGCTGCGCGGCCCGCTCGCCCGCCACTGGCCGGCCTTCGTCGGATTCTTCGACCGCACCGACCCCGCCGCGATCGCCCCCGTCGCCCCGACCCTCGCCGACGACATGGTGCACGGACTGTCCCTGTACCGGGCGAACATCCGCGCGCGGCTCGCCCGACCCCGCGAGCGGCGCACCGACGTCCCGGTCCAGCTGATCCAGAACCTGCGCGACCGAGCCGTACGCCCCGTCGGCTACGAGGACACCTCCCGCTGGGTCACCGACCTGCGCATCCACCCGCTCGACGCCGGGCACTGGTCGCCGCGCTCCCATCCCCGCGACATCGCCGCCGCCACCGCCCGATTCGTGCAGCAGATCGACGCGGCGCGCCCCTGACCACCCGACCTCAGCCGGACGACTCCGCGCGCGGCGCCGACTCCACCGGCGCATCGTCGTCGTGCACCGGTAGCCGCCGCGGACCCGGACCCTGCTGCCCGAGCACGTCACCGGGATTCGCGAGCGGACACGACGCCAGACTCAGGCACCCGCAACCGATGCAATCGGTGAAACTGTCGCGCAACGCGGTGAGATCCTCGATGCGGCGGGTCAGCCGGTCGTGCCACGCCCGCGACAGCCGCGCCCAGTCCTCCGTCGTCGGCACACGACTGTCCGGCAACGAATCGAAGGCATCCTTGATCTCCTCCAGGGACACCCCCACACCCTGCGCGACCTTGATGAACGCCACCTTGCGCAGCGTGTCGCGACGATAACGCCGCTGATTGCCCGACGTGCGGCGACTGGTGATCAGACCACGCGACTCGTAGTAGTGCAGCGCCGAGACCGCCACCCCGGAACGGTCCGCCAACTGCCCGGGTGTCAGCCATATCGCAGGGTTCATCGGGCCCCCTCCTCGCCCCGCACACATCGTGATCGAGTTGTGCTGCACAGTACCGGCCCCCGAAGACACCGGGCACCCGGGCCGAGCCGAGCATCCCCGGGTCAGAACGACGGCGGCCCGAACTCGGCAGCGACCTCCGGCGCATCCATCCGCAACATGTCGTACGCGGTGTGCGCCCACGTCCGCACCGACTTCGGGTACGGCCGCTCGAACCGTTCGCAGACCCGCGCCGTCGCCAACGCCGCCTCGAACCGCCACTTACGGGAACCGCTCACGAACGTCCGGGCCTGGAACAGATAACTCGATGCGGGGATCGTCACGCCGACCACCGTAGAACCTCCGACCGGCCCAGCGGGGGAGCGGCACCCCGCGCGCCCCGCCGCTGCCGCCCGTCCCGACCACATTCCTAAGGGAGTGTTAGGAACCGCCACAGCCCCTTCCGCAACCACTGTGACCCGAACCACTGTGGGGAGCGCACAGATCCAGGCAGCGAAAGGAGTCCCCGGTGAGCACCACCTCGACGGGCGAACGCCGAGTCATCGGCAACGTGTTGAAAGGCTCGGTCGGCAACCTGATCGAGTGGTACGACTGGTACGTCTACGCCGCGTTCAGCGTGTACTTCGCGAAAGAATTCTTCCCCGAAGGCGACCCCACCGCCCAACTGCTGTCCACCGCAGCCATCTTCGCCGTCGGATTCCTCATGCGACCGATCGGCGGCTGGATCATGGGCCGCTACGCCGACCGGCACGGACGACGCTCGGCGCTGACCCTGTCGGTCACCGTCATGGCCGTCGGTTCCCTCATCATCGCCGTCACCCCGTCCTACGCGACCATCGGACTCGCCGCCCCACTGCTCCTTGTCCTCGCCCGCATGATGCAGGGACTGTCCGTCGGCGGCGAATACGCCACCAGCGCCACCTATCTCGCCGAGGTCGCCTCACCCGGACGCCGCGGCTTCTACTCCAGCTTCCAGTACGTCACCCTCGTCGCCGGACAGCTCATCGCCCTCGGCGTCCAGATCGTCCTGCAGCTCACCCTCTCCGCCGAGGCCATGCAGGCGTGGGGCTGGCGCATTCCGTTCGTCATCGGCGCCGTCGCTGCCGTCGCCGTGATGTGGCTGCGCCGCACCATGGACGAATCCGAAGCCTTCACCGCAGAAGTCGCAACCAAGAGCACCGCCGACCTCCCGAACGGCAAGCCCGAACAGGGCGGCATCCGGATGCTGCTGCAGTACCCCCGCGAATGCCTGCTGGTGTGCGCGCTGACCCTCGGCGGCTGCGTGGCGTTCTACACCTACACCACCTACATGCAGAAATACATGATCAACACCTCCGGCATCTCCAAGGACACCGTCGCCTGGATCAACTTCGCCGCCCTGCTGGTGTTCATCGTCCTGCAACCCATCGGCGGCGCCCTCTCGGACCGCATCGGCCGCCGCAAACTGCTCATCTTCTTCGGTGTCGGCGGCACCGTGCTGACCGTGCCACTGATGACGATCCTCGGCAGCACCACGAACCCGCTGGTCGCCTTCGGGTTGATGATGCTCGGCCTGACCGTCGTCACCGGCTACACCTCCGTCAACGCCATCGTCAAGACCGAACTGTTCCCCACCAAGGTCCGCGCACTCGGCGTCGGCCTGCCCTACGCGCTGACCCTCGCGATCTTCGGCGGCACCGTCGAAACCGTCGCGCTCGCCCTCAAGCGCGCCGGCCACGAATCGCTATTCTTCTACTACGTGACCGGCTGCATCGCCGTCTCGCTCGTCGTGTACTTCTTCATGCGGGAAACCTCCGACGGCTCACCCCTGGACCGCACGAGCACCCGGACGGACACCCCCGACGAGCACGCCGACCTGGCCACCTCGCGGCACTGATCGAAAGGGAACCACGTGCAGATCGCGGTGGTCGAGGACGACGACGGAGTCGGCGACGCCCTCGTCGAAGCCCTCACCTCCCACGGCCACCGGCCGATCCGCATGCGGCGCGGCGCCGACCTGCTCCTCGGCCACCGCGACCTCGACGCCGTCATCCTCGATCTCGGGCTCCCCGACGCGGACGGCCTGCAGGTGCTCCGGCAACTGCGGGCCGTCAGCGACGTCCCCGTCGTGATCCTCACCGCGCGCGGCGACGAACGCTCGGTGGTACGCGGCCTGCGCGGCGGCGCCGACGACTACCTCGTCAAACCGGCCCGCCTGGCCGAACTGCTCGCCCGCGTGGACGTCGTCACCCAACGGCGCCGCGCGCTGTCCGAGACCTCCCGCATCGTCCGGGCCGGCGACGTGGTCGTCGACCTCGACGCCCGCGAAGTGGAGGTGGGCGGCGAACCGGTCACCCTCACCCCGAAGGAATTCGACCTGCTCGCCGTCCTCGTCGCCCGACCCGGCGCCGCGGTCAGCCGCCAACAACTCATGGACGCCGTGTGGGGCGACGCCTATGTGGCGATCTCCCGGTCGCTCGACGTGCACATGACCGGGCTGCGCGCCAAACTCGCCCGCCCCGGACTCATCTCCACCATCCGCGGCTACGGCTACCGGTGGGGCGGCTGACATGCAGCGACGGGTCCTGGCGGTGCTGCTCGTCTTCGCGACCGTCGCCGTCGTCGCCTTCGCCGTCCCGCTCGCCCTCGCCACCAGCGCCGGCCGCACCGCCGTCCTGGGAGCGAACCGGGAAGCCGACGCCCACCACTTCGCCACCCTCGCCGTGCAGATGCGCGCCCCCGGCAGCACCGCCCTGCTCGACGAGGAGGTCACCCGCTACCACCGGCTCTACGACGAGGGCGTGCTCATCGTCGACGCGCGCGGCGCACCCCGCGCGAGCGCGGGCCTGACCCCGACCGATCCCGGTGTGCCGGAGGCGATCACCGCCGGTCTGCGCAACCAGAAACAGGGCATCGGGGGTCCGCTGACCCCGTGGTCCCCGCAGCGGGTACTGCTCGCCGTGCCGGTGGGCACCGGCGCCCAGGTCGAAGGAGCCGTCGTCGTCGAGGTGTCCACCGACGCCGCCCGCCACGACATCCGCACCTCGTGGCTGCTCATCGTCACCGGTGCGGCAGCGGCCCTCGTGCTCGTCACCATCCTCGCGACCGCCCTGTCGCGGTGGACGGTCCGCCCGCTCACCGCACTCACCGCGCGGGTCGCGGCGCTCACCGACAGCGTCCCGGCGCTGCATCCACGCTTCCGCACCGGCGACACCACCGTCTCGGTCCGCTACCACGGCCCACCGGAGGTCCGGGAACTCACGCAGGCCTTCGACACCATGTCCGAAGCTGTCCACACGTCCACCCGCGCCCAGAAGCAACTCATCGCCGACACCGCGCACCAACTCCGGAACCCGCTCGCCGCGCTGCACATCCGGCTCGACTCCCTCGAACCGCACGTCGCTGCCGCCGGCACGGAGACCTACCGGCGCACGGCCGTCGAAGTCGACCGGCTCGGCGGCATCCTCGACGGCCTGCTCGCCCTCGCCACCGCCGAAGCACCCACCGACACAGCGGGCACCGAAGGACACGACGGGTGCGATGTCGGCGCCGTCGTCGCCGACCGCGTCGATGCCTGGTCCGAGGCCCTCGCCGAGGCCGGCATGACCGTCACCGTGGACGAACCGTCCGCGCAGCGCCTGCACGCCTGTTTGTCCGCCGACCATCTCGCGCAGGTGCTCGACGTGCTGCTCAGCAACGCGAGCAAGTACGCCCGCGCGGCCACCGGGGTCCGCATCACCACCCGACACCACGACGGGACCATCCGGATCCGCGTCGAGGACGACGGTGCCGGAGTCGCACCCGACGAGCTCGGCGCCCTCACCTCCCGGTTCTTCCGCGGGTCCGGAGCCGACGGGCCCGGTACCGGCCTCGGGCTGTCCATCGCGGTCGCGCTCGTCGAGAGCGGCGGCGGCACCGTCGATCTCGCCGCCGCCGATCCGCACGGACTCGTCGTCATCCTGACACTGCCCGCCGACTCCCGCGCGGAGGCATCATGATCACCCGCCGCGATCTCCTGCGGTCCTTTGCGCTGCTGGCGGTGGGTGGAGCCGTCGCCGGCTGCACGCGCACCGGAGAGCGTGAGGAACTGATCCTGGCGGCAGGGGAGGAGGGTGGGTTCTTCTGGGAGTTCGCGGAACTCACCGCGGCCGCCGCCGAGCGAGCGGGTCTTCCCATTACGGTCGTGCCGGAACGCACCCCGGGATCGGTCACCAATCTCGCCGCCTTGATGGCGGGGGACGCGGAGCTGGCGCTGACGCTCACCGACGTCGCGGTGCGGGCCCACGACGAGGGCGCGCAGTTCACGGCGATCGGGCGGGTCTACGAGAACTACATGCAGTTGGCCGTGCGTGCAGACTCACCGATCCGGGAGATCGCCCAGTTGCGGGGCGCACGGATCAGCCTCGGAGCTCCCGGCTCGGGTGCCGAATTCACCGGCGAACGCATCCTCGACGTCGCCGGGCTCGCCGAGCCGGGAGCCGTCACCCGGGTGCACCTGTCGATGGCCGACGCCGGTCGCGCAGTGGTGGACGGCGAGATCGACGCCGTCCTGTGGGCGGGTGGTGTTCCTACCCCATCGTTTGCGAACCTGGGTGTGCCGCTGCGGCTGATCGATCTGTCCGTGCTCCTCGAACCGCTGCGGGCGCGATTCGGTCCGCGTTACGAACCGGTGCTCATCCAGCCCGGCACGTACGGGCAGCCGGACGCCGTCGCCACCATCGGCTTGGGCAACCTGCTGCTCGCCGGCGCCTCGGTGTCGGACGAGGCGGCCGCCGCACTGGTGGATCTGCTCGTCGACCGCGCCTCCGAACTCGTGCCGGCCCAGGCCACCGGCAGTCAGTTCCTCGACCGGCAGTCGCTGATCGTCACCGCCGATGTCCCGCTGCATCCGGGAGCGGTGGCCGCGTACCGGCGCCATCACGGTTGACGAGACGGGCGGGCAGGGGAGAAGGACCCCGGAATCGTGCCGTCCCAAGGGCGGACAGTGGGGTGGAAGGCATGCGCTGGTGTCGTGGGGATGCGGTGCGGAGATCGGGCTCGCCCTCGAGGTTCGAGGAGATCGGGACCGGATCGGCTGTGCAGGGGACATGCGCGGGGCACAATGGAACCGCTCACCTCTGTGTGCGTGAAACCTGTTGTCTGACAATATGATTCATGGATAACGGTGATTATCCATCAAATGTGGAAGAGGTGAGAAGGGGTAAGCGGTGGTCGCGGCACCCTGGGGGACGGGATGAGTCCGCCCGCCACATGCACATCATTCGGACGGTCTACTGCGCGACGTGCACGCGACAATGACACGGTGTTGCCGCAACGCACTGCATCAGCAAACTTGCGAGTCGAAGCAGTATGCATGTCGCAGTGTGCATGTCGCGCGCAGTGCGACACCGATGAATATGCGACCGATCGTGCGGCGGCCGGGCCGGCGGCTCGGTCCGGTACAGGCGCCGCCGGGCCGAGTCGGGCCGCGTGGGATCCGAAGGCGGGCCGGGGTCGAATCGACGCGGGTTGCATGCGGGACGACATCGCATCGACGCGTGTCGAATCAAGGATCTCCGGAGCGCTCGGGACGCCCTGCCGCACCTACCCGGAGGAGGTCCGATTCCACCCTAGTTAACATAATGTAGATTATCAGCAATAATGATATACGTCGTGACCTGGGGTTCGGCACTGATGACCCTGCAACTCGACCGGCGACCCGATTCGCCGATTCACGACAGCGTTGCACGCACTGCATCGCGTCGTGCGCCGGGTCGTCCGGCGCACGTTGTGCACTCCGCGTCGTGCGGCGCGCGAACCGCGCCGTACGACGCGCTCCCGGCATTCGATCTGCCGCGCATCCGCCGTGCCCGATCCGCACCGACCCGGCTCGGGCCGGCCCAGACCGCCGCCTGGGGTCGGTTCTCTGTCTCGGACGCCCGATGCGACCGTCCGGGCCCGCCGCCCTCGTCCCCTGCTCGTCCGCCCAGTCACCATAAAAACGTCACAGTGACGTTTTCGCGTGGTCCCGCGAGTCCCGCTGTGGACACGTATCTGCGTCGATATCATCGGCGCGGCAGTGACAACGCGATCCGGGAAGGTCGACCGTGACGCAACCACGGCTCCTGCGCTTCTGGGTGGTCTTCGTGATCACCACCGTCCCGTTCTATCTCTGGGGCGCACTCACCGACGGTGAACTCGACATCGCCGGTGCGCGTCTGCCGATCAGTGCGTTGATGTTCGTCTGCCCGGCGCTCGCGGCCCTCGCCGTCGGTGGTGGGCGTGAGTCGGCGTGGCGTCGCATGCGTACGCCGCCGCGCGCACGGTGGCTGATCGTCGCACTCGTTGTACCAGCGGCGCTGCTGATGATCGCGTCCGTCGCGGTCGCCGGAACCGCTCCGTCCGGCATCTCCGTCTCTCTTGTGGTGGTCGCCGGTGCGTATCTCGTCGCGGCGGTGTGCGAGGAACTCGGGTGGACGGCAGTGTTGATGCCGGCGCTGTTGCGCACCCACGGTGTCCTGTCCACCGGCGCGGTGATCGGGATGATCTGGGCGCTGTGGCACCTGATTCCGTACGTGCAGGCCGGTTACGGGTCGGCGATGCTGCTCGGCCAGCTCGCGTTCACGGTCGTCTTCCGGATGCTGCTGGTGCAGATGACGGTCGCCGGCGGCGGCGCGCCGATCATCGCGGTGGTCGGTCACGCCTCGTCCAATGTGGCGTGGACGCTCCTGGCTGCGAGTGGGATCTACTCGCCTGTCGCGTCCGCGGTGGCCGTCGGGTTCGCCGTGATCGTCCTGACCTGTCTGCGGGCCGCGTCCCGCCGGGGCGAGAAGGTGGACTCCCCTCCTCCATCCCGGACAACCGACCCTGAAACGTCACAGTGACGTAATGGGACCGGGGTCCGGGGCGACCGGTGTCACGACGGTCGTCGCAACCGTCGCAACTGCGCGGACAGATAATCCCGGGCACGGCGATGACCCCCGACCCGGACGAGTTCGTCGGCGAGCTCCTCGAGCAGTCGCGTCAGCAGCTCCTCGTCGGGCGTCCAGCCGTCGCGCTGCCGGCACCGGTCGAGCCATTCGACCGGCGCGACGTGTCCACGGTCGGCGTTGCAGCGTCGGCAGGCGGCGACCTCGTTGGCGGTGATACTCGGCCCACCCTTCAGGCGCGGCACGAGATGATCGGTGGTCGGGGTGATCAACCGTCCGAACTCCCGTCCGCACCACAGGCACCGTCCGTCCTGACGGTCGAGGGCGAGCGAGAGTCGGGTGACGCGGTCCATCCTCCGATCGTGGCGCATCGGCGTCACCGGGGTCGCCGATGGGGCCGATCGGTGTCCCGCGGATGGTTCAGGGACGTGCTTCGAGGACGAGATTGAAGGGCGTCTCGGTGGCGCGCCGGAAGGTGCCGAAGCCGGCTTCGGCGGCGACGTCGGCGAGCCGCCGCTCCCCTGCCTGGGCGCCGAGCCCGAGCGCGACCGGCTGGTCGAGCGACGACGGAGTGCACAGCACCGTCGATGCGGCGTAGTACATCCGGCCGACCGGGTTGAGATTCTCGGGCAGGCTGTCGCGGGCGAACGGTTCGACGAGCATCACCGTGCCGTCGTCGGTGAGCGCGCCGCGCGCGTACCGCAGCGCGCCGACGGGATCACCCATGTCGTGCAGGCAGTCGAAGTAGCAGATCAGGTCGTAGTCGGATCCGGGGAAGTCGGTCGCCGAGGCGACGGTGAAGGTGGCGTTGTCGACGCCCTGTTCGGCGGCCAGTTCCGTCGCCCGCGCGATGGACGCGTCGTGGTAGTCGAAGCCGCGGATGGTGGACTGCGGGAAGGCCTGCGCGAGCAGGGTCGTGGAGACACCGTGGCCGCAGCCGATGTCCGCGACGGTGGCGCCGGCGCGCAGTTTGTCGACGACCCCGTCGAGGGCGGGCAGCCACATGTCGACGAGGTTGGCGCGGTAACCGGGGCGGAAGAACTGTTCGGTGCCGACGAACAGTTCGGGATCGTGTTCGTGCCAGCCGAATCCTTCGCCGTTGCGGATGCGTTCGGCGATGCGGCTGCGGTCCTTGTACACGGAGCCGATCAGGTGGAAGCCGCCGGCCAGGTAGACGGGGCTGTCCTCGCGGGCGAGGGCCATGGCGTGTTCCGGTGCCAGGCTGAACGTTCCGGCGTCGGGGTCGTAGGTGAGATAGCCGCTGGCGGTCTCGGCGGAGAGCCATTCGCGCAGATAGCGTTCGCGGATGCCGGTGCGGTCGGCGAGTTGTTCGCTGGTGACCGGGCCGGCTTCGTCGAGCGCGCGCCACAGTCCGAGTTCGGCGCCGATGAGTACCAGTGCGCCGTTCATGGCCGCACCCATGTCGACGACGAGTTGTCCGAGGGTCTGCTCGAGTCGTGCTTGGTCGGGTTCGTGTATCTCCGTGGTCATCACGCACCTCCTGGCGATGGGAGTACTCGCTCACGGTAGGTCGCGTGGCCGGTTCCTCGGCGACGGCTCGGGTTCGATCGGGTGTCGATCCGGGTGGTGGTGCGTAGCGGGAGGTCACGAACCGGGTGATGGTGGGAGGATTCGGGGGTGCGTGGCGTGTTGCAGACAGCTACGCTTGTAGCAGACTGCAACATCAGGAGGCCGTCATGACGTCGTCCACCGACAAGGTCACCCGCTTCGACGCCGAGCTCGTCGACAGCGCCATCGCCGAGGGCGGCCGCCAGAACCGCACCGGACGCCAGCAACTCGAATACTGGGCCCGCATCGGCCGCGCGATGACCGCCCACGAGACCGCCTCCCTGCATCGGGTGCACGAGGCGCTGGCCGGGACGCGGGAGCTGAGTGAGCTCACCGCCGCGGAGGGGCGCCTGTTCGACGCCGAGATCGACGCGCGCCTGGCGGACGGGCTGGCCCGCACCGACTACGCCGAGATTCTCGCCGCACGTGGGGTCACCACGGTGGTGCTCGACGACGAGGGCCGGCTGGTCGAGCAGCATCCCGACGGTAGTCGCCGGGTGCTCGACGACGCATGAGACGTCTGGATCTGATCGTCGGTCCCAACGGTTCCGGCAAGTCGACGTTCGTCGAGTTGTCCCTCGCTCCCCTGCTGCCGTGCAGCGTGTTCGTCAACGCGGATGTGATCGCGCGGCAGCGCTGGCCCGACCGGGCGGAGGAGATGTCGTACGAGGCGGCGCAGCTCGCCGCGGCGGCGCGGGACCGGTTGCTGCGGCAGGGCCGGTCGTTCATCGCGGAGACGGTGTTCTCGCATCCGTCGAAGCTGGAGTTGATCGACCGCGCGCACGAGGCGGGATTCACGGTGGTGCTGCACGTGATGCTGGTGCCCGAGACGATGTCGGTGCTGCGCGTGCAGCATCGGGTGGCCGCAGGTGGGCATGCGGTGCCGGAGGACAAGATCCGGGCGCGCTATCGACGGTTGTGGCCGCTGGTGGCCGAGGCGATCGGCCGCGCCGATCAGGCGTCGGTGTACGACACGGCGTCCGGGACCCCGGTGGTGGTGGCGCGGTTCGCCGGCGGGGTGCCGGTCGGTGCGGTGCGCTGGCCGGGATGGGCGCCGGCGGCGCTCACCGGGCTCGGCTGAGAGATCCGGGCCCGGTGAACGGATGCGCCGAGGTCAGTTCCGGCGGTCCCCGTTACGCCCGGCGACCTGCACCGCGACCCGTCCCCACCGACGCAGCGCCGCGTCGCTCTCGGTCAGCCGCGCCGAGAGCACCGCGACGATCGTCTCCACCGCCCGGGCGCTCACCATCTCGTGGTGATCGCAGTCGAGCCGGTACTGGTGGATCTCGCCGGCGATCACGTTGTGCCAGGCCGCCACCGCCGGGACCGGGGCCTCCGAGCGGGCCGCGGTGAAGAACAACGCGTCCCCGTCGAAGGTGTCCGGTTCGTGCCGCCGCGCCGCGCGGGCGGTGTCGGTCGACCCGGCGTGCAGCCGTTCGAGGTGGGCGGCGGTCAATCCGGTGCCGCCCCCGAACGCCTCGTCGAGCACCGCGGCGGCGTGTTCGAAGCTCGGCTCACCGTCGTCGACGGGAAGCCCGAGATCGCGCAGCATGTCGCGGGTGCCGACGGCCGGGGACGCCCCGACCACGAGGTGGCTGTCGAGCAGGGCGAGGGTATCGACGAGTTCGCCGGCGCGGCGCAGTTCGACGGCGACGGCATGCGCGACCACCCCGCCGAGCGACCAGCCGAGCAGGTGATACGGGCCGTGTGGCTGCACCCGGCGGATCTCCCGCACGTAGTGGCGGGCCAGCGCGGTGATGGTGTCGTGCCGCGGACCACCGGACAGGGCCGGCAACTGCAGACCGTAGACGGGCCGGTCGTCGTCGAGGCGGTGCGCGAGGGTGCTGTACGGCCAGGACAGCCCGGCGGCGGGATGGATGCAGAACAGCGCGGTGCCGGTACCGGGGCGCAGCGGCACGAGCACCCGGAACGCCTCGTCGATGCCGTTGTCCGCCTCGGTGTCGCCGCTGCTCAGGTGTGCGGCGAGTTCTGCCGGGGTGGGGTGGGTGAAGATCGACGCGATCGGCACGCGCCGCCCGAGTCGTTCCCCGAGCGCCGGTAGCAACCGGGTCGCCAGCAGCGAGGTGCCGCCGAGGTCGAAGAAGTTGTCGTCGACGCCGACCCGGTCGAGGCCGAGATGCTCGGCGAACAGGTCGGTGACGAGCTTTTCGAGGTTGGTGCGCGGCGCCCGGTAGTCCCCGGCCGGGGCGGTGAAGTCCGGGGCGGGCAGCGCGGCGCGGTCGAGTTTGCCGGCCGGGGTGAGCGGGATGTCGTCGAGCACGGTGATCACCGTCGGCACCATGTGCGGCGGAAGATGCTGCGCGACGAACGTTTTCACCTCGGCGGCGGTGATGTCGGTATCGGGGGCGAGGCGGATGTAGGACACCGGCACCGCCTGCCCGGACGGGGTGGTGTGGCCGAGGGTGTGGGCGAAGACCACCTGCGGGTGGGCGGTCAGTGCGGCGTCGATCTCGCCGAGTTCGACGCGGAAGCCGCGGATCTTGACCTGGAAGTCGGTGCGGCCGACGTAGTCGAGGCGATGATCGGCGGTCCAGCGCACCAGATCACCGGTGCGGTACATCCGCTCCCCCGTGCCGGTGGGGTCGGGCACGAACCGGGCGGCGGTCAGCGCGGGCCGGTCGTGGTAGCCGCGGGCCAGACCCGGCCCGGCGACATACAGTTCCCCGGCCACCCCGACCGGGACGGGCTGCAGCCGCCCGTCGAGGACCAGGGCGCGGAAACCGCGGCTGGGGGTGCCGATGGTGACGGGTTCGCCGACGGTGAGCGGGTCGCCGAGGGAGGTCATGATCGTCGCCTCGGTGGGACCGTAGGCGTCGATCACCCGCCGCGACGGCGCCCAGCGCGCCACCAGCTCCGGCGGCAGCGCCTCGCCGGCGACGAGCAGGGTGTGCAGTTCGGGGACGGTGTCCGGGTCGAGCGAGGCCAGCGCCGTGGGGGTGATGAAGGCGTGGCTGACGCGCTGCGCGCGCAGCACCGCGGCGAGCTCGTCACCGCCGTAGACCTGCGGCGGCACGATCACCAGCGTCGCCGCCGCGCACAGGGCCATTATCTGCTCGAAGATCGACGCGTCGAAGCTCGGTGACGCCAGATGCGACACCCGGGCTGCGGCGGTGACCTGCAGCCGCTCGCGTTCCTCCCGGGCGAGGGAGGCCAGGCCGCGGTGGGTGACCGCCACACCCTTGGGGCGCCCGGTCGAGCCGGAGGTGTAGATCAGGTAGGCCGGATGATCCGGGCGCAGCACCGTCGGCCGGTCCGTGTCGTCGATCGGTGCGACCGGCCCTTCGGTGAGGTCGAGGTCGTCGAGGACGAGCCAGTCCACCTCGTCGGGCAGCGCGGCGCGGTGCGCGGCGACGGTGATGCCGACGCGCGCGGCGCTGTCGTCGAGCATGAACGCGATGCGGTCGGCCGGATAGGTGGGGTCGACCGGGACGAACGCCGCGCCGCTGCGCACCGTCGCCCACACTGCGGTGACCGACTCGAGCGAGCGTGGGATCGCCAGGGCGATGACCTGTTCGGGTCCGGCGCCGCGGTCGAGCAGGCGCCGCGCGAGCCGGTGTGCGCGGGCGTCGAGTTCGCGGTAGGTGACCTGCCGGTCGCCGTCGACGACCGCGACCGCGTCCGGGGCGGTGGCGACAGCGGTGTCGAGCAGGTGCGGCCACAGCACTGCCGGTTCGGCCTCGGGTCCGATGGCGGGCACCAGCGCGGTGTGTTCGGCGGCGGTGAGCAGGTCGAGATCGCCGACGGGGCGGTGCGGGTCGGCGGCGATCGCGTGCAGCAGCCGGGTGAACCGGTCGGCGAAGCCGCGCACCGTCTCGATGTCGAACAGGTCGGTGGCGTAGACGAAGGCGGCGTCGAGGCCACCTTCGGCGTTCTCCCCGACGAGCAGTTCGAGGTCGAAGTTGCACACCGTCGGGTCGAGGGCGACGCCCTGCACGCTCAGGTGTGGAAGTTCCACCGCGGGCAGTTCGGCGGTGTGGAATTCGAGGGAGACCTGGAACAGCGGTGAGTGCGCGGTCGAGCGGGTCGGGGCGAGTGCGTCGACGACCCGGTCGAAGGGCAGGTCGGCGTGGGCGAAGGCGTCGAGGTCGTTGTCGGTGACGGCGGCGAGCAGGTCGGTGAACGACTGCTCGGCGGGCACCGCGGTGCGCAGCACGACGGTGTTGACGAACATGCCCACCAGATCGTCGAGGGCGCGGTGTCCGCGACCGGCGATCGGGGAGCCGACGGCGATGTCGTCGCTGCCCGACAGGCGGGCGAGGAGCACCGCGAACGCCGCGTGCACGGTCATGAACACGGTGCTGCGCCGTGCGGCGGCAAGTTGCTGCAGCCGGGCGAGCAGATCGGCGTCGACGGTGAAGCGGGTGATGTCGCCGCGGAAGGACTGCTGCGGCGGTCGCGGCCGGTCGGTGGGCAGCGGCAGCACCTCCGGCAGCCCCGCGAGGCGCTGCCGCCAGTAGGCGGTCTGGTCGGCGGCGAGGGTGCCGGGGTCGTCCGGGTCGCCGAGCCGGTCGAGTTGCCACAGGGTGTAGTCGGCGTACTGCACCGGCAGCGGCCCGAACGCCGGGGTCTCGCCACGGCTGCGGGCGGCGTAGGCGATCATCAGGTCGCGGGCGAGCGGACCGGTGGAGCCGCCGTCGGCGGCGATGTGGTGCACGACCAGCACGGCGAGATGGTCGTCGCGGCCGAAGGAGAACACCCGTGCCCGCACCGGGATGTCGACGGTGACGTCGAAGCCGGCGCCGAGGAAATCGGCGATGGCGGTGTGCACGGTGTCCTCCCCGGCGGGCACCACGTCCAGCGGCAGCGGGGCGTCGGCGGCGGCGAGGATCCGCTGGTGCGGTCCGGCCGCCGACGCCGGGTAGACGGTGCGCAGGCTCTCGTGCCGGGCCAGCACGTCGTGCAGGGCGGCGCCGAGCGCGGCCGGGGACAGATGCCCGGACAACCGGATCGCCAGGGGGATGTTGTAGGCGGCGGAGGTCGGGTCGAACTGGTTGATGAACCACAGTCGCTGCTGCGCCGGGGAGAGCGGGATGTGCTCGGGGCGCGGTCCGGCGACCGGGCCGGAGGTGGTGTCGGCGGCGGGTTCCTCGATCTCGGTGGCGGGCCGGTCGTCGAGGTGCGCGGCGAGCGCGGCGACGGTGGGGGCTTCGAACAGGGCGCGCACCGGCACGGGTCGGCCGAGCCGGTCGCCGAGGCGGGCGACGGCGCGGGTGGCGAGCAGCGAGTTGCCGCCGAGGTCGAAGAAGTTGTCGTCGACGCCGAGCCGGTCGAGGCCGAGCACGTCGGCGAGTTCGTCGGCGACGAGCGACTCGAGCGGGTCGGTGGGTGCCGGGCGGTCGTGGGCGCCGGCGGTCAGGTTCGGTGCGGGCAGGGCGGCGCGGTCGAGTTTGCCGACGGGGGTCAGCGGGATCTCGTCGAGCACGCTGATGACGGTGGGCACCATGTGTGCCGGGAGATGCTCGGCGACATGGGATTTCACTGCGGCGTGGTCGATGTCGGCGCCGGGTGCGGGGTGCAGGTGGGCGACGAGGACCGTCTCCCCGCTCGGGGCGCGGTGCGCGACGGTGGCGGCGAACCCGACGGCCGGGTGGGCGGCGAGCACGGCGTCGATCTCGCCGAGTTCGACGCGGAAACCGCGGATCTTGATCTGGAAGTCGCTGCGGCCGACGTATTCGATGCGCAGATCCCGCCGGTCGAGGTCACCGACCCAGCGCACCAGATCCCCGGTGCGGTACATGCGTTCGCCGGGGGCGCCGTAGGGGTCGGCGACGAACCGGGCGGCGGTCAGCGCGGACCGGGCGTGGTAGCCGCGGGCCAGACCCCAGCCGGCCAGGTACAGCTCACCGACGGCACCGAACGGCACGGGTCGCAGCGCGGTGTCGAGGACGACGGCGTGCACCCCGCGCAGCGGACCGCCGAGGGTGAGTGGGTCGTCGACGCCCAGGGGGTCGCTGATCGCGGCCATGATGGTGGTCTCGGTGGGCCCGTACGCGTCGACGAGACGCCGGCCGGGCGCCCAGGTGGCCTGCAGGTCCGCCGGCCACGCCTCCCCACCGACCGCGAGATCGGTGAGGTCGGTCAGATCCGCCGGGTCGAGGGAGGCGAGCGCGGCGGGGGTGATGAACCCGTGGGTGACCCGCTGCTCGCGCAGCAGCGCGCCGAGTTCGGCGCCGCCGACGATGTGCGGGGGCACGATCACCAGTTCGGCGCCGGACCCGAACGCCAGGAGGTATTCGAAGATCGACGCGTCGAAGCTCGGCGACGAGACGTGCATGACCCGCGCGCCGGGTCCGGCACCGAAGCGGCTGCGCTGGTCGCGGGCGAAGTTGTCCAGGCTGCGGTGGGTGGTGATCACACCCTTGGGGCGGCCGGTCGAGCCGGAGGTGTAGATCAGGTAGGCGGGATGATCCAGCCGCAGCGCGACGGGGCGGTCGGTGTCGTCGATCGTGGTGGTGTTCTCTCCCGTGGCGTCGCGGTCGAGGTCGTCGAGCAGCAGCCACGGCACCGTGTCCGGGAGCCGGTCGCGGTGTGCGGTGGTGGTCAGGCCGACGGTGGCGCCGCAGTCGTCGAGCATGAATGCGACGCGTTCGGCGGGATAGCGCGGGTCGACGGGCACGAACGCCGCCCCGGTCTTGGTGATCGCCCACATCGCGGTCACCGACTCGATGGAGCGGGCGATGCCGAGGGCGACGAAGGTCTCCGGTCCGGCGCCGCGGCGCAGCAGTACCCGCGCCAGCCGGGTGGAGCGTTCGTCGAGTTCGCGGTAGGTGAGCACCCGCTCCCCCTCGCGCAGGGCCGGCCGATCCGGGTGTGCGGCGGCGGTCGCGGCGAGCAGCTGCGGCAGGGTGGCGTCGCTGCCCCCGGCCGGTCCGTGCACCGGCAGCAGCGCGGCGTGCTCGGTGGCGGTGAGCGTCGGCAGCGCGGTGATCGGGGCGGCCGGGTCGCCGGTGAGGGCGTCGAGCACGGCGGTGATGCGCGCGGCGATCGCGGCGACGGCGTCGCGGTCGAAGACCTCCGGCAGGTATTTCATGCGCAGGTGCACCGCGGTGTCGGTGTGCACGACCACCGACAGCGGGTAGTGCGCGGCGTCGCGGCCGGTGATGTCGGCGACGCGCATGCCGCCGAGGTCGGTGTCGCGGTCGAGACCGGCGCGTTCGACGGGGTACGACTCGAAGACGGTGAGGGTGTCGAATCGCACGGCGGCCCCGAGGTGCCGGTCGAGGGTGCCCAGGTCGAGATGGTGGTGATCGAGCAGGGCGACCTGTTCGGCCTGCACCCGGTCGACGAGCGCGCCGACGGTGTCGTCGGGCCGCACGGTGATGCGCACCGGGACGGTGTTGATGAACAACCCGACCATTGCCTCGATGCCGGGGATCTGCGGTGGCCGCCCGGAGACGGTCGCCCCGAACACCACGTCGGTGCGGCCGGTGAGGGCGCCGAGCACCACACCCCAGGCGGTCTGCACGAGGGTGTTGACGGTGACGCCGCGGGCGGTGGCGGTGTCGTGCAGCCGTACCGACAGGGTGGTGTCGAGGTCGAGGTCGAGGTCCTCGGAGATCCCGGCGGTGGTGCCGGGGCGGTGCTGCGGGGCGAGCAGGGTCGGTTCGTCCACCCCGGCGAGGGCGCGGCGGTAGGCGTCGAGGGAGGCCTCGGGGTCGCGGTCGGCGAGCCAGGTGAGGTAGCTGCCGTAGTGCGGCGCCGGGGGCAGTGCCCGCTGGTCCGCGTCGGTGGCGTAGAGCATCAGCAGTTCCCGGATCAGCACCGGGGTGGACCAGCCGTCGAGCAGCAGGTGATGGTTCGTCAACGCCAGCAGGTGCCGGCCCGGGCCGGTGTGCACGACGGTCGCGCGCAGCAGCGGCGCGGTCTCGGTGTCGAAGCGGGTGCGTCGATCGAGGGCGAGCAGTTGCGCGGCGGCGTCGTCCGGGTCGGGGTCGTCGCTGGTGTCGGCGACGGTGAACGGCACCTCCACGTGGGTGGGGATGACCTGGACGTGTCCGTCGCCGGCGGCGGGGAACGCCGCGCGCAGCGCCGGATGCCGGTCGAGCAGCAGTTGCAGGGAGCGGCGCATCCGGCTCGCGTCGACCTCACCGCGCAGGTCGAGGACGAGTTGCACGATGTACGCGTCGGGGCGGTCCCCGGCGAGCAGGGCGTGGAAGAGCAGCCCGGTCTGCAGCGGCGCGGTCGGCCACACCGTGTCCAGGCGCCCGTAGCGTTGCTCGAGGCGTTCGATGACGTCCTGGTGCAGTCGCACCAGCGGCAGATCCGAGGGGGTCAGGCCACCGGCGTGCGGGCTGCGGGTGTGCCGGGTCAGTGCGGTGGCGGCGGTGGCGAAGTGGTTCGCCAGGGCGGTGACGTCGGTGTCGTCGAGCAGCCCGGCCGGATACGACCAGTGCACCTTCAGCACCGGCCCGGTGGGGGTGTCGGCGGTGACGGCGTTGATGTCGAGCACCGCGGCGGCGGGCATGTCCGGGCTCTGTGCCCCGCCGCGGGGGAAGCCGTCGATGGGCAGCCAGGGGGTGTCGGTGTCGGTGACCCCGGCGGTGGGGCGGCCGAGATAGTTGAAGCTGACCTGCGGCGTCGGTGCGTTCGCGAGTTCGGTGGCGGTGTCGGGATCGAGATAGCGCAGCAGCCCGTAGCCGGTGCCGTGGTCGGGGACGGCGGCGAGGTGTTCCTTGACGGTCTTGACGGCGCGACCGGCGGCCGGGCCGGCGGCGAGCGCGTCGTCGAGGTCGATGTCGGTCAGGTCCAGGCGCAGCGGGTGGATGGTGGTGAACCAGCCGACGGTGCCGGACAGGTCGGCGCCGGCGGCGGCGGTGCTGTCGCGGCCGTGCCCTTCGAGGTTGAGCAGCAGCGAGGCCGGGTCGTGGCCGCGGTCGCGGCGCCACGCCGCCACCGCCAGCGCGAGCGCGGTGAGCAGCCCGTGGTCGACGGCGCCGTGGAAGGCGTTGGGCACGGCGGTGAGCAGCGCCTCGGTGACGGAGGTGGGCAGTTCGGTGGCGACGGTGGTGACGGTGGCGTTGGTGTCGCGCACCGGATCGAACGGGCGGTGCCCGAGCGGCGGGTTCGGTCCGTCGAGCGCCCCGCGCCAGAAGTCGAGTTCGGGGCGGCGCTCGGGGGCGGCGTCGCGCAGGGCGTGGGCCCAGCGGCGCACGCTGGTGCCGGTGTGCGGGGGCAGCAACGCACTCCTGCCGGCAGCACTGCCGGCCGTGGCGGCGGCCCACGCGGCGGCCAGGTCCGGGACGAGGATGCGCCAGGACACTCCGTCGACGGCGAGATGGTGGATGACGATGAGCAACCGGCCGGCGCCGCTGGTGGCGTCGAACCACACCAGCTGCACCACCCGCCCGCTGTGCGGGTCGAGTCGGTCGGCGGCGGCGTCGAGTTCGGTGGCGGCCAGGGCGAAGAAGTCGTCGCTGTCGGCGGCGCTGGTGACCGGCACCCGGTGGACGACGGTGTCGACGTCGACGCTGCCCGGGGCGGGTACGTGCAGCACATGTCCGCCGGGAGCGTCCGGCACCGGAAGCAGGTGCACGCGCAGCATGTCGTGCCGGTCGAGGACGGCGGTGACGATCGCCCGCAGCGTCGCCGCGTCCAGGCCGGTGGGCAGGCGCAGCAGCAGCGCCTGCGAGTAGCGGCCGATGCTGCCGCCACGGTCGAGCATCCAGTGCGCGATCGGCGGCAGCGGCATGTCCCCGACCCCACCGCCTGGCAGCTCCGCGAGGGTCTCCGCGGGGGCGGTGGTGCCGACGACGGCGGCGAGCGCGGCGGGGGTCTTGTGTTCGAACACCTCGCGCGGAGTCAGGTCCAGGCCGGCGGCCTTCGCGCGGGAGACCAGCTGGATGGACATGATCGAATCGCCGCCGAGGGCGAAGAACGAATCGTCCACCCCCACCGTCGGCAGACCGAGGACCTGCGCGAACAGTTCCACCAGCACCGCTTCGGGGCCGCGCGCCGGGGCGCGGGAGACGGTGGTGCGGGCGGCGAAGTCGGGGGCGGGCAGCGCACGCCGGTCGAGTTTGCCGGTCGCGGTGACCGGCAGCGTGTCGAGCACCACCAGGGTGGACGGCAGCATGTACGCGGCGAGTTCCCCGGCGGCATGGTCGAGCACCACGTCGACGTCGAGATCGTGGCCGGTCTCGGGCACCACGTAGCCGACGAGACGTTCGGTCTCCGAAGCGTCGTCGGTGTGGACGACGACCACGGCGCGGCCGACACCGGGGGCGCGCAGCAGCGCCGCTTCGATCTCGCCGAGCTCGATGCGGAAACCGCGCAGCTGCACCTGGAAGTCGGCGCGGCCGAGATATTCGATCTCGCCGTCGCGGGTGCGTCGTGCCAGGTCCCCGGTGCGGTAGAGCCGGTCGCCGGGGGCGCCGTGCGGGTCGGCGACGAATCGGGTGGCGGTCAGATCGGGGCGGTGCAGGTAGCCGCGGGAGAGTTGGGCGCCGGAGACGTACAGTTCGCCGATCACCCCGGTGGGCACCGGATGCAGCCGGTTGTCGAGGATGTGCAGGCGCAGCGACGGCAACGGCGGGCCGATCAGGCTTGCCGCGGCGGTGGCGGCGAGTTCGCGGGTGATGGTGCGGGCGGTGACGTGCACGGTGGTCTCGGTGATGCCGTACATGTTCACCAGCGTCGGGGCGGTGTCGTCGTGGCGCCGGTACCAGCGGTCGAGCTGCCCGAAGTCGAGGGCTTCCCCACCGAAGATCACCCGGCGCAGCGCCGGCAGGTCGGTGCCGGCGGCGCGGTCGGCGTCGATGAGCTGGTAGAAGGCCGTCGGGGTCTGGTTGAGCACGGTGACCCGTTCGCGGCGCAGCAGGGCCAGGAATTCCTGCGGGTTGCGGGCGGTGTGGTAGTCGACGACGACGAGCCGGCCGCCGTGGGCGAGGGCGCCCCACAGTTCCCACACCGAGAAGTCGAAGGCGTAGGAGTGGAACAGTGTCCACACGTCGGAGGCGTCGAAGCCGAACATGTCGGTGGTGTCGGTGAGCAGGGTGACGACGGTGCGGTGCGGCACCATCACGCCCTTGGGGCGGCCGGTGGAGCCGGAGGTGTAGATGACGTATGCCGCTGCCTCCGGGTGCACGTGTGGCAATCCGTCACCGCCGCTGGGCATCTCGTCGAGGCGGGTGCGTACGGCCGGGTCGTGCAGGTCCACGATCGGTGGGGTGTGCGGGGGCAGGGCGGTGGCGTGGTCGGCGGTGGTGAGCAGGCACACCGGGGCCGCGTCGTCGAACATGTACGCGAGCCGGTCCGGGGGGAACGCCACGTCGATGGGCAGATAGGCGGCGCCGCTGTGCAGCACGGCGAGCAGCGCGACGATCAGGTCGGTGCCGCGCGGCAGGGCGACGGCGACGAGCCGCTCGGGTCCGGCGCCGTGCTCGATGAGCAGCCGGGCCAGGCGCTGCACCCGGTCGGTGAGTTCGTCGTAGCGCAGCGTCCCGTCGGGGGCGGTGACCGCGATCGCCGCCGGGTCGAGTCCGGCGCCGCGGGCGTACAGATCGAGCAGCGATGCCGAGGCGGAGCCGAGCACGCTCGCCGAGGCGGAGCCGAGCACGCTCGCCGTGGCCGGGCGCAGCGGTGCCGGGGTGGCGGGGCGTTCGTCGTCGGTGAGCAGGTCGACGTCGCCGATGGGGCGGTGCGGGTCGGCGGTGACCGCGTCGAGCAGCCGCACCAGCCGTTGCGCGAAGGAGGCGACGGTGTCGGGATCGAACAGGTCGGTGGCGTAGGTGAACGCCGCGGGCATTCCGCCGCTCTCCCCCGCCCCGGCCGGGTCGGGGTCCTGCAGGGTCAGTTGCAGGTCGAACTTGGCGACGGGCAGTTCGGGGTCGAGGGCGTCGACCTCGAGTTCGGGCAGCTGCAGGTGGGCCCGTTCGGTGTTGCCGTATTCGAGGACCACCTGGAACAGCGGGGACCGGTCGGTCTCGCGGGTCGGGGCGAGCACGTCGACGAGGGTTTCGAAGGGCAGCTCGGTGTGCCCGAAGGCCGCGAGGTCGATCTCGCGGGTGCGGTGCAGGTGGTCGGTGAACGACAGGGCCCCGTCGACGGGGGTGCGCAGCACCACGGTGTTGACGAACATGCCGACCAGGTCGTCGAGGGCGCGGTGGCCGCGACCGGCGACCGGGGAGCCGATGACGATGTCGGATGTGCCGGTCAGGCGGGCCAGCAGCGCCGCGAACGCCGCGTGCACCGCCATGAACACGGTGGTGTCGTGCTCGGCGGCCAGCGCCTCGAGGCGCCGCTGCACATCGGCGGGCACGGTGAAGCGGTGCAGGGCGCCGTGGAGGCTGCGCTGGGTGGGGCGCGGCCGGTCGGTGGGCAGCGGCAGCAGTTCGGGGGCGTCGGCGAGGGTGTCGCGCCAGAACCGCAGCTGCGCGGCGGCGAGGGAGGTCGGGTCGTCCGGGTCGCCGAGCAGCCGGCGCTGCCACAGTGCGTAGTCGGCGTACTGCACCGGCAGCGGCGCCCGGTCCGGGTCCGTCCCGCCGGTGCGGGCGGTGTAGGCGAGCATCAGGTCGCGGGCCAGCGGCGCCATCGACGAGCCGTCCGCGGCGATGTGGTGCACCACCACCGCCAGGACATGGGTGTGGTCGTCCAGGCGCCACAGTCGTAGCCGCACCGGCACCGCCGCGGCCACGTCGAAACCGGCACCGACGAAGTCGGCGAGTTCGGTGGGCAGGTCGGCGGCGGTGACCGGCTGCGCCGTCAGCGCCGGCAGCACCCGGTCGGTGTCGACGACGACCTGGCGCGGGCCCTGTTCGTCGCCGGGATACCAGGTGCGCAGGCTCTCGTGCCGGTCGAGTACGTCGCGCACCGCTCCGGTCAGTGCCGCGACGTCGAGGCGGCCG
This sequence comes from Rhodococcus sp. PD04, assembly GCF_035918275.1. NCBI lineage: Bacteria > Bacillati > Actinomycetota > Actinomycetes > Mycobacteriales > Nocardiaceae > Rhodococcus > Rhodococcus sp. PD04. The sequence continues at coordinate 2,826,281 of NZ_CP142143.1, read as the reverse complement.
GACAGGCGGATGGCGAGCGGAATGTTGTAGGCGGCGGAGGTGGTGTCGAACTGGTTGACGAACCACATGCGTTGCTGCGCCGGGGACAGCGGCAACCGTTCGGGCCGGTCGGCGGCGACCAGCGGCACTCGTCCGTGCCCACCGTGGTCGTCGAGGATGCGCGCGGCGAGCGCCCGCACCGTGGGGGCTTCGAACAGGGCGCGGACCCCGGCGTCGGTGCCGAGCGCGGCGTTGAGGCGGGCGACGACGCGGGTGGCGATCAGCGAGTTGCCGCCGAGGTCGAAGAAGTTGTCGTCGACGGAGACCTGCGGGTGGCCGAGGACGTCGGCGACGATCTCGGCGACGGTGGCCTCGAGGTCGGTGCTCGGGGGACGGTAGTCGCCGCCGAGCCGTGTCAGGTCCGGTACCGGCAGGGCGCGGCGGTCGAGTTTGCCGACCGGGGTCAGCGGCAGCTCGTCGAGCACCACCACCGCGGCGGGCACCATGTGGCCGGGCAGCCGGGCCGCGGCCCAGGCGCGCAGTGCCCGCGGATCGATCTGCGTGGCGGTGGTGTCGGTGGTGTCGGGCAGCACGTAGGACACGAGCACGGTGTCGCCGCTGGGTGCGGTGTGCCCGATGGTGTGGGCGAAGGCGACCGCGTCGTGGGCGGTGAGGGCGGCGTCGATCTCGCCGAGTTCGATGCGGAAGCCGCGCACCTTGACCTGGAAGTCGGAGCGGCCGAGATACTCGACGGTGCCGTCGTGCCGCCAGCGCACCACGTCTCCGGTGCGGTACATGCGTTCGCCGGGGGTGCCGTAGGGGTCGGCGACGAACCGGGCGGCGGTCAGGTCGGGGCGGCGATGGTAGCCGCGGGCCACGCCCGGCCCGGCGATGTACAGCTCGCCGGCCACCCCGACGGGGACGGGCCGCAGCCGGTCGTCGAGGACGGTCTGGTGGAAGCCGACGGCGGGGCCGCCGATGGTGACGGTGTGCCCGGGCAGCAGTTGCGGGCTGACGCTGGTCTCGATGGTGGCCTCGGACGGGCCGTAGCCGTTGAACATGCGGCGTCCCGGCGCCCAGCGCGCCACCAGTTCCGGTGGGCAGGCCTCACCGGCGACGACGAGGACCTCGAGGTCGTCGAGTCCGGTGGGGTCGAGGGAGGCGAGCGCGGTGGGGGTGATGAAGGCGTGGGTGACCTTCTCCTCGCGCAGCAGCCGGGCGAGTTCGTCGCCGCCGTAGATGTCCGGCGGCACGATCACCAGGGTGGCGCCGGCGCAGAACGCCTTGGTGAACTCGAAGATCGACGCGTCGAAGCTCGGCGACGCCAGGTGCGAGACGCGGGCCTGGTGGGTGATGGTGAAGTGGCTGCGCACCTCGGCGTTGAGGTTGGTCATGCCGCGGTGGGTGACCACCACGCCCTTGGGGCGGCCGGTGGAGCCGGAGGTGTAGATCAGGTAGGCCGGGTGGTCGAAGTGCAGCGGGGCGGTGCGGTCGGCGTCGGTGATCGGCGCGTCGCTCGTCGCGGCGATCCGGGCGGCGACGGCAGCATCGTCGAGCACCAGCCACGGCACCTCGGCGGGCAGCGTGTCGCGGTGCGCGGCGGTGGTGATGCCGAGGGCGGCGGCGCTGTCGGTGAGCATGTAGCTCACCCGCTCCGGTGGGTAGGCGGGGTCGACGGGCACGAACGCCGCGCCGGTCTTGGTGACCGCCCACACCACCGCGACCGATTCGAGCGAGCGGGTCAGCGCGAGCGCGACGACGGTTTCCGGGCCGAGGCGGTATTCGTCGATGAGCAGTCGCGCCACGCGGGTGGACCAGGCGTCGAGTTCGGCGTAGGTGACCTGCCGGTCGGCGAAGCGCAGGGCGACGGCGTCGGGCAGGATCGCGGCGATCGAGGTGAGCAGTTCCGGCCACAGTTGCGGTGAGACCGGTGGCAGGCCCCGCGCCGGGGTCAGGTCGGCCAGTTCCCGGTCGGTGACGATGTCGATGTTGCCGACCGCGATGTCGGGGGTGTCGGTGATCGCCTCGACGATGCGCACGAACCGGTCGGCGAACGAGGCGACGGTGGCGGCGTCGAACAGGTCGGTGGCGTAGGTGAACGACGCGCGGATGCCGGCGGGGCCGTCGGCGTCGGTGGTCTCGGCGATGGACAGCTGCAGGTCGAACAGCGCCAGCATCGGGTCGAGGTCGATCACCCGCACCGACAGGTCGGGCAGCTCGATCTCGGGGCGTTCGGTGTCCTGGAATTCGAGCAGCACCTGGAACAGCGGGGTGTAGGCGGTCGAGCGGGGCGGGTCGAGGACCTCGACGAGCCGCTCGAAGGGCACATCGGTGTGCCCGAAGGCGGTCAGGTCGCCGGTGCGGATGCGGTCGAGCAGCGCGGTGAACGGTTCGTCGTCGTCGACCCGGGCGCGCAGCACCACGGTGTTGACGAACATGCCGACCAGGTCGTCGAGGGCGCGGTGGCCGCGACCGGCGACGGGGGTGCCGACGACGATGTCGTCGCTGCCGGACAGGCGGGCGAGCAGCACCGTCAGCGCGGCGTGCACCAGCATGAACACCGAGGCGTCGTGGGCGCGGGCGATGTCGAGCAGCCGGCGGTGCGCGGCGGCGTCGAGGGTGAACGGGATGCGGGCGCCGCGCCGCGACGGCTGCACCGGGCGGGGCCGATCCAAGGGCAGTTCGAGCAGTTCCGGGGCGCCGGCGAGGGCCTCGCGCCAGAACCGGAGCTGTTCGGCGGCCAGGGAATCGGGGTCGGTGTCGTCGCCGAGCACCCGGTGCTGCCAGAGGGTGTAGTCGACGTACTGCACCGGCAGCGGCGTCCACTGCGGGGCCTGCCCGGCGTGGCGGGCGCTGTAGGCGGTGATGACGTCGCGGGCCAGCGGCCCCATGGAGAAGCCGTCGGCGGCGATGTGGTGGGCGACGAGGACGAGCACGTGCTCGTCCTCGGTCAGGGCGAGCACCCGGATGCGGATGGGGATCTCGGTGGCCACATCGAATCCGGCCGTGAGGATCGGGCTGAGTTCGGTGTCGAGGTCGGTGCCGTCGTCGACGGTGAGCACCGCCAGGTCGGGGACGGCGGCGCCGGCGGGCACCACGACCTGAACGGGCCCGTCGTCGGTGAGCGGATAGCGGGTGCGCAGCGATTCGTGCCGGGCGACGACGTCGCCGATGGCGTGTTGCAGCGCCGCCTGGTCGAGCCGGCCGGTCAGGCGCAGGGCGACGGCGATGTTGTAGGCCGGGGAGGTGGTGTCGAACTGGTTGATGAACCACATCCGCTGCTGCGCCGGGGACAGCGGGACCGGGTCGGGGCGCGGCCCGGCCACCGGGGTGCCGCGCCCGGCGCCGGCACGGTCGGGCTGGTCGAGGTGCGCGGCGAGATCGGCGACGACCGGATGGTCGAAGATCTCCCGGATGCCGAGCTCCCCGCCGGTGTCCGCGGCGAGCCGGGCGGCGGCGCGCATCGCGAGCAGGGAGGTGCCGCCGAGGTCGAGGAAGTGATCGTCGGCGCCGACCCGGTCGACGCCGAGCAGGTCGGCGAAGACGGTGGCGACGAGCTGTTCGGTGGGGGTGCGCGGCGCCCGATAGCCGGCGGCGGCGGTCGGCGCCGGTGGGGCGGGCAGCGCCTTGCGGTCGAGTTTGCCGTTGGGGCCGACCGGCAGCGCGTCGAGGACGACGAGGGCGGTGGGCACCATGTAGTCCGGCAGCTGCGCGGCGAGATCGGCGGTGACCGCGGCGGTGTCGATGCTGCGGCCCGGGGTGGGCACGAGATAACCGGTGAGCCGGTCGTCGGCGCCGTGGTGGACGAGCACCACCGCCTGCCCGATCTCGTCGCGGCCGCGCAGCACCTGCTCGATCTCCCCGAGCTCGATGCGCAGACCACGGATCTTGACCTGGAAGTCGGTGCGCCCCAGGTACATCAGGGCGCCGTCGGCGCGGCGGGTGGCCAGGTCCCCGGTGCGGTACATCCGCTCCCCCGGCGCCCCGAACGGGTCGGCGACGAACCGGTCGGCGCTCAGGCCCGGGCGGTCGAGATAGCCGCGGGCGAGCTGGATCCCGGCCAGATACAGTTCGCCGGCGGCGCCGGCGGGCACCGGATGCAGCCGCGCGTCGAGCACGTAGGTGCGGGTGTTCCACACCGGGCGCCCGATGGGCACCGATCCGTGGTCGGTGTCGGTGGTGGTCCAGGCGGTGACGTCCACCGCGGCCTCGGTGGGCCCGTACAGATTGTGCAGGGCGGTGCGCGGCAGGGCCTCGCGCAGCGCGGCGGCGGTCTCGGCGGGCAGCGCCTCCCCCGACGCGAACACGTGCCGCAGCGCGAGCGGTTCCCGGTCGCGGCCGTGCAGGGCGTCGACGAACACCGCGAGCATCGACGGCACGAAATGCGCCACGGTGACCCGCTCCTCGGCGAACAGCCGCAGCAGATAACCGGGATCGCGGTGCCCGCCGGGGGCGGCGACGGCGAGGCGTGCCCCGACCTGCAGCGGCCAGAAGAACTCCCACACCGACACGTCGAAGGTGGCGGGGGTCTTCTGCACCACCGTGTCGTCGGCGGTCAGCGGATAGGTGTGCTGCATCCAGCGCAACCGGTTGACGATCGCGGCGTGCGGCACCGCCACGCCCTTGGGGCGGCCGGTGGAGCCGGAGGTGAAGATCACGTAGGCGAGATGCGCGCCGGTCGGCTCCGGCCGATCCGCCGAGGTGAGCGCCGCGGGGGATTCGTCGTCGAGGTCGAGCCGGTCGATGCGCAGCACCTCGGCGCCGGTGTCGGGCAGGGCGTCGGCGACGTCGCTGGTGGTGAGCACCGCGCGCGGGGCGGCGGTGTCGAGGACGTAGCGCAGCCGCTCGGCGGGATGCTCCGGATCCAGCGGCAGGTAGGCGGCACCGCTCTTGACGATCGCGTACATGCCGACGAGCAGATCCAGCGACCGCGGCGCGGCGAGGGCGATCACCCGGTCCGGTCCGGCGCCGGCGCGCAGCAGCCGCCGCGCGAGCCGGTTGGTGACCGCGTCGAATTCGGCGTAGCCGAGGGTGCGGCCGTCGACGGTGACGGCCGGGGCGTGCGGGGTCGCGGCGACCTGCGCGGCGAACAGTTCCCCGAGGGTGGTGGCGGGGCCGGTGTCGGCGGTGGTGGCGTTCCACGTGTCGAGGACGGTGCGGCGTTCGTCGGCGGTGAGCAGCTCCACGTCGCCGACCGGCACCGCCGGATCCGCGGTGACCGTCTCGAGCAGCCGCACGAGGCGCTGCCCGATCGCGGCGGCGGTGGCGGGATCGAACAGGTCGGTGGCGTAGGACAACGCGCCGCGCAGGGCGTGGGTGCGGCCGTCGGCGTCGGCGACCGCGCCGAGCTGCAGATGCAGGTCGAATTTGGTGGTGTGCGTGTCGATTTCGGCGATGTCGACGTCCAGGCCGGGCAGGGTCAGGTGCGCGCCGGTGGTGTCGGCGAAGGCGAGCATCACCTGGAACAGCGGCGAGTAGGCCGCCGAGCGGGCGGGCACCACGGCGTCGACGAGCCGGTCGAACGGCAGGTCGGTGTGCGCGAAGGCCGCCAGGTCGGTGTCGCGCACCGCGGCGAGGAAGTCGGCGAAGGACAGGTCGGCGGGTACGGCGGTGCGCAGCGCGACGGTGTTGACGAACATGCCGACCAGGTCGTCGAGGTGGCGGTGGCTGCGCCCGGCGACGGGGGTGCCGACGACGATGTCGTCGCCGCCGGACAGGCGGGCGAGCAGCACCGCCAGGGCGGCGTGCACGACCATGAACTCGGTGGCGGTGTGGGCGTGGGCGAGCTGCCGGATCCGCCCGTACAGCTCCGGGGTGATCTCGACGTCGACGCTCGCGCCGCGGAAGGACTGCTGCGGTGGGCGCGGCCGGTCGGTGGGCAGCGCCAGCAGGTCGGGGGCGCCGGTGAGGATCTCGCGCCAGTAGTCGAGTTGCCGGGCGGCGCGGGAGGTCGGGTCGTCGACGTCGCCGAGCAGCTCCGCGAACCACAGGGTGTAGTCGGCGTACTGCAGCGGCAGCGGCGCCCAGTCCGGGGCGGTGCCCGCGGCGCGGGCGGCGTAGGCGGTGACCAGATCCCGGGACAGCGGCGCCAGCGACGCGCCGTCGGCGGCGATGTGGTGCACCACCACGGCGAGCACGTGCTCGTCGTCGGCGACGCGGAACAGCCGCATCCGCAGCGGCGGGTCGACGGTGACGTCGAAACCGGCCGCGACGACCGCGGCGACGTCCGCGTCGAGATCGGCGGTGGCGGTGGGGGTCGGATCCAGGGCGAGGGCGTCGACGGGCAGCACCTGCTGGATCGGCCCGGCCGGGGTGGCCGGGTAGACGGTGCGCAGCGCCTCGTGCCGGTCGAGCACATCGCGTGTCGCCGCGACCAGTGCCGCGTGGTCGAGGGCGCCGCGCAGCCGCAGCGCGATCGGGATGTTGTAGGCGGCCGAGGACGGGTCGAGCTGGTCGACGAACCACAGCCGCTGCTGGGCGGCGGAGACCGGGATGCGGTCCGGGCGTGGCAGCACCGGCGCCGGGGCGGGCCGGTCGATGTCGTCGCCGGCGGGCAGGTTCGCCGCCAGCGCCCGCACGGTGGGGGCCTCGAACAGTGACCGCACCCCCAGATCGGTGCCGAAGGCGTCGTTGATGCGGGAGATCACCCGGGTGGCGACCAGCGAGTTGCCGCCGAGCTCGAAGAAGCTGTCGTCGGCGCCGACCTCGGCGACGCCGAGCTGGTCGGCGAAGATCGCGGCCAGCGCGGTCTCGGTGGGCGACATCGCCGCGGCCCCACCGGCGCCGGCGAAGACCGGTTCGGGCAGTGCCTTGCGGTCGAGTTTGCCGACGGCGGTCAGCGGGATCTCGTCGAGCACCATGATCGCGGCGGGCACCATGTGGGCGGGCAGCCGCGCCGCCAGCGCCGCGGACAGCTGCTCCGGGTCGAGGGTGCAACCGGCGTCGGGCAGCACGTAGGACACGAGCATCTGTTCCCCGGAGGGCGCGGCGCGGCCCAGGGTGACGGCGAAGGCGACCTCCGGGCGGTCGCTCAGGGCGGCGTCGATCTCGCCGAGTTCGATGCGGAACCCGCGGATCTTGACCTGGAAGTCGGAGCGACCGAGATATTCGACGCTCACCGAGCGGGCGGGACGGTGCGGGTCGCGGACCCGCCAGCGGGTGACGTCGCCGGTGCGGTACATGCGCGAGCCGGGCGGGCCGAAGGGGTCGGCGACGAAACGGGTCGCGGTCAGGCCGGGCCGGTCGTGATAGCCGCGGGTGACGCCCGGCCCGGCGATGTACAGCTCCCCGGCGACCCCGACCGGCACCGGATGCAGCCGCCCGTCGAGGATCAGCTCGTCGATGCCGCACACCGGGTGGCCGATGGTGACGGTCTCCCCCGGCACCAGCATGTCGGTGATGTTGCAGACGATGGTGGTCTCGGTCGGCCCGTACGCGTTGTACATCCGCCGCCCGGGTGCCCAGCGCGCCACCAGTTCCGGTGGGCACGCCTCGCCCGCGACGGTGACCGCCTCGCATTCGTCGCCGGTCGGGTCCACCGACGCCAGCGCCGCCGGGGTGGAGAACAGGTGGGTGACCCGTTCGCGGCGCAGCAGCGCCGCCAGTTCGTCGCCGCCGTAGATGTGGGCGGGCACCACCACGAGGGTCGCACCGATGCCGAAGGCGGTCATGTACTCGAAGATCGACGCGTCGAAGCTCGGCGAGGAGAAGTGCGACACCCGCGCCGCCGGGGGTGGGGCCAGGCGGGTGTGCAGGGTCGCCGACAGGTTCGCCAGGCCGCGGTGCGGCACCACCACGCCCTTGGGGCGGCCGGTGGAGCCGGAGGTGTAGATCAGGTAGGCGGGATGGTCGAACAGCAGGGTGGCCGGCCGGTCGTCGTCGGTGACCGGCTCGGCGCCGGCCTGCGCGATCCGCGCGTCGAGCTCGGGATCGTCGAGGACGAGCCAGGGCACCGTGTCGGGCAGCTCGGCGCGGTGCGCGGCGGTGGTCAGGCCCAGGATCGCCCCGGAGTCGGTGAGCATGTATTCGATGCGTTCGGCCGGATATTTCGGGTCGACGGGCACGAAGGCGGCCCCGGACTTGGCGATCGCCCAGATCACCGCCACCGATTCGAGGGAGCGGGCGATGCCGACGGCGACGAACGTCTCCGGTCCGGCGCCGGCGTCGATGAGGACGCGGGCGAGCCGGTTGGACCAGGCGTCGAGTTCGCCGTAGGTCATGCGCCGGTCCTCGCACACCACCGCCTCGGTGTCCGGCACCACCGCGGCGACCGCGCACAGGATCTCCGGCAGGGTCTGCGCGGAGCGGGCCGGGTCGCCGTGCGCCGGGACCAGCCCGGCGACCTCGTCGCTGCCGACGAACGGCAGATCCCCGATGGGCAGGTGCGGGTCGGTGAGCACCGCGGTCAGGGCGCGGCCGAGTCGCCGGCCGGTGGTGGTGGCGGTGTGCGCGTCCACCCGGTCGGGCCGGTAGCCGGTGCGGACCTGCACGGTGGTGCCGGTGGTGTCGATCGTCACGCGCAGCACCGACTCCGCGGGGGCGGGGGTCGGGTCGTCGAGGGCGAGCACCACCGGGCAGGCGGGGGCGAGGCCGGCGAGCACGGCCGGGTCGACCTCGGTGTGGGCGGCGAGATCCGCGTCGAGGGTGCGCACGCGCCGCACCAGTTCGGCGAAGGGTTCGGCCGGGTCCACTGCGACGCGCAGCGGCAGCACCCGCCCGTCGTGGGCCACCCCGATGAGGACGTCGTCGTGGCCGGTCAGCCGCGCGGTGAGCGCCGCGGTCGCGGCGTGCAGCACCGCGGCGATCGTGGTGTCGGGGGCGCCGCCCTCGGTGGTGGCGAAGCGCGCGGCGAGCGCCGCGGCGGTGACCGCCAGGCGGTCCTCGACGTCGATGGGGGTGTCGTCGGCGGGGGCGGTGACGGGGCGGGGCAGTTCGAGGTGTTCGGGGGCGTCGGCGAGGCGTTCGCGCCAGAATCCGGCGTCGGCGGCGGCGCGGCGGCGCTGCTCGCCGAGGGTCACGCTGGCCGGATGGATCGCGGCGACCGCGCGGTCGGGGGCGCTGCGCAGGAAGTCGTCGAGCAGGTCGACGAACCGGTCGTGGTGGGTGCGCAGTTCGTCCTCGTCGTAGCGGTGGGGGTTGCCGCGGAAGTCGAGGAAGGTCCGGGCCGGGTCGCCGCTCTGATAGATGTTGACCAGCAGGTCCTCGACGGGACCGGAGGTCATGATGTGGAACTCGCCGCGGATGTCGCCGAGCACGATCTCCTGCCGGAACAGCATGACGTTGACCATCGGCCCGGCATAGCGGTACGGGTCGCCGGCGGCGCCGGTCTCGCGGCGGATGTCCTCGAGGCTGAATCGCTGGTGGCGCAGCGCCCCGGTGAGTTCGAGCTGCACCCGCCGCACCAGGTCGGTGCGGGTGTCGTCCGGGTCGACGGAGATGTGCAGCGGCGCGGTGTTGACGAGCATGCCGCCGGAGCGGCGGGCCATGGCGGTGGTGCGGGCGAAGACCGGCAGGTTGATCATCACGTCGTCGCGGCCGGTCATCCGCGCCAGATAGCACGCGAACGCCGCGCTGACCGCCGCCGTCGACGACAGTCCCGGTTCGTCGTCGACCGCGGTCAGCGCGTCGACGAGGTCGTCGGGGAGGGTGTGGCTCGACAGCAGCGACACCGCCGCGGTGGGGGCGTCGCGGTGCGCCAGGGTCGAGCCGTCCTCGAGTCCGGCGACCCGTTCGATCCAGTAGTCGCGGTCGGTGCGGTAGCGCTCGGAGGTGCGGTAGTCGCGGTCCCAGTCGTACAGGGCGCGCAGGTCGGCGGCCTTGGACGGTTCCGCTTCGCGGCCTTCGATCTCGGCGGTGTAGAGGGCGGCGATGCGGTTGACCATGGTCATCGCCGCGAATCCGTCGAGGGCGACGTGGTGGATGCGGGCGTACCAGAGGAACCGGTCGTCGGCGACCTGCAGGATCGTCATGTTCACCAGCAGGTCGTTCGCCAGGTCCACCGGGGTGGCGTAGTCGGCGGTCATCCACTCGTGCGCCGCGGCCATCGGGTCGGGTTCGCCGCGGAAGTCGAGCAGCGGGATCTCGTTGCGGTCCTCGACGGTGGGGTCGACGTACTGGACGGGTTCACCGTCGATGTCGACGACCCGCAGATAGGCGGACTGGAACTCGGCGCCGGCGCGATATCCGCAGCGTCGCAGCAGATCCAGATCCGGGGCGCCGCGCAGATCCACATACTGCGCGATGCACACGGGTACCTCGGGCGCGAGCTGCTGCGCGAACCAGATGGCCCGTTGCGCAGACGACAGCGGGAAAGCGCCGGCCGGTATCTGCGGACGACGGTGTCGCAGCGACATATCCCCTCCGAAAGCGATGTTGTTGGCCGTGATCGGCGTGTGTCCCCCGACATCGCGTGCAGGAGCCGATCCCGGTGCCGCGCTGGGCGTGCGGCGCCGCGATCGGACCCCCGTTCGATCGTGTGACCCCGTGTGACCGGGGCCACACAACAAGCTAGACCACCTGTACGACCGGTACGACCGGATTGCGGCGACGACCGCAGCACCGCCCGCCGCTGCGCCCCACAGGTCGCCCCTCTACCGTCGCGGCAGCGGTGCGGAACCGCGGGTGACCTCGGAAATCGTTCCCCGCAGGCGATCAATCGCGTTTCGATAACGTTTTCCCGACGGTCGGGAGGAATGTCCTGTTCGTGACCGGCGTGACGAATGAGGTCGCCTCCGAAGCCGGATCGGGCTCGCCGGAAACGCCCCGAAACCGGACAGCTCTCCTTATTCTCGAAGCGGCCGTCACCTTCGTGCCCCCGTGCCGCGACCCGTGCGTGATCGGATCGCGACCGGATCGTCTCGTCCCGCCCGCTCGACCCGATTCGAAGGAGCCCGAGATGTTGCGTCGCCGATCCGCCCCGCTCGTCACCGCCCTGCTCGCCGCGGCCCTGCTCGCGGCCCCCGCCCAGGCCGCCGCCGACACCGCCCCGCCGGGGGTGCCGCTCGATCAGCTGCGCGCGGAGGTCGCCGACTCCCCCGAGACCCTCGCCGCGCTCGAGCGGCTCGTCGCCGACTCCGGCTCGGCGGATCCGTTCGCGCCGCCGCCGAAGAACATCCCGCAGCCGTTCTCGTCGCCCGCACCCACCGTCGGTCCGGGCTGCGGCGGCGGTTTCGTGCCGTTCGCGATGACCACCGCGTGGGTGCATCCCGGCCCGCACGGTCAGGTGCCGTTCGGGTCGATCGAGGTGTTCGTCGAACCCACCGCCGGTGCGCCGGTGACCGCCTCGGACCTGAAGTTCGTGTGGATCAACATGGAGAACATCCGGGCCGGGGTCGCCACCCTCGACAACAACGGCGGCGGGCTGCAGTCCGCGGTGATCGACAGCGGTCCCGGCGCGGTGCTCGGCGCCCTGTTCGGCTCGCTGCAGTACGCCAACGGCGCGTTCTGCCAGGTGATCTACACCATGGGTGGCTTCTTCGCCTGAGCCGGCGCCCCCGGATCGGGGCGGTCAGCGCAGTCGTTCGGCGTCGCGGGCCAGATCGAGCAGCTCCGCGCACAGGGCGGTCAGCTCGTCGGCCGCGGCGCCCTCGGCGACCGCGGTGGCGACGTCCTCGGCGGCGCAGCGCACCCGGAACGCGCGGTCGGCGAGGGCCTCGACCTCGCCGGCGGTGAGCACCACCGAATCCTCGGGCAGTCCGGCGCGGCGGGCGCTGCTGCGCTGCTCGTAGGCGCGTTGCCGGCACGACTGGCGGCAGTAGCGGCGTCGCCGGCCGGTGCCGATCTCCGGTACCGGGCGCCCGCACCACAGGCACGTGCTCGCTCGGGTGTCACGTCCGGTCACGAGCGTCACTGTACTGCCCGCCCGCACCCCCGGCGGGGCGGCGGGAATCCCGGACGCACGGGCCGGTGCGGGCACCGTGCGCGCGGCGGTGCGGCGGGTCGGTAGACTGGCCCCTCGGCTCCTCGGTGGGCCGCGGGAACGGAATCGGCTCCGCAGACGTTGAGCACAGTGGACGTCGAGCTCGGCGTCGATGCCGCACGGCATCGTCACCCGGGCGGAGCACACAAGGAAGGACACCACCATGGCAGATCGTGTACTGCGAGGCAGCCGACTCGGGGCGGTGAGCTACGAAACCGACCGCGACCACGATCTGGCGCCGCGGCGAATCGCGCGCTACCGCTGCGACAACGGCGAGGAATACGACGTGCCGTTCGCGGACGACGCGGAGATCCCCGGCACCTGGATCTGCAAGAACGGCCTCGAGGGCACCCTGGTCGAGGGCGCCGCACCGGAGCCGAAGAAGGTCAAGCCGCCGCGCACGCACTGGGACATGCTGCTCGAGCGTCGCTCCATCGAGGAACTCGAGGACCTGCTCAAGGAGCGTCTGGACCTGCTCAAGGCCAAGCGCCGCGGCGCCTGACACCTGCGCCGCCGAACACGTACGTGTGCCGCCCCGGACGATCGTCCGGGGCGGCACACGTCGTTACGGACCCCGCAAGCGCAGCCCGACGGGACGGTGGTTCCGCGAATTCGGTTGCGGCCCCGCCACGAATCGATCAATCGTCGATATCGGCCGGACGGTGCGTGCAATCATGATCGCACGCCGATCGATCATGATCGGCACGCCCGATCCACGACCTTCGCGCCGGTGCTCCGGCGGGTCGCTTGCAAGGGGGTGAGTGTCCGTGACCGACCGTCACCACACTGCGGCGGACGCGCCGTCGACACAGGCCGCCGCCGAATTGGCCGACCTGCGTGCCGAACTCGACGACATCGACCGGACCCTGCTCGACGGGATCCGCGCCCGCCTCGAGGTGTGCGGACGCGTCGCCGAACTCAAGCAACGCCACGGCCTCGACGTGCTGCAACCCGGCCGCATGGAGGTCGTGCACCGCCGCGCCCAGGACTACGCGTACCGGCACGGCCTGTCCGGCGACTTCGTGCGCTCGCTGTACACCCTGCTCATCGACGAGGCGTGCCGGGTCGAGGACCGCATCGTCTCCGGCGGCGCCACCGCGGACCGGGTCGGCTCCGGTCGCCGCGGCGACGGCACGAACTGAGGCCCGTCGTGTCCGCGCCCCGACCGATCCGCACGGTGTTGATCGACAACTACGACTCCTTCACCTACAACCTCTACGACCTGATCACCCGCGTCAACGGCATCCCGCCGCGGGTGCTCACCAACGATCGCAGCTGGGACGAGCTCGTCGCCGAACCGTTCGACAACATCGTCATCTCCCCCGGCCCGGGTCGACCCGACCGGGCCCGGGACTTCGGGATCAGCGCCCGCGCCCTCACCGACGCCGGGGTGCCGCTGCTCGGGGTGTGCCTGGGCCATCAAGGGCTGTGCCAACTGTTCGGCAGCGCCGTGATCACCGCCCCCGAACCGGTGCACGGCCGCACCAGCCCGATCCTGCACGACGGCACCGGCCTGTTCGCCGGGCTGCCGTCGCCCTTCGAGGCGGTGCGCTACCACTCGCTGATCGCCGACCCCGTCCCCGACGAGCTCGTCGCCACCGCCCACACCCCGGACGGGTTGCTCATGGCCGTCGCGCACCGGCACCGCCCGCTGTGGGGGGTGCAGTTCCATCCCGAATCGATCGGCACCGCCCACGGCGCGCAACTGCTCGCCAACTTCCGCGACGCCACCCCGCCGCGCAGCCCGATCACCGTCACCGCCCCCGCCGATCCGGAACCGGCACCCGAACCGGCCCCGCGCTATCTGCTGGCCAGCCGCCGGCTGCCGCTGCACCCCGACCCGTCCGCCGTCTACGAGGCGCTCTTCGCCGCCGGCCCGCACGGCTTCTGGCTCGACGGCAGCGCCGCGCTGGAGCCGCAGTCGCGGTTCACCGTCCTCGGCAACGGCGCCGGACCCCGCGCCGACTACCTGACCTACCGGGTCGGGGAGGGCATCGTGCGCGAACACCGCGCCGACGGCACCGTCGAGGAACACCGCCGCCCCGTCTTCGACCATCTCACCGCCCGCCTCGCGGAGCGCCGCGTCGCCGCCCGCGACGACCTGCCGTTCGGGTTCGCGCTCGGCTATGTCGGCTATCTCGGCTACGAACTCAAGGCCGACGCCGGCGCGCAACTCGTGCACACCTCCCCCTACGCCGACGCCGCGCTGGTCTTCGCCGACCGGGCGGTGGTCGTCGACCACGACGACCGCTGCTGCTATCTGCTCGCCCTGACCGAGGACACCGACGATCCCGAGACCCTCGCCTGGTTCGACGCGACCGCCGCGATCCTGTCGGCGCTGCCCGAACCGGCGATCGACGAGCAGACCCCGGTGCCGCTGATCGGCGCGGACGGTGGCCCGCAGCTGCGGCTGCGGCACTCCCCGCAGCGTTATCTCGATCTGATCGCCCAGTGCCAGAACGAGATCCGCAGCGGCGAGACCTACGAGGTGTGCCTGACGAACACCGTCACCGTCGACGGCGGCATCGACCCGCTGAGCACCTACCGGGCGTTGCGCCGCATCAGCCCCACCCCCTACAGTGCGCTGCTCGACTTTCCCGAGGTCGCGGTGCTCAGCGCGTCCCCGGAACGGTTCCTGCGCATCGACGCCGACGGCACCGTCGAATCGAAACCGATCAAGGGCACCCGCCCGCGCGGCCGCACCCCCGGTGAGGACGCGGCGCTGCGGGACGGACTGCAGGCCAGCGAGAAGGACCGCTCCGAGAACCTGATGATCGTCGACCTGGTGCGCAACGACCTGTCGCGGGTGTGCGTGCCCGGCTCGGTGCACGTGCCGGCGCTGTTCGCGGTCGAAACCTATGCGGCGGTGCATCAGCTGGTGTCCACGGTGCGCGGCAGGCTGCGCCCGGACGTCTCGGCGGTGGACTGTGTGCGCGCCGCCTTCCCCGGCGGATCGATGACCGGCGCGCCGAAGCTGCGCACCATGGAGATCATCGACAAGCTCGAGGACGGCCCCCGCGGGGTGTACTCCGGGGCGATCGGGTATCTGTCGCCGACCGGCGCCGCCGACCTGTCGGTGGTCATCCGCACCCTCGTCGCCACCGCCCACGAGGTCACCTTCGGGATCGGCGGGGCGATCGTGGCGCTGTCCGATCCGGACGACGAACTCGAGGAGACCCTCGTCAAGTCCGTGGTGATGCGCCGCTGCCTCGCCGCGGCCCGCGACACCACCCCGACCGACGGGACCGATGCGATCGGCTCCGCGGACCCGGATGATCTCGTCGACGGGCCACCGGTGCTGCCGGGGCGGGCCGGGCCGTGACCACGCCCGGCCGGGTGATCGTCGCCGGCGGATGCGGCGCCGTCGGCGCCCTGCTCACCGCCGCGTTGCGCGAGGCCGGCCGTCAGGTGCTCGTCGTCGACCCGGCCGCCGACCCGGCCACCCCCGACATGCTGCGCGCCGATCTGACCGCCCCCGACACCCGCCTCGCCGCGGCTCTCGACGGCGCCGACATCGTGGTCCTCGCCGTCCCCGACGTCGTCGCCGGTGCCGCCCTGCCGGTACTCGCGCGGCTGCTGCCCCCGCACACCCTGCTGGTGGAGACCCTGTCGGTGAAGACCCCGATCGCCGCGGCGCTGCACACCTACCGGCCCGGCGCCCCCGCGCTCGGCATCAACCCGATGTTCGCCCCCGACCTCGGGTTGCCCGGCCGGCCCGTGGTGGCGGTGCGTCACCACGACGCTCCGGTCGTGGCCGAGTTCGTTGCGGCCCTGCGCGACTGGGGTGCGGCAGTGGTCGAGACCACCGCCGACGAACACGACCGCATCACCGCCGCCGTGCAGGTGCTCACCCACGCCGCGATCCTCGCGTTCGGCATCGCCCTCGACCGGCTCGACGTGCCGGATGCCGCCGCCCGGGTCGCCGCGCCGCCGCACACCGTGCTGCGGGCGCTGCTCGCCCGCGTGTCCGGGGGCACCGCCGAGGTCTACCACGACATCCAGCTCACCAACCCGTACGCCGCCACCGCCCGCCGCGCCCTCGCCGACGCGGTCGCCGATCTCGACGCCGCCACCGACGCCCTGCCCGATTTCGCGGCGCTGCTCGACCGGGCCCGCGCCGCGCTCGGCGACGGGCAACCCGCCGCCGCGCAGCTGTGCGCGCAGCTGTTCGCGGCACTGCCCCGCGATCCGGGTGCGGTCGGCGGTCCGAGCGAGGAAAGGAGCCGGACATGAACGAGTCCGACATCCCCGGCCCGCAGCTGCGCGCGCCGGAACTCCCGCAATACGACCCGTCCGATCCGGCGGAGAGCGCGGTGATCGCCGGGCTGACCCGCTCGTGGCCGCGCCGCGCCGCCGTCAAGAAACCCGAGGTCGATCTCGATGCGCTGTTCGAGGCGGACCGCGCCGACTATCCCGAGCAGATGCTGCCCTTCGCCGAGCATCCGCGTTATCTCGCGCTCGACGAGCAACGGCAGGCGCGGCTGCGGGCCTGGGCGTGGATCGCCTACAACAAGAGCGTCGTCGACATCGAACAGCACGTCGTCAACCCCGGCTTCGCGTTGATCACCGAGGACGCGTTCGGCATCGGCCCGTCCGACACGGTGGTCACCGGGGTGCTGCAGGCGATGGTCGACGAGCAGTACCACACCCTCATGCACCAGCAGGCCAACGTGCTCACCCGCCGTCGCCGCGGCTGGGCGCTCCCGGAGTCGGTGCTGCCACCCTGCCCGACCGTGCGGGAGCATCGCGCCGCGGTCGCGCGCGCCGAGACCCCGCGGGATGCGGCGCTGGTGCAGCTGGCGTTCACCACCGTCGCGGAGACCTCGATCAGCGCCTATCTCGCGTTGCTCACCACCGACCCGGAACTGCAGCCGGTCAACCGCGCGACGGTGGCGGTGCACCGCCGCGACGAGCTGTGCCACGCCTCGCTGGCCGGTGGGCTGCTCACCGCGGTGCTCACCGAACTCGACGACACCGATCGGGTGCGGCTGCTCGACGCGCTCGGCACCGCGGTCGCGGCGTTCACCGGCTCCGACACCTCCACCTGGGCGGCGATCATCGCGCACGAGAACATCCCCGGCGGCGACGAGCTGGTCGCCGACACCATCGCCGTGACCGAGGGTCGGCCGGTGGTGCAGGACTGCAGCGCCATCCGCCGGCTGTGCGCGGGCCTGGGGCTCGGAGAGGAACTCGACGCCCGCTGGCCGTGGCCGCGCAGCGGCTAGCTCATCAGCCGCGCAGCGCCTGATGCATCAGGTGTGGCCGGTTCAGCGGCCGAGCAGTGCCCGCAGGCGCGCGAGGCGGCTGCGCAGCCCCCACACGGTGACCCGGACGAGGGCCTCCTGCACGATGTTGCCGTTCATCTTCGACTCACCGATCTCCCGTTCGGTGAACGTGATGGGCACCTCGGCGACGGTGAACCCGGCCTGGAGGGTGCGCCACGCGAGATCGACCTGGAAGCAGTAGCCGTGCGAGGCGATCGCGTCGAGGTCGAGCTTCTCGAGCACCTCACGACGGTAGGCACGGTAGCCGCCGGTGATGTCCTGGATCGACACCCCCAGCGCGAGACGCGAGTAGATGTTGCCACCGCGGGAGAGCACCTCGCGGTGCCACGGCCAGTTCACCACCGTGCCGCCGGGCACGTACCGGGAACCGAGCACCAGATCGGCGCCGGCATCGACCTTCTCCAGCAGCAGGTGCAGCTGCTCGGGGGCGTGGCTGCCGTCGGCGTCCATCTCCACGAGCACCGTGTAGCCGTGCTCGAGCCCCCACCGGAAACCGGCGATGTAGGCGGCACCGAGACCGTTCTTCTCGGTGCGGTGCAGCACCGCGATGCGCTCGTCGGCGGCGGCGAGTTCGTCGGCGAGGTCACCGGTGCCGTCGGGGCTGCCGTCGTCGACGACGAGGACGTGGGTGTGCGGCAGCGCAGCGTGCAGCCGCGTGATGATCCGACCGAGGTTCTCCCGCTCGTTGTAGGTCGGAATGATCACCAGGGTGCGGGCGCTGGGTGCGCTGTCGTTCCCGGCCGGCGTCGCCGCTGCCATCAGAGGTCCTCCTTGTCGAACCGGCCACCGGCCGGTGCTCCTGCTGCGCCGGTGCTGGTGCGAGCTGCCGCACCGGCCTTCTCCCGCCGTCCTCGCACCAGGGCGAAACCGGCGGCGGCCACGGCCGCGGCGCAGAGCACGAGCTCCGGCGCCACTCCGAGCCGACTAGCCAGCGTAACGTCTGCGCGCAAGGGCACCTGCGCCACCAGGGCATCGGGCACGAACAACGGTGTGCTCTGCTGCACCCGACCGTCCGGTTCGACGATCGCGCTGACCCCGCTGGTCGCCGCGACGATCACGGCCCGGCCGTGCTCGACGGCCCGCAGCCGCGACATCGCCAGCTGCTGGTAGGTCATCTCGGTGTCGCCGAAGGTGGCGTTGTTCGTCGGCACCGCCAGCAGCTGCGCGCCGGCGTCGATCGAATCGCGGAACGCCCGATCGAAGGCCACCTCGTAGCAGGTCGCCACCCCGATGTCGATGCCGCCGGCGGTCACCATGCCGTCCCCGTCGCCGGGCACGAAATAACCGGCGCGGTCCGCGTACTCGGAGAACAGTCGGAAGAACGACCGCCACGGCAGGTACTCGCCGAACGGCTGGATGATCTTCTTGTCGTGCCGCTCCCCCGGACCGGTCTGCGCGTCCCACACGATCACCGAATTGGTGGTGGTCCGGTCGCCGTTGGCGAGCACCGCCCCGACGAGGATCGGCGCGTCGATCGCGGCGGACGCGGCGGAGATGTCGCGGGCGGCATCGGCGTTGCGCAGCGGGTCGATGTCCGAGGCGTTCTCCGGCCAGATCACCACATCGGGGGCCGGGGCCCGCCCGGCGGCGACGTCCTCGGCGAGCGTGAGGGTGCGGGCGACGTGGTTGTCGAGCACCGCCTTGCGCTGGGCGTTGAAGTCCAGGCCCAGGCGCGGCACGCTGCCCTGGATCGCCGCGACCGTCACCGTCGACGACTCGTCGGTGGTGGTGCGCACCAGCGGCCACGCCGCCGCGGCGAGCAGCGGCCCGAGCAGCGTCACCGCGACCGGCGCCGTCCAGGCCCGCGCCGGGCGAGCACGGCAGGAGGCGGTCAGGGCGAGGGCAGCGAGCCCGGCGCCGGTCGCGGCGACGGCGAACGACACCAGCGGGGCACCGCCGACGACGGCGAGGGAGACGAACCCGCCGTCGGGTTGCCCGAACGCCAGCCGACCCCACGGGAATCCGCCGAACGGGACACTCGAACGCAACCATTCGGTCAGGCTCCACGCCGCCGCGATCCACAACGGCGCGACCGGCAGCGACCGCAGGTGCACCACCAGCGCCCCGAACAGGCCGACGAAGACCGCCTCGGCGGCGGCGAGCGCCAACCACGGCAACGGACCGACATAGACGCCGATCCAGGGCAGCAGCGGCACCAGGAAACCGAGGCCTGCGAGATAGCCGTAACCGAACCCGGCGCGTCGCCGCATCGGCACTGCAGTCGATACACCGACCAGGAGCGCGATCCCGACCGGGGCGAGGAACCACAACGGCCGCGGCGGGAACGACGCGAACAGCAACAGTCCCGCGACGACGGCGAGCAGCGCCCGCAGCGCGACGACACGCACCGCCCGCGCGGTGACCGTGGCGAAGGGTCGGCCGGTCACCGCGCGTACACGACCCGGCCGCGGTGCACACTGCGCACCAGCACCGGATCGGCGGTGCCCGGGGTGAGATCCGGCAGCGGCGCCACCCGCGACCGCGGATCCGTCGACCACCGCTGCACCGAATCCTTCGGGGCGCTGACCACCAGCTCCCCGACCTCCCAGATCGCATACGACGCCGGCGCCCCCGGATCGAGGGTGCCGGCCATCCCGTCGCGCACCCCACCGGCGCGCCACGCACCGCGGGTCGCGGCGGCGAACGCCGCCCGCGGCGAGATGCCGCTGCCCTCGGTGCGGTGGTGCACCGCCGCCCGCAACATCGGCCACGGCCGCGGCGCCGTCACCGGCGCATCGGAGCCGAACGCCAACGCCAGACCGGTCGCCGCCAGCGGCGCGAACGCATTCAACGCCGCGGCGCGTTCGACACCGAGCCGCTGCGCGTACATCCCGTCCGGCCCGCCCCACAGGGCGTCGAAGCTCGGCTGCATGCTCGCGATCACCCCGTACCGCGACAACACCTCCGCCTGCGCGACCGTGAGCGACTCGACGTGCTCGAGCCGATGCCCGCGCGCGGCGAGCGCCGGTCCCCCGACCTCCGCGGCGACCGTCTCGAACGCCGCGACCGCAGCGGTGGTCGCGGCGTCACCGATGACGTGGAAACCGGCCTGGATGCCCGCCGAGGTACACGCCCGCACGTGCGCGGTCAGCTCGTCCTCGGTCAGATAGGTGGTGCCGCAGCAGTCCGGCAGATCGTCGTAGGGGCGGGCCAGCGCGGCGGTGTGCGAACCGATCGACCCGTCGGCGAACAGATCCCCGCCGAGCGCGTCGGCACCGGTCTTCGCGAGCAGCTCCGCGGCCTCCTCGCCGGTGCGCACCGCCTGCCCCCAGTAGCCGCGCACCTGCACCGGATGGTCGGTGCCGAGCAGTTCGGTGAAGTCGTCGAGCCCGGAGATGTCGGGGCCGGCGCATTCGTGCACCGCGACGTACCCGTGCGCGGCGAAATCATCGAGGGCCGCCAGCCGGGCGCGGGCGCGCTGCGCGGCGGTCAGCCCGCGGCGTGCGGCGCCGCGCACCGCGTGGTGCGCCGCGGCGGTCAGCGGCTGCTGCGGATCGAACCCGGCCAGCTCGTCGAGGGGTTCGGCGGCGGCCCGCAACGCGGTCGACGCCGCCGCCGAATGCGCATCGATCCGGCCGAGATAGACGAGCCGGGCCGGGGCGGCGGCATCGAGGTCGGCGGTGGTCGGCGGCGTCGGGTCGGGCCAGCGGGTCTCGTCCCAGCCGTGCCCCCAGATCACCGCGTCGTCGTGCGCCTCGGTGTGCGCGCGCACCCGGCGCAACGCGTCGTCGCGGTCGACGGCGTCGGTCAGGTCCAACCCCGTCAGCGCCAGGCCGTGGCTGGTGGTGTGCACGTGGGTGTCGACGAAACCGGGGGCGACGAACGCGCCGTGCAGGTCGACGATCTCGGCGTCCGGGTGCAGGGCGCGGCCGGGCCGGTCCTGCCCGACCCACACGATCGTGCCGTCGGTGACGGCCATAGCGGTGGCATCGGGGGCACTGGCGCTGTAGATGCGGCCGCCGACGAGAAGCTGGGTGTGCGGTGCAGGGCTCACGAGTGCCCAGTCTGCCCGGTTACCGCTCCTCGTGGCGGCGCGGGGTCTCCACGATCTCCCCTTCGAACACGGTGCCGCGGTCGTCGACCTGCTCGGTCACGGCCGGACCACCGGTCAGGTGCGGGGCGCCCCCGACGACACTGTGATCGACGACCTGCCCGTCGACCACCACCAGCCGCTGCGCGGAGAACCCGGTGGTGCGGGCCCGCCGCGCGACCAGCGTGCGCACCGCCGGACGCAGCGCGGCACGGGTCGGCAGCAACAGCACCACCCCGAGCACGGTGCTGACGATGCCGGGAATCAGCACCAGGGCCGCGCCGGCGCCGATGAGCGCACCGTCGGTGAGCACCCGCTCCGGGGAATTGGCGCGCGGCGCCCGCCCATTGCGCAGTTCGCCGAGATTGCGCAGTGCGCGGCGGCCCAGCGCGGCGAGCACGAGATAACCGGCGGCGCTGACACCGAGGAAGATCAGCACGGTGGCCAGGGCGCCGAGGGTGGAGCCGAGCCAGGCCAGCACCGCGATCTCCGCCACGACGTAGAGCACGAACAACAACGGGTACACGGCGGGACTTCCTTCCGTCGGCGGTTTCTGTCCGGTCAACGAACGGGCCGCCGGTTTTGCTCCCGCACCCGGCCACGGATGCGCCGCGTGATCGAATGACCGCCATGACTGCAGGTGACTGGGCGTTGCTGATGACCGCCGCGACGGCCGCCGGATGGGTGGACGCGGTGGTCGGCGGCGGCGGGCTGATCCTGCTGCCCGCCCTGTTCCTCGTCGCCCCGCAGTTGACGCCGCAGGTGGCGCTGGCGACGAACAAGCTCACCGCCATCTGCGGGACCGGCGCGGCGGTGCTGACCTTCGCGCGGCGCATCCCGCTGCGCTGGTCGCTGCTCGGCCCCGCCGCCCTGGTCGCGGCCGTGGCCGCGGCGGCGGGGGCGGCGGCGGTCTCGCTCATCGACCGGGAGGTGTTCATCCCGATCGTGATGGTGGTGCTCGTCGCGGTGGCGGTGTTCGTCACCACCCGCCCGAAACTCGGCGCCGGCGGCACCCGCCGCCCCTCCACCCTGCGGCTGATTACCGTGGTGATCACGGCCGCGGCGGTGATCGGCTTCTACGACGGGATCCTCGGACCCGGCACCGGCACCTTCATCATCATCGTGTTCGCGGCGATGCTCGGCAGCGAGTTCGTCACCTCCGCGGCGATGGCGAAGGTGCTCAACTTCGGCTCGAATCTCGGCGCGCTGGTGCTCTTCGCCGTCGGCGGGCACGTGTGGTGGACGCTCGGGGCGGCGCTGGCGGTGTGCAACGTCGCCGGATCGGTGCTCGGTTCCCGGATGGCGCTCGCGCGCGGCGCCGGATTCGTGCGGGTGGTGTTGCTGGTCGTGGTGATCGCCATGGTGATCCGGCTGGGCATCGAACAGTTCGGCTGAGCCGCCCGCGGCGCTCGGTGCGGCAACCCCGGCGCCGCCCGGCCCGGCGTTACCGTGGGCGGGTGAATGCGGTGGACGACGATTTCCTGGCCCTGCCGTTGCACGCCGCCGCCGACGCGGGCCTGACGGTGGCGCGGGCGGCGGGCGCGAGTCACGCCGATGTGCGGATACATCGGATGCGGACCTGGACGAGCACCCTGCGCGACGGTGCCCTGCAGGCCGCGGTGGACGACAGCGACTGCGGGGTGGCGGTGAGGGTGCTGCTCGACGGTACCTGGGGGTTCGCGTCGCATCCGGTGCCCGGCCCGGACGGCGCCGCCGACGCCGCGGCCCGTGCCGTCGCGGTCGCCCGCACTCTGCGCGCGTTGAACCGTGATCCGGTGCAGTGGGCCGACGAGCCGGTCCACCGGGACGCGGTGTGGGTCTCGCCGTACGAGATCGATCCGTTCACCGTCCCCGCGGCCGAGCGCATCGCGGTGCTCGAGGACCGTTCGCGGCGACTGCAGGACGCCGCCGGCGTCGACCACGTCGCCGCGAATCTGACCCTGGTCAAGGAGCAGACCTTCTACGCCGATCTCGCCGGGTCGACGATCACCCAGCAGCGGGTGCGGATCCACTCCGATCTCGAGGCGACCCGCGTCGACCGTGAGGCCGGCACCTTCGAGTCGATGCGCACCCTGGCCCCACCGACCGGCCGCGGCTGGGAACAGGTGGCCTCGGATCGGTGGTGGGACTGGAGCAGCGAGCTCGCCGCGCTGCCCGAGCAGCTCGCCGAGAAGGCGCAGGCCCCGTCGGTGACCCCGGGCCGCACCGATCTGGTGATCGATCCGACGAATCTGTGGCTGACGATCCACGAATCGGTCGGGCACGCCACCGAATACGACCGCGCCATCGGCTACGAGGCCGCCTACGCCGGCACCTCCTTCGCCACCCCCGACCTGCTGGGCAGCCTGCGCTACGGCAGCGACGTCATGCACGTCACCGCCGACCGCACCGAACCGCACGGCATGGCCACTGTCGGCTACGACGACGACGGGGTCGCCGCCCAGTCCTGGGATCTGGTGAAGGACGGGGTGCTCGTCGGCTACCAACTCGACCGGGCGTTCGCCCCCAGGCTCGGGGTGGCCCGCTCGAACGGCTGCGCCTACGCCGATTCCGCGCATCACGTGCCGATCCAGCGGATGGCGAACGTGTCGCTGCAACCCGATCCGGTCGTCGATCGCAGCACCGCCGATCTGATCGCCGGGGTCGACGACGGGCTGTACATCGTCGGCGACCGCAGCTGGTCGATCGACATGCAGCGGCACAACTTCCAGTTCACCGGGCAGCGGTTCTACCGGATCCGCGGCGGCCGACTCGCCGGGCAGGTCCGCGATGTGGCCTATCAGGCGTCGACCACCGAGTTCTGGGGTGCGCTCGAAACCCTCGGTGGAGCGTCGACCTGGCAGCTCGGCGGCGCGATGAACTGCGGCAAGGCGCAACCCGGGCAGGTCGCGTCCGTCTCGCACGGGTGCCCGTCGGTGCTGGTGCGCGGCGTGAACGTGCTCAACACGGTGCAGGAGGGTGGCCGATGATCCCCGGAGACCGACTCGTCGAAACCGCGCTGGCGGCCTCCCCCGCCGACGAGACCATCGTGATCGTCACCGACAACGCCGAGGCGTCGCTGCGGTGGGCCGGCAACTCGATGACCACCAACGGTTCCGCCCGTGCCCGCGGCGCCACGATCCTCGCGATCCGCCGCACCCCCGACGGGGCGCACTGCGGGGTGGTCAGCGCCGCGATCGTCGACGCCGACGACATCGGCGGGGTGGTCGGCGCGGCGTGGGAGGCCGCGCAGCAGGCCCCGGCGGCCCCGGACACGATGCCGCTGATCGACGGCGACGCCACCGACCCGCAGTGGGGCGAAGAGGCTGTCGGCACCGACATCGAGGTCTTCGCCCCGCTCCTCGACGGGCTCGCCGCCGGCTTCGACAACACCGACGCCCTCTACGGGTTCGCGCACCACCGGTCGACGACGATGTGGCTGGGCACCTCCACCGGGGTGCGGCGCCGCTGGGTGCAGCGCGACGGCTCGCTCGAGATCAACGGCAAACGCGGCGGCCTGACCGGGGCGAGCGCCTGGGTCGGCGCCGGCACCGTCGACTTCACCGACCTCGCGATGGATCCGCTGCGCGCCGAGCTGGCGCGGCGGCTGGACTGGGCCGGCACCCGCGTCGACCTGCCCGCCGGGCGGTACGAGACACTGCTGCCGCCGTCGGTGGTCGCCGATCTGATGATCCCGCTGTTGTGGTCCCTCGACGGGCGCGGCGCCGAGGAGGGCCGGTCGGTGTGGGCGGGGCCCGGCGGTACTCGCCTCGGCGAGCAGATCGCGGCGCTGCCGGTGACGTTGACGTCCGATCCGGCCGCCCCGGGGCTCGGTTATGCGCCGTTCGTGGTCGCCACCGCCTCCACTGACAGCGTCTCGGTGTTCGACACCGGCATGAGCGCCTCGCGGGTCGATTGGCTGCGCGACGGCGCACTGCACGCGTTGGCGTATCCGCGGGCCGCGGCCGCCGAATTCGGTGCCACCCCCACGGCGCCGGGTGAGAACCTGCTGCTCACCGGCGGCGGCACCGCCGATGTGGACGACATGGTCGCCCGCACCGAACGCGGTCTGCTGCTGACCACCGTGTGGTACCTGCGGGAGGTCGACCCGGCGGTGCTGTTGCTGACCGGCCTGACCCGCGACGGGGTGTATCTCGTCGAGGACGGGCAGGTGCGGGCGGCGGTGAACAACTTCCGGTTCAACGAGTCCCCGGTGGATCTGCTCGGCCGCGCCACCGAGATCGGCGCCACCGAACGCACCCTGCCGCGGGAGTGGAAGGACTGGTTCACCCGCACCGCGATGCCGCCGGTGCGCATCCCCGACTTCCACATGTCCTCGGTCAGCGCCGCGCACTGACCTCCGGTCCGGTCGGCGAGCACCGACCGGACCGGCAGTGGCTCAGAGCAGGTCGGCGAGTTCCTTGCCGATCTCCTCGGGGGTGACCGTCGGCTCGAAGCGGCGCACCACCGCGCCCTGCGGGTCGACGAGGAACTTGGTGAAGTTCCATTTCACCTCGTCGGTGCCGAGCGCCTCCGGGCGGGTCTTGCTCACGTGCTCGAACAGGAAACCGTGCTGCGGCCCGAAATCGCCGGGAGCCTCGGCGCGCAGGTACCGGTAGAGCGGGTGTGCGTCGTCGCCGTTTACGTCGAGCTTCGCGAACACCGGGAAGGTGACGTCGAAGTTCACCCGGCAGAACTCCTGGATCTCACTGTCGCTGCCCGGTTCCTGACCACCGAACTGGTTGCACGGGAACGCGAGGATCTGCAGGCCGCGCTCACCCAGTTCGCGGTGCAGCGCTTCGAGCGCCTCGTACTGCGGGGTCAGGCCGCACTTGCTGGCGACATTGACGATCAGCAGGTACCGGCCGGCGAAGCGGGCGAGATCCTCGCTGCCGCCGTCGGCGGTGGCCACGGTGTACTCGTGCACGGACATGCGCTCTCCTGAACTGGGTCGATCGGCTCGGCCCCGCAGGTGAGGCCGAGATCACCACGGACCCTACGGGATCGGACGAACCGGGACGATCCGGACGTGCTCGCGGTGTGGGGTCAGTCCAGGTCGCGGACGTGCCGGGCGGGGCTGCCCAGATGCAGCGTGTGCGGGGCGCAGTCCTTCGTCACCAGCGAGTTCGCGCCGATCACCGCGCCGGCGCCGATGGTCACGCCCGGCATGATCACCGCACCGGAGCCGATCCACGCGCCGTCGCCGATGGTCACCGGCTCCCCCGTCAGCGTCGACGCGCGCTGTTCGGCGGTGCCCATGCGGTGGCTGCTGGTGAGCACCCGCACGTGGTCGCCGAGGAACACCCGCTGCCCGAGGGTGATGTCGGCGACCGTGTCGAAATAGCAACCGTGGTTGACGAACGAGCCCGCGCCGAGGGTGAGCCGGCCGAGGCCCTGCACCACCACGCCGGTGTGGATCAGGCTCGGCGGTGCGGCGTCGACACCGGCGCGGCGCAACCACTTCCAGCGACTCGAACCGGAGATCAGCGGGTTGCTCGCGAGCGCCACCGCGATCGCCTGGGACCGGTAGGTGTGGGAGCGCGCCACGACGTCTACCGGCCTACCGTGTCGTCGGCGGGATCGAGGACACACGCCAACCCGACGGTGCCGGTGCGGCCACGGCGCACCACGCTCGCGCCGACGATGATCCGGCCGAGCAGCCCGTACTTGCGGGCGATCACCGACCGGGCGTGCGCCGAGCCGTCGGCGTCGAGCACCTCCCCCGTGCCGGGCACCGCCGCCGACTTCGGGTTGCCGCGCGCGTCGCAGATCGCCAGGGACACCCGCGGATCGCGGCGCAGCCGTCGCACCTTGTAGGCGTCGGCGACCGTCCACACCAGCAGCCGGTTCCCGTCGGGCGCCGCCCACACCGGGGTGTCCACCGCGCTGCCGTCCTTGCGGTAGGTGGTCAGCAGCACGAACTTGGCGGCGGCGAGGTCCGCGAAGGTGGGGGTCGTCGACTCGGGCATGGCCACCACCCTACAAACCGCCCGGTCTCACGGCACCGCTCGTCCCGCCCGCGCCGCGTTCTACGCTGGCGGTCATGGCCGATACCGCTGTCGACGTGCACCTGCCCGCCGGGCACCTGACCTCCGCGCAGGTGCAGGCGCTCGCCGAACTCGCCCACACCCACGGCGGCGGCGAACTGCACCTGACCGCCCACGCCCAGCTGCGGGTGCGCGGCGACCACGCCGCGATCAGCGCGGCCGTCACCGCCGCCGGGCTCACCGTCGACGTGCCCACCCGCGCACGGCTTCTCGTCTCCCCGCTCAGCGGCCGCATCGGCGGACACCACGACCTGCGCGAGCTCACCGCCGCGGTGCTCGCGCGCCTGGACGACCGGCCGGTGGCGGCCGGCACCGTCCTCGGGCTCGACGACGGCACCGGCGACATCGTCGCCCTCGCCCCCACCGTCGCGGCCCTCGCCCGTCCCGACGGCCGCTTCGCGGTGATCCGCGACGGCGCCGACACCGGGGTGCGCGTCGACCCGCCCGACGCCGCCGAGGCGCTGCTCACCCCACCGGCCGACCCGACCTCGGATCCGGAACCGGTGCCGGAGCGGCCGCGGCCGCCGATCGGCTGGCTCGACCAGCCCGACGGGGCCGTCACCCTCGCCGGTGGTCTGCCCGACGGGATCCTTCCCGCACGACTGGCGGAATTCCTGGCCGCCGTCGAACGTCCGGTGATCGTCACCCCGTGGCGGTCGGTGCTGCTGTGCGATCTCGACGAGTGGACCGCCGAGCAGGTGGTGCGGGTGCTCGCCCCGATGGGGTTGATCTTCGACGCCGACTCCCCGCATCTGCGCTGAGCCGCCGCTGACCTGCACGAACGGGCGGACTTCGCGAACCGGACCGTCGCCGCCGATCCGGCCCGCCGACGGTTCGGCCGCGCCTATCGTGGACGGATGAGCGGTCCGACAGCGGAATCCGACAGCTATGACGTGATCGTCCTCGGCGCGGGCCCGGCCGGGGAGAACGCCGCCCAGTACGCCATCGCCGGCAGCGACCGCACCGCGGTGCTCGTCGAACACGAACTCGTCGGCGGCGAATGTTCCTACTGGGCATGCATGCCCAGCAAAGCCCTGCTGCGTCCCACCCAGGTGCTCGCCACTGCCCGCAACATGCCCGGCGTCGCCGACAAGATCAGCGCCCACGGCGTCGAGGTGCCGGCCGTGCTCGCCCGCCGCGACAGCTTCACCCACAACCGCGACGACAGTTCCCAGGTGGACTGGGCCGAGGGCGCGGGTATCGACGTCGTCCGCGGCCACGGCCGCCTCGCCGGCGAACGCACCGTCACCGTCACCGGCAGCGACGGGGAGCGTCGCCTGCAGGCCCGGCACGCCGTGGTCCTGGCCACCGGCACCGTCCCGTCGATCCCGGACCTGCCCGGGCTGCGCGACGCGCTGCCGTGGACCTCCCGCGATGCGACGAACCTGCTCGAGGTCCCCCGCCGCGTGCTCGTCGTCGGCGGCGGTGTCGTCGCCTGCGAAACCGCCACCTGGCTGCGGCAACTCGGCGTCGAGGAGCTCACCCTCGCGGTGCGCGGCGACCGGTTGCTGCCGCGCGTGGAGCCGTTCGCCGCCGAACGCGTCGCCACCCGCATGGCCCACAAGGGCCTGAATGTGCGCTACGGCACCGAGATCCGCTCGGTGCAGCGCCCCGACGTCAAGGACACCGGCGTCGGCCGCATCCACGGCGGTCCCGCCACCGTGGAGTTGTCCGACGGCAGCACTGTCGAGGTCGACGAGATCGTCGTCGCCGCCGGCCGCTGCCCCGCCGTGGACGGGCTCGGTCTCGACACTGTCGGCCTGACCGACGGGAAGGTGACCGTCGCCGACGATCTCACCGTCGACGGGGTCGACGGCCAGTGGCTGTATGCGGTCGGGGACATCGCCGGTCGCGCCGCACTGACCCACATGGGCAAATACCAGGCGCGGGTGTGCGGGGACGTCATCGCCGCCCGCGCCGAGAACCGCCCCACCGACGGGTCACGATTCCGGACGAGCGCCGACCACGGCCAGGTCCCGCAGGTGATCTTCACCGTCCCGGAGATCGCCGCGGTCGGCCGCACCGCCGAGCAGGCCCGCGCCGACGGACTCGACGTCGAGGTCCTCGAGGCCGACATCGACGTCGCCGGGGCCTCGCTGGCCCGCGACGACTACGCCGGGCACGCCGCGCTCGTCGTCGACCGGGCCACCGACACCCTCGTCGGCGCGACCTTCGTCGGCCAGGAGGTCGCCGAACTCGTCCACGCCGCGACCGTCGCCCTGGTCGGGAAGGTGCCGTTGGACACGCTGTGGCATGCGGTGCCGTCCTACCCCACCATCAGCGAGATCTGGTTGCGGCTGCTCGAATCCCGCCGCAGCTGACCGCCTCTCGAACGTGCAGTTGTCGTCGCGACACGCCGGGTGGCGACGACGAGAACTGCACGCCGACAGTCAGCGCGGCAGACGCCGCCACACCGCCCGCGGCAGCAGTCGCATCCCGAAGAACACCGACGACATGCTGCGCCGCACCCTGCGCTATCCCAACGGCGCCGACGGCGCGCAGGTCCCCGCGGTCTACGGCCCGCGGTGCCGCCCACCTACTCACCCAGCTGGGCACCCTCGACATGTTCGCCGACACCGCCGCCACCCACATGGCCCGCGACGCGACGTTCGTCTACCGCACCGACGCCACCGACCGCGCCGAAACCCTCTTCGACCGGGTCGTCGCGCAGATCCGCGACAAGAACGACGACATCTCCGTCGTCAGCGCCGCCGGCCCGCCCGGCATCCCCGGCGCTCGCTGCTTCGAGGTCATCACCCCGTACTCCGAAGGGGCGAGCTGCCGACCGGACTCGACACAATTCTCCATTGCGACGAACGCAGGCACGTCCGCGACTCCACATGCCGATCTGGGAGGCATCGACGACACCGACCTGGACCCGGCCGGGCAGAAGGAGCCATGAACCACGCCGGTGGGGAGGCCGGGGCCACCGTGTTGGTGATCGCCGGCCGCAGCATCGATATCGACACCGCGGTCGCCAAGGCTCATTCCTATCCGACAGTGACCGTGACCCGCTACGACCTGCCCGGACCCGGATCCGGATCCGGCGAGATGATCACCGCCGACGACATCGCCCGCACCCACCAGGTGCGCTCCCGCATCAGCCACGCCCAACGTGGTTCTGTCAACCCGATCCGGCCCCACCCGGGCGGCTCGAGTTGGACCCACCGACCTTGCTCGATGGCGGGTGTGACGGCTTGAAATGGCCCCATCCAACCCGAGTGAGATGGAGCGGGGACTGTCAGGTAATCGGTGGATCCGGTTCTGACACATGGGATTAATTGGTGTTCGGGGTGATGCGTCCTTCGAAGGTGATCGCGAAAGCGTTCAAAGCTCCTTTCCACCGTGATGTCCATCGTGCGCGTAGCTTGCCGGTCGGGTCCAGCGCACGAGTGACCAGATACAGACACTTGAGCGCGGCCTGCTCGTTGGGGAAATGCCCCCGGGCCCGGATCGCCCGCCGGTACCGGGCGTTGAGCGACTCGATCGCGTTCGTCGAACAGATCACCCGACGGATCTCGATGTCGTAGTCGAGGAAGGGCACGAACTCCGACCAGCTGTTTTCCCACATCCGGACGATCGCCGAATAGCGCGGACCCCACTTGCCGGCGAACGCACCATGCGCGGCCTGGTTCCGCGGCACACATGTGCCGCGAACGGCTCGGCGTTGCGGAGCAGGCGAATGACGGCGGACCGGCCACCGGCGTCGAAGGCGGCGACGACCTGCGCCCACCGCAGCCACGCACACGGCGGGCAACTCGCATGACTGCGGGTGAACGGCAGCGCCCGGATACTCCCCCGCCCCTCCTGATCGGTCTTCGATTTCCGGAGGCCGATGTGCAGGCCGTCGAGCCGGTGCAGCGAGACATCGCTGCACATGAGCGCGACGAGTTCGCTGCGGCGGAACGCGCCGGCGAACCCCACCAAGAAGATGGCGGAGTCGCGGCGTTCGAGGACCTCATCCGCCCAACTCGTACAGTCTGCCCGCGCCTTGTCGACGATGGTGACGACGTCGGCGGTCAGCAGCGGCGCCCGCGGGGTGCGGGGCCGCTCCCCCGCCGCTGCATAGTCCCGCCGGATCCCGGACAGGTCGCGGCGACCAACTCGTTGCTGCCGGGAGCCGTATGCCCGGCGCGGCGGTGGTGGAAGCCGATGCCCGCCACCCAGCGGGCCAACGTGGCGGGCGAGTAGGCCCGCTCCCCCGCCTCCGTCACCGTCGCGGCGGCGCCCAAGAGATAGGCGGCAACAGTGAGCGGATGCGCCGGCAATGGGCTGTGCCCTTCGCGCTGGCACCAGGCGGTGAACCGGGCCTAGTTGGCGGCATAGTTGCGGCGCGTCGACTCGGAGCGCGACCGCGCCGCCGTCCCGGCCACCTGCGTGAGGGTCTCGGCCGGCAGAGCCGGCACGGACGGCGCAGACGGGTCCGAAGCGGGCGATACAGAGGCGTCGGAGGGGTCCGGGCGGCGCATCAGCAGGTCGTCGGGCACGGAACGAGAGCCTACCGGTCCGCACCGATGCTTTCGGGTAGGAAAACGCGCTCAGCTGGGGTTTCGACGGTGATGGTGCGCTAATGCGAATTAGCAGCATCGACACCGCACAAACCGAGAGTGACATAGCCACAGGCATGAGAAGCGCCTGATGTGCCCTTTGTGTAGGTTCCACGATGCAGTGTCGGTTTCCAGATTTCATGTCGGTAGCGTGTCGGTTTCACGTTTCATGTCGGTCGGCACCGTGCTGGATGGACACTCGAAAGTGCCCCGGACCAGTGAGGTTGAGGTCAGGTACGTGTAGGAACCAGGTGCTCCTGTCGCAATGGCCCCTCACTCCGGCGAATCCGTGTCGGATGATCCAGGGACTACTTGTACGGAAAGTCCGTAGCCATCCCCGTCAGCGGCACTATTCCGGGATGTTCTGCGGTTACAACCATGGTCACGTCGGGCCTGACGCGAACCTCCAGCGCCACCGATCAGCGCAATCAGACGATGCGACCCCAGTTGCTTCACGCCGCATCACGCCGGCCATCAGCCGGCCTTTCCTATGATGCGCGAGGGGCACGGACCACCGGGACGTACGGTCGGTCCTCTGCCGATCGACTGCTCCGGTTGCCGAAAGGGGACTGCTGCACGATGGGGTGACAGATACGGTCACGCAGCCTGTGCGGCCGGTGTGGTCATGGTTGTTTCGAACTCGACTGGCGTCAATCTGCCGAGTCTGAGCTAACGGCGTCGGCGGCGGTAGGTTCGCTCAAGCGAGGTGACGATCGCAATGCGCGACTGCTCGCGTGTGACCCAACGCTGTCGGCCGAGGACGTTGCGTTGGAGCAGCGCAAAGAACGATTTCCATCGCGGCGTTGTCGACAGTCGCCGGCCGCCCCGACCCATCGACCCGACCAGGCCGTGGCGGCCCAGGGCGCGGACGAATTTCCGGCTGCGAAATTGCGACCCATGATCGGAATGAACACGCACCCGGCAACCGAACCCCACCGAGCCACTGCGGATTCGAGGGTGGCCACGGTGAGCCTGGACTTCATCCGGTCACTGATGCACCACAGTTCGATGTCACCTGCTCCGACATCAGTCCCGTTCGGGATCTCTGTGGGGCGCGCAAAATGCTGTACATATGCCCTGCAATCGACATCCGGTCGTTCGATGACCGGGGTGCGATCACGTCCCACCCGCAAGGTGATACTTGCGGTATGGAGGTAGTGAACGGTTCGTCCGGTTTGGAGGATGATCTCGCGGTGTTGTCGTTCGAGTCGACGGTGCCGCGCAGGCATGTCCACCGCCAGGCGATATCCGAAGTCTTCCTCACCGATTGCGTTCGCGGTCCCGGACCGGACCGATTCGTCCTGGGCGCGCAATGGCCGCGTCTGCACGGTTTCTATCGCAGCCGGGCCGGTCGCTACGACCCGATGCTGCTCGCAGAGACGCTGCGCCAATGCGTGATCTATCTGGCG
Source organism: Rhodococcus sp. PD04 (assembly GCF_035918275.1). NCBI lineage: Bacteria > Bacillati > Actinomycetota > Actinomycetes > Mycobacteriales > Nocardiaceae > Rhodococcus > Rhodococcus sp. PD04. Next base: position 2,793,088 of record NZ_CP142143.1, on the reverse strand, counting down.
CACACCCGGTATCGGGTCTCGCTCGGTCAGCGGTTCGTGATGCAGACGATCGAGATCACCGCAGAGCTGGAACGTCTAGTGATCGGTGCCGGCGCCGCGGAGGTCACCATCACCGCGGTGGTATCGGATGTGCGACGTCGTGGCTCGCAGGTCACCGCTTTGAGCGCGGCACTCGAATTCACCATCGCCGGCCGCCGTGTGGGGTCCGGCAGAGGCCGAACTGCCGTTCTGACGGCCGAGGAGTACGACACCGTTCGTTGGGGTGCCGGTGGGCCGCGGACGCTGGGCCCTGTACCAGGGCGAACGCCGGTCGATCCGACCGCGGTGGGGGTGCCGGTGGTCGGGGATGTGGTGGTCGGTGCCACGGCGCGGCCGGGTCGCTGGCGGGTGTTGCCGGATCTGTCGCATCCGGTGTTGTTCGACCATCCGTCCGATCACCTGCCGGGCATGCTCGTTCTCGAGGCTGCCCGGCAGGCGGTACGAGCGGAATGCGGGGCCCCGGAGGCGGATCCGGTGTCGATAAGCGCGCAGTTTCATCGATTCGTCGAACTCGACGTTCCGGCGGAGATGGTGGTCTCGGGTGTCGAGAAAGAGCCTGCGGGTGCGCATGTCGTGCTCGAGCAGCGTGGAATGGCGATGGCTACGGCGACGCTGAGGTGGCCCGCCGGCGCATCTCGTGCGCCGGGGCCCGGGTCCGGCGGATAGCGGCGTGTCAGGCCGGCTGGTGTGTCTCGCTCCAGCGAGCCCGACGGATCTTGTCGCTGTCGGGGCGGCAGTCGGAGGTCAGGATGCCGTTGAGCAGGAACTGCAGCATCTGGTCGATGCGGTGTTCGAGATCGATGCGTCGATCGAGGACATTCGAGACCATCTGAACCCCGGTGAACGCCGAGATCACAAACCGCGCCAGCTCGGAGGGATCGATCGTAGGGAGCAGGTCGCCCTCGGCGATCGCGGTCTCGACGAGGTGCCGGCAGGCTTCGATCCAGTCCTGGTACGGTCCCGGCTGGTCCGGTTCGGCGCCCGCACTGAATTCGAGGGTCAACCGGATGCCGGCCCGGACGATCGGATCCTCGACGATCTGTCGCCCCATTTCGTGGCAGAGCATCACGATCTGCTCGAGCGCCGAGGCCTGTGTGGCGGCGATCGCGGCGACCGCGGCGATGGAGATGGCGTGTTGCTGTTCGACGACGGCGTGTGCGAGTTCGTCCTTCGATTTGAAGTGGAAGTACAGGGCACCTTTGGTGAGCCCGCTGCTCGCCTCGACGATCGCCCCGAGGCTGGCACCGTCGAATCCCAGCCGATCGAAGGTGGCGGCCGCTGCTGCCACGATCTGCTGCCGGGTCGCTACTGCCCGAGCTTGTTTGGCCACACCCCGTGTCCTTTTACTCGATGATCTACCGAAAGGCGAGTCGTGGAGAACCTCGACCCTCTGCCTCCCCCGAGGCGAACCGTACCACCGGACCGGAACGACATCGCGGACCACGGATCGGCGCCGTCGACATCCCCATGGCGCGTCGCGGTCGTGGGTTCGAGCGGTTTCCTCGGCGGGGCGGTGCTCGACGCCCTGCTGAACATGGGGGTGGCATGCACGTCGATAGCGCGCCGTCCGCTCGCATCCTCGAGACCGCCGATGCGGGTCGCGGCGGCAGATCTACTCGATGTGAAGGCTTTGACCGACGCGCTGGCCGGTGTCGACGCGATTGTGCATGCAGCGTCTTATACGGGCTCCGACGCAGCCCGATGTGAGGAGGTCAACGCTCTCGGTACCGAGAATCTGGTGACGGCCGCTGCCGACCACGGTATCGAGCACATCGTGTACCTGAGCACGATCGGCGTCTACGGTCCCGGACCGCATCGCAACGTCGTTGAGGGTGAGCTTGCTCCGGCTCCGGTCACTGCGCTGAGCGCGAGTCGTCTGACTGCCGAAAACCATGTGCGCGGGCACGGCGGTCTGGTGCTGCGTCCCGGATTCGTGCACGGGCCCGGCGACCGGTGGTTCCTGCCCGGGTTGGCGCACATCGTCTCGACTCTCGGGGTGTGGATCGACGACGGCGCCGCACGTCAATCGGTGATTTCACGCGGCGACGTCGGCCGGCTCACCGCCGCACTCGCGGCGCGCGCCCTGCCCGCGGCGTTGCGTGGGGGCATGCGTCATCTCGCCCATCCGACTGCGGTGACCGTCCGCGAACTCGTCCACACCGCCACCGCACATGGTCTGCTCACACCACCGTCCGACTCCGTCGACTACGAGCAGGCACTGCGGATAGGCCGAGAGCGGGGACTGTCCGCACGTCACGTCGATCTGATCGGGCACGATCATCACTACGTCAGCGACCGAATCTGGGCCGAGACTGCGGTGGAGCCCTCACCGAATGCCCTTCCGGCGAGTCCCACCTCGCCGTGAGGGAGCTCCTGGAGTCACGTAGTAGATCGTGTTCCGCGAGTTTTCCGGTCGCATCGACCGTGCAGCGGGTATGTGTGGGTGAGGCGTTCCCTGTGCGTTGCACCTGCGGTATTCTCTAACGCAACGGGCAATACCGGTCGAATGGTATTGTTTGTCTGGGATGGCGTCGATGCGTGTGGATATACGGGAATGTTCGAACGTATCGGCGGGTGTTGTGGGTCGGGAGTTGTGGACAGGCCAGTGATGGCGAGATTTACGAGGGGTACTCACCATCACTGGCCTGCGGGGTTCCGTCGGCATACGGCGCCGACGGACCTTCGTCCGCGCGCCGGGGGGGGGGAAGCGCGCGAACTATGCCCCCACGTAGGGAGCATGGGGGCACCGCACAGACTATTCGAGACCGCGACCGTGTGCACGCTCACCCCACATACGTGGTTGTCGATGTAAGGGTCGTTTTCAAAACAAGATCAATTTCGCGGACCGATCCATCAACGAGACAGGAAGGTTTGGCTGCCGCTGGTCGAGACCGGCACCTACCATCTGGTCCCGGCCTTGGTCACCGCGCTCGTCGGCGTGTGCGCTACAGCGGTCGGGGTGGGGCTGCTGCTATGCCACCTTCAGGACACACATGGTCCGGTGCCGCTCAGTGCTCGGTGACCGCCTCGCAGGTGATCACCCCGCGCACGGTCAGCGGCGCCGGATCGATATCGCCTCCGGAGCCGGTCGCGGTCAGCGCGAACACCACCTGCCGGCCCTCGTCGTGCACCTCGAGGTCGAGGTCGTCGGCGCTGTGGAACTGCACGTGTGCACCCGAGGAATCGACGAGGATGCCGTCACCGCGTGTCGGGTTTGAGGGTCCGTTCCAGGGGAGGGTCGGGTCCCGCTCCCCGGACGCGATTGCATGGGCGGCTGCCACTGCGCGGTGAGTCGAGTGATCGACGAGGGTGACAGATCGTCTTCGCCGGCGAGGACCCGCTCCCGGGCCGGTCCGGCGGGCGTGTCGGTGGTCGGCGAGTGCCGTCGACGACGACGACAACCCAGTCGTCATCGAGTCGGTCGACCGAATCCCTGCCGGGTGTCGGTTCCCGATGGTGCTCCCACCACCGCACGGTGGGAACCGGTCACAGTGCTGTCGACCAGGCCGGATTCCCGTCGACTGCTACGGTCTTCCCCGGCACGGGCGCAGGTCGCGATTCGTCAGGGCGGGCCCTCACGCCGGGGCTTCGAGAGTTCGAGACAAGGACACGGGATTGGTCAAGCAGGCTCGGGCAGTGGCGACGCGGCACCAGCTCGTGGCAGCGGCCGCGGCCGCCTTCGACCAGCGGGGCTTCGAGGGCGCCTCCCTCGGCGACATCATCGAGGCGGGCACGGGCCTGAGCAAAGGTGCCTTGTACTTCCACTTCAAATCGAAGGAGGAACTCGCCGACGCTGTCGTGCAGCGACAACACGAGATCTCCCTCGCCGCGGTCGAGGCGATCGCCGCAACCCACGCCCCAGCACTCGAGCAGATCGTAATGCTCTGCCACGAGATGGGCCGACAGATCGTGCAGGACCCGATCGTGCGCGCCGGGATCCGGCTGACCCTCGAATTCAGCAGCGGAGGAGGACCGCCGGATCCGGCCGGTCCCTACCGGGACTGGATCGAGGCGTGCCGGCAGCTCGCCGAGACCGCCATCGCCGAGGGTGATCTGCCCGGCACGGTCGATGCGCCGGAACTGGCCCGGTTCGTGATCTCGGCGTTCACCGGTGTGCAGATGGTCTCGAACGTGCTCGATCGACGGGTCGATCTTGAGCAGCGGATCGATCAGATGTGGACGTTCCTGCTGTCCGGAATCCTGTCTCCTGCACACCCCCGTACGAGCGAAGACATCCGCCGCGCCCGCTGGAATCGTCACCAGGCCTCGACCTGACAGCCCCTGCGGGCGGCGTGATTCCGGCTCGCCGACACGGCGCAGACCGCGCTGCGGCCGGCTGCCAGTGACCCCGGCGCCGTCGCGGGTGAGCTGACCCGGATCGTTCAGGTCAGGAAGTTTCGCTTCTGATCCCCGGTCGCTCACCCGCCGGCCACACGGGTTATTCGATGTAGGTGCCGGTGGTCGGGGTCCAGACGATCGCCCCACCGGTGAAGCTCTGGCGGAGCCCGTCGGTGCCGTACGCCTGCGCGGCCGAGGACGGGAAGCCGAGCGGGCTCATCGCCCCACCGAAGCTGTTGTACAGGTCCTTGATCTGATCGCACACCTGGAACGGCGACGGCCAGTAGATCTAGCAGTCCGCCGCCACCTCGGCCGGCGCAGCGGTGGCCACACTGCCGCCGGCCAAGGCCAGGACCGTCAGCCCGGCCGCGGCCACTGCGGTCGCCATCCGCCGACGTGTCCTCGTCACCGTGTCGCGCACGTGTATATACCCGCTCCTTCACCTGCTTTGGGGGGTCACTGTTCCCCGGGGAACCATCGCTCGAGTCGGCGATGATCTTGTCCGTCTAGCACCGAATGCCGGGTTTCGTCTGGTTTTCAAAAAAAACCGGTCAATCGGTATTTGTTACGCAAGTGTTATCTGGTGCATTTGTGATTCTTGAGAAACCGTTTAAGTTGCTAAGAAGCGATGGCGCCACCGCTGTACCTATCCACTTGAAAAGAAGTAGGTCACAGATGGATTCGCACCCCCAGCGGGGCTCCGTCATGCCCCGGCACAGATGGATGAGCCGGTGCCTGATCGCGAGCACCACAGTGTTGATGGTTGCCGTCGGAGGGTCGGCAGCCATCGCCCAGCCAATCGAGACGACACCGGCCGTCCCCACCCCGACACAGTCCGCACCGGCACCGGCACCGTCCCCGGACCTCATGCCACTCGACGCCCCGGCCGAGACCACCACGACGGATCCGTGCGCGGAACCGCTCACCGCCCCCGGCGCCACAACCACCACAACGCCACCGGCCACATCGACCACTCCTGTGGTGCCACCACTACCGTGCGTCTCGACCGTCCCAGCAGTGCCCGAGACCTCGCCAGCGCCGACCGTCACGGTGGCGCCCGAGACAGCTCCGACATCGCCCACCACGGACAACCCGGTCTCGACCAGTATCGAGCCAAGTACCCCAGCGACATTAACCCCGGAAACGGCACCGTCGGCGCCGGGCGAGAAAGAACCCTGGGCGGAGTGGACACCCACCGAAAACCCCAACGCCACGATCGTGCCGGGCAAGATGCGCTCGGACCGCCAAGAACTACCCGAGGGCTTCACCAAAGAAGACGCCGACAAGGCCGAGATCCTCGAGGCCAAACTCCTCGCAGCATCACGCTCTCGAACAGCACGCAGCGCCGGCGCCACCAATGCCCTCGCCGCCGCAGCACCGACCGACTGCATGATCTACTACCCCGCCTGGCAATACCCAGTCTGCGGCCAGATTCGAGTCAAGTACGACTCCCTCGGCGGACCGAACAGCTTCCTGCTCCTGCCGACCAGCACCAACATCACCAACCCCGACGGAGTCGGGCAACGAGTCACCTTCGTCAACGGCCCCATCTACTGGCATCCCAACGCCGGCGCACATCCGGTCGTCAACCACTTCATGATGAAATGGGGCCAGCACGGCTGGGAAGCCGGGTGGCTCGGCTACCCGACCACCGACGAGATCGTCCTTCAAAACGGCCGTCGCCAGGAGTTCCAGTCGGGAGCCGCGATCTACTGGAGCCCACTGTCCCTCGGCATCGTCGGGGGAGCCGTCCGCGACAAGTACAACGCACTCGGAGCCGAAACAGGACCACTCGGCTATCCGAGCACCGACGAGATCTGGACCACCAAGTACAACGGTCGCTACAACAACTTCCTCAACGGCACCATCACCTGGTCCGGGCCAACCGGAGCGCGCGTACTTTACAGCTCAATTCGTGATGTATGGGCGCAGCACGGACGCGAAGACGGTGAACTCGGGTACCCCCAATCGGATGAGCAAATCGCTGCAGATGGCGTCGGACACTATGCCGAATTTGAATCACGTGACGCTATCTACTCAGTCCTTGGCGGTGCATGGAGAGTGCCATGGAAGGTACTTTCAGTGTGGACGATTCTGCAGAAGGAGAGGGGGCGCTGGGATACCCAGATGCGGCCGCCCGAAACAACATTTCTCAGGGAATTGAATGGCGACAGAAGTTCCAAAACGGGGAAATCACCATTGGTGATGATGGCTACGTCTACTTCCGGCACTACTGAACAAGGAGATTCAAGGTGAAGAAAGTAAGATTATCGGCCGTCCTTGCAATCGTGGGATTTTTTCCGCTCCTCGGGACCGCCCCTGCCCAATCGCAGACTCAAGACGTAAATGAAATTGTTTTTGAAAGTACGAGTTCCGATGGTAAGTGGGCTCCGGTGCGAAGGGGATACTGGTCTAACCCCGCCGGATTCGGTGCCGACAAGATTTTTTGGAAGCACAAGATCGACAATTTCAATCTAATCGCCTCCACTCATATGGCGCCTCCCAATCAGGATGGCCCGAGCTCGTACCACTACCTACAGACAGTGGGCCGAACTAGGTGCGACTGGACGATCGGACCCTTCGGTGACTGCGAGGTCTACGAGGAGGACATTCTCCGATTAGTGGTTGATTACAGAACCGACGACCCAAATATTCCGACAGAACCACGAACAAAAGGAGTCATCACAATGTACTGCACAGCGCGTGGTCCTCAATTTACAGAATGTGAACCTTGGGTAAATACCACCATCGATTACCCACCGCAGGGGCCGTGGCCCTTCTGAGACAGGTAGTGAGCATGTCAATAAGCCGGGAAAGCGCGGAATGGCCAGTTCTTGTGCGCGCCGCTGCGGAACGAAAACTCCGTGAAGGATCGCATGGCGATTGGCCTACTCGAACCATAGCCACCTGGCTGGACGGTCCGTGGCTGCACATTGTATATCAACGTGAAGGGTGCCTCCCTTATTATGGACTCGCCTGGGATACAAGAAAGGGAATCGTTGGTTCAGAATGGCCTGACCCGGAATCCATCGGTTTCGAAATTGCCGCGTACGGGGTGTTCGAACCTCACGGAACTAGCGAACCTGATACGCATGGGTCCTCCTCTACGATTTACTGGGTAGGTAATCCGCCAACCTCGAATGTCTACGATATAGCGGATATTCCGCCAGGAGGCATCTGGAATTAGTTTTCCTTATGGAGACCATGATCGGGGCGCTCACGATTTGGCTCGAATACCTCAAGCTGTCGACTGCGCTGAACATAATCGGAGGTGTTTGATGTCCTCGCCGCAGTCGACGTTCTGAGCTGCACCAGGGTGGCCGATATAGGAAACGGATCGGACATTTACGCTGGTGACAGCGGTGCAGGTTGGGAGATGGCACACTGGTGCAGCTCAGAACGGAATTCGGTCTCCATGAGTTTGCTCATTTCAGGTTCTCCTCTCTGCGAGTCTGGACATTCATTACGGATGAGCACACCCTCGTGGGACTCCCACCAGGGTGTGCTGTTTGACGATCGTCAATCAGGACACCGGATTCACGACTGTTCGCCACGTGGAGAGAACAGGGCTGACGCGCACCGGCCGGGCCCGCTAGGCTCGGCGCAATGCTCGTATGGATCAACGGTGCGTTCGGTGCGGGAAAGACGCAGACTGCGTTCGAGTTGAATCGACGTGTACCTCGCTCTCACGTCGCCGATCCTGAACTCATCGGATTCGCGATCCACAAAATGCTTCCGGCCTCCGCGCGACGCGACTTTCAGGACCGACCCCAGTGGCGATCAACGGTAGTCGCGACCCTCGCCGACGCGGTGGCTGCCCACGACGGTCCGGTGATCGTTCCCATGACACTGGTCAACCCGGACTACTTCGACGAGATCATGGCCGGTCTGTCCACCGAGGGCGTTGACGTCAGACACTTCTCCCTCATCGCGTCACCCGACACCCTCCGGCGTCGACTACAAACCCGCACCGGCCACTGGCTGGGCCGCGCTACGGGAAGAGATGAAACCTGGGCTATGCAACAGATCAACCGTTGCGTGACCGCACTCGCCACAGAACGATTCACCGAACATGTCGATACCGACGATCGCACCGTCGACGACGTTGTAGAGCACATTGCGGCGCGCACGGACCTACACCTGACACACGACCGCCTGGCCCCCGTCCGCTATCAGCTCCGGCGAGCCGCAGTCGGCATCCGCCACATCAGAATCTGAGTACGGGGTGCCCGAACCCCGATGAACCAGTCCGAGTGAACCATCGCTGACTGGCACAGTTTCCTGCATCATCGGGAGATGACTTCACGGGGCGTTGTCCGATTCTGGAGGAGAGAAGACGGGTGGGGCGCCATCGACTGTGTGCAGACTCCAGGTGGCTGCTGGGTGCATTTCAGTGAAGTCGAAATCGATGGATTCCGAGCGCTCGACCCTGGCCAAGAGGTCGACTTCGAGTGGCAGAAGCCAACCGGCCGGGTAGAGGGCTTCGCATTCATGGCCACACAGGTACGCCCCGTCCGGGCCGAACACGATCGGTGACTGGTAGCCCTGGATTCAGTTCGGTGAGATGGATTCTGCTGGCCACCAACGATCGTCGGTGTCGACCGTGCACTGTGATTCTTCCGCGTGAGCCCGCAGGTCCGGAACCGATCCCTGTGGGACCGCCATTACGATCATGCGAGGCAGGTCGAGGTTGCTGATCCCCGGATACTTCTCGACGGCTTCCCGAATCTGGTCGGGAATCCGCATCTCCCGCCTGCGGTGGTAGTCCAGCAGCGAGTCCCTCTCGAACACACTGATCAGCCCGGCATCGAACCGCGCCTGCGGTGACGCATAGTCACCGAGACCGACCCGGATGAGGACCTCATCGTCGATCTCGTGGGCCCGATCGGACATCGTGTCCCACGTGTTCGGGTTCGTTCCCCGTTCGTTCCAGGCGCTGCGCGCCAGCGTCGACCGCGATACGCCGAGCTCGGCGGCCGTCGACCGCATCGACATCCCCAACTCGTGCCGACAAAACTGTGCGGCAGTCCATAGGCGTAGGTCCCGCACCTGCGTCCACGCTGCTGCCTCCGCGGCCGCTACTTCGTACGCTGCGATGAACTGTTGCCCCTCCACGTCGATGCTCATGTGGATCACAGTAGGACAGAACTCAGACATTGGCTTTATGCCGATCCGATTCCCCAGTATGGTTCATCATGCGCCATTTGACGACTAATGGACCACTTCGGACCGAATCAGTTGATAATCCGGGTGTCCTGTAAGACGATCCTCAACCAGCACAGTTTCGAGTGCAGGACCACAGCGGGCAGCGACACCTCGCTTGCACCCAATGGTTGGTGCTCTGGTTGTCGAGTGAGATGTCAGCGGCAGCAGTTCGGGTCCAGCACCATCCGCAGGGCTTCGAGGGACTCGGCGCGGGCACGGTAGAAGACGTTCATTCCACGTCGTTCGGATTCGACCATGCCGGCCTTGCGAAGCTGGCCGAGGTGGTGGCTGACGGTGGATTCGGCCAGGTCGACGCCGCTGGCGAGATCGCAGGTGCATACCTCACCGCCGTCGGCGGTGAGCAGGATCGACATGAGCTTGATGCGGACCGGGTCCGCCAGAGCCTTCAGGCGCAGTGCGAGTTCGAGAGCTGCGTTGTCGCTCATAGGTGCGGCCGAAACCGGTTCGCAGCAGATCGGGGCACTGACATCGATCACGGGCAGAGCTTTCGGCATACTTCAAGCTTAGCCACTTACTTGACATATGTCGAAAAGGTGGCGCATCCTGTACGCGTCCAGTATTTCGACATATGTCACACAGGTGGAGGATGTCATGTCCCGCGCACAACTCGCCCTCAACGTCGACGACCTGAAAGAAGCGGTCGCCTTCTACACGAAACTGTTCGGCACCGAACCGGCCAAACTCAAGCCCGGCTACGCGAACTTCGCGATCGCCGAACCGCCCCTGAAGCTGGTTCTGCTCGAAAACCCCGGCAAGGGCGGCACCATCAACCACCTCGGTGTGGAGGTCGAGTCGAGCGAGAAGGTCCACGCTGAGATCGCCCGCCTCACCGGCGAAGGGCTGTTCACCGACGAGGAGATCGGCACCACCTGCTGCTTCGCTACCCAGGACAAGGTGTGGGTCACCGGTCCGGCCGGGGAGAAGTGGGAGGTCTACACCGTCCTCGCCGATTCGGAGACCTTCGGTTCGAGCCCCCAGCACCTCGACGATCCGGCCGCCGCGGAGGGTGGCGTGTGCTGCGGCACCGCCGCCGCCCCGACCGAGGACAAGCAGGAGGCGCCGACCGCACCGTCCTGCTGCTGAACAACACCCCTCGATGTCGGCCACCGGATTCGGGTGGCCGACATCGGTGTCTTCAGCGACGGAGCCGGTCGGCAAGGTCGGTGACACGAGCGGCAATGTCGTCGCGGACCAACCGCATCCGTTCGATGCCGTCGATGCCGCGCTCGGACGGCTCGTCGGTGTCCCAGTTCTCGAACCGTGTCCCGGCCACCGGATCGAGACGGGCTTCGCGGCCGAGGGTGACCACGAGATCGACGTCCCGAACCAGGTCGGGGTCGACCAGTGTCGGAGTCTCGCCCGCGATGTCGACACCGACTTCGAGGAGCACTTCGGCCGCCAGGGCATTGATACTGGCGCCGGGCTTCGTACCGGCGGAGTGCACCGCGACGGTGTCGCCGGCGGCGGCTTTCATCAGGCCGGCGGCCATCTGGGATTTTCCGCCGTTCTTCACGCAGACGAACAGCACCGAGGGTGTGCTCACGGTCGAGGTCCTTTCACGCAGATCAGGTGTCGAGGTCGAGGTCGGCGACGGCGGTCTTGGCGGTGCGGCCGACGCCGAGGATGGTGGCCGAACCGGGACCGGTCCAGTCGCCGTACCCGAGCAGGTGCAGGCGCGGTTCCTTGAGTGATCGGGTGCCGGCGACCGGCACCGTGCCGGTGTGATCGCGCAGCCGCAACGGCCGCAGGTGTGCGAGGGCGGGCCGAAATCCCGTGGCCCACAGCACGACATCGGCGTGCTGGTGACGCTGTCCCCACGCGATGCCGTCGCGGGTGAGCCGGTCGAACATCGGTAGCGCGGTCATGACGCCACGGTCGCGGGCGGCAAGCACCTCCGGGACCATCACGATGTCCCCCAGTGCGGCGATGCCACCGGGATCGGGCCGTCCGGCGGCCAGCGCGATCGCCCGGCGGGAGGCGAGTTCGAACAAGGCCCGGCCGTCGACGCCGTCCGCCAGGAATCGTGGGGGCCGGTTAGTGACCCAGATGGTTCTTGCGGTGGTGGTGATCTCGGCGACGAGTTGAGCGGCGGAGTTGCCGCCCCCGACGATCACCACATCGGCGCCGCTGAACTCGGCCGGACTGCGGTAATCGACGGTGTGCAACTGCCGCCCGGTGAACACCTTCACACCTGGATAACTCGGGCAGAACGGCTGCTGCCAGGTACCGGTGGCGCTGATCACCCGACGCGTCCGCCACTGCCCGCGGTCGGTGTCGACGAGCAGGTCAGTATTGTCGCGCCGCACCGCCTGCACGCGCACCGGTCGCTCGATCGGCAGGTCGTAGCGGGTTTCGTAGGCGGAGAGATAGTCCACGACATGCCGTGCCGGTGGGAAACCGCCCGGCCAGCGGGGCATCGGCCACCCCGGCAGGGATGCGAATTCCGCCGGGGAGAACAGATGCAGCGACGGCCACATGTGCGGCCACGCCCCACCTGGCCGTTCCTGATCGTCGAGGATCACGAAGCGGTGCCCGGCCCGGCGCAGGTAGTAGCCGGCAGCCAGACCCGCCTGCCCACCGCCGATCACCACGACATCGACGTTCGTCATCGGAGAGCCTCGGGTCAGCGCGGGGTGGACGGGGCGGTCAACTCGGCGATGAGGGCTTCGACCTTGGCGCGGATGGCGTCCCGGATCGGGCGCACCGCCTCGAGGCCCTGCCCGGCCGGGTCGTCGAGCACCCAGTCGCGGTACGACTTGCCGGGGAACACCGGGCAGGTGTCCCCACAGCCCATCGTGATCACCACATCCGATGCCTGCACCGCCGCGGTGGTGAGGATCTTCGGGTTCTGACCGGAGATATCGATGCCGACCTCGGCCATCGCCACGACCGCGGCCGGGTTCACCTGCTCGGCCGGGGCGCTGCCGGCCGAACGCACCTCGATCCGGTCCCCGGCCAGAGCGGTGAGGAACCCGGCGGCCATCTGCGAGCGACCGGCGTTGTGGACACAGACGAACAACACACTCGGTGTGCTCACGGCTCAGACCTTTCGTGGCGCCGGCACCTGCGCCGACTCGTGACGGGTGAAGCGCTTCCGCAGGGCGAGTGAGACGTAGACCAGGGCAACCAGGACGGGAACCTCGATGAGCGGTCCGACCACCCCGGCCAGAGCCTGCCCGGAGGTCACCCCGAAGGTGCCGATCGCCACGGCGATGGCGAGCTCGAAGTTGTTGCCCGCCGCGGTGAATGCGAGCGTGGTGGTGCGTTCGTAGCCGAGGCCGATCGCGGCACCGAACAGGTATCCGCCGACCCACATGATCGCGAAGTACGCCAGCAGCGGCAGCGCGATCCGCACCACATCCAACGGGCGGGAGGTGATCTGCTCGCCCTGCAACGCGAACAGGATCACGATGGTGAACAGCAACCCGTAGAGCGCCCACGGCCCGATCTTCGGCAGGAAGGTGTCCTCGTACCAGGTGCGGCCCTTGGCTTTCTCGCCGAAGTAGCGGGTGAGGAACCCGGCGACCAGGGGAATGCCGAGGAAGATCAACACCGATTTCGCGATCTGCCACGGTGAGACGTCGAGGGCGGCCTGTTCGAGTCCGAGCCAGCCGGGGAGCACCGACAGGTAGAACCAGCCGAGCACGGCGAACATGATCACCTGGAAGACTGAGTTGATCGCCACCAGCACCGCCGCGGCTTCCCGGTCACCACAGGCGAGGTCGTTCCAGATGATGACCATCGCGATGCACCGGGCCAGACCCACAATGATCAGGCCGGTGCGGTATTCGGGCAGGTCCGGCAGCATCAGCCAGGCGAGCGCGAACATCAACGCCGGGCCGAGGATCCAGTTGAGGATCAGCGACGAGACCAACAGTTTGCGGTCGCCGGTGACGGTGTCGAGGCGGTCGTAGCGCACCTTGGCCAGCACCGGGTACATCATGATCAGCAGACCGAGGGCGATCGGCAGAGAAATGCCGTCGATCTCGATGAAACTCAGCGCTTCACCGAGTCCGGGAATCATCCGGCCGAGCAGCAGGCCCACGACGATGGCGGCGCCGATCCACACGGCCAGATACCGGTCGAGGGTCGACATCTTCCCGACGACCGCCGGGTGTTCGGTGTTCGTCGTGGTCATCGGGCCGGCTCCACGGCATCGTCGATCACAGTGCAGTCCGAACCCGGTAGGACCCCCACCTCGACAGAGAGCACGGCCGACAACTGGGCCAAGGCCGATGGGATCACCCGGTAGTACACCCACGTCCCGCGGCGCTCACAGTCGAGCAGGCCGGCCTCGCGCAGCACCTTGAGGTGATGTGAGATGGTCGGCTGGGACAGGTCGAAGGCCGGGCTGATATCGCACACGCAACTCTCGCCGCCCTGGTGGCTGGCGATCAGGCTCAGCATCCGCAGCCGTACCGGATCACCGAGAGCCTTGAACATCCGGGCCAGGTCTGCGGCCCAATCCGGCGTCAGTGGTTCCCGCGCCAGCGGAGCGCAACAGGCACCGCCCTTGGGATCTGCTTGTATCGACATACATCAATATTGACAGATATCGAATAGGACTCCAACTCGTCGGTTCTCATGGAGCCGTTCGTGGGCGATCCAGACCGTCGGCGCGGTATCACTACTACTTCAGGTGGCGATACAGCGTCGTGCGGCCGACACCGAGGATCTCCGCGATCTCGGTTTGACTCATCCCGTTGTCGCGCATCAGCTTCGCCTGCTTGATCTTCTTCGTCGTCATCTTCGGCGGCCGGCCCCCGAGTCGGCCGCGGGCCCGGGCTGCGGCGAGGCCGGCCGAGGTGCGTTCGCGGATGAGGTTGCGTTCGAACTCGGCGAGCGCGCCGAAAATGGAGAAGATCAGCTTGCCGCCGGCGGTCGTGGTGTCGATCGATTCGGTTACCGACCGGAAGCCGATGCCGCGCTCTTCGAGGTCGGTGACCACGTGAAGCAGATGTGGCAGGGACCGGCCGAGTCGATCGAGCCGCCACACCACCAGGGTGTCGCCAGCTCGTAGGTGGGAGAACAGGTCGTCGAGTTGCGGTCGGGCGGTGGTGGCACCGCTGGCGGTCTCGGTCCAGATCCGCGAACACCCTGCGGCTCTCAGTGCGTCGCTCTGCAGATCGAGGGTCTGATCGGTCGTTGAGACCCTCGCATAGCCCAATAGTTCGCTCACAGACTCGCAGTGTTCCATAACTCACCGACAAGCTTGGTTTTGAACCATCGGTTTCGGACATGAGTTTTGGAACCGTCGTCGACCCTGGTCGCTCGGTTCCGCCGTGGATGTTTCATATACGTTCGTTTTCGGAACAAGATCAAGCCTGCGGACCGATCCTCAAACAGCACACCCCGAAGGGGCCCGGCACTCGATCGCGTCCTGGGGAAGACGCCCGTCCGACCGTCCTGTTTAACCGTCCTGCATGTCGGTCTCGAATAGCTGACTCAAACAGCACTTTCGTCGCCTCATGGACGGAATCCTGATCGGCTATTCCCGATGCAGCACCACGGGCCAAGATCTGCAACCGCACCACGGAGCCCGCAAAGGCCGGAGTCCGCGACGACCGGCTCTATACGGACAAGGGCGCTCTATACGGACAAGGGCTACGCGGGAGACAATCGACATCGGCCCGGTCTGCGCGAAGCGCTCGCCGTCTGCCGCAGTCGTCAGCGCGGCAGACGCCGCCAGATCACGCGCGGCAACAGCCGCATCCCGAAGAACACCGGCCGCAGCACCGCCGGCACCCACACCTCCCCGCGCCCGCGGTGCAGCGCCCGCACCGTCGCGTCGGCGACCTGCGGTGGGGTGCTCGACAACGGCGCCGGGCTCATGCCCTCCGTCATCCGGCCGATCACGAAACCGGGGCGCACCAGCAGCAGCGACACGCCGCTGCCGTGCAGGGCATCCGCCAGACCGGACGCGAAACCGTCGAGGCCGGCCTTCGCGGAGCCGTAGACGTAGTTGGCGCGGCGCACCCGCCACCCGGCCACGGAGGAGAACACCACCAGCCGCCCCGAGCCCTGCGCGCGCAACCGCTGCGCCAGGTCGGTGAGCAACGCGACCTGCGCGAGGTAGTCGGTGTGCACGATCGACACCGCATGCGCCGCATCGGTTTCCGCGCGGGCCTGGTCGCCGAGGATGCCGAAGGCCAGCACCGCCACATCGATCGGCCCGAAGGCAGCGATGCGGTCGAGCACCGCGGTGTGGGTGTCGAGGGCGTCGGCGTCGAACTCGACCGGGTGCACCGCCGTCGCGCCCGCTGCCCGCACGGCGGCGCACTCGTCGGCCAGGTCGTCGGCGCGACGCGCGGCCAGGATCACGGTGCGGCCCGACGCGAGGCGGGTGGCGGTCTCGACGCCGATCTCGCTGCGTCCCCCGAAGATGACGACGGTTCCCTGCGCGGTGTGGTTCATGCGGCCAGTGTCCCGGGTCGAGCTCCGGGATGCAGTGGCGGGGTTCTACTGTCTGCGGGATGGACAGTGACCGCACCCCGAGCATCGACGTCTTCCTCGCCGATCTGAAGTCCCGCCGCGACCTCGCGACCGGGCACGCCGCCGAGGAGGGTTTCCCGGAGTTGGCCACCGTCCTGCTCACCGTCGCCGAACTCGACCGGCTGCTGGGCATCGTCGAGGACTACGACACCGAGATCCTCACCTACGAGGTTCTCACCGGCGCGCAGACGAAGTTCGCCCGCAAGATCCGCGCCCGCAACGAGGCGCTGCGGCAGGCCGCCGCCGACCATCCCGGTCCGCTCGCCGACAAGCTGCTCGCCCTGCTCGACGAACGCTGACCCGGCGGGACGGGATCAGCCCGGCAGCACCGTCAATCCGTGCGGGCGCAGGTTCATCGACTCGCAGCCGTCCTCGGTGACGACGACGATGTCCTCGATCCGCGCACCCCACTCACCGCGGAAGTAGATGCCCGGTTCGATGCTGAACGCCATACCGGGCTGCAGCGTGTCGTCGTTGCCGGAGACGATGTACGGCTCCTCGTGCACCGACAGGCCGATGCCGTGCCCGGTGCGGTGCACGAACGCCTCCCCGTAACCGGCGGCGGCGAGCAGGTTGCGGGCGGCGGCGTCGACGTCCTCGGCGCGCACCCCGGGACGCACCGCGTCGACCGCGGTCTGCTGCGCCTTCTCGAGCACCGCGATCTTCGTCGCGATCTCCGGGTCCGGTTCGCCGATGCTGTAGGTGCGGGTCGAATCCGAGTAGTAGCCCGGTTCGACGGGACCACCGATGTCGATGACGACGATGTCGCCGGACTCGATGACCCGGTCGGACACCTCGTGGTGCGGGTCGGCGCCGTGCGGGCCGGAACCGACGATGACGAACGCCGCCGCGGTGTGCCCCTCTTCGAGGATCGCGGCGGTGATGTCCGCGGCCACCTCGGCTTCGGTGCGTCCCGCGCGCAACCATTCACCCATGCGGGCATGCACCCGGTCGATGGCGGCACCGGCGCGGCGCAACGCCTCGACCTCGTCGGCGTCCTTGACCATCCGCAGCTGCCGGATCACCGACGTCGCCAGCGCCGGGACGCTGCCGAACCGGGCGGTCAGCGGCACCAGGTGCAGCGCCGGCATCGCCTCGGCCACCGCGAACGCCCCCACCGTCGCGACGAGTTCGCGCACGAGCGCGTAGGGGTCCTGACCGTCCACCCAGTCGCGTACCGGCAGACCGAGTTCACCGATGGCGGAGTCGTTCAGCGACGCCAACTCCAGCCGCGGCACCACCACGGTGGCGCCGGAGCCGTCGGTGGGGATCACCAGGCAGGTCAGGCGCTCGAACGACTCGGCGCGCGAACCGGTGAGATACCGCAGATCCGGTCCGGGGGTGATGAGCAGCGCGTCGAAGCCGGCGGCGGCACCGAGTTCAGCGGCGCGGGCCAGGCGGGCCGCGTAACGGTCGGCGGGGAATCGGGGGGCGGCAGTGGTCATGTCTTCGAGCCTAGTGGCCGCGGCCGGATGGCAGGATGTGGTCCGTGACCGCACCGGAGAACTCCACGCCCGCACCGGACCCCACGCTGATGCTGCTCGACGGCGCGAGCCTGTGGTTCCGCGCCTTCCATGCCATCCCGGAGAAGGTCACCGCCCCGGACGGCAGCCCGGTCAACGCGGTGCGCGGCTTCGTGGACATGGTGGCGTCGCTGATCCGCACCCACCGCCCCACCCGATTGGTGGTGTGCCTGGATTTGGACTGGCGCCCGGCCTTCCGGGTCGCGGCGATCCCGAGTTACAAGGCGCACCGGGTCGCCGCCGGGTCGGACGGCACCGTCGAGGAGGTCCCGCCCGCGCTGCTGCCGCAGGTGCCGGTGATCCTCGAGGTGCTCGCCGCCGCCGGCATCGCCACCGGCGGCGCGGCCGGTTTCGAAGCCGACGACGTGCTCGGCACCCTCGCCGCCCGCGAGACCACGGACCGGGTGATCGTGGTCAGCGGCGACCGCGACCTGTTGCAGGTCGTCACCGACAGCCCGGTGCCGGTGCGGGTGCTCTACGCCGGGCGCGGCCTGGCCAAGGCCGAGTTGTTCGATCCGGCGCTGGTCGCCGAACGTTACGGGGTGCCCGCCGAGCGGGCCGGCGCCGCCTACGCCGAACTCGCGGCGCTGCGCGGCGACCCGTCGGACGGACTCCCGGGTGTCAAGGGTGTCGGGGAGAAGACCGCCGCGTCGCTGCTGCAGCAGTACGGCTCCCTCGATGCGGTGCGCGCGGCGGCGCTCGACGAGTCGACGTCGCTGGCGAAGGGCATGCGGGTCAAACTCGCCGCCGCGGCGGACTATCTGGATGCGGCGCTGCCGGTGGTGCGAGTCGCCACCGACGCGGACGTCGAATTGTCCCGCTCGGACGTGTTGCCGGCGGAACCGGCCGATCCGGAGCAGCTCACCGCGCTGGCGCAGCGGTGGGGTCTGGAACGGCCGGTGTCCGCGCTGGTCGCGGCCCTGGCCGACCGCTGACCGCGTCCGGTCAGTTGGGGCGGCCGACCTCGTAGGTGCCGTTGTCGTCGGTGACGGTGACGGTCACCTCCCGGAACTGGCCGTCGACGGTGACCGCGCACGTGAAGCTGTGCCCG
The DNA here is from genome assembly GCF_035918275.1 of Rhodococcus sp. PD04. Taxonomy (NCBI): domain Bacteria; kingdom Bacillati; phylum Actinomycetota; class Actinomycetes; order Mycobacteriales; family Nocardiaceae; genus Rhodococcus; species Rhodococcus sp. PD04. The sequence continues at coordinate 2,774,419 of NZ_CP142143.1, read as the reverse complement.
GCCTCGACCTTCTGATCGCTGGGGCACTGCACGTCGCCGACCTGCCCGGCCCCGTAGGACTCGGTGAGCACCTTCGCGATGCCGGCCTGGGTGGATTCGGTGTCGAGGACTTTCCCGCCGAACATCGTCGCGGCGAGGATCCCGACGATGGCGAGCACCACGACGAGCCCGACGCCGCCGAGGATCCACGGCAGTTTCGACTTCCCCGTGTGGGGGCCGTTCTGCTGCGGTGTGCCGGGCTGCTGCCAGGTGTTCGCGGGCGCTCCCCAGGGCTGCGTCCCGGCGGGCTGCTGTCCACCCCACCCGGGGCCGGGTTGTGCCGGTTGCTGACCGGGCGCGCCCCACGGCTGGGCTCCTGGCTGCTGGCCCCAGCCCGGTGCCTGCCCTGGTACCTGTTGACCGGGTGCCTGCTGTCCCCAGCCGGGGGCGGGGTGCTGCGGGGCCGGGCCCCACCCCTGTTGCGGCGCACCGGTCGGCGCACCCCACGGATTCTGGTGCCCGGGACCGGGCTGCCCGGGAGTCTGCTGCCCGACGGGCGGCGCCCACCCGGGCTGCGGAGCGTTCCCACCCGCACCGGTGTCGGGTTGCCACGGCGACTGCCCGGTGGGCGACTGCCCCCAGCCGGTGCCGCTGCCCTGCCCCCACTGCTGCTGGCCGGCGGGCGGCGCCCAGGGCGATCCGGGCTGTTCACCGGCCCCGGACGTCGGGTTCGGTGTCCACGGATCCGTCGATTCCGGCGGCCTCTGCCCCGGCGAGTCCTGCGGTTCGTTCGGCCCGGTCATCGTCGTCTCCACTCACCCTTCCCGTTGTGTGCCCATACGGTAGCGTCCACCCGCCGCGCGGGCATCCACGCCTACCGGGCGCCCCGCACACCCCGCGGGGGCCGGCTCATTCGGCGGTGGGATCGACGGCGACGACCCCGCGGCGCACCGCCCCGACCGCCTTGCCGGCGGTGCGGGCGAGCTCCGGATCGTCCGCGCAGGTGCGGATCTGGTCGAGCAGATCGATCAGCTGCCGGCACCACCGCACGAAATCCCCGGGTGAGAGTTCCTTGCCGGCGGCTTCGGCGGCGACGAGCGCCTCGGTCAGCGACGCGGTGGACGCCCAGGTGTAGGCGGCGGTGACGAAACCCAGATCCGGTTCGCGGGTCGGCGGCAGCCGGTGCCGGATCTCGTCGGCCCGCAACCCGTCGCAGATCCGGGTGGTCTCGGCCAGCGCGTGCCGGATCGGGCCGGTCGGTCCGACGACGGTGACCGGTTCGTCGGTGCGCGACTCGTAGATCACCGCCGAGGCGACCGCCGCGAGTTCGGCGGCGGACAGTCCCGCCCAGGCGCGGCGGCGCACGCATTCGGCGACCAGCAGATCCGATTCGGTGTAGATGCGGGCGAGCCGCTCCCCCGCCTCGGTGGTCGCCGGATCGTCCCCCTCGGTGAGATAGCCGCGCTCGGTGAGCAACGCGACGATCTTCTCGAAGGTGCGCGCCAGCGAATCCGTCGCCGCGGCGGCCTTGCGGCGCTGCTGCTGGGTGTCGCGCAGCAACCGGTGATAGCGCTCCCCGACCCGCGCGAGCGAATCGAGATCGGGGTGCTTGCGGGCCGGATGGTGCTTGAGTTCGCGGCGCAACGCGTCGATCTCACGGGTGTCGCCCTTGGACCTGCTGCGCTTGGGGCGGCGCGGCGGCACGAGACCCTTCGACCGCAACGCCGACGCGATGTCGCGGCGGCCACGGCCGGTGCGGTGATCGACGTGCCGCGGCAACCGCAGCTTGCCCAGCACCGTGGCCGGTACCGGGAAATCTCCCGCCGAGAGGCGACCGGACCAGGCGTCGGCGGTGACGACCTGCGGCCGGGGATCACCGGCGTCGGTGTCCGGCAGCACCACCACGGCGAGGCCGGTGTGTCTACCGGCGGGCACGGCGATGATGTCGCCGCGCCGCAGGGTCACCAGCGACGCCACCGCCGCGGCCCGGCGATCCTGCTTGCCGCGCCGCTCGTGGGCACGTTCGGCGTCGGTCAGCTCCGTGCGCAGCCGCAGATAGTCGAGGATCTCGCTGCCCTCACCGCCGAGCTGCTCGCGCAACTGCGCGAGGGTGGCCTCGTTGCGGTCGATGCCGCGTTTGAGACCGACCACCGACTTGTCGGCCTGGAACTGGGCGAAGGACATCTCCAGCAGCGCCCGCGACCGGTCCACGCCGACGGCGTCGATGAGGTTGACCGCCATGTTGTAGGACGGGCGGAACGAGCTGCGCAGCGGGAAGGTGCGGGTGGAGGCGAGCCCGGCGACCGAGGCCGGTTCGATGCCCGGCTGCCACAGCACCACCGCGTGACCCTCGACATCGATGCCGCGCCGCCCGGCCCGGCCGGTCAGCTGCGTGTACTCGCCGGGGGTCAGCTCGGCGTGGGTGTCGCCGTTGAACTTGACGAGCTTCTCGAGCACCACGGTGCGGGCCGGCATGTTGATGCCCAGCGCGAGGGTCTCGGTGGCGAACACCGCCCGCACCAGCCCCCGCACGAACAGTTCTTCGACGGTGTGCCGGAAGGCCGGCAGCATCCCGGCGTGATGGGCGGCGATACCGCGTTCGAGCGCGGTGCGCCACGACGCGTAACCGAGGACCTCGAGGTCACCGCGCGGCAGATCCCGGGTGCGCTCGTCGACGATCCGGCGGATCTCCGCGGCCTCGGTCTCGTCGGTCAGATACAGGCCCGAACGCAGGCACTGCTGCACTGCGGCGTCGCAACCGGCGCGGCTGAACACGAAGGTGATGGCCGGCAGCAGACCGTCGCGGTCGAGGCGGACGATGACCTCCGGGCGCGGCGGCGGCCGGAAGCGGGGGCCGCGTTCACCCCAGCGGTCCATCCCGGACAGGCTCTGCCGTTGCCGCACCGCCGACGCCAGTTCCGGGTTGACGACGATGTCGCGGCGCCGCCGGGTCGGGGCGGTGTCGGCGCGGCGGTCGAACAGGTCGTAGATGCGGGAGCCGACCATCATGTGCTGGTGCAGCGGGATGGGCCGCACCTCGTCGACGACGACGGTGGTGTCGCCGCGCACCGTGGTCATCCAGTCACCGAACTCCTCGGCGTTCGACACCGTCGCCGACAGCGACGCCAGCCGCACGTCCTCGGGCAGGTGCAGGATCACCTCCTCCCACACCGCGCCGCGGAACCGGTCGGCGAGGAAGTGCACCTCGTCCATCACCACGTGGGTGAGCCCGATCAGGGCGGTGGACGACGCGTAGATCATGTTGCGCAGCACCTCGGTGGTCATCACGACCACCGGCGCGTCGGCGTTGACGGACTGGTCGCCGGTGAGCAGACCCACCGACTCGCGGCCGTGCCGGGCACACAGATCGGCGTACTTCTGGTTGCTCAGCGCCTTGATCGGGGTGGTGTAGAAGCACTTGGACCCGCTCTGCAGCGCCAGATACACCGCGAACTCGCCGACGACGGTCTTACCGGCACCGGTGGGGGCGCACACCAGCACCGAATGCCCATTCGCGAGGGCGCGGCAGGCCTCGATCTGGAACGGGTCGAGCGGGAACCCGAGCCCGGTCGCGAACTCCGCGAGTTGCGGGGTGGGGACGAGCGGCGCGGTGCCGGTCTCGTCGTCACCGGCAGCGCCGGGGGTGGAAGCGCCGGTCACAGGGTGTCGGAGTAGTCGGTGCGGGCCGGATCGGTGGGGGCTGCCGGCTCCACCGGGCTCGGGGCCGGGATCGTCGAACCCTCGTCGTCGTCGAGATCTGCCCAGCCTTCGGCGCGGGCCTTGCGGGCGCGGCGCCGGTCGGTCAGCCGGGCGATCTGGATGGCGAACTCCACGAGCAGCGTCAACGCCAACGCCAGCGCCAGCATGGAGAACGGATCCTGACCGGGGGTGGCGATCGCGGCGAAGACGAACACCGCCATGATCAGCCCGCGCCGCCACGCCTTGAGCTTCTCGTAGGGCAGCACCCCGACGCCGTTGAGCGCGACGATCACCAGCGGGATCTCGAAGGACACCCCGAAGATGACGAGCAGGTTGATGAGGAACCCGAAGTATTCGGCGCCCGACAGGGCGGTCACCTGCACGTCGTTGCCGATGGTGAGCAGGAACGACAAGGCGTGGGAGATCACCAGATAGGCCAGCACGGCACCGGTGACGAACAGCGCCGCACCGCAGGTGACGAAGCCGACCGCGTAGCGGCGTTCCTTGCGGTACAGGCCGGGGGTGACGAACGCCCACATCTGGTACAGCCAGATCGGGCACGCCATGACGATGCCGGCGGTCGCGGCGACCTTCAGGCGCAGCATGAACTGCTCGAACGGGCCGGTGGCGAGCAGGCGGCACGCCCCGTCGTTGCTCAGGTCGGCGCGGGCCGAGGCGGGTAGGTCGCAGTAGGGGCCGCGCAGGATCTCCCCGAGGCTCTCGAGGCCGAACAGGCTGCGGCTGTACCAGACGAATCCGAGGATGGTGGTGAGCACGATCGCAGCGAGAGCGATCAGCAGACGCGTGCGCAATTCGTAGAGGTGCTCGACCAGCGACATGGTGCCGTCGGGATTGGTCTTGCGCCGGCTTCGGCGCGGATCGAACGGGATGCGCACGGTGCGGTTCTCAGCTCCTGTCGAGACCACCGGCGTTCGGGCGTGCCGGGGTCAGCGGAACGCCGGGACACCCGTGGTGGGCGCCCCGGCAGGATGAACGTCGGTCAGGCAGACCGCGGTTCGGTGTGCGTGTTCGGCGCGGTGGGATCGGCTGTCGGCTGCGCGGCCGGCAACGGATTCGGCGCCGGCTGCTGCGGCGCGGACGCCCGGGCGTCGTCGTTCTGCATCTCCTTGACCTCGCTCTTGAAGATCCGGAGCGAACGACCGAGACCGCGCGCGGCGTCGGGCAGCTTCTTCGAACCGAAGAGAATCACGACCACCAGCGCCACGATGGCCCAGTGCCAGGGGCTCATTGCACCCATTTACAACAACCTCCACTGATCGGCTCCGATCGATGCTACCGGACCTCGAGCACACCCTGAGGCCCCGCGCAGGTGTATCCACCCACAATTTGCAGAGGATTCACACAGATGTTTCACAACGCGACCGTCACGGTGTCGGACCCGCACCGCGGGTCGCGTCCTCCCGGCCGAGTTCGGCGTAGGCGGCCAGCGCCGCCTCGGCCCGCGCCCGCACCGCGGCCCGCAACTCCGGTGGGTCGAGCACCTGCACCCCGGCGCCGAGACCGACGAGCAGCCGCGCCATCCATCCCGGCGACGCGTACCGCATCGACGCCTCGCAACTGCCGTCGGGCAGCACCTGCACGTCGGTGAGCGGGTAGTAGTCGAGCAGCCACGTATAGGCCGGGGCGATGCGCAACCGCGCGGCGGGCAGCGACGGGTCGCCCTCGAACAGTTCGAGGTGCTCGTCGTCGGTGATCGCCCGATGCGGGGGCCGCGCCGGCTCGTCGAGCACGGTGGCGGCGTCGATGCGGTCGAAGCGGAACAGCCGCACCCCCTCGGCGCTGCGGCACCACGCCTGCAGATAGGCGTGCTCGTCGATGATGACGATGCGGATCGGGTCGACGTCGCGTTCGGAGACGGTGTCGCGGGAGGCCGAATAGTAGGTCAGGTGCACGGCGCGACCGTCGCGCACCGCGGCCCGCACCTGTCCGGCCGCATCCGAGTCCGCGGCCGCCTCCGGATCCGGTTCGGCAGTCGCCGCGGTGGCGGCATCGGCGGGCAGCGCGGCGGTCCCGGCCGCCGCCTCGATCTTCGCGATCGCCGACTGCGCCGCGGACGGGTCGACGACCCCGGGCATCTCCTGCAGCGACCGCAGCGCCACGAGCAGCGCGGTGGCCTCGGTGGAGGTCAACCGCAGGGGACGTTCGATACCGGCGGTGAAGGTCACCACGATGCTGTCCTCGGAGAACGACAGGTCGATCAGGTCACCGGGTCCGTAGCCGGGCAGCCCGCACACCCACAGCTGGTTCAGATCGTCCATCACCTGCTTCGGAGTGACCCCGAGATCACGGGCGGCCTCGGCCGCGCTGATGCCCGGGTGGGCCAGGAAGTAGGGCACGAGATTGAGCAGCCGTCCCAGTCGCGCCGACAGTCGTGTGCTCATCGCTCCTCCTCCCCCGCATCCGTGGCCGCCTGTTCGAGAATGCGGTGCACCTCGGCCCGCAACTCCGGCGGGTCGAGCACCAACGCGTCCGCGCCCTGCCCGGCGACGATCCGGGCGATCCACTCCCACGAGCGCACCGGCACCTCGAGTTCCACCCCGTCCCGCTCTCCGATCCGCCGGGCCGCGCCGGACCGTCCGAGCCGGCGCAACTCCCACGCGCGGCCGTCGGCCACCCACAGGCGCGCCGACCCGCTCACCTCCGCCGGGGAGGTCGCGGCGAGCACCCGCCCCCGCAGATCCACCCCCTCCGGGATCTGCACCGCCCCCTCCGGGCCGATCGCGGTGATCTCGTCGCCGATGCGCGAGAGCCGGAAGGTGCGCACCGCGTCGCGATCGCGGTCGTGGCCGACGAGATACCAGCGGCCGTGCACGGTGACCACACCCCACGGTTCGACGGTGCGCGTCGACCACGGCTCGGTCGGGGAACTGCGGTGGGTGAACCGCACCGCGCGGCGCGCGTCGATCGCGGCGAGCAACGCCGTCAACGCGGGTTCGGAGCCGCGGGCGCGCGGCGGCAGCGGCGCCACCACGTCCCCGCCGTCGGTGTCGACGCGGATCCCGGCGGCGCGCAACTTGAGCACCGCGCCCTGCGCGGCGGCGGTCAACTCCGGCGATTCCCACAGCGCGGCGGCGACGGCCACGGCGGCGGTCTCCTCGCGGGTGAGGTCGATCTCGGGAAGTTCGTAGGCGTCGCGGTTGATGCGGTAGCCCTCCACCGTCGACGACCGCGACGGCCGGCCCGTCTCGAGGGGCACCCCGAGATCGCGCAGTTCGTTCTTGTCCCGCTCGAACATGCGGCTGAACGCCTCGTCGCTCGCGCATTCGGAGTAGCCGGCCACCGAGGCACGGATCTTCTCCGCGGTCACGAACTGTCGGGTGGACAGCAGCGCGATGACCAGGTTCACCAGCCGTTCGACTTTCGAGATCGCCACGCGCCAACCCTAGTGCCCGCACGCCGCCGGCACCGCATCACCGTCCATCGGATCGGACCGGATGGTCCGATCCGATGGACGGCGGTACTCACATGGAGGCGATGAGCCGTTCGACGCGTTCGTCCACCGACCGGAACGGGTCCTTGCACAACACGGTGCGCTGCGCCTGATCGTTGAGCTTCAGGTGCACCCAGTCGACGGTGAAATCGCGGCCCGCGGCCTGCGCGGCGGCGATGAAATCACCGCGCAGCTTCGCGCGGGTGGTCTGCGGTGGGGTGTTCACCGCCGCGTCGACGGACTCGTCGTCGGTGGCCCGCGCCGCCAGCCCCTTGCGCTGCAGCAGGTCGAACACGCCGCGACCGCGCTTGATGTCGTGATAGGCCAGGTCGAGCTGGGCGATCTTCGGGTCGGACAGCTCCATGCTGTAGCGGTCCTGGTAGCGCTGGAACAGCTTGCGCTTGATCACCCAGTCGATCTCGGTGTCGACCTTCGCGAAGTCCTGCGATTCGACGGCGTCGAGGACACGGCCCCACAGGTCCACCACCTGCGCGACGTGCGGATCGGGTTCGCGCTGGTGCAGATACTCCACCGCCCGCGCGTGGTATTCGCGCTGGATGTCCAGCGCGCTGGCCTGCCGGCCCCCGGCCAGGCGCACCGGGCGCCGGCCGGTCAGGTCGTGGGAGACCTCGCGGATGGCACGGATCGGGTTGTCGAGCGCGAAGTCGCGGAACGGAACCCCGGCCTCGATCATCTCGAGCACCAGCGCCGCCGACCCCACCTTGAGCATGGTGGTGGTCTCGGACATGTTCGAGTCCCCGACGATCACGTGCAGGCGCCGGTACTTCTCGGCGTCGGCGTGCGGCTCGTCGCGGGTGTTGATGATCGGCCGCGACCGGGTGGTCGCCGACGAGACACCCTCCCAGATGTGCTCGGCGCGTTGCGACAGGCAGAAGGTGGCGGCCTTGGGGGTCTGCAGCACCTTCCCGGCGCCGCAGATCAGCTGGCGGGTCACCAGGAAGGGCAGCAGCACATCGGAGATGCGGGAGAACTCGCCGACGCGGGCGACGAGATAGTTCTCGTGGCAGCCGTAGGAGTTGCCCGCCGAATCGGTGTTGTTCTTGAACAGGAAGATGTCGCCGCCGATGCCTTCCTCGGCGAGACGCTGCTCGGCGTCGATGAGCAGTTCCTCGAGGACCCGCTCGCCGGCATGGTCGTGCTCGACGAGCTGGAGCAGGTCGTCGCACTCGGCGGTGGCGTACTCGGGGTGCGAACCGACATCGAGATACAGTCGCGCCCCGTTCCGCAGGAAGACGTTCGAACTGCGCCCCCAGGACACCACCCGGCGGAACAGATAGCGGGCCACCTCGTCGGGGCTCAACCGACGATGCCCGTGGAAGGTACACGTGACGCCGAACTCCGTCTCGATACCCATGATTCGTCGCTGCACACCTCGACAGTACCGCGCGAACCCGACCCCCATGGGTCGCAACGACATCTACGGTCGAGGTGTGATCGTTCCCGAGCGTTACCGCACCGCCGACCGGGCCCTGTTCGAGCGCTCCGGGGCGCTGCGCCCGTCCCCCGCCGACCCGCTGCTGCGCGATCTCGGGCGGGCCGCCGACCACAGTGTGCTGTGGGTCGCGTGCGCCGCGGTGTGCGCCGCCGCCGGGGGTCACGCCCGCCGCGGCGCGGTGCGGGGACTGTTGTCGGTGGCCGGGGCCAGCGCCCTGACCAACGGGCTGCTCAAACCGCTGCTGCCGCGCCGCCGCCCCCCGGCGCGCACCGACCCGAAGTTCGCGCGCCGCACGGTGCCGATCCCCCGTTCGTCGTCGTTCCCGTCCGGGCACGCGGCCTCCGCGGCGGCGTTCGCGACCGGGATGGCGCTCGAATCCCCTGCGGCCGGGGCGGTTCTGGCGCCGTTGGCCGCGGCGGTGGCCTATTCGCGGGTGCACACCGGTGTGCACTGGCCCGGCGATGTGGTCGTCGGTGCCGCGGTCGGGGCGACGGTGGCGTGGTCGACGCGCCGCTGGTGGGCGGTGCGCAACCGCGAACCGGCCGACGTGCAGGTCGCGGCGGCCGCACCCGCCCTCCCGAGCGGCGAGGGGATGCTGCTGGTCGTCAACCGCGACGCCGGGACCGCCGAGGAGATCGCCGCGGCCGTCACCGCCGCGCTGCCGGGGGTGCGGCGCGTCGACCTGGATCCCGACCGCGATCCGGCGGAGCAACTGGGGCGGCTGCTGACCGAGGACCGACCGCAGGCGGTGGGGGTGTGCGGCGGGGACGGCACCGTCGCGGCGGTGCTCGACGTCGCCGTCGACGCGCGACTGCCGGTGGCGGTCTTCCCCGGCGGCACCCTCAACCATTTCGCACTCGATCTCGGGGTGGTGGACCTGGACGAGACGGTGCGGGCGGTCACCGCCGGGCAGGCTGTGGCCGTCGGGCTCGGGCAGGTCACGGTCACCGGACCGGACGGACGCACGGTGCGGCGGTTCGTCAACACCGCCAGCCTCGGCGGCTACCCGGATACGGTGCGGTTGCGGCAACACTGGGAACCGCGGATCGGCAAGTGGCCGGCGGCGGGCCTGGCGATGCTCGCGGTGCTGCGCACGGCGAGCCCGATGCCGGTCCGCATCGACGGGGCGGGGCGGGCGGTGTGGTTGCTGTTCGTCGGCAACGGCCGCTACACCCCGGCAGATCAGGTGCCGATGTCCCGCGCACATCTGGATCCGGGCACCCTCGACGTGCGGTATCTACCCGCAGAGAGCCGGTTCTCGCGGCTGCGGCTGCTGGTCGCTGCGGCGACCGGCACCCTCGGCGCGTCACCGATGTACCGGCAGCGGCACAGCCCGACCCTGTCGGTGGAGGTCATCGGGAATCCGGTGGCGTTGGCCACCGACGGGGAGGTCCTCGCCGACGGCACCGGTTTCACGTTCGAGGTGGTGCCGTCGGCGTTGACGGTCTATCGGCTCGCGGCGGATCAGCCCGCCTCGGGACCGGACCCGGTATCCGAACCGGTCGCGGTCTCGGACCCCGACTCGGGAGCCGGATCGGCGGGCGCCTCCGACGGCGCCGCCTGAGCGGAACCGGTGCTGGGCAGCAGCGCCTCGAGCGCCGCCCCCGAGATGCGCCGGAAGGCGCGGCGCGGCCGCTGCTTCTCGAGCACCGCGACCTCGAGTTCCCCGCGGCCGAGAACCCGCGGCGCCGCATCGGCGGTGGCGGGTTGCTGCAGCGCGGTCACCGCCACGGCGACGGCCTCGTCGAGCGGCAGACCCGGCTTGTAGGACGAGCGCAACGCCGTGACGATCGGTTCGGTGTTGCCGCCCATCACCACGAACTGTGGTTCGTCGACGATCGACCCGTCGTAGGTGATGCGGTACAGCTGCGGGCCGTCCTCGGTGTCGGCGCGCCCGACCTCGGCGACGCAGATCTCCACCTCGTACGGCTTGGGCTGCTCGGTGAAGATCGTGCCGAGGGTCTGCGCGTAGGCGTTCGCCAGCGCCCGCCCGGTCACGTCCCGCCGGTCGTAGGAGTAACCGCGCATATCGGCGTGCATGATCCCGGCACGCCGCAGATTCTCGAACTCGTTGTACTTGCCGACGGCGGCGAAACCGACCCGGTCGTACAGTTCGCTGATCTTGTGCAGTGCCTTCGACGGATTCTCCGCCACCAGCAGCACACCGTCGGCGTAGGTCAACGCGATCACCGACCGGCCCCGGGCGATGCCCTTACGGGCCAGCTCCGAGCGATCGCGCATGATCTGCTCGGCGGACGCATAGTACGGAAGTGTCACCGGGCATCTCCTGCGGTGCGGTCGGCCACGATGGTGCGGGCCAGATCGGACAGGGTTTCCTCCGCGACCGCCACGGCCCCGGCCGCGGTGATCACCACCGCCGTCGGGTAGATCCCGCGGGTGGTGTCGGGACCACCGGTGGCGGTGTCGTCGTCGGCCGCGTCGTACAACGCCTCGACGGCGCTGCGCAGCGCGCTCTGCTCGTCGGCGTCGGCGCGGTAGAGCTTCTTGAGCGACGAGCGGGCGAACAACGATCCGGAGCCGACCGCGTGGTAGCCGGCGCGTTCCTCGTAACGGCCACCGACCACGTCGTAGGACACGATCCGCCCGGCGCGGTGCGCGTCAGGCGCGTCGAGGTCGAAACCGACCAGCAGCGGCACCACGGCCAGGCCCTGCATGGCCGCGCCGAGATTGCCGCGCACCATCGACGACAGCCGATTGGCCTTGCCGTCGAAGGTCAGCGGCACGCCTTCGATCTTCTCGTAGTGCTCGAGTTCGACCGCGAACAGCCGTACGAGCTCGATCGCCAGGCCCGCGGTGCCGGCGATACCGGCCGCCGAGTAGTTGTCGGTGATGAACACCTTGTCGACATCGCGGGAGGCGATCAGGTTGCCCATGGTCGCGCGCCGGTCGCCGGCGATGAGCACACCCCCGTCGAAGGTCAGCGCCACGATGGTGGTGCCGTGCGGGGCGAGGTCCACGTGGTCACCTCGTTCGAACCGGAACCGGTTCTCCGGCAACATCTCCGGGGCGTGCATCCGCAGGTGGTCGGAGAACGACGACAAGGGCGACGCGAGGTGCAGCTTCGGCTGCACCTCGCGGTAGGGAAGAGAGGACCGTTCGGCTGTCACTGGCCACCTTTCTGCACATATGCCCGCACGAAGTCCTCCGCGTTCTCCTCGAGCACGTCGTCGATCTCGTCGAGAAGATCGTCGGTCTCCGAGGCGAGCTTCTCGCGACGCTCCTGACCGGCACCGCCGTCACCGACGACCTCGTCGTCGTCTCCGCCGCCACCGCGTGTGGTCTGCTCCTGTGCCATAGCCGCCGACCTCCTCCTGTACTCGGCGCGGAACCGTCACCGGTCGACGATCGGTGTGGTCACCGCTGCTTCGAACTCCTACCCTACCCAGCGAACCGGTCCACCGGTGGCGACACGCGTACTCGCGACCTGTGTTCCGGCGACCGCCCCCTGCCGGGCGGGCGGTCAGTGGGTGAGCTGATCGACCAGTTCCGCCGCCGACTGCGCCGTCTCGAGCAGCTCCCCGACATGCGCGCGGCTGCCGCGCAGCGGCTCGAGCGTCGGGATGCGCACCAGCGACTCGCGACCGAGATCGAAGATCACCGAATCCCAGCTCGCCGCCGCGATATCGGCACCGAAGCGGCGCAGGCACTCGCCGCGGAAGTAGGCGCGGGTGTCCGACGGCGGGGTGTGCACCGCGTCGAGCACCTGCTGCTCGGACACCAGCCGCTGCATCGATCCGCGGGCGACGAGCCGGTTGTACAGGCCCTTGTCCAGGCGCACATCCGAGTACTGCAGGTCGACCATGTGCAGGCGCGGCGCCGACCACGAGAGCCCCTCACGGTTGCGGAAACCCTCGAGCAGCCGCAGCTTCGCGGGCCAGTCCAGCAGGTCGGCGCATTCCATCGGGTCGCGTTCGAGCAGGTCGAGCACCATCGCCCACTTGTCGAGGATGTCGAGGATCCGCTTGTCCTCGGTGCCGTCGTGGAACTTCGCGACCCGTTCGTGGTAGATCCGCTGCAATGCCAGGCCCGTCAGCTCGCGGCCGTCGGCGAGCGCGACGGTCTTGCGCAGCGACGGGTCGTGGCTGATGTGGTGCACCGCGGTGACCGGGCGGGCGAGCTGCAGATCCGACAGGTCGATGCCGGCCTCGATCAGGTCGAGCACGAGCGCGGTGGTGCCGACCTTGAGGTAGGTGGACATCTCCGCCAGATTCGCGTCGCCGATGATCACGTGCAGCCGCCGGTACTTGTCGGCGTCGGCGTGCGGCTCGTCGCGGGTGTTGATGATGCCGCGCTTGAGGGTGGTCTCGAGACCGACCTCGACCTCGATGTAGTCGGCGCGCTGCGACAACTGGAAACCGGGCTCGTCACCGGACTGGCCGATCCCCACCCGCCCGGAGCCGGTGATGACCTGCCGGGAGACGAAGAACGGGGTCAGGCCCGCGACCACCGCGGAGAACGGGGTCTCGCGGTCCATCAGGTAGTTCTCGTGGGTGCCGTAGGAGGCGCCCTTGCCGTCGACGTTGTTCTTGTACAGCTGCAGTCGCGGTGCGCCGGGCACACTCGAGGCGTGCCGGGCGGCGGCCTCCATCACCCGCTCCCCGGCCTTGTCCCAGATCACCGCGTCGAGGGGGTCGGCGACCTCCGGGGCGGAGTATTCGGGGTGGGCGTGGTCGACGTACAGGCGCGCCCCGTTGGTGAGGATCATGTTCGCGGCACCGACCTCGTCGGCGTCGATGACCGGGGCCGGGCCGTTGAACCGGCCCAGATCGAAGCCCCGCGCGTCGCGCAGGGGCGATTCGACCTCGTAGTCCCAGCGGGTGCGCCGGGCACGCGGCACCCCCTCGGCGGCCGCGTAGGCCAGCACCGCCTGCGTGGAGGTCAGGATCGGGTTCGCCGATGGCTCGTTGGGTGAGGAGATCCCGTACTCGACCTCGATACCGATGATCCGCTGCATGCCGTCGAGCCTAGGCGATCCGGACGCTCACGGTCGTGAACAGCCCCGCGACCGGTCAACGGTGCGGCTGCGGGGTGCAGTCCAGATAGCCGTACGCCCCGATCGTCTGCAGCGCCACCCGCACCGGCAGCGGCGCCCAGCTCGCCTGCCGGTCGGTCCCGAGCCGCGGGTCGCGCACCGGGATCGCCCGGCCCCGGGTGTGCACCACCGCCTCACCGGCGGCGCACACATTGCGCACCCAGTCGGTGTCGGCGCCGTAGGTCAACGCGATCCGCAGATCGTCGCCGGCGGTGAACAACAGCACCGGGGTGCGGAACACCCGGCCCGAGCGGCGCCCGCGATGTTCGACCACCGCGAGGCCCGGCAGCAGCTGCGCGAAGGGGGTGGCGACCCGGTTGGTGACGATCTTGTTGAACCGGGCCATGGTGCGCGGCAACGGCATGGACGGTCCTCCCCGACAGGCCGCGACGGCCGGACCTTCCGGAGGAGGGAAGGCCCGGCCGTCGAGGGTCGATTCCTACAGGTACTGGCCGGTGTTCGACTCGGTGTCGATCGCGCGGCTCGCGCTGGCGTTCTTGCCGGTGACCAGGGTGCGGATGTACACGATCCGCTCGCCCTTCTTCCCCGAGATCCGGGCCCAGTCGTCCGGATTCGTGGTGTTGGGCAGATCCTCGTTCTCGGCGAACTCGTCGACGATCGAATCGAGCAGGTGCTGCACCCGCAGACCGGGCGCCCCGGTCTCGAGCACCGACTTGATCGCGTACTTCTTCGCCCGGTCGACGATGTTCTGGATCATCGCGCCGGAGTTGAAGTCCTTGAAGTACAGGACCTCCTTGTCGCCGTTGGCGTAGGTGACCTCGAGGAACCGGTTGTCCTCGGATTCGGCGTACATCCGCTCGACGACCCGCTCGATCATCGCCCGCACGCACGCGGCCCGATCGCCGCCGAACTCGGCGAGATCGTCGGCGTGCACCGGCAGACTCTCGGTCAGGTACTTCGAGAAGATGTCCTGCGCGGCCTCCGCGTCCGGACGCTCGATCTTGATCTTCACGTCGAGGCGGCCGGGCCGCAGGATCGCCGGGTCGATCATGTCCTCACGGTTCGAGGCGCCGATGACGATGACGTTCTCGAGTCCTTCGACACCGTCGATCTCGGCGAGCAGCTGCGGCACCACCGTGGTCTCCACATCGGAGGACACACCGGAGCCGCGGGTGCGGAAGATCGAGTCCATCTCGTCGAAGAACACGATCACCGGGGTGCCCTCGGACGCCTTCTCCCGGGCCCGCTGGAAGATCAACCGGATGTGCCGTTCGGTCTCGCCGACGAACTTGTTCAGCAGCTCCGGGCCCTTGATGTTGAGGAAGAACGACTTCGCTTCCTTCGAATCATCACCGCGGGCCTCGGCGATCTTCTTCGCCAGCGAATTCGCGACCGCCTTCGCGATCAGGGTCTTACCGCAACCGGGCGGGCCGTACAGCAGCACACCCTTCGGCGGGCGCAGCGAATACTCGCGGAACAGATCCTTGTGCAGGAACGGCAGCTCCACCGCGTCGCGGATCTGCTCGATCTGCCGGCCCAGGCCACCGATGTCGCTGTAGTCGACGTCCGGGACCTCCTCGAGCACGAGATCCTCGACCTCGGCCTTGGGGATCCGTTCGAAGGCGTAACCGGCCTTGCTGTCGACCAGCAGCGAATCGCCCGGGCGCAGCGTGAACGAGTTCTCGTCGTCGACGAGCACATCGGTCCGGTTGTCGGCGGCGGCCGCGGCGAGCGGGGCCGCCAGCCACACGATGCGCTCCTCGTCGGCGTGCCCGACCACCAGCGCGCGGGTGCCGTCGTCGAGCACCTCCCGCAGGGTGGTGATCTCGCCGACGCGTTCGAAACCACCGACCTCCACGACGGTCAACGCCTCGTTCAGACGCACCGTCTGACCTGGCCGGAAGGTGTCGAGTTCGAGATTCGGGGACACCGCGACCCGCATCTTGCGGCCCGAGGTGAACACGTCGACGGTCTGATCGTCGAACGTCTCGAGCAGCACCCCGTAGCCGCTCGGCGGCTGGGCCAGCCGATCGACCTCCTCGCGCAGCGTGATCAACTGCTGGCGCGCATCCTTGAGGGTCTCGAGCAGTTTGCCGTTGCGGACCGTGAGGGACTCGAGCCGGGCTTCGAGGTCGCGTACCTGATCGGACGGTTCGCCGAGCCGACGACGCAAGGTCGCCACCTCTGCGCGCAACTCTTCGATTTCGCGTGCCGCCGCAACCGCATCCGGCTTCTCTGACGAGCTCATAGCGACTCCCTCCACTGTCGGTCATTCCACGCTACCGGGACATCGCCCCACATGGGGGAGGACACGAAACAGTCGTGTTCCGAACATGTGTCGCGTGTGGGACGCGCCATGGCGCCACGCCCCCGACACGCTGTTAGGCTCCCCTAATATCGTGCGTCGACCGTTTCTCTCGAAAGGTACTCCTCCGTGACCCCACGTCCAGTTCGCACACTCTGCGCCGCCACCGCGCTCGCCGCCCTCACCACCGTGACCGGCTGCAGCTCCGACGACGCCGGCGACGACACCGCTGCCACGACCAGCGCGACGACCACCACCAGCACCCCCGTCACCGCCGCGGTCACCGTCGAGCAGCTGCAGGAACAGATCGACGTGTTCTTCGACCCGGCCGCCACCACCGAGGACCGCGCCGCCGTCGTGGAGAACGGCACCGAGCGCACCGCCGTGCTCGACCGGTTCACCGGCGTGCTCGCCGGCTACCCCCTCACCGGTACCGTCGGCGAGATCACCACCGTCGACGCCGACACCGTCACCGCCACGACAGAGGTCGCCGGCCCGCACGGCGGCGCCCCGATGCCGCTGACCTTCGAACAGATCGACGGCACCTGGGTCATCGCCGACGAGAGCGCCTGCTCGATCCTGACCATGGGATCGCTCGGCTGCGAATGACCTCCACCGGTTCGCGGAGACCGGCGTCGGCTCAGCCCTTGCTGGGCCGACGCTGCGGCTTCGGGGTCTCCACCCCGTCCTGCAGCCGCCGGGCACTGACCAGGAACGCCGTGTGCCCCTGCATCCGATGCTCCGGGCGCACCGCCAGACCCACCACGTGCCACCCGCGCACCATCGACTCCCACGACCGCGGCTCGGTCCAGCAGGTCTGCTCCCGCATCGCCTCGACCACCCGCGACAGCTGCGTCGTCGTCGCCACGTAGACGATGAGCACCCCGCCGGGCACCAGCGCCTTCTTCACCGTCTCGAGCACATCCCAGGGCGCGAGCATGTCCAGCACCACCCGGTCCACACGGCCGTACTTCTCGACGTCGTAGTCCGCCAGATCCCCGAGCACCGTCGTCCAGTTCGCCGGGCGCTCCCCGAAGAAGGTGTCGACATTGCGCTCGGCGTACTCGAGATGGTCCTCGCGCACCTCGTAGGAGATCACCCGGCCGTTCTCCCCGACGGCGCGCAGCAGCGAGCACGTCAGGGCACCGGAGCCGGCGCCGGCCTCGAGCACCGTCGCGCCGGGGAAGACGTCACCCTCCTGCACGATCTGCGCGGCGTCCTTCGGGTAGATCACCTGCGCACCGCGCGGCATCGACATCACGTAGTCGACGAGCAGCGGACGCAACGCCAGATAGGGGGTGCCGTTGGTGGAGGTGACCACCACACCCTCATCGGTGCCGATCAGATCGTCGTGCAGGATCCCGCCGCGGTGGGTGTGGAACTCCTTGCCCGGTTCGAGCACCACGGTGTACTTGCGGCCCTTGGCGTCGGTCAACTGCACCCGGTCCCCCACCTGGAAGGGTCCGCTGCGCCCGAGTCCGCCTACTGCCATCGCCGTGTCCACCTTCGTTCCAGCCCCGCACCCGGGATCGGGCACGCGGGTCCGGCACCGTGTCGGACCCGCGTCCTAGCCTGCCAGGTGTGACCACAGCTGCGCCCACACCCCCCACCGACACGGTGCGGCCGGTCGCCCTGTCCCCCTCCCGCGCCGCCGACTTCACCCGCTGCCCGCTGCTCTACCGCTTCAAGGCCGTCGACCGGCTCACCGCACCGCCGACCCGCGCCCAGGCGCGCGGCACCGTCGTGCACGCCGCTCTCGAAGCGCTGTTCGGCCTCGACGGACCGGCCCGCACCGCCACCGCCGCGCAGACCCTGCTGCCCGACGCCCTGGCCCGGGTCCTCGCCGCCACCCCCGATCTCGGCGTCGACACCGACGACGCGGCCTTCCTCGCCGAGGCCGCCGCGCTGCTGGACACCTACTTCACCGTCGAGGACCCCACCGCCGTCACCGCCGACGGCTGCGAACTGCGGGTGGAGACCACCCTCGACGGCGACGTCCCCTTGCGCGGCATCATCGACCGCCTCGATGTCGACGCCACCGGGGCGGTGCACGTCGTCGACTACAAGACCGGCCGCGCCCCCTCGCTGCGCGGCGAGCGGGCGGCGCTGTTCCAGCTGAAGTTCTACGCGCTGATCCTGTGGCGGCAGCGCGGCATCGTCCCGGCCTCGCTGCGGCTGCTGTATCTCGGCGACGGTCAGGTGCTGCCCTACCGCCCCGACCCCGAGGAACTGCGCCGCTTCGAACGGATCGTGCGGGCGATGTGGGCGACGATCCGGCAGTTGCGCAGAAGCGGCGACTTCCGCCCCCGTCCCGGCCCCGGCTGCCGGTGGTGCGATCATCGGGCATTGTGCCCGGCGTTCGGCGGTACCCCACCGCCGTATCCCCTCGACGGCGTTGCGACGCAGTCGATCCAGCCGACACCGTCGATTCAGTCGACGTCGGGTGCGCCCCACCGTATCGAGCAGCAGGAGAATCCCGAGTGAGCGACGCCGCCTACTATGTGCCGGTCCCCCGGCAGGCCACCCCCACCGGTCCGGTCGAGGACGTCGAGATCGCGGTGTTCCGCCCCACCGACCGCACCGTCAGCACCTGGGGACCGCACCTGCAGCACGGCGCCCCGCCCTCGGCGCTGCTCGCCCGCGCCATCGAACGGCACCGGCCGCGCCCCGACAGCCGCCTGAGCCGACTGACCGTCGAACTGCTCGGCCCCGTCCCGCTCACCGACCTCGAGGTGCGCACCCACATCGAACGACCCGGCCGCCGCATCGAACTCGTCGTCGCCGAACTGTGGGCCACCGCCCCCGACGGCACCCACCGCGCGGTCGCGCGCGGCACCGGCTGGCGCCTCGAAACCATCGACCTGCCGCAGGTCGCGCGCACCTCGGAGACCCCGATGCCCGCCCCCGGCAACTTCGAAGCCGCCGCCCCGCACGCCTCCTGGAAGGGCGGCTACATCGACACCGTCGACTGGCGCATCATCGTCCCCTTCGGCGTGCCCGGCCTGTCGTCGGCGTGGGTGCGCAGCGAGATCGCCCTCGTCGAAGGCGAAACCCCCAGCGGCCTCGACCGGTTGATGAGCGTCGCCGACGTCGCGAACGGTGTCGGATCCAAACTCGACGCCCGCGAGTACACCTTCCTCAACACCGAACTGACCGTGCACCTGTTCCGCGCCCCCGAGTTCGGTGAACAGGACTGGGTGGGGATCGCCGCCGAGATGTCCGTCGGACCCGACGGGATCGGAATGACCGCCGGTCTGCTCTACGACGAGACCGGCGCGCTCGGCCGCATCGCCCAGAACGTACAGGTGCGGCCCCGCTGATCAGCGGGGCCGCACCGGAAGACGACGGGAAGGTGCGCGTCTATTCGGGGGCGCGCATCGCCCGGCACGAGCGGATGTTCGACGCGAGGATCGCGCGGGCACCGATCTCGGCGAGCCGGTCCATCACCGCGTTGTGGCCCTTGCGCGGCACCATCGCCCGCACCGCCACCGAGTTCTCGTTCGCCAGCGGCGAGATCGTCGGCGACTCGAGACCGGGCGTGACCTCGACGGCCTGCTCGAGCAGGTGCTTCGGGCAGTCGTAATCGATCATCACGTACTGCTGCGCGAAGACCACACCCTCGAGACGGGCGATCAGCTGGTTCCGGGCCCGATCCGAGTGATCCGAACCCTCCCGCTCGATGAGCACACCCTCCGAATCGCACAGCGACTCCCCGAAGGCGACGAGATCGTGCTGCCGCAACGTCCGGCCCGAGCCGACCACATCGGCGATCGCGTCGGCGACGCCGAGCTGGATGGAGATCTCCACCGCACCGTCGAGCCGGATCACCTCGGCCTCGATGCCGCGGGCGGCGAGATCACGACGCACCAGATTCGCGTACGAGGTGGCGATGCGCAGGCCCCGCAGATCCTCGACCGACCAGTCGCGGCCCTTCGGCGCGGCGTACCGGAAGCGCGACGACCCGAAGCCCAGCGACAAGCGCTCGGTGACCGGAGCCCCCGAATCCATCGCCAGGTCGCGGCCGGTGATCCCCAGATCCAGCTCGCCGGACCCGACGTAGATCGCGATGTCCTTCGGCCGCAGGAAGAAGAACTCGACCTCGTTGACCGGGTCGATGACCGTCAGATCCCGCGAGTCGGTGCGCCGACGGTAG
Source organism: Rhodococcus sp. PD04 (assembly GCF_035918275.1). Taxonomy (NCBI): domain Bacteria; kingdom Bacillati; phylum Actinomycetota; class Actinomycetes; order Mycobacteriales; family Nocardiaceae; genus Rhodococcus; species Rhodococcus sp. PD04. The sequence continues at coordinate 2,754,362 of NZ_CP142143.1, read as the reverse complement.
CCGGCCTCCTGCAGGATCTCGGCGGCGGACTCGGACAGCGAACCTTTGTTGGGGACTGCGACGCGCAGCATGACGGAATTGGGTCCTTTCGAACGACGAGCAGAAGCGAGGATCGGGATCTACAGGGCACGGACGGCGGCACCGGCGAGCGGGCCACCGGCCGTCACAGATGCTTGTAGACGTCCTCGAGCTTCAGACCCCGCCCCACCATCAGCACCTGCACCCAGTACAGCAGCTGCGAAATCTCCTCGGACAGTTCCTCGTCGGACTGGTACTCGGCGGCGATCCACACCTCACCGGCCTCTTCGAGTACCTTCTTGCCCTGGAAATGCACGCCGGCGTCCAGGGCGGCGACGGTGCCGGAGCCCTCGGGGCGGGTCGCGGCGCGTTCGGACAGCTCGGCGAACAGGGAATCGAAGGTCTTCACAGGAGTCGATTGTTTCATGCCGCGCCACCGGCCCCGCAGCCAGGACACCGACACACGCCCAGAAGGCACCGACACCCGCTCAGAACTCGAGTTCGCGCCCGCTGACGAACCGCTGCGCCACCCCACTGATCGGATCGGTGAACTCCAGCGACCGCGCCAGCAACCGCAACGGATCGGTGAAATCGTCCGCGCAGCGCCGCCGGAACCGCGGATAGAAGTTGTCCCCCACGATCGGCACCCCCAACCACGCCAGATGCAGCCGCAACTGATGGGTACGACCGGTACGCGGGAACAACCGGTAGCGGGCCAGCTCCCCCCGCCGCTCGACCAACTCGATGCGCGTCTCCGAATTCGGCTCGTCGGCGAACTGCTCGGCCGTCAGCTCCCCGTGCCGCTTGACGATCCGGGTGCGCACCACCTGCGGGAACGACAAGTCCGGGCGGTAGCCGGCGACGGCCTCATACACCTTGCGCACCCGCTGCCGTTCGAACAGCTCCTGATAGGGCCGCCGCCACGCCGGATCCGACGTGCACAGCAGCACCCCGGCGGTCATCCGGTCGAGCCGGTGCACCGGCACCAGATGCGGTAACTCCAGCTCGCGCCGCAACCGCACCACCACCGACTCGCGGATGTGCGCGCCGCGCGGGATCGTCGCCAGGAAATGCGGCTTGTCGACGACGACGAGACCGTCCTCCCGGTGCAGCACGTGCACCGGGAACGGCACCGGCACCTCCGGCGCCGGATCGCGGTAGAAGTACACGAACCGCGTCGGCTGATACGGCGTGCGCGCGTCGATGCGGCGGCCGTGCTCGTCGACCAGCTCGCCCGCGGCCATGTGCGCCGCCCAGTCCTCCTCGGGATGGCCGGCCTGCAGGAACTCGACGATCGTGGCCGCGTCGACGTCGGCGGGCATCCGGACCCGATCGGGACCGAGCCCGTCGCGCACCGGCAGCGGTGCAGCACGCACCGGTCTACGCCTCCACGGGGTCCGGGACGCAGCCCTCACACACCAGAGTCAGCTCCCGGCCGTGGATGTCCGGATGGTTCCGATACCGCGAGGTGTGAGACCCGCACAGGGTGCAGCGGCCGATCACCGTCGCGGCGTCGCTGAACTCGACGTTCATCCGCCCGTCGAAGACGTACAGCGACCCCTCCCACAGACCCTCGTCGCCGAAGGTCTCGCCGTAGCGGACGATGCCACCGTCGAGCTGGTAGACCTCCTCGAACCCGCGGTTGCGCATCAGCGCCGACAGCACCTCACAGCGCACCCCACCGGTGCAGTAGGTGACCACCGGACGGCCCTTGAGATGGTCGTAGCGTCCGCTGTCGAGCTCGGCGACGAAATCGCGGGTCGTGGCGACATCCGGCACGATCGCGTCCCGGAACCGGCCGATCTGCGCCTCGAACCGGTTGCGGCCGTCGAAGAACACCACCTCGTCGCCGCGCTCGGCGACCAGCTCGTGCACGCCGTGCGGCGACAGATGGGTGCCGCCGTCGACGATGCCGTGCTCGTCGACCTTCACCTCGTCGGGCACCCCGAAGGTCACGATCTCCGGGCGCACCTTCACCGACAACCGCGGGAAGTCGTCACCGGTACCGTCGGACCACTTGATGTCGGTGTCCTTGAACGCCGCATAACTGCGCAACCCGCGCACGTACTTCTTCACATCGGCGATGTCGCCGCCGACGGTGCCGTTGATGCCGTGCTCCGAGATCAGGATCCGCCCGGTCAACCCCAGCGACGACGCGAGGGTGTGCTGCCACAACCGGATCGCCTCCGGGTCGGGCAGCGGGACGAACTTGTAGAACAACACGATCTTCGGGACCGCCACCTCAGGACACCCCCGCCCCGTGCAGCTCGTGCAGATCCTCGGCGCTCAACCCCTCGAGGGTGGACCGGAACACCCGCCGCTCCGAGCCGGGCACCTCCACCAGCGACGGCACCACCAGCACCGTGCACCCGGCCGCATCCGCCGCGGCCGCCCCGGTCGGGGAATCCTCCACCGCCAGGCACTGCGCCGGATCCAGCCCGAGCAACTCCGCCGCCCGACGGTAGGGCGCCGGATCCGGCTTGCCGGCCGGCACCTCGTCGCCGCACACCGAATGATCGAAATGCTCGCGGCCCAAGGTCTCGAGGGCCACCTCGCACAACGCCCGCTCGGTATTGGTCACCAGCACCGACCCCAACCCGGCCTCACGGACGGTGCGCAGCGCAGCCTGCGCGCCGGGCCGCCACGTGAGTCCGTCGGCGAACAACCGGCCCATGTAGCCGGTCAACCACGCCGCCGCAGCCGCCGCCTCGTCCGGGGTCGGTTCCAGACCCAGCCCGGCGAAGGTACGCAGCACCGCCAGATCCATCGGCCCACCGATCGTGGAGATGCGGGTCTCGTCGCTCATCGGCCCACCGAGATGCAACGACAACTCGTGCATCCCGATGTCCCACAAGCGTTCCGATTCGAGCAGGGTGCCGTCCATGTCCCACAGCACCGCCCGCAGCGCACCGGTCTGCACCGCGAGCGGCGCCTCCACCCGATCAGACATTGAAGTACTTCGCCTCCGGGTGGTGCAGCACGAACGCATCGGTGGACTGCTCGGGATGCAACTGCAACTCCTCGGACAACTCCACCCCGATCCGCTCGGGTTCGAGCAACTCGACCAGCTTGATGCGGTCCTCGAGATTCGGGCACGCGCCGTAACCGAACGCGAACCGGGCGCCGCGATAGGCGAGCTTGAAGTACTCCGCGACCTCCTCCGGATCCTCGTCCGCCGCCGTGCCGCCCTCGGCGAACGCCAGCTCCTGCCGCACCCGCCGATGCCAGTACTCGGCCAGCGCCTCGGTCAGCTGCACACCGATGCCGTGCACTTCGAGATAGTCGCGGTACGAATTCGACGCGAACAGCTCGTTCGCGAAGTCCGCGATCGGCTGCCCCATCGTCACCAGCTGGAACGGCCACACATCCACCTGACCCGACGCGATCGCATCCTCCCGCGACCGCACGAAATCGGCGATGCACAGGAACCGCGAACGCTGCTGCCGCGGGAAGGTGAACCGGTAGCGCTCGGGCGCATCCGGACGCGGCTCGGTCAGCACCACCACGTCGTCACCCTCGGATACCGCCGGGAAGTAGCCGTACACCACCGCCGCGTGCTGCAGGATGCCCTCGGTAGCCAACCGGTCCAGCCAGTACCGCAACCGTGGCCGGCCCTCGGTCTCCACGAGTTCCTCGTAGGTCGGGCCGTCGCCGCCGCGCTGCCCACGCAACCCCCACTGCCCCAGGAACAGCGCACGCTCGTCGATCAGCGCCGCATAGTCGGCCAGCGGGATGCCCTTGATCACCCGGGTGCCCCAGAACGGCGGCGTCGGCACCGGCAGATCCTTCGCGACATCACTGCGCTCGGGGATCTCCACCGGCGTCTCCGCGGCCTTGCGCTTCTCCGCGATCCGCTTGCTGCGCTCGTGCCGCTCCTTGCGCTCGGCGGCCTTGCGGGCAGCCTCGATCGCCTCCGGGCTGTCCGGCGCCGGACCCTCACCACGCTTCTCCGCCATGACCCGGTCCATCAACGACAGACCCTCGAACGCATCGCGTGCGTAGGAGACCTTGCCCTCGTAGACCTCCGCCAGATCGTTCTCGACGTAGCTGCGGGTCAGCGCCGCACCACCGAGCAACACCGGGAACTGCTCGGCGACCCCGCGAGCGTTGAGCTCCTCGAGGTTCTCCTTCATCACCACGGTCGACTTCACCAGCAGACCCGACATGCCGATCACATCGGCGCGCTTGTCCACCGCCGCGTCGAGGATCGTCGCGATCGGCTGCTTGATACCGAGGTTGACCACCTCGTAGCCGTTGTTCGACAGGATGATGTCCACGAGATTCTTGCCGATGTCGTGCACATCGCCCTTGACCGTCGCCAGCACGATCCGGCCCTTGCCCTCGTCGCCGGTCGACTCCATGTGCGGCTCCAGGAACGCCACCGCGGTCTTCATCACCTCGGCGGACTGCAGCACGAACGGCAACTGCATCTGTCCCGACCCGAACAGCTCACCGACCGTCTTCATGCCCGACAGCAGCGTGTCGTTGATGATCGCCAGCGGCGGCGTGGTCTTCATCGCCTCGGTCAGATCGTCCTCGAGACCGTTGCGCTCCCCGTCGACGATGCGCCGCTCGAGCCGCTCGAACAGCGGCAACGCGGCCAGTTCCTGCGCGCGCGACTCGCGTGCCGACGCCGCCGACACACCCTCGAACAGCTCCATCAGCTTCTGCAGCGGGTCGTACCCCTCGCGGCGCCGGTCGTACACCAGATCCAGCGCGACCTGCCGCTGCTCCTCCGGGATCCGCGCCATCGGCAGGATCTTCGACGCGTGCACGATCGCCGTGTCCAGCCCCGCCTCGGTGCACTCGTGCAGGAACACCGAGTTCAGCACCTGCCGCGCCGCCGGATTCAGACCGAACGACACATTCGAGATACCGAGGGTGAAGTGCACCTCCGGGTGCGCCTCGTGGATGCGGCGGATCGCCTCGATCGTCTCGATCGCATCGCGCCGCACCTCCTCCTGGCCCGTGGAGATCGGGAAGGTCAACGCATCGACGATGATGTCCTGCGGCGACAGCCCCCACTTGCCGGTCAGATCGGTGATCAGCCGCTCGGCGATGCGCACCTTGTGCTCGGCGGTGCGGGCCTGGCCCTCCTCGTCGATGGTCAGCGCGACCACCGCCGCGCCGTGCTCGACGACGTGCTCCATGATCCGCTCGAACCGCGAACCCGGGCCGTCACCGTCCTCGTAGTTCACCGAGTTCACCGCGCAACGGCCACCGAGATGCTCGAGGCCCGCCTTGATCACATCCGGCTCCGTCGAGTCGATCATGATCGGCAACGTCGACGACGTCGCGAACCGCGACGCCAACTCCGCCATGTCCGCCGCCCCGTCACGCCCGACATAGTCGACGTTCAGGTCCAGCATGTGTGCGCCGTCGCGGATCTGATCCTTCGCGATGTCCAGGCACTTCTGCCAATCCGCGGCCAGCATCGCCTCGCGGAACGCCTTGGACCCGTTCGTGTTGGTGCGCTCACCGATCATCAGGATCGACGCGTCCTGCTCGAACGGCACCGAGGTGTACAGCGACGACACACCCGGCTCCGGATGCGCGGCGCGCGGCGCCGGCTGCAGCCCGCGCACCGCCTCGGCGACCTGCCGGATGTGCTCGGGGGTGGTGCCGCAGCAGCCACCGACGAAAGTCAGTCCATAGTCGGAGACGAAGCCGGCCAGCGCCTCGGCGAGTTCCTCCGGCTGCAGCGGGTACTCGGCGCCGTTCGCGCCCAGCACCGGCAGACCGGCGTTCGGCATCACCGACACCGGGATCGTGGCGTGCTGCGACAGGTACCGCAGGTGCTCGCTCATCTCCGCCGGACCGGTCGCGCAGTTCAACCCGATCAGGTCGATGCCGAGCGGTTCGAGGGCGGTCAGCGCGGCACCGATCTCGGAGCCGAGCAGCATCGTGCCGGTGGTCTCCACCGTCACGTGGGTGACGATCGGGATCCGGCGACCGGCCTGCTCCATCGCCCGCTTGCTGCCGATGATCGCGGCCTTCGCCTGTAGCAGGTCCTGGCAGGTCTCCACGAGGATCGCGTCGGCGCCCCCGTCGAGCATGCCCAGCGCCGCCTCACCGTAGGCGTCGCGCAGCGCAGCGAACGGCGCGTGCCCGAGGGTGGGCAGCTTCGTGCCCGGACCCATCGACCCGATCACCATGCGGGCCATGCCGTCGGCGCCGGGACCCATCTCGTCGGCGACCTCGCGGGCGAGGCGGGTACCGAGCTCGGACAGCTCACGGATGCGGTCGGCGATGTCGTAGTCGGCGAGGTTGGGCAGGTTGCAGCCGAAGGTGTTCGTCGAGACGACGTCGGCGCCGGCCTCGAAGTACGCCCGGTGGATCCCCCGGATCACATCGGGACGAGATTCGTTGAGGATCTCGTTGCACCCCTCCAAACCGCGGAAGTCGTCGAGCGACAGATCCGCGGCCTGCAACATGGTGCCCATCGCCCCGTCTCCGATGACAACGCGCTGGGTCAGCGCATCGAGCAGGACAGAATGAAGTGGGGTGGACATGCCCTTCAGACTAGTGGGCGCCCGGATCGGCCCGGGTCGTAGGCTGGACGAGTGAGTACACCCGAGTATCCCGAGACCCCGGACCAGGACGTCCCCGTCCTGCGAGATCCGGTGCTCGTCGCCGCCTTCGAGGGGTGGAACGACGCCGGCGACGCCGCCAGCGGCGCCGTCGAGCACCTCGAGCTGATCTGGGACGCCGAGCCCTTCGCCGAGCTGGACTCCGAGGAGTACTACGACTACCAGGTCAACCGGCCACAGGTCCGACTCGTGGACGGCGTCACCCGCGAGATCGACTGGCCCACCACCAGACTGTCGCTGTGCTCCCCGCCCGGTAGCGACCGCGACGTCGTCCTGCTGCACGGCATCGAGCCGAGCATGCGCTGGCGCAGCTTCTGCGACGCCATCATCGAACTCGTCGACGAGTTCGAGGTCCACACCGTCGTCCTCCTCGGCGCGCTGCTCGCCGACACCCCGCACACCCGCCCGGTCCCGGTGACCGGCACCGCCTACAGCTCCGAGGCTGCCGAACGGTTCAAGCTGCAGACCTCCCGCTACGAAGGACCCACCGGCATCACCGGTGTGCTGCAGGACGCCTTCGTGCGCGCGGGCATCCCCGCGGTGTCGTTCTGGGCGGCGATCCCCCACTACGTGTCGAACCCACCGAACCCCAAGGCCACCGTCGCGCTGCTGCGCCGGGTCGAGGACGTCCTCGACCTCGAGGTACCCCTCGGCGAACTCCCCCTCCTCGCCGAGGAGTGGGAACAGACCGTCACCGACATGATCGAGGACGACGAGGAGATCGCCGAGTACGTGCGCACCCTCGAGGAGCGCGGCGACGCCGAGGCCGAGGAGGACATCTCCGAGGTCATCGCCAAGATCGACGGCGACGCCCTCGCCGCCGAGTTCGAACGCTATCTGCGGCGACGGGGCCCCGGCGGCTTCAACAAGTGAGGGATCTGCGCGAACCGCTGCAGCGCACGGCGCTGTACGCGGGAGGATTCCTCGGGCCCTTCGGCGGCAGTGTCGTCGTGTCGATGCTGCCGGAGATCGGCGCCGACACCGGTGTGTCCACCGGCACGGCCGCGACGACGGTCACCGCCTATCTCGGTGTGTTCGCGGCCGCAATGCTGTTCTCCGGCACCCTCGGTGCGAGGTGGGGGCGCGTCCGCACCGTGCGCACCGCCTATCTCGTCTACGCGGCGGTCTCGATCGCCGCGGCGCTGGCGCCGACCTTCTCGGTGCTCATCGGCACCCGCATGCTGCAGGGCGCCGCCAATGCGTTCACCACACCACTGCTGCTCGCGGCGCTGGCCGTCATCACGCCGAAGGACAGGCTCGGCCGCGCGCTCGGATTGTTCGGGGCGATGCAGGCCGCCGGTCAGACCGTCGCCCCACTGATCGGCGGTCTCGCCGCCGAGGTGAGCTGGCGATGGGCGTTCGTCGTGCTCGCCGGCGCCGCGCTGCTCCTGGCGCTCGCCGGCCTACCCGAATCGGTGCGCGACGACCCGTCCGGTACCACCCGGGCCCGTCTGCGTGACGCGCTGACCCCGCGTGTCCTGCGTATCGGGCTGGTCGCGTTGCTCGGTTGGGGTGCTCTCGGTGGGCTCGGATTCCTCCTCGCCTTCCGGGTCGAGGACGACTTCGGGTTGTCCCCGTCCGAACGCGGCGTGGTACTCACCGTGTTCGGTCTCGCCGGCATCCTCAGTTCCCGGCCGGTCGGGATGCTCATCGACCGCGTCGGTGCCCGGGCGATCGTGCTCATCGGTGCGGTGAGCGGCGCAGCGCTGGTCGTGGTCGTCGGTACCGTCCCGTGGCTCGTCGTGCTCGGCGTCGCGTGGTTCGTGGCGGGTATCGCTTCGCAGTTCATCCTCGTCGGGGTCAACGCCGCAGTACTCGGCGGGCCGGGCGGCAACCGCGGTGGCGCGGTGTCCGTGGTGCAGGCCTTCCGCTTCGGCGGTGCGGCCTTCTCCCCTCTCCTGCTGACACCGGTGTACGGCGCCGATCCGATTCTCGCGTTCCTGCTGCCAGCTGCGCTGCTCGGTGTGCTCGTTCCCCTGGCCATGACTCGACGTCCGGAGCCATCGAGCGGCTGATCCGATCCCTGGCCTTCTTGGCGGTGGATGTTGTCGATCGCTGATGCCTTGATGAGTGGTGACCACATTGGGAGGAGGATGAGTTCGTTTTTTCCAGGGTTTCCGTATTGTTCAGAATAATTCCAAGAGGCTCTCGAAGCGGTCGCGTCGTGACATCAGACCGAGCGTCTCTCCCGTCGTCGCCCACCCGGCGTGCGGCCGGTCCACCGCTTGAACGCCACCGAGAAACTCGAGGCGTCGGCGTAGCCCAGACGGTGCGCCGCCCTCTCCACCGGCAGGCCCGCATCCAGCAGCTCCCCCGCCATCGTCCCCAGTGTCTCGGCCACGATCGCCCGGTACGAGGTCCCCTCCTCCCCCAGCTGCCGCCGGAGGGTACGCACGCTCGACCCCAGCTCCGCCGCCACCTGGTCCTGGGTGGGGCCCTCGGCGGCCCGGCGCAACAACACCTCACGCACGCGGGCACCGAGCTCGCCGTGATTCTGTCTGCGCTGCAGCAGATCCGCGCACTCCCGCAGCAGCACGGCGGCCGCCTCGGGGCTCGCGGTCGGCATGGGCCGATCCAATGCCCGCGCGTCCACCACCACCGCATGCGTCGACGCCGTCGTCTCCACCCGCAGACCCCGGTCGCGGAACACGGGCGCAACCCGCTCACCGAGCGATTCGGCCACCTCGATGCGACGCACCTCCGACGGCTGCCCCCACAGCGCACTCCAGTGGGCGAGGATCCCCGAGACGTCCCGTTCCAGCAGGAAGCCCCGGAGCTGTGCCGGCACGTGCCGGTCGTCGAGGCAGAAGCGGACCTCGTCGCCCGCATATTCCAGGGCGGCGCGCGAGAAGGCAAAGGTGAGGTCGAAGAATCGGGTACCCACCTCGATGCCGTCGCGCACCGTCGCACAGCTCATCAGGGCGTAACCGAAGATCCCGTGCACCGCCGCCTGGTACCGCAGGCCGAGGGCGAACCCCTCCCCGGGCCGGTCGTCCAGCGCCGCCACGAGATTCGCGATGACGGCCAATTCCCGGTCGTCGGTGATCTCCCCGCCCGGATCGGTGATCTGCTCCTCCCCCAGCCCGGTACCCGCTAGCAGCGTGGCAGCGTCGATCCCGCGCTCACGTCCGAACGCCACCATCAGGGCCGCGCTCGTCGCCGCACGGCGGGAGGTCCAGGGGTTCACGAGGCTCCATCCTCGGCAGCGTGGCCGAAATTCACAAGAACTTGCCGATAGTGGCATGGATCACGGAGCTCTCCGTTCGTAGCGTCGTTCCCACAAGCCCAGCGAGGAAAGGACGACACGACATGAGCCCGAACGTGCACGGCAAGAGGGTTGTGATCACCGGCGGAGCACGCGGCATCGGACAGGCGACGGCCGAAGCCCTCGTCGCGGCCGGCGCGCGCGTGGCCATCGGCGACATCGACAAGGATCTCGTGCAGGACACCGCCGCCCGGATCGGTGCGCGCTTCGGCACCACGGTGCTCGGACTGCCCCTCGACGTCACCGACCGGGGATCCTTCGACGAGTTCCTCAGCCTGGCGAACATGGAGTTCGGCGGGATCGACGTGCTCGTCAACAACGCCGGCATCATGCCCACCGGCGCGTTCCTCGAGGAGACCGACGCGGTCACCGACCGGCAGATCGACGTCAATGTCCGCGGCGTGATCCTGGGGTCGAAGCTGGCCGCCGCGCGCTTCACCGACCAGGGCTACGGGCACATCGTCAATCTCGGCTCCGTCGTGGGCATCGAAGGCGCCCCCGGCCTCGCGGTGTACTCCGCGACCAAGCACGCGGTGATCGGCCTCGGATCGGTGCTGCGCCAGGAGCTCGCCGGCTCGAACATCGTGGTCTCCACGATCGCCCCGGGCTTCGTGCGCACCGAACTGATCGCGGGTATGAAGCCGAACGCACTCATCGAGAAGCTCGCGATGGTCGGCCCCGAGGAGGTCGCTGCCGCGATCGTGCAGGTGATCGCGACAGCCCGTCCCGGCCTGCGGTACGTGCCGCGCACGGCGGGAGCGATCCTCGGAGCACTGAAGGCGGTGCCGGAGGCGACCCGTCACCGCATCTCCGCGGCGTTCGGCCTGCAGTCGCTCGCACTGAACACCGACGAGACCGCACGGGCTGCCTACCGTCGGCGCACCGAGGCTCCGAACCCGGTGGGGGCCGGCGAGAATTCGGTGGCGAAGGATCCCTCCGGCAGCGCACGCTGATCCGACACGCACGCTGCCGGTCGGGGCTCAGTCTCCGGTCGGCAGCGCGCGCAGCGAGCGCACCGTGGCGTCGACGGCACGAGCCGCCTCGGCGCCCTTCTTGACGAAGTGCCGCGTGAAGTACTCGACGTGCTCGTCGTGCTCGTGGAAGTTGTGCGGGGTGAGCACGACGGAGAAGACCGGCACATCGGTGTCGAGCTGGACCCGCATGAGGCCGTCGATCACCGCGGTGGCGACGAAGTCGTGCCGGTAGATGCCGCCGTCGACGACCAGCCCCGCCGCCACGATCGCGTCGTAGCGCCCGGTCTTCGCCAGCTGCTTCGCGTGCAGCGGGATCTCGAAGGCGCCGGGGACCTCGAAGAAGTCCAGTGCGTCCTGCGAGACGCCGAGGCGGGTGATCTCGTCGGTGAAGCCTGTGCGTGCCTGGTCGACGATGTTGCGGTGCCAGGTCGCCTGTACGAACGCGATGCGCCCGGTGATGTCGGTCATGGTCACGAAACTAGCGCATGCCCCGTCATAGTTTGCGGTGCGGGAGGGGCGTTGTTCCGGCCTATGAGATTTCGTTTATTTCTCTTTTCCGTCAGGCACAGAGTGACTACGGTGGTGGATGTGACACAACCGGCTCCCGCCCCCGAGAACACCGTCGGTCCCCGCCCCGAGCGGTACATCGACATCTACCGCCGCGCCACCGCCCGACTCGAGTCGTGCCTGCCGCTCGGCTGGTCGCTGTCGAGCGACCGTCCCCGCTCCCCCGAGGCACCCACGCGGATGCTCGTCACCGCCCCCGACGGCGACACCGTGTCCTTCTCCGTGGTCGCCTCCCGCGGCGTACTCTCCGGCGACGTCGCGCGCATCGCCGCCGACCTGTCCGACTCCGACCGCGGCTTCGTGTGCGCCCACTATCTGTCCGATCCGGTGCGGCGCCAGCTCGACCGGCACGGCATCTCCTACGCCGACGCGACCGGCAACCTCTCGCTCGTCGCGAACCGCCCGGCGGTGTGGGTACGCGACCGCGGCGCCGACGCCGACCCGTGGCGCGGCCCGGGCCGACCGTCGGGGGTGCTCACCGGCGAACCGTCCGACCGAGTGGTGCGTGCGCTCGCCGATCACGTCGGGGAGATCTCCGTCCCGGAACTGATCAAGCTGTCCGGCGCGTCCACCGGCGCGACCTACCGCGTCGTGGAGGTGCTCGTCGAACGCGAGCTCGTGCGCCGGGTCCCGCGCGGCCCGATCGTCGAGGTGCGCTGGGAACCGATGCTGCGGGCCTGGGCCGCCGAGCGGAAGGTGTGCGCGGTCCGGCGGTTCACCGCCCCCGAGGGCGTCACCGCGACCCGCGCGCGACTGGCCGAACGCATCGACATTCCCTACGCGCTCACCGGGGTCGGCGCCACCGACTACGCGGCTCCGGCTCTGCTCGAGGTCTACGCCGACGACCCCGACGACTTCGCCGACAGTCTCGGTCTGCGCCCGGTCGAGCACGGCGGCGACGTCGTGGTGGCGATCCCCTGGTCACCGGTGGTCTTCGAACGGATGGACCGTCGCGGCGGACTGCGCCATGCCGCCGCCTCGCACGTCTACGCCGACCTGCTGGCGGGCCCGTTCCGCAACGACGATGCCGCCGAACACGTCCGCTCCCGGCTCACCGCGGACGAGCATTGGCGGCGCCCGGTCCGCTGACCGCCGGATCCGGCCGATCCCCCTCCCCGGATCCTCGGCCGAGCCTTTCGATCTTTGTGTACGGTGCGAACCATGACGGGTCGCCGCGACGACAGGAGTACCGATCAGATGACCGCGCCGCGCACCGTGGAGGACCTACCGTCGGCACTCGACGGCGCCGCCCTGTCCGACCGTCTCGCCGGTCGCCGGCCCGCGGTCTTCCTCGACTACGACGGTGTGCTCACCCCGATCGTCGCTCGCCCCGAGGACGCGGTGTGGTCGGATTCCATGCGCCGCACCGTCCGTGAACTCGCCGACCGCGTGTCGGTGTGCATCGTCACCGGACGCGACCGCGACGTCGTCCAACAGCTCATGGGGGTCGACGATCTCGTCGTCGCCGGCAGCCACGGTTTCGACATCTGGAGCCCCACCGACGGGCAGATCGCCCACGACGTCCTCGCCGACTTCACCGATCTGATCGCCGAGACCACCGAGACCTTGCGCACCCGCCTGGACGGTCTCGACGGCGTCGGCATCGAACCGAAGCGCGCGTCGGTCGCCGTGCACTACCGGCAGGCCTCCCCCGAGGTCCACGACCGGGTGGGCGCGATCGTCGAGACCCTGCTGCAGGAGAACGCCGACCGACTCGCCGTGGTGCCGGGAAAGATGGTCTACGAACTCAAGCCGGCCGTGGACTGGAACAAGGGCAAGGCGGTCCTGCACCTGATCGATGTCCTCGGTCTCGCCTCCGACGACGTCGTGCCGCTCTATCTCGGCGACGACATCACCGACGAGGATGCCTTCCGGGCGTTGCGGGGTCGTGGCATCGGGATCCTGGTCGGCAGTCCCGACGACCCGGAGATGGCCGGGCGCCGCACCGACGCCGAGTTCGTCCTCGCGTCGGTCGACGACGTCGAACGTTTTCTGTCGGCCCTGGGCAGATGACGGCGCCGCCAGGTGACAGCGCCGCCGGATAGTTCGTGTCGCCTACGACCCGCCAGGAGGTTCGCGTGTACGACCCGGAGTTCACCCTCGACTACGACGGTTTCGACCCCGACGACGAACCCCTGCGCGAGGCCCTGACGTCGACGGGCAACGGCTACTTCTGTTCGCGGGGCACCGCCGAGTGGGAGGACATGGGCGAGGTCCACTATCCGGGGACCTACGCGCATCGCTGCTACAACCGCGAGACCACCATCATGGGCGGCAGCCCGGTCCTGAACGAGGATCTGGTCAATCTCCCGAACTGGCTCGTGCTGAAGTTGCGCATCGACGGCGGTGAGGCGATCCGCCTGGCGCACGTGGAGATCCTCGACTACCGGCACGTCTACGACATCCGCACCGCCACGGTGGTCCGCGAACTGCGGTTCCGGGATCGGCACGGCCGCGAGACGTCGCTGCGCAGCAGACGGTTCGTGAGCATGGAGCATCCGAACCAGGGGGCGCTCGAATGGTCGCTGACCCCGGAGAACTGGTCGGGGCGGGTCGAGATCGTCACCGCCCTCGACGGCCGGGTCTCCAACCGCGCCGTGGCCCGCTACCGCGATCTCGAGGCGCGACACCTCGATCCGGTCTCGCCGCGCACCTACGGTCCCGAGACGATCGCACTGAAGGTGCAGATCCGTCAGTCCGACACCTACATCGCCCAGGCCGCCCGCACCCGGGTGTTCCGGGAGGGCTCGGACGGGGCGATGCTCGTCGACCGCGATCTGTACCAGATGGAGGACTACATCCAGCAGGTCCTCTCCTTCGACATCGCCGAAGGCTCGACGGTGCGCATCGAGAAGATGGTGGCGATGTTCACCTCCCGCGACGATGCGATCACCGAGCCCCTCGCGTCGGCGGGCCGGCACGTGTTGCGCTATCCGGATTTCGCCGAGGCGTACGACGAGCACGTCGCGGCGTGGGACGAGTTGTGGGACATCTGCGACATCCGGCTGCCGCGGGAGCCGCGCGCGCAGTTGCTGTTGCGTCTGCACGTCTCGCATGTGCTGCAGGTCTGTTCCCGGCACACCGCGCGCCTCGACGCCGGCGTGCCGGCACGCGGACTCAACGGCGAGGCCTATCGCGGGCACGTGTTCTGGGACGAGTTGTTCGTCTATCCCTTCCTGAACATGCGGGTCCCCGAGATCACCAAGGGACTGATCCTCTACCGCTACCGCCGATTGGGCGAGGCGCAGGCCGCGGCGAGCGAGGCCGGTTACCGCGGCGCGATGTTCCCCTGGCAGAGCGGCAGCGACGGCACCGAGGAGACCCAGACGGTCCATCTCAACCCGATGTCGGGGCAATGGGATCCGGACCTGAGCCGGAACCAGCGCCATGTCAGCGCCGCGATCTTCTACAACGTGTGGCACTACTACCAGGCCACCGACGACGTCGACTTCCTGGCCGACTACGGCGCCGAGATGATGCTCGAGATCGCGCGGTTCTGGGCGTCGATCGCGCACTACAACCCCGAGCGGGACCGCTACGAGATCCACGGGGTGATGGGTCCGGACGAGTTCCACGAACGGTATCCGGGGTCCACCGAGGCCGGGCTGCGCAACAACGCATACACGAACGTGATGGTCGCGTGGATCTCCGCGCGCGCCCTGGACGTCTTCGAGGTGCTGTCGAAGAGCCGGCGGACGGCCCTGCGGGCCCGGTTGCGCGTCACCGACGAGGAACTGCGGACCTGGTCGGAGATGAGCCGGAAGATGTTCGTGCCCTACCACGACGGGGTGATCAGCCAGTTCGAGGGCTACGAGGATCTCGAGGAACTCGACTGGGAGCACTACCGCACGAAGTACGGCAACATCGGTCGGATGGACCGCATCCTGCGTGCCGAGGGCCGCGACCCGGATGCCTACAAGGTCGCCAAGCAGGCCGACACCGTGATGTTGTTCTTCCTGTTCGACGATGCCGAGTTGCGCCAGGTGTTCGAGCAGCTCGGTTATCCCTACGATCGCGACCTCGTGCGCCGCACCGTCGACTACTACGACCAGCGCACCTCGCACGGGTCGACGCTCAGTCACGTGACGTTCGCCGGTGTGCTCGCCACCTTCGACCCGCAATCGTCGTGGCTGCGGTTCAAGCTCGCGCTCGAGAGCGATGTCAGCGACCTGCAGGGCGGCACCACCAAGGAAGGCATCCACATGGGGGTCATGGGCGGCACCCTCGATCTGCTGCAGCGCTACTACGTCGGTGCCCGCGCGTACGGCGACGTGCTCGTCTTCCGGCCCAAGCTGGTCTCGCACCTCGACGGGGTGTCGTTCTCCATGCGGTACCGCGGCACTCCCCTGCGGGTGCGGATCGACGGCCACAAGCTGTCGGTGCGCGCCGAGACCGAAGGCTTCCGGGTGCCGGTGCAGGTCGCGGTCGACGGCGAACTCGTCGAACTCGGTGCCGGCGACTCGCACGAGTTCCGGCTCGCCGCCGTCCCGGCCTGACCGCGAGGAGGACATCGTGGCCGAAACGCAGTCGCGGTTCCGGGCGGTGATCTTCGACGTCGACGGGGTGCTCGTCGATTCACCGCACGATACGGCGTGGCGGGAGGCGCTGGCGGAGTTGATGACCGGTGACTGGCGCGACCTGCAGCCCGAGACCTCCTGGCAGGAGGACACGTTCACCGCGGAGGTGTACCGGCAGGTGCTGTCGGGCCGGCCGCGGATGGACGGTGCCCGCGCCGCCCTCGAATACTTCGCGGTGCCCGACGCCGAGCGTCGCGCGGTCGACTACGCCGAGCGCAAGCAGGCCCGGTTGCTGCGGTTGATCGACGAGCGCCGGTTCCGCGCCTACGACGACGGGGTGCGCTTCGTCGCGGCCGTGCAGGCGGCGGGGATCGCGGTGGCCGCGGCGTCCTCGTCGAAGAACGCCGGGCTGTTCCTGCGGGCGATCCCCGCCCACGATCGTCCCGGCGAGACGCTGCTCGACCGGTTCGACGCGGATCTGTCCGGCCGCCCGGTCGCCCACGGCAAACCCGACCCGGAACTGTTCCTCACCGCCGCCGACGAACTCGGGGTGCCCGCGCAGGCGTGCGTGGTCGTCGAGGACGCGATCAGCGGGATCCGGGCGGCGAAGGCCGGCGGCATGTGGGCGCTCGGTGTCGCCCGGTTCGACGACGCCGCCGACCTCGAGGACGCGGGCGCCGATCTGGTGGTGACCTCCCTCGACGAGGTCGACGTCGACGCCTTCACCGCCGGGCGACTGGCCCGCCGCGGATCGGTGTGACCCTCAGTCGATTCCGACGCCCTGCCAGTGCCAGTCGGTGATCACCGGCATGTCCTCGCCGTGGGCGCGCACGTAGCGGGTGTGTTCGGCGAGGATGTTCTCGAGTTCCTCGCGGGCATGCCCGGCGATCGGCCGGATCCGATCGACGCGGTCGAGGACGTCGAGCGCGAGGTGGTAGCGGTCGATGCGGTTGAGCACGCACATGTCGAACGGTGTGGTGGTCGTGCCCTCCTCGATGTAGCCGTGGACGTGGAAGTTCTCGTGGTTGGTGCGCCGGTAGACGAGACGGTGGATCAGCCACGGATAGCCGTGGTAGGCGAAGACCACCGGCGTGTCGGTGGTGAACAGCGCGTCGAAGTGCGCGTCCGGCAGCCCGTGCGGATGCGCCCGGTCGTCCTGCAGTCGCATGAGGTCGACGACGTTGACCACCCGGATCCGCAGGTCGGGGAAGCGGCGGTGCAGGATGTCGACGGCCGCGAGGGTCTCCATCGTGGGGATGTCGCCGGCGCAGGCGAGCACCACATCCGGTTCGGTGTCGCGGTCGGTCGAGGCCCATTGCCAGATCCCGATACCCTTGCGGCAGTGTGTCATTGCGTCGTCGATGTCCAGGAACTGCACGGCGGGTTGCTTTCCGGCGACGATCACGTTGATGTACTGGCGGGTGCGCAGGCAGTGGTCGGCCACCGAGAGCAGGGTGTTGGCGTCCGGCGGCAGGTAGACGCGCACGACCTCGGGTTTCTTGTTGACGACGTGGTCGATGAATCCGGGGTCCTGGTGCGAGAAGCCATTGTGGTCCTGCCGCCACACGTGGGAGGTGAGCAGGTAGTTCAGCGACGGGACGGGGCGGCGCCAGCGGATCCGGTTCGTGGTGAGCAGCCATTTGGCGTGCTGGTTGACCATCGAGTCGACGAGGTGCGCGAAAGCCTCGTAGCTGGAGAACAATCCGTGCCGGCCGGTGAGCAGGTAGCCCTCGAGCCAGCCCTGGCAGGTGTGTTCGGACAGGATCTCCATGACCCGCCCGTCGGGGGCGACCCGGTCGTCGCCCGGGTCGATGCGCGCGTTCCAGGTGCGGTCGGTGGCGTCGAGGATCGCGTCGAGACGGTTGGAGTTGTTCTCGTCGGGCGCGAACACCCGGAAGTTCGTGGCGTTGTTCCGCATGACGTCGCGCAGGAAGGCGCCGAGGATGCGGGTGGCCTCGCCGGTGGTGGTGGCCGGTTCGGGTACGTCGACGGCGTAGTCGCGGAAGTCCGGCAGGATCAGGTCGCGCAGTACTGCTCCCCCGTTGGCGTGCGGGTTGGCGCTCATCCGCCGGGTGCCGCGGGGCGCGAGATCGCGCAGGGAGGCGACGGGAACGCCGTCGTCGTCGAACAGTTCCTCGGGCCGGTAGCTGCGCAGCCACTCCTCGAGGAGTCGGCGGTGCTCGTCGTCGCCGCGCGGATCGCCGATCGGCACCTGGTGGGCGCGCCAGGTGCCCTCGACCGGGATGTCGTCGACCTCGACCGGGCCGGTCCAGCCCTTCGGGGAGCGCAGCACGATCATCGGCCAGGCCGGGCGGGTCGCGTTTCCGGTGCTGCGGGCGGTCTGCTGGATCTCGGAGATGCGGTCGAGCGCCGCGTCGAGGGCGGCGGCGAAGCGCCGGTGCATGTCGGCGGGATCGTCACCGGCGACGACGATCGGTTCGTGCCCGTAGCCGCGCAGCAGCGAGATGAGTTCGTCCTCGTCGATGCGGGCGAGCACCGTCGGGTTGGCGATCTTGAAGCCGTTGAGGTGCAGGATCGGCAGTACCGCCCCGTCGCGGCGCGGGTCGACGAATTTCGTCGAATGCCAGCTCGCGGCCAACGGCCCCGTCTCGGCTTCGCCGTCGCCGACGACCGCGGCGACGATCAGATCGGGATTGTCGAAGGCGGCGCCGTAGGCGTGCGAGAGGGAGTAGCCGAGTTCACCGCCCTCGTGGATCGATCCGGGGGTCTCGGGGGCGACGTGGCTGGGAATGCCGCCGGGGAACGAGAACTGGCGGAACAGGCGCCGCATGCCGTCCTCGTCGCGGGAGATGTCCGGGTAGACCTCGCTGTAGGTGCCTTCGAGCCACGCCGCGGCCACCGGTCCGGGTCCGCCGTGACCGGGACCCATGACGTACATCATGTCCAGGTCGCGGGTGGTGATGGCGCGGTTGAGGTGCGCGTAGACGAAGTTCAATCCCGGTGTGGTGCCCCAGTGTCCGAGCAGCCGCGGTTTGATGTGTTCGGGCCGCAGCGGTTCGCGAAGCAGCGGATTGTCCATGAGATAGATCTGGCCGACGGACAGATAGTTCGCGGCCCGCCACCACGCGTCGAGGGTGTCGAAGTCGGTGTCGGTGGTGGGGAGCTGCATCGTTCTCCTCGTCGTCGCTGATATCCGGCGCCGGCCAGGGCTTTCCCGCGAATGCGCATGCGGGGCCCGGCCTGCCGCGTACCCTCGCTCGGAACGGTACCCATTCGGGGAGGTACCCACTCCCGGTACCGACCGGAACGATCCGACGTCGGAAGTCGAATGCGTATGGCCTGGGCCAGGACCGCACAGGAACGCACAGTCGATCACGAAGCACCGCAGCGGCGGGTGATCCATCCGTTCGCGGGCCGCGCGGTGGGGGTGATCGCGACGCTCGTGGCGGTCGCGCACCTGGTCGCGGCCGTGGCCGGTGGCCGCGGCTACTGGTTCGACGAGATGTACATGCTGGCCGTCGGCCGTAATCACCTCGATTGGGGATCGGCCGACCAGCCGCCGGTCGCGCCGCTGATCGCGTGGACGGCCGACGCGGTCGCGCCCGGATCGATCGTCGCGCTGCGGCTACCGGCGATCGTGGCGACGGTGGCTGCGGTCGTGGTGGTCGCGCTGATCGCCCGCGAGTTGGGCGGTGATGGGCGCGCCCAGTGGATCGCCGCGGCTGCGCAGGCCACCTCGGTGTCGGCGGCGCTGTTCGGGCACTGGCTCACGCCGTACGCGCTCGAGCCCGTGCAGTGGCTCGTGCTGCTGTGGTTGCTGGTGCGGTGGGTGCGGGTGCGCGACGACCGGTTGCTGCTGCTCGCCGGCCTGGTCGTGGGAATCGCGGCCGAGACGAAGTTCCAGGTGGCGCTGCTGTGCGCCGGGGTGGTGATCGGTCTCGTGGTGTGCGGTCCGCGGCAGATCTTCGGTCGTTCCCTGTTGTGGGTGGGTGCGGTGGTCGCCGCGTTGCTCGCGGTGCCGACACTGATCTGGCAGGCGGCGCACGGCCGGCCCCAGTGGGCGATGTCGGAGGTGGTGGTCGCGGAGATGGAGGTGCTCTACGGCGGTCGTCTCGGGGCGTCGCTGCAGATGCTCCTGTGGGCAGGGGTGCTGGGCACGCTGCTGATGGCATACGGATTGTGGTGTCTGCTGCGCGCCGAGGAGCTTCGGCCGTATCGGTTCGTGGCGGTTGCGTTCCTGGTCGTGCTGGTGGTGTTCGTGCTCACCGGGAGCCGGCCCTACTATCTGGCGGGTTTCCACGGTGCGCTCGTCGCGGCCGGCACCGTGGGATTCCAGCTCCGGCGCGAAGGCGGCGTCCGGCGGTGGGGTGCCGCGGTGTGGCCCGGCCTCGCGCTCGGTGTGGTGCTCGCCGCGCTCGTGCTGTCCGTCGCGGTGCCGATATCCAACAGCGATGTCGGGGAACGCATCGCCGCGAGCACCGCGGGCGCGTACGGGGATCTGTCGGCGGACGAGCAGCGCCGCACGGTGCTGTTCGGCGAGTCGTACATTCTCGCGGCCTACCTCGACGGCTACTCCGAGCGCTTCGATCTTCCGCCCGCGCACAGCCCCAACCGCGCGTACGGCTATTTCCCACTTCCCGACGAGTCGAGCACCGATGTGCTGTTCACCGGTACCGATCCGTCCGACCTCGAACCGTATTTCACCGACGTCCGTGAGGTGCGCGGACCTATGGGCGACGACATCGACGCCCGGGTGTGGTTGCTGACGGGACGGACCACCGGGTGGAACGAGATCTAGCAGGAGATCCGCACACTCGACGTGGCGTGAGCTACGAGCGGGTGGCCGTCGCCTCGTTCTTCCGTCGCACCATCTCGCCGATCCAGGCCGGTGCGTACGGTGACGTGCAGCCCGGGGACGTCGGATAGTCCTTCAGCACTTCGAGGCGTTCGCCGATGTCGAGCGCCCGGGCGCGGTGGTCGGGGTGTTCGATGCCGATCTGCGCCAGGCAGGTGTTCATCGCCCACTGCAGACGCTCGGGGGCATCGCGCATCTGCGCGTCGATGGTGTCGAGCAGTCCGGGCAGGTCGAGTCCGTCGGCGTTCTTGACGACGCGCTCGGCGGTGAGCGCCCATCCCGCGCTCGCGACGATCGGATCGGGATCGCTCATCCATCGCCCGCGCAGCTCCTCCGCGTGCGGGTTCTTCTTCACGACGTAGTTCACGAACCAGTCGTGCACCTTCGGGGTGCCGGTCTCCCGGACCATCGTGTCGAGTTCGTCGGCGGTGAACGCCTTGGGGCGGCAGATCAGCAGCGCGAGCAGCCGGGCGGCGGTGTCGCCGGTGGCCCACAGTTGCAGCGCGAGATCGTGCTGCGTCTTCACCCGCTTGGCGACGGTGCGCAGGGCGCTGAGGTTCACGCCGTGGTCGTCGCCGTGTTTCTCGTTCACCGCGCGGATCTTCGGGTCGTCGAGTGCGGCGAGTTCGGTGAGCAACTCGTCGACGGTCGGAGCGTCCGTTTTCGTCTGTGCCACCGCGATCTCCTGTCCGTGTGTCGGTCGCGCCTCAGCCTACGAGCGTCGGGCGACGGCCTGGGCCGTTCACAAGCCGAGTTGGGTGACCGCGTTGCCGACGAGACCGGCGTGGTGGCGGCTGTACAGCGCGACCATCCGTTCGTCCGCGTGCCCGGTCTGCGTCATGATCGTCTGCGTGGTCGCGCCGCCGCGCACCGCCTGGGTGACGAACCCGGCCCGCAGGCTGTGCCCGCCCAGGGTGGCGACGAGGTCGTCGCTGAATCCGGCGCGGCGGGCGCGGCGCTGGATCATCGAGTGCACGGACTGCCCCGACAGCGCGGTCGTTCCCACCGTGCCGCTGTGGTGCACGGGCCGGAACAGGGGGCGGTCGCCGTCCTGTGTGCGCCCGGCCGCCAGACCACGGCAGCAGTGCTCGGCCGGGTCGGCGGTGCCGGTACCGAGCAGGTCGACGACGGCCTCGCGTCCGGATTCGTCCCAGGCGTCGAGCACCTCCCGCCAGCGTCGATAGGCGCACACCGGGCAGGTGTGCGGATCGGATCCGTACGGCAGGGTGACCGTGCGGCCGCGCGCACTGCGGTCGGTCTTGGACCGGCGGACCGTCACGTAGAGCCCGTCGGCGCGGTGCGGGACGACGTCGGAGACGACGAGACCGGTGAGCTCCGAGCGACGCAGCGCCCCGGCCAATCCCATGAGCAGCAGCGCCGCGTCGCGACGTTCGGCGACGCGTTCGGCCCACCCGCCGTCGGCCGCCTCGGCGCGCATCGCGGTGAGGATGGTGCGGATGTCGTCGGTGAGCAGCGGGGTCCGGCGCGCCGGCGGGGTGGCCCGATCGCGTCGGATGCCCCGCAGCAGGTCCCGGACCGATTCGTGCCCACCGGGTTTCGGTAGGCCCGCCAGGGCGTGCATCTTGTTGATGGTCGACACCCACCGCGACAGCGTCGACGGCGCGTACGCCCAGCGTCCGTCGGGGCGCACTTCGGCGGCCTTCTCGGTGAGGAACCAGCTCAGTTGCTCGGCGGTGGCCGGCATCGGACTGTGCCCGGTGCGTTCGCACCAGCGGGTGAAGATCGTCCAGTCGCCGATCTGGGCGGCGCGGGTGTTCTCCGAGGTCGCCTTCTCCCGCAGCCGCCGCATCGCGGTGGCGACCGTGTCCGGTACCGCGGGCACCTCGGGACGGGGCAGATCCGGGCTGGTCACGGCGTGTTGATCCTCTGGACACGCAGGTCGCGGGCGAGATGGTCGCGTTGTTCGATCACCAGCCGCCGCAGCGCGGCCGGGGCGTCGGTGTGGGCCTCGAGCCAGGTGTCGACGGGTTCGAGGCTGTCGGCCGCGGGGAACAACCCGACGACGATGCGGCGGGCGATCTCGATGCTGCGGCTTGTCCAGGTCCCGTGGAGTACCGCGAAGTAGTCCGCGTCGTAGGCGGAGATCAGGTCGCGGCGCGCCCCGGCGCGGAACCCGGCGATGGTCGCGTCGAGATGGTCGTTGGTGAGGGTGTGGTCGGCGAGGATCGTCGCCCACGCATGCGCCTTGACCTCCGCGCGAGGACGAGAGGCGAGCGCGCGCAGATGAGCGGTGCGTCCCGAGGCGGTGTCGTCGTTGCGCAGTTCCTCGTCGAGGTCGGCCTCGTCGGCGTCGCCGGTGGTCGTCAACGCCGCCCACCAACTCCACCGCAGGTCGGGGTCGAGACGCAGGCCCTCCGGCGGTGCGACGGTGCCGCACAGGATCGACCGGAGGTCGGCTGCGTGCCGGTCGTCGACGCCCGCCGCGACACCGACGGCGCGGGCGAACGCCAACTGGGCGTCGCTGCCGGGTGCGGCACCGTGCATCCCGTCCCAGACCGCGTCGAGCCAGCGACGCCGCGCATCGGTGCGCGCCGAGTCGGGCACATAGTGTTCGACGGCCTGGGCGGCGTTGGCGAGCACCGCGGTGAGCAGCGCGACGTCCGCCTCGTGCGGGGCGAATCGGGCGGCCATCGACAGATAGCGGTCGACGGCGAGTTCCCCGTCGCGGGTCGCGTTCCACAGCGCCGACCACAGCAGGCCGCGCGCGAGCGGTTCGCGGACCCGGTCCAGCGACGACTCGACCGTGGCGAGCGACCGCGCGTCGAGACGGATCTTCGCGTAGGTGAGGTCGTCGTCGTTGAGCAACACCAGCGCCGCCTCGGGCAGGTCGACGGGGGTGCGTTCGTCGGCGAGGTCGACCTCGACGCGGTGAGCACGGACGAGGTCGCCGGAGTCGTCGGGGTCGTAACAACCGACAGCGAGGCGGTGCGGGCGCGGATCGCTCTGGACGATCTCGTACCCGTCCTCGCTCTCGTCGAGATGCAGGGTGGACACGCCGGTGGTCTGCAGCCAGGCCTGCGCCCAGGACGACAGGTCGCGGCCGGAGGTGCTCGACAGTTCGACGAGCAGATCGTCGAGGGTGGTGTTGCCGAAGGCGTGCTTGCGGAAGTACCGGCGGGCACCTTCGAAGAAGGCGTCGCGGCCGACATAGGCGACGAGCTGCTTGAGCACGCTCGCGCCCTTGGCGTAGGTGATGCCGTCGAAGTTCAGCTTCGCGGCCTCGAGGTCGACGATGTCGGCGACGATCGGATGCGTCGTCGGCAGCTGGTCCTGCAGATACGCCCAGGCCTTGCGGCGGTTCGCGAAGGCCACCCACGCGTCGGTGAACTTGGTGGCCTCGGCGCTGGTGAAGGCACCCATGAAGTCGGCGAACGACTCCTTCAGCCACAGGTCGTCCCACCACTTCATGGTCACCAGATCGCCGAACCACATGTGGGCCATCTCGTGGAGGATCGTGTTCGCGCGACCCTGATGCTGGGCGGCGGTCGCGGCACCGCGGAAGACGTACGCCTCGGTGAAGGTGACGCAGCCGGGGTTCTCCATGGCGCCGAGGTTGTATTCGGGCACGAACACCTGGTCGTACTTGCCGAACGGATACGGATAGTCGAAGTGTTCGGCGTAGAAGTCCATGCCCTGCCGGGTCACCTCAACGATCTCGTCGGCGTCGAGATGCTCGGCGAGCGAGCCGCGGCACAGCACCCCCAGCGGCACCGTCAGCTCGTCGCGGCTCCACGACGCGTCGACCCGGTGGTACGGGCCGGCGACGATCGCGGTGATGTAGGTGGAGATCGGCTGGGTCGGCGCGAACGTCACGGTCTGGGTGTCGTCGCGCTGCACCGTGCGCTCGGCGGCCTCGTTCGAGAGCACCTGCCAGCGCCGCGGGGCGGTGACCACGAAGGTGAACGGCGCCTTGAGATCCGGCTGTTCGAAGCACGCGAACACGCGTCGGGCATCGGCCGGTTCGTACTGGGTGTAGAGGTAGGTTTCGCCGTCGACGGGGTCGACGAAGCGATGCAGCCCCTCCCCCGACCGGCTGTACCGGCCGGTCGCGACGACGGTGACGACGTTGATCTCCTTCAGACCACCGATGGTGATTCCCGCGCCGTCGTAGACGACGGGCACGAGTTCGCCGTTGATCGTCACCGACTCGACGGAATCGCCGATGAAATCGAGCCAGGCCTCGTCGGTGGAGGCGGTGAATTCGAGCGTCGTGACCGTGGGGAATCCGGTGCGTCGGGCGTCGACGGCACCCCGAAGGTCTAGTTCGACGCGGTAGGAGTGCACGTCGAGTGCGCGGGCGCGCGCGGCGGTTTCGGCACGGGTCAGATTCGCGGAGCTCACGAGTCCCGATCCTGCCATCACGCGCCCGGACTCGACGGGATTAGCGGGTGTCAGGCACCGATCGCTTCGGCTGCCGACGTGGCGGGGCGTCCGATGAGGCGTTCGAGATCTCCACTGTCGGTGTCGAGCGCGCCGACGGCGATGCCCGCGTCGGAGTCGGCGAGCACTGCCGCGAACTGTGCGGGCACACCGGCGTTCTCGAGGATCGTCGCGTACTCCTCCTTCGGCAGATCCTTGTAGGTCACGGGTACGCCGACGATGCCGGAGAGGACCTCCGCCAGGTCGGCGTAGGTCAGTCGCTGACCGCCGAGTTCGTAGACGGCACCGGCGTGTCCCTCGGTCGTGACGACCGCGGCGGCGGCTTCGGCGAAGTCCTTGCGGGCCGCTCCGGCGACGCGGCCTGTGCCGGCCGAGCCGAACAGCGCCCCGGTGGCAGCGGCTGCGGTGACCGAGTTGTCGTAGTTCTCCCAGTACCAGCCGTTGCGCAGGAGGGTGTGCTCGATGCCGGAGGCGGCGAGCAGTTGCTCGGTGGCCTTGTGTTCGCCGGCGAGGATCAGCGGGCTCGTGGCCGCGCGCAGGATCGAGGTGTAGGCGATGAACGCGACGCCGCCGGCCTTGGCGGCGTCGATGATGTTGGTGTGCTGGGGCAGTCGCTGTCCCACTTCGCTGCCGGAGATGAGGAGCAGCTTGTCGACACCGGCCAGCGCCTCGCGCAGGGCCGCCGCATCGGCGTAGTCCGCGACACGGACCTGCACCCCGTCGGCGGCCAGGTCTGCGGCCTTCGCCGCGTCGCGCACGATGGCGACGATGTCGCCTGCGGCGATTCCGCGGGCGCGGAGGGCGGTGATGGTCAGGCGGCCGAGGTGGCCGGCGGCGCCGGTGACAGCGATGGTCATGGGACTCCTCGAAGTGGTCGAGCGGGCTCGGGAACCCCACCATCTCATCACTTACTTTTAGTAAGTGCAACCGTTCGAGTCGGTACCCATCGTTCGCATAGCCGCCGTATACTCGGCATTCATGAGCACCGATCGCCTCCCCGAAGCCGATGTCTTCGCGCGCGAGTGCCCGTCGCGTCCGGTGCTGCAGAGCATCACCGGGCGTTGGGGTGTGCTGGTGCTGGCGGCCCTCGTCGACGACACGCGTCGGTTCTCGGAACTGCGTCGCCGGGTCGACGGCGTGAGCGAACGCATGCTGTCGCAGACCCTGCAGACCCTCGAACGCGACGGCCTGATCCACCGAGCCGTCCTGGGGACGATCCCTCCGCACGTCGAGTACTCGCTCACCGACCTCGGACGCCGCATCACCGCGCCCCTCCTGACGCTCATCGACGTCGTGGAGGAGTCGATGCCCGAGATCGTCGCCGCGCAGAACGAGTACGACCGCGGCCACTGATCCGGCAGTGCGAACCGCCCCCACCGGCCCGGATGCGGCTGACAGAATGGAGCGGCCGGTCGTTCCGGCCGGTGTCGCTCGCCGGAAGGACATCCACGATGGCGCACGTCAATCTCGGTAAGCAGCACCCGGCCGCCTACAAGAGCGTGCTGGCATTGAACAAGGAGGTCGAGGAGGCCGTCGCGCAGGCCGGTCTCGATGCGAAGCTCGCCGAACTGGTGAAGATCCGCACGTCGCAGCTCAACGGGTGCGCGTTCTGCCTGCGCATGCACACGCGGGACGCCCTGGAGAAGGGCGAGACCACCGATCGTCTCGCGGTCCTCGCGGCCTGGTGGGAGTCGCAGTACTTCTCCGACCAGGAGCGGGCCGCGCTCGCCCTGGCGGAAGAGGTCACGCACCCCATGGAACCCGGTCGGCACGAGTGGGACAACGGTTCGCTCAGCGACGAGCAGGTTTCCGCCGTCACGTGGCTTGCGATCGTCATGAACGCGTGGAACCGCATCGCCGTCCGGAGCCACTACCCCGTCGGCCCCTGACCCGCACCGGCCCCACGGCATCCCTCCTCAGAAGTCGGTGAGGTTCGGGAAGAACAACACCTGCCCGACGGTGATCCTGTCCGGATCGGCGATGTGGTTGGCAGCCGCGATCATGGCGAACATCTCCGCGTTCCCGTAGTGGTCCTCCGCCAGAGCCCGCAGGGTATCGCCGGCGACGACGGTGTGCCGGTAGTTGAGCCCGGGACGGATCAGCACCCGTCCGACCTCGACGTGGTCGGGGTCGGTGATGTGGTTCGGAAACGAGATCACCGGATACAGTTGCGCCTCGCCGTACCAGCGACGTGCGAGCCCCGAGAGGGTCTCACCGGTGACCACGGTGTGGTGCCCCACGTCCCCGAGTTCGGGAACCAGCAGTGAGCGGCCGACCCGGACGACGTTCGGGTCGGTGATGTGGTTGGCCGCCGCGAGCACCGGGAACAGGGTCCCGTCGCCGTAGAAGTGTTGCGCCAATCCCGACAGTGTCTCGCCGGGCGCAACGGTGTGCCGGTCGGTGACGTACGGGATGAGCAGTTCCTGTCCGACGGTGATGTCGTCCGGGTCGACGATGCCGTTCGGAACAGCGATGACGGGGTACAACGTCGCGTCACCGTAGAACCTCTGTGCCAGCTTCGAGAGGGTGTCGCCTGCGACGACTTCGTATTTCGTAACCATGACCGTGCCTCGGTGGTGTGGAGGGTCGTCGATTCGAATCGAATCGACGAGGATCATGGTGCTCACCGTCGGCACCAGGCACACGCGTAGTGCGCTACCCGAATCTCGTACGAGAGATGTCCGTCGACTACGTCGGTGGCAGCAGTTCGAAGACCGGATGATGATCGGCCTCCGCGACGAACCGCTCCACCGGGTCGTTCCTGCTCGCCTCGAAATACCGTCGGGTGGCGGACGCCAACTCGACGTACCGCTGCAGGACCGGCCCGGCCTCCTCCGCCGACACCTCACGGATCGAGTAGCGGTGCGTGTCCCGCCGCCTGCTGAGCTCGACCTCACCGGCAGCACGCGCGTTGTGCACCCACCCCACCGATCCGTACGGGGCCACGAGCCAACGTTTTCCGTGCAGATCGACGATCAGCACGGGGTTGCGGCGGATCTTCCCGGTGCGCCTGCCGCGCGTGGTCAACAGATTGGAGTGCGGCACCAACCCCGCGCGGGTGAGAGCGCTCATCACGGCGTTCTCGAGGTGCCGCCACCGGCTCGGTCGGTACGTGCGCTCGGGGCGGAACGAACTGTCGGTCATCGTCCGCCCCCACCCCGGCCACGCAACCCCGAAGGCCCGCGGCCCGTGCTCGACAAGCCGGGACGCCGACAGCCGACGTACCCCGGGCTCGCTGAGCCGGGGCAGTGTGGCCGACATGTCCGCATGTGGCCGGTCGGGCGGCGACCTGTCAGCGCCGGTCGGCGGACTCGTCGGTGACGAGGCGATACAGCACGTATACCGCGAACCACGCGATGAGCACCGACGCGATCACGAGGGCGATCTCGTAGAAGAGGACCATGTGGTCGATGCTACGACCCGCTGTGGCTACCTGCCTGTTATCACCGGAACTGTCCGCCGCGCCAGGTCGGCAGGTCGCGCGTTCCCAGTGCCACCTCGAGGGCCGCTCGTCCGGACAGCCGTGTCGAGTCCAGTACCGGTAACGGCGAGTCGTCCGGGGAGACCAGCAGCGGGATCTCGGTGCACACCAGCGCGACCGCGTCGCACCCGGAGTCCGCGAGTCTGCCGATGAGGTCCATGAAGGACGCCCGGGTCTCGTCCCGGAAGACGCCGTGCACCAATTCGTCGAAGATCGCCGCGTGCACCAGGGCCTGATCGTCGTCCGTCGGGATGACGGCCTCGATTCCTCGTGCCGCCAGTTCGCGGGGGTACAGAGGGCCCTGCATGGTGAACCGCGTTCCCAGGATGCCGACGCGTCGGTGCCCGGCGCGCTGCGACGCGTCGGCGACAACGTCGATCAGGTGCAGCCCGGGAATCGCGAGGGGATCGCCGGGCGCTTCGAGCGCAAGATGGGCGGTGTTGTCCGGACACACGAAGAAGTCGCATCCGGCCCTGGCCAGACGATCGACGCTGGTCGCAAGTACGGCGCGCACCGCCTCGTGGTCCCCGCGCTCCCACGCGGGCATGCAGCGCTCGAAGGAGATGCAGTCCATGGTGACGTCCGGATGTGCCGGATGCCCGAGACGGGTGCTGTGCTGACACACCTCGCGCCAGCACAGCGAGGCACCTTCCCAGCTGTGGCCCAGGATTCCGACATGTCTCATCCCTGTACCCCCTTTGTCCTGCACCTGAGATCACCCTTCGTATGCAGAGCCCGTTCGACTATCCCTCCTTCCTCGACATGCACGCTCGACCGAGCGCAGAATTCCAGCGCTGCAATGCCTTTCATCGCCTCCGCAGGCCCGGGCACACAGTGGACGACTCGCGTTCCGCGCACCTGACGACCGGCGCCGGAGCCGAGGGTCCCACTTTTCTGCCGGCTCCCCGATCCCCGGATCGGAGGGGTGCACAGTTTTCGACCCGTGTCGGCACATGATCGTCATAAGTGGGGATTATGACGATCAGTACGCACACTCGATCACGGATGAGATCGAGTTGTTTCTACTGCGACCTTCGTTACGAAACGACCCATCGTGCGGTTCTTACCCAGTTCACAGCGTTTCATATCGTTTCGTTTCATTACATTACTGTTGCTTAATTACGTAACTGAATGCGGTACGATACCTGCGACCCGGGATTTCGACGCGCCACGACGAGGACCTCCATGACCGACGCACACTCCCCCACCCCCGAAGCGACCACCGACGAGGACGACGCGAGCAAACCCCGGGTGGGACGCCCTCGGAAGTACGCCACGGCAGCCGACCGTGTGCGCGCCTATCGCGAACGCGAACGCGCCAAGAAAGAAGCCGCCGGCACGGCCCCGGCGGTCGTCGAGAGCCCGGACGATGCGGTCTCCGCGCTCACGGCCGCCACCACTGCCCTACGTGCCCTCGCCACCAACAGCGTCGAGCAGTACTCGGCGATCGCCGAACGGATCACCACCGCGGTCGACAAGCTCACCGACGCCGAGGCTCTCGAGGCGCAGATGACGCGGTCCGCCGCCGAACTCGCGAAGGTCAAAGCCGACGCCGACGCGAAGATCGTCCGGCTACGCGAACAGCTCGCCCAGGCACTCGAGGACCGCGACAACGCCGACGCGGCAGTGGCCGCCGTCGACGCCGAACTCGCCGACGCTCGCACCGCACACACCGAACAGGTGCGCCGACTCGACGAGGCGCATCACGCCGAGTTGACGCGCCTGAAGGACGAGCACGCCGCAACACTGCAGCGGTGGAAGGACGAGTTCGAGGCCGCGACCGCCGAGCACACACGGGTAGTCGGCGACCTGCGTGCGACGATCGTCCAGCAGGACGAGTCCCTCACCGCACAGCGACGCGAACTCGACGACGCAGCAACCCAGCGTGAGCGCGCGACCGTCGAGATCACCGACCTGCGAGCCGAGATCGCGCGCCTGCAGGCCGCACTCGACCGGGAGGTCGCAACCCGCGAGCGCCTCGACACCGAGCTCACCACCGAGCGCGACCGCACCTCCGAGCTACGGAGCCGACTCGAGGAATCCCGCATCACCGCCGCGACGGCCCAGGCAGCGGAGACCGCGGCGCGAGCACGCGGCGACGAACTCCGGGCCGAACTGTCGGCACTGCGCGAGGAGATCATCGCCTTGCGCGACGAGACGAAGACGCTTCAGTCGGAGAATCTGACGCTGAGAACCGAATCGGCCTCTCTCCGCGCCGAACTGGATGCAGCGAGAACGGCCGGGACGAGCTGAACCGACCGGCCGATCATCGAGCGCGTGTCCGCGATCGGCGAGCGCGCACTCCGTCGATCACCGTCGACCACGCCAAATGACTTGCCGCAGTCATAGTGGAAACGCGAACGGCGTCGCGGGTGAGAAGTGCGTTGGCCAGCACTTTCGTATGCCGCGACGCCGAACTGGTGTGACCGCTGTCGAACGGCGGGGCGGGGTCGTACTCGATCATCAGCTGGATCGCCTTCGCGCGTTCCTCCCCCGCGATCCGGGCCGCGAGCGACAGTGCCAGGTCGATTCCGGCGGAGACGCCGGCGCAGGTGACGACTTTGCCGTCGAAGACCACCCGTTCGTCACCGCACGGCACGGCACCGAAGGCGCGCAGCGCCGTCAGCGCTTGCCAGTGCGACGCCGCGCGCCTGCCCTCGAGGAGTCCCGCCGCGGCGAGAACCAGCGCCCCGCCGCATACGGAGACGGTCCACGTCGAGGTCCGGTGTGCGCTGCGCAGCCATTTGCGGAGGAGTTCGTCCTCGGCGGCGACGGCGATGGCTGTCCCCGATCCGGGTACGAGCACGATGTCCGGGGACGGCGTCTCGTCGAAAGTGTGCGTCGCCCCGAGCGCGAGCATCCCGCTGTCGGTGACGACCGGTCCGGTCTCGTGCCAGACGAAGCGCACGTCCGCCTCGGGGAGATACCGGAGCACTTCGTACGGTCCGACGACATCCAGTGCGGTCAGACCCGGGAAGACGACGATAGCGATCTGCACCCCGGCACCCTAGCAGTCTGCGCACGCATGTACTCAGACCTTCGGTGTCGATCTCCGCGGGTGGGGACGAGTGTCAAACGAGCTGCTCGAACAGCGAGACGATGATCCCGTCGGGTCCCCGTACGTACGCCATTCGCACACTGTTCTCGTACTCACCGATGCCCCCGACGAGGCCGTATCCCCGCTCGGCGACAGCCTCGACGGCAGCGTGGAGGTCGCCGACCTCGAAGGACACATTGCGGATCCCGAGCTCGTTGGGCATCGCCGTCGGCGAGCCGGGAAGGTGGTCGGGTGCGATGAACCTCGAGAGTTCGAGCCGAGCTCCTCCGTCCGGGGGTCGGAGCATCACGATGTCGCAGTGCGTGCCGGGAAGGCCGCAGACGGTCGCGGGAAAGTCGCCCTGCACAGCGCCGGTGCCTTCGACCTCGAAGCCGAGGCCCACGAAGAACGCCGTCGCGACGTCGAGGTCCGAGACGGTCAGGCCGACATGATCGAAACGTCGTACGTGTGCCATGGGATCCATCCTTCGATATTGTCTCGTCCGTTTGCTACTGGGACGGAGCCGGTGCGCGGATCTCGACATTGCGCGGACTCGGCGCGACCTCGACAGCGCACGCGAAGCGGTTCGACGCCGATCGTTCCCCACCACCGCATCGATGAGCTACGACCTTCCCACCACTCTGCGACGCGCACCTCTGATCCGAGCGGCCCTGACGAGCATCAGCAGGCACAGTCCGATGCCCCATCCGATCTCCGACAGCATCACACCCACTCCCGCCTGGCCGGTGTCGTCGGTACTGGCAACCACGCTGAATGCGGTGGTGAACCCTGCCGCCGTGCCGATTGCGGCGGCCAGTCCGCCGCTCACCACCCAGCGGGATCGACGAGCGGAAAGGAAGCACGCCAGCACGACGGTCACTCCACAGGCGATCACCTGCCAGGTGGGGAACTCGTTCGGTGCGGGCAGGCCGGGACCTCGGAACTCGCCGTCGTACTCGGCCGACCAAGTCAACCATCCCGCGCAGGACAAGAATCCGAGTGCGAATGCGGTTGCACCGGTCGCCCACAGGCCGCGCCGGCCGAGACCCACGAGTCGATCACCGGTCTGCTCGTGGTCGCTCGACGGTCTCCGGCCACCGGCACGCTCCCGCTGCCAGGCAACCCACACCATGCTCACGCCGATCAGGGTCGGCACGCCCACGAGGATGAGCACGATCCACAGGAATTGAGCCCAGGAGAAATCGAAACCGGCGGCCATAGGCAGACAGTATGTCGAGTGGAGGGAAAGTCCGACGCACGGTCGTGATCGGCCTACGGTGCCCGGCTTACGATCGGACCGTGCACGTCGACGTGTGTGGGCTCGACATCGCTTTCGAACGCACTGGGACCGGGCCGGCGGTAGTCCTGGCGCACGGCTTCGTCGGTGATGCCCGCTCGACGTGGGGTCACCAGATCGAGGCCCTAGTGTTCCACCGGCACCGCAGGCTCATCTCGTCGCTCACCCTGGTGGGCGGGTATGCCGGATGGCTCGGATCGCTCGGCCTCGAGGAGTCGGAGCAGAGGCTGACCCGATCGCTGGAGGCATCACGGCTGCATCCCGACGAGTTCGTTGCCACGATGGCGCCGTCGATGTTCTCCGACTCCGCAGACAGTCGACTCGTGGCGCCGTTCCTCGACAGCGTCCGCGCGTTCCATCCCGACGGCTTCCGGGCGATGGCGCGCGCCAGCTACGCCGACCAGCGGTATGTCCTGGCCGAGGTCGATGTTCCGACGCTCCTGGTGTACTCCGACCGCGATGTACGCGCTCCCGTCTCCCTCGGTGAGGACATCCACCGCGAAGTGCCCGGGTCGGAACTTGTCGTACTCGCCGGACCCGGTCACGTCAGCACCGTCGAGGCCCCGAACGACGTCACCCGCGAGTTGCGCCGCTTCCTACGCTCGGTCGAGTCACCCCTCGCATGAGGAACGCGGTCACTTCGGGTACTTGCGCAGTTCGTTCTTGGCGATCGTGCGCAGGTGCACTTCGTCCGGGCCGTCGTAGATACGCATGGCGCGGTGCCAGCCGTACATCGCGGCCAAGGGAACGTCGTCGCTCATACCCGCTCCGCCGTGCACCTGGATCGCCCGGTCGATGACCTCGAGGGTCATGCGCGGCACTGCGACCTTCGCGGCGGACACGTACGGGGCGGCGGCCTTGTTGCCGTGTTCGTCGATGGTCTTGGCCGCAAGACGACACAGCAGCCGGGCCTGTTCGATCGCGACGCGCGATTCGGCGATCTGATGCTGCACGACACCCTGCTCGGCCAGTGTCTTGCCGAAGGCGACACGCCCTTGCGCGCGCGTGGTCATCAGCGCCAGGGCCCGTTCGGCGGCACCGAGTGCGCGCATGCAGTGGTGGATGCGGCCGGGGCCGAGACGTGCCTGCGCCATGGCGAATCCACCACCTTCCTCCCCGAGGAGGTTCTCGGCGGGCACGCGGACGTCGTCGTAGACGACTTCGCAGTGACCGTGCTGGTCGTGTCGTCCGAACACCGGCAGGTCGCGGACGATCGTGACACCCGGAGTGTCGATCGGCACCAGGATCATGGACTGCTGACGGTGGGTGTCGGCGGCGGGGTCGGTCTTGCCCATGACGATCAGCAACTTGCAGCGAGGATCCGCGGCGCCGCTGGTCCACCACTTGCGACCGTTGATGATGTAGCTGTCGCCGTCGCGCTCGATCCTGGTCTCGATGTTGGTGGCGTCGGAGCTGGCCACGGCGATCTCGGTCATCGAGAAGGCGGACCGGATCTCCCCGTTCAGTAGAGGATCGAGCCACCGCTTCTTCTGGTCATCGGTGCCGAACAGGTGGAGCAGTTCCATGTTGCCGGTATCGGGAGCCTGCCCGTTGGTGGCTTCCGGCGCGAGATGCAGGCTCCAGCCGGTGATCTCGGCGAGCCCGGCGTAGTCGAGCTGCCCGATACCGGATTCGGAGGGGAGGAACAGATTCCACAGACCGCGCTTGCGGGCCTCCTGCTTGAGGGTCTCGATGACGGGTGGGACGGTGTGGTCGTCGGGACCGACGTTGCGCCGGTAGGCCTCGTATTCGTGTTCGGCGGGGAACACGTGGCTGTGCATGAACTCCACGAGCGCCTGTTCGAGTTCGAGCGCCCTGGGAGACGGTCGAAGATCCAGTGATCCGGTGTTCGTCTGCGCGGTGAGCATGCTGTTGGCTACGTCGGTCATACGGTTTCTCCCTCGAAGGTTCGGTCGGGGACGTCGTGACATGGGGTCGAGGTTCGGTCAGGGACCGCGGTCGAGGTCTGTGCCTCGGTACTGCATGAGATCGAGGGCGTACTCCACGTAGAGGTTCGCGACTTCTTCCGGGCTCATCCGCCCGCCCGGTCGCCACCAGGTGGGGAGAGCGGTACACATCGAGACCACGGCGCGAGCGGCGTCTTCGGGGTTTCGGACCCGGAACGATCCGGCGCGCACGGCGGCCAGCACCTTCTCGTCGACGACCGCCTGCTGCCAGTTCCTCTTGTTAGCGATGATCCGCCGGTTCTCCGTTGTGAGAGAACGCATCTCACTGGCACCGATGAACCCGAGTTCGCGGCGGTGCGTGTGGTACAGCGCCAGGTTCTCGATCAGCAACGTGAAGACCGTGACGGGATCCCGGCCGGCCCCTTCGGCGAGTGCGCCGCGTGTGCGCTGCTCCAGATCGTCCATCGTCGCCTGATAGATCGTCATCAGGATGTCCTGCTTGCTGGTGAAGTAGTTGTATATCCCGGGAACCGACAGGCCGCATCGCTTGGAGATCTCGCGCATGCTCGTGCCGTGATACCCCACGGCGAGGATCTCCTCGAGCGCGGCCTGGAGCACGGGTGCCAGCGACAACGGTTCGTACTCCCGCCACTGCCGACACGCTTCGACCTGCCCGGGTGGGTCGGACCGGGTCGCAACGAGGGTTTCCGGTTCCTCTGCGGGTGCCGTGAGCGCCGCCCGACCGGCTTCGAGGATCTCCGCCGGCCTCACCCCGAGTGCATCGGCGATGCGGTTCAAGCGATCGACGGTCAGTCCGGTCTTGTCGTTCTCGATCTGGCTCAGGGTGGCCGGGCTGACGTCGATGCACCGGGCCAGGCCTCGCAGCGTCATGCCGCGCGCGATCCGTACCTGGCGCAAACCGGCCCCGACCGACGCCGACCTGTCGACCGAAACCGCACTCACCGACAACTCCTGTGTTTGAAATAGCTGAACACTGACCATCCGGCCCTCGACCGTTCCGGGCAGCGTATCCACTTGCACGGCTGTCTCGCAGGGATTTTCGCGAGAATATCGAACCGTTGACGTCGACAGGTGTGACGTGCACCATAGTGGACACCGAGCGTGTGCTCGCTTCCGCTGTTTACCCGATGGAGGACAACATGACCGAGGTCGACGCTCCCGCAATGCGCGAACTGCTCGGAGAGAACGCGCCGAGCAATTGGGGCAAGTGGGGACCCGACGACGAGCTGGGTGCACTGAACTACCTCGACGCAGCGGAGGTTCTGCGCGGCGTCCAGCACGTCAAGTCGGGCGAGACCTTCACGCTCCAGATCCACATGGGACGCGCCGAGAGCCCCGGCGACCCGCTGTGGCCGGGTCGTGAGGGGATCAAGCGGCAGAACGTGCTCGATGAGAGTTCCTGGGACGGCGACGGGGCTCCGGCCTTCCCGGGCGGCCTGCACTACGCCGACGACACCGCCTTGGTCTTTCTCCAGGGATCGACCCAGTACGACGCACTCGGACACGTCTGGTACGACGGCAAACTCTGGAACGGGTACGACGCCCGCAGCACCGTCGGAGGAATGGACAAGGCCTCCGTCCTCCCGATCGCAGAGAAGGGCATCGTCGGCCGCGGCGTCCTCATCGACATGGCCCGCCATCGCGGGAAGCCCTATCTCGACAAGGGTGAAACGTTCGACCACCGCGATCTCGAGGAAGCTGCGACCGCCCAGGGCGTGACCATCGAGCCGCACGACATCCTGATCATCCGCACCGGGTGGCTCAAGTACTGGTACGAGTTGAACAACCCCGAACAGTTCTACGACGGATTCTGCGAGCCCGGCCTCACCTATTCGCCCGAGCTCGTCGAGTGGTTCCAGGACAAGGAGATTCCGAACCTGGTGACCGACACGATCGCCAACGAGGTGACCTACGACCCGCAGAGCGGCGTCGCGCTGCCGTTGCACTGCGCCCTGATGCGCAATCTCGGTGTCACGCTGACGGAGATCGCCTGGCTCGACGACCTCGCCGACGCCTGCGCCGCGGACGGCCGCTGGAGTTTCCTCTACACCGCCGCCCCGCTGAAGATCGTCAACGGCACCGGCGCCCCGGTGAATCCCATCGTCATCCGCTGAGGCGAACCATGACCATCTATGACGACAAGGTGTGGTTGTCGCAGTACGACGCTGCGCAGCGGCAACCACGCACGATCGAATTCGACGACGCGCTGGCGATGTTCCGGGCGACCGTCGAACGCGATCCGGACGCCGACATCATCCGCTACTTCGACGGCCGGATCACCGCAGGTGAACTCGACGAACTGAGCGACGCATTCGCCGCCGGAATCCTCGACGCAGGGTTCCGGCCGGGTGAACGGGTCGCGATCTATGCACAGAACGTGCCCCAGTTCGTCATCGCCCAACTCGGAACGTGGAAGGCCGGCGGCATCGCCGTGTCCGCCAATCCGATGTACCGCGAACGCGAACTCGAGGAGATCCTGCGCGACTCCGGTGCCACGGTCCTGGTCGCGCTGCAATCCCTCTACACCGATGTAGCAGCGAAGGTCGTCGAGTCGACCGCCGTGCGCACCGTGATCACGACGTCGGAACTCGAGTACCAGAGTGCGAACAGCGGCACCCTCGGCGGTGTCGAACGCATCGAGTGCGCGGGCACCACGGACATGACGGAGATGCTCATGGCCTTCCGTGGCCGGACCGTGCCGCCTGCTGAGATCGGCCCCGACACGGTCGCTTTCCTGACGTACACCTCCGGGACCACCGGCCCACCGAAGGGCGCGATGACCACCCACCGCAACGTGGCGTTCAACGCGCAGACCTACCGGGACTGGATCGACATCGGTCCAGACGACGTCGTCCTCGGCGTCGCACCGCTGTTCCACATCACCGGGCTCGTCGGCCACATCGCCCTGTCGCTGCTGACCGGTGCACCGCTGGTGCTGATGTACCGCATGGATGCGGCCGACACCATCGACACCATCGAGAAGCAACGCGCCACGTTCACCGTGGGGTCGATCACGGTGTTCATCGCGTTGATGAACGCTCCGAACGCGAGCAAGGAGGCCCTGGCGAGCCTGACCAAGATCTATTCGGGTGGCGCGCCGATCCCGCCGAGCACCATCGCGGCGTTCGAGGAGAGGTTCGGTCACTACATCCACAACATCTACGGCCTCACCGAGACGACCTCCCCGTCACACGGGGTGCCGCTCGGCAGGCGGGCTCCGGTCGACGAGCTGACCGGAGCGACCTCCGTGGGCGTGCCGGTCTACGACACCGTCGTGCGGATCGTCGACGACAACGGCAACGATCTTCCCCCGGGCGAGGTCGGGGAGCTCGTGACGGCGGGACCGCAGGTGGTGGCGGGGTACTGGAACAACCCCGAGGCCACGGCGAACTCGATCCCGAACGGCGTGCTGCACACCGGCGATGTCGGCTACATGGACAGCGACGGCTGGTTCTACATCATCGACCGCAAGAAGGACCAGATCAACGCCAGTGGCTACAAGGTCTGGCCTCGCGAGGTCGAGGACGTGCTCTACGAACACGACGCCGTTCGCGAAGCAGCGGTGGTGGGTGTACCCGACGAGTACCGAGGGGAGACTGTCAAAGCTTTCGTCAGCCTCCGCCCCGGAGCCACGGTCACGCCCGATGAGCTGATCGCGTTCACGAAGAAGCGACTGGCGGCCTACAAGTGCCCACGCTTCGTCGAGATCATCTCCGACATCCCCAAGACGGCGACGGGCAAACTGCTGCGCCGCGAGCTACGAACGGCGACCCAGTCCTGACGATGGTCGCAGAGTTTCTCGCCCGCATGCGCACTCCGTAGGCGCTGCGACGAAGGCGGGTCTTCTTCGGTACAGAGCTACCGGAGAAGACCCGCCTTCTCGCGTGCGACCGGACGGCACACCATCACGACCCGCACAGTGCGCGGATCAACCGCGCACGGTCGCCATCAGGGCATCGAGTGACTCGGCGGCAGGAAGTGCGAGCGCGGTTCCCGCGACCTCTGCGGCACTCTCCGGTGACAACCGTCCTTCGACGTTGAGATCGAACTTCATCGTGAGCTCGTCGTCGGAGAGCGGGTTCGCCGGACCACCTCGGTTGTGGTCGACGCGAGCTTCGTGCCAGGAACCGTCCCGGGTACGTACCCGGAGGACCGCCGGGAACTGGTGGGGGTAGATCTCGTCGCAGCGGTCGTCGCTGTAACTCGTGACCAGCCGCGCGAGTTCGAGTGTGCGCGGATCCTTCGCGGCAGCGTCGGTGAAATCGGCATGCCCCACACCGAGTCCCGAGCCACCGAGCAGTGCCCGTGCGACGGTGAACGGGCCCGAGAAGGCCGCGTGGTAACCGGATTCGGGAGCAGCCTTCGACGCCGGGGGCTCGGCGATCGTGCGCAGTACCGGCTTCGGTACGCCGAGTTGGATCTCCACGATGTCGGCCGGGTCCAGACCGTCGCGGACGAGCGCCCGCGCGGCGTCGATGCCGGCGTGGGTGAAGTGGTTGCACGGGTAGGGCTTGAAGAAGATGCCCGGCAGTTCCCAGTGCTCGCCCAGTCCGTCCAGCACCTTCGCGGTGTCGGCCCGATCGCCGCAGAACGCGTGCAGGAATCCGAAGCGTCCTTCGATCACGGTCGGCGGTCCGGTGAGCCCGGCGCGAGCGAATTCTGCCGAGGTGACACCGGAATGTGCGGCCCATCCGCAGTGCGTCCGCTTGACCGTGCCGCCGGTGCGGTTGGCTTCGAGCAATCCGGCACCGAAGCTCGCGGCGATGCCCATGGCGTCCGCGATGCCTTCGGCCTCGAGTCCGTAGAGCACCGCTGCGGCGGCAGCCGAACCGACGGCACCGCAGATGGAAGTTGCGTGCTGGCCACGTTCGAAGAATTCGGAGTTGCCGAGTTCCTCGTCGTAGCCGCCCATTCCCAGGCGGACCACGATCTCGATACCCACACCCGCAGCGTCGAGAACGGCTGCACCGGAGCCTCCCACTGCTTCACCGACGGCGAGCGCCGCCGGGATCACCGAAGCGGACGGGTGCAGCACCGACGGCAGATGGGTGTCGTCGGAA
The DNA here is from genome assembly GCF_035918275.1 of Rhodococcus sp. PD04. NCBI lineage: Bacteria > Bacillati > Actinomycetota > Actinomycetes > Mycobacteriales > Nocardiaceae > Rhodococcus > Rhodococcus sp. PD04. The sequence continues at coordinate 2,714,411 of NZ_CP142143.1, read as the reverse complement.
TCCATCGAATGGGCGAGTGTTCCGTTGACGAGCGCGGCGGTGGCCGCCGGGAACCGCTCTCCGGTGCCGATGCCGGTGGCCGCGGCTGCGCCCGACCAGTTGCGTGCCACCTCCGTGACGGCGCGAGCGGACGGCTGGTCGTGCGCCGCGAGGGAGTTTCCGAGCAGGTCGAGCACCCGGCGCGCGACGTCCTTGCGCAGTTCTGCGGGCAGTCCCGTGGTGCGGATCTCGGCGGCGAGGGCGGCGAGCCGGCCGACGACCGTTCCGGTCAGGTCATGTCGGGTCTCGGTGCTGGTCACGAAGCCACCACCGCGACGGGGCGCACGGGCGAACCGGTGCCGCCGGTGATGCGCAGCGGTGCCATGACGAACGTGAATTCGGTCAGGCCGCGGGCGCTTGCATCCTCGAGGTCGAGGTGCTCGATGATGTGGATTCCGTTCTCCACCAGCAGCACTCGGTGAACCGGAAGAACACTGTGCCCCTTGCCCGCCGGGATGTGTTCGAAGGCGGTCGTGTCTGCGCCGGCGGCCGCGATGCCGCTGGCCGCGAGCCACCGGCCCGCACCGACATCGGCGCCCGGAACACCGTCCTGCTGGCCGAGATAGCGTTGCGGATCGTCGAAGTACCGGGCCCATCCCGTACGGATCAGCACGACATCACCGCGGCGCGGTGTCACACCGGCGGCGTCGGCCGCGTCGCGCAGGTCCTGTTCGGTGACCGCCTGCCCCGCGTCGAGGGAGTCGACGCCGCGGACCCGTGCGACATCGAGGAGCAGTCCACGGCGAAGCATGAAGGGAATGGACTCCGCGCCGAGCTGGGAGAATTTTCCACCGCGCTGGGCTTCCTCGGCGTCGATGCCGCCGTGCAGCTTGCCCTCGTGGCTGACGTGGGAGAGCGCGTCGACGTGGGTGCCGACGTGTCCGCCGGTCACGATGATCTCGTTCGATGCCGATCCGCCGTCGGGTCGCACCATGTCGCCGTGCCGGCGGATGAGCGTCATCCGGAATCCGGGGTGGTTCGGTGAGCAAGGCATACCGGTCGTGTGGGGATGTCCCAGCTCGACGATGTCGACGTCGGTGTCGACGACCGCATTCAGCAGTGCGTCGGGACCGGCGATGGTTTGTTCGGTCATGATGTGGCTCCTCGTACTGTGATGGCCTGGGCCCGGTCGAGTACGACGCGAGCATTCGCAACGACCGCCGGGTCGATGAATCTGCCGTTCTCGTCGAGAACCGCGGACTCCCCCGCTGCCGAGGACGCGGACGCGTCGTCGACGATGCGCTGCGCGCGCTCTCGTTCCTCGGCCGAGGGCGTGTAGGCCTCGTTGACAATGTCGATCTGCTTCGGGTGGACGACGGAGCGTCCGAAGAATCCTTGGATGCGGCCGGCTCGGGACGATTCCGCGAGCCCGTCCAGGTCGCTCACGGCGGTCCAGACACTCTGGATCGGCGACGACAGTCCCGCTGCGCGTGCGGCTGTGACGATCCAGCGCCGGCGAGTCCCACGCCGACTATTTCGACCGGCTCTTCGGCACGTCCTATCGCGCCTGGGTCGAGCGCGACCGCGTGATGGTCGCCGGCCTGCAGGCGGTCAACTACGACGACAAGCTCAGCGCGCGGTGGACAGCGCTGGTCACCGATCTCAACGGCCGACTGGCCGCGCAGATGAGTAGGGACGCCGACGCCGGGGAGATCACTCCGCTGTCGGACGACCACGAAGGCCTCGTCACGACCCTGACCGACATGATCGTCATGGCCTTCTTCAAGGACCGATCACTCAGGCCGTCCGAAGCCGAGTCGAGACGGATGCTGGCCAACGTGAAGACGGTCTGGCTCGGAACATGGGTTGCGCCGAACCCGCCGTCGCATCGAGGCGACTGATACGGCGGCGTCATATCGCCTTCGTGGCGTGGTGCGACCGGTCCACGCCCCTCTCTACTACCGCGAGGCAGTTCGCTTTTCCGTTACCTCTTCACCTTCATTTCGTCGCGCGCTCAGAACAGCCCGACTGCTCGGATGATCAGACCGACAGCCACCACCAGGACCACGATCACCACGATCGCGATGGCGATGAGGGCCCCGGCACTGCGGCGCTGCGGCGGTTCGTGTTGCGGACCGCCCACAGCAGTCTCGGCGGGCGGAGTATCTCCGGGCGCCATCCCGCCTCCGGGTTCGAGACCAGGAGTGTTCGCGGGATCAGGGTTCTGCGGGTCGAACTTGGACGCGTCGGGATTCTCGTCAGCCATACTCTCCTGTACCCGATTATCGACGAGCAACGCCTCGACTTTTCTTCTTCGCAGCGCCGCACCTGCGAGTGCGCGGGGTACAACGACTGGGACAACGGTTCGATGATCCCGGAATCGACGTGGCCGCCGATACGCCGGGATAAGCTGACAACGGCCGAACAATACACCGCTGCAGGCTCCGGGAGCCGGTAACACCGCTGCTCCCAAGCCTTTTGACCTCGGGAGGAATCATGACCGACCCACAGCAGGATCCGAACAAGGACGAAGGCCAGGAAGGCCCGGCGGACGGCGGTGCAGTCGGCGTCCCGGGCGTTCACGATGGCGGCGCCGACGGAGGTGCCGACGGAGGTGCCGACAGCGGTGGCGACGGCGGCGCCGATGGTGGAGCCGACGGCGGGGCTGATGGAGGTGCCGATGGCGGAGCCGACGGAGGCAGTTGAGGGTGAGGACTCCTCATATCGCATCCAGGACTCCGGCGTCGAAGCGGACGCCGGAGTCCTGGAAACACGCCTGATCGACATCGGTCGGGAGAAGTTCGCGTCCGAAATCTGGGGACGTGCACCACTGCTGACGCGTCGCACCGGCACATTCACCGACCTGTTCTCCGCCGAGGCGGTCGACGAACTCATCTCGCGCCGAGGACTCCGCACGCCCTTCCTTCGCGTCGCCAAGGACGGGACGACACTGCCGGACTCGTCGTTCACCTCCCCCGGCGGGGTCGGAGCGACCATCTCCGACCAACTCGACGACACGATGCTCTGGCGCAACCTCGCCGACGGCGCCACCCTCGTCCTGCAGGCACTGCACCGCACATGGGAACCGATCTCGCAGTTCGGCACCGCTCTGAGCGACGAACTCGGACATCCCGTCCAGGTCAACGCGTACATCACACCACCTCGGAACCAAGGGTTCCGCCACCACTACGACGTCCACGACGTCTTCGTCGTGCAGATCGAGGGAACCAAGAGGTGGGTGATCCACGAGCCCGTCCACCCGGCGCCGCTGCGCAATCAACCCTGGACCGATCACCGCGCCGCTGTCGCCCGAGCCGCGGCGGAGCCGGCGTGCATCGACACGGTGCTCGAACCCGGCGACTGCCTCTATCTGCCGCGCGGTTGGATCCATGCCGCCGAGGCCCGAGGGGAAATCTCCATCCACCTCACCGTCGGCATCCATACGTGGACGCGCCATGCACTTGCCGAGCATCTGACCCGAGCAGCGCTCGCTACGCTCGGCGACGATCCCGAGATGCGCGGCGCGCTGCCCATGGGAATCGATGACCCGGAAGCCGAGATCGCTTCTGTCCGTGAGCATCTCATCGCCGCACTGGCCGAGGCGGACGTCACCTCCATGTTCCGTCGTGCCCGGCGGGAGCAGGCCCGTCCGGCACCGCTGGGGCCGCTCGCCCAATTCGCCGCCGTCCACTATCTCGGCCCCGACACCACGGTGAAACTCCGCAGCGCACTGTATGCGCGCCTGGAAGGTTCACACCTGGTCACGCGTGTCGGCCGTGTCGCCGTGGCGGACGAGGAACTGCCGTCTGTCACGCGCCTGCTCGACGGCGGATCCCACCCGACGAAAACTCTCGGGACCGACCTGGTCGAACGGCTGTTGCGCGCAGGGATCCTCGTCCCCGCGGAACAGTGACGGTGCACTGTGGCCTCAGCCGAACGCTTCTTCTGCGCAGACAGTGCCCGCCTGCGGGGTGATCCGATGGCCGGCACGGCCCCGCGCGGATTCGTCTGGGTCCTCGTCGAATACCGGGGCAGATGGCCGGTGAACGGGTTCGAGGGGCTCGATCTCGACGCCGCGACCAAGACGGCCGTGTTCTCCGCCGCGCAGGCGGCCCGCGCACGCATACTGCTGGTCAAGCGCCCGGGCCGTCGTCGCCGCGGAGGACACGACCATTGGGCGGTGCTCCGCCGCGAGACCTCGGGCACGGTGCGTCAGCAATGGGGAACGTGGGATCGCGAGGAGGATCTGACACAGATCGTCACCGCCCTCGAGACTCCCGGCGACCTCGGCGGCCCCTCCATCCTCCTGGTCTGCGCTCACGGTCACCACGATCCGTGCTGCGCCGTGCGTGGACGGCCGGTCGCGCGCGCCCTGGCCGAGCGCTGGCCCGACCAGGTGTGGGAATGCTCGCACGTAGGCGGAGACCGGTTCGCCGCCAACGTCGTCGTCGTACCCGACGGTGTCTACTACGGCGGTCTCGACGCCGCATCGTCCGTCCTCACGATCGAAGAACACTTCTTCGACCGGATCCACCACCACCATCTACGCGGCTACACCGACATGTCTCCGCCTCAGCAGGCCGCGCTCGCTGCCACGCTCCGACGCTTCGGTCCGGCCGGGCGCAGTGATTACACGGTCGCCGAGAGTGTCCGCGAGGGTGATCTCTGGCGGATCCGGCTCGCCGGTCGTGCACCACACCCGGAGCGTGTCGACGTCGAACTGCGGGCCCATCGCACTCCCCCGTGCCGATTGACCTGCCGTGGAGCGCCGACGGCTTCGGTCATGGTCTATGAACCCACCTCGGTCCGCACGCTGTGAGCACACGGCCGCGCGGACGGCTTCAGATCGTCACCCCAGCTCTTCCTCTGCCTTCGCGAGGGCCGCGAACTCCTCGTCCGGGGAGTTCGCGACGAGGTGGTGACGGCTGTAGAGACCGAAGTAGGCCATGAATGCCGCAAACGCGGCGAACGTCCACAGAGCCGCGACGGGATCGACGAGGAAGGTCGCCACCACAGCGGCGGCAGCGATCACCAACGCGAACGATGTCGTGACGACACCACCGGGCGTGCGGTACGGACGCGGCATCTCGGGCTCACGCACGCGCAGCACGATGTGGCTGACCATCATGAGCACGTAGCTGACGGCGGCACCGAAGACCGCCATGTTGAGGAGCATCGCGCCCTCACCGGTCAGCGACAGGACGAAGCCGATCACGCCGGGCACGATCAACGCGAGTATGGGGGCCTTGCGCGAATTCGTCACCGACAGGCTCGTCGGCAGGTAGCCGGCGCGGGACAACGCGAAGGTCTGCCGCGAATACGCGTACATGATGGAGAAGAAGCTGGCGATCAGCCCGGCGAGCCCGATGTAGTTGACGACCTTGGCCGAGGTCCCGTCGCCCAGCGCCTCGACGAGGGGGTTGCCCGAGGTCGACAATCCCTCGGCACCCAACGCACCGGTCGCCAGGAACAGCACGGTCGCTCCGGTCACCAGGAGCACCAGCATGCTGGAGATGATGCCGCGGGGCACGTTCTTCTCCGGCTCGCGCGCTTCCTCCGCAGCGAGAGGAACGCCCTCGATCGCCAGGAAGAACCAGATCGCGAACGGAACTGCGGCCCAGATACCGAAGTAGCCGAACGGCAGGAAGCCCGAGGCACCGACGGCATCGGTCGGCGTGATGTCCGTGAGATTGTCGGACTCGAACAGTCCCACCGCGGAGATTGCGAAGATCACGACTCCGACGAGTGCGATGGCGGTGATGACGAACATCGCCTTGAGCGCTTCGCCCGCACCGGTGAGGTGGATGCCGATGAAAATGGCATAGACAGCGAGGTAGATCCACCATCCGTCGGTGATCCCGAAGATGTTCAACGATTCGACATAACTGCCGATGAACGTCGCGATGGCCGCAGGTGCGATAGCGTACTCGATGAGAATGGCCGTGCCGGTCGCGAATCCACCCCATGGTCCGAGCGCCCGGCGAGCGAAGGTGTATCCGCCCCCTGCGGCCGGAAGGGCCGACGACAATTCCGCCATTCCGAGCACCATCGCGAAGTACATGCCCGCGATGACCACGCCTGCGATCAGCAGGCCGCCGAATCCACCTTCGGCGAGTCCGTTGTTCCATCCCGCGTAGTCACCGGAGATGACGTAACTGACACCGAGTCCCGCAAGGAGCACCCACCCTGCGGTTCCTCTACGAAGTGAACGTTTTTCGAGGTATTCGCTCTTCTCAGCGTGGAAGTCGGCGCCGTCATGGTGCTTACGGGTCCTCGAACTCTTCGATGGTTCTACGACTGACATTCCGTCTCCCTGAGGCGATCGGTTCGTACGGCGGCGTCACGCTGCCGAGGTGGTGGAACGTCACGCGAGCCGCTGCCGGTGTTCATGAGCTCCCCCCCCGGGGGCTCGTGGAGGATCGCGCAACGAGATGTAGTGCAGCCGTGTAACTCGGATGATCCAGCATCCTCCCGGGCGAACAGGGTGTCTGTTCGTTTCTCGAGTATCGGAAAGGACTGTTGCAGCTCCGTTGCGGGCCTGTAATGGAATGGGTCGATCCGCTCGCACGGATCCCGGCCGTGTCGTCAGCGCCTCGGACGGTCCAACCGCGAATACCCGAACTGCAGTGGGTAGCCTGCGGGCGGTTCCCTACCAACCGACGACACGTGGAGGATTCGAAGTGACTGCGCTGCTGCTGGCGGTGTCGATCGTGGCTGCGGCCGCGTTCGGATGGGGCGCCTCGGTGGTGTACCGGGCTCATCGAAGTGTCGTGCGCCGATCCGAGGGCCCGCTCTCGGCCACGGGGCGTACCCGGTTGAAAACCGGCCGAAATGTTGCGGTCGTCGGGCTGGTCGTCGGAGCTCCGAGTCTGGCGATCATGCTCCTGCCGACCATGGACAAGGTGGTCGTGGTAGTAGTTGTTGCGCTCTTGCTGCCCGGCTTGTTCCATCTGACTCGCGAGACCCTCGCCTACCCGGTGAACGAGCGCTGAGACTGCAAAGACGTACGTCGGTTTCCGGTGTCCACACCCGTGATGGTGACAACCGAGGCTCACCATCACCCTTCGGATTCGACGACCGAGTGCGATTTCGCGTCCGAGAATGCGGTTGCTCGGTCCGATGCTGCTCCCTAGGGTGACCCGCATGGCGTCGGTCAGGCAGGTACAGGTCACCTTCGATTCCGTCGAACCCGAGCGACTCGCGTATTTCTGGTGCGAGGTTCTCGGCTACGAGGTGCCCACGCCACCCGACGGGTTCGCGCCATGGACCGACTACGACGCAAGCCTGCCCGCAGAGTCGCAGGGCCGCGCGTTCGTGTGCGCCGATCCGACCGGCGCCGGTCCGCGGTTGCACTTCCAGCGGGTATCCGAGGAGAAGGTTGTGAAGAATCGGGTGCATCTCGATGTGCGCGTCGGCACAGACTTGGAGGGTGACGAGCGACTGTCTGCTCTACAAGCGGAGTCCGACCGACTGGTGGCGCTCGGCGCTGCGCAGGTGAAGGTTCTGCACGCCGATGGCGTCGACGAGTCCTGCATCGTCATGCAGGACATCGAAGGCAACGAGTTCTGTCTGGACTGAAGAACGCGTGGCAAACCGGTGCTTGTCGCGATCGAGGAACGGCGCTACACACCTACCAACCGCGTGCCACCGGCGATCGGAAGCCGCAGACGAACCTCGGTTCCCTGCGGCTCGTTCGGAGAGAACTCGATGTCGCCGCCGTGACGCTCGACGATGTGCTCCGACACGATCAAGCCGAGCCCGGAGCCGTCCTGCTTCGCGGAGAACGCCCCTGAGACGAGTTGATTTCGCGGGGCTCGTTCCATGCCTCGGCCCTCGTCGGCCACCCGGATGCATGCCCAGTCCCCATCGCGGCAGGTCGTGACCCTCAATTCCTTCGTCTCCGTTGTGGGCAGGACGATCTCGTCGATCGCGTTGAAGCACAGATTGATGATGACCTGACCGATCAACACGCTCTCCCCCTGCACAGGCAAGCTCTCGACGGTCCGATCGACCACCACCCGCACGCCCCGTTCAGCCGCGCGCAACCGAACGAAATACAGGCTCTCCTCCATCACGTCGTTGAGATCGATGGCCGACGACGTCGATTCGATGCGCCGCACATACCGTTTGACCGACGCCACGATTTCCGCAGCACGGCTCAACTGCTTCTCCGCCATGTCCAGACCGTAGGAGAGTTGATCGCGGTCGAGAGTGCCACCGGCAACGCGCCTTTGGAGACCACGCAGGTAGTTCGACGACGCCGCCAGCGGTTGCCCGAGTTCATGGGCCAGGATCATCGCCATGTCACCCATCGCGTTGTAGCGGCTCAGATACTGCAGGTTCGCTACCTGGTATTCGTGGCGCTGCTCCAACTCGACGCGGTCGGTCACGTCCCGGATCACGAGCACCCGCGAGACCATGCCGTCGTGCACCACGTCCTCGAGCTCACCGGCGAGCCAGGTGACGCGGCCGTCCGGCCTCTCGATCTTCTGCCGGATCTTCACCGATCCGGTGCCCGACGCCAGCTTCGACACCACCTGCTCGGAATCCAGCGACGGATCGCATCGACCCAGGTCCTCGAGGTGGGCCCCCATCAACCGTTCGGTGGTCGAGCCGAACAACCGCGCCGCGAGTGGTGAGATGTCGTCGATGCAGTTGCCGTCGTCGAGCACCAGGATGCCGGCCGAGGTGTGCGTCATGATCCGCTGCAACGACTGCGACACCCAGCTGAGTTCCTGCTGGATCTCCACCTCCTCGGAAATGTTGCGGAACTCGACCATCACCACCGGACCGTCCTGGAACTGCACCAGGGACGCGTTGGCGTCGGTGAGGAAGTCCACTCCGTCCTTGGTTCGATATTTCCACTGCCGCCGACTCGATCCATGTACGACCGCGGACTGCAGCCACGCCACTCCCAGTGCCCGGCGATACTGACGTTCCTGACTGCTCATGTGGTGCGCTTTGAGCGGCCGCAACTCCTCGAGCGTGAAACCGAACATCCGGCACGCAGCGGGATTGGCCCACAGGATGTTCTTCGACGCAGCCTCGTGGATCAGGATGCCGGTCTGCGTTCGCTCCGCCATCGCCTGGAAGTCACGTCGGGTAGGGAACATCGATCAACACCTCCGGGAGCAGGACGGTCCATCGTCCGACGCGCAACGTCGTCACCGCCATTGGGAATTACTTTATGGCCTCGGGAGAAAGTCCCGATACCGCCGTAACCGGCTCGTCCATAGCGTGTTCATCAGCGCGAACACGTACCGAAACGGAGACGGCATGACCATCCCCAGCACGACCGAACGGATCGAGGCAGCGCCGGCGGGTCCGGCGCGGGATCGCGCGTTCGAGCACGCGCTCGAAGTGCTCCGCGACCGGCGCGACGAGTTCGACCAGCAACGCTTCGTACCCCCCGACTACATCGCATTGCTCAAACGGGCCGGACTGTACCGGGCATCCACGCCGGCACAGTTCGGTGGCGAACCGATGGCGCCGTCGTCCTTCATGCACCTCGTCGAACGGATCTCTGCGATCGATCCGGCCACGGGCTGGGTCGCCAGCTTCGGATCGTCGCTGGTGTACTTCTCCGCTCTCCCGGTCGCGACCCAGGCGAAGATTTACGCCGACGGCCCCGACATCGCCTACGCCGGCGGCTTGTTCCCCATGCAGGAAGCCGAGAAGGTCGACGGTGGCTATCTGTGCAGCGGGCTGTGGCAGTTCGCGAGCGGCTGCCGAGGCGCCGACATCCTCGGGATCGGTCTCGCCGGCGGCCCGGACACCAACGGCATGCCTCTCACCGCGCTGGTGAATCCAGCGGACGTCGAGATCGTCGAGAACTGGGACGTGGCGGGCATGGCAGCCACCGGCTCCCACTCGATACGCGCTGACCAACTCTTCGTGCCCGAGGAGATGACCTTCGTCCGCGGCGGCGCACCGAAAGTCGACGAACCGATCACCCGCTATCCGATGCTTCCCTACGCCGCGCAGGTGCTCGCGGTGGTCACGCTCGGAGCAGCGCGCGGTGCCCTCGACTACGTGCAGGAGGTCGGTGCAGCGCGCTCCAGCATCACCGGCGGTGCCGCCAAGGGCAACCGTCCCGCCTACAAGATCGGTCTGGCCAGGGCCGAGGCCGATCTGCGGTCGGCACGTGCATTCTTCTACGAGGTCACCGACGAAGTGTGGAGTCTTGCGCTTGCGGGCGATCCGATCTCCGACGAACACAGGGCGATGCTCCGCTTGGCAGCGACACATGCCGCGCATGTCGGTCGCACCGTGGTGCTGTCGGCCTTCGATCTCGCCGGCACCGGCGCGATCTACGACAGTCATCCTCTCCAGCGATATCTGCAGGATGCGCTCGTTCCTGCCCAGCACGCCATGTTGCAGACCAACACGTTCGAGGCCGCCGGTTCGATTCTGCTCGGTCTCGACTCCGGTATCCCCAGCTTCCCCTGATCGCCTCTCCGACCGTGCGAGCCCGCAAGGCTCACCCGACCGAAAGGACACCTGTCGTGCCCGAACCATTGCGCACCTTGTTCTGCATCGGCAACAACCAGAACTTCTTCGATCTCCCCAAGGCGGAGATCGGCCCGGTCTGGGTCGGCATCTCCACTATGCTCTCCGATCTCAAGCGCATGGACGGCGTCGACATCATCGGCACCTTCGACGACGACGCCCACATGGTCGGACCGTCCGATGGGTGGCCGTGGACGTGCTACGTCCTCGCGGACGTCAAAGACCAGGAGACAGTGAAGAACGCGTGCAACCTGTTACGCACCACCATGATCGGTGAGTTTGCATTGTGGAGGTATTTCAAGATCGAAGCTCGTATGGGTCGTGAGCTGACCATTCGGGACGACGTGGACGTGTAGACGTGACCGACATGTCGGACCGACTTTCCGCGCTCGAAGTCAAGGACGCCGCCCGGTCATGCCTGATGCGCTACATGGACCTGTGCGACGTCCCCGGTTCCCTGGAGCATCCCGAACAGATCGGCTCGCTGTTCACCGGCGATGCGACTTGGGAAGGCATCGGATCGGAGTACACAGACAAGTTCGGGATCGCTCACGGGCGCGAGGACATCGTCGCTCTGGTCTCTCGATATCTTCCACCAGCCGAACATTTCGTTCGCAACACGCATCTGCTCGGCAGCGAACGGATCCGGGCCGAGCGCGACACTGCTCACGGTCGATGGATCATGCAACAACTGTCGCTGTACACGGACGGCACGGCCGAACTGCTGTGTGCCCGACTCGAGATCGATTTCGAGATCACCCGCTCGGCGGACATCACGGCCCGCATACACCGATTCCGCACCCAGCGCATGTTCGCGGCACCCCTGCCCATCGACGCGATGAGTCATCTGCACTGATGCGGATACCCGCACGTGACGAGTTCGAAGGAAGCAAACACATGACGACGATCGAACATTCGATCCAGAACAATTACGGGGATCTCGTCGGCACCGATCGGGTCGCCGGACGGCTCTACACGGACCCGGAGATCTTCCGTGTCGAGATGGAGAAGATCTTCTACCGCACGTGGGTGTGGGTCGCGCACGAGAGCGAGATCCCCGAGCCCGGTTCGTTCAAGACCACTCAGGTCGGGGATCAGCCGGTGATCGTCACTCGTGACCGCAAGGGAAACTTCAACACTCTCCTGAACCGCTGCCGGCACCGCGGCGCGACCGTCTGCGACCAGCGCAGCGGCAAGGCCAACGGCTTCACGTGCCCGTACCACAACTGGTCCTACGCTCTCGACGGTCGATTGCGCGGTATCCCCTATCCGGACGGCTACGAGGGAGTCATCGACAAGAAGGACTTCCCCCTCCAGACGCTGCGCACCGAGAGCTACCTGGGCATGATCTGGGCGACCTTCAACCAGGACGCCGAACCCCTCGAGGATTTCCTCGGTGACGCCAAGCTCTGGATGGAGCGTTTCTTCAAGCAGAGCAACGGACTGCCGACCAAGGTGCTCGGCGTCCACAAGTTCCGCTTCAAAGGCAACTGGAAGATCCAACTGGAGAACACCACGGACGGCTACCACTTCCCGATGGTGCACAAGTCATGGATGGCCTCCGTCGACGCGGAAACCGCCGACATGATGTCGTTCATGGACGATCCGGCCGCCGAGACACATTCGCTCGGCAACGGACACAGCGTCGCGATCATGGCCGCTGCCCACGTCGACCTCGATATCGACGACGGCACCGAGGAAATCCAGCCGCGCTTCCAGCATCTCGTCGACGAACTCACCGAGGCCGGGGAGAGTCCGGAGCGGATCCGTCGCTACATGCGCTCGATGCACGGCTGCGGGTTCAACCTCAACACTTTTCCGAATGTGGCGATGTCCTCGTCGTTCTTCCGGGTCTTGATTCCCATCTCCGTCGACGAGACCGAGATCTGGCACATGGCCATCGGCATGGACGGCGGCCCTGAATCCGTCAACCGGGAGCGTCTGCGTATTCACGAGCACTTCCAGGGCCCGTTCGGCTTCGGCAGCCCCGACGATGCGGAGGGTTGGACCCGGGTCCAGATCGGCGCCGGTGGCAATCCCGACATGCCCATCCTCGTCAACCGCGGCGAGGGGCGCGAATACCTCACCGAAGAAGGTTGGCCCACTTCACATGTCACCGACGAGACAGGAATGCGCGAGGCCTACGCAATGTGGAAGAAGCTGATGAGCGATGACTGACCTGAGCCTGACCGATCCCCGCGTGTTGCGTGCCATAGAACTGGTGTGGAAGGAGGCCGAAGCCCTCGACGCGAAGGACTACAAGTCCTGGGAACAGATGTACACCGATGATGGCATCTACGTGATCCCCATCGACCCGGACACGGATGACTTCGCGTCCTCGCTCAACATGGTCTACGACGATGCACGGATGCGCCGACTGCGCGTCCAACGCATGCTCCAGGGTTACTCGCCGTCCGCGGTCGCCGCAGCACGCACCGTCCGCGTGATCTCCCGCTTCACCGTGCAGGAGCGCACCGATACCTCGGTCACCCTCCGCTCGGCGCAGATCGTCAATGCCTTCAAACGCAACGAGTTCTTGACCCTCGGCGCGGATCTGACGCACACGATCGTGTTCGACGACGAGGGCGACGACAAGATCGCGCTCAAGGTGGTCCGTCTGATCGACAGTGAGGACGCGGTCAGTGCGTCCGGTTATCTGCTCTGAGAGGCCACCATGAATCCTCATGCCCCGCGTATCGCGGTCGTCACCGGAGCCGCCGGCGGAATGGGCACCGCCATCGCCCGTAAACTGCATACCGACGGCCGGCGGGTGCTCCTCGCCGACCTCGACACCGCCGCGGTCGACGCCCTCGCGGCGGAACTGTCCCCCGACGGGTCCACAGCCCGCGGCATCAAGTTGGACGTCGGCCGCAAGGCGGCCTTCGAGGAAGGCCTCGCAGTCTGTGAAGACCTGTGGGGCACGCCCACCATCGTCGTCAACAACGCAGCGGTCACCCGCGCGGCCGACCTGATGACACTCGGTGAAGACGAGTTCACGGACGTGCTCACCACGAACGTCAACAGCGTCTTCTTCGGCTGTCAGGTGTTCGGAGCGGCGATGGCCGACAAGGGATTCGGTCGCATCGTCAACATGGCTTCGCTCGCGGGCCAGAACGGCGGCACCGCCACCGGCGGGCACTACGCGGCGTCGAAGGGCGCGATCCTGACCGCCACCAAGATCTTCGCGCGAGAACTCGCCGCGCGAGGCGTGACGGTCAACGCGATCTCCCCGGGCCCACACGATCTGCCGGTCGTCCGCAAGACGGTTCCGGCCGACAAACTCGACGGCATCGTTGCCGGCATTCCGGTCGGGCGACTCGGCAGTGCATCGTTCGTCGCTGACACCGTCGCGCTGTTGATCTCCGACGACGCTTTCTTCGTCACCGGTGCCTGCTGGGACATCAACGGCGGCCTGTACCTGCGCTGAGCGTTCCATCCCTATCGGCCCGCACCCGTCGCTACACGAGGAGAACCTGACATGACACTCATCGACGTCATCGTCTCCGACATCACCCAGGAAACACCGACCGTCAAGTCGATCACGCTCGTGAAGGCGGACGGGTCACCGCTGGGTCCGTACCTGCCGGGCGCACACATCGACGTCGAGGGCCCGACAGCGATCACACGTCAGTACTCGCTGTGCAGCACCCCGGACGCACCGGACTCGTTCGTCTTCGCCGTCAAGAAGGAGGCGAACTCACGCGGTGGATCCGCTGCCCTGCACGAACTCTCTGTCGGCGACACCCTCCGCATCAGCACACCTCGGAACCTGCTCGCCATCGCCGAAGAGGCACAGCACCACGTGCTCGTCGCCGCCGGCATCGGCATCACTCCGATGCTGAGTATGGCCCGCTACATGGACGTTCACGGCATCAGCTTCGAACTGCACTACTTCGCCCGCACCGAATCCGAAGCGGCATTCCTGCCGCTGCTGAACGACCGCTGCCCGGACAAGCTGCATCAGCATCTCGGAGTGACGCGCGAGGCCCAGGAGCATGTCCTGAAGGACGAATTCGCCGAATTGCCTCCACACACTCACATCTATACGTGCGGACCGGCGGGGTTCATGGACAAGGTCGTTGCCGTCGCGCGTGAGCACGTCTCCCCCGACGCCATCCACATCGAGAACTTCCACGCCTCGGAGCAACCCGACGCGTCGGCGAACGCCGCATTCGAAGTCGAGCTGGACGGAGAGACCTATCGGATTCCGGCCGATAAGAGCATCGTCGAGGTCCTCCAGGACAACGGTTGCGACGTCGACACCTCCTGCCAGGAAGGCATCTGCGGAACGTGCATCATGCAGGTCCTGGAGGGTTCGCCCGAACACCGCGACAACGTGCTCACCCGTGCCGAGAAGGAATCCGGGGAAGTCATGGCAGTGTGCGTGTCGCGCACGAGAGGGCAGCGACTCGTCCTCGACTACTACTGATCGACCGTGGTCAGGCTTCGTTCGGGACCTCTACGCCGTAGCGGAGGAGGTCCCGAACGAAGGTGCCGATGCTGTCGGAGTCGGTCTTGCTCTTGATCCGAGCCCGATGGACATCGACGGTCTTCACGCTCATCCCCAGCTTGCGGGCGATATTCTGGCTCGGCAGGCCTTCGACGACCAAGGCCAGGATCTGCCGCTCACGCGGCGTCAGCCCCTGGAGTTTCTCCCGCAGCGCTACGCGTGCAGCATGCTCCGCGAAACGCGTCCGAGCGCGCTCGACGCCGGACTGAACCGCGTCGAGCAGCCGTTGCGGATCGTACGGCTTCTCCAGGAAATCCATGGCGCCCTTCTGTAGCGTCGAGACGGACATCCTGATGTCGCCGTGCGCCGAGACGAAGATGATCACCACATGCGGCGCGAACTCGTTGATCCGCTCCTGCAACCTCGTGCCGCTCATGCCCGGCATGCGCACATCGAGCACGATGCAAGCGGGATGCGTGCCGTCGTAGGCATCGAGGAAGACATCGGCACTGTGGCAGATGACCGGTCGGATGCCGATGCTCTCCAGAATCCAGTCGACGGAATCGCACAACGCTGGATCGTCGTCGACGACGTACACGGTGGCCTCGGACGCCGGCGCATCGTTGCCGGTCACATGCTCGGCCATGTCAGCTGTCCGCATCCCACGCTGCTTCGGCAGTCCAGTACGGAGCCCCGACTGCGCTTGTCTTCGGCTCCCAGTCGGTGGTGCGGCGGAGCAGGGGTTCTTCACGACGGATCGATACGTCGGCCGCTTCCGGTCCATCCGCATCCACGGTCCAATGCACCCAGTTGACCTCGCGTCCGTACTCGTCGTGGACGAACAGGTCGACGTGATGCCATCCGTAGTTGAAGGTGTCCTCGTAGCAGGTGAGGAACATCCGATGGTGATTGACCGGGCGCGGTTTCAGCATCGAGAATTCTCCAGTCGTCATCAGGGGCATGGTCTTCGAATTACTCGTCCAGCGGGGGACTTTCGCGGAGAATTGCTTCGAGTCTCTCCCCGACCTCGAACAGGTCATCCTCCCTACCCGGCAGGCCGACGAGCTGTATTCCGAGCGGCAGTCCCGCAGTGGTGCGCGCTCCGGGCACAATCACCACGGGTAGGCCCAGCAACTGCCACGGGCGGCTGAGGATCGGCGAACCGGTCGCCGACAATCCCTTCGGTGCAGGTCCGGTCGCGGCAGGACCGACGATGAGGGATGATCCGTCGAGTATCTCGCCCAACAACTCCCGCGAGCGATCCCGTCGGATCAACGCAGCCGTGTGGTCGGAGACCGAGATTGTCTGTCCCTGCTGCAGCAGATCTCGGATCTGCGGGCTCAGATCGTCCCGCTGCCGTTCGAACTCACGAGCTCGGGTGCGTGCGGCCTCGAAGGCCATGATCGTCGCGTGGTCCTCGGCGAGAGTCTGCACGTGGTCGTCCCAGTCGAGCATTTCCGAATGCAGGCCCAGTCCGGCCAGAACAGACGGAAGACGGCCCAGCAGAGCGATCATCGGAGGGTCGAGATATCCGAGATAGCTTCCGCCCCAGACGAACGCACATTCCGGAAGACCGGACTGAACAGCGGCGGCTGAGCCGAGGAACGCATCGTGGACGTAACGCAGATCGGCGACGGTGCGGGTGAGCAGCCCCAGGGAATCGAGGGAGTCGCTCAGGCCGACAATTCCTGCCATCTCGGTACTGCCGTGGGCGAGAACCAGTCCGGCCGTGCCGCAATAGGACGCCGGTCGGGTCAGGGAACCCGCGGTCTGGGTACCGAGCGCCAACGGCACGGTGCCAGCACCGACCGCGGCGGCGGACCCGCTCGACGATCCTCCGGGCGTGTGCTCGGGTGCATGAGGATTGCGTGTGGGACCCGGACGGAAGTAACCGAACTCGGTCGTGACGGTCTTACCTTGGACGACGGCGCCGAGCGAACGCAATCGTTCCACGCAGGGCGCGTCCGCGACAGCTGCCGCGGCGGATGTGACCGGCGATCCCGCACGGGTCGGCATGCCGGCGACGTCGATCAGGTCCTTCACACCGACGGAAATCCCTCGCAAAGGCAGGTCTCGGCGGTCGGCATCGATCGTCGCGACGTCCTCGGCAGTAGTGCTCGACATTTGCACCCACGCCTGCAGTACGGGTTCCTGAGCGTCGATTGCCGTTCTGGCTCGGGACACGAGTTCCGTCGCCGTCGTCGAACCGGTCCGGACCGACCTCACCTGATCTTCGATGGACACGTCAACCACGGGCGCGTTCACATCATCCTCCTGCAGTCGCTGACCTCCCCATTCTGCCCAGGAAAAGGACGTACCGACAGTAAAGGTTTCCCTCCTACCCGAGTGACGCAAGGCGACATAGGTTTTCCACACCGTTGGGCTTCCGATCACCAACGGAGCACTCGCCGCTCACTCCAGCCCCATTCCCAGCCCACAAGAAAGGCGGCCTCTCATGGCTTCGACCGTGGCGCCGGACAAGATCATCGATCCTTCCGATCCGAAGGCATCGAAGAAGATCGACTTCGGCAGAATGAACCGCAAGGCCTGGTTGATCACTGCACTCCTCGTTCTTTTTCAGATCGTCGCGTTCGCCGACAAGGCCGTACTCGGACTCGTTGCGTCAGAGGCGATCCCGGACCTGGGAATCTCGGCCGTCGAGTTCGGTTTCATCGGCAGTGCGTTCTTCTTCCTCTACGCCGTGGTCTCGGTCGTTACCGGATTTCTCGCAGCGCGGTTCTCGGTGCGGTGGATCATCCTGACGATGGGCGTCGTGTGGGCCGTGATGCAGTTCCCCATGCTGCTCGGTGGCGGCGCCGCGATTCTTCTGGTCACCCGCATCGTTCTCGGCGGCGCCGAGGGCCCGGCCACCGCGATGTCACTGACCTCCGCCCACTCCTGGTTCGAACCCCGACGTCGCGCGCTTCCCTCCAATCTTGTCGCTGCGGGCTCGACCCTCGGTCCGGTCCTCGCCGCACCTGCCCTGGCCTGGGTCATCGGTGCTTGGGGATGGCGCTGGGCGTTCGGTGTCCTCGGTATCGTCGGTCTGGTCTGGGTGATCGCCTGGTTGATCCTGGCCGGCGACGGACCCTACGCGGGCCACGGGAAGAAGGATTCCGCTGGCAAGGATGCCCCCGAGGCGGATGCCGAGTCCGCTCACGAAATCGCCACGGATGATGTCGACAAACAACCGGCCGTCTCGCTCTGGCGGGCATTCGCGAGCTTGACTTTCCTCGCGGCGGTCATCGGCGGAGGTTCGAACTTCTGGGTGCAGGGGTTCGTGACCACCTGGCTACCCCAGTACCTGGGGACCGTGGTCGGACTTTCGTTGTCCCAGGTCGGGACGGTCACCACGATTCCCTGGATCCTGGGAGCGCTCGTGCTTCTCTTCCTCGGATTCCTCGGTCACCGACTGATGCAGCGGGGATACAACGCGCATCGGTCCATCGCGATCCCCTTCGGTATCGCAGCACTCGTTGCCGGTGTGTGCTTCATCCTGGTCCAGGCGGCCTCCGGTGTCGCCGCCGTCGCGTTGCTCTGCATCGCCGCAGGTTGCAGCCTCGCCTACCCGATGACCGCCTCAGCGCTGGCATTCGCGGTTGGCGCACGGCAGCGTCCGATCATGATGGCCACGCTGGGCGGTGTCGCGTCGATCGGCGCAATCATCTCCCCCACCCTCGTCGGATGGCTGATGACGCGCGCGGGGTACGTCTCGCCGCCCTCGGGCACGCCCCTCACCCCCGAGATGGCGAACAACATGGCCGTAGGCGTACATCAAGCCTTCACGATCACCGGTGTCGTCCTGCTCGTCGGCGGCGTGCTGTGCATCCTCTTCCTCCGCCCCGAAGCCCTCGGACGCACCCTCCAGGCGCGTCACCGCAAAGGCTGAACCGAGCCGGATCGATCGTCGTTCCGACCAAGGAGTGCTTATGTCCCTCGACACCGCCAGTATCAACAAGGGCCTGTTCCGCGAGGTGATGGGCCACTATCCCACGGGCGTTGCAGTGATCACCGGACGCGCGGCCGACGGCGAACTGCTCGCCCTCGTCGTCGGGACCTTCAGTTCGGTGTCCCTCGATCCTCCCCTGGTCTCGTTCATGCCGATGAAGACGTCCCAGACCTTCGACAAACTCCGGCGGTGCGAGTCGATATGCATCAATGTCATCGGGGGCGAGCAGGAGGATCTTGTCGCCACGATCGCCCGGCGCTGGGAGAACAAGCTCGACGGCATCGAATGGTCCACCTCTCCGTCCGGCAACCCGGTTCTCGAACAATCGGTCGCCTGGATCGACGCACGCGTGACGAACACGGTCGATGCCGGCGACCATTGGATCGTACTCTGCGCCGTGAGCGATCTGGCGGTCACCAACCCCGTGGCGCCTCTGATCTACTTCCAGGGCGGTTACGGCAGCTTCGTGAGTACGTCGCTGATCGCTCGGCTGCAGCACGAGATCACCGATTCGATCAGCGCGGCGGAGGCCCTCCGCCCGGAGGTGGAAGCGCTCGCCCACTCGATCGGTTGCGAGATCGCGCTGTATACGACGATCGGCCGGGACGAGATGGTCCGAGTGCTGTCGGCCTTCGGTCCCGGCGTGGAACAGACGAACGGACTCGCACGACGTATCCCGATCGTGCCTCCGATCGGCGACAGTATCGTCTTCGACCTGTCCGAGGACGAACAGGAACGCTGGCTGTCCAGGGCCATCGGAATCGACGAGGACACGAAGGGGGTCTACCGCCGGCGACTCGGTTTCGTACGCGCCCACGGATACGCGCTCTCGCTTCTTCCTCGAGAAGGCCGCACCGCCTACGAGACGATGTGCGAAGCGACGCGACGCTACGAATCAGGTCTGCTCACACCCATGGAGGAACGTGACATCCGGACCGTGATCCCTGGGTCGGACGTCGACTATCGCGTTGAGGAGCTCGATTCTGACGGTCGCTACGATGTCGGGTCCCTCGTCTTCCCTGTACGCGATCCGGAAGGCCGCTGCACCTCGACTTTGCGTCTGGCTCAACTCCCGCTTCGGAGCACCGGCGCGACGGTCGCTGCATGGGTTTCGCATGCCAGAAGCGTCGTCGCAGCACTCGAGGGCGATAGACACCCCCACGGTTCGTAGGCAGTCGAATGCACCTCTTGTGCCTACATCGATCTCGAGGGAACCGCTGTGGACCGCCCGACGGACGGACTGTGCGTGATCGGACAAACGATCACAGAGAAGCGGTGTGGTCCTCCACGATTCGCTCGGCAATTCGAGCGACGGTGACGTTGAGATCCTGCGACAGCGTCCGCAGCATCACGAAGGCGCGGGCGGCATCGACACCGCAGCGCTGCATCAGAAGACCTTTGGCCTGGCCGATGGTGTCTCGGGTGCCCAACGCCGAGCGCAGATGCAGCTCCGCGCGTGCAGCCGTGCGCTCGGCGGCCGCCTGCGCCGCCAGTGCGATGCCCAGCGCTACCGCGGCACCGTCGAAGGCCTGCGGTTTCGATGCGAACAGGTTCAGCGAACCGGCAATGTCGGTGCGGGTGTGGAGTTGGAAGGACAACACGCTGCCGACCCCGACCATCAGGGCTTCTTCCGTGAACTGCGGCCAGCGCATCTCGGATCGGAGGTCGCTGCTGTAGACCACGCTCGTAACTCCGGCCGCATCGATACAGGGGCCACCGGCGTCGCGTTGGATCCGACCGAGTTCCCGGGACAACGACGAGGTCGCTCCGTGGGATTCGAATGTGTCCTTGCCGATGAGGACGATGTCGGCGCACTCGACCCCCGCGATCGTGGCAGCCGCAGCCGCGGTTACTGCGCGCAACGCTTCGCCGAAATCGTGCCGTCCGCTCGGCGGTCTTCATAGATCTCCAAGGGCCTTGATCAAGATTTCGATCGATTCGGCCATGAAATGCAGCCTCTTCCGCCTGTTTCACGATGCCGCGTGTCAAGGCGAGAAAGTGTCGGGCAAGATGCCCGTACCGCCCACGCTACTCGTGATTGCCGACGTGGGGTGAGGAACACCTGCTGGGCGTCCTGCGGAGATCTCAGGACTAGGGGGTGCCGACCAGGTCCGGAGATCAGAGGGTGTGGCCGAGGATGTGGGTGAGAGCGATGAGGGCGGCGAACCAGATGAGAGTTCCGCCGAGTGTGGCGAAGTCTGTGTACATGAGTGGTGTCGAGCGTACGCCGGTTGAAGCATCAACCGGCGTATCGTTCGTCACAGCCTGTCGCGCACGCAATCGGCTTCCGCACGCGCTTACCTCCCGCGGGGAATAGACGGGGATCTGGTCGCGTTGTGCTGGGCGGATCGGGTGCATATTCGTGTCCCCCGGGCTCAACCCTTTGCCTTCACGGAAGTTCCGTTCGACTGGAGCCGTGTTGCGCCTTTCGCCGAGAGGCGACCGAACGCACCCGATCCCTTCACATTTCGTAACGCGAGTCGGCGCACTCCGCCACGCGAGCCTTCGCCACCGGATGCGCTTCCCGCACGGATGTGGCCGACCCGCCCCGGCGACCGAATACCACCGGGTTCGGCCACCGCTCCACCGGGTACCTCCGGGAGACACCGACAGGTTCGAAAGAACAGCAAGTGCAGGAGGACATGTGCCCACCAACTTGACCGCCACCGACCTTCGAGAACTCCTCGATTCGACGCTCGATGACCCGGCACTCGTTCTGGAGGAGGGACGCTTCCGCGTGGTCGGAGGTCAGGAGCTCACGGATGAGAACCGAGCGTTCCTCGTGGTCACCAGGGAAGACCTCCGCAAGCAGCTACCGCAGGATCGGGACCACGACGAGAGCGATCTGGAGCTACAGGCGGGCGTGCTCGGCTCGACCGTCGCGAACCTCGGCGGGTGATCGCCTTGTATCGGCTGCCGACCGGAACAGTAGGTGACACACTCGGAGAATGAGCGAAGAACCCACATCCGCGCCGGTCTGGAACTACCTGATGGACATGGATGGTGTTCTCGTGCACGAGGATCACCTGATCCCCGGTGCCGACGCGTTCCTGACCGAGCTCCGCGACACCGGTACGCCGTTCATGGTGCTCACCAACAATTCCATCCGCACACCCCGAGACCTGCGGGCGCGCCTGCTGCGCTCCGGCCTCGACGTGCCCGAGAGATCGATCTGGACCTCCGCGCTGGCGACGGCGACGTTCCTCGCCAATCAACGTCCCGGTGGCAGCGCTTACGTGGTGGGTGAATCCGGATTGACCACCGCGCTGCACGACATCGGCTACGTCCTCACGGACAGCGACCCGGACTACGTCGTCCTCGGTGAGACACGCACGTATTCCTTCGAGGCGATCACCACCGCGATCCGACTGGTCGAACGCGGCGCCCGGTTCATCGCGACCAATCCGGACCCGACCGGCCCGTCACGAGAGGGTTCGCTTCCTGCCACCGGGGCAGTCGCAGCGCTCATCACCCGCGCGACCGGCCGTGAGCCGTATTTCGTGGGCAAGCCGAACGCCCTGATGATGCGGTCGGCCCTGCGTGCGATCGGTGCGCACTCCGCACACACGCTGATGATCGGTGATCGCATGGACACCGACATCGTCTGCGGCCTCGAGGCCGGTCTGCAGACACTGCTGGTCCTGACCGGCATTTCGACCCGCGAGTCCGTCGAGCGGTTCCCCTACCGCCCGACCCGCGTCATCAATTCCGTTGCGGATCTCGTTGGGTCAACGGCAAATCCGTTCTGAAGAGTATCGGGGGTCCGAACTTTCGGCCGGATCCGATGAGGGTGGGCTTCTCATGCACCGAGAGCGAAGGCGACCAGGAATCCCAGCGAAGTGCAGATACCGACCCACCATCCGCCTTCTCGATAGGCTTCCGGCATCAACGAGTCGGCGATCACCGCAATGGTGGCGCCTCCGGCGAATGCCTGGATCAGCGGAATTCCCGCTTCCGGCAGAGAATCGGCGAACGCAGTGACCACCACAACCACCGCCACCAGCAGAACGGCCGTCACGCCCCAGATGAGCAGAGCAGAGCGATGCGACAGAGCCGACCGCATCGACGCCGCACCCGCCACCGCCTCGGGGATGTTGCCAACCGCCACGGCCACCAGCAACACGATTCCACCGCTGCCGGCTGCGAGAGTGGTCCCCAACGCAGCATTCTCCGGAACGCCGTCGAGGAGGGCCCCGAGCATCAGCGCCCAACCCAGGGCTGCAGGGCCGAGCATGTTCTCGATCACGCGATCGGCAACGACATAGACGACGGTTCCCAGCATCAAGGCCCCGCCGGCCGCCCACAACCCCTGGTCGGCGAAGGCCGGGGCGAACAGTTCTGTGGAGACCGCCGCCACCATGGCACCGGCGCCGAAGGCCATCAACCCCGCGAGCACCGGGCGGGGCAGGTTGTAGAGCAGGCCGATCGCAGCTCCGAGGAACAAGGGCACGGCGGTCCCCAGTCCGTACCACAGGGCCGTCAACATCGAACCGAACCCCCGCGTCGGCACCGTCCTCTACTCGTTACGCTCATGTGTACCTCTTCCGTCCCGGCGACCGGGTACCCAGGGACGTCACCACCGACCGACTCGGCAGGGTTACCTATAACGCGATGATCGACGATTCCGTCGGCAAGGACACGGTGCCCAGGCATAATTTGCTCGAATCAGCGAGTATCGGCCCACCCCATCGATGAAGCACCGAGTCCGAGCGAAGCATCGTGAAGGGCCGAATCGACCGGTGGAGGATTCGTGCGCATGGGCCGTGCACCGATTATTCCGCGCGCCGCTCATCATGTCGGCGCACACTGGCGTGCTCTGTCCGAGATCAGGGGCACCGGTGAGCGGTTCGTCCCGGCCCTGACCGAACCCCTGCCGCCTGCTGCGCGGCGTTGGATCAACCATGCGGTGGCCGAGGGCACGCCGATGGCCGCAGCCGCACGACTCGAGATGTCCGGGCAGATCCGGCTCGGATCCTGGCGACCGTTCACCGCTGTCCAACTCCTCGCCCCGACGTCGGGATTCGTGTGGGCTGCGACCACTCGGATCGGCCCGGTATCAGTGTCGGGGTACGACCGCTTCACCGACGGTTGTGGTGAGATGCGTTGGCGGATAGGGGGAATCATTCCGGTGATGTCCGCGGACGGCCCTGATGTCAGCGACAGCGCGGCCGGCCGCCTGGCCGGGGAGAGCATCTTCGTGCCGACGTCGTTTCCCCTCGCACGGTGGCGCGGCGACGAATTCGTCGCCGCGGCGACCTGGACGGTGGCCGGCCGCAAGGAAACCGTGCGTCTGGATGTCGCCGAGGACGGGGCGTTGTGCGGTATGCGGATGCTGCGGTGGGGCAACCCCGACAATCACGAGTTCGGCCGGTATCCGTTCATCGTCGCGGTCGAGGCCGAACACCGGTTCGGTGGCATGACCATCGCCTCACGGATCCGCGCGAGCTGGGACACGGGCACCGGCACGGACGGCGAGTTCTTCCGCGCCGAGATCACCTCTGCCGACTTCTTCTGACGGTCCACGAGGCCTGCCGCGGAAACCGACGTCGTCACTGTCTGCCGGGTGTCTGTGTGCGGTCCCGCCGGTCGGCCGTCCACACCGATTGCAGCATGTGCCAGTCGGCGGGATGCGCGGCGATACCGGCGGCGAACCGGTCGGCCAGTAACTGGGTCGTGGCTTCTACGCCGCCTGTGGTATCGATCGGGGCGTCGATGTGGAACCCCCAACCGCCCGGAGTGAACCAGCAGTGCACCGGCAGCAGCGGCGCACCCGTATCGATCGCGAGTTTGGCCGGGCCGGCAGGCATGCAGGCCGGTTCGCCGAAGAAGGTTACCGGCACGCCCGCTCCGGTCAGGTCACGCTCACCGAGGAGTCCGACGAACCGTCCCTCCCGGATCCGGGCGGTCAGCTGTTCGAACGGTGGAACTGTGCCACCGGTGAGCGGGATGATCTCGAAACCCAGGCCTTCCCGGAACCGGACGAAGCGGCGGAACAACGATTCCGGTTGCAGCCGCTCGGCGACGACGGTCGGTGTGCCGATCCGCTGTACGATCCACACTCCCGCCAGGTCCCAGTTCCCGCTGTGCGGAAGCGCCAGCACTGCGCCGCGCCCACGCGCGACGGCCTCGTGGATGTGTTCGAGACCGGTGGCCGCGGAGTCGATGGTCTCGGCCAGCCGTAGGGGATCCATCGACGGCAACCGGAACGCTTCGCACCAATACCGCGCGTACGAACGTAGACTCGCGCGCACGAGTTCGTCGGGCACCTCAGAGGGAGAGGTGGACAACACCCGAGCGAGGTTGCGTCGTAATTGGATCGGCCCGCCGTTTCGGGCCGCTCGATCCGCAGCCATCTCGAACAGGCGCCTCGCCGGCTTTTCCGGTAGCGCGCATACCGTCCACCAACCGGCGGCGTACGCAAGATCCCAGGCCTGATCCTTCATACTCATCGAGTATCCCTGATGTGGAGGTCTACAGCGATGATCACTGCGGCGAGTGCCGCGCGATGATCAAGCGATGGGCCACCCCGGGAGTCGCCCCGTTTCCTGCCACTTGCGGTCCCACCGGGAGAATCTCTGCCTGTTCATCACGACGTGGATGCCGAACAGCGTGAGCGCGCATGTCACGGTTCCGAGGACGACAATCGCCAGAGCCGCACCGAGGGCCGCGAGCGCGTTCTCGGTTCCGCTGCGGGGAACCGGCATGTAGTTGCCGGTCGCGTCGACCCAGATGCGTACCGTCTCCCCTGTGTGCCCGCGTGTTTCGAGCCCCACGCGGCCGATGTGCTCGACGCCGTCGACCTCCCACCGGGCGAGTGCCGGGCCGGGCGACGACGAGGACTCGGCCAACGGGTTGGGGACCGGCGCGTCGTCCGGATCGTCGTCGAGAACGACCGCCTGCACCTGCCGCCCTTCGGTCACCTGCTGATGTGACTGTTCGCTGAACTGCGCATACGACACGGTCCCGACGACACCGGCAACGGGCACCACCAGGAGCATCAGACCCACCAGGAGCATGAACGCGACAGCTTCGACGCGGTCGATTCCGCGCATGAGCGGATTCGCGCTCCACGGCCGCAGACGCCACCACCGCGCCGCCAGGGTGTCTTCGCGGATCATCGCACTCTCCGGACATCGAACTCCTTTCCCGAGTGTCGATCGTGCGCGCCTGTCGATGTAGTGCCGAAGGTCGCGTTCCAACCGGGTCCCCCTGCAGCGGTCGAGGGACCTCGGTAAGGAACCACGCCCGCCCCGCGAACAGAAAATCCGGCTGCCTGCAGATTCGCTCTGCCGACAGCCGGATTCGGTGTGCTGTATTCGGTTCGCCTACGCGGTGGGCGGGACGGCCGGTGCCTCGCGCGCAAGGATGGGAAGCCGCGACGCGAACGGCAGAAGCACCACGACGACCAGCGCGACCACCAATACACCGAGCGCCATGCCCGACAGCACGTCGTGGACGTAATGCACGCCCACCGTGACCCGGGAGAAGGCGAGCACCGCGGCGAGCGGCGCGACCAGCCAGATCAGACGCGGAGCCGCGAGGACACACGCCGTGGCGAACGACGCTGCGATGACGGAGTGGTTCGACGGCCAGGACCAGTCACCCACCTCGGGGCATTCCAGCACCGTCTCGATGCCGAGTGCGCGGCACGGTCGCGGTTCCGTCACCACGAGTTTGACGAGTTCGCTCGACAGGTAGGCACCCACGACACCGATACCGCCGACGGCGAGGGTGCCGAAGCTGCGTCGATCGTTCCGCCACAGCCACGCCGCGAGCACGCCGGTGAAGGCGACGAGGACGAGCAGTCCCTTGTCGGCGACGAGACCTGCAAGCGGTCCGAGGAAGGATCCCTCGACGGTCTGGGCGACGGTCAGGTACAGGCGGTCGCGCATCGGCACCGTCGCCGCCGCGAGCAGAGTCAGCACGAGCGCCACCCCTACGGCAGGGATGAACATCGAGCGGACCAACCGCGGGGATACAGGAGGTGAACTCTCGGTGACGACCATGACCGAATACGCTATCGCGCCACCTTCACCGGCTGCAGACCGGCAGGTAGGGCGGGGTGACGAGGAGCTTCGAGCCTGCGGCGCTTCCCGTTCCGAGACGACTGCAGGCCGGCGGATGAAGCGGCCTCTGCCTCCCCACCGGGCGATAGGCTCGCAGGCGTGTGGCGAACCTGGATCCTCTCCGCAGCGATGGTGGCCGTCGCGGCCGTCGTTCTGCTCACCGGTGCATTCGACGTGACCTCGGTGGTGACGGCAGTACTGCTGCTCGCCCTCGCCTGGGTCGTCTCTCCCCTGTTCTTCCCTCATCACGTCGACGACGCGACCGCGCGTCGCGACGCCGCTGCCCGCGGTGTTCCGGTGGTTTACTGGCGCCCCGGGTGCACGTTCTGCATCCGGTTGCGCGCCACTGTGCGCACCCGCGCGCGTCGCGCGGTCTGGGTGAACATCTGGCGGGATCCGGCCGCGGCCGCTCGGGTGCGGGAAGTCAACGGCGGGAACGAGACGGTGCCGACGGTGTTCGTCGGCGATGTGTCGCATACCAATCCCGACCCCCGTTGGCTCCGCGGTCAACTCGTCTGACGAACCGACTCCGACACGAACGAGGTCCCGGATCCGTGTGGATCCGGGACCTCGTTGATGCAGAGCGGTCAGCGGCGCGCGCCCCGGCCGGTGACGGCCTTGACGAGGAACAGCAGGATGACCGCGCCGAGGAGGCAGGTCAGGAAGCTGAAGATCAGTCCGCCGCCTTCGACGTCCACGCCGAAGACCTTCAGCAGGAAACCACCGATGAGGCCGCCGATGACGCCGACGACGATGTTGAGGAGAATGCCCTGCTGGGCGTCGGTGCCCATGATCTTGCTGCCGATCCAACCGGCGAGACCACCGATGATGATCCAACCGAGGATTCCGAGTCCGAGCATGTGCAGTCCTTTCGTGAACACTGGCTAGTTCGACTCAACTCAGATACCCAGTCGTCCCACCAGCCACACCTCTCACTTCTGACAAGTTCAGAGTGGCACGTTTGCGACGTCCGGAAGGTCGGATTCGGCGGTTCCGCGGCACGTGCCGTCTGCCCGACGGGGACGGCTCGCACTGGCACACTCGTGCGCATGACCCAGCCTCCCGTCACGATCACCGTCACCGGTCACGCCGAGCGCACGGTCGCACCCAATCGGTGCACCGTGGTCCTGCGGGTGCATGCGGACGGCTCGTCGCGCAAGCAGGCCGCCGAACCGGTGACCGCGGCCGTCGCCACCATCACCGATCTCGTGACCGAACTGCGCAAGCGCACCCGGAGCCCGGTGAAGCGGTGGACCTTCGATCGGGTGCGCCACAGTCGGCGTCGCCCGTTCAATCGCGAGGGCAAGAACCGGCCGTGGGTGTACAACTCGTCGGCATCGATCACCGTCACCTTCCACGAGTTCGACGCTGTGGGTGCGTTCGTCGAGCAGGTCGCGGAACTCGAGGCGGTCACCGTCGCCGATCTCCAGTGGTGGATCACGCGCAAGGCCAGGAAGAAGCGACTCGCTCAGGTCCGCGACCTCGCCGTCCGTGATGCTCTCGGCAAGGCGAAGGCGTACACGACGTCACTGGGTCTCGAGACCGTTCGTGCGGTGGCCATCGCCGATCCGGGCATGCTCGGCTCCCAGCCCTCCCCTGTCCACGCGGGCGGCGCTCCCATGATGCGCACCGCGATGCTGCGCTCGGATGCGATGACCGCGTCCGAGTCGGCGGAACCCGAGCTGGTCTTCGAACCCGACCGCGTCACCCTCACCGCCGACGTCGAGGCGCGGTTCGAAGCTTCCCTGTAGGGCGTGTCCGACAAATGCCGAGCGTGCTTCCGGTATCGAGGCCCTCGACACGGCTCGACGAGATTGTCGGACATGTCCTGGCTGTTGCGGGTCAGGCGATTGTTGACGCGTGCGGTGGGGTCGCGTCGACCGTGAGACCCTCGCGCTCGAGTCGGTGTCGTCCCCACTCGCCGAGTGGCTCCAGTGCCGCGTTGAGGGAGATACCTTCGTCGGTGAGGGAGTACTCGACCCTCGGGGGCACCTCCGCGTAGACCTTGCGATAGATGAGACCGTCTTCTTCCATCTGCCGCAGATGTTGGGTGAGCATCTTCTCGCTGACACCAGGGAGTGCCCTGCGAAGCTCAGCGAATCGACGTTTGCCATGGTCATGGAGCTCCCACAGGATCAGGCCCTTCCACTTACCGCTGACGACATCCAGTGCGGCGTCGATTCCGCAGATGTACGGTCCGGAGCGCGGTCTCTTCGCCATCTCGGACTCCTCACTTACATCTCGGTAAGTACCGCAGTAGATAGTGGGTACTTTCATGTCCGTAGGTCGTTGTCCAGCATGGATGTATGACAACACATTTCGCAACCTCGTACCCACGCACAGATGTCACGGTCCTCGGTCTGGGCGCCATGGGCAGTGCCCTCGCCGCACGACTCCTCGACATCGGCTACGACGTGACGGTCTGGAATCGGACCCCTGGTCGCGACACCGTTCTGGTCGAGAGCGGCGCCCACCCCGCCGAGACCGTGGCCGATGCGGCTGGGGCGAACCCACTCATCGTCGTCTGCCTGCTCCGGGCGGCGTCGGTTTACGAGACCCTCACCCCGGTGGTCGAGCAGTTGCGGGGTCGCACCTTGATCAATCTCACGACCACCACTCCGAATGAGGCCCGCGAACTCGCCGATTGGGCCGATCGGCACGGCATCGCCTACCTGGACGGCGCAATCTTGGCAGTCCCGGCCATGATCGGCACCCCCGCAGCACAGATCTTCTACAGCGGCCCGCAGTCCGTTTACGAGCAGCACCACGAACTCCTCGACACATGGGCGACCAGCACGTACGACGGCGCGGACCCTGGGATGGCATCGCTGATCGACTTGGCGATGCTTTCGGGCATGTACCAGATGTTCGCGGGATTCTTCCACGGCGCTGCCATGGTGGGATCCGAAGGCATGACCGCCGACGAACTCGCGCGCCGCGCAACCCCATTCCTCAGCGCAATGACCAGCGGATTGAGAGAATTTGCGGCAGTCATCGATGCCGGCGACTACACCGCTCCCGGGCAACAGAGCTTGGAGTTCTCCGACCTCGGCCACATTGTGAGCGCCAGCGAGGAACAGTGTGTCGATCCGGCGACACTCGTTGCCCTGCAGGGACTTATCACTCGGGAGATTGCCGCTGGTCACGGCTCCGAAGGCTTCGCCCGAGTCTTCGAGAGCATGCGGGCCGACACGGGCGACCACACCGCCGAACGCATCGCGTGACTCACCTGAGCCCGACCGCGACGCACGCATCGCTCATCGAAGAGATCGAGCCCTGACAGCGGTCACCCGCCGGCGTTACGTCTTGCGCGAAGGCGTTGCCGACGTCCTGCCCTCATACGCCTGTGAAACTTCGGTGTTCCGGATCCCGCTCAGCGAGGTCCGGAACACCGAACTTCGCGGACCCCCGTTCGATTCCTTGCGCGCCTCGTACAGACGGTGGCACGATGCCAGCACGCCGCCGAACCGCGCGGCCACAATCGAATAAGGCCCGCCAGGAGCTGCAACTCCCGACGGGCCGGATGTCCGACTGAGTAGGAGTCGAACGTGGGTCAGAATACCCTGGCCGGCGGCGTGCGTCGTGGACCGCGCCTTGCCGCCAACTTCACCGTCCTCAGCAACGCCGTCATCACCGACGAGCGGCTGTCCTTCCGCGCGCGGGGCGTGCTCGTCTGGTTGCTGTCCAAGCCCGACGACTGGCGCACCCGCGCCGACTCGATCGCAGCGCAGTCACCGAAAGAAGGTCGCGACGCGATCCGGTCCGCATTGCGCGAGCTCGCCGACCTCGGCTATCTGGTGCGCGAGAAGATCCAGAACGAGCTCGGCCAGTGGATCACCATCCAGACCATCTACGAACGTCCCGTCACCGACCCGGCGCCTGAGAACCCGACCCACGGCAGCGCGGACATCGCAGACTCAGGCGCTCTTTCAAGTACCGATACACCAAGGACGGAAACCAACCGCACACCGCGCGTCGCGACAGCACCGCTCGGTCCGGCGGTGGTCGAGCTTGCGGCAGCCTGCAGGAAGGCCGGGCTCACCGCGACCTTCGTCTACCTCAAACCCGATGCGGCAGCGGCGATCGAAGCACTCGTCGCTACACACGGCGTGCCGGCTCTGGTTGCGGCAGCGAAATCCGTGCACAGACCGGGCAATCCGATGCGACTGGCGCACGGATGGTTGCCGTTGTGGCGGTCGCTGTCGACGCCCCGTGTCCTCCAACCGAAGTGCGGCGATTGCGACGAGTACGGGTGGCTTCCCGACGACGAGCACGGGCGGGCCGTGCGGTGCGGGTGTCGCGCGCCGGTTGCGGCCTGAGATCCACTGCGGCGGGCCTCAGCCGAATTCCGTTGACCGATCGGACGGATCGGTTGTCTCATGAGAGGTAGGTGATGTTCTGCGGTAGACAGTCTCGCTGAGCTATCGACGGCGAGGGATGGTGACGGTGTCCGGAATCCCTATCGAAGTGCCCGTCGACGACGGCGTGCTGTCGGGACTCGTTTTCGATGGCCGTGGGCCGGATGTGCTGTTGGTCCATGGCAGCGGACACAACGCCGCGGTATGGACCGACGTGGCAGCGCATCTGGTGGCGCACTGCCATCCGGTGGCGGTGGATCTGCGTGGACACGGGCAGAGCGCGCTCACCTCGAGTACAGCCGAGCAGTACTGGCGTGATCTCGGCGCTGTCATCGAGGCACTCGGCTGGGACCGGCCGGTGCTGGTGGGGCATTCCACAGGTGGGTACGCGGTCACGGCAACGGTCGCAGCCGGACTGGTGGATGCGGCGGCATTGTGCGTGGTCGACGGCATGGTTCTGGACGATCGAGCTGCAGCAGTAGCTGCCCAGGCACAGTGGCAGAACCCTCGGGCCATCGAGCAAGTGAAGGAGACGTTTCGCTACGGCTGGCGGGCGACCGAACAGCAGTTGCTCTCGTACATCGAGCAGTGTGTGCGCGAGGCGGAAACCGACTGGCTCAACGCCGGATCCCGCCCGGAGCTCGTCCGTGCGGTGATGCGACGGACCTTCCTCCGCTGTAGCGATACGCTCTACGAGCGACGGCCGAGCCTCGACGAGATCGCCGTCGTCAGTGCTCCCGACTCACACGCAGCCATCTATCCGAGTGTGGACTTGTATACGCACCTTCGGTGCCCGATCACGTTCGTCCTGCCCGACAGAGGGTTCTACGCACAGCGCCGCGACGAGGTGCAGACGCTGGTCGACGCCGCTGCGAACCGAGAACTGGTGGAGATTTCAGCCAACCACAACGTGCCGATGACTCATCCTGCGGAGCTGGCTGCGATCGTCGACGATGTGGTGCGCCGGCACTCGTGATGATCCGGCGATCGTCGGCTCGGTGTTCGTGCGTCCTCAAGCGGTGAGGCGAAAACTCCGTTGCCCCGATACTCGCCGAGGAGTACTACTGATCGCCGGCGCATTTCGAGATCTTCGAGGGAGAAACACGGCGATGGCCACCACGATCGAACGACCGGACGGTACGAGCATTCACGGTCCGGGCAAGCTTTCTGCGGAGCGCTTGCAGCACGAGCTCGCGCTGCGTCGGCGCGCGCAGCGGATACCGGGGCGGCGACGTCACGAGGGAAAAGGTGGGCGTCGGCAGCAGCGGCGTGCTTCCGTCGGAGCGTGGTGACTCCGCCCCGCATCGTCGAGGCTGCGGCGTGATCGGTCAGCGACTCAGTAGCGGCGATTCCCGACGATAGTGCGCGTCCAGGACGACTGCCTCGTCCTCGACGTGATCGACATCGGACCACGGCACCAGACAGGTGCCGCGGTGCCGCCACCGGATCCACCTCGCGAGCAACACCGGGGCGTGCACGTCGGTGCGTTCGAATCCGAGGTACGACCCGCGACGACGCGGACCGAGGAGGATGCCGACCACCTCCGGCGACGGCACTCCCCCATCGTCCGACGCGGTGGGACGGGCAGGGATGCGGAAGCGCATATCGGACACCCATCCGACGCGGTCGCCGTTGTGATCGTGGACGGGCAGGTCGAGCAGATCAGTCAGGAGCATGACGGCCTCCGGGAATGCGGCCGATGATCTGATCCCGCACCCATCGCTCGGGCCACGTCGCATCCAAGGCCTCGGACCGCACTCGTAGCACGAGGGTGATACCGACCTCGGCGACATCGTCCCACGTGATGCGATGCAAGCGGCTTCGGGGCAGACGGCCCCCGAAGATCCGGGTCATCAAGGTCGATCCGGTGAGGATCGCTTCGATGCGCGGTGCTGACGAGGTGTCGCCGTCGGATTCGATGCCGCCGAGTTCGATGTCGTCGACCGTGGCGACCGGTACGCCGTCGCAGTCGAGGATCTGCCGATCCAACAGGTGCAGGCGGGCATCGATCAACCGACCGCCTCGGTCGGTGCCAGTGGATGGGTGTTCAGATGTGCTCATTGTCCTGCTCCGGTGACGATCATCAACGGTATCGCCGCTGCCGAGGCGGCGACGATGATGATCAGGTAGACGGTACCGATCGCGTTGACGACCGGGCCGTTGACATGCTCGCCCATGTACTGCGGGTCGTTGGAGATGATCAGAACCGGTAGATACGTCAAGGGCAGGGCGATTGCGGAGAACACGACCGAGTACTCGGTGACCAGGATCGGGTCCACCCCCGTCATCAGCACACCGACCGCGACGATCAACAACACCAGCATGGTCAGGTGGAAGCGTGCCGCCTCCACCGGGCGTCGGAACTTGCCCCACGACCACCCCAGGAACTGCGCCAGGGTGTAGCCCCCGGACAGTGCGGTTTCGAGCGCCGCGCCGAACGTGGCCGCCACGATCCCGAGGATGATCACCGCCACCGCCAGTTTCCCTCCCGCCTCGGCCACCGGAATCAGCACCTGCGACAGGCTGGACACCTCTACCCCACCCGGCATCAGCACGATCGCCGACAGTGCGGCGATTGCCACCGAGAGGATGCCGCCGAGGGGAAATCCGACCAGAACGTTGAGCCGGGACTTCGCCAGATCCCGCACCGTCCACTTCTCTTCCACGGCACCGGAGGAGAAGAAGAACACCTCGTACGGAGTCATTGCCGCACCGAACAGCGCGATCGCGTAATACCAGTACGCCGCCAGGTTTTCACCGTCCGACAGCGACGGGGTGAACACCTGGTCTGCGAGCTGCCCCCAATCCGGGCCGAGAAGGAACACCGCCACCGCGAACATGACCTGGCACAGTCCGACCACCCCGGTGACGTTCTCCATCACCGAGAACTTCACCCGCCAGATCACCAACCACACCGCCAGAGCGGCTACCGGAATCCACAGCTTCGGGTTCACACTGCTCGCCAATTGCAACGCCAGCGCGATACCGCCGACCTCGGCGGTCAACGTCAACAGGTTGATCAGAAACGACGCGCACAGATTCGCCACTGCCATGCGCGGCCCGAGGCGTTCGCGAATGATCTCGAAGGTGGCTCGGCCGCTGACCGCAGCGACACGACCGGACATCTGCGCGAACACGCAGATTCCCAGCACCCCTACCGGCACAACCCAGGCCAACGACAACCCGAAACGCGCGCCCACCACTGCATTGGTGACCAGATCACCGATGTCGAGAAACCCACCGATCGCGGTGAGGATGCCGAGAGCGACGGCGAAGAGACTTTTCATCCGCCCACGTCGAGACGGTCTCCGAGATCGAGCAACTCCGTACCCGTACGTCCGAGCTCGGCCGCAACCGCAGTCAGCTCGGTCTGCTCGCCGACCCCCGCAACGATGTCTCGACCCCGGATGATCTGTCCGGTAACCGTGTTGGCCGCCTGCAGGACCTCGGCGCGTAGGGCTCCCTGGTCGGGGTTGTCCACCTCACGATCCGCGGTTGCCGAGACCGCCTGGTCGACCTCCTCGAGCATGTCCGACAGGGCGGTGTCCGTGGCGGCGGTGGTGTTGCGACCGGCGGCGAAAACCTGCAGGCTCAGTTGAGCCGAGACTGCCGCCGAACCGAGCTGCTGCGCTGCCCGACCGAAATCGCCTTCCACCCCGCCGCGCATCGAAGCGCACCCGGATGCGAAGATACCCAGGAGCAGCGCTGCAGCGACCACAGAAAGCAGCGCACCCCTGCTCCGGCGTCCACCCGTCTCCCGCGAGACGCGCCGTGAAGACCACGCGTTCCTCACCAACCTCACGATAGAGGCCGGTTTCCGACGCCGGTCGGTTTCGACAGTGTCGACACTCGTCGCGCTGTCGACCCGGCGCCTATCGTTGTTCCCATGGATCCGCCCGTGACGCGGTACATCCAGCGCGACGGCAACGCACTGGCGTATCAGGCCGTGGGCGAGGGGCCTCATCCGATCGCATGGTTCTGCGAAGACATGATGCATCCGGACCTGATGTGGACCGATCCGCATCTCCACTACAACTTCGAACGTTGCGCCGGCTTCGCGCGTTCGCTGTTCTTCCAGCGCCGCGGATTCGGACTCTCCGATCCCGTCGACCACGTCCCCACGCTCGAGGAGCAGGCCGACGACGTCGTCGCGGTGCTCGACGACGCCGAGGTCGCTCACGCCGCGCTCGTCGGCGTGGCCAGCACCTGCGGGCCCCTCGCCTTGGTGGCCGCTCGGTATCCCGACCGTGTTTCCGGACTGGTCCTCGCCCAAGCCTGGTCCGACACCCTGTTGCCCGAGGACGGCGATCTGCCACCGGGATGGACTGCCGACGAGCGAGACCGGTTCGTCGAGTCGTATCGGGATGCGTACGCATGCTGGGGTCACGGGAAACTCACACCTCTGACGCACCCGACCCTCGATGTCCCGCACAATCGACGCATCATGGCGCTGCTCGAACGCTGCTCCGCCACACCGAGAACTGCCCAGAAACATCTCGAGTGGGCTCTCCGCGCGAACTACTCCTTGATTCTGCCGGCAATCCAATGCCCGACGAAGGTGCTGCATCAGCCGGAGACTCTGTTCGCTCGAGAGGCCGGCCGCAGGATGGCCGCGCAGATTCCGAACGGCCGCTTCTACGAACTGCCACCGATCCCCCTCGGTGCAACGCTGGGTGAAGTGCTGATCCCTGTTCTCGACCACGTGGAGGAACTCGTCAGCGGCACGGACCATCCGGTCGACGCCGATCGGTTCCTGGGCGCGGTTCTGTTCACCGATGTCGTCCGCTCCACCGATCTGCTCGCGGAGGTCGGTGACAACCGGTTCGCGAGGTTGCTGGGCGCGCACGACCGACTCGTGCGTGCGGAGGTCGAGGCCGGCGGAGGCACGCTGGTGGGCATCGCGGGCGATGGGACCCTCAGTGTGTTCGACGGTCCGGTGGCCGCACTGCAGTGCGCGCACCGGATCATCCGATCGACATCGACTCTCGGATTTTCCGTGCGCTCCGGCGTGCATGTCGGGTCGGTGACCCGCGCCGGGCCCGGGTTGACCGGAATGACGGTCCACATCGGCGCGCGGATCGCTGCCTCCGCCGGGCCTGGCGAGGTGCGATGCTCACAGGCGGTGCGCGACCTTGCGGTCGGCGGAGATTTCGATTTCACCGACCTGGGCAGGCATCGACTCAAAGGTGTGCCCGGTCAAGTGCAGGTGTTCAGGGCGACGGTCGGGGCCCGGCCTGCACAGCCTCCGCTGCCGCCACGCCCGACCGTCTCGGACCGGGCAGTATTGACCATGGCGCGCCGGGCTCCCGGCATGCTTCGTGAGCTCGCCCGCCTCGCAGACCGTCGCAACAGAGCAGCGAGGCGTCCACGATGATCGTCGCCGACTAGGCTCGGCTCCGTGAGCGTGCGTGCAGGAATCATCGTGACCGGGACCGAAGTGCTGACCGGGAGGATCTCCGACCTGAACGGACCGTGGTTGTCCGACCAACTCCTGAAACTCGGCGTCGACGTCGCCCACATCACGATCTGCGGTGACCGGCCCGCCGACCTGACCGCACAGTTGCGTTTCCTCACCGAGCAGCGCGTCGATCTCATCGTCACCAGCGGGGGTCTCGGTCCCACCGCCGACGACCTCACCGTCCCCACCGTCGCCGAGTACTGCGATCGCGAACTGCTGCTCGACCCCGAACTCGAAGAACACATCGCAGGTGTCATCCGCCGGTTCCGCCCGGACACCCCCGATCTCGACGCCGGGCCGACGCGTATCGGGATCCGGAAGCAGGCGCACGTGCCCGCCGGTGCCACCGCCCTGCCGCCCACCGGTACAGCGCCGGGCGTGGTCATCCCCGCGGTCGCCGGCGATCGGCCGGTACCGACCATCGTCATCCTGCCCGGCCCGCCCGGTGAGCTGCAGGCGATGTGGCCGAGCGCGGTCGCCTCCCCCGCGGTCGCCGACGTGTTGGCGCGAGCCGACGACCTGCAGCAGCACACCGTGCGCGCCTACGGATTGCACGAGGCACAGCTCGCCGAGACGCTGCGCCGGGCCGAAGCAGAGATCGCCGGCCTCGAACGCCTCGAGATCACCACATGCCTTCGTCACGGCGAACTCGACATGGTGACGCGAGTTGCCTCCGGTGACGCGGACATCTATCACCGCCTTCTCGATGTCCTCACCGAACACCATGGCCGCCAGATCTTCTCGACCGACGGTTCCACCATCGACGATCATCTGATCGCCGCCCTCGACGGCCGTACGATCGCGACTGCGGAGTCGTGCACCGGCGGGCTCGTCGCCGCGCGTCTCACCGACCGCCCCGGGTCGTCGGCCTATGTCATGGGAGGCGTCGTCTCGTATTCCAACGATGCGAAGTCCGATCTCATCGACGTCCCGGCGGAGATGATCGCGGAGCACGGGGCAGTGAGCGAACAGGTCGCCGCAGCCATGGCCGAGGGTGCTCGACGTCGCCTGAAGGTCGACGTCGCGGTCTCCACCACGGGGATCGCCGGCCCCGACGGCGGCACCGAGGCCAAGCCGGTGGGCACGGTGTGCTTCGGCGTCGCAATCGAGGGACGACCGACGTACACGGTCACCCGCCGCTTCCCCGGAGACCGAGAACGGGTCCG
Organism: Rhodococcus sp. PD04; assembly: GCF_035918275.1. Taxonomy (NCBI): domain Bacteria; kingdom Bacillati; phylum Actinomycetota; class Actinomycetes; order Mycobacteriales; family Nocardiaceae; genus Rhodococcus; species Rhodococcus sp. PD04. The sequence continues at coordinate 2,676,476 of NZ_CP142143.1, read as the reverse complement.
GACTCTCACCACCACGGCGGCACTGCATCTGGTTGTCGCACAGCTCGAACGGGCTTGAGCCGGCACGTACCGCCGGTCGTTGTCAGTTCTCCCCCGCCGCCTTCAGCTGTGCCCGAAGAGAATCCACTTCGGCTCGGAGGTCGTTGATCTCGTCGATGTAGGGACTGATCCGGGCGCGGACCGCTTCGTCGGTGTACTGCGGGATCAAGCTCCGCGAGCAGTTCCAGTCGAAGGCCTCGACCTCGATGACGATGCTTCGCTCGCATCGCGCCGAGATTCTCCGACCGTCACCGAGATCGCGCAGCCGGTCGAGAAGCTGCGGGTCGTCGTCCGCATCGACCACCCGCGCGGTACCGAAGACCTTCAACCGCCTCTTCAGCGGAAGGTCCGCGAGGAACAGCGCGACCCTTCCGTTGTCCGCGATGTTCCCGACCGAGACGAATTGTTGATTGCCTCGGTGGTCCGCGAACCCGATCGTCTGCCCACCGAGGTGGTGCAGGAACCCGACGGGTCCGCTGCGGTACTGGACATAGGGCCATCCGCTCGGGGTCACCGTCGCCATGTGGAACTGGAAGCTTTCGCGTACGAGAGCGAGTTCCCGGTCGCCCAACGGCTGAGGTCCTCGGTCGGGTTCGTCGAGGTCGGCACCATAGGCAACGATGCTGCCCGCAGCTTCCTGACGAGCGACCGCCTCCGGGCCGAACGCCAGATGGTGATACCTCAATCCCATACCGATCTCCTCGCCGATGTCCGTTATGTCGACACCGAGATAGTGCATCACAATCTGTCGAGGTCGGCAGGACGCGGGTGCCGACCGCGGAATTGACCGAACAGGCGGAACGTAGTTTACGATACGGAACGTGCCGTATCTCAATGAGTCACCTGCGCAGCGCGGTCGTCCACGCGACGCCGAACTGGAGCGTCGGATCACCACAACCGTTCTCGAGCTTCTGGCCGAGGAGGGCTACGAAGGCGTGACATTCGAGGCGGTCGCTCGACGATGCCAGGCGTCGAAGGCAACGCTGTATCGACGATGGCCGTCCAAGCGCGACATGGTGCTCGCAGCCGTGAAGGACGCCCCTGCGCATCCCTCGGCGGTTCCACTCCGACGCGGCGGGACACTCCGCGACGATCTGCTCCTGCTTGCGCAACGCCTCAGCCACACCATGTCCGCAACCGACAGCAATGCCGCCTTCATGCTGCTCCACGCGGGCCTCGAAGACCCGGAGTTGTGCGACGCCATCGAGGAGACCGTCGGCCCGACCGGCGCACGTCTCCCCCATGCGGTCCTCGACGATGCCGTTGCTCGAGGCGAACTCCCTTCGGGCGCTCAACCATTCGCGTACGAGGAAGTCGTGGGCACCGTCCTGCTCCTGCGACGAGCGAACGGTCTCACCGTCGACGACACCTACCTCGAAGCCCTCGTCGACACCGTCATCATTCCCGCGCTCACCGCGTCGGCCGGCCGAACGGACCTGCCTGCCGGCATCTTCTCCGGCCACCCCGAAACCTCCACCCCGCCTATGACTACGGAGACCCCATGACCGACTGCACCATCGAAGACTTCGCCTACCGCACGATCACCGGGGACGGCGGGGTGAATCTCAACGTCGCTGTAGGCGGGCAGGGACCGGCCGTCGTCCTGCTGCACGGTTTTCCGCAGACCCACTACATGTGGCGCCACGTCGCCCACATACTCGCCGACGACCACACCGTGATCGTCCCCGACCTGCGCGGTTACGGTGCCAGCGACCAGCCCCCGGCCGACAACCCCGGGACGTATTCCAAGCGCATCATGGCGAACGACATCGTCGCGGTCGCCCGAGAGATCGGTTTCGACCACTTCGGGCTCGTCGGTCACGACCGCGGCGCGCTCGTCGCCGTTCGCGCGGGACTCGACCACCCCGACGCCGTCGATTACCTCGGCATCCTCGATGTCCTTCCCACGATGGACACCTGGGCCGTACTCCAGGGCGTGAACGCGAAGGTGGCCTGGCACCTCTACCTCATGGCCCAGCCCGCAGGGATGCCCGAGAAGATGATCGCCGCCGTCGCCCCGGAATTCTTCGGCTCGTTCCTCGACGCGTGGGACCCCACCGGATCCACCTTCGCTCCCGAGGAGCGCGACCACTACGTCACCCGCTCGATCAACTCCATCGACTCGATCGTGGCCGACTACCGCGCCACCGCCGGCATCGACCTCGACATGGACCTCGCCGACCGCGAACGCGGCGCTCGGCTCACCATGCCCGTCGCGGTCATCTCCCAGGACTGGGGCTCGCAACTGGGCTTCGACGCCTCGGCCCTCTGGCAAGCGTGGGCTCCCGACTTCACCTATCAGGCCACTACCAGCGGCCACTTCATGGCCGAAGAGAACCCCGGGGAGATTGCCGCCTTCATCACCGAATTGGCCGCCCGTACCCCAGCTGTGCAGGCCTGACGGAATGGCCACCGAACTCCCCCACCGGGGGTGAGCATGATCACCGGAAAGCGCGCATCTTTAACATGCCGAACAAACGAGACGTCGATATCATCGACCTCAATTGTTGTCTGTCGGGGGCACACGAGGAGAATCGCGCATGTCCCGGATCGATCGCAGACGCACACGTACCGTCGGCCTGCTCGTCGCAGGTCTGCTCACTGCAGGACTGAGCGTCGCGGGTCCCGTCGGTTCCGCGTCCGCCGACCCGGTTCGCAACTGCCCCGAACGGTATGTCCTCGCCGTCGACGGAACCCGAGGCTTCGAGACCCTCGACTCGATCGATCCCGAGTCCCCCTTGGCGAAGATCTCCGCTCGGTTCGAGGCTCCCGGCACCGTGGTCGAACACATCCGCTACCCCGCAGTGGTCGTGCCGCTGCCGGGGACCGGCTCGCACGACGATTTCGACGGCATCGACGACGACGGCACCATCGCATACGACAGGTCGAAGCAGATCGGGCATCAGCGACTCCGCCAGACCATCACCGTCCGGCACAGCACCTGCCCCGACTCGGACCTGCTGGTTCTCGGCTACTCGCAGGGCGCCTCGATCGCCGGCGACGTTCTCGCCGAGGTCGCCGCCGACGGATCCGTTCCCCCCGAGCGGATCTCGGGCATTCTCTACTCCGACCCCCGCGACGACCGCGGCGTCGAGACCCTGTTCCCGGGTCCCGTGGTTCCCGGCGTGACGCTCGGCGGCGGCCGCAACGACTTCGGCGAGATCCACGTCGAACGAGTCTGCATCGAAGGCGACGCGATCTGCGACGGTCGTACGCCCGAGGACGGCAAGGACTGGCTTCGGGAGAACGTGACCGGGTATTTCCAGCTGCACACGAAGTACCCCGACTACCAGCCCTGACCGAGTCGGGCCGGACGGTTCCCCGACCGCGAGGGTCGGTGCACAGCAGGGCCGGAGTGGCGAACCCAGGGGAGGTTGTGTGCGAGTTCTTCACCGGAACCGCACACAACCTCCCCTGATTTCGACGGCCGCTACTCCTCCTCGACGCCACCAATGGCCCTACGCACGAGAGAACCCACCCTCAGGTGAGGATGGGTTCTCTCGTCGACGAGTCGCTGGAGGACTGTCGTTGGTCCGATCCGTACAGGACTGCTATGCCTGTGCAGCGGCAGGCGCCTCGACATGCTCCACGGGGCCGGCTTCCGTGATGGGATAGACGGGGTACTCCACACCCGACAGGTACTGGACGGTACGCACCACCTGGCACGAGTAGCCGAACTCGTTGTCGTACCAGACGTAGAGGATGGCGGTGTCGCCGTCGACGATCGCTGCGTTGGCGTCGATGATGCACGCCGCGCGCGATCCGATGAAGTCGCTCGACACTGCGTCGGTGGCCGAGGTGTAGTCGAGGTTGCGGCGCAGCGCACCGGTCAGCGACTCCTGGTGCAGGTGCTCGAGCACCTCTTCCTTGGTGGTCTCACGAGTCAGCTGCAGGTGCAGGATCGCGACGGACACATCCGGCGTAGGAACGCGGATCGAGTTGCCGGTGATCTTCGCCTTCAGATCGGGAAGCGCCTTCGCGACCGCCGAAGCTGCGCCGGTCTCGGTGAGCACCAGGTTGAACGGCGCGGAACGACCGCGACGGTCGGCCTTGTGGTAGTTGTCCAGCAGGTTCTGGTCGTTGGTGAACGAGTGCACCGTCTCGACGTGGCCACGCAGCACACCGAACTTGTCGTCCATGGTCTTCAGCGGCGGCACGATCGCATTGGTGGTGCAGGACGCGCACGAGACGATCTTCTCGTCCGGGTCGATGGCGCGGTGGTTGACGCCGTGCACGATGTTCGGAAGGTCGCCCTTACCCGGTGCGGTGAGCACCACCTTGGCGATACCGGGGCGAAGGTGGTTCGACAGCCCGTCGCGGTCGCGCCAGATGCCGGTGTTGTCGATCAGGATGGCGTTGTCGATGCCGTACTCGGTGTAGTCGACGCTCGCCGGATCGTTGCTGTAGATGAACTTGATGACGTTGCCGTTGGCGATCAGGGCATTGTTCTCGGCGTCGACCTTGATCGTGCCGTTGAACTGCCCGTGGACCGAGTCGCGACGCAGCAGAGACGCACGCTTGGTCAGGTCGTCACCACTGCCCTTCCGCACCACCACAGCGCGCAGGTTCAGGCCGTTGCCCGAGCCGGCCTTCTCGATGAGCAAACGGGCGACGAGGCGGCCGATCCGACCGAAGCCGTAGAGGACGACGTCCTGCGGCTTCGCGGGGCTCGTCTGAGCGCCACCGACCAGGTCCGAGAGGGTCTCGGCGACGAACTCCGGGATGGACCGTCCGGCGCCCTCGGCCTGATAAGCCGTCACCAGTAGACCGAGATCGATCTTCGACGGCTGCAGGTCGAGATCGGTCAGCGCCTCGAGGAACGGGAAGGTTGCCTCGACCGACAGCTCGTCGCCGCGGATCTGACGTGCGAAACGGTGCGTCCGCAGAATGCCGATCACCGACTTGTTCACGAGGGAGCGGCTGTGAAGCAAGATCGTGACCGAATGCCGACGGTGCAGACCGCCGATGATCGGGATCATTGCTTCCGCAATAGCCTCTTGCGAGTTCCACTGTGCCAATTCCGGGGTGCTCACTGCGCTCCTCTGCCTTTCCGGCTCGTCTGACACGTCGCAGGCTGTTGGGTGCAGCCCAGACGAGACGCACGTCACTCGCCGGTCGGTGTCCGGATCGGTGGAACCGTACGCGACCGACGCCGATTACGGCGTGCGTACCGCCAAGCATATGAAAGAGCTCTCACGGGTCGACGCCCGGTAGGCGATACGCGCCCGCGGCTTACTCCCGACAGAGACAATGCCACTTCCGGCAGGACTCTCCCCGGCCGGCGATTCACGAGGTTCACGTCCGCCGAGTGATCGAACGGGCCTCCCGGAGAGGTGGGTCTCGGCGACACCGGGCGTCAGCTCGAGAACGAACCGCCCTGCAGATTCCCAAGGCGGCCCAACAGACTCTCGACGCTGCCGACGCTCGGACCCGAGGGGTCAAGCATGGTGGGCCCCTTGCCCGAGCCGATCACCGTGTACACCTGTGCACGGCCGTTGACAGCCGGACCGAGCCGTCCCTGTCGATCGAGTGGTCGGTCCACAGGATCTTCGAGGCACCCTCGGCTGCCTCGGCGCGAGCGTTGTCGAGCTCATTCGACGCGCTACCGATGTCGAGGAGTGCATTGACCGCGGCCGCCCGCAGCTCGAGCCGGCCCGCCTCGGACACGTCATGAACGGACAGCTGACACCTGGCCGTCCCCGAGGTCGCATTCGTGACTTTCACCGTGCTAGTTTCCGACTGCAGCCAGCAGATGGGCGGTTACCGAATCCCAGTCGGGAAATTCGGCGCTGCCGAATTTGACCAGTTCACCTGTGAAATCCTTCGCGCCATTGTGATCGCGGTCGTCGACCAGGAAGTCTCCGTGATTGAGGTTCTTATGGTGCGACAGGATCAACCGCTTGTAGGCGACGGAGGTGGGCTCGATGCCGAAATGCTTCTGCACCCACAGCAGCTTGTCCGACCACGCCGACGGGTTCTTCCACGGAGCAGTCGAGAGTATGTACGCATCGAAGTGTTCGGCCAGGAGTGTGAATGCTTCGACGGCACCGTCGATGGGATCCATCAGCGCAAAGATCCCGGGCGCCTCGTCATAGCGGTCCTGGTATTCCTGGAAGTCGTCAGCGCCGAGCCGATCGATTCCGGACTTGAAGTGGACCAGCGTGTTGTCGAGGTCGACGTAGAGGATCTTTCGGCGATCGGTCACGTCGTGACAGTACCTGCGGCCTCGTGAAGCGGAGTGCTGATGCCCTGCTTGTCGCATATGTTGAGCCCAGCCTCAGCGAATGACCGGATCTCACCTTGGATGTCAACGAGCAGAATCCCTCAGCGCCGGCCTTCTACCAGAGGCACGGGTTCACCATCACGGGACCGTGGAGAGCTATCTCCGCCGAAGCACACAGGGTAGCCTCCCCTCATGCACAAGATCTGGCGCCGTGTGAGTGCCGCAGCTCTAGCGATCACGTTTCTCGCCTCCTGCGGCACGTCGGAGCCCCAGAATCAACCTGCCGGAAACGCAGACGTGGCCACGGGAGGTGCACTCTTCGCTACGGCCGACACCGAAACAGCAAAGCTCGGCAGCGACGCCGATCCGGGTGTCTTCCCCCGCACCGTCACCCACGCGCTCGGCGAGACGGTTCTCGAGAGCAAACCCACCCGGGTGGTCGTGCTCGATGGTGGCGAACTCGACGATGTTCTGTCGCTCGGTATCACCCCGGTCGGTCTTGCGAACCCCGAAAGCGCGGCCGGACAACCGTCGTACCTGGCCGACAAGCTCGATGGCGTTGCCGATGTCGGCACGATCAACAACCTCGATCTCGAAGCGATCGCGGCGCTCGAGCCGGATCTGATCCTGGGTTCGAAGCTCCGAGCGGACCAGCTCTACCCCCAACTTTCGCAGATCGCACCGACCGTCTTCGCCATCCGACCCGGGTTTCCGTGGAAGGAGAACTTCCTGCTCGTCGCCGACGCGGTCGGCGAGGAGAACGAAGCCGTCGAGGTGCTCAACAACTACCAACGACGCGCCGACGACATCCGTGCCTCGCTCGACGGGACGCCGCCGACAATCTCCCTCGTCCGGTTCATGTCCGGGAAGATCCGGCTGTACGGAAACCTCTCGTTCATCGGCGTCATCCTTCAGGACGTGGGGTTGCCCAGGCCGCCTCTGCAGGATGTCGACGAGCTGGCCGTCGAGGTCAGCCCCGAGACCATCACCCAGGCAGAGGGCGACCGCATCTTCTACACCAGTTACGGCCGACCTGAGGACACCGGCGAAGCGGCGGTCATCGCAGGCCCACTCTGGAATGAACTCGCAGCGGTCGAAGACGGGCGGGCGACGCGCGTGAGCGACGAAACATGGTTCCTCGCACTGGGTCCGACAGGCGCGATGCTCGTGCTCGATGACCTCGAGGAAATGCTCGGCTCCTGACCAACGGTAGTAGCAGGTAAAGAGGAGCCAGGGAATCAGACGTGGCCGAACTTCGCCAGGCATTCGCTCAGCGAGTCGCCTGCCGCCAACGCCTCCCGGATCTTCACTTCGGTCGCCGTCAAACGCTCGGCCTCCTCGAGGACCCGTCCGATGTATTGCTGCGGAATCACCACAGCTCCGTCCTCGTCTGCAACGACGAAGTCACCGGGATCGACCGTGACCCAGGTCGAGGTCGCGCCCCTCAACGAAACGGATTCCTGATATGAAGTGACCTTCCAGCGTCCGATCGACTGCACCGACGTGTGATACCGGGCGAACACGGGGATCTCATGTTCGTTCAACCACCGGACATCGCGCACACCGCCGTCGACGAGTGCCCCCACAGATCCCTGCTCCTTCATACCAACCGCGATGAGTTCACCGAAGTAGCAGATTCCCTCACCGTTTCCACTCCACACCGAGATCTCGTCAGGCCCGATGCCATTGCAGGCTTCCATCTTCATCGGGTCACCGCCGCCTTCGTAGTACTGCATCCGGCCGGCGATGGTGTAGGCCCAGCCCGCCAGACGTGTGCCCGACACGGCAGCGAATTCTGCGGCGAGTCCCTGGTTCGTCAGTCCCAGTGTGTCGAGCACGTCGGCGACGTTGGCTGTATCCACAGCGAGGTAGCGCTGACGGATCTCGCTGTCGAACTTCGCGTTCAATTCTCGATCCTCTGTTCGTTGGTTCCGGGGAGTGTTCCCCACGTGGACGGGGTCGATATCGTGGCCGAGACCGACGTGGACGCCAATGTATTCGTCGCGCGGCCGGAGCCCGACCCGCCGTCGACGTCCTGGTACCGACAGGGTGGCGGCTGCCGGTCGAGCGCGAGATGATCGAAGTGCTCCGATGCTTCAGCCGACGTTCGACCTCACGCACAGAGGAGAAAGCTATGAGAGTGAGTCATCTTCCCCTGCGCCTGACCACCGGCGCGTTCATTCTCAATTCGGGACTCGGTAAGCGAGCACTGCCGTCCGAGGCTGCCGCCGGGTTACAGGGCATGGCCGCCAACGCTGTTCCCGCTGTACGGACGATGCGTCCCGAAACTTTCGGAAAGACGATCTCTGCAGCCGAAACCGCCCTCGGCGCAGCACTCCTCGCACCCTTCGTACCCTCAGCGCTTGCCGGAACCGCACTCGCCGCCTTCAGTGGCGGGTTGTTGACCATGTACTGGAAAACCCCCGGTATGCACGAGCGCGGCTCGATCCGACCCACCCAGGACGGCACCGCCGTCGCCAAGGACGTGTGGATGTTCGGCATCGGGATTGCTCTCGTGATCGACGCAGTGGATCGCACACGCAGGTAGCGGTCGTGACGCCGTGGAAACCGTCGGTGCGTCTACCGCTTGCGGGCGAGGTGCCTGACACGAGTCGTGGCATTGAAGGCCGCCTTCAATGCGCGATCGGCAATCGATCCGTCGGCCGGTAGCAACGTGATCTGTCGGGCGAACTCCATTTGGTCGTAGCGCACGGTGTTGGTGACGACGTGTCCGTTCTCGATGACGAAGTGGTCGAATCCCTCGAGGTCGATATGTCGCCCTGTGCCGGCGATGCCCATGAAGGTACCGACGTGCTGCCCGGTCAGATGCCAGTGGACGAGGACACAATGTCCGGACTCGGCGGCCGAGACGATCTCGAGGGTGAAGTCGGCGAGAGCGGCGAAGACCTCTTCGAAGTAGGCCACGACCTCGGCGCGGCCGTGACATGTCCCGGTAGGGAAATGCACGGTGGTGTCGGCGGTCCAGAAGTTGCGCAGACTGTCGAGATCCTGGGCGCTGATGCGCCCGATCGCCCACTGCACGAGTTGCGTCCGGGAGGCATCGTTCGGCGGTGCGACCGGGGTCGAGGAAACGGTGTGATCGGGCATCTCTGCTCCCATGCACGGTGGTGTTACTGCACGGAATCTTCCTCTTTCGAGGCTAAGAGCATGTCTCTTATGGCCTAGATCGTTTGTGCGGCATAATGCACTGCCGTGGTCGATGCGTTGTCTTCCCGGCTGGTACCGGATGCGTTGTGGGAGATCGTCGAACCGTTGCTGCCCGGATTCCGGGCGCGGCCCCAAGGCGGCGGCCGGGCGGCGATCGATGATCGGGCGGTGTTCACCGCGATCGTCTACGTGCTCACCAGCGGCTGTGCCTGGCGGCACCTGCCACCGTCGTTCGGGGTCAGCGTTCCGACCGCACACCGCCGCTTCACCACCTGGGTTCGGGCCGGGGTGTTCGACGAGCTGCACCGCCGGGTCCTCGATCGGCTCGGTGCCGGTGGGGACCTGGACTGGTCCGCCGCGATCCTGGACGCAGCGCACGTGCGGGCGAAAAGGGGCTCTTTGACCGGTCCCAGCCCGGTCGATCGAGGCAAGAACGGCTCGAAGATCCACATCCTCTCCGATGCCGACGGCATTCCCCTCGTCACGGCGGTGACCTCGGCGAACACCCACGACAGTGTCATGCTGCAACCCATGGTCGCTGCGATTCCGGCGGTGCGCTCACCTCGCGGTCCGCGGCGCCGCCGACCCGGCCGGTTGCGGGCGGACAAGGGTTACGACTATCCCGTGCACCGCCGGTGGCTGCGGGCCCGGGGCATCGTTCCGCGGATCGCCCGCCGCGGCGTCGACAGCAGCGAACGCCTCGGCCGTTACCGGTGGAAGATCGAACGCACCCTGGCTTGGCTGAGCGGCTATCGCCGGCTGACGATGCGCTACGAACGTCACGGTGAGAACTTTGCTTCCTTTCTCCAACTCGCCGCTGCGCTGACCTGCTTCAAGAAACTCACCAAATGAGACGTGCTCTTAGGACGGTCTGCTCCTCGATGGGCCTGTCGGCGCGCAAGCAGTGCGCTCCGGCCGTCGTGGCGGTCACGACGGACGCAGATCGGGCCCGCAGCCCTCCACGGTGCGCCGCGCTGCGTCGGTCACCACATCGGTGAAGGACCCTCCACTCTCGATGATGCGACGTTGACTGATCGCCCCGTTGCCTCGGTCCAGGGTCACTGAGAGAGAGTCGTGCACGGGACGATAGGCGTCGAGTTCCTCCAGGACCGGCCGGACCTGCACGAGCAGTCGGCGGATCAGGTCGACAGCCGGAACCAACTGCGCAGAGCCGAGATCGACGCCGTGCCCGGCCAAACCGTCCCGCGCGGCTCTCCAGCACGCCGCGCGCAGCAGCTCCTGGTCGACCGACGGCGCCGCCTCACCGCGTTCGATCGACGCTGTCGCATCGGCGACCAATGCATACACCAAGGTGGCCAGCGTGACGGTCTCCTCGACGGTCGCAGGGACATCCGCGATGCGGATCTCGAGGGTCGGATGATGCGCGGAAATGCGCACATCCCAATAGATCATTCGGGGATCCAGGATCGTTCCGGTGGTAAGTAGTGATTCGACCGCCGCGTCGTAGTCCGCGGCCGAAGCGCACTGCGGAGGCACCCCCGCGCTCGGCCAGCGCCCCCATCGTAGATAGCGCCAGCTGGCATGGCCGGTGTCCCGACCGTCGGCGATCGGGGAGTTCGCGGTCAATGCCAGCAGGGTGGGAAGCCACGGTCGTAGGTAGTTGATGATCCGAGCAGCACGATCACGGTCGTCGACACCGATATGCACGTGGCATCCGCAGATCACGCCGTCGGCGACACCACGATAGTGCTGTGCCATGCGTTGGTAACGAGGCGTGCCGGTGACCGCACCGCTCGGAGGTTCGAAGATCGGTGTTCCGACCGCGACGAGCCGGCATCCTGCGCGCGCCGCGGCCTCCACCGCCGTCGCGCGGGAGCGGCGCAGCTGTTCGCGTAGGTCCTGCGGGTGAGTGCACACCGCAGTGGCGGTCTCGACCTGACACGGGGAAAGCTCGACCTCGAGCTCGATGCCGAGTGCGCGTCCGGCCTCGACCACATCGAGACTGCGCAGGATGGGATCGCCGGTGCGGGGATCGACCAGGACGAATTCCTCTTCGACGCCGATCGTGGCCGCCGTCCCACCGCGCACAGGAGAGGTGTCGATCGGTCCTGTGGCGGCCATGGCGTTCTCCCCACTCGAGATCTTTCACTCTACGAAGGAAGAGCGGCCGGCGGGGGTGTACCGCAGTCGGGATCCGTCTTACCGGACGGTGCGTGCGCGCTGCCGGTTGGCAGCGAGGCGGAGCTGCAGGATCCGCAGACCCCCGGCGAGTCCGACGATCACCGCTCCGGCGATCGCAGCGAACAGCAATGCCACGCCCAACGGCAGCGAGAAGTCCCACGCGAACAATTCGAGGGTGACGCTGTCCAGGTTCTGAAGGATGAACACCAACAGCAACAACAGGATCAATACACCGACCAGCAGTGCGGTCCACAACGCCCCGGTGCGGGTGCCCTTGATGCCTTTGCCCCGGGCGACATCGGGATGCAACCTGCTGGGAGCGTCCGGATCCGGTGTCGCGCCGGATGGTGGGACCGGAGTATCGCTACGCCGCGCGGGCGGCGAGTAGTCGGGGTTCGGATCACCGGGGCCCCGCGAGCTGGTCGTCATGCTCGACGGAGTACCCCTCTCCTGTTCCGGTTATCCCTTCGAGAATCCCTGCGGTCAGTTCACATCCCTGCTCCGGACCAGGACTCCCGTGGTCACCACCGCGACGACGATGTAGGCGGTGACGGTGATGAGTGCCCTCGGTCCCGAGATCACGTCCACCACCCCGGGTGTGCCGTCCCCTCCTCCGGTCACCGCGCCGACGAGCGATCCGGCGGCGGTTCCTGGGAGGAAGGCGGTGACGTCCTCGACGAGCTGCAGCGCGGAGCCGACCCCTCGAAGCAGATTCTCGACGACGAGAGTCCACACCAGGCCCAGGCCGACCGACAGCGCCGCGCTGCGGGCGTAGGTGCAGAGCGCGAAGCCGATCGTTCCCCACATCATGAACACGAGGTACGCCGTACCCGCGGAGCGAAGAAGTGCGTCGGCCGACGGCATCGTGAGCGGTTGCGATTCGATCGCGGCGAGCGAGACGGACACGATCGTGCACAGCACAGCGGTGACGACCACCATCGCGGCAACGATCACCGCAAGAGCGAGCAGGGCGCCGATCGTCGGGCGCAGACGGCCATGGGTGAACACGGTCTTCCACGTCCCCCAGCTGTATCCGTTCCCGGCGATGAGGGCACCCAGGACGAGCACGAGCGCGCCACCGAACAACGGTGTGCCCTGGACCAGGACGTCGGGGATCGATTCGGGCAGGACGCTGCGCAGCAACGCCTCGGTCGGCTCCCCTTCCGTGGAGAACCCGGCCGTCCCGGTCGTGTAGGAGACGTACGGGAACACGTAGCCGAAAACCATCGCGAGCAGGAACCACGTGCCGACGGTCGCCCACATCGCCGGCCATGCACGCAACCGGTACAGCTCGGCACGCAAGCTCCGAGCAACGGTGTTGTGTCGCAGGACAAGTGAGTCGGAGACGGAATGCGAACGGAGTGTCGAGGCGGACATGTCACGCCCCCTTCATGGGTGTGGAAGCAGTGGTCATTTCGAAGAACACATCCTCGAGGGTGCGTTCGGCCGGTCCGATCGACGACACGTCCACGTCCTCGGCGACGAGCGCGCGAACGACCTCGGGGGCGCGATCGGGCGGCAGATCCAGCAGCACCGAGTCACCGTCGATCTCGAACCCGTTCTCACCGGCGAGATCCGACGCGATCGAGACCACCCGGTGCACGGGCGTGCCTCGAACCTTCAGCACCGCATCGCCGAGGAGGGTGGAGACGGTCGATTCGCGAACCAGGCGCCCGTTCGCGATCACGCCGACACGGTCGCAGATCTCCTGGACCTCGCCGAGCAGGTGACTCGACAGAATCACTGTGTGCCCGGACCGGGCGAGTTCGACGATGAGGGCTCGCATATCGGCCATGCCGCTCGGGTCGAGTCCGTTGGTGGGTTCGTCGAGCACGATCAGCTCCGGGTCGCCGAGCAGGGCCGCAGCAACTCCGAGACGTTGCTTCATCCCGAGCGAGTACGACTTGTACGCGTCACCGCCTCGATCGACGAGGCCGACCCGAGCCAGCACCTCCTCGACGGATCGGTCGCTCAGCCCGCGATGGCGTGCGAGGGTGCGGAGGTTCGCGCGTCCCGACAGGTACGGGAAGAAACCGGGTCCTTCGATGAGTGCGCCCGTGGACGCTGATGCTTCGCGGGATCCGGCCGGCCTGCCGAGGACGCGGACGGTTCCGGAGGTCGGGCGGATCAGGCCGAGGATCATGCGGAGCGTCGTGGTCTTCCCCGCACCGTTGGGGCCGAGGAATCCGTAGATCTCGCCGCGTCGGACCGTCATGTCGACGGCATCGACGGCTGCGCGATCGCCGTAGCGTTTGGTCAGGGCCGAGGTCTCCACGACGGTGTCGGTCCCGGTGGAGGGCACTCGGCCGGGTGGGTCGGTGGTGGTGATTCGGGTGTCTTCGGTCATGCTCCGATCGTGGTCCGGAAAGGCACCGTGGTCGTCCGCCGACGGGCGTGATCGAGCTACGCAGAATTGCGTACGGAATGCGTGCCGCGTCGACAGGCCGGCGCGGCTAGCGTCGGAAGATGTGGAAATCGATCACAGCCGTGCGGTCGCCGAGCCGGTGATGCTCCGCGTGGGGTTCGCGGTCACTCTCGCTGCCCTGGCCACGGTGGCGACGCTCGGGGCGAACAGCATGCGACCGCTGCCCGCGATGATCGGCGCGGGTGTACTCGCAGCGGCGTGCGTCGGAGTCGCGCTGACCGCAACGCGATGGCCGCGAACAGCCCTGGTCGCGGTACCTGCACTCCTGGGGGTGTACTTCGCGACCGGCGGCGCCGACGGGCCGATCTACCTCCTACCCGCCCTGGCGGCGTTCGGTGCGTCGAGTGCGAGGCCGGTCCGCGAGCTCGCTGTCCCGGGCCTTGTTGCAGGTCTCGTGCTGGCCGTCGGGATGACGGCACGGGTCGTCGTCACCGGGTATCCCGCGTGGGTCGCGATGTGGCAGACGCTCGGCACCGCGGCCATCGCCGTCGCTGCCGCTGCGGTGGGTCTCTGGCGGTCGGCACGGCGGGATGCGAACGCCGAACGGGTCCGCCGCGCTGCGACCGAGGAACAATTACGGATCGCCCGCGACCTGCACGACGGGGTCGGGCACGGACTTGCGGTGATCGCGATGCAGGCCGGCGTCGCACTGCACGTGCTCGACCGCGATCCCGACGCGGTGCGGGCCGCGCTGGTCGCCATCCGCGACACGAGTCGCGATGCGCTCGGTGAACTGCGTGCAGAACTCACGACCCTCACCGGAGACACCGCCGAACGCCGCCCGCAGCGCGGTCTCGCCGACCTTCCGGTCCTCGTCGACCGGATCCGGGCTGCCGGACTCGTCGTCGACGTGCAGGTGCCGGCACACCCGCTGCCCACCGACGTCGATCATGTCGCGTATGCGATCGTGGCGGAGGCGATGACCAACGTTCTGCGGCATGCGCAGGCAGACACGGTGATCGTCGAAATAGCTGACGAAGGACGGGCCGTGACCGTGCGGGTCGCCGACGACGGACGTGGCCGCACCACGAGCGCCTCCACCGGCGGACTCGGGCTTCGCGCGATGGAGGATCGGGCGGCGGCCCTCGGTGGAACGCTCATCGCCGAGCCCGGACCCGAACGCGGATTCGTCGTGCGGGCAGTGCTCCCCGTCGGTGCGTCCGAGCGTGTGGAGGACTCGCTGTGACCGTGCGGGTGGTGCTCGTCGACGATCAGGCCCTCGTCCGGGTAGGACTGCGGACGTTGTTCGCCTCCGCACCGGATATCGAGGTCGTCGGTGAGGCGGCCGGCGGCATCGAGGCGCTCGCAGTCGTGGCGCACACCCGCCCCGACGTCGTTCTGTGCGACATCCGCATGCCGGCACCCGACGGCCTCGAGGTCTTGCGCCGGATCACCGCCGACCCTGCGCTGCGAGATGTCCGCGTCGTGATGCTCACGACCTTCGAACTGGACGAATACGTCTTCGAGGCATTGCATGCCGGCGCGAGCGGATTCCTGCTGAAGGACGCGGAGCCGACGGCTCTGCTCGATGCTGTGCGCGTCGTCGCCGACGGCGGATCGCTGCTCGCGCCGTCGGTCACCCGGCGCGTGATCGAGCACTTCGTCCACACGCAGGACACCGCGCAACCGCACCCTCGTATCGGGGACCTCACGGCGCGGGAACGCGAGGTCGTCGCCTGGGTCGCGACGGGACGCTCGAACAAGGAGATCGCCGACGAGCTGGTCGTCAGCCCCGACACCGTGCGCACGCACGTCTCGCGCGCGATGCTCAAACTCGGCGCTCGTGACCGGGCACAGCTGGTCGTGTTCGCGATCCGCTCGGGCCTACAACCGTGACAGCGTCGGTACTCCTGACAGCAAGCGATTCCCCACGAAGAGCGCTCATCTGCCCGGTACGAGGTCGGCAGGATCGGTATTCGCTCCGCACAGAATGACGCAGACCTTCTCCCCGGGCGCAGGGAGATGGTCTCCTGCACCGCGGGCGCCGGCCAGGGCAGTCGAGGCTGCATGCTCGACAACCAGGCGGTACTCGTCCCACAGTGATTGCCGTGCCTGCACGATCGCCTGATCGGACACGGTAACCGACCGCACCAGGGCGTTCTGCGCGGTTGCGAGCGCCATAGCGGACACGCGGCGGGCACCGAGTGAATCCGCCGCCACCGAGTCGACGGGAACATCGACCGGACTTCCCGTCCCGAGTGCGGCGTTGAGCGCTCGACAGTTCTCCGGTTCGACAGCAACGGTCTGCACACCGTGGTGGTGTGCAACTGCAGCGACCCCTGAGAACAGTCCCCCACCACCGACCGCGACCACCACTGTGTTCAGGTCGGGAACCTGGGAGAGGATGTCCGTCATCACCGTTCCGGCACCGGCGGCGATCAGCGGGTGGTCGTAGGCATGGGAGATGAGAGCTCCGCTGCCGGCCCCGAACTCGCTACAGGCGAACTGTGCCTCGGCGTATTCCACTCCGACGAGTCGCACATCCGCCCCGTAACTGCGCAACCGATCCACCTTGATCTGCGGGGCCGTCTCGGGGAGGAACATGGTAGCGGGAACCCGGTGTTCCTGCGCTGCCCATGCACACGCCAGTCCCGCATTACCGCCGGACGCGATCGTGACGCCGGCGTCGGGCAGGGATCCCTGCTCCCGATGCGCCCGCAGGAAGTTCTGTGCGCCGCGGGCCTTGAACGATCCGGTGTGCTGCATGAACTCCAGTGCGAAATACAGATCGTAGGAGGCACCTTCGACATTCGTGTCCATGCCGATACGCGCCACCGTAGCGCGGCGGACACTGTTGCCGATTCGATCGGCTGCTTCCTGCACATCGGCGAACGTCACCTGGTCCACACCGTCTCCCATCGTGCCTCGACTACCGACTCGCACCCTGGTTCCGATGGACGGAACACGGGATCCTCGAGTGACACGCCGTCACCGAATATCCCACCACGGGCGCCGCTTCTGCAGAAACGCCGTCATCCCTTCCGCGGCTTCCTCGGAACCGAACATCTGTGCCGAACGTGCTGCCAGGTCGTCTCCGTAGCGATCGAAGTCCTCGAGGATGCGCTGCGTGACGAGACGTTTCGATTCGGCCAGGCCTTGCGGTGAGCATGCACGGATCTCCGCGAGCAACTCCACTAGCACCGCTCCGGTATCGGCTACCGACAGGGTGACGAGCCCCTCGGAGCACGCCTCCTCGGGGCCGAACCGTTCGCCGGTCAGGAAATAGCGTGCAGCCGCGCGCGACGACAACCGCGGGAGCACGGTCAAGGAGATGATGGAGGCGGCCAGACCGAGCCGTGCCTCGGTGAGCGCGAATGTAGAGGCGGGCCCGGCGACGACGATGTCGCAGGCCCCGATCAGACCCATGCCGCCGGCGCGGACGTGCCCGTCGATGCGGGCCAGGACCGGTTTGGGGAGTTCCAGGATCTGCCGGAGCAAGGCGGTCATGTCACGGGTGCGTGCGGCAACCGTCTCCTGCGCGGACCCGGATGAACTACTCAGATCCGCTCCAGCACAGAATGTTCCACCGGTATGAGTGAGGACGACCGCGCGGACGCCGGGGTCGGAAGCCGCGTCGTCGAGTCCGCGGCTCAGTTGCGTCAGCAGCGGGACGGACAGGGCGTTGCGGTTGTGCGGTGAGTCGAGGGTCAGTGTCGCAGTGCCGTGGTCGACGGCGTGACGCACCACCACCGGATCGGGTTCGGTCATGACAACTCCTCGAGGTGGTGGCCCCCTTCGTTGTCGGGGCTCTCGTCCGGTGCGGCCTCGTCGTGTGGCGTGACGACAGCGAGGACGGCGCCGACGGCGACCTGATCGCCGACCTCGACGGCGAGTGTCGTGAGGGTGCCGGCGGTGGGTGCGGTGACGGTGTGCTCCATCTTCATCGCTTCGATCCACACGAGCGGCCTGCCCGCGTCCACCACGTCGCCGACGGCAGCACCGAGCCTGGTCACCGATCCCGGCATGGGTGCGAGCAGTGATCCTGCAGCGATCCGGGCGGTGGGGTCGACGAAGCGCGGTACTGCGGTCAATCGCACCGGTCCCAGCGACGAGTCGACGTGCACCGCGTCGCCGTACCGCGCAACTGCGAAAACTCGGCGGACACCGTCGACATCCAGAACGACGCGATCCGGGGTGACCCCCACGACGCCGAGGTCGTCCCGGCCGTCGATGCGGACACCGTCGCGCGTGATCCGGTAGTGCACCTCGTGGTCGTCGTGAACGCCTGTGAATCGTTTGACCTGCGGCTGCGACGGCAGATTCCGCCATCCCGAGGGCAGACCCGCATTCACCGTGGCAGCGGCACGGTTGGCGGCCGACTCCGCCAGAGCGGCGGCGATTGCGGAGATCGCTTCCGCCTGCGCGGAGGCGATCGGCGCCGACAGTTCCGCAAGTCCATGGGTGTCGAAGAAGGCCGTGTCGGTCTCCCCCGCACAGAAGGCGGAATGTCGCAGCACCGCGACGAGGAGATCGCGGTTGGTGACGATGCCGTGGATCTCGGTGCGCGTCAGCGTCGACGCCAGTAGACGCACCGCGCGGTCGCGGGTCGGCGCGTACGAGATGACCTTGGCGAGCATCGCGTCGTAGTGGACGCCGACCTCCGTTCCCGCGACGACACCGGAGTCGACGCGCAGACCGGTGTGCCGGAGCACGCCGAACTCACGAGCCTCCTGTGGCAGCACGAAACGGTGCACGGTGCCGGACTGCGGTTGCCAGTCCCGGGCCGGGTCCTCGGCGTAGAGCCTGGCTTCCACGGAATGGCCGTGTACCGGTGGTGGTTCGGGGTCGAGTCGGTCCCCGTCGGCAATGCGGAACTGGAGGTCGACGAGATCGAGGCCGGTCGTGCATTCGGTGACGGGGTGCTCGACCTGCAGCCGCGTGTTCATCTCCAGGAAGTGGAACTGCCCCGAGCCGTCCGCGAGGAACTCGACGGTGCCGGCGCCTTCGTATCCGATGGCCTGTGCGGCACGCCTGGCGGCGTCGAACAGGCGCGGGCGCATCCCCTCGATCGCATCGACGAGTGGTGAGGGTGCCTCCTCGATCACCTTCTGGTGGCGCCGTTGGATCGAGCATTCACGTTCGCCCACTGCCCATACCGTGCCGTGTCGGTCCGCGAGGATCTGGACCTCGACGTGCCGTCCGTTCTCGAGGTACCGCTCGCAGAACACCGTCGGGTCGCCGAACGCCGACGCGGCCTCCCGGCGGGAAGCATCGAGTTGCCCCTGCAGGTCGGCCAACGTTCGCACCACCCGCATTCCGCGTCCTCCGCCGCCTGCGGATGCCTTGACGAGCACCGGGAGGTCGGCGTCGGTGATGTCGGCGGGGTCGAGTTCGGCGAGAACCGGGACACCGGCGTCGGCCATCATCTTCTTGGCTGCGACCTTCGAACCCATCCGTTCGATCGAGTCCGGGCGCGGTCCGATCCAGTTCAACCCCGCGTCGAGCACAGTACGCGCGAATCCGGCGTTCTCGGACAGGAACCCGTAACCCGGATGGACCGCGTCGGCACCGGCCGCCAGCGCAGCGGCGACGATCTTCTTCCCGTCGAGGTAGGTCTCGGCAGGGGTGACTCCCGCAAGTCGCACGGCGGCATCGGCGTCGTCGACGTGCGGACTGTCCGCGTCGGCATCGGAGAACACCGCGATCGCGCCGAGTCCGGCCCGACGGCACGAAGCGAACACGCGGCGGGCGATCTCCCCACGATTCGCCACGAGCACCGAGGTGATGGTCGATTCGGTCACGGGAACCTCACATCCGGAAGACGCCGAAGGATTCGGCGCCTCTGATCGGGGCGGTGGCAACGGCCGACAGGCACAGTCCCAGCACGGTGCGGGTATCGCGGGGGTCGATGATGCCGTCGTCGTAGAGACGACCGGACAGGAACATCGGCAGCGATTCGGCTTCGATCTGGTTCTCCACGGCCGCGCGCATCGCCTCGTCGGCGGCTTCGTCGAAGGCCTGGCCGCGTGCCTGCGCGGCCGCACGGCCCACGAGAGAGATGACCCCGGCCAGTTGGGCGCCTCCCATGACCGCAGACTTGGCGCTGGGCCACGCGAACAGGAACCGCGGATCGAAGGCACGTCCGCACATGCCGTAGTGGCCGGCGCCGTAGGACGCGCCGATGAGGATGGAGATGTGCGGCACTGTGGAGTTGGCGACCGCGTTGATCATCATCGCCCCGTGTTTGATCATGCCGCGTTCCTCGTATTCCCGTCCCACCATGTATCCGGTGGTGTTGTGCAGGAACAACAACGGCGTATCGGCACGGTTCGCGAGTTGGATGAACTGCGTCGCCTTCTGGGACTCCTCGTTGAACAGCACGCCGCGCGCGTTGGCGAGAATCCCGATCGGATAGCCGTGCACCTGTGCCCATCCGGTCACGAGCGACAACCCGTAGAGCGGTTTGAACTCGTCGAAGTCGGAATCGTCGACCACGCGGGCGATGACTTCCCGCGGATCGAAGGGCCGCCGAAGATCCTCGGGGACGATCCCGAGCAGCTCCTCGGCGTCGTACCGGGGGTCGCGTACCTCCGTCCGGGGTGCCGGGCCGGCCTTGCGGTGGTTGAGACGCCGCACGATGCTGCGACCGATGCGCACCGCGTCCTGTTCGTCGACCGCGAAGTGGTCGGCCAGACCCGAGATACGGGCGTGCATCTCGGCGCCGCCGAGTGACTCGTCGTCCGATTCCTCACCGGTGGCCATCTTCACCAGCGGCGGACCGGCGAGGAACACCTTCGACCGCTTCTCGATCATCACCACGTGGTCGGACATTCCAGGGATGTACGCGCCTCCGGCGGTCGAATTGCCGAACACCAACGCGATCGCCGGGATACCTGCCGCCGACAACCGGGTCAGATCACGGAAGAGTCGGCCGCCGGGGATGAACACTTCCTTCTGTGTGGGCAGATCCGCGCCACCGGATTCGACGAGGGTGATCAGCGGCATCCGGTTCTGTAGAGCGATGTCGTCGGCACGCAGCGTCTTGCGCAGTGTCCACGGATTGCTGGTGCCGCCGCGGACGGTGGGGTCGTGAGCCGCGATGACACATTCGACGCCTTCGATCACACCGATGCCGGTGACGACGCTGCCTCCGACGGGAAACTCGGTGCCCCAGGCCGCGAGCGGTGAGAGCTCGAGGAACGGCGAGTCGGGGTCGAGGAGCAGTTCGATCCTCTCCCGCGCAAGCAACTTGCCGCGGTCGTGGTGTCGCCGAACGTATTTCTCTCCTCCGCCGGCAAGGGCCCTGCCGTGTTCGATGTCGAGTTCGGCCAGGCGAGCACGCATCGTCTCGGCGGCCGCGCCGTATTCGGTGGAGCCGGGATCGAGGGTCGAGATCAAGGTGCTCACGTGTGTTTCTCCAGCAGGACGGTGGGGATGTCGATGTATCGGGCTCGCAACCATTCACCGAGCCCCTTGGCCTGCGGGTCGAAGCGAGCGCGGGAGGCGACGCCGCGACCGAGGATTCCCTCGATCACGAAGTTCACCGCCCGCAGATTCGGAAGCAGATGACGCGTGACGGACAAGGGTTCGACCTCGGGAAGCAGATCCTTCAGCGTCTCGACGGTGAGAGTGTTTGCAATCCATTGCCATTCGTCGTCGGATCGGACCCACACTCCGATGTTGGCGTCACCGCCCTTGTCGCCGCTGCGGGCACCGGCGATCGTGCCGAGCGGAACGCGACGAGTATGTCCGGGCGGCAACGGCACGGGCACACTCGGGTCCGGCAACGGTTCGAGGGCCCGGGTGGTCGCCGCGGCCGGGATGTCGACGCGGGTGCCGTCGGGCAGCACTGCAATGTGCTGCACGCGGGTCGCCTCGACGTACTCGGCCGTGTAGACACCGTAGGCGGTGCCCGAGCCGGGCGGGGCGGTGACGAAGAACCCGGGATAGCCGGCAAGGGCGAACTCGACTGCCGTGGAGGTGAATGCGCGTCCGACGACGTCGGGGTCGGGATCGCGCGCAGCGCAGTGCAGCAGAGCGCTCGCGGTTTCCTCCGTGTCGGCATCGGCATGGTCGGTGCGCGCGAGGGTCCACTCGAGTTCGGCAGGTCGTCTCGGCAGGTTCGATTCCATCTGAGCTCGCACCAACTGGGCCTTCGCGTCGATGTCCAGTCCGGTCAGGACGAAGACGACCTCGTTGTAGAACCCGGCGAGCGCGTTGAGGCACACCTTCAGGGTCGGTGGGGGTGGTTCGCCCTTCACCCCGGTGATGCGGACACGATCGGGCGCTTCCTCGCTCAGCCGAGCGGTGTCGATACGCGCGGTGACGTCGGGGTTCGCGTAGCGTCCGCCCGTCACCTCGTACAGCAGTTGTGCGGTGATCGTGCCGACGGTGACGGCTCCTCCCGTGCCCGGGTGCTTGGTGATCGTCGCCGCGCCGTCGGCCTCGATCTCGGCGACGGGGAATCCGGGGCGGACGAGGTCATCGAGTTCGGTGAAGAACGCATAGTTTCCGCCGGTCGCCTGGGTGCCGCATTCGATGACGTGCCCGGCGACAACAGCACCCGCGAGTGCATCGAAGTCTTCAGGAGTCCAACCGAAGTGGGCGGCGGCGGGACCGACGATCACCGATGCGTCGGTGACACGTCCGGTCACGACGATGTCGGCTCCGGCATCGAGGCACCGCGTAATACCCCACGCACCGAGATATGCGTTCGCGGTGAGCGGGCGCGGGTCGGCGCCGAAACCGAATTCGTCGATGCGAGCGAGAAGATCGTCGCCCTCGACGTGGGCGATGCGCGGCGACAGACCGAGCCGATCTGCAACTGTGCGCAGCGCCGCGGCCAGACCCGCGGGGTTGAGACCTCCCGCGTTCGCGACGATCCGCACGCCATTGTCGAGGGCGAGCCCCATGCAGTCCTCGGCCTGCCGCAGGAAGGTCCTGGCGTACCCGAGATCCGGATTCTTCAGACGGTCGCGACCGAGGATGAGCATCGTCAGTTCGGCGAGGTAGTCGCCGGTCAGGTAGTCGAGTTCCCCGCCTTCGAGCATCTCGCGCATCGCCGACAGACGGTCGCCGTAGAAGCCGGAGCAGTTGCCGACTCGCACGACGCGGTTCACGCGATCCGCTCCCGCACCGGGCAACCTGTCCGCCGAGCTTCGAGCCGGCAGAGATCGTCGAGGGCATGACCTCCGGCGCGTAGATCGTCGAGAACCTCGGGCGACTCCACCATGTGGTCAGCGTCACATGTCGATGCTCTCGGAGCAAGCACTCATGACTGTTCTGCGCAGCATCCAGCCGTACTCCGGCGGGCCGAGAGTGGCATCACCGCTGCGTGCGGCGACGACGCCTCCCATCCGGCACATCGGACCGCCCGGCCGGCTCTGCAGCTCCTCGACTGC
Source organism: Rhodococcus sp. PD04 (assembly GCF_035918275.1). Taxonomy (NCBI): domain Bacteria; kingdom Bacillati; phylum Actinomycetota; class Actinomycetes; order Mycobacteriales; family Nocardiaceae; genus Rhodococcus; species Rhodococcus sp. PD04. The sequence continues at coordinate 2,653,138 of NZ_CP142143.1, read as the reverse complement.
TCCCGAACTCGACGGCCTCTGCGTCCGCACCTCGGCCGGTCAGTGCCTGAACCACCATCTCGAGGTCGCGCAGGGTCACCTCATCTACCGACGAACGGCCTTCTTCATCTCGAACGGAACGGGCCATGACAACTCCTGACAGAAGAACCACCGACCACGCCGTCGACCGTCGCAACACGAACAGAACCACCGCCACACGAACCGGCACCGGCAAGGCACCGGGCCCGACATCATCGGCAGGCCTGCGACACCGGTGAGTCTAATCCCGCCCGGAGCAACTTTTCGCCGCGATCGGTTGCGCGCATGTAACTCGCCCGGACGACGAACGTCGAATTCGTCACGGCTCCTCGTTCACGACTCCGGTCTACCCCGCGACGGATACCGTGGATGCATACTTCATCGAGGTCAGGAGTTGCCGTGCCCAAGCTGGAGATCAAGCAGAAGGCCCAACTTACCCGCAAGCAGGCGTCCGACCGGCTGATTGCACTCGGTCGTGCCTTGGCGACGGGATCCGAGGTGGAACTGGACTCGGGCGGTGATTCCATTTCGCTCGTCGTCGCCGACCGGCTCGAATGGGAACTCGAGATCGAGGTGGACGGCGACCAGGTCGAGATCGAGGTCGAATTCAGTTGGCGGGACGCCCCATCCGACAGTCCACAAGCCGATGCGGACGAGGACGAAGACGAGGAGCCGGACGAGGAAGCGGACACCGCCGAAGGTTCGGACGAGGACCCGGATGAAGACGAGGGCGAGGTCGAGGACGAGCCACAGCAGGCCGAGCCGCGACGGAGAGCCCCGGTCAAGAAGACGGCGCGGCGTGGTCGGCCACGTAAGCGCGCCGCCGACTGATCGATGCACAGCCCCCTGCGCCGCTCCTACCTTCGCGAGCGCCTCGGGGCCGACGCCGCATTCCTTCCCGCCGTCCGACAGCGTCGGATCTTTCGGACCCCCGACCCCGTCACTGCGGTCGGTCACCCGCTCGGACCGAGCGCTTGGCACGCTCACGTACCACTACGGCCTCGCATACGCACCCCATAGGACGCATGGGGACGGACAGCACTGTGCGCGGCCCGGACTGACTCAGGTGAGTCCAGCAGGCCCCGTTTCCGGTTGCAAGACCTATCCCGCAGAAGGCTCACAACCGAAAAGTGAGGCTCACAACCCTGGTGGTCGACCCTCCGGGTTGTGAGCCTCACTTCAGCGTTGTGAGCTTCCCGCCGAACGCACTCTGCGCTCAGCGGGCGTAACGGTCGGCGAGCTCGGTTCCGATACGCGCCAGTTCTTCCCGCACCGAGACCGGATCGAGCACCTCGACCAGCGCGCCCCATCCGGCGAGATTCCGGGCGATGTCGAGCAGCGTCGGCGCGGCGATCCGCACCCGACTGTGTCCGTCGTCGAGTTCGTCGTCGACGTGGCAGTGCCGACCGAAATGGTTCCGCAGGATCGGGACGTATCGGCTTCCGATGAGAACCGTCGCCCACGTGCGCGAGCGCTTCTGCTCGACCTGGCCGACCACCTCGTCCCACGCCTGCTCGAGCGCGAAGTCGTCGGGTCGTTCTGCGGCGTCATCGGTCGGTTCGGCCCCGCTGATCCGGTCGACGCGGAAGGTGCGCTGCCCTCGCTCGGTGCCGGCGATCAGATACCAGGTGCCGTCCTTGTCGACGAGTCCCCACGGATCGACGACGCGCTCCGATCGCTCCCGCATGGCGTTCGTGTAGGTGAACCGGACCTTCCGTCGACGCACCACCGCCGTCTGCAGAAGGTCGACGATCTCGGGTCGCGGGCGGTCGAGCCCGCTCCACCCCGTCCGGTCGTTCATCACCGCACCGGCGGCCGCTTCGGCGTCGGCCCGGAAGGTCTGCGGCAGGGCGCGGACGAGCTTGCGAAGTGCGGTCTTCGCCTCCGCCGACACGGACGCCGCCGGTCCGACGAGCAGGAACAGCGCCCGGGTCTCGGTGGCCGACAGTCCGCTGAGGTCGGTCCGGGCACCGCCGACGAGCGACCACCCGCCTCCGCGTCCCGGCTGCGGATAGACGGGGATGCCTGCCGCCGACAACGCTTCGAGGTCGCGGCGCGCCGTCGCCACCGACACCTCGAGCTCCTCCGCGAGATCGGCAGCGGTCACCCGTCCCCGCTGTTGGAGGAACAACAGGGCCGCGACGAGCCGGTCTGCGCGCATGCCTCGAGTATTCCGAAAAAAGTGCTCAGTCGATGAGCACTTTGACTGCGAGAGTTGTTCCCAGAAGACCAACGAGAGGAACGACCGTCATGTTGCGAGGACTCACCACCACCAACTACATCGTCGACGACCTGCGTGCCGCCATCGACTGGTACACCGAACTGCTCGGTGTCGAGCCGTATTTCGTACGGGAGGTCGACGGAGCTCCGGCGTACGTCGAGTTCCGGATCGGCGACTTCCAGCACGAGCTCGGATTCATCGAGCGCCGGTTCGCGCCGCCGCACCGGACCGGTTCGGACACCGGCGCGACGCTCACCTACTGGGCGGTCGACGACGTCGAGGCCACCTACGAGCGGCTCCTGTCGCTCGGAGCCACCACGCACGAGGGCATCACCGAACGCGGTCCCGGGTTCGTCACCGCCTCGGTCGTCGACCCGTTCGGCAACGTGCTCGCGGTGATGTACAACCAGCACTATCTCGACATCGTCGACTCGGTGAAGGGCGCCTGAGATGCACCTCGCGACGGACGGGAGCACACCGACCCCGGCGACCGGCGACCTGCACCCGCCTCGCTACGCTCCAGCTCATGAGTGAGCCGACTTCGACCTACGCCAACGTGACGCTCGACCCGCGTGCCAACGTCTACTTCGACGGCAAGTGCGTCAGCCACAACTTCCATCTGGCGGATGGAACCCGCAAGTCGGCCGGCGTGATCCTGCCCGCGACCCTGAACTTCGGCACTGCTGCTCCCGAGGTCATGGAGCTGCACAGCGGCGCGTGCCGCGTCCGGTTGGCCGGCAGCGAGGACTGGACCTCCTACGGTGCAGGCGACTCCTTCTCGGTGCCCGGCGACTCGTCCTTCGACATCGAGGTGACCGAGGCCGTCAGCTACGTCTGCCATTACGGCTGACCACACTCCCGAGCGAACGAGAACGCTCCCACCGAGTCCTGCTCGGTGGGAGCGTTCTTCCGTTCGTGGCGACCGGGCCCTACACGCGAACCCGGCTCAGCCGGTGACCTCTGCCCGATCAGCCGAAGTGCCGGCCTGCGCCTTCCGCTGCGACGAGGCGTGGCCGACGAACATCGCCGACGCCACGATCCCGATGATCAGGACCGACGCGGGCAGGAGCATCGACTGGCTCAGCGCGGTGCTGAACTTCTCGGCGATCTGCTCCGGGAGAGCGGTTCCCATCGCGGCTCCGCCGCCTTCACCGGCCTGCACCTCACCGAGTCCCTGCGCGGCCATCAAAGACGAGATCAAGGCACCGATCGCAGCGCTGCCCAGCACCGAACCGACCTGACGGGTGGTGTTGTAGATGCCGGCACCAGCACCCGCCTGGTGAATGGGCAGGTTGTGCGTGGCGGTGGAGGCCAGCGGTGCCCAGATGCACGAATTGGACACGCCGGCGATACCGGCGATGAGCAGGAACAGCACGATGGGGCTGTCCGGCGTCATGAGCACCGCGAACCCGAAGATCGACGCGGAGAAGAGCGTGAAGCCGACGGTGGGCAACACCCGCGGCGGCATCCGGTCGGAGAACTTGCCGACGAGCGGTGCCGTCAGACCGGTGACGATCGCCATCGGGGCGAAGATCAGGGCGGCGCGCGTGGGTGAGAATCCGCGGACCGTCTCGAGATAGAAGTACGCCGGAACCATCAGGGCGGTCATGGCTGCGCCCATCGACGAGATCGCGATGTTCGACATCGAGAAGTTCCGGTCGCGGAACAGGGCCAGCGGCACGAGGGGTTCACCCTTGTTGCGCGCCTGGTTGAAGACGAACAGCACCATCACCGCGATACCTGCGACGATCATCGTCCAGGTCCATACGTCCCAGTCGCGGCTGGAACCTTCCTGGATTCCGAAAACGAGCAGGAACAGTCCGACGCCACTGAGGATCACGCCGACGACGTCGAACTTGTGCGGTTGGGTCTCGAGGCTGGGCACCAGGCACGCCGCCAGCACGAACGCAATGATGCCGACCGGGACGTTGATGTAGAAGATCCAGTTCCAGCCCTGCCAATCGACCAGCACACCACCGACGAGGGGCCCGAGCAGCGAGGCCAGACCGGCGACCGCGCCCCACAGACCCATGGCCGCGCCGCGCTTGTCGGGCGCGAAGGTGCGGGTGATGATCGCCATCGTCTGCGGCGTCATCAGCGCCGCGCCGAGTCCCTGGACGGCGCGGGCGGCGATGAGCATCTCGATGGTGCCGGAGGTCGCGCACCACAGCGACGCTGCGGTGAACACCACCAGGCCCGCAAGGTAGATGTGCTTGGGGCCGAACCGGTCGCCGAGACGACCGGTGAACAGCAGAGGCACCGCATAGGTGAGCAGATAGGCGCTGGTCACCCAGACGACCTGATTGATGTCGGCCTGCAGGTCGGCCATGATCGCCGGGTTGGCCACCGCGACGATGGTCAAGTCCAGCAGGATCATGAAGAACCCGACCACCAGGGCCGACAGGCCCCACCACGGATTACGTTCGGTTTTCATCGATTTCGTTCCTGTTCGCACCGGTCGAGCACGACCGGCGATCTATTGGGTCAAGGTGTCCCGGTTCGGTCGATGTACTACGGCCGACCGGGACCACTACTTCCCGCACCGCTCCTCCGCAGTTCGGCGAGAGTCTCGTCCGTCAGCGCCGCACCCCAGTCGCGGCCGAGATCATGGGGCGGGTCCGGAAGTTGTAGATCGGCGGCATCGAAGCTCTGCCACGCGAGGGAGCCGTCGCGGATCTCCTCGATCAGCCCGCGAAGCCAGTCCGCTTCGTGGGCGGTCCTGTCCCGGAGAAAGTCGACGGCCACCCAGTAGCGACGCGGCACGCCGTTGTCCGCGGCCCACATGCGGATCGCGTCGAATTCGACAAGTTCTTCCTCGAGCCGGTCGATGCGCTCGCCGAGGAGAACGACGACCTCGTCGGCCGGAAGGTTGTGCGATTCGGCGAGACCGAGGGGAAAGATCGGATATTCACGGACGGGCCGTCGGATGATCTCGGCGAGGCGGGCCCGCACGGCCGCGGCGCCGGCCTCGGTGATGCTGTAAGTGGTGCGCTCGGGCCTGTTGCCTGCGCGTTCTGTGCCTTCCTGCCGGATCAGTCCGCTTTCCGCGAGGCGGGAAACAGTGTGGTACAGCGAGCTCGGCCGGAGCTTGATCAGGTTGTCCTCGCGCCGCTTGAGCAGAAGCTGGTGCATCTCGTAGGGATGCATCGGCCGTTCCTCGAGCAGCCCGAGTACCGCGACGGCCATAGGCGTCAGGACGGGGCTGCGGGGCTGATCGGACACCGGTCTCGATTTCCTTCGATCGTCGGGAGGCGTTGCGATTCTGCGACTGGTTCGCTTCGAATAGTCGGCGCCGAATATACGGCGTGGAATAGCGGACGGACAAGCAGGTCGGGTCGGTCGACATCGGCACGCTCGAGCGTCCCCGGAATCGGACCGTCCGGGTGGCAGACTCCCCTCGTGGACAGTCGCGTCGAACTCGGAGTCATCGCAGTCTTCGCCGGCCTACTCGTCGGGGCGGTGTTGTTCGTGCCGTTCGTCGCGTTGAGCTATCGACGCCGCGGCCGCCTCTCGCTCGGACGGCTGGCGCTGTTCGTCGCAGCCCTCGTCTACTTCTGGGCACTGTGGGCCTACACCCTGCTGCCACTCCCCGATCCACAGACGCTGGTGTGCGCCGGGACCAACACCGATCCGCTCGCCTTCGTCGACGACCTGTGGGGTGCGTGGTCGAACACCGGCAGTCCCACCGCATTCCTCCGCGACACGGCGGTCCTGCAACTGGCGCTGAACGTGCTGCTGTTCGTTCCGCTCGGATTCTTCGTCCGCGCGCTCGGGGGCCGCGGAATCCTCGTGGCGATCGCGGCCGGGTTCGCGACGTCGCTGTTCGTCGAACTCGCCCAACTGACCGGGATGTGGGGTGCGTACGACTGCGCGTATCGGGTGTTCGACGTCGACGATCTGCTCACCAACACGGTCGGCGCGGCGCTGGGTTCGCTGTTGGCACTTGTGGTTCCGCGCGGATTGTCGGATCCTTCCGCTGACGTCGACCCGGGAGCACCGCGCCCGGTCACCGTCCCACGCCGGTTGCTCGCGATGTTGTGCGACTGGCTCGGCTACACGTTGACGACCTTCGCCGTGGCGGTCGCGGTGCGGGCCTACCTGATCTACCTCGCCGACGATCGCGCGACCGCCGTCGAAGGTCCGGTGTCGACGATCATCGGCGGCAGCGTCACCCTCGCGGTGTGGTTGCTCGTCATCCTCACCACGGGCAGGTCTCCCGGTGATCACGTCGTGCGACTGCGGTACGTGGGAGGCTCGATGCCCGTGGCGGTCTCGCGGCTCCTGCGGTTCCTCGCCGGCATCGGCGGATACGGTCTGCTCGATCTTCTCCCCGAGGAGTGGAGCATCCTGGTCACGATCTTCGCGGGTGTCGCGGTGGTGACGGCTCTGTTCACCCGCAACGGTCGCGGTCTGCCGGGTGTGCTGAACAGGCAGGAACTCGTCGACAGTCGTGCGCTCCCGCAGCCGGCGGTGGAGGTCGATTCGACAACCCGCACGTGATCGTCACGTCCGAAAGGAGGCTCTTCGAGTAGTCCGCTACGCATGATTTCGCAGCACCCGAGCGTGAAGCTTCGTTCGAAGCACTTTTCGGCGCAGGAAAGGATCCGTCATGACCGACCTGGACTCCCCGTCGACCCGCAAGGTCTGCAGAACGATGGCTGCGCACCGCATCCCCAGGTGCGCACGGTTCTCTCCGTCGACGACGAGGTCCTCGCGTTCGAATCGGGGCAACCATGAACCTGAGATGAGGGTTTCCGGCCGATGCGACGCACCGGCCGGAACCCCTCGTTCGAGTACGGTCACGATCTGTGCAACCACACGCCGGCGCTGCCGAACCCGATGATGTCGGCGCGACCGTCACCGGTGGTGTCCGCCAGGAACCGCGGATGCTGGTCGACCCGCCACCCACCGGCGTCGTAACCGAAGTTGGTGACGATCAATCCGGGCGCGTCGAACCCGCCGTTGCCCAGTGCCCGCGACACGTAGACGCCGGCATTGCCGAATCCGACGATGTCCGCACGACCGTCCCCGGTGGTGTCCGCCAGGAACCGCGGATGCCGCTCGATCCGCCATCCTCCGGCGCTGTAGGCGAAGTTGTCGACGACGCGCGTGACCGGCCCGTACGTCCCATCGGCTCGAGCCAGAGAGACATACACACCCGCCTCGCCGAATCCGACGATGTCAGCCCGGCCGTCCCCGGTGGTGTCCGCTAGGAACCGTAGATGCCGCTCCACGCGCCAACCACCCGCGTTGTACCCGAAGTCGTCGACGACGCGCGTGACCGGTCCGAACGTCCCGTCCGCCTGCGCTCGGGACACGTACACCCCGGCATCACCGAATCCGACGATGTCCGCCCGGCCGTCACCCGTGGTGTCGGCCAGGAACCGCGGATGCCGCTCCACCCGCCATCCACCGGCAACGTAGCCGAAATCGGCGACCACCCTCGTCACCGGACCGAACGACCCATCGGCCTGCGCCCGAGACACGTACACCCCTGCATCACCGAAACCGACGATATCGGCCCGGCCGTCCCCGGTCGTATCCGCCAGGAACCGCGGATGCCGCTCGACCCGCCACCCACCGGCAACGTAGCCGAAATCGGCGACCACCCTCGTCACCGGACCGAACGACCCGTCCGTTTGCGCCCGCGAGACATACACCCCGGCGTCGCCGAACCCGACGATGTCCGCCCGGCCGTCCCCGGTCGTATCCGCCAGGAACCGCGGATGCCGGTCCACCCGCCATCCACCGGCCTGGTAGGCGAAGTCCTTGACGACGAGGCGTGGTGTCTCGAAGCGTCCGTTGGGCTGAGAGCGCGACACGTAGACACCGGCATCACCGAATCCGACGATGTCCGCCCGGCGGTTGCCCGTGGTGTCGGCGAGGAACCGCGGATGCCGATCGGTGCGCCACGATCCGGCGTTGTACCCGAAGTTGTTGACGGCGAGCTGCGGCGCCCATCCGAGGTGTCCGGGAGTGAAGCCGCAGACGGTGAACGTGTTGCCCTTCATCAGGCACGGGACGCCACCTTCGGCCGCGCAGTTCTCGCAGTTGCCGTTGGCGAGTCCGTATCGTCCGAAGGCACCGCCGCACGTGCACCTGCTGTCCGCGTACTCGTCCGGGCAGCCGAAGATGTGTCCGGTCTCGTGCGCGAACACCCGGTCGATGTTGTCCGGGCCCCAGCCGTCGTTGTTGTAGTCCATGACGACCCGTGGCGCACCCGCGTACGCGAAGTGACCGAGCGGATACTTCGTGAAGAAGGCGCAGTACGTCCAGCGGGTTCCGTAACGGCTGCGGATGTCCTCGACGTAGGCACCCACGCCGTTCCAGTCGGCACTGTAGCCCAGCGCGCCCATCGCCGGATCACGCCAGAGCGCCTCGAGGTCGGCAGCGGACGGGTCCGCCTGCACACTCAGGTTCACGTTCTGGATGTCGTACGAGAAGGAGATGCCCGCCAAGGGGTTTGCGGTGGCGAGCCATCCCAGACCGTTCTGGACCTCGGCGATCACCTTCACCACCTCGGCCTCGGTGAAGCTCAATGCCGCAGTCGGTCCCTGAACGATGACGATGCCGACCGCCACCGACCCCTCGAGATAGGAACTCGTCGGGCCCGCTTCCTGCTCGCTGTCGCTCTCTGCCACCTGGGGCGGGACGGGCACGACCGACGTGCAGTCCCCCATGTCCCACTCTCGACCGTCGCGGGGCCGGTTCTCCTTCGCCCGCCGGTAGTCGGCGGATTGCCGCAACCGTTGCGCCGCGAGGCCCAGTGTCTCGACCTCGGTGGGGTCGTCGACGAGGTCCCGCATGTCTCTGATCTCCGGGACGGATTCCTCCGCGGACTCCCCCGGAGCGGCAAGGATGGAGATCCGCCCGTAGCGGTGGATCGTTCGTTCCTGTGCCTCGTCGCTCGGATCGGCTGCGCGTACGTCGTCTGCACGTACGACGCGTTCCGTGATGTTCAGGTCGCCGGTCATGTCATGCTCCTGATGTCGAGAATGTGTGCAAACCGGTCCGGTGCGAGTCACCGGCCGGGGATGTCCGGCGGTTCGAATCCGGGAGTGTCCCAGTTCGAGCCCTCGCCGGGGCGCGTCTTCGGCGCGTGTCGGGCCACCCAGGCGTCCACGAACAACTGCTCCTCGAGCGACAGGCCGAGTGGCTCGCCGTCGGGAGCAGTGTCGTAGACGCCGAGGACTCCTGGAGTTCTTCGAATACCCTCCCTCACATCAGGATCCGCGAGGACGAGGAGCAGCCGTGGCCGGAGCAACTGGGTCACCGAGGCCATCGCCTCGATGTCGGCAACCGCCGCGTCGGCCTGCTCGGAGGCAAGGACGACCAGGTGCTCTCGCGGTGTTTCGACCATGGATGTCTCCCCGCCCTCCGAGGTGCTTCCCCGTTGCGGATTCGTCGCGTCGTGCGAGCAGGCCGTCGCCGACACCAGGACTACGACCGACAACACCGCCAGGACGACGGAGATCCTGCGCATCGGGCACCGACTCACGGTGCGGTGGCCAACCCCGCGCCTGCGTCGGTCTGTGGCAACGGCAGCACCTCGGCCCCGTCGACCAGCGTCTTCCAGAGTTCCTTCCCGGTCTTCGCTGCGCTCTGCACGATGAGCGCCGCCAATCCGGCCACGTGCGGCGTGGCCATGGACGTGCCGCTGATCGTGTTGTAGCGGTCCGGCATCGGCCACGACGAGTACACGTCGACACCGGGTGCGGCGATGTCGATCGCACCGCCCGGAACCACGGTGGCCCTGGCCGAGAACGCCGCCATCCTCAGGTCGGACGCCAGTGCCGCGACCGCCATGATCGACGGCGAGTTCGCGGGACTTCCGACGAATCCGGGGTCCGCCGGCCGACGAGCGTTGTTCCCCGCAGCAGCGATGATCAGCGTCCCGGCAGCCAGTGCGCGCTGTCCGACGGCCTCGTAGGCCATCACCGGTTGAGGAACGTTGGCGCCCAGAGACATCGAGACGACCTGGCACCCGTTGGCCAACGCCCACTCGATCCCGGCAAGGATTGTGGAGTCGGACCCACTGCCCTGATTGCTCAGCACCTTCCCGACGAAGATCGCCGCCTTCGGTGCGACGCCGTAGCCTCGCGCGTTCGGTAGATTCCTCGGTCCGCAGGACGTGCCGACACAGTGGGTGCCGTGTCCGTTCCCGTCCTGGACCGCCTGGCCTGCGACGAACGATTTGCTGATGATCGTCCGGCCCGCGAAGTCGGGATGGTTCAGGTCGAATCCGGTGTCGAGCACGGCCACCCGAACGCCGGAGCCATCGAACTGCGACGTGAGCGCACGGGTGGCCTGCAGACCCCAGGTGTGCCTGCGGCCGTCCGCCAGATGTGTCTCCATGGCCAGCGGTGCCGCCAGGGTATGGACGACATGTTCGGGTTCCACGGCCACGATCGCCGGATCCTGCCGTGCGACCTCCTCGAGCGATTCGACCTGCGACGCGTCGACCGCGGCGACAGCCACCCCGAGTCGTTCGAAGATGGTCGCGTCGGCGGATTCGAGTTCGTCGGCGGGGACCGCTTCCGGTCCCGTCTCGTCGCTGGACGCGATCGAGGTCACGCCGCTGATCGATTCGAGTGCGGCGACCCGTTCCTCGTGGGTGCTGTCCTCGGTGAAAGTGATGATCTGCCGGCCCGTGGTCTCGGCCTCGACGGGGCCGTCGGCATCGTCCGTCATCATGATGAGTTCCTCTGATCCGAAGGGTGACAAGAGATGCGGGAGGACCCCGCGGGATCAGTATGGGAACCGGCCGATACCGGCGCCTGCGTAGACGACTACCCCATTTCGACGGGACGGGTCACGCCCCCGGTGCGTACTCGTTCTCGAATTCGGTGACTCGGACCGAGCCGAGCGAGGTCGGAAACACCGAAGATCGTGTGCGGTCAGTGGTTGAGATGTTGCAGCCGTTCGTGTTCCGACAGTCCACCCCACACTCCGTGCAGTTCGCCGCTGAGCATCGCGTGGGTGCGACACTCGGCCAGCACTCGGCAGCTCGCGCAAATGCGTTTCGCGACGACCTCGCGCCGCCTGCGGATGTTCGGTGGTTCGCCCTCCGGGGCGAAGAAGAAGTACTCGTCGGAGGTCCGGCAGTTGGCATGCTGTTGCCATCCGAGTCGCGGCCGGACACGCTCGGTCAGCAGGGTCATCCGATCATCACCACCTCCAGGGTGCGGGGGCCGTGCACGCCCTCGACGCGTTCGAGTTCGATGTCCGACGTCGCGGACGGTCCACTGATCATGGTGATAGGCCGTTCCGGGACGAGCCGGGCCAGCGCTTCGGGCACTCCCACCTCGACGTCGCTCATCGCCACGACGCACACGTGCAGGTCGGGCACCAGCGTGAGCGCGCGTCGCCCCTGGTCGGGGCTGCCGTCGAGGAAGATCGTGCCCGTCTCGGCGCAGGTGACGGCCGAAGCGGTGACGACCCCGTCGAGATCACCGAGGTCGGCTGCGGGTCGGTCGGTGGAGTCGACCACCACCTCGCCACCGAATTCCGCCAGCCACGACCGATCCAGGCCCTCCGGGATCCCGACGCGGCGCACTCCGCGATCCGTGAGGATCTTCGCCAGCACGACGGGTAGATCCTCCGGCGTGCTCTGGTGCACGTGGGCCTTGTAGTCGACCAGTCGGTCGACCAGCAGCTCACGGCGTTCGGCGTCCGGCAGGGTGCGTCCGAGACGGTAGTCGCGCGGTACCTCGACCGGTGTCGGCGGTGCCAGGGTCTGCGCCGAACGGATCCGGCCGAGAATCGCGTCGCGGCTGCTCATCGCTGCTGTCCTTCCTCGCGTGCCTTCGCGAGTGCGGCACGTCCTTCGTCGGAGGCCCACCATTGCCGGAAGGTCTGTTTCGGCGGGGCCGGCATGTCGCGGGCGTCTGTCCAGCCGGCGAGCGGACCGGGCAGATTGGTGATTCTCCCCTTCTTGCCGGCGAGGACGCGGCCGAGTGCGGCGGCCTTCTGCGCGGCCGTCCAGCGTCGAGAGGACGACATGGCCAGCGACGCGGCCTTCATCGCCGCGGCCTCGGGTCCGAAGCGGGCGTGTTCGACCTTCTGGTGGCGCAGTTCCACCAGCAACGAGGGGATGTCGATCTTGACGGGGCATGCGTCGTAGCAGGCACCGCACAGGCTCGATGCGAACGGCAGGCTGGCGTTGGGGTCGTCGGGTTCGTCCATCCCGGCCAGTTGCGGGCTGAGGACGGCGCCGATCGGGCCCGGATAGGTCGAGCCGTAGGCGTGGCCTCCGGTGCGCTCGTAGACCGGGCACACGTTCAGGCAGGCCGAACACCGGATGCAGTGCAGTGCTTCACGTCCGATCTCGTCGGCGAGCGCGGCGGTGCGGCCGTTGTCCAGCAGTACGAGGTGGAATTCCTGCGGACCGTCGCCGGGGGTGACACCGGTCCACATCGACGTGTAGGGATTCATGCGCTCCCCCGTCGACGAGCGCGGCAGCAGCTGCAGGAACACCTCGAGGTCGCGGAAGGTGGGCAACAGCTTCTCGATGCCCATGACGGTGATGAGTGTCTGCGGCAGCGTCAGGCACATGCGGCCGTTGCCCTCGGATTCGACGACGGCGAGGGTGCCGGTCTCGGCGATGCCGAAGTTCGCGCCCGACACCGCCACCGGCACCGTCATGAACTTGTGTCGCAGGAACTTTCGTGCCGCGGCGGCGAGATGGCGGGGGTTGTCGTCGAGGTCGGGGTCGACGTCCGGCATCTCACGCAGGAAGATCTCGCGGATCTCGGCGCGATTGCGGTGGATGGCTGGCACGAGGATGTGCGAGGGCTTGTCGTGGCCGAGTTGGACGATGAGCTCGGCGAGGTCGGTCTCGTAGGCGGCGATCCCTTGTTCCTCGAGGTGCTCGTTGAGTCCGATCTCCTGGGTGGCCATCGATTTGACCTTGATGACCTCGTCGGATCCCGTCTTCCGGATCAGGTCGGTGACGATGGCGTTGGCCTCGGCGGCGTCTGCCGCCCAGTGCACCACGCCGCCGCGCGCTGTCACCGCCTCCTCGAGTTGGACGAGCAACTCCGGGAGGCGGTTGAGCACGTCGGTCTTGACGGCAGCTCCGGCGTCGCGCAGCTGCTCCCAGTCGGGCAGTTCCCCGGTGACGTTCAGTCGCTTGGCACGGATGGTGTGGGTGGCCTTGCCGATGTTGCGCCGCAACTGCGGGTTCGCGAGTTCCTGGCGCGCTGCGTCGGGAAACTTCTCGAGACCGCGCAGATTTCCGGATCCTCGTGGCGGGACGACGGGCATACCGAGTGCGGTCACGCGGGCACTCCCTTGGGGGCGACGGCCGGTTCCACGGAGGCGAGGATCTCGGCGAGGTGGATGGTGCGGGTGCCGGTGCGCAGGCGCGTGAGACCGCCGCCGATGTGCATCAGGCACGACGAGTCGCCGGCGCTGCAGTATTCGGCGCCGGTGGCGGCGACATTGCTCAGCTTGTCGGCGAGCATCGCAGTGGAGGTCTCGGCGTTCTTGATCGCGAAGGTGCCTCCGAATCCGCAGCACGAGTCGGCCTCGGGCAGTTCGACGAGGTCGATCTCGCGCACGGCACGCAACAGCTGGAGCGGTTTCTCCCCCACCCGCAGCATCCGCAACGAGTGGCAGGTGGGGTGATAGGTCACCCGGTGGGGGAAGTAGGCGCCGACGTCGGTGACGCCGAGGACGTCGACGAGGAATTCGGACAACTCGTACGTCTTGGCCTTGACGGTGTCGACCCGCCCGCACAACGACGCGGAACCGTAACGGGAGGCGACGATTTCGTGCTGGTGGCGAACGGATCCGACGCACGATCCGGAGGGGGCGACGACGGCGTCGATACTGGTGTCGTCGAAGGCGTCGACGTAGTTCTCGACGAGCGGCAGCGCGTCGGGTTGGTAGCCGGTGTTGACGTGCATCTGGCCGCAGCAGGTCTGACGTTCGGGGAAGACGACGTCGTGCCCGAGCCGGGTGAGGAGCAGGGCGGTGGCCGAAACGGCCTTCGGGAACATCGTGTCGCCGAGGCACGTCGCGAACAGGGCGATTCGCATGGAGATCTCCGCATCGGGGGTGTGGTCTGACCACATTGAACCACACGTTCCGGAGATGCGCCGCACATTTTCGGACAGTGACCGCAAATTCCGTCACGGGTCGACTGTGACGCGGACCATGGTGTACTTTCACGTGGTCTGACCACATCGGTCGAAATCAGATCCGCCGCGAACAGCGGCGCAACCACAGGAGTTTCGTGTGGCAACCCGGATATCGGCGGTGACATTCACACCCGCCACTGACGCCATCGCAGGCAGCCTCACCGCATCGGCTCTCGTGGGCCTTGCGCCGCTGCTGACCTTCTTCGTCCTGCTCGCCGGCTTCAAACTCAAGGCCTGGTATTCCGGACTCGGCGCCCTCGTCGTCGCGCTCGTCGTCGCGATCATCGGTTTCGACATGCCCGCGCCGCTGGCCGGCCTGTCCGCCCTGCAGGGTATTACCTTCGGGCTCTTCCCGGTGATGTGGATCGTGATCACTGCGATCTGGTTCTACGAACTCACCGTCGTCAGTGGCCGGTTCGAGGATCTGCGGCGCATCTTCAACTCGATCGGTCACGGCGACATGCGGATCCAGGCGATGCTCATCGCTTTCTGCTTCGGCGGCATGCTCGAAGCACTCGCCGGATTCGGCGCGCCCGTCGCTATCACCGGCGCCATGCTTGTCACCCTCGGCATGCCCGCCCTGCGGGCCGCGGTCACGGTCCTGATCGCCAACACCGCACCGGTCGCCTTCGGCGCCATGGCCATCCCGATCACCACCGCCGGCGCCCTGACCGACATCCCCGCCACCGAGATCGCCGCCGTCGTCGGCCGTCAGACACCGATCCTGGCTCTCTTCGTGCCGTTGTTGCTGCTCTTCCTCGTCGACGGTCGTCGCGGTGTCCGGCAGGCCTGGCCGATCGCACTGGTCACCGGCACGACCTTCGCGCTCGCCCAGTTCTGGTGCTCGAGCCACTTCTCGTACGAACTCACCGATGTCGTCGCCTCGCTCGCCGGTCTCACCGCCGCCGTACTGATGCTGCAGGTCTGGAAGCCGCGGACCCCCGAGGACCAGCTCTCGCGCACCCGCACCGATACCATCGCGGTCCAGGCCGGCACGGAGGGACCCGGAGCCGCTCGTGCTCCGCAGCGTCCCGTCGCCGACGAGTCGCTGACCACCTCGCGCGTCGTCATGGCCCTGTTCCCGTACCTGCTGGTCATCACCGTGTTCGGTATTGCGAAGCTGTGGACCGTCGGTGTCGATCTGCCGGAGCGTCTCGCCGCCACCGATGTCAAGATCGAGTGGCCCGGCCTGTACGGCAATCTGCTCACAGGCAACGGCGACGCGTCGAGCAGCGCGGTCTACACCTTCTCGTGGTTGTCGTCGCCGGGAACACTGCTGCTGCTCAGCGGCGCGATCGTCACCCTCGTCTACGCGCGGTGGGACAGCGGCGGCATGTTCCCGCTGACCGTCCGCCAGGCCGTGGCCACCTTCGGCACCACCGTCGTGCGGATGAAGCTCGCCATCGCCACGGTGGCCACCGTCCTGGGCCTGAGCTACGTGATGAACCAGTCCGGCCAGACCGTCGCGATCGGCACGTGGCTCGCCGGCACCGGCGCGATCTTCGCCCTGTTCTCCCCGATCCTCGGCTGGCTCGGCACCGCCGTCACCGGCTCGGACACATCCGCCAACGCCCTGTTCGCCCGCCTGCAGCAGGCCGCCGGGCAGACCGCCGGCATCGACCCGACCCTGCTGGTCGCGGCGAACACCTCCGGTGGTGTGGTCGGCAAGCTGATCAGCCCGCAGAACCTCACCATCGCCGCCACCGCGGTCGATCAGCCGGGCAGCGAATCGGTGTTGTTGCGCAAGGTGATCGGCTACAGCGTCGCGATGCTCGTCATCCTCTGTGTGCTGGTCTACCTGCAGTCCACGCCGGTGTTGTCCTGGATGCTCCCCTGATCCGGAATCGACTAGGCTCTGAAGTCATGTCGTCGTCCGAGGGTCGTGCGTGGGAGCAGGTGCTCAACCACCTGGAGCAGATGCTGGTCTCGGGAGAACTCGGCCCGGGCCAGCGTCTGCCCCCGGAGCGCACGCTCGCCGCACAACTCGGCGTCGGCCGGTCTTCGGTTCGTGAGGCACTGCGGGTGATGGAGGCCCTCGGGCTGCTCAGCACCCACACCGGCTCCGGGCCGAACGCCGGCGCGATGATCGTCTCGCGACCCACCGGCGGGATGTCGATGCTCATGCGCTTGCAGGTCGCGGCGCAGAACTTCCCGGTGTCCGACATCGTCCGCACGCGTCTGGTGCTCGAGACGGAAGTGATGCAGACGCTGGCCAACCGGACCCCGGCGCCGGAACTCACCCCGGCCGAGGAACTGCTGGACGCGATGGACGATCCGGAGTTGGCGGCACCCGAGTTCCTGGTTCTCGACGCCCAGTTCCATGTCGCGATGGCCGACGCGGCCGGCAACCTTGTCGTCGCGGCGATGATGGCCGGTCTGCGCGACTCCATCGAGAGCTACGTCCTCGCGGGCGCACCGCACACCGATTGGCCCGCGACCTGCGTGCGGCTGCGTCACGAGCACCGCGGTCTCGTCGACGCGGTCCGCGCCGGCGATGCCACGCTCGCCCGCAAGCGCATCGTCGAGCACATCCGCGGTTACTATGCTCAGAGTTTCGGCGCCGACGCGTTCTGACGCCCTGTCCGAGCGATGTCCACCGAAGGGTCTGTGACCGGTTCGGGGACGCGTGCGGATCGTCGGCGATCGACCAGCACCGCGAATATCACGATGAGCAGCAGCGACCAGCCCAGTGTCGGGCGCATGTACTCGGCGTACCGGCCCGCCTCCACCCATCTGCCCGAATACCATTCGTCGGCGCTGAGGAAGCCGTACACCGCCAGCCATGCCGGCCAGTTCCGCATCGCGGACTGTGGGAGGACCACGCTCATGAGCAACGGGAACAGAAGCATCGAGTAGTACATCTGCCCGAGCGAACCGAGCAGGAACGACGCGGTCATCAGCACGCCGGCACCGGTGACGACGAAGAACACCTCGTCGTGCCGGTGGTAACGGTGGAGCAGATACATCGTGGCCGCGGCGAGCACCGCGAAACCGATGCGCAACCCGAGGATCAGGGGCTCGGGCAGACCGTAGTAGGTGCCGTTGCCGGTGATCGAACTGTTGAAGTAGTCGCGGGACTGCAGCAGATACGGGACGGTGCGTTCGACGAACTGCCACGGATCCGCAGCCCACCGCCACGCCAATGCGGTGAGCCCGACCGGCACCGCTGCGGCGGTCAGGAGAGCCTTGCTCTGGCGGCGCAGCACGGGAAGCAACAGCAACGGCGCGAGAATCGGCTTGATCGCGAAGGTCACCCCGATTGCCGCGCCGGCCCAGAGGTCCCGCCGCGCCAGCAACAATGTCAGGAACGCCATCTGACCGAGTAGGACCACACCGTTGATGTTGGTGAACACCAGGGTGTTGATCACCGATTCGGAAGCGAAGGCGACCGTCACCGCGATCGGGAACGCCGCCGATCGCGCCGTGTACCCGAACATCCGCACGACGAGGTACACGGCGACGAGGACGGCCGCCGCGTTGACCCCGATGAACGCCCATCGTGAGAGTTCGTGTTCGAGGGCCGCGAACGGTGCGATCAGCAGCGAACCCGACGGCGGGTAGAGGTAGTGCGGGTCGACGTGTTCGTACGTCGCTGTGTAGACCGGTTCACGGTTCCAGAAGGCGACGGCTGCGCGGTAGACACCGGTGAAGTCGTCCGTGCGCGCACCGTCGACGGCGAGGATCGCCGTGCGATGGACGACGAGCATCACGGCGATCGGCCAGAAGACACACTTCAGCAGGGCCTGCGGTGACCGCACGGTCGGCTGGACCCACCACGGCCGACCGTCCCGGCCGTGATTCGAGTTCTCGATCATCGCTGATAGACGTCGGGAATCCCGTCGCCGTCCTCGTCGACCTGCTCGGCCGCCGTGATCCTGCGGTAGGCACGGTTACGGGCGACGAGAACAGTCGAGGCCAGAGCGGCGCTGAGCAACGATCCGCACAGCACGGCGACCTTCACGTGATCGGCCGCGACGGTACCTGCACCGTAGGCGAGGTCGCCGATGAGCAGGGACACCGTGAAGCCGATTCCACCGAGCAGGGACACACCCAGCACGTCCACCCAACTCAGCTCGTCGTCGAGATGTGCTCGGGTGAAGCGCGCCACCAGGTAGCTGACCCCGAAGATCCCGACGACCTTGCCGACGACCAGACCGGCGATCACCCCGGCGGAGATGGGATCGGTGAGGGCGTTCGCCAGGCCGGTGAATCCTCCGACGGTGACGCCGGCGGCGAAGAAGGCGAAGACCGGCACGGCAATACCGGCGGACAGCGGCCGGATCCGGTGTTCGACGTGCTCGGCGACCGGAATCGTGCGGTCCCCCACCTGCCGGGCGACGGGAACCGCGAAGCCGAGCAGTACACCGGCGATGGTTGCGTGCACACCGGATTCGTGGACCAGCCACCAGGTCACTGCAGCCAACGGCACCAGGAGCCACCAGGAACCGAAGCCGCGTCGGAGCGCGATGCCGAACAGCGCCAACGGGATCAGCGCCCCGCCCAGGTAGAGCAGGTTCACCTCGTCGGTGTAGAAGACCGCGATCACGGTCACGGCGAGCAGGTCGTCGACCACGGCGAGGGTGAGCAGGAACGTTCGCAGCGCCGACGGGAGATGACTACCGATGACGGCGAGAATCGCTACGGCGAACGCGATGTCGGTCGCCGTCGGGACCGCCCATCCGTTCAACGCGTCGGCGCCACCACGAAGATTGATGACGGCGAAGATCACGGCCGGGACGATCATGCCGCCCAGGGCGGCGGTCACCGGCATGGCGGCACGCCGCAGATCCCGCAGACTGCCTTCGACGAATTCCCGTTTGAGTTCGACGCCGACGACGAAGAAGAACACGGCGAGCAGGCCGTCGGCCGCCCAGGTGCCCAGGGTCAGGTCCAGGTGCCACGATGCCGGACCGATCCGGGTCTCCCGCAGGGCATCGTAGGAATCCGACCATCCTGTGTTCGCCCATATCAATGCGATGACGGCGCCGATGAGCAGCAGGACACCGCCGACGGTCTCCTTGCGGAGGATCTCCGTCACGCGGCGTGTGTCCTGCCATGTTCCGCGCGAGAGGAAGGGGACTCCGGAGAAGATGTTCGGCATCACAGGTCCTCGGAATTCTCGACGGCACGCGGTGCGCGAACGGCGGCCGGCCGGGCCGGATGCGCACGATCGGCATGAGCGGCAATATGTTCCGAATCCGATAGTGGGATCGGATACCGAAAACTAGGGCATCCCTGCGATTTCGGTGTCGGACGCCGACACGCAGCCGGGAGGCCGATGCGACCTTCGGCGCTGCGGTGGACGTGCTCCGCGAGGGTGCCGGTCACTGCGCCGGCTGCAGGGCTCGGGCGGGACGGGTGGCGACGGGACAGATGGGTACAGACACGGGTCCTCCGGTTCGACGACGTAATTGCTTCTGCCGACCAGACTTCCCGGCGCACCGAGATCGACCATACCGTATCGGGTCAGGTCGACGCGGTGCCCGTCACATTCTCCTCGGGAGCGACCCGAACTGCGACCGTGGGTTCGTTCGCACCCGCGTCCGGCGAGACGACGGTGGGATCGACGACGAGCACAGGCACATGAGAGTGTCCGATGAGGTATTCGGCGACGCTACCGAGCATTCGGGAGGACATGCCTCGTCCGCGGCGTCCCACGACGAGAACGTCGGCGTGGTGTTCCTCGGCGAACCAACCCAGGCATCGACCGGCCGGGCCGGCAAGGACGGCATATCCCACCGAAATATCACCCATCGATTCGACGGCCTGCTCGAGTCGTCGTCGCACCGTGGCGAGGAGCTCGGAGTCGGGATCGCCGGCGTCGTCGTAGGAGATCACGACAACGAGTTCGAGCACTCCTCCGGCCGGGCCGAACAATCGTCGCGCCGCGTCCAGCGCATGCTTGGCCTCGGTGGATCCGTCGTAGCCGACCATCACGCGGAGTCCGCCTTCATCGGCCTCTCCGGCGTGCTGCCGGGCCACCGTCGTCACTTCGACGGGCCGGGGAACACGCTCGATGCGCTCGAAGGCGATGGGGACGAACAGCGGTCCGAGGATGACGGCGATGATCGTCCAGCGAGGGTCGTGGCCTCGACGTGCCATCCACAGACCGGTCACGAGTCCTGACAGCACCCATACGACGAGGAAGGCGACGAAGACGGCCCAGTTCATGGCGTACCCCCAGGTGCGTGGGCCGAGAAGAGGTGTACCGCTGCGTTCATGTCCCCTCCGGGGTCGTCGAAGAAAGCTGCTCCCGCCGACCAGACTTCCCGGCACACCAGGGGAGACGATACCCGACCCGGCCGCGTGATCTCACCTGTTGCTCCGACAGGTCTGCGCGCGGAGGACGTCGCGCGAGATCGCCCCCCGTTCAGCGTCGTGCCGGGCCCCGGCGGCATCCGTCCGATCATCGTCCTGCAACTGCCGGATGGCGTCGGTGACGTCAGTGTAGATGCTGCGGCGATCGGTGGGACACAGATAGCGCGACAGCAACCCGCGGTCCCTGCAGAAGCACGTCCTCGACCATGCGCACGGCGCCCCGACCCTGGCGTCCGCTGCCAACATCGGTGCCTTCAATCTCGGCAACGCCCTGGCCGCCTGGCTCGGCGGCATGGTGATATCCGCCGGATTCGGGTACACGGCACCCAACGCCGTCGGGGCCGTCCTGGCCGCGTCCGCTCTGATCCCGGCGGTCCTGTCCCACCGACTACAGCGAAAGGACGATTACGCCAACGCAACTCACACATTCACAGAACCCGACCTCCACAGCACCTCCCGTGCTGCCGTCGACCCCGTCCGACTCTGACCCCGAACTACGCGAACACCCCCGAAGGAGCACCATCCCGTGACATCGTCCACGATCCCCACCGTCACCCTGAACAACGGCGTCGAGATCCCCCAGCTCGGCTTCGGCGTCTTCCAGATCCCCGAGGACGAGACCACCGCGGCCGTCAGCGCCGCACTCGAGACCGGCTACCGCCACATCGACACCGCCGCGGCCTACGGCAACGAGGCCGGCGTCGGCCGCGCGCTGGCGGACTCCGGACTGTCCCGCGACGAGCTGTTCATCACGACGAAGGTGTGGAACTCCGATCAGGGTTACGACGCCACCCTCCGCGCCTTCGACACCAGTCTTGCCGCGCTCGGCCTCGATCGTCTCGACCTCTACCTCATCCACTGGCCGACTCCGGCCCGCGATCTCTATGCCGACACCTGGCGTGCGCTCGAACGCCTCGTCGAGGAAGGACGCCTCCGCGCCGCGGGCGTGTCGAACTTCCAGCCCGCCCATCTCCAGCGCCTGCTGGACGGCAGCTCGCTCGTCCCGACGATCAACCAGATCGAACTGCACCCCGGTCTGCAGCAGAGCGAACTGCGCGCCTTCCACGCCGAGCACGGCATCGCCACCGAGGCGTGGAGCCCGCTCGCCCAGGGCGCCGTGCTGGACGACGAGGCGATCACGTCGATCGCCGGACGCACCGGCAAGTCGCCGGCCCAGGTGGTGCTGCGCTGGCATCTGCAGCTCGGCAACGTCGTCATCCCGAAGTCGGTCACGCCGTCCCGGATCCGGGAGAACTTCGAGGTCTTCGACTTCGAGCTGACCGACGAGGACATGTCGACCATCGCCGGTGCCGATCGCGATCTGCGCACCGGACCTCATCCGGACGAGTTCAACTGACAGACCTCGCGGCTCCGGGCGGATCCACCGCCCGGAGTCGGTAAGGCGCTCGAAGAGCTGCGTTCAGGTGTATTCGACGGTCATCCTGTCGATGCTCCCGTCGAACGGGAACGGTGCGCGGTCGAAGTAGTCGAGCGAGACCGGTGAACCCAGGCAGGTGCCGATGTCCAGGCAGTCGTTCGCCGTGAACAGCAACGGCGCACTGACCGGTACGACGGTCTCCCCCACCGACTGCCCGTCGACGGAGATCCGGACGTTCAACGGACCGCCGGGGCGCGCTTCGGCGTACTTGGTGACCACCTCGACGAGGTGGTGTCCGGGCGCGACGCGGCTCTCCGAGCGCATCTTCGTCCGCATCAGGATGAACAGGTTGTATTCGTAGCAGAGGTAACCGTCGTCCGCGAAGCACGTCAGGCCACCACCGTTGGCCCCCAGCGCGTAGAGGACGCCGTGCGCCCGCTCCGGGAAGGTCACGTCGATGCAGACCCGGTTGTTCTTGTTTCCCAGTGCGGGAGCGCAGAATTCGGGCATGCGGGTGACGTCGCCGGTGAAATCCCAACTCGTGTACGGCGTGGTGATGCGTTGTTCCGGATGGATCGCCGCGACCCAGAGCCCCCCACCGATGGGAAGAGCGTTGTTCCTGGCTGCTTCGATCGCGAAGATCTCCCGCATCTGGGCCAACTTCTCGGGGTACTGCTCGGCGAGGTCGTGGTTCTGCGTCCAGTCCTCGTCGAGGTTGTAGAGCTCCCAGGTGTCGTCGTCCGGGCTCCAATCGCGGATCCCGCCGGGCAGACCGGGCAGCCACGGTGCGCGGGGACCGAAGGCCGACGCCATCCATCCGTCGTGGTAGATCGCTCGGCTGCCCATGACCTCGAAGTACTGGGTGAGTTTGCCCGCCGGCGCGTCACGGTCCACGAAGGTCCGGGCGAAACCGGCGCCGTCGATCGGATCCTGCGGAATCCCGTCGACGGTCCGCGGCGGTGTGATGCCCAGCAGCTCGTAGAAGGTAGGCACCAGGTCGTTGCAGTGCAGGAACTGCGTCCGTGGGGTGAGATCGGGCGTGACGCGCACGGGCCAGCGCACCACCATGGGATTGCGGGTTCCCCCGAGATGGGAGGCGAGGAGCTTCATGCCCTTGTAGGGCGTGCTGCCCGCCCAGGCCCAACCCGCGTGGTACATGTTGTCGGTCTTCGGGGAGCCGAGAACATCGAGTCCGCCCAGTTCGTCGAGGGCCGCGATGTGTTGGGCGGTGGTCGTGGGGATCCCGTTCTGCGCGAGCAGTTCGCTGATGGTGCCGTTCTGGCCTTCACCGGACGACCCGTTGTCGCCCCAGATGTAGAAGACCAGGGTGTTGTCGCGGTAGCCCAGCCGGTCGAGTTCGTCGAACAGCCGCCCCACCTGGACGTCGCAGTGTTCGGCGTATCCTGCCGCGACCTCCATGAGGCGTCGTTGGAAGGGCTTCTCGTCGTCGGGGATGTCGTCCCAGGCCGTCATGGTGGGGTGCCGCTCGGTGAGTTCGGCCTCCGGTGGGATCCAGCCCTTCTCCTTGGCCCGCTCGAACACGCGCTCGCGGTAGGCGTCCCATCCGTCGTCGAACTTGCCCGCATACCGGTCGGCCCACGGCTTCATGATGTGGTGTGGCCCGTGCAGGCATCCGCTGGCCCAGTACATGAAGAACGGCCGGGACGGATCGAGCGCCTTGTGGCGGCGCAACCAGCCGATCGCGTCGTCGGCGAGGTCCTCACTGAGGTGGTAGCCCTCTTCGGGAGTCTTCGGGGGCAGGACGACGGTGGTGTTGCGGACGAGATTCGGCTCGTACTGCGACGCCTCGCCGGCGAGGAAACCGTAGAAGTAGTCGAAACCGACTCCGGTGGGCCAGTTGTCGAAGGGACCCGCTGCGGTGGTCTCCTCCGCAGGAGTGTTGTGCCACTTGCCGAAAGCCGCTGTGGTGTAACCGTAGTGGCGCAGCACCTCGGCCCCGGTGGCGCTCGATTTCGGGATGTGCCCGGAATATCCGTCCCAGTCGTTGGCGAGTTCGGCGATCTGCCCGTTTCCGACGCGGTGATGATTGCGTCCGGTCAACAACGATGCGCGGGTGGGCGAGCACATCGCCGTGGTGTGGAAGCGGTTGTAGCTGATGCCTTCGTCGAGCAGGCGGTCGAGCGTGGGTGTGCTCACCTCGCCGCCGAATGCGCTCGGCAGACCGGGGCCCGCGTCGTCGATGAGGACGACCAGGATGTTCGGGGCGTCGTCGGGAAGGCGACGGTGTTGTGCGCGTGGGCTGTAGACCGATTCCTGCATGGTCCGTCCTGCGATGCTTCCTGACGGCACCGGTGGGAACGGCAGAGTTTCTCCGCCCGGGATCGGATTCGGACGCAGATCCTGGCTCATGGTGGAAGCCTCTTTTCACCCCATCCGTTCCCAGTACACCACCGGTATCGGGCCGCATACACCCCTGACCAGGGTGAAACCTGCCCTCTCACGGGCGAATGATGCAGCGGAATCCGATATGGCACGTCGCGGTCTCCTCGGTGTCGCCCTGGCGGGCGGCGGGTCGGTAACGCAGGCAGTAGTTCGGGGCGCACAGGTGCGATCCGCCCTTGATGACGCGGCGCGGATACGGTTCGCGCGGATCGTGTTCGGCCTTGTCGACGCGGGGATTGGTCGGGATGCAGCACGACGACGCCGGCGCGACATTCTTGCCACTCGAAGCATGGTTCGCGGTGAAGTAGTCGGCGGTCCACTCCCATACGTTGCCCGCCATGTCGTGGAGGCCGTATCCGTTCGGCCGGAAGTGTCCGACAGGTGAGGTTCCGGCGAATCCGTCCGTTTCGAGGTTCTGCCACGGGAATTCGCCCTGCCAGACGTTCCCGCCGGGTCGGCCTTTCGGTTCGTGTTCGTCCCCCCATGTGAAGGCCGTGCGGTCGAGTCCGCCGCGGGCGGCGAACTCCCATTCCGCCTCCGTCGGCAGCTCCTTGCCGGCCCACTCGGCGTAGGCGCGGGCATCGAACCACGAGACGTGGGTGACGGGATGCCGTTCCCGCCCGTCGACGGTGCTGCCCGGGCCTTCGGGATGGCGCCAGTCGGCACCCGGGACGAACGACCACCAGCGCGTGTAGTCGTCGAGCGGTACCGGTCCCGGCGGAGGCGTGAACACGAGCGATCCGGGCACGAGCAGGGACGGATCGGCGCCCGGATAATCGGCGAGGTCGGGCGCGATCTCCGCGGTGGTGACGTATCCGGTGTCCTTCACGAA
Organism: Rhodococcus sp. PD04; assembly: GCF_035918275.1. Lineage (NCBI taxonomy): Bacteria > Bacillati > Actinomycetota > Actinomycetes > Mycobacteriales > Nocardiaceae > Rhodococcus > Rhodococcus sp. PD04. The sequence goes on along the minus strand of NZ_CP142143.1, from coordinate 2,627,825 downwards.
GCGCCGGAACTCGGCGACGGTCACCGGGTGCGTGTCCATCCAGAACCCGTCGACCGTCACCTGGTGGACCGGTCGCTCCTCCGGATAGAAGTCCTCGGAGCCCATCCAGAACGTGCCTCCGGCGATGAGAGTCATGTTCTGTGTCGCGGCACGCGTCATGACGTCAGCCTCGCACGGCCCGGGTCGGGACGCGAGGGACGCACCGACGGACGAGACCGCGCATTCTCCGGTCCCGTCCCGGCCCCGTACCGCAGACTCGGGACATGCCCTCCACGACGACGGAACTGTCCCCGATGCTGGCGACCCTCGGTCCGCCGCCGACCGGGAACTGGGCGTTCGAGATGAAATGGGACGGCCAGCGCACCCTCGCCACGGTGGCCGACGGACAGTGCCGGCTGACCAGCCGCACCGGCAACGACATCACCCGGAGCTTCCCCGAACTCCCCCACCCGCTCACCACTGCGACGGACGGCCGGGACTGCATCGTCGACGGCGAGATCGTCACGCTCGACGCCGAGGGGCGGCCGTCCTTCGCCCGGTTGCAGCGCCGCATGCACGTCCACCGCCCCACCGAGGAGCTACGTGCCGAGCTACCGGTCCTGATCTACCTGTTCGACGTCCTCGCTCTCGACGGACAGTCCACGACGGAGTTGTCCTATCTGGAGCGCCGGGCCGTCCTCGACGATCTGGTCGTCCCCGGACCGCGGGTTCAGCTGTCGCCCTACTGGACCGATGTCGACGCACCGACCATGCTCACGGTCGCGCGCGAACGCGGCCTCGAAGGGATCGTCGCCAAGGACCCGGACGCACCGTATCTACCCGGGACCCGCAGCGACGGCTGGATCAAGACGCCGCTGCGTCGGAACACCGAGGTGGTCGTCGTCGGGTGGCTCCCCGGATCCGGCAAGGCTGCCGGCGGCATCGGTTCACTGCTGCTCGGCGCCCACGACGACGAGGAACGGTTGGTGTTCATCGGCCGGGTCGGGACGGGGTTCACCGCTGCGACCAGACGTGAGTTGCGATCGCAGCTGCGTCCCTTGGAGCGACCGACGACCCCGTTGGCAGTTGCGCCGCCGGCTCGGGAGACCCACGGAGCCCACTGGGTGGAACCCATCCTCGTCGGAGAGGTCGAGTACCGGGAGTACGCAGGCGGAAGCCTCCGGCATCCGAGCTGGCGAGGACTACGCACCGACAAGACGGTGCCGGAGGTCGATCTGCCCGGCCGCCACTGACCGTCCGGTTACCGTGAGGCACATGGATGTCCGTCGCAGTGTCGCCGATGCCCGAGTGGCCCGCCTCGCCACCGCCGACGGGTCCGGCGAGCCGCATCTCGTCCCGATCATGTTCGCCCTCGACGGCGACGTGATCCACACCTGCGTCGACGACAAGCCGAAATCCACCCGGCGCCTACGTCGCCTCGCCGACATCGCAGAGAACCCGCGGGTGTGCGTGCTCGTCGACCACTACAGCGACGACTGGTCGCAGCTGTGGTGGGTCCGCATCGACGGCATCGCCACGGTCCACGACGCGGACACTGCCGAGGGAATTGCGGGCATCGACGCACTCGTCCGCAAATACCCGCAGTACCAGGCGAAACGACCACCGGGACCGGTGATCACCATCGACAGGCTGCGCTGGCGGTCCTGGTCCGCGTGAGCAGCTAACGATCCAGCGCGAGCATCGCCTCGGCGATCACGTCGACTGCCGCAACAGGGACCGCGGTGCCGGCATCGTCCAGGACGAGCAACCGCGCTCCCGGGATCTCGCGTGCGATGGCTTCTCCGTTGCCGACGGGGAAGAACGGATCCCGGCGACCGTGCACGACGAGGGCCGGGATGCCGACCTCGGGCAAGCGTTCCCGCCAGCGGGGCGTGCAATCGAGCCTGGAGAAGACCATTCCGAGTTGATTAGCGGAGTGGGCCGACGGTTGATCGTTCGGTGTGCGGCCCCAGATGCGCTCGGCGACCGCGCGCGCGGCGTCCGGATCGTCGCCGAGGACTGCTGCGCGGGCAGCGGCGAACTCTGCCACGGCCGTGCGATCGGCCCACTCGGGCATCGGAAGTGCGAACATGCGCTTCATCGTCGCTGCGTCGTGATCGGGAAGGTCGCGGTCGCACGGGCCCGGTGCGACCGAACGCGTCCCCACCAGGGTCAGGGCTCGGAACGCGGCTGGATGGTCGAGCGCAGCGACCTGGGCGACCATCCCGCCGACACCGATGCCCGCGAGATGCGCCGGCCTGCCGCCGAGCGCGTCGACGAGGGCTGCCGCATCGTCGGCGAGGTCGCGCAGGGTGTAGCCGGGCACGTCCGGGTCCTTCGTCGTCGACTCCCCGCAATCCCGCAGGTCGTACCGCACGACACGACGCCCACCCGCCGCGAGCCGCTCGCACAGTTCGTCGGGCCACGAGAGCATCGTCGTCCCGCCGACGAGCAGGACGAGTGGTGCGTCCGCGTCGCCGAAGGACTCGATGCCCAGATCGACCCCGTTGGCACTGACGGTGGTCACCGTTGCTCAACCTTCCGGTGCAGTGACGGTCGGTGCGGTCTTCGAGTAGCGGAACGCCCGGTCGAACCGGTCGATCACGTCCTCGGTGGTCCTTGTGATGTGGTGTGCCTGTCCCATGATCGGCTCCTTCGCGATCGAGGTTCGTTCCCGTCCGCGTCGGTGGCGCGGATCGGGCGTTACTCGGACAGACCGGTGCAACTCGCCGATCTCATCGATCCCCACTGTGACCTCGATTCGACTCGAGGTCGACTGCGCCGGATGAATCCGCCCCGAACCGTCGTTCTGCACGAATTCCGTGTCCGGGGGGAGCACAATACGGGCGTCTGCTTCCAACGACAGGAGCACCGATGGGCGCGGTACTGGGACAACTGCTTCCGCTGGCCGTCGGTGTGGCGGTCTCCCCCGTTCCGATCATCGCGACCATCCTCATGCTGCTCTCCGACCGGGCGAGAACCACCAGCCTCGGATTCGCGGGCGGTTGGCTGGTCGGCATCGTCGTCGCCACGGTGGTGTTCGCTCTTCTGGGCGGGGTCGTCACCGATTCGCAGGACGATCCGTCGACATCGAGGGCAACGATCGAGATCGTCCTGGGTGTGCTGTTGCTGGTCGTCGGTCTCCGTCAGTGGCGCAATCGTCGCGCCGAACACGACACTCCGGCATGGATGAAGACGATCGATCACATGACCGTCGCCAAGAGCGCCGGGCTGGGTTTCGCGCTCGCTGCGATCAACCCGAAGAATCTGATCATGTGTGCCGCGGCCGGTGTCGCGATCGGTGGTGCCGATCTGACGAGCGGCGGCACCGTCGTGTCCATCGCGGTGTTCGCGATTCTCGCGGCGTCCACCGTGGTGCTGCCGGTACTGGGCTATCTGCTGGCGGCCGACCGCCTGCGCGGCCCCTTGGACGAGCTCGAATCCTGGTTGCGCGCCCACAACACTGCGGTGATGAGCGTGCTGGTGCTGGTCATCGGCGTGACACTGATTGGTAAGGGTGTCGGCGCACTGGGCTGACGTCCGCGACGGATTCCGATACCGCCTCCTTCGAGGGATGATCCGGCCCTGGCACCACACTTACCTTAGCGCGTTCCCGGTCAATTTCGGTGGGCAGCGACCACCGCTGCGGTCGGCGCCGCCGCTGCACGGGGAACACACCGACGAAATCCTCGCGGGATATCAGGAGGTCTCCGTTCCGTCCTAGCGACGAACGTCTCGAATATCGCTGACCTACGGCCGTTTCCGATCGATCGGGAGCGGCCGTAGGACTGTTCGACCAGAACGACGGTAGAGACATCCCGCTCCGGGTGTCGTCGCGGTCACGCAGTGCGGCAGCACTTCTGAGGTCGGCGTGTCCGGATTTCTCCGCGATACGCGGGGGTAACGTCCACGAAACAACAGCCGCGCATGATCGGCATCGATTGCACGACCGCCGACTCGTACGAAAGAACGACATATGCAGCTGACTCCCGCCGACACCGAGAAACTCCTTCTGGCCGTCGCCGGCATGGTGGCGCGCGACCGGCGGGACCGCGGCGTCCGACTGAACTATCCCGAAGCCGTTGCCCTGTTGTCCACCTGGGTGATCGAGCGGGCACGCGAAGGCGCCGCCGTCGCCGACCTCATGGTGAAGGGCCGCGAGGTCCTCGCCCGCGACGAGGTGATGGACGGCGTCGCCGAGATGTTGGCCGACGTGCAGGTCGAGGCCACTTTCCCGGACGGACGCAAACTCGTCACGATCCACCACCCGATTTCCTGAAAGGAGCCCCGACATGGCATCCGGACCGACTTCGGGACCCGGAGCGATTCGCGTCGCCGAGGGCTCCCTCACCCTCAACGCGGATCGCTCCGACGACGAGCGCATCACCCTCGTCTTCCTCAACACCGGTGACCGTCCCATCCAGATCGGATCGCACATCCACCTGCCGGACGCGAACGCGGCCCTCGAGTTCGACCGCGAACGCGCGCAGGGCTTCCGCCTGGACATCCCGTCGGGGACCTCGCAGCGCTTCGAACCCGGCAGCAGCCGCGAACTGGGCGCCGTCGCCCTGCGCGGGCGACGCGTCGTGCCCGGCATCCAGGTGCGGAAGCAGGAGGACTGAGAACGTGAAGATCACACGCGCCGAGTACGCGGCACTGTACGGACCGACAGTCGGCGACCAGGTACGCCTGGGTGACACCGACCTGTGGATCCAGATCGAGGAGGACCGCACCTTCGGCGGCGAGGAAGCCGTCTTCGGTGGCGGCAAGTCCATCCGCGAATCGATGGCCCAGGGCGTGACGACCCGGGCCGAAGGTGCTCCCGACACCGTCATCACGAACGTGATCGTTCTGGACTGGTGGGGCATCGTGCGTGCCGACGTCGGTATCCGCGACGGTCGCATCGTCGCCCTCGGCCGCGCCGGCAACCCCGACATCGCCGACGGCGTGCACCCGAAGCTGCAGATCGGCCCGTCCACCGACGTCATCTCCGGTGAAGGTCGCATCCTCACCGCGGGCGCGTTCGACTCGCACGTGCACCTGCTGTCGCCGTCGCAGATCGTCGAGGCACTCGCCACCGGCATCACCACCATCGCCGGCGGCGGAACCGGCCCGTCCGAAGGATCGAAGGCCACCACCGTCACGCCGGGCCCGTGGCATCTGATGCAGATGCACCGCGCGCTCGACGCGCTGCCGGTGAACGTGTTGTTGCTCGGCAAGGGCAACACCGTCTCCGCCGAAGGACTGCGCGAACAGGCCCTCGCCGGGGCCGCCGGATACAAGGTGCACGAGGACTGGGGCTCCACACCGGCCGCGATCGATGCGGCATTGCGCGCGGCCGACGAGCACGGACTGCAGGTCGCGCTGCACTCGGACTCGCTCAACGAGGCGGGCTTCGTGGAGAGCACGCTCGCCGCGATCGGCGGACGCTCGATCCACGCCTTCCACGTCGAAGGCGCAGGCGGCGGGCACGCCCCGGACATCCTGAGCATCGCCGGATTGCCGCACATCATCCCGGGCTCGACCAACCCGACGTTGCCGCACACGATCAACACCGTCGACGAGCACCTCGACATGCTGATGGTCTGCCATCATCTCAACCCGGCCGTCCCGGAGGACCTCGCGTTCGCCGAGTCCCGGATCCGGGCCACCACCATCGCGGCCGAGGACATCCTGCACGACATGGGCGCGCTGTCGATCACCTCGTCCGACGCCCAGGCGATGGGTCGCATCGGTGAGGTCGTCACCCGCACCTGGCAGGTCGCGCACGTGATGAAGAACCGGCGCGGGGCGCTCGACGGTGGCATGCCCGCCGACAACGAACGGGCCCGCCGCTACGTCGCGAAGTACACGATCAACCCTGCGATCGCGCACGGCGTCGACCACGAACTCGGTTCGATCGAGGTCGACAAGATGGCCGATCTGGTCCTGTGGGATCCGAAGTTCTTCGGCATCCGGCCGTCGCTGGTCATCAAGGGCGGATCGATCGCCTGGGCCGCGCTCGGCGACCCCAACGCCTCGATCCCGACGCCGCAACCGGTGCTGCAGCGACCGGCGTTCGGCGATGCGCTCGCTCCGCACACGTCGGTGTCGTTCGTCTCCCCCGCCGCCCTCGACGACGGCCTGGTAGAACGACTCGGGTTGCGCCGCAGACTGTTGCCGCTGCGGCCGACCCGGCACATCGGCAAGGCCGACATGAAGCAGAACGACGTGTTGCCGCGCATCGAGATCCGCCCCGACACCTTCGACATCGACATCGACGGCGAGCGGGTCGTTCCGGCGCCGGCCACCGAACTGCCGCTCGCGCAGCTGTATTCGATGTTCTGATGTTGCCCGACACTCTGTCCCCCACCACGGTGCTGCTCCTTCTCGCGGACGGGCGCGCGCCGGTCGGCGGGAACGTCAACTCGGGTGGGCTCGAACCCGCGCTCCAGGGTGGGATGTCGCCGACCGAGGTGCGCCGCTTCCTCGTCGCGCGGTTGCGCACCTCGGCGGCGGTCGAGGCCGGCGTCGCCGTGGTGACCCGGCACGCGGTGGACGCCGCTGCCGGAGCCGCCCTGACGCTCCGGATCGACGAGATCGAGGACCACTGGGCGGCGCGCACTCCGGGCCCGGCCCAGCGCGACGCGTCCCGGTTGCTGGCCCGCGGCTATCTGCGACTGGCCCGGAACCTGTGGCCCTCCACCGTTCTCGACGATCTCGACACCCGGACCCCGCGGCCCTCGCGGGGACTGGTCGTCGGGGCCATCGCGGCGCTCGCGCGCATCCCGGCGATCGACACCGCACGACTGGTGCTGTACGAGGAGGCGCAGGCGATCGTCGCGGCCTTCCTCAAACTGCACCCCACCGACCCGGCCACCGGTTCGCGATGGGCGCTCGAGGCCTGCGCTCATCTCGAACCGCTCATCGCCGAGCTGTCCGCTCTCACCGATCCGGCGGACATCCCGGCCACCGGTGGTCCCCAGACCGAATTGTGGGCCGAAGCCCACGCATCCGCTCCAGAAAGGCTGTTCCGTGCCTGAACACACCACCACCCGTTCGCTCCGTCTCGGCGTCGCCGGTCCCGTCGGCACGGGCAAGAGCTCGCTGATCGCGACCATCTGCCGCACCCTCGCGTCCGAGCTGCAGCTCGGCGTGATCACCAACGACATCTACACCGACGAGGACGCCCGTTTCCTCCGCTCGGCGGGCGTGCTCGACCCCGAGCGCATCCGCGCGGTGGAGACCGGTGCGTGCCCGCACACCGCGATCCGCGACGACGTGACCATGAACCTGCTGGCCGTCGAGGATCTCGAACGCGACTTCGCGCCGCTCGACGTCGTCCTGGTGGAGAGCGGCGGCGACAACCTCACCGCGACCTTCTCCCCCGCGCTCGTCGACGCGCAGATCTTCGTGCTCGATGTCGCCGGTGGTGGCGACGTCGCCCGCAAGGGCGGTCCGGGCATCAGCCGCGCCGACCTGCTCGTGGTGAACAAGACCGATCTGTCCCCCTATGTGGGTGTCGACGTGCCGCAGATGGTCGCCGACGCCGAGAAGGCCCGCGAAGGCGGACCGGTGCTGGCGCTGTCCCGGACCGACGCCGCATCCGTGCAGGCGCTCGGTGACTGGGTGCGCGAGATGCTGGCGGCCCATCGCGCCGGGTCGCACACCCCTGTCGATCCCGGTCCGATGGCTCCGCACTTCCACGCCGACGAGGACGACGACCACGATCACGGCCATGGGCACGGTCACGGTCACGGTCACGGTCACAGCCACGATCACGCCGTCGCACACACGCACGACTGATCATGTCCCGCACCACGATCCGTATCGACCGCGCACCGGACCGGGCACGCCTGGCCCTGCGGGCGGGCATGCTCGTCCCCCGCACGGTCGAGGTCGGTCCGGACCACGCGCGTGTCGCCCTCGTCGCCGCCGGCGCGCTGTTGCTCGGTGGTGACTCGGTGACCGTCGACGTCCACGTCGACGCCGGGTGCACGCTCGAACTGCAGGACATCGGTGGCACCGTCGCCTACGACGCCGACAACCGGTTGTCCCGGTGGGACGTGCGGATCACCGTCGCCGAGGGCGGCACTCTCGTCTGGGACACCTACCCGTTCGTGATCGCCACCGGCGCCCGCGTGCACCGCGACACCCGGATCGAACTCGCCTCCGATGCCGCCGCGAGCATGCGGGAGACCCTCGTCCTCGGACGCCACGGAGAAACCGGGGGCGCGATCCGCAGCCGTACCTCGGTCACTCTCGATCGTCGTCCCCTCTTCGTCGAGGAGTTGTACGCGCACGGCGCGTTCCCCGAGCCCGGGATCCTCGGTTCCGCGCGGGTGCACGACGTCATCGCGACCTACGGGCGACGCGCCGAGGGCGACGGCGTCGTCCAGCTCGAAGGGCCCGGCAGCCTGCTGCGGTTCCTCGGTGCCGATACCCACTCCTCGCCACTCGAGTCGACCTGGCGCTCCTGGCGCTCCGCACACGTTCACCCGTCCACCCTCGAAGGGAGTCTCACCCATGCACGTCCCTGACCATTTCCTCCCCATGAGCGCCACCGCGCCCGCCGCGGCGATCGCCACCGGTGCGGTCGTCCTCGCCGCCACCGCCGGGCGGCCGCGCATCACGAGCCGGGACACCCTTCTCGCCGGAACGACCGCAGCGATGATCTTCGGCGCTCAGATGGTCAACTACCCCATTGCCGGCGGCATCAGCGGCCATCTCATCGGCGGCGCTCTCGCGACCGCGCTTCTCGGGCCCCGGCTCGCGCTTCTCGCGATGACCGCCGTCGTCGGTGTGCAGGCATTGCTGTTCGGGGACGGCGGGATCAACGCCCTCGGGGTGAACGTGCTGCTGATGGCGGTGCTGCCCGTCCTCGTCACCGCCGGTGTCCGTACCGGCGCCGAGCGACTCGGCCTCGGGAAGCTGACGCGGACCACCGCCGCCGTCGGCGCCGGTCTGTCCGTGCCGGTGAGTGCCGCAGTTCTCGGCGTCGCGTACTCGGCGACCGCCGGAACCGGCGCCGCAGCAGCGTTCATCGGCGATCTGACTGCGGTCCACCTGACCATCGGCCTCGGTGAAGCCCTCATCACCGCTGCCGTGCTGAGCGCCGTGATGGCGTTCGCGCCCGGCGTCGCCGCGTGGGACGCACGGTCCTCCGTCACTCCTGTTGCCGTCCGACGTGGTCTCGCCGCGATCGGCGGTCTGGGCGTGGTCAGCGCCTGTGCGCTGGCTCTCGGCGCGTCCGGTAGTCCGGACGGTCTCGAGCACATCGTCGGTGCCTATTCGCTGCCGGTCGGTGACGCCGCCTTCGCCGGTCTTCCCGGCCTCGCCGACTACGGCACGCTCAGTGGCACCGAATTCCTCGCGGCACTGGCCGGGCTCGCCGCCACCGCGGTGATCGGCGCCGCCCTCACCGCGATGGGTCGTCACACGCCGGTCCGTCAGAGCGCGTAACGGTCCTCTCGAAGCCCCTTCGAGCGGTGCGGTCGCTGATGCGGCCGCACCGTTCGGCGTTTCGCAACCGATACGATCACCGACCGTTGCAGCTCCGTGACCTGGCGTTTTCACCGCCGATCAGGAATCTCGGAAATTTCTTCGATTCGGCGGGAACCTTTCCGCCTCCCGGTCTCTCTTACCTGTGTCAGTCACCGAGACACCGAAAGAGGCACCCACCATGGCTACCAACTCCTTCCCCGGCAGCAGCTCCTCGAACGCCGACCGCGCCGCATCGCAGTCCACCGCCAGCGACCGTGCGGACTCGTCGTACGGCTCGCAGTCCTCCTACGACAGCAACTCGTCCTACGGCTCCTCGTCGTCCGACCAGTCGGGATCGACGAGCTACGAGTCCTACGAGCGTTACGAGCGGTACGACAGCTCCGGCTCCTCGAGCTCGGACTCGTCCTACGGATCGGCGAGCAACTCGGGTGCGTCGAGCTCCGCCGGATCGGCCTCCTCGGCCTCCGACCGCGCCGCCGCGGAGAACGCCGAGTCCACCTCGAGCGTGACCTCCGGATCGGCCTCCACCGAGCCGGTCGTGCTCGACGAGTACACCCTCGGTGACGGCACCCGCGTCGCCGACGTCGACGTGGACGGCGACGGACAGGTCGACCTGTCGCTGGTGGACTACGACGGCGACGGCAGGACCGACGCGCAGATCAGCGACTCCGACGGCGACGGCAACGCCGACCTGATCGAGTTCGACCGCGACGGTGACGGTTACATCGACGCCGTCGCCGGTGATCTCGACGGTGACGGCCGCCTCGATCTGGCCGTCTTCGACGAGGACGGCGACGGCGAGGTCGACGTGGTGGTGGACCTGCACTCCGGTGCGGTGGACTACGACGGCGACGGCATCGCCGACGACTACGTCGACGTCTCGGCCTTCGACAACGGTTCCGAGTCGACCGACGCCGGTTCCGATCTGGTCTGAGACCCACTCCGACCGATCCGAGACGAAGGGCAAGCAGGTGATGTCACCGCAGATCCGTGAGCGGATCGACGAACTGATCGCGGCGGCGGATGTCGCGGCGGACGGGCCCGAGCGCGCCGCCGCGACCGCACGACTCGCCGATCTGGGGGTCGAACGTCTGGCCGTCGAGCCCGGTACGCGATTCGATCCGAGCCGTCACCGTGCGGTGGCGGTGACGCCGGCAGCGGCACCGGCGGACGAGAACCTGGTCGCCGCAATGATCCGGCCCGGCTGGTGTCACGAGGGGCAGATCCTGCGGTACGTCGAGGTGCGGGTGCAGGTTCCGCCGGCGCAGTACCCCAGTCCGGGGGCGTCGTGACACCCGCCACCGGGCGACGACCGTTCGCCGCTATAAAGTCCGCGGCGGTCATCGCACCGTCCATGCAGGTTTTGTGGGTTCGCATTCGAAAGGCACGATCGAGATGAGCTGGGTTCTGGCGGTCGATTTCGGCACGTCCAACACGTCGGCGGCGCACCGGATCGGGCCGGACCGGGTCGAATCACTGCCGCTGACCCACACCTCCAACCTCATGCCGTCCTCGGTGTACGTCGACCACACCGGGGCGATCACCACCGGCGACGTGGCCATCAACCAGGCCACCGTGGACCCGGCCGGCTTCGTCGCCTGCCCCAAGACCCACGTGGCCGTCGGGTCGGTGATGGTCCGCGGCCAGGACGTCCCCGTCGCCCACACCATCGCCTCGGTCCTGCGCACCGTCTACAACCAGGCGCTACCCCGGCACAACAACCATCCGCCGGCGGAGGTCGTGCTCACCCACCCCGAGGCCTGGTCTCAGCGCGAACTCGACGTGCTGCGCCACGCCGCATCCCTGGCCGGACTCGGCGGCAGCGTCTCGCTGATCTCCGAACCCCGCGCCGCGGCGTTCTACTACTCGCGCCAGCACGACGCGAAGATCGTCAAGGGCTCGACGATCGCGGTGTTCGACTTCGGCGGCGGCACCCTCGACATCGCCGTGCTCACCGCGACGAGCGAATGGACCTTCGAGGTCATCCGGGCCGGCGGCGACAACACCCTCGGCGGCAAGAACCTCGACGCCACCGTCGCCCGCTGGGTCGACGAACGCCTGCGTGACGACGATCCGGATCTGGCGGCGTGGTTGCGCACCCCGGACGGGCTCGACGCCCGTCGCACCCTCGACGATCAGATCCGCCGCGCCAAGGAACTGCTCTCCGAGCATCCCTCGGCGACGATCCGGGTCACCGGCAACGGCGCGGATCTGACCTTCACCATCACCCGCGACGAGTTCGAGCAGCTCATCGAACCGCAGATCACCCGTGGCGTGCAGCTCGCCGCCCAGGTGCTGCGCGATGCCGGGGTGGACCGGTCGAGTCTGCAGGCGCTGTATCTGACCGGCGGCTCCTCCCGGATCCCGTACGTGCATCGGCGGCTGTCCGAACTCGGATCCATCGCCACCCTCGACGACCCGAAGACCGTCGTGGCCAAGGGCGCGGCCGGGTTCGTCGCCGGCGGACGCACCACCGAACCCGCCGCCGACCTCGACACCGAGGTGCTGCGACCGGACACTCCCCGCCCCGCAGCACCCCGACCCGGCGTTCCCCGTCCGGGTACCCCGGCGGCGCAACCGAACCCGGCACCGACGCGCGACGTGGAGCGGTCACGGCCGTCTCGGCCCCTGCTCATCGCCGGGGCCGCCGTGCTGGCGGTGCTCGTCGCCGCCGGGGCGGTCTTCGGACTCACCCGTGGGGACGCGGACGACGGAGCGGCGGCCGGCGCCGCAGCCGCCCCCGCTGTGGCCGAGGACAGGTCGGACACCGGAGCACCGCCCCCGGCGACATCGGATTCGGTCTATCGCAGCGAGAGCACCGACGAGGTGGTCGAACTGCTGCCGACCAAGTTGCTCACCGGGTCGAGTTCGTGCGAGAAGTCCGGCTTCTCCTCGGAAGGTGCCATGCAGGTGCGGTGCCAGATCAGCCCCAATTCCAACCTCGGGAAGGCGCTGGGCATGGAGCCCACCGACTACGAATCCGTGTCGGCGTACCGGGACGATCAGTACGCACGCTCGAACTTCATCCGGCTCCGTGACGCCAAGAACGACAACACCAGGATCGTCTCGGCGGACGGCACGCGTATCGCCGACTACGACCACCCACCGGGCGGCAACTCGTACTTCACCGTCATCGACAAGTCCACCGGACTCGTCGCGCAGTTCTCGACGACGACGGAGCGCGGCGAAGCACTGCTCGCCGAACTCGGTTGGAACGCCTGACCTGCCTTACCTCCCATACCTTCCTCTTCAGGAGTCCTCTTCTCATGCACATCCCTCGAACCGGCCGTCTCGCCCTGGCCCTGGCGGCCGTCACCGTCGTCACCGTGGCCGGCTGCTCGTCCGACAGCGACGCCACCGTCGTCGACGAGACCACGACCGAACAGACCTCTGCCGGTGTGGATCTCGACTCGCTCGATACCGGTGACTACAACACCCAGCCGCGCGATTTCGTTGCGCTGGGCATGGCGGCCGAGGATTTCGGTCCGGCGGTGGAAGGCCAGCGACTCGCCGAGTTCGTCGTCCACCCGCACACCGTCGACCCGGCCCTCACCGTCGGCGGATCGACCAACGGCGTGTTCCTCGGCGGCACGGGCAACATCTTCTCCGGCAGCGAGAACGAGATCCTGAAAGAATTCTCGATCATCAACGCCTTCACCAGCTTCCGGAGCACCGACGACGACAGGCGCGAGTTCGGTGTCAGCGTCTGGCGATTCCCCACCCCCGAGGACGCCGCCGGCGCCGCGCAGGCCCTGTACGAGTACAAGCTCGGGCCCGCGGACGGTCCGTTCTCCACCGGTCCGGAGACCCCGACGACGCTGCCGGAACTGCCCGACACACTGGCCACCACCTACTCCTGGCCGGAACTGGCCACCACGTCCCTGAGCACGCTCACCACACGCGGCATGTTCGTCGTCTACACCTACAGCGGCGACGACAGCGGTGGGACCGAGTGGATCACCGATACCGCGACGCGCGGTGTGCAACAGCAGATCGAGCTGCTCGACCGGTTCCCGGCCACCCCCACCGACGAGATCGCCTCGCTGCCCATCGATCTGGACAAGGTGATGGCCCGGGCCGTGGGATTCGTCGACAGCGAGTACTCACGTAACTCCGACATGGCGGTCTACGGACCGGACGGCTGGTTGCACTACGACTCCGCTCCAGCCGACACCGAGGTGGTGTTCGAGCAGACCGGCACCGATCGTGTCGCGAAGGTCAACAGCGTCGTCTATCGCACCGCGGGCCCGGACGAGGCCGAAGTCCTGAAGGACGCGTTCGCTGCACACACGGCCGAGACGTATCCGGACCTGGTCGAGGACCCCTCGCTGACGCAAGGTCTTCCGAACACCACCTGCTGGTCGGGCGACGTCGCCGACGGTCGAGCCGCCGCGTGCCTGATGACCTACGGCCGCTACGTGGCCGAACTGTCCGGCTTCCGCTCGATCGGCAACGAGAATCCCGACTCCGACACGCTGCGCACCGTGCCGCAGCGCGTGGCCACTCAGTACGTGAAGTTCGTCCGCGCCGAGGAGATGGGCCTCGGCGAGAACTGACCTCCTCGCGGTCCGGTGACCGTCGGTGCACGACACCGAGGGCGGTCACCGGACCGCTGCGCGACGCGGCCGGGTAGGTTACTCCGCGTACAGATGGGGGTGCCATGCACGAGACGGAGTTGATCGAACGGTGCCGGTCCGGCGACCGGGCCGCGTTCGCCGCACTGGTGGAACCGTCGCGCACCCAGGTGTGGGCGGTATGTGTACAGATCACCGGTAACCGCCACGACGCCGAGGACGCCCTGCAGGACGCCCTGATCGCCGCCTGGCAGAACCTCGACAAATTCCGGGGCACCTCCCGCTTCGGTTCCTGGCTCTACCGCATCGCGAGCAACGCCGCGCTGGCGATCGTGCGCAAGCGCCGCGAGATCCCCGACGACGAGATCGACCTCGGTCGGGCCTCCACGGTGCCGGGACCGGCCGATCGCGTCGTCGACACCGACGCGGTGCGTCACGCCCTCGCTCGACTCCCGGAACAGTTCCGCGTCGCGGTCGTGCTCCGCGAATACGCCCAGATGAGTTACGCCGAGATCGCCGAGCATCAGAACGTGCCGGTCGCGACGGTCAAGACCCGCATCAACCGGGGGCGAGCACAACTCGTCGAACTGCTCGATCCCGCCCGCCTCGATCCCGCCGGTCTCGATCCCTGACCGGTAGATTGGGACGTGGCAGGAACATTCCGGGGCCCACACGACTCCAACCTGACGACGACGGACAACGGGGGAAGAAGGAAGAGCCCATGACAAGCGATGAGACCGATCCGCTGCCCTCACTGGGGGAGCTGCTCGGTATCGATGTGCTCGCCGACCTACCGGAACTGCCCGATCAGGTCTGGGAGCGCGCGCTCGACATCGCCACCGACCCCGGCACTGCCGCGGTCGATACCTCGTTGATCCCGGACGACGACGAGATCGTTCCGGAGACGGTCACCGTCGACTCTGTCGACCTCGATCCTGCCCTCGACCCCGATGCCGACCTCGACAGCGCAGGTGGAATCGACCCCGGCCTTGTCGACGACGACAACGGCGAGGCTTCATCCGACGACGAGGCAGCCTCGTTCGGCTTCACCGACAACGTCGACGAACCCGATCTCGGCGCGTAACCCACCGACCGGGTCAGTGTCCGCGGACGATCACCGTATAGGCGTGCGTCAGCGCTGTCAGCGCCGTGTCCTCCGCCGCCGACCGCGTCGACACGCTCTGGGCCTGCACCGCGACAAGCTTCTGTTGCGCCATCGCTCGGATCTGCTCGGGTGACGCCGTCGGCTCCAGCCCCAACGCCTCGGCGATCGTGCCGCCGCGCAGCACCTGGACCAGTTCGTCGACCGCCGGCGCGCTCGGGTCGGCCTGCAGCAGAGATCGCAACGCCCGCAACAACTCCACCGGCACCAGCACCGGGTCCGTGCGCAGCGCCGAGACGATCTGCCGGATGGCGTCGCGCGCCGGATGCGAATAGACGAGGGCGTCGAGTTCGGCGAGGATCCGGCCGGCGCGGTGCAGCACCGCGAAGCGACGCAACGACTGTTCGAGCACCGCTCGCAGCGGATGGACGCCGGACACCCCGGACAACCACTGGTTGACCTGGTGCGCCCCACCCGTTGCCTGCGCGCGGGCGTGCACGAGCCCGTACTCCCCGATCAGCTCCAACAGTCGCCACACCTGATCGCGCGGCACCGGCAGCGCGGCGGGATCCGCGTCGAGCAGATCGAACAACTCCAGCGGGGCCAGTGGGGCGAGCGCCACGAGCGCGTGGGCGTCGGCGTCGGTGAACGCACCGGTGTGGGAGGTCTGCGCCAGCAACCCGGCGACCGGCACCACCGTGCCGACCTGTCCCGCCAACCGCCGCGCGAGCACGTTCGCGTGTTCGGCGGCGTGTCCGAGCGGATCGCGGTTGCCGAGCACCCCGCGGCCGAAACCGTCTGCGCGCGACAGCACTCCGAGTGTGTTCAGCGGAGTGAAGCCGAGGCGCTGCAGGAATTCGACCTCGTCGGTGCGCGGCATCGAGTCGAACAGGAACACCGCCGCGTCGGCGTCGACGGACGCCGAGCGGGTCTGCTCGAATCCGTCGATCAGGGCGCGCTCGGTGGCGGCGGCGTTGGTGACGGTCAGTGTCGCCAGACCGGGGGTGTCGACGAGGGTGATGGTGCTCAGCGCATGGGAGGGCAGGTAGCGGTGCACGTACGCGACCTGCTCCGGCGGGACGCCGAGGTCGACGGTGGTGCCGAGTGCCAGCGGCACGGGTCGACGGGTGCCATCGGTGGACACCACGTCGGCGCGGGAGGGCGCACCGTTCTCGTAGACGGTGACGACATTGGTGGCCTCGAGCGCCGCGGTCTCGGCGACCGGCGCCCCGATCAACGCGTTCACCAGGGTGGATTTGCCGGCCTTGAGCCGCCCGACGACGACGATGCGCGGCGGTGACCACAGGATCGCGCCGATACGGTTGGCGTGGGCGACGAGATCACCGCCGAGCGCGGCGAGTTGGTGCAGGGCGGCGTCGATGCGCTGGTGCACCGGATCGGGTGCCCCGGTCTGCGGTGGGATGTGCGGGGCGCTCATGCGGCACCTCCCCTCAGAGCCGTATCGATCGGGGTGATGCGGGCGCGAGTGATGCGCAGGTTCTTCTCCAGTCGTTCGATGTTCGCGGTGCGGGTCGCGGCGTCCGCCTGCGCGGCGCGCTTGGCCTCGTCGATACGCTTCTGCAACTCGGTGATCCGGTCCTGCAGGTGTTTGCGGCGACGCAGCACGATCTCCGGGCGGGTGGTGGCCATCGCGGCCTCGAGCATGCGGGTCGTGACGGTCCGCACGGTCGCGAGGGTCTCGCGCAGCCAGGTCAGCAGGTTCGTCTTGCCGGTGCGCATCGCCTTGAACCCGAGATTGATCGCCACCCAGGCGACGCCGGCGATGGCACCGGCCCCGATCACCGCGCCGAGCATGGTGGTGCCGATCATGCCCATCGTCAGCACGCTCGGATCCAGCAGCCCTTGGCGTTTCGAGCCCACCTCCCCGGTCACCAATGGATCGGTCTGCAGCGCCTCGAGGGTGATCTCGCGGATGTGCTCCCACTGCTGCGGGTCGTCGAAGAGGTCGGTGACGATCTTCTCGAGGTCGTCGAGGAAGACCTGCGCGGTGGTGGCCATCGCGTCGAGCAGGTCGGCCTGGATCTGGGCGGTGAACACCTGCGGGGAGCGCCGCAGCACCTGCATCGACGACTTGTTGATGCGTGTCGTCCAGTCCTCGCGCACGCGGGCGAGCTCCTCGTCGAGGCGGGTGATCGCCCGTTGCCGCGCGAGGGTGAGGTCGCGCTGCAGGTGCTGTTCCCACTGCTGCGCCTCGTCCTTGAGCCCCTTCAGCCGTTCCATCTCGGCGGTCAGGTCCGGGATCGCGGATTCGCCGTCGCGCACCACGGAGAGTTCGTCGCTGATTCCGGTTTCGATGCGGCGCAACCCGTCGAGGGCGACGCGCAGCGCATCGGCTTCGGGGCGGTGCCGTGCGGCGGCGACCCGCTCGTCGAGCATCCCCCACAGTCCGGGGAGACCGGAGCAGGCGAGGCTGCGCTCGCGCACCGGGGAGGGCGGTAGCGCGGTCGCGGCCAGGGCTCGCACGCTCGAGACGGCGACGACGGGGATGTCGCGGCCGACGTGTTCCGCGACGGCGCGGCGGTTCTCCGCGACGATCTGTTCCCAGCGGGTGAGGTTCTTGTCGGTCTTGGTGACCACGACCAGCACGTTCTCCACTCCGGCAGCGCTCTCGCGCAGGAACCGCATCTCCGGTTCGGTCAGCGGGGTCGACGCATCGCATACCAGCACGAGCACGGCGGCCCGATCGGCGGAGTGAGCGGCCATCGCCGCGTGCCGGGGGTCGAGGCCGCCGATGCCGGGAGTGTCGACGACCGACGCGTTCGTGAGCTTCTCGGACGCGATCGGCACGACCGCCGCGACCGGCAGCGCCTCGACGGTCGGGTCCTGGACGTAGCGGCCGCCGGTGGTGATCCACTCCCCCAGCTCGGCGCGGTCGATGCGCCGGCGCCCGTCGGGGAACACCAATTCGGCGGTGCCCTCCGGGAAATCGTCGGTGGCGGTGACGAAACGGGTTGCGACGGCGGTCGAGTGCTCGACGTCGTCGAGAGCGGCGCCGTCGCGGCCGATGAGAGCGCTGACCAGCAGACTCTTGCCGCGCTTGATCTCCCCCACCACCACGATCGACGTCGGCCGGCCGGTGTCGGCGAGTTTGCGTTCGGCGCGGTCGGCGACCTCGTCGTGCTTGTAGGCGCGCAGCACCTTGCACGCGCCGTCGATCAGGTCGGCCACAGACGGATCAGGAGACACGCGACGACACTACATACCGGTCGGTACGGGGCCGTGCTCCACTCCGGCGTTCGGACTCGTGGCCGCGTCCACGATGATTTCCGGCTCCTGCCCCGGTCAACATTCGTGAACGGATCCGTCCGACTCCGGGAGACGTCATGACCCAGCAGACCACCCGCGCCCTTCCTCCGATCGTCGACGAGCAGACATGGCGGTCGGCGCTCGACGACCTACGGCGACGGGAGAAGGCCGCCACTCGCGAACTCGACGCCATCGCAGCGCAGCGCCGCCGGCTGCCGATGATCGAACTGCCCGACTACACGCTGATCGGCGCCGACGGCCCGATCCGGCTCGTCGATGTGTTCCAGGGCCGCTCGCAGCTCATCACCTATCACCACATGTGGTCCGACGGTGCCGAATGGCAGTGCGGCGGATGCACGAGTCTCACGACGCAGTGGACCCGGCTCGGCATCCTCGACAACTACGACGCCCGCATGGTCATCGTCACCAACGGGCCGATCGACGAAGCCCTCGCCTACAAGGCGAAGGTGGGCAACACGATGGAGTGGTACTCGTCGTCGGAGAGTTCGTTCGGCGCCGACGTCGACGCACCTCCCGGTGGAGGGTTCGCGGTCAACGTGTTCCTGCGCGACGGCGACAAGGTCTACCGCACCTGGCACACCACGGGCCGGGGCACCGAACAGCTCAGCTACACCTTCGCGCTGATCGACCTTCTTCCGTGGGGCCGTCAGGAGGAATGGCAGGACTCGCCCGAGGGCTGGCCGCAGTCGCCGACCTATTCGGGGTGGCTCGACTCCCCCGACGTGGCGCGGCTCTACGGTCCCGGCACCGGCGCGCAGTGAGGGCCGGGTGACATGGCGGACTCGACACCCTCGCGCAGCGGACATCTGCCCATCAACGGCCTGAGTCTGTACTTCGAGGTGCACGGCGAACTCGGCGGGTCCGCTCCGCTGCCCTTGCTGCTGATTCCCGGCGCGTTCATGAGCACCGAGTCGATGCCGTCCTGGGTGACCGCCTTCGCCGAACGGCGCCCGGTGATCCTCTTCGATCAGCAGGGGCACGGTCGCACCCCGGACACCGATCGTCCGATGTCGTACGAGCAGTTCGGCGACGATGCGGCGGAGTTGCTGCGGGCTCTGAACGTCGAGCGTGCGGACGTGATGGGTTATTCGCAGGGCGGCGGGGTGGCGTTGCAGGTGGCGCTCCGGCATCCGGACCTCGTCGGAAAGCTCGTCACGTTGTCGGCCACCTACCGACAGGACGGTTGGTACGCGTCGGTGCTCGAGGGCGTCGGACATCTCGATGCCGAGGTGTTCGCCGGTTCCTCCGTCGAGAAGTCGTTCATGGAGCACACGCCCGATCCCGCGGCGTTCGCCGTCTACGTCGACAAGATGAAGGTCCTCAACATCGAGGACCAGCAGATCACGGACGAACAGATGCGGTCGATCATTGCGAACACGATGGTGATCGTCGGCGACGCGGACGGCGTGGAACCCGAACACGCGGTGACGATGTTCCGCTTGCTCGGTGGCGGCGACGAGGAAGCAGCGGCGACGGGGATGCTGCAGAAGGTTCCTCGGGCACGCCTGGTGATCCTCCCGGCGATGTCACACCTCGGCATCTCCGGAGAGGCCAACGTGCTGGCGCCGATGGTGACGGCGTTCCTCGACGACGTCCCGCCGGTGACGCCCGAGCTCTTCTGATCCGGCCGGCGGTCCTCAGTCGGCGAGGTAGCGCAGCATCACGGCGGTCGTGAACTGTCGTGTCTCGACCAGGCGCAGATCGACGCGCTTCTCCAGGGGCGGGAACATCGGTGTGCCTCCACCGAGCAGGACGGGTGAGACGAACACCTGGTACTCGTCGATGAGACCGTGCGGGATCAGCGACGCGGCGAGATTTGCCCCACCGACCTCCATGACGCCGTCGCCCTCGGTCTTGAGCCTGCGCACCTCCTCCACCGCGTCGTCGCTGACGAGGCGACTGTTCCAGTGGACCTCGGTGAGGGTGCGGGAGAAGACGACCTTGGGCGTGGTCGTCCACAACTCGGCGAAGTCGCGTTCGATGGGCGAGGCGTCCTCGGGCAGGTGCGGCCAGTACTCGGCCATCAGCTCGTACATCCGCCGGCCGTGCAGCGAGAGCTCGAGCTGACGGAACCGGTCGTTGTGGAACTGGTGCAGTTCGTCGTTGGGGTCGGTCCAGTCGATGTTGCCGTCGCGGTCGTTGATGTAACCGTCGAGGGACACGCCGAAGTCGTAGATAAGTTTTCTCATGATCCGATAGACCGTCGACGGGCCCCGAACTCATCGGCCCGGTGCGAACGTGTCGCGCCTACGGCTGGAGCAGCACGTCCAGGCCACGCTTGAAGTCGTCGATGCGGCGACCGAGAGCGTGGTGACCGCCGTTGACGAGCTCGGACACCCGGACGATCCCCGCGGTGTCCGCGACCTCGTTGAGGTTGCGCGACGTCCAGTACCAGGCAGCGGTGGTGAAGGCGTTCTCCGGCGCAGCGAGCAGCTCGGGGTGCGCGACGAAGTCGACGCCGATGTGCTCGCTGACCTTCTCGTAGTTGTGGCGACCCGTGATCTGGATCGCGCCGCGACCCTTGTAGCGCTCACCGTCGCCGGGATGGGTGTTGCCGAGATCGGCACGACCCTCGTAGGCGCGACCGGACGCGTACTCCTCGAAGGTGCGGAAGGAGTCCGATTCGACGGCGAGCTGGGCGATGAACGCCGCTTGACGGACCGGATTGTCGATGCCGCTGCGCGCCATCGCCTCGTTCAACGGCGCGATGAACTGCTCGACCTTCTCCGCCGGGATACCCGGCACGATGCGGGTCAGTTCCTCGGGTGTGACGGCGGGCGGCGCGGGAGTCGTCTCGGCGACGAGTTCGACCACCTCGGTCGCCTCTGCCGAGTCGGCCTCCTCCTCATCGTCCGTCACGGTCCAGCCGTCGGCGGCCAGGGCGTCGAAGTCGAGCGCCCGGAGCAGGTCGCGGGGCTCCTGGAAACGGGTCTGGGTGGGGGTGGTGGGTGCGGTGTCGGCATGGGCGGCGGAGGTACCGACGCCGAGCGCGGCGGTGAGGACGGCCGCCGCGGCGACCGCGGCACGGAAACGGCGCAATGATGAAACGGACAAGGGTCGTGCTCCAAGATTCGCCGAAGCTGGGTTCGGCCTTCGAACGGGGCCGCGGGCATCACCGGCGGGATCGTTACCACCGCACGGAGGGCCAACACGCGACCATCAGGTCACAACCAGGTAACGTCGCAGGTCGAGAGGTTTTCAAGCGATCGTGGCCGACGCCATCTGAACCGAAGCAAGTGAGCCACGCCATACTCGAAAGTCGATCATTGCGGCCCTCGCATTCGGCCGGCCCAGCGAGAACCTTCCGCAACGGCACCTGGCCGATCCTGCCCCTCGTCCACGGAGGATCGACGTGCTCTCACCGAATTCCCTGCGTAGCAACACCTTCGATGACACGACCGCACGCGCCGAAGGTTCGCCCCACAGATGATCGAATCGAGGCCGCGATGGGTCGCCCCCTCGAGAACAGACCGGTTCGATTCGACCGAGAAGGTGTACACCCCCGAGCCGGGTCGTAATCATTTCGTGTCCGACGACACACCTCGATAACGCGCTGCCGCGAGCCGAGGAGTCCATCCGCGTTCACGGTGCAACGGACCCGAACCGGAAGTACCGACCGGTATGTTCACGCAGGTGGAAGACCCCGACCATTCGGTCGGGGTCTTCCATGATCAGCGCACCGAAACGGGGGCGACGCGGCGTGTTGCGGTAGCGAGCCCCGGTTCATCGCGCGAACTGCACTGAGGGGCACCGACCGCCCTGTATGCCGCGTCGAGAACCCTCAGCGGTCGCGGTAGTACGCCCGGATCGCTCGGCTCATCACCTTGATCTCGCGGGTCCGCTCGTGCCGCAATCGGGCATCGGACCGGGCCGCGATCCACTCGTTCTCACGCCGCAGCTTGCGATGACTCTCCACTCGCCGGGCATCGAGGTCGCCGCAGTCGACAGCGGCACGCACCGCGCATCCCGGTTCGGACTCGTGCGCACAGTCCGTGAAGCGGCAGTACTGCGCAAGATCGTCGATCTCGGGAAAGGCGGAAGCGATGCCGGCGCCGGCGTCCCACATCCCGACGCCCCGCAGGCCCGGCGTATCGATGAGGGTCACGCCGCCACCCAGAGGGAACATCTCCCGATCGGTCGTGGTGTGGCGACCCTTGCCGTCCCCCTGCCGCACCGGTGCCGTCGCCTGGACGTCGCGACCGCACAGCGCGTTGACCAGCGTCGATTTCCCGGCGCCGGACGCTCCGACGAACACGACGGTGCCGTGGAGCAGCGCGCGCAGTTCGCTCAACCCGGATCGGTCCGGCGCGCAGACCTCGACCACGCTCGCTCCGGGTGCGAGCACGGCGACCTGCTCGAATACCGCTTCGGTGGCGAGGTCGACCTTCGTCAGGGCGACTACCGGTTGCGCGCCGCTGTCCCAGGCCAGCGCCAGCAGACGTTCCATGCGACCGAGATCGAGGGTGTCGGATGCGACCGTCACCACGACGGTGTCGACGTTGGCGGCGAGAACCTGCTCTTCCGAACGTCCCGACGCGTCGGCACGACGAATCGCGCCGGTACGCGGCAGCACCGCACAGACGGTGCCGATCGTGTCGCCTTCCGTGGCCGGTTCGCGCACGATCACCCAGTCGCCGGTGCAGACATGGTGGCCCGCCGTCCGCACCCGCAGCGGACCGGCGGAGGTCACGGCGTCACCGTGACCGCGACCGACCCGCACGATCCGGCCGGGAGTTCCCTGGATGTCATTGTCCGCGAACCGTTCCGCGATCTGTTCGGACCAGCCGTACTCGACCGGCGGATCGGTTCCGGGTGGGACATCGGGGTGCACGGTGACTCCTGGATCATGACGAGGCGCGGGTGGTCCGCTCCGACAGATCCGATGGTGAACTTCGAACTCCGACAATGCGATCGAATTTCCGCGTGCACCCTCAACCGCGGTGAGCCGACAGCAACCAGGCCGGGAGCATCGAGCGGCCTTTGTCGTCACGCTGCCACGCGGCAGCATCCTCGTCGCCGAGAAACGCGTGGATGAACGCCGGCCGCACGTCGTCGACGGTCCAGAACTCGGCGACCGCGTCGCGCAACTCGTCGTCCGTCACCGGATTGGGACCCTGCCCCTCTTCGGGGAAGGCGCCCTTCGAGAAGGCAAGGACGAAGAAGGACGCACTCGGTGCAGCGGCACGGGTGACCGCGCTCAGGTAGGCGCGGCGCCGGTCCACGGGCAGCGAATGGAACAGGGTGCTGTCGACGATCGTCGCGAACCGGCCGTCGAAACCCGTGAACGAAGTGATATCGGCGACCTGGAAGGTCGCGGTCGTCAGACCCCGCTCCGACGCCGCGGCTCGAGCGGCCTCGATGGCTGTGGGCGACAGATCGAGACCCACCACCGTGTACCCCTGTGCCGCCAGGTGGAGGGAGGTCTCGGCATGTCCGCAGCCTGCGTCGAGCACGTCGCTGCGGAATCCGCCCTCGTCGATCAATCGGGCGATCTCGGGTTGGGGTTCGCCGATGTTCCACGGTACGGGTCCCGAAAGCCCTTCGGCGACGCCCCGGTAGATGTCGTCCCACGGTGCAACCTGGCCGTCCTCGGTCATGGATCCGACGGTACGCCCGCCGCCGGATCCGCCGCACCGATTCCGAATTCGACACCCGTAACCGGTTCACTCGACCGGGTTCGTGAGGAAGGATCGACAAGCGCCACCGCTCGAGAGGGGAACTCACTCGTGACCGAAACTGCTGCATCTGCACCCGCCGGTCCCGGCCGGGAACGTCAGGGGGTCGTGTACCGCAACGGAGCGCTGGGCCGGCGCCCGGCCGTTCCGACGTCCTTCGGCGACCTCGAACGTGCCGCGCGGCGTGCGAGTTCGAAGCGGGCCTGGGCGTATGTCGCGGGCGGTGCCGGCGAGGGACGCACGATGCGCAACAATCGGCGCGCGTTCGATCGATGGGCGATCGTCCCGCGCATGGCCCACGGTGTCACCGAACGCGACCTGCATACGACCGTGGCGGGCACGTCGCTCTCCTCGCCGCTGCTGCTGGCCCCGATCGGGGCGGGAGCGTTGATGGCCGCCGACAGCGACCTGGCGATCGCGCGGGCAGCCGCCGCGACCGGCGTGCCGTACATCTTCTCCAATCAGGGCTGCAATTCCATGGAGGACTGCGCTGCCGCAATGAGCTCTGCGTCCCGCTGGTTCCAGCTGTACTGGAGTTCCGACGAGGATCTCGTCGACAGCCTGCTGCGACGCGCCGAAGCAGCCGGCGCCGAGGCCGTCGTCGTCACCCTCGACACGACGATGCTGGGATGGCGTCCGCAAGACCTGAATCTCGGGTCGCTGCCGTTCGCACGCGGCGAGGGCATCGCCCAGTACACCTCGGATCCCCGCTTCCTCGACATCGTCCGGCAGCGGATCGACGCCGCCCGCGAGATGGTGACGGAGCGACCCGACGTCACGCTCGGCGCGCTCCGCACACTGCTGTCGATGACCCGCAACCATCCGGGCCGATTCCTCGACAACCTCCGCTCCCCCGTGCCGCGCGCCGCCGCGGAGACCTTCCTCGACATCTACTCCAATCCGGGACTGAGCTGGGAGCATCTGGCGACGTTGCGGGATCGGACGCGACTTCCCATTGTGCTCAAGGGAATTCTGCATCCCGACGATGCGCGTCGCGCCGTGGATCTCGGCGTCGACGCGATCGTCGTGTCGAACCACGGTGGACGCCAGGTCGACGGATCGATCGCCTCGCTCGATGCCCTGCTCGACATCCGTGCCGCGATCGGCCGGGAGCCGACCGTGCTGCTGGACAGCGGGATCCGAAGCGGTGCCGACGTCTTCGTCGCGCTCGCGCTCGGCGCGGACGCCGTGCTGCTCGGCCGGCCCTACATGTACGGATTGGCGATCGCGGGTCAGCAGGGCGTCGAGGAGGTGGTCCGCAACGTGATCGCCGAGTTCGACCTCACCATGGCGTTGACCGGCGCCCGATCGATCGCCGATATCGACGAACGGTTCGTCCAGCCGAATCCCTCCTTCTGAGACAGGGTCAGGCCTTGCGCGCACGCACCTTGCGGTAGGGAGTCTCGTCGATGCGCGTGGTGATCTCGGCGACCATCTTGTCGTACGACTCGTTCTTACGAGCGATGCCGATGAGCCGCTTGGTGGTGCGCGCCGCGGCGCGGAGGTTCATCGGGCGCCCCTCGATGCCGTACATCAGACGCGCCCACTCCGGCAGGAGCGACAGCATGCCGTCCTGCACGACGACGAAGGTGAACACCTTCACCGGATTCCCCCACAGGTTCGGCTTGCGGAGCGCGTGCGTCACCTCGGCTGCGGCGAGCGACAGCGACAGCCAGTGGCGCTGCTCGTCGACGTAGGCCTCGAGGTCGGCACGGGTCGCGGGTAGGCGGGCCGGGTCCGCGCCGACGAGTTCTGCGGCGATGTGCTGTTCGACGACGAACTTGTCCTGCTCCGCCGGGGTCAGGTCGAGGCCGAAGGCCTCCGCACCGCGCAGCAGCGCGAACGCGAGGGCATTGTGCGTCCAGTCGATCCATGCGGGCTCGTCGGCGCGCAGCGTGGTGCCGGTGTGCGGGTCGTCCCAGACCGCGTGCGCGTGCATGCGGCGCACCGAGGCTGCGGCGGCATCGGCGTGGGCCTTGTCGCCGAACATGACCGTGTCGAGATAGCGTCCGGTGCGCTCGTCCCGGCCCTTCGGATCGACGTACGCGGCCGACGCGTGCTCGAACAGCCGCATCATGCCGGGGTTGAGCGCCTGCAGCAGCAGACCCGCCATGCCGGCGACGCGAGAGGACGGGTCGGCGTACACCTTCCACGAGACGGAGCCGGGGCCGAAGTAGCCGTCGTCTTCTCGCGGCGCGTTCTGGGCAGGGTGAGGGGTGGTTGCGGTCACGGGTGGGGCTCCTTCAGCACCGAGGGAAGTGCATATCGGGAGAATGTTATTTCCGTGTGCAAAGTTTCGCGGCGCCGCTCAGGCCCTTCACCCCACATTCACCCCGGAAGATCACCTCATGTCTTCAGGTACGCCAACGCCGACCGGGCGGCGTGGTACCCGCACATGCCGTGTGCCCCGGCACCCGGCGGAGTCGCCGCCGAGCACAGGTACACGCCGGGAACGCCGGTCGCATACGGGTCCAGGGCCGGGCGGGGCCGGAGCACGAGCTGCACCGCACTGTTGGCTCCGGTGACGATGTCGCCGCCCACGTAGTTCGCGTTGTGGGCGGACATCTCGGTCGTCGTCCGCACGTGCACGGCACGGATCGTGTCGCGGAAGCCCGGGGCGAACCGTTCGATCTGGGCGGTGATCGGCTCGGTCGCGTCGCCGGTGTACCCGTGCGGGACGTGCGCGTAGGCGTAGAGCGGGTTCAGATTCCCCGCGGAGCGCGACGGGTCCGCGAGGAACTGCTGGCCGACCAGCACGTAGGGGCGATCGGGCATGATCCCCCGGTTGACCTGACGTTCGGCCGCCGCCGTCTCGGCGTACGAACCACAGACGTGGACGGTGCCGGCGCGACGGGACGGTTCGTGCTGCCAGGGCACGGTGCCCTCGACGGCGTACTCGACCTTGAACGCCCCGGGCCCGTGCTTGTACCGACGGTAGGCGCGGGCGGTGCGGCGAGGCAGCCTGTCGCCGACAATCCGCACGGCGTCGGCGGGTGAGGTGTCGAGGAGCACCAGATCGGGGTTGCCGAGTTCGTCGAGGGACTCCACGCGCACCCCGGTTTCGACGGTGCCGCCGTTCTTCTCGATCAGCGAGGCCATCGCTGCAGCGATGGCGCGCGATCCTCCTTGCGCGACCGGCCACCCGTAGGCATGCGCGGCCGTGCCCAGCGCGATGCCGATGGCCGACGACATCGGCGAGCCGAAGGGCCGCAGGGCGTGGGCCGCCACGCCACCGAAGAGGGCGCGCGCCTCGGGTGTGGACCAGGCGCGTGCGAGCACGTCGGCGGGCATCGCGGCGAACATCCCGAATCCGGCGAGCAGCACCGGATGGACGGGTACGTGCAGCATCGGGCGCAGGAAGTCCTCGGTGATGCCGCCGAATCGTTCGGTCAGTGCGCCGAAGATCCGGCGCCACCTGGTCCCGTCGGTCCCGAGTTCCGTGGCGGTGTCGTCCACGGATCGGTAGGCCGCGCCACCACGTCCGCCGTCGAGCGGGTGGGTGTACTGCACCTCGGGCCACGACCAGGTCAGTCCGTGTTCCGCGAGGTCGTACTTCCGGCTGAAGGGTGTGTCCACGGCCAGCGGGTGGAAGCCGCTGCATTCGTCGTGGAGCAGGCCCGGCAGGGTCAGTTCGCTGCTGCGCGTGCCGCCACCGATCGTCTCGGCTGCCTCGAGCACTCGTACCCGTACGCCCTCGGAGGAGAGGACGACGGCGGCAGCGAGCCCGTTGGGCCCGCTGCCGACTATCACCGCGTCGGTCATGCTCCAACCTTGACACGATCGGACCGGACCTGCGGGTGGAGGTAGGCCGTCCCGGCCGGTTCGTAACCGGCCATCCGCCAGGTGACAGTATGCGGGATCGGACCGTCGGGCAGCCACGGCTGCGCCGAGACCGCGTCCTCGATGTGATAGTGACCGCGTTCGACGACACCGAGCGCCGCGTCGATCACCTTGTAATCCAGCGTCTTCCGATGGATCGGTTGGGATTCGATCCACACGATGACACATTCTCCCGGTTCGAACCGGCACCGTTCCTGCACCGCGCTGATGGTCTGCTCGTTGTGCAGGTGACCGTCACCGAACTGCCAGCCCACCAGGGTCGTGCAGGTGAACTCGCCTTCGCGGATGCGGTAGTTCTCGAGCTTGTCGAGGTGCCGCATCATCAGCGACATCAATCCGCGGCCCTGGCTGTGCATGGTGCGCCATGCGACGGCCTTCTGCATGAAGATCTCGGCGACCTCCTTGCCGAACGCCCCGCTCAACTGGTCGATCTGGTTCTCGTTGAACTTGGTCAGGTTCTCGTTGAGCTTGTTCTCCGCCTCGTCACCACGGAAGGCCCACAGGGCCGACGCCCAGTTGCCGGCGTACTGACGCATCGACGGCAGGAAGGAGACGAGGTCGGGGCGCAGGTTGCCGAGGATCGGGAACAGCAGGAAGGCGACGAGGATCGGCGCGAGGATCCAGACAGAGCTCACGTCGCCCACTCCGTAGCCGGCGCCGGCGGGGAATCCACCGAAGAGCCAGACCGCCGCGAACATGTAGAAGACGTTCCATTCGAGCGGGACCGCCAGCGGGAAGGTCGAGGTGATGAAGATGTGGAACATGACCATGCCGATGATGGCGAGCCAGGTGATCGTCGTATTCGTGGAGAACAGCAGCACCAGTGGGACGACGAGTTCGACGACGGTGCCGCAGACGTGGGCGAGGAACCAGCTGACCTTCGACGGACGCAGGTCCTGGGGGAAGTTGCGGTAGAGCGAGCGCTTGAACCGCTTCGAGGTGATCCACGGAGTGTTGCTGAGCATCGGCGGGATCACGTTGGTGAAGTGGTGGCCGAACTTGGATACGCCCGCGCCGAACCACACGGTGACCAGCGCGATCTTGGCGGCCAGGATCATGTCGACGTGGTTGCTGAAGATGCCGAAGAAGAACATGACGGCGACGTACTGTTCCGAGCGTGCGGCCAGAAAGACCACCCGGTCGCGCAGGCCCATGACGACGATGAGGCCGACGTAGGTCAGCAGCGCCCACTGCGGGAGCAACCCGACCTCGCTTCCCGGAAGGGCGGAGGTCGTCACGCCGGGCCCGAGCAACAGGAACAGCAGGGTGGCCAAGAGCGCGAAGTAGATCGCGACGTCGACGACGGTGCGGTGGTCACCGCGGGTGAACGGCACCACCTTGGGCCAGGGTGGGAGCCGCAGGGTGCCGCGGCGGGTCCAGTAGCGCCAGCCACCGGTGAAAGGCTTGAACTTGAACGCCAGCGGGCCGGAGGACGAGGCGTAGCCGGTGATCTCGAACAGGATGGTCCACACCATCAGCTTCTGGTAGACGATCGGCTCGCCCCACCAGCCTGCGAGGTCGGTGAAGCCCAGTCCGGGGGTGGTGAGTCCGACGACCGCCATCCCGCCGAGAACGTAGAAGATCAACTTGTAGACGTAGAGCATGTGCATCTGCTTGGGGCTGCCGAAACCGTATTCGGCCCAGTGGGTCGCCAGCACCCGCATGCGCTCCATGAAGGGCATGTCGTCGTAGGTGGCCGGGTCGACCGGTGGCATGTCTGCCGTTTTGAATCCCATTGCGACTCCTGAAGGTGGGCAGGGTTCATCACCGCGAGGGGCGCTCGCGTCGAGGTAGGACGAGGGATGGGGTCAGGCGTGTTGCAGCGTTCGCCTGAGCGACGGTTTGTCGATCTTGCCGACTGGGTTCTTCGGTAGTGCCTCGAGGATGTCGATCCGCTCGGGCACCTTCGCGCGCATCAAGTGCCGTCGGCAGTGCTCGAGGAGGTCCTCGGCGGTCGTCGCCGCATCCGGGTACAGCACCACGTAGGCGACGGGAACTTCACCGAGGACCGGGTCGGGCCGCCCGACGACCGCGGCTTCGAGGACGTCGTCGATCGAGGTCAGGACGGTTTCTATCTCCTTGGGGTAGATGTTCTCGCCGCCGCGGATGATCATGTCCTTGACGCGGTCGACGATGCGCAGATAGCCGTCCTCGTCCAGGATCCCGATGTCTCCGGTGTGGAGCCAGCCGTCACGGACGGTCTCGGCGGTCGCGTCGGGGCGATCCAGGTAGCCGCGCATGACGGTGGGTCCCGCGATGACCACTTCCCCTGTCTCGCCGGGCGCCAACAGTTCACCGTCCGGCGACATGATCGCGATCCGCTGTCCGGGCAGTGCCGGTCCGACCGTTCCGAGTTTGCGGACGCCGTCGACGGGATTGCAGGCGGATGCGCAGGTCGCCTCGGTGAGTCCGTATCCCTCGACCATGACGAACCCGAAACGGTCGTGGCACCGCTGCAGCAGTTCTTTCGACACCGGAGCCGCGCCGCACACCACGAACCGCAGCGACGAGGTGTCCGGGCGCACGGTGTCGGGCAGCGCAGCGAGCATCGCGTAGATCGCGGGCACAGCGGAAAAGTATGTGGGGCGGAGCTTTTCCACGTGGTCGAAGAATCGGCTCGCGGAGAACGATCCGATGACACTGAGCTGTCCGTGCGAGCGCCAGACCGCCAGTGCACTCACCATGATCGCGTTGACGTGGAACAGCGGCAGGACGAGCATGCAGTGGTCGTCGGCGGTGAGACGGAAATGCTGCGCCATCGTCGACGACATGGCCTCGGCGTTGTCGTGATCGAGCATCACGCCCTTCGGCCGGCCGGTGGATCCGCTGGTGTAGATGACCAGGCTCAATTCGTCGCCGCGCAGGGCCACGGGTTCGGGGCCGTCGCCCCCGTCGGCGAGATCGTTCACCGCGATGCTCGGCCGGCCCCCGTCGGGTGCGTCGGTCGAAGTCTTGACCACGAGAACAGCGCCGGAGTCCGAGATCTTATAGGACGCTTCCGATTCCGTGAACGCCGGATTGACGGGTGTCGCGGCAGCACCGAGACGCCACGCCGCGAGCATCGCGACGAGCAGTTCGACGCGGTTCGGCAGCATGATCGCGACGATGTCTCCCGCGCCGACGCCGTGTCGCGCGAACTGCGCTGCGACAGCGCGGGTTCGGTCGTCGAGCTGGGCGTAGGTGAGTTCGAACCTGTCGTCCCGGACCGCCGTGCGAGAGCGATCCTCGGTGGGGACGTTCCAGGGGAGAAAGGGAAAGCGGGAGACGGGCATCTACAGCTCCTCGGTCCGACGAGCACGTATCGGTTGTGATGCACGACACTATGCGGTCGGACCGAACCAGGACACGTCCCCGCAAAACCAACTTCCACGCTGCCGTTGTCGATTCTGCACAAAAAATCGGCTCAGCGACCGGACGAGCGCTTCTCCTTGGGCAGCAGAACGGGTCGTCCGAGCACATGACAGACGTGCAGAGCCAGCTCGAGATCCAATCGGTTCTCGGAGATCGGCCGTCCCCGTTCGTCCTCCGCCTTCTGCAGTCGGTACTTCACGGTGTTCCGGTGGAGGACGAGTTCCTCGGAGGTCTGCACATAGCTTCCGCCCGTCCGCAGGAACACCCGCGTCGTGTCCCGCAGACGCTCCGCGGTAGGGCTGTCGATCGCGAGTCGGCCCAGCGTATCGGCGACGAATCGCCTGGTCGTCGCGAGGTCACGTGCCAACACCGCAGTCGCGGACATGCCATCCTCGCCGTAGTACACCGCTCGGCTGTGCGGAACGGTCGCAGTGCTCGCGACGATCCGCACAGCCTCGGCCTGCTCATGGCTCCGCCGGAACCCCGCGACCTCGACCCCCGGCTTCCCGAATGCCACACGCAGCCCGGGGACGGCCTGCACAGCCGCCCGAAGGCGTGGCACGTCGACGACCGCACCACCCGCCGTCGCCGTCCACAACCAGGCCGTGCGCCGATCCACCGGAACGAACAAGGGTGACCCTCCCCCACCGGCCGCGGCGGTGAGTGGCTCCGCTGCCGCCGCGAGGGTGGGCGTCTGGTCTGCGCCCTGGGCAGGACCTTCGATCCACGCGATCGCACCGAGGTGGGTTCCGTCGAGCCGGTAGCCCGTCTTCGTCGCGAAGTCCTCGGTATCGAACGCGCCGCCGCTCAACACCTGCTCCACCAGCGCCGACGTCACGTTCTCGGACTGCTGGACCAGCACCCGCTGTTCTTCTTCGTGCGCGTCGAGCACGACGCGCGTCATCCAGTCCACGTACTTGTGCATCCACCCGGCGAAATGGTGGAGCAGTTCGAGTTTCAGGTCGGGTGCACAATCGAGCTGCTGGATCTCCGCGAACACCTGGTTGAACAGGTCGTCGGAGCCGATGCGGTACGCCCGCCGCAGCGCCGCCGCAGGAACGCCGTGTCGCGCGAGCCGCACCGCATACTCCGTGGCCGCGGTGATCGGCTGGATGCGATCGAGCGGGATGTCGTTGCTGATCATGTGCAGGATGGTGGCGACATTGCCCTCCACACTCGCCCGCAGCATGTCCGTCAGTTCGGACTCGCCGAGATCCTCGACGACCGATTCGATCGCCGCGTCCATGCTCGCGACGAGCTCGCCGGACCTCCGTTGCAGCCGCTCACCGACCACCACAACGAGTTCCTGCACCTCGGCGGCACGCGCGTCCTTCGACGGAGTCCCGCGTCGGGCGTCATCGCTCATTGCACTCGTCTACCAGAAAACTCTCGTGCGCAGTGTGCGATCACCACACCACCGGCGAGGTCCTACCCGAGCGTCAGCCCGCGGTTTCGTCCTGACATGCCGCATTGCCATACACGATGAACGCAGGTCACCGCATGCGGAACGGATTCGGTGGACGAAATCGCCCGATTTCACCCTCGTCGCATCAGGCGAGGAGCGCGGCGTCGAGTACTCGGCGTGCCGTTGCGGGATCGTCGACGTGGATCGCGAACCGGCTCACGAGCGCCGGACGGCGGCGGTGCTCGAAGAAGGCCGGCAACAGGACCTCGACGGGTTCCGCGAGGACGAGGTCGAGATTGGTGCCGTCGGGTCCGGGCAGGAACAGCACCTCGCCGTCCACACCCGTCTCCGTCGGCTGGAAACGGCGGCGTGGAATGCATTGCTGCAGGTTGTCGGCGTCGATACGTGCCACGACCTGATGTCCGGAGCGCAGGATCAGGCCGTCCCGCGTCAGAAGATGCGGGTTGACGACACGATCCGCGAGCCACCCGACGAGAGGAAGAAGCGAGTACACCGACACGATCAGCAACGTCCAGCGCAGCCATTCCCAGGGCACGAGTATGTGGACCACCGCGATCTCGATGACCGACGCCACGAGCCACGCGATCGGCACGCTCATCGTGCCGCGGGTGTAACCGATCGTCGTCACCTCAGGTCCGGCGCCGACCCGACGCCCTCGTATCAGGAACCACAGTGCGCGGTAGCTTCTCAGCTCCGCGCGCATCAGGGTCGCGGGCACGCGGCCGACGAGTTCGTCGGGCACCCCCGCCCACGGTGTTCCGGATCGGCGCAGAACTCGGACGCGCAGTGCGCCGACGATCAGCACCAGGATCCCGAGAGATAGCTCGAATCCGAGCCAGACCTTCAGCGCGGTCGCCGGGGTGAGGACACCGAACGCGGCGAGGACCGCGTTGGTACAGGCCACCACCACGGTGAGGACGAGGGCGGCCCGGTGGACGAGCCGGACGGTGCGCTCGGTCATGCCCGCGCTCCGCCCTGCTGCGGTCCCGACTGTGCGGCGACGCGCCGGACGAACCCGATCGCGACGGCCTGCTGAGCAGGGTCCGGAAGGAACTCGGCGAGCACCTCGGTGTTCGATTCGAGGGCAGTTGCCGCCTCGGCCGCCCACGAACCGAGCACCTCCGCCATGATCGGGATGTCGTCGAGCAGCGCGGTCATGCCGTCGATGACGGCGGTGATCTCGTCGGCTGCCGCGGTGGGATCCTGTCCGGCGAGCGCACCGAAGCGTCGGTAGACGGCGACCATCGCGTGCCGTTGTTCGGGGTCGTCGAGCAGGGTTCGCATGGCGTCGAGATACTCCTGCGATGCCTGCCCGGTGAGTGCGAGCATCTCCCAGCTGTCGCGTTCGCGGACGAACAGCGACCGGGTGTGCGGGTCGTCCTCGCCATCGATGAGTTCGTCGAACGCGTCGACGATCGGTGACGGCAAAGGCGAGAGCCGGTCGCCGGCGCGGTGACGCTCGAGAATCGCGGCGAGAGCATCACGCTTGACCTGCAGGGACCGGATCTGAGCATCCGCCGCCTCGAGCAGCGATTCGAGGTCTGCGGTGAGGTCGGACTCGGCATCGCGGTCGCTGCCGTCGGTGAAGTGGCCGCCGAGGACGGTCGCCACCGAACCCAGTGGAACACCCGACTGGGCGAGCCAGCGGATGCGCAGCAGACGCACCAGGTCGGCGAGTTCGTAGTCCCGGTATCCGTTTGGTGTCCGTGGGGGTTCGGGCATGAGCCCGAGCCGGTGGTAGTGCCGGACGGCGCGAACGGTGGTTCCTGCGGCCTGGGCCAAGTCGCTGATCCTCATGGCTTCAGCATCAACCCTGACGTTGCGTCAGGGTCAAGTCGTGGATGCGGCGCACCTCGGGTGGGAACAACCCGAGGAGGACGACGGTTGAGTGCAGTAAGGTAGTTGACGACTCAACTACATGACCGAGAGGGGTTACCGTGCCTGCCGTAACCGTCGACAACGTTCTTGCTCTTCCCCGCGTCGAAGAGCCCGCACCCGACGCGCTCTCGCGTCCCGTCCTGTCCGTGACCACCGCACCGCGCGGCTTCGAAGGCGAAGGCTTTCCGGTCCGCCGTGCGTTCGCGGGCATCGAGACGAAGTACCTCGACCCGTTCATCCACATGGATCAGATAGGCGAAGTGAACTACGCACCCGGCGAACCGAAGGGCACGCCCTGGCATCCGCACCGCGGCTTCGAGACCGTCACGTACATGATCGACGGCATCATGCAGCACCGCGACTCCCACGGAGGCGGCGGCACGATCGGTGGCGGCGACACCCAGTGGATGACTGCCGGCAGCGGCATTCTGCACATCGAAGCACCACCGGAACATCTCGTGGTCAGCGGTGGACTGTTCCACGGTGTGCAGCTGTGGGTGAACCTGCCCAAGGCCGAGAAGTTCGTCGCCCCGCGGTACCAGGACATCGGCGGCGGCGAGGTCGCCCTGCTGTCCTCGGCCGACGGCGGCGCGCTCATCCGGGTGATCGCCGGAGAACTCGACGGGCACCGTGGCCCCGGTTCGACGCACACGCCGATCACCCTGCTGCACGCGACCGTGGCGCCGGGAGCGAGCGTCACCCTGCCGTGGAACCCCGAGTTCAACGCCCTGGCATACGTGCTCGCCGGCGATGGCGCGGTCGGACCGGAACACCGTCCGATCCGGACCGGGCAGACCGCAGTATTCGGCAGGGGCGAGAGCCTGACGATCTCTGCTGCCACGACGCAGGATTCGCGCACCGACGCCCTCGAGGTGTTCGTGCTCGGTGGCAAGCCGATTCGTGAGCGCGTCGTCATGGCCGGTCCGTTCGTCATGAACACCCGCGCCGAGATCATCGAGGCGATGGAGGACTTCCGGGCCGGGCGATTCGGTTCGATTCCCGCCGTGCGCGGCTCGGACGAGAAAGGCCTGGACGGATAGTTGCGATTCGGGTGGCTTCGGCCCCGGAAAGCGGGGGCGACGCCACCCGAGTCGTCTATCAACTGTGGTCCACGAAGCGATCGCCGACGAGCACGGGCACGGTCGCACTCCGATCGACCTCCGCGGCCACGGTGACATCGGATTCGTATCCCATGGCGATCAGCTCTCGACCGGATGCGCAGGCTTCCAATGAAGAGTTCACGTTGCCTCGAACCGCATGCCAGGCGGCCACTGCCATCTCGGCCTCGGTCGACGCGGCCAGATCCGGACGCCGAGCCAACAGGTCGGCAAGCACCGCACCTGCAGCCCACAGATCTTCGACGCACGGTCGCAGGGACCCGTCGGGCCACTTCTCGCCGGCGGCGATCACTGCCACGGTCGCACCCTCCGACAGCACTTCCGCGATCCATGCTGCCACCGCAGTGGCATTGCGCAGGCACGCTCCGACGACGACAGACGACAACGTAGCCAGCGAGTCCGCGATCGACGAGCCGTTCGGCGAGGGCAGAACGAGGCGATGCAAGTTGTCGGCGTCGCGAACGGTGCGCGGAGACAGGCTCACCTCCCCCGCCTCCGCTCGGCTACGCCCGACCGCCAGGACGGCATCGTGTCTCGCGGCGTACTCGGCGGCCGAATCGTCTCTCACCCTGTACGGCAACACCTCGATTCCACGATCTGCGGCGACCGACAACGTCGTGGTGAACGACAGCACGTCCACCACGACCGAGATGTCGGAGCCCCCGAGAGCAACCGCTCCGGACAGGCCCCATTCGAAGCGAACAGAAGCATGCGACTGCTGGTGCGCGGGCTTCACGGAGAGGTTTCCCTCGGCGGCATTCGTCGGACGAGGTCGATCATCGGATCGATGCGAGCACACCTCTGCCACCCTTCCAAGTGCCCATCAGGTTGGGGCCGGAAAGCGCTACGCCTGCCGGTAGGTGGTGCACAGCGATCGTGATACCCGCTGTGTCGATGCACGTCCGACCCTCGCCATCATCGGTTACATCGAGTCTCGTGATTGCGGGAACCTCGATGCCCTCGGCACCACTTCCCTGAACCCGAACGGTTCCGGAGACCTTCCTCGGCTCGTCCCCCTCGACGTGGACATACTGTTCGGCTTCGCTTCCGCCGGCACAGATCGTGACGAGCAATTGCCGGATGTAGACGGGATCGGTCGTCGCGTCGTAGACGAAGCGGTGTCCGAGCACCGAATGTTCCGTCTCCCCGACCGATCGACCTTCACGTAGCGGCGCCGAACGGTAGGTCCAGGGCACCTGATAGACGACACCGTCGGCGTCGCGCACGAGGTGGGTTTCGATACCGACCTCACCGGCCGGATCATCGAACCGAAAGGCACCGAGCCGGTCGACGCTGGACTCGCCACCCCGATAGAAGGACGTCCGCGGCAGCCAATCCCGCAGCAATTCGACTTTGGTAGGAGACAACTCGGCGTCGTACAGGAGAGCCATGCGGTCGACACTAGCGGTGGCTCAGAGCGAACGAACGACGACTTGGGTGGCTTCACCCCCGCTTTCCGGGGCTCGAACCACCCAAGTCGTCGGCCGCGCCGCTTCTACGCCAATGCCAGCGCTACGAGCGCGACCAGCGACGGCACGCACTGGCACAGCGACCCCACCACCCCGGCACCTCGTGGACGGCTCATGGCCATCCGGTCCGAGGCGAACAGGGCGATGCCGGCCAGGAACATGAACGAGCACGTGTAGACGACGAGGGTGCGGCCCGGCGTCTCGTGCCCGGTCCACCACAGGATCACGCCGGCAAGCGTTCCGGATCCGAGGAAGAGGTTGTAGAAGCCGACGTTGAACGCCCACATCCGCACGGGCTGGACGTCCTCGGTCGGGATGCGGAACACGTCCCGGTGGATGCTCGGACGGCGGAAGAGGATCGTCTCCCACACGAAGACCAGCAGGTGCACCGCAGCAGCGACCAGGGCCGCGAGTTGCGCAACGACGATCAAGGCGAGACCTCCTCGGCGAATCGGATGCCGTAGCGGGTGGCGATCTGCCCGAATCTGCTCATCAGCGCGTCCTCGGGCAGGTGCTGCTCTCCCAGCGCGTCGATGTCGGTGAAGAAACCGCTCATCCCGGTTCCGGGACAGACGAGGAGAAAGACCGCGTCGTCGGTGAGCACCGAGAAGGTGTTCACCGTGCCCGCCGCGATGGTGAGCGTGTCGCCGGTGGCGAGTTCGCAACCCTCGCCGTCGAGGAGGACGAGGATCCGGCCGCGCAACAGATGATAGGTCTTGGGCCAGGGCTCGGAGTGCAGCGGCGGTGGGGTGCCGCAGGGCGCCTCGACCTGCATGACCTCGTAAGCGTCGCCGGTGTGTTCACCGGACGACAGGACGGTGACGACGGCGTCCGGCACCGACAATCGCCTGCCCGTACCGGCCCGCTCGAGATGAATCGTGGACACAACTGCGACGCTATGGACCCGGAAACAGCCGGACCATCCCCTGAATCGGGGATGCTCCTGCGTCCCGGATCCGGCGCATACTGGGCTCATGCTCGAAGTGCGGGCGGAGCGGCTACGCCGCGAGATCCTGGAGTTCGCAGGCACCGGCGCCGGCGTCACCGAACTGCATCGGCGCGCCATCGAACTGGTCGATCACACCGTACGAAGCGACCTGACGTGCTGGGCACTGTTCGATCCCCTGACCCTGGCATTCGGTTCGATGACCAGTGGGCGCAACCGCATTCCCTCCGAATACGAGCCATTACTCGCCGAATCGGAATGCGGTGGACACGATCCCGCGACCTTCGCAGACATCGCCCGCAGTGGACGAACTGTGGTGCGGGCCTCGGATCTACCGTCGACCGACCTCGCCCACAGCCTCCGGCACGCTGCGGTATGGCGCCCACTCGGACTCGACCGTGAGGCGCGGGTCGTCTTCACGGTGGACGGGTTGTGTTGGGGAGCGGCGGGTTTCGTCCGGTCGGGTCCGGACTTCACGGAGCGGGAACTGGAGTTCCTGACGATGGTCGCGCCGGCGGTGGCGGTCGCGACCCGAGCGACCGCCGTCCACACCCTGCACGCACGCCGCGGAGCCGATCCCGGTCCGGCGGTGATCGTGACGGATCCTGCGGGCGAGCCGGTCGCGTCGACCGTCGCGGCGCGGGCCTGGGAGGAGCGGCTCGCCGGTCCCGTACGATTGGCCCTGCTGTTGCGGGCAGCAACATTCGGGGCTCGGGCGAGTTCGACCGGGGTGTTCCGGGCGCGTATCCGCAACGAAGTCGGAGGTTGGATCGTTGTCCGTGCGGCACCGTTGAGCGCCGACGGCGACGAGTCCCGCACCGCAGTCACCATCGAACCCGCGGCGGACAGCGAACTCACAGAGGTGCTGTTCGCCGCGTACGCGCTGACCGCCCGCGAGTGCGAGGTGTGCACCGACGTGCTGAACGGACTGTCGACGGCCGAGATCGCTCGGCACCGGGGCATCACGCCGAACACGGTGCACGACCACCTCAAATCC
The DNA here is from genome assembly GCF_035918275.1 of Rhodococcus sp. PD04. Classification (NCBI taxonomy): domain Bacteria; kingdom Bacillati; phylum Actinomycetota; class Actinomycetes; order Mycobacteriales; family Nocardiaceae; genus Rhodococcus; species Rhodococcus sp. PD04. The sequence continues at coordinate 2,588,699 of NZ_CP142143.1, read as the reverse complement.
GTCTATGCGAAGACAGGGGCGGGTAGTCGCGCGGAACTCGTCGCTCGGTTGGCCGGCCGGCAGATGCCCCGACCGTCCCTGTCGCCCCCATACACGCCGACGATCAGGTCCGCGCACTGAGCGATCACGCTCACTACACATTGAGCGGGGTTGCTCGTTGTATGCCACAGTGCCACTCGGTGCATGCAGCTGCCACGCCCGAAATCCCTCTGTTCCAGAGCAGGTGACGTCTGCCCGTTGTTTTTTGCACCTTGTTGCACATAGTCTGACGCCAGAGGGACCGTCCGGAGACGAAGAAGGAACACACCATGACGCTGCCACCGATCCTGTCCGGCCCGCTGAGCGTGCCCCTGGTCGCTTCCCCGATGTTCATCGCGTCGGGACCGGAACTGGTGTCCGCCCAGTGCCAGGCCGGAGTCGTCGGGTCGTTCCCGGCACTCAACGCCCGTCCCCAGTCGATGCTCGTCGACTGGCTGCAGCAGATCACCGAGAGCAACGCCGACTACGCGGCGCGCCACCCCGAGGAGTACGTCGCACCGTTCGCCGTCAACCAGATCGTGCACCGCTCCAACGAGCGACTCGAGCAGGACCTCGAGGTGATCGTCGAGCATCGGGTCCCCATTGTGATCACCTCGCTCGGTGCCCGCGAGGAGGTCAACGAGGCTGTTCACTCCTACGGCGGCATCGTCCTCCACGACGTGATCTCGAACGAGTTCGCGCACAAGGCGATCGACAAGGGCGCGGACGGCATCGTCGCCGTCGCCGCGGGCGCAGGCGGCCACGCCGGCACGCAGTCACCGTTCGCATTGCTCCAAGAGATCCGCCGGTGGTTCGACGGCCCCCTGCTGCTGTCGGGATCCATCGCCCACGGCCGCTCGATCCTCGCTGCCCAGGCCGCCGGCGCCGACCTCGCATACGCCGGCACGGCCTTCCTCGCCACCGAGGAGGCCCGCAGCGCCGACGACTACAAGAACATGATCGTCGACAGCACCGCCAAGGACATCGTCTACAGCAACCTGTTCACCGGCGTGCACGGCAACTACCTGCGGGGAAGCATCGTCGCCGCCGGACTCGACCCCGACGACCTCCCCGAGTCCGATCCGTCCGCCATGAACTTCGGGTCCGGTGGCAACACCGACGCCAAGGCCTGGCGCGACATCTGGGGCGCCGGCCAGGGCCTCGGCGCGATCGAGTCCGTCGTCCCCGCCCGCGAGCTCGTCCAACGACTCCGCGACGAATACGAGCAGGCGTGGACGTCCCTCGAACGACGCCGAGTCGCCATGATCGACGCCGGATAGTGTGACCTAGGCTGACGCGGTGTCTCTCAGGTTCGCCATCCTCACCGCGCTGGTCGAGCGCGACAGCACCGGACTGGAACTGGCGCGGCGCTTCGACCGGTCGATCGGGTACTTCTGGCCCGCGACCCACCAGCAGATCTACCGCGAACTGGACCGGATGCGGGCGGGCGACCTGATCCGCGAAGTCTCGACGGACGGAAAACCCGGCCGCGGTCAGCCCCGACGTTTCACCATCACACCCGATGGTCGCCGATTACTGCGCGGCTGGATCTCCGAGATCGAGGATCCGGACGTGGTGCGCTCCGGTGTCTCCGTGCGCCTGCGCGCGGCCGCGGCGCTCGACGATCCCGACGCCGCGCGTCCCGCGCTGGAACATCAACGGGCGTACCGGACGGCGATACTCGAGCAGTATCGCGCCATCGAGCAACGCGACTTCGCCGAGGTCCGGGGCGACGCGCGGAGCACCCTGCAGCACCTCGTGCTCCGCCTCGGCATCCTCCTCGAAGAAACATGGCTGACCTGGCTGGACGAGGCGCTCGACACGATCGACCGGCTCGACGCGACGCCGGATTCCTCCGCCGACCGCAGCGGAACGGTCACGTAGGCCGGAACACGAGAACCGCGCCGAGGTGTACTACGCGAGGAGGTCGACCGGCCCTTCGTTCGGGGCCGGTCGACCTCCTTTCTGTGCGTGCGTTCTGGGGCTGCTCGACGACCCGCGGTTTCACCGGCCGTGGAGCAGCGGACCTTACCTACAAGGACGCAGGTCTACCCGTCACGGGGCGTTTCCGGACTCGGGGTCGACGGCCGCCAGCGCGGTGGTCAGGGTCCGACTCGGCCGCATCACGGCCACGGTCTTGTCCCTGTCCGGCCTGTAGTAGCCGCCGATGTCGACCGGCGAGCCCTGCACCTCGTTCAGCTCCCGCACGATCGTGTCCTCGTCCTTGGCCAGCGCCTCCGCCAGCGGGGCGAACTGTTCTGCGAGTTCCGGGTCCTCGGTCTGCGCGGCAAGTTCCTGTGCCCAGTACATCGCGAGGTAGAACTGGCTGCCCCGGTTGTCGAGCTCGCCGACCTTGCGAGACGGGCTCTTGTTCGTCTCCAGCAGCTTGCCGGTCGCTGCATCGAGCGCGTTCGCCACGATCTTGGCGCGCTCGTTGCCGGTCTTGATGCCGAGGTCCTCCAGGCTTACGGCCAACGCCAGGAACTCACCGAGCGAATCCCAGCGCAGGTGGTTCTCCTCCACCAACTGCTTGACGTGCTTGGGCGCCGACCCGCCGGCACCCGTCTCGTACAGGCCGCCGCCCGCCATCAGCGGCACGATCGACAGCATCTTGGCGCTCGTACCGAGTTCGAGGATCGGGAACAGGTCGGTGAGGTAGTCACGCAGGATGTTGCCGGTCGCGGCGATGGTGTCCATACCGCGGATCAGCCGCTCCAGCGTGTACCGCATCGAGCGCACCTGCGACATGATGTGGATGTCGAGACCCTCGGTGTCGTGATCCTGCAGGTACAGCTCGACCTTCTTGATCAACTCGTTCTCGTGGGGGCGGTACGGGTCGAGCCAGAACAGGACCGGCATGCCGGAGTTGCGTGCCCGGGTGACCGCGAGCTTGACCCAGTCGCGGATCGGCGCGTCCTTGACGGTGCACATGCGCCAGATGTCACCCGCCTCGACGTGCTGGGTGAGCAGCACCTCACCGGTCTCGACATCGACGAAATTGGCCTCGCCCTCCTCCGGAACCTCGAAGGTCTTGTCGTGCGAGCCGTACTCCTCGGCCTTCTGCGCCATGAGCCCGACGTTGGGAACGGTACCCATGGTCGTCGGGTCGAACGCGCCGTTGGTCTTACAGAAGTTGATGATCTCCTGGTAGATGCGCGCGAAGGTCGACTCCGGCATGACCGCCTTGACGTCCTTCGGTCGTCCGTCGGCGCCGTACATCTTGCCGCCCGAACGAATCATTGCGGGCATCGAGGCGTCCACGATGACATCGCTGGGGGAATGGAAGTTCGAGATGCCGCGGGCGGAATCGACCATGGCCAACTCGGGACGATGCTCGTGGCAGTTGTGCAGGTCCTGCTTGATTTCGTCCCGCTGTGTGCTGGGCAGCGCCTCGATCTTGTCGTACAGGTCGCCGAGACCGTTGTTGACGTTGACGCCCAGTTCGTCGAACAGCTTCTGATGCTTGGCGAAGGCGTCCTTGTAGAAGGTCTTCACCGCGTGGCCGAAGACGATGGGGTGCGAGACCTTCATCATCGTCGCCTTGACGTGGAGGGAGAACATCACGCCCGTCTTGCGCGCATCCTCCATCTGCTCCTCGTAGAACTCGAGCAACGCCTTCTTGCTCATGAACATGCTGTCCATGATGTCGCCCTCACCCAGCTCCACTTCGGGCTTGAGGACGATCGTCTCGCCACCCGTGGTCACCAGCTCCATCCGGACCTTGCGCGCCCGGTCCAGCGTCATCGACTTCTCACCGTGGTAGAAGTCGCCGTGCCGCATGTGCGCGACGTGGCTGCGTGAGGCCATCGACCACTCGCCCATGCTGTGCGGGTGCTTACGGGCGTACTCCTTCACCGCGCGGGGCGCGCGCCGATCGGAGTTGCCCTCACGCAGGACCGGGTTGACCGCGCTGCCGAGAATCTTGCCGTAGCGCTCCCGGATGGCACGCTCTTCGTCCGTCTTCGGGGCGTCCGGGAAATCCGGGACCTGGTAGCCCTTGCTCTGCAGTTCCTTGATGGCAGCCAGGAGCTGCGGCACGGACGCACTGATGTTGGGCAGTTTGATGATGTTGGTCTCGGGCAGCTGCGTCAGACGACCGAGCTCGGCCAGGTTGTCCGGGACGCGCTGCTCTTCCGTGAGGTGCTCGGGGAACTCGGCCAGGATCCGCGCAGGCACCGAGATGTCGCTGGTCTCGACCTCGATGCCCGCAGCCCCGGCGAAGGTACGCACGATCGGCAGGAAGGCGTAGGTCGCAAGCAACGGCGCCTCGTCGGTCAACGTATAGATAATGGTCGACTGTTTGTCGGCGCTCATTCTTGTCTCGACTCCCTACGTCAGTTCGGTCCGCCTCACGAAATGCTCCGCGTGCGGGATTGCATCGGGTATCAGGCTACGTGCGAGAACTCGAGAACGATATTTACTCGCCGGTAACTCGAACTCCGCCGACAGGCGTCGACCGCCCGCCGGGCGCCGTACCGTCGACCCCATGTCCGGTCGCGACCGAGAACGCCGCAGTCCGGCACGCCACCGATTAGATGATCCGTCGACCTGTCGTGATGCGGGTTCGCCCGGTGCGCAGCATCGCCGTCGAAAACAGGCCCCGCGAGCAGCGGAAAGACTGCTGTCACAGTCGATTCCGTTGTCGAACTCGTCTTCGATCCCTTCGGCTGTCCGATGGCGGGTCGAACGCCTACACCCAGCAGATGACCTCGGCGCGGACGACCGTTCCGTCGGGAATCGAGGTTCGTCGATCGTCGCTCGAGGGAGACGACCGCGGGCCCGAGGCGAAGTCGCACGTCCACGTCGCGATGGAAAATTTCACATTTTTCGATCACCGACGGGAGCTCGTGACCGCGGCGGCATCAATCGCAGGCGGGCGCCGGAACATCCTCGAACAGCGGCGACCCGATCGGCACGAGGTACACCACGTCGAGGATCACCGGTTCCGTACCGAGATTCCGGCCCACGTGCAGGTGGTCCCGACCCGAGGGTTCGTTGATGAAATCGCCGGTCTCGAACACGACAGGCTTGCAGTCCCCTTCCGGATGCGTCAACGTGCCGGCCCGCACGAGGCCAAGCACGGGGCCATCGTGATAGTGCCAACCGGTGCTACCGCCCGGTTCGATGGTGATCTCCCGGGCGACGGCGTGCACGCCGTCGGGTACGAACGGCAGCAGTCCCGGAGGCACCTCGATGTCCACCCAGGTGACCCCTGAGATTCCCTCACTCGGGGTGGCATGGGCCCACCCGGGCACCGCCACCGTTACAGCACAGACCATCGCCGCGAGTACACCCTGCACGGAGCGCTTCATGCGCACGGACGCTACCGCCTACACGACACTGCTGCAGGACAACTCGTGCACTCGATGCACCCGTCCTCCGGTGGCCGCTCGACCGCGGCCCCGCTGCTCCATCCGTGACGGCTCACCCGGAACCCGGCGCGCCGGTAGCGTCTCGTGAATGACGAACTCGGATCACGGAGACCCCGGCGACGCTCCCACCGTGCCGCCGCCATTGACGGAAGTCGTCAACGCGACACGACCGTCTGCCGCCGAGGAAGCGCGGACGGTCGCGGCGTCGACGAACACCGGCACTCTCGCGACCCTCACGAAGGAAGGGGATCCCTGGGCCTCCTTCGTGACGTACGGACTGGTCGGAGGCTCACCGGTGTTGTGCGTGTCGCACATGGCAGAGCACGGCCGCAATCTTGCGCGCGATCCACGCGCAAGCATCGCGGTCGTGGCACCCGACCCGCAGTCCGACCCGCTCGCCGGTACCCGCATCACCCTCGCCGGGTACGTCGAGCGTCCCGAAGGTGAGGAGCTGGCCGCCGCGCGCGAAGCACACCTGGCCGCTGTCCCCGCGGCCCGCGTCTACATCGATTTCAGCGACTTCACGCTCTGGGTTCTTCGGGTTCAGCGCGTGCGCTGGGTCGGTGGGTACGGACGGATGGATTCGGCCACCGCCGAGGACTATGCCGAAGCCTTGCCGGATCCTGTGACCCCGTCGGCCGCTCCTGCGATCGCCCATCTCAACGACGATCACGCCGACGCATTGCTGACGATGGCCCGCAAGCTCGGCGGATTCCCGGATGCGACAGCGGCAACCTGTGTCGGAGCCGACCGATACGGCCTCGACCTCGATGTCACCACGCCGCGTGGGCGAGCCATGACGCGCGCCGGTTATCTGTCGCCGCTCGACTCCGCCGACGAATTATGCGCAGCAACAGTCGCTTTGGCTCGCGCAGCGCAATCACCGTGAGCACGGTCGATCCTGTGGATCGAGCATCGCTGCTGCCGTGGCCAGGTCGGATTCCTTCTCGGTGATCAGGGCGAACAATGCGTACCCGACCGGGGCCGCGTTCCAGAGATGCTCGACCTGTGCCGCCAGACCGTCGTGAACACGTCCGCCTGCATCGACATAGGCAGCGAGGGTGACCCGGAGCATCTCCTCCCCCGCCGCCCCGTACTGGATCACGAAATCGCGCGCGGGGTCGTCCACGCGTGCCGTCGTCCAGTCCAGGACACCGGTGACGGCACCGTCCTCGTCGAGCAGGACATGTGCGGGATAGATCTCGCCATGTGTCATGACCGTGTGGTCGGGCCAGCAGCTGTCGTCGTCGAGCCACTCCGCCCACGCGCCGGCGAGGGCGGGCGCGACGGTGAAGGCGTCGTGCACCCGTGTGATGTCGTCCCGCCAGGCCCGGCGTGTCCGGTCGGGTGAGCGTACTTCCACACCGGCCGCATCTGCTCGTTCCGCGTCGATCGAGTGCAGGCGTGCCAGAAGACGTCCCAGCCGCCGGGCATAGCGAGGGTCGGCGGGGTCCATGTGCCAGACGGGTTCACCGGCATCGTTCAGGGTCAGTCCCGGCGCGCCCGGAAGAGCACGGTAGGCGATGAGGTCGGGCTCGTGGATCTCCCAGCGTGGCACCGCGATGCCGTCCTCGGCGAGGACGGGTCCGACCAGATCGAGGATGCGCAGTTCGTCGGCCGTCTTCGCCGACACGTCGGACCTGCGTGGGATGCGCAGGACCCACCGTCGGCCGGTGTCGTCGGACGCGAGAACGACGCGGTAGTCGAGTCCCGCCTCGTTCACCGTGACGTCGTCGGCCGACAGGTGCAGGCCGTGCCTGGCGGCGAGCGAAAGGGCATCGGTGACGTCGAACGGACTCATGCGATTCACGCTCTCATCGCCGCGTGGTTCCGGTCCATCGATTTCCTCGGGCGGTCGTGGAGGCTCCTCTGCTGTTACAGGTGGCGAACAGGTCGGCCCCACGCGCGTGTCCTGCCCCGGAATCGCCGGACACTCGTGGCAATGTCCACAGAATGCATCCGTACGACCAGGGGTTCGAGCCTCCGCAAGCATGCTCGGAGTGGTGCCGAGCGCGTTCGTTCGACCTGCAGGTGCTCGACGAAGGCGTCACCGTCGATCTGAAGTGGTGGAACAGCCACCTCGAGCGCGCCGGGCACGAGATCCGCCTCCGGGGACGGAATCTCGACGGACGGATCATCGATGACGGCGACGCGATCGTCCAACGCAACGACCTCCGCTCGGACAGTGAACTGATCGAGGCCGACCACGCGGGCCTGGGCCTGTTGTTCCTGTGCGCGGCGTGGCGCAGCGCGCATCCGCGACGACGTGGCGCTCGACGTTTTCCGGATGTCCGGGACGCACACGCCCCGAAGGGCCGGGACCGGTTCACCAAGATCAAGGGAGTCCTCGACTACTGCGCGAAGACCAAGTCCCTGCCCGACACCGCGCGGCAGACCTGGTCCGGATGGCCGGATACCCCCGGGGTCGGCGTACCACTGCTGGCGACCTATCTGTGGGCGGTCGAGGTGCGGACCGAGGCGGGCCCGGCGCAACTTCTCGATCAGCATGCGGTGTCGACGCTCGTCCACGAAGGATGGCTCGAGGATCCGTCGGTCGCGGACTTCACGCTGCGGCGCTATCTCCGGTACGTCGAACTCCTCAACATGTGGGCGTCGTTGATCGCCACGCGTCCGGAGATGGTCGAGATGTGGCTCGTCGACCGCTGGCACGCCCGTATCTGCGAAGCCCGGGACGGATCTCACGCAACTCCGCGATTGTTCTGACCCTCCTCCGATCCACCGCGTTACTCCCCTCGAGTGGGGGACGATCGCGGGGTCGTCGAGAGGCGCACCCGGTCGATCACGACGGAGACGGCGATCACGGTCACCACGACCAGCAGAGCCCCCACCGACAGTCCTTCTCCTGCAACCATGATGTCTTCGTGGTCCTGGTCGTGCCGCCGGGAAGGCGTCATGATGGAGAAGTGACGCCCGCGTCGCCCGGAGAGCTCGTCCTCCTCGCCCGGATCCACTCGTGTGATCCGGAATCGCTGTGCGCCGATTCCGTTCACGCACGAGGAGCAGCACCATGACTTCGATCGAACCCGCCGGCGGCGGGGGTGGCGGGACGATGGCCCGCCCGAATTCGTCCGGGTTGGCCGACGTCATCGACACCATCCTGGACAAGGGGCTCGTCATCGACGCGTTCGTGCGGGTCTCCCTCGTCGGCATCGAACTCGTGACCATCGACGCCCGCATCGTGGTCGCGAGCGTCGACACCTATCTGCGGTTCGCCCAGGCCGTGGACAGACTCGAGATCTCGCAGACCCAGCCGAAAGGTGTGCCCGAGATCGTCGGCGACGTCGGCGGGAAGGCCGTGGAGAGCGCCGCCGAGCACAAGACCCGCGGTGCCCTCGACTCCGCGGCCGAGAAGGTCCTCGGGTTCTTCGACGACGTGGCGGAGAAGCGACAGGAAGCTCCGCGACGCAAGAAGAAGCAGCGGTGACTCCCCGAACCGGAATACCGTCGCAGTAGCAGGGCGCTGCCCTTTCCTGTCGGCGAACGTCCGGCGGAGCAGGTGGACGTGGCGATACGGTCGGAATCGCCGCACGTCGACGGAGGGGGTTGTTGTGGCGGTTTTCGAACAGGATCGCGCGCTGATGATCCGACTGTGGCGCATGTGGGGATCTCGCGCCGCCGAACTGTCCGACGAGCAGTGGACGACCGAGACCCGGCTACCGGGCTGGACGGTCCGGGACGTCTACGTGCACATCACACCGGACGTGATGATCGAGATGCTTGCCGCGCCACCGGCGGACGGTGAGGCGAAGGTGACCAGCGCCGCGGAGATGCTCCGGATCCTCAACGCCGATCCGGTCGAGGCCGAACCGAGGCACGAGCGGATGGCCGAGACGGTGCGCCGACTGGCAGCCGATGCCGAGCGCGCCGCCGTCGCGACCCGCTTCGAATCCGAGTTCCCCGCCGCCTTCGACCGGATCCCCGGATTGAGCCGTGCCTCCGTGATCGCGCACCCGTTCCTGGAGTCGGTCGCGCTCGGCGCTTTTCTCGACATGGCGATCCTGGAGACCACGATCCACTGGCTCGACGTGATCGACGCGGTCGGCGGACCACGACCCGAGGCGATGGCGCTCGAACGGACACGGAACATCCTCGCCGCGGTGCCCGATCCGCTCACCTTCGTCGAGGCCGCGTCGGGCCGCTCCGACTCGGCGATCCTTCCGGTCATGCACTGAAGGACCACGCGTCATCGCTCTATGCTCGGACGATGTTCCTTCTCTTCGGCTTCGGCACCAAGCGACAGAACCTCGGTCCAGGGCAGAACCGGACGTGTCCGCGCTGCCACAACACCACGCAGTGGCTCCGGATCCGGGAGTCCAAGCAGTTCACATTGTTCTTCGTGCCGGTCGCGCGGTGGGGTCGCCGACAGTTGGAGCAGTGCGGGATCTGCGGTACCGCCGTGGAGATCTGAGCCCGGTCAGTCGGGATCGGCGAAGGCGGGAGCACGCTCGGCCCTCCCCGCCGTGACCGCCTCGATCTGATTGGGCGAGCCCATCAACTCGACCTGCAGCGTGCTCTCGAGCATCAGCGCGGACTCCGCATCCGAGCCCGTCCACGTCTCCTCGTACAGGCGCTTGGCCGCCTGCACGGCGTGCGGCGACTTGCCGGCGATCTCGTGGGCCAGCTCCTGCGCTGCGGCGAGCGGATCGTCCGAGACGTGGGTGACAAGTCCGAGCGCGGCGGCCTCGGCGCCGGTGAGGATGCGCCCGGTGAAGGTGAGTTCCTTCGCCACGTCGAGGCCGACGAGTCGCGGCAGGCTCTGGGTGATCCCCATGTCGGGGACGAGGCCCCACTTGACCTCCATGATCGACAGCCGCGCGCCGGGCGTCGCGAAGCGGATGTCGGCGCCGAGGGCGATCTGCAGGCCGCCGCCGAAGCAGTTGCCCGTGATCGCGGCGATCACCGGGGCCGGGACGCGGGACCAGCCGTAGGCCACGCGCTGGGCGTGGTTGGCGATGTGGCCGTCCGCGCGGGCGAGCAGATCTCGCGGGCCACTGCCGTCGCGGTTGCCGAGACCGGTGATGTCGAGACCGGAGCAGAAGCTCTTACCGGCGCCGTGGAGCACGACGGCGCGGACCGTGCGGTCGGTCGCGAGCTGCTCGGTGGCGTCGACGATCGCATCGAACATCGCCGGGTCGAGCGCATTGTGCTTCTCGGCACGGTCCAAGGTCACGGTTGCGACACCGAACTCGTCGATCTCGATCCGCACTCTCTGCTCGCTCATACGCCCGAACCTCCTCGATATCAGTGGGGATCGGGACGTCCGGAAAATCCTGCCCACGATCGCGAAGCCGACTGTACAGCAAGGATTTCGCCGCCGACGGCGAACATGCGAGCGGCCTCGCCAACGTCCTCGGCGGCCGTTCGGAGACACGCCGTCATCCGAGTCCCGCCCGCCTCCGGCGTGCAGACCGTGACCGAACCGTTATAGTCGGCGTCATGACTACAGTTCTCGGTGTCTCGGTCGGTGCCAGCGCGGTGCGCTTTGCGCGACGTGACACCGGGAGCGTCGACAGCCCGATCTTCCGCTCCCGCTCGATGCCCGCCCTGCTCGACCGGCCGGCCGAACTGGCCGCGGAGTCCATCGAGACGATGCTCGCCGAGACCGACGAGATCGAGCAGGTGCGCGCCATCGGCGTCGCCTATCAGAACGAGACGCAGGCCGATTTCGTCCAGGGCGCGATGAGCCGACTGGACATCGACAACTTCCGGCTCGTCCCGGAAGTGACCGCCGCGCTCGAAATGCTGGAAACCACAGGAGATCTCGGCGACCACCAGACACTCGTGTTCTACGATCTCGGCAGCTCGGGCCTCACCGTCACCGTCGTCGACCGGGGCACCCGCATCGCACTGAGCACGGCACGCTCGGACCGGATCAGCGGCGACCTCGTCGACCGCCTGATCTACGACCACCACGTCGACCTGCAGCGCTTCACCGAGCCGGCCGATATGGCGGCGCAGCGGGCGCTCACCGCCCGGTGCCGCGACGCGAAGGAGCAGCTGTCCTCGAAGGACGCGGTGTGCATGCCCGGCGAGGGTGGTCTGCTGCTGCTCTCTCAGGACAGCTTCGATTCGCTCATCGACGGACCCGTGAAGGCCTCGGCCCGCCTCACCCTCGACGTCATCCGCCGCTCGGGACGCACTCCCGACGCCGCGGTGCTCATCGGGGGCGGAGCAAATATTCCGCTGGTCACCGCCGTGATGGAGTCGTGGCTCGACATTCCGGTGATCGTGCCCCCGCAGCCCGAACTCGTGGCAGCGGAAGGTGCGGCACTCCTCGCCCGCCCGGACACCGCGAAGGTCGCCGAAACAGCGGAGTTCGCCGCACCGACGGAACTCACCGAGACGGCACAGTTCGCCCCGCAGTTGGTCGCGCCGGACGCGCCGACCGAGAGCTTCGCTACCGCCGACATCCGGCAGGAGACCGAGGCGCCCGCGCAGCCACGGAACCGTCGACGTCTCCTGCTCGCGGGTGGTGCCGTCGTCGTCGCGGCGGCGATCGCCCTGGGTGTCGACCTGCTGCAGGATTCCGGTCGCGATCCGCAGCCCACCGCCACGCAGCAGGAGATACAGGAGCCGCCGGCGCAACCGGCAGCGGAACCCCGGTCCACGACCCCCACCGACACATCGACCGCGGCGGAAACCGTCCCGGCGGTCTCGGACGAGCAGTCGACGGTCACCGATCGCAGCGAGACCCGCACCACCTACCGGCCGCAGACGACGGCGGAAACCTCCACGACCTCCACGCAGGTCCCCGCCACCACCGGGACGCAGGACGAGGCGGCGCCCGACACCTCGGTGCCGTCACTCGAACCGGAGCCCGCCCCGACGGTCCCCGGGCTCCCCCAGTTCGAACTGCCGACACTGCCCCCGCCCCCGCAGTTCCAGCTCCCGCAGCTGCCCCGCATTCCCGGGCTCTGATCGGTCAGCCGCAGACCGCCGGGGTGCGGCGCGGACCCACGGGTTCCGGGTGAGGCAGCAATCGCTGCCACCATCGGATCACGCGCGGGCTCGGAAACAGCTGCGCGACGCGGAACCGGATCGTCCCGGGTCCGGTGCGCGCCGGCGGCGCGGGTGACAGAAGTTGCTCTCTCGGAGCCGAGCGCGTGTGTTCTTCGTGGCACCAGTCGACCACCACCGACCGCGCTCCGCTGCGGATGATCAGCGACCGCACCGGCCCGTCCACGAAGACCTCTCGATCGACGTGATGGGGGCCGGAATACCCGGGCTCCGGGGTGATGCCCAACAGGATCTCGGGTTCGGTGGACGGCCGGCTCCCCTCGACCAGCAGACGCTCTTCGTCGACCTCGCGGACGGTGACGTCGCTGTGTCCCGAGACGTCGCCCACCAGCAACGCCACGTAGTCGGTCTCGCTCTCCGAGTCGCGGATCGCCAGCAATCGGGCCTTCCGGGAGCCGCAGCGCAGCGACTCGTCGAGTTCCGGTGCCACCGTGCGCGCATCCGCTGCAGCGCTCAGGTCGATCCGTCTCGACGTCCAGCTGAAGAACGGCTCCGACGATGTCGTGGTCATCACCAGCTCCTTCGGCCGTTTTCCGTTCGATTGCTCCGACGACTCCATCGTGGTCGCCGAAGGTGCCGACGTCGCGCGTAGTGGAGTACTCGATCTGCGGTCACGGGCAGGAGGTGAAATCTCCAACCCGGAGATATCCGCACTTCGCGGATCTACGATCGTGTGCATGGATCAGCGCTGGCCACTGATTCAGCGGCGGGGGGAACTGGAAATCATTGTCGCGGCCCTGACGGACCCCGGCCGAGGCGGTGTGGTCCTCACCGGAGATCCCGGAGTCGGCAAGACCACCCTGGCCCGGATGGCCACCGACTCGCTGTCCGCCCCGGTGCGCTGGATCGCGGGGACGGAATCCGCTCGGAGCATCCCTCTCGGTGCCTTCGCGCACCTCATCGAAGCTCCCCCTGCCGGCGATCCCGTCGCCTTCCTCGCCGCCGCACGACAGGCACTGCTGAGCGAACACGGTTCCGATCGTGCACGGCTCGTCCTCGGTGTCGACGACGCCCACCTGCTCGATCCGCTGTCGGCCACTTTCCTCCATCAGCTCGCCCTCGATCGCGCGGTCCACACAGTCGCCACGGTCCGCAACGGTGAAGCCGTGCCCGACGCCGTCACCTCCTTGTGGAAGGACGGCCATCTCATCCGCCTGGAGCTGTCACCGTTCACCCGGCAGCAGAGCATCGATCTGATCGAAACCGTGCTCGGTGGTCCCCTGGAGGAGTTGAGTGCCGACCTGATCTGGAAGGCTTCGGGTGGGAATGCGCTGTTCGTCCACCACCTCGTGGTCGGGACCCGCGAGGCCGGCACGCTCCGCCGGGTGGGGAACGTGTGGCAGCTCCGGGGCGGCACCGCCGTCACCTCCGAACTCGCATCACTCCTCGAACATCGCATCGACCACCTCACGCCCGAGGTGCTGCAGGCCCTGCAGCTGCTGGCGTTCTGCGAACCGCTCGACCTCGAGATCCTGTGCGGTCTCGCCGGCGACGACGCGGTCGAGGAAGCGGAACGACGAGGACTGATCGACGTCGTCGACGACAACCGCAATTACCGCGTCCGCTACACCCACCCCCTCTTCGGTGAGGTCGTGCGCCGCCGTGTCGGCCGGATCGCCGGGCGCAGGATCCGCGGTCAGCTCGTCGAGGCATTGGGATCGCGCGTCCAACGGGGCCCGACCGACCGGATCCGTCTGGCCGAACTCTCCTTGGACAGCAGCCGGGCCGTCGACCCCGAGTTGCTCGAGACCGCGGCCCACGACGCGATCGCTCTGGGCGATGCCCCGTTGGCCGAACGTCTCGCACGCGCGGCGTTCGATGCCACGGGCACGTTCTCGGCGGCGGATCTCCTCGCCCGCGCGCTGGTGTGGCTGGGTGGGATCAGTGAGGTCGAGTCCGTGCTGGCCTCGTTCGATCCCCGCACCCTCGACGAGAGCGAGCTCGTGCGCTGGGGCGCGACCCGCATCTCCAATCTCTTCTGGGGGATGGGTAACGCCGCCGAGGCCCAGCAGGTGCTCGCGACCCTCCGCGAACTGGTCACGCGCCCGCACCTGAGGGTGGTGGTCGACGCGATCGACTGCGCATGCGCGGTGTACGAAGGGCGTCCCCGCGATGCGCTCACCCTCGCTCACCGCATCTTCGCCACCGAAACCGCACTCCCCTGGGCGGTCGAGTGGGCGTTCTTCGGCGGCGGACTGTCCCTCGCGGTGATGGGACGCGGTCACGAAGTCCCTGCGATGGCCGCGCGCTGCGCAGCGGTCGCCCACCAGGTCGACGGCCTGCTGCGCTATCCCGCCGGCCTGGGTGAGGTTCTCGCATTGCTTCTCACCGGAGATCTCGACGAGGCCGAGCGTCGGGCCGAGACCTATCGGGAGAGCGCGATGCGTGGTCCCGCCGACGCCCACGGGACCGTCACGTCGATAGGCCAGTATCTCGCGTGGGGGCTGGCGAACATCCTGCTCGGCGTCGTCGACACCGCGCGCGGGCGGTTCGTGCACGCCGTGCACCGCCTCGAACAGGCCGTCGCCGCGCTCCAGGTGGACGACCGGGCTGCCACCGTCTCCTGGAACGTGCCGGCGTACCTCGCCCTCACACACGGCTACGCCGTACTCGGGCGTGTCAACGACGCGGATGCCGCTCTGGCCCAGGCGACCTCGCGCAGCGGCCTGCACGTCGCCGTCTTCGAGCCGCAACTCCGGATCGCAGAGGCATGGCTCGCCGCGGCGCGCGGCGAGACCACGAACGCGATCACCTCGGCCCGAGAGGCGGCGCAGATCGCGGCACGGCACGATCAGTTCGCCGTCGAGGCGATCGCCCTGCACACCGCCACCCGGTTCGGGGATCGCACCACCGCGGAACGACTCTCGGCACTGACCGAGCAGTGCGACGGACGTCTCGTCGCCGCCATGGCGGCCCACGCCACCGCTTCCGCGGAGGCGGACGGCCGGGGACTGACCGCGGCCGCGGAGACCTTCGAGGCGCTCGGGGCCCTCGCCGACGCCGCCGATGCCCACGCCCTGGCCGCCCTCGCCTACCGCGACCACGGCGACACCCGACGATCCGTCGAAGCCGCCGCCGCGGCCGCGGCACTGGCTGCGCGATGCGATCACGCCTCGTCGCCGGCGCTGGACGAGGCGGCTCGCCCGCTCCCCCTGACCAGCCGGGAACGGGAGGTCGCCGCGATGGTCACCGCCGGGCTGTCCAACCGGCAGATCGCCGACCGGCTCGTGGTGTCGGTCCGCACCGTCGAGGGGCACATCTACCGGGCGTGCACCAAACTCGACGTCTCCGACCGCACGGAGCTCGCCGAGTTGATGCGCGACACCGGCCGGCGCTAGCGCGACCTCCGGTTCACCCCATCGACTTCGATCCGTCGAGGGATTCGCGGATGATGTCGGCGTGGCCGGCGTGCTGCGTCGTCTCGGCGACGATGTGCAGCAGCGCGCGACGCACCGACCAGGCGTCCTCGGTGTTCCACGGTGCCTTGGGAAGTTCGTGGACGACGTCCAGCGACGGCAGCGTGCGTACCAGCTCGTCGGTCCGGGCGGCGACCTCGTCGTAGGCGCGCAGCGCTCCTTCGAGGGTCTCACCGGGCTGCAGCTGGAAGACCTTGTCGTGTTCGGCGAAATCCTCTTCGGTCCACTCGGTGAAATCCTTCTCCATGTAGTCGGCTCCGACCACGAGGAAATCCGCCCATCCCCGCTCGACCTCGGTGACGTGCTTGATGAGTCCGCCGATCGTCAAGGCGCTCACCGTCGTTCGTTGCGACGCCTGTTCGGTGGTGAGATCGCGGGCCGTGAACCGCAGGAAGTGCCGCGCGTGGGCGAGGCCCGACAGCAGATCGCGGCGTTCCTGGTCGAGGGTCGGGGTGGCGTTCCGGGTGGTGGTGGTCTCGGTCATCGGGTGCTCCTCGTCGTCGTGATCCGGCAAGAACTACGCTACGAGCCATTGGTGCCAGTTCCTGTCACTTATAGGTCCGCAGGTGCGGAAGAATGAGGTCATGTCCGACACGAGCTCCCGCACCCTGCGGCTTCTGTCGCTGTTGCAGACCCACCGCTACTGGCTCGGCGCCGAACTCGCCGACCGGATGGGCGTCTCGCTGCGCACCCTCCGCCGCGACATCGAACGGCTCCGCAATCTCGGATATCCGGTGCGGTCCGATCGTGGGGTCGGCGGCGGGTACCAGCTCGCGCCGGGCGCGTCGTTGCCACCACTGGCTCTCGACGACGACGAAGCGGTCGCGCTCGCGGTCGGCCTACTCACCGCGGCCCAGACCTCGATCACCGGGATCGCCGAGATCTCCGTGCGCGCGCTGGCCAAGGTCATCCAGGTGATGCCACCGCGGCTGCGACGCCAGGTGGAGGCGCTCGATGCGGCGACGGTCTCCGCCGACACCCCCTGGGCGACCCGCGCGACCGATTCACAGCAACTCGTCACCGTCGCGCGCGCGTGCCGCGACGACGAACGCATCGTCTTCGAGTACACCGCGGCCGACGGCACCACGACGAGCCGGCGCGTCGAACCCCGGCAGCTCGTCTCCCTCGGGCGACGCTGGTATCTCGTCGGCTACGACCTCGACCGTGGTGACTGGCGCAGCTTCCGGCTCGACCGCATGGCCGAGACCACCGCCACCGGGATGCGATTCCGGCAGCGCGAGCTGCCCGGCGGCAATGCCGCGGCCTTCGTCGAACGCGGCATCCGCAGCCGCTCCCAGGTGAAGGTCAGTGCGGAACTCGAGGCGCCGGAGCACGAGGTGCGGCGCCGGATCGGTCAGTGGGCCGAGGTGATCGCGATCGACTCCGAACGGTGCCGGATCGAGGTGGACGCCGACAGCATGGACTGGGCGGTCTTCGCCGTGGGCATGTCCGGAGGACGGCTGCTCGGTGCGTCGCCACCGGAGTTCGTCGAGCACCTGGAGAACTGGTCGAATCGGCTGGTCACCGCCGTCGAACACTCGGAGTGACCATCCACCCGGCGCTATGACCCATCCCACAATCGGCCGGGCACCGGAATGCCGTCGGGGGTGGGGGTGGTTGCGCCACCCATGGATCTGTTCACACCTGTCGCCCTCGGAGACCTCGAACTCGCGAACCGCATCGTCATGGCCCCGCTGACCCGCCTGCGTGGTGGTTCGGCCGGTGTACCCGGAGATCTGATCGTCGAGCACTACCGTCAGCGGGCGAGCGCCGGACTCATCATCGCCGAGGGAACCTATGTGAACTTCGAATCGCAGGCCTTCGTCGGTCAGCCCGGCATCGTCACCGACGAGCAGGTCGCCGGCTGGCGTCGCGTCGCGGATGCCGTGCACGAGCGCGACGGACGCATCGTGCTGCAGTTGATGCACGGCGGCCGCGTCACGCATCCCGACGTCAACGGTGGCCGGCGTGTCGTCGGGCCGAGCGCGATCGCGATCGACGGCCAGGTGCACACCGAGCAGGGTAAGCAGCCCTACCCCGTGCCCCACGCGCTGACCATCGACGAGATCCCCTCCGTCGTCGACGACTTCGTCGCCTCGGCCCGCCGCGCAATCGATGCCGGACTCGACGGCGTCGAGGTCCACAGCGCCAACGGCTACCTGCTGCACGAATTCCTCTCCCCCGCATCGAACGTGCGGGACGACCAGTACGGCGGTTCGGTGGAGAACCGGATCCGCCTCGTTGTCGAGGTCGTGAAGGCCGTGTCGGAGGCGGTCGGCGCCGGACGTGTCGGGCTGCGGATCTCCCCCGAACACAACATCCAGGACGCCGTCGAGACCGATCGCGACGATGTGCGTGCCGTCTACGGCGCTCTGGTCGACGCCCTGCAGCCCCTGGGCCTGGCGTATCTGTCGGTCCTGCACAAGGAGCCGACCGGCGATCTGGTCCAGGAACTCCGGAAGCGTTTCGGCGGCAAGGTGATCGCCAACAGCGGCTTCGGCTCGCCGACCACCCGCAACGAGGCCGTGCAGCTGATCGACGATTCGCACGCCGACGCCGTGGCCGTCGGCCGCGCGCTGATCGCCAATCCCGACCTGGCCGAGCGCTGGCGGGACGGGCAGCCGGAGAACGCACCGCGTCCGGAGCTGTTCTACGCGTCCGGAGCCGAGGGCTACACCGACTACCCGTTCCTGCAGACCGCCTGAGCGTAAATCCTACGAGGCGCTCGGATCCTCGCGCGCCGAACCGTTTCTCGCCGCTGCTGTAGCGCGGGCGAGGCCCGGTTCGGCGCGCGAGGTCGTTTCGGTCTCCCGATACAGGTCGGGCATCATCCGTTCGAGCACCGGTCGCCACCGCGCCACGTCATCCGGGAAACACGTGCTCAGCAGCTCGACCATCGCCGATGGAGCGATCGAGGCGCCGGGCGACGCCCCGAGCAACCCGGCGATGCTGCCGTCCGCGCTCGCCACGACCTCGGTGCCGAAGGTCAGGACGCCGACCCTGCGACGATCGGGTTTGACGAGCTGGGCTCGTTGCCCCGCGTCGATCAACTCCCAGTCGGACTGCTGTGCCTCGGGACAGAATCGCTGCAGCTGCCGGAATTTCCGCGCGCGGGACGCGAGCAGTTGGCCGACGAGATAGCGCACCAGCGACAGATTCTGCAGGCCCACCGCCACCAACGGGGCGATGTTGTGTGGGCGCAGGGTGGTGAACAGATCGGTGAGCCGGCCGTGTTTGAGCAACCTGGTGCTGAACGTGGCGTACGGGCCGAACATCAGCGACTCGCGTCCGTCGACGATCCGCTTGTCGAGATGCGGCACGGACATCGGTGGTGCGCCCACGTCGGCCTGGCTGTAGACCTTCGCCGCATGTTGGGACACCACGTCGGGATTACCGGTGCGGAGGAACTGCGCGCCGATGGGAAAGACGGCAAAACCTCGCACCTCCGGGATGCGGGCCTTCTGCAAGAGTTTCAGGGCGTACCCGCCGGCGCCGACGAACACGAACCGGGATCGGACCGAAAACCGTCCCGTCGTCGTGCGTCCCGAGACCGTCCACCTCCCGTCGGTGGTGCGGCGCAGTCGTGTGACCTCGTGCCCGGTACGAAGCTCGACGCCACGACGACGCGCGTCCGACAGCAGTCGGTGGGTCAGGGCACCGAAGTCGACGTCGGTGCCTGCCTCGTAGTGCGTGGCCGCGATCGGTTCGGATCCGGAGCGACCGCCCATCACCAGCGGTGCCCACCGGACGATCGTGTCGGGGTCCTCGCTGTACTCCATGGCGGAGAACAGCAGCGAGCGTTGCAAGGTGGCGTGCCGCCGACGTAGATAGTCCACATCGCGTTCGCCGAAGACGACGTTCATGTGCGGTGTCGCGTTCACGAACGTCGTCTCGTCCGGCTCGTCGAGGGACTCCCAGAACTGCCGTGAGATCCGGAACTGTCGGCCGATCTCCTCGGCCCGGGTCGAATCCTCAGGATCGGGCATGTAGTTCAGTTCGCAGAGGCCCGCGTGGCCGGTGCCGGCGTTGTTCCACGGGGCGCTGCTCTCGGCCGCGACCTCGTCGAGTCGTTCCAGGACGAGGATCGACCGATCGGGTTCGAGCCGTGTCAGCAGTGCACCCAGTGTTGCCGACATGATGCCGCCGCCGATCAGGACGGCGTCGCACTCGTGGTCGTCGTGCTGTGGTCCGTCGGCAGAGTGCTTCCGATTCACCATCATTCACCTGCTTTCGCCGTTGTCGATCTTCAGCGTGCCTCTTCCCGATTCATCCGTCCAATGAGATTTCGCAGGTATTACCATGCAGATGTGGATTGGTATATGACGTCCGAGACCGCAATGGTCGCCCCACTGCTCGTCGCCTTCGACGCCGCGGCGCGCGAAGGCCACATCACGCGCGCGGCGGATCTGCTCGACGTTCCCCAGTCCTCGGTCAGTCGCCGCATCCGGGCACTCGAGAAAGCAGTGGGTGTGGCGTTGTTCCAGCAATCCGGACGAGGGGTCGTGTTGACGTCGGCCGGGCGGGAGTTGCACGAACGCACCCGGCATCTGGTCCGGGAGCTCGACGGTGCGATCGCCACGGTGCGTGAGCACGCCGATCCCGATCACGGCGTCGTCCGCTTCGGGTTCCCGCTCACCCTCGGGCCGGTGAGCATCCCGTCGTTGCTGGCCGAGTTCCACCGTCTCGCCCCCGGCGTCCGGTTGCACTTGGTCCAGGCGCACGGCGAAGCGCTCGCAGAGATGGTTCGCGACGGCCGGCTCGATCTCGCCGTCATCATCCCTCCGCCGGAGGATCTGCCGGTCACCGTGCTCGCCCAGCAGCGGCTGTTGCTCCACCTCCCGAGCAGCCATCGACTCGCCGGCCGTGCCCGCCTCGACCTGCGCGACCTCGCGGACGATCACTTCATCGCCAACCCTCCCGACTACCACATCCGGAGAGAACTCGAATCTGTTTGCGCTGAAGCAGGATTCGAACCGTACATCGCGTTCGAGATCAGCGAGTTCGAAACGATCCGGGCACTGGTCGCCCAGGGCCTCGGGGTTGCACTGTTGCCTCGCTCGGAAACTCCGGTCCCCGGAATCGTCACCGTGCCGGTCGCCGGCATCGCGAATCGCACCATCGGATTGACGACGGGGACGAGGACGCCTTCACCGGCGGTCACGCGACTGCACGCTCACATCGCCGGGCACGCCGACAGATTCGACGACCGCCGGCTCGATTCATAGGCATCCCTCTCGAACGCCGGAGACGGTGCACAGCTTCGCGAGGCGTGCGCCATCTCCTGCGTCGCCGGTCCCGACGAGGCGCAAGCTCCCGGTTCGAATGGTCGCCGACGGGGTATGCCACACAGATGCGATCGTCTGCAACGAGTGTTACCCGACGCCGCTGTCGGCAGTTCTCGGATACGAGGAGATCGTGCTGACTCCGGCATCCAGACCGGCTGGTGGAGCCCATTTGTTCGAACAGATCAACACCACATTCGGCGATTCGGTAAACGCATCGACCTTCGAGCCGTCGTCGCTTTTCTCTGACCTACCTACCGTCGAGGAGTTCTTCATGACAACAACAGATCTCGGTTCCACCGCCACGTTCGCCGGGCAGCCGGTCGCCTCCCAGTTCATCGATGGGCAGTGGCGCGAGGGACGCTCCGACCGCGTCCTGACCGACACCAATCCGTTCGACGACAGCGTGGTCGCCACGATCCGCCTCGCCTCCGCCGAGGACGTCGACGCCGCCTACACCTCCGCCCGGGCAGCACAGGCCGAGTGGGCCGCGACCGGTCCCGCCGACCGCGCCGCGGTCCTGCGTCGCGCCGCGCAGATCCTCGAACAACGCCGAGCCGAGATCATCGACTGGCTGGTCGCCGAGTCCGGCTCGACGCGGATCAAGGCCGATACCGAAGTCTCCCTGGCCATCGGCATCACTCAGGAGGCGGCGTCGTTCCCGTCCCGGGTCCACGGATCGATCTTCGATTCGAACACCCCGAACCGTGAGATGCGGGTGTACCGCAAGCCGATCGGAGTGGTCGGGGTGATCAGCCCGTGGAATTTCCCGCTGCACCTGTCGCAGCGATCGGTGGCACCGGCGTTGGCGTTGGGCAATGCCGTGGTGATCAAGCCGGCCTCGGACACTCCGGTGACCGGCGGTCTGTTGATCGCCCGGATCTTCGAGGAAGCAGGCCTACCGGCGGGAGTGTTGTCGGTGGTGATCGGCTCCGGTTCGGAGATCGGCGATGCTTTCGTCGAGCATCCCGTCCCGCGGTTGATCTCCTTCACCGGCTCGACACCGGTCGGTAAGCAGGTCGGTGCGGTCGCCACCGGCGGTGAGCACCTCAAGAAGGTGGCACTCGAATTGGGCGGCAACGCACCCCTGGTGGTCCTCGACGACGCCGATCTCGACGCCGCCGTCGAGGCAGCGGTGACCGGGTCGTTCCTGCATTCCGGACAGATCTGCATGGCCGTGAACCGCATCATCGTGCAGGCGCCGGTGTACGACGATTTCGTCGAACGATTCACCCGAGCCGCGCAGGCCGTGCCTTACGGCGATCCCTCCGCAGACGGCACTTTGGTCGGGCCCGTCGTCAACGATTCGCAGTTGAAGGGCCTCGAGGAGAAGATTGAGCAGGCCCGGCACGCCGGAGCACGCGTTGCGCTCGGTGGGGAGATCAACGGCCGGGTCGTGCCTCCGCACGTGTTCGTCGACGTCACGCCCGACATGGAGATCGCCCGCGAGGAGATCTTCGGCCCGATGGTCGCGGTCCTGCGCGCCGATGACGAAGCACACGCCCTCGAATTGGCCAACGACCACGAGTTCGGTCTGTCCAGCGCGGTCTTCACGCAAAACATCGACCGGGGACTGCAATTCGCGCATCGAGTCGAGGCAGGCATGACGTTCATCAACGAAATGACCGTTCAGGACGAGGCGCACGTGGCATTCGGTGGCGAACGCAACTCCGGCCTCGGACGATTCAACGGCGAGTGGGCGATCGAGGAGTTCACCACCGATCACACCATCGGCGTGACTCGGCTGGTGTAGGCACGCAACAGCGCCTCCGCTACGCCGACGGATTCGACGATCGTCGCGGCCGTACGGCGTAGCTCGACCGCACGCAGTCGGCATTCACGGCCGCGTCGCCGCTACCGACCGACGTCGATACGGAACACTGCCGTCTGCACCCCTGCGCAGACTCGAGGTGCAGGCGGCAGACGTCGAAGGGCGATCAGGCCGAGTGCGGGCGCGAACATCCTCGGTCGCCGGTGAGAACGCCGACCCAGCGTGCGTTGCGTTCGCCGTCTCCGCTTTGTAGGCTCCGTGCATGGCAGGATTGTCGACAATCCTACAAACCGGGAGGCGGTCGATGATGTTCCTTGAACCGGCGCGCCCATATTCTCTGCGGTCCCCGTTCCTGACGCGGCGCACGCGATGAACGACGACCAGCTCACCATAGGACAGGACGGCGGAGCTTCCTCGACCGACGAGAACGTCCGAGTTCGACTCCTCACCGACAGACTCCACGCACTGGGCGTCCCGATCGACACCGCCATGCGTCGACTGGACGAGTACTCCTACGACGCCTCCAACTACCGGGTGCGGCCGTCGGCCGTGGTCTTTCCTCGGTCGGTGGACGACGTCGTGGCGGTGGTGACCGCCTGCGGCGACACCGGGATTCCGCTGGTCAGCCGAGGGGGCGGGACGTCGATGGCGGGTAATGCCGTCGGCCCCGGTGTCGTCCTCGACTTCTCCCGGCACATGAACCGCATCCTCGGTATCGACGAGACCGCCGGTGTCGCCGACGTCGAACCGGGCGTCGTACTCGCGACCCTCACGCGGGCGGCCGAAGGCGCGTCCTCGGGCCGGATGACCTTCGCCCCCGATCCCTCGTCGAAGAACCGGGCAACGGTCGGTGGCGCGCTGGGCAACGACGCCTGCGGCAACCACTCGGTGCGCTACGGCCGCATGTCCGATCACGTCCACGAGATCGACCTCGTCACCGCCGACGGGTTCCGGCTCACCGCGGCGCAGCGAGGCCTGCGTGCCACCGATCCCGACGACGCGGCCGCTGCGGCGCGTGCGGAACAGCTCGACGCCGAGCTCACCGCGCTCGCGGGCGAGCACCTGTTCGAGTTCCGCACCGAACTCGGGAGGATCCAACGGCAGGTTTCGGGGTATCGCCTGGACAATCTGTTGCCGGAGAAGCGGTTCGACGTCGCCCGTGCGCTCGTCGGATCCGAGGGAACGTGCGCGGTGATCGTCGGGGCCCGCGTCGAGCTGGTTCCCCGCCCGTCCAGCGCGTTGCTGGTCTGCCTCGGCTACGACGACGTCGTCGACGCGGCCCGCGACATCGGAACCATCCTGGAATTTTCTCCTGCGGCGGTCGAGGGTGTCGATGCGGCGATCGTCGAGACCATGCGGTTCCGTCGGGGCGAGAACTCCGTCCTCGGACTTCCCGCGGGAAACGCGTGGCTCTACGTCGACCTGGACGGTGACGACCCGGACTCCGTGGCCGCGGCCGCCGACGCACTGCTCGACAAACTTCGCCGCAACGGCCGTCTCGTCGACGGCCGCATCGCGGCCGACACCACCGAGCGCGCTTCCCTGTGGCGGGTGCGTGAGGACGGCGCCGGACTCTCGTCCCGCCTGGCATCCGGCGGCGAATCCTGGCCGGGCTGGGAGGATTCCGCTGTCGCGCCGGAGAACCTCGCCGATTACCTCCAGGACTTCCGCGCATTGCTCGACCGGCACGGTCTGCAGGGCGTGATGTACGGGCACTTCGGCGCCGGCTGCATGCACATCCGCATCACCTACGACCTGCGCACCGAGGAGGGCCGGCAGGTCTTCCGCGAGTTCACGCACGAGGCCGCGCGTCTGGTGGTCCGTCACGGCGGATCGCTCTCCGGAGAACACGGCGACGGCCGTGCCCGCTCGGAACTGCTGCCGGTGATGTACTCCGCGCGGATGATGAGCGCATTCCGTGCCTTCCGCACGATCTGGGACCCGCAAGGCATCCTGAACCCGGGATCGCTGACCGACCCGGCACGGATCGATGACGATCTGGCGTTGGCGGGCGTTCCCGAACGCACCTGGCGTACCCACTACGACCTGCACCCGATCGAGGCGGTCCGTCCCGACGGCGCGCGGCCGCAACACACCCCCGACCCGTGGGTGCACGCCGTCCAGGGCTGCATCGGCGTCGGACGATGCCGGGCCGACTCCGGCGGCGTGATGTGCCCGAGCTACCGCGCGAGCCGCGACGAGAAGGACTCCACTCGCGGCCGGGCCCGGGTCCTGCAGGAGATGGTGCGCGGCGCCCGCACAATCGAACAAGGGTGGAAGTCCGAACAGGTGCGTGAGGCACTCGATCTGTGCCTGTCGTGCAAGGCCTGCTCGACCGACTGCCCGGCCGGCGTCGACATGGCCACCTACAAATCCGAGTTCTTCTCGCACTACTACGACGGCACACGACGACCGGTATCGCACTATTCGCTGGGTTGGCTGCCCCGCTGGCTCCGCATCACGGGGTTGGCAGCACCGCTGGTCAACGCGGTCCTGCGCACTTCTCTCGCGAAGCGCGCCGCCGCTCTCGGCGGCATCTCCCCCGACCGGGTACTTCCGCCCTTCGCCTCCCGGCGAGCCTGGAAGAAGGCCGTGAGCGACGCGCCGAGCGGCCGATCCGGTTCGACGCCGGTGGTGCTGTTCGTCGACACCTTCACTCGCGGGTTGCGGCCGGAGGTCGCCGGTGCCGCCGCCCGCGTGCTGGCCTCAGCGGATCAGCAGGTGAGCTGCTCCGCGGACGCGTGCTGCGGACTGACATGGATCTCCACCGGCCAGCTCGACACCGCGAAGAAGAAACTCTCCCACGCCGCCCGGACACTGGACGACGGCACCGACCGGCCGATCGTCGTCGTCGAGCCGAGTTGCGCCGCCGCACTGCACAAGGACCTGCCCGAGCTGGTGCCCACCGAGGCTGCGCGTCGCGTCGCCGCACGGGTCCACAGCTTCGCGTCCTATATGGACATCTTGGTGCGCAACGGCTGGACACCCGCCCCTGCACAGCCGCTGCCGAACGAGATGGTGCTGCAGACGCACTGCCACGAGTATTCCGTGTTCGGCGCCGGAAGCCATCGCCGGATCCTGACCGCAGCGGGAGTCGACGACGTCCGCGACGCAGTCGGATGCTGCGGCGTAGCAGGAAACTTCGGGTTCGAGAAACAACACCACGACATCAGCATGAAGGTCGCCGAGACCTCCCTCGCCCCGGCGCTGCGCGCGGCCGGCGACGATTCCGCGGTGATCACCGACGGATTCTCGTGCGCAATGCAGGTCGCGCAGATCGATGTATCCGCCCCGGGCCGGCACCTTGCAGAACTGCTCGATCCCGGGCCGCGAATGTCGATGAACAACACCATCTCCGAGGAGGAAAGCGCATGACCGACACAACGATTGTCGGGACACGGGTGGGCGTCTCCGACGCAGTGTCCCGCGTCGACACAGGATTGTTCATCGCCGGTGAATGGGTCGAATCGAGCTCCGGTGAACGATTCGACGTCGTCGCCCCGGCGACCGAGGAGGTCGTCGCGACCGTCGCGAACGGCAACGCCGACGACGCCCGGCGTGCCATCGAAACCTGTGCCCGCGTGCAGAAACAATGGGCGAAGACCGCCCCGCGCGAACGCAGCGTCATCCTTCGCCGGGCCTACGAGCTCATCCTGGAGCGGCAGGACGAGTTCGCGACCATCATGACCACCGAGATGGGCAAACCCTTCGCCGAGGCGAAGGGCGAGGTCGCCTACGCGGCGGAGTTCTTCCGGTGGTTCTCCGAGGAAGCCGTCCGCATCCGCGGTGATGTGACCAGCACCGGCGACGGCGCGACCCGCATCCTGGTGTCCAGGGAGCCGGTGGGACCCTGCGTCCTCGTCACGCCGTGGAACTTCCCGCTCGCCATGGGTACCCGCAAGATCGGACCCGCCATCGCAGCCGGGTGCACCATCGTCTTCAAACCCTCGGAGCTGACGCCGTTGACCTCGCTGGCCCTGGTCGGCGTGCTCGTCGAGGCCGGTGTGCCCAAGGGTGTGCTGAACGTCGTGCCCACCACCGCACCCGGGGAGGTCGTCTCGACCTGGATGTCCAGCGGTATCGCACGCAAGGTCAGTTTCACCGGTTCGACCGCGGTGGGCATCCGGCTGCTCGAACAGGCATCCCAGCACGTGATGCGCAGCTCGATGGAGCTGGGCGGAAATGCCCCGTTCATCGTGTTCGAGGACGCCGATCTCGACCGGGCCGTCGACGGCGCGCTCGCCGCGAAGATGCGCAACATGGGTGAGGCCTGCACCGCTGCGAACCGCATCTTCGTGCACCGCGCGGTCGCCGATCGGTTCGCGGAGAAGCTCGCTGCCCGGATGGATGCCCTCGTCGTCGGGGACGGCCTGGTCGAGGGTAGCCAGGTCGGTCCGTTGGTCGAGGAGAAGGCTCTGACGAAAGTGGAGCGTCTCGTCGCCGATGCCGTGGAACGTGGAGCGCGCGTGGTGTGCGGCGGAAGCCGACCCGAGGGACCCGGCTACTTCTACCTACCCACCGTCCTCGCCGACGTGTCGAAGGACGCCGCGTTGATGAGCGAGGAGATCTTCGGGCCGGTCGCGCCCCTCGTCATCTTCGATACCGAGGACGAGGTCGTCGAGATCGCCAACAACACGCCCTGGGGACTGGCCGGATACATCTTCACCCAGGATGTCGACCGCAGTTTCCGTGTCAGCGAAGCGCTCGAGGTCGGCATGGTCGGGCTGAACACCGGCATCGTGTCCAATCCCGCGGCACCGTTCGGCGGCATCAAGGCATCGGGTCTCGGACGCGAGGGAAGCACCATCGGCATCGACGAGTTCCTCGAGGTCAAGTACGTCGCGGTCCCCCGTAGGTGACGCGCTGTTCCGCCGATCCTTGCGCGCCGAACCGTGTCTTGCCGCCGCTGCAACGCGCGCGAAGCCCGGTTCGGCGCGCAAGGTCTATACGGCCTACCCATGTAGGTCAGGAATCCCCTGATCACGCAACGGTTCCTGATCGGCGGGCCGCAGTGCCGCACCACTTCGCGAGTGCGTCGTCGAGACCGTCCGTCGAGCCCTCCCCCACCCAGGCCACGTGCCCGTCCGGGCGCACGAGCACGGCCGACGGCGCGTCCACCTCACCGAGCAACGGCAACTCCCAGACGCCGTCGTAGCGCACCCGCACGAGGTCGACGCAGTCGGGAATATTCCCGGAATCGAGTGGCGGGCCGTCGAATTGCAACAGAAGCGGACGAGCCCGGTGCATGAGTCCGAACACGCGCACCGACTTCTCCTCGGCAATGACGTCGAGATCCGGCATACGTCGTCCCAGCAGCGGGTGCCCCTCACCGAGGTCGTAGGCGACGTCGAGACCGGAGATCAACGCCGCGATCGGCGCTCCGGCGTCGTCGACGCGGAGGACCTCGTCGATCAGATCGCGCAGGGCCTCCTGGCGCGGATCGGCCTTCTGGAAAAGAGATTGGGCCATCGTGAATTTCAGCGCCCGCGCGCCGGCCGGGTGCCGTTCGGCGTGGTAGGTGTCGAGCAGGCCCTCCCCCGAGTCCCCTCGCACGACCTGCCCGAGTTTCCAGCCGAGATTGACGGCATCCTGGATGCCCAGGCCGATACCCAGTCCGCCGGTGGGTGAATGCACGTGTGCGGCGTCGCCCGCGAGCAGGATCCGGCCCGCACGATAGGTCGTCGCCTGTCTGGTCGCGTCGGTGAACCGTGAGAGCCAGGTGGGATCGTGCACACCGAAATCGGTGCCGAACACGTGGACCAGTTCTCGTCGCAGGTCGTCGAGCGTCGGCGGCGTGGAAGGTCCCAGTTCGGCTTCGGTCACCACGACCCGCACTCGACCCTCCCCCATCGGGTACAGACCGTGGATGCCGCGTTCGTCGATCTTGGCGTCGGTGGGGAGTTCCTCGGTGACCCGCACTTCGGCGATCAGGCTGCTGCGTGTCGCATCCGGCCCTGCGAATCCGATCCCGGCCTCGCGGCGCACGACACTGCGCCCGCCGTCGGCGCCCACCACGTACCGAGCCTGCACCGTCTCCCCCGATGTGAGCCGAAGATGGACGCTCTCCTCGTCCGCATGGGCACCGACGACCTCGATGTTCCGCCGGATCGGCACGCCGAATTCCTCGATCCACTGCAGCAGCAGCCGTTCGATGTGGTTCTGGAACAACGCGAGCGTGTACGGATGGCGGGTGGGAAGACGGCCCACGTCGAGCCTGGTGCCCCCGAAGGTCGCGGTGTTCACCGTCCGCCCCTCGGCGAGGAATCGCTCGGCGATTCCTCGTTGATCGAGCAGCTCGATGGTGCGGGCGTGGATACCACCACCCCGCGACCCTGCGAGTTCCTGCGATTCGCGACGTTCGAGTACGACGACGTCCGCGCCGGCCAGGCGCAACTCCCCCGCCAGCATCATTCCCGTCGGCCCGCAGCCGACCACTACGACCTCGTGCATGTCCGCCCCTCTCCACGACACCGGACGGGCAGTATGAACCCCGGGTAGGGGCTTGCGACAAGCCCCCACCTGCGCGATAACGTGGAAACGGGACGGGACGACGAGCGCCCCGGGTCAGCCCTCGATGATGCGCTTGATCGCGTCCAGGGTCGCCGGAATTCCACTGCGGGCAGCCTGCTCCCGCGCGGCGATCTGAGCAGGTGCCTCCGCCCCGAACTTCTCGTGGAAGAACTTCTGCCCTGCTTCGGTGAACTCCCAGGTCTCCGTCAGTTCCGTGCCGGCGTCCGCGGGCTTGATGACGTAGCTCCAGCGCACGAGGCCGGGACCGACCGACCACGCGAATTCACGGCCCGGAGAGGCGACGACGACCTCCGAGCGGGTCTCCCAGGTGCGTTCGGGGGTGACGTTCCGGCCGGTGAAGAAGGAACCGACCTCGGGGCCCTGCCCTTCGTCCCACCAGCATTCCGCGCAGACGGGTGACCATTCACCGGTGCGGGTGACATCGGAGACGAGGGCGTACACCTCGTCGGGGGTGGCGGAAACGACGACGGAGGACTCGAAGGTCAGAGGTGTGGTCTGCATGGCCACCATCCTGCCCGACGAGACCTCCGGAACCGGCAGCGACACCCTGACGAGTACGGATCAGGACACGAGATTGCTTGCCGCCCACGCCATGTGCGAACGCACCGTGGACGCAGCCTGGTCGGAGTCACCGGTTTCGATGGCGTCGACGATGGCACTGTGACGCCCGACGTCCATGTTTCCGACCGCCTTCTCCAGACCGGCGAACATGATGGACATGCGGATCGATCCCTCGAGCGACTGCCACGAGTGCATGAGCGTTTCGTTGCCGGTCAGACGGCAGAGCAGTCGGTGGAAGTTCAGGTCGGACTCGATGCGTGCCTCGAGGTCGTTCTCGGCATGCGCCATGGCCTCGAGAGCTTCGCGCAGGGCCGGGATCACCGAGGCCCGGTCGTCCCGCTCCGCGAGGTCGCGGACGGCCAACGCTTCCAGGGCCGCGCGCACGGCGAAGATGTCGCGGATCTCCTTGGCGTCGAGGTGCCGAACGTAGAGGCGACCGCGGGCACCGGCAGAGATCAGACCTTCCTGCTGCAATTGGCGCATCGCCTCGCGCAAGGTCCCCCGGCTGATCTGGAGCATCTCGGACAGCTCGGTCTCGACGAGGGGGCTGCTCGGGGCGAGCGCGCCGCTCGTGATCGCGGTGCGCAGGGCGGTGACGGCCTGCTGACGCAGGCTGGTCCTCTCGAGCCCCAGCAGCGCAGCGGGTTGAGCAGCCATGAGTTGCCTCCAGGTGTCAGCGGCCGACTGTCGACAACAGTCTGTCGACAATGATACGGGTCCCGCACCGAGCTGGGTGCGGGACCCGTACAGCGTGTCGGTCAGCCGAGCTCGTCGAGCACCCGCGCGACCACCCGGTCGGTGCTCAAGCCGTACCGGTCGTGCAGGGTGGGTAGCGCGCCGGCATCGAGGAACCGGTCGGGCAGGCCGATGGGGACGACCCTCTTCCCCAGTCCCGCCCCGACGACTGCGGCAGCGACGGTCTCGAAGAGCCCACCTACGACGGTGTGGTTCTCGAGGGTGACCGCCAGTCGGTCGGTGTCGATCTCCGCCAGGACCGTGGCTGCGTCGAACGGTTTGATCGTGGGCGTGTGCACCACCCCGACGTCCACGTGGTGGGTTGCCAGCACGTCCGCCGCCTGCAACGCGCGCATGGTCATCAGTCCGCTGGTGACGAAGACGACGTCGTTCCCGCCGCGCAGCACCTTCGCCTTGCCGAGTTCGAAGCAGTAGTCGTACTCGTCGAGGACCGTGGCGACCTTACCGCGCAGCAAGCGGAGATAGGTGGGGCCGTCACTCGCGGCGAGCTGCGGCACGGCCTGTTCGATGTCGATCGAGTCGCACGGATCGACGATCGTCAGGTTGGGCATGCCGCGGAAGATGGCGATGTCCTCGGTGGCCTGGTGGCTGGGGCCGTATCCGGTGGTCAGGCCGGGGAGTCCACCGACGATGTTGACGTTGAGGTTCGGCTCGGCGATGTCCAGGCACAGGAAGTCGTACGCGCGGCGCGCGGCGAACACCGAGTAGGTCGACGCGAACGGGATCAGGCCGGTCTCGGCCATGCCCGCCGCGGCACCGAGGAGCAGCTGTTCGGCCATGCCCATCTGGAAGAACCGGTCCGGGAACGCCTCGGCGAAGATGTGCATGTCGGTGTACTTCGCGAGATCAGCGGACAGGCCGACGATCCGATCGTCCTCCTGGGCCGCCGCGACCAGCGCGTGGCCGAACGGTGCGGCGGTGGTCCGCTGCCCCGGGTCGACGAAGGAGGCGATCATCGCCGAGGTCTTGAGCTTGGGGGCGGTGGTGGTCATCGGACGTCCTCGCGGTTGTGGCCGGCGGTCAGCTGGTCGCGGCAGATCTGCCATTCGTCTTCGTCGATGCGCATGAAGTGCGCCTTCTCGCGGGTTTCGAGCAACGGAACGCCCTTGCCGACGCGGGTGTCGCACAGGACGATCGCCGGGGATCCGGTCGGGGCGGCCTCGGCGATCGCCGCATCGAAGGCGTCGAGCAGCGCGCCCGTGTCGTTGCCGTCGACCCGGTAGGTGCGCCACCCGCAGGCCGTCCACTTGTCGTGGACCGGTTCCGTGCTCAGCACTCCGCTGGTGGCACCGTCGGCCTGCAGTGCGTTGATGTCGACCATCGCGATGAGGTTGCCGAGCCGGTGGTGGTGCGCGCTCATGGCCGCTTCCCAGGTCGACCCTTCGTCGAGTTCGCCGTCGGACAGGAAGTTGAAGACCCGTGCCGGCGAATCCTGGTGACGCAGGCCCAGTGCCATGCCGACGGCGATCGGAAGGCCGTGGCCGAGCGAGCCGCCGGAGATCTCCATGCCGGGGGTATAGGTCGACATGCCCGACATCGGCAGGCGCGAGTCGTCCGAGCCGTAGGTGAGCAACTCGTCGCGGGAGATGATCCCTGCCTCCGCGAGCGCCGCGTACAGGCCGATGGCATAGTGGCCGGTCGACAGGAGGAACCGGTCGCGGCCGTCCCAGTGCGGGTCGTCGGCGCGGAAGCGCAGATGGTCTCCGTAGACGGTGGCGAGGATGTCCGCGGCGCCGAGCGCTTGGCCGACGTAGCCCTGGCCTTGTTCCTGGCCCATGTCGATCACGTTGTGCCGGAGTCGGTAGGCGAACTCGTCGATGGCGGCGAGTCGCTCGTTCCGAGGCAGGGCGACGTCGGGACGGGGATGCGCTGTGGTGGTCACAGAAGTTCCTTTTCCTTGGTGCTCGATGCCGCGGCGGTCCCACCGGACAGGGGGCCGTCGGGGCTATCGGAAGGGTGTGAGTTCGACCGGCCGGCCTGATCGGCGAGGCGGCGCTCGGTCCGTCCCCAGGTCTCACGGGTGACGAGGGCGCAGACGAGACCGACGAGGCCGTAGAAGCTGAAGAGCAGGGCCGGGCCGATCCAGCCGAAGGCGAAGTAGAGCAGTGCGGTGATGAACGGGGTGAACCCGGAGACCATCGCCGAGATCTGGTAGGCCAGCGATGCGCCCGAGGCGCGGCGCGCTGCTTGGAACAGTTCGGGGAACCAGGCACCCTGCGCTCCGGCGAGGGCGTTCTGGCAGACGGCGTAGGCGATCACGACGGTGGCGAGGATCAGCACGAACATGCCGGTGTTGACCAGGAGGAACATCGGGACCCCGAAGAGGGCGGCGAACGCGCAGACTCCGAGATACACCGGGCGGCGGCCGATACGGTCGGTCAAACTCGCCCAGCCGATCGTGGCGAAGATGCCGATCGCCGAGGCCACACACAGCGCCAACAGGGTTTCCGATTTCCCAGCGAGGTCGTTCTCGTGCAGGTAGGAGATCATGTAGGTGATCGAGACGGCGTAGCCGGCGGTTTCGGCCACGCGCAGGCCGATGCCGCGGAGGATGTCGCGCCAGTCCTTCTTGACGGAGTCCAGGATCGGGGAGGCAGCGATTTCGCCGCTGTCCTTGACGTCCTCGAAGACCGGGGACTCGGGCACCTTGGACCGGATGATCAGCCCGACGACGACGAGGACGATGCTCGCGAGGAACGGCACCCGCCACGCCCAGTCGCCACCGAGGTGGACGCTGAACAGGAATACGAGGTTTGCCAACAGCAGCCCGACGGGGAATCCCGCTTGGACGATGCCGGTGTAGCGGCCCTTCGATTTCCACGGCGCGTGTTCGTAACTCATCAGGATCGCTCCGCCCCATTCGGCGCCGAAGGCGAGTCCCTGGATGATGCGGACGGTCACCAGCAGCGCCGGTGCGACGAGACCGACCTGGCCGTAGGTCGGAAGCAGACCGATGGCGAAGGTGGCCAGGCCCATGACGATCAGTGAGGCGACGAGGACCGGCTTGCGCCCCACCTTGTCTCCGAGATGACCACCGAGGATCCCCCCGAGAGGTCGTGCGGCGAATCCGACGCCGAGGGTGGCGAAGGCGGCGAGGGTGCCGATGACGGGATCGCCGCTGGGGAAGAAGGCCGTCCCGAAATACAACGCTGCAGCGGTGCCGAAGCCGATGAAGTCGTAGGTCTCGATGACGGCGCCGACAGAGGAACCTATCGCGACGCGTTTGGCGTCCTTGGTGCCCTCGACGGGACCTCGCATCTCGAGCGCTTCTGTGCTCATGAATTTCTCCTTGCGGACCGAGGATACGGCCGCTGGTGCGACGGGGAAAGAGGATGTCGACTGTCAACAGTGAACCCCAGTGTGAGCGCGGCCACCCCCTCCTGTCAACTGTCAGTAGGCAACGGTTGACTGTTGACAGTCATCACGGTTAGCGTGGTCCCCATCACCTTTCAGGAGGTTCTCGTGTTCCACGATCGGCTCGGCTGCTCGACGATCAGCTTCCGCCACCTAGACCTGCCCACGGCGCTACAGACCATCGCCGGCCTGGGCTTCACCGAGATCGACCTCGGCGCCCTACCCGGAGTCTGCGATCACGTTCCGTTCGTGCTCGACGCGGACGCCGTCGATCGAGTCGCCGACGAGGTGGCAATCTCGGGCCTGCGCGTCCGCAGCGTCAACTGCGACATCGGCGACCTCGACGCGCCGTTGACCTCCGAAGAACAGAAACGGCGGGATCACCATCTCGATCGGTTGCTGACTCTCACCTCCCGCATCGAGGCACGCGCCCTGGTGCTCCCGTGCGGACATCTCGACCACCGGCCCATCCGGTCCCTCGACGAAGACCTCGACACCGTCGCGGCACAACTCGAACGGGCACACGTCCGGGCCCGGGACTTCGGGGTGGGCCTGTGGACCGAATCCCTCCACGTCCACCGACTGTGCTGCGACATCGCTCGCGCTGCGCGGCTGACAGCACGACTGTCCCCCGACATCGGCGTGGTGATGGACTTCAGTCACATCGTCGCCTCGGGCGGAGATCCCGCCGATTTCGTCGACCTGTTCGCCTCGCGCATCACGCACGTTCACCTCCGGGACGCGGTGCCCGGCAACATCAACCTCAGCATCGGCAACGGGCACGCCGACTTCGCCGGCGGCCTCGCCGCCCTCGACGCCCGCGGCTACACCGGGCATTTCGCCCTCGAACTCGAGACCCGCGACATCACCGACCCCGAGCGCCCCGAAAGTGCCTCTCGGGCAGCTCGATTCGTCACCACCCTTATCCCCTGACCCAACCTTCAAGGAGAAAACCCATGTCCTCGATCCGACGCACCGCAGTCGTCACCGGAGCAACCTCCGAGCGCGGCATCGGCCTCGCCACCGCCCGTCGCTACGCCGAGGACGGCTGGGCCGTCGTCGTCCTCGATCTGGACGGTGAGAAATCCGCCAAGGTCGCCGCCGAGATCGGCAGCGAGTACTCCGTCCCGTCCTTCGGACACGAGATCGACGTGGCCGACGAGGCGTCGGTACAGGCAGCGCACGATGCCGTCGCCGCGGAAGTCACCGCCGGCAATCTCCCGCCCGTCGGAGCGGTCGCGAACATCGCCGGCATCACCTCGCCGGTGCCGTTCCTCGAGACGAGCCTCGAACTGTGGAACAAGGTGATGGCCGTCAACGCCACCGGCACCTACCTCGTCACCCGGGCATTCCTGCCGGGCATGATCGAGAACGGATGGGGACGCATCGTGAACATGTCGTCGGTCTCCGCCCAGCGTGGCGGCGGTGTCTTCGGCAAGGTCCCCTACTCGTCGGCGAAGGCCGCCGTCCTCGGATTCACCAAGTCCCTCGCCCGGGAACTCGGCGACAGCGGCGTCACCGTCAACGCCGTCACCCCCGGCGCGGTCGACACCAGCATCCGCGTCGGCAGCACCCCGGAGCAGGAGGCCGCCATCTGCCGCGACGTTCCGCTCGGACGCACCGCCACCACCCGTGAGGTGGCCTCGGTCATCACGTTCCTGTCGTCGGAGGACGCGGCCTACCTGACCGGCACGACCGTCGACATCAACGGCGGCAGCCACATGCACTGACCACCCCGTTCGGTGTCCGCTCATGCACCGTCGCGGTCGGACACCGGACGGCACCGTTTTCACTTCGGTCGCCGGACGAGAACCATGAGAACAACGCCTTTTTTCGCCCCATTCGGCAGCAGCCCGGACGTGGAACTGCAGCCGTGGCAGTCGCGTGCCGACTGCCGTCTCATCGATCCCTCGATCTTCTTCCCGTCGGACGACGAATCGCGCGGGATGCGGCAGCGCCGTGAACGGACGGCGAAACAGATCTGCACGTCGTGCCCCGTCCGAATCCCCTGCCGCGACTACGCGCTGGTAACCCGCGAACGTCACGGAATCTGGGGCGGAACGTCCGAATCGGACCGCCGCAGGGGAAGACCGACGGCAGACCGTGACCGGACGACTCACGCACTCGGGATGAAGTCATAGGGTGAATTCGCGGCCGGGTGCCCTTCCCCTGAGGGGATGCAATGTTCGCCGCTGCGTTCATCTCGCGGAAAGACTGTCGCCGTGGCGATCTCGTCCTATACTCGCGCAATGTTGATCATCGGAATCATTCTGTTCGGGCTGCTCGTCGGCGCGGGGGCGCAGCTCGTCGTGGGCAGGTCCGGGACCGGGATCGACTGGACGCTCGCGTTCGTCGCGGGCGTCGGTGGTTCGTTCGTCGGCGGTCTGCTCATCAGCCTTCTCGCAGGTGACGGACTCGAACTGCGCCCCAGTGGGATCATCGGCTCCCTCGCCGGCGCGATCATCGTGACCGCTGCCTGGTCGGCGTGGAAGTCCCGGTCGCGTCAGGCCTAGCGGTACCGAGATCCATGACGGGGGACGATGCCTGAGTGACCTCACGCCCGCAACCGAGCAGCGACTGCTCGACATCGTTCTCGGAGATCCGGTGTGCCTGAGCTACGAGGCCGAGGACCGGGTCATCGAGAAGGCCGCGGCGCTGTTCGCGGACGTCGACACCGGGGTCGAGGTGCGCAACGAGGCGCGGGTGCATCTCTGGTACGAGGAGCATTTCGGTGTTCCGGCCGATCCGTTCACCAGCAGCGCCGACGCCATCGACCATTTCGCATCCACCACGTGTTGTTTCGGCATCACCCGTGAGCCCGGATCAGGCCTACGGGTCTACGCTCCGCACGGTTTCGACGGCCTGTTCGGGATGGTGCTCCGCCCGAATCCGGTGCTGGCGCCTCGCGAGGTGTACGAAGCGAAAGCCCGACAATGGCAGGCGGAATGGCCTCGGTTGGTCGTCGAACCGTGGCCCGAGCGCTGACACTCTCATTCGTCGGGCTCCTCGTCGAATCTGCGTCGCGCTTTCTCGATGCGAGGAAGATTTATCGACGCCCACAGCAGCAGGGCGTCGATCGGTTCGCGCACCGTCTTCCCCAATGGCGTGATGCGGTATTCGACCGCGACGGGACGGGTGTTCACCACCCGGCGTTCGACGATTCCGTTGCGTTCGAGTCTGCGCAGCGTGGTCGTCAGGGATTTCTGCGTGACCTCGGGAACGGCGCGCCGCAACTCGTTGAAGCGGCGCGGAGCCTCGCACAATTCGGTGAGCACGCTCAGGGACCACTTGTCGAGGATCTGTCCCAACAGTTCCCGGTGGGCGGCGACGGCAAGCAGATCGTGGTCAGCGGTATCCGACATGAAACCTGGTTTCGTTGAAGTGACTTCCGGATACCAAGTATAAATCGGCTATCACTCGGTTCCGACCTCAGGAGAAGCCCGTGTCCGTCACCTTGTTCAGCCCCGAAGGCATGCTGCCGAACGCGCCCTACCACCACGTCGCCGTCTCCACCGGTACGCGACAGGTACATCTCGCCGGACAGGTCGCACATATGCCGGACGGCTCACCGATCCCTACCGATCTGGCCGGTCAGGTGGTCCAGGCGCTGCGCAACGTGGCACGAGGCCTGGACGGAGTGGGCGCAACCTTCCGCGATGTCGTGCGCCTGACGTTCTACGTCACCGACTGGCATCCCGAGAAGATCGGACAGTTCACGGCCGGTGTGCAGGCCGTCGCGCAGGAGATCGATCTGCCCGATCCGATGCCGCCGGCATCGCTGATCGGTGTCGCGGCACTCTATGAACCTGCCGTGCTCGTGGAGATCGCAGCCACCGCGGTTCTCGAGGGGTGAGCGTCGTAGATCAGGCCGCACAGACCCCGAAGACGGGGAATCCGTCCTCGCACACAGTGGACCGGAACGCGACCCGTACCCGCGCCTCGGCGCATTCGGGGAACGATCCTTCGATCTTCGAGTAGAGCCACGGCCCGTCGTCGAGTTCGACGATCGCGAGGGTGACCGAGCTGTCGTCCTGTGCGCCGACGTCGAGCGGTTCGACGACCTTCCAGGACACAATCGAGCCGGTGCCGGAGCAGTGGGCGGACTCGAGGTTCGCGCCACCGCAGGAGGAGCAGCGCGCTGTCTCGGGAGCGTGAAGCGTCGTGCAGCTCCCGCAGCGCAGGATCGTTATGCAGTTCTGCGTCGCGTGGGGCGCCATCGCGGTCCTTCCGTCAACGGAGAATGTCCGAGCCACGAAGCGGTCCGTCGTAGGGGGGCGGGACCCCCGACGGGCCGATGACGTGGCTCCGATCATCGGCCCCCTATTCGAAGGTAGGTCGGCCCGGGACCTTTTCCATCGGTATGCGAGCACACAGATCGTGGGGGTTCGCTGGTCGCAGCGCACAATGCCGGTTCGGTCGACCGGGCCGTTCGGGCCACCGAATGCCACTTGGACAAGCGCCCGGAACAAGCCATTGAACTGCAGGTTTGCCCCGATCAGACGTGATCCAGCTCGCACCGGCACCCAGTGCCACGCCTGGACACTGTGCGCGCAGCCCGAACCAGCACGGAAACAGTGTGCAGCCGCACCGGTGAACCGAGGGACGTTCGTCCTTAACGTGGAAGACAGCGGCACCTGCTTCGCCGGGTCCACTCGCCGCTGTTCGACCGTCTCCCCTTCGCGGATCGACCGGTCGCAGACATCGCACCGGTTGTGAGGAGCTCTTTCCTGTGACGACCGCACGTGACGTGCGCGCACCCCTCGTTCCGCGCGATCTGCCGACGCCTCGGCCGCCGCACGCCCCCGATCGCTCGGCCCCGGTCCGCCGGCGCGACTTCCCCGGGTCGAGCCGTCAGTCCAAACTTCTGGCGCAGGCGATCCGCATGTCGGTGCGTCCACTGCTCGGGTTGTGGGGCCGTTCGACGACGCTGCCCTGGCCGACGGGTCTGCTGGACGCCGCCGGAGCGTTACTCCCCGCGATCGACGGGACGGTGTGCGCTCCCGTCCAGCTGCCGAACTGCACAGGTTCCTGGGTGGAAGGCCCGAGAACGGGATTCGATCGTGTGATGCTCTATCTGCACGGCGGCGGCTTCCTGTGCGGCGGGATGCGCAGCCACCTCCGCCTCGTCTCGCGGATCTCCGATGCCGGCCGCACCCCCGTGCTGATGGTCGACTACCGGATGCTGCCGAAGCACTCGATCGATGACGCCGTCGACGACGGTGTCGAGGGTTATCTCTTCCTGCTCGCCGCCGGTTACCGACCCGAGCAGATCGTGATCGCCGGTGATTCCGCCGGCGGCTATCTGGCCTTCATGGTGTCGCTCGCGTTGCGCGACCGGGGTGTCCCGGTGCCGGGAGCGATCGTCGCCCTGTCCCCGCTGACCGAGCTGGATCCCGCCCGCAAGCTCGGTCACTCCAGCGCCGCACACTGCACGCTGCTGCCCGGCAACGCACTCGAAGCGCTGGCCGGCCTTGCAGGACGTCGCCAGGAGTCGGGGCGGATCTGTCCCGCCGACGCGGATCTGTCGGGCATGCCGCCCACGTTCATCCAGGTCGGCTCGCACGAATTGTTCCTGGTGGACGCCGAATCGATGGCCGACCGTCTCGCCGACGCCGGTATCGCGTGCGAACTGCAGGTCTGGGACCGGCAGGTGCACGTATTCCAGGCCGCCGCGGATCTGCTACCCGAAGGAGTCCGCGCGATCGGCGAGATCGGACGGTTCGTTCGCAGCGCCGTGCCCGGCTCCCGATAACGGGCCGTCACCCGGGCGAAGGTGGACCTGCCGAATCGGGCGCGAGCACGGCGGCACCGAGCCAGTGGCACAGTGCCAACGCGTTCTCGAGGTCGAGCCGACACTCGCGGACGCTGTGCCCGATCTGCTCCTCCGCCTTGCTGATCCGGTAGGCGACCGAGTTCCGGTGCAGATGCAGCTTTTCAGCGGTGGCGACGAAGCTTCCTCCGCTGGAGAGGAATTCCCGCAGCGTGTGTCGCAGTTGCGCGGCAGCGGGGTCGTCGGCGGCGAGGCGGCCGAGCACATCCCCCACCCAGGCGCGGGCCCATTCGAGATTCGTGCACATCAACGCCACCGCGCCGACCTCGTCGATCGAGACGAGGCGCGGGCACGGCAGGGCCGACGTCAGAGCCACCTCCCGCGCCTGCGCCGCCTGCCGATGGGTGCGGACGAAACCGTCGATCCCCTCCTGCGGCGCTCCGACGGCGACACCGACGGGTCGCTGCCAGGCCGCGACGACCCCGGACAGTCCGCTCGGGTCGATGCGATCGACGGTACCGAGCGGGATCCATGCCCAGGCGGTGTACTCGTCGAACTGTTCGAACAGCACCCGACCTCCCCGCCCGAGATGTTCGGCCAAGGCCGTCACCGCCTGCTCGAGGCCGTTCCATTCGGTGCCGGACCGGTCCCCGCCGACCACTTCGATGTCGTCCGTCCAGACGATCACCCCGAGGTGGTGCTGGCCGAGCCGGTAGCCGAGGGTGCGCTCGGCGTCCCCCACCTCGATCGGCCGTCCGGCCAGGATGTCCTGGATGCGGGCGGTCCGGGAGGCGTTGCGGTTGAGCAGCCAGGTGTCGCGCTCGGCCTCGTAGACCCCGAGCAACTTCTGCGACACCCCATCGATCCCGGCAGAGAGTTTCATCAGGATCTCCACGCCCGCCTGCATCACTGCCGCGGCGTCGTCGCTGAGTCCCGCCAGCACCTCGAGGCACCAGCGCATGATGCTGTCCTGCGCGAGCCGGTTGCTGCGGTCGACCACCGAGACCGGGAATCCCTGCCGGGCCAGCATGCGCACCAGTGAATAGGACGCCGCCGGGATCTCGATCTCGGCAAGATCGTCCCGCAGGAACCGGGTGATGGCTGCGACACCCTCCTCCGCGGCCTGGGCGAGGGAGCGGCGGGTGTGGCGGTCGGTGGACATCGCCTCGATCTCGGCCGAGATCCGCTCGGTCATGTACTGCGTGATCTCGGCCTGCCGCGTCGTCGACAGGTCGGCGACCGCCTCGATCAGTGCACGCGTGGCGGGTCCCGGATCGCCCACTCTGTGG
Organism: Rhodococcus sp. PD04; assembly: GCF_035918275.1. Lineage (NCBI taxonomy): Bacteria > Bacillati > Actinomycetota > Actinomycetes > Mycobacteriales > Nocardiaceae > Rhodococcus > Rhodococcus sp. PD04. The sequence goes on along the minus strand of NZ_CP142143.1, from coordinate 2,547,541 downwards.
GTGTCCTGTCCGATCTCGTGAGGATTCATCGTGTCCGATTCCGGAGGCTGCGGCGTCTGTCCGGGCGCACTGCCCTCGCCGAGCGCACCGCCTCGACCGTAACGGCTCGGGGCGGGCCGCCACCGCGGATCGGGGCGTTCATCGGGCAACGATCGTGCCGACACTCACGCCGGGTGTTGTCCGGACCCGTCGGTTGCGCCGCCTAACCTGTCACGGTGAGTGAATCAGGCCGAGCGCGGTTCGGCGCGATGGAGGACGCGTTGGTGCGGGACGACCGCCTGCGCCTCTTCTCGTTCGCAACGGCCGAGAAAAGGGTGCACTACCTGTGGGTTCTGCGCGCATTCGATCATGCGCGCGGCAACTACTCGGTGCTGCTGCACGCCGGCGACGTCGAGAACGTCCTCACTCGGCTGCCCGGCGCGAACGGCGACGACGTGCCCGATTCCTCCGAGATCCCGGCCCTGCTCGAGCAGCTGCACGCGTGGGGTGTGCTCGAACGCAGCTACGACGGATCCCGGGCGGCGACGCTCGCCGAGTACCGCAACCGGCACTACGTCTACCAGTTCGGGCAGGCCGGTTACCGGGTGTTCCGCGCCGTGGAGGACGTGCTGTCCTCCCGTGGGGAGGACGTCTCGCTGTCGCGTCTGGCCCTCCCCGATCTGCTCGCCGACCTGAACGATCTCGCCGATGCGAACGCGGCCGGCGACGGCGAACTGGTCTACCGGAAGTTGAGTCGCCTCGACGCGACGCTGTCGGACATGGCCGAGCGCGCTGCCCGTTTCTATCTCGTCCTCGGCGAGCTGGTGCGCACCACCGAGGTCACCCCGGAGACCTTCCTCGCCCACAAGGACGCGCTCCTCACCCACATGCGTGAGTTCAGCACCGATCTGGCCCGCTACGCCCCGAAGCTTTCCGCGGCGCTCGACCGGGTGCAGGTCACCGGGGTTCAGAAGCTCACCGCGGCCGCGGCCCGGCACGACGAGCGGGTGCTGCTCTCGTTCGAGGAACGCGAAGCGGACTGGGCGCAGCGCTGGTGGGGCATCGAACACTGGTTCGTCGGGGTGGGCTCCGAACCGAGCGAATCCGAACGCCTGCGCGGCGCGACCATCAACGCGATCTCCGCGGTGCTCGGGCTGCTGCGCCGGCTCACCGAGCAGCGTCGTGGGGGTGTCAGCCGCGAGTCGCAGCTGCGGCATCTCGCGGGATGGTTCGCTGCCGCGCCGTCCGAGGAGGCCGCGCACGCGCTGTTCGATGCGGTGTTCGACCTGGGCCGGCCCCGACACTTCTCCGTCGCCCATCCCGATGCCGACATCGTGCCGGTCACCCGGTCGTGGTGGGACGCGCCTCCCGTGGAGATCGCCCGCACCCTCGCCGAGACCGGCCGGCGCCCCGCAGCGGGAGCGCCGGGGCGGATCCAGCGCAACGACGCCGGAGTACGGCGGCTGCGCGAGGCGCAGCTCGAGAAGCAGCGTCGCCGGGCCGAAGCGGCGCGCTCCCTCGCCGCCGGAGGTGTGCGCGAACGGAAGCTGAGCGAACCGGAAGCCGAGGTGCTGTTGAGCCTGCTCGACGCCGCACTGTCGGCTCGGGTGCCCGTGAGCGGGCGGGTGCGCAGCGACGATGCCTCCTCCGGTACGCAGAACGGCGTCAAGCTCACCCTCCGACCGAGCGGCGAGTCGACGGTGGTGCACACCGCGCGCGGACGCCTGTATCTCGACGGTCTGTCGGTGGAGGTGCGATGAGGGCGCGTTCGATCCCGTCGGTCGAGCTGGATTCGTATCAGCGCGCCGCGCGGTTGGTGCTCACCCACCATCTCGTCACCGCGACCTTCCCGGATCGATCGGCGTTGGCGACGGTGCGGCGCTGGGCCACCGAGCTGCGCGAGGATCTGCTCGCCACCTTCGGGTACCGGCTCGAGGTCACCGAGACCACCGCGCGGCTGTTCACCGTCGCCGATCGCCTCGACGCGGGGGCAGGCACGTCGACGCACACCGGCCGGCCGTTCGACCGGCGCCGTTACGCCTATCTCGCGTTGGCAATCGCCGCGCTCGGTCGCGGCGCCGGGCAGATCACGCTGTCCGAACTCGCCGAGCACGTCGCCTCCGAGGCGAGCCGGGTGGACGGTGTCGAACTCGACACCGAACGTGCCGCCGACCGCGATGCCTTCGTCGATGCCGTGACCTGGCTCGGCGTGCGCGGCGCGATCACCCTCGCCGACGGTGATGCGGGCAGGTGGGCGAGCGATCCCGACAACGGTGAGGCGCTCTACGACGTCGATCGTGCGGTCGTGCACGCCCTGTTCCGGCCACCGCGGGCGTTGCAGCACCTCGAATCGGTGCGCGGTCTGCTCGGCAATGCCGGTGCCCCGCACTCGGATACGGCGGAGGTCCGGCGGCGGGTGCGCCGCGCACTGGTGCAGCGTCCCGTGGTGTACGCCGACGATCTCGACGACGACGAGGCGCTGCAGTTGGCGTTGCCGCGCACCACCGACGAGGTGGAACTGCTCACCGGCCTGGTCTGTGAGCGTCGCGCCGAAGGCGTTGCGCTGGTGGACACCTCGGGACGGTTGTCGGATATGCGGTTCCCGAACACGGGGACGGTCGCGCAGGTCGCGCTGCTGCTGGCCGGGGAGATGTGCGATCGCGTCCTCGATCCCGACGCCCCTGTCCCGCCCCGGATGCCGGTGCCCGCGCAGACGCAGGACGTCCTCGTCGCGGCGGTCGATTCCGCGATCCCGAGGTCGACGGTGTTCACCCCGCTCGCGGCGTCCGACACCCCGATGCCCGACGAGCAGGAGCAGGACGACGACGCTCGTGCCCCGCTCGAGCATCCCTTGCTCGAGGATTCGTGGCTGGCGGGCACGGTCGGTCGTCTCGTCGACATCTACGGCCGGACCTTCGCCGCGCAGTGGCAGGCCGACCCCGCGGGACTGGCCGAGGCCGCGGTGGACATGCTCGACAGACTGCGCCTGGTGGCCCGCGTACCGGGCGGAGTGTTGGTCCTGCCCGCCATCGCCCGCTTCCGCGGCGTGACGGTCAGTGTGCGCGAACGGGATCCGGAGATCGACCTGTTCCCCGAGACCATCCCACCGACAGCCCCCGCCCCCGATACGACCCCGACGGAGATCTCATGAGCAGCGCCCGATTCCGCCCCACGCGTGCCGGGATCATCAACCTGTGGGACTACCGCGACCAGGAGTTCTCGTTCGCCGACGGACGATTGGTGCTGCGCGGACCGAATGGGTCGGGCAAGACCAAGGCGCTCGAGGTGCTGTTCCCGTTCGTGCTCGACGGCCGGATCGAACCGCGACGCCTGAATCCGTTCGCCGGCGAGGAGCGCACCATGCGCTCGAACCTGCTGTACCGCGGGCAGGACAGCGCCCACTCGTACGTGTGGATGGAGTTCTGCCGCGGCCGCGCCGACGACCCGGAGGCCGTCACCGTCGGCATCGGGATGCGCGCCACCCGCGGCAACGACAAGGTCACCCGCTGGCATTTCGTCGTCGACGGCCGTGTGGGAGTCGACTTCTCGCTGCTCGACGACGAGGACCGACCGCTCACCCGCAAACAACTGGTCGATCAGATCGGGGCCGACGCGATCGCCGATCGTCCCGTCGACTACCGGGCGGCGATCGACGCGCGCATGTTCGGGCTGGGCGCGCAACGCTACGACCAGCTGATCAACCTGATCCTCACGCTGCGCCGCCCCCAGCTCGCCAAGAACCTCGATCCGAAGGGCCTGTCGCAGGCGCTGACCGACGGACTTCGCCCCCTCGACGACGATCTCATCGTCGAGGCCGCCCGCTCGTTCTCCGCGATCGAGGAGGTCGAGCGCACCCTCGAATCCCTCGCGGCCGCCGACGACGCGGCGCAACAGTTCGTCAAGGTGTATTCGAAGTACATCCGCCAGCAGGCCCGCACCGCCGTCGACAAGGTCGCCACCCGTCTCGGTGTGGTGGACACCGCGGTCCGGTCGCTGCGTGCGGCGGCCGAGGCCCGCACCGAAGCCGCCGCCGCACGCACGGCCTCCGAGGAACAGCTCCTGGTCGCCGAACGCGACCACGAACAAGCACGCACCACCCTCGAGGCACTGCACCGCTCCAGCGCCTACGAGGGCAAACAGCAACTCGACGACCTCGCCTCGGCGGTGAAGAACCTCGAGCGCACCACCGCCGCGCAGGCCGAGCAGGCGAACCGCGCCCAGGCCGTCGTGGCCGACCGGCTCCGCGATCACGACAGTGCCCGCGACGCGCTGGAGACGGCGACGGCGACGCGTCGTCGCACCGAGGACGGGCTGAGTGCGGCCGCCGAGGACGCCGGCATCACGTGGACCGGTCTCGACGGCATCGAACGGACCGAGCAGCTCAACGCCGCGATCGACGCGCTCGCCGAGGAACGTGACGCCGACGTGCGCGCGGTGCGCAGCGCACTGTCCCAGCTCGACGGTGCCGCCGCCGCGCGATCACGGGCCGAGGCCTCAGCGGTGCGTGCCCGCGCGCAACGCGACACCGCGTCGGCCGCGGTGGAGGCCGCCGAGACCATGGTCGAACTGTCCCGCAGCGAGGTCGCCGCCGAACTGGGCCGGTGGTGGTCCGATCGCGCCGAGACCTTCGCGGCAGTGGGTCTGTCCTCTCCCGTCTTCGAAGCGCTCGACACCGCCTTCGGCACCGTCGGTCAGGACGATGCGCCGTCCCCGGCGGCGGTGTTCGCCGAGCACACCGGTCCGGTGCTCGACGACCTGCGGTTCCGGCGTCGCGTGTGCGGCTCGGAGATCGAGTCGCTCGGCAACCGCATCACCGAACTCGAGACCGAACGCGCCGCCGTCGCCGCCGAACGCGACGACGCTCCCCCGGTGTTCCCGGCCCGCACCGGCAACCGTGACGATCTCGCCGGCGCCCCGCTGTGGCAGCTCGTCCGGTTCCGCGACGACGTGTCGGCACAGGACGCCGCCGGTATCGAAGCGGCATTGCAGGCCGCGAACCTGCTCGACGGATGGATCACCGACGGCGACCTGCCGGACATCGAGTCGGAGCAATTGCTGGTGCCGTTGGCGCCCGAACACCGGCCGAGCGGCCCCACGCTCGCGGATGTACTCGTTCCCGAACCCGACACGGCCGTGCCCGAGGAACGGGTCGCCGCGGTGCTGTCGTCGATCGCGTGGGCCACCGATCCCGGTCCGGACGCGCGGGTGTCGGTCGATGCGCACGGCGGGTTCCGGCAGGGAGTGCAGCTCGGTCGCCACGTCAAGGAGCAGGCCGAGTTCATCGGAGCCACCGCCCGCGCCCGGCGTCGGCAGCGTCGCATCGTCGAACTCGAGACCACCATCGCCGAATGCCGCGCCGACGTGGAGGCGCAGCGCGAGCAGGACCGCGAGATCGGCCACCGGCTCACCGCACTCGACGAGGCCGTGAAGTCGTTGCCGCGCACCGGATCCGTGCTCGCGGCGCTGCGCAAGGTCACCGAATGCGCCGGCGCGTTGCGGACCGCATCCGAATCCGCAGCCGCCGCCGATCGCGACCTGGACCAGGCGATCGCCGCGGTCGCCACCAAGGAACAGCACTTGCGGTCGACGGCCGGCCGGCACCGAGCGCCGCTCACCGCGACGGAACTCGACAGTCTCGACGCAGCCGTGCGGCACTTCCGTTCCCAGGGCCAGGCCCTGCAGCGCGCCCTGCGTGAGCAGGTCACCTGCGGTGATCGACTCCGCGACACCGAAGTTCGGCTCGACGAGGCGCGGGTCTCCGCCGAGAACGCTGCCGAGCTCGCGGCGGAGAACGCCGAGACGCTGGCCAACGAGCAGCAGAAGCTCGAGACGCTGCGCGAGTCGATCGGGGCGAGCGCCGACCGGATCGATGCCCAGCTCGACGAGGCCCGACGCCGGATCGAGACTGCGAAGACCGCCGAGCGAACCGCGCGTAAGGCCCACGAGTCGGCGCTCGAGCGGATCGGCAAGGCAGAGGCCGCCCACACGGGCGCCGAGCAGACACTGCGGTCGGCGCTCACCGAGGCCCGCGCCGACGCCGACGCCCTGGCACCCTTCGCCCGGCGCGACCTGCTGACCCTGCTCGGCGTGGAGAGCGAGCACGTGTGGCCGTCCAGCGCCGCCGCGTGGCTCGATGCCGATCAGCTGGCCTACCGGATCCGGCAGTCCCCCGACGACACGGTCGATGTGCTGCCCACCGAGGTCCTCTCGTTGTTCCGGGCACTCGACGCCGCCACCGAATCGGTCACGGCCTCCGAGTCGACCCGCAAGTCCACCGCTTCGGCACTGACCTCCGCACTGCAGGAGTTCGACGCCGAACTCGCCCGAGGCCGCGACTACCGGCTGCACTGGGACGCCGCCGACGGCATTACCGTCGTGCAGGTACAGGACGAACAGGGTTACACGTCCGTCGCGGCGTTCGCGCAGCGCATCGCCCGGGCGCGGCAGGAACAGGAAACCCTGCTCACCGACTCCGAACGACGGATCCTCGAGGACGCGCTGCTCACCGGTCTCGCGCAGCAGATCCACGAGCGCACCGTCGACGCCCGCGACCTCATCGCCCGGATGGGCACCGAGATGCGGCAACGGCACATGTCCTCGGGCAACACCATCGGGGTGCACTGGGTGCTCGCCGACCATCTCGACGAGCCGGCCCGCGCGGTGTGCAAGCTCCTCGACCGCGACGCGTCGATGCTGGCGCCGGAGGACCTCGCGGGGATCCGCGCGCATTTCGCGTCGCGGATCCGCGCGGAGCGGGCCGCGCATCCGGAACGGTCGTACCCTGAGATCCTCGCCGCCACGCTGGATTACCGCCGGTGGCGGGTGTTCTCGTTCAGTCTCGTCGGTGCGGACGGCAGTGAGGACCGCCTCACCCCGGCCCGGCACTCGGCGCTGTCCGGTGGCGAGCAGTCCGTCTCCCTGCACCTGCCGTTGTTCGCCGCGGCGCACGTGATGCTCGATTCCGCCGACCCGCATGCGCCGCGTCTGCTCGCCCTGGACGAGGCCTTCGCCGGTGTGGATGACACCGGTCGCAGCGAATTGCTCGGTCTGTCCGTGCAATTCGACCTCGACCTGTTCATGACCGGTTTCGACCTGTGGATCACCTATGCCGGCGTGCCGGGTTGCGCGCACTACGATCTGTCGCATTCGGTGGCCGAGCACACCGTCGCCACGACGCTGCTGGTGTGGTCGGGTGGCGAACTGCTCGCCGAGCACGACGGGTCGGATCTGGAGAGCGCGCTCGGATCCCCGCGCACCCGACGGGTCACACGCCCGGTGGAGGGAGCCCTCGAGTTCGCCTGATCGTGACGACGGTCACTGCGGCGTGTTCCTCCTCGATCGGGGCTCTCACCTGTGCCGCGGACCTACGATCCGGAAGATGACGAGGCTTCGGGTATCCAGACTCATCGTCGGCGCCGCGACCGTGGTCGGGCTGCTGCTGGGCACGAGCCCCGCGGCAGCGGCACCGGCGCCCGGCGCGCGGGTGACCGCGTCGCCGGACGGTTTCGCGCTCGACGGTCGGGCCTGGTGGCCCACCGGGTTCAACGCCTACCAGCTCGCCACCGACTGGTCGGTGAACTGGGGATGCGGAGCGATGGTCGACCTCGACGCCTATTTCGGTGCGCTGCCCCCGAATTCGCTCACCCGCTTCAACCTCTTCCAGGCGCTGGCCGTCAACCGGTTCACCGGGCAACTCGACTTCGGACCGATGGACGCGGTCTTCGCGGCGGCCGAAGCGCACGATCAGATGCTGCTGCCGGTCCTGGCACCACAGGACGGCGCGTGCGAGGACGAGGTCTTCAAGGGACGGCAATGGTACGTCGACGGGTGGACCGAATTCACCCCGGGACACGAACGGGTGGTGATGAGCTACCGGGACTGGATGCGTACCGCCGTCGCCCGCTACCGGGATTCCCCCTCCCTCGCGGCGTGGGAGCTCGTCGGCGAGCCGGAGACGAGTTCCTGCACCGACGCCGCGTGCTATTGGTGGACCCGGTCGTGCGAACCCGGCGCCGCGCAGGTGTTGCGTGACTTCTTCGACACGGCCGGTGCCGAACTGCGCGCCGTCGACCCCCGCACCCTGATCACCGCGGGCTACACCGGGGGCGGTCAGTGCGGCACCCAGGGCGACGAGTACCAGTTCGTCAGCGCCTCCTCCTATGTCGATGCCGTGCAGTACCACGACTACGGTGCCGACGGCGTGCCCTTGCCCGGCGATCAGTGGAACGGTCTCGCCCGGCGAGTCGCGCAGGCCACGGCCGTCGGAAAGCCGTTGCTCGTGGCGGAGATCGGTGAGCTCGCCGGATCGTGCGGATCGCTCGTCGACCGCGCCGAGCACATCACCACGAAGATCGAAGGTCAACGCGCCGCCGGCACCGCAGGTGCACTGCTGTGGGCGTTCGTGCCCGACCCGCGGGAAGCCGACTGCACCTACGACATCGGATTCGACGACCCGTTGTGGGATGTGGTCGAGGACCTCGGATCCCTCGTACCCTCCACCCTCCCGAACGCGCAGTTCTCTCCGTAAGAGCAGTCCTCACACATCGACGGTGAAGCCATCGGTGGGTGACGGTCAGGAGGTACGGGCGTCGTACTCCCGACGGTGGTCGAGCACCTCGTCCATGTGCGCTTCGGCCCAGTCCTTGACGCCCCGCAGTAACTCCCTCAGGGAGCGACCGAGATCGGTGAGTTCGTAGGTGACCGTGACCGGCACGGTCGGCGTGACGGTGCGGGTCACCAGCCCGTCGCGCTCGAGGGAACGCAGGGTCTGGGTGAGCATCTTCTGGCTGACCCCGGCGAGCCGGCGGGACAGTTCGGAGTACCGCAACACTCCGGGGGCGGCGTGGCCGGGCGCGCACGCGTCGTCGCCGAGTGCCGCAAGGACCAGCGCGACCCACTTGTCGGAGATCCGATCGAGCAACTGTCTGCTGGGGCAGCCGGCCAGGAAGGCGTCGTACTCCACCTTGGCGCGGGCCCGCTTCTGGGCTGCAGTCGTCGTCGCCATCGTGCTCACCTCGCTCGGTGGTGAGAAACGCACTTCGAAGTGCGTACTTCCCATCAGAGAGTAACCCCTCCAGAGTGGAGTTGTCACCGTTGGATCCGAATCGAGAGGAGTGACCGATGAACACCTCCACCTACCGCGCGGCCGTCGTCCGCATACCCGCCGGACCCGACTCCATCGAGATCGTCGACCTTCCCCTGCGCGAGCCCGGTGCGGGCGAGATCCGCGTCGACCTCGCCGCGGCAGCGGTCGATCCCGTCGACCTCGCCGTCGCCGACGGCATATTCCACCGGATGGGACTGATCCACCAACCCGAGCACACGGGACTGGGCTGGGAGTTCGCCGGAACGATCGATGCCGTCGGCCCCGGCACGAATCTCGGTATCGGCACACGCGTCGCCGGTCTGACCGCTGGGTTCGACCGTGACGTCGGCGCCTACGCCGAACGGCTCATCGTTCCCGCAGCCGACGTCGCAGTGGTGCCGGACGGCCTCGACCCGATCGCGGCCGCATCCGTTCCTCTCAACGGGTTGGCGGCGGCCATGATGGTCGATCTGCTCGGCGACCCGTCCCGCGGCGCCGACCGACTGCTGGTCACCGGTGCCGCCGGGGTCCTCGGCGGATACCTCACCGTGCTCGCCCGTGACCGCGGTTGGCGGGTGACCGGTCTCGCCCGAGCGCGCGACGAGGAGTTCGTGCGAGGACTCGGCGCGGACTTCACCGCCGACGCCGCCCCGGGATGGGATGCGGTCGCCGATGCCGCGGCGCTACAGGAGCGAGGCCTCGCTCTGGTGCGGGACGGCGGAATCTTCGTCGGAGTCCGTCCGAACGCCGGTCATGTGGCCGAACGCGGGATCGCCGTGACCGCAGTGGACGTGCGGCCGGACGGTCCGCGGACCGGCGAGTTGCTCGCGCGCGGCATCGGGCGCGTTGCCCGTGCGGGTGCACGAGATCGTGCCGCTCGAGAAGGCGTCCGAGGCACACCGGGTGATGGCGAAGGGCGGCGTGCGCGGCCGCTTCGTCCTCACCCCGTAAGCCGCAGCGCGCAGAACCACCGGAATCCGGTTGCCCGGCTGCGGCGTCGCTGCTTCGATCGGTGCCATGAGCGACCGCACACGCCTGACCCGTAAACCCGAGCGTGGCAGTGACGATCCCGCAGTGCTGCACCGACTCCTCGACGAGGCCCGCATCGCACACGTGGGTTTCGTGCGCGACGGATCGCCCGTGGTGCTGCCGATGGCCATGGGCCGCGACGGGGACCGGTTGCTGCTCCACGGCTCGACCGGCGCCGGGATGTTCCTCGCCGGCCGGACCGGGATCGAGGTGTCGGTCGCGGTGACCCACCTCGACGGGCTCGTCCTCGCCCGGTCGGCCTTCGACCACAGCATGAACTACCGCAGTGCGGTGCTGTTCGGCGTGGCCACACCGGTCCCACCGGGCGAGAAGGAACACGCGTTGAGGGTGCTGACCGAGCATCTGGTTCCGGGCCGGTGGGACGAGGTCCGCTCGCCGACGCCGAAGGAACTGGCCGCCACCATGGTCCTGGAGGTCCCGCTCACCGAGATGAGCGTGAAGATCCGTGTGGGCGGGCCGGGAGACGATCCCTACGACGGTGAGGACCACTCCGTGTGGGCGGGAGTAGTGCCGCTGCACACCGTCGCCGACGATCCGATCCCGTCACCGACCACCCGCTCCTCGACCCCGCTGCCCCGCTCCGTGCGCGCGCTTCTGTGACATCGAACGGAGTTTCCGTTGTGACATCGAACGGACTTTCCGTCGTGTCCGCCCCCCGAATCCGACATCGGTGATGAAAGGATGCCCGCGTCGGGGGAACAGATCGGAGTCACCGCGAGTGCCATCAACGTCCGTGTCCGTGAAAGCCGCACGCAAGCGGCTCGGTGAGCTGGTCCGGGAGGTCAACGACGACACCGTCGCCGTCGAGATCGTCGGCAAACGCGGCACGGGCGTCCTGATCTCCAAGGACCGCTACGCGGCGCTGCAGGAGGCGACCTTCCTGCTGCGCTCCCCCGAGCTCATGGACAGTCTGCGCCGGGAGATGCAGCGGGCCCTGCTCGAAGCGGCCGCGCCCAACGAACCGCAACCGGCCCCCGCGCGCCGGCGGACGAAGAACAAGAAGAAGAAGCGCAAGAAGCGGCAGCGCTCCCGCTGACCGTCGAACTGCGGGAGCGTCGCCGGCCTGTCGTCCACAACAGTTCGAGCCCGATCGTCCAGGGCTGACCGAGACCGGTGTTGTTCGCGAGATCCGCGTGGGAAATCGCGAACAACACCGGTCTCGATTCGTCAGTATCGGACGATCAGGTTCCGCAGAAGGTCCGGAAGGACTCGGCGAACGAACGCGGTGCGGGCGAGGAGTATTCGGACCACTCGCTCCGCGCTTCGAAGGGATGCGTGACGACGTCGAGCAGCCTCGCGAACGGCTCGAGATCGCCGCCGGTCGCCGCCTTCAACGCGGCATCGACCTGATGGTTGCGCGGGATGTCCAGCGGGTTGACGCGGTCCATCGCCTCCGCCCGCTCCCCCGCTGCGCGGCCGTCCCGTGCCGCTGCGGCGTGCCAGCGTTCGAGCCACGACGCCGAGCGCTCACGCGGCACGAGTCCGTCGAAGGGTGTCGGATTGCCGCGCAGTTCGTCGGCGAGGGCGCGGAAGGTCGCCGTCCAGTCGGCATTGTGCTCTTCCAGCAGCGTCAGCAGATCGTCGACCAGAGTCTGGTCGAGAAAGTCTTCCGGGAGACCGAGTTTGGCGGCCAGACCGGACCGGTAGTGCCGCTCGTAGCGGGTGTCGAAGCTGTCCAGAACGGCGGTGACCGCGGCGATTACCGCATCCGGAGTCGAATCGACGAGTCTGAGCAGGGTTTCGGCGAAGCGCGCCAGATTCCATTTCAGGACGGCGGGCTGGTTGCCGAACGCATAGCGCCCGCTGTGGTCGATGGAACTGAACACCGCCGCCGGATCGAAGGCGTCGACGAAGGCGCACGGACCATAGTCGATGGTCTGCCCCGAGATCGTGGTGTTGTCGGTGTTCATCACCCCGTGGACGAAACCGACGAGCATCCACTGCGCCACCAGCGACGCCTGTGCCTCGACCACGGCGGCGAACAGGCCGAGGTAGCGGTTGTTCTCACCGGTCTCCGGCAGGTCGAGCAGATCCGGATAGTGTCTGGCGATCGCGTGGTCGGCGAGCGCGCGCACGACCTCGCCCTGCCGCGCCGCGAACTCGAAGGTCCCTACCCGCAGGTGGCTGGCTGCGACACGCGCCAGCACCGCGCCGGGTTCGGCGCCCTCGCGGTAGACCGGCCGACCGGTCGCCACCACCGACAACGAACGGGTGGTCGGAATGCCGAGCGCGTGCATGGCCTCGCTCACCAGATACTCGCGCAGCATCGGCCCGACGACCGCGAAGCCGTCCCCACCCCGGGAGAAGGGAGTGGGACCCGAACCCTTGAGATGCAGATCGACGCGGCCACCGTCCGCGTCGACGAGTTCACCGAGCAACAACGCCCGACCGTCGCCAAGCAGCGGAGCGTATCCGCCGAATTGATGTCCGGCATAGGCCATCGCGACCGGCTTGGCACCCGCCGGCACCTCCGCGCCGGCCAGGACGGCGACGCCGTCGGCGCTGCGCAACGCCGCCACGTCCAGTCCCAGCGACACCGCGAGGTCCTCGTTGAGCGCGAGCAGTTCCGGGTCGGGGGCCTCGGCGCCCTGCCACGGCACCGACAATCCGCTCAATTCGTCGGCGAAGGAACTGCCGAGACCGGATATCGTGGTGTTCGTGCCGACGGGGAAATCCGGAATCGCAGTCATCCTTCGAGGGTAACCGTGTGAGACCGACGCATGTCGCGGGCAAGGAGCACGCCGGTGGAGCCCGGTCACCGGCGGCGCATCATTCCGCCCCGGACCGGGTATCCGCCCCCGTGCACACCGACCCGGACGATCCTCGCCGTCCCATCCGGCGGATCCAGGTCCGCGACGTCGCCGAGCACCTCCGCGATGTCCTGCGATCCGGACCAGCGGACCGGCATGACCATGTGATCACCGGCATCAGCGACGATTCCCGGACGGTGCGCCCCGGCGATCTGTACGTAGCGCTACCCGGACACCACGCCCACGGCCTGGACTTCGAAGCCGAAGCCGCCACCCATGGCGCGGTCGCGGTGCTCAGCGACCGGCCGTCGCGCCTGCTGCCCGCCTTCGTGGTCGATCGACCGCGCGACGTGGTCGGCCCGTTGGCGTCGTGGATCCTCGGGCATCCCTCCCACGACCTGCAGGTCCACGGCATCACCGGCACCAACGGCAAGACGAGCGCGACCTATCTCCTCGACACAGCACTCGCGGCCACCGGTGTGGTGACCGGCATGATCGGCGGGGTCGTCGTGCGCGGTCCGGCCGGCACACGACCCGCGACCCGCACCACTCCCGAGGCCTCGGTCGTGCACCGCACGCTTGCCGAGTTCCGTGACCAGGGCGTGCAGGCGGTGACGCTCGAGGTGTCCTCGCACGGCATCAGTCAGGGCCGCGTCGACGGTGTGCGGTTCCGTACCGTCGCCTTCACCAATCTCGGGCCCGACCACCTCGACTTCCACCACACGATGGAGCAGTACTTCGCCGCCAAGGCGGCACTGTTCACCGCCGACCGCACGCAGACGGCAGTGGTGAACATCGACGACGAGTACGGTCGACGTCTGGCTGCCTCCGTCGACGTGCCGCTGTGGACGCATTCGACCCGCGATCCCCGCGCCGACGTGTACGCGGACGCGATCCGGTGCGATCTCCACGGCACCACCTTCACCGTGCACACGCCGGCCGGGAGTGCGCCGGTGCGACTGTCGCTCCTCGGACCCCACCAGGTGGCCAATGCGCTGACGGCGCTCACCTCGGTGGCCGCCGTCGACGGCGACGTCCTGCAGGCCGCAGCAGGTCTGGAGACCCTCGCAGGTGTGCCCGGCCGGCTCGAACGCGTCGACGCCGGCGAAGGCGTTCTCGCGCTCGTGGACTACATGCACAACACGTCCGGGCAACGCGAACTGTTGCCCTTCCTCCGGTCGCTCGCCCCCGAGCGGCGACTGGTCCTCGTGATCAGCGCGACCGGAGAACGCGACCCCGGCAAGCGATTTCCGCTCGGGCACACCGCCGCGACCTACGCCGACGTGGTGGTCGTGACCGACGACAGTCCCCTCTCAGAAGACCCGCGTGTGCTCCGGGATGCGGTCGCCGAAGGTGCCTTCGCGGCGTGCAGTGCCCGCGTCGTCGTCGAGGCCGACCGACGTCGCGCGTTCGACATCGCCGTCGCCCACACCGGTCCCGGAGACGTCGTCGTCGTGGCCGGACGCGGATGCGAGCCGCGCCTGGTCTCCGGGGACACGGTGCAGGTCTTCGACGACCGGGACGAGCTGCGACGCGCATTGCACCGCGCGCAGCGCAGGCCCGTCTCGCGCGTCCCTCGCCCCTGAGTGATCCGCTCGGTGGCTACGGCTGCAATCACATGGTGAAGGACCACGGCCCCGACCGTCCAGGATGTTACGAACGCGGCTGCAGGCCCGGCTGACCGGACACGATGGCGAACGACGCCGCCGTCGACACCGGCGCGTCCGGTTCGGTGACCGAGTCGAGCACCCGGAAGTCGGCGTGCACGGCGTCCGGGGTGATCGTGGTACGCACGTAGCCGCGCCGGTCGTTGTGGAACTTCAGGTGCGGGTTCGCCAGCATGTGGTCGACCTGCGTCGCGCCGGTGCCGTTGCCGTTCGACGTGATCGAGGTGCACACCAGTTCCGAACCCACCACCGGCGCGTCGGGGTCGGCGAAGTCGACCTTGATGTCGTTGGCCCAGTGCCGGTGCACGTCGCCGGTGAGCACGACGGCGTTGCGTACCGGCGAATCCACCCAGCCCTGTGTGATCCGCCGCCGCGAGGCCGCGTACCCGTCCCAGCCGTCCATTCTCACCTCATCGGTGTCGGGGCTCGGGTCCTTGTCCTGTTCGGCGAAGAACACCTGCTGGCCGAGGAAGTCCCACTGTGCGGTGGAGGTGCGGAAACCGTCGAGCAGCCACTGTTCCTGTTCGGTTCCGGTGAGTGTTCGTGCCTCGTCGTGACGTTCGGCGACGTTCTTCTTCCACCCATCGCCGGCGGCCTGGTCGTCGCGGTACTGACGGGTGTCGAGCATGTGGAAGTTCGCGAGAGTCCCCCACCGGATCCGCCGGAAGATCTTCATGTCGTGCCCCGCCGGTGCCGACGAGGGTCGCAGCGGCATGTTCTCGTAGTAGGCCTGGAAGGCGGCGGCGCGGCGGGCGAGGAAGTTCTCGGTGGTGTCGTTGCCCTGAGTGGCGTCGGTGTTCTCCGGAATCGTTCCGGCCCAGTTGTTGTCGACCTCGTGGTCGTCCCACACCACCAGCCACGGTGCGATCGCGTGCGCGGCCTGCAGATCGGTATCGGCTTTGTACTGGGCGTGACGTTGCCGGTAGTTCGCCAGGGTGACCGTCTCGGGTCCGTCGAGCGAGCGGACGAGACCGGTGTCGCTGGTGTAACCGCCGCTGGTGTACTCGTATTGGCAATCCCCCAGGTGCAGAACGAGATCCGGGTTGTCCTCCGCCATGTGCCGGTAGGCGGTGAACCAGCCGTGTTCGTACTGCGCACAGCTCGCGAACGCCATCGTGAGAGCCGCCGCGGTCTCGGTGGGCGACGGTGTCGTCAGTGCCCGCCCCACCGCACTCATGTGGTCGCCGGTACGGAACCGGTAGAAGTACTCGCGACCGGGACGCAGCCCGAACAGTTCGACGTGCACGGAGTGGGCGCTGTCGGGGACGGCGTGTTCGGTGCCGCGTGCGACGACGCGGGTCATCTTCTCGTCCTCCGCGACCTCCCATTGCACCGGAACATTCCGGTTGGGCATGCCGCCGAGTCCGTCCTCGGCGAGCGGGTCGAGGGCAAGGCGGGTCCAGATCACGAATCCATCGGGCGCCGGGTCACCCGAGGCGACACCCAGCAGGAAGGGGTCGCCCTTCACTCCCGGTGCGCTGGCGCGCCCGTATCCGGTGACACCGACGGAGGTGGCTGCGGTGACGATGCTGATTCCGAGTCCGGCCGACAGGAACGATCTGCGTGACAAAGGCATGGTCACGGAAGGTAGTGGCCGAATCCCCTTCGCACGGAATGCGTTACCGAACGCAGGGAGAACACTCGGAAACATTTGGGGATACGCCGACAGGGGTCGGCAGCACCGCGTCGAGGTCTACGATGAGGAGGGGCCTCGAACGGAGGAGACTGTCATGGTTTTTCCCGCACTCACCCATGTCGCCGTCACCGTCTCGGATCTGGCTGCGAGCACCGCCTGGTACTCGAACCTCTTCGACGCCACACCCGTCCTCGACGAGGACGACGAATCCGGCACCTTCCACCACGCGGTCTTCGCACTCGACGGCGGCACCCTGTTCGGCCTGCACACCCACCCCGGTTCGCCGGCGCAGACGTCCTTCGACGAACGGAACACCGGGCTCGACCACATCGCGTTCGGTTGCACCGCCGACGAGCTCGGGAAGTGGCGCGACCGGCTCGACAGTCTGGGTATCCGACACGGGGACATCAAGAACGCCTCGTACGGTTCCGGGCTGTCGTTCCGCGATCCCGACAACATCGCGCTCGAATTCTTCGCGCCGCCGAGCTGATCCACCCTGCACGCCTGGTGGCGAGTCAGCGCGAGCGCGTGCCGTGCAACATCATCTCCACGGACGGTAGATCGACGTTGCCCACCGAATGGCGTCCTTCAGTTGCCGCTCGCTCATCTCGAACACTTCGTCGATCTCCGGCTCCACTGGCTCGCACGGGCAGTAACCGTTGGCGGGTCCGACGTAAGTGGAGATGACTGCCCCGAGCACCAGAAGCATTCGAAGCTGGAGAAGTCAGACGGATTCGGCAAGCAAAGCCTCGTAACCGGCACGGACCAGCGACTTCTTCAAGCGTGGACTCGGACGATTCGACGCGAGCCAGCGCTTGATCGCCTTCTCTTGATCCGACTTCGAGGATCGACTCAGACCGAGGTTGTTGATCAACCGGCCGACTGCCTGCGGCTCCGGACGCTGAGTCTCAGGCGGATGAAAGCCTCTATCGTCCCACAGGCGACCACTGAAGTTGGACATCAGATCACCTCTGCTTCCAGAACCGGCAGGACAACACCAAAGTAGTCGGAATGACTGATCCGGCCCACGCGAAGGGAGCGACCTGGGCCGGGCAGTAGCTCGCATCGGTACCGGAGGATCCGCTGAATCCGCTCGTAGAATCGATCTGATCGCTGACACTGCTTCAACGCAGCGCGCTGCGCCCGGGTAAATTCCGCGGCCCAACCATCCGACAACCACGCGGCCTCGATGGCCTTCCCGCCCAAGAGCACCGGCGAGCGCCCCACGTCTCCTTCCTCATGGCTTCGTTCCGGTGCCCTTCAGATCGCAGGTGTGCCGATCTCCACCACATGCGCCCATTCCGGCGGACTGTCCGGAACGAAGTCGGGGTTCGATTCGCTGCGGGTCGCAATGCGGGGGAACAGGCCGACGATCGTCCGGCACCCCGGACGGCTGCTGGGCCAGGGGGTTTCCCCGTCGGTGAGCACCACCACTACATCCGGCCGGAGCCGAAGACGCAGCATCCGGGCGAATCCGGCGCGCAGATCCGTGCCACCGCCTCCGACCAGCGGAATGTCCTCGGCCTGACACAGCGGGTGCACGATCCGCGCGGCCGCGTCACAGGACAGCACCGTGACCAGGTCACGACGCCCTCCCACGGCCCGCGCGATAGCGGCGATCTCGAGCAGAGCACTGCCCAGATCCGCGTCGCTCACCGAGCCGGAGGTGTCGACGATGACACCGACCCGCGGCGGGGTTCGCCGCAGGCTCGGCAGCACCGCTCCGGGCACGGCAGCAGAGCGCCGCGCCGGCCGGCGGTAGGTGTAGTCGTCACCGGCGCCGGACGCGGAGGTGGCCGAGCGGATCGCCGCCCCCAACAGAGTTCGCCACGGCTGCGGCGGGTGCAGAGCCTCCTCCGCCCACCGCTGCCACCCGCGGGGTGCACTGCCCGGCTGCCCGATGATGCTGTGCGCCACCCGGAAGCGCACAGCGTCCCGTTGCTCGTCGCTGAGCGCGTTCGCCCCCTCCGGGCCCCACTCCCACTCACGGCTCAGGCCGTCGGCACCGCTGCCGCAGTCGAGCCAGGCCAGCCTGTCGGTGCACGGACCGAGGCCGAACTGCTGCAGATAGTCCTCCATGAGCTGACCGGCAGGCAACTGCAGGGTCGACGGCAGAACGGCGTCGTCGGGTAGGGGCAATCCGTCACCGAACGCATCGTCGTTGATCTCCGCGTCGGCGGCGATGTTCATGCGTAGTCGATCGGCGCGACCACCCAGGTCGTGCGCGCGGGCGTAGCGGTCGCTGCGGCCGTGGTGGTCGCGCAGCACGTGCGAGACCAGGTGAACAAGGACCGACGCCAGTTCCTCGACCGGCCGCTGAGCGACGAAGACGGGTGAGATGTAGCAGCGCCAGTGCCGGTCCACACCGATCGTCGGTACGCGAGGCGATGCGACGATGTGCAGCGCGTGCAAGGCGGTCGCGAGATACGGCCGGGCGCGCACGGCATACAACCGTGCGGCATAGATCCTGTTCGCGTCGAATGCCGGTGACGACGTCATCGGCCGACCTGCGCGGCAGCGTCGTCCGCTGATCGCGCAACCGAGACGACACCGGCAAGCTCGTCGATCGATGCCGGCACCTCCCAGCCGTCGCGGCGCAACGTGGCCAGTGTGGTCGCCGGCACAACAACGAGATCGGGCGGCCCGGATTCCACCGCAGTGGCCAGCAGTGCCCACGCCGCGTCCCAGCGGGATTTGTCCGGCCGTCGGCGGACCGCGGCAACCACCGCGTCGAGCACGGCCTGGCGCAGATCGCCGCGCTCGGGAAGATCGGCAGCCGCCGGATCGGCGAGCAGCGCCTCCGGATCCGGAAGGTCCATACGCTCGATGGCGGCCAGCAGCTCGAAACCGGGTCCGTCACCGACACTCCCCCGAACCAGGAGGGACAGCACATCCTTCGACGACGAGGTGGCGGTGGCGAACGCGATCAGCCGCACGGTCATGTCCCAGCTCCGCGGCGACGGCCAGGCACTGCCACGACGGGTCTGACTGCTGGGGAGTTGATGTACGAGGGCGGGCCGGGCGGCGAGGAGTTCACAGACCGCGCGGCGGGCGAACGTCACGGCGTCGGAGAGCTTCTCCGGATCGAGGCGCGGCAGCGTCGCGCGTGGCCAGGTTCCGCCGAGACCTCGGACGACCACGTCGTGGTCGTAGGTCCAGCTCAGATGCACGAATCGGTTCGCCAACGGTGGACTCAGCTCCCAGCCGTCCGCTGCCGAGGACGGTGGGTTGGCGGCGGCGACGATGCGGATACCGGGCGGGAGTTGCAGTGCCCCGATTCGTCTTTCGAGGACGAGGCGGAGCAGGGCCGCCTGCACGGCGGGTGGTGCCGTCGACAATTCGTCCAGGAACAACAGTCCCCGCCCGGCCTGCACGAGCCGGACCGCCCAGTCCGGGGGTGCCATGGGGACTCCGTGAGTTGCGGGATCGTCGCCGAGAACGGGCAGACCCGAGAAGTCCGACGGCTCGTGCACACTCGCGATGACAGTGGTCAGCGGCAGGTCGACGGTCTCGGCGAGCTGGGTCAGGGCGGCGGTCTTGCCGATTCCCGGTTCACCCCACAGCAGTACCGGTAGATCCGCGGCGACCGCCACGGCGAGGGCTTCGAGTTGGTCGTTGGGGCGAGGCTCGGTGGTGACCGCGTCGAGCATCGCCGACAACGCTGCAGCACTGTCGAGTTCGTTGTTCGGGGACCGGGCAGGAAGGAGTGTGGAAGACATGTGCATCACCTGTGATGTCGGAAGGGACAGCAGGACACGACCCGTAGGACGCCCTGCGGAACAGTGCGCTTCGAGAAGGAAGGAGATTCAGTGTGATCGGGTGCGGCGCGACCGTCCGAGTCTGCGGGGTCGCGATGCGGGCGGTGGTTCCACCGGCTCGGAGACGTACCGGTCGTAGATGTTGCGGCGGTCCGCGGAGGTCCGGAGTTCGTCCAGCAGAGGTCCGTCACGGAGGATCGCGTCGGGACCGAGCAGCCCTTCGACGATTGCCAGCGCCCCGGCGGCATCTCCGTGATCCAGGCGTTCACGAACGCCCGGCAGGCAGTCGGGACGGCGATGCGCCTGGTCGATGGCGTGAAGACACGGCAATGGAGTGCCGCCCAGTCGGGCGAGCAGTTCTTCGCGCCGGATCTCGGCGGGATCATGGTCGAGCGCGGTCAGGACGCCGTCGACCAGCCCGAGCCGGTGCCGTTCACCACGGCAATCGATCAGGTGAGTTCGATTCCCCCGCTTCGGTATCCGGGGTGCTTGCGGCGGTGGCCGACCCGGATCCAGCGCTGCCGCGACCAGCGGGTGCAGACCGTCGGCGGTGATTGCTCCCGACCGGAGCAACGTCAGGTCGGGCGGCACCCAGATCGCAGCCTCGGGCAGCACCGGCAGCGCAGCGAGCCGGCCGCGCGGGTAGTCGTCCACAACACGCAATGCCACGGGATCCGTACCGCCGACCGGTTCCACCACTACGTCGAGTCGACCCCCGCATCGCACCCGCACGGGACCGTCACGGTGCCCGTCCGTGCGGAGCAGGATGCCGGATTCTGCAGCCCAGCGGTCGACGGCGCAGTTCTCCGGGATCATCGCGGCCAGACTGGGGGCGAACGCGGTGGTGGCCGGCACCTGCCCTGTGCCACCGCGTAATCGCAGTTCAGCGGACCTGCGGACATCCCACAGGTGCCGGTGGAGGTCGAGGCGGAACCGTCTGTTGGGGCGTGGATGGGGATGGTTCGTCAAATCCGAGCCGTCCCACAACGTCAGCGCGATCCGCTGCCCCGCATCCGCCCAGGCCGGAGCGGTCCGAACGATCAGATGCATGGAACTGTTCGCACCGCAGCGTTTTCTGTGCTCATGCGGCCCGTACCGGGCCAGCGAGATGGTCAGCCCCGGACGCAGTAGTCCGTCGGGAGCTACGCGCGGTAGGTGCCAGCGCAGCAGGTCGGGAGCCAGGTGACGTAGATTGTCGAGGACCTGCGACGCAACGTCGACGCCGTGCCTGTTGCGCAGTACGCGTAGGTCGAGGTCGACGTCGAAACCCGCTGCGGCACAGGAACCGCGCCAGTCACCGGCACGACGTCGGTCGGTCGCGGCCTCGATCATGGTCGGCGGCACGGCGAACTCGCGCACGCGCAGCCAGAAGGACAGTCGGGGATCGGTCCCGTTCGCGGTCGGAGGGTGCATCAGCACTCACCGTGTGCGAACTGGGCCCCCAATCTTTGATCAGAGAAAGTTGTCATCGGCGCAATCGTAGCGTGTCGTGGCACGTGCGGCCAGTACGCGCGGCCGGTTGCCGCCTCGGGCGTGCTTCCGGTTGCGCTGGGGGTCGCATTCGCGCACGAGGTGCTGGACATAGACTGCTCACCCATGTCCGGGAATCCCGCCTTCGACCACCTCATCCGGTCCTTGATCGCCGCGGTCGGCGGGCCCACATTCGACCGCGGCAGCCGTTACGCCGAGCGGGGCGCGGTCGTCGATTGCGGATTCGACGAGGACGATCTCGTCGGTTTCGGAAGAATCGCCGGCACACGGATGTATCAGGCCGTCGTTCAACTGCACCCCGGGCCACGGGGACTCGAGTACGAGCACGGCGAATGCTCGTGCCCGGTCGGCTACGACTGCAAGCACACCGTGGCGCTTCTTCTCACATTGCTCGCCCCGCAGGAGGATACGACCCCGAAGACGCCCTCGTGGGAGGCACCGTTCGAAGCGATGTTCGAGGACCACGAGACCGGTAACGGCGTGCCCCTTGCCCTGCAACTGGCGTTGACACAGCGAACGCACGCTCCGGCGCCGATGCTCACCGCGCGGGTGCTGCGGCCCGGCCGCACGGGATGGGTGTCCGGCAACATCTCGTGGCAGAACCTGGCCTACACCTACGACGTGAACAAGCAGCATCAGCAGTTGCTGCTCGAATTCGCAGCGCTGGTACAGGCATCGACACGCAGTTACTACGGTTCCGCCTCGAGCACCGTCGACCTGTCCGCAGTGTCGCCGCGACTGTGGTCGCTGCTCGACGATGCCCACCGTCTCGGGATCGAGCTGCGCTACGCGAAGAAGAAGCACGGTGCGGTGCCGCCGCCGGGCACCGCAGATGTGCATGTCGACGTCGCCGATTCGGGTGACGGCCTGACCGTCACCCCAGCCCTGCACATCGGCGACGATTCGACCGGGACCGCCGTCGCGTTCATCGGCACCCCCGCCCACGGCGTCGTCTACCTCCCTTCAGGGGATCACGACGGCGGCGCGCCGGCAGATCTACCGTTCCGTCTCGCGCAGCTCCGCAACCCCGTTGCCGCCGGCATGCAACAACTACTGCAGAGCAGCGGTGCGCTCACCGTGCCGGCAGATCAGGTGCCGCGGTTCGCGACCACCTACTACCCGCGCCTGCACCGAGCAGCGACCGTCACCTCCACCGACGGATCGTTCACAGCACCGACCGTCAGCGGGCCGACGCTGCTCCTACACGTCGCCTTCCGTCCCGAACATCGCGCCGATCTGCACTGGCAGTTCGGCTACACCGTCGGCGACGGCGAGTACACGGTCGAGTTGTACGAACGTCTCGGCGACACCGTCCGCGACCGCGACGCCGAGGACGCGCTGCTCACCGAGATCCGGCCGGTGGTCGCCCCGTTCGGCCTGGACAACTCCGTCGACCGGCGGCTGTTCCCCCGCGTCGCCATCACCGACCTCGACACCGCACGACTGGTGTCCGAACTGCTGCCCCTGCTGACCGGCCGTGACGACGTGCAGGTGCGCGTCGACGGCACCCCCGCCGACTACCGCGACGTCGGCGACAGCCTGCGCATCGGACTGTCCACCGAGGCCACCGCCGACTCCGACTGGTTCGACCTGAACATCACCATCGAACTCGACGGGGCCACCCTCCCTTTCCGGGAGGTGTTCACCGCACTCAGCGAGGGCGCGGCAACTCTGATGCTGCCCGACGGGGCCTACCTGCCCCTGGACAAACCCGAACTGCAACAACTGCGCCGACTCGTCGACGAAGCCCGCGCACTGCACGAAAACAACGATCCGGATCGATTGCAGCTGAGCCGATTCCAAGCCGGGATCTGGGAGGAACTGGCGGCGCTCGGTGTCGTCGACAAGCAGGCCGCAGCCTGGAAGAAACAGGTACAAGGCCTTCTCGACATGAAGGCGACAGCGAAGACCCGGGTGCCGAAGGCGGTACAGGCGACGCTGCGGCCGTACCAGCTCGACGGATTCCGGTGGTTGACGTTCCTGTGGACGCACGGACTCGGCGGAATCCTCGCCGACGACATGGGCCTCGGCAAGACCCTGCAGTCGCTTGCACTGATCTGCCACGCTCGCGCGAAGCGACCCGCGGATGCTCCGGTACTCATCGTCGCGCCGACATCGGTGGTTCCGAACTGGGCCACCGAAGCCCGGCGATTCGCACCGGACCTGAACGTCGTGGCGATCACCGAGACATCCGCCAAACGCGGTGTGTCGCTGGGTGATCTGCTCGACGGGATCGACGTCGTCGTCACGTCGTACACGCTGCTGCGCCTGGATATCGACGAGTATCTCGAACGGGCTTGGTCGATGCTGCTGCTCGACGAGGCACAGTTCGTCAAGAACCACCGGGCGAAGGCATATCAGTGCGTGCGGCAGATCGAGGCACCGCTGAAGGTCGCGATCACCGGAACTCCGATGGAAAACAACCTGATGGAGTTGTGGTCGCTGCTATCGATCACCGCACCCGGCCTGTTCCCCCATCCGACGAAGTTCCAGGACTACTACCGCAAACCCATCGAAAGCGGCAGCCACCCCGAACTGCTGGTGCAGCTGCGGCAGCGCATCAAACCGCTGATGTTGCGTCGCACCAAGGAACAGGTCGCCACCGACCTGCCGGAGAAACAGGAGCAGGTACTCGAGGTGGAACTCACACCGAAACACCGTGCCGTCTACGACCGGCAGTTGCAGCGCGAGAGGCAGAAAATTCTCGGGCTCGTCGACGACCTCGACAACAACCGCTTCACGATCCTGCGGTCGCTGACCCTGCTGCGGCAGATGAGCCTCGATCCGGCCCTCGTCGACGACGCGCATAACAAGGTCGGCTCCGCAAAGATCGATGCGCTGCTCGAACAGCTCGACGACGTGATCGTCGGCGGGCACCGAGCATTGGTGTTCAGCCAGTTCACCGGGTTCCTCGACCGCGTCCGGGCACGGCTCGACGCCGCCGGAATCGACTACCTGTATCTGGACGGCAAGACCCGCAAACGCGGAAAAGTACTCGAGGAATTCAAGTCCGGAGCGGCACCGGTGTTTCTCATCAGCCTCAAGGCCGGCGGATTCGGCCTGAATCTGGTGGAAGCGGACTACTGTTTCCTGCTCGACCCATGGTGGAATCCCGCGACGGAGGCGCAGGCCGTCGACCGTACCCACCGCATCGGGCAGACCCGCAACGTCATGGTGTACCGGCTGATCGCCCGCGACACCATCGAAGCGAAGGTGCGGGCGCTGCAATTACGCAAGGCGGAGCTGTTCTCGTCGGTCGTCGACGACGGAGAAATGTTCTCGTCGGCATTGACCGCCGACGACATCCGCGCCCTGCTGGCGTAGCTACGGTGCGTGGTCCTGGTAATGCCTGCTACCAACACCACGCACCGACGCGTCAGCGCAGGTTCACACCGAGCAGCGCGTCGACGGCGTCGGCGAACAGGCCCGGTGCGGCAGCGTCGTCGCCGCCACGCTCGACGGCGAAGGTCGCCCACCCGTCGAGGGCGTCGAGGGCCTTCGGGGTGTCGAGGTCGTCGGCGAGGTGCTGGCGCAGGCGCGCGATCGTGTCCTCGGCGGAGGCTGCCGACGGCAGCGCGGCCGCCTGACGCCACAGCGCGAGTCGCGCCTGCGCAGCCTCGAGCACCTCGTTCGTCCACGGCCGGTCGACGCGGTAGTGACCGGACAGCAGACCCAGACGGATGGCAGCGGAGTCGATGCCCTCACCGCGCATCTTGGAGACGAACACCAGGTTGCCGCGCGACTTCGACATCTTCTCGCCGTCGAGGCCGATCATGCCGGTGTGCACGTAGTGCCGGGCGAAACGCCGGTCGCCGGTGACGGCTTCGGCGTGCGCGGCGGAATACTCGTGGTGCGGGAAGATCAGGTCGCTGCCGCCGCCCTGCACGTCGAAGCCGGAGCCGATGCGGTTGAGGGCGATGGCCGCGCACTCGATGTGCCAGCCGGGGCGTCCGGCACCGAACGGCGACGGCCAGGCCGGTTCGCCGGGACGCTCCGCGCGCCACAGCAGGGCGTCGAGCGGGTCGCGCTTGCCGGGGCGCTCCGGGTCGCCGCCGCGCTCGGCGAAGAACCGCATCATCGTGTCGTGGTCGTAGCCGGACTCGTAACCGAACTGCTCGGTGGCGTCGGTCCGGAAGTAGACATCCGGGTACTCGGCGTCGTCGACGATGTAGGCGGCACCGGAGGCGACGAGCTTCTCGACGAGTTCGACGACCTCGTTCACCGATTCGACGGCACCGATGTAGTCGCGCGGCGGCAGCACGCGCAGCGCCTCCATGTCCTCGCGGAACAGGGCCGTCTCGCGCATACCGAGGACGACCCAGTCCTCACCGTCGCGCTCGGCGCGTTCGAACAGCGGGTCGTCGACGTCGGTGACGTTCTGCACGTAGTGGACGTCGTGGCCGGCGTCGCGCCAGATGCGGTTGACCAGATCGAAGGTCAGGTAGGTGGCGGCGTGGCCGAGGTGCGTGGCGTCGTAGGGGGTGATGCCGCACACGTACATCGTCGCGGTGTCGCCCGGGGTGACCGGACGCACCGCTCGGTCCGCGGTGTCGAACAACCGCAACGGAGGCCCCTGACCGGGGACGGACGGGATCGCGACGTCGGACCAAGATTGCATGACTACGAGCCTAATGGAGTCGCGGGAGTGCTCCGCGCGGGCACCCGGGCGTGCGGCAGGCGAACGGCTGGGACGTCAGAAGGCGGGCCAGGGAATGCGCCGGTCGCCGCGCGGATGCGGCATCACGGGATGCTCGAGCAAGCGGATGATCCTTTGCTGCAGGGCACGCACCTCGGTGGCGGTGATGTGCTCGCACAGCTCCTCGGCGAAGCCGCCGTCGAACCGGCGCAGCAGCTTGTCGAGGTCGGCGAGGAGGATCGGCTCGACCGGGTCGCCGCTCCACCCCCACAGCACGGTGCGCAACTTGTCGTCCTGGTGCAAGCAGATGCCGTGATCGACGCCGTAGACGTGCCCGTCGAGACCTTCGAGGACGTGCCCGCCCTTGCGGTCGGCGTTGTTGAGGACGACGTCGAGCACCGCCATGCGCTGCAGGCGCGGATCGTCGGCGTGCACGAGCACCACCTCGGCGCCGTCCAGATCGCGGGCACGCAGGATCGGCAGCCACCCGTGCGCGACCGCGCCGGCCGGGCACAGGTCCACCAGGTCGAGCCGTTCCGTTCCGCCCTGCGCGGTGTCGACGGTGTCGATCCAGCGCTGCACCATGCCGGGGCCGTACGGGCCGTCGCGCAGCACGGTGAGCGGGATGACGTCCCAGCCGAGTGCCTCGGAGATCAGGTACGAGGCGACCTCGCGTCCGGCGAGGGTGCCGTCAGGGAAGTCCCACAGCGGCCGCTCCCCGCGGACGGGTTTGTAGACGCACCGCACCTCGGTGTCGTCGAGCTGCGCGTCGCACACGAGGGTCGCGTTGCTCGCGTGCGCGATCTGCCCGACGACGTCGAGATCGCCGTCGGTCAGCACGCTCCGCACGTCCGGCGCCGTCACGCGGTCAGCTTTCTTCCTCGCCGAACCACGCGGCCGGATCGAATCCGGGCGTACGCAGGTAACCGTTGGTGCGGACGCAGATGTGTCCGTCGGCGCCGATCGGTTCGCCGCACAGCGGGCAGGGCGCGCGCCCGGCCGAGACGACGAGTTCGGAGCGGGCCGCGAATTCGCGGGCCTGCACCGGGGTGAGGAACACCCGCACCGCGTCGGGGCCTTCCTCGGTGTCGTCGAGTACCACCGATTCGTCGAGTTCGGTGTCGGTGACCGCGAGCAGCTCCACCACCACCGATCCTGCGTCGGCGTCCCAGCCCAGACCCATGGTGCCGACCCGGAACTCGGCCTCGATCGGTGTCACCAACGGGCTGACGTCGACCTGGGGGTCGTCTGGGATCACGGTGCCGAAGCGGCGCTGTACCTCTTCGAGCAACAGCCCCATCCGGTCGGCCAGGATCTGCACCTGCTGCTTCTCCAGAAGCACGCTCACTACACGGGACTCGTGCACGGCCTGCAGGTAGAACACCCGGTCGCCCGGTTCACCGACAGTGCCGGCGATGAACCGATCAGGTGTTCGAAACACGTGTATCGCGCGGGCCATCACACCTCCTCGAGTCCCCACACTCTGCCATGACGGACACTGTCATTATCCGCGTGCCGTCTCCTGTCGGTGCCCCTGCGGTGGGTCGCCGGGTTCCTCGACCGCGCCGGGCACTTCGCCGCCGGGCACGGACTTGGGTTCGGACGGCCCAGCAAGCCCGGACAGGTCCGAACCGGTGTCGTTCACGCGCAGCACGAACGGCCGCGTGTCGGTGTAGCGGACGATGCTGATCGACGCCGGTTCGGCGACGATCCGTTGGAAGCTGTCGAGGTGCGTCGCGAACGCGTCGGCGAGGATCGACTTGATCACATCGCCGTGACTGCACGCGATCCACACGACGTCCTTGCCGTGCGCGTCGCGCAGGCGCCGGTCGTGTTCGCGGATCGCGGCGACCGCGCGGGACTGCACCTGTGCGAGCCCTTCACCGTCCGGGAAGACCGCTGCGGAGGCGTGTTGCTGCACGACCGCCCACAGCGGTTCCTTGACCAGTTCCTTCAGTTCACGGCCGGTCCACTGCCCGTAGTCGACCTCGGCGAGCCGCTCGTCGACGACCGGTTCGAGTCCGCGATCGGTCGCCAGCGGCTGCACCGTCTGCCGGCACCGCAGCAGCGGCGACCGCACGATCTCGGTGATCTCGAGCCCGGCGAACCGGGTGACGAGATTCTTCGCCTGGACGTGGCCTACCTCGTCGAGTTCGACACCGGGGGAACGACCGGCCAACACGTGCGAGGTGTTCGCCGTCGACCGCCCGTGCCGCAGCAGGATGACCGTCATGCGCCCAGCCTAGAGGTACCGCCTGCCGGCAGCCGGTCAGGTGGCGGAGACCACGCCGGTTGCGAGCAGTCCGAGCACGATCACGCCGAGGATCACGCGGTAGCCGACGAACCAGTACATCGAGTGGTTGACGACGAAGCGCAGCAGCCAGGCGATCGCGGCGTAGCCGACCGCGAAGGCGATCACGGTCGCGACGAGCAGCTGCGCCCCGGACGCGTTCAGCCCTTCACCGGCCGGTTCGAAGGCGTCGGGCAGGCTGAACAGACCGGAGGCGACGACGGCGGGAATGGCGAGCAGGAACGAGTACCGGGCGGCGGCCTCGCGGGTGAGTCCGAGGAACAGACCGGCCGAGATGGTGCCGCCGGAGCGGGACACGCCGGGGATCAGGGCCAGCGCCTGCGCCGAACCCATGATCAGGCCGTCCTTGAGGGTGAGCTGACTCACGTCGCGCCGCTGTTTGCCGAAGTACTCGGCGGCCGCGATGACGATCGAGAACAGGATGAGCATGGTGGCGACGAGCCACAGGTTGCGGGCGACGGTGCGGATGTCGTCCTTGAACAGCACGCCGAGGATGCCGATCGGGATGGTGCCGAGAATGACGTACCAGCCCATCTTGTAATCGTGATCGGCGCGGTGCTCCTTGTGGAACAGGCCGCGGAACCAGGCCCGCAGGATCCGCCAGATGTCGCCGGCGAAGAACACCAGCACGGCGGCCTCGGTGCCCAGCTGGGTGACCGCGGTGAACGACGCGCCCGCGTCCTCTCCGAAGAAGATCTCCGAGACGATCCGCAGGTGGCCGGACGACGAGATCGGCAGGAATTCGGTGAGCCCCTGCACGATGCCGAGCACGATCGTCTGCAGCCAGGTCATCGATTCGCCGATCATGCGGCGACTCCCGGCACGGAGCCTGCGGTGGGGACGGGTCGACGGTCGCGGATGCAGGGAGCAGTTCTCACTCGCCGAAGGGTACGTGGAAGCCGTCCGGTCGGCGCGCCGGACGCTGTCGCGCGCCTGTCGCGCATTAGGGTGCAGTACCGGGGTCGTGGCCGAGCGCGGCGACGTCCCGTCGTGTCGGGAGGAAACGCGGACGGTTATGGAATACAGGACAGTCGGTGCGAGCGGCCTGCGGGTTTCACGGCTCGGCCTGGGCACCTTGACGTGGGGTCGCGGAACGGACGGCGACGAGGCCGCAGCGCAGTTGTCGGCCTTCGTGGATGTGGGCGGCACGCTCGTCGACACCTCCCCCGCTTACGGGGACGGGGTCGCGCAACGGATCCTCGCCGAACTGCTCGACGACGTGGTGCCCCGCGACCAACTGGTGCTGTCGGGCAGTTCCGGCATCGACACCACCACACTCGGTTCCGGCCGGGTGGACTGCTCCCGCTCGGGTCTGCTCAACCAACTCGACGCGACGCTGCGTGAACTCGGCACCGATCACCTCGACGTGTGGCAGGTGGCGACGTGGGATCCGCACACCCCCGTCGACGAGGTGATGGACGCTCTCGAGTTCGCCGTCACCAGCGGGCGCGTGCGATACGTCGGGGTGCGCGGCTATCTCGGCTGGCAGCTCGCCACCGCCGCCGCGGCGGCCCGGCGCCCCGCGCCGCTGATCAGCACGCAGGTCGAGTACTCCCTGCTCGCCCGCGGGGTCGAGGAGGAGTTGATCCCCGCAGCCGCCCACCACGGAGTGGGTGTGTTCGCGGCGGTTCCTCTCGCCGGCGGTGTCCTCACCGGTAAGTACCGGTCGGGGGTGCCGGCGGATTCGCGGGGCGCCGACGACGTGCACACCGAGGAGGTGCGCCGCTATCTCACCGAATCCGCGGTGCGCGTGGTCGATGCGGTCGCCACGGCCGCCGACGGTCTGGGCACCTCGCCGCTTGCCGTGGCACTGGCGTGGGTGCGCGACCGTCCGCACGTCGCCTCGACGCTCGTGGGTGCCCGGGATCTGGCGCAGCTCACCGGAGTGCTCGTCGCGGAGGAATTGGCATTGCCGCCGGCGATCGCCGCGGCGCTCGACGACGTGAGCGCGTGATCCCGACCACACCGACTGCCCCCTGCCCTTTTCACGAAGGTTAGGCTAGCCTCCCGAGTACGTTCGGTACAGGCAATGTGAGGGAGGTCGGTCGATGGCCGCGACCGAAGTCGTCGGATTCGCCGAGCGCATCCGGCTCGAGACCCAGCAGGCCCACAGCGACACCGAGAACTCGGTGTTCGTCTCGGAACTGCTCGGGGGCAAGTTGTCGACCGAAGCTCACGCCGCGCTCATCGCGCAGACCTGGTTCGTCTACGACAGCCTCGAGCGGATCGGTCGTGGCTACACCGACGATCCGATCGCCGGTCCCTTCCTCAGCGACGAGTTGCTCCGCACCGCCGCGCTCGAAGCCGACCTCGACTTCCTCGTCGGCTCCGACTGGCGCGACCGCATCGCGGCGCTGCCCGCGACCGTCGCCTACGTCGACCGGCTCGAGCAGGTCGCGGCGGTGTCCCCGGAAGCCTTCCTCGCACATCACTATCTGCGCTATCTCGGCGACCTGTCCGGCGGCCAGATCATCCGCCGCATGCTCGAACGCGCCTACGGCTACGAGCGCGACGGGTTGCGCTTCTACATCTTCGACGGGATCCCGAAGACCAAGCCGTTCAAGGACGCCTACCGCGCGAAGCTCGACGCCGCACCGCTCGACGGCGACCAGCAACAGACCGTCATCGACGAGGCGAACCTCGTGTACGGGCTCAACGGTGCCCTGTTCGCCGACCTCGCGCGCGATATCGACCGGTATCGGGTGCGTGCCTGACCGATGTTCCGTTCCCTCCTCCGCCTCCCGGTCGCGCTGATCGCAGTGCTGGGTGTCCTCCTCGTCGCCGCATGCAGCGCCCCCACCACCGACGGCACGACCGTCACCGACGTCGCGACCGGTCCGCGCACCGCCGTCGTCGATGCCGAACCCGAGCCGATCACCACCGACCCGGCACCCGCGCTGCCGGCCACGGTGCGCGGCGTGGACGGCGTCGAGACCACGATCACCGACATCTCCCGGATCGTGGTGGCCGACCGCTCCGGCACCCTGGCGCAGACCGTGTACGCCCTCGGACTCGGCGACAAGCTCGTCGGCCGCTCCACCGCGTCCTTCCCCGCGATCCAGGACGTCCCCAACGTCACCCCCGGCGGGCACGGTCTCAACGCCGAGGCGATCCTCGCGTTGAACCCGACCGTCGTGCTCACCGACACCTCCATCGGTCCGCTCGCGGTGCAGGAACAGATCCGCGCGACCGGCGTGCCGGTGGTGTTCGTCGACCCGGAACGCTCCCTCGACACCGTCGCCGACGACATCGAGGCGGTCGCGGCCGCGCTCGGTGTGCCCGAGGCCGGCGCCGCGCTCGCGCAGCGGACGCTCGACGAGATCGCCGCGGCGAAGGACTCGATCCCCGCCGACCATCCCGAACCCACCGTCGCGTTCCTCTACCTGCGCGGTGCGGCGATCAAGATGCTCGGCGGTCCCGGTTCGGGGGCCGACGCGCTCGTCGCGGCCGCCGGTGGTCGCGACGCCGGCATCCTCGCCGGCCTCGACTCGCAGTTCGTGCCGATCACCAGCGAGGCGATGATCGC
This sequence comes from Rhodococcus sp. PD04, assembly GCF_035918275.1. Classification (NCBI taxonomy): domain Bacteria; kingdom Bacillati; phylum Actinomycetota; class Actinomycetes; order Mycobacteriales; family Nocardiaceae; genus Rhodococcus; species Rhodococcus sp. PD04. The sequence continues at coordinate 2,515,652 of NZ_CP142143.1, read as the reverse complement.
CTCGGCACCCGACATCATCCTGGTGATGACGCACAGCCTCGACTCGGTGGGCGGACCGGACGGACTCGCACAGCTCCCGGGCGTCGCGCAGACCCCGGCCGGGAAGACGGGCACCATCGTGGACATGGACGATTCGACCCTGCTCAGCTTCGGCCCGCAGACCGGCAAGGTCCTGGCCGCTCTGGTGGAGGCGTTCTACCCGTCGGACCGGTCGTGATCGCCGGATGTCCGTGAGCGAAGAAGTCACCGAATCCACCGGCCTGCCCGAACGGGCACTGCGGAAGGCCGGACGGGGACGCACCACCGTCGTTCTCGTCGGTCTCGTCGTCGCCCTGCTCGCGTTGGCCGTCGCGTCGGCGTGCCTCGGTCAGGTACCCACGAGCCCCGCCGAGGTGATCGGCAGTCTGCTGCACCGCACGGGACTGGACCTCGGGCCGGTGCCCGCGCACCCCGCCGGGGAGGTCACCCTGTGGGAGGTACGTTTCCCGCGCGTGGTGCTCGCGATGCTCGTCGGTGCCGCCCTCGGTTGTTCCGGGGCGCTGCTGCAGGGCATCTTCGCCAATCCCCTCGCCGAACCCGGCGTGATCGGCGTGTCCTCCGGCGCCGCCGTCGGCGCGTCCGCCGTGATCGTGCTCGGCGGCGCCTTCACCGCCGGCTGGGCACTGGCCGGCGCCGCACTCGTCTCCGGCCTGATCACCACCGTGCTGGTCTACGTGCTGTCCCGGTCCAACGGACGCACGGAGGTGGTCACGGTCATCCTCACCGGTGTCGCCGTCAACGCCGTCGCCGGTGGACTCATCGCGTTCTTCACCTTCGTCGCCAGTCCGGCCGCCCGCGACCAGATCGTGTTCTGGCAGCTCGGTAGTCTCGGCGGCGCCACCTGGGACATCGTCGCGGTGGTCGCCCCGCTGACCCTCGCCGGGGTGCTCGTCGCGGTGCTGCTCGCCCCGAAACTCGACCTGCTCGCGCTCGGCGAGAGCGTCGCCCGGCATCTGGGTGTGGACGTCGAACGCGTCCGTCAGTTGTCGATCCTGGCGGTCGCCGTGCTGGTCAGCGGCGCCACCGCCTTCACCGGCATCATCATGTTCGTCGGACTGGTCGTGCCGCACCTGATGCGCCTGGCGCTCGGCCCCGCCCACCGGGTACTCGTCGTGGCGAGTGTGCTCGCCGGCGCGGTCGTCCTGCTCGCCGCCGACCTCGCGGCGCGCACGCTGGTCGAGAACGCCGACCTACCGCTCGGCATGATCACCGCACTCATCGGCGGCCCGGTCTTCTTCCTCATGCTGCGCCGCACCCGCGCGAAGCAGGGTGGATGGGCATGAGGCTGCTCCCCCGTTCCCTCGGATCCCCGGCGACGGCCGTCCCGGCCCGCTCGGCGCCCGGCACCGCGACGATGCGCGCGGTGGGTGTGCGGCTGCGGCGCGGAGAGCGGGAAATCCTGCACGGTGTCGACTTCGAGGTGTGCACCGGCGAGGTCGTCGCGCTCGTCGGCCCCAACGGGGCCGGCAAGTCCACCCTGCTCGCAGCGTTGTCCGGCGACCATCCGATCAGCGGTGGCACCGTCGAGGTCGAGGGCCGTCCCCTCGAGCGGTGGTCGTCGATCGCCCTGGCCCGCCGTCGCGCGGTGCTGCCGCAGCAGCACGCCGTGGGGTTCCCGTTCACCGCCCGGCAGGTCGTGCGGATGGGACGGGCCGCGTGGGCGCGCACCCCTCGGCAGGACGACGACGATCGCATCGTCGCCGAGGCGTTCGCGACCTGCGACGTCGCCCATCTGGCCGACCGGCCGTTCCCCGCGCTGTCCGGTGGCGAACGCGCCCGGGTGGCGCTCGCGCGGGTGCTGGCCCAGGATACCGAGACGTTGCTGCTCGACGAACCCACCGCGGCACTGGACATCGGCCACCAGGAGGCGGTCATGCAGGTCGTGCGGGCCCGCGCCGACCACGGGCACGCCGTGGTGGTCGTGCTGCACGATCTCGGCCTCGCCGCCGCCTACGCCGATCGCGTCTGCGTGCTCGAACAGGGCCGCATCGTCGCCGACGGCGCCCCCGACGACGTCCTCACCGAAGAGCTCCTCGGCCGCGTCTACCAGTACCCGGTGGCGATCGGCCGTCACCCCGAGACCGGCACCCCGCTCGTGGTGCCGCGACGTCCGGACCGCGACCGGTCCGCGTCGGCACAGACCTGAGCAGCAGGTCACATCCGGCCCGTGGGACGACCCACTGATTTCTTCCCCGCGACCGGCATCAGGAACACTGAAGGTCGGCGCGCCGGGCGCCGGGACGCGTCCGGCAGGTGCGAATCGAATCCGAGGACGAGGAGCAACGATGGGCAGAGCGGGGATCCGAGCGGTCACGATGGTGGGCGCGATCGCGATGGTCGTGCTGGCCGGCTGCTCGTCGGAGAGCACCCCGGACGTGCTGCAGACCATCGAACCCGCCGCCCCCGCGGCCGCCCCCGAGGTCGGCCCGTCCCCCGCCGGCGACGTCCGTCCGCTCGACCTGCAGGTCGACGCGCTGGTCGTCGAACCGTCCACGGGTACCTTCGCCGCCCTCGTCGACGACGGAGCACGGCTCGCGTTGTTCGACGACACGACGTTCGACGGTCCCGGGACGGAACCGCGCCTCGTGGACCTGCCCTCGTCCGCCGCGACCGTGGTGACCGGACCCGAGGGCAGTGTGCTCGCGCCCGTGTCCGGGGCCGTGCTGCGCATCGACGTCGCCGACGGCACCATCACCGAGGTCCCGGTCGACGGCAACGCCGCGTCGGCGGCCGTGTTGTCCGATGGCCGCTGGGCGGTCGGTACCGACAACGGCCGCGTGCTCGTCGTCGATCCCGGATCCGGTGAGGTGGCCACCACCATCGGGGGCCTCGCCTCCGTCGACGCCCTCGCCGTCACCGGTGACGCCGTCGCGGCGCTCGACCGTCGGCAGACCTCCCTCACCGAACTCGACCTCGCCGACGCCCATCTCGGTCCCGCACTGCGCGCCGGCGAAGGCGCGACACAGCTGACCACCGACCCGTTCGGGCGCGTCGTGGTCACCGACACCACCGGCGACGAACTGCTCGTCTACACCCTCGACGCGATCGTCCTGCGGCAGCGCTATCCCGTCGGCCCCGCCCCGTACGCTGTGACCTACGACGAGACGCGGGACCTGATCTGGGTGACTCTGACCGGCAGCAACGAGGTCGTGGGCTACGATCTTTCGACCGGGATCCCGCGAGAACGCCACCGCTTCGCAACGGTGCGGCAACCGAATTCGATCGCCGTCGATCCGGCCGATGCGGCACTGGTGATCGCGTCGGCAACCGGTGACGGACTGCAACGGATCCCGATCGAAGGACAGTGATGGCGAACGAGCGACTCGGCCGGCTCACCCGGATGCCTGTCGGTTGGGACACCAGCAACGACGAATACGAATACGTGCCGCTCAAGCTGCCCCGGGACGTGTCCCGGGTGAGCGCATCGATGCGTCTGGCGATCTCCGCCGAATTCCACGGCTGGGAACTCACCCGGGTGCGTCTGTATCCGGACGGGAGCCGGCGGGTGCTGCTGCGCCGCCGCAAGACCGCCCATCACGTCCCCGAACCCACCGTTGGTTGATAACAGATCCCGGACCGTCGTGGACCGGGCTTGCAGGGAGTAGTTCGTGTACCGCTATCTTCTTCGGCTCATGTTCCTGTTGCCGCCGGAACGAGCCCACCATCTCGCCTTCCTCGCGATGCGCTGGTCGACACGCTTCGGGCCGCTGCGCGCCCTGGTGGCGAAGGTGCTCGTCACCGACGACCCCATTCTCCGCAACACCGTCTTCGGCGTGCAGTTCCCCACCCCGGTGGGTCTGGCGGCCGGCTTCGACAAGGACGCGACGGGTGTCGACGTGTGGGGGCCGCTCGGTTTCGGGTTCGCCGAGATCGGCACCGTCACCGCCCAGGCACAGCCGGGCAATCCGCAGCCGCGACTGTTCCGCCTCCCCGAGGACCGCGCGATCGTGAACCGGATGGGCTTCAACAACCACGGCGCCGGGGAGGCCGCCAACCGGCTCCGGCAGCGCCGCCGCACCGTTCCCATCGGCGCCAACATCGGCAAGACGAAGGTCGTGCCGGCCGAGCAGGCCGCCGAGGACTACACCGAGAGCGCGCGCCTCCTCGGCCCGCTCGCCGATTTCGTGGTCGTCAACGTCTCCTCCCCCAACACCCCGGGCCTGCGGGATCTGCAGGCCGTCGAGTCGCTGCGCCCGATCCTCGCCGCGGTGCTGGACACCGTCACCGTGCCCGTGCTTGTGAAGATCGCCCCGGATCTGTCCGACGAGGACGTCGACGCGGTGGCCGACCTGGCGCTCGAACTCGGCCTCGCCGGCATCGTCGCCACCAACACCACCATCCGCCGCGACCGGTTGAACACCCCGCAGAGCCGCATCGAGGAGATCGGCGCGGGCGGCCTGTCGGGCGCCCCGGTCGCCGAGCGATCCCTCGGGGTGCTGCGCCGACTGCGCGCGCGGGTCGGCGATCGACTCACCCTGGTCTCGGTGGGTGGCATCGAGACGCCGGAGCAGGCGTTCGAGCGCATCCTCGCCGGCGCGTCGCTGGTCCAGGGCTACACCGGGTTCATCTACGGCGGTCCGTTCTGGGCGCGGCGCATCAACAAGGGCATCGCCCGCAAGCTGCGCGCACACGGCTACCGCTCCATCGCCGACGCGGTCGGCGCCACGGCACAGGTCTGATCTGCAACGGACGGGGCCCGGGTCGAATGCGACCCGGGCCCCGTCCGTCACGATCCGTCAGCGCACCTCGTAGGTGCCGGTCAGCAGACCGCGGGCGATGGCGTGCCCGAAGACGTTGAAACCGAGGAAGGCCGGGCTCGATTCGGGCGTGACACCCTCGAGCACCTCGACGTCGAGTGCGTGCACCGCCACGATGTAGCGGTGGTAGCCGTGTCCGGCCGGCGGAGCGGCACCGATGAACCCGTGGGCGCCGCCGTCGTGGCGCAGCGTCACGGCCTGCTCCGGAAGAGCGTCCGAGTCGGCGCTACCCGCGCCCGCCGGCAGTTCCGTGACCGAGGCCGGGATGTTCGCGACGGCCCAGTGCCAGAAACCCGACGCCGTCGGAGCGTCCGGATCGAACACCGTGACGACGAAGCTCTTCGTCTCGGCAGGGAAACCCGACCAGGACAGCTGCGGGGAGACGTCGCCGCCCCCGGGGATCCCGAACGCACCGCTGGCCTGCGGGAGTTTCCATTCCTCGCCCTCGGCGAAGTCCGCACTGGTCACCTCGAAGGTGGGCAGCTCGGGCAGGAACTTGTACGGGTCGTAATCGAAAGCCATTCCGGTCCTTTCGTGACGTTTCGAGTGTTCTAGGCGTGCATGAGGAAGTGTTCCATGACCCGCGTGCCGAAGCGCAGTGCGTCGACGGGGACACGCTCGTCGACCCCGTGGAACAGCGCGGCGAAGTCCAGGTCGGGCGGCAACTGCAGCGGCGCGAAACCGAAGCAGCGGATGCCGAGCTTGGCGAACGCCTTGGCGTCGGTGCCGGCCGAGAGCATGTACGGCACGGTCCGGCCGATCGGGTCGTGCGCGAGGATCGCGGCATTCATCGCGTCGACGAGGTCGCCGTCGAAGGTGGTCTCGTACGGCTCGAGTCCGGTGATCCACTCGCGGGTGACGTTCGGGCCGATCAGCTCGTCGACGGTGCGTTCGAACTCGGCGAGCCGGCCCGGCAGGATGCGGCAGTCGACGACGGCATGCGCGGTGCGCGGGATGACGTTGGCCTTGTACCCGGCGTCGAGCATCGTAGGGTTCGCGGTGTCGCGCAGGGTCGCGCCCACGATGCGGGCGATCGACCCGAGTTTGGCGAGCGTCCCCTCGAGATCGGGTGAGGCCGGGTCGAAGTCCAGGCCGGTCTCCTCGCTCACGACGGAGAGGAACTCCGCGACGGAATCGTTGACGACCAGCGGGAAGGTGTGGGAGCCGAGCCGTGCCACCGCGCGGGAGAGGACGGTGACGGCGTTGTCCTCGTGCAGGAACGAGCCGTGCCCGGCGACGCCCGTGGCGGTCAGGCGCATCCAGCGCATGCCCTTCTCCGCCGTCTCGACCATGTACAGGCGACGTTCGGTGCCGTCGGGGCGCGGCACGGTCAGAGAGAACCCGCCGACCTCCCCCACGGCCTCGGTGACGCCCTCGAACAGCTCGGGCCGGTGTTCGACCAGCCACTGCGAACCGAACTTGCCTCCGGCCTCCTCGTCGGCGACGAACGCGAACACCAGATCGCGCGGGGGCACGATGTCCTCGACCTTGAAGTAGCGGGCGACGGCGATCATCATGCCGACCATGTCCTTCATGTCGACCGCGCCGCGCCCCCACACGTAGCCGTTCTCGACGGCCCCGGAGAACGGGTGCACGCTCCAGTCCGCGGCTTCGGCCGGCACGACGTCGAGGTGGCCGTGGAGCATGAGGGCACCGCGGCTCGGGTCGGAGCCGGGCAGACGCGCGAAGACGTTGCCGCGGCCCGGCGCTCCGGATTCGACGTAGGTCGTCTCGTAGCCGACCTCTTCGAGCACGGAGGCCACCCATTCGGCGCACTCGCGTTCGCCGCGGGTGGTGGTTGGTTCGCCGGTGTTCGAGGTGTCGAACCGGATGAGGCGGGAGACGAGGTCGACGACCTCCTCTTCCGCCCGGGACGGCTGGTGGGCGCGCGTGTCAATGGCCATGGCCGTATGTCTACCACCGCCGGTCCGCCATCACGACAGTTCGGATCACCGCAGGTGGAGGTGGCGATTTGGGACCGTGGGCGCGGTGGGTTACTCTTTCACAGCGCCCACGACGAGTGGGCGTGAGCATCAGGTCCGAGTGGCGGAATGGCAGACGCGCTAGCTTGAGGTGCTAGTGTCCTATTAACGGACGTGGGGGTTCAAGTCCCCCCTCGGACACTCTGAGTCGAGACAGACGACGAAGGCCCCGAACATCATGTTCGGGGCCTTCGTCGTTGTCGGAAGAAGATCGAACCGGCGACAGCCGCTACCACTTTCGTCATCCGCTGCGGCAATTGCTGCAGCGGATGACGAAGAAGCGAGCGGATCCGGGTGAGGCCCGACCCGCCGAACGTCACGAGCGCGCCTGAAGTGCCGTTTTGGGGATCGGGCGCCCCATGCGCTACTGTTTCTTCAGCGCCCGCGGGAGCGGGTTCTACCGACATGCCCCGTGTGGGCGTCGGTCCGAGTGGCGGAATGGCAGACGCGCTAGCTTGAGGTGCTAGTGTCCTATTAACGGACGTGGGGGTTCAAGTCCCCCCTCGGACACACCGAAACCCGAAGGCCCCGAACCGATATCGGTTCGGGGCCTTCGGTTCGTCCGGGGGTCGGCGCGAGCGGACCGCTCAGTCCCGGCGGCCCTTGCGGAAGTAACGGATCGGGCCGAAGAAGTTCACCGCGATGGTCAGCGCCCAGCGCAGCTTGCTGCCGTTGACCTTGTCGGCCGGTCGCCTCGCCAGATCGGCCCACGCCGCGACGGCGAGCGACAACTGCACCGCTGCGAGCAGGACCACCAGAACCTGCTGGGGGCGGCTCAGTTCGGCGAACTTCTTCTTGGACAGGGGTGAGCTCGGGCTCATCGTTCCTCCGGTACTTCCGTGGTGATTCGGACACGATCATCCTGCCCGATACGATCGGGACCACAGCAGCACACGGAAAAAGGCAGATGAACCCCCACAGCGACACCACCGCCGAGCCCGCCACCGACGGCTTCACCCGCATCGACCCCGACGATCTGGCCACCTGTTTGCGGGTGCTCGACCAGGCCGCGGGTCTCGACGCCGAACATCCCGACGCGATCACCGTGCAGCGCGCCGTGGGGCACATGTTCAAGAAGTTCAAGCGGTTGCGCCGCAACGAGGCCCGCAAGCAGCGCGTCGACGCCGATCGTCAGGTGTTGTCCGCGACCGCCACCGCCTCCCCCACCCGCATCGACGACGAGACCGCCGGACTCCCGCTGGCCTCGGCGACCCGCGGTGCGAGCGCGGGAACGCTGCTGAGGCCGCGGCACTGCTACATCTGCAAGGACAAGTACACGCAGGTGGACGCCTTCTACCACCAGTTGTGCCCGACCTGCGCCGAGGAGAACCACGCCAAGCGCGATGCGCGCACCGACCTGCGGGGCCGTCGCGCCCTGCTCACCGGTGGTCGCGCCAAGATCGGCATGTACATCGCGCTGCGGTTGCTGCGCGACGGCGCGCACACCACCGTCACCACGCGGTTCCCCAACGACGCGATCCGCCGCTTCAGCGCCATGGAGGACAGCGGCGACTGGTTGCACCGGCTGCGCATCGTCGGCATCGACCTGCGTGACCCCGCCCAGGTGGTCGCCCTCGCCGACGACGTCGCCGCGCAGGGTCCGCTGGACATCCTCATCAACAACGCCGCGCAGACGGTGCGCCGCTCCCCCGGCGCCTACTCGGCGCTGGCCGAGGCGGAAGCCGATCCGTTGCCCGCCGGTCCGCGCCCCGAGGTCCTGACCTTCGGCAAGCCCTCGGACGCTCACCCCGCCGCCCTCGCCGGATCGCTGCCGGCCGAACTGTCGGCACACTCGCTGACCTCCCTGGCACTGGTGGCCGGGTCGGCGACACCCGAGCGCGTCGCCGCCGGGGTCGCCGTCGACGCCGGCGGCCTGCTGCCGGATCTCGTGCACACCAACAGCTGGGTGCAGACCGTCGGCGAGGTCGAGCCGCTGGAACTGCTCGAGGTGCAGCTGTGCAACTCGGTGGCGCCGTTCATCCTCGTCAACCGCCTGCGTCCCGCGCTCGCCGCGTCCCCGGCCCGCCGCAAATACGTCGTGAACGTCTCGGCGATGGAAGGGCAGTTCGGAGGCCGCCGCTACAAGGGCGCCGGGCATCCGCACACCAATATGGCCAAGGCCGCGTTGAACATGCTCACCCGCACCAGCGCCGAGGAGATGCTCACCGACGGTATCCTCATGACCGCCGTCGACACCGGGTGGATCACCGACGAACGGCCGCACCACACCAAGATGCGGCTGGCCGAGGAGGGATTCCACGCCCCGCTCGATCTCGTGGACGGCGCCGCCCGCGTCTACGACCCGATCGTCCAGGGCGAGGCCGGCACGGACGTGTACGGATGCTTCCTCAAGGACTTCCGCCCGGCACCCTGGTGATCCGGACGCCGTGATCCGGGTGGCCGTGGTCCGGGGGCGCCGTGGTCCGGGGGCGCCGTGGTCCGGGGAGACCGGTTCCACACCGTCGATCGTGGCCCGCCCTCCCGGTCACGGCGATAATGGAGGACGTCCCCGCAGGCCCGCACGAGGAGAGTCATGACTGTCGCTGTCGTTCACGCCGATACCCCCGAAGGCCGGGTCGCTCTGCAGGCCGCGGTGCGGGAGGCCGCCGACCGGCAGCAGTCGCTGGTGGTGCTCCACCCGCTCGACGAGCCCGACGAGGTGGAGGGCGTGCGGGCACAGGTGAGCCAGGTGGCCGGCACCGACGGCTGGGAGTTGCTCTCTGCCGTCCACGACGGCGATCCGGTCGGCACGACCGTCGAACTGCTCGCGCGCAGCGGCGCCGAACGCGTGGTCATCGGCAGCCGCGGGCGCACCGCGACCGGCAAGTTCCTCGTCGAGCGAGCGGTACAGCGGCTGATCACCGAGTCGTCGGTACCGGTGCTCGTCATCAAGGCCGGCTGAGACGCCGCCTGCCCTCCGGCAACCCTGTCCGTTCCGCGGCCGTTCGTTCTACCCTGGGCACATGGCGTTCCGGGTGGTCGCCGACCTCACGGCCTTCGTGCATCTGCTGTTCGTGCTCTACGTCGCGTTCGGTGGTTTCCTCGCGTGGCGGTGGCCCCGCACGATCGTCGCTCACGTCGCCGCGGTGGTGTGGGGAGCGGCCTCGGTGGCCGTGGGGTTCGACTGCCCACTGACCGCGGTGGAGAACTGGGCACGCCACGAGGCCGGTCAGGAGGGTCTGCCGCCGAGCGGATTCATCGACCACTACCTCACCGGAGTGATCTACCCGGAGTCCGCACTCGGTGCGGTCCGCGTCCTCGCCGCCCTCGCCGTGCTGGTCTCGTGGGTGGTGCTGTGGCGCCGCGTCCGTGTGACGAAGGTCGCCCCCGAGACTTACTCCTGAGTAGGGTGGGGGCATGACTGTCTCCCGGGATCTCGACATCGTCGTCTATGGCGCCACCGGCTTCGTCGGGCGCCTCACCGCCGCCTATCTCGCCGAGAACCTCCCCGACGGCGTCGCCGTCGGACTCGCAGGACGTTCACGCACCAAACTCGAGAAGCTCGCCGCCGACCTCGGAACCGACTGGCGGCTGATCGAGGCGAACGCCGACGATCCCGCCTCGCTGGCCGCGCTCGCCGAATCCACCCGCGTCGTGATCACGACGGTCGGTCCCTACGCCGCGTACGGACTGCCACTCGTGCAGGCGTGCGCCGAGGCCGGCACCGACTACGTCGATCTCACCGGCGAGGTGCTCTTCCACCGCGAGAGCATCGACCGCTTCGACGACGTGGCCCGGCGCACCGGCGCCCGCATCGTCCACTCGTGTGGATTCGACTCGGTCCCGTCCGATCTCGGCGTCCACGCGCTCTACCGCGCTGCGGAGGCCGACGGCAACCTGCCGCTCACCGACACGACCTTCGTGCTCCGATCCTTCCGCGGCGGCGTGAGCGGCGGCACCATCGATTCGCTCCGGCAACAACTCGACGCGATCCGCAAGGATTCCACCGCCCGGAAGATCGCCGCGCGCCCGTACTCGCTGTCCCCCGCCCCGGCTCGGGAACCCGATCTCGGTCGCCAGAACGACTTCGCGTTCGTCGACGGCAAGTCCGTCGCGCCGGAGGTCTCGGGCCGGCTCGCCCCGTTCGTGATGGCCTCCTACAACACCCGCATCGTGCGACGCAGCAACGCGCTGCGCGACTGGGCCTACGGACGCCGCTTCCGCTACCGGGAAGTGATGAGCGTCGGCTCCTCGCCGTTCTCCCCCGTCCTCGCGGGGCTCGTCGGACTCGGGACGGGCGCCCTCGCCGCCGGCCTGTCGTTCCCGCCCACGCGGTTCGTCCTCGACAAGCTCCTGCCCGCCCCCGGCGAGGGACCGTCGGAGAAGACCCGCGAGAACGGTCACTTCACGGTGGACCTGTACGCCTCGACCGAGTCGGGCGCCCGCTACACCGCGCGGTTCTCCGCGCAGGGCGACCCGGGTTACAAGGCCACGGCCGTGATGCTCGCCGAGTCCGCCCTCTCGCTCGCCCTCGGCGGCGCGGCCCTGCACGCCGGTGGCGGTGTCCTCACCCCTGCGGTGGCGTTCGGGGACGTGCTCAGCGAACGGCTCCGCGCGGCCGGTTTCGAGATCTCCGCCCGCCGCCTCGGCTGACCTCGCGTCCGGCGCGCCGACCGGGGCGCGCCGGGCCCGCCGAGTGTGGCTCCGCCGCGGGAACGGGCTATGCTCGACCGGACCGAACGATCCGCGCGCGGAACGAGACCTGAGGACGTGACCATGGCTGCGACGAGTACCGAGATGGCTCCGGCCGCTCGCCTCGCGCTCATGCCGTTCTGGCCGACCCGTCGCGGCGCCTGCTTCGATTGTCTGTGTTGCACCCGGGAGTGTTGCTGAGCGCTTCGGCGCTCGTCCAGCTTTTCGGGTTCTTCCAGCTTTCGGAGCCAACGCATGTTCAATCTGCTCATCTTCACGCTCGTCGGTGTCGGCGCACAGCTCGTCGACGGCGCACTCGGCATGGCCTTCGGTGTCACCGCGACCACCCTGCTGCTGTTCAGCGGTGTCGGTCCGGCGCACGCGAGCGCCGCGGTGCACCTCGCCGAGGTGGGAACCACCCTCGTCTCGGGTGCTTCGCACTGGCGTTTCCGCAATATCGACTGGAAGGTCGTGCTGCGGCTCGGCGTGCCCGGTGCCATCGGCGCCTTCCTCGGCGCGACCGTGCTGTCGGGGCTGTCGACCGAGGCCGCCGAACCGGTGACCGCCGGGATCCTGCTGGCCATCGGCGTGTACGTCGCGTTGCGCTTCTCGGTGCGGCCTCCTGCGGTCGCGCATGCCCGCACCTCCCCGCACACCGCGAAATTCCTGTCCCCGCTCGGATTCTTCGGTGGGTTCATCGATGCGAGCGGCGGTGGCGGATGGGGACCGATCACCACCAGCACTCTGCTCTCCCGCGGAAAGACGGCGCCGCGCACCGTGATCGGATCGGTGAGCGCCTCGGAGTTCCTCGTCGCGGTCGCGGCGAGCATCGGTTTCCTGTTCGGGCTCGGCCACGACTCGCTCGGCAATCTGGTCATCGTCGCCGGTCTCGCCCTCGGCGGTGCTCTCGCGGCGCCCGTCGCGGCGTGGCTGGTCAGCCGGGTCCCCGCGACCCTGCTCGGTACCGGTGTCGGCGGTGTCATCGTGCTGACCAACGCGCACAAGCTCGCCAAGACCTTCGATCTCTCCGGGACGGCACTGGCGGTGCTCTACCTCGCCATCGTCGCCGCCTGGCTCACCCTGCTGATCGTGTCCTGGAAGCGTTCGCGCCTCACCCCGGCGGAGAAGAGCGGTTCGCTCGAACCGCTGGCGCAGCCGACGCCGGTGGCGCTGCTCGAAGGCGCCGACGCGGCGCCTCTCGCAGGTGCCCGTCCGGAGCGTCGGGAGGTGCCCGGACACAACGAAACTCGCCTCGATTCCACCCCGTCACCACGCTTCCCCGACGGCGCTCGATAATCGCTATTATGCCCGCGTGCGACAAAAGCGAATACATACTGGTGCCTTCGTCTTTCTCACCGCCGGCGTGGCCCTGACGGCCTGTTCCTCGGACGATTCCACGGTCGGCATCCGCAACGCAGCCGACATCAACTCCCCGACCTCCGCCTCCGCCGAATCGCCGTATCTGGTGAAGATCGCGCAGAACTTCCCCAGCTGCGAGGCCATCGGCGCGACCCTCGAGCGCTACATCGACGGGCTGACGCCCGCTCCCGGCGGCATCGTGAGCTCCCAGCGCGTGAACTGCGTGTGGGAGGCCGCAGCCGGTGAGCCGCCCTCCGGACTCCGTTCCGTCGAGGTCGTCGTCGAACCCGAGACCGTCACGTCCGCCACCGCGGCGAAGACCGGCCTGGTGGTGCTTCCCGATTCCGCCATCGAAGCGGCCGGCGGTTTCGCGCACAGCATGCCGATCAATATGGCCGGCACCGCTTTCACCGCGACCGGCGTCGAACTCCCCCAGGCCTCCGTGTCGATCACCGTCGGCGGCCGCGACGCCGCGACGGTCCTCGATCCGGCGGGCGGCGTGGCGGTCGCCAAGCAACTTCTCGGGCTGTAACGCGCGGTGTCGCGGCCCTCGACCGCCCGGGCGGAACCAAGATCACATACAACTCGTACGGACGCTACGATGCGCCGTGTGAATCCGACCCGATACGCGGCCGCATCCGCGGCCCTCGCCGGCGCCCTGCTCCTCGGAGCGTGCTCCTCCGGCGACGACGCCTCGTCCTCCACCACCGCCTCGGACGCCGACTCCGCGGCCTTCGACACCACCACCTTCGACGCCGACGCCCTCGGCGAACCGACCGGCCTCGGCAGCGACATCCTCGCCCGCTTCGACTCGTGCGACGATGTCGCGCCCGCCGTCGCCCCCTACATCGAAGGACTGAGCCTGCGTTCGTCGAGCGGGGTGGACGAGTACAGCGTCTACTGCGCGTGGGAGACCCCGGAGACCGCGACGAACCTCGACGAGATCCGGTCGGTGGAGATCGTGCTGGCGCCGGGATCCGGAAACGTTCCGTCGGCGAGCGACCTCGAAACCGGCGGTCTCGAACTGCTTCCCGACGCCGACATCGAGGCCGCCGGCGGCGTCGCCTACACCATGGGAGAGGCCGTTTCGGTCGCCGCCGTCTCCGTCACCCAGATCCAGCTGCCCGACGTGGAGGTGTCCATCACCGGCGGGCAGTGGGGCGACTATCCGTCGCTCGACGCCGCGACATCGGTGACCGTCGCCAAGGAACTGCTCGACCTGTAGGCCCGCCCGCTCCGATCGTGCGCGGTGAGCACACCGCGCACGATCAGGGCCTGGGCCGCGATGTAGGTGGCCATGATCCACAGCCCCATGGCAGGCAGATCCGCGTCGACGAAGGCACGGACGGCGATGAGCGCATCGGAGACGACGAACAGCATCGCGCCGACCGCCGCCGTCCGGTTCACGCCGGTGGCGAGCACCGCCATCGCCGCGAGACACGACGCGTAGATCGCCATCGGAACGACGAGAATCCCTGCCGCCGAAGCGCACACGGCGACCATGGCGATCACCGCGAGAGCGTAGAGACCGACCACCCACGGGCGGGTTCGCACCACGCTCGACCTCCGGTACGGCCGGAACGCGACGATGTAGGTGAGCTGGGCGCACAGGAAGAAACCCACCAGCACCAGGAACGAGGCATCCCCGTCGACGAGGTCGGGTGCGGTGTCCCCCAGCCACGAGAATCCCAGTGCCACAAGCGTGCCCACGACCAGCCGGTCGCGCGGTGCGGACGTGACGAGAACGAGTCCGAGCGCGAGCAGCGGCATGAGGAACCACTGCGAGACGTCGGTGAACGCCGAATCGGGCGCGAGAACCTGAAAGACGAGATGAGCCGCCGCGACGATCGCGAACGCACCGAGAACGGTGACGGCGATCGTGCGGCGGCTCATGGATCAGGAATCCTCGCCGGACGTTCCGGGGTCGTTCACCCCGTCGAAGGCGTCGAGCAGACGTTGCGCGGCGAGCGCGGCGGTCAGCGAACCGTCGCGCACCCCGGCCTCGACGTCCTTGCGGATCGCCCGCACACGCGGGGAGGTCTCGAGACGACGCAACAGCTGGTCGTGCACCATCGTCCACGTCCAGTCCACCTGCTGGCGGCGCCGGTTCTCGTCGAACAGACCCGCCTCGGTGAGCACCTTCTTGTGCTCGAGCACGGTGTTCCAGAAGGTGTCCAGACCGTTGCCGGTCATGCCGCTCATGGTGATCACCGGCGGCTTCCAGATCGCGTCGTGCGGATGCACCATGCGCATCGCGCCGGCGAGTTCGCGGGCGGCGACCCGCGCGTCGCGTTCGAACTCTCCGTCGGCCTTGTTGACCGCCACCAGATCGGCGAGTTCGAGCACGCCCTTCTTGATGCCCTGCAGCTGGTCGCCGGTGCGGGCCAGGGTCAGGAAGCAGAAGGTGTCGACCATGTTGGCCACGGTCACCTCGGACTGCCCGACACCGACGGTCTCGACGAGGATCACGTCGAATCCGGCGGCCTCGAGCAGCACCATGGTCTCGCGGGTGGCCTTCGCGACCCCGCCGAGCGTGCCGGCCGAGGGCGACGGGCGGATGTAGGCGTCCCGCTGTACCGCGAGACGCGCCATCCGCGTCTTGTCGCCGAGGATCGACCCACCCGTGCGGGTGGACGACGGGTCGACGGCCAGCACCGCGACCCGATGCCCCTGCTCGAGCAGATACATGCCGAGCGCGTCGATGAAGGTCGACTTGCCGACACCGGGCACACCCGTGATACCGACACGAATCGCGTTGCCCGCCTTCGGGAGCAAGCGCAACAGCAACTGCTGCGCCTGCTCCCGATGGTCGTCGCGGGTCGACTCGATCAGCGTTATCGCCCGCGCGAGGCCGGCCCGCTCGTTGGCGAGCACGGCCTCGGCGAGGGCGTCGACGTCGATCTGCCGTCGGCGGGTCTGCGCGGCGCCGACCGAGGTGTCGCTCATGCCGACGTCAGCCTCCGAGGTGGTGGCCGAGCTGCGCGGCGAGCTTGGTCAGCAGACCGGTCGCCGCATCCGCGATCACGGTGCCGGGCGGGAAGATCGCCGCCGCACCCGCCGCGTAGAGCTCGTCGAAGTCACCCGGCGGGATGACACCACCGACGACGATCATGATGTCCTCGCGGCCCACCTCGGCCAGTGCCTGCTTGAGGGCAGGAACCAACGTCAGGTGACCCGCAGCCAACGACGACACGCCGATGACGTGCACGTCGTTGTCGGCCGCCTGCTGGGCGACCTCTTCGGGGGTCTGGAACAGCGGTCCCACGTCGACGTCGAATCCGAGGTCGGCGAAGGCCGTGGCGATCACCTTCTGGCCTCGGTCGTGACCGTCCTGGCCCATCTTCGCGACGAGGATGCGGGGGCGACGGCCCTCCTCCTCGGCGAACTTCTCGACCAGCTCGGTCGCGGCGGTGATGTTGGTGGCCTTACCGGCCTCGTCGCGGTACACGCCGCTGATCGTACGGATCTCGGCTTGGTGGCGGCCGTAGACCTTCTCCAGCGCGTCCGAGATCTCACCGACGGTGGCCTTCGCCCGGGCCGCGTCGATGGCCAGCGCGAGCAGGTTGTTGTCGAGACCCTGGCTCTGCGCACCGGCGGCGCGGGTGAGTGCGTCGAGGGCGGCGCGGGTGGCCTCCTCGTCACGGTCGGCGCGCAGCTGCTCGAGCTTGGCCAGCTGCTCGGCCCGCACACGCGAGTTCTCGACCTTGAGGACCTCGATCTCGTGGTCCTCGGTCACCTGGTACTTGTTGACGCCGATGACCGGCTGGCGACCCGAATCGATGCGCGCCTGGGTGCGGGCGGCCGCCTCCTCGATACGCAGCTTCGGGATGCCCTCCGAGATGGCCTGCGCCATACCGCCGGCGGCCTCGACCTCGGCGATGTGGGCGCGGGCCTTGTTGGCGAGCTCGTGGGTGAGCCACTCGACGTAGTGCGAGCCGCCCCACGGGTCGATGGGCCGCGTGGTGCCCGACTCCTGCTGCAGCAGCAGCTGGGTGTTGCGGGCGATGCGCGCCGAGAAATCGGTGGGCAGCGCCAGCGCCTCGTCGAGCGCGTTGGTGTGCAGCGACTGGGTGTGGCCCTGCGTCGCGGCCATCGCCTCGACGCACGTACGCGCGACGTTGTTGAAGACGTCCTGCGCGGTGAGCGACCAGCCGGAGGTCTGCGAGTGGGTACGCAGCGACTTCGACTTCGGGTTCTTCGCCCCGAACTTCTCGACGAGCTCGCTCCACAGCAGGCGACCTGCGCGAAGCTTCGCGACCTCCATGAAGAAGTTCATGCCGATCGCCCAGAAGAACGACAGGCGCGGCGCGAACTTGTCGACGTCCATGCCCGCGTCGAGTCCGGCGCGGATGTACTCCATGCCGTCGGCGAGGGTGTAGGCGAGCTCGAGGTCGGCCGTCGCACCGGCTTCCTGGATGTGGTAGCCGGAGATCGAGATCGAGTTGAAGCGCGGCATCTTCGCCGAGGTGTACGCGAAGATGTCGGAGATGATCCGCATCGACGGCTTCGGCGGGTAGATGTAGGTGTTGCGGACCATGAACTCCTTCAGAATGTCGTTCTGAATGGTTCCGGCCAGCTGCTCGGGCTTGACGCCCTGCTCCTCCGCCGCCACGACGTACAGCGCCAGGATCGGCAGCACCGCGCCGTTCATGGTCATCGACACCGACACCTGCGACAGATCGATGCCGTCGAACAGCTGACGCATGTCGAGGATCGAGTCGATCGCCACACCGGCCATACCGACGTCACCCTGCACGCGCGGGTGATCGGAGTCGTAGCCGCGGTGCGTGGCCAGGTCGAAGGCCACCGACAGACCCTTCTGACCGGCGGCGAGGTTGCGCCGGTAGAAGGCGTTGGACTCGGCGGCGGTGGAGAAGCCGGCGTACTGCCGGATGGTCCACGGCTGGTTCACGTACATCGTCGGGTACGGCCCACGCACGAACGGGGCGATACCCGGGTAGCTGCCGAGCGGGTAACCCTCGGCGACGACGGCGTCGCGGTCGGCCTTGGTGTAGACCGGCTTGACGTCGATTCCCTCGGGCGTCGACCACACGACGTCCTCGGTGCCGTAGTTGTTCGCCTCGGCGACGGACTCGATGAGCGCGGCGGCCTGCTCCGCGGTGGGAGCGGTGGGCGCCGGCACGGCCGGGTCCGTCAACGGGACGTCGGCGAAGCTGCCGATTTCGTGTTCGATGCTCACTTACGCTCCCAAAGTGTTCAGCAGGTCGGTGAGGGCGGCGACGGCGTCGATGCGCGCGGTGAGGAAGCCGTCCGGACGATCGTCGCCCTGCGCGTCCTTCACGGCCTTCTCGGGTCCGGCCAGCAGCACCGTCGTGATCCCCGCCGCACGCAGCGCAGCGGTGGCCGTACCGGCCTGCTCGCCGTAGCGGGTGTCGGTGCCGCACAGCACGGCGACGGACGTTCCGGTGTCTCCCACCAGGGACGACAGGTCGGCGTCGAGATCGAGCGGTCCGGGATTGACCGCTTCGATTCCACCGGCGGCGAGCAGATTCGCCGCGAAGGTCGCACGCACGTTGTGTTCGGCGATCGGCCCGAGCGGGGCGAGCAGCACCCGCGGGCGGGCACCGTGCGAGGCCAGGTAGGTGTCGGAGCGGTCGCGCAGCGCCTCGAACGGTGCGGCATACCGCGCGGCGGACGCGCCGGCCTCGGCGACACCGACCGGCAGCGGCTTCTCGGCCAGGTTCGGGAACTCGTTGACACCGGTCACCGAGAACTTGCGGTGCGCGATGTCGGACTCGCGGCGGGCACGCGTCTGCGCGACACGCTCGGCGATCAGCCCCGACTCGAGAGCGGCGCGGTAGCCACCGGCCGCCTCGATCTCCTGGAAGAAGCCCCACGCCTTCTCCGCGATCTGCGCGGTCAGTTCCTCGACGTACCAGGAACCGGCGGCGGGATCGAGGACACGACCGAGGTTGGACTCCTCGAGCAGCAGCAGCTGGGTGTTGCGGGCGATCCGGGCGGAGAACGCCTCGGACACCTCGAGCACACCGGCCGGCAGCGCGGAGTCGAACGGCAGGACCGTGACGGCGTCGGCGCCACCGACACCCGCGCCGAACGCAGCGAGGGTCGTGCGCAGCATGTTCACCCACGGATCGCGCTGGGCCATCATCGCCGCGGAGGTCACGGCGTGCTGCGGAGCGTTGCCGGCCTCGGGGGCACCGGCGACCTGGGCGACGCGCGCCCACACCTGACGACCCGCGCGGAACTTCGCGATGGTCTGGAACTGGTCGTCGGTCGCGGCGAGACGGAACTCGAGCTGACCGAGCGCGTCCGCGACGGGAACCCCGGCGTCGACGAGTGCTCGCACGTAATCGAGGCCGGCGGCGATCGCGGCACCGAGTTCCTCGGCGTCGGACGAACCGGCGTTGTGGAAGGCGGTGCCGTCCACGGTGAGGGCACGCACCCCTTCGGTGCGGTCGGCGGCGGCCCGTGCCAGCTCGATGGCCTCGTCGAGAGACACGTCGGGACGCTCGGAGAACGCGCTGGTGAGCGGCGCTGCACCGAGGAAGATGCGCACGACGGCGCGGTCCTCGATGTCGGTGCGGTTGTCGAGCACGGAGTACACGGCGGTGGTCGCTGCGACCACGTCGGCACCGGCGTCGAGACGGACCGGCGCGAGGTCGAGGAGCACACCGCTCAGCGCGGTGTCGAGCGCGTCCACGGGGACCGCGCCGGCGCCGAGACCGAGCCACACCGAGCTGACACCGTTGTTCAGGGCGTCGAGGATGCGCTCGTTGACCGAGGCCGCGTCGGTGCCGGTGAACCGGACGTCGACGAGCCAGCCGGTGTTGACGTCGCGCGTGGACGAGCCGCCGCGGACGAACGGGAACTCACCGGGCAGCGGCGCTTCGTCGCGCTCGTCGCGCACGCCGTACAGCGGCGCGACGGTGACGTCGTCGTAGGTCGTGGTCTCGAGCAGACGCTGCGGCTCGGGTCCGAGTTCGGCCGGGTCGACGCGTCGGGACTTGGCCAGCACCCCCGCCACCGCGTCCTGCCACTGCGCATATGCGCGCGCGGCATCCTCGGCTTCTGCAGCTAATGACACGGGCGATTCCTCCTACTGCGGGTTTGCAGGCTTTGTACGGACGGCGTTGTCGGCCGGAGGTGGACAACCTCGAAAAGGGTAGGTTGCCTTCGGTGTGATGCTATCCCCACACACCGTGCGGTCGTTGTGGGGATCACCACAGTTTTTCTAGCGTTCGATAACGACGTCCTCGATCGGAACGGTATCGTGCCGTCTTCCTCACTGTGCTCGCGGGGAAGCAGTCACTGCTCGGCCGGTAGTGTGGACGCTCGTGACGAGGCTTGCCGCAGACCGCAGAGTGCTCGGCATCCTGGGCCTGGTGGCGGCGCTCGTCGTCGTAGCTCTCGTGGTGCCGCATCCGACGATCGCTCAGATCCGGGAATGGTCCGAATCGGTGCACGGTCCGGCACTGGTCCTGGTGTTCTTCGCCGTCCACGCCCTGGCCACGATCGCCCCGATTCCGCGCACGGTGTTCACGCTCAGCGCCGGCGTGCTGTTCGGCAGTGCCGTCGGCATCGGCGTGACGGTCGCCGCCTCCACGGTCAGTGCCGTCCTCGCGTTCCTGCTCGTGCGGGCCGTCGGACGCAAGGCCGTGGAATCACGTCTCACGCACCCGGCGGCGAAAGCGATCGATCTGCGCCTGGCACGCCGCGGATGGCTCGCGGTCGGCTCGTTGCGGTTGATCGCCGCCGCCCCGTTCTTCGTCGTGAACTGCTGCTGCGCGGTCTCGGCGGTCCGTCTCGTCCCCTACACGCTCGCGACGATCGTGGGCATCCTGCCGGGCACCGTGGCCGTCGTGCTCCTCGGCGATGCCCTGACCGGTCAGACCGATCCGCGGTTGATGGTGATCACCGGGGTGTGCATCGCGCTCGGTCTCGCCGGACTGCTGCTCGAGGCCCGGCTCCCCGAACCCGCCGGCTCGGCGCTCGACGCCGTCGTCGATCCGCATCAGGACCCGGCGGCGAGATAGCCGGCCAGGATCGGGCCGAGGACCGCGAGCACGGCCGGGGTCATCATCTCCAGGTGATCGCAATCGATCGTGTGATCGGTGATCGTGCCGGACACCCACGGGCGCCACAGGGCCGGTGACGCACCGTCGCCTGTGCCGAGCGATCGCGCCGCGGCGACGAACAGCAGGTCGCCGTCGAAACGTCGGAGGTCGAGCGCCGGCGCCGCCCGGTGGACCTGCGCGTAGGCCGTGAGAATCCGTTCCAGGTCCGCGGCGGACAGTCCGGTCTCGTGCCCGAGACCGCGGTTCACCGCGTCGAGCAGCTGATCGGAGGTCACCTCGTCCGGTTCGGCACCGGGCAGTTCGATGCCCAGCCCCGCCAGCAGTTCCGCGTGGGCGTGGGCACGCCGTTCGCGTTCGAGCGGGTAGTAGTCGAGAACGACCAGGTCGACGGTCTCCCCCGCGGCGCGCAGTTCGACACCCATGTGGTGGGCGATCAGCCCGCCCTGGGACCAGCCGAGCACGGTGTAGGGGCCCTCCGGTTGCACGACCCGTAGCTCCTCGACGTAGCGGTGCGCCAGTTCGGCAGGCGTCGCGTCGAGGGATCCGCCCGAGAGGTACGGCAGTTGCAGCCCGTATACCGGCCGGTCCGGCAGGTAGCGCAGTAGTCCCGCATAGACCCAGGACAGGCCGATCGCGGGATGCACACAGAACACCGGTGGGCGGTGACCGTGCCCGCGCAGAGGAATCAGCACATCGAACATCCCGGTCGTCGGAGCAGCGGTCGCCGGCGGTTCGTCGAGGCGATCCGCGAGTCCGGCCGGGGTGGGGTCGAGGAAGACCAGGGACAACGGAACCTCCCTGCCCAGCTCGCTGCGCAGCTTCGACGCCACGGCAGTCGCGGCGAGCGAATTGCCGCCGAGGTCGAAGAAGTTGTCGTCGATCCCGACCCGATCGCGTTCGAGGACGGAGGCGAACGCGCGGGCGACGACCCCTTCGCTCGGTGTGCGCGGCGCCCGGTAGGCGGCCCCGACGGGCGCGGCCGCCGGCAACGCCGACCTGTCCACCTTCCCGCTCGGAGTGACCGGCAGTCCGGGCAGCACGACGATCACCGCCGGAACCATGTACCGCGGCAATCGGGTGGCCGCGAAGTGCAGGATCTCGGGCGCCTCGACGGGAACGACCCCCGTGGGCACCACATATCCGACGAGCCGGTCACCGCTGCCGTCGTCACGCACCACGACCACCGCCTGAGCGACGGCCCCATGCCGGAGCAGGACCGCTTCGACCTCCTCGAGTTCGATGCGCAGACCGCGTAGCTGGATCTGGAAATCACTGCGCCCCACGTAAACGGGCTCGGGGCCCGCCGCGGTACGCACCCAGCGCATCAGATCCCCGGTGCGGTACATCCGGCGTCCCGGTACGCCGAGGGGGTCGGCGACGAAACGCGTCGCGGTCAGGCCGGGTTGTCCGGCATACCCTCGCGCCAGACCCGGTCCGGTGAGGTACAACTCCCCCACCGCGCGGCCGGCCACGGGCTGCAGGTACGAGTCCAGGAGGTACTCGTCGAAGCCGGGCATCGGCGGCCCGACGGTGAGATTCCCACCGGGGACGAGCGGATCGAGCAGGTTCGACATCACCGTCGCTTCGCTCGGACCGTAGCCGTTGACCATGTGACGACCGTGGGCCCACGTCTCCGCCAGGGACGGCGGGCACGCCTCACCGCCGACACTCACGAAGGTCAGGGCCGGCAGCGCGTCCCGATCCAGCGTCGCCAGCACCGCGGGTGTGGTGTAGAGGTGCGTGATCTCCCCGTCTGCGAGGACACGCTCGAGGTCGTCGCCGGCGGCGATACCGGGCGGCACGACGACGAGCCGCGCCCCGGCCGAGAACGCAACGATCGTCTCCAGCAGCGAGGCATCGAACACCGGCAGCATCGACTGTGCGACACGCGAATCGCCGTCGGCGATCGTCGAGATCCGATCGACCAGCTCGGCGATACCGCGATGCGTCACCGTCACCCCCTTCGGCGTGCCCGTCGATCCGGACGTGAAGATCACGTACGCGGCGTTGTCGGCGCGTACCGGCGCACGGTTGTCGGCGCGCACCGGCGCGCGGCGATGAACATCCGACACCGGTGTTGCCGGCCCACCGTCGAGGTCGACATCCCGAACGGGCACGACGGACATTTCGTCGGGCACCGCCGGTTCCGGGCCGTCCACAAGCACGCACAAGGGCGCGACCGTCCGGATCATCGCGGTGACACGGTCACGGGGCTGGTCGGGGTCGACCGGTACGTAGACGGCACCGGCACGGACGACGGCGAGCATCGCGGCGACCCGCAGGAACGAACGCCGCATCGCCACGACGACGGTGGTCTCCGGTACCGCTCCGCGGACGACGAGCAGTTGCGTGAGCCGCTCCACTCGCGCGTCCAGTTCCGCGTAGGTCCACTGCCGGCCCGCGTCGACGACGGCGACGGCCTCCGGGGAACACGACATCCAGTCGTCGAGGATCTCCCTCCACGTCCGCGTACGGGCGGAGCCGGGAGCGGACACGACCGGCACCTCGTCCCCGAACAGGCGGAGGCGGCCGAGCGGCACCTGCGGCCGGCCGACGACGACCTCGAGAACCCGGGCGACCTGCGACAGTATCGTCTCCGCTGCCGCCCGATCGAACAGGTCGGGACGGTAACTCAATCGCAGCCGCAGTGAGTCGTCGACGTGAGCGATCAGGGTCAGCGGATAATGACCGGCGTCGTGTCCGGTCACATCGCGCACCTGCATGCCGGCGATGTCGACCGCATCGGACAGAGCCGCACGGTCGATCGGATACGACTCGAACACCGTCAGGGTGTCGAATCCGGCAGCAGGTCCGGCGACCTGCTGGATCTCCGTGAGGCCGAGATGGTGCCGGTCGAGCAGTGCGGTCTGCTCGGCGCGGATTCGCTCGACGAGCGCGGCGAGCGTCTCGTACGGGTCGAGCCGGACCCGCACGGGAACCGTATTGACGAACAGGCCGATCATCTCCTCGACCCCATCGACGTCTGCGGGCCGCCCGGAGACGGTCGATCCGAACACGACGTCGCACTGCGAGGTGAGCTTCGCCAGCACGATGCCCCAGGCGACCTGCACCACCGTGCCGACGGTGAGCCCGTGGTCCCGGACGAAGCCTTCCAGGCGCCGGGTGTCCACCGGATCGAGTGCCCGTGCGGTCTCCTCGGACAGGGCCTGCACGGAGGCCTGCTCCGCCTCCGGAGCGACCAGCGTGGGGCGATCCGGACCGGCCAGGTACCGCGACCAGGCATCGCGGGCGGGAGCCGGGTCCTGCTGCACGAGCCACCGCACATAGTCCCGGTAGGGACGTACCGGCGGGAGAGCACCGGTGTCCGCATCGGTTCCGTACAGCACGAGGAGTTCCTTCAGTAGCAACGGCGCCGACCAGCCGTCGAGCAGGATGTGGTGATTGGTGAACACCAACCGGTGATCGTCCGGTCCCATCCTGATCAGGCTCAGGCGCACCAGCGGTCCGGCAGCTGTGTCGAAACGCTGGGTCCGGTCCTCCGCCTGCAGACGGACCAGTTCCGCCGCACGGGCGTCGGGGTCCGGATCGGTCAGATCCCGCTCCCGCAGCGGCAGTTCGACCGACGCCTGCACGACCTGCACGGGTGGGGACTCCCCGTCGAAGACGAAGTTCACCCGCAGGTTCGGATGCCGTGCCGACATGGCGGCCACCGCCCGCCGGAGACGTCGCGGATCGACGACACCGCCCAGGTGCAGGGTCAGTTGCACCGTGTACGCGTCGATCGAATCGTTCCGGAGGGCATGGAACAGGAAGCCGTGCTGCAAGGGGGTGAGGGGCCACACGTCCTCGAAGCCGGGATAGCGGCGCTCGAGTTCGTCGAGGCGTTCCTGGGTCATCGGGACCAGTGGCAGATCCGACGGCGTGCGCCCGCCCGTTCCCGGCTCCGCGACGTGCCGGGCGAGTCCACTCAGCGTGCGGCGCCACCGTTCGGCAAGGTCGGACACCTCCGGGCGGGCGATGACCCCGGTCGGATAGGCGAGATCCGCGCGCAGCACCGGACCGTCGGCAGTGTGGACGACCATGGCGTTGACGGAGATCACCGCCGGTACCGGCTGGGCGGGATCTAGACCACCGCCGAACTCGATGTCCGTGACGGCGTCCGGCGTCGTGCTCCGGCCGTGGAAGTTGAAGGTGAGTTCGGGCGTCGGCAGAGGCTCGAGCGCGGCGCGCCCCTCGTCGTCGAGGTACCGCAGCATTCCGTATCCGATCCCGTGGTCGGGAACGGCACGCAGTTGTTCCTTGACGGTCTTGATCGCGGTCCCCGCTGCAGTGCCGCCGCATGCCACGGCCTCCACGTCGATACCGGTCAGGTCCAGTCGCACCGGATAGGCGGTGGTGAACCATCCGATCGTCCGGGACAGATCGGCTCCCGGCACGGCCTGCTCCTCCCGGCCGTGCCCTTCCAGCCCGACCAGCACCTGGGCGAGGTCGATCCCCCGGTCGGCGCGCTGCGCGACGACGGCTCCGGCCAGTGCTGCGAGAAGACCGTCCATCACGTTCCCGTGGAAGGACGCCGGAAGGACGGTCAGCAACGCGGCGGTCGTCGGGGCGGGTACCTCGACGGTGACGGTGTCGACGGTGGCCCCGACGTCGACCGCGGGGTCCACCTCTCGGGTGCCGAGCAGCGGATCCGGACCCGACAGCGTCGACACCCAGAACGGCAGTTCGTGAGTGCGCGTGCCGCGGCGGGCCACCTCGACGAGACCGTGCGCCCAGCGGCGCATCGAGGTGCCCGTCGGTGCGGGATCCGGAGCGAGTCCGTGTTCGAGGCGAGCCGCCGCAGCAGCGAGGTCGCCCAGCAGGATGCGCCAGGAGACACCGTCGATCACGGCATGGTGTGCCACGAGCAACAACCGCGAGGCGGATCCGGCGTCGAACCGGACCGCCTGCAGCATCACTCCCCTGCCGGGATCCAGTCGTCCGGTCGCGGCGGCATGTTCGGCGGCGGCGATCGCAAAGAATTCGGGCCCTGTCGGATCATCGACCCGGACGCAGCGCAGGATCGACGACGCGGAGACGGATCCGATCGGCCGTGTCTCGAGGCGCAGGTCGTCGGCGACTCCGGGCACTGCGTGCAGGCGCGCCCGCAGCATGTCGTGCCGATCCACGACAGCCTGCAGCGCCGCGAGAAGGTCGGCCTCGCGGAGTCGGTCCGGCAGCGGAACCGATACCGATTGGCAGAAACCCGGATACGTTCGGCCGCGCTCGACCAGCCAGCGCAGTATCGGGGTGAGCGGAACGTCGCCGACGCCGTCGCCGGGCAGTTCCTCGAGCATCGACGCGGTCGGGCCGGCCGGGGTGACTGCCATGGCGAGCGCTGCAACGGTCCTGTGTTCGAACACATCTCGGGGCGAGAACACCAGACCTGCGGCCTTCGCCCGTGCGACCAACTGGATCGACATGATCGAATCGCCGCCGAGGGCGAAGAACGAATCCTGTGTTCCCACCCGGTCGACGCCGAGCACGTCCGCGAAGACCCGGGCCAGGGACCGTTCGGTGTCGGTGGTCGGTGCGATGTAGCTGTCGCTGCGCGTCGCGGCCTCCGGGACCGGCAGTGCGCGGCGGTCGAGTTTGCCGTGCACCGTCACCGGCAGATCGGCCATGTGGACGAACGCGGCCGGAACCATGTAGTCGGGCAACCGTTCCCGCACGAAGCGTCGGACGTCGTCGAGTCGCTCCTCCGCGGCGGGGTCGTTGATGGAGCGCGCGAGGCTGCCCACGTCGTCGGCCGGACGGAAGACGTCGGTCAGCGCCGTATCGACCCTGCCGTCCGGGTCGTCGCGGAGGACGACCACCTCCATCGATCCCGGTTCCTGCGACCAGGTCACCGCGACCCGATAGCCGAGTACGGCGCCGAGCCGATCGAAGTCCGCAGGGCCGATGCGGTCCGATCGTGGCCGGAGGTCCGGTTCCGACACGAGTGCGTGTCCGGGCATCGCATCGAGGGCGGTCGCCGCGGCGATCACCGACCGCAGGGCGGTGTGCGGTACGCCGGTCACGCGCAGGGCAGCGGGACGGTCGGTCCGCAGGTGGTCGGCGAGCGCGGCGAGGGTTCCGAATCCCGACCAGGACCGGCACCGAACATCGGCGAGCGACCTGGGTCCGGTACCGGTGTGCAGCACGACGCTGTAGCGGTACAGGCCGAGTTCGTTGGCCGTCCGCATCCGGCCGAGTTCGATGTCGACCCCGGTGACACCGGGCAGACGACCGGCCAGGCCGGCGAAGAACTCGGGGGCGAGCAGCAGTTCCCGCTCGGAGAGCGTGGCACGGCGGACGCGTTCGCGGATAGTGTCCGCGGTCTCGGTGCCGTCGGCACGGGCGAGTTCCACCGCGGCGGCGAAGTACGGCAGCAGCGCCTGGTTCCGGACATCGCCGAGATGGACCGATCCGCCGGGTGCGAGCAGCGGCAGGATCTTCCGGAGCACCTCGAGCAGATACGCCGCATCCGGGAAGTACTGGATCACAGAATTGAGCACGACGGTGTCGAAGTACCGCTGCGGCAACCCCTCGGTCGCGTGCGCCGGTTGCGTCCTCAACGTCACCCGATCGGCCCACGGCTGCGATCGCACGGCGGAGCGCAGCGTCTCGATCGTCGGGGCCGAGAAGTCCGTGCCCCAGTACTCGGCGCAGTCGGGGGCCAGTTCTCGGAGCAGAAGACCGGAGCCCACGCCGATCTCGAGCAGGCGTCGGGGCCGGAGCCGCCGGACGGCCCGCACGGCGGCGTCGCGCCAGTCCCGCATCTGCTCGACCGGAATGGGCTGCCCGGTGTCGGTGGCGTTCCAACCCGCGAAGGCGCCGGTGTCACCGGTGTCCTCTTGTGGCGGCGTGGAGTACACGTCGTCGTACACGGCTCTCCACCGCTCGACGGTGCCGATCGCGCGAGTCGGATCGGCGAGCAGTGTCTGCTCCCGGTCCAGCACCACATACGCGACCAGTCGTCCGGTCTCGTGAGGGCCCGGAGTGTCCCGGACGACCACGGCGGCGCGGGCCACCGCCGGATGCGCACCCAGGACCGCTTCGATCTCACCGGGCTCGACCCGGAAACCGCGGACCTTCACCTGGTCGTCGCAACGGCCCACGAATTCCAGGTGCCCTCCTGCGCACTCGGGGTCGGCGCCGCTCTTCGAAAGGATCCACCGCACGATGTCGCCGGTGCGGTACATCCGCTCCCCCGGCCCACCGAACGGAGAGGCCACGAATCGTGCCGCGGTCGTGGCCGGACGACCGGGATATCCGCGGGACACCCCGTCGCCGGCGATGTACAACTCGCCCGGGACGCCGGGAGGTACCGGCAACAGTCCGGCGTCGAGGACGAAGACCGTGATGCCCGGGATCGGCGTGCCGATCGGGACCGATACACGCTCCCCCCGAGCGAACGCGTCCCCGACGAGATACATCGTCGCGCACACCGTGGTCTCCGTCGGTCCGTACGCGTTGACGAGCAGCGTCGAGGGATGTGATTCGTGGAAACGGCGTGCGACATCCGGCGACAGCACGTCCCCGGCCGTGACCACCTGGTCGACTCCGTCCCACATCCGAGCCGGGACGACGGCGGGGTCGGCTAGGGCATGGAACAGCGGTGTCGGGGCGAACATCGTCGTCACACCGTGTTCGGAGATCATGTGCGCGACGGTCGACGGATCGAGCAGACAGGAAGGGGCGAGCACGAGTTCGGTACCGCCGATCAGGGCGGGCCAGATCT
The DNA here is from genome assembly GCF_035918275.1 of Rhodococcus sp. PD04. Taxonomy (NCBI): domain Bacteria; kingdom Bacillati; phylum Actinomycetota; class Actinomycetes; order Mycobacteriales; family Nocardiaceae; genus Rhodococcus; species Rhodococcus sp. PD04. The sequence goes on along the minus strand of NZ_CP142143.1, from coordinate 2,487,103 downwards.
CGTACACCGACGCGTCGAAGCCCGGTGAGGACACCAGCGACATCCGGCGTCGCGGTCGCGACTCGGTCCAGCCGTGCTCGATCAGGTGCACGAGGTTCCGATGCGTGACGGCCACGCCCTTCGGGACGCCCGTGGAACCGGAGGTGTAGATCGTGTACGCGGTGTTCGACGGGCGCAGGGGCGCGTTCCTGTCGACGTCGGTGAGCGGTCGCGCGTCGTCCGGCAGGTCGTGGGACGTCGGGCGGCCCGTCTCGTCGAGGATCACCGCGACGGCCGGGTCCGCGCACGAGGTGAAACGACTGTCGGTGATCAGCACGCGGGGCGCGGCGTCGGCGAGGACGAAAGCGGTGCGTTCGCTCGGATAGGCGGGGTCCAACGGCAGATAGGCGCCACCCGCCGCCGACACCGCGAGAAGGGCGACGACCAGTGCCGGGGATCGGTCGAGGGCGACGACCACCACGGACTCGGGCCCCACGCCCAGGTCGACGAGCAGGCGAGCCAGTCGGTTGGCCCGGGCGTCGAGGTCGCGGTACGTCCATCGGCCGACGACGCCGGTGAGCGCCGGTGCGTCCGGTGTCGCCGCGACCCGCTCGGCGAGCATCGCCGGAACCGTCAGATCGGCAGTGGTGGCAGCCGGGCCGCTCCACGCGACGAGGAGCAGATCGCGCTCCGAGCGATCGAGAAGTTCGACACCGTCGACCCGCCGGTGCGGCGACCTCACGAAGGCATCGAGGACGCGGAGATACCGATTGGCGAACCGTTCGACGGTGTCGTGCTCGAACAGATCGCTCGCGTACTCGATGCTCACGAGCATCCCGTCGTCGTCGGTGGACGCACGTTCCGACACGCTGATGTACAGGTCGAACCGCGCGACCTCGGTCGCGACGGGCAGCATCTCGACGTGGATGTCGGGGTGGTCCAGGTTCGGCAACGGATTGTTCTGCAACGCGAATGCGACCTGGAACAGCGGGTGGTGGGCGGTCGAGCGCGCCGGGGCGAGCAGTTCCACCAACCGCTCGAAGGGCGCGTCCTGGTTCTCGTAGGCGGCCAGCGCCTTGGTCCGCACGCGGTCGAGGACATCGGCGAGTGTCCATCGTCCGGTGATGTCGTTCACGCGCAGCACCCAGGTGTTGACGAAGAATCCGACGAGATCCGTCAGAGCCTCGTCGGTCCGCCCGGCCACCGGGCCTCCGATCGTGATGTCGTCTCCCGCACCGAATTCGTGCAGGAGCACCACAAGTGCCGACTGGAAGACCATCGACGCGGTGGCTCCGTGCTCGGCGGCCAGTTCGTCGGCCGCGAGGCGTAACTGTGCGGGGATCGTGAACTCCACCCGGCCGCCGCGGAAGGACTGCACCGCTGGGCGGGGGCGGTCGAGCGGAAGCGGGAGGCATTCCGGGACCCCGGCCAGTTCCTCCCGCCAGTAGGAGAACTGCCTGTGCAGGATGCTTCCCGGCTCGCCCTCGTCGCCCAGCACGTCCCGCTGCCACAGTGCGTAGTCGGCGTACTGCACCGGCAGCGGATCCCATCGCGGTTCGGTCCCCGCCGATCGGGCCGCGTATGCGAGCAGCATGTCGCGCACCAGCGGCACCATCGATGCACCGTCGCCGGCGATGTGGTGCAGCACGAGCACCAGCACGTGGTCGTCGGACCCGGTCCGCAGCAGGGTGGCGCGCACGGGGATGTCGGTGGACAGGTCGAAGGTCCGCCGCGCCTCGGCGCTCACGGCCGGCTGCTCCTCGTCGGCAGGCACCGCCCGCACGGGCAGCAACAACGAGGTCTGCTCGATCGGCAGGATGCGCTGCAAGGCAATTCCGTCGGATTCCTCGAACACCGTGCGCAGGGACTCGTGGCGCACCACGACATCGGCGAACGCGGCCCTCATCGCGTCGACGTCCACCCGTCCGGTCAGCCGCGCCGCCATGGGGATGTTGTAGGTCGGCGACGGACCTTCGTAGCGGTGGATGAACCACAACCGGGACTGCGCGTAGGACAACGGGATCCGGTCCGGTCGACGCCGGGGCATCAACGGTGCCCGGGCGACACCACAGTCCGCGAGCCGCGGTACCAACTCGGCGATCGTCGGTGCTTCGAAGAGCATCCTGATGGGTGTCTCGACGTGCAGCGCGGATCGGATCCCCGCCACGACACCGGTCGCCGACAGCGAATCACCCCCGAGTTCGAAGAAATTGTCGTCGACGCCGACACGATCCGGGGACAGATGCAGAACGTCCGCGAAGACCCCCACGAGAGTTCGTTCCAGCCCCTTGCGCGGAGGGCGATGGAGCACGCCACGGCGCTCCGGGGCCGGCAGCGCGGCACGATCGAGTTTGCCGTTGGCCGTGATCGGCATCGCTGCCAGCGGCACCACCACGGCCGGGACCATGAAATCCGGGAGCTCCGCCGCGAGCGCATCACGAATCGCTTCGGCATCCGGGACCGTTCCGGTGCGCGGCACCACGTACGCCACCACCCGGTCGGATCCGGTCTCGCGCCGAACCACCGCCGCGGCCCGCTCGACGTCGGGGTGGCGGAGCAGTGCTGCTTCCACTTCGCCGAGTTCGATACGCCGCCCCCGCACCTTGACCTGGAGGTCGGCGCGACCTGCGTAGATCAGCCGCAGATCCGGGGCGGCCGCTGTGTTGTCGTCGTCCGGGCTGTCGCCGCCACCCGTCGACCACCGCACGAGATCACCGGTGCGGTACATCCTCGACCCCGGTGGCCCGAACGGGTCGGCGACGAACCGCGTCGCCGTCGTCCCCGGTCGCCGGTGGTATCCCCGTGCCAGAGCAGGCCCTGCCGGATACAGCTCTCCGATCACTCCGGTCGGCACCGGATTCAGACGTGCGTCGAGCACGACGGCCCGGAATCCGGGTCCGAGAGTGCCTGCCGTGACCGGTCTACCGGGCACGAGCTCGTCCGATGACATCTGCACGGTGATCTCGCTCGGCCCGTACCCGTTGACCATGCGACGGCCCGGCGCCCACCGCTCCACGAGCCAGGCCGGGCAGTCCTCACCACCGACGCTCACGAACGAGAGTTTCTCGGCGTCCACCGGATCGATCGTCGCGAGGACCGCGGGCGTGGTGCAGAAGTGGGTGATCCGCTCGGCGCGCAAGGCACGTGCGAGGTCGTCACCGGCGGACGCGTCGGGCGGGCCGATCACCAGGTGCGCAGCGGAGCCGAACGCCACGAGCAGCTCCAGCACCGCCAGGTCGAAGCTCGGCGAGGTTCCGTGCCGGACCCGCGCGTCGGCGTCGGCGAGCGTGCGGGTGTGCGCGACGAGGTTCGCCAGACCGCGGTGGGTGACGACCACGCCCTTCGGGTGTCCCGTCGATCCGGAGGTGTAGATGAGGTAGGCGGGTTGATCCGCACGCGCGGGCGCGCACCGGTCCGCGTCGGCCACCGGCGCCGCGCTGTATCGCTTCGTCTCCGCTACCATGTCCGGATCGTCGACCGCCGTCCACGGCACGGTGGCGGGAAGCAGGGACCGCTCGCCGGTGGTGGTGAGTCCGAGCACGGCGCCGCAGTCGCGCAGCATGTACTCGATCCGGGCGGGCGGATAGGAGGGGTCCACCGGAACGAAGGCCGCACCCGCCTTCGCCGCCGCCCAGATCGAGACGATCGAGTCGACGGACCGGGCCATGCCGACCGCGACGAAACGTTCCGGGCCTGCACCCCGCTCGATGAGCATGCGGGCCAGCCGATTCGACCGCTCGTCGAGTGCTCGGTAGGTGAATCGGGTGTCGCCGCACGACAGTGCGGTCGCCTCGGGGACACGGCGGGCAGCGTCGACAAGGATCTCCGGGAGCAGACGTTCGGGCAGGGACGGCGGACCCGTCACGGGGACGAGCGTGGTCCGTTCGGTTGCGTCGAGCAGATCGATGTCGCCGACCCACATCGTCGGATCGTCTTCGACGGCCAGGAGGATCCGCTCCAATCGGCGAGCGATGCGCTCGACGATCGGCGCGGTGTATGCGTCGGTGACGTACCGGATGCGGAGCACGTCCGCGGACGTCACCTCGCGCCCGGCACCGTCGCCGGATTGCGGACGCTCCAGATCGATACGCAGGTCGACGTCGCCGAGGACGGCGTTCTCCACCTCCTTGTCCACATCGCCTCGACCTTCGACGGTGATGCGGAAGAGCGGGGCGTGCGATCCGTTCCGTGTCGGCGCCAGCGCCTCGAGCAGCGCCACCGCAGGGACGTCGGCGTGTGCGAGAGCGTCCCGAGTCCCACGGGAGATGCCCTCGAGGAGATCTCGGAACGACGCGTCGGGGCGCACTCGAATACGCAGGGGCAGCACCGTGCGAACGGGAGTGGTACCGGCCGGGACCGGGAAGCCGAGGACGACATCGTCGGTACCGGTCGACCTGGCGAGGAGAATCGCGGTCGCAGCCTGCAGCATCGGGAAACAATCGTCGGCACATCCGGCACTCGCTCGACGCAGTGCACTCCCGAGGGGATGAACGAACTGCTCCCACACCGGAGCAGATCCCACGCCGCCCGTCCGTCCACCGGCCGGGGTCAGGGCGGGGGGTGTGGGTGCGCCCGCCAGAATGCGCCGCCAGTGATCGAGCACGGTGTTCCGTCGGTAACGAGGTGCGGCCGCCCCGGCACTCGGCGGGTGGATCGAACCGACCGGCGTTCGAGGGTCGGCTGCGACGAACTGCTCGAGGATCTCCGTGAAACAGATGCACTGCGCCTGTATCTCGTTTTCCTCGTAGCGGTTCGGATTCGCCCGGAACTCGATGACGGTGCCGGCCGGCGCGCTGCGGCGGTGGACGGTGATCAGCCGGTCCCCGACGGGCCCGCGCGACAGGACGTGCGGCGTTCCCACGATGTCACCCAGTACGGGTTGCTGATCGAACAGCATGACGTTGACCAGGGGTACCGAGAATCGGGACACCCGTTCGGATGTCGCTCGGCGGATGTCGTCGAGTCCACACGCCTGGTGTCGGAGGGCTCCGACCAGCTCGACCTGCATCCGCCGGACGAGATCCTCCACGGGTTCGTTCGGATCCACCCGGATCCGCAGGGGAACCACGTTGACGAGCATTCCGGCGGACCGTCGCAGCTCGGCCGTCGTCCGCGCCGACACCGGAATATTGACGAGCACGTCGTACCGTCCCGACCGCCGCGAGAAGAAACAGGCAGCGGCCGCGAGTACCACAGCGGCCGAGGAGGCATCCCGCATCGCCGGAGACCCCGCCAAGCAGGCGTCCGCAGCGGCCGACAGATCCGTCTCCGCCGTGAGGGTCCGGACCGCCGGTGGAACCTCCGTGGTGTCGGCCTCGGGCAGATCGCGGACCCGCTCGCTCCAGTACTCACGGTCCGCGACGAACCGCTTCGACGCACGATACTGCCGGTCCTTCTCGTACAGCGTCCGAAGATCGGCCGGCGGTTTGTCCGGGGTCGGTATCTCGTCCCGGCCGGAACTCCGGGAGGCGAGTGCCCGGGAATAGAGTTCGGCTCCCCTGCGCACGATGATCATCGCTCCGAACCCGTCGAGCGCGATGTGATGGGCCTTGACGTACACGAGATAACCGGCATCACCTGTTCGCAGAACGACGATGCGGCACAACCGGTCCGCCATGAGGTCGATCGGTGCTTCCGCATCCCGCCGGAGCCACTCCTCGGCCACCTTCTCCGGATCGTGTTCGTCACGGAGATCGATGACCTCGGTGGGGACGTCGAGGTCCCGGTCGACGACCTGGCACGGACGGCCGTCCACGTCGACGAGGCGCAGGAAGGCGGTCCCGAATTCCCGCCCGGCGGTCGTCGACGCCCACTTCAGCAGATCGAGGTCGAGTTCCCCACGGAATTCCACATATTGGGCGATGACGAAAGGGACGTCGGGTACGAGCTGTTGAGCGAGCCAGATACCGTACTGCGCCGGAGTCAGCGGAAACGCACCCGCGCGCTCGTCGTCGGAGTTCTGCGCGGCGCCTACGACGGGAGTGGCCACAGCGCCCCCTTCACGAGGATGTGTATGCAGTAGCTGCATGTGCGTGCAGCGGCAGTGTCGAACGGGGACGTCTCGATGAGCCGGATGCCATCGAGTACCGTGCGTAGCTCGCGAGTAGGGACGACCGAGTCGGCACGTCGCTTCGAAAATGTATGCGTCAGCGTAGGACGAGGGCGGGGTTGCTGCAATGCTCTGCGGGAGAACGAGATCGAGATGCGACCGGGACATTCCGTAGACGGCCGCATTCGCGCATTCCGACATTCGGAATATTCACTCCATCAACCCAAGGTTTGTTTGAGGGATGGATAGAAACCCCCCGTTCGCGCTATGCTCGTTTTACAAACTTAGAATGCAAAACTTTCGGTAAACTCCGCACGAAGGAGACTTCACGTCGGCCCGACGGTCGAACGGGCACCGGAGCCGCGCGAGCGGACGATGCACGCGACCGGACCGAGACATTCGACAATGTTGCGCTGCAACGTTTTCCGTCGTTCGTACTCCTGTTGTCCGAAACGGCCTCGCTACAAATCCTTCCGGGAGACCTCCGCAGCTCCCGACCCGGCCGCTCCCGTCTCAGCCGCGATATCCGTCCCCGGGAGGGAGGAAGCGCAGATGCCGATCCAGAGACGAGTCGGACCCCGCTCGGGCACGGTCTGGGTGGACCTGTTCGGTGAAACCTCCGAATACACAGGCGAAGCGAGCGCCGATCTGCTGAGAGGATGGGCGAGCGGGTATCTCACCGAACCCAACCCCGAACTCGGCCGCAGTGGACCCGTCTGCCCGTTCGTTCGCCCCTCCATCGGTAAGCAACTCTTCGGAGCCGCCTTCGTCCACGGATCCGGAATCGATGCCCGAGCCCTCGGCACGATCGTCGAGGACCAGTTCGACCTGTACACGACGCTCTCACGCGAAGACGATCGCGATCGAAGCCTGAAGACGCTCGTGACCGTACTGCCCGACCTCACCGGCTTCGAGGTGATCGACGTCGTCCACGCGGAATTCAAATCGCAGTTCGTCGAACACGGTTTCATGCTCGGCCAGTTCTACCCGGGCTGCACCCAGCCGGGACTGTGGAATCACGACTTCCATCCACTCGACGCCCCCTTGCCGATGCTCGTCGCCCGCAACATGATGACGACCGATTTCCCGTTTCTCGTCGGACGCCAGGAATGGCTCTGCGCCTACTTCAAGAAGTTCGCCCCGGCCCTGCCCTCGACACTCCGCCTCACCATCGCGAAACGGATGAAGTACGACGGCGATGCGGTGGACGCGATCACCACACATCACGAGCTGACGGGGAACGAGCCGGCCAGATAGCCTGTACGCGACCCCCACCGCACATCATCGTCAAGCTCAGGGTCTTGATTATCGGAAATCAAGCCCTCACACTTGACACATGTTCGTATTGACGGTCGACCAGCGGAGCAGCCGCCGAGACATCGACCGTGTGGCGGACCTTCTCACCGACCTGCAGGACGTTCCGCTGGTACGTCCCTTCGATCGCACCGCGGGCGACGAAGTCCAGGCCGTCGCGGACGATCCCGCCCTCGTCGTCGATCTCGTCCTCGACCTCCTCCGGCGTGAACGCTGGAGCATCGGGGTGGGGGTCGGGCCGGTGGAGACCCCGCTCCCCGAACAGACACGCGCCGGTCGTGGACCCGCCTTCGAACACGCCCGTATCGCCGTCGAACGCGCCAAGAACGCACCCGGGCAGGTCGCGGCCGAAGGCGACGACACCGAGGCCACTGCCGACGTCGACGCCGCGCTCACCCTGCTCGCCACCGTCGTCCTACGCCGGACCGAACAGGGACACGAGGCGGTCGACCTCGCGCGTCAGGGTCTGTCGCAGGCGCGGATAGCGGAGCGTCTCGGCATCAGCAAGCAAGCGGTGTCCCAGCGTCTCGCCACCGCCGGATGGCAGGCCGAACTCGCCGGACGTGAACTCGTACGCCGACTCCTGGAAAGGGCCGATCGTTGACCGTCCTCTCACTGGTGTGCCTGGCAGTGGTCGCCCTCGCACCCGCGCTCGCCCTGGGTCCGAGCCTGCCGCTGTGGCCGGCCGCGTCGCTGAGCATCGCGGGTCTCGCCGGGGCCGCGCTCGCCGCCACCGCGACCACCCCGGTTCAGGGCATCGCGCTCGCGGCCACGCTCATCCTCACCGCCACGGCGGCGATCACCGGAGGCGGACCCGCGGTTCTCGTGGCGTTCCGGATCGCGCGCAGGCAACCCGACGCCGGTCCCGAGCCCACCCCTCCCCCGGGTCCGCTCCGCGGCGGACGGGTCATCGGCGTGCTCGAACGCGGAGCGGTCACCGCCTCCATCCTCGCCGGATGGCCCGAAGGGATCGCGGTCATCATGGCGGTGAAGGGTCTCGCCCGCTATCCCGAACTGCGCGAACCGAACGCCTCCGAACAGTTCATCATCGGCACGTCCACCTCGGTGCTGTGGGCGGTCGCGGTGTGCGGCGTCGGACAGGCGCTGATCACCTGATCCCGAATACCGCTGTCAGATCTTCTTCAGTGCACTGCCCTTGTGCATCGCGACGTGATCGGTCTTGTCGCTCCGGATCTCGTACTGCGGCTCGTCCTCGCTGCACCGCCGAGTACGTCCCTTGAACTCCACGTCCTTCGTGTGTTTCGCGATGATCACGCCCTCGACGTATCCGGCTTCGGAGTTCCATCGGACGTGGTCACCGATGGAGAAGTGGGTCGCCATGTCGTCGTCCTCCCGATCGGCCCGCTTCCTGTGACAGTCGGATAGCCGTCTCCCGTCGGTCCTACACCCCGGTCGGTCGGACCGTTCGATGCTCCGCAGGATCCGCGGACCCCTCCGCGACGGCGCGGAACCGTTCCAGGTCCTCCGGACGGAACTCGGGCCGGTCGACCACCGCGTCGACGAGCAGACGCAACTGGTGTTGCAAGGCCGGCACCGACTCGGTGCGCCCCTCCGTCGAAAGGTGATCCATGAGCATGCGCAACACCCGGGCCAGTGCCGTCGCCACGTGCAACTGCGCCGAACCGGCCTGCCGGATCTGCTCGAAGGCGTGCTCGATGTACTCGTCGGGCGACAGGATCCACGGACGCAGCAGGATCCGACCCTCCGCACCCTCGATCGCCGGCGCCGGACTGTCGGTGACCAGCAGGGTGCGCAGCAGACTGCCGAGCCGGAGCACCACTTCGGTCGCGGTCGTCGGGTCGTTAATCGCCTGGCTCAGCGCGCGCAACGCGATGTCGACGAGCTGCCGCAATGCGAAGTCCACGTCCTGCTGCATGGTGCGCACGTTCGAGATCTCCACGGCCGCCTCGAGCCGCCGCAGGATCACGGTCCGCTCCGGCTTCGGATGGATCCGCAGCAACGGTTCCCCGCGGTGGATGTACGCGCCGGGACGTGTCTCCATCCGCACCACCGCGCCCGGCGGTACCACGGCGAGAACGAGTTCGGCCGGTGCCTGGGTCACCCAGCCGTCGCGCGGGGCGTGCACCGTCGCCCCCTCATCGAAATCCGGCTCCGGCGCCCGGTCGACGTGGATCTCACGGTGCGCACTCCGACTCGTGTTCGAGATGACCTTCTCGGCCTCCGAGGCGATGCTGCGCACCACCTCCCCGACCTGCAGACCGTGGGCCAGCCGGTTGAGATAGGCGATGATGAGCACCACGGTCGACACCGCGAGGACCAGCGCGAGGGTCGTCGACAGTGTCGGGGCAGGTGCGGCGTCGTCCGCGCCGATGTGACGCAGCGTCAGCACGCAGTAGACGAAGGTCGCCACCAGCATCCCGATCACCGTCTGGCTGACCCGATCCCGGATGAAGGACCGCATCACCCGCGGTGAGAACTGGCTGCTCGCCAACTGCAGGCTCACGACGGTCAACGAGAAGACGACGCCGGCGGTGGTGATCGTGGCGCCCGCCACGGTGCTCAGCAGCCAGATCGCCGCGTTGCTGTTCATCTTCATGCCCCACGGGAAGGGGCCGAAGGTCCGATCGATGTAGCCGCTCACCTCGGCGAGCACAGCTCCGGCGACGACGACCAGCGCGGGCAGCGCGAACAGGCTCTCCCGGAATCGGTACTCACCCGCGGCGAGCCGCAACTGCATCCACGATCTCGGCAGAGCACTCATGCCGACCACGCTATCGACGCGCACGGTTCCGGCAACCCGACTTCCGCAGAACACCTCGACCAGGAGCGGTCACCGCGCCGGAGGTGTCATCCGCTCACCCGGTCGTCCGGAGCGGACGCTTCTCCTCCTCTTCCGCGACGACCTCGATGCGATCCTGCACTCGCCGCATCGCACGCAGCCACCGATCCGGATCCGATGCTCGCCGCAGGTAGTACTCCGCCACCTCGGGGTGCGGAAGGATCAGGAACCGGTCGTCGCCGAGCGCTCCGACGATATGGTCGGCGACCTCGTCCGGGGTGAGCACCCCACTCTCGAAGATCACCCGGCCCGCAGCGTCGGTCGGCAGCAGATCCGTCGCGACGCCCTGCGGGCACACACACTGGACGATCACGCCCTTGTCCCCGTAGGTCGCCGAGAGCCACTCCGCATGGGCGACGGCAGCGTGCTTGCTCACCGAGTACGCCGGGGAACCGAGCATGGTCAGCAGTCCCGCCGCCGAGGCCGTCACCACGAACCGTCCGGCACCCCGCTCGAGCCACTCCGGCAGCAGTGCCCGGGCGGCGCGGACGTGCCCCATGACGTTGACCTCCCAGGACAGCTGCCATGCCGCCTCGCTCTCGGCCGCTCCCGTCTCGACCCCGGCGTTGGCGAACCACACGTCCACGGATCCGAGAGCGGCGAGCGAGCGGGCGACCAACTCGGCGACGCCCTGCTCCCCTGCCGCGTCCCCCGGTACTGCGATGCCACCGATCTCCTCGGCGACGCGGGCGCACGCGTCGGCGTCGAGATCGTTGACCACGACACGGGCGCCGGCCTGCGCGAGGCGGTGGGCCAGAGCCCGGCCGATACCGTTACCGGCTCCCGTGACGACGACACCCGCGTCCCGGAGATGATCCGGAGCCGTCCTGTACGTCAACTGGCGTCCTTCCGTTCGTGCCGGCCCCGGACTTGCCGAGGCGGCAGGCGAGACCGGGCCCGGCAACGAGCGACTCGCTGCCGGGCCCGGTGATGACATCTCGATCCGTGTGGTCACATCTTGCTGAGCGCGTCGGTTCCGCCCACCAGCATCGCCGCGGCGACACCGACCGCGGTGACCCCGGTCATGACCAGGGCGACGGCGGCGACGAGCGGGTAACCGCCGTTGGACCAGTACTCGAACAGGATGGTGCCCATCACCTGCGTCTGCGAGGCCCGCACCAGCAGCGACGCAGTGAACTCGTGGGTGAGCAGGACGAACAACAGGGCCGCGGTCCCGCCGAGGCTGCCGCGCATGAGCGGCAACAGGATCTTCACGTTGGTGGCCACGAAACCGGCACCGCTCACCCGGGACGCCTCGAGGTAGGTCTCGCCGAGGGCGAGCATCGAGGACAGCTGCATGCGGGTCGCGAACGGCAGCATCAGCGTCACGTACACCAGGATCACCACCCACGACGTGCCGTAGAGGACGATCGGCCCCTGCGTGTAGGTCAGCAGGAAGGCGGCACCGAAGATGACCGCCGGCACTCCCAACGGCATGGACACGAGCACGTCGGTGACCACTCGCAGCACCGGGTACTTCGTGCCACGCACGATGAGGTTCGCGGCGACGAAGCCGAGCGGCAGGACGATCGCCATCGCGATCAGGGAGAACATCACGCTGTTGCCCACCGCAGCGGGCACCGCCGTGCCGGAGAAGATCGTCCGGAAGTTCTCGAAGGTCAGCGCGGAGAAGTTGACGGTGCCACTCCAGTAACGCGACAGGGCCACGAACACCAGTGCCAGCAGCGGCAGTACCGTCGACAGCAGCGAGAAGAGCAGGATGATCGCCACACCGGTCTTCGACGGGCGCCCCTGGGAACGGAACGCCTTGCCGCCGTGGGTGACGAAGCGACGCTGATTGCCCAGCATCGCCTTCTGCGCGAAGACCACCACGATCCCCACGATCAGCAGCGGCGAGCCGAGGGCCGCGGCGGTGGCGAACTGCGCCGGCGAGTCGCTGATCTGGAAGTACATCTCCGTGGTCAGCACGCTGACCCCGGTGTTGGTGCCCAGCAACAGCGGGCCGGTGAACTGCCCGAGCCCGAGCAGGAGCGCGACGCCCGCGCCGTAGATGAGCGTGGGACGCAACAAGGGCAGGGTGATCTTGAAGAACACCTTCCATTCCGGCATCCCGGAGACCTGGGCGGCCTCGATCATCTCCGAGTTGATGCTCTCGAAACCCGAGCGGACGAACATGTACACGAACGAACTCAGCGAGAACCCGGTGATGATCACGATCCACTGGATCGAGTAGATGTCGATCGGGCCCTCTTCGAGATGCGACCACCACGGCAGGTTCCGCAGCATCGCGTTGAGGTAGCCGGGACGGGGTGAGAGCAGGAACGCCCAGCCGACGATCGCGGCGACGGCCGGAATCACGATCGGCAGGATCGGCAGGATCTGCAACACGGCCAGGCGTCGGGGAAGCCGGTTCGCCGCCCACGCCAGTGCCGTACCGAGAACCATCGCGATCACCAACGACCCGAACGCCAGACCGACCGTGTTCCAGAGTATTTGACCGATACGGGGCAGACCGAAGGCACGGTCGTAGCCGGCGGCTCCGTCCTCGAAGGCCGTCGCCTGCAATCGCACCACCGGAAGCACGACCAGGTAGCAGAGCAGCGCCACGAAGGCGACGACGCCGAGGCGGCGCGCGACGACCCGCACCGCGTCGTTCCCGGGCCCGCGGGGGACGCTCGGAGGGGCTTCACCGACCTCGGCGGTCGGCAACGTCATGACAGCCATGTCCGCCTCACCCCACCAGAGCGCCGGTCAGCGCCTGTCGGGGCATTGCCAGTGCCGTGCCGTCGGTGTCGAAGGTGCGCGCGTCGAGCGGATCGAACGCGAAGATCATCGTCGCGCCGCGATTCACCGTGCGCGGCATGCGCGCCGTGTCGAATGTCTGGATGCGGGCATGCAGCTGGCGGCGCACCGATCCGTCGCCCACCACCGAGCACATGACGTCGAAGTGCAGGCCACCGTACTCGACATCGTCGATGTGCACGGCCATCCCGGCTTCACCGGGCAGCAGGTCCGCGACGTCGGTCACCAGCCGGACCTTCTCCGGTCGCAGGCGCAGGACGAACGAACCCACCGAAGCCTCCGCCCGCGGCTGCATGCCGTGGATCTCGGTGCCCAGCGCGTACCAGCGTCCGTCGACGTACTCGCAGGGCACCCGGTTCGACATACCGGTGAAGCCTGCGACGTACTCGTCGACCGGCTCCTCGAAGACCTCGCGCGGCGGCCCGATCTGGACGATCCGGCCGGCGCGCATGATGGCCATGCGGGTGCCCAGCGCGAGGGCTTCGCTCTGGTCGTGCGTCACGAACACCGCCGTGAACGGCTTGCGCTGGTGCAGGTCGTGCAGTTCCGCCCGGACCTGATCACGCAGGCGCGCATCGAGGTTGCTGAGCGGCTCGTCGAACAGGACGAGATCGGGGTGGGAGACCAGGCCGCGTGCCAGAGCGACGCGCTGCTGCTGCCCACCGGACAGTTCCGCCGGGAGCCGGTCGAGCAGACGTTCGCAGTCCACCAGTGCCGCGGTCTCCTCGACCCGGCCGTCGGCGAGCGCGTCGGTGAGCTTGCGGGACTTGAGCGGGTAGGCGATGTTCTTGCGGACGGTCATGTGCGGCCACAGCGCGTAGGACTGGAAGACCATGCCGATGAAGCGCTTGTCGGGCGGCAGGTTCACACGGCGGGCACCGTCGAAGACCACCTCGTCGCCGAGGGTGATGGAGCCGCTCGCAGGCTGTTCGAGGCCGGCCAGGCATCGAAGCGTCGTCGTCTTACCGCACCCGGACGGGCCCAGCAGTACCAGGAATTCGCCGTCCTCGATCTCGAGGTCGAGATGATCCACGGCCACCGTCGGGGGCTTGCCGTCGAAGTTCTTCAGCAGCTGGCGTATCGAGACATGGGACATCGTGTACTCACTTTCCGACCGTCGGAGATCAGTGCTCGGTGGCGAACAGGGCGGGTGCCGGTTCGCGGACGGGTTCAGGGGACGGGGTGCCGCCGTCCCGGTCTGCGCGGCCGGTCGCGAGCCGATACAGCCGCTGTGCGTGTTCGTCGGCGGTGCCCCACAGCACGCTCGAGCTCAGGGCCCGGCGGTAGTACAAATGGGCGGTGTGTTCCCAGGTGAAACCGATGCCTCCGTGCACCTGGACATTCGTCGCCGTGGCAAGGCCGGCTGCGTCTCCGCACGCGATCGCCGCGATGGCCGCTGCCTCGGCGAGCTCGTCGTCGGTGCCCTCCTCGACTGCCCACACCGCGTGTGCCACAGCGGAGTCGGCCAGTTCCACGGCCACGGCCACCTCGGCGAGCATGTGCTTCACGGCCTGGAACTCGCCGATGAGGCGGCCGAACTGCACACGTTCCTTCGCGTAGGCCACCGCGGCGTCGAGGCACGCCCGGGCGACGCCGAGACTGTCGCAGGCCAGCGCGACGAGAGCCCGATCGCGTACGCGGCCCGGTTCGGGCCGGTCGGTGAGCAGGGTGGCCGGGGCGTTCTCGGCGTGGACACGGGCCAGGTCTCGGGTGGCGTCGGTGGTCTCCATCGGTTCGACCGTCAGATGGACGCGGTCGACTGCGTAGAGACCCAGGGCTCCGTACCGATCGACGGCATGGATCAGAAGCGTATCCGCCACAGTTCCGTCGAGCACGAAATCGGCTCGGCCCGTGAGGGTCACGCCTGATCCTCCCTCGACCGCGCGGAAGGCGCTCTCGGTGGAGTGAGCGTCGCACTCGTCCCCGGGGACCACCGTGGCGACGATTCGTGCGCCCGAGGCGATCCCTTCGAGGAGGTCCCCGGCGAGGGGGTGCTCGGTGCAGCGGGTGAGAGCCGCGGCGGCGACGACACCGCCGAGGACGGGGACCCGGGTCAGTTCCGCACCGAGGGTTTCGAGAACGGCTGCCACGGTTGCGAAAGAGGTGCCGAGACCGCCGAGGTTCTCGGGGACGGCGAGAGCGCCGATTCCGATCTCGCGGCCGAGCACGGACCACAGTTCGCGGTCGAGGGCACCGTCGCGGTAGACCCGATCGGTCCGCCCGTCGGCCGGGTCGGCCCGGCCGACGGCGGCTCGGACGGTGTCGACGAGGAGCGCCGTATCCTCCGCGCCGGTCGCGCTCGAGAGAATCATGGTGTCGCCTTTCCTGGGGATGCCGGCCGTGGGAGCTGCTGCCGGCGTCTGGATCTGCTCAATCCGAGGACGGAAGGGGCCGGGCCTGCTTCTCGGCGAGAACCGCGTCGCCGATCGCGAGGGGTCCGGTGCCGGGACGTACGCACAGCACCTCGACTCCCCCACCCTCGTATCGCTTGCCGATGAGAAGACCCTGGCCTGCGGCCGCGTCGGAAGCCGGTGCGGCATCGGCGGACATCGGCTCTCCCCCGCACAACAGAGGTCCGGTCACCGCATCGTCGACTCGGACGACCACGACTTCGGCACCGCACACGGGGCTCTTGAGACGTTCTCCGACCTTCATGTTTCTTTCCTCTCGTGTCCGGGACCGATCCGGGTCTCCGGAGGGCTCGCCGGGTGCCGGACGCGGCACTGCCGGCGGCGGTGGGTTCTACTGGCTGGAGCCGAACAGCTGGGCGAACTCGGCGCGGAAGGCCTCGGTGTCGTCGGCGGTGACGATCCGGCTGTTGACCCAGATGTCGTCCGCGGATGTCGCCGCCGTGGAGATGTCGGGCAGCACGGAGCCGGCGCGGTCGGCGACGGCCTCCTGGCCGGCCTTGGTCACCAGGAAGTTTGCGAACAACTGTGCGGCGTTGGGGTGCGGTGCGGTCGCCGGGACCCCTGTGAGGAAGGGGGCACCGAAGACCGGCGAGGGCAGACCGGAGTCGACCGGAGCACCGGCTTCCTTCTCCGCGGTGAGCGGCATGGTGTAGAGGGCCGCGGCGATCTCACCGGAGGTCAGTGCCTGGGCCATCGCCTGGGCGCCCGGGTAGGTGCGGGGCTTCTGCCCGGCGAGCTTCTCGACGTAGTCGGGTGAGACCGTGTCTCCCAGGAAGTCGTAGAAGTCCACGATGGCCGAGGACACCGGAAGCATCACACCGATCTTCCCGTCCGCGAGGGAGGGATCGAGCAGGTCCTCGTATCCGTCGATGCCGTCCGGGACCCGGCCGGTGTTCCAGCCGTAGGTGAGCACCGCAGCCGACGAGAGGAAGATCCGGTCGTCGTCCCGCAGGAACTTCTCGCGGTCGAACTCGGAGGCGTCGAAGGCGGGGCCGGTGACCGGGACGAAGTAGTCCTCGGTCAGCCGTGTGTCCACCCAGGGCTGGGAAGCGGTGGCGATGACATCGGCCGTGTGGCGACCGGTTTCCGCCTCCGCCGCCAGCTTGGTCTGGAGGTTGGCGTCGTTGTCGCGGACGATCTCCACCCCGATGCCGTACACCGACTCGAATCGGGCCGCGACTTCCTGGAGGTTGTCCGTCGGTTGCCCGGTGAAATAGGTGACCGAGCCTTCCTGCTTCGCGGCCTCGACCAGCTCCTCCCAGGCGCTGTCGCCGGCCGGACCGAGATCCTCCGCGGACACCTCCGTGGTACCGGACCCGCACGCAGCAGCAGCGAACGTCACTGCGGCGATGCCGATTCCGGCAATCGAGCGACGAAGCGACGGAAATCTCATGGCAGACCTTTCCATTTTCTGAAGAGTCGAGCGACCGTGCGCCGGGAGGCACAAGGGCGATGCGGTGGGACGGCCGGGATGCTCAGCTTCCGGAGGCGACCCGACCGTGGACGCGATTACGCGCTTCGCGCCAGGTCAGGCCACGGTCCGCACGAGCCTCCGCGGGGAGCCCGAGAAGTCGTTCCGCGACGATGTTGCGCTGGATCTGATCCGACCCGCCGGCGATGCTGTAACCGGGGGCGCCGAGAACGTGCGCATTCCATTCGTAGGTACCGGGAATGCCGGTGTCCGCGATGAGGTTACGCCCCAGCACGGTTCGTGCCGCAGCGGAGACCGCGGCGAGCTTGTCGACCCATTGGATCTTGCGGACGGATCCGATCGCCGAGGGCGCCGCTCCGCCGTCGCGAGCCTGGCGGTCCCGCAGCAGGTCCACCGCGGCAAGTTGCTGGCGCAGGTACACCCGGGCCAGTTGCTCACGCACACGCGGGTCCTCGTCGCGCCCGAGGCGCCGGGCCGTGGCCACGAGCTGATCGAACTGCCCGCCGACATTGGCGGTGTTGGACCCGCCTTCGCGTTCGAAGGCAAGTGTGGTCAGGGCGACGGACCACCCCTTGCCCACCTCCCCGAGACGGAGGCTGTCGGGGATGCGGACCCGGTCGAGGAAGACCTCGTTGAAGCTGCTGCCCCCGGACATCTGCCGGATCGGGCGGATCTCGACACCGGGAGCGTCGAGAGGAATCAGGAAGGCGGTCATGCCCTGGTGCTTGGGCTGGTCGGGATCGGTGCGGGCGATGAGTTCGCCCCATTCGGCGAACTGCGCGCCCGACGTCCAGACCTTCTGCCCCGAGACGATCCAGTCGTCGCCGTCCCGCACCGCGCGTGTTCCGAGATTCGCGAGGTCGGAGCCGGCGTCGGGCTCGGAGAACAGTTGGCACGCAAGAAGTTCACCACGAAGCATCTTCGGCAGGAACTGCTGCTTCTGTTCGTCGGTACCGAGGAGCCTGATGGTGGGGGCGATGAGGTGCAGGGTGACCGAGACGAGCTCGTGCGGCGGGAGCGGGCACAGTTCGTTCTCGATGCGCGCGAAGGCTTCCGCAACCTCGGTTCCGGTCTCCGTGCCGCCGTATTCGATCGGCCATCCGAGCGCACCGTAGCCGGCGTCGAACTTCTCGCGCTGCCAGGTGCGGTGGCGGTCGAGGAGCGCCCGCTCCTCGTCTTCGGGGAGATCGTGGAAGACCGAGACGTCGTACTCGTCGTCGCGGACGGTGAACGCCAGTCGGGCCAGGGTGTCGGTCACCCAGGTGCGGGCGCGGGTCTCGAATTCCGAGAGGGACATGAATACTCCACTGGCTGAGATCGTCCCGTGTGGGGCGATCGGGCTGTTGGTCGGTCCGCGGCCGGTGGCAGAAGCTACCCGCTCGGCATCCATTAGGAACATACGCATATTAACGGAGATTTAAGTCACAGTCCAGTGATGCGAGAGATGCGTGTCACCCCGCCGAGGACCGGGAACCGGCTGCGAACCGCCGGTGCCGGCCCGCCCCTGGAGGGCACGGGCCGGCACCTGGGACTCGAGGACGTCAGTCCAGGTTGTAGAGCGCCGCAGCGTTGTCGTGCAGGATCTTTCGCGCGTCCGCCTCGGAGAGATGCGCGAAGTTGCGACGCAGGTAGTCGTCCGGCCGCACGGCATCGCTCGCCGGCCCCGGGGACATCGAGGTCGGGTGCGGGTAGTCCGTCTCGTAGAGCACGTTGTCGGCACCGAGCTGCTCGATCGCGCTGCGCGCCGAATCCTGCTCGAACCAGAAGCAGCCGTAGATCTGCCGCTTGAAGTACTCGCTGGGCAGAAGCTCGTAGTTCGGGTGCTCCTTGTGCACGCCGCTGTTCCGCCACTGCCAGTCCATGCCCTCGAGCGCGAACGGCATCCAGCCGATGCCCGACTCCACGGAGACGAACTTCAATTCGGGGAACCGGTCGCAGATGCCGCCGAAGATGAGCTGCGAGATCGTGCGGGCGTTGTCCATGAAGAACGAGATGCCCATCATGCCGTAGTTGGCCGCCACACCGTTGCTCTCGTGCCCGAAGCCGCTCAGATCGACCTCGCCGGAGGCGATGTGGAAGTTGATCGGCAGCTTCTTCTCCTGCGCGGACGCCCACAGCCGGTCCCAGTACGGGTCGGTCAGTACCGGCAATCCGAATGCGGCCGGGTTCTGCGTGAACACCAGGCCCTTGTGCCCGGCAGCCGCGACCCGCTCGACCTCGGCGATGGTCGCCTCCATGTCCCAGAAGGGCAGGATGCCCACCGGGACGTAGCGGCCGGGTGCGAACTGGGCCCACTCGGTGAGGTAGTCGTTGTAGGCACGGACACACTCGAGCTGCAGATCGTTGGATCCGTTGGACTGCAGCGTCTTCTGACTGAAGACCGCGACGTTCGGGTACAGGATCTGTGCGTGGATGCCGTAATCGTCCATCAGCGCCAGACGCTTGGCGGGATCCCACGAACGCGGATCGGTGTCGGCGAAGCGCGGCGGGCAGCTCGGCGGGTACTCGTGCCAGCCGGCCATCGCGGGCGCACCGACGGCGCTCATGCGGGTACCGGAGACGAACCACGCCTCGTCGCCACGCTGTTCGTCCCACCGCACGTGGGGAACGAGATCGCCCCACTTCTTCGACATCCGGGACGTCCACAGGTCCGGCGGTTCGACGACATGGGTGTCGGTATCGATGATCTTGATATCGCGAAGGTCGTACACGAGAACTCCTCCTTGTGGAGATCGGGAAGTGGAGATTCGGGTGCGCACGTGCGCTGGAAGGGCGGCGACGTCCGGTCGCAGCCGGGAAAGATTCTGTGATCGCCCGGAAGGGGTTACTTGATCGCGCCGGAGATCTTGAGTTCGACGATGCGGTCCCAATCCAGACCGTGCTCGAGCAGCACCTCGTCGGTGTGCTCGCCGTGGTGCGGGGCTCGCGTCAGTGTCGGGGCCTCCCCGCCGAAGGAGGTCGGTGCCGTCACCATGTCCAGGGTCCGCCCGTCCTCGTATTCGACGGTGCGGACGAAGCCGTTGGCCAGGGCCTGCGGATCGGACAGCACGTCGATCGGCTTGCGGAAGACGTCCCATTGCCCTTCCTGCTTGCCCAGGATGTCGGTCCACTCCGCAAGGGTGCGCTGCTCGAAGATCTCCGTCAGGATCGCCGTACACTCACGGGAATTGCGGGCGCGGTCCTCGAACGTCGCGAACCGCGGGTCGTCGATCAGGTGGGACAGGCCGATCGCCTCGCAGAGGCCGGGCCAGAACTTCTGACTCTGCAGCAGCGCGAGATGGATGTAGCGCCCGTCGCTGGTGCGGTAGATGTTCGAGACGGGATTGACCGGGTTGTAGCGGTCGGGGTACGGCAGTTCGTCGGCACCGATCATCTGGCAACCCGCGATGGTCGCCTGCATCGCCCAGGCGCCGACCGAGAACAGCGACGTGTCGACGACGATGCCCTCACCGGTGCGTTCGCGGTGGAGCAGACCCGCCGCGATGCCGCCGGCCAGGGCCATGCCGCTCTGGGAGTCGCCGAAGGCCGGACCGGGCATGTTGGCAGGCCAGTCCAGATCGTCCGGGGCGATGGATCCGGCCGCACCCGAGCGCGCCCAGTAGGTGATGCCGTCGAAACCGCCCTTGTCGCTGTCCGGGCCGGCCACACCTTGAGCGGTGCCGCGGGCGTACACGATCCGCGGATTGCGCGCGAAGATGTCGTCTACGTCGATACCCAGCTTGGCGCGCGCGTCGGGCAGGAAGTTCGTCATGAAGACGTCGGCGGATTCGACGAGCTTCATGAGCACCTCACGCCCCTCGGGGTGGGCGATGTCCAGTGCGACAGCGCGCTTTCCGCGGTTGTTGATCTCGAACAGGCTCGCGAGGCCGTCGACCTGGGCGGGGACACCCCAGGCTGCGGTGGATCGAGTGGGGTCGCCGAAATCCGAGTGCTCGATCTTGACGACGTCGGCTCCCCAGTCGGAGAGGATCGCGGCCGCCGAGGGGACGAACGCGTACAGCGCCACCTCTACGACCTTGATCCCGTTCATCACCGTGGTCATCGAGTGTTCTCCTTCGTCGTCTCACGGCCACGAGAGGCCGCGCACAGCATGGGAAGTGAGCGCCGAGCGACTCCGTGAGATGCGGGTCGGGGGATTCGGCGGAAGCTCGAACGCGAGCTGAAAACACCGTAACTATAGCAATGTTTTGTGCGTTGTACATCACAATTTTTCGGGAGGTCGCGAGGCGACGCCACGCAGGGCGGGTCAGTAGAGCGACTCACCCCCGTCCACCACGAGGTTCGTGCCGGTGACGAACGCCGAATCCGGACTCGCGAGATACAGTGCGGCAGCGGCCATGTCCGCCGGGGTGCCGGCCCGACCCATGGGGACCGTCGCGGCGCGCTCGTCGAACAGGTTGTTGCGGTCCTGGGCGAGCGGGGTCGCAGTGATGCCGGGAGACAGCGCATTGACGCGCACCCCCGTGGGCGCGAGCTCGTAGGCCGCGAGCCGGACCAGCTGGTTCAGGCCCGCCTTCGAGGTGCCGTAGGGAACGAGCGAGGGCCGGGCACCGAGTGCGCGGATCGAGGAGACGACGACGATGGACCGGTTCTCGTCCGTGCGCTCGACCATGGATCGCGCCGCCGCCTGCACACAGAGGAACGTCCCCGTCAGGTTCAGATCGATGCAGTCCTGCCATTGCCGCGGCGTCAGTTCGAGGAAGGGCACCACACTCCCGCTCCCGGCATTGGCGACGAGTACGTTGAGCGGCCCGTTCCGGTCCTCCGCGGTCTCGAACATCGCGGCGATGGAGTCCGCGTCGCTGATGTCCGCGACGACGCCGGAGACCCGGTCCGCAGCCTTGCACCGCATCTGCAGTCTCTCGACCGCCGCGTCGAGCACTTTGAGCCGACGTGCCGCGAGGGAGACCGTCGCTCCGGCATCGAGCAGG
This sequence comes from Rhodococcus sp. PD04, assembly GCF_035918275.1. Classification (NCBI taxonomy): domain Bacteria; kingdom Bacillati; phylum Actinomycetota; class Actinomycetes; order Mycobacteriales; family Nocardiaceae; genus Rhodococcus; species Rhodococcus sp. PD04. The sequence continues at coordinate 2,465,403 of NZ_CP142143.1, read as the reverse complement.
CGCTCGGCGATGCCGTAGCCGATGCCCTCGCTCCCTCCGGTCACGAGGACGTGTTGCCCGGCGAGAGAGCCCGCGCCGGTGTAGTTCGCAGAATCTCGGGGTATACGTGTGTTCTGGGTCATAGAGAGTGGTATAACATCAACTAACCGAAACATACATATATTTCCGGGTAGCCCTCAGCACCGGGCTTCCTCCCTATACTCGGCCGCACGCTCACCCCCGCTCGGACGAGTGCGGGCCCCTGCAGAGACGACGAGGACACCATGACCCGCAACTTCACGAGCTCGCAGTCGGACACCGCCGCGCGACGACGCGCGGTAGCCATGACTCGCACCGAGAAGGTTTCGCGCACAGTGGCACGCATGGTCGCCAAGGAGATCGCCGACCGGCAGCTCGCTCCCGGTTCGGCCCTCGAAGCCGAGTCCGAGATGGCTCGCCGCTTCGGCGTCGGCCGCGCCTCCGTCCGCGAAGGGCTGCGACTGCTCGAGGCCCAGGGCCTGGTGACGGTCCGGCAAGGCCTCGGCGGTGGCCCCATCGTCTCCGAACCCACGGGGAGCGAATTCGGCGACACACTGTCGATGTACCTGCAGGCCAAAGGCGTTCGATTCCGAGAGGTCGCCGAGGCCGCACTGGAGATGGAGGGGCTCGCAGCCGCGATGCTCGCCGACCGGGTCGCTGCCGGCGAGGACGTCGATCTCGATGCCCTGGCCGGGAAACAGATCGTGCCGGAGATGACCGACGACGAGGTCGTCGACACCGCGGTCGGGTTCCACCAGACACTGCGGGAGATGTCCGGCAACTACGTGCTCACCCTCACCGGATCGGCGCTCGCGCACATCTACACCTTCCGCATGCTCGAGGCGCACCCCGACGTCTGGGACGACGAGGAACGCGAGGGATTCGAAGGGCCGCACCAGGCGATCCACAATGCCATCGCCGCCGGTGAACCGGAACGCGCCCGCCGCCTGGCCCGCGAACACATGCGTGAGGTCATCGATCGCCTCTCCGCCCTCAACCCCCGGATGCTGGACGAACGCGTGGACTGGCGCTGAGCCCTCCCTCTCGGCGACGACCTGCATCCGGGCATCCGCCCGCGACCTGAACATCGATCAACCACGGCCCGGCGTGCCTGCGTGCCCGACGGATCGTCGACGCAGGTCGCCGTATCGAACCGGAGTCCGTGTGTCGCCGAAAGCTGCGTCCGATCCGAAACGTACACGCCCACGCATCGCGCTCCCCCGCGCGGCGTGGGCGATCTCGTTCGCCACCGTCGGTGTCTTCATGGGCATCGGTGTCGTGAGTCCGATCCTTCCGTCCCTGGCCGACGAACTGGGAGGATCCCCCGCTCAGGTCTCCCTGCTGTTCACCAGCTACATGGCGGTGATGGGTCTGGCGATGGTGGTCACCGGCTGGATCTCGAGCCGCACCGGGGTTCGCGCCACTCTCCTGATCGGCCTGGCACTGATCGCGGTGGCCGCGGTGGGGTCGAGTGCATCGTGGGCGCTGGGACCGATCATCGGTTTCCGCGCGGGCTGGGGACTCGGCAACGCGCTGTTCGTCGCGACGGCCCTGGCCGCAATCGTGGCCGCGATGCCGGGACGGCGGTCACGTGCGATCACCTACTACGAGGCCGCGGTAGGGGCCGGCATCGCCACCGGTCCGCTCGTCGGCGGTCTCCTCGGGCAGATCTCGTGGCGGGCCGCCTTTCTCGGATCCGCACTTCTGGTCACACTGTCCTTCGCCCTTCTGGCGGTCGTACTTCCCCGTACCCCGCGTGCCGCCGAACCGACTTCGCTCGTCGCGCCGTTCCGAGCCCTCACCCACCGGGGTCTGTTCTCGGTCGCGGCGGTGTCGCTGCTCTACCATCTCGGTCTCTTCACGGTGTTCTCCTACGCACCGTTCGTGCTCGGGTTCTCGCCCGCGCACACGGGTTTCGTGTTCTCCGGCTGGGGTGTCTGTCTGGTCTTCGCGTCGGTCGTGGCCGCACCCCGTCTGCGGGGTTCCGTCGGTGCCGTGCCGACCGTTGCAGCGGCACTGGCCCTGTTCGCGACGACGATCGCGCTCATCGCGGTCTACACCGAGAACAGAGCTGTCGTGACGGTCTGCATCGTCGTTTCCGGGCTGTTCGTCGGTGTGCTCAACGCACTGGTGACCGAGATCGGCATGCACGTCTCCCCCGTGGACGGCGCCACAGCTGCGGCGAGCTACAGTTTCGTCCGCTTCGGCGGGGGCGCCTGTGCGCCGTGGCTCGCCGGATGGCTCGGGGAGGCCACCGCTCCGTCCGTGCCCTTCGCCGCGGCGGCGGGCGCGACCGCACTCGGCCTGGGCGCCCTCGCCTTCGGCCGGAAGAGCCTGCCTCCGCGACCTCGACGTGCTGTGTCCGGGGAGGGCGACCCTGATCGAGCGACTGTCGGGAGTCCCTCTACGATCCGGGGGTGACGTGGGCCACTCCACGCGCTATGCTCTCTAATATCCCAAATATGACGATGTTTTGATCGTCGATTCCCTCTTCTGCCTACGGCACGAAAGGCCTCGTCATGAGCGAACTTTCCCTCGGATCCGGTTCCGTCGTCGTCACCGGCGGAACCGGTGGTCTCGGCACCGCAGTCACCGAACGCCTCCTCACATCCGGCGCACGGGTGGTCGTCCCCTGGTACGACGAGGCCGAAGCCGACCGGTTGACACCCCACCCCGATCTCGTCCTCGTCAAGGCCGACCTGTCCGACGAGAACGATGTCGAGCGGGTGCTCGGCCTCGCCACCGCCGACGAGTCCCGCCCCCTGACCGGCCTGGTCAACCTCGTCGGGGGCTTCCACTCCGGTAGCCGCGTCCACGAGACACCCGTGGAGGTGCTCGACGCCCAGCTCTCCCTCAACCTGCGGATCGCCTATCTCGTCACCCAGGCCGCACTGCCCGAACTCATCCGACGCGGTGGCGGATCGGTCGTGTGCATCGGGTCGGCCGCCGCGACCCGCCCGTTCCCGGGAGCCGCCGGCTACATCGCCTCCAAAGCCGCTGTCGCGGCGCTGGTCCAGAGCATGGCGGTCGAGTACGCACCCGACGCCATCCGCGTCAACGGTCTCGTGCCATCGATGATCGATACCCCTGCCAACCGCAGCGCGATGCCGAACGCCGACACCTCGTCGTGGGCCCGCCCGGCCGACATCGCCGACGTCATCACCTTCCTGTTGAGCGACGCGTCCCGCTCGGTGACCGGCGCGCTGATCCCCGTCACCGGAACCACATCCGATCACTGATCCCGGTCCCCGACGCAAGAGGACCCCGCGGTCGAATCCGCGGGGTCCTCTTGCATCCGGTTCACCGGAGATACGCGGGAGATCGCACACCGAGCCGGCCCGCGAGGGCCGCGAGATTCTCGCGTCGCTCCGCGACGGTGGCGCCCTTCCAACCCGCATCCGCCCACACGACCAGATCGTCCAGTCCACGATCCCGGTAGCATTCGAGATCGGCCGCCGTCGTCGCCTCGGTGACCTCGACCCGCACGTAACACGGGAACTCCGCATTCCCGCCCGCTTCCACGCGGTGCCGACGCAGCACGTCCACCAACTCGACGGCCTCCTCGAAGGTCGGCGTGCCCGAGGAGATCCAGGCATCGCCGAGACGCGCCGCACGCGCAAGCGCACGAGGTCCGTTGCCTCCGTAGACGACCGGCACGGCCACGGGTCGAGGATGCGATCGCACCTCGTCGAACCGGTAGTGGGCGCCCTCGTGCGAGAACGACTCACCGCCCCACGCCTTGCGCAGGATCTCCACGCATTCGTCGGTGCGCGAGAACCTCCCGGCGAAGGGCACGTCGAGCGCGGCGAACTCTTCTGCGAGCCACCCTGCGCCGACACCGAACAACAGCCGCCCACCGCTCAGTTCCTGGAGGGTGATCGTGGTACGCGCGGTGTGCAAGGGGTGACGCAGCGCCGTGACGTACACGGCCGTGCCGAGTTTCAACCGCTCGGTGACCGCCGCGATCGACGCGTGCAGCGCGAGCGGATCGGTGAGTTCGGTGGTGTCGTCGACGATCGGTCCCGAATGATGCTGGCGGGTTCCCGTCGACGGGTGATCGCTCGTGTACGCGGCCGGGTGCAACACGTGCTCCCCCAGCCACAGCGCGTCGAACCCGAGTTCGTCGGCCGCGCGGGCCAATTCGAGCGCCTCGAGCGGCGTGATTCCGTAGGTGCACAATCCGATGGTGGGCACGTCTTCTCCTCGTGGTCTGGTACGGAGACAGGGCATGCCCGGGCGGTTCGCACCGCCGGACGTGCCCCGTGCGGAGAGGATCTCCGCTCATGCAGGAAGCAGGCCGAGCGCTCGGCGCGCGAGCGGCGCGACGAGCTCCCCTCGCTGTCCCATCCGCGGATCGGTGGTCTCTCCACGGACGAACCGCGCATAGAGCTGCTGCAGGATGACCACGGTCTTCCAGCAACCGAAGGCCTCGTACCAGTCGATGCGCGAGAGATCGAGATCGCTGCCCGATGCGTAGCGCTCGACGATCTCCGCCCGCGACGGCAGATCGAGCGCGTGCATACCGGGAACGACGATGAACGCCGCGTCCGAGTCGGGAGCCACGGTCCGGTCCGGCCAGTAGTTGAGCAGGGTGCCCAGGTCCACGAGCACATCACCGGTCGTGGCCATGTCCCAGTCGAACACCGACTTCACCCGGTCGGGGTCGCCGTGCGGGAACTGGCAGTTGTCGACCTTGTAGTCGTTGTGCACGATGCCGGCCCGCTGACTCGCGGGAACGTCGGCCCGGATCCGAAGGCCGACCTCCTCGACGAGATCGGCGACCTCACGGTCGGAGACGTACTCGGCGACGGCGTCCCACCGGGCCGACCATCCGGAGACCTGCCGTTCCAGGTATCCCTCCGGACGACCGAGATCCGCGAGATCGCACGATGCCGGATCGACGGCATGCAGGTCGGCGAGCCCGTCGACCACGGCGAAACCGATCCGCCTGCCCGCATCGGCACGATGCGACATCGACTCCGGGATCTCGTCCCACACCACGATCCCGTCGCGGTACTCGGAGACGAAGAACTCGGCGCCCACGACAGAGGTGTCGGCACAGTGCAGCAGCGCACGCGGAGCCCGGTCGTACGCGCGGTACAGGCGGGCGAGCACCCGATGCTCGCGCGCCATATCGTGCGCGCCGCGTGCGATCTGCCCGAAGGGAGGACGGCGCACGACCAGCAGTCGATCACCGAAGGCGACCCGGTAGGTCAGGTTCGCCGAACCACGCGGGAACTGCAGCACCGAGAACTCTCCGTCGAGACCGTCGAGGTTCGACCGCAGGTAGGCCTCGAGCGCGTCCCAGTCGAGTTCCTCCCCGGGACGGACCGGCGCTATCTCGACCCGCGGTTCCTCCACGCCCTCGACGCGCGACTCTTCGGCGACGCCCGTCATCACTGCACCCCCAGCGCCGGCAACCCGAACTTGGCCTCTGCCGCAGCATCCAGTGCGAGCAGGTGGGTCGTGGGGAACAGCCCCTCGGCCGGCGTCGCCATCTTCAGCAACTGCTTGGCGATCTGCTGCTTGTGCAACTCGGTCGCACCGTCCGCCAGGCCCATGTGGTAGCTCTCCAGAAGCCACTTGCCGAACGGCATCTCGGTGGAGATACCGAGCGAACCGTGCAACTGGATCGCGCGGGAGACGACATTGTTGAGAACCTTCGGCATCACCATCTTCACGGCGGAGATGTCGGCGATGACCTTCTTGTAGTCGTCGAGCTGATCGATCTTCCACGCGGTCCGCAGCACGAGAAGGCGGAACTGCTCGAGTTCGACCCACGACTCGGCGATCATGTCCTGCACCAACTGCATGTCGGCGAGCGAACGGCCGCGTGTCTGCCGCGACACGGCACGCTCGAGCATCATGTCCAGCGACGCCTTGACCAGGCCGACCGTGCGCATCGCATGGTGGATCCGTCCGCCGCCCAGACGCGTCTGCGCGACCGCGAAGCCCTCACCCTCCTCCCCCAGGAGATGATCGGCCGGAATCCGCACATCGGTGTACCGGATGTACGCGTGCGTGCCCTCGGACTCCTGATGGCCCCAGACACCGACGTTCCGGACGATCTCGATGCCCGGCGTGTCCATCGGGACGACGAACATCGATGCTCGCTTCGTCCGGGGAGCATCGGGGTCGGTCACGGCCATCACGATGAGGAAGGACGAGAACCGTGCGTGCGAGGAGAACCACTTCTCACCGTTGATCACGTAGTGGTCGCCGTCGCGCACCGCACGGGTGACGAAGCTGGTCGGGTCGGAGCCGCCCTGGGGTTCGGTCATCGAGTAGCACGATGCGATCTCACCGTCGATGAGCGGCTGCAGGTAGCGTTCCTTCAACTCCGGTGTGCCGTAGTGCGCGAGGATCTCGGCATTACCGGAATCCGGCGCCTGGCAGCCGAACACCACCGGACCGCTGTGGGTGGCACCCAGGATCTCGTTGAGCAGTGCGAGTTTGAGCTGCCCGTAGCCCGGACCGCCGAGCTTCGGGCCGAGATGGCAGGCCCACAGGCCCTTCTCCCGCACGATCTGCTGCAGCGGACGGATGAGTTTGTTGCGCGTCGGATCGGTCACGTCCCAGGCGTGTTCGATCACGCGGTCGACGGGGGCGACTTCTTCGTTCACGAAGGTCTGCACCCAGTCCAGCTTCTCCTGGAACTCCGGGTCCGTTTCGAAATCCCATGCCATGTCGATCGTCTCCTACCGTGTGATGAAAAGTTCTCGTCGGCGATCCGGTCGCCGATTCAGCGTGTGAGGACGGTGCACGCACTGATGCCCGGCGCCCCGTACACATGGGTGAAACCGACCTTGGGGTCGCCCGGCACCTGCCTGTCCCCCGCTGCACCGCGCAGCTGGACGACGTTCTCGTAGACCTGACGCAGACCGGTCGCGCCGATCGGTTCCCCGTTCGCGAGGCATCCACCGTCGGTGTTGACCGGGATCGATCCGCCGATCTCGGTGGCGCCGGAGCGGATGAGTGTCTCCTGCTCGCCGTGCTTGCACAGTCCCGTCTCCGCCAGGTGCATGATCTCCGCACCTGCCTCGGTGTCCTGGATCTGCGCCACGTCGATGTCGCTCGGGTCGATCCCCGCCGCTTCGAAGGCCGCGCGGGAGGCGGTCACCGTCGGCCCGTCGGCACGTTCGGGTGAGGTCCACGGACTGAACACCTCGAACGAACCGAACAACCGCGAGCGCAGTTCCGCGGCCTCGAGGAAGACCGGCGTGTCGGTGTAGCGGTGGGCCCGGTCGGCGCGGGCGAGCACGAGCGCGACCCCGCCCTCTGCCGGGGAGCAGAACATGTACTGGGTGAGCGGATCGTTGACCATCGTCGACCCGGCGATCTCCTCCTCGCCGAGCGGAGTTCGCCGCCAGGCATGGGGGGCGAGCGAGCCGTTGCGGAACGCCTTGGCCGCCACCGTGGCCAGCAGCGATTTCGGCAGTCCGTGCTCGACGAGGTACCGCTGGATCTTCATGGCGAAGAACTGGGTGGTGACCATCATCCCGGTCTCGCCGTACCAGCGGCCCAACCCGTTGTCCTCGGGACGAGGGTTGAATGCTCCGCGCGGATGCTTGTCGAAGCCGACGACGAGACCGAGATCGGACTCGCCGGACCGGATCCGGCTGACCGCCGAGGTCAGGGCGCTGCCACCGGTGGCGCAGCCGTTGGAGACATTGACGAAGGGCAGTCCGGTCAGGCCCAGGGTCGACACGAGGGTGTCGGCGTTGCCGGCGGAATCGCTGCCGCCGTAGGCGAACTGGATGTCCTCGAACTCGACCCCGGCGTCGGCCATCGCCTGCCGGGCCGCGTAGGCGCCCTGGTCCAGGCCGCTCACGCCCTCGGTGCGACCGAACCTGTGGATACCGATACCGACGATCGCGACCTTCATGCCGCCTCCTCCTTGCTCGGTGCGAATGCGAAGGTGACGACCTCGGTGCCGTCGTCGTCGACGTGGTTGACGATGCTGCACAACCGCATCGGCATACCGATCTCCAGCGATTCCGGGTCGTTCACGGTGAGGCGGGACTCGACGATCACGTCACCGAGATCGATGTAGCCGACCCCGAAGGGGGTGAACGGTTCGGTGTGCAGGAAGGGCTTCTTCGGGGCGAACGACTGCACGGTGTAGGACCAGAGCACCCCCTCGGTGGGCAGTGCCTCGGGGTTCATCTCCGCGGCCCCGCAGCGCGGGCAGCTGTGCTGGATCGGGAAGGTGACGGTCGAACAGCGGGAGCAACGGGCGCCGCGCAGGGCGACGTTCGGGTCGTCGTCGACGAACAGGAGCGGGTCGATCGGTCGGGTGGGTGCCGTGGTCATTCGTCCTCCCCGGTTCCGGCGCTCGCGCGCTCGGTGTCGATCTCCCAGACCGGCAACACCACAGGGTTTCCGGCCGCGTCCTCGCCGAGGTCCTCGAAGGTGCAGCGGACCGGGGTTCCGGCGGTGACGTCCGCACGACCGGGCAGATTGCCGATCAGGCGCACGCCGGCCTGCTCTCCGTCGAGGTCGACGACGATCACGGTGTACGGGACCGGGAACAGCGGATGCACCTGATGCTCGACGATCGTGTGGCTGTACACCGTGCCGGTGTGGGGCGCCGGCTTCCACGACACCTCGGTGCTCGCGCAATACACGCATCGCGGGCGCGGCAGGTGGATGCGTCGCCCGCAGTCCTCGCAGGTGAGGATCTCGATGCGGCGCTCGGCGGCGGCGGAGAAGAAGCCGGCGCTGCCCCGTTCGGTGACGAGGGGACGAAGACGGTCGGTGGTCGCCGCGCTCGCGGCTGCTGCGGCGCTCATGCCGCCACCAGGATCAGCGCGGACGCCGCCGGGGGCGGGGCCGAGGTGACCAGGGAGACCTGCGCACCCTCGACCTGACTCGTGGAGGTACCGCGGATCTGCCGCACCCCTTCGACGACGTGGTTCATTCCGTGGATGTATCCCTCGGACATGTGTCCTCCGCTGGTGTTGATCGGTATCGCTCCACCGAGGTCGATCTGACCCTCGGCGAGGAAGTCGCCGGTGTCGCCGCGCTTGCAGAACCCGTAGTCCTCGAGCTGGATGAGGGCCGTGATCGAGTAGCAGTCGTAGATCTGCGCGACGTCGACGTCCGCGGGACCGAGACCGGCACGGCTGTAGAGCGTGTCCTGGCATTCCCGCGACGGCAGGGCGGTGATGTCCTCACGCATGAGAGTCGGGTACATCAGGCCCGGCTGGGGGTGACGGCAGGTCGACATCGCGACCGACCGGATGAGTGCCGGCGTCTGCCGCAGGTCGTTGGCGCGTTCGGCGGTGGTGACGACGACCGCTGCGGCACCGTCGGTTTCGAGACAGTAGTCGAACAGTCGCAGGGGCGACGACAGCATGCGCGAATCGAAGTAGTCGTCGAGCGTCATCGTCCGGTCGTACATCTGGGCGGCCGGATTCGCATTGGCGCGCTTGCGGGTCACCAGCGCGATCTGCGCGAGTTGTTCGGAGGTCAGGCCGGTTTCGGTCATGTAGCGCTGAGCCATGAGCGCGAAGTACTGGCCGGACGACAGCAGCCCGTACGGGCCGAAGAACTCCTCGAAGGTCTCGTTGCCGCCCACCTCGGGGGTGACGACCGGAGACAGGCCGAACCGACGGCCCGATCGGCCGTTGAGCGAACGGAACACGACGACGGTGGTCGCCTGTCCGCTCATGATGGCGGCGACGGCCTGGGCGACCATCGCGGCCGGTCCCGATCCACCCGGGCCGGCTTCACCCCAGTAGGTCAGGTGCGGGACGCCGAGGCCGTCGGCGAGCGCCGCGCACGAGACGAGATCCATATCGTTGCGGACGACGCCGTCGACGTCGGCCGGGGTCAGTCCGGCGTCCTCGAGGGCCGCCGCGGCGGCCTCGACGGCGAGCGCTGTCACGGAGACACCGGAGTCCTTGGAGAACGCGGTGGTTCCGATTCCTGCAATGGCGCAGGCATCCCTGCGCCAGGTCGGGTCGGTGGACATGTGTGGGTCACCTCTGTGTCGTGCCCGCCGCAGCGGGCGGGGAGTCAGTTCGCGGTCAGTCCGCCGTCGGCGGCGATCGCCGCGCCGGTCACGAAGGAGGCGTCGTCGGACAGCAGGAAGGCCACCACCGATGCCATCTCTGCCGGGTCCGCCGAGCGTCCGAGCGCGGTGTTCTCCACCACGCGGCTGCGGGTCGCCTCGGGCTCGGGGCCCTGCAACGCCTGCGAGTTCACGCGCAGGCCCGTTCGCACCAGGCCGGGGCACAGGCAGTTCGCCCGGATGTTCCGGTCGGCGTACCCCATGGCAACCGACCGGGTCAGCTGCAGGACACCGCCCTTGGACGCGTCGTAACCGGGGGTGTTCAGGTTGGTCGCCACCAGCGACGCGACCGAGCCGACGGTCACGATCGAGCCCCCGCCGGCCTGGAGAAGGTGGGGCAGGGTGGCCCGCAACGGCAGGAAGGTGCCGGTGAGGTTCACGCGCAGGATGCGTTCCCAATGGGCGAGTTCCATCTCGTGGAGCATCGCCGTCCCGTTGATGCCCGCACAGGTCACCACGCCGTCGAGGCCTCCGAACTCGTCGGCCGCGGCAGCCACGGCGTCCGCGACCGAGGTCTCGTCGCCGACGTCGCACCGCAGCCCCAGCGTCGGTGCGCCGGTCTCCGCGACCGAGGCGGACACGGTCTCCGCGGCCTCGCCCCGGGCGTCGGTCACCGCGACCGCTGCACCCTCGGCGGCGAGTCGCTTCGCCACGGCCTCACCGATGCCGCTTCCACCGCCGGTCACGAAGATCCGGCGACCTTCGAGTCTGCGCGGCACCCGGGCGGTCTCGGGCCGGGTTTCGTTGTCCAGAGCGGTCACAGTCGCACCCCCGCGTCGACCGGCAGCGCCACGCCGGTGATGAATCGTGCTTCGTCCGAGGCGAGGAACAACACGGCGTTGCTCATGTCCTCGGGCGCCACCCAGCCGATGCCCATCGGATTGCGGTCCTTCGAGCGCTCCCACAGGTCGTCCGGTCCCGGATTCTCGAGATCGGGCCCGAAGATCCGGAAGGTCGCCTCGTTGTGCAGCATCGGGGTTTCCACGGCGCTCGGATTGACCGTGTTGACGCGGATGCCGTGGGGGCCGAGTTCGGTGGCCAGAGTCCGCATGAGGCCGACGACACCGCTCTTCGACGCGTTGTAGTGACCGATGTTGGCCGAGCCGAGCATCGCCTGGATCGAGCTGGTCATGACGATCGATCCACCGCGGCCGGCGCGGATCATCTCCGGGACGACGGCTCGAACGGTGTGGAACACCCCGGTGAGGTTGACGTCGAGCATGTCCTGCCACTCTGCGTCGCTCAACTCCCAGGTGGGCCGGAAGCCCACGATGCCCGCGTTGGCACAGACGATGTCGATGTGCCCGAACGTTCCGATCGCATCCGCGACCGCAGCGTCGAGTTGTGCCTGGTCCCGAACGTCGGCGATGCGGGACAGGACCCGGCGGCCGGTCGCGGCGACGAGCGCCTCGGTCTCCTTGAGGTCGTCCCCGGTGGCAAGCGGGTACGGCACCGAGTCGATCGACCTGCACACGTCGAGGAGGACGACGTCCGCCCCTTCTTCGGCGAGACGCACGGCGTGCGCGCGTCCTTGGCCACGGGCCGCGCCGGTGATCAGTGCGACCTTTCCTTCAACTCTTCCCATGGGGGTGACTCCTTCTCCGGCGATCCCGGAACTACTGGTTGAACAGACGGCCGAAGCGGGCCTTGAGTTCTTCGAGTGCTTCCGGCGTCATGGCGTCCGTGTTCTGAGGGGCGACCTTGTCGACGGTGGTGACCGCCGAGCCGATGCCGGGCAGAACGGAGGCATTGCGGAACGAGACCGCTTCCTGACCCGCCGGGGTGATCATGTAGTTGGCCAGGACCTGGGCTGCATTGGGATGAACGGCGTCGGCGAGGATCGCGGTGTACATGGGCGCGCCCCACACGACGTCTCCGAAGGCCGAGTCGACGGGGGCGCCGGTCTCCTGCTCGCTCTTCTGGTCCTGCACGAAAGCGGCGGCGGCGATCTCACCGGAGGCGAGGGCCTGCGCCAACGGCAGCGCGCTGGGGTAGATCCGCGGACGCTGCTGCGCCAGCTTCTCGAGATAGCCCTCCCCTCCGACCTGCTCGAGATAGTTGTCGTAGAAATCCACGTGCGCGGTCGACGTGGGAAGGACGATGCCGATCCTGCCGTCGCCGAGCGCCGGATCCAGGAGATCGCCGTAGCTGTCGACGCCGTCCGGGTAGCGCTGGGTGTTCCAGCCGAAGGTCAGGACGGACGCATTGGAGACGAAATAACCCGTATCGTCCTTCAGGGTCGTGACGTCGTACTCACTGGCAGAGTCGGTGAAGGCCGGGCCGACGGGCTCGGCGAACTCCCCCTCCGCGCCGAGGCTCACGGCCCACGGCACACTCGCCTGCGTGACCACGTCGGCGACCCGGTTGCCGGTCTCGGCCTCCGCACCGATCTTCTGGTGCAGATTCGCGTCGACGTCACGCACGACGTTCAGGCGGATGCCGTAGTCGGCCTCGAAGCGGCGGCCCAATTCGGCGAGAGCGTCCGCCGCGTTCGACGAGTAGATCGTGACCTCGCCCTCCGCCTTGGCCGCCTCGACCACCTGCTGCCAGGCATCGTCGCCGGCCGGGCCGGTCGATCCGATCGATTCCGAGGTGATGCGGTCGTCCCCACCGTTTCCACCGCAGGCCGCGAGGGTCGCGGCGAGCGCGGCGGCGGTCAGGGTCGACAGGAAGGTGCGCCGGGTACGGCGCGGTGCTCGGATGAAGTCCATGAGAGGCTCCTGGTCGTCGGCCCGTGGGCCGCGGATCGGGTCAGGGGGTGGAGGTGCGGCCGCCGTCGACGGGGATCACGGCACCGGTGGTGTAGGTGGAACCGGGCCCCGCGAGATACAGTGCGGCGCCGACGATCTCGTCCGGATTTCCGGCACGCCGGAGCGGCATCGCCCCGAACAGTTCGTTGGCCGAGTCCATGTCCCACGCCTTGCTGATGTCGGTGAGGAAGGCACCGGCCATGATCGTGTTGACCCGCACGCTGGGACCGTATGCCTGCGCGAAGCCCTTGGTCAGGGTGTTCAATCCCGCCTTGGCCGCCGCGTACGGCAGATCGGTGGTCATCGGCCGCTGGGAGGCGATGGAGCTGATGTTGATGATCGACCCCCCGGAACCCGCCGCCATCCGGGGACCGACGAGGGCGGTCAGACGGAAGACACCCTTGAGATTGACACCGATCACCTTGTCGAACAGTTCCTCGGTCACCTGGTCGAGGCTGGGGTACAGAGGCGCCATGCCGGCGTTGTTCACCAGGACGTCCAGGTGGCCGAACTCGTCGTAGACCCGGTCGACGACCGGCTCGTGGGCGTCCCAGTCACCGACGTGCAGTGCGAGAGGCAGGGCCTTACGCCCGGTGGTCTCGGCGACCTCCGCGGCGAGTTTCTCGCAGCTGTCGACCTTGCGGCTGACGATGACGACGTCGGCACCGGCGTTCGCAAAGGCGAGAACCATCTCGCGGCCCAGGCCGCGGCTGCCACCGGTGACGAGCGCTACCTTTCCTTCGAGCGGACGGGGATGCGTGGTCATGCGGGCTCCTGTCGATGAGGTCGGCGTCGAAGGCGCCGAAAGAGTGAGAAGGTGCGGCGGGACACCGGCGCCGCCGCAGCGACGTCGGGACGGTCCCGATGGAGTCAGGTCGAGGGAACGAGAGGGACGAGGGCCTTACCAGTTGCGGCGCCGTCGAGCATCCCGATGAAGGCATCCCATGCACCGCCGATACCACCGGCGAACTCGGTGTGGACGGGCCGGATCCGGCCGCTCCGGACGAGCGCGGCCATCTCGTCCTCGAAGGCATCGCGCGCATCGAGATGGTCGGCCAGCAGGAAGCCTTCCATCCGGGCGCGACGCCAGATCAGTTTGAGCAGGTTGTTCGGTCCGGGCACGGGTGTCGCGGAGTTGTAGACGCTGATCATCCCGCACAGAGCGATTCGGGCGTGGTCGGCGAGCACGCGGATGGCCGCTTCGAGCTGTTCGCCCCCGACATTGTCGAAATACACGTCGAGCGCGGTGGCACCGACCTCGGCCATAGCACTGCGCAGCAGGTCCTTCGCCGGCCCCTCGTGATGATCGAACGCCGCGTCGGCACCGAGTTCCCTGACAAGAGAGACCTTCTCAGGAGAGCCGGCGCTCGCGATCACCACGGCACCACGCTGTTTCGCCAGCTGGACCGCAGTGGATCCGACCGCACCGGCCGCGGACGACACGAACACCACATCGCCGCTGCGCACCTGCGCGATCCGATCGATTCCCACCCAGGCGGTCATACCCGGGATGCCGAGGACACTCAGGTGCAGGGCTGCGGGGAGGTCGTCGTGCCGGAGCCTGCGGCAGTCGGACGGGTCGACGAAACTTTCCGTCCGCCAGCCGTACTCGTGGAGAACCAGCGATCCGATCGGCAACTCGGGTCGATCGGACCAGGACACGACCCCGACCGTTGGAGCCAGCATCGGCTCCCCCAGTGCATAGGGCTCCGCGTAGGTCGCCTCACCGCCCATCCTGCCCCGCATGTACGGCTCGACGGACATGACGAGGTTCCGCACGCGGACCTGCCCCGGGGCGGGTTCGCCGAGAGCGGTTCCGACCAACTCGACGTCGGTGTCACGGGGACGGCCGCTCGGGCGCGCCCGGAGGATCCATTCGCGTCGGACGAGTTCGGTGTCCACGGTGTCGGTCACAAGGATGCCCGTTCTCTTCGTGATGCGGACGGCAGCGCGATCATCCCGCGAGTCCGGCCGTGACCTGCTCGACGAGATCGCGGCGCACGAGCTTGCCGGTGGGGGTACGGGGCAGGTCGTCGACGAACACGACGTCGTCGGGGGTCCTCGAACCGCGCAGACGTTCACGGCACCACGTGCGGATCGAATCGGCGTCGTCGTGGTTGTCGACGGCCGGCACGATCACCGCGCAGATCCGTTCGCCCCATTCGTCGTCGGGAGTACCGATGACGGCCACCTCGCGCACCTGCGGGTGGTGCGCCAGCACGTCCTCGATCTCGGCCGGTGCGATGTTCTCCCCACCTCGGATGATCGTGTCGTCCGCGCGGCCACCGATGTAGAGATAGCCGTCCTCGATCCGGGCGCGATCCCTGGTCGGGAACCAACCCTCCGCGTCCAGAACCGAACCGTTGCCCATGTACTCGCCGCTGACCTGGGCCCCGCGCACCCACAGCAGACCCGTCTGCCCGTCGGACAGCACGCGTTCGCCGTCCTCGGATCGGATCTGCGCCTCGATGCCGGGCACGATCCGCCCGGTCGAGGAGAGACGCCCTCGCAGTTCTGGTTTCGCGAAGGCCTCCCGATGGTCTTCGGGTCCGAGCACCGCGATCGTCGAACTGGTCTCCGTCAGCCCGTAGGCGTTGACGAATCCGGTGTCACCGAACGCCGCGAGAGCACGTTCGAGGACCGGCTGGGGCATCCTCGCCCCTCCGTAGGCGAGCGACTCGAGAGTCGGAACCTCGGCCGGCGCACCGTCGAGGTGGTCGACGATGCGAGCGAGCATCGTGGGCACCACCATCGCGCTGGTGACGCCCTCGGTGCGGACGAGATCGAGCCAACCCTGCGGCGTGAAGTCGGGCAGGTACACCATGCGGCGACCCGAGTAGACGTTGCTCAGGACGGCACCGAGACCTGCGATGTGATAGGGCGGCGTGCTGACCAGAGTGGCCTGTTCCTCTGCTGCGGAGCCGAATTCGACGGTGTTGATGAGGTAGGACAGCAGGTGCCGGTGCCGGAGCAGCACCCCTTTCGGAGCCGAGGTGGTCCCGGAGGTGAACAGCACGATCGCGGTTCCCTCGTCGTCCGATCGGTCGCCCTCCAGAGGGTCCGTACCCTCCGCGAGACCGAGGAATTCGTCGGTCGAGACGATTCGGTGCGCGCACCCGTCGAGCTTGCCGACAAAGTCGGCATCCGCAACGACGATCGGTTCGTCCAGCCTGTCGATCAGTTCGAGCAGCTGCGCGGCCGGAAGCCGGTAGTTCAAGGGCGCCAGTGGAACACCGGCACGACCGGCAGCGAACATGAGCGTGGGAAGGACCGGACCGTTCACTCCGACGAAGACGACGTGTCGGGCTCCGAGCTCACCGAGCAATCCCGCACCGCGCGAAGCGAGTTCGTCGAGCCGGCGGTAGGTGACGCCGTTCGCGCGAGGACCCATCGCAATCCGATCGGGGGTGGCGGCGGACGCCATGTCGAGGACCATCCCGATACCCATATGACCACCTGTCTTCAGAAGCCTTGCCGTACGAGAGAAGAGACGAATCGACCGGCGCTCGCGATCATCGGGCACCGAACCCTCGGTCGCGAGACCGTGTGATGCACACCATAGCAATTATGCCAATATTTGTGAAGGTATCGCTCGGAATTTTCTGACAGCCTTCTCACCAGGCGAAATGTGCGACACGCCACCCCGGGAGCGTCCTGATGAACCGACGTCGAAGCACATGGCATACTTGACGCCACAACTGAACAGCCACCGAACCGCGGCGGGAGAGTCCCGCACACAGCGGGCGCCGAAGGAGCAACCTCCCCGGGAATCTCTCAGGCCCCCAGACCGCCACGGCGAGGCTCCTCTGGAAAGCAACTCTTCCGGGTTCACCGAAGGTGTAAGCGGCTCCGTCCGCGAAAGCTCTCAGGTCCGATGACAGAGCGGGGAACGACAACACCCGCTGGTGCTCGTTTCGTGCACCCTGGACCCGAGGTAGACGTGTGACCGTTTCCCTGGGCGCGCCCCTGCGCGCCGATGATGCGCTGTCCGTGCCCCTGCGCGCCGATGATGCGCTGTTAGAGCAGAAGCGCGCCGACACTGCGTCGACCGAGTCGCGTGGCCCCGCTCTCCCTCCCTCCCCCGCTCCGAAATCGCCGCCTCGCACGAACCGGCGACTCGGGATCGCCGCGATCGTGCTGTCCGCGACCGCGATGGGCGCCGCAGGGTTGTTCGGCCGCAAGGCAACTCCCGAAGGCGCGGTCCTCGGTGAGGCACTGACACTCGGGCGGATGGCAGTCGGAGCGATCGGCATGCTCGTCCTGATCGCGGTGTCCCGCCGCCTCGGACAGTTGCGCCGGACCCGCCTGTCCTGGTCGGTTGTCGGCGGAGGCGTCCTTCTCGGATTGTCCCTCGCGACCTATCTGTCCGCCACGGTGTTGACCGACCTGTCCCGTGCCGTGGTTCTCCACTACCTCGGTCCCGTCGTCGCGACGGCTCTCGCCCGGGTGTTCCTGAAGGAGAGGGTCGGTCGTCTCGACGCCTTGTCGATCGGCACGGCGTTCGCCGGGATGCTGCTCGCCGCCGGTCTGGTGGGCGGTGAGTCGTCCGGGGGTGAGCACGAAACGCTGGGCACCGTATTGGGCGCGGCCTCGGGAGTCTTCTACGGCGCGGCCCTGCTGTGTTACCGCTATCGCACCGACATGCCGTCCGACGTCCGGTCCTTGTGGAACTTCGTCTTCGGTGCCGTCGCGGCAGGTGGGATGGTCGCGGTGACCCGACCCGACATGTCGGGGATGACTGCGACGAACTGGCTGTGGGCCGGTGGGTTCTTCGTCGTCTGCGGCCTGTTCGCACTGGGGCTGCTCGTCGTCGCGGGAAAGCACCTTCGCGCTGCAGAACTGTCCGGCCTGTCCTACCTCGAAGTCGTGGTCGCGTTGATGATCGGCGTGGTCGCCTTCGGAGAGTCCGTGACCGTGCTCGCCGCCGCGGGCGCCGGTCTCATCGTGGTAGCGATGGCCCTGCCGATGCTCGGTCGTCGATGACACTGCCGACATCCGGCCGCAGATGACACTGCCGACGTCCCGCCGCATATGACGAGAGGGAGGGCGCGCCGACCGGCGGGCCCTCCCTCTCGAATCCGTTCTGTTACTGCTGCTGCGGCGGCTCGGCCGGCTGCTCGGATGCGTCGTTCGCCATCCAGCGCTGGGCCGGCGGCGGGGTGGGCAGCGCCGACTGTCCTTCACCGGCACCACCCTGCGCACCTTCCGTGGCGAGACCCGTCCGGACCGCGGGATCGACCGGCTTGCGCGCGACCGCCTCGGCTTCGGCGACTGCCTGGGCCACCTCGGGGTCGCGCTTGGTCGCGAACCAGTCCTCGACCTCGGCGCTGTCGTCCTCGGGGCGTTGCAGCTCTTCGTCGACAGGACTCGGCTCGAACCGGAAGACGCCGTCATCGCCGGGTGCGCCGAGCGTCCGCGCGAATCCTTCGAGCGCCTTGCCGAAGTCGCTCGGCACCACCCACAT
Source organism: Rhodococcus sp. PD04 (assembly GCF_035918275.1). Lineage (NCBI taxonomy): Bacteria > Bacillati > Actinomycetota > Actinomycetes > Mycobacteriales > Nocardiaceae > Rhodococcus > Rhodococcus sp. PD04. The sequence continues at coordinate 2,447,096 of NZ_CP142143.1, read as the reverse complement.
CTTGTTCGCGTCACCCTGGGCCATCTGCGGCAGGGTCTGCAGGTACTGGTAGGCGAGCAGCTCCGGAGTGGGCTTGCCGGCCTTGATCGCGGCGAAGACCTTCTCGATGGACTTGGCTTCACCCTGGGCCTCGAGGTACCGCGCCGCGCGATCACCCTGCGCACGCAGGATCCGCGACTGCCGGTCGGCCTCGGCCTCGAGGATCGCGGCCTGCTTCGCGCCTTCGGCGGAGAGGATGCGCGACTGCTTGTCGCCCTCGGCGGTCTTGATCGCGGATTCGCGGTGCCCCTCGGCCGTGAGAATCATCGCGCGCTTCTCGCGGTCGGCCTTCATCTGCTTCTCCATCGATTCCTGGATCGACGGCGGCGGATCGATGCTCTTGAGTTCGACTCGCGCGACACGCAGTCCCCATCGGCCGGTGGCTTCGTCGAGCACACCGCGGAGCTGACCGTTGATGGAGTCGCGCGAGGTGAGCGTCTCTTCGAGGGTCATTCCGCCGACGACGTTGCGGAGCGTGGTGACGGTGAGTTGCTCGACCGCGGCGATGTAGTTGCTGATCTCGTAGACGGCCGCCTGCGGGTTCGTGACCTGGAAGTACACGACCGTATCGATGCTCAGCGTCAGGTTGTCCTGGGTGATGACCGGCTGCGGCGGGAACGAGACGACGCGTTCGCGCAGATCGACCTTCGCCCGGATGCGGTCGACGAAGGGCACCAGGAAGGTGAGCTGACCCGACGCCGTCCGGTAGTACCGGCCGAGACGTTCGATGACCGCGGCCTCCGCTTGCGGTACCAGCGATACCGATTTGGCCACGACCACCACGACCAGTGCCACCACCACGGCGAGCACGATCAGAGCTTCCATCCTCAGACACCCCTCCATACGACGGCTGTCGCGCCGTCTATCTGCATCACTGTCACTGTCGTTCCCGGCTCGTACACCTCGGTGGCGTCCAGCGGCCTGGCGGTCCACACCTCACCGTCGATCTTCACACGCCCGGAATGCTCCCCCACCTGCTCGAGGACCAGCGCATGCTTTCCCGGAAGAGCGTCGATCCCGGTGGGCAGAGCGGGCGGCTGGGAGTACCGCCGCCTCAGGATCGGCCGGACACCGGCCAGCAGAACCAGCGAGGTCACGGCGAAGATCACCGCGTCGATCCAGACGGGCAGATCGGTCACCGCGGAGACACCCCCGGTGACGAGCGCTGCACCGCCGAGCATCAGCAGCGCGAAATCGCCCGTGAGCGCTTCGCCGGCCGCCAACGCCACTCCGGCGATCAACCAAATCAATGCGGCCACGGTCTCCATCGAACCACAAATCGGACATCCTGGCAGATGCCCTGGTCGAGGAAGCCTTGCGGGCTCCTCGACCTCGATGCTGGTACCGGAGGGGAGATCCACGGGCCGGAAGTTCTATATTTTTTTATTTTCCGTCCTGATCGGACTCCCATTCGGCTCATAAGTGAAGTCAGCCGAAAACACATCCTTTTGCCGATGTGAGATCGGTGATACCGTCCCCGAACTATGGGTATCACCCCCGTGCGTTCGCTCCTCGTGGGAGCGTTGATCGGCCAGAGCGCCGACGCCGATCCGACCGACACCGCAATCCTTGCGGCCACCATCCGCTGCCTGAGCCACCACGGACTCGAACGGACGACGGTGGCCGACGTCGCGGCGGAGGCCGGAGTCGGTCGCGCCACGGTCTTCCGGCGGTTCGACACCAAGGAAGAACTCCTGGGTCGCGCATTCGCGTGGGAGCTCGATCAGCTCGTCACGCGGTTCCACGCGGCCATCGACGACATCGAGGACCCGTACGAGCGCGCAGTCGAATGGATCGTCGAAGCGGTCCGTACCGTCCGCAACCACCCGGTCGCACGACGATTCGTCGTCGACGGAGCCGCTCTCCCGCTTCTGCACGACCCCCAGATCACCGCCGCACTGCTCACCTCGGTCCGCCACGAACTCGACCTCACCGCACAACGGGCGGGGATCACGTTCGACACGGCCACCGCCGCAGAAATCGTCGCGCGGTTCTTCGCAAGTGTGTGGCTCGCACCCGATCTGGGTGACGCCACCGCGACCGACGACGGGGTACGACGGGTGGCCCGGACCATGCTGTCCTTCCTGATCGTGCCCTCGAACCCCTCCACCGACAGCTGATCTCCGCATCCGTTCCCCGCCATCGAACCCGAGGAGTCCGGCAATGGAAGTCACTCCCGCACAACGTGTTCGCACCGACATCGAAAGCGATGTACCCGTCGCCGACCGCACCTTCGTCCGGTTGCTGGCAGACCGCCGCATCTGGCCCATGTTCCTGTTCCGGGCACTGTCGCTCCAGGGCACCCACCCCACCGTCATGGTTGCGCTCGAACAGCATTCGAAATCGTTCACCGAACCGTCGGTACGCGCGGAGAACACGCTCGCGTACACCTACCGCATCTACTTCGGCGAGAACGTCGCCGATTCGGCACGGGAACTGCGGGAGATGCACCGACCTGTCACCGGACTCGACTACGACGGCCGGAGATACCACGCCTGGAACCGCGACGTGTGGACCTGGGTCCACCTCACCACCATCGAATCGCTCATCTACGCGATCGAGGTCTGCTTCGGTGCGCAACCCGCACCGGAGGTGGAGGCCTTCTACCGGGAGAGCTGCCGACTCGGCATGCTGTTCGGCGTCCGTGAGCAGGACATGCCGGACGATGTGGCAGGTCTTCGCGCCTACGTCGACCGAGGGGTCGCCGACAAGCTCGCGATGTCGCCCGGCACCCGGCGGATGCAGCAACTCGTCGACGAACAGGACGTGATCGCAACCCTCGAGCCGAAACTCGCCGCACTCCCCCGGCCCCTTCCCGCCGTCCTGAGGAAGATGACGGGGCGGCCGGTGGAGACGCTGATGTTCGGCGCATTCCCCGAGTCCGTCCGCCGGATCTGGGGAGTGCCGTGGAGCGCGGCCCGCGAACGTGAGTTCCGCGCAATCCTCGCACTCGCGCGCGTCGGTTCCCGGTTGGTTCCCGAGCGCCTCCGCTCGATCCCGGAAGCCCGCGCCGCACTGGGGGTCTGACCCACCGGTCGTCATCCCCGTACACGCGTCCGCTCGCTGCGGACGCGAGCCGATGGTGCAGTCGTCGGCCGTTCTGCACATACCCGACCCGGAGATCCGGTTGCTTCGGCGCCGGTTCCGACCAGTACCGATCGATTCGGTGCAGTTCATCAGGGGGCCCGATGAAGACCTCGCAACCCACGGACGCAGACGTCCGGGGCGAGCGGACGTTCGGGGGTGCCGTGGTCACACGCACCGCCGACTCCACACGCACATTCGGACGCACGCTCCGTCTGGCGTTCCGCGCCACCGCATACCTGATCGTCGACATCGCACGCGGTCGTTTCCCGATGCGGGAGGCGATCGTCCAGGGATGGTTCTTCGTCTCCGTCTCGGCCGTGCCCGCCGTTCTGGTGGCGCTACCGCTCGGCGTGGTCATCGCCGTGCAGGTCGGCAGCATGACCGACAACGTCGGCGCCAACTCGATGGCCGGCGCGGTGGGCGGAATGGGAGTGATGCAGCAGATCGCGCCCCTGGCCGCGGCACTGCTCATCGGTGGTGCCGGTGGTTCGGCCATCTCCGCCGACCTCGCCTCGCGAACCATCCGGGAGGAGATCGACGCGTTGCGCACCCTGGGCATCGACCCCCAGCGCAGGCTGGTCTCGCCCCGCATCCTGGCGATGGTCGTCGTCGCCCCGATGTTGTCGGTGCTGATCATCCTCATGAGCATTCTGGCGAGCTTCGCGGTGGCCTCGCTCGGTCAGGGGGTCGCCCCCGGCTCGTACTGGTTGTCGTTCGGCAGCTTCGCCTCGACCACCGACCTGATCGTCTGCCTGTTCAAGGCCGCTGTCTTCGGGTACGTGGTGGCGGTCATCTCCAGCCAGCGCGGTCTCGAGGCCAAAGGCGGCCCGAAGGGCGTGGCGGACAGCGTCAATGCGGCCGTGGTGCTCAGCATCATCGCCTGCATGGTCGTCAACCTCTTCATCACCCAGGTGGTCCTGATGTTCGTCCCCATGAGGTTCCTCTGATGAGCACCACGCGCAGCGGACCCGTTGCGACGCCGTCGCCCTATCGCCCCCGCGGTCTGCGGTGGACCCGCCACGCCGGCCGGGCGTGGAACCCGATCGAAGCCCTCGGGCTCCACCTGCACTTCGTCGTCGTCTCGTTCCGAGGCATCGGCCACGCCCTGCGCCGCAACCGCCGCCAGACCGTCGCCATCTTCACCGACCTGACATGGGGCAACGGCCGCGCAGTCATCGTCGGCGGAGGCGTCGCACCGGTGCTGGCCATCCTCGGCATCGTCGCCGGGGCGATGGTCGGCCTCGTCGGCTTCTCCGCACTCGACATGCTCGGCATGGGACCGCTGACCGGAGCCATGTCGGCCCTGGCGAATCCCCGCGAACTCGCTCCCCTCATCGCGGCGATCGGGTTCGCAGCCCAGGCCGGTTGCCGCATCACAGCCGAGGTCGGCGCCATGCGGATCTCGGAGGAGATCGACGCGCTCGAAGCGCAGGCCATCGACTCGATCCCGTACGTCGTCTCCACCCGCCTCATCGCCGCCGTCGGCGCCGTCGTCCCGTCCTACCTGATCGCGCTCGCCCTCGGATTCGCCGCCACCGGCGCGACCGTCACCGTGGTGCAGGGCCAGGGAGCGGGTGCCTACGACCACTACTTCCATATGTTCACCGAGCCGATCGATCTGCTCTACTCGCTGATCAAGGTGGTCGTATTCGTCCTGGTCGTGACGCTCGTGCACGCCTATCAGGGCTACCACGCGAGCGGTGGTCCCGAGGGGGTCGGGATCGCCTCGGGCCGCGCCATCCGGGCGAGCCTCGTGCTGATCGTGACCACCGACATGGTGCTCACGCTCATCATGTGGGGCCTCGACGCGACGATCAGCTTCTCGGGGTGAGGAACCAGTGAGCGCAGCACAGTATTCGGGCTTCGGCCCCAGCCGCCGCGGACTCCGGATCCGCGGGCTCGCCGTCGTGGTCGCCGCCGCACTCGTCGTCACCGCGGCCTGGTGGGCCTCGCAGCCCGACCGTTCCGGAGAGGTGCAGTTCGCCGTCACCGCATCGAATCTCGGCGACGGGGTCTCCACCGACACCGCCGTGCGTCTGCGGGGCATCTCGATCGGATCGGTGATCGAGGTAGAACCGCAGGGCCCGCAGCAACAGATCGTCACGCTCAGTGTCGACGAGAACCGCGTCGACGAGTTGTCGACGGCCATGCACACCCGTTTCGTCTCGTCGAACATCTTCGGTTCCACCGCACTCGAGCTCATCCCGATGCCGGGCGGCGAGCCGATCCGAGCCGGCAGCACCCTCGCCCTCGGCGATGTCGGGGACTACACCGTCACCACGGTGCTGCGCGATTCCGGTCGTCTCCTGCTCGACGTGGTGACGCCACAGCTGTCGGACTCGATCGACAGCGCCGCCGAACTGACCCAGCAGATGGCGCCGCTGCTCGCCTCGTCGCTGCTCGTCATGCGCAACATCGCCCGCACCCAGAACGAGCCGCTCAGTGAGTTGCTGCCGAAATTCGCGGATGTCTCCGAAGGTGTCGCGGCGTTCACTCCGTCGGCACTGAACACTCTGTCGGCCATCGCGTCCGTCGAGGAACTCGAGGACGACTTCCGCACGCAGCAGGCGAGCGAGACGATCACCGAGGTCTCGCATCTGGTGCTCGCACTCTCGGGTGAGATCGTCGGCGCGCTCGGCCCCACTTCGTCTGCCGTCGACATGCTCCTCGACATCCTGATCCCGCTGAACCAGAGTCTGGGCGGGGTCACCCCCGACCAGGTCGACCGGCTCGTCGACGGCGCCGACGGCGCACTGCAGCACCAGGGCGACCGGGTGGTCCTGGGGGTGGACGTGCTCGTCGACACCTTCCCGGCCTTCCGGGTCCCGCTCGAGACCACCGGGGGTACCCGATGAGAACTCCACGCCAGGCAGCCGTCCGGCTCGCCCTGCTCGCCGGCGTCGTCGTCCTGATCGTCGTGTTGATCGTGCAGGCGATCGAACGCCCCGTCGGAGGATCGACCGTCGCCTACAAGGCCCAGTTCGGTGATGTCTTCGGCCTCAAGGAGAACGCCGACGTGCGCCTGCGGGGCGTACAGATCGGCAAGGTCACCGACATCTCGGTGTCCGACGGCAACCGTGCGCTCGTCGACTTCACGGTGCTCGAGGAGTACCGCCTGCGCGAGTCGGACCGGCTGCTCGTCAAGTTCCAGAACCTCACGGGTCAGCGCTATCTCGAACTCGATCGCAGTGAGGAGGGCGGTCAGGAGGTGGACCCGTCGGAGCTGGTCGTGAACACCGTCGACTCGTTCGACATCACCACGGTCTTCAACGGCCTCAAACCACTTCTGCGCGAAGCCGATCCGGCCGTCTACAACCGGCTTGCGACCAATGTGGCCGCGTTGATCGAAGGCAGCGAGTCCAGTCCGACGCCGGTGATGCGTGACATCGCCGAGCTCGCGAGTTACGCCGAGGACCGCAGCGCCCTGATGAGCACCCTGCTCGACAACTTCACGGCCCTCAACGAGCAACTCGAAGGCCGGTCCGAGAACCTCGAGAACATCCTCGAAGTCTTCCATTCGATCTTCACACCGCTGGTGACGCGCATGACCGAGTTCCTGTCCCTGACCAAGCTCGGTGCTCTCGAGATGGCGGAGGTCGACCGCACGGTGAACCTGCTCTCCCGGCTCGGCCTCGGTGCGCCCGCCGAGCACGACGGATTCCTCGAACGCAACGACGATTTCATCGTCCGGGTGGACCAGGTGATCCCGGACCCGCAGACGGCCATCGACACCCTGTCGGTGCTGCCGGGGATCTTCGAGGGCATCAACTCACTGGTGCCGCAGGTGGACGAGTCCCGCCAGTGCAGCAACGGCGCGGTGCAGTTGCCGATCGAGGCCGACGTGCTGCTCCGGGGCCGTCCCCTGACCATCTGCAACGGAGGTGCCTGATGCGCACCCGCCTGTTCGGACGACTCGACTTCGGCGCCGAGGACGCCGATCCCCGCACCCAGATGTGGTGGGCACTGTCGGGTCTGATCGTTCTCGCCCTCGTCGCAGGCATCGTCCTCGTGCTCTATCTGCGACCGGTCGGTTCGACGACCTACCGACTCGAACTGCCGGAATCGGCGGGGCTCGCTGCGGGCGACGACGTGCGCATCGCGGGTGTGCCGGTCGGGTCGGTCACCGGCCTGCAGCTGGCAGACGACCACGTCGACGTCGAGTTCACCGTGGACTCCGAGCATTTCGTCGGTGATCAGTCCTCCGTGTCGGTGCGGATGCTCACCCCCATCGGGGGCCTGTATCTCGCGGTGCACCCGGCCGGCCGGCAGCCGCTCACAGAGCCGATCCCCGAGAACCGCGCAGCACTACCGTTCCTGGTGAACGACATGTTCGAGGAGGCCACGGAGGTGGTGGAGGAACTCGACACCGAGGCGCTGCGCACCGCCCTGGACAAGACCGCGGCGCTGCTCGGCGAATCCCCGGATTCGGTGCGGATCACGGTCACCGATCTCGAAGCGGTCATGGACGTCATCGCGAATCAGAAGGACCAGATCGAGAGCCTGCTCGAGCTGTCCAACGAGTATCTCCGCACCGCCAACGACAACAAGGAGCTCGCGCTCGAGATCATCCGGGGCTACGCGATCCTCGGCCCGAAGATCGTCGAGGCACATCAGGACGTGAAGATCTTCGCCGACGGACTCTCCGGGCTCGCCGGGCTGCTGTTCGACTTCCTCAGCGGCCCGTACCAGGAGAAGGTCGAACCGATCATCCCGCACCTCGTCGAAGCCGCCGACAGCAGCGCGGAACTGTCGGCCTCCGTCGAGTCGATGACGGAATCCCTCCGTTCCACCCTCACAGGACTGGCGGCCGTCGCCGGTCCCGAAGGCCAGGCCCTTGTCGACCAGAGCGGACTGACGGTCCAGCGACCCGACGTCTGTCTCCCGATGCCGGGAACACGGTGCTGACGTGCGAACACCGACAACGAATACACGACGACTCGTTCCCGCGGTGACGGTCGTGGCGCTGGCCGTGGCCGGCGCGACCGCCTTCGCCGCGACCTCGGGGGACGACACCTCGATCTGCGCGTACTTCGAGGATTCCTACGGCCTCTACCCCGGTTCCCCGGTGACCATCCGCGGCATCTCGGTCGGGACCGTGCACCGGATCGAACCCGACGGTGCGCGCGTGCGCGTCGACATGACCGTCGGCGACCGCGAACTTCCCGCCGAGACCGGTGCGGTGATCACCAACGCGTCCATCCTCACCGACCGCAGGCTCGAACTCGTCGACGCCGATCCCCGGCCCGGACCGACCCTGTCTCCGGAGACGTGCATCGACACGGCGCACACCCGTACCCCCGTGAGCGTGTCGGATGCGCTCGGCTCGTTTTCCGAGCTCGTGCGTCAGATGACCGAGCGCGGGCCCGACGGGACCGCGCCGCTCGAATCCGCGCTGAAGGACGCGGGCCGCGAGTTCGAAGACCTGGGGCCGACGCTCAACCGCGAACTGCGCGACCTCGCAGACCTGCTGTCCTCCCCCGACAACTTCATGGACCAGTTGGGACAGGTCCTCGACAACTCGGCCGAGATGACGACCCTGCTCACCGGCGACTGGGAGAACGTCGAGTCCACGATCCGGACGTTCGCTCCGGGCCTGGCCGGCATCGAGCAGATGCTCGTCGTGGCGAAGATCCTCGTCGAGAAGCTGTCACTGGCCGTCGGACCGCTCGACCGGCTGTTCAACGAGCACTTCCCGTACCTGATGAACGCCCTGAACTCGACGTTGCCCACGCTGACGATGCTGCGCACGCAGGCGGAAAGCTCGAGCGAACTGCTCGCCACCATTCCGGGCACGATCACCATGCTCGAGACCATGGTGCAGACCCGTCCCGGCTCGATCGCCGTCGAACTCGACCCCGCCCGCGCCGAGGTGCCGACCCCCGACGCTGCGCTGACGTGCACGGCACTCGAGCAGATCGCACCCGACAGCTGCACCGTGGTGTCTTCCCGCTCAGTGTCGGTGCCGCTGCCCCAGTTGGTCCTGTCGACGATCGGAGCAACGCCGTGACCCGTTCGTTCTTCCGGTCCCGCCTTCTCATCGGTGCGGTCCTCACCGCTCTGGTGGCATTGTGCGGATGCAGTTTCGACCCCAGCGACCACGCGCTGCCCGGCTCCGGGGTGCGCGGACCGATCTACCGGCTGAACCTCGAATTCGAATCGCTGCTGAGCCTGCCGGCCGGGGCGGACGTCCGCTCCGAGGGCATCTCCGTCGGCACCCTGCGGGCGATCGATCTCGAGCCGCACAGCGCCGTCGCCCGGATCGACGTGCGCGAGTCGGTGATCGTGCCGGCGGGCACCCGCGCCGAACTGCGGCAGAACACCGTACTGGGCGACATCTACATCGCTCTGCTCCCGCCGAAGGACGGCAGCGGCGCGCCCTTGCAGGACGGCGACACGATCCCGCTGCAGGACACGGATCCGGGTCCGCAGATCGAGGACATGCTCGAACGGATCGCGATGTTCGTCAACGGCGGAAGCCTGACCCGTCTGCAGGATTCGCTCGCGCGACTGAACGACGTGCTGCCCGAGGACACGGAGGAGACCCGCGAGTTGTCGGCGCTCGTCTCCAACGATCTGAGCGAGGCCGCGGCGAACCTCGACCAGATCGATCGCATCGTCGTCGCGACGGAGGACCTGTCCCAACGGCTCGATGCCGCTCGCGACGACGTGGGGTTCCTGTTCTCCGACACCGCGCGACGACGTCTCGACCGGGTGCCGTACTTCATGGAGGCCGTGCTCAACATCGTCATCGACGTGAACACCATGGTCACAGGCCTGGAATGGCTGATCCCCCGCCTCCCGCACATCAACGACAACCTCGAGATCCTCACACCGCTGCTGCGCGAACCGTCGCCGAACGCCACCGAACTGCGCGGCAACGCAGCAGAACTCGTGGAGCTCGTCGACGAGAAGCTCGTCCCCTTCCTGCTCGAACCCGGCATCGACATCCGTGAGGTGACCATCGCCGGTAACGAGGGGAGTCCGGCGGCCGACGGACTGGTTCTCCTGCGCATGATCGGAGCGATCCCGTGACCCGAATCCCGGCCTGGATGTCCGCACTCGCCCTGACCCTCGTGATGATCCTGGGCACCTGGTATCTCGTCGTCGGTGTGCTGCAGATCGATCCGACCCGGCCCCGCGCGCACGCCGTGGTGGACATGCGCGACGCGGCAGGACTGCGCACCGGATCGAGCGTCGTCTACCGGGGGGTGAACATCGGGCGGGTCGACGGTATGGAGAACCTCGACGGTTTCGTCCGCATGAACATCTCCTACGAGGCCGAACACCGCATCCCCGTCGACAGCACCATGCGCGTCGAGAACCTGTCGTCGCTGGGCGAACCGGTGTTCTCGTTCCTCCCTGCCTCGACACAAGGGCCCTATCTCGAGGACGGCGCCCACCTGACCGAGGTCGTCGAGCTGCCCACCTCGGTCCCCGATCTCCTCGCCACCACTTCGGAGCTGCTCGAACAGACCGACGCCGAATCGCTGAACGAACTCGTCGCGACGTTCACCGAATCGGTTGCGGGTCTCGAGGAGACCATGCCCGCGGCGGGTCGTGGCGCCGAGCTGCTCCTGTCGACCCTGACCCGGCACGAGGGATCGCTGGAAACGGTACTGAGCGACCTGATGTGGATGATGGGTGACGTCGACTGGGTGCGGCCCGCGATGGTCGCGGCGCCTCCCATGCTCGACCAGTTCGGGGAGACCCTCGGTATCTCGTACGAGTACCTCTTCGAGGGGTCCTCGGTACTGAAGGGTGAGGAGATCCTCGGCTCGTGGCGCGAGGAGGAGATCGAACTCGCCGACTTCCTCAGGAGGTTCGCACCCGAACTCGGCGCGATCGGTGTCGCGCTCCGCCCGGTGACCCAGGCCACCGGTTCCGTGGTGGGCCGGATGGATCTCGGTACCCTGCTCGAACAGGCCATCGCGACCATGCCGGGCGACAGTGTCCGATTCACCGTGAACGTACCCCGATGAAGAAGGAAGAAATCGTCATGTCGAACACCGGACCTTCGAACACCGGGCCCTCGAACATCGGGGTCAGCGAACAGGAACCGGCCGTCTCCGCCCCTACCGCCACTGCCACCGAGGCGGGATGTCGCGGTCCGTGGTGGTCGTCGGTGCGTGCACTCGCGGTCGTCACGGTGCTCGCCGTCGTCGCCGCGGTGACCTTCGGGGTGCTGTGGGCGACCGACGACTCGTCCGAGCAGCTGCAGGCCCTGCAGAGCCGGCTCGACACCGAGGCCGAGGCCGAGGCCGTCGCCTCCGACTACGCGCTGAGCGTCTCCGAGGTCGACTTCCGTGACCTCGACACCTGGCGGACGGCGCTGACCAACGGCGTCAGCGAGCAACTCGCGCCGAAACTCGAAGGAGCCGTGGACGTCGTGGCTCCGTGGCTGACGCAGATGGAGTACACCGCCGACGCCCGTCTGCTCGCCGCCGAGGTGGCGAGCAACGACGGCGACACCTTCGTCGTGCAGGTGTTCGTCGACATGATCTCGACGAGCAAGCAGACACCCGACGGTGTCGCCGCCACCGCGACCTACACGGTGACGATGGACCGCGCGTCCGACTGGACCATCACCGACGTCGGCGGGGTGGGCACCGGCCTGCCGGGCGGCACCGGGGAGCCGGAACCTGCGCCGGCGCCGGCGGACGGGGGCCGCTGAGTTTCCGGTCGGTCAGCCCTCGTCGGGTTCGGTGACGAAGTCGACGAGGCGCTCGACGGCGCCGATGAGGTGCGATTCGAGATCGCGGAACGAGTTCACGGCGTTGTAGACGCGCCGCCAGCCGTCCTGCGGGGTGCCCCAGCCGAGTTCTCGGCAGACACCGGTCTTCCAGTCCTGGCCTCGGGGAATGGTGGGCCAGGCGTCGATGTCGACGGCCTTCGGCTTCACCGCCTGCCACACGTCGATGTAGGGATGGCCGGTGACCATCACGTGCGGACCGAGATTCGCGGTGAGGCGCTCTTCCTTGGAGCCGGTGACGAGGTGGTCGGCGAGGACACCGACCCGCCGACCCGGGCCGGGTTCGAACTCGGCGAGCCGGACACCGAGATTGTCCAGGCCTTCGAGTTGTTCGACGACCACGCCCTCGACCCGCAGGTCGTGCCCCCACACCCGTTCGACGAGGGCGGCGTCGTGCACGCCCTCCACCCAGATCCGGCTCCCCCGCGCCACGCGTGCGCGCAGACCGTCCACCCGGGTGGACCCCGAGGCGGATCTCGTCGGTGCGGAGGCGGGACGGATCTTCGGTTTGACGAGGGTGACGGGTGCTCCGTCGACCAGGAAGGCCGCAGGGCGCATCGCGAACAACCGGGTGCGCCCCTGTGCGTCCTCGAGCCGCACGAAGTCGCCGTCGTAGGTCTTCTCGATCCCCACGATCGCGCCGCACCAACCGGATGCGGCGTCCTCGACGACGACACCGCGCTCCGCCGCGAGTTCGGGGACGGCCTTCTTCTTGGTGCGGGCGTGACCGGCATAGATGTCGCCGCCGTAGATATCGCGTGGGCTCACGCCAGTCGACCCTAGGACATCGCGCGGGACCGCTCACGCTGCCACGCCGGACCGCTGCACCGGGTCGCCGTATGCTTTCGGGGTGAGTTCTCCGAGCCTGACGCTGACCGTGTGGGCGGGGTCCTGGCTGTCCGGTCACGCCTCCCCCGACGATGTGATCGATGCGCTGCACGAGTGGGCGCCGATGCATCTCGTGGGTGCCCACGACGCGGCGACGGCCTCCGCGGCGGGTCTGCCCGACCGGGGTGTGGCCGACGGTGCCGCCCTGCTGCTCACCCTGATCCGCCGCGTCGACTCCGCCGCCGGCGCCGGTCTGCATCTCGTCCTTCCCGCCCCGGGCGACGTCCGCGCACTGCCCGCCGGTACAGCCTTCGCCTCCGCGGCGCTCGCGGCCGGTGAGGGCGTCGTGGTGGGAGCGCCCGGCGCCCCCGGACTGGGTCTGGTGCCCGTGATCGAGGGCCCGGACGTCCTGCGGTGGAACGTCTTCACGCTGCCGGCGGTCCCCGAGATCGCCGTCGACGGTGGTCTCGGTGCGGCCGAGTTCGCGATCCGAGAGGCGGTGCGTGATGCCGCCTCCGCGTTGAGCGGGATCCCGACGGTGGGAACGGACGGTCGCCGCACCGATCCGCGGGCGGAGATCGCCGAGGAGGTCGCCGAGCTCGCCCGGCACCGCTACCCCCCGTCACTGCCCCCACGTGCCGTGCGCGTGCTGGACACCGCCGACCAGGTCGCGGCGATCCTCACCGTGGCCGGCCGCGGAGGGGGTCTGCGGGCCGGTTCGGCGTCCGCCACCACCGGTCGCGATGGTGCACTGCAGCCCCTGTGGGCCGCGGTGCGCGAGGCCCGCACCGGTGCGGTCGCGGCGGCTCTGCGGGCCGAGCACCATCACTGACCGCGGCGGCAGTGCGCATCAACTTCGTTGCGCGGTGACGAGCAGATACTCCCAATCCATCGCTCCCCCACCGAGATCGTGACGTTGGGCGAGCTCGAGCAGGTCGAGATCGAGAGCAGCGACCCGTTCGTGGTCGTCCGCGATGTTGCGGTACACCGCGATCGTGGGACCGTAGGCGGACTTGAAGAAGTCGCGGAAGTCCTCTCCGGTCGCGAAGCGTTCGACGCGCAGATTGTCGGTGCGTACCTGCAGGTCGGTGACACGGTCGCCGATCAACTCGCGCACGTGCACCTCGTCGCCCCACAGTGGCGGCGGCTGTGCACCCGGCGGAGGCGGTGGCGCATACGGTTTCATCGTCGCGAACATCTGCCCGATGAAGCCGCGGGGGGTCCAGCTCAGTAGACCGATGCGTCCGCCCGGCCGGGTCACCCGGAGCAGTTCGTCGGCGGCGGCCCGATGATGGGGCGCGAACATCACTCCCACACAGGAGATCACGGCATCGAAGCTCGCATCGTCGAACGGGAGCGCTTCGGCGTCGGCTTCCTGCCAGTCGAGCGTCGCACCTGCCGCTTCGGCGTCACGGCGGCCGACCTCGAACAGTTCCGGGGTCAGGTCGGTCGCGAGCACCGTCGCACCGGTGAGCGCGGCGGGGATCGATGCATTGCCCGATCCGGCGGCGATGTCCAGGACGCGGTCGTCCGGACCGATTCCGGTGGCGGCCACGAGAGTGGGGCCGAGTTCGGCGATGACCTCGGTCGCCACCGCCGGATAGTTGCCGAGTGCCCACATCGCCCGGTGCTTGGCCTTCAGGGCGAGATCGGCGTCGTGTGTCGTCAAGATGTCGGTCATCAGAGGATTCCTCCTGTCGAGGGACCCGGCGTCGGCGCCGTCGGAGAGGCGGTCCGGGTCACAGATCGACTGTAGGAACGCGGGCACGGTGTCCTCCAGTACACAATCTGTACTGCACGGCCGCACATTCGTGCTGGTCACCGCGGTCCGACCGGCCTACGATCCGATCATGGGCCCGCCCTACCACCAGTTCTGTCCCGTCGCCAAGGCGATGGAACTGTTCGACGAGAGGTGGACGCTGCTCGTGGTGCGCGAACTCGTGCTCGGCAGCGAACGGTTCAACGATCTCCGACGCGGCCTGCCCCGTATGTCGCCGACCTTACTGTCGAAGCGACTGCACCAGCTCACGGCAGCGGGCATCCTGCGGCGTCTCGAGGACGGGGCCGACGTCCGATACGTGCTCACACCCGCGGGACGCGACCTCGAGGCCGTCGTCGACGCACTCGGTGCCTGGGGTACGCGGTGGACCGGGAAGCTCGGCGACGTCGACCTCGATCCGCGGCTGCTGATGTGGGACATGCACCGGCACGTCGACCACGCGGCCCTGCCGGACTCCCGGGTGGTCGTGGAGTTCGTCTTCCCCGCGGTCACCCACGCGTCGCGCCGGTGGTGGATGGTCATCACGCCGCACGACGTCGACGTGTGCGACGAGGACCCCGGATTCGAGGTCTCGATCCGGGTGACGGCGGGGCTGCGGGAACTGACCGAGATCTGGCGTAGCGAAGCCACCTGGCCGGACGCACTACGTTCGGGCGCCGTGGTCGTCGACGGTCCGAGCGCTCTGCGCCGGTCTCTGCCGCGCTGGTTCGACTCTCCTCTGGCCTCACCGGCCGGGCACGCCGCCCGGTGAGGCGGGGGATCTATCGGTTCGCGGCCGGCCGGGACGGGCGTTTCGGCGGCTCGCAGCATCCCACGGCGCACAGGCTCCCGTTGCACGCGGACCCGAGCAGCGGTTCGGTGCCGCAGCGGCGAGCGGTGACCCCCTCGCGCTGTTCCTCGACGAGTTCGCGGACCAGCTGCGCGAAGCGCGGGTCGGTTCCGGCCGTCGCCGCACGCGAGAAGCCCATGCCCAGTTCGGCCGCACGGTCGCGGGCCTCGGTGTCGAGATCCCACACGACCTCGAGGTGATCGGAGACGAATCCGACCGGCACGACCACGACGGCGCGGACTCCCCGTTCGTGCAGCGCGTCGATGTGGTCGACGATGTCGGGCTCGAGCCACGGCACCTGCGGCGGACCGGATCGCGACTGCCACACCAGGTCGTAGTCGTCCTCGCCGAGAGCCTCGGCCACCAACCGCGCCGCTTCGGCGACCTGCCGACTGTAGAGACGGCCACCCTCCTCCGGCGGACCACCGGTCGCGTCGAAGGAGGTCGGCACGGAGTGGGCGGTGAACACCACCCGCGCGGAATCGCGCACCTCGTCGGCGAGTTCGACGCGGGCGGCGCGCACGGCGTCGGTGACGGCGTCGAGGAACAACGGGTGGTCGTAGAAGTGCCGGAGCTTCGTCAGCCGGGGCGCGTTCTCGACGGCGTCCCGCGCCCGGGCGATGTCCTCGTGGTACTGCCGGCATCCCGAGTAGCCGCCCCATGCGGAGGTCGCGAACACCAGGGCGTTACGGATCCCGTCGTCGCGCATCCGCGCGACGGTGTCCTCGACCATGGGATGCCAGTTGCGGTTGCCGAAGTAGATCGGCAGATCGATACCGTGCGTGTCGAACTCGGCGCGGACGTCGTCGATGATCGCCCGGTTCAGGGCGTTGATCGGCGAGACACCCCCGAAGTGCAGATAGTGCTGCGCGACCTCGTCGAGACGTTCCGGCGGGATCCCACGTCCGCGGGTGACGTTCTCGAGGAACGGCCGCACGTCGTCGGGTCCTTCCGGTCCGCCGAACGACAGCAGCAGCAGCGCGTCGTACGCCCCGGGGGTGTTCGTCATGGAAGTGCCTTCCGTGGTGCGGTCAGCTACCGAAGCCGACCTGGGAGTGGAAGCCACCGTCGACGTAGACGATGGATCCCGTGGTCCCGGGTAGCCAGTCGGACAGCACCGCACACACGGTCTTCGCCACAGGCGTCGGATCGTCGACGTCCCAGCCGATCGGGGACGCGGCCGACCATCCCTCGTTCAGTCGGTTCATCTCCGCGCCCGGGCCGGTCGCGTCGCCCGCGATGGCCTTGGCGGCGAGCGTCTTGATCGGGCCGGCCGCGACGAGGTTCGAACGGATACCGCGCGGGCCGACCTCCTTGGCCACGTAGCGGTTGACCGACTCGAGCGTCGCCTTGGAGACACCCATCCAGTTGTAGAACGGAACGGCCCGGGACGGGTCGAAGTCCATTCCGACGATCGAACCGCCCTCGTTCATGACGGGCAGGACGGCCTTGGCGAGCGCGCCGTAGGAGTAGGCCGACACCTCGAGCGCCACCGCGACGTCCGTCCACGGCGCGTCGAGGAACGGGCTGCCCAGGCACGACCGGGGTGCGAAGCCGATGGAGTGGACGACACCGTCGATCCCCTCCGGTGCGAGTTCGCGGATCTTGTCGGCGAGACCGTCGAGATCCTCCTGGTTCTGCACGTCGAGGCTGATCGCCGGCGGCACCGGCTGCGGGAGACGCTGTGCGATCCGGTCGATCAACCGGAGTCGCTCGAAGCCGGTGATGATCACCTTCGCGCCTTGTTCCTGCGCGGCCTTCGCGGTGTGGAAGGCGATCGAGGCATCGGTGATGATGCCGGTGACGAGAATGGTCTTGCCCTCGAGCAGTCCGCCCATGAGTGTGTCGGTCCTCCAGTGAGATTCGGATGTGGTCGCGAGACCGTCAGTGGCCCATGCCCATGCCGCCGTCGACCGGGATCACGGCGCCGGAGACGTAGGCGGAGTCGTCGGAAGCCAGGAAGCTGACGACGGCTGCGACGTCCTCGGGCTTGCCGAGTCGCTGCAGCGGGATGAACTTCTTCGCGGTGTCGCGCAGGTCGTCGGACAGATCCGCGGTCATGTCGGTCTCGATGAAGCCGGGAGCGACGACGTTGGCCGTGATCGATCGCGAACCGAGTTCGCGGGTGACCGAGCGGGCGAGACCGATGATGCCGGCCTTCGAGGACGCGTAGTTGATCTGGCCGGCCTGGCCGGCGAGGCCGACGACGGAGCCGAGGAAGATCATGCGACCCCAGCGGGCGCGGAGCATCGCGCGGTTGGCGCGCTTGGCGCACCGGAAGGCGCCGGTGAGGTTCGCGTCGATCACCGAGCTGAACTGGTCCTCGGTCATGCGCATCAGCAGGGTGTCGTCGGTGATGCCCGCGTTCGCGACGAGCACCTCGACGGGGCCCTGACGCTCCTCGACCTCCTTGAACGCGGCGTCGACCGAGTCGGCGTCGGTGACGTCGCACCGCACACCGAACAGGCCGTCGGGCGCGCCCGAACCGCGGTGGGTGACGGCGACCTTGTGGCCGTCCGCCTGCAGGCGACGGGCGACGGCGAGGCCGATTCCACGGTTTCCGCCGGTGACGAGGACGGATCGAGGGGTGACTCCCGCGCGCGTGGACGCTGCGGCACTTTCTGCGTCAGTCATGCATTCCAACCTATCTGGTGGCCGGTCCGGTACGGAAAACGCTCAGTGAGCGTGCACAAGGTGGATCAGGGCAGCCGCTGGCGCAACACCATGGCCGCGCCGAGCCCCGCGATCACCGACAGCGCTCCGAGCATGAGCCACGGACGGCTGGCGTCGCCACGGGTCGTCTCGAAACCGATCTGTTCCTCGAGCGTGTTGTAGGCGTCCTCGAGTTCCTCGAGGCTGGCGGCCGTGAAGAAACTCCCGCCCGAGAGGTTCGCGATCTCCTTGAGCGACGGATCGTCGACGGGCACGGGGATCCGATCGTCCTCGATGGTGACGGTGCCCGTCTGGGTGCCGAAGGAGATGGTCGAGACCGGAATCCCCTTCTCCGCTGCCTGTCGCGCCGCGGTGAACCCACCGCGGGGATCGTCGGGACTCTCGGGGACGGTCTGCTTGCCGTCGGACAGCAGCACGATCCGCGCGGGCGGCGCCTGGTCGCTGCCGCCGAGCACGGCGGCGAGCGTGTCGATCGACTGCATCGCCGTGAAGATCGCCTCACCGGTCGCGGTGCGCTCGCTCAACTGCAGGTTGTCGATCGCGGACTTGGTCGCCTCCCGATTGGTGGTCGGCGAGACCAGGACCGAGGCGGTCCCCGAGAATGCGACGAGACCGAGGTTGATGCCGGGCGTCAGGTCGTCGGCGAACTGTTTGGCCGCCTCCTGCGCGGCCGCGAGTCGCGTGGGTGCGACGTCCGTGGCCTCCATCGACAACGACACGTCGATGACGAGCACGACCGTGGCCCGGTTGCGCGGCACCCGCTGTTCGGCGGTCGGGCCGGCGAGCGCCACGGTGAGGAAGACAAGGCCGACGAGCAACAACGCGACGGGGATGTGCCGGGCGCGTCCCGGGCGGGCGGGTGCGACCTTCTCGAGCAGCTCGAGATTGGTGAAGCGCAGCGTGTTCGTCTGGCGCCGGCGTTGGACCAACACGTAGGCGCCGCCGAGGGCAGCGACGACGAACAGCAGCAGCAACCACCACGGTGAGGTGAAACCGGACAGGCTCATCGTCCCCCCTGCCGTGCGGGTGCGCCGAAGCTGTGTCGCCGGGCCGCGACGAACCGGACGACGTCGCCGATCCAGTCGCGGTCGGTGCGCAACGTCAGCACGGGTGCACCGGAACTGCGCAGCGCCTGGTGCACGGCCGCGCGATGTTCGGCGGCGGCCTGCGCGTAATCGGCCCGCAGTTCGGGAGTGGTCGTGAATTCGCGGGTGCGGCCCGTCTCCGGGTCGTGCAGCACCACGTCGCCCAGATCGGGCAGTTCGAGGTCGCGGCGGTCGATGATCTCGACGGCGAGCAGTTCGTGCCGGCCGGACAGCGCCCGCAGGGATCGCTCCCAGTCGAGCGGACCGAGGAAATCACTCACCACGACAGCCAGACCGCGGCGGCGCTGAGGACGTCGCAGCGACTCGACGAGCCCCTGGAGATCGCCACGGGTCCCGTCGGGTGCGTGCGGGGTGGTCGCGACGGTACGCAGCAACGATTGGGCGTGCAGCCGTCCGCCGCGCGCGGGGACGCGGATCGTCTCGCTGCCGGTGGAGATCACCGCGCCGATCCGGTTTCCACCGCCGGTGGTCAGATGTGCGAGCGCGGCCACCGCTGCGATCGCCAGGTCGCGCTTCTCGCACATGCCGGTACCGAAGTCCAGGCTGGCCGACAGGTCGACCGCGAGCCACGTCTCGAGTTCCCGGTCGGCGACCGTCTGCCGCACGTGCGGGTGCGTCGTGCGCGCGGTGACCGACCAGTCCATCTGCCGCACGTCGTCGCCCGGTTGGTACTCGCGGGCGTCCCCCGGTTCGGAACCCGGGCCCGGGATCAGACCGAGGTGGTCGCCGTGCAGGACGCCGTCGAGACGGCGCCGCACGGTGAGCTCGAGGGTGCGGAGCGCGGCGGTGAGCGCGGGATCGCGCAGTTCACCGGAGCGGAACCGCGGTGGCGACCCGTCGTGAGGACGTGTGCTCACCGCGCGCCCGCACCTCCCTGCGGACCGGGTGCACCGACGGGCGCCTGCTGACCGGCAACGGCCCGCGGATCTGCGGGCGCCGGGCCGGGAGTCGCGGTCGGTACGGGTGCGTTGGCCTGCGGGGCGACCTGCGGAAGACCCACGGTCTGCAGGATGCGCGTGATGATCTGGTCCGGGGAGACATCGTCCGCGAGCGCGTCGTAGGACAGCACCAGGCGGTGACGGAGCACATCGGGAATGACGTCGACGATGTCCTGCGGCACCACGTAGTCGCGGCCGCGCACGAGCGCCAGGGCACGCGCCGAGGAGATGATGCCGAGCGTCGCGCGAGGCGAGGCACCGTAGGCGATCCAGCCCTGCACGTCGTGCAGGCCGAGCTCGGCGGGCCGACGCGTCGCGAAGATGACCCGCACGACGTAGTCGACGAGCGCGTGGTGCACGAACACACGTCCGGCGATCTTCTGCAGGCGCAGGAGCTGCTCGTTGTCGAGCACCTGCTTCGGTTCGGGAGCGGCGACACCCATCCGGTAGACGATCTCGCGTTCCTCCTCCACCGTCGGGTAATCGACGAGGACCTTGAAGAGGAAGCGGTCGCGCTGCGCTTCCGGCAACGGGTAGACGCCCTCGTTCTCGATGGGGTTCTGCGTCGCCATCACGAGGAACGGCTCGGGCATCGGGAAGGTCTTGCCGCCGATGGTGACGTGGCGTTCGGCCATCACCTCGAGCAGCGCCGACTGCACCTTCGCCGGGGCGCGGTTGATCTCGTCGGCGAGCACGAAGTTCGCGACGACGGGTCCGAGTTCGGTGTCGAACTCCTCGCGTCCCTGCCGGTAGATGCGGGTACCGACGAGGTCGGTCGGCACGAGGTCGGGAGTGAACTGCACGCGCGAGAACGATCCACCGACGACCTTCGCGAAGGTCTCGACGGCCAGCGTCTTCGCGACGCCGGGAACGCCTTCGAGCAACACGTGCCCGCGCGCGAGCACACCGACGAGCATCCGCTCGACCAGCAGATCCTGGCCGACGATCACACGCTTGACCTCGTAGATGGCCCGTTCGAGGAGACGGACGTCGTCGGCCGGGTCGTACGCCTTCGCGGGAGCGTCGCCGGGTTTCCGCATATTCGCGCCGGCTGTCTGCGGAGCAGGCGAAGTGTTCACGCCGGCTGCCGGCTGAGCGGTCGCACCAGGTCCCTGCTGGGCGTTCGCACCGGGCCCCTGCGGAGCCGGTTGGGCGTTCGCACCGGACCCCTGCGGGGCCGGACCGTTCACGCCGGCCGCCTTCGGCGCCGGCGCGGCGCCCGCCGCAGCCTGGTTGTTCTTGCGTCCGTCGTTACCGCCCTCGTTGCCCGGCGTTGCCGAACCGGACGTCCCACCCTCGCGTGAGGTCACCAACAATCCACCGCTTTCGCCTACGTCGCTCCGCTGGAAACACCTGCTGCACCACTATTGCAGGTGCCGGCTCGGTGTGTCGTCGCCCCTGCACCGACCGGGAGACGGCACCCGGAAACGACCGGATGAAGCCCCTCCTCGGTGGTGCGAGGGCCGCGGCAAACCTCGCCCTCACGACACCATGCGCACCACGTACGGTGTCATGCCGCCCCAGCGTACCGGCGAGATCTTCACGAACGATCCCGACTGCGGCGCCTCGAGCATCTGTCCGTCACCGAGATACAACGCGACGTGCTGGCTGGCGTTGGGCCCGTAGAAGATCATGTCGCCCCGCCTCATCTGCGACGACGGGACCTGCGTGCCTGCCGTGTACTGGTAGCCGGTGTAGTGCGGGAGCGAGATGCCGATGCCCGCGAATGCGTAGATCATCAGCCCGGAACAGTCGAAGCCGACCTTGGCGTAGTCGCCGTGGACGTCGGCGACGCCGCCGTCGCGGATACCGCGGGTCGGGCCGTTCTCGTTTCCACCACCCCAGGCGTACGGGACGCCGATCTGGGACATCGCGCGGTCGATGACGATCTCCACCGCAGCGGGACCGGTGACGGACGGACGCGACGGGGTGCTGGGCGTCGAATTCGGTGTGGAGGGACGGGAACCCGATCCTCCGGTGCCCGATCCCGGGGATTCGAAGACGGGGTCGCCCGGATCCGGGTTGTCCCAGTCGATCCCACCGTCGCTACCGGTGCCCTCGTCGTCGCCCTCGTCCGGGATCGTGCCGCTGTCGGTATCGTCCGGGACGGTGTCGTCGGTGTCATCGGGGACGGTTCCACCGTCGTCGTAATCCGGGACCGTTCCACTGTCCGTGTCGTCCAGAACGTCGTCCAGGACGCTTCCCCGGTCGCCGTAATCGGGGACGGTGACGTCCTCGGTGTAATCCGGCGTACTCGCGTCGGTGTCACTCCTATCGGGGCCACTCGCATCGGTGTCACTGCCGTCCGACGCTCCGGATTCGGTGGTGACCTCACCCGGTGAGGTGACGTCGCTGCCGCCGGTCGACGGAGATTCCTCGATCAGGGTGTGGGGGCGCCGGCCGTTGGCGAGTTCCGCCGCGCGCGCTCGGGCTGCGGCGTCGGCGGCGACCCGCTCGGCCGCCTCCGCCGCCGCGACCCGTGCCGCCTCTGCGGCCGCTGCGGCAGCTGCTTCCTCGGCCGCGCGGCGACGCTCCCAGTCCTGGTACTGCGCGCGTTGCCCTTCGAGGCCCGCGACGTTGACGCGGGCCCGGTCGAGTTCGCTCTGCGCGCTCGCACGTTCCTGCTCGATACGCGACTTCTCGGCGGCCTGCCGACCGAGTTCGGCTCGCGCGACGGCGATCGCGGCCTCTGCCTCTGCCCTGCGCTGCTCGGCGGCCTCCGCTGCCGCATCGGCCTCGAGCTTGGCTGCGCGTGCCCGCGAATGGGAGTTGGCCTCCTGCGCCCGGGCGCGCTGGAGCGCATCGAGCACTGCGGTGCGCCCGGCCGACAGCAGTCGCATGACCTGGGCGCGGTCGAGCAGATCGTCGGGCCCGTCGACATCGAGGAAGGCCGCGAGGGAGACCGAGTTGGCGCCGCGGGTGTAGCTGTCGCGGACGAACGCGTCGAAGTTCTTCTGGGCAGCGGCGATCCGGTCGGCGGCGTCGTCGAGTGCGCGGCGGGAGTCCACGACCACCCACTCGGCGAGGTCCGCCGCGTCGCGCGCGCTCTGGAGGTCGACGAGCGCCCGGTTGACGTCCTCGCGGCGGATGGCGACCTGCGCATCGAGCTCGGCGAGCTGCTGATCCGCGTCGGCGATCCGGACGATCAGCTGCCCGACCCGATCGATGTTGGCCGCGACCGCTGCACCCGCGCGGTCGATCTCGGCGTCGGAGGGGTTCGGCGGCGGGGGCGGTGCGGCGGACGCCGTGGTGGTCACGGTGAGGAGCACGGCTGTGACCAACCCCAAACCGGCAAGGAGCGTGCCGGTACGCGTCCGCGGGGCGCGACCGGGTGCCGGTCCGTCGGGTCGACGGCCTGCAGTGAGCGTCGTGGCGGTGCCGTCCGGCCCCGACCGTCGCGGAATCCCTCCGTGGATACCGAACCGTCTCACTTGCGTCTCCCTCGGTCGCACCTGGTGGCCGAGACATCCGGCCAGACGACCCGAGGAAGGCAGGCAGCATCCGCCGGCCGTGGGTGCCCCACGGCTCACACGCTGCAGTCGTACACCGGTTGTGGGCAGCGTCCCCACGAGCCGGGTTGTGACACACCTTCCCCAAGAGCGTCATGAGAACCGTACGACACCACAGGGGTATGTCGCATGACAGTCACGAAGATCGGCGGAAAGAACGCCGAACGAACACGGCGAGGACACCGAGGAAGACCGTGAGGATGCCGAACGATCCTCCCTGCCGGGTTCCGTCGCGAAAGAGGCGCGGACAGCCCCGAAATCACGCCCGCGGTGACGCGAAAGAGACCTCAGACGTCCGTGGACGATGACGATCCGTTACCTCCGGCAACGGTCGCATCACCGGCTGCGCGGCGGCTTTTGGCGAGATAGGTCGCGCCGGCCGCGAGGGCGACCACCGCGACGATCAGCAACGTCATCAGAGTCCAGGGCGGTGACGGTTCGAGCACCGAATCGACGAAGTTGCGAGTGGAGACCACCGGATCGCCGGTATAGGTGCGATCCTGCGCTGCCTCGAGAGTGACGCGGTCGAGATCCGCGCTGAACGTTCCGACCCATCCGGGGCTGAGGACCAGGACAGTTCCGCCGTCCTCGGCGCCGACCTCCGTCGCGAGGTCGCGCAGCTGCGAATCCATACGGGGATCCCGATCGAGCACGACCACGCTGAGGTCGATGCCGTTCTCCTGCGCGCGCTGCACCTCGGCGACGAGATCGTCCACGTACTGGGAGGGTGCGGCCACCTGGTCGTCGGCGAGATCGGCGAGCACTTTTTCGACCGAGACCCCGGCAGGAAGATCCGTGAGCGCAGGGCCCGGTATGCGAAGCAGTGGCGCAGACATCTCTCTCCGGTGGTGCTGGGGCAGAAGCCGGGCGATACGGTGATCCGGCCGCGCGGAGACGACACGAAGCGCCACACCCGTGCGGCAAGGGAGAACACTACGCGATCGCGCGACGGCGGCTCCAAGCACTCGCCTCGAGCAGGACCGATGCCGGCGCGACGCCTCGTCGGGACGACGGACCCGACTTCGGTTCATTACAGGACAAGCGTACTGTTAGAATCGAGTGCGAGACGCCACGACTTCTGCATCCGGGCCACGGGCCGCGGGTGGACGTCGTGTGCCTCGCTTCAGCCGTCGACACAGCCCCGTCGGCGGCCAGCCGAAACGACGAGTGGAGCTGACGTGAGCACCAGTAGTGATTCGTTCGGCGCCAAGGGTTCGCTGCAGGTCGGAGACAACTCCTACGAGATCTTCCGCCTGTCGGCCGTCCCCGGCACCGAGAAACTTCCTTATTCTTTGAAGGTCCTGGCCGAGAACCTGCTGCGCACCGAGGACGGTGCGAACATCACGGCCGATCACATCCGGGCCATCGCCAACTGGGATCCCTCCGCCGACCCGAGCATCGAGATCCAGTTCACGCCCGCCCGCGTGATCATGCAGGACTTCACGGGTGTCCCCTGTGTCGTCGACCTCGCCACCATGCGTGAGGCCGTCACGGCCCTGGGCGGCGACCCCAACAAGGTCAACCCCCTCTCCCCCGCCGACATGGTCATCGACCACTCGGTGATCCTCGACTACTTCGGTCGCGCCGACGCTCTCGAGCGCAACGTCGACCTCGAGTACGAGCGCAACGGTGAGCGCTACCAGTTCCTGCGCTGGGGCCAGGGCGCCTTCGACGACTTCCGCGTCGTGCCCCCGGGCATGGGCATCGTCCACCAGGTCAACATCGAGTACCTCGCCCCGACCGTCATGGTCCGTAACGGCCAGGCCTACCCCGACACCTGCGTCGGCACCGACTCGCACACGACGATGGTCAACGGCCTCGGCGTGCTCGGCTGGGGCGTCGGCGGCATCGAGGCCGAGGCCGCGATGCTCGGCCAGCCGGTCTCCATGCTCATCCCGCGCGTGGTCGGCTTCAAGCTCACCGGTGAGATCCAGCCCGGCGTGACCGCGACCGACGTCGTGCTCACCGTCACCGACATGCTGCGCAAGCACGGCGTCGTCGGCAAGTTCGTCGAGTTCTACGGCGCCGGCGTGGCCGAGGTCCCCCTCGCCAACCGCGCAACCCTCGGCAACATGAGCCCCGAGTTCGGTTCCACCGCAGCGATCTTCCCGATCGACGGCGAGACCATCAACTACCTGCGCCTGACCGGCCGCAGCGACGAGCAGCTCGCTCTCGTCGAGGCGTACGCCAAGGAGCAGGGCCTGTGGCACGATCCGAGCCGCGAGCCCGAGTTCTCCGAATACCTCGAGCTCGACCTGTCGACGGTCGTCCCGTCGATCGCCGGCCCGAAGCGTCCGCAGGACCGCATCCTGCTGTCGGAGTCGAAGGTCGCCTTCCGCAAGGACATCCACAACTACGTGGAGGAGAACCTCCCGGCCGAGCACAGCAAGCTCGACGAGGCCGTCGAGGAGTCCTTCCCGGCGTCCGACCCGGCCGTGCTGTCCTTCGCGGACGACGGTGCAGTCGACGTCCACTCGGCCGCCAACGGTTCGCACGGTCGCCCCACCAAGCCGGTCAAGGTCGTCTCGGAGGAGCGCGGCGAGTTCGTCCTCGACCACGGCGCCGTCGTGGTCGCGGGCATCACCTCCTGCACCAACACCTCCAACCCGTCGGTCATGCTCGGCGCTGCACTGCTCGCCCGCAACGCCGTCGAGAAGGGCCTGTCCACCAAGCCGTGGGTCAAGACCAACATGGCTCCGGGTTCGCAGGTCGTCAACGACTACTACGAGAAGGCCGGCCTGTGGCCGTACCTCGAGAAGCTCGGCTTCTACCTCGGTGGCTTCGGTTGCACCACGTGCATCGGTAACACCGGCCCGCTGCCCGAGGAGATCTCGAAGGCCGTCAACGACAACGACCTCTCGGTCACCGCGGTGCTCTCCGGCAACCGCAACTTCGAGGGTCGTATCTCCCCCGACGTGAAGATGAACTACCTGGCCTCGCCGCCGCTGGTCATCGCGTACGCGCTCGCGGGCACGATGGACTTCGACTTCGAGACCGACGCGCTGGGCAAGGACAAGGACGGCAACGACGTCTTCCTGAAGGACATCTGGCCTTCCGCCCAGGAGATCGACGACACCATCAAGTCGGCGATCAACCAGGACATGTTCCGCAAGTCCTACGCCGATGTCTTCAAGGGCGACGAGCGCTGGCAGAACCTCGAGACCCCCGAGGGCGACACCTTCGCGTGGGACGAGGACTCGACGTACGTCCGCAAGGCTCCGTACTTCGAGGGCATGACGATGGAGCCGGACGCGGTCAGCGACATCAAGGGCGCTCGCGTCCTTGCGCTGCTCGGCGATTCGGTCACCACCGACCACATCAGCCCGGCCGGTCCGATCAAGCCGGGTACCCCGGCCGCGCAGTACCTCGACGCCCACGGTGTCGAGCGCAAGGACTACAACTCGCTCGGTTCGCGTCGTGGCAACCACGAGGTCATGGTCCGCGGCACCTTCGCGAACATCCGTCTGCAGAACCAGCTGCTCGACGGTGTCTCCGGTGGCTACACCCGCGACTTCACCCAGGACGGTGCTCCGCAGGCGTTCATCTACGACGCCTCGCAGAACTACCAGAAGGCCGGCATCCCGCTGGTCGTCCTCGGTGGCAAGGAGTACGGTTCCGGCTCCTCGCGTGACTGGGCCGCCAAGGGCACCCGCCTGCTCGGCGTCAAGGCCGTCATCACCGAGTCCTTCGAGCGCATCCACCGCTCGAACCTCATCGGCATGGGCGTCATCCCGCTGCAGTTCCCGGCGGGCGAGTCGGCCGCGTCGCTGGGCCTGACCGGCACCGAGGTCTTCGACATCGAGGGCATCGAGAAGCTCAACGAGGGCGTCACGCCGAAGACCGTCAAGGTCACGGCGACCAAGGACAACGGCGAGAAGGTCACCTTCGATGCTGTCGTCCGCATCGACACCCCCGGTGAAGCGGACTACTACCGCAACGGCGGCATCCTGCAGTACGTGCTGCGGAACATGATCCGCGGCTGAGAGCACTGCTCGTGACCCGATCGGTCACACCTGTGTGGAGCGGCGGGCCCGGGACGAGACTCGTCTCGGGCCCGCCGCCTCCCTCGAGCCGAAAGGAAGTGGCGCGTGCCCAAGGTCAGTGAGGACCATCTCGCCGCGCGGCGCAGGCAGATCCTCGACGGTGCCCGTCGCTGCTTCGCCGAATACGGTTACGACGGCGCGACCGTGCGACTGCTCGAAGAGGCCACGGGCCTGTCCCGTGGCGCGATCTTCCATCATTTCAAGGACAAGGACGGCCTGTTCCTCGCCCTCGCCCAGGAGGACGCGAGACGGATGGCCGACGTCGCGGCCAACGAAGGACTCGTGCAGGTCATGCGCGACATGCTGTCCTCCCCCGACCAGTTCGACTGGCTCGGGACTCGGCTCGAGATCACGCGCCGCCTCCGCACCGACCCCGAGTTCGCGAAGGCGTGGATGCAGCATTCGGCCGAACTCACCGAGGCCACCGTCGGGCGCCTCGAACGGCAGCGCGAAGCGGGCCGGCTACGCGACGACGTGCCGACCGAAGTCGTTCTGGGTTATCTCGACCTCGTGCTCGACGGGCTCGTCGCCCGCCTCGCTTCAGGGCACACCGAACAGGACCTCGTCGCGGTTCTCGACCTCGTCGAGGAATCCGTGCGTCGCCGCGACTGACGCGCCGGATCCGTTCCTCACGCCTTCTCGTCGCTCGCTGCCGCCCGACGACGGTTCGGGCCGCCGCGGCCCCGCAGCCGCACCTGCGACTCCACGAGAACGTTGTGCACGAAACCGTAGGATCGACCGGTTTCCTGCGCGAGCCTCCGAATGCTCGCGCCTTCCTCGTAGCGGCGCTTCAGATCCTCCTGCAAGCGGTCCCGCGATTCGCCTGTAACTCGGGCTCCCTTCGCGTAGGTCGTCTCTCCACCACCGGAATTTCGCGCCATCGGATCCTCCCTGCGCCCTCGCCAAAGGTCCCTTTCCCAGGCTAGAGGACTGTCAGGTTGCGCGGACGCAGATCGGACCAGCGGGAGCGGATCAGGGGGCGGATCCGACCGGCAGCCCGATCAGGCGAGCTGGATGAGCTCGAGGTATTCCTGGGACCAGTGGTCCTCGGTTCCGTCGGGAAGCAGAATCACCCGTTCCGGGTCGAGGGCCTCGGCCGCACCCGGATCGTGGGTGACCAGAACGACGGCACCCTCGTAGCTGCGCAGCGCATCGAGCACCTGCTCGCGCGAGACGGGATCGAGGTTGTTGGTCGGTTCGTCGAGGAGCAGCACGTTCGCCGCGGACGACACGAGTCCCGCCAGGGCGAGTCGCGTCTTCTCACCACCGGAGAGCGTTCCCGCCGGCTGCTCGAGCTGCGGACCGGTGAACATGAACGCGCCGAGCAGGCCTCGCAGGTCCTGTTCGCCGGCGTCCGGAGCGGCGTGCCGGATGTTCTCCCACACCGTCGCCGAGTCGTCGATGGTGTCGTGCTCCTGCGCGAAGTAACCGATCTTCAGACCGTGACCGGGCACGAGCTCGCCGAGATCCGGCTGCTCCACACCCGCGAGCAGTCGCAGCAGCGTCGTCTTGCCGGCACCGTTGAGTCCGAGGACGACGACCCGGCTGCCCCGGTCGATCGCGAGGTCGACGCCGGTGAAGATCTCCAGGGAGCCGTAGACCTTGGTCAACTCCTTGGCCATCAGCGGGGTCTTGCCGCAGGCGGCCGGCGTGGGGAACCGGATCTTGGCCACCTTGTCGGCGACGCGCACGTCGTCGAGGTCGGAGAGCAGCTTCTCGGCGCGCTTGGCCATGTTCTGGGCGGCCGTGGCCTTGGTGGCCTTCGCTCCGAGCTTCGCGGCCTGCTTCTGCAGAGCCGACGCCTTCTTCTCGGCGTTCGCGCGCTCGCGGCGACGACGCTGCTCGTCGGTGGCGCGCGCGTCGAGGTACTTCTTCCAGCCCATGTTGTAGACGTCGGCCTCGCCGCGCACCGCGTCGAGGAACCACACCTTGTTCACCACATCGGCCAGCAGGTCGACGTCGTGACTGATGACGATGAGCCCACCGTCGTGGTTCTGCAGGAAACCGCGCAGCCAGGTGATCGAGTCGGCGTCGAGGTGGTTGGTCGGCTCGTCGAGCAGCAGCGTGGTGTCGGACTTCCCACCGGAACCGTCCGAGGCCGCGAACAGGATGCGGGCGAGTTCGACACGACGGCGCTGACCACCCGACAACGTGTGGAGGGGCTGGCCGAGGACCCGGTCGGGCAGACCGAGGCTGTGGCAGATGCTCGCGGCCTCGGATTCGGCGACGTAACCGCCGAGCGTCGCGAAACGTTCCTCGAGCGAACCGTACTTACGGACGGCACGGTCGCGGATCTTCTCGTCCACGGCCTCCGCCATGAGTGCCTGCTGCTTCTCCATGCTGCGCATGATCTCGTCGAGACCCCGCGCCGAGAGCACGCGCTCCTTGGCGAGGACGTCGAGATTGCCCTCCTTGGGATCCTGCGGCAGGTACCCGATGTCTCCGGAACGGATCACGGTGCCGGCGTAGGGTTCGCCTTCACCCGCGAGGATCCGCAGGGTCGTGGTCTTGCCGGCACCGTTGCGCCCCACGAGGCCGATCCGGTCCCCGGCCTGCACCCGCAGCCCCGAGCCGGGGGCGGTGAGCAGCGTCCGCACGCCGGCGCGGACTTCGAGGTCGGTAGCGGTGATCACGCACGGGCTCCTAGGAAGAAAGACGATGGTTGGGTGCCATGGTGGCAAACAGCCGGGCACACGAACCACTCATTTTACCGTGACAGCGCCCCTCCCCCACGGTGAGATGCGCTACCCCTGACCACGCGCAGCCAGGGAGCTCTCCGCACGCGACCTAGGCTGGCGCCCGTGACCCACCTTCCCCCCACCGACCTCGTCGTGGCCGGACTCGGTCCCGCCGGCCGTGCGCTGGCGTTCCGGGCGGCCGCGGCCGGACTGTCGGTGACGGCCGTCGACGTGCGCCCGCAGCGCCGGTGGACCGCGACCTACGCGGCGTGGGCCGACGAACTACCCGCCTGGCTGCCCGACGAGGTGGTGGCAGCGCACATCGACAGCCCCGCAGCATGGACGACCGGACCCCACACCGTCGATCGCGCCTACCGGGTGCTGGACACGACGCGCCTGCAGGAGTTCCTCGCCCTCGATGAGGTCACGGTGGTGACGGGCCGGGTACGCGACGTCGATGCGGACGGTGTGGTCCTCGGGGACGGTCGCAGGATGCCTGCGCGCTACGTCGTCGATGCCCGCGGGGTTCCCGCCGATCCGGGACACGCTCAGCAGACGGCGTTCGGGCTGATCGTGGACGATGCGATCGCTTCTCCGGCGCTCGACGGTCACGCCGCCTGGTTCATGGACTGGCGTCGCGACAACGGCACCGGCCCCGACGACGTGCCGTCCTTCCTGTACGCGGTGCCCGCCGGTGACGGACGCACGATCGTCGAGGAGACCTGCCTCGTCGGTCGCCCGGCACTCGGTCTCGGCGAACTCGAACGGCGCCTGCACGTCCGCCTCGAAGCGCGCGGCGTGCGTACGACCGGCGACGAGGTGGTCGAACGGGTGCGCTTCGCCGTCGAGGGCGCACCGACGGCACCCGGGGTGGTCGGCTTCGGCGCTCGCGGTGGCCTCATGCATCCCGCAACGGGATACGCGGTGGCGACCGCCCTGTCCACGGCGGATGCGGTGGTCGATGCGATGCGTCGCGGCGAGGATCCGGACCGCGTCCTGTGGCCTGTCCGCGCCCGCTCCGTGGCGACCCTCCGGCAGATGGGACTGCGGGTCCTGCTGCGACTCGACGCACGCGGAGCGATCGAGTTCTTCGACGCGTTCTTCGCTCTGCCGGTCGAGCAGCAACGCGCCTA
Organism: Rhodococcus sp. PD04; assembly: GCF_035918275.1. Taxonomy (NCBI): domain Bacteria; kingdom Bacillati; phylum Actinomycetota; class Actinomycetes; order Mycobacteriales; family Nocardiaceae; genus Rhodococcus; species Rhodococcus sp. PD04. The sequence continues at coordinate 2,415,704 of NZ_CP142143.1, read as the reverse complement.
CCTGTCCGGTCGCGACGATGCGACCGGCGTGGCGGCCACGATGTGGCGGTTGTTCCGGGTGCTGCCGATGGACGCACGCATGACGATTCTGCGTTCGCTCCGCTGATCCGACGGATGCGGCGGTGTGGCGAACGTCTCGACGAACCCGCCGGTGAGTTTCGCAGCTTTCCAGCGTGCTCCCGAGGTGTCGATCATGATGGACACATGCGGTCGATCTGGAAAGGCTCACTCGCGTTCGGCCTCGTCAACGTCCCGGTAAAGGTGTATTCGGCCACCGAGTCGCACGACATCTCCTTCCACCAGGTGCACGCGAAGGACGGCGGGCGGATCAAATATCAGCGCGTGTGCACCGAGTGCGGTGAGGTCGTCCCCTACCAGGACATCGACAAGGCGTACGACTCCGAGGACGGCGAGCGGGTGGTGCTCACCGACGAGGATTTCGACAAGCTCCCCGCCGCCGAGAAGCACGAGATCCCGGTGCTGCAGTTCGTGCCCACCGAGCAGATCGATCCGATCCTGTTCGAGAAGTCCTACTATCTCGAACCCGATTCGTCGTCGCCGAAGGCCTACGGCCTGCTCGCCGCGACCCTCGAACAGAGCGACCGGACGGCGCTGGTGCACTTCACCCTTCGTCAGCGCACCCGGTTGGCGGCGCTGCGCACCCGCGACGGACTGCTCATCCTGCAGACCCTGTTGTGGCCCGACGAGGTCCGCGCGGCCGAGTTCGAGTCGCTGGACGACATCGAGAAGCCGAAGCAACGCGAACTCGCGATGGCCGAGACCCTCGTCGAGTCGATGTCCGACGATTTCGATCCCACCGAGTTCACCGACGAGTACCAGGTGGAACTGCGCACCCTGATCGACGAGGCCCTCGCCCGCGGCGGCGAGAAGGTCTTCCAGGTCGCCGAACCCGACACCGACGAAGAGGACGCCGAGGTCCTCGACCTCGTTGCGGCCCTGCAGCGCAGCGTCGACGCGGCGGGCAAGAAGGTCCCCTCCGGTTCGTCCTCCGGCGGGAAGAAGTCCTCGAAGGACGACGACGAAGACGAGGACGAGGGCGCGAAGAAGAAGGCCCCCGCGAAGAAGACCGCATCGAAGAGCACGGCGTCGAAGAGCACGGCGAAGAAGAGTCCCGCGAAGAAGAGCACAGCGAAGAAGACCGCGTCCAAGAGTGCGGCGGCCAAGAAGAGTCCTGCGAAGAAGACGGCCGCCAAGAAGACCTCCGGCGAACGCAAAGGCGCCTGAGCTCCGACGAGAAGTCGGAGATCAGGCGCCGAGGCTCGGAGCCGGAGACAGCCGGATCAGACGGTGAACCCGAGTGCGCGCAGTTGCTCGCGTCCGTCGTCGGTGATCTTGTCGGGACCCCACGGCGGCATCCACACCCAGTTGATACGCAGCTCGTCGCACAGGCCGCTGCGCACGAGTGCGCCCTTGGCCTGCTCCTCGATGACATCGGTGAGGGGGCACGCCGCCGAGGTCAGCGTCATGTCCACGGTCACGGTCTCGTCGACCTCGGAGATCCCGTAGACGAGACCGAGATCGACGACGTTGATGCCGAGCTCGGGGTCGACGACGTCGCGCAGCGCTTCCTCGAGTTCGTCGAGGCGGCCCGGATCCAGCGGCGGAGCCGTGGCCGCGACCAGCGTCGAGGTCTCGTCCTCGCCGGACTCGGCCGTCGGATTCTCGTCGGTGTTCACGGTGCCCGGTGCGGGTTCGGTCATCAGTTCTGTCCTCCGCTCGAAAGGGTGTGCGCGCCGCCTGCCAGGTCGGCGGGGGCGGCGTCCACGGTCTGCGCGACCGCGTCCTTGAAGGCCATCCAGCCCAGCAACGCGCACTTCACGCGCGCCGGGTACTTCGCGACGCCGGCGAACGCGATGCCGTCGCCGATCAGGTCCTCGTCGCCCTCGACGGTGCCGCGGCTGCCGACCATCTCGACGAACCCCTCGACGATCTTCAGCGCGTCGCCGAGCGGAACACCGATCACCTGGTCGGTGAGCACGGACGTCGACGCCTGGCTGATCGAGCAGCCCTGCCCGTCGTAGGAGACGTCGGCGACGGTGTCGCCGTCGATGTGCACGCGCAGGGTCACCTCGTCGCCGCAGGTCGGGTTGACGTGGTGCACTTCGGCGCCGAACGGCTCGCGCAGTCCGCGATTGTGCGGGTGCTTGTAGTGGTCCAGGATCACTTCCTGGTACATCTGCTCCATCCGCATCGGATCACGCCTCCCCGAAGAACTTCTGGGCGCGCCGGATCGCCGCGCCGAGCGCCTGCACCTCGTCCGGCGTGTTGTACACGGCGAACGATGCGCGGGCGGTCGCGGCCACTCCGAAGCGACGGTGCAGCGGCCAGGCGCAGTGGTGTCCGACCCGGATCTCGACGCCCTCGTCGTCCAGGATCTGGCCGAGATCATGGGCGTGGATGCCGTCCACGACGAACGACACCGCCCCGCCCCGCTGTTCGGCAGTCGTGGGTCCGATGATGCGTACGCCGTCGATGCCGCCGAGCTCGGCGAGCGCGGCAGCGGTCAGCTCGTGTTCGTGCGCGGCGACGGCGTCCATCCCGATGTCCTGCAGGTAGCGCACGGCGGCACCGAGGCCGACGGCCTGCGAGACCATGGGCGATCCGGCTTCGAATCGCTGCGGCGGTGCGGCGAAGGTCGTGGCCTCCATCGTCACCGTCTCGATCATCGAGCCACCGGTGATGAACGGGGGCACGTCGGCGAGCAGGTCGCGGCGACCGTAGAGGACACCGACGCCGGACGGACCGAACATCTTGTGCCCGGAGAACGCCGCGAAATCCACACCGAGAGCACGGAAGTCGACGGCCATGTGCGGTACCGACTGGCATGCGTCGAGCACGACGACCGCGCCGACCTCCTTCGCACGCCGCACGATCTCCTCGACGGGAGCGACCGCACCGGTCACGTTCGACTGGTGCGTGAACGCCACGACCTTCACAGCCTCGGTCAGCGTCAGCGAATCGAGGTCGATGCGGCCGTCGTCGGTGACGCCGTACCAGCGCAGGGTGGCACCCGTACGCCGCGCGAGTTCCTGCCACGGAACGAGATTCGCGTGGTGCTCGAGCTCGGTGACGACGATCTCGTCACCGGGTCCGAGCCGGTGCGGGAACCGTTCGTCGGCGAAGGCGTACGCGACGAGGTTGAGCGACTCGGTGGCGTTCTTGGTGAACACCACCTCGTCGATGTCGACCCCGACGAAGGCCGCGATGACGGCGCGGGCGTCCTCGTACGAGTCGGTCGCCTCCTCCGACAACGCGTGCGCACCGCGGTGCACGGCCGCGTTCCGCGTCGCGAGGAACTCACGCTCGGCGTCGAGCACCTGCACCGGGCGCTGGGAGGTGGCCCCCGAGTCGAGGTAGACCAGGGGTTTGCCGTCGCGCACCGTGCGCGCGAGGATCGGGAAATCGGCCCTGATCCGGGCGATGTCCAAGGTCCGCACCGGCACCGTCATCCGATCACGCTCCTTGCGTTGCTGCCTGGGTGAAACGAACGTAGCCGTTGGTCTCGAGCTCGTCGGCGAGCTCCGGGCCACCGGACTCGACGACGCGGCCACCCACGAAGACGTGCACGAACTGCGGCTTGATGTAGCGCAGGATGCGGGTGTAGTGGGTGATGAGCAGGACGCCGCCGTTCTCGTTCTCCTGGTAGCGGTTCACGCCCTCGGAGACGACGCGCAGCGCGTCCACGTCGAGGCCGGAGTCGGTCTCGTCGAGGATGGCGATCTTCGGCTTGAGCAGACCCAGCTGAAGGATCTCGTGGCGCTTCTTCTCGCCGCCGGAGAAGCCCTCGTTGACGCTGCGCTCGCCAAAGGCGGGATCGATGTCCAGCTCGGACATCGCCTGCTTGACCTCCTTGACCCAGTGGCGCAGCTTGGGGGCTTCGCCGCGCACGGCGGTCGCGGCGGTGCGGAGGAAGTTCGACATCGACACGCCGGGAACCTCGACCGGGTACTGCATGGCGAGGAACAGGCCGGCGCGGGCGCGCTCGTCGACGCTCATCTCGAGCACGTCCTCACCGTTGAGGGTGATGGTGCCCGAGGTGACCTCGTACTTGGGGTGGCCGGCGATCGCGTACGACAGGGTGGACTTGCCGGAGCCGTTGGGGCCCATGATGGCGTGCGTCTCACCCGAGCGGACCGTGAGGTTCACGCCCTTGAGGATGTCGATCGGCTCGGCGTTCTCGTCGGTCTGTGCGACGCGGACGTGCAGGTCCTTGATCTCGAGGACGTTCGAAGGTGTGGACATCGAAATGCGTTTCCTTAGTGAAGTATCGGGAGTACGGGAGGCAGGGCCGGTCAGGCGCCGACGGCGGCGAGTTCCGCCTCGATGGCGGCCTCGAGCCGTTCGCGGACCTCGGTGACCGTGATGCGCTCGAGCAGTTCGTGGAAGAAACCGCGGACGACGAGGCGACGCGCTTCCTTTTCGGGGATGCCGCGAGCACGCAGGTAGAACAGCTGCTCGTCGTCGAAGCGGCCGGTCGCCGACGCGTGTCCGGCACCGACGATCTCACCGGTCTCGATCTCGAGGTTCGGCACCGAGTCGGCACGCGCACCGTCGGTGAGCACCAGGTTGCGGTTGAGCTCGAAGGTGTCGGTGCCCTCGGCCTCTGCGCGGATGAGCACGTCGCCGATCCACACGGTGTGCGCGTCGGGCTTGCCGGAGGCCGGATCGCCCTGCAACGCACCCTTGTACACGACGTTCGACTTGCAGTTGGGCTGCGAGTGGTCGACGAGCAGGCGCTGCTCGAAGTGCTGACCGGCGTCGGCGAAGTACAGGCCGAGCAATTCGGCGTCGCCGCCGGGGCCGTCGTACTTGGTGGTAGCCGACACACGCACGAGATCGCCGCCGAGCGCCACGGTGAAGTGGCGCAGCACGGCGTCGCGGCCGAGGCGGGCGTGGTGCGCGGCGACGTGGACGGCGTCGTCGGCCCAGTCCTGCACCGCGACGACCTTCAGCTGTGCGCTGTCGCCGAGCACGAACTCGATGTTCTCGGCGTAGGTGCCGCTGCCACGCTGGTCGATGACGAGCGTGAGCTTGGCGAACGCCTCGAGCCGGATCTGCACGTGCCCGTAGGCGACGGCGCCCTCGCCCGGGCCCGTGATCGTAACGGTGACGGGCTCGGCGACCTCGACCTCGCGGCCGACGGTGAGGACGGTCGCGGTCTCGAACGACGAGTACGCCTGAGCTGCGATCCGGTCGAACGGCACGCCGGCCTTCCCGAGTCGCGCGTCGTCGCGTGCCACGGTCTCGACCTGCACGCCGTCGACCGGGGTGACCTCGACGGTCGCGGTGCCGGTCGCGGGAGCGGTGCCGTCGTGCAGACCGCGCAGACGGCGCAGCGGGGTGAACCGCCAGACCTCGTCGCGTCCCGAGGGAACCTCGAAGGCGTTCACGTCGAACGACGTGAAGACCTCACCCTTATTGATCGCCGGGGCACGGTTCTCGGCGCGCACGGCATCCTGCACTCCGGTAGCAGGAGTGTTCTTCGCTTCCGCAGTCATTTAGCCGACTGCCCCTTCCATCTGCAGTTCGATCAGGCGGTTGAGTTCGAGGGCGTACTCCATCGGCAGTTCCTTGGCGATGGGCTCGACGAACCCGCGCACCACCATCGCCATGGCCTCGTCCTCGTCGAGTCCGCGGCTCATGAGGTAGAACAGCTGGTCGTCGCTCACCTTCGAGACGGTCGCCTCGTGACCCATCGTGACGTCGTCCTCACGGATGTCCACGTACGGGTAGGTGTCGGAACGGCTGATCTGGTCGACGAGCAGCGCGTCGCACTTGACCGTCGACTTCGAGCCGTGAGCGCCCTTGTTGACCTGCACGAGGCCGCGGTAGGAGGCACGTCCACCGCCACGCGCCACCGACTTCGACACGATGGTCGAGGAGGTGTGCGGAGCCAGGTGCAGCATCTTCGCGCCGGTGTCCTGGTGCTGGCCCTCCCCGGCGAAGGCGACGGAGAGCACCTCACCGCGAGCGTGCTCGCCCATCATCCACACGGCCGGGTACTTCATCGTCACCTTGGAACCGATGTTGCCGTCGATCCATTCCATCGAGCCGCCGGCCTCGACCTTGGTGCGCTTGGTCACCAGGTTGTAGACGTTGTTCGACCAGTTCTGGATGGTCGTGTAGCGGCAGTGACCGCCCTTCTTGACGATGATCTCGACGACCGCGGAGTGCAGCGAGTCGGACTTGTAGATCGGCGCGGTGCAGCCTTCGACGTAGTGCACCGAGGCGCCCTCGTCGACGATGATCAGGGTCCGCTCGAACTGGCCCATGTTCTCCGTGTTGATGCGGAAGTAGGCCTGCAGCGGAATGTCGACGTGCACACCCGGCGGGACGTAGATGAACGAGCCACCCGACCACACCGCGGTGTTGAGGGCGGAGAACTTGTTGTCGCCGGCCGGGATGACCGTACCGAAGTACTCCTTGAACAGCTCCGGGTGCTCACGCAGACCCGAGTCGGTGTCGAGGAAGATCACACCCTGGCTCTCGAGGTCCTCGCGGATCTGGTGGTAGACCACCTCGGACTCGTACTGGGCGGCGACACCGGCGATCAGGCGCTGCTTCTCGGCCTCCGGGATGCCCAGCTTGTCGTAGGTGTTCTTGATGTCCTCGGGGAGCTCGTCCCAGCTCGCGGCCTGCTTCTCCGTCGAGCGCACGAAGTACTTGATGTTGTCGAAGTCGATCCCGTCGAGGTTCGAGCCCCACACCGGCATCGGCTTCTTGTCGAAGGTACGCAGCGCCCGGAGACGGATGTCGAGCATCCACTCGGGCTCGCTCTTCTTGGCGGAGATGTCCCGCACGACCGCTTCGGACAGGCCGCGCTGCGCCGTGGCACCGGCGGTGTCGGGGTCCGCCCAGCCGTATTCGTAGTGGCCGAGAGAATCGATCGTCTCTTCCTGCGTCAGCGGCGCGGTTCCGGACGTCTGATCCGATGCGACGGTCATGCGAGCTCCTTCCGGAGTCTGGTGGGCGTCGGCGCGGGCTGTGCGTCGACGGTCGACGGGTGGGTGGATGTCTTCCTGGTGTGCCCTGGTTCGCGGAGCACTCGCGGTGGGATCGTCACGTGGGCGGCTCCGGACGGGGCACATCGGCTCTGGGGAGCACGGGCACGTGTGTCGTGCAGAAGGCGTCGCCGTTCGCGATCGTCGCGAGGCGTTGGACGTGGGTTCCGAGGATCCGCACGAAGGCCTCCTGCTCCGCCTCGCACAGTTCGGGGAACTGCTCCGCGACGTGCGAGACCGGGCAGTGGTGCTGGCAGATCTGCACGCCGGTGCCGACGCGGCGGGTCGAGGCCGCGAAACCGGAGGCGGTGAACGCCCCGGCGATCTCCTCGGCGACACTCTCGACGTCGTCGACGTTCTCGTCGGCGGGTGCGACGGTGCCGAGGATCGAGTCCACGCGGCGTCGCGCGAAGTCCTCCACGGCGGCGTCGCCGCCGAGTTCGCGGAGGTGCCGCATGGCGGCGGTGGCAAGATCGTCGTAGGAATGTCCGAGGCGGGCGCGCCCGACAGCGGTGAGCTGGAAGCGGCGGGCGGGACGGCCACGACCGCGTCCCTGCCGGCGCGGCGGCGCGGCGGCCTGCGCCTCGCCGGACTCGATGAGCGCGTCGAGATGGCGTCGCACGCCCGCGGCGCTGAGCCCCAGACGCTCGCCGATCTCCGGCGCGGTGATGGGACCTTCTTCGAGCAGCAGCTGCACGACGGCGGCGCGGGTCTGCCCCTCCGGGATCTCGCGACCTGCCGAAGCAGGATTCTTGCGGGTGTCCTCGACGCGCGACGCCGTCGCGGCAGGTGCGTGACCTGCGCGTTCTTCGGTGTCGGTGGTGTCGGACGGGTATTTCACAACACCAGTGTGACGGAATTCGGAAGCACGGTCCACCAAGGGTGCCCTTTGTTACACCTCATGACGGAGCCGTCGGAGACCACCCTCGCCGTCCCGTTACGCTTCTGACGTGCCGTCGACTCCTCCCCTGTCCGCCCCGCGCACGACGTCTCCGTCGCCGGGCCGATCCGGGGTCCGCGAACGGCTGCACGTGTGGATCCGACGCGCCCTGGGCCTCGACGCCCCGGGCCCACACGCCGATGTCTCGGTCGTCCTGCACGGCGACGAGACCGAAGGTCGCGGACTCGACGCGATCGAGAACATCTATCTCCACCGCATCCGGCTGCTCGGCGCGACCGGCGCCGTCCTCATGGCGGTCGGAGCGCTCGGCGCCGGCGCCCAACCGGTCCTGCAGAACCCCGTGCAGGGCGTCCGCGCCCTCGGACTGGCGGCACGTATGCCGAGCGCCGCCCTCACGACCACCATGATCGGCACGGCGCTGGTGATCCTCGCCTGGCTGCTGCTCGGCCGGTTCGCGATCGGCCGGAGCGCACCGGACGGTCCCGTGCGCCGACTGTCCCGGTCACAGCTCGACCGCACCCTGCTGCTGTGGATCCTGCCGCTGGTCGTCGCGCCGCCGATGTTCAGCAAGGACGTCTACTCCTATCTCGCGCAGAGCGAGATCGCGGCGCGCGGGCTCGACCCCTACGCGATCGGTCCGGCCGGCGCTCTGGGGGTCGACCACGTCCTGACCCGGACGGTGCCGAACATCTGGCGCGACACCCCGGCCCCCTACGGCCCCGCCTTCCTGTGGATCGGCGAGAAGATCACCTACGTCACGGGCGAGAACATCGTGGCCGGCATCTTCGTCCACCGACTGCTCGCGCTCGTGGGCGTGGCCCTGATCGTGTGGGCGCTGCCGCGACTGGCCCGCCGCTGCGGTGTCGCGCCGGTGAGTGCGTTGTGGCTGGGCGCCGCGAACCCGCTGCTGCTCTTCCACCTGGTCGCGGGCATCCACAACGAGGCTCTGATGCTCGGGCTCATGCTCGCCGGTGTCGAGCTCGCGCTGCGGGCGGTCCACCCGGACGACGAGGCGGCGTCGCGTCTGCGTCTCGCGGGATGGCTCGCCGCCGGAACGGCCCTGATCGCGCTGTCGTCGATGATCAAGGTGCCCTCGCTGCTCGCCCTCGGGTTCGTAGGTATGGCGCTGGCCCGCAAGTGGGGTGCGTCCTTCCGCTCGGTGGTCGCGGCCGCCGCCGTCCTGGGGTTGGGCGCAGCCGTCGTGATCGCGGCGGTGAGCTGGGGAAGCGGCCTCGGTCTCGGCTGGACGCAGACCCTCGGGACCGCCACGGAAGTGCGCAGCTGGATGTCGATCCCGACCCTGCTCGGTATGGGCACCGGTCTCGGGGGTGTGCTGCTCGGCCTCGGCGACCACACGACGGCCGTGCTGTCCATCACACGGCCCATCGCCGCGCTGGTGGCCGCCTTCGTCACGGTGCGCATGCTGCTCGCGGTACTCACGGGACGGATCCATCCCGTCGGTGCGCTGGGGGTGTCGCTGGGCGCGATCGTGCTGCTCTTCCCGGTCGTGCAGCCGTGGTACCTGCTGTGGGCGGTCATCCCGCTCGCGGCCTGGGCGACCCGCCCCGTCTTCCGGATCCCCACCATCGCGTTCTCGTCGGTGGTCGGCATGATCCTCATGCCCAACGGCAGCGAATATCAACCGTTCATCATCGTCCAGGCGTCGATCGCAACCATCGTCGTGGTCGGGCTGATCATCGTCGCCACACGTTCCCGGCTGCCGTGGCGGCTGCAGGAGCGCACACCACCGCGTCCGACGGAAACCGCGGACGCCTAGGCTGGAACCCTGTGACCCCGAGTTCTCCCGCCGGTGCGGTACCGGCCGTGCGCCTGGACGGCGTCGTCAAGACCTACGGGGGCGTCACCGCCGTGAACGGTCTCGACCTGACCGTCGAACGCGCCCAGGTGCTCGCCCTCCTCGGCCCGAACGGTGCCGGTAAGACCACCACCGTGGAAATGTGCGAGGGGTTCGTCACTCCCGACGCGGGCACGGTCCGCGTCCTGGGTCTCGATCCCGTCGCCGACTCCGACGCCCTCCGTCCCCGGATCGGCGTGATGCTGCAGGGTGGCGGCGCCTATCCGGGTTCGCGGGCCGGCGAGATGCTCGACCTGGTGGCGGCGTACTCGGCCGACCCCCTCGACCCCGACTGGCTGCTCCAGCGCCTCGGGCTCACCGACGCCCGCCGCACCCCCTACCGCCGGCTGTCGGGCGGACAACAGCAACGCCTCGCGCTCGCGTGCGCGCTGGTCGGACGCCCCGAACTGGTGTTCCTCGACGAACCGACGGCGGGTCTCGACGCGCAGGCCCGGCTGCTCGTGTGGGAACTGATCGACGCGCTGCGCCGCGACGGCGTGAGCGTGCTGCTCACCACCCACCTCATGGACGAGGCCGAAGAGCTCGCCGACGAGATCGTCATCATCGATCACGGCCGGGTGGTCGCCGCGGGAACGCCCGACGAGGTCACCCGTGACGGCGCCGAGGGCCAGTTGTGGCTGACCGCGCCTGCGGGTCTCGACCTGAGCGCCCTGCAGTCCGCTCTGGCCGGCACCCACCGGGTCCGGGAGGACAATCCCGGGCGGTATCTGGTCGAGGGCACGATCGAACCGTCCGTCGTCGCGGCGGCGGCCACCTGGTGCGCGAACCTGGGCGCACTGGCAACCGAGATCCGGGTGGATCAACGCAGCCTCGAGGACGTCTTCCTCGAGTTGACCGGTCGGGAGTTGAGAGGGTGAGCGTGACCCACGATCGTCTGGCGAACAACCGGTTCGCGGAGGGGACCTTCACCCCGCGACCGCAGCCGAACTCGCCGTCGAAGATGCTCGCGGCGCAGACCGCCATGGAACTCAAGCTGCTGCTACGCAACGGCGAGCAGCTCCTGTTGACCATGTTCATCCCGATCACGCTGTTGGTCGGCCTGTCGCTGCTGCCCATCGGCGATCTCGGCGACTCGCGGGTCGACAGCGTGCTGCCTGCGGTGATGATGGTGGCCGTCATGTCGACGGCGTTCACCGGTCAGGCGATCGCCGTGGGCTTCGACCGCCGCTACGGCGCCCTCAAGCGGATCGGCGCGACCGCGCTGCCCAAGTGGGGGATCATCGCGGGCAAGAGCGCGGCGGTGGGCATCGTCGTCGTCCTGCAGGCCGTGCTGCTCGGCGCCATCGGACTGGCCCTGGGCTGGCGCCCCTCCCCCGTCGACCTGCTCATCGGGGCGGTCGTCATCGCCCTGGGCACGGTGATGTTCGCGACACTGGGGCTGCTGCTCGGCGGAACCCTGCGCGCCGAGATCGTGCTCGCCCTCGCGAACATCGTGTGGTTCGTGCTGTTGGGCATCGGCAGCATCGTGGTGCTCGGCGACGTGATCCCTGAAGCAGTGGTCCACCTGCTGCGGATCGTGCCGTCGGGGGCGCTGACGCTCGCGCTCGAGAACGCCACCTCGGGTGTGTTCGACTGGCTGTCGATCGTCTCGCTGCTCGTCTGGACGGTGATCGGCGGCACCGCCGCGGCGCGCTGGTTCCGCTTCACCTGAGTCGTGGGCGGCCCGATCGGGCACGACCCAACTACAGCGTGTAGTGGTTCACGCCGTACCATCGAACCGTGTTGTATCGCGGCTACCTGAGCCTTGTCGACCGTCTCCCCCTGCCGTCGCTGCGGACGCAGAAGATCATCGCGTTCCTCACGATCGTCACCCAGGGCGGCATCGCCGTGACCGGCTCGGTCGTCCGCGTCACCGCCTCCGGACTGGGTTGCCCGACCTGGCCGCAGTGCTTCCCCGGGTCGCTGGTTCCGGTCGGTGTGTCGAGCAGCGTGAACACCCTCCATCAGGTGGTCGAGTTCGGCAATCGGCTGCTGACCTTCGTGGTCGTGGCCGTCGCAGCCGCGATCGTCCTGGCCGTCACCCGCGCGCGGCGCCGCAAGGAGGTCATCGCCTGGGCATGGTTGATGCCCGCGGGCACCGTGCTTCAGGCGATCATCGGCGGCATCACCGTCCTGGCCGGTCTGGCCTGGTGGACGGTCGCGATCCACCTGCTTGCATCGATGCTCATGGTGTGGCTGGCGACGGTGCTCTACGCCAAGGTGAGCGAGCCGGACGACGGGACGGTGGTGCAGGTCCTGCCCCAGCCGCTGCGCTGGCTCACCGCGTTGTCGGGTGTCGCGCTCGCCGTGGTCCTCGTGCTCGGCACGATGGTCACCGGAGCCGGCCCGCACGCCGGAGACAAGAGCATCGAGAGGTCCGTCCCGCGCCTCGCGCTCGACATCACCAATCTCGTCCACCTGCACGCCGAAGCGCTCGTCGGTTATCTCGCGTTGCTGATCGGCCTCACCTTCGCGGTGTATGCCGTTCACGCACCGCGGGCCGTCACGCTGCGGCTGAAGGTCGTCCTCGCACTGGTCGTCGCGCAGGCCTGCATCGGCCTCGTCCAGTTCTGGACGGACGTGCCCGCCGTGCTGGTCGTCTTCCACGTCGCCGGCGCCGGACTGTGCACGGCGGCGACCGCCGCGGTCTGGGCGGCCGGACGGACCCGCACGACCACACCGGACCGCGAGCCTGTTCCGGCCTGACCGATCGACGACGCGGCCCCTCCCCGGATTCCGGGAAGGGGCCGCGTGCCGTCGTACGGGTATCGGGCCTGTCAGCGCTCGTTGCGGGCCTTCGGGAACTTCGTCTGGCGTGCCACCCAGCCGGCCATCTTCGCCCAGTGACCCTTCTGCGGGGTGGCGATGCTGGTGACCTCGCGGTCCCACTCGGAGACGGTGACGTCGGGGATCTCCTCGACGATGGCGCGCGCCGTCGGGAGGTCCTTCGCGACGCGATCGCCGAGGGTGCCGTCGGCGGCGACCACGGTGATCCGGACGCCCGACAGACCGATCGGCTGCAGCACGGCCTTCCCGGAACCTCCGTGCTCGGCGACGAAGCTGCGGATGGACGAGACGATGTCGGCCGGTGCGGCCACGACCTGTGTTTCGACGCTCATGTCTGCAGAATACTGTGAGCGCTATGCACGCAATCGAAGTGGCACAGCACGGAGGCCCCGACGTCCTCGTCCCCGTCGAACGACCCGACCCCTCGCCCGGACCGGGTGAGCTGCTGGTCCGCACCGACGCGATCGGCGTCAACTTCATCGACACCTACTTCCGCACCGGCCTGTACGGCACGGAACTGCCGTACATCCCGGGCTCGGAGGGCACGGGCACGGTCGTCGCCGTCGGCGAGGGGGTCCGGGACACTGCGGTCGGCGACCGGGTGTCGTGGTGCGAGGCACCCGGCTCGTACGCCGAACTGGTCCGCGTCCGCGAACAGGTCGCCGTACCGGTCCCGGACTCGGTGCCGGCGGAGCAGGCCGCCTCGGTCCTCCTCCAGGGCACGACGGCGCACTACCTGCTCGAGTCCGTCTACCCCGCGCAGCCCGGTGAGACGGTGCTCGTCCACGCCGGTGCAGGTGGCGTGGGGCTGATCCTGACGCAGCTCGCCGTCGCGAAGGGCGTGCGGGTGATCACCACCGTGTCCTCCGACGAGAAGGAGGCGCTGTCGCGGGAGGCCGGCGCCGCGGAGGTGCTCCGCTACAGCGACGACCTCGCCGAGAAGGTGCGCGAGCTCACCGGCGGCGAGGGGGTGGCCGCGGCCTACGACGGTGTCGGTGCCGCAACCTTCGAGGCGTCGCTGGCGTCCGTCCGTGTGCGCGGCACGATCGCGCTGTTCGGTGCCGCGAGCGGACCAGTCCCGCCCTTCGACCTGCAGCGCCTGAACCCGGCAGGTTCGCTGTTCGTCACCCGGCCGACCCTCGTGCACTACACCCGCGACCGCGAGGAGCTGCTGTGGCGTGCGGGCGACGTGCTCGCGGCGCTCGCCGACGGGTCGTTGAAGCTCCGGGTCGGAGCGAGCTATCCCCTCGCCGAGGCCGCCCGCGCCCATGCCGATCTCGAGGGACGCCGGACCACCGGATCGATCGTCCTGATCCCGTGATCTCCCGACCCGATACGGCGAACGCCCCGGCCGACCGGCCGGGGCGTTCGTGGTGAAGCGTGGGTCAGAAGTACGAGCCGATCGTCGGCAGTGCGAGCACGGAGTCGATCGCCAGTCCCAGGCACACCACCGCGAGGTAGTTGTTGGACTGCAGGAACAGCTTGAGCGGTTTGACCGATGCCCCACCGCGCACGCTGTTGTACAGCTGGTGCGCGACGAGCAGGAACCAGGCGCCCGCGAGCAGCGCGACGGCCGCGTAGATCACACCGGCGGCCGGGACGATCACCAGCGTCGCGATCACGGTCGCCCAGGTGTACAGCAGGATCTGCTTCGTGACGTGCTGCTCGGTGGCGATGACCGGGAGCATGGGCACACCCGCGGCCTTGTAGTCCTCCTTGTAGCGCATCGCGAGCGCCCAGGTGTGCGGCGGCGTCCAGAAGAAGATGACCAGGAACAACACGATCGGTTCCCAGCTCAGCGAACCCGTCACCGCGGCCCAGCCCACCATCACGGGCATACAACCGGCAGCCCCGCCCCAGACCACGTTCTGCCAGGTCCGGCGTTTGAGCACCATCGTGTACACGAGCACGTAGAACGCGATCGTCGCCACGACCAGCAGTCCGGCCAGCAGATTCGCGCGCCACCACAACCACGCGAACGACGCGATACCGAGCACCATGCCGAAGACGAAGGCGTTGCGTGTCGGCACCGTCTGCCGAGCGAGCGGACGCAACGCCGTGCGTTTCATCACCTTGTCGATGTCGGCGTCGACGACGCAGTTGAGCGAGTTGGCGCTCGCCGCACCCATCCAACCGCCGAACAGGGTGCTCAGGATGAGCACGATGTCGACCTTGCCGCGGTCTGCGAACAGCATCGCGGGAATGGTCGCGACCAGCAGGAGTTCGATCACCCGCGGCTTGGTCAACGCGATGTAGGCGAGGACGGTGCCGGAGATCCGGCCCCACGCGGTGTCGGGGCGCGGGGCGCTCGGCGCTTCGGGGGCGCCGAAGCCGTGTCCTCCCGGCCGTCGCCCTGCCCGCACACTGTCTCCTTGTCCCACGCGGATCCGCACCTTCGTTTCGCCCGTTCACGGTCGCCCGGTTCCGGACGCTCCTCTACTACGAACGATGGTAGACCGGACCGTTGCCCGGACCGAATCGACCCGTTCGGAGCAGCGCACTAGTCTGAAGTAGCGCGCGGGCCGACTTCCACCCGCCGGGACCCCGTTCACCCATGTCAGGAGACTTCAAGCTCGTGTCGATCACAGACGAGATCCGCACCCTCACCCAGCCTGCGCATCCTGCCGACTGGACCGACCTGGACACCAAGGCCGTCGACACCGCGCGCGTGCTCGCCGCCGACGCCGTGCAGAAGGTCGGAAACGGGCATCCCGGTACCGCGATGAGCCTCGCTCCCCTCGCGTACACCCTCTACCAGCGTGTGATGCGCCACGATCCGACCGACCCCGAGTGGGTGGGCCGCGACCGCTTCGTGCTCTCGTGCGGGCATTCGAGCCTGACGCTGTACACCCAGCTGTACCTGTCCGGCTACGGACTCGAGCTCGCCGACCTCGAGGCGCTGCGCACGTGGGGTTCGCTCACCCCGGGTCATCCCGAGTACGGCCACACCGCCGGCGTCGAGATGACCACCGGCCCGCTGGGTCAGGGTCTCGCCTCCGCCGTGGGCATGGCGATGGCCGCCCGCCGCGAGCGCGGTCTGTTCGATCCCGAGGCGCCCGCCGGCTCGAGCCCGTTCGACCACTACGTCTACGTGATCGCCTCCGACGGCGACATCGAGGAGGGCGTGACCTCCGAGGCGTCCTCGCTCGCCGGTGTCCAGCAGCTCGGCAACCTGATCGTCTTCTACGACGACAACAAGATCTCCATCGAGCACGACACCGCGATCGCTCTCGGTGAGGACGTCGCCAAGCGCTACGAGGCCTACGGCTGGCACGTGCAGACCGTCGAGGGCGGCGAGAACGTCACCGCGCTCCTCGAGGCCGTCGAGGCCGCGAAGGCGGTCACCGACCGTCCGTCCTTCATCTCCGTCCGCACGATCATCGGCTACCCGGCCCCGACGAAGATGAACAGCGGCGACGCGCACGGTGCCGCGCTCGGTGCCGACGAGGTCGCCGAGATCAAGAAGATCCTCGGCTTCGACCCCGAGAAGAACTTCGACGTCGACCCGGCCGTGATCGAGCACGCCCGACAGGTCGTGACGCGCGGCGCCGAGGCCCGTGCCGCATGGCAGGCCGACTTCGACGCGTGGGCCGCCCGCGAGCCGCAGCGCAAGGAGCTCTTCGACCGCCTGCACGCCGGCGAGTTCCCGGAGGGCTGGGTCGACGCACTGCCGACCTACGAGCCCACCGAGAGCGGTCCCGCGACCCGCTCGGCGTCCGGTAAGGCCCTCGCCGCGCTCGGGCCGGTGCTGCCCGAGCTGTGGGGTGGCTCCGCCGACCTCGCCGGCAGCAACAACACGACGATCCCCGGTTCCGACTCCTTCGGACCCGAGGCGATCTCCACGAAGGACTGGAACGCGCAGCCCTACGGACGCACCCTGCACTTCGGTGTCCGCGAGCACGCGATGGGATCGATCCTCAACGGCATCGCTCTGCACGGCCCGACCCGCCCCTACGGCGGCACCTTCCTCGTCTTCTCCGATTACATGCGGCCCGCGGTGCGTCTCGCGGCCCTCATGCAGACCCCGGCGATCTACGTGTGGACGCACGACTCGATCGGTCTCGGTGAGGACGGCCCGACGCACCAGCCGATCGAGCACCTCGCGGCGCTGCGCGCGATCCCGAATCTCGCGGTGATCCGCCCGGCCGATGCCAACGAGACCTCGTTCGCGTGGAAGGCCGCTCTGGAGAACCGCACCGGCCCGACCGCGCTGGCGCTGACCCGTCAGAACGTGCCGGTGCTCGAGGGCACGCGTGAGAGGGCCGCCGAGGGTGTCGCCCGCGGCGCCTACATCCTGGCCGAGGCCTCGTCGGGCACCCCGGAGGTCGTGATCCTCGCGACCGGTTCCGAGGTCCAGCTCGCCGTTGCCGCCCGCGAGACCCTCGAGGCCGACGGTGTTCCCACCCGCGTCGTCTCGGTGCCGGTGCTCGACCGGTTCCTCGAGCAGGACCAGGCCTACCGCGACGAGGTGCTGCCCCCGTCGGTGCGCGCCCGTGTGTCCGTGGAGGCCGGTCTCGCGATGCCGTGGTACCGCCTCATCGGCGACGCCGGTGAGCCGGTCTCGCTCGAGCACTACGGCGCCTCCGCCGACTACAAGACCCTGTACCGCGAGTTCGGCATCACTGCCGAGGCCGTCGTCGACGCCGCGCGTCGCTCGCTGACCCGAGTGAAGGGATGATCCGATGACCCAGCAGACCTCCACGCAGAACGCTGCGCTGGCCGAACTGTCCGCCCAGGGTGTCTCGGTGTGGCTGGACGACCTGTCCCGCGACCTCATCGACTCCGGCAAGCTCGCCGAGCTCGTCGCGACCCGCAGTGTCGTGGGTGTGACGACCAACCCGTCGATCTTCCAGGCCGCCCTGTCGAAGGGCCACGCCTACGACGCGCAGATCCGCGATCTCGCCGCCGCCGGTGCCGACGCCACCGAGGCGATCCGCACCGTCACCACCGACGACGTGCGCGCGGCCTGCGACGTCCTCGCGCCGGTGTTCGAGGCGACGGACGGCCTCGACGGACGGGTGTCGATCGAGGTCGACCCGCGTCTGGCGCACAAGACGGACGACACCGTCCAGCAGGCCCTCGAGCTGTGGCGCATCGTCGACCGCCCGAACCTGTTCATCAAGATCCCGGCGACGGTGGCGGGGCTGCCGGCCATCGCCCGGGTGATCGGTGAGGGTGTCAGCGTCAACGTCACGCTCATTTTCTCGGTCGAGCGCTACGAGCGGGTCATCGAGGCCTACCTCGACGGCCTCACCGCGGCGAAGGCCTCCGGTCACGACCTGTCGAAGATCCGCTCGGTCGCGTCGTTCTTCGTCTCGCGTGTCGACACCGAGATCGATCCGCGCCTCGAGGAGATCGGCACCGATCAGGCGCTGGCGCTGCGCGGCAAGGCCGGTCTCGCCAACGCGCGGCTCGCGTACGGCGCGTACCAGCGCGCGTTCGAGGGCGGAACGCGGTTCGAGCAGCTCGCCGAGGCGGGTGCCGTTCCCCAGCGTGCGTTGTGGGCGTCGACGGGTGTGAAGAACCCCGACTACCCCGACACCCTCTACGTCACCGAGCTCGTCGCGCCGAACACCGTCAACACGATGCCGGAGAAGACCCTCGAGGCCGTCGCCGACCACGGTGAGGTCACGGGCGACACCGTCACCCGCAACATCGCCTCCTCCCAGCAGGTCTTCGACGCGCTGGCATCGGTCGGTGTGGATCTTCCCGACGTCTTCCGCAAGCTCGAGGACGAGGGTGTGGAGAAGTTCGTCGTGGCGTGGAAGGACCTGCTCGCGGCGACGGCGGAACAGCTCGCGGCTCACGCGCCCGGCGCGGAGGGCTGAACGTGCCCGAATCCGGTGCGGCGGAGTGGGTGAACCCGCTCCGGGACAACAGAGATCGCAGACTGCCCCGTATCGCCGGCCCGTGCGCGCTGGTGATCTTCGGCGTGACCGGCGATCTGGCCCGGCGCAAGTTGATGCCCGCCGTCTACGACCTCGCCAACCGCGGCCTCCTGCCGCCCGGATTCGCGCTCGTCGGTTTCGCCCGGAGGGACTGGGCCGACGAGGATTTCGGTCAGGTGGTCCACGACGCGGTGCGTGAGCACTCGCGTACCCCCTTCCGCGAGGAGGTCTGGCAGCGCCTCGCGGAGGGGATCCGCTTCGTGCAGGGCACCTTCGACGACGATGCGGCGTTCGCGGAACTCGCGACGACCCTCGAGAAGCTCGACCGCGAACGCGGTACGGGCGGCAACCACGCGTTCTACCTGTCGGTCCCCCCGGACGCCTTCCCCGTGGTGTGCGGGCAGCTGTCGCGTTCGGGTCTGGCCGCGGAACGCGACGGCTCGTGGAGCCGCGTGGTGATCGAGAAGCCCTTCGGGCACGACCTCGAGAGCGCACGCGAGCTCAATTCCGTTGTCGGTGAGGTGTTCTCCGAGGAATCCGTCTTCCGCATCGATCATTATCTCGGCAAGGAGACGGTCCAGAACATCCTCGCGTTGCGTTTCGCGAACCAGATGTTCGAGCCGGTGTGGAACGCGCACTACGTCGACCACGTGCAGATCACGATGGCCGAGGACATCGGTCTCGGTGGTCGCGCCGGCTACTACGACGGCATCGGCGCGGCGCGCGACGTCATCCAGAACCACCTCCTGCAGCTGCTCGCCTTCACCGCGATGGAGGAGCCGGTGAGCTTCGCGGCGTCGGAGCTGCACGCGGAGAAGATCAAGGTGCTGTCGGCGACCCGGCCGGCGGAGCCGTTCGACGAGACCACCGCGCGCGGCCAGTACGCATCCGGCTGGCAGGGCGGCGAGAAGGTCGTCGGCCTGCTCGAGGAGAAGGGTTTCGCGGCGGATTCGACCACCGAGACGTACGCGGCCATCACCCTCGAGGTCGACACCCGCCGCTGGGCGGGTGTGCCCTTCTACCTGCGCACCGGCAAGCGCCTCGGCCG
Source organism: Rhodococcus sp. PD04 (assembly GCF_035918275.1). NCBI lineage: Bacteria > Bacillati > Actinomycetota > Actinomycetes > Mycobacteriales > Nocardiaceae > Rhodococcus > Rhodococcus sp. PD04. Next base: position 2,396,203 of record NZ_CP142143.1, on the reverse strand, counting down.
CCGCGTCACCGAGATCGCGGTGGTCTTCAAGCGGGCCCCGCACCTGCCGTTCGACAAGACCATGACCGAGGAGCTCGGTCAGAACGCACTGGTGATCCGCGTACAACCCGACGAGGGCATCACGATGCGCTTCGGGTCGAAGGTGCCCGGCTCCGAGATGGAGGTCCGGGACGTGAACATGGACTTCAGTTACGGCCAGGCGTTCACGGTCTCCTCCCCCGAGGCCTACGAGCGCCTGATCCTCGACGTGCTCCTCGGCGTCCCGTCGCTGTTCCCGGTGGACGAGGAAGTCGAATTGTCCTGGAAGATCCTCGATCCGGTGCTCGAGCACTGGGCGGCGAACGGGCGACCGGAACCCTACGAGTCCGGCACCTGGGGTCCGCAATCGGCCGACGAGATGCTGCGACGCACCGGCCGGGAATGGAGGCGTCCGTGAGGATCCAGCTGCGCAACACCTCCGCCAACGCCATCAGTCGCAAGCTGGTGGAGCTGCGACGATCGAGCGGAATGGTCACGCAGGGACGTGTCCTCACGTTCATCGTGTGCGCCGGCGACGCGCGGGGCCTCGACGCCGCGATCACCGCCGCCACCGAGGCGTCGAAGGAACATCCCTGCCGCGTCATCGTCGTCGGTCGCGGTCGGCAGGACGGTCCGTCGCGGCTCGACGCGGAGATCCGGGTCGCCGGTGAGGCGGGTGCCTCCGAGGCGTTGATCCTCGCCCTGCACGGCGAACTCGGCGAGCATCAGGAATCGGTCGTGGTGCCGTTCCTGCTGCCGGACACCCCCGTCGTCGCGTGGTGGCCCAACCAGGCCCCCGCGGTGCCGGCCGAGGACCCGGTGGGACGCCTCGCCGTCCGCCGCATCACCGACGTGACCAACTCCGACGACCCGCGTGCCGATCTCGCGACCCGCCTGTCCGGTTACCGCCCGGGCGACACGGATCTGGCCTGGGCCCGCATCACCTACTGGCGGGCCCTGCTGGTCTCGGCGCTCGATCAGCCGCCATACGAGCCGGTGCTCTCGGCGCGCGTGTCCGGGCTGCGGACCGAGCCGGCCGTCGATCTGATCGCGGGGTGGCTCGCGAGCCGCCTCGACTGTCCCGTCGAACGGTCCGTCGGCGAGCTGAGGGTGGAACTGCGCACGGCGTCGCAGACGATCGCCCTGGAACGCCCGCAGGAAGGTCGTGTGGCGACCCTCGAACGCACCCACAAGCCCGATTCGCTGATCAGCCTGGCGCGCCGGAACTCGGCCGAATGCCTCGCCGAGGAACTGCGTCGCCTCGATCCCGACAAAGTCTACGAAGCCGCGTTGTCGGCCTTGCCGAAGGTGGATTATGTCTGACACGGTCCGCACTCCGTCCGAGATCCGGCGTTTCGCCGACGCCGACGAGGTCGCCCGCGCGGCGGCGTCCGCCTTCGTCGATGCCGTCGTCGCCGCGCAGCGCGAGCGGGTGCAGGCCCACGTCGTGCTCACCGGCGGCGGTACCGGTATCGCGATGCTCGAGCACGTCCGTCGTGACCAGGGCGCCATCGACTGGTCGGCGGTGAACGTCTACTTCGGCGACGAGCGTTTCCTGCCGCCCGGCGATCCGGATCGCAACGAGGTGCAGGCCCGTGAGGCTCTACTCGACCACGTGCCGATCGACCCGGCCCGTATCCACACCATGCCGGCGCTCGGCGAGGACGGGTGCAGCACACCGGAGGACTCGGCCCAGCGGTACGCCGAACTCCTCGCGACGCACTCCCCCGACGGCACCGTGCCGGTCTTCGACGTGCACCTGCTCGGCATGGGCGGTGAGGGACACATCAATTCGCTGTTCCCCCACACCGACGCGGTGCGCGAGTCGGAGCGTTTCGTGGTGGGTGTCGACGACTCCCCGAAGCCGCCGCCGGCCCGGGTGACGCTGACGCTGCCCGCCGTGCAGCGGGCGCGGCAGGTCTGGTTGCTGGTCACCGGTGCCGCCAAGGCGGAGGCCGTCGCGGCGGCCGTGGGCGGTGCCGCACCGGAAGACTTCCCGTCCGCGGGCGCCCGCGGCACCGAACGCACCGTGTGGTTCCTCGATCCGGCTGCCGCAGAGCAACTCCCGGCGTAGTAACCGAGCGGAGCGCCGGGAGCCCGACGCCGTGATCGGCGATCCGGCCGTCACGCGCCCGCGCCGTCGAAGTCGGGATCGTCGGCGTCGTCCGTCTCCACACGGCGCCCCTCCGAAGTACCGGCGGTGTCGCCGTCGTCGACACCGGTTCGCACACACCGCATCCGATTCATCGATCGCGGACCTGCCGTCGAGCGCAGTGCGCGCAACGGTGATCGGCCCGGGACACATCGCACCGTTCGTGGGTCCATGCCGGTGAACTCCTCCCGTCGTGGACCGATGTCGTCACGGCCCTCTGTCTCGTTCGACGCGCCGGGACGCCCGACGGTTCCACTCGGGACGAAATCGGCCGGTCCGATCCGGGCTCGAGCGGTCAGATACCCCGTTCGATCACCGCGGCGGTGACGCGGTCGTCGATCGACGACACCGGGTTCTCCCGTGCCACCCAGGGCTCACCGTCGAAGTACTTCGCGAAGATCTTCTCGGCCGTGCGGGTGGCGATCGCCTGCGTCGTCAACGTCGGGTTCGGACCTCCGAGACTGTTGGCGAGCGCCGAGTTGTCGGCGACGAACAGTCTCTTCACCCACCGGGCCTCCGCGTCGGCGTCGAGCACCGAATCCCGGTCGCTCACCCCCATCCGCATGCTCGACTGCGAGTGCAGGATCAGCGGTGGCCAATCGCAGCGATGCACCCTCTTCGCGCCCGCGGCCCTCATCAACTCGACGGCCTTGCGGGTCGCGTGGTCACGATTGCGGCGGGTACGCGCCGAACGCCGACGATGCTGCACGGTCACCCGCGGCGCCAGACCTGCTTCGTCCGGGTACAGGATCGGCGAGAGCGTCACGCGGTTGTCCGGTTCGACGTCGTCGTCCGAGATGACGAGCGCCGCGAGGACCCGGTCGGCGTCGGCCATCGTGTCGAGCAGGTCGCGTCCGACGAGCCTCCCCACGCTGTCGGACCCCGCGGAATCGACGACGCCTCCGGCACGTCCGTACCCGTGGATGCCGGAGTCGCTGAAGTTCAGCGCGTACGCGATCAATGCCGGGGGCAGGCCGACCTGCTCGATCCCGCCGTAGCCGGGCAGATCGACGCGCGCGTTGGAACCCGGGCCGCGCGTCTGCCCGGTGTACTCGTCGAAGACGCCGAAGACCGCGTCCATGTGGTGGTCGGTGAGGCCGCGGCCGACCCAGCCGTTCGGATTCGGCAGCGCCGAGTTCAGCCACAATCGTGGGCTCTCGATGCACCCGGCCGCCAGCACCACCACCGGGGCGGTCGCTTCGTGCTCGTCCTCTCCCGTCGTGAACCGCACGCCGCGCGCCACGGTCTCCCCGTTCACCTCCTCGACGAGGATCTCGGAGACCACTGCATCGGCGATCAGGGTAACGGCACGCCCCTGGGGTGACCACGCGTCCGCGGTGAGCATCATCGGGACGTACGAATTGTCGGTGGAGCGTCTGGCCTTGAGATTCCGCGGTGCCCCCAGCGGCAGGTAACAGCCCTGATAGCAGTGCCCGCACATCGTGCAGCCCCGCGCTTCGGGATGGTGCAGACGCGCACGGTCGCGGGTGCGGCCGGCGGTACCACCGGGTTGGAGGATCGCATTCTGCTGTGCGCGGTGGGCGGCCACGGTGGTGTCGAGCGAGGTCTGGTGTGGCAGACCCATGGCCGCTGCTCCCCGCAGGAACAACTGCTCCTTGACGCCCATCGGGGCAGTCTGCACCGGCAGCGTGGCCTCCACCCACTCGTAGTAGGGACGCAGTTCGTCGTATCCGAAGGGGAACAGGTGCGCCGTGTCGTACATGTCGCGGTCGGCGCCGTCGTATCCGGAGAACACGCCGGGTGCCGCCCGCGGCGAGTTGCCGAAGAAGTGGAGCGTGGTGCCACCGACGCCGGATACCTGCCACACGAACGAATTCTGAGGCAGATCACGGAGCCACGGCGTGCCCGAGCGGTCTCCCGGTCCGTGGCGGAACAGCCCGGTGATCGGATTGTTGATGTCGTCCTCGAGATGGGTCCACTCGTTCTCCGGGTCGGCGAAGCGGGGACCTGCTTCGAGAACGAGCACGTCGAGCCCGCGCGCCGCGAGTTCCTTGGCCACGACGGGTCCGCCACCCCCGGCCCCGATGACGATGACGTCGGTCATCTATCCCTCCACCTGGTCGATTCCGCCGTAGTAGCCCAGGAACTCGTCCCACCCGTCGCTCGGCCCGGCATAGCGGCTCAACTCCCAGCCGACCGGGCGCCCTGTGAGCTCGCGCCGGGTGCGGTCGTACGCGGAGACCTCCGAGAACGCCGCGAAGGCCGCCAACGTGGGAATCGCGTTGACCACGAATTTCAGCACCAGACCTTCGAAACGCTGGTCGGTGTCGAGCCATTCGAAGACCTGTGCCTTCGCGGCATGACTCAGGTTCGCGAACGGTGCTGCGAACGGCCCGCTCACCGAACGCGGGTCGGTGGTGACACCGAAGGTGTTGAGCAGCACCGCGATCGCCGCGGCGCCGGGCAGGTTGCCCGCCTCGGGTCCGAGCAGCGGCATCGGCGAGGCCTGGTCCAGGGTTCGCTCGAGGGATTCCGCGGTACCGGCGGTGACGCCGCCGGGCCGGTCGGTCCACACGCCCTGTTGGTGCGAGTACGGGTCGTTGCCGGGCACGACGAACGCGAGCACCCCGTTGATCGTGTCGCGTACGGGCGGCGTCTCACTCAGCGGACTCGCGTCCGCCTCCCTCGCGAACACCCCTGCGGTGCCGATCAACGCCGCCATCGTCGCGGCTGTCCCGGCGAGAAAACGCCGCCTGTTCCAGTACCCGTGCTGCGGGTCGTCCACGTCGCCCCCTCGTCGTTGCCGTGGTGCAGCGTACGAGATGTCGTGGAACGGTTGCGGAATTTCGTCCGGATCGTCCGGCGGGTCGCACGGACCGGTGGAGCGATACACGGAAATCGGGTAGCTCGCTACCCGTGCCGTTCGTGCCCGGGGCGTGCAGGATTCGAACACGGCCGATCGGTGCGACGGGGTGGGAATCATGTTGCAGAAGAGGGAGAGCAACCGGTTCGCGTCCGTCCTGAAGACACTCCGAGGCCGGGACGATGCTCCTGCTGCTCGTCCCGGCGACGAGCGTCGCGCCGGCGCTCCCGCGCCGGCCTCGGACACGGCACCTGCCGAACTGCGCAATGCGACGCCTTCGCGATTGCACATCACCGACGCGGACGGTCGGACGCTCGTGTTCGCACCGCTCGAACGTCGCGTACCGACCGACCCGGAGCGGCAGTGGCCCTGGGAGGGGCTGATCCGCCACGGATATGTCGTCCCCCTGCACGCCACATCGGAGACACGTCTCGACGGCACCAAGGCTCGTTCCCGCCGCCGTCTGCACACGGTCACGTTGTGGTGCATGCTCGAGATCAGCGTGGCTGTGCCGGTGGCGGCATTCGGCACCGGGCTGGTGAGGATCACGGAGGCTCCCGTCGTCGCCGTCGCGTTCGTCGCAGTGGCGACCATGTTGCCGGGCCTGTTGTTCTTCCTGTTCGACCGTCAACGTCTGAGTACGCTCCGCGACCGCTTCGAATGGCAGATCTTCCGGCTGGACCCGAACGTCCGCACGTTGGCGGACGTGCAGGCGAAGTACGGCGGCCAGATGGACGAGGTCTTCTATGCGCCGAGCGAGCAGACCACGACGGTGAACGCCACCCAGCGACTGTGGCCCATCCTCGTTTCCACGGTCACCATCGCGTTGGGCTGGACCATGGCGCTGTACTCCCCCGCCGCGTCGTCCGGCGCGCCCGACACGAGTCTCTTCACTGCGCTCTCCGACCCGCTCGCGTTCGCGTTCCTGGGCGCGTACTTCTTCTCCCTCAACACCTGCCTGCGCCGGTATTCACGGAACGACTTACGGCCCAAGGCATACAGCGAGATCACCGTACGAGTGATCACCGTCGTCATCCTTGCCTGCTTGCTCCAGGCCGTCGTCGAATCACCGGAGTCGCGGGTCTACGACGCCACCGTGCTGCCACTGGCGTTCGTGATCGGCGTGCTTCCCGAAACCGCGATGGTGCTCTTGCGCGACACCGTGCGGCGCTTCGCCCTGACCAGGAAACACCGCATGCTCGAAGAGCAGCTACCGCTCACCGACATCGAGGGACTCGACCTCTACGACCGGGCACGACTGATCGACGAAGGTGTACCCAATGTCGAGGCCCTCGCGCATCATGATCTCGTCGATCTGCTGCTCGAGACACGGATTCCGGTCGGCCGCCTCGTCGACTGGGTCGATCAGGCGATTCTGCGCCTCCACATCGTGGATTCGACCGCCGAGAAGGACCCCGAGGGCACGACGGTGCTGTCCGACCTGCGCGCACTGGGCATCCGTAGCGCGACCGACCTCCTGGCAGCCCGGCAGAGATGCGCTCACCGTAAGGCGTTGGTCGAGGCGGTCGCCCGTCGTGGCGAGCCGCCCGCAGACGCCGAGGACCGTCTGGAACTTCTCGTCACCGGCCTGTGCGACGACGAGTGGATCACCTACATACGCACGTGGCGGGACCGCAGCCTGGTCGCGAACCGGTACATCCGGCTCGACCGGGACGGTGAACCGGTATCCGTGAGGACCGAAGTGCCGGACAACGACCTCCACGACTGCCGCCATCCGAGTTCGAGGCTCTCGTCCCTGTACCGACGGTTCACCCCGCCGTGCCGGATCGGGACGATCCTGTGAACGGATTCGAGTAGCGCACTCCACAGCGGGAGGACCCATCGCGGTGAAACGGACCGCACCGGCAGCCGGATGCAGGACAATTTCGATAAGGCGAGCGCCCATCGAGAGGAGCCGTGATGAGCACGCCGACGACGATCACAGGCGAAGTGAGCCCGGAACGTGACTGCCCGAGAGACTCGTCGCTGGTGCGGCTGATCTACCACCGCAATTTCCTGCTCCCGATCGGCGAGGTCTGGGCAGCGCTCACCGACTCGGAGAAGCTGGGTCGCTGGTACGGCACGTACACCGGCGACCCGACCACGGGCCGTGTGCGCTTGACGATGACCGACGACCTCGACTCGGCCACCACCTACGTGGACATCCTCCGGTGTTCTCCTCCGGAGGGATTCGCCGTCGACGTGGACGGGTGGCAGCTCGAGGTGGCGCTGCGCCAGGTCGGGAAGGTCACCACCCTCGAGTTCACACATCGCCACGTCCCGCGATCGGAGGCCGGAGAGATCGGGCCGGGGTGGCAGTACTACCTCGACCGTCTCGACGCGGCACTGGCCGGCACCCGCCCGCCGGTGTGGGACGACTACCTCGACCTGGTCGACGAATACCGCTGACCGTCGGCCGGTGCCCTCGCTGCAGTGATCTTCGCGACGAGCACGATCGGATTCGAGTAGCGCACTACCCGTGAGACCTCCCGATCCGCCTCCTAGCGTCGAATCCACCAGTAGGTCGCATTCAGGGAGCACTACGATGCCGCAGCCCGGAACGTACGCACAGTCGACAGAGATCACGCAGAAGGTCGCCGGAAGGAAGGGATCGAAGAACATCGTCCTGTGCTTCGACGGCACGGGAAACGAAATTCGGGCGAAGGGGAACACCAACGTCGTCCGCCTGTTCCGAGCACTCGAGAACACCACGGGCGAGCAGGTCACCTACTACGACCCCGGCGTCGGCACCTTCTCCTCCGCCGGCGCCTCGACGCGCGTGGGACAGAGGATCTCCCGCACGCTCGGCCTCGCATTCGGCGTCGGAATCAAGACGAACCTCGCAGAGGCCTACACGTTCTTGATGAAGCAGTGGGAACCCGGTGATCGGATCTATCTCTTCGGGTTCAGCCGGGGCGCCCACACGGCACGTGCCTTCGCGGCGATGTTGCATCTCGTCGGGCTTCCACGGGCGTCGGCCGAGAATCTCGTGCAGTACGCGATCGCCGCGTATGCCCGTCGCAGGTCCTGGGGCCCCGACGACTTCGCGTGCGCCGAACAGTTCGCGACGACCGTGTGCCGGGCGTCGAACGGGACGTTCTCCGTCCCCGTGCACTACCTCGGGATATGGGACAGCGTCAGCGCACCCGGAATCTTCGAGAAGGACTACCACTTCGAGAAGACGGCCGAGTTGCCGAACGTGGAATCCGGCCGGCACGCGATCTCCATCGACGAGTACCGCAGGCCGTACAGGGTGGACAAGGTCGCGAACGACCGGGTCGAGGAGGTCTGGTTCACGGGCGTCCATTCCGACGTCGGAGGCGGATTCGAGGACTGCCGACTCGCCGACATCTCGCTCCGCTGGGTCCTCGAAGGCGCCCTCGACCACGGCGTGCTCCTGCGCCGGACGGTGAGCCTGCGGCAGCTTCCGAAACCGGAGCGGACGAACGCGACGGCGAAGCCGACCCGGATGAGCCGCATCTGGGGGCTCATCGGTCGAGGAACTCGTGAGATCGTCGGCGGAACGCGGCCTCCCAGAGGACTGAGGGTCCACGAGAGCGTCAGGCTCCGCGAGGACGATCTGGCGACCCGGCTACGGGATCCGCACTGGGTCGATCCGGAGTGGTACACACCGAAGCGCTACGACCTCGAGGTCTCCGGCTACACGAACCGCCGGACTGCGCCGCTCCGCCCGGATCGGAGGTCTCGGCGCACCGGGGTCGGTCACAATTCCCGTGAACGCGACAACTCCGCCGACCTCGCCTCGAGGTGGCGCCGCTCGGGTTCGGTACCGGCGAGCTCGAGTGCCCGCCGATACGCTTCGGCCGCTTCGCCTTTCCGCCCGACCCGGCCCAGCAACCCGGCGCGCGCCACCACGTACGGCCCGTAATCGCGCAGACTCGGCTCCTCGGCGAGTCCGTCGAGGAGTTCGAGTCCGGCGGCGGGCCCGTCACGCATCGCGACCGCCACGGCGCGGTTCAGTGCGACGACCGGTGACGGACTCAGGGCGGTCAGTACGTCGTAGAGGGCGACGATCTGCGGCCAGTCGGTGCTGTCGACGTCGCTCGCCTCGTCGTGCAGCGCGGCTATGGCGGCCTGCACCCCGTACGGTCCGGGTGGTCCTCCGGTGAGTGCGGCGACCACCAGTGCGCTGCCCTCGTCGATCATCGCGCGGTCCCATAGGGTGCGGTCCTGCGCGTCGAGCAGCATCACGGCGCCGGACGGGTCGGTGCGCGCGTCCCGGCGGGCGTGGACGAGCAGCATCAGTGCAAGCAACCCGCTCACCTCACGTTCCGCCGGCATCAGGCGATGCAGGATGCGCGTGAGGCGGATCGCCTCCTCGGCGAGGTCGGGACGTTGCAGATGCTCGCCGCTGCTCGCGGTGTATCCCTCGGTGAAGATCGAGTACAGCGCCGCGAGCACCACCGGCAGGCGTTCGGGCAGTTCGTCCGGTCCGGGCACCCGGAACGGGATGCGGGCACCGCGGATCTTCTTCTTGGCCCGCACGATCCGCTGGGCCATCGTCGACGACGGGACGAGGAAGGCCCGCGCGACCTCGTTCGTCGTCAGACCACCGAGGCAACGCAGGATCAGCGCGACACGGTCGTCCGCGGCGAGCGCGGGATGGGCGCACGTGAAGAACAGTTCGAGGCGGTCGTCCGGCAGTTCTCCCGTCCCGGGCGGCTCGTACGACGCGTGACGTTCGGTGTCGACGGCGAGTTCGGCCAGCCGCGTCGCATATACGCGGTCGCGGCGCACCCGGTCCAGCGCTCGGCGCCTGGCCGTGGTGAGCAGCCAGGCGCCCGGCCGTTCGGGCACACCGTCGACCGGCCAGTGCACGAGCGCCGCCTCGAGCGCCTCCGACGCGACCTCCTCGGCGAGGTCGAGGTCGCCGAAGCGATGAACGAGTGCGGCGAGGAGCCGGCCGTGCTCCTCGCGGAACACCGACTCGACGGTCGCGGCCGGCTCCACCATCGCTCAGTCCCCGAAGTCGGCGATCGGCCGCACGACGACCTTGCCGCCGTCCCGCGATCCGGGGCAGCGCGCCGCCCAGTCGAGTGCCTCGTCGAGGCTGCCGACGTCGATGACGTCGTATCCGCCGAGAACCTCACGGCTCTCGCCGAACGGCCCGTCGGTCACCGTGCGGCGCCCGTCCGCGTCGACCTGCACGGTGGTCGCGGTGACGAGATCCTGCAGGGCGTGCCCGGACACGAGGACACCCGCATCGCGCATCGCCTTCTCGTAGTCCTGCCAGCCCTCGAAGGTGCAGGTGGGCTCGTCGGTCGTGGATGCGTAGATCAGCAGCATGTACTTCATAGCGGTCGCTCCCGTCTGTGTGGTGTTCGTCCTACACCATCACGACGAACGGACGCCTGCCGTATCGACAACCCGACGAGAAGTTTTTTCTAGCCGCTGTTGCGCAACGCCGTGGCGAGACCGTTCATCGTGATCTGGATACCGCGCCGGACCCGGTCGGTGTCCTCACCGGCGCGGAACCGGCGCAGCAACTCGACCTGCAGGTGGTTGAGCGGTTCGAGATACGGGAAGCGGTTGTGCAGCGACCGCTCGAGCGCCGGATTGTCCGCGACGAGCGAGTCGTATCCCGTGATCTGCCGGTAGGCGTCGACCGTGCGGGCGTGTTCGTCGACGATGCTGTCGAACACCCGCTCGCGCAGTTCGGTGTCTTCGACGAGTTCGGAGTACCGGGCGGCCAGGCCGAGATCGGACTTGGCGAGCACCTGCGCCATGTTCGACAGCACCGAGCGGAAGAACGGCCAGCGACGGTAGAGATCCTGCAGGGTCGCCAACCGGTCCGGATCTCCGGCCACCCAGTCCTGCACGGCTGTTCCCGTGCCGTACCAGCCGGGGAGCATCACGCGGCTCTGGGTCCACGAGAGCACCCACGGGATGGCCCGCAGGTCGCTGATGGCCTTCGTCTGCTTGCGGGAGGCGGGACGGCTGCCGATGTTGAGGGCCCCGATCTCAGAGACCGGTGTCGCGGTGGTGAAGTACTCGACGAAGCCCGGTGTCTCGTGCACGAGGCGGCTGTACGCGGCGCGAGCGAGGTCGGCGAGTTCGTCGAGGATCCGGTAGGCCTCCGGGGCGTCCTTGCCGAGGCCTTCGACGTCGAGCAGGCTCGACTCGAGGGTCGCCGAGACGAGCGCCTCGAGGTTGCGGCGGGCGAGCACCGGTTCGCGGTACTTCGCGGCGATGACCTCGCCCTGTTCGGTCAGGCGCAGCGAGCCCTGTACCGCACCGGGCGGCTGGGCGAGGATGGCGTCGTAGCTCGGTCCACCACCGCGGCCGACGGTGCCGCCGCGACCATGGAACAGGCGCAGCCGGATCCCGGCGGTGCGCGCCGCCTCGACGAGGTCGAGTTCTGCACGGTAGAGCGCCCAGTTGGCGGTGAGATAGCCGCCGTCCTTGTTGGAATCGGAGTAGCCGAGCATGACCTCCTGCAGTCCGTCGTGTCCGTCGACGAGGCTGCGGAACTCGGGTACGGCGAGGGCTGCAGTCAGCGTGGCGGCACCGCCGCGCAGATCGTCGATCGTCTCGAAGAGCGGGATGACCTGCACCGTGCTGCGCGGGTATCCGCGGTCGAGGTCGAGCAACCCGACCTCCTTGAGCAGGACCTCGACCTCGAGCAGGTCGGACACCGAGGTGCACATGCTGATGATGTAGTGCTCGATGGCGGCCGGCCCGATGCGGCGGACCACTTCGGCGGCGGCGCGCAGGATGCCGAGCTCCTTGGCGGTCTCGTCCGACAGGTGGGCGTCGGGGGCGGTGAGCGGACGGCGGATCCGCAACTCCGCGGTGAGCAGCGCGACCTTGTCGTCCTCCGGCAGGTCACGGTAGCGGTCGGTCACTCCGGCCCAGGAGAGCAGTTCGGCGACGACATTCTCGTGGACCTCGGAGTTCTGCCGCAGGTCGAGGGGCGCGAGGTGGAAACCGAAGACCTCGACGGCGCTGCGCAGGTGCGCGAGCCGATCGTCGGCGATCACGGCCGCGCCGCCGGCACGCAGCGAGGCGTCGACGATGTTCAGGTCGGTGTGCAGGCGGGCCGGGGTGGCGTAGGGCTCGCACGGGATACGCACCGTGTGGGGCAGATCGACGCCGGGCAGCAGCCTGTCCGCGGTCGCGGTGAGGCGAGCGCGGATGCCGTGCACTGCGCGTCGGTACGGCTCGTCGCTGTGGGCGGGATTGTCGTCGCCCGAGTCGTCGGCGAGCTTCTTCAGAGCGCTGCTGATGGTCGCGGTGCGTTCGGACATCGACAGTGCGCGTTCGAGCGCAGCGAGTTCGGCGAGGTGGTGTCGCAGCGCGGTCTCACAGGCGCGGTTCGCTGCGGTGGTGACGACCTCGCCGTCGACATTGGGGTTGCCGTCGCGGTCGCCGCCGATCCAGGTTCCGGGCCGGACCAGCGGTTCGGTGAGCACCGCCGCATCGGGCCAGCGTCGCCGGAGTTCGCGTCGCACTTCGGCATTGAGGGCGGGAACGACGTCGAACAGCGCGAGGTCGTAGTAGCGCAGACCGTTGTCGACCTCGTCGCTGATCCTCAGACGCGCGAGCCTGATGAGCGCGGTGTCCCACAGGGTCAGGATGTGCCGGTACAGGGCGCGGTCGATCTCCTCGAGCGCGGCGGGATCGTCGGTCCTCTCCCGGCGCCGCATGAGCTCGGTGACGGCGGTCTGGACGTCGAAGACGGTGCGTCGGCGGGTCTCGGTGGGATGAGCGGTGATGACGGGGGCGACGAGAGCCGATGCGAGCGCGTCGGTCACGGTGTCGGCGTCGAGACTCGGGCCGGCGGCGTCGAGTTTGGCGTAGGTGGCGGCGAGGCTGCTGTCCTGCGGTGGGTCGCCTGCGCGCACGTGCAGGGCCCGACGTCGTTCGCGGTGCAGGTCCTCGGCGAGATTGGCGAGCAGACCGAAATGGCTGAACGCCCGGGCGACGGGAATCAGGTCGTCGGTGGCGACGCCGGCGAAGCGTTCGGCGAGTTCGGTGCGGTCGATCTCGGAGCGCCGGATCCGGAAACTCTCCACCCGAGCGGATTCGACCAGGTCGAAGGTCTCGGGTCCCGCCTGCTCACGGATGACGTTGCCGAGGATGCCGCCGAGCAGGCGGATGTCCTCGCGGAGTGGTTCGGTCGCAGAGGCAGGCACAGTGTCCGTCATACAGCCAGTATCTGTGCCTGGCGGCCGGGGCGCGACCGCGGCAGCGGCCGTGCACCCGCGGGGATCAGCTGAACTTGATCTGCAGTCCGATGCCGAGGATCGAGATCACCCAGATGATGCCGGTGAAGACGGTGAGACGGTCGAGGTTCTTCTCTGCCACGGTCGAGCCCGAGAGATTGGACTGGACTCCGCCACCGAACAGGCTGGACAGACCACCGCCCTTACCGCGGTGCAGCAGCACCAGCAGGATGAGCAACAGGCTCGTGACGATCAGGAGGATGTCCAGGAACAGTTCCATGTCGGTGTTCGATGTCCTTCGGATGGTGGGCGACGTCGGCGTCAGCTTACCCGCTCGTCATACGGGGATGCTGCGGGTGTGCCGGGGACGGTCGTCGTGGCTGCGCGGGTCGGGCTAGCAACACCGCGGTGAGGCGAAACGCGGGTGGGGTGCAGGATCTCGTCGAGATCCTGCACCCCACCGTGATGCCGGTCGCTCTAGAGGAGCGGACCGCCTGCGGCGATCGCCGACAGCTGGGCGAATTCGTCGGCCTTGAGGGAGGCGCCTCCCACGAGGCCGCCGTCGACGTCGGTCTGAGCGATGAGCTCACCGACGTTCTTGGCGTTGACCGATCCGCCGTACAGGACGCGGACCGACGCCGCGACCTCGGGCGAGGCCAGCTCGGCGAGGGTGTTGCGCACCGCCGCGCACACCTCCTGCGCGTCGGCCGCCGAGGCGACCTTGCCCGTGCCGATGGCCCAGACCGGCTCGTACGCGACGACGATCTTAGCGATCTCCTCGGCGGACAGGCCGGCGAGCGAGTTCTTCAACTGCTCGACGTTGTACTCGACGTGGTTGCCGGCTTCGCGGACGTCGAGTCCTTCGCCGATGCACACGATCGGCGTGAGACCGTGCCGCAGCGCGGCCTTGGTCTTGTCGCGGACGATCTCGTCGGTCTCACCGTGCAGGGTGCGACGCTCCGAGTGCCCGACCACCACGTAGGTGCAGCCGAGCTTCGCGAGCATCGCGCCGGAGATCTCACCGGTGTAGGCGCCGGAGTCGTGGACCGACAGGTCCTGGGCTCCGTAGGTGATGCCGAGCCTGTCGCCCTCGACGAGGGTCTGCACCGAGCGGATGTCGGTGAACGGCGGGATGACCGTCACGTCGACCTTCTCGAGGTACTTCTCGGGAAGGGTGAACGCGATCTTCTGCACCAGGGCGATGGCCTCGAGGTGGTTGAGGTTCATCTTCCAGTTGCCCGCGATGAGCGGTGTCCGTGCCATGACCGTCAGCCCTCCAGAACTGCGATGCCGGGCAGTTCCTTGCCCTCGAGGTACTCGAGGGAGGCGCCACCACCGGTGGAGATGTGCGAGAAGCGGTCCTCACCGAGTCCGAGCGACCGCACGGCCGCAGCGGAGTCGCCACCGCCGACGACGCTGAACGCTCCCTTGCCGGTGGCCTCGATGATCGCTTCCGCGACACCCTTCGTTCCGGCTGCGAAGTTCTCGAACTCGAACACGCCCATGGGGCCGTTCCAGAACACCGTCTTCGCCGAGCCGAGGAGCGAGGCGAAGCGCTGCACGGATTCCGGTCCGATGTCGAGGCCCATCCATCCGTCGGGGATGGAGTCGGCCGCGACGGTCTGCGACTGTGCGTCGGCCGCGAACTTGTCGGCCACCACCACGTCCTGCGGGATGTGGATGACGTCGCCGAAGCGTTCGAGCAGCTGCTTGCAGGTGTCGATCATCGACTCCTCGAGCAGCGAGGTGCCGACCGAGTAGCCCTGTGCCGCAAGGAAGGTGAAGCACATACCGCCACCGATGACGAGCGTGTCGACCTTGGGCGCGAGCGCCTCGATGACCCCGAGCTTGTCGGAGACCTTCGAGCCGCCGAGCACCACGGCGTACGGACGCTCGGTGTCGGTGGTGAGCTTGGCGAGCACGTCGACCTCGGCCGCGACGAGACCACCCGCGTAGTGCGGGAGCAGCGTCGCGACGTCGTAGACCGACGCCTGCTTGCGGTGCACGACACCGAAGCCGTCGGAGACGAATGCGCCGTCGTCGCCGACGAGCTCGACGAGCTCACGGGCGAAGGCGAGCCGCGCGGCGTCGTCCTTGCTGGTCTCGCGAGCGTCGAAGCGGACGTTCTCGAGCAGGAGGATGTCGCCGTCGGTCAGCCCTTCGGAACGCGCGAGCGCATCCTGCCCGACGACGTCGGAGGCGAGCTGGACGTTGCGGCCGAGCACCTCACCGAGCTTCGCTGCGACGGGCGCGAGCGAGTACTTCGGATCCGGCTCGCCCTTGGGGCGGCCGAGATGCGCGGTCACGACGACCTTGGCGCCGGCCTCCGCGAGCGTGCGGATGGTGGGCGCGGACGCGAGGATGCGGCCGGCATCGGTGATCGTGTCGCCGTCGAGCGGGACGTTGAGGTCGGAGCGCACGAGTACGCCCCGACCCTCCACACCTGCGTCGAGCAGATCCTCGAGGGTCTGAACTGCCACTGTTCAAATGTCCTGTTCTACGAGTTTCAGAGAGACTTGCCGACGAGACCGGTGAGGTCGACAAGACGATTCGAGTAGCCCCACTCGTTGTCGTACCAGGAGACGACCTTGACCTGCTCGTCGATGACCTTGGTCAGAGGCGCGTCGAAGATCGACGAGTGCGGGTCGGTGACGATGTCCGAGGACACGATCGGATCGGTGTTGTACTTCAGGATGCCTTTCAGCGGACCTTCCGCGGCAGCCTTCAGTGCGGCGTTGACCTCGTCGGCGGTGGCCTTCTTGGTGAGGGTCGCGGTGAGGTCGGTGACCGAGCCCGTCGGGACCGGGACGCGCAGCGCGTAGCCGTCGAGCTTGCCGAGCAGCTCGGGGAGCACGAGGCCGATGGCCTTGGCGGCGCCGGTGCCGGTGGGGACGATGTTCAGGGCGGCGGCGCGCGCGCGACGCAGATCCTTGTGCGGTCCATCCTGCAGGTTCTGGTCCTGGGTGTACGCGTGGATCGTGGTCATCAGGCCCTTCTCGATGCCGAACTCGTCGTTCAGCACCTTTGCGAGGGGGCCGAGGCAGTTCGTGGTGCACGAGGCGTTGGAGATGATGTTCTGCGTGCCGTCGTACTTGTCGTGGTTGACACCCATGACGATGGTGATGTCCTCGTCGGTGGCGGGCGCCGAGATGATGACCTTCTTGGCACCGGCGTCGATGTGACCCTTCGCCTTGGCGGCGTTGGTGAAGATGCCGGTGGACTCGACGACGACGTCGACACCGAGGTCGCCCCACGGTAGAGCGGAGGGGCCTTCCTTGATCGAGAGGGCCTTGATCTTCTGGTCGCCGACGACGATGTCGTCGCCCTCGACATGCACGTCCTTGTCGAGGCGCCCCAGGATCGAGTCGTACTTCAGGAGCGTCGCGAGGGTGTCGTTGTCGGTGAGGTCGTTGACGGCAACGATCTCGATGTCGGTGGTACCGAGTGCCTTCTGTGCCTCGACCGCCCGGAAGAAGTTGCGCCCGATGCGTCCGAATCCGTTCACGCCTACGCGGACAGTCACAATGAAGCTCCTTTGCCCAGTATTCGATGGTCGTGGTGGTGCTCGTGCTCGTGTGACCTCCACCCTAGTGGGATGTGGCCGTACTGCGGGGAGCCGCCCGGTCGTGGCGCGAACTCCTTTGCAAGCCTGCCCCGCTATGCCTCGTCCAGCAACTCAGCGGTGACGGCCGACTCCGTGTCGGGGATCCCGAGTTCCTTCGCTCGACGATCCGCCATCGACAGCAGACGGCGGATCCGTCCCGCGACGGCATCCTTGGTCATCGGCGGATCGGCGAGCTGACCGAGTTCCTCGAGGGACGCCTGACGGTGCTGCACGCGCAGCGCGCCGGCGGCGGCGAGGTGATCGGGAACGTCGGCGCCCAGGATCGCCAACGCCCGCTCGACCCGCGCAGCGGCAGCGACGGCGGCGCGTGCGGACCGGCGCAGATTGGCGTCGTCGAAGTTGGCGAGACGGTTCGCGGTCGCCCGCACCTCGCGGCGCATGCGACGTTCCTCCCAGACCAGCCGGGTGTCCTGCGCGCCCATGTGGGTGAGCAGCGCGCCGATGGCCTCGCCGTCGCGGATCACCACGCGGTCGGCGCCGCGCACCTCACGTGCCTTGGCGGTGACGCCGAGCCGGCGGGCGGCGCCGACGAGCGCGAGGGCGGCCTCCGGGCCGGGGCAGCTGACCTCGAGGGCCGAGGAACGGCCCGGTTCGGTGAGCGAACCGTGGGCGAGGAACGCTCCGCGCCACGCCGCGGCGGAGTCGGAGACGCTGCCACCGACCACCTGCGCAGGCAGTCCGCGCACGGGTCGTCCGCGCCCGTCGAGCAGGCCGGTGCGACGGGCCAGTGCCTCACCGTCCTTGCCGACGCGGACGATGTACCGGGAGCTCTTGCGCAGACCGCCCGCGCCGAGCACCTGGATCTCGGCGGGATAGCTGTAGAGCTCGAAGATCTCGCGGCGGAGGCGACGTGCGATCGATCCGAGGTCGACCTCGGCCTCGACGACCACCCGTCCGGCGACGATGTGCAATCCCCCGGCGAAGCGCAGGAGGGCGGACACCTCGGCCTTGCGATTGCTGATCCTGGTGACCGACAACCTGCTCAGCTCGTCCTTGACCTCCGCTGTCATTGCCACGAGACGCTCTCCCTCCCGTCCCCGCGCGCGGCACGGACTCCACCGCGCGAGGACAGACATGTTTCCAGTGCCCCCGCCAACTTGGCGGGGTCGTGTCGATGCGTACCGGTCTCGGCGACGTCGACGAACGAGACGTCCGCTCCGAATCGGGCCGCGGACCGGCTCAGGTGCTCGCGCTCGCGTCCTTCCGGTACCGAGGCAGCATCCACGACGACGTGGTCGACACGGAAATCGGGGGCGTGCTGGGCGAGAACGTGCAGGTGACGTTCCGCGGAGAAGCCTGCAGTCTCCCCCGGTTCCGCCGCGAGGTTGAGCACGAGGACCTTGAGCGCCGTCGTGTGGACCAGCGCCTCGTGCAGGTCCGGGACGAGCACGTGCGGGATGACGCTCGAGAACCAGGATCCCGGGCCGAGCACCACGAGATCGGCCTCGCACACTGCGTCGAGCGCCGGTGGGCAGGCCGGCGGATCGGCGGGGATCAGGCGGACGCGGCGCACCTTGCCCGGGGTGGTCGCCACCGCGACCTGTCCCCGGATGCAGCGGCTCACCCGCGGGTCGGATTCGAGTCCCGACACGTCGGCCTCGATGTCGAGCGGGATCGGCGACATCGGCAGCACACGGCCGCGCACGTCGAGGACGCGGGCGAGCATGTCGAGGGCGGTGACGGTGTCGCCCGCCACTTCGGCGAGGCCGGCGAGGATCAGGTTGCCGACGGAGTGCCCGGCGAGGGCGCCTGTGCCGCCGAAGCGGTGTTGCACGGTCTCGGTCCACACCCGGACCTCGTCGTCGCGGCCGGCGAGTGCGGCGAGCGCCATGCGCAGGTCGCCGGGTGGGACGACGCCGAGTTCGGCGCGCAGCCGTCCCGAGGATCCTCCGTCGTCGGCGACGGTCACGACGGCGGTGACCCGGTCGGTGAGGCGCCGGACGGCGCTGAGCGTCGCGTACAGGCCGTGTCCGCCGCCGAGCGCGGTGATCGCAGGACCGGGCACCGTCCCGGAGCCCGGAGCGCTCTCGGAGTTCGGCGTGCTGTCGGAGTCGGGAGTCTCGGCGGCGTTCACTCGCGCCCCAGATCCCGGTGCACCACGTTCACCGTCAGATCCGGTGCCTGCTCGAGGCGTGCGGCGAGGGCCTCGGCCATCGCCACGCTCCGGTGTTTCCCTCCGGTGCAGCCCACTGCAATCGTCATGTAGCGCTTCCCCTCCCGACGGTAACCGGCGGTCGTCAGATCGAGCAGCCGGTGATAGGTGGCGAGATAGTCCTCGGCACCGTCGCGGGAGAGTACATAGTCGCGCACCGCCGCGTCCTGCCCGGTGTGCGGACGCAGTTCGGCGATCCAGTGGGGGTTCGGCAGGAACCGCACGTCGCACACGACGTCGGAGTCCATGGGCAGGCCGTACTTGAAGCCGAACGACTCCACGGTCACCCGGATGGTGTCGGACGCGGCGTCGCCGAAGGCCGCCTCGATCTTGCGACGCAGGTCGGGTCCGGACAGCGCCGACGTGTCGATGACGAGGTCGGCGGCGGCCTTGACGGGAGCGAGCTGCTCACGTTCGACGGCGATGCCGTCGGTGAGCGTGCGATCGGCCGTGTCGGACTGCAGCGGATGGCTGCGGCGCACCTGCTCGAACCGCCGGACGAGCACCGAGTCGGCCGCTTCGAGGAACAGCACCCGGGTGTTGACCGGGCGGGCCGCCAGATCGGTGACGACACGTTCGAGGTCGCCGGTGAACAACCGGCTGCGCACGTCCATCACCACGGCGAGGCGTTGCAGCGGAGGTTCGGCCTGCACCGCGAGATCGATCATCGACAGCATCAGTTGGGGCGGGAGGTTCTCCGCGACGTACCACCCGAGATCCTCGAGGGCCGTCGCCGCCGTACTCAGTCCGGCTCCGGACAGGCCGGTGACGACGATGACCTCGGCCTGCGCCGGCCGTTCACCGTCGACACCCTGTTCCGAACCGTCCGCCATTCCCGGGATCCGACCCACTTCGGTCACTGTTCCGACTCCGCTCGTACTCCCGACACGCCGACGGAGCCATCATCGCCTACCGGCGTGTCGCCCGCATCCGCGGCAGTCGGGTCGCCCGCAGGTGCCGCAGCCGGATCGCTCGCATCCGCGACGGTCGGGGCGTCGGTGTCCTGCGGCGACTCGGCGGGAGCGGGTGCGTCGCCCCGCAGCGCCTCGAGGACGGCTTTCGCAGTGGCCTGCCCGATCCCGGGCACCGCGGTGATCTCCTCGACGCTCGCCTCCCGTAGCCGCGCGACCGACCCGAAGTGGGTGACGAGCGCCTTGCGCCGGGTGTCGCCGAGACCACGGACCCCGTCGAGAGCGGAGGCGGTCATGCGCTTGGACCGCTTGCTGCGGTGGTAGGTGATCGCGAAACGGTGTGCCTCGTCGCGGATGCGCTGCAGCAGGAACAGCGACTCGCTGGTGCGCGGAAGGATCACCGGGTCCTCCTCCCCCGGCACCCACACCTCCTCGAGACGCTTCGCGAGCCCGACGACCGCGACATCGGTGATGCCGAGTTCGTCGAGGACCTCGGCCGCAGCCGCGACCTGCGGTGCACCACCGTCGACGACGAACAGGTTCGGCGGATAGGCGAACCGCCGCGGACGGCCCGTCGCCGGGTCCAGTGCCGCTTCGGGCGCCAGATCCCCGCCGTCGCCGCCCTCTGGGGCGGATCCGTCCGGATCTGCCTGCCGGGCGAGGTCGCGGTTGTGGCGGAGGAAACGCCGGCGCGTGACCTCGGCGATCGAAGCGACGTCGTCGGAGTGCCCGTCGCCGGCGGCGTGCTTGATGGCGTAGTGCCGGTAGTCGGACTTACGGGGCAACCCGTCCTCGAAGACGACCAGCGATGCGACGACGTCGGTGCCCTGCACGTGGCTGATATCGACGCACTCGATGCGCAGCGGCGCCGAGTCGAGGTCGAGGGCGTCCTGGATGCCCTGCAACGCCGCCGATCGGGCGTTGAAGTCGCCCGCGCGCCGCAGCTTGTGCTGCGCGAGTGCTTCCTTGGCATTGCGCTCGACCGTGTCGGCCAGTGCCTTCTTGTCGCCGCGCTGCGGGATGCGCAGACGCACGGGACCGCCGCGCAGGCGCCCGAGCCAGCGGCTCATCTCGTCCGGGTCGGGCGGCAGGGCGGGAACGAGCACCTCGCGCGGCACAGCGCTGGTGGCGTCCGCGTCGTCGGTGCCGAGCGCGGCCTCCTCGCCGTAGAACTGGGTGAGGAACTGTTCGACGAGCAGCGAGAGTTCTTCGGCGTCGTCGGTCCCCTCGGCGGCCTCGACGCCTTCGACGTCGCGGTCCTCGGGACGGTCGAGCACGTCACCGGACTTCTCGACGACCCAGCCGCGTTGACCCCGCACGCGACCGCCGCGCACATGGAAGACCTGGACGGCCACCTCGAGGTCGTCGCCGGCGAACGCCACGAGGTCGGCGTCGGTGCCGTCGCCGAGCACGACGGCCTGCTTCTCGAGTGCTCTGCGCAGCGCCCCCAGATCGTCGCGCAGGCGGGCTGCGGTCTCGAAGTCGAGTTCCTCCGCGGCGGCCTGCATCCGCTTCTCGACATCGCGGACGAGTTTGTCGGTGCGACCGGCGAGGAAGTCGCAGAAGTCCTCGACGATGCGGCGATGTTCGTCGGCGGAGACGCGTCCGACGCACGGCGCGGAGCACTTGTCGATGTAGCCGAGCAGGCACGGGCGGCCGATCTGCGCGTGCCGCTTGAAGACCCCGGCCGAGCACGTGCGCGACGGGAACACCCGCAGCAGCAGGTCGAGGGTCTCGCGGATCGCCCAGGCGTGCGAGTAGGGACCGAAATAGCGCACACCCTTGCGGCGCGGCCCACGATAGACGAACAGGCGGGGATATTCCTCGTTCAACGTGACCGCGAGCATCGGGTACGTCTTGTCGTCGCGGTAGCGGACGTTGAACCGAGGGTCGAACTCCTTGATCCAGTTGTACTCGAGCTGGAGTGCCTCGACCTCGGTGCGCACCACCGTCCACTCGACCCGGCCCGCGGTGGTCACCATCTGCCGGGTGCGCGGATGCAGCGACGCGATGTCGGCGAAGTACGAGTTCAGGCGGGACCGGAGGTTCTTCGCCTTGCCGACGTAGACGACCCGGCCGTGCGGGTCGCGGAACTTGTAGACCCCCGGCTCCGTGGGAATGGAACCGGGGGCTGGGCGATATGTCGAGGGGTCGGGCACAGGTCCAGGCTAGTCGTCGCCCCTGACGGCTCCACCGTCGTCGTTGCGTCTGACGGCTCCACCGTCGTCGTTGCGTCTGGCGGCTCCGCCGTCGTCGTTTCGCCGGACGGCTCCGCCGTCGTTTCTGTCGGGGACGGTGTAGCGGGATTCGAGTTCCCGGAAACGTTCGAGCGCGTCCACGGCGAGTTCCCCGTCGCGCGCCTGGATGGCGACGACGGGCGCGTACTCGTCGAACGGCAGCTCGAGGCGGGCCCAGGGTGCGCCGTGGTCGAAGAACAACCCGCGCACGTCGGTCCACGGGATGTGTCGTTCGGCGACGACGTTGCGGACGGAGACGCCGTCGGCACCCGCGCGCAGCCGCGGGCGGGTGAACAGCAGGACGCCTCCGGTGAGCACGACACCGATGGCGAGGATCGCGATCTGGTCGACGACCCGCAGGTTCACACCGGTGTCGCCGCCCCCGCGGAGCACGAGCGCCGCGAAGATGTGGAGGGCCATGACGACGACCGCCGCCACGACCACCCAGCGCCGCATCTTCTCCGGGCGTACCTCGAGATCCCAGCCGGTCTCGTCGTGGGTCAACGCGCCGCCTTCCGCAGCCGCCGCAGGGTCACGGCGGTGTCGAGTGCCGCCGCGCAGGCCTGGCCGCCCTTGTCCTCCGCGGAGCCGGGCAGACCGGCGCGGTCGCGGGCCTGCTGTTCGGTGTCGGTGGTGAGGACGCCGTTGCCCACCGGGGTGCCCTCGTCGAGCGCGATCCGGGTGAGGCCGTAGGTCACGGCGTCGCACACGTACTCGAAGTGCGGCGTGCCGCCACGGATCACCACGCCGAGCGCGACGACCGCGTCGTGGGTGCGGGCGAGCTGCTGTGCGACGACGGGAAGCTCGATCGCTCCGGCGACCCGCTCGAGGGTGACGTCGGTGACGCCCGCCTGCTCGGCGACACGCTGTGCGCCGGCGATGAGGGCGTCGGAGATCTCGGTGTGCCAGCTACCGGCGACGATCGCGAGGCTCAGCCCCGCGGCGTCGGCGAGCTGCAGGTCGGGCAGGCCTTCGCCGCTCATCAGGCGTCTCCCTCGTCGAACTCGTCGAGACCGACCAGGTCGTGGCCCATGCGATCGCGCTTGGTGCGCAGGTACGAGATGTTCTCGCGGTTCGCGCGCAACGGCATCGGGACACGCTCGGTGATCTGCAGGCCGTAGCCGTCGAGACCGACGCGCTTGGCCGGGTTGTTGGTCAGCAACCGCATCGACGAGATGCCGAGGTCGACGAGGATCTGAGCACCGATGCCGTAGTCCCGGGCGTCGGCGGGCAGGCCGAGTTGCAGGTTCGCGTCGACCGTGTCGGAACCGGAGTCCTGCAGCTGGTATGCCTGCAGCTTGTGCATCAGGCCGATGCCGCGTCCCTCGTGACCGCGCATGTAGAGCACGACGCCGCGGCCTTCCTCGGCCACCATCTCGAGGGCGGCGTCGAGCTGCGGACCGCAGTCGCAGCGCAGCGACCCGAAGACGTCGCCGGTCAGGCATTCGGAGTGCACACGCACGAGCACGTCGGAGCCGTCGCCGTCCGGGCCGGCGATGTCGCCGCGGACGAGCGCGACGTGTTCGACCTCGTCGTAGATGCTCTGGTAGCCGACGGCCGTGAAGTCGCCGTGCCGGGTGGGGATGCGGGCCTCGGCGACGCGCACGACGTGCTTCTCGTGCTTGCGGCGCCACGCGATGAGATCCGCGATCGAGATCAGGGCGAGCTCGTGCTCGTCGGCGAAGACCCGCAGTTCGTCGGTGCGGGCCATCTCGCCTTCGTCCTTCTGCGAGACGATCTCGCAGATGACGCCGGCCGGCCGCAGGTCGGCCATGCGGGCGAGGTCGACGGCGGCCTCGGTGTGCCCGGGCCGGCGCAGGACGCCGCCCTCCTTGGCGCGCAGCGGCACCACGTGACCGGGACGCGTGAAGTCCTGGGCGGTGGAGGTCGGGTCGGCGAGCAGCCGCATGGTGGCGGCGCGGTCGGACGCGGAGATACCCGTGCCGATGCCTTCCTTCGCGTCGACGGTGACCGTGTAGGCGGTGCCGTGCTTGTCCTGGTTGACGCTGTACATGGGAGGCAGACCGAGACGGTCGCAGTCCTCGCCGTCCAGCGGCACGCACAGGTACCCGGATGTGTAGCGGACCATGAACGCCACGAGTTCCGGCGTTGCCTTCTCCGCGGCGAAGATGAGGTCGCCCTCGTTTTCACGGTCTTCGTCGTCGACCACGACGACCGCCTTACCGGCGGCGATGTCGGCGACCGCGCGCTCGATGGTGTCGAACCTCGTCACTTCCCTGGACTCCAACTCTCGTATCCGGACGACTCGTGCTCCGCGTCCACTGTCGATCTCCACAGTACGACGCGTCAGCGCGCGTTCTGCAGGCGCTCCACGTACTTGGCGATCACGTCGACCTCGAGGTTGACGAGGGTGCCCGGCTCGGCGGTGCCGAGGGTCGTCAGCGACAGGGTGGTCGGGATGAGCGAGATCTCGAACCACTCCTCCCCTCGTTCCCCTCCGAGACCCGAGACCGTCAGCGAGACACCGTCGACGGTGATCGAGCCCTTTTCGACGACGTAGCGGGAGATTTCGGCCGGGAGCGAGATGCGCACCACGGTCCAGTTCTCCGAGGGTGTGCGGGAGACGACGGCGCCGGTGGCGTCGACGTGGCCCTGCACGAGGTGGCCACCGAGGCGGCTGTTCAGTGCGGCGGCGCGTTCGAGGTTGACGGAGCTGCCGAGAGTGAGTTGGCCGAGCGACGACCGGTTCAGCGTCTCCTGCATCACATCGGCGGTGAAGGACCCGCCGTCGAGCACGTCGACGACCGTCAGGCACACCCCGTTGACCGCGATCGAATCGCCGTGCTTGGCGTCGGAGGTGACCAGCGGTCCGCGCACGGTGAAGCGTGCCGCGTCGGCGAGGTCCTCCTTCGCGACGATCTCACCGAGTTCCTCGACGATGCCGGTGAACATGTTCCGCTCCTTAGCTCCCGATCCGCGACCGGGTCC
Organism: Rhodococcus sp. PD04; assembly: GCF_035918275.1. Classification (NCBI taxonomy): domain Bacteria; kingdom Bacillati; phylum Actinomycetota; class Actinomycetes; order Mycobacteriales; family Nocardiaceae; genus Rhodococcus; species Rhodococcus sp. PD04. Next base: position 2,371,149 of record NZ_CP142143.1, on the reverse strand, counting down.
GATTCAGTTGTCCCGGTCCGGGACGAGTGTCAACAGAATGTCCGAGCCGACGGTCTCGACTCGTTCCCGGCGGAACCGTAGCGCGTCGGAGATCGTGCCCACGCCGGCGTGCTCGACGGCGGCCTCGCCGGCTCCGAGCACGACGGGCGCCAGATAGGCCTGGATGCGGTCGACGCAGCCCGCTGCGAGGAACGCGCCCGCGAGCCGGGGGCCGCCTTCGAGCAGCACGTCGGGTCGGTCGCCGAGCGCGTCGAGCACCTCCCCGATATCGTGGGTGCGCAACACCAGTGTCGGCGCCGAGTCGTCGAGAACCCTTGCCGAGGTGGGGATCTCACGCATACCGACGACGACCCGCAGCGGCTGGTGCGGCGCGAGTTCACCGTCGGGCAGGCGGGCGGTCAGCCACGGGTCGTCGGCGAGGACGGTGCCGGTTCCGACGATGATGGCGTCGAGCCGGCTGCGCTGGTCGTGCACGCGCGCACGCGATTCGGGACCGGAGATCCACTTGCTCGTGCCGTCGGCGGCCGCGCTGCGACCGTCCATCGACGCGGCGTACTTCCAGGTCACGTGCGGCCTGCCGGTGTGCTGCCGGTGCAGCCATGCCCGCAGTGGGCCGCGGGCGACGGCCTCGGCACCGAGGCCGGGATGCACGGTGATGCCCGCGACCCGGAGGGTGTCGGCACCTCCCCCCGCGACGGGATTCGGGTCGGCGACCGAGTAGTACACCGTCGCGATCCCCGCTTCGATGAGGGCCTGCGCGCACGGACCGGTGCGGCCGGTGTGGTTGCACGGTTCGAGGGTGACGACGGCGGTGCCGCCGCGCGCGCGTTCGCCCGCGGCCTCGAGTGCCCGGACCTCCGCGTGCGGACCGCCGGGTGGTGCGGTGGCACCGACGCCCGCAACCGCGCCGTCCGCGTCGAGGATCACCGCTCCGACAGGCGGGTTGGGGCTGGTCGTGCCCCGCACGGCCTCCGAGGCGTCGAGCGCGAACTGGAGGGCTTCGGCGATTTCGGGTGCGGTCACGGCGCGAGCGTCAGGTGCGGGGACGCAGCCCCGGCCTGCGCCCGCAGCTTGCGGACCGCCTCACCGGGATCGGCGGCGCCGTAGACGGCGGACCCGGCGACGAAGCAGTCCACACCTGCTTCCGCGGCCGCTTCGATGGTGTCGGTGTTGATGCCGCCGTCGATCTCGACGAGCAGACGGAGTTCACCCGAGTCGACGAGGCGACGCACCTGGCGGGCCTTGTCGAGGACGTCCGGGATGAAGCACTGACCACCGAAGCCCGGCTCGACGCTCATCACGAGCAGCGTGTCGAATTCCTTCAGGATCTCGAGATAGGGCTCGATGGGGGTGCCCGGCTTGACGGACAGTCCGGCCTTGCCGCCGGCCGCGCGGATGTCGCGGGCCACGGCGACCGGGTCGTCGGTCGCCTCGGCGTGGAAGGTGACGTTGTGGGCACCGGCTTCGGCGTAGGGCGGAGCCCACCGGCCGGGGTTCTCGATCATCAGGTGACAGTCGAGTGGGATGTCGGTCGCCTTCAGCAGCGACTCGACGACCGGAAGACCGAGCGTCAGGTTCGGAACGAAGTGGGCGTCCATCACGTCGACGTGGAGCCAGTCGGCACCGGCGACGGCCTGCGCCTCGTCGGCGAGACGAGCGAAATCCGCGGACAGGATGGACGGAGCGATCATCGGGTGGGCCACGTGGACCGAGTCTAGTGGGGTGCACAGCGAGCGGCTCGCACCGGGCAGCCCCGGATGCCCCGGTGGGCGGTGGCGCGGTTCGGCCTTCGACTGCGTGCTCACAGCGCTTTTTCGCGCGCGAGTTCCTCCAGTGTGCGCAGGGCGGGGAAGGCGGCGAGCAACGCGGTTCGCTGCGCCTCGGGGAGATCGCGGATGTATCCCCCGATCCTGTCGGTGCCACGACCGCGACGCTCGAGCACGTACTCGGCACCCTTGTCCGTGAGTTCGATGAGGCTGGCACGCGCGTCGGCCGGATCGTGCCGTCGGGTCACCATCCCCCCTTTCTCGAGTGATGCGACGAGAGAGGTCATGGACGGTTGCGTCACTCCCTGCGCCGCAGCGAGTGCCGTGATTCGTTGCGGGCCACGACGGTTGAGGGTCGACAGAGTGGACGAAGCCGTGAGACTGAGATCGCGCGGAAGTTGTCGCAGGAAGTCCGACATGAGCGAGTACAGGACGTCCGCCGTCTCCACTACCGATCCGAGCTCGTTCTTCTCCGTCGATGACGGTCCGTCGGCGGCACCCCGTTCTCGCACTTCACTCATGGAACCGAGTGTATTCGAGCCCTCCCGACATTGCATAGAACTTCTATATAGAGTATCTATGTATTTCATGGCTTCAGATTCCATCACCACTGCCTTCCGGCAACCGAGAGCGGTGTGGGCAGTCGCCTTCGCCTGCGTCGTCTCGTTCATGGGGATCGGGCTCGTCGATCCGATCCTGCCCGCACTGTCCTCACAGCTCGATGCCACTCCTTCGCAGGTCACCCTGCTGTTCACGAGTTATCTCGTGATCACGGCGGTCGCCATGCTCGTGACCGGCTGGGTGTCGAGCCTGATCGGGGCGAAACGAACCCTGATCGTCGGTCTCGTCCTGATCGTCGCCTTCGCGGCGGCCGCGGGTGCCAGTGGTTCGATCGCGCAGATCGTGGGTTTCCGCGCCGGGTGGGGCCTGGGCAACGCCCTGTTCATCGCAACGTCCCTCGCCGTGATCGTCGGTGCAGCCAGCGGCGGCTTCGCCGGTGCGATCGTTCTCTACGAGACGGCGCTCGGCGTCGGTATCGCCACGGGCCCCCTGCTCGGCGGCCTGCTCGGCGACATCAGCTGGCGCGGCCCGTTCTTCGGCGTCGCCGTCCTCATGCTCATCGCGCTGGTCGCCACGGTGGTCTTCGTGGAACCGACACCGGTTCCACAGACGAGATCTTCGGTGCTCGAACCCATCGCGGCGCTGCGTCACCGCAGCCTCGCCACGACGAGTGTCACGGGCCTGCTCTACAACTGGGCGTTCTTCACCATTCTGGGTTACGCACCCTTCCTCATGGACCTGTCCGCGATGCGTCTCGGCTTCGTGTTCTTCGGATGGGGCATCCTCGTGGCACTCTTCTCGGTCTTCGGGGCGCCCCTGCTGAAGGCGAGGTTCGGCACACCCCGCACTCTCTACGGCGCACTCCTGGGTATGGCCCTCGTATCACTGGCGATCGGCATCGGAGCCGAGAACCGGTGGGTCGTGATCATCGCGGTCATCGCATCCGGGATCTTCGTCGGCCTCAACAACACCCTGGTGACCACTGCGGTGATGAGCATCGCCCCGGTACCGCGGCCGGTCGCGTCGGCCACCTACGGATTCGTCAGGTTCATCGGCGGCGGCCTCGCGCCCTTCGTCGCAGGCAAGCTCGTCGAGCACGTGAACGTGCACCTGCCGTTCGTGGTCGGTGCCGTGACCGCCGTCGTCGGCGCCGTAGTCCTGTCCACCGTGCGGCCCGCCCTGGATGCGGCCGACGAGGAGGAACGGCGACCCGAGTCGGAGGAGCGACGCGACGCCGAGGCTGCGGTGCATGCCGTACCCACTGTCGAGGAGGAAGCCGTACTCGCCGAGACCGCCCTGGTCGAGGATCGACGTTTCGGCTCCGGACGTTCCTGATCACTCCGGTCCGGGACCCGTCGCTCCGACGGGTCCCGGACTCACCGATATCGGGCCACGGCGTCGAAGCGGTCGATGTCCTCACGACGGCAGACATGGCTGCCCGCGGTGAGCAGGGCGGCTGTGCCACAGGCGATCCCGAGGGCCAGAGCGTCGTGCAACGACCGTTCCTGCAGCAGTCCGACGACGAGTCCGGCGACCATGCTGTCGCCGGCGCCGACGGCGCTGCGCACCTTGGCCGCCAGGGCCGGCACCCGCACGGCCTCGTCGGCGGTCACCATGATCGCCCCGTCCGCCCCGAGCGAGACGACGACGATCTCCGTGACACCGGAGGTGACGAGTTCGCGCGCGGCCGCGATCCGCTCGTCGTCGGTGGCCAGCTCCCGCCCGGTCCACTCGCACAACTCGTCCAGGCTCGGTTTGACGAGGTAGACCCCTGAATCGATGCTGGTCAGCGCATCGCCCGACGAGTCGAGGACGAACCGTGCGCCGGCCTCTCGCGCCGCGGCGGCGATGCGTCGGACGAAGGTGCCTGGTACACCGGGCGGGAAGCTGCCGCTGGCCACCACGAACTTCGCCCCTTCGGCGACCTTCTCGAGCGTCGTGAGGCAGCGTTCCTGCTCCTCGTCCGTCAGCTCGGGACCGGGTGTGACGAAACGGTATTCCTGACCGCTGCGGCGGTCGATGGCCGTGAAGCACTCGCGGGTGGACCCGGCGATGGGGACGATGTGCTCCTCGACGTCGTCGTCGTCGAGGAGACCGCTCATCTGTTCACCCCGCGCACCACCGGCGGGATAGACGGCGGCGGCCGAGGCACCGAGCACGCGCGCGACCTTCGCGACGTTCACTCCTCCCCCACCGGCGTCGTAGAACGGCTCGTCGCAGCGGAGCTTGCGGGTGGGCACCACCGCGTCGGTGAAGGTCGTGACGTCGAGTGCCGGGTTCATGGTCAGGGTGACGATCTCGGGCATGACCGAAACCCTATTCGGACCGATCGACGTACGCGTGCTGCTTTCACCCGACCGGTCCGGAGCGCGGCACCTCGCGGTCAGCGCTCCGGTTTACGCAGCGCGGCCATGAACATGGCGTCGGTGCCGTGGCGGTGCGGCCAGAGCTGGACTCCCGGCCCGTCCCCGACCCGCGGCACGCCGGGGACGAGTTCGCGGGTGTCGAGCTGTTCGACACCGTGGCGACGCACCGCATCGGACACGACGGCGACGGTCTCCGAGACGTGCGGCGAGCACGTCGAGTAGAGCACCACACCGCCGGGACGCAGCAATCCGATCGCCGACGCGAGCAGTTCCTTCTGCAGCCGCACGAGTTCGGCGACGTCGCCGGGTTGCCTGCGCCAGCGGGCCTCGGGACGCCGACGCAACGCGCCGAGTCCCGTGCAGGGCGCGTCCACGAGGATCCGGTCGTAGCCCGGTTCGAGTCCTGGCTCGCGTCCGTCGGCGACGTGCACGGTCACCGGCAGGTCGCGGGCGGTCTTGCGGACCAGCTCCGCGCGGTGTTCGACCGGTTCGACCGCGTCGACGGCGAACCCGTCGATCGCGGCGATGGCTCCGAGCAGTGCGGCCTTTCCGCCCGGTCCCGCGCACAGGTCGAGCCAGCGGCCCCGGTCCTCGCCGACGAGGGGAGCGAGGGTGAGAGCACGTGCGACGAGTTGGCTTCCTTCGTCCTGGACCGCGGCCATGCCCTCTCGGACGGGTTCGAGGCGGCCGGGGTCGCCGTGATCGAGGTGCACCGCATAGGGCGACCACGGCCCGATCTCACCGCCGGTGACGAGCGCGAGTTCCTCCGCGGTGATGACCCCGGGGCGGGCGACGAGGTGGACGATCGGGCGCGCGTCGTCGGCGGCGAGCACCTCGGCGAGTTCGGAGGCATCCGATCCGAGCGCGTGCGCGAACGCCTGCGCGATCCACAGGGGGTGGGCGTACCGGAAGGCCAGGTGACCCACCGGATCGCGGTCCGCGTCCGGGGCGAGCAGCGTGATCCACTCCTCCTCCGAACGCTCCCCCACACGACGGAGCACCGCGTTGACGAAACCTGCTCGGCCCGCTCCGAATTCGACCCGGACGAGGTCGACGCTCGTGGCGACGGCGGCGTGTGGGGCGACGCGCGTGCGCAGCAACTGGTAGGTGCCCAGACGCAGCACGTCGAGCAGCGCACCGTCGATCTCGTCGACGGGACGATTCGCGGCGTCGGCGATCACGGCGTCCAGCAGACCCCGTGCACGGGCCGCACCGTAGGTGAGTTCGGTGGCCAGGGCGGCGTCGCGCGCGTCGAGATGCCGTTCCCGGAGCAGCGACGGGAGAACGAGATTGGCGTAGGCGTCCCGTTCGCGCACCGCGCGCAACACGTCCCGCGCGGCGACGCGTGCGGGGTCGGCGGGAGGCTTCGACGGCCGGCGGGTGTGCTCGGACGCCGGGTTGCGGTTCGGTTTCCCTCCGCCGTTGCGTCCACCGCGGCCTGCGGGGTTCCGTCCTCCGGGATTGCGCTTGCCCCGCGGGGGCCTACCGGAATCGCTCATCGCGCACGCACCTTCGGGTCGAGGCGGGCGCCGCGCGCCCAGTCCGTGGCTGCCATCGCCTTCTTCCCGGGCGGTTGCACCGTCCCGAGCCGGACGGCAGTGGTAGCGGTACCGACGAGCACACCGTCCTTGCGGACGTCGAGCTCACCGGGTTCGAGGGTCTCGTCGGTCACGGTCACGGGGCCGATCTTGACGCGCAGGTCGCCGATCATCGTCCACGCACCCGGAGCGGGGGTGACGGCGCGGATCCGGCGGTCGACGACGTGTGCGGGGAGGGTCCACTGCACCTGGGCGGCCTCCACGGTGACCTTGGGAGCGTGCGAGACGCCGTCGGCCGGCTGCGGTGCGGGCGTGAGGATGCCGTCCTCGAGGCCGTCGAGGGTGGATTCGAGCAGGCTCGCACCGACCTCGGCGAGGCGGCCGAGCAGGTCGCCGGCGGTGTCGGTGGGACGGATCGTCTCGGTGACGACGCCGTAGACCGGACCGGTGTCGAGTCCGGCCTCGAGCCGGAAGGTGCTCGCTCCGGTGATCTCGTCACCGGCAGCGATCGCCGCCTGCACGGGTGCCGCGCCGCGCCAGGCGGGCAGCAGCGAGAAGTGGAGGTTCACCCATCCGTGCGTGGGGATGTCCAGGACGTCCTGCGGGATCAGGGCTCCGTAGGCCACCACGGGACAGCAGTCCGGGGCGAGTTCGGTCAGTCGCGCGACGAACTCGGGGTCGCGCGGCGAGCGCGGGGTGAGGACCTCGATGCCGTGCTCGTCGGCGATCCGCCCCACGGCCGATCGCACGACCTTCCGGCCGCGACCGGCTGTGGTGTCGGGGCGGGTGACCACCGCGACGACCTCGTGGCGCGACGACTCGATGAGGCGGAGCAGCGACGGGACGGCGGGTTCCGGCGTTCCCGCGAAGACCACGCGCATGTCAGAGCACCGCCGGGCAGGAAGTGGGGTGCGCTGCGTGTGGACTGTGCGGGGATGTCACGGATGCTGCTCCAGTTTTCGACGGCGATGACCTCTCACAGTCTAGGGAGTCGACGTCGTGCGACCTGCATCACCGCGCCGAGCGGTCACCTCACGGAGGTCGGTGCCCGAGCAGCGGAAGCTCAGGTGTTGGACTGCAGGATCAGTTCGGGGATGCCGGTGCCGAGCGCGACGGAGGTGCACTCACCGATCGCGTACCCGTCGGGATCGAGCGCGTGCCGCGCGAGCTGCAGCGAGAACGGGTCGTAGACCATGTTGAAATGGCCTGTCAGATCCTGGGGGCACAACTCCTGGATCACGTGGTTGACGGCGCCCTCGCCGTGGAGAGCGACGTTGCCGGCAGGCTGGATGACCTCGTCGACCTCGCTACCGATGGTCGTGTAGCGCACACCGGGCACGGTGTCGGTCGGGGTGTTGAGTTCGGTGAGCAGTTCCGACCCCTGAAGCTGTTGTACGAGGGCGACGGAGAACTCGCCCTCGACGATGTCGGTCGCTCCTGGCAGCGCGGCGAAGGCGGCCCCGATGCCGTAGAAGGTGCCTCCGTAGCTCGGCGACGCGATACCCACCCATCGGTCGACGACCTCGGAACCTCCGAGCTCGTTGATGTAGTAGCGGGCCACGGTGGCCCCCTGCGAGTAGCCGACGACGTCGACCTGCTCCGCACCGGTGACGTCGAGAACCTCGGTGACGAACTCACCGAACTGTGCTGCGGAGACCCGGATGTCGCCCGTACCGTAGTCCTCGGCGCCGTCGGCGAACCCGTAGTTCAGGGCGAACACGCACCAGCCGGACGCCGCGAGCAACGGTGAGAGAGCAGCGAAGTCGGAATAGGCATTGGAATCGGTACCGTGCGCGAGCACCACCGGGCGGGGGTGTTCCTCGGACGGCACACACGCGAAGTCGTTGCTGCCTGCGGGCGCGACATCGGGGTTGTTCTCGGCGTATTCGGCCGCCTCGGCGTGCCCGGTGGCCACCGGTCCCGCCGGGACGGGCACGCTGCTGAACGACTCCTCCCCGAGACCGAGGATCGGTCCGTCGTCGGTCGGGAGCGGCTGTGCCGCCGCTGCACCCGCAGTCAGTACCGCTGCACCCGCAGTCAGCATCGCGACGACACACGCGCCGACGACACTACCGACACTTCGCCCGGCACCCATTCGTCCGTCCTCTCCTCCTGTGCCTCCCCGGCACCTACGGAAGAGATCGGTCACAATCAGCAGCTCCGTTACTGTGACAAATAATATCTCCGGCAACGCGTGTCGCTGTCGTCCGTGCACAGGACAGCGTCCGTCGACCCTTGCGCTCGGTCCACGCCGGATCGACACTGGGAACAGCCTCCGTCGACGGAAACTCCGCGGTGCGAACACGGTGTCCCCCACCGTCCTCGCAGATCCCGACCTGCGCTTCGCAGGTCTCGTTGCTCATCGATCCACCGGAGTCATCATGATCACCGATCCCGACGGGCCCGCCGATACCCGCATCATGGGAATCGTGCACTCCGCCCTACGCCGCGACCTCCTCCGCATCGAGGTCGCCACCTCGATGAAGACATGGCAGGAGACCCACCGAGTGGCGCTCGCCGACCACGTGTTGTGGATGATGGATTTCCTCCACCATCACCACGAGTCCGAGGACCGCGGGCTCTATCCGCGCGTCGTGCAGTGCAATCCCGACGCGGCGCCACTCGTGGAGAGGATGAACGCCGACCACCGCACCATCGAACCTGCGATCGCCACCCTCGAGGAGGCCGCCCGCGATTTCCGCGCCGACCGTCCCGGTTCCGGGGAGGCACTCCGCGCGGCGCTGTCCCGCCTGTCCGAGGTCCTGCTCCCCCATCTCGAACGCGAGGAGCGGGAGATGATGCCGCTGGTCTCGAGGAGCATCACCGATGCGCAGTGGCGGGCGTGGGACGAGGAGTTCAACATCGAGCCGAAGAGCATGCAGCAGCTCGGCAAGGAAGGGAACTGGCTGATCGACGGTCTCGACGACTCCTCGCGCGATCACGTCGTGCATCTCGTGCCGCCCGTACCGCGCTTCGTCCTGCTGCACGTCCTCGGCATACGACACCGCCACGACTTCGCGGCGCTGTGGAAGGGAACGGACGCGGCATCGATTCCGTCGCAACCGATTCCGAAAGCGGCCTAGTCGGGCGGCGGCAATCCGCGCCCGCTCGTCGCGGCCGGTTCAGCCGATACGCGGCGGATCGACCTGGACCCGCAGCGGCCCGTACGCGCGGCGCGCCGTGCGGGTGGCCTGCGCGTCGCGCAGGGCTCGGCCGAGTGCGCGACCGCGCTCGCGCGCAACCCGCACGATCATCCGGTGCACGTCCTCCGGTTCGGGCCCCTCGGACCCGAACGGCAGCCGTTGCCCCGGTGGTAGTGGCACGGGGCCGAGCACCTCTGCTCCCTCGGGCAGGTGTGTGGCCTCGAGCAGTTCGGCGACGGCCGCGGACGACCCGTCGATCGCGGCCATGTGGACCGCGGGCGGGAAACCGACCTCGGCGCGTTCGGAGACCTCGGACTGCGCGTGTCCCACGGGATCCCAGCGCACGAGTGCCTGCACGGTGGGGATGCCGGAATCGGCGACGACCACGACCTGTCCCCCGTCGGCGAACGACCGTACGAGCGCCGATGCCGTGAGCCAACGTCGCATCGTCTCCTCGGTGGCACGCAGGTCGGCCCGGCCGAGCAACGCCCACCCGTCCAGGAGCAGCGCCGCTCCGTAACCGCCGTCGGCGACGGGTTCGGCCCCCACGGTGGAGACGACGAGCGACGCCGAGCCGGGCACGGTGTGCTTGACGTCGTTGCCGCCGGAGGTCACGACGGGCACACCGGGGAAGGCGCGGCCCAGCTCCTCGGCGGTGCGGGTCGCCCCCACCACCACGGCCCGCAACGAGCGCGCGCCGCACGCGTGGCAACGGTGACGCGCATCGGCGACACCGCACCACCGGCAGGCTGGGATCGCGGCACCGTCGGGGCCGGCGGCCGTGGGCAGTGCGAGCGGTCCGTTGCAGTGCCGGCAGCGGGCGGGTGCCCGGCACTTTCCGCATGCCAGCGCGGGCACATACCCGCGTCGCGGTACCTGCACGAGCACCGGGCGGTCGGCAGCGAGGGCGGAGCGGGCAGCGGCGAACGCGATGGCCGGCAGTCGCGCGGCGCGCGCGGCCGGATCCCGTGCGAGTGCATGGTCGCTGTCGGCGAGGGCCGTGACCTTGGGAGCGCACGCCCGTACGACGTCGCGGGGCGCCACGAGATCGTGGGCCCAGCCCGCGTCGACGAGTGCCTGGGTCTCCGCGGTCCGGGCGTGCCCGGCGATCACGATGGCGGCACCGACCGCGTGGGCGCGCAGGGCAGCCACTTCGCGGGCATGCGGATACGGGGACCGTGGTTCGCAGTGCAGGTCGTCGCCGTCGTCCCACACCACCAGGAGCCCGAGATCGGGGGTCGGGGCGAAGACCGCGGCCCGTGTTCCGACGACGATGCGCGCGGAGCCACGCAACGCCGCGAGCCAGCGTCGATACCGTTCGGCCGGTCCGAGGCCGGCAGCGAGGCCGACGACGTGATCGGCCCCGGCGACATCGGCGCACGCCGTCACGAGACGGTCGAGATCGCGCTGGTCGGGCACGACGAGCACGGCCGCCTTCCCCGAGGCGAGGGTCAGCGCGGCGAGTTCGGCGAGCCGTCGCGGCCAGTCCTCACCGGGCAGGGCCTGCCAGGCCGCGCGGGGGGCGCGGCCGCCGCCGAGCGCTTCGAGGAAATTCTCGCCGTGTCGGTATCGGGCCCACGCTGCGTGATCGATCTCCGGAACAGGCGGAGGTTCCGGTGTCCGCGGCGCCTCGGCTTCGACACGTGCGTGTCGCGGGGGTACCGCAAGACGCAGCACGTCGGCCCGGGTCCCGGCATAGCGGGTCGCGACTTCCTCTGCCAGAGCAGCGATCTCGGGCGTGAGGACCTGCTCGGAGGAGACGACCCGATCGAGCCGGCCGAGCTTGCCGGTGTGATCGCTCGTCGCGGCGCGCGCGAGCAGGAAACCGTCGACGAGACGTCCGGCGAAGCGGACGCGGACGCGGACGCCCGGGCGGGCGTCCGCGTCCAGGTCGCGCGGGATCAGGTAGTCGAACTCCCGGTCGAGGTGCGGAACCGGCAGCAGCGGGAGAACCCGCGCGACCGGATCGACCTCGGCGGCGTCGAAATCAGCAGCCACCCGGGCCCGATCGGAATCTACAGACCGGCGGCCGCGCGCAGCTTGTCGGCACGGTCGGTGTTCTCCCACGGCAGGTCGATGTCGGTACGGCCGAAGTGGCCGTACGCCGCGGTCTGCGCGTAGATCGGGCGCAGCAGGTCGAGATCGCGGATGATCGCGCCCGGACGCAGGTCGAAGACCTCGCCGATGGCCTGCTGGATGCGGGCCGGGTCGGTCTTCTCGGTGCCGAAGGTCTCGACGAACAGACCCACCGGAGCTGCCTTGCCGATCGCGTAGGCGACCTGCGCCTCGATGCGGTCGGCGAGGCCGGCGGCGACGGCGGTCTTGGCGACCCAGCGCATCGCGTAGGCGGCCGAACGGTCGACCTTCGACGGATCCTTGCCGGAGAACGCGCCACCACCGTGACGGGCCATGCCGCCGTAGGTGTCGACGATGATCTTGCGGCCGGTGAGGCCGGCATCGCCCATCGGGCCACCGAGGACGAACGAGCCGGACGGATTGACCAGCAGACGCACCTCGTCCGTGTCGAGATCGGCCAGGTTCGGGTCGGCGAGCACCGCGTCGACGACGTGGGTGCGCAGATCCGGCGTGAGCAGGTTGTTCAGATCGATGTCGGCGGCGTGCTGCGTCGAGATGACGATCGTGTCGAGGCGGACGGGCTTGTCGCCGTCGTACTCGATGGTGACCTGGGTCTTGCCGTCGGGACGCAGGTACGGCAGGACCCCCGACTTCCGGACCTCGGTGAGCCGGCGCGACAGGCGATGTGCGAGGGAGATCGGCAGCGGCATGAGTTCGGGCGTGTCGGAGCACGCGTATCCGAACATCAGGCCCTGGTCGCCGGCGCCCTGACGAGCGACCTCGTCGTCGGTGAGCACACCGCTGCGCGCCTCGTGCGAGACGTCGACGCCGCCCGCGATCTCGGGCGACTGCGCGCCGATCGCGATGTTGACACCGCAGGAGTTGCCGTCGAAGCCCTTCGACGACGAGTCGTAACCGATCTCGAGTACCCGATCGCGGACGATCTTGGGGATGTCGGCGTACGCCGAGGTGGTGACCTCACCCACCACGTGCACCTGGCCCGTGGTGACGAGGGTTTCCACTGCTACCCGGGCACGAGGATCCTCGGTGAGGAGCGCGTCGAGAACCGAGTCGCTGATCGCGTCACAGATCTTGTCCGGATGCCCTTCGGTCACGGACTCACTGGTGAAAAGACGACCGCCGGTCTTGCTCACGAAACTCCCTCTCGACTGTGCGCCAGGCGCTGGACGGACAAACCGTATGGAGCATGCGCTCCCGATCGGGCCGGAAGGACCCGATCGCAGTGCCGACGCTACTGCTCCGCAGGCGTCGGCGCGAGTATTGAAATCACCCGATTCTGCTGCGTTCCGCCAGCAGAGGTCCCAGCGCGTCGAGCACGCGGCTGGCCATGAGAGCCTTCGATCCGTGGGCGAGGGCCGTTTCCGAACCGTCCGCGGACAGCAACCAGCCGTTGTTGTCGTCGACCTCGAACGCCTTGCCTTCCCCGACGGCGTTGACGACGAGCAGATCGCATCCCTTGCGGGCGAGCTTCTCGCGGGCGTAGGTGAGCACGTCGCCGTGTTCGTCGCCGGTCTCCGCCGCGAATCCGACGATGACCGTCTCGGCGGACAGGCCGCCGTCGGCACGCGCCCGGACGAGACCGGCGAGGATGTCGTCGTTCTTCGTCAGCGCGATGGAGTCGGGTTCGCCCTCGCCCTTCTTGATCTTGCTGGTCGCGAAGGTGGAGGGCCGGAAATCGGCGACGGCCGCGGACATGATGACCGCGTCGGCACCCGAGGCATGCTTGGCGACGGCGTCCTGCATCTGTGCGGCCGTCTGGACCCGGACGACGTCGACCGCGGCCGGGTCGTCGAGACCCGCGATGCTGCCGGCGACGAGAGTGACGTCGGCACCGCGCTGCGCGGCGAGACGGGCGAGCGCGTAACCCTGCTTGCCGGACGACCGGTTGCCGAGGAAGCGCACCGGGTCGAGGGGCTCACGGGTACCGCCGGCGGACACGACGATGCGGCGACCGGCAAGGTCGCGGGGCAGCGCGTCGGCCCGCTCGAGCAGCAGCGAGGCCAGATTGAAGATCTCGTCGGGTTCGGGCATCCGCCCGGCACCGGTGTCCTTGCCCGTCAGACGACCGGACGCCGGTTCGACGACCACGGCACCGCGGCGACGCAGCGTCGCGACGTTGTCGACGGTCGCGGGGTGCTCCCACATCTCGGTGTGCATCGCGGGCACGAACATCACGGGGCACCGCGCGGTGAGCAGGGTGGCCGTGAGGAGGTCGTCGGCGCGACCCGCGACCGCCCGCGCCATGAGGTCGGCGGTGGCCGGAGCGATGACGACGAGGTCGGCCTCCTGCCCGAGCCGGACGTGCGGCACCTGCGGCACCTCGGCGAAGACCCCGGTCTGCACGGGATTGCCGGAGAGCGCCTCGAAGGTGGCGCGCCCGACGAATTCGAGGGCGGACTCCGTCGGGACGACCCGCACGTGGTGCCCGCTCTCGGTGAAGGCACGGATCAGTGCGCAGGACTTGTAGGCGGCGATGCCACCGGCGACACCGACGACGATACGGCGGCGCTGCACGGATCCGGCCTCGCCGCTCGAAGCGGGGTTGCTCACTCGCCTTCGGTGTGCTCGAGCAGATCCGAGTGGATCTCGCGCATGGCGATCGACAGCGGCTTCTCCTGCAGGCCCGGCTCCACGAGGGGGCCGACGTACTCGAGGATGCCGTCGCCGAGCTGGTTGTAGTAGTCGTTGATCTGGCGTGCCCGCTTGGCGGCGTAGATCACCAGCGCGTACTTCGAGGAGGCGCGCTCGAGCAGCTCGTCGATAGGCGGGTTGGTGATACCCGTGGGGGTGTCGTAGACCGGAAGGGTGTTGCCCTCGAGGTCGGTCGCGGCTGCCTGGATGCTGCTCACTCGGTGTTCTCCTGAGATGTCGCGGGATGGGAGGGCGCCGGAACCGGCAGCCGGACGCGCTCGAGGCGCGGACGGTCAGTCGGCTCCGGGTCCAACCAACAAGGATACCAATTCATCGCAGGCCCGGTCGACATCGTCGTTGATGATCACGACATCGAACTCGTCCTGCGCGGCCAGTTCGCTGCGGGCGGTATCGAGCCTGCGAGCGACGACCTCGTCGGTTTCGGTGCCTCGGCCGGTGAGGCGCTCGACGAGCACCTCCCAACTGGGCGGGGCGAGAAAGGCGAGGACTGCGTCCTGCATCGCGGCACGGACGGCCCGCGCTCCCGCGAGGTCGACCTCCACGAGCACCGGATGCCCCTCGGCGAGTGCGTCGAGCACCGGCTTGGCCGGAGTGCCCGATCGTTGCAGGCCGCCGTGGATGTCGGCCCATTCGAGCAGTTCACCGGCTTCGATCATCCGGTCGAACTCGGCGCGGCCGACGAAGTGGTAGTCCACTCCGTCCACCTCGCCCGGTCGCGGGTCCCGGGTGGTGGCCGAGACACTGAAGTGCAGATCCGGGATCCGGCTCCGCAGAAGGCGTACGACGGTCGACTTACCCACCGCGGAGGGTCCGGCCAGTACCACCAGCCGGCCCCTCCGCGTTGCGGGTGCGCTGTCCGTCACAGGTCGTGCGTCAGCTACCACGGTGCTCAGGCGTCGAAATCGAACCTGGCGAGCAGGGCCTTGCGCTGACGGTCGCCGAGGCCGCGCAGACGGCGGGTCGGGGCGATCTCCAGCTCGGTCATGATTTCCTGCGCCTTGACCTTGCCGACCTTCGGCAGGGCCTCGAGCAGAGCCGACACCTTCATCTTGCCGAGGATCTCGTCGTTCTCGGCGTCCTTGAGCACCTGCTTGAGGTCGGTGCCGCCGCGCTTGAGGCGCTCCTTGAGCTCAGCCCGGGCACGACGGGCAGCAGCCGCCTTCTCCAGAGCAGCGGCGCGCTGCTCATCGGTCAGCTGGGGAAGGGCCACGGTTCCTCCGTCTCATCGTTGGCTTTCGAGTCTTCACCGCTGTAACCAGCGGCGATAGCGACCGTACTCACGACCACCGACGAATGCGAACCCACCCCCCGGCGATCCGCTCGAAAATCCGTGCGGTAGTGCACGCCGTTTCCGCAGTGGATCTCGTGCCCTCCACCACGCGTCCGGACACCGCCACGAACTGCCCGAACAGCGAAAACCCGCAGGTCACCGGGCATCTGCCGCGGCGGAGGAGGTTGCATCGGATGGGGCGGCTCCCCATCTGGCCGACCCGCTGTTCCGGCACCCGGGCGGGTCGAGAAATTTTTCTTCCCATTCCGCGTGTCGCGTCACTCCGAGCGCAGGTCAGAGTGCATACCAGCGGTATGTACGACTCGTGCCCGGACCGCACGTGGCGATCCGGGCACGAGAGTCGAACGTCTCAGTTCGTCAGGAAGGCGAAGCCGTCCAGGGTGCGGGCGACGGCGGCCCGCAGGTCGGCGACGGACGGGCCGGCGCGCAGCACGTCACGTGAGACGTTGGGCACGACCGCTCGCAGGTGGTCGCCTGCGAGTCGTCGCACGTCGTCGGCAGTACCGCCCTGGGCCCCCACTCCGGGCATCAGGATGGGCCCGTGGAGGTCGGAGAGGTCGGGTGCCTCGGTGAGGGTCGCACCGACCACCACACCCACGGAGCCGAGCTGTGCGGCCCCGTCCGTGCGGGCAGCGCTGTTGCGGGCGGCGCACTCGTCCACCACGACCTGCGCGACGGTGCGCCCGTCGTCGAGCCGTGCACGCTGGAACTGGGCGCCCTCGGGATTGGAGGTCGCCGCGAGCACGAACACCCCGCGGCCCGTTCCGGCGGCCAGATCGAGCGCCGGGGCGAGCGAACCGAACCCCAGGTACGGAGAGACCGTCACCGCGTCCGAACGCAGCGCAGAGCCGTCCGACAGCCAGGTGCGCGCATAGGCGTCCATCGTGGAGCCGATGTCGCCGCGCTTGGCGTCGGCGAGGACGAGCGCCCCCGCCTCCCCCAGGTCGGCGATGGTGCGTTCGAGCACGGCGAGTCCGGCGGAGCCGTAGGCCTCGAAGAACGCCACCTGCGGCTTGACGACCGCGACGGTGTCACCGAAAGCCTCGACGCACAGTTCGCTGAACCGGGCCAGGCCGTCGACGTCGTCGCCGAGCCCCCACGCGGTGAGGAGCCCCGGATGCGGGTCGATGCCCACGCACAGCGGCCCGCGGCGCCCGAGAGCGTCCGCGAGTCGCTGCCCGAAGGGCGTCACGCCTGCTCGGCGGGCACGCCGCGCAGCCGCGCGTGCATCCGCTGGATCGAGCTGACTCCGATCTCACCGCGCAGCGCCGCCTCGATACCCTGCACGGCCGCGGAGGCACCCTGCACCGTGGTGATGCACGGGATGTTCGCGGCGACCGCCGCGCTGCGGATCTCGTAACCGTCCACGCGCGGACCGGCGTTGCCCCAGGGCGTGTTGATGACCATGTCCACGTCGCCGGCGCGGATGCGGTCGACGACGTCGAGCGCGCCTTCCGGCTTGTCCTCGCCGGAGACCTTGTGGACCTGCTCGCACGGAACACCGTTGCGGCGCAGCACCTCTGCGGTTCCCACGGTGGCCATGATGTGGAATCCCAGGTCGGCGAGGTGCTTGACCGGGAAGATCATCGACCGCTTGTCCTTGTTCGCGAGCGAGACGAAGACCGTGCCCGAGGTCGGCAGGGAGCCGTAGGCGGCGGTCTGGCTCTTCGCGAACGCGGTTCCGAAGTCGTCGTCGAGGCCCATGACCTCACCGGTGGACTTCATCTCCGGGCTGAGCAGGGTGTCGATGCCCGTGCCGTCGGCACGCCGGAACCGGTTGAAGGGCAGCACCGCTTCCTTCACCGCGACCGGTGCATCGAGCGGGATGTCGCTGCCGTCGCCCTCGGCGGGGAGGATGCCGACGGCACGCAGTTCGGCGATGGACTCGCCGAGCATCACCCGGGCGCAGGCCTTGGCGAGCTGCACCGCGGTGGCCTTGGACACGAACGGCACCGTGCGGGAGGCACGGGGGTTCGCCTCGAGGACGTACAGGATGTCGTCCTTGAGCGCGTACTGGACGTTGAGCAGGCCCTTGACACCGATGCCCTTCGCGAGCGCCGCCGTCGAGCGGCGCACGTTCTCGATGTCGGAGCGGCCCAGGGTGATCGGCGGCAGCGCACAGGCCGAGTCGCCGGAGTGGATGCCGGCCTCCTCGATGTGCTCCATGATCCCGCCGATGTACACGTCGGTGCCGTCGCACAGCGCGTCGACGTCGATCTCGACGGCGTCGTCGAGGAAGCGGTCGACGAGCACGGGGCGGTCGTCGGAGATCTCGGTCGCGTTGGAGATGTAGGTCTCGAGAGCCTTCTCGTCGTAGACGATCTCCATGCCGCGACCACCGAGCACGTAGGACGGGCGCACCAGCACCGGGTATCCGATGCCGGCGGCGATCTCGCGCGCACCCTCGAAGGTGGTGGCCGTGCCGTACTTCGCGGCCGGCAGGTCGGCCTCGTCGAGCACGCGACCGAACTCGCCGCGGTCCTCCGCGAGGTCGATGGCCTCGGGCGAGGTACCGACGATCGGCACCCCGGCGGCCTTCAGGCGACGCGCCAGGCCGAGCGGGGTCTGGCCGCCCAACTGGACGATGACGCCGGCGACGGTGCCGGACTCGCACTCGGCGCGGTAGACCTCGAGGACGTCCTCGAAGGTCAGCGGCTCGAAGTACAGGCGATCGGCGGTGTCGTAGTCGGTCGAGACCGTCTCGGGGTTGCAGTTGACCATCACGGTCTCGTAGCCGGCCTCGGACAGCGTCAGCGCGGCGTGCACGCACGAGTAGTCGAACTCGATGCCCTGGCCGATGCGGTTCGGGCCGGAGCCGAGGATGAGCACCTTCGGCTTGTCGCGCTGCTCCGCGACCTCGGTCTCGGCCGCGGGGTCGAGTTCGTAGGTCGAGTAGTGGTACGGCGTCTTGGCCTCGAACTCGGCGGCGCAGGTGTCCACGGTCTTGTAGACCGGGTGGATCCCCAGCTCCTGACGCAGGGCGCGCACCTCGTCCTCGGAGGCGAACTGTGCCGGGCGCAGGGCCGCGATCTGCCGGTCGGAGAAGCCGTGGTGCTTCGCGTAGCGCAGCTCGGTGGCACCGAACTGCTCGGCGTTGCGGACGTCCTGGCCCAGCTCGACGATGTGCGCGAACTGCTCGAGGAACCACGGGTCGATCTTCGTGGCGTCGAAGAGCTGCTCGACGGTCGCACCGAGCTCCAGGGCCCGGGCGATCCGGTAGAACCGGCCGTCCGTGGGGGTGCGGATCTCCTCGAGGATCTCGTCGAGGGTGCCCTCGACCTCGGGGCCCGTCCAGAAGCCGGCGGACTTCGTCTCGAGCGAGCGCAGCACCTTGCCGAAGGCCTCGGAGAAGTTGCGGCCGATCGACATGGCCTCACCGACCGACTTCATGGTGGTGGTGAGGGTGCCGTCGGCGCCGGGGAACTTCTCGAAGGCGAACCGTGGGGCCTTGACCACGACGTAGTCGAGGCTCGGTTCGAAGCAGGCCGGGGTCTCCTTGGTGATGTCGTTGACGATCTCGTCGAGCGTGTAGCCGATGGCGAGCTTGGCGGCCATCTTCGCGATCGGGTAGCCGGTGGCCTTCGACGCGAGGGCCGACGACCGCGACACGCGCGGGTTCATCTCGATGACGACGAGCCGGCCGTCGCGCGGATCCATCGCGAACTGGATGTTGCAGCCGCCGGTGTCGACACCGACCTCGCGCAGGATGGCGATCGAGAGGTCGCGCATCTTCTGGTACTCGCGGTCGGTGAGCGTCATCGCGGGTGCGACGGTCACCGAGTCGCCGGTGTGCACACCGACCGGGTCGACGTTCTCGATCGAGCAGACGATGACGACGTTGTCGGCGCCGTCGCGCATGAGCTCGAGCTCGTATTCCTTCCAGCCGAGGATGGACTCCTCGATGAGCACGTTCGCGGTGGGCGAGGCCGCGAGCCCGCCACCGGCGATGCGCTCGAGGTCGGCATCGTCGTAGGCCATGCCGGAGCCGAGGCCACCCATCGTGAAGGAGGGGCGCACGACGACCGGGAAGCCGAGTTCGGCGACGGTCGCGCGGACCTCGTCCATCGTGTAGCAGACGGCCGAGCGGGCGGACTCGCCGCCGCACTTGGCGACGATGTCCTTGAACTTCTGCCGATCCTCGCCGCGCTGGATCGCGTCGAAGTCGGCGCCGATGAGTTCGACGTCGTACTTGTCGAGGATGCCGCGCTCGGACAGGGCGACGGCGGTGTTGAGGGCGGTCTGGCCGCCGAGGGTTGCGAGCACCGCGTCGATCGGGGTGCCGTTGGCCTGCTCGGTCGCGATGACCTTCTCGACGTAGTCGGCGGTGATCGGCTCGATGTAGGTCGAGTCGGCGAACTCGGGGTCGGTCATGATCGTGGCCGGGTTCGAGTTGACCAGGGAGACGCGCAGGCCCTCCTCGCGGAGCACCCGGCACGCCTGGGTGCCCGAGTAGTCGAACTCGCAGGCCTGTCCGATGACGATCGGGCCGGACCCGATGACCAGGACGTGGGAGAGATCGGTACGGCGTGGCATCAGTTCTTCTCTCCCTCGAGCATGCGGGTGAAACGATCGAACAGGTAGGCGGCGTCGTGCGGTCCGGCCGCCGCTTCGGGGTGGTACTGCACGGAGAAGGCACGGCCGTCGAGGAGCTTGACGCCCTCGACCGCACCGTCGTTGGCGCAGGTGTGGCTGACGACCGCGCGACCGAACGGGGTGTCGAACTCCTGGCCGGCCTCGCCTTCGAGCGCGAACCCGTGGTTCTGCGCGGTGATCGCGATGCGGCCGGTCTCGTGCTCGACCACCGGGATGTTGATGCCGCGGTGACCGAACTTCATCTTGTAGGTGCCCAGCCCGAGCGCGCGGCCGAGGATCTGGTTGCCGAAGCAGATGCCGAACAGGGGCAGTCCCTGGCCGAGCACCTCCTTGGTCAGGTGCACCGCGCCGTCGGCGGTCGCCGGGTCGCCCGGGCCGTTGGACAGGAAGACGCCGTCGGCCTTCAGGTCGAGGATGTCGTGCAGCGTCGCGGTGGACGGCAGCACGTGCACCCGGATGCCGCGCTGGGCGAACATGCGCGGGGTGTTGGTCTTGATGCCGAGGTCGATGGCCGCGACGGTGAAGCGGGCCTCGCCGTCGGTCGGTTCGACGACGTAGCCGGAGGTGGTGCTCACCTCGCCGGCGAGGTCGGCGCCGAGCATCGAGGGCTGGCTCTTCACGCGGTCGAGCAGGACGTCGATGTCGAGGTCGTCCCCCTTCCAGGCGAGGGCGTCGCCCGAGAA
This sequence comes from Rhodococcus sp. PD04, assembly GCF_035918275.1. Taxonomy (NCBI): domain Bacteria; kingdom Bacillati; phylum Actinomycetota; class Actinomycetes; order Mycobacteriales; family Nocardiaceae; genus Rhodococcus; species Rhodococcus sp. PD04. Next base: position 2,350,459 of record NZ_CP142143.1, on the reverse strand, counting down.
GATGCCGGCGCGCATCGAACCGCGGGTGCGCAGGTGCCGCACGAGTGCGCGGGTGTCGATACCCGCGAGACCCACGATGTTCTGCCGCTCGAGTTCGTCCTGCAGCGAACCCGTGGCGCGCCAGCTCGACACGCGACGCGAGGGGTCGCGGACGATGAAGCCGGCCACCCAGATCTTGGACTCGCCGTGGTCGCCGGTGGGGCCGACGGACTCGTTGTCCTCGTGGTTCCAGCCGGTGTTGCCGATCTGCGGTGCCGTGGCCACCACGATCTGCCGGTGGTAGCTGGGGTCGGTGAGGGTCTCCTGGTAGCCGGTCATACCCGTGCTGAAGACGGCCTCGCCGAGGGTCTGCCCGACCGCACCGAAGGGGATGCCGCGGAAGACCCGTCCGTCCTCGAGGACCAGCACAGCCGTGCCGCCGCCGAATGTTCTGCCGCTCATGCGTTGTCTCCGTTCTTATCGACCGCACCAGAGCCGGCCGCACGGGCTGAGATCTCGCGTGTCGTGATCGTCGTGTTGTTCGTCGTGATCGTCATCGTCGTTGTGATCGTCACCGTCTCAAGATTTTTCGTCCGACCCGTTCGTCCAGAGCGGGTATATCGACTTGTCGTCACCGCGGAAGCCGGTGTCGACCTCCGTGCCCGAGGGCAGTTGCCAGCGGATGACCAGCACCCCGTCCTTGGACATGACCTTGCCCGCCAGACCGCGTTCGGTGCGGATCGCGCGGATCGAGTCCTGCGGGATCCAGATCGGGGATGCACCGTCGCGTTCGAGCAGGGCACCCGATCGGTATCGGGTCAGTTCCGCGTTGGCGCGGTGCCCGAGATCGCCGACCGCGATGCGGTCCTGCCAGCTCGGCGCGAGCGTGCTGCCGACGTACAGACCGGTCGTCGGTTCGACGAGCCGCTCCCCCAGCTCCGCCGGCACGGTCGGCAGTTCGCCGACCGCATCCTGCTGGCGTCGGGCACGTCCCTTCCAGCCCTTCCACATCAGCAGGACGAGCACGACCCAGAGCGCGAGGAAACCGACGGTGATGAGCAAGCGATCCATGTCGGTTCCTACCTTTCGGTCGAGCGCGGGAACACCTCACCGTCGCGGGCGGTGATCCGCCCGCGCAGCACGGTGGTGGTGACCCGGCCCGGCAGGGTCATGTCCTCGTAGGGCGTGTTGTGGGAGATGCTCGCGAGGTCGGGGCCGTGCACCGTCCACTCGGTATCCGGGTCGACGAGCACGATGTTCGCGGGTTCGCCCACCTCGAGGGGCCGGCCCTGATCGTCGAGGCCCACGATCTCCGCGGGACGCTCGCTCATGACCTTCGCGACGCCGCGCCAGTCCAGCAGGCCCGGCCGGACCATCGTCTCGATCACGACGGACAACGCCGTCTCGAGCCCGAGCATTCCCGGACGTGCCTGCGAGAACTCGCAGCACTTGTCCTGTTCGGCGTGCGGGGCGTGGTCGGTGGCCACACAGTCGATGGTCCCGTCCGCGAGGCCGCGGCGCAGCGCTTCGACGTCGGATCGCTCGCGCAGCGGCGGATTGACCCGGTTGATGCCGTCGTAGCTCTCGAGACGCGAGTCGTCGAGGAGCAGGTGGTGCGGCGTGACCTCGGCGCTGATCGAGATGCCCTGCGAACGTGCCCACCGGACGAGTTCGACGGTGCCTGCCGTCGACGCGTGGCAGATGTGCACGCGGGCTCCGGCATCGCGGGCGAGCAGCGCGTCGCGGGCGACGATGGACTCCTCGGCGGCGCGGGGCCAGCCGGTGAGGCCGAGACGTGCCGCGTTCGGACCCTCGTGCGCGACGGCACCGACGGTCAGCCGCGGTTCCTCGGCGTGCTGGGCGATGAGCACCCCGAGCGAGGCGGAGTACTCGAGCGCGCGGCGCATGAGCAGGGGGTCGTAGACGCACTTGCCGTCGTCGGAGAACATCCGCACGCCACCGACACCGGCGGCCATCGTGCCCATCTCGGCGAGCTGCTTGCCTTCGAGTCCGACGGTGACGGCGCCCACGGGGTGGACGTCGACGAGCCCGACCTCGCGGCCGCGGCGCCACACGTGATCGGTGACGACCACCGAGTCGGCGACCGGATCGGTGTTGGCCATCGCGAAGACCGCGGTGTATCCGCCGCGCGCCGCAGCGGCCGAGCCCGAGTCGACGGTCTCGGTGTCCTCGCGGCCCGGTTCGCGCAGGTGCGTGTGCAGGTCGACGAAGCCCGGGAGCACGATCTGCCCGGTGCCGTCGACGATCTCCGCGTCGGTGTCGGCCTCGAGGTCGGTGCCGATCGCGAGGATCTGCTCGTCGCCGAGCAGCACGTCGACCGGGTCGCCTTCGCCGTAGAGGCGGACGTTGCGGATGAGCACCTGCGGCGTCACCTGTGTCACTCCTGTTCCTGTGTCTCCCGGGTGGGAAGTGTGGGTCACGACAGGTTCCCTTCCGTGCCGACGAGCAGGCGGAAGAGCACCGCCATCCGCACGTGGACACCGTTGCTCACCTGCTGCAGCACAGCGCTCTGCGGGGCGTCGGCGACGGGGAAGCCGATCTCCATGCCGCGGAGCATCGGGCCGGGATGCAGGATCACCGCGTGCTCCGGCAGCAACGCCGCGCGCTTGGCGTTGAGTCCGTATCGGATCGAGTACTCGCGGGCGGACGGGAAGAACCCGCCGTTCATGCGCTCGGCCTGCACGCGCAGCATCATGACCGCGTCGAGCGTGGGAAGTTCGGCTTCGAGCGAATCGGCGACCGTCACCGGCCAGGTCTCCACCCCCACCGGCAGCAGGGTGCGGGGAGCGACGAGTACGACCTCGGCGCCGAGCATGCTCAGCAGCAGCGCGTTCGATCGCGCGACGCGGCTGTGCAGCACGTCGCCGACGATGCCGATCCGGCGGCCTTCGATCGAACCGAGACGCTGGCGCAGGGTGAGCGCGTCGAGCAACGCCTGGGTGGGATGTTCGTGGGTGCCGTCACCGGCGTTGACCACAGCCGGTCCGGAGCCGGATTCGTTGGTCCACTGGGCGATCCGGTGTGCGGCACCGGAAGCGGAGTGACGGACCACCAGTGCGTCGGCACCGGCGGCGTGCAGGGTCAGCGCGGTGTCGCGCAGCGATTCGCCCTTCTTCACCGACGAACTGGACGCCGAGACGTTGATGACGTCGGCGCTCATCCACTTGCCGGCGACCTCGAAGGACACACGGGTACGGGTGGAGTTCTCGTAGAAGACGGTCATGATGGTGCGGCCGCGCAGCGTGGGGAGCTTGCGCACCTCACGCCCGAGCAGTGCCTGCTCGAACCGCTCGGCCTCGTCGAGAAGCCCCGTCGCGGAGTCCTTCGTCAGATCCGCGATGGTGAGCAGGTGTTTCACTGGGACTTGCCTCCGGAGATCTCGACGGCGTCGCGCCCGTCGTGTTCGGTCAGCAGTACGCGGACGTCCTCGCTGCGCGCGGTGGGCACGTTCTTGCCGACGTAGTCGGCCCGCAACGGCAGTTCGCGGTGGCCGCGGTCGACGAGGACCGCGAGTTGCACCGCGCGGGGCCGTCCTAGATCGCGCAGGGCGTCGAGCGCGGCGCGGACGGAGCGTCCCGAGAACAGGACGTCGTCGACGAGGACGACGAGGGTGTTGTCGACGCCGCCCTCGGGCACCGAGGTGCGCTCCAGCGGGCGGTGCGGCTTCGTGCGGAGGTCGTCGCGGTAGAGCGTGATGTCGAGCGAGCCGACCGGGACGCGGACACCGGCGAATTCCTCGATGCGGTCGGCGAGGCGCTGGGCGAGGGTGATCCCGCGGGTGGGGATGCCCAGGAGCACGACACGCGGTGCGTCCTCGGGGGTGTCGAGCGCGGTCTTCTCGATGATCTGGTGCGCGATGCGCGAGATCGTCCGGTGGACGTCGGCAGCGGAGAGCAACTCACGCGCCGGCACGCCGGTACCGGAAGACGTAGTGGGAGTAGAAGCTGTGGACCCGTCCTCGGACACGGCCATGCAGCGACCTCCTTCTCCGCCTCACTGGACGGATCGTTAAAGGATGCCTGACGATTGTCGAGCCTATCAGCGTCGACGTCCGCCCCGGCACGGATGGCGGGTGAAGCGCAACACAGGCCCGAGAACGTGAGCGGGCCCGGCGGGAATGTTCCCGCCGGGCCCGCTCACGGTGCCTCGTGTCGTCGCTCACCCGAAAGGGTGACGAATTCAGGACTCGTCGGAATCCTGATCCTGCGACTCCTGCGCCGGCCGGACGAGGGTGGCAGCGGCAGCTGCGCGCACCTGGTCGGCGACGGTGACGATCTGACCGAGCACCCCGTTGACGAAGGCCGGCGAATCGTCGGTGGACAGCTGCTTCGCCAGCTCGACCGCTTCGTCGACGGCCACCACGGGCGGCACGTCGGTGGCATGGAACAGCTCCCACACCGCGATGCGCAGGATCGCGCGGTCGACGGCGGGAAGGCGGTCCAGCGTCCATTCGTGCAGGTGATCGGCGATCACCCGGTCGGTCTCGTCGAGGTTGTCGGCGACACCGCGGATGATGGTCTGCGCATATGCCGGCACCGGCGCGACCTGGTCGTCGTCGATCGCGAGTTCGACGCGATCGGCGGCGAGGTCGACGGGGTGTACGTCGCGGGCCTCCGCCTCGAAGAGCAGATCCACGGCCCGCTTGCGGGCCTTGTGGCGGGCCCCGAGCTTCTTCTGGTTACCGGACACTCAGGAATTCACTCGCCCGAGGTAGCTGCCGTCGCGGGAATCGACCTTGAGCTTGTCGCCGGTGTTGATGAACAGCGGGACCTGGATCTCGGCGCCGGTCTCGAGGGTCGCGGGCTTGGTGCCGCCGGTGGAGCGGTCGCCCTGCAGGCCCGGATCGGTGTGCTGGACGACGAGCTCGACCGTGACCGGGAGCTCGACGAACAGCGGGACGTCCTCGTGCGTCGCGACCTGCACGGGCATGTTCTCGAGCAGGAACTTGGCGCTGTCGCCGAGCAGCTCGGGCGAGATGGTGATCTGGTCGTAGGTCTCGCCGTCCATGAAGACGTAGTCGGTGCCGTCGTTGTAGAGGTAGGTCATGTCGCGGCGATCGACGGTGGCGGTCTCGACCTTGACACCGGCATTCCAGGTCTTGTCGACGGTCTTGCCCGACGTCACATTCTTGAGCTTCGTGCGCACGAAAGCGGGGCCCTTGCCCGGCTTGACGTGCTGGAACTCGATGATCTGCCAGAGCTGTCCGTCGATTTTCAGAACGAGGCCGTTCTTGAAGTCACTGGTATCAGCCACTTGGTTCGTGTCTCCTAGGGTCGAGGAACCGCCCTCAAACGACGGTCAATGTCTTGTCGGTGAGCGTGAGCAACTCCGGAGTATGCTCCCGCACCACGAGCGTGTCTTCGATCCGCACGCCTCCGCGCCCCGAGAAGTACACACCCGGCTCGACGGTCACCGCCGCACCGGCGACAAGTGTACCGGTCGCCGCGGCACCGATTCCGGGCGCTTCGTGGATCTCGAGCCCGACTCCGTGGCCGAGCCCGTGCAGGAACAGGTCGGCGTAGCCGGCCTCGGCGATCACGGTGCGCGCGGCGGCGTCCACCGCGGCACAGTCGACACCGGGGGCGAGCGCCTCGCGTCCGGCCTGCTGCGCGCGCAGGACCAGTTCGTACAGCTCGCGCTGCCAGTCCGCGACCCGGCCCAGCACGTAGGTGCGCGTCATGTCGGAGTGGTAGCCGCCGATCTGCGCCCCGAAGTCGAGTTTCACGAAGTCGCCCTCGGCGAGGACCGCGCCGGTGGGGCGGTGGTGCGGGATCGCCGAATTGGCGCCGGCGGCGACGATCGTCTCGAAGGAGATGCCGTCGGCGCCGTGCTCGAACATGCGCCATTCGAGGTCGCGCGCGACCTCCTTCTCGGTTCGTCCCGGGCGCAGACCGCCCGCCGCGATCAGGTCCGCCAGTGCGCGATCGGCCGCACCGCACGCGTCGCGCAACAGGCCGATTTCGTGTTCGTCCTTCACGGCCCGCAACTGCTCGACGAGACCGGGAGCGGGAACGAAACGGACGGAGACGCCGAGTTCGTCCCACCGGGCCCGCTCGTCGACCGTGACGACGTGACTCTCGAATCCCCAACGCGCGGAGCCGGTTCCGAACTCGGTAATGAGGTGCGCGGCCGACGCCCGGGCGATCACCGCCCGCAGGTCGGGGACCTGCTCCCCCACCTGTGTGACGTAGCGGCCGTCGGTGCAGACGACGGTGCGCGTCTCGTTCTCGTCGTCCTCGGTGGAGACGATCAGCGCCGCGTTGGATCCGGTGAAGCCCGTGAGGTAGCGGATACCGGTCAGATCGGTCACCAGCAGCGCGTCGAGTTCGCGTTCGACGAGCAGCGCACGCAGCGCGCGACGGCGGGAGGCGTGGTCGGCAGACATATCGCTCAACCTACCGCGATCGCGCCTGTGGGACGGGACACACTGTCGGCTTCGCCACCCGTTACGCTGAGGTACATGAAACCCTGGTTGCTCCGCGGACTCGGGCTCGCCCTGGTCCACGTGGTCGTGCGCGTCCTGCTCGGTGCCGCTCTCATCCAGTGGCCGTTGCAGGGATCGGTACTGCGCTGGCTGGGCTTCGCCGTCGTGGTCGTCGCAGCGTTCGTCTGGGCCGGCCTCGACGGCATCCGCGACCACCGCGCCCATCCCGACCCCGACGAGGGCGACGACCTGACGATGCGCTGGCTCGCCGCCGGTGCGGTCACCGGCCTCGTCGGAGGGGTCCTCACCTGGCTCGTCGACGCGATCACCCCGATTCCGGTGGGCGTGACGTCCCTGTTCTTCGAGATCACCTCCGGTGCCGCGTTCACCGTGCTCCTGGTGTTCCTGCCGGCGATGGCCGCAGTGACGCTGGGCCGGTTCTTCGCGCGCCGGAACGAGCGCAAGACCACCCGCGACGACGACTGGTCCGTCCACCGCGAGCACCACGCACCCGTAGGCGTCGGAGCGGCGGCACCCGAAGGTTCGGCGCCCGCGAACTCCGCGCAGCAGGCCGATCCCGCCTGGCGCAGCGACGACTCGCCCACCGAGGTGTTCCCGAAAATCGACCCGAAGCCGTGACACCACAGCAGTGACACCACAGCAGTGAGACCACCCGCCCCCGATACGTCGGGGGCGGGTGCTCAGTTTTCGGGACGGTGACGGTCGGTACAGATAGCCGACATCGAGGAGCTACCCATGACCGACACCACCGAGACGCTCGACCTGACTCCCGCGACCCGCCGCATGGAGCGCATCCTGGCGGGGATCGACGACGCACAGTTGTCGGGCCCCACGCCGTGTTCCGAGACCTCCGTCGGTGCGCTCGTCGACCATGTGCTCGGCCTGTCGCTCGCGTTCACGGCCGCGGCGCACAAGGACATCGGCCCGTACACCGACACTCCCCCGCAGCTCACGAGCGAACTGCCGCCGGACTGGCGGCAGCTCGTGCCCGACCGACTCGGCGACCTCCGCCGGGCGTGGAGCGATCCCTCGGCCTGGGAAGGCATGACGCGCGCGGGTGGCCTCGACCTGCCCGCGCCGGTCGCCGGACTCGTCACGCTCGACGAACTCGTCGTCCACGGCTGGGACCTCGCCGTGGCCACAGGACAGCAGTATTCCTGCGAACCCGACGAGATCGCCGCGTGTACCGCCTTCGCGGAGAGCATCACCGAGGAGGAGCGCGTCGCCGACGGGGGTGGTCTGTTCGGTCCGGCCGTCCGAGTGGGCGACGACGCCCCGCCGCTGGAACGCCTGATCGGGCTCACCGGACGCGACCCGTCCTGGAGACCGCCCGCATCGAACTAGCGGTCGAGCCGGGCGACGGTCAGAGCAGGACGGTTCCCGCGTCGGCCTTGCCTTGACGCGCGACCTCGGAGTAGGCGGCCGCGAGCAGGGTCGGGTCGGGTCCTTCGAGCCTGCCGGGCTTCGCGAGCCCGTCGAGGACGACGAACCGGAGCATGCCGGCGCGGTTCTTCTTGTCGGTCTGCATGCCCTTGAGCAGATCGGAGAAGGCGTCGGGATCGTAGGTCGTGGGCAGGCCCACGGATTCGAGGATCGCGCGGTGCCGGTCGGCAGTGACGTCGTCGAGACGCCCGGCGAGCCGGCCGAGCTCGGCGGCGAAGACCAGGCCCACCGACACGGCGGCGCCGTGGCGCCAGCGGTACCGCTCACGACGCTCGATGGCGTGGCCGAGGGTGTGACCGTAGTTGAGGATCTCGCGCAGACTCGACTCCTTGAGGTCGGCCGCGACCACCTTCGCCTTGACCTCTACCGATCGCCGGATCAGCTCGGGCAGCACCGACCCGGCGGGATCGAGCGCGGCCTCGGGGTTCTTTTCGATCAGGTCGAGGATCACCGGATCGGCGATGAAGCCGGTCTTGATCACCTCGGCGAGGCCGGCCACGATCTCGTTGCGCGGCACCGTCTCGAGGGTCGCGAGGTCGACGAAGACCGCGGAGGGCTCGTGGAAGGAACCGACGAGGTTCTTGCCCGCCTCGGTGTTGATGCCGGTCTTGCCGCCCACGGCGGCGTCGACCATCGCCAGCAGCGTGGTGGGGATGTGGTAGACCCGCACGCCGCGCATCCACGTCGCGGCCACGAAGCCTGCGAGGTCGGTGGCGGCACCGCCGCCGAGGCTGATGACGGCGTCCGAGCGGGTCAGACCGATGCGGCCGAGCACCTCCCAGCAGAATCCGGCGACGGCGAGTTCCTTACCGTCCTCGGCGTCGGGGATCTCGATGCGGTGGGCGTCGATGCCGATCTCGGCGAGCGCCTCTCGCACGGCCTCGGCCGTCGCGGTGAGCGTCGGCTGGTGGAAGATCGCGACGGTCCGCGTGCCGGACAGTTCTTCGACGACGTCGCCGAGCAGTCCCCGGCCGATGATCACCGGATAGGGCTGGGCGGTCTCGACGTCGATGCGTACCGGTTCGGTCACGGTGTGGGGCTCCGATCCTCGCTGATGGTCTGGCTGGTCGCGGCGTCCGCCGCTTCGAGTTTGGCGAGCACCTGCTGGACGACCCGCCCGGGGCTGCGGCCGTCGGTGCGCACCCGGATGGTCGCCGCCTGCCGGTACAGCGGGCGGCGGCGACGCATGAGGTCGCGGTACTTCTGGGCCGGATCACCGCCGGCCAGCAACGGCCTGGTACCTGCTGCGCCGACCGCACCGGTGCGACGCAGTCCTTCCGCCACGCTGATCTCGAGGTACACGACGGTGTGTCCGGCCAGTCGCGCGCGGGTGCGCTCCGAGAGGATCGCTCCCCCTCCCAGGGACACCACACCGTCGTGGGTGTCGAGGGCCCGCGCGACGACCTCCTCCTCGATCTCCCGGAAGGCCGGTTCGCCGTCCTGGGAGAAGATCTCGGGGATGGTCCGGCCGGTCACACGCTCGATCTCGGCGTCGGTGTCGAGCAAGGGCAGCTCGAGTGCGTTCGCAACCCGACGACCGATCGTCGACTTGCCCGCTCCCGGCGGGCCGATGAGTACCAGGCGAGGCGACATGAGATCACCGCGGCGGCCGCGCCGCGATGCCCTTCAGGTAGTGGTCGATATTGCTCACGGTCTCGGCGAGCGAGTCGCCGCCGAACTTCTCGAGAGCGGCCTGCGCGACGACGAGGGCGACCATCGCCTCGGCGACGACACCCGCCGCGGGCACCGCGCACACGTCGGAACGCTGGTGGATCGCGACGGCCTCGTCGCCGGTGGTCATGTCGACCGTCGACAGGGCACGGGGCACGGTGGAGATCGGCTTCATCGCCGCCCGCACACGCAGGGCCTCACCGTTGGTCATGCCGCCTTCGATGCCGCCGGCGCGATTGCTCGAGCGGAGCACACCGTCGGGGCCGGGCTTCATCTCGTCGTGGGCGGCGCTGCCGCGGCGGCGCGCGGTCTCGAAGCCGTCGCCGACCTCGACGCCCTTGATGGCCTGGATCCCCATGAGGGCCGCGGCCAGTCGCGCGTCGAGGCGATCGGCACCGCTGACGTACGAACCGAGGCCCACGGGCAGCCCGTGCACCACGACCTCGACGATTCCACCGAGGGTGTCGCCGTCGCGCTTCGCGGCCTCGATCTCGGCGATCATCGATTCCTCGGCGGCCTTGTCGTAGGCGCGCACGGGGCTCGCGTCGATCGCGGTGAGATCGTCGACACCGGGTTCGGGGCCGACATAGGGGTCGGATGCACCGATGGAGATGACGTGCGAGACGACTTCGGCGCCGAACGCCTGGCGCAGGAAGTTCCGGGCGACGGTGCCGGCCGCCACGCGTGCTGCGGTCTCCCGGGCGCTCGCGCGCTCGAGGACGGGACGCGCATCGTCGAAGCCGTACTTGAGCATGCCCGCGAAGTCGGCGTGGCCGGGACGGGGACGGGTCAGCGGCGCGTTGCGCGCCTGGCCTTCGAGCAGTTCGGCATCGACCGGGTCGGCGGCCATGATGGTCTCCCACTTGGGCCATTCGGTGTTGCCGATCTCGATCGCGATCGGGCCGCCCATTGTGCGTCCGTGCCGGACGCCACCGATCACGGTGACCTTGTCGGCCTCGAACTTCATGCGTGCGCCGCGGCCGTAGCCCAGTCGCCGTCGCGCGAGTTGCTCCGAGATGTCGTTCGACGTCACCTCGACTCCGGCAACCATCCCCTCGAGCATCGCGACGAGGGCGGGACCATGGGATTCTCCAGCAGTTATCCAACGCAGCACACGTCCATCCTTCCATGTTCGTCCGCCACCTCGACATGCCGCCCCTGGTCAACCCGTCGAGATCACCGCCAGTGCCGCGGCGGCACACATCGACGGTCCGTGCGGAAGCGCGCGCGGAGCGGCACACGCTCCCCCTCGGCCGGCCTCCCGGAGCCGCAGAAACAGGGCCGCACCTGCGGTGAGTACAGGTGGAAGCAGTGCTCCGACGAGCACTGCCGAGGGACCGGCGAGTCCGGTGACGGCACCGAGACCGAGGGCGAGTTTGACGTCACCCGCACCCATCGACCGCGGCACCGCGAGGTGCGTGACCAACAACGGTGCCGCGAGCAGGAACGCACCGGCGAACGCCGCCCGGCCGTGCCCGGTCGCCGCGGCCACGCCGAGGATCGTGGTCGCTCCCCCGAGGGTCAGCACGTTCGGCAGACGCCGCACGAGCAGGTCCACGGCGCTCAGGCACACGCACCACCATCCGAACATCGCTGCTCCGACGGCCGCCGCGGTGCCCGTGGTCACCGAGACCGCAACGAGTGCGACTGCCGCGCATGCCGCCTCGCACAGACCCGGCGGCGGCCGACGACCGGCCGTCCGTCCCACCACCATGCGGACGATCGCTCCCACGCCCGCGCCGAGGACCATCATCGCGAGCACACCCGTCTCCCCTGTCACGACCCGGAGCATCTCCCACCCGCACGCTCCGGCAGGGCGTTCGCGCGGTGTCCGACCCGGTTCTGTGGACAGGCCCAGGTCCTGTGGACAAAGCCGCACGGCGCGGCGATCGTCCTGCGAGGATTGCCGGAGTCTGTCGGTTCCGGTCGGAAGGTTCTGGTCGAATGGAGATTTCGTCGCTGCTCGAACACGTGGGCACGGCCATCGACGTCGTCGGAGTCGGCGTCATGGTGATCGGTGCATTGGCGGCGACCTGGCTCGCGGCGACCGCGCGGCGGCGCGCACCGGGTTCGGGGATCTACGAGCCGTACCGGCGCAATCTCGGCCGATCGATCCTGCTCGGCCTCGAATTCCTGGTCGCCGCCGACATCATCAAGACCGTCGCCGTCACTCCGACCTTCACGTCGGTGGGTGTACTGGCGATCATCGTGCTCATCCGTACCTTCCTGAGCTGGTCGCTGCAGTTGGAGATCGATGGCCGTTGGCCGTGGCAGCGTTCGGTTCCCGAGACCGAGACGACGGCCGGAACGACACCGGCTACCTGAGCGAGCCCCGGAGCTCGTCGCGCCGGCGCAGGAGATGTGCGCGTTCGATCGTGTTCGCCGTCCGGGCCGTGGCGGTGACGTATGTCTCACACGCCTCGGTGATCCGGCCGAGGCGGGCGAGCAGGTCGGCCCGGACGGCATGGAAGACGTGGTACGGCTCGAGGTCGAGGCGGTCGACGATCCCGAGAGCCACTGCGGGACCTTCCACTTCGGCGAGTGCAACGGCCCGATGCAACGCGACGACCGGGGTGGGGTCCGCGGCCATCAGCAGATCGTAGAGCGCGACGATCTGCGCCCAATCGGTGTCCTCGAAAGCGGGCGCCTCCGCGTGCACTGCGGCGATCGCGGCCTGGATCTGATAGGGCCCCGGTCTGTTCCAGCGCAGGGTGTGCCGCACGAGCGCCTGCCCTTCGTCGATCAACGCGCGGTCCCATCGCGAGCGGTCCTGGTCTGCGAGCAGGACGAGTTCGCCCCCGCGTCCTGTCCGCGCCGGGCGTCGGGATTCACCGAGCAACATCAGGGCGAGCAGTCCGGTGGTCTCGGGTTCGCCGGGAACGAGCCCGTCCAGCAAGCGGGCCAGCCGCACCGCCTCCGCACACAGGTCCGTGTCGGCGAGCTCGGGTCCGGTGCTCGTCGTGTGGCCTTCCGTGTACACGAGATAGAGCACGGATCGCACCGCGTCGAGGCGTTCGGGAAACTCGTCCGGGGACGGGATGCGGAACGGGATACGCGCGTCGCGGATCTTTCGCTTGGCACGGGAGATCCGTTGCGCCATCGTTGCTTCCGGCACCAGAAATACCCGGGCGATCTGCGCGGTGGTGAGCCCGCCGAGCAGGCGCAGTGTCAGAGCGACACGCGACCGAGGCGCGAGCGCCGGGTGACAACAGGTGAAGATGAGCCGGAGGCGGTCGTCGGGAATCCCGGGCGAGTCGACCGCCTCGGGGTCGAACGCGACGCCGGATACCGGGTGGAGCAGATCCGCCTCGGCGTGCTTGACCGGACGTGCGGCCTCCCGCCTCGCCCTGTCGATCGCCCGGCGACGGGCGGTGGTGATGATCCATCCGGCCGGACTCGGCGGGACCCCCTCCCCGGGCCACCGTTCGACGGCGGTCGAGAAGGCGTCCTGCACCGCGTCCTCGGCGAGGTCGATATCGCCGAGGACGCGGGTGAGCACGGCGACCGCCCGGCCGTACTCCTCCCGGAAGACACGTCCGATGTCGGCGGTGGAGGGCCCGGTCATCGAGGTGTGCACGTCATCCGGCGCAGGATCCGAACGCCAGGGGCCGCACCTCGATGGGCAGTGTGGTGGCGTCGGAGAGACCGCGCGCCCACTTCAGCGCCTCGTCGAGGTCGGGCACGTCGATCACGTCGAAGCCACCGAGATGCTCCTTGCCCTCGATGTACGGACCGTCGGTCGTCACCGTGCGCCCCTCGTCCGTGCGCACGACCGTCGCCGTGTCCGGTGGGTGCAGGCCGCCGGAGAACACCCGGATCCCTGCCTCCTGGATCTCGTTCTGCCACGCCTCAACCTTCTTCATGATCGGTTCGAGGAACTCCGGTGACGGCGGTTCGCCGTCCGGCTGGTAGATGCTCAGCAGGTACTGCGCCATGTCGGGGTCCTTCCCCTCGGCGGCCGGCGGTTCCGGCCTCTCACCCTCTATACGAACGGTAGGGCGCCGATTCGACACCTGCGCGGAGAAAGCCGCTGCCCACCCGCGCAGGCGCAGCGGGTGGGCAGCGGACGACGTCGGGTGCGGCTACTGCGCGACGAGCTCGAGGATGGTGGCGTTGGCCTGTCCGCCGCCCTCGCACATGGTCTGCAGGCCGTAGCGGAGGTTGTTGCGGCGCATGTGGAAGATCATGTCGGTGAGGATGCGGGCACCGGAGCCACCGAGCGGGTGACCGAGGGCGATCGCACCACCGTTGGGGTTGAGCTTGTCCTCCGGCGCGCCGATCTCCTTCTGCCACGCCATGGGCACCGGAGCGAACGCCTCGTTGACCTCGAAGACGCCGATCTCGTCGACGGTGAGACCGGACTTCGCGAGCGCCTTCTCCGTCGCCGGGATGGGTGCGGTGAGCATGATGACCGGGTCGGAGCCGGTCACGACGGCGGTGTGGATCTTCGCGAGCGGGGTGAGACCGTACTTCGCGGCGGCCTCTTCGCTCATGATCAGCAGCGCCGCGGAGCCGTCGGAGATCTGCGAGGAGTTTCCGGCGTGGATGACACCGTCCTCCTTGAAGACGGTCTTCAGGCCGGCGAGCTTCTCCACGGTGGTGCCGCGGCGGATGCCCTCGTCCTGCGAGACGACGGTTCCGTCCGGCGTGGTGACCGGCACGATCTGGTCGGCGAACAGTCCGGCGTCCTGTGCGGCCGCGGCGCGTTCGTGCGAGCGCGCGGAGAAGGCGTCCACGTCGGTCCGGCTCAGGCCCCACTTCTCGGCGATCATCTCGGCACCGATGCCCTGGTTGGGCCGCACCCCGTCGTACCGCTCGAGGAAGGCCTCGGGGTAGGGCGACCCGCCCACGGAGGTCGAGGTGCCCATGGGCACCCGCGACATCACCTCGACGCCACCGGCGACGACGACGTCGTAGTGCCCCGCTTCGACGCTCGCGATCGCGAAGTTCAGCGCCTGCTGGCTCGAGCCGCACTGCCGGTCGATGGTCACGCCGGGCACCGACTCCGGCCAGCCCGCCGTGAGCACCGCGGTGCGGGCGATGTCGATAGCCTGCTCACCGGCCTGCTGCACGCAACCCCAGATGACGTCCTCGACGACCGACGGATCGATGCCGGCGCGCTCGACCAGCGCGTTCAGCACCACGGCGGACAGCTGTGCCGGGTGCACGCCGGACAGTCCGCCGTTCCTCCTGCCGACAGGCGTACGCACGGCCTGGACGATCACTGCACTCATATTTGCTCCTTCTCGGCCCGCAGGCGACAGCGGTGACGGCCGTCACGGCCGTCGGACGGGTCCGACACTACTTCGCGAACGGGCCGGAAAGTGCTTGCGGACCATTCTTGTTCGGTATCGGACCCCTCACCCGTATCTATGGATCGAGGAGCGTGCGGGTTCTCAGGCCGGGTGCGGAGAATTCAGGTCGAGCCCGACGGCGCGCGCCATCTCCGCGCGCGGCGCGGGCAGCCCCGTGAACTGCTCGACCTGCCCGAATGCCTGGTTCAGGAGCATGTGCAGACCACTGACGACGCGGACACCGCGTGCCTCGGCCGCTGTCGCCAGCGGTGTGGGCCAGGGGTCGTAGATCGCGTCGAGGATGCAGGGGGCGTGCGCGAGGGTTTCTGCGTACGGCGCTGCCGCGGGTGCGGGCACGGTGCTCACGAGCGCACCGGCCTCGGCGCAGACCCGGGCGAGTTCGGGTGCGTCGAACGACAACCACCGAGCCTCGATGTCGTCGTCGAGACAATCGAACGTCGCGCGAGCCTTCTCCTCGGACCGGGCGACCACGGTCACCGAGCGGATACCGAGGTCGGTCAGACCGACGAGCGCCGGTCTCGCGGTACCCCCCGAGCCCACGACGACCGCCGACGCGTCGGACAGATCGCCGACGCCGGCCGAGCGCAGTGCGCCGGACACACCGTCGACGTCGGTGCAATCGGCACGCCATCCGTCGTCGAGGCGGACGAGGGTGTTCGCCGAACCGATCCTCACCGCCCGCTCGGTGCGTTCGGTGGCGAATTCGAGTGCCGCGAACTTGCCGGGCATCGTGACGGACAGGCCGACCCATTCCTCACCGAGCGAGGACACGAGTCCCGGCAGTTGTTCACCGGTGCATTCGATGCGTTCGTAGGTCCACTCGGTCAGCCCGAGTGCCCGGTACGCCGCGAGATGCAGCAGGGGCGACTTCGAGTGCGCGATGGGTTTCCCGAGGACCGCCGCCCTCCGGACACCCGACTTCGGATCAGCGGCCACTGTCGAGGATCCCGCTCGCGAGTGCCAGTTCGGTGTTCTGCAGGTGCTCCTCGTAGGAGTTCGCGAAAAGCGTGGTGCCCTGGTCGTCGATCGTCACGAAGTAGATCCATTCGCCCGGTTCCGGGTTCTCCATCGCCTGCAGAGCGCCGATGCTCGGTGAGGAGATGGGCGTCGCCGGCAGACCGACCATGGCGTAGGTGTTCCAGGGGGTCACCCGCGCGCGGTCGGCGTCGGTGGTCGCGAGTTCGGTCTCGTCGAGCTCGTAGTTGACGGTCGAGTCGAACTGGAGCATCTGGTCGATGTCGAGGCGGTTGAGGATCACGCGCGCGACCTTCGCGAAATCCTGTGGCAGGGCCTCACGTTCGACGAGCGATGCGGAGATGAGCATCTCGTACGGGGTCAGGCCTACGCGTGCGGCCGCCTCGGTGATCCCTGTCGCGTCGTAGCTCGACGCACTCTCCGATACGAGACGGGCGAGGATCTCGACGGGTTCGGCCGTCGGATCGAAATCCCAGCTGCCCGCGGCGATGAGGCCTTCGAGTTGCCGCCTGCGGTCGGGCACGTTCGCCACCGCGTCGCGCGCCCATTCCGGGACGCCGAGCGCCTGCAGGTCCGGGGTGGCGCCGGCCGCGTCGAGTTCCTCGTAGGTGACGCAGTTCTCGGCGGCCGGATCGCCGTGGCAGCTCGCCTCGGCGATGAGTGTGTAGATGCCCTTGCGGACGGCACCGGTGTTGACGTCGCGGATGTCGTGCAGCTGCCGCCCTTCGGAGATCACGAGCGCACCGACCCGGCTGGCCGGGTCGACGAGGGCGGCGACGGCGTCGACGGCCGGGATGTTGGTGGCCACCTGATAGAAGCCGGGCTGCAGCGAGTTCATCCCCGGGTTCTGCACGGCCGCTTCGTAGAAGGCGGCGGAACTCGCGACGACCCCCTTGTCGACGAACTCGCTGCCGATCTCCCCGGCGGTTTCGCCCGGGTTGACCTGGACGACCACGGCGGGCCCGGGAGGCCCGGTGAAGTCCGGCGGAAGGTTCGTGCCGAGGAAGCGGTCGTAGGCGAGATAACCGCCGCCCACGACGACGAGCAGGAGCACCGCGGCGGCGAGCGCGCCCACGACACGACCGCGCTTCTTGCGTCCGCGCGCCTTCGGATCGCGGCGTGCGGCGCGTTCCGAACCACCGACTGCGGCGGGAACCGCACGCTGCTCGGCGGTGATTTCCTCCGCTGCGACCGCGTCGTCGGCGGGGTCGTCGTCCCGGTAGGCATCCCGGTTCGCGTCGCGTGCGGCGTACGAGTACCCGCCCGGGTACTCGTCGTCGAGGTGCCCCCCGTCGAGAGGTGCCCCGTCGGAGTGACCGGCCGGAGCGTATCCGGCGTCGGCGTCGGTGGGTCCGGCGTGTTCGTACCCGGATGCTGCGTAACTCTCGCCGTAGCCCTGCTCGGCGTAGCCCTGCTCGACATACCCCTGATGCTCCTCGGCGTAACCCTGCTCGCCGTAAGCCGGGTCGGCATAACCCTGTTCGGGATAACCCTGTTCGGGGTGGCCGGGCGGCGGGCCGTCGAACACACCCGGCTCGAAGTTCAGGACCGTGGTCTCGTGATCGTCCGGATCGGGTCGACGGGCCTCCGGGGTCTCACCCGGGGCGCCCTCGTACGCACCACCGCCGTACGGGTCGTGCCCGTACGCATCGTGACCGTGGGGGTCGGATGCGTACGGATCGTCGTACCGGTAACCCGGTTCGGATCGATACGGATCCTCGGATCGCGTGCGATACGGATCCTCGGATCCGGTGCGATCGACCGGAGGTTGCGTGTACCCACCGGCATAGGGATCCGCGAACAGATCCTCCCGTGCGTTCTCCGAATGGTCGTCGTGTCGTCCGTGCCGGCTCACCGGCTGCCCCCCGCGTCACGCCCCGACTCGTTCACTACCGAACTCCGCTCGTCCAACCAACCCTGCAAGATGGCCACGGCGGCAGCCTGGTCGATGACCGGCCGCGCACCTCGCGCACTCACCCCGCTCTCGCGGAGGGCACGCGCCGCAGTGACCGTCGTGAAGCGTTCGTCGGCCAGGCGCACGGGAACGTCGGGTAGGGCACGGCGAAGTCGACGCGCGAAGTCGCTCGCCAGTTTCGCAGCCTTGCCGGGCTCACCGCGCAGTGTCTGCGGCAGCCCGACGATAACCTCAACAGCCTCGTATTCCCTAACGATGTCGACGATGCGCCGGATATCGGGTGCGTCGGGTCCGCGTACCTTCGAACGCGGCACCGTCTCGACGGGGGTGGCGAGGATGCCGTCGGGGTCGCTGGAGGCGACCCCGATCCGGACGCTGCCGACGTCGACTGCGATGCGGCGACCACGGCCGGGATCGTCCTCTCCGGGACGATCGGGGCGCGGCGTTTCGGCCACGCTCAGCCGGCCAGCTCGCTCAGGCGGGCACGGAAGGCGTCGAGTGCTGCCGGGATACCGGCCGGATCCGACCCTGCGCCCTGCGCCATGTCGGGCTTGCCGCCACCGCGACCACCGATCGCGGGACCGAAGCTCGCGACGAGGTCGCCGGCCTTGATGCCCTTCTCCTGCGCGGCCTTGCTGGTGGCGACGACGAAGGGCACCTTGCCGTCGGCGTTGCCGAGAAGCAGCACCACGGCGGGCTCCGTGCCGAGCCGGCCACGGACGTCGGACGCGAGCGTGCGCAGGTCGTTGCCGACGACACCCTCCGGGGCGGCCTCGGCCACGACGAGCACATCACCGACGCGCTGCGCCTTGCCCGCGTACGTTCCGGCTGCGGCGGCGACGTTCGCGGCGCGGGTCTTCTCGAGTTCCTTCTCGGCGGCCTTGAGTCGGTCGAGCAGGGCCTCGACACGTCCGGGCACCTCCTCGGAGGGAACCCTCAGGGTCGAGGACAGGCCTGCGAGCAGCGCGCGTTCCTTCGCCAGGTGGCGGTAGGAGTCGAGACCGACGTACGCCTCGACGCGGCGGATACCGGAACCGACGGACTGCTCACCGAGGAGCGTGACGGTGCCGACGTGCGAGGAGTGCTGCACGTGCGTACCGCCGCACAGCTCCATCGAGAACGGGCCACCGATCTCGACGACGCGGACCTCGTCGCCGTAGTTCTCGCCGAACAGGGCCATCGCACCCATCTTCTTGGCCTTGTCGAGGTCGGTGACGAAGGTGTTGACGGGATAGTTCGCCGCGACGGCCTCGTTGGTGACGGCCTCGATGTCCTGCTTCTGCTGCTCGGACAACGCGCCCGGCCACGAGAAGTCGAAGCGCAGGTAGCCGGGCTTGTTGAGCGAACCGGCCTGCACGGCGTTGGGGCCGAGCACCTCGCGCAGCGCGGCATGGACCAGGTGGGTGCCGGAGTGACCCTGGGTGGCGCCCTTGCGCCACCCGGGATCGACCTGCACGAGGACGGCGTCGCCTTCGACGACCTGACCCTCGAGCACCGTGACCTTGTGCGTCCACAACTGCTTGGCGATCTTCTGGACGTCGTCGACCTTGATCTTCAGGCCCGGGCCGGTGATGGTGCCGATGTCGGCGATCTGACCGCCGGACTCCGCGTAGAGGGGGCTGCGGTCGAGGATCAGCTCGACCTGCTGGCCCGCGCTCGCCGCGTGCAGACGCTCGCCACCGGTGATGACGGCGAGCACGTGTGCCTCGGTCACCAGCTCGCTGAAGCCGGTGAACTCGGTGGGACCGCGGTCGAGGAGTTCCTTGTAGACGGTCAGGTCGGCGTGGGCGTGCTTGCGGGCGCGGGCGTCGTCCTTGGCGCGCTGGCGCTGCTCGGCCATCAGCGACCGAAAGCCCTCCTCGTCGACGGTCAGGCCTGCCTCGGCCGCCATCTCGAGGGTGAGGTCGATCGGGAACCCGTAGGTGTCGTGGAGGGTGAACGCCTCGGTGCCACCGAGCACGTTCTTCCCCTGCGACTTCACGGTCTCGACGGCGCCTTCGAACAGCTTGCTGCCGGTGCCGAGGGTCTTGAGGAAGGCCGTCTCCTCGCCCACCGCGACGGTCTCGATGCGCGAGAAGTCGGTGTCGAGTTCGGGGTAGGACGGAGCCATGGTGTCGCGCACGACCGCCATGAACTCGCGCATGGTCGGCTTGTCGGCGCCGAGCAGACGTGCCGAGCGCACGATGCGGCGGAGCAGGCGGCGCAGCACGTAGCCGCGGCCGTCGTTGCCGGGGTTGACGCCGTCGACGATGAGCATCGCCGCGGTGCGGGCGTGGTCGGCGATGACGCGGAAACGCACGTCGTCGTCGTGCTTCGCGCCGTAGACGGCGCCGGTGAGTTCGGCGGCCTTGTCGATCACGGGGCGCAGCAGGTCGGTCTCGTAGACGTTCTCGACGCCCTGGAGCAGGAAGGCGACGCGCTCCACACCCATGCCGGTGTCGATGTTCTTCTTCGGCAGCGGGCCGAGGATCGGGTAGTCGTCCTTGGCCCCGCCCTCACCGCGCTCGTTCTGCATGAAGACGAGATTCCAGATCTCGATGTAGCGGTCCTCGTCGGCCTCGGGGCCGCCTTCGACGCCGTAGTCGGGGCCGCGGTCGTAGAAGATCTCGGAGCAGGGCCCGCACGGGCCGGGGATGCCCATCGACCAGTAGTTGTCCTTCATGCCGCGGCGCTGGATGCGCTCCTCGGGCACGCCGACCTTGTCGCGCCAGATCCCGAATGCCTCGTCGTCGTCGAGATACACCGTCGCCCACAGCTTCTCGGGATCGATGCCGTAGCCGCCGTCCTCGACGGACCCGGTGAGCAGCGACCACGCGAAGGTGATGGCTTCTTCCTTGAAGTAGTCGCCGAACGAGAAGTTGCCGGCCATCTGGAAGAAGGTGTTGTGGCGGGTGGTCTTGCCGACCTCCTCGATGTCGAGGGTGCGCACACACTTCTGCACCGACGTGGCGCGGGTGTAGGGCGGGGTCTGCTGGCCGAGGAAGTAGGGCACGAAGGGGACCATGCCGGCGTTGACGAACAGCAGGTTGGGATCGGCGAGGATCAGCGACGCGCTGGGCACCTCGGTGTGTCCCGCCTTCACGAAGTGATCGAGAAAGCGCCTGCGGATCTCGTGGGTCTGCACGTCGATGGTCCTTTTGTGGTCTGGCGATGGTGTGAACTACCCGGGACGGGCGGTCGATCCTGTCGATCGGCCGTTCTTCAGCTTATCGCGCCGCCGAAAGTGGTTTCTGGACGGCAGCACCGATCGAGTCTTCCGTGCGGTGGCGCCGTGCGGGGTCTTCGATGGACCATCATCGCTCCCCGCGCACGATGCGGCGCAGCTTGGGCAGGCGGGCCGACAGCTCCCGTTCCACGCCACGGCCGGTCGGCTCGTAGTAGTCGACACCGACCAGCTCGTCCGGGGCGTACTGCTGCGCGAGCACGCCGTCCGGGTGCGCGTGCGGGAACTTGTAGCCGATCGCGTTGCCGAGCTTCTGCGCGCCTTGGTAATGGCCGTCGCGCAGGTGAGCGGGTACCGGGCCGGCCTTGCCGGCCTTCACGTCGGCGATCGCGGCGCCGAGGGCGGCGGTGACGGACCCCGACTTGGGGGCGGTGGCGATGTGGATGGTGGCCTGGGCGAGCGCGAGCTGGGCTTCGGGCATGCCGACCTGCTGCACGACCTGCGATGCGGCGACCGCCGTCTGCAGGGCCGTCGGGTCGGCCATGCCCACCTCCTCGCTCGCCTGGATCATCAGGCGCCGGGCGATGAAGCGCGGATCCTCCCCCGCGACGATCATCCGTGCCAGATAGTGCAGGGCCGCGTCGACGTCGGAGCCGCGCAGCGACTTGATGAAGGCGCTCGCGACGTCGAAGTGCTGGTCGCCGTCGCGGTCGTAGCGGACGGCGGCCTCGTCGATGCTCGACTCCACGGTCGCGAGGTCGATGACGGCCGCGTCGCCACCGGAGACGGCGAGCGCGGTGTCGGCGGAGGCCTCGAGCGCCGTCAGAGCACGGCGGGCGTCGCCGCCGGCGAGCCGGACGAGATGGTCGAGGGCGTCGTCGTCGATGTCGACCGTCCCCGCGAGTCCACGGGCGTCGGTACGCGCACGTTCGAGCAGTGCCCGGATGTCGTCGGGCCCGAGCGGCTGCAGTTGCAGCACCAGCGAGCGCGACAGCAGCGGGGCGACCACGGAGAACGACGGGTTCTCGGTCGTCGCGGCGACGAGCAGCACGATGCGGTTCTCGACCGCGGCGAGCAACGCGTCCTGCTGGGTCTTCGAGAAGCGGTGGACCTCGTCGATGAACAGCACGGTCTGTTCACCGTGGGTGAGGCGGCGGCGTGCCAGATCGATGACGGCACGCACGTCCTTGACGCCCGCCGAGAGGGCGGACAGCGCTTCGAACCGGCGTCCGGTGGCGCCGGAGATCAGTGAGGCCAGGGTCGTCTTCCCGGTACCGGGCGGGCCGTAGAGCACCACGGACGCGGCACCCGATCCCTCGACGAGCCGCCGCAGCGGCGCCCCCGGTTCGAGCAGGTGCTGTTGCCCGACCACCTCGTCGAGACTCGCCGGTCGCATGCGCGCAGCGAGCGGCGCGTCGGCGCCGCCGGCCGCGACGGGTTGCCGGCGGATCTGCGGTTCGTCCTCGGGTTCCGGTTCGCGTGGCGCCTCGAACAGGGCGTCCGGTTCGGCAGACGGGTCGTTCGCCCCGAAAAGATCACTCACGCATCCGACGCTACAAGCTCGCGCCGACGCCCGGACGACGGCGGTGTTCGTCGTTCACATGGACGGACGACCGACCGTGTGGTCGGATCTTGATCGTGGCCACGACACCGTCCGCCGATCATGTCTCCCGCCGCGCCGTGCTCCGGTCGTCGATCCTCGCCGCGGGTGCTGCGGCCTTCGCCTCGACCACACAGCACGCGCAGGCATCCCCCGCGGTCTTCGCGCACGGCGTGGCCTCGGGAGATCCCTTGCCCGACGCGGTGATCCTGTGGACCCGGGTGACACCCTCGCCGGAGGCGACACCCGGCTCGGGTGCGGGACCGGACCTCCCGGTCACCTGGGAGGTCGCCCGCAGCAGCAGCTTCGACACGGTGGTCGCGAGCGGGACCGTGACGGCGAGTTCCGTCTCCGACCACACGGTCAAGGTCGACGCCCGCGGGCTCGCACCGGACACGACCTACTTCTATCGATTCCGCGTCGGCGGAACCGTCTCCCCGACCGGCAGGACGTCCACCGCGCCCTCGCACGACGCTGCGGTCGGACGCCTGCGCTTCGGTGTCGTCTCGTGCGCCGACTGGGAAGGCGGCTTCTTCTCCTCCTACCGCCACCTCGCCGCACGCGACGATCTCGACGCCGTGATGCACCTCGGCGACTATCTGTACGAGTACGCGGCCGGGAAGTTCCCCGTCGCCGGTGGCAGGGGCGTCCGGACGCACGAGCCCACTCACGAGATCGTGAGTCTCGCCGACTACCGCATCCGGCACGCGCAGTACAAGACCGACCCGAACCTGCAGGCGCTGCACGCAAAAGTGCCGTGGATCGTGATCCGGGACGACCACGAGGCTGCGAACGACGCGTGGGCGGGTGGCGCGGAGAACCACGATCCGCTCCTCGAGGGCGACTGGGCCTCCCGCAAGGCCGCATCGATGCAGGCCTACGACGAGTGGATGCCGGTGCGCCCGAACGGTGGTCGGCTCTACCGGCGCCTGCGGTACGGACGGCTCGCCGAACTGTCGATGCTGGATCTGCGGAGCTACCGCTCCCAGCAGGTTCTCGGAGGCGGGAGACAGGTCGACGATCCGGGTCGCACGATGACCGGACAGGACCAGATGGAATGGCTCACCGCCGGCCTGGCGACCTCCCCCACCCGATGGCAGTTGATCGGCAATTCGGTGATGTTCTCGCCGATCGTCCTACCGCCCCTCGATCCACGGACCACCGGAGCGCTGACCGAACTCGTGGGAGTGCCGGCCGGAGGTGTGCCCTTCAACACCGACCAGTGGGACGGCTACACCGCCGACCGTCGGCGGTTGATGGACACCATCACGGCGGCGGGTCTGCGCAACGTCGTCTTCCTCACCGGCGACATCCACACCTCGTGGGCGATGGACGTCCCGGTGGACGCCGCCGACTATCCGGGTGCGGGCACCGTCGCCACGGAGTTCGTGGTTCCGTCGGTGACGTCGGCGAACATCGACGAGTTGCTCGGTGTGCCCCCGCGGAGCCTGTCGCCCGCGCTGGAGGCGACGGCGACCGCGGCCAACCGGCACGTGCGGTTCGTCGAACTGGATTCGCACGGTTACGGGGTGCTCGAGGTGACTCCCGAGGCGACGCAGATGGAGTGGTTCTTCATCGGCGACCGCACGGATCCGAACACCGGTGCGCGCCGCGTCGCGGGATACCGGGTGGCCGACGGCGCGACGAGGATCGAACCCGCCGCTCCCCTGGTGTAGACGGCGAGCGGCGCCTGCCGGACCGACCGCTCTAACCGGCGGCGCGGTCCTCGAGGTGGGCGAGCACGTCGCGGGCGTGTGCGGCGACGTCGTCGTGGCCTGTCGCCGTGGCGAACTCGGCGAGCAGCGACCAGCGGGCGCGGAGCGCCGGGATGCGCGGCACCGACAGTCCGTGTTCGCGGACCGAGGCGATCCGCGCATGATCCTCGGGCAGGAACAGGTGCGTGCTCAGCCAGATGCATGCGAGCAGGGCGTCGAGCAGCCGCTCCTCGAGTACCTCGTCGTAGGCCAGCTGCGGCCACATGGCGACGACCTCGGCGCGCCACGCGTCGGCCATCGCGCGGATGCGGTCGACGGACAGCGGCACCGAGCACAGGCACAGCGGGAACGAGCTGAGGGCATACGCGATGTCGAGGGTCGCATCGCGGAAGCCGCCCCATTCGTAGTCGAGGAACTGCACACCCGCGTCGCCGACCACGATGTTGTCGGGGCACAGGTCGGACGGGCTGAAGGCCCGGAAACGCCCGCCGGTGAACAGCTTGGACGCCCGCTCGGCGCGCTCGCGTACCGACTCGGGCACCGACAGGCCGAAGTCGGCCTCGAGGAGTTCGGGCACGCCCCGCACAGCATCGAGGGCCTGCTGGGACACGGCATCGGCGACGCGCGCGACATCGGCGCGCCGCAGCAGCGCCGCGAAGTCCTCCTCGCGGCCGACGGTCGCGGCATGCATGCGTCCGAGCGCCTGGGCCAGGGCCATCAGGGTGTTGCCGGCGGCCTCGGAACTGTTGCGCAGCACCTCCGACAGGGTGGTGGCGTCGCCGAGGTCGCTGAGCACCAGCAGGCGGGCCTCGAAGTCGTAGGCGAGCAGTTCGGCGCCCGGACGGTGATCCTTCGCGAGGGCCGTCGTGAACTGGTAGGAGACCGCCTCGCGGAGGAAGGCGATCTGCTCGTCCGTCTCGGACCCGCGGAAGTCGACGTGGCCGGTACCACGCGAGGGCGGTACCTGCTTGAGGACGAGGGTGCGCGGGAGCGAGAACGGATTGGCGGCCACTCGTACCCGTACGACCACCGAACGTCCACTGCCCCCGAGATCCACGGGATCGGTCAGGGTCACCGTGGCGCCGGTACGGCGGGTGAGCAGCGCTTCGGCGGCGTGAACCACCTCGGACACGGGGTCTGCCAATGTTGCGGTCATCACTGCCCAATCTACAGGTTCTCGGTCACGACGAGGTCGTCCACAATGCTCGGATCGAGCAGGACCTTCTTCACCCGCGCCCAGCCCACCAGGTCGCTTTTGTCTACTTTGTGAGGGAAAATCGCTGCTCATCCGGGCGTGTCCCCGTTCGCGCCCCGGCGGCTCCGCTCGCCGGACGCCGATCACGATCGGGACACGTCACGATCATTCGGGTGAAACGTGTGTCACCTTCTGAAAACCGCGGGCGGTGCCGCGGTCCACGGCTGCCTTCACGACACCGAAGATCAGACCCTGGAGAGCGGCCGCGATCAGCACGTCTCGGGTGCGCTGCGACAGATCCTGAGGTTCGGGCCGTTCGTCACTGCCGCCGACCTTCTTCCACACCTGGTTGAAGACGGCTCCGGCGAGGATGCCGCCTCCCACACTGGCTGCGAGAGCGAGCGGCTTGTAGAAGATCACGCGTGCGTCGGCCATCGATACCTCCTCGACCCGTCGCCCCCGTTGGCGCCGGACCGACGGAATACCCGGACACGATCCTCACAAACCTCATCGGACCCACGAACCTCACCCGGGAACACCGCCGGACGGCACACACGACGGCGCGGTGCCTCCCGTCCGGAGACGGGCGACACCGCGCCATCGGCAGTGCGGGAGATCAGGCCTTGTCGGCGCCCTCGGTCTCGGGTTCGGGCACGAAGTCGATGCCCGTCTCCTTGCGCTGTTCCGGCGTGATCGGGCCGGGAGCATCGGTCAGCGGATCGACACCGCCACCGGACTTGGGGAACGCGATGACCTCGCGGATCGAGTCCACCCCGGCGAGCAGTGCGGTGATGCGGTCCCAGCCGAAGGCGATGCCTCCGTGCGGGGGCGCGCCGTACTTGAACGCCTCGAGCAGGAAGCCGAACTTCTCGTTCGCCTCCTCCTCCGAGATGCCCATCACCTTGAACACCCGCTCCTGGATGTCGGGACGGTGGATACGGATCGAGCCGCCACCGATCTCGTTGCCGTTGCAGACGATGTCGTAGGCGTACGCCAGCGCAGAACCCGGATCGGTGTCGAAGGTGTCGATGTACTCGGGCTTGGGCGAGGTGAACGCATGGTGCACCGCGGTCCACGCCGAGTGACCGAGGGCCACATCACCGCTCGCGGTCGCGTCGGCCGCCGGCTCGAACAGCGGGGCGTCGACCACCCACACGAACGCCCAGGCGTTCGGATCGATCAGATCGAGCTTGCGGGCGATCTCGTCGCGGGCGGCGCCGAGCAGCGCACGCATCTGCTTGGTCGGACCGGCGGCGAAGAAGATGCAGTCGCCGGGGTTCGCGCCCACGTGTGCGGCGAGACCCTCGCGCTCCGCGTCGGTGAGGTTCTTGGCGACCGGACCGCTCAGCGTGCCGTCCTCGCCGACGAGCACGTAGGCGAGACCCTTGGCGCCACGCTGCTTGGCCCATTCCTGCCACGCGTCGAGCTGACGACGCGGCTGGCTCGCACCACCGGGCATGACGACGGCACCGACGTACTCGGCCTGGAAGACGCGGAAGGTGGTGTCCTTGAAGAACTCCTTGCACTCCACGAGTTCGATGCCGAAACGCAGATCCGGCTTGTCGGTGCCGAAGCGGCGCATGGCCTCGGCGTAGGTCATCCGCGGGATCGGGGTCTCGAGTTCGTAGCCCACCAGACGCCACAGCGCGTGCAGCACCTCCTCCGCGAGGAGGATTACGTCGTCCTGGTTGACGAACGCCATCTCGATGTCGAGCTGAGTGAACTCGGGCTGGCGGTCGGCGCGGAAGTCCTCGTCGCGGTAGCAGCGGGCGATCTGGTAGTAGCGCTCGATGCCTCCGACCATCAGCAGCTGCTTGAACAGCTGCGGGGACTGCGGCAGGGCGTAGAAGTTGCCGGGCTGCAGGCGGGCGGGCACCAGGAAGTCGCGGGCGCCCTCCGGCGTGGAACGGGTGAGGGTCGGCGTCTCGACCTCCACGAACTCGTGGTGGGCGAGCACCGCGCGAGCCGCAGCGTTGACCTTGCTGCGCAGGCGGATGGTCTTGCCGGGCTTCTCGCGACGCAGGTCCAGGTAGCGGTACTTCAGGCGGGCTTCCTCGCCCACCTGATCGTCGAGCTGGAACGGCAGCGGGGCGGCCTCGTTGAGAACCACGAGCTCGGAGGCGTCGACCTCGATCGCCCCGGTGGGGATCTCGAAGTTCTGGTTGCCCTCGGGGCGGATATCCACCTTGCCGGTGATCCGGACGCAGTACTCCGCGCGGAGCCGGTGCGCCTGCTCGAGGACGCCGGCGCTGCGGAAGACCACCTGCGAGACACCCGAGGCGTCACGCAGGTCGATGAAGATGACCCCGCCGTGATCGCGTCGCCGGGCAACCCAACCGGTGAGGGTGACTGTCTGCTCGGCGTGCTCGGCTCGCAACGAGCCGGCGAGATGGGTGCGCAGCACGGAATTCCTTTCGAAACGATCAGCGACGGGTTCGTCGGCTGTAATCCTACGAAAGACACGATCGGCCCGAGCGCACCCGTACCGAATAGTTCGTGCCAAGCTTGTCCGAATCCGACGAACACAGCAGAAAGCGGCGGCGATGACGTTCAGAGAAGGTGCACGCATGGATGCGGGCCGTGTCCGTACCGGCGGCGGTGGACGCGGTGGAAAGCTCGCTCTCGGCGGCGGGGCCGGTGGCCTGATCGTCATCATCCTGGCGTTGCTGTTCGGCGGCGATCCGTCCTCCCTGCTCGGCTCGGGAGTACCCGACACCTCCGGCGATCCGCAGGCCGAGAGCGCGCTCGAGCAGTGCGAGGTCGGCGGCAGTGCCGCAAACGAGAACGTCGACTGCCGGGTGCTCTACACCGTCGGGTCACTCGACTCGGTGTGGGAACAGCAGTTCGGGACGCAGACCGGTGTGGCCTACGTGCAGCCGGAGGTCGAGATCTTCACGTCTGCCACGTCCACCGGTTGCGGCAACGCCACCAGCGACATCGGGCCGTTCTACTGCCCGGCGGACCGGACGGCCTACTTCGACACCAGCTTCTTCGACGAACTCGAGACGCGGTTCGGCGCCAGCGGCGGTCCGCTCGCGCAGGAATACGTCGTGGCCCACGAGTTCGGGCATCACCTGCAGAATCAGCTCGGCGACCTCGGCCGCGCGCAGGCCGACCCGCGCGGTCCCGAATCCGGCGCCGTCCGTACGGAACTGCAGGCCGACTGCTACGCCGGGGTGTGGGCCTACCACGCCGACAAGCTTCCCGAGCCGACCACCGGAGAGCCCTTCCTCGTGCCGCTCACCGACAACGACATCCGCGACGCACTGTCGGCAGCATCGGCCGTAGGCGACGACCGGATCCAGCGGGCCGCCACCGGCCGGGTGAACCCGGAGGGCTGGACGCACGGATCGTCCGAGCAGCGTCAGGCCTGGTTCCTGGCCGGCTACCGCACCGGTCGGGTCGACGCGTGCGACACCTACTCGGCACGCGATCTCGACAACCCGCCGGCACTGCGCTGAGTCCGTGCGCCTCCGGCACTGCGCTGAGTCCGTGCGCCTCCGGACGCCGTCACGCGACTGTGACGGTCATGTTCGCGCGGTCGGCGACCAGGTCGGCGTGCTTCCGCATGCGCAGGGAGATGGGCCAGGTACCGGGGCGGCGCGCCTTGAAACAGAAGACCCGCTCACCGGTCCCTCCCGGCAACGGGTTCTTCGACGGCACGAATCGGATGTCGCGGAGGACGAGCCCCTCTCCGACCCTCGACGTCGACCAGCAGTAGTCCCGGGAGGTGTTCTCGGGAAGATGCAGCTCGATCATGTCCCCGACACCGACCGTGACATCCTTCGGACCAGTGGCGATGTGCTTCATGACCTCAGGATAGCCCGCGAATGTGATTTTCCTCACTCTCGTGACGAGGATGCTCGCGCGGCGGTCACGGCGTCGATGTGTGATGGGACACAAAACGGGGCATTCGTTCTCCATGCACGAGGAACGAGCCGGAATCACACGCAGCGACGCGGTGATGGGAGGACGCCTTCTCGCTCTGGCACACGAGAACGGCTACAGCGAACTGACCGAAGAGGTCGCGGCGCTGGTGTCGAGCGCCGGTTCGGACTCGCCGTCACAGATCACTCCCCCGCTCTACGGGGGTGTGCTGAGGTGGACGGTCTCGACGATCGCCGACGTCGTCGTCGACAAGATCGGCCCACAGGTCCGTGGCGACGAGAACTTCGAACTGACCATCCGGACCGAGAGCGGCCGTCACGTCCGACCGGAGGAACTCCCGCAGCCGGAGAGCACCGTGATGAAAGCGGTCGTCGATGCGCTCGCCGGCGACTCGATCGCGGCCCGCAGCGACCTCGACGAAGTGGTCTTCG
Organism: Rhodococcus sp. PD04; assembly: GCF_035918275.1. Lineage (NCBI taxonomy): Bacteria > Bacillati > Actinomycetota > Actinomycetes > Mycobacteriales > Nocardiaceae > Rhodococcus > Rhodococcus sp. PD04. The sequence goes on along the minus strand of NZ_CP142143.1, from coordinate 2,320,703 downwards.
CGATGGACTGGGCGTCGCAGATGGAAGCACTGGTCGAGGCAGTGCTCTGGCTCGACCGACTTCTCGACACACCGGTACCGGACGGGAACGACACACCGCCCTGGTGACCCCCACATGTGGAAGGGCGTGAACGGCGAGCGATGCCCGCCTTCACTCCCCTGACTCCCGAGATGCTCGCGGTCTCCGTCGCCGATCGCGCCGAGGCCCTCAGCGGAAACGTGTGCGTCGCCGTGAGCGCAGCCGACGCGGCGGACCCGGTGGAGTTCGCACAGCGTGTCGCGACGGAACTGAGAACGCGGGGCCGCGCCGCGGACGTCGTCGACCTCCACGATTTCGTCCGGCCCGCATCGCTGAGGCTCGAGCACGGACGCACCGATCCGTACAGCTACCGCCACGACTGGTTCGACTACGCCGCGGTCGACAGGGAGGTATTGCGCGCGGTACGTGAACATCAGCGGTGGCTTCCGCGTCTGTGGGACGAGGACACCGACCGTTCGGCGCGCGAACGCCCGCGGCGGGCGGCGGAGGACCAGATCCTGGTCGTCGCCGGCCCCATGCTCCTCGGACGTGGTCTCGACTTCGACGTCACCGTCGTCCTGACGATGTCTCGGGGCGCGCTCGAAAGACGCACGCGCCCCGAGGATTTCTGGACGATCGATGCGCTGCTGGAGCATTCGGTGCTCGAGCAGTCGGGGACGGACGGGGACATCCTGGTGCGCTACGACCACCCCACCCGCCCGGCAGTACGGACGCGATCCGCCTGAGCCACAGGTCGGATCGCATCCGCGTCGCAACAGCCTCGGACGATGCGTCGGATACGCGGGCGGCGCCTGCCGAAGCGGATCATCTCCCCGATCGAGGCTTGGCCAGGACCCGGTGGACGGCCGAGGTCACCGCGTCGGGCGCGACCGTACCGAAGACCGCCATCGACTTCGCGAGCACGGAACCCGGCACCACGTTCCCCTCGCCGCGCATGAGAGCGGCATAACCGTCGCGCGCGACGTGGGCCGGATCGTCCTTGGGCGCCTTCCCCAGGATCGTGTCGAGCATCCCGGCCCGTGCGAAGAAGTGGGTATCGGTGGCCCCGGGCAGCATCGCCGTGAGCGTGACCCCGCTGCCGTCGAGTTCCTTCCGGACGCCGTCGGTGAAGGACTGCACGAACGCCTTGGACGCGTTGTACACGGCCTGGTACGGGCCGGGCATCTTCGACACGACCGACGACGTGATGAGCATCCGGCCCGAGCCGACCCGCAACATGTCGTTCAGCAACAGGTGTGCCAGATGCACCGTCGAACGTACGTTGACGTCGATGACGGAGAGAACGTCCTCGAGTTCTGCGTCGACGAACGCCCCACCGATCCCGACACCGGCGTTGAGCGCAACCGCTGCCGGGACGCGACCTCCGGCCGTGGCGGCCTCGTGGACCGCCCGGACCCCTTCGGGAGTCCGCAGATCCGCGTGGACCGACACCACCTCCACACCGGACGTCCGCAGGTCGGCGGCAACGTCGTCCAGCGCGTCCGACCTCGCCGCGAGCACGAGGTCGTATCCGTCGGCCGCGAACAGGGCCGCCAGCTCCCGGCCTATGCCTCGCGATGCTCCGGTCACCAGAGCGAGAGGTCGAGCGTCGTCCATATCTCCTCCTCGGCACGTATGGCTCGCGGGTACCCACATCCCGTCGGGTCGACACGGCGCCGGGGACGTCGCAACCGTTTGGGTCGGGCACGTCCTCGGGTATGCGAGAGACACCCTGCGCTCGCCCCGTCACGGGCAGTCCCTTCCGAATTCTGGAGTCCACTTGCAGCACAACACGTATCGGCCGTCGTCCGCCCGAGCATCGGACGATGCACGCGAGGAACTCTGCACCGCCGCGCAGAAGGTGTTCGGCTGGGACACGCTTCGCCCCGAGCAGCTGGACGCGATGGTTCCGCTGCTCGACGGACGCGACGTCCTGGCCGTGATGGCCACCGGCTCCGGGAAATCCGCGATCTATCAGGTGCCCTCACTCCTGTTACCGGGGGTGACGGTCGTCGTCTCCCCCTTGATCGCGCTGCAGAACGATCAGATCGCCGGCCTGGACCACTCGGAGGCGCCCGAGGCGGTCGCGATCAATTCGCGCCAGCGCGAGTCGGAGAACGAGGCGAACTGGCGCGCCGTGCTCGAACACGACGCCGACTACGTCTTCCTCGCTCCCGAACAACTCGCCAAGGACGAGGTCCTGGAGCGCCTGAGGAGCGTGGAGGTCTCGCTCCTCGTCGTCGACGAAGCGCACTGCGTCGCCATGTGGGGCCACGACTTCAGGCCGGAATATCTACGCCTGGGAGACGTGGCCGAGGCCCTGGGCCGACCACCCGTCGTCGCGCTCACCGCGACCGCCTCACCGCCGGTCCGCGAGGACATCGTCGAGGCGTTGCGCATGCGGGATCCGCTCGTCGTCGCCGGAGGTTTCGACCGGCCGAATCTCGACATCGAGGTGCGCAGGCACACCGACGACGGTGAGAAGCGACGCGCCGTCGTCGAGGCCGTGGCGTCCCTGCCGGGTCCGGGCATCCTCTACGCCGCGACCCGCAAGGACACCGAGCGGTACGCCGACGCCCTGCGTGAACGCGGGATCGACGCGTGCCCCTATCACGCCGGGATGCGGGCGGCCGAGCGCGAGGACGTCCACCTCGGATTCCTCGACGGTCGCTGCGACGTCGTGGTCGCGACCTCCGCCTTCGGCATGGGCATCGACAAGCCTGACGTGCGTTTCGTCGTGCACGCCTCGGTGCCCGACTCGGTCGATTCCTACTACCAGCAGATCGGGCGTGCCGGGCGCGACGGGGAACCGGCCACCGTCCTGATGTTCTACCGTCCCGAGGATCTGTCGCTCGCGACCTTCTTCACCACCCACAACCCCGACGAGGAGTTGATCGGTCGGGTGTTCTCGGCGGTCCGCTCCGCATCGCCGATGAAGCTCGGACGGCTGCGCACCGAACTCGACGTGCGGGGGCGGCGGCTGTCCAATGCGGTGAACCTGCTCGAACGGTGCGGGGCTCTCGTCTCCGGCCGGCGTGGACTCTCCGCAACCGACATCCCGCGACGTCAGGCGATCGAGCAGGCACGCGAGACGGCCGCGTCGGGCGAGCGACTCGACCGATCGCGGGTCGAGATGATGCGCGGCTACGCCGAGACCCGTGGGTGCCGCCGCCGGTTCCTGCTCGGATACTTCGGCGAGACATCGGCCGACCCCTGCGGCCGGTGCGACACCTGCCGGGACGGCGCGTCCGACGAGGTCGCAACGGTATCCGTGCTTCCGGGCACCGGGGCTGCGCAACCGGACTGCGAGACGACGGAATTCATCCCGAACACTCGTGTGGTGCACACCGAGTGGGGACCGGGAGTGGTGATGACCTGCGAGCACGATCGGGTCACCGTCCTGTTCGACAGCGAGGGCTATCGGACCCTGTCGCTCGCCGCGGTCGCCGAGTCGGGAGTGCTGACGGTCGACGACGACCACCTTCCCGACGAGGCCTCCACCGCGGCCCTGCCTGCCCACATGGAAGAACCCGTGGCGTGAACCACGGGTTCTTCCGGATCCCGATGTCGGGAGGTGCGGGCTCGGGTCAGGGACGAGCCGTGCCCGGGGCCGTTCGCGCACGCGTCAGGAGCACGCCGAGAGCGATCATGCCCAGCCCCAGAACGAAGTGCAGCCAGTCGTCTGCGGAGTTCACGGGCACGAAGTTGGCGCTGCTGTCCTTGTCGATGATCAGGCCGTAGATCCAGAGCACCAGATAGATCGCACCACCGATGATGAGGAAACTGCGGGCCGTGGCTGCAGCCCGGGCCGCTGCGAGGCCCAGGACACCGAAGAGCAGGTGCACGATGTTGTGGAGGATGGAGACCTGGAAGATCCCCAACAGCAGAGCCTCGGAATGGTGGCCTGCGCCCGAGAGCTGGTCGTAGTCCGACGTGACACCCGGGATGAACCCGAGGATGCCCACCAGTAGGAAGACGGCGCCCACCACGAGCGCCGCGGTCTGCACCGGCGTTGCCGTCATCGAGCCGCGGCCCGGGCTTGGTGATCGAGATGTCATCTTTCGTGTCCTCTCACCGAACGTCCGTTTGGGTTGAGTGGTCCGAATTACATTCACGGGTTAGCCGTGATGAAACGAACCCAAACGTCGGTTTCCGGCGTCGAGACCGGGGCCGAGCGGGGTGTGGAGCGGGGCGGTACTCCGCTCCCCCGGTCCGGATGGAGACGACCATCTCCGGACACGACGAAGGCCCGCGGGATCAACCCACGGGCCTTCGAGTCTGCGAGGCTCAGGCCTGGCTGCTGCCGAACGCATCGCCGGCCGCATCAGCGGAACCGGTGAAGAAGTTCAGCACGTCGAACAGGTCGGAAAGGTTACCGAAGAGGTCGACAAGGAACTCGAGTGCAGGCACGGGCTTCTCCCATCAATGGAACAACAACGAAGTTGTGACGACGCGCGTCGACACGCGATCCAATTGTTACCTGCATTCCACGTCCGCGCAGCACTTAAATTTGTAATACAGGCCACAAAGCGCTTCCACCAGCGAAAACGAAGATCTTCTCGAAAAAATCGGTCAGATATGTCGTAATCGTTCGGAAATACCCGGGACGGACAATACGGTCCATTCGGATGAAAATCCGAAGATTACAAGATCGCCCTGTGACCATACCTCCACCCGGACGGCGGGAACTTCCACCCCCATCCGTTCGTCCTATCCTGTGAATGCATCCGTCCGACCGACCCGACCCCGAGGGAGTCATGAAACGCCCCAAGCGAAAACCTCGAAGACCCGTCCCGCCCAGACGTGACGCTCTGCTCGTCACCCGAGCCCGGTCCCCGAAGTGCTGACCGCCCTCGGAATCGCGGCCGGCATTCTTGTCGTTCTCGCCATCACTGCCCTGACCGGCTACTTCGTCGCGCAGGAATTCGCGTACATGGCCGTCGACCGTTCCCGCCTGAAGGCCCGCGCCGAAGGCGGTGACTCGGCTGCGGCCCGCGCACTGGCGGTCACCCGCCGCACCTCCTTCATGCTCTCGGGCGCTCAGCTCGGCATCACCGTCACCGGCCTGCTCGTCGGTTACGTCGCGGAACCACTGATCGGTAGCGGCCTCGGCGAACTGCTGGGCGGTGTGGGCATCCCCACCGCCGTGGGAGTCGCCGTCGGCACCGTGCTGGCCGTGCTCTTCTCGACCGTCGTCCAGATGGTCTTCGGTGAGCTGGTACCCAAGAACCTCGCCATCGCCCGTCCCGAACCGGTCGCACGCCGCCTCGCCCTGTCGACGAGCGCCTATCTCGCCGTCTTCGGATGGCTGATCAAACTGTTCGACGCCTCGTCGAATCTCCTGCTGCGGGCATTGCGCATCGAGCCGGTGCACGACGTCGAGCACTCCGCGACACCGCGCGACCTCGAACACATCGTGGCCGCGTCCCGCGAGACCGGTGAACTTCCGCCGGAGTTGTCCACCCTCCTCGACCGGATCCTCGAGTTCCCGACCCGGACCGCCGAACACGCGATGATCCCGCGGTCGCGGGTCGACGTCGTCGAGCTGGACGAGCCGGTCGCCACGATCCTCGACAAGATGAGCGAGGGGCACACCCGCTACCCGGTGGTGGGCACCTCGTCCGACGATCTGCGCGGTGTCGTGCACCTGCACGACCTCCTCGGCCTCGACACACCGACGGGCACGGCCGCGACGGTCTGCCGACCGCCCGTGATCGTGCCGGCCACGCTGGCCCTGCCGGAGGTTCTCACCGAGCTGGCCCGGGCCGAGGACGAGATGGCGCTGGTGATCGACGAGTACGGCGGGTTCGCCGGCGTCGTCACGCTCGAGGACATCGCGGAGGAACTGGTCGGCGAGATCGCCGACGAGCACGATCCCGCGATGGCCGTCGAGGTCATCCGCCCCGAGGGCGACGGCTGGATCGTCCGAGGCGATGCACATATCGACGAGGTGGCCCGCACCCTCGACCACGAACTGCCCGAGGGCGACTACGAGACGCTCGCGGGTCTGGTCATCACCGAGTTCGGCGGCTTCCCCGAGGTGGGTGACACCGTCCGGATCACGCTGGATCCGGATCCGGCCGAACTGCTGAACGAGGACGGCCCGCTCCACAGGACCCTGGTGGCCGAGGTCCGCGACATCGACAAGCACGTGCCGTCGTCCGTGCGCGTGACCGTTCTGACGGACGAGGTGACCGGCAATGAGTAGTCCTGTGGTCGTCGCAGTGGTGACGATCGGCCTGATCGCCGCCAGCGCGTTCTTCGTCGCGGTCGAGTTCGCGCTCATCGCGGCGCGACGACACCGGCTCGAGGACGCAGCGGCGTCGAGCCGCTCGGCGCGGGCTGCCCTGCGCAGCGCGTCCGAACTGTCGGTGCTGCTCGCGGGATCCCAGCTCGGCATCACGGTGTGCACGCTCGCACTCGGTGCGACGACGAAACCCGCAGTGCACCACTGGCTCACACCGTTGTTCGAGAACTGGGGCGCGCCGCTGTGGCTCGCAGACGTGGCCGGCTTCGTCCTTGCGCTGATCATCGTGACGTTCCTGCATCTCGTCGTCGGCGAGATGGCACCGAAGTCGTGGGCGATCGCCCACCCGGAGAAGTCCGCCACGATGCTGGCACTGCCGATGCGGGCGTTCATGTGGGTGACCCGGCCACTGTTGGTCCGGTTGAACCACATGGCGAACTGGTGCCTGCGGAAGGTCGGCGTGGATCCCGTGGATCAGGTCGCCGAAGGCCAGGATCCCGATGCGCTGCGGCATCTGGTCGAGCACTCGGCCACCGTCGGCACGCTCGACGAGCGCTATCACGGGCACCTGAGCAGTGCGCTGGAACTCGAGACGCTCACGCTCGGCGAGATCGTCACGCCGCAGGCCGAGCCGAGCAGCGTGAAGCCGACCTCGACGGCCGACGAGATCCGTGAGACGGCCCACCGCACCGGGCATCTCCGGTTGCTCGTGCGCGCCGACGGCCACGTCGACGGTGTCGTGCACGTGCGCGACAGTCTCCAGGCCGCGCCCGGAACCACGGCGGCCGAACTGATGCGTCCCGCATTGACGATCGACGCCGCGACTCCGGTCTACGAGGCGCTGACGACGATGCGGGAGACCAGGAACCATCTGGTCACCGTCACCGAGAACGGACGCATCGTCGGGCTGATCGCCCTCTCGGACGTCCTGGCCCGGCTGCTGCCGATGAGCGGCGCCGCGAGCTGACCGACGACGGCGACAGGCCCGTCCCGGATCTCCGGGGCGGGCCTGTCGCCGTTTCCGGTCCGCGGACCGGTCGACGGTGTCGGTGCTCAGGAATGTCCGAGGGCGGCGTGCATCTCCCACACGATGACTTCGGCGCCGGTCGCCGTGGTGAGCCGGCGGCCACCACCGCCGGCGATTCGCACCGCATCTCCTTCGGTGAGAGGTCCGGCTCCCTCGAGCGCGGCTTCACCCCGGGCGACGAAGAGGTGCACGAAGGGCGCGTCCGGCAGCGTCACCGGCCGATCAGGATGCATCCGCGCGACGTGCATGGCGGCATATCTGTTGCGGATGCGGATGGCGGAATGGTCGGCGTAGGCGTCCATTCCGGATGCGACCGGTACGAGGCCGCCGGCGAGCAGTTCGTCGTCGATCTCGAGTTGTTCGTATCCCGGCTCGATCCCGGCTTCGTCCGGCAGCACCCACATCTGCACGAATCGCACAGGCTCGTCGTGCTCGGCGGCATGCGAAGCGGTGGCACCGGGATAACGCCACGAGTCGTTCTTCTCGGAGTGGAGGATCCCGGAGCCCGCGCTCATGCGCTGCGCGAGACCCGGGTAGATCACCCCGGAATGCCCCGTGGAGTCCTGGTGCACGAGCGATCCGCGCAGCACCCAGGTGACGATCTCCATGTCGCGGTGCGGGTGGGTGTCGAAACCGCTTCCCGGACGGACGATGTCGTCGTTGTTGACCATCAGCATCCCGAAATGCGTGTTGTCGGGGTCGTAGTGGTGGCCGAACGAGAAGGAGTGCCTCGAGTCGAGCCAGTCGATCTTCGTGTGGAGGCGGTCGTCCGCGCGGCGGACGTCGAGAATCGGTGCGGTACTCATGCGGGGTCCTGTGTCGGGCAGTTCGGATCTGCGGTGGGCGGATTGCGGCGGGGGCGGATACGTGCCTGGGGCAGGGGCGGCGCCGGGAGACGCTCGACTCTGCCGGTGTAGCCGGTAACGCTGCCGAACCGATCGGACCCGCGTTCCCAGGCGTCCCGGTAGGCGACGATCTCGTCGTGGTCGCGCCCGACGAAGTTCCACCACATCACGATCTCCTCGCCGAGGGGCGTACCGCCGAGGAGGACGATACGTGCGGGGTCGTCGGTGGTGTTGGTCAGTTCGAGGGCCGGCACGCCGGTTCCTGTGTAGCCGAGCGCGGCACGCGTGAGCACGGTACCGAACAGCGCGACCGTACCGGTGTCGACGAGCACCCCGTGTTCGAACGACGGGTCGACGTCGAGGGTGATGCTTGCCGCGGGGTCCAGGACGATCTCCGCGCCGAGCAGCGGGGTGTACGTCGTCACGGGCGACTCCTCGCCGGCGAGCGAACCGAGGAAGACCTTGACGTCGGCACCGGGCACCCTGACGACCGGCGGCACGTGGTGCTGGAAGTCGCGGGGCGCGTCGCGATGCGCGTCGGGCAGGGCCACCCACAACTGCACGCCGTGCAGCGTCGTGGTTGCGGAGGTGGAGACCTCGGAGTGACAGATCCCGTGGCCTCCGGTCATGAGGTTCAACTCCCCCGGCCGGACCATCGCGTGGACGCCGTGACTGTCGCGGTGCTCGATCTCCCCGGTGAACAACCACGACACCGTCTGCAGTCCGGTGTGGGGGTGCGGTGCGACGTCCATGCCGCCGGTGAGGGGGACGTCGTCGGGACCGTAGTGGTCGACGAAGCACCATGCGCCGATCAGCGAACGCTGCCGTTGCGGGAGCGTGCGGCGCACGGGCATCGCCCGGGGGCCGCCGAGCGGGACCTCACGCGAGGTGATGATCTCCACGCGGGGGCGGAGCGGGTCGCGGATCGGGAGGTCCTCCGTCCGGCAGTGGATCTCCTCGGGACGGATGTCGGTGTTGCTCATACCGCTCGACTCCTCTCGGTGGTCCGTCGGTCGACGCTTCCAGTGTGTCACATTTGATTGCGTAGTCAACTAACGCGGGTACACTGGAGACCATGGGAGAAGCGAAGTGGCTCAGCGACGACGAACAGCGCCTGTGGCGCGCCTATCTGGATGCGACGCGACTGCTGTTCCAGAATCTCGACAAGCAGCTGCTGCGGGACTCCGACATCTCCTTCACCGACTTCGAGATCCTGGTCCTGCTGTCCGAGGCACCCGATCGCCGGATGCGCATGCGCGACCTCGCGGACGCCAGCACCACGACCCGCAGCGGCATCACCCGCGCCGTCTCCCGCATGGAGAACGCCGGGTGGGTGCGGCGCGTGGAGTGCGAATCCGACCGACGTGGTGCGTGGGCCGAACTGACGGACGTCGGCTACGCGAGACTCGCCGAGGCGGGTCCGGGCCACGTCGAGGCGGTCCGCGAGAACATGTTCGACCTGCTCTCCCCCGACGACATCACCTCCATGACCGAGGCCTTCACCCGCATGCGCGATCGCATGATCGACGGTAGGCGGTAGGCCTCCCGCCCGCGGCCGAACGCCGCCCGCACCTCCGGGGCGGGGGCGCCCACCCGCTCACGGATATGTTGACCGGGTCACAGTCACCATCTCGAAGGCGGTACCTCCCATGCGGTACGACCCGCGGCGCACCTCGCTCGACCTGTATCCGTTGCAGCGCACGATCACGCCCCTGTTCGGCGACACCGACGCGCTCGGGCACATCAACAACGTCTCGATCGCCCGCTACTTCGAACAGGCCCGCGTCCTCGTCATGGAGGCAGTGTCGTCAACCCTGGGCGGCACGCATCCCTTCGAGCGTGCGGTACTCGCGAAGATCGAGATCAACTTCCTGGCCGAGGTGTTCTATCCGCACGACATCGTCATCGCCACCGGCGTCCACCGCACAGGAACGTCGTCGGTCGTGATCGGCTCGGCCCTGTTCCAGCACGGCCGGTGCGTCGCGCTCGCCGATTCGGTGGACGTCGGCACCGCCGCCGAAGGCGGATCACGTCCGGTCCCCGAAGCCTCACGCCTGGCGTTCGAGAAGTTCCGGCTCGCATACGGCGACTGACGCGACGTCCACGAACCGCCTCAGAACAGGGTGAGCGCCGCCTCGGGTTCGGGAGCGCGTTCGTCGGTCCGCAACGCGCCCGTCTCCTCGCGCCGAGCGGACGCCCGGGTCCCGAGGTGATGGCGTTCGAGCAGGGGCGCGACCCGCTCGTCCAACCACTGCGAGTACTCGGGCGCGACGTAGGCACCCCGTCCGTAGAGGCGGCGATAGCGTCGCATGAGGGCAGGATGCTCCTGGGCGAGCCACGACAGGAACCACCCGCGGGTCGAGCCGCGCAGGTGCAGCGGTATCACCGTCACCCCCGACGCGCCGGCCGTGGCCAGGGAGTCGAACAGCGTGTCGAGGTGCTGACGCGAATCGGTGAGGAAGGGCGGCACCGGAGCGACCATGACGTGGCACGACAACCCGGCGTCGACGATCGCCTTCACGAGATCGAGCCGGGCCTTCGGTGACGGCGTGCCCGGTTCGATCTGCGCGGCGAGTTCGGGATCGCCGATGGGGAGCGACACCGCGACCGACACATCGACCCGACCGGCCGCCAGCGACAGCAACGGGAGATCGCGGCGCAGAAGCGTGCCCTTCGTGAGAATGGAGAAGGGGGTGCCGGATTCGGCGAAGGCCCGGATGACTCCGGGCATCAGCCGGTAACGCCCCTCTGCACGCTGGTAGGGATCGGTGTTGGTACCGAGCGCCACGTGTTCCCGGGTCCAGGATCGGCGCGCGAGTTCGCGGCGCAGGACGGCGGCGACGTTGGTCTTGACGACCAGTTGCGAGTCGAAGTCGTGCCCGGCGTCGAGATCGAGATACTCGTGCGTGGGACGGGCGAAGCAGTACCGGCACGCGTGGGTGCACCCGCGGAAGGTGTTGACGGTGTACCGGAACGGTAACCGGGATGCCTCCGGCGTCCTGTTCAGCGCGCTCTTGCACAGCACCTCGTGGAAGGTGACGCCCTCGAACTCCGGTGTGCGGACACTACGGACGAGGCCTGCCCGCTCGAGACCCGGCAGAGCTCCGTCGTCCGCGTCCACAGTCTGACCCGCCCACCTCATGCCTCCAGTCGAACATGTGTGCTATTCGGTGTCAACAGATCGTTCGACATCGTGTTCGATCGGATGAGGCGCATTCGTTGTGCAACGAATACATCGACTTTCCGCGCGCTCCATCCACAGGCGCCCGAGGGACCGGTGGCTCGCCCGGTGCGCTCGAGTTACAGTGCTCGCCACACTGATCTTCGATGGGGGGTTCGATGAGCGGTCTGTTTCCCGGTGCCGGAATCCGGGTGGTGCCCGACGGAATTCGAGCGTTCGGGACCACGAATCTTCGTGCGGCCGAGCAGGTGGCGCAGGCGGGGACGTTCGATCTGCAGGCCAACATCTCCGCGCTGAGCCCGGCCATGGGACTCATCGGCGGAGAGTTCCTCGCAGTGTTCGCCGCAGCCCAGTCCGAGCACACCCGCGCCGTCGCGCAACTGTCATGGGCCTACGCGTCCAACGGCATCGCAGCACACGAGGCGGCCACCGGCTACGAAACAGCCGACACCGGAACGGCTTCGGCGCTGGCCGATGCGGCGGGAGGACTGTGATGCAGGGATCGGTCGCCGACACCGCGACACCCGCCGCGTCACCGACCGTTCTCGACGCTCTCCGCGCGTCCCCGATCGGACCGGTCCTCGACGCACCGCTGCCGGTACTGCCGGAAGCCGTCCTCCCCGAGCCGGGTCTGCCCGTCCCCGAGGTGAATTCGATCGCCGAACTGCTCGGGACGATCCCGGTACCGGTCCTGCCCGACCTCGAGACGATCGTGCAGCCGCTCACCGAACTCTGCTCGATGTTCGGCACCGGCATCCTCGACTCGCTCGATCCCTCGGCGATCCTGCAGCAGGGGTCGCGTCTGCTCGAGACCGCCACGATGCTCGGACGCAGTGCACTGCACGCACTTCCGGAGTCATGGGAGGGAGTCACGGCCGACGAGGCCGCAGGGCACGGGGTGCGCGCGCAGCAGTCCGCCCTCGAACTGGCCGACCGCGGCGACCGGATCGGCGATGTCACCCGCGCCGCCACGGCGACCGTCGAACGCGGCAACATCGAATTGACCGGCATCGCACAGTCGTTCGTGGCCACGGCGACAGCGGCCGCGCCTGCTCTCGCGACGCCGCCGGGCCAGGCCGCCCTGTTGGCGTCCGCCGCGCAGCATCTCCAGGCGGCACTGGCCGTCGTCGCGCGCACCCGAGGCGAGCTGACGATCCACACCGCCGCGATGACCGCGCTGACCACACCGGTTCCCGTACCCGCGCCGGTCGCCGTGGCCGGAGTGCACGAGATGCGCACGGCCGCCACTGCCGCAACCGATGTCGCGTCGGGTGTCGCAGCCCCGTTCACGGCCGCCGCGCACGCCGCGACCACTCCCACTGCCTACGCGGCGACCGTGCCCACCGCACACACGGCGGTTCCGACCGTCGGCGCGGCGGTCGCGGGATCGGCCGGAACCGTGTCGGCCGGAGTGATCGCAGGTCACGGCCCCGCGGGGGCTGCGTTCGGAACTGCGGCCGTGCCTGCCGCCGCTCCGATTCCGACCGCACCGGGTTCGAATGGGGGTTCGCCGGCCACGACCGGCGCAAGCGCGATGGGACGGGCGCCGTCGACCGGCGGGATGGTCCCCGCGACCTCGGCCCGCGGATCCGACGACGAGGAGCATCGCTCCCCCACCCGTCTGCTGAGCGCCGCCGCGGAGGGAAGCGAGGTCGTCGGAGAACTGCCGTTGGTCGTTCCCGCGGTGATCGGATCGCACGACGACCGCTGAGCACCTCGTCCATCGGGCGAGCCCGTCAGTCGACGAGGGAGGCCACCTCGTGATCGGTCAGCGTCGTCTGCGGCACGCGGCCGGCGCCGCGCGCGAGTTCGATCGCCCGGTAGAGCGGGCGTTCGCCGAGCGCGGCGTCGCGGGCCTCCGCCCGCAGCTGTTCGACGAGCACCGACGAGATCGCCGCCGCCGGAGCGATCTCGCTGGTGGCGAGCGCATCGGCGAGCTTTCGCAGAGACAGCACATCGAGTTCGCGACCGCCGCCGTTCGCATACAGGGCGAGCGGGACCGACACCAGATTGTGCTCACCGTCGTTGACGCGCACGACGGCCTGCGACACGCCACCCACCCGAACGATCAGTTCGACCCCGGCGAGTCGCGCGAGATCGACACTGCGCGACCGGAACGCCCCCGACAGGGTGACGACGGTGCCACGCAGCAGCAGGTGCCGGCGCGTGGCCAGGAACGCACCGACGGCCGGCGGCACCGTGAAGACGGCCCCGACGAGCAGGGCGACCCAGCCGGGCGCGACGATCCAGACGAGAAAGCCGAGGACGACGCCGACGACGAGCGCGAGCAGCGCGATCCTGCGGGCGCGTGGCCTGAGCAGCCGGGACGGGATCAGATCGAGCGGGACGGTGGCACCGTCCCGGTCGTCATGCGCCGGCAACGACCTCACCCACACGGGCTACGACGTCCGTGAGTGCAACGCTGTGCTGCTCGCCGTTGCGCAGATCCTTGACGACGATCTCGCCCGCCTCGAGTTCGCGATCGCCGAGCACGAGCGCGACGACGGCACCGGACTTGTCGGCCGCCTTCATCGCGCCCTTGAGGCCGCGCCCACCGTAGGCGAGGTCGACGCGGACACCCGCGGCGCGCAGCTTGTGCGCGATGGGCACGAGCGCGGCCTTCGCGGCGTCGCCCATCGGCACCCCGTACACCTCGCACCGCGCGGGGCTGCCGGCGGTCTTGCCCTCGGCGGCGAGCGCGAGAACCGTGCGATCGACGCCGATCCCGAATCCGATGCCCGAGAGCGGCTGGCCGCCGAGCTGTTCCATGAGTCCGTCGTAGCGACCACCACCACCGATGCCGGACTGGGCGCCGAGCCCGTCGTGGACGAACTCGAAGGTGGTCTTCGTGTAGTAGTCGAGACCGCGCACCATGCGCGGATTGACGACGTACGGAACGCCGATCGCATCGAGGTGCGCGAGCACCTCGTCGAAGTGCGCGCGAGCGGTGTCCGAGAGGTGGTCGAGCATCAACGGCGCGTCGGCGGTCATCTCGCGGACCTCCGGGCGCTTGTCGTCGAGCACGCGCAGCGGGTTGATCTCGGCGCGGCGGCGCGTCTCCTCATCGAGCGGGAGCGCGAACAGGAACTGCTGCAGCTTCTCCCGGTACTGCGGGCGGCAGGTCTCGTCGCCGAGGGACGTGATCTCGAGGCGGAAACCGTCGAGTCCGAGCGACCGGAATCCTGCGTCGGCGACCGCGATGACCTCGGCGTCGAGCGCGGGATCGTCGACGCCGATCGCCTCGACGCCGACCTGCTGCAGCTGACGGTAGCGACCCGCCTGGGGGCGCTCGTAGCGGAAGAACGGTCCGGAATAGGACAGCTTCACGGGGAGCTGACCACGGTCGAGGCCGTGCTCGATCACCGCGCGCATCACGCCTGCGGTGCCCTCGGGACGCAGCGTGACCGAGCGTTCACCGCGATCGGCGAAGGTGTACATCTCCTTCGTGACGACATCGGTGGACTCGCCGACGCCGCGAGCGAACAAGCCGGTGTCCTCGAAGATGGGCAGCTCGACGTGCCCGTACCCCGCCAGGCGTGCGGCACGGGTCAGACCGTCCCGTACCGCCACGAACTCCGCCGACTGCGGGGGAACGTAATCGGGCACACCCTTCGGCGCCGAAAACGTGGAGGCCTTGCTCACTGGTACTGCCTTCTCTCGGGATTCTCTCGGTTGGTCACCGGACGGATCGCGGTGTTCGTGCGTCGGTATCGATGCGCCGGCGTTCGTGCGTCGGTGTTCGTGCCGTCAGCGGGATTCTGCCAGGCCGGTGAGGAAGGGGTTCGACACCCGCTCCTGGCCGATCGTGCTCGCCCCGCCGTGTCCGGGGAGGATGTTGGTGCCGTCGTCGAGCACGAGCAGCTTGCGCGCGATCGAGTCGAGGAGTTGCGCGTGGTCGCCGCCGGGCAGGTCGGTGCGGCCGATCGATCCCTGGAACAGGGTGTCGCCGGTCAGTGCGACGTTCAGGACGGCGCCATCGGGCGTGGTGGTGCGGGTGCGCAGGACGACCGAGCCGCGGGTGTGTCCGGGCGTGTGGTCGACGACGAACTCGATTCCGGCGTGTTCGATCTCGTCCCCGTCGGCGAACTCCACGACCTGCTGCGGTTCGACGAACTCGACACCGTCCAGGAAGGGCGCAAGGCTCGATCCCATGCCCTGCAGCGGATCGGTGAGCATCATCCGGTCGTCCGGGTGGATGTAGACGGGGATCCCGTACCGGTCGGCCACCGGCTGCGCCGACCACATGTGGTCGAGGTGACCGTGCGTGAGCAGCACCGCCCGGGGCGTGAGATCGGATCCGGTGAGGAACTCCACGAGCGGCTCGGCGGCGTCCTGGCCTGGATCGACGACGACGCACTCCTTCGCGTTGTCCTGCGCGAGGATGTAGCAGTTGGTCTGGAACATCCCGGCAGGGAATCCGGTCACGAGCACGAGCATCGCTCCTACGGGTGGAAGCCTTCGAGGTCTCCTACAGACTATGCGTTGCGCCCTGCCCACGGGTTGCCGGTCCCGAGTGGCAGACTCGGGTCTGCTTCGAAGTCGGTTGGACCACATCGATCGTTCACGGGAGGACTACTGCAGTGCCGAGCAACGCACAACGGCGCCAGGCCGCGAAACGCAAACTCGAACGGCAGCTCGAGCGTCGAGCCGAACGCGAGCGCAAGCGGCGCCGCACGATGATCGCGCTGTCCGCGCTCGGAGTGATCGTGGTCGTCGGCGCGGGTGTTGCTCTGTGGGCGGTCAACCGGGGCGACGACACGGCCACCGAGGCGGCGTCGAACGACACCTCGGATTCCGAACTCGAGTACGCCGCCCTCCCCGAGGGCCGGTCCGAACCGTTGCCCGAGACGGTGAGCTGCTCCTACCCCGCGGACGGCCGCGAACCGTCGAAGCCGGCAGAGCCGCCGCGCACCGAGGGCATCCGCACCACCGGCGAGGGCAACACGGACATCAGCGTCAGCGTGGAGACGAGCCAGGGGAACATCGGCCTGATCCTGCACAACGACGATTCGCCGTGCACCGTCAACAGCTTCCTGTCGCTCGCCTCGCAGAACTTCTTCGACGAGACGGCCTGCCATCGGCTCACCACCTCGCCGTCCCTGCAGGTCCTGCAGTGCGGCGACCCGTCGGGTAGCGGATCGGGCGGACCGGGTTACCAGTTCGCGAACGAGTTCCCGACCGACCAGTTCGCCGCCGACGATCCCGCGGCGCAGGAACCGATGACCTATCCGCGCGGCACGCTCGCGATGGCCAACGCCGGTCCGGACACCAACGGCAGCCAGTTCTTCCTGGTGTACGGCGATTCGGTGCTGCCGCCGCAGTACACCGTCTTCGGCACGATCGACGAGACCGGACTCGCGACCCTCGACACGATCGCCGCGGCCGGTGTCGCAGGTGGAGCCGCCGACGGTGCCCCCGCGCTGGAGACCACGCTCACGTCGGTCAGGATGGACTGATGATCCGATTGCGCACCACCCTCGCCGCCGGCGCCGGGCTGGCACTCCTGCTCACGGGATGTTCCGACGACACGTCCACCGACAGCGCCGCGACCTCCTCGGCACCGGCGTCCGTCGCCGACCGTCAGTCCCCCGCCTACACGGGCGAACTGCCGGAACGGCCCGCCGGTGGCGATTCCGTCTCGTGCACCTACAACGCCTCGGGTGAAGCCGCGCGCGACGTGACCGCCCCGTCCGCGGACGACGTCTCCGCCTCCGGCACCACCGCCGCGCAGATCACCACCAGCGTCGGCGTGATCGGCGTGGAACTCGACCGGGCCGCGGCACCGTGCACGGTGAACAGCTTCGTGTCCCTCGCGGAGCAGGGCTACTTCGACGACACGCCCTGCCACCGTCTGGTGACCTCGCCGGGTCTGCAGGTGCTGCAGTGCGGCGATCCGACGGGCACCGGCACGGGCGGGCCGGGTTACGGCTTCGACACCGAGTACCCGGAGAACGTGTACGCGCCCGGCGACGCCCAGCTGCGGCAGCCGGTGATCTACCCGCGCGGTACGGTCGCGATGGCCAACACCGGCCGGCCCGGCAGCAACGGCAGCCAGTTCTTCCTGGTCTACGAGGATTCGCAGCTTCCCCCCACCTACACGGTCTTCGGGACGGTCGACGAGGCCGGACTCGCCGTGATCGAGGAGGTCGCGGCAGAGGGCGACGACGGATCGATGGCGGCCGGCGGCGGTGCCCCCAACCGCGCGGTGCAGATCGAGTCGGTGACCGTCGGGTCCTGACACCCGCTCGCGCCACAGCACGCGCCGTCCCCGCCCCGGATCCCGGGGCGGGGACGGCGCGTCTTCGGGACTCCGGAGAGGGCGGACTCTGCCGCCCGGTACGAGATCCACTGGAGCGCACCACCTCACGGGGTGATCTCGGGGGTGATTGTTCATCGATCCGCTCTCGGCCCCTATCGGTTCGTGCAGGGTTCCGATAGCGTCCCGATGCTGTGATCCACACCACCGAGCGGCGGTTCGCGTCCCGGCTCCGCACCGTTGTTCCGCTCTGTCTCGTCGCCGTCGCAGCGCTGCTCGGCGGCTGTGCGCAGGACGCCGGTTCCGCCACCACGAAGGTCACCGAGGTCGCACAACCGCGGTCGGCTCCCCCACGCGATCTGTCCATCTACCGCGGACTCCCCGAGGTCCCGGCCCAACCGGCACCGACCGTGACGTGCGAGTACGTCGACAAGGGTGGTGCTCGTCCCCCGTCCACCGCATCGACCGTGGGCATCGTCGATCTGACCCTCGAGACGTCGATCGGCGCGATCCCGCTCGTGCTCGACCGGACCCAGGCGCCGTGCACGGTCAACAGCTTCGTCGATCTCGCGCGTCGCGGGTTCTACGACGGCACGTCCTGCCACCGTCTGGCGACCGATCCGGGCGGCGAGCTCTACCAGTGCGGCGACCCCACCGGGACGGGATCCGGCGGGCCCGGGTACACGTTCGCCGACGAGTACCCGGTGCCGCAGTTCGCGGCGGAGGCCGCGACGTCCTATCTCCCGCCGGCGGTGCTGTATCCGCGCGGCACGATCGCGATGGCCAATGCCGGCGTGGAGGACAGCAACGGCAGCCAGTTCTTCCTGCTGCTCGGAGATTCACTGTTGCGCCCGGACTTCACGGCCTTCGGCCGCATCGCCGATGCCGGGATGCCGGTGCTCGACGCGGCCGCCGCGGACGGACACGACGGTTCCAGCCCGCTCGGGGGCGGCGTACCCACGACACCGGTCGTGATCGGGGCCGTGCGGTGACGGAATGACGTGACCGGGGTGATCAGGCGGCGGAGGTCACCCGGTAGACGTCGTAGACACCCTCGACGTTGCGGACGACGTTGAGCACGTGTCCGAGATGCTTCGGATCGCCCATCTCGAAGGTGAACCGGCTTACCGCGACCCGGTCGCCCGTGGTGGTCACCGAGGCCGACAGGATGTTGACCTTCTCGTCGGCGAGGGCCTTGGTGACGTCCGACAGCAGGCGATGCCGGTCGAGCGCCTCGATCTGGATCGCGACGAGGAAGACCGACGACGGCGAGGGCGCCCACTGCACCTCGATGATGCGCTCCGACTGCTCCCGCAACGACCCCGCATTGGTGCAGTCGGTGCGGTGCACGCTCACCGCTCCGGTGCGGGTCACGAAGCCCATGATCTCGTCACCGGGGACAGGCGTGCAGCACTTGGCGAGCTTCGAGACCGTGCCCGGCGCGCCCGGTACGAGGACACCGGAGTCGCCGCTGTGCCGCGAGCGGGTGGGGATGGTCGACGGGGTGGACCGTTCGGCCAGCTCCTCCTCGACGCCACCGACCCCGCCGAGCAGCGCGACCAGCCGTTGCACGACGTGGTGCGCCGAGACGTGGTGCTCGCCGACGGCGGTGTACAGCGCCGAGACGTCGGCGTAGCGCAGCTCCTTGGCGACCGCGACCATCAGGTCGGCGTTCATCAGGCGCTGCAGCGGCAGACCGACGCGACGGACCTCCTTCGCGATGGCGTCCTTGCCCGATTCGAGGGCCTCCTCGCGACGCTCCTTGGCGAACCACTGCCGGATCTTCGCCTTGGCGCGAGGGGAGACGACGAACGACTGCCAGTCGCGGCTCGGCCCGGCGTTGGGGTCCTTGGAGGTGAAGACCTCCACGACCTCGCCGTTCTCGAGCTTGCGTTCGAGGGCCACGAGCCGACCGTTGACGCGGGCTCCGATGCAGCGATGCCCGACCTCGGTGTGCACGGCGTACGCGAAGTCCACGGGGGTCGACCCGGAGGGCAGGGTGATCACGTCGCCCTTGGGTGTGAAGACGAAGATCTCCTTGACCGCCAGGTCGTAGCGGAGCGACTCGAGGAACTCCCCCGGGTCGGCCGCTTCCCGCTGCCAGTCGAGGAGCTGCCGCATCCAGGCCATGTCGTCGAGCTCGGCGACATCACCCGAGTGGCGTCCCTTGGTCTCCTTGTACCGCCAGTGCGCGGCGATGCCGAACTCGGCGGTGCGGTGCATCTCGTGCGTGCGGATCTGCACCTCGAGCGGCTTGCCCTCGGGACCGATGACGGTGGTGTGCAGCGACTGGTAGACGCCGTAACGGGGCTGCGCGATGTAGTCCTTGAACCGTCCCGCCATGGGCTGCCACAGCGAGTGCACGACGCCGACGGCCGCGTAACAGTCGCGGATCTCGTTGCACAGGATGCGCACGCCGACCAGGTCGTGGATGTCGTCGAAGTCGCGGCCCTTGACGATCATCTTCTGGTAGATCGACCAGTAGTGCTTGGGCCGACCCTCGACGACCGCGTCGATCCGCGACGCGGCGAGCGTCCGCCCGATCTCGTCGCGGACGGTGGCCAGGTAGGTGTCGCGGGACGGCGCGCGGGTCGCGACGAGCCGGACGATCTCCTCGTACTTCTTCGGGTGGAGGATCGCGAACGCGAGGTCCTCGAGCTCCCACTTGACCGTCGCCATCCCGAGACGGTGGGCCAGCGGGGCGATGACCTCGAGGGTCTCGCGTGCCTTGCGGGCCTGCTTCTCGGGAGGCAGGAAACGCATGGTCCGCATGTTGTGCAGGCGGTCGGCGACCTTGATGACGAGCACCCGGGGGTCGCGTGCCATCGCGATGATCATCTTGCGGATGGTCTCGCCCTCGGCGGCCGAGCCGAGCACGACCTTGTCGAGTTTGGTGACGCCGTCGACGAGATGCGCGACCTCTTCGCCGAACTCGGCGGTGAGCTGCTCGAGCGTGTACCCGGTGTCCTCGACTGTGTCGTGGAGCAGTGCCGCGACGAGGGTCGTGGTGTCCATGCCGAGTTCGGCAAGGATCGTGGCGACCGCCAGCGGGTGGGTGATGTACGGATCACCGGACTTGCGCTTCTGGCTGGCGTGCCGTTCCTCGGCGACGTCGTACGCGCGCTGCAGCTGCGAGAGGTCGGCCTTCGGATACAGCTCGCGGTGGATGGTGACCAGCGGCTCGAGGACCGGCTTGAGGCTCGTGCCCCGCTGACCGGTGATGCGTCGCGCCAGGCGGGCGCGTACCCGCCTCGACGCGGAGGTCGATGCCGGTGTGGGGGTCGGGTTCTGACCGGAATTGTGGGACCGATCGAGATTCTGGGTCATGCCTCCACCTCCCGTCGCGGCTGCGAACCCGGTTCGTCACCGATGCGCATGTCCGGACCGTACGGGCCCGGCGGGTTCACCGGCACCTGTGGCAACTCTATCTCTCAGATCCGCACGAGAGACGTGAGCGGGTACTTCTGCAGTCGCGCCCGGCCTCCGAGAGCTTCGATCTCGGTGACGACGGTGATCCCGACGACCTCGGCGCCGACGCGTTCGAGCAGTTCGACGGTCGCGGCGAGGGTTCCGCCGGTCGCGAGGACGTCGTCGACGACGAGCACCTTGCGGCCCTGGAGGGCCATCCAGTCGCCCGGGATCTCGATCGCGGCGGTGCCGTATTCGAGGCTGTATTCACAAGTCTGGACGGGCGGCGGGAGTTTGCCCGCCTTGCGGACGGCGAGCACGCCCACCCCGAGGGTGCGGGCGATGCCGCCGCCGAGGAGAAAGCCGCGCGCATCGATACCGGCGACGAGTTCGGCGTCGGGCGCAGCGGAGGCCAGCGCCGCGATCACGGCCGAGAAGGACGGTCCGTCGGCGAAGACGGGCGTCAGGTCGGCGAAACGGACACCTGCGGTCGGGAAGTCGTCGACCCATCGGGTGTGTTCGGCCACGGCCCCGGCAGCTTCCTCGACGAGCCGCGGGTCGCCGATCCGTTGAGCGTTCATCCTCCGAGTATCCACCGGTCCATGTTCCAGCCCGCACCCGCGGTCGTCGGGTTCGGCACCCCGGCATGCATTCCCGCCGCGAACCCGATCGTGCGGGGCTGCGCGAACAGGGGCAGGGTGGGGACGTCGCCCCACAGGATGCGTTCGGCCTCGGTCGCGAGTCCCGCGATGGCCGCGTTGTCCTTCGCCACGAGCAGACCGTCGAGCAGTTCGTCGACGCGGCCGATCGAATAGCCGCCGACATTGCTGCCGGCGCCGGAGTGCAGTGCGTCGCGGGCGTGCTCCATGTCGGCGGCGCCACCGGCACCGGCCGCCGTGGCCGTCCCGACGAGGATCGCGTCGACGTCCCTCGCCGTCAGTTGCGACGGCGTGAAGCTGTCGGAGCCGGCGTCGACGATCTCGATGCCCGCCTCGCGGCAGGACTCGCCGATCAGCTCGACGGTGCGCGCGCGGCGCTCGTCCGGTCCGAGATAGCCGATGCGGACCTGCATGCGGTCCTGACCGGAGGCCTCACGTTCGGAACGCGCGGCGTCGATGTCGACCTCGGCGTAGCGTTCGGCGGTCGGCACGGTCTGCGGGTACAGCGGTGAGTCGGGCGCCAGGAGCCGCGAGGTGATCGGGCCCGTGACGCCGTTCGACTCGTCGGATGCGCCGAGTTCGTCGAACAGCTGTGTGCGAGGTGTGCACAGGGCGACTGCGCGGCGCGCCGCCGGGTCCTGGAAGACACCGCTCGTGGCGAACACCAGTTGTTCGAGGTTGCGTGAGACGACGGTGGAGACGTCGGCGCCGTCGCCGAGGTTGCTGTGACCGACGGATCCCTCGGCCACGTCGACGACGTGGATGCGGCCGTCCTCCGCGGCCGCGGACGTGTCGGTGCCGCGCGGCCAGACGACGATGCGGTCGGTGCCCGGAGCGTTTCCCCACCACCGCTCGTTCGCGACGAGCGTCAGGCCGTCCTCGGCGGTGTACGACTCGATGCGGTACGGGCCCGCGGACGGGAACAGCGCCGGATCGATCTCACCCGGGGTGAGGGTCCAGCCGGTGTTCCAGAACTCCGCGATGCGCCGGACGGCCTCGGTGTCGTTCGCCGTGATCGCGCCGACCAGGTCGGACACACCCGACCTTCCTGCCGCCACGTGGGCCGGCATCAGCTCGGTGGCCCCGAACAACGCCTTCCAGTTCGTGTCCTCGCGGCCGGGCCGGAAGACGACGGTGGCCTCCTTCGACCCGGGCTGACAGTCGACCCGGTCGATGTCGGCGTAACCACCACGATGGGCGGCGTCGAACAGCGGGACCTGCTCGCCGGACTCGTCGGGAGCGGTGAAGCGTCCGCTCGACGCGGCCCAGGCCAGGACGAGGTCGTCGCAGGACATAGGCACACCGTCGGAGTAGACCGCGTCCGGCGACAGGCGGTACTGCACGGTGAGCCCCTCACCGGGCACGACCGAGGCGGTGCCGATGTCGGTGTCCGCGATCACCCGGCCCGACGGGCCGACGTAGCCGAAGCCCGGCAGCACCCGGGCGAACGCCTGGCGCGCGCCCGAGGCCGCACCGTCGACGGTGTTCGCGTTGTAGGTCGTCACCGTGTTGTCGATCGCGTACCCGATCGAGTGCACCGGTTCCTCGTCCGTGCCGCACGCTACGGTGGAGAACGCGAGTGTCGAGGCCACCGCCGCGCACGCGAGGAGCGTGCCGCGGCGCCTCGGCGACCGCCTCGTCGTCGGGTCGTTCCGCTCGCTCACCGCCATGTCAGGACCTTCTCTTGCCGCGCTTTCCCGTGGGTCGTGCCCCGGGGGCGGGGCCGCGACGGACCGTCGCCCGGTCGGGCAGGGATCCGGCACCCTGCACCGTCGGCACCACCTTCGCGTCGACCGCGTCGGCCGACTGCGATCCGGCCGTCGTCCCGGCCTTCGCTGCGCGGGCGGCGGCCTCCTCCCGCTTGGCGAGCACCTTGCGGGTGTGCTTCGCGACCGGACCACGCCATTCCTCGAGCGTAACCAGCAACGGGGTCGCGAAGAAGATCGACGAGAAGGTACCGACGACGATGCCGACCAACTGGACGAGGGCGAGGTCCTTGAGCGTGCCCACACCGAGGAGCCACACCGCGATGACCATCAGCGCCAGCACCGGCAACACCGAGATGATCGTGGTGTTGATCGAGCGCATGAGCGTCTGGTTGACGGCGAGATTGGCCTGCTCGGCGTAGGTGCGGCGGTGCAGGTGCAGGATGCCGCGGGTGTTCTCCTCGACCTTGTCGAAGACCACGACCGTGTCGTAGAGCGAGAAACCGAGGATCGTGAGCAGACCGATGACGGTCGCAGGGCTGACCTCGAAGCCGACGAGGGCGTAGACACCCGCTGTCACGATGATGTCGAAGAACAGGGCGGCGATCGCTGCGATCGCCATGTTCCGCTGGTATCGGATCGTGATGTAGATGCTGACGATGACGAGGAAGACCACCAGCGCGATGAGCGCCTTGTTGGTGATCTGGCTTCCCCACGTCTCGCTGACGTCGGCGACGCTGATCGAGTTGCGGGACGGCTCACCGTCCGGCCCGGCGGGCCGGAACTCCTCGAACAGCGCGGTCTGCAGCTCCGCGACCTGATCGCCCTCGAGGGTCTCCGACCGGATCTGGACGGTCGCTCCGTCGCCGGCGCCGACGGTCTGCACCGCTTCGGGTTCGAAGCCGATGGTGTCGCTGAAGACGGTCTCGACGTCCTCGACGGAGACGCCCGGCACGGCCGGCATCTGGATGCGGGTGCCGCCCTCGAAGTCGATACCCCAGCTGAATCCGCGCAGCAGCATGCTGAGCAGGGCGATCAGCACGATCACCGCGGTGACGATGTACCACCGCTTGCGGCGTCCGACGATCTCGAAGGCGCCCGTGCCGGTGTACAGACGGGACAGCCGGCTGTGCTGCGGCGCGGCCGTCGTCGTGGTCGTGTCGGTCATCGTCACGCCTCCTTCGCAGCGGTCGCGGCGACGAGACGACGCTCGTCGGCCACCTGCTGGATTGCGCCCAGACCGTTCACGCTCGGCTTGGACCAGAACTTCGACTTCGAGGCCAGGAAGACCAGCGGCCAGGTCACCAGGAACACCACGACGACGTCGAGGATCGTGGTGAGGCCGAGGGTGAACGCGAAGCCGCGGACCTGACCGACGGCCAGGACGTAGAGCACGGCGGCGGCGATGAAGCTGACCGCGTTACCGGACAGGATCGTCCGGCGGGCACGGGCCCAACCGCGCGGCACCGCGGAGCGGAAACTCCGCCCCTCACGGATCTCGTCCTTGATCCGTTCGAAGAACACGACGAACGAGTCGGCGGTCATGCCGATACCGATGATGAGACCGGCGACGCCGGCGAGGTCGAGCGTGAACCCGATGTATCTGCCGAGCAGCACCATGACCGCGTAGACCGCCAGGCCCGACAGGACGAGCGACAGTGCGGTGAGCAGTCCGAGCATCCGGTAGTAGGCGAGGCAGAAGAGCAGCACGAGGGCCAGGCCCACCGCACCGGCGATCAGGCCGGCCTCGAGCGAGGCCAGACCCAGTGTCGCGGAGACGGTCTCGGCTTCGGACGCCACGAACGACAGCGGCAGCGAGCCGTACTTGAGGGTGTTCGCGAGCTCGGCGGCCTGCGTGTTCGTGAATTGGCCGGTGATCGAGGTTGCACTGCCGGCGGGCGTGGCGCCCTGGATCACCGGGGCGCTGACGACCTTCGAGTCGAGCACGAAGGCGGCCTGCTGACCGATGTTCGCGGCCGTGAACTGCGCCCAGGTGTTGCTGCCCTCGCTGTCGAAGGTCAGGCTGACCTCGTAGCGCGACTGCTGCTGGTTGAAGCCGGAGGTCGCGTCGTCGATCTGCTGACCGTCGATGATGCTCGGACCGAGCAGGTAGATCGCGGTGCCGTCCGTGGAGCACGCGACGAGCGGAAGTGCCGGGTCGTCGTTGCCCGCGAGCGGGTCGGCGGCGGAGCAGTCGAGCGCGAGAGCCGCGGCCTGCTGCACCGCGGGGTCCTCGCTCTGACGGGTGGCCTTGGCCGCGGCGATGTCGGCAGCTGCCTGTTCCTGCGGCGTGAGCGAGCCGTCGTTCTCGGGAGCCTCGGGTGCTCCGGTGGTCTCGGGAGCCTCGGGTGCTCCGGTGGGCTCGGCCGGAGCCTGGGGCGCCTCGACGGGGGCCTCGGGCGTCTCGGCCGGTGCCGGGGCATCGGTGGGCGCGGTGGGATCCTGCGCCGGGAACGGACGTCCCTGCGGTTCGGGTGCGTCGGCGGGCGGAGCCTGGTCGGCCGGCGCGGGTTCTCCGGGTGCCGGTTCGGCAGGGGCCGGTTCTGCGGGCAGCCCGCCCTCGGGGGTACCGGAACCGGGCTGCTCGGCGAGATCCTCGGCGGTCATGTTCGCGTCGATCGGTCCCCCGATCACCGGCCTGATGTACAGACGGGCGGTCTGGCCCAGCGTCCTGGCCTGGGCGCTGTCCTCACCCGGGACGGTGATCACGAGGTTGTCGCCCTCGACGATCACTTCCGAACCCGACACACCGAGGCCGTTGACGCGCGTCTCGATGATCTGCTGGGCCTGGCGGAGGCTGTCCGGACTCGGGCTGCTCCCGTCGGGGGTTCGCGCGGTGAGGGTGACGCGGGTGCCACCCTGCAGGTCGATGCCCAGCTTCGGGGTGGGCGACTTGTCCCCGGTGAAGAAGACCAGTGCATACAACGCGGCGAGAATCACCCCGAACAGGGCGAGAGCGCGCACGGGATGCACCGATCCGTTGGAAGGTGCCACGGTCTGTCAGTCTCCTCGATGCGAGTGAGTGGTGGTCGGGTGCAGTCGCGCGGCGCTCGGCACCGGCACCGGCACCGGAGGACTCCGGTGCCGAAACCGTGCGTCGCGGATCGACTGTCAGTACTCGGTCGGACGCCCCTCCGGCGGGTTCGCATCGTCGTCCTTGCGGAGCAGATCCGGATCCTGCGGGGTCGCAGTCTCGACGCGCTCCCGGATGACCAGACGCGACCAGGTCGTCACGACACCCGGCGCGATCTCGAGATCGACGGTGTCGTCGGCGAGTGCGGCCACCGTGGCGTGCAGACCCGCAGTGGTCATCACGCGGTCGCCGATGCGCAGGGAGTCCTGCAGCGCCGTCACCTTCTGCATCTCCTTCTTCTGACGCCGCACGCCCAGGAAGGTCGGGACGAGCAGTGCCAGGATCAGGAGAGGGAAGAGCAGTTCCATCGTTGAAGTCAGTCCTCGGTCGTTGTCGGTGGGTGGTGACGCGGGCGACACCAGCGGGTCGTGGTGGCGCATGCGGCACCACGACGTCGGGATCGGCCTCCACGGACCGACGCAGTAGACCAGTGTGCCATTCCCCGGGCGAGCGTCCTACCGCCGTACGTCCGGATCGTCCGGGTCGGACGGATCGATGCCGTCGTCGAGGGTGCTCGCGGGGTCGTCCTCGAACAGCTCGAGCTGGGGTTCGCGCGCACGCACCTCGATGCCACCGGTGGCGGCCTCCGGCGGTGGGGTGAGACCGAGCTGCAACCAGGCGGCCTGCGTCGCCACACGTCCGCGCGGGGTTCGGGCGACCATGCCGGCGCGGACCAGGAACGGCTCGCACACCTCCTCGACGGTGGCGGGCTCCTCCCCCACGGCCACGGCGAGTGTCGACACGCCGACCGGGCCGCCACCGAAACTGCGGACGAGTGCGCCGAGGACGGCGCGGTCGAGACGATCGAGACCGATGGGATCGACGTCGTACACCTCGAGGGCGGCCTGTGCGACGGCCCGGGTCACGACACCGTCGGCGCGCACGTCGGCGTAGTCGCGGACGCGGCGCAGCAACCGGTTGGCGATACGCGGCGTGCCGCGGGAACGACCGGCGATCTCCGCGGCGGCG
This sequence comes from Rhodococcus sp. PD04, assembly GCF_035918275.1. Classification (NCBI taxonomy): domain Bacteria; kingdom Bacillati; phylum Actinomycetota; class Actinomycetes; order Mycobacteriales; family Nocardiaceae; genus Rhodococcus; species Rhodococcus sp. PD04. The sequence continues at coordinate 2,293,254 of NZ_CP142143.1, read as the reverse complement.
TCGTCGCGCAGATCGATCCCGAGGATCGACGCGGAACGGTGCAGGATCCGCTGCAGTTCGGGAGGCTCGTAGAAGTCCATGTGCGCGGTGAAACCGAACCGGTCGCGGAGCGGGCCGGTGAGGGCGCCGGAACGCGTGGTCGCGCCGACGAGGGTGAAGGGTGCGACCTCGAGCGGGATGGACGTCGCGCCGGGGCCCTTGCCCACCACGACGTCGACGCGGAAGTCCTCCATCGCGAGGTACAGCATCTCCTCGGCCGGTCGGGCGATGCGGTGGATCTCGTCGATGAACAGCACGTCGCCCTCGGCGAGATTCGACAGCATCGCGGCGAGATCGCCGGCGCGTTCGAGCGCGGGACCGGAGGTCAATCTCAGCGACGTGCCGAGTTCGGCGGCGATGATCATCGCCATCGACGTCTTGCCGAGACCGGGCGGACCGGACAGGAGGATGTGGTCGGGAGTGCCGCCGCGCAGCTTCGCTCCTCGCAGGACGAGCTGCAGCTGCTCGCGGACCCGCGGTTGCCCGATGAAGTCGTCGAGGCTGGTCGGGCGCAGGCTGGTCTCGATGTCGCTGTCGGAGGGCAGATGCTCCGCCGTGACCGGCGACCGCTCGCGGTCCGCTCCTGCCGCGTCGAACTCGCGGTACTCGTCGGTCACCGCGACCTGCCCAGCAGCTTGAGCGCCGAGCGCAGTGCCGTCGAGACGTCGGCGCCCGGGTCCTCGGTGAGGACCTTGTCGGCGGCCGGCTCGGCCTGACGCGGCGTGAATCCGAGACCCACCAGCGCCTCGACGATCTGGTCGCGCAGCGGCGAAGCACCGGCCGCGACGGGCGACGAACCCGTGGCGCCGAAGGCCGCGACCTTGTCGCGCAGTTCGACGATCATGCGTTCGGCCCCACGCTTGCCGATCCCGGGCACCCGCGTCAGGGCCGAGGTGTTGCCGTCGGCGAGAGCCGCACGCAGAGCATCGGGTTCGAGGACGGCGAGCGTGGCCATGGCGAGCCGGGGACCGACGCCGCTGACCGTCTGCAGCAGGCCGAACAGTTCGCGCGCCTCCGCGTCGACGAAGCCGTACAGCGTCATGGAGTCCTCGCGGACGATCATCGCGGTGGCGAGCCTGGCCTGCTCGCCGCGCCGGAGACCCGCGAGGGTGGCGGGTGTGGTGTTGATCCGATAGCCGATCCCACCCGCCTCGATCACCACGTGGTCGAGGGCTATGTCGAGTACCTCGCCGTGTACCGAGGCGATCACCGGCTACCTGCCTTCCGTGCGGCCGACTGTTCGCGCAGCCGCTCCTCGTAGCGTTTCTTCTGCTGGGCGGCCGCAGCTTCGGCGGCCGCGAGTCTGGCGAGCAGCGGGGCCCGCCAACAGTGTGCGACGGCGAGTGCGAGTGCGTCTGCGGCGTCGGCGGGCTTCGGCGCGGCGTCGAGCTTGAGGATGCGGGTGATCATCGTGGTCACCTGCTTCTTGTCGGCCGTGCCACTGCCGGTGACCGCGGCCTTCACCTCGCTCGGCGTGTGGAACATGACCGGGATCGAGCGCCGCGCGGCGGCGAGGGCGACGACGCCGCCGGCCTGCGCGGTGCCCATCGCGGTACGTACGTTGTGCTGGGAGAACACGCGCTCGATCGCCACGACGTCGGGCTTGTAGCGGTCCATCCACTCCTCGACCGAGTCGGAGACCTTGAGGAGCCGGTGCTCGAGGTCGAGTTCGGGCGAGGTGCGGATGACACCGACGGCGACGGGGATCACGTCGCGTCCGCGTCCCGTGTCGACCATCCCCAGACCACAGCGGGTCAGACCGGGGTCGACACCCATCACGCGCACCCGACTCACCTCTCGACACCCGAATACGGCCGGTTTCCGACGCCTTCGACGGACCCGACCTCGCTTCGCACGATTGCGAACGCCTGTTCGAGAGCATAGCGGCCGGGATCGGGTGCCGGGAGACCGACACGCGACCCCGGCTGCTGTGACAAGTACGACGAGCGTCGCTCGTGGACGAGTACGACGAGAGCGTCGCTCAGGCGTCGAGTTCGGCGAGGACGTCGTCGGAGATGTCGACGTTCGTGTAGACGTTCTGCACGTCGTCGCAGTCCTCGAGCGCGTCGACCAGCTTCATGACCTTGCGTGCACCCTCGGCGTCGACCGGCACCTCGACGGACGCCCGGAAATCGGGGTCGGCCGAGTCGTAGTCGATGCCGGCGTCGACGAGAGCCGTACGCACGGCGATCAGGTCGGACGCCTCGGAGACGATCTCGAAGGAGTCGCCGAGATCGTTGATCTCCTCGGCACCCGCTTCGAGGACGACCTCGAGGATCTCGTCCTCGGAGCGGCCGTTCTTCTCGAGCACGACGACTCCCTTGCGGGTGAACAGGTAGGCGACCGAACCCGGATCGGCCATGTTGCCGCCGTTGCGGGTCATCGCCGTGCGGACCTCGCCGGCGGCGCGGTTGCGGTTGTCGGTCAGACACTCGATGAGCAGCGCGACACCGTTGGGGCCGTAGCCCTCGTAGGTGATGGTCTGCCAGTCGGCACCGCCGGCTTCCTCACCGCCGCCACGCTTGCGGGCACGCTCGATGTTGTCGTTCGGGACCGAGCTCTTCTTCGCCTTCTGGATGGCGTCGAACAGGGTCGGGTTACCCGCCGGGTCGCCACCGCCGGTCCGAGCCGCCACCTCGATGTTCTTGATGAGCTTCGCGAACATCTTGCCGCGCTTGGCATCGATGACCGCCTTCTTGTGCTTGGTGGTGGCCCATTTGGAGTGGCCGCTCATTCGCTTCGAGCCCCTTCCGGCGAAGTGTGGTCGGCGTCAACCGACAGGTCGGAGCGTCGATTCTACTCGCTCCCGGTGTGGGCCACCGGCACGGTGGCCGTGTCGTCATGTCGTCGAGGTCGTCGGGCGCGCTCCGCGGTCAGGTGGCCGAGCGCACGGTCTCCACGAAGAACCGGTGCACGCGATGGTCGCCGGTGATCTCGGGATGGAAGGAGGTCGCGATCACGGCACCCTGACGCACCGCGACCACCCGGCCCGCCGCCGGCCCGTCCGGCACCGTGGCCAGGACCTCGACGTCGGGCCCGACCTCCTCCACCCACGGTGCGCGGATGAACACCGCACGCACGGGCCCGTCGTCGAGGCCGGTCAGCGGCAGGTCGGTCTCGAACGAGTCGACCTGACGGCCGAACGCGTTGCGGCGCACCACGATGTCGAGGGCGTCGAGGTGTTCGGCGTCCTCGGTGGTGTCGAGCACCCGGGAGGCGAGCAGGATCATGCCGGCGCACGAACCGTAGGCGGGCAGGCCCGCCTTCAACCGGCTCCGCAACGGCTCGAGCAGATCGAACACGCGCAACAGACGGCTGACGGTCGTGGACTCGCCGCCGGGGAGGACGATGCCGTCGACCTCGTCGAGTTCGCGCTCGCGCCGCACCGCGATCGTCCGCGCACCCGCCGCCTCGAGAGCACTGCGGTGTTCGCGGACGTCGCCCTGCAGTGCCAGGACGCCGATCGTGGGAGAGGAAATGGTCATCGTTGCCTGCCTGTCCGTTCGGGGTCGCCGATGCGCAGGCACTCTGTGGGGACGTCCTCGTCGGGGACGCCCTCGTTCAGGACTCGCGCAGGTACCGCGTGAGTCCTTCCTGCACCACCGCCGCGACCATGTTGCCGTTGCGATCGAAGATCCGCCCCTGGGTCAGTGCGCGCCCCAGCCCGGCGGAGGGTGACGTCTGGTCGTAGAGCAGCCAGTCGTCGGCGCGGAACGGTCGCAGGAACCACATCGCGTGGTCCAGGGATGCGCCCTGCGTCCGTTCGTCGTCGTGGCCGACGCTCGCCGAGCCGAGCAACGTCATGTCGCTCATGTACGCGAGCGTGCACACGTGGAAGACCGGGTCGTCGGGGAGGATCTCGCGGGACTTGAACCACAGCTGCTGCTGGGCGGCCATCCTGCTCGACGAGTCCATCCGGTCGCGGGGAACGAATCGGAAGTCCCATTCGGCCCATTCCTTCTTCGCCCACAGCAGGGTCGCGTCGTCGACCACGGTCTCCGGATCGGGCAGTTCCTCCGGCGCCGGCACCCGCGGCATCGTGTCCTGGTGCTCGATCCCCTCGTCGCGCACGTGGAACGACGCCGACATGGTGAAGATCGCCTTGCCGTCCTGGACGGCCGTCACGCGCCGGGTGCAGAAGGAGCGGCCGTCGCGGATCCGGTCGACGAGGTAGACGATCTGCATCGTCGGGTTCCCCGGGCGGAGGAAGTAGCCGTGCAGCGAGTGGACCCCGAATGCGGGATCGACGGTGCGGACCGCCGACACGAGCGCCTGACCGGCCACCTGACCACCGAACGTCCTCGGCAGCAACGTCTCCGTCGCTATGCCCCGGAAGATGTCGTTCTCGATCTGTTCGAGCGCCAGGATCTGCTCGATCTTCGCCATGGGAACTCCTTCTGTGCACCGTACGCAAGAAGGCTAGCTGCACGGACGTGTGCCGAACGCCGTGTCCCCGGGAAGTGGCGAGAGAACCGGGATCGCTATCAAGTAGCGAATATGACACCCTCGGGAGAACGGAGGGGGTGCAATGCGACAAGTCACCGATGTGGTGCACAGGAACAGCGTGACGATCACGGGCAACCGAGAGGGCCCGGTGGTCGTCCTCGCGCACGGTTTCGGCTGCGACCAGCACCTGTGGCGACTGGTGATCCCGCTGCTCGAACCCGACTTCACCGTGGTGCGGTTCGACCACGTCGGCTCCGGGCGTTCCGATGCGACCGCCTGGGACTCCCAGCGCTACTCGCGGATGGAGACCTACGCCGAGGACGTCGTGGACCTGTGCCGGAGCCTGGATCTCGGGCCGGTGCTCTTCGTCGGTCACTCGGTGAGCGCGTCGATCGGTGTCCTCGCGGCGGCCGCTGCCCCGGAGGTCTTCTCCGGTCTCGTGCTGCTCGCGCCGTCCCCGTGCTTCATCGACGATCCGGCCACCGGTTACCGAGGTGGGTTCAGCGCCGACGACATCGACGAGCTGCTCGAATCCCTCGAAGCGAACTATCTGGGCTGGACCGAGTCGATGGCGCCGGTCATCATGGGCAATCCCGAGCGGCCGGAGCTCGGCGACGAACTCGCCGAGATCTTCTGCCGCACGGATCCCGAGGTGGCGCGCGTCTTCGCCCGGGTGACCTTCCTCGCCGACAATCGCTCCGATCTGGCCGCGGTGTCGGTGCCCACGCTCGTCGCCCAGTGCGCCCACGATGCGATCGCTCCGCGCGAGGTCGGTGCCTTCGTTCACGAGCAGATCCCCGGGAGCGAACTCGTGACTCTGAACGCGACCGGCCACTGCCCGCAGCTCAGCGCACCCGAAGAGACAGCAGCCGCGATCGCGGCGTTCGCGCGCCGATCGGGGTGACGGCGACGACCGATCGGACCCTCGATCCCCGTATCCGACACGGCGATGCGCTGTACGACAACGCGCCGTGCGGATTCCTGACGACGCTCCCGGACGGACGGATCACGGAGGTGAACCGGACGTTGACGGACTGGCTCGGGTTCCCGAGCGACGAACTGGTCGGCAAGCGGTACTTCTCGGACCTGCTCAGCGTGGGCGGCCGTATCTACCACGAGACCCATTACGCGCCGCTCCTGCTCATGCACGGGCAGATCAACGGGATCGCTCTCGAACTCGTCCGTGCCGACCGGACCCGGCTTCCGGTCCTGGCCGCCTCGGTGGTCGAGCCGGACGCCGAGGGCAGGCCCGCGCTGATCCGCACGATGCTGTTCGATGCGCGCGAGCGCCGCGCCTACGAGACAGAACTGCTCCGTGCCCGTCGCGAGGCGGAACTCGAGCGTGAGCGGCTCCGCAAGATCAACGCCACGCTCCAGGCGACCCTGCTTCCACCGAGCCTGCCCGCGGTACCGGGACTCGAGGTCGACGCGTACTACCACATCGCGTCCCCCGACGAGGTCGGCGGCGACTTCTACGACCTGTTCCCCGCGCGCGCCGGCACGTGGGGGCTGTTCCTCGGCGATGTGTGCGGAAAGGGCGCTCGCGCAGCGGCGGTGACGTCGATCGTCCGCTACACGCTGCGCGCCGCGGCGGTCTACGAGACGTTCCCGTCCGCGGCGCTCAGGACGCTCAACACCACCCTGCTCGACGAACGCGACAGCGAGACGCGAGCCCCCTTCTGCACGCTCACCTTCGGTACGGTCGCTCCCGATCCGGATACGGGACGGGTCGACATCCGTCTCGCCTCGGGTGGGCATCCGCCGCCGCTCCTCGTGCGCGCCAACGGCAACGTCGACTATCTCCCCACGATCGGCGGACAGCTGATCGGGATGCTGCCCACGCCGCGACTCGTCGAGCATACCTTCGCGCTGCGCCCCGGCGACACGCTGCTGCTGTACACCGACGGGGTGACCGAGGCGCTCGTCTCCGGCGAGACCCGTGAACGCTACGGGGAGGATCGGCTCCTCGACCACGTCCGCGCGTCGAAGCCGACGAGCGCGGCGGAAGCGGTCGGGGCCGTCCGCGAGGCGCTCGCGACGCTCGGAGCGGGCGTGCAGGACGACGTCGCCCTGCTCGCCCTGCACGCACCCCGGTAGAGCGCACCCCGGTAGAGCGGTCACCAGCCGCGTTCGGCGAGCCGGTGCGGCTGCGGGATCTCGTCGACGTTGATACCGACCATCGCCTCGCCGAGACCCCGCGAGACCTTCGCGAGCACGTCGGGATCGTCGTGGAAGGTGGTGGCCTTGACGATCGCGGCCGCACGCTGGGCAGGGTTGCCCGACTTGAAGATTCCGGATCCGACGAACACGCCCTCGGCCCCGAGCTGCATCATCATCGCGGCGTCGGCGGGGGTGGCGATGCCACCGGCGGTGAAGAGGGTGACGGGCAGCTTGCCGGCGCGGGCGACCTCGACGACGAGGTCGTAGGGGGCCTGCAATTCCTTGGCGGCGACGTAGAGCTCGTCCTCGGGAAGCGAGGTCAGGCGCCGGATCTCCTGGCGGATCCGGCGCATGTGGGTCGTGGCGTTCGAGACGTCGCCGGTGCCGGCCTCGCCCTTCGAGCGGATCATCGCCGCACCCTCGTTGATACGGCGCAGTGCCTCACCGAGATTCGTGGCACCGCACACGAACGGCACGGTGAACGCGAACTTGTCGATGTGGTTCTCGTAGTCGGCGGGGGTGAGCACCTCCGACTCGTCGATGTAGTCGACCCCGAGGGCCTGCAGGATCTGCGCCTCGACGAAGTGGCCGATGCGCGCCTTGGCCATGACGGGGATCGAGACGGCCTCGATGATGCCGTCGATCATGTCGGGATCGCTCATGCGCGACACGCCGCCCTGCGCGCGGATGTCGGCGGGCACGCGTTCGAGGGCCATGACCGCCACCGCGCCGGCGTCCTCGGCGATCTTCGCCTGCTCGGGGGTCACCACGTCCATGATCACCCCGCCCTTGAGCATCTCGGCCATGCCGCGCTTGACGCGGGCGGTGCCGGTGACGGGGGCGGTATCGGGGCTGGTCACGATGGGGATTCCTCCTCGGTGGACGGATCGGCGAATACTGCCGGCGCACGGGCGACGGGCAGCGGACCCCAGCCTAGGGCCGTATCCGAGCCACCCCCATAGCCAGTTGACAACAACTGGACTGCACACTGCCGGTCCACTCCCCCCGGCCGGGCTCCGGAGGTTTCGATCACGCCGACTCGAACCGTCGCCCGGATCGTTGCCGATGCTCATGATGGGAGGGATGTGCGCCCACGGCCGTGGGCGCACTCCGCCGTTTCACCTCGAGGGTTCACGCGGATGTCCGGGAACCGAAGAAAGGCTGGGATGCCCGTGGCACCGAACCGCCCTGTTGCTCGTGAACCGCTCCGCGGAGCCACCTTCCGGGCAGGGATCGCGATGATGGTCGAGGACTGTCGCCGATTCCCCGTCCCCGCGGCGGTCGCGATCGGCGCGAGCATCGCCAACGGCCTGTGCACGGTGCTGTTCGCCGACGTGATCGGCTCGGCCACCGACGATCTCGTCCTCGGGAGCTTCGAACGCGGCGAGCTGTCCACCGGCGTCGCTGTGGCAACGGCCCTCGCGTTGATCGGCGTCGCCCTGTTGCGCGTCCTGAGCATCGTGACCCGCACGTTCGCGGGAGGCACCGTCCAGTTCCGCGGACTGGCCCGCACGCGCACGCGCCTGGCCGATCACTATCTCGATTCCGGATCGCGCTGGCACCGAGGTCATCCCACCGGTCGCCTGCTCGCCCATGCCGTCTCCGACGCCGACTCCGCCCACGCCCCGATGCAGCACTTCCCGTTCGCGGTCGGCATGACCGGCATGCTCCTGGCGGTGCTCGTCCAGGTCTTCCGCACGGACACCCGGCTCGGTGTGATCGCGGCCGTGCTCATCCCCGCGCTCATCGCGACGAACGTGGTCTACCAACGGGTCCTGTCGCCGCGCGCCCGGCAGGTGCAGTCGCGCCGCGCCGAGGTCGCCGCGCTCGCGCACGAGGCGATCGCCGGCGCCCAGGTCATCCGCACGCTCGGAGCGACCGACGACGAGACGCGGCGATTCGCCGGCGCCGCACACGAACTCGCGAGGGCCAATCGGTCCGCGGGTCGTGTCGGGGCGATCTTCGACCCGCTCATCGAACTGACCCCGTCGTTCGCGGTCCTCGTGGTCCTGCTCGTGGGCGTGGTGCGGATCGAGGCCGGTGCGGTGACCATCGGCGCTCTGGTCTCGGTCGTCTACCTGCTGCTCACCATGGCGATACCGCTCGGTGTCATCGGCCGCTTCCTCGCCGTCCTGCCGGCCGGTGTGGTCGGTCGCCGCCGCGTCGAGGCGGTCCTGGCCGAGTCCGAATCGGAGCCGTCCGGCTCGGCCTCCGTCCCCCACTCGGTAGCTCCGGCCCGTCTGCGCGCCGATGCCGTCTCCTACCGCTTCGCCGACGCCGACCGGCCCGCTGTCGACTCGGTCGACCTGGATCTGCGCCCGGGACGCATCGTGGCGCTCGTCGGGCGCAACGGTTCCGGCAAGTCCACCCTCGTCGCGCTGCTCACTCGTCTGTTCCCGCCCACCTCGGGCACCGTGACCCTCGACGACGTCGACCTGGCCACGACACCACCCGGTCACACGGCACGACACGTCGCTCTCGTCACCCAGACCCCGTTCGTCTTCGCCGGATCCGTGCGCGACAACCTCACCCTGTGGGACGACGGGATCGACGAGGCAGCGGTCCGTCGCGCGCTCGCGCTCGCCGAGGCCGGCTTCGTCGACGAACTGCCGGACGGTCTCGACACCGTGATCGGCGACGGTCACGCGCGGTTGTCCGGCGGCCAGCGTCAGCGCATCGCCCTCGCTCGGGCACTCGTGCGGCGACCCCGTGTGCTCGTCCTCGACGACGCCACGTCCGCGCTCGATCCCGCCGTGGAGCGTGCCGTCGTCGACAACCTGCGGGCGGAGTTCTCGCAGGGACGATCGGAGACCACGATCCTCGTCGTCGCACACCGTCCGGCGATGATCTCACTCGCCGACGAGGTGGTCTTCGTCGATCAGGGCCGGGTGGTCGCGACCGGCACTCACGCCGGTCTCGCGGCATCGGTGCCCGCCTACCGCGATCTGGTGACGGCCTACGACGACAATGCACGCACGGCCGAACTCGAGGGGGCGACCCGATGACCGTGTCCCCCACCGCATCCCCACAACCGGACGCCGAAAGGACCGACACCGAACGACTCGGCACCGTCGCGTTGCTCCGCCGCGTCGCCCGGCTCGTCCCGTCGGTGCGGACCGGACTGGCCGCCACCCTGGCGTTCGCCGCGTTCGCGGCGGTGGGACGCATCGTCGTTCCCGTCGTGGTGCAGTACACGATCGATCACGGTCTGCTCACCGCGGTCACCTCCGAGGAGCGCACCCGGATCGTCGTCCGGTGCGCGCTCCTGGGAATGGCGGCCGTGCTGGTCGCGGGCGTCGGCTCGTCGCTGATGAACCGTCGTCTGATCTCGACCGTCGAGGACGTCGTGTCCGCCCTGCGGATCCGGGTGCTCGACCACACCCTGCGGCTGCCTCCCACCCGTCTGGAATCCGGCGCGCAGGGCGGCTTCGTCGCGCGGAGCACCGACGACCTCGATGCGGTGACGGTGTTCGCCCAGGGTGGCGGCATGACCCTCGTCCAGAACCTGACCCAGATGACGATCGCGTTCGTCGTCATGGCGGTGTACTCGTGGCCGCTGGCGATCCTGGCGGCGCTGGTCGCGTGCGTCGTGCCGCTCGTCGGCCGCTACGTGCAGCGGATCATCGCGGGCCGGTTCGACGTGGTGCGCTCGCGGATCGGGCAGCTGTACGCGGCGTTCGCGGAGACCCTCACCGGGATCGACACGATCCGGGCCGCCGGCGCCGTCGAGCGGGTCCGGACCCGGTTGCATTCGCGGATCGATGCGACGGCGGACGCACAGGTCCGCACGCTGCTGCCGATGAGCGCCTCGTTCTCCGTCGGCCAGAGCATCGACACACTCATCACGATCGCGGTGATGTGCGGCGGGGTCGTGCTCGGCCTCGGCACCTCCGGTGTGGGTTCGTCGATCACCGTGGGGACGGTGGTCGCCTTCGTCTTCCTCGTGACGTTCTTCGTCCGTCCCCTGCAGTTCGCCGTCAACACGCTCGCCGACGCCAAGAACTCGGAGGCGGGACTGCGCCGGGTGCTCGCGATCCTCGACCTGGAGACCGACGCGGTCGCACAGGAGATCGCGACGCCGCTGCGACCCGGGATGTTCGACGTCGACATCGACACCGTCGAGGTGGGCTACGTCCCCGGACGCCCGGTCCTGAGCGGGCTGGACCTGCGGATCGGTGCCGGGCAGCAGGTCGCGGTGGTGGGCGAGACCGGTTCGGGCAAGAGCACCTTCGCCAAGCTGCTCACCCGGCAACTGCACCCCACGACCGGTACCGTCCGCTTCGCCGGTGTCGACGTCGCGAGCATCGGCGACGAGTCGCTCGCCCGGCGTGTCGCCGTGGTCCCCCAGGATCCCTTCCTGTTCGATCGCAGCGTCCTCGAGAACATCGCCGTCGCCCGTCCGGGAGCCGACCGGCACGACGTCGAAGCGATCCTTGCCGAGCTGGGGCTCGACGACTGGGCCCGCGACCTGCCGCACGGCCTCGACACCCGCACCGGCCAGCGCGGTGAGGCGCTGTCGGTCGGCGAACGCCAGCTCGTCGCGCTGGCACGCACCGCGCTCGTCGACCCCGACCTGCTGGTCCTCGACGAGGCCACCAGCGGTGTCGATGCCGGAACCGACGTGCGCCTGCAAAGGGCGCTGACATCGATCGGACGGGGACGCACCACGGTGACGATCGCCCACCGCCTGCACAGTGCGCGGGTCACCGATCGAATCCTGGTGTTCGACCGGGGCCGGATCGTCGAGGACGGCACGCACGACGAGCTGGTCGCCACGGGCAGGCTCTACGCCCGGCTGCAGGACGCCTGGTCGTTCCGGTCGACGCTCGTGTGAGGAGCGGCTCGGGCTCAGTGGATCGCGCGGATCTCCGGCTCGAGCCGCCGCATCGCGACCTGCCGCGCCTCGTCGAGCAGCTCGGGCAGATCGTGCGGGTAGACCGGGTTCCCGGACTGCACGAGCGTCTGCAGTTCGTCGTCGTCGAACCAGCGGTGTTCGAGGCGCATGCTCCGCTCGAGATCGGTGAAGCCGTCCGCTGCGGGTTCGAAGGACGGCACCCGCACCGCGAAGAACAGCTCCTCCGAGTGCAGGACCTCGCCGTTGAACGGGAAGACGGCCACGCGCCGCCACATCGGCCCACACAGGATGTCGCGCTCGACCCGCAGGCCGGTCTCCTCGGCGAGCTCGCGGAGCGCGGCCGACGCGAGGTCCTCGCCGGGTTCGACGGCGCCGCCGATCGTGAACCAGAAGTGCCGCTCGGGCACCGCCGGGTCGTGTCCGCGCAGCAGCAGGACCCGGCCGTCCTCGTCGAGCAGCACGACGCGGGCCGACGTGCGTGCCCGATCCGGCACGGGGGTGGTGCGCGCAGCGGGAGCAGTGGCAGTGCCGGAGGCAGGGGTCGCGCTCGGAGAAGGAGCCGTGCCGGGAACGGCCGGAGACGCGGTGGCGACTGCACCCGCCCGCTCGGCGATCTCGAAGTAGGTGGGCAGCGGCGCGGTTCCCCCGAGGTGCAGCCAGCGGACCGGTCGTCGGGTGCGCAGCGCCAGGGTGTCGCGTACCGCGTCGTTGTGGAAGCGGCGGGCGATGAGCACGCGTGCCTCCGCATCGGCGAGTTCGGCCACGAGCTGGGGCCGCAGCCGGCCGGTCTCGAGCCGTGCCAGGGCAGCCGACAACGCGTTCTCGGCCTCCTCGCGCCGGTCGCGGTCGGCCCGCTCGGCGGTGTCGGCGAGCTGGGCGAGTGCGCGTCCCTCCGGGACGGGGATCGACGCGGCGATGCTCCGCACGACCACCGCGCGGCGCGCCAGGGCCGCATCGAGTGCCTGCCAGGACAGATCCGAGCGCACGTGGAGACGGTCGAGCCGGTTGGCGGTGGAATAGGCCCACACACCGATCGCCACGACCACGGCGGCGACCAGCGACAGGACGAGGATCGTCACCGCGCTGACGGTCACGACCGGACCTCCCGCACCGGGCCGGCACCGACGGTGACGGTCTCGTAGACCCGCAGGATCTGATCAGCGACCACCGGCCAGTCGTACGCCTCGACCACCGTGGATCCGAAGTCGACCAGCGCCTGCCGGCGGTCGTCGTCGTCGAGGACCTCGAGGATGCCGCGTGCGAGCGCGTCGGCATCGCCGACCGGGACGAGGACACCGGCCTGTCCGTCGCGCAACACACGGCGGAAGGCGTCGAGTTGGGAGGCGACGACCGCCGTCCCCGCCGCCATGGCCTCGACGAGCACGATGCCGAAACTCTCACCACCGAGGTTCGGCGCGCAGTACACGTCGGCGCTGCGCATCGCGGACGCCTTCTCGTCGTCGTCGACCTGCCCGAGCAGGCGCAGGTGCCGGAAGTAGCGCCCCGCCTCCTTCCGCAACCGCTCCTCGTCGCCGCGCCCCACCACGAGGATCTCGATGTCGGGATGCCGGGCGACGAGAGCCGGCAACGCTCCGAGCAGGACATCCATGCCCTTGCGGGATTCGTCGTACCGGCCGAGGAACAGCACCGTGCGGCCCGGTCGCGGGTAGCCCGGCAGCAGCGGGGCGTGCCGGAAGAACGGCACGTCGACACCGTTGGGGATCTCGACCGCGTCGGCGCCGAGAGAGGTGACCTGCCAGCGCCGGGCCGGCTCGGACACCGCGATCCGGCCGCTGATCTTCTCGAGATAGGGCTGCAGGACACCTTGGAAGGTGCTGAGCACCAGCGATTTCGTCGTCGACGTGTGGAAGGTCGCAACGATCGGCCCTTCCGCCACCTTGAGCGCGAGCATCGACAGGCTCGGCGCGTTCGGTTCGTGGATGTGGAGGACGTCGAAGTCGTTGTCGTTGATCCAGCGGCGGACCCGCGCGTAGGAGACGGGACCGAAACTCAGGCGCGCGACCGATCCGTTGTACGGAATGGCGACGGCGCGACCTGCGGAGACGACGAAGTCCGGCAGGGGCGTCGTCTCCGACGCGGGAGCGAGCACGCTCACCTCGTGCCCGCGGCCGATGAGGACCTCCGCGAGATCCACGACGTGTGCCTGTACTCCACCGGGAACGTCGAAGGAGTACGGGCAGACCATCCCGATCCTCACCTACGCCTCCATCCGGGCGCGGCGGGCCTCCGACAGGTCGTCGAGCCACAACGGTTGCAGCATGTGCCAGTCCTCGGGGTGGGCGGCGATGTTGGCGGCGAACCGGTCGGCGAGGGCCTGTGTGGCAGCGTCGATCCCGACGCTCACGTCGAGCTCCGGATCCACACGGAACCCCCAGCCGTCCTCGGTGAACCAGCAGTGCACCGGCAACAGTGCCGCACCGGTGTCGATGGCCAGTTTCGCCGGTCCGGCGGGCATGCGGGTCGGTTCGCCGAAGAAGGTGACCGGGACTCCCTTGCGAGCGAGGTCGCGTTCGCCGAGCAGGCACACGATCCGGTTGTCGCGCAACCGCGCGGCCAGCTCCCCGAACGGAGGCGTCTCCCCGCCGCTCGAGGGGAAGATCTCGAAACCGAGACCCTCGCGGTAGTCCACGAAACGGCGGTAGAGGGACTCGGGACGCAGGCGCTCGGCGACCGTGGTCAATCCGCCGAAGTAGCGGACGCACCACACGCCGGCGAGATCCCAGTTCCCACTGTGGGGCAGCGCCAGGATCGCGCCGCGACCGGCGGCGAGCGCCGCCTCGATGTGCTCACGGCCCTCGATGGACGAATCGATCGACTTCGCGGTCGCGTCGAGATCCATCGACGGCAGGCGGAACGCCTCGCGCCAGTAGCGCGCGTAGGACCGGACCGACCGGCGGATCAGATCGTCGGGCACCTCGTCCGGCTGCACCCCGAGCACCCGCGCGAGGTTGCGGCGCAGTTGCTGCGGTCCGCCGCCACGGCGCGCCGCATAGTCGGCGCCGGCGTCGAACAACCGTCGCGCGACGCCGTCGGGCAGTGCCCGGACCAGGCGCCAGCCACCCGCGTACGCGAGATCGGACGCCTTCTCGCCGACACTCACTGCGCTCCCCCGTCGTCCCGGGTCTCCGTCGTCCCGCCGGCCGGGGGCGTGATGGGAAGCAGTTCGCGCGCACCCGCGGAGTTGCGGACGGCGAGAACCCGCTGGAAGACCGTGATCACCGATCCGACGACGAGCAGCCACATCGCGATGTGGATCGCCCAGTCGAGCCCGAGGCCGGTGAGACCGGCGCCCACGAGCACGATCACGAGCCGGTCGGGTCGCTCGATCAGGCCGCCATCGGCGGACAGACCGCTCGCCTCGGCCCGCGCCTTCGCATACGAGATGACCTGCGACGTCACGAGGCAGACGAGGGTGGCGACGAACAACGGGCGGCTCTGCTCGTGGTAGACGGCCCACCACGCGAGACCACCGAAGATCGCACCGTCGGCGACCCGGTCGCAGGTCGCGTCGAGTACCGCTCCGAAGCGCGTTCCGCCCCCACGGGCCCGGGCCATGGCGCCGTCCAGCATGTCGAACATGACGAACAGCCAGATGACCATCGTTCCCCAGAACAGGTGTCCCATGGGGAACAGGGTCACGGCGGCGGCGATCGTGGCGACGGTGCCGATGAGCGTGACGGCGTCCGGAGTCAGGCCGGTACGGATCAGCGCCTTGCCGAGCGGCGCGGTGACCTTCGACACCGACGCACGCCCGAAGAAGCTCAGCATCCCGCGACCCCTGTCTTCCTGTCCGACCGTTGTGTCCGGAATCCGATCCTGCCACGAGTGGAGCCGGAAATGCGCGGTCGGCCCGCGGTGGATCGGCATGCGAACGGCACCACGGCCGTGCGCTGCGATCGCGACGACTCGGGGAGGGCTGTCACTCGTCCCATGCCGAGGCGAGCAGTGCACGGGTGTCGCGCAGCAGCTGCACCATCACCTTCGACCCACCGAGGACGGTGATGAAGTTGGCGTCGCCGCCCCAGCGCGGGACGACGTGCAGGTGGAGATGCTCGGCCAGCGAGCCTCCCGCCGCGGCACCGAGGTTGAGGCCGACGTTGAAGCCGTGCGGCCGCGAGACGCGCTTGATGACGCGGAGCGCGCGCTGCGCGAACTGCATGAGCTCCGCGCTCTCCTCGGGCGTCAGATCCTCGAGGTTCGCCACCCGGCGATACGGCACGATCATCAGATGTCCCGGGTTGTACGGGTACAGGTTGAGCACCGCGTACACCAGTTCGCCGCGTGCGACGACCAGGCCCTCCTCGTCGGACATCTTCGGGATGTCGGTGAAGGGCTCGTACGGCTCGTCGCGACCCCGCGGGGACTCGGTGATGTACGACATCCGGTGGGGCGACCACAGGCGCTGCAGGTGGTCGGACTCTCCCACGCCGCGATCGACCATCGAGGCGGGACTGTCCTCCGTCGCTGGGATGTCGGCGGGCCCCGGGGTGCGGTCGCCCGTCACGACGGGCTGCCTTCCCCACCGGAGCCGACGAGTTCGGCGGTGGGCGAGGCGTTCTCGCGGCGGCGGACCCATTCGGTGACGATCCGCACGGCCTCGTCGACGGGCACGCCGTTGACCTGCGTGCCGTCGCGGAAGCGGAAGCTGACCGCGCCGGCCGCGACGTCGCGCTCTCCGGCGAGCAGCATGAACGGCACCTTCTGCGTGGTGTGTGTGCGGATCTTCTTCTGCATGCGGTCGTCGGAGACGTCGACCTCGGCGCGGATCCCCTGCGCCTTCAGCTTTCCGACGACGTCGAACAGGTGACCCTCGAAGTCGGCGGCCACGGGGATGCCCACGACCTGAACGGGCGAGAGCCACGCGGGGAAGGCACCGGCGTAGTGCTCGGTGAGCACACCGAAGAACCGCTCGATGGAACCGAACAGTGCGCGGTGGATCATGACGGGGCGGTGCTTGGCACCGTCGGCGCCGGTGTACTCGAGCTCGAAGCGTTCGGGCAGGTTGAAGTCGAGCTGGATCGTCGACATCTGCCAGCTGCGGCCGAGCGCGTCCTTGACCTGCACGGAGATCTTCGGGCCGTAGAAGGCGGCTCCGCCCGGGTCGGGCACGAGGTTCAGGCCGGAGGCCTCACCGACCTCGCGCAGCGTCTCGGTCGCGACGTCCCACAGTTCGTCGCTGCCGACGAACTTCTTGGGGTTCTTCGTCGACAGTTCGAGGTAGTAGTCGTCGAGCCCGTAATCCTTGAGCAGGTCGAGGATGAAGTTCAGGACGCTGGTGAGCTCGTCGCGCATCTGCTCCGGGGTGCAGAAGATGTGTGCGTCGTCCTGCGTCATGCCGCGCACGCGGGTCAGGCCGTGGACGACACCGGACTTCTCGTAGCGGTAGACCGAACCGAACTCGAACATGCGCAGCGGCAGTTCGCGGTAGGAGCGCCCGCGCGACCGGAAGATCAGGTCGTGCATCGGGCAGTTCATGGGCTTGAGGTAGTAGTCCTGGCCCGGCTTGCGGACGGTGCCGTCCTCGTTGAGCTCCTCGTCGATGTGCATCGCCGGGAACATGCCGTCGCGGTACCAGTCGAGGTGACCGGACACCTCGTACAGCTGGCCCTTGGTGATGTGCGGCGAGTACACGAACTCGTAGCCGGCCTCGACGTGCCGCTGGCGCGAGTAGTTCTCCATCTCCTGGCGGATGATGCCGCCCTTGGGATGGAAGACGGGCAGACCCGAACCGAGCTCGTCGGGGAACGAGAACAGGTCGAGCTCGTTGCCGAGCTTGCGGTGGTCGCGGCGTTCGGCCTCGGCGAGGAGTTCGAGGTGCGCGTCGAGCGCCTCGGTGGACTCCCAGGCCGTGCCGTAGATGCGCTGCAGGCCGGCGTTGTCCTGGTCGCCGCGCCAATAGGCCGCGGAGCTGCGCGTGAGCTTGAAGGCCGGGATGAACTTGGTGGTGGGCACGTGCGGGCCGCGGCACAGGTCCTTCCAGACGAGCTCACCCGTGCGCGGGTTGAGGTTGTCGTAGATGGTCAGTTCCTTGCCGCCGACCTCCATCACCTCGGGGTCGTCGATGCCGGACTTGTCGTCGATGAGTTCGAGCTTGAACGGCTCGTCCTTCAGTTCCTCGCGGGCGTCCTCGAGGCTGTCGACGACGCGACGCGAGAAGCGCTGGGCGTCCTTGACGATCTTCTTCATCCGCTTCTCGAGCTTCGCGAGATCCTCGGGCGTGAAGGGACGCTCGACCTGGAAGTCGTAGTAGAAGCCGTCGCGGATCGGCGGGCCGATGCCGAGCTTGGCCTCCGGGAACTCCTGCTGCACGGCCTGCGCGAGCACGTGGGCGGCCGAGTGGCGGATGACGCTGCGGCCGTCGTCGGTGTCGGCGCCGACGGCCTCGACCTCGACGTCCGCTTCGGGCGTCCAGGACAGGTCGCGCAGCGCGCCTTCGGAGTCGCGGACGACCACGATCGTCTCGGGTCCCTTGGTGGGCAGACCCGCGTCACGGACCGCCGCGCCCGCAGTGGTCCCCGCGGGCACCCGGACGATCGTGGCTGGTTTCGCGGATGCGGGCGTGGTCACTGTGACGGACTCCTCGGCTCGATGCCTGATACGTGGTCGTCGCCGGGCACGTGCTGCGGTCGACGACCGCGAGCACACGGCAACTTCCTCATGCTATCGACATCCGCGCGGACCGCGAACACAGGGAGCCGTGAAGTCCTCAGAGGTGGTTGAGACCCGTCAGTACCCGTTCGAGCAGTTCGACGTTCGGTCCCACCTTGTCGGCGGTGCGGTGCACGGTGATCTCGCCGGTCGCCGCGAGATCGCCGACGAGCACGCGGGCGACACCGAGCGGGATCTGCGCGAGGGCCGCGATCTCCATGATCGATCTCGGCTGGGCGCACAACGCCAGCACGAGGCGATGCTCGTCCATCGCCGGACCGGACTCACTGCCCATCGCGGAGGGGACGGCCGACACGAGCACTTCGAGAGGCAACTCCACCTCGGCTCGGGTGCGTCCCCCGCTCCGTACGAACGGGCGCACGAACGACGACGTCTCTGGCTGGTTCATGTCCTCGATTCCCACACTGGTCCCGGTGCCCGCATTCCGGCCGGCCGCCTGCGCTGCTCCGACCGACTGCGCTCTGTCGACCGGTTGCGCTGTGTCGACCGGTTGCGCTGCGGGCCGGTACACCTCGGCTGCCGTGACCTCGTCCACGACGGGGCCCGGCTCGCGGTGATTCCGTACCGGCACGGCGTGATCCGCCGGCCGCCGACGTCGACGGGACCGACCGGATCCGAATCTCGCTCCGGTCGCCCCCACGACCGGCCATTCGCTGTCCGCAACGCTCATCCGGACGTGTCCTCCTCGACGACCACGATCCTGCCATCACTATGCGCACTTCGGCCACAAGCACCACAGCTGTGCCCACACGACACGCGTGGTCGAGCCCGATGGGGCCGTTGCGGTTCGAAGGAAACAAGCGCTCGCGGGCGACCCGCCCGACCGGGCGCCACGCATGCTCAACGATTTCATCAAGGTACGAAAAAAGGCACCCCTGCGGGGGTGCCTTTCGTCACTGTCGATCTCGGTGGTCCCGGCTGGGATCGAACCAGCGACCTCCCCGGTGTGAACGGGACGCTCTTCCACTGAGCCACGGGACCGGGCCGCTTCACAGCGGCTCGAACGAGATGGAACACTAACACGCTCCCGCCATGAACACGAATCGCCTGGTGACAGCGTTTCGATGCGCTGTTCCGTGCGGCGCGTCCCCGCGCTGCACGCGCGCGTACGCGAGGGACAGGAGTCGGACCCAGGACTCGGCATCCGGAGCCGGCACCTCGAAGCCGGAGCCTCGGACGATCTCTTCGTCCCGGAGGCCCCGGAAGGTGCAACCGCCGGCGGGAGCGACACGAGATCGACCCCCGAAGCCCGATTCGGCAACCCGATTCGGCGCCTCCCGCGGGGGTCATCGACCCGTCACCTTCGCGAAATCTGCCGTTTTCTTCCGTTGACCTGCGGATTTGTGTGTTCCGTAGATGCTCGGCTACTGTTTTGAACCGCACCACGGAGAGCAAGACGCCGAACGGTGCGAATGCGGATGTAGCGCAGCTGGTAGCGCATCACCTTGCCAAGGTGAGGGTCGCGGGTTCGAATCCCGTCATCCGCTCGAGAGGTTGGACTCGACCTTTTACGGTGGAGTGGCCGAGTGGTGAGGCAACGGCCTGCAAAGCCGTGCACACGGGTTCGATTCCCGTCTCCACCTCGCGCGATTAGCTCAGCGGGAGAGCGCTTCCCTGACACGGAAGAGGTCACTGGTTCAATCCCAGTATCGCGCACCAGGTTCGACCAGCACGTGGGTCGGACCGGTTCACCGAAACAACGTGCACATGCGGATGTAGCGCAGCTGGTAGCGCATCACCTTGCCAAGGTGAGGGTCGCGGGTTCGAATCCCGTCATCCGCTCCACTCCGGCGATCACCATGCCGGCGCGATTAGCTCAGCGGGAGAGCGCTTCCCTGACACGGAAGAGGTCACTGGTTCAATCCCAGTATCGCGCACAGAAGATGAAGGCCCCCTTCGAATTTCGAAGGGGGCCTTCATTCGTTCGTGGAGTGGGTCGACGTCCGAGCCATCCGGTGAGGAATCCGACAGCGATCCGGTGCGGAGGTACTCCCCCGCACCGGACCGGCGCGTCACGCGCCGAGCTTGTTGATCCCCGCGATCATCGCCCGCAGCGACGACTCGGTGCCGGTCTCGCCGGTGCCCATGACCCAGGCCGTGCGCTCGCCGGAGCGGCACAGCAGGAAGGTCGCGGACATCCCACCGAGGTCGTGGCGATGGAACGACAGGATCTCGATGTTCAGTCCGAGGTCGTACAGCATCGCGGTCATCGCGGCGATCGGCCCGCAGGTCGTGGCGGATGCGGTATGGATGGTGTCGCCGATCGCGATCGTCGCCTCGAAGGCGCTGCGTCCCGCACCGAGGGTCGTCGCAGTCCAGCCGCCGAGGCGGACCGGACCGTGCTGGGCACCGTAGGTGGATTCGAATTCCGTCCAGCTCATGCCGGAGGCTTCCTCGCGCAATCCCCGAGGAAGTGCGCGCCCGTAGCGGGCGAAGAACGGATCGGCATCAGGGGTGCCGAAGGGGAACATCGGAGCGAAACCGGAGAAGGAGGTGAAGGCGTTCATCGTTCGTAGTGGTCTTCCACGAGAAGGAAGGACCGACGCGTAGCTCAACGACCCGCAGCGAGGGGTCGGTCCGAATCAGACCCCGCTACGGCGGTGAACTACGAGTACGCGCTTCATAGCCGCGACGGTACAACGCACCGACATTTCGTGCAAGTCGTATGCACGGGACCGTGTGACGGAACCGTGACCACTGCGGCTGGAACCTGAGGTATCCCTCATGTAGCGTGGATGTTGCCATCCCCCCGATGGTGTCGAACCCCAGCCATGACCCCCCATCCAAGGCTGGGGTTCAGCCATATCCGGCCCTTCTTCGCCTCGTGTCCGGGCTCGTGTCTCCGTCTCGCATCGACACGCCGGGGCTCCTGCCGGATCATCCCGTCCGAGTGCTTCACTGGTGTGCATGTCCATGCCACCACTCGAAGAAGCGGTCTCCGTCGACGAGGCGGGCATCTGGGATGCCGAGGCGATCGCCCAGGTCGCCGCCGCGACCTTCCCGCTCGCCTGCCCTCCGGACGCCGCCGAGGACGACATCGCCGACTTCATCGAGCGCACCCTCAGCGCGGAGAAGTTCGCCGAATACCTGTCCTCCCCCGAACGCATCGTTCTCGAGGCACGCGCAGGTGAGGAGATCGTCGGTTACCTGATGGCAGTGGACGCCGCGCCCGAGGATCCGGCGATCGACGCGATGATCACGGCGCGGCCGGCGATCGAGATCAGCAAGCTGTACGTGATGCCGGGCCATCACGGGTCGGGGGTGTCCGCAGCGCTCATGGACGCGATCGTCGCGCGGGCCCGCGCGCTCGGGCGGGCGGGCCTGTGGCTCGGTGTCAATCAGGAGAACACCCGCGCCCGGCGCTTCTACGAGAAGCAGGGCTTCGAGGTGGTGGGCACGCGCACGTTCGTCGTGGGCGCGCAGACACACGACGATTTCGTCATGCAGCGCACCCTCTGAACGGAATGCCGGCAGTGATCCGGTGATGCGGTGTGAACGACCCGGCGCGGATGAGCGCCGGGTATCCGCTCAGCCCGCGGCGACCTCGAAGCGGGACAACGCCAGGAGGCGGGACGTCGCACGCAGGTACTTCTTGCGGTAGCCACCCGCGAGCATCTCGGGCGTGAAGATCTCGTCGAGCTTGGCGCCGGAGACCGTCACGGGAATGCTCGCGTCGTACATGCGGTCGGCGAGGACCACCAGACGCAGGGCCACCGACTGGTCCTTCGCCGGATGCACACCCTCGAGGAAGACGGCGGGCACACCTTCGACGAGCTTGCCGTACCGCGAGGGGTGCAACGTGCTCAGGTGCGCGCACAGCTCGTCGAAGTCGTCGAGCGTGGCACCCGGGATCGCCTCGGCGCGCTCGGTGAGCTCGGCCGAGTCGACCGGATCGGGTGCGGGCGGCAGGTCGCGGTGACGGTAGTCGGGGCCGTCGACGCGGATGGTCTCGAAGATCGACGCGAGTTTCTTGATCTCGCGCAGGAAGTCCTGTGCCGCGAACCGTCCCTCACCCAGCTGGCCGGGGAGCGTGTTGGAGGTCGCGACGATCGAGACACCGCGGGCCGACAGTTCGGTCAGCAGGCGCGAGACGAGCATGGTGTCGCCCGGATCGTCGAGTTCGAACTCGTCGATGCACAGCACGCTGTGGCTAGACAGCTCCTCGACGGCCTTGTTGAACCCGAGGGCGCCGACGACGTGGGTGAGCTCGACGAACGTGCCGAAGGCCTTGGGAGAGGGTGCGCTGTGGAAGATCGAGGCGAGCAGGTGGGTCTTGCCCACGCCGAAGCCGCCGTCGAGGTAGAGGCCGGCACCCTGCGGCTGGGAGCGGCGGCCGAACAGGCCGCGCTTGCCACCGCGGATCTTCCCGATCTTGCTGACGAACTCCGCAGCGGTCTTCACCGCGGCCGCCTGGCTCGGCTCGTTCGGATCCGGGATGTACGACTCGAAGCTCACCTCGTCGAACATCGCGGGGGGCACCATCTGCGCCACCAACTGGTCAGCAGGCACCACCGGATTGCGGTCGACGAGACGTTCGTGCATTAGCCCAGGGTACGACCGCACCATGCTCGGATCCGCACTCGAATCCGGAATGCGACCTACTTCACACGGCGTTCACCTCGGCGTCACGCTCCGGGAGGACACTTCCGATCGGCTGCTCCACCACCGGTTGCACGCCTCCGTCGGTGAACCTGGCAGGCTGTGCGCATGCGCAGATCGGGAGTGATCGCCGCGATGTTGATCACGGTTGCCGCGGCGTCGACCGCGTGCGGAGCAGGACCGTCGATACGTCCCGACGTCGCCGTGGTGCGCGACGATCCCGGTGTCGCCGTCGACAGGACCCCGCAGGACGAGACCGCGGTACCCGAACTTCCGGTGCCGTCGGCCGAACCGACGTGGCGGAACTGCACGGACGAGACGCTCTCCTCGTTCGACGCACCTCCCGGTCCCCAGGGCCTCGTTCTCGAGTGCGCGGAGGTCGTCGCCCCGATCGATGCGGCCGGCACCGTCACCGGCACCTTCCCCCTGGCCGTCATGCGCGCACGACTGCCCGACACCCCCACCGACGTGGCGCCGCTGGTTCTCACGACCGGCGCCGACATCGCATCGACGCGTGCACTGACCGGGATGGCGACCGGTCCGATGTCCGGTGCACTGGCGATGCGTCCGATCGTCGCGGTGGATCGGCGCGGAATCGGCAACTCGCTCGCGATCGACTGCATCTTTCCCGCGGATCGTCGCGGCCTCGGCGATCTCGGGCAATTCGGCCGCACCGGCGATGCACCCGAACGTGTCGCCGATCTGGGCCGTCAGGCGACCGTCTCGTGCACCGACTACCTGCAGCCGCAGCAGCTGATGTTCGGCGCGTCGCACGCCGCCGACGACATCGAACGCCTCCGCCAGGCATGGGGAGTGGACCGGATCGGCCTCCTGGGCGTGGGGAACGGTGCGACGGTCGCGCTCGCCTACGCCGCCGCCTATCCGGGCGCGGTCGGTCGTCTCGTCCTCGACTCCCCCGCCGCGGCCACGGCCGACGCCGAGCTCATGGCCGAGTCGCAGGCCCGCGGCGCGGAGGCCGCCGTCGATGCCTTCGCCCGGCAGTGCACCGCCCTCGACTGCTCCCTCGGTGACGATCCCCGCGCGGCGATCGAGGGGCTGCACGAGCAGGCCACCACGGGTGAGCTCGCGCCGGTCTCGGCGAACTCGTTCCTCACGGCGTTGACGAGTGTCCTCGGCACTCCGCGCGCCGATCTGCAGGCTCGCGTCCGTGAGGTGGCGGACGTCCTCGCGGCCGCGCGGGACGGTGATGTCATGCCGCTCATCGAACTGGTCGGTGCGGCCGAGGAGAGGCTCTCGACGGACGGTCAGTTCGTCGCGCGGTGCAGCGACGGACAGCGCTGGCCGACTCCGACCCACGCGGGCGATCTCGCCCGGAACTGGTCCGGCCTGTATCCGCTGTACGGCGCGGACCTGGCGACGGGACTGACGGCATGTGCGGCGTGGCCGAGCCTGCCGCCCCCGCCGCTGCCGGCGGCACTCGACGTGCCCGTGCTCGTGTCCTCGGGGGCCGCAGATCCGATCGTGGGCAATGCCGGGGTGGAGTCGGTGACCGGTGTGCTCACCGCGGGCGGTATCGCCTGGGCGTCGCTGTCGTGGCAGGGTGCCGGCTATTCGGCGGTCCTGCACTCGGGTTGCGTGCAGGCCCGGGTCGAGACCTATCTGTCCGACGGGGAACTTCCGCCCAACGGAAGCCTGTGCCCCGCGTAGACGTTCCCCGACCGGGGGTCAGGGCGTGTGCACGAGCCCGCAGGCCCGCGGTGTACCGTGCCGTAGTGTTCCTCAGAAGTCTCGAACCCCGGACCGCACGCACGACCGCCGAGGTGGTCAAGGCCGTGGTGTGGCCCCTTGCCGTACTGACGGTTCTGCACCGGGTAGTGATCAAAGCGGTCAACGGGTTCCGGACGGACGACTTCACCCCGGTCTACAATGCGGCGTTGGCCTTCCTCAACCGTCGGCCGGTGTACACCGCCGAGTTCCAGTGGGTCGATCCCCACTACCTCTATCCGCCCTCCGGCACGCTGCTGATCGCCCCGATCGCGGTGATCGACCCCGAGCGGTCGCGGTGGTTGTTCATCCTCGCCAATGCGATCGCGATCCTCATCGCGCTCTACCTGCTGCTGCGCATGTTCGGTCTGCGACTCGATTCGCCGATCGCGCCGGTGCTGGTCTTCGCCGCGTTCGCGTCCGAGACGGTGACGAACACACTCGTCTTCACGAACATCAACGGTCTCGTCCTGCTCGGCGAGATCGCCTTCCTGACGCTGCTGCTCAAACGACGTGATCTGTGGGCGGGGGCTGCGCTCGGCCTGACCTTTGCGGTCAAACCGATCCTCGCTCCCTTGTTGTTCCTCCCACTCGTGCGTGGCCAGTGGAAGGTCTTCATCACCGCGGCGGGCGTCCCGATCGCGCTCACGCTCATCGCGTGGCCCTTGTCGGTCGACGCGTGGCAGTTCGTCGAGCACACCGTGCCGTACCTGCTCGAGTCCCGCGACTACTTCAACAGCGCGATCGTCGGCAACGGCATGTACTACGGGCTCCCGGCCTGGCTGATCTTCGGCCTGCGGGCGGTGCTCGCGGTGATGGTCGCGGTCTCGGTGTGGCTGCTGTACCGCTACTGCCGCCACGACGAGGTGTTCTTCGTGTGCACCGCCGGCGGTGTGCTGCTCGCGGCCTCGTTCCTGCTCGGATCGCTCGGCCAGATGTACTACTCGATGATGCTGTTCCCGTTGCTGATGACGGTGCTGCTGCCGAACTCCGTGATGCGGAACTGGCCCGCATGGCTCGCCGTCTACGGCTTCCTGAGCTACGACTCGTGGCTGTCGAGCCGGTGGGTGGAGGCCGGACGCGCCGCGGAGTACATGAAGACCACCTTCGGCTGGTCGCTGCTGCTCATCGTCGTCTTCGCCGTCCTGCTCGACCGCTACCTCGCCGCGAAGCGCGAAGGACGCCTGGCGGACGGTATCGAGCCGTCGCACCTGCTCGAGGAGAAACAACCGGCACGGACGTGAAACGACGGTCGATACACGGACGTGAAACGTCGGACGGTGTACGGACGTGACGCGCGCGCCCACCGCGGTTAGCGTGGAGATCATGACGTCTGCTCCTCGATCCGAGCCCGCACCCAAGGTCGTCCACACCGACGAGGAATGGCGCGCGAAGCTCACTCCCGCCGAGTTCGCCGTGTTGCGGCAGGCCGGCACCGAGCGCCCCTTCGTCGGCGAGTACACCGATACCGAGACCAAAGGCATCTACGAATGCCGCGCGTGCGGTGCCGAACTGTTCCGCAGCACCGAGAAGTTCCACTCCCACTGCGGGTGGCCGTCGTTCTTCGACCCTGCCGACTCCGACTCCGTGATCCTGCGCGAGGACAACTCGCTGGGCATGCGACGCATCGAGGTGGTGTGCGCGACGTGCCACAGCCATCTCGGGCACGTCTTCGAGGGCGAGGGTTATCCGACGCCCACCGACAAGCGGTACTGCATCAACTCGATCTCCCTGCGCCTGGTTCCGTCGGAGTGATCCCGGCCGCGGCCAGCGCGGTCCACAGCGCGTCGTGCCGCTCGGCGGTCGGTGCCGGTTCGACGAGTTCGAACGCGCACCCGATCGACCGGGCGGCACCGTCCGCTTTCTCGCTGTCGCCGATCATCAACGTGCGTGCCGGATCGACGCCCAGTCTTTCCACCGCGTAGCGGAAGATCTCCGGCTCGGGCTTGACGGCGCCCACCTCGAAGGACAGGGCGAACACCGACACGAGGTCGTCGATACCGAGCCGCGCGAACGCCGGCCGCAGGTCGAAGGCGATGTTGCTCACCACGCCGACGGCGATCCCGTCCCCGGCGAGCGCCTCGATGACGGGGACCGTGTCGGGATAGACGGTCCAGCAGTCGGGGTCGGTCACCTTCTCGTAGAGCGCCTGTGCCTGCTCGGGATCGGCCACGCCCGACTTCCGCAGCACCGTCAGGTAGGCCTCACGGTGCCAGCGCGGTTCGCGGTCGCGGTTGGTCCACGCATGGTGCTCGTCGGCGTCCATCTCGACGGGCTGCCCGACGGGTTGCGTCAGCCGCCGCATGAGGTCGGCCTGCCGGTGCACGTCGAAGGGTCTGCCCTCGTGGTCGGTGACGTCCGCGAGCCAGCTCTCGTCCTCCTCGAGCCGGAACAGGGTGCCGGAGAAGTCGAACAGGACGGCATCGAAGGGGGTCTCGGCCATGCCCCGAGGCTAACGGCTGCGCGACATCGGCAGGTCAGCTCGGGTACATCTCCTCCATGAGACTCTTGGCCGCGGTCGACGCGGGATCACGGCCGTCGACCCCGGGCGCGAGATCGGTCCATACGATCAGCGTGACGCCGTTGTCGGGATCGGAGCCCATGAACGAGTTGTACCCGGGCAGTTCACCGGTGTGCCCGTACATGGGACCCATCTTCGCGATGCCCCAGCCGTAGCTCGGGGCGTCCGGGTTCGCCGGATCGGTCGAAGGCATGGTCGTCATCCGCTGCTGCTGCAGGTCCGCGTCGAGGAGGTCGCCGCCGGTCAGCGCCTCCACCCACGTGGCGAGGTCCTCGGCGGTCGAGATACCCCCGCCCGCCGCCCATGCCCACGACGGGTTCATCCTGGTCACATCGGTCGGTTCGAGCGTGCCGTCCCGGGCCTTGGCCTGCATCTCGGGCGGAAGCGCCGGGTCGGTGAGGGTGAGCATGTTGGTGCCGTAGAAGTAACCGTGGGCGTAGGGCGACGGCAGCGACGTGTCGGAGGGCCCCGGGAGCGATGTCCTGGTCAGACCGGTCGAACGGAAGAGGCGCTCGTCGAAGATCTGCGCGAGCGGTCTGCCGTCGAGTTGTTCGGCGATCAGGCCGAGCAGCACGTAGTTGGTGTTGGAGTAGTGGTAGCCCTCCCCCGGCGGGAAGTACGGCGGGTTGGCGAACGCGAGGTCGAGCAGTTCCTCGGGCTGCCAGACCCGTTCGGGATCGTCGTCCATCGCCTGGTTGAACTCCGGTGTCTCGGTGTAGTTGTAGAGACCGGACCGCATGTTCAGCAGTTGTTCGATCGTGATGGCGTCGCCGTTCGGGACGTCGGGTCGATGCTTCGACACCGGATCCGACAGTGCGAGGTTCCCGTCCTGCACCTGCTGCAGGATCACGGTCGCCGTCCAGGTCTTGGTGTTGGAACCGACCCGGACATGGTCGTCGAGGGAGACCGGGTCCCCACCGTCGCGCTCGGTGGTCCCGTAGGTGGCGGTGACGGTGCCGGACGGTGTCCGCAGCAGGGCCGCGGCACCGGGCACCAGGAACTCCTGCGCCGTCTGCTCGAGTACCTGTTCGAGCCGCGCCTGGTCGACCGGGTTCACGGCGGTGTCCGTCGCGGAGACCCCCGCAGCCGTACCGGGCGGGGAGGTCCCCTCGGTCGGCGAACTGTCGTCGTCGGACCCCGAGCAGGCTCCGACGATCATCGCAACTGCGACCGCGGCACCGGCCGCGCGCAGGGAACGTGCCGATGCGGACCGGTTCATGAATCCCAACGGTAGCGAGCGAGCCGCCCGTATGAGCCACAATTCCTCGCATGGGTGAGACGGGTACGAGAATCCGGCGACACACGAAGCTGTCCGTCGTCGGCGCCGGGAGCGTCGGTACCGCAGTGGCGTACGCGTGCCTGCTCCGGGGATCGGCGGACGCGATCGCGCTGTACGACACGAATGCCGCGAAGGTGCGCGCGGAGGTCCTCGACCTGAACCACGGCACCTAGTTCGCGCCGTCGTGCCGCATCGAGGGCAGCGACGACATCGCCGTCACCGCCGGTTCCGATCTGATCGTCGTGACCGCCGGTGCCAAACAGCATCCCGGCCAGTCCCGCCTCGATCTCGCGGCCGCGAACGTCGCCCTGGCACGGGACCTGACTCCCGGCCTCCTGTCCGTCTCCCCCGAGGCGGTGGTCGTCTTCGTCAGCAATCCGGTCGACATCGTCACCCGCGCCGCGATCGCGGCGAGCGGCATCGCGGACGGCCGGATCTTCGGGTCGGGCACGGTGCTCGATTCCGGCCGGCTGCGATATCTGCTCGCCCACCGCGCCGACGTCGCGATCGAGAACGTCCACGCGTTCGTCGTCGGGGAGCACGGCGATTCGGAGGTCGCACTGTGGTCGGGCGCGACGATCGGGGGTGTGCCGGTGAAGTCCTTCTCCGTCGACGGCCGGCCGGTCTTCGATCCGGAGACCCGCGCCGAACTCTTCGACGAGGTCGTGCGCAGCGCCTACGAGATCATCCGCGGCAAGGGCGCCACGAATCTCGCGATCGGCCTGTCGAGCGCCCGCATCGTGGAGGCCGTGCTGCGGAACCAGCGCCGCGTGCTCGCGGTCTCGACGCTGCAGACCGGGCGGCACGGCCTGCAGGACGTCTGCCTCTCGCTGCCCACCGTCGTCGACGCGCGCGGCGCGCACACCGTGCTCGACGTGCCGCTGTCGCCGGAGGAGGAGGCGGGGCTGGCCGCCTCCTCGGCCACTCTGCGCGAGGTCCAGGCGTCCCTCGGTCTGTGAGGACCCGACGCGTAACGGCCGTGCTCGTGGCGGGCACGACCGTGAGCGCTCAGCGCTGCCGGACGACCGGCGGATCGTAGGCCCGGATGGGCGGCAACTCGCCGTCGAACCGCTCGACGTCGACGAGCACGTGCTGCCCCGTGCACCCGTGGGACAGCGACGACGTGCCGACATCGGGGGTGAGCACGTTCGCGTTCCCGTGCACACACATCGACCCGGGATCGGACGGATCCAGCGGGTCGTACCAGGCTCCGGTCGCGAGCTGGACGACGTTCGGCAGCAGGCCGTCGTCGAGGACCACCCCGGCGAGGCAGGAACCCCGTTCGTTGAAGACGCGCACGATGTCACCGGCCTCCAGACCTCGCGCGGCCGCGTCCTCGGGATGCATCCGGATCGGTTCGCGTCCACGGATCTTCGATGCCTGGCTCACCGAGCCGTGATCGAGCTGGCCGTGCAGGCGCGTGGCCGGCTGGTTGGCGATCAGGTGCAGCGGGAACCGTTCGACCCGCGAGGAGCCGAGCCACTCGTCGGGTTCGTACCAGGTGGGGTGCCCGGCGCAGTCGTCGTACCCGAACGAGTCGATATCGGCGGAGAAGATCTCGAGCCGTCCGCTGGGGGTCCGCAGCGGGTTCGCCTCGGGGTCGGTCCGGAAGTCCTCGAACAGGGTCAGATCGTCCTCGGTCCGCATCCGGACCGGTCCGCCGTACCAGAAGTCGTCGAAGGGCGGCGGGTCCTCGATCCGCCGGTCGTCGGCGAGGACGAAACCACGCCACTGCTCGTAGAGGTGCTCGAGCCACTGCCGGGAGCTCCGGCCCTCGGTGAACTTCTCGCCGAAGCCCAGGCGATGGGCGAGATCGGTGAAGGTGTCGTAGTCGTCGCGGGCGTCGGCGAACCGCGGGACGGCGGCCTGCATCGCGACGAGCAGCGGATCGTTGCGCGTGCACGTCAGGTCGTCGCGCTCGAGCGCGGTGGTCGACGGCACGACGATGTCGGCGTGCTTGGCCATCGGCGTCCAGTACGGGTCGTGGACGACGATCGTGTCGGGTCGCTGCAGGGCCCGGCGGAGCCGGCCGATGTCCTGGTGGTGGTGGAAGGGATTGCCGCCCGCCCAGTACACGAGCCGGGTGTCGGGGAAGGTCAGGCGTTGCCCGTCGTAGTCGAACTGCTCCCCCGGCCGCAGCAGCAGGTCGGCGATCGCGGCGACGGGGATGAAGTCCTCGACGTCGTTGTTGCCCTGGAACAGGGTGGGCAGCGGATACGGGACGGGCGCGAGACCGGGTTCGTTCATCGAGCCGTAGCCGTGGCCGAAACCGCCTCCGGGAACGCCGAGTTGACCGAGCATCGCGGCGAGGGTCACACCCGCCCAGGGTGCCTGCTCGCCGTGCCGGACGCGTTGCAGCGACCATGTGACCGACACCAGGGTGCGGCCTCGGGCCATGCGTCGCGCGAGGTCCACGAGGGTGCCGGCCGGGATGCCCGACAGTCCGGCGGCCCACTCGGGGGTCTTGGGGACGCCGTCGGTGCGGCCGAGCAGGTATTCCTCGAAGCGGTCGTAACCGGTGCAGTAGCGGTCGAGGAACTCGCGGTCGGCGAGGCCTTCGGTGGCCAGGACGTAGCCGAGGGCGAGCATGATCGCGACGTCGGTGCCCGGCCGGGGTGCCAGCCACTCGTGCTCACCGTGCACGTCGCTGCGGATCGGGCTGAACGAGACGATCCGGCCGCCGCGGGCCCGCATCCGGTCGAGGGCGTCGCGGGTGGGGTGGTCGCTCGTGCCGCCGTCGTTGACGGCGGTGTTCTTGAGCGGGATCCCGCCGAAGCACACCATCAGATCGGTCTCGCGGGCGATGACCTCCCAGGAGGTCGAGCGCGCGAACAGTTTCCAGTGGGTCCCCACGACGTGCGGCATGATCACGCCGGTCGCGCCGAGCGAGTAGGAGTGCACCGAGCGGGTGTAGCCGCCGAACATCTTCAGAAAGCGGTGCACCTGGCTCTGTGCGTGGTGGAACCGGCCGGGTGCCGACCAGCCGTAGGATCCGCCGAAGATCGCCCGGTTCCCGTGCCGGTCCTTCACGCGCTGCAGTTCGCCCGCGAGGAGCTCGGTGAGCTCGTCCCACGAGACGGCGACGTACTCGTCGTCGCCGCGTCGTGAGCTCGGTCCCGGTCCGTTCTCGAGCCAGCCGCGGCGAACGGCCGGCCCGGCGATGCGAGCACGGTGCCGCACCGATCCGGGGATGTTCCCCAGGATCGGTGAGGGGTCGCGGTCCCCGGCGTAGGGCCGCACGGCGACGACCTCGCCGTCGCGTGCCTGCGCCGAGAACATCCCCCAGTGGGCCATCTGGGAGAACAGACGACCTCCCCCCTCGGGTGGCACCGCGCTCGTCGAGGTCACGTCAGGGCAGCGACGCGACGAGGGCTTCGACGTCGACCCGCGGTCCGGTGAAGAAGGGGGTCTCCTCGCGGACGTGCAGGCGCGCGTCGGTGGCACGCAGGTCGCGCATGAGATCGACGATGCGGTGCAGCTCCGGCGCCTCGAAGGCGAGGATCCACTCGTAGTCGCCGAGCGCGAAGGCCGGAACGGTGTTGGCGCGGACGTCGGGGTAGCCGCGGGCCGCCATGCCGTGGTCGGCGAGCATCTTGCGACGCTGCTCGTCGGGCAGCAGGTACCACTCGTAGGACCGCACGAAGGGGTACACGCAGACGTAGTTGCCCGGCTCCTCCCCCGCGATGAAGGCGGGCAGGTGGCTCTTGTTGAACTCCGCGGGCCGGTGCAGTGCGGTGTTCGACCAGACCGGGGTGCTCGCGCGGCCGAGGATCGTGGTGCGCCGGAAGTCGGCGTACAGCTTCTGCAGATCCTCGATGTGCTCGGCGTGGGTCCAGATCATGAAGTCGGCGTCGGCGCGGGTGCCGGCCACGTCGTAGAGACCGCGGACGATCACGTCGGTGTCGTCGAAGCGGGCGAAGAACGCCTTCGCGTCCTCGATCGCCGCCGTGCGGTCGTCGCCGAGAACGCCGGGTCGGACCTGGAAGACCGACCACATCGCGTAACGGAGGGTGGAATTGAGCTTGTCGTAGTCGAGACGTGCCATGACGTTCATCCTTCCATTCGTGCAGCCAGGCGTGCGGCCGCGGCCGTGCCTGTTGCGATACATGCGGGTACGCCCACACCGTGCAGCATCGCGCCGGCGACCTCGAGTCCGTCGATCCCTGCGATCTCGGCCTCGAAGGCGGCGACGATCTCGCCGTGGTGTTCGCGGTACTGCGGCAGCCCGCCGTGCCACCGCTGCACGAAGGCGGCCACCGGTTCGGCGTCGACTCCGGTGACGGTCGCGAGATCCGCGCGGGCCAGCGCGATCAGGTCGGCCTCGGATGCGTCGACGAGCGCGTCGTCGCCGAACC
Organism: Rhodococcus sp. PD04; assembly: GCF_035918275.1. Taxonomy (NCBI): domain Bacteria; kingdom Bacillati; phylum Actinomycetota; class Actinomycetes; order Mycobacteriales; family Nocardiaceae; genus Rhodococcus; species Rhodococcus sp. PD04. Next base: position 2,260,585 of record NZ_CP142143.1, on the reverse strand, counting down.
GTCCGAACGACGCGCGGGCGAGTGCGACGGGTCGTTCGGCGAGGTGCGGCCACTTGCGGCTCGACAGCGTGAAGGCCTTCGCCGACAGATCCTCCCCCGTCGCGACGAGGATCCCGGAGTTCTGCGGCAGACCGGCGTCGTGCGGCAACGCGAGCGCGACCACGACCGACGAGGCGAGCGGGATCTGCGCGGCGCATTGCGCGGCGGATCTCACGCTGTCGGCGAGGAGCCGGGCGGCGTCCGGGGCGGGCACGGCGAGCACCACACCGTCGACCTCGCCGAGCGGATCGACCGACCACCGGCCGGCGCTGCGCTTCAGTCCGGATGCCGCCGTGCCGTACAGGAACTCGGCGTCGGCCTCGCGGACGAGGGCCTCGATCAGCACGCCGTAGCCCTCGCGCAGCGTCCCGAAGACGGGAGCGTCCGACTTCGGGGGCAGTGCACGGGCGACGGCCTCGCTCAGGCTCGTCGCGCCGGCGTCGAGGGCTGCCGCGAGCGTCGGGACGGTGGCGCGCACACCTGCGGTGTCGGACAGCCCCGAGTACACCCCGCCGAGCAGCGGGTCGACGCTGCGCCGCACCACCTGCTCACCGAAGCGCGATCGGACGAGTTCCGCGACGGAGACGTCGGAGTCCCGGTCCCAGTGGAACGGCACGGAGGGTTCGGCGGTGATGCGTGCCAGGGTCTCGTCGTCGACGAGTCCTTCGACGGACTGCGCGGATGCGGGGATACCCATCAGCGTGCCTGCCGGCAGCGGATGCAGTCGTGCGTCGGCGTACAGGAGCGGACGGGCGGCCGAGGGGTGGACGATGTGGTCGCTCAGGCCGAGTTCCTCGACGAGCGCGAGCACCTCGGGTCGGCGTGCGATGAACGCTTCGGCACCGACGTCGACGGGGTCGCCCGCGAGCGGGACCGTGCGGAGTTTGCCGCCGAGCCGCGACGATCGTTCGAGCACGACGATCCGCGCGGCGGCGCCGAGCGAACGGCGCAGCCGGTACGCGACGACGAGCCCACTGATCCCACCGCCGACGACCGCGACCGTCGGCGGGTTCACAGCGAATGCACCAGCTCGACCACTCGGGTGATGACGTCGGGATCGGTGTCGGGCAGGACGCCGTGACCGAGATTGAAGATGTGTCCGATGGCGCCGGCCTCGAGAGCGCGGTCGGCCTCGGCGACGATGCGACGCACCTCGCGTTCGACGACCTCGCGGCCGGCGAACAGGATCGCGGGGTCGAGATTGCCCTGCAGGGCCTTGCCCGGGCCGACGCGGGTCGCGGCGACGTCGAGCGGGATGCGCCAGTCGACGCCGACCACGTCGGCACCCGCCTCGCCCATGGCGCCGAGAAGCTCACCGGTGCCGACACCGAAGTGGATGCGCGGCACCCCCGCACCGGCGATCTCGGCGAAGACACGTTCGGAGTGCGGCAGGACGTACTCGCGATAGTCGGCGAGCGAGAGGGCACCGGCCCACGAGTCGAAGAGCTGGACCGCGTCGACACCGGCACCGATCTGCGCGCGCAGGAAGGTGATGGCGACATCGGTGAGCTTGCCGAGGAGGGCGTGCCAGGTCTTCGGGTCGGCGTGCATGAGCGCCTTGGTGCGCTCGTGGTTGCGGCTCGGACCGCCTTCGACGAGATAGGACGCCAAGGTGAAGGGCGCGCCCGCGAACCCGATGAGCGGGGTGTCGCCGAGCTCGCGGGTCAGCAGACCGACCGCGCGGGCGACCGCTCCGACCTCCTCGGCTTCGAGGGTCGGCAGCGCGGTGACGTCGGCGGCGGTGCGGACGGGGTTCGCGACGACCGGGCCCGTGCCGGCGACGATGTCGAGGTCGATCCCGGCGGCTTTGAGCGGGACGACGATGTCGGAGAACAGGATGGCGGCGTCGACCTTGTGCCGCCGCACCGGCTGCATCGTGATCTCGCAGACCAGTTCGGGGTCGAAGCAGGATTCGAGCATGCCGATGCCGGCCCGGATCTCGCGGTACTCGGGCAGGGAGCGGCCGGCCTGGCGCATGAACCACACGGGGCGGTGGGCAGGCTTCTCGCCGCGCGCGGCCGCCAGCAGGGGCGCATGAGGCAGGATCCTCCGCGCGGGGTACTCCGCGGGCACCGCAGATCCGACGTTCGTGTTCTCCAAGCCGGTCATCGATCCTCGTTCTTCGGGCACTGCGCGCCGTCGCGCAGGGCAGCGTCTGCCGGTCGCACACAGGACGTGTGGTCCGGACCCGCTGCCCATGCTGCCACGCCCGCGCCGTTCGCCGGAATCGGCGCGCCTCCCGCGTGCGGTGCGTCACCGGCACTAACCTCCGCTCGGTGACCACCTCGCCCGCCGAGCCGGCCCGCTTCCGTTCCGCAGTCGATGCGATGAACGCGGCCACCGTGCGCCCGGAGATCGAGGTCGGGCCGATCCGGCCCCCGCAACGGCTCGCGCCCTACAGCTACGCGCTGGGCGCCGAGGTCCTGCACGACGAGACCGACCGTGTGCCCGAGCAGTCCGAGGGCGACGCGTTCGGCCGCCTCATCCTTCTCTACGACCCCGACGGCGACGAGGCGTGGCACGGAACCACCCGGCTCGTCTCGTACATCCAGGCCGACGTCGACGAGAGCCTGGCAGCGGACTCGCTGCTGCCGGAGGTCGCGTGGAGTTGGCTCGTCGACGCCCTTGCCGCGCACGGTGAACCGCTCACGGCGCTGGGCGGCACCGTGACGGCGACGACCTCCGTGCGGTTCGGGGACATCGCGGGCCCGGGACGCGCCCACCAACTGGAACTGCGCGCGTCGTGGACCCCGCAGTCCGACATGCTGACCCCACACGTGGAGGCGTTCTGTGACGTCCTCGCATATGCCGCGGGTCTGCCTCCGGCGGGGGTTGCGCGACTCCAGCGGTGAAAACCGCTGCAATCCGACCGGATTTCTAGAACCTGTTCTACTCTTGGTTCCATGCAGCGTCTCAGCGGGCTCGATGCCGGTTTCCTCTATCTCGAGACCCCAAGTCAGCTCCTCCACATCTGCGGGCTGATCGTGCTGGATCCGTCCACCGTCCCGGGCGGCTACGACTACGTGAGCCTGCGCAACGAACTCGAAGCGCGCCTCACCGCCGTACCCCAGTTCCGGATGAAGCTCGCCGACAGCAGGTTCAACCTCGACCATCCGGTCTGGGTCGACGACCACGACTTCGACCTCGACCGGCACGTCCACCACGTCGGCGTACCCGCCCCGGGCGGCCGGACCGAGCTCGCGGAGCTGTGCGGACACATCGCCGCGCAACCCCTGGATCGCTCCCGGCCACTGTGGGAGATGTGGTTCGTCGACGGTCTCGACGACGGCAGGATCGCCGTCATCGCGAAGATGCACCACGCCGGGGTGGACGGGGTCTCCGGTGCCGCACTCATCGCGCAGCTGTGCAGCCTCGACCCGGCCGATCCCCGGCCCGAACCGGTGCAGTGGGGTGCCGGCGACGCGAACGATCTCGCCATCGCGATCGCCGGAGCCCTCAACGTCGCCCGCCGGCCCCTCCATCTGCTGCGGATCCTTCCCGGCGCGGTCACATCGCTGACCTCGTGGATCGCCCGCGCCCGACGCGGTGACGCCATGCCCGCGCCGTTCACGGCGCCGCGCACCCCGTTCAACTCCACCATCACCGGACACCGCAACGTCGGCTTCGCCGAGCTGAACCTCGACGACGTGAAGCTGGTGAAGAACGTCTTCGGCGTCACCGTCAACGACGTGGTGATGGCGGTGTGCGCCGGCGCGCTACGCCGATATCTGGAGCGGCGCGGCGAGCTGCCCGACTCCCCGCTCATCGGGATGATCCCGGTCTCGGTCCACGGCAGGTCGGATCGGCCGGGACGCAACCAGGTCTCGGCGATGTTCGCCGACCTCCACACCCACATCGCCGACCCCGCAGAGCGGCTGCGGGCACTCTCGGAAGCGAACGCGGTGGCCAAGGAACACAACGCCGACCTCGGCGCGAACCTGCTGCAGGACTGGTCCCAGTTCCTCGGCGCGGCCGTGTTCGCCCCCGCGATGCGCGCCTACGCCGGACTGCGGCTCGCCGACCGGCATCCGGTGATCCACAACCTCGTGATCTCCAACGTGCCCGGACCTGCCGTGCCGCTGTACTTCCTGGGCGCCCGCATGACGGCGATGTACCCCTTCGGACCGATCTTCCACGGCGCGGCGCTCAACATCACGGTGCTCTCCCTCGACGGCAGGCTCGACATCGGTCTGATCTCGTGTCCCGATCTCGTTCCCGACCTGTGGGAACTCGTCGACGACTTCTCCCCCGCCCTCGAGGACCTCATCCTCGCGGCCGGCGCGGAGAACGACGACATCCTCGCATCGGATGCGGAGCGCGACGATGTCGTCTCGCAGGAGAGGTGACGGCGTCCCGAGGGGAGTTCGCGAGACGTCGAGCGGGTCCGTGCGTGTCCACCGATCGGACGTTCCGGACAGGAACGGAATTGCACACGGGGACGACACCGCTAGAGTCACGCCCATGCCGGCACAGAACGACGAGGACGAGCAGAAGAGCACGAGCGTGACCACGGTGCCGCTCCTCGAACCCCGCGACGGCGTCCCGGAGGTCGTCACCACGGCGCGCGGGGTCGCCGACGCGGCAGCGATGCTCGCGCAGGGACACGGCCCGCTCGCCGTCGACGCCGAACGCGCATCGGGCTACCGCTACTCCGCGCGCGCCTATCTCGTACAGCTCCGTCGTGACGGCGCCGGCACGGTGCTGCTCGATCCCATTCCCACGCGGGACGACCTCGCTCCCCTGGCCGAGGTGATCAACGACCTCGAATGGGTCCTGCATTCCGCCGACCAGGATCTCCCCGGCCTGGCCGAACTCGGGCTCCGCCCGGCGAAGTTGTACGACACCGAACTCGCCGGTCGTCTCGCCGGATTCCCCCGCGTCGGTCTCGCCGCGATCGTGGCCGAGACCCTCGGCCTCGAGCTGCGCAAGGGCCACGGTGCGGCGGACTGGTCGACGCGACCGCTCCCCGACTCGTGGCTCAACTACGCCGCGCTGGACGTCGAACCGCTCGTGGAACTCCGCGACGCGATGGCGCGCGAACTCGAGCAGCAGAACAAGACCGAGTGGGCCGCCCAGGAATTCGAGCACATCCGGCTCGCGGGGCCGCCCGCTCCGAAGCCCGACCGGTGGCGGCGGACGTCCAAGATCCACGCGATCAAGGACCGGCGTCGCCTCGCGATCGTCCGGGAACTGTGGACCACGCGCGACGAGATCGCCGCCCGACGCGACATCGCGCCGGGGCGCATCCTTCCCGACTCCGCGATCATCGCCGCCGCGGAGGCGAATCCCACCACCATCGAACAGTTGCAGAAGCTTCCGGTCTTCGGTGGTCCGCGGCAGCGGCGTTCCTCGCGCGCGTGGCTCAACGCGATCGAGCGGGCCCGTGCACTGCCGGAGGACCGGCTCCCACCCCTCACGCCGCCGCTGACCGGGCCTCCCCCTGCCGGTCGATGGTCGCGTCACCACCCCGAGGAGGCCGCACGTCTCGCCCTCGCGCGCGGCGAACTTGCCGCTCTGAGCGAGGAAGTCGCCGTTCCCGTGGAGAACCTGGTGAGTCCCGAGCTCGTTCGGCGCCTGTGCTGGGACTGGGACGTCTCCGACGGGGTCGACGTCGAGGAGTACATCGAAGGCCGCTTCGCCGAGGGCGGGGCACGGCCGTGGCAGCGCGCGCTGACCGTGCCGCGACTGGCGAAGGCCCTCACGGCGGAGAACTGATCCCCGTCCCTCCTGCGCGTTGCCGGATTCCGGCGCTGCCGCGTCCTAGGCAGCAGCGTGCGCGGACACACCAGAGAACCTCGTGCGCGCATCGCGCAGGACGAGCTTCATGGGCAGGTGCCGTGCCGCCATGGGCAGTGCCCGGTAGACGGGCACCGCGATCCGCATGAGGCGATCGAACCACCGCTGGTGGCTATCGGTCCACGTGAAGCCGTAGGCCTCCCGGATACGGGGATCGAGCATACCCAGGGTGAAGAACCTGGTGAGCGCCATCGCCGGCCGGACGACGATCGGCAACTCGCCCCCGGAGAGCAGGGCGCGCGCGTAGGAACGAACGGTCTCGTCGATCTCGAGATCGTCGACGACGCTGTGCCAGTAGGCATCGAACGCGTCGAGGTCGGCGGGCCACATCTCCTCAGGTACCTGCAGCGATGTGCCGTAGACCGCGAACTCGCGGTACAGCCGTTCGGCCTCGGCCCGATCGAGGCGGCCGAAGAACCGCTCGTACACGTCGCGGCCGCCGTGGAACATCACTGCGGCGATCCACAACTGGAGCTTCGGATCGAAGGCGTTGTATCCGTCGGCGCGAACCGGTGCGTGTGCGCGGTTGACGAAGCGCACCACCCTGCGCCGTTCCTCGTCGTCGCCGAACGCCACGAGGAAGATATACGCGCTCGTGTTCCGGAAACGTGTGACGGGATCGATGAGCGCCTTGCTGTGTTCCACCACACCGTGCCCCACCGGAGGCAGAGCGATCTCCATGAGGAACCTCCGGGGAGAGGTCAGAAGGAACGCCGCTTCACCCACCACACCCTGCACCGTTGCGTCCGGTCGTCGCCGAGTCATGGAACGAGACTGTATTCCCAGATCACACAGTGTCAAGCAGAGGTCCTCACCGGACGGGAACGTCGCAGGCAGAACGACGGTGCGGAGAGAATATTTCTTAACTTCCTGCCCGCTCGGAGGCGTCGTCACACACCGTGGATGTCCCGTCCGGAGTCCGCCCTGTGGGCGAGTTCTCGCCGGAAACGTCGAGTCGGCCGTTCACCCCGGCGTAATGTTCCCCTGAAGAAAACACACTGTGTCCAGCCCTTTTCCCGCCCTCGCGGCCAGTCCCATCCAGGAGTTCCTCGGTGACCCAACCATCGACCGCACACGCCGCGAAAGTCATCGCCGTGACCGTCGCGGCAGCCGTGGGCGGTTTCCTGTTCGGCTTCGACAGCTCGGTCATCAACGGCGCCGTCGACTCCATCCAGGACAACTTCGCGCTCAGTTCGTTCGTGACCGGTTTCGCCGTCGCCATCGCCCTGCTCGGCTGTGCCGTCGGCGCATGGTTCGCCGGACGCCTCGCCGACAGTTGGGGCCGCAAGCGCGTGATGCTCCTCGGCTCCGCCCTGTTCGTCATCTCGTCGATCGGGTCCGGTCTGGCCTTCAGCGTTCCAGATCTCATGCTGTGGCGCGTGCTCGGCGGCCTCGGCATCGGTATCGCCTCGGTCATCGCACCCACCTACATCTCCGAGATCGCACCCGCCCGCTACCGCGGTGCGCTCGCATCGCTGCAGCAGCTCGCCATCACCCTCGGCATCTTCGCGGCCCTGCTGTCCGACGCGGTCCTGCAGAACGCCGCCGGTGGAGCGTCGAACGAGCTGTGGTGGAATCTCGAGGCCTGGCGGTGGATGTTCCTCGTCGGCGTCGCGCCCGCCGTCCTCTACGGCGTACTGGCGCTGACGATCCCGGAGTCGCCCCGCTATCTCGTCGGCAAGGACATGGACGAAGAGGCCGCGGCCGTGCTGGCCAACGTCACGGGCGAACTCCGGCCCGACGAGCGTGTCCGCGAGATCCGGCTGACGCTGCGGCGGGAGTCGAAGGCGTCCTTCGGCGACATCCGCGGCCCGGTCTTCGGTCTGCAGCCGCTGGTGTGGGTCGGCATCACGATGGCCGTCTTCCAGCAGTTCGTCGGTATCAACGCGATCTTCTACTACTCGACGACCCTGTGGAAGTCGGTGGGCTTCACCGAGAACCAGTCGTTCACGACGTCGGTGATCACGGCCGTGATCAACGTGCTCATGACGTTCGTCGCGATCCTGTTCGTCGACAAGATCGGCCGCCGTCCGCTGTTGATGACCGGTTCGATCGGCATGTTCGTCAGCCTGTTGCTCGCCGCGATCGCCTTCTCGCAGGCGGTCGGCAGCGGTGAGGACGTCGAACTGCCGGCACCGTGGGGGGCGCTCGCGCTCGTCGGCGCGAACGCCTTCGTGATCTTCTTCGCTGCCACCTGGGGCCCGATCATGTGGGTGATGCTCGGCGAGATGTTCCCGAACCGCATGCGCGCAGTGGCCCTCGGCATCAGCACCGCCGCCAACTGGGTCGCGAATTTCACGGTGACGCTGGCGTTCCCGCCGCTCACCTCCGCGGTCGGACTGTGGTTCCTGTACGGACTGTTCGCGTTCTTCGCCCTGCTGTCGTTCTTCTTCGTCAAGTCGAGGATTCCCGAGACCAAGGGCATGGAACTCGAGGAGATGCAGAGCTAGTCGATACAGACGCGAGGGGCGGTATCCGGATCACCGGATACCGCCCCTCGTGTCTGTGTGTACCTGGGTCCGGCCGGACTCAGCCCGCTTCGCGGTCGGACTGCTCGACCGCCGAGGGGCGCGACCGTTCCTCGGGTTCGCTGTCCAGGCCGGCGACCCAACCGGTGACCTGACGCGCCACGTCCTGGGCCGTCAGACCGAGTTCGGCGTGGATCTCGTTGCGGGAGGCGTGATCGAGGAACTTCTGCGGCACCCCGAGATCGCGCGTGGGCACGTCGACGTCGTTGCGGCGCAACGCGGCGGAGACCGCCGAGCCGACACCACCGTGGAGGCCGCTGTCCTCGATCGTGACGACGATCCGGAAGCCACGGGCGAGGTCGACCACCGCGTCGGGCACCGGGAACACCCACCGCGGGTCGACGACGGCAGCGTCGATGCCCTGCTTGGAGAGACGATCGGCGACGTCGAGCGCGAGACCGGCGAAGGCACCGACCGCGACGATCAGTGCGTCGCCGCGACGCGATGGCGGCATCCGCAGCACGTCGACGGTGCCGTCGAGACGCTCGATCGCCGGGATGTCTTCTCCCACCGAGCCTTTGGGGAAGCGGAGGACGGTCGGTCCGTCGGAGACGTCGAGCGCCTCACCGAGTTCCTCGCGCAGCGTCGCCCCGTCGCGTGGAGCGGCGACCCGGATGCCGGGGACGATGCCCAGCAAGGACAGATCCCACATGCCGTTGTGGCTGGCGCCGTCGGAGCCCGTCACACCCGCACGGTCGAGCACCACGGTGACCGGCTGCTTCAGCAGCGCGACGTCCATGAGCAGCTGGTCGAACGCCCGGTTGAGGAAGGTCGAGTAGACGGCGACGACGGGATGCATCCCGCCGAGCGCGAGACCTGCCGCCGAGGTCACCGCGTGCTGTTCGGCGATGCCGACGTCGAAGGTGCGATCGGGGAACCGTTCGCCGAACTTGGCGAGGCCGGTCGGCCCGGGCATCGCGGCGGTGATGGCCACGACGTCCTCCCGCTTCTCCCCCAGCGCGATGAGTTCGTCGGAGAAGACCGACGTCCAGTCGGGGGCGGAGGCGGACTTCGCGCGACCCGTGCGCGGATCCATCACGCCCGTGGCGTGCATCTGATCGGCGAGGTGGTTCTCGGCGGGCGCGTAGCCGGCTCCCTTGCGGGTGACGGCGTGGACCAGGACGGGGCCGCCGTACGCCTTCGCACGGCGCAGAGCGGATTCCATCGCCTGCTCGTCGTGCCCGTCGACGGGGCCGAGATACTTGATGCCCAGATCGGTGAAGAGCACCTGGGGGCTGACCGCGTCCTTCACGCCGGACTTCATGCCGTGCAGCACCGAGTAGGCCGCCGAGCCGATCCAGGGGATCCGCTTGACGATGCGCCGACTGTTGTCGAGCACCTTCTCGTAGCCGGGCTTGAGGCGTAGCGCCGCGAGGTGCTCGGCGAGACCGCCGATCGTGGGCGCGTAGGAGCGGCCGTTGTCGTTGACGACGATCACCATCGAGCGGTTCTGCCCGGCGGCGATGTTGTTGAGCGCCTCCCAGCACATACCACCGGTCAGCGCGCCGTCGCCCACCACGGCCACCACGGTCCGATCGGACTGTCCGGACAGCGAATAGGCCTTGGCGAGTCCGTCGGCGTACGACAGGGCCGCCGAGGCGTGCGACGACTCGATCCAGTCGTGTTCGCTCTCCGCGCGGCACGGGTAGCCGGACAACCCGCCCTTCTGCCGGAGACTGTCGAACTCGTCGCGACGACCGGTGAGGATCTTGTGGACGTAGGCCTGGTGACCGGTGTCGAAGAGGATCGGGTCGCGTGGCGAATCGAACACCCGGTGCAGAGCGATGGTCAGCTCGACGACGCCGAGATTGGGCCCGAGGTGACCGCCGGTCGCCGCGACCTTCTCGACCAGGAATTCCCGAATCTCCCCCGCGAGCTCGGTGAGCTCCACAGGGGAGAGTCGACGTAGATCGTCGGGCGACTGGATGCGGGACAGAACACCCAACTGGAACAGCTCCCTCCGGCTCGTGGCTCACGCTCGTCGCGCGAGTGATTTCCTCAGTCTACGGAGCGCAGGAACGGAGCGTCTCCCGCCACCGACTCGCTTCCGCGTGATCTCCTGGTCACCGGCGGACGGATCGTCTGCCGGTGAGCGAGGTCACCCTCACGAGGAGATGTCGGCGCGATCGGCCGGCGACTTCTCCTCGACGAGGTCGATGGTGGTGCGCAACGCCTGGTTCGGAATCAGCACCACTGCCACCAGGGTAACGACCGCGAACGCCGCCGCTACGAGGAAGAGGGTCGCCGTCGCGTCGCCGTAGGCGGCACGGATGACTTCCGCCACCGGTTCGGGAAGCTGGGAGAAGTCGAGGGTCCCGCCCGATCCACCGCCGGAGGTGTCGACACCGAGCTTCGCGAGGCCGTCGGCGGAGATCGTCGCGACACGGGACGCGAGGATCGAACCGAGCACCGACACACCGATCGCGCCACCGAAGGTACGGAAGAAGGCGACCGAGCTGCTCGCGGCGCCGATGTTGCGCACGCTGACGGTGTTCTGCACGGCGAGGACGAGGTTCTGCATCAGCATGCCGGTGCCCAGACCCACGATCGCGATGTACACGCTGATCAGCGTGAGCGAGGTGAGGTGGTCGACGGTGCCGAGCAGGCCGAAGCCGACCATCTGCAGGATCGCGCCGCCGATCAGGAAGCCCTTCCACTTGCCGAAGCGCGTGATGAGCTGACCGGAGAGCATCGACGAGACGAGCGTGCCGGCGACCATCGGGATGGTGAGCAGACCCGCGACCGTCGGGCTGTAGGCCCGCGAGGTCTGGAAGTACTGACCGAGGAAGGTGGTGGCACCGAACAGGCCGATACCGACTGCCACGGACGCGATGATCGCGAGGCCGGTGGTGCGTTCGGTGACGATCTTCAGCGGGATGATCGGATCGGCGACCTTGGACTCGACGATCAGCGTCGCGACGAGCAGGACGATGCCGGCACCGACGTAGAGGGCGGACTCGACCGAGAACCACTCGTAGTAGTCGGCCTTACCGGCGAAGGAGACCCAGACGAGCAGGACACTCACGGCAGCGGTGATGAGCGTGGCACCGAACCAGTCGATGCTCACGTTCTCCTTGCGGACGGTCGCGACGTGCAGCGTGCGCTGCAGCAGGATCAGCGCGACGACCGCGATCGGCACGCAGACGTAGAAGCACCAGCGCCAGCCGAGGAGGTCGACGATGACACCACCGAGCACGGGTCCGCCCGACATCGCGACGGCCATGACGGCGCCCATGTAACCGGAGTACCGGCCACGCTGACGGGGCGGGATGATGCTGCCGATGATCGCGACGACGAGAGCGGTCAGACCGCCCATGCCGATGCCCTGGATCACGCGGGCGGCGAGCAGGACCGGCACGTTGTGCGCGATACCGGCCAGCACCGAGCCGATCACGAAGACCAGGATCCCGAGCTGGACGAGCAGCTTCTTGTTGAACAGGTCGGCGAACTTGCCCCAGATGGGCGTCGACGCGGCGTTCGCGAGCAGCGCCGTGGTGATGACCCAGGCGTACTGGGTCTGGGTGCCGTTCAGATCCGCGATGATCGTCGGCAGAGCGGTCGAGACGATGGTGCTGCTCAGCAGCGCCGTGAAGAGAGCCGCGAGGAGGCCCGACAGCACGACGAGGATCTCGCGGTGCGTCATCTGCTCCTCGGCTGCCGGAGCATCCGGCTGCGCTCCCGATCCGGAGACTGTGGTCATGAATTGGTCCTTCGAGTATCGATGACGAGCGGAGCCAGGGACGAGGTGAGACGTTCGAGCGTCGTGATGGCGCCCGCGATCTCGTCCTCGTGCCAGTCCGCGAGTTCTGCGGAGAGCCGTTCGGTCCGGCGCTTCTTCACGAGTTCGAGGATCTCGATACCCGCGACCGAACAACTCACCCGGTGAGCGCGACGATCGTCGGGATCGGGATGTCGATCCACGAGGCCGCGCTCGACGAGTTCGGCGATCTGTCTGCTCAACGACGACTGGCTGACGCACATTTCGACGGCGAGCTCGCTGGGGCGGCACTCCCCCATCCGCGCGAGCACGAACAGCACCGCGACGAGCGCGGAAGGAAGCACATCGGTGTCGTGGTGCACGAGTGCACCACGCAGCGTGCGACCGAACATGAAGATGGCGTCGGCGAGTTCGTGGGCCTGAGCCTTTTCCGGCACAGCGAACCTCCGTCGGAATGAACTAATTGATTACGTCATGCAACTATACAGATTAGTTGCGTACTACAAGCAATCTCTTTCTCATGTCACACCGACTACCCGGATGCGATCCCCGTCACACCCCCCGAGAGGTGCGACGGGAACCGGTTCAACGGGTGAACAGACCGATGCATTCCACGTGATGGGTGGAGGGGAACGCCGCGAAGGCCCGGACGTCCGCCAACTCGAATCCGTGATCCCGGTACAGACCCACATCACGGCCGAAGGACGCGGGATCGCAGCCCACATGGACGATCCGGCGCGGTCCCGCTGCGGCCACGGCGGCCACCACGTCCCTGCCCGCCCCCGCGCGGGGCGGGTCGAGGACGACCACCTCGGGAGCCGGCAGATCGGGGATCACCCGCTCCACGCGCCCGTGACGGAAGGACACCTGACCGAGGTCGGCGAGCGCCTCGATCCCGTCGTCGACGGCGGTCTTCGACGACTCCACCGACACCACCCGACCGGACGGACCGACCTGCTCGGCGAGCACGGCCGCGAAGACCCCCACTCCGCCGTACAGATCCCACGCCGTCGCGCCTTCCGATGCCTGCGCCCAGTCGGCCACCGCCGCCGAATAGGTCGACGCAGCGCCGCGATGGGCCTGCCAGAAACCGGTCGGCGCCAACCGCCATTCGCGCTCGCCGACCCGCTCGACCACACGTCCCGGGCCTTCGATCACCTTCTCCGGCCGGGGCGCGTTCACCGCCGCCCGACGCGACGCAGCGCCACGCCGGCCCTGCCGTCGGGCACCACCCGAGAGAACGGGAGGTGCGATCTCCACCACGTGCCGGCGGCCGTCCGCGTCGAGCACGACCTGCAGCTCCGCTCCGGGCTGCCACACACGATCGGCGAGACCGACGTAGGCGTGCGGATCGATCTGCGGGCACGCCAGTTCCGGGACGACCTCGTTGCTGCGGTACCGGCGGTATCCCGGGTTCCCCACCACGTCCACCGCGAGCCGGACCCGGGTGCGCCACAGGGTGCCGTTGGACGCACCACCCGGCACCTCCTCGACGGTCACCTCCCGGTCCACCCCACCGAGCCGGCGCAGTTGCTCGGCCACCACCGCACCCGTGAACCGGCGTTGCGCCTCGACGGTCATGTGCGAGAGGTCGCAGCAACCCGCTCCTCCCGGACCGGAGATCGGGCACACCCGATCGACGCGGTCCTCGGACGTCTCGAGCACGTCCTCCACGTCGGCGAAGCAGAACGACCCGCCCCGGTCCTCGGTCACGCGAGCGAAGACCCGCTCCCCCGGCAGTCCGTGCCGCACGAACACGACGCGTCCCTCGAACCGCGCGACACACGCACCACCGTGGGCGGGGTTGCCGAGGACCACCTCGATCCTCCGGCCGGACCAATCCGTGCGCGGGTGTGCCTGACGATTCACCGCGGTTCCTCCTCGTTGTCGAACTGTCGATCCTGTCCGTTCGGGGTGGCCCGCCCCACCGCGCCGGCGTCCGCGGACGAGCGCAGCTGCCAGGGCACGCTCGTCACCATCACCCCCGGCTGGAAGAGGAGCCGGCTCTTGAGCCGCAGGGCACTCTGGTTGTGGAGCAGTTGCTCCCACCAGTGCCCCACCACGTATTCGGGGATGAAGACGGTCACGACGTCGCGGGGAGAATCGCGCCGCACGCGACGGACGTAGTCGAGGACGGGCCGCGTGATCTCCCGGTAGGGCGACTCGACGACCTTCAACGGCACGGTCAGATCACTCTTCTCCCACTCGAGTACGAGACGCCGTGTGCTCTCGTCGTCGACGTTCACGGTGATCGCCTCGAGGGTGTCGGGGCGGGTCGCCCGGGCGTAGGCGAGGGCGCGCATCGTGGGCAGGTGCAGGGTCGAGACGAGCACGATCGAATGGGTGCGGCTGGGCAGCACACCGTCCCAGTCCGCCCTCTCGAGTTCCGCAGCGACCGTGTCGTAGTGGTGCCGGATCGCCTTCATGAGCACGAACGCGACGATCATGGTCACCACCGCGATCCACGCCCCGGCGGCGAACTTGCCCGTCAGCACGACCAGCAGCACCACCGACGTGGAGACGCATCCGACGCCGTTGATCCACCGCGACCGCACCATGCGGCCCCGCGCCGACGGATCCGTCTCCGTGCCCAGTTCCCGCGTCCAGTGACGCACCATGCCGGCCTGCCCCAGGCTGAACGCGACGAACACACCCACGATGTACAACTGGATGAGCCGGGTGACCTCGGCCTCGAAGACCCACACGAAGACGATGGCGATCCCGGCGAGGAAGAGGATGCCGTTGCTGAAGGCGAGCCGGTCGCCGCGGGTGTGGAACTGACGCGGCAGGTAGCGGTTCTGCGCGAGAACCGAACCGAGCACCGGGAATCCGTTGAAGGCCGTGTTGGCGGCGAGCACGAGGATCACGGCGGTGACGATCGTGATCAGCACGAACGCGACCGGCACCCCGTCGAAGACGGTGTGCGCCAGCTGGGAGAGCAGCGTCTTCTGCTCGTAGCCCTCGGGTGCACCCCGCAGCTGGGTGGCGGGATGCTCGGCCACCACCACACCGAGCCGCTCGGCGAGGAAGACCACCCCGAGGAACAACGTGACGGCGATACCGCCGAGCACCAGCAGGGTCGTCGCGGCATTGCGCGCCTTCGGCTTCCGGAAGGCCGGCACACCCGTACTGATCGCCTCGACACCCGTCAGCGCCGCGCAACCGGACGAGAAGGCGCGCGCGAGCAGGAGGACGAAGGCGAGCGCGGTCAGATCCGTCTGCTCGGCGACGAGTTCGAAGTCCGCCGACTCCGCACGCAGATCGTCGCCCAGGACGAAGATCCGGAACAGTCCGGCCCCGAGCATCACCAGCATGCAGCCCACGAATGTGTAGGTGAGGACGGCGAACGCCCGGCCGGCGCGCCGGAGCCCGCGCAGGTTCACCGCGGTCAGCAACGCGATCGCGACGACGACGAAGAGCACCTTGTGCCGGGCGACGAACGGGACGGCCGATCCGACCGTCGCCGCCGCGGACGACAGCGACACCGCGACCGTCAGGACGTAGTCGACGAGCAGCGCACTGCCCACGGTCAGTCCTGCAGTGGGGCCGAGATTCTTCGTGGCCACCTCGTAGTCGCCACCGCCGGACGGATAGGCGCGCACGGTCTGGCGGTAACCGGCGATCACGATCACGAGCACGAAGGCGACCGCGAGACCGATCCACGGGGAGAAGGCATAAGCGGACAGCCCCGCAACGGAGAGGACGAGGAAGATCTCCTCGGGTGCGTAGGCGACCGACGACAGCGCGTCGGAGGCGAAGACGGGCAGTGCGGTGCGCTTGGGCAGCAACTCGTGCCCGAGAGTGTCGCTGCGGAAGGGACGACCCAGCACGAGCCGCTTAGCCGCGGTGGAAAGCTTGGACACGCGCAAAGCCTATGCGGTTCCGGCCCCGAAGTACCCCTCGGCCGGGTCACGACCTGTCGAAGATCGTCACGCGGTACCGTTCGGATCGGCGGTCCGCTGCGGTCCGTCTCGGAAAGATCGACCGGAACGGAGTCCACGGGTGTACGTGGTGGTGATGGGGTGCGGTCGGGTCGGTTCGGCGGTGGCCACCGCTCTCGTCCGGCTCGGTCACGAGGTCGCGGTTATCGACCGCGACGAGAGCGCGTTCGGACGACTCGGTCCCGATTTCCCCGGGCACACCGTGCTCGGCATGGGCTTCGACCGCGAAGTTCTGATCTCCGCCGGCATCGAACGAGCCGACGCCTTCGCGGCGGTCTCGTCCGGCGACAACTCGAACATCATCTCGACGCGCGTGGCCCGCGAGACCTTCGGCGTCGAACGCGTCGTCGCGAGGATCTACGACGCCAAGCGGGCCGCGGCGTACGAGCGGCTCGGCATCCCCACCGTGGCGACCGTGCCGTGGACCACCGACCGTTTCCTGCATGCGCTCACGCACGACAGCGAGACCGCCCGCTGGCGCGACCCCACCGGATCCGTCGCCATCGCCGAGGTGAACGTGCACGAGGGATGGGTCGGACGACGCGTCACCGACCTCGAGGAGGCCACGGGTTCGCGCGTCGCGTTCCTGATCCGGTTCGGCACCGGGCTGCTGCCCGACCGCAGGACCGTGCTGCAGGCCGACGATTCCGTCTACATCGCGGCCGTGTCCGGTTCGGTCTCGGAGGCGATCACGCGCGCCGAGAACCCGCCGGTCGACGAGAACTGACCCGTCCACCCGAGAGGAAGCCCACATGAAGGTGGCGATCGCCGGCGCCGGCGCGGTGGGGCGCTCGATAGCGCGGGAACTGCTGCGCAACGCCCACGAGGTGATGCTCATCGAACGCAAGCTCGACCACGTCGAACCCGAGTCCGTGCCGGACGCGACGTGGGTCCACGCCGACGCCTGCGAACTCAGCTCGCTCGAATCCACCGGACTCGAGCAGTACGACGTCGTGATCGCGGCGACGGGCGACGACAAGGCCAATCTGGTCCTCAGTCTGCTGGCGACCACCGAGTTCGGTGTCCCGCGGGTCGTGGCCCGCGTCAACGATCCCCGCAACGAGTGGTTGTTCGACGAATCGTGGGGTGTGGACGTCGCGGTGTCCACGCCGCGCATGCTCGCAGCGCTCGTCGAGGAGGCCGTCACCGTGGGCGATCTGGTGCGGCTGATGACGCTCCGCAAGGGTGCGAACCTGGTGGAGATCACTCTGCGCGACACCACCGCTCTCGCCGGGAAACCGGTTCGGAAACTGGAACTGCCGCGCGATACGGCGCTGGTGGCGATCCTGCGCGGCGGGCGTGTGATCGTCCCGCAGCCGGACGATCCGCTCGAGGGCGGGGACGAACTGCTGTTCGTCACGGCGGAGGACGTCGAGGACGATCTCCGGCAGGCGGTGAACCGCTAGTCGCGGAGGCAGTACCTACTGGTCGCAGAGCTTGTACCGACTAGTCGTGGAGTCTGTGCCGACCGGGGAATCGCTGCTCGTCGTGCGCGCCGTGTTCGTCGCGGGGTTTTTCGGACCGCGCCTCGTCCGCCCCAGGATCATCGGTAGGTGCGTCGTCGACCGATGCGTCGTCGGCCGTCGCCGCAGGCGGGGGTTCGACGATGCGGTCGGCGCGCCGGACCGCCCAGAGTGTCACGAGCAGGGCAAGCGCGGTCAGCGGCCAGCCCATACCGATCCGCGCCACCGCGAGCCAGCCGGTGCGGTCCTCGTCGTAGAGGTGGTTCTGCACGAGATAGCGGCCGAGGAAGACCAGGGTCCACGCGAGGGTCGCGACGTCGTATGCGCGTACCGCGGTGGGATGCGAGCGCCACCGCGATCCCTGGCCGTTGAGCATCCCCCAGATCACACCCACGAGCGGTCTGCGGACGAGCACGGACACCAGGAAAGCGCCCCCGTAGACCAGGCTCGCGTAGATCCCGAAGAGGAAATATCCCTTCGCGTCGCCGGTGCGATGAGCGATGAAGGCACACAGGGCGACACCGAAGAAGCCCGAGATCGCGGGCTGGATCGGGGTGCGCTGGATCAGACGCCATACGAGGACCGCGAGGGCGACGCCCAGCGCGGACCAGATGGCGACGGTGAGACCCCACAGGCTGTTGACGGGGACGAACACCAGCACCGGCAGCGTCGAATAGATCAACCCGCTGATCCCACCGAGTTGTTCGAGCATCGTCTGCTGGTTGGTGTCGCTCACTCCTACGAGCCTGCCACATCCGGCACAGGGGTACGAGACCCTGCATGCACCAGGGGTACCCCTCGCGCTCGCCAGGGTCAGGCGGGCTCGCGCAACTCGTAGTAGGGGTTGTAGATCACCTTGCGTCCGCCGCGCTCGCCGACACGACCGCGGACCGTCAACGTACGCCCGGGTTCGATCCCCGGGATGCGCCGACGACCGATCCACACGAGCTGGATCGAATCGGTGCCGTCGAAGAACTCCGCCTCGACGACGGCGGCAGCAGCACGCGAACACGACTCGACACTGCGAAGACGTCCGTACATGGTCACTTCCTGACCGCGGGCGCATTCGACGACGGGTAGGGCGCCCGTGGAGTGCGAGGATTCGGCCATCTCCTCGGCATCGAGTTCTTCGATGTCCTCGGTGAGCCGCCGTGTGAGCCGACGCAGGTAGCCGGCCGGGGAAGCCATAACACGCTCCTGTACGGAAGGGGCACGGATCACGTGCCACCGGACTCTTCTTCGACCGCCACTGTAGACGCATTCTCGCCGGATACAAGTTGCACGATGCACACAGGCGTGCAGCTGTCGTTCGTCCTGCTGTGCGGGCAGGTGAGCGCGGTCTCCGGGGCCCGATGGGGCAGGATCGTCCGCATGTCCCACAGCGCATCCCCGGTCACTCCGACCGCCGGCACCGCGGTCGTGCTTCCCGGCACGGGTTCGGACGCATGCTTCGCCGACAAGGCGTTCGGCGCCGAACTCCGACGGCGGGGCATCACCCCGATCGCCGTCGATCCGGATCCGCGAGGTGTGGTGGCGAGCTATCTCACCGCACTCGACGACGCGGCCGGAAACGGACCGATCCTCGTGGGAGGGGTGTCGATCGGAGCGGCCGTCGCCCTGAGGTGGGCATTCGACAATCCGGATCGGGTCGTCGGCGTCCTCGCGGCCCTACCTGCGTGGACCGGCGATCCGCGAGAGGCGCCGGCCGCCGCGAGCGCGCGGTGGACGGCCTCCGAGCTGCGCGAACACGGGCTCGCCGCGGTCACCGCTGCGATGACGGCATCGAGTCCGCCCTGGCTCGCACGGGAGTTGACGCGCTCGTGGAGCGCACAGTGGCCCGATCTCCCGTCCGCGCTGGACGAGGCCGCACAGTACCGAGCACTCGACGTCGAAGAACTGCGATCGGTGACCGTGCCGGTCGGTATCGCGGCCGCGGTGGACGACGCGGTCCATCCGCTCGAGGTGGGGCAGCAATGGGCGCGGGAGATCCCGCACGCGGAACTCGCGACGGTGACGCTCGGACAGGTCGGGGACGATCCCTCCGTGCTCGGGAGGCTGTGCCTCACCGCGCTCGACAGGATCGCCCCCGACCCGAAACGATGATCGGAATCGGCCTCAGAAGCCGAGTTGCTGCATCGCCGAACCGGATTCGCCCCGGCGCGGCGGCGGGCTCGGCTGGGTGGGCGGGACCTGCTGCTGCGTCGGTTGGGCGGGCTGCGCCGGCGGAGCCGTCCGCGGAGCGGGTTGCGCCGGAACCGCGCCCTGCTGCTGAGCGGCGCCCTGCTGCTGCTGTGCGGCGGCCTGTTGCTGCTGCGCCGCGACGAGCTGGCGGGTGAGTGCCTCGGGCAGCACGATCGGCAGCGGCGTACGGACCGGATGGGGCTCGGATCCGCGGCGGACGACGGTACCGGAGATCACCGACCGCGCGATCCGGACGAGTTCGGAGTCGGCTCCGGCGTTCCCGGATGGCGCCGCGACGACACAGCGGATCATCCAGCGGAAGCCGTCGACACCGATGAACCGGAGATCGGCGTTCGGAGTCCTGCCGTGGAGTTCACGCCCCCAGGGCCCCGATTCGATGCTGACCTCGGCGTTGTCGTTGCGCAGCGTCTCTGCGAGCTCGGCCGCGACCTCGCGCCACTGTCCCGGCGACTTCGGTGCGGCGTATGCGGAGACCGTGATGCGCCCGAACTGGGTCACAAGGTGGACGTTCTGCGGCGTCCCGTTCGGTGCCATCTCGACCTGGATCTGGCCACCGGCCGGCAGCGGGACGAGCACGGACCCCAGGTCCAGACGGGAATCGGTCACCGTCTCCTCGTCGACCTCGTCGATGTCGTACGGGCCGGAATCGGCCGCACTTCCGGTGGCGTATTCGTCGTAGTCCTCGTCGGAGGGCCCGTCGTACGCGCCGAGGTCGCCGGCGGATGCCGCGTCGGTCGTCTCGACGTTCGACCCGCGGTCCTTGCGGCGTCGTCCGAACATGTCAGGAACCCTCCTTCACGAGGCCGGCGTGCCCGCCGCTCGATCCGTATCCGCCGCTGCCCCGCGCGGTGTCGTCGAGCTCGTCCACTTCGACGAAGTCGACGAGTTCGACACGCTGGACGAGCAGCTGCGCGATGCGGTCGCCTCGGCGGAGTTCGACGGCGCGCTCGGTGTCGTGGTTGATCAGGCACACCTTGATCTCTCCACGGTAGCCCGCGTCGACCGTCCCGGGAGTGTTCACGACGGACAGGCCGAACTTGGCGGCGAGGCCCGAACGGGGGTGGATCAGGCCGACCGTGCCCACGGGCAGCGCGACAGCGATGCCGGTGCCGACGAGCGCCCGCTCCCCCGGGGCAAGGGTCACGTCGACCGACGTGCACAGGTCCACACCGGCATCACCGGGGTGGGCACGAGTGGGCACGGGGAGCTCCGGATCGAGCCGGCGCAGCGGTATCGGGGGAAGATCGGTCACGTCGTCCGAGACTACTCGCGTGCCGGGCCGCCCCACCGAGGCGACTATCCTTACGGTGTGTCCCGTTCCTCGCGCACCTCACCGACTACCCCTCCGACGGCCGACGCTCCGACCTTCTCGGAGCGGATGTGGGTGCCGTGGTGGTGGTGGCCGATCGGGCTCGGTGTGGCCGCTCTGCTCGCGGCCGAGCTGCACATGGGCGCCCCGGGGATGTACGCGTGGCTGCCCTACGTCCTTCTGCTCCCCGTCCCGATCTGGGTCCTGACCTGGCTCTCACGCAGCCGGGTCGAGGTGGTCGGCGGCGAACTCGTCGTCGGTCGCGCACATCTGCCCGTCGACGTGATCTCGCGGGGTGTGGTGGTTCCGGCATCGGCCAAGAGCGCCGCGATGGGACGCCAGCTCGATCCGGCAGCGTTCGTCCAGCACCGTCCCTGGGTGCGGACCATGGCACTCGTCGTGCTCGACGACCCGGAGGATCCGACTCCCTACTGGCTGGTGAGCACGCGGCGGCCTGCCGAACTGCTCGCGGCGCTGGGTTGCGACGAGTCGGGCCGCAAGGACGGCCGGACCGACAGGTAGGTAGGACCCCGGATACAACCGTGCCCCGGGTGCCGGGACAGCACAGGCTGCCGCGGCGCCGGGGCACGCACGAGGGAGACGCGGGTGACCACGGCGCACCGTCGTCACCCCGCCTCGTTTCGCACGTGGGTCCTCACGCTGCCCTATGCCTACGCGGCGCAGTCCCTGCAGATCATGACTCCGTTCTCCTCGCTCGCGAGCCTGCTCCGGTGATGCACCAGGAAACAGCTCGAGCAGGTGAACTCGTCGGCCTGCTTCGGGACGACACGCACCGACAGTTCTTCTCCGGACAGATCCGCCCCGGGCAACTCGAAGGACTCGGCGGTATCCGATTCGTCGACGTCCACCACCGCGGACTGGGCCTCGTTGCGCCGGGCCTTCAGTTCCTCGAGTGAATCCTCCGACACATCGTCGCTGTCGGTCCGCCGGGGTGCGTCGTAGTCAGTCGCCATTTCCTCTTACCTTCTAGTACTCGTACCGGTAGCCGGCCGGGACACGGACGGTGCTCCCGGCCAGGGCAACGCACGGCCGTCCGTTGGAGTTCCCGACGGGTGTGTCACTGCTGTGGCATACCCGAATTCACTCTGTTTTCGCGCCGCACCGTCCCTTCTTGGACGGTTCGGCCGCCGAACAATAGCCGACCGCACGCACGAATATGCAATCGATGCGCGGAAACGCCGGAAATTGTCTGGCAATCGTCATCAACAACACAACGACTCGTGACATTTCCTCGGGTCGGCGGTTCCACCGACCACGTCCGCGACCTCTACAGTGAGTGCGACGAACACGGCATGACACGAGAGGCAGGGCCGCGTGGTTTCCCTGATCACCGAAGGAAGCGCAACCGATGACCGCGGCCGCCCGTTCCGTCGGCGCCGGATGGTTCCGGCCGCCGTGGCGGGTGCCGTCCTCGCCGCCGCCACCATCGTCGTGTGGACCTCCGTGTTCACCTCGTCCGAGCCCGTCACGACCACCGTGGCATGCAACGCTCCCCCGACCGAGGCCACCGATCCCGAAGGCCCGCAACCGGCGCCGCTCGGCGAGGTCGTGGACCGATCGACGCTGCTCGAGGTCGAACCCGCTCCCCTGGCGGCCACCCGGGTCCGGGTCTACAACGCCAACGGCGAACGCGGCCAGGCGACACATGTGGCCGCGCAACTGAGCGATTACGGTTTCTCGAGCCCGCCCGACGTGCAGGCCGGCAACGATCCGGTCTACGTCGACCAGAACATGCAGTGCCAGGGGCAGATCCGCTTCGGCGAGGCCGGGCGCGCGGCCGCATCCTCGGTGTGGTTGCTCGCCCCGTGCGCCGAACTGGTGCAGGACACACGCGAGGACGACACGGTCGATCTCGCGCTGGGGACCTACTTCCGGGACATCTCTCCCGGGGCCGACGCCGAGGAGGTCCTGCGGGCGCTGCGCGAGGTCCCGGTGGGCGAGCAGACGGCTCCGCTCGACCTCGATCTGCTCACGGCCGCACGCAATGCCCGCTGCTGAATCCGTATTCACAGACCGTGCATCCTGTTTTTCGTCACTATTGCGGTAAAAGGTGACGAACGGTAATTCCCCGATGCGACGAATCGGTCAATTCGGAATTGCGTCGAGCGCTCCGATTTCGGCGAGCAGAGTTTCGAAATCGGCGGCGATCCCCGGCGCGGCCGCGACCGTGAGCTCCCCGTCGTCCCCGGTGCCGCTCGGGACACGCACCACCGCACCGGCTTCCGCGGCGACGAGTGCCCCCGCCGCCCAGTCCCAGGGACCGAGTCCGTGTTCGTAGTGGGCGTCGACCCTGCCGGCCGCGACCATGCACAGGTCCAGGGCGGCCGCTCCTACCCGCCGGATGTCACGCACCCTCGGTAGCAACGCCGCCACCAGCTGCCCCTGACGCGCGCGCCGTGCCGGTGAGTACGAGAAGCCGGTCGCCACGAGCGCCAGTCGCGGATCCGTCACGGGATTGCATCTCAACGGCACCCGCGTGCCGTCGAGGTCCAGATGGGCACCGAGGCCCTCTGCCGCCGAGAACGTCTCCCCCGATGCGATGTCGACGACGGCACCGGCCACCGAGCGCCCGTCGACCCGTGCGGCCACCGAGACCGCCGAGGCAGGGAGTCCGTAGACGAAGTTGACCGTGCCGTCGATGGGATCGACCACCCAGACGACGCCGCCCGCGGCCGCCGACGTCCCGTGGTCGCTCCCAGTCTCCTCACCGAGGAAGGCGTCGCCCGGCCGCAGTTCCGCGAGCCGGCGCCGGATGAGTTCCTCGCTCTCGGTGTCGGCGGCGGTGACGGGATCGGTCGCCGTCGATTTCGTCCCGACACGGGCGGCCTCCCCCGAGCCCGGAGGACCGAACAGTTCGACCCGGCGTGCACGGACGTAGGACGCGGCCTCACGTGCGACGGTCACCGCCACGTCCCTCAGTTCGGACAACTCGGGTTCGGGGAGTGTTCTCTGTGCGTGCACGAACCGATCCGAACACAGTGCCGACGGTTTCGCCACCGACCCCGCACCCGGCGACACCGGGCATTATCGTTTCCACACGAGCGGAGCAGCCGGCCCCACCCAGCGAGAGGAAGTACGCAATGGCACAGGACGTCCCCACGGACCGATCGACTCCCGCCAACCACGGATTCGGAGTCGACATCGGGGGAAGTGGCGTCAAGGGTGCCGTGGTGGATCTCGACACGGGTCGTCTGGTCGGCGACCGGATCAAGATCCTCACTCCGCAACCGTCCACTCCCGAGGCCGTGGCGACGACGGTGGCGCAGATCGTCGAGCAGGCCGGCTGGACGGGTCCCGTCGGCGTGACGTTGCCGAGCGTGGTCACCGGAGGCGTCGCCCGCACCGCCGCCAACATCGACAAGTCGTGGATCGGCACCGACGCCGGGTCCCTCTTCTCGCGGGTGCTCGGCGGTCGGGACGTCTCGGTGCTCAACGACGCGGACGCCGCGGGGATCGCCGAGGACCGCTTCGGTGCCGCCAAGGACACCGACGGCGTGGTCATCCTCCTGACCTTCGGCACCGGGATCGGTTCGGCCGTGCTGCACAACGGTGTACTGCTGCCCAACACCGAGTTCGGGCACATGGAGGTCGACGGCAAGGAAGCCGAACACCGCGCCGCCTCGTCGGTCAAGGAACGCAACGACCTGTCGTACAAGCAGTGGGCAAAGGAGGTCTCCCGTGTCCTCACCCGCTTCGAGGCTCTGCTCTGGCCCGACCTGTTCATCGCCGGCGGCGGCATCAGCCGCAAGCACGAGAAGTGGATCCCGCACCTGACCAACCGCACCCCGGTGGTCCCCGCCGAACTGCGCAACGCGGCGGGAATCGTAGGGGCTGCATATGCTGCGAAAACAGGTGTCACTCCCTGAGTCCGGCGCATCGGCCGCCCGAGGGATCGTTACAATGGTCCCCAGCAGGCCGGAACCGGCCCTCATCCCGACAGACCTCTCCGCCGGAATCACTCTGGCGCGACGCCGCACTACCTCGTCACGAAAGGGCGTACGTGGCAGCCACCGACATCCACACCGCTGATTCCGCCAACGAATCGGCACCCGCTGCGGGCGCTTCGAGCGTCGCAGGCGCTGCGGACTCCGCGGAGGGCACCGCTCCCGGTGCCAAGCCGCCGGCGAAGAAGACCGCTGCGAAGAAGGCCCCCGCGAAGAAGGCAGCCGCCAAGAAGGCTCCTGCGAAGAAGGCAGCCAAGAAGACCACCGCGAAGAAGGCAGCAAAGAAGGCCACGAAGGCTGCAGGTTCGGGCGACGAGGACTTCGACGCCACCGAGGAAGCGGACCTCGCAGACCTCGAGGTCTCGGAGGGTGATCTCGCCGGCGCCGAGGATGTCGCGGTCGAGGACGAGCCCAGCGAGAAGGACAAGGCCTCGGGCGACTTCGTCTGGGACGAGGAGGAGTCCGAAGCGTTGCGTCAGGCACGCAAGGACGCCGAGCTCACCGCCTCGGCCGACTCCGTGCGCGCCTACCTCAAGCAGATCGGCAAGGTCGCCCTCCTCAACGCCGAGGAGGAGGTCGAGCTCGCCAAGCGCATCGAGGCCGGTCTGTACGCGACCCACATGCTGCAGCAGCTGGCGGAGAAGGGCGAGAAGCTCCCCGTCGCCCAGCGCCGCGATCTGAACTGGATCTGCCGCGACGGCAACCGGGCCAAGAACCACCTGCTCGAGGCGAACCTCCGCCTCGTCGTCTCGCTCGCCAAGCGCTACACCGGCCGCGGTATGGCGTTCCTGGACCTGATCCAGGAAGGCAACCTCGGTCTGATCCGCGCGGTCGAGAAGTTCGACTACACCAAGGGTTACAAGTTCTCCACCTACGCGACCTGGTGGATCCGTCAGGCCATCACCCGCGCCATGGCCGACCAGGCCCGCACCATCCGTATCCCGGTGCACATGGTCGAGGTCATCAACAAGCTCGGCCGTATCCAGCGCGAGCTGCTCCAGGATCTGGGCCGCGAGCCCACGCCCGAGGAGCTCGCCAAGGAAATGGACATCACGCCGGAGAAGGTGCTGGAGATCCAGCAGTACGCGCGTGAACCCATCTCGCTCGACCAGACGATCGGCGACGAGGGCGACAGCCAGCTCGGCGACTTCATCGAGGACTCCGAGGCCGTCGTGGCCGTCGACGCCGTCTCCTTCACCCTGCTGCAGGATCAGTTGCAGTCGGTGCTCGAGACCCTGTCCGAGCGCGAAGCGGGCGTCGTGCGTCTGCGCTTCGGCCTCACCGACGGCCAGCCGCGCACCCTCGACGAGATCGGTCAGGTCTACGGCGTGACGCGCGAGCGCATCCGCCAGATCGAGTCGAAGACCATGTCGAAGCTGCGCCACCCCTCGCGGTCGCAGGTACTGCGCGACTACCTCGACTGACATCCTTCACGGACGAACGAGGGCCATCCGATCGGGTGGCCCTCGTTCCTCGTTCCGGGCCCGGGGGTTCCGGGCACGGGGGGCGCTAGAGAAGTTCCGGTTCGTCTCCTGGAAGACGTTGTCGTCCCTCGCGTCCGGGGAGCCGGGCGGACGCGAACCGCATCACCGGTTCGACGACCCGCGCGGCTACCGGACCGAGCACCGCGGTGATCATCACGTATGCCGACGCGATCGCCGCGAGGCGACTGTCGACGTGGCCGGAGGCGACGGCCAGCCCGGCGATCACGATGGAGAACTCGCCCCGGGCGATGAGTGCCGCGCCGGCGCGCGCCCGCCCCATCACGGCGATACCGTGCTGGGCCGCCGCGATCCATCCGGTGACGAGCTTCGTCAGCGCCGTCAGTACAGCCAGCAGGATCGCCCAGCCGAGCACCGGCGGTATCGCCGTCGGATCGGTGTTCAGTCCGAAGAAGACGAAGAAGATGGCGGCGAACAGATCGCGGAGCGGTTCGAGGACCCGGACCGCGTTGTGTGCCGTCGAACCGGAGATGGCGATGCCCAGCAGGAACGCGCCCACGGCCGCGGACACCTGCAGGGCCGACGCGATCCCCGCCACCAACAGCGCCGCGCCGAGCAGCTTGAGCAACAGGGTTTCCCGGTCGGGACTGTCGAGTACGACCGAGACGCGGAAGTTGTCAACCTGTCTGAGACAGATCGTGGTTGATGTTGATTCCTGTCAGCTGCGGTAGGTCCGGTGCTCTGGGCCTGCGACGGAACCGGTGCGGGTGCTCGCGCCAGACCTTGTCGAGGTGGGCCTGCCGGGCGCGGCGCTCCTCGGTGGCGGTGCCCAACAGCACCGACACCGGGGTGTGCCGACCCAACCCGCTGTGCCGGTGTTCGAGGGCGTAGCGGGTGAAGAACTCCTCGGTCCATGCCCGGGCATGGTCGATGCTGTCGAACCGCTCCGGACACGACAGGTCGTACTTGATCGTCTTGAACAACGACTCCGAGAACGGATTGTCGTCACTGACCCGCGGTCGCGAGAACGACGCCAGCACACCGGCGGTGTCCAAGGCATCGAGCATCCGATGCGCGCGCATCGACGCCCCGTTGTCCGCATGCAGCACCGCCGGAGCACCGAAGTCGGCGAATGCCTCGGTGAACATCTGCACGGCCAGAGCAGTGGTCTCGGCATACTCGATCCGCCAGGCCACCGGGAACCGGGAGAACACATCGATCGCCAGATACAACCGGTACAGGTCCTGCTTGCCGGGCCCGTGCAAACTGGTGACATCCCAGGACCACAGCCGGCCCACCGCCGTGGCGGCGACAACCGGTCTGCGACGCGAGGTCCCGCCACCGCCGGAGCGGCGCCGCCGTCGATCGCCGGTCAGATTCTCCGCCCGCGCCACCCGATAGAAGGTGCGCTGCGAACAGTCGATCCGGCCGTCGTCGAATCCGCGCCAGTAGATCTGCACCACCGACAGATCCGCATGCGCCTCGTCGAGGAGCAGATCGACGATCCGCCGGCGTTCGTCGCCGGTCAACGCCGCGGGCTGACGGCGCTGCCGGTGCGGGATCGGTGCGGCGGCCGGGCGGTAGTGCCGGTAACCGCGGTCGAGCCGGTAGTAACTCGACCGCGCCAATCCCACCAGCGCGCACGCCCGGGCCACCGCCATGCCGGTGGTGTGCAAGCCGGTGATCGTCGCGGTCAGGACATGTTGTTGCGTCCGAGCCAGCGCAGGTATTCGTCGGCGCTCATCAACGCCGTCGGGACCGAGGACGGGTCGTCGATCGAGGTCTTGTTGATCCCCTGCAAGAGCTCGAATGCTTTTCCCGGGATGTCCTGGGCGGCTTCTGCTTGAGCGACTTTCGCTTCGAGCTGCTCGACCTTCTTGCGGAGCATCCCGAGCTCTGCCCGTTCCTGGCTGTTCATCCGCGCCTTCGACCTCTCCGCCGCTTTGAGCATCGCTTGGGAGAAGTGTCCCTCATCGCGGGCGCGCACCCAGGCACGAACGGTATTCGGATCCAGGTTGTGTTCACGCAGCAACCTGATCTTGGCTCCGCGTTCGACGCACTGATCCCACTGACGCACGATGTCGTACTTGAACGCCATCGTGAACGATCGTCGCCCTTGCGGACCTCGACCGACGGAGTTGTCGACCATTGCAGTCTCCGATCCCCACATCGATTGCCAGGTATCTCACGAACAGCCTGGCAACCAACGGGACGTAGCGCCCGTATCGCACCACCAGCACCAGCACCACGGTGACGACACCGAGCGAGATCGCGACGGCTTCGAGGCCGCCGAGCAGACTCACGCCCGCCAGGATCGCCGTGAGGACCGGGAGGTAGACGGCCATCGCGAGATCCTCGAAGACGAGGATCGACAGGACGACCGGTGTCTCGCGGTTGCCGAGGCGCCCCAGATCGGCGAGGACCTT
The DNA here is from genome assembly GCF_035918275.1 of Rhodococcus sp. PD04. Taxonomy (NCBI): domain Bacteria; kingdom Bacillati; phylum Actinomycetota; class Actinomycetes; order Mycobacteriales; family Nocardiaceae; genus Rhodococcus; species Rhodococcus sp. PD04. The sequence continues at coordinate 2,231,756 of NZ_CP142143.1, read as the reverse complement.
CGCCACGATCCCGGACGACGAGATGTAGGTCACACCCGCGAGCACGAAGGCTCCGATGGGTCCGAGACCCAGGATCAACGCGACGGCGGCTCCCGGCACCGCGTTCAGAGCGAGGTCGATCAGGCCTCCGATCCGGGAGCGCCGCAGACCGCTGATCAACTCGTTCGCCGTGTACTCGAGACCGAGCAGCAACAGCAGCAGGACCACGCCGATCTCGCTGGCGATGTGACTGAACGCCCCGATGTCGCCGAGCTGGATGAAGCCACCGTTGCCGAAGCACAGGCCGCCGATCAGATAGAACGGGATCGGCGACATGCCGATCCGCGCCGCGAGCCGGCCGAGGACGCCGAGTCCGAAGAACACCGCACCCAGTTCGATGAGTGCGAGTGTCGTGGTGTCCATACCGCCGGATCAGCCGTTGCGCAGGATCCTGGCGGCAGCGTCGAGGCCGTCCGCCGTGCCGACCGCCACCAGGATGTCCCCGCCTGTGAGAACGAAGTCGGGTGTCGGGGACGGCATGACCTGGCCGGCACGCATCACCGCCACGACTGATACGCCGGTGCGGGTGCGCAGTGCGGTGTCGCCCAGGACCGCTCCGTCGAAGCGGGAGTCCTCGTGGATGTGGAGTTGGCGGGTGAGGATCCCGGGCAGGTCGCGGTGGTCCTCACGTAACTGGGCGACGAGCTGTGGGGCGCCGAGCAGATTGCTGAGCGTCGCCGCCTCCTCGACGGTGAGAGGGAGGGAGGCCGCACACGCGTCGGGGTCGTCCGCCTTCGAGATGATGAGGTCGCTGTGACCGTCCCGGTGGGTGATCACCCCGATGCGGCGCCCGGAGGCCAGTTCGAAGTCCTTGCGTACACCGATCCCGGGCAGCGGCGTCACGTCGACGATCATGCCGAAAGACTAGTCCTCCGGCCCGACCGCGTCCGGTCGCTCCCGGTCGAGGGGTGCGAACCGACCGTCCGGCCCCGGCAGGTAGGGCGTCACCTCCACCACGGCGTCGACGGGCAGCGGCCCGTAGAGATGGGGGAAGCGCATGGACTCCGGGTCCTCCGGCACGCCGGGTTCGAAACGGAGCGGGTCGACGAGACGCGTCGGATCGACATGCAACAGGAGCAGATCCGTACGGCCTGAGTACAAGCGGTCGGCGGGCAGGTGCACCTGGTGCGGCGTGGAGAGGTGGACGAAACCCTGGGTCCCGAGGGACTCCGGTGCGACCGCCCCGAGGGGTCGGAAGTGGTCCCACTCGTCGCGGGAGATGATGTGCAGCAGGGTCTCGGTCATGGCGTCATTGTGCGTCGGACGGCCTCTCCGGGGCGTTCCGGGCACCCTCGGGCTCTGCGCTGTGAGCGAACACACGGTGCGGAAAACGGCCATGTCGCAGCGTTTTCGCTGTTCGATGCGTGAAACACGCCACCATTGGGCATCCAGGGGAACAACACGTGAATACGAATCGTCTGTCAGAGTAGATCCACCGCGCCGGCCGGTGCGGCGGACCAGACCCCGGCACCCGATATGAGCGGTGGCCAGTTTGGAGGAGTCATGCCCGGTACGTTGACCAGCCCGAAGTTGACCGCTGCAGATCGCTGCGATCGGTGCAATGCCGCCGCTCGTGTCCGCGCCGTCCTTCCGACCGGCGGAGAACTGTTGTTCTGCGGGCACCACGCGAACGAGCACACCGACCGCCTCCGTGAACTCGGAGCGACGATCGTGAGCGAGTCCGACGCCACCGTGTGATCCGCCGTCCGGAACCACGGTTCCGAGACCCGACCGAACGGGCGACCACCTCGAGGTGGTCGCCCGTTCTCGTCGTCACCAGCTGCGCAGGATCGCGATCCGATCGCGCAGTTGCTCGGCGGTCGCCATCGCCGTCGGCGGACCACCGCACTGGCGACGTAGTTCGCCGTGGATCACCCCGTGCGGCTTCCTGGTCCGGTGGTGCACGACCGCGACGAGCGAGTTGAGTTCGCGGCGGAGCTGGGCGAGGGTGTCGGCGGTCTCGACCCGCTCGGTCACCTGGGGCGGCGGAGTGGGTGCCGGTGCGGCCTTGGGCTTGTTCAGCTGCTGTTCCTGACGCTGACGCAGCAGCGCCCGCATCTGTTCCGCGTCGAGCAGACCGGGGAGCCCCAGATAGTCGGCCTCTTCGTCGGAACCGGCGAATGTCGCGGTGCCGAACGAGGATCCGTCGTAGATGACCTGATCGAGTTCGGCGTCCGCCCCGAGCGAGTGGTAGGCCTTCTCGTCCTCGCCGGGCTCGTCCTTGCGCCGGTTCGCGTCGGCGAGCAACTCGTCGTCGAAGCCCTCCTTGACCCGGTGCGGCTTGCCGAGGATGTGGTCGCGCTGGGCCTCGAGCTGGCTGGCGAGTTCGAGCAGCACCGGCACGGACGGCAGGAAGACGCTGGCGGTCTCCCCCTTGCGCCGCGACCGCACGAAGCGGCCGATCGCCTGCGCGAAGAACAACGGGGTCGAGGCGCTGGTCGCGTACACGCCCACCGCCAGTCGCGGGACGTCGACGCCCTCGGACACCATGCGCACGGCGACCATCCACCTCTGGTTGCCCTCGCTGAACTGCGAGATGCGGTCGGACGCGGTGGGATCGTCCGAGAGCACGACGGTCGGCATCTCGCCGGTGATCGCCTCGAGGATCTTCGCGTACGCCCGGGCGGTGGTCTGGTCTGTGGCGATGACGAGTCCACCGGCGTCCGGCATGCCGCCGGCACGCAGCTGCTGCAGTCTGGTGTTCGCCGCCCCCAGCACCGCGGGAATCCAGTCGCCCTGGGGGTCGAGGGCAGTCCGCCACGCCCGAGCCGTCTGCTCGGCGCTGAGAGGCTCTCCCAGCCGGGCGGTGAACTCCTCCCCCGCACTCGTGCGCCAGCGCGCCTCGCCCGAGTACGCGAGGAACACGACGGGGCGCACGACGCCGTCGGCGAGCGCGTCGGCGTAGCCGTAGGCGTGGTCGGCCTTGGACTGCAACAGACCGTCCTCGTTCGGCTCGTAGCTCACGAACGGGATCGCACTGTCGTCGCTGCGGAAGGGCGTACCGGTCAGCGCCAGACGACGGGTCGCGTCCCCGAACGCTTCGAGAATGCCCTCACCCCAGCTCTTCGCGTCGCCACCGTGGTGGATCTCGTCGAGGATCACCAGGGTGCGACGCGCCTCCGTGCGCACGCGGTGTTTGAACGGATGCGAGGCGACCTGCGCGTAGGTGACCACGACGCCCTGGTAGTCGCTCGACGTCTGCCCGGTGGAGTTCGTGAAGTTCGAGTCGAGCGCGATGCCGATGCGGGCAGCGGCACCCGCCCACTGATGCTTGAGGTGCTCGGTGGGGGCGACGACCGTGATCTGGTCGACCGTCCGGTCGCGCAGCAGCTCCGACGCCACCCGGAGGGCGAAGGTCGTCTTACCGGCGCCGGGGGTCGCGACGGCGAGGAAGTCGCGCGGCTTCGTCGCGAGGTACTTGGTGAGGGCGCGGCGCTGCCAGGCACGCAGCTGGGCCACAGGGGCGGAGGTCGTAGCTTGTCCGACGGTTTCGGTGCTCACCGGTTTCTCGTGCTCCTTGTCCGCTTCGCTCGGGTCGGTCCCACCGCACTCGTCCGGGCGCCGACCGTCATGCAGCCTATCGTCTCGGAGCCCGCGAACCCGCCGAAGCCGCGGCGTCGGCGGGTTCTCCGAGGACTGCGTGGCAGAATTCGAGAGGCCCTCACCTGCCTGTGCGCGCACGCGAGCGTGTCATCAGGAATTCTGGAAGTAGATGAACGACACACCACGATCCCCCGCCCAGGCATCCTCCGGCCGCGTTCGCCGCGCGGTCGGAAAGGGCTGGAAGGTCGTCACCCACACCCTGTCGTCCGCCTGGGACCACTCGATCTTCAGCAAGGCGGCGACCGCGGCCTTCTGGCAGACCCTCTCGCTACCGCCGTTGGTGCTCGGTCTGCTCGGCAGCCTCGGGTACGTCGGTGGCTGGTTCGGTCCCGACACGGTGGAGATCATCACGTCGAAGACCGTCACCTTCCTCCGCTCGGTCTTCAGCGACAGCGTGGTCGACCAGATCATCGAGCCTACCGTCGAGGACGTCCTCCGGCGGGGGCGCGCCGACGTGATGTCGTTGGGCTTCGTGTTGTCGCTGTGGGCAGGATCGTCGGCGATCTCGACGTTCGTGGACTCCATCGTCGAAGCGCACCACCAGCAGGACCATCGTCACCCCGTGTGGCAGCGGATCTTCGGGCTGCTCCTCTACGTGGTCTTCCTGATCCTGGCGGTGTTCACGATGCCCCTCGTCGCGCTCGGACCCACCCTGATCGGCAGGTTGCTGCCCGACGCCTGGTTCGATGTCGGCTCACGGATCATCGACACCTTCTACTTCCCCGCGGTGGGCCTGCTCCTGCTGATCGGGCTGACGACCCTCTACAAGGTGGCGCTGCCCAAGTCGCTGCCGTGGCACCGACTGCTCGGTGGCGCGGTCCTGGCCGGGGTGTTCTTCCTCGCGTCGAGCGTGATCCTGAGGTGGTACCTGACGTGGGTCGCCGCCACGGGCTACACCTACGGCGCACTCGCCGCACCGATCGCGTTCCTGCTGTTCACGTTCTTCCTGGGTTTCGCCGTGGTCCTCGGAGCCGAGTTCAACGCCACGGTGCAGGAGTTCTGGCCGGCGCGCGCCACACGTCTGGAGCAGTGGCGGATCTGGCTCGCCGAGCAGTCGGCACGTGATCCGTCGCCCGACAGCGGGCCGGTGACGAACCTCACCCGCCGGTTGACGGGCTCCACGACCATCCGTCTGTCCGACCTGATCCGGCCCGGCGATCGCCAACCCGAGTCGTGGCCCATCGACGGGAAGCCCGCCGAGTCGGAGGCGGCATCCCACGACGACACGACACCACCCGACGACACGGCCTCGTGCGACGAGAAGGCCGGGCACGACGACAAGGCCGGGGGATCCGAAGTTCCCCCGGCCGAGACCGAACTTCCGCCGGTGGAGACGCTTCCGCCGGAATCACCCGACGCCGCGGCGGACGACGGGGTGTTCCACCAGGTGTCTCAGTCGCCCTTGCGCAAACCGTCGTAGACTTTCTTGCATTCGGGGCACACCGGCGAGCCGGGCTTCGGCGACCGGGTCACCGGAAAGACCTCACCGCACAGCGCGACCACATGGGTACCCATGACCGCACTCTCGGCGATCTTGTTCTTCTTCACGTAGTGGAAGAACTTCGGGGTGTCGTCGTCGGTCGTTTCGTCGGTGGTGGTATCCGGCCGTTCCTTGATATCCGTGCTCACGTGTCCATGATGCCGCACGGAAGGGCCGGATGCGTATGTGCGTGCGACGGCCCGGCGTGGGAAGGTGGAAGACATGGCGAGAACTCACGGTTTCGGCGGATCCCCCGAGAACGGATCGCCCGACAACCCGGTTCTGATCACCGCGGCGGAGACGTCGCTCGAGGATCAGCACCGAGCACGGGTTCGCAAGTACCTCACCATCATGTCGGTCCGCATCCCCGCCCTGCTGCTGGCGGCGATCGCGTACGGCGTATGGGCCAATCCCTGGATCTCGATGGCGATCATCGGGGTGTCGATCCCGCTGCCGTGGATCGCCGTCCTCATCGCCAACGACCGGCCGCCGCGCCGCAAGGACGAACCGAGCCGCTGGGACGGCCGCTTCGACGACGCCCCGGCGATCGAGTCGTCCCGACACCATGTGATCGACGGCTGAGAGGGATCCCCGACGGGGCGCTTGCGAGAATGTCGTGGTGGACCGCGACCTTCTCCTGTCTCTCTGCCCGGCTCTGCGCACCGCACTGATCCGGTGCCGCTACGACCTCGACACCGTGCGGGAACTGCTCGGACCCGAGGCGCACGCCGCCCTCGGACGCAGTGAACCCGTCCCCGCCCGGCGCATCGCGCGTGGCGCGGGCGATCTCGGCGTGCTCGTGCGACTGTTCCTCCTCCAGGACACCTGCCCCGAGGACGAGGTCGCGCAGGCTCTCGCTCCGGTGACGACGGAGCAGGCCGTGCAGGCGGGGCTCGTCGAACGCGACGGCGACGGCGTGCGGGCCGCTCTCGACCTGCGACCCCTCGACGCCGGGACCGGTAGCCGCTGGGTGCTGTCCGATCTCGACGGCTCGATCCGGCCCGTCCCGACCCGGCCCGATCACGTCCTCGGCGTCGGTCAGGCCTCCCTGTCGCTGCTGCAGGCCACCCCCACCGATCGGGTGGGTTCGGTGCTCGACCTCGGCACCGGTTGCGGGGTGCAGGCCATCCGCGCCGCGGACCACGCGGACGAGGTCACCGCGACCGACATCAATCCCCGTTGCCTGACCCTGGCCGCCGCGAGCGCCGCGCTGAACGAGATCGACATCGATCTTCTCGAAGGGTCGTGGTTCGAGCCGGTCGCCGGCCGGACCTTCGACCGCATCGTCGCGAACCCGCCGTTCGTGGTGAGCGCGGGACGCGTCGAGCACAGCTACCGCGACTCCGGTCTCGACCTCGACGGCGCCAGTCGGCTCATGATCTCGCAGGCCGCCGAGCACCTGAATCCCGGCGGCACCGCCGCGATGCTCGCGTCCTGGGTGCACGTCGAGGGTGAGGACTGGCGGGCGCGGGTCGCATCGTGGTTGCCGTCACACGGCGTCGACGCCTGGATCGTGCAGCGTGATGTGGCCGATCCCGCCCTGTACGTCGGGACGTGGCTGCGCGACGGCGACGCCGATCAGCGGGAGCCGGAGGTCGCGGTGCGCGCCGAGCAGTGGCTCGACCACTTCGAGGAGCACGGCGTCGAGGGCGTCGGGTTCGGGTTCGTCTACCTGCGCCGCACCGACCTGCCGTCCGACGTGATGGCCGAGGATCTGCGGCACGCGTTCACCGATGCGCTGGGTGACGAGGCGGTCGACTACTTCCGTCGCCTCGACTGGCTGCGTACGCACGAGGTGCTCGACGCCCGTTTCGCGGTGCGGCCCGATACGGCCCTCGAGCGGGTGCACCTGCCCGGTGAGGACGGGTGGGACCAGGTGGTCGTGCGGGTGCACCGTGGTGGCGGTCCGGCCTGGCAGCACGAGGTGGACGATCTCGCGGCCGCCCTGCTCGGCGGCATGCGCGCCGACGGTCTTCCGCTCGGGGATCTCGTGTCGCTGCTCGCGGCCGCGCACGGCGAGGACGAGGACGACCTCCTCACGCAATCGGTGGGCCTCGTGCACGGCTTGGTCCGGCACGGGTTGATCGAGCCCGTCTGACCCCCTTCGGGGCGTTCCTGAGGTTCCACGATTCGGTTCTCTCAGCAACTTCTCAGGAGCTCATCGGGTTAGTGCAGGTCAGCGCGGTGGTACTCGGAGACCGACGGGAACTCCACCGCTTCGCCGGTCGTTGAACCCTGTGAGACACCACCGATGAGGAGGCACGTCATGGCACGCCCCGAAACCACCGCTCGCTTCGATTCCGACCTCGACGGTCAGAGCCCCGCAGCCGATCTCGTTCGCGTCTACCTGAACGGTATCGGACGGACTGCTCTGCTCACCGCAGCCGACGAGGTGGAACTGGCCAAGCGGATCGAGGCCGGCCTGTATGCCAAGCACCTGCTCGAGACGAAGAAGCGCCTGTCGGCCGCGAAGAAGCGCGACCTCGCGATCATCGTTCGTGAAGGACAGGCCGCTCGCAGCCACCTGCTCGAGGCCAACCTGCGCCTCGTCGTCTCGCTGGCGAAGCGTTACACCGGACGCGGTATGCCCCTGCTGGACCTCATCCAGGAGGGCAACCTCGGTCTGATCCGCGCGATGGAGAAGTTCGACTACGCGAAGGGCTTCAAGTTCTCGACCTACGCGACGTGGTGGATCCGTCAGGCCATCACCCGCGGCATGGCCGACCAGAGCCGCACGATCCGGCTCCCCGTCCACCTCGTCGAACAGGTCAACAAGCTCGCCCGCATCAAGCGTGAGCTGCACCAGCAGCTCGGCCGTGAGGCGACCGACGAGGAACTCGCCAACGAGTCGGGTATCCCCGTCGAGAAGATCGCCGACCTGCTCGACCACAGCCGCGACCCGGTGAGCCTCGACATGCCCGTCGGCAACGACGAGGAGGCCCCGCTGGGCGACTTCATCGAGGACGCCGAGGCGACGTCCGCCGAGACCGCCGTCATCGCCGGCCTGCTGCACAGCGACGTCCGCAGCGTCCTCGCAACGCTCGACGAGCGCGAACAGCAGGTCATCCGGCTGCGCTACGGCCTCGACGACGGTCAGCCCCGCACCCTCGATCAGATCGGCAAGCTCTTCGGGCTCTCCCGTGAGCGTGTCCGCCAGATCGAACGCGAAGTGATGGCCAAGCTCCGCGAAGGAGACCGCGCCGAGCGTCTTCGCGCCTACGCCAGCTGACCGGGCGCGTCAGCGGTATCCGATCCCCGAGAACCGGGCTGGGTTCTCGGGGATCGTTGCTGTCCGGGGTGTCCCGCCGGGAGTCGTCGCCCCGGCCTCACGTCAGCGCAGACGGCGCGGTCCGAGGTCCAGCGGGTGCGGTTCGGGCCCGATCCGCACGTGCGCGTCGGTGAGTTCGGCTCCCACCACCGAGGCCAGCACCGGCTCGCACACCAGCTCGCGTACCTCGGGAAGGTCGTCGGCGAGCGCCGAGATCCGCTGGACGAAGTCGACGAGCGCCGGCTTGTTCACGGGCGCGGCGTTGCGGTAGCCCGACAGCAGCGGCGCCGCCTTCGGAGCATCGATCAGCTCGACCGCCTCGTCCTCCGTGAGCGGTAGGACCCGGTAGGCCCGGTCGCCGAGCAGGTCGGAGATCACACCGGCGAGACCGAACGAGATGAGCGAACCGAACGACGGGTCGTCCTGCACACGGATCGCGCACCCGATGCCCTTGTGGGCCATCCGCTGCACGTGCATCAACGGCTCCCCGGAGACCGCGGCCAGGTCGCGATAGGCGATCCGCACCGAATCCGCGTCGACGAGATCGAGCCGGACCCCGCTCAGGTCGGGCCGGTGCCGCCACTGGGCACCGGTGGCCTTGACCGCCACGGGGAAACCGATCTCCTCCGCCGCCTCGACCGCCTCCTCCTCGGTGGTGACCGCGCGGAAGTCCGCGACCTCGACCCCGTAGCAGGACAGCAGCAGCGCCGCCTCGGTGTCCGACAGGTAGCGACCCTCCGGAGTCGTCTCGAGCCAGCCGTCCACGAGCGCGCGGGCACGCTCGGGATCGATGCCCGCCGGTCGCACGACCTGCGAGGGCGGACGACTGCGCCACTTCGCGTACCGCCAGGCCCGTCCCAGGGCGAGCGCGGCTCGTTCCGGACCGGGATAGGACGGCACGGATCCGCGGGTCGGGTTGCCGTCCGGTCCGCGCACGGCCAGGACGTCGGGGATGCCCTCGGTCGCCAGGAAGGTCGTGACCACCGGCTTCTCCGACCCGGCGACGGCGTCGCGCAGGGCCTGCGCGTAGGGCTGGACGTCGACGGCGACCGGTGGGACGAAGACCGCGATCACCGAGTCGACATCGGGTGAGTCGAGCGCCCGGGCGACGGCTTCGGCGAATTCCTCGGGCGACGCCTGCGCGCCGAGATCCACCGCGTCCGGTGCCTGCAGACCCTGGCCGCGGGCGGCGTCGACGGCGAGCAGACCCAGGGCGGTGGAGTTGCCGACCACGGCGACGCGGGGACCCGCGGGCAGCGGCTGGTAACCGAACAGCAGCGCCGAGTCGAAGAGCTGGCCGATGGACTCGACCTGGACGACACCGGCCTGCTCGAACAGGTATCGCACGATGGTGTCGTCCATCTCCCCCGTCCGCGCGGCGAGCGCCGGCGGCACCGCGTGGCGGCCGCTCTTGACGGCGACGATCGGTTTGCTACGCGCCACCCGCCGCGCGATGCGCGAGAACTTGCGCGGGTTGCCGAAGCTCTCCAGATACAGCAGCACCACTTCGGTGGCGGGATCGGTGTCCCAGTACTGCAGCAGGTCGTTGCCGGACAGGTCGGCGCGGTTACCGGCCGAGACGAAGGACGACAGCCCGACCCCCGTCTTGGCGGCCTCGTCGAGGATGGCGATGCCGAGGGCACCGGACTGGCAGAAGAAGCCGACGTTGCCGGCTGCCGGGAGCACGGGTGCGAGGGTCGCGTTGAGCCGGACCGCGGGATCGTTGTTGGCGACACCGAGAGCATTCGGCCCGATGAGGCGCATACCGTGCGACCGCGCGGCCAGGGTGAGCCGCCGCTCGGCGTCGCGGCCTTCCGGTCCGGTCTCGCCGAAACCCGACGAGACGACGAGCAGCGCCTTGACGCCCTTCGCGAGACAGTCGTCGAGCACCGAGTCGATCGATTCGGCGGGTACGGCGGCGACGGCGAGGTCGATCTCGTCGGGGATGTCGCGGACCGTCGGGTAGGCGCGGACCCCCCGGACGGACCGGTGTTCGGCGTTGACCGGGTAGACCGGCCCGGTGAACCCGCTGCGCAGCATGTTCACCAGCACGGCGTTGCCCACCTTGCGGCTGTCGGTGGACGCACCGATGACGGCGACACTGCCGGGGCCGAGGATGTTTCGCACGCTGCGCGCCTCGGCGGCGCGTTCGCGCGCGTTGCGGACGGAGACGAGGGCCTCGGTGGGATCGATCGCGAATTCGAGCCGGACGACTCCTCCTTCGAAGCTGCGGCTGACCTGGTAGCCGGCTTCCCGGAAGACCGTGATCATGTGCCGGTTCTCGGCGAGCACCTCGGCGACGAAGGTGTGCAGTCCGTTCTCGGCGGCCGCGCCGGCGAGGTGTTCGAGCAGGATCGGACCGAGGCCGCGGCCCTGGTGGGCATCGGCGACGGTGAAGGCCACCTCGGCGGAGAGACCGTCGCCCTCGTTCGTGAGTCCCTCGTACCGACCGACGGCGATGATCTCGTCGCCGAGCACCGCGACGAACGCCACGCGGGACTTGTGGTCGACGACCGTGAAGTTGAACAGGTCCTTCTTCGAGATCGTCGGGTACGGACCGAAGTACCGCAGATAGCGGGTGCGTTCGGACAGTTTGCTGTGGAAGGCGACGATCGCGTCGGCGTCCTCGGGGACGATCGGCCGCAGGTGTACGACACCGCCGTCCGAGGCCAGCACGTCTGCGACCCAGTGCCGCGGATAGTCGCGGGCGCGCGCCAGCGCCGCCTCGCGCGCGGGGTCGGTCTCCCCCGCCGTCCCGGCACCCTGCGCGGGGGCCGCGCCCGTCGCAGACGCGGAGTCCGGTGCCGCCGAGGGATTCTGCCGGTCAGTCACGGGGGTCCTCCGGGTCCAGGCCGAGCAGCGGGAAGGCCGCCCGCCTCGTGGCGATGATCGCCGAATCGATGCGGGTCAGTGCGCGGTCCAGGGACGCGATCCCCGTTTCCGGTGTGCCACCGGGACCGTCCCACGGCAGGTACGAGACGTCGGAGCCCTCCCCCATGACCGTGGGCAGTTCGACACTCGGGGCGAGAGCACCGACGCGCTCGCTCCAGTCCGCCGGGACCGGGGTGCTCAGGTCGATCTCGCGGTCCAGCGCCGCGGCGATCAGGTGGGTCCACGCGCGCGGCACCACCCGCACGAGGCCGTAACCGCCGCCGCCCACGGCGAGCCAGCGACCCTCGCAGTAGCGGTCGGCGAGATCGCGCATCGCGAGATACGACGCGCGCTGGCCGTCGACGGTCAGGGAGAGATCGGCCAGAGGGTCCTCGCGGTGGCTGTCGGCACCGCACTGACTGATGAGGATCTGGGGGCGGAACGCCGCGACCGCGCCCGGCACGACGGCATGGAAGGCGCGCAACCACAACGCGTCCACGGTGCCCGGCAGCACCGGCAGATTGATGGCGGTGCCCTCGGCCGGACCCGAACCGACCTCGCTGGACCACCCGGTGTTGGGCCACAGCGTCGCGGGATGCTGGTGCAGGGAGATGGTCAGGACGCGGGGATCGCCGAGGAAGGCGTGCTGCACACCGTCGCCGTGGTGAGCGTCGACGTCGATGTAGGCGATGCGGTCGTAGCCGTGGTCGAGCAGCCACGAGATCGCGATGGCGGCGTCGTTGTAGACGCAGAACCCGGCGGCCCAGTCGGCCATCGCGTGGTGCATGCCGCCCCCGATGCTCACCGCGCGGCGGGCCCGGCCGCTCGCGATCTCGCGTGCGGCCGCGAGGGTTCCCCCGGCGAGCGTCGCGCTGGCCTCGTGCATACGGGGGAAGATCGGGTTGTCCTCGGTGCCGAGACCGTGGGGTGCGTCGGCCGGGGGTGCCGCTCCCTCCGGAGCGGAGCCCGCGCGCTTGACCGCGTCGACGTAGGAAGCGGTGTGGATGCGCAGCAGATCGGTGTCGTCCGCAGGGGACGGGCGGACCGTCTCGACGCCCTCGAGGAGACCGAGACTGCGGGACAGCGCCATCGTGAGATCGAGGCGCGTGGGATTCATCGGATGTGTCGGACCCCACCGGTAATCGAGGTAGTCGGGGCTCCACACCACTATCCGATCGCCGCTCAGCTGTGTCGTACCGCCCGCCGCGGTGGAGCTCGTGGTCATGGACACAGACGCTACTGGTCCACCCACCGACATGCGAGCCTCGGAGGGCGCCCCCACCGTCCTGTTCGCACGGTTAGAATCGGCCCAGACGAAGGGGTGTGAGAGTGAAGGACCTGGTCGATACAACGGAGATGTATCTCCGGACCATCTACGACTTGGAAGAGGAAGGCGTGGTGCCGCTGCGCGCGCGTATCGCCGAGCGCCTCGAACAGAGCGGACCGACGGTCAGCCAGACCGTGGCCCGTATGGAACGCGACGGCCTGCTCCGGGTCGCCGGCGACCGCCACCTGCAGCTCACCGAGAAGGGCCGCGATCTCGCGGTCTCGGTCATGCGCAAGCACCGGCTCGCCGAACGGCTTCTCGTGGACGTGATCGGTCTCGACTGGGAGAACGTGCACGCCGAGGCGTGTCGCTGGGAGCACGTGATGAGCGAGGAGGTCGAGCGCCGCCTCGTGGAGGTGCTCAACAACCCGACCACCTCCCCCTACGGCAATCCGATCCCGGGACTGGCGCAGCTCGGTCTCGACCGCACGGCGGTCCTCGACGAGAAACTGGTGCGGCTGACGGAGATCCCGCACGGCAAGCCGACCGCGGTCGTGGTGCGCCGGCTCGCGGAGTACGTCCAGTCCGACCCCGAGGTCATCGCGCGACTGCGTGAGGCCGGTGTGGTCCCGGACGCGCGGGTTACAGTCGAGACGCGACCGGGCTCGGTGTCCATCACCGTGGCCGGTCACGACAGCTTCGAGCTTTCCGACGAGATGGCCCACGCCGTGCAGGTGAAGCAGGTCTGACACAGACCCCTTTTCGCATGTCCGGTACGGGCATGCGAAAAGGGGATGTCCAGCGTGAGACTTCTGGTGACCGGCGGCGCCGGCTATGTGGGCAGCGTGTGCACGACCGTGCTGCTCGAGCAGGGCCACGATGTCGTGGTCGTCGACGACCTGTCCACCGGGAACGCCGAGGCGGTGCCCACCGGTGCCGAGTTCGTCGAGGGCGACATCGCGGCCGTCGCCGACGAACTGCTCTCCGGATCCCGTTTCGACGGCGTCCTCCACTTCGGTGCACAGTCCCTCGTCGGCGAGTCGGTGGAGTTCCCCGAGAAGTACTGGCAGGGCAACGTGGTGACCACTCTCGCCCTGCTCGAGGCCATCCGTCGCTCGGGTACCCCGCGGTTGGTGTTCTCCTCCACCGCCGCGACCTACGGCGAACCCGACAGCGTGCCGATCACCGAGGACGCGCCCACCCGGCCGACCAACCCGTACGGTGCGTCGAAGCTCGCCATCGATCATGCGATCTCCTCGTATGCGCACGCCCACGGTCTCGCGGCGACGAGCCTGCGGTACTTCAACGTTGCCGGCGCCTACGGCGGTGCCGGGGAGAACCGGGTCGTCGAGACGCATCTGATCCCGCTGGTACTGCAGGTCGCTCTCGGTGTGCGCGATCACATCTCGGTCTTCGGCACCGACTGGCCGACCAAGGACGGCACCGCGGTGCGCGACTACATCCACGTGAAGGACCTCGCCGACGCCCACGTGCTGGCTCTGACGAAGTCCGAGCCCGGCCGCCACGGCATCTACAACCTCGGCAGCGGCGAGGGTTTCACCGTCCGCGAGGTCATCTCGGCATGCGAGCGGGTCACGGGCCTGCCGATCGCAGCGGTCGACGCGCCGCGCCGCGCCGGTGATCCGGCCGTGCTCATCGCCTCGAGCGGTCGCGCGATCTCCGAACTCGGGTGGAACCCCCAGCACACCGATCTCGACGAGATCGTCTCCGATGCGTGGGAGTTCACCCGCGCCCTCGGCGACCGGTTGCACGCCGCTCGACGCTGATCGAGCGCACGACCCGACCGCGCACACGGCTCCGGTCAGGACGGTTCGTCGCCGCGCGGCAGTTCGAGTCCCAACCGCGCCGCGATCTCGTGACCGGTCTCCGCGAGGCCGCGGATCGACTCGGGTCGCAGTCCCGCCTGCAGGGCCTGGTCGAGTAGATCCGAAAGCCGGTGGCGGGGATCGGATTCGAGGGCCGCTGCGAGTGCGACCCCGGCGAGCGGACCATCGCCGCGCACGTAGGCACCGAAGCCGACGAGCGCGGCGGCATCGGCCCGCTCCGGATCGGGCAGGGCGCGGGCGAGCTCGGTCCACAAGCGCTCCGCCGGCCGTGCGAGCGGTCCGGTCGCGAGCCCCATGGCGGCGTCCCGCACCGTGCGGTTGGCGAGCAGGACGGCCAGTTCGGCGATGTCGGACGCACTGGGATCCGTTCCGGCGGCGTACGTCTCGATGTGCGCGAGCACGGTTTCGAGTTCGAGACGGTCGGCGCGTTCACCACCGCCCTCGCGGGCACAGCGCTCGTACTCGCGGTCGCGAGTTTCGACGACCTCGTCGATGCACCGCGCGACCTCCTGCCGAACCGCCGGCGGATACGGCGCGAGCAGGGCGGCGAGTTCGGTGCGGGAGCCGCGGATCGGGCTGCCCTCGAACACCCGGGCCGCCGCGACCACCGAGGACCCGGGATCGGCCACGCTGCCGGTGATGTCCTGGCCGGGCACGAACCAGGTCGCTCCACCGGAGATCTCCGGTAGCGCATACACCCCCGCCAGGTCGATGCCGACGGCGTCGAGACGATCGGCGAAGTCGTCGACGAGCCTGCACACGTCGGCGATCACCGGATCGTGCCGGTCGATGAGATCGTCGTCCACGAGAACGGCCACCACCGATTCGGCGCCCTCGCGGGCACAGACGGCGCAGAAGCGCCGGAACGCCGCGCGCATGAGTTCCGGGACCGGCTCCCCGGGCCGGGGCAGGACGAGGTCGTGTCGCATCACGGCGCCGATACTCGCCACCTTCCCGTTCGGGCGGGTCGGGGCGTCACCGGTCGGGGTCAGGCACATCACGACGATCGAGCGCGTCGGCGGGAACCCCATCAGTGCGGGCAGGGCGGCGATCACGTCACCGACATCGGTGAGACGGAGCGGATGCGACGACGAAGGCGTGGAAGTTGTCATGCTCGGACCGTGGCCCATCGGTCCGAGCGGAAAGCGGCTCCCGGGGCCGTTCCGCGGCCTTCTGGGGATGAACCGGCCGGCTGTGGACAACTCCGCGACCGGCATCGTCGACCCGTGCCGAACGGACGATCCCGTCGGTGAGCGCTGTTAGGGTGCGCACCCGGCCCCGTCAGGGGCGGGCGGCGAAGTCGACGGCCTCCCGGAACACGAGGTCGAGATTGTCGGCGTCGGGCGGCGCCGCGTCGAAGGACAGGTACGTGACCGTCACACGCACGTCCTCGATCTGCGCGATCCGCGCGGCCATCGACTGCGTCATGCCACCCGATCCCCTGCCGGAGTCGACCGTGCGGGTCAGGGCCAGCGTCTCGGCCCCGTCGACGGCTATGGCGGGATCGTCGCCGAGGACGGTCGAGACGGTCGAGGTGATCCCCCGCACGGTGGCGTCCACCTGCGAGCACTCGGTGAGATAGGTGCGGTACTCGCCGAGATCCGGAGCGGAACGGGTGACCTCGACACTGATCGTCGCGCGACCGGCGTTGTCGGTACCGACCACCATGGCGGTGCTCTCCGGGCCGTAATCCTGCGCGGGCGGCAGACATCCGCCCGGATCGACCTTCGAACCGGGCTGGATCCCGGTCAGGTCGGGCGCCGCCTGCGCCACCGCCTCCGGCGGGAGGACCACCGCGACGTACGGTTCGGGAAAACGTTCGGGGGGCAGCACCAGATCGCCGGGTGCCCGGACGATCGCGGGTGCGGACGCAGGTGCGGTTGCCGTCAGGGCCGCCGGCTCGGGCCTGGGATCGCCGGAGACGGTCTGGGAGCAGGCGGATGCGAGCACCAGGCAGGCGGCCGCCACCGCGCTCCGACCGGCCGATGCGCGGTGCCTCGGACGAGTGTCGCGTCGGGTCACCCGAACCTCCCTCGGTCGTCGACGTCGGGCAGGATGTGCGCCCCGGAATCGGTCGTCGTGGCGTCAATTAGACTCGAACACCACCATGCCACGTCGGGTGACCCGACGGAGAGCCGAGACGAAGTGTGATCGGAGTGGTTCGCAGATGGACGAGCAGTCCCGCATGTACGAGCTGGAATTCCCGGCTCCGCAACTCACCTCCCCGGACGGTGAGGGGCCGGTCCTCGTGCACGGTCTCGAAGGGTTCGCCGACGCGGGACACGCGGTGCGGCTGGCGACCACACATCTGCGCGAGAGTCTCGAGACCGAACTCGTCGCGTCGTTCGCCGTCGACGAACTGATCGACTACCGGTCGCGTCGCCCGCTCATGACGTTCAAGGCCGACCACTTCTCGGACTACGCCGAGCCGGAGTTGAATCTGTACGCACTCATCGACGAGGCGGGCACCCCGTTCCTGCTCCTCGCAGGTGCCGAGCCGGATCTGAAGTGGGAGCGCTTCATCACCGCAGTGCGGTTGCTCGCCGAGCAGTTCGGGGTGCGGCGGACGATCGGGCTCAACGCGATCCCCATGGCGATCCCTCACACCCGGCCGTTGGCGGTCACCGCGCACTCGACGAACAAGGACCTCATCGCGGGCCACCACCGTTGGTCGGGCGAGCTGCAGGTGCCCGCAGGAGTGTCGTCGCTGCTCGAATACCGGATGGGACAGCACGGGCACGAGTCCGTGGGCTTCTCGGTGCACGTGCCGCACTATCTCGCCCAGACCGACTATCCGGCGGCCGCCGAGACGTTGCTGACGAACGTCGCCGAGGTCGGTGGTCTCGATCTGCCGCTGCAGGCGCTCGGTGAGGCCGCAGCGCGGGTGCGGGAACAGATCGACGAGCACATCGAGGACAACGCCGAGGTCCTCGGGGTGGTGCACGCGCTCGAGCGGCAGTACGACAGCTACGTGGCCGCCCAGGAACAACAGACCTCTCCCCTGCCGACCGACGAGAGTCTGCCGACGGGTGAGGAGATCGGGGCGGAGTTCGAGCGGTTCCTCGCCGAATACGACCGGCGTGGCACCGACCCCGGCGACGATCTCCCCGGTCCGGGCGACGGAGGAACCGGCGGCGGTGGGTTCGGCGAGCTCGGTCCGGACGACGGGGACGATTCCGCTCCGCGCTGACGCCACGACGGGTCCGCCGGATGTTTCATGATCGTCACAATCGTCGTTGTCGACGTCACATACAGGCGGTACGCTTCGGCGGCATGCCACAGTGGTAGTCGTGTCCGATTCCCGGCGACGGGTCGGGCAGCCCGGCTACCACCACGCGATCACCGACGTCGCAGGAGACGCTCATGGTTCCACCGCGCGCCCGGACGCTCCGCCCGGTTCCGGACAACGAACCCCGCATCGTGTTCCGCACGATCCACGGTTACCGACGCGCATTCCGCATGGCCGGCAGCGGTCCCGCACTGCTGCTCGTACACGGCATCGGTGACGACTCGTCGACCTGGCAGGACGTGATCCCGCACCTGGCGGAGAAGTACACCGTGATCGCTCCCGACCTGCTCGGGCACGGTCGCTCCGACAAGCCGCGGGCCGACTACTCGGTGGCCGCCTACGCGAACGGCATGCGCGACCTGCTGTCGGTCCTCGGGATCGAATCGGTCACGGTGATCGGCCATTCCCTCGGCGGCGGGGTGGCGATGCAGTTCGCCTACCAGTTCCCCCACATGGTCGAGCGTCTCGTGCTCGTCGCCTCCGGCGGGGTCACCAAGGACGTTCATCCCGCCCTGCGCCTGATCTCGGTGCCGATCGTCAGCGAAGCGCTGCGGGTCCTGCGGCTGCCCGGGGCGATGCCCGTCCTGCGCGCTGCCGGCGCGGTACTGAACCGGGTCAACGGATCACCGCTGCGGCCCGGTGCCCTGCTGCACGACACCTCGGATCTGGTGCGCGTACTGGGGAACCTCCCCGACCCCACGGCCTACGAAGCGTATCTGCGTACGCTGCGTGCGGTGGTCGACTGGCGCGGTCAGGTGGTGACCATGCTCGACCGCTGTTATCTGACGGAGAACCTTCCCGTCCAGCTCATCTGGGGCGATCACGACAGTGTCATCCCCATCGCCCACGGCTATCTCGCGCATTCGGCCATGCCCGGTTCACGTCTCGAGGTCTTCCGGGGCTCCGGCCACTTCCCGTTCCGCGACGACCCGATGCGCTTCCTGCGGGTGGTCGAGAACTTCCTGGAGACCACCGCTCCCCTGGAGTTCGACCTCGACCGCTGGCGTCGGCTCCTCGTGTCGGGTGTGAGCGAGTCGCAGATCTCCGGTGGCCCGGAGACCCGCATGGCGGTGCTCGGCGCGATGGGTTCGGACGAGCGCAGCGCCACCTGACCTGCACTACACGCAGGGCCACGCGACCCGCTCCGGTGGGTCGGGTCCTTCCGACTAGCCTGGAGAAGTGCTGCTTCCCGATCTGATACCCGACCCCGTCGACGACGACGCGCTGTTCGACGCGTTCACCACCTGGACGACGGATCGGGGCATCTCGCTGTATCCGGCGCAGGAGGAAGCGCTCATGGAGCTCGTCGCCGGCTCCAACGTCATCCTCGCCACGCCCACCGGCTCGGGAAAGTCGATGGTGGCGCTCGGCGCGCACTTCTTCGCGCTCGCTGCCGGGAAGCGCACCTTCTACACCGCCCCGATCAAGGCGCTCGTGAGCGAGAAGTTCTTCGCCCTGTGCGACGTCTTCGGTGCCGACAAGGTCGGCATGATGACCGGCGACGCATCGGTCAACGCCGGAGCGCCGATCATCTGCGCGACCGCGGAGATCGTCGCGAATCTCGCGTTGCGCGAAGGACCGGACTCCGACATCGGCCAGGTCGTGATGGACGAGTTCCACTTCTACTCCGAACCCGACCGCGGGTGGGCGTGGCAGGTTCCGCTCATCGAGTTGCCGCACGCGCAGTTCCTGCTCATGTCCGCGACGCTCGGCGACGTGACCTTCCTGCAGAAGGATCTGACCCGCCGCACCGGACGGCCGACGATGGAGGTCTCGGGCTCCGAACGCCCCGTCCCGCTGACCTTCTCGTACTCGCAGGCACCCATCGGTGAAGCGATCGAAGAACTCGTCACCACGCATCAGGCGCCCGTCTACGTCGTGCACTTCACCCAGGCGGCGGCCCTCGAGCGCGCCCAGGCCCTGACCAGCGTGAACATGTGCACGAAGGCCGAGAAGGAGGCGATCGCCACCGCGCTGGGCGACTTCCGGTTCTCCACCGGCTTCGGCAAGACCCTCTCGCGTCTCGTCCGGCACGGTATCGGTGTGCACCACGCGGGCATGCTGCCGAAGTACCGGCGCCTGATCGAGAAGCTCGCGCAGGACGGGCTCCTGAAGGTCATCTGCGGCACCGACACGCTCGGCGTCGGCATCAACGTGCCGATCCGCACCGTGTTGCTCACGGGCCTGACGAAGTTCGACGGCACCCGCACCCGGCAGCTCAAGGCGCGCGAGTTCCACCAGATCGCCGGTCGCGCAGGCCGCGCGGGATACGACACGATGGGCACGGTCGTCGTGCAGGCCCCCGAGCACGAGATCGAGAACGTCCGGGCGCTCGCCAAGGCCGGGGACGACCCGAAGAAGCGCCGGAAGGTGCAGCGCAAGAAGGCTCCCGAAGGGTTCGTCTCGTGGGGTGAGGGCACCTTCGACAAGCTGATCGCGGCTTCGCCCGAACCGCTGCAGTCACGCTTCTCGGTGAGCAACTCGATGCTGCTCAACGTCATTGCGCGACCGGGCAACTGCTTCGACGCGATGCGGCACCTGCTCGAGGACAACCACGAACCCCGTCCGGCGCAGCGCAAGCACATCCTCAAGGCGATCTCGCTGTACCGGGGCCTGCTCCAGGCGGGTGTGGTGCAGCAACTCGACGAGCCCGACGAGTTCGGGCGCCGGGCCCGCCTCACCGTCGACCTGCAACGCGACTTCGCGCTCAACCAGCCGCTGTCGCCGTTCGCCCTCGCAGCGATCGAACTGCTCGACGTCGACTCCCCCACCTACGCACTCGATGTGGTGTCGGTCATCGAGTCGACGCTCGACGATCCCCGTCAGGTGCTCATGGCGCAGCAGCATGCCGCACGCGGTGAGGCCGTCGCGCAGATGAAGGCCGACGGCATCGAGTACGACGAGCGGATGGAACTGCTCGAGGAGATCACCTGGCCCAAGCCGCTCGTGGAGTTGCTCGAGCCGGCCTTCGAGACGTACCGGGGTGGGCATCCCTGGGTGTCGGAGTTCCCCCTGTCCCCGAAGTCGGTGGTGCGCGACATGATCGAGCGCAGCATGACCTTCTCCGAGATGGTCTCGCACTACGGCCTGGCCCGCTCCGAGGGGCTGGTCCTGCGCTATCTCGCCGACGCCTACCGCGCGCTGCGGCAGACGGTGCCGGACGCCGCGCGCACGGAGGAACTCGAGGACATCATCGAGTGGCTCGGCGAGCTGATCCGGCAGGTCGACTCGTCGTTGCTCGACGAGTGGGAGTCCCTCACCCATCCCGGGGTGGAATCCGACGACCAGCAGATCGCGTTCGGCGTCGACTCCCCTCGCCCGTTGTCCGCGAATGTCCGCGCGTTCAAGGTCATGGTCCGCAACGCGATGTTCAAGCGGGTCGAACTGGCCTCGCGTCGACGCTGGGACGAACTCGCGGCCCTCGGCGACGGTCTCGACGCCGAGGACTGGGAGGACCTGCTCGAGCTGTACTTCGACGAGTACGACGAGATCGGCACCGGCCCCGACGCGCGTGGACCGCTGCTGTTCACCGTCGAGATGGGTCCCGAGTTGTGGCGGGTGCGTCAGACCCTGCACGATCCGCAGGGCGATCACGGCTGGGCGTTGATCGGCGAGGTGAACCTCGGCGAGTCCGATGCGGCCGGTGAAGTGGTGTTCGACGAGTTCGAGATCGTCGAGGGCTGATCGTCGTAGGCGGCGGACCTCGGGAGCGGTAGCCTGACTCGGTGAGCGAACCGACCGTGCAACCCTTCCGCTTGGCCTACGTCCCGGGTGTCACCCCCGCGAAGTGGGTGCGGGTGTGGAACGAGCGGATGCCGGACGTCCCGATCGAACTGGTCCCCGTCGATCCCACGGCCGGTGCGGATCCGCTTCGCGAGGACGTCGCCGACATCGCGCTGCTGCGCCTGCCGTTGCAGCGGGACGGCCTGTCGGTCATCCCGCTCTACACCGAGGTCTCCGTCGTGGTGGTGCCCAAGGAGCACGTGTTCGCGGCGGTCGACGAGGTGTCGGTGTCCGACCTCGCCGACGAGACGGTGCTGCATCCGCTCGACGACGTGCTCGACTGGGTCGCCCTCCCCGGTGAGGAGGCCTTCGAGCGGCCCGCGACCACCGAGGACGCGATCTCGCACGTCGCCTCGGAGGTGGGTGTACTCGTCACGCCGCAGTCGCTCGCCCGCCTGCACCACCGCCGCGACCTGACCTACCGTCCCGTCGTCGACGCGCCCGCGTCCCAGGTGGGTCTCGTGTGGGTCACCGACCGGACCACCGATCACGTCGACGAGTTCGTGGGCATCGTCCGGGGACGGACGGCCAACAGTTCCCGTGGCCGCCGCAGCGATTCCGAGCCGGACGCCGAGTCGGGCGGCACCTCGCGTCGTGGCGAACGCAAGGGCTCGACCCCGAAGCGCCGCGCGCCCGAGCCCAAGACGTCCCGCCGGGCGGGGACGTCCGCGCGGAAGCGCCCCGGGAAGCCCCGGCGCGGTAAGCGCTGATCGATACCGCCGCGGTAAGCGTTGATCGACACTGCCGCGGTAAGCGTTGATCGACACTGCCGCGGTCGGCGCTGATCGGGGTCTTCGTCAGGAGACGGGGCGGCAGGTCGGCGGGACGCAGCCGCGGATCGTGTCGGCGAGGATGCGGTAGTCGACTCCGCGTGGGGACGACGAGCGGAACACCAGCCCGATCCGGCGGCCGGGTGCCGGGTCCGCGAAGTGCGCGACCTCGAGGTCTCCCCGGGCAGTTTCGACGGCGACCGCGGAGGCCGGGACGAGGGTGATGCCCAATCGTCCTGCGACGCAGCGCACCACGGTGGACAGGGAGGTCGCACGGGTGTCGCCGAGTGCCGGTCGCGCGTCGACGGACCGGCACAGGTCGAGTGTCTGGTCGCGCAGGCAGTGACCTTCGTCGAGCAGGAGCAGCTGTGCGTCGTCGAGTGCGGAGACCGAGAGGTCGGTGCGCCCGGCGAGTTCGTGTCCGGTCGGTAGGACGAGGACGAAATCCTCGTCGTACAGCGGCACTTCGATGACACCCGAGACGTCTGCGGGGAGGGCGAGGACGGCGACGTCGAGGGTTCCGGCGCGCAGTGCGTCGAGGAGACGCGCGGTCTGGTCCTCGACGACCTGCAGCGACAGCGCCGGCATCGCCCGGTCGAGTGCGGGCAGGATCTCGGGCAGGACGTAGGGCGCGACGGTGGGGATCAGGCCCACCCGCAGCGGGCCCGAGAGTCCGTCGGACACGCCTGCGGCCGCGTCGACGAAGCCGTCGGCGGCGTCGAGTACCACCTCCGCGTAGGGAAGCAGGCGCGCTCCCACCGGTGTCACGAGCACGCGGCGGGTGCTCCGCTCGATGAGCTGGACGCCGAGGCCGTTCTCGAGAGCCGCCAGGCCCTGGGACAGGGTGGGCTGGCTGACCTCGAGTCGCGCTGCTGCCGTGCCGAAGTGGCGGTAGGTGGCCACCGCGACGAAGGCACGCAGCTGCGAGAGGGTGGGCTGGTAGCTCTGATCGGTCACGCCTATCAGTGTAGTGCGACCTATCGCCTTTACCTTTCGCAACTATCGGACGGTCGTGCGTCGACCACGAGACGGGGCGCTCGCTGCGCCGACTGCCAGGTCCTACGACGCCGAGCCCGCCGCTCTTCCGGCAGCCAGGTCGTCCTCGTCGAGCACGACCTCGATCTCGCCACCGAACTCCACCCCGGGAGCGAGCGGCAGCCGGTCGCCGCTCCAGAACCGGCCGGGGTCGTACCAGTTGCTCCCCCGGTGCCGTTGCCGCAGCAACCCCATCTCCTCCAGCGTCAACCCCACCACCTCGGCGCAGTACGCGCTCTCGAGCCCACCGGACGGGACTGCAGCTCGGCGACGGCGCGGGAGCCGGCCCGCGAACCATCGCCCCGTGAGTTTCGTCGTCGACGGGAACGGTGTGCCGTCGAGCCGCGCGATCGTGCGCAGCAGCTGGTCCTCCTGGTCCGGGGTGACCGCCACCGAGATCTGCCGCAGCCAACCGCGCTGGCCGTAACGCGCGGCCCACACCTGCACCGCGCTGCGCAGGTCGTGCAACTGCACGCCGCGCTGGTGCCGCCCGGTCCACATGTCCGGGAGACTGCGTCCGAGCTCGGCGTGCCACATCAGCGGCGGCAGGTCCTCGAGCGCGACCGTCATCCCCACGTGGTTGACCGGTGCGTTGGTCAGCGTCTGGATCGCTCGGTCGGCCGGGGCGGCGCCGCGGAAGATCCACAGGTCCCCCGTGCGGGTCGTCGCCACGGCCTCGTCGAGGGTGAGACGCGAACGCGCACCGGCGGACCGATCTGCCGACGAAGTGTCCATGCCGTCAGCCTGCCATGCCCGACGGCCGCTGTGGTCGTCCCCATGACCCCGACGGACCGCTGGGGTCGTCCCCATGGCCCCGACGGCCGCTAGGGTCGTCCCCATGGCACTGCGCGGTGGCAAGTGGTGGAAGCTCGTCGGACTCGCCGGGATCGTGGGAGTCGCGGCGACCGGTGCTGTCGCCGCCCGCAACGAGCGACAGCGACGGAACTACAGCCCCGACGAGGTGCGTTCGGTGCTGCACGAGCGCTATGCCCGTTCGCTCGCCGCACGCGACGGCAGCGCCGAACTCCCCCTCGCCGAGGTACCGATCGGGCCGAAGGAACGGATCAGCCGAGTGCTGCGGCGATTCCGTCGGCGAGATCGGTGATCTGCTCGTCGGTCATCACGAACGACGGGGAGATCTGCATCGCGCCCTGACCGGCCGCGCGTCCCGAGATCCCGTGCTGTCGCAGGGTTTTGACGAAACCGAGAGCTTCGGACGGATCGGCGAGCTGCACGGCCGCCACCGCACCGAGACCGCTGCGCACCTCGGCCACCCGCGGATGATCCGCCAGCGGAGCGAGCTTGTCGTGCAGAGTCCGTTCGATCCGCGCCGCCTCGGTGAGCAGATCCTCGCGCTCGATGATGTCGAGGTTGGCGAGCGCGGCCGCCGCAGCAGCGGCGTGCCCACCGTAGGTGTAACCGTGGCGCCACCACACGTCTCCGGCGAAGAACGGTTCGGCGACGCGCGGAGCGACGAACAGGGCGCCCATCGGCAGGTAGCCGGAGGTGAGTCCCTTGGCGGTGGTGACCATGTCGGGAGCCAGGTCGAATCGTGACGACGCGAACCACGAACCACCGATACGACCGAAACCGGTGACGACCTCGTCGACGACGAACAGGATGTCGTGGTCGCGGCAGATGTCGCGGATCTCGGCGAGATAGCCGTCCGGCGGCAGGTACACCCCGCCCGCACCGATGACGGGTTCGCAGAAGAAGGCCGCGATGGAGTCGGCACCGACCGAATCGATGAGTTCGAGCAGCGCCTTGGCGTCGTCCCAGGCAACCCGCGCGGTGTCCTCCCACAGGCGGCCGTAGCCCTCCCCGTTGACGGGGATACCGGCGAGCGAGGTGCCACCGACGTGCATGCCGTGGTACGCCTTCTCACGCGAGACCAGCAGCCGCTTGCCGGGCTTGCCGACCTCCTGCCAGTAACGCCGCGCGAGCTTGGCCGCCGAGTCTACGGAGTCGGATCCACCCGAAGTGAAGAAGATCTTGCTGCCGGGGACCGGGGCGATCCCCGCGAGACGCTCGGCGAGTTCGACCGCGGGCTCGGAGGTCAGGTCGCCGAAGTTCGAATAGTGGGCGAGCTTCGCGACCTGCGCTGCGATCGCCTCGCCGATCTCGGTACGGCCGTGACCGACATTGGTGAACCACAGTCCGGCGGTGGCATCGAGATAACGGTTGCCGGCGTCGTCCCAGATGTAGGCGCCTTCCCCGCGCGACACGACGAATGCGCCGTCCCGTTCGATCGCGCCCATATCGGCGAATCCGTGCCACAACGCACCCACGACCAACTCCCGTCCACGACGATCACGACACCCGTCATCGTATGCGGAGGAAACGACTCTGGCGCCGGAGGCCCGAACCCACCACCCTGGGAGCCATGACCGAGTTCCGCTTCTCCGTCAACATCTTCGAGGTCGGGTCCCCCGACGGGTTCGCTCGCTGGTGCCGCGCCGTGGAGGACGCCGGCTTCGACGCGGTGTACGCGGCCGACCACCTCGGTGTCCCTGCACCGTTCCCCGTCCTGGTCGCCGCCGCCGGCGCCACCGAGCGCATGCGGGTCGGCACGATGGTGCTCAACGCCGGTTTCTGGAGTCCGGCACTGCTCGCTCGCGAGATCGCGACCACCGATCTGCTCACCGGCGGGCGGCTCGAGGTCGGCCTCGGCGCAGGCCACATGAGATGGGAGTTCGAGGCGGCCGGGATCGAATGGGAACGCTTCGACGAACGAGCCCAGCGACTCGAATCCACCGTGCAGGAACTGCAGCGATCGTTCACCGGGCCCGGTTTCGACGAGCAGGCGGCGCTGCGCGAAGCGTTCGACCTGCCCGTGCTCCGTCCGGTGCAGCGGCGCGGATTCGGCGGCTACGGCCCGCCCCTGATCGTCGGAGGCACCGGCGACCGGATCCTCGCCGTCGCCGCCGCCCACGCCGACATCGTGAGCGTCGCGGGCGCCGTCCAGCTGCCGGGGAAGCCACCGGGGACGTTCCGCATCGCCACCGCGACCGAGGCCGACGACCGTGTCGCGTTCGCGCGGGCGCGGGCCGGCGACCGGGTCGACGACATCGAGTGGCACACCCTGCTCCAGGCGGTCGTCGAGACCGACGACCGGGCGGGCACCGCCGCCGCGCTCGCCGAGCGGTTCGAGCACACGATCGACGCCGACGATCTGCTCGACTCGCCGTTCGTGCTGATCGGCACGGTCGACGAGATGGCCGGGCAGATCCTGCGCAGCCGGGAGCGCTACGGGTTCACCCACTTCACGGTCCATGCCCCGTACCGGGAGATCTTCGGTGAGGTGATCGGCCGGGTACGCGTCTCGGCGGGCTGACCACCGGAGCCTGCCCTCCCCGACCGGCCCCGACCGGGCCGTTTCGCTAGGCTGTGTGATCAGCATGTCCATCTCCCCCGCCCCGAATCGTCGCGAACTGCGCGCCGCCCTGTCCGAGGTCTCCCTCCGCGACGAGAACCGCCTCCGTCGCAGGCTCGACCGGGCGCGGGGCAGCGAGGCGCTGACCAAGGTCGCCGCCGAGATCGAGACCGCTCGCACCCGGCTCGCGTCCCGCGCGTCGTCGGTCCCGCAGATCCGCTATCCCGAGGATCTGCCGGTCTCGCAGCGCAAGGACGACATCGCCGCCGCGATCCGCGACCACCAGGTCGTGGTGGTCGCCGGTGAGACCGGTTCGGGCAAGACGACGCAGATCCCGAAGATCTGTCTCGAACTCGGGCGCGGGGTTCGCGGCCTGATCGGCCACACCCAGCCGCGCCGTATCGCCGCACGGGCCGTCGCCGAGCGACTCGCGGAGGAACTGGGCACCGAGCTCGGCGACACCGTCGGGTACACGGTGCGCTTCAACGATCAGGTCACCGAGTCGACACTCGTCAAGCTGATGACCGACGGCATCCTCCTCGCCGAGATCCAGCGCGACCGGCTGCTGCGTCAGTACGACACGCTCATCATCGACGAGGCGCACGAGCGCAGCCTCAACATCGATTTCCTGCTCGGCTACCTCGCGCAGCTGCTTCCGCGTCGCCCCGACCTGAAGGTGATCATCACCTCGGCGACGATCGACCCCGAACGTTTCGCGCGCCACTTCGCCGACGCGAACGGCACGCCCGCGCCCATCGTCGAGGTCTCCGGCCGCACCTACCCCGTCGAGGTGCGTTACCGCCCGCTGACCGTCGAGGTAGGCGACACGCTCGTCGACCGCGATCCCGTCGACGCGGTGTGCGAGGCCGTCGAGGAACTCCAGCGCGAGGGTGACGGCGACATCCTGGTCTTCCTCTCCGGCGAGCGCGAGATCCGCGACACCACCGACGCACTGCGCGACCGCAAGCTGCGCAACACCGAGATCCTCCCGCTCTACGGACGCCTGTCGGCGGCCGAACAGCACCGGGTCTTCGCACCGCACACGGGCCGGCGGGTCGTGTTGTCCACCAACGTCGCCGAGACGTCCCTGACGGTTCCCGGCATCCGCTACGTCGTCGACCCCGGCACCGCCCGCATTTCGCGGTATTCGGTGCGGACGAAGGTGCAGCGACTGCCGATCGAGCCGATCTCGCAGGCCTCGGCGCGTCAGCGTGCCGGACGGTGCGGTCGCGTCGCCGACGGTATCTGCATCCGGCTGTACTCGGAGGACGACTTCGACGGTCGGCCGGAATTCACCGAACCCGAGATCCTGCGCACCAACCTTGCGTCGGTCGTGCTGCAGATGACGGCGCTCGGTCTCGGCGACATCGAGGCGTTCCCGTTCGTGGAGGCACCGGATCCCCGCGCGATCCGCGACGGCATCGCTCTGCTCGAGGAACTCGGCGCGCTCGAACCCGCGAAGAAGGGCGGGACGCCGCGCCTGACCGCGACGGGCCGCGAGATCGCCCGGCTGCCCGTCGATCCGCGCATGGCCCGGATGATCGTCGAGGGCCACCGCAACGGATGCCTGCGCGAGGTCCTCATCATCGTCGCGGCCCTGTCGATCCAGGACGTGCGCGAGCGCCCGACCGAGTTCCAGCAGGCCGCCGACGAGAAGCACGCGCGGTTCGCGGTCGAGGGCTCGGACTTCCTGGCCTTCCTGCGGCTGTGGGACTACCTGAAGGAACAACGGCGGGAACTGTCGTCGAGCAGGTTCCGCAGGTTGTGCCGCGACGAGTTCCTGCACTGGCTGCGGATCCGCGAGTGGCAGGACCTACAGGGGCAGCTGCGTCAGATCACCGTCGACATGGGCTGGCAGACGCACCATCGCGACGTGAACCCCGACGACGTCCACAAGTCGATGCTCGCAGGTCTGCTGTCGCACATCGGTCTTCGCGAGGGCGACAAGCGCGACTTCCTCGGTGCCCGCGGCGCGCGGTTCGCGATCTTCCCGGGGTCGTCGCTGTTCAAGAAGCCACCGCGCTGGGTGATGGCGGCCGAACTCGTGGAGACCTCACGGCTGTGGGCCCGGACGGCTGCGCGCATCGAACCCGAGTGGGTCGAGAAGCTCGCCCCGCACCTGGTCAAGCGCACCTACTCGGAGCCGCACTGGTCCACGCGCCGCGAATCGGCGATGGCCTACGAACGCGTCACGCTCTACGGCATCCCCCTGGTCGCCCAGCGTCCCGTGCCGTACGGACGGATCGATCCGGAGGTCTCGCGCGAACTGTTCATCCGCCATGCCCTCGTGCAGGGCGAATGGCGCACGCAGCACAAGTTCTTCCACGACAACCGGGCGCTGCTCGAGGACGTCGAGGAACTCGAACACCGTGCGCGCCGCCGCGACATCGTCGTCGACGACGAGACCCTGTTCGACTTCTACGACCAGCGGGTCGGCCCGGAAGCGATCTCGGCCCGGCACTTCGACACGTGGTGGAAGAAGACCCGGAGGCAACAACCCGACCTGCTGACGTTCACGCCCGACACCGTGGTGAACCAGGACGCCGCGTCGGTGCTCGAAGGCGACTACCCGGATGCGTGGCGCCAGGGTGAGATCCAGTTCCCCCTCACCTACCAGTTCGAGCCGGGCACGGAGGAGGACGGTGTCACCGCCCGCGTCCCCGTCGCGCTGCTCGCGAACCTCAAGTCCGTCGGTTTCGACTGGCTGGTACCCGGGATGCGGACCGAGCTGGTCACGGCCCTCATCAAGACCCTGCCGAAACATCTTCGGAGACAGGTCGTCCCGGCTCCGGATTTCGCGGCGGCCGCGCTCGCGTCGGTGACGCCCCGCTCCGAACCGCTCGTCAACGCGATGGCCCGCGAACTGTCCCGGCTCGGACGGTGCACGATCGAACCCTCGGACTTCGATCCCGGGGCGTTGCCCGACCATCTGCGGATGACCTTCGCCGCGGTCGACGAGCGCGGTACCGTGCTCGGCCGCAGCAAGAGCCTGGCGGCGCTGCGGAAGAAGTTGGCTCCGCGGGTCGAAGCGGAGGTCTCACGCGCCGCGGCGGGCACCGAGCGTCCCGCGGCGGTGGTGTGGACGGCCGAGACCCTCGGGAACCTGCCGGAGACCGTCACCCGCGAGGTCGGCGGCCGGAAGGTCACCGGTTATCCCGCCCTCGTCGCGGAGAAGGACGGCGTCGCGGTGCGCGTGCTCAGCACACCGCAGGCCCAGCAGAACGCGACACGGCAAGGGCTGCGCGCCCTGCTGCTCTCGTCGGCACCGACGAAGGCGAAGGCCGTGACCTCGGGGCTGACCAACATGGAGCGCCTCGCGCTCGGACGGAATCCGGACGGCTCGTTCGAGGCGTTGATCGAGGACTGCCGTGCCTGCGCGGTGGACGAACTCATCGCCGCACACGGCGCACCCGTGCGCACGCCCGAAGAGTTCGAGGCGCTCGCGGCCACGGTGCGCTCCCATCTGCCGGGACGAGTCGCCCGCCTGCTGAAAGCGGTTGTGCCCGTACTGTCCCACGCTCACGAGGTGGGTGTGCTCCTCGATCGGTCGAACGGCGAGGCGGCCGACGACGTACGCGAACAACTGCAGTCGTTGCTGTTCCCCGGTTTCGTCACCGATCTGGGGTCGCGGCGGATCGCCGACCTGCCGCGCTATCTCGCCGCGGCCACGCAACGCCTCGAGGCGCTGCCGGCGAGCGCGCATCGTGACGCTGCGGGAATGGATGTGCTCGATCGCGTCTACGGCGCCTACGACAAGTTGCTCGCGCGACTGCCGGAGGAACGGCGTGCCGCACCCGAGGTGGTCGAGATCTACTGGATGATCGAGGAACTGCGCGTGAGCCTGTTCGCGCAGGGTCTCGGAACGCGGGTCCCGGTGTCGGAGAAGCGCGTCCTGAAGGCGATCGACGGGATCCGGTAGCGACCGGACCGGCCGGCGTGCGGGTCGGCTTCGACCGGGCCGCTCAGTCGGTCTCGACCGAGCGGGACTTCTTGTGCTCGCGCAGTTCCTGGATCTCGCGTTCGAAATCCTCTGCGGAACTGAAGGAACGGTAGACCGAGGCGAATCGCAGATAGGCGACCTCGTCGAGGTCGCGTAGGGGTCCGAGGATCGCCAGCCCCACCTCGTGGCTCGGAACCTCGGGTGATCCCTTCGCCCGTACCGCGTCCTCGACCTGCTGCGCGAGTTTGTTGAGCGCATCGTTGTCGACATCGCGTCCCTGGCAGGCGCGGGCCACGCCACGCACGACCTTCTCGCGGCTGAAGGGCTCGGTCACGCCGCTGCGCTTGACGACGGACAGCACGGCCGTTTCGACTGTGGTGAAGCGGCGCCCACATTCGGGACACGCCCGCCGACGACGGATCGCGGCACCCTCGTCTGCCTCACGCGAATCGACCACCCGGGAATCGGGGTGGCGGCAATACGGGCAGTACATGTCGGTTCCTTCGTCGTGCCCGTGCGGGTCGCGACGTCGGCGCCGAAGCAATGTCTCCCGACCGGAACCGTCTCCACCCGCGAGTGGGCCGACACCGCCGCAACCACACGGAGTGGTGTGACTGACAGTGTTAGACAATACCCGCCTGTCCGGTTCGGGCGCGGATCGCGGGTCGGGCAGGGCCACGACGTCCTCATCCCCGGGTGGAATCCGGCACGAGGAGACGGCTTCCGGCCTGCACGGCCGTACCGTCGAGCGAGTTGAGGTCGGCGGTCCTCGCCACCGTGACGTCGATCGGAGCATCGGGCCACACGCGAGCGGCCAACGCCTCCAGGCTCTCCCCCTCGCGCACGACCGTGACCGTGGTGCCGGCGCTCTGCGAGATCACCTCGTCGGTGCGCATGTGGGCGAGCACGAGGAGCATCGTCGTCGCGAGCGCGGTGAGGAGCAGCGTCGCGGCCATCTGCCGCCGACTCGTCCCCTCGGCAGGCCTGCGGCTGCGCGGAGTGATCTCCGAGCGGCGGTGCAGGGGTTCGCGCGAGGGTGCGGCGACATATTCGCGATATTCGCGCGAGGACGCAGCGACGCGCGCTCTCGCGCGAACCGGGACACGGGTGCGATGGTGCAGCGTCGACGTCGCGATCGGCCGGATGCGATACGCCGCAGCCCCGGGGGCACCTGCTCCGGGCGGGCTCGCGACGGTTCGCCCTGCCGTGCTCGTCCGGACGAAGGCACCGGTTCGGGCCACAGCGCCCTCTCCCGCCGTACCCACCGGAACCGCCGTGTCGATCCGAACCGCTCTGCTCATCGGAAATCCTCCGTGTCGCTGTGCGTGGTCTTCCGACCCCGTCCGTGTCGCCGGGCGTGGTCTCACGACCCTGTTCGATCACTCGATCATGTGTTCGAACGAAAGTCTGTTCGAATGTTCTACCACGAGTCACGCCCCTGCGACAGCTCCTCGGAGGGTGAATCTCGAACATCTGTTTGATATACGCGCGGGATCTCGATAGATTCGAAAGGCAACTTGCAACCCATCCGACACTCGCCGCACGGAGGTCACGATGAAGGCGGACGGAACATCCACAGCCCGCCGGGGCGGACCCACGACCGACGATCCCACCGCGAGCCTCACCGAGCGTCAGCGTCGTGTACTCGAGGTCATCCGCGATTCCGTCAGCGAACGGGGGTACCCACCGAGCATCCGTGAGATCGGCGACGCCGTCGGACTCAACTCCACGTCGTCCGTCGCGCATCAGCTCCGCACGCTCGAACGGAAGGGCTTCCTGCGCCGGGATCCGAACCGTCCGCGCGCCGTGGACGTCCGCGGCCTCGAGCCCACCCCCGCACCGGAGTCCTCCCCCGAGGTGGTCGCCGGCTCGTCGACCGACGACATTCCTTCGGCTGCAATGGTTCCCGTCGTCGGCCGCATCGCGGCCGGTGGTCCGATCCTCGCCGAGGAATCGGTCGAGGACGTCTTCCCGCTGCCGCGCGAGCTCGTCGGTCAGGGCTCGTTGTTCCTGCTCAAGGTCGTCGGCCAGTCGATGATCGACGCGGCCATCTGCGACGGCGACTGGGTGGTCGTCCGGCAGCAGAACGTCGCCGAGAACGGCGACATCGTCGCCGCGATGCTCGACGGCGAGGCCACCGTCAAGACCTTCAAGCGGGTCGATGGCGATGTCTGGCTCATGCCGCACAACCCGATGTTCGAACCGATCCCGGGCAACGACGCCGTCATCCTCGGCAAGGTCGTCACGGTCGTCCGCAAGATCTGATCCCCGGGCCCACCGGAGACGAACGAGGCCGGGGTGGCTCCGCTGAGCGGAGCCACCCCGGCCTTCTCGTACGTGCCTCAGACGTTGAGGCCGCGCCCGATGACTTCCTTCATGATCTCGTTCGTGCCGCCGTAGATCTTCTGCACGCGCGCATCGAGGTACGCCTTGGCGACCGGGTACTCGCGCATGTAGCCGTAGCCACCGTGCAGCTGCAGGCAGCGGTCGATCAGCTCGACCTGCTTGTCGGTGGTCCAGTACTTGGCCATCGCGGCCTCCTGGACGGTGAGCTTCTTCTCGTTGAGCAGCTCGATGCACCGGTCGACGAAGACCCGGGCCAGCTGGGTCTCGGTGGCGAGCTCGGCGAGCTCGAAGCGGGTGTTCTGGAACTTGCCGATCGGCTTGCCGAACGCCTTGCGGTCGCGGCAGTACTGGATCGTGTCGTCGAGCACGCGCTCCATCGCGGCAGCGGCGACGACGGCGATCGCGAGGCGCTCCTGCGGCAGGTTCTGCATCAGGTAGATGAAGCCCATGCCCTCCTGGCCGAGGAGGTTGGACGCCGGGACGCGGACATCGTTGAAGCTGAGCTCCGCCGTGTCCTGGGCGTCGAGGCCGATCTTGTCGAGGTTGCGTCCCCGCTCGAAGCCCGGCATGCCGCGCTCGACGACGAGCAGCGAGAAGCCCTGGGCGCCCTTCTCCGGATCGGTGCAGGCGACGACGATCACCAGGTCGGAGTGGATACCGTTGGTGATGAACGTCTTGGCGCCGTTGAGGACCCAGTCGTCACCGTCGCGCACCGCGCGGGTCTTGATGCCCTGCAGGTCGCTGCCGGTGCCGGGCTCGGTCATCGCGATGGCCGTGATCAGCTCGCCCGAACAGAAGCCCGGGAGCCAGCGCTTCTTCTGCTCCTCGTTGGTGAGTTCGAGCAGGTAGGGAGCGACGACATCGTTGTGCAGCATGAAGCCCAGGCCGCTGAAGCCGAGCTTGGTGGTCTCCTCGGCCATGATGGCGTTGTAACGGAAGTCGTCCATGCCACCGCCGCCGTATTCCTCCGGCACCGCCATGCCGAGAAAGCCCTGCGCGCCGGCCTTCTTCCACACCTCACGGTCGACGATCTTGTCCTTCTCCCACTGCTCGTGGAAGGGGGCCACCTCCTGTTCGAGGAACTTCCGGTACGACTCCCGGAAGAGGTCGTGCTCGGGCTCGAAAAGGGTGCGTTCCATCTGCGCTCCTGTGTGAGACGTCGTTCGACATACTCACGGTATGCAGGAGAGCGCGTGGTGACGCTGACACAAGCGAGCGCATTTTGTGACCCGGACGACCCCATGGGCGCGGAGTGGGTCGCATGACGCGCCGATCTCGGGTCAGCGACGCCGATCCGCGAGTCTGCGCAGCAGGGGGTACGCGACCAGGATGCCGATCGAACCCCAGGCGATACCGCCGAGTTCGACCGAGCCGATCGACAGGGTCAGGTCGCCGATTCCGGCAACGAGCGCGGCGGCCGCGACCGTGAGGTTGACCGGATCCGTGAAGTCGACCTTCGCCTCCGTCCAGATGCGGACACCGAGGATGCCGATCAGGCCGTAGAGCACGAGGGTCGCGCCACCGAGGACACCGTCGGGCACGGTGAACACCAGCGCACCGAACTTCGGCGAGAAGGCGAGCACCACGGCGGTGACCGCCGCGACGGCGTATGCAGCGGTCGAGTACACGCGCGTGGCCGCCATGACGCCGATGTTCTCGGCATAGGTGGTCGTGCCCGAGCCACCGCCCGCACCTGCGAGGGTGGTCGCGAGGCCGTCGGCGATGAGCGCGTTGCCGGCCATGTCGTCGAGGTTGCGGCCGGTCATCGCGGCGACCGCCTTGACGTGGCCGACGTTCTCCGCGACCAGCACGACGACGACGGGCAGCGCCAGCAGCACGACCGACAGTTCGAAGGTGGGGCCGCGCAGGTCGGGCAGACCGAACCAGGCGGCGTCCCGCATGGCGTCGATACGTTCGGACGCGATCGCCCCGGTGAACGCCGCGAAGATCCATCCGACGATCACACCGACGAGGATGCCGAGGCGGCCGAGCATGCCCGGGCCGACCACCGTCACGAGCAGCGTGACCACGAGCGTGATCGTGGCGACGAGCGGTTGGGCTTCGAACGAGCCCGTGGCGGTCGGCGCGAGGTTGAGACCGATGAGGGCGACGATCGCCCCGGTGACCACCGGCGGCATGACCGCATCGATGATGCGCGAACCTGCCGCCTTGACCACCAGGCCGATGAGCACGAGCACGATACCGACCGCGACGATCCCGCCGAGCTGCGCTGCCGGACCGGAACCGGCCGACGCGCTGAGCGGCGCGATGAACGCGAACGACGAACCGAGATAGCTGGGCACCCGACCGCGCGTGATGATCAGGAACAGCGCGGTGCCGATACCGGAGAACAGCAGCGTCGTCGTGACCGGGAAGCCCGTGATCGTCGGCACGAGCAACGTGGCGCCGAACATCGCGATGACATGCTGCATCCCGATGCCGATGGTGCGCGGCCACGACAGTCGCTCGTGCGGTGCGACCACCGCACCGGGGTTGATGCGACGCCCGTCGCCGTGCAGTGTCCAGCCGCGGCGTGTGGTCGTGCGTCCGGTGGTGTTCGCTCGTTCGGTCACGACAGGACATCGTAGAACCGGTTGGCCCGGCGGCGTGGAACAGGCCGTCCCGGCCGGGTGGAACAGGCCGTCCCGGCCGTGCCGCTCAGTCCAGCAGTTTCGCGGCCGCAGCACGTGCCGCGACGGGGTCGTCGCTCGCGAGGACCGCCTCGGCCGCCTCGCGACAACGGTCCATCGGAACCGAGGAGAGCCGGGCCCCGACGCCCGTCACCGCCGACGCCGCGCACGACAGGGAGGTCACGCCCATCCCGGCCAGGACGCAGGCGAGGAGCGGATCGGCCGCCGCCTCGCCGCACACCCCCACCGGCTTGCTCGCGGCCGCCCCGGCCTGCGCCGCGCGGGCCACGAGTGCGAGCACCGCGGGCTGCCACGGGTCGGTGAGTGCGGCCAGCTGCGGCGACATCCGATCGGCCGCCATCGTGTACTGGGCGAGGTCGTTGGTGCCGATCGACAGGAAGTCCAGGTGTTCGAGCAACCGATCGGCGAGCAGCGCCGCGGACGGAACCTCGATCATGACGCCGGGTGACAGCCCGCGCTCGCGCACCCGCGCGGCGAAATCGGCTGCTTCCGAGACGGTCGCCACCATCGGTGCCATGACCCACGGCGTGGCGCCGGTGCGCGAGGCCGCGGCGGCCACCGCGTCGAGCTGACGATCGAGCACTCCCGGCGCCGTGGTCGTGATGCGGATTCCGCGGACGCCGAGGGCGGGATTGTGTTCGTCGGGGTGGTTGGCGAACCGGAGGGGCTTGTCGGAGCCGGCGTCGAGGGTCCGCAGGACGACCTTCCGTCCCTCGAACGCGTCGAAGACCTCCGCGTAGATGTCGGCCTGCTCGTCCTCCGTCGGTTCGGTGTCGCGGTCGAGGAAACACAACTCGGTGCGGAACAGTCCGACGCCCTGCGCCGGCGTCCGGCGCGCCGCGCGGGCACCCGATCCGTCCTGCACGTTGGCGAGGATCTCGACCGGGTGACCGTCGGCGGTGGCGCCGGGACCGGACCAGCCCGCCACCCGCTCGCGCTCGACGCGGTCGCGTTCGACCTCGGCTGCGGCCTCGGCGCTGTCCGGGGAGATCACGATCCGGCCCGTCGCGCCGTCGACCAGCACCTCGGTTCCGGCAGGGACGTCGTCGAGACCTGCCACCGCGACGACACACGGGATGCCGAGTTGGCGCGCGATGATCGCGGTGTGGCTCGTGGGCCCTCCGAGCGAGGTGGCCAGCGCGACGACGACGGACGGGTCGAGTCCGGCGGTGTCGGCGGGCGCGAGATCGGTGGCGAGAAGCACGGACGGCGCGTCGGGCATCTCGAGGCCCGGTTCGGGGGCGCCCTGCAGCTCGGCGATCACGCGGTCGCGGATGTCGAGCAGGTCGGTGACCCGCTCGGCCTGCAGCCCGCCCATCTTCTCGAACAGGGCCGCGAACTGGTCGGTGGCGGCGACCGTGGCGCCGACCGCGTCGGTGCCGGACCGGATCTTCGTCGCGGCCGCCCCGCGCCAGGCGCGGTCCTCGACCAGCACGGCGGTGGCCTGGAGCACTTCTGCCGCGGCTCCCGATGCGCGCGAGGCGCGGGCCCGCAGCCGCTCGGCCACGACCTTCGCGGCGTCCTCGAATCGGCCCACCTCGGCCTCGCGCGCCGTGTCGGGGATCGAGGCGCCCTGCTCCGGGGCCACAGGACGCGCGACGGGTCGGATGACCGGCCCGTATCCGATGCCGGGGACGACGGGAGTGCCGTGCAGGACGGACGCCGACTGCTCCATGGAGATCTCCTCACCGCAGTAGTTCGTTGTGACTCAGATTACTCAGAAGCCTTGACATGTCAACACAGACGGGCGTAAAACAACATAAACCAACATTGTTTCCCCACAAATCGGGTACCCCAGGAGTGTCGGTGTACGCAGAGGAACGGCAGCAGGCGATCGCAGCGCTGGTGGCGGCTCGCGGCCGCGTATCGGTTGCGGCGCTAGCCGACCGGTACGGCGTCACCACCGAGACGGTGCGCCGCGACCTCGCGCATCTCGAACGCCTGGGACTCGTGCGTCGTGTCCACGGCGGCGCGATCCCGGCCGCCTCGCTCTCGGTCTCCGAGCCCGCTCTCTCCGAACGCGAGCACACCCGCGCCGAACACAAGGACCGCATCGCCGCCGCCGCGACGTCCTTTCTCCCACCGTCCGGCGGAAGCGTGCTCTTCGACGCCGGCACCACCACCGGCAGGATCGTCGGAGCACTGCCGCCCGAGGTCGAACTCACCGTCGTCACCAACTCGGTACCGATCGCCGCGCGCCTCGCCGCGATGAGCACCGTGCAACTGCACCTGCTCGGCGGTCGCGTCCGCGGTGTCACGCAGGCGGCGGTGGGCGCCGAGGCCCTCGCCACCTTGTCGACGGTGCACGTCGACGTGGCGTTCATCGGCACCAACGCGCTCAGCATCGACCACGGCCTGTCCACCCCCGACGCCGACGAGGCCGCGGTCAAGCGCGCGATGGTGCGCACCGCCGACCGCGTCGTCGTGGTCGCCGACTCGTCGAAGGTCGGTCGGCGCAATCTGCTGAGCTTCGCGTCGCTCGATCCGATCGACGTCCTGGTCACCGACACCGACCTCGACGACACCGACCGTCGGCAACTCATCGAACACGGAATCGAGGTGGTGACGGCATGATCGTCACGCTCACGGCCAACCCCAGTCTCGATCGCACGGTCGGGCTGACGGGCCCTCTCGAGCGCGGGAGGGTGCATCGCACCGAGCGATCCACCGTCGATCCGGGTGGTAAGGGGATCAACGTCGCCCGCGTGCTGCACGCCGCGACGACCGAGGTCGTCGCCGTGCTTCCCGCCAACGCCGGCGATCCTCTGCTCGCCGCGCTGGACGACCAGGGCATCACCCATCGGGCCGTGCCCACCTCCGGGCCGACGCGCAACAACATCACCGTCGCCGAACCCGACGGCACCACCACGAAGCTCAACGAACCCGGAACGCCCTGCACCGGAAGTACCCTCGGCGAGCTGAACGCCGTCCTGCTCGAATGCGCGCAGGGAGCCGCGTGGACCGTCCTGTCCGGTTCCCTCCCTCCGGGTGTGCCCGAGTCGTGGTATGCCGACCTCGTGGGTGCTCTGCGCGGTCTCGGATGCCGCATCGCGGTCGACACCTCCGAACGGCCTCTGCTCGCCCTCGCCGAACGGTTCCCCGCGGCGGCCCCCGACGTGATCAAGCCGAACTCCGACGAACTGGCCCAGCTCACCGGCGCCGACGCCCACGAACTCGAATCCGGCGCCGCCGCAGGAGACGTCGGCGCCGTGGTCGACGCGGGCCGGGTGCTGGTGGAACGCGGCGTCGGTGCGGTGCTCGCGACCCTCGGTGGTGCGGGCGCGGTGCTGGTCACCGCCACCGGCGCGTGGCGGGCCACCACCGACGACGTCACGGTCCGCAGCACGGTCGGCGCGGGCGATTCGTCGCTCGCCGGATATCTGCTCGCCGAGCAGGCCGGTCACACACCCGACGAGTGCCTGCGCCTCGCCGTGGCCTACGGGACCGCGGCCGTCACGCTCCCCGGAACAGCCCTGCCCACACCCGATTCCGTCGATCCATCCCGAGTGCACGTCACCGACGTCCACCGCCGACCCCGACCGCTCCCCTCCCACTCCTAAGGAACGTCATGTCCGACACCACCTCCGGCTCCGCAGGCGGTTCCTCGATCATCGGCAC
Source organism: Rhodococcus sp. PD04 (assembly GCF_035918275.1). Classification (NCBI taxonomy): domain Bacteria; kingdom Bacillati; phylum Actinomycetota; class Actinomycetes; order Mycobacteriales; family Nocardiaceae; genus Rhodococcus; species Rhodococcus sp. PD04. Next base: position 2,192,576 of record NZ_CP142143.1, on the reverse strand, counting down.
GGAACTCGTCTCGCTCGATGCCGACCTGGGATCCGACAAGAACTCCGTCATCGCCGCACTCGCCGAGCGCCTCGCAGCGACCGGTCGCGCGTCCGACGCCGACGCACTCACCGCAGCCGTTCTCGAACGGGAGGCCAAGTCCGCCACCGGTCTTCCCGGCGGGATCGCGATCCCGCACGCACGCAGCGAAGCGGTGACCACACCGTCGCTCGGATTCGCCCGACTATCCCCGAAGGCCGACTTCGGTGCGCCCGACGGCCCCGCCGACCTGGTCTTCCTCATCGCCGCGCCCGAAGGTGCGGGCGGCGACCACATGAAGCTGCTCACCGCTCTCGCCCGTGCACTCGTGCGCCCCGACTTCGTCGCGTCGCTGCGCGCGGCCGCATCCGCGGAGGAGATCATCGCGCTGGTCGAGGACGTCCTCCCGCCGCGACCCGAATCGTCGAGCGACGCTCCCGCCGCCTCGACCGCAGCGCCGGAACAACCGGCACCGTCAGCCTCCGCGAAGCCCGCGGTCGCGCCTCCGCAGAGCGCGGAACAGCCCGGAGGCCGCACGATCGTCGCGGTCACCGCGTGCCCGACCGGCATCGCGCACACCTACATGGCCGCCGACGCGCTGTCCGCCGCCGGTGAACGCGCGGGTGTGACCGTCCGGGTGGAGACGCAGGGATCGAGTGGCAGCACTCCCCTGCCCGCCGACGTGATCGCCGGCGCCGACGCCGTCATCTTCGCCACCGACGTGGGCGTCAAGGGCCGGGAGCGGTTCGCCGGCAAGCCCGTGATCGCCTCGGGCGTCAAGCGCGCGATCAACGAACCGGACACCATGATCGACGAGGCCCTGCGGGCCGCCACCGATCCGTCCGCGCGCACCGTCGAAGGAACCTCCGGCGCCCCGGCGGGTGAGTCGGAGAGCAGCAGCGACCTCGGCTGGGGTACCCGTCTGCGGCAGATCCTGCTCACCGGCGTGAGCTACATGATCCCGTTCGTCGCGGCCGGTGGTCTGCTCATCGCCCTGGGCTTCCTGCTCGCCGGTCCCGACATCACCGACTCGGCCTCCGACATCGTTCTCGACAACACGCTCACCAACCTGCCCGCGGGTGGGCTCGGCACCTATCTCGGTGCGGTCCTGTACCAGATCGGCTCGTTGGCGTTCTCGTTCCTCGTCCCGGCACTGGCCGGTTACATCGCCTTCGCGATCGCGGACCGCCCGGGGCTGGCCCCGGGCTTCACCGCCGGTGCGGTGGCCGTCTTCGTCGGCGCCGGCTTCATCGGTGGTCTCGTCGGCGGCATCATCGCCGGTTTCGCGGCCCTGTGGGTCGGCCGTATCCCGCTGCCCACGTGGGCTCGCGGCCTGATGCCCGTGGTGATCATTCCGCTGCTCGCAAGCCTGATCGTCGGCGGGCTCATGTTCCTGCTGCTCGGTCGCCCGCTGGCCGCGATCACGACCGGTCTCACCGACTGGCTCAACGGTCTGTCCGGCGGTTCCGCGGTGCTGCTCGGTGCGATCCTCGGCCTGATGATGTGCTTCGACCTCGGTGGACCGGTCAACAAGGCCGCCTACGCCTTCGCGGTCGCTGGTCTCGACGTCGCCAACACCGGTTCGCTCGAGATCATGGCGGCGGTCATGGCTGCCGGCATGGTTCCGCCGCTCGCCATGGCGCTGTCGTCGCTGGTGCGTCCGCGTCTCTACAGCACGGCCGAGCGCGAGAACGGCAAGGCAGCCTGGCTGCTCGGTGCGTCGTTCATCTCGGAGGGCGCCATTCCGTTCGCGGCGGCCGACCCGTTCCGGGTGATCCCGTCGATGATGCTCGGCGGCGCCGTGACCGGCGGCATCGTCATGGCGACGGGTGTCACGCTCACCGCTCCCCACGGCGGGTTGTTCGTGCTGTTCGCGATGGACCGCGTCGTGTGGTTCCTGATCGCACTGGCGGCGGGCACGGTGGTCGCCGCACTCGCGGTGAGCATCGCCAAGTCGATCACCCGTCCTGCCCGGGAATCCGCCGACGAGTCGAACCCCGAGCCTGTAGCGGCACGCTCCTGATCCGACCCGACCCCCTGCACTTCCCACCACGAAGGAGATTCACATGCCCAGCACCACGGTTGCCGTCGGTTCGTCCATCGGCCTGCACGCCCGTCCCGCAGGAATCATCGCCGAGGCCGTGGTCGCGGCCGGTGTCCCCGTGACCCTGGCGGTCGACGGCGGCGAACCCGTCGATGCCGGTTCGGCCCTGATGATCATGACCCTCGGCGCGGGACAGGGCACGCAGGTCACGATCTCGTGCGACGACGACGCGGTCCTCGCGCAGGTCGCCGAGCTGGTCGCCGCAGACCTCGACGCCTGACCCCGCCCCTGGGCGCGTCGCTCGACTTCAGCCGCGGGCGCGGCGGCGGACGACGAGTCCGAGAACCCCGAGGGCGATCACCCCGGCGGCCACGCCCGCACCCACGACCGGCAGTGCCGCGGACGACATCTCGTCCGCGGCATCGTCGTCGGCGGGTGCGAAGAGAGCGGTCGCACCGCGACGGATCCGGATCGGTGGATTCTCCGTGCCTGCCGCACCACGCTCGGACGCGGTGAGGAGATCGCCGTCGGCGGTGAAGGCGACGGCTTCGCCCTGCGGTTCGTCCGGGACCGGGATGCGGAAGCGAGGGCCTGCGACCAGGGCGGCGGCGAGATCGCCGTCGGGAACGTGGAACAGGTAGACGTCGGTGTAGGTGCGGACCGCCGCGACCGTCCCGTCGGCGCTCACCGCCCCACCGGTGATCATCGAGGACGACGCACCGGGAATGGGGCCGCCGGGAGTATCCGACGGTCCGAGTGCCAGCGACCCGACCTTCTCGAGAGGGGCCGGCCCCGGGACGGGGAGGCCGTCGATCGTCAGTCCACGTGCGGGTCGGTAGACATTGCTCGATCCGAACAGCGCCTTCGTCACGATCACCGGTTCGCCTGTGGCGGAGACGAGTACGGTCTCGGCGTCGCGGGGTCCGTCGGGATAGGTCAGTCGGTGCAGGTCTCCCTGCCCGGTGTCGGGATCGAGGGAGATCAGTGCGATCGTCTCGCGGACGCGGGTGTTGTCGCCGAGATCCCCGAGCCACAGCCGGCCGTCGGGCCCCGCGGCGAGGTCCTCGACGTCGTACGGATCGACGGGCGACGGGATCCGTTGCAGCACCGCACAATCCTCGTCGAGTTCGACGAGGCGTTCGTCCTCCCCGGCATCGGGCGTCGCGAACAGGCGGTCGCCGATCGTCGCGAGGCCGGACAGTTCGGCGAGCGCGGGATCGTCGGGCGTGCACAGCATCTCGGTCGGAAGATCCGCGACCGGGATCCCGGCGTCCTGCGCGGCGGCGTGCGAGACCGGCACGAACGCCGCGACGGCAGCGAGCAGCGCCGCCCGGCGCACGAGCCGCATCAGGCCGCGAAGTCGACCAATGCCGACGCCAGCGCTGCCGGAACCTTCGCGTGCAGCCGCGTGCCGTCCACCTCGTGTTCGGACGACAGGATCTGGCCGTCCGAGTGGATGCGCGCGAGCAGGTCGCCGCGGGTGTACGGCAGGAGCAGCTTCACCTCGACGTCGGGATCCTCGAGCAGCTCCGCGAGCTGGGTCTGCAGTTCCTCGACGCCTTCCCCGGTGTGTGCGGAGACGAAGACCGCGCCGGGGATCGCGCTGCGCAACTGCGTGAGGGTGACGGGATCGGCGGCGTCGATCTTGTTGACGACGATCAGCTCCGGCGGCGGCGGTGCGTCCGATTCGCGAAGCACCTCGGTGACGACCTCGCGCACCGCCTTGATCTGCTCGGTGGGCAGCGGGTCGGAGCCGTCGACGACGTGGAGCAGCACATCGGCGTCGGCGACCTCCTCGAGGGTCGACCGGAACGCCTCGACCAGCTGGGTCGGGAGGTGCCGGACGAAACCGACGGTGTCGGTGAGCACGTACTCGCGGCCGTCGGGCAACGCCGACCGGCGGGTCGTCGGATCCAGGGTCGCGAACAGTGCGTTCTGCACCAGGACACCGGATCCGGTGAGCTTGTTGAGCAGGCTCGACTTGCCGGCGTTGGTGTATCCCACGATCGCGACGGACGGGATCTTGTTGCGCAGACGCCGGGTGCGTTTGGTGTCGCGCGCAGCCTTCATCGCCTTGATCTCGCGACGGAGCTTGGCCATCCGCTCGCGGATCCGGCGACGGTCGGTCTCGATCTTCGTCTCACCGGGACCACGCAGGCCCACACCGCCGTTGCTTCCGGCACGACCACCGGCCTGCCGCGACATCGATTCACCCCAGCCGCGCAGCCGCGGGAGCATGTACTCCATCTGCGCGAGGGAGACCTGGGCCTTGCCCTCACGCGAGGTGGCGTGCTGGGCGAAGATGTCGAGGATCAGCGCGGTCCGGTCGATGACCTTGACCTTGACGACCTTCTCCAGCGCCGTGAGCTGGGCGGGAGTGAGTTCGCCGTCGCAGATCACGGTGTCGGCGCCGGTGGCCAGCACGATCTGCCGGAGCTCGTCGGCCTTGCCGGAGCCGATGTAGGTGGAGGCATCGGGCCGGTCGCGGCGCTGCACCAGACCTTCGAGGACCTCGGAGCCCGCGGTCTCGGCGAGTGCGGCCAGCTCGGCCAGGCTCGCTTCGGCCTGGGCGGCCGTTCCGCCCGTCCAGACACCGACGAGCACGACACGCTCGAGTCGGAGCTGGCGGTATTCGACCTCGGTGATGTCCTCGAGTTCGGTGGACAGACCGGCCACACGCCGCAACGCGCTGCGGTCTTCGAGTTGCATCTCGCCGACGGACGGATCCTCGGCGGTCCAGCCTCCGGGTGCGTCGTACGCGGTCGAAGTGCTGTCATCTGTGGTTGCGCGGCGCGTGCGCTGTGTGTTCGTCATACACCTCCATGGTGTCACGAAGCCCGAATCGGTGCATTCGAGTTTTTCCGCCGCATTCGCGCAGGGGGTACCCGAGTGCACCCTCCGCCGGGCCGAGCAGCGCCGATCAGTTCGGCGCCGACCACCAGGTGTCGTCCAGTTCACCCGTCGCGACCAGCACCGACGGTCCGCGCAGCCAGGCGCGACCGTCCTCGATCCGCACCTCGACCGAGCCGCCGGGAATCTGCACCCGCACCGCACCGTCGGATGCGCCGTCGAAGCGCAGGGCCGCAGCGGCCGCGGCCACCGTGCCGGTTCCGCACGAGCGGGTCTCCCCCACGCCGCGTTCGTGGACGCGCATGTGGACCGTTCCGGCCGCGATGGGGGTCAGGAACTCGATGTTGACGCCGTGCGGGAAGAAGCCCGGGTCGAAGCCGGGCGAGGTGAGGTCGAGACCGGCCAGGCTCGTCTCGTTCAGGTGCGGGTCCACGCACGCGAGGTGCGGGTTGCCGACGTCGATGCCGATGCCCGGATAGACCCGCCCGTCGATGGTCGCCGCCGACTCGCCGAGGGTGCGCACCGTGCCCATGTCCACCGTCACCTCGCCGAGGACCGGCCCGGTCTCGTGCACCGTGACGGGCTTGCCTCCGGCCCGGCTGCCGACGACGAATTCGCGGCGGTTCTCGAACCCGTGCGCGGTGAGATAGTGCGCGAACACCCGCACACCGTTGCCGCACATCTCGGCGATGGATCCGTCGCCGTTGCGGTAGTCCATGAACCAGTCGTCCGCCCCGGTGCCCTCGGGCAGTTCACCGAGCACGCCGGCCGACACCAGTGCGCCTGCCCGCGCCACCCGGAGCACACCGTCTGCACCGAGCCCGCGCCGCCGGTCGCACAGGGCAGCGATCCGGCCTGCGTCGAGGTCCAGGCGGGCGTCGGGATCCGGAAGGATCACGAAGTCGTTCTCGGTTCCGTGCCCTTTGCTGAACTCCATGCGCGCTACCTTATCGGGCTGGTGGGGCCGGTGATGTGCGTGCGCCCTGCACGGCCCGCAGCGCGACGTCGAGCAGATGGGGGTCGGCGCCGTCGAGCCAGTGGATGCGCGGGTCGCGGCGGAACCACGAGCGTTGCCGTCGCACGTAGCGACGGGTCCCGATGAACGTCCGCTCGCGCGCGTGGTCGAGATCGTATTCGCCGTCGATGCACGCGAGGACCTGCGCGTAACCGATCGCACGACGCGCGGTGACACCCTCGCGCAGGCCGGCCTCGAGGAGCCCGTGCACCTCGTCGACGAGGCCGCGTTCGAACATCAGGTCCGTGCGCTGCGCGATGCGGTCGTCGAGTTCGGCGGTGTCGCGGTCGACGCCCACGATCACGGTGCCCCAGCGGGGCTCACCGATCGTCGGCTGCGACGCCGCGAACGGTTGCCCCGTCAGCTCGACGACCTCGAGCGCGCGGACCATGCGGCGACCGTCGGTGGGCAGGATCGTCGCCGCGGCGGCGGGATCGGCGCTCTGGAGGGCCCGGTGGACCGCGGCGAGCCCTTCGGTCTCGAGCACGGCCTCCCACTTGGCACGGACCTGCGGATCCGTCGCCGGGAACTGCCACTCGTCGAGCAGTGCCTGCACGTACATCATCGATCCGCCGACGACGATCGGGACACGACCGCGCCCGAGGATCGCCTCGACGTCGGCGCTCGCGGCCTGCTGGTAGCGGGCCACCGTCGCGGTCTCGGTGACGTCGAGGACGTCGAGCTGATGGTGCGGGATGCCGCGACGCTCGCCGGGTGCCAGCTTGGCCGTCCCGATGTCCATCCCGCGGTACTGCTGCATCGCGTCGATGTTGACGATCTCGCCACCGAGCGTCTCGGCGAGATCCAATCCGAGATCGGACTTACCCGTGGCCGTGGGGCCCACCACCGCGATCGGGACGAGCGTGTCGGCGGAGCCGGTGCTTCCGGCGCTCACGGTGTCCAGATCCCCACGTGGTAGCCCACGCCGTAGGGCGCGGCGGAATAGGTGACGGACGCCGAGCGCGGGCGTTCGCCGAGGGTCGCCGCCAGGACGTGCCAGGCAGCGCGTCCGGTCAGTTTGATGTCCGAACACAGGTCGGGGTCGAGCGCTGCGAGCACCTCCGGGTCGCCGGCGCCGAGTGCCGCCGCCAGGGCCGCCTCGACCTCCTCCGCGCGCGGATCGTAGGCGCCGGGCGCCTTGGCCGTGAGAGTCGTCGCTCCGTCCGCGACGACGAGCAGCGCTCGCGGCAGATCGTCGCGGTCGAGCTCCTCACGCAGGTCGCGGCCGAGATCGGCGCAGTGCGAGGCCTCCGCGTCGGCGGCCACCACATGGGTCGTCACGCGGGTGCCGGGGGCCGTGCGGTCGCGGATCCAGCCGGCCACCAGAGCGGTCAACGCGAGCGCGGGATCGGGTTCGCCGGCGGCCTCGGGACCGAGCCGGACCGTGATGTCGACACCGAATCCGAGGAAGGTTCCGCACGCGGTGGAGGGAACGGTCTGCTCGGCCGCCTCAGCGCCCACGACCACCCATTCCGCGGCACCGGACAGGGTGCGACCGACCTCGAGAACCGCCTCGCGCAGATCGTCGGTCTCGGACGCGGCGAGACCGGTCAGCTCGGGGACGAGCAGCGGTGGGGACGGCACGAACGCCGCGGCGGTCAACACATCGGCAACCGTAGTCCACCGGACCCGGCGCCCTGCATCGACACGACCTGTTTCAATAGTGGGCGGACACGATCGCGGAGCCCCGGGATCGACCGGCGGTAGACCCATGCGACCAGGCAGCCGTGCCGCGCGGCAGAGATGAGGTATCGATGAGCGACCCGAACGCACAGGACCGAACCGGCGAGTCGACGCAGGAGCGGACCCCGCGTCCCGGTCCCGCCACACCCCGAGCCCATGCTGCAACGCCCGGCCCTGCCGGTCGGGACACCGGCGGTACCGCCGCCCGCGACAACGGCAGTTCCACCGCAGCACCCCCGAAGCCGCATCCCGTCGCGGCTCAGACGCACCCCCACGTCCCGACGGTGCCCGCGAGCGATCCGAGTCGGTTCGGCCGCGTCGACGAGGACGGCACCGCATGGGTCCGCACGAGCGACGGCGAGCGGTGCATCGGATCGTGGCAGGCAGGCGACGCCGCCGAGGGCCTCGCGCACTTCGGACGCCGCTACGACGATCTCGCCACCGAGGTGGCGATCCTCGAGACCCGCTTGACCTCCGGCACCGCCGACGTGAAGAAGACCCGCGCGGCCGCCGAGGCACTGGCCGAGTCGTTGCCGACCGCCGCCGTCATCGGCGACCTCGATGCGCTCGCCACCCGGCTCGCCGCGATCATCGAACACTCCGAAGAGGCCGCAGCTCTCGCCAAGCAGGAGAAGGAACGCCGGCGCGCCGAGAGCACGGCCCGCAAGGAGACCCTCGCAGCCGAGGCCGAGACGATCGCCGCCGAATCCACCCAGTGGAAGGCCGCCGGCGACCGGTTGCGCGAGATCCTCGAGGAGTGGAAGACGATCCGCGGGGTCGACCGGAAGGTCGACGACGTGTTGTGGCGTCGCTACTCGAAGGCACGAGAGGCGTTCAACCGGCGTCGCGGAGCCCACTTCGCCGAGCTCGATCGCGAGCGCGCCGCGGCGAAGAGCCGCAAGGAGGAACTCGTCGCCCGGGCCGAGGAACTGCAGAACTCCACCGACTGGGGTGCCACCGCCGCGGCCTTCCGCGACCTGCTCGCCGAGTGGAAGGCGGCCGGACGCGCACCCAAGGACGCCGACGACCAGCTGTGGAAGCGGTTCAAGGGCGCCCAGGACGTCTTCTTCGCCGCGCGCAACGCCGCGAACGCCGAGCGCGACGCCGAGTACGAGGAGAACGCCCGCGCGAAGGAAGCCCTGCTCGAGACTGCCTCCTCGATCGACCCGTCGGCCGATCTCGAAGGTGCCCGGGCCCGTCTGCGCGAGTTGCAGGACCAGTGGGAGGCGATCGGCAAGGTGCCGCGCGACCGCATGCACGATCTCGAGGGTCGTCTGCGGGCCATCGAGAAGAAGGTGCGTGAGGCCGCGGATTCCGAGTGGCGCCGCACCGATCCCGAAGCCCTCGCGCGTGCGGCCCAGTTCCGTGAGCGGGTGCGCCAGTTCGAGGAGCAGGCCGCCAAGGCGACCGCGGCGGGCCGGGCGAAAGAGGCCGAGAAGGCTCTCGCCCAGGCCGCGCAGTGGCGCGAGTGGGCCGACGCGGCCGAAGGCGCCGTCGGCGAGCGCTGACCCCGGACATCCGAAACGGACGATCCCCCTCTCCCGGTCGGGAGAGGGGGATCGTCGCTTCGTGCGGGAGGCGTCAGACCTCGGGGTCGTCGCGCATCAGGCGGGGCCGTTCGTGCTGGGCCGCGACCTTCCGCAATTCGGCCTCGGCCTCGAGCTGGGCCGAGGTCCGTGCCCACACCACACGGGCCCAGTGGAAGACGACGACCATCACGGCGAACCAGCCGATCACGAGACCGAATCCCGGTCCGGCGGCGGACGACTCGACGGGCAGGGTCTGCCGCGACCAGATCGCGAGCATGCCGAAGACGATGGTCACGGCCGAGCCGGCCAGGGACACCCACGCCAGCGCCCACTTGCGGGTGACGAGCGCGAGGATCGAGCCCAGACCGGCGAAGACCACGGCGAAGCCCACGAACAGCCGTGACGGGAGACCGATCTCCTCGGCGGTCGCGTCCGGGGCGAAGGACAGTACCTCCCACCCGTTGGCGGATCCGGCGTGGGGCAGGCTGAAGGTCGCCAGCAGGATCAGGACCGCGATCGCGACGAACATCGCCCGGGCGCCCGGGTCGATGTCGCTCGCCACCTTCCGTTCGGCGGCTTCGAGTTCGGCGCGTACGTCACCCGTCGCGTGGTGATCGTGCGGCTTGTCGGTGGTCATGCGTTGCATCCCATCTGAGGCGGCAGCGGGTCCGGGACGCCGATGCTCGGCAGTCCGAGTCCGACACCGATCGGCGGTGTCTTGGGCAGCCGGCCCTGTTCGAAGTGGTCGCCCGCACGTGTGCGGCGGTGCGTGAGGATCGGGGTGTCCGCGACGAGGTGGTGCGGCGCGGCGTCGCTGACGACGATCGTGACGACGTCGCCGGGACGCACCGAGGTGTCGATCGCGCCCTCGGGACGGAAGTGGACGAGGCGGCCGTCGCGGGCACGCCCGCTCATCCGGGCGGTCTCGGCGTTCTTGCGGCCCTCCCCCGCTGCGACGAGCAGTTCGACCTCGGTGCCGACGAGTTTGCGGTTCTCCTCGAGGGTGATGCGTTCCTGCAGCGCGATCAGACGGTCGTAACGCTCCTGCACCACGGCCTTGGGGACCTGCCCCTCCATGTCGGCTGCGGGCGTGCCGGGGCGCTTCGAGTACTGGAAGGTGAACGCGCTGGTGAAGCGCGCCTTCTCGACGACCTCGAGGGTCTGCTGGAAGTCCTCCTCGGTCTCACCGGGGAAGCCGACGATGATGTCGGTGGTGATCGCCGCGTGCGGCATCGCGGCACGGACCCGCTCGATGATGCCCAGGAAGCGTTCCTTGCGGTACGAGCGGCGCATGGCGCGCAGGATCCGATCGCTGCCGGACTGCAGCGGCATGTGCAGCTGCGGGCACACGTTGGGGGTCTGCGCCATGGCGTCGATGACGTCGTCGGTGAACTCCGCCGGGTGCGGGGAGGTGAAGCGCACCCGCTCGAGCCCCTCGATGTCGCCGCACGCGCGCAGCAGCGACGCGAAGGCGCCCCGGTCGCGGGGCTGCTCCGGATCGGCGAAGGACCGGCCGTAGGAGTTGACGTTCTGGCCGAGCAGTGTCACCTCGAGCACGCCCTCGTCGACGAGCGCCTGCACCTCGGCGAGGATGTCGCCCGGGCGCCGGTCGACCTCCTTGCCGCGCAGCGACGGCACGATGCAGAAGGTGCACGTGTTGTTGCAGCCGACGGAGATCGACACCCATCCGGCGTACGACGACTCACGCTTGGCGGGCAGCGTCGACGGGAACGCCTCGAGGGCGTCGAGGATCTCGACCTCGGCGCGGCGGTTGTGCCGTGCGCGTTCGAGCAGGGCGGGGAGATTACCGATGTTGTGTGTGCCGAAGACCACGTCGACCCAGGGCGCCTTCTTGACGACCGTGTCGCGGTCCTTCTGGGCGAGGCAGCCTCCGACAGCGATCTGCATGTCGGGGTTGTCGTCCTTGACCGGACGCAGATGACTCAGATTGCCGTACAGCTTGTTGTCGGCGTTCTCCCGCACCGCGCAGGTGTTGAAAACCACCAGATCGGGTGACGCACCGGGCGCGGCCTTGGTGAAGCCGGCGTCCTCCAACAACCCCGACAGACGCTCGGAGTCGTGTACGTTCATCTGACAGCCGTAGGTGCGGACCTCGTAGGTCCGGGCACCGGTACGGGGGGCTTCTTCGTCGATCAGTGACACGTCTCAGGGTATCTCACCTCGGTGGGCCCTCTTCCCTCGCGCCGACCGTGCGGGCTCCGTCGAGGTATCCGTTACTGCTCGTGCAGTAAAAATCCCGTGACGCGTGCACCGAAGGTGTCCCGAAATGCGAAGTCTCGGGGGTCGGACGGCATAGGGTCTGCAGATATGACATCAGCGGCAGCCGGAACGGATCGTCCGTCCGAGAAGTCGGACACCAACTCGTCCATGATCTCCATGAACGGGGTGAACAAGCATTTCGGATCCCTGCACGTACTGCAGGACATCAACCTCGAGATCCCGCGAGGACAGGTCGTCATCGTCGTCGGCCCGTCGGGTTCGGGTAAATCGACCCTCTGCCGCACCATCAACCGGCTCGAACCGATCGACTCGGGAGAGATCCACGTGGACGGCACCCTGCTGCCGGAGGAGGGCAAGGCACTCGCCCGCCTGCGTTCGGACGTCGGCATGGTGTTCCAGTCGTTCAACCTGTTCGCCCACAAGACGATCCTCGAGAACGTCATGCTCGGCCCCATCAAGGTGCGCAAGATCAAGAAGGACAAGGCCCGCGAGTCGGCGATGCAGTTGCTCGACCGGGTCGGGATCGCCAACCAGGCCGACAAGTACCCGGCGCAGCTGTCGGGTGGTCAGCAGCAGCGCGTCGCAATCGCACGCGCGCTCGCGATGAACCCCAAGGTCATGTTGTTCGACGAGCCCACCTCCGCCCTCGACCCCGAGATGGTCCAGGAAGTCCTCGACGTGATGACCTCCCTCGCGAAGGAGGGCATGACGATGGTCGTGGTCACCCACGAGATGGGATTCGCCCGCAAGGCCGGCGATCGCGTGCTGTTCATGGCCGACGGCCGCATCATCGAGGACACCGATCCCGAGACCTTCTTCACCGCACCGAAATCCGATCGCGCCAAGGACTTCCTCGGCAAGATCCTCAGTCACTGACCTTTCCCCGCATCCGACGGGCCGCCCGGCCCGCCGGACGTAGTTCCGAACCGCACCGGAGGTATTCGATGAAATTGTCCCGCTCCATCCGCCTGGGCATCGGCGCCGTCGCCGTGGCAGTGGTCGCCACGGCGTGCGGTGGCGACGAGACGCGCAGCGTCTCGCAGTCCGCGGAGAACGGCACCCTGACGGTCGGTATCAAGTTCGACCAGCCGGGCCTGGGCCTGCGCAACCCGGACGGTTCGTTCAGCGGGTTCGACGTCGAGGTCGCCGAGTACGTCGCCGGCCAGCTCGGTGTCCCGCCGGAGAACATCACCTTCAAGGAGGCTCCTTCGGCCCAGCGCGAGACGCTCATCCAGAACGGTGAGGTCGACTACGTCGTTGCGACCTACTCGATCACCGATGCCCGCAAGGAAAAAGTGGACTTCGCAGGCCCGTACTTCATCGCCGGACAGTCGCTCCTCGTGCGCGCGGACGAGACCGAGATCACCGGTCCCGAGACGCTCAGCGGCGGCAAGCGCCTGTGCTCGGTGGCGGGTTCGACCCCGGCCCAGAACGTGAAGGACAACTACGCGCAGGACGTCCAGCTCCAGGAGTTCGACACCTACTCGCTGTGTGTCGAGGCGCTGCGCAACGGTGCGGTCGACGCGGTGACCACCGACGACATCATCCTCGCCGGTTACGCCGCACAGAGCCCGGGCGACTTCAAGGTCGTCGGTGAGCCGTTCACCACCGAGCGCTACGGCATCGGTCTCGCCAAGGGCGACGACGAGTCGCGCAACGCGATCAACGACGCGATCGAGGAGATGATCGCCAGCGGTGCATGGGAGGCCGCATTCCAGGAGACCGTCGGCGCCTCGGGCTACGAGCTCCCGGAGCAGCCCAGCGTCGATCGTTACTGAGTGTCGATCGTCACCGCGCACGGGTATCACCACCCGTCACGTCCGCCGGTGCGGCCGGTCCGTGAGTCCACGGACCGGCCGGACCGTTCCGGACTCCCATCCGTCCCCTCGATCCCGGAGTGACCTGTGGATCTGTTGAGCAAGTACAGCAGCCAGCTACTCGACGCGTTCTGGACCACGATCCAGTTGACCGTCATCTCGGCGATCGGTGCACTGATCCTCGGAACGATCCTCGCCGGAATGCGTGTGTCCCCCATCCCCGTGGCGCGTGCCGTCGGCACCGCCTACGTGACGATCTTCCGTAACACCCCGCTGACCCTGATCATCATCTTCTGCCTGTTCGGTCTGTCCCAGACACTCGGTATCAAACTGGCTTCGGAGTCGTCGCCGACATTCCTGGTGGACAACAACTTCCGGCTCGCCGTGCTCGGCCTGAGCGTCTACACGGCGGCGTTCGTGTGCGAGTCGCTCCGCTCGGGCATCAACACGGTCTCGCTCGGGCAGTCGGAGGCCGGCCGCTCGCTGGGCCTGACCTTCAGCCAGAATCTGCGCCTGATCGTCCTTCCGCAGGCGTTCCGCGCGGTCATCGCCCCGCTCGGTTCGGTGCTCATCGCGTTGACCAAGAACTCGACGATCGCCTCCGTCATCGGCGTGTCCGAGGCCTCGCTGCTGATGAAGACGATGATCGAGAACGAAGCGGCCATCTTCGTCGTCGGTGGCATCTTCGCGCTCGGATTCGTCATCCTCACCCTTCCCACCGGCCTGTTCTTCGGTCGGCTCAGCAAGCGATACGAGGTCGCCCGATGAGTGCACACGGAACCGTTCTCTACGACGCACCGGGACCCCGCGCCAAGGCGCTCTACCAGATCCTGTCGGTGGTCGTGGCCGTGCTCCTCGTCGTCGCCGGCTGGATCGTCTACCGCGCACTCGACGCCAACGGGCAGTTGACAGCGGCCAAGTGGGAGCCGTTCGTCGAATCGTCCAGCTGGACCACCTATCTGCTGCCCGGCATCCGCGGCACGATCATCGCGGCCGTCGCATCGATCGTGCTGGCACTCGTGCTCGGCACGGTCCTGGGCATCGCGCGCCTGTCCGACCACCGGTGGGTCCGCTGGATCGCCGGCGCGATCGTCGAGTTGTTCCGCGCCGTCCCGGTGCTGATCCTGATGATCTTCGCCTACCAGGTGTTCGCCGAGTACCGCGTCTTCAAGTCGGGGTATCTCGCGCTCGCGGCCGTCATCACCGGCCTGACCCTGTACAACGGCTCGGTCATCGCCGAGATCGTGCGCGCAGGCATCAGGTCGCTCCCGCGCGGTCAGAGCGAGGCGGCCTTCGCGATCGGCATGCGGAAGAACCAGCTCATGCGGCTGATCCTGCTGCCGCAGGCCGTCACGGTCATGCTCCCGGCGATCGTGTCGCAGATGGTGATCGCGCTCAAGGACTCGGCGCTCGGCTACCTCATCGGCTATGTCGAAGTGGTGCGTTCCGGCCAGCAGCTCGGCGCGTTCTTCCAGAACTACCTGCCGTCGCTGCTGGTGGTCGCTGCGATCATAATCATCCTCAACAGCGCGCTGACGCAGTTCGCGGTCTGGCTCGAGAAGCGTCTGCGATCCGGAAAGCGCAAGAAGGGTGCCGTGCCGGCCGAGGATCCGGGAACCGTTCCGACCATGACGGTGCCGGGCCTGGACCTGACCGGCGAGGGCCGGAAGTAACGCTTCAGTCGTGCGGGAGGTCGCTCGCGTCGGCACCGAACGTCGCGAGTTCCTCCCGCACGACGTCGAAGGCCATCCCCTGCGCGTAGCCGCGTCGGGCCAGCATCCCGACCAGCCGCCGTACCAGCTTGTCGCGTTCGGCCGCGATCTCGCGCCGGTCCCCCTCGGTGGGCAGCGGCGGCTGGGTACGGAGCTTCTTGCGGACCAGTTCGATCGCTCGCTCGCGTTCGTCGGCGGTGTCGATCTGCTCGAGGGCCGCGGCCGCATCGTCGGCGTCGATTCCCTTGCGGCGCAGTTCGAGTGCGATCGCGCGCTTGCCCTTCCCCGCATGCAGATGCCGTGACCGTGCCCACTGGTTCGCGAAATCCGCGTCGTCGATCAATCCGACCTCGGTGAGACGATCGAGGGCGCGCTCCGCGACGTCGGACGCGAAACCCTTCTGCTCGAGCTTCGTCGCGAGTTCGGATCGGCTGCGTGCGCGATCGGTCAGCAGACGGAGGCAGACGTCCTTGGCCTGCGCTTCGGTGCCACCGCCGGGCAGTTCCTGCTCGGTGCGGGCCGAGCGACGCCGTCCGCGTCGTTCGCGCCGTGCTTGGGGCCGTCGTTCCTCGGGGTCGTCCATGACGCGCACAGTAACCGGACCCACCGACAGCGCAGTCGCGTGCGGATACGCCGCGGGGGCACGGACGCAACGTGCGTCCGTGCCCCCGCGGGTTCTGGGCGGTGACTAGAAGTCGACCGGCTCCTCGACATCGCTCGGATCGGTGAGAACGGCACCGATGCCGAGCTTCTCCTTGATCTTCTTCTCGATCTCGTCACGCACATCGGTGTTCTCGAGCAGGAACTTGCGGGCATTCTCCTTGCCCTGCCCCAGCTGGTCGCCCTCGTAGGTGTACCAGGAGCCGGACTTACGGATGAAGCCCTGGTCGACACCCATGTCGATGAGCGAGCCCTCCTTCGAGATGCCCTGGCCGTACAGGATGTCGAACTCGGCCTGCTTGAACGGAGGCGAGACCTTGTTCTTGACGACCTTCACACGGGTGCGGTTGCCCACCGCGTCGCCGCCGTCCTTGAGCGTCTCGATCCGGCGCACGTCCAGACGCACCGAGGCGTAGAACTTCAGCGCCTTACCGCCCGTGGTGGTCTCGGGCGAGCCGAACATCACGCCGATCTTCTCGCGCAGCTGGTTGATGAAGATCGCGGTGGTGCCGGAGTTGTTGAGCGCACCGGTCATCTTGCGCAGCGCCTGGCTCATCAGGCGGGCCTGGAGACCGACGTGGCTGTCGCCCATCTCGCCCTCGATCTCGGCGCGGGGCACGAGCGCCGCCACCGAGTCGATGACGATGATGTCGAGCGCACCCGAGCGGATGAGCATGTCGGCGATCTCGAGGGCCTGCTCACCGGTGTCGGGCTGGGACACGAGCAGGGCGTCGGTGTCGACACCGAGCTTGCGCGCGTAGTCCGGATCCAGGGCGTGCTCGGCGTCGATGAACGCCGCGATGCCGCCGGCGGCCTGCGCGTTGGCGACCGCGTGGAGGGCCACCGTCGTCTTACCCGACGATTCCGGGCCGTAGATCTCGATGACGCGCCCGCGCGGCAGACCGCCGATACCGAGAGCCACGTCGAGTGCGATCGACCCGGTGGGAATGACGGCGATGGGCGGACGGACGTCCTCGCCCAGGCGCATCACCGAGCCCTTACCGAAGCTCTTGTCGATCTGCGCGAGGGCGAGCTCGAGCGCCTTCTCGCGGTCGTGAGCCTGTGCTGCCATCTTGGTCCCCTTAATAGAATCTCGTCCTTGTTGTCGACGACGTTAGAACCCGGCACCGACAAGTTCGCTGTCGCGACCGCGGAAACGCCGCATCTGTGGATGGAATCACCACCTGTGGACAACACCCATCCGGCGCTCCCAGCATAGCCGAACACGTGTTCGAAATCCGGTCGCTTCGTGTACGTGAGGAATGGTCGCATCCCGGTCGGACAGAAAATCGACACCGGCACCGACTCCGGTCGGAACGCCCCGGCCGGTTCCGGGCCTACCGCCGTACGGGCGGGACGTCGAACTCGTCGCAGAGCGCGCGCCACACCTCGCGGGGTTCGCGCCCCGCCTCGATCGCCTCGGCCGCCGTCCGTCCACCGAGCGAGAGCAGCACATGATCGCGCAGCAGGGCATCGCCGTGCATCTGTCCGAACTCGTCCCGGACCACCTCGTAGAACTCCGTCAACCGCACCCCGACCACGGTAGTCGCGCGTGCTGCGGCACGACAGTCAGTCCACCGCGGCCTCGCATACCGCGACCGGATCCTCCACGTCACCGGCGCCGTCCGCGGCCGCACGCGCCGCGGCGGCGAAGTCCGGTGACGACAACACGGTGTCGATCGCGGAGCGGACCGCAGCCGCCTCGAGCGGACGGACCACCACCGCACTCCCCTGCCGTGCGGCGCGGTTCGCCAGCTCCCACTGATCACCGCCCCCGGGCACGATCACCGCCGGAACCCCCGCACTCAACGTCTTGGCAAGCATCCCGTGCCCGCCCCCGCACACGACGACATCGGCCTGCCGGAGCAGGACGTCCTGCCTGCCACGACCCGAGACGGCCCAGCTCGGAAGCGCCTGCTGCGGGGGATCGAGCATCGTCGCGGCGACCCGCATCCCGGCACCGTCGAGTGCGTCGCAGACCGTCTCGACCATCCCGGTCACCCCGGTCACCGCGGTCGACGGCGCGACCATCACGAGAGGTCCGTCACCCGGCGGCGGATAGAGGATCTCCGCGGTGGGTTCCCACAGCAGCGGACCGACGACGTGCGCGTGCCCGGGCCAGTCGGGGCGGGACACCTCGAGTGCCGGCAGGGTGGCGATCAGCCGGGCCCGGGGCCCGGGATCGCGCTCCGGCAGACCGATCCCGACGCGTGCGGCCGAACGCTCGCGCTCCCCCTGCCGCAGCGATCTCGCGGTCATCGCCCGCAACGCGGCGTCCCTCAACCGGCCCCGCACGCCCGTGCCCACATCGAGACCGCTGCCGATCGGCGGGAGCCCGCGCGACGGCAGGTACAACGGGTGCGGCGAGAGCTCGACCCACGGGATCCCCAGGCGCTCGGCGGCCATCCCTCCGCCGGCCGTGAGCACGTCCGCCACCACGAGGTCGGGTAGCAGGGCTCCGAGATCCGGGAGCATCTCGCTCGCGATGTGGGCGGCACGGGCGTGGATCTTCGCCCCCGCATCGCCGTCGTCGTCCCCGAGCCGGGGCGCGAGCCCCTTCAACTCCGCGAACGTCACACCGGGCACCTCGAGGCCGAGCCACCGTTCGCCCGTGAAGACGACCGCGTCGTGCCCGGCATCCGCGAGCCACAGCGACAACGCGATCGCCGGAATCGCATGACCCGCATCGGGCCCGGCCACCACCGCCACTCGCACGCGCACAGCCTGCCACATCCCGCACGCGCAGGACCGCACCACCTGTGCGCACACGGGACCGTACGGTCCCTCCCGCGGACGCGGGACAGGTGTCACCGCACCGTCGTGGGACGTCCCTTATCCCGCGAAGGTGTACAGCTCGAATCCGGCGGCCCGAGAGGCCGGAAAACCCGGCAGCGGTGCGGACGATCGCTCCACCTGCTCGCGGGCCTGCTCCTCGGCGCTCCTGTCGTCGAGGGCCTCGAGATAGCGGCGGTGCGCCGAGAGCGACTCGACCGCCACCTCGACCGTGTCGGTGACGTCCACCGCGTGCGTCGGAGACGTCGTGGCGACCGCCACCCACCGCACCCCGGGCCAGGCTTCGAGACCGGCCTCCGCGAGTTCCGGGAAGATCCACTCGTTCGCGGCGTCGGCGACGGCGTCGAGCACGGCCAGCCCGACCGCACGGTGGTCTGCACTGTTGAGGATGCCGGGGAACCAGGTGAGCCCGAAGTTCCCGGTCACCACCATCTCGGGTCGGTGTCTGCGGATGCTCGCCGCGATGTCGCGTCGCAGGTCGAGACCGGCGACGATGTGCCCGTCGCGGTGGCCGAGGAACTCCACGGAGTCCACGCCGACGATCCGCGCGGATTCGCGTTCCTCCGCCTCCCGCAGGGGGCCGCACTCCTTCGGGTCGAGCCCGGCGATCCCGGCCTCCCCGCTCGTCGCGAGGACGTAGCGCACCTGCTTGCCCTGCCGGGTCCATCGGGCCACGGCCGCGGCGGCACCGTATTCGATGTCGTCGGGGTGCGCGGCGATCACGAGTCCGTCCTGCCAGTCCTCCGGTACCGCCTCCACAGCTGCCCCCTTCGTCCTACAGACGTGTCAGGTCGTGCTTGTCACCTCCCGATACTGCCTTGTACAGCAGGTATCCGCCGAAGATCACGGCGCCGAGTACGAGAAAGCCGATCAGGTTGTCGAGCAGGGCGCCGAGGACGGCGAGGCCGACCCACACCACCGCGACGATTCCTACGATCTTCCAGAACATTGGGTACTCCCACCCTCGATGCCGGCCGCTTCCGCGCCGGACTCCGTTTGCTCGGTACGCCTCGATCCTGACAGCTCGGGCGACGAAAAACAGCAGGTCAGCACAGATATCAGGGAAAGATCAGGGGACACCCGGAGACGCACCCCGGTGTGGCCCGGGGCATCCGCAGACGGGTCGGTGACCCGCGGCACGTCGTCACGGCTTAGGCTCTACGGGTTCACCGTCCGATCGGAAGGCTGAGTAATCGTGTCCTCGTCCCGCCGTATCCCCGCGCGCGACCTCGCGCAGATCGCCGTCTTCGCCGCCCTGATCATCGCCCTGGGACTGCCCGGTCAGATCAGCATCGGTTCGTCCGGCGTGCCCATCACGCTGCAGACCCTGGGCGTGATGCTCGCGGGTGCACTGCTCGGCGCACGCAAGGGTGTCCTGTCGGTGCTCACCGTGATCGTGCTGGGACTGGCGCTGCCCGTACTCGCCGGCGGCCGCACGACCCTCACCTCGCTGGCCGGTCCCACGGTGGGCTTCCTCATCGGCTGGATCCCCGCCGTCGCCGTGATCGGCTGGCTGAGCATGAAGATGCTGCCGCGCTACCGCACGCTGCCGGGTGTGGCCGTCAACGTCCTCGGCGGCATCGTCGTGCTCTACGCCTTCGGTATCGCGGGCATGGTCCTGCGCACCGATCTCACGGTGTGGGCCGCCGCCGCTGCCAATGTCACCTTCCTGCCGGGCGACCTGGCCAAGGCGGTCGTCGCCGCGGCGGTCGCCGCCCAGGTGCACCGCGCCTACCCCGCACTGGCGGCACCGCGCATCGCACCCCGCCCCGCCGCGGATCCCGCGCACTGACGCCGCCGACCGACCGTCGATGAGCGAGATCCGATTCCGGGAGGTGCGGCACGCCTACGGCGACCGCACCGTCCTCGACGGGGTCGATGTCGTCCTCACCGAACGACGCGTCGGCATCGTCGGTGCGAACGGCAGCGGCAAGTCGACGATGGCACGGATGATCAACGGCCTGCTCGTCCCGTCGTCCGGGTCGGTGACCGTCGACGGCCTCGACACGGCCCGCAAGGGCCGGGAGGTCCGTAGGAAGGTCGGATTCGTCTTCACCGACCCCGACCACCAGATCGTCATGCCCACCGTGGCCGAGGACGTCGCCTTCTCGCTGCGGCGCAGCGGACTCGGCAAGGAGGAACGCGAGGCCCGGGTACGGCAGGTCCTCGCAGACTTCGGGCTCGCGGGACACCACGACCACCCCAGTCACCTGCTCTCGGGCGGTCAGAAACAGTTGCTCGCGCTCGCCGCGATCATGGTGACCGACCCGGCGGTGCTCGTCGCCGACGAACCGACGACGCTGCTGGACCTGCGCAACACGAAGCTCATCGCGCGCACCTTCGCGAGCCTGCCGCAGCAGGTGATCGCGGTGACCCACAATCTCGATCTCCTCGCCGACTTCGATCGTGTGCTGGTGGTGGACTCCGGGCGGATCGTCGCCGACGACGAACCGGCGTCCGCGCTCGCGTTCTACCGGAATCTGATCGGGTGAACACCTTCGGCCTCTACCACCCCGGACACTCGGTCCTGCACCGGCTTCCGGCGGGAGCGAAACTGCTCGCGGTCGCAGCGCTGATCCTCGCGCTGACCCTGTGGATCCGGCAGCCCTGGCAGGTGCTTCCCGCGCTGACACTGGCCGTGCTCGCGTACGCGGCGGCGCGCATACCTCCGCGTCTCGCCGTCGTGCAATTGCGGCCGCTGGTGTGGGTGCTGGCGATCATCGCAGCGTTTCAGGTCCTCGTAGCGGGGTGGGAACGGGCGGTCGTGATCTGCGGGTCGCTGCTCGTGGCGGTCGCTCTGGCCGCCCTCGTGACCCTCACGACGCGGACCACCGAGATGCTCGACGCGATCGTGCGGGCGGCCCGTCCCCTCGCGCGCGTCGGGGTCGATCCCGACCGGGTCGGACTCGTACTGGTGATGACCGTCCGCGCGATCCCGCTGATCGGCACCGTGATCACCCGCGTGACAGAGGCACGCAAGGCGCGCGGTCTCGGATTCTCGTTGCGGGCCCTCGTGGTTCCAGTGGTGGTGGGAGCGCTGCGCACCGCCGAGGCGATGGGTGAGGCCCTCGCCGCTCGTGGTGTGGACGACTGACAGGTGTCGACGACCGACGTGTTCGGCTCGCGGTGTCGATGACGGAAATGTTCCACCCCTCAGGGGCGGTAACGCTGCTCGATCTGCCCCAACTCGCGCCAGGACTGCGCCCAGCTCTCGAGCTTGTCGGAGGTGGCGATCAGTTCGGCGCGTCGCTGGTCGAGCACCGCCAGCGACCGGTTGCCCTCGGCGGTCGCGGCGAGGCGTGCGGCGGCGGCGACGAGTTCCTCGAACTGGTCGACACCCGTCCCGAGACGCTCGCCCGCGTCGACGATGGCAGCGGACAGATGGGTCTTCGCGGCCGCACTGCCCCGCGCGGCGGATTCGAGGGCCACGACATCCTCGACGACGGCATCGAGTGCGGCTGCGGCTGCGCGGGCCGCGTCGTCGATCTCGGTGAGGTCGTCGGGAGCCACGGAGTTCGACCGCACGAGCACACCGAGCAGACGTCGCAGGCTCTCCTCGTTCGCCGCGAGGCGTTCCATCGGAGCACGGGCGACCGAGCCGGCCGGTGGCAGCGACCGGCGACGCGGCGGCGGTGGGGGCAGCGGCACCGCATCGAGACGACGGAACGTGCGGACGGCGAGGACGGCGGGCACCGCGAGAGCCGCTGTCGCTCCCCCGGCCGCGACGAGCGTCCATTCGGGAGCCGACGCGACGGCGAGGGTCGCGGTGCCGATCGCAGTGGTGCCCGAGCCGGCACCGAAGAAACTCGCGCGTCGACGCGCGCGACGCTTCTTACGCCGCAAGCGGGCGGCGGGATCGCGCCAACGGCGCGCGGCCTCCATCGCGGTGTCGGTGGCGTCGCGGAACGCAGAGACGACCGAACCGGGGATGTTCCCGGTCCGGTCGTCTCCGGAGTCGTTCACGGCGGATCAGTTCCGAGGCGTACGGATCACCGGCCGGTGGTACCGGCCGCGTTCGGGGGCTCTTTGCGCGTGTCGACGGCAGGGTTGGCGGGAGTACCCGGAAGCGCCTCGCCCTTCATCGACGCCCGGATCTGCTCGAGGCGGCTGTGGCCGGCCATCTGGACGGTGGCCTGCTGCACCTCGAGCATGCGGCCCTGCACCGAGTTCTGGGCGAGCTCGGCCGAACCGAGAGCGTTGGCGTAGCGACGCTCGATCTTCTCGCGGACGGCGTCGAGGCTCGGAGTGGTGCCCGGAGCTGCGAGGGTGGAATCCATCGAGCGCAGCGACTCGCTCACGCGCTCCTGCATCTTGGCCTGCTCGAGCTGGCTGAGCAGCTTCGTGCGCTCGGCGACCTTCTGCTGCAGCGCCATGGCGTTCTGCTCGACGGCCTTCTTGGCCTGCGCGGCCGCCTGGAGCGACTGGTCGTGCAGCACCTTGAGGTCTTCGACGGACTGCTCGGCGGTGACGAGCTGTGCCGCGAAGGCCTCGGCCGCGTTCGTGTACTGGATCGCCTTCTCGGTGTCGCCCGCCGCCGTCGCCTGGTCGGCCATCATGACGGCCTGGCGAGCACTCGCGTTGAGCTTCTCGACCTCGTCCAGCTGGCGGTTGAGCTTCATCTCGAGCTGACGCTGGTTACCGATGACGGAGGCCGCCTGCTGCGAGAGCGCCTGATGCTGACGCTGCGCGTCCTCGATCGCCTGCTGAATCTGGACCTTCGGATCGGCCTTCTCATCGATCTTCGAGTTGAAAAGCGCCATCAGGTACTTCCAGCCCTTGACGAAAGGATTAGCCATGGGTGTGATCCTGCCTCCATCTGGTACGCCGCGCCGAACGCGACCCGGTACGCGGCCCTCGCGCCCCGGTTCGAAGATCGCCGGTCCGCTGCTACCCCCGACGACCCACCTGCCCCGGCCGGGTCCGTGCACGCACCACGCCCCGGTCGATGTCGCTTACGACCGTATCCGGCGAGGCCGGCACGGTTCGTGATCCATGTTAGGCGGCTGCCAGCGCCTGCGCGGCGGGTGCAGGGATCACCATCCGCGGCTCCTGCGCGAGCAACCCGGGCTCGGCGGTGGCGCCGTCGTCGGACCGCTCGGCGGATGCCGTGGCGGCTGCGGTGGTCTCCATGTCCGTGCGACGGTCGAGGCCGTCCGCCAGCAGACCGCTCACGTCGAACAGCACGTCGGACAGCGGGACCTCCAGTGCGTCGCAGATGGCCGCGAGCAGTTCGCTCGAGGCCTCCTTCCTGCCGCGCTCGATCTCCGAGAGGTAACCGAGGCTGACCCGGGCGCTGCTGGAGACTTCGCGCAGGGTGCGGCTCTGCGAAACACGGGTGCGCCGAAGGCTGTCACCGAGTGCCTCACGCAACAACAGCGCCATCCCATCCTCCTTCGTCCGTCGTGCCGACACCTCGTCAACGCACGACGACGCTGCGAGGTTCCCGCAGACCGATCGGACCTCGATACCGCGGTGTCCAGACATTACAACGCCGACGGCGGTTGCAGACGTCCGAGTAGTCCCGACACAGCGGTGTCGTCCGCGCCGGGCCCGATCCCGCACATCCCGCCCGTGGTTACCGGGCGTGGTTACCGGGCGTCCTCACCCACCGTGCGACCGTCGTCCGGCGTGTCCCGAGTGGCTGCGCCCTCCCCCGTGACGTCCTCCCCCGTGACGTCGTCTGCACGGCCGCTCTCGCTCCGGCGCACCCCGGTACGCAACCGGATCGCCTGGACCACGTAGTCGAGTCCCGTCACCACTGTCAGGGCGACCGCCAGGATCATCAGGCCGATCGCCACCGGTGCCACCGAGTCCGGCAGCGGCAGCAGGTAGACGCCGATCGCGAGCGTCTGTACCAGGGTCTTGAGCTTGCCGCCGCGACTCGCCGGGATCACGGCGTGCCGGAGCACGGCGAACCGCAGGGCGGTGATCCCCAGTTCCCGGGCCGCGATGATCCCGGTGACCCACCACGACAGGTCGCCGAGCAACGACAGGCCGACCAGCGCGGCACCGATGAGGGCCTTGTCGGCGATGGGATCGGCGAGTTTGCCGAAATCGGTGACGAGACCGTGCTTTCGCGCGAGTTGACCGTCGATCCGGTCGGTGATGGCGGCGATCGCGAAGACTCCGGTCGCCGCGAGCCTCCACACGGTGTCGTGCCCGTCGCCGACGAAGAGCAGCACCAGGAAGACCGGCACCAACGCGATCCGGCCCACCGTCAGGATGTTGGCGATGTTCCACAACGGCACCGGATCGTGCGGGCTCCCGGCGTGCGGTCCCGGTGCGGCGCCGCTCCCGCCCGACGCGGTGACATGCTGGCGGGGCGTGCTCATGTGCCCCACAATATCGGTAGCCGCACGCGCTACTGTTCACCGCATGACGACACCGCCGACGAACCACGACTCGAACGATCGAATGGTCGTCCGGCGCGCCCGAACCTCCGACGTGCCCGAGATCAAGCGGCTCATCGACATCTACGCGGGCAAGATCCTGCTCGAGAAGAATCTGGTGACCCTGTACGAGGCCGTCCAGGAGTTCTGGGTCGCCGAACTCGGAGGGCAGGTCGTCGGTTGCGGTGCCCTGCACGTGCTGTGGTCGGATCTCGGCGAGGTACGCACCGTGGCCGTCGATCCGTCGGTCAAGGGTCACGGCGCGGGTCACCTGATCGTCGCGCGCCTCATCGAGGTCGCCCGCGAGCTCGAGCTGGAACGATTGTTCGTGCTCACCTTCGAGGTGGAATTCTTTGCGCGGCACGGTTTCGCGGAGATCCAGGGGACTCCTGTGACGGCCGAGGTCTACGCGGAGATGTGCCGGTCGTACGATACGGGCGTCGCGGAGTTCCTGGACCTGAGCTATGTGAAACCGAACACGCTCGGGAACACCCGGATGCTCCTCACCCTCTGATCGAGACCACGAAAGCGAGGCCCGCATGGCCCTGTTCGCCGTCGAGTACACCTATTCGGACGCGACCGCCTCGGCGCGCGACGAGCACCGCCCGAAGCACCGCGCATGGCTCGGCGATCTCGTCGAACAGGGCATCGTGCGGGCAACCGGCCCGTGGACGGACGGTTCGGGTGCGCTCATCCTCGTCGACGTGGCCGACGAGGCCGCGGCGCGCGAACTGATGGCCCAGGACCCGTTCGCGCAGCGCGACCTCGTCGATGCCGTGCGCATCACCGGGTGGAACCCGGTGATGGGCGTATTCAACTCCTGACGGATTCCTTCTCGCCGCGCGTTTTCAGCAGGCTGGCCACCGTCGTCACGGCCAGCACGCCGACGATCACGACCAGGGACACGCCGGTGGAGATCTCCGGGACGGCGACGTGCTCGCCGCCGTTGATCCAGCCGAGCGTGTTCTCGTGCAGGGCGTGGAGCACCAGCTTCACGCCGATGAACGCCAGGATGATCGACAGTCCGTAGGACAGGTAGACCAGCCGCTCGAGCAGACCGCCGATGAGGAAGAACAGCTGTCGCAGACCCATCAGCGCGAAGGCGTTCGCGGTGAACACCAGGTACGGCTCGTTCGTCAGACCGTAGATCGCGGGGATCGAGTCTAGCGCGAAGAGGATGTCGGTGAACCCGATCGCGACGAGCGCGAGCAGCATCGGCGTGACGAGCTTCTTGCCGTCGATGCGGGTGACGAGCCGGTCGCCGTCGTACTCGTCGTGCACCGGCAGGAACTTCCGGGCCAACTTGACCATCCGGTTCTCCGAGATGCCCTGCGGGTCCTCGCCGTGGTCGCGGATGAGCTTGACGGCGGTGTAGACGAGGAAGAAGCCGAACAGGTAGAACACCCAGCTGTAGGTGTTGATCGCCGCGGCACCGACCGCGATGAAGGCACCGCGCATCACCAGGGCCAGCACGATGCCGATCGTGAGGACCTTCTGCTGGTATTCACGGGGCACTGCGAAGGTGGCCATGATGATGACGAACACGAAGAGGTTGTCGACCGACAGCGCCTTCTCGGTGATGTAGCCGGCGAAGTACTCACCGCCGTAGGTCGGGCCCCAGATCGCGAAGACGATCACGCCGAAGAGGATCGCGATGGCGATGAAGACGGCCGACCAGAAGCCGGATTCGCGCAGGGTCGGCGCGTGCGGCTTGCGGACGTGGGCGAAGAAGTCGAAGACGAACAACCCGATGATGACGGCGATCGTGATCAACCACGTGGTCAGGGTTACGTGCATGGGCACAGGGCCTTCCGGTAGGTATGCGTACCTGCCGGAGGTCTCTCCCGCCCGGACCATCGCCGGACCGACGGCCCCGGGACGGCATCGGCGCCGCACGTGTTGACGAGACCGCCGCGGATCAGGGGATACTCCCCTCCACAGCTCCCCCGATTGTGCCACACATCGTCACTTCCCGCCGGAGGCAGCAGTGACGGTCCGTCGAACGGGCCGGTCTCATTGCTCGGCGGCCGGGGCCTCCGCCGGGTCTCCGCCGCCACGGATCGAGTACAGCAGGCCGTCGAGCTCCTCCGGCTTGACGAGCACGTCGCGGGCCTTGCTGCCCTCGCTCGGCCCGACCACGCCGCGTGTCTCCATCAGGTCCATCAGGCGACCGGCCTTGGCGAATCCGACGCGGAGCTTGCGCTGCAGCATCGACGTCGAACCGAACTGGCTCGTGACGACGAGTTCGACGGCCTGCAGGAAGACGTCGAGGTCGTCGCCGATGTCGGGGTCGACGTCCTTCTTGTCGCCGGCCTTCGGGGCGGTGACGCCCTCGTTGTACTCGGGTTCGGCCTGGTTCTTGGCGAAGTCGACGACCCCTGCGATCTCGTCGTCGGTGATGAACGCGCCCTGCAGACGGATCGGTTTGCCCGCGCCCATCGGCAGGAACAGTCCGTCGCCCATACCGATGAGCTTCTCGGCACCGGGCTGGTCGAGGATGACGCGCGAGTCGGTGAGCGAACTCGTCGCGAACGCGAGCCGCGAGGGCACGTTCGTCTTGATGAGACCGGTGACGACGTCGACCGAGGGTCGCTGGGTGGCGAGCACGAGGTGGATGCCGGCGGCGCGGGCCTTCTGGGTGATGCGGACGATGGCGTCCTCGACGTCGCGCGGGGCCGTCATCATCAGGTCGGCGAGCTCGTCGACGATGGCGAGGATGTAGGGATACGGCCGGTAAACACGCTCGCTGCCCAGCGGTGCGGTGATCTCCCCCGACTTCACCTTCGCGTTGAAGTCGTCGATGTGCCGCACCCGGTTGGCCTGCATGTCCTGGTAGCGCTGCTCCATCTCCTCGACGAGCCACGCGAGCGCCGCCGCGGCCTTCTTCGGCTGCGTGATGATCGGTGTGATCAGGTGCGGGATGCCCTCGTAGGGCGTCAGCTCGACCATCTTCGGGTCGATGAGGATCATCCGCACCTCGTCGGGCGTCGCGCGGATGAGCAGCGACACGAGCATCGAGTTGACGAAGCTCGACTTACCGGACCCGGTGGAACCGGCGACCAGAAGGTGCGGCATCTTCGCGAGGTTGGCGGAGACGAAGTCGCCCTCGATGTCCTTGCCGAGACCGATGACGAGGGGATGGTGGTCGCGGCGGGTCGACGGTGCCGCGAGCACGTCCGACAGGCGCACGAGTTCGCGGTCGGTGTTGGGAACCTCGATACCGACGGCGGATTTTCCCGGGATCGGCGCGAGCAACCGCACGTTGTCGGTCGCCACGGCGTACGCGATGTTGCGGGCGAGCGCGGTGATCTTCTCGACCTTGACGCCGGGGCCGAGTTCGACCTCGTAGCGGGTGACGGTCGGGCCGCGGGTGAAGCCGGTGACCGCTGCGTCGATCTTGAACTGTTCGAGGACCTCGGTGATCGCCTCGATCATCTGGTCGTTCGCGGCCGACCGCGTCTTGGGCGGGTCGCCCTTGGTGAGCAACTCGAGCGAGGGAAGCGTGTAGTCGCCCTCGACCTCGCGGTCGCGGACGAACGTCTCGGCGGGTTCCGGTTCGGTGGTCTGGTCGACGACCTCGGGTACCGGGGCGGCCTTCGGCTTCTTGCGGGTGGGAGCGGGGGCCGGTGCTGCAGCCGGGGTCTCGGCGACCGAGGGCATCTCCAGCGTGGCCGGTGGTGAGGTGGGCTTCTCCGGTTCGGCTGCGCGGTCGTCCCACAGCGGGAGCACCTCGGTCTTCGCGTCGCCGTCGAACTCGTCGGGCGGGTAGTTCTCCACCGGGGTACGCCGGCGGCGGGACCGCTTGGGCGCGGGCGGCTCGTCGATCGGGTAGCCGTCGGCGTCGAACATCGGCGGCTCGTCGTAGCCGTAGCCGTCGTCGTAGTGGTCGTCGTAGTCGCCGTACTCGTCCTCGGCGCGGTAGCCGAGACCGAAGTAGTCGCGGAACAGTTCGGGCAGCTCCCGCACCGTGGTGCCGGTGAGCAGCAGGATCCCGAAGCCCGCCGCGAGGAGCATCAGCGGCACGGACAGCCAGACGGTGAGTCCGGAGGTGAGCGGGCCGCCAACGGCGGCACCGACGAAACCGGCTCCCTCGGCGCGGCCCTCCGCGTCGGTGGGTGAACCGGAGGCGATGTGCCACAGACCCAGTGCGGGCAGACCGACGAGCAGTCCGCCGACGACGAGCCGCGGACGGATCTCGGGATGCGGTTCGGTGCGCATGAGCGTCACCGCGATGCCGACCGCGACGAGCGGAAGGACCGCGCTCGCACCGCCGGTGACGGCACGGACAGCCGTCTCGACCCACTCGCCCACCGGGCCACCGACACCGAACCACACCGTGCCGGCGATGATCACGCCGAGGGAGATCAGTCCGAGCGCGATGCCGTCGCGGCGGTGTCCGGACTCGATCTCGGTGGCGCGACCCATCGTGCGGGTCGTGGCTCCGACGGCGCGGGCCGTCATCATCCAGCCGGCGCCGACGGTGCGGCCCACGGCGGTGAGGATCCCCCCGGAACTGCGCCGGGGACGGGCGGGCGCGGGACGTCGGCTCGCGGCCGGAGCGCGACGCGCGGTGCCCCCGCTGCGACGGCTCGTGGTCGAGGCCGCGGCCCGCGGCTTGCGTGCGGCGGTGGACCGGGACGAACCGGACGCCTTCGACTTCGCGGTCGATCGGGTCTTCGAGGTGGAGGCACCCGCACTGCGGGCACGGGAGGTGCTGCCGCCCGAGCCCCGCGCCCCCGTCCGCGACCGAGAGGTCGTAGACGACGTTCCGCGGCTGCCCGACGACTTTCCTGCCATGTCCGCCAGGGTAGCCGCACGGACCTCTCATGAACCATCAGCAACACGGGTACCGGGCGGCGGCACTGGTCACATGCCGTGCAGGCGAGTGCTCACAGGCCGCGTTTCGACGCCGCCAGTTCGGTGACGGCCGACTCGTCGCCCTCGATCTCGAGCCGCACCTGGTCGCGGCCGAAGGCGTGGAGCACGAGTTCCGACGGTTCGCCGCGCAACACGACCGTGCGGGGGCCGCGCTTGCGGAGGGTGACCCGCTCGCCGGAATCGGACCTCTCGAAGACGACCGTGACGTCGCATCCGCCGTAACTGTTGCGCCCGATCATCCGTGCGATCCGCCAGAGCTGGTCCTGGTCGTCGGCCGACAGCGTCCGCGGTTCCCATCCGGGCTGCGCGCGGCGCACGTCCTCGTGGTGCACGAACATCTCCGCCGCGTTGGCGACGGCGTCGAACAGGAACATCGGCGACCACTTCGGCGGGCCGGAATCGACGTCGGCGAGCAGGTGTGCCCACTGCCGGTCGGTGGCGGAGCGTCGCACCTTCTCCGTGTGGTCGGCCAGGGCCGGGACGAGGATGCCGGGCATCGCGTCCACGCGGCGCTCGCGGACGAGCAGGTGCGCGGCGAGATCCCGGACCGTCCAGTCGCCGCAGAGCGTCGGCGCGTCGGGCCCGACCTCGGACATGGTGCGGACGAGGGCATGTCGTTCGCTTCGGGCGAGGCTCATTCCGCCACTCTAGCGATCACGGTTGCCCTCGCCCATCGCGCGAGCCCGCGTGTTCGGCGGGCCCGCGCGGACCGTACTCAGGAGACCGGGATCACCGTGGGCACGATCATCGGACGACGACGATAGGTCTCGGCGACCCAGCGGCCGACGACCCGGCGGATGCCCTGGGCGATGCGATGGGTCTCCGTGACCCCTTCGGCAGCGAGTTCGTTGAGCGCCTTGTCGACGAGTTGTGCCGCTTCGTTCAATGCGCCCGGGTCGTCGGAGAAACCGCGACCGGAGACCTCCGGGGTACTCACCGCACGGCCGGTGGTGGCGTCGACCGCGACGGAGATCGAGATGAAACCACCTTCGCCGAGAACGAGACGATCGGACAGCGTGGACTCGCCCACGTCGCCCACCGACAGGCCGTCGACGTAGACGTGGCCGACCGGGACACGCCCGACGATCTCGGCGAGTCCGTCGACCATGTCGACGACCACGCCGTCCTCTGCGAGCACGATCCGCTCGCGGGGAACACCCGTGGCCTCGGCCAGAGCGGCGTTCGCCCGCAGGTGGCGCCACTCGCCGTGGACGGGCATCGCGTTGGTCGGACGCACCGCGTTGTACAGGTACAGCAGCTCGCCGGCCGACGCGTGGCCGGAGACGTGCACCTTCGCGTTCTGCTGGGTGACGACCTTCGCACCGCGCTTGGCAAGGCCGTTGACGACCGCGAACACGGAGTTCTCGTTGCCGGGGATCAGCGACGAGGCGAGGACGACGAGATCGTCGGCCCGGATGTTGATCTGCCGGTGCTCCCCTCGCGCCATCCGGGAAAGCGCCGAGAGCGGTTCACCCTGCGAACCGGTGGAGACCAGCACGACCCGGCCGTCGGGCAGGCTCGCCGCGGTGTCGATGTCGACCTCGAGGCCGTCGGGCACGTTCAGGTAGCCCAGATCCTGCGCGATCTGCATGTTGCGGACCATCGACCGGCCGACGAACGCCACGCGCCGGTTGTAGCGCTCGGCGACGTCGACGATCTGCTGGATGCGGTGCACGTGGCTCGCGAAGGACGCGACGATCACCCGGTTGGTGGCCTTGCCGATGACGGTGTCGAGCACTCCGCCGATCTCGCGCTCGGGGGTGACGAAGCCCGGGACCTCGGCGTTCGTCGAGTCGACGAGGAACAGGTCGACGCCCTCGTCACCGAGGCGGGAGAAGCCCGCGAGGTCGGTGAGGCGGTTGTCGAGCGGCAACTGGTCGAGCTTGATGTCGCCGGTATGCAGCACGATGCCCGCGGCGGTGCGGATCGCGACGGCGATCGCATCGGGGATGGAGTGGTTGACCGCGAAGTACTCGCACTCGAACGGACCGTGCGAGGTGGTCTGTCCCTCGACGACCTCGACGAGCTTGGGACGCTGACGGTGTTCGCGGCACTTGGCCGCGACCAACGCCAGGGTGAACTTGGACCCGACGACCGGGACATCGGGGCGCAGACGCAGCAGGAACGGCACGGCACCGATGTGATCCTCGTGGCCGTGGGTGAGGACGATCGCCTCGACGTCGTCCATCCGGTCCTCGATGTACCGGAAGTCGGGCAGGATCAGGTCGACGCCCGGCTGCTGGTCCTCGGGGAAGAGAACACCGCAGTCGACGATCAGGAGCCGTCCCTGGTGTTCGAAGACCGTCATGTTGCGGCCGATCTCGCCGATACCGCCGAGCGCAACCACACGCAGACCGTCGCGGGGAGCCTTGGGCGGTGTACCCAACCGTTCGGTGGGGTCGACGACGCGCGCGTCGGGTCGCTGGGCGGCAGCGGAGTTCTGCGCGACCCGGCGCGGGGCGCGGGAGGGCGGACCGGCGTTGCGGGTGGCGCGGCCACGGCCACGATCGGGGCGGCTCATCACAGCACCCCCGCAGCCTGGAGATCTGCCGCGAGCGCGTCGATCTGCGCGGTCACCGGGGCGACCTGCGGCAGGCGGGGCTCTCCGACGTCGATGCCGAGCAGTCGCAGCCCGGCCTTCGAGGCGCTCACACCTCCCAGCCGCGCGACGGCCCGGTAGATGGGCACCATCGACAGGTTGATGCGGCGGGCGAGTTCGAGATCGCCGGCCTCGAAGGCGGTGTGCAGCTCGCGGAGGCGACCGGGCACGAGATGACCGATCACGCTGACGAATCCGACGGCGCCGACGGACAGCCACGGCAGGTTCAGCGGGTCGTCGCCCGAGTAGAACTTCAGGTCGGTGGTGCCGATCAGTTCGGCACCCGCGTTCAGGTCGCCCTTGGCGTCCTTGACCGCGACGATCCGCGGGTGCTCGGCGAGCAGGCGCAGCGTGTCGGTCTCGATCGGCACGACGGATCGAGGTGGGATGTCGTAGAGCATGACCGGCAGATCGGTCGCATCGGCCACGGCGACGAAGTGGGCGTAGAGGCCGGCCTGCGGGGGTCGCGAGTAGTACGGGGTCACCACGAGCAGGCCGTGCGCCCCGGCACGCGCGGCGTCGCGGGCGAGCTCGACACTGTGGGCGGTGTCGTTGCTGCCGGCACCGGCGATGATCTTGGCGCGGTCGCCGACGGATGCGAGCACGGCCCGCATCAGCTCGATCTTCTCGTTCTCGGTCGTCGTGGGCGATTCGCCGGTCGTACCGGCGAGAACCAGTGCGTCACAGCCACCGTCGACGAGATAGTTCGCCAGACGCACGCCCGCATCCACGTCGAGCTTGCCATCGGCAGTGAACGGGGTCACCATCGCTGTGGCGACGGTGCCGAACGGAAGCTCGACAGCAGTTGCGGAATCACCGTTGGTCATGGTCAGAAGGCTACCGCGTGGCAGGGTCGCCTCGACACACGCCCGCCCCCCGAAGACGGATCACAGATCGGTGTCGAGGTGGATCGAAGATCTGTGTGCAGGTCGATCAGAGATCGGTCGCGAGCGTGGGAGCTGCGATCTCGCTGCCGTCGGACAGTTTCGTGATCGCGAAGTCCGAGAACGCGTTCGGTGCGGCATCCGCAAGCTGACGTACACATTCGACGGCGAGACGCCGGATCTCGACGTCGGCATGTTCGGTCGCGCGCATGGCGACGAAGTGACGCCACGAGCGGTAGTTGCCGGTGACGACGATGCGGGTCTCCGTGGCGTTGGGGAGGACCGCCCGGGCGGCCTCCCGGACCTGCTTGGCGCGCAACGGACCGGCGGGAAGATGCGAGAGCTTCTCGTCGAGTGCCTCCAGCAGCGCCACGTACGCCTCGCGGCTGCGCGCCGCGGCCGCGAAGAACAGCTCCTCGAGCTCGGCGTCGCCCGCGATCGCGGGCGGAACCACCACGGGCACCTCACCGTCGGCGACGAAACGCTGGGACAGCTGAGAGAACGAGAAGTGGCGGTGCCGGATCAACTCGTGCGTGCACGAGCGGGAGATACCGGTGATGTAGAAGGTCGCCGTGGCGTGTTCGAGCACGGACAGGTGCCCCACGGTGAGCAGGTGACGGAGGTACCCGGCATTCGTCGCGGTGCGCGGGTTGGGCTTGGACCAGCTCTGGTAGCAGGCGCGACCGGCGAACTCGACGAGCGCCTCCCCGCCCTCGGCGTCGGTGTCCCAGTCGACGTCGTCGGGGAGATGGAACTCCGTCGTGGCGATGAGCCGGACCTTCGGAACGGCGGGTTCGGGCGCCATCGTCTCCTCCTCGCCTCGGTCGTCGCGCATCCTCCGGACGCGCCGTCTCTTCCGTCCGCACACTAACGCGCCTCGACCTGCGACGATCGATGACATCACGATGACACCTTGCGTGACATCATTTGTGACGTCACACTGGCGTCATGGACATCGACAAGTACACGTCCGCCATCACCGACTCCGTGATCTCCGCGGCCGAACTCGGCGACGAACAGACCCGACGCACCGCCGCGGCCCTCGCGACCGCCATCGCCGCACCCGTCCGGCTCGCGGTCCTGGCAGCACTGTCCGACATGGCCAACGAGATCAGCGACGAACTCGGCGACCGCACCGTCACGGTGCGACTCGACGGCACCGACGCCGTCCTCGCCGTCCACAGCGAAACCGCTCCCCCGCAAGAGGATCCGACGCCGTCCTTCGAGGAGATGACCGGCGATATCAGCCGGGTGACCCTGCGCCTCGTCGAGCAGATCAAGACCAAGGCCGAGGAAGCCGCGCAGCAGAGCGGACTGTCGCTCAACTCCTGGATGGCGCAGGCCGTGCAGGGCGCCCTGCGGGAGCAGATGCGCTACCAGCGCCGTGCCGACGAATGGCGCCGTCGAGGTGGTTGGGCGAAGCCCACCCCGCCCGCATCCACCGAGCAACCGCCGACCGACCCGACCGATACCGCGGGCCCGGACGACGCGGCGGGCCCCGGCGACACGGAGCCCCACACCGACGCGTGAGGCACCTCACCGCACGATAGAGTGCCGACGCACACATATCGGGCGACGCGGAGGGCGCATGGCGGTCAGCAGCACCAGGAATTTCGACATCGACGCAACCCCGGAGCAGGTGATGGCCGCACTCGCCGCGGTCGAACGCCTGCCCGAGTGGTCGTCGACCCACAAGTCCGTCACCGTCGAATCCACCCACCCCGACGGACGCCCACACCGTGTGCGGATGACCGTCTCGATCGTCGGCATCACCGACGAACAGGTCGTCGAGTACGACTGGAACGGCAACGAGTCCATGTCGTGGACCCTCGTGGAGAGCAGCCAGCAGCGCCAGCAGGACGGTGCCTACACCCTCACTGCCAAGGGATCCGGCACGACGGCCGAATTCTCGCTGACGATCGATCCGAAGATCCCGATCCCCGGATTCCTCGTGCGGCGCGCCGAGAAGATGGCCCTCGAAACCGCCGGCAAGGGCCTCAAGTCGTTCACGGAAAAGCATTTCCGCTGATAGCGGAGCGAAGCATGTCCACTGATCGCGGAGCGAAGAACTCTCGCTCGCGTCAGATCTCACCGGCCGCGGTCGCCGCGACGATGGCGCCGAACTCGTAGCACTGCTCGCGCACCTTCGCGTCGACCGGTCCGGTGATCTCGAGATCGGCGGCAGCCTGCACGAGACCCAAGCCGGTGGTCAGGCGCCGAACCGAGGCCACAGCCCCGGCGGTGTCGTTGTTCCCGTGCACCCACAGACCGTAGGGACGGCCGGCCACGGCATCGAGACACGGGTAGTAGACGGTGTCGAAGAAGTGCTTGAGCGCACCCGACATGTAGCCGAAATTGGCGGTGGTGCCGAACAGGAAACCATCGGCGGCCAGCACATCGGGCACCGTGGCACCCAGCGCAGGAACCGCCCGGACGGTGACACCCGTGATCTCCGGGTCCCGCGCTCCCGCCAGGACCGCTTCGAGGATCTCGCGGGTCGACGGCGACGGGGTGTGGTGCACCACCAGCACCGTGCGCGATCCGTCCCCGCGTCCCGTCTCGTCCGCCCCTGACCGGTCTTCCACAGCCTCGTCCGTCACATCAGCAGGCTGCTGGACCGCGCTGAGCTTGTCAAAGCCGCTCACGGCAGCGCTTGTCGAAGCCGCTCGTCGGTTCAGGAACCCGCGTCGCCGTCCCGTTCGAGTTTCTCGAGCGCGACGGCCCGGCGCATCGTCTCCCGCGCGCGACTGCGGTCGCCCGCATAGTCGTAGGCGCGTGCGAGCCGATAGGAGTTGCGCCAGTTGTCGGGGTCGGCTTCCCATTCCTGCTTCACGGTCGCGAACAGTTCGTCGGCGGCGTCCCGGTCGATCCGCCCCGAGGGCATGCGGGGCAGATCGTCGACGTCGAGTTCGAGGCCTTCGTCGTGGATCCGCCGCGCGAGATGCTGGTGCTGCAGGCCTGCGCGGAGGGTCGCGTAGACGATCCAGGCTCCCACGATCGGGAGGATGAGGATGCCGATACCGAGACCGATCGCCGCGACCTCACCGGAGCGGATCAGCTCCAGGCCGGTCGAGCCGAGCAGGACGAAGTAGAACCCCAGCGCCACCACGATGAACGCGATGGGCACGAGGACTTTGAGGGAGCCGGTTCTCACAGGTCGAGGAGGGGATCGATTCCGACGGTCAGTCCCGGCCGCTTACCGATCTCCCGCACGCCGAGCAGCACGCCGGGGGCGAAGGAGGAGCGGTCGATCGAGTCGTGCCGGATGGTGAGGGTCTCGCCCTGGGTGCCGAGCAGCACCTCCTGGTGGGCGACGAGTCCGGCGAGACGCACGGAGTGCACGCGGACACCGTCGACGTCGGCGCCGCGCGCACCGTCGAGTTCGGTGGTGGTGGCGTCCGGGCTCGGAGCCACACCGGCCTCGGCGCGGGCCTGCGCGATCAGACGGGCGGTGCGGTAGGCGGTACCGGACGGTGCGTCGGCCTTGTTCGGGTGGTGCAGCTCGATCACCTCGACGGAGTCGAAGAACCGGGCGGCGGCCTGGGCGAAGCGCATCGACAGCACGGCACCGATCGCGAAGTTCGGTGCGATGAGTACCCCCACCTCGGGACGATCCGCGAGCCAGCTCCGCACCCTGTCGAGGCGCTCGTCGTCGAAGCCGGTGGTTCCGACCACGGCGTGGATACCGTTCTCGACGAGGAAGTGCAGGTTGTCCATGACGACGTCGGGGTGCGTGAAGTCGACGACCACCTGGGCCTGCGAGTTCACCAGGGTGTCGAGACCGTCACCCTTGTCGACGGTGGCGACGAGCTCGAGATCGGACGCGGCGTCGACGGCGGCGCAGATCGCCTGGCCGACCTTGCCGGCAGCACCGAGTACACCCACCCGAACCTTTGTTGCATCCACTTGCGTCGTCACGCCCTTTCGTTGCCGTCTCCCCCGGAAATCCTACGCAACCACCCGCGGATGTCCCGAGCGGGTCGAATGCCACCTACTGCTGCGCGCAGAGGGCGTCGAGCCACAGGCCGACCGACGAACGGATCTCGTCGACCCACGCCGTGCCCGGCCCCGAGGACGTGTGGGCGCGTAGGCCGTGGGTGCGATCGAACAGAATTCCTTCGAGCAGGGTCACCAGATCGTGGCCGGCCGTACCGGGGTCGGGCGCTCCGAGCTCCCGCACGAGGTCGGTGGCCGCGGTGATCGAGAACATGCAGCCCGCGAGCGCCTCGGCCGACTCGGGTTCGAGCCGCGCGTCGGTCGCGAGCGCGTACCGGGCCAGCACATCGGTGCGGCGCACCGTGAGCAGACGTTCGATATAGCGCGCGATCAGGTCGGCGGGCGAACTCGGGGTGCCGGTCGTGTCGTCGAACAGCGCGGCGAAATCCGCGCGCGACCGATCGGTGAGACGGGCGATCGCAGCCGAGACCAGGGCGTGGCGGGTGCGGAAGTAGTACGAGGTCGAGCCCTTCGGC
Organism: Rhodococcus sp. PD04; assembly: GCF_035918275.1. NCBI lineage: Bacteria > Bacillati > Actinomycetota > Actinomycetes > Mycobacteriales > Nocardiaceae > Rhodococcus > Rhodococcus sp. PD04. The sequence goes on along the minus strand of NZ_CP142143.1, from coordinate 2,154,992 downwards.
AGACCGAGATGCACGTCGATGCCCGTGTGCGTCACCGCGTGGTTGCCGCCACGGGCGGCGAGTTCGAGTGCGGCGTCGCTGATGGCCGTGTGCCGGGAGGGACGTCGAGGCGGAATCGTCACTCTACGATGATAGAGTCTCGGCGTGAGGTTGCGCCGCCGCAGGAACCGCGGGTCACCGAACACCGCCCTGCCGAACCCCGTTCCCCGCACGGTGTTCGACGACGCCGCGCGTAGCAGGGGGTTCGTGCTCGATCCCGCGCAACACCACGCCGTCGAGCAGCTGTGCCATCCCGAGCGCCCGAACGTCTACCTGTGGGGCCCGCCCGGACGTGGCAAGAGTTGGCTCGCCGACGTCTACTTCTCGGCCTATCCCGGACCGGACAAGCTGCGCGTCCACTTCCACGAGTTCTTCCGCGACCTGCACGTCGAGCTCCGACGGCACCGCTTCGATCTCGACGCCGCACTCGATCATCTGATCGGTCGCGCCGAACTCGTGTGCTTCGACGAATTCCACGTCCACGATCCGGCGGACGGCACGTTCGTCGCCCGGTTGCTCCCCGCACTGCTCGCGCGGCACACGCGTCTCGTCCTGACCTCGAATTACCGTCCCCGCGAGCTTCTCCCCGATCCGCTCTTCCACGAGGGCTTCGTCCCGACGATCGAGCTCGTCGAGCGGTGCGCGACCGTCGTGGCCCTGGACGGTCCGCGCGATCATCGGCTCGATTCCGACCGTACGCGGGGTTTCGCGTCGGGGATCTGGGCCGTCTCCCCGTCCGACCTGCAGCTACGACGGCAGGGCCTCGAGCGGCCGGCACCGGCCGAACATCGGGTCCTGCGCCCGGCAGGACGTCCGCTCCGCGCTCTACGGGCCGAGAAGGACTGTCTCTGGTTCGACTTCGGCGACCTCTGTGGGCACACCACGGCGCCGGCCGACTATCTGGCGCTCGCGGCGGAGCACCTGTTCTGGGTCGTCGACGGGATCCCGAACCTGACGACCGCCGGTCGCGAACCCGCGCAGCGATTCGCCGATCTGGTGGACGTGCTCCACGACCGCGACGCGCGGGTCGTCTTCGTCGCGGAGGTCGCGGTGTCGGAACTCGCTGCCGCGGCGGGACCCGTCGCGCACGACATCGGACGCCTGCGGAGCCGACTGGCTCAGCTGAGGACGATTCAGGACACGAGTTCGCGCACCGATGCCGGAAGGTCACGCGTGCGCCTGTAGGGACCGGCGACCGCGACCGCGAACGGCCGGTGCAGCAGGTCGGCTGCCACGCTGCGTACTTCCTCGGTGGACACCGACGAGATGCGTTCGAGGGTCTCGGTGATGCTCCAGTGCTGTCCGTAGCTCAGTTCGCTGCGGCCGATCCGGTGCATGCGCGCGCCGGTGTCCTCGAGTCCGAGCACGAGACCGCCGCGCAGCGACCCCTTGGCACGAGCGCATTCCGCGTCGGTGATGCCGTGTTCGGCCACGTCGGTGAGCACTTCCCGGACCACCGCGGCGACCTCCCCGAGGTTGTCGGGCTGACAACCCGCGTAGACGGAGAAGGCGCCGGTGTCGGCGAAGGTGTCGGTGCCGGAGTACACCGAGTAGGCCAGGCCCCGCTTCTCCCGCACTTCCTGGAACAGGCGCGAACTCAGCCCGCCGCCGACGGCTGCGTTGAGCACCGACAGCGCCCAGCGACGCCCGTCGTGCCGGCCGAAGGAGCGCACGCCGAGGGTCAGGTGCGCCTGCTCGTTGTCGCGCTCGACGATGCTCATCGTCGGCGCGGTACGCAGTTCGAGCCGTCCGTCGCGGCAGGGCGCGGGAGCGGCCGCGTCGTCCAGATGACCGGCGAAGGCGCGGCGCACCAGTTCGACGGTGTGCGCGTGGTCGACGTTGCCGGCGACCGCGACGACCATCCGCGGCGGCGTGTAGCGGCGCACGTGGAACGAATGCAGCTGGGTCCGGGTCATGGACTCGATCGACTCGACGGATCCGATGATCGGCCGGCCGATGGGGTGATCGCCGTACAGCGCGGTGAGCAGCGAGTCGCCGAGCAGGTCCTCGGGATCGTCGTCGCGCATCGCGATCTCCTCGAGCACCACCTGACGCTCGACGTCGACGTCCGCGCTCAGGCACCGGCCGCGCAGGACGACGTCGGCGACGACGTCGACGGCGATCGGCAGGTCGTCGTCGAGCACGTGCGCATAGAAGCAGGTGTGCTCCTTGCTGGTGAACGCGTTGAGCTCTCCCCCGATCCCGTCCATCGTCTCGGCGATGTCGAGAGCGGTACGCGTCGGGGTCGCCTTGAACAGCAGGTGCTCGAGGAAGTGGGCGGCGCCTGCGACGGACGGTTGTTCGTCGCGGGACCCGACACCGACCCACACTCCGACGGCCGCCGAGCGAACTCCCGGGACGTGCTCGGTGACGACCCGCACGCCTCCGGGCAGGACCGAGCGTCGGACGCCGGTGGCCGCGACGGGTGCGGGGGTCGAAGCGTCGTTCTTCACGTGGGAACTGGAAGCCATGGGGATCTTCGGTGGTCCTGACAAGGTCGGAGGGCGCGGAACATTTCACAGTACACCGGGACTCTCCCCCACCATCGGGCGCGCGCTCACCATCCCCGTCGTTGCGGCTGCGAACCCACGAGCCGTCCGGGACGTGCCTCGTCGCGGCTGCGGTAGACGATGTACGGCCGGAACAGGTATCCGACGGGGGCACTGAAGGCGTGGACCAGGCGGGTGAACGGCCAGATGGCGAAGAGCAGGAGACCGATCAGCGCGTGCAGCTGGAAGCTGAACGGCGCCTCCACCATCAGGTCGCCGCGGGGTTGCAGGACCCAGATCGACCGGAACCACGGCGAGACGGTCTCCCGGTAGTTGTGTTCCTCGCCCACGACACCCGACCCCATCAGCGTGGTGGCGAGACCCGCCACGATCGCGGCGACGAGCACGACATACATGACCTTGTCGTTGAGAGTGGTGGCGCTGAAGACGGGACCGCGGGTGCGACGGCGGTACACGAGCAGGGAGATGCCGACGAGCGTCGAGACACCGGCGATCGTGCCGAGAGTGATGGCCTGCACGTGATAGGCGTGCTGACTCAACCCGACGGCGTCGGTCCACGACTGCGGGATCACCAGGCCGATGACGTGGCCGACGATCACGACCAGGATTCCGAAGTGGAACATCGGGCTCGCGATGCGCAGCAACCGCGCCTCGTACAGCTGGGACGAACGGGTGGTCCATCCGAACTTGTCGTATCGGTACCGCCACCAGGTCCCCACCGCGACGATCGCGAGTGTCACGTACGGCACCACGTCCCAGAAGATCTCTCCTGCACTCATGATTCCGGGACTCCTCGCCGGGAAGATCCGTCGGACGGCGACGAGGGCGCGGGCCGGGGCGGCACCGTCAGGGTGAAGGGCTGCAATCCGATCGACTCGCGGGGCGGTCCCGCCTGCGCGAGGCGCCGGGCCCGCTCCTCGTCCCGGGCGGTGACCGGCGGGAGCGTCGCGCACACGGCCGCGACGACCTGCGCGTACGGCGAGCCGGTCTCGTGCAGGGAGGTGTGCAGCACGTCGAGGGCCACCCGATACCGGATGAGAAGTTCCTCGCCTGCAGAGGGATCCACGGTGGCCGCGAATTCGAGGACGACCGGCAGATGGTCGGGTGATTCGTGGGCGGGCGGCTCGACGCCCGCGGCGCGGTAGGCACTCGCGAAGGCGTGCATCTCGGCGCCGCGATTCCGGGTGTCGCCCGCGGTCCAGTAGGTCAGGTACATCGTCGAGCGTCGCCGCAGGTCGAAGGTCTCGACGTACCGCTGGGCCAGGACGAGCAGATCCGGTTCGTCCAGTGCGCGGACCGCCGTCCCCAGCATGTCCTCCTCGGGACCGGTGATGTGGTCGACGAGCTGCCCGGCGACGTCCAGCCGTCCGGCGTGTCCGTCGTCGGGATAGGCCAGCAGCAGCGACGCGGCCTGACGGACGAGGCGACGGTGCAGTGCGCGATCGACGCCGGCGCGCCGTGGACGCAGCAGTCTCATCGCTTCTCCCCTTCCGTGCCGTGACCGCCCCTGTCGTGACCGCCCGGGAACATGCCCGTCGGCACGCCCTTGCCGTCCCAGTTCAGGAGGTTCACCCGCGACGGGTTCGACGCGTTCGCCGCCATCCCCTCACTGGTCTGCCGCTGGGCGAGGGCGTGGAAGGTCTCGACCGCCACCGGGACCGGGGCGCCGCTGGCCTCACCGAACGGACCCGACTCGTACATGCCGGGACCACCCTCGTAGGACAGTGCGCAGTCCGTCGCCGACTCCTCGAGGCGATGCCCTTCGGCCGCGTAGGCGGTGGGGATGACGTACCGCTCGTCGTACTTGGCGAGCGCGAGGAGCCGGTACATCTCGTAGATCCGTTCCTCGGTCATGCCGACGGCCTCGGGGATCTCGGGGCGGGTCTCGCGGCCGAGATTGATGTCGCGCATGTAGGAGCGCATCGCAGCGAGTCGTCGCAGCACCGCCTCGACCGTCGCGGTGTCCCCGGCGGTGAACAGTTCCGCGAGGTACGCGATGGGGATGCGCAGGGCGTCGAGGGCGCCGAACAGGTTGCCGATGTCCTCGCCGTCGTGTCCCTCCCGGCTGACGGCGTCGACGACCGGCGACAGCGGTGGCACGTACCAGACCATCGGCATCGTCCGGTATTCCGGATGCAGCGGCAACGCGACCCGGTAGGTGCTGATCAGGTCGTAGACCGGGGACCGTTGCGCGGCCTCGATCCACTCGTCGGAGATGCCCTCGGCGCGGGCGCCGGCGATCACCTCGGGGTCGCGGGGGTCGAGCAGCAGCCCGCGTTGCGCCTCGTACAGGTCGGTGTCGTTCTCCACCGATGCCGCCTCCAGGACCCGGTCGACGTCGTAGAGGACCAGACCGATGTACCGAAGCCTGCCCACGCACGTCTCCGAACACACCGTCGGCAACCCGACCTCGACGCGCGGATAGCAGAAGGTGCACTTCTCGGCCTTGCCGGTCTTGTGGTTGAAGTACACCTTCTTGTACGGGCATCCGGACACGCACATCCGCCAGCCCCGACACCGGTCCTGGTCGACGAGCACGATGCCGTCCTCCGACCGCTTGTACATCGCCCCGGACGGGCACGACGCGACGCAGGACGGGTTCAGGCAGTGCTCGCAGATCCGCGGCAGGTAGAACATGAAGGTCTGTTCGAACTCGAGTTTCACCCGGTCGCCGACCTTCTTCAGGATCGGATCGTCGGGCACGATCGACGGTGAGCCGCCGAGATCGTCGTCCCAGTTGGCCGACCATTCCACCTTCATCGGCTCGCCGGAGATCAGGCTGCGCGGTGACGCCACCGGGACGTGTTCGCCGAGCGGGGCATTCGTGAGGTTCTCGTAGTCGTAGGTCCACGGTTCGTAGTAGTCCTGGATGGACGGCATCTTCGGATTCGAGAAGATGCGGGCGAGTTTCGCGAGGCGTCCGCCGTCGCGGAGACGCAGACGTCCCTTCGCGTCCCGGACCCATCCGCCGCGCCAGCGTTCCTGATCCTCGTAGGTGCGTGGATAGCCTTGGCCCGGCCGGGTTTCGACATTGTTGAACCACACGTACTCGGTGCCCGACCGGTTGGTCCATGCCTGCTTGCAGGTCACCGAGCAGGTGTGGCATCCGATGCACTTGTCGAGGTTCATCACCATCGCGAGCTGTGCCATGACCTTCACGACCGCCTCGTTCCCTGCTCACGCATCAGTAGACGACCTCCTGGGATCGGCGCCGCACGATCGTCACCTCGTCGCGCTGGTTGCCCGTCGGACCGAGATAGTTGAACGCGTAGGCCGTCTGCGCGTATCCGCCGGCGAGGTGGCTCGGCTTGATGAGGATGCGCGTCAGCGAATTGTGGATGCCGCCGCGGCGTCCGGTGGTCTCGCTGCGCGGGACGTCGATGACGCGGTCCTGGGCGTGGTAGACGAACACCACTCCCTCGGGCATCCGGTGCGAGACGATCGCCCGGCACACCACGACACCGTTGCGATTGACCGCCTCGACCCAGTCGTTGTCGCTCACCGAGATCTTCGCGGCGTCGGCCGGCGACATCCACATCGCCGGTCCGCCCCGGGACAGCGACAGCATGAACAGGTTGTCCTGGTATTCCGAGTGGATCGACCACTTCGAGTGCGGGGTCAGGTACCTCACCGTCAGGCCGATACCGTCGCCGGAGCCGACCGCTTGCTCACCGAACAGCCGCGACATGTCGAGCGGGGGCCGGTAGACCGGAAGCTGCTCCCCGAGTTCTTCGAGCCAGTCGTGGTCGAGGTAGAAGTGCATCCGGCCCGTCAACGTGTGGAAGGGCTTCAGTTCTTCGATGTTCACGGTGAACGGGGCGTACCGGCGACCTCCTGTTTCGCTCCCCGACCATTCCGGGCTCGTGATGACCGGTACGGGACGGGACTGGGTGTCGGCGTAGGTGATCCGCCGTTCCTCACTGCCCTCCGCGAGGTGCACGAGTCGCCGTCCGGTGCGTTTCTCCAGCTCGCGGAAACCCTCGACGGCGAGCCTGCCGTTGGACGTGCCCGACAGCGCGAGGATCGTGTCGGCCATGCGCTCGGCGGTGGTGATCGCCGGACGCCCCTGCCCGGCACCGGAATCCATCACGCCGAATCTCTGTGCCAGTTCGGCGACCTCACGGTCCGGCCGGGTCACGACACCCTTGGTGTTCAATCCGAGGGTCTCGACGAGCGGGCCGAGGGTCGCCCACTTCTCCGCGACCGCACCGTAGTCCCGTTCGACGACGGTGAGCGGACCCATCGTCTTCCCCGGAACCGGTATTTCGCCGGTCGCGCGCCAGTCCCGTTCGGTGCCGGACGGATACGCCATCGCCGCGGGCGTGTCGTGCTGCAGTGTCCCCATGACGATGTCGGTGCGGGTTCCCAGATGGGTCCGGGCGAGGGCGCTGAAGGTCTGCGCGATGGCGCCGAAGGCGTCGTAGTCCGAACGGGTTTCCCAGGGCGGGTCGACCGCCGCGGTGAAGGCGTGGATGTAGGGGTGCATGTCGGTGCTCGACAGGTCGCCCTTCTCGTACCAGGTCGCGGCGGGCAGGACGATGTCGGAGAACAACGTCGTCGAGGTCATGCGGAAGTCGATCGACATGAGCAGATCGAGTTTTCCTTCGGGCAGGTCGTCGGGCCACGCGACCTCGCCGGGTCGCAGGCCGGGGGCCGTCGGCTCGCCCTGCACGTTGGAGTCGGTGCCGAGCAGGTGCCGCAGGAAGTACTCGTTGCCCTTGCTGGACGAGCCGAGCAGATTCGACCGCCACACGCTGAGCACACGCGGCCAGTTCCGGGGATCGTCGGGGTCGGTGACCGACAGCTTCAACTCGCCCGAGGCGAGTTGCTGCGCAACGTGCTGCGGGATCTCCGTTCCCGCGGCCCGCGCCTGTTCGGCGACCTCGTGGGTGTTGCGGTCGAACTGCGGATAGAAGGGCGTCCAGCCCATGGCGACGGCGGACGCCATGACGTCCATCGTGTGCTTGTCGCGGAAACGTCCTCGTCCCAGGGGACTGGCCAGGGCGTCGGCGCGGTAACCGTCGTAGCGCCACTGATCGGTGTGCACGTACCAGTAGGAGGTTCCGGCCATCTGGCGGGGCGGGCGAGACCAGTCCGTCCCCATCGCCATGGCCGCCCATCCCGTGACGGGCCGGCACTTCTCCTGGCCGACGTAGTGCGCCCATCCGCCTCCGTTGCGTCCCATGCAGCCGGTGAGCATGAGCAGCGCGAGTACAGCGCGATAGGTCGCGTCGCCGTGGAACCACTGGCAGATGCCGGCCCCCATGATGATCATCGAACGCCCGCCCGATTCCTCTGCGTTGCGGGCGAACTCCGTCGCGATCCGGATCGCCTGGGCTGCGGGCACTCCGGTGAGGGCCTCCTGCCAGGCCGGGGTGTACGGCGAGCCCGGGTCGTCGTACCCGCTCGGCCACTGCCCGGGCAGGTCGAGCTCCGGGCGGTTCACCCCGTACTGCGCGAGCATCAGGTCGAAGACGGTGCACACGAGGTGATCCCCGATCCGCCGCACCGGCACGCCCCGTTCGATGCTCTCACCGTGCCCGTCGACGGTGTCGAAACTCGGCAGGTGCACCGCCGCGGTCTCACCCGCTCCCCCACCTCCGGGCGCGACCGTCAGTGCGGGGACGAGGTCACCGAGTTCGAGATTCCACTTGCCGATGCCGTCGTCGCCGTAGCGGAATCCGAGGGAGCCCCGGGGTGCGACGACGGTGTCGGTCGCACCGTCGACGAAGACCGGCTTGAAGGCCGCGTTCTCGACACTGTGCCCGAGGTCGGCGGCGGTGAGGTTCTTGCCCGGCACGAGCTTCCCGTCGCGTTGGTCGAGCCGTACGAGGAAGGGCAGGTCGGTGTACCGGCGCACATAGTCGACGAAGAACGGAACACGCTGCCGCACATAGAACTCTGTGAGAAGCACATGGCCCATCGCCATCGCCAGGGCACCGTCGGTACCCGCCGCGCACGCCATCCATTCGTCGGCGAACTTGGTGTTGTCGGCGTAGTCCGGGCTCACCGAGACGACCTTCGTGCCGCGATAACGGACCTCCGTCATCCAGTGCGCATCCGGGGTGCGGGTGACGGGCACGTTCGAGCCCCACATCATCAGATAGGACGCGTCCCACCAGTCCCCGGACTCGGGCACGTCGGTCTGGTCGCCGAAGACCTGCGGCGACGCCACCGGCAGGTCCGCGTACCAGTCGTAGAACGACGTCATCACGCCGCCGAGCAGTTCGACGAACCGGGAACCGGCGGCGAAGGAGACCATCGACATCGCGGGGATCGGCGAGAAACCCGCCACCCGGTCGGGCCCGTACTCCTTGATGGTGTGAACGTGCGCGGCGGCGATCATCTCCGTGGCCTCGGCCCACGTGACGCGCACCAGCCCGCCCTTGCCGCGGGCACGCTGGTAGCGGCGGCGCCGCTCGGGATCGTTCTGGATGTCGGCCCAGGCGAGCACCGGATCGCCGAGTCGCTGCCGTGCCTCCCGGTACATCTCGACGAGCAGCCCGCGCGCATACGGGTACCGCACGCGCGTCGGTGAGTAGGTGTACCAGGAGAAGGCCGCGCCGCGCGGGCACCCGCGCGGTTCGTACTCGGGACGGTCGGGACCGACTGTCGGATAGTCGGTTTCCTGGGTCTCCCAGGTGATGATGCCGTCCTTGACATAGATCTTCCACGAGCAGGAGCCGGTGCAGTTCACCCCGTGGGTGGAGCGGACGACCTTGTCGTGACTCCAGCGGTCCCGGTAGAAGATGTCGCCTTCGCGGCCACCGCGCCGCGTGACCGTGCGCGTGTCGTCGGACTGCTCGCCGGAGGTGAAGAACCGTCCGCTGCGCACGAGCAGTTCCTCGATCCGGTTCCCGACTCCGGCGGTGTCCGTCACGGCTTCTCCTCACGTACGTCGCGGTTCCCGGATCCTGCGGCCGACGGCGGCGGTTCGTGGGCATGCAGCCGGAAGGCGGTGTAGAGCAGGCACACCAGTGCCGTCGCGGCGAGCAGGAGCAGGCCGACGGTGTAGTCGTTGCCCTCGGCGTCGTAGGTCGCGCCCATCACCAGGGGTGGGAAGTAACCGCCGAGCCCACCGGCTGCGGCGACGATGCCCGTGACGCTGCCCACCGCGTGCGCCGGGGCGCGGCGCGCCACCCATGCGAAGACCCCACCGGTGCCGATACCCAGGAAGATCGCCATCGTGATGAACGTCAGCGCCGACCACAGGTCGGGCGGGGGCTGGAAGGTCGCGATCACCGCCATCACGGCGGTGCCGGTGAACGAGGCCAGGACCACGTACTTCGGCGGCACCCGGTCCGACAGCGCTCCGCCCACGGGCCGGGCGAGGACCGCGGCGAGCGCGAAACCCGCCGTGCGCGTACCGGCGTCGACCGCGGAGAAGCCGTAGATCGTCTTGATGTAGGTGGGCAGATAGTTGCTGAACGCCACGAATCCGCCGAACACGACCGCGTACAGGAACGACATCTCCCAGGTCACACCGAGTTTCGCCGCGGCTGTCAGTTTGGGCAGCACCGGGTCGGTGTTGGGACGGAAATCGGGAGCGTTGCGCATCACCAGGATGCACACCACGGCGGTCACGGCGAGGGCGGCCGCCACGACGATGTGGGTGGGCACCAGCCCGAACCAGTTCACGAAACGCGGGGTGAAGAAGGCCGACAGGGCCGTGCCCACCATGCCCGCCCCGAACACGCCGGTCGCGAAGCCGCGGCGGGCGGGTTCGTACCAGTTGTTGGCGAACGGGATCCCGACCGCGAAGATCGTGCCGGCGATGCCGAGGAAGAACCCGCAGACCAGGAGCAGCGGGTAGGAGCCGGCCTCGGCGGCGAATCCGACCGCGACGACAGGAACGATCGACAGCAGCGAGACGGCGATGAACATCGCCCTTCCGCCGTACCGGTCCGTCATCGCCCCGACCGCGATGCGGCCGAGGGAGCCTACGAGGATCGGCGTGGCCACCAGCATCGACGCTTCCGTGCTGCTGAGCGACATGTCGGTGGCGTAGGTCGTCGACAGCGGCCCGATCATGTTCCAGGCCCAGAAGTTGATGGCGGACACCCAGGTTGCCAGAGCCAGATTCGCTCCGCGCAACCTCCCGAGATCCGCCGGCGTGGCCGTTCTCACATATTCAGGGAACCATTCCCGGGCGCGGTCCGCACCCGGTTCGGCGGAACCTCACCCGGAGGACGTCCGGCCGTTGCACCCCGGTAACCATGGTCTGCCGGAAACGACGCACCCGTGGTGCCCGACCGGATGTCGGGCGCCACGGGTGCGGGGTTCACGCGCCCACCGGGAACCGGCAGGCGGGTGGGGTGATCAGGACTCGGCGTTCTCGCCGGTCGCAGCGGCCTCGGCCGACTCGTCCTCGACGGGGACGAGGCTGATCTTGCCGCGGTTGTCGATGTCGGCGATCTCGACGCGGATCTTCGAACCGACGTTCACGACGTCCTCGACCTTGGCGATGCGCTTGCCGTTGCCGAGCTTGCTGATGTGCACCAGGCCGTCGCGGCCGGGGAGCAGGGAGACGAACGCACCGAACGCCGTGGTCTTGACCACGGTGCCGAGGAAGCGCTCGCCGACCTTCGGCAGCTGCGGGTTGGCGATGGCGTTGATCTTGTCGATCGCGGCCTGCGCGGACGGGCCGTCCGCTGCACCGACGTAGACGGTGCCGTCATCCTCGATGGAGATGTTGGCGCCGGTCTCCTCGGTGATCGAGTTGATCATCTTGCCCTTGGGGCCGATGACCTCGCCGATCTTGTCCACCGGGACCTTGATGGTGGTGATGCGCGGAGCGAACTCGCTCATCTCGTCCGGGGCGTCGATGGCCTCGGCCATGACCTCGAGGATCGTGGCGCGGGCATCGTGGGCCTGCGACAGCGCACCGGCGAGGACCTGCGACGGGATGCCGTCGAGCTTGGTGTCGAGCTGCAGGGCCGTGACGAAGTCCTTCGTGCCTGCGACCTTGAAGTCCATGTCGCCGAACGCGTCCTCCGCACCGAGGATGTCGGTGAGGGCGACGTAGCGGGTCTCGCGGGTGCCGTCCTCGAGCTCGACCTCGTCGGAGACCAGGCCCATGGCGATACCGGCGACCGGGGCCTTCAGGGGCACACCGGCGTTGAGCATCGACAGCGTCGAGGCACAGACCGAGCCCATGGACGTCGAGCCGTTCGAGCTCAGAGCCTCGGAGACCTGACGGATGGCGTAGGGGAACTCCTCCTGGCTCGGCAGAACCGGGATGAGCGCGCGCTCCGCGAGGGCACCGTGGCCGATCTCGCGGCGCTTCGGCGAGCCCACGCGACCGGTCTCACCGGTGGAGTACGGCGGGAAGTTGTAGTGGTGCATGTAGCGCTTGCTGGTCTCGGGACCGAGCGAGTCGACCTGCTGCGCCATCTTCACCATGTCGAGCGTGGTGACACCCATGATCTGGGTCTCGCCGCGCTCGAACAGCGCCGAACCGTGGGCGCGAGGAACGACCGCGACCTCGGCGGAGAGGGCACGGATGTCGGTGACACCGCGGCCGTCGATGCGGAACTGGTCGCGCAGGATGCGCTGGCGCACGAGCTTCTTGGTCAGCGAGCGGAAGGCCGCGCCGATCTCCTTCTCGCGACCCTCGAAGTTCGGAGCGACCTGCTCGAGCACCTCGACCTTGATCTCGTCGGTGCGGTCGTCGCGCTCCTGCTTGCCGGCGATGGTGAGCGCGTCGGCGAGCTTCTCCGACGCAGCGGACTCGACCGCGGCGTAGACGTCGTCCTGGTAGGGCGGGAACAGCGGGAAATCGCCGGTGGGCTTCGCGGAAGCGGCGGCGAGCTGCTGCTGCGCGATGCACAGGCGGGCGATGAACGGCTTCGCTGCCTCGAGGCCCTCGGCCACGACGGTCTCGGTGGGCGCCTGGGCGCCCCCCTCGACGAGCGCGATGACGTTGTCGGTCGCCTCGGCCTCGACCATCATGATCGCGACGTCGGCGGTGTCGGGGTTGTCTCCCCCACCGACGATGCGGCCGGCGACGACCATGTCGAAGACGGCGTTCTCGAGCTGCTCGACAGTCGGGAACGCGACCCACTGCCCCGACTTGTTGTCGTCGGAGACGATGAGCGCGACACGCACGCCACCGACCGGGCCGGAGAACGGCAGACCGGCGAGCTGGGTGGAGGCCGACGCGGCGTTGATCGCGACGACGTCGTAGAGGTCGTTCGGGTTCAGGCTCAGAACCGTGACGACGACCTGGATCTCGTTGCGCAGACCGTCAACGAAGGACGGGCGCAGCGGCCGGTCGATCAGACGGCAGGTCAGGATCGCGTCGGTGGAGGGGCGTCCCTCGCGACGGAAGAACGAGCCGGGGATGCGACCCGCGGCGTACATGCGCTCCTCGACGTCCACCGTCAGCGGGAAGAAGTCGAACTGGTCCTTGGGCTGCTTCGAGGCGCTGGTGGCCGAGAGCAGCATGGTCTCGTCGTCGAGATAGGCGACGACCGAACCGGCGGCCTGACGTGCGAGGCGGCCGGTCTCGAAACGGATCGTGCGGGTGCCGTAGGCACCGTTGTCGAGCGTCGCGGTGGTCTCGTAGACCCCTTCGTCGATCTCGACTGCGGTAGTGCTTGTCATCTGTATGTCTTCTCTTCCCTCTTCGTCTTCGCCGTACCCGCGCGGGCGCCGCGACCCCCGTGGCCACGGCTGCGCACCGACTCACGGAGGCGGTCGTCGATCGAAACCCTCCGGCGGATTCGGGATACGACACCCGACGGGACCGGAAGGTCACTACCGAGGACCGACACCGTCGGTGCATACGGATCATCGCCGCTGGAGGCGATGGAAGTCGCCGGCCGAACCGGCACAAACACCGACAGCCAACGAGGCCCAGTGTAGTGGGTACCCCGTCGGCTGCCGGAAAAGATCAGCGAATGCAGATCAGGTCGTGTCCTGTCCGCGTCAGCGACGCAGGCCCAGACGCTGGATGAGCGAGCGGTAACGCTCGACGTCGACCTTCTCGACGTACTTCAGCAGGCGGCGACGACGACCGACCAACAGCAGCAGGCCGCGGCGGGAGTGGTGGTCGTGCTTGTGCTGCTTGAGGTGCTCGGTGAGGTCCACGATGCGCTTGGTGAGCAGTGCCACCTGCGCCTCGGGGGAACCGGTGTCGGTCTCGTGGAGGCCGTACTCGCCGAGGATCTGCTTCTTCTGTTCGGTGGTCAGAGCCACTGGGTCACTCCTGTACAACTGACGTCCGCGTGACGGTAGACGGACGAGAGTCCGCCCGGTACGGCCACCGCGAACCGCAGCACGCACCGACGGTCCAGCCTATCAGAGACAGCTTCCACCGCCGAACCACGATCGGGTTCAGTGCCCGGCCGGCACCCACGCGGCCCACCGCAGCCGACACCTCGGCGAACCCCTGGTCGAGCAACTCGACGTACCGGTCGATGTCGTGATCGGGACGACTGTCGTCGCTCGCCGGGGCCAGGACGGTGACCGCGAAGGCATCGCCTGCCCGCGCGAAGGTGTGCATGAAGTCGACACGCGGCACGAGCGCCTGCACGCCGGCGACGAATTTCAGGTGACCCCACGGCACCGACCACCGCACGTCCGCGCCGCAGTTGACGCTGCTGAGCGCCGTCGCGACACCGGGCACCGCGCCGGACGCGAGGGCGTGTGCCAGGGCGCGGGAGACACGCCGGAAGACCGGATAGGGGGCGGCACCGGTGCGGTGCATCGCGTCGATGCTCTCCGACGAGTCGACGCGGGCCCGTTCGCGCGCAAGCGAGTCGGCGATCGTCGCGGCGCGCTGCGCGGGTTCGGGGATCTCGACGTGCAGGGGTACCAGGCCGCCCGCGACACGGTTCACCCCGAGGCCCGCCGCAGACTCGCCGAGTGCCACGGGAACTGCCGCGTACTCCGAGGGCAGATCCTCCCCGCGCTCGCGGTAGTAGCGCTCCATCGCCAGCGACACCGCCGTCAGACCGAGGGCGGTCACCGTCCAGGACCGTCCGGCCAGCGCCGACAGGTCGGGGCGCAGGATGCGGATGACACGGCGGTTCGTCTGCACGACGGGAGTCCTGTCCGGGGCGGGATCCGCGCTTACCGTTCCGGGCAGCGGATCCTGACGGCGACGACGCGCCTCCAGATGTGCCCGCACGAGCCCGCCGAGCGCGACGACCGGCCAGATCGCGAGACGGGCGATGCCGTGCGTCGTGGCCGCGACGGGATGGGTCGTGCCGGCGGGCGGCGCGAGACCGTCGACCTCCAGCGGCCGGCCCTCCTCACCGAACAGGGCTTCGAGGAGCCCCCGGGCGGAGGAACCGACGAGCATGGCATGGCTCGCCTGGATCGCGGCGACGGTGACGGTAGCGCCGGGCTCGTCCGGATCGGGGACGCCCGGGAAGACGTGCACCTGCCACGGGCACCGGGCGGCGTCGACGCCGTCGGCGGACAGTCGCGCCACCGACCCGAGCCAGTCCTCGAAGGTGGAACTGCGCGCGTCGTGGACGGTGACCACGTCGTCGACGGCGAGGTCGGCCTTCACCCAGTAGGGATAGTCCAGTGAGCCCGGCGCGTCGGCGATCCGACGTGCCAGAGCGCTGACCAGGTGCATCCGGGAGTCGAAGAACGACAGAATCGACCCGCGGTCCGGGGTATTTCCCCGGTCCTCCGAGAACACGGCGAACGACCACCAATCGGTGGGCCGTCCCGGGATCGACTGAAAGTAGTTACCCGCATCGACCCACGAAAGGCGCGCGGACCTCCACTCTCGAAAAAACATGTAGCCGATTGTGACGGCGGACAAGACCTTTTTCGTACCGAACTCGCAGTTTCGTTCGTTCGGACGACACCGGACGGTCGACGGACACCCACGTCACTCGGTAGTCGGTGTCACTCGGTAGTCGGTGTCACTGGGGAGTCTTCGTGAGAACCTCTCGCGCTCGGTCGGCGTCGCGGTGCATCGCGGAGATGAGCGCCTCGACCGAATCGAACTTCTCCATGCCCCGCAGCCGCTCGACGAAGTCGACCGCCACGTGCTGGCCGTAGAGATCGGCCTTCTCGTCGAGGACGAACGCCTCGACCGTGCGCTTGCGTCCGGAGAAGGTCGGATTGGTGCCCACCGACACGGCCGCAAGGTAACGCTGACCGGCCGTGAGTCCCTCGACGGGCGAACCGGAGTCGAGCACCGTGAACCAGGCCGCGTACACGCCGTCGGCGGGGATCGCCGCGTAGATCGGCGGTGCGACGTTGGCGGTCGGGAATCCGAGTCCGCGACCGCGGCCGTCGCCGTGCACGACCACGCCCTCGACCCGGTGCGGGCGCCCGAGTGCGTCCGCGGCAGCGACGACGTCCCCGGCGTCGACGCACGAACGGATGTAGGTCGACGAGAACGTCACGGCGTGCTCGGCGACCAGCGTGAGCCCCTGCACCGCGAACCCGAAGCGCTCACCGATCGAGCGCAACATGTCGACGGTGCCGGCCGCCTTCTTCCCGAAGGTGAAGTTCTCCCCCACGACCACCTCGGCCACGTGCAGTCGCTCGACGAGGATCTCGTGGGCGTACCGCTCCGGTGAGAGCTTCATGAATTCCGGGGTGAACGGCATGACGCAGAAGACGTCGATACCGAGTTCCTCGGCGAGCTCGGCGCGTCGCGCGAGGGTGGTCAGCTGCGCCGGGTGGCTGCCCGGACGGACCACTTCCATGGGGTGGGGATCGAAGGTCATGAGCACGGCGGCCACACCGCGTGCCCGCGCGGCCTCGACGGCACGCGCTATGAGCTGCTGATGGCCGCGGTGTACACCGTCGAACACGCCGATCGTGAGTACACACCGACCCCAGTCCGCAGGAATTTCGTCCAGACCTCGCCATCTCTGCACATCGGCAGCCTACGGCCCGTGAGCGGGTCGGGCACGCCCGGATGGCTCCCGGCGCGCCCCACATGACGGTGACGGCTCGGCGAATGCATAATTTCGGTGTGCCGAACTTTTCGCCGAGAGCCCGCAGAACACAGTCCGTACGTTCCCGTGCCGGTCGCATGATCGCCGCCCTCGCGGCCACGGCCTGCGCCGCCGCCCTCGCGGCGTGTTCGACCACCGGTTCCGCCGACGATCGGCCCCTGGTCCTGACCACCTTCACCGTTCTCGCCGACATGGCACGCAACGTCGGCGGCGATCACGTGCGGGTCGAGTCCATCACCAAGCCCGGCGCCGAGGTCCACGGCTACGAGCCCACCCCGGGCGACCTGCGGTTCGCGACCGAGGCCGACCTCGTCCTCGACAACGGACTCGGTCTCGAACGGTGGTTCGAACAGTTCGTCGCCGACGTCGACGCCGAGCACGTGGTCGTGAGCGACGGTGTGGACCCACTGCCGATCGGTGAGGGCGCGATGACGGGCCCCTACAACCCCCACGCCTGGATGTCCCCACTCGCCGCCCGCGTCTACGTCGACAACATCACCGCGGCACTGGCCGACCTCGCCCCCGAGCACGCGGACGACTTCGCGGCCCGCGCCGAGGCGTACAAGGCCGAACTCGACGCTCTCCACACCGAACTCGTCACCGCCCTCGACGGCATCCCTGCCAACCGGCGCGCACTCGTCACCTGTGAAGGCGCGTTCAGCTATCTCGCTCGGGATGCCGGGCTGCAGGAGGCCTATCTGTGGCCGGTGAACTCCGACCAGCAGGGCACCCCCCAGCAGATCGCCCGGACCGTCGACTTCGTGCGCACCAACGAGGTGCCGGCGGTGTTCTGCGAATCGACCGTCTCGGACAAGGCGCAACGGCAGGTCGCGGCCGATACCGGAACGGAATTCGGCGGAATCCTCTACGTCGACTCGCTCTCCGAGGCGGACGGCCCCGTCCCCACCTACCTCGATCTGCTCCGACACGACATCGACGTCATCACGACGGGACTGAGGCCATGACTTCGACACTCGACACACCGGCACTGTTCGTCGACGACGTGACGGTGCGCTACGACACCGTCCTGGCCCTGCAGAACGTCACTCTGAAGCTCGCACCGGGCCGTGTCTGCGGACTCGTGGGAACCAACGGTTCGGGCAAGTCGACGCTGTTCAAGACGATCATGGGCCTCGTGCGACCCACCTCGGGTCGCGTCACCATCGGCGGGACGACCACCGCCGTGGCGCGTCGTCGCACACAGGTCGCCTACGTGCCGCAGTCCGAGGCAGTCGACTGGAACTTCCCGATCGGCGTGCGCGACGTCGTCATGACGGGCCGCTACGGCCACCAGGGCTTCCTGCGCCGCCCGCGCGCCGCCGACCACGAGGCCGTCGACGCCGCGCTCGACCGGGTCGGCATGACCGCGCTGTCCGGCCGGCAGATCGGGCAGCTCTCGGGCGGCCAGCGCAAGCGTGTCTTCGTGGCACGGGCAATCGCGCAGGGCTCGCCGTTGCTGCTGCTCGACGAGCCGTTCGCGGGGGTCGACACCACCACCGAGCACGCGCTGACCGCCGTCATCCGCGAACTGGCGGCGAGCGGTCACACGATCCTCGTCGCCACCCACGATCTCGCGGGTCTGGCACAACTGTGCGACGAAGCGGTGCTGCTGCAGCGACGCGTGCTCGTGCACGGCTCCCCCGAGGAGATCCTCCTCCCGGAGAACCTCGCCCGCGCCTTCGGCGCTCCCCCACCGGCGAACGGTGGACGAGCCGAGGACGTCGCGCGGGAGACCTACGCACAGGAGGCCGGACGATGATCGACGTGCTGATCGAACCCCTGCAGTACGGCTTCATGCAGCGCGCGCTGCTCGTCGCGGTCGCCGCGACGATCGTGTGCGCGCTGCTCAGCTGCTGGCTCGTGCTCATCGGCTGGTCGCTGATGGGCGACGCGGTCTCGCACGCCGTACTGCCCGGTGTCGTCCTCGCCTATCTGGTGGGGGTGCCGTTCGCGCTCGGAGCCCTCGTCTTCGCCGGCATCGCCGTCGCGTTGATCTGGCTCGTCCGCGGCACGAGCCGCGTCAAGGAGGACGCCACCATCGGCATCGTCTTCACGACACTGTTCGCCCTGGGCGTGGTGCTGATCTCGAAGAACCCGAGCCAGATCGACCTGCACCACGTGCTGTTCGGAAACCTGCTCGGGCTCGCGACGGGCGACGTCTGGCAGGTGTCGATCCTGGCGGCCGTCGTGCTGGCCGTCCTCGTCGCGAAGCGCCGCGATCTGACGCTGTTCGCCTTCGACCGCGTCCAGGCGCACACCCTCGGCCTGTCCCCCGCCGCGCTGTCGGCGTTGCTGTTGTCGCTGCTCGCGGTGACGATCGTCAGCGCGCTGCAGGCGGTCGGCGTGATCCTGGTCGTCGCGATGCTCATCATCCCGGGCGCGACGGCCTATCTGCTCACCGACCGGATGGCCCGGATGCTGGTGATCGCACCGGTACTCGCGGTGATCGCGTCGGTGGTCGGTGTGTACACGAGCTATTACACCGACGCCGCGACCGGCGGCGTCGTTGTGCTCGCCCAGGCCGTGGTCTTCACTCTCGCGTACCTGTTCGCGCCGCGTCAGGGTGTCGTCACCCGGCTCGTGATGCGTCGCCGCGCGCCGGAGGGCGAAAGAACGAGCGAGACGACGGAGAGCGTGATTCCCGGGTGATGGTTACCTAAGCTGGACGCGTGCCTGAGAGTAACGAGACCACCGCGACCGAGATGCTGTCCTCGGTCGCACAGGACTATCTCAAGATCATGTGGACGGTCCAGGAGTGGTCCGGGGAGAAGATCTCCACCAAGCTACTCGCCGAGAAGCTGGGCGTGTCGGCGTCCACCGTGTCCGAAGCGGTGCGCCGTCTCGCGGACCAGGGGCTCGTCGACCACGAGCGCTACGGCGCGATCTCCCTCACCGACGAGGGCCGGCAGGCCGCGGTGGCGATGGTCCGGCGCCACCGCCTCATCGAGACCTTCCTGGTCCGCGAGCTCGGCTACGGGTGGGACGAGGTGCACGACGAGGCCGAGATCCTCGAGCACGCCGTCTCCGAACGGATGGTCGCGGCGATCGACACCAAACTCGGTCATCCCGAACGCGACCCGCACGGCGACCCGATCCCCGCGCCCGACGGCACGATCCCGTCACCTCCGGCCCGCGCCCTGAGCGAGTTCAACGACGGCGACCACGGCCGCGTGGCCCGCATCTCCGACTCCGACCCCGCGATGCTGCGCTACTTCGACGAGGTGGGGATCGCCCTCGACACCGACATCACCGTGCTCGAACGTCGCGACTTCGCCGGAACCATCTCGGTCCGGCTGGGCCCGACCGAGGGCCGCACGATCGATCTCGGTCACCCGGCAGCGGAAGCGATCTGGCTCGTCTGAGCCGGCTCACATGTTGGAGGGCCGCACCACGAACACCGCCGCGGCCCGCTTGCCCTTCTCCTGCAGCAGCGCCGCGGCCCGACCCTGTGCATCCACGGCACCGTAGACCCCGTGGATCCCGACGGGCTCGAGCCAGCGGCCGTTTGCGAGCAGTCCCGCCTCCTCGTCGCTGATGGTGCGGCACTCGAAGGCCGTGCGCACGGCCGCGTCGATGTCGAGGCTCGGCGTCGGATCGTCGGCGAGTTGTTCGAGCGTGCGGGCGTGCTCGAGGCCGAACGGGCCGACCTTCGTGCGACGCAGCGCCGTGAGATGACCGCCCACTCCGAGCGCCGCGCCGAGATCGC
Organism: Rhodococcus sp. PD04; assembly: GCF_035918275.1. Taxonomy (NCBI): domain Bacteria; kingdom Bacillati; phylum Actinomycetota; class Actinomycetes; order Mycobacteriales; family Nocardiaceae; genus Rhodococcus; species Rhodococcus sp. PD04. Next base: position 2,134,803 of record NZ_CP142143.1, on the reverse strand, counting down.
GTGCGAGCGCCCGGATGTAGGTGCCGGACGAGCAGTCCACGTCGACGTCGACATCCACGAAGCCGCTCTCGGGCACATCGCGGCGGGCGAGGACGTCGAACCGCGAGACGGTGACCGGCCGGGCCTTCAGCTCGACCGCCTCCCCCTCGCGCATGCGGGCGTAGGCGCGCTTGCCGTCGATCTTGATGGCGCTGACGCTGGCGGGCACCTGCTGGATGTCGCCTGTCAACGCGGCCACGCCCTCGCCGATCTGCTCGTCGGTCACGTGCGTCGCATCGGTGGTCGCGACGGTCTCGCCCTCCGCGTCGTCCGTGACGGTGCTCTGCCCGAGACGGATCGTCGCGGTGTACGACTTGGTCGTCAGTGCGAGCAGCCCGAGCAGCTTCGTGGCGCGCTCGACGCCGAGGACGAGCACACCCGTCGCCATGGGGTCGAGGGTGCCCGCGTGCCCGACCTTGCGGGTGCCGAGCAGTCGGCGGCAGCGCGCCACCACGTCGTGGCTCGTCATGCCGGCGGGCTTGTCGACGACGAGCAGGCCTGCGCGGGCGAGGGCCGGATGTTCCTGCGAGGGTGCGGTGTCGTTCATCAGCGCACCGTGATCGCGGTGAGGACGAGACCGTCGGCGACGAGCCACCGTCCGTCGAATCCTGTCAGCTGCTGCCCGTCGAGGGTGTCGCCGGGGACGAGCAGTCGCGAATGGAAGGTGCCGGTGACCGCGTCCGAGGTGGTGTCGCGCTCGAACGTGATGTGGGCGTCCTCGAAGCCCAGCCACCTCTTCGTCAGCGGGAACCACGCCTTGTAGGTGGCCTCCTTGGCGCAGAACAACAGCCGGTCCCAGTGCAGGTCGTCGCCGGCCGAGGCGAGCCACTCGCGCTCGGGTTCGAGGCTCACCGCGGGCAGCACTCCGTCGGGGAGCACGTCGTGCGGTTCGGCGTCGATGCCGAGCGAACGGATCTGCAGCGAATAGCCCAGCACGGCACCGCGATAGCCGTCGCAGTGGGTGAGGCTGCCGACGACGCCGCGCGGCCAGACGGGATCGCCCTTCTCTCCGCGCAGTACCGGCGCGGGGTCGACGCCGAGGGTGCGCATGGCCTGGCGGGCGCAGTGACGGGCACCGGCGAACTCGCGGCGCCGCTTCTCCACGGCCCGCGCCACGAGCGGCTCCTCCTGGGGATGCGGCCGCAGTCCCGGTGGGTCCTCGAACAACTCGGCTGCAGCGACGCCGTCCGGCACGATGCGCCCGATCAGCGCGCCGCGCGTGTCCGTCTTCTGCCCGGTGTCCGGTTCGGTCACCGCAACTCCTTCTCTCGTTGAGCCCGCATCTTCTCGGCCTCGGCTTCCATCTCGGGGGTCACGGTGAAGTGACCGCCCCACTTGTTCAGGCTGCCCGGCGGATACTCCGGGACGGGGAGGATCTGCCGCAGGGGCTGCTCCGGCATGCCGCGTCGCTGCCATTCGCGCGGGTAGCCGACCGAGACCTCCTCGAAGCGCACCCCGTCGTAGTAGGTGGTGCGCGGGATGTGCAGGTGGCCGTAGACGCTGCACAGCGCCCGGTAGCGCAGGTGCCAGTCGGCCGTCTCGGTGGTACCGCACCACAGCGCGAACTCGGGGTAGAACAGCATCCGCGTGGGTTCGCGCACCAGCGGGAAGTGGTTGATCAGCACGGTGGGCAGCGCGGGATCGAGCGCGTCGAGACGGGCTCGGGTCTGCTCCACACGTACCCGGCACCAGGTGTCGCGCGTGATGTACGGATCCGGCTTCAGCAGGAACTCGTCGGTCGCGACGACGTTGCGTTCGCGCGCGAGGGCGAGGCCGTCCGCCTTCGTCGTGGTGCCCTCCGGCAGGAACGAGTAGTCGTAGAGCAGGAACATCGGCACGAGCACCACGGGCCCGTCCTCGCCCTCCCAGATCGGATACGGATCCTCGGGGGTGAGCACGTCGAGTTCGCGGCACATCGTCACGAGGTAGTCGTAGCGCGCGACCCCGAACATCTGCACGGGATCCTTGGCGGTGGTCCACAGTTCGTGGTTGCCGGGCACCCAGATCACCTTCGCGAACCGGCTACGGAGCAGCGACAGCGCCCACCGGATGTCGTCGGTCTTCTCCGACACGTCGCCCGCGACGATCAACCAGTCGTCGGGCGACTCGGGATACAGATCCTCGGTGACCGGCCGGTTGCCCCGATGGCCTACATGGATGTCGCTGATCGCCCACAGCTTCGCTGCCACGCACTAACCTCCCGACTCGTCCTGGACACGCACCTGCCGGTCCGCGCCCGTCACCGCCCATCGTCCCGAGAGCGTGCGCCATACGACGGCGATCATCCGGAACACGATGAACACCGTAAGCCCCGTCCAGATACCCGCCAGACCCCAGTCGTACGCGAGCGACAACCAGATCAACGGCAGGAAGCCGAACAACGCCGAGGCCAGCGTCGCGGTGCGGAGGAACGCCGCGTCCCCGGCACCGAGGAGAACACCGTCGAGTGCGAACACGATTCCTGCGAGCGGCATGATCGCGACGAAGAACCACCACGCCACGCCGATCTGATCGAGCACCTCGGTGTCGGTGGTGAACAGACCCGGGATCACGTCCTTCCCCACCACGAAGACCACCGCGAGGACGACGGCGAAGACCGCCGACCAGGCCGACAACCGCCACGCCAGGCGCGACGCACCCCGCCGATCGGCCGCACCGAGCGCTGCGCCGACGAGGGCCTGCGCGGCGATCGCCAGCGAGTCCAGGGTGAGGGTCACGAAGTTCCACAGTTGCAGCACGACCTGATGACCGGCCACCGCGGCCGCACCGAAGCGCGACGCCACCGCCGCCGCGGACAGGAAGCAGGCCTGGAACGCGAGGCTGCGGGCGATCAGATCGCGTCCGAGCCGCAACTGCGCTCCGATCACAGCGGGTCGCGGTCGCAGCGGAACCCCGGACCGCAGCAACGCCACGACGAACAGGACGGCCGTCACGGACTGCCCGATCACATTGGCGACGGCGGAACCGACGAGCTCCCACCGGGGAGCGCCCAGCAGTCCGTGGACCAGTACCGGGCACAGCACCGCCGACAGGGCGAGGCCGGCGATGACGAATCGCAGCGGCCGCATCGTGTCCTGGACGCCGCGCATCCAGCCGTTCCCGGCCAGGCCGACAAGGATCAGGGGTGCCCCGAACAGCGCGACGCGCAGCCACGAGACGGCGGCGTCGGCGATCTCGGCATCGCCGGCGAGCAGCCGCGCGACGGGACCGGCCAGTGCCTGGCCGACGAGCAGGATCGCCAGTCCGACGATCATCGCGAGCCAGGTCGCCTGCACGCCCTCGCCGACGGCGTCGTCGTGCCGGTCCGCGCCGTGGAAACGCGCCGCGCGCGCGGTGGTGCCGTACGACAGGAAGGTGAGCTGGGTGCTCACCTGCGCGAGGATCAACCCGCCGATCGCGAGACCGGCCAGGGGCAGCGCCCCGAGCCGGCCGACGACGGCGATGTCGAACAGCAGGTAGAGCGGTTCGGCCGCGAGCACCCCGAGGGCGGGAAGGGCGAGCTCGAGGATCCGCCGTCCGGTGACGTCGGAAGCGCGTGAGCCGCCGGGTGCATCGGAGGCGGGCGACCCGCCCGACGCAGTCAACCGAGCACGCCGCGCAGGGCGGCGACGATCCGATCGGTGTCGCCGTGGGCGGTGTACCCCGCCGCCAGGCGGTGTCCTCCGCCGCCGAGTGCGGTGGCGACCGCGGACACGTCCACCGAGGTCTTCGCGCGCAGCGAGACGGTCCACTCCTCGGGAGCGACCTCCTTGAACACCGCGGCGACCTCGGCCTCGGCGGTGGTGCGCACGATGTCGATGACGCTCTCGACCTCCTCCGGACCGAGATGCGCGGAGTCGGCGCGCCGGACGAAGGCGTAGACCAGTCCCCTGCCCTTCGCGGCGTCGCGTTCGAGCGTGGCGGTGGCCAGCACCGACGACAGCATCGGCAACCACCCGAAGGGATGGGTGTCGAGCAGGGCCCGCGTGATCGACGTGCCGTCGATGCCGGTGCCGAGCAGGCGCTCGGCGAGTCCGTGGGCCTGCGGGCGACCCCAGCGGAACGATCCGGTATCGGTCACCAGTCCCGCGTACAGGCAGTGCGCGAGTGCGGCGTCGATCTCGACACCCCACACGTCGAAGAGGTCGGCGAGCACCATCGCGGTGGCCTCGGACTCCGGGTCGACGAGGTTGTGGGTGCCGAACCGCGTGTTGGACAGGTGGTGGTCGATCACCAGGACGTTCGGGGCAGTCTTCAGACGGTCGCGCAGGACACCGAGACGGCCCGCGGTACCGCAGTCGACGGTCACCACGAGATCGGCCTCACGGCGTACCTCCGAGACCGGCGTGACCAGGTGTGCGCCCGGCAGCGACCGCATCGAGTCCGGCATGTTCGCGGGCGAACCGAACGCGACCTGCACGGCGACACCGCGCCGCTCGAGCGCGAGCCCGAGGGCCAGCCCGCTGCCGAGGGTGTCGGCGTCGGGGTTGATGTGGCACAGCACCGTCACGGTGGCCGCCGCGTCGAGCAGTGCGGCGGCACCGTGCAGGTCGACGGATCCTGCCGGGCCGGACGGGACGCCGGCATCGTCCCGGTGCGACGGGACCACTGGAGGAGTCGGGTCGGGCACCGGTGCGTTATTCGTCGTCGTCACCGGCGTCGCGCTCACGGGGTTCCTTGTAGGGATCGGCATCGCCGGCCGGAACGGCGCCCTCACGGGCGCGTGCGACCTCGTCGTCGGCAGCGCGAGCACGCGCGAGGAGTTCCTCCATGTGCCGTGCCGTGTCGGGCACGGTGTCGGTGACGAACGTCAGCGTCGGGGTGAACCGCACACCGGTACCGGCGCCGACCTTCGAGCGGAGCACGCCCTTGGCCTTCTCGAGGCCGGCAGCAGCGGCCTCGTGATCGGGTTCGGTGTTCAGATCCGCGCCGCGGACCGTGTAGTAGACGGTGGCGTCGTGCAGATCCGCGGTGACCTTCGCGTCGGTGATCGTCACGAACTCGAGCCGCGGATCCTTGATCTCGAGGTCGATGGCGGTGGCCACGATGGTGGCGATGCGCTTCGCGAGTCGGCGGGCCCGTGCTGGATCGGCCATGTCGTTCGTTCCCTTCTGTGGCCGCCGGCAGGCGGCCCGTCGTGCGGCCGGGATCAGTCCTCGGGCCCGTACAGCCTGCGTCTGACCGACAGCAGGTCGAGTTCGGGCCGCTGGGCGACCAGCCGCTCACACTTGTCCAGTATCTCTCCGACGTGCGCGAGATCGGGGGCGACGACCGCCACACCCACCTGCGCCCGGCGGTACAGATCGTGTTCCCCGGTTTCGGCGGCGGACACCCCGAACCGGCGCAGTTCCGCGATCACCGGACGGATCGCCGATCTCTTCTGTTTGAGCGAATGCACGTCGCCGAGCAGCAGGTCGAGTTCGAGCGCTCCCAGATACATCCGCTTCTCCCCTCGAGGGCGTCCGGTCGGCCGTCCGGTCGGCTCTGTACCGACCGGTCGGGCGTCCCGACACACCCGTGGCGGCGAACGACGAATCGTTCACCGCCACGGGTGCGGGTGGATCAGTCGCGCGGCTTCTCGCGCAACTCGTACGCCTCGATCACGTCGCCGACCTTGATGTCGGAGTAGGTGATCGTCATACCGCACTCGAAGCCCTCGCGGACCTCGGTGACGTCGTCCTTCTCGCGTCGCAGCGACGAGATGGTGACCGTCTCGGCGACAACGTTGTTGTCGCGGAGCAGACGGGCCTTCGCGTTGCGCTTGACGATGCCGGACTGCACGAGGCAACCCGCGATGTTGCCGATCTTCGACGACTTGAAGATCGCGCGGATCTCGGCGCGGCCGAGCTCGACCTCCTCGTAGATCGGCTTGAGCATGCCCTTGAGAGCCTTCTCCACCTCGTCGATCGCCTGGTAGATGACCGAGTAGTAGCGGATGTCGACACCCTCGCGGTTCGCCAGCTCCGTCGCCTTGCCTTCGGCGCGAACGTTGAAGCCGATGATCACAGCGTTCGAAGCCGCTGCCAGGTTGACGTTGGTCTCGGTGACGCCACCGACACCGCGGTCGATGACCCGCAGCCGAACCTCGTCGTCGATCTCGATACCCATGAGGGCCTCTTCGAGGGCCTCGACGGTACCGGAGTTGTCGCCCTTGAGGATGAGGTTGAGCTCGTTGTGCTCCTTGAGAGCGGCATCGAGATCTTCCAGGCTGATCCGCTTGCGACTCTTCGCTGCCAGCGCGTTGCGCTTGCGGGCGTTGCGTCGGTCGGCGATCTGCCGAGCGATCCGGTCCTCGTCGACGACGACCAGGTTGTCGCCGGCGCCGGGCACCGACGTGAAGCCGACGACCTGCACGGGCCGGGACGGGAGCGCCTCGAGGACATCCTCGCCGTGCTCGTCGACCATGCGACGGACACGACCGTAGGCGTCGCCGGCGACGATGGAATCGCCGACCCGCAGCGTGCCGCGCTGGACGAGCACCGTGGCCACCGGACCACGACCGCGGTCGAGGTGCGCCTCGATGGCGACGCCCTGCGCCTCCATGTCCGGGTTGGCCCGCAGATCGAGCGCTGCGTCGGCGGTGAGCAGCACCGCTTCGAGCAGCTGCTCGATGTTGAGGTTCTGCTTCGCGGAGATGTCGACGAACATGGTGTCGCCGCCGTACTCCTCCGCGACCAGCCCGTACTCGGTGAGCTGCTGACGGATCTTCTGAGGGTTCGCACCCTCCTTGTCGATCTTGTTCACCGCGACCACGATGGGGACATCGGCGGCCTGCGCGTGGTTGATCGCCTCCACCGTCTGCGGCATGACACCGTCGTCGGCGGCGACCACGAGGATCGCGATGTCCGTCGACTTCGCACCGCGGGCACGCATGGCGGTGAACGCCTCGTGACCCGGGGTGTCGATGAAGGTGATCAGGCGATCTTCACCGTTGAGGTGCGTCATGACCTGGTAGGCACCGATGTGCTGGGTGATGCCACCGGCCTCGCCCTCACCGACGTTCGCCTTACGGATCGTGTCGAGCAAGCGGGTCTTGCCGTGGTCGACGTGACCCATGACGGTGACGACCGGCGGGCGCTGCTGGAGGTCTTCCTCCGTGCCCTCGTCCTCGCCGTACTGGATGTCGAACGACTCGAGCAGCTCGCGGTCCTCGTCCTCGGGCGAGACGACCTGCACGACGTAGTTCATCTCCGAGCCGAGCAGCTCGAGGATGTCGTCGTTCACCGACTGAGTGGCCGTGACCATCTCACCAAGGTTGAACAGCGCCTGCACCAGGGCCGACGGGTTCGCGTCGATCTTCTCGGCGAAGTCGGACAGCGATGCGCCACGAGCGAGACGGATGGTCTCGCCGTTGCCACGCGGCAACCGCACGCCGCCGACCGACGGCGCCTGCATCGAATCGTATTCCTGGCGCTTCTGCCGCTTCGACTTGCGACCACGACGCGGAGCGCCACCGGGACGACCGAACGCGCCGGCTGCGCCGCCGCGACCGCGTCCACCGCCACCACCGGGGCGACCGCGGAAACCACCGGGAGCGCCTGCACCTGCAGGTGCGCCGCCACCGGCACCGCCACCGCGGTAACCGCCGCCGCCACCACCGGGACGACCACCGGGAGCTCCGCCCGGACGACCCGGACGACCGGACGCGGCCGGACGCGCAGCACGCTGCGGCATCGCACCCGGGTTGGGACGCGGGGGCATCGAACCCGGGGACGGACGGGGTCCGCCCTGACCGGGAGCGGGGCGGGGACCGCCCTGTCCGGGAGCCGGACGCGGACCGGCCTGGCCGGGTCCGGGACGCGGGCCACCGGGGCCTGCTGCGGGACGTCCCTGTCCGGGCGTGGGGCGGGGACCGCCCTGTCCGGGAGCCGGACGCGGTCCGCCCGGGCCGGGGCGCGGGGCACCCGGACGCGGAGCGGGACGCTCGGCCGGAGCCGAGGAGTAGGGGTTGTTACCGACGCGCGGGGTCTTCGGACCCGGACGCGGACCGGCCGGCTTGGGGCCGGGCTTCGCTGCGGGGGCCTGCGGCGTCGCGCCGGGAGCCTGAGCAGCCGGGGACTGCGGTGCCGCCTGGGCAGCGGGGGCCTGCGGCGCGGGAGCCGCGGGCTTCTCCGGTGCCGGAGCCGGCTTGGGAGCGGCCGGCTTCGGTGCGCCGGGCTTCGGACGTGCGGTCTCGGCCGCGGGGGCCGGGCTCGCAGGGGTGGGCCGGGGACCCGGCCGGGGGGCACCGGGCTTCGGTGCGGGGGTGGATGCAGCCTTCGCGGCTGCATCGCCTTCGGTCTTACCGAACGATTCGCGGAGTCGACGCGCGACCGGCGGTTCGACCGTCGACGACGCGGACTTGACGAACTCGCCCTGTTCCTTCAGGCGTGCGAGTAGTTCCTTGCTGGTGACACCGAGTTCTTTCGCCAACTCGTGCACGCGGGCCTTGCCTGCCACTGCTCTCCTCACTGATGAGGTCGAGCGGCCGACTGCCCGCACGACCTCGGGTTATCTCCGATGGACGTTCATCGCTGGTGCTTCACGGTGTGCTCATGAGTGTTCGTGCCTGTTCTTCTCAGAGTGCGATGTCACTGTTGGTGTTCCTCGTCGTCGTTCCCACGTACGTCTACCCGGCCGAGGCCGATTCGATGCGTCCGTGATCACTGTTCCGTGGACCCGACCAGCTGATCCAGCGCTGCGGTGTCCGGTTGTCCGGTCACGCGCAGTGCCCTGCCGAATGCTCGACGCCGAACCGCCAGGCCCAGACATTCCGGAGTGGGATGCAACCAAGCACCTCGCCCGGGAAGCCTGCGTCGGGGATCGGGAATCACGGCGAAACCTGACGGTTCCTTCTCGCGCGCCACCACCCGGAGCAGTTCGGCAGCCAGCGTTCGCTGCCGACATCCGACACAGGTCCGCACCGGAGTGGTGCGTTCCCCGCCGGTCGAGGACAGGTCATGCTGAACCATCGACCACTGTACCGCTGATTTGCCCGGAATCCCGCATCCCACTCCTACGCGCCTGTCGAGCCGCCGCGCGAATCGTCGTTCGCAGCCGGTGCCGCGTCGCTGCGGATGTCGATCCGCCAGCCGGTCAGCCGGGCCGCGAGCCGGGCGTTCTGCCCTTCCTTGCCGATCGCGAGGGACAATTGGAAGTCGGGGACGACCACCCGGGCGGCACGCGCGTCGGGGTCGACGACCGTGACCGAAACCACCTTCGACGGCGAGAGTGCATTGCCCACGAACTTGGCGGGATCCTCGTCGTAGTCGATGATGTCGATCTTCTCCTCGCCGAGCTCACGCATGACGTTGCGCACCCGCTGCCCCATCGGGCCGATGCACGCACCCTTGGCGTTGAGGCCCGGGACGGTCGAGTGCACGGCGATCTTCGAGCGGTGGCCTGCCTCCCGGGCGACCGCGACGATCTCCACCGACTCGTCGGCGATCTCGGGGACCTCGAGGGCGAACAGCTTGCGCACCAGGTTGGGGTGCGTCCGCGAAAGGGTGATCTGGGGGCCGCGCTGTCCGCGGGAGACGCCCACGACGTAGCACTTGATGCGGTCGCCGTGCTCGTAGGTCTCCCCCGGCACCTGCTCGGCCGGCGGGATCAGTCCCTCGGCGTTGTTGGTCTCGCCACCGATCTTCACGACGACCATGCCGCGGGCGTTGGCACGCGAGTCGCGCTGCACGACGCCGCTGACGATCTCGCCCTCGTGGGTCGCGAACTCGCCGAAGCGCTGCTCGTGCTCGGCGTCGCGGATGCGCTGCATGATGACCTGACGGGCGGTGGTCGCCGCGATCCGGCCGAAGTCCTCGGGGGTGTCGTCCCACTCGGCGATCAGGTTGCCGTCGGCGTCGCGTTCCTCGGCGAGGACCTGGATGGCGCCGGTCTTGGTGTCGACCACGACCCGCGCGTGCGGCTGGTGTCCGTCGACGTGCCGGTACGCCGTGAGCAGGGCCGTCTCGAGCGTTGCGATCAGCTCGTCGAACGGGATGTTCTTCTCCGCCTCGAGCATGCGCAGGGCGGCGATCTCGATATTCACTTGTCCACCTTCGTTTCGTTCGTCTCGTCGTGGTCGTCGCTGCCGGTCTCGTCCTCGGGTCCTTCGGTGAGTTCCCCGGCCGCGACCCGACCGTCCGGAACCCCGCCCGCGAGCTCGAGTTCCCTCGGCGGCGGCGGGGAGAACTCCACCTCCACCACCGCTCTGCGCACCTCCGAGAGCGGGACCGAACGCACGACCGGCCCGGACCGAGCGGGCAGCACGAGCCTGATCTCGTCGCCGACGAGCTCGCCGATGCGTGCGACGACGGTCTCGCCGGCCAGTTCCACCTTCGCCTTGCGGCCCTGGGCACGCCGCCAGTGGCGGGGCTCGGTCAGGGGCCGGCCGATCCCGGGGCTGGTGACCTCCAGGACATAGGGCGACTCACCGAAGTCCGAGACGCCGTCGAATGCCTCGGAGACGGTCCTGCTCAGACGGGCCGCCTCGTCGAGACCGAGACCTGCGTCGCTGTCGACGAGGAGGCGCACCGTACTGTGCTTTCCGGCGGCCGTGACCACCACGTCCTCGAGGTCGTATCCCTCTCTGGCGAGCAGATCGGAGACGAGCTCGACGATCCTCTCCGGGGGCGGCACAGGCATGGCGGGCAGGCTCCTCGTTCAGTTGTGGTCGCAGCGGACAGCGGGCCGGAACGGATGCGTACCGGCAGACATCAAGCCTAACCCGCGTTTCGTGCTGCCGTGACCAGGGCGGCGTCCTTCGCCGGACGACGCGACTGGCAGGATGGTCCGGTGCCGATGCCACTCGACCGTCCCACCCTCTCCCGACGAACCCTCCTGCGATGGTCGTCGGTCGCCGTCGGTGGGTTCGGAATCACGACGATCACCGCGTGCGGCGCCTCCGACGAGGACGCCGCCGAACCGGATCCGCTGGAGGGTCAGGCGAGCCGCGCCCGCACCGACGCCGCGATCGCGACCGTGCTGGTCGCGCGGACGCCGGAGCTGTCCGCGCCGCTCACCACGATCGCGGCAGAGCGGACCTCCCACGCCGACGCGCTCGAGGCGGAGATCGCCCGGATGGAGGGCGCCACCACGAGTTTCACTCCCCCGTCGACCACGGTGACCACACCCGCCGGGGAGCTGCCGACCGTCGGGGAGCTCCGTGAGCGGTTGAACCGGTCGCAGCGCGAAGCCGCCGACCTCGCACGCACGCTGTCGGGCTACCGCGCGGGTCTGCTCGCCTCGATCAGCGCCTCCTGCGCAGTGCAGACGGCGGTGATGTTGCCGTGAGCTCACCCGAACTCGGTTCCGAACAGCAAGCCCTCGTCGACGCGCTCGAGGCCGAGCACGCGGCGGTGTACGGATACGGCGTGATCGCAGCCTTCGCGGATCCCGCCCGCGCGGACGCCGTGGCGGAGGACACCGCCGCGCACCGCGCACGACGTGATTCGACGGTCGAGGCGTTGCGCGCCGCGAGCGTCGAGCCGCCGGTGGCGGCCCCCGGTTACACCGTGCCGTTCCCGGTGGTCGACGCCGCGTCCGCCGCGCAGCTCGCCGAGCAGATCGAGAGCGACACGGCCGTGGCGTGGCGATCGGTCGTCGAACGCGCGCGCAGCGAGGCCACCCGGGCCACGGCCGTGGGCGCACTCACCGAGGCGGCGCTGCGGGCGGCGTGGTGGCGGCAGAGCCGCGGAGTCGTGCCGTCGGTGCCCTTCCCCGGCCAACCCTGAAATCCGGGTCACCCGGTCACCACCGCGAGTGCGAAGCCGTCCCAGCCCTTCGTCCCCACGGTCTGCAGCGCCGTCGCGTCGAGGCGCGGCTCGCGGGCGAGCAGTTCGAGTACGTCCCGTGACGCGCGGACCCGTTCGTCGTCGCTGTCCGGGTCGACGACGGCCCCTGCCCGCACCACGTTGTCGACGACGATGACCGTGCCGGGCTGTGACAGTCCGAGGGCCGCGCGCACGTAGTTGCTGTTGTTCTCCTTGTCGGCGTCGATGAACACCAGGTCGAAGGGATCCTCGTCGACCAGGCCCGGAAGCGAGTCCAGAGCGGGACCGACCCGGATGTCCACGCGGTCACCGACGCCGGCGCGGTCGAGGTTGGCGCGGGCGACCTCGGCGTGCTTCGGCTCGTATTCGAGGGTGACCACCCGGCCGGACTCCCCGACCGCCCGGGCGAGCCAGATGGTCGAGTACCCGCCGAGGGTGCCGATCTCCAGGACACGGCGGGCACCCCGGATCCGTGCGAGCAGGTGCAGGAACTTGCCCTGTGGTGCGGAGACGTCGATGGGCGGGAGTTCCGCTGCGGCGTTCGCCTCGAGCGCCGAGGTCAGCGCAGGATCGTCGCCGATCAGTACGTCGGTGAGGTAGTGGTCGGTCGCACTCCAGTTGTCGGCCATGCACCTCATTGTGGTTCGGCGCGCAGCGCACCACGGCATCTTCGGCCACATGCGCCGGTGCCCCTGCGACGGCAGGTCGCAGGGGCACCGGAACGGGAGTGTGTCAGCGGTTGACGATGCGCTGGACGACCTCACCGATCGGCAGTTCGTCGGCCTCGCCGGAGAAGCGGTCGCGGACCTCGACCTTGCCGTCGGCGAAGCCGCGGCCAACCACCACGACCAGCGGCATACCGAGCAACTCGGAGTCCTTGAACTTCACGCCGGGCGACGCCTTGCGGTCGTCGAGGAGCACCTCGAGGCCGGCGTTCGAGAGTTCCTCGGCGAGGTTCTCGGCGCCTTCGCGGGCCTGCTCGTCCTTGTTGGCGATCACCAGGTGCACGTCGAACGGCGCGATCTCCGACGGCCAGCGCAGCCCCTTCTCGTCGTGCTGCTGTTCGGCGACCACCGCGACGAGACGCGACACGCCGACACCGTAGGAGCCCATCGTGGGGCGGACGGGTTTGCCGTTCTCGCCCAGGACGTCCACCGCGAAGGCGTCGGTGTACTTGCGGCCGAGCTGGAAGACGTGACCGATCTCGATGCCGCGGGCGGCGACGAGCGGTCCGGCTCCGTCGGGCGACGGATCGCCGTCGCGCACCTCCGCGGCCTCGATCGTGCCGTCCGGGGTGAAGTCGCGACCGGCGACCAGCCCGAAGACGTGCTTGCCCTGCTCGTCGGCGCCCGTGATCCAGCTGGTGCCGTCGACCACGCGGGGGTCGACGAGGTAGCGGACACCGTTGGCGAGCAGCGCCTTCGGGCCGATGTAGCCCTTGACGAGGAAGGGATTGGCCTCGAAGTCGGCGTCGGTGAGCAGCTCCACCTCGGCGGGCTCGAGCGAGGCCTCGAGGCGCTTGTCGTCGACCTCGCGGTCGCCGGGGATGCCGATGCCGAGCAGTTCCCACTCGCCACCGGGCTGCCGGACCTTGACCATGACGTTCTTGAGTGTCTCGGCCGCGGTGACCTCCCGGCCGAGGACCTCCGACGCCACCGCGACGAGCGAGGCGATCGTCGGGGTGTCGGGGGTATTGTGCACGACCGCCTCGGGCTGTCCGTCGATCGGCAGCGGTTCCGGCGCGAGCGTCTTCACCGCTTCGACGTTCGCCGCGTAACCGGATTCGAGGCACCGCACGTAGGTGTCCTCACCCGCAGGCGAGTCGGCCAGGAACTCCTCGGAGGCGCTGCCACCCATCGCACCGGAGGTGGCCGAGACGATCACGTACTTCACGCCGAGACGCGCGAAGATGCGCTCGTAGGCGTCGCGGTGAGCCTTGTACGAGTCGGCCAGGCCCTCGTCGGTGAGGTCGAAGCTGTAGGAGTCCTTCATGACGAACTCGCGACCGCGGAGGATGCCGGCGCGGGGGCGCTCCTCGTCGCGGTACTTCGTCTGGATCTGGTAGAGCGTGACCGGGAAGTCCTTGTAGGAGTTGTACTCACCCTTGACGGTGAGCGCGAAGAGCTCCTCGTGGGTGGGTCCGAGGAGGTAGTCGCCGCCCTTGCGGTCCTTCAGCCGGAACAGGCTGTCGCCGTATTCCGTCCACCGGTTGGTGGCCTCGTAGGGCTCGCGCGGCAGCAGCGCGGGCAGAGCGATCTCCTGCGCTCCGATGGAGTTCATCTCCTCGCGCACCACCCGCTCGATCTGCCGCAGCACCCGCAGGCCCAGAGGCAGCCACGAGTACACACCCGGCGCGATTCGTCGCACGTATCCGGCTCGGACCAGCAACTTGTGGCTCGCGACCTCGGCGTCGGCCGGGTCGTCTCGGAGGGTGCGGAGGAACAGGTGCGACATGCGGGTGATCACGACCCTGCAGCCTACCGTGGCCGCCCCGGGCCGTGACGTCCGCGCCCGGTGGCGGGGTCGGTACGGTTACCGCTTGTGCTGGTGCTTCTCCCTCCATCCGAAACCAAGTCCGACGGCGGCGACGACGGGCCGCTCGATCTCGCCGATCTGTCGATGCCGCAGTTGACGGAGACGCGGGAGATGCTCGTGCAGGCCCTCGTCGACCTCTCCGCCGACCCCGAGGAGTCGAGCCGCGCACTCGGACTGGGTACGAAGGGCGCCGACGAGATCGAGCGCAACGCCAAGCTGTGGGTCTCCCCCACCCGCCCGGCGCTCGAGCGGTACACCGGGGTGCTGTACGACGCGCTCGACGCGGGAGCGTTCACGAAGGCGCAACGCGACAAGGCCTACCGGCGCCTGGGCATCGGGTCGGCGCTGTTCGGCGCGGTGCGGGCCGCGGATCCGATCCCCGCCTACCGCCTCTCCGGGGGTCGAAACTGCCCGGCTTCGGCACGTTGAAGTCCGTGTGGCGGAACGAACTCACCGACGCGCTGGTGACCGAGGCCGACGGCGACCTCGTGGTCGATCTCCGCTCCGGTGTCTATCAGCAGCTCGGTCCCGTGCCCGGTGCGGTGACCGCGACCGTGCTCACCGAGCAGCCCGACGGCACCCGGAAGGTCGTCAGTCACTTCAACAAGCACCACAAGGGCCTGCTGGCCCGCGCGCTGGTCCTCACCCGCGCGGAGCCGAGCGACATCGGCGCACTCGCCCGGGTGGCCTCGAAGGCGGGACTGCGAGTCGAGGTGGAGTCGCCGACCGAGCTGGTCGTGCTCACCTGACCTCGAGTCCCATCGCCGCGACGATCCGGCGGGCCGTGTGCAGGACGGCGCCGAGTCGCGCGGTCAGGGCCAGGTCGTCCGATTCGGTGGCGAACCGCTCGAGCTCGGTGAGATTGCTGCGGCACGCCCCGTCGGGGTCGACCTCCCGGCCAGCCCCCACGGCGTCGATCAGCTCGGCGAGGGCATCGAGCGTCGCTGCGATCGTCGTCCGTACGCGGTCGGATTCGGCGATCTCGTCGCCGAGCACCGGGTCCAGCGCATGCGCGAGTTCCTCGACGGCGCTGGACACCGAGGAGAGGTCGTCGAGTGTGCGGTCCCAGCGCCGTGCCCATTCCCCCGCCCGCGCCGCGGCGGGACGTGGATTCATCCGGGCACTCTCGTGCGCCCACCGCGATTCGTCGAAGGCCCGCTGCACGAGGCTGTCGATGCCCCGCGCGCGCTGCACCCAGTCCCGCACTCCCGACGATCCCTCGCGGCATCCGGACGCCATGTCCCGCAGCAGGTCGCGCAGCTCACCGGTGAGTTCGCCGGCCTCCTTGCCCGCCGAGTAGACCGGCGGGAAGACCAGCGCCGTCACGGCCACGCCGATCGCGGCGCCGATCATCGTCTCCGCTAGCCGTTCACCGAGCAGGATCGGGCTGTCCGAAGCGCCCGTCGCGATCACCAGCAACGCCGTGATCGCCACCCAGATACCGCTGGCCCCGAATCGCCGCCAGCGACCCGCGAAGTAGCCGACCGCGACGGCCATCCCGATCGCAGCGGTCGTGGATTCCACCAGCCGGGTCACCACGACCGCGACCAGCAGACCCGTGACGACCGCCCCGACCTGCACCACCGCCTGTTGAAGCGAGCGGACGAGCGTCGCTTCGACGAGGAAGACCGCGACGTAGGGCGCGAGGAATGCCTGCTGGAAGTGGAAGACCTCGGTCACGACGAGCCACGCGACGACCGCGGCGAGTGTGGACCGGAACGCCTGGAGGGCGACGTATCGCTCGTGTCCGGCCTCGCGTACGGCCCGGACGATCCACGATCCGACGAATCTGCCCCGTTCGAGAACACCGACCTGCATGGGTGCCGGGTACCCGCGGTTCGGGTGCGGCAGGCGTGAGCAAACTCATCCGCCGCAGCGGTCGCTCGGCGGCCGCCGCGGTAGGGGTCCGGCGGTCAGGAGGTCTGCGCGGCCTTCTCGGCTTCCTGCGCCTGCGCGACCTCTTCGGGCGTGAAGCGGATGAACAGCGCCGCGACGCCGGCGATCACCGCACAGACGGCGCAGCCGACGAGCGCGAACATGTATCCCTCGCCCTGGGCGACGAGCTGCGCCTCGGACATGTCGGCGACGGCTCCGGAGACACCGCCGAGCGACATCGTCCGCGAGGTGGCCATCGCACCGATCACGCCGAGGCCGACCGGACCTCCGAGGGTCTGCGCGACCTGCGCGATCGCCGAAAGCGGTCCGATCTCGTGCGGTCCCACCCCGGAGATCGCGCACAGCGGCAGCGGGACCACGGCCAGGCCGACACCGAAGCCGACGACGAGCACCAGTACGAACAGGGTCGGGAAGTAGCGGACGCTGCCGTCCATGGTCGATCCGTAGAGCAGGCTGACGGTCATGATCGCCGAGCCGGTGACCACGAGCCAGCGCGGTTCGATCCGGGCGACCATCTTCGACGACACCGCGGCGGCGGCACCGAGGCCGAAAGCGAACGGGACGAAGGCCAGACCCGCGGCGAGCGGGCTGTAACCGAGGATGTCCTGGACGAACAGGGCGACGAAGGCCGCGAGGCTGAACATCACGGCGCCCGCGAAGAAGATCGCCACGAAGGTCGCGACGCGGTCCTTGTTGCGGAACAGCACGAACGGCAGCAGCGGGTTCTCGGCCCGCCGCTCGACGAGCAGGAACACTCCCAGCAGCACGAAGCCGGCGACGATCGCGCCGATCACCGAGGGGCTCGCCCAGCCGAGTTCGGGACCCTCGGTGAGACCGAAGACCAGGCCGGTGCAGCCGAGCGTCGCGAGGATCGCGCCGGGCACGTCGAGCGCGAGGCGTTCGGAGGCGGTCTCACGCAGCGCGATCGCGGCGAGCACGACGATGAGGACGCCGATGGGGACGTTGATGAGGAAGATCCAGCGCCACGACACCTGGGTGAGCGCCCCGCCGAGGATCAGTCCGGCGATGGACCCGACGCCGGTCATGGCCGCGAACACCGCGATGGCGCGGTTGCGTGCCGGACCTGCGGCGAAAGTCGTCGCGACGAGCGCGAGGGCGGTCGGTGAGGCGATTGCGGCGCCGACACCCTGCAGCGCTCGGGCACCGATGAGCATCGCCTCGCCGGTCGCCAGACCGCACAGCAGGGACGCCAGGGTGAACAGTCCGACGCCACCCATGAACATGCGTTTGCGTCCGTAGCTGTCGCCGAGACGGCCGCCGAGGAGCATCAACCCACCGAAGGCGAGGGCGTAGGAGGTGAGGACCCAGTTGCGACCCGCGTCCGAGAGTCCCAGATCGCTCTGCAGCGGCGCGAGCGCGAGATTCGCGACCGTTCCGTCGAGCACGACCATCAACTGGAGGCCGCTGAGGACCAGCATGGCCAGAGCGACCGCGCGGGTGGCCGACGGATGCGAGGTGGCTGACACGTGACCCAACGTTACCCACCGTCCGAGTCGGAACCGGTCTGCGGATCGAGCCCGAATCCGGCCACCGGCCCGATCACGACGATGGCGGGCGGGCGCACGGCCTCGTCCCGGACGCGCTGCGCGACGGTCGAGAGGTCGGCACGCACCACTCGCTGGCTGCTCAGCGTCCCCTCCTGCACGACGACCACGGGGGTGTCGGTGGGGCGCCCGCCGGCGATCAGGGCGTCGGCGAACTGTTCGATGCGTTCGACGGCCATGAGCAGGACCAGGGTGCCGCGCAGCTTCGCGAGCGCGTCCCAGTCGGTGAGCGAGTCGGGGTGCCCGGGTGCGACGTGGCCACTGACCACGACGAACTCGTGGGTGACCCCGCGGTGGGTGACGGGGATCCCGGCCGCAGACGGTACGGAGATGGCGCTGGTGATGCCGGGGACGACGGTCACCGGGACCCCGGCCGCGGTGCAGGCCTCGAGCTCCTCGTAGCCGCGTCCGAAGACGTACGGGTCGCCACCCTTGAGCCGGACGACGAACTTGCCGGCCTTCGCGCGGTCGATGAGGGTCTCGTTGATGACCTGCTGGGCCATGGCACGCCCGTACGGGAGTTTCGCCGCGTCGATCACCTCGACGTGCGAGTCGAGTTCCGCGAGCAGCTCCTGCGGGGCGAGATGGTCGGCGACGACCACATCGGCGCGGGCGAGAAGGCGGCGGCCACGCACAGTGATCAGATCCGGATCGCCCGGTCCTCCGCCGACGAGGGCGACGCCGAACGGCTTCGGCCCGGTCTCGGCGAACTCGGTGACGGCCGCTCCGGCGAGAGCGTCGCGGATCGAGGTGCGCACGGCGGCGGAGCGGCGGTGGTCGCCACCGGCGAGCACGCCGACGGTCAGGCCCTCGTAGCGGGCCGTGGCCGGGGTGACAGCGCTGCCGTGACGGGCGTTGTCGGCGCGGACGCAGAAGATCCTGTTGCGTTCGGCCTCGGCGACGACCGCGGCGTTGGTCTCGGGTTCGTCGGTGCACGCCATGGCGTACCACGCACCGTCGAGGTCACCGTCGCGGTAGTCGCGCAGGTCGAGGGAGATGCGGCCCTTCGTCGCCATGCTCTCGACCACGGGGGTCGCGGCCCGGGCGACGACGTGGACGTCGGCACCGGACGCGACGAGCAGGCCGAGACGCCGCTGCGCGACGCTGCCTCCTCCGACGATCACGACGCGGCGCCCACGGAGATCGAGTCCGACCAGGTAACTGGTCTCGTCCTCAGCAGCAGCGGACACGGGCATCTCCCCATCTCTCGTGTCGGGGCGAATCCGATCGGACCCACCTTCAGGACACCTGTGGCCCGGGCATCGCGCCGGGCCACAGGTGCAGTGATCGGATCAGACCGCGGCGGCCTCGGCGGGCGCCTCGGCCACGGTGT
Source organism: Rhodococcus sp. PD04 (assembly GCF_035918275.1). Classification (NCBI taxonomy): domain Bacteria; kingdom Bacillati; phylum Actinomycetota; class Actinomycetes; order Mycobacteriales; family Nocardiaceae; genus Rhodococcus; species Rhodococcus sp. PD04. The sequence goes on along the minus strand of NZ_CP142143.1, from coordinate 2,115,709 downwards.
CGGAGACGACGTCGAGCTGCAGCGACTTCGTGCTGTGGTCCCAGACCTGGCGGAACAGGTCGGGGTTGTCGGACAGCTTCAGGCCGAGCGACGGGACCATCTCGCGGAGCTTGGACTGCCAGCCCGCCCACTGCTGCGGGAAGCAGCGCTCGAGGACGTCGAGCATGGCCGGAACAGCCGTCGAGGCACCCGGCGACGCACCGAGCAGACCGGCGATCGAACCGTCGCCGGCGCTGACCACGGCGGTACCGAACTCGAGGACACCGCCCGCACCCTTGCGGCGGATGACCTGCACGCGCTGACCGGCGACGATGAGCTCCCAGTCCTCGAGGCGGGCCTCGGGCACGAACTCGGCGAGGGTGCCGATGCGGTCGGCGGGCGACTGCATGAGCTCACCGACGAGGTACTTGACCAGGCCGAGCTCGGTGACACCGACGCCGAGCATCGACATCAGGTTGCCGGGCTTGACCGACTTCGGCAGGTCCATGATGCCGCCCTGCTTGAGGAACTTGGGCGACCAACCGGCGTAGGGACCGAAGAGCAGACCCTGCTTGCCACCGATGACGCGGGTGTCGAGGTGCGGCACCGACATCGGAGGGGCACCGACCGCGGCCTTGCCGTAGACCTTGGCGCTGTGCTGCGCGATGACCTCGGGGTTGGTGCAGCGCAGGAAGGCGCCGGAGACCGGGAAGCCACCGAAGCCCTTGATCTCCTTGATGCCCGACTTCTGCAGCAGGTGCAGCGCGCCACCACCGGCGCCGACGAAGACGAACTTCGCCTGGACCTTGCGCGACTCGGCGGTGCGGCGGTTGCGGACCTTCACGATCCAGCTGCCGTCGGACTGCTTGGACACGTCGGTGACCTCGTGGCCGAAGAAGACGGTGCCGCCGGAGGCCGCGACATGGTTGATGAGCTGCTTGGTGAGGGCACCGAAGTCGACGTCGGTGCCGGTCTGCGTCCAGTTCAACGCCACCGGATCGGAGAAGTCGCGGCCCTTGCCCATGAGCGGCAGGCGCTCGGTGAAGACCTCGGGGCTCTCGGTGTACTCCATGCCTTCGAAGAGGGGATGGCCGGCGAGAGCGTCGTAGCGGGCACGCAGGTACTTCACGTTCTCGGCGCCGTGCACGAAGCTGACGTGCGGAACCGGGTTGATGAAGTTCTTCGGGTCGGACAGGATGCCGTTGTCCACGGCGTACGACCAGAACTGACGCGAGACCTGGAACTGCTCGTTGACGTTGACGGCCTTCGCGATCTCGACCGAACCGTCCGGCTTCGCGGGGGTGTAGTTGAGCTCACACAGCGCGGAGTGGCCCGTACCGGCGTTGTTCCAGGGGTCGCTGCTCTCGGCGGCCGCGGCGTCGAGGCGCTCGAACGCGGTGATCGACCAGTCGGGCTGCACCTGACGCAACAACGCACCGAGGGTTGCGCTCATGATGCCCGCGCCCACGAGCACTACGTCGGTTTTCGCTACTACGTTCTCTGACACTGGGAAATCGACTTCCTTGTCTGGTTCGCACGCGCCGCCGAAGTACGGAGGTACCGTCTCGCGTGAGTGTCCCGTCAACGCGGCGCGCGAATGCGACCGACAGGTTACCCGCGCGTGGTCCGGCGTTTCATTTCACCTCATTGTGTACCCATGAGCGTTGGTCGGCGAACACACCTAGGGTGTGATAGTGACTACTTGGCGTCCTGACGTCCTCGGAGACGGCTACGAGCAGCTCGAACTACCGCTGGGCACCGACCCCGACGGCGAAGGCGAGATCTCGGCGACCCTGGTGCGCTACCAGCCGACGACCACCGACCTTCCCGACCGTGCGGCGCTCTACGTCCACGGCTTCACCGACTACTTCTTCCAACAGCACCTCGCGGAGCACTTCGCGGCGCGCGGCTACCGCTTCTTCGCGCTGGACCTGCGCAAATGCGGCCGCTCTCGGGCACCCGGGCACACCCCTCACTTCGTCACCGACCTCTCCCACTACGACGCCGAGCTCGACGAGGCGCTGCGCGTGGTGCGCGAGGAGGTCGGTGGAGGCGTGCTGCTGGCGGCCCACTCGACGGGCGGGCTGGTTCTGCCGTTGTGGCTCGACCGGCTCCGTCGCCGGCCCGGCGGGGTGGCCGCGACGGGCATCGTGGGTCTCGTCCTGAACAGTCCGTGGTTCGACCTGCAGGGGCCGTCCTACCTGCGCAATGTCGGCACGGCGGCCATCGACGTCGTCGGCCGCCTCCGGCCCCGCGCGCTCATCCCGCTGCCGAAGACCGAGGCCTACGGCCGCAGCCTGCAGACCGACGGCTGGCGCTACGACCTCGACTGGAAGCCCCTGACCGGCTTCCCCGTCCGGTTCGGCTGGTTGCGTGCCGTGCGGCGGGGCCAGGCCGTCCTGCACCGCGGGCTCGACATCGGGGTGCCGTCGCTGATCCTGCGGTCCGGTGCCTCGCGTTCCGCTCCGAAGTACGACGCGAGCGTCGACACCGTCGACGCGGTTCTCGACGTCCGCCAGATAGCCCGATGGGCGGGATGCCTGGGCAACCGCACGACGATCGTGCCGATCGACGGTGCCCGGCACGACGTGTTCCTGTCCACACCCGGTCCCCTGGCGGAGGCCTTCCGGGAATTGGACCTGTGGCTGGAATGGTTGGACGGAGCGGGCAAGGCGGACACCCCCGCACCCGATCCCGCGGACGACTCCGCCGGCTCCGCCACCGTTTCCGTACTGCACCGACCCATGGGAGAGCACGCGTGACCCACTACGACCTCGCGATCATCGGCACAGGATCGGGGAACTCGATCCTCGACGAGCGGTACGACGGGAAGCGCGTCGCCCTCCTCGAAGAAGGCACCTTCGGGGGCACCTGCCTCAACGTGGGCTGCATCCCCACGAAGATGTACGTCTACGCCGCGGAGGTCGCCCACACGGTCCGCACCGCTTCGAAGTACGGCATCGACGCGTCGATCGACGGGGTGCGGTGGAACGACATCGTCGACCGGGTCTTCGGCCGCATCGATCCCATCGCTGCGGGCGGTGAGCGCTACCGCCGCGAGGACTGCGCGAACGTCACCGTCTTCGACGGTCACGCGCGGTTTGTCGGCGAACGCCGCATCGATACCGGAAACGGAGAGGTCATCACCGCGGATCAGGTGGTCGTCGCCGCCGGTTCGCGGCCCGCGATCCCGCAGGACGTACTCGATTCCGGTGTGAGATATCACACGAGCGACGACGTCATGCGGCTACCGAAACTGCCCGAGTCCCTCGTGATCCTCGGGACGGGCTTCATCGCGATGGAGTTCGCCCATGTCTTCTCGGCGCTCGGCACGCGGGTGTCGGTGATCGCGCGGACCGACCGTCTGCTGCGGCATCTCGACGCCGACGTCTCCGAGCGGTTCACGGCGCTCGCCGCGGCCAAGTGGGACGTGCACCTCGCCAACCCGGCCCGGGAGTTCCGTCCGGTCGGTGACGGTGTGGAGGTCGAACTCGCCGACGGCACCGTCGTCAGCGGCGATACGCTGCTCGTCGCGACGGGCCGGCAGCCCAACGGAGACCTGCTCGACGCCGCGGCGGCCGGCATCGAACTCGATACGAAGGGCCGGATCGTGGTCGACGAGTTCCAGCGCACGTCCGCTGCGGGCGTGTTCGCGCTCGGCGACGTGTCGTCGCCCTACCAACTCAAGCACGTGGCCAACCACGAGGCGCGGGTCGTCCAGCACAACCTGCTGCACGACGCGTGGAGCGGCGACACCGCGGGGCTGCAGCGGACGGACCACCGCTACGTCCCCTCCGCGGTGTTCACCGATCCGCAGATCGCGTCGGTCGGGCTCACCGAGGCCGAGGCACGGGAGGCGGGATACGACATCTCCGTCAAGATCCAGGACTACGGGAACGTCGCCTACGGCTGGGCCATGGAGGACACCGAAGGCTTCTGCAAGTTGATCGCCGACCGGTCGACGGGTCTGCTGCTCGGCGCCCACATCATCGGGGCCCAGGCGTCCACGGTCATCCAGCCGCTCATCCAGGCGATGTCGTTCGGTCTGCCCGCGCGGGAGATGGCGACCGGCCAGTACTGGATCCACCCGGCGCTGCCCGAACTCGTCGAGAACGCCCTGCTGGGCCTCTGATCCCCTGGATCCGACGAACTTCCGGTTCTCGGACCGACTCATCAGCGCCGTGTGGCCTGCCGCCCTCTCCGGGCCGCAGGCCACACGCGTCTCACCAGCTTCCGGTGCGCAGCGCGATCGCGGACGCGAAGTCGGTGGGCGCCTCGGCGGGCACGTTGGCCACGCCGGCGAGTTCGACCACCCGGAACTCCCCCGTCACGTAGCGCATCGATGCGTCCGCTTCGGGGCGGCGCGAGACATCGCCCACGACGATCGTGGTGGGCACCTCCGCGGGCGGCGCCGACGCGTCGCGCACGGTGCCGTCGCGATCCGGGACCGCGGGATGGCCGCGGTCGGCGACCACCAGGCTTGCGAACCGTCCGAAGCGCCCTGCGGCGACGGCCCACGCCAGCTCGGCTCCCGCACCGCTGCCCGCCAGATGAACCCAGGGCAGGGCGAGGGCGTCCAGTAGGGCGAACACGTCGGCGGGCGCGAGTCCGTCGATCTTCTCGACCACGATCGTCCGCAGGTCGGACGTGTGCAGGCGCTCGCACACGACGTCGTACACGCCCGCGTCCTCCCCCGCGTCGGGGAAGAGCAGCACCGTGTAACGACTTTCGGGGCCGCCGATCCGAACCTGCACGTCCCCACCGGGCGTGGTCACCGTCCTCGATTCCATGGGCAAACGCTACATGGCCGCAGTGTGTGCCCGGCCTCTTGCCGTATCGACGACAAGGTTCTATGGTTCATTACATGAGTAATGAACCGATGCACCCGCCCTCGGGTCCCGGGGCGTCGTGCTGAACGACGAGGGCAAGCCCCTCTTCCAACAGATCGCCGAGCTCATCGAGAACTCGATCGTCGACGGCAGCCTCGCGGAGGAATCGCAGGTTCCCTCGACGAACGAGCTCGCCGCCTTCCACCGCATCAACCCGGCCACGGCCGCGAAGGGCCTCAACGCCCTGGTAGCCGACGGAATCCTCTACAAGAAGCGAGGAATCGGCATGTTCGTCACCACCGGCGCTCGCGACAAGCTGATCGCCCGCCGACGGGATCGGTTCGCCCAGCAGTACGTCGTCCCGCTCGTCCTCGAGGCCGAGAAACTCGGAATCGGCATCGACGAGCTCAAGTCCATGCTCGACACACGGGAGCACGTATGACCCTCACTCCACCCGTCGCCCGCGCACGTCACCTCGGCATGCGGTTCGGCGACGTCGCCGCCCTCACCGACGCCGACTTCACACTCCACCGGAACACGATCTACGGCCTGCTCGGCCGCAACGGCGCCGGCAAGACCACCCTGATGCAGTTGCTCGCAGGCCACATGCGTCCCACGACCGGCAGCGTCGAGGTGTTCGGGGCCGACCCGTACGAGAACACCGCGGTGCTCCAGCAGTTGTGCTTCGTCGCCGACACCCAGCGCTATCCCGACGACATGCGCGTCGGGCACGTACTCGCCTCGGCGGAACTGCTTCTGCCGCTGTGGGATCGGGAGTACGCCGAGCGGCTGGCCGACAAGTTCGCGCTGCCCTGCGGTCGCAAGGTCAAGAAGCTCTCCCGCGGCATGAGTTCCGCACTGGGCATCGTGGTGGGTCTCGCGTCGCGCGCACCGGTGACGGTCTTCGACGAGCCGTATCTGGGCCTCGACGCCGTGGCCCGGCAGATGTTCTACGACGAACTGCTGCTCGACTACGCGGAGCGGCCGCGCACGATCGTGCTGTCGACCCACCTGATCGACGAGGCCGCCGACCTGCTCGAACACATCCTCGTGCTCGACCGCGGGCATCTCGTCGTCGACGAGGACGCCGACACGCTGCGCACCCGCGCCGCCCGGGCGACCGGGCCGGCGGACGAAGTGGCGCGGATCGTCGGCGACAGCACCGTCCTGCACACGGAAAGCCTCGGCGGTATCGCCCGCACGACCTTCCTCCGCAACGACCCGGACGAGCTCCCCCACCCCTCCGGACGTGTGGACGTGCAACCGATCTCGCTCCAGGAGCTCGTGGTCCACCTCCACCGGACACCCGAGACCGGCACGACGAACGAGGAGGCATCGCTGTGACCACCGCGATCCCGCTCCCCGCCCCGGTCGTCACCGGGGCGGCACGCGTCCTGTCCGTCGCCCGCCTGCAACTCGTCTCGTGGCCGCTGCTCGTCGCGTGGCCCGTCGGACTGCTGATCACCTCGGCGCTGATCCCGTGGGTGATCTTCTCGCTCGTCGACACGGGTGCGGAGTACAACGTGACCGGCAGCATATTGTCGGTCTACGGCTTCGTCGTCGCGTTCTATCTGCTGGCGATGACCCAGATGTTCTCGTTCGCACTACGTCTCGGTTCCACGCGATCGCACTACATGCAGTCGATCGTGGCGATCGCGGTGGTCCAGTCCACGGTGTTCGCGCTCGGTTTCCAGATCCTCTCGGTGCTCGAGGCCGCAACCGGGGGCTGGGGGGTGAACATGCGGATGTTCGGGATCCTGCGGTTCGTCACCGACAGTTCCGTGGTGCAGTTCCTGGGCTTCCTCGCCACGATGCTCCTGATCGTCGCGCTGTCGATGCTCATCGGGGCCATCCAGCACCGTTGGCGCACAACGGGTCTGCTGACGGCCGCCGCGTCCGTCGTGGTGATCGGCGGTCTCGCCGCGATCCTCGTCACGTGGACCCGGTCGTGGTCGTCGCTGTGGTCGTGGATCGTCGATGCGTCGCCGACGACGACCCTGGTGGTCCTCCCCCTGCTGGTGGCCGCGGTGTGCACGGTTGCGACCTGGCAGGTCGCCCGCAACGCGGCACCCTAGATCGGTCCCCTTCCGGAACACGTTCGGCCCCGACCCCTTCCGGGTCGGGGCCGAACTCCGTGCTCGCTAAGCGACCGGACGTCACGGCAGGGTGAGGATCTCGGCGCCGGTGTCGGTGACGACGATGGTGTGCTCGAACTGCGCGGTCCACTTGCGGTCCTTGGTGACGACCGTCCAGCCGTCCTCCCAGATCTCGTAGTCGGGCGTACCGAGGTTGATCATCGGTTCGATGGTGAACACCATGCCGGGTTCGATGATCGTGTCGATGTCGGGCCGGTCGTAGTGCAGGATCACCAGGCCGTTGTGGAAGGTCTCGCCGATGCCGTGGCCGGTGAAGTCGCGGACGACGCCGTAACCGAAGCGGTTGGCGTAGGACTCGATGACCCGCCCGATGACGTTGAGGGCCCGGCCCGGCTTGACCGCCTTGATGCCGCGCATCGTCGCCTCGCGGGTGCGATCGACGAGCAGGCGGACCTCCTCGGAGACGTCGCCGGCCAGGAAGGTCGCGTTGGTGTCGCCGTGGACGCCGTCGATGTAGGCGGTCACGTCGATGTTGACGATGTCGCCGTCCTGGACGACGGTCGAGTCGGGGATGCCGTGGCAGATGACCTCGTTGAGCGAGGTGCAGCACGACTTGGTGAAGCCGCGGTAGCCGAGGGTCGACGGGTAGGCGCCGTGGTCGCACATGTACTCGTGCGCGACGCGGTCGATCTCGTCGGTGGTCACGCCCGGCGCGACGGCCTTACCGGCCTCCACGAGGGCCTGCGCGGCGATCTTCGATGCGAGTCGCATCTTCTCGATCGTCTCGGGTGTCTGCACCCACGGCTCGTTGCCTTCCTTCGCCGTGGGCTTCCACACGTACTCCGGCCGTTCGATCGACGCGGGCACCTCCCGGATGGGAGTCGGAGTGCCGGGGACGAGCGGAGCGCGGGTAGCCATGACTTCCAGATTAGCTGCCGCGCCCCGCTCCCCTGTCATCCACCGATCGGGTCGCCGTGCACCGATCAGCCGACGGCGCCCGCCTGGCGCAACTTGAAGCGCTGGACCTTGCCGCTCGGCGTCTTGGGCAGATGCGGAACGAAGTGAACCGCGCGCGGATAGGCGTGGGCGGCGTACTTCTGCTTCACGAGCTTCTGGAGTTCCGCCTCGAGCGCGTCGTCACCCTCGACTCCCTCCCGCAGCACCACGAATGCCTCGAGGACCTCGCCCCTCAGTTCGTCCGGCAGACCCACCACGGCGGCCTCGATCACGTCGGGATGCATCACGAGCACCGATTCGACGTCGAACGGGCCGATGCGGTAGCCCGCCATGATGATCACGTCGTCGTCGCGGGACGAGAAGAAGAAGAATCCGTTCTCGTCGACCTTGCCGGCGTCGCCGGTCAGGTACCAGCGGCCGTCCTCGCTGAACCGGTCGGCGGTCTTCTCGGGTGCGTCGACGTAGCCGGTGAACCACACGAGCGGGCTCGCGTGGACGTCGATCGCGACGCGCCCGACCTCACCGGGCTCGGCGATCTCGTCGCTGTCCTCGCGCAGCACCGCGCAGTTCCAGCCCGGCAGGGGCTTGCCCATCGAACGCGCCGGGGTGTTCTCGCGCAGCTCGTCCGCCCACGCGTCGACGACGAACATGCCGTGCTCGGTCTGCCCGTACTGGTCGCGCACCACGACACCGAGCGTCTCCTGCGACCACTCGAGGACGTCCGGGGTCAGCGGCTCACCGGCCGAGGAGGCACGACGCAGCCGGACCGGCGGGTGCTCGGCGGTGTCGGCCTTGAGGCTGCGATAGACCGTCGGGGCCGCGGCGAAGTTGGTGACCCCGAAGGTGTCGAGGATCTTCCAGGTGAGCGCGGGCGAGAAACCGGCGTGCAGCAGGAGGCTGCGCCGACCGGCTGCGAGCGGGCCGAGCAGCGCGTAGTAGAGCCCGTACGCCCATCCCGGATCGGCTGCGTTCCAGAAGACGTCGTCCTCGCGCACGTCGAGGCCGAACTCCAGGTAGGCGTGGAAGGACGCCAGTGCCTTCACGGGGACGGGAACACCCTTGGGGGTGCCGGTCGTGCCGGAGGTGAACAGCTGGACCAGGCGTCCGTCGGCACCGACGGCGACGGCCTCGCCACGCGGGTCGTCGGCCGAGTGCGCGTCGACCAGTTCGCGGAAGTCGCGGGCTCCGCGACCGGACGCGTCGGCGTTGCCCTCACCGGCCACGACGACCTGCCACGACACCTCGGCGGGAAGATCCGCTCCGGCGGCGAGCTTGCCGGCCTGGTCCCGGTCGGCCACGACCACCTTGGTGCCGCTCGCGTCGAGCCGGAAGGCGATCGCCGGCGGCGCGAAGGCGGTGAACAGCGGCACGTGCACGGCGCCGCGACGCCAGATGCCGAGAACCGCGACCACCAGGTCCGCCGACTTGCCCATGAGCGTCGCGACGTGGTCGCCGGGCTCGACACCGAGATCCGCCAGGGCCGCGGCGAAGCGGGACGACCGTTCGCGGAGCTCACCGTAGGTGAGATCGGTGGAGCTCAGGTCGGCGTCGACGACGGTGAACGCCACCGCGTCGGCGGGATGGTCGTCGCACAGCAGTCGGGCTGCGCAGGCGTCTGCCGTGTCGTACCGCTCGAGCAGTGTCCGCACGCGGCTCGCTGTGTCGCCCATTGTGGTCCTTTCGTCCGTACCGGCCAGGGTGTTCGTGATCTGTGGAGCACACCCGTTCGACGTCTATGATTCGAGTCACACCATGTTCCCCGATACCCCCGGAAAGGGGTGGCGTTCGTGTCGTCCTCCTCGTCGGCGCTGCTGCGTCCCCGCGACGGTGATGCCCTGCGCGGAGAACTCCGCCGCACCGCGGCGCATGCCCAGCTGCCGGTGGTCTTCGCCGGCGAGGTCCAGCAGGGATCGCTTCAGCTCAGCGAATTCTTCGGCACCCGCACCAACAGCCTGGCCGGGGTCGTGGTGCCGCCGCGCGCCGGGCTCGGCGGTCGCGTTCTCGCCGAGTCCCGTGTGGTGACGGTGTCGGACTACGGCCGCTCCGCGTCGATCACCCACCACTTCGACCGTCCGGTGCTGTACGAGGGGTTGCGGTCGATCCTCGCCGTGCCGGTACTCGTCGAGGGCAAGGCACGCGCGGTGCTGTACGGCGCCGCGCGCGAGTGCGCGCCGGTCGGCGATCGGGCGGTGACGGCGTTCGCGCAGGCAGCGGCTCGTCTTGCGCACGAGATCGCGGTACGCGACGAGGTGGACCGGCGACTCGCGATGCTCGAACGGTCGTCGGACGACCGCGATCCCGTCACGACCGCGCAGGTCCGTGAGGTCCATGCCGAGTTGAGGGTGCTCGCGCAGGGTGCGACCGATGCGGCACTGCAGGAGAAGCTCCGCTCGCTGTCCGACCGCCTCGCCGGCGTGCTCGACGGCACGCAGCCGGAGCCGACGGACGTCGTGTTGTCGCCGCGCGAGACCGACGTGCTCTCGCACGTGGCGCTGGGGTGCAGTAACGCCGAGATCGCCCAGCGACTGTCGGTCGGCGCCGAGACGGTGAAGAGCTACCTGCGCAGCGCCATGAGCAAGCTCGACGTCCATTCCCGTCACGAGGCCGTCGTCGCCGCGCGAAAATCGGGTCTGCTGCCCTGACATCCGACCGGCCCCCGCCGGCGGACAGGGGTGCGCGGAAGGGGGCCTGCGGTGGCCGAGACGACCGACTCACCCCAGCTCGTCCGCGTCCTCGGGCCGGGACTGCTCCTGCTGTTCGTCATCGGCGACATCCTGGGCACGGGCATATATGCCCTCACCGGCGAGGTCGCGAACGAGGTCGGCGGCGTGGTGTGGCTGCCGTTCCTCCTCGCGTTCGGCGTCGCGACGGTGACGGCGTTCAGCTATCTGGAGCTCGTGACGAAGTACCCCCGGGCGGCCGGAGCGGCGCTCTACACGCACAAGGCGTTCGGCGTGCACTTCCTGACCTTCCTGGTGGCCTTCGCCGTGATGTCCTCCGGCATCACCTCTGCCGCCACTGCCGCGCGGGCTTTCGCCGCGAACTTCGCCGAGGCATTCGGACTCGACCTGGCCGGCACGGTCGGGATCACCGCGATCGCGCTGGTCTTCGTCCTCGTCCTGGCGGTGATCAACTTCCGCGGGGTCGGCGAGAGCGTGAAGACCAACGTGGTGCTCACGATGGTCGAGCTGGGCGGCCTGCTGATCATCGTCGCGATCGGCATGTGGGCGTTGGGTTTCGGCGGCGGCGACTTCTCGCGTGTGGTCGAGATCGATCCCGGCGACCGGTCCGTCTTCTCCGCGGTGGTCGCGGGGACGGCCCTGGCCTTCTTCGCGATGGTGGGGTTCGAGGACTCGGTGAACATGGCCGAGGAGTGCAAGGAACCCACCCGGATCTTCCCCCGGATGCTCCTGCTCGGCCTGGGTCTCGCGGCGCTCGTGTACGTGCTCGTGTCGATCACCGCGATCGCGCTCGTCCCGCCCGACGAACTCGGTGCGGGCGAGACGCCCCTGCTGCGGGTGGTCGAGGTCGGTGCCCCGGCGTTCCCGGTCGGGATCTTCGCGTTCGTCACGATGTTCGCCGTCGCCAACACCGCGCTGATCAACATGCTGATGGCGAGCCGGCTGGTCTACGGCATCGCCCGCGAGGACGTCCTGCCCACCGTCCTGGGGCGGGTGCACCCGACGCGCCGCACGCCCTACGTCGCGATCGTGTTCACGACGCTGCTCGCGGTCGGTCTCGTCGTCTTCGTGGGCGGGGTGCCCGAACTCGGGGGGACGACGGCCCTGCTCCTGCTCGGGGTGTTCGCGATCGTGAACGTCGCAGCCCTGGTTCTGCGCCGGGACCACGTGGAGCACCGGCACTTCCGCGCGCCGACGATCCTTCCGGTCCTCGGGGCGGCCAGTTGCCTGTTCCTCGTCCTGCCGTGGGTCGACCGGCCGGCGACCCAGTACCGGACGGCCGGGGTGCTGCTCGGGATCGGCGTGGTGCTGTGGCTGGTGACGCGATTCGCGGGCCGGCGCGACGGCCGGCCCGCGAGTACGACGGATCGCGAGGAGAGCTGAACCGCGAGGAGGGATGGAAGACGGTCCGAGGTTGCGGACCAGCGCCATCGAGCCGAGGCCGAGGACGGCGGTGACGAGCGTGGGTCACGGCCGTGCCGACGAGCGGATCCCGTTCGGGCCTGAGCTCAGGCCCCCTCGTCGTATTCCGGCGGCAGGGCGGCGAACATGTCGCGGGTGACCGCGACCGCGTTGTCGGAACTGCCGCCGCGCACGACGAGCGTCGCGAACGCAAGATCACCGCGGTAGCCGACGAACCACGAGTGCGACCCACCCTCGACCTCGGCCTCACCGGTCTTGCCGTAGACGTCGCCCTGGTCCCGGATGCGGTCGGCGGTACCGCTGGTGATCACCAGGCGCATCATCTCGCGCAGACCCTCCACCATCTCCGGCGTCACCGGCGGCGGCGAATCCTCCACGACCGTCTCGCGACCCGCGATGAGGTAGGGCACCGGGGTACGACCGGCCGCGACGGTCGCCGCGGCGAGCGCCATCCCGAACGGGCTCACGACCACCTTGCCCTGGCCGAAGCCGTCCTCGGTCCGTTCGACGAGATCCTCCGCGGGCGGAACCGATCCGGTGAAGGTCGGCATCCCGACCACCTCGTAGTCCACGCCGATACCGAACTGCGAAGCGGCGACGGTCAGCGCGTCCGGGGCCATCTCGGAGGCGAGCTTGGCGAACGAGGTGTTGCAGGATCTAGCGAAAGCAGTGGCGAGAGAGACCGTCCCGAGCTCGAACTCGTTGTAGTTCGGCACGCTGCGCTCGCCGATCGTGATACGGCCCGGGCACGGGACCATCGTGTTCGGGGTCGCGCGGCCCTCGGCGATCGCCGCGCCCGAAGTGACGATCTTGAACGTCGAACCCGGCGGGTACTGCCCGGCCAGCGCGACCGGCCCGTCCCGGTCGGCGGCCTTGTTCTGGGCCACCGCCAGCACCGCACCCGTCGACGCCTCGATCACGACCGTCATCGCCTGCTCGGTGCGCGCCTCGACGGCCGCCTGGGCTGCGAGCTGGAGGGGACGGTCGAGGCTGACCGAGAACGACGGCACCGGCTGGGGCGGAGTCTCGGTGAGCACCCCGGTGTCCACGCCGTACTGGTTCACCACGACGACGCTCCACCCGGCCGTGCCGTCGACCTCGTCGATGACGGTCTTCTTGATCTGTCCCACGAGATCGGGCGCGAAGTTGCGGTCGGTCGCGACGAGGTCGGCCTGCTCGGTCACCACGACACCGTCGATCCCGGCGAGGCGCGGGGCGACACGCTCGTAGTCGTCCTCGCGCAGGCGCAGCACCGACCGCGGCCCGGACGAGGCCGTCACCGATTCGGCGATCGCCTGCGCCGTGAGCGAGGAATCGAACTCCGACAACGTCGACGCGAGCTGTCGTGCCGCACCGGCGACGTCCGTGGTCTGCGAGGCGTCGAAGGCGATGCCGTAGACCGTGCCGGGGACGAGGATGTCGCTGCCCGCGTGCTCGTTGACCCGGGCGCGCGGCGCCGGGCTGCTGCGGAGCTGTACGGTCTGCCGTTCACCGAGCTGCGGGTGCAGCGCGGACTTCGCCCACCGCACGACCCAGTCGTTCCCGCTGCGCCCCATGTTGAGCTCACCGGTGTACTGCCACACCCGGTCCTTCGGCAGGTGCCACTCGTAGTTGTATCCGACGGTCGCGGAGTCGCCGCTGATCCGGGTGGATGTCGTGGTGGCGGTGAGGGATTCGGCCTGAAGTCCGTCCAGGACCTCCTGTATCGCGACGGCCGCGTCGTCGGGACGGTCGGTGCGGTCCGCCGCCGACCCGACGTCCTGCGCCGCGAACGCGTCGAGGAACGCCTGTGCCGCGGCCTCCGGCCCGGCCGGACGCGGCGTGCACGCGACCGCCAGGCCGAGGAGCACGACGGCCGCCGACAACACAGCGCCGATCCGGAGTGCGCGTGCGTACGGGGATGCCGGGGTGGAACTTCGAGGTCTCATCGCCCGTCATCGTAGGCAGAGCCGACGGGAAATCAGTCGAGCAGCACCGTGGAGAACGTCGCGACCTGACGGAAACCCGCGCGGGCGTAGGCTCCGCGGGCCGGGGCGTTGAAGCTGTTGACGTAGAGGCTGGGCAGGCGGCCGCTGCGAGCGACCGCGCAGGCCACGGCGGCCGTGCCGATCGTGCCGAGGCCCGAGCCGCGATGCGCGGGATCGACCCACACGCCCTGGATCTGGCCCACGGTGGACGACTGCGAACCCACCTCCGCCTTGAACACGACCTGTCCGTCCTCGAAGCGCGCCCAGGCGCGTCCCGCCGCGATCAGGCTCGCGACGCGGCGCCGGTAACCCGCACCGCCGTCGCCGGTGCGCGGGTCGATGCCGACCTCCTCGATGAACATCGAGATCGCGGCCGGCAGGTAGATGTCGAGTTCGTCGGGCCGCACGGGACGGACCTGCGGGTCGGGTTCGACGAGGGGCTCGCGGTCGAGAACGAGGAGGGGTTGTTCGGCCCTCACCTCGCGGGGCGCACCCCACGCCGATTCGAGTCGCTCCCACATCGGCAGCGCGTACTCGGCGCGGCCGACGATGGACGAACACAGTCGCGGCCCGCGACTCGCGCGCTCGGCGAACGCCTGGATGTCGTCCGGACTGCCCAGCAGCGGAATGAGGTTCGCGCCCGAGAAGCACAGCGACGTCTCGGGGCCACCGCGACTCCACATCTCGCCGCCGACGGCACGCCCGTCAAGTCCGTATTCCTCGACGCGGCCGGCCACCATGCACGCGGCCACGGGGTCGCGGGAGAGCACCCGGAGCACCGCGGCGGTGTCACGTCCGCCCAACGACCGGACACCCAGAAGCTTGAGCACTCGCTCACCACCCGTCGACAAGCCGATACGAGATCAGAGTGCCATGCCGGACGGCGACGTGGAAACCTGAGTCCCCGAAAGTGAGAGAACGCCGTCCCGTGCGCCCCACCGGTATCAGCCGACCGACACCACGGGGCCACCGCCCGAGGCGTTGCCTTCCATCTCGTCGGCGATGCGCATCGCTTCCTCGATGAGGGTCTCGACGATCTGTGCCTCGGGCACGGTCTTGATGACCTTGCCCTTGACGAAGATCTGACCCTTGCCGTTTCCGGAGGCCACACCGAGGTCCGCCTCGCGGGCCTCACCGGGTCCGTTGACGACGCAACCCATCACCGCGACCCGCAGCGGCACCTCCATGCCCTCGAGGCCCGCGGTGACCTCGTTGGCGAGAGAGTAGACGTCCACCTGGGCGCGGCCGCAGGACGGGCAGGAGACGATCTCGAGCTTGCGGGGACGCAGGTTCAGCGACTGCAGGATCTGGGTGCCGACCTTGATCTCCTCGGCGGGCGGCGCCGACAGCGACACGCGAATGGTGTCTCCGATGCCCTCGCTGAGCAGCGCACCGAAGGCGACAGCCGACTTGATGGTGCCCTGGAAGGCGGGGCCGGCCTCGGTCACGCCGAGGTGCAGCGGGTAGTCGCACTGCGCGGCGAGCTGGCGGTAGGCCTCGACCATCACGACGGGGTCGTTGTGCTTGACGGAGATCTTGATGTCGCCGAAGCCGTGTTCCTCGAACAGGCTTGCTTCCCACAGCGCGGACTCGACGAGCGCCTCCGGGGTGGCCTTGCCGTACTTGGCGAGGAGGCGGGGATCGAGCGAGCCGGCGTTGACGCCGATGCGGATGGGAATCCCGGCGTCTCCGGCCGCCTTGGCGACCTCCTTGACGCGACCGTCGAATTCCTTGATGTTGCCGGGGTTGACGCGCACGGCCGCGCAGCCGGCGTCGATCGCGGCGAAGATGTACCGCGGCTGGAAGTGGATGTCGGCGATCACCGGGATCTTGCTCTTCTTCGCGATGATCGGGAGCGCGTCGGCGTCCTCCTGACGCGGGCACGCGACACGCACGATGTCGCAGCCGGACGCTGTGAGCTCCGCGATCTGCTGGAGGGTGGCGTTCACGTCGTGCGTCTTCGTGGTGGTCATCGACTGCACGGACACCGGGTGATCGCTGCCGACGCCGACATTTCCGACCATGAGTTGGCGGGTCTTGCGTCGGGGTGCGAGGACCGCAGGAATTTCGGGCATGCCCAATCCGACGGGGCTGGTCACAGTTCGCCTTCTTTCGTCGCTACTCGGCAAGTCTACCGGCGCAGATCAGAACAGCTTGATGGGGTTGACGATGTCTGCTGTGAGGGTGAGCACCATGTAGGCGCCACCGATGACCACCGCCACATAGGTCAACGGCAGCAGTTTCATGTAGTCCACGGGCGGGCCGACGGGCAGTCCGCGCAGGCCGCGCAGCCAGTTGCGGGCCTTCTCGTAGATCGCGACGGCCATGTGGCCGCCGTCGAGCGGCAGCAGCGGGAGGAGGTTGAACGCACCGAGGAAGAAGTTCAGCTGTGCGAGCAACAACACGAACGATTCCCAGATGCCGCGCTCGGCGAACTGACCGCCGATGACGCTGGCGCCGACGACGCTGACCGGGGTGTCGACCGCGCGCTCTCCCCCGGTGACGGCCGTCCACAGGTCGGCGACCTTGCTCGGCAGGCTCACCAGCGCCTCGGCCGTGCGGACCGCGAGGTAGCCGGTGAACTCGAAGGTCGCGGGGATCGCCGAGAGCGGCGTGTACTCGATGATTCCCGGCTCTCCACCGACACCGATCGCACCGACGGTGCGGGAGACGGGTTCGGCGTCGGGCGATTCGCTCTCGTAGACCCAGCGCTGGACCTGCTGCACCGTGACCGGCACGGTGAGGGTCTCGTCGCCGCGCTCGACGGTGAACGGCACGGTGCCGGACAGCGGCTGCGTGGCCCGGACGAGGTCGCCGAAGGTCTCGACGGACTGCCCGTCCACGGCGACGATCACATCGCCGGGTTCGATACCGGCCTGCTCGGCCGGACCGGGGCCCGAGCAGTCGGCCGGGGTGTAGTCGGGCGGACCGTCCTGGGTCGGCGCAGCACAGCCGACGGTGCCGACCACCGCGCGGTTGTCGGTGTTGGGCAGCCCCGCACTGGCGGCGAGGCCGTAGATGAGCACGATGCCGAGCAGGAAGTTCATCGCGATGCCGCCCGACATCACGACGAGGCGCTTCCACGTCTTCTGCTTGTACATCGCGCGCTCGACCTCGTCGGGCGCGAGTTCGTCCAGGGCCGTCATGCCGGCGATATCGCAGAACCCGCCGGCCGGAACCGCTTTGAGGCCGTATTCGGTCTCACCGCGACGGAAGGCGAACACACGGGGACCGAACCCGATGTAGTAGCGCCGGACCTTCATGCCCAGTTTCTGCGCGGTCCACATGTGGCCGGCCTCGTGCAGGGCGATGGAGATGGCGATGCCGAGGGCGAACACCACCACGCCCAGTGCGAACATCATGAGTGGCCGATCCTCCTATACGAGTGTGCGCGCCCGGTCGCGGGCCCAGCCGTCGGCGGCGAGCACGTCGTCCACGGTACTGGGTTCGGCGGACCACTCGTGTGCGTCGTTCAGCACGGCCTCGACCGTCCGAACGATCCGCGGGAACGACAGCGTCCCCGCGAGGAACGCCTCGGCGGCGACCTCGTTGGCCGCGTTGTAGACGGCGGTGAGGCATCCGCCGCCCACGCCCGCCTGGCGTGCGAGCCGCACCGCGGGGAAGACGTCGTTGTCGAGGGGTTCGAACTCCCAGGTGGACGCGGTCGAGAAGTCGAGTGCCGGGGCGGCGTGCGGAACGCGGTGCGGCCAGCCGAGAGCCAGTGCGATCGGCAGCTTCATCGACGGCGGCGACGCCTGGGCCAGGGTCGACCCGTCGACGAAGGTGACCATCGAGTGCACGATCGACTGCGGGTGCACCGTCACATCGATCCGGTCGTAGTCCACACCGAAGAGCAGGTGGGTCTCGATGAGCTCGAGCCCCTTGTTGACGAGGGTCGCCGAGTTGAGGGTGTTCATCGGCCCCATCGACCAGGTGGGGTGGGCGCCGGCCTGCTCGGGCGTCACCGATTCGAGGCGGTCGGCGGTCCAGCCCCGGAACGGGCCGCCCGAGGCGGTGAGCACGAGACGCGCCACCTCGTCACCGGTGCCACCGCGCAGGCACTGCGCGAGCGCGGAATGCTCCGAATCGACGGGCACGATCTGGCCCGGCGCCGCCGCCTTCGTGACGAGCGACCCGCCCGCGACCAGCGACTCCTTGTTCGCCAACGCGAGTCGCGCGCCGGTGCCGAGCGCTGCGAGGGTCGGTTCGAGACCGAGGGATCCGACGAGGGCGTTGAGCACGACGTCCGCCTCGACGTCGCGGACGAGTTCGGTGACGGCGGTCGATCCGCTCCGGACCGGCAGGTCGAGACGTGCGGCGGCATCGGGGTCGGCGACGGCGACCTCGCGGACGCCGGTCGCACGGATCTGCTCGGCGAGCAGATCCGTCTTGCCTCCGCCCGCGGCGAGACCGACGACTTCGAAGTCGTCGGGATTGGCGGCGATCACGTCGAGTGCCTGGGTACCGATGGAACCGGTACTGCCCAGCAGGAGCACCCGGGTGCGGGAAGAAGATCGAGTGTCGGCCACGCGAGCATTGTTCCCCACGCACCTGAACAGTTCCTGAACCGGCCGGTGTCCACCCCTCGACAGGCGCCACACGCATGCCCCGCTTCGTACGACGCGGGGTCGTATGTCACGATAAGCAGCAACAGCAGCATCTGGTGAGCAGGAGGAAACCGTGGCCGGTACCGAGTTGCAGTCCACTCGTGGTGATGTGGCGGCGGAAGTGCCGTCCGCCGAGTGGGGTTGGAGCGGGGAAGCCCCCAAGTTCTTCCGCGTCATGGCCGTGATCGCGGCGGTGTTCCTGCTGCTGATGCTGATCGGCAACCACGAAGGCCACGTCGAGAGCCTGTACCTCATCGGTTCGGCGGCTCTGCTGATCTTCATCGTCGCGCGCGACGCGGTGCGTCGCCGCCGGTTGCGCTAGGTCCATCGACTGCGCTGGGTCCACCGACAGAGGGCCCGTCCGGAATTCTCCGGACGGGCCCTCCGTGTCTGCCGGGGGTCGGCTCAGCTCGGCTGTCGCGTCTGTCCGCTCAGCCTTCGGCGGCGAGCTGACCGCAGGCCGCGGCGATCTCCTGGCCGCGGGTGTCGCGCACGGTGCACGACACACCCTGGGCCTGCACGCGCCGCACGAACTCGCGCTCGACATTCTTCGGGCTGGCGTCCCACTCGCTGCCCGGCGTGGGGTTGAGCGGGATCAGGTTCACGTGCACGAGCGACCCGAGAGCCTTGTGGAGCTTCTTGCCGAGCATGTCGGCGCGCCACGGCTGGTCGTTGACGTCGCGGATGAGGGCGTACTCGATCGAGACGCGACGGCCGGTCTTGTCGGCGTAGTACCGCGCGGCCTCGAGGACCTCGGCGACCGACCACCGGTTGTTGACCGGAACGAGGGTGTCGCGCAGTTCGTCGTCCGGGGTGTGCAGTGACACCGCGAGGGTGACGCTGAGTCCTTCGTCGGCGAGGCGGCGGATGGCCGGTGCGAGCCCGACGGTGGAAACGGTGACCGAGCGCTGTGACAGACCGAGACCTTCGGGTGCGGGTGAGGTGATGCGCCGCACCGCCGCGACCACGCGCTTGTAGTTCGCGAGCGGCTCACCCATGCCCATGAACACGACGTTCGACAGCCGTCCCGGTCCGCCGGCGACGTCGCCGTCGCGCAGGGCCGCGGCGGCCGCACGCACCTGGTCGACGATCTCGGCCGTGGACAGGTTGCGGTCGAGACCGCCCTGGCCGGTCGCGCAGAACGGGCACGCCATACCGCAACCGGCCTGGCTCGAGATGCACAGCGTGGCGCGGTCGGGATAGCGCATGAGGACGCTCTCGAGCAGGGTGCCGTCGTGGGCGCGCCACAGGGTCTTGCGGGTCTCACCGCCGTCGCACGCGATGTGCCGGACCGCGTCGAGCAGAGGCGGGAACAACGCCTCCCCCACCTTGTCGCGGACGGCGGCGGGCAGATCGGTCATCTTCGCCGGATCCGCCTCGAGCCGCCCGTAGTACTGGCGGGCGAGCTGGTCGGCGCGGAAGGCCGGAAGCCCCAGGTCGCGCACCGCATCACGACGCTGATCTGCGTCGAGGTCGGCGAGATGGCGCGGCGGAAGTCCGCGCTTGGGTGCATCGAAGACCAGGGGCAGGGAAGAAGCCATAATCACCTATTGTCCCATGATCCGGGACGGATGGGTCCGAGCGTCGCTGTGATACTCGCCCCCATTCCCGGGCAGGTGTCACCGGTCGGTCTCCCTCACGCCGAGTTGCCCGAGCGTGGAGTGGGAATACGGGAGCATGGACATCATGACCGGTCTCGTCGCTCCCGAAGTCGCACGCTCGTGGTTGCTCGTTCCGGGCCGCTCCCCCGATCTCTTCGACGCCGCCGCCGACTCGCCGGCGGATGCGGTGGTGCTCGACCTCGAGGACGCCGTGCCCGCCGCGGCCAAACCCGCTGCTCGCGACGGCATCGTGTCGTGGTTGCGCGGGGGCGGGAAGGCCTGGGTGCGGGTCAACGACGCCACCACGTCGTTCTGGGCCGACGACCTCGCCGCGCTCGCCGGGCTTCCCGGCCTGCAGGGCGTCATGCTCGCGAAGGCGGAGAGCGGTCACCAGGTCGAGGCCACCGCCGGCCTGCTGCCGGAGGGCACGCACATCCTCGTGCTCATCGAGTCGGCGATGGGGCTCGAGGCGGCCCCCGAGATCGCCCGCGCGGAGGGCACCTTCCGCCTGGTGTTCGGCAGCGGCGACTTCCGGCGCGACACCGGCATGAGCGACAGTCCGATGGCGATGGCGTACGCACGGTCGCGTCTGGTCATCACGAGCCGCGCCGCGCGCCTGCCGGGCCCCATCGACGGCCCCACGCTCAGCGACGACCCCGAGGTACTGAAGCGTGAGGCCGAGCTGACCCGCTCGATGGGGATGACCGGCAAGTTGTGCATGACCGGTGAGCGCGCCTCGTACGCGAATGTGGCGTTGAGTCCGAACAGCACCGATGTGGACTGGGCGGAAGGTGTCATCGACCGGCTCGGCGAGGACGGGCGGAACGTCCGCGACGGCAGCGACCTGCCGAATCTCGCGAAGGCGAAGAAGATCACCGAGCTGGCGCGGATGTTCGGTATCGGCCGGTCGCGCTGACCGGTCTCAGCTCAGTTCAAGGCCGGCGGGTCTGCGGCGCACGTGCAGCCGGTAGCGCACGGTGAGCGTCGTGCCGGGTGTCTCCCGGATCGCTCGGGCCGCGACGCGCGGTGCGAACTCGATGCCGAGCACCCGTTCGAGGGTCGCGCGGTCGGGGAACTCCCACAGCGTGTCGATGCGGCGCAGATCGAATCCCTGCGCCTCGAAGAACGCCTCGACCGTCGCCGGGTCGTAATGCGGCAGGTCGTCGCACATCCAATCGCCGTAGGGATGGGCGGTGGCGTCGAGATCGACGACGGCGAGCGCCCCGCCGGGACGCAGCACCCGCATCGCCTCGAGGATCCCGGCGCCGCATCCGGGACCGAAGAAGTAGGCGGTGCGGGCGTGGACGAGATCGACCGAGGCGTCGGGAAGCGGTATGTCCGCAGCGGAGCCTTCCGTCACGGTGACCGACGGAAGACCGTCCACGCGGATGCGGGCCGCGGCGACCAGCGGTGGATGCGGTTCGATCCCGGTCACCGTGCGAGCGTCGGCCGCGAACATCGGAAGGTGGAAGCCCGAACCGCACCCGACGTCGACGACGTCGCGGCCGGTCCAGTCCGCGGCCTCCCGCAGCGCCGCGTACACGGCGCCGCGGGGGTCCTGCGCGCGGTTCTCCTCCTCGTACACCTCGGGCCAGTGCCAGATGTTGGGGCTGGCGATCACACCGCTCCCCGATTTCGGTGTACCGGGCTTCGGTGTACGGAGCTTCGACGAACGCACCATCGGGCGACTACACGAAGGCCGTGAGGATCAGCCAGGTGACGAAGGCCGACGGCAGGATCGAGTCGAGCCGGTCCATGATGCCGCCGTGTCCGGGCAACAAGGTGCCCATGTCCTTGATGCCGAGGTCGCGCTTGACCTGCGACTCGATGAGATCGCCGGCCGTCGCCGTCACCACGAGCACCGCGCCGAGCAACGCACCTGCCCACCACGGACCGTCGAGCAGGAACATCACGGTGAGCACACCGGCAGCGATGCACGCCACCGCCGACCCGGCGAAGCCTTCCCACGACTTCTTCGGGCTGATCGCCGGCACCATCGGGTGCTTGCCGAACAGCACCCCGGATGCATAGCCGCCGATGTCCGACGCCACGCACACGATCATCAGGCAGAACACCCGCTGGGCACCCTGGTCCTCGAGGACCATGAGGGTCGCGAACGACGCCAGCAACGGCAACCAGGCCGCGACGAAGACCGCGACCGCGGTATCCCGCAGGTAGTTGCGCGGCTGCGCGCCGAGGCCGCGTCCGAACAGGCGCCACAGCATCGTCACGACGACCGTGCCCGCGAACGCACCGAGCACACCCGTCGTGCCGTACGGCCACCCGAGCCAGATCATCGCCTGCCCGCCGACCAGCAACGGCACTCTGGGGACGAGCACGTCGGCTTCGCGCAGACGCTTGGTGACCTCCCAGGTCGCGATACCGATGGCGATTGCGACCACGGCGAGCCACGCCTTCGGGGCGAACAGCAGGATCCCGATGACGAGCGCGCCCAGACCACCGCCGACCGCGAAGGCGGCCGGCAGGTCGCGTCCGGCCCGTGACGGTTTCTTCACCGGCTCCGACGCGGGGTCGGGGGCCGGCGTCGGGTCTGCAGGGGTGGCACCGGAGTCGGCTCCGGCACCGAGTGGAAGCTGCGGGTCGGAGGACCCGTCGGCTCGACCCACCGTCAGACCTCCATCAGTTCGGCTTCCTTGTGCTTGATCAACTCGTCGATCTGACCGACGTACTTCGCGGTCGTCTTGTCGAGTTCCTTCTCGGCGCGGTTCACATCGTCCTCGCCGGCCTCGCCGTCCTTCTGGATACGGCCGAGTTCCTCCATCGCCTTGCGGCGGACGTTGCGCACCGCGACCTTCGCGTCCTCACCCTTGGCCTTGGCCTGCTTGACGAGTTCGCGACGACGCTCCTCGGTGAGCTGCGGGACCGAGATGCGGATGATGTTGCCGTCGTTGGTGGGGTTGACGCCGAGATCGGAGTTGCGGATCGCGGTCTCGATCGCGTTCAGCTGCGAGGCCTCGTACGGCTTGACGATGACCATGCGCGCCTCGGGAACATTGATGCTGGCGATCTGCGTGATCGGCGTGGGAGCCCCGTAGTAGTCGACGACGATGCGGTTGAACATGCCCGGGTTCGCGCGACCGGTCCGAATGCCACCCAGATCGTCCCGGGCCACCGTGACGGCCTTCTCCATCTTCTCTTCGGCTTCGAAGAGGGCTTCATCGATCACGGCAGTTCCTCCATGTTCCGTTGTCCGTTCATGACCGTACGAGTGTTCCGATCTTCTCACCGGCGATGGCTCGGGCGATATTGCCCTTGGTCAGCAGATTGAAGACCATGATCGGCATGGCGTTGTCCATGCACAGGCTGAAGGCGGTCGCGTCGGCGACCTTGAGGCCCTGCTCGATGACCTCGCGGTGGGTGATCTCCTCGAACAGCTCCGCATCCGGGTTCGTGCGGGGGTCGTCGGAGTAGACCCCGTCGACGGCCTTCGCCATGAGGACGACCTCGGCGCCGATCTCGAGGGCGCGCTGCGCAGCGGTGGTGTCGGTGGAAAAGTACGGCATACCCATGCCCGCACCGAAGATGACCACGCGCCCCTTCTCGAGGTGGCGGCGCGCACGCAGCGGCAGGTAGGGCTCGGCGACCTGTCCCATCGTGATGGCGGTCTGCACGCGGGTGTCGATGCCTTCCTTCTCCAGGAAGTCCTGCAGCGCAAGGGAGTTCATGACCGTTCCGAGCATGCCCATGTAATCGGACCGTGCGCGTTCGAGACCGCGCTGCTGGAGTTCGGCGCCGCGGAAGAAGTTGCCGCCACCGATCACGACCGCGACCTCGGCGCCACCGCGCACGACCTCCGCGATCTGCTGGGCCACCGTGGTCACCACGTCCGGGTCGAGTCCGACCTTGCCGCCGCCGAACATCTCGCCACCGAGCTTGAGCAGTACCCGGCGGAATCCGGGCCGATCGTGGGCGTGGTCGGACATGACTCTCCTCTGGTTGCGCATGAATCGGCCCTTATCATCCTGCCTCATCCGCTCGAGGGAACCGAGATCGGGCGGATCGACACGCCACACCTGTCACCGCGCAGCACGCGCGGATGCCTCCGGGCCCCGAGGCGGCGTGGCCCGACACACCTCGACCCCGCCGGTTGTGAACCGACGGGGTCGTGGAGTGGAAGAACTAGCTGGCGCCGACCTCGAAACGCACGAAGCGGGCGACGGTCGCGCCGGCCTCGTCGAGGATCGCCTTGACGGTCTTCTTCGAGTCCGTCACGGACGCCTGCTCGAGCAGGACGACGTCCTTGAAGTAGCCGTTGACGCGGCCTTCGACGATCTTCGGCAGAGCCTGCTCCGGCTTGCCCTCGGCCTTGGCGGTCTCCTCGGCGATACGCCGCTCGTTGGCGACGATGTCCTCGGGCACCTCGTCACGGCTGACGTACTTGGCCTTCAGAGCGGCGATCTGCATCGCGGCACCGCGAGCGGCCTCGGCAGCGGCGTCGCCCTCACCGGTGTACTCGACGAGCACGCCGACCGACGGCGGCAGGTCGGAAGCACGCTTGTGCAGGTAGACGGCGGTCTGGCCGTCGAAAGCAGCGACGCGACGCAGCTCGAGCTTCTCGCCGATCTTCGCAGACAGCTCCTGGACGAGGGCGTCGACGGTCTTACCGTCGATCTCGACGGCCTTGAGCGCCTCGACGTCGTTCGCGCGGGCCTGCGCGGCAGCGGTGACGACCTTGTCGGCGAGAGCCTGGAACTCGTCGTTCTTGGCGACGAAGTCGGTCTCGGAGTTCAGCTCGACGAGCACGCCGTCCTTGGCCACGACGAGGCCCTCGGCGGTGGAGCGCTCGGCGCGCTTGCCCACGTCCTTGGCACCCTTGATGCGCAGCTGCTCGACGGCCTTGTCGAAGTCGCCGTCGTTGTCGGCGAGCGCGTTCTTGCAGTCCAGCATTCCGGAGCCGGTGAGCTCACGAAGACGCTTGACGTCGGCGGCGGTGTAGTTCGCCATGGAAGCGAGCCTCCTGTGTCTGTGGTGGAAAAGTCTCTGGGGCGGCCCTACCGCGCGGATGGGCTCGGGCCGCGATGCGACGGCCCCGACCAGGATCTCTCGATCGGAAGGTCGGGGCCGGGCAACGAATCAGGCCTCGGGGGCCGCGTCTGCTGCGGGGGCTGCGTCCGCTGCGGGCGCCTCGGCGTCGGCGGCGGGGGTGGCCTGCGAGAGCAGCTCCTGCTCCCACTCGGCGAGAGGCTCGGCACCGGCCTCGGGCTTGGCCTCGGCGTCGCTGCTCTTGCCGGCGCGGGCCTGCAGGCCCTCGGCGACGGCGGAAGCGACGACCTTGGTCAGCAGCGCCGCGGAACGGATCGCGTCGTCGTTACCCGGGATCGGGTAGTCGACGAGGTCCGGATCGCAGTTGGTGTCGAGGATCGCGATGACCGGGATGTTCAGCTTGCGGGCCTCACCGACGGCGATGTGCTCCTTGTTGGTGTCGACGACCCAGATCGCCGACGGAACCTTCGCCATGTCGCGGATGCCGCCGAGGGTGCGCTCCAGCTTGTTCTTCTCACGCGTGAGCATGAGGATTTCCTTCTTGGTGCGTCCCTCGAAGCCGCCGGTCTGCTCCATCGACTCGAGCTCCTTCAGGCGCTGCAGGCGCTTGTGGACGGTCGAGAAGTTGGTGAGCATGCCGCCGAGCCAGCGCTGGTTCACGTAGGGCATGCCCACGCGGGTGGCCTCTTCGGCGATGGATTCCTGAGCCTGCTTCTTGGTGCCGACGAACAGCACGGTTCCACCGTGAGCGACGGTCTCCTTGACGAACTCGTACGCCTTGTCGATGTACGTCAGGGTCTGCTGCAGGTCGATGATGTAGATGCCGTTGCGGTCGGTGAAGATGAACCGCTTCATCTTCGGATTCCAGCGACGGGTCTGGTGTCCGAAGTGGGCGCCGCTGTCGAGCAGCTGCCGCATAGTCACAACAGGCATGCCTGTTTCTCTCTTTCGTGTCGGTTTCCGCGGTGGATCTTCCGATCCCCGCCCTGGCGTCCACATGCCCGTCGAACCCTTGCGGGACCGGCCGACGGCCATTTCCGATGCGGCCCGGAGAAACGGGTCGGCATCGATGCGCGGACGCGCGAAGTCGATCTGCGTATACAGACCGCCCGACAAGTGTACGCGGAGCGGGCGCGGATCCCTAACCGGGAGTCACCGGTCCTGTGGATGGATCCGGGCTAGTCCACAGATCGCGTCGACGCCTGGTGCGCGGGAGTCCGATTCACGAGGCTGACGGGCATGCTTCTCGCCGCGCCCTTCCGGACGATCGCCGTTGTGATCGCCGCGTTCGTCGTGCTCGCCGTCGTCCCGGGAACCGGATCGGCCGACACCGGACGGTTCGTATGGCCACTCGATCCCCGGCCGGCCGTGAGCCGGCAGTTCGACCCACCCGAGCAGAACTGGCTCCCCGGTCACCGCGGAGTCGATCTCGACGCACGAGCAGGACAGACCGTCGTGGCCGCCGGTGACGGCGTCATCGCGTTCGCCGGTGTCGTGGCCGGGAAACCCGTGGTCTCCGTCGATCACGAGGGCGGGCTGCGCACCACCTACGAACCGGTCGAGGCGTCGGTCGCCGCGGGCCGCCGGGTGACGAGAGGTGATCCCATCGGCACCGTCGTCGCGGGCCACGAAGGCTGCGCGTCCTCCGCATGTCTGCACTGGGGACTGCGCCGCGGCCGCGACGACTATCTCGATCCCCTCCCCCTCGTGGAGCGCCCGGTGATCCGCCTGCTGCCGGTGTGACGCCCGGCGCCCCGGCTAGTGCACCGCGTGCCGACCCGACAGTGCGGGGAAGTCGTCGGCGACCATCGCGGCGAGTTCGACGAACGCCGTGCGGGTCGCGGGGCGGAGCCGTTCGAGATCGATCTCGGCTCCCTCGGCGAGATGCTCGTCGAAGGGCAGCACCTTCACCGCGCGGCACCGCGCCAGGAAGTGCGCGGTCAGCGCGTCCATGTCGATACTCGCCGCACCCGGGCGCGGCGAGCTGATCACCACGACCGTACGTTCGACCAGGTCGGAGTAACCGTGAGCCTGCAGCCAGTCGAGGGTCGCCGCCGCACTGCGCGCCGCATCGACCGCCGGCGACGCGACGAGCACGAGGGTGTTCGCCAGGTCCAGTACGCCACGCATGACCGAGTGCATGATCCCGGTCCCGCAGTCGGTGAGGATCACGTTGTAGTAGACCTGCAGGATTGCGACGACGCGGCGGTAGTCCTCCTCGCTGAACGCTTCCGAGGCAGCGGGATCGCGTTCGCTCGCAAGCACTTCGAGTCGGCTCGGCGCCTGCGAGGTGTGGGCGCGCACGTCCGAGTACCGGCGGATGCCCGACGCCTTCGCGAGCAGGTCCCGCACGGTCGAGGTGGTCTGCTGCGGGATCCTCTGCCCGAGGGTGCCGAAGTCCGGATTCGCGTCGACGGCGATGACGCAGTCGCCGCGCAGCGACGCGAACGTCGACCCCAGTCCGACGGTCGTGGTGGTCTTGCCCACCCCGCCCTTCAGGGACAGCACCGCGATGCGGTAGTCGCCCGGGATCGGCTGGCGGATCCGGGCGACGAGATCCTCGCGGCGTTCACTGCCTCCGCCCTCGAGCCTGCCACCGGTCAGCCGGTCGACCCGTTCTCGCCATCGCCGCGTCGAACGTCGTGACCTGCGGACGAGCACTCCCGACGCGAGGTCGACGTTGGACGGCCGATCGTCGAACCGCTGTGCCTCGTGCTGCAGGTCGTCGACCGGCAGATCGTCGACCACAGCGTCCGTTCGCGCCGGCAGCGGGGCCGGGACCGCTGCGGACTCGGGATCGCCCGGACCGGGCGCGACCTCCGAAACCTCCGGGCTCGCCACCTCCGGCTCGGGTGCAGGTGCCACCGTGTCGGGCTTCGCCTCCGCGACTGCGGGCACCGGATCCGCGGTGGCGGAGGCAGGCTCGGGCTCGGGCGGCACTTCCGGCACCGTCGCCTGCGGCACTACCGGCACCGTCGCCTCCGGCACTACCGGCACGGTCGCCTGCGGCTCCGGGTCGTCGTCCGTACTCATCCGGGGCCGCAACGCCATGCCGAGAGGCACGGAGGCCGTCATCCCGAGCGGAGCGGAGGGGGCGGGTGGAGTCGCACCGTCGCCGGACGAAGTGGATGGGCCGGGCGTCTCGGTACCCCTGGCCGCGCGGCGGAGACCGCGTCTCGCGTGTTCGGTTCCGGATTCCGGTGGATCCTGCAGCCAGGCGGGCACGGCAGGACCCGGGTCGTTGCGTCTCATCTGTTCCCCCGATTCGATGGTGCCGGCGCACGCTATCAAACCGGGACGGCTTCTCGGGCAGGCCGATCAGGCGCGAGGATGGGCCTGATCGTGCGCGGCACGCAGGCGCGCCACCGAGACGTGGGTGTAGAGCTGCGTGGTGGCCAGACTCGTATGGCCCAGCACCTCCTGGACCACGCGCAGGTCCGCTCCCCCTTCGAGCAGGTGCGTCGCCGCACTGTGCCGCAGACCGTGCGGCGCGAGGTCGGGTGCGCCCGGCACCGACGAGACCGCCTCGTGCACCACCGACCGGACCTGCCGCTGGTCGATCCGACCACCGCGCTTGCCCAGCAGCAACGCCGCACCCGACGACGGGCGTGCGAGATGCGGGCGTCCGTGACGCAACCACGCGTCGAGCGCCTCGGCCGCGGGGGTCCCGTAGGGGACGATCCGTTCTTTGTCGCCCTTGCCGAGGACCCGGACGACCCGCCGCTCGGCGTCGACGTCGTCGATGTCGACCGCGCACAGCTCCCCGACCCGAATTCCGGTCGCATACAGCAGCTCGACGATCACCCGATCACGGAGGGCGATGGGATCGAGTTCGCGCGCACCGGATTTCGCGGCCTCCATGATCTCCAGCGCCTGGTCGTCGCGGAGCACCGCGGGCAGTGAGCGGTGCGGACGCGGTGAGACGAGACGCTTCGCCGGATCGGCGTCGAGTCGCCGGGTGCGCACGAGCCATGCCGTGAAGACGCGTGCCGACGAGGTACGCCGCGCGAGCGTGGTGCGGGCCGCCCCCGCCGCCACCATCCCGGCGAGCCAGGACCTCAGCACATCGAGATCGAGGTCGGTGATGCGCGCATCGGGATTCCGGTCGGCGAGGTGCTGCAACAGCGAGCGGATGTCGGTGCGATACGCGCGGATCGTGTGCTCCGAGCGGTTGTCTTCGAGGCGGAGGTGATCGACGAAGTCCCCCAGGTGTACGTCCAGCGTCGCCGGAAGCATGTCGGATTCGTTGCCTCGCATGGGTCTACCGTGCGGCACGACCGGCTCGGGTGCAACGACCCGCGCCGACTAAGGTGCTTTCGTGAACAAAACGATCCCGGTACCGATGTTGTGCGCACTGGCGTTGCTGTCGGCGATCGCGCCGCTCGCCACGGACATGTACCTCCCGGGACTTCCCGTCATGGCGGAGAGCCTGGACAGTTCGACCGTCGGCGTCCAGCTCACGCTCACGACGTTCATGGCGGGTCTCGGGCTCGGCCAGCTGCTCGTGGGTCCCCTGTCGGACGGCTGGGGCCGGCGACGGCTGATCCTCGCCGGCACGATCGTCCTGGCGGTGAGCAGCGCGATCTGCGCGATGGCGCCCACCGTCGAGATCCTGATCGCTGCGCGTCTGATCCAGGGCTTCAGCGGCGGCACCGGCATCGTCCTCGCCCGGGCGGTCATCGCCGACCGGGCGCGAGGCAATCAGGCCGCCAAGCTGTTCAGCCTGATGATGATCATCGGTGGCATCGCGCCCGTCGCCGCTCCTCTGCTCGGTGGCGTGCTGCTGGGACCGATCGGATGGCGCGGCATCTTCTGGGTGCTCACCGGCCTGGCCGTCCTGATGGCCGTCGGCGCCTTCGCGTTCGTCCCAGAGACCCTGCCGCCGGAGAAGCGACACGCCGGCGGTCTGAAGACGATGGCCGGCAACTTCGGATACGTCCTCCGGCAACGACGCTTCGTCGGTTACGCCGCCGCCATGGCCCTGGGATTCGGCGCGATGTTCTCGTACATCTCGGCCTCACCCTTCGTCACCCAGAACATCCTCGGCCTGAGCCCCGGACAGTTCTCTCTGGTCTTCGCCGTGAACTCGGCCGGTCTCGTGCTGGCAAACGCCGTCAACACCCGCCTCATCGGCCGGTTCGAGGTGCGGACACTGCTGCTCTTCGGTGTGACCACCATGTTCACGGCAGGTGCGCTGCTGTTGCTGACGATGGTCGTCGTCGGCTACGTCGCGGCGCTGATCCTGCCGCTGCTGTTCGTCGCGATCAGCATGATGGGTCTGACATTGGGCAACGCCACCGCGTTGGCCCAGTCGCAGGTCCCGAAGGCGGCCGGTACGGGCTCCGCCGTGATCGGCGCCTCCCAGTTCGGTCTCGCTGCCGTGGTCTCCCCGCTCGTCGGGCTCGGCGGCGAAGGCACCGGTATCCCGATGGCCGTCGCCATCGTGGTCTGCTCGGGACTGGCGCTCACCTCCGCCGCGGTGCTGGCACGTGACTCCGCCGCGGTGCCGGCGCGCGAGTCCGCGAGCTGACGTGAACGACCGGCCGTCAATTGCTCTCGACGGCCGCCAGTTCGCTCTTCCACACGCGGAAGCCCTCCTCGGTGCGTCCACGACGCCAGTAACCCGAGATCGACGCGCGCGCCGGCGGTACGGCCCGCTCCTTCCGCAGGTACGGCCGGATGTGCTTCATGACGGCCTCGGCCTCTCCGTGCACGAAGACTTGCACGTCACCGTCCGGCCAGGGCAGGGCCTTCACCGCAGCGACGAGGGGTGAGTTGCCGTCGATCAGGTCGGCACCGGCGTCTCCGGCCGCGACACCGCGATGGAGCCAGGTGACGTCCACACCCGCCGGGGCGTCGAGCTTCAGCTCGTCGCCGGGCCCGATGACCTCCAGGAAGACCGCGCCCCGCGCGTCGGCGGGCAAGTCCTCGAGCGCGGCCGCGATTGCGGGGATCGCGGTCTCGTCGCCGGCGAGCAGATGGAAGTCGGCGGAGCGATCGGGCCGGTATCCCGCCCCGGGTCCCCGCACCACGACCTGCGTGCCCGGCTGTACCGAGCGAGCCCACGGCCCCGCGACACCCTCGTCGCCGTGCACGACGAAGTCGATCCAGATCTCCCGGGCGTCCGCGTCCACGCGCCGGACCGTATAGGTGCGGACGACCGTGTCGTTCCCCGCAGGCAGCTCGATTTTCACGTAGCTGTCGGTCTCCGCGCGGGCCTGGAACCCGCCGAAGCCGTCTCCGCCGAGTACGACGCGGACGAAGTGCTCGCCGATCGTCTCGGTCCGCAGGACCGTGAGTGTCGTCCCCATGGGCGCTTTCCGTGCCACCGAACCTCCTATTAGGGTTACCTATTATCGCGTCACCGTACTCTGTCGCGGGGTGCGGCGGGGAGGTCACGATCGGCGAGGCTCTAGGCTCGAGAACATGAGCACCACCGCGGCCGACATCGCCACCTGGATGACCGACATCATCACCACCGAACGCAGGGTCACCCAGACCGACATGGTCGACGCGATCGAGGCCAAGTTCGGCTCCGAGTGGATCTACGTGAACGACAACGGCCACCCGTCCATCGACCGCGCTGTCCTCAAGGAGTTCCGCAAGGCCCACCGCGGTACCGTGAAGTGGGACCGCGAGGACCGCGCCTGGTACGTCGAGGACGCGCCGACGGTCGAGCCCTCCGACGAGTAGTCGACACTCGGGCCCCTTCGCAAGACACCGATTTCGCAGGCGAGCACGGTAATCCTCCGAATTCACCCCTCGCGTGTCCGGCGGAACGGCGCGAAGTCTGTGAGCATACGGTCACGACTCCTTCGCGCGACCGTCTCCGGCACTGCCGAGCCGATCGGCGCGTCGGCAGCAGGTCGGAGGGCGCCGGGTGGACATCGAGAACGAGCGGGAACCTTCCGTACCCGCCCGCGAACTCGCGACGATCTGTGTGCTGGCGATCGTGGCCGGCACCGTCATCGGTGTCGTCGGCGGAGCCTTCCGCTGGTGCCTGGAACGGCTCGAACGATGGCGGATCCACACCGTGGAGTGGGCGCACGAACTCCCCGGTCCGGGATGGCTCGTGCCGGTGGGGATCACGATCCTCGGCGCACTGCTCGCGGCGCTGATCGTCCGGGTGGTCCCCCTCGCCTCGGGTAGCGGGATCCAGCACGTCGAGGCCGTCGACCGCGGGCAGGCCGCGCCACCACCCCTGTCGGTGCTGCCCTCCAGATTCGTCGGGGCACTCCTGTCGATCGGGTCGGGCCTCGTCCTGGGGCGGGAGGGTCCGATCGTGCACATGGGTGCCGCGGTGGGCGCCGAGACCGCACGCCGCTCCCGGCACCCCGAACACGAACGTCTGCTGCAGACCTCGGTCTCCGGTGCCGGACTTGCGGTCGCGTTCAACGCCCCGATCGGTGGTGCGCTGTTCGTCTTCGAGGAGGTCACCGGCAGCTTCCGTTTCCGCACCGTCGTGCCCGTCGTCCTGTCGGTGGCCGCCGCGGTGGCGTGTTCGCGGACGATCGTCGGCGACACCCCAGACTTCACCGTGGACCCCATCGCTCCCCCGTCCATCGTCCTGCTGCCCGTCTTCGTGGTGTTCGGTCTGCTCACCGGATTGCTCGGCGCGGCCTACAACCGGATGGTCCTGGGATCGCTGAGCGTGGTGGAGTCGATCCGCTCGCTCTCGCCGGTGACGAAGGCCGCGATCATCGGCGGACTCGTCGGGTTGTTGTCGGTGGTCGCACCGTGGGCCGGCGGTGGCGGCGACTCCCTCGTCCAGCACGTGGTGGGCGGTGGCGCCCTCGCACTGCCGGTGGTCGCCTGGTACGTCCTGCTGCGGTTCGTCGCGGGACCGCTGTCGTATGCGGCCGGGACACCGGGCGGATTGTTCGCGCCCCTCCTGGCACTGGGTGCTCTCTGGGGACTGTTGTGCGCCGGGATCTGCGCCGTGATCGTCCCCGGGATCGGGTCGTCCCTCGCCGTACCGATGGCGATCGCAGGGATGGCCGCCCTCTTCGGCGCGTCGGTGCGGGCGCCGATCACCGGAGTCGTCCTCGTCGTGGAGATGACCGCGGTGACGGGGGTGACGGTCCCGATGCTCGCCGCGACGATCTGCGCCGTCGTCGTGGCATCCTCCACGCGGGTCCCGCCCATCTACGACAGCCTGCGCAACCGCATGTTCGGCGCCCCTCCCGACCGCGCGTAGACCCTGGCATCGATCCAGGGTCATGTCCGCTGCCACCCTCCGTCCGTCGCCACCACCAGGCCGTCGAGTTCGAGCAGGGGAAGCGCAGCCCGCACCCGCTCGATCGGCAGTCCCGCCGACTCGGCCACCGTCGCCGGATCGCAGACCTCCGATGCCGGAAGTGCCTCGTAGACCAGAGCCATGTCACCCGACAGTCCGTCCAGGTCGCGGCGGAACAGGCCGTCACGGTCGTCGTCCCCGCAGGCCAGGAGCGGACCGCACTCCTCGACGATGTCGCGCGCCGCACCCACCAGACGGGCCTCGCCTTCCCTGATCATGCGGTGACAGCCCTGCGATGCCGCCGAGGTCACCGGTCCGGGGACCGCCATGACCGGCCGGCCGAGTCGTCGCGCCCAAGCCGCGGTGTTGCGCGCCCCGCTGCGCCAACCCGCCTCGACGACGACCGTGCCGGCGGACAACGCCGCGATCAGCCGATTGCGGGCGAGGAACCGGTACCGCGCAGGGGTCGTACCCGGCGGATATTCGCTGACCACCAGGCCCGACTCGGAGATCCGGCGCAGCATGGTCGTGTGCGCCGCCGGGTACGCCCGATCGACCCCACAGGCCAGGATCGCGACCGTGGTGCCGCCCACCCCGAGCGCCGCGCGGTGTGCGGCAGCGTCGACGCCGAAGGCCGCACCGGACACGACCGTCCACCCGTCGGCGGCGAGATCCCCGGCGATCTCGGCGGTGACGTGCTCTCCGTAACCGCTCGCGGCACGGGTCCCGACGATGCCGATCGCGCGTTCGGCGAGGTCGTCGATCCGCCGGCTCCCCCACACCCACAGTGCGAGGGGCGGCCCCTCGGCGTCGGTCGCGGTGTCGAGGGTGCCGAAGCCGAGCATCTGCCATGCGGGCCATTCGTCGTCGTCGGGCGTCACCAGTCGACCTCCGGCCCGACCCAGACGGTCGAGATCCCGTGCCGCGGTGTCGAGGTGCGCCCGCACCGAGTACCGCGACGAGAGTTCGCCGAGGCCCGAGCCCGACCGGATGGCGGCCGCCACCTCGAGCACACCCGCGGCCTCGACCGCCGCCGACAACGATCGCGACGCGCCCTGCGTGACGGTCGACAGATAGGCCCAGGCCAGGCGCCGTTCATCGTCGTGTCCGCTCATGCGACACCCCGATCCCGGAAGTCGAGGGCGGCAGCGACGTGCGTCGCCGACGGCGAATCGGAACCGTCGAGGTCGCTCAGCGTCCACGCGACCCGAAGTGCGCGATCCGCTCCTCGCGCGGTGATAGCGCCCTTACGCAGCGCCCATTCGACGGGTTCGAGCGCGGCCCGCGGAAGCCGGAACTTCTGCCGGAGGGCCGGTCCGGGCACCTCGGCGTTGGTAGCCCAGCCGTGATCGGCCCACCGCTCGCGTGCCGCGACTCTCGCCCGGGCGACACGCGCCCGCACGTCGTCGGTGCTCTCGCCCGTCTCCCCCATCAATGCGCTCGTCGCGACGGCCTGCATCCGGACCCGCAGGTCGACGCGATCGAGGAGCGGGCCCGACAGTCGCCCCAGATAACGGCGACGTGCGGTCGGCGCGCACACGCAGTCGGCGTCGCGTGGCGGTGCGCACGGGCAGGGGTTGGCGGCGAGGATCAGCTGGAACCGAGCCGGATATCGCGCGACACCGTCGCGCCGGGCGATGCGTACCTCCCCGTCCTCGAGCGGTGTACGCAGCGCTTCGAGTGTCTTCGTCCCCATCTCGGCGACCTCGTCGAGGAACAGCACGCCGCGGTGCGCCCGGCTCACCGCGCCGGGTTTCGCCATGCCGGTGCCGCCTCCGATCAGCGAACTCACCGACGCCGTGTGATGGGGCGCGATGAAAGGTGGTTCCGTCACGAGCGGCCGGTCGCTGGTGAGGGTGCCCGCCACCGAGTGGATGGCCGTCACCTCGAGGGCATGATTCTCGCTCAGGTCCGGCAGAATCCCCGGAAGTCGCTGTGCAAGCATCGTTTTCCCGATCCCCGGCGGACCGGTCAGCATCAGGTGGTGCGCGCCGGCCGCAGCGACCTCGATCGCGCGACGCGCTTCGTGCTGACCGACCACTTCGCTGAGATCACCCCGCACCGCCCGTGGTGGCAGCGCACGCGGATCGGGCCGTTCGAGCGGACCGTCGCCCTGCAGCCAGATCACCAACTCGCGCAGCGTTTCGGCGCCGTAGACGTCGATGCCGTCGACGAGCGCCGCCTCGGTCATCGTCGCGGTGGGCACCACCACGCGCGACCAGCCGTGCTTCTTCGCCGTGAGCACGGCGGGCAGCACACCGCGCACCGGACGGACGCGCCCGTCGAGCGCGAGTTCGCCGAGCAGCACCGTCCGGGAGACTGCCTCGGTCGGCACGACATCCGCCGCGTCGAGGACCGCGCACGCCAACCCGAGGTCGTAGACACTGCCGACCTTCGGCAGCGTGGCCGGAGACAGTGCGAGCACGACCTTCGAATCCGGCCACTTGGCACCGGAATTCGACACGGCGGCGCGCACCCGATCGCGCGACTCCTGGAGCGCGGTGTCGGGCAGCCCGACCATCGTCACACCCGGCAGACCTCGCCCGATGTCGGCTTCGATCTCGACGACCTGCCCGTCGATCCCGGAGACCGCGACCGACCACGCGCGTCCGAGCGCCATCAGAGGACCTGCTTGCGGTGGGTGATCTCCGGAGCGTGCCCCCGCGCGAGCAGGACGGTGACCACATCGACGCGGATGTGCGACCAGCGGCGCGTCTGTTCGGACAACCACTGCCCGGCGAGGCGACGGATGCGTTCGGCCTTCGCGGGCGTCACCGCTTCGGCGGGGGTGCCGTATCCGGTGCCTGTGCGGGTCTTGACCTCGACGAAGACGACGGCCGCGCCGTCCTGTGCGATGAGATCGAGTTCGCCGTATCGACTGCGCCAGTTCCGGGCGAGCACGACCATGCCGGTCGACTCGAGGTAGTCCGCGGCGAGGTCTTCGCCTAGCGCGCCCAGATCCCGATTGTGTGATGTCCGATTCGTCCCCTGCATGCGCCCACTGTGGAGGACCGAGGCACGTGGAATCGGGGTCCGAGCACGGAGATCGGGGGATCTGTGGATGAGTGCGGTGCCTGTGCACAACCGAGGGCGACGAGCCGCGGCGAAGGGCTCGGTCTCGGCGCCCCGGTTAGGATGCGGCCGCTGCGCGCAGGATCGTCCCCGAGGACGTCAGCCCAGCTTGTCGGGCAGTCTCAGTTCGGGCTTGTCGAGCTCTTCGATGTTGACGTCCTTGAACGTGATGACACGGACATGCTTGACGAAGCGTGCGGGACGGTACATGTCCCACACCCAGGCGTCGGACATGCGCACCTCGAAGTACACCTCGCCGTTGGCGTTGTGCGGCAGCAACTCGACCGCGTTCGCCAGGTAGAACCGGCGCTCGGTCTCCACGACGTACGCGAACTGACCGACGATGTCCCGGTACTCCCTGTACAGCGAGAGTTCCATCTCGGTTTCGTACTTCTCGAGATCCTCGGCACTCATCGGTCTCGGTGTCCTCCCAGTCTGGTGTGTCCTGCAATCATCCCGCATCCGCCTCGTCGGTGAACAATCGACGCCCCGGGTCGTCTGCATACGAGCGACGAACCGGGTCGTCGGCGAACAACCGACGTCGCACTGCGGGCACTCCGCACACGGAGCGCACATTGGCCCACGACCGCCGGTGCTGCGGTGACGGGCCGTGCTCGGCCAACGCCGCCATGTGCGTCGGAGTGCTGTAGCCCTTGTGTACTGCGAAACCGTACTCCGGTAGCTCGCCGTCGAGGTCGACCATCATCCGATCGCGTGTGACCTTCGCGAGCACGCTGGCCGCCGCGATGCATGCGGCGGCCGCGTCGCCGCCGATCACGGGCAGGGACGGTGCGGGCAGTCCGGGGACCCGGAAACCGTCGGTGAGCACGTAACCGGGCGGAGTCGACAGACCCGCCACCGCGCGTCGCATGCCTTCGATGTTGGCGACGTGGACGCCGATCGCGTCGACCTCCTCCGCGGGGATCACCACCACGCTCCACGCCCGGGCGCGTTTCACGATCACCGAGTACAGCTCCTCGCGGGTTCGTTCGGTGAGCTTCTTCGAGTCGTCGAGCCGGTCGAGCGACGCGTGCGGCCGGTCGCCGAGCACACAGGCCGCGACGACCAGCGGCCCGGCGCAGGCACCGCGGCCGGCTTCGTCGACCCCCGCGACCGGACCGAGACCGCACCGCGCGAGCGCGGACTCCATGGTGCGCAGTCCCGAGGAGCGACGGATCACGGGTCGAGGTGGCCAAGCAGTCACGAGGGAAGGATCTCCGGTGAATCGATCAGGCCCCATCGGCCGGGAGGCAGCACGATGAAGCGGGCTTTACCGATGACATTGTCCAGCGGGATCGAGCCCTGATGCTCGTCCCCGACGTGGTAACGCGAGTCGGCGGAGTTGCTGCGGTTGTCACCCATCACCCAGACGTGGCCCTCGGGCACGGTGACGGGCCCGAAGCAGCGCCCGGAGGGCACCTCGGTCTCGCAGGTGACGACACCCGGGGTGAACGGGAAGTCCGTGGTCACGTACGGCTCGTCGAGCGGGACACCGTCGACGAGGACACGGCCCTGGTCGTCGCAGCATTCGACCGTCTGCCCTCCGGTCGCGATCACGCGCTTGACGAGGTCGTTCTCGTCGGGCGGCACGACGCCGACGAGCGAACCGATCTCCTGCAGTCCCCGCACGACGACGTTGTCGGAACGTGTCGAGACGTACCCGGCCGACCACGAGTCGGGGCCCTCGAAGACGATGACGTCACCGGGGCGGGGGTCGGTGAAGCGGTAACCCACCTTCTCGACGACGATGCGGTCGCCGGTGCAGCCCGGGCAGCCGTGCAGTGTCGGCTCCATCGACTCCGAGGGAATGAGGTAGACCCGCGCCACGAAGGTCTGCAGCAGGAAGCTCAGGGCCAGTGCGACGACGACCAGGATCGGCAGTTCACGCCAGAACGACTTCTGCTTCTTCGCCTCCGGGGCGGTGTCGTTCGCCGCGGGGTCCTCGCGCCGGTGGTGTGCACCGTCGGCTCGATCGCTCCGAGCCGAACCTCGAACATCGTTGCGGTTCACATCCGGTCGAGCCGGATCGTGCGGGGAATCTGCCACCTCGACAGACTAGCGTCTGCGGTACAGCGGTCCGCCGAGGACGACCGTCGACCGGCCGGGCGAGAGACAGACCGCCATCCAGAACGACGACGACCCGGCCGGGACGTATGTCCGGGCCGGGTCGTCGGATGCTGTATCGGGTGGCTCGAGAGCCGTGCCGAGCAGCCCGAGGGGCTGGTCAGCGGCCGAAGATCAGCGCTTCTCCTTGATCTTGGCAGCCTTGCCGCGCAGCTCACGCAGGTAGTAGAGCTTCGCGCGACGGACGTCGCCACGGGTCAGCACGTCGATCTTGGCGAGGTTGGGGCTGTGCACCGGGAAGGTGCGCTCCACGCCCACTCCGAAGGAAACCTTGCGGACGGTGAAGGTCTCGCGGATGCCGCCGCCCTGACGCCGGATCACGACGCCCTTGAAGACCTGCACACGCTCCTTGCTGCCCTCGATGACCTTGACGTGCACGTCGAGAGTGTCGCCGGGACGGAAGTCCGGGATGTCGTCGCGCAGCGACTTGGCGTCCAGAAAGTCCAGGGTGTTCATCGGTTTTACATCCTCTTGTTCGCTCGAGCAGAGGAACCTGGCGGCGACCGCCGTATGGCGGGCTCGACCGGTTCGTGCCCAGGTCAGGTAGGCGTGCCCGAACGGGGCAACCCGTCCATTGTGCCAGACGGAGCATCGATCGATGAAATCGGCGGTGGCGCCGGTTTGACGCGGCGGTCCAGTTCCGCCTCGGTCGCGGTGCGCGAGTGCTCGACACTGCCCCGCACGGTCGCGAGCGTCGGGGCGCCCGCGACGAGATCCTGCACGAAGATCTTGGCGCGGATCACCGGACGTCGCAGTCGACGTTCGCGTTCGAGCGCGCGCGCCATACGACGTGGCCGCTTGCCGTACCGCCAGCGAGCCCAGGGCGCACCGGGCCGCGAGAGCCGGATCGCTCCGACCCACAGCAGCGGGATGATGAACAACCCCACCAGGCCGGTCCAGATCTTGCCTTTCGCCAGGACGATCGCGGCGAGCAGAAGGTTCACGAGCACGGCCACGACGAGCGCGGCTCGTCCGGCCCAGTCGCCGCTGTCCTCGAAGTTCGTGGCGTCCCCGAGTTCGAACGGTCGCAGGCCGAGCAACCACATCCCGGTCACGGCGATCGCCACGAAGACGGCGTCGACGGACACCCGTCCCTGTTCTTCCCAGTACACGTCGTTCAGGTAGAAGATCAGCGCGAACTCGTCGAGGGTCAGCGCGGCACCGATGCCGAAGACCGCTGCGAGGATGCAGGCGGCGAGGCGGTTCGCGTCCTCGGAGATCGCGATCAGTCCCCCACCGGCGATCACCATCGTCACGACACCGAACACCACGTGGTGCACGTGCTGACCACCGGGGGTGATGTTGCCGGGCCACCAGCGCACCTGCGCGCGGATCAACCGCACGCTGATCCGGATGAAGACGAACGCGGCCACGAAACCGAGCAGGAAGAACAGCAGCGGGAGGCGCCCCTGATCGACGATCTCGCGCCGCATCCAGTCGAGCATCACCGGCTCACTCCGGCCACCGTGGATCTCATGTCCACAGCATTGCAGGAGTGACCCGGTGATTCGCGTCAGTTGTTACCGAAACCGGCGCGTCGCAGAGCGTCGGCCATCGATCCGGAGGCGGCCGGCGCCGAACGACGGTCGCCGCCACGGCCCTGTTGCCCCCGATTGCCCTGCTGTCCGCGATTGCCCTGGCCGTTCCGGCCCCGACCGCCGCCCTGGTTACCGCCGCCCTGGCCTCCGGGACGACGAGCACCTCCGCGCGGATGACCTCCGGACTTCTCGGCGCCCGGGGTGGGGATCTCGTCGTCGAGTCGCAGTGTCAGACCGATGCGCCGGCGCGCGACGTCGACCTCGAGGACCTTCACCTTGACGACCTCGCCGGACCGGACGACGTCGTGGGGATCCTTCACGAAGCTGCGCGACATGGCGGAGACGTGCACGAGGCCGTCCTGGTGCACGCCCACGTCGACGAATGCACCGAACGCCGCGACGTTGGTGACCACTCCCTCGAGGACCATGCCGGGCTTCAGGTCGGCGACCTTCTCGACACCGGCGGCGAAGGTCGCGGTCCTGAACTCGGGACGCGGGTCGCGGCCGGGCTTCTCGAGCTCGGAAATGATGTCGGTGACGGTGGGGACACCGAAACGGTCGTCAGCGAACTCGTCCGCGCGCAGCTTCCGCAGGGTCGTGGTGTTGCCGAGCAGTTCGCGGACGCTGCTGCCCGTCCGGTCGACGATACGCCGCACCACCGGATACGCCTCGGGGTGCACCGCGGACGCGTCGAGCGGGTCGTCACCGTTGGGGATCCGTAGGAAGCCCGCGCACTGCTCGAAGGCCTTCGGGCCGAGTCGCGGGACGTCCTTGAGCGCGGTGCGCGCCCGGAACGGACCGTTCTGGTCGCGGTGGGCGACGATGCTCTCCGCAAGCGAGCCGGTGATACCCGAGACGCGCGACAGCAGCGGGACCGACGCCGTGTTGACATCGACACCGACGGCGTTCACCGCGTCCTCGACGACCGCGCCCAGCGACCGCGCGAGCATCGTCTCGGACACGTCGTGCTGGTACTGGCCGACGCCGATCGACTTCGGGTCGATCTTCACCAGTTCGGCGAGCGGATCCTGCAGACGGCGCGCGATGGAGACCGCACCGCGGATGGACACGTCGAGGTCCGGGAGTTCCTTGGTGGCGTACTCGGAGGCCGAGTAGACCGAGGCACCCGCCTCGGACACCACGATCTTCGTCAGCCCGGGCACCTTCGCCAGCGACACGAGATCGGCTGCGAGAGCGTCGGTCTCACGCGACGCCGTGCCGTTGCCGATGGCGATCAATTCGACACCGTGCCGCGCGACCAGGGCGGCGAGCACCGCGAGGGCCTCGTCACGCTTGTTGTGGGGCTGATGCGGATAGATCGTGGTGTGGTCGACGACCTTGCCGGTCGCGTCGACGACCGCGACCTTCGTGCCGGTGCGGTAGCCGGGGTCGAGACCCATCGTCGGGCGAGTGCCGGCCGGTGCGGCGAGCAGCAGGTCCTTGAGATTGGCGGCGAAGACGTCGACCGCATCCTTCTCGGCGGACTGCCGCAGCCGCATCCTGATGTCCAGCGACAGCGACATCTGCAGCTTGGTACGCCACGCCCACCGCACGGTGTCGAGCAGCCACTTGTCGGCGGGGCGACCCTGGTCGGCGATGCCGAAGCGCGTCGCGATCCGGCCCTCGTAGTAGCTGCGCTCGCCGGGCACCCGCTCGTCGATCTCGGGATCGAACGACAGCGACAGCACCTCCTCCTTCTCGCCGCGCAGGAGGGCGAGGATGCGGTGCGAGGGCAGCTGGGTGAACGGTTCCGAGAACTCGAAGTAGTCGGAGAACTTCGCGCCGTCGTTCTCCTTGCCGGACCGCACGGTGGAGGTCACCTTGCCGCGCGTCCACATCGCCTCCCGGAGCTCGCCGACGAGGTCCGCATCCTCGGCGAAGCGTTCGACGAGGATGGCGCGCGCACCATCGAGCTGCTCGGAGGTGTACCCGGCAGGATCGGTGGTGGGGTCGCCGATGAGCGCGTCGGCGACGGGCTCGTGACCGGCCTCGCGGGCGATCTGCGCCTTGGTGCGCCGCTTCGGCTTGAACGGCAGGTAGATGTCCTCGAGCCGCGCCTTGGTGTCGGCGAGCATGATCTGGCCGCGCAGCGTGTCGTCGAGCTTGCCCTGCGCCTCGATCGATTCGAGGATCGCGACGCGGCGCTCGTCGAGTTCGCGCAGGTAGCGGAGACGTTCCTCGAGAGTGCGCAGCTGGGCGTCGTCGAGACCGCCGGTCGCCTCCTTACGGTAACGCGCGACGAACGGCACGGTCGCGCCGCCGTCGAGCAGTCCCACGGCCGCGGCCACCTGGTCTTCGCGGACGTCGAGTTCCTGGGCGATCCGCCGGTTCACGGTGTCGAGTTCGGTCGTCACGTCGAACGACCCTACAGTTGCCGCCCTCGCCACGCGCCTGTGCCTGCGTAGGCGCCCGCACCTGTGCCTGCGTAGGCGCCCGCACCTGTGCCTGCGTAGGCGCCCGCACCTGTGACCGCGTAGGCGCCCGCGCCTGTGACCGTGCGCGCTCACGCGCGGGGTCCGTGCAGGCTGTCGGGTGGACCGGCGCTATCGTCCACAGCACAATGGAATGCAGGAACCGGAAATGAAGCACGGGCGCGGACGCGCACGATCGGGCGCGATGATGCTGTGCGTGACCACCGCACTGGCCGTATCCGGCTGCGATTCGATGGACACCCACCCCCTCCCGCACGAAGCCCTCGGTCTCGCCTCGGTGGCGGACACCGATTCCGACGAGCCGACCGTGACGCTGTCGACGGCCGAGCTCCCCCGGCAGATCGACGCGGCCGTCGCACTCGCCGACAGCCGCGGAGCGCGCCTGACCGTCGCCGTGCTCGACCGCGAATCCGGGACCCGCGTGCTCGGCGGCACGGACGAACCCTTCGAGACCGCCTCGACCGTCAAGCTGTTCATCGCCGAGGAAGTCCTGTACCGCGAGGTGACGGGCGAGGCGACGCTCGCCGACGAGGACCACGAACTGATCCGGTCGATGCTGCGCTCCTCCGACGACAACGCTGCCACGCTGCTGTGGGAGACCTACGGCGGTCCCGAGATCGTCGAGCACGTCGTGGAGCGGCACAACCTGACCGGCACGACTCCCCCGGATCCGGGGTCCTGGTGGTGGAACACGACCACGACGGCATCGGACCTGCTGACCTGGTACGACGATCTGCTCGGCGACAGCGCCTCCGGTGACGAGAGTGCGGCCCGGATCGTCGGCCACCTGGTGGAGTTCACCGACGACGGCGTCGACGGATACGACCAGCGTTTCGGGCTTCCCGAGGGTCTCGGCGACTCCACGGATCTGGGTGTCAAGCAGGGGTGGATGTGCTGCCTGGCCGGTGAATGGTTGCACCTGTCCACCGGATTCTTCGGCGACGACCACCGGTACGTGGCCGTGGTCACGGCACGGGAGACCGTCACCTACGACGAGTCGGATCCCTTCTACGACACCGGTTTCCTGCCCGACACGGCGATGTACGACGCGACGGACGACGGGAGCGCGCAGCACGCGCGCGAGACCGTCACGCTGGCGGTCGAGACGACGCTCGGAAGCGCGCACCGGCCCTGAGGGCCGTCCGGCGCGGCGTCAGTCGTCGGACGGCAGCAGATCGGGTCGTCGGTCCCGGGTGCGTTCGAGCGACTGCTCGTGGCGCCAGCGAGCAACCTTGCCGTGGTCGCCGGACAACAGCACCGGCGGCACCTCGAGGTCGCGCCACACCGCAGGCCGGGTGTAGCTCGGGCCCTCGAGCAGTCCGTCGGAGAACGAATCCTCCTGGTGCGACTGCTGATTGCCGAGCACACCGGGTAGCAGCCGGACGACGGCCTCGACCATGACGAGAACGGCGACCTCCCCACCGATGAGGACGTAGTCGCCGATGCTCACCTCCTCGACGCGCACGCGCCTCGCGGCATCGTCGAAGACGCGCTGGTCGATTCCTTCGTAGCGACCGCACGCGAAGACGATCCGCTTCTCCTTCGACCAGCGTTGTGCGGT
This sequence comes from Rhodococcus sp. PD04, assembly GCF_035918275.1. Classification (NCBI taxonomy): domain Bacteria; kingdom Bacillati; phylum Actinomycetota; class Actinomycetes; order Mycobacteriales; family Nocardiaceae; genus Rhodococcus; species Rhodococcus sp. PD04. Next base: position 2,071,603 of record NZ_CP142143.1, on the reverse strand, counting down.
GGCCTGATCGAAGCGGCGACCAGCGGGCGTCGGGACGACGAGCAGCACGTCGGGGTCGGTTCCACCATCGGGTCCGGCGAGCACGTCGTCGAGCGCCGGTCCCCACACGGTGGGTTTCATGACCATGCCCGGCCCGCCACCGTAGGGCGCATCGTCGACGGCCTTGTGCACGTCGTGCGTCCAGTCGCGCAGGTTGTGCACACCGACGGAGATGAGCCCCTTGTCGATTGCTTTGCCGAGCAGGGCGACCCGCAGGGGTTCGAGATATTCGGGGAAGATGGTGACGACGTCGAGCCGCACGGACTACTGCTTCCCCTCGGTCGACTTCTTCTTCTTGGACGGCGGTTCCCCGAAATCGGGGTCGAGGAGCCCGTCGGGCGGATCGATCTCGATCACGCCGTCCCGCACCGACACCGTCGGAACGATCTCGGTGACGAACGGGACGAGCAGCTCTCCACGTTCCTGGCCTGTCGGCCGGAGCGACAGCAGTTCGCCGGCGGCCGTGTGCAGGACCTCGCGGACGGTGCCGACCTCGTTTCCGCCGTCGGGGCGACCTGCGACGATCCGCACCGTCAGCCCTTCGAGTTCGTGGTCGTAGAACTCGTCCGGATCGTCGGACGGCGGAAGGTCGGCACTGTCGACGACGAACAGCACCCCGCGCAGCGCGTCTGCGGCTTCGCGACCGTCGATGCCCTGCAGGCGCAGCAGAAGCCGCCCGGAGTGTTCCCGGGCGGCTTCCACTGTGTACTCGTGCAGGTGCTTGTCGCGAGGCTTGCGTCCACGCAGAACCGCGCCGACGGCGAAGCGCTCCTCGGGTTCGTCGGTGCGAACCTCGACGACGACTTCGCCTCGGATGCCGTGCGACTTGGCCACACGGCCCACGACGAGCTCCATCGACGCTCGCCTAGCGGTCGGTGTCGACGACGTCGACACGGATACCCCGGCCACCGATTCCGGTGACGAGGGTCCGCAGTGCGGTCGCGGTGCGACCGCCGCGGCCGATGACCTTGCCGAGGTCGTCGGGATTGACATGCACCTCGACGGTGCGGCCCCGACGGCCCGCGATCAGGTCGACGCGGACGTCGTCGGGATGGGCGACGATTCCACGAACGAGATGCTCGACGGCATCGGCGACCACGGCGCTCATTACTCGGCGGCCTCGGTGGACTCGGCCTCGGTGGACGCCTCGGCGGACTCTTCCTTGGCAGCCTTCTTCTTCTTGGGCGTGACAGCCTCGGCAGCCGGCTCGTTCTCGGCCTGCGCGAGGGCGGCCTGGAACAGCTCGAGCTTGGACGGCTTCGCCTCCGCCTTCTTCAGCGTGCCCTCGGCACCCGGCAGGCCCTTGAACTTCTGCCAGTCGCCGGTGATCTTGAGGAGGTTGAGGACCGGCTCGGTCGGCTGCGCGCCGACGTTCAGCCAGTACTGCGCACGCTCCGAATCGACCTCGATCAGCGAAGGCTCTTCCTTCGGGTGGTACTTGCCGATGGTCTCGATGGCCCGGCCGTTGCGGCGGGTGCGCGAGTCCGCGACGACGATGCGGTACTGCGGGTTGCGGATCTTGCCGAGACGGGTGAGCTTGATCTTGACAGCCACTGCTGTGTTCTCCTTCGGGGTGCGCCGAGGCGCGTGTCACGTGCAATTCGGACGACGCGCCCTTCTGGCACGCCCGGTTTTGCCTCTAGCCTGTGACCGCCGCGCGGTACGTAACCGGATGCGACGACAGCGAACCATTCTGCCAGACGCGTGAGCCAGGACGAAACCGGCACCCGGTGACGCCGCGCACCCCCTACAAGCGCGCGGGACTGCCCGAGACCACTCGGCCGCGGAGAACCACGAGATCGGGACGCGCCGCCGCGGGGTCGCTGCGCGGATCCTCCCGGTACACGACGAAATCCGCCGACGTCCCCGGTTCGAGACTCGGGTGCCCGAGCCACGCGCGGGCCTTCCAGCTCGCCGCGGCGTACGCCTCGGTGGGGTGGAGACCCACGCGCACGAGCGACGCGATCTCGTCGGCGATGCGCCCGTGCTGCACCTGACCACCGGCATCGGTGCCCGCGTAGATCGGGATGCCGGCCTCGTGGGCGGCGCCGATGGTCTCGTCGAGGCGCGCGTACAGAGCGCGCATGTGCGCCGCGTACACCGGAAATCGCGTCGCCGAATCGGCGATGTCCGGGAAGTTCTCGATGTTGACCAGGGTCGGCACGAGCGCGGTGCCGGCGGCAGCCATCGTCGCGATGGTCTCGTCGGTCAGACCCGTGCCGTGCTCGATGCAGTCGATCCCCGCCGCGAGCAGTCCGGGCAGGGCCTCCTCGCCGAAGACGTGCGCCGTCACCCGCGCGCCTTCGCGGTGGGCGGCGGCGATCGCCTCGACGAGGATCCCGTCGCTCCACAGCGGAGCGAGGTCGCCGGCCTCGCGGTCGATCCAGTCGCCGATGAGCTTGACCCAGCCGTCACCGGCCCGGGCCTGACGTGCCACTTCCTCGGGCAGCTGCGACTCGTCCTCGAGGTCGACGGGCAGACCGCGGATGTAGCGCTTGGGCAACGCGATGTGCCGGCCCGCCCGGATGATCCGAGGCAGATCCGTCCGCTGGTCGAGGGCCCGGGTGTCGACGGGTGATCCGGCGTCACGGAGCAACAGGACACCCGCGTCGCGTTCGGTGACGGCCTGCGCGAGCAGACCGTCCACGTCCTCCGCTCCCCCGCCGAACCGGATGCCGACGTGGCAGTGCGCGTCGACGAGACCCGGCAGGATCCAGCCGTCGGCGCAGAGCACCTCCGCGTCGGGGTCGGGCTCGGCCGTGAACGATCCGTCGGCCCCGACGTACAGCTCGACGGGTTCGCCGTCGGCCAACGACCGGCCCCGCACGACGAAGGAACGCGCATCACCCTCGGTCACGGTCATCACCCGGCTCGGCTCAGTTCTTGGGGAACTTCAGCTTCGACAGGTCGAAGTTCTCGAGACCCGGAGGCAGCTCGTCGAGGCCCTTCGGCATCTTCGACAGGTCGGGCATCCCGGCCGGCATGCCACCCGGAAGACCGGGGAAGCCACCGGGCATACCGCCCCGCACCTTCGGCGGCGTCGGTCCGCGACCGCCCTTCTTCCCCTTCTTGCCCTTCTTGCGCTGGTTCTTGCGTGCGCCCGGCATGCCCATCTGGCCGGCCATCGCCGTCATCATCTTCCGGGCCTCGAAGAACCGGTCGACGAGCTGGTTGACGTCGGAGACCTTCACACCGGAACCGTTGGCGATGCGCAGTCGCCGCGAGCCGTTGATGATCTTCGGGTTGGCGCGCTCCTCCGGCGTCATGCCGCGGATGATCGCCTGGATGCGGTCGAGCTGCTTCTCGTCGACGTTGGCGAGGGCGTCCTTCATCTGCCCGGCTCCGGGCAGCATGCCCAGGAGATTGGCGATAGGGCCCATCTTCCGCACTGCCATCATCTGCTCGAGGAAGTCCTCGAGGGTGAGCTCACCGGAACCGATCTTGCTGGCGGTGGCCTCGGCCTGCTGGGCGTCGAAGACCTGCTCGGCCTGCTCGATCAGGGTGAGCACGTCGCCCATGCCGAGGATGCGGCTGGCCATGCGCTCGGGGTGGAAGACGTCGAAGTCCTCGAGCTTCTCACCGGTGGAGGCGAACATGATCGGCTGGCCGGTGAGCTCGCGGACGCTCAGCGCGGCACCACCGCGGGCGTCGCCGTCGAGCTTGGTGAGCACCACGCCGGTGAAGCCGACGCCCTCGCGGAACGCCTCGGCGGTGCTCACGGCGTCCTGACCGATCATCGCGTCGAGGACGAACAGCACCTCGTCGGGCTGCACCGCGTCGCGGATGCCCGCGGCCTGCGCCATGAGTTCCTGGTCGATGCCGAGACGACCGGCGGTGTCGACGATGACCACGTCGTACTGCTTGTTGCGTGCCTCGGCGATGCCCTGCTCTGCCACGGCGATCGGGTCGGCGGCGGTGACGCCGAGCTCGTTCTCGCCACCGCCGATGGAGGTGCCGGGATGCGGAGCGAAGACCGTCACGCCGGCACGCTCACCGACCACCTGCAGCTGGGTCACCGCGCCGGGGCGCTGGAGGTCGCAGGCGACCAGCATCGGGGTGTGCCCCTGCGCCTTGAGCCACTTCGCGAGCTTGCCCGCGAGGGTGGTCTTACCGGCGCCCTGCAGACCGGCGAGCATGATGACCGTCGGCGGGGTCTTCGCGAACTGCAGCCGACGGGTCTCGCCACCGAGGATCCCGACGAGTTCCTCGTTGACGATCTTGACGACCTGCTGGGCCGGGTTGAGCGCGCCGTGCACCTCGGCGCCCTTGGCGCGCACCTTGATCTTCTTGATGAACTCGCGCACCACGGGCAGTGCGACGTCGGCCTCGAGCAGGGCGAGGCGGATCTCACGGCAGGTCGCGTCGATGTCCGCGTCGGACAGCCGCCCCTTGCCGCGCAGGTCCTTCAGGACCCCTGTCAACCTGTCGGAAAGGGATTCGAACACCGAATGCGCTCCTGAGCTCTGACGAAGATGCGGACATTGCTGCGAACCAGGGTAACCGCTCCCGATCCGTCGCGATCGCGGGTGGCCACGCCACAGGGCGGGCCACCCGCGCGGTCACGATCCGTCGGTCACGATCTGTCGGCGGGTGCAGGCGGCTCGGGAGCAGGCAGGACCGACAGCAGTTCCTTCTCGAGATGTTCCCGCGAGACACGGGTGTGAGCTCCCGCGAGATCGACACAGAACGAGTCGACGACCGTCGAACCCAGCGTGCTCACCCGCGCCCACCGCACGTCGGCTCCGACGCGCTCGAAGACGTCCGCGAGACGGCACAGCAGACCGATCCGGTCCTCCGACCGGATCTCGAGCACGACCTGCTCCGCTTCGGATCCTTCGAACCAGATGATCCGCGGTGGCGCGAGCGCAGTGCTGACGGGTACCGCCCGGGCCGTGTGCTCGGGGAGCCTGCTCTCACGTTCGGCGCGATCCTTGGCCTCGAGGGCATCGAGGAGGTCCAGGTCGCCGGAGCGCGCCCGCACGAGTTCCTGCCGGAGCAGGGCCGCTTCGGGCGGTGAGCCGAATCTCGGGGCCACCACGAATGTGTTGACCGTGCTGCCGGCGTGGCTGCCGATGGACGCCGACAACACCCGCAGACCGTGCAGCGAGAGCACGCCGGCCTCGTCGGAGAGCACACCCCGCTCGTCGGGCGCGACGAAGGTTGCGGTGAAGCTGCGGCCGTCCTCGCGCGGTTCGAGCGCGACGTGCAGGGCACCGTCCTCGGCGAGGCTCGCGAGTGCGGGATCGATCGGATCCGGCGCCGGCAACTCGTCCCCCGCCATCATCATGCGGCAGCGGCGCACGAGTTCCCGGATCAGCGACGCCTTCCAGTCCCCCCAGACCCCCGGGCCGGTCGCCTGCGAATCCGCTTCGGCCAACGCGTGGAGCAGGTCGAGCAGTACCGGATCGCCGTCGAGGGCGTCGACCACCGCCGCCACCGTCTCCGGATCGTCGAGGTCGCGGCGGGTCGCGGTGTGCGGCAGCAGCAGGTGGTGTCGCACCATCGAGGTGAGCAGCGCCAGATCCGAGGGCCACAGGCCCATCCGCCGCCCGATCTGCAGGGCCAGTTCGGCACCGACCACGCTGTGGTCGCCGCCGCGCCCCTTGCCGATGTCGTGCAGCAACGCGCCCAGTACGAGCAGGTCCGGACGGGCGACCCGCGTCGTCAACTCGCTCGCGTACACGGCGGTCTCGACGAGGTGCCGGTCCACGGTCCACGTGTGGACGGCGTCGCGCGGCGGCAGGTCGCGCACCGCGCCCCATTCGGGGAGCAACCGCCCCCACAGACCTGTGCGATCCAGCGACTCGATGACGTCGACCGCGCGACGTCCCGAACCGAGCAGCACCAGGAAGTCGTCGAGAGCTTCGCGGGGCCAGGGTTCGCGCAGTTCCGGGGCATGATCGGCGAGCCGGGTGAGCGTGGCCGCCGAGACCGGCAGTCCCGCCTGCGCGGCGGCCGCCGCGACCCGCGTGATCAGGCCCGGGTCGCGACGCGGATGGGCGTCGCGCGCGAGGGCGACCTCTCCCCCGTGCTCGACGACCCCTTCGTCGAGGGGACGCCGCACCGGTCCGCGGCGCAGACGTGACAGGCCCTTGCGCGGCAGCGAATTGGCCGCAGTGCGCAGGCCGACGTCGACGGAGTAGCTGATCGTGCGTGCCGATTCGGTGAGCACCCGTGCGAGGTCGAAACGGTCGCCGATCCGCAGCGCCGCGGCGATCTCGTCGGCGTCCTGGGCGCGCAGCTGGTCGCGGGAGCGGCCGGCGACGCGGTGCAGCTCGGTGCGTACGTCGAGCAGTCGCCGGTGGGCGGCCGCGAGACCGCCGCCCGGGACGTCGGGTCCGAGTCCAGGCATGCCGTCGGTGAGCTGCGCAACGGACAGGGCATTGAGCAACTGCACGTCCCGCAACCCGCCGCGACCGCTCTTGAGGTCGGGTTCGGCTCGGTGGGCGATCTGCCCGCTGCGCTGCCACCGCACCTCGGTCATCTCGATGAGTTCGTCGAAGCGGGACCGGATGCCGGTGCGCCACTGACGTCGCACACCGCCGATGAGCAGATTGCTCAGCTGGGCGTCGCCCGCGATGTGCCGGGCCTCGAGCATTCCCAGCGCGGCCGTCAGATCGGAGGAGAACACCTGGAGGGCCTGGGGCACCGTCCGGACACTGTGGTCGAGCTTGATGTGCGCGTCCCACAGCGGGTACCAGAGCTCGTCGGCGACCTTCGACACGACGGACGGCGCCATGTCGTCGTGGAGGAGGATGAGATCGAGATCGGAGTACGGGAGCATCTCGCGGCGTCCGAGACCCCCGACGGCGACGATGGCGAAGCCGCCCTCGCGCTTGATGCCGAGTTCGGAGCCCTTGGTAGTCAACCAGAATTCGTGCAGGTCGACGAGGGCGTGACGCAGAGCCACGGTGTCGAGGCGGCGGCTGCGGGGGCCGCCGGAGAGCAGGGTGTCGCGGGCTGCCGCGAGATCGGCGGCGCCCGCCGGTGCGGTTGTGCGGGCCGAGGACACCGAAGGCCCCGACCCCGCTGCCGAAGCAGCGGGATCAGGGCCTCGAGTGCCGGACCCCTGGGGGTCAGAGCGCATCCGAACCTCGTTCTCCGGTGCGGACCCGGACCACGGCTTCCACGGGCGTGACCCACACCTTGCCGTCGCCGATCTTCCCGGTACGGGAGGCCTCGACGATGGTCTCGACGACCTTGTCGACAGCGGAATCGTCGACGACGACCTCGACCCGGACCTTCGGCACGAAGTCGACGGAGTACTCCGCTCCGCGGTAGACCTCGGTGTGGCCCTTCTGGCGGCCGTACCCCTGCACCTCGCTGACTGTCATTCCGAGCACTCCGGCCTGTTCCAGGCCGGCCTTGACGTCCTCGAGCGTGAACGGCTTGATGATCGCCGTGATCAGCTTCATATCCTCATCCTTCCCAGAGCCCGCTGGCCGCTGTCATCCCTGCTCGCTGTCGTGGTCTTCTTATCACTTGAGAGCCGGCGCGAAGTCGTATGCGGATTCCGCATGTTCGGCTTCGTCGATACCGCGGGCCTCTTCCTCGTCGCTCACACGCCAGCCCATGGGCTTGAGTGCGAAGGCGATCACTGCGGTGACGACTGCGGTGAACACCAGGGCGACGACTGCGATGACGATCTGGATGACGAGCTGCTTGTAATCGCCACCGTAGAACAATCCGGTCTCGGTGCCGAGGAAGCCGATGGCGACCGTGCCCCACAGGCCCGACACGAGGTGCACACCCACGACGTCGAGCGAGTCGTCGTAACCGAACTTGTACTTCAGACCCACGGCGAGGGCGGACAGGATGCCGGCGATGACGCCGAGGGCGATCGATCCGACCGGGCTCAGCGAGCCGGCAGCGGGGGTGATGGCGACCAGGCCGGCGACGGCACCCGACGCGGCACCGAGGCTGGTGGCCTTGCCGTCGCGGATCCGCTCGGTGAGGAGCCAGCCGAGGATGGCGGCGGCGGTGGCGGTGGTGGTGTTGACCCAGGCCAGGCCGGCAGTACCGTCAGCGGCGAAGGCGGAACCGGCGTTGAAGCCGAACCATCCGAACCACAGCAGCGCGGCACCGAGCATGACGAACGGCAGGTTGTGCGGACGGAAGGCGGTACGACCGAAACCGGCGCGCTTGCCGATGACGACGGCGAGGACGAGAGCGGCGATACCGGCGTTGATGTGGACGACCGTGCCACCGGCGAAGTCGATCGGCTCCACCGCGGCGCTGACCTCTCCGCCGTCCTCGACGGTGCCGAACATGGCCGCTGCGATGCTGTCCTCGGAGCCCGAGAGCAGGCCGCCACCCCACACCATGTGGGCGAGCGGGAAGTAGGCGCAGGTGACCCAGATGGCCGCGAACGCCATCCACGTACCGAACTTCACGCGCTCGGCCAGCGCACCGCTGATCAGGGCGGTGGTGATGATCGCGAAGGTCACCTGGAAACCGATGTCGATGATCTGCGGGTAGTTGCCCGAACCACTTGCAAGGAACTCACCGTCCTCGCCGTACATGGCTCCCTGCAGACCGAACTGCTCGAACGGGTTCGCGAAGATCCCGAGCACGCTCTCGTTGCCGTAGGACATCGACCAGCCCCACAGGACGTAGATGACCCCGATCACGGCCATCGCGCCGAAGGACATCATCATCATGTTGAGCACGGACTTGGAGCGGGACATCCCGCCGTAGAAGAACGCCAGGCCCGGGGTCATCAGAAGCACGAGCGACGCTGCTATCAGCATCCACGCTGCGTCGCCGGTGTTCACCACTTCCTCCACTTGCAACCTCCCTGTAGGCCGCGCCGATCGGCGCGTTGTCGAGGGAAAGCTTGCTGCCCGGATGTTTCCGTGGAGGCGCTGCGCTGTTTCGTGGGCGTGAACGCAGGAACCGACCTTGTTTCATCCTTGTTTCACACTTTTCGGACACCGCATCCCCACCGACGGAACCGGCCGCTGCCCGCACGAGCGGACAGCGGCCGGAACGACGGACGCGGTGCGGATCAGCCCAACAGGGCAGCGTCGATCAGCCCAACAGGGCGTCCACGAAGGCTTCCGGTTCGAAGGGAGCGAGATCGTCGGCGCCCTCACCGAGACCCACCAGCTTCACCGGCACGCCGAGTTCGTGCTGCACCTGGAAGACGATGCCGCCCTTGGCGGTTCCGTCGAGCTTGGTGAGCACCACACCGGTGATGTCGACGACCTCGGCGAACACGCGGGCCTGCATCAGACCGTTCTGGCCGATCGTCGCGTCGAGGACGAGCAGCACCTCGTCGACGGCGGCCTTCTTCTCCACGACGCGCTTGACCTTGCCGAGCTCGTCCATCAGGCCGGTCTTGGTGTGCAGGCGGCCGGCAGTGTCGACGAGGACCGCGTCGACACCGTTGTCGATGCCCCTCGCGACGGCATCGAACGCCACCGCGGCCGGATCGGCGGCCTCCTTGCCGCGGACGACCTCGGCGCCGACACGTTCGGCCCAGGTCTGCAGCTGGTCGGCGGCCGCGGCACGGAAGGTGTCGGCGGCACCGAGCAGCACCCGGCGTCCGTCCGCGACGAGCACGCGGGCGAGCTTGCCGGTCGTCGTGGTCTTGCCGGTGCCGTTGACACCGACGACGAGCAGCACGGCGGGATGGTCCTCGTGCGGGAGGGCCCGGATCGAACGGTCGAGTTCGGGACGGAGCTCGTCGACGAGCACGCTGCGCAGCACGGCGCGGGCGTCGGCCTCACTGCGCACGTTGTTCACGACCATCTCCTCACGCAGACGGTCGACGATCTTGGTGGTCGTCGCGGCGCCGAGGTCGGCGACGAGCAGCGTGTCCTCGATCTCCTCCCAGGAGTCCTCGTCGAGGTCGCCGCCACCGAGCAGACCGAGCAGGCTCTTGCCGACCGCCGACTGCGAGCGGGCCAGACGGCCGCGCAGGCGGACGAGGCGACCTGCGGTGGGTTCGATCTCCTCGATCGGGGCTGCCGGCGGAACAGCGGCCGGTCCGGCCGGTTCGACGATTTCCGGTTCGACGACCTCGGGTTCGGTGACCTCAGGTTCGGCGACGGTCTCCGTCGCCGGGGCGGGCTCGACCTCGGGTTCCGGTGCCGGTGCGACTTCCGGTTCGGGGGCGACCTCGGGCTCGACGGGCTCGGGAGCGGGACGCTCCGGCTCCGGGGCGACCTCGGGTTCGACCGGCTCGGGTTCGGCCGGCTTCGGTTCGGCCGGCTTCGGCTCCGCAGGCTTGGGCTCGACCTTCGGCGCAGGCGCCGGTTCCGCCTTCGGCTCCGCGGGTGCAGGTGCGCTCGGCGGAGCTTCGGTGATCTCCTCCGGCAACGGCACCGTGCGGGGCGCGGGCTCCGGCTTCGCCGCAGGCTTCGGTGCCGGTTTCGGCGCAGGCCGGGGGGCCGGCGCCGGTGGCGCGGCCGTGCCCTGCGAGAAACTGAATCCGCTCTGCGCCTTGTAACCGCCCGAGCGGTCCTTGGTCTCGGCGGAATCGAGCTGCGGGGTCTCGGGCGCCTTCAGCGACACCTGCCGCCGCCGGTAGAGGGTCAGACCGACGACGAGCGCGACGAGAACGACCGCCAGCGCGGCGGCGATGACTATCCAGGCTCCGGTACTCACGCACCCATACTGTCAGGCTTGGAGCTCTTCCTCCGGTTCGGGGACCGGTGTCGCGATCTCGCGTCCGCGCAGTCGCTGCGAGATGACCCGGGTGATGCCGTCGCCCCGCATGCTCACGCCGTACAGCGCGTCGGCGACCTCCATCGTCGGCTTCTGGTGGGTGATGACGATGAGTTGGGACTTCTCGCGCAGCTGCTCGAACAGCCCGATCAACCGTCGCAGGTTGGTGTCGTCGAGCGCGGCTTCGACCTCGTCCATCACGTAGAAGGGTGAGGGACGGGCCCGGAAGATCGCGACCAGCATCGCCACCGCAGTCAGGGACTTCTCGCCGCCCGACAGCAGCGACAGGCGCTTGACCTTCTTGCCCGGCGGGCGGGCCTCGACCTCGATGCCGGTAGTGAGCATGTCGCTGGGGTCGGTGAGCACGAGCCGTCCCTCCCCACCGGGGAACAGCTTCGCGAAGACCTGTTCGAACTCGCGCTCGACGTCGGCGTAGGCCTCGGTGAACACCTGCAGGATTCGCGCGTCGACCTCCTCGACGACGGCGAGAAGGTCCTTGCGGGCGCTCTTGACGTCCTCGAGCTGGGTCGACAGGAAGTTGTACCGCTCCTCGAGCGCCGCGAACTCCTCCAATGCAAGCGGGTTGACGCGCCCGAGCGTCGCGAGATCCTTCTCCGCGCGCTTGGCCCGCCGCTCCTGGGTGGCCCGGTCGTAGGGCATCGGTTGCGGAGCGACCACCTGTTCGCCGCGTTCGCGTGCCTGCTCGTACTCGGCCATCTCCAGCGGCGTGGGCGGCAGCGGCACGTCGGGGCCGTACTCGGCCACGAGGTCGTCGAGGGCGATGCCGTGCTGCTCGAGGATGGTCTGCTCGAGCTGCTCGATCCGGAGCGAGGCCTGCGCCCGGGCCACCTCGTCGCGATGCACCGCGTCGGTGAGCTGGTCGCGCTGCGCCGACAGTTCGCGAACGAGTTCGCGGGCCCGTTCGAGCTGCTCGGCGCATTCGGCGCGGCGCCGGTTCAGGTCGTCGCGCTGTGCGAGTGCCATCGCCACGGCCACCTCGAGTTGTTCGGCGAGTCGCTGCCCTGATTCGGCCACCGCCGCGGCGACGGCCGCCGCCTGACGACGCGCGACGCGGGCACGTTCGGCACGAGCACGGGCCTCGCGCTCGGCCTGCGCGGCACGACGAAGCGAATCTGCTTTGCCCCGAAGCGCTTCGGCGCGTTCCTCGGCCGTGCGCGCCGCGAGTCGCGCCTCGACCTCGACGGCCCGGACCTCGGCGAGGGCGGCCGCGGCCATCTCCCGTTCGGCGGCGGTGTGATCGGTGCCGGCACCGTCGCTACTTCCGGCCGAGTCGTCCTCGGCCAGGCGCAGTCGCTCCTCGAGTTCGACCAGCTTCTCCCGCGCCGCGTCGCGTTCCTTCTCCGCTTCGGTGCGCTGGGCGGCGAGCCGTCCGGATTCGGCGTGGGCGGTGCGTGCCGCCTGGCCGAGCCGGCCGAGTTGTTCGTAGACGGCCGACATCGCCGCGTCGGACTCGTTGAGCGCAGCGAGGGTCTGTTCGACGTGTTCGGCGCGTTCGGCCTGCTCCGCGAGTGCGCCCGCGAGAGCCGCGGCCAGTTCCTCGGAGCGGCGTTCGGCCTGTTCGAGACCGGCACGGGCAGTGTCGATCGCCGCCTGGATCTCGAGGGTGCTCGGGGCGCGGTGCGAGCCGCCGACCACCCAGCCCGCACCGGCGAGGTCTCCCCCGCGCGTCACGGCGCGCAGGTCGGGGCGGGCGGCGCAGACCCCGAGGGCGGTGGGCAGGTCGTCGACCACGACGGTGCGGGCCAGCAGGCCGTCGACGCCTCCGCACAGGTCGGCGGGGCACTCGACGACCTCGCGGAGCCATCGGGCACCGGACGGCAGGTCGCCGGTGTCGGTGGGGCCGGCCGCGCCGGGCAGGACGAATGCCACCCGGCCCTGGTCGGCGTCGGCGAGCGCTGCGACCGCCGAGATCGCGGCGTCGGCCGACTCCACCTCGAGGGCGTCGGCCGCGGCGCCGAAGGCGGCTGCGACGGCGGCCTCGTATCCCGGGGACACCCGGAGCCGGTCGGCGAGGCGCCCCACGAGTCCGTCGCCGGACCGCGTGTCGATCAGCCAGGCCGCACCGTCGGTGCGTTCGAGGCCCATCGACAGGGCCTCGATGCGGGCTCCGAGGGAGGCGACCTCCTTGCCCGCGGCGCGTTCTGCCTCCTGGAGTTCGGTGACCCGCTCGTCGGCGAGTCGCTGCGCTTCCAGGGCTCGTTCGTGCTGCGCGTCGGCGTCGATCTCACCGGCGTCGAGATCGTCGATGCGTGCCTGAGCGGTCTCGAACTCGGCCTGTGCGGCGACGCCGCGGAGGCGGGCCTCCTCGATGGCGACGGTCAGGCGCGCGATCTCCGCGTCGATCGACTCGGCGCGGGTGCGCATCGTCTCGACCTGGCCCGCGAGACGCGCGAGGCCCTCGCGCCGGTCGGCGACGGCACGCACCGCGGCCAGATGTGCGCGTTCGGCGGCCGCTGCGGCCTCCTCCTGCGCGGCGAGCTGCTCGCGAGCCGCTTCGAGGGCTCCGTGCGCGATCTCGACGGCCTCGATCAGTTCCGCTTCCTCGGCGGCGATCCGGTCGGCGCGGGCCTCCATCTCGTCGGGATCCTGACCGGAGCGGTCCTCGGGTTCGGCGTGCAGGTGCCGGGCGCGTTCCTGCGCGACCCGCACGGTCGCCGACACGCGCTCGGCGAGCGCGGACAGGCGGAACCAGGTCTGCGACGCCGCTTCGGCACCCGGCGTGAGCTGTGCGAGGGCCTGTTCGTGACGGGCGAGTTCGGCGTTCGCGTCGTCGAACGCCGCGAGCACGGTGTCGAGCCGCTCCCGGACCATCTTTTCCTGCTCGTCGTGCCCGGCGAGTTCGGCGCGGCGGGTGACGAGGTCGTCGGCAGCCAGTCGCAACCGCGCGTCGCGCAGGTCGGCCTGGATGGTCTGGGCGCGACGTGCGACCTCGGCCTGCCGGCCGAGCGGTTTGAGCTGGCGGCGCAGTTCGGCGGTGAGATCGGTGAGGCGGGCGAGGTTGGCCTGCATCGAGTCGAGCTTGCGCAGCGCCTTTTCCTTGCGCTTGCGGTGCTTGAGGACGCCGGCGGCCTCCTCGATGAAGGCGCGCCGGTCCTCCGGGCGGGATTCGAGGATCGCGGCGAGGCGGCCCTGGCCGACGATGACGTGCATCTCGCGGCCGATACCGGAGTCGGACAGCAGTTCCTGCACGTCCATGAGACGGCAGGAGCTGCCGTTGATCTCGTATTCGCCGGCGCCGTCGCGGAACATGCGGCGGGTGACGGAGACCTCGGAGTACTCGATGGGCAGCGCGCCGTCGGAGTTGTCGATGGTGAGCGTGACCTCGGCGCGTCCGAGCGGCGGGCGGCCTGCGGTTCCGGCGAAGATGACGTCCTGCATCTTGCCGCCGCGCAGGGCCTTGGCGCCCTGCTCCCCCATCACCCAGGTGAGTGCGTCGACGACGTTCGACTTGCCGGACCCGTTGGGGCCGACCACACAGGTGATGCCCGGTTCGAAACGCAGAGTCGTCGACGAGGCGAAGGACTTGAAGCCCTTCAACGTCAGACTCTTGAGGTACATGGGTGAGAACTCTACCGGCGGGTTGTGACCGCTTTCCTAGGCCGGGTGCACCGCGCGGACCGTCCCGTCGAAACCGGTCGTGTAAAGGACGTTCGGGTCCCAGCCCGGTCCCGAACCGAAGGCGAGCGAGGACATCAGCGGGATGCCCTCGGCGATGCGGCAGCTGTGCCCGGTCGCCGGATCGACCCGCAGGACCGCGCCGCCGAGGTTGAGCGCGATGTACAGCGCGCCGTCGGGACCGATCGTGAGATCGTCGGGCATCGAGAGCAGCCCCGGCCCGGGCAGGTCGATGCTGCGCACGGGTCCTTCGAGGTCGCGTGCGTCGAGGATGTGGAGCCGGTTGACGTTCTCGAAGGTCGTCACCGTGTAGACGGTGTCGCCGTCGACGGCGATGCCGTTGACGGATCCGAGATCGGTGCGGACGACGCGGGCCTCGCCCCCGCCGGCGGGCACGAGCGTGAGTCCGACCTCGCCGAGATCGCGCGAGGCGAGCATCGATCCGTCCGACAGCCGGCCGAGGCCGTTCGGCATGACCAGCCCGGTGCCGTGGGTGCCGCGTTCACCCGTGTCGAGGTCGAGCGTGTCGATCGTGCCGTCGGCGATCCCGGCGAGTCCCGAGACGGTCGTGTTGCCCACGTTCAGGTACACGGTGGGACCGTCGACGACGATGCCGCCCGGACCGGTCACCTCGGCCGGCACGGTGGTCACGCTGCCGTCGGGAGTGATCCGGCGCAGCGCTCCGGGGCCGACGAAGGAGGTGTCCGAGACGAGCAGACCGCCCCGCTCGTCGAACGCCAGGTTCTCGAGGACACCGAGCCCCGAGGCGACCGTCGTGACGGACCGCGGGGCGCAGGCAGCCGGACCGGCCGCCGCCGGTGCTGTGGCCAGGGGCGCCACTCCCACAGCGGCGAGTACTACCGCCACCATCGTCGAACGTGCACGCCTGCCCATATGTCCCCCCCTCGCCGACCGCGACCCCCGGCCGTTCCCACCCGATCGCGGCAGGATACCAAGCCGAACGGACAAACAGGACAGATGTCAGCGTTCGACGAAACCGGTGAGGTCGCCGCGCGCGGGATCCCAGGATTCGACGACGAGCCGCACCTCACCGGGGGTGTCGCCGGATCGCAGCCACGCGAGGAGCTGTTCGAGCGCGGGCCGGGGGCCTTCGGCCACGACCATCACGCGACCGTCGGGATGATTCGTCGCGTGCCCGACGAGCCCGAGTTCGAGTGCGCGGGCACGCGTGAACCAGCGGAAACCGACCCCCTGGACGCGGCCGTGCACCCACGCCGTGAGCCGTTCGACGTCTGCGGGGGCGCTCATCGATCAGTCCTCGGGGGTGATCGTCAGCGAGACCTTGGTGCCCGCCTTGAGGGTGCGGCCCACCGTGCACACCTTGTCGACGGACCGTTCGACGAGGGCGATGAGGCGGTCCCGTGCGTCGGCGTCGAGCTCCGACAGGTCGAGGACCATCTCCTCCTCGAGGTGCGGGTAGACCTCGTTCTCGCGGTCGGCGGCACCGGAGACGCGGATCGTCGCGTCGTAGTCGTCGCCGAGCCGGCGGGAGAGCGGGAAGTCCGAAGCCATGCCGGAGCACGCGGCGAGCGCAATCTTGAGCAGCTCGCCCGGGGTGAAGACGCCCTCGACGCTCTCCGAGCCGATGAGCACCTCGGCGCCGCGGGAGCTGCGTCCGGTGTAGCGGCGCGTGCCGGTGCGCTCGACCCACAGCTCGGTGGCGGGAAGGTCGGAAGTCTGGTCAGCCATGGGGGAAATCCTGCCATGTCCCGTCGACGGGGATGTCGCGCAGGATGGTCACGAAGTCCTCGACCGCGGCGGACGACGCGTCGGCACTGCGTCGCAGCACTCCGACCGGTTCGACGGTGCCCGCGGTGGGCACGTCCAGGCGCCGGACCACGCCGTCGGCGAGGTCGTCCCGGGCCGCGCGTTCGGTGGTGATCCACACGGCGTCGCTGCGCCGGACCACCCCGCGTGCCACGGCGAGGTCGAGTGTCTCGATCAGCCCGACCGGCAGTCGCAGGCCGTGACGTTCGAACAACGCCTCGGTCGCGTGGCGCGGCACGGTTCCGCTGGTCGCGACCACCAGGGGGTGTTCGAGCGTGTCGGCGACGGAGACGGAACGCTCGGCGAGGGGGTGGCCGGGCCGGACGACGAGGATCAGCGTCTCGGCGTACAGGAGCTCGAACGACAGCCCCACCATCCGGGACGGTTCGGCCATGCGCCCGAGGACGACGTCGAGGGCGCCGGCGGCGAGCGCCGACAGCAGGACGGCATTGGGGTCGGTGCGGATCCGGATGTCCAGATCGGCGCGCACGCGGCGCAGCTCCACCAGAGCTTCGGGGAGCACGGACCCGGCCACGGTGGGCAGAGCCCCGATCCGCAGCGGCTCGCGGGCGGGTTCGGCCGCTCCCGCCAGTGCGGCCACCGCTGCGTCCAGTGAGGTGGTGACGTCCTGCGCGTATCGCAGGAAGCGGTGACCCGCCGTGGTGAGGCGCGCACCGTGTCGGCCGCGGTCGAGGAGTTTCGCTCCGGCGAGCACCTCGAGCTCGTTGAGGGTCTTCGTGACGGCCGGCTGACTCAGCTGCAACAGCTCGGCGGCCCGACCGACCTGACCCTCGCGCGCGACGGTGACGAAACATCTCAGGTGCCGGAGGCGGATGCGTCGCGCCTGCTCCGGGACGGACGAGGACGGACCGAACGCGGATTGCATCACTGAAAGTTATGAATTAACTGCTGTTTTGTCAATTTACATGAGTTTTTCTTCACCTTATGGTGGTGTCCACGGCTCAGAGATCGGAGATCGCATGTCCACCGGCGAATACGTCGAGCGCGACCACACACTGCACCCACCCGCGCTCACTCCCGGCTACCGCACGTCGGTGCTGCGCGCACCGCGCAACGCGCTCATCACGCCGAAGCCGACGCTGTCGGAGATCACCGGACCCGTCTTCCGCAGCGACGAGCTCGGCGCCCTCGACAACGACCTGATCCTGAACTTCTCGAAGGACGGCCTGCCGATCGGTGAGCGCATCATCGTCCACGGCTTCGTCAAGGACGAGTTCGACAATCCGGTCGAGGGCGCACTCGTCGAGGTGTGGCAGGCCAACGCCGGTGGCCGGTACCGCCACAAGAAGGACACCTATCTCGCTCCCATCGATCCGAACTTCGGCGGTTGCGGACGGATGCTCACGGACGCGAACGGCTACTACCAGTTCCGGACGATCAAACCCGGCGCATATCCGTGGGGCAACAGCCGCAACGCCTGGCGCCCGGCGCACATCCACGTGTCGATCCTCGGCCGCGGGTGGGCGCAGCGCCTGATCACGCAGCTGTACTTCGAGGGCGACCCGCTCATCGAGAAGTGCCCGATCGCGCGGACGATCCCGACAGTGGACCAGCTCCGCAGCCTGATCGCCCAGGAGGATCCCGCCTCCAATGCTCCGTTCGACGCCCGCGCCTACCGCTGGGACATCACCCTGCGCGGTCGCCGCGCCGCCTTCTTCGAGAACACCGACCTCCCGGGAGCCCCGCGATGAGCCTGCCCACCGATCCCTACCGGCCCGTGCCCCCGCTGCTCCCCCGCGCGATGGTCACGCGTTTCCCGGAGACGCCCTCGCAGACCGGCGGCCCGTACGTCCACATCGGGCTCGCGCCACAGCAGGCCGGCTTCGACATCTTCGACAACAACTTCGGCAACGTCCTCGTCACCGACGAGACCGAGGGCGAGCGAATCGTGTTGGAGGGCCGCGTCATCGACGGCACCGGCACCCCGGTGCGCGACGCCCTGCTCGAGAGCTGGCAGGCGAACGCGCACGGCCGGTACGCACATCCGGACGACGCACAGGACAAGGATCTCGATCCGAACTTCCGCGGCTGGGGACGCACCGGCGGCGACTTCGAGACCGGCGTGTTCACGATCGAGACGATCAAGCCCGGGGCCGTCACCAACCCCGACGGCTCCGTCTCGGCACCCCACATCCTGCTGGTGATCTTCGCGCGCGGCATCAACCTCGGGCTGCACACGCGGGTCTACTTCGAGGACGAGGCCGAACTCAACGCCGAGGATCCCGTCCTGAAGGGCATCGAATGGGAGGTGCGGCGCAACACCCTGATCGCGTCGCGTTCCGAGCGCGACGGACGCACCGTCTACACGATCGACATCCGGCTGCAGGACACCCCGGACGGTGGCGCCGAGACGGTCTTCGTCGACATCTGAACCACCACGTTCCGAACGGCCCGGTATGCGCGTGCGCTACCGGGCCGTTCGGGGTCGTGGCTGACACCTCGGGCAGCTGTACGACGAGCGGTTCATGAACTTCTCGCGGCGGATCGGCGCGCCGCAGCGTCGGCACGGCTCGTTCTCGCGCCCGTAGACGTTCAGGGAGCGTTCGAAGTAGCCGGACTCCCCGTTGACGTTGACGTAGAGGGCGTCGAACGACGTACCGCCCTGCCCGAGAGCCTCCGCCATCACCTCGGTGGCCGCATCGAGAGCCGACCGGAGCTTCGGACGCGACAGCGCGTCGGTCGGCCGGTTGCCGTGAATCCTTGCGCGCCACAGCGCTTCGTCGGCGTAGATGTTGCCGATGCCGGAGACGACGGTCTGGTCGAGCAGCGCACGCTTGATCTCGGTGTGCTTGGTGCGCAGCACGGCCACGACCGCATCCGGGTCGAACCGGGGATCCATCGGGTCGCGGGCGATGTGCGCGACCGGCAGCGGCAGACGATCACCGTCCACCTCCACGAGCGGGGCCAGGGCCCAGCCTCCGAAGGTGCGCTGGTCGACGAAACGCAGATCGGCACCGTTGTCGAGGACGGCGCGGATACGCAGATGCTTCTCGTCCGGAACGGTCGGAGGCTGCACGAGCATCTGCCCGCTCATCCCCAGATGCACCACGAGAGCCAGATCGGCCGGTTCGAGCACGAGCCACATGTACTTGCCGCGGCGCTCGACCGAAGCGACCTTCTGACCGGTCATCTGCAGTGCGAGATCGCGCGGACCGGGCTCGTGCCGGCGGACGGCACGCGGATGCAGCACCTGCACCGAGTCCACCGTCGCGCCGACGACGTGCGCGTCGAGTCCGCGACGGACCACCTCGACCTCGGGAAGTTCGGGCACCTGCGGTCAGTTGCCCTCGGTGGGCGTGTCGGCGGATCCGGACTGCTGATCGGAAGCCTCGGCATCACCGGCGTCGGCAGCAGCGCCCTCGGTCAGCGCGTTCCACGCGGCCGACGCGGCCTTCTGCTCGGCTTCCTTCTTGGTACGGCCGACACCGGTGCCGTAGGGATTGCCCCCGATGAGGGCGGTGGCGGTGAATTCCTTGTCGTGATCCGGACCGGTGGCGGTGATCTCGTAGGCGGGAACACCGAGACCGCGTTCGGCGGTGAGTTCCTGCAGACTCGTCTTCCAGTCCAGACCGGCACCGAGACGGGGACCGCGTTCGAGCAGTGCGGCGAACAGGCGCAGGACCACTTCGCGGGCGACGTCGATGCCGTGGGCGAGATGGACGGCGCCGAGAAGCGATTCCATTCCGTCGGCCAGGATGCTGGCCTTGTCGCGTCCGCCCGTCAGCTCCTCGCCCTTGCCGAGCAGGAGATGCACTCCGAGCCCGCCCTCTCCGAGGCCGCGCGCCACCTCGGCGAGCGCGTGCATGTTGACGACGCTCGCGCGGATCTTGGCGAGTTCGCCCTCGGACTTGTCCGGGTGGGTGAGGTAGAGCTTTTCGGTCACCGCGAGCCCGAGGACGGCATCGCCGAGGAACTCGAGACGTTCGTTGGTGGGCAACCCGCCGTTCTCGTAGGCGTACGAGCGGTGGGTGAGCGCCAAGGACAGCAGTTCTGCGTCCAGAGGCACGCCGAGGGCGGCGAGGAGAGACTCGTGGCTCTCTTCGCCGCCCTCGGTAGCTGTTTCGGAGGACTTGCTCGTCACGTGAATACCGATTAGACGGGCGCGGTCACCTGACGGCCGTTGTAGGTGCCGCACGACGGGCACGCCACGTGGGGCAGCTTCTTCTCTCCGCAACCCCGGTTCGGGCAGGTGACGAGCGTCGGCGCAGTGGTGTTCCACTGGCTGCGCCGCGACCGGGTGTTGGAACGCGACATTCTGCGCTTGGGGACGGCCACGTCTACTTCTCCTCGTTGTTCGAGCTGTCGATTTGACTGCTGGGTTCTTCGGAGCCCGCGCCGAACTTGGCTGCCAACCCAGCCCAGCGAGGATCCATTGTCTCATGACGGTGCCCGGATTCTGCAATCGCCAGGCGAATGCCGCATTCGGGGCACAATCCCGCACAGTCGTCACTACACAACGGCTGCAGCGGAAGTTCCAGACCCACCGCGTTCACGAGGACCGGTTCGAGATCGATCAGATCGTTCTCGACGCGGTACACCTCGTCGTCCTCGGTGGTCTGCTCCGTGACGCTGTTCGGGTAGGCGAACAGTTCGGTGAGGTACACGTCCACCGACTCGGTGAACGACTCGAGGCACCGAGAGCACTCACCGACGGCGTCGGCACGAACACTACCGGTGACCAGGACGCCCTCGGACACCGACTCCAGGCGGAGATCGAGATCGATCTCGGAGTTCTCCTCGATCGCGATCAGATCGAGTCCGATGCGCGAGGGTGACGGCACCTTCCGCTCGACCGTACGCATCGATCCGGGCCGGCGACCCAGGGAGAGCGTGTCGAACACCAGCCCGGAGTCCCGGCCGGGACGGGACGTGCTGGAATCACGGGTGGACACGGAGGAACTCACCTTCTTCGGATGACGCAGGACACGACTCGGTCGTGATAGGGCAACCGCTCCATGATACGCGATGGGCGGCAAGAGCAAAAATCCCGCGGGTCAGCGGCGGCGACTCGCCCGGTGGTCGGCCTCCGCGAAGTCGGGAGCACCCGACAGCCGCAGCTGCTGCCGGCCTCGGCCGACCGACCGCAGCGTGGTTCCGAGCAGTTCCTCGAACTCCGACAGCTTGCCGTCGATGTACTCGTCGCACTCGGTCCGGAGGCGGTCGGACTCGGCGTGGGCCGAATCGATGACACGCGCCGACTCCGCGTGCGCGGCCTGCACGACCTCGGTCTGCGACACCAGACGCGCCTTCTCGGCCTCGCCCTCGGCCACGGAACGCTCGTAGGACGCCTGCCCGGACTCGACCAGGCGATCGGCCTCGACACGGGCACGCCCGGTCACGCTCTCGTACTGCTTGTTGCCCTCGGCGACGAGTTCGTCGGCCTCGGCCTGCGCATCGCGCACGAGTTCCTCGGCGTGGGCGCGGGCCTCCTTGACCATGCGGTCCGCCTGGGCCTTCGCGTCCGCAAGCATGCGATCGGCGTCGGCGCGCGCGTCCTCGAGGAGGGTTCGCGCCTCCTCGTCGGCGTCCCCGACGGTCTTGTCGGCCTGGGCCCGCGCATCGTTGATCAGCTTGTCGCGGTGATCGAGGACGTCCTGCGCGTCGTCGAGTTCGGGCGGCAGCGCGTCGCGCACGTCGTCGAGCAGTTCGAGGACATCGCCGCGCGGTACCACGCAGCTCGCCGTCATCGGAACGCTACGTGCCTCTTCGACGATTGCGACCAGCTCGTCGAGTGCCTCGAATACCCGGTACACGCCCAACCCCAATCACTCGCTCGACACGACCGGTGCGGTCGCGCCGACGTCCAGTCTGCCGCAGCGCAGGGCACGCTCGTGTGCCCTGCGCTCGGTGTGTCGGGATACGGCCGTCACAGGCCGTGCGGGACGGGTCCGTCTACTTCGCGGCGGCCCGCTCGGCGAGGCGCGCGAGCAGACGATCGTGCACGGAACCCGGCAGCATCTCGGAGACGTCGCCGCCGTAGGTCGCGACCTCCTTGACGAGCGAACTCGACAGGTAGCTGTAGACCGGATTGGTGGCGACGAACAGGGTGTCGACGCCGGTGAGCTTGTGGTTCATCTGCGCCATCTGCAACTCGTAGTCGAAGTCGTTGGCGCCGCGCAGGCCCTTGACGATCGCGGTGATCCCGCGCTCGCGGGCGTAGTCGACGAGCAGGCCCTGCCAGGCGTCGACCGTGACGTTCGGCAAGTGCGCCGTGGCCTCGGTGAGCATCTCGAGGCGTTCGTCGATCGTGAACATCCCCTGCTTGTTGGGATTGATCGTGACGGTCACGACGACCTCGTCGAACTGGGCCGAGACCCTGCCGATGACGTCGAGGTGTCCGTTGGTGACCGGGTCGAAGGATCCTGGGCAGACCGCGCGGCTCATGACCCAGCACCGTAGCAGGTGGCGATCTCCACTCTGGTCTCGCCGTAGCGCTTCGACCTGCCGACCTCGAATCCCTGCGGCCACACCGTTTCCGGTGATCGCGACGACCGTTCGACCACGACGATCGAGCCGTCCTCGACCCAGCCTCCGGACACCAGCGTCCCGAGCACGCCGGTGACGGCCTCCTCGGTCACCGCATAGGGCGGGTCGGCCAGGACGAGGTCGTAGACGCGGTCGGGGGTGCCCGCGAGCACGGCGGACACCGGTGCGGTGCGCAGCACCGCACCGGACAGTCCGACCGCTGCGATGTTCTCGCGGATCACACCCGCCGCCTTCGCGTCGGACTCGACGAGCATCGCGTGCTCGGCGCCGCGGGAGAGCGCCTCGAGGCCGAGCGCCCCCGACCCCGCGTAGAGGTCGAGGACGGCGGCCCCGTCGATGTCCATGCGTGCGTCGAGCGAACTGAACAGGGCTTCGCGCACCCGTTCGGAGGTGGGCCGGGTTCCGCGGGGCGGCACCTTCAGGCGCCGCCCCCCGGCCCGGCCGGCGACGATCCGTGTCACTCGGCGCTGTCTCCCGTGGACACCTCGACGAGCAGGTCGCCACCTTCGACCTGTTGCACCGGTCCGATCGCGACCCGCGTGATGCGTCCGCCGCGCGGCGCGGTGATCGCGGCCTCCATCTTCATGGCCTCGATCGTGGCGACGGTGTCGCCCGCCGAGACGCTGTCGCCCTCGGACACGACGAGGGTGACCATGCCGGCGAACGGCGCCGCGACGTGACCGGGATGGTTGCGGTCGGCCTTCTCCGCGGCAGGGGTCTCCGCGGCCACCGAGCGGTCGCGCACCGACACCGGGCGCAGCTGCCCGTTGAGGATGCACATGACCGTGCGGTAGCCCTTCTCGTCGGCATCGGAGATCGCCTCGAGGCCGATGAGCAGTTCGACACCCTTGTCCAGGCGCACCCGGTGCTCGTCGCCGTGCCGCAGACCGTAGAAGAACTGGTTGGCCGACAGCTCGGTGGTGTCACCGTAGGTCTCGCGGTGCTGCTCGAACTCCTTCGCGGGGCCCGGGAAGAGCAGGCGGTTGAGCATGCGGCGACGCTCGTCGGACGAACCGCCGAGGGCCTTCTCCTCCTCCGGCGCGAGCGGGGTGATCGGCTTGGGCTCGGCGCGGCCCGACAGCGCCTTGCTGCGGAAGGGCTCGGGCCAGCCGCCGGCCGGGGTCCCGAGATCGCCGCGCAGGAAGCCGATCACCGAATCGGGGATGTCGTACTTGCCGGGCTCGGCGGCGAAGTCGTCGACCGAGACGCCCGCGCCCACGAGGTGCAGCGCGAGGTCGCCGACGACCTTGCTCGACGGCGTGACCTTGATCAGGCGGCCCAGGAGGCGGTCGGCGCCGGCGTAGGCGGCCTCGACCTCCTCGAAGCGATCGCCGAGGCCCAGCGCGATGGCCTGCTGGCGCAGGTTCGACAGCTGACCGCCGGGGATCTCGTGGGTGTAGACGCGGCCGGTCGGTGCGGGCAGCCCCGACTCGAACGGTGCGTACACCTTGCGCAGCGCCTCCCAGTACGGCTCGAGATCGCACACGGCCTGCAGGTCGAGACCGGTGTCGAACTCGCTGTTCGCCGCGGCGGCGACGATCGCCGACAGGGCGGGCTGGCTCGTCGTACCGGCCAGCGCCGCGGACGCACCGTCGACGGCGTCGGCACCGGCGTGCCAGGCCGCGAGGTAGGTGGCGAGCTGACCGCCCGGGGTGTCGTGCGTGTGCACGTGCACCGGCAGATCGAAGTTGCTGCGCAGCGCCGACACGAGCGTCGCGGCAGCCGGGGCGCGCAGCAGACCCGCCATGTCCTTGATGGCCAGGACGTGCGCACCGGCCTCGACGATCTCCTCGGCCAGACGCAGGTAGTAGTCGAGCGTGTAGATCGACTCGTTCGGATTCGACAGGTCGCCGGTGTAGGACATCGCGACCTCGGCGAGGGTGGTGCCGGTCTCGCGCACCGCGTCGATCGCCGGACGCATCTGGTCGACGTTGTTCAGCGCGTCGAAGATGCGGAAGATGTCGATGCCGGTGTCGGCGGCCTCCTGCACGAAGGCACGGGTGACGGCCTCCGGGTAGGGGGTGTAGCCGACGGTGTTGCGTCCGCGCAGCAGCATCTGCAGGTTGATGTTCGGGATCGCCTCGCGCAGCGCCGCGAGCCGCTCCCACGGATCCTCGTGCAGGAAGCGCAGTGCGACGTCGTAGGTCGCGCCGCCCCACGCCTCGATCGACAGCAGCTGCGGCGTCATCCGGGCCACGTGCCCGGCCACCGTCAGCAGGTCCTTGCTGCGCACGCGGGTCGCGAGCAGCGACTGGTGGGCGTCGCGGAAGGTGGTGTCGGTGACGCCGATCGCCTTCTGCTCGCGCAGCGCACGGGCGAAGCCCTCGGGGCCGAGTTCGAGCAGACGCTGACGCGAACCGGCCGGCGGCTCGGCGTTCAGGTCGATCGCAGGCAGCTTGTCGTGCGGGTAGACCGTCGTGGTGCGCTCGCCGTGCGGCTTGTTCACCGTCACGTCGGCGAGGTACCGCAGGATCTTGGTGCCACGGTCGGCGGACGAGCGCAGCGTCAGCAGGTGCGGGCGCTCCTCGATGAACGAGGTGTTGACGTTGCCGCCGCGGAAGTCCTCGTCGTCGAGCACCGCCTGCAGGAACGGGATGTTCGTGGCGACACCGCGGATACGGAACTCGGCGACCGCGCGGCGCGCGCGGGCGACCGCGGTCTCGAAGTTGCGGCCGCGGCAGGTGAGCTTGACGAGCATCGAGTCGAAGTGGGCGGAGATCTCCGCGCCCACCGACGTGCCGCCGTCGAGACGGATACCGGCACCGCCCGGGGTGCGGTAACCGGTGATGCGACCGGTGTCCGGACGGAACCCGTTGGCCGGGTCCTCGGTCGTGATGCGGCACTGCAGCGCCGCGCCGCGGATGGTGATGCCGTCCTGCGACAGGCCCAGTTCCTCGAGCGACTCGCCCGCAGCGATGCGCAGCTGGGACTGCACGAGGTCGACGTCGGTGATCTCCTCGGTGACCGTGTGCTCGACCTGGATACGCGGGTTCATCTCGATGAACACGTGGTTGCCGCGTTCGTCGACGAGGAACTCGACGGTTCCTGCGCACTGGTAGCCGATCTCCTTGGCGAAGGCGACGGCGTCGGCGCAGATACGGTCGCGCAGCTCGGGATCGAGATTCGGGGCGGGGGCGAGCTCGATGACCTTCTGGTGGCGGCGCTGCACGGAGCAGTCGCGCTCGTACAGGTGGATGACGTTGCCGTGCTTGTCGGCGAGGATCTGCACCTCGATGTGCCGCGGGTTGACCACGGCCTGTTCCAGGAAGACGGTGGGATCACCGAAGGCGGCGTCTGCCTCGCGGGAGGCGGCTTCGATGGCCTCGCGCAGCTGGGAGGGTTCGGCGACCCGGCGCATGCCGCGTCCGCCACCACCGGCGACAGCCTTGACGAAGACCGGGAAGTTCATCGTTTCCGAGGCGGCGACCAGCTCCTCGACGTCCGACGACGGCTCCGACGACGCCAGCACCGGGAGGCCGGCGGCCTTCGCCGAGGCGATCGCGCGGGCCTTGTTGCCCGTCAGCTCGAGGATCTCCGCCGACGGACCGACGAAGGTGATGCCCGCTTCGGCGCACGCCGCGGCGAGGTCCGGGTTCTCGGAGAGGAAGCCGTAGCCGGGGTAGATCGCGTCGGCGCCGGCCGACACGGCCGCTTCGACGATCTTCTCGACCGACAGGTAGGCGCGGACCGGGTGTCCCTCCTCACCGATCTGATAGGCCTCGTCGGCCTTCAACCGGTGCAGGGAGTTCCGGTCTTCGTACGGGAACACCGCGACCGTCCCGGCACCCAGTTCGTAGGCGGCACGGAACGCGCGGATCGCGATCTCGCCACGGTTGGCGACAAGCACTTTCGAGAACATTGGTCGACGGTACCGCGCCGTAACATGCCGACTTCGACGCGCGTTCCACATCGTGGGACAAGGCGTCCGGATGGCACGACTGGAACGATGCAGTCGGCCCCGTCGTAACACGGCGTCAACACGCCGGGCACGGCCCCCGAAACCTCACCGCGGGTTCTGCGGCACGGTGTACGGAACGTAACTCAGGACTTGTCGAGATAGGCCACGCGCTCGGCGTCGAGCGCGGCCCGCACCATGCTCGCGAGCCCCGGGTGGTGTTCGAGGCCGGGATCCTTCTCCGTCACCGTCCGGGAGAAGTCGCGGGCCGCCTCGATGACGTCGGCGTCGTCGACGAGCGAGAGCAACCGCAGCGTCGACACGGTGCCGGACTGGGCGACACCGAGGACGTCGCCCTCCCGGCGCAACTGCAGGTCGAGCTGGGCGAGTTCGAAACCGTCGGTGGTGCCGGCGACGGCCTCGAGCCGCATCATCGTCGGGGTCGCGGGCTTCGCGTCGGTCACGAGCAGGCACAGGCCCTGGTGGCCGCCGCGACCGACGCGACCGCGCAGCTGGTGCAGCTGGCTGACACCGAACCGGTCGGCATCGACGATCACCATCACCGTCGCGTTCGGCACGTCGACACCGACCTCGACGACGGTCGTGCACACGAGCACGTCGAGCTCCGCGGCGTTGAAGGCCTGCATCACCGCGTCCTTCTCGTCGCCGGGGAGGCGGCCGTGCAGCAGCCCCACCCTCAGGTCGCGCAGCGGACCGGAAGTGAGGAACTCGAACTGCTCGAGCACCGAGACGGTTTCGGGCGGGGCCTGCTTGCCCTTTCCCGATCCCGAGGGCTCGGGCCCGTCCGGATCGAAGAGCGCGTCGTCGTCGGAATCGCCGTCGCCGATGCGGGAACACACCACGTAGGCCTGCCGGCCGTCGGCGACCTCCTCACGGATGCGCTCCCACGCGCGGTCGACCCACTTCGGGTGTACCTTCGCCGGCACCACGCGGCTGACGATCGGCGACCGCCCGCGGGGCAACTCGCGCAGGGTCGAGACCTCGAGGTCGCCGAGCACCGTCATCGCGATGGTGCGCGGGATGGGCGTCGCGGTCATCACCAGCACGTGCGGGGATGCGCCGTCGCGACCTCGCGAGCGCAGGGCGTCGCGTTGTTCGACACCGAAGCGGTGCTGCTCGTCGATCACCACGAGACCGAGGTCGAAGAACTGCACCGTGTCCTCGATCAGCGCGTGCGTGCCGATGACGATCCCGGCATCGCCCGTGAGCGCCTCATTGAGCGCGGCCCGTTTGCGCGCGACCCCCATCGAGCCGGTCAGCAGGGTCACGCGGGTCGCGCGTTCGTGGGCACCGAGTTCGCCCGCCGCGGCGAGATCGCCCAGCATCTTCGTGAGCGAGCGCGCGTGCTGCGCCGCGAGCACCTCGGTGGGCGCGAGCAGCGCGCACTGCCGACCGGAGTCGATCACCTGCAGCATCGCCCGCAGCGCCACGATGGTCTTGCCCGAGCCGACCTCGCCCTGGAGCAGCCGGTTCATGGGGTGTTCGCGTGCGAGATCGGCCGCGATCTCGTCGGCCACCGAGAGCTGCCCGGCCGTCAGCTCGAAGGGCAGCCGCCGGTCGAACTCGTCGGCGATCCCGCCCTCACGGCGCGGGCAGGACGGCGCCGACCGCACCTCGACGTCGTGCCGGCGTCCGGCGAGCACGAGCTGCACCGCGGCGGCTTCGTCGAACCGCAGGCGGTCGCGCGCCCGGTCGATCTCCTGCTTCGTATCGGGCAGGTGGATCGAGCGGAGCGCCTCGTCGAGGCCCACGAAGCCGTGCTCGTCGCGCACCCACTCGGGCAGCGGGTCGTCGACGTGGTCGAGCTGATCGAGCACCTGCCGCACACACCGCATGACGGTCCACGACTCGACCTCGCGGGTCGCGCGGTACATCGGGATCAGCGCGCGGTCGAAGACCGACATGTCGACCCCCGACCCGTCCTGCGCGGTGCGGGCGAGACCCGCCAGGGCGCCAGCGCCCCGCACCCGCGCGGGGGTCGCCGAGACCAGATCCTCGGCGTCGCGCGGCTCGGGCAGCACGAGATAGCTCGGGTGGGTCAGGCTCCACTTGTCGCGGAAGTACTTCACGGTGCCGGAGAACATCGCGCGCACGCCGGGCTTGATGTTGTGCTTGACCCGGTGCGGGTTGAAGAAGGTGACGTCGATGCTGTGGCGATCGGAGCGCAACCGCACCGCGAGGCGTTTGCCGGCGCGGGATTTCATCGGCACCTCCTGCGCCGACTCGACCCGCGCGATGATCGTGATGTGCTGGCCCTCCGCGGGCTGACTCTCGCCGAGTTCGGCGCCCTGGGTGGCGTAGCGGTGCGGATAGTGCCTCAGTAGATCCTCGACGGTGGTCATCCCGAACGCGTCGTGCAGGGCGTCCGCCGTCTTGCGGCCGAGGACATGATCGAGCCGGTCCGCGAGTGTCGCCACTGCCGTCCCTTCCGCTACTCCTGCGGTGGCCTCGCGGCGCACCGGCTACTCGACGCCGAGCTGCAGCAGGTCGCTGCGCTGACCGCCCTGGTAGACCGCCACGTCGATCTCCGGGTGACGGCGATCGAGGTGAGCGGCCAGTTGCTCGACGAGTCCGTCGGGGGCGTCGGCGCCGACCAGCATCGTCACGAGCTCACCGCCCGCGGCGAGAATCCGGTCGAGCAGCGACGCTCCCGCTGTCACCAGATCATGCTCGATCACTACGACATCATGACCGGCCAGTCCGAGACTGTCGCCGGGCTCGCACGTTCCGACCCAGGTCAACGCACGTTCGTTCGCGTATCGCAGAGATCCCCACCGCACGCACGCCGCCGCCTCCGACATCGCGAAGGCATCGTCGACGGTGGCGCGCATCGGATCGTGCACGGCCAACGAGGCCAGCCCCTGGACCACGGAGGAGGACGGCAGGAACATCACGTCACGGTCGTCCCGCCGCGCCCGGGCGCCCACGGCGACGACGTCCTGCGCGGAGAGCGCACCGTTGGGCAGCACGAGGACGTCCCGGCTCGGCAGTGCCCGGATCGCCTCGAGCAGTTCGTCCGGGGCTGAGATCTCCTCGGCCCGCAGCACCCGGGCGCCCTCCGCCTCGAACAGTTCGGCCGCGCCCTCGCCGCCCACCACCGCGAGGACCGCCCGGGACTGCTCCCCCGCCGACTCGGCACGGACCGGGGCGGGAGCCGTGCCGAGCGCCACGGGACCGTCGCCGCACCCGCGACGTGCGGACTCGAGCGCGAAGCACGTGATGTCGATGCGGCTCAGCGAGCCCGCCGCGAGACCGGCCTCCACGGCGGCCCCGGGATCGCAGCAGTGCACGTGCACGGACCAGCACCCCGATCCCCCGGCGACGATCGCGACCGAGTCGCCGAGCGCGTCGAGAGAGGACCGCAGGGCGTCCATGCGCGCGTCGTCGGAGTTCCCGACGAGATACATCACCTCGTATTCCTGCTGGTCGCTGTCGTGACGTTCGGCGACGATCTCGGGTTCGACCACCGGCCGCGAGGCGCCGGCGAGCACCATCCGGCGATCGGGACGTGTTCCGGTGGCGACCTCCACCAGGCAGTCGAGCAGCACGAGCAGGCCGAGGCCGCCGGCGTCGACGACCCCGGCCTCGGCGAGGACGTCGAGCTGGGTGGTGGTGCGCTGCAGCGCGTCGGCGGCGGCATCGGCACTCGCGACGGCGACATCGCACACGGTCGCATCCGTCTCCGAGGCGACGCGGGTCGCGCCGTCGGCCGCAGCTTCGAGGACGCTGACGATGGTGCCTTTCGCGGGTGCGCTGAGCGCTCCGGTCACGAGCGTCGCGGCGTTGGAGAAGGCGGCGGCGAGGTCCCGGGCGCCGACCGTCGTCAGTCCCGCGATCGCGTCGGCGAGACCGCGCAGCGCCTGCGCCAGGATGATCCCGGAGTTGCCCCGCGCCCCGGCGAAGGCGCCGCGCGCGAGCCCTTCGGCGACGTCGGATGCGGTGAGCGCGCCGTCCACCGGCCCGCCGATCCGGGCCGCCGCGGCCTGCAGGGTGATCAACAGATTGTTTCCGGTGTCCCCGTCGGGCACCGGGAAGACGTTGAGCGAGTTGATCTCCGCTCGGCGTTGTTCGAGCGCTTCCACACCGAACTCGACCCACCGGCGCAGCGCCCGCCCGTCCACCGTGTCCTCGGCTCCGAGCAACGATTCCACCCCCTTCGCCTCGTCCTACGGGCATCGTCCACCTCTACGATCGGTACCGTTGCGCACGGTGCCGAGCCCTGGCGAACAGGTTAGCCGCGACCCGGCGCACCGTCCGGTTTGGCCAACCGCCCTCGAGTTCGCTAAGCTTGCCGGGTTGCCTCGCACGGGCGGCTCGTTCCCCGTGTTCGCAAGGCGAAACAAGAGACAGAAGATCTATCCACTAGACACAAGGAGTTCGCGACATGGCTGCCGTCTGCGACGTATGCGCCAAGGGCCCCGGCTTCGGGAAGTCGGTCTCGCACTCGCACCGGCGTACCAACCGTCGCTGGAACCCGAACATCCAGAGCGTGCGCGCTCAGGTTGCACCGGGCAACACCCGCAAGATGAACGTGTGCACCTCCTGCCTCAAGGCCGGCAAGGTCGTCCGCGGCTGATTCCCGGTCGAGTCGTAGCGAAGGCCCCCTGCGCTGATTGCGCAGGGGGCCTTCGCCGTTCGATCCCGCGGCCGGATATCGTGCGGGAATGACCGAGAACCAAGTTTCCTTCCCCGACAGCGACTCTCTCCGCTCACTGGTGAGTGTTGAGGACCGCGTCCTGCGGATCGCCGTGGCGACCTCCGAGCACGGCACCTCCCTGTCCCCCGCAGGGATGGAGCAGGGCATCGCGGCCCTGCGCGCGGCAGGCCCCGAGATCGGCGCCGTGCTGCTCGTCGGTGAGGGTGCGAACTTCTGCGCGGGCGGCAACGTCCACGGGTTCGCCGCGGCCGAGGACCGCGGCGCCCACCTGCTCGACATCGCGAACCTTTTCCACGACTTCGTGCGCGAGCTGGAGAAGGCGGCCGTGCCGGTCGTCGCCGCCGTGCACGGCTGGGCCGCCGGCGCCGGCATGAGCCTGGCGCTGCTCGCCGACATCGCACTCGCCGGCCCCGGCACGAAGATGCGCGCCGCGTACCCGTCGATCGGCTTCTCCCCCGACGGCGGCATGTCGTGGACCCTGCCGCGGATCGTCGGCCCGTCGCGGGCACGGGAGATCATCATGACCGACGCCGTGATCGGCGCCGACGAAGCCGTGCGCCTGGGTCTGCTCAGCCGGCTCGTCGCCGACGGCGAGATCCAGAGCGAGGGGTTGCGACTCGCACGGACCCTCGCGCACGGCCCCACGCAGTCCTACGCCGCCATCCGCTCGCTCGTGGCGGGCTCCGCCGGACGATCGCTGTCCGACCACCTCGACGCCGAAGCCGCCTCGATCTCCGCGGCCGCCACGACGCCCACGGGTATCGAGGGTGTCGACGCCTTCGTCGCCAAGCGGCGCCCGGACTGGGATTCGGCCCGCGCCTGACATCCCGGCGGCGGATCGGTGGTCAGGGCAGTCGCCAGTCCACCGGTTCGCCGCCCTG
The DNA here is from genome assembly GCF_035918275.1 of Rhodococcus sp. PD04. NCBI lineage: Bacteria > Bacillati > Actinomycetota > Actinomycetes > Mycobacteriales > Nocardiaceae > Rhodococcus > Rhodococcus sp. PD04. The sequence continues at coordinate 2,039,508 of NZ_CP142143.1, read as the reverse complement.
CTCGACGAGCAGGGCGTTCGAGCGGCTGAACGGACGCGACCCGAAGAAACCGCGTGAGGCCGACAGCGGGGACGGGTGCGCCGACTTCACGGTGGGCACACCGCCGAGCATGGGTTCGAGGGTCGCCGCGTCGCGGCCCCACAGGATCGCGACGAGCGGGGTACCGCGCGCGACCAGCGCGCGGATCGCCTGCTCGGTGACGGCCTCCCAGCCCTTGCCACGGTGCGAGGCCGGCTGGCCCGGCGCGACGGTGAGGACCCGGTTGAGCAACAGGACACCGTGCTCGGTCCACGGCGACAGGTCGCCGGTGGAGGGCTGCGGCAGACCGAGATCGTCGGTGTACTCGCGGTAGATGTTGGCGAGACTGCGCGGGATGGGCCGGACGTCCGGAGCCACCGAGAAGCTCAGTCCCACAGCGTGACCCGGAGTGGGATAGGGATCCTGCCCGACGATCAGGACGCGGACGGATTCGAACGGCTGCGTGAAGGCACGCAGCACGTTCGGACCGGACGGCAGGTAACTGCGGCCCGCGGCGAGTTCGGCGCGGAGGAACTGCCCCATCGCGCTGATGTCACCTGCGACGGGTTCGAGTGCTCGCGCCCAACCCGGCTCGACGAGTTCGGACAGGGGCCGACCGGAACGGGGCTCGTCCGCTCCCCCGGCCGCGGCCTGTGTGTCGACGGTGTCGGCCACCTGTCACTCCTGGTCGATGCGGCGGAGGGCGGTCCGGTAGTAGGCGGCGTTCGCCGCATACATCTCGGCGTTGGCGTCGAAGTTGTTCTCGGGCACCTCGTAGCCCTCGCGGACCTTCGCGGGGATACCCATCGCCATGCGGCGGGGCGGGAGTTCGAAGCGCGGCGGGATCAGCGCTCCGGCGGCGACCTGCGCACCGGCACCGATCACCGATCCGTTGAGGACGAGCGAACCCGAGCCGATCAGCGCGCCGTCACCGATCGTGGAGCCCTCGATGTGCGCGTTGTGTCCGACGACGCACCTCGCGCCGATGACGGTGGCCTCGATCGCGGTGCAATGGATGATCGTGCCGTCCTGGATGTTGGTCTTCTCCCCCACGGAGATCCTGCCGTAGTCCCCGCGCAGCACCGCCGAGGGCCATACGGAGGCACCGGCACCGAGGGTGACGTTGCCGATCACGACCGCGTCGGGATGAACCCACGCGTCGGGATGGATATCGGGGACACGCTCGCCGAGTGCGTAGACAGCCATGACTGCAGAACCTATCTCGAGCGAACCACACCCGTGGTGGTCGCCCTAGTGACCGGCGCCTGCCACGAAGCTCTCCCAGCCACCGGATCCGTCGTGGCGCTGCCCGTCGACGGTGACGCCCGAGCCTTCCAGGACGACGCCGATCGACCGCCATCCGTCCGGCAGGGCGACCTCGCGGGGAAAGCACGCCGCGAGGGCGTGGTCCTCGCCGCCGGTGAGGATCCATTCCCACGGGTCGGCCGCGAGCGCTTCCCCGGCCTCCCGGAGCAGCGCGTCGGGAGCGAGCGCGCCGGAGTCCAGGTCGATCGCGACCTCCGATGCGGTGCAGATGTGCCCGAGATCGGCGACGAGACCGTCGGAGATGTCGGTGCACGCGTGGGCGCCGGCCGCGGCCGCTGCAGGACCTGCCGCGTAGGGCGGAGTCGGCACGCGGTGCGCCGCGACGAGGTCGGGGAAGTCCCGGTTGCCGGCCAGCAACAGCGCCAGGCCGGCCGCGGACCGACCGGTGCGGCCCGCGAGGGCGACGACGTCACCGGGGCGGGCGGTGGAGCGGAGCAGTGGTGGCCGTCCGTCGAGTTCGCCGAGCACGGTGACCGAGACGATCACCTGATCGGCCTGCACGAGGTCGCCTCCCACGACTCCGGCGCCGATCTCCTCGGCGGCTTCGCCGATGCCGGCCGAGATGCCGTCGAGCACGGCGACGGGTGTGTGGGGTGGGCATCCGAGGCCGACGACGAAGGCGGTGGGGCGTGCGCCGACCGCGGCGACATCGGCTCCGTTCTGGGCGACGGCCTTGCGTCCGACCTCCTGCGGGGCGGACCAGTCGAACCGGAAGTGCCGTCCTTCGACGAGCATGTCGGTCGAGATCGCGATGCGCCCGTCGGCGGCTGTCACGACCGCTGCGTCGTGGCCCGGCCCGACGAGTGTGCTGTCGGGTTGCCGCCGTGCTCTCACTGCCCGTTCGATCACGGGAAACTCGCCGATGTCGGCGACGGTGGGTCCGGTCGGGTTCGCCACGGTGACGGTCGCCTCTTTCTCGGTCGGCGGTGGGAGAGAGCCGGCACGTGCCCTGCTACGTTCGATCACGCTACCGCCCCCTGTCCCCGAGCCCGGATGCTGGACACGATGAACGACACCTCTGCTTCCGATCGCGAACCGTCCGACGACGCCCCCGTCGAGGCACCCGGATCGGACGGGACGCGACGCAGTCCCGCTCTGATCGCCACGGCGATCGCACTGCCCGTCGCTCTGCTGGTCGGCGTGGTGGTCGCGGCCGTCATCGTGTCGCAGTCACCGGTGAACACGCCGGTCGGCCTCGGTCCCGTGCCCGCTCCGGAAGCAGAATCCGAATCCTGCTCGCAGTTGCTCGACGCGCTGCCGGAGGAGCTCGGCGACTACACACGCGCCGAACTGGCCGATCCGGCACCGGTGGGTGCGGCGGCCTGGCAGTCGGGCGACGGCGAGGAGGTCGTCCTGCGCTGTGGTCTCGACCGGCCCGAGCAGTTCGACCAGGCGGCGGCGCTGCAGGTGATCGACGACGTGCAGTGGTTCGAGGTGTCGGGAGCCGAGCAGGGTATCCCGGCGAGCACGTGGTTCGCCGTCGACCGTCCGGTCTACGTGGCGCTGACCGTGCCCGACGGATCCGGGCCCACCCCGCTGCAGGACATCACGGCGACGATCTCGGCCACACTCCCGCAGCAGGAGATCGATCCGGCGCCGATCCGCTGAGCGGGATCGACCCCGCCGTCTTCACTACGACCCACGAACGAAGGTCGGCCCCGGCACCGTGGTGTGGTGCCGGGGCCGACCGTGTTCGTCGCCGCGTCGATCAGGACGCGTGCATGGTCCCCGTGCGCTGGTAGCGCTCGTGGAAGGAGAACGCCTCACCGAGCAGGTGCGGGGTGTGACCTGCTCCGGGAGTCGCTTCGGCGCGCTCGATGTAGTCGAGCAGTTCGGCGCGGTAGTCGGGATGCGCGCAGCGCTCCACGACGACCCGCGACCGACGGCGGGGAGACAGGGCACGCAGATCGGCGAGACCCTGTTCGGTCACGATGACCTGCACGTCGTGCTCGGTATGGTCGACGTGCGGCACCATGGGGACGATCGACGAGATCGCACCGTCGCGGGCCGTCGACGGGCTCAGGAACATCGACAGGTAGCCGTTGCGCGCGAAGTCGCCGGAGCCGCCGATGCCGTTCATGATGCGGGTGCCCATCACGTGGGTGGAGTTGACGTTGCCGTAGACGTCGGCCTCGAGCATGCCGTTCATGGCGATGATGCCGAGTCGGCGCACGATCTCGGGATGGTTGCTGATCTCCTGCGGCCGCAACATGATGTGCTCGCGGTAGAAGTCGATGTTCTCGACGAAGTCGTTCAGTCCCGCTTCGGACAGCGCGAGGGCGGTCGCGGAGGCGAACCGGACGGTGCCGTGCTTGACGAGGTCGAGCATGCCGTCCTGGATGACCTCCGAGTAGCAGGTCAGTCCCCGGTACGGTCCGCTGTCGAGACCGGCGAGCACGGCGTTGGCGACGTTGCCGACACCCGACTGCAGCGGGAGCAGCGTGTCGGCGGGCAACCGTCCCGCGGCGACCTCGTGCGCGAAGAAGTCGAGGACGTGGTCGGCGATGGCCCGGCTGGTGGCGTCCGGAGCCGTGAGCGGGGTCGCGCTGTCGGGACGGTCGGTCTCGACGACCGCGACGACGCGTTCCGGATCGATCCGGAAGTAGGGCTGTCCGATGCGGTCCTCGACGTCGGTGAGGTCGATCGGGCGACGGTTGGGGGGAAGTGCGGTGCCGTAGTAGACGTCGTGCACGCCGTCCATGGCGGCGGGGATCCACGAGTTGACCTCGAGGATCACCTTCTCGGCGACGTCGAGCCAGGTCTTGTTGTTGCCGATGGAGGTGGCGGGGATCAGCTCACCCGTCTCGGTGATGCCGGAGATCTCGACGACTGCGACGTCGACGTGTCCGTAGTAGCCCTCCCAGACCTGCTGGGCGACGTGCGACAGGTGGATGTCGACGTAGTCCATGCGGCCTTCGTTGATCCGTCCGCGGGCGGTGGGCTCCGCCTGGTACGGCATACGCAGCGCGATTCCGTCGACGTCGGCGAGCATGCGTTCGGTGTCGGAGGCGACCGACGCCCCGGTGAGCAGGTTGATCCGGAAGTCGCCGCCGGTCGCCCGCGTGCGCCGGATGTGTTCGGCGAGGGCCGGGGTCACGGCCTTCGGGGTGCCTGCGCTCGCGAAGCCGCTGATGGCGACCGTGTCGCCGGGGCGGATCCACTGGACGGCGTCCTGCGCCGACACGATCTTCTTGCGGTAGGTCTCATGACGTACCCGAGCCTCGGCCGGGGTCACGACGACCGACTCCACAGACGGTGCTGCGGGGGATGAAAGGGCTGCGTACATGACGACGACCATAGCGGCGCGGATGATCCGCTCGTCACACTCGGGCCGGACCGGCGATCGCCGTCACCAATTTGGACACAGAGTGTCACGAGTCGCACTCCAAGATCGATGTAATCGGAAGTTGTTGTTCCGCAAGATTTTACACGATGATTTCCGCCACGCTGACTGACACTGGGTGCCACCACCTTTCGTGCGAGCCGCTCCGCCGCCATCTCTACGGTATCCCCGTTCGCCGCCGCATCAGTACCGTTCGCCGCCCCCGGAGAACCGTTCACCGCCACCGTGACGGAACGCCGTCGGGCACGATTGCAGCATGACGAACTCGACCGACCTGTTGCGCGACGATGCCGAGCACCTTCTCCGCGAGCTGGCAGGCCCCGATGCCCGGCTCCGCGACGACCAATGGGTCGCCATCGAAGCGCTCGTGGTGCATCGCCGCCGCGCCCTCGTCGTCCAGCGCACGGGCTGGGGGAAGTCGGCCGTCTACTTCATCTCCGCGAAGCTGCTGCGCCGCCAGGGCAGGGGCCCCACGGTGATCGTCTCGCCGCTGCTCGCCCTGATGCGCAACCAGGTCGCGGCCGCCGAGCGGGCCGGGGTCCACGCCGCCACGATCAACTCCGGCAACGTCACGGAATGGTCGGCGATCCACGAGCGGATCGCGGCGGGAGAGGTCGACGTCCTCCTCGTCAGCCCCGAGCGCCTGAACAACCCCGACTTCCGCGACCAGGTGCTGCCGTCCCTCGCCCGCGACGCCGGACTGGTGGTCGTCGACGAGGCGCACTGTGTGTCGGACTGGGGACACGACTTCCGGCCCGACTACCGCCGCATCCGCACCCTCGTCGCCGAGCTCGGCGACGACATCCCGGTGCTGGCGACGACCGCGACCGCCAACGACCGGGTGGTCGCCGACATCGCCGCCCAGCTCGGTGTCGGCGGAAACAGCAGTGGCGGTGGGAACAGCAGCGTCGGTGGGAACAGCAGTGCCGGTTCCGGCGGCACGCTCGTACTGCGCGGCGGTCTCGACCGTCCGTCGCTGCACCTATCGGTGGTGCGGATCGACGAACCGGCACGACGCGCGGCGTGGCTCGCGCAGCATCTGAAGGATCTGCCGGGCTCGGGCATCGTGTACGCGCTGACGGTCTCCGCCGCCCGCGACCTCGCGGCGCTGCTCACCGACCACGGCTATGCAGTGGCGGCATACACCGGTCAGACCGAACCGACCGAGCGTGAACAGCTCGAGGCGGATCTCCTCGACAACAAGGTCAAGGCGCTCGTCGCGACCTCGGCGCTCGGCATGGGCTTCGACAAGCCCGATCTCGGCTTCGTGGTGCACCTCGGCGCCCCCTCGTCCCCGATCTCCTACTACCAGCAGGTCGGCCGTGCGGGTCGCTCCGCCGACCGCGCCGAGGTGGTTCTGCTCCCCGGCCCGGAGGACCGCCGGATCTGGCAGTGGTTCGCCTCGGTCGCCTTCCCGGACGAGGCGCTCGTACGACGCGTGATCGCAGCGCTCGATACCGAACGGCCGGTATCGACACCCGCCCTCGAACCGCGGGTCGACCTCACGCGCTCCCGCCTGGAGATGGTCCTCAAGGTCCTCGACGTCGACGGAGCGGTGAAGAGGGTCAAGGGCGGCTGGATCGCCACCGGGCAGCCCTGGACGTACGACGAGGAGCGCTACGGGCGCCTCGAGGAGGCCCGCGCCGCGGAACAGGAGGCGATGCTCGAATACGAGCGCACCACCGAATGCCGCATGGTCTTCCTCCGCCGTCAGCTCGACGATCCCGATCTCGACACCCGGAGCCCCGGTTGCGGCCGGTGTGACAACTGCATCGGTTCCCGGTGGGAGACGTCCGTCGGCGACGACGAGGTCACCCGGACCCGCGCCCGGCTCGAACGCCCCGGTGTGGATCTGCCGCCGCGCCGGCAGTGGCCCGCGGGGATGTCGACCCTCGGGATCCCGCTGTCCGGCCGGATCACGGACGGTCCGCGCCCCGGGCGCGTGCTGGGCCGGCTGTCGGATCTGGGATGGGGACCGCGACTGCGCGAACTGCTCGACGGACCGGACCGCGAAGTGCCGAAGGCGGTGGTCGACGCGTCGATCGCGGTGCTCGCGGCTTGGGACTGGGAGGACCGGCCCACCGCCGTCATGGCCATGGACTCCCCCACACACCCCCTGCTCGTCAAGTCACTTGCGTCCCGATTGGCACAAATCGGACGATTACGAGATCTAGGTGTATTGCGACGCCGAAGCGGGAATACGGAGCCGACGGCAGCGAACTCGGCATATCGGGTCGCCGCACTGATCGACGCGTGGGAGCGACCCGACAACCTCGGGTCGAGTGGTCCGATCCTTCTCGTCGATGCGGTGACCGACACCGGCTGGACGTTCACGATGGCGGCGAGAACTCTCGTCGCCGCGGGAGCCGACGCGGTGTTGCCGTACGCACTCGCGAGCCCGAAGTAATCGCCACGAGGAGGACCGACGTAACATGTTTGTGACCGGCATCACAACATGCGCTCGACCTGCACGGACCACAGGGTTCCGATCCCGATTCCGGACACGGGCGTGATCTCGACACCGGAAGTTGTTAGGTTGAAAGGACATATGAGGCCCGTCAAGGAAAGAAGTACCCCGACCCCCGACTCGGCTGAATCGAATACCGCGACCACATCTCCGGACGTGGCCGCAACCGAGTCCGGTAGTGAGCCGGCTGCAATCGAATTCCGGCGTCCGCGTATCGCCGACGGTAGACGACTCTGGCAGATCGCGCGTGATTCGCAGGTTCTCGACGTCAATTCCGGTTACGCATATGTGCTGTGGTGTCGCGATTTCGCCGACACATCGGTCGTCGCAACGGACGACACCGATCGCCCCGTGGGATTCGTGACCGGCTACCGCCGCCCCGACTCCCCGAACACCCTGTTCGTCTGGCAGGTGGCAGTCGACGCAGACCAGCGTGGACGTGGAGTGGCCGGCCATATGCTCGACGCTCTGCTCGACCGACTCGAGCCGCTCGGCGTGACCCGTCTGGAAACGACGGTGAGCCCCGACAACGAAGCGTCGATCGCAATGTTCACCGCTCTCGCGCGTCGCCGCGGAACGCATATCACTCGCACCGAGTTGTTCGCGCCCGACGATTTCCCCGATTCACATCTGGCCGAGGATCTCTACACCATCGGCGAATGATCGCAGCGCATGTGCGCGCGACATCTCATAATTCTCGAATAATCACAGGAGGACCACGACATGACCATCCTGGAAAACAAGCCCGAGACCACTCGTAAGCCCGATACCTCGATTTTCTCGCACCTCGAATCCGAGGTCCGGAGTTACAGCCGCGGCTGGCCCGCCGTTTTCGACAAGGCATCGGGATCCTGGCTGCGCAGCGAGGACGGCAAGGACTACCTCGACTTCTTCGCCGGCGCCGGAGCCCTGAACTACGGCCACAACAACCCGGTGCTCAAGTCGGCCCTGGTCGACTACATCATGAGCGACGGCGTCACCCACGGCCTCGACATGTACACCGTCGCCAAGCGCAAGCTGCTCGAGACTTTCGAGTCGCACGTGCTCGCGCCGCGTGGCCTGGACTACAAGGTCCAGTTCCCCGGCCCGACCGGCACGAACGCCGTGGAGGCGGCACTGAAGCTCGCCCGTAAGGTGACCGGTCGCGAGTCGATCATCAACTTCACCAACGCTTTCCACGGCATGACCCTGGGTGCGCTGTCGGTGACCGGCAACTCGATGAAGCGCGCCGGCGCGGGTGTCCCCCTCGTCCACGCGACGCCGATGCCGTTCGACAACTACTTCAACGGCGTCACCGAGGACTTCCAGTGGTTCTCGCGCGTCCTCGACGACGCGGGCAGCGGCCTGAACCGTCCGGCCGCGGTCATCGTCGAGACCGTGCAGGGTGAAGGCGGCGTGAATGTTGCTCGCCCCGAGTGGCTTCGCGCTCTGGCCGACCTGTGCAAGGAACGCGACATCCTGCTGATCGTCGACGACGTGCAGATGGGCTGCGGCCGCACCGGCCCGTTCTTCTCGTTCGAGATCGCCGGCATCACGCCCGACATCGTGACCCTGTCGAAGTCGATCGGCGGATACGGAATGCCGCTGGCGCTCACCCTGTTCAAGCGTGAGCTCGACGTGTGGGGCCCGGGCGAGCACAACGGCACCTTCCGCGGCAACAACCCGGCCTTCGTGACGGCGGCTGCCGCCCTCGAGCACTACTGGGCCGACGACAAACTCGAGCGCGACACCCTGCGCAAGGGTGAGCGCATCCGCCAGACCTTCATGAACCTGTCGGACATGTTCGACGGCGTCTCGACCCGCGGTCGCGGCCTGGTCCAGGGCCTGGTCTTCGACAAGCCGGAGGACGCCGACAAGGTCTGCGCCCTGGCCTTCGAAGAGGGTCTGCTCGCCGAGACCTCCGGTCCGTCGGACGAGGTCGTCAAGCTGCTGCCGCCGCTGACCATCACCGACGACGAACTCGAGTTCGGGCTGAACATCCTGGCGGAAGCGACCGCCAAGGTCCGTTCCTGAGCGGTCCCCCGCTCCGCCCGTTCCGAACTCACTTGCAGAAGAAGGACTTTCGACACCCATGATCGTTCGTACGACAGAAGAGATCACCGGCACCGAGCGCGACGTCGTCTCGGAGGACGGCCAGTGGCGCAGCAAGCGCATCGTCCTCGCCGGCGACAAGGTGGGCTTCTCGTTCCACGAGACCACCATCGAGCCCGGCACCGTCAACGAGTTCCACTACGCCAACCACGTCGAGGCCGTGTGGCTCGTCGAGGGCACCGGCAAGCTCCAGGACCTCGACAACGATGTGGAGTACGACCTCGCTCCGGGCACGATGTACCTGCTCAACGGACACGAGCGTCACCGCGTGCTCCCCGAGACGCGCATGCGCATGCTGTGCGTCTTCAATCCCCCGGTCACCGGCCGTGAGGTGCACGACGAGAACGGTGTGTACCCGTTGATCGTCGAACCCGCCTGAGTGCGGTAACCACGTGACCGATGCGGGGCGGACGCTTAGAGTCGAGACCATGACTCCCGAGCGTGCGCCCCGCATCGCTGTCGGCCCCGAGCGCGACCCTCGTTTCGAACGGGCGGTCACGGGCGGGGGCGGCGTGCCCTGCGGACTCGAGGAAACTCCCGACGCGCTCGTCTGGACGGCCGGGCCGCAGGACTTCCCCGAGGTCCTCCCCGCCTCCGTCCGCTGGGTGCAGCTACCGTCCGCCGGTGTCGAGTACTGGCTGTCGCAAGGCGTCGTCAAGGCCCACCCTCGCGTCACCTGGACGTCGGCGGCCGCGGCCTACTCCACGACCGTCGCCGAGCACGCGCTCCTGCTCCTGCTCGCCGGGGTCCGGGCCCTGCCGGCCCATCTGGCGGCCACCTCGTGGACACCCGAGAGTCTCGCGCCGGTCGTCGGCACCCTCCGCGGCGCGACGGTCGGGATCATCGGCGCGGGCGGTGTCGGCCGGGCGCTGATCCCGATGCTGGCCGCGCTGGGCGCGCGCGCGCTCGCCGTCACCCGCAGCGGTCGTCCCGTGCCGGGAGCCATCGAGACGTTCCCCGTCGAACGTATCGACGAGATATGGCCTCTGGCAGATCATTTCGTCATCTCCGCGACGGCCACTCTCGACGTCGAGCAGCTCGTCGGCGCAACCGAGCTCGCAGCGATGAAGTCCACGGCGTGGGTCGTCAACGTCGCCCGAGGCGATCTCGTCGACACCGACGCCCTCGTCGCCGCTCTCCGATCCGGCGCAATCGGCGGCGCGGGGCTCGACGTCACCGATCCCGAACCGCTCCCCGACGATCATCCGTTGTGGACGCTCCCCAACGCCGTGATCACTCCCCACGACGCCAATCCACCCCCGCTGCGCATTCCGGCCTATCTCGAGCACGTGACCGAGAACGTCACACGGTTCGCGTCCGGCCTCGTGCCGATCGGGGTCGTCGATCCCAGCGCCGGCTACTAGGCCACGTCTACCGGGCCACCATTACCGGGCCACCATTACCGGGCCACAGGGCTCACTCCGACGCCTTCTCCCGCTTCTCGTCGCGTTCCGCCCATTCCAGGAGCGGATCGAGGGAGAAGACCGCGTCGTCGATACCCGCGTGCAGGTCGCCGAGTTCCTCGAACCGCTTCGGCACGGTCCGGATGGTGAAGTCCCGCGGATCGAGGTCGTCGATCTCGTCCCACCGCACCGGAGTGGAGACCGTCGCCTCCGGCACACCGCGGACCGAATAGGCACTGGCGATCGTGTGGTCGCGCGAGTTCTGGTTGTAGTCGACGAAGACCGCCGACGGGTCGCGTTCCTTGCGCCACCACGCCGTCGTCACGTCGCCGGGCGCGCGTCGCTCCACCTCCCGCGCGAAAGCCCATGCGGCCCTTCGGACGTCGTCGAACTCCCATTGCGGCGCGATCCGGACGTAGACATGCAGGCCGTCGCCGCCCGAGGTCTTCGGCCAGCCCACGGCACCGAGTTCGTCGAGCACCTCGTGCGCCACCGACGCCACGCGCCGCACCCGATCGAAATCGCAGTCGGGCATCGGATCGAGGTCGATCCGCCACTCGTCGGGCCGCTCCACGTCGCTGCGCCGCGAGTTCCACGGATGGAACTCCACGGTGGACATCTGCACGGCCCACACAACGTCGGCGAGGTGGGTGACGCACAGTTCGTCCGCATCGCGGTCGTAGCGCGGGAAATGCACCCGCACCGTTTCGACCCAGTCCGGTGCCCCGCGGGGCAGCCGCTTCTGGTGCACCTTCTGCCCTTCGAGGCCGTCGGGGAAGCGGTGCAGCATGCAGGGCCGCTCACGGAGTGCCCGGACGATCCCCTCCCCCACACTCAGGTAGTAGTTCGCGAGGTCGAGCTTGGTCGCCCCGATCTCGGGGAAGTACACGCGGTCGGGGTGCGTGATGCGCACCGTGCGACCGTCCACGTCGAGCTCGACCGCCTCGGAGTCCTTGCTCATCCGCGTCTCCCGTCCTCCCCCTCGCGCCCCGTCCTGTGCACCATCCTGGCCTCTCGATTCCCGCCCGCGCGCGGAAATACACCCCGGCGCAGGATTTCCTCCGCGTGGCACGTCCGGGCGCTAACGTCGAAGCGATGCTGCTGCACTCGATCGTCGACACCTCCGTCGCCGTCGCCGCCACACGGTCACGACGCACCAAGATCGATCTGCTGCGGGAATTGCTCGGGCGCGCCGAACCCCACGAGGTCGAAGCGGTGGTCTCGTGGTTGTCCGGAGAGATGACCCAGGGCCGCCTGGGAGTCGGCTTCCGTACCCTCGCCGGCCTCTCCGCACCGGTCGCCGACGAGCCGACGCTCTCCGTCGACGACGTGTCCGACTTCCTCGACCGGCTCGCCGGCATCTCCGGCCCCGGATCCACCGCCGCGCGACAGCAACTGCTCCTGGACCTGTTCGGCCGGGCCACCGACGCCGAGCAGCGTTTCCTCGTCGCGCTCCTCGGCGGTGAGCTGCGGCAGGGAGCGCTCGAAGGAGTGATGACCGATGCGGTCGCAGCGGCAGCCGGTCTCCCCGTCGAGCCGGTCCGCCGGGCGGTGATGCTGTCGGGCCGACTCGCACAGGCCGCGGCGGCGGCCTTCGCCGGTGGTGTCGATGCGCTGGCGGAGTTCGGTCTGGAACTCGGCCGGCCTGTCCGGCCGATGCTCGCCTCGCCCGCCGAGTCGCTCGGGGCGGCACTCACCGAGTTCGACGGGGCGGTGAGCGTGGAGTACAAACTCGACGGCGCACGCATCCAGGTGCACCGCCACGAGGACGCCGTGTGGATCTTCACCCGCACGCTGCGCGACATCACCGCGTCGGTCCCCGAACTGGTCGAACTCGTCCGGGCGCTGCCGTGCCGCAGTGTCGTGCTCGATGGCGAGACGCTCGCGCTCACCGATTCCGGCCGTCCCCGCCCGTTCCAGGAGACCATGAGCCGGTTCGGTGCCCGCTCCGAACGCGAACTGCTCCTCCACCCGTACTTCTTCGACTGCCTGCACCTCGACGGCGACGACCTGCTCGACGAACCGCTGTCGGTGCGTCTCGACCATCTCGCCCGCGTCGCGGGTGAACACCGGATCCCGACGCTGGTCGCTCCGGACGCCGACAGCGCCGAGACACATCTCGGTGACTCGCTCGGCAACGGTCACGAGGGTGTGATGGTGAAGTCGCTCACGTCGACCTACACCGCCGGACGCCGAGGCCGGGCGTGGCAGAAGGTCAAACCCGAGCACACCCTGGATCTCGTGGTGCTCGCCGCCGAGTGGGGTTACGGGCGCCGCACCGGCTTCCTGTCCAACTTGCACCTCGGTGCCCGCGACCCGGACGGTGGTCCGCCGATCATGGTCGGGAAGACGTTCAAAGGACTCACCGACGCTCTGCTGCAGTGGCAGACAGAGGAATTCCCACGCTACGAGACCCACCGCGACGAGCACACCGTTCACCTGCGACCCGCGATCGTCGTCGAGATCGAACTCGACGGAGTACAGACCAGCACCCGATATCCGGGCGGCGTGGCCCTGCGCTTCGCACGGGTGCTGCGGTACCGGCCCGACAAATCGGCCGCCGACGCCGACACGATCGATGCGGTCCGCGCACTGCTGCCCGCAGCGCCGGTTCCCGGAACCGGCCTACCGTAGATGGGGTGATCGACGTTCCACTCCGTTCCGACGACCTGCCCACGCTCCTGCACGGCCGTCGGATCGCTGTTCTCACCGGTGCCGGACTGTCGACGGACTCCGGTATCCCCGACTATCGCGGCCCCGGCTCGCCGCCCCGCAACCCGATGACCTACCAGCAGTTCGTCGGCGACGCGGAGTTCCGGCAACGCTACTGGGCGCGCAACCATGTCGGCTGGAAGCACATGGACGCCGCCCGCCCCAATGCCGGGCACCGGGCACTCGCGGCCCTCGAACACGTTGGCTCCGTCGTCGGCGTGATCACCCAGAACGTCGACCTGCTGCACACGAAGGCCGGCAGCCGACGGGTCGTCGACCTGCACGGCACCTACGCGCAGGTCCGATGCCTGTCGTGCGAACATCGCATCTCGCGGTTCACGCTGCACGAGCGGCTGTGCGCGGCCAATCCGGGATTCGACGACCGGATGCGCGCGACAACCGGTCTCGAGGTCGCCCCGGACGCGGACGCGGTGGTCACCGACACCGAGGACTTCGTCGTCGTCGGCTGCGACCGCTGCGGCGGGATGCTCAAACCCGACATCGTGTACTTCGGGGAGACGGTGCCGCGCCCGCGCGTCGATCTCGCCTACTCGGTGGTCGACGGGGCCGACGCACTGCTGGTGGCCGGGAGTTCACTGACGGTGCAGTCGGGGCTGCGGTTCGTACGGCGCGCCGCGCAGCGGAACATCCCGGTGGTGGTGATCAACCGTGGTCCCACGCGCGGAGATGTGCTGGCGACCCTCAAGCTCGAGGCGGGTACCTCGGAAACCCTCACCTTCCTGGCCGACGCGGTGACCGCACCGAGCCGGTGACGGCGGCCGGACACCGAGCAGGTGACGACTCTCAGACCACCCGGACGAGGTCGTCGGCGTGCACGACGGGTCGCTGGAGATCCGGCGGCAACTGACCGGTCGAGAAGCCGATCATGAAATCGAGTTCGGACGCGTCGTAGGCCACCACACCGCGCGCGACCGTGCGGCCGTCGGGTGCGACGATGCCCACCACGTCGCCGGCGTGGAAACCGCCACTGGTGCCGGTGATTCCGGCGGCGAGCAGTGAGCGTCGCCGCTCCATCACGGCCCGCACGGCGCCCTCGTCGAGATACAGCGAACCGTGGACGTCAGCGGCGTGCCGCACCCAGAAGCGCCGCGCCGACAGGCGCTGCGGGCGGGCCGCGAAGGCCGTGCCGACGTCGGCGGCGCCCAGCGCACGATCGGCCTGGGAGGCCGCGGCGAGCAGCACCGGCACCCCGGAGTCCGCCGCGAGACGGGCAGCGGACAGTTTCGACGCCATGCCACCGGTACCCAGCGCGCCACCCGACCCGGCGACCACACCGTCGAGATCCTCGGGCGTGCGGACCTCCGGTATGAGGTTCGCGGAGCCCTTGCGAGGATCCCCGTCGTACAGACCGTCGACGTCGGACAGCAGGATCAGCGCGTCGGCGCCGATGAGGTGCGCGACGAGTGCCGCGAGTCGGTCGTTGTCGCCGAAGCGCAGTTCGACGGTCGCGACGGTGTCGTTCTCGTTGACCACCGGCACCGCCCCGAGCGAGCGCAGCCGGTCGAGGGTGCGTTGCGCGTTGCGGTGCTGGGTGCGCCGGCCGATGTCGTCGGCGGTGAGGAGCACCTGGCCCACGGTGCGGTCGTAGCGGGCGAAGGAGGTGCCCCAGGCGTGGGCGAGGGTGAGCTGCCCGACGCTGGCCGCGGCCTGCTTCGTCGCGAGATCACGCGGCCGGCTCGTGAGGCCGAGCGGTGCGAGCCCGGCACCGACCGCACCCGAGGAGACCACGACGACACTCGAGCCCGTGCGGATCCGGGACTCGATGGCGTCGACGAGACGATCGAGCCGGCCACGGTCGAGCCCGCCCACCAGGCTCGTGATCGCCGACGAGCCGATCTTGACCACTACGCTGCGGGCGTGGGAGACGACCTCCCGGGTGTCGCTCATGTTCTCCTCGGTACGCTTCGGGCTTCCTGAACGGTGGGTACGCGGGGCCGGTTACTCGAACTCGTCGTCGGTGGCCAGACCGCGGCGCACCTTCTTCGCGTGGCGACGCTCGGCGGCGCCGATGCGGTCGACCTGGTCGAGACGGGCGTCCGTGCCGCGACCGGTGGGCACGACGTCCACGCCGGCCTGCGTCTGCGGTTCCCACTCGAAGGCGACCTCGCCGATGGTGACCCAGCATCCGGGTTCCGCGCCGAGCTTGACGAGCTTGTCCTCGACGCCGAGACGTGCGAGACGGTCGGCGAGATAACCGACGGCCTCGTCGTTGTCGAAGGCCGTCTGACGCACCCACCGCTCGGGACGGGTGCCCCGCACGATGAATCCGCCGGGCACCTCGGGATCGCGGACCACGGTGAAGGCTTCCTCGTCGCGGGCGACGGGGCGGATCACCGGGCGGGTCGGTGCGGCCGGCGGATGCGCCGCCCGGTACTCGTCGACCATCTTCGCGAGGGCGAACGTCAGCGGGCGCAGCCCGTCGCGGCTCACGGCCGAGATCGTGAAGACCGGCCAGCCACGGGCCTCGAGTTCGGGGGTGACGAACTCGGCGAGTTCCTTCGCGTCGGGCACGTCGGCCTTGTTCAGGATCACGATGCGGGGGCGCTCGGCGAGATCGCCGAGTCCGCTGTCGCCCGACAGGGCGGGCTGGTAGGCGGCGAGTTCGGCCTCGAGCGCGTCGATGTCGGAGATCGGGTCGCGGCCGGGTTCGAGGGTCGCGCAGTCGACGACGTGCGCGAGCACGGCGCAGCGCTCGAGATGACGGAGGAAGTCGAGACCGAGACCGCGTCCCTCACTGGCCCCGGGGATCAGGCCGGGCACGTCGGCGACGGTGAAGGTCGTGTCGCCCGACTGCACCACACCGAGATTCGGCACGAGGGTGGTGAACGGGTAGTCGGCGATCTTCGGCTTCGCGGCCGAGAGCACCGACACGAGCGACGACTTGCCGGCCGACGGGAAGCCCACCAGGCCGACGTCGGCGACGGACTTCAGTTCGAGGACGAGTTCGAGTTCCTCGCCTTCCTCACCGAGAAGCGCGAAGCCGGGGGCCTTGCGTGCCTTGGACGCGAGTGCGGCGTTGCCCAGGCCACCGCGACCGCCGTGCGCGGCCACGAAGCGGGTGCCGGTGCCCACGAGGTCGGCGAGGATCCGGCCGTCGCGGTCGAGCACGACGGTGCCGTCGGGGACCTTCAGGACGAGGTCGCCGCCGTTGGCACCGTTGCGGTGGCCGCCGGCGCCCTGGGCACCGTTGGTCGCCTTGGCGTGCTGGTGGAAGTGGAAGTCGAGCAGGGTATGGACGTTGCGGTCGACTTCGAGGACGACGTCGCCACCGTTGCCTCCGTTACCGCCGTCGGGGCCGCCGAGCGGCTTGAACTTCTCGCGGTGGACGGAGGCGCAGCCGTTGCCGCCCTTACCGGCGCTGACGTGCAGCACCACCCGGTCGATGAAGCGGGACATGGGTGGACCTTCTCTCGTCCGAAAAAAACATGGTGATCAACGCAACAAGGGCGGGTCAGGGTGTGCGACCCTGGCCCGCCCCTATTGGGAGTATGTCGCGGGAGGTGCTCCCGCGGTGTCCGTTACCGGACGGCAGATCAGGCGTCTGCCGCAGCCGGAACGATGTTGACGGTCTTGCGACCGCGCTTGGTACCGAACTCGACGGCACCGGCCGCGAGGGCGAACAGCGTGTCGTCGCCGCCGCGTCCCACGTTCACGCCGGGGTGGAAGTGGGTGCCGCGCTGGCGCACGATGATCTCGCCGGCGTTGACGGCCTGGCCACCGAAGCGCTTGACGCCGAGTCGCTGCGCGTTCGAATCGCGACCGTTACGGGAGCTGGATGCACCCTTCTTGTGTGCCATGACGAACCCTCCTGGGGTTGAAGCTCGAAGCTCGGTTTACTTGATGCCGGTGACCTTGACGACCGTCAGCTTCTGACGGTGGCCCTGGCGCTTGTGGTACCCGGTCTTGTTCTTGAACTTGTGGATGCGGATCTTCGGGCCCTTGGTGTGCTCGACGATCTCGCCGGTGACCGAGACCTTGGCCAGCTTGTCGGCGTCGGTGGTCAGTTCGGATCCGTCGACGACGAGGACCGGGGCAAGCGAGACAGCAGCGCCGGGCTCACCCTCGATCTTCTCGACCTTGACGAGGTCGCCTTCAGCGACCTTGTACTGCTTACCGCCGGTCTTGACGATCGCGTACGTTGCCATCGGACGGCTACCCCTTGCTTCTTCGAACGTGCTCGCGCCACAGTGCTGCGGACGCGACTGGTCTGGTGTGGTTGCTGACTCGGGTCCCGCCGGCATCCTGAATCCGGACGCGGCTGGGCACTATCGCCGAGTAGCGACTGAACAAGATTACGGGAAGGTGACTCCCAGGGTCAAACCGGGTGGCACGGTAGTGCCTGCTTCCGGGCCGGTGGTGACCGGCCCGGAAGCGGAGGATCACGCCTCGGCGTCCACCGGAGGTCCGGCGGGGCGCCCTGCGGCACGCCGCGAACGCGGCCGCCGCACGATCTCCACCGGCGTCTCGACCGGTGTGCTCGGCCGGGAGTCCGGCTCGGTTCCGGTCGAGGTGCCGGTCGTCGCGGGGACGACGAACACCTTGGCTGCAGGCCCACCGTCCCCGGCGGGCGCTGCCGCCGCCCGGGCGACCCTGCGTGCCCGACGACGCGGAGCCGGTTCTGCGGCCTCGACGGAAGCCGCACCGTCGGTGCTCTCCCCTGCTCCGGAGACGGCCGTCTCGGCCACAGGAGCCTCGGACACGGCCGTGTCGGCGACCGCGGATTCCGCCGCTGCGACCTCTGCCTCGATCTCGGCGGGCTCGTCGGAGGCGGTCGTCACCGTGGTGGCGTCCTCCCCCGCGACGGGCTCCTTCGTCGGCGCGGCGACCTTCTCGGGCTCGACGGCCCGCAGCGGCTCGGTGACCTTGACCGGGTCGACGTCGCCCGCAGGTGCGGACGCCGCCTCGGATGCGGTCTCGGTCGCTGTCGGCTCTGCGGCCGGAGCGTCCGCGGCCGGTGTCGAGTGGTGCGCGGCCATCGCGAGCGCGACGGGGTGCGCGGCACGCTTGACGACCTCTTCGGGCGACGGCGTCGTGTGCGTCTCGGCGGCGGGCTCCTGCGAGCTCTTGTCGCGTCCACGCTTGCGCCGCGAACCGCCGCCGGACGAACGACCGGAGTCGTCCGAGGACTTCGACTCGATCGGCTCCGAGTGCACGATGAGGCCGCGGCCGTTGCAGTGCTCACAGGTGGTGGAGAACGCCTCGACGAGACCGGTCCCGAGCCGCTTGCGCGTCATCTGGACGAGGCCGAGCGAGGTGACCTCCGAGACCTGGTGGCGGGTGCGGTCCCGGCCGAGAGCCTCGGTCAGGCGACGCAGCACGAGGTCGCGGTTGGATTCGAGCACCATGTCGATGAAGTCGACGACGATCATGCCGCCGATGTCGCGCAGGCGCATCTGGCGGACGATCTCCTCGGCCGCCTCGAGGTTGTTACGGGTGACCGTCTCCTCGAGGTTGCCGCCGGACCCGGTGAACTTGCCGGTGTTGACGTCGATGACAGTCATCGCCTCGGTGCGGTCGATGACGAGCGTGCCACCGGACGGCAGCCACACCTTGCGGTCGAGAGCCTTCGCGAGCTGCTCGTCGATGCGGTGCGCACCGAAGACGTCCACCGAGTTCTCCGAGCGGTAGCGCTCGACGCGCGGCAGCAGGTCGGGTGCGACCGTCCGGATGTAGCTCTCGACGGTGTTCCACGCCGAGTCGCCCTCGATGACGAGCTTGGAGAAGTCCTCGTTGAACAGGTCGCGCACGACCTTCACGAGCAGATCCGGCTCCTCGTAGAGCGTCTTCGGCTGTCCCGATGCGTCGGCCTGCAGCTTCTCGGACTGCTCGCGGATCGCCTCCCACTGCGTCTGCAGGCGGGTGACGTCGCGCGAGAGTTCCTCCTCGCTCACGCCCTCGGCGGCGGTACGGATGATCACGCCCGCCTCGGAGGGGACGATCTCGCGGAGGATGTCCTTGAGGCGTTTGCGCTCGGTGTCGGGCAGCTTGCGGCTGATGCCCGTGGACGAGCCGCCCGGCACGTACACCAGGAAGCGTCCGGCAAGGCTGATCTGGGTGGTCAGACGCGCACCCTTGTGACCGACCGGGTCCTTGCTGACCTGCACGACCACCTGGTCGCCGGGCTTGAGGGCCTGCTCGATCTTGCGGGAGTTGCCTCCGAGGCCAGCGGCCTCCCAGTTCACCTCACCGGCGTAGAGCACGCCGTTGCGGCCACGGCCGATGTCGATGAACGCGGCCTCCATGGACGGAAGGACGTTCTGCACGCGGCCGAGATAGATGTTGCCGACCATCGACGCCGAACCGGAGGTCGTGACGAAGTGCTCGACGAGGATGCCGTCCTCGAGCACCGCAACCTGCGTCATGCCCGCGTGGGAACCGCCCGTGCGTTCGCGCACGACCATGACCCGGTCGACGGCCTCGCGACGGGCGAGGAACTCGGATTCGGTGAGGATCGGGGGCCGCCGGCGACCGGCCTCGCGGCCGTCGCGCCGACGCTGACGCTTCGCCTCGAGACGCGTCGAACCACTGATGCCCTGGACCTCGTCCTTGGCGCGGCTCTTGGGACGCGGCTCCCGCTCGTGGACGACCGTGGGAACCGAGTCGTCGTCGGTGCTCGCGGTGTCGGTGTCGGAGGAACCGCGACGGCGACGGCGACGGCGACGGCGACGGGAGGTCCCGCCGCCCTGCTCGTCGTCGGAATCGTGCTCGTCGCTGCTCTGATCGTCGCCCGAGGCGGCCTCGTCGGAGGTGCTCTCCTCGGCGCCGGCGGTCTCCTCCGCAGGAGTCTCCGCGGCGGTGGACTCCGCTGCAGCGGACTTGTCCGTCTCCGCGTCGGAGGACTCGGAGTCCTCGCCGCTCGCGGTGGTCTCGTCCTGCTGATCGGTGTCCGTGCCGTCCCCGCGGCCACGTCCACGACCGCGACGTCCGCGGCGGCGGCGACGCGGCTGGTCGTCCTGGTCCTCGTCCGCCTGCTGCGACGGCGCTTCCTCGGTGGACTCGGCGGCGGCCGGCTCGGCGGTCTGCTGCTCGTCCTCGACCGGAGTCTGCTCGGTGTCCTTGCCGCGGCGTGCGCGACGTCGACGCGGGCGGGTCTCCTCCTCCTCGGCCGGCGAGGGTACCTCGGGCTGGAGGAACAGCGGTGCGGCGACGATCGGCTCGGCCGTGGTGGACGGCTCGGGCATCTCGAACAGCGGCGTGCTCTGCTCCACCGACGTGAACAGCCCGGTGGGTCCTCCGACGGAGGGGATGTCGAGTGCCTGCGGTGCAGTCTCGTCCGCAGTCTTCTCTGCGGGTCGCAAGTCGTCGCTCTCGACCGGCAGGGCCTCGGTGCTCTCCGCAGCCTTCTCCGCGACAGGCTCGGGGGCGGTCTCGACCTCGGGAGCCGTCTGCTCTGCAGTTTCGGGCGCAGTTCCGGCTTGCTGCACGGCAGGCTCGGGCGTGCCCGTGTCGTCGCTCAACGCGGCGTGCAGGTCCTCCGCGACGTCGCGCGGAAGGGTCGAGTGCGCACTGCGCAGCTCGGTGCCGCGCTCGGCGGCCTTCGCAATCACCTGCTTACTGGTCAGCCCCAGCAACTTGGCGAGGGCATGGACGCGGATCTTGGCAGGCAGACCGAGGAGGTTCCGTCCCCCTGCGTCCGACGCTTCGATCGAGTTGTTCTCCGGCGGCTCTTGATCGGCCACGTAGGTCTCCTAAGGCCCCCGGGCGCGTCCACCACCGACAACAGCGATGTGAGCGGCCACGCGGGGGCGCAGCTTGTGTACTCGCGCCGGGTGGGCGCGAGTCCTTCCGGTCTCGCATCGCGCGGTCGTCCGGTGCCCGTTTTCACTGCACGGCCGAGCAATGCCTGGCTTGATCGCGGGTCGAGCGCCGGAACATCCAGCGTGCCGCCGAGCGAGGTGTCTCCTTCGTCCTCGGCCACAGCGATGTCGGGCATCGATCCGTGATGTCGTTCGGCCGCTCCGCACGCGGTGTGTGCGGGGCAACCTCTGCCAGTATCCCACACGGAGATGCACGGATACGCCAACGGCGCCCCGGAGGGCGCCGTCGGCGGTGTCGGGAGGCGCGAAGCGCGACGCCCGAGAGGTTTCTCGAGCGACACGCCAGGCGCCGCTCGGTGCGGGGTTGTTACTTCGCAGCCAGGGCGGGGAACCAGAGGGCGATCTCGCGCTCGGCGGACTCCACCGAGTCGGAACCGTGGACCAGGTTCTCTCCCGGATCCAGGCCGAGGTCGCCGCGGATCGAGCCGGGGACGGCCTTCTCGACCGGATCGGTGCCACCGGCGAGCTGCCGGAACGCCGCGATCGCGCGGGGGCCCTCGAGGACCGCGGCCACGAGGGGGCCGCCGGTGATGAACTCGATCAGCGAGGGGTAGAAGGGCTTGCCCTCGTGCTCTGCGTAGTGCGCTCCGGCGACCTCCTCGGTCGCGGTGCGCAGCTCGAGAGCCACGATGTCCAGCCCCTTGCGCTCGATGCGCGAGAGGATTTCTCCGACGTGACGGCGTGCGACGCCGTCGGGCTTGATCAGTACCAGGGTCCGCTCAGTCACGCGACAAGCCTAGAGGTCAGTCCCGCTGGCCCGGGAGCAGCCCCCTGGATTCGCGATCCCTGATGTCCTTGCGCAGGTAGAAGATGTACGCCCACACCACGGCGAAGAGCACACCCACCGCACCGAATGCGAGGTCGACGAAGAAGCCCAGCACGGCGAGCACCTGCAGCGTGATGTTGAAGGGGATCGCCCACGACTTCTTCTGCACCCCGGCTCCGAGGAACATGAGAACGGCGAGGCCCACGACATAGGTCGTCGACCACGCGCTCAATCCCCCGCCGACGGTCGCGATCACCGGCAACACCAGCAGCACCACGATCGCCTCGAGCACGAGCGTTCCCGCCATCACGCCGCGGAAGCCCTTCCAGGGGTCCGTCGTCGGCGGCCGGAACTTCTGTTCCTCCGGCTTGTCGTTGCTCACGCGGGATCCTTTCCGAACAGACTGCGGGCCGCACCTGCGGTCACCACCGAACCGGTGACCACGACCCCGGCGCCCGACACCGCTTCGCCGGGCTCGCCGACCTCCTCCGCGATCGCGATCGCGGTCTCGATCGCATCCGGGAGCGTCGACGCCGTGACGACCCGTTCGTCGCCGAATCGGGCGACGGCGATGTTCGCGAGATCGTCGACGTCCATCGCCCGCGGCGACCCGTTGTGGGTGACGACGATCTCGTCGAAGACCGGTTCGAGCGCCTCGATCAGACCCGCGACGTCCTTGTCGGCCATCACGCTCACGACGCCCACGAGCTTGCGGAAGTCGAATTCCTGCGCGAGCGCGGCCGCGAGGGCCTTCGCACCGTGCGGGTTGTGCGCGGCGTCGAGGAAGACGGTGGGCGCATTGCGCACCCGTTCGAGCCGGCCCGGGGTGGTCACCGACGCGAACGCGTCGCGCACCGCCTCGACGTCGAGTTGCTTGTCGGGACCCGCTCCGAAGAACGCCTCGACGGCGGCAAGCGCGAGAGACGCGTTGTGGGCCTGGTGCTCGCCGTGGAGCGGCAGGAAGATGTCGGTGTAGAGACCGCCGAGACCCTGCAGGTCGATCTGCTGTCCACCGACGGCGACCGCACGCCGCACCACCGCGAACTCGGAACCCTGACGGGCCACGGCCGCGTCGGCCTCGACGGCCTGCCGCAGCAGCACGTCCATCGCCTCGGGCTCCTGCTGCGCGATGATCGCCACGGTGTCGCGGGGCACGAGACCGTCGTCGGGTGCCTTCTTGATGATCCCGGCCTTCTCCCCCGCGATCTCCGTGAGGGTGTCGCCGAGATAGCCGGTGTGGTCGATGCCGACCGGCGTGATCACGGCGACCTGCCCGGTGACGACGTTGGTGGCGTCCCACCGGCCACCGAGACCCACCTCGACGACCGCCACGTCGACGGGCGCGTCGGCGAACGCCGCGAACGCCATGGCGGTGGTGACCTCGAACTTGCTCATCCTCGGGCCACCGGCCGCCTCGGATTGATCGTCGATCATCCGGACGTACGGTTCGACGTCGCGGTAGGTGTCGACGTAGGTGCGCGGCGAGACCGGTGCGCCGTCGATGCTGATCCGCTCGGTGGCGAGCTGCAGGTGCGGGCTCGTCGTCCGGCCGACCCGGTGATGCATGCGGGTGAGCAGCGCGTCGATCATCCGGGCCGTCGAGGTCTTGCCGTTCGTGCCGGCCACGTGGATCGACGGGTAGCTGTTCTGCGGCGACCCGAGGATGTCCATGAGCGCAGCGATCCGCGCCAGGGACGGTTCGATCTTCGTCTCCGGCCAGCGCTTGTCGAGCTCGGCTTCGACGAGCGTCAGTTCGGCCAGGTCCACCGGGGACGGCGCCCCCGGGGTGTCGGTGCTCACGCCGCGCCCAGCTCCTTCAGTCGTGCGGTGATCCGTGCGATCTCTTCTTCCGCGATCTGCTTGCGACCGCGGATCTTCTCGACCACCTGGTCGGGTGCCTTCGCGAGGAAGGCCTCGTTGGACAGCTTCGCGGAGGTACCCGTCAGCTCCTTCTCCGCGGCGGCGAGATCCTTGCGCAGGCGGGCGATCTCGGCGCCCACGTCGATGCTGCCGGAGGTGTCGAGCTCGACGGTGACCGTCGCGCGGCTCAGCCGGACCTCGATCGACGCGGTGGCCGAGAACGAGTCCTCCGGCGCGGTCAGACGCGCGAGCGACTGCGCCGCCGGCACCTGCGCGACGAGATCGGCGTCCTCGACACCGACGAGCCGGGCCGCAACCTTCTGCGACGGCTTGAGGCCCTGATCGCTGCGGAACCGGCGGACCTCGGTGACGAGCTTCTGCAGGTCGGCGACACGCTGCGCCGCGGTCTCGTCGGTGGCCACGCCGGACGCCTCGGGCCAGGACGCGATCACGACGGACTCGCCGCCGGTGAGCACCTTCCAGAGGGTCTCGGTGACGAACGGGATGACCGGGTGCAGCAGGCGCAGCAACTGGTCGAGGACGGTGCCGAGCACGACCTTGGTGCCGTCGGCGTGGGCGCTGCCCTCGGCGAGCTGGACCTTGGCGAGCTCGAGATACCAGTCGCAGACCTCGTCCCACGCGAAGTGGTAGAGCGCCTCGCATGCCTTCGAGAACTCGTAGTGGTCGAAGGCCGCGTCGACCTCGGTGCGCACCTGCTCGAGGCGGTCGAGGATCCACCGGTCGGCGTCGGTGAGCTGCTCGCGGACCGGGAGTTCGCCGATCACCGCGCCGTTCATCAGCGCGAACTTGGTCGCGTTGAACAGCTTGTTCGCGAAGTTGCGCGACGACTGGGCGTGGTCCTCACCGACGGCGAGGTCGCCACCCGGGTTCGCGCCGCGCGCCAGCGTGAAGCGCAGGGCGTCGGCGCCGAAACGCTCGACCCAGTCCAGGGGGTCGATGCCGTTGCCGCGAGACTTCGACATCTTCTTGCCGAACTGGTCGCGGACGAGGCCGTGCAGGAACAGATCCCGGAACGGAACCTGCGCCTGGTGCACCGCGTCGTCGCCCGACACGTAGGTGCCGAACATCATCATGCGGGCGACCCAGAAGAACAGGATGTCGTAGCCGGTGACGAGAACACTGGTGGGATAGAACTTGTCGAGCTCGGGAGTCTTCTCCGGCCAGCCCATCGTGGAGAACGGCCACAGACCGGACGAGAACCACGTGTCGAGCACGTCCGGGTCCTGCTCCCAGCCCTCGGGTGCGGTCTCGTCGGGGCCGAAGCATTCGACCTCGCCGTTCGGGCCGTACCAGATCGGGATGCGGTGGCCCCACCACAGCTGACGCGAGATGCACCAGTCGTGCATGTTGTCGACCCAGTCGAACCAGCGCGGTTCCTGGCTCGCCGGGTGGATGACGGTGTGGCCGTTGCGCACCGCGTCGCCGGCGGCCTTGGCGAGCTTGTCGACCTTGACCCACCACTGCATCGACAGGCGCGGCTCGATGGTCTCGCCGGACCGTTCGGAGTGGCCGACGCTGTGCAGATAGGGACGCTTCTCGGCGACGACGCGGCCCTGCGCGGCGAGTTCCTCGCGGATCGCGACACGCGCCTCGAAACGGTCCATGCCGTCGAAACGGGTGCCGGAGTCGGCGATACGGCCGGCCTTGTCCATGATCGTGGGCATCGGCAGATCGTGCCGCAGGCCCATCTCGAAGTCGTTGGGGTCGTGCGCAGGCGTGATCTTCACTGCGCCCGTACCGAATTCGGGGTCGACATATTCGTCGGCGATGATCGGGATCTGCCGCCCGGTGATCGGGTGCTCGAGCGTGGTGCCGATGATGTCCTTGTAGCGCTCGTCCTCGGGGTGCACCGCGACGGCGGTGTCGCCGAGCATCGTCTCCACACGAGTCGTGGCGACGACGACGTGCGGCTCGTCGTCGTTCAGGGAGCCGTAACGCAGGGAGACGAGTTCGCCCTCGACCTCCTCGAACTTCACCTCGATGTCGGAGATCGCGGTCTGCAGCACGGGCGACCAGTTGACCAGACGCTCGGCGCGGTAGATCAGACCCTCGTCGTAGAGGCGCTTGAACATCGTCTGCACGGCGCGGGACAGGCCCTCGTCCATGGTGAAGCGGTCGCGCGACCAGTCCACACCGTCGCCGATGCGACGCATCTGGCCCTGGATCATGCCGCCGGACTCGGCCTTCCACTGCCAGACCTTCTCGATGAAGGCCTCGCGACCGAGGTCCTCCTTCTTCTTGCCGTCGGCGGCGAGCTGCTTCTCGACGACGGTCTGGGTGGCGATGCCGGCGTGGTCCATGCCGGGCAGCCACAGCACCTCGTAGCCCTGCATCCGCTTACGGCGGGAGAGCACGTCCATGAGGGTGTGGTCGAGGGCGTGACCCATGTGCAGGCTGCCGGTGACGTTCGGCGGCGGCAGAACGATCGAGTACCCGGGCTTGTCGCTCGTGGGGTCGGCCTCGAAGTAGCCGGCGTCGACCCACTGCTGGTAGAGCTCCGCTTCGACGGCGCTGGGGTCCCAGCTCTTGGGAAGGGCGTCGGCGGGGTTCTGGGAGTTCTCTGGCGCACTGGTCACCCGTCAATCGTAAGCGTCGCGGAGAACCTCCTGGACACGGGCCACGACAGTGCCGGGCAGGGGTCGCGACAGAAGAGTGTGGCCTTATCTCCGACCGGGTATGGCAGTGCCGGGCGGCCGAATGCGCGGACGCCGAACGAACAGGACGGAGGACACCGTCATGATGCGGGCATTGATCTTCGCTGCAGGTGCAGCCGCGGGATTCGTCGCGGGGACCAGAGCGGGACGCGAGACGTACGACAAATTGCGGGGACGCTCGAACGAGCTGTGGCACAACCCGGCGGTACAGGAAAAGGTCATTCCTGCGGTTCAGGACAAGGTGACGGAAGCGGCCACCGTCGTGAAGGAGAAGGCACCCCACCTCCAGGAGACGGTCGGTGGCCTCGCCGAGAAGGTCACCCATCGCGGCGGATCGGGTCAGCACTCGTCGGCCGGCTCCGACTCCGCGAGCGAGTCGACACCGGCCACCGACGAACTCACCCGGCCGCCGGTCTCGCCCGGCGACCAGCCGCGACCACCCGCATAGCGGACGGTCGACCACACGGGAGGACGTCCTCGGTCAGCCCAGCTCGTCCGGCAGGTCGAGCGGGCGGCCGAGCACGTGCTCGGACAGGAACGCCTCGACGGTTCGGTACCAGATCTTCGAGTGCTGCGGCTTCAACACCCAGTGGTTCTCGGACGGGAAGTACAGGAAGCGGTGGACGGTGGTGCCGTCGTCCTCCGCGGGCAGCCCCGACTCGTCGAGCAGCTCGTACCACAGGCGCAGGGCCTCGCCGATCGGGACGCGATAGTCCTTGTCGCCGTGGATCACGAGCATGGGCGTGACGATGTCGGCGACGAACAGGTGCGGTGAGTTCTCGACCGCCATCTCCGGGGTCAACTCCCGCTGCCAGTACCAGGCCACATCGGTGGTCGGGGTGAACTGGTCCAGCGCCCACAGACCCGCGTGGGTGACGATCGCGCGGAACCGGTCGGTGTGCCCGGCAATCCAGTTGGCGAGATATCCACCGAAGGATCCGCCCATCACCGCGGTCCGTTCCTCATCGATGTCCTCGCGCGCGACCGCAGCGTCGGTGATCGACATCAGATCGGTGTACGGTTCGCTCCCCCACCGGCCCCAGCCGCGCCGGACGAAGTCGTCGCCGTATCCCGTGGACAGTGCGGGATCGGGCAGCAGCACCGCATAACCGCGGGCGACGAGAAGCCACGGATTCCAGCGCCACGACCACGTGTTCCAGCTGCTCAGCGGGCCGCCGTGCACCCACAGCAGCATCGGCGCGGGGTCGGCGGCGGACGCGGTGTGCGGGAGTGCGAACCACGCCCGCACCGGTGTGCCGTCTGCGGCCTCGGAGATCAGTTCCTCGAGACGTCCCGGTAGCTCCGGAAGCGCAGCGGGAGCACGTAGCGGCGTGACGGTGCCCGCATCGGGTCCGATGAGGGCGATGCGCACGGGGTGCGGCGGCGCTTCGTAGGAGGCCCGCAGCGCGTATGCCCTGCTGCCGTCGGGCGCGATGCGGACGTCCGTGTAGGCGGCGGCGTCCGTGGTGAGGCGGTCGGGCCGAGCGGACCCGAGTCGCTGCACGAACACCGGCGCGCGACCGTGATCGTCGGCGGTGAGCACGAGACCGGAACCGTCGGGCAACCACGTGACGGAAGTGGGACGCCTGTCCCACTCCGGGGCCTCGACGGTCGTGCTTCCGGTCGCGATGTCGAGGACACGGACGGTGATCTGCGGCGGGTTCTCCGCGTCGCTGATCGATTCGTGCAGGTAGGCGAGCTTCGTCCCGTCTCGTGAGATCACCGGGTGCGTCGCGTCGCCGGTCTCGTCGTCGACGAGCGGGGTGCGCAGTCCGGTACCCAGATCGACGCGCACGAGAGTGACGCGCCGCGAGGCGAGCGGACCGGGGACCACCCACGTCGCCGCGGCGAACGAACCGTCCGCGGCGATGTCGACCGACGCATCACGCAGCGACCCCCGGATACCCGGCGTGAGATCGGTGAACCCGTCGCCGCTCTTGTCCGGGACGAGCAGGTGCGGCTGGTCGGGTCCGAGATCGTGATCCCAGTAGCGCACCGGATAGCCCGTGTGCAGCACTGCGGTGACGGCCCCGTCCTTGCGGGCGTCCCGGATCCGTTCGTCGTCGGACTCGCTGTGGCCGAGGACGGACGCGACGAGGACGATCCGGTCGGCCTCGGACGCCGCATACACCGAGGCGAATCCACCCTTGCGGGACCGGACGCGCTCGGCCTCGCCGCCCGCCACGGGCAGTCGCCACAGCGACACCGGCGGGTCGTCCTTGCCCCGCGCGGCGGTGAACAGCAGGTCGCCGGTCGCGGTGAAGGTCGGGTTCGATTCGCCCGTGGTGCCGTGGGTGAGTCGTCGCGCCGGGACGGTTCCTTCGGGATCCACCTCCCACAGCGCGCCGGTGTACGAGGTGGCTTTCTCGTCGAGCATCGACTGCGTGATCACCAGGCGTTTCCCGTCCGGAGACATCGTTAGGGAGGTGACACGGGGAAGCGCCAGGTAATCGTCGAGTTCGTCGAAGGCCGTCATGCCTGGACGATATCGGGATCGAGGGTGGGCGGTCCGCAGGTGGCACCGGGTACGTCTGTAACCTGGTCGTTCGGCGGGTACATCCCGTGGAAACGCCGTCTCCCAGTCCGAACGGAGCACTCACATGGTCGACCTCGCATACGTCATCGCCGGCTCGGAAGCGACCGGTGGCGCCGGTCTGCAGGTCGACCTCAAGACGTTCCAGCAGCTCGGTGTGTACGGGGTAGGCACCACGACGTGCATCGTCTCGTTCGACCCGAAGAACGACTGGGGCCACCGCTTCTTCCCGGTCCCGGCCGACGTGATCGCCGACCAGATCGAAGCCGCCACCGCCGCCCACAACCTCGACGTGGTGAAGATCGGCATGCTGGGCACGCCCGCCACGATCGACGTCGTCGCCGAGGGTCTCGAGAAGCAGGACTGGCGGCATGTCGTGCTCGACCCGGTCCTGATCTGCAAGGGCCAGGAGGCCGGCGCCGCGCTCGACACCGACAACGCACTGCGCGCCCAGGTGCTCCCCCACGCCACGGTCGTCACCCCGAACCTGTTCGAGGCGCGCACGCTGTCCGGCATGGACGAGATCACCTCGGTCGACCAACTCATCGAGGCCGCGCGTCGCATCCACGACCTCGGCCCGCAGTACGTCGTCGCGAAGGGCGGCGTCGAACTCGACGGCGAGGACGCCGTGGACGTGCTGTTCGACGGCTCCGAGGTCACCCTCCTGACGGCACCGAAGGTCGGCAACGAGCGCGTCTCCGGCGCCGGCTGCACCCTCGCCGCCGCGATCACCGCCGAACTCGCGAAGGGCGCGTCGGTCGCCGACGCCGCGGCCCGCGCGAAGGATTTCGTCACCGCCGGGATCAAGGGACGTGTGTCCGCCAACACCCCGTTCGACACGGTCTGGCAGGGCGCCTGATCCGAAGGCGGAAGCATCCGCGATCCGATTCGTCATCCGCTGCCGCAATCGCTGTAGCGAATGACGAATTCGATCGCGGATCGATACCCGTCAGCGCGACTGCCGCCACATCCCCCACAGCGTCGGCCCGCCGCCGGGGATGACGATCTCGCGGGTGACCTCGAAGCCGAACCGCTCGTAGTAGCGAATGTTCGACTCCTTGCTCGATTCGAGGTAGGCGGGAGCGTGTTCGGCGTCGGCGCGGTCGAGGCCGGCCTTCATGAGGGCTTTGCCGAGGCCGGTCCCCCGCGCGGCGGGTGAGGTGCCGATCGTCGACAGGTACCAGTGCGGTTCGTCCGGATGCGCCGCGTCGAGGGTTCCGTTGACCTGTGCGCCCCGCTTCATGTAGCGACCGAGCGCGGCGTAGAGGCCGGGTAGGAGACGGAGCGAGGTCCACACATCGGTGCGCCATCGTCCGGGCGGCGCCCACATCGCCGCACCTCCGACCGTCCCGCCGGACTCGGCGATGTCGGTGGCTTCCAACGGCACCATGTGATGCCGGGCGTCGGCGGCGAAGAATCGGGTCATCCGGCGCATCCGGTGCTCCTCGTCCGGGAACATCCACGTGAAGACCGGATCGTCGAAGAATGCCTCGGCGATCACCCGAGCAAAGACCGGAATGTCGCTGCGCGTGGCGGTTCTCGGTTCGACGGCCATATCCGCAGCCTACGACGAAGATCCGCCCGACGACCTGCCTTCTGCGGCCAGTTCCTTCGCGAGGGGTGTGGGGAAACGCGGCATCACCCGCACCCCGCCCAGCCAGTCGTCGAGGCGGGCGGCTTCCTCGCGCAGCACCGCGGTGCCTTCGGCGCCGATGTCCTCGAGCAGGTGCAGGCTCACCCCACCCGTGTCGGTCTGCCACCACGTGCCGACGATCCGTCCGTCCCACCAGGCGGTGGGACCGGCGTTGCCGTTGGAGTCGAACAGCGCCTCCTTGTACGGCCCGAGATACCACTCGCGTTCGGTCCACCCCATGACCGTGGGGTCCAGACCGGGCAGCAGCGCACCCCACGGTTCGACCTCGACCTGCGGTTCGAGGTCGTCGAACAGCAGGTAACCGGTGCGGCCGTCGAGATCGACCTCCACCACGTCGAGTTCGGCGAGGGCGGCGCGGACGGCGGTGAGGGTGGAGCCGAGCCACCACTTCAGATCCGCCTCGGTGCCGGGACCGAAGGCGCGCAGCCACATCCGCACGAGTTCACGCACACCCGTCGCCTCGTCGACGGGGTCGATGGCCGAGCCCAGCCACGACTCGGTGGTCGTCCAGGTGGGGCGCGAGACCCGCCACGACCCCTTGTTCGACGCCCGGACCACTTTCCCCTCGGCGGAGAGCACCGTGAGCACGCGAGGCGCGAAGGTGACCGGCCCACCCCAGGATTTGCCGGCACCGAACTCCAGCGCGCCGTCGAGGAGCGGGATCTCGGCCTTGAGCTCGCTCGATGTCGCCTCCCGCCCGTCGGCCAGGGCGGCGAGGATGTGGCGGCTCACCTCGTCGAGCCAGCTCTCGCCGTCGTCGTGCAATCCGGCCTTCACGACGTCCTTGACGACCGTGCGCCGTTGTGCGGCGGCGACCCGGGCGCTCGCCCCGGCCTGCACCACCGGGAGGGTGTCGCGCGGGACGACGAAGACGGTGCGCCGCATGGCCATGTGCTTGACCAGGGCGCGGTCGTCGTAGAGCGCCCTGTCGAGGTCGGCCACAGTGAAGTCGCCCACCCGCGCCCACGCCGACAGGTAGACGGTCGCCGGGTCGGTGCCGTGCAGGCACACCAGGCTCCTCGCCGCATCGACCGCGTCGGACGCGCGGTGCTTCGGGTGCAGACGGTGCCTGGCGGCAAGTCGTGCTCGCCGTTCGGTTGCGTCGATCCTGCGCACAGCCATGGCCGACATCGTAGAGGTGGTGTCCGACGCAGGAGGGCTACCGACGAGCCGAATCGAGAACTGCGGGGAGGTTGGGTGCGTGTCCATCAAAAATTCCGCACACAACCTCCCCCTCGTTCTGCGTTCAGGATCGGACGCCGCCGTAGGTACGCAGCCAACGCAGACCCGGCCCGCGGGTACGCATGATGCCCTTGTAATCGGCCATGTCGTCGGGAAGTTCGTCGAGAACCGAGTGGAGACGCGCGGCCCACTCGGGCACCCGGGCTATGTCCTCGAACGACAACAGGTGCGTGCGGATGAGGAACATGATCGCGCCGGAGACGCCGAGACGCACGAGGTGCTGGATCTCGACGCGGAGGTGCAGGCGTCGTCCGACGTCCTCGAGCGGCCCCTCGGCGAGCAGTCGGCGGTCGCGGCCCCATTCGGGATAGGTCTCGGTGGACTGGTCGAGTCGCCGGTCGACGCTGAGCGACCAGTTCGTGCGTCGGTAGCACTGTCCCGCCTGCAGTCCCATGAGGAACTGCTCGGCGCGCGGGATCACTCCTTCGGTGTGGACGCGCGGGACCGGCCCGTGGATCTGGCGGAAACTCATGCCGACGTCGAATCGCAGCGACCAGTCGGCCGCGAAAGTGACCAGGCCGGCATCACCCCAGAGGGCACCTTCGCGCTGGTCGAGCAGGACGACGTCCTCCTGGAGGTGCCTGCCGATGAACCGCAGCGGTGGGTCGGGCAGCGTCGACCGATCACCGAAGACGAAGGACTGTTCGAGGCCGAGCGCGCGATTGACGAACAGTCGCGCCTCACCGTCGCGTTCGAGTGCGAAGGTCTCCGGGTACGCGTCGGCGAGCATCCGCATGAGCGTGACCA
Organism: Rhodococcus sp. PD04; assembly: GCF_035918275.1. Lineage (NCBI taxonomy): Bacteria > Bacillati > Actinomycetota > Actinomycetes > Mycobacteriales > Nocardiaceae > Rhodococcus > Rhodococcus sp. PD04. The sequence goes on along the minus strand of NZ_CP142143.1, from coordinate 2,006,833 downwards.
TCGCGTCCCACTGCGCGATCTCCATGTGCGGCAGGGACTGGAACCGGGTCGGGTCGGCACCGAGGATGCGCTCCCGTTCGGTGAGGTCGTCGAGATAGTGGCCATCGATGTCGACGGGATGCCGGCCCCATCCGCCCGCGGCGGTCGCAACGGGACTCCCGGCGGGTTCGACGTTGGTGCTGTAGCGATAGGTGTCACGAGTGAACGGAAACGGGAAGCGCGCGATCCGATCGGGAAGCCCGAGGTCGTCGTCGCGGACGGCGAGATCGATTGTCGTACTCACAGATCCAGCTCCAATCGTGGGCCGTTCGCTCGGGAGACGCACGGCATCACGCAGTCTCCCGCTTCCTTCTCCGCAGCGCTCAGGTACAGATCACGGTGGTCGATCCCTCCGCTCATGACGGGCAGCCGGCACTCACCGCACACGCCCTGCCTGCACAGATTGGGCACTGCGACGCCACGACTTTCGAGTGCGTCGAGCAGGCTGACGCCCGAGTCGACGGTGACGTCGATGACGCGGCGGGTCAGATGTGCGGTGAACGGTTCTCCCAGGTCGAGGTCGCCGACCCGGAAGTGCTCGTAGTGCACACGCGCGTCGGGCCACCCCGCGCGACCCGCACGTTCACAGAGGTCGTCGACGAGACCGGTCGGACCGCACATGTAGAGGTGGGTGCCGATGGGCTGCTCCAGCAGCGCCTGCCCCATCCGCTTCCGGAAGACCTCGCGCGCCGTGTAGATGTACAGACGCGGTCCGCACAGGTCATGCAGTTCGTCGAGGTGGGCACCGTCGCCGTCGCGGAAGGCGTAATGCACCTCGAACGATCGACCCCACTGCACGGCTGCGCGGACATGGGACAGGATCGGCGTGATCCCGATTCCACCCGCGACCAGCAGATGGTGCCGGGCCGTGAGGATCGGAGCGAACGCGCTGCGCGGTGTGCCGACCGGGACTCGGTCACCGACCTGGAGGTCGTGGACCCACTGCGACCCGCCGCGACCGGATTCCTCCAGCCGCACCGAGATCGCGTAGTGGTCGGGTTCGAAAGCGGGACCGGTCAGGGAATACGAGTTGTGACGCGGTCGCCCGCCGGGTCCGGTCCCGCAGGTGACGACGACGTGGCTACCGGGCGTGAAGGAGGGAAGCGTGGGGCCGGCAGGGTCCACGAGGCGGACGTGTCGCACGGCGGGCGTCAGCGCGATCGTCTCCGCGACCGTCAACTGCAGTTCCGTTCCGCCGGCCGAGTTCCGCACCGGGACGCCGGATGTCAGCGTCATCGGCGTTCCTCCGTGTCGGCCGCGAAGCCGAGATAGGCGGCGTGCAGGCGGGAGACATGGTGGTGGACGACGAGTCCCGAGGCGCAGGTCGGGCAGGTGCTGGACTGTCCGACCGCGACGTCGGCGACGTGCGTCGAATGGCAGTGCGCGCAGTAGACGGTGCGCGCCGCCGAATCCACGGGGAGGGGAAGGATCTCGTCATCGAGGAGTCCGGCGGTCACGGCCGCCGATCGTGCCGCGAGCACCGCCGCTTCCGGTCCGACCAGCGCGAGGCGCCATCCCACACGAGCTGCGCTCGCCTGCCGCTCCAGGATCTGTGCGGCCGTGTCACCCCACTCCTCCGGCAGGCGGATCCAGTCGACACGACGACCCTCGAAGGACGACACGAGACTTCGCGCCTGGTCCAGGGCGGCGTCACCGAAGGACAGGACGGTCACGTAGCGTCCCCCGCCGGCGATGCGTCGTTCCTCGTCCCACCTCGGGACGCTGGTGGTGTCCATGCATACGTTCACGGAGTTCCCCCAAGCACAGACGACCGGGCATCGGTCCCGAAAACAGTTGCGGTGGCATTTATGTCGGACATGAGAGCTCCTCGGAACGGACTGTGCACATGCGCGCAATGCACGAGACAATCGATCGCTGGCGTGAAACAAACAGTAATGCGAAGAAACGCCAGCCGGAGTTGCCGCCCGGTTAACGCATGTAACCGCTTCCTCTCCCGCACTGCGGCAGCTGGCCCGCGCTCCACTCGGCAACCGTGACGGCAATCTCATCGGTACGTAACATGCACGTCATCAACAGGCTGTTTCCTTTCATTCGACACCGATTCACACAGTGAAACTCGTCGAACCCGACCAGTCGAATCCGAGGAGCCCCCATGACGCTGGAAGCCACCGACACGTCCGTGCTGCGCCTCCCGTCCGCGAACGGCCGGTCCCCTGAGACCTCCGGATCCCCCACCCTGACCGAACTCGCCCACGCCGCCGGCACCCGCTACATCCTCGCCGTCTTCACCACCCTGTCCGGAAAACCCTGCGCCAAACTCGTTCCCGTCGAATCCGTCGGTGAGCTCGGGACCGAGGGAGTCGGGTTCGCCGGCTACGCCGCCGGGTCGATGGGCCAGGTCCCGAAGGATCCCGACCTCGTCGCCATCCCCGATGCCGCGTCGTTCACGCCCATCCCGTTCGTGCGCGAAGGCCTCGCTCTCGTCCACTGCGACCCGCACGTCGAAGGCAAGCCCTGGCCGTACGCACCGCGTGTGATCCTCAAGTCCGTGCTGGCACAGGCCGCCGAACTCGGCCTCGAGGTCAACGTGGGCGCCGAGATCGAGTACTTCCTCGTCAACAAGGACGAGAACGGAACGCTGCGCACGGCCGACGCCCTCGACACCTCCCGTCAGCCCTGTTACGACGCCCGCGACGTCACCCGCATGTACGAGCACCTGACGTCGATCTCGTCGGCGATGAACACCCTCGGATGGGGCAACTACGCCAACGACCACGAGGACGGCAACGGTCAGTTCGAGCAGAACTTCAAGTACGCCGACGCCCTGACCACCGCCGACCGGGTCGTGACCCTGCGCTACCTCATCTCCGTGCTCGCCGAGCAGCGTGGCATGACCGCGACCTTCATGCCCAAGCCGTTCGCCGACCGCACGGGCTCGGGCATGCACATGCACCTGTCGCTGTGGAGCGACGGTGCCTCGGCGTTCCCCGACGCATCGGACCCGCGCGGCCTGGGCCTGTCGAAGACCGCCTACTCGTTCATCGCCGGCATCCTCGAGCACGCCTGTGCTCTGCAGGGCGTCATCGCGCCGACGGTCAACTCCTACAAGCGCACCGGCGCGACCAGCACGTCCTCCGGCGCCACCTGGTCGCCGCGCTACGCGACCTACGGCGGCAACGACCGCACCCACTACCTGCGGGTCCCCGATTCCAACCGCGTCGAACTGCGCGGCGGCGACGGTTCCGCGAACCCCTATCTCGCTACCGCCGCGACCGTCGGTGCAGGCCTCGACGGCATCGAGCGCAATCTCGACCCCGGCGCTCCCGGTACGGGCGGTTCCACGGAGACCCTGCCGATGACGCTGTTGCACGCGATGGACGCCCTCCAGGCCGATCCTGTCGTCTCCGGCGCCCTCGACGCAGCGGGTGCGAGTGTCGCCGACTACTTCGCCTCCCTCAAGCGCGAGGAGTTCTTCCACTGGCACAACACCGTGACGCCGTGGGAGATCGACAGCTACCTGACCGCCTTCTGAGAAATCTTCGCCTACTTCCCCACCCCATCGAACAGGAGAGACGACCATGTGCGGAATCGTCGGACTTCATCTGCGGGACACCTCGCTCGAACCCCGGCTGGGCAGCCTGCTCACCGGAATGCTCGGGCAGATGGTGGACCGCGGACCGGATTCGGCGGGCGTCGCCGTCTACGGCAACCCGGTCTTCTCCCCCGCCGGGGAGTCGTCGGTCTCGGTACTCGACGCACCCTCGGACCTCGCTACGATCGTCGGCGACGCACTGGGCGTGACCATCGGGTCGCTCGACCTCGCACCCACCACCGTGCTGCACGCCCCCGTCCCCGCGACCCTGCTCGCCGACACCGTCCGCACACTGGCACCCACGGCGACCGTCATCGGTTTCGGTGACGATGTCACGGTCCTCAAGGGCACCGGTGACCCGCGCGTCCTCGCCGAGGACTTCGGCCTGCCGGCCGCATCCGGATGGCAGGGTGTGGGCCACACCCGCATGGCCACCGAATCCGCCGTCACCGCAGCCGGATCACATCCCTTCGCCGTCGGCCCGGACCAGTGTCTCGTCCACAACGGCTCGTTCTCCAATCACCTGTCGATCAAGCGCGAACTCGAGGACGAGGGCGTGGTGTTCGACAGCGAGAACGACACCGAGGTCGGCGCACGCTTCGTGGCCAAGCACCTGGCGGAGGGCGCAGATCTCGAGAAGGCGTTGCGCCTTCTCGGCGAACGCTTCGACGGTTTCTACACCCTGCTGGTGTCCACCTCCGATTCCTTCGCCGTGGTCCGCGATCCGATCGCCTGCAAGCCCGCGATCGTCGCCGAGTGCGACGCCTACGTCGCCATGGCCTCGGAATTCCGCGCCCTGGCAGGACTTCCCGGCATCGCCGACGCCCGCATCTTCGAACCCGAACCGGACCGGGTCTACGTGTGGCGACGCTGACCGGCCACGCGAATCCCGAACCCGCCGTCCCGATCTCATCCCCGGAGGCAATCATGACCACCGACACCCTGCTCCAGACCGCCACCTACGACCTGGCGACGACCACCACCCGCGAACTCAATGCGGCACTACACGCGACGGAGGCCCCGGCCTCGGTCGAGGTGGCGAACCCGCAGGGCGCCCACGCACTCGCCTGCGGCCTGAACCGGCCGATCGACGTCCGCATCGACGGCCACGTCGGTTACTACGCCGCCGGGATGAACCAGCACGCCCACGTGACCATCGACGGCAACGCCGGGGTCGGTGTCGCCGAGAACATGATGTCGGGCAGCGTGCGCGTCACCGGCGACGCCTCGCAGTCCGCAGGCGCCACCGCCCACGGCGGGCTGCTGGTGATCGAAGGCAACGCCGCCGCACGCTGCGGCATCTCGATGAAGGGCATCGACATCGTCGTCGGCGGCGACATCGGGCACATGAGCGCCTTCATGGGCCAGGCCGGCCGACTCGTCGTCCTTGGCGATGCCGGCGAGGCCCTGGGCGATTCGCTGTACGAGGTGCGGATCTACGTGCGAGGCACCGTCGCCTCACTCGGTGCGGACTGCGTCAAGAAGGAGATGCGCCCCGAGCACATCGCCGAACTGCAGGAACTGCTCGACGCGGGCGGTTTCGACGCCGACCCGGCCGAGTTCACCCGCTACGGCTCGGCCCGGCAGCTCTACCACTTCCACGTCGACAACGCTTCGGCCTACTGAGAGCCCCCGACGTCCTTCCGCCCGCTCGACCCCCGAGGAGACTTCCATGACCTTCCAGCCCGGACTGCGTGAGTCGGCCACCTTCGACCGCAACGTCATCCACGAGATCCAGCGTGCCGCCGCGACCGGCATCTACGACATCCGCGGCTGGGGTGCCAAGCGCAAGGTTCCCCACTTCGACGACCTACTCTTCCTCGGCGCGTCCATGTCGCGTTACCCGCTCGAGGGCTACCGCGAGAAGTGCGAGACCGACGTCGTCCTCGGCGACCGCAACGCGACGTACCCGCTGCACCTCGACATCCCGGTCACGATCGCCGGAATGAGCTTCGGTGCGCTGTCCGGTCGCGCGAAGGAGGCCCTCGGACGTGGCGCCAGCGAGGTCGGCACGTCCACCACCACCGGTGACGGTGGCATGACCCCGGAGGAACGCGGGCAGTCCAAGCACCTCGTCTACCAGTACCTCCCGTCGCGCTACGGCATGAACCCCGACGACCTGCGCAAGGCCGACGCCATCGAGGTCGTGCTCGGCCAGGGCGCCAAGCCCGGTGGCGGCGGCATGCTCCTCGGGCAGAAGATCACCGAGCGGGTCGCGGGGATGCGCACCCTGCCGGTGGGCATCGACCAGCGCAGCGCCTGCCGGCACCCCGACTGGACCGGGCCCGACGACCTCGCCATCAAGATCCTCGAACTGCGCGAGATCACCGGCTGGGAGAAGCCGATCTACGTCAAGGTCGGCGCGACCCGCACCTACTACGACGTCAAGCTCGCCGTGAAGTCCGGCGCCGACGTCGTAGTGGTCGACGGGATGCAGGGTGGCACCGCAGCCACCCAGGACGTCTTCATCGAGCACGTCGGCATCCCCACCCTCGCCGCGCTCCCCCAGGCCGTGCAGGCCCTGCAGGAGATGGGTGTGCACCGCACCCCCGGCGGCGTGCAGCTGATCGTCTCGGGCGGCATCCGCTCGGGCGCCGACGTCGCCAAGGCGATGGCCCTCGGCGCCGACGCCGTCGCCATCGGCACGGCCGCGCTGATCGCCCTCGGCGACAACGATCCGAAGTACCAGGCGGAGTACGAGAAGCTGGGCTCCGCGGCCGGATTCTACGACGACTTCCAGGACGGCAAGGACCCCGCCGGCATCACCACGCAGGATCCCGACCTGCAGGCGCGTTTCGATCCGATCGAGGGTGGCCGTCGCCTCGCGAACTACCTGCGCGTGCTCACCATGGAAGCCCAGACCATCGCCCGGGCGTGCGGCAAGTCGCACCTGCGCAATCTCGAACCGCAGGACCTCGTCGCCGTCACGATGGAAGCCGCCGCGATGGCACGGGTGCCCCTGGCCGGAACCGACTGGATCCCCCGCCGCAGCACCTTCTGACCGTGGCAACAGGCCTGCCACCGTACTTCCCGAGAGGACACAACACATGACCGCCTTCGACACGCTCTGGGCATCGATCCTGGAGGTCGGTAAACATCCGATGACCGGGGGCTATCGCCGATTCGCCTGGAGCGATGCCGATCTCACTCTCCGCGAGTGGTTCCGCGGCTGCGCCGCCGAGCGCGGCATGGACGTCGAAGAGGACCGTAACGGGAACCTGTGGGCGTGGTGGCTCCCCGTCGGCTGGGAAGGCGATCCCACCGACGCCTTCGTCACCGGTTCGCACCTGGACTCGGTGCCCGACGGCGGCGCGTTCGACGGACCACTCGGCGTGGTCTCGGCGTTCGCCGCGGTCGATCTGGTCCGTGAGCGCGGCATCGTCCCGACCGTGCCGATCGCGATCACCGCGTTCTCCGACGAGGAGGGTGCCCGCTTCGGTGTGGCGTGCGTGGGCAGTCAGCTCACCACCGGGGCGCTCGCTCCGCAGCGTGCGCTCGGCCTGCGTGATCGTGACGGAATCACGTTGGCCGAGGCCATGACCCGCGCCGGTCGCGTGCCCGAACACATCGGCGCCGACCCCACCCTCGTCGACCGGGTCGGGGTATACGTCGAACTTCACGTCGAACAGGGCCGGGCCCTCGACCTCGTCGACGCGCCGGTCGCGGTCGCGTCGTCGATCTGGCCGCACGGCCGGTGGCAGTTCACCTTCACCGGTGAGGCCAACCACGCCGGCGCCACGCGCCTGGTGGACCGCCGCGACCCGATGCTCGCCTACGCCTCGTCGGTGCACAGCGCCCGCTCGTGTGCCGCGGCGGCCGGCGCGGTCGCCACCTTCGGCAAACTCGAGGTGCTGCCCAACGGGGCCAACGCGATCCCCTCCGAGATCAAGGCCTGGCTCGACGCTCGCGCCGCGGACGAGGAGACCCTGACGACGCTGGTCGCCGAGATCGAGGCCGAGGCCCGCAAGCACTGCCTGCCGGACGAGATCGGATTCGACGTCTTCGCCGAATCGATCACCCCGATCGTCGAGTTCCCGGCCGGACCGCGCGAACGGTTGCGCCGCGCGCTGTCGCATCTCGGGGACATCCCGGTACTGCCCACCCGGGCGGGGCACGACGCGGGCATCCTCTCGGAGAAGGTTCCCACCGCAATGTTGTTCGTGCGCAACCCCACCGGCGTCTCGCATTCACCGCACGAGTTCGCCGAGGCCGACGATTGCAACATCGGAGCGCAGGCGCTGGCCGACATCATGACGGACTGGACGGCGGGCAGTTAGGTGGCCGCGCAGGTGATCCGGTCCGGTGAGCGGCGGCGGGTGCCCTGGCGCAACGGCGCCGGGATCACGGAGGAGGTCGCGACCGGACCCGACGGCCCCTCCGGCCGTCCGCTGTGGCGGCTCAGCGTGGCCGATCTGGGCTCCGACCCCAGCGAGTTCTCGGCCTTCCCCGGCAGGGACCGCATCTTCACCGTCATCGGTGAGCACGGCGTCGACCTCGACTGGGGCCACGGACCCCGTTCGCTGGATCCGTGGCATCCACACTCGTTCGCCGGTGAGGACGCGCCCCACTGCGTCCCCCGAGGCGCCACCCGTGCATTCAATGTCATGACCGAGCGCGGGGGCGCCACCGCGGCCGTCGGGTACTTCACGCTCGACACGGCGTTCGACACCGCCGCAGATCGTGTATCGGCCCTCTACGTGCGATCGGGCTCGGTGCAGGCCGGCACCGAACGAGCTGCGCCCGGGGACTGTGTCCTGATCCGCGGCGAGGCCATCACCCTACGAGGCTCGTCGGCCACCGGACTACTGGTCCGCATCGAACCCACTTCCTCCCTCTGACATCGACTCCCCCACCGACCTCCGATTCGGAGGCCGACCGAACAAAGGATCCTCAGGTGACGGACACGACCAAGTTTCTGATCGTCGGCGGCGGCCTCGAAGGCCTGGCCATCGCCTACTCCCTCGCCGACCGCGGCGAGACCGACGTCCTCGTCCTCGAGCGCGACACCCTCTGCTCGGGCATGACCGGTAAATCCAGCGGCGTCGTGCGGTGCCACTACGGCACCCCCTCGCTGGCCGCGATGTCCTGGTACGGCGTCGACATCTTCACCAGGGCGACCGAAATCTTCGGCGACGACATGGCATTCCGCCAGTGCGGTTACGTCGTCGGTGTCGCGGAGAACAACGTCAAGCCGCTCGAGGCGAACATCGAGATGATGCAGGGCCTGGGCATCGCCACCGAACTCATCTCCCACGACACGATGGCCGAACTGTGGCCGGGCCTGAACCTCGACGATTTCGCCCTGTTCGCCTACGAACCGCTCGGCGGTCGCGGCGAGGCCTACATGGCGGGAATGGCGTTCGGTGCAACGGCACGTCGGATGGGCGTGAAGATCCGGCAGAGCACCCCGGTGGTGTCGTTGCTGCAGAACGCCGTGGGCCGGGTCTACGGCGTCGCCCTCGCCGACGGGTCAGAGGTGCACGCCGAGCAGGTCATCGTCGCGGCGGGACCCTGGACGCCGGCACTCGTCGCCGGGGTCGGCGTCGACATCGACGTCCGGGCGCAGCGCGCGCAGTTGGTTCTCGTCGACCAGGGCGTCCCGACCCCGGAGGTGCCGGTGCTGTCCGATCTGGCGGGTCTGCAGTACATCTGCCGTGAGCCGAACGGTGAACTCCTGGTGGGCAATTCCGATCACCAGACGCCGCAGTACATCGATCCCGACAAGTACGTCAACCGCGCCGACGACTCGACGATCGAGAAGAACATCACGAAGCTCGGCAACCGCCTTCCCGACATGCCGGACCCGCGGATCACCAGTTCTTACGTCGGTGCCTACGACGTCACCGAGGACTACAACCCCGTCATCGGTCCGGCACCGGTCGAGGGTCTGTTCCTGGCGACGGGATTCTCCGGGCACGGATTCAAGATCTCCCCCGCCGTGGGCAAGCTGGTCGCCGACCTGCTGATCGACGGGAAGACCGAACTTCCGAACGTGAACCCGGACGACTTCCGTTTCTCCCGCTTCGAGGAGGGTGATCTGCTCCTGAGCCTCAACCCCTACGAAGGCGCCGGCGAGATGCGCTGATCCCCACCCGCTCAGCACTCGTGCCCTCCACGGACCCGGCCGGATCCCTGTCGTCCGGATCCGTGGAGGGCGCCGCCGTGTCCGCATTGCGGCGTTCACCACCGGTGGACACACGCTACGCTGACGATATGGCCAGCCCAGATCGTCCCGTCCTGTACGACGATTCCGGACGCGAAGTCCCGCGCGGCACCCCGACGGGTGTGGATCTCGAGCGCGCGATCGCCCACCAGGTACGGTCGTTGCGTTTGGCCAGCGGCCTGTCCGTCGGCGACATGGCTGCCAAGGTGGGGATCTCCAAGGCGATGCTCTCGAAGATCGAGAACGCCCAGACCTCGTGCAGCCTGTCGACGCTCGCCCGGCTCGCCGCCGGCCTCGACGTCCCCGTCACCTCGCTCTTCCGGGGCGCGGACGCGCACCGCGACGCGGTGTTCACCAAGAACGGGCACGGCGCCGAGATCGTCGGTCGCGGTACGCGGGTGGGCCATCACTACGAACTGCTCGGTGCGCTGCGCGGCCAGCACAAGAGACTCGAACCGGTGCTGGTGACCCTCACCGACGCGAGCGACGTCTTCCCGCTCTTCCAGCATCCCGGCACGGAGCTGCTGTACATGCTCGAGGGCGAGATGCTCTACGGCCACGGCGATTCCGAGTACCACCTGCAGCCGGGCGACGCACTGCTCCTCGACGGCGAGGGGTTGCACGGACCGAACGAGCTGCTGAAGCTGCCCATCCGGTTCCTCGCCGTCACGGCGTATCCCGACAACCACCAGCCGTGAACGACCGGAAACCGTGAACACAACGGAGCCCTCACCTCGCGTGCGGTGAGGGCTCCTGCCGTTCGATCAACGAAGTCCGTCGATCAGGACTTGGGCACGATCACGTCGCGATCCTCGGCGAACACCTCGGGGCGCAGCGTCGACGGACCGGTCGGTGAGAACGAGTCCATCACGTAGGCCGTCTCCCCGTGGACCGGGACGTCGATGCCTCGCATCTCCGTCTCGGTGTCGACCCGGATGCCCATGATCTTGTCGAGCGCCTTCGCGATCAGGAAGGTCACCGCGAACGAGTAGGCGAAGACCGCGGCCATCGCGACGACCTGGCGTCCGAGGAAGTCGATCCCACCACCGAAGAACAGACCGTCGACACCGGCCGGCGCGGCGGCCGTCGCGACGAAGGCGATGAGGGTGGTGCCCACGACGCCGCCCATGAGGTGGATGGCGACGACGTCGAGCGAGTCGTCGTAGCCCATGCGGAACTTCCAGCTCACGGCGAAGCAGCCGACGGCACCGGAGACCACGCCGATCAGCAGGGCACCGAGCGGGGACACGAGGCTCGCTGCGGGCGTGATGCCCACGAGTGCGGCGATCACGCCCGAGATGGCACCGAGCGTCGTCGCGTGCTTCTCCTTGATGCGTTCGACTATCAGCCAGCCGAGCAGGCCGGCCATCGCAGCGACGAGCGTGTTGAGGACGACGACACCGGCCATGTGGTTGGCGCCGCCCGCCGAACCGCCGTTGAAGCCGAACCAGCCGAACAGCAGGATTCCGCCACCGAGCACGACGAGGGGCAGGTTGTGGGGACGGGCCACGTGCGGGAATCCACGGCGGCGACCGAGTGCGATGGCGAGTGCCAGCGCCGCGACACCCGAGTTCATGTGCACGGCGGTGCCGCCGGCGAAGTCGTGGGCGGCGAGCGTGTTGGCGATCCATCCGCCCTTCGTACCCGCCTCCTCGTCGTCGAAGGCGAAGACCCAGTGCGCGACCGGGAAGTAGACGAGGACGACCCAGATGCCCGAGAACACCAGCCACGCCGAGAACTTCATCCGGTCCGCGACACCACCGGCGATGATCGCCACTGTGATGCCCGCGAAGAGGAGGTGGAAGGCCGCGGTCAGTGCGGCGGGCATCCCTCCGTCCGGGTCCTCCTCGAGCAGCGACCCCAGACCGATGTCGGTGAAGGGATCGCCGATGAGGCCGAGGCCCCCGACGCTGTCACCGAGCACGGCGGCCGGACCGAACAGCACCCACAGGACGGCCGTGACGGCGAATCCGCCGAAGACCATCATGATCATGTTGAGCGCGCTCTTGACTCCGAGCATGCCGCTGTAGAACAGCGCCAGGCCCGGAACCATCAGTACGACTGCTGTGAACGCCGCCAGAACCCAGGCGGTATCGGCGGCCGCGAGTGCCTGTTCCATATAAGTCCACCCTGTTCGATCCCGGGGTTCACGACCCCTACGTCAGTCGGTGACCCGCATTCATCACCGTCCCCTGAGAGTGGACCCACTCTGTAATGTCCCTGCGAGGCGCGGGTGAACTTCGTGTAACGCCACCGCAGTTCACCGGACAGGGATGCCGTTGCGTCCGGGCAGGCAGTATGGAGGACGAGACGCCGCGTCCCGCGGTGTGCACAACCTGTGCCACCGGGGTACCCCGGCCCTGCCGGGGTTCCGGGGGAACGACGGCTCGAACCGCTGCACGCATCTGGGAGGTAGACGATGGGACGGGTCACGACACGTCGACCGGTACTGCGCATCACTGCGGACAGGGCGACGCGACGTCCCGACACCCTCGCCGTCGAGGAACCACTCGAGATCAGGGTCGGTGGTGAGTCGCTCACCATCACGATGCGCACCCCCGGGCACGACGTCGATCTCGTCCACGGATTCCTGCTGGCCGAAGGGATGATCGGCAGTCGCGAGGACATCGCCGCCGTCCGCTACTGCGACGGGGTGGACGAGAGCGGCGCCAACACCTACAACGTTCTCGACGTCTCCCTCGCGCCCGGCGTCACCGTCCCCGAAGGGACGGGGCGACGCGCGTTCACGACGACCTCCGCGTGCGGGGTGTGCGGGAAGAACTCGCTCGACGAGGTGCGCACGCGCACCCGCTATCCGTTGAAGGATGCCGGCACCACCTCGATCGGCACGCACACCCTCACCGAACTGCCCGACACGCTGCGTCGGCACCAGCAGGTCTTCGAGTCGACGGGCGGTCTGCACGCGGCCGCACTGTTCACCCCCGACGGGGCGCTGCTGGCCCTGCGCGAGGACGTCGGCCGGCACAACGCCGTCGACAAGGTGATCGGCTGGGCCCTGACCGACAACCGGGTTCCGCTCTCGCACAGCGTGCTCATGGTGAGCGGACGCGCCTCGTTCGAACTCGTGCAGAAGGCGGTCATGGCCGGGATCCCCGTGCTCGCGGCGGTCTCGGCGCCGTCGTCGCTGGCCGTCGACCTCGCCGCGGAGTCCGACCTCACCCTCGTGGGCTTCCTCCGCGGCGACACGATGAACGTCTACACCGTCCCCGAACGCATCAAGACCAACTGATCGGCGGCATCAACCGCACGTGCCGTCCTGCGCCTCGCCCGCGCGTACTCCGTCGACGAACGCCCGCACATCCTCGACGGACTCCTCGAGTACCGCTCGGTGATCGGCTCCGTCGTACACCCGATAGGTCAGATCGGCTCCGTTGCTGCACAGCGCCGCGGTCACCTGATCGGTGACCGGACGCAGTACCAGCGCGTCGTCGCTTCCCTGCACGACGAGCGTCGGCACCGCCAGGGTGAGCGGTTCGACCTCCTGACCGGCGTAGTACTCACGGAGCGACTCGAGGTCCGCATCCGGGGCGAACACCTGATCCACCGGTACCGTGCTCGCCACCTCGCGGATGTCGTCCATGCACCCGGTGCGAGCGGCGTCGAGCAAGGGGCGCGAGGCGTCGGTGAGCATCGCGTCGGCATCGATGCTCGGGTCCGCCGCCTGCGCTCCGAGCAGCAGCACCGGCAGGAACCCGAGCGCCGGACCGATCGCGGGGCCGGCGGTCGCGTAGTACTCGGCCGTTTCACTCGTGCGGCTGCCGGGGGCGAAGGCGACCGCACCCTGCAGTTCGAGTTCGGGGGCGCGGTCCTCGCCACGTGCCGCCGCATACAGCGCGGCGTGCCCGCCCTGACTGTGCCCCATCGCGATCCACCGGGTGCCGACACCCGGGTCGAGTTGCCGCGCGGCACGCACGATGTCGACGACACTGTCGGCTGCGCTGTCTCCGTTCATGTAGGGATGTCCGCCCGGTGTGCCGAGGCCCTCGTAGTCGGTCTGGACCACGGCGTAGCCGTCTGCGACCCACCGGTCGAGCATGGCAGTCGTCCTGCTGACGTAGGAGTGGGCCGGACCACCGGGGGTGTCGGCGGACGGCGCACAGGCGTCACCGACCCCAGTGGTGCCGTGCGCCCAGCTGATCACGGGCCAGCCTCCGTCGGGCGCCTCTCCCTCGGGGATCGCGACCGTGCCCGAGACGAGGGTGGGGCGCCGATCGGCACCATCGGACAGGTAGGTGATCAGATGCGTTCGCGACGCGCTGGGAAGCGCCGCCGTACCGGTGAGGGTGCGTTCGGTGACGAGGGAACCGGGTCCCCCGGCAGTCTCCTCGGCGTCGTCGCCGGATTCGGAGCAGGACGTGATGCCGAGCATCGACGCTGCGGCGAGTACTGCCATCACACGCCGGGAAGTACGAGAGATCATGAATCCTCCGTTGGGATTTCAGTCCACGTTCGGCGCCCACTGCACGCCGTTGATGTGGCTACCGCCGTCGACGAACAGCGTGTTGCCTGTGAGATAACGGGAGTCGTCGCTCGCGAGAAAGGCTGCGACCGTGCCGATGTCGTCGAGAGGGTCGCCGATGCGGCCCATCGGGTTCGCCGCGGCCTGCGTGGCGGCCATCTGCGGGTCGGCCGCCGCCACCCGTCGGTATGCCGCGCTCTGCGCGCCGGGGCAGATCACGTTGCAGCACACCTGTTTCGGTGCCCATTCCCGAGCCGCAGTGCGTGTCATGCTGCGCAGTGCCTCTTTCGCGGCGTTGTACGACACCGAGTACATGTGCGCATTGACACCGTTGAGACTGCACATGTTGATCACGCGGCCGGTTCCGTGCCGGGCGAGTTCCGGGTATGCGCGCTGCATCGCCCAGAAGGCGGCCATCACGGCCATGTCGAAACCCGACTGCATGCTCTCCTCGGGCGTGTTCTCCAGCCGCGCGAAACCCAATGAACGCCAGGCGTTGTTGACCAGGATGTCGAGACGCCCGAATTCGCGCACCGCGGCATCCACCATGGCGTGCACCTGTTCGCGGTCGGTGACGTCGGTGGGTACGAAATGTGCGGCCACGCCCCAATGCTCGGTGAGCCACCGCGCGGTGGCCGCGCCTGCATCCTCGTCGACCTCGGCGACGACGACGCTCGCTCCCTCACGGGCCAGCGCGCCGGCAACACCGCGGCCGATTCCCATCCCGGCGCCGGTGACGATCGCCACCCGCCCGTCCAATTTCCCCATGCCGTTCCTTTCCGATACGACGGCGTGTGCGGTGCAGGCCGTCAGCGAGGGCGGGGAACCGTCCTGTCGATGAACAGCGCCTCGACGGACACGCACACCGTGCCGTCCGCGGTCCTGATCTCGCCGACCGTGTTGATCTTGCGGCCGTCCTGCTCGACCAGACGACCGGTGATCGTCAGCGGCTCGAACAGCGGGGTCGGCCGGTGGTACCGCACGTTGAGCTGTGCGGTGGCGCCGCTGCGCCCGGCCCAGGCGTTCGCCACACCCAGCGTGTGGTCGAGCAGCAGGGCGGACACTCCGCCGTGCACGTGCCCGGGCGGCCCCTGGTACG
This sequence comes from Rhodococcus sp. PD04, assembly GCF_035918275.1. NCBI lineage: Bacteria > Bacillati > Actinomycetota > Actinomycetes > Mycobacteriales > Nocardiaceae > Rhodococcus > Rhodococcus sp. PD04. The sequence goes on along the minus strand of NZ_CP142143.1, from coordinate 1,991,499 downwards.
GGAAGGTCAGTTCGACGACGCCTTCCACCGATCCGTCCTCGCGACCGGCGAGCACCAGCGGCGGAGCGAGCGCGTTCTCCGGCCCGGTGACCGGATCGTGCCGGGTGACGCCCTCCCCGTGCCACATGTCGACCAAGCGCTCCTGCACTTCGGGAGCGTGTTCCTCGAGGTGCTCGGCGATATTGTCGAGTTCTTCGGCGACCCGCTCGAGGTTCGCGTTGCCTCGGTCGGTGCGCAGCAACGCGTCCACCACGCGCCGCGCGGCGGCGGTGGCGCGGTCGACGGCGGTGTCTTGCGGTGCCGAGGTCAGAACCGTGCCGTCGGGCGCGTGTCCGACGACGGGGTGGGTGTCCGGGGCGACTCTCATCGAATCTCCATCGTGGCGTGGGTGAGCACCGGTTGCCCGTCGCGCTCGGGACAGGTGGCGAGCAGGGTGAGGGTGTCGTCGTCGCGCCAGACTGCCGTCTCGATCGTCTCCCCGGGGTACAGCGTGCCGGCGAAGCGGACCGAGAACGACCGGACCCGGGTCGGGTCTCCGTCGAGCACACCGTCGACGACGGCCTTGCACACGACACCGTACGAGGCGAGTCCGTGCAGGATCGGCCGATCGAAGCCGGCCGCCTTCGCGAACCCGGGGTCGGCGTGCAGCGGGTTCATGTCTGCGCTGAGCCGGTACACCAGTGCCTGTTGCGTGCTCGTAGGTGACGCCAGGGTCTTGTCGGCGTCCCGTTCCGGCACTGCGTTCGACACATCGGGCCCGGCGTCTCCGCCGAAGCCGCCCTCACCGCGCGCCCAGATCTGCATCGCACTGGTCCACAACGGGTTTCCGTCGGCGTCCACTGCGGACTGCTCGAGCACGATCACCGCGGCCTTGCCCTTGTCCCATACGTCGGCGATACGCGACGAGATGGTCGCGGAGCCGGAGACCGGGATCGGGGCGTGCACGGTGACGGACTGACCACCGTGCAGGATTCTGCGCAGGTCGATGTCGATTCCCGGCAGGCTCAGTCCGGCCGGTGTCACCGCACCGGCAGAGACGCCCTGACCGGCGACCATCGCGAAGGTCGGCAGGACCCGCAGGTCCTTCTCGTACACCCACCGCAGTTCGGCGGGATCGAGCGAGTCGACGCCCGCGCCCAGACCGAGGTGGTAGAGGATCACATCGCGTTCGGTCCACGAGGCGTCGCGGACGGTGGGCGCAGCGGAGAGCGCGACATCGGTATCGATGGGCATGGGCGTCACTTTCCGGGTTCGGGATCGCGGGGCAGGCCGAGAAGCCGCTCACCGATGATGTTCAGCTGGACGTTGGTCGTCCCACCGGCGATGGACATGCACTGCACGTTGAGGAACATGTGGGTCGCCGAAGTTCGGTCCTGGTCGTCGAGCAACGACGCAGTACCGGCCCAGTCCATCGCGGTCTCCCAGACCTGCTGGAGGTGCTCGACGCCGAGGAGCTTGGCGACGGAGGACTCGGCACCCGGCTGTGCGCCGGCCAGGGACCGTAGAGCGGTACGCAGACCCATGAGGCCACCGGACGCGGCATCGCCGAGAACCTTGCCGAGGACGGTGAGTTGTTCGTCGTCCGGTCCACCGGGCATACCGTTCGCGAGCGCTATGAGAGTCTCGCAGCCGGCACCGAAAGTCGAATCGTGCGAGAGGGAGACGCGTTCGTTCGCGAGGGTGGTACGGGCGAGCTTCCATCCGTCCCCGGGCTCGCCGACGAGGCACTCGTCGGGCACGAACACGCCGTCGAGGAACACCTCGTTGAACAGGGCTTCGCCGGTGATCTCTCGCAGCGGCCGGATGTCGAGACCCTCGGTGTTCCTGATGTCGATCAGGAAGTAGGACAGGCCTTTGTGTTTGGGCGCTTCCGCGTCGGTGCGGGCGAGGCAGATGCCCCAATCCGCGACCCGTGCCATCGACGTCCACACCTTCTGGCCGTCGAGCCTCCATCCGCCGTCCACCTTGACGGCCTTGGTGGACAGGCCCGCGAGGTCGGATCCGGCGCCGGGTTCGGAGAAGAGCTGACACCACACGAGATCCCCGCGCAGCGACTGCGGGACGAATCGCTCGATCTGCTCGGTACTGCCGTGCGCGATGAGGGTCGGCACCACCCAGTTGCCGATGATCATGTCGTGCGGTTCGAGTTCGGCGGCGCGCAGTTCCTCGGCGACGACGAGTTGCGTGACGGCGTCGGCGGCCTTGCCCCACGGTTCGGGCAGATGGGGAGCGGTGTAGCCCTTCTCCGCCAGATACGCCTTCCGCGCTGCGTTCTCCAGCGACTTCGCCGGCTCGAGTTCGGCACGGACGTCGGCGCGGATCCGTTCCGCCTCGGGCGGCAGATCGACGCTCAGCACGCGGCGGGCACCGCCGAGCGTGAGGTGGGCGACCCGGCGCCGCCAGGACGCCGTGGAGCCGAGCAGGATCCGGAGCGACTGGGCGCGCCGCATGTACAGGTGGGCGTCGTGCTCCCAGGTGTAGCCGATACCGCCGAGCACCTGGATGCAGTTCTTGGTGACCTGGAAGGCGGCCTCCGGGGCGATGGAGGCGGCGACCGCCACGGCCAGCGACGCCTCGTCGTCCGGCACGTCCTCGCGCCGCGCTCGCGCGGCGTCCCAGGCCACGACCCGAGCCTGTTCGGTGAGGCAGAGCATCCGGGCGACGGTGTGCTTGACACCCTGGAACTGTCCGATGACGCGGCCGAACTGCTTGCGGACCCGCGCATAGTCCGCGGCGGTGGTGGTGGCCCAGTCCGCGAGACCGGCGGCTTCGGCGGCGAACAAGGTCGCGGCGATATCGACGATTCGCTGCGGATCCGACTCCAGCACGTCCCCGTCGGACAGCGGCACGGCACTCACGGTGATCTCGGCGTTGCGGCGGATCACGTCGTAGCTGGGCAGGTTCGTGACCTCGACCCGGTCACGGGTCACGACGACGAATACCCGCTCACCACCGTCGTCGGCCGCGAGCAGGAAGACATCCGCGACCTGGCCGCCGAGAGCGACACCGGAGGTTCCCGAGAGCGTGACGGAATCGCCGTCGCGCTCCACGCGCAGGTCCCCCGGCTGCAGGGCGACCGCACCGAACAGCGAACCGTCCGCGAGCCCGTCGAGTTCGCTGCGACGGCCGGCCTCGTCGAGGACCGCGGACACGATCACGGTCGGAAGGAACGGGCCGGGCACCATGGCCCGTCCGAGTTCCTCTGCGACGATCGCCGTTTCGAGCAGACCGAAACCGGCGCCTCCGACCTCTTCGGGCAGGTGCAATCCCAGCATGCCGAGTTCGGCGAACGAGCTCCAGTACGTCGGGCGGGCTTCCGTCTTCGCTTCGACGGCCGTGCGGATCACGTCGGGTGTGGCGTGTCGTGCCGCCCAGCCGCGCACGGAGTCGCGGAGTTCGCGGTCCTCGTCGCTCAATCCCAGAGTCATGATGGGTCCTTTGGGTAGAAGGTGTCCGGCGTCAGATGCGCTCGATGATGGTGGCGGTGGCCAGCGCGCCACCCGCACACATCGTGACCAGTGCAGTCGAACGGTCCGAGCGTTCGAGTTCGTGCAGGGCACTGGTGATCAGTCGCGAACCGGTGGAACCGACGGGATGACCGAGCGCGATGGCACCGCCGTTGACGTTGACCTTGCTCATGTCCGCCTCGTGGACCTGCGCCCAGGACAGCACGACGGAGGCGAAGGCTTCGTTGATCTCGACGATGTCGATGTCGGACAACGACATTCCGGTGCGCTCGAGCACGGCTCGGGTCGCGTCGATGGGGCCGTCGAGGTGGTAGTACGGGTCCGAACCGACGAGCGTCGACGCGAGGATACGGGCACGTGGCCGCAGACCCGCCTCGCGCGCCTTGTCCTCGCTCATCAGCAGTACAGCGGCCGCGCCGTCGCTGACCTGGGAGGAGTTTCCGGCGGTGTGGATTCCGTTCTCGATGACCGGCCGGAGACCGGCGAGTCCTTCCGCGGTGGTTTCGCGAAGACCTCCGTCACGCGTCACGGTCGCGATCTCACCGGTGGGCTCGACCTCCTTGGTCACCACCGGCGCCTGTACCGGGACGATCTCGCGATCGAACCGGCCTTCGGCCCACGCGACCGCGGCGCGCTGCTGCGACTGGAGCCCCAGGGCGTCGACGTCGTCACGCTTGATGCCGCGCTTGTGGGCGATCCGTTCGGCGGAGGTGAACTGGTCACCCATGTCGATCGACCAGTCGTCCGGATAGGGGTTGCCGGTGCCCGGTGCGTTGGCCTGACCGAGGAACACCCGGCTCATCACCTCGACGCCGCATCCGATTCCCGCGTCGATCTGCCCGGACGCGATCAGTCCGGCCACCATGTGGACCGCCTGCTGCGACGAACTGCATGCGCAGTCGATGGTGGTCGCGGCGGTCGTGTACGGGAGACCTGCGTGGAGCCAGGCCTGGCGGGTCACGTTGTTGGACTGCTCCCCCGCTTGGGTCACGGCGCCCCCGACGAGCTGACCGACCTGGTCGGCAGGCAGTCCGGTGCGGTCGAGAACGGCCTTCTGGGCGGCACCGAGCAACACCGCGGGGTGGACCCCGGCCAGCTGTCCGCGACGACGACCGATCGGTGTCCGCGCGGCCTCCACGATGACGACGTTCCTCATGCCTACTCCCAGCTCTCGACGTTATTGAAATTTATTCTAGTGACGGTGATCGCGGTTTCCCGCACGGTCCCACCGAGCGGGACCGGCCTTGCGGAATGTGGCCTTCGGGAATCGCCCGTCAGCGCGTACCGGCGGGCAGATCGACCAGCAGAAGGTCGCACGCGACGCGCAGATCGGACTCGACCTCGGGGATCGATATCCGCCCGTTGAGCGCGGACTGGACGAGACCGAACCACAGCGCCACGACCAACCGCACGACGGTCGCGTCCCGCACCGTGGGTTCCGCGATACCCGCGGCGGCCAGGAGCAGTCTGTCGAAGTGCTGGTCGATCTTCGCCACGTCGGGAATGGTGGCGGCGTTCGACGACGCGGCGGATTGGATCATCGCGTTCGCCAGCAACGGAGTGCGCACGAGCGCCCGGGTGGCCTGCAGCAACGCGTCGTATACGACGTCGACAGGCGACGAGGACGACTGCGATCGCCTGGAGAGGTGGATTCCCATCCGATCGATCTGATCCACCATGACCGCGACGAACAGATGGGTCTTGGACGGAAAGTAGCGGTAGAGGGTCCCGATGGCGACACCGGCGAGTTCGGCGACCTCCTGCATCCGGACGCGCTCGAGATCCTTCATCGCGCCCAGGTGCGCAGCAGCATCGATGATCCTGCCGTATCGCGCATGCTGTTCCGCCGAACTCGGTTCTGCGGCGTCCCGGGCCTCCGCAAGTCTGGGCATGCTCGGTTCCTCCCCTTCACGACCGGTGGCGCATCGACCACTGCCGGCGACGAACGTTCCAGGTGGGCACGTCTCGTATCCCGCCTGATCCCGGCCAGTGGGACCTGTCCCGTGGGTGGACCGACCACCACCCGAGACTAGAATGAATACTAATTCCGGCGCGGTGCACTGACGAACCGCCGCAATCGAACAGGAGACGTTCCATGGGTGAATCCGTAAGTCTGGCCGGGCGCGCGGCGGTCGTGACCGGCGCCGGGGCCGGCCTGGGCCGCGCCGAAGCCCTCGCCCTCGCCGAGGCAGGTGCCGCCGTCGTCGTCAACGACATGGGCGACGCGGCGCACGAGGTGGCAGAGGAAATCGTCGCGTCGGGAGGCCAGGCCATCGCCGTTACCGGCGACGTGTCCGACTGGGCTCTCGGCGGACGCCTCGTCGAGGAATCCGTCAAGTCGTTCGGGTCCTTCGACATCCTCGTCAACAACGCGGGCATCATCCGCGACAAGATGATCTTCAACCTCACCGAGTCCGACTGGGACGACGTGATCCGGGTCCATCTCAAGGGCCACGCCGCCACCTCCCACGCGGCGGCGGTGCACTGGCGTCAGGCGAGCAAGGCTGCGGGTGGACCGGTCTACGGCCGCGTCGTCAACACCTCGTCGGAGGCCTTCCTCTTCGGTTCCGCCGGACAGCCGAACTATTCCGCCGCGAAGGCAGGCATCACGGCACTGACACTGTCCACGGCGCAGGGCCTGGCGCGCTACGGCGTCACCGCGAATGCGATCTGCCCCCGTGCACGCACCGCGATGACCGCGGAGGCCTTCGGCGAGGCCGGCGCCACGACCGGACTCGATCCCCTGGCGCCGGAGCGCGTGGCCACCCTCGTGCGTTACCTCGCCTCACCGGCGTCCTCGGAGATCACCGGACAGGTGTTCGTGGTGTACGGCAAGATGGTCGCGCTCATGGCAGCGCCGACCGTCGAGAACCGCTTCGACGCAGCCGGTTCGGCATTCACGGTCGAGGAACTCGACGAGCAGCTCTCGTCGTACTTCACCGGCCGCGGCCCGTACGAGACCTACGCCGCCTACAGCATCGCGGAACTCGAGAAGGTCGCGCTGGCCGTCGACTGATCGCTTGACACCACACCCACGAAGGGAGCACGCCATGAGGCTTGCAGACAAGGTCGCGATCGTCACCGGTGGCGCCGGAGGAATCGGGCGCGGCATCGTCAGAGCATTCGTGGACGAGGGTGCCCGCGTCCTGTTCGTCGACATCGACCGGCCCGCGGGTGAAGCCCTCGAAGCCGAGGTCGGCGAAGCCGGGAAATTCCTGTACGCGGACATCTCCGACGAGTCGAGCGCCGAGACGATCGTCGCGTCCGCCGTCGAGCATTTCGGAAAGCTCGACGTGCTCGTCAACAACGCGCACGCGTCCCGGCAGGCGCCACTGCTCGAGACCACTCAGGAGATGCTCGACCTGTCGTTCGGCACGGGCTTCTACCCGACGTTCCGGTTGATGAAGGCAGCACACCCCCAACTCGCCGCGAACAAGGGGTCCGTGATCAACTTCGCGTCCGGGGCAGGGATCGACGGGAGCGCCACGCAGAGTTCGTATGCCGCTGCCAAGGAAGCGATCAGGGCGATCAGCCGGGTCGCGGCGAACGAATGGGCCGCGGAGGACATCAACGTCAACGTCATCTCGCCTCTGGCACTGACCGAGGGTGTGGAGGCGTACATCGCGGCCAACCCCGGCGTCGAGGAGGCTCTGCTGGCGAAGACCCCGATGCACCGGTTCGGCGACCCGCAGGCCGATATCGGCCGTGTTGCAGTCTTCCTGGCCAGTGAGGATGCGTCCTACATGACCGGCCAGACCCTCATGGTCGACGGCGGAACCGTCAAACTACGCTGATTCAGCAGGGGCCGGATTCGGCCGGAACGACGACGAGCGCCTCGGCACTTTCGTGCCGAGGCGCTCGTGCATGGCTGGAGGTTCTCCGGATCAGGCGCTCTTGTCGCGACGCTCCCGATCGGCCTTGCGCGGAACGATCGTCGGAAGGACGTTGTCGTTGACGGTCTCGGCGGTGACCACGACCTTGGCGACGTCGTCGCGGCTGGGGATGTCGTACATCACGGGCAGGAGCACCTCCTCCATGATGGCGCGGAGCCCGCGGGCGCCGGTGCCACGGAGGATCGCCTGGTCAGCGACTGCTTCGAGTCCGTCCTGGGAGAACTCGAGTTCGACGCCGTCCATCTCGAAGAGGCGCACGTACTGCTTGACCAGAGCGTTCTTCGGCTCCGACAGGATCTGGACGAGCGATTCCTTGTCGAGATTGGTCACCGACGCGAGGATCGGCAGGCGGCCGATGAACTCGGGGATCAGACCGAACTTGATGAGGTCCTCGGGCATGACGTCGGCGAAGTGGTCGGTGGTGTCGATCTCTGCCTTCGACCGCACCTCGGCGCCGAAGCCGATGCCGCGCTTGCCGACGCGGTCGGAGACGATCTTCTCGAGGCCGGCGAATGCACCCGCCACGATGAACAGCACGTTCGTGGTGTCGATCTGGATGAATTCCTGGTGCGGATGCTTGCGGCCACCCTGCGGCGGGACGGATGCCTGGGTGCCTTCGAGGATCTTCAACAGCGCCTGCTGCACACCCTCGCCCGACACGTCGCGGGTGATCGACGGGTTCTCGCTCTTGCGGGCGATCTTGTCGACCTCGTCGATGTAGATGATGCCGGTCTCGGCGCGCTTGACGTCGTAGTCGGCGGCCTGGATGAGCTTGAGGAGGATGTTCTCGACGTCCTCGCCGACGTAGCCGGCCTCCGTCAGTGCCGTGGCGTCGGCGATGGCGAACGGCACGTTGAGCATCTTCGCGAGCGTCTGCGCGAGATAGGTCTTGCCGCAGCCGGTGGGACCGAGGAGCAGGATGTTGGACTTCGCGAGTTCGACCGTCTCACCGCGGGAGTCGCGGCCCTTGTCGCCGGCCTGGATGCGCTTGTAGTGGTTGTAGACCGCGACGGCCAGCGTGCGCTTGGCGGCATCCTGGCCGATCACGTAATTGTCGAGGAAGTCGCGGATCTCGGCGGGCTTGGGCAGCTCGTCGAGCTTGACCTCGCTGGTCTCGGCCAGCTCCTCCTCGATGATCTCGTTGCAGAGATCGATGCACTCGTCGCAGATGTAGACACCGGGGCCCGCAATGAGCTTCTTGACCTGCTTCTGGCTCTTTCCGCAGAAGGAGCACTTGAGCAGATCTCCGCCGTCACCGATACGTGCCATCAGTCAGGTCCCTACTTCCTCGTGTGCGTGCAACCGGTCCCGCAACCACCACACGGGGCGGTCCCGGGGAGCGGGCCCTTTGATCGACCGTACCCGGATGTCGGCGCGCAGGTCGACCGGTTCTGCGCGTTTCCGGTCATATTTGTACAGCACAACATGTGTCGGCGATCACAGTCCCGGCGTCGGCGGTTCCGGAAGGCACCGTGCCTTCCGGAACCGCCTGCGACGTTCTACTTCTGGGCCGAGAGCTTGCGGTACTCGAGGACCCGGTCGATCAGACCGTATTCGACGGCCTGCTCCGCCGTGAGGATCTTGTCCCGATCGGTGTCCTTGCGGATCTGCTCGGGATCCTTGCCGGTGTGCTTCGAGAGCGTGTTCTCCATGAGGGTACGCATGCGCTCGATCTCGGCGGCCTGGATCTCGAGGTCGGAGACCTGACCCTGGATGCCACCCGTCGCGGGCTGGTGGATGAGCACGCGAGCGTTGGGCAGCGCCAGACGCTTGCCCGGGGTGCCGGCGGCGAGCAGGACGGCCGCGGCGGACGCCGCTTGGCCGAGGCACACCGTGGTGATGTCGGCGCGGACGTACTGCATGGTGTCGTAGATCGCCATGAGCGAGGTGAACGAACCACCCGGCGAGTTGATGTACATGGTGATGTCGCGGTCGGGATCGAGCGACTCGAGCACCAGCAGCTGGGCCATCACGTCGTTGGCGGACGCGTCGTCGACCTGGACGCCGAGGAAGATGATGCGCTCTTCGAACAGCTTGTTGTACGGGTTGGATTCCTTGACGCCGTAGCTCGAGTGCTCGATGAACGACGGGAGGATGTAGCGGCTCGCGGGCGAGGCAGGAGCGGCGCCGCCGAGCTGACGCGGATCGAACATGTTGGTCATCGCTTCTCCAAGAATTCGGTGGTGTGAGGGCAGATCGGGCCGGGACCTAGTTGGCGGTGCCGCCGGCCTGCTGCGCCCGGGAGACGACGTGGTCGACGAAGCCGTATTCGAGCGCCTGCTGCGCCGTGAACCAGCGGTCGCGGTCGGAGTCCTTGGTGATCTGCTCCACCGACTGGCCCGTGTGCTCCGCGATGAGCTCGGCCATCTCGCGCTTGGTGTGTGCGAACTGCTCCGCCATGATCGCGATGTCGCTCGCCGTACCACCGATGCCTGCGGACGGCTGGTGCATCATGATCCGCGCGTGCGGGAGTGCGTAACGCTTGCCCTTGGTGCCGGCGGAGAGCAGGAACTGACCCATCGAGGCGGCAAGGCCCATCGCGAAGGTCGCGACATCGCACTCGACGAACTTCATCGTGTCGTAGATCGCCATACCGGCGGTGACCGAACCGCCCGGCGAGTTGATGTACAGGGAGATGTCGCGGGTGGGGTCCTCGGCCGACAGCAGAAGGATCTGCGCGCACAGCTTGTTCGCGATGTCGTCGTCGACCTGGGTGCCCAGGAAGATGATGCGCTCGCGGAGCAGGCGTTCGTACACCGAGTCGCTGAGGTTCAGCCCAGCGGTGGCCGAGGTCATCGCGGGACCGATGGATGTCGCCGGATTCTGAGGAGTCACGGGTACCTGCCTTCTCGTCGATCGTGGGTTGCTGACACTGACACTAACGAAACGGGGCGGCACCGGATGCCCGGTGCCGCCCCTCTTCGCTGAAAGCGGAAATTCGTGCCCCTGGGGTTTCGAATCTCCGTGGGTCGTCCGACTACTCGGAAGCCGAGTCCTCGGTGGTCTCCGCCTCGGCGTTCTCGCCCTCGGCGTCGTCGTCGTCGTTCTTGGTGCCGAACAGCTCGCTGGTGTCGACGGTCGCACCCGTGGTATCGGTCACGGTGGCGCGATCGACGACGGTGCCGAGCGCCTTGCCGCGGCGGACGTCGGCGAAGACGGCGCCGAGCTGGTTGGCCTGGCTGATCTGCTGGATGAACTGCTCCGGCGGGATGCCGTAGCGCTGCGCCTGGAAGAAGATGCGCTCGGTCAGCTCCTGCTGCTCGACCGTGGTGTTCTCCGCCTCGGCGATCGCGTCGAGGAGCAGCTGGGTCTTCACCGAACGCTCGGCGGACTCGCGTGCTTCCTTGTCGAACTCCTCGCGGCTCGTACCCTGGGCCTCGAGCAGCTCGTTCAGCTTGGTCTCGTCGTGATCGAGCTCGTGGATCGCGTCGTGCAGCGCGCTGTCGACCTCGGCCTGGACGGCGGCCTCGGGGACCGGGATCTCGACGGTCTCGAGGAGAACTTCGAGGACCTTGTCGCGGATCTGGCCGGCCTGCTCGACCTGCTTGACGCGCTGGACGCGCTCGCGGAGGTCGGCCTCGAGCTCGCCGATGGTGTCGAACTCGCTCGCGAGCTGCGCGAACTCGTCGTCGGCCTCGGGCAGCTCGCGCTGCTTGACGGTGTTGACCTTGACGGTGACGACGGCTTCCTTACCGGCGTACTCACCGGCGACCAGCGTGGAGGTGAACTCCTTCGACTCGCCGGCGGACAGGCCGATGATCGCCTCGTCGAGTCCGTCGATGAGCTGGCCGGAGCCGACCTCGTGCGACAGGCCCTCGGTGGCGGCCTCGGGAACCTCGTTGCCGTCGACCGTCGCGGAGAGGTCGATGGAGACGAAGTCGCCGTCCTGCACCGGACGCTCGACGCCCGTGAGGGTGCCGAAGCGCTGACGCAGCGACAGCAGCTGCTCGGCGATGTCCTCGTCGGTGATCTCGACGGGATCGACGGTGACGGCGATCTCGGAGAAATCGGGGAGGGTGATCTCGGGACGGACGTCGACCTCGGCGGTGAACGCCAGCTCGACGTTGTCCTCGAGCTTGGTGACGTCGATCTCGGGCTGGCTGATGACCTTGACGTCGTTCGCGGTCACGGCTTCGCTGTAGCGGCTCTGGATGGCCTCGTTGATGACCTGGTCCAGAACGGCGCCGCGGCCGACGCGGGCCTCGAGGATCTTGCGAGGAGCCTTACCGGGGCGGAAGCCCGGGATGCGGACCTGGCCGGCGAGGGCCTTGAAAGCGCGGTCGAAATCAGGCTGGAGCTCCTCGAAGGGCACCTCAACATTGATACGGACTCGCGTCGGGCTCAGCTGCTCGACGGTGCTCTTCACGGACATGCTCCTTCTGTCGTGCTCTCTTGTCGGTCGTTCGTGTCACTACTGAGCGCGCTGACGCTGTTCGATCTGGTCGGGATGACAGGATTCGAACCTGCGACCCTCCGCTCCCAAAGCGGATGCGCTACCAAGCTGCGCCACATCCCGGTCGTGAAGGCACCGCATCCGACCCGCGGGACCCATCGCAGAATCCTACGGCCCCCCGATTATGAAATCCAAAGCGAGGTCCGGTACAGTCACATCTCGCAAGCCGCAGCACCGGTCGACACCGGCGCCGCAGCCGCAACGGGGATGTAGCTCAATGGTAGAGCCCCAGTCTTCCAAACTGGCTACGCGGGTTCGATTCCCGTCATCCCCTCCACGGAGGAAGCCCGCCGGGTGCACACAGCACCGGCGGGCTTCGTCGTTCCGGACCGTCGCCGACGTCCGGTTTCCGGCAGGTGACATGCACATTCCTGGACACATGGTCCCGAGGGGTGTCATCATGCCGTCGAGGTTGAGAAGCAGCCCCACCACAGGTCGTCCGAATGCGACCTCGGCTGCAGTCCACTTCGGTTCGACTCGCGTCGGCCTCGGTCCTCGCCCTTCTCGTCCGGCCCCGTCTCGTCCGGCCCGCCCATCCGCATTCCGACGACCGCACGAACCACCGCGTCGTGATTCCTCGTCGCGTCCCTCCCGTGGACGCGACCGCGAACGGGTGGGGCGTCGTCGGATGACACCGCAGGGGGTGTCGAGGGACCGGCCTCGCCCCACCTCCGGCCGGCCGGAGTCGGGAACGACTCCGGTCGGTCCCTCTCCCCCATCGAATGCCGTTCTCCGGTGTGAAATCCGAGTATCGTCGTCTCACCCCCGTAGGTCAGCGGTCGGTCGAGAAGGCGCCGGCGTCACCGACGGCGCCGGCTGTACCGACGGCGCCTCGCTATGCAGGGAGGCAACGATGCCTCGGCGCCACAGACCGACTCCGGACATGCCCCCGACCTCCGCTCCGACCGTCGGCGTCGAGGAGGAGTTCTTCCTCGTCGACCCGACCTCCGAACGGCTCACCGCGAGCAACGACCTCGTCGTGGCCACAGCCGCCCGGCTCGGACTCGACATGGACTACGAGCTCAAACGCATCCAGGTCGAGGTGAACACACCGGTCTGCCGCAGCTCGGCCGAGTTGCGTGCGCGTGTCGTCGAGGGCCGGACCATCGCAGCCGCGGCCGCGCGGGAGGCGCACGTGGGTCTGCTCGCGTCGGGTGTGTCGCCCACGCTCCAACAGCTCGCGTCCGTGACGGATGTGCCGCGCTACCGGACGATGGCCGAGCGGTACGGACGTCTCGTCGAGGAGCAGGAGGTCTGCGGCTGCCACGTCCACGTCGGTGTTGCGGACCGCGAAACCGCCGTCCTGGTGTGCAATCACGTCCGGGTGTGGTTGCCCACCCTGCTGGCCGCGACGGCCAACTCGCCCATCCATCGGGGCCGCGACACCGGGTACGCCAGTTGGCGGGCGATCATGGCCTCCCGCTGGCCGTGCGCGGGTCCTCCCCCGCGGTTCACGTCGGCGGAGCACTACGACGCGATCGTCGCCATGATGATCGAGAGCGGCAACATCCTCGATCCGGGCATGGTCTATTGGGACGTGCGTCCCTCGGCGCATCTGCCTACCGTCGAGATCCGGGTGAGCGACGTGCCGGCGACGGTCGACGAGACTGTTCTCCTGGCGATGCTCGTCCGCGCGCTCGTCGCCACCGCCGAACGAGAGGTCCGGGCGGGCATCACTGCTCCTCCGGTCGCCGACGAGGTCGTCCACGCCGCGTACCTGTGCGCTGCTCGCGAGGGGCCGACCGGACGTGCCGTCGACGTGTTCACCGGACGGCCCGCCACCGCGCAACAGTCGTTCCGCGCTTTCCTCCGATACATCCGCCCACAACTCGAGGCGACCGGCGACCACCGGTGCGCGGCGGCGATGTGGGAGACGATCCTCGCCCGCGGCACCGGGGCGATGCTGCAGCGACGCGCGTTCGCCCGCCGTCACGCCGTCGCCGACGTCGTCGACGCACTGCACCGCGCGTTCGTCGACGGACCGCAGACTCCTCCCCTGTCCGGCGGCGCCCACCCCGCCCCGGACGTTCCGGCGCTCTGATCCCGCGACCTGCCGTTTGGAGGTCCTTCCCTCGGGAATTCGCGACCACACGAGCCACGACGAGGGAGCACGTATGCGCGCGATGGTCTATCGCGGCCCGTATCGGGTCCGCGTCGAAGAGAAGGACATTCCCCGGATCGAGCATCCCAACGACGCCATCGTGCGCGTCGAGTTGGCGGCGATCTGCGGTTCCGACCTGCACCTCTACCACGGGATGATGCCCGACACCCGCGTCGGTACGACCTTCGGCCACGAGTTCGTCGGGGTGGTCCACGAGGTCGGTCCGTCGGTGCAGAGCCTGAAACCCGGCGACCGCGTCATGGTCCCGTTCAACGTCTTCTGCGGGTCGTGCTTCTTCTGCGCGCGCGGCCTGTATTCGAACTGCCACAACGTCAACCCCAACGCCACCGCGGTCGGTGGCATCTACGGCTACTCGCACACCTGCGGCGGCTACGACGGTGGCCAGGCCGAGTTCGTGCGGGTGCCGTTCGCCGACGTCGGTCCCACCGTCGTGCCCGACTGGATGGACGGCGAGGACGCTCTGATGCTCACCGACGCCCTGGCGACCGGCTACTTCGGTGCCCAACTGGGCGACATCGTCGAGGGCGACACGGTCGTGGTCTTCGGCGCCGGCCCGGTGGGCCTGTACGCGGCGAAGTCCGCCTGGTTCATGGGGGCCGGCCGGGTCATCGTGATCGACCATCTCGAGTACCGGCTGGAGAAGGCCCGCACCTTCGCACACGCCGAGACCTACAACTTCGCGGAGTACGACGACATCGTCGTCCATCTGAAGAAGATCACCGGCCATCTCGGGGCGGACGTCGCCATCGACGCCGTCGGCGCGGAGGCCGACGGGAACTTCCTGCAGCACGTCACCGCCGCGAAGCTGAAGATGCAGGGTGGCTCGCCGGTCGCGCTGAACTGGGCCATCGACGGTGTCCGTAAGGGCGGCACCATCTCGGTGATGGGCGCCTACGGCCCGATCTTCAGTGCCGTGAAGTTCGGCGACGCGCTCAACAAGGGCCTGACGCTGCGAATGAACCAGTGCCCCGTCAAGCGCCAGTGGCCGCGGCTGTTCGAGCACGTCCGCAACGGCTACCTGAAACCGAACGACATCGTCACGCACCGCGTTCCGCTCGAACACATTGCGGAGGCCTACCACATGTTCTCGTCGAAGCTCGACGGGTGCATCAAACCGATCATCGTCGCCGACGGGAGCTGAGGAGGACCATCATGGCCTACACCGCAGACAAGCCCGAACCGCCCGAGACCCCCGACCAGCTGCGTGCCCGTATCCCCGGCTGGGGCGTCGACCTGGATCCGCGCGACCGCCCGTCGGTGCCGAAGGAACGCTTCGCGCCCGAGGCGACGGGCGCGCACTGGGACTTCCCCGAACGCCAGCCGGGACACGAGACCCGCGAACGCTCGATCGAGCACGCCTTCGTCACGCCGGTCTTCGGCACCACCGCGCCGTTGAAGGGACTGTCGGGTGTCGTGCGCAGGCACGCCTACCGCCGGTACAGCGAGGCCCGCGCCGCGCACTGGTTACTTCTGATCGGCGCCGACCGCATCGACGTCGCCGAGAGCCGGGTCCGGGCGCTGCTGCAGGGCCGCCCCGACAATCCGGTGACCGAGAGCGGACTCCGGGCGGAGATCACCGCGCACGGTGGGGCATCGCGACGTCGGAGTTCGCGGGCCGACGTCAATCACCAGTGGCTCGATCCGTTCGTCTCGGGAGCACCGTGGATCGCCGCGGCGGGTCTGGGCGCAGTGGCCGTCGGACGTTGGAGAGGACGAGCGCGGCGGTGAGGACCGGCATGTGGGGACATCCCGAATCCAGCAACGACGTGTCACCTTTTCGACTCGATAGTGCAAAGCGAGAGTCATGCGCGGGTGTGTGTCGTTCACGATATGAGACCGTCCCTGTTGTGAAGGACACCTCCGACGACCTCGCCCGGGACTGCTCCCCCGGCTCCTCGGTCGTCGCCGCCGTCCTTCTCGACGCCACCCCCGACTGGGATCGGGTCGCGGCGGTGCTCGCGCCGGGCAACCACGAGTCGCCGAGCTTCCGGCACCGCGTGGTGGAACTTCCGTTCGGCCTCGACCCGCCGCGCCGTACCGGGCATCCGGACTCGGATCCGCCCTGGCATCTCGAGCGGGTCGAGCTGCCCGCCCCGGCGAGTTTCGAGGAGGTGCTCGCCTACGCCCGCACCGCACCCGAGCCCTCGGGACTCGGGCACCCGCGCTGGGAACTGACCCTGCTCGACGGCCTCGACGGCGGCCAGTCGGCACTGGTGATCCGCCTGCGCCATCTCGGCTCCGTGCCGGCTCCCGGGCAGTCCGACTCCATGTTGTCGTGGGCGAAATCGGTGTCCGAGCAGAGCGCCGAGTCGTTCCGCACCGCCGCGCACGTGTTCACGTCGCTGGGCACCGGATTGATCAATGCCCTGCTCGGACGCACCGGCGACCGCGAGGAGCCCGCACCCCGCGCGCCGCGACTGCACGTGCTCGACGCGGATCTCGCCGCCCTGCGTCACGCCTGCGAACGCGCGGGCTGTCGCGTGTCGAGCGGGTTCTCCGCCGCGATGCTCCTCGCGTGCAGCGAGTACCGCCGTCGACACGGCCGCTCGATCGACGGCCTGCGCGTCGTCGTGCCCGGGCCGGACGGCGGAGCGGTGGCCATGGCACCCGAGGACGAGACGGAGATCCACGCGATGGACGCGGTCGATCTCATGCGACGCATCGACATCTCGTTCCCGTCCTCCGCCGGAGCACAGGCCGACATCGCCGTCGGTCCGCGGGACGTGGTGGTGTCCACGCTCCCGGGTTCCCACGCACCGCTCTACGTCGGTGGCGCGAAGATCGAGCGGTACTACGGCTTCGGCGCGGCCGACGGCGCAATGATGACCGCGTCGGCGATGTCCTACCGCGACACCTGCTGCATGGGCCTGGCGGTGGACCCCACGGTCCTCCCCAACCGCGATTCGTTCGATTCCTGCCTGCAGGAAGGGATGCGCGCGGTCCTCGGGGAGTGACTCCCCGCGTCGGTACGCTGGAGAACAGGACCCTCCCCACCGGAAGGATCGGCCGTGGAACTTCTGCTCATCCTCGCCGCCGTCGGTGCCGTGGTGTACTTCGTCTCCCGCTCCCAGAAGAGCACCACCCGTCACCGCACCGTCACCCTCGACGACGCCAAGGCCGACGCACGGCAGGCGATCGAGCGTCTCGGCGGCCAGATCTACAACCTGACCGGCACCGACGACGCCTCACGCCAAGCGCTGGCGGACGCATCCGAGCGCTTCACCGCCGCCGGCTCCCAGATCGAGCAGGCGAACTCGCCGATGCAGGCGCGTCTCGCGAAACAGACCGCGCTCGAAGGTCTGTACTACATCCGCGCCGCGCGCCTGGCGATGGGCATGGACCCGGGTCCGGAGATCCCGACGCTCGACGGACAGAAGTCCGCCGGCGAGGTCACCGAGAAACGCACCGTCGACTTCGAGGGACGCACCATCGCCGCGTCGCCGTCACCGTCCTCCGCGACACCGAACTACTACCCGGGCGGTCGCGTCGCGGGCCGGCCCGTCCCTGCGGGCTGGTATTCGGAGCCGTGGTGGAAGCCCGCCCTGGTGGCAGGCGCGTGGGGTGTCGGCTCGATGCTGCTCTTCTCGACGATGTTCGCCGGGATGGCCGGTGTCCCCTACGACGCGCAGGCATTCGAATCCGGCGTCGGTGATCCGTCCGCGGAGACAGGCGGGGGCGACGACTTCGGCGGTGGTGACGAATACGGCGGGGGCGACGAGTTCGGAGGCGGTGACGATTTCGGTGGCGGCGACTTCGGTGGCGGGGACGGCGGCGGATTCGATTTCGGCGGCTTCGATTTCTGAGCCGGGTCGACTGAGCCGAATCCCCTGAGTCGGGTCAGCTCGGCTGACAGACCGGGCACCAGAACAGGTTCCGCGCCTGCATGACCGAGTGCAGGACGGGAGTCCCGCAGATCCGGCAGGGTTCGCCGGCACGGCGATAGACGTACGTACGGGGTCTGTTCTTGGCGTAGGCCGGCGCGCCGTGGTCGTGTTCGGGTCGCACGACGTGCATGCGCCCGTGCTCGACACCGACGTTCATCAGCTCGACGAGGTCGGCCCAGATCGCGTCGAACTCACTGCGGGACAGCTTGTTTCCCGGACGTTCCGGATGGATGCCGTGGCGGAAGAGCACTTCGGCGCGGTAGACGTTGCCGACCCCGGCGATGACGGCCTGGTTCATGAGCAACGCCCCGATCGCGGTGCGTGATCTGCCGATGCGGCGCCACGCCCGCTCGGGATCGGCGTCGGGACGCAGCGGGTCGGGACCGAGCCGGGCCTCGATCGACTCGACCTCACCGGGGGTGAGCACCTCGCACGCCGCCGGACCACGCAGGTCGCTGCCGTGGCGCGCGCCGATCATCCGCATCCGCACCTGTCCGACCGGTTCGCCGAGCGGCAACTCGCGGTCGGTGAACTCACCGTAGATACCGAGATGCACGTGGACGGCGAGACCACCCTCGTAGTGGTGGAAGAGATGCTTGCCCCACGCGTCCGCGTGGGTCAGGACGCGTCCGTCCACGGCGGCGGCACCGTCGGCGAACCGCCCCTGCGGACTGGACACCCGCACCGGCGCACCCGAATACCACTCGTGGTGCAGCCGGGCGAGCCGGTGCAGGATGTGTCCTTCGGGCACGGATCAGGCAGGCGCGCCGGGAACCGCCGGGGCCTCGCCGGTCTTCTCGTACTCGGCGAGGATGTCGATGCGGCGCTGGTGACGCTCCTCGTTCGACCACTCGGTCGACAGGAAGGCGTCGACGATCGCGAGGGTCTCCTCGAGGCTGTGCATACGGCCACCGATGCCGATGAGCTGCGCGTTGTTGTGCTCGCGCGCAAGCTTGGCGGTGTCGACGCTCCACGCCAGGGCGCAGCGCGCACCCGGCACCTTGTTGGCGGCGATCTGCTCGCCGTTGCCGCTACCCCCGAGCACGATGCCGAGGCTGCCCTTGTCGGCGACGGTGCGCCGCGCGGCCTCGATGCAGAAGGCCGGGTAGTCGTCGAGGGCGTCGTACTCGAACGCACCGCAGTCGATCGGCTCGTGGCCGTTCTTCTTCAGGTGCTCGATGATCTCATTCTTCCGTTCGAAGCCCGCGTGGTCGGCTCCCAGGTAAACGCGCATGGGCCGAGTCTAACGAGGCCGGTCGGTGTGTCAGACGCCGACGGGTTCGCGGGCCTCCTGGGCCTCGAGTTCGCGCACGATCGGCAGCACGTTCCTGCCGAAGTACTCGACCTCCTCCTGGAAGTGCAGGAAACCGGCGAGGATCAGGTCGACGCCGCGACGACGGTATTCGACGATGCGATGTGCGATCTGCTCGGGCGTGCCGATGAGCTGGGTCTTGAAACCGTCGTTGTACTGGACGAGATCCTCGAAAGTCGAGTCCGCCCACATGCCCTTCTTGTCGCCCGTGGACGAACCGGCCTGCCGGACGGCACTGCGGAAGCCCTCGACGGCCGGCTTGTTCGCCTTCTCCACGATCTCCCGGAGGGTGTCGCGGGCCTCCTTCTCGGTGTCGCGGGCAATGATGAACCCGTTGAGCCCGATCTTCACCTCGCGGTCGTGGGCACGGGCGACCTCGCGCAGCTCGTCGATCTGGGCGGTGATGCCGTCGTAGTCCTTGCCGTTGCTGAAGTACCAGTCGGCGTAGCGACCACCGTTGGCGATGGCGGCGGTGGAGTTGCCACCCTGGAACAGCTCCGGATTCGGGCGCTCGGGGGTGTTGGCCGGCTTCGGCTTCAGTGTGAAGTCGTGGATCCGGTAGAAGTCGCCGCGGAAGTCGACCTCGTCCTCGGTCCAGATCTTGCGGAGCACCTGGAGGAACTCGGCGCTGCGCCGGTAGCGCTCGTCGTGCTCGAGCCACGGCTCACCCATGTGGGTGAACTCGTCCTTGAACCATCCGCTGACGACGTTGACCGCGAACCGGCCACCGGACAGCTGGTCGGCGGTCGCGCCGAGCTTGGCCAGCACGGCCGGCTGCCACAGACCGGGGTGGACGGCGGCGATGACCTTGAGCCGCTCGGTGGCGAGCAGCAGAGCGAGGCTGAAACTCGTCGACTCGTGCTGGAACTCCGCGCCGTAGCTGGCCTCGTACCGCACCTGGCTCAGTGCGTATTCGAAGCCGTTGTTCTCGGCCGTGCGGGCGAGCTCGACGTTGTACTCGTAGTCCCAGCTCGTGCGCTGTTCGATGTCCGAGGTGACCAGACCACCACTGACGTTGGGCACCCAGTAGGCGAAAGTGGTCTGATCGGCGATGCGTTCGGTCGACATGTGTTCATCCAAGCCCGGGATCGACCTCGCGCCCACCATAAGAATCAACGAGATCCGAACAGTGGACCGCCGGAGGCGGGTCGGAGCACACCCCGCCGGAGGCAGGTCGGAGCACACCCCGCCGGAGGCAGGTCGGAGCACACCCCGCCGGAGGCGGGTCAGAGCACGCCGTAGCGCGGCGGGTGGGTGCCGCTGAGGGTCCACCGGCCGATGTGCTGGAGCTTCCACCGGGTCGCGTCGTGCAGGGTGTGCGTGCGGGCGTCGCGCCAGTAGCGCGACAGATTCGCGGCTCCCGATGCGCTGCGGGTGCCGCCGAGTTCGAACAGGATGTTCGCCGTCTCGACGGCGGCGCGGGTCGCGGCGACCTTCGCGGTCGCGACCTCGATGGAGGCCGCGGCGGTGGTCTCTGCGGTCGGGTTCGCGCGTGCGCGGTCGACGGCCCGCCCTGCCTCCGCGAGCAGTGCCTGGGCGGCCCGGACGGTGACGGTGGCCTCTCCGGCGATCTGGACGAGCAGCGGATCGTCCACTGCTCGTTCGACATCCGCCTCGAAGTGCGGCCGTGCGCGACCTGCCTGGACGACGGCCTCGGCGAGTGCGCCGGTCGCGATACCCACGTCGATCGCCGAGTGCAGCAGCTGCGCTTGAGCGCCGTAGGTGGTGGGCGCTTCGAAGATCGGCGTGTACGGCACGACCGCCGCGTCGGGGACCTCGATGTCGTCGAGGGTGACGGTGCCGCTGGCGGTGGTGCGTTGGCCCATGCCGTCCCAGTCGTCGACGACGGTGAGTCCGGCGGTCTCGCGCCGGACGAAGGCGACGGCCTTCGGGGTCGACGCGTCGGTCGCGTCCGGGTTGTCGGCGAGGCTGGCGCGCACCGCGATCCAGTCGGCGAACAGCGCACCGGTGCTGTAGAACTTGCGGCCGGTGAGGACGTAGCCGTCGTCCCGTCGGCGCAGCACGGTGCTGTCGATGTTCACCGCACGCGATCCGCGTTCGCTCTGGGCGTTGGCGAACAGCGCCCCGTCGAGCACCTCGCCGTAGAAGAAACGCTTCTGCTCGTCGCTGCCCTGGGACCGGATCGCCTCGAGGAAGGTGAAGTGCGAGTGCGGGATCTGGGCGATGCTCGGATCCGCCGAGGCCAGGATCCGGAAGATCTCGGCGACCACTTCGTACGGAGCGGCGATGCCGCCGTATTCGGTGGGCACGGTCACCGCGAGCAGTCCGGAGGACGCGAGCGCGCGGATCTCGTCGCGCGGCAGTTCCCGTTCGGCATCACGACGTGACGCGCCGGCTGCGAACTCGTCGGCGAGCGCAGAAGCGACGCGCAGGGCCTCGCCGGTGTCTGCAAGGCGGGTCGCGGTGCGTGAGGTGGTCATCGCGTCACCTCCGGCGCGAGCGACGCGCTGGGTGTGACGAGCAGGGTACGGGGACAGGGAACAGCCATGATGCATCACGGTAGTCCGCGTCCGACCCGAAGCCGAGAATTGAATTCGGGATGAGCACAAGTCTGTACGCGCGGAGCGTTGCGACCTCCGGTCCCGAGTCTCCGTCAGGTCAGCGGCGCATCGCCCAGACCTTCGGGCCGCCGTCCGGCAGCTCCACGACACCGGTGACGACGAATCCGAGACGTTCGTAGAGCGCGACGTTCGTCTCCGAGGAGGTTTCCAGACAGGCCGCGACCCCCTGCCGCTCGGCCGCGCGGAGTCCGGGTTCGAGGACGGCCCGTCCCAGGCCGCGACCCTGCGAGGTGGGATCGACGCCCACCGTGGCCAGGAACCACACGGGCTCGTTCGGCTGCAGTTCCGCGGTGGCCTGCTCGGCCAGTTCGGCGGCGCGGGCACGATCGCCCCGCAGTTCCGTCACCCGATCGGCGACGGACGCGAACGCCTCCCCGAGCCCGATGGAGTCGGGCGTCGTCCACACGGCCACCGCGTCGACGTCGTCGGAGACCCACACCTCGCCGCAGCGCATGCCGATCTCGGCGAGGAAGAGCCCCTGCAGGTCGCGGACCCGGGTCTCGTGGTCCCGGCCGTCGACGGTGTAGCGGGTGAACGGATAGTCGCGGAACGCTCGTCCGAGCGTTGCCGTCGCCTTCTCGACATCGTGCACCGTCGCCGGCCGGACCACATGATCGTTCGACACGCCGTGGCACTCTACCGAGCGCCACGGCGATGCCCGGTCAGGAGAAGTCGGGCTCCTCGTCGCGGCTGCGCTTGAGTTCGAAGAAATGCGGGTAGGACGCGAGAGCGACCACGCCGTCCCACACCTTCCCGGCCTCTTCGCCGCGCGGGATCTTCGACAGGACGGGACCGAAGAAGGCGATGCCGTTGACGTGGATCGTGGGGGTACCGACGTCCTGGCCCACCTTGTCCATGCCGGCGTGGTGGCTCGTGCGCAGAGCCTCGTCGTAGGCATCGCTGTCGGCGGCCTCTGCCAGCGAGGCGTCGAGGTCGAGTTCGGCGAGCGACGCGGCGATCACGTCCGCGAAGTCCTTGTTGCCCTCGTTGTGGATGCGGGTGCCCATCGCCGTGTACAGCGGGGAGAGGATGTCGTCGCCGTACTTCTGCGCCGCGGCAATCGCGACGCGCACCGGGCCCCACGCCTTCGTCATCAGCTCGGCGTACTCCTCCGGCAGGTCGCGCCCCTCGTTCAGCACGGCCAGGCTCATCACGTGGAAACGCGCCTCGATGTCGCGCACCTTCGTGACCTCGAGGATCCAGCGCGAGGTGATCCAGCACCACGGGCACAACGGATCGAACCAGAAGTCGGCGGTGTCCTTGCCGGTCGAGGACGCGGCAGTCAGGTCGCTCAAGAGATCTCCTCACAAGAGTTCGTACGGGCCGGACAACTACAAGCATGTTCAACACGGCCCCGTCGACGATTCTTCCTGAACCGGGCCGTAGTGCGGGCGGTAGCCGTAACGTCGGAGCCGGGAAGCAGGTCCGGCACGCATCACAGTGGAGGCACCACGATGTCGGGTGAGGAAACGTTTCTGATCGTCGGCGCGGGTCTGGCCGGCGCCAAGCTGGCAGAGGAACTGCGCGCCCGCGACTTTCCCGGGCGCATCCTGCTGATCGGCGCGGAGGAGCACCTGCCCTACGAGCGACCGCCGTTGTCGAAGGACTACTTCGCCGGACGCAAGCAACTCGCCGACTTCACGGTGCACGACGGCGACTGGTACCGCGACCACCGCGTCGAACTGCTGCTCGGCACGAAGGTCACCGCGATCGATCCGGCCGCCCACACGGTGACGCTGCCCGACGGGTCGACGCTGCACTACGACAAGCTTGCTCTCGCAACGGGCTCGACGCCCCGCACGGTCCCGATTCCCGGAGCCGACGCCGAACGCGTGTACGTCATGCGCACCGTCGAGGACTCCGATGCGCTGCTCGCCGCGATCCAGGGCGAGACCGACCACGCGGGATGGCTGGCCGTCATCGGCGCGGGATGGATAGGCATGGAGATCGCCGCGAACGCCCGCGGCCGGGGCGCGGGCGTGGTGGTCGCGGAGACCGCGAAGCAGCCCCTGCTCGGCGCCCTCGGCGAGGAGATGGGTGCGGTGTTCGCCGACCTGCACCGCGCGAACGGGGTCGATCTGCGGACGAACACCTCGGTGCGCGAGATCGTCGCCTACGACGGTCGCGCGAGCGGCATCCGGTTCGGCGACGACAGTGTGGTGCCCGCCGACGCCGTGCTCGTCGCGGTCGGGGCGCGCCCGAACGTCGAGCTGGCCCGCGACGCCGGGCTCGCGGTCGACGACGGCGTGCTCGTCGACGCATCGCTGCGGACGAGCGATCCGGACATCGTGGCGGTCGGCGACATCGCGTCGGCGGAGCATCCGCTGCTCGGCACCCGGGTGCGCGTCGAACACTGGGCCAACGCTTTGAACCAGCCGGCCGTCGCGGCCGCGACGATGCTCGGCCGCGACGCGACCTACGACCGGCTCCCCTATTTCTTCACCGACCAGTACGACCTCGGCATGGAATACGTCGGGCTCGCTCCCCGCGACGCGCGGGTGGTCACCCGCGGCGACGTGCAGGGACGGCAGTTCCTCGCCTTCTGGCTCGACGACGAACAACGCGTCCAGGCGGGGATGAACGTCAACATCTGGGATGCCGGCGACGACACCCGCGCTCTCATCGCCTCCGGGCGGCCCGTCGACGTCGGCCGGTTGACGGACACCACGGTGCCGTTGTCCGACGTCGCTCCGTGAGGCTCCGTCGATCATGATGGGATGGACGCCGACCGACATTCCGTCGTGAGAAGGAGTTCTCCCGTGGCACCACCGAATCTGACCCGCGAGCAGGCCGCCGAACGGGCCGCGATCCTGTCCGTCGACAACTACAGCATCGAACTGGATCTCACCGACGGTGCCGGCGCGCCGGGCACCACGACCTTCCGGTCGGTGACCACCGTCCGATTCGACGCGACCGAGGGCGCCTCGACGTTCATCGACCTCATCGCGAAGACCGTGCACTCGGCAACCCTCAACGGCGAATCCGTCGACGTGTCCGGATACTCCGAGGAGACCGGCATCGCCCTCACCGGTCTCGCCGCCCACAACGAACTCGTCGTCGACGCCGACTGCCTGTACACGAACACCGGTGAGGGCCTGCACCGGTTCGTCGACCCCACCGACGACGCGGTGTACCTGTACTCGCAGTTCGAAACGGCCGACGCCAAGCGGATGTTCGCGTGCTTCGACCAGCCCGATCTCAAGGCCACCTTCGACCTGAAGGTCACCGCGCCGCAGGACTGGGCCGTGATCTCCAACGCCGACACCGTGCAGACCGCCGCCGCGCAGCCGGGTCTGCACATCTTCCGCACCACCCCGCGGATGAGCACCTATCTCGTCGCGCTCATCGCCGGTCCGTACGCGGTGTGGTCCGACGAGTACACCGACGAGCACGGCACCATCCCGCTGCGCATCTTCTGCCGCGCGTCGCTCGCGGAGTA
Source organism: Rhodococcus sp. PD04 (assembly GCF_035918275.1). Lineage (NCBI taxonomy): Bacteria > Bacillati > Actinomycetota > Actinomycetes > Mycobacteriales > Nocardiaceae > Rhodococcus > Rhodococcus sp. PD04. The sequence goes on along the minus strand of NZ_CP142143.1, from coordinate 1,966,347 downwards.
CATGGACGCCGACCGGCTGTTCACCGAGACCAAGCAGGGCTTCGGCTTCTACCACGCCAACTTCGGGATCCCCTACGCCTTCGGCAAGTACGACCAGCTGTTCGTGCCCGAATTCAACGCCGGGGCGATGGAGAACGCCGGCGCGGTGACCTTCCTGGAGGACTACGTCTTCCGCTCCAAGGTCACCCGCTACTCCTACGAGCGCCGCGCCGAGACCGTCCTGCACGAGATGGCGCACATGTGGTTCGGCGACCTCGTCACCATGCGCTGGTGGGACGACCTGTGGCTCAACGAGTCGTTCGCGACGTTCGCGTCGGTGCTGTGCCAGGCCTCGGCCACCGAGTACACCAACGCGTGGACGACCTTCGCGAACGTCGAGAAGTCGTGGGCCTACCGGCAGGACCAGCTGCCGTCGACGCACCCCATCGCCGCCGACATCCCCGACCTCGCCGCGGTCGAGGTCAACTTCGACGGCATCACCTACGCCAAGGGCGCGTCGGTGCTCAAGCAGCTCGTCGCCTATGTGGGGCAGGAGCCCTTCCTCGCCGGTCTGCGCGAGTACTTCCGCGACCACGCCTACGGAAACGCCACCTTCGACGACCTGCTCGCCGCGCTGGAGAAGGCCTCCGGCCGCGACCTGTCGGACTGGGGTGCCCAGTGGCTCAAGACCACCGGCCTGAACATCCTGCGACCGGACTTCGAGGTCGACGACCAGGGACGCTTCACGCGTTTCGCGGTGGTGCAGGAAGGTGCCCAGCCCGGCGCCGGTGAGTTCCGCGTGCACCGCCTCGCGATCGGTGTGTACGACGACGACGGCTCCGGCAAGCTCGTCCGCACGCACCGCGTGGAGATCGACGTCGACGCCGCCGAGCGCACCGAGGTCCCCGATCTGGTGGGTGTGCCGCGCGGCGCGTTCGTCCTCGTCAACGACGACGACCTGACGTACTGCTCGGTGCGTCTCGACGAGGAGTCGCTCGCGACCGTCATCGACCGGGTCGGCGATATCGCCGAGTCGCTGCCGCGCACCCTGGTGTGGTCGGCGGCGTGGGAGATGACCCGCCAGGCCGAGATGAAGGCGCGCGACTTCGTCGCCCTCGTGCAGCGCGGTATCGCCGCCGAGACCGAGGTCGGTGTCGTCCAGCGTCTGCTCATGCAGGCGCACACCGCGCTGGAGAGCTACGCCGACCCGTCCTGGGCCGCGGAGCAGGGCCGGGCGGACTTCGCCAACCGTCTGCTCGAGCTCGCCCGCGAGTCCGAGGCAGGCTCCGACCATCAGCTCGCGTTCGTCAACGCGCTGACCACCGCGTACCTGTCGCCCTGGCACACCGAGGTGCTCGAGGAGCTGCTGGGCGCGGATCCGGCGACGGTCGGCCTGCCCGGGCTGACGGTCGACACCGATCTGCGCTGGCGGATCGTCCAGGCGCTCGCCGCAGCGGGTGAGGTCGACGCCGAGGGCGTGGAGTCGCCGTTCATCGACGCGGAGGCCGAACGCGACCCGACGGCCGCGGGTGCCCGCCAGGCGGCAGCCGCCCGCGCGGCGCGTCCGCAGGAGGCCGTCAAGGAACAGGTGTGGCAGACGGTCGTGCACGACGACAGCGTCCCGAACATCACGGCGCGCGCCGTGATCGGCGGTTTCGCCCCGGCCGGTCAGGGCGAACTGCTCGAGCCGTACGTCGCGCGGTACTTCGCGGAGGTGCCGGGGGTGTGGGAGCGCCGTTCGAGCGAGGTCGCGCAGACCGTCGTGATCGGGCTCTACCCGTCGTGGTCGATCAGTGAGCAGTCGGTGGCGGCGGCGGACGAGTTCCTCGCCGGCGACCATCCGCCGGCGCTGCGCCGGCTCGTCGTCGAAGGCCGTGCCGGGGTCGTGCGCTCGTTGAAGGCACGCGCGTTCGACGCGTCCTGACGCGCCGACCTCACCGAACGACTGTGGCCCGCTGCCTCTCCTTCACGGAGTGGCAGCGGGCCACAGATGGTCGTGGGCTCCGGACTAGGGAGCGACCATGGCGTTCGCGATGACGCGGACGGCACTGGTGATGCCGTCGAGCAGATTCCCCTGACCGAAGGACGACACGGCCGCGGTCACGCCGAGCTGCAGCACCCGGTCGGTGGCGCGGTCGGCGGCGGTGCGACCCGAGCGGATCTCGATGCTCCGCTGGTTCGGGAAGACGGCGACGAGGACCGAGTTGTCGGCGTCCGGCGTCGTCGGCAGCAGGGCGTCGGTCGCCGCAGCCGGATTCACGTCGTCACCGATGTAGACGGTGAACCGCACGTTGGTGATCCGCGTCGCGTGCGTGAGCGTGTCGTCGAGGGTGATGAGGTCGCGGTCCTTGAAGGGCGCACCCGTGAAGGCCTGACCGAGACCGCGCACGGCGGAGATGCGCCCGCTCGCGGTGAGTGCCGCACCGTGCGGCAGGTTCTCCGGCGCTACGGCCGGACGCTGGATCACGTCACCACTTGCCACTTGCGGTACCTCCGATCAGCTCCGCCGAGGTCAGAGCGGCATGACCGTGACCATGATGCGGGTATTTCCAGGGATGGGTCGATTCGTCGGTCGCGGTCCACAGGAGCGGTTCGTACTCCCATTTCCGGTCGAGCGTGTACGGGTCGTCCGACGGCGTGGAGCCCGGGTACTTGCTCATGACGAAGGACAGCCCACCGAAGACCAAGACGATCAGCAGCGGGATGCCGACGAAGATCAGGGTTGTCTCGAGAATGCTCACAGCCAAACGTTAGCCCAGCCGGGCCCGAAAGGCCTCATATGCCCCGCAGAACGGCCCGATCAGGCCGCGCCCTCCCCCAGATAGGGCAACCAGGTGGGGTGCAACTCGGGCAGGGTGGCGAGCAGGCGCCAGTGCCGGCCCTTGGGCGGATTCGGCACCACACGCAGGGTCCACCCGAGTTCGGTGAGCAGCTTGTCGGCCTTGCGATGGTTGCACGGCGCGCAGCATGCGACGCAGTTCTCCCAGGTGTGCTCGCCGCCGCGGCTGCGCGGCACGACGTGGTCGATCGTCTCGGCCTTGCCCCCGCAGTAGGCGCACCGGTTCCGGTCGCGGTGCATGAGCGCGGCCCGGGTGAGCGGCACCCGCGCGTGATACGGAACGCGCACATAGTTGCGCAGACGGATCACCGACGGCAGCTGCACGGACCATTCTGCCGACCGCACGAGCGGGGCGAGCGGATCGTCGTGCACGGTATCGGCCTTGCCCCCGGCCATCAGGACCACGGCCCTGCGGGCGGGCAGGGCGGTGAGCGGCTCGTAGGTGGCGTTGAGCAGCAACACTCGACGTTTCAACCAGTCGGGTACCGTCGCGGTGCTGTCGTGCACCACGCGCAGTGTGGTAGCCCCCGGCACCCCTGCAGGGGCGTCCGCGGGCGGGAGTTGTCGATGCGAGCTGTTGCTGTGCTTCATACGACCTCCGAAAAGACTGGGAACAGTGGACCACGGATGCTCCCGAATCGCACCCGAAATCAGCGGACCGGTCCAGGTCGGGCCGGTGAACATCCGGTGTCGGTCCCGCCCGGCACGGCTCGTCGGGCGGTGTGCGGTCGGGAGCAGGCACAATGGACGGTCGAGAGGGACGGTGAACGAATACAGATGAGTGACGAGCAGACCTTCTACGAGGCGGTCGGTGGCGCCGAGACGTTCCGCCGGCTCACTGCACGGTTCTACGAGGAGATCGCACGGGACGAGATCGTCCGGCCCCTGTATCCCGAGGAGGATCTCGGTCCGGCCGAACGACGCATGCGGATGTTCCTCGAGCAGTACTGGGGCGGCCCGCGCACCTACTCCGAGGAGCGGGGCCACCCGCGGCTGCGCATGCGTCATCATCCCTTCCGGATCGGGCCGCTCGAGCGCGACGCCTGGTTGCGATGCATGCACACCGCGATCGCGTCGATCGACGAGAAGACGCTCGACGACGAGCACCGCCGGCAACTCGTCGACTACATGAACATGGCGGCCGACTCGATGATGAATTCCCCGATCTAGGGGTCGGCGTCTCCTGAGGGTCAGCGCCCCAGGATCAGGCGCAGGCGGTCCTCCACCTTCTGGGTGAACCGAGCGACCGGCGACAGGTGACGACGCAGGACGGCATGCTTGCGCACGTATTCGGGGACCTCCCACAGCGCGGTGGTCCCGGCGCGGAAGAGCGCCGCGTCACCGGCACGCAACGTCCGGGGTTCGGAGTCGGCGGACGAGACGATGACCGAGCCCTCCACGATGTGGACGATCTCGTCGACGCCGAAATGCCAGTCGAAGCGACCGGCCGTGCAGTCCCACACGTGTGTGGTGGTGGTGCGGTCGGCGCTGGTCGCCCACTGACCGCTGCGCGCCACGGGCGCACCCTCGCGGATCCACGCAGGGTCGATCGGGTCGTCGCGCAACTCCACGTCGTCCAACCGGACCGCGACGATCGATGTCGTATTCATGCCGTTCGTCCTATCATGCGGGCAAGCCCTGACGGAACGGCCGCGGGCACCGTTCGCCCTGCCTTTCGCCCTGCCGTCTGACACGATGACTCCCGTGGCCCACCCCGCAGCACCGACCTCCGGACGAGGCGACCCGGCATCGCCGTGGTGGCGAGACGCGGTCTTCTACCAGGTCTATCCCCGCTCGTTCGTCGACGCGAACGGTGACGGCATCGGCGACCTCGCGGGTGTGCGCAGCCGCCTCGGCTATCTCGAACTGCTCGGTGTCGACGCGATCTGGCTCAACCCGGTGATGCGGTCGCCGATGGCGGATCACGGCTACGACGTCTCCGATCCCCGCGACATCGACCCGCTGTTCGGGGACATCGCCGATCTCGAAGCGCTGATCGCCGACGCCCACGCCCGCGGAATCCGGGTTGTGATGGACCTCGTACCGAACCATGTCAGCGTCGAGCACCGCTGGTTCCGGGCCGCGCTCGAAGCCGGACCGGGCAGCCGCGAACGCCGACGCTTCCACTTCCGGGACGGACGCGGACCGGACGGCAGCGCACCACCGAACAACTGGCCGAGCGTCTTCGGCGGACCGGCCTGGACCCGCGTCACCGAACCCGACGGCACGCCGGGCCAGTGGTATCTGCACGTCTTCGCTCCCGGGCAGCCCGATCTGAACTGGGGCGACGAGGAGGTCGTCGAGGACCTCGACAAGACCCTGCGGTTCTGGCTGGACCGGGGCGTGGACGGTTTCCGGATCGACGTGGCCCACGGCATGGCCAAGCCCGCAGATCTTCCCGACCACGAGGGGTGGGAGACCAACGAACTGCTCGGGCACTCCCGCGCCGACCCTCGGTTCAACAATCCCGAGGTGCACGACATCCACCGCCGCATCCGGCGGGTCTTCGACGAGTATCCGGACTCGGTGGCGATCGGTGAGATCTGGGTCGACGATCACGAGCGGTTCGCCGAGTACCTGCGCCCGGACGAACTGCATCTCGCCTTCGACTTCCACCTGACGCTGTCGGACTGGGACGCCGATGCCGTCCGGGACGCGATCGAGAAGGGCCTGGCCGCGGTGACGTCGGTGCAGGCCTCACCGACGTGGACACTGTCGAACCACGACGTCGACCGCGAGGTCACGCGATACGGAGGCGACGAGGTCGGGCTCGCACGGGCACGCGCGATGATCCTCGTCGCCCTCGCGCTCCCGGGAACGGTGTTCGTCTACAACGGCGCCGAACTCGGGTTGCCGAACGTCGATCTGCCCGACGAGGTACTGCAGGATCCGGTCTGGGAACGATCCGGCCACACCGAACGCGGACGCGACGGTTGCCGCGTGCCGCTGCCGTGGGAGGGCGGAGCACCGCCCTTCGGGTTCACCTCAGCCGGGTCCGCGTGGCTGCCCCAGCCGCCGGAGTGGTCGGCGCTCACCGTCGAGAAGCAACTCGAGGACGCGGACTCGACGCTCTCGCTGTACCGCAGGGCGATCGAGATCCGCACGGAGCGAAGGCGCCCCATCGACACGGAGCGAAGGCGATCCGAGGGCGGTGAGATCGGCTGGTACGGAAGCCCGGCCGGGTGCCTGGCGTTCCGCCGTTCCGACGGCCTGACCTGCGTGCTCAACGCCGGCGACGTCGCGGTCGATCTGCCTCCGGGCGAGGTGCTGCTCGCGAGTGCGCCGCTCACCGGACACGTACTGCCACCGGACACCGCCGCCTGGTTGGCGTGAGGCACCCTCAGAGGACGCTCAGACCGAGCCCGCCGCCGCGGCGCAGGTAGACCGACCCGAAGCGGGCGTCGAGGCGCATCCAGGTAGCGGACGCCCGGACCCGGACCACCTCGGTGGGATCGATGCCCGCCGAGTCGACGGTGTCGCGACCGGCACCGGGCACGAAGCCCATCGCACCGAGCGCGAACACCATGCGCATCGGCACGCCCACGGTGGTCCCGGCGCCGCTCACCTCGAGAACCTCCTGGGCGAGCAGCGACGCCGGCGGCCCTTGCGCGCCGTGCTCGCGGGTGAGCGCGACGCCGCGTTGCGCGAGTTCGACGAGGATCCGTGCCGGCACGTCGTCGACGTGGACGTAGCCGTCGTCGGGCGGGAGTGCCCCGCGCCAGGCGGAATCCATCGCCCAGCCCGGGTCGACCTCGGTGCGCGGCCCGGACCCGGCGAGGAGCGCGGCCCGCAGCGATTCTGCGGCGACGCAGGTGTCGGCCGGTGCCACGGTTCCACGGACGACACGTCCTGCGAGCACCTCGAAACCGGTACGCGTCCAGATGCCGAGCAGTCCGTCACCGCGCCGGCGCAACCGCACCACGGCGGCCTCGTCGAGACGCGCGGCCCGGGCCAGGAAGGCGGCGAGATCGACGCTGTCGTCGGGGCCTGCGAGCGTCAGGAGGCGCTCTGCGTGTCGGATCCGATCGTCGCTCACATCGCCCTCATCGGTTGCGTTGTTGCTGTCGCTGTCGCGTTGCCACTGCCACTGCCACTGCCACTGCCACTGCCACTGCCACCGTCAGTCGCGTTGCCACTGCCGCAGGAAGACACGTTCTTCGTCGGTGAGCCGGCGCAGACGCTGGGTCTCGATGTCGAACGCCGCGATCTGGGTGGACGCGACCACCGCCGGCGCCGAGTCGACCGGGGCACCGCCCGGCCGCACCTCGTAACCGATCGTGAAGTCGACGGCCCGCACCTTCTCGGTCCACATCAGCACGTCGAGCGGACCGTCGTCGTGGCGCAACTGCCCGCGATAACGGACGTGGAGATCGGCGATGACGGCACCTTCGCGCAGGTTGCGGGTGGGGCGACCGTCGGCGAACAACCACGGGATCCGTGCTTCCTCGAGGAGCGTGACCATCCGCGCGTGGTTGATGTGCTGGAAGACGTCCATGTCGGACCACCGCACCATCACCTCGGTGTGGAAACCGAACTGTTCGCCCGCACCGCTCACTCGTTACCTCCGATCGGATGCGCCCGTGCGCACCATGCCCCTGATCTGTCGTGCCGCCACCGAAAGGGTGGCGAGGTCCAGACTTCCAGACGCGAAGATCTCGTCGAGCGCCGCCCTCGCGCGGACGAGCTTGGAGCCGTTGGACGACTCCCAGTCCTCGATCATCTCCTCGGTCGACTCCCCGGGTTCGGCGCCGGCGAGCACGTCGAGGACGAGCGACCGCAACGAGCCGTACAGGTCGTCGCGCAGCGCGAGGCGTGCCAGCGAATGCCAGCGGTCGCCCCGCTCGAGACCGGAGACCGCCGTGAGCAGGCGGTCGACGCCGAGACGCGCGTCGAGGGCGTAGTAGAGGTCGGCGACCTCCGCCTCGTCGCGCTGCTCTATGTCGGCGATGTCGACGACGTCGAGCAGCGGGAACTGGTCGAGGAGCCGGAAGACGACGCCCGTGAGCTCCTCCGGTGCTCCTCGTTCGAGGAGCGGGCGGGTACGACGCAGGAAGTCCTCGGCGTGGTGCCCGCGCATCCAGTCCGCGACCCGCGGTGCGAGACGCGCGAAGGCGTCGCGGTAACGGCTGATCTCGGCACCGACTGCGAGGGGCTGCGGTCGCGTGGCGAGGAGCCGGCGCGACGCCCGGTCGAGCACGCGGCGGGATTCGAGCAGCAGGTCGTCCTCGATATCGACAGGCAGCCCGGCGGCCCGGATCTCGTCCCACAGGGCCGGTAGCCCGAAGATGGTAGTGACGGCGGTGTAGGCGCGGATGGCGTCGGTCGCCGTCGCCCCGGCCTCCTCGGCGAGCCGGTAGACGTAGGTGGGGCCGCCGTTGTCGACCGTGGTGTTGGCCAGCATGGTCGCAACGATCTGCCGACGCAGCGGATGCGCCCGGATCCCGGCCCGGAACCGCTCGCGCAGAGCGGGCGGGAAGTAGGCGGGCAGGATCGACGCGAAGGTCTCGTTGTCGGGCAGGTCCGTGGCCAGCAGGTCGTCGACGAGGGCGAGCTTGACGTGGGCGAGGAGCTGCGCCAGCTCCGGCGACGTCAATCCCTCCCCCGCCGCTTCACGACGATCGAACTCGGCCTCGTCGGGCAGGGCCTCGAGGCCGCGGTCGAGTCCGCGATCGAGTTCCAGGGCTGCGAGCATCCGACGGTGCACCCCCAACAGGGACGGCGCTACGGCCCGCTCTAGTCCGAGCACGGCGTTCTGCGAGATGTTGTCGGCGAGAACGAGTTCGGCGACGTCACCGGTCATCGACGCGAGCAGCGGATTGCGGTCCTCCGCCGCGAGCTCGCCGGCGGTCACCATGGCGTCGAGGAGGATTTTGATGTTGACCTCGTGGTCGGAGCTGTCGACGCCGGCCGAGTTGTCGATCGCGTCGGTGTTGATCTTCCCACCGGCGCGCGCGAACTCGATGCGGCCGCGTTGCGTGACGCCGAGATTGCCGCCCTCGCCCACGACCCGGGCACGCAGTTCCCGCCCGTCGACGCGCACGCCGTCGTTGCTCTTGTCCCCCACGTCCGCATGGGTTTCCGTCGACGCCTTCACGTAGGTGCCGACACCGCCGTTCCACAACAGGTCGACGGGTGCGCGCAGGATCGCGCGGATCAGTTCGGGCGGTGGGAGTGCGGTGACGTCGTCGGGCAGGTCGAGCACCGCACGCACCTCGGGACCGACGGGCACCGATTTGGCCGTCCGGTCCCACACCCCGCCCCCGGCCGAGACGAGTTCTGTCGAGTAGTCCTTCCACGACGACCGCGGCAGTTCGAACAACCGGCGCCGCTCCTCGAACGACCGCTCCGGATCGGGGTCGGGATCGAGGAAGATGTGCCGATGATCGAACGCGGCGACGAGCCGGATGTGCCGGCTGAGCAGCATGCCGTTGCCGAAGACGTCGCCGCTCATGTCACCGATTCCGACGACGGTGAAATCGTCCGTCTGCGGGTCGGATCCGAGTTCGCGGAAGTGACGCCGGACGCTCTCCCATGCACCGCGCGCGGTGATGCCCATCTCCTTGTGGTCGTAACCGGCGGAGCCACCTGACGCGAACGCGTCACCGAGCCAGTAGCCGTATTCCGCCGCAACGGAATTCGCGAGGTCGGAGAACGACGCGGTGCCCTTGTCCGCGGCCACCACGAGATACGGGTCGTCGTTGTCGTGACGCACGACCCGCTGCGGCGGGACCGTGTCGTTGCGGGCGGCGTCGAGGTTGTCCGTGATGTCGAGCAGACCGGCGATGAAGCACCGGTAGCACCGTTCGCCGCGCTCGCGGACGGCGCGCCGGTCCGCCTCGGCGTCACCGGTCGGACGCGGGGCGTGCTTGACGACGAAGCCGCCCTTCGCACCCACGGGCACGATCACCGCGTTCTTCACGGCCTGCGCCTTGACCAGGCCGAGCACCTCCGTGCGGAAGTCCTCCCGACGGTCGGACCAGCGCAGCCCACCGCGGGCGACGGGACCGAACCGCATGTGGACGCCCTCGACGTCCGGGGCGTAGACGAACACCTCGAAAGCCGGTCGCGGCTGGGGTAGTTCGGCGATCCGTCGCGGATCGAACTTGAGCGACAACGCCCGACCGTCCGGGCGCTCGTGCCCGATCCCGCCGGCCACGTAGAAGTTGGTGCGCAGGGTCGCACGGATCAACGAGAACAGCCCCCGGAGGATGCGGTCGGTGGCCAGGGCGGTCACCTCCGCGATCGTCGTCGTGAGTTCCTCGGCGATCTGCTGTTCGCGTTCGGCGGAGGCGTCCTCCGGATCGAACCGGGACTCGAACAGCCCGACGAGCAGCGCCGCGGTGTGGGGGGCGCCGAGCAGCACACCTTCGATGTTGTACTGGCTGTAGGGGAATTCGGTCTGGCGCAGGTACTTCGCGTAGGCGCGGAGAAGCACGACCTGCTTCCAGGTGAGCCCGGCGCGCAGCACGAGCTGGTTGAACCGGTCGGTCTCGACCGCGCCCCGCCAGGCCACGGTGAAGGTGTCGGTGAGACGATCCGCCAGGGTCGGATCGGTCTCGACGATGCCGTGCTCGATGTCCTCGGGCAGGCAGAGTCCGAAATCGTATATCCAGCAATCGATTCCGTCCGATCGCGGCAGCCGGTAGGGTCGCTCGTCGACGACCTCGACGCCGAGGCTCTGCAACACCGGGAGGATCCGGCCGAGGGTGACCGTCTCGTCGGCGATGTACAGGGTGAAACGCAACGACAACGGATCGTCGGAACCCGGACGGTACAGGTGCGTGTCGAGATCGCCGGAGTCGAGCGCTTCCAGACGCCGCAGGTCGTCCAGGGCACGTTCGGAACCGAAGTCCTCCTTGTACGCCTCGGGCACGACCTCGGCGTACCGCTGCACCAGCAACGGATCGAGATCGCCGGTTGCGGCCGCCGCCTCACCGAGCCGATCGGCCCAGTTGCGGGTCACTTCCGCGAGCATCGCCTGGATCCGCAGGCGGTTCTCCTCGGAGGTGTCCACCTCGCGACGTGCGCGCCCGGAGAACCGGATCGTCACGTGCAGCAACGCGAGGTCGCGTTCGGAGACCCGCGCGGTGTAGTCGAGTACGCCGCCACCGAACTCGCGCAACAGGATGTCCTGGATCGCCACGCGCACCTTCGTCGTATAGCGGTCGCGCGGCAGGTAGACCAGGCACGAGATGTACCGCCCGTAGGTGTCGACGCGGACGAACAACCGCACCTGCCGGCGGATGTCGACCACCGCCGTGACGGTCTCGTAGAGGGTGTCGGTGTCCATGGAGAACAGTTCCGCGCGGGGCACCGTCTGCATGATCTCGAGCATCGCCTGGCCGCTGTAGGACGACAGCTCGACCCGCGCCCGCGCGACGACCTCCCGCACCCGGCGCGAGACCACGGGGATGTCGAGGATGTTCTCGTGCAGAGCGGTCACCGTGAGGACACCGAGGAAACGATCCTCCCCGACGACCGCGCCGTCGGCGTCAAGCCGGGCGACGCCGACGAAGTACGGATAGACGGAACGGTGCACGGTGGCGGGAAGCGCGCCCTGAGTGAGCACGAGGAGCGGACGGCGACCCGTGCCGACCTCACCGGGCAGGTCGAGCGGGTCCGCGACCGAGGCATCGGTGCGCAGCACTCCCCTGCCGCTGCCGGGCACGGGCGTCGCGCGCACGTTGTCGTCGCCGCCGTCGGGCACGAAGTCGTAGCGCCGGTAGCCGAGGAGGGTGAAGTTCCCGCCGCTCAACCAGCGCAGCAGTTCGGCGGTCTCGGTGAGCTCGTCGGCCGTGTAGTGCGCCGGCGGATCGGCGGCCAGGCCGTCGAGCGCGTCCGCCAGGTCGCGCTGCAGGGCGTGCATCTCCCCGGAGTCCGACGCCACCTGCCGCACATCGGACAGTACGCGCCGCAGGCCGTGATCGATCTCCTCGACCGATTCGTCGTCGACGGGCCCGCGCAGCTCGATGTGCATCCATGATTCGGCGACTCCACCCGAGGTCCGTCCGCCTTCGTCGGTCAGGCGCTCGAGGTCGCCCTCGGCGGTGCGGCGCGCAGACAGGACGGGGTGGATGACCGTCGCCACCGAGACACCCAGCCGGGACAGCAGTGCCAGCACCGATTCGACGAGCAGCGGCATGTCGTCGGTGACGATCTGTACGGCGACACCCATGCCGTCGGTGCGGCGCACACCGACGACAGCGGTGTCCGGTGCGCGCCGACGACCGAGACGGACGTGCTCGAGCGCGGCCGCGCCGTGGTCGGTGGTGAACTCTCCGGAGCTCTGATAGATCCGCTCGAGGACCGCCTCGGGAGAGGCATCGCTGCCTGTTGAATTTGTCTGCGCCACAGCCGGATCGGCCATCGACACCCCTCCTGCTCTATCGGGCGGATACACCGCGCGCCGCGGACGGACTCGTGATCGAGCCTATCCGCGGCGCGCAGTCGGGGGGTCGGAACCGGCGGGTCGGGTAACAGCCGGGCCGGTCGACAGGATGTACCCGCTCAGCCGGTGGGCGTGACGGCGCGGTGCCGGTCGAGCACCGCCCGTACCTCGTCTGTCAGCGGCCGCGACGTGTCGGTCTCGGGATCGAAGCCGACGAGCACGGTGTCGGCGACCGCGCACACCACGCCTTCCCGGTCGAGGATCGTCTGACGCACCGTGAACGAGCTCGTGCCGAGACGCAGCACCGTCGTCTCGACCTCGATCGGCGCCGAGGAATCCTTGATCGGACGCAGGAACTCGACGTCCATCTTCCGGAGCACGACGGCATCGCGTGCCGGCAGCTCGCTCCGGAAGAACTTGATGCGCCCTTCCTGCAGGTATTCCACGACCTTGGCGTTGTTGACGTGCCCGAGCCGATCGGAGTCGCCCCAGCGCACCTCGACCGGGCACCGGTAGGGCCGGTGGCCGTTGCGCTCAGTCACGCGTGAGCTTCCGGTGCGTGACGCGGTGCGGACGTGCCGCATCGGCTCCGAGACGCTCGACCTTGTTCGCCTCGTAGGCCTCGAAGTTGCCCTCGAACCAGAACCACTTGCCCTCTTCGACGTTGCCCTCCCACGCCAGGATGTGGGTACAGGTGCGGTCGAGGAACCAGCGGTCGTGGGAGATCACGACGGCGCAACCCGGGAACTGCTGCAGCGCGTTCTCGAGCGACGACAGGGTCTCGACGTCGAGGTCGTTGGTCGGCTCGTCGAGGAGGATCAGGTTGCCGCCCTCCTTGAGCGTGAGCGCCAGGTTCAGGCGGTTGCGCTCACCACCGGAGAGCACACCGGCCGGCTTCTGCTGGTCGGGACCCTTGAACCCGAACGCGCTCACGTACGCGCGCGACGGCATCTCGTTCTGCCCGACCTCGATGAAGTCGAGACCGTCGGAGACCACCTCGAAGACCGTCTTCTTCGGGTCGATGTTCGCGCGGTTCTGGTCGACGTAGCTCAGCTTGACCGTGTCGCCCACCTTGACGGTGCCGCTGTCGGGCTCCTCGAGACCGACGATGGTCTTGAACAGCGTGGTCTTGCCGACGCCGTTGGGGCCGATGACACCGACGATGCCGTTGCGCGGCAGCGTGAACGACAGGTCCTTGATCAGGACACGGCCGTCGAAGCCCTTGTCGAGGTGCTCGACCTCGACGACGACGTTGCCCAGACGCGGCGGCGTCGGGATCTGGATCTCCTCGAAGTCGAGCTTGCGGTGCTTCTCGGCCTCGGCTGCCATCTCCTCGTAGCGGGCCAGACGCGCCTTGTTCTTCGTCTGCCGTGCCTTGGCACCGGAGCGGACCCACTCGAGTTCCTCGCGGAGCCGCTTCTGCAGCTTCTGGTCCTTCTTGCCCTGGACCTCGAGACGCTCGGCCTTCTTCTCCAGGTAGGTGGAGTAGTTGCCCTCGTAGGGGTGCAGCTTGCCGCGGTCGACCTCGCAGATCCACTGCGCGACGTGGTCGAGGAAGTACCGGTCGTGGGTGACGGCCAGCACTGCGCCCGGGTAGGACGCGAGGAACTGCTCGAGCCACAGCACCGACTCGGCGTCGAGGTGGTTGGTGGGCTCGTCGAGGAGCAGCAGGTCGGGCTTGCTCAGCAGCAGCTTGCACAGCGCGACACGGCGGCGCTCACCACCGGAGAGGTGGGTGACGGGCTCGTCCGGCGGAGGGCAGCGCAGTGCGTCCATGGCCTGCTCGAGCTGCGAGTCGAGATCCCACGCGTTGGCGTGGTCGAGCTCCTCCTGGAGCTTGCCCATCTCCTCCATCAGCTCGTCGGAGTAGTCGGTGGCCATGAGCTCGGCGATCTCGTTGAACCGGTCGAGCTTGACCTTGATCTCGCCGAGGCCCTCCTCGACGTTCTCCCGGACCGTCTTCTCCTCGTTGAGGGGCGGCTCCTGCTGGAGGATGCCGACGGTGGCCTCCGGATCGAGGAAGGCCTCGCCGTTGCTGGGCTGATCGAGCCCGGCCATGATCTTGAGAATCGACGACTTGCCCGCGCCGTTGGGTCCGACGACGCCGATCTTCGCGCCGTGGTAGAAGCTCATGGTGACGTCATCGAGGATGACCTTGTCACCGTGCGCCTTGCGCACCTTCTTCATCGTGTAAATGAACTCCGCCATGACCACCAGCGTATCGGTCGACGGTCGATAACCCACATCGTGCGAACCCGACAGGTGGGGCCGGCGCCGGAGTCCCGCAGGTGCCGGAGCCGCTGTCAGGGTCGCAGCAGCTCCGCGACGAAGCCTGTCGTGTCGGGCAGCGACGCGAACATCGTCTCCGAATGCCCCGTGGGGTACGTCCTGAACTGGGCGTTCGCGCCACCGGCCCACAGATCCGCGATCAGCTCGAACGCGAGCGGCGCGGGCACCGGCGTGTCGCGCAGGCCCTGGGCGAGGAACAACGGCCGGTCGTATCCGGCGGTCGGCACGGCCAGGTAGTCGGTGAACGCCGCACGGAACCGGTCGTCGCTCAGCGGTCGAGCGAGGACCTCACCGACGCCGACCTCGCCGTACCGGTCGCTCAGGTCGTCGTAGCAGAGTCGTTCGGCGGCGTCGACGATCTCCCGTCCGAGGGGTGTGAGATATCCGTCGAGGTCCAGGGCCGGATCGGCGTCGCGCAGGCCCGCGAAGATGTAGGCGGCGAAGGTGGTGAGTCCGTCGAGACCGAGATCGGGAAGGCCCGGGAATCCGAGCGGGAACAGGTACTCGAGGTTGGACGGGGCGCCGGTCGTGAGCGTCCCGCGGAAGTCCAGTTCGGGTGCCCGGGCGGTCGCGGCGCGCGCGGTGTGCAGGCCGGTGTGCCCGCCCTGGGACTGCCCGATCACGACCCAGCGGTCGGACAGCGACGGTTCGACGGCGCGTCCCGCCCTCACGATGTCGATGACGCTGTTCGCGGCGCTCTGTCCGTCCAGATAACGGTGCAACCCGTCCGACCCGAGACCCGGATAGTCGGCTGCCACGACGGCGTAACCCTGCCCGAGCCAGTGGTCGAGATAGGCGGTGTCGCGCGGTGTACGCGGCAACCGCGAGGGTGCGCACGAATCGTCGAGGCCGACGGTGCCGTGCGCCCACGCGACGACGGGCCACCCTCCCTCGGGAGGCGTGCCGTGGGGAAGGAACAACGCCCCGGTCGCGGTGGTGGGAGCGCCGCTGCGCCACTGCGTGGTGTAGGTCAGGGCCCGCGCCGAGGACGCCCCGGGTAGCGACAACCCGAGCTCGAGCGGGGCGACATCGACGACGGTCCCCGGCGTGTCGACGACGGCCCCCGGTGCCGGACTCGCGTGCACCGCGGGAGGTGCAAGGAGTGGCGTCAGCAGTGCCAGTGCACAGGTGAGCAGCAGGGTCGGGACACGCGCGGTACGGGTCACGTCGTGGACGATACGGGTCGTGCGGCCGGTGCGTTCGCATTCGTCCGATTCGCCGGATCGGGATTGAGTGATCCGCAGGACGGGCACCCTCCAGGCATGACATCCCATTCCCACGGATCCGCGCCCGCCACATCCCCCGCGACCCGCACCGGGCGCGACATCGCCCGCGTCGTGGCCGTGGCGGTGAGCGCTCCGCTTGCCGTCGTGGTGTCGTTCTTCGGTTCGGGTGCGGCCGGTGGGACGCCGGTCGCGGAAGCTGCAGGTGGTGCGTTGTCGGCGGATTCCACGGCGGTCGCGCCCGGAGGCCCGGCCTTCTCGATCTGGACCCTCATCTACGCCGGTCTGCTCGCGCTCGCGGTGTGGCAGGCACTGCCGGCGAACCACACCGACGCGCGTCAACGCGCCGCGGGCTGGTGGATCGCTGCGTCGATGCTGCTGAACGCAGCGTGGATCACGGCGATCCAGTTCGATCAGGTCTGGCTGAGTGTCGTGGTGATCGTCGCGCTGCTCGCCGTGCTCGTCCGGGTGTTCCTGATCTTCACGCGCGTCCTGCCGTCGAGCAGGCTCGAAGCGGTGGTCGTCGACGGCACGATGTTCGTCTACCTGGGCTGGGTGTCGGTGGCGACCGTCGCCAACACCGCCGCGGCGCTGCGTTACGAGGACATCGATCCGTTCGGCTGGGGAGCCGACGTGTGGGCGATCATCGTGCTGGCCGTCGTCGCCGCCGTCTCCGTGGTCCTCGCCACGGCAGGTCGGGGCCGACTGGCCGTGACCGGTGCGCTCGTGTGGGGTCTGGCATGGATCGCGGTCGCCCGCACGGGTGACGGCGGTCTGGTGTCCACTCCCGCAGCGGTCGCCGCCGTGACAGCCGCGGTCATCGCGGTCGTGGCCACCGTGGTGGTCCGAATCAGCGCCGAGCGCTCCCCCACCCGCACGACAGCAGCCGCCTGATCCTCTCGTACGTGCACATCTCGTCGGTCCACTTCGGTGTGTCGCGACGAGATGTGCACGTCGGGCGGGTGCGGTCAGCGGCCTTCGCGGTCGCGGCGCGCCAGCTCGGCGAACATCGCGTTGTGGGCCGCGAGATCGGCGTCGTCGTCGCGCTCGGCGGCCCGGTCGACACGCCGGGCCGTGCGCCGGTCGCTGCGCGACCACTGGACGAGCAGGGCGAGCATCACGAGCACGAGCGGGATCTCACCGGCCGACCATGCGATGCTGCCGCCGACCTTCTGATCGGAGAACAGGTCGTAGTTCCACGGCAGTGCCAGGCCGCGGTAGTAGCTCTCGGCCATCACCGTGCCCATGCTCATGAGGGTCACACCGAAGAAGGCGTGGAACGGTAGCGAGCCGAAGACCATGGCCAGCTTCGTCACCGGCTGCAGGTCGCGCGGTGACGGATCGACGCCGATCACCACCCAGTAGAAGAGATAGCCGCTCAGCAGGAAGTGCAGGTTCATCAGGACGTGCGCGGTGTGGCTGTCGATGGTCGCGGAGAAGATCCCGCCGAGATACAGCGCGTAGAAGCCGCCCACGAACATGACCGACGCGACGATCGGATGCGTGAAGAAGCGCGACGGCGGGCTGTGCAGGAACTCGAGGATCCATTCGCGCGGTCCGGGAGGGGCGTTGCGTCCGGCCGGCTTGAACGCACGCAGGGCGAGGGTCATCGCTCCGCCGAGCGCGAGGAGCACCGGGGCGAGCATCGATAGGGCCATGTGCGCACCCATGTGCACGCTGAACATCGCCGGCGAGTACATCCCGACGCCGGAACTGGTGGCGACGAACAGCACGAAGCAACCAGAGAACCAGGCGATCGACCGGCCGACCGGCCACGAGTCACCGCGTTTGCGCAGCGTCCACAGTCCGACGGCGTAGGCGACGGCGAGCACGAGAGCGGCCGTGCCGAAGATCAGGTCGAACCGCCACTGGCCGAAGAACAGGCTCACGAACGACGGCGGCACGTCGAGCTGGTAGCCGAGCTCGACCTCCTGGATCGTCGGCACCGAAGCCGGCGGCGGCGGGGGCGTGCGGCCGAGTCCCACGGCCAGACCGATCGTCGCGGCGAGGACGAACGACTCGACGAGGGTGAAACGCACGAGCGCGGACCGGCTCGTGGGGTCGGCTTCGAGGGCCGGCAGTGCGCGGCGGCGCTGCCCCCAGCCGAAGATGCCGAGCAGGATCAGCGCGACGATCTTCGCGAGCAGCAACCTGCCGTAGGTGGTCGTGGTCAGGTCGTCGAACGACACGCGGACCGCGGCATTGATGACACCGCTGACGGCCATGACGACGAAGGCGAGTCCTGCGACGAAGGAGAACCGCCGGGCCGCGATGTCGGTGTGCTCGCCTCCCCGCATGGAGTGCGCGAGCAGCGCGAACAGCCCACCCGCCCAGACGGACGCCGCGACGAGGTGCAGCACGAGACTGTTGGTCGCCATGTCGTGCGAACCACCCGACGACGAGTGCCCGGTCAGGGCGATCGGCATGAGCGCGACGAAGGACAGCAACAGCAGGTAGGGCGTCCACGACCAACGCACCGTGAGCCGGATCAGCAGGGCGGTGATCAACGCGAGCACCGTCGTCCAGGCCCAGGCCAGTGAGACCTCCACCCTGCCGAGCGCCGAGAAGAGGTTCTCCGGCCGGATGGCCTCACCGAGCGGGCTGCCGGACGTGTCGGACAGGGTCAGCGGCACCATCAGCGCCGCGGTGATCGCCCACACCGTCGCCGCGACACCCGCGGTCCGGACGGCACGGTAGCCGCCGACGTCGAGCACACCCCCTCGTTGCGGGGGCACGAGGAAGGCGGCGAAGAACAGCGATCCGATCGTGATGACGGTCGCGATCTCGGAGATCGCACGGACCGCCGGAAGACCGTAGGTGGTGAGCGGACCGGGGTCGGGGATGCCGAGCAACACCAGCGCCTGCGCAGCGGACAGCCCGACCGCGAACGCCGCGACGATGGCGGCGAGGAGGCCGAGGAGGATCAGCAGTGCCGGCGGGTTCCCCCTCGTAGGGGCGGGCGCCGCAGGCTGCGCGGGAGACGCGAGCTCGGATGTTGCCATGCCTATCAGGGTAGGACGTCCACGCCATGACCTACGACACGCCGTCGGAGCCCTCCGGGGCCGGTATCGGTGCATGTGACGACGTCGACGGCGTGCTGCAGCGCGAGGAGTGTGTCGGCCGCCACCATCGCGTCGCAGTGCGGGAGCGCCGCGGACATCGACCCGGTGGAGGGCGTGAAACCGGACTGTCCGGCCCGCGGGTTGAGCCACACCACCCGATGGGCGCGGCGCCGGATCCTGGCCAGGACGTGCGCGAGTTCGGTGGGATCGTCGCTGTCCCAACCGTCCGAGGCGACGACGACGATCGCTCCGCGCAGCAGGTGGCCGTGGTGGGAGGCGACCACCTCGGCGAGGGATCCGGCGATGCGCGTGCCTCCGAACCGCGTCCGCACGCGATCGTTGGCGACGTCGATCGCCTGCTCGACCGACCGGTGCCGCAGGATCGGCGTAAGACGCGTCGCTGTGGTGGAGAACACGAAGACCTCGGCCGTTCCGGTGTGCGCAAGAGCACGGACGAGATGCAGATACACCCCGACGTAGGGCCGCATCGACCGGCTGACATCGCAGAAGACGACGATCTGCCGCCGTCGTCGACCGGGACGGGTACGGATCAACCGGAGCGGCTCGAACCCGGTGCTACGCGAGGCGGCGATGCTCGCCCGCACATCGACGCGACCGGTGTGGCGTTCGACCCGGCGGCGGGTGCGGCGGGTCGCCCATCGGACCCTGGCCTTCTCGATCCACGATTCGAGCAGTGCGAGCCGTGCGGGGTCGAGGTCGTCGAATCGTTGGTCGGCGATCTCCGCCAGCGCACTCGCGACCTCGCGGCCGGGCCGGTCGGCCGCCCGCTCCCCCTCCGCCGATTCGACGACGGTCCTCGTGACCCATGGGACGTCCTGGCCGACCGGAGCATCCTGCACGCGACCAGGTGTGTCCGAGGTGGGCGTCGCGCGTGTGCCGTCGTCCTCGGGTCCGGTGCGGCGGGCATGCGGGTCGAGCGGGAGCGGAGCGTCGCCGAAGACCCGGTCGAACACCGCGTCGAAGGTGGCGAGGCTCTCGTGCCGGTCGACGAGGGTGAGCCGCGCCGTCCAGTACAACCGGCTCCGTGTGGTCGGAGCGCACACGCGCAGAGCACGCGTGAAGGTCGCGGCTCCGTCCGCCGGGACCACGATCCCGGCGGATCTGAGCCGGTCGACCAGTCCGACCGCGAAGGCCGCGTGATCGACCCCCGGGAGCAACCGGGCGCTCACGACACCTCGGTGGAGACGAAGGTGGCCAGAGCCTCCCCCAGCGCATCGACGTCGTCGGGGGTCTTCGCCAGTGCGGCGAGCGACATCACCGCTTCGGGCCGGACGAGGTCGGCGACGCCGAGCGCCGCCAGCGCCGACACCCAGTCGATGGTCTCCGCGATCCCCGGTGCCTTGTCGAGATCGAGTCCGCGGGCCACCGCGACGAAATCCGTGGCACGTTCGACGAGCGCGACGTTCGCCGAGGGCACCGTGCGCCGCAGGATCGCCACCGCTCGGGCACGATCGGGAAAGTCGATCCAGTGGTACAGGCAGCGCCTTCGCAGTGCGTCGTGCAGGTCGCGGCTCCGGTTGGAGGTGAGCACCACGACGGGCGGGCGGGCCGCGGTGAGGGTGCCGAGCTCGGGGACGGTGACGGCGAACTCTCCCAGGAATTCGAGCAACAGGGCCTCGAATTCGTCGTCGGCGCGGTCGATCTCGTCGACGAGCAGGACGGCGGGTCTGTCGCCGCGATGGCGGACGCAGCGCAGGACGGGGCGTTCGAGGAGATAGTCCTCGGAGTACAGGTCGGCCTCGGCGGGAACCTCGCCGCGCGCTTCGGCGAGCCGGATCGCGAGTAGTTGACGCTGGTAGTTCCAGTCGTAGAGGGCCTCGGCGACCGACAGTCCCTCGTAGCACTGCAATCGGATCAGCGGGCTGCCGAGGATCTGCGCGAGCACCTTGGCGGCGGTGGTCTTACCGACCCCGGGTTCGCCCTCGAGCAATAACGGCCGGCCCAGCGCGACCGCGAGGTGGATCGCGGCGGCGGTGCCCTGATCGAGCAGATGGTCGTGGTCGTCGAACCTGGCGACGACGTCGTCGACGTCGTCGAAGATGCCCGGGGACGACGGATCGGTCACGCCACGTCGTCCTTCTCGTAGCGACGGCGGCAGCCCGGGCAGCAGAACCACACCGTCCGCCCGGCGAGGACGAGATGCGGTGTCGACTCGGTGATCGTGACGGTCATCCCGCACACCGGATCGACCGCCGTGCGCGGCTTCGGGCCCGTCCCCCGCGGAACCTCGACACGGCGCCCGCTCTCCCCGGACGACCGTGCGAGTCCGCCGCTGCGCGCGACACGCACGATATCGGCGACGATCGACAATCCGATCTCCGCCGGGGTGCGGGCGCCGATGTCGAGGCCGACCGGGGTGCGGAGGCGGGCACGCTCCTCGTCGGTCGGTTCCACATCGTCGAGCACCGCGGCGCCCCGGGTGCGACTCGCGACCAGGCCCACATATCGGCTCCCGGCGTCCAGGGCCGCACGGATCACTCCCGCCTCGTCACCCCCGTGGCTCGCGACGATCACCACCGACGCCTCGGCGGGCACGCTCGTCCCGAGGATCTGTTCCACCGAGTAGTCGACGCGCCGCGCGAACTCGCCCACGGCCTCGGCGACGGGCGAGTCCCCGAAGACGGCCACCACGATCGGGGGCATCCGCGGTTCGAGGAAGATCTCGGTGGCCCCACCGGACATGCACGGGTTGACCGCGATCGTCGCTCCCGGGGTGTCGGGGAACTCGCCGGACCCGGCGGGCAGCACCCGCAGAAGCATGCTCTCCCCTTGTTCGAGCACCGTGCGGGATGCCTCGCGCACGGAGCTCTCGGTGCACTGCCCGCCGACGAACCCCTCGATCGTGCCGTCGGCGAGGACGAGCGCCCGGTCGCCCGAGTGTGCGGACGTCGGTGGCTGCGCCCGCACGACCGTCGCTTCGACGAACGGCTGTCGTTCGCTGCGCAACTGCTCCGCCCGCACCGCGAGATCCATGTTCCCGTCCTCCGATCGCTCCACTGGCACCCTCCGGTCGTGTCGCTCAGATCGGCGGGGTCGCGCGGCCCTGCATCGCCTCCCATACCCGCGACGGCGTCAGCGGCATGTCGGCGTGCCGGACACCGAACGGCTTCAACGCGTCGACGACCGCGTTGACGATCGCGGGCGGCGAACCGACGGTGGCGGATTCGCCGATGCCCTTCGCGCCGATCGGATGGTGCGGCGACGGGGTGACGGTGAACGCGGTCTCGAGCGTCGGGACCTCGAGTGCCGTGGGGATGAGGTAGTCCATGAACGAACCGCCCAGGCAGGTGCCGTTCTCGTCGAACGCGATCATCTCCATCAGGGCCATGCCGATCCCGTCGACGATGCCGCCGTGCACCTGGCCCTCGATGATCATCGGGTTGATGCGGGTGCCGCAGTCGTCCACGGCCAGGAACCGGCGGATCTTCACCTGCGCGGTGCCGGGATCGACGTCGACGACGCAGAAGTAGGCACCGTACGGATAGGTGAGGTTCTCGGGGTTGTAGCAGATCTGCGCCTCGAGACCACCTTCGAGACCCTCCGGCAGGTCGCCGGCACCGTGGGCGCGCATCGCGATGTCCTGGATGGTCACCGACGCTCCCGGGTCGCCCTTCACGTGGAAGCGGCCCTTCTCCCATTCGAGGTCGGCGACGGAGACCTCGAGCATTCCCGCGGCGATGATCTTCGCCTTGTCGCGCACCTTCCGCGCGACGAGCGCGGCGGCCGCCCCGGACACCGGTGTCGAGCGACTCCCGTAGGTGCCGAGCCCGAACGGGGTGTTGTCGGTGTCGCCGTGCACGACGTCGATGTCGTCGGGTGGAATGCCGATCTCCTCCGCGACGATCTGCGCGAAGGTCGTCTCGTGCCCCTGTCCCTGCGACTGCACCGACAACCTCACGACGGCCTTGCCGGTGGGATGGACGCGTAGTTCGCATCCGTCGGCCATGCCGAGACCGAGGATGTCCATGTCCTTGCGCGGACCGGCTCCCACGGCCTCGGTGAAGAACGACATGCCGATACCCATCAGCTCACCCCGCGCGCGGCGTTCGGCCTGTTCGCGGCGCAGTTCGTCGTAGCCGACGATGTCCATGGCCTTGCGCATGGTGGTCTCGTAGTCGCCCGAGTCGTACTTCCAGCCGGTCTTGCTCGTGTAGGGGAACTGATCGGGGCGCAGGAGGTTCTTCAGGCGCAGTTCCGCGGGGTCCATGTCGAGGTCGTGGGCGAGGCAGTCGACGAGCCGTTCGACGAAGTACACAGCCTCGGTGATGCGGAACGAGCAGGCGTAGGCGACGCCGCCGGGTGCCTTGTTCGTGTAGACGGCCGTCATGTGGCAGTAGGCGGCCTCGATGTCGTAGCTGCCGGTGAACACACCGAAGAAGCCGGCCGGATACTTCACCGGGGCGGCGGTGGCGTTGAAGGCGCCGTGATCGGCGAGGACCCGCGACCGGATCGCGAGGATGCGGCCTTCCTTCGTCGCCGCGATCTCGCCGACCATGATGTAGTCGCGCGCGAAGCCCGTGCTCATGAGGTTCTCGCTGCGGTCCTCCATCCACTTGACCGGGTGCCCGGTGACCAGCGAGGCAACGATCGCCCCGACATAGCCGGGGTAGATGGGGACCTTGTTGCCGAATCCCCCGCCGATGTCGGGTGAGATGACGCGGATCTTGTGCTCGGGCAGACCCGCGACCAGCGCGTACAGCGTGCGGTGGGCGTGCGGGGCCTGCGTGGTGGACCAGAGCGTCAGCTTCCCGGAGATCCGGTCGTAGTCGGCGACCGCACCGCAGGTCTCCATCGGTGCGGGATGCACGCGTGGATAGACGATCTCCTGCCGGGTGACGACGTCGGCCTTCGCGAAGACCGCGTCGGTCGCCGCGGCATCGCCGGCTTCCCAGTCGAAGCAGTGGTTGTCGGTTTTGCCGTCGAGATCGGTCCGGATCACCGGTGCCTCGGGCGACAGGGCCGTGCGCACGTCGACGACCGGGTCGAGCATCTCGTAGTCGACGTCGATCAGTTCGAGGGCGTCGCGCGCCGAGTAGTGGTCGTCGGCGACGACGAAGGCGACCTCCTGACCGTGGAAGCGCACCTTGTCGGTGGCCAGCACGGCCTGTACGTCGTTCGACAGCGTCGGCATCCAGGCGAGCCCCTTCTCGGCCAGATCGGCGCCCGTGATCACCGCCCGCACCTTCGGGTGCGCGAGGGCGGCGGACGTGTCGATGCCGTTGATGCGAGCATGCGCGACCGGCGATCGGAGCACCGCGAGATGCAGCATGCCGGGCAGACGGACGTCGTCGACGTAGTTGCCGCGGCCGCGCACGAACCGCGGGTCCTCCTTGCGCAGCATCCGGCCGTGTCCGCACGGCTTGCGATCGTTGTCCTGTTCCTCCGGGCGTGTGTCCGGTTCGACCGCGGTCATCACGACACCTCCGTGGGTTGCGCCTTCGAGGAGTGTTCGGCGGCCCACCGGACCGACCGGACGATGGTGGTGTAGCCGGTGCAGCGGCAGATCTGCCCGGAGATCGCCTCGCGGATCGTCGCCTCGTCGGGGTCGGGATCGCGGTCGAGCAGGGACCGCGCGGTGATCATCATTCCCGGGGTGCAGAAGCCGCACTGCAGTCCGTGGCAACGCACGAAGCCTTCCTGCACGGGGTCGAGGACACCGTCGCGTTCGAGTCCCTCGACGGTGAGCACCTCGTGGCCGGCGGCCATGACCGCCAGCGTGGTGCACGACTTCACCGGCTCGCCGTCCACGGCGACGACACACGTTCCGCAGTTGCTCGTGTCGCATCCCCAGTGCGTTCCGGTCAGACCGAGGTGGTCACGCAGGAAGTGCACGAGCAGTGTCCGGGGTTCGACGTCGGCGGTGACACTCTCGCCGTTGACCGTCATCGAGATCTGCATCGGTTCACACCCTTTCGGTGGCGCCGAGACGTTCGGCGGATCGGCGCAGGGCCCGCACCGTCAACTCCGATGCGAGGTGACGCTTGTAGGCGGCGGTGCCGCGCTGATCGGTCTCGGGATCGCATGCCGACGCGGCCGCCGTTCCCGCCTCGCGGAACAACTCCTCCGAGACCGGCGAGCCGCGCAACCGCTCGGACACCCTCGACAGCGCCGCCTCGTCGGCGCGCACCGCCGTCAGCCCGACACGCGCGTCGGTGATGCGTCCGTCGTCCGACATCCACAGCGCGGCGCCCGCCGCGGCCACCGCCCAGTCCCCCGCGCGACGCTCGACCTTCTCGTACGCGCTGGAGGCGGTGCCCTTCCGCGGCAGTCGCACCTCGACGAGCAACTCGTTCGGAGCGACCGCCGTCTCGTAGGCACCGAGATGGAAGTCGTCGAAGGCGAGCTCGCGCACCCCCGCCGGCCCGCGGACGACGCATGTCGCACCGAGCACCGCGCAGACCGTCGACAGGTCCTCGGCGGGGTCGGCCTGGCAGATCGACCCTCCGAGCGTCCCGCGATTGCGGACGACCGGATCGGCGATGACCTTCTCCGCGTCCCGGAAGATCGGGAAGATGTCGGCGAGTTCGTCGGATTCGAGCAGTCGACGGTGGCGCACGAGGGCACCGATGCGAACGACCTCGGGTTCGACCGTGATGTGGTCGAGTTCGTCCCCGAGGTCGTTGATGTCGATCAGGTATTCCGGATTCGCGAGCCGCAGTTTCATCATCGGGAGAAGGCTGTGTCCGCCGGCGACGACGCGGGCACCTTCTCCGTGCCGGTCGAGCAACTCGACGGCGTGCTCCACTCCGGTTGCGCGCGCGTAGTCGAACGGGCCAGGAACCTGCATGAAGAACTCCCACCCTCGGGCGGACGCATCGGTTGTCCCCCGCCGATCCGTCCGCACTTCCCCCTTCGGCGCCCAGGTTAGCCCCGAGCCACGATCCGTGGGGCGAAACGGACGATCTGGACCGAACCCCCCATGTCCGGGGCGGCGAGTGGAGAGCCGACCGTCCTCGTCAGGAGCTCTCGGCGGCGCGAGCGGATAGCGTGGAAGGAGCCGACCGGCCGACGCGACGGGAGCACCACGCATATCCATGGACGTGATCAACGAATTCATCATCGGCCAGGCCGCAGCCCTGTGGGTCTACCCGTTGCTCTTCGCCGTGTGCACGCTCGACGGCTTCTTCCCACCGGTGCCCAGCGAGACCGTCCTGGTCACCCTGTCGTCCCTCTCGGGTTCGACGGGACGTCCCTATCTGTGGATCGTCATCGTGCTGGCGGCGCTCGGCGCGATCATCGGCGACAACAGCGCCTACGCGATCGGACGGAAGGTCGGCACCGAACGGTTCCGATGGATGCGCCGCCCGAAGGCGCAGGCCGCCTTCGCGTGGGCGCGGCGCGGACTCGACAAGCGCGGCGCCGCAGTGATCCTCACGGCGCGATACATCCCGATCGGTCGGATCGCCGTGAACATGACGGCCGGAGCGACCCGCTACCCGCGACAGAAGTTCGTGCCGCTCACGATTCTCGGCGGTACGACCTGGGCGCTGTACTCGGCGTTCGTGGGGCGTCTCGTCGGCGGCTGGTTCGAATCGCAGCCCCTGTTCGGCGCCGCGGTCGCCATCTGCGTCGCAGTGGTCCTGGGTGTCGGAATCGACCATCTCATCCAGCGGTTCAAGACCGGTCGAGTGGACATTCCCCGGGGCGAATCGAGCCCCGACGACGAACGCGGCAGCACGCTCGAGCGCTGATCCCGGCGGGTACGAGGGTGTGTGCGGCGACCACAGGAAGCACCCGCTAAGATTCTGGCCGCGCCTCCGTAGCTCAGATGGATAGAGCAAGAGCCTTCTAATCTCTAGGTCGCAGGTTCGAGTCCTGCCGGGGGCACCAAGGAACACGCTGGTCACAGCGTTTTCCAGGCTCAACGGACGCACGGCGTGCAGTTCACGTGCAGTTCGGACCGTCTCAGGGTCGCTGAAACGAAAGCGGCCCCGGATCGGGCTTCCCTCCCGATTCCAGGGCCTCGGCCCAACGGAAAGCAGTCCGATGAACCGTCTTGCCATCGTAGGGCGCGCGGCGTCCATTCCCCACACCGAGCACCACTAGGTCAGGGCCACACCCCCCATCACGGGCGGTGTGGTCCTCGTCGTCGTTCTCTCCCCACGTCCGACGCTAACCAATGTGGGCCGGTGTTCTCAATCCCGCCAACCGGGGCGGGCGCTCTCACTGCGGTGTCTGGCCAGACGCTGTGAGGGTCCGACACAGCCACGTACCCGTTCGGGACGTGGCCAGAGGTGTTGGCCGTGACGCGATAACGGGGCATGGTTCGTGGGAGCTCCGGGGAGGGGTATCGACACCGGCACCCTTGGGTGCTCCGCTCGGTCGAGGGCAGCACGGGCGGTAGCCCGTTCCGATTCATCAGGTCGAGGAACGCACCATCGCTACACTGAGATACGTACTCGATGTGATGCTCGAGAGTCATGACGACAGTGCCCACGTTGCTCCGTTTGGTCACGGGAGGCGTGGGCACTGTCGTATCTACTGGGAAGATCAGCGCGGCGGACGGTTCGGGTACTCACCATCGAGCGCGTCGGCGACCCGATACAGGTCAACTGCGAGCCTGCGGGCATTCTGCGGAGTGAGAGCAACCGACAGTTCGCGGGGTTCGCCCACGTACAGCTCTACGTCATTCTGATCACCCTGCTCATGCCTTCCCACACGCGCCGGGCGGCCGTCGATCGTCATTGCAGCGTCGGGCAATCGGCGGTGAGCATCGTTGTGCGGATCCAACAGTTCGCGCAACCGCATCGCCGCCGAGATCCCGTCGTTGCCCTCGTCGATACGGCCGAGAGGGGCGTCCAGCTCGTCCAAAGCATCTGCGATGTTGACGAGGTACCTCTGTGCATCCCTGGCGAGTTCCTCGAGGTCGAGCCGCCGAGTATCCACACTCGTCTTGCGCAGCAGCGACTTCAGCCGCTCCTCGTTGACCTTGAACTGATCAACAAGCCGGGAAATCTGTTCGTCGTAATTCTCGATGTGAGTCACATCGCGATTCTGGCACCTCCGACGGACAGCACCCGCGTACCCCTCCGATCGAGGAACGGACACCTACCCGCCTAACCTGATCTTGTGGACACGCTGACAGCCATGGCTATCGCTGGCATATTCATCGAGGTTGCGGGCTTCGCCCTGGCGGCCCTCGGTGTCAGATCCAAATGGCGAGAACATGCCCGAGGATGGGATCGATTCTTCCCCCAGTGGGTACGGAACTTGGTCGGACGACGGCGACCCGTCCAGGTCGAGGCACACGACGCGGCAATGACGGCAGACGCAGCCGTCAGGGTGGTGGCAGTGCGCGGGTTCAGGGAATCCGACCCTGTCGAGGATCGATTGCGCGCATTGGAGGAGGCGGTGACCGACGCCGCGAGGAACCTCCAAGATCACGTCCATTCGACCGGTGACGCGCTGCGTGAAGTCAACACGCGCGTGGCAGCTCAACGGCAG
This sequence comes from Rhodococcus sp. PD04, assembly GCF_035918275.1. NCBI lineage: Bacteria > Bacillati > Actinomycetota > Actinomycetes > Mycobacteriales > Nocardiaceae > Rhodococcus > Rhodococcus sp. PD04. Next base: position 1,938,102 of record NZ_CP142143.1, on the reverse strand, counting down.
GAGATCCTGTCCACTTTCGAACAAGCACAGTCTCAGGGGCGAGTAGAGATCGTCACCGATCTGCGCCTCGCGGGATGGGGTCTAATCCTTGCGGTTGTCGGTCTAGCCTTGCAGGTCCCGTCGACCATTGCCGGTTAGCTCTCTGACCTGCGCATTTGCTGGGGCGGGGGGCACGGACAGCTCCTCCCACGGTGCCTACTGTCCGTATTTTTACGAGGGGCTGACGGCCCCGGTCAGCCGACCAGGGGAAATGGCGGGGCGGTGCCCATATCCGCAGGTCAGGGCGGGGACGACGGTCCTCTGTAGCCTCGATGGCGGTGGCGGCCCCTCGTCTCCCCTGCCACCGACACGAGAACGGCCCCCGGTTGCCGGGGGCCGTTCGTCGTTGCGGGTCCTGCGATGTCAGGTCAGCGGAACCACTCGGGAGTGTTCGCGTCGATGTCAGCGTCGGCGCCGTGGCTGTGTCCGATCTCGGTCACGGGGATCACTGCCGGTGCGCTGGCCAGGACATCGGCCATCGACTCGTCGGCGGTGATCAGCTTGACCCAGTGATCCTTGCGGGCCGGGGGAAGCTTGCCGGCCTTGATCGCGTCGGTGACGATCCCCTCGACCTTGGCCTGTGCTGCGGCGGCGGCGATCGTGCGACCTTCCTCCGCTGCGGCCTCGAGGGCGGCGAGCTGTTCGCCGTCGATCAGGGTCAGCCCGGTACCCGCAGCCTTGGCAGCGACGGCGTTCTCTGCCACCGCCAGGTCGGAGATCGCTGCGAGGATCACGGCCACGTCGGCCGTGTCGGCGGAGAGGCCGAGCACGTCGAGCAGGCGTGCGGTCTGGTCATCGTTGAATGTCAGTGCCATGGTTCTATCTCCCCTCAGACCGATGCCAGCGCGGTCAGCTTCTTGGCCGCGTACGGCTTCTCGACGGCGAACGCAGGCACGCAGAACGTCTGCACCCACTTGGACCGGGTCGAGCGGTCGTCGTACACCTCGGTGCGCAACGGCTCTTCGAACCCGACGGTGCCGACCTCACCGACACGCAGGACGTACGCCGCTCCTGCCTCGAGGCGTGCATTCGAGACCAGCGTCAGCCCGAACGAGTCGAGCACAGCACCGAGGTCCCGGCCGTACAGGGTGCGCAGCACCCGGGCTTCCTGCGGAGCGACGAGCAGGGTATCCGGCACGATTCCCATGGCGTCGGTCTCGAATACCTCGAGGACCTGCGCCAGCGTGCCGGTCGGACGCTCGGCCGGGGCCGTCGGGGCGGATCCGTCGAGAACCGTCTCGTCCCACGCTGCGGTGGCCACGATCGAATCGATGTCGGCGGCGGCCACAGCGGCCATGGCGGCGGCGTCAACCTTGGCGGTGACCGTATTGGCCAGCTGATTGACCTGGCCGTCGAGGTAGCTCACATCGTTGCGCTTGGTCTGCTCGTCGAAAATCTGGAACTTGCCGCCGAAGTCCTCGACCACGGCCAGCTTGGGTTCACGGTCGACGCCCTCGACGACGGGGTACTCAGCGCCCGGGCTGCGGCGCTCAACACCGGTCGCGTAGAGGTCGGACGACTTGGCCACCGAGTAGAGGATCCCGCCGCCCTCGACCTGCTTGCCGAGGCTGGAAAAGAACCGACTCATGACCATCTGAGAATCGGCCAGGCGAGCGATCCGGTCACGAATGATCGTCGGCTGCGACAGGGCGGCGTCCACGGTCAGAGCGCGGCCGGTGAGCTGCGGAAGAAGTGCGTTCATGGTTTCTAGTTCTCCTGATCAGTACAGAGCGATTTCGGCGTGGGCACCGGACGCGGCACCGGTGACGGCCAGACCCACGGCCTTACCGGCTGCGAGCGTCACCGCCTTCCCGGCGGCCCCGACCTCGACCTCTGCCCCGGCTGCGATCGCGGCACCGGCCACGACACGCACGACACCGGCACGGTGGACGGCGACGACCTGACCGGCCTTGGCGTCGGCAGCTGCGACACCGAGAGAACGCACACCGGCCCCGGCCGTTGCGCCTGCGATGTTCCCGCCGGCGGTGCGGTTACCGGACACGGCCACGAACGTCGACTGTGCGACGGCGCCGGTTGCCTCGACGGTGATTGCCTGGCCAGGCGAGTAGACCTGAATGTTCTTGGGCATGGTGCGTTACCTACTTCCCTCGAGCACGACGAGCACGCCGTGCCGATGCGAGCGCCACGGCCATCGCCGTGGGCGTTTCCGTTGTTGCGGAGACAGTGACGGCGACGGCCTTAGCGGCCACGCCGAAATAGGCCGGGATGTCGGCCAGGGTGGAGATTCCGGGATCCGTGACACCGAGCAGTGCGCACGCGGTGAGGACGAACGGGTAGCGGGTGCCGTCCACGGCCACGACATCGTGGACACCCTCAACCGACCTCGTGGGGTACGCAGTGGCCAGGATCTCGGCCAGCCATTGCGGAACGCCGACGTAGTCCCCGACGAGGGTCTGACCGTTGTCGGTCACGCGGAGATTGTCGAGGTACCCCACCGCCGGCTGACCGTCGAACCGGGGATCGTCATGACCGAGTCGGAGCGGTGGACGACGAACAACACCGGCAGCATGGGCGGCCACTGCGGACTCGAGCGTTTCCGTCGTGACTTCCCATGTGCCGGTGCTGATTTCCCACGTGCCGGTGTGGATAAGCTCTACGTCGGAAACAGTGACCAGGGGCATTGGTCACCGTCCCCGGTCCGGGCTAGCGGCGCAGTCGGCGGGCGCGCTCGGCTGCAATTCTCTCTGTATCAGCCAAGCTGTAGACCCAACGACCTCCGGCCTTGCGGCTTGCAATCTGACCGTTTCGAGCGCGATAGCGAACCCCGCCCGGGCTGATCCCGAGCACGGCCGCAGCTTGGGCGGAATCAATAAACGCATGGACCTCAGCGTGGCCAAGCGGTTGTTCCCGATCGGTGCCACTGACGTTCGCGTTGACGTTTGCCCCTCGGGCGTTGACGCGGACGCTAGCCCGCTCCAATTCGGCCCGTAGACGGACCACCGACCGACCGAGTTGGCGGCCGGTCGGGCGGATCGCGTCGGCGTGCGCGTCGATCAGTCGAACGATCAGCGCGGCGTCGGCGGCGTCGAGCTGCACCGTGGTCACGGCCCGGGCGGTCATCCGTTCACCGCCTCGGCGTACTTGTCCGCGATGAGTTTGGCGATCATCACCGTGTTGCGGTTGACCCAGTCGCCCACGGCGGCCTCGACACTGTCGCCGACCTGCTCGATCAGGGCTGCACGGTGGCGGCACGACCAACTCTCGTCAACGCTCAACGACTCGATTGCCTGATCTGCGGCGGCCGTGGCCACCTCGGTGATCTGGTCACGGACCGTGGCGGCTGCGTCGATCGGGGTCAGTGACGCCAGGACGGTGCGGCCGTCGTCGGTGATGCGGTGGATCTCCCCGTCAGAGGACAGTCTCACAATCGCGTCCTCGACCGTCCGGCCGCCCACACGGTGCCCCTGATCGGTCAGGATCCCGTGAAGCTCCTCGATCGTGGCCGGGCGGTCGAGGTCGAGCAGGGCGGCATGGATGGCAACGCGGAGGGCAAGCCCGGTCGTCGAATTTGTGGTCATGGTGGGTAGGTCTCCTATCGGGAAGTAGTAGCGAAGCGGCGGCCGTGGCCGGCGTGGCCACCGACCCGTTCCCGCCAGCGGTCGAGGGCGGCGTCACGCTCGGCCGGGGCAACGCCCACGGTGCGCAGCGCCAGGGGCACGACGACGGCGTCGAACGTGCAGCGCGGGCAGACACCGGCAATGTCGAGAGCGGCGGTCACAGCGGCCTCGAGGGCGGCCAGCGAAGGATTTCGGGGTGATGCGATGAGAGTGGTCACGGGTCGTCTCCCTGTGAGGTGTCAGGATTCGGTGCGGCGTTGTCCCAGTGCCTCGGCGGCGAGATCGGCACCGTCGGCGTAGGCAACCAAGTGGGCGCGGTGCGCGAGGCGGTAGTGGGCGGTCTCGGTGTCGGCGTCAGCGAGCACGTCCAGCAGCCCGTAAACGATCTGCTCGAGGTCACCGGCAGCAGCGGCCCCGCTGATCAGGCGCTCGACGTTGAAAACGTAGAGGTCCGGGTCCTCGGCGGTGCGGGCCTGGTGGTCGTTGAGCAGTAGACGGGCGGCGCTGCGCATTGCGGCGGCGTGGCTGATGGTCACTCGGCACCCCCAACAGTGGCGATGCGGACGAGGCGGGACCGGTCCACCTGCACGCACTCGAGCTGGCCGATTTGGATCAGGCGCTCGATCTCGGCCATGCATTCGTCACGGCGGTGCCGATCGTTGAACCGCCACCCGACACGGCGCTGTAGCTCGGCCACGGTCAGCCCCTGGCGGTAAATGGTGAGCAGGCTGTGAGCGAACTCGATCGGTTCGTCGTGCCATCTGTCGATCTGGCTGCGATAGGTCATGAGAGTTGTTCCCCTGTCAGACTTAGGAATTGGGAATGTCGAGGTGCGTGTGCATCGCGTACACATCGTCAGCAGGCTTGTACGGCTTGACGATCCGCAGACCCTTACCCCGCCCGTCGTCGGCCACGTATCCGTGGATGATCAGCGTTTCGATAGCTGCGAGACTGGCCGAGTACTTTCCGCCCATCGTCTTGGCCGTAACCGTCTTGGCCAGACCCGGGTGCTCGGTGATGTACTCCGCTGCACGGGCGAGAGCGGCGGCGTCGTTCTTCACCACGCCGGACGGTGCGAGGTCGGTAGGCACCTGCAGCTCGACGTGGATTCCGTCCCCGGCCGTCGAATCGACCACGACCGTGGCAACGGGTTCGGTGCGGTCGTGCCGAGGCTTGCTGGCGGGCAATCGACCACGGACACCGCCGGGCCGATCCTTGCCGATCCGCACGGTCAGGACACCCCGCCGGCCTCGGCCGAGAGGTTCCTCGACCTCGACGATGTACGCGGCACCGGTCAGACCGTTCATCTTGGCCGAGCCGCCGATCGCGAACCGTCCCCGGCCGCCCGTGTCCTTGGAGACGTGGTCGATCAGCGCCACGGCCGCCCCGGTGACATCGGCGATGTGTTTGGGAACGTCGCGCGTCCACTTGGTCACGTCGTCGTTGTCGATGGACGAATAGCCGAACGTCGCGAGGGCGTCGGTCACGCCGTCGAGGATGGCCAACGAGTAGCGGCGGGAGAGCAACCGTTCCCACCGCCCACGGCTCACCGCCCCGTTGATCGCTTCCCCGGGCCGGACGTAGGTCAGGTGGCGGGCGATCATGTCGACAGGCGCACCGAGCTGTGCGATTCGCTGCACCACCGAGAGCTGATCGGATTCGTAGTCGAGGTACAGCACGTCATGACCGTCACTGATCTCGACGGCGCTGGCGCTCTGCATCAGCAGCGACTTGCCCGACTCACTCTCACCGTGGAACGAGTGCACGAGACCCGGGTACAGCAGGCACAGCCCGTCTGCGCGGGGCATGATCGTGGCCTCGGGCAGTGTGATCGTCCCTGCGGCGATGTCTGCGAGGATCGGGGTCAGGTCGACCGGATCCCACGACGACTCTGCGGTGGCGGCTGCGGCGGCCTCCTCGGCGGCCACCTTGGCTTTCAGCTCGGCCGCGACCTCGGCCTCGGCCCGCAGTCGTGCGAGGTGATCGGCCTTGCGTGCCTCGGCCACGTCGAGGACCCGCAGAGCTTCCCGACATTCGAGAATCAGGTGATCGTCGGGCAGGTGCACCGCCAGTGACGCGGGGATGTCCACGGCCAGGGCCTCGAGAACCTCACGCGGGACACCGTCGAGGCGCCCACCTTGGTTCTCGAGGCGCTCACGGATCGCGTCGAGGACGGGTCGAGGCTGCGGCGAATACTCGGCAATGATCTGCCACGGATCAGTGTCGGGATCGAACGGCGGTTCGTCATCGTGGTCGTCTTCCCAGTCGACAGACGGCGGGCTAGTATCAACGCCGAGAATTGTTGTGTTTCGGTGGCCGTCAGCGTGTGCAGCGCTGGCGGCCACGCTCATGTGAGGGGTCACGTTCAGCGATCCCCCGCTGCGGCCATCGGGCGCAGTAGTGCAGTCTCGGCCTCGTTGAGATCCACGCGAATCGCCTTGCCGCCCAACCGGTACGCCTTCAACGATCCATCGGCGATACGACGCCGCAGCGTCTTGGTGCAAACCCCGAAATGCTCGGCCGCTTCGGTCAGTCCGACCATGCGGCGGGCGGGTGCGGTTTTCCTGGTCATCGGTTCTCGTCCTCCTCGGAGCCGGACTTCTCGGCCCTTCGTGGACAAGTCTGCGAAATCGGGTTTTCTTCGTAGACGCTCTTGGCGCGCTCTCACATGAACGTGAAACGCGTTGCGGCACAATACACCTCGTGAGGTGTTTTGCAGGTCAAGAGATGTTTCTGACCATTCAGGCGGCAGTTTGCGGGTTCGACCCGGAGCAATATATGCACGATTGCGCATATCAACCCACGGGGTGGCGGGGAGAATTACGTAAGTCTTTGACCTGCAGGGATAACGAATATTTGTGATATGGATCACTTACGTAGGGGTGAGGTCGATTTCCCCGCCCCCCTACGGCCCGTAGGGGCGTCGACACGGCCTCGGACAGACTCCGATAGGTGGCGGCGTTCTCGACCGCCTACGGGCCACACAGCCCCGAGAATCGACACCGATGGTTGCCGGCGTCCACGGCCACCGATCACACCGCTCCCAACGGTGGGCGGGGATCGTCTACACAGCTCCCTCGACGGTGACCGCCGAGGGTGGACCTTGCAGTCTGACACCGACCACTGACACCGACCATTCCCCGAACCGTTCCCCGTTCCCCGCTTATATAGGCGGGGGAACGGGGAACGATTCAGTTCGGACCGTTCCGGGAACGGAGGGGAACGGTTGGGAACGGTTCGTTGTAAATGCCACCTGACCAGGGCAAATGGCCGGGAACGGTTGGGGAACGATGGAGCTGCGTAGAGGCTGCGAGAACAGTCGAAAATGCCCTAGAACCGTTCCCACTGTTCCCGTGCAGGTCAGAGCATATTTTTCGCGAAATCGATCAGCCCTCGGTGCCCCCGACGAGCTGCGACAGACGGGCGGCAATGTGGGCGTCCCGTCCGGCTGCGACATGTTGATACTTCAACGACATAGCGGGCGACGTATGGCCTAGACGGTTCATCAGCTCGGCGGTGGTCGCACCTGCCTGCGCGGCGAGCACCGCCCCCACGTGCCGTAGATCGTGGACCCGCAGCGTGTCGCGACCGATCTCGGCGGCGGCGGGCTTGAACACCTTCCGGTATTCGTAGTCGCCCATGTGGCCACCCTTGGCGGCCGGGAACAACAGCGACTCTTTCCCACGGTCGACGTAGGTGTCGAGGTGAGCCTCGAGGGCGGTGACGATGTGCGGCGGAATGGCCACGTCTCGGCGTCCCGCCACCGTCTTGGGCGTCGACACGATGAATTTGCCACCTCGGTAGACCACGGCCCTGCGGACGTGCAGGACGGTCCGGTCTGTGGAGACATCCTTACGGCGCAGTTCGCTGGTCTCACCCCACCGCAGACCGCACCACGCGGCCAGCAGGACCGAGCACCGCAACCGTTCGGGCATGGCGGCGGCCAGCTTGTCGACCTCGGCCGGGGTCAGCAGCGTGATCGTCCCGGCGCGCTTGGTCGTCGATGCGCCGCGGATCCGGCACGGGTTCGCCGGGATCAGCTCGTCGTCGTAGGCGGTGGCCATGATCGCGTGCAACAGACCGTAGGCGTGCGCGTTGCGCGTCGGTGTCGAGGTACCCAGACCCGAATGCCAGCTGCGGACGGTTGCCGGCGTGATCGCGGTCAGCTCGGCGTCACCGAGCACCGGGTAAATGTGCAGCCTCAGCAGATCGGCGTATCCGCTGCGTGTGCGCGGTTTGAGCTTGCGTTCTGCCAACCACTGTTCGGCGTACGCATGAAAGGTCAGCGGCGCGGCCTCGTCGGCGGCGTCCGGCTCGGCGCCCGGCGCGGTCCACACCCCGAGATCGATGTGGCGGCGTTCGGTGGCAAGCCACGCAACGGCGTCGTCCTCGGCCGAAAAAGTACGCGGCGCGGTATATCTCACACCGTCGGGACCGACGTAACTCGCCTGCCAGCGGCCCGAGGGCAGCCTCCGAATCTGACCCCACCCGCGACGTTTCCCGGCCACGTCGACCCCTCTCGTGCAGCATTCGTGCAGTCTGAGAGTAATCGGGTGTTCGGTTGTGTCCACGTCAGTCACCCGATAGAGTTGCCGGTCACCAGGGCAAAGGCGCTATCGGCCCTGGTAAACGGAAGATCTACAGCGATCCCGAGGCAGGTTCGAGTCCTGCCGGGGGCACCTCCGACCGTCGGCGCAGTGCCCGCCGCGGGGTCGCACATCGTACCGATGAACCGGGCAATCCACCCGACGGACAGGCCGTTCGGACCGTGTGTTTCTCATCCCACCTTGGAGGCGGGCTAACACATGCTAAGGGCCACACCCTATAGTTTTCGTCGTAAAACCCTTGTTACAGAATCCTCACAGAGTCAGGTAGGTGGGCGTGTCGACATCGGACCGCATCGAAGAGATCTACGAGCAGGTCAAGGCCCGCAACGCAGGTGAACCCGAATTCCACCAGGCTGCGGCCGAAGTGTTCGAGTCTCTGCATGTCGTGCTCGAGCGTCACCCCGGATACTTCGAATCCGGCCTGATCGAGCGCCTGTGCGAGCCGGAGCGACAGATCATCTTCCGCGTGCCGTGGATCGATGATCAGGGCAACGTCCACGTCAACCGTGGCTTCCGCGTGCAGTACAACAGCGTTCTCGGCCCCTACAAGGGTGGCCTGCGCTTCCACCCGAGCGTCAACCTCGGCATCGTCAAGTTCCTCGGCTTCGAGCAGATCTTCAAGAACGCCCTCACCGGCCTGCCCATCGGCGGCGGCAAGGGCGGCTCGGACTTCGACCCCAAGGGTCGCTCCGAGCAGGAGATCATGCGCTTCTGCCAGTCGTTCATGACCGAGCTGCACCGCCACATCGGTGAGTACACCGACGTCCCGGCCGGTGACATCGGCGTCGGCGGCCGCGAGATCGGCTACCTGTTCGGCCAGTACAAGCGCCTCACCAACTCCTACGAGTCCGGCGTCCTCACCGGCAAGGGCCTCACCTGGGGCGGTTCGCAGGTGCGCAAGGAGGCCACCGGTTACGGCGCGGCCTACTTCGTCAACGAGATGGCCAAGACCGCCGGCACCTCGCTCGAGGGCCGCACCGCCGTCGTCTCGGGTTCGGGCAACGTCGCGATCTACGCCATCGAGAAGATCCACCAGCTCGGCGGCACCGCGATCGCGTGCTCCGACTCCTCCGGCTACATCGTCGACCGCAAGGGCCTCGACGTCGCTCTCCTCAAGGAGATCAAGGAGGTCCGCCGCGGACGCATCTCCGAGTACGTCGACGAGCGCGGCGACGCCGAGTTCTTCCCCGGCGGTAACATCTGGAACGTGCCCTGCGACGTCGCACTGCCGTGCGCCACGCAGAACGAGCTCGACGAGGAGTCGGCCAAGACCCTCGTCAACAACGGCGTGAAGATCGTCGCCGAGGGCGCCAACATGCCCACCACCCCGGGCGGCATCAGCGTCTTCCGCGACGCCGGAGTCGCCTTCGCGCCCGGTAAGGCCGCCAACGCCGGTGGCGTGGCGACCTCCGCGCTGGAGATGCAGCAGAACGCCTCGCGCGACTCGTGGCACTTCGACTACACCGACGAGCGCCTCGCCGGCATCATGGCCGACATCCACGGCCGGTGCGTCGAGACCGCCGCCGAGTACGGCAAGCCGGGCGACTACGTCCACGGCGCCAACATCGCCGGCTTCGTGAAGGTCGCCGACGCCATGTTCGCGCTGGGCGTCATCTGACGCTGCGTTCGCACCGGGCGTCATCTGACGCTGTGTTCGCACCGGGCGTCATCTGACGACCGATTCTTCATGCGAAGTGCGGGTACCGACGAGTTCGGTACCCGCACTTCGTGTTCGGGTGAAGAATCCTCCCCTCGGAAAGGGCGGGGACGGCTGCTCTAGCGGACGATCTCGCGGCGGTCGTCGGGGAGCCGGCGTGTGCGACCCGCCTTGTCGAGCCGGTCGAGCAACGGCAGGACCACCCGCCGTGTCGTTCCCAGCCGCTCGCGCGCGGCACTGGTCGTGAACGGCTGGTCCAATTCGCCCAGCAGCTCCACGGCCGTGTCGGCGGCGTCGGGGAGCAGGACGATGCCCGGGCCCGCCCGCCACAACCGTCCGCTGCGTTCGGCCGCGCCGAGGGCCCGGTCGTCGAGGCCGAGCTCGCGCAGGCGATCGGCGGTCGGAGCCGCGAACGGAGCGGCCGACAGATCGCGGCGCACCTGCTCGACGGCCTTGCGGATCTTCGGCGGTAGACCGTCGGCACCGGGAGCGATCACCCGTCCCCCGACCACTTCGAGCGGAGGTCGCACCAGCGCCCGGACGAGGTCGGGCGTGGGAAGACGAAGCTGCGACGCCAGCACCGTCAACGGGGCCGCCGGATCCAGTGGGTGGGCGCGGGTGTGGGCCTGCACGAGTGTGGGCAGCCGGTCGGCGACAGCCTTCGCGAGGCCGGGTGCGACGAGCCACGGCCCGACCGTCAGGTGCTCTCCCCGTTCGAGCGGGATGCCCAACTGTCGCAACCGTTGCCGATGCAGGAGTCCGCGGCGGGCGAGTTCGTCGGCCAGGCGCGGCGTCCCGTCGGCCCCCGCCAGTTGCAACGCGCGGCGTGCCGCCGCGCCGCGACGCCGGAATCGGGGTGGATCGGGATCGAGAACGTCGGCCCGCCAGATCATCCGGCGGCCCGGGTCGCGCAGCAGGGCGCGGTCGCCGATCCGCAGGGGCAACGGGCGGTCGAGGGTGAGCCGGACGAGATCGTCGCCCAGCGGACGGCACCGGACACCGACGTCCGCGGCACCGATGTGCAGCACCGGAGCGACGGGCGGCCGGTCGTCGCCGCTGATCCGCACGTCGACGACGGAGGTGTGGTGCCACGCGCCGGGCGTTACGAGCACACCGCCCCGTCCCAGGTCGTCGACCCGGCCGGTGAGATTGAGGGCGACCCGGGCCACGCCACTCACCGCGGTCCGGTCGCGACCGAGTGCCTGCAGGCTGCGAACCCGCAGCGGTGTGTCCCCGAGCGCGAGGGTGTCCCCCACGCGCACCGTGCCCGCGGGAAGCGTTCCGGTGACGACGGTTCCGGATCCACGCACGGTGAACCGGCGGTCCACCCAGAGCCGGACGTCGGCCTGCGGATCGGGGTCCGGAAGCGAGGCGACCATCCTCGTCAGGGCGCCCCGGAGATCGTCGAGGCCCATCCCGGTCCGCCCACTCACGGCGACGACGGGAGCCCCCGCCAGACTCGTACGGGCGACCTCCGCCGCGGCCCGCGCGGCCGCGGGTCCCGGATCGGCGAGATCGGCGCGGGTGACGGCGACGACCGCGTGACGAACGCCGAGCGCGTCGAGCGCTGCGAGGTGTTCGGCCGCCTGCGGCATCCACGGATCGTCGGCGGCCACCACGAACAGCGCGGCGGGGACCGATCCCACTCCGGAGAGCATCGTCGTGAGGAATCGCTCGTGTCCGGGGACGTCGACGAAGGCGACCTCCCCCACCTCGGACCAGGACGTCCAGCAGTAGCCGAGCTCGATGGTCAGTCCTCGTCGCCGTTCCTCGGCGAGCCGGTCCGGATTTGCACCGGTGAGCGCCTCGACCAGCGTCGACTTGCCGTGATCGACGTGACCGGCGGTCGCGACGACGTGCATCAGGATCCTTCGCGAGTAGCCACGCGCGTCACGGCGTCGATCAACTCGCCGTCCTCGGCGGGGTCGACCGCGAGCAGGTCGAGCAGCAACCGGCCGCGTTCGACGCGGCCGACGACGGGGTGCTCACCGAGCCGCAACGGGAGTGCGAGGTGTTCGGGCAGGGCGATCGCGACGCTCGGCAGGACGACGTCCGGGGCGCCGCCGCCCCCGACGACGCCGTCGGAGTCGACCACCTCGGGGTCGCACTCCGGTGGCAATGCCACGCAGATCGCCTGTGCGCGGGCGTGGAGATCCTCCGGGCGGGAGGCCAGCGCCGCCGCCACGGGTGGCATCGGTCCCGTCAGGGTCGCTTCGAGAGCGGCCAGGGTGAGCTTGTCGACGCGCAGCGCCCGCGCGAACGGGTCGCGCCGCAGGAGTTCCACGAGTTCGGCCCGCCCGAGTAGCAGGCCGGCCTGCGGGCCGCCGAGGAGCTTGTCGCCCGAGGCGGTCACCAGGTCGGCGCCGGCACGCAGCGCGGTGGTGGCGTCGGGTTCGTTCGGCAACCGCGGATGCGGCGCGAGCAGACCGGATCCGATGTCGACCACGACGGGCGGTCCGAGCCCGGTGAGTTCCCGGACCGACACCGACGACGTGAAGCCGCTGACGGTGAAGTTCGAGGGGTGCACCTTGAGGACGAAGGCGGTGTCGTCGTCGACGGCCGCGGCGTAGTCGCTCAGGCGCACGCGGTTGGTGGTGCCGACCTCACGCAGCGTCGCGCCCACGGATTCCAGCAGTTCCGGGATCCGGAAGCCGTCGCCGATCTCGACCAGTTCGCCCCGTGCGATCACGATCGAGCGACCACCGCGTGTGAGCACCCGGGTGACCAGGGCGAGAGCCGCGGCACCGTTGTTGACGACGTGGACGCCGCCGGCGTCGGGTACCTGTTCGGCGAGCGCCTCGAGGGCGCCGCGTCCTCGCCGTCCGCGCCGGCCGGTGGCCAGGTCGAGTTCGACGTCGGTGGCACCCGCCGCGGTGGACACGGCCTCGACCGCCGCTCGGGACAGCGGGGCGCGACCGAGATTGGTGTGCACCACCACGCCGGTCGCGTTGACGACGCGGCGCAGGGTGGTCGCCTGTTGCGGCAGCGACGCGACCGCGACGTCGGCGACGGCATCGGGCGCGATCTCGCCGTCGCGGCACCGTTGCTGGGCCGCGACGACGGTCTGCTTGACCAGTCGGGCGCCGAGCCGGTCGACGGCCTCTCGCAGGCGCGGATCGGCCAGGACCTGGTCGGTGCGGGGAACGTCCCGTCTCGGATCCGGCACGCGCTCCCCATCCCACGGTCGACGAAAACATTTGGCGGAGGCGGACGGGAATCGAACCCGCCCAGCCCAGATACTGGGCCACAACGGTTTTGAAGACCGCGACCGTCACCAGACGAGAACCACCTCCGCGCTCACCCTAACCGAAGTCGGGCCCTCGGTTACGACTCGCCCGTATGTTTGGGTTCATGACCGCACACGTCGACCTTCCCGAGGGCGCCATCCGACTCACCCAGTACGCCGCCGGCGGCGGTTGCGCATGCAAGGTTCCGCCGGGCGAACTCGAACGGGTGCTCGGCGGTTTGCAGGGTGGACGGGCCGCCGGCGAACTCTTGGTGGGCGTGGAGAACGGCGACGACGGTGCCGCGGTCCGGATCGATCCGGCGCCCGATGGGAGCGGCCGGGCCGTCATCGTGACGGCCGACTTCTTCACCCCGGTCGTCGACGACGCCTACGACTGGGGACGGATCGCCGCCACCAACGCCATGTCCGACGTCTACGCGATGGGTGGCACGCCGATCATCGCGGTCAACCTCCTGGGCTGGCCGCGCGAACTCATCCCGTTCGAACTCGCCGCCGAGGTGATGCGCGGTGGCGCCGACGCGTGCGCCGAGGCGGGTGCTCATCTCGCCGGCGGGCACAGCATCGACGACCGGGAGCCGAAGTACGGGCTGGCCGTGACCGGTCTGGGCGATCCGGATCGCCTGCTGCGCAACGACGCTGCCACGCCCGGCCTGCCCCTGACTCTCACCAAGCCGCTCGGTCTCGGCATCCTGAACAACCGGCACAAGGCCACCGGCGAGCGTTTCGAGGAAGCGGTCGCGGTGATGACGACTCTCAACCGCGAGGCGGCGCAACTCGCGCACGAGGCCGGTGTCCGAGCCGCCACCGACGTCACCGGTTTCGGTCTGCTCGGGCACCTGATGAAGATGATGCGGGCCAGCGGTACGACCGCCGTGATCGACTCCGCGGCCGTGCCGTACGTCGCCGGGGCGCGGGAGTCGCTCGCGGAGGGATTCGTCCCCGGCGGGAGCCGGCGCAATCTCGACTGGGTACGCGACGCGGTCGACTCCGAGGTGGACGACGACGAACTGCTCCTGCTCGCCGACGCCCAGACGTCCGGCGGTCTGCTGGTCGTCGGTGAGCTGCCCGGTCATCCGGTCGTCGGCGAGGTGGTTCCCGCGGGCGAACACGCGATCCGGGTGCGCTGACCCCGTTCATCGTCGGACATGCCGACACACCTGCACCGGATTAACCGGCACGAAGCGGGGGTAGACGGTAGCTTCGGAACGAGAGCGCAGGAAAGGAGCACAGATGGCGGAGAAGGACACGTCCCTCCCCTGGCCCGTCCTGCGCCAGTTCCTCGGGAAGGATCTGCTCGGACGCGGCAAGGCCGCACGGTCCCGTCGTACCGAGGAGATCGAACCGCGCACCTCCACCGCCGATCGTGTCGCCCGCAGCGTGTGCCCCTACTGCGCTGTCGGATGCGGACAGAAGATCTTCGTCAAGGACGACAAGGTCGTCCAGATCGAGGGCGATCCCGACAGTCCGGTGAACCGCGGGCGCCTGTGTCCCAAGGGTTCGGCGAGCAAGAACCTCGTCACCAGCGAGCTACGCGAGACCCGGGTCCGCTACCGCCGGCCCTACGGCACCGAATGGGAAGACCTCGATCTCGACACGGCCATGGAGATGGTCGTCGACCGCGTGCTGAAGACCCGCCGCGAGACCTGGCAGGAATTCGACGACAAGGGCCACCGTGTCCGGCGCACGATGGGTATCGCCAGTCTCGGCGGTGCCACGCTGGACAACGAGGAGAACTACCTCATCAAGAAGCTGTTCACAGCGATGGGGGCGGTCCAGATCGAGAATCAGGCCCGCATATGACACTCCGCCACCGTCCCCGGTCTGGGGACCAGCTTCGGGCGCGGCGGTGCCACCGGCTACACAGCCGACCTGGCGAACGCTGACTGCATCATCATCCAGGGTTCCAACATGGCCGAGGCCCACCCGGTGGGCTTCCAGTGGGTCGTGGAGGCCCAGAAGCGTGGTGCCCGCGTCATCCACATCGACCCGCGCTTCACCCGTACCAGCGCGGTGGCGGACAAGCACGTCCCGATCCGGGTCGGCAGCGACATCGCCTTCCTCGGCGGCATCGTCAACTACATCCTGAGCAACGAGCTGGACTTCCGCGAGTACGTCGTCAACTACACGAACGCCGCGGTGCTCGTCAGCGACAAGTTCGAGGACACCGACGATCTCGACGGGCTCTTCTCGGGCTTCGACCCCGAGAAGCGGACCTACGATCCGACGAGCTGGCAGTACGACGTGGAGGACGAATCCGGCGACCTGCACAAGTCGCAGGCCAACGGCTCCGAAGAGCACGCCGAGCATCGGGAGACGGCCGCGGGCCTGCAGAACGAGGCGCACGGCATGCAGACGGCGAGCCACCCGAGGCGCGACGAGACGCTGCAGCACCCGCGGTGCGTCTACCAGGTGCTCAAGCGGCACTTCGCCCGCTACACCCCCGAGATGGTCGAGCAGGTGTGCGGCGTCTCGCAGGAGGACTTCCTCGACGTCTGCCGCGCGTGGACCGAGAACTCCGGCCGGGAGCGGACGACGGCGCTCGTCTACAGCGTGGGCTGGACCCAGCACAGTGTCGGTGTGCAGTACATCCGTACCGGCGCGATCCTGCAGCTGCTGCTCGGCAACATGGGCCGCCCCGGCGGAGGCATCATGGCGCTGCGCGGTCACGCCAGTATCCAGGGCTCGACCGACATCCCGACGCTGTTCAACCTGTTGCCCGGCTACCTGCCGATGCCCGACGCGAACAAGCACCACTCGTTCACGGACTGGGTCGACAGTGTCCGCAACCCCGGAAGCAAGGGTTTCTGGTCGAAGGCCGACGCCTACGCCGTGAACCTGCTCAAGGCCTACTGGGGCGACGCAGCGACCGCCGACAACGACTACTGCTTCGACTACATGCCGAAGATCACCGGCGACCACGGCACCTACCGTTCGGTGCTCGACATGATCGACGGAAAGGTCAAGGGCTACTTCCTCCTCGGGCAGAACCCGGCCGTCGGCTCCGCCCACGGGCGCGCCCAGCGGCTCGGGATGGCGAACCTCGACTGGCTCGTGGTGCGCGACCTGTTCGAGATCGAGAGCGCCAACTTCTGGAAGGACTCACCGGAGATCGAGACCGGCGAGATCGTGACCGAGGAGTGCGCCACCGAGGTGTTCCTCTTCCCGGCGGCCTCCTACGCCGAGAAGGAAGGCACCTTCACGCAGACCCAGCGGATGCTGCAGTGGCGGGAGAAGGCCGTCGAGCCGCCGGAGGACTGTCGCTCGGAACTGTGGTTCTTCTACCACCTCGGCCGCATGATGCGGGAGCGTCTGGCCGAGTCGACCGACGAGCGCGACCGTCCGCTGCTCGACCTGGCGTGGGACTACCCCGTGCACGGCGAGTACGACGAGCCGAGTGCCGACGCGGTGCTCATGGAGATCAACGGCTACGACGTCGCAACCCGCCGGCCGCTCTCGTCGTTCACCGAGATGAAGAACGACGGCTCCACCCTCGGTGGCTGCTGGATCTACACCGGGGTCTACGCCGACGGCGTCAACCAGGCCAACCGGCGCAAGTCCCGGCACGAGCAGTCGTTCGTGGCTCCCGAGTGGGGCTGGGCGTGGCCGATGAACCGCCGCATTCTCTACAACCGGGCCTCCGCCGACCCCGAGGGCCGGCCGTGGAGCGAACGCAAGGCCTACGTGTGGTGGGACGACGACGCGCAGCAGTGGACGGGTGCGGACGTTCCGGACTTCGAGAAGACGAAGCCGCCGAGCTATCGCTCCCCCGAAGGCGCCGACGGTGTCGAGGCGCTCGAGGGGATCGACCCGTTCATCATGCAGGGCGACGGCAAGGGTGCCCTCTACGTGCCGCAGGGGCTCGTCGACGGTCCGATGCCGACGCACTACGAACCGGTGGAGTCGCCCTTCCGCAACCCGCTCTACGCGCAGCAGGCCAACCCGACGCGCAAGGAGTACCGCCGCGACGACAACCCGATGAATCCGGCGCCGCCGGAGGACCACATCGACGTGTTCCCCTTCGTGTTCACGACGAGCCGTCTCACCGAGCACCACACCGCCGGCGGCATGAGCCGCTATCTCGAACATCTCGCCGAACTGCAACCGGAGATGTTCGTGGAGGTCTCCCCCGCCCTGGCGGCCGAACGCGGACTCGAGCACATGGGTTGGTGCCACGTCGTCACCGCCCGCTCCGCGATCGAGGGCCGGGTGCTGGTGACCGAGCGGTTGCGCCCGCTGAAGGTGGAGGGACGGACCGTCCACCAGGTGTGGATGCCCTATCACTGGGGCAGCGGCGGCATGGTGACCGGCGACTCGACCAACGATCTGTTCGGAATCACGTTGGACCCCAACGTGCTCATCCAGGAGACCAAGGTCGGTACGTGCGACGTCCGGGCCGGACGCCGACCGTCCGGAGCGGCACTGCGGGAGTACGTCGAGGGATATGCGCGGCGGGCCGGGGTAACCGATCACGTGTACCCACCCATCGTGACGGTCCCGGACGGCGATACGGCCTCGGACGACCCACGTGCCCCGGAGGCTTCGGACGACCGACATCCCCCGGAGGAGGACGAGTGACCGGCCCCAACAGCTTCTTCGGACCGATCGACCCGGCACCCGATGCCGGGTACGAGGATCCGCCGGCTCGCAAGGGCTTCTTCACCGACACCAGCGTGTGCATCGGATGCAAGGCCTGCGAGGTGGCCTGCAAGGAGTGGAACGACGTCCCCGAGAACCTCTTCGCGATGCTCGGCACCTCGTACGACAACAGTCATTCGCTCAACGCCAACCAGTGGCGGCACGTCGCCTTCATCGAGCGCCCCGCGGAGTCGAAACCCCCGGTCTCGCTGGGGATGCCGACCGTCGGCGCGACCCCGACGGAACTTCCGGAGGAGGAGAAGCCGGACTTCCGCTGGTTGATGTCCTCGGACGTGTGCAAGCACTGCACCCACGCGGCGTGCCTCGACGTGTGCCCGACCGGGTCGCTGTTCCGCAGCGAGTTCGGCACGGTGGTCGTGCAGGACGACATCTGCAACGGCTGCGGATACTGCGTGGCCGCGTGCCCGTACGGCGTCATCGACCGCCGCAAGGGTCCGGAGGGCGACCCGAAGGTCGGTATCGCCCAGAAGTGCACGCTCTGCTACGACCGGCTCACCGACGGCCAGACCCCGTCCTGCGCGCAGGCGTGCCCCACGGAGTCGATCCAGTACGGCGACGTCGAGGAACTGCGCGCCCGCGCCGAGGAACGACTGGCAGCCCTGCACGAGCGCGGCGTGAGCGAGGCACGGCTCTACGGCAACGATCCCGAGGACGGGGTCGGCGGGACCGGCGCCTTCTTCCTGCTCCTCGACGAACCGGAGGTCTACGGCTTGCCGCCGGATCCGGTGGTGACGACCAAGGATCTGCCGGAGATGTGGACCCGCGCCGCCGTGGCAGCGGTCGCGATGCTGGCGGGCGCCGCCGCGTCGTTCCTGAGGAGGCGCTGATGACACAGGTGCAGCACGGCGGCAGCCCGGGCAACTCCCGCCGGTCCGGAGGTGGTCGCGGCGGCGACCGGGTGATGGTGCCGGAGGCCGACTTCGAATCCTATTACGGGCGCCAGATCGTGAAACCGGCTCCGTGGGAACACGACATCGCGATCTATCTGTTCACCGGTGGCGTGGCCGCGGGCAGTTCGCTGCTCGCTGCGGGTGCCGATCTCACGGGGCGGCCCGCCCTCCGTCGCGTCGCCCGATTCGGCTCGCTCACATCGCTGCTCGTCAGTGTCGGTGCGCTGGTCCACGATCTCGGCAAACCGAGCCGATTCCTCAACATGCTGCGGGTCGCCAAACCGACCTCCCCGATGTCGGTCGGTACGTGGATCCTGTCGCTGCACGGTCCGTTCGCGGGCCTCGCTGCGGTCGCGGAGATTGCCGAGATGCTCCCCGCCCGATGGAAGCGCGGACCGGTGCGCCTGCTGCTCGCCCTCGGACGGCCCGCCGGGATCGTGGGTGCGCTGACGGCACCGCCGGTCGCCGCCTACACCGGGGTCCTGTTGTCCGACACCGCAACTCCGGCATGGCACTCCGCCTACAAGGAGATTCCCTTCGTGTTCTGCGGGTCCGCGGCCGCCGCATCGGGAGGTCTCGGACTGTTGGGCGCACCGGTCGCCGAGGCCGGGCCGGCGCGCGCCTTCGCCGTCGGCGGCGCGCTCGTCGAACTCGCGACCGAGCAGCAGATGGAGAAGTCGATGGGCCTGTCGGCCGAGACGCTCCACCAGGGCCGCCCCGGGCGACTGATGAAGGCCAGTAAGGCATTGACGGTGGCCGGCGCGCTCGGCGCACTCGTCGGTCGCCGCAATCGGGTGGTGTCGGCAGTGTCCGGTGCCGCACTCATGGTCGGTTCGCTGTGTACGCGAGTCGGAGTCTACGAGGCCGGCATCGCGTCGGCGAAGGATCCCAAGTACACCGTCGTTCCCCAGCGTGAACGAGTCGATCGCGGGGAACCCGTTCGTTACCGCAGCTGAGATCCGGCTCGCGGGCAGGACGAAGGAGAACGCATGGACTCCGGCAAGCCCACGCGCGAACCACACGGCGACGCCCCGACGGCACAGCCTCCGGGCAGCTTCCGCTGGCTCCTCGTCGCCGGGGGTCTGTTGCTGCAGTTCTCGATCGGCGCGGTCTATGCGTGGTCGGTCTTCGGCGGAGCCCTCGAGAGCGCCGACTCCTGGCAACTGAGCACGGTCCGGGCCTCACTGCCGTTCACCGTCACCATCGGCATGATCTTCATCGGCACCTATCTCGGTGGCCGACTGCAGGACCTGAAAGGTCCCCGGGTCGTCGCGTTGATCGGCGGCATCATCTACGCGCTCGGCATCCTCCTCGCCTCGTTCACCGACGGAGCCGACGACTACTGGCTGCTCATCCTCGGATACGGCATCATCAGTGGCTTCGGGCTGGGCTTCGCGTACATCGTCCCGATCGCCATGCTGCAGAAGTGGTTCCCCGACAAGACCGGTCTCATCACCGGACTCGCCGTGGGCGGTTTCGGGTTCGGCGCCGTGCTCACCTCGCCGGTCGCGCAGTGGCTCATCGACCGGAATCCGGACGACCCCACGAGCGCCTTCCTGCCCTTGGGTATCGCCTACCTCGTGATGTCGCTGGCCGGTGCGGCACTCTTCCGCAACCCGCCCGAGGGGTACACCGTGCCGGGTTTCGACCCCGTCGGCCGCAACGGCGGCGGAGCGGACCGCGGCAAGGAGTACACCCAGGGCGAGGCCCTCCGCACGCCCCAGTGGTATCTCCTGACCGCCATCCTCACCCTGTGCGTGACCGCCGGCATCTCCCTGATCTCGCAGGCGAAGCCGAGTGCGTCCGACATCGCCGGTTTCAGCGCCTCCGGCGCGGCGGCACTCGTGGGCGGGCTCGCGATCTTCAACGGCGCCGGCCGGATCGTGTGGGCGGCGATCTCCGACCGTATCGGCCGGATGAAGACCTTCACCGCACTGCTCGTGCTGCAGGGCGTGTGCCTGATCGTGCTGCCGCATGCCACCGGCGTGGTGTTGTTCTCGATCCTGGCCGCGATCATCTACCTCTGCTACGGCGGCGCATTCGGCACCATGCCCGCCACCGCAGGCGACTTCTTCGGGGTCCGCAACGCCGGCGCCATCTACGGCCTGATGCTCATCGGGTGGAGCATCGGCGGCATCATCGGCCCGATCATCGCGTCCACGCTCCTCGGCGACGACAAGGCCTACACCCTCGCCTACACCACCATCGGCATCATCGCGCTGGTGTCCGTCGCGCTCACGGTGATCACGAAGGTGCCCGCGGCACGCCGGGAATCGGTCCCGGCCCGGTCCTGAGCCGGAGCGTCGTCCCGCACGGTCACGCTCCGGGCGCCCCGTGGGCATGCAACCACGAGACGACCTGCGTGCGGGAGTGCACGCCGAGTTTGTCGAGGATCCGTTCGACGTGACCGTCGACGGTCCGGCGTGAGATCACGAGCCGGTCGGCGATCGCGCGATTGCTCAGGCCTCCGGCGACGAGTCCCGCGATCTCCTGTTCCCTCTTCGTCAGCGGGGAGGTCCGGGAGGCGGGCTCGTCCGCACCGCGGTGCCGACGGTCGGAGGCCTGAGCACGCGAGACGTGCCTTCCCGAGGACTCCCTCGGCTCCAGTGCGCTGTCCACGAGATCGACGATGCTCATGCCGGACTGCGGGTGAGGAGAGCCGACGGTGTCCGTCTCCCCCACCCTTTCCCGGAGACGACGCTCCGCTGCGATCGAGTCCTGCTCGATGTGCGGCCCGAATGCTGCGATCGTCGTACCGAGACGTTGCCACACCGTCCGTGCAGCCCCGAACAGGCTTGTTGCCTTCTCCGTATCGCCTTCGGCGCCCGCCGACCAGGCCAGCAGTTCGAGCGACAGCGCCGTGCAGATCTTGTCCTCGAAATCGCGCTGGACGGCGAGCGCGCCGTTCGCCGCTCCGACCGCAGAGTCGAGGCGTCCGAGATGGAAATGCGCGAGTCCCGAAACCCACAGCGCATAGGCCTTGTTCCACCGCTCACCGTGCTGGTCCGCCATCTCGACGACACGAGCGCACGTCTCCAGCGCGTCGTCGAGTCGTCCGTCGTAGGTCTGCGCCATGGCCAGCTGGAACAGGCAGGTCAGGTGGGCGGCGTGGTCGCCGTGCGCACGATGGACCCGGGCCGCACGGAGGTAGAGGTCGATCGCCTCGGCCGTCGCCCCGCAGAACAGTGCGTGCAGGGCACTCCAGTGATCGCAGTGGGCCCGCAACCGTACGTCGTCGCATTCGTCTGCGATCGAACGACACTCGTCGAGGTGGACCGCCGCCCCGTCGCGGTCTCCCTGGATGAGGGCCGTCCACGCGGTCACCCACAGCACGTTCCCGCGCTCGCTGTTCGAGCGCGGAAGTCGCTGCAGGAGTCGTTCGAGCCGGGCCCGTCCGGTGGACAGGTAGCCGCCCGCGATCCAGTGATAGCGCAGCGCGACGGCGAGCGCCGCCCCCGAGGCGAGTTCGTCGTCGTCCCGGATCGACCGGTCGAGCGCTGCCATGAAATCCGCATGGTCGGCGCGCATGGAGGACAGGAGGGCGGATTGCTTCGGCCCGTACCAACTCTCGGCGCAGCGACGGGCGCGGTCGAGATAGTGCTCGCAATGCCGCCGGTACAACTGCTCGCGCTCCCCGCGGGCGTCGAGCAGTTCGTGACCGTACTCGCGCACGGTCACCAGTTGCGAGTACCTCAACACGGCAGACGAACGATCGACTCCCACAAGTGATTTCGCGATCAACCTGTCGAGCAGGTCGATGACCTGCTCGCTCGGGAGATCGTCGTCGGCGCAGACGGTCTCCGCGGCTTCGAGGTCGAAACTGCCGGTGAACACCGACAATCGCGCCCACAGCGTCCGCTCGGCATCGGAGCACAGTTCGTAGCTCCAGTCGATCAGCGCACGCAACGTCTGCTGCCGCGGCACCGCCACGCGACTGCCTCCGGTGAGCAGCGCGAAACGACGATCGAGTCGGTCGACGAGTTGCGCCGGAGACAACGAACGCAGCCGGGTGGCCGCGAGTTCGAGAGCGAGCGGCACGCCGTCGAGCGCGATGCACAGTTGCGCAACGGCATCGGCATTGCCGTCGGTCACCTCGAAGCCCGGGACCACCTGCCGGGCCCGTTCCACGAGAAGACCCACCGCTTCGAACCGCCCGAGATCGGCCGCCCGGTTCCCCGTCGATCCGTCCGGTGTCGTCAGCGGGGGAAGCACGTACTCCGCCTCCCCCGCCACCGCGAGCGGCTCACGACTGGTCGCGAGGATCCGCACCTCTGGCGCGCCACCGAGGACGGCAGCGACGAAATCGGCCACGGTCGCGATCAGGTGTTCGCAGTTGTCGACCACGATCAGCATGTGCTCGTCGCGGAGACGGTCGATGATCTTGTCCACCACAGGCCTGGTGGACTGGTCGGTCACCCCCAGAGCGGCCGCTGCAGCCGAGGGAACGGACTCCGGATCCCGCACCACCGCCAGATCGATCCAGCGGAACGAATCGCGGAACGCACGCGAGGTGCGCACCGCCAGTTCCTCCGCCACCCGGGTCTTTCCCACACCACCCGGACCGAGGATCGTCAGCAACCGGGTCCGCTGGAGACACGACCGGGCCTCGTCGATCTCGCGACGGCGACCGATGAAGGTCGTCACCGAACGGGTGGGCCCCGGGGTGCGGGGTGGTGCAGATTCCGGCAGGGCAGATTCCATCGTCACGCTTCTCAGAGATAGTGGGCCCAACATACCCGGGTGGTCGTGTGACGGCCAACACAGGTAACCAATGGGGTAATTCACCCCGCGTCCTCGTGTGTGATCCACGTCATCGTCGATGCAGACCTCCGGTTCGACGCCGGAGCGACATCCCCGATACCGAGGAGCCAGGACAGATGACCACTTCCTCCACCACCCCCGACACCGACGTCGTCGTCGTAGGAGCCGGATTCGCCGGCCTGTACGCGCTGCACAGACTGCGCGACCGGATGAACATGTCCGTGCGGGTCTTCGAGGCCGGCGACGATGTGGGTGGCACCTGGTACTGGAACCGCTATCCCGGCGCCCGCTGCGACATCGAGTCGATCCACTACTCGTACTCGTTCGACGAGGACCTGCAGCAGGAGTGGCAGTGGAGCGAGAAGTTCGCCGGGCAGCCGGAGATCCTCCGCTACCTGAACCATGTGGCCGACCGCTTCGACCTGCGGAAGGGAATCACATTCGGCACTCGGGTGATCGGTGTGCACTGGGACGACGAGAACTCGTGGTGGACGGTCCGCACCGACACCGGCGAGACCGTGACGGCCCGGTGGTTCATCTCCGGCGCCGGCAACCTCTCGGTTCCCAAGAAGCCCGAGTTCGGAGGCATCGACAACTTCCGCGGGCAGGTGCTGCTGACCGGGAACTGGCCGCACGAGCCCGTCGACTTCACCGGCAGGCGCGTCGCGATCATCGGCACCGGTGCCAGTGGGATCCAGGCGATCCCACTGATCGCGCAGCAGGCCGCGGAACTGGTGGTATTCCAGCGCACACCCCAGTTCGCCACCCCGCTCGGGAACGGTCCGCTCGACCCGCAGGTGCTGGACGAGGCCAAGCAGGTCTACCCCGAACTGAGAGAGGCCGCACGCAACCACTTCCTGGGTGTTCCGTTCGACCAGGTCCGGCCGTCGGCGCTCGCCGTCGATGCCGAGGAGCGTCGGCGGGTGTTCGACGAACGCTGGAACGCGGGTGGGTTCCGCCTGTTCATCGACAGTTTCCAGGACATCCTCTTCGACCGGAAGGCCAACGACACCGCCGCCGAGTACATCCGCGAGCGGATCCGTGAACGGGTGCAGGACCCGGCCAAGGCCGACAAGCTCGCACCCCGGGGATACGCCTACGCCACGAAACGTCCGCCGCTCGAGACGAACTACTACGAGGCCTACAACCGCGACAACGTGCACCTCGTCGATGTGAAGAGCACCCCGATCAGCGAGATCACCGAGACCGGTGTGCGCGTCGGCGACCGCACCTACGAGGTCGACACCATCGTGCTCGCGACCGGCTTCGACGCCATGACCGGACCGCTCATGGCCATGGACATCCGCGGACGCAACGGTGTGCGCCTGGCCGACAGGTGGGCGCACGGACCGCGCACCTATCTCGGCATCATGAGCAACGAGTTCCCCAATCTGTTCACGATCACCGGACCTCAGTCACCCTCGGTGCTCTACAACATGCCGCTGGCGATCGAGGACCACGTCGACTTCGCGACCGACGCGATCGCGTATCTGCGCGCACACGATCTCGACGTCATCGAACCCACCGCCGAGGCCGAAGCCGACTGGGTGCGCACCACCACCGAGATCGCCGAGCAGACGCTGCTGCCGCAGACCGACTCGTGGTACATGGGCGCGAACATCCCCGGTAAACCGCGTGCCTGCATGGTCTACCTCGGCGGCGCCCCGACCTACCGGCAGGTCTGCGCCGAGGTCGTCGACGGCGGTTACGTCGGCTTCGACCTGGCCCCGGCGCGAGCCACCGTCCCGGCCGCCTCGTAGGGCACCGAACTCCCCATCACTCGGAAGGACAGCACCCATGGCACTCGACGAGCACGCCGCAGGCCTCATCACAGGACTTCGGCAGCAGGGATTCACCTCGTTCTCGCAGATGACGGTCGATCAGGTCCGCGCGACGATCGCGACCTTCACCGACCTCCAACTCCCACCGCAGGACGTCGCTCGCGTCGACGAGACCCACTACGAGAGCGACGGCGTCGATCTCCCCCTGCGGATCTATACCCCCGGGGCGGACACCGGACCGCAGCCGGTGGTGCTCTACTTCCACGGCGGCGGGTTCGTCGCGGGCGACCTCACCGTCGTGGACGAACCGGCCCGGGCGGTCGCCCTGGCGACCGGAGCCACCGTGGTGACCGCGGGATACCGGCTGGCGCCGGAACATCCGTTCCCCGCAGCGGCCGACGACGCGTGGGCTGCGTTGCAGTGGGTCACCGCCCACATCGCCGAGTACGGCGGCGACCCGCACAACCTGGTGGTGATGGGCGACAGCGCCGGGGGCAACCTCGCAGCCGGAGTCGCGTTGCGGGCTCGTGACGAAGGCGCACCGGTGCTGCGCGGACAGGTGCTGATCTATCCGGCGCTCGACCGCGCTGCCGACCTGCCCTCGCGCCGCGAGTTCGCCGAGGGGTACATCGTCACCGCCGCCGACATGGACTGGTTCCTCGACCGGTACTTCACCTCACCCGGGGACGCGGAGACGCCCTATGCGCTGCCCGCACGCGCAGCCGATGTGGACGGCCTGCCACCGACCCTGGTGCTCACCACCGAGAACGAGGTGCTCCGCGACGAAGGTGAGTTCTACGGACGGCGGCTGCGCGAAGCCGGCGTGGACGTGACGATCCGCCGGTTCGACGGGCTCGTGCACGGCGCGTTCTGGATGTCGGGCGCGGTGCCGCGCAGCGGCGAGATGCGCGACGAGGTGGCGAAGTTCGTCACCCGCACCATCTCGGGCGTCCCCACCCGGTAGGAACTCGATCCGCTATTCCGCGGGAGGGGCCGAGCGACGATCCGACGTCGCCGGCCCTTCTCCGCTTTCCTCGCCGTCGCGCGCCGCACGCTCGTCGTCGTCGCGCGCCGCGCGGGCGGCCTCGCGCATCTCGATCGCGTCGGTGATCAGTTCGCCGATCTCGCGGGTGACGTCCCGGACCGCTCCGGTGATGATCCCCGCGATCGCGCCGACGTGGGTGGCCGCCGACTCGGTGACCTCCTGGATCGTGTCCTTGTTACGCTCGAATCTTCCCACCATGTTCGACCCCCTCGATCGTGTCGTCCGCGAGGGTACCCGCATCGTCGAGCCGGCGATCGGTGGAGCGGTGACGTTGGATGATCACCTGCGACTCGGGTTCGGGCGCGAGCCAACCGGGCGGGAGGGCGAACTTGAAGATCTTCTTCCAGACCGACGTCACCTGGGCTGTGAGGCCACCGGTGTTGTACGGAAGTCCGTGCTTCTCGCACAGTTCCCTGACCTTCGGAGCGAGCTCCGGATAGCGGTGTGCCGGCAGGTCGGGGAACAGGTGGTGCTCGATCTGGTGCGACAGGTTGCCGGACATGATGTGGAACAACGGTGAGCCGGTGATATTCGCGCTGCCCAGCATCTGCCGGACGTACCACTCACCACGGGTCTCCTCGGCGGTCTCCTCCTCGGTGAAGGACTGCACGCCGGACGGGAAGTGACCACAGAAGATGATCGAATACGCCCACACGTTGCGCACCAGGTTGGCGGTGACGTTGCCGAGCAGGGTCGGAACGAACATCGGACCGCTCAACAGCGGGAACGCGATGTAGTCCTTGACCACCTGACGGCCGGCCTTGTGCCACCAGCCCTTCGAGATCGGGATCACGTCGCGCCACGACCGCTTGCCTGCGACGATCCGGTCGACCTCGGCGTCGTGCATCATCACGCCCCACTCGAACAGGAACATGAGTGCGGTCGCGTAGACCGGGTTGCCGAGATAGTAGGGATGCCACTTCTGGGCAGGGTCCATGCGCAGGATCCCGTATCCGATGTCACGATCCTGACCGAGGATGTTGGTATAGGTGTGGTGCACGTAGTTGTGCGAGTGCCGCCACTGGTCCGACGGGCACACCGTGTCCCATTCGAAGACACGGGAATTCAGCGACGGTTCGCGCATCCAGTCGTACTGACCGTGCATCACGTTGTGCCCGATCTCCATGTTGTCGAGGATCTTCGACACACTCAGCGCCGCCACACCGGCGACCCATGCGGGCGGGAGGAATCCGACGAAGAGCAGACCGCGGCCGGCGATCTCGAATCCGCGCTGTGCCTTGATGATCCGGTAGAGATACTCGCGGTCCTCGTCACCGAGGGATGCGAGCGTCTGCTCCCGCAGTGCGTCGAGTTCACGGCCGATCTCCTCGACACTGTCGCAGTCGAGGACGAGCGGTTCGTTCTCGGCCGAAGAACTGCGGCCGGACAGGAAGGGCAGAAAGGGAACGGTGGGTAGGGACAATCCGAACATGATGTCCTCCAATGGTTTCGGTGGTGTCGCCGGACGGCCGGTTCAGAGTTCGACGGCGACGTCGCCGACCGGGGCGTTGACACAGATCTGGATGCGGCGGCCCGGCTCCGAATCGACGTCGCCGGTACGCACGTCGCGCGTGCACCCCGACAGCCGGACGGCGGTGCAGCTGTGGCAGATGCCCATGCGGCATCCGTGTTCGGGCGTGAGACCGGCCGCTTCGGCCTGTTCGAGCAGCGTCGACCCGGTGTTCTCGGCAACGACGCCGGATTCGGCGAAGGAGATCTCGCCGCCGGCATCGTCCGTCGACACGACCGGTGGTGCGAGGACGAATTCCTCGGTGTTCACCATCGTCTCGGCGCCCCGTTCGGCGTAGACCTCGCGGATGCTCGCGACCATCTCGGCCGGACCGCACACGAAGGTGGGCGTGTCGGCGTACCAGGGCGCGACGGCCGCGAGGTGGCTGCGGTCGAACCGCCCCTGCAACATCCCGTCGTCGGAGCGGGTGTGGGCGTGGACGATCTCGACATTGGGCCGGTCGGCGAGAGCGTCGAGTTCGGCGCGACGCGGAACGTGCCCGGGCGTACGCGTGTAGTAGAGCAGGACCGCGGACCCGTCGTACCCCTCGGCGACCAGACCGGAGAGCATGGACAGCACGGGCGTCAGGCCGGAACCCGCGGCGACGAACAGCAGGCGTCGAGGCCGAGGGCTCGGCAGCACGAACTCGCCTGCAGGAGGACCGAGTTCGACGACGTCGCCGACCTCCGCGTGGTCGTGGAGGTGGCGCGAGACGGTGCCCTCGGGATGCCTGCCGATGGTGAACCGCAGGTCGGGCGGGCGCTTCGACTCCGCTTCGACGAGCGTCGGCGAGTAGCAGCGCGTGTGCCGCACACCGTCGACACGCACCGACACGGTCACGTACTGCCCGGGTAGGGGTCGGCACGGCTGCGCGGGGCGCACCGTGATCGTGAGCGAGTCGGTGGCACTTCGGTCCACATCTGTAATCCGGGCATAGTTCGCCGACGTGACAAGAAGCGGGTCGGCGAGTTCCAGGTAGCGGTCCGGGTGATGCGGGTAGGACAGCATTCCGAGTGCCCCTACCAGTAGTTTTCGCAACGAACCCGAGCGCGGGACGGGTGTCGGACGGTCGCGCACGATCATGTCTGTCCGCCTTTCGGTAGACCTCTGCGTGCTCAGTGAACGAATGTGCACTGAAATCAGTGTGACAGCCGGACACACCTGCCTGTCAACCCCGATGTGACCGCCGACACAGATGCCCGGCCCCCACCCGGAACGTCGTGCCTAGACTCGGGGGGTGTCCACCGCTTCCGTACCTCCGCCGACCACACGCGCCGAACGCAAGGAACGCACACGACAGGCGCTTCTCGACGCCGCCCTCGAACTGTCCGCCGACCGGGGACTCGGCGGGGTGAGCCTGCGGGAGGTGGCCCGCAGCGCGGGCATCGTGCCCACCGCGTTCTACCGGCACTTCTCGTCCATGGACGAGCTCGGTGTCACTCTCGCCGCCGACACGATGCGGGTGCTGCGGCGCCTGCTGCGCGACGCGCGTCGAACACCCGGCCCGGCAGGGGCGCGGCAATCGCTCGACGTGCTGGTCCAGCAGGTACGGGCTCACAAGGCTGCCTTCCGGTTCCTGGCACGCGAACGCCACGGCGGCGTTCCCGAGGTGGCCGCCGCGATCTCCGTCGAGCTGCGCCTGCTGACCAGCGAGCTCGCCGCCGACCTGGGTCGCTCCCCGGGCCTCGAGGACTGGGATTTCGACGATCTCGAGATGGCCGCCGACCTGCTGGTGACCGCGATGCTCGATTTCGTCCTCGACCTGCTCGCCGTCGAACGTCCCGGCAGCGCGCAGGAGGCGGAGGTCGTCACCCGCGCGGAGAAACAGATGCGTCTGATCCTGCTGGGTGCGGCGGCATGGCGGCCGCGACGGACGTCCGGCGACCGGTGACAGGCCGGCGCGACGCCGGTTCGCCGAGGTGGACGGGAAATCCTGTCGCAGACACTCCCCTTCCGTAACGTGGTTCCCATGGCATCGACCGAACCCGCCACCTACGACGACCTGACCTTCGACGTGCGCGTGGCGGGTCCGAGGGACGGCACGCCCGTCGTGCTCCTGCACGGCTTCCCCGAGACATCACGCAGCTGGACGCCGGTGGCGCGACTGCTCGTCGAGCGCGGTTTCCGCGTGATCGCCCCCGACCAGCGCGGATACTCCCCCGGTGCCCGGCCGACCGGTGTCGAGCACTACGGGGTGCCGGCGCTCGCCGGTGATGTCCTCGGCCTGCTCGACGAGTTCGGGCTCGATCGCGTCCACCTCGTCGGGCACGACTGGGGCGCCGCTGTGGCGTGGTACTTCGCCGCGCACAATCCCGACCGCGTCTCGGCGTTGACCGCGGTCTCGGTCCCCCACCTTGCTGCCTACGGCTGGGCGTTGCGGGAGGACGCCGACCAGCGCGAGCGCTCCTCCTACATCGGCCTGTTCCGCCAGGAGGGCAAGGCGGAGGAGCTCCTCCTCGCCGACGACGCGCGGCGCCTGCGGGCGATGTTCACCTCTGCCGTCGACCACGACTCGGTCGACCACTACGTCGCCGCCATGTCCGCGCCGGGCGCTCTGACCGCTGCCCTGAACTGGTATCGCGCCATGACACGGGATCTCGATTCGACTCCCCCGGTCCGCGTCCCGACGACCTACATCTGGAGCACCGCCGACATGGCGATCGGCCGCGCCGGCGCCGAACGGTGTGGCGAATTCGTCGACGCCGAGTACGACTTCGTGGTCCTGCCCGACGTCTCGCACTGGATCCCGGAGGAGGCGCCGGACGAGATCGCGAACGCCGTCACGCGGCGGCGGAACGGCTGAGAGCCCGCCCACCGCGGCTTCCGTCAGCCCACGACCGGGGCGAGCAGCACTTCGAGTTCGGCGACGACCGCATCGAGCGGAGCCGGGCTGCGCTGCGCCTGGGCCACGACCAGTGCGCCCTCCAGTGCGGCGATGACCAGGTTCGCCAACGACCGCGCACGCTCCGCGCCGACGCCGTCGGCCACCAGGGACCGCGCGACGACGTCGACGAAGGTGTCGAAGGCCTCCCCGGCCCGTGCGCGCGCCCGCGGTTCGGTCCCGAGACCGGCGGCCACCACCGGGCATCCCGCGACATAGTCGGTGGCCACGAGACCCTCACGCCACAGGTCGACGACGGCGCGCACCGTGTCCACCACACCGAGACCGTCGACCTTCGCCGTCAGCGACCGCTCGATCCGGCTCGCGGCCTGGTCCGTGGCCTCTTCGACGAGTTGCGCCTTGCCGCCGGGAAAGTGGTGGTAGATGGAACCGCGCGGCGCACCGCTGTGTTCGAGGACGTCCCGGAACGACGTGGCCGCGACCCCTCGTTCGCTCATCAGCGCGATCGCGCTGGCGATCATCGCCGCGCGCGGTCCGTCCCGTCGTTCTGCAGCGCTCACCCGTTCCTCCGGCAGTGGTGGTTGTCCCCCATATTCTATGTATGTTGTCGTACGGATCCGATCTTGCGCGACACCATTTTCCGAGGAGACCCTGCCATGACCGACGTCTCGGTGACCACTCACGTCTTCGACGCTGCCGTCGACCTGTTCGAGGTCCGGGACGATCACACCGAAGGGCACACGCACCCCGCCTACGCGAACATGGTCGGCCCGTTCGGCGGTATCACCGCCGCGACCCTCCTCCGCGCGGTCGAACGACACCCGGATGTCCTCGGCATGCCGCTGTCCCTGACCGTCAACTACGCCGGCCCCATCGCCGACGGCCCGTTCGACATCGCGGTGCGCCCGGTGCGCACGAATCGGACCACCCAGCACTGGTCGATCGAGCTGTCGCAGGGCGGTGAGGTCACCACCACGGCGACAGCCGTCTTCGGTCTTCGTCGCCCCACCTGGTCGTCGACCGAACTGCAGGCACCGACCGCCCCGGCACCCGACTCGCTCGAGCCGACACCTCTGCCCGACTACATCGCGTGGGCACGCAACTACGAGATGAGGTACGCCGCGGGAGCCGTTCCCGAGGAGGGCAGCGCGGAGGTCGCCGACTCCACGTCGACACTGTGGGTCCGCGACGTCCCGTCGCGTCCGCTCGACTTCGCCTCGCTCACCGCGATGTGCGACATCTTCTATCCCCGCGCCTTCCTACGTCTGGGTCGAGTGCTGCCTGCCGGCACGGTCTCGATGACCGTCTACTTCCACGCGGACCCGGAGACCGTTGCCGCGCAATCCGACAGTCCCGTGCTCGCGACCGCACGTGCGAATCGTTTCGAACAGGGCTTCTTCGACCAGAGCGCACATCTGTGGGGACGCGACGGCATCCTGCTCGCGACCTCGCACCAGATCGTCTATTTCAAGGCATGATCGCAGCGGTCGGTGCCCGGCCGACCCGAGCGGTCCGTGTTCGGCGCCCGCCCGCGTCACCGGCACACCTGTAGCCTCGGAAACATCTTCTCCCCGAATTGCGAGGTCCACTGTGACGATGCCGAGACTCCTCCGACGGTCGGGTGTCATCGCCTGCGCCGCAATCGCGTTCGCGACCGTGGGCACGGTCGCCTGCGCCGACACACAGGAGCCGGAAGCGGCCGCAGACTACGCGTCGTACGTCGCCCTGGGAGATTCGTTCACCTCCGGACCCGGAATCCCCCCGCAGACCGAAGGCGATCCGTGCGGGCGGTCGGCGAGCAACTACCCCACCCTCGTCGCGACAGATCTCGGCATCGAGGACTTCGTCGACGCGTCGTGCGGTGCCGCCACCTCCCTCGACTTCGCGATGCCGCAGACCACCTTCCGGGGCGCGACGGTGCCACCGCAGTACGACGCACTGCGCCCCGACACCGAACTCGTCACCGTGGGTATCGGCGGCAACGACATCGGTCTCGTCCAGCTGGCGCTGGGATGCGTCAATCTCGCCGCGCCGCCCCAGGGCACCTCGTGCGCGATCACGAACGCCCCGGACGGCACCGACCGCATCGATGCCGCCATCGACACCTTCGCTCCCGTCTACACCACGGTGATCGACGAGATCCGCCGCCGTTCCCCGGAGGCACGCATCGTGCTCGTCGGCTACCCCACCGGGATCCGCGACGGCGGGTGCTTCCCCGAACAGCGGATCTGGCCCGACGACGCGACCTACCTGCAGGAGAAGATCGACCGGTTGAACACCGTCATGCGCGAGCAGGCCGAGGCCGCGGACGTGGACTACGTCGACCTGCGCGATTCGACCCGCGACCACGACGCGTGCGCCGACCCGGAGACCCGGTGGATGGCCGGCCTGCAGCCGACCGCCGGATCGATCCCGCTGCATCCGAACGCGGCCGGGCACCGCAACGCCGCCGACCAGGTGCTCGCCACGATCACCGACTGAGCCGGTTCACGCCGTCGCGGACGCCTCGGGAGCCCGCACTGCGAGCAGCGCCACCAGGCCCGCGCCGAGCACGATCAGCAATCCCACGATGCCCGCGCGGTCGGTGCCGAACCACCACGCGAAGAACCCGAACAGCGTCGGCGCCAGGAACGACACCGCGCGTCCCGTCGTCGCGTAGAGACCGAACATCTGTCCCTCCCGTCCCGGCGGGGTCAGTCGCGCCAGGAAGGTGCGCGCCGACGACTGGGCGGGGCCGACGAACAGGCACAGCACCAGACCGAAGATCCAGAACATCGTGGGACCCGAGACCACGAGCAGGACGATGCCGGTCGCGATCATGGCGACCAGCGAGCCCACGATGACCGCCTTGGGCCCGACCCGGTCGTCGACGCGTCCGGCCACCAGTGCGCCCACCGCGGAGACGACGTTCGCGGCGACACCGAAGATCAGCACGTCGCCCGCTCCGATCCCGTAGACCGTGACGGCGAGGACCGCGCCGAAGGTGAAGACACCGGCGAGACCGTCCCGGAACAACGCCGACGCCCCGAGATACCAGATGGTGCGACGATCCGCTCGCCACAACTCCGTCAGGTCGCGCCACAGCACGCGGTACGACTCGACGAAACCGGCGCGGCGGGCGACGTCGCCACGCGCGACCGGCTTCTCCGGGACGGCGAGGAGCACGGGCACGGCGAACACCGCGAACCACACGGCCGCGAACAGCGCGACGAGCCGGATGTTGGTGCCGTCCTCGGTGGGCACCCCGAGGAAACCGCGGGTGTCGCCGTCACCGGCGATGAACCCGGTGTAGCACAGCAGCAGAAGCACGATGCCGCCGAAGTAGCCCATCGCCCAACCGAAACCCGAGACCCGGCCGATGTCGTCCGGCGTCGACACCTGACGCAGCATCGAGTTGTACGGCACCTGCGCGAGCTCGGCCATCACGGACGTCACGCCGAGCAGGACCAGGCCGAGCCACAGATAGTGGTAGTCGTCGCGCACGAAGTACATCGCAGCCATCGCCGCGACGGTGACCGCGGTGAGAATGCCCAGCGACCACTTCCGTCGCCCGGCCGCGTCGTACCGCTGACCCGACACCGGGGCGGTCACGGCGATGACGAAC
Source organism: Rhodococcus sp. PD04 (assembly GCF_035918275.1). Classification (NCBI taxonomy): domain Bacteria; kingdom Bacillati; phylum Actinomycetota; class Actinomycetes; order Mycobacteriales; family Nocardiaceae; genus Rhodococcus; species Rhodococcus sp. PD04. The sequence goes on along the minus strand of NZ_CP142143.1, from coordinate 1,903,885 downwards.
CCGGCGATGCCGAGCGACCATCCGAGCCAGGTGCTCGCCGAGATCCCACCCGGCAGGTCGTCGCCGACCGCGTCGGTGAGATAGACGGAGAACACGAACGTCAGGATCACGGCGTTGAACGCCGCGGAACCCCAGTCCCACAGACCCCACGAGACGACCTGACGACGTGTCGTGGCCTCCCCGGCCCCGCTCGCCGTGTCCGTGAACGCATTCATGCCCCGGAGCCTAGGCTTCCGGAGCTGCGGTGGCATGGAACGACTCCGTCGCGCGGCACCGAACGACTCGGCCCCATGGCCGGGGCGGGCCCGGTCGCCGCTCCCGAGCCTGCCGCTACGCTGACCCACTGTGACTCTGCCGAATCCCCATCCCGATGCCCGTGCCGTCGTCACCGGAGCGTCCTCCGGCATCGGCGAGGCCCTCGCAACCGAACTCGCCGCCCGCGGCCACTCGCTGATCCTGGTCGCCCGTCGCGGAGAGGTGATGGAGGCCCTCGCCGAGACCCTGCGCGCGAAGCACGGCGTGACCGTCGAGGTGCGCGCCTGCGATCTGTCCGACCGCGACGCACGGACGCCGCTCGTCGACGAACTCGGACGTCGGCGCATCAGCATCCTGTGCAACAATGCCGGTATCGCCACCTTCGGCGCGGTCGCCGAGCTCGACGCGGCCTACGAGCGGGCACAGGTCGAGCTCAACGCCGTCGCCGTCCACGACCTCACCCTCGCGGTGCTGCCGCAGATGGTCGAGCGGAACTCCGGCGCGATCCTCATGGTGGGTTCGGCCGCAGGCAACATGCCGATCCCGAACAACGCCACCTACGCCGCGACGAAGGCGTTCGTCAACACCTTCTCCGAGTCCCTGCGCGGTGAGCTCAAGGGCACCGACGTGCACATCACGCTGCTCGCCCCCGGCCCGGTGCGCACCGAGGAACCCGACCCGGCCGAGGCGTCGATCGTCGACAAGCTGGTCCCGGACTTCCTGTGGATCTCGAGCGAACACACCGCGAAGGTGTCGCTCGACGCGCTCGCTGCGAACCGGATGCGCATCGTGCCCGGTGTGATCAGCAAGGCCATGTCGGCTGCCGGTCAGTTCTCGCCGCGGTCCATCTCGGCCCCGATCGCCGGCGCGTTCTACAAGAAGCTCGGCGGCAGCTGACGGGCGACCGCCCAACGAATCGTTCCTTCACCGCCTTCGGCGGCGTCCTGTGCCGAAGAGGCTCCGGCCGATCTCCCGGCCGGCCGCGGACGCCGCCGAGCGGATGAAGCTGCGCACGGCTTCGCTGCCGAGCACCTGCTCCACGACCGACGCCCCGGCATCGTCCGGCGCCTGCGACGGCATGTCCGGGATCGGTTCGACGTCGGTGGCCCCGACCACCGACGCGGTGAGCTTCTCGTAGGCCGATTCCCGGTCGATGGTGCGGCCGTACTTCCCGTAGAGCGGGTTCGCTTGCGCCGACGCACGCATCGCGCTCTCCCCCACTGTGCCCATCAGCGAGCGCGGCGGTCGCAGACGCGTCCAGGCGACCGGTGTGGGGGCGCCCAGCTCGGACAGGACCGTCACGATCGCTTCCCCGGTCCCCAAACCGGTCAGAGCGTCGGCGAGGTCGTAGGCGTCGGTCTTCGGGAAGGTACGCACGACCTTCGCGAGCGCCGCCTCGTCCTCGGGGGTGAAGGCGCGCAATGCGTGCTGGATCCGCGCTCCCAGTTGTGAGAGCACGCTCCGGGGGATGTCGGTGGGCGACTGCGTACAGAAGACCACACCGACGCCCGTGGACCGGATGAGCTTCACGGTCTGTTCGATCTGTTGCAGGAACGCCTTCGACGCATCGGTGAAGAGCAGGTGCGCCTCGTCGAAGAAGAACACGAGCCGCGGTGTGTCGACGTCGCCGACCTCCGGTAGCGACTGGAACAGGTCGGCGAGCAACCACATCAGGAATGTCGAGAACAGCGCTGGTCGGGTGGCCTCGTCGCCGAACTCGAACAGGTTGATCGTGCCCTGACCGTCGATCACCCGCAGTAGGTCCTCGACCTCCAGTTCGGGTTCGCCGAAGAATCCGTCCCCACCCGCGTTCTCGAGGTTGACGACCGCGCGGAGGATGACGCCGGCGGTCGCGGGCGACACGGCGCCGAGATCGGCGAGTGCGTCGCGCCCTTCGTCGCTCGTCAGGTGCCGGATCACCTGCCGCAGGTCGGCGAGATCGAGCAGCGGCAGGCCGTGGCGGTCGGCCCAGTGGAAGATCAACGCGAGAGTGGACTCCTGAGTGGCGTTGAGCCCCAGCACCTTCGAGAGCAGGATCGGCCCGAACGAGGTGACGGTGGCGCGGACGGGGATACCGACCCCGTCGGTACCGAGCGAGTAGAAGGCCACGGGATGCCCCGTGGGCGTCCAGTCCTCGTCGCCGGTGTCGGCCGCGCGGTTGAGCACCGCATCGTCGGGCTCGCCGGCGGCCGACAGGCCCGACAGGTCGGACTTCACGTCGGCCATCACCACCGGCACCCCCGCCGCCGACAGTTGTTCCGCCATGACCTGCAGCGTCTTGGTCTTGCCCGTGCCGGTCGCACCGGCGACCAGCGCGTGACGATTCAGAGTGGCGAGCGGGATGCGCACCGGCGCGTCGGGATCGGCGACGCCGTCGAGCACGACGGCGCCCAGTTCCAGCGCCTCGCCGATCACTTCGTACCCGGCCGCGATGGTCGCGGCGGTGATCTCCGGCTTGTCGGTCATGCTCGCCCCCTCCGGCCTCGACCTCGCCCACCGCGACGGTACCGGGCCGTCGAACCCACGGAAGAACCATTCTTATCGGATGCCAGAATTGTCGCATTACAGTGATTCCGCTCACAACAGCAGCGGCAAGGTTTCCCGGCTGGTACACCGCATTGACCTGCACGTTCCCTACGAGAATCTGTGCCGTCGACGACGTGAGGATCGTTCGCAAAAACAACGACGTGTGCTAGCAACGAACTACGCGACATATTCCACGAACACAGGAGAAACACATTGACGCCCAAGATCGCCATTCTCGGAGCAGGTCCCAGTGGACTCGCACAGCTGCGTGCTTTCGAAGCAGCCCGAAAGGCCGGTCTGGAGCAGATCCCCGACATCGTCTGCTACGAGAAGCAGCCCGATTGGGGAGGAATGTGGAACTACACCTGGCGCACGGGACTCGACGAGCACGGTGAGCCCGTCCACGGGAGCATGTACCGCTACCTGTGGTCCAATGGCCCGAAGGAATGCCTCGAATTCGCCGACTACTCCTTCGAGGAGCACTTCGGACGCCCCATCCCGTCGTACCCGCCGCGCGCCGTCCTGCTCGACTACATCATGGGTCGCGTCGAGAAGAGCGACGTGCGCAAGTACATCCGGTTCAACACTGCAGTGCGGTGGGTCGAGTGGTCCGACGAGACGCAGAAGTTCACCGTGACGGTGATGAACCACGACCGGGGCGCGCTGGAGTCCGACGAGTTCGACCACGTCGTCGTCGCCACCGGACACTTCTCCACCCCGCAGGTCCCCCACTTCGACGGTCTCGACCGGTTCCCCGGACGTGTGTTGCACGCCCACGACTTCCGTGACGCCCGCGAGTTCACCGGCAAGCGACTGCTGCTCGTCGGCAGCAGCTACTCGGCCGAGGACATCGGAACGCAGTGCATCAAGTACGGCGCCGAACAGGTCACCTTCAGCTACCGCAGCGCACCGATGGGTCACGACTGGCCCGAGCAGTTCTCCGAGGTGCCGTTGCTCACCCATGTCGACGGCAAGGTCGCCCACTTCCGTGACGGCAGCACCCGCGAGGTCGACGCCATCGTGCTGTGCACGGGGTACAAGCACCACTACCCGTTCCTGCCCGACGAACTCGCACTGCGCACCAACAACCGGCTCTACCCGCGCGACATCTACAAGGGCATCTTCTTCCAGCGCAACCCGAAGCTGATGTACCTCGGTGCGCAGGACCAGTACTTCACGTTCAACATGTTCGACGCCCAGGCCTGGTACGCACGCGACTTCATGCTCGGCCGTGTCGACCTGCCCGACTGCGACACCCGCGAGCAGGACATCGACCACTGGCGGGCACGTGAGGAGAAGCTGTCGTCGCCGGTGGAGGAAATCGACTTCCAGGCCGCGTACATCCGCGATCTCGTCGACCGCACCGATTACCCCGAGTTCCACGTCGAACGCCAGGGGGAGGTGTTCAAGCAGTGGAAACAGGACAAGAAGCGCGACATCATGGGCTACCGCAACAACAGTTACCCCTCGACGCTCACCGGCACCGTCGCTCCGCCGCTGCCGGCACCGTGGATGGAGATCCTCGACGACTCCCCCGAGTCCTTCCTGCGGCACGACTTCACCGCTCCGGACGCGGCCGCGGAGCGCGGGTCCACCGCCACCGAAGTGAGCACAGAGGGCCGGACCCTCGACCGGCAGCACACCCCGGCGGCACGTCGTCCCACCCGCCCGGCCGCGCCGCGCACCGTCGCCGTGAAGGCATGACGGTGCACATTTCGTCCCGGACCGTCGACGCCGCGCCTCGTGGGTGCGGCGTCGATGGATAGTCTGTCTGTCGTGCAGGACAAACTCGTATGGATCGACTGTGAGATGACGGGGCTGCGTCTCGGCAGCGACAAACTGATCGAGATCGCGGCTCTGGTCACCGACAGTGATCTCAACGTGCTCGGCGAGGGCGTGGACATCGTGATCCACGCCGATGACGACGCCCTCGCCGACATGCCGGAGGTCGTGCAGCAGATGCACGAGCGGTCCGGCCTCACCGAAGAGGTGCGCCGCTCGACGGTCAGCCTCGCCGAAGCAGAGAAACAGGTCCTCGCGTACATCCGCGAGCACGTCACCGAGGCGGGCACGGCGCCGCTGGCCGGCAACTCCATCGCGACCGACCGCGCGTTCATCACCCGCGACATGCCCGAGCTCGACAACTACCTGCACTACCGCATGGTGGACGTCAGCTCGATCAAGGAGCTGTGCCGGCGCTGGTATCCGCGCATCTACTTCGGTCAGCCGGAGAAGGGCCTGTCGCACCGGGCACTCGCGGACATCAAGGAGTCGATCCGCGAACTGCGTTACTACCGGCGCACGGCCTTCGTGGCACCTCCCGGCCCCACTCCGGCCGATCTTGCAGCCGTCGTGAAGGACCTGGGACCGGCCTGACCAGCCGATTCGTCTTTTTCGTCTTCGTCAGGCTAGTATCTGTACCGCAGGCGCAAGCGACCGAGAGGTTGCCGGCGAATGCGATGGTGAGTGTAGTTCAGTTGGTAGAGCACCAGGTTGTGATCCTGGCTGTCGCGGGTTCGAGTCCCGTCACTCACCCCGAAGAGAGCCCCCGATCGGATTTCCGATCGGGGGCTCTCTCGTTCCCGGAAGAATTCTCACGCACAGCGGTTCCTCACACGCAGGGCTCCTCACGCGCAAGGCTCCTCGCGCGCTGAACCGGGGTTCGCCGCCGCTGCAGCGCGCGCAAGGCCCGGTTCGGGGCGCGAAGGCCGGTCTATTCGAACGAGCGCGTCACGAACGCGTCGACGTCGGCCCGGGAGCGCTCGACCGTTGTGTAGTGCCCGGCCACGTAGACGCGGTAGTCGACGTCTGCCCCTGCGGCCTTCATGTCGGCGGCGAGCGCTGCGGACAACGGCAGCGGAACCATCACGTCGTGGATGCCGTGCGCGAGGAAGACCGGCCGGTCGTAGCCGTCCGCCGGGGCGGCGAGATAGTCGGCCAGCAGCGCCGGCATCGGCCCCTCGGCCAGCGGGCGCGCGAGCAGCTCCCCGACGGGGATGTCGCGCACCGATTCCTCGAGATCGTCGTAGCAGAGCTCCTCGGCCCGATCGACGACCTCACGGCCGGTCGGGGTCAGGTAGCCCTCGACGTCGGCCTCGGGGTAGGCGTCGCGCAACCCTGCGAAGATGTACCCGCTGAAGCTGACGAGGCCCCACAGTCCCGGATCGGGGAAGCCCGGGACGCCGATCGTGAAGGCCCGTTCGAGGTTCGCCGGGGCACCCGTCGCGACCGTTCCGCGGAAGTCGAGTTCGGGAGCGCGGGAGGTCGCGATCGCGGCGGTGTGCAGCGCCGCGTGTCCTCCCTGCGACTGCCCCATCACGATCCAGCGCTCCGACAGCGGCGCCCCACCGTCGCGGGCGGCCCGGACGATGTCGACGATGCTGTTCGCGGCGCTGGGGCCGTCGAGATAGCGGTGGAGACCCTCGGAGCCCAGACCCGGGAAGTCGGCGGAGACGACCGCGTACCCGGAATCGAGCCAGTGCTGCAGATAGGTCCGCTCGAGATCGGAACGCGGCGTGCGGGTCGTGAGCGCGCAGTCGTCGCCCACGCCGGTCGTGCCGTGCGCCCACGCGATGACGGGCCAGCCACCCTCGGGGGCATCACCCTCGGGCAGGAACAACGCGCCCGTGGCGACGGTCGGCTCCCCCGACCGCCACTCGGTGGCGTACTCGAGCTTGGTGGCGGTGGCGGCACCGGGCAGCGACAGTTCGTCGGGCAGCGGCTGTTGCGAGATCACCGAACCCGGTGCCGGTGGGGTCGACGATGCGACCGGCGAGGCCGCAGCCCCTGCCGGTGTCAGCGCCGCGAGCAGCACGGCACCGCAGCAGGCAGCACGCAACCATCTCCCCCGAACGGCCATCGATCCCCCTTCACCCGTCATGCCGCAGCGTTGCCGGCCTTCCATGTCGACCACGGGATGTTCCAGTCACCGAGTCCGTCCGTTCCGGAGAGGGTGCCGCCCACGGTGTTGCGGACCACGACGATGTCGCCGCGCTTGGTGTTGTCGAAGATCCACTTGGCGTTGGCGGGGCTGAGGTTCAGGCAACCGTGGCTGACGTTGCGCACGCCCTGGTCGCCGAGCGACCACGGCGCGGAGTGGAAGAAGATGCCGCTGTAGGACATCCGCGTGGCCCACTCGACCGGCGTACGGTAGCCCTGCGCCGAGTCGGCGGGGACCCCGTAGGTGGACGAGTCCATGATCATGTCCGCGAACCGGTCGCCGATGATGTAGACGCCGTTCGGGGTGGGCGAGGAATCCTTGCCGAAGGAGGTCGGCATCGTGATGACGTCGACGCCGTTGCGGTTGACGGTGACCTGCTTGGTCGCATCGTCCGCAGTGATGACCACCGCATCGCCGATGGTGAAGGAGGAGTGGACGTCGGACTGGCCGAAGAGACCGTCGCCGAGATCCTTGCCGTAGACGTTCACGTCGACCGTGATGGCGGTGCCGGGCACCCAGTAGTTCTCCGGCCGCCACCGCACCTCGCGGTTGTTGACCCAGTAGAAGGCGCCCTCGACGGGCGGGTTCGTGGTGACGGTGATGGCCGCCTCGGCCGCGAGCCGATCCGGGATGTTCTCGTCGAACTGCACGGCGATCGGCTGGCCGATACCCACGATCGAACCCTCACCGGGCAACACGTAGGGCTGGGTGAGATTGGCCGGCGACGAGGTGGTGAAGGCCGCCGTCGACGTGGTCGCGCCGCCGAGCCCGTACGCGACGGTCTCGAGCGTGTAGGAGCGGTTGTAGCCGAGCGGTTCGGTGTTCACCCAGGTGAGTCCGTCGTCGGCGAGTTCGCCCTGCACCGGCTCCCCTGCAGGGTTGAGTAGGGTCACCGAGTCGAGCTTGCCGTTGACCACCGAGACCGTCACCGGGTCGATCGGCGAGAAGCCGACCGATCCGTCGGTGACACTCGACGACACCGTCGGCTTGATCAGCGCCGCCACGGGATTGGAATCGATGGGCACTTCTTCGGCGCCCGTTCCCGAACCGCCGGCGCATCCCGTGACGAACGCAACAACGCCGACGACGATCACTCCGAGGATTCCCCGTACCCGACGACCCCGGGGGTTCCCCGCACTCGACTCCGTCACTTCCATACTCCGATCCCGCCTCCCCCAAGGCACCGAAAACGCACGTCATAACACCGAACACGATGATGCCAGCCTCTCTTGCGGCCGACCCGACGCGACTCCCCCGTACGTCGGTAACGTTCGAATGACAATCGCTCCGACCGTCCGATCCGTTACATCCACAACCTTACAGAAAACATTCTGACCAGCCGATTTGGCGCGTCGCGCGACGGTGTGTAATGTTCTTCTCGTTGCTGGGACGGCATCCCGGGAACAGATCGTCAAGCGCCATTAGCTCAATTGGCAGAGCAGCTGACTCTTAATCAGCGGGTTCGGGGTTCGAGTCCCTGATGGCGCACAACACGAAGGCCGGACACCCAGTGTCCGGCCTTCGTTCTGGCGGTGACACCGTCCTCCGCGTCGCCCGGCGACGACCGGGAGACCCATCGCCACGCGCCATTAGCTCAATTGGCAGAGCAGCTGACTCTTAATCAGCGGGTTCGGGGTTCGAGTCCCTGATGGCGCACAACACGAAGGCCGGACACCGGAAACGGTGTCCGGCCTTCGTCGTTCGCGGCGGTTCCACCCCCCCGGAACGAGGAACACCCACGCCGGGTCGGCGTGGGTGCCCTGTGTGCAGCCGGGGATCAGCGCATGATCCTGCGCAGTACCAGCAATCCGACGACCGTGCCGGCCGCGATCGCCGCGTACTTCTTCACCTGCGGCTGGTTCACCTTCGCGAGGATGGTCTGCTTCGTGCTCGCCACCAGATTCTTCGGGTTGGCGCGGACGCTCAGTTCGTCGAGTGTGCTCGCGAGCTGATTGCGGGCCTTCTCGATCTCCCGCTCGATGTCCTCGGTGTCCCTAGCCACGTGTCCTCCAGAAGGTCGCTGCAGTGTGCTGCGACCACGGTAATGGACGCGCGCCGGGAATGGCTGCACGGTCCACTACTGTCGCCTCCATGACCGAGAACAGCAGACTCGCCCCCGGTGATCCCGCACCCGATTTCACCCTTCCCGATGCCGACGGCAACGAGGTGTCGCTGTCGGACTATCGCGGACGCAAGGTCATCGTGTACTTCTACCCCGCCGCGAGCACCCCGGGATGCACGAAGCAGGCGTGCGACTTCCGCGACAGTCTCGCCGAGCTGAACGAGGCAGGCCTCGAGGTGATCGGCATCTCGCCCGACAAGCCGGCCAAGCTCGCGAAGTTCCGCGACGCCGAACAGCTGACCTTCCCGCTGCTGTCGGATCCCGAGAAGACCACCCTCCAGGCGTGGGGCGCCTTCGGCGAGAAGAAGATGTACGGCAAGACCGTCACCGGCGTCATCCGCTCGACCTTCCTCGTCGACGAGGACGGCAGGATCGAGGTCGCGCAGTACAACGTCCGCGCGACCGGGCACGTGGCGAAGCTGCGCCGCGACCTGTCCGTCTGACGCCCGGCGCCCCGTCCGGCAGCGTTACCGCGGCGCCAGCGAGGTCAGCAGCAGCGCCTCGGCCACGGCGAGATTCTCGATCTCGGTGGGGTCGACGCTCTCGTTCGGCGCGTGGATGACGCAGCGCGGTTCCTCGACGCCGATCAGGGCGATCTCGGCCCGCGGCACGGCGCGTTGCAGCGCGGTGCACAGCGGGATCGATCCGCCCTGACCGGCGGTCCCGACCTCCCGGCCGTAGGCGGCCTCGAGCGCCGCGCGCAGTGCGGCGTAACCCGGACCGTCCGTCGCCGCCCGGAAGGGTTCGCCGAGGACGTCGCGGTCGATGCGCAGGTGCGCTCCCCACGGCACGTGGGCCTCGAGATGGGCGACGAGCGCGTCCTGGGCGGTGCGGGCGTCGATGCCGGGCGGCACGCGCAGGTTCAGGCGTGCGGACGCGCGTGGCACGACCGCGGCGGCCGATCCGACCACGGGCGGGGCGTCGATCCCGAGGACGGTCAGTGCCGGTCGCGCCCACACCGCGTCGGCGACGGTTCCGGAGGTGGGGAGCGAAACACCGTCGAGCACGCCCGCGTCGGCGCGGAAACGGTCTTCGGGATAGGGCACACCGTCCCAGGTCGCGGTGCAGTCGAGTCCGTCGACAACGGTGTTGCCGCGCTCGTCGCGCAGGGTGCCGAGCAGATGGATCAGCGCGGCCAGCGCGTCGGGTGCCGCTCCCCCGTACATCCCGGAGTGGATCTCGCCCTTCAGTGTCTCGATGTGGACGTCGACGTTCGCGATTCCCCGCAGCGTCGTGGTGAGGGTGGGCCGGCCCACCTCGGCGTTGCCGCTGTCGCCGATGACGATGAGATCGGCGTCGAACAGTTCGGGTCGTTCGGCGACGAGGTGGTCGAGTCCGGCGCCGCCCATCTCCTCCGAGCCCTCGATGACGATGCGGACACCGACGGGCAGTGGGCCGTCCGCACACAGCGCCCGCAGCGCCAGCAGGTGCATGACGACGTTGCCCTTGCAGTCGGCGGCGCCGCGGCCGTACCAGCGGCCGTCCCGTTCGGTGAGCGTGAAGGGCTCGCTGTGCCAGAGCGATTCGTCGCCGGGCGGCTGAACGTCGTAGTGGCTGTAGAGCAGAACCGTCGGGGCGCCCTCGGGTGCGGGCGTGTGTCCGAGTACGGCGAGTGAGCCGTCGACCGTCTCGATCGTCTCGACGTTCTCGATTCCCGCCTCGGTGAAGGCATCTCGCACCCAGTTCGCCGCACCGACGCATTCCTCCACCGGGAACTGGCGCGGATCCGCGACGGAACGGAACGCGACGAGCCGCGCGAGATCGTCGCGCGCGGCCGGCATCGCCTCCCGGATCCGCTCGCGGATGCGCTGCGTCGCGTCGGTGTCTGTCGCTGTCATGATCCGTCCTCCGCACGTCGGATGAGTACGTCGATTCCGTCCAGCAATCGTTCGAGACCGAAACGGAAGTCCTGTTCGTGCCATACTGCCTCGTCGTCGGCATCGCTCCCGTCGGGGTCGAACGCGCCGCCCTCGACCGCCGCCAGCACCGAGGGGTACTTCTCGGGATCGAGGATGCGCCGCAGCATCGCCGGGGTGTCGGACGGGTCGTCCGCGACATCGGTTCCGAGTTCCCACGAGAAGCGTGCGCGACCGATGGCGTAGAGCGAGATCATGGTCACCACCTGCACCTTCGCAGGCTCGTCGAGTGGGGTGGCGGACAGCGCGCCGAGTCCCGCGTCGAGCCAGAGCAGGTTGTTGGGATAGTACGGCGCCGTGCGGATCGGGTACTGCGTCAGCCACTTGTGCGCGCGCAGACTCCGGTACTCGGCCATCGCCCATGCCTCGAGCCGTTCCCGCCAGTCGCCTCCGGCCGGTAGCTCGGGGGGCGACCCGATGGCGCGGTCCCACGCGAGTTCGACGAGCTGGTCCTTGTTGCTCACGTAGCGGTACAGCGACATGGTGGTGAAACCCAGTTGCTTGGCCACCCGGCTCATCGAGAGCGCTTCGAGCCCTTCGGCGCCCGCCACCTCGATCGCCGCATCGAGGACCTGCTCGAGCGTGAGTCCCCGTCGCGGACCCCGGGTGCCGGTATCGCTCAATCCCCATGCCAGCTGCACACTCTGCGGCAGCGGATCGCCGGGCTCGGGACTGCTCATGCTCCTCCAGATTTCGGGTCTTGCCGCCATCCTAAAACTGTGTACGCTATACACATCGGTATATGGCATACACAGTTAGGGAGATGTCATGACTCGTCCCGTTCCCGCCATCGACGTCCGGGGCCTACGCAAGTCGTTCGGCCCGACCACCGTTCTCGACGGCGTCGACCTCCGGGTCGACACCGGATCCGTCTTCGCACTGCTCGGCGCGAACGGCGCCGGCAAGTCCACGACCGTCCGCATCCTGACCACCATGTTGCGCCCCGACGCGGGCACCGTCACCGTGGCCGGCCTGCCCCTCCCCGCCCGCGCCCACGCCGTGCGCGAGAACATCGCACTCACCGGCCAGTACGCCGCGATCGACGACGTCCTCACCGGCACGGAGAACCTCCGTCTCGCAGCGCGCCTCGCGCACCTGCCGTCGGCCGCGATTCCCGGTCGCGTCCGTGACCTGATCGAACGTTTCGACCTCGCGCACGTCGCCGACCGTCGCGCCGGCACGTACTCCGGCGGCACGATGCGACGCCTCGACATCGCCATGAGTCTCGTCGCGTCCCCGCAGGTGTTGTTCCTCGACGAACCCACGACCGGGCTCGACCCGCGCAGCCGCCTCGTGATGTGGGAGGCGATCCGCGAACTCGCCGACGACGGCGTCACCATCTTCCTGACCACCCAGTACCTCGAGGAGGCCGACCGGCTCGCCGACCGCATCGCCGTCCTCGACGGCGGGCGGATCGTCGCCGAGGGCACACCCGACGAACTCAAGTCGCTGGTGCGCGGCGGCTATCTCGAACTGCGCTTCGCCACCGACGCCGACCTCACCCGTGCCGCGTCGGTGCTCGACGGCGAGATCGACCGGGCAGCACTGACACTGCAGGTCCACACCGACGGCGATCTGCCCCACGTCGCCACCCTGCTCGAACGCCTCGCCGCCGAGGCGGTCCCCGTCGAGAAGTTCGGGCTGCACTCCCCCACCCTCGACGACGTCTTCCTCACCCTCACCGGCTCCACCGACGAAACGAAGGTCGTCCGATGACACTCCTCGCGCACCCCACCCCGCTCCGCTTCGCCGCGCGCGACCACGCCGCCGTGACCGGCCGGAACCTGCGGCGGATGCTCCGCAGCCCCGACGCACTGCTCATGGGCCTCGCACTGCCGGTCCTGCTGCTCGTGTTGTTCGTCTACGTCTTCGGCGGCGCGATCGACACCGGCACCGACTATCTCAACTACGTCGTGCCCGGCATCGTGCTGCTGTCGGCCTCCTTCGGGGCGGCACAGACGGCCGTCGCGGTCGCCTCCGACATGCACCGCGGCATCGTCGACCGGTTCAGGTCCATGCCCATCGCCCGGTCGGCCGTGCTCACCGCGCACGTCGTCGCGAGCCTGGTCCGCAATCTCGCCAGCACCGTCGTTGTGTTCGTGGTGGCCGCACTCATGGGATTCCGGCCCGACGCCCACCTCGTCGAATGGGTGGCCGCCACGGGTGTCATCGCGTTGTTCGTCCTGGCGATCTCCGCCGTCTCGGCCGCGCTCGGGATGCTCGCGGGCAATGACGAGGCCGCGAGCGGGTTCACCTTCCTACTGCTCTTCCTCCCCTACGTGAGCAGCGCGTTCGTCCCGCCCGAGACGATGCCCGGATGGCTGCGCGGTTTCGCCGAACACCAGCCGGTCACCCCGGTGATCGAGACCGTCCGGGGACTGCTCACCGGCACCGGGATCGGGTCGTCCGCGATCGTCGCGATCGGGTGGTGCGCGGCGTTCACCGCGATCGGCCTGGTCGCCACCACAGCACTGTTCCGACAGCGGACCGCGCGCTGACCTGTGGCTGCCCGGTTTGTGACACTCTGACTCACAACAAGTATTCGGGAAAGCACGGACGTCCGGCTAGCCTGGGCGCGTGGAGTCAGCAACGAACGGCCGCCGCGCCCCGCGCCGGATCGATCCGGCGCTCGAGGTTCAGGCCGAGCCCCAGGAGCTCGTGCCGCGTCGGCGGCCCACCCAGGAGCGGAGCCGCCGCAAGTTCGACGCCCTGTTGGCCGCCTCGCGTGAACTGCTCACCGAGGTCGGCTTCGAGTCGTTCACCTGTGAGGAGGTCGCGTCCCGCGCCGACGTCCCCATCGGCACGCTCTACCAGTTCTTCGCCAACAAGTACGTGATCGTGTGCGAGCTCAACCGGCAGGACCTCGTCGGCGTCCAGAGCGAACTCGCCCAGTTCAACGGCAAGATCCCGTCCGTCGACTGGTTGCGCTTCCTCAACAGCTTCGTCGACCACCTCGCCGGACTGTGGACCACCGATCCGTCCCGCCGCGAGGTGTGGCTCGCGATGCAGTCCACCCCGTCCACCCGGGCCACCGGCGCCATCCACGAACGCGAGTTCGCCGAGCAGGTCGCGCGGATGCTGGCACCGCTCACCCCGGACACCCCGCGGCCGCGCCGCAAGCTCATGGCCGAGGTGCTCGTCCACATCGTGTACTCGATGCTCAACTTCTCGGTGCAGGACGACCAGACCCACGCCGACGCCGTCGTGGAGCTCAAGCGCATCATGGTCGCCTATCTGCAGATCGCCGAACAGGACTCACGTGCCCAGGCCAAGCGACGCAAGCGCCGCGAGGAATCGGCGCGAGCCGATCTGCAGGAGGCCGACACGGATCAGGCCGAGGAAGCTCCCGCTCCCTCGGCCTGAGTCCCCACATCTACTACGTACTTCGGTCGTCGACCTCGTCGAGGACGACGAATGCGCCGGCCATGTCACCGTCATGGGTCAGCGACACATGGATCCGGACGCCGGTCAGCTTCTCGGCGACCTGCCGGTGCAGCCGGATGCTCGGGCGACCCCACGCGTCCGAGACCACTTCGATCTGCTGATGGATCGTCTCCGGTAGGACCGGGGGGCTCCCGAACAGCGACGCCGACCACGCCTTGATCACCGCCTCCTTCGCCGCCCACCGGGCGGCGAAGTGACGGGCGGGATCGGAGCTGCGGGTGTTCGCGTCGCGACGCTCGCCCGGCGTGAAGTTCGCCAGCATCGTCGTTCCCGTACGACTCAGCTGTTCCGCGAACTCCGGCACCGACACGAGGTCGAACCCGACACCCGCAACTCCCATTCCGGTACTCGTCCGTCCTGCTCGGCCGACTACTTGCAGCCGGGCAGACCGGAGCGGTACACGTCGTCCTCACCGAGGCGGGCCTCCGGCGAGAGCAGCACGTCCGCCTCGAGCTGACGCGAGGCCGGTGCCGGCACGCTGTCGCCGCCGAGGCGACGATCCGCGGGCCGCTGGTAGAGCGAGGCCCCACCGGTCATCGCGTCCACCAGGCGACGCTTGCCGGCGACGGTGCGCTCGGCAGCCTTGGCCAGGTAGGCCTCCCGGCGCTCGGCCGGGATCGCCTCGACGAACGCCTGCGGGTGGACCACCGCGATCAGACCCGACACGTGCCCGAAACCGAGGCTCGTGAGCAGACCCGCCTTGAGCGGAAGCTGCTCGCCGAACCGGATCGGCGTGCGCGGCCACACGAGGTGCTCGAACTCCGCCATCTTCTCGTCGACACAGTCGAGGCTGCGGTTCGGCGGAACCACACCCTGCGCGAGGACCTGGCACAGGCCGATCAGCTGGAAGGCAGCGGCGCCGCCCTTGGCGTGACCGGTCAGCGACTTCTGCGAGACCACGAACATCGGGTTGCCCTCGCTGCGGCCCAGCGCAGCGGCCAGACGCTCGTGCAGCTCGGCCTCGTTCGGGTCGTTCGCGGCGGTCGAGGTGTCGTGCTTGGAGATCACCGCGATGTCGTCGGCCGTGAGACCGAGCTTGCGCAGTTCCTTCGCCAGACCCGACTCGCGTCCACCGCGACCCGCACCGAGCGCACCGATGCCGGGCGCCGGAATCGAGGTGTGCACACCGTCGGCGAACGATCCGGCCCAGGCGACCACACCGAGCACCGGCAGGCCCATCTCGAGCGCGACATCGCCGCGGGCGAGCAGGATGGTGCCGCCACCGGCCGACTCGACGAAGCCACCGCGACGACGGTCGTTGGCGCGGGAGAAGCGACGATCGCTGATGCCCTTGGCCTGCATGTCCTCCGACTTGGCGGTCGCGGACATGTCACCGAAGCCGACGATGCCCTCGATACCGAGATCGTCGAAGCCACCGGCGACGACCAGATCGGCCTTGCCGAGCTTGATCTTGTCCACGCCCTCCTCGACGGAGACCGCAGCCGTGGCGCACGCCGCGACCGGGTGCACCATCGCGCCGTAGCCACCGACGTACGACTGGACGACGTGTGCGGCGATGACGTTCGGCAGGGCCTCCTGCAGGATGTCGTTCGCCCGCGACTCGCCGAGCAGCGTGTCGATGTACAGCGACCGCATCGAGGACATGCCACCCATGCCGGTGCCCTGCGTGTTGGCGACCATCGACGGGTGCACCCAGCGGAGCAGCTCGGACGGGGTGAAGCCACCGGTGAGGAAGGCGTCGACCGTGCTGACGATGTTCCACAGACCCACCCGGTCCACCGAGTCCGCCATGTCGGCGGGGATGCCCCACTTCGTGACGTCGAAGCCGGTCGGGATCTGGCCGCCGACCGTGCGGGTCAGCTTCGCCTTGCGCGGCACCCGGATCTCGGTGCCGGCCTTGCGGGTGACCGTCCAGTCGCCCGACTCGGCGTCGACCGACGCGACCGTGTTCTCCGGATCGGAGTCGACGAACGCGCGAGCCTCGGCCTCGGAACCGACGACGAAGGACAGGTCCTTGTCGAGGAAGACCGAGGTGAGCAGCGGAGCCGTGTTGTCGATCATCGCGCCGTCGTCGGCGTAGCGGCGGATGCCGCAACGCTCGACCACCGCGTCGTGGTAGCGGTCGGCGATCTCCGCCTCGGGCACCAGCTCACCGGTCTCGGTGTCGTAGAAGCCCGGCTTGGGATCGTTCTCCCAGCCGATCAGCCCCGTGACCCACGCCAGCTCGAGCACACCGGCGGCCGACAGTTCCTCGTCGACCTCCATCTCGAAGCGGGTGCGAGCGGAACCGTAGGGGCCGAGCTCGCCGGCGCCGACGATGACGACCGTGTCGGCGAGGTCGGCGGTGACCGTGCCCCACTCGGGGGTCGGCAGCGCCTCGGCGCGCGGAGGCTCGGGCAGCGCCGCGATGGTCGCGGTGTCGTCCTCGTCCTCCTCGACGGCGTCGGCCGCGTCCTGCGCCTGCTTCGCGAGCGCCGGCAGGTCGACGTCCACCTCGGACAGTCCACCGGTCAGGTCCGCGACGAGCGGAGCCTCGGCGGCGAGACGCGTGGCCTCCGGCCCGACCAGCTTCAGCAGCTCGCCGGCCATCTCGTCGGTCGACCAGGTGCGGACACCGGCGGCCTCGACGGCCTCGACCAGCGGGTCGTTGCCGCCCATCAGGCCCGTGCCACGCACCCAGCCGATGAGGGCGTGGGCCAGGGTGACGCGCTCGGCCCAGGTGCGCTCGGCGCTCCAGCGGTTGATGATCGCGTCGAGTGCGGCCTTGGCCTCACCGTAGGCACCGTCGCCACCGAACTTGCCGCGGTTCGGCGAACCGGGCAGCACGACGTGCAGGTGGGTGTCGACGTCGCGGTCGTACCCGATCTGCGACAGTCCGGCGATCAGTCGCTCGACCGACCACAGCAGCACCCGCATCTCCATCTCGGCGCGCGCACCGGCGTCGGCGAGCGAGCCCGCCACGCGCGGCGCGGCGAACGGGAAGAGCAGCGTCGGGGTGAGCGCGTCCTTGATGAGCTTCTTGGCGCCACCGGCGACCTCGACGGTCTCGGTGCCGATCCACTCGATCAGGGCATCGACGTCGCTGTAGGACGCCATGTTCGCGGGAACCACCCACAGAGCGGCGCCGGCGCGGGCGTTACGTGCGTACAGCTCCTTGTAGAAGCCCAGGCGGCTGTCGTTCAGCGAGGACGTGGTCACGACGACCGTCGCACCACCGGCCAGCAGCTTCGCGGCGACGGCTGCGCCGATACCGCCCTTGCTGGCGCCGGTGACCACGGCGACCTCGTCCGCGTACTCGGCACCCTCGGTGACGACGGCGGTTCCGGCGATCGCGGCGTAGGTCTGCGCGAGCTCGGTACGACCGGCCTCGGTGGCCTTGCGGCCCCAGAACTCGGCGTGCGCGGCCACGGTCCGGCCGGCGCCGGTGAACCGCTCGACCTCGAGCTGCTCGCCGAGCCAGACACGGGCCAGGTCCTCACGGGCGGTGGCCCAGCGGTCGTCGATCAGGACGGCCTTGCGCTCGTCGAAGGCCGGAGCGACCAGACGCGGCCAATCGGAGCCGAGCTCCGCCGAGACCAGGTCGACGAGTTCGTCGTCGGCCTTGTCTGCCAGACCCGAGACCTGCTCGGTGTGGCCGAGCTGCTCGAGCACGAAGCGGGCAGCGCCGGCGAGCACTCCGTCGCGACCGGTGATCTGCTCGGCGAACTCGCCGAGGGCAGCGGCGTCGACCGTCGCTCCCCCGCCGCCACCGGCGGACGGCATCGACACGGCGATTCCGCGACGCGAGGCCACCGACTGCACGGCGGCGTCGATCAGCTTGTCGACCGAAGCGGCATCCGCGAGGGCGCCGTCGGTCAGGCCGCCCAGGTCACCACCGCGGACGGACGAACCGTCGCGGCTGCCGAGCGCAGCTTCGGCGGTGACGTGCGACGCCCAGCCCTCGCCCAGACCCCACACCTTGGTGACGCGGTCGGCGATGTAGGCGGGACGCTTGCCCGACGGACCGAACACCTTGCGCAGGTGGTCGTTGATCGAGTCCGACAGCACCGGGCCGAAGGGACGGTAGGTGCGGGCGAGACGGTCGACCGTGCCGGCGAGGGCACCCATGTCGGCGTCGGCGGCACCGTCGATCGCGCCGAGCGAGAGCTCGGAACCGAGGTCGACGAGCAGCTGGTTGCGGCGCGAGGACACGCCGTCGCACAACGCCTCGATCGTGTCGGCGGGGCCGATCTGATCCGGGCGCAGCTTCGTCCACAGTGCGATGAGCACCTTGGTGGCGTCTGCGGCCTTGAAGGCGATGTCGTCCGGCGTCGGGCCACCGGCCGGCGCAGCGGGAGCCGCGGCGGGTGCCGGGGCCGCAGCGGCGGCGGGAGCGGACTCGGTGGCCGGTGCGGCGGGATCGTCGTCCTCGACCGGGGCGGGATCGGTGTCGGTCGAGTAGACGACCGACGCCTCGCGCTCGATGTTGAGCACCTCGACGGGCTGACCGAAGCGGCCGGGCAGCTTCAGCGTCTGCGATGCGAGGTTCGCGACGGTGGGCGCGCCACCGAGACCGACCTCGACGAACCGCTCGACACCGAGACCACCGTCGGCCTCGTCGGCGAACAGCAGGTCCTGCGTCTCGATCCAGCGCACCGGCGACGCGAACTGCCAGGCCAGCAGCTCGGCGAGCACCACGCGGGTGAGCTCGACCGGCTTGGCCGACCAGCTGTCGAAGTCCGCGAGGACGTCGGCGAGCGGCTGCGACGGCACCAGGTCGGCGATCTCCTGGATGAACTCGCGGCCCAGATCGAACGGCTTGGGCACGAGGTTCGGGATGTACCGGCCGATGAGGATGTCCGGGTCGATCTCCTGCGGCAGCAGGGCGAGCAGGCGCTCACGGAAGTCGTCGACACCGCCGCGCAGCACGGTCGAGTGGAACGGCACGTCGATGCCCGGGACGAGGATGAACGCGCGCTTGCCACCGAACTCGGCGACCTTGCGCTCGATCACGGACTCGAGGGCTTCGAGGCCGGCGACCGTACCGGCGATCGCATACTGCGATCCGCGCAGGTTGAGGTTGACGATCTCCAGGAATTCCCCGGTCTCCTCGGCGACACCGGCGACGAAGGCCTGCAGGTCCGCGTCGTCCACACCGAACTGCGACGGCCGGATCGCGGCCATGCGGTAGTTCGAGCGGCCGTGCTCGTCGCGCGGCACGAGGGCGTGCATCGCGGAGCCGCGCTGGAAGACGACCTCGAGGACGGCCTCGAGCGGCAGCACACCGGCGACCGCGGCGAGCGCGTTGTACTCGCCCACCGAATGACCGGCCAGGAAGGCGTCGTCGACGAACGCACCGGCCTCCTTGAGCTCGGCGATCTGCGCGACACCGAGGGTCGCCATCGCGACCTGGGTGAACTGCGTCAGGTGCAGCACGCCGTCGGGGTGCTTGTGGGTGACGCCGCGGGCCTTGAGGACCGTCGGGTTGTCGCGGACCACGGCCAGGATCGAGAAGCCGAGAGCCTCGCGGGTGTGCTTGTCGGCGCGCTCCCAGATCTCGCGGGCGGCCTTCGAGCGGGCACGGGCGTCGAGGCCCATGCCGGGACGCTGGATGCCCTGGCCCGGGAAGGCGTAGACGGTCTTCGGCGCGGCGATACGGCCGGTCGCGACCATCACCAGATCACCGTCGACGCGGCAGCCGACCTCGACGACCTCGGCGCCACCGTCGGTGGCGATGCGGTCGACACGCACGTCGATCCTCGCGCCCGGACGGACCATGCCCAGGAAGCGGGTGGTCCACGCCGTCAGGCGACGGACCGGCAGCTTCGCGTCCTGCTCGATCGCGGTGACGACCTGCTGGGCCGCGGCCGACAGCCACATGCCGTGGACGATCGGGCTTCCGAGACCGGCGAGCAGCGCGGCGTTGTCGGAGGTGTGGATCGGGTTGTGGTCGCCGGAGACCTTCGCGAAGGCGCTCATGTCGGTCGGCGCGACGATCACGGCGTCGCGGCGGCGGCGACGCGGGGTGTCGGTGACGGCCTCGGTGAGAGCGCCACCGGCGCGGACCGGATCGGCGAGCTCGGCGGTGCCGGTGCGGCCGCGGATCGCGAACCGCTCGGCCAGGGTGGCGACCACCCGGTCGCCCGAGCCGTCACCGCTGTCGGCGGTGATGACCACGTCGACCTCGACGACACGACCCAGGTCGGTGTCGGAGACACCGGTGACCTCGGCCTTGACACCCAGGAAGGCGGGATCGGTGGGCAGACCGTTCTTCACGTCGATCGCGTGGTCCAGGTGGACCAGGTCGAGCATGCCCTCGATGACCGAGAGATCGGTCTCGGTGCGGGCGGCGCCGAGTGCGGCGAAGACGGCCGGCCAGCAGGCACCGACGAGCACATCGGGCACACCGTTGCCGCTCGGCGTCAGGTTCGCGGGCAGGCCCGAACCGGTGACACCGGCATGGTCGGCGATCTTCTCCGGCAGCCAGCCCAGGGTGATGCGGGCAGCGCCCTTCTTGACCTCGGGCAGTTCCTGACCGGCGGCGACACCGAGCAGAGCGGACATCGACGCATCGGCGTCGGCCTCGGTGACGACGGGCGCGCCACCGGAGACGACCGAGGCGGGCACGGTCAGGCGGATCTCGACGGCCTTGTCGCGCACCAGCGGAACCCGCAGGCCGACGTGCTCGTCGTCGAGGATCGTCAGGGTCGCACCCGTCGGGGCGTGCGAGGCGGCGGTCTCCGACTCGACGGTCCACTCGTCCAGATCACCGAGACGGTGGATCGGGTTGCGGGTCTGACGACCCGCCCACGAGACGTCCGGCGAGGACAGCACGGCGTCGAGCAGACCCGGCGCGATGTCGCGGTGGCGACGCGCAGCGAGCTCCACCGGCTCCGCACCCTCGGCGACGAGCTCGTCGGCCGTGGCCTTCTCGAAACGGTCGAGGAGTTCACCGACCGGCTCGTCGACGCGGGTGATGCCGGCGACGGCGACGGTGCCGGGGATGACGCAGACCTGGTCGGCGGAGTACCGCGGATCGTGGGCCTGCCACAACGAATCCGAACGCCACCAGCGACGCACATCCTGGTCGACGACCGGAACGAAGTTCACGGGCTTGCCGGGCGTGCGGCACAGCGACACGAAGAACGGCACGTCGGCGGGGTGCAGCACGACGTCGCCCGCGTCGGGGTACTGCGCGAGCAGCGACTTGATCGCGGCGTACGGGCGCTCGAGCACCGCGTCGTCGTCGAACAGCGTCGGGATCGGGCCCCGGCAGACGGGATGCAGGCGTGCCTCGGCGCGCTGCAGCATGTCGCGGAAACGCTCACGCCACGACACGTCCAGCCACGGGCTGGTGTGCGCCTCGGCGAGGACGTCCGCGAGATCGGTGCCGCAGTCGAACTCGGCGCCGTTGTCCGCGCCGACGGCCAGCTCGAGGTAGCGCTCGAGCCACTGCAGGTAGGTCATGGTGTCGAGGTCACCGAAGTACGGCTTCGCCGTTCCGTTCAGGGCCTCGATGATCTCGTCGCGTCGCGCGGCCACGGCGTCGGCGTCACCGGCGACCTCGTCGAGCAGGCGACCCGTGCGCGATGCGGCGTTGTCGATCTCGTGGATGTCGGCACCGAGCTGGCTGCGGCCGGAGGCCATACCACCGGTCGCGGTGCCGGCGGCGACCCAGTCGGGGGTGCCGGGAGTGTCGGCGAGAAGCTGCTTGACCTCGGGAGCCGTCGTGGCCTCGAGGGTCGCCATCGCGGCGGTGCCGACGAGGATGCCGTCGAGCGGCATGGCCGGGAAGCCGTAGACGGTCGACCAGCGACCGGTCAGGTACTCGGCCGCCTTCTCCGGCGTACCGATGCCACCGCCGACGCACAGCACCAGGTTCGGGCGCGTACGCAGCTCGGCGTAGGTGTCGAGGAGCAGGTCGTCGAGGTCTTCCCACGAGTGGTGACCACCCGCGCGACCGCCCTCGATGTGGGCGATGACCGGGTAGTCCGGAACCTCGTTCGCGATGCGGATCACCGAACGGATCTGCGCGACCGTGCCCGGCTTGAAGGCAACGTGCTCGATGCCGGCCTCACGCAGGTCGGAGATGATCTGCACGGCCTCGTCGAGCTCCGGGATACCGGCGGTGACGACGACACCGTCGAAGGGCGCACCCGCCGCGCGGGCCTTGGGCACGAGGCGCTTGCCGCCGACGTGCAGCTTCCACAGGTAGGGGTCCAGGAACATCGAGTTGAACTGGACGGCGCGACCCGGCTCGAGCAACTCCGTGAGCTCGGCGACGTGGTCGGCGAAGATCTGCTCGGTGACCTGGCCGCCACCGGCGAGCTCGGCCCAGTGTCCGGCGTTCGCGGCCGCGGCGACGATCTTCGGATCGACGGTCGTGGGGGTCATGCCCGCGAGCAGGATCGGCGAGCGGCCCGTCAGGCGGGTGAAGGCCGTCTCGACGGCGATGCGGCCGTCGGGCAGCGCGACCGGCTTCGGAGCGAACTCCGACCAGGCACGCGGAACCTCGGGCTCGGCGCCCGGGGTGAGGAGGTTGCGCTGACCGCCGCGGGTCGCGGCGGCGA
This sequence comes from Rhodococcus sp. PD04, assembly GCF_035918275.1. NCBI lineage: Bacteria > Bacillati > Actinomycetota > Actinomycetes > Mycobacteriales > Nocardiaceae > Rhodococcus > Rhodococcus sp. PD04. The sequence continues at coordinate 1,881,172 of NZ_CP142143.1, read as the reverse complement.
TGATGCCGACGCCCTGACCGCGCAGGCCCGAGCTGGTCATGCGGGTGAGGAGCTCCCCCGGGCCGAGGTCGAGGATCCACGAGGCACCGGACGCGACGGCGGAGTCGACCTGCTCGACCCAGTCGATCGGGGCGACGAGGATGGCCTGCGCCAGGCTGCGCGCGAGCTCGGCGTCGAGCTCGCAGCGGGCGGCCCAGTCGGCGACCTGCTCCACGGCATCCGCGAAGGCGGGGTGATGGAAGCCGACCTCGGCCGCGACGGGCTCGAAGGTCGGGGAGAACACGGCGCCACCGCGCTTCTTGGCCTCACGCTCGCGGGTCTCCGCGGCGGAGATCTGCTCACAGCGCTGCTGCACGCGCTCGAGGGCGGCGGGCGGGCCCGACAGCACGACACGACGCCGGGCGTTGCGGATCGCGACGACGGCGCTGCGCTCGGCATCCTGGCCCTCGAAGACCTCGGCGACGATCGCGCGCAGGCGCTCGGGGTCGACGTTGGCGACGGCGAGCATCGGGTACTTGCCGGCGCCGGAGATCAGGCCGCGACGACGTCCGACGAGGGTCGCGGCGGCACCGATGAGCTGGGCGATCGCGAGGATCTCGGCGTCCTTGCGGCCGGCGGCGGCGACGGACTCGACGGCGAGGACGCCCTGCGAGTGGCCGATGACCGCACTCGGCGCGACGGAGTCGACGTCGAGGCCCTGGTTCGCGAGCGCACGCAGTGCGGCGACCTGAGTGAGGAAGACGCCGGGAAGCGACACGGCGGCGGAGGTGAGAGCGGCTTCGGAGGGGCCGGTGGGCGCGTCGTCCTCGTCGGCGAGTTCGGCCTCGAGGATCCACGCGACGGGGTCGAAGCCCGTCGGACGGACCACGACGAGGTCGCTCGCGACCGGGGCGAGGTGCGCGGTGGCGCGGTTGACCAGGTCGGTGAGGACCGGTTCGAGTCCGTTGTCGCGGCTGAGCTCCTCGAGCGAGGTCAGCCAGGGGGCTCCCTGGCCGCCGAATGCGAGCGCGTAGGGCTCACCCGCGAGGAGCTTGTCGACCAGGGCACGGGCCGGAGCGGCTGCCGTGGACCGATCGGTGGTGCGTCGTGATGCCTTCGAGTTCCGTCCGTTGTCGCCTGGTGTGGTCTCGTCGATCGTCACGCGTGTGGTTCCTCTCCTGAACACCCCGGCGTCGAGGCTTCGTGTGTCAGCGCTGCGCGCCGGTGTGCTGCTGGACTAGTGGTCCGCTGTTCGGGCACGCCAAGGTTCGCACAAAATCATGAGGGGTTCCTCATGTTTTGTTTCGCGCAGTTTGCTCGACACCTCCCCCACCAGTGATTTCCCTCACACGACCGCTCGAAAGTAACTGGTCGGTAACCCGAATCACTCCTGGCTGCGCCAATGCGTGGACGTCCACGAACCCGAGGAATCCCTCACGTTTATCGTTATCAAATCGTTACCTGTTGACGGGCGTCGCGGATCGTGCATCGCAAGATCGAAAAGAGTGTCGGCACCCGCGGTTAATCTTCGACCGGATCGAACAGACATTCGACAGGGGGCGAGATGGGGAAGCGGATCGGGTACACCAAGGAACTGCTGGAGGAAGCGGTGGCTGCGTCCGTCAGTACTGCGGGTGTTCTCCGTCATCTGGGACTGCGGGCGGGCGGAGGTAGTTACGTCGTCGTCAAACGACGGATCGAGGCCTACGGAATCGACACCTCCCACTTCCGGGGCATGGCCCACCAGAAGGGACGACCTGCCCGCAACCGGCTGCACTGGTCCGACGTGCTCACGGCCGCACCGGCCGGCACGAACCGGAAGGAGACCAGGACGCTCAGGCGGGCACTCCTCGAATACGGTCGCGCACACGAGTGCGAGACGTGCGGCATCGGACCGGAATGGCTCGAATCTCCGCTCATGCTCCACATCGATCATGTCGACGGCAATCCGAACGACTCCCGCCCGCACAATCTTCGTTTCCTGTGCCCCAACTGCCACAGCCAGACGCCGACATGGGCGCGCAGGAACGCATGTCGCGTTCTCGACGAACCTCCCGAACGGACTCCCGACCGGATCGGAGCCGAACTCGACGGGGCGGCGTGATGGCGCGACCGGTAAAGTACACCAAGGAGATGCTGGAGGAAGCGGTCCGGAGCAGCGTCAACTTCGCCGAGGTCATGCGCTACTTCGGTCTCGCGCCGCACGGCGGGCACCACACGCATCTGAGCCGCCGGATCCGCGCCCTCGGCATCGATACCTCCCACTTCACCGGACGGCCCAGGACGACCGCACGCAGACCGTACGTCCGACACGGATGGCAGGACCTTCTCATCGAGAAGCCGCGCGGCTCCAGGCGCACGAAACCGGATCAACTCCGACGGGCACTCGTCGAGTACGGACGCCCCTACCGGTGCACCCGGTGCGGCACCGAGCCCGAGTGGAACGGAAAACCGCTCACCTTGCACGTCGACCACATCGACGGGAACCCGAACGATTCCCGCCCGGAGAACGTCCGCTTCCTGTGCCCCAACTGTCACAGTCAGACGCCCACCTGGGCCGGACGAAACGTGCAGCACCGCACGGCTCCCGAATGACGGCCATGCCGTATCCTGCTGAGGTCTGGCGCGAGTGGCGGAATTGGCAGACGCCCGGGTTTTAGGTACCCGTGTCTTCGGACGTGGGGGTTCGAGTCCCCCCTCGCGCACCACGTGACCTCACCCACGGTGCACCGGCCGGTCTTGGCAGGTCGGTGCACCGTTCGGGTACCGTCGAGGGCGTGTCCGAGCATCGCCCTCCCCGCCGGTTGGCCCTGATCATCCTGGTTCTGGTGGCCGCGGCCGGATGCCTCGGCCTCGGTTACTGGCAGTGGGTCCGGTTCGAAGCGGTCGGCGGCACCTACCAGAATCTCGGCTACGCCCTCCAGTGGCCCGCATTCGCCTTCTTCTGCGTCTACGCATACCGGCGCTTCGTCCGCCTCGAGGCCGAGGAGCAGGAAGCCGAGAGCACCGGCGGACGACGCCCGTCCGAGCCGGACGAGCCCACCGAGATCCCCGAGGATCTTCTTCCCACCCGTCCGCGCACGCTCGCCGAGGCACGCGAGCAGGAGGCCGCGGATCCCGACGCACAACAGATCAACGAGTACAACGAGTACCTCGCGCAGCTGGCGCGCAGGTCCGATAGGAGCGCTCAGTGAGCACGACCCCCGAGCAGGCGTCCGGCCAGGCCACCACGCCGCGCGTCGTCAGTGAGGCCGACCGGAAGAAGATCCGGTCCGCTCTTCTGCGTTACCGCGTGCTCGCCTACGCGACCGGTATCTGGCTGCTCATCCTCACCGGTGAGATGGTCGCCAAGTACATCATCGGTGTCGAGAACGTGCCGGCCTGGATCGCGATCGTGCACGGCTGGGTGTACGCGGTGTACCTGGTTCTCACTTTCGATCTGTCCATCAAGGTGCGCTGGCCGATCGCCCGGACGGTGTGGACGCTCCTGGCGGGCACCATCCCGTTCCTGTCGTTCTTCGTCGAGCACAAGCGCACGCAGCAGGTGAAGGCCGACTTCGGAGTCTGACCGGCAACCTCCACGGACACGAATCGGGCGGATCCTTCGAAAGGATCCGCCCGATTTTCGTCTGTGACCGTGCGCGCTCAGCGTCGCGGCAGGCGCACCACCTGGACGAAGAACTCGTCGATCTGGCGCACCGCGCGGATGAACTGGTCGAGGTCGACCGGCTTCGTCACGTACGCGTTGGCATGCAGCTTGTAGCTGCGGAGGATATCCTCTTCCGCTGCCGAGGTGGTGAGGACCACGACGGGGATGTCGGTGAGGTCGGAGTCGGACTTGACCTGCTCGAGGACCTGCCGTCCGTCGTACTTGGGCAGGTTCAGGTCGAGGAGGATCAGGTCGGGCCGAGGCGCGTTCTCGTACTGGCCGCGCCGGTAGAGGAAGTCGAGTGCCTCCTCGCCGTCGCGGACCACGTGGAGGGTGTTTCCGATCTTGTTGTCCTCGAACGCTTCGCGCGTCATCAATTCGTCGCCGGGGTCGTCCTCGACGAGGAGGACGTCGATCGGCCGCCCGGAAACGCTCATGCAGATGCCCCTTTCAGAGCGACTTCGGTTGCAGACATGCTGTCGTCTGCCTTGGGCATCGTAAAGCAGAACCGACTGCCGTCCCGATACTGCGGGTCGAGCCAGATCTCTCCACCGTGGTATTCGACGATCTTGCGGCAGATCGCCAGGCCGATGCCGGTGCCGGTGTAGACGTCCCGGCCGTGCAGCCTCTGGAAGATCACGAAGACCTTGTCGGCGAACTCCTCGGCGATACCGATTCCGTTGTCCTGCACGGAGAATCGCCAGAACTCGTCACCCTCGTCGACGATCTCCTCGCAGTCGATCCGGATCTCCACGGGCCGGTCCTCGTGGCGGAACTTGATCGCGTTTCCGATCAGGTTCTGCCACAACATGATCATCAGTGTGGGATCCCCCACGATCGTCGGCAGGGACTCGGGCCGGGAGATCTTCGCTCCGGATTCCTCGACCGCCTGGGAGATGTTCGTCAGGGCCGCGTCGAGGGTCACGTCCAGTTCGGTGCGGACGTGCGCGTCGCTGACTCGTCCGACCCGCGAGAAGGTCAGCAGGTCGTTGATGAGCACCTGCATACGCTTCGCGCCGTCGACCGCGAAGGCGATGTACTGGGTGCCGCGTTCGTCGAGCTTGTCGCCGTAGCGCTTCTCGAGCAACTGGCAGAAGGACGCGACCTTGCGGAGCGGCTCCTGCAGGTCGTGGGAGGCGACGTAGGCGAACTGTTCGAGTTCGGAGTTCGAGCGTCGCAGTTCCGTCGTCTGGTTCTCGAGTTGCTCCTCGCGTTCGTGCGCGACCTGCAGTTCGCGCACGATCCGCTCACGCATGTCCTCGACATCCCGCCCGAGTGCCCGGATGTCGGCGGGACCCTGTGGCTCGATCTCGACGTCGAAGTTCTCCCCCGCGACCACCTTGCGCGAGGCCTGCCGCAGCCGCTGGATCGGCCGGACCACGATCATCTGGAGCAGAACGGCCAGACCGACGCCGGTGAGGAGGAAGACCACGACCATGCCGGCGAGGATGCGATCCCGCGTGGTCCGGGTGTCCTCAAGCGTGGCGATGCCGTCTTCTCGGGCCTGCGTGAGGTCGGCGTTCTGGACGGCGAACGCGGTCCGGATCCGGTCGAAGGCATCACGCCCCGCTGCGACGGCGGCGGGGTCGACGAACCGGGGCTCTCCCGGCACAACAGTGGAGATGAGAGGTTCGGCGTACACGCGCCGCCATTCCGCTGCGTGCCTTTCGATCGCTTCGAGGTCCGCCATCAGGTCCTCCTCGTCGCCGACGAGGGCACGTAACTCGGCGGCCGCGGCCTCCTCGTCGCGTCGTCCGTCCTCGTAGGGGCGGAGGAACTCGGGGTCGGCGGCGAGGATGTAACCCCGCGCGCCCGTCTCCTGGTTGATCAGCGCCGACTGCAACCGGTACGCCTCGACGCGGGCGGGCTGGATTCGGTCGCGCACGTAGTTGGAGTACTCCGTCGTCTCACGGAGGAAGTGGCTGCCGACCACAGTGCCGACGACGACCAGCAGCCCCATCACGCCCAGTACGAGGAGGAACCAGCCCTGGACCGTCAGCCCGCGGGACGGCGAACGACGCACGTCTCCCGCCTCCCCCGTTGCGTCGTTGTTCGTCATGCGGTGGTGATCACTTCCTGTTCCATTGCACGTGGACGACTGCGACGTCGTCGGACAGTCCTCCCCTACTGTCCGCGAGTTTCTCGGCACCGTCGATCAGCGAGTCGGTGAACTCGGCGGCCGGCAGATGAGCGCGTTCGCGCGCGAGCTCGAGGAGTCCTTCCTCACCGAGTCGTTCCGGGCCGTCGCCGCGATGCCCCTCGAACAATCCGTCGGTGAACAGCACGATCGCGCCGTCCTCGGGCAGCTCCATCGTGTGGACTGGCCAGGTGGCCACACCCGGCAGCAGGCCGAGAGCCGGACCACCGGGCGCTTCGACCCAGTCGATGGTTCCGCCATGTCGGAGCAGCAGACCGGGATGACCGGCCCGCATGACCTCGACGGTGCTGCGGTCGGCACACATCGTGAGGTTCGTCATCGACGCGAAGAAGCGACTCTCCGTGCGCTCCGCGACGAGGATCTCCTCGAGTTGGTGCAAGCGGCGGGGGCCGTCGACCCCGCTGAGCACGAGCGTGCGCCACGCGATGCGCAACCCGACGCCGAGGGCTGCCTCGTCGGGGCCGTGGCCGGAGACGTCGCCGATGAGAACGTGGACGGTGCCGTCGTCGGTCTGCACGACGTCGTAGAAGTCGCCGCCGAGAAGAGCGGACGACCGGCCGGGGCGGTAGCGGGAAACGACGTCGAACTCCTGACCGTTGCGCAGGAGCGGGGACGGGAGCAGTCCGCGTTCGAGTCGGGCGTTCTCCTGTGCGTGCAGCTGGCTCGCCTGGAGTTCGGCCGCCGCGATCTCGGTCTGCTTTCGCTAGATGGCGTAGCGGACGGCGCGGCCGAACAGATCGGGTTCGACGCGTCCCTTGACGAGATAGTCCTGGGCGCCCACGGACAACGCGGCGAGGCCGGTCTGTTCCTCCGCGAGGCCGGTGAGGACGACGATGGGGACGGAATCTGTGATCTCCTGGATGCGGGCGACGGCTTCGAGCCCGCTCGCATCGGGCAGGTGGAGGTCGAGAAGTACGCAGTCGGGAGCCGATGTGGTGAGTTCGTCGCGGGCCTGCGCAAGTGTCTGTACCCACACGACGGTCATCTCAGGGGCACTGTCGACGACGAGTTCCTCCACGATGAGCGCGTCACCCGGATCGTCCTCGATGAGGAGCAACGACGGTGGTTCGACCGACTCGCTCTGCGCTCGGTGCATGTCCACTCGGCGCCCCTCCCTCCCTGCTCGAAAGGGAACATTACAGACTGCACGACGGCATGGTCACAGGGTGGTCACGGAGGGTCGCGGCCACGGCCGACGGACCGATGTGTGCATCTATCGGCACGATCTTGCATGATGACAAGGTGAACGATCCCATGACCGCGCATCCGCATATGACTATTTCCACGACCCGCAACGGCTCCGTGGCCGTGCTGTCCGTCAACGGCGAAGTCGACATGACGAGCGCCCCGCTCCTCGAGCAGGAAGCCCTCGCACTTCTCGACACCGACATCTCCGGACTGATTGTCGACCTCAGCGGGGTTGATTTCCTCGCTTCGATGGGTATCGCTCTGTTGGTCGAGTTGTCCAAGCGAGCTGCCGACAACACCGGTTTCGCCGTCGTGGCACACGGCAGTGCAACGGCACGCCCGCTCGAACTCCTCGGCCTCGGAGAGGTCTTGGCGATCCATCCGAAGCTCGACGACGCGCTCGTCGGCCTCGGTACCTCGCCGGAAGGCGTCTCCGAGTAGACCGCCGTACCCGACGAACCGAGGAGCCATGTCGTCTGCGCCCGAGGAGTCAGCTTTGCTCTTTCCCGACGAGATCAGTTCGTCGGGTGTGCGAGCCGACCCGACCGAGATTGCAGGCCTGCGGGTCGTCACGAGGCGGTGGCTGGCGAAGCTCCCCCTCAGCGAGGACCAACGACAGGACATACTGCTCGCGAGCTACGAAGCGCTCGCAAATGCCGTCGAGCACGCCTATGCGCCGGACGATGCGCACGGGACGCTCGACTACGAGGCGGCGTATCTGCCCGACGAGGGTGAGGTGGTCGTGCGGGTCGTCGACCACGGCTCCTGGCACGACGCCGTCGACAGCGACGCCCGACGTTCACGCGGTCACGGGTTGACGCTGATCCGCAATCTGGCCAGCGATCTGCAGGTCTCGGCCGGCCCGAAGGGCACGGTCGTCGAGATGCGATGGGTCCTCGAAGAGACGGACAGGCCGAACAACGAACTCTCGTCCCACGACGCGAGCTGATCTGCGCGGTAGGCGCGCGTCGCGAGTTCTCGGATACGAAGCGGCCGTGGGAGGAGCACGATGCTCCTCCCACGGCCGCTTTCGTCATACCTGTCGTTGCGGGTACGGCCCGTGCGACGGAACGCCCGTGCATCTTTGCTCGAGCAGATCCCGGTTCACCCGGTCGAGGACGGTGTGTCGACGACGGTGAAGAAGTCGCCCACCGCGTATCTGCGGGACATTTCACTGCCCTGACGGGGCGAATCAGGTGTTCCTCGCTATCGTGGCGGGAACCCTGTGACCCTGACAGGGGGTTTCCGGCGGGCATTCGGGTTCGAAGGGTCCGTGCGGGACGGTGAGTGAGGAGGCGACGATGGCGCGTTGGAATCCACGCGTGGTACTGGACTGGTTGCGGGCGGGATATCCCGAGGGGATCCCGGCCAAGGATCACTTCGCGTTGCTTGCCGTGCTCAAGCGCCGGCTCACCGAAGAGGAACTTCTCGAGGCGATCGAGACGGCAGCGGCGACCGCGTCGGAACATCCGGAGCGGCAGGTCGACCACGACACATTGCGGAAGATCGTGGCGGGAGTGATCCACGAGGAACCGGACCCGCAGGACGTCGAGCGGGTTCGCGAACAGTTGGTCGCTGCGGGCTGGCCCGTCGTGGGCGGTGAACTCTCCCGCGGCGACGAGCCGACCGAACCCGCCGAAGCGGATACGCAACCGACGACCGAGACGGCTGCGGCGCCGGCACCCGACGCCGGCGTTGCATCGGATACCGGCGCCGCGGAGCCGGTTCGCGAGGAGCGGGGGACGCAGGCAGGCGCCCGCTAGCCGACCGCGGCAAGCCGCGAATCAACCGACTGCGGCGAGCCGGGAATCAACCGACCGCGGCGAGCCGCGGGTCAGGCACTCGCGGCGAGTGCAGCGAGGGCGGGCACGAGCTGAGCGAGTGCCCGTCCTCGATGCGACTGTGCGTCCTTCTCCTCCGCGGACAGTTCCGCCGCGGTGCGTTCTTCACCTTCGGGCCGGAAGACCGGGTCGTAACCGAAACCGTTCTCGCCGCGCGGCTCGCGCACGATGCTGCCGCGCCATTCGCCGCGCACGACGGTCGTGACGAATCCGTCGTCCGACGGCACCACGAGTGCGCAGGCCGACACGAAGGCCGCGCCGCGACGCTCGTCCGGCACGTCCTGCATCTGGCCGAGCAGCAGTGCGGTGTTCGCCTCGTCGTCGCCGTGGCGTCCGCTCCAGCGCGCCGAGAGCACGCCGGGCATGCCGCGCAGGGCGTCGACCTCGAGACCGGAGTCGTCGGCGACGCAGGGCATACCCGTGGCTGCGACGCCGTCGCGAGCCTTGGCCCCGGCGTTCGCTTCGAAGGTCTCCCCCGTCTCGGGCGCCTCCGGGTACGGCGGGACGGTGTCGAGGCCTACGAGTTCGATGCCCTCGATCCCGGCACGGTCGAGCACGCGCTGCAGTTCGCGCAGCTTCTTCGCGTTGCGACTTGCGACCAGCACCCGCACGTCAGGCTCCGAACTTCTTCTTGCCGGCCTCCGCCTCGACCGGCTCGGGCAGGGCGCCCGGGTACGGCTCGGCGAGCACTTCGCGCTGGATCCGGCACAGTTCCTCGATCCCGGCGAGCGAGGAGTCGAGCATCGCGTCGAGCGTGGAACGCGGGAAGGTCGCGCCTTCGCCGGTGCCCTGGACCTCGACGAGGGTGCCCGTCTCGGTGGCGACGACGTTCATGTCGACCTCGGCGCGCACGTCCTCCTCGTAGGGCAGGTCGAGGCGGACACGTCCGTCGACCACGCCGACGCTGACGGCGGCGATCTGGCACGAGATGGGCTGCGGGTCGGCGAGGCTGCCCGCGGCACGAAGGTAGGTCACCGCGTCGCACAGTGCGACGTAGGCGCCGGTGATGGCGGCGGTGCGGGTGCCTCCGTCGGCCTGCAGCACGTCGCAGTCGATCGCGATGGTGTTCTCGCCGAGCGCGGCGAGGTCGATGCACGCGCGCAGCGACCGGCCGACGAGCCGGCTGATCTCCTGGGTGCGGCCGCCGAGCTTGCCCTTGACCGATTCGCGTCCGCTGCGGGTGTGGGTGGCGGCGGGAAGCATCGCGTACTCGGCGGTCAGCCAGCCGAGGCCGGAGCCCCTACGCCACCGCGGGACGCCTTCCTCGACGCTGGCGGTGCACATCACGCGGGTCTGTCCGAATTCGACGAGCACGGAGCCCGCCGGGTGGTTGGTGAATCCCCGGGTGATGCGAATGTTCCGGAGTTCGTCGTCCGCTCTGCCGTCTTCTCGTGTCGTCACTCGTCCGAGCCTAGGCGATCCGGGGGCGGGCCCTTCAGATGCGGTACACGTCTCCGGCGGTGACCGCGTGGACCGGTCCGGAGTACTCGGCCTTGGCCTCGGCGATGACGTCCTCGCGGGAGGTCCACGGCGGGATGTGGGTCAGGAGGAGTTCGCCGACACCGGCGAGGGCCGCGACGCGACCGGCTTCGGTGCCCGAGAGGTGCACGCCTTCGGGGCGTTCCCCCGGGGCGTGGGTCCACGAGGCCTCGGCGAGCAGCACGTCGGCGCCGCGGGCGAGTTCGACGACCGAATCGCACATGCCGGTGTCGCCGGTGTAGACGAGGGTGCGGCCGGAGTCGCTGGTGATGCGGAAGCCTTAGGCCTCCGGCGGGTGGTGGACGCGGCCGGGGCAGATGGTCAGGCTTCCGAACCGGATCGTCTCGCCGTCGCCGAGCATCCGGACGTCGAGGGTGTCGCTGACGTCGTCGACCTCGCCGGGGATCTCCGCGGACGCCACGCCGATGCGGTGGGCGGTGCCGGCGGGACCGTAGGTGAGGACGCGCCCCTGCGGCGGGGACGGCGAGTAGCGGCGCCAGACCAGCAGTCCGGGCAGGTCGAGGCAGTGGTCGGCGTGCAGATGGGACAGCAGGATCGACACTTCACCGGGGTCGGCGTGGCGCTGGAGCGCACCGAGGACACCGGGACCGAAGTCGATGACCAGGGGTGGGGTGTCCGGTGCCGTCAGCAGGTAGCCGGAGGCTGCGGAATCCGGCCCGGCCACACTGCCCGAGCACCCCAGAACGGTCATGCGCATATCAGCCATGCTGCCATGCCGAGGGTCCCTCGATGAAGCCAACGCGCGTATTGCGGCGCAGACTCACAGTGGCCGGGAAGGTGTGACGCGCGGATCGTTCGGCCACTTCGCGAGGCCGAACGGTGGCTCTCGGCGCGGGTGGTCAGCGCGGCATGACGGAGGTGGTGGTGCGGCGGGCGCGACGCGCGTCCGCGGACAGCGCCCACGCCGCGAGGACGCCGCCGACCGCACCGAAGAAGTGCCCTTCCCAGGAGATCCACGGTTCGCTCGGCAGCACGCCCCACAGCATGCCGCCGTAGAGGAACAGCACTACGACTCCCAGCAGGATCTGCCCGGCCTTGCGGGTGAACACACCTCGCACGATCAGATAGGTGAGCCACCCGAAGATCAGGCTCGACGCTCCGATGTGGGTTTCGCCCGAGCCTGCGATCAACCACGTCCCCACCCCTGCGACCACCCAGATGATCGCGGTCGCGGCCAGTCCGCGCCCGATACCGGAGAGCAGCACCAGGAAGCCGAGGACGAGCGCGGGCACGGTGTTGGCGGTGAGATGGGCCCAGTCGGCGTGCAGGATCGGCGCGAACAACACGCCCCACAGTCCGTCGGCGGTGCGGGGTTCGACACCGGCCGCGTCGAGATCGGCGGGGAGCACCGCATCGACGGCCTCGACGCCGTAGAGCATCGCGACGAACCCACCGATCCACAGACCGGCACGCTGCCAGATCGGCCGGATGCGGGTGTCGGCGCCGGTACCGCTGGGAATGGTCATGGCACCATTCTGCCGTCACGTACCGGTCAGCGGCCGAAGACCGAGGGCAGCACGTCGCGATAGGCGGGGATGTCGGCCACGGAGGTCGCGGACAGGATCGCGTCGACGATCGCGCGTTCGACCACCACCGCCGCGGCCTCACACACGGCGGCGAGGATCGGCAGTTCGGCGGCGAAGGCCGGGATCGACGGGGAGTCGCGGAGTGCGTCGGTGACGTCGGCGGTGCCGGTCGAGAGGGCGAAGATCGTGTCGCCGTCGAGCGGGGAATGCGCGGGACGGATCGCGCGGCCGAGCCCGTCGTGCCCGGTGACCGCGACGCGACGGCACGCCGCCTTCGACAGCGGTGCGTCGGTAGCGACCACACCGATCGTGGTGTTCAGGACGGTGCCCTTGTCGCCGAGCGCGCGGGCCGCGGCCAGATCCGACGCGGAGGGCGACGACAGTCCGAGTTCCTCGGCTCGCGCGGCGTCGACGCCCCAGGGCAGGCCGGTCACGGGGTCGAACACCGAGCCGACGGGGTTGGCGACCATCAGCGCCGCCACGGTCACCCCGGCTGCTGGACCGTCCGTGATCCGCACGCTCGCCGAGCCGATGCCGCCCTTGAGCGCCCCGGCGCGGGCACCGGTGCCGGCGCCGGCGCTGCCGCGCTCGAGGTGCGTGGAGCAGGCGGTGGCCGCGGCGGTGCATCCGGAATCGGCGGTCGGGCGCGCGGACCACTGGCCCACCGGCAGGTCGAAGATGACGGCGCCGGGGACGATCGGGACGACCGCGCCGGGCGCGCCCATCGGGATCCCCTTGCCGTTCTTCTCGAGATAACGCATCACGCCGTCGGCGGCGGCCAGCCCGTACGCGCTGCCACCGGTGAGGAGGACCGCGTCGACGCGCTGCACGGAGTGACTCGGATCGAGCAGGTCGGTCTCCCGCGTGCCCGGTCCCCCGCCTCGCACGTCCACCGATGCGACGGCGGACGGGTCGGCGAGCACGACGGTGCATCCCGTGGCGGCGCCCGTACCGGGAATCTCGGGGGTGCCTACGGTGACCTCGGGATCGAGGCGCTGCCAGTGACCGACACTCAGACCCGCCACGTCGAGCAGCGAATCGGTCGGCCCCGGCACGATCACGGCTGAAGCGCCTGGACGAGGGAGTCCTGCATCCATGTCAGCCAGTGGTAGACGTCGAGATGCGGGGCACGCGGATCGTCGTCGTCGAGAACATCGGGGGTGTCGGCGTCGATGCCGAGGGTGGTGCCGAGCGCGAGCCGCACGTCGTTGAGCCCGTACAGCCAGGCTTCGGCCTGTTCGGGATTGAGCACCACCTTGCCGCCGCCTTCGGGCACGGTGCGCAGGATGACCGCGCCGGCGGCGAGCTTGGCGTCGATGATGCTCGGTTCGTGCAGGCTCCGCATCGCACCGTTGAGGTCGGCGGCGTCGTCGCCGACCTCGGCGACGGCATCGGCGTCGGGGCGGTGAAAGTCGGGAAGGAGTCGTCGCAGCGCCGGGATCTCGGGCGGGGTGGCGTTACCGGTGCGCAGGCCGGTCAGCGCCGCGAGGTCGTCCTGCGGGGCCTGTCCGGCGCGTTCCTCGAGCATGCCCAGCACGGAGGACACGAGCGACCGCAGCACCGACGCTTCGTGGGCGTCCATCTCCGACCGGAGCTTGGGGCCGCTGAGCGAGTTCTTCCTGGTCCACTGCCGCACGTCGGTCGGGCCCTCCTGTGGGGATCATTCGTCGCGTTGCATCGTCGCCCACAGCCCGGCGGCGTGCAGACGCTGCACGTCGTGTTCCATCTTGTCACGCGAACCACTCGACACGACGGCCTTGCCCTCGTTGTGGACCTTGAGCATGAGCTCGGTGGCCTTGGCCTTGCTGTACCCGAACAGCTTCTGGAAGATGAACGTCACGTAGTGCATGAGGTTGACGGGGTCGTCCCAGACCACGGTCACCCATGGCCTGTCGACCGCTTCGATCTCCTCGACGATTTCGGCCTCGGCAGGAACGGCCTGTCCCGCCATGGCCTGAACGGCCTGGCCGGCCATGAATCGGACGTCGAGCGGAGTGGTCGTACTACACGGCGCCATGTTCCCAGGGTACGACTTCGGAGCACGGCGAAAAACCCGCCTCGGAGGCCGTGGCTCTACAGTGATCGGGTGCCCGAAGCCATTCACCGTGCCGGTCGTCCCGGCACCGCACTGTTCACGGACAAGTACGAGTTGACCATGCTCGAGGCTGCCCTGGCGGACGGCACGGGCGACCGCCCGTGCGTCTTCGAGGTCTTCGCCCGGCGTCTTCCCCCGGGCCGGCGGTACGGCGTCGTCGCGGGCACCGCACGGTTGGTGGAGGCACTCGAATCGTTCCGGTTCGACGAGGCCGAGCTCGAACTCGCCGCCGGTTTCCTGGCTCCGCGGACCGTCGAGTGGCTGCGCGACTTCCGGTTCTCCGGCGACATCGACGGCTACCGCGAGGGCGACTTCTACTTCCCGGGCTCACCGATCCTGTCGGTGAGCGGCACCTTCGCCGAGTGCGTCCTGCTCGAGACGTTGACGCTGTCGATCTTCAACCACGACAGTGCGATCGCGTCGGCGGCGGCACGGATGGCGAGTGTGGCCGACGGCCGCGCGCTCATCGAGATGGGGTCGCGGCGCACCCACGAGGAAGCGGCGGTCGCCGCGGCGCGCGCGGCCTATCTCGCAGGATTCGACTCGACGTCCAATCTGCAGGCCGCGCAGCGGTACGGCATTCCCGCCGCAGGTACCGCCGCGCACGCGTTCACCCTGCTGCACACCACGACGGCCGGTCGCGACGAGGCGTCCGCCTTCCGCAGCCAGGTCGAGAGCCTCGGTGTGGGCACGACCCTGCTGGTGGACACCTACGACATCACCGAGGGCGTGAACACGGCGATCGCGGTGGCCGGCCCCGAACTCGGTGGCGTGCGGATCGATTCGGGTGATCTCGGTGTGCTCGCCCGCCAGGTGCGCGCACAGCTGGACGGGCTCGGCGCGACCCGCACGAAGATCGTGATGTCGGGTGATCTCGACGAATACGGGATCGCGGGCCTGCGGGCCGAGCCGGTCGACGCCTACGGTGTCGGCACGTCGCTGGTCACGGGGTCGGGGGCTCCGACCGCGGGCATGGTCTTCAAGCTCGTGGAGGTCGACGGCATCGCGGTCGAGAAGCGCAGTGCGGCGAAGGAGTCCCGAGGAGGCGCGAAGCGGGCCGTCCGGTATGCGCGGAGGACGGGCACGCTCGTCGAGGAGGTCGTGTACCCGGCCCGCGCCGAGCAGGTCCCGCCGGGCGAGGGTTCGCAGGTCCACGAACTGATGATCCCGTTGGTCCGCGGCGGCGAGGCGGTCGGCGATCTGCCTACCCTGGAGGAGAGCCGGGAGTACCTCCGGCAGGGCATGGTGCGTCTGCCGTGGGAGGGCCTGACGCTCTCGGCCGGGGATCCCGCCATCCCCACCCGCTTCGTCCGTGAGGGGTGAGTGCCATGCGCGCATTGTTGGTGGTCGACGTCCAGAACGACTTCTGCGAGGGCGGTTCGCTCGCCGTGGAGGGTGGCTCGCGGGTGGCGTCCGACATCACCCGGTTCCTGCAGGCGCGCGGTGACGACTACGCACACATCGTCGCGACCCGCGACCACCACGTCGATCCCGGGGATCATTTCTCTCCCGAACCCGATTTCGTCGACTCGTGGCCGCCGCACTGCCGGGCCGGGACGCCGGGCGCGGACTTCCATCCGGAGCTGGCCACGGACCGGTTCGAGGCCGTCTTCTCGAAGGGGGCCGACGACGCGGCCTATTCGGGCTTCGAGGGAACCGACGACGAGGGCACGATGCTGGCGTCGTGGTTGCGCGACCGCGGCGTGACGGACGTCGACATCGTCGGGATCGCCACCGACCACTGCGTGCGGGCCACCGCGCTCGACGCGATCGAGGAGGGTTTCGGCGCGCGGGTGCTGCTGCCCTACACCGCGGGGGTGTCGGAGACGACGATCCGCCCGGCACTCGAACGGATGCGCGAGGCCGGCGTCGAACTGGTCACCGACATCTCCGGAGTCACAGATATCGCCGAAGTCACAGGTAGCGGGGCCGCAGGCCGAAGGTGACGGTGGGGACCGATACCCTGTGCCGGTGCCGGATCTCCCCGAAGTCCCAGAATTGCTGCGAACCGCGGTGCACGCACTGGGCGGTAAGGAGCGGCGCAACCAGCTGACGATGGCCTCGGCCGTCGCGCACAGCATCGACACCGGCGAACACCTCGCCGTACAGGCCGGCACGGGTACCGGTAAGTCGCTGGCCTATCTCGTGCCGAGTATCCGGTACGCGGTGAAGACGGGCCGCACCGTGGTGGTCTCCACCGCGACCATCGCGTTGCAGCGGCAGCTCGTCGAGCGCGACCTGCCGCGACTCGCCGACGCCCTCGCCGGTTCGCTCGGCCGGCGCCCGCGTTTCGCGATCCTCAAGGGTCGCGGAAACTACCTGTGCCTGAACAAGATCCATACCGGCCTCGCCGAGGAGACGCCCGACGCCGAGCTGTTCGACGCGTTCGCCCTCTCGCGCATCGGCCGCGAGGTGCGGCGGGTGACGGAGTGGTCGTCCACCACCGAGACCGGCGACCGCGACGATCTGTCTCCCGGCGTCTCCGATCAGGCGTGGCGTCAGCTCTCCGTCACGGCGCGCGAGTGCCTCGGCAAGTCGCGGTGCCCGGTGGGAGAAGACTGCTTCGCCGAGATCGCGCGAGCCGAGGCCGCGCAGGTCGACGTAGTCGTCACCAACCACGCGCTGCTCGCGATCGATGCCATCACCGGCATCTCGATCCTGCCCGAGCACGACGTCGTGGTCGTCGACGAGGCGCACGAACTCGTCGATCGGATCACGAACGTCGCCACGGCCGAGTTGTCTCCGGGCACGGTGTCGGCGGCCGCGCGGCGCTGCGTCAAGCTCGTCGAGGACGAGGAGATCGATCGGCTCGACGGTGCCGCCGAGAACTGGGAGTCGTTTCTCGAAGCACTACCGGCGGGTCGCTGGGACGAGCTGCCCGAGGGCGCCGCGGCCGCGCTGGCCTCGATCCGCGATGCCGCCTGGGCCGTGCACACGGCGATCGGACCGGCCAAGCCCGGCACCGACCCCGAGGTCGCCGCGGCCCGCAGTCAGGCGCTCGCGGAGATCGACGAGGTGCACGACTGCGCGGTCCGGGTGCTCACGACCTTCGAGCAGCGCGATCCCTCTCAGCGGCCCGACGTCGTGTGGCTCGCCGCCGACGAGTTCCGCGGCAACGTCCGCCGCACCGTGCGGGTCGCGCCGCTCTCGGTCGGCGGGTTGTTGCGCAGCCGGTTGTTCGGCGAGTCCACCGTCGTCCTCACCTCCGCGACCCTCACGGTCGGCGGGTCGTTCGACGGCCTCGCCGTCAACTGGGGTCTGCCGCCGCAGTCCCCCGCCCGTAGCGACACCACCTCCGCCTCCGGCGCCGAACCGCCTTCCGACAAGGGCGATCTCGCGTGGAACGGGATCGACGTGGGGTCGCCTTTCGATCATGCGAAGGCGGGCATCCTCTACATCGCGAAGCACCTGACGCCACCCGGCCGCGACGGTCTGCCGCCCTCGCATCTCGACGAGATCGCCGAACTCGTCACCGCAGCCGAAGGGCGCACCCTCGGATTGTTCTCCTCGATGCGCGCCGCGAAGGCCGCCACCGAGGCGCTGCGCGACCGTCTCGACACGCCGGTCCTGTGCCAGGGCGACGACGCGACGGGCGCGCTGGTCGAGAAGTTCGCAGCCGACGAGGCGACGAGCCTGTTCGGGACCCTGTCGCTGTGGCAGGGTGTCGACGTTCCGGGCCCGTCGCTGTCGCTGGTGCTCATCGACCGCATTCCGTTCCCCCGCCCCGACGATCCGCTGCTGGTCGCCCGGCAGCGCGCCGTCGAGGCGCGCGGCGGCAACGGATTCATGGCGGTCGCCGCCAATCATGCCGCCCTGCTGTTGGCGCAGGGTGTGGGGCGACTGCTGCGCAGCACCGACGACCGGGGTGTGGTGGCGGTGCTCGATTCGCGTCTGGCGACCGCGCGGTACGGCGGCTATCTGCGCGCGTCGCTGCCGCCGTTCTGGGAAACGGCCGATCCGGCGGTGGTCCGCCGGGCACTCACGCGTCTGCGCGGCTGAGCACCCGGCGGGCCCCGGCTCCTACGGGAGCGCGACCATGCCGAGTTCGGCGGGCGAGGCGAGCAGGCCGTGTCTGGGCAGCACCCGCACCGTGTAGCCGACGGCGCCGGCGAGCGGCAACGGCACCGTCGCGGTGAACTCCTCCCCCAGCGAATCGGTGCCGATGTGTTCCATCGGCACGGTGACGGGGTCGCCGATCGTGTCGTCGGAGCCCACGCGCCCGACCACTGCCTGCACCTCGACGTCCTCCGGGGTCAGGTCGCCGAGCTGGACGTGTGCGGTCAGCCCCAGCGGCAGGCCGATCTGCGGCACGTCCGGAATCGGCGTCGAATCGACCTGCGCGACACGTACTCCGGGCCACGCCGCCTCGATGCGGTGCCGGTAGTCGGCCAGCGCCCGCGCACCCGCGTAGTCGTCGGCGGTCACCTTCGCGGCCGCCGCGGCCGCGGGGATGTAGTAGTCGACGGCGTAGTCGCGCACCATGCGCGAGGCGAGCACCTTCGGGCCGAGATTCTCGAGCGTGTGACGCACCATCTCGATCCAGCGGGCCGGCACACCGTCGGAGTCGCGGTCGTAGAAGCGCGGCAGCACCGAACGTTCGAGCAATTCGTACAGGGCGGCGGCCTCGAGATCGTCGCGGCGGGTGTCGTCGACACCGTCGGCGGTGGGGATGGCCCAGCCGTTCTCACCGTCGAACATCTCGTCCCACCATCCGTCGCGGATGGACAGGTTGAGACCGCCGTTGAGGGCCGACTTCATGCCCGACGTGCCGCACGCCTCGAGCGGGCGCAGCGGGTTGTTCAGCCACACATCGCAACCCCAGTACAGATAGCGGGCCATCGACATGTCGTAGTTGGGCAGGAAGACGATGCGGTGCCGCACGTCGTACTCGTCGGCGAACCGCACGACCTGCTGGATGAGGGCCTTGCCGCCGTCGTCGGCGGGGTGGCTCTTACCGGCGACGACGAGCTGCACGGGCCGTTCGTCGTCGAGCAGCAACGCGCGCAGCCGCTCGGGATCGCGCAGCATCAGGGTGAGGCGCTTGTAGGTGGGCACGCGCCGTGCGAACCCGACGGTGAGCACGTTCGGGTCGAAGACCGACTCGATCCAGCCCAGTTCGGCCTCGGTGGCGCCGCGTTCGAGCCACGACTCGCGCAGCCGGCGGCGCACCTCGGCGACGAGCTGGGCGCGCAGCGTGTTGCGGGTCGACCACAGTTCCTTGCGGTCGATGGACTGGAGCAATTCCCAGCCGCGGGCCTCCTCGACCCGGTCGGGTCCGGCGAGCCGGTTGGCCAGCGCGATCCACTCGCGCGCGGCCCAGGTGGGGGCGTGCACACCGTTGGTGACCGATCCGATGGGCACCTCGGCGGCGTCGAATCCGGGCCACAGTCCTTCGAACATGCCGCGGCTGACCTCGCCGTGCAGCTTGGACACACCGTTGCAGCGCTGGCCGAGTCGCAGACCGAGATGGGCCATGTTGAACACGTTCGGGTTGCTCTCGCGTCCGAGCGCGAGGATGCGGTCGACCGTGAGGCCGGGCAGCAGCGCCGACTCGTTCTCGCCGTTGGTGCCCGAGAAGTAGTGACGGACGAGATCGATCGGGAAGCGGTCGATACCCGCGGGCACGGGGGTGTGGGTGGTGAAGACCGTGCCGGCCCGCACGGCGGCGAGCGCTTCGTCGAAGTCGAGTCCGGAGCCGGTGACGAGTTCGCGGATGCGTTCTGCGCCCAGGAAACCCGCGTGTCCCTCGTTCATGTGGAAGACGTCGGGGTCGGGCAGGCCGTGGATGCGTGTGTAGGCGCGCACCGCGCGGACACCGCCGACGCCGGCGAGGATCTCCTGCTTGATGCGGTGGTCCTGGTCGCCGCCGTAGAGGCGGTCGGTGACCCCGCACAGCTCCTCGTCGTTGGACGGGATGTCGGAGTCGAGCAGCAGCAGCGGGACGCGCCCGACCTGGGCGATCCAGATCCGCGCGTCGAGTGTGCGCCCACCCGGCACGGCGACCTGCACGAGCGCGGCGGTGCCGTCGGCCTCGGTGAGCAGTCGCAGCGGCAGGCCCTGCGGGTCGTAGGAGGGGTAGTGCTCCATCTGCCAGCCGTCGGCGCTGAGCGACTGCCGGAAGTAGCCGGAGCGGTAGAGCAGGCCGACACCGATGAGCGGCAGGCCGAGATCGGAGGCGGCCTTGAGGTGGTCGCCGGCGAGGATGCCGAGGCCGCCGGAGTAGTTCGGCAGCACCTCGGTGACACCGAATTCCATCGAGAAGTAGGCGATGCCGGCGGGCAGTGCCGCGCCGCGTTCCTGCTGTTCCTGGAACCAGCGGGGACGGGCGAGGTAGTGCTCGAGGTCGGCGGCAGCGGCATCGAGGCGGGCGAGGAAGTCGCCGTCCTCGGCGAGCGCGTCGAGGCGGGCGGGCGGCACCTCGCCGAGCAGCCGGACGGGGTCGTTGCTGCACCGGCGCCACAGGTCCGGGTCGACCGATTCGAACAGGTCCTGGGTCTGCGGGTGCCACGACCATCTGAGGTTGGCGGTCAGGGCTCCCAGCGCAGCCAGCCGCTCGGGAAGATGGGCTCGTACGGTGAACCGGCGCAGTGCTTTCACGGGGAGCACACTACCGACCGCGGGCGCTTCGTGACGGCCGGGCGTCGGATCTCACGTGCCCGTATCCGTGCCGGTCGCGGACGGGATCACCCGGCACACGGAGAGGCCCCGCGGCGTGCACACCGCGGGGCCTTCTCTCCTGTGACCGACCCCCCGTCGGCCGGTGGACTCAGAGTCCGCCGAGGAGCAGGTGCAGCAAGTCTCCGACGACTCCGATCAGACCGGCAACCAGACCCATGTGTTCTTCCCTTCGTCGTGCCTCCGAGGAGGCTGTTGTTGTCTTGCAGAACAAACAGTAGGGAGCAGGGTGTTGCCGTCCGGTCAATTGAAGTGAACGCTGAGTTACAGATAATTTCGGTGCCGCAGAGGGGATCCTTCGCGGGTCCCCGCCGCATGCACAGCCGCGCGGCGCGACCTCCATTACGGTGGTCCGAGACACGGTCGTTGCCCCCATCGGCCCTGCTCGTCCACCCGGACCCGCACGGAACGGAGCTAGCGTGACAGGTCGGCTCGCCATCGACGACGTACAACCCTCCATCGACGGAGGGCGTTATCCGACGAAGGCGGTCGTCGGGGAGGTGGTGCCGGTCTCCGCCGTCGTGTGGCGCGAGGGCCACGACGCCATCGCCGCGACACTCGCCGTCCGAGGACCGGCCGACGATCCCGAATCCGCCGGCAGGCTGGTGCGGATCCCGATGGTTCCGGGCACCGAACCCGACACCTTCCACGCCACCTTCTCCCCCACGAGCGTCGGCGCGTGGACCTACCGGGTCGAGGCGTGGAGCGACCCGGTGGCGACCTGGCGGCACGCGGTCACCGCGAAGGCCGATGCCGGGCAGGACGCCGCCGAACTCGCGAACGATCTCGAGGTCGGTGCACGGATCTTCGAGAAGGCCGCGAAGGGCGCACCGCGCGGCAACCGGCCCGCCCTGCTCGCGGTCGCGGTGTCCCTGCGCTCCGACCGGCCGCTGGCCGAACGCATCGCTCCGGCCTTCTCCCCCGACGTCACCGAGATCCTCCGCGCTCATCCCCTTCGCGAGCTGGTCACGCGCGGAAAGGCGTTCACGGCCTTCGCGGATCGTCGCCGCGCACTGTTCGGCTCCTGGTACGAGTTCTTCCCCCGGTCCACCGGCGGCTGGCACGAGGACGGCACCCCGCGGCACGGCACCTTCGCCACGGCCGCCGGCGACCTGCCGCGCATCGCGGCGATGGGCTTCGACGTCGTCTACCTCCCCCCGATCCATCCGATCGGCAAGGTCAACCGCAAGGGACCGAACAACACGCTCGTCGCCGGCCCGAACGACGTCGGGTCGCCCTGGGCGATCGGTTCCGACGAGGGCGGTCACGACGCCATCCACCCCGAACTGGGCACCGAGCAGGACTTCCGCGATTTCGTCGCCCGGGCGAAGGAACTCGACCTCGAGGTCGCACTCGATCTCGCGTTGCAGTGCGCCCCCGATCATCCGTGGGCGCGGGAGCATCCGGAGTGGTTCACCGTGCTGCCCGACGGCACGATCGCGTACGCGGAGAACCCGCCCAAGAAGTACCAGGACATCTACCCGATCAACTTCGACGACGACCCCGAGGGCATCTACGCCGAGGTCCTGCGCGTGGTCCGGCACTGGATCCGGTTGGGCGTCGACATTTTCCGCGTCGACAATCCGCACACCAAGCCCCCGAACTTCTGGGAGCAGCTCATCGCCGAGATCAAGCGCACCGATGCCGACGTGCTGTTCCTGTCCGAGGCGTTCACCCGCCCCGCCCGCATGTACGGGCTCGCGCGACGCGGATTCACGCAGTCCTACACGTATTTCACGTGGCGGGTCGCGAAATGGGAGCTCACGGAGTTCGGTACCGAGATCGCTGCGAAGGCCGACGAAGCCCGG
This sequence comes from Rhodococcus sp. PD04, assembly GCF_035918275.1. Taxonomy (NCBI): domain Bacteria; kingdom Bacillati; phylum Actinomycetota; class Actinomycetes; order Mycobacteriales; family Nocardiaceae; genus Rhodococcus; species Rhodococcus sp. PD04. Next base: position 1,858,753 of record NZ_CP142143.1, on the reverse strand, counting down.
CCGAACCTGTTCGTCAACACCCCCGACATCCTGCACGAGACGCTGCAGCACGGCGGGCCGGGCATGTTCGCGCTGCGCGCGGCGCTCGCCGCCACCATGGCCCCGTCGTGGGGGGTGTACTCGGGTTACGAACTGTTCGAGCACCTTGCGGTGCGGCCGGGCAGCGAGGAGTACCTCGACTCGGAGAAGTACCAATTGCGGCCGCGACGATACGACGAGGCCCGCCGGCGCGGCGAGTCGCTCGAACCGTGGCTGACCACCCTCAACCGCATCCGGCGCGCGCATCCGGCCTTGCAGCAGCTGCGCAACATCACCTTCCACCACGTCGACAACGACGCACTCATCGCCTATTCGAAGTTCGATCCGTCCACCGGGGACTGCGTGCTCACGGTGATCAACCTCAACCCCTACGGGGCCGAACAGGGCACGGTCTGGCTCGACATGCCGGCGATCGGACACGACTGGCACGACCACTTCCCCGTTTACGACGAGGTGAGCGGGGAACAGTACTCGTGGGGACAGGCCAACTACGTGCGCCTCGAGCCGTGGCGGGCGGTGGCACACATCCTGGTCCTGCCCCCGATCGGCATCCCCACCCGCACAACGCTCGCCTACAGGAGGCAGTCGTGACCGTGCCGCCCCAGACGCCGGGCGCCGATGTTCCGCGCCGGCGCCACAGCCCGCGACCGGAGGACCTCGACCTGCTCGCCGCCGGTGAGCACCACGATCCGCACGCGGTGCTCGGGGCCCATCCGCATCCGGAGGGGACGGTCATCCGGGCACTGCGCCCCGGGGCCGAGAAGGTCGCCGCCCGGATCAGTGGTCGCGACCATCCGCTCGAACCCGTGGGCGAGGACGTCTTCAGCGCCCTGATCCCGGTCTTCGATCTCGCCGACTACCGGCTCGTGGTGACCTACCCGTTCGATCACGTCGAGGTCGTCGCGGACGGATACCGCTTCATGCCGACGCTGGGCGAACTCGACCGTCACCTGCTGAGCGAGGGCCGGCACGAACGGCTGTGGGAGGTGCTCGGCGCCCACCCACGAACCTACGAGACCCCGGACGGCCCGGTGACGGGCACGTCCTTCGCCGTGTGGGCACCGGGCGCACGCGGAGTCACCGTCACCGGCGACTTCGACGGCTGGGGTGGGCGCACCACCCCGATGCGGGTGCTCGGTTCGAGCGGCGTCTGGGAGGTCTTCGTCCCCGGCGTCGAACCGGGCGCGCTGTACAAGTACCGGGTGCACGGCCGCGACGGATCCGTCCGCGACAAGGCCGACCCGATGGCGTTCGCCACCGAGGTGCCGCCCGCGACCGCGTCGAAGGTCACCGAGAGTCACTACACCTGGAACGACGACGAGTGGGTCGCGACCCGCGAGAAGTCGCAGCCCTGGCAGGAACCGATGGCGGTCTACGAGGTGCACCTCGGATCGTGGCGTCCGGGCCTGAACTACACAGAACTCGCCGACCAGCTGGCCGAGTACATCCTCGAGACCGGGTTCACGCACGTCGAACTGCTGCCGGTCGCGGAGCATCCCTTCGGCGGGTCGTGGGGCTACCAGGTCACCTCCTACTACGCCCCCACCTCCCGCTTCGGCACTCCCGACGAGTTCCGCGCGTTCGTCGACCGTCTCCACGCCGCCGGGATCGGCGTGATCGTGGACTGGGTGCCCGCCCACTTCCCCAAGGACGAGTGGGCGCTCGCGCGCTTCGACGGCAGCCCCCAGTACGAGCATCCCGATCCGCGCCGCGGTGAGCAGCTGGACTGGGGCACCTACGTTTTCGACTACGGCCGGCCCGAGGTGCGGAACTTCCTCGTCGCCAACGCCCTGTACTGGATCGAGGAGTTCCACATCGACGGTCTGCGCGTCGACGCCGTGGCCTCGATGTTGTATCTCGACTACTCGCGTCCCGAGGGCGGCTGGACGCCGAACATCTACGGCGGACGCGAGAACCTCGAGGCCGTCGCGTTCCTGCAGGAACTCAACGCCACCGTCCACAAGCACTATCCGGGGATCGTGACGGTCGCGGAAGAATCGACCTCCTGGCCGGGCGTGACCCGCTCGACGAACGTCGGCGGGCTCGGGTTCAGCATGAAGTGGAACATGGGCTGGATGCACGACACTCTCGGCTATCTCGGCCGAGATCCCGTGCACCGCACCTACCACCACCACGAGATCACGTTCTCGCTCGTGTACGCGTGGAGCGAGAACTTCGTGCTCCCCATCAGCCACGACGAGGTCGTCCACGGCAAGGGCACGCTGTGGACGCGACTACCGGGCGACGATGCCACACGTGCGGCCGGCCTGCGGTCGATGCTCGCCTACATGTGGGCGCATCCCGGCAAGCAGTTGCTGTTCATGGGCCAGGAGTTCGGGCAGGTCGCCGAGTGGTCCGAGGAACGCGGCCTCGACTGGTGGCAGCTCGACGAACCGCTCCACGCCGGCATCCACCGGCTGGTGTGCGATCTCAACGGCATCTACCGCTCGCACCCGGCGCTCTACACGCTCGACACCACGCCCGGCGGATATTCGTGGATCGACGCCAACGACGCGCACAACAACGTCCTGTCGTTCCTGCGCTACGGCAGCGACGGCTCGGTGCTCGCGTGCCTGCACAACTTTTCGGGCACGACCTACGCCGACTATCGTGTCGGATTGCCCGAACCGGGCACGTGGGAGGAAGTCCTCAACACGGACGCGACCGCCTACCAGGGCAACGGAGCGGGCAACTTCGGCGCCGTGGAGGCGGACGAACATTCGTGGCACGGGCGTCCCGCCTCGGCTCGGGTGACCTTGCCTGCGCACGGCGCCATCTGGTTGTCGTTGCGGAGGTGACGCTGCCCGACGACAGGAGCACAACGACATGCGACGGACGCACCGGTTCGCGCGACTGGTGGTGCCCGCACTGACCGTCGTCCTGCTGGCGGGATGCGCCCAGCGGATCGAAGGAACGGCGGTGTCGATCTACGACAACCCCTTCACCGTGGCGGGGCTGCCCGTCACCTCCGGGGCGTCGGGCCCGCGCAACGGGGTGCCCGATGCGGACATCGAGATCGAGAACACCGACGGCGGTCCCGTCGACGTCCTGGCCGGCAACGCCATCGCCGACATCGAGGAGTACTGGCGTCAGGAGTTCGCTTCCGTCGCCAGGGGCACCTTCCGTCCGGTCGGGACGATCGTGTCGTGGGATCCGTCCGAGCGGCGGGGACCGCGTTTCTGCGGCAAACCCACCTACGACTTCATCAACGCGGCCTACTGCAGCGGTGGTGACGAGATCGGATGGGACCGCACCTACCTCATGCCGCAGCTCATCGACAGCTTCGGGCCGATGGCCGCGGTGACGGTCCTCGCCCACGAATACGGGCACGCCGTCCAGCATTCGGCGGGGCTGGTCGCCGAGGACGATCCGGGCATCGTGTTCGAGCAGCAGGCCGATTGCTTCGCCGGTGCGTTCATGCGGCACGTCGCGGAGGGCCGGTCGACGCACTTCCAGCTCGACACCTCCGACGGGCTGAACAACGTGCTCGCATCGATGGTGCTCTTCCGCGACGCCGATCCGAACGATCCCGACTCGATCCACGGTTCGGCCTTCGAACGGGTGACGGCCGTACAGATCGGATTCACCGACGGGGCGGGCTCGTGTGCGCGCATCGATGCCGCCGAAATCGAGTCGCGCCGCGCCGATCTGCCGCAGTACCAGGACGCCGCCGACGACGGCGAACTGCCGGTCACCGACGAGTCGGTCGAGGCCATCTTCGAGTCGTTCCACCAGGTCTTCGACCTCGCGGCGCTGCCGCAACTCGATCTGTCGGGCGCCGACCTCGGGTGTTCGGACGCACGGGCCACCTCGCCGGTGTCGTACTGCCCCGCAACCAACACCGTGGGCGTCGACATGGACGCACTGAGCGAGCGCGGTACGGCCGCCCCGCCGGGGAGCGGCTTCGACCCCGGTGTCCGCGGCGACTACAACGCCTACGTGCTCGTCGCCTCGCGCTACGCACTCGCAGTGCAGAAGGAGGCCGGGCAGTCGCTCACCGAGCCGCGCACCGCCCTGCGGGCGGCCTGCCTGTCCGGGGTGATCAGTGCCGCGCTGAGCCCCGACAGCACCCTCGCCTCGAACGTCGACCCGAGCCAGGTGCTGGTGTGGCTGTCCCCCGGCGACCTCGACGAAGCAGTCTCGGGTCTGCTCACCGACGGCCTGGCCGCGAGCGACGTCAACGGCAACACGGTGCCGAGCGGATTCGCGCGGGTGGACGCCTTCCGCACCGGCGTCCTCGGCGGCGAAGCGGCCTGCACCGGGCGTTACCGCTGAGACGACACCGGCCGCCCACCACGAATGGTGAGCGGCCGGGCCGATAGATCGGTAGGGAATCGATCGGTAGGGATCAGTAGAGGGCCATCGCGAGCTTGCGGCGCGACGACACCACCACCGGATCCGCGGCGTCGAACAGTTCGAACAGTTCGAGGAGCCGGGTGCGTGCGGCGGTGCGTTCGTCCCCGGCGCTTCGACGCACGAACTCGATGAGACGACCGAAGGCCGCCTCCGGCTGCTGCGCGAACAGTTCGGCGTCGGCCGCCGTGAACTGGGCTTCGAGGTCGTTCGGAGCGGCATCGGCGCGCTCGATCGCATCCTCGGGAACCTTGCTCGCGCGGGCGAGGAAACGCACCTGCCGCAGCGCGGCCTGCGCCTCGGTGTTGTTCGGCTCGGAGTTCAGTACGAGCTGGTAGGCCGCCTCCGCGCCCTCGAAGTCGCCGTTCTCGAGTGCCTGCTCGGCGGCCTCGAAGCGCGGGTCGGCGGGCTGTTCCTCCGGTTCGGCCCCGGGAGGGCCGGACAGCTTGCCTGCGACCGCGTTCTGGATGGCGTCGAGCCACTGACGCAGCGCGGGCTCGGGCTGCACGCCCTGGAAGTCGGCGAGCGGCTGGCCGGCCGCGATCGCGACCACCGTGGGCACCGACTGGACGCCGAACGCCTGGGCGATCCGCGGGTTCGCGTCGACGTCGACCTTCGCGAGGACCCATGCACCGTTCGCTTCGTTCGCGAGCTTCTCGAGAACGGGTGAGAGCTGCTTGCACGGCTCGCACCAGGTCGCCCACAGGTCGACGATCACGGGCACCTGCGTCGACCGCTGCAGCACCTCGGTCTCGAACGTCGCTTCGGTGACGTCCACGATCGGGGCGATGGCAGCGGGTGCGGCGCCGTCGCCACCGGACGGAGGCGGAGGCGGCGGCGCGGAGGCCCTCTCCTTGAGCGGTGAGAGATCCACCGCGCCGGACATCGCCGCGGCGACGGCGGCTGAACGTGCTGGACGGGAACCGGGTCGAGTCACGTCCACCAGTTTGTCACGAGTGGTCCGAATCGTGCTGCGCGGACCGGGGGACGTCGCCGTGAGGTCAGACGGTCGCGGTGACGTCCTCGCGGGTCGCCGGAGCGGACAGCTCTCCGAGGCGGCCGGTGCGCACGGCCCAGCGCTCGAAGACGATCGTGCCGAACGGGGGCACGCTCGACACGAGGGCGAGGAAGGTCGTCTTGAGATCCCACTTCAGCGACAGCGCAGTGAGGAGCGCGATGAGCACGAACGGGATGAAACCGGCCACGCCGTGCACCATGCCCGGGATCGCGATGGCCTCTTCGTAGCCGAGCACCCACTTGAAGAACATGGCGATCAGGAGGGCGAGCCAGGTCACCGCCTCCCAGATCGCGATCAGCCGGAATCGTTTCGCGGGCGTGGACACGTCGAGGATGTTGGTCATGCGGCCATTGTGCCGAAAGGCCTACGACAAGCCGTAGTTCAGTGAGAGACATCACGGCCCCGGCATGCTTGCGCCGGGGCCGTGATCATGCTCTAGGAAAGAGGGTCAGCTCTTGGGCACCCGCACGATGAGCGCGTCGCCCTGGCCGCCACCACCACACAGTGCGGCGGCACCGACGCCACCGCCGCGGCGCTTCAGCTCCAGCGCCAGGTGCAGCACGATGCGCGCACCCGACATGCCGAGCGGGTGGCCGAGCGCGATCGCACCGCCGTTGACGTTCACCTTCGCGGGATCGATGCCCAGTTCGCGGGCCGAGACGATGCCGACGGCGGCGAACGCCTCGTTGATCTCGACGAGGTCGAGGTCCTTCGGGTCGACACCCTCGCGCTCGCAAGCCTTGGCGATCGCCCGTGCCGGCTGCGACTGCAGGGTCGAATCCGGCCCGGCGACGACACCGTGGCGACCGATCTCGGCGATCCAGCTCAGGCCGAGCTCCTCGGCCTTGGCCTTGCTCATCACGACGACCGCGGCGGCGCCGTCGGAGATCTGTGAGGCCGAACCGGCGGTGACGGTCCCGTCCTTCGAGAAGGCCGGACGCAGCGAACCGAGCGACTCGGCGGTGGTCTCCGGGCGGATGCCCTCGTCGGCGGCGAAGACGATCGGGTCGCCCTTGCGCTGCTTGATCGACACCGGGACGACCTCGTCCTCGAACAGCCCGTCCTTCCAGGCACGGGCAGCCCTCTGGTGCGAGGCAGCGGCGAAGGCGTCCTGCTCCTCGCGGGAGACGAAGCGGTCGCCGGAGTTGGCCGACTCGGTGAGGTTGCCCATCGCCTGGTCGGTGAAGATGTCGTGCAGACCGTCGTAGGCCATGTGGTCGCGCAGGGTCACGTCGCCGTACTTGAAGCCGGCGCGGGACTTCTCGAGCATGTGCGGGGCCTGGCTCATCGACTCCTGGCCGCCGGCGACGACGACGTCGAACTCGCCCGCGCGGATCAGCTGGTCGGCCATCGCGATCGCGTTGATGCCCGACAGACACACCTTGTTGATGGTCAGCGCCGGGACGTCCATCGGGATGCCGGCGGCGACGGCCGCCTGACGGGCCGGGATCTGGCCGGCGCCGGCGGTGAGCACCTGGCCCATGATGACGTATTCGACCTGCTCAGGAGCCACACCGGCGCGCTCGAGCGCACCGGAGATCGCCACGCCACCGAGATCCGATCCGGAGAAATCCTTGAGCGAGCCCTGAAGACGCCCCATGGGCGTACGGGCTCCGGCGACGATGACAGAACTGCTCACGGGACATTCCTCCGAAAGATCGGCATGTGATCGGAAAACTCCCCTCGGATATTCACCTGAATCCCGATAGGAGTGCACTCAACGGTACCGCTACCGTCTAGAGCATGACCGAGACCTCTCCCACATCCACTCCGGCGACGTCCGTTCTCGCCTCCGGACTCGTCACCGCCATCGATCACGTCGGCATCGCCGTGCCCGACCTCGATGCCGCCCTCACCTGGTACGCCGAGAACCTCGGCCTCGTGTCCACCCACGAGGAAGTCAACGAGGAGCAGGGCGTGCGCGAGGCGATGCTGGCCGTTCCGGGGACCCCCGAAGGGTCCACCATGATCCAGCTGCTCGCCCCGCTGAACGAGAACTCCACGATCGCGAAGTTCATCGACCGCAACGGTGCGGGTCTGCAGCAGCTCGCCTACCGCGTCTCCGACATCGATGCCGTCTCCACTGCGCTTCGTGAGCGCGGCGTCCGCCTGCTGTACGACGCACCCCGTCGCGGCACCGCCGATTCGCGCATCAACTTCCTGCATCCGAAGGACGCGGGCGGCGTCCTCGTCGAGCTCGTCGAGCCGGCAGCACATCCCGCTCACTGACGGCCGTTCCGGTGCGCTCCCGAAGACGGATGGGGCGGGAGCGCACCCGGGTCGTACCCGCAGGGACCGGGTAGATTGTCTCCATGGTCTTCGATCGTGATCGCGCACCCAGCCACCTGCCGTTCTCCATCGTGCGGAAGGGCTTCGACCGCGACGAGGTGACCAACTACTTCGCACGGTTCGAGGCCGAGCTGCGCGTGACCGCCACCGACCGCGACGCCGCCGCCGCGCAGGCCCGCGATCTGGCCCGACAGCTCGAGAACGCCCGCAACGAGATCGACGAACTCCGCAAGGACGTCGACCGTCTGTCGGTGCCGCCCACCACCGCCGAGGGCATGAGCGACCGCATCTCCCGGATGCTGCGTCTCGCCTCCGACGAGGCCTCCGAGTTGCGCGCCCGCGCCGAGGCCGACGCCGCCGAGATGATCTCGCTGGCGGAGCAGGAGGGCATCCGACTCCGGGGCGACTACGAGAAGAAGCTCGCCGAACTCGAGGACACCCGCGTCGCCTTCGCGGCCGAGCACGAGCGGACGATGACCGCGGCCCGCGCAGAGGCCGAGCGGATCGTGGCGGCGGCCCGCGCGGAGGCCGAGCGACTCGCCGCCGAGGCCGAGGCCAAGCGCGAGCAGGTACAGCAGGACTTCGAGATCACGATGTCCGAGCGCCGCACGAAGCTGCTCGGAGCGCTCGACGAACTCGAACGGACGAGTAAGGCCGAAGCCGAGCGCCGCATCGAGGAAGCCACGCAGGAAGCCGAACGACGGCTCGCCCGCGCCACCGAACAGTCCGAGCGGAAGGTCGCCAACGCGCGCGACCTCACCGAGGAACTCCGCGTGCTGCGCGGACGCATCCTCGGCCAGCTCGACGCCGTTCGCGAGCAGCTCGACGACGTCCCCACGCTGCTCGCGGGCATCAACCGCGAGGGCGAACTGCTCGACCGGGAGATCTCCCTCGACGAGCCCCGCACGACCGTCCTCGGCACGGCGCGCGACAACAAGCAGGGCAGCGACAAGCAGGGTTCGGACGACGAGAGTCCGAAGGAGCCGGCATCCTCCGAGGCCGACGCGAAGGCGGACAAGACCGCGCCGCTGCCGCAGACCGACAAGACCACGCCCATGCCGCAGGCCGACCGGACGGCGCGGATCCCCCAGAGCGACGCCTCCGGCCCGAACTCGGCCGCGCAGCCGAACAGCGGCGCACAGGGATCCCAGTCCACTCCACGCACGCCGAACGCCTCGGCACCGCATCGCTCCCCCTCGGTCGGCGCCGGTGCGCAGGGTCGCTCTCCCGCCGTGGCCAGCAAGGTCCGCAACTGACGGTCGCCGGCCGTCGGGCTTGACCTTCGAGTCGGTCGAAGCTCCATGATGGGCCGGTGACCGACCCGGAGATGATGTCGATCGGCGTGTTCGCCGAGCTCGTCGGACTGACCGCGAGCGCATTGCGGTTCTACGACGATGCCGGCCTGCTGCGTCCCGAGCAGGTCGATCCGTCGACGGGATACCGGTTCTACAGCCGCTCCCAGGTCCCGCGTGCGTGCCGGCTGCGGCAGTTGCGGGAGATCGGGATGCCGCTGCCCGCCATCGGTGAGTTCTTCGCCGCCGACACGGACGAGGCCGCGCGACTGCTCGACGACCACGTCACCGGGATGACCACGGAGGCCGAGCGGCTCCGACGGGCCGCCGAGACCCTCGCGGCGTCCCTGCGTGCCGAATCGCGCCGCGTGATCTGCACGGTGCCGGGACCCGTCCTCGCCGGCGCCGTCGATCAGGTCTCCGCCTCCACCGGTCACGACCCCGACATCCCGGTACTGAACGGCGTGCACATGGAAACCGGATCCGGCTGCGTGAGGCTGACCGCCACCGACCGGTACCGGCTCGCCACCCGGACGCTCGTGCCCACCGATCCGACCTGCCCGTCCTGGGCCGGCACCCTCGCCGGCGACGACCTGCGGGTCGCGACGTCCCGGCTCCGACGCAGTCCGTCGGTGACCGTCGAAGCGGACGAGCGGGCGGTCGCCTTCCGCACCTCCGGCGACGACGTCCTCCGCTGCCGTCTGCTTCCCGAGCCTTACCCCGACCACCGACTCCTGCTGGACTCGCTCCCCGCGGCGACACAGCGGGTCACCCTCGGCAAACGCCGGGTGGTGACGGTGCTCGAACAGCGAGCACCGGAGACGGTCGGCCTACGAACCTCCCCCGACCGGCCCGTCCTGGTATTCCCAGACGGGGACGAGATACCGCTCGACGGCACGGCCACCGGACCGGAGCTGACGATCTGGTTCGACCTGGTCACCGTGTATCCCGCGTGGAGTCACGCGCTGGGCGACGACCTGATGCTCGACATTCGCGGCCCCGAGCTGCCGGTCACCGTCCGGTCGGCCGACGAGGGGGATCTCACCACACTCGTCATGCCGCGCAGCGCGCCCTGAAGCACTCCCTCGAACAGTGCCCACATCAACAGTGCCCACATCAACAGTGCCCTCCGGATCCGCCCAAGACCTCGACAGGAGCCCCGCCATGTCCACATCCCCCTCGACACCCGATCCCACGATGGACGCGATCAGCGCAGCAGTGCTTCGCGGTCGCGACGGGGACACCGGGTCGGCCCGACGCGACCTGCTGTCCCTCTGGGAGCGAATCGGTTCGGCGGGCGACGTATTCCACCGCTGCACGCTCGCGCACTACCTTGCCGACCTGTACGACGATCCCGCTGAGTCCCTGGTCTGGGATGTCCGCGCCCTCGACGCTGCCGATGCCCTCACCGACGAGCGTGCCCGGGAACACCACGAATCTCTCCGCGTCGCGGGCTTCTATCCGAGCCTGCACCTGAACCTGGCCGACGACCTCCGTCGTCTCGGGTCGTTCCGGGCAGCCACGGAACATCTCGACCGCGCGCAGGACCACCTCTCCGCGCTCCCCGACGATCCCTACGGCGACACCATCCGCACAGCCGTGCACGAGGTGCGGCAGGCGACCGCCGACCGCGACACCGCGCCGCGAGTGTCCGCACCGGGTACTGCCCGCTGACAGGTCTATTACGACCGGTCCCACAGCGATCCGTCGTGGCCTAGGACCAGCGTCGCGTGGGCCGACGGGTCCCGCGTCCTGCCCAGCATCCGCTGTGCCAGTGCCGCCGGTCCTCCGCACCGCCGAGCGCATCGGTCGGCCACGCGACGACATGGGGTGTTCCCGGCGCGATCTCGTGATCGCATCCCGGGCACCGGTACGGCTTGGTGGCACGCGAACCCGGCACCGTGCGCACGGTGAAACGCTCACCTTCGGCCCCCGCGGGACCGTTCTCGGTGCGCACCGTCGCCCCGAAATAGGTCGGGGATTCGTCGGTCGCCCCACCGCGCTTGCGGCCGGTGCGGGATCGGTTGCGGCGCGGCACGATCAGAACAATCTGAACTCGGTGCTCTCGGTACCCCGCAACGCCTCGTAGTCGAGTACGAGGCAGCGGATGCCGCGGTCCGTGGCCAGCGTCCGTGCCTGCGGCTTGATCTGCTGGGCCGCGAACACGCCGCTGACGGGAGCAAGCAGCGGATCCCGGTTGAGCAGTTCGAGATACCGGGTGAGCTGCTCCACGCCGTCGATCTCGCCGCGGCGCTTCACCTCCACGGCGACGGTCGCCCCGTCGGCGTCGCGGCACAACAGGTCCACGGGTCCGATCGCCGTGGGGTACTCGCGCCGGATCAGGGTGAAGCCCGTCCCGAGGGTTTCGACGTGCTCGGCGAGAAGTTCCTGCAGGTGCGCCTCGACACCGTCCTTGATCAGACCGGGGTCGACACCGAGTTCGTGGCTCGAATCGTGGTCGATCTCTTCGAGAGTGATGCGCAGCTGCTCGCCTGCCTTGTTGGTGACCACCCACAGGGCCTCGGCGTCCTCGACGGACTCCTCCTCGAGCCAGCAGGGTGGGCTCATCCAGTTCAGGGGCTTGTAGGCACGGTCGTCGGCGTGGACACTCACCGAACCGTCGGATTTGACGAGGAGGAGACGTCGGGCCGTCGGCAGATGAGCCGTCAGGCGTCCGATGTAGTCCACACGGCAACGGGCAATCACAAGACGCACACAGCCACCCTAGAGGATCCACTCGACTAGTCTCGAACGACCATGCCCGCACGCAGTCACCGCACGGCCCCGCTCGGATCGGCCATCCTGGGAGAGCCTGCCGAACCGATCCGACGGCAACGCATCAGGATCCAGACCCTGTTGACGTTCTCCCTGATCGGTACGCATCTCGTCGGTGCCCTGATCGTGGCCGCTCTCATCAACGTCGTGATCCCGGGCCCGTCCGTGCTGACCTCCGACTTCCTCGTCATCACCGCGATCCTCGCTCCTGTCTACGTGGTCTCGGCCGTCGTGGTCGGCTCGGTGCTCGGTACCCGGGCGACGCTCCGCAGGCTGCGGTGGGCGCTGGAGAACCGGCCGCCCACCCCGCAGGAACAGCGGATCGCGTTGCGGATGCCCTGGCGTACCACCCTCCAGCAGGGAGCACTGTGGTTCATCGGGTTGATCCTGTTCACCGTCGGTTTCGGGGTCATCGACCCGCAGACGATCCCGAAGGTCGCGCTGACCATCACCCTGGCCGGTGTCACGGTGTGCGGATTCGCGTACATGTTCACCGATTTCGCGCTGCGCCCCATCGCGGCGCGCGCGCTCGAGGTCGGAACGCCTCGTCGCCCGCGCCTGGCCGGCACCACCGGACGCGTGATGCTCGCGTGGGCCCTGGGCAGCGCGGTGCCCGTCGTCGGTCTGCTGTTCATCGCGGTGTTCAGCTTCATCCGTCCCGTCACATCGACGCGCCTGGCGATCACGATCCTCGCCATCGGTGGACTCGGTCTGCTCACCGGCTCGCTGCTGATGTTCCTCACGATCCGGTCGACGATCGCGCCGATCGAGTCGGTGCGCGCCGGGATGCAGCGCATCGCGTCGGGCGATTTCGATACCGCGGTCGTCGTCTACGACGGAACCGAATTGGGGCAGCTGCAGACGGGGTTCAACCGGATGGCCGAAGGCCTGCGCGAACGCGAGAAACTGCGCGACGTGTTCGGCCGCCATGTCGGACGGGAGGTCGCGGCTGCGGCGCTGGCCAATCCCGGTGTCCTCGGCGGTGAAGAACGGGATGTCGCGGTGTTGTTCGTCGACATCGTCGGGTCCACCGCGTTGGCCGCGAGTCGCCCACCGACAGAGGTGGTGGCGCTGCTCAACCGCTTCTTCGCGGTCGTCGTCGAAGAGGTGCACGCGGCCGAAGGATTCGTCAACAAGTTCGAGGGTGATGCGGCGCTCGCGATCTTCGGGGCGCCGGTCGCCCTCGACAACGCCGCCGGTTCCGCGCTCGGCGCCGCGAGGAGGATGGCGCGACGTCTCGCCGAGGAAGTACCGGAGTGTCGCGCGGGTATCGGGGTCACGGCAGGTCGCGCGGTCGCTGGGAACATCGGCGCGCAGGAACGCTTCGAGTACACCGTGATCGGCGATCCGGTCAACGAAGCAGCGAGGCTGTCCGATCTCGCGAAGACCGTTCCGGGTTACGTCGCGGCGTCGGCCCGCACCGTGCAGCTCGCCCCCGAGGACGAACGCGCACGGTGGGAACTGGGTGAGGAGATCACCCTGCGCGGTCGTTCCGAGCCGACGCGCCTGGCGATTCCGCGCGCGGACTGACGGCCGGCCTCACTCCCCCGCCAGCACCGCGTCGAGGAACTTGCGGGTGCGTTCCTCCCGGGGGCTGGTGAAGATGCGCTCGGGCGGCCCCTCCTCCACGATGCGACCCCGATCGAACATCAGCACACGATCGGAGACGTCGCGGGCGAAGTGCATCTCGTGCGTCACGATCAGCATCGTGATGTCGGTCGTCTCGGCGATCCTCCGCAGCACGTCCAGCACATCGGCGACGAGTTCGGGGTCGAGGGCCGAGGTCACCTCGTCGAGCAGCAGGATCTCCGGATCCATGGCGAGGGCACGGGCGATCGCGACCCGCTGCTGCTGACCACCCGACAGTTGCGTGGGGTGGGCGGTCTCCTTGTCGGACAGACCGACCATCGCGAGCAGCTCCCGCGCACGGTCGCGTGCCTCGGCCTTGCTGCGACCGAGGACGTGGACCGGAGCCTCGGTGAGGTTCTCCATCACGTTCATGTTGGGGAAGAGGTTGAACTGCTGGAAGACCATGCCGATGCTGCGGCGCATCGTCCTCAGGTAGCGCTCGGAGGCCGGAACGAGACGCGTCCCCTTGCGTTCGTGGCTGAGTGGTTCGCCCTTGACCCACACCACACCGTCGTCGATTTTCTCGAGGGTCATGAGCAGGCGCAGGATGGTCGTCTTGCCCGAACCGCTCGGACCGATCAACGTGACCCGTTCCCCCGGGGCGACGGTGAAATCCAAGTGGTCGAGTACTACGTGGTCGCCGAATCTCTTGACCACGGAGTCGAAACGGATCATGGATCCGTCGGAGCTGGCGGCGGGAAGCGAGTCGCCGTCGGCACCGGCTTCCTTGTGCATCTCAATAGGCAAGGCGACGCTCCAATCGGCGGACGAGCAACGACGTCGGGTAGCTGGCGATGAGGAAGATCAGGCCGGCCAGCGTGAGCGGCTCGAGGTACTGAAAGTTGCGCGCACCGAACTGCTGGGCTGCGGTCACCATCTCCACGACGGAGATCGTGAACAGGAACGGGGTGTCCTTGAACAGCGACACCGCGTAGTTGCCCAGCGCGGGCACGACACGGCGCACGGCCTGCGGCAGGATCACCGCACGCCACGTACGCATCGGCGACAACGACAGGGCGCGGCACGCCTCCCATTGTCCCTTCGGCACGGCGTCGATGCCCGCCCGGTACACCTCGGCCATGTAGGTCGAGTAGTGGATCCCCAGTACCGCGATGCCGATCTGCAGCGCACTGAACTGCGGGAGCAGGTAGTAGACGAACAGCAGCTGCACCACGAGTGGTGTGAGCCGGATGAACTGGACGACGGCGGACAGCGCCGTCGCGAGCACCTTCGGCAACGAGCGGCGGGCGACGGCCACGACCAGCCCCAGCACCGCGGCGACCACGAATCCGAGGACCGTGGCCAGCAGGGTGATCCGAAATCCTTCGAGCAGCACCGGAAGCGCGTCGGCCGCGCGTTGCCAACTCCAGTCGACGGTCATGAGCGTGCCCCCACCGGCTGATCGAAGACCGGGGCGAGCCCGAAGATCTCACGGAGCGTCGGACCGGTCCCGAGTCGGCTCTTCGCACGCACCTCGAGCGCATTCATCAGCAGCGTCAGCAGATAGCCGAGCACGAAGTACAGCACCAACCCCACGCCGAACGCGAAGATGGTGTCGCCGCTTCCTCTACGGAGCTGCTCGATCTGGAACGTGAGGTCCTGCAGGAGGATATAGCTCGCCAGTGCCGTTCCCTTGAGCAACTGGATGAGCAGATTCGTCAGCGGCGGGATCATCTCGGCCCAGGCCTGCGGGAAGATCACCCGCCGCATGCGCTGCCAGTAACCGAAGTTCAGCGCCGTCGCCGCCTCGAGTTGCGGCTTGGGCACCGACGCGATCGCACCGCGCACCACCTCCGCGCCGTAGGCGCCGTAATTGAGCGACAGGGCGAGGATCCCGCACACGATGGATTCGAGCCGGAACCCGAACAACGGAAGGACATAGAAGAACCAGAACAGCTGCACGAGAAGTGACGTGCCACGGAAGAACTCGATGAACACCCTCGCGCTGCCACGCAGGACGAGGTTCTTCGCGCCTGCCGCCAGCCCGAGGGCCACGGCGAGCAGGAACGCGAAGACCGCACTCCCCACGGTCAATTCGACGGTGACGAGCAGACCGTCGAACAGTTGGGGGAAGGAGTTCCACAGCAGTTCGATCTTGGAACCGAAATCCATTACGACGCAGCCGAGATCAGGAAACGCCCTCGCAGAGCATCTCGGTCGTCAGCCCCGGATCGGGCATCTCGGCCTCCGTGAACCCGAAGTCGCCGACGATCGACAGGTACTTCTGCGGGTCGGACGTGATCTTCGCGAGTTCCTCGTTGTAGGCGTCGCGCAGTTCGGTGTCCTCCTTACGGAAGACCGTTCCGCCGGCGCCCACCTGAGGCACCCCGTCGATCTCCGCGACGAACGACTCGGTGACGTCGACGGGTGCACCCTCGTTGTTCTGCTTCATCCAGTTCAAGGAGATACCCGTCAGGGCGAAGACGTCGGCGCGTCCGTTGACGACGGCATCCATTCCGTCCTGGGGAGACGCGACCTGCATCGCGTCGATGCCGAGGGCGGACGCGTAGTCGGCTTCGATCGCGCCGGTCATGACGGCCATCCGGACGCCGCTATCGGCGATCGACTGCATGTCGGCGAGCTGTTCCGGATTGCCCTGCGGGACCATGAGCGCGGTGGTGTAGTTGAACTCCGGCTCGCTGAACAGTGCCTGTTCGCAACGCTGTGGCAGGATCGACATGCCGGCACTGACGACGTCGAACCGGCCGGCCTGCAGTCCGGGGATGAGTGCACCGAAGTCGGTGGCCACACCTTCGACGTTGTCGATGCCGAGGTTCTTGAAGATCTCGCGGTGCAGAGCGACGGTGGCACCGGTGAGTTCGCCGTCCTGCATGAAGCTGTAGGGCGCCTCGCCGGCGAACCCGACGGTGACGGTGCCTTCCTGCTGGAGCCGTTCGAGGGTCGAGCCCTCGCTGTCGGTGTCGACGCTCGTACATCCTGTGACGGCCGCGCCGATGAGTCCCAGTCCCGCGATCACCGCCGTGAACTTGCCGGCGGTACCCGTAGTCGATCGATTCGTCATCGTCTCGCCCCTCCTCGTCGTCGACGAGAACGCCCCCGACAGGCGCTCACACGCCGAACCCACACGAACCGTGCGATCGTGCATGAGCGGACGTTACCGACATAAGTAGGCATAGCCTGGAACAGAGCGTGTTTGTTACGAGGTCGTGATCCGCCGGGCGCCGGCGATGGAAAAGGGCGCACCGTACCCGAAATCCGTTCGGAGCGTAAGGACTTTCCCGTGGGATGGGATCCTCCGACGGTCCGGAGAGAGCCCGGAAAACACGAAAGGGGACCCACAATGTGGGTCCCCTTTCGGAACGGGTGTTCGGCGGTGTCCTACTCTCCCACACCCTGTCGAGTGCAGTACCATCGGCGCAGACAGGCTTAGCTTCCGGGTTCGGAATGGGACCGGGCGTTTCCCTGTCGCTATGGCCGCCGTAACTCTATGAAACAGTAACCACGCAGACCTCTCGATAGCGTTCCGCCGCAGCAGAACTCGATCGGATATCTGTGTGTGTTGTTTCAGATACCGCACAGTGGACGCGTAACATCTTCGTGGTAAGTCCTCGGCCTATTAGTACCGGTCACCTCCACACATTGCTGTGCTTCCAGTTCCGGCCTATCAACCCGGTGGTCTGCCGGGGGCCTTACCCCTCGAGGGGGTGAGAAACCTCATCTTGGAACAGGCTTCCCGCTTAGATGCTTTCAGCGGTTATCCCTTCCGAACGTAGCCAACCAGCCATGCCCCTGGCGGGACAACTGGCACACCAGAGGTTCGTCCGTCCCGGTCCTCTCGTACTAGGGACAGCCTTCCTCAAGTTTCTAACGCGCGCGGCGGATAGAGACCGAACTGTCTCACGACGTTCTAAACCCAGCTCGCGTGCCGCTTTAATGGGCGAACAGCCCAACCCTTGGGACCTACTCCAGCCCCAGGATGCGACGAGCCGACATCGAGGTGCCAAACCATCCCGTCGATATGGACTCTTGGGGAAGATCAGCCTGTTATCCCCGGGGTACCTTTTATCCGTTGAGCGACACCGCTTCCACATGCCGGTGCCGGATCACTAGTCCCGACTTTCGTCCCTGCTCGACCTGTCAGTCTCACAGTCAAGCTCCCTTGTGCACTTGCACTCGACACCTGATTGCCAACCAGGCTGAGGGAACCTTTGGGCGCCTCCGTTACATTTTGGGAGGCAACCGCCCCAGTTAAACTACCCACCAGGCACTGTCCCTGAACCAGATCATGGTCCGAGGTTAGAGGTCCAATACGATCAGAGTGGTATTTCAACAACGACTCCACAACCACTGGCGTGGCCGCTTCACAGTCTCCCACCTATCCTACACAAACCGAACCGAACACCAATACCAAGCTATAGTGAAGGTCCCGGGGTCTTTTCGTCCTGCCGCGCGTAACGAGCATCTTTACTCGTAATGCAATTTCGCCGAGTCTGTGGTCGAGACAGCAGAGAAGTCGTTACGCCATTCGTGCAGGTCGGAACTTACCCGACAAGGAATTTCGCTACCTTAGGATGGTTATAGTTACCACCGCCGTTTACTGGGGCTTAAATTCTCAGCTTCGCCACCGAAGTGACTAACCGGTCCTCTTAACCTTCCAGCACCGGGCAGGCGTCAGTCCGTATACATCGTCTTACGACTTCGCACGGACCTGTGTTTTTAGTAAACAGTCGCTTCTCTCTGGTCTCTGCGACCACCCCCAGCTCAGAGTGCAAGACTCGTCACCGAGCGTGGTCCCCCTTCTCCCGAAGTTACGGGGGCATTTTGCCGAGTTCCTTAACCACAGTTCTCTCGATCGCCTCGGTATTCTCTACCTGACCACCTGTGTCGGTTTGGGGTACGGGCCGTGTACCAACTCACTAGAGGCTTTTCTCGGCAGCATAGGATCACTGAATTCCCCTCAACGGGTACGCATCACCTCTCAGGCTTGATGAATGGCGGATTTGCCTACCATTCGCCCTACCGGCTTACACCAGGTATTCCATCACCTGGCCCAGCTACCTTCCTGCGTCACCCCATCGCTTGACTACTACAATCGGGGTCCCGTGCAGCCAGCCCGCCGACTCCCGAAGGAGACGACCGACCTTTTGGACGGTTAGCACAACTGATTCGCCATTGGGCGCGGATACACGGGTACGGGAATATCAACCCGTTGTCCATCGACTACGCCTGTCGGCCTCGCCTTAGGTCCCGACTCACCCTGGGCGGATTAACCTGGCCCAGGAACCCTTGGTCATCCGGCGGACGAGTTTCTCACTCGTCTTTCGCTACTCATGCCTGCATTCTCACTCGCGTGGCCTCCACACCTGGATCACTCCGGCGCTTCTACGGCCACACGACGCTCCCCTACCCATCCACACACCTGGCCGACCCTCCGTGGAGAATCAGCGGGCTTGTGTGAATGCCGCGGCTTCGGCGGTGTACTTGAGCCCCGCTACATTGTCGGCGCAGGACCACTTGACCAGTGAGCTATTACGCACTCTTTCAAGGGTGGCTGCTTCTAAGCCAACCTCCTGGTTGTCTCAGCGATCCCACATCCTTTTCCACTTAGTACACGCTTAGGGGCCTTAGCCGGCGATCTGGGCTGTTTCCCTCTCGACTACGAAGCTTATCCCCCGCAGTCTCACTGCCGCGCTCTCACTCACCGGCATTCGGAGTTTGGCTGATTTCGGTAAGCTTGTGGGCCCCCTAGACCATCCAGTAGCTCTACCTCCGGTGAGAAACACGCGACGCTGCACCTAAATGCATTTCGGGGAGAACCAGCTATCACGGAGTTTGATTGGCCTTTCACCCCTACCCACAACTCATCCCCTCAGTTTTCAACCTAAGTGGGTTCGGGCCTCCACGACGTCTTACCATCGCTTCACCCTGGCCATGGGTAGATCACTCCGCTTCGGGTCTAGAACATGCCACTGACTCGCCCTATTCGGACTCGCTTTCGCTACGGCTACCCCACACGGGTTAACCTCGCGACATGCCACTAACTCGCAGGCTCATTCTTCAAAAGGCACGCCATCACCCCCAACACCGAAGTGTTCGAAGGCTCTGACGGATTGTAAGCGCACGGTTTCAGGTACTATTTCACTCCCCTCCCGGGGTACTTTTCATCTTTCCCTCACGGTACTAGTCCGCTATCGGTCACCAGGGAGTATTCAGGCTTATCGGGTGGTCCCGACAGATTCACACCGGATTTCACGGGCCCGGTGCTACTCGGGTATTCGAATCGACAGTCGCCGTGTTTTCGTCTACGGGATTCTCACCCTCTACGACAGGCCGTTCCAGACCACTTCGACTAACACGACGATTTCTTACTGTCGGCCGGCATGGCAGCGCCGACACAACGAACCCCACAACCCCGAATACACAACCCCTGCCAGGTATCACATGTACTCGGTTTAGCCTCATCCGCTTTCGCTCGCCACTACTCACGGAATCACATGTTGTTTTCTCTTCCTGTGGGTACTGAGATGTTTCACTTCCCCACGTTCCCTCCACACACCCTATATATTCAGGTGCGGGTAACACGACATCACTCGTGCTGGGTTTCCCCATTCGGAAATCCTCGGATCACAGCTCGGTTGACAGCTCCCCGAGGCATATCGCAGCCTCCCACGTCCTTCATCGGCTCCTGGTGCCAAGACATCCACCGTACGCTCATAAACACTTACAACAAAGATGCTCGCGTCCACTGTGCAGTTCTCAAACAACACACAACAACCCCTACCAACGCCGGCCACACGGCCAACCGTCTTCGTAAGTCATCGTCGCTGATCAAACACTCGCGTGTTCTCTCAGGACCCAACAGTGCACCGATATAACTTTCTTCCTGCCGGCACTCGGGCCCGCAGTAGTGAAGAAAATGCTTGTCAGCGTTCCACCCATGAGCACCACCGGATTACATGTGAATCCGTAATGGCTCTGCCTGCTCCCCCAACACCTACGTGCTGGTCCGAGACAGGAGATGCTCCTTAGAAAGGAGGTGATCCAGCCGCACCTTCCGGTACGGCTACCTTGTTACGACTTCGTCCCAATCGCCGATCCCACCTTCGACGGCTCCCTCCCACAAGGGGTTAGGCCACCGGCTTCGGGTGTTACCGACTTTCATGACGTGACGGGCGGTGTGTACAAGGCCCGGGAACGTATTCACCGCAGCGTTGCTGATCTGCGATTACTAGCGACTCCGACTTCACGGGGTCGAGTTGCAGACCCCGATCCGAACTGAGACCGGCTTTAAGGGATTCGCTCCACCTCACGGTATCGCAGCCCTCTGTACCGACCATTGTAGCATGTGTGAAGCCCTGGACATAAGGGGCATGATGACTTGACGTCGTCCCCACCTTCCTCCGAGTTGACCCCGGCAGTCTCCTGCGAGTCCCCACCATTACGTGCTGGCAACACAGGACAAGGGTTGCGCTCGTTGCGGGACTTAACCCAACATCTCACGACACGAGCTGACGACAGCCATGCACCACCTGTCTACCGGCCACAAGGGAAACCACATCTCTGCAGTCGTCCGGTACATGTCAAACCCAGGTAAGGTTCTTCGCGTTGCATCGAATTAATCCACATGCTCCGCCGCTTGTGCGGGCCCCCGTCAATTCCTTTGAGTTTTAGCCTTGCGGCCGTACTCCCCAGGCGGGGCGCTTAATGCGTTGGCTACGGCACGGATCCCGTGGAAGGAAACCCACACCTAGCGCCCACCGTTTACGGCGTGGACTACCAGGGTATCTAATCCTGTTCGCTACCCACGCTTTCGCTCCTCAGCGTCAGTTACTGCCCAGAGACCCGCCTTCGCCACCGGTGTTCCTCCTGATATCTGCGCATTTCACCGCTACACCAGGAATTCCAGTCTCCCCTGCAGTACTCGAGTCTGCCCGTATCGCCTGCAAGCCCGCAGTTGAGCTGCGGGATTTCACAGACGACGCGACAAACCGCCTACGAGCTCTTTACGCCCAGTAATTCCGGACAACGCTCGCACCCTACGTATTACCGCGGCTGCTGGCACGTAGTTGGCCGGTGCTTCTTCTGCAGGTACCGTCACTTTCGCTTCGTCCCTGCTGAAAGAGGTTTACAACCCGAAGGCCGTCATCCCTCACGCGGCGTCGCTGCATCAGGCTTTCGCCCATTGTGCAATATTCCCCACTGCTGCCTCCCGTAGGAGTCTGGGCCGTGTCTCAGTCCCAGTGTGGCCGGTCGCCCTCTCAGGCCGGCTACCCGTCGTCGCCTTGGTAGGCCATTACCCCACCAACAAGCTGATAGGCCGCGGGCTCATCCTGCACCGAAAAACTTTCCACCCCTCGCCATGCAGCAAGAGGTCATATCCGGTATTAGACCCAGTTTCCCAGGCTTATCCCAGAGTGCAGGGCAGATCACCCACGTGTTACTCACCCGTTCGCCACTAATCCACCCAGCAAGCTGGGCTTCATCGTTCGACTTGCATGTGTTAAGCACGCCGCCAGCGTTCGTCCTGAGCCAGGATCAAACTCTCCGTTGAAGACTCACAATCACCCCGAAGGGGCAATCAGTCAAAGACATCGAGTCAAATCACTAGCATAAAAACTCAAACTAGCTCAAAAACACTGACCATCCCAGACGGAAGAATGAGACGATCAGCAAATACCCACCCCATCGAAACGACGGAGCGGAGTACCAAATAATATTGGCACTGACATTCATCGGCACACTGTTGAGTTCTCAAAGAACACGCACACACCATCGATCCCGAACCTTCCGGTTCGTTCACTCCGGGGTGACTGTTCATCAGGAGGTCTCTTCGACCTCCCGGGCCACTGACCTTACCAGAAGAATCAGGGGCTCGTAACCAAGTTCAGGCGCCTTCGTCCAACCTCGTTGTCCCGTTCCTCTCGGCCCGGGTCGGTGTCCGTGTCGCTCTGACCTGGAATAAGTTACGCGAGGATCAACTGCCTGCCAAATCGCCTGGTCAGAGTGGGTGGACCTCCGAGAAAGCCCAGGTGGCTACCCACGAAAGTCGCCGGCCGGACCGAAATCGCCACCGGTGACGCCGGACACAGCTCCCGACCAGGGATTTCTCCCTAGTGCGACAGGAGCCGGCCTTCCTCGACACCCACTCGCTCGATGGTTCCGCCGAGCTCCTGCAGGATCTCCACGAACCGCGGATAACCGCGGTCGATGTGGTAGACGTCGTGCACTTCCGTGACCCCGTCCGCGCACAGCCCGGCGAGCACCAGGCCTGCGCCCGCACGGATGTCCGATGCCCACACAGGTGCGCTCGACAACTGCTCCACTCCCCGCACGACCGCGTGATGTCCGTCGGTACGGGCGTCCGCTCCGAGACGCACCATCTCCTCGACGAACCGGAACCGTGCTTCGAAGACGTTCTCGGTGATCATCGACGTCCCGTCGGCGATGGCCGCGAGACCGATGGCCATGGGCTGCAGGTCGGTCGGGAATCCCGGATACGGCAGCGTCGCGAAGTTGACGGCACGGGGCCGTTCCTTCTGCACGACGTGGAATCCGTCGGCCAACGGCGTGACTTCGGCGCCGGCACTGCGCAACTTGTCCAGCACCAACGCGAGGTGCTTCGGATTGACGCCGTGGACGGCGATATCGCCCCGCGTCATCACCGCTGCGATCCCCCATGTCGCCGCGACGATCCGGTCGCCGATGCACCGGTGCTCGGTGGGGCGGAGGGACGAGACTCCCGAGACCCGCAGCGTCGTACTGCCCGCACCGGTGATCCGTGCCCCCATGCGGACCAGCATGTTGCACAGGTCGACGATCTCCGGTTCACGGGCTGCATTGTCGATGGTCGTGTCCCCCTTGGCGAGAACCGCGGCCATGAGGATGTTCTCCGTCGCCCCCACCGAGGGGAACGCCAGGCGGATGGTGGCACCGTGCAGATCGTCCGCTTCCGCGACGACACACCCGTGCTCGATCGACGAATGGGCGCCGAGCAGTCGCAGACCCGCCTGGTGCATGTCGAGCGGACGGGAGCCGATGGCGTCGCCACCCGGCAGCGCCACGATCGCCTTGCGGCAGCGTGCGACCAGCGGGCCGAGCACGCAGACCGACGCTCGGAACTGCCGCACGGCCGCGAAATCGGCGCGGTACTCGGGTTCGGCAGGCGTCGTGATGCGTACGGCGTCGCCTTCGAGTTCGACTTCGCATCCGAGTCCGCGCAGGACATCGGCCATCAGGGGCACGTCGAGGATGTCGGGGCAGTTCGTGATCGTGGTGGTGCCCTCGGCGAGGAGTGCCGCAGCCATCAACTTGAGGACGCTGTTCTTGGCACCCCCGACGACGACGTCGCCGGAAAGGCGGTTCCCACCTGTGACAAGAAAGCGTTCACTCACAACGACACAGCGTAACGGGCGTGTCCGAGGGAAGAGCAGAGCCGGTACCGTGACGCTCATGGCAGTCCACCTGACACGGATCTATACGCGCACCGGAGACGACGGAACGACGGGGCTCAGCGACTTCTCGCGCGTCTCGAAGAACGACCCTCGTCTGGTCGCCTACGCCGATTGCGACGAGACCAATGCGGCGATCGGTGTGGCGCTCGCACTGGGAGCGCTCCCGGAACGGCTCGTCGCGGTACTCCGGCAGATCCAGAACGATCTCTTCGATGCCGGCGCCGATCTGTCGACGCCCGTGGTCGAGAACCCGAAGTACCCGCCGCTGCGGATCACCCAGCAGTACATCGATCGGCTCGAGGGCTGGTGCGACGAATTCAACGAGGAGCTGGAACCGCTCAACTCGTTCATTCTTCCGGGCGGCACGCCGGGGGCTGCCCTGCTGCACACCGCCAGGACCGTCGCACGACGTGCGGAACGGTCGGCGTGGGCGGCGGTGGACGCGGCTCCGGACGACACGAACGTCCTGCCGGCGAAGTATCTGAACCGGCTCTCGGATCTGCTCTTCATCCTGTGCCGGATCGCGAACCCGGACGGCGACGTGCTGTGGAAGCCGGGAGCGGGCGCGTGAGGAAGTCCCTCTAGAGGGGGCGGCGGCGCTGCGACCGGCCATCGGGCCTGGACTCGACCCAGGACATGAAGGCCATCAAAGCGCCGCTGTCGAGCGCGATCTCGTACGAGTCGTCGCGGTCGATCACATCGAGGATCACGATGTCCTCGGTCATGATGTCGAACTCACTGCCTTCCGGCTTGCGCCGCGAACGCACATCGATGCCCTGACGGGTCAGTCGTACGTCGGGTCCGGGCCGAAGGCTCGAAAGCTTGTAGAACGCGAGTGTCTCGTCGCCGTACCGAACGATTCCGTGCCTCCAGCCGGAACCTTCGTTCTGAGGCATAACTCGCAGAATGGCGGCGGTACCCCCGCCGCGCAGGGTGAAGAGGCGGTACAACAAAGCCGCGACGGAGACCGCGAGCAGCACCACAAGGATAGTAAGAATCAGAAATCCAAGTGACACTGCTCGTCGGCTCCGTCGCGGCTCTCGTTGTTCGACGATCAGGCTCGTTCGACAGCCCGCAGGCGGCCGCGGGCCGCTGCGATCTCCGACTCGTCACGATCCGCATCGTTCAGAGTCGACTTCGCTGCCTCGACGTCGATGTCCTCCACGCGGTCGGCGGCTTCGGCGAGCACCGTCACCGTCGTCGCGGTCACCGAGAGGAATCCGCCATGGACGGCCATGACGATCCGCTCACCGTCCGCGGTCCTGACGGACACGACGCCACCCTCGACGAGCTGGCCGAGCACGGGCTCGTGACCGGGCATGATGCCGATCTCGCCCTCGGTGGTCTGGGCGGTGACGAGAGTCGCCGATCCGGACCACACACGCTCCTCGACGGCAACGATGTCCACGCTCATCTCAGCCACGGTGGCCTACTTTCCGGCGATCTTCTTGGCTGCAGCCTCGACGTCGTCGAGTCCACCGCAGCTGTTGAACGCCTGCTCGGGCAGGTGGTCGAACTCGCCCTTGCACACGCGGTCGAAGGCCTCGATGGTGTCGGCGAGCGGCACGACCGAACCCGGCTGACCCGTGAACTTCTCGGCGACGATGAAGTTCTGGCCGAGGAACTTCTGGAGACGACGGGCACGGGCGACCGTGACCTTGTCCTCTTCGGAGAGCTCGTCCATACCGAGGATGGCGATGATGTCCTGCAGTTCCTTGTACTTCTGCAGGATGCGCTTGACCTCGTTGGCCACCCGGAAGTGGTCGGCACCGACGATGCCCGGCTCGAGGATTCGCGAGGTCGACGTCAGCGGGTCCACAGCGGGGTAGATACCCATCTGCGAGATCGGACGCGAGAGCTCGGTGGTCGCATCGAGGTGAGCGAACGTCGTGGCCGGCGCGGGGTCGGTGTAGTCGTCGGCGGGCACGTAGATCGCCTGCAGCGAGGTGATCGAGCGGCCACGCGTCGAGGTGATGCGCTCCTGGAGCTCACCCATCTCGTCTGCCAGCGTGGGCTGGTAACCCACGGCCGACGGCATACGGCCGAGGAGGGTCGAAACCTCCGAGCCGGCCTGCGTGAAGCGGAAGATGTTGTCGATGAACAGGAGCACGTCCTGTCCCTGGACGTCGCGGAAGTACTCCGCCATCGTCAGGGCCGACAGAGCGACGCGCATACGCGTGCCCGGCGGCTCGTCCATCTGGCCGAAGACGAGGGCGGTGTCCTGGAGGACGCCCATCTCTTCCATCTCGAGGTGGAGGTCGGTGCCCTCACGGGTGCGCTCACCGACGCCGGCGAACACCGACGTACCGGAGAACTCACGCGCGATACGGGTGATCATCTCCTGGATCAGAACGGTCTTGCCGACACCGGCACCACCGAACAGACCGATCTTGCCGCCCTTCACGTACGGGGTCAGCAGGTCGATGACCTTGATGCCGGTCTCGAGAATCTCGGTCTTGCCCTCGAGCTGGTCGAAGGCCGGGGGCTTGCGGTGGATGCCCCACTGCTCGCCGTCGCGGCCGGTGCCCGGCGCGTCGAGGCAGTCGCCCAGCGCGTTGAACACGTGGCCCTTGACGACGTCGCCGACGGGAACCGAGATCGGCTTGCCGGTGTCGCTGACGGGGGCGCCACGCACCAGGCCGTCGGTGGGCTGCATCGAGATCGTGCGGACCAGGTTGTCACCCAGGTGCTGCGCGACCTCGAGGGTCAGGGTCTTCGCCACGGACGGCAGAGTGACCTCTGCGTGCAGGGCGTTGAACAGCTCGGGCACGGCGCCACGCGGGAATTCCACGTCGACGACGGCGCCGATGACGCGGACGATGCGCCCGGCAAGGGCCGACGCCGCACCGGCGTTGTTGTCGGTTACTGCTGCGGTCATTGTGGTTCAGTCACTTCCTGCACTCGAGGCGAGCGCACCGGCACCGCCGACGATCTCGCTGATTTCCTGGGTGATCTGGGCCTGGCGGGCCTGGTTCGCCTGACGGCTGAGGGTGTTCACCAGTTCCGTGGCGTTGTCCGTCGCGGCCTTCATGGCGGTACGACGGGCTGCCGACTCGGAGGCCGCCGCGTCCAGCAGCGACGCGTAGATCCGCGTGCTGATGTACTTCGGCAGGAGAGCCTCGAGCAGAACTCCGGCCTCCGGCTCGAAGTTGTACACGGCCTGCGGTCCCTCGGTGTCCGTGGCGCGGCGTCCGTCGGTGAGCATGTCCTCGCCGAGGTCGATCTCGTCCTCGGTGATGCTCACCTCGAGCGGAGCCATCCTGCGAACCTGGGGGGTCTGGGTCAGCATCGACACGAAGCGGGTGTAGACGATGTGCAGTTCGTCGACGCCCTCGATGGTGCCCTCGCCGTTCGGGGCGGGCACCTCGGTGCCCGAACCCGCCATGAACAGCTCGACCAGGTGACGGCTCGCCTTCGCGGCGTCCGTGTAACGGGGGTCCTGCGAGAAGCCCGTCCAGGCAGCGGCCACTTCACGCTCACGGAACGTGTAGTAGCCGAGGCCCTTGCCGCCCATCACGTACAGCACAGGCTCCTTGCCCTCGCTGAGGAGCAGCTGCCGCAGCTCCTCGGCTTCCTTGAGGACGTTGGAGTTGTAACCGCCGGCCATACCGCGGTCGCTGGTCACGACCAGCACTGCGGCACGCTTGGGGTTCTCGCGCTCGTTGAGCAGGGGGTGATCCAACGAGGCCGACGCACTCGCCAGCTCGGAGAGCACCTTGGTGATCTCCTCGGCGTACGGCTTGGACGCTGCCACTCGGGCCTGGGCCTTCGTGATACGCGACGTCGCGATCAGTTCCTGCGCCTTGGTGATCTTCTTGGTCGAGTTGACCGACTTGATCCGCGAGCGCAGTTCGCGCAAGTTCGCCATTCGTCGATCACACTCCCTTCACTGGACGCTGGGTCATGGACTCCCCGCTCACTTGCGAACGGTGGTGCGCTTGACGGAGACCTGCTCCTGCTGGACCTCGTCGGCACCGAGGGCCTCGGCCTCTGCCTCGTTCACGACACGGCTGCCGTCGGAGGCGATGAAGCCCTCCTTGAACTTGGCGGTCGCGGCGCGGAGAGCCTCGATCGACTCGTCGGACAGGGCCTTGCCACCGGCGATCTGCTCGTAGACGCCTGCGGCGTTGCGGTGCAGATCCTCGAGGAGCTCGGTCTCGAAGCGACGCACGTCCTCGACCGGAACCGAGTCGAAGACACCTTCGCCGGCGAGGTAGATCGACACGATCTGGTCCTCGACCGCGATGGGAGCGTACTGGTCCTGCTTGAGGAGCTCGACGAGACGCTGACCGCGCTCGAGCTGAGCCTTCGACGCGGCGTCGAGGTCGGATGCGAAGGCGGCGAAGCCTTCGAGCTCACGGAACTGCGCGAGCTCGAGACGCAGCGAACCGGAGACCTTCTTCATGCCCTTGGTCTGGGCGGCGCCACCGACTCGGGAAACCGAGATACCGACGTTGATGGCGGGGCGGACACCCTTGTTGAACAGGTCGGACTCGAGGAAGACCTGGCCGTCGGTGATGGAGATGACGTTGGTCGGGATGTAGGCCGACACGTCGTTCGCCTTGGTCTCGATGATCGGCAGGGCCGTCAGCGAGCCGCCACCGAGTTCGTCGGAGAGCTTGGCGGAGCGCTCCAGCAGACGCGAGTGCAGGTAGAAGACGTCGCCGGGGTATGCCTCGCGGCCCGGCGGACGACGCAGCAGCAGCGAGATGGCGCGGTAGGCCTCGGCCTGCTTGGTCAGGTCGTCGAACACGATGAGGACGTGCTTGCCCTGGTACATCCAGTGCTGGCCGAGGGCCGAACCGGTGTAGGGGGCGAGCCACTTGAAGCCGGCGGAGTCGGAGGCCGGAGCCGCGACGATGGTGGTGTACTCCATCGCGCCGTTCTCCTCGAGTGCCTGCTTGACACCCGCGATGGTCGAGCCCTTCTGGCCGATCGCGACGTAGATGCAGCGGACCTGCTGCTTCGGGTCGCCGGTCTCCCAGTTCGCCTTCTGGTTCAGGATCGCGTCGATGCAGACCGCGGTCTTGCCCGTCTTGCGGTCGCCGATCACGAGCTGACGCTGGCCGCGGCCGATCGGGGTCATCGCGTCGATGGCCTTGATGCCGGTCTGCAGCGGCTCCTCGACCGGCTGGCGCTCCAGCACGGTCGCGGCCTGCAGCTCGAGGGCGCGGGTCTCATCGGCTTCGATGTCGCCGAGGCCGTCGATCGGCTGACCGAGCGGGTTCACGACGCGACCGAGGAAGTTGTCGCTCACCGGCACCGACAGAACGTCGCCGGTCCGCTTGACTTCCTGGCCTTCCTCGATGGTCTGGAAGTCGCCCAGGATAACGGCACCGATCTCGGTGGCCTCGAGGTTGAGGGCCACGCCGAGGACGCCACCGGGGAACTCCAGCAGCTCGTTCGCCATCGCCGACGGCAGACCGCTGATGTGCGCGATGCCGTCACTGGTGTCGACGACCACGCCGACCTCCTCGCGGGAGGCCTCCGGGGAGTAGCTCGCGGTGTAATTGTCAATCGCGCTACGGATCTCGTCGGAGGAGATCGTCAGCTCCGCCATGTTCTTCCTGCTCTCGGTATCTGGTCTTCGAAAAGATCTATGTGTGTGTTCGGTAGTGGACTACGTGAGGCTCTTGCGCACTGCAGCGAGTCGACCCGCGGCACTACCGTCGATGACCTCGTCGCCCACCCGGACGACCAATCCACTGAGAAGCTCGGGATCGACCTCGACGTGCACCGTCACAGGCTTCCCGTAGATGCGGGTCAGGGTCGCGGTGAGCCGCTCCTCCTGCTTCGCATCGAGCGGTGCCGCGCTGCGGACGTGCGCGACGGCACGGTCCCGCTGGGCCGCGGCGAGCGCCGACAACTCGTCGAACGTCTCGGCCGGCGACGTGCTCAGCCGACCGACCGCGTGGACCGCCAGGGCCTCGGTGACCGCGGTGACCTTGCCGTACAGCAGGCGCGTCAGCAGATCACGCTTGGCCGAAGCCGGGGTGCTGCGATCCGAGAGCGTCTGCTCGAGTTCGGGGTCGCCGGCCACGATGCGACCGAGGCGGAACAGTTCGTCCTCGACGGTGTCGAGCTGGTCCTGGTCCGCCGCCGCCTTCAGCAGTGCCTCACGGCCGAGCTGGACGAGCGAGCCGGTCAGGTCGGACTGCGCCGACCAGTCCTGCCCCGCTGCGGCCTTGACGGTCGCGAGGGTCTGGGCCGAAACCTTGCCGCCGAAGACCTGCTCGGCCAGCCGCTCGCGAACGGCAGCCGGGGCCGAGGCGTCGGCCAGCGCGGTCCGGAGAGCCCGCTGGCTGTCGAGCGCCTCGACCACCGAGAAGAGTTCGGAACCGGCCTGAGCCGCAGCGGCAGTCGCGGCACCCGAGCCCAGGGCGGACTGCAACGCGGAACGCGTATGAGCGAGTGCCTCACGGCTTGCTGCGTACATGGTGCTCACTTTCCGGATGCAGAGTCAGCGCTGAGGGAGTCGAGTTCGTCGAGGAACCGATCGATCGAGCCGGCACGCTTCACGTCGTCCGCGAGCGCTTCGCCGAGGATCTTCTCGGCGAGATCCACGGAGCTGCGTCCGAGATCGCTACGCAGCTCGGCCACGATCTGCTGGCGCTGGGCCTGCAGCTGGTTGTGACCGGCGGCGACGATACGGTCGCTCTCCTCCTGGGCCTGCGCCTTCATGTCGGCGATGATCTGCTGGCCCTGTGCACGGGCCTCTTCACGGATCTGCGCCGCCTCGGTGCGGGCCTCGGCGAGCTGGCTACGGTACTGCTCGAGCGCGGCCGCAGCCTCCGCCTGAGCTTCCTCTGCCTTCTTGATGCCGCCTTCGATCAGCTCCGAACGCTCGTCGAGCACCTTCTGGAACATCGGAAGCACGAACTTCCAGAAGACGAATCCGACGAGGATCAGGGCGACCAGCGACCAGACGATGTCGTATGTCGCGGGGAGAAGGGGATTGGGAGTCTCCCCTTCCTCTGCCGCGAGGATCAGGATGCTGTCAGCCATTGTGATCGTCGGATCAGAAGATGAAGCCGGCGACGATGCCGATCAGCGCGAGGGCCTCGGTGAATGCGATACCGAGGAACATCGTGGTGCGCAGCTGGCCGGCCATCTCGGGCTGACGAGCCATGCCCTCGATCGCCTTGCCGACGACGATGCCGATGCCGATGCCGGGGCCGATGGCGGCGAGGCCGTAGCCGATGGCGCCTGCACCCGAGATCGTGGTCTCCTGGGCGAGGACGTCTGCTGCCTGAAGCGCAACGCTCATTGGTGTTCCATTCCCTTTCTTGTGGCTCGGCCCCGGGAGTCGGCAACCGAGTCAGTCTTTGTGTAGATGTGGGTCGTGCCGTTCGTCGAGCTAGTGCTCTTCGGCGTGCAGGGCCAGGTCGATGTACACCGCAGTGAGCAGCGCGAAGATGTAGGCCTGCAGGACGATCACCAGGAGCTCGAAGAAGGTGAACGCGATTCCGCCGATGAGAGAACCGATGCCGAACACCTTCATGAAGCCGTCGGAATCGAAGAAGAAGAACTGCGTGGCACTGAAGAACAGCACGAGCATGATGTGACCGGCCAGCATGTTGGCCATGAGACGAATGGTCAGCGTGAACGGCCGCAGAATGAACGTCGAGACGAACTCGATCGGGATCACCAGCACGTGGAGAGCGGGCGGCAGGTTCGGGATGACGATGCTGCTCTTGACGTAGCGGAAGAATCCGTACTTCTTGATGCCCACATAGTTGAAGACGATGTAGGCGAGTGCCGCGAGCACGATCGGCATACCGATTCGTGCGTTGGACGAGATGTTGAGGAACGGGATGACCGATGTCAGGTTCAGACCGACCACCAAGAAGAAGATGGTGACGATCACCGGGAGGAACCGGCGTCCCTGTTCCTTACCGAGGATGTCCTCGGCGATATGGATCCGGACGAAGTCGAGCATGATCTCGGCGACGTTCTGCACGCCCCGCGGCACGATCTTCGGACTCCGCAGCGCGAAGAAGAAGAACAGCGCGACGATCAGGGCGACGGCGACGCGGATGAGCATCAGCCGGTCCATCTCGAAGGGGGTGCCTTCGAACAGGACTGCCGGTGGGAAAAAATCAGCTAGTGACGGCGCGTGGAATTCTCCGGCTGCCAAGGTGGTGACGCTCAGCGCTCTCTCCCGTAGTCGGCCGCAGGCATGCCGTCTGCGGTTCGATCGGACATTGACGATCCAGAAGTCGACCAGGTCGGCTCGCGTATTCGCCAGTGGTCCGAACCGCGTGAACGGTCCCGCTTCCTGCCGGTGTCGGCGACTCTCGTCGACTCGGCGGCCATTTGAACACGACCGCCTACGAAGTCACAACTGCGCACCCTCTTCGAACCCGATGCGGGCAGCGTCACTCTCGTAGAACTCACCCTACCAACTGCTCTACGACAGTGCGTAGGTGGGTTCCTACGTGGGGGGTTATGGACAAGCGGTGCTACTACCGATCGTCGTTGTCGGATCCGGACGACGCCTGGGGATCGACATACAGGGCGCGTTGCGAGAGCACCCCGTAGGTCTCGGCTCCCAGAACGATGACCAGGGCGAACACGATGGTGAGGACGAGCGCGTTGCGGTTGTAGAAGTCGAGCGAGTCGAGCGAGCCCATCACGACGATGGCGAGGATCAGCTTCAGCAGCCAGGTGCCGAGAAGTACGGCTCCGGCGGTC
Organism: Rhodococcus sp. PD04; assembly: GCF_035918275.1. Lineage (NCBI taxonomy): Bacteria > Bacillati > Actinomycetota > Actinomycetes > Mycobacteriales > Nocardiaceae > Rhodococcus > Rhodococcus sp. PD04. The sequence continues at coordinate 1,826,252 of NZ_CP142143.1, read as the reverse complement.
ATCGCCGGCATCTTCGACGTCAGGAGAACGCCGAGTGCGGTGAAGAGGATGAACCCTCCGCCGACGGCCGCTCCGATGAGTGCACCCCACAGGCCGGGCATCCCGGCGACGAGCACCGAGATCACCGACGCCACGACGGCGAGTGCGAGAAGACCGAGGGCGCCGTACCGCACGGCCGCACGCATCGGCGCGATCGGGTCGGGCAGCGAGGGCAGACCGTGGTCGGGTTCGGGATGATCCGGGTTCGTCACGATATCCGAGCCTAACCGACCTCTCGCGAGTGCTCCGGCGGCGTCTCCCCCGACTCGTCGTGCCGCCGCAGCGACGGCACGGCGGTCACGACGAGGGCGAACACGAGACCGCCCGCGAGGATCAACACCACCGCCCGCCGGTCGAGCAGCGAGGAACCGACGGCCCCGAAGGCCAGGATGCCGACCCACAGGTAGAGCAGCAGCACCACGCGACGGTGCGAATGCCCGATCTGCAGCAGGCGGTGGTGGAGGTGCATCTTGTCGGGGCTGAAGGGGCTGACGCCGGCCCGGGTGCGCCGCACGATCGCGAGGAGCAGGTCGAGGATCGGGATGAACATCACGGCACCGACCAGGATCAGCGGCGAGAGCAGACCGAGCAGGTCGCGCGAACCGTAGGCACTGAGCGGGATGAGGCCCGAGGCGCTCGTGGAGATCGCGGCGAGCATGAGACCGATGAGCATCGACCCGGAGTCGCCCATGAAGATCTTGGCGGGCTGGAAGTTGTGCGGCAGGAAGCCGAGGCAGGCGCCGGCGAGGGCCGCGGCCATGAGGGCCGGCGGGTAGGCGGAGACGTCGCCGCCCTGATCGAGCAGCAGACCGACGGAGAACGCGCAGATCGCGAGTGCGGCGATGAGCCCCAGTCCGGCCGCCAGTCCGTCGAGTCCGTCGACGAAGTTCATCGCGTTGATCGTCACCGCGGCGACGGCGACGGTGATGAGGCCGCCCTGGAGCTGGTCGAGCACGAGCGTCGAGGCACTGAACGGGTCGTAGATGACGATCCAGCTCACGCCCATGATCACGAGCACGCCGGCCGCGGTGACCTGGCCGACGAACTTGGTGAGCGCGTCGAGTCCCCACCGGTCGTCGACGATGCCGACGACGACGATGATCGAGGCCGCGACGAGCGCCGCCCCCATATCCGGGGTGAATTCGAAACCCCTTGTCAGAGCAGGCAATTGCTGAGCGAACACGATTCCCGCGACGAGGCCGATGTACATGCCGACCCCACCCATCCGCGGGGTCGGGGTCACGTGCACGTCGCGGTCGCGGGGAACGGCAACCGCCCCGAACTTCAGCGCGAGGATCCTCACCACACCGGTCGCGAGAAAGGTCACCACCGCGGCGGTGAGCAGGACGAGGAGAAGTTCCCGGATGGGGACGCCGGCGCCTCGCCCGGCCTGGGCGAGCAGTACGGCGGTGGTGTCGGCTGCAGTCACGTGCTCCGTTCCTCCGCCGCTACTCCCCGCCGGACCGGAGGCGCTCGGGATCGTCGCCGAGAACCTCCGCGAGTGCCTCGGCCGTCACCGCGCCTTCGCGCAGGATGCGCGGGCGGTCACCCGTGAGGTCGACGATCGTCGATGCGACACCGTGCTCGGCGGGGCCACCGTCGAGATAGACACTCGCCGACGCTCCGAGTTGCTCGCGCGCCTCGGTGACGTTCGTGGCGGGGGGCCGGCCGGAGACGTTGGCGCTGGAGACCGCGAGCGGACCGACCTCGCGCAGCAGTTCCAGGATGACCGGGTGCAGCGGCATGCGGAGCATGACCGTGCCGCGGGTGTCGCCGAGATCCCAGGCCAGAGACGGCGCCTGGTGCACCACGAGGCTGAGCCCGCCCGGCCAGAACGCGCGGATCAACTCCCGCGCCTCGGGACGCACGGAGGCGACGAGGCCGTCGATGGTCGTCCACGATCCGACGAGGACCGGCACCGGCATGTCGCGGCCGCGTCCCTTCGCGCGCAGGAGCGCGGTCACGGCGTCCGAGTCGAACGCGTCGGCAGCGATGCCGTACACCGTGTCGGTGGGTACGACGACGAGTCGTCCGGCCTTGAGTGCACCGCGCGCCGCGTTGAGTCCGGCGGCGCGCGAAGCTTCGTTGTTGCAGTCGTACACGGTGCTCACGCGCTCATCCTTCCACTTCGGCCGCAATCGGCACCGGACGGGTCCTGCCCGTCAGCCGTCCGCCGCAGACCGTACCGACTTCATGCGGTCGGCCTCCACTGCGGTGGGCACACGGTGTGCGGTCACGAAGCGGGCCTTCCCGGCGAGGTCGGGGTGCCGTACGACGTCCCCGAACACCCGGCGCTGCTCGAACAGTTCGGCGACCAGCAGGCTGTGCGTGTCGTCGTGCTCGACCGCTGCCGCTCCCCCGATCCGCAGCCACCGCGCGATGTTGGAGACCATCGGCCGGATGACGGACAGGCCGTCGGCTCCCCCGAAGAGCGCCGAGTGCGGATCGTGTTCGATCACCTCGGGTTCGAGGTCGGCCCCCTCGGGGATGTAGGGCGGGTTGGCGACCACGAGGTCGACACTGCCTTCGAGGTTGGTGAGCAGAGTGCGGTCGGTGACGTCCCCCTGGTACAGCCGGATAGGGGTGTCCCCCTCCTGCACACGGGCCTCGGCGTTCCGTCGCGCCCACCCGAGGGCCTTCGCTTCGAGTTCGACGGCGTGGACCTCGGCGTCGGGACGCGCGTGCGCGATCGCCAGGGCCAGCGCGCCGGATCCGGTGCACAGGTCGAGCACGACCGGATTGCGGCTGCCGTGGCGTTCGAGGAAGGCCAGCGCCCACCCGAGCAGCAGTTCCGTCTCGGGACGCGGAACGAAGACACCCGGCCCCACCGCCAGGTCGATCTCTCCCATCGGTGAGGTGCCGGTGATGTATTGCAGGGGTATCCGCTTCGCCCGCTGTTCGACCATGGACCGGTAGGCGTCGATGATCGCGGCGTCGACGAGCGGCACCAGCCCGAGTCGCCCGCGCTCGATGCCGAGGAGGTGCGCTGCGAGAAGTTCGGCGTCGACCCGGGGACTCGGGACTCCTGCTTCCTCGAGGACCGATGCCGCTTCGATGATGGCCAGGCGCAGAGGTTGACGGCTCACGCCTTACAGCGTGCCACGACCTCGGCCCTGCACTACGGGGAGGTAGCCCTCGCATTGCAGGCAGAACGCACGGACCGGACATCGAGTGCGTTTCCGGCAACGTGATTGACGACACGGCAGGGTGGGCACCCGAACGAGGACCGATACCTTCCGGTCGGTTTCATCGACAGAAAGGGATTGCTCCATGAAGACGCGGACTGTGCGTGGAATCACCGTTCTTGCCGCTGCGGGTGCAACCGCATTCGCGGCCCCTGCTCTCGCGAGCGCCGAGCCCATCGACTTCCAGCCGATCCCCATCGGATGCCCGGCGGGCGTCGGCGTGGTCGACACGGAGACCGCCGTCGCCGAGGAGGACGCGGCGCCCGCCGGGATCGAATACGAGATCGAGCAGGAGGGCAGCGGCGGAGGCCAGATCAACTGGGTGAACCTGAGGACGCTGCAGCTCGGTGGCGGCGTTCTTCCGGACGCGGCCGAGGGGGACGAGCCCGCGATCGCCCTCCAGACGGGTGACGGACTCGTGGTCAGCGCAGTCTGGGGTGCTCATCAGAACTCCGACGGCCAGGGTTGCTTCCTGCTGCCGGGCGTCGATCTCACGAATGTGCCGGCGGCACCGGCACCCGACGACAACGGGGACGGCGAAGGCGACGACGTTCCTGCCTGATCCCCTGCCGACGAGCCCGGTTCTCGGTTACTCCGCCGCGAGCCGGGCTTCTCTGTCCGCAGCGCCCAGGGCGTCGAGCAGCGCGTCGAGTTCGCCGTCGAGCACCGCGTCGAGGTTGTGGGACTTGAAGCCGATGCGGTGATCGGTGATCCGGTTCTCCGGGAAGTTGTAGGTGCGGATGCGCTCCGACCGGTCGACTGTCCGGACCTGGCTGGCGCGACCCGCCGATGCCTCCGCCTCGGCCGCTTCTTCGGCCGCCGCCTGTAGGCGCGCCGCGAGGACCTGCATCGCGCGGGCCTTGTTCTGCAGCTGCGAGCGTTCGTTCTGGCAGGTCACCACGATGCCGGTGGGAAGGTGCGTGATGCGCACGGCCGAGTCGGTGGTGTTGACTCCCTGACCGCCCTTGCCGGACGACCGGTAGACGTCGATGCGCAGGTCGCCCTCGTCGATCTGTACCTGCTCGACCTCGTCGGGCTCGGGATATACGAAGACGCCGGCCGCGGAGGTGTGCACGCGTCCCTGCGACTCGGTGACGGGCACACGTTGGACGCGGTGCACGCCGCCCTCGAACTTCAGGCGGGACCACACGCCGTCGCGCACGTCGGTCCGCGACTTGATCGACAACGTGACGTCCTTGTAGCCGCCGAGATCGGAGTAGGTGGCACCGAGGATCTCGACGCGCCAACCGGCACGTTCGGCGTAGCGCGTGTACATCCGGGCGAGATCGCCGGCGAACAGGGCCGACTCCTCGCCGCCCTCACCGGACTTGACCTCGAGGACGACGTCGTCACCGTCGTGCGGGTCGCGCGGGGCGAGCAGATCGGTCAGCGAACGGTCGAGTTCGGCGACCTGCGCCTCGAGGTCCTCGACCTCGGACGCGAACGACGAATCGTCGGCGGCGAGTTCGCGCGCCGCCTCGAGATCCTCACGGGCCTGCTTCAGAGCGTTGTAGGTCGACATCACGGGGGCGAGTTCGGCGAACCGCTTACCCACCCGACGCGCTGCCGCAGGATCGTCGTGCAGCGACGGGTCGGACAGCTGCTGCTCCAGACCCGTGTGTTCGGCCAGGATGTCGTCGATGGCCGACGGCTTGGTCTGCCCCGCCATGAGTGTGCTCCGCTCTGATTTCGATCCTTGCGATGAAAAAGCCGACGCCCGGCCTGCACGAGGGCAGTACCGGGCGTCGGCGTGACAGCTAGCTGTCGGAAGCGGCGTTCTTCGGCGCACGCTTGCCGTAGCGAGCCTCGAAGCGCGCGACGCGTCCACCGGTGTCGAGGATCTTCTGCTTGCCGGTGTAGAACGGGTGGCAGTTGGAGCAGACTTCGACGTTGATACGTCCCGACTCCTTGGTGCTGCGCGTCTCGAACGTGTTACCGCAACCGCAGACGACGGTCGTCGTCACGTAGTTGGGGTGGATTCCTGCCTTCATGGTGTCCCTTTCGTGGCCGCCGGGTCGCCTTCGCGGGTCGAAGACGTGAACCGGAGCCGGACTGAGCCTGTCGATTATGCCAAACGTAGGGCCCCGGGAAGAAATTCCCCGGGGCGCCGACGTCAGTCGTCGAGTGCCCCCGGTGCGGTCTTCGCCACATTCATGAGGAACTCGATGTTCGTCTTGGACTTCTTGAGCCGGTCGATGAGCAGATCGATCGCCTGGTGCGAATCGAGGCCCGAGAGCACGCGGCGCAGCTTGTGCACCACGGCGAACTCGTCGGGGCTCATGAGCAGCTCGTCCTTGCGCGTACCGGACGGGTTGACGTCGACCGCCGGGAACACACGCCGCTCGGCGATCTTCCGGTCGAGCTTGAGCTCGGCGTTACCCGTGCCCTTGAACTCCTCGAAGATCACGGTGTCGCCGGTGGAACCGGTCTCGACCATCGCGGTGGCGATGATCGTGAGCGATCCGCCGTTCTCGATGTTGCGGGCAGCACCGAGGAAACGCTTCGGCGGGTACAGCGCGGTCGAGTCGACACCACCGGAGAGGATGCGTCCGGATGCCGGCGACGAGTTGTTGTACGCGCGGCCGAGACGGGTGATGGAGTCGAGGAGCACCACGACGTCCTGGCCCATCTCCACGAGACGCTTCGCGCGCTCGATGGCGAGCTCGGCGACCGAGGTGTGATCTGACGGCGGGCGGTCGAAGGTCGAGGCGATGACCTCGCCCTTCACCGAACGCTGCATGTCGGTGACCTCTTCGGGGCGCTCGTCGACGAGCACGACCATCAGGTAGCACTCGGGGTTGTTGACGGCGATCGCGTTCGCGATGTCCTGGAGGACGGTGGTCTTACCGGCCTTCGGCGGCGACACGATGAGTGCGCGCTGACCCTTACCGATCGGCATGACCAGGTCGATCACGCGCGTGGTGAGGATGTTCGGCTGGGTCTCGAGCCGCAGGCGCTGATTGGGGTACAGCGGCGTGAGCTTGTTGAACTCGGGGCGGCGCTTGGCCGAATCCACGTCGCGGCCGTTGACCGTGTCGAGGCGGACCAGCGGGTTGAACTTCTGGCGCTGGTTGCTCTGCTCGCCCTCGCGGGGAACCCGCACGGCACCGGTGATGGCGTCGCCGCGGCGCAGGCCGTTCTTGCGCACCATGTTCATCGAGACGTACACGTCGTTCGGGCCGGCGAGGTAGCCGGACGTGCGGACGAACGCGTAGTTGTCGAGGACGTCGAGGATGCCGGCGACCGGCTGCAGGACGTCGTCCTCGCGGATCTCGGGCTCGCGCGAGTCCGAACCGCTCTCGCCGCGGTCGCGTCCACGACGACGCTCGCGGAAACGACGGCCCCGGCGGCCGCGGCCGCCTTCCTCGTCGTCTCCCCCACGATTGTCCTGGCCCTGGCGCGGACCCTGGTTCCCGCCGTCGCGATCGCCACCGTCCTGGTTGCGGTCGCCCTGGTTGCGGTCGCCCTGGTTGCGATCGCGGCGCGAGGAGCCGTCTCCGGAGTTGCGGTCCTGGCCACGCTCACGCTGCGAGTCGCGATCCTGGCGGCCGTCATCGGACGCGTCGGCGCTCTCGTTCTGCTGGTTCTGGTCGGCGTTGTCGCCACCGCGGCGTCCGCGGCGGCCACGGCCACGACGGTTTCCGTCGGATTCGTTGTCGCCGCTGGAGGTCTGGCCGCCTTGCGACTTCTCCTGCGAACCCTCTTCGCCGGACTTCGCGTCGGCCTTCTGCTCGGCCGGCTTGGCGTCGGCCTTCTGCTCGGGTGTGGCGGTCTCGTCGGCGGCGGCACGGCCACGGCGACCGCGGGTGCCACGCGAGGGCGCTCCCTCGGACTTGTCGGCCGTCTCGGGCTTCCCCGCCGTCTCGGTCTTCACTGCCGCGTCGGTCTTCTCGGGGGCAGTGGTCTTCTCGGCACCGGTGTTCTGCGCGGCTGCAGGCTGCTCGGCAGGTGCGGCGGCGCCGCCGCCCTGCTTCTCCTTGATCGCAGCGATGAGATCACCCTTGCGCATCCCGGAGGTGCCCTTGATTCCGAGCTCGGCGGCAAGAGTCCGCAACTCGGCAAGCACCATGCCCGAAAGGCCTGCTCCGCGGCGACCGCGCGTGGTCGTCCGGCTACCGGCCTCGGGAATGTCGAGAGCAGGTGTAGTGATCAGGTCCGTATCTGTCACGGAGATCCTTCCTTCCCTCGCTCGCTCATGCGCAGCAGAGGGTTCGTCCCGCAGATCAGTTCGTCCACTGAGCTGGGATTTGCCGTACGAGTTCAGGGAAAACGAACGGTCGGCACGTCCGCCACCACACCGAAATCCGGTAGGTGCGGTCTGTCCCCCTCCCGGATCCGGGAGCAGGTGAGGATCGATCCAGGCTCGACGCCCCGATGGAGCTGGAGTGATTGCCCTGGAGAATCCGGCGACTGATACGCACGACGTGCGGACACCCCACAGAATAGCGACGATCTGTACGTAGAGCAAGAATCGCCGTGCCGGATGGGACGTGTGTGTTGCACCACCCGTCGACTCCCATCCGGCACCGCGCGTCTGCTCAGTCGACCTGGACGCCCTCGGCGATCTCGAGGTCGAGCACCGTCAGTTCGTCGGCCTCGGCGGCGGCCCGCAGTTCGTCGGGCAGCGCGGAGGTCGTGAGCGCGAGCACTGTCGGCCCGGCACCCGAGACGACGGCGGGGATGCCCGCCTCGCGCAGTGCGGCCACCCATTTGGTGGTGACCGGCAGTGCGGGTGCCCGCTGGGCCTGGTGGAGCAGATCCTGTGTCGCCGGCATCAGGAGCTCGGGCCGCTCGGTGAGCGCGACGACCGCGAGGGCCGCCCGGCTGACGTTGAACGCCGCGTCCCGGTGCGGGACGAGTTCGGGCAGCAGGCCCCGGGTGTGGGCCGTCGACGAACGGACCGACGGGACGAAGGCGTACGCCTTGATGTCCGGGTGCACCCGCAGGTTCACCGCGCGGTAGGTCCGCTGCTCGGAGTCGACCTCGGCCTCGGTCCACGACACCACTGCCCCACCGAGGACGCTCGCGGAGGCGTTGTCGGGATGGCCCTCGAACTCGGAGGCGAGCTGCACGAGCTGCTCGTCGTCGAGCACGCGCTCGGGAGCGATCTTGCGGACGAGCCCGTTGGCCGCCGCCAGCCCTCCCACGGCCGCCGAGGCGGAGGATCCCAGACCACGCGAGTGCGGGATGACGTTGTGGCACACGACGTCCAGTCCGTCCGCCCACACACCGGCGGCCTCGAGCCCACGCTCGACGGCACGGACCACGAGGTGCGAGGGTCCCCACGGGACCTCCTGGGCGCCTTCCCCCTCCACCTTCACGTCGAGCCCGGAAGCCGTTGTCGTGACGGTGATCTCGTCGTACAGACCGAGGGCGAGACCCAGGCAGTCGAAGCCGGGACCGAGATTCGCGCTCGAGGCGGGAACCCGTGCCGTCACCGAAAGCCCCACGGGCAACGTCTGCGTCATGTCCTGATTCCCAACGGAGGAAGGCGTGGCGGTCAACTCAGGCCAACTCGAGCGCGGAGGCGACCGCGACCGGGTCGACCGGGATGGGCTCGACCACGGGCACGTCGCGCAGGGCTGTATCGGGATCCTTGAGACCGTTGCCGGTCACGGTGCACACGACCTTGAGGCCGCGCTCGAGCCAGCCTTCCTTGCTCGCCGCGAGCAGGCCGGCGATGGACGCGGCCGAGGCCGGCTCGACGAAGATCGACTCGGACTTCGCGAGCAGCCGGTACGCCTCGAGGATCTCCTCGTCGGTCGCCGCGCGGAACGCGCCGTTCGACTCCTCCTTGGCGGCCACCGCGCCGTTCCACGATGCGGGGGCACCGATGCGGATGGCGGTCGCGATGGTCTCGGGATCCTTCACGGGATGGCCGAGGACGAGCGGTGCGGCACCGGCCGCCTGGACGCCGAGCATGCGCGGGCGGCGCGTGCTGAGGCCGTCGGCCGCGTACTCGCTGTAGCCCTTCCAGTAGGCCGTGATGTTGCCGGCGTTGCCGACGGGCAGGATGTGCACGTCGGGAGCGTCGCCGAGCGCGTCGACGATCTCGAAGGCCGCGGTCTTCTGGCCCTCGATGCGCACCGGGTTGACCGAGTTGACCAGACCGATGGTGGAGAACTCGGCGGTGGTCTTGCGGGCGAGCTCGAGGCAGTCGTCGAAGTTGCCCTCGACCTGGACGATCTTCGCGCCGTGCATGACGGCCTGGGCGAGCTTGCCCATCGCGATCTTGCCCTGCGGCACGAGCACCGCGCAGCCGATACCGGCGCGGGCGGCATAGGCGGCGGCCGACGCGGAGGTGTTGCCGGTGGAGGCGCACAGCACGGCCTGCTTGCCGGTCGCGAGGGCTTCGGTGACCGCCATGGTCATACCGCGGTCCTTGAAGGAGCCGGTGGGGTTGAGCCCCTCGACCTTCACGTGGACCTCGCAACCGGTGATCTCCGACAGGCGCGGAGCCGGGAGCAGCGGCGTGCCACCCTCGCGCAGCGTGACCGTCTTCCAGTCGTCACCGATCGGCAGGCGCGAACGGTACGCCTCGATCAGGCCCGGCCACGGCGTGTGCACGGGGGTGGTGTTCTTCTCGGCCGCGCTCATTCGGCGGATCCCTCCAGTCTCAGGACGCTGGTCACAGCGATCACGGATTCGAGTTTGTCGAGCGCTGCGACGGTATCCGCAAGCGCACGGTCGGTGGCCTGATGGGTGAGTACCACCAGACGGGCAGCGTCGCCGGCGCCTTCCTGGCGGACCGCTGCGATGCTCACGCCCCGCGTGGCGAACTCGGCGGCGACCGCGGAGAGCACACCGGCGCGGTCGGCGACCTTCAGATTGACGTAGTAGCGGGTGAGGATGTCGCTCATGGGCGCGATCTCCAGCTGCGCGTACTTCGACTCACGCGGACCACGACCACCCTGAACCCGGTTGCGGGCGGCCATCACGAGGTCGCCCATCACGGCGGAGGCGGTGGGGGCGCCACCGGCACCCTGGCCGTAGAACATGAGCCGGCCCGAGGACTCCGCTTCGACGACGACGGCGTTGAACGCGCCGTTGACCGAGGCCAGCGGATGCTCGCGGGGCACGAGCGCCGGGTAGACCCTGGCGGACACGCGGTCCTTGCCGTCGGCGGACGGGACGCGCTCGCACAGCGCGAGCAGCTTGATCGTGCAGTTGAGCGCACGGGCCGAGGTGAGGTCGGCGGCGGTGATCGACGAGATGCCCTCGCGGTAGACGTCGGCTGCCGTCACGCGGGTGTGGAAGGCGATCGACGCGAGGATCGCCGCCTTCGAGGCCGCGTCGAAGCCTTCGACGTCGGCGGTGGGATCGGCCTCGGCGTATCCGAGGCGGCTCGCCTCGGCGAGCGTCTCGTCGTAGTCGGCGCCCGTCTCGTCCATGGCCGAGAGGATGTAGTTGGTGGTGCCGTTGACGATGCCGACGACCCGGTTGACCTTGTCGCCTGCGAGCGACTGGGTCAGCGGACGGATCACCGGGATCGCGCCGGCCACCGACGCCTCGAAGTACAGGTCGACGTTGCGGGCCTCGGCCACCTCGGCCAGTTCGCCGGTGTAGGCGGCGAGCAGCGCCTTGTTGGCGGTGACGACGGACTTGCCGGAGTCGAGTGCCGTGCGCACGAGTTTGCGGGGCAGTTCGATGCCGCCGATGAGTTCGACGACGATGTCGACGTCGTCGCGGCGGATCAAGGCCTCGGCGTTCGTGGTGACCAGTTCCGCGGGAAGACCCCGGTCGCGGGAGGCGTCGCGCACGGCGACCCCTCTCAACTCGAGGGGTGCACCGATGCGCGCCTCGAGATCCGCGGCGTCCTCGCGGATGATCCGCGCGACCTCGGCACCGACGGTGCCGTGCCCGAGAACCGCCACACCCACAGGACGCCGGCCCGAAGCATCGGTCGCCGTTGCACTGGTCACTCCGAAACCTCCAAGTTGAGCAGATCTTCGACGGTCTCACGGCGCAGCAGAACCCGCGAGACACCGTCCTTGACCGCCACGACGGCGGGGCGAGGCAGCAGGTTGTACCTGCTCGACATCGAGTAGCAGTATGCACCCGTCGCCGCGACCGCCAGTAAATCACCGGGTGCGACGTCGGCGGGCATCCAGGCGTCGCGGATGACGATGTCGCCGCTCTCGCAGTGCTTGCCGACGACGCGCGAGACCACCGGTGCGGCCTCGCTCACGCGGGAGACGAGGCGCGAGTCGTACTCCGCCTGGTACAGCGATGTGCGGATGTTGTCGCTCATGCCACCGTCGACGCTGATGTAGCGGCGGACGTGCCCGGAGCCGACCTCGACGTCCTTGAGGGTTCCCACCTCGTAGAGCGTCACCGTGCCCGGCCCGGCGATGGCGCGGCCGGGTTCGACCGCGAGGGTCGGGGCCGGCAGGCCCGCGAGCGCGGACTCGTTGCGGACGATGTCGTTGAGCTTCGCCGCGAGATCGGCGACCGGCGGCGGGTCGTCGCTCGGCACGTACGAGATGCCGAGGCCGCCGCCGAGGTCGACGATGTTCATCTGCGAGGTCTTGTCGACGCCGAACTCGGCGACGACGTCGCGCAGCAGACCGATGACGCGGTGGGCGGCCAGTTCGAAGCCGTCGACGTCGAAGATCTGCGAGCCGATGTGGCTGTGCAGGCCGACGAGGCGGAGATTGTCGGCCGCGAAGACGCGCCGCACGGCCTGCATGGCATGGCCACCGGCGAGTGAGAGCCCGAACTTCTGGTCCTCGTGCGCGGTGGAGATGAACTCGTGGGTGTGGGCCTCGACGCCCACGGTCACCCGGATCAGCACGTCCTGGACGACACCGGCCTCACCGGCGACCGCATCGAGCCGGTCGATCTCGGCGAGCGAGTCGAGCACGATGTGCCCGACCCCGGCGCTCACGGCGGCCTGCAGTTCGCGGACGGACTTGTTGTTGCCGTGCATCGCGATCTTCTCGGCGGGGAAGCCGGCGTGCAGGGCGACGGCGAGCTCACCGCCGGACGCCACGTCGAGCGAGAGTCCCTCCTGGTGGACCCACCGCGCGATCTCGCTGCACAGGAACGCCTTCGACGCGTAGTGCACCTTCGCCGTCGGACCGAAGGCTTCCGCGATCTCCCGGCAGCGGGAGCGGAAGTCGTCCTCGTCGACGACGAACAGCGGCGTGCCGTACTTCTCGGCGAGCTCGGTCACCGGGATGCCGGCGATGCGCATGACGCCGTCCTCGCCGCGCTCGGCGTTGCGCGGCCACACGTGCGGGGCGAGCGCGTTGAGCGCCGCGGCGTCGGCGGGGCGCTCGGGCAGGTTCGGGGCGTGCGGGATCTGGGCGTGGCGCGGTCCCGCCGGATGCGCGTTCACATCCGCTCCGGGGCGTTGACGCCGAGCAGGCCGAGGCCGTTGGCAAGAACCTGACGTGCGGCCGCGCACAGCGCGAGTCGCGCGGTGTGCAGCGGGCCGGCCTCCTCGTCGCCCTGCGGCAGGATCCGGCAGGCGTCGTAGAAGCGGTGGTAAGTGCCCGCGAGTTCCTCGAGGTAGCGGGCGACGCGGTGCGGTTCGCGCAGTTCGGCCGCCTTCGCGAGCACCCGGGGGTACTCGCCGAGGGTGCGGATCAGGTCGCCCTCGCGCTCATGGGTGAGCAGCGAGAAGTCGGCGCCCTCGGTGCTCAGACCGAGATCGGCGGCGTTGCGCGCGATCGACGACAGTCGGGCGTGGGCGTACTGCACGTAGTAGACCGGGTTCTCGTTCGTGGTGCTCGCCCACAGTTCGAGATCGATGTCGATGCTCTGGTCGACCGAGGACCTCACGAGCGAGTAGCGCGCGGCGTCGACGCCGATCGCCTCGACGAGGTCGTCGAGGGTGATCACGGTACCGGCCCGCTTGCTCATCTTCACGGCCTCGCCACCGCGGACGAGGTTGACCATCTGGCCGATCATCACCTCGACGGTGTCGGGATCGTCGCCGAACGCCGCCGCGGCGGCCTTCAGGCGCGCGATATATCCGTGGTGGTCGGCCCCGAGCATGTAGATGCACAGGTCGAAGCCGCGCGAGCGCTTGTCCTGGAAGTAGGCGATGTCGCCGGCGATGTAGGCGGCGTTGCCGTCGGACTTGATGACGACGCGGTCCTTGTCGTCGCCGTAGTCGGTGCTCTTGAGCCACCAGGCGCCGTCTTCGAAGTACAGGTTGCCCGACGCCTTGAGGGTCTCGACGGCCTTGTCGACCGCTCCGCTCTCGAAGAGGGAGTTCTCGTGGAAGTACACGTCGAAGTCGACACCGAACTCGTGGAGGGTGCGCTTGATGTGCGCGAACATCAGGTCCACACCGATCGAGCGGAACGTCTCGTGCCGCTCGTCCTCGGGGAGTTCGAGGGCGTCGGGACGCTGCTCGAGCACGGAGGAGGCGATGTCGACGATGTAGGCGCCGGCGTAACCGTCCTCGGGGGCGGGCTGTCCGAGCGCGGAGGCGATGAGCGACCGGGTGAAGCGGTCGATCTGTGCGCCGTGGTCGTTGAAGTAGTACTCGCGGGTGACCTCGCCGCCCTGGGCGGTGAGGATGCGTCCGAGCGCGTCGCCGACCGCAGCCCAGCGGGTGCCACCGAGGTGGATCGGGCCGGTGGGGTTGGCGGAGACGAACTCGAGGTTGATCTTCGTGTTCGTGAGGTCGCTGCCGTTGCCGTAGGCGTCGCCCTCGGCGAGCACCTTCGCCACGATCGCTCCCTGAGCGTCGGCGGCGAGCCGGATGTTGAGGAAGCCGGGGCCCGCGACCTCGGCGGAATCGATGCCGTCGGCGGCGGTCAGGGCCTCGGCGAGCCAGGTGGCGAGTTCGCGGGGATTGACGCCGACCTTCTTCGCGACCTGCATCGCGACGTTGGTCGCATAGTCGCCGTGCTCCGGATTGCGCGGGCGCTCGACGGTGAGGGTCTCGGGAAGAACGGACGCGTCGAGACCACGGTCGGTGAGGACACCGGCGGCGGTTCCGCGGAGCAGCTGAGCAAGGTCGGAGGGAGTCACAGGTGTCCATCCTATTGGCTGGTCGATCGCGGCGCCGACGCTCCCCCTACGGCAGCTCCGGGCACCGCTCGGGAGCACGCCCGTAGAGTTGTGGGTGTTTGTGCGCCCGATGGGCGCGCGTCCGCCTGTCCACCCGTCGAAAGAGCACACAGCGATGCCCAGCGGTTCGGTTAGTGGCGGCTCCGGTAACAAGAAGACCGGAGCCAAGTCGTCGAAGGCCATTCAGGCCGCCAAGAAGAAGAGCGGCGGCGCTCGCGGGGTCCCCGCGCAGCGTCAGATCCCGTGGTTGACGATCGGCGGCGTGGCCCTGGTCGTCGTACTCGTCGCTGTGATCGCTGTGAGCCTGATCCCGAAGTACCAGAACCAGCAGGAGATGTCGGCGTGGACGCCGTCGGAGTCCAACCAGGACCCGTCGGACGACATCGAGGGCGTGCTGAAGATCGAGTACCCGGCCGGTGTGCACGTCGCGCCGGGCCAGCGCGTCGCCTACGACCAGTCGCCGCCCTTCGGTGGCCCCCACGACTCCGTGTGGGCGACCTGCACCGGAACCGTCTACGAGCAGCCGGTCCGGACCGAGAACATGGTCCACTCCCTCGAGCACGGCGCCGTGTGGGTGGCGTACAACCCTGATCTGCTCGACGACGCCGCGGTCGACACGCTGCGCCAGAAGGTCGACGGCCGCACCTACACGCTGATGTCGCCCTACCCGGACCTCGACACCCCGATCGCGCTGCAGTCGTGGGGTCACCAGCTCAAGGTCGACAGCGTCGACGACGAGCGCATCGACCAGTTCATCAGCGCGCTGCGCCTGAACCAGTACACCTACCCCGAGGTGGGTGCGAGCTGCTCGACGATCCCCGGTTCGTTCGATCCGGCGAACCCGCCGGCCTTCGACGCCTCCGAGCCCGGCCCCGACGCCGTGCCGATGAACGCGGAGACCGCCGGCGACATGCAGCAGGCACCGGCCGGGAGCTGACGATGAGCGAGACCTCCTCGGACATCTCCCCCGAGCGCGGTGGGCACAACCGGCTGCTGCTGGTACTGCTCACCGTCGCCGCGGTCGCCGTGGGCTTCCTCGCGGGGTTCCTGTCCCGGATCCCCTTCGAGGACTCCGCGCAGGCGACGCCGGAGGCCGGATCGGTGGACGTCGGATTCGCGCAGGACATGATCGTGCACCACGACCAGGGCGTCGAGATGGCCGCCGTGGTGGTCTCCAATTCGGAGGACGATCGGATCCGCAACATCGCGTACGACATCCTCACCACCCAGCAGAACCAGATCGGTCAGATGCAGGGCTGGTTGTCGCTGTGGGGACAGCCGGCGCTGCCGACGGGCGAGTACATGGAGTGGATGACCGAGACCGGGACGGGTCACGGCCACGGTGATCACGGCGCGACCGCCGAGTCCGAGGATTCGGACGGCTCGCACCTGATGCCGGGGATGGCGACCTCCGAGGATCTCGCGAATCTCCGGGCCGCGCGCGGGCCCGAACTGGACGTGCTCTTCCTCCAGCTGATGCTGCGCCACCACGAGGGTGGTCTGCCGATGATGGAATACGGCGAGCAGTACGCGAGCACTTCGGCGGTGCGCAATCTGGCGGGCACGATGGTCGCGACGCAGCAGGGCGAGTCGGATCTGATGAGGTCGCTGCTCGCCGAGCGCGGCGCCGAACCTCTGCCCCTCAACTGAGCCACCGATCGGGCGAAACGCGACTTCGGGCCGAAAACCGGCTCTGACCTGGCGATGTGGAGTTGAGCGCTCGATGCGCTAGGCTAACTCCCGCACCTCCGGTCATCCGGTGGTCCGGATGCCCTCGTAGCTCAGGGGATAGAGCGCTTGCCTCCGGAGCAAGAAGTCGCAGGTTCGAATCCTGCCGAGGGCACCACGAAGGCCCCGCTTCTCACGAAGCGGGGCCTTCGGCGTTCCGGTGACTCTGCGGAAGCCTTCGGCATTCCCGGTGACTCCGCGGAAGCCTTCGGCGTTCCCGGGCTCGGTGGCGGGTGCCCGTCAGTTGCCGGTGAAGGGTGTGGGATCGAAGTAGTCGCGGCAGGCCGCGATCTTCCCGTCGACGATCTCGAAGACGCCCGTGACGGGCAGTTCGATCGTCCGGCCGTTCATCGTGAACACATCGGTCCGTTCGTTGAGCACGACGTTGCCGGACACCGCCTGGTGGTGGATGCGGTAGTCGATGGCACCGAAGGACGTCACGAAACCCGCGATGTATTCCTCGATCGCCGCGCGGCCGCGGATCGGTTCCATCGGGATGTTGTGGAAGACGGCGTCGTCGGCGAAGAAGGCCGCGAGCTCGGCAGGATCGGGATCGGCCCAGCGCCGGCAGAACTCGGTGACCAGTTCGTCGGGGCTCATCGGTTCTGCACTCGCGCGAAGCGGGCGGGTTCGGTACCGGGCACGCGACGGACCCGTCCGCGTTCGATGAGCTGCCGGACGTGCGCCGATCCCTCCGCGAGCGCCATCCTCTTGCCGTGCAAGGGGGTCTCGTCCCACGGCCGGTACCAGCGCATGCGGGCGGTGGCCTCCCACAGCGTGAGCTCCTCGTCGCCGAAGGCGTCGTAGAGATCGTCGAGGCGCTGGTCGTGGTGGGCGATCAGTTCGCCGACGCGGTGCGGCAGGTCGTCGATCTGCTGCCGGTGCGCGGGCAGTGCACGTCGCACGGGCAGGTCGGCGACCGCGCGCAGCGAGTCGAGGTACTCCCCCAGGGCGTCGCGTTGCGGCAGAGGGAAATCGAACTCGCCGACGTGCGGGGTCGTGGTCGCGAGGACGTGGTCGCCGCTGAACAGCACACCGTGTTCCTCGAGCAGGAAACACGCGTGGCCGGCCGTGTGACCGGGGGTCAGCACGGTGCGCAGTGACCGCCCCGTCAGCGGGATCGCCTCGTCGGCACCGAGTTTGCGGTCGGGCAGCGCGTCGGGACGGCCGACCGCCGGTACGAGGGTGGCGAGCGATTCCTCGATCGCGTCCTCGGGCGCCCCGGCGCGGCGCAGCAGTTCGGCTTCCTGAGGACGCCGGTCGTCGTCGGAGAGCATGACCTCGAGGTGGGCGAAGTCGGCCTCGTTCATCGCGACCCAGCAGCCGGAGGCCTCCCGGATGCGCCCGGTGAGCCCGACGTGGTCGGGGTGGAAATGGGTGACCACCACGCCCTCGACGTCGGTGACCGACAGGCCGGCGGTGGCCAGGCCGTCCTGCAACGCCGCCCACGACCGGTCGTCGTTCCAGCCGACGTCGACGAGGACGACGCCGCGCGGGGATTCCATCACGTAGACCTGGGTGTCGCCGACGGGTAGGTCCGCCACCGGGACGGGAACGACGTGGATGCCGTCCCCGATATCACGCGCTTCGGCCATGGTGATGCCTCTCGGTCATGGTGACTTTCTTTCGAAAGCTACAACAATGAATTCAACTATTACCCTGCGCGGGCTCGATGATCGCGACGATCGACCTGATCTCCCCCGCCGGGATGTCGAAGTGCTCCGTCACCGCGACCGACATCTCCGCGCTCGGGCCCGCCGCGATGTCCAGGACGAACCGCGCGACGACGTTGTGGTGCCATTCGCGGAACTGCAGGTCGCGGACGCGGCGGATGGGCCGGTATTCCGGGCCGTTCTCGAGGCGGTCGCGGATCTCGATGCCGCTGTCGCCGGTGCGCTCCCCGTTCTCGACCCGCCAGGCGTCCTCGGCGAGCCGGACGTGGGACGCGTCGTGACTGACCAGGGATCGGATGTACGCGCGTGCCATCGCGACCCGGGGGCTGTCGGTCGGCCCGGTGGCGTGCACGGCCAGCGCGGACATCACCTCCGGCGCCCAGTCGGCGCGGCAGATCACCAGGTCGGGCAGATACGGATGCGGCCGGTTGTATTCGAGTTCGCTGCCGTCGATGCGGGCGCAGTGCAGACCCGCGGCGCGCGCGACCGCGACCGGTGCCGCCGAATCCCACTCCCACTGACCGCCCGCGTGGATGTAGGCGTCGGCCTCCCCGCGCACCACCGCCATCGCCTTGGCACCGGCCGAACCCATCCGGATCAGGTCGGCACCGAGATCGCGCGCCAGATCGAACACGAAGGCGGGCGGCCTGCTCCCGCTGATGACGATGCGGGGGCGGCGACGGGCCGGCCGCGGCGGCGGAACCGGATCGGCGGTGCTGTGGACGACGCCGATCGCCGGTTGCGCGACCGCGGCTGCGGTGAGCCCTCGTCCTGCCTCCCAGAGCGCGATGTGGACCGCCCAGTCGACATGGTCGGGCATCCCGTACTCCTTCGACCCGTCGAGGGGGTCGATGATCCAGACGCGGTCTGCGCCGACCCGCGCCGGATCGTCCGCGGATTCCTCCGAGAGCACCGCGTCGCCGGGGCGCGCGGCCGCCAGCCGTTCGAGGATGTACGTGTTGGCGGCGTGATCGCCGCGCCGGCCCAGCTCGCGCCCGGTGAGGGCATCCGATTCGATGGCGCGGACCGTGAGCAGCAGTTCACCTGCGCCGGAAGCCGTCTCGGCTGCGAGTCGGGCATCGTCGCTGTAGTCGTGCGTCATGTCCTCAACAATTCCACGACGAGGCCCGCTTGCACGGCAGGCGTGCCGTCGTGGGGGCGCACGACCAGTTCGGGATCCGACGGTGGTTCGTAGGGATCGTCGACGCCGGTGAATCCGGTGATCTCGCCGGCGCGTGCCCGCGCGTACATGCCTTTCGGATCGCGGGCCTCGCAGTCGGCGAGCGGGGTGTCGACGAAGACCTCGACGAAACGGATCCCGGCCTCCTCGTGCTGGCGGCGGATGCGGTCGCGGTCCTGTCGGTAGGGGCTGATGAGCGCACAGATCGCAACGAGTCCGGCGTCGGCCATCAGTTGTGCGACCGCGCCGACGCGGCGGACGTTCTCCGCGCGGTCCTCGGGGCCGAATCCGAGGTCGGCGTTGAGGCCGTGCCTGAGGTTGTCGCCGTCGAGGCGGTAGGCGGGGATGCCTTCGGCGAGCAGTCGTCGTTCGAGTTCGACGGCGAGCGTGGACTTGCCGGAGGCGGACAGCCCGGTGAGCCACACCGTCGCCCCGGCTTTCCCCCGTTCGGTCCGCGAGACCGCCGCCGAGTGCCAGACCACCCGGCTGTCCGCCAGCGTCGGCCCGGTGATCATCCCGGCCGCGACGGTGTTGCCGGTGCGTCCGTCGACGAGCACGAAGCTTCCGGTGGTGCGGTTGCGCCGGTAGGGGTCGAACAGCAGCGGCTGCTGCGTTCGCAGTTGCACGCGGCCGATCTCGTTGAGGCCGAGCGTCGTCGCGGCCTCGTCGCGGTGCAGGGTGTTGACGTCGAGCCGGTAGTCCAGTCGCCCGACCCGCGCGGTGGTCGAACGCGTGGTGTGCAGCAAGGCGTAGCGGGCGTCCGGGTCGAGGGCGGAGCGTTCGTCGAACCAGCACACCATGGCGTCGATCTCGTGCCCGACGAGCGGACGGTTGTTGGGGCGGCACAGCATGTCGCCGCGCCCGACGTCGAGGTCGTCCTCGAGTTCGACGCACACCGCAGCACCGGCGAAGGCGTGCTCGAGTTCCGTTCCTCCCGGCCCCCACAGCGTCCGTACCCGTGTTCCGAAACCGGATGGGAGAACGACCACGTCGTCGCCGGGCGCGAATCCGCCGGCGGCGACCGTTCCGGCGTAGCCGCGGAAGTCGCGGTGTTCGCCCTCGCCCGGGCGGATCACGTACTGCACGGGCAGGCGCGCGTCGATGAGGTTGGTGTCCGAGGCGATGTGGACCTGCTCGAGATGGTGCAGCAGCGAAGTGCCCTCGTACCACGGCATGTTCGCGGTGCGGGAGACGACGTTGTCGCCGTGCAGCGCGGAGACGGGGACGAACGCGAGGTCGGGCATGTCGAGCTTCGCCGCGAAGTTCCGGAATTCGTCGCAGATCTCGTCGAATCGGCTCTGCGACCAGTCCACCAGGTCCATCTTGTTGATGCACAGCACCACGTGCCGCACCCCGAGCAGCGACGCGAGGAAGGCGTGCCGGCGGGTCTGCTCGACGATGCCGTTGCGGGCGTCGACGAGGACGAGCGCCAGGTCGGCGGTGGACGCACCGGTGACCATGTTGCGCGTGTACTGCTCGTGGCCGGGAGTATCGGCGATGACGAATGTTCTCTGCGCCGTGGCGAAATAGCGATAGGCGACGTCGATCGTGATGCCCTGCTCGCGTTCGGCGCGCAGGCCGTCGGTGAGCAGGGCGAGATCGGCGCGGTCGGCGCCGCGGTCGAGGCTCGTGCGGGTGACCGCCTCGAGTTGGTCCTCGAAGACGGCCTTGGAATCGAACAGCAATCGGCCGATCAGCGTGGACTTGCCGTCGTCGACGCTGCCGGCGGTGGCGATGCGCAGCAGGCGGGACATCAGAAATACCCTTCCCTCTTGCGGTCTTCCATCCCGGCGTCGGAGATCCGGTCGTCTGCCCGCGTCGCGCCGCGTTCGGTGATTCGGCTGGCGGCGATCTCGGTGATCACCTCGTCCGCGGTGGCGGCGGCGGATTCGACGCAGCCGGTGCACGTCGCGTCGCCGACGGTGCGGAACCGGACGAGGCTCTCGCGCGGGGCATCTCCGGGGAGACGAGTGAGAAAACGGTTGTGCGCGAGCAGCATTCCGTCGCGCTCGATCACCGGACGCCGGTGGGCGTAGTACAGGGACGGCAGGTCGACACCCTCGTCGCGGATGTAGCGCCAGATGTCGAGTTCGGTCCAGTTGGACAACGGGAACACCCGCATGTGTTCGCCGCGGCGGTGCCGGCCGTTGTACAGCTGCCACAGTTCGGGTCGTTGCGCCTTCGGGTCCCACTGTCCGAATTCGTCGCGAAGGCTGAAGATGCGTTCCTTCGCGCGGGCCTTCTCCTCGTCGCGGCGCGCGCCCCCGAAGACGGCGTCGAATCCCCCTTCCCGCAACGCGCGCAGGAGGGTTCCGGTCTGCAGCCGGTTGCGGGTCGCGTGCGGTCCGTCGTCCTCGACGGCGCGCCCGGCCTCGATGTCGTCCTGCACCGAGGCGACGATCGACCGGAGCCCCAGCCGCTCGACGGTGCGGTCGCGGAAGTCGATCACCTCGTCGAAATTGTGCCCGGTGTCGATGTGCAGCACGGGGAACGGCAGCGGCGCGGGCCAGAACGCCTTGACCGCGAGATGGAGCATCACCGCGGAGTCCTTGCCACCCGAGAACAGCAGGACGGGACGGGAGAAGGTCGCGGCGACCTCACGGAAGATGTGGACGGACTCGGCCTCGAGCGCACCGAGCAGCGGCAGTTCGTAGATCGGTGGTCGTTGCGGTGGCACCGTGGTCACTCGTGCCCCTCTCACCCGGCGCGGTACACATGTGTACCGACGCGGTCGAAGATTACTCCGCAACAGTAGAACGAGTTTCAATTCCAGGTCAACGGGCGGTCCTCGCGGCCTCCATCAGCGCGGCGGCCGACGCCCGCCGAGATCCGCGGTGATCGCCTCCGCAACCGCCACGAGCGCCGCGCCGCACCGCTCGATCCCGTCGGCGTCCATCTCCCGTTCGAGGTGCAGCGTGAGCACGAGCGACTGGTGACCGTCGGGATCGTAGGCCGGGGCGGCCACGAGATTGACCGCCCGCCTCTCTTTCGCGGCGAAGGCGTCGGGCATCAGCACGCGCTCGCCGGGACTGGCCACGAGTTCCGCCAGCATCTCCCGCATCTCGGGCGCGAGGTCGTGCGAGACCACCCCGGCCATGAGCGCGTAGAGGCGACGGCCGCCGGGCGTGAGGGACTCGACCAGATAGCCCGCGCGACGACATTCGGTGACGATCCGCCACAGATCGTCGCGGTCGACGGTCACGGGCAGGGTCGGCTCGCGCCGCAGCCACTGCTCGATGCGCTCGTCGGTGTCCCACAGCACGTACATCAGCCCCACCGGGGGCGCGAAGGGATACACCTCTCCCACCCGCGCCGCCGCGGCCGTGCCGTGGCCACCGACGACGTCGAGAACGGCGATCCGGTCGCCGACGACCGCCGATGCAGAGCACATCACGCCGAACTCCTCGGCGAGCGCGGCGAGGTGCCGGTGCGCGACCGGCCCGGACGCGAAGCCGCGCTGGGCGGCGCGTCCCGCGACGATCAGCGCCGGCCCGAGTCCGTAGGTCTTGTCGACGGGGTCGCGGATCAGATAACCGGCATCGGCGAGCACGGTGAGGATGCCCAGGCAGGTGGGCTTGCTCAGGTCGAGTTCGCGCGCCAGTTCCGACAATCCGAACCGGACGCCGGGTCGCACGACGAGGTGGTCGAGGACCTGCACGACGCGTTCCGTGGGCGGCGATCGGCGGGCGGCTCCCACCCCGGCGACCGACTCTCCGAGCATCCCGGTCTCGCGACGAGCCATTGACCCTCCCTGGAACACGTTCTACTCTCGGCGCAACGGAAGACTACCGCAGCGGTACATATTTGGACCACAGGAGATCGCAGTGCTCACCGATCCGCTCACCGCGGCGATAGCCGAGGCCGAGAAACTCGTCGCCACCGCCCCGCACATCCGCACCGAACAGGACCTCGTCGAGGGATACGGATATCTGGCGGGCGGGATATCGGCGTGCGTCCACGCCACCTTCGCGTACAGCCGCTCCCATCCGGTCTTCGTCACCGGCACCGGCCCCTACGCGAAGATGGGCCTCGACAATCCCGACACCCTGTACTGGGGCGCGTCGATCCGCGACGACGCCGAATATGTCGTCACCGGGCGCCGCGGCACGACCTGCGACCTCAGTTTCCAGGTGCTGGCCGGCAACTACACCGACGCCGAGGTGCCCGGCAACGTCACGGCCTTCGACGACCGCGCGTTGGCCATCGCCGACGACGGCACCTTCGAGGTGCGGTTCGGACCCGGCCCAAGAGACCCGGAACGGAACTACTTCCCGCTCGCGCCCGGCTCGTCGCAGCTCGTGGTCCGCGAGGTCTACAGCGACTGGACGCAGCGCCGCGGCATGCTGAGCATCCACCGGCTCGACAACCTCGGCACCCCCGCACCCGAGCCCACCCACCAGGACGTGGTCACCCGTTACGAACGTGCCGGTCGCGCGCTCGTCTCGCGGGTGAAGACCTGGCTGCAGTTCCCCGAGTGGTTCTACCTGAAGCTGCCGGTGAACACGGTCACCGAGCCGCGCCGCACCCCCGGTGGTCTGGACACGCAGTACTCGTCCGTCGGGCACTACGAACTCGGTGACGACGAGGCGATGGTCCTGACCCTCCCGGCGAGCGACGCGCCCTATCTGGGCTTCCAGATCGGCAGCCTCTGGTACATCTCCCTGGACTACATCCACCACCAGACCTCCCTGAACAACAGTCAGGCGCAGGTCGATCCCGACGAGATGGTCCGGATCGTGGTCTCGGCCCGCGATCCGGGGCTGACCAATTGGGTCGAGACCCTCGGCCGCAGCCGCGGGATCCTGCAGTTCCGCTGGCAGCGCCTCGATCGCGAACTGACCGCGGCCGACGGCCCGACCGCCGAGGTGGTGCCGTTCGAGCGGCTTCCCGAGGTCCTGCCCTTCCACGATTCGAACCGCATCACTCCCGAGGCCTGGGCGCAGCGCATCGCGGACCGCCAGCGGGGCGTCGCCGATCGGATGCTCGCATGAGCGCGGCAGCCGGACTGCTCCGCGACCGCGTCGTCGTGATCTCCGGTGTCGGTCCGGGACTGGGGCGCATGCTCGCGCTGCGGTGCGCCGAACACGGCGCCGACGTGGTGCTCGCCGCCCGGACCCGGGAGCGGCTCGAGAAGGTTGCAGCGGAGGTCGAGAGCACGGGCCGCCGGGCACTGGTCGTGCCCACCGACATCACCGACGACGAGTCCGCCGCCGCACTCGTCGAGTCTGCGGTCTCGGAGTTCGGGCGTGTCGACGTGCTCGTCAACAACGCCTTCTCCGTTCCGTCGATGAAGCCGTTGGCTCGCACCGACTTCCAGCAGATCCGGGACAGCGTGGAACTCACCGTCCTCGGCGCGCTGCGGCTCACACAGTTGTTCACCCCCGCCCTCGCCGAGTCGGCCGGCGCGGTGGTCAACATCAATTCGATGGTGCTGCGGCACTCCCAGGAACGTTATGGCAGTTACAAACTCGCGAAGTCGGCGTTGCTGGCGATGTCGCAGTCCCTGGCGACCGAACTCGGACCGCAGGGAGTCCGCGTGAACTCCGTTGCGCCGGGCTACATCTGGGGTCCGATCCTGCAGGGCTACTTCGAACACCAGGCCGGAAAGTACGGCACCACCGTCGAACAGATCTACGAGCACACCGCCGCCGCCTCCGATCTGAAGCGTCTCCCGACCACCGAGGAGATCGCGGATGCGGTGATCTTCCTGGCCTCGCCGATGGCGTCGGCGATCACCGGCCAGTGCCTCGACGTCAACTGCGGCGAATACCACCACTGAACGGGACAGCACATGAGCGAACGCACCACCGTCGGCACCGTCGAGGATCTGCACGCCTCCGCGACCCGCCTGACGGGCCTGACCGATTTCGGCGACGACGACTACCGTGACGGGCTCGAGGTCCTACTCGAATCGTATGCACGGGACGAGAAACTCACCCCGCTCGGCAGCAAGATGTCACGGGTCTTCCTGCGCGGCGCCCTCGTCGCGCGGTTGCTCTCGGAATCGGCCTGGGCCGCCCATCCCGAGCACGCCGACGTCCCGATCACCCGGCCGATCTTCGTCACCGGCCTGCCCCGCACCGGCACGACGGCACTGCACCGCCTGCTCGCCGCGGATCCCGCCCATCAGGGGCTCGAGATGTGGCTGACCGAGATGCCGCAACCGCGACCTCCTCGCGAGACCTGGGCGGAGAACCCCGTCTTCGCCGGGATCGAGGCCGGATTCGCACAGCACCACGTCGAGCATCCCGAATTCATGGGTGTGCACTACATGTCGGCCGCCGAGGTCGAGGAATGCTGGCAGTTGCTGCGCCAGTCGTTCCGCTCGATCTCCTACGAGTGCCTGGCCCACCTGCCCACCTATTCGCAGTGGCTCGCGGAGCAGGACTGGACCGCGGCCTATGCCCGGCACCGGAGGAACCTGCAGCTCATCGGACTGCCGGACGCCGACAAGCGGTGGGTGCTCAAGAATCCCAGTCATCTGTTCGCACTGGACGAACTGCTCACGGTGTATCCGGACGCGCTCGTCGTCGTCACCCATCGAGATCCGCGCACCGTGATCCCGTCGGTGTGCAGCCTCGCGGCACAGGCCACCGAGGGATGGTCCGACGCGTTCGTCGGTGAGACGATCGGGCGCAGCCAGCTCGACCTCTGGGCACGAGGTTTCGATCATTTCACCGAGGTGCGCCGCCGGCACGATCCCGCCCGATTCGTCGACGTGGACTACCGGGATTTCGTCGCCGATCCGCTCGGCACCGTCGGCGGCCTGTACGACCGGTTCGGTCTGCCGTTCACCGCGGAGGCCGAACGCGCAATGGCCGACCTGCACGAAGAAAGCCGCAGCGGGGCAAGGAAACCCGCGCACCGGTACACGCTCGAGGAGTTCGGGTTGAGTGTGGGCGAGGTCGACGAGCGTTTCCGCGACTACGCGTACCGCTGAACCCGGCAGGAAAGGCACCGGAAACCGGTGTGCCCTGGCTACCTGCGCGTTCGTCCGTGGGATGATGGAGGCATGCCCGCACCACTCCCCCTCGACCCCATCGCCGAAGCCCACCGCCAGTGGACCGCCCACGGCTGGGGCGAAGTCGCCGACGGCATGGCCGCGGTCACCTCGGTGATGCGGGCACAGCAGATCATGATGGCGCGGGTCGAGGAGGTGCTCAAGCCCTTCGGCCTGACCTTCGCCCGCTACGAACTCCTCACGCTGCTGCATTTCACCAGGTCGGGAGCGTTGCCGATGGCGAAGGCCAGTGCGCGCCTGCAGGTGCACCCCACCAGTGTCACCAACGCCGTCGACCGGCTCGAGAAAGCCGGACTGGTCCGGCGTACCCCGCATCCGAGCGATCGACGGGCCACTCTCATCGAACTCACCGACGAGGGACGGGCATTGGCGATCCAGGCGACCGAGAAGCTCAACACGGAGGTCTTCGCCCGGCCGGGTATCCCCGAGGAGCACATCGACACACTGCTGCGCATCATCGCGACGATGCGGCACGACGCCGGCGACTTCGACACCGGCGGTGCGCCTTCCAAGTGGTGAGGCACGAGAGACGGCCGACATACGACGAAGGGCCGCCCCGTTCGGGGCGGCCCTTCGTCGTGTACGGGTAGTGCGGGTCAGGCGTGCTTGAACTCCGGCGTGCGCTTCTCGACGAAGGCCGCCATGCCTTCCTTCTGGTCGGCGGTGGCGAACGTCGAATGGAACACGCGGCGCTCGAACTTCACGCCCTCGGCCAGCGTCGTCTCGAAGGACCGGTTGACGGCTTCCTTCGCCATGATCGCGACCGGCAGCGACATCGACGCGATGGTGGTCGCCGTCTCGAGCGCCACGTCGAACAGTTCCGCTGCGGGGACGATGCGCGAGACGAGTCCGGCGCGCTCGGCCTCCTCGGCGTCCATGTTGCGGCCGGTCAGGCACATGTCCATGGCCTTGGCCTTGCCCACGGCGCGGGTCAGGCGCTGCGATCCACCGATGCCGGGGATGACGCCGAGCTTGATCTCGGGCTGACCGAACTTGGCGGTGTCGGACGCGATGATGAAGTCACACAGCATCGCCAGCTCGCAACCGCCACCGAGCGCGTAGCCCGACACCGCGGCGACGATCGGCTTGCGCACGGACGAGAGCCGATCCCACTGCGAGAACAGGTCTTCCGCGTAGACCTCGGCGAAGGTCTTCGGCGCCATCTCCTTGATGTCGGCGCCGGCGGCGAACGCCTTCTCCGAGCCCGTGAGCAGGATCGCACCGATCTCGCCGTCCGCGTCGAGTTCCTCGACGGCGGCGACGACCTCACGCATCAACTGGCTGTTGAGGGCGTTGAGCGCCTTCGGCCGGTTGAGGGTGACGATGCCGACGCGGCCCTTGCGGTCGAGCAGAATGGTCTCGAAATCGGTCACTGGCTGTCCTTCGCGGTCGAGCGGTCTCGGATGTCGGTGATGATGGCGGAGAAGTCGAGTCCTCCACCACCCTCGGTGTTGAAACGATGGTAGAGCTCGGCTGCACGCAGTCCGAGTTCGGCCTCGACACCGTTGGCCCGCACCGCGTTCGCGGCCAGTCCGAGATCCTTGTCCATGAGCGCGGCCGCGAAGCCCGGCTGATAGTCGTTGTTCGCGGGGGTGGTCGGGACGGGGCCCGGGACCGGGCAGTTGCTCGTCAGCGCCCAGCACTGGCCGGACGCGTTGGACGCGACGTCGAACAGTGCCTGGTTGTCGAGGCCCAGCTTCTCGCCGAGGACGAACGCCTCGCTGATCGCGATCATCGAGATGCCCAGGATCATGTTGTTGCAGATCTTCGCGGCCTGGCCGTTGCCCGACCCGCCGCAGTGGACGATCTTGCGTCCCATGGCCTCGAGCAGCGGCTTCGCGGTGGCGAAGTCGTCCTCGCTGCCGCCGACCATGAACGCGAGAGTGCCTGCGGCGGCACCGGCGACACCACCGGAGACCGGGGCGTCGACGGCACGGTGACCGGCCGTGCGTGCCTTCTCCGCCGCCGCGCGGGCGTCGGCGACGTCGATGGTCGAGCTGTCGACGAACAGCGTGTTCGGCTCGGCCGCGGGCAGGATCTCGTCGTACAGGTCGAGGACGAGCTTGCCGTTGGGCAGCATGGTGATCACGACCTGGGCGCCGCGCACCGCGTCGGTCGCGGCCTCGGCGACGGTGATGCCGTTCTTCGTGGCTTCTTCCTGCGCAGCGGGAACGGGGTCGTAGCCGTTGACGGTGTACCCGGCGCGGACGAGGTTCGCGGCCATCGGCCCGCCCATGTGTCCGAGGCCGAGGAAGGCGACGGTGGGAAGTTCACTCATCGGTCGTTCTCCTTGGGAGCGGCGAGCCCGAGTTCGAGATCGCCGAGCGGCTGGAAGTAGGCGTCGACGTCGGCCTCGGTGACATCGGCGAGGGTCGCCGGCGACCACTGCGGGTTGCGGTCCTTGTCGACGACCTGTGCGCGGATGCCCTCGACGAGGTCGTGCGACTTCAGCGAGGCGGTCGAGACCCGGAATTCCTCGTTCAGCACCTCTTCGAGGCTGCCGAGCTGCCGGGCGTGACGCAGCGACCGGAGGGTCACCTTCAGCGCGACAGGCGATTTCGCGAGCACCTGATCGGCGGTCTCACGCGCCTCCGGAACATCGGACGCCCGGAGGCGTTCGACGATCTCCTCGACGGTGTCGGCGGAGTACGCCGCGTCGATCCATTCGCGCTGCGCGAGCAGTGCCGATTCCGGTGCGGGCTGCGAGTATTCGGCGAGTGCGTCCTCGAGCGAGCCGGATTCGAGTGCGGCGACGAACTTGTCGAGCGACTCGGACGGCAGGTAGTGGTCGGCGAAGCCCAGAGCGATGGCGTCGCCGGCCTTCATCCGTCCGGTGGTCAGCGCGATGTGCGTGCCGATCTCACCGGGCGTGCGCGAGAGCAGGTAGGTGCCGCCGACGTCGGGAACGAATCCGATTCCGGTCTCGGGCATCGCGATGCTCGAGCGTTCGGTGACGATCCGGACGTTGCCGTGCGCCGAGATCCCGACGCCGCCACCCATGACGATGCCGTCCATGATCGCGATGTACGGCTTCGGGTAGCGACCGATGGCGGCGTTGAGGATGTACTCGTCGCGCCAGAAGTCCTGCGAACCCGTGCCGCCATCCTTGGCGTCGTGGTAGATCGAGACGATGTCGCCGCCGGCGCACAGGCCGCGCTCACCGGCACCGCGCACCAGCACGGCACGCACCGAATCGTCGTTCTCCCACGCGCTCAGGGCCTTCGACATCTCGAGGACCATGGCGTGGTTGAGGGCGTTGATGGCCTTGGGCCGGTTGAGCGTGATACGGCCGATGCCGTCCTTCACGTCGATGAGGATCTCGGGTTCCTGCCCGGTCATGCCGCTCCGTTCTGCGCTGCGGCCACCACGCTCCGCGCGACGACCACCCGCATGATCTCGTTGGTTCCTTCCAGGATCTGATGCACGCGCAGGTCGCGCACGATCTTCTCGATCCCGTACTCGGCAAGGTAACCGTATCCGCCGTGCAACTGCAGCGCCTCGTTCGCGACCTCGAAACCGGTGTCGGTGGCGAAGCGCTTGGCCATCGCGCACAGCTCCACGACGTCGTCGGCGCCGCGGTCGAGCGCGTCGGCGGCACGCCACAGCATCGTGCGCGCGGCCTCGAGTTCGATCCGCATGTCGGCGAGGCGGAACTGCAGCGCCTGCGAGTCGAGCAGCCGCTCGCCGAAGGCCTTGCGCTCGGCGAGGTAGGCGATCGCCCGGTCGAGAGCGGTCTGGCCGCCACCCACCGAGCACGCGGCGATGTTGATGCGGCCGCCGTTCAGGCCGTGCATGGCGATCCGGAAGCCGCCGCCCTCGGTGCCGAGGAGGTTCTCGGCGGGCACGCGTGCACCGTCGAGGATGACCTGGCGGGTGGGCTGCGCGTTCCAGCCCATCTTCTTCTCGTTGGCACCGAAGGACAGCCCGGGGGTGTCCTTCGGGACGATGAACGCCGAGATGCCGCGGGCGCCGGTGTCGCCGGTGCGGGCCATGACCACGTAGACGTCGGACGTGCCGGCCCCGGAGATGAACTGCTTGACCCCGGTGAGCACGAACTCGTCACCGTCACGAACGGCCTTGGTGCTCAGGGCCGCTGCGTCGGATCCGGCTCCGGGCTCGGTGAGGCAGTAGCTCGCGAGGTGCTCCATCGTGCAGAGCTTCGGGATCCACTGCTTGCGCTGATCGTCGTTGCCGAACTTGTCGATCATCCACGTGACCATGTTGTGGATGGAGATGTACGCGGCGATGGACGGGCAGCCCTTGGCGAGTTCCTCGAAGATGCGGACGGAGTCGAGGCGTCGCAGCCCCGATCCGCCCACGTCCTCGCGGACGTAGATCCCGCCCATGCCCAGTTCGGCGGCCTTGCGCAGCACGTCCACGGGGAAGTGCTTGCTCTGGTCCCATTCGACCGCGTTCGGGGCCAGATACTCGGTGGCGAAGTCGCGGGCGGTGTCGCGGATCGCCCGGTCGTCGTCGGAGAGAACGAACATCGATGGACCGCCTAGTTCATCGTCGGGATGACGAAGTGGTCGGTGTCGGCCACGTGCGCACCCTCGATGTCGCCTTCCTTGACACCGGACGGCCAGCGCTGCGTGACCGTCTTGGTCTTGGTGTAGAAGCGGAAGGCGTCGGGGCCGTGCTGGTTGAGGTCGCCGAAGCCGGAGGCCTTCCAGCCGCCGAAGGTGTAGTACGCGATCGGGACGGGGATCGGGACGTTGATGCCGACCATGCCGACCTCGACGCGGGCGGCGAAGTCGCGGGCGGTGTCGCCGTCGCGGGTGAAGATCGCGACGCCGTTGCCGTACTCGTGCTCGGTCGGCAGGCGCAGGGCGTCCTCGTAGTCGCGCGCACGCACCACGGTGAGCACGGGGCCGAAGATCTCCTCCTTGTAGATGGACATCTCGGGGGTGACCTTGTCGAACAGGGTGGCGCCGGAGAAGAAGCCGTTCTCGTGTCCTTCGAGGACGAAGTCGCGGCCGTCGACGACCAGCTCGGCGCCTTCCTCGACGCCCTGGGCGATGTAGCCGTGCACGCGGTCGCGGGCGGCGGCGGTCACGAGCGGACCGAAGTCGGCCTTCTCGTCGAAGCTGGTGCCGATACGCAGTTCGGCGATGCGCTCGGTGAGCTTGGCGACGAGCCGGTCCGCGGTCTCCTCGCCGACGGGGACGGCGACGGACAGCGCCATGCAGCGCTCACCGGCCGAGCCGTAGGCGGCGCCGACGAGTGCGTCCGCGACCTGGTCGAGGTCGGCATCGGGCATGATGATCGCGTGGTTCTTCGCACCACCGAAGCACTGTGCGCGCTTGCCGTTCTTCGCGGCCGTCTCGTAGATGTACTGCGCGATGGGGGTCGAGCCGACGAAGCCGATCGCCTTGATGCGCGGGTCGTTCAGCAGGTAATCGACGGCGCTCTTGTCGCCGTTGACGACGTTGAACACACCGGCGGGCAGGCCGGCCTCGAGGAAGAGCTCGGCCAGGCGGAGCGGCACGGAGGGGTCGCGCTCGGAAGGCTTGAGCACGAATGCATTTCCGGCGGCGAGGGCAGGACCGGCCTTCCACAGCGGGATCATGGCCGGGAAGTTGAACGGGGTGATCCCGGCGACGACACCGAGGGGCTGACGCATCGAGTAGACGTCGATGCCGCCGCCTGCGGACTCGGTGTACTCACCCTTGAGGAGGTGCGGGGCGCCGATGGCGACCTCGATCACCTCGAGGCCGCGCTGGATGTCGCCCTTCGCGTCGGGGACGGTCTTGCCGTGCTCGCTCGACAGCAGGTGGGCGAGTTCGTCCATGTTCTCCTGCACGAGGTGCACGAACTTCATGAGGACGCGCACGCGCTTCTGAGGATTCCAGGACGCCCACACCTTCTGCGCCTCGGCGGCGTTGGCGATGACGGCGTCGACCTCGGAGTCGGCCGCGAGCGGCACGCGGGCCTGGACCTCTCCGGTGTTGGGGGCGAAGACGTCGGCGAAGCGGCCGGAGGTGCCGGCGACGTGCTGTCCGCCGACGAAGTGGGTCAATTCTCGAACGCTCATGTCCGATCCCGTCCTTTACTGGTGTGCGATGACGTGGGATGTGCGATTTTCGGCGCGAACGGGCGAAGGCCCGAAGTCTTCGCTCATCCTATAGTTGGAAGTCCACGTATGTCTACCGTCACACCGGACCGGATCGGCCGGCACCCCTCACGAACGATCGTCGCGTGAGGGGTCCGTGCACCCGGGTCGATACCCGAGGGTCGAGATCAGCCCTCGGCCATCTGCTGCGCCTTCGCGTACGCAAGGTGCAGGAAGTCGGCTCCGGTCAGCGCCGCGAACGAACCCGCCACCAGACGTGTGAGATTCGGAGCGTAGACACGGCCGAAGACCAGCGCCGTCACCGTCCACAGGTCGAGGCAGAAGGGGCACGCAAGCAGTTCCCCGACCGCGTGACGGACCCGCGACGACTTGCGCGGCTGCTCCATCACCTCGGCCGGACCACCGGGGCCGTCGAACTTCGTGAACGGTGCCCGCACCGGGCTGGTCACCGCCGCCTTGCTCACGATCCGGGAGATCTTGTGGCTCGCGAGCGCGGTGACCACGAGATCCCCGGCATCGGGCCTCGGCATCGCCCGCCCGCGCCTGGCCGCGACGGCACCGAGCGTGCCGACGGTGGTGAGGTAGACGGACATGAGCACCGCATATCCGCCGAGGGGGCGATCCTCCCCGTTCCGATAGGTGTCGGCCTCGTCCTGGACCGCATCGACCGCACGTTCGGCGTTCTCTCGCGCTGTCGACGGTGCTTCCGGTGTCCGCATGAATCCTCCACTCGTGGCATGTGCTGTCGGCGGCGCGACCGGAGCCGTCACCTTCATCGGGCGGCATACCCCGGGTGCGGACGGCACAACCACCGGCGTCCGATCGCGGTCAGCGCATGCGGCGGTAGAGATCCTCGAGGTCGGTGATCCCGCGGATCACCACGGCTTCGTCGGTTCCACCGGCCCGCAAGGCGCGGCGCAGCAGCATCGGATCGAGGTCATCGAGGGCCGGGCGGAACCGCTCCGCGGGCAACTCGGGCAACTCGGTGTCGTCACCGTAGAAGTCCTGCGACGCGGCCGCGTCGTCGTCGGCATCCGCTTCGTCGACACCCCCGATCAGCGTCGCGAGGTCCAGTCCGCGCAGGGTCAGGACCGCGAGCGGCTGGTCGTCGACGTGTTCTGCGAGCAGGTAGGCAACGGCCGCAGCGTGCTTGCAGGGCCACGAGTCGTCGGGGCACGTGCAGTCGAAATCGAGTTCACCCGCGCGTCGCGGCAGCAGGGAGGATCCCAGCTCTTCGGGGAGGATGCCCGCCGCGAGTCGCGCCAGCATGCCCGGCGACGAGCGGACCAGCGACACGAGTTCACCCACCGCGTCCTCGTCGAGCGTCCGCACCCGCACCGCCGAGGTGAACGGTGTGAGCTGGCTGCCCTGCACCTCGCCGACGGCCGCACCGGGTTCGAGTCGCATGGAGATCACCTGACCGGCGCGCGCGTAGGCACGGCCCCGCGTCAGTCGCCCCTTCTCGGCGACCTCCTCCATCGCCGAGATCAGTTCCTTCGACCACCAGCTTCGGCCGATCGCGCCCCGCTTGGTGCGCGCCTCGATGCCACCGTCGATCCGGCGGGCCGTGCCGTAGCGGCGTACGTTGCCCCGTGCCATCTAGTCCCCCACCGCGTCGTCGCCGAGCGTGAGCAGGCTCTGCAGCTGGTCGGTGGACAACTCGGTGATCCAGTTCTCCCCCGCCCCGACCACGATCTCGGCCAGTTCCTGCTTACCGGTGAGCATCTCGTCGATACGCTCCTCCACCGTTCCGACACAGACGAGCTTTCGGACCTGGACGTCGCGACGCTGCCCGATCCGGAACGCGCGGTCGGTGGCCTGGTTCTCCACCGCCGGATTCCACCATCGGTCGAGATGCACGACGTGGTTGGCGGCGGTGAGGTTCAGTCCGGTACCGCCCGCCTTGAGCGAGAGCACCATGATCGGCGGGCCGCCCTCTCCCTGGAAGCCGGCGACCATCGCGTCGCGACGGCTCTTGGACACTCCCCCGTGCAGGAAGGGCACCGTCGTCGCGAACCGCTCCTCGAGATAGGGGACGACGAGCTCACCGAACTCGCGGAACTGCGTGAACAGCAACACCTTCTCGCCGTCGGCCAGTACCGACTCGACGATGTCCTCGACCAGACCGAGCTTGCCCGAGCGGTGCCGTCCGCGACGCAGGACGGGCGAGCCGTCGCTCAGATAGTGCGCCGGATGGTTGCACACCTGCTTTAGCCGGGTCAGCGCCGCGAGCACCGCACCCTTGCGGGCCATGCCCTCCTTGTCGCGGATCCGGCGCATCATGTCGTCCACCACGGCCCGGTAGAGGGCGGCCTGCTCGGCCGTGAGGTTGGCGCGCACGGTCTGCTCGAACTTCTCGGGCAGATCGGAGATCACGTCGGGATCGGTCTTGACGCGGCGCATCACGAACGGTGCGGACAGTGCCCGCAACCGCGCCGCGGCGACGGCGTCGTGGTCGCGCTCGATCGGCACCGCGAACCGGGCACGGAAGGATGCCGCACTGCCGAGCAGGGACGGATTCGCGAAGTCCAGGATCGCGCGCAGTTCCTCGAGACGGTTCTCCACCGGTGTACCGGTGAGCGCGATCCGGTGCGCGGCGGGCACGGCGCGCGTGGCACGGGACTGCGCCGTCGCGGTGTTCTTCACGTGCTGGGCCTCGTCGAGGACCACGCGTTGCCAGGTCAGGGTCGCAAGCTGCGCGACGTCCCGGGCGGCGATGGCGTAGGTCGTCACCACGAGATCGTGGTCGGCCGCAGCGGCGGCGAGTGCCGGCCCGCTCAGCCGCTGGGCACCGTGGTGGACGTGCACCCGCAGGTCGGGCACGAACCGTTCGGCCTCGCGCTGCCAGTTGCCCACCACGGACATCGGGCAGACGAGCAGTGTCGGCGCCTTCCGCAGCCCCGACTCGCGTTCGTGGGCGAGCAGCGCGAGGACCTGGATGGTCTTGCCCAGGCCCATGTCGTCGGCGAGCACGGCGCCGAGGCCGAGCCGGCTCATGAACGCGAGCCAGTCGAGGCCGCGCTGCTGGTAGGGACGCAGTTCGGCGTTCAGTCCCGCCGGCACGGGGACGGACTCGGGGTGGGCCTGCCCGTCGAGCAGCATCTCGACCCAGCCGGACGCGGAGATCTCGGTGACCTCCGCGGGCGGCGCATCGTCGCCGGTGAACTGGGCGAACAACGACCCGAGGGTCGCATCCTCGGCGGAATGCGCCGTGACGTACCGGGCCGCGCGGGCCAGCGCCTCGGCGTCGGCCCGGACCCACTTGCCGCGCAGCTTGACCAGGTCGCTGTTGGCCGCGACGAGCTCTTCCATCTCCGACTGGGTGAGCAGCATGTCGCCGACGGCGAGCTGCCATTCGTACGAGACGATCGCGCTCATCCCGACGACGCTGTCGTCGGCGCTCACGGGGGCGACGGGCGAGTCGACCTGCAGACGCAGGGACGGATCGACCCGGGTCCAAGCACGCGGCAGCAACACGGCGATGCCCGCGGCCTCGAGTTCGCGGGCGCCGTGCTCGACGAGGTCGACGACGACCGGGGTGGGCAGCAGCAGGTCGAGACTGTCGGGGTCGCGGGGCACGTCCTGCAGACGGGGATAGGCCTGGAGTGCGATCCCGAGCTTGCGCACGCCGATCTGGAGCAGATGAGGGTCGGTGTCCTCGACGGGCAGCGGCGTCGGGGACTGTCCCTCCGGACGCAGGCACACCTCGAGCCGCCAGACGGAGTCGGCTCCGACCGCGTCGTCGGCGTCGTCCGGCTCGACGAGGCGCAGCACGAGGTCGGGTTCGTATCCGGCGAGGCTGGCACGCCATTCCTCGAGCGCGTCGGCCATGCGCTGGGTCCCGCGGGGGTGGGGGCTGCCCTCGGCCAGTGCGGCGACGAGCGGGTGCAGCGAGGTCGACGAGCCGTGGAGGGTGCGCACGATCGGATCGGTCAGTTCGCGGCACAGATCGTCGAGGAGATCGACGGGTCGTCCGAGCTGTCGCTGCGCAGGCGACATCGCCGCCGCGAGTTCGGCGGACCACGCCCGCGTCTTCTCACCACCGAGCAGGCGCCACCGCGCCCACCACTGCTTCTCGACACGCACGAGTTCCGGTGCGACGCGGCCGGCCTGCGCCCACCTCTCGATGCCGCGGGCGACGTGCGCGAGATATCGCAGGTCGCCGCCGACGCCCCCGGGACGGCGCGGCATGTCGAGCAGGAGCTCGGCTGCGTCCGCCGGTGCGACCGCGACGGCGGGCAGCGTGCTCGGCTCGGTGTCCGTGGGGAGGGTGAGGGTGACGCGATGGCGGAACGGGCGGTCGATCCACCGGCGCAGCGCAGACGGCAGCGCGTCGGGATCGGGCTCTGCGGCGGGGTCCCACCACAGCATCAGGCCGGATCCCGGTGACCACAGCCCGTGCAACATGCCCACTATCGTGCCAGCTGCACCCGACCCCGATGGCAGGCTGGGTCCCATGGCACGCGCATACGGCTTCGTGGAGTACGGCGGTCCGGAGACACAGCAGCTGTTCGACACCCCCGTCCCCTCACCCGGTCCGGGGCAGCTCCTCGTGGCGGTCCGGGCCGCGGGCGTGAATCCCGCCGACTGGAAGGTGCGGTCCGGACGGCGCACGGGCAGCGTCACGGTGCACTTCCCGGCGGTGCTCGGCCGGGAGGTCTCGGGTGTGGTGGAGGCCGTCGGTCCGGACACCCGCTTCCGGCCGGGCGATGCCGTCTTCGGAGCCACCGCGGAGGGCTACGGCGGCTACGCCGAGTACACCCTCGTCGACGCGCGGGCTGCCGCGCACAAGCCCGACTCCGTGCCGTTCGAGGTTGCGGCCACCCTCCCGGTCGCGTCCGGAACGGCCTTCGACATCGTCGAGCACCTCGAGATCGTCGATGCGGACACCGTCCTTGTCCTGGGGGCCGGTGGTGGTGTCGGGTCGGCAACGACGCAACTCGCGCACGCCGCGGGTGCCGCCGTGCTCGGCGTGGCGAGCGCGGGCAAACGGGAACTCGTCGAATCGTGCGGCGGACTGTGGATCGAGTCCGGTGACGGATTCGACGCGCGGGTCGCGGCCACCACCGAGCGGTGCGGGGCGGTGACCGCGGTCGTCGACCTCGTGGGTGGCGACGTGCTCGAACGGGCGGTCGCGCTGACGCGGGCGCCGGAACGGGTCGTGAGTGTCGCCGATCCGGCCCGCGCGGAGAAGCTGGGCGGTTCGGGCATCACGCGGCGACGGACCCGGGAGGTGTTCGAGCGGGTCGCGGCGTTCGTCGAGCGGGGTGTCCTCGCGCCGCGCATCGAGCGGACCTTCCCGCTCGCCGAAGCCGGGGCCGCCCTGGAACTCGTCGAGTCCGGGCACGCCGGCGGGAAGATCGTCGTCACGCTCCCCTGAATCGCCTCACTCCGAATCGCCTCACTCCGGATCGCTCCGCCCCGAGGGTCCTGTCGGCAGCATCGTGTCGGCCGGGCATGTCAGGATCGCCGCGTGCGTGGGGGGAACGCGACATGGTGGGTGGCGGCAGTGCTGGTCGCGGTGGCGGTGTCGTGGTTGTGGGACCGCACCGCGCCGGGATCCGGGACGGTGCCGGGCAGCCCCGCCCGAGCCGAGGTGCATGCCCTGCTCGAGCAGGTGACGGTGGTCGAGGAGCGCCGGAAGGTGCCCGGCTATCAGCGGGGCTGCGGCGCGGGCGAGCGATGTGTGTTCGGTCCGGCCTGGTCCGACGACCACCCCGGCGCCGGTGGGCACGACGGGTGCGACACCCGCAACAACGTCCTCGCGCGCGACCTCTCCTCCCCCACCTTCCGGGCCGGCACCGACGACTGCGTCGTGACGAGCGGGGTCCTCAACGATCCGTATACCGGGGCGCGCGTGGAGTTCCGGCGCGCCGCGGCGAACGCCGTGCACATCGATCACATCTATCCACTCGCCGCGGCCTGGGATCTCGGTGCCTCCGCATGGCCTGCCGAACGTCGGCGCCGGTTCGCGAACGACATCATCTACAACCTCGTCGCCGTCGACGGGCAGGCGAACCTCGACAAGCGCGACGGCACGCCGGCGCAGTGGTTGCCCCCGGCTCCGGGTTACCGCTGCTGGTTCGCCGGCCGGTACCTGACCGTGGCGGTGCGTTACGCGTTGCCGATCACGGTCGACGACCACCGTGCCCTGCTGGGCGCGGCGGAGTCGTGCCCGTGATGCCGTCGCGGGGAGCGTGCCCGTGTTGCCGCTCAGGCGGGAAGGTTGCGCGGGATCCAGTCGGGCTCGCGCTTCTCCATGAAGGCCCGCATCCCCTCGCGGGGTTCGGGCGAGGTCTCGAGTGCCCCGAACATCGTCTGGTAGTCGAACTGCCCGTAGCGCTCGTTGAGCATGCGCTTGACCTGGGCACGCGCGATCGGCGCGGTCCGCAGGACCTGCCGCGCGGCTTCGAGGGCGGCCTCGCGCAGTTGCTCGTGCGGGACGACGCGGGAGATGACTCCCAGGCGCTGCGCCTCGTGGGCGTCGAAGACCCGCGCCGACAACAGCAGGTCGCGGGCGGCGGCGAGACCGACGTGCGCGGGTAGTGCTGCGGCGAAGGTCGCGTCGGGGATGCCCCGGAGGAGTTCGGGGACACGGAAGGTCGCGCGTTCGCTGGCGACGGCGATGTCGGACATCATCGCGACCAGCAGTCCCCCGGCCTGGCAGATGCCGTTGACGGCGGAGATGACGGGGGCGCGACTGTCGCGGATGGTCAGGAACGGGACGACGTCCACTCCCGAGAGGCCCTCGGGCAGATCGTCGCCGGGTTCGGCGCGACCGCCGAGGTCACCGCCGGGCGCGAAGACGTCGTCGACACCGGTGATGACGAGGGCAGCGAGGTCGGGATCGGAATTGACCAGTCGCACCGCACGTTTGATCCCGTAGTACATCGCCGGGGTGAATGCGTTGCGTGCTGCGGGCCGATCGATGATGCACCAGCCGATCGCGCCTTCCCGTTCGAATCTCAGTCCGCCTGCGCCCAGATCGTCTCCCATGTATCGGACAGTATCTCATTCTTAATCATGAGAACAGCATGCTCAAACAAGAACATCGATGTTTCCGAGTGCATCCGGTCTACGGTGAGGAAATGCTCGAGCGCATCTCCAAGGACACCCGGCTGTGCATCTCGATGTCCGGCCGCCCCAGCAACATCGGCACCCGGTTCCACAACTACCTCTACGAGGAACTCGGTCTCGACTTCGTCTACAAGGCGTTCGCGCCCGTGAACATCGAGGACGCCGTGGCGGGGATACGCGGCCTGGGCATCCGCGGAGCCGGGGTGTCCATGCCGTTCAAGGAAGCCGTGCTGCCGCTCGTCGACGTGCTGCACGATTCGGCGCGGGCCATCGAGTCCGTGAACACGATCGTCAACGACGACGGCGTCCTGCACGCCTACAACACCGACTATCAGGCGGTGAGCGATGTGCTCGTCGAGCACGGCGTCGACTCCGCCCTACCGGTCACGGTGGTGGGCAGCGGGGGCATGGCGAAGGCGGTGACGGCGGCGCTGCGCCACAACGGATTCACCGACGGAACGATCGTCGCGCGCAACGAGGACACCGGACGGCCGCTCGCGCGCAAGTACGGCTACGAATGGCGCGCCGACACGAGCGAGGTCACCCCTGGGCTGATCGTCAACGCCACTCCGATCGGGATGGCGGGCGGCGCCGAATCGGGCGACCTGCCGCTCCCCCACGACTTCGTCGCCGCAGCGGCGACGGTCTTCGACGTCGTGGCCGTCCCGCCGGACACCCCGCTCGTCCGGTTCGCCCGCGAGCACGACATCCCGGCGATCACGGGCGACGAGGTCATCGCGCTGCAGGCGGCGCTGCAGTTCGAGCTCTACACGGGGGTGGCTCCGACGCGCGAGCAGGTGCGCCGCGCGTCGGAGTACTCCCGTTCCTGAACGGCGGGAACCGAGGACGACCCCGTCGTCAGACGATTCCGGCCTGCTCGAGACCGTCGAGCACCACGGTGGCAGCGTCGACCGCGACGTTCATCTCGAGGCGGGTGATGTCGTGCGTGGCGGGGTTCTGCAGACCGAAGTTGTTGACCCACGCGGCTGTTCGTGCCGACTGGAACATGAACGTGGTGGTCTCGGTGTCGCCCACCAGGTCGCCGACGAACCAGCCGGTGAAGAACGGGCCGAGGTCGACGCCGTAGACCGCCTCGAACTCCTCGGCGATCACGGGTGCAGCATCGACGAGCGCTTCACCGAAGGTGTAGAAATCGCGGGTGTGCTCGGGCGTCGATCCGATGGTCACGAGCGCTTCCGGGAAGTCGACCACCAGGTGGGCGACGATCGCGCCGAGCAACACGCGACCGGGGCTGCGGTCGCACTGTTCGGTGAGCGCGAGCGCGTCCGCCCAGTGCGGCGCCGGCGACCCGCCGGTCACGTACTCGTGCAGATTCGCCAGGTAGAGACGCACCACTTCGACGGCGAGCGCGGACGCCCATTCGGGATCGTCGTAGATCCCGGAGTCGAGGGTCGGGCCGGTGAGTTCGAGGATCTCGTCGAAGGCGAGGACGAACGTGCCACGGTAGTCGTCGCTGCGGGTGAGGAGGTCTCGCAGCTCGGCGATCCGGGTGCGGGCGTCGTCGAAGGTGTCGATTCCCGCGGGATCGGTCAGTGCGGCGATCTCGGCCTGGGGAGTGGCGGATACGCAGTGGGACGGTGCCGTATCGGCCGGCACCGGCGCGGCCGATACGGTCGGTGCGGCGAGCAGGGTCGCCAGGACTGCAGCACCTACGGTGATCGTCGTACGGCCTCGGGCGAAATGCTTCATTTGCGTTAATTTACCGGGCGTTTCTCCGGGATACTCCGGGGTGTCCCATTCGCGGCCGGCTCCGGCGTGCAGTTCTCGTCGGCGATCTCGCGAATCGTCGACGAGAACTGCGCATCGGCCGGCGGACCGCTCAACTGCCGGTGGCGACCTCCCGCTTCGGATCCGCCGACCATTGCGACCACGAGCCCGGATACAGGGCGGCGTCGATGCCCGCGATCTCCAGCGCGGCGATCTCGTGTGCGGCGTTGATTCCCGATCCGCAGTACACGGCGACGTCGGTGCGCTTCACACCCAGCTTCGAGAAGCGGTGCGCGATCTGATCCGCGGGCAGGAACGAACCGTCCTGGCGGAGGTTCTCGGTGGTCGGCGCGCTGACCGCCCCGGGAATGTGCCCCGCCCGGCGGTCCACCGGCTCCTCGTCGCCGCAGTACCGCGCGTGGGCCCGCGCATCGAGCAGGACTCCGTGGGTCACGAAGGCCGCGGCCTCGTCGGGACCGATCGTGGGCATGTGGCCGGGACTCAACGTCACGTTACCCGGCTTCTTCTCGCCGCCCGGACCTGCGGCGAGAGGGTGCCCGCCGGCGATCCACGCCTGCAGTCCGCCGTCGAGCAGCCGCACCTCGGAGTGCCCGGCCCAGCGCAACAGCCACCAGGCGCGGGCCGCGGCGAGATCACCACTGTCGTCGTATGCGACGACCAGAGCACCGTCGTCGATCCCCCACCGGCGTGCGGTGGCCTGGAATCGGTCGATGTCGGGCAGCGGATGACGGCCGAGCCCCGGGCCGGGCGGATCGGCGAGATCCTCGTCCAGGTCGACGTAGACCGCGCCGCTGATGTGCCCTTCGTGGAACCGGTCCCGTCCGTGTCTGTCGCCGAGCGCCCAGCGGACGTCGAGTATCACCGGCGACCGGCCCTGCTCGATCATCTCGGCGAGTTCGACGGTGGAGAGGAGAACGGGGGTATCGGACATGACCCGATCCTGACACGAACGGCACATGCCGTTCCGGCTTTGGGGCGACACGCCGTGCGTGCCGGGACGACCCCGGCAAGCGGACACGCCCTGTGCACGTCCGATTCGAGGGTTTTGCGTCTCGGTTCGGGATTGGCGTGGGGGTTGGTCTGATTTGACGTGCGGAGAGCACTATCGTCGAGACGTGAGCAACCGCCAACCGACGAGCCCAGCCGCCCCGCCTGAGCCGGAGCAGTTCCCGGTGTTGTGGCCCATGCAGACGCGTTGGGCCGACAACGACCATTACGGCCACGTCAACAACGTCACGTACTACTCGTACTTCGACTCGGCGGTCAACGGGTGGCTCATCTCCACCACCGGTGTCGACATCCGCGAACTCGACGCGATCGGGGTCGTGGCCGAGACCTCCTGCCGCTATCTCGCCGAATTGTCCTTCCCCGACCGCCTGCAGGTCGGACTGGCGGTCGAACGTCTGGGCACACAGTCGATCACCTATTCGCTCGCAATCTTCCGGGAGGCCGACGACACCCTGATCCCGGCGGCGACCGGCCGGTTCGTCCACGTCTACGTCGATCCGCAGACGCGCCGCCCCGTCCCGATCCCCGATCAGATCCGCAAGGCCGCCGCCCAGCTGGCCACGCCGAACGCGGGCCGCTGACGCCCTACGTCGCGTCGTCTCCGCTGCGCCCGGCCGCCCGGGCCAGCAGCGGAGACGTGCGCTGCGGGACGAGGTCCTGCATGACCAACGACATGTCGGTGCGTTCGACGCCGCGGATCTTCAGGATGCGGCCCGCGAGCCGGTAGAGGTCGTCGGCGTCGCGGGCGACCACCTTCACCGACAGGTCGATCTGCCCGGTCAGCCCGTAGACCTCGGTGACCTCGGGGATCTGCGCGAGTTCGTCGACGACCTCGTCGAGACGGTGCTGATCGACCCGGGTGGCCACGTAGGCGGCGAGCGGATAGCCCAGGCTGACGGGATCCACGCGCCGGTCGAACGAGGCGAGCACACCCTCGGCCTCCCATCGGGCCAGGCGCGCCTGGACGGTGTTGCGGGACAACCCGAGACGCTGCGCCAGCTCGACTCCCGTGGCGCGCGGTGTGCGTGTGAGCTCGAGGAGCAGACGCGCATCGGTGGCATCCAGACTGGTCATTCTTCGCAGTCTGCCAGCTCGGGGCACCCCGAAACCGTGCTTTCTGCACAGTCGGAGGCGGACCGATTGCGCACGCGCGATTCGCCCGGATGATGTGATGTACGGCACACATCATCCGGTCGGGCCTCACGAGGGCACGCCGGATCCGCACCGACGAGGTGATCCGATGGTTGTACCGACCGCCTATCCGGTCCAGTTGATCCAACCCGACGGGCGACGCGTCCTCGACACCGAGTACGGCCCACTCGTCGCCGACGTCGGCCCCGACGAACTGCGCGGGCTCTACCGCGACATGGTCGTCGCGCGACGCATCGACGCAGAGGCGACGGCCCTCCAACGGCAGGGTGAACTCGGCCTCTGGGCGCCGCTCCAGGGCCAGGAGGCCGCGCAGGTCGGCTCCGCCCGGGCACTCGCGCCCGACGACTACGTCTTCACCAGCTACCGTGAGCACGCCGTCGCGTTGTGCCGCGGTGTCGATCCCGCCGACATGACACGCCTGTGGCGTGGGTGCGGACTGTCCGGATGGGATCCGAAGACGGTCGCCACCACCAACCCCGCGATCGTCGTCGGAGCCCAGGGCCTGCACGCCACCGGTTACGCGATGGGCGCGAAGCTCGACGGAGCCGAGATCGCCACCGTCGTGTACTTCGGAGACGGCGCCACGAGCCAGGGCGACATCTCGGAGGCGATGGTCTTCTCCGTCAGCTGGGGCGTCGGCGTGGTGTTCATCTGCCAGAACAACCACTGGGCGATCAGCGCGCCCACCCACGTGCAGAGCCCTGTCCCCCTCGCAGGGCGCGCTGCCGGATTCGGGATGCCGGCCGTGCAGGTCGACGGCAACGACGTCCTCGCGGTCCTGGCGGTGACCCGGCGTGCCGTCCGGCATGCCCGCGAGGGTGCCGGCCCGTTCTTCATCGAGGCCCTCACCTACCGTA
The DNA here is from genome assembly GCF_035918275.1 of Rhodococcus sp. PD04. Taxonomy (NCBI): domain Bacteria; kingdom Bacillati; phylum Actinomycetota; class Actinomycetes; order Mycobacteriales; family Nocardiaceae; genus Rhodococcus; species Rhodococcus sp. PD04. The sequence continues at coordinate 1,782,482 of NZ_CP142143.1, read as the reverse complement.
TGGGTCCGCACACGACCTCCGACGACCCCACCCGCTACCGCACACCCGCCGATCTCGAGGAGTGGAAGGCACGCGATCCCATCGATCGGCTGCGCCGACTGCTCGAACGCGAGGGGCACGCCGACGAGGACTTCTTCGACGAGGTCCGGTCGGCCGCCGACGAGGCCGCGATGCGGCTCCGGCGCGGCACGCTCGAGATGCCCGACCCCGAACCCGATGCCCTGTTCGACCACGTCTACGCCACCGAGCATCCGCTCGTCGAACAGGAACGTGCGGACTACGCCGAGTATCTGGCGAGTTTCGGCCCCGCAGAGGAGGAGGCGCGACGATGACCACCACGACGATGACCCTCGGCGGCGCCCTCAACGCCGGACTCCGCCGCGCACTCGAACACGACCCCAAGGTCGTCATCATGGGCGAGGACGTCGGCACACTCGGCGGCGTCTTCCGCATCACCGACACCCTGCAGAAGGACTTCGGTGAGGGCCGCGTGATCGACACTCCCCTCGCCGAATCCGGGATCGTGGGAACGGCCTTCGGAATGGCGCTGCGCGGCTATCGGCCCGTGTGCGAGATCCAGTTCGACGGCTTCGTCTACCCGGCCTTCGACCAGATCGTCTCGCAGGTCGCGAAGATCCACTACCGCACCGCCGGTGCCGTGGTGGCCCCGTTGACCGTCCGGATCCCCTACGGCGGCGGCATCGGTGCGGTCGAACACCATTCGGAATCACCGGAGGTGTACTTCACCCACACCGCGGGTCTGCGGGTCGTGAGCCCGAGCACTCCGTCCGACGCGTACTGGATGATCCAGCAGGCCGTCGCACTCGACGATCCGGTGATCTTCCTCGAGCCGAAGCACCGCTACTGGGAACGCGGTGAGGTCGACACGGACACCGCCCCCGACCTCCCGCTCACATCCGCGCGGGTCGTCCGGTCCGGTTCCGACGCGACGGTCGTGACCTTCGGTGCGCTGGTCGGCACGGCGTTGCGCGCAGCCGAGATCGCCGAGACGGAAGGGCATTCGCTCGAGGTCGTCGATCTGAGGTCGCTGTCCCCCATCGACTTCGACACGATCGAGGCCTCGGTGCGACGGACCGGCCGACTCGTCGTCGTGCAGGAGGCGCCGGTCTTCTGCGGCATCGGCGCCGAGATCGCCGCCCGCACGACCGAGCGGTGCTTCTACCAGCTCGAGGCACCGGTCCTGCGGGTCGGCGGATTCGACATCCCCTATCCTCCGGCCAAACTCGAATCCCATCACCGTCCCGACCCGGATCGCATCCTCCATGCGGTCGACCGCGCACTCGCAGCGTGAGGCGCAGCGATGACGAATCCCACACGTGCAGTACAGGAATTCCGTCTCCCGGATCTCGGTGAGGGACTCACCGAAGCGGACTGGGTGCAGTGGGCCGTCGCGGTCGGCGATCGCGTCGAACTCAACCAGGTCATCGGGGAGGTCGAAACCGCCAAGGCCACGGTGGAACTGCCGTCGCCCTATGCCGGCACGGTCGAGGAACTGCTGGTCGAACCAGGGCAGACGGTGCCGGTCGGGGCACCTCTGCTGCGGATCGTCACCGAGGACGGACCCGCCGAACCGACCGGTGACAGCGGCGTCCCGTCCCGACCGTCGGTGCTCGTCGGTTACGGCCCCGGCGACGCCCCGCAGAGCAGGCGCGCGACCCGCCGTACCTCGGCGGACACCGGGCGGGACAGCGACGGCGACACCCCACCTGCACGACCCGACGCGAAGCCCGGCGCACGCAAACTCGCAGCCCTCCTCGAGGTGGATCTTGACACGGTGACGGGCACCGGCCGAGGTGGGGTGATCACACGCGACGACGTGCGGCGCACCGCCGGGCACGGCGAAGAACCCACCGCCGGGCACGGCGAAGAACCCACCGCCGGGCACGGCGAAGAACCCACCGCCGGGCACGGCGAGGAAACCACCGCCGGACAATCACGCCCACCCGCCCGTGCGCCCTCCCCCGAGAGGACCACGCGGATACCCGTAGGAGGGGTGCGCCAGAGGACCGCCGAGGCCGTCTCCCGCAGCGCCTTCACCGCCCCGCACGCGAGTGTCTTCCTCACGTGCGACGCGACTGCCACCGTCGATCTGGTGTCGACCCTGCGCGCGTCGCCGGCCTTCGAAGGCGTCCGTCCGACGGCGCTGAGCATCGTCTCCCGCGCGCTGTTGCACGCGATCGCGGCCGAACCGTCGCTCAACGCGCACTGGGACGACGACGCAGGTGAGATCGTGCTCCATCACGACGTGCATCTCGGGATCGCCACCGCGACCTCCGACGGCCTGAAGGTCCCGGTGGTCCGGGAGGCCCAGCGCCTGTCGTTGCCGCACCTGGCCCGGTCGATCGCCGAGGTCGCCGACCGCGCGCGGACGGGTCGCTCCACGCCGTCCGAGCTGACGGGTTCGACGGTCTCGGTGACGAACGTCGGGGTGTTCGGGGTGGACGGGGGAACACCGATCCTCAATCCCGGCGAGTCGGCGATCCTCGCCGTCGGTGCGATCTCCGATCGCCCGTGGGTGGTGGACGGTGCTCTTGCGATCCGCAAAGTGGTCACGTTGTCGCTGTCGTTCGATCATCGGCTCGTCGACGGGGAGCAGGCGGGACGGGCACTCGCGACGATCGGCGCTTTCCTCGGCGATCCCGTGCCCATGCTCGTTGCCGACAACTAGGTGAGCGTGGCCGCCCTGACGCCGACGGCGCCCACGCGGTGATCCGCGTGGGCGCCGTAAGGGAGCAGCGACAGGTCCGGAAGGCCTACAGGGCCTTCAGTTCCTCGGTGACCTCCGAGACCATCTTCTTCGCGTCACCGAACAGCATCGACGTGTTGTCGGCGGTGAACAGCGGGTTGTCGATACCGGCGTAACCGGAGCTCATCGAGCGCTTGAGCACGATGACCGACTTCGACTGGTCGACGTTGAGGATCGGCATGCCGTAGATCGGGCTCGACGAGTCCAGTCGGGCAGCCGGGTTGGTGACGTCGTTCGCGCCGATGACGATGGTGACATCGGTGCGGCTGAACTCGCCGTTGATGTCGTCCATCTCCTTCATCGCGTCGTATTCGACGTCGGCCTCGGCGAGCAGGACGTTCATGTGGCCGGGCATACGACCGGCGACCGGGTGGATCGCGTACTTGACCTCGACACCGCGGTCCTCGAGCAGCGCTGCCATCTCCTTGACGGCGTGCTGCGCCTGGGCGACGGCCAGACCGTAGCCGGGGACGACGATGACCTGGTTGGCGTACGCCATCTGGATGGCGGCGTCCGAGGCCGAGGTGGCCTTGACCGTGCCACCCGACGCCGAGGCCACACCTGCGGCCGCCTCGCCACCACCGAAGGCGCCGAAGACGATCGCGGGGATCGACCGGTTCATTGCCTTGGCCATGAGGTTGGTCAGGATGGTGCCCGAGGCGCCGACGATCATGCCCGCGACGATCATGGCCTGGTTGTTCAGCGCGAGACCGGCGGCTGCTGCCGACAGACCCGTCAGGGCGTTGAGCAGCGAGATCACGACGGGCATGTCCGCGCCGCCGATCGGCAGCACGACGAACAGACCCATCAGGCCGGCGGCGACGAGCAGTGCCAGGATCCACCACGAGGCGAGCGGCTCACCGTCGGCGCTGATGCCGATGTAGACGGCGATGGCGATCGACGCGAGGACGAGCACGATGTTGGCCAGCTGGAACAGCTTCGCCGACGCGACGAGCTTCTTCTCGAGGTTCTTGTTCAGCAGTTCCTGCAGCTTCGCGAAGGCGACGAGCGAACCCCAGAACGAGATCGAGCCGATGATCGCGGCGAACAGCGAACCGACGATCATGACCACGGTCGGGTCGTCGTCCAGCGTCGTGAAGCTGGTGGACTCGAGATATTCGGCCCACGCGATGAGCGCGACGGTGCCACCACCGACGCCGTTGAACAGTGCGACCAGCTGCGGCATGGCCGTCATCTTGGTCTTCAGTGCCGGCGGGACGCCGAGGATGATGCCGACGGCCAGACCGCCGATGATCAGACCCCAGTTCTCCGTGTGGCGGATGTCGATGAGCACCGCGACGACCGCGATGAACATACCGACGGCGGCGATGTAGTTGCCGCGGACGGCGGTCTTCGGGCCCGTCAGACCCGACAGACCGTAGATGAACATCGCGAAGGCGATGATGTACAGGACCGAGACGAGGTAGCCCATCAGGCGTCAGCCCCCTTCTTCTGTGCAGCCGGGGAGTCCTTGCGCTGCTTGAACATCCCGAGCATGCGGTCGGTGACGACGAAGCCACCGACGACGTTCAGGGTGCCGAAGACCAGAGCGACGAACAGGATGATCTTGATGCCCCAGTGGGCATCACCGGGGAGATGACCGAGCACGACGAGTGCGCCGAGCACGACGATGCCGTGGATCGCGTTGGTGCCCGACATCAGCGGCGTGTGCAGCGTGTTCGGCACCTTGGAGATGACGGCGAAACCGACGAATCCGGCCAGGACCAGAATCGCGATGTTCGCGAGTAGTTCGTTGTACATCTAGGAGTTCTCCTTCGAACGCGTCACGCAGGCAGCCGCGAGGATCTCGTCCGAGAAGTCCGGGGCCAGGGCACCGGACTCGTCGAGCAGCAGCTCGATCAGCGCGTACACGTTCTTCGAGTAGAGCTCGGAGGCATGCTCCGGCATCGTCGCGGGCAGGTTGAGCGGCGAGCAGATGGTGACGTCGTGCTTGACGACGGTCTGCCCCGGCTCGGTGAGTTCGCAGTTGCCACCGGTCTCGCCGGCGAGGTCGACGATCACCGAACCCGGCTTCATCCCTTCGACCGCGGCGGCGGTCACCAGGCGCGGCGCCGGGCGGCCCGGCACGAGCGCGGTGGTGATGACGACGTCGAAGCCCTTGATGGCGTCTTCGAGCGCCTGCTGCTGCTGGGCCCGCTCGGCCTCGGTGAGCTCGCGTGCGTAGCCACCCTCACCGGCGGCGTCGATGCCGAGGTCGAGCCACTGGGCACCGACCGACCGGACCTGGTCGGCGACCTCGGGACGCACGTCGTATCCGGTGGTGCGGCCACCGAGACGCTTCGCCGTGGCGAGCGCCTGCAGACCCGCGACACCCACACCGAGCACCAGCACGGTCGCCGGCTTCACGGTGCCTGCGGCGGTGGTGAGCATCGGGAAGAAGCGCGTGGATTCGCTCGCCGCGACCAGCACGGCCTTGTAACCGGCGACGTTCGCCTGCGACGACAGGGCATCCATGACCTGCGCGCGGGAGATACGAGGAATGGCCTCGACGGCGTACGCCTCGACACCGGCCTGCGTCAGGGAGCCGATCTGGTTGTCGGCGTTGCGCGGGGCGAGGAAGCCGATCAGGCGCTGACCGGACTTCAGGCGTGCGATCTCGGCGTCGCTCGGCGGAGCGACCTTGACGACGATGTCGGCGGACCAGGCGTCGCCGACGGTCGCGCCGGCTTCCTTGTAAGCCGCATCCGGAATGAGCGCGCCCTGGCCGGCACCGGACTCGACGACGACGTCGAGCCCCTTGCCGATCAAGGAGGGCACGATCTTCGGTACGAGCGCGACCCGCCGTTCCCCGTCGTTCGTCTCACGAACCACGCCGACGGTCGGACGGCGGTGCGCTCCGCTCCCCGTGTTCGATCCTTCGGTACTCAATTCTTGACTCCTGCGTCGATGAAAGTGCGCGTCGTGCCGCGATCGGCGGCGAAAGATGCGTTATCGAAGGCCATGTGACGGCCCGTCATGCACTGAAAGGCTTAAGCAGACCTACCGTGCCCTCCCGTGACCTCGCAACCTGGTGAAATCATCTGAATCGAGTCCGAACAGCAAGATGGCGCAAGTTTGTGAGGCAGCTCACCTCACAAATGCCATTTTCCTCCGGTGAGCAAGAGCGTGGAGGACGATCGGAAACGGTCCCGGGAACGGGCCGGGAAACGGCCTCCGAAGCGAAAGAAGGCGGTGTGCAAACAGATTCGTTCCGCGTGTACCGATCGACGGTGTGTACCGATTCAGAACACTTCGGAATCGATTCAGATACCGCGTCGCCGAACGACATCTTTGCGCTCGTCCGGCAGGCGGCGTAAGGGGCTCTCATGAGTCACGACCGCGAGAAGGACCACGACGACGACCTCGGCGGCGACCCGGTCTGCTGGCTCCATCTCCTCTGCCCCGACTGCGGAGCGATGCTCACCTCCGAGGAGGAGCCGTGCCCGCGATGCGGCAGGGAGCACCCGATCCCGGATCCCTCCTGACCCGAGCACCTAACCTGGCCACATGAACGTGCCGGCCCCCGTCCTCGACCTCGCCCGCTCGGCCCGCCGCGTCGCCGTCCTCACCGGTGCCGGGATGTCCGCCGAGAGCGGTGTCCCCACCTTCCGCGACGCGCAGACCGGGTTGTGGGAGAACTTCGACGCCACCGCGCTCGCCACACCGGAGGCGTGGGCGGACGATCCGGCTACGGTCTGGGCCTGGTACCAGTGGCGGGTCGCGCTCGTCCGCCGGGTGCAGCCCAATGCCGGACACCTGGCGCTCGCCGACTGGGCACGGGCGGCCCACGTGCAGATCGTGACGCAGAACGTCGACGACCTCCACGAGCGGGCCGGAAGCTCCGAGGTCACCCATCTGCACGGAAGCCTGTTCGCCCCACGCTGCAGCAGGTGCGAGCGCGCCGTCGACCTTCCCGATCCGCCGGAGGATCCCGTCGCTCGTCTCGATCCGCCGTCGTGCCCCGCATGCGGAGGCGACGGGCGGCCGGGCGTCGTGTGGTTCGGCGAGATGTTGCCGCAGGAACCGTGGGAGACCGCGACCGAGTCCCTGCGTGATGCCGACCTGCTGCTCGTCGTCGGCACCTCGGGTGTCGTCTACCCGGCGGCCGGCCTGCCGTCGCTCGCACGCAGTCACGGCGTACCGGTGGTGCAGATCGATCCACGCGAGACCGATCTGAGCGATCAGGTCGACCATGCCTGGCGCACCACTGCTGCCGTCGGTCTCCCCGCCCTCGTCGACACACTGGAGATCGGGGCCGACACACCGCGTTAAGGTGACCCGGTGAGTTCCTGTGTGTTCTGCGCCATAGCCGACGGCAGCGGTCCGGCGACACGGGTGTACGAGGACGACGAGGTCGTGGCCTTCCTCGACATCCGACCGATCGCGCGCGGGCACACCCTCGTGATCCCCCGCGTGCACACCGCACGCCTCGAGGAGCTCGATCCGGCGTCGGGTGCGGCAGTCTTCCGTGCCGGACAACGGATCGCCCGGGCGATGGCCCGTTCCGAACTCGCCACCGACGGAACCAATCTCGTCCTGAACGACGGACGAGCAGCCTTCCAGACCGTCTTCCACACCCATCTGCACCTCCTGCCCCGCTGGAACGGCGATCGTGTCCGGATGGGTATCGGTCTGGTCCGCCGTCGCCCCCACGACCCCGAGACCACCGCGGCGATCATCCGCGCCGGTCTCGAACGTCTCACCGCCGAGGAGCACCAGTGACATCACAGCCCGACACCACCCCCGACACCTCCGCTGCCGAGTTCCCGATCGACACGATCCGGCCGCTGCTGCTCGAGCAGTTCGCCGTGCTCGACGACCTGCTGGCGGGACTGACCGAGGACGAGTGGACGACCGCCACCTGCCTGCCGGGATGGACCGTCAAGGACATCACTGCGCATCTCATCGGCACCGAGTCGATGCTCGCGGGCATCGAGGCTCCGCGCGTCGAACGCGACGTGCGCTCGTTCGACCACGTGCGCAACGACATCGCGGCCTTCAACGAGTTGTGGGTGGAGTCGTTGCGTCCCGTCCCCGGCGCGGACGTGCTCGAGCGGTACCGCGAGATCGTCGCCCTGCGCACGGAGCAACTCGGCGCGATGACCCAGGAGGACTTCGGGAAACAGTCGAACACTCCCGTCGGGCCGGCACCGTACGGGCGCTTCATGCGGATCCGCGTGTTCGACTGCTGGCTCCACGAACTCGACATCTGCGACGCGCTCGGCAGGACGGGCAGCGAGGGCGGCCCGCGTGCCGAACTCGGATCCGCGGAGGTCTTCGGTGCGGTTCCGTTCATCGTCGGCAAGCGCGGCAAGGCCCCCGAGGGAGCGCGCATCACGCTCGAACTCACCGGTCCCCTCGCGCGCACCATCCACATCGAGGTGCACGGACGGGCCACCGAGGTGCCGGCCCTGTCCGAACCGGTCACGACCACGATCGCGATGGACTCCGGGTTGTTCGTTCGGCTCGCCGGTGGACGCGTGCGCGCCGAGGACCGGATCGAGGAGATCTCCCTCGGCGGCGACACCGAGGTCGGACGCCGCATCGTCGACAACCTCGCGTTCACGATCTGACGTCGTGCGGCTGTTCCTGTCCTCCTACCGGTTCGGCACCGATCCGGACGCCTTCGTCCGGTTGACGACGCCGGGCCGGATCGCGGTGATCGCGAACGCCGCCGACGCGTGGCCCGCCTCGGCCCGCACGGCGGCGGTCACGAGCGAGATGGGCCCGCTGCGGTCGCTCGGCTTCGAACCGGAGGAGGTGGATCTACGTGATCACCTCGACGATCCCGACTCGCTCCGGCGGCGCCTGTCGGACTTCACGTCCGTGTGGGTGCGCGGCGGCAACACTTTCGTCCTGCGAGCGCAATTGGCCCGCAGCGGAGGCGATACCGTGCTCACGGATCTGGTGAGCGACAACCGTCTCGTGTACGGGGGCTACAGCGCCGGGGCCTGTGTCGCCACACCGTCGCTGCGCGGCATCGAGTTCTCCGACGACCCCGACGAGGTCGCCGCGACCTGCGGTGTCCCGGTGGTGTGGGACGGACTCGGCTGGGTCGAACACGCGATCGTGCCGCACGCCGGTGACTCGATGCTGGCCGACGACGGGATACGGCAGACCCTGCGCTACCTGCGCGAGCACGACGTCGAACACGTGGCGTTGACCGACGACGACGCGATCGTCGTCGACACTCCTCCCGGTCACGCCCCGAGTACGGTGAGATCATGACGCAGAACATCGACGGCACCGAACCCCGGATCGAGCACGACGCCGACAAGGCCCGTTTCGCGCTCTATCTCGGCGACGACCTCGCGGCCTACGCCGACTACACGCAGCACGGCGACCTGCGGGACTTCGACCACACCGTCACCGACCCGCAGTTCCGCGGCAAGGGCCTCGCCGGGATCGTGGTGAAGCACGCCCTCGACGAGACCAGGAAGCAGGGACTGAAGATCGGTACGTCCTGCTCGTACGTCGAGAAGTTCGTCTCCGAACATCCCGAATACCGCAACTGATCCGTCACACCTGCACGTCGCGGCGGCGGAAACCGACGATCGCCGCTGCGACGAGCAGCACCGCCGCAACCGCCGGGACGATCAGCGGCATCACCGTCACCCCCTCTGCGGGCACCAGCGGGACATGCGAGAACGGCGACAGTGCGACGAGTTCGTCGGGGAGGTTCAGCATCTCGCCGAGCCACGCGACGAACACCATCCACACCACGAGCACCCACACGAGCCCGGTGGCACGCGGCACGCAGCCCAGCAGCGCGAACGCCACGGCGACCACGAGGATCGCAGCCGGCGCGTAGGCCAGGGACGCCGCGATCATCCGCGGCATCCACCCCCAGTCGCCCACCGCGAGCGCGACCCCCAGTCCGGTCGCAGCACCGGAGACGAGCAGCGCCACGACCAACTGGACGACGATCACGCCGAGTGCCGCGAACAGCCATGCGCTGCGCGCCGTTCCGGTGACGATCACGAGACCGGAACGTCCACCGTCCTCCTCGCTGCGCATCCGCATCACGCCGGACACACCGAAGGCGGTGGCGCCGAGAGCGAGGAACATCAGCATCATCCCGGAGAATGAGGCGGTGAGGGCGTCGGGGTCCACGCCGACCATGTCCAGCACCTGCGGCATCTCGTCGATGAGGTCCTCGACGGAGCTGGCGAGAGCGCCCATCGCGACGCCGAACAGGACCAGTCCCGTCAGCCAGCCCACGAAGGCTCCGCGCAGCAGGCGGCGGATCAGACCGACCGGACCGAGCAACGCGGAATTTGCCTCGGCGGGTCCGGGTTTCGGTGCCCGCAGTCCGGCTCCGAGGTCGCGGCGCCGCGACAGTGCGACGGCGACGGTGAGCAGCACGACCGTCGTGGCGACGGACAACAACAGCGGCCACCACCGCTCGTCGACGTAGAGCCGGGTCTGCTGGGCCCAGGCGATCGGCGAGAGCCACGACAGCCACGAGCCGGTCGACTCGATGATGTCGCCGGCGCCGCGGACGAAGAAGGCCGCAGCGAGCACTGCGAGCGCGGTACCCGTGGCCGAGCGGGAGTGTTCGCCGAACTGGGCGGTCACTGCCGCGACCGCACCGAAGAGCACCCCGGTGACGGCGGAGGCCACACCGAAGGCGACCGAGCCGACGACATCGAGCCCGCCTGCGATGAGCGCGACGGTGATACCGGTGCCCACGATGAGGTTCGCGACCGAGACCAGCATCAGGGCGGCCGCCGGCGGAGCATAGGCCCCGACGGGCAGCGCCCGCAGAAGTTCGAGCCGGCCGGATTCCTCCTGCGCCCGGGTGTGCCGCACGACGAGCAGGATGCTCATGATCGCGGTCGCGACGAAGACGGTCAGGCTCAGTTCGTTCGCGGTCATCGCCCCGAGCGTGTAGTTGTCGATCCCGTAGGCCGGGCCCGTCATGAGTACGGCAGCCGGATTCTCCAGCAGGGCAGCACGGGCCTGACGGGAGGCCTCGTCGGGATAGACCGCGGCCAGGCTGAGGACGGTCGACCACACCGTGAAGGCGAGCGCGAGGGTCCAGACGGTGATGCGCACGCGGTCCAGCCGCAGGTAGAGCCGCAGCAGGGTGCCGAGCCCGGTGAACGGTGCCGCGGACGTCGCGGAGGTACCGCTCGGGGTCGGTACAGCTGTCGGTGTCGTCGTGGTCATCGTGAGGACACCTCCTCCACCGCACCGGCGCCGTTCCCGTCACCGGTGTCGAAGGTGTCGCCGTAGTGCCGCATGAACAGCTCTTCGAGCGACGGGGGCGTGATGGTGAGGTTCTCGACGCCGAGTCCGGCGAGTTCCTGCAGGACCGGGGCGAGGGCGGTGTTGTCGACGTCGAACGCGAGCCGGCCGTCGTCGGCGTAGAGGTCGTGGACCCCGGAGAGCCCGCCCAGTCGCTCGGCAGGGGCACTCGTGGTGGCCCGCACGGACGAGCGCGTCAGGTGCCGCAACTGCGCGAGGGTGCCGGTCTCGACGTCGCGCCCGGCCCGGATGATCGTCACCGTGTCGCAGAGCTTCTCGACCTCGGCGAGGATGTGGCTGGACAACAGGACGGTCGCGCCGCGGTCGCGGAGCCCTCGCACCTCGTCGGTGAACACCGCCTCCATGAGCGGGTCGAGACCCGAGGTGGGTTCGTCGAGCAGGTAGAGCTCGGCGTCCGATGCGAGTGCGGCGACGAGTGCGACCTTCTGCCGGTTGCCCTTCGAATAGGTGCGGGCCTTCTTCGTCGGATCGAGTTCGAACCGCTCGAGGAGTTCGGCGCGACGACGCGTGCGGACCTCGCCCCCGCGGATGCGGGTGAGGACGTCGATGATCTCGCCACCGGTGAGGGTGGGCCACAGGTTCGTGTCGCCGGGCACGTACGCGAGCCGGCGGTGGATCGCGACGGCGTCGGTCCACGGGTCGAGTCCGAGGACGCGGACGGTGCCGGAATCGGCACGCAGCATTCCGAGCAGCACGCGGATCGCTGTGGACTTGCCGGCGCCGTTCGGTCCGAGGAATCCGGCGACGGTACCGCGTTCGACGGTCATCGAGAAGCCGTCGAGGGCTCTCGTGGTTCCGAATGTCTTGACGACGTCGCGGATTTCGATGATCTGGGTGTCCATCTTTCCTCCGTCAGGAGTCGGGGGGTGCCTTCCGTGCTGCCAGAAATGCCTCGAGGAGCGTCGAGTCCGTCAGCAACGGCTCGGTGTAGAGCTCGAGCATCGGCAGCATGAGGCGCTCGGTGTAGGAACGCAGCCTGGCAGGAAACGTCTCGAGATCGAGATACTCGTCCGGACCCGGAAGGTCCATGAGCACGGCGCCGACGCTGAACGAGATGAGGGCGCGTGCTCGTTCGGAGGGGAACCGGCTGGGCCGCACGGTTCCGGCAGCCACCGCCTCTTCGAGATATGCCTCGGTGTCGGCGACGAGTCGGTCGAGGAAGTCGGCGGCGGGTGCACCGCCGGCCCGGAGGGTGCGGAAGAGATAGGCGACCGTGGTCGCGTAGTTCTCGATGTGCTCCATCTGGTCGTTCAGCGCGGCCGGCCCGGCCTGCGGGTCGAGGACGGCACTCTTCGCCTGCCGGATCCCGTCGAGCACGTACCGGTCGCAGTGTTCCTTCAATCCGGCGCGGGATCCGAAGTGATGCACGATCAGCGAAGCGCTGACGCCGCACTCTGCGGCGATGGTGCGTAGTGGCACGCCGACGCCGTACGCGGCGATGCACCGGATCGCGGCGTCGCGGATCCGTGCACGGGTGGTGAGGTCTTCACCGGCGACGGTTGAACGCACGTTTCAAGCGTTGCACACGTGTTCAACCGGATCAACGCACGGAATGTGTCATCGAAGGGTGTACCGCCGGTACTTGCAGATGTGCTCGGCGCTTCGGGGTGCGCTCAGGTGAAGGCCATGACCTGACTGCCCCAGACCCGGCGCATCTCGCCGTCCGGATCCGACTCGACCCTGTCCGTGGAGTCGATGAGCAGGGTCGAACGTTCCTCCACCTCGTACTGCGGCCAGTGCTTCGAGCCGTCCAGCGCCGCCGGCACGCCGTGGTGCGCGAACGCGAGCCAGCGCCGCTGCACACGCCCGGAGACCTCCCCGGCGGACCTGCGGCCGCCGAGCCAGAAGGTCGGATCCCGACCGAGGGTGCCGAAATTACCGAATACGTAAGGTAATTCGGTTGCGTGCCCGGCACCGATCCGCGCAGCCTTGAGCATCGGGGTGGCGTGGTCGAAGCGGTACACCCAGGTCGGCGAATGCGCGCTGTGCGCTTCGGCGACCCACAGCACCGGCATCCGGAAACCGGCATCGCGCGAGAGTGCCATCGCTCCGGCGGGTTTGGGCAGGTCGGGATACGCCGCGACGATCTCGGCGAGACGCTCGGGAGGCAGATCCGTCCGGTCGTCGGCCAGCGCCTTGAACATCGCTTGCACGGCCGTATCGTTCACGGGCATCAACGGCGACTTCATGAAGCGGAAGATCGACGGCTCGTCCTTGTTCGAGCCGATGATCAGCGGGATCCGGTGCGACAGCCCCTTCTGGAAGGCAGCGACCGGATACTTCGGCACCAGGTCGCGATCGACGACCGGGGTCATGGCGAGCGTTCCCGGCACCTTCGTGGGGGTCTCGGCGACGAGCACTTCCGACGCCTCGACCAGTGTGTCGGTCGACATCGTGAGCAGTTCGGCGGCTCGGGACGGCGGTAGGTCGAGGATCTCGAGGAAGCGCTGCGCGACCGTCGCGGCACGTTCGCTGCCGTACACCGAGGTGGCGGGCGGCGACTGGGCGATCGCGCGATGGAAGAAGCCTTCGGCCTTCGGGACCGTCATGAGTGTGGTGACCGACCCCGCACCGGACGATTCCCCGAAGAGCGTGACGCAGTCCGGATCGCCCCCGAAGTCGGCGATGCAGTCGCGCACCCACTCGAGGGCGGCGATCTGGTCCCGGAGACCGACGTTGGATTCGAAGGTGGCATCGGGTGTGGAGAACGACGACAGATCGAGGAAACCGAGCGCACCGAGCCGGTAGTTGATCGTGACGACCACGACATCGCCGCTCTCGCACAGGATTCGGCCGTCGTAGATCTTCTGACCCGAGTATCCGATGATGTAGGCGCCCCCGTGGATCCAGACCATGACGGGGCGGCGGCGGCCGTCGGGCGGCGGCGCCCAGATGTTGAGCGAGAGACAGTCCTCGCTCAACGTCATCTCGGGTTCGATCCCGATCGGACTCTGCCGACTCTGCGGAGCGATCGGTCCGAATCGTGCGCCGTCGAGGACGCCGTCCCACGGTTCCGGTGGTAACGGCGACCGGAACCGCCGGGAACCGGTCGGGGCCGCGTACGGGATGCCCTTCCAGACGTAGACCCCGCCGTCGCGATATCCGCGGACCTCGCCGTATTTGCAGGCGACGGTGAGCGTGTCGTCCTCCACGTGGCCTCCCACCCCGGTCGGTACCGCCGTGCAGTACCGTTCACTTCGTTCGTCGACCTACCGATTCGATGATGGTGGATGCCGGGTCGGTTGTCAGCCGGCTGCGGAGAGAGGTTCGGGGGCCACACAGTCGACGAGATCGATCACGAGTGCGTCGAGTACGTCGCGCAGGTCGCCGCGCGCCGAGTCGGCGAGCGCCGGGAAGACGGTCGCGAGCGCGATGGGCACGAGCGAGGCCTTTCCGAGCAGGATCCCCATGGCCGCATCGAGCTTGACGACCTCGTCGTGCAGCCGGGCGTAGGTGGTGGTGTCCACGCCGTGCGCCACGGCGATCCGGTCGGGCTCGCATGCCGCGGCGTCCGCCACCATCCGGGGCAGGTTCTCCGCGGTGATCTCGTCGGCACTCATGCTTGCAACGTCGAATTTACGCAACATCTCGCCTTCGTTCGTCCCCCAGGAGCGACGCCGGGCCGCGCGCCGCAGTCGAAACATACAGTCAGTGTGGCCCGAAAAGCACGGAATGTGTAGAAGGTCCGGAAAACTTTTTGCACTGCCGGTACCTGACAGAAGGTACATCGCCGAGAACCCACCTTCACCCGGAATCATCACCCTGAGACCAGGACCACAACGATTGCTCCGCGAACCCTCGCGACCTGGATGAACGGGCGTATCCTCGTAAATCCGAAGTCCGTGCAGCCACCCCGACCGGGTCCGACCACGACTCCGGGCAGACCGAGGAGGTGCCGGTCGTGAGCGTCGCCCACGCCGAGTTGCTCCCTCTGCCCGCGCACCGCGCCACGACGCGCGAGTTCGCGGGGGTGAGCACTCAGTCCCGTGCCCTGTCCTTCTCCGTGCGTCGTACCGTGCGGCCGTTCATCGAGGCGTGGTCGTACGCGCCGACCGTCCCCTGGCCGGCGTCGGTGATCGACCGCCTCGCGTTCCCACTCGTGCCGGTACCCGGCACACACCGCCGGCGGGTCGATCTCCCGACGTGCCCGGCGGAACTGCTGTGGGCTCCGGGTGCCGCACCCCCGGCCGCACAGGTCGGTACGGACGGCACCGCCGTCCGGGCCAGTATCGACAGCACCGCCGTCCTGTACCTGCACGGTGGCGCATTCCTGTGCTGCGGGCTCACCACGCACCGCCATCTGGTCTCCCGCATCTCCGCCGCAACCGGCGCGCCGGTTCTGGCGGTCGGTTACCGCATGCTGCCCCGCCATCCGATCCGGCGCGCGGTCGAGGACGGGCTCGACGGATTGCGCTGGCTCGTGGCACACGGCTACCCGGTCGAGCGTGTCGTGATCGCCGGGGACTCCGCGGGTGGCTTCCTCACCTTCGCCGTCGCCCACGAAGCCGTACGCCTCGGCATCGGCCGTCCGGCCGGCACCGTCGCCCTGTCACCCCTCACCGATCTCGACCCGCGGGGCAAGCTCGACCATCCCAATTCGCACCGGTGCGCCGTCTTCCCACGACGCGCCGTCGGCGTCCTGTCGACCCTCGTCGATCGCGCCGAGCGCCTCGGTGGCGAAGGCGCCGAGCCGGTCGCCTCCCCCGTCGATCTCGACCTGTCCGAGATGCCTCCCGCACTCATCCAGACCGGATCCGAGGAGATGACCTACGTCGACGCCGAGCTGATGGCCCGGCGGCTGCAACTCGCCGGCGTCTCCACCGAACTCCAGGTGTGGGAGAAACAGGTGCACGTCTTCCAGGCCGCGGCGGGGATCGTCCCGGAGAGCGGCCGCGCGCTCGCCGAAATCGGCCGCTTCGTGCGTGAACTGCGGTGAGACCCGCCTCCCGACGCCATTGCCCTCGAGCCCGCCCCGGCGAGCACGGTCATATCGAGACCCGGATCGCATAGTCCGCCACGGCATCCGTGGTGCATTCGGGTGTTCCGGCCGGTACGACGACGGGCCACACGGACGGATCGGCCGACCGTCCTGCGGGGATGCGGGCCGGCAGGGTCCGGACGAGACGGATGATGGCGTCGATCATGCGTCGATGGTCGGGCACCTCCGGACGGATCGACACGGTTTCGTTCACCGGGATCGGAACACCTCGGCGGGCCGTCGCAGGCCGAGAACCGTGCGCTTGGGCAAGCCGTCGCTCGTGCGACCCAGCGGAGGAATGCCTGTCGGTGCCGGCGACTAGTCTTTCTCTCGGCTCGACCGCACAGAGAAGGGGGTCCGATCATGGCCGACGCGCAGACCCGGTTCGACCAGGACGTCGACGCGGCCTGGCGCGAGTTCCGCACGCGCCTGGCCGACCATGTCGCGGCCATGTGCGACGGCGACGGCCTGGTCCTCGAACCCTTCACCGACGAGGCCGGTGGCCCTGCCGGGCCGTGCGTGCAGTTCTACGCGTGGGGAGACCGGCTCGTCCGCTGCGAGGTCCCGTCCAACGCACACCTCGCCCCCGACCGGCACCTCACCCCGGTCGACGAGCAGATGCTCCTCGAACTCGGGCTGCAGGCGCCCTCCCGCGGACCGGACGATCCGGAGGACGGCGGATCCCCGGCGTTCTGGATCGATCGTCCTGGCAGCTGGGCCGATCAGCTCGCCGTCATCGCCGTGCGTGCACTTCGTTCGGTGTGGGGTGTTCCCCACCCCCTCTTCCTGCGGGCCGAGACGTTCGGAACGGAGCGCTCGGTCGCCGAGCTCACCTCGTTCCTCGTGCCCGAGACACCCCAGGCGGACCGCACCCAGGCCCCGGAGGTCCCGCTCGCGGTCGTCCCCACCGGCGACGACCATGTGCGCGAACTGATCGAATCCACCCTGCACGAGCAGATCGACGATCTTCCCGCCTGGGACGAGGACGGCGATCTCGTCCTGCGGATCGCCGGGGTGCTGGTGTTCGTCGGTGTCGGCCCTGGTGGTGGCACCGTCGACCTGTTCGCACCGATCGTCCATTCCATCACCGGACGTACGCGGGCCGCCGAGATCTGCGTCGATCTCAACCGCCGGTGGCCGCACCTGAAGTTCGTGCTGGTCGACGACCGCCTCGCGATCGTCGATCATGTTCCGGCCGCGCCGTTCGCTCCGGCGCACCTGCTCGGATCGCTCGAGACCATCACCCAGTTCCTCGACACCGTCGACAGCTCGTTCGCCACCCATATCGGTGGCTCGCTGCTGCGCGATCAGGGATTCGACGGTGCGACGGGCGGGGCGGCCGATCCTCCCTGGGGCGACGTCTCGCAGTTGCCCGACGCCGAGGACGATCTTCCGGTGGCCCTGCTCGCGGTGCGCGACTTCCATCTCGACGGTGCCGCCGACGTCGCCGCCAGCACCGTCGCGGCGATCGGCGATCGCAATCCCGAGCAGTTGCGACGGTTCCTCACCATCAGCACCGAGCTGCAGGTGTGGTGGGACGGTGAGTCGCAGACCCGCGAGGCGGCGCTCAACACCGACGGTGCTCGCGAGGCACGGGCGCGGGCACTGGAATGGGAGGCGACGAGCCGTTCGCTCGCGGAGGCCCTCCAGTTCCTCGAACAGGGCGAGGGGACCGATTCGGCCGGATCACGCGCGTCGCGCTCGAGCGCCGGCCGGGAGGCGTCGCCCGAGCAGCCCGCGCTGTTCGACAACCCCGACGAACCGACCCTCTTCGACGGCTTCGGCGACTATTCCTGAACCGATCACGTCCGGGAGACGGCGCGCCGGAGAGCGTCGACGGCGGCGTCGCCGAACCCGACGAGTACGACGGTCTCCACGTCCGTCTGCGTCTCCCGGATCGTCGTGACGGCCTGCAGGGCGGCGTCGTCGAGGGGCCAGCCGTAGATACCGGCCGAGACGAGCGGGAACGACACCGTCCGGGCGCCGAGGTCCTGCGCGACGAGCAGACTGTTGCGGTAGGCCGAGCGCAGAATTCCGGAGCGGTCCTCGTGCGCCGACCACACCGGGCCCACGGTATGGATCACCCGCCGCGCCGGGAGGCGACCGGCGGGCGTCGCCACCGCACGGCCCGGTTCGAGTCCGTCGGGTAGCGAGGTCGCGCGGAGTTCGCGGCATGCGGCGAGGATCTCCGGGCCGCCGGCCCGGTGGATCGCACCGTCCACTCCCCCGCCTCCGAGCAGGGAGGAGTTCGCGGCGTTGACGATCGCATCCACCGCGATGGTGGTGATGTCGCCGTGCGCGATGTCGAGAGCGGTCACCCTGTCGACCATATGGTCCGCGCGCTGCCCCCGAGTCGTTTTGCTGGCATGATTCAGGACCGTGACGTCCTCGGCGAAGCTGCGCGAACTGGCCGGAAAGCACGGCATCACCACCACCTACACGGGGTGGGGTGGACGCGACCACGATGTCTCCGACGAGACGTTGCGGCGTGTACTCGCCGCGCTCGACGTCCCTGCCCGGACGGACGACGAGGTCGTGGAATCGCTCGCCGACGTCGACGACCGTCCGTGGCGCAGCATGCTCCCGCCCGCGCTCGTGGTCGTCGAGGGCGAGAACCGGACGTTCCCGGTGCACGTGCCGCACGGCGACCCGGTCGCGGTGTGGGTCGTCACCGAGGACGGCGAGGAGGTCGACGTCGAGCAGCGCGACGTGTGGGTGGACCCGCGGACCGTCGACGGCCGGCTCGTGGGCCGCGCGACCTTCGCCGTTCCGCGCCTGCCCCTCGGTTGGCACGTCGTGCACGCCCGCAGCAACGACATCGAGGCCACCGCGGTCCTCGTGGTGACCCCGCGCCGGTTGTCCACCGCCGACCGGCTGCTCGAGAAGAAGCGCTGGGGCCTTGCGGCCCAGATCTATTCGGTGCGCAGCCGCCGGTCGTGGGGCATCGGCGACTTCGCCGACCTGGCCGATCTGGCGGCGATCACGGCCGGTTACGGCGGCGACTTCGTCCTCATCAACCCCGTGCACGCGGCCGAACCCGTGCCCCCGCACGAACCGTCGCCCTATCTGCCGTCGTCGCGGCGCTTCGTCGACCCGCTGTATCTGCGGATCGAGGACATCCCCGAGACGGCCTATCTGCCCGCCAAGCACCGCAAGGAACTCGACGATCACGCACAGCGCGCGGCGAAGGCGAATCGGAAGGCGCGGCGTCTCGACCGGGATGCGACCTTCCGCGCGAAGCTCGACGTCCTCGAGCGCGTGTACCGGGTGCCGCTCGGCCCCGCCCGACGGGCACGGTACGAGGCGTTCTGCGCCGAGGGCGGGCAGGCGCTCGACGACTTCGCGCTGTGGTGCGCGCTGTACGAGAAGTTCGGCGACCGCGCCGACCGGTGGGCGTCGCGCGCCCCGAGTCCCGACGACCCCAAGGTCGCCCGGTTGCGCGAGCGGCTCGCCTCGCGGATCGACTTCCACCGGTGGCTGCAATGGTTGTGCGACGAACAGCTCGCCAACGCCCAAACCGCTTCGCTCGCAGCAGGTTCCGATATCGGCATCGTGCACGACCTCGCCGTGGGCGTCGGTCCGCACGGCGCCGACGCCTGGACGCTGGGCGATGCGTTGGCGTCGGGCGTCACGGTGGGTGCCCCCGCCGACGACTTCAACCGCAACGGCCAGAACTGGAATCAGCCGCCGTGGCGGCCGGATCGCCTCGCGGAGCTGGGATACATCCCCTTCCGCGATGTGGTGCGCTCGGCGTTGCGGCACGCGGGTGGTGTCCGGGCCGATCACATCCTGGGACTGTTCCGCACCTGGTGGGTGCCGGAGGGGATGTCACCGGCCGACGGCGCGTACGTCCGCAGCGACCACGAGGCACTCGTCGGCATCCTGGCGCTCGAGGCGCACCGCGCCGGTGCCGTGGTCGTGGGTGAGGACCTCGGGGTCTTCGAGGAGTGGGTGCAGGAGTATCTCGCCGAGCGCGGCATCGCCGGGACGTCGATCCTGTGGTTCGAACGCGACGAGGACTCCCCGCGCGGGCCGGAGACCTACCGCTCCCTGTGCCTGACGTCGGTGACCACGCACGACCTCGCGCCCACGGCGGGATATCTGGCGGGCGACCACATCCGGCTGCGATCGGAACTCGGTCTGCTCGAGGGCGATCTCGACACCGAACTCACCGATGCGGCCGCCGAACGCGACTCGGTTCTGGCGCTCGCGGTGGAGCGGGGACTGCTCGACGAGGGCGAAGCCGACGTCGATCGGCAGGTCGAGGCGTTGCACCGGCTGATCGCAGCGAGTCCGTCTGCGCTGCTGGGCATCTCGCTGGCCGATGTGACCGGTGAGCGCCGCAGCCAGAACCAGCCGGGCACGGTCGACGAGTACCCGAACTGGCGGGTCCCGCTCGCCGATGCCCGCGGCAAGGTCGTCCTCGTCGAGGATCTCGTCGACCACGACGGATTCGCGAGATTGGCCCGTGCGGTCTCCGGAGACACCTCACCGGTGGAGTGACGCGTCACGAACACTGCGACCGCCGATCCGGATCCCGGATCGGCGGTCGCTGCTCGAGTAACACGCCTCAGGGCGTCACTTCGCGTACAGGGCGTCGATCTCGTGGGCGAAACGCTCGGTGACGACGTTGCGCTTGATCTTCAGCGTCGGCGTGAGCTCACCCGACTCCTCGGTGAGATCCCGGTCGAGGATGACGAACTTCTTGATCGCCTCGCTGTGCGAGACGAGGGTGTTGGCATCGTCGACGATGGTCTGCACCGCGTCGCGCAGCGCGGGATCGTGGCGCAGGTCCGCGATCGTCGCACCGGTCGGCTTGCCGTTCTCGGTCTTCCAGTTCTCGAAGACCTCCGGATCGACGGTCACCAGCGCGGTGACGAAGCTGCGTCCGTCGCCGACGACGACGGCCTGGGAGACGAGGGTGTGCGACCGCATGCGGTCCTCGATCGGCCCGGGCGAGACGTTCTTGCCGCCGGCGGTGATGATGAGGTCCTTCTTGCGCCCGGTGATGGACAGGTAGCCGCCCTCGTCGAGCGAGCCGAGGTCGCCGGTGCGGAACCAGCCGTCGTGGAAGGCACCCTCGGTGGCCTCGTCGTTGCGCCAGTAGCCGTCGAAGACGACCATGCCGCGCAGCTCGATCTCGCCGTCGTCCGCGATGCGCGCCGAGTTCCCGCCCATGGGACGTCCGACGGTGCCGATCTTCTGCGCGCCGGGCGTGTTCACGCTGTGTGCGGCCGTGGTCTCGGTGAGGCCGTAGCCCTCGTAGATCGGCACGCCGACGCCGCGGAAGAAGTGGCCGAGGCGGGGGCTCAGGGCACCGCCGCCGGAGATCGCGTACCAGCACTCGTTGCCCATGGCCTCGCGCAGCTTGGAGTAGACCAGCTTGTCGGCGAGGGCGCGCTTTGCCTTCAACGTGAAGGTGGGGCCGCCGTGGTCGAGCGACTCGCTGTAGGCGATGGCGGTGCGCTCCGCGAAACCGAAGATCGCCGCCTTGACCGGTCCGCCGGCCGCCGCCTTGCCCGCTGCCGCGTCGCGCACCTTCTCGAAGACGCGCGGCACACCGAGGATGATGTTCGGCGAGTACCGGGCGAACTGCGCGGAGACGGTCGAGAAGTCCGCCCAGTGCGCCTGCGCCGTGCCGGATTCGAAGAGCGCGAGCGACACCGCGCGTGCCAGCACGTGTGCGAGGGGCAGGAAGGTCAGGCCGCGGTTGCCGGGCTTGGCGACGATACCGACGTCCGAGGTGAGGATCGACCGGACCTCGGCGAGGAAGTTGCGGTGGGTGAGCATGCAGCCCTTGGGACGCCCGGTGGTTCCCGAGGTGTATACGAGGGAGGCCAGGCCGCCGGAACGGATTCCGGCCAGACGCGTGGTGATCTCGGCGTCGTCTACGTCGGCGCCGTCGGCCGCGAGCGTGTTCACCGCGCCGTCCTCGATCTGCAGGATGCGACGGAGGGTGTCGGGCATGTCGACGAAGAGCTTCTCGTGCCGCGCGGTCTCGACGACGGCGAGGACGGCCTCGGAGTCCTGGAGGATCCAGCGGATCTGCTCCGTGGACGAGGAGTCGTAGATCGGTACCGACACCGCGCCGGCCGTCCAGATGGCGTAGTCGAACAGCGACCACTCGTAGCGGGTGGCCGAGAGCAGCGCGACACGATCGCCGGGCCGCACACCGTTGGCGATCAGGCCCTTGGCGACAGCCTTCACCTGGTCGGCGAACTGCTGCGCGGTGACCGCGACCCAGTCGTCCCCCTGCGGCCGGGAGTACATCACGCGGTGCGGAGTCTTCTCCGCATGGGTGAACACCGTGTGGACGACCGATTCGTCGTCACCGATGGTGAACGGGGCCGGGGTCGAGTACTCACGCACTGCAATCTCCATCGTTCTGGTCGGGAGTCCGGTCGTCGGAATCGATTCCTGCGCGGAAGCGGCGCAGGAGATCCACGAAGCGTTCGAGTTCGTTCTCGTCCCAGCCCTCGAGGCCGGCACGGACGTCGTCGAGACGACGCACGATCGCACCTTCGAGAACTGTCGCTCCGTGGTCGGTGAGCCGGAGCGGATGTCCGGCGCGTGCCGGACCCGTCTCCGCCTCGACCCAGCCCGCATCGACGGCGTGACGCAACTGGCGCGACACGGTCGAGCGGTGGACCCCGAAGACCTCGGATATGTCGGTGGCGCGGCAGCCCGGATTTCGGGAGATGAAGCCGAGAAGCGAATGCTGGACCAGCGAGAGTCCGCTGTCCTGCGTTCGTGTTCCGGACGTCAGGAAGCGCACGAGAAGCTCGAACTCCTCGTATACGCGGGCAACGCCGTCCGCGGACGGCCGCCGGGCCTGCCGATTGTGTTGCACAGGGCAACTATAAACGCGAGTGAGGCAGGGCACGAATCCGCGCGGTGTCCTGCCGATTTCCGGTCTGTCTCTTCACAGCCCGTGGGCACACCCGGTGAACTCGCCCGCCCCACCCGGCGTTCACCGGGCTAGCCTGTCTGTCCGTACGGCGTCAGCACTCGGGAGAAGAGGTCGGATGGGCGAACACACCGGTCGCGACCTGTTCCGCCATCTCGTCGCCGACGAAGCGGACGAGTACCTCGCGGTGATGGACTGCTTCACCGACCTCCTGCTCGCCGATCTGTCCGCCGACGACATCGCAGCCTCGTGTGCGCGGCGTGGCGTGGCACTCGACATCGCGGTCGTCGACGCCCGGTGCCGCAGCCTGGTCCGGTGGGGCAATCTCGCACTCACGAGCGGCGGGACCGACGGCGGTGGTTCGCACCGGCGCAGTACCCCCGAGACCGCATCGACCGACGTCCGCGCCCGGTACCGGCCGACCCCGGCCGGGCTGCGGGTACACCGCGAGGCCGGCAGGCTCCTCACCACCTCCGACGATGTGCGCGGCGTGGCACGCGAGTCGCTCCGCTGCGTCGCCGACGAGCTCTCCCGCATCGACGAGCTGCTGGTGGACGACGGGAGCGTGCCCGACCGGGACGAACTGGCCGCCCATGTCACCGCCCTGTTCGCGCACCACCGGTTGTTCGCCGACAGCGTCGCCGATTTCTACTCGCACCTCGCCGAGATCCTGGGTCGTCTGGAACACTTCTCCGACCGCGAACGCGCGGACGTGGTCGACGACTACGCCGAGACCAAGAACCTGCTCCTCGACTACGTCGATGTCGTCGGTTCGGACGTCGAGCGTCTCGCGCCTCTCGTCGCCGGCAGGCTCGACCGGATGGGGCCGCGTCTGGACCTCCTGCTCGCCGTGTTGCGCGAGTCCGGCCTGCCGAACACCGTCCCGGACCGGTCCCCCGGTCGCAGTCGCACCGACTGGGACGAACTGGCGCAGTGGTACGCCGAGGACGCCGGCCCGCGACGCATGCGCGAGGCAGCAGCGTCGGCCCTGAACCGGCTGCTCGTGCGCACGCGACGGATCACGACGACCACACCGGGATTCTCACACCGCGCAGACCTCCTGCGCCTGGCCCGGTGGTTCACCGAGTCGTCCGACGAACAGGCCCACCGGTTGTTCGCCGCGACCTTCGGCGCCTTCCCCAGCCGGCACCTGCTGCTCGGCCCCGACGAGACCGACCCGCGGGTGGGTGCGGGCACGTCGTGGTGGCGGGCCGATCCCGTCGTCGTGCCCGTGTCGTTGCGCGAACGCGGCGACCACACGTCCCGCGGGGCCGTCGGCCGTCTCCCCGATTCGCTGCCCGGCCGGGTCCGGGCCGACGAACTCGCCCGGCGCGAGTCGCGCCGACGCTCCGACGCCGTCGCCGAGCTGGGTGCCGCCGGCGACCTGCACGGAGCCGATCTGTCGCCGGAGGCGCTCGACGTCCTGCTCGACGTCCTCGCCGCTGCGCTCGCGGGTCACCGCACCACCGACGGTCCGGTGCATATGGACGATCCAGATCTCGGGTTGTCGCTGACGGCGGAGCCGGGCGCCGACACCGTGGTGCACTCCCCCGACGGTGATCTCACCGTGCACGGTTTCTCGCTGCGCACGTCGGCCACGGCACCGCTCGATCACAGCGCGGTGGCCCCGTGAGCACCTCGTACGCGAGCGCGGTGTCGGGGGACGTCTCCGGTCGGCGGGACGCCGCGCGGGCACTGCTGCAGCAACCGATCGTCACCGCGGCGAGCGATCGGGAGACCTTCGACCTCGTTCGGCGCCATGCCCCGGCCCTGAAGTCCATGTTCGCCGATCGCCTCGGATACCGGCTCGTCGTCGAACCGACCTTCGCCCGTCTGACCAAGGCACCGCTCGGGTCCACGTCACCGCACCGCGCGCTCCGGCACGCCGACGGTACCGAGTTCGGCGCGACCACCTACGCGTGTCTCGCGCTGGTGTGCGCGGCACTGATCGAGCCCGGAACCGGTGCGAGGGTGTCCGTCGACGACCTGCTCGAGCAGGTCCGCGCCGATGCGCGCGAGATCGGGATCGTGTTCGGCGACCCGGTGTCCGAGGAGCGGAACTTCGCTGCGGCCCTGCGCGTCCTCGAGGAATGGGGCGTGATCACCGAGTCCGGTCACGTCGACGAGGCGACCGGCGACGGGCCGCATCTCGACGTCCACCGCGACCTGCTTCCCCATCTGCTCGACATTCCGCTGCACGGGATGCCCGGTCCCGCAGCGGCACTCGCCCGTCACGAACACGAACCCGCCGCCCGCCGCCTGTATCGCAGGCTCGTCGAGGATCCGTTCGTCGCGCGCGACGCACTGGACGACGAGTCGACGACGATCCTCGCCCGCGACCGGCACGAGCTCGCCCGCATGCTGGAGGACGACTTCGGTCTCGTCCTCGAGGTGCGTGCCGAGGGCGCGCTCGCGTACGACCCGGCCGGTGTACTCACCGACGAGGCGTTCCCGGGGTCGGGCACCCTGAAGCACGCCTGCCTGCTGCTCCTGGCCGAACTCACCGAACGGTTCGGCGACTCGGCAGCGGCCACGCTGCACGTCGACGTCCACACCCTCGACTCGGTTCTCGCCGACCTCGCCGCCGCGCGTTCCCGCACCTGGAAGAGCATCTACGTCCGCGATCTCGCGCTCCTGCGCCGGGATGTCGTCGCTCTGCTCGTCCGGCTCGGGCTGGCGCGCCCGCACGAGAACGGACTCGAACTGACCGCCCCCTCCGCCCGCTACCGTCCCGTCCCCGCCGAAAGCACGTGTCGATGACCCACTCGTCCGACCCCTCCGCCCTCGACGAGAGCCCTCCACCCCGTTTCCCGGATCGCTGGCGTCTCCACCGCGCCGGCATCGTGAACGTCTGGCACTACCTGGACGTCGAGTTCGTCCTGTCCGGTGGACGGATGATCCTGCGCGGCACCAACGGATCGGGGAAGTCCCGCGCCCTCGAGATGCTGCTGCCCTTCCTGCTCGACGCCGACCGCAGGCGTATGGACGCGACGGGCGCCGCGAAGGTCGATCTGGACGAACTCATGCGCACCGGGGCTTCGGACACCACCGACCGTGTCGGCTATCTGTGGCTCGAACTGGCGCGTCCCAGCGGACATCTCACCGTCGGAGCGCAGATCCGGTACCGCGCCGACGCCCGTCGCAGCGACGTGCACTTCTTCACGACATCCTTGCGTGTCGGCACCGAGTTGCACCTCGTCGACGACGCCCGCATCCCACTCTCACGGGAGCGACTCGCCGACCTCGTCGGAGCCGACAATCTCACCCGTGATCCGGAGCGGCATCGCGAGACCGTGCGGAGGCTGGTGTTCGGACTGCACGGGGAGACAGGACGCGAACGCTACGACGGCCTCCTGCAGCTGCTGCACACCCTTCGCTCACCCGATGTCGGCCACCGCATCGACGAGGGGCGCCTCCCCCAGATCCTGTCGGACGCGCTGCCACCGCTGACGGAGAACATGCTCGCCGAAGCGGGAGGTCGTCTCGACCTGCTCGGCGACACCCGCCAGGAGCAGCTCCGTCTCGAAACGGCGCATGGACACGTGCTGCAGTTCCACGAGGTGTACCGGCAGTACGCGGCGGATCTGCTGCGCGCCGACGCCGAGACCGCCCGCGACCTCGCACAACGGGTCGTCGAGACGCGACGCGCACTCACGGTCGCGGAAGCCGAGGCGGCCGACCTCGACGCGCAGGCCGCCGCGGCGGACACCCGCCTGAAGGAGCGCCGCGACCAGGTCGCCGAACTCGACCGCGCGATCCGCGGACTCGAGACCCACGCGATGTTCCGGTCCGCGGACGATCTCGCGCAGCGCCAGCTCGCCGTCGATACGCTCCGGCGCGCCGCCGACCACGCGGCCGCTGCCGCCGATCGCAGCCGTCTGCGGGAGCGGCGCGACGCCGACCACGCGGTCCGCGTTCTCGACGACCTGACCTGCTCGATCACGCGTGCCGCGCGACGGCTCGTGACGGCAGGTCGCGAGCTGCTGTCGGTGGGTCTTCCGCACGACACCGTGCCGACCACGCTGCATTTCTCCGTCGACCGTCCACCCGCGGTGCTCGAACCGGTGCGCACCGGCATCGACGACACCACCGAGCAGGTGGTGCGGCCGGTCGTCGCGACGGTCTCCCTCGACGCCGGGCACGTCGACGAGGTCCGGGATGCGGTCCTCCGTGCCGCCGAGGCGATCCGCCGCCGACAGGACCAGGCGGGTCGGCGACTGCTCGAGGCGCGTCGTCTCGACGCGGCCGCGCACGCCGTCCGGGAAGCCGAGGCGGCGGCCGACCGCGCGGCCCGCGACGCCGAGCAGCGTGCCGTCGACGCCGCCGAGACGGATGCCGGTGTCGGTGCGGCCGCCGCCGGTCTGCAGCATCGGTGGCGCGAGTGGATCACCGCCGACCGCACGACGGCTCTGCTGCCGGAACTCGACCGGGATCGGGTCGTCCTGATGCGCCGACTGTCCACGCAGCTCGACGCACTGATCGATGCCTCTCCTACGGATCCCGCCGGCTTTTCCGGCCCCGCCGGCCCCGCAGACACGGACTCCGAGGACATCGACCTCGATTCGGCACTCGCGGAGCTGGACTCGCTGCCCGCAGCGGCCGCTCGATCCGCCCTGAGCGACCTCGACAGTGCCCCCGCCGAACGGGAGCGCCGTGAACGCGAGGCGCGGACCGCGCGTGAAGATCTCGTCCGGGAGCAGGCGGTTCTCGAAGCTGTCGGCGAGGGACCGGAGCAGGCGCCCTGGCACGTTCGCACCGACGGTGTTCCCCTGTGGCGGGCGGTCGAGTTCGTCGACACGCTCGGGGACGACGACCGCGCCGGGATCGAGGCTGCGTTGCTCGCCGCGGGTTTCCTCACCGCAACGGTGGACGGCGAGGGCCGCTTGCGCGCACTGGGCGGCCAGGTCCTCGTCTCGCCGCGCGGCGAACCACCGTCGCAGCCCCTGTCGACGGTCCTGCGCCCGGACCCCGAGGCCGACGTCCCGCGCCCGGCGATCGAGGCGGTCCTCAGCACGATCGGATTCGAGGACGCCACAGCGGTGGCCTCGGTCTCGCGGGACGGCCGCTGGCACAACGGTGTTCTGCGCGGACGTCACACGGCCGAGACTCCGCGTTGCATCGGCAGGCCGGCCCGGGAGGCCGCGATCGCGGCCCGTCGTGTGCGTCTCGACGAGATCCGCGCCGAACTCGCCCGGATCGACCTGGCGGTGGACCAGCTGCGCGTCGACTATCCGGACGCGGCGCACCGGCGGGCGGAGATCGACGCGCATCTGTCGACCGCGCCGACCTCGCATGCCATGCGCGCCGCGCTCGAACGACGTCGGTACGCGCACGCGCGTGTGCGGTCAGCGGCGAACACCGCGGTGGAACTGCGCGAGCGGGCGACGACCCTGCGTGCTCGCTGGACCGCCGAACTCGACGCCCACCGCACAGCGTGTGAGCACTTCGGCGTGCCCGGCGGCATTCCGGAACTCGAGGCGCTGGTCGCCGGCTGTGCGTCCGCCGACACACTGTGCACCGAGCTGGCACGCGACCTCGGTGACGTCCTCGCTGCCCACGCCAGGTTCACCGATGCCGCCGAGCGGTGTGCGCAGGCCACCGCCGAGCGGGTCGACGCGGAGGAGATCGCCGAGTCGTGCCGCTACGAATGGCACGCGAAGGCCGCGGTGGTCGCGGCGCAGACGGCGGCCGTCGACGTCGACGCCGCCGATCTGGCGCAGGAACTGCGCGACTCGGAGGCCGAACGGGCACGCGCCGACGAGCAGTACCGACGCACGGTCGCCCATCGCGACCATCTCGGCCGTGCCGTCGCCGAGGTGCTCCAGCGGTGTGCGGCCGCACGCGAACGGCTCGACCGCGATCGTCACGAACTCGCCGCGGCCGCCGAACTGCTCGCCGCTCACCTGCAGCTGCCCGAACTGCGCGCTGCGCTCGAGGAGGATCCCGGCCCGGACTCCGCCGCGTCTGCCCCGGCGCTTCTACCTCCCGTCCACCTCGAGGATCCGGATCACGTGCTCTCGGTGGCCCGTACCCTGCTGGCCGCATTGCCGCCGCGCACGGGAGTCGACGAGAACGCGATGCTGGTCGCGCTGCAGCAGTTCGATCGCGACATCACGGCCCGGTTCGACATCGAGCACACGGTGACGCACGGCGCCCATCGCGTCCGGATCGCCGGGGCGG
The DNA here is from genome assembly GCF_035918275.1 of Rhodococcus sp. PD04. Taxonomy (NCBI): domain Bacteria; kingdom Bacillati; phylum Actinomycetota; class Actinomycetes; order Mycobacteriales; family Nocardiaceae; genus Rhodococcus; species Rhodococcus sp. PD04. The sequence continues at coordinate 1,753,379 of NZ_CP142143.1, read as the reverse complement.
GCGACGACACCACGCCTGCGGGTGTCGCGGTCGCCCTGACCCGGCAGGTCGAGGACGGCCGACGGGCACTGTCGCAACGCGAGCACGACGTGTTCACGGGATTCGTGCTCGGCGGTGTGGCCGACGAACTGCGTCGGCGGATCGAGCGGGCGCGACAGGTGATCGCCGCGATGAACGACAGTCTCGCCGACAGCCGCACGACGCACGGGATCGGCGTGCGGATCGAGTGGCGACCCGGCGGCGAGGACGCCGACGCGGCGCGGTTGACGCAGCTGCTCACCGCCAGCGAACGGTCACCCGGGGACGCTTCCGACCTGGTCGGGATGCTGCGGCGCCGGGTGGAATCCGCTCACGCCGCCGATCCGTCCGCCGGCTACGCGCAGCACCTGTCGCAGGCACTGGACTATCGGCGCTGGCATGAGGTCGAGGTGACGATTCTCGGTCCCGAACCGGGCCGCGAGCGGCGGATCTCCGCGCGCGCCAAGATATCCCAGGGCGAGACCCGGTTCGTGTCGTACGTGGCGCTGTTCGCGGCGGCGGACGGCTATCTCTCGGGCCTACCCGACACCGGCACCGCACTGCGGCTCGTGCTGCTCGACGACGCGTTCGCCAAGATCGACGACCCGACGATCGGTGAACTCATGGGTCTGCTCGTACGGCAGGACATCGACTTCGTCATGACCGGGCACGCGCTGTGGGGTTGTGTGCCGGAGGTGCCCGAGCTGGATGTCTACGAGGTCCGGCGACTCGCCGACGGTGCGGCCGTGACGACCCGCGTGCACTGGGACGGCCGCGTCCGGCGACTCCGACCGCTCACCGAGCTGCAGACATGACCGAGCTGCAGACATGACAGTGGTGGGAGCGATACGTATCGCTCCCACCACTGTCGGTCCTTCGAAACCCGCCCGGATCAGGACACGCGGCGCAGCAGCGCGGCGAGTGCCTGTCCGCCACCGATGCACATGGTGACGACGCCGAGTTCGAGATCGCGACGGATCAGGTCCTTGGCGACGCGCAGCGTCAGGATCGCGCCGGTCGCGCCGACCGGGTGGCCCAGGGCGATGGCACCGCCGTAGGGGTTGGTCTTCTCCGGGTCGAGCTTGGCGTCGCGCGCCACCGCCACGGCCTGCGAGGCGAAGGCCTCGTTGAGCTCGACGGTGTCGATGTCGGCCGGGGTCAGGCCGTTCTGCTCGAACAGCTTCACCAGGGCGAGGGTCGGGGCGTAACCCATCAGCTCGGGCTCCATCGCCGCGGTGACGACCGACTCGAGCACGACGGAGGCGCCGAGGCCGCGTTCGCGCGCGACCGACTCACGGGCCAGGACGAGCGCGGCTGCGCCGTCGTTGATACCGGAGGCGTTACCGGCGGTGACGGTGCCGTCCTTGATGAAGGCGGAGCGCAGCTTGCCGAGCACCTCGAGCGTGGTGTCGGGCTTGGGGTGCTCGTCCTCGGTGACGGTGACGGGCTTACGGCCACCGATCTCGACCGGGGTGATCTCCTCGGCGAAGGCGGCCTTCGCGGCGTCGGTGGCGGCGCGGCGCTGCGATTCGAGGGCGAACTCGTCCTGCTGCTCGCGGCTGACGCCGTACTCGCGGGCGACGTTCTCGGCCGTGACGCCCATGTGCAGTCCGCTGAACGGATCGGTGAGCATGCCGACGGTGCCGTCGACGAGCTCGCGGTTGCCGAGCTTGTAACCGTTGCGGGCACCGAAGTCGTAGAACGGCATGCGCGACATGCTCTCGTCGCCACCGGCGACGGTGATCTCCGCGGCACCCCAACGGATCTCCTGGGCCGCGGACCACACGGCCTGCAGACCCGAGCCGCACAGGCGGTTGACGGTCAGGGCCGGGGTGGAGACGGGAAGTCCGGCGGCGAGGGTGACGCGACGGGCGTTGTAGGCGTCGGCACCGACCTGGCCGATGCAGCCCATGACGACCTCGTCGATGTCCTCACCTGCGACACCCGCGCGCTGCAGCGCCTCACGGACTGCGGTGGCGCCGAGTTCGTGCGCGGGTACGTCCTTGAGTGCGCCGCCGAAGCTACCGACGGGGGTGCGTGCGCCGTCGACGATGACGATGCGTTCCGGAGCGGTCATTTCTCGTCCAATCTGGTCGAACACCTGGGGTCCACGCGCCGGCACCGCCGAGCGCTCGGCTCTTCGGGAAGGCGTCCTCCCGAAGCGTCCGACCGATGCTACGGCACCGAGTGCCGCAATTGCGTCGGTCCGGACACACGTTGCAGAAACGTGAACGGAAACGCCATTCTACAATACGTACTACGTTGTTTTCACTCGTCGCCGGCGTCGAACGGTGGCCCCTCCGCGAGACGCTCCGCAGCCGCCGGTGTTCCCAGTTCACGGCGGTGCCGAGGGTGTTCCACATAGAACTCGAGGAAGCGGTACAACTGCACCGGATCGACGGCCAGATGCCGTGAGTCCACCTCGATCCGGGGCTCGGACGGCAGGCGCCCGAACGGGAACACCCGACTCGTGCGCCGACGCGCCCACGCCGCCGACCCGTGCCCCTCGATCCAGATCTCCGGGAACCCCCGGTCGACCGCACGGAGGCCCCGCACCGAGACCCACGGCAGATAGGACTCCACGAACCAGCCGCGCAGCCTGATCCCGTCCGGCCCGAGAACCAGCGAACCGGCCCGGATGCGCCCGAGTGCCACCTCCACGAGGAAGGTCAGGCACACCGCGGCGACGAGCGCCAGCACCAGCGCCACGAGGGGTAGCCCCTCGTTCCCGACCACGATCTCCACGGCAGCACCGAGCGAGAGGAACGTCCCGCACAGGACCATCGCGAGCAGCAGACCGAAGACGGGACGGCGGCCCCCGATCTCGGTACCGCCGCGACCGGCCGTCTCGACGTACCGGACCCGCGGTGTGCGGCTCGGAGGCGACGGCGACGGTCGCCGACCCCCGGATCCGGCAGGCCACCAGAAGGTGGCGCCGAAGGCCGCCGTCAGCAGCATCAGCACCGCCAGGATCGAATAGAAGCGGTCGGCGCCCACCGAATCGGTGCCCCACGCGCCTGCTCCGCGTGCCGCGGCGAAGATCGCCACGAGCACCGCCGCGCCGGCCGCTGCGTACACGTGCAGATTGCGCGTGCCGTGCTGCCATTCGCTCGGCGGTTCGGTGTCGTACGTCGCATCGGTGCCGGGCGTCGGTTCGGTATCGGAAGTCGCAGCCTCCGTGCCGCGCCCACCCCACGGGACAACAGGTCGTCGCATCGGTCTCCCCTCCCGGTGTACCGAGGAGCCCCGACGTCCTCGGCCCTGCCGGTCGGCCGGAACGCTACCTCGAGCGGCGGACCCGATGCGGACCCTTCGGGCGCGATGTCACCGACGGGCCCACGAGTTGGCACCGGTCGGTGTGACAATTAACATACCCCTCGGTCATCAGAGTGTTGAACCAGGTCACGGCCGTTTCTGAAGGGACAGGACGCGCATGGGAGAGTCTCGCGAGAATTTTTCCCTACGTGTCGGTAACACCTGTAGGCGTGAGCACGACACAATCTGTGACGATTCAGACGAGACCGGAGGAGTCTGCATGACTGTCCAGCTTGATTCGCCTGGCATCGCGTCCGTCGGCGAAGCTTCGTCGGCCGAGGCAGAGCTCGGGGAGCTGTTCGAGCAGATCAAGGAGCTCGACGCTCAGCTGCTCGCGGTGATCAAGCGGCGTTCGGAGCTCGTTCAGCGCGCCGGAGCATCCGCGAAGGGCACCGACGCGAGCCGCGAAGCACAGGCCGAGGAAATGGCCGTCCTGGGACGCTTCGCCGAACTCGGCACCGACGGCAGCACGCTCGCGATGACGCTGCTGCGCCTCGGCCGCACCCGCAAGGCCTGAGACCTACCACCGACGGCCCCCGCACCACACGGTGCGGGGGCCGTCGCCGTACCCGGAGCCGTCCACCGATTCGCATCACGCCGGTTGCAAACGTGGCCGCCGGCTCCCCTGTCGGCATACCGTCGGGACATCCCGAAGAGCAGACAGGAGCAGCATGGATCTCGGACTTACCGCGAAGAGGGCCATCGTCACCGGCGGTAGCCGCGGCATCGGCTACGCCATCGCGCGGGCACTGGCCACCGAGGGCGCCGACGTGGTGATCGCAGCCCGTACCGCAGCCGATCTCGACACCGCGGCGAAAATCCTCTCGGAGGAGACCGGGCGCCGAATCGTTCCCGTGCCCACCGACACCGGCGACCAGGCCTCGGTCGACGCACTCGTCGCGCGGGCCGTCGCCGAACTCGGTGGGGTCGACATCCTCGTCAACTCCGCCGCCACTCCCTGGAGTGCCAACAAGCCGACGGATTTCGCCGCGACCACCGACGACATCGTGCGCAACGAGGTCGAGATCAAGGTCCTCGGCTGTCTGCGCACCGCACGCGCCGTCGCCCCCTACCTGATCGAGCAGGGCTGGGGCCGGATCATCAACATCAGCGGGCTCGGCGCGCGCAGCGCGAACTCCATCGCCCAGACGGTCCGGAACGTCAGCGTCGCAGCCGTGACGAAGAACCTAGCCGACGAACTCGGCCCGCACGGCATCAACGTCACCGTGGTCCACCCCGGCCGCACCCGCACCGAACGGCTGGCGGCGCGACTGGCCGAGGAGTCGGCCGAGACCGGCACGCCGGTAGCCGAACTGGAACAGCAGATCGCGAAGAACTCCGTGAACCGCCTCATCGACGCGAGCGAGGTCGCCGACGTCGTCGCGTTCCTCGCGAGCCCGCGCAGCATCGGCATCACCGGCGACGCGATCGCCGTGGGCGGTGGCGTGCCCGGCGCGGTCTACTACTGACCGGGTCCGACGAAACGACACGGCACCGGCCGGAAAGACTCCGACCGGTGCCGCGCACTCATCCGTCAGCGCAGAATTGGACGGCACCGCCGTCAGCGCAGAATTGGACGGCACCGCCGTCAGCGCAGAATTGGACGGCACCGCCGTCAGCGCAGAATTGGACGGCACCGCCGTCAGCGCAGGATCGTCTTGATCTCCAGGAACTCCTCGAGCCCGAAGACGCCGGCCTCGCGTCCGATACCCGACTGCTTGTAACCGCCGAAGGGTGCGTCGGTGTTGAAGGCGCCGCCGTTGATGTAGACCTGACCGGTGCGCATACGGCGGGCCACGGCCTCCGCTCGCGCCGGGTCGGCCGACCAGACCCCGCCGGACAGGCCGTACTCGCTGTCGTTGGCGATGCGCACCGCGTCGTCCTCGTCCTGGTATCCGATGATCGACAGCACCGGTCCGAAGATCTCCTCGCGGGCGATCGTCATCTCCGGTGCGACGTTCGTGAACACGGTGGGGCCGACGAAGTAGCCGGTGGTGAACTCGGTTTCGCGGCCGTCGAGCACCAGTTCGGCGCCCTCCTCGACACCCTTGTCGATGTACGCCTTCACGCGCCCCTGCTGCGTGCCGCTGACGAGCGGACCGAGCTTCGACGACGGATCGTCGGGCAGCCCGACGGTGTAGGCCCGCGCGACCTGCTCGGCGATGGCGGTGGCTTCCGGCAGACGGTCGGCGGGGACGAGCATGCGGGTCAGGGCGGTGCAGGTCTGGCCGGAGTTGAGGAAGCACTTGCCGACACCCTCGGTGACGGCGGCGGTGAGGTCGGCGTCGTCGAGGATGATGTTGGCCGACTTGCCACCGAGTTCGAGCGCGACCTTCTTCACCGTCTCCGAGGCGACGACCGAGACGCGCTTGCCGGCGCGCGTCGAACCGGTGAACGACACCATGTCGACGTCGGGGTGTGCGGCGATGGCCTCGCCGACGACCGGTCCGTAGCCGCTGACGAGGTTGAACACGCCCGGCGGCAGGCCGGCCTCGTCGACGATGTCGACGAGCGCGTAGGTCACCAGCGGCGCGACCTCGGTGGGTTTGAGCACCACGGTGCATCCGGCGGCAAGCGCGGCGAACACCTTGAGCACCACCTGGTGCAGCGGGTAGTTCCACGGGGTGATCGCGCCGACGACACCGATGGGTTCGCGTACGACCAGGGCGTTGCCGATCTCCTGGTCGTCGAAGTCGTACGTTCCTGCCAGCGACGCATAGGCGGCGATGTTCTTCAGCGGCATCCCGACCTGGATGGCACGCGCGAAGTGGGCGGGCATCCCCATGTCCTGGGAGACGACGCTCGTGAGCTCGTCGGCACGCTCGTTCGCCAGCGAGGAGACCTTCTCCAGGTAGGCGGCGCGTGACGCACCACTGAGCGCGGACCAGGCCGGGAAGGCGGCCTTCGCCGCGGCGACGGCCCGATCGACATCGGAGGCGACACCCTCGGCGACCACCGCGATGACCTCTTCGGTCGTCGGGTTCACGACCTCGATGCGGCCGGCGCCGTCGGAGTCCACCCACTGCCCGTCGATGTAGATCTTCGTGCGGTCGAGAATGTCGGTCATATCGCTCTCCCTGCTCGTGGTCCGGCCTGTCGACGCCGTTGGGCGCGAGCGTAGCGAAGACCCTCCCGCAATACAGCGTTTACGCCCGGTGGGTTGTGATGTATCCCGCCGTCACCGGAGTTAACACGTGCGCTACACTGGCCCTTGCTGCTCGCGCGCTCCACCGTCGCAACGCACGGCGCATTCGGACAAAGACGTCTGCATTCACACATATCGTCTCCGGCACACGTCTATGCACATCAGGAGCTGCGCCTTCCCACGCGTTCCCCCTTCTTCGCATCGTCACTGCCGGTCGACGACGACTTCGATGCACCGAGGAGGACGTCCGTGACGCACGCCAGTGACACCGGCCTGTACGACAGCACGCTGGACAAGAGCAGTTGTGGTGTCGGTTTCATCACCCGCAAGGACGGCGTGCAGACTCACGAGGTGCTCACCCGCGGCCACGAGGCCCTGTGCGTCGTGCCGCACCGGGGCGGCATGTCCGCCGAGGGTGTCGGCGACGGAGCCGGCATCAACGTCGACCTGTCGGTCGCATTCTTCTCCGAGATCACCGGAATGCCCTTGCAGGAAGGGCACTTCGGAGTCGGAAACTTCTTCCTCCCCACCGAGCCCACAGCACATACGGACGCCGAGGAACTCGTCTCGTCGGCACTCGCCGGAGCCGGGGTCACCGTGCTCGCGGTGCGCGACGTCCCGGTCGACGACAGCGTGTTGCGTTCCACCGCACCGAAATACCAGTTGCCGATCCGCCAGTGGATCTTCACCCGGCCCGACGCGTGCGATTCCGTCGACGAGTTCGACCGGCTGCTGCACGGCGTGCTCCTCGAGGTCGAGGCCCGCGCCTACACCGAGCCGGAACTGGCCGGGCTGTACCCGCTCTCGCTCAGCGCGCGCACGCAGGTTCTCAAGAACCGCTTGAACTCCCACGAGGTCATCCCGTACTTCCGCGATCTCACCGACCCGCGGCACGCGGTACACACCCTGTTCTTCCACACGCGGTTCTCGACGAACACCGATCCGCATCCGACGATGGCGCAGCCGTTCCGCCTCATGGCGCACAACGGCGAGCTCAACACCGATCGCAAGAACCGGCTGTTCGAGGGCGCCCTCGCCCGCGCGATGGGCCGCGACATCATCCGCCCGCCGGGACAGTCCGACAGCTGCCGCTTCGACCAGACCCTGGCCTCGCGCATCGCCCACAACGACCTCGACCTCGTCACCGCCGTCGTGCAGATGATGCCGCCGGCCTGGGAGAACGACACCGAACTGCCGCCGCAGGTCCGCGCGATGCTCGAGTTCTTCTCGCTGTACGAGGAGAAGAACGACGGTCCCGCCGCGCTGATCTTCGGCAACGGCACCGTCGTCGGCGCACGCCTCGACCGCCTCGGTCTGCGCCCGCTGCGCACCGTGGAGACCGAGGACTACCTCGCCGTCACCTCCGAAGCCGGTCAGTTCGACTTCGCCCCCGAAACCGTCCTGCGTCGCGGCCGCATCGAGGCCGGTGGCATGCTGTACTTCGATCACCGCACGCGCCGCTCCTACGGGACCGTCGAGGCACTGGAACTTCTTGCCGCCCAGCAGGATTACGCATCGCTCGTCGACGAGGCCCGTCGCGAACTCGATGCCCTGCCGGAGGTTCCCGCCGAGAAGGCCGGTTCCCCGCTGCGCTACAACGGCGATCTCGGCCGCTACCAGCGCTACGTGTCCTACAGCATCAACCAGGAGTCCTTCCGGTTCATGCTCGACCCGATGCTCGCGTCGGGCCAGGAGCGCATCTCCGCGATGGGTTACGGCAACGCGATCAATGCGCTGTCGGATCAGGAAGGCGGTGTGGCCAAATACTTCTCGCAGCGCTTCGCCCAGGTCACCAACCCGTCGCTGGACTCGATCCGCGAGGCGGACGGCATGACCCTGCGCGTCGCGCTCGGCGCCCGACCCGGTAGCGGTGCTCCCGCGTCGTCCGCGACCCAGATCGTGGTGCCCACCCCGATCCTCACGCACCTCGACATGCTGCGTATCCGCGAGCAGTCCGACACCCCGGTGCAGCGTTTCGAGATGCTGTACTCCCCCGTCTTCGACGACGCCAAGGCGAACGCGGCCGCACTCGCCGCCGCGATCGACGGTACGGCCGAGGCCGTTGCCGACTTCGCCCGCGAATCCGGTGGCATCGCCGTGCTCACCGACCGCCACGTCTCCACCGACCGTGCCGGACTACCGATGGTGCTCACCGTCGCCGCGGTCAACCAGCGCCTGATCGACGAGGGGCTGCGTCTGCGCGTGTCCGTCATCGTCGAGTCCGGACAACTGTTCTCGTCGCACCACATCGCCGCGACCCTCGGTTTCGGTGCCGCCGCGGTGTATCCGCTCACGGTGCAGATGCGCGCCGAGGAGAAGTACGGCGACGACGCCGATGCCGCGTTCCTGAAGTTCCGCAAGGCTGCGGAGAAGTCCCTCATGAAGACGATGGGACGCGTCGGCCTGTGCACCGTCGAGTCGTACATCGGTGGTGAATTCTTCGAGCCGAGCTATCTCGACACGAGCGACGAGGTGCTCGCGCGCTGGTTCCCGAACGTGAAGTCCCCGGTCGGCGGTGTCGGTTTCACCACCCTCGCGCAGGCCGTCGCCGACTGGCATCGCCGGGCCCTCAGCGTCGAGACGGAGAAGGACGTCCCGCTGCTGGGTCTGTTCAAGGAACGCGCCGAGGGCGCCGGTCACTCGTTCGGCACGACCGCCGTGCGCGGCTTCGTGGACATGACCGAGGAGCCGTTCGCGCTGCCCGTGGAGAAGGAGGCCGAGCCGGATCTGACCGACGCGCTGCGTCTGCTGCCGCTGCACCGGCTCTCCGACGCGCACGGTCTCGACGACGCGTCGTACCGCTACGGCGGCTTCCGCGCCCTGACACCCGCCGAGATCGATGCCTTCGAGATCACCCCGGGTTACCGCGCGTTCGCCCGCACGATGGCCGACGAGCGCACACAGCGTCCCGCGGCGCTGCGCGACGTGCTCGCCCTGCCCGCCGACGTCACCTACGCCGTCACCGCCGAGGACTTCACCAAGGAGATGGGCCGCTTCGCGCGGTTCGGCAACAACTCGATGCTCGTGCGCGGGATCTCCGCGGCGCGGGTCGGTGAGAGCGAATTCGTCCTGCGTCTGACCGGTCCGCTCGCAGACGACCACCGTCGTCCCGATGCGCTCGCGGCCTCGCTCGTCGCGCGCTTCGGTGACGGCATCGTCTCGCACCGTTGCTACGGCGACACCTTGACCGTGCACGCGATCGGTGACGCCGCGCGCTATCTCGAGCAGGTCCGCCAGGCCCCGCTGAGCGTGCGACTCGACCGGGTGCAGCCGGCGCACGAGATCACCCCGGCGCTCGCGTCGGGTGCGATGAGCCACGGCGCGCTCAACTCGAACGCCCACGAGGCCGTCGCGCACGGCACCAACATGGTCGGCGGCATGTCGAACTGCGGTGAGGGCGGTGAGCACATCTCCCGCTACGGCACCATCCGCGGCTCGCGCATCAAGCAGTTCGCGTCCGGCCGCTTCGGTGTGTGGGCCGGTTACCTCGCCGATCCGATGCTCGAGGAGATCGAGATCAAGATCGCGCAGGGCGCGAAGCCCGGCGAGGGTGGTCAGCTGCCCGCCAAGAAAGTCACCGTGGAGATCGCCGCGGCGCGCGGCGCGACCCCCGGCGTCGAGCTGGTCTCGCCGCCGCCGCACCACGACACCTACTCCATCGAGGACCTCGCCCAGCTCATACACGACGCCAAGGCGGCGCGGGTGCGGGTGATCGTCAAGCTCGTCTCCTCGGAGGGCATCGGCACGATCGCCGTGGGTGTCGCGAAGGCCGGCGCCGACGTCATCAACGTCGCCGGAAACACCGGCGGCACGGGTGCCGCCTCGGTGACCTCGCTGAAGTACGCGGGTCGGTCCGCGGAGATCGGTGTGGCCGAGGTCCACCAGGCCCTCACGGCCAACGGTCTGCGCGACAAGGTCGTGCTGCGCTGCTCCGGTGCGCACCAGACGGCGTCGGACGTCATCGTCTCCGCGCTGCTCGGCGCCGACAGCTTCGAGTTCGGCACCACCGCGCTGATGATGCTCGGCTGCGTCATGGCGAAGAACTGCAACGTCAAGTGCCCGGCAGGTCTGACCACGAATCCCGAAGTGTTCAACGGCGATCCGCGGGCGATGGCCCAGTACCTGCTCAACGTCGCGCACGAGACCCGAGAGCTGCTCGCCCGCCTGGGTCTGCGGTCGCTGCGTGACGCGCGTGGCCGCGCCGACCTGCTGCACCTGCTCGACCACCCGTCGAGCGTGGGCCGACTGGACCTGCGGGCGATGCTCGCGGTGCTGCCCGAGGTGCACATCGACAATCCGGTCTACATGGAGAAGGACTACTCGCTCGACGAGGCGTGGGTGGCCCGGCTGCGCGAGGCCCTCGTCGATGCGAAGGAGCTCACCGTCTCGCTCGGCGACGGCGTGCAGCTGACGAACAACAACAAGAGCGTCGGCGCGCAGCTGGCGATCGACATCGAGCGCTTGCTCAACCACGAGGATCTCGGCGCCCTGCCGGCCGTGCTCGACGACGAGCGCGGACGCCGGTGGCTGCGCGACGGCACCGTCACCATCACCACCTCCGGTTCGGCGGGCCTGTCCTTCGGGGCGTTCTGCAACGACGGCATGCGCATCGAGCACACCGGTACCGCCAACGACGGTGTCGGCAAGGGTCAGTGCGGCGGGCAGATCGTGCTGCGCTCCCCGGGTGGCGGAAGCGACGAGCGGGGCGGAAACGTCCTGATCGGCAACTTCGCGCTCTTCGGCGCTACGGGTGGTCGCCTGTTCGTCGAGGGCGAGGCCGGCGACCGTTTCGCGGTGCGCAATTCCGGTGCGACCGCGGTCGTCGAGGGCGTCGGTGAGTTCGCATGCGAGTACATGACCAACGGCGCGGTGCTCAACATCGGCGAGTTCGGCAAGGGCTTCGGCAACGGCATGTCCGGCGGGTTCGTCTACCAGTACGACCCCGAGGGCCTGCTCCCCCGCAAGGCCAGCGCCGACTCGATCGTCCTCGGGTCGATCACCGGCGACGACCCGCAGGCCGCGATCCACAACGCTGCAGTGCTGCAGCTGCTGCACCTGCACGTCGAGGCCACCGGCTCGGTGAAGGCCCGCTTCCTGATCGACAACTGGCAGGTCGAGCAGCACCGGTTCGCGTACGGCATGCCGCGCGCCCTGCTGCAGTACCAGGACCTCGGCGAGATCCTCGCCGCAGCGTCGCGCAAGGACCTCGCCGCCGAGGTCGCCACCGCGCTGGTCGCGCACCAGGTGCGCAAGTTCAAGGAGAACTACCGCTCGGGTGTTCCCGTCGCCGGTGGTGTCACCCCGGACGCGACCGACACCGAGGCCATGTACGCGCTGCTCAACAACTACACGGTGCTCGCCGCCGCGCAGGAGATGGCGCTGCAGAAGGTCCCCGGCGCCACCGACGTGTCGGATCCGGCGGTGCAGAAGGCCGCACGCAATCTGCTGCTCACCGAGGACTTCTTCCTCGTCGCGAAGCTCGAGCGCTACGCCCTCGCGGCGATCGCCGACCACACCGACGAGCAGCTCGCGGCGCTGGTCGCCGACAAGCGCCTCAACGACTACAAGCAGGCCCTGGCCCTGCGCAACGTCCGCTCGGTCGATGCGCCCGGTACCTACGGCTGGATCCTCTTGCAGAGCCGCAAGAATCTCGACGCCGCAGGTCGCCTGCCCGGTTACGAGGAACTGTTCGCACGCAACGCCGTCCCGAACGTCCTCACCTCCACGATGGGAGTCTCCGCGTGACCACCACCGGCCCGTTCATTCCCCTCGACGCTCCGTTCACCGCCGATCAGCGGTCGTGGCTCTCCGGCTTCGTCGCCGGGATGCAGACCCGCCTGTTCTCCGGTGGTCCCGCCGACGATGCCGGGACCGCCGGCTCGGCACCCGCTCTGCACGTGCTCTACGGCTCGCAGACCGGCAATGCCGAAGCCGTCGCCGAGGACGCCGCGGTCGCGGCGCGTGCCCAGGGCTTCGCGCCCGTCGTGTGTGCTCTCGACGACATGGACCTCGACCGGTTCGCCGGTCTGGGTCAGGTCCTGATCGTCACGTCCACCTACGGCGAGGGCGAGATGCCCGACAACGCCGAGCTGTTCTGGGAGGCACTGTCGGCCGAGAGCGCCCCGCGTCTCGACGGCATGAACTTCGCGGTGCTCGCCCTCGGCGACACCGGTTACGACGGGTTCTGCCAGGCGGGCAAGCTCATCGACATGCGGCTCGAGCAGCTCGGTGCGCAGCGCATCGTGCCGCGGGTGGACTGCGACGTCGAGTTCGAGGAGCTCGCCGCGACGTGGATCGCGGAGACGCTGCCGCTCGTCGCGGCCGTCGAGGGCATCGTGGGCGACGGCGCTCCCGCCCCCGCGGCACCGGCGGCACCGGCCCGGGCGAAGTCGCAGTGGACCCGCAAGAATCCCTATCCGGCGGTGTTGACGTCGAACGTGTTGTTGTCCGGGGCGGACTCGGCCAAGGAGATCCGGCACTACGAGTTCGCGCTCGCCGATTCCGGTCTCGAATACGAAGCGGGCGACGCGCTGAACGTGGTGCCCGTCAACGACACCGAACTCGTGCACGCGATCCTCGGTCGGCTCGGTCTCGACGGCGCGACCGTCCCCGAGGGTCACGACGACACGCTCGAGCATCTGCTCACCTACAACTACGAGATCACCGCTCCGTCCGTCGATCTCCTCGAGGAGATCGAGAAGCACACGGGCAACGAGGAACTCACCTACGTGCTGCGGCACGGCGACAAGGCCGCACTCGACGAATGGCTGTGGGGCCGCGACATTCTCGACGTGCTCCTGCTCGATCCCGCGCCCGAGCTGTCGGCCGAGCAGTTCCTGGCGCTGCTGCGCCCGCTGCAGCACCGGGCGTACTCGATCTCGTCGAGCCCGAACGCGTGCGACGGTTCGGTGCACCTGACGGTCGCGGCGGTGCGCTACGGCACCGACGGCCGCGAGCGTCGCGGGGTGTGCTCGACCTTCCTCGCCGATCGTGTCGGTGAGAGCAGGGTCGGCATCTTCGTGTCGAAGAACAAGGCCTTCCGCGTCCCCGCCGACGACACCGCACCGATGATCATGGTCGGTCCGGGCACCGGCATCGCGCCCTTCCGCGGCTTCCTGCAGGAGCGGAAGGCGCGGGGAGCGACGGGGAAGAACTGGCTGTTCTTCGGCGACCAGAAGCGCGGCTGCGACTACATCTACGAGGACGAGCTGACCGAGTTCGCCGACTCGGGTGTGCTCACGCGCCTGGACCTGGCGTTCTCCCGCGATCAGGCCGAGAAGATCTACGTGCAGACCCGCATGAAGGAACACGGCGCGGAGCTGTTCGCGTGGCTCGAGGAGGGCGGACACTTCTACATCTGCGGCGACGCGTCGCGGATGGCGAAGGACGTCGACCGTGCACTGCACGAGATCATCGCCGAGCACGGCGGCATGAGCGACGAGCAGGCCGCCGAGTACGTCACCACCCTCAAGCGCGAGAAGCGGTACGTGCGCGACGTGTACTGAGCAGGCCGGGGTACGCATCATCACGTCGAGGCTCGCAACACCATCGGTCACCGGTGGCGTTGCGAGCCTCGAGCGCGTGCTGCGAACCTCCCCGGAGGCACCATCGGAATGCCTTAGACTGTGCTGCAGGTCACACGAGGGAGTAGCTCGATGCCCGATCGCTCCGCAGCACGCAGCCGGCAGGCACCGACCGCCGACAGTCCCGACCGGATCCGCAACGTTGCCCTGGTGGGGTGCAGCGGCTCCGGGAAAACCACCCTCACCGAATCCCTCGCCGTCGCAGCGGGCGCCGTCGGGCGCGCCGGGCGCGTGGCCGAGGGCACCACGGTGTCCGACTACGAGGAGATCGAGCAGCGCCACCGCCGGTCGGTGCAGCTGTCCGTCGTGCCCCTCGAATGGAACGACATCAAGATCAACCTGATCGACACACCGGGACATCCCGACTTCGACGCCGAGGTCCGCGCGGGTCTGCACGCTGCCGATGCGGCGATCTTCGTCGTCTCCGCCACCGATCCCATCAGCGCCGCGACCCGCGCGCTCTGGCGCGAATGCGACGACGAGGCGATCCCCCGCGCGATCGTGGTGAACAAACTCGACGTCGCCCGGCACAGCTTCGACGACATGCTCACCGACTGCCACGACGCATTCGGATTGGGACCGGACACCCTGCGGGCCATGTTCTATCCCGTCTACGACGGCGACCGCCCGATCGGATCGATGGGTCTGCTGACGGGCCGCAGCTACGGCGAACCCGGTCCGTGCCCGGTGTCCACCGAGGCGCGGGAGAGCCTCGTGGAGGCCATCTCCGGCCAGGACGACACGCTCATGGAGCGATTCATCGCCGGCGAGCAACTCGACACGGCCTCCCTGCAGGAAGGGCTCACCCGCGAGATCCTGGCCTGCACCCTGCACCCGGCCGTCCCCGCCGACGAGACGGGGATCGGCGCCGTCGAACTCCTCGAGTTGATCACCACCGGTTTCCCGGCGCCGACGCACCGCGGTCGTGGGGCACCACCGTGCGATCCGGACGGTCCGCTCGCCGCGCAGGTCGTGCGCGTGGCCGGCGACTCCTATGTCGGCCGGATCAGTCTGGTGCGCGTGTACTCCGGCACGCTGCGCCCCGACACGATCGTCGCGCTGGCCGACGGCGACCGCGACAGCCGCGAACGCATCCCCGCCCTGACGAGCCCGTTCGGCAAACAACAGCGTCCGGTCGGCGAGGCCGTGGCGGGAGACATCGCCTCCGTCGGGAAGCTCGCGACGGCGCAACCCGGCGACGTCCTGTACGACCCCGACCACCCGGTCTCGCTCGACCGGTGGCCGACCCCCACTCCCCTGCTCCCCGTCGCGATCGAGGCACACACCCGCACCGACGACGACAAGCTGTCGCAGGCCCTGTCTCGCCTCGCCTCCGAGGATCCCGCGCTGCGCGTCGAACAGAACCCCGAGACGCACCAACTCGTACTGTGGTGCACGGGCGAGGCGCACGCCGAACTGGTCCTCGAACGGTTGCGCACCCGGCACGGTGTCCAGGTCGACACGGTCGAACATCGGGTGCCCCTGAAGGAGACCTTCGCCGGCCCCGCGAAAGGCCACGGCAGGCTCGTCAAACAATCCGGCGGCCACGGCCAGTACGCGGTCGTCGACGTCGAGGTCGAACCACTGCCGGTGGGCAGCGGGGTCGTCTTCGCCGAGAAGGTGGTGGGCGGTGCGGTTCCGCGCCAGTTCATCCCGTCCGTGGAGAAGGGCGTGTACGCGCAGGCGGAGAAGGGTGTGACGACGGGATATCCGCTCGTCGACGTGCAGGTCACACTGGTCGACGGCAAGGCCCACTCCGTGGACTCGTCCGATGCGGCCTTCCAGGCGGCAGCCGGGTTGGCCCTGCGGGATGCGGCATCGCACAGTACCGTTCGCGTACTCGAACCGGTCGCCGCCGTACGGGTGATCGTGCCCGAGGAGTATCTCGGCGCGGTCCTCGGTGATCTGTCGGCCCGACGCGGGCGGGTGCTCGGCACCGAATCCCCCGAGCCGGGTGTCGCCCTGCTGCGCGCGGAGGTTCCCGAACTCGAACTCGGCCGCTATCCGGTGGAACTGCGGGCGATCACGCAGGGCACCGCCGATTTCGCCCGCCAGTATCTGCGGCACGAACCGATGCCCGAGAACCTCGCTGCCCGGTACGGCGAGTCGGACTGATCGCTGCACCGCACCAGCAGCGTGTCAGCATGAACGCCATGAGCGTTCTGCTGTGCTTCCACGCGCACCCCGACGACGAGGTGTTCCTCACCGGTGGCGTGATGCGCCGGGCCGCCGACGCCGGGCATCGTGTCGTGCTCGTCGTCGCCACCGACGGTGCCCGCGGCGAGTGTCCGGACGGGTTGCTCGCGCCCGGTGAATCCCTCGCCGCGCGCCGCACGAAGGAGCTCGAGGAATCCGCCCGGGCGCTGGGTGCGGCGCGGGTGGTGCCCTTCGGATACGGCGATTCGGGAATGGCCGGCACGGCCGGCAACCACGATCCGAATGCCTTCGCCAACACCGATCCCAGTGAGGTGGGCGCGCGGCTGGCCGCCGTGATCGAGCAGGAACGCGCGGATGTCGTCACGATCTACGACGCGCACGGCGGGTACGGCCATCCCGATCACGTCCAGGTCCACCGGGCCGGGGTCCATGCCGAACGCATCACCGGACACGATGCCGTCTACGAGGCGTCGAGCAACCGGGACCACCTGATGCGGTTGCTCTCGGCGCTGCCGGACACCCCCGACGACGTGCGCCCACCGGACCTCGGGACCTTCGGCCTGCCGGAGTCGGAACTGACCACCGCGGTGGACGTGTCGGAGGCGCTGGGTGCCAAACGTGCGGCGATGGTCGGCTACGAGTCGCAGATCGGCGACTTCGGGCCGATGCTGAACATGCCCGAGGAACACCTGCGCGCCGCCTTCGGTGTCGAATGGTTCCGGCGCCGTAGCCTTCCGCCCGGCCTGCAGGAGACCGAACTCCCGCTCTGAACTAGGCGGCGGGCACGGTCTCCTCGAGTTTGCCGGTTGCCACGTCGAAGACGAACCCGCGCAGCGAGCTGGTCTTCGTGACGAACGGGCTCGTCTCGATGCGGCGCAGCGACTGGCGCACGTCCTCGTGCGGGTCGCGGAAGGACTCCGGTGCCCAGGCCGGGCGGATACCGATCTCGTCCTGCACCGCGCGCGTGAACTCGTCGTCGGTGAAGGTCAGCATGCCGCAGTCGGTGTGGTGGACCAGCA
The DNA here is from genome assembly GCF_035918275.1 of Rhodococcus sp. PD04. Classification (NCBI taxonomy): domain Bacteria; kingdom Bacillati; phylum Actinomycetota; class Actinomycetes; order Mycobacteriales; family Nocardiaceae; genus Rhodococcus; species Rhodococcus sp. PD04. The sequence goes on along the minus strand of NZ_CP142143.1, from coordinate 1,736,142 downwards.
CGATCTCGGTGGTGCCGAGCAGTCGCTGACTGATGGTGAGCGAACGGATCACGTCGTCGGTCACGGCTCCGCCGGCGTTGCGGATCACGTGGGCCTGGCCCTCCTCGATGCCGAGCGCCCGGTACACGTCGAGCCGGGCGTCCATGCACGCCACGATCGCGATGTGTTTGCTGGGCGGAAGCGGCAGCGGGCCGGAGAAGCCGGCCGCGTAGGTCTCGTTGTTCTTCAGGAATTCCTCGGTGACGGTCATCCTCGTCCCCCTTCGTCGTCGGACAGGCCGCCCCGATGATGGCCCGGTTCGGCGTGCCCGTACAGGGTGGTGATCGGCGTGAGCAGAACCGTTTGCCCGTTTGACCGTTCCGGCGCTCGGGTACCGCTCCCCTGCACCCTACGAACGAAGGACGGACGTCGATGGACAACGCCCCCAAGCACGGCTCGGGCCGCCCCGAGGACAACGACGACCTCACCGGCCAGAAGATCAAGCATCTCGTCGACAAGCTCGAACAGAAGGTCGAGAAGGAACGCGAGGAGGAGGGTGCGCCCGGCAATGTCGCGGACCGGGTGAAGACGGAGAAGGTAGAACCCGACGATCAGGCCCCCGAATGAGCCGTCCTCACGCGTAGATCCGCCCGTAGAGTTCGCGGATCTCGTCGGCCGTCGGGATCCTCGGGTTGTTGTTCGGGGATCCCGACGCCAGCGCCTGCTCGGCCATGACCGGAACCCTCTCGTCCCAGGTCTGCCTGTCGATGCCGTACGACTTCGGAGTCGGCACCTCCACGTCGCGGCACAGTTCCTTCAGCGCGACGACCAGGTCGGCGGCGGCGGTCGCATCCGAGGCGTCCGCCGAAGCCGCGCCGAGGGCGCGGGCACAGTCGGCATAGCGGGACTCGGCCGCGTCCACCGAGAACTCGGTGACCGCGGGGAACAGCATCGCGTTCGACAGTCCGTGCGCGACGTGGAAGTGCGCGCCGATCGGCCGGCTCATGCCGTGCACCAACGCGACGCTGGAGTTGGAGAACGCGATCCCCGCCTGCGTGGCGGCCAGCATCATCCGCTCCCGCGCCTCGGCATCCTGCCCGTCCGCGTAGACGCGTCGCAGCACCTGTCCGATGGTGCCGATCGCGACCAGCGCGAGGCTGTCGGAGAACGGGTTCGCCTTCCTGCTGACATAGGCCTCGATGGCGTGGGTGAGTGCATCCACGCCGGTGTCCGCGGTCAGGCGCGGGGGCATCGTCAGGGTGAGCCGGTAGTCGACGATCGCGGCGACCGGCAGGAAGGCCAGACCCGGGCACAGCATCTTCTCGTCGGTCTCACTGTCGCTGATGACCGTGAACTGGGTTGCCTCCGAGCCGCTTCCCGCCGTGGTGGGCACAGCGATCACCGGTAGCGCCGGGCCGATGTTGTCGCGCGGCGCCTTGTAGTCGCGCATGTGGCCGCCCCTGCCGGGCGAGCAGCCCGAGCGCCTTGGCCGTGTCCATCGGGCTTCCCCCACCGAACCCGATCACGCAGTCGGCGTCGTGCTCGGCGACCGCCGCGACACCCGCTTCGAGCGAGGCTGTGGTGGGGTCGGGCACGGTCTCGGCGAAGACCGCGGGGTGCAGTCCGGCGGCCTCGAGCTGCGCGACCATCCGGTCCACCGCACCCGTGCCGACCAGGAACTTGTCGGTCACCACCAGGGGCCGGGCGAGTCCGAGTCCGGCGACGACCTCCCCGACCTCGTCGACGGCGCCCCCGCCGACGCGCATGATGCGTGGAAGTGCGATGGAAGCCACGTGCGATCCCTCCTCGAGTATCCGGCCGACGCCTCGTGTCTACCGCATCACAGCCGCGAGCGGAGGCATCCGGCGGATCTCGGGGAGTCTCAACTCTCGACGACCCGCAGTCCCGTCTCGCGCTCGCCGGAGCCCTTCCGCGCGGTGAGCAGTCCGAGGCGCTCGAGGTCGTCCGCGCGGTAGCCCGGCCATCCGTGCAGCATGCGACGCCACCGCTCGGGCACCGCGGAGGCACCCCACCGGTCGCCGAGCAGCCCGCCCGCGATGGCCGCGACCGTGTCGGTGTCGTTGCCGGCGCGCACGGCGAGTTCGAGTGCCTCCGGCAGGTGTCCGGGGCCGTCGGTGCGGGCGTGCGTGATCGCCCACCACGCGGCCTGCAGGGCATGGACGACCCAGCCGTTGTTGTCGAACACGCGCGGACTCGGCGCGGTCTCGGCCTCGTCGAGCAGCGCCGTCCACCGCTGTGCGGCGGGCTGCGACAGGTGGGCCAGGGCGACCCGCACCCCGTCGAAGGTGCCGTGGAGGACTGCGTGACGGATCGCGAACGACCACAGCCGGCACGCTTCGGATGCCTGCTCGTCCGCGTGGGTGAGGCTGCTGATCGCATGTGCCGCGGCCAGACACCGCTCGGCGTCGTCGAGGAAGGCGAGCCCGACGGGTGCGGTGCGCATGAGCGATCCGTTGCCGCCGGTGCGCCCCGGGAGGCTGCGGGCGCGCGCCGTCATGGTGGCGGCGGTGGGGCCCGCCTCGCGCAGGACGGCACGCGTCTGGTTGCCGATGTCCTTGGGGTTCGTGGCGTACCAGCGGAGGAACTGCGCCGCGACCGCGTCGAGTCCGGCGCCCTCACCGATGTCGACGCCGGTCGCCGAGACCTCGGCGATGGCGAGGGCCATGGAGGTGTCGTCGGTCCACTCACCGGGCGCGAACGGCCCGAGACCGCCGCCGATCATGTCGATGGGCGTGGCGTCCGTCGGATAGGTGAATTCGTATCCGGCCCCGAGTGCGTCGCCTGCTGCGGTGGCGAGCAGGACTCCGGCGGCCCGGTCGTTCTGCGCTGCGGTCGTTTCCATGAACCCCTCTATTCGATCAAGTCTGCGCTAAAGTTAGCGCATCAATGATTGAATGTCCACCATGGGCACACCGACCGACTCGACCGGCAGGTCGCTCACCGACTACCCGCGCCCCTCGGTGGCCGTGGACGTCGCGGTCCTCACCGTCGACGAAGTACTGAAAGTTCTGGTCGTCGAACGTCCCGACGGCACCTTCGCCCTCCCGGGCACCTTCCTGCACCCCGGCGAGCGACTCGCCGAGGCCGCCGAACGCGCCCTGCGCGACAAGGCCGGACTCACGGGCGTGGACTTCTACCAGCTGGCCATGCTCGACGATCCCGAGCGCGACGACCGCGGGTGGGTGCTGTCGATGGCCCACGGCGCCGCGGTGCCGGTCGCCGAGATCCCCGCCGAGGCGCATCTCGTGCCGACCACCGAGACCGCCGACCTCGCCTTCGACCATGCCGAGATCGTCGACCTGGCCGTCGCCGACCTGCGACGCCGGTACTCCGCCGAGGTCGACCCCGGCAACTTCCTCGGCGAGCAGTTCACCGTGCTCGACCTGCGGCTGCTGTACGAAACCGTCTATGCCCGCAGCTATCCCAAGGACACCTTCCGCAGACACCTGCTGCACGGCCTCGAACCCACCGGCGAACTGCGCAGGGAGGGCACGGGCCGGCCCGCCGAGATCTACCGCCGGCGCAGCACTCCCCTGCCGTCGTCCACCGCCGCCTTCCTCCTGCAGTGAGGAATCAGGACGCCAGCGCGTGCGCGATCTCCGCAGCGACCGCGACGTTCCCACGGTAGACCGCGACATTCGTCTCGAGCGAGCGCCCCTCGGTGGCCCGGTGCATGTGGTCGAGCAGGAACGGGGTGATCGCCTTCCCGCGCGTCCCGGCCTCCACGGCCGCGCGTTCGGCCTCGGCGAGCACGCGGTCGTGCAGTTCCGGATCGATCTGCGCCTCGGCCGCCACCGGATTCCCGACGAGCACCGCCGACCGCAGGCCCAGCCCGTCCCGCGCCCGCGCCATCTCCGCGGTCTGCTGCGCCGACTCCACCTCGTCGACATCGCAGCCGCTGTCGCGCACGTAGAAGCCGGGAAAACGGGTGGTCCGGTATCCGACCACGATCACCCCGAGCGTCTCGAGCCGTTCGAGCGTGGCGGGGATGTCGAGGACGGACTTGACGCCGCCGCACACCACCACGATCGGAAGTGTCGCCAGGGCAACGAGATCCGCGCTCTCGTCGAAGGTCGACGCAGCCCCCCGGTGCACGCCGCCGAGCCCACCCGTGGCGAACACGTCGATCCCGGCACGATGCGCGAGCAGCGCCGTCGCCGACACCGTCGTCCCGCCGTGCAGCTGCTTGGCCGCTGCGACCGGCAGGTCGCGGATACCGAGTTTGACGACCGGGACGTCCTCCGCGCCGAGCATGCGGATCTGCTGTTCCGACAGACCCACCGTCGGGGTCCCGTCGACGACCCCGATGGTCGCGGGCAACACCCCGGAATCGCGCAGACGTTGCTCGGCGTCGAGCGCGACCTCGACGTTGCGTGGCCGGGTGAGGCCGTGCGTGAAGATCGTCGATTCGAGCGCCACGACCGGCCGCCCGGCCGCGATCGCCTCGCGCACGTAATCCGCGACGCGGATCGTTTCGCTCATACGACCGACGATAACGCGGCCTAACCGATCGACGCGGCCGTGCGGCGCCCCATCTTCGCGAGGAGCCGGGTCGTACGGTCCGCGTCCTCGGGAGCCGGCACGGCCGGAGCGCAGACACCGTCCATGTAGAGCGCGTCGCCGAAACTGTCGGCGCCGGCCTCCATCCGGTCGAGTTCGGCGTCCGAGAAGGTCGCATCGATCCCGGCGCTGCGCGCGATGTCCCAGCGGTGCACGAGCATGTCCCAGATGTAGAACTGCTCGAACGTCGCACCCACCGTGGTCGGCCCGAAGTATCCGTCGTATGTCTTCGAGACGAAGGAGTCGTCCGCGAGGATCTCGGCGATCCGTGCCGTGTGCGTCCTCCACGCCTCGACAGGACGGTCGGTGTCGGACCGCTCGCCCATCTCGACACCGCGTCCGGCGAAGAAGTCCCGCTGCGTGTCGATGACGTGGGCCAGAACGTCGCGCGCCGTCCACCCCTCACACGGCGACTGCGCATCCCAGTCGGTGTCGCGAAGCGACGAGATCACGTCGGTGAGCGGCTGGTCGGCCTCTGCGTGTCGCAGTGCTGTTGTATTCATGACTCGATACTGACGACCGGCGAGCGTGAGGTATTGATGAAACCCGACGGCGGCGACCCGGGGTCGCACCTTTTCGGCGGTAGCGATGGCACCGACCGCGTCGGCGGTCGCGACGACACCGAACGCGTCGGCGGTCGCGACGACACCGAACGTGCCCACCTGAAGGATCCGCGCGATGCCTCGCACACCATGCACCGTTATCCCGCCGCGCCCGACCTCACGGGTCTGATGCAGCGGTACTGGATTCCCGTGTGGTCGGTGCCGGCCGGCCGGGAGGCACCCCAGCGGGTGCTGCGCTATCCCGTCTGCCAACTGGTGGTCGCGCACGACTACGCGCGCTTCTACGGTGTCGAACACGGACTGTCCACGGTCACCCTCACCGGTGAGGGCTGGGCGGTCGGGTCCATGCTCAGTCCGGCGGCCGGTGCTCTGATCACCGGCACCTCGCTCGCGGTGTTCACCGACCGGGCCGTCGACCTCACCGATGTCCTCGGCGACGCCGGTGCGCGTCTGATCACGCAGGTACGCGAGGCGATGGCGCACGACCCGGACTCTCGCGAGTCGCACCGCGCCGCGACGGAGGCGTTCGACGACGTGCTGCGCGCCTATCTTCCGATCGACGAGGAGGGGCGGCTCGTCAACCGGGTGGTGGCATTCGTCGAGGGGAACTCCGACGTTCTGCGGGTCGAGCAGGTGCGGGCGGAGTTCGGTCTCGGTGAGCGCGCGCTGCAACGCCTGGTCCAGCGACGGATCGGGCTGACCCCGAAGTGGCTGATCCAGCGGCGGCGACTGCAGGAGGCCGCCGGGCGCCTGCGCGAGGGGCCCGGCTCGCTGTCGGAGGTCGCCGCCGTCCTCGGTTACGCCGACCAGCCGCATTTCGTACGGGATTTCGCCAGGGTCGTGGGTATGACGCCGGGCGCGTTCGCGGCTCGTTACGGCGGTGGCTGACCGCCCTCGCCGGATGCGGTTTCCCGAATTCGGGCGGATGTACCACATAGTGGAACGTCACAAACCTGCGACGCTTCTCGATCAGGTAAATGTAACGAAGCACACAGTGCAAACGACCTACCTGTCGAAGCACCAAAGCAGGACGAAGGGGTTCATCGTGGGACACGACCGCCTACTTTTCATCGGACGTCCGGATGCGGACGAGGTCGCGCACTGGAGCACACTGCGCGAACTCGCTCCCCAGCGAGGATGGAAGCCCACCCGGACCTTCGAACCCGGCGAAGTCGCCTGGGCCGTCGCCGCCGGCAGCGCCTTGGAGCAGTCCGGACCGATCGCCGAGGTGATCCATTCGCTGCAGGAAGCGCACATTCCTTGCACCAGCGCACTCGACGCGATCCGCCACGCGTACTCGGCCTCGCGCCTGTCGGTCTGACTCACAGGCGGGTGGCCGTCTCGCCGTCGCGGTGCGGCCACTCGCTGTGCGTTCTGCCTTCGGCTAGCCGAAGGGACTGACGTCGAGCCAGGACGCCAGAAACCCGGTGTCGCCGAAGACCTCCACGTCGGCTGCGTCCACGGCGCGCCGACGGTAGAGCACCAACAGCAGTTCCGTCAGCGGTCCGCGTACCGCCACGGCACTCTTCTCGTGGGCATGCCGCCACGCGAAGTCCTCGCCGGTCAGGTCCACGACCCACTCCGCCGAGGTGTCCGTCGCGTGGAAGTGCAGTGTCCGGTCGGGGCCGTGCAGCGCGCGGTGCCGTTCCACATCGCGCCGCGGCCAGGTGACCACCGCCAGGTCGAGCCATTCGTCCACGCAGTCCACGGCGAGATCGTGAGCCGCCTCGAAGTCCGCTCCCAACGCGACCACGGCGTCGGCACGATGCACCACGGTCTCGTGGGCGAAACGTCGGGCGAAGAACTCCGGTGTCTTCTTGCCGCCCGGGATCGGCGTCCACACCCGCATGTCCGGGCCGACCTCCCGAAGCGCGGCCTCGAGTTCGCGCGCTCCTTCCCGCAACCACGGGATCAGCTCGTCCGGATCCTCGTCGACGTAGTCCGCCAGTTCCCGCATCGCGCGGTCGGTGCGCGGCATCGCCCCTTCACCGCGGACCGCCTCGCTCGCCCAGCGGTGGCCGTAGCCGATGTGTCGAGCGAGCTGACCGACATTCCATCCCGGGCACGACGGCACCGGTGTGGTCATGTCCTGCCCGGCCAGTGAGTCCACCAGCAGTTCCGTCTGTTCGACGATCTCTCCGCAGTAACGCGCGTAGTCCAGCATGTCTGCCCTTCGTGCTCGGCTCGATACCCGCCCCGATTCTGCACGGTCGGCCGTAGTCTGGGCGCCATGCCGGCCGACGAGAGCGCACTCGAAGCCCTGTTCCCTCCCACCGGTGTCGCCGTGCTCGCGACGATCAAACGCGACGGGCGACCCCAGTTGTCGAACATCACCTACCGGTACGAGCCCGCGACCCGCACGTTCTCCGTCTCCGTCACCGACGATCGGGCGAAGACCCAGAACATGCGCCGAGACCCGCGCGTGAGCCTGTTCGTCGACTCCGACGACAAGTGGTCCTACGCCGTCGCGGAGGGCGAGGCCGAACTGACACCGGTGGCCGCGGACCCCCACGACGACACCGTCGAGCAGCTCGTCGAGTTGTATCGAGCGGTGCAGGGCGAGCATCCGGACTGGGACGACTTCCGGGCCGCGATGGTCGCCGATCGCAGGTTGCTGCTGCGTGTGCGGGTCTCCCGCTTCTACGGCGCCGCGCGCTGATCCTGTGGCACCGCGACGGGCACCGGCACGTATCGCGGGATGTACCGGTACATCACTCCGGCACCGACGAGGGCGAGTGCCCCGATCGCGGTGGCACCACCGGCGAGCGACACGGTGGCCACCGCTCCGACGACGAGTGGTCCCGCGAACGATCCGGTGTCGTAGGTCAGTCGCCACGCAGCCAGGAACTCGGCACGCGCGTGCGGTGGTGAGACGTCGGCGCCGAGCGTCATGACGATGCCGTTGCTCATACCGTTCGCCGTCCCGAGCACCACCGCGACCACCACGAGCCACCACAGCTGCTGCGACAGCGGCAGGATCAGGAAGGCCGTGCCGAACAGCAGCAGCGCCGGTACGGCCGTCACCCGGCGGCCGTAGCGGTCCATCAGAACTCCGGCCGGGTAGGCCAGCGCCACGTCCACTGCCGCCGCAACGCCGAAGATCAACGAGACGGTCGCCGGCGCCACCCCGATGTGATCGGCCCACAACGGCAGCACCGCGTCGCGTGAGGCGCGCGACGCGCCGACGAGCATCGCACCGACACCCAGCGTCCCGAGGACCGTCCGGTGGGGGGCCGCCACCGCGATCACGCCGCCGCTGCGCCGCTCCGACCTGTCCGGTTCCGGCACAGCGGCATTCACGACGAGCGCCCCGGAGACGACGATCGCGACGACCTGGACGATCAGCCCTCCGCTCACGCCCGTCAGGTGCACCGCACCGGCACCGACGAACGGACCGACGAACACACCCGCCCTGCTCATAGCGGCGTTCGCAGAGATGCCACGGGCGCGCATGTGCAACGGCAGGGCACCGGCGAGATAGCTCTGCCGCGCGAGCCCCCACACCGCGTTCGCGAAACCGGTGAGTGTCGCGCCCACCGCGAGCACCGCCGGGGTGGGCGCCGACAACGACACGAGCACGCCGGTCGCACCGAGCGCCGATCCGAGGACGATCGCGCGACGTTCCCCGAAACGCGCGACCACCGTGCCCGACGGCAGGTCGCCGAGGACCGCCCCGAATGCGACCAGCGCGACGATCAGTCCCGCGACCGGCACGGACGCGCCGAGTTCGCGGGCGAACAGCGCCATCATGGGAGCACCGGCACCGGTGCCCAGACCGAAGATCGCCGACGGGACGAACAGCGACAGGAAGAACGGACGGAGCCCGGGTCCGGGCTCCGTCCGTTCGGTCACGCGGTTCAGACTGCCTCGAACGGTTCGCCCTCGAGCGCGACGGATTCGCGTCCGTCCGGTCCGACCGGCACGTCACCTTCGAGAGTGATGCGGTACAGGCGCCGATCGTGTTCGGTGACGAGATCGCTCGGGGCGAGATGCACGGCGGATCGGTTGTCCCAGAATGCGATCGATCCCGGCTCCCACTTGAAGCGGACCGTGTACTCGGGACGGCCGAGTTCCTCGAAGAACAACCCGAGCAGACGCCGGCTCTCGTGCGGCGAGACCCCCGAGATGTACTGCGTGAAGCCGGGGTTGACGTACAGCGCCTTCTCCCCCGTCTCCGGGTGCACCCGCACGACCGGATGCTCACTCACCAACGGGCGACGCTCGACGCGACGCAGGTAGTCCTCGGTCGGCTTCGCACCGTCACCCGGAGTGAAGCGGTGCACCGCACGCAGTTCGTCGGCGAGTCGCTGCACGGGCGCCGACAGACCGTTGTACGCCGCCACCGCGTTCGACCACTGGGTGTCGCCGCCGTAGGGCGGGAGGGTCTCGGCGCGCAGGATCGACGCGAACGGCGGGTTGACCGCCGCCGTGACGTCGGCGTGCCAGCGCACCTTGTCGTAGCCGCTGCTGTTCGCGATGCGCGCCTTGAACCGGTCGCGGAAGATCGGGTAGATCGTGGGGTGGTCCGGGTCGGGAATCGAGTCGAACAGCGGATGCGCCGGGGTCGGCTTCCCGAAGTACGACGAGAACCGCAGATGCTGGTCGTGGTCGAGGAACTGGTCGCGGAAGAACACAACCTTCCACTTCAGCAGCGCCTCTCGGATGGTGGTGATCTCGTCCTCGGCGAGTTCGCGGGTCAGGTCGACGCCGCGGATCTCTGCTCCGGCATGGCCGGACTGGGGGACGACGTCGAGGCGGGTGGCGGCCTGGGTCATGGGACTGCTCCTTCTATCGGTTGAACATCTTCTATGGGTGGGACATCGGTGACGGGTCGGATCAGGGAAGCGGATCCGGAACGCTGTCATCGGCCTCGTTCTGCGCGACGACGATGTCGTTGTAGCGGCCGTCCACGTATGGCGAGACGTCGACGGGAACGGTCATGGTGCCGGTCTCGTAGAGCCCGTCCGCGACGCTCTGGAACAGCGCGATCGACTTCTCGTCGATCGGGTAGAACCGTCCGCTGCCCGTGTGGTCGAGCAGTTCGCGGCCTTCCTCGGGTGTCATCCCCTGAGTGCCCACGTGATACGCCTCCACCCACTCGTCGGGATGCGAGGCGATCCAGTTGTTCGCGGCGACCGAGCGTCCGACGTAGTCGCCGATCGCTGCGGCCTTCGCAGGATCCTCGAGGGTCTGCTTCCGCACGATCAGGGTGTTGATGCCGGTGTTGATCCCCGTGCCGTCGCCGAGGATGGGCGGTGAGCCCACCTTGTAGTACTGCACGCCGGTGAGGATCGCGGCGTCCACGGCTCCGGAGGAGAAGGTCGGAGCGACCTCCGCGCCGGCCAGTTCGACCGCGTCGATGTCGGTCTTCGGGTCGAGTCCTGCCTTCGCCAGCAGGCCCGCGACGATCATGTGCCGGCCCGTTCCGGGCGGGTACGCGACCTTCTTGCCCTTCAGGTCGGCCACCGTCTCGATGTCGCTACCCGGCTGCGCCACCAGGAAGTAACCGCCACTGCTGCCGGGATTCGCTTCCAGTGCGATCGCGACGATGTCGGTGATCCCGTTCGCGACCGCGATCGGGATGGGTGCTTCACCCAGGGCACCGATGTCGGCGGCACCGGAGCGCAACGCCTCGATCACGGCCGGACCACCGCTGAAATCGGCGAACTCGAGGTCGTACGGCAGATCCTCCCCCGCCCCGGAGAGGTAGAGGGGTTGCGAGCGGGTCGCGTTCTGCTCGGCGACGACGAGCTTCACACCGTCGGGGATGTCGTCGCCGGTATGCGCGATGGTGGCCTCGGCGAGGGCTTCCTGCCCGTCGGCACCGCCGAGGCCGCACGCGGATGCCGCGAACAGCACTGCGAGCGACGGCACCACGAGCCATCGCGAGCGAACACTACGAAACACAGTCGATCCTTCTCGGGAGGCGTCCGGACCTGCTGTCCGGACGTAGGGGGAACACGGGCCGCGCTCAGCGCGCGGGACACAGCACGCTCAGCGCGCGTCGGGCTGGTCGCCGACACCGAGTTCGGTGAGCAGGCGGCGTCGCAGGGCGACGAACTCGCGGGAGTCGCGCCCCCTCGGGCGCGGCACCTCGACCTGCGACGACAGGGAGATCACCCCGTCGGTGAGGACGATGACGCGATCCGCGAGCAGGATCGCCTCGTCGACGTCGTGGGTCACGAGGAGCACCGCGGGCCGGTGCTTGGCCACCAGCTTCTCGAGCAGTCCGTGCATGCGGATCCGGGTGAGTGCGTCGAGAGCGCCGAAAGGTTCGTCGAGCAGCAGCAGTTGCGGTTCGCGGACGAGTGCCCGGGCGAGGGCGACCCGCTGCGCCTCTCCCCCGGACAACGTCCGCGGCCAGACCTTCGCCTTGCTCTCGAGTTCGACCTCGGCGAGCGCGTCGAGCGCCTCGGCCCGGGTGCGGGCGTTGTCCGGTCGTCCGATGTTGACGTTCGTCAGCACCTTCTGCCACGGCAGCAGCCGGGGGTCCTGGAAGACGATGGCCTGTTTCGCCGGCACCCGGAGATACCCCTCGACGTCGGGGTCCAGCGCTCCCAGCGCCCGCAGGAAGGTGGACTTGCCGGAGCCGCTCCGGCCGAGCAGCGCGACGAATTCTCCGGGGGCGATGTCGAGATCGAGGCCGTCGAGCACCACCTGCTCGCCGAACACGCGCCGCACACCGCGGGCGACGACGACGGAATCGAGCGCGGTCCGTTCGGTCACATCAGTTGCCATCGAACGACCTCCTCCACGTGAGCAGGCGAGCTTCGAGGGCGCGCACGATGAAGATCGAGAGCAGACCGAGGATCGCGTAGACGGCGATCAGGACGAAGACCACGTCGAGCTGAAAGTATTCGCGCGCGTCGCTCATCATCCGTCCCAGACCACGTTTGGCGTTGATGGTCTCGGCGAAGATCAGCGACAACCACGCACCGGTCAGGGCGAGCCGCAGGCCGATGAGGAAGCCGGGCAGCGCGCCAGGGAGGATGACCCGACGGATCAGTTCGCGGCGCTGGACACCGAACGATCGTGCCGCTTCGACGAGTCCGGCATCCACGCTCCGGATCGCGGAGAACGTGTTGATGTAGATCGAGACGGCCACGGCGAGCGTGATGAGCAGGACCTTCGGGGTCTCACTGATACCGAACCACACGATGAGCAGCGGAACGAGCGCGAAATTCGGTACGGCGCGCAGGATTTCCATGTTGGCGTCGACGAAGTTCTCACCGACCCGCGACAGTCCCGAGACCAGCGCGAGGACCAGGCCGAGCACGATGCCGATGAGCAGGCCGTTGCCGACCCGCAGCAGGCTGATCGTCATGTGTTCCTGCAGTTCCCCGTTGGCGATCAGTCGCCACGCCGCGGTGAGCACCGACAGAGGCCGGGGAAGGACGTTCTCGCCGGACAGGCCGCTGGACGCGGTGAGTTGCCAGGCCACGACGAGCAGGACCGGCCCGAGCAGCCGCTGGGCCGAACGCGGAACGCGGGACGAACTGCGGGTCTTCCGGCTGATCGCGGTGGGATCGATCAGTCCCGATGCCCCGGTCGTCTCGGGCGTGTCCGCGACATCCGGTGTCGTCCTGCGCGCCTTGTCGAGGATGGTTGCCACGATCAGCTCACCCCGACCCGACGTCGAAGCGTGTGATTGCTCGTCATGGTCGCCGACAGTAAGGAGTGCCCGCACGGCCGAGCCACCCTTGTGATCGAGGTGATCGCAATCGGCCGCCTCGGCGGGTGCCCCAGGAATCACGGTGATCGCAACGGTTCGTTCCTCGCCGGAAATGGACTGCACTGGAACGGATTCCTGTCGGGACTTCGGAAGGTGTCCACCTTGCCCTCTCAGCTCCATCTCAACGTGTTCATCACCGGCGCCGGTCATCACGAGGCGTCCTGGCGTCTGCCCGGCACGGCACCCGAACGGGTTGACGACGTCCACTACTTCCGTGAGATTGCGCAGACGGCCGAGCGCGGGAAGTTCGACTCGATCTTCTTCGCGGACGTCCCGGCCGTGGGTCGTCACTACGACCGGGTGGCCCAGAGCAGTTTCGAACCGCTGACGCTGCTGTCCGCGCTGGCCCTGGCGACCGAACGGATCGGGCTCATCGGCACGGTCTCGACGACCTACACCGAGCCGTACAACCTTGCGCGCCAGTTCGCTTCGCTCGACCACATCAGCCGTGGACGTGCGGGGTGGAACATCGTCACGTCCTGGTCGTCCGCCGCCGCCTACAACTTCGGTGTCGACGGCCGACCCGGCCACTCGGAGCGCTACGCCCGCGCCGCCGAATTCCTCGACGTCGCAACGGCATTGTGGGACAGCTGGGAGGACGACGCGGTCGTGCTCGATCGCGACACCGGGGTATACGCCGATGCGCGCAGGGTGCACCGGATCGACCACGCGGGCGCACACTTCCGGGTGCGTGGACCCCTCGACGCCGCACGTTCCCCACAGGGCCGACCCGTACTGGTCCAGGCCGGATCCTCAGCGGACGGCCGCGCATTCGCGGCGCGTTACGCCGAAGCCATCTTCACCGCGCAGGTCGACCTGGACGATGCGCGCCTGTTCTACCGCGACGTCAAGCAGCAGGCCGCCGAATTCGGCCGCGATCCCGAGGCGGTCAAGATCCTGCCCGGCCTCTCCCCGATCGTGGCGTCCACCGAGGCCGAGGCGCGACGCATCGAACAGGATCTCGCCGACCTGTCGATCCCCGAGGTCGGACTGGCACACCTGTCTGCGAGGTTCGACGACGTCGACCTGTCGGGCTTCCCGCTGGACGGCCCGGTGCCGCTGTACGCTCTGCCCCGCCCCGAGGACGTGCAGGGAGCGCAGAGCCGATCACGCATCATCTTCGACCTCGTCGAGCGCGATCCCGGCCTGACACTGCGCGAGCTCCTGCACCGCCTCGCCGGGGCCCGCGGTCACGGCACGGTCGTCGGCACACCGGAGCATGTCGCCGATCGCATCGTCGCGTGGTTCGAGGCGGGTGCCGCAGACGGTTTCAACATCATGCCGCCCTATCTGCCCGGCTCGTTCGAGGTCTTCGTCGACGAGGTCGTACCGATCCTGCAACGTCGTGGAGTGTTCCGCGCCGAGTACGAAGGGACCACGCTCCGCGACCACTACGGGCTGTCGCGGCCGGCCGGACTGTTCTCGCAGGTGCCCGTTTCGTAGTCGATTCGGGTGTCCTCGACGTCGCTGAGCGCAGTCGGAACCACCGAAGTTCCTGTCAGGGATGCGTCCGGAACAGAATCTCGGAGATCGGACGGCGCGGCGTCGCCGCATCCGGAACCGGCCCCGAGCGGACACCGACCCGGATCATCGCTTGCGGCGCACCCTCGATCCGGGCTGTGTCACGCAGGAACACTCGTGCGGATTCCGACTCCGTCAGATGCGTGACGGAGCACGTGGCCAGCCCGCGGGCGGTGCACGCGAGAAGCACGGCCGACAGGGCCTCACCGCTCCGCAGCCAGTCGAGCCGCGTGTCCGTCGTGGTCGACAACAGAAGTATTGCGGCCCGGTCCTCGGCTTCGGCCGAGTCGCCGGTCGCGCTGCCGGGAGGGAACTCCCGTTCGGTCGCCACCGTGCGTTGCCCCGGAGGGAGTGCGTCGGGAGGTATTCCGTCCGGGTACATCCCGTGCCCGGCCCACCAGGAAAGTTCCGTCTGGTAGGCCGCATCGGAGCGACGCTCACCACCGATGCGACGGGACAACTCTTCCAGTGCAGGTCGCTCGTGTTCGGCGATCGCGCTCAGGTGGACACCGGTGGACTCGACGAGCGTCTGCAGAGCGCTCTCGGTCTGCTCCCACTGCGGTGGAGCCTCCATCGGCAACCGTTCGGTACGCCGGTGACCGATCGCCTCTGCCATCCGGAGGTCGATGTCTGATACCGCGTCGGTCCGGTGGAAGCGCAGGGTCGCGAGACAGCGACGATTCGTCGGGTCGGGCATCCGCTCGACCTCCGTCGCCCAGTGTCGGGCGATCAATGCCGTCCGAAGATGGTGCAGCACCGCTCCGCAGGACAGCAACATCTGGCGACCGGACGGATCGGTGGCCGGCAGGATGCGATCGTTGTCGCTGAACAGCGTGAGCCCGTCCGCGTCCAGAACCCACCGCCACGGCTGACTGTTGTGCAGCGACGGCGCGCGGCCCGCCGACGCAACGGCGGATTCGAGAGTCCGACGGTCCGGCATCGTCTCCACTGCTGCCTCCGGATTTCGAAAGCCCCGTCTCCCAGTGTCGTATACGACCGGGGATTCCGACGGGATTCCGGCGTTCGGCCGTACTGTGGGCCGATGTACTCGTACAAGGTGGTCGAGATCCGCGAAGGCATGTTCGGCGGCAAGATGTCCGGCGACAAACTCGAGAAGATCCTCAACGACCACGCCCGCGCCGGGTGGCGTCTGAAGGCCATCACCTCCGCCGACATCAAGGGACGGGTCGGTCCCGGCGGCGTCGAGGGAATACTCGTGACGTTCGAACGCGAGGAGTGAACACGATTTCGGTGGTCCCGGCCCCGCTGAGCGGGGGTGGAACCACCGAAATCGTTCGTGTGCGGGTCAGGATGCGAGCAGGCGACGGAACGAGCTGCGGTGGAACACGATGGGTTCGACGTCGGCGTCGGTGAGCAGTTCGTTGATGCGCAGCACGACGATCGCGTGATCGCCCGCCGGAACCTCCTGCTCCACCGTCACGTCCATGCGCACGCTCGTGCCGGACACGAACAGCGCGCCGCCCTCACGGCTCTCGATGTCGATACCGGCGAAGCGGTCGCCGTTCTTCGCGGCGAGCACCCGCGCGGCACCGTCGTGCTCCTCGCTGAGCACGCTGATGCCCAGGTGCGGGAGCGACGACAGTCGCGGCCAGGTGGTCGAGGTGTTCTGCACGCAGAACGAGACGAGCGGCGGGTCGAGCGAGACCGGCACGAAGGTGCTCGCCGCCATCCCGATCCGCTCCCCGTCCACCTCCGCGCAGATCGCGACGACGCCCGAGGGGACGTGCGCAAATGCCTGACGCAGAGACGGTCCGTCGAGAGTGGTCATGAGGCGGCCTCGTTTCGGAGTGCGGCGGACAGCACCGGCGACCAGCGTTCGGCGTAGTCCGCGATACGGGTATCGGTTGTGTAGGTCGAATCGTGAAGATACAGGCCGGGCGCCGGGGTCGTGGCGCCCAGTTCCACCAGGACGGGCTTGAGCAGCAGGTCGGGTGCCAGCGCGTGCGCAGGACCTGCGCCGAGCATGAGCGGCACCGCGACGACGTCGCGCAACCCGTCACCGGTGGCGAACTGGTCGAGGAACAACTTGAGGACGCCGGTGTAGGTGGCCTTGAAGGTGGGACTCGCGAACACCACGAGATCGGCGGCCGCGACGGTCTCGACCGCGGCGGCGACGGTCTCGTCGCCCCAACCGAGCAGTCCCGCGCCGAGTGTGATCACGTCCACAACGTGATCGGGCTCTCGTCCGGTGAGCGCCGTGGCGAGGCGGGCTCCGGCGTCCAGAGTGCGGGATGCGGGCTTCGGGTTGCCCGCGACGACAACGATCGTCACTGGAGTTCACCTTCCGGATCGGCCCTCCGGAGGAGAGCGAAGTACCCCGCCATCCTTCTCTCCGGTCGAGCGGACCGGAACCGTTTCGATCCGCACGAGCGGAAAGCTCGACGACCCCTCGGTAGGGTCGGGTGGATGAGTGTCGCGGAGTCACAGTCAGCCCCCACCGACGGTCTCGCGGGATGGGCGCTCGACCTGATGGACCGCCTCGGCGGTGTCGGTGCCGGCATCGCGATCGCACTCGAGAACTTCTTCCCTCCGCTGCCCAGCGAGGTCATCCTGCCGCTCGCCGGGTTCGCGGCGAGCCTGGGCAGCTTCACCCTGTTCGGTGCGCTGTTCTGGACAACGCTCGGTTCGGTGGTCGGCGCTCTCGGCCTGTATTCGATCGGCCGCTGGGTGGGTGAGGACCGGATCCGCAGGGCGGTGCGGAAGTTGCCGCTCGTCGACGTCGACGACCTCGACCGTTCGACGGCGTGGTTCGAGCGGCACGGACGCAAGGCCGTCTTCTTCGGCCGGATGGTGCCGGTCTTCCGCAGCCTCATCTCCATCCCCGCGGGTGTCACGCAGATGCCGATCTGGCAGTTCCTGGCCTTCACCACCGCGGGCAGTCTGATCTGGAACTCGATCTTCGTGCTGGCCGGCTATCAACTCGGCGAGAACTGGAGCGCGGTGGAACCGTATGCCTCGGTGCTGCAGTACGTCGTGATCGCCGTCGTCGTCGCGGTAATCGCCTACGGGCTCGTCCGTCGCATCCGCTCGCGCGCGAAGAACACCGCTTCGGACAACCGCAACTGACGGTCAGCCCCACACGGTGATCGCAGTGCATGCACCCGCCACGACCAGCACCGTGACGATGTCCCCGAGCCGCAGTCGCAGCGGTGGGCGGGTCGCCGATCGAGGACCCCGCACCGACAGTGCGTCGCCGAGATCGCGGATCTGCCGCATCGACACCGACACCACCGCGCCGACGGCGTCGATCACCTCCTGCCACCATCCCGCCGGATTGCGGAAGCCGGGCCGGCCGCGCACCTTGCGGGCGGCGAACAGCACGCGCATCTCGGCACGCACGGTCGGCAGCATCCGCAACGCCAGCGCGCACACCGTCACCCATTCGTCGACGGGCAGCCGCAACAACCGCAGCGGCGCGAACAGGACCGGCAGGGCGTCGACGAGATCGGACAGCCGCGTCGTCCACCCCACCAGCGACGCGAGGACCAGCAGCCCCACGCCGAGCAGGATCGTCCGGACGTAGGCGGTGAGTCCGCCGCCGGCGGCGTTGAGCACCAGGCCGACGGCGAGGACCGCGAACACCCACCACGGAATCGTCGGGACCACCCCGCGCGGGATCCGCGCGACGAGCACGCCCGCGACCAGCACGGCGAGCAGGATTCCGAGCCCGGTCCAGCTCGGCGCGAAACTCACCGCCACCGACAGCGCCGCTGCCGACAGCACCTTCGTACCCGCCCACACCCGGTGCAGGGGTGTCTCCCGCGGTACCGGCCGCAGCAGGATGACGGGGCGGCGCTGCCGCGTACGAGTGCGACTCATGCGATCACCGCTCCCGTCTGCTCCACGATGCGTCCGTCCGCGAGCACCACGGTGCGCGAACACACCTCCTCCATGCCGTGCAGGTCGTGGGAGATGACGACGACGGTGACGTGCTCGACCGCCCGTAGATGGGCGAGGATCGACACCACTTCGCGGCGGCCCCGCAGGTCCAGCCCGGCCAGCGGTTCGTCGAGCACGAGCACCCGCGGGGTGCGGGCGAGCTGGGCGGCGATCGCGACCCGCCGCATCTCTCCGCCGCTGAGCCGATCGATCGGCCGGTCGATCAGTTCGGGACGCAGACCCACCCGGTGCAGGACGGCGGCGACGTAACCGCGGTCGGTGTGCGGAAGTCCGGCCACCTCGGAGATCTCCTGCGCGACGGTCGGTCGCTGCAACTGGAGCCGGGCCTGCTGGAAGACCATGCCCACTTCCCCGTGCAGGTCGGCGGTCGGGGTGTCGTGCAGGACGGCCGTTCCGTGCGTGGGACGCATCAGTCCGGCGACGATCCACGCGAGCGTCGACTTGCCCGAACCGTTCTCCCCGACGACGAGCACCCCTTCGCCGCGGCAGATCGTCAGCGACACCTCACGCAGGGCGGTGTGCGCCCAGGGTGTTCCGGCCGCGTAGACGTGCGTGACATCGCGTAGTTCGAGGACCGGCTGCGGGAAGGACGGGGCGGTCGCCGGGACCGGCGCCGGCAGGGGCGGTGGCGCGACCTGCGGGACGATCCGACCGTCGGCGATGTGCACGATGCGGTCGGCGGCGCGGGCCTCGTCGTCGAGGTGGGTGACGAGCACGACCGCGGTACCGTCCCGCGCGACGTCCGAGAGCAATCGGATCAGGTCCGCGCGACTGTCCGCGTCGACCATCGCGGTGATCTCGTCGGCGATGAGCAACGCGGGTCGCCGCGCCAGTGCGCCCGCCAGCGCCAGTCGCTGCAGTTGCCCGCCCGACAGATCCTCCGTGGCGCGGTCCTCCATCCCGGCGAGGCCGACGCGGGCGAGCAGATCCTCGACGTCGACGTCGTCGATCCCCCACCGCAGGTCCTCGGCGACCGTGCGACCGAGCACCTGGCTCTCGGGATGTTGCAGGATCATCGCGGTGCCACCGGGGCGTCCCGGTCCGACGGGTCCGGGCCGGTCGACCAGGCCGACGGTCGGCTCGAGTCCCGCGAGCAGCCGCACGAGTGTCGACTTGCCCGAGCCGTTGCCGCCGACGATCGCGACGAACTCCCCGGCTCCGATCGTGAGGTCGATGTCCGACAGGGCGTCGCGCTCGGTTCCCGGATACCGGTAGCCGGCCAGGCGCAGGGCGACGGGCAGCGGATCCGGGTCGGCCGTGGGGTCCTGCTCGGGCCAGTCGACGGATCGGGTCGCCCACGTACTGCGCAGCGCCACCACCCGGAAGATCCCGAAGCACAGCAGTGCGGTGCCCACGGTTCCGACGAGCACTGCGCCACCGATCCACACCCACCACAGACGCACCATGATCTCGAGGGTCCGGTCCCAGGTGTCGACGAACTGCTGACCCGCACCCGCTGCCTCGAACGCCCGGATCGTCCCGCGCATCGACGCTTCGAGCGCCTCGAGCAGCAGTACCCGGGTCCGGTCGAAGACCAGCAGCAGACCGCAGACGGCGGCGGCGAGCAGCAACCCGGCCGGGACGGATCCGGCCAGCACCATGAACACCGCGGCGTGACCCCACCGGCGGTGCGCGAACCCGACGAGCGTTCCGATACCGGAGAGGACGACGACCGCGGCGACGGCGAACGGTCCGCCGGCCACGAGCGCGACCACTCCGGCGGCAACGGTCGCGGCGACGATCGCGCGCAGTCGCCCGGTGGCCGCGAGGAAGGCGACGGGGAGCGCGACGAGCACCTGGGCGACACCGACAGGTATCAGCCCCGTGACGACCGACAGCACAGCGGTCAACGTCCCGAAGACCGCCGCTGCAGCGGCCTCCGGTGGTCGTAGAGGTCCCCGTGTCCTGGTCACCGATCGCACCGGGCCAGTCTGCCAGCCGCTAGAGCGACCGCCCGTTCTCCGGTGGCGTCATCTCCACCCGCACTCCGACGAGCCGGACCTCGCGTTCGTGATCGAACCGGTCGAGCAGTCCGACGGCCGCCTCCGTGACGGTCGCGAGATCCGTGGTGGGCGACGGAAGAGCGACGCTCGCGGTGTGGGTGACGAAGGGCGCGTAGCGGATCTTCAGCGCGACCCGCACTCCCTCCCGTTCTTCACTGCGGACGTCATCGACGGCCCGCGCCGCGAGGTCGCGTACGCACCCGACGATCGCGTTCCAGTCGCCGACGTTGTGCTGGAAGGTCGTCTCCCGACTACGTGACCGCGCCACCCACGGTTCCGCCGACACCTCCGTCGAGCCCGCACCGGCGCCGAGGCCGACGAGCCACGGACCGATCTTGGGTCCGAACCGCGCCGCCATCTCGTCGACCGGAGCCCGAGCCAGCTCGCGGACGGTGCGGATGCCCATGGCATCGAGCTTCTTCACCGTGCGCGAACCGATGCCCCACAACGAATCGGGTGAGCGCTCCCCCATCACTGCGAACCAGTTGTCGCGCGTCAGCCGGAAGATCCCGCGGGGCTTCCCGAAACCCGTCGCAATCTTCGCGCGCAGGACGTTGTCGCCGATCCCGACGGAACAGTGCAACCCGGTCGCGTCGAGCACCGCGGCCTGCACCTCGCGTGCGAACGCCTCCGGATCGTCGGTCTGCACGCCCATGAACGCTTCGTCCCAGCCGAGCACGTCGACGACCGTGCCGAAGCCGCGAAGGGTGTCCATCACGACCTGCGATACCTCGTTGTAGGTGTCGGCATCGACAGGCAGGAAGACCGCGTCGGGGATCTTGCGCGCGGCGATCCGCAGCGGCATCCCCGACCCGACCCCGTGCTCGCGCGCCTCGTACGACGCGGTCGAGACCACTCCGCGCTCGGTGGGATCGCCGCGACCGCCGACCACCACCGGCCGGCCCGCCAACTCCGGATTGCGCAGCACCTCGACCGCGGCGATGAACTGGTCGAGGTCGACGTGGAGGACCCACTGGTCGAGGCCGGGCGTGCCCATGCCGACAACCGTAGGACGCACGCAGCGTCACCGTGGCGTGATCGCCGGGGTCGAGCGCAGGAGGATCGAGTCGCCGAACGAGTGCGCAATGAGGGTTCGCTCGCCCAACCGGGATTCGCCCCTGCTGCAGCAGGGGCGAAGCTCGGTTCGTGTAGCGAGGATCGATCCACGCCTATCCCTGCGTGCGCGGAAGCACCAACGCGCTCCCGCGACGCGTCGGCCGCACCGCCTCGTCGGCGACCGCTGCGGCGAGGCTGTCGTACGAGAGAGCTGCATCCGAGAAGACCGGTTCGGCCAGCACATATCCGTCGCTCCGTGCCTCGGCGGACAGCCCGGCCGGAGGGACGACGATCAGCCAGTCCGGCGTCGACGAGGCCGCCTCGAGGGCCAGTCGCTCCCGGGCGTGCGCGCGGGCGAACGGTCGCAGCGCGGGCGGAAACAGTTCGGGATCGTCCGCCACCACGCGACCGTCCGGCAGCCGCAGATCGGCCGACAGTCCCACCGTCACGATGCGTACCGCGCCGGAGCGGATGCCTGCGAGGATCGCACCGATCACGCGCTCGTAGAAGGATTCGTCGAAGCCGTCGAACGACGCCGGCGGGGCGGAGAAGGGCGTCACTGCATTGATCACCGCGTCCGCGTCCGTGACGGCTCGCGCCACGTCGGCCGGATCGGTCGCGTCACCCTCGACGACGGTGACGCCGCTCCCCTCGAGCCACGGATGACGGGCACCCGATCTGACGAGCGCGGTGACCCGGTGCCCCTCCCCGAGCACCCTTCGCGTGATCGCACTTCCCGCACGCCCGCCGGCGCCGAGCACTGTGATTCGCTGCTGCGTCCGCATGCAGGTCACGCTAGGACCCGCACCGTCGCTCCCACAACAATTTCCGTAGCGCCGACGAAAATCGAACTTCGCTCGCCGAAACGGGGTTTGCCCCTGCTGCAGCAGGGGCGAACCTCGGTTCGTGCAGCGAGGATCCGATTCAGTTCTGCGCCGCGGGCAGCATGTGCCCCATCCGCCGCCGCTTCGTCTCGAGATACCGCACGTTCGCCGGTGCGACGCCGACGTGCAGCGGCTCCCGCCCTGCGACGACGATGCCGTTGTCCTCGAGCCCGGCGATCTTGGCGGGGTTGTTGGTGAGCAGTCGAACCGAGCCGATGCCGAGATCGTGGAGTATCGCGGCGGCACCGCCGTACTCGCGTCCGTCTGCCGGTTCGTCGAGTTCGAGGTTGGCTGCGACCGTGTCGAAGCCGCCGTCCTGCAGTCGGTAGGCCGCGAGCTTCTTGAGCAGGCCGATCCCCCGGCCCTCGTGTCCGCGCAGGTAGACGAGGACGCCGCCTTCCTGGGCGATCCGTTCCAGCGCGGTATCCAGCTGGGGGCCGCATTCGCAGCGTTGCGAGGCGAACGACTCACCCGTCAGGCACTCCGAATGCACCCGGACCAGCGGGGCGTCACCCAGCGGTCCGGCGATGAGCGCCATGTGATCGGCACCGGTGTGGCGGTCGAGATAGCCGACGGCACGGAAGGTTCCGAACCGGGTCGGCATCGATGCCTCGTCGGCCCTCACGACTCGTCCGGACGGCACCACCGGTGACGGAAACGGATGCGCCGCGCGGTAGCGGATCAACTCCTCGATCGTGAGCACCGGAAGGTCGTACTGCGCGCCCAGCGCTTCGATCTCCGGCATGCGCATCATCGATCCGTCGTCGGAGACGAGTTCGGCGATCACACCGACCTGCGGCAGACCCGCGAGTGCACACAGGTCGACGGCGGCTTCGGTGTGACCGGGACGCTCGAGCACTCCACCCGGGCGGGCCCGCAACGGCAGGATGTGGCCGGGACGGATCAGATCGCGCGAGGTGGCCGTCGGATCGGCGAGCACACGCAGGGTCGTCGCACGATCCGCGGCACTGATGCCGGTGGTGACGCCCCGCGCGGCGTCGACCGTGACGGTGTAGGCGGTCTGCTTCGGATCCTGGTTGTCGGCGACCATCGCCGGCAGGTCCAGGGCGTCGGCGCGGGCACCGGTCATCGGGGCGCACAACAGACCCGAGGTGTGCCGGACGGTCCACGCGATCCACTCCGCGGTCGCGTGCTGGGCGGAGAGGATGACGTCGCCCTCGTTCTCCCGGTCGGCGGCATCCGAGACGAGGACCGGCTTACCCGCCCGCAACGCCTCGAGCGCCGCCTCGATGCGGCTCACGATGCCACCAGACGTCGGAACGAACTGCGGTGGAAGACGATCGGCTCCGTCGCGTGATCGGCTTCGTCACAGAACAGTTCGTGCACGCGCAGCACGACGATCGCGTGGTCGCCGGCCGGCACCTGCTGTTCGATCGACACGTCCATTCGCACACCGCAGCCGTCGATGAACAACGCTCCGCTGTCACGGGTCTCGGTCTCGATACCCGCGAATCGGTCGCCGTTCTTGGCTGCGAGCACCCGGGCCGCGATGTCGTGCTCGGACGACAGGACGCTGATGCCCAGGCGCGGTTGCGCTTCGAGCTTCGGCCAGGTGGTCGAACTGTTCTGCACGCAGAACGCCACCAACGGCGGATCGAGCGAGACGGGAACGAAAGTGCTTGCGGCCATGCCGATCCGTTCGCTGCCGGTGTCGGCGCAGATCGCGACGACACCGGAGGGGACGTGGGCGAACGCGCGGCGCAGGGCGGCGCCGTCGAGGGCGAGGGTGGTCATCGTGCCTCCGTCCGGATGGTGGATCGCAGCACCGGCGCCCAGCGCTCGGCGTACTCGGCGATCCGGGTGTCGGTGGTGTAGGTGGAATCGATCAGGTACAGCCCCGCGGCGGGGCAGGTAGCGCCGAGCTCGACGAGCACGGGCTTGAGCAGCAGGTCGGGTGCCATCGCATGGGCCGGGCCGGCACCGAGCATGAGCGGCACCGCCGTGACGTCGCGCAGTCCGTCACCGGTGGCGAACTGGTCGAGGAACAGCTTCAGGATGCCGGTGTAGGTGGCCTTGAAGGTCGGGCTGGCGAAGACCACGAGGTCGGAGGAGGCGACGGTCTCGACCGCTTCCTTCACCGCGTCGTCGCCCCAGCCGAGCAGGCCCGGACCGAGGGTGACGACGTCGACCACGTGATCGGGGGCCTCCCCGGTGAGCGCGGTGGCCAGCACGGTGGCGGCGTCGAGCGTACGGGAGCCGGGCTTCGGGTTACCGGCAACGACAGTGACCTTCATGTGGATCTCCTTTCGGGCGAGGCTTTCCGCCCGTCACCGGATATTCGACCCGACGTCTGTGTCGGGAGTGCGACCGGAATGTGGCGTACATATTGCGCCGTTGCACATCGCCCCCGCAGACCGTTCACCTGCGGAAACTGTGCGACGCGGCAGTGATACCGCGGAAAACTCGATCTATCCGCCGGTGGGGACCGACCGGGCGAGGCGCTCCCGGAACGTGCCCTCCGCGTATTCGTTCCGGGCGAGTCCGCGGCGCTGAAGTTCGGGGACCAGACCGTCGAGCACCTCGTCGAGGTAACGCCGGGTGATGAGGCCTCCCCCACCGTGGAAGAGCAGGAAACCGTCGCCGCCGACGATCTCCATCGCTTCCTCCATGCGGTCCGCGACCGTCGCCGGCGTTCCGACCAGGTCGAGGGAGGTCGATTCGCCGGTGCTTCCGAGGACCTGCCGGAGCGAGGATCCCTCGGTCAGCCGCTTCATCGTGTCGAGGATGCTCTGTGCCCCGTTGGTGGTGGCGTCAGAGGGAATCGGTGCATCGAGATCGTACGTCGAGAAGTCGATCTCGGAGATGTTGGACAGCTGGACGATCCGGCGCAGGAAGTTGTCCGACTCCGGCGAGTACATGCGGTCGCGTTTCGCAGCCGCTTCGGCGTCGGTCTCCCCCAGGATCGGTGTGACCATGTAGAGCACCCGGCACCGGTCCGGATCGCCGCCGCTGCGTTCGATCCGTTCCCGGATGCCGTCCCGGTACTTCTTCATGGCGTCGATGCCCACCGGGACGGAGACGATCAGATCGGCCCATTCGGCTGCGAAATCCATGCCCGCGGGTGATCCACCGGCCTGGCACAGGACCGGCCGTTCCTGCCGACTCATGGGGGCGGACGGGCCGTTCACCCGGTAGTAGCGGCCATCGAAGTCGATTCCGTCGGTACCCGACCACATCTCGGAGGTCACGCGGAGGTACTCGTCGGCGCGGAGATAGCGCTCGTCGTGTTCCCACAGCTTCTCCAGCCCGACGTTCCGCGCCGCGAGGTCCTCGAACGAGGTGACGATGTTCCACCCGTTCCTGCCGTCGGACAGTTCGTCGAGCGTCGCCTGCATCCGCGCCAGCCGATCCGGTGGGTACAGGCTCGTACTCATGGTGGTCACCACACCGAGGCGGCTGGTTTCCTGGGAGATGGCCGCCGCCAGCGGAAGCGGATCGTGTTTGGGGGCCTTCACGGTGGCCTTGAACTCCGCGACCATGTCACCACCGAAGTTCTCCGGAACGACGCTCGAATCCTCGAGCATGACGAAGTCGATGCAACTGCGTTCGAGGGCCTTGGCCATGTCCACGTAGAAGCTGCCGCCGGTCCATGCCCGCGGATCCGGTCCCGCCCAGGGCCGGTTCCATCCGGTGGGCATGTAGTTGACGAACCATCCGAGCGTCATCGGCTCGTTCATACCGGTACCTCCTGTTCGGCGTGATACGGGACGAACTCGAAATCGGATGCGCTCAGACCGAATCGGTCGCGGAGGAGACCACCCCTCGGAACGGGCACGAGCGCCGGGAGCGTTTCGTGCAGCACCTGCCCGAGCAGCCGGTCGGCGGTGAGGCCGCAGAAGGCGTAGCCGTCGGCCGAGGTCACCGGGGGTGCGGCCGCGGCCTCCCCCGCGACTTTCAACAACACGCGATCCGCGCTCGCCCGCGCGGCGGGAATGTCCTCCTCGGATCCGACGACGAGAACGTCGGCGACGTCCGATTCTGCTGCGTTCGGCCGATATTCGGCGAAGCGCACCGCGCGTCCCTGTGGTGGGCGGGGCGCGTTCAGCGGACCGCGGGTGGAGAAGTAGGGACCGTGATAGTTCGTGACATGGACGCAGTCGGCATCCACGTACCGCCCGGAGGGCACGTCCGCGACGAGAGCGTCGGGCTCCCACGAGTTGCCGAGCGCAGCGGTCGCGGCGAGATAGTCGGCGAGCGCGTCCTGCCGTTCCGCCGCGGTCGCGGTGCCGGCCGACCAGCGTCCACTGTCGTCGGAACAGGTGGTGCCGGTGTCGCGACCGGAGACGAACCATCCCGCGCGGCCGCGGGTCAGGGCGTCGAGCGTGCCCAGGGCTCGGGCGGTGAGGAAAGGCGGCTGGCTCCACGGCGAGATCTCCGCGACGAGACCGATCCGCGGCGCACGCCGTGAGGCAGCCGCAGCGAGCAACAACGCCTCCGGGCAGTCCGCCTCGCCGGGAAGGACCACCGCATCGGCACCGGCGAGATCGAGGTGGAGGACGGTGCGGAGCATCGTCGCAGCGTTGCCGGGTTCGAGGAACCACACGGCTATCGGGCTGGTGGGCATTCGACCTCCTCGGAGACGTCGATGAGGAATTCGATGTAGTGCTCGAGGACCGTGGCGGGATCCTGGTCGAGGATGTATCCGCCGCCCTCGAGGGGGACGTACCGTGCGTGTGGGATCGCCCGCCTCGTTTCCGGGACGTAGGGATGGAGCACGTCGGAGGTGCCACACAGCAGGAGCGCCGGGGCCGCGACGGCCTCCAGCAGAGCACCGACATCGGTGGAGAAGACCGCGAGATACGCTTCGTGCCAACGCACTCCGGCCCGGAGCTTGTCCACCACCTCGCGATGCCGGAGGGTGACGTCCGGCGCGAACGCGAGGTCCGCATCGATCGTTCCGACCTGTTCCCAGGCCGTCAGCAGATGTGCACCGTCGGCGGCCGGCGTCATCGCCGTGACCCGGGCGTGCCAGCGGGCACGGTCCTCGGGCGACATGGCCACCGCTCCGATCATCGCCAGACTCGCGGTCCGGCCGGGGTGACGCGCTGCGATCGTCGCTGCGATCGCGGCGCCGGTGTGATGCCCCAGCAGGTGCGCGTGCTGGACACCGAGGGCGTCGAGCAGCGCGATCATGTCGTCGGCCCACCACTGCAGGGCGTACTGCTCACGTGGGGCGAAGGACATCCCGAAGCCCGGAGTGTCCGGGGCGATCAGCGTGTAGCGCTCGCCGTGACCGGCCTCGAGGAACCTCGCGGCGAACGCCTCGTACATCTCCGACGACGAGGCCGTCTGGTGCAGCAGGAGCACGACCTCGGGGCCCGACCCCGCCGTGCGGGCGTGAACCTGCCCGCACGGCGTGTCGACATAGATGCGATACATCATCAGCTGAACGAGCGGAGGTTCTCGCGCAGCGTGGAGTGGGCGTAGTCGGTACGCAACAGGCCGCGGCGCTGCAGCGCGGGAGCGACACCGTCGGTCATCTCGGCGATCGACTGGCGGCTGATGGGCTGTCCGTAGATGAGGAAACCGTCGCCACCGACCTCCTGCATGAACTCGTCCATCTGCGCGGCGATCGAATCCGGGGTACCGACCATCTCGGTGGTCTGGACGCGCATTCCGCTGAAGCCCTCGCGGATGGTGCGACCGCCGAGCTGCTTGCGCCAGACCTCGAGCTGGCTCTGGTGGCCGTTGGTCGAGACGTCGTCGGGGATCGGCTGATCCGGGTCGAACTGGGAGAAGTCGATCTCCATGGTCGCCGCGAAGTGCGCCATCTGGACCTCGAAGTTGTGTTCCTTGCGGGCGTACCAGGCGGCGTTCTTCTCCTTGGCCTCCTGTTCCGTCTCACCGACGATCGGGTACACCACCGAGAACACCTTGATGTCGTCGGGATTGCGGCCGAACTTGGCCGCTCGGGCACGGATGTCGGCGCGGTATTCCTTCGCTCCCTCCACGCCGTGCGGGATGGTGAGGATGATGTCGGCGTGCTTGGCGGCGAAGTCGCGTCCGCGCGGCGATCCGCCTGCCTGGCAGAAGACCGGACGCCCACCCGGTCCCGGAGGAACGTTCAGCGGTCCGCGCGACTTGTAGAAGCGACCTTCGTGGTGGATCGGATGGACCTTCTTGTAGTCGGCGTAGTAGCCGCTCTCCGGGTCGGCGAGGATCGCACCGTCCTCCCACGATCCCCACAGCTTCATCGCGACGTCGACGAACTCCTCGGCCATTTCGTACCGGAGATCGTGTTCCGGCAGTTTGTCGAGGCCGTAGTTCTGGGCGGCGAGGTCCTCGCTGGAGGTCACGATGTTCCAGCCCACTCGGCCACCGGTGAGGTTGTTGAGTGTCGCGAACTGCCGCGCCAGCTGGTAGGGGTGGTAGAAGGTCGTCGAGGCGGTGGCGATGATGCCGATGTGCTCGGTGGCGGCGGCGAGCATCGAGGCTGCCACAACCGGGTCCATCTTCGGTGCGTAGCGGGCGTGCTTGAGTTCGATCTCGGCGGTGCCGCGGTAGATGTCGCTCACCATGAGCGAGTCCTCGATCATGAGGAAGTCGAAGCCGGCCCGCTCGAGGTTCCGGACCATGTCGACGTAGAAGCGGCCGTTGAAGTAGTTGGTGGTGGCGTCGATGCCGCTGTACGGCGACTTCCATTCGGGGGCAGCAAGGTTGCCGAACCAGCCGAGACGGAACGGATCTGCAGTCATGTTCGTGGTCCTTCTCTTCGTCGAACGCGGTCCCGTTGTCGCGGGACCCGGAGTCGGTGCCGTCGGGATCCGACGGCGGGGTCAGTGGGTTGCCAGGAGTGCGTCGTCCGCCG
Source organism: Rhodococcus sp. PD04 (assembly GCF_035918275.1). Lineage (NCBI taxonomy): Bacteria > Bacillati > Actinomycetota > Actinomycetes > Mycobacteriales > Nocardiaceae > Rhodococcus > Rhodococcus sp. PD04. The sequence continues at coordinate 1,707,073 of NZ_CP142143.1, read as the reverse complement.
GGGACTCGCACGCTTCGAGCAGTTGCTGCTCGGTCAATCGCGGACCGGACAGTTCGTCGATCAGGCGGCCGTGGTGGAGCACCAGCACCCGATGGCACACGGCCGCGAGGAGTTCGTGTTCACCGGAGAACACCACCACCGCCGCGCCCTTCGTCGCTGCTGCCATCGCGTCGGCGAGCAGGTCCTTGGCCGAGCCGGGATCCACACCCTGGGTCGGTTCGTCCAGGAGCAGGACCTTGGGGTCCAGTTGCAGCCATTTCGCGAACACGACCTTCTGCTGGTTGCCGCCGCTGAAGGCGGACATCGGCAGTTCGGGCCGGTTCGGGTGGACGTTCACCTCGGTCATCAGCCGGGCGGCACGCTCACGCATCGCGTTGATGTCCAGCCCTTTCCAGCGCCGGTGCCGGTGCACCACGGGAAGGATCACGTTCTCCTCGGCGGTGCCTTCCACCCAGCATCCGTCACGCAGCCGGTTCCCCGGGACGAGGGTCATCCCGTGGTCGATCGCCTGCCGCGGATCACTCGCGCGCAGTTCGGTTCCGTCCACCACGACGGTTCCGGCGGTGGGCTTCTCGTCCCCGGCCAGGAGCATCGGCAGTTCCTCCTGCCCCATGCCCGCAAGGCCGGTGACGCCGACGACCTCGCCGGCGCGGACCGTGAGATCGACGTCCGTGACGCGCCGGCCGGTGAGTCCCCGCACCGTCAGGCGCGGGGCGCCGAACTCCACGCCGGGAGGGGCCGGGTAGAAGTCGTCCATGCGCCGGCCGAGCATGTGGGCGACGAGTTCGGAGCGGCTCGTGTCCTCGATCGCGACCTCGACGACGTCGCGGCCGGCGCGCATCACCGTCGCGCGGTCGCACACCTCCATGACCTCGGCGAGCCGATGGCTGATGAAGATCACGCCGGCACCGGTGTCCGCGACGCGCCGCATGAGCGCGAGCAGCCGGGACGCCTCGGGACGGGGCAGAGCGGCGGTCGGCTCGTCGAGGATGAACAGCTGCTCGTCGGTGTTGCCGTCCATCAGGCGCATGGCCCGCACCACCGCGAGCAGGGCGCGCTCGGCGGGGCTGAGGGTCGACACCTGGGCGTCGAGCGGGAAGTCGAATCCGAGCCGGTTCATCAGTTCCCGGTAGACGGCCTTCTCCCGTCCGACCCGCACCGGGGCCAGCAGGCGGGCACCGTATCGGGCGTTCGCTCCCAGGTTCTCGAGCACGGTCATGTCGTCGACCAGCCCGATGTCCTGGTGGATGACGGCGATGCCGTGTTCGTGCGGAGCATCCACCGGCACGGTCAGGGTGCGGCCGAACACCTCGACCGAACCCTCGTCCGGCGTCACCACCCCGGTCAGCGACTTCACCAGTGTGCTCTTGCCGCAACCGTTCTGGCCGAGCAGAGCGTGGACCTCGCCGGGGCGGACGTGCAGGTTCAGGCCGTCGAGCGCGACCGCGCCGCCGTAGGACTTGCGCAGGCCGACCACGTTGAGTGCCGTCATGTCCGGGCTCCTGCCCGGCGCTTGCCGACCAGCTTGGCGGCAGTGACGGACACGATGAGCGCGAGTCCGTAGAAGACGTTGGTCACCCAGGTCTGCGCGCCGAGCAACTGGAGTGCGGTGATGCCGACGGTCAGCAGGTAGAGGGCAGCGACGGTGCCCCACGCGTTGAACCGGCCCACGGTGATCGCGGTCGCGCCGAGGAAGGCCGCCGCGAAGGGCTGCAGCATGTACTGGGCGCCGACGCTCGGGTCGACCGCTCCGAAGTATCCGGCGAAGCAGATACCGATGAAGGCCGCGATCAGACCGGACACGATGTACGCCGAGGTCCGGATGCGGTCGACGGAGATGCCGGCCAACCGTGCCGCGGCGCGGTTGCCCCCGATGAAGACCGTGTACCGGCCGAGCGGCGTGCGCTGGTAGACGTACCAGAGGACCACCACGAGCACCCAGGCGTACCAGGTGATCATCGGTAGGCCGAGCAACTGCGAGCGGGAGAAGTTCACGAAACCGTCGGGGACGCCGGCCACGATCCGGCTGTCGGTGATCAGGTACGCGAAACCTGCCAGCGCCGTGTAGGAGCCGAGTGTGGCGACGAACGAGTCGACACCCACACGCACCACGATGAGTGCGTTGATGGCTCCTACCAGCGCGCCGAGGGCGAGGGCGGTGAGGATCGCAACGTAGGCCGGATAGCCGTTCTTCGTCATCACGGCCACGATCGCTGCTGTCGCCACCATCGTCTGCGAGATGGACAGGTCGAAATCTCCGAGCCGAAGCACGATCGTCGCGGTCAGGGCGAGCAGGAGCACCAGTGACTGGGCGTTGAGCATCGTGGTGAACAACGATGCCGTGCGGAACTGAGGGAGGGTGGCGACACACAGCAGGACGAGCAGTCCGAGTGCGCCGACGAGGGCCCAGCGTTCGAACGCCCCGTCGAAGCGGGAAGAACTCTTCGTCACGGGGGATACCGTCTCCGTGAGCGTCGTGTCGGGGGTCGTGGCGGAAGTCGTCATGGGATCTCCTGTTCGGCCGATTACTGAGCCGAGGACCACGCGGACACGAATGCCGCCTGGTAGTCCGAGTATTCGGGCGCGATCGACTCGACGCTCGCATCACCCACGTTGTCGGCGTCGACGACGCGGGTCGGGATCACGTAGCCCGGGGCGCTCTCACCGAGGATCGCGCGGGCAAGGTCGTCGACGGCCAGCCAGCCGATCCAGCCGGCGGGCGGGGTCGCGATGTCCATGTCCTGGCCGGAACCGCCCGCGATCGCGTCGAGGTTCGGCTGCAGACCGTCGCGGCTGAGCACCTTGGCCTTGGAGTTGGCCGCGGCCAGCACGGGGTCGACGTAGGTCACGGCGCTGTCCCACACGGGGAAGATGTAGTCGATGTCGGGTTGGCGCTGCAGCGTGGTCTGCAGCTGGCTGCCGACGTCGGTCGCCACGTTGGCGACGTCGACGTCGATGATCGTCACGGTGCAGTCGGGGCATTCCGCCTCGATCTGCGACTTCGCACCCTGGGCGAGGTAGTCCCACACGGTGACCGAGGTGGACGAGATGATCGCCAGGTTCCCGGCGCAGCCGCTGTCGGCCATGACCCAGTCGGCGGCCATTGCCCCGTCGGCGCTGAAGTCCGCGGTGAGGTTGCCGTACATGCCCGACGGGACCGCGTCGTCCGGATCGGAGTTGAGGGTGTTCTGCACCGGGATGCCGGCGGCTTCGGCGGAGGCCAGCGCCGACGACACCACGCTCGGATCGATACCGACCAGGATGATGCCGGCCGCCTTCTGCGCGACGGCCTGTTCGATGCCTTCGTTGAAGCGGTTGGTCATGCCCTGACCGTCGAAGCGGACCACCTTCATCCCGGCGGCCTCGGCGGCTTCCTCGACACCTTCGACCATGTCCACCGAGAACTGGTTCATCGTCACGGTGATGAACCAGATGGTGTCGCCCTGGAGCGCGGCGAGGTCCAGGGGTGCGGTCGGGGCGATCAGTTCGGACGGAGCGGTCGCGGCGGCGAGACGCGCCTGCACGCCGTCGACGCATTCCTGCGCCGAGGCGGAGAGGGTCCTGTCCGAAGTGTCGTCCGATCCGACGTCGGTGGCCGCCGTGCAGGCGGACAGTGCGAGCGACGCACCGAGGAAGAGGGCCCCGACGGCCGTATGCTTGAGCGATTTCATGCGTTCTCCGGTTCCAGCTACACGCCCGCGATGCAGTCCATCGGCCGGGCACGGGATCGAGTTCACGGCGACACCACAACTCGTTCGCCTCAGTGACGACGCTCAGTCAACGCGGCATCGATTTCGCCGCCTGGTCGACGCATTTGCGCGTCGATTTCGCCGTGTAACCCTCCCGGGTGCTGCATCCGGTGAGCGATTCGTGCAGGTCGACGGGGTCGGCCGGTCCGGGCTCGATCCGGCATCCGGTCAATCCGCCGAGAGCGCTCCCCTATTCGCCGGGGCGGCACTCCCCTGAAAAGGAAGATGCCCGCATTCCTTTCGGAATGCGGGCACGTCCTCCCGAGCCGATCGTCAGGTACGGGTCACTGTCCCACCCGTTCGGGTGCCGTGCCGAGCGGGAAGGACACGCGATCGGCCCGGTAGTACGAGAAGGTGTACTCCTGCACGGTCCCCTCCACATCGCGCAGGAGCTGTTCGCGCATGAGTACGGGGGAACCCTCGCGCAGGCCGAGTACGCGGGCGGTGTCCGTGTCGCAGGCGACGGCATCGATCACGGTGTCCACCTTGCCCAACGGGACGCCGTAGACCAGCGCGAAGGCGTCGGCAAGACTCGGGCAACGCTGCCACACCTTGGGCTGCTCGTACTGCTCGCGGTAGTAGGCCATCCGCACCCCCAACGGTTCCACGCCGGAACTCGTCACGTGTTCGAAGACGTGCTCGACGAGTCCCACACGGGTGTCGTGGGTTCCGAGCCGCGTCCTGATGGACGGCCCCGACGGCACCACGCGATTGTCGGTCTGCCGCACCGCGAAACCGGGCGGGGTGTGCCATGGCAGGATGTCATCGACGGGGACCTGGAAATACTCCTGCCGCACTCGGGTTCCCGTACGCCGGCGCCGTTCCACCAGTCCGTCGGCCGCGAGTTGCTGGAGTGCCTCCCGGACCCGGGCCCGCGGAATACCCATGGTCTTGACGAGGCGGTCCTCGACGAGTTGTTCGTCGTCGACGAGAAAACCCGACCTGATCAACGATCGGATCAAGCCGTATGCGCGGCGTGTCTGATTCGTCGAACCTCGCACTGATGAATCGTCGCGACGCATGTCCTGCTGCACTGTGCCTCCTGGAACACCGACCGGGCTCAACGCCCGACGTGCATTTTCTATCCGACGGTCGTTTCGCACGGGTTACGAAGGACTTTCGCCCCACGCATGTGTTCCGGTTAACAGGATCCTGCGGCCGGGGAGCAAGGCGCAATGCGGCCGTTACCGCGATATTCCGGTACGGCAACCATCGACACCCACAGTTCCGGTTGTCGGCCGGTATCCGCATCACGCCGACACGCTGCACGAATCGATATTCCACAAGAATCGACATCGGTCTTCGAGGCCGTCAGGAGCACCCATGGTTTTCTCGGCCACGTTGACCGGAAGATACGACATCCGATTGATCTCGTCGGGCCGCGGGGATTTCCCGGGCTCCATGGTCTTCTGGGGACGGGATCATCTGATACGGCACGAGCTGGATTTCCAGTGTGTTCTCATCACCGGCGAGAATCGCATCGTTCTGGTGAATACAGGATTTCCCGAGGACCTTTCGGAGACGAACGCCGCCTACCGCGCCTCGATGGGGACCGTGATCGGTCGTGACGGGCCCTCCCCGCCGAGTGTGCTCGCGCGCTACGGGATCCGTCCCGAGGACGTGACCGATATGATCCTGACCCCGCTCGGCCTCTACACCTCGCATCACATCATGTCGTTCCCCAACGCCACGATCTGGATGGCCGGAGCGGGATGGGACAGTTTCCGTTCCTGCCCCGATCATCCCCACGACCGTCCCGAGACGACACTGCCCGCCGATGCCGTCTCCTATCTCACCGGTGCCGGTCGCGCTTCACTCCGGTTGATCCGCGACGAGACCACCCTGGCACCGGGCATTCGGGCCTGGTGGACCGGAGGCCACCACCGCGCGTCGCTCTGCCTCGAGATCGACGTCGACCCTCTCGGCGACGGAGGAGGTCCGCGAACGATCGCAATCTCCGACGTCTACTTCCACTTGCGCAACTTCACCGAGAACCACCCGATCGGGATGTCCGAGAACATCTACGAGGTCCTCGCGGCGTATCGGAGGATCCGTTCGGCGAACTGCCTCCCCCTCCCCCTCCCCCTCTTCGACCCCGGTAACCGCACCCGCTTCCCGGACGGCGTGGTCTGCCGCCGCCAGGAGCCCATGCACGCAGCATCCCACCAGGAAGGTTCCCATCCCGTATGACGTCCACCGTTCGCCGCCCTCCGATGACCTATCGACGCGCTGTCGTCGTCCTCGGCGCACTGTCCTGGCTAGGCCCCTTCTCCCTCGACGCCTACACCCCCGCCTTCCCCGAGATGAGCGCAGACCTCGGCGCGGGGGTGTCCACCATCCAGCTCACGTTGACGGCTCTGCTCATCGGCCTGATCCTCGGTCAACTGGCCGGCGGAGCGATCGTGGAGACGTTCGGACGCCGAATGCCGGTTCTCATCGCCGCCGCCTCGTACTGTGTGGCGAGCGCAGCCTGCGCCCTCGCACCGAACGTCGGGATCCTGATCGCGTTCCGCGTGTGCCAGGGACTCACGGCAGCCGTCGCCCTGGTAGCAGCCCGGTCGGTCGGTCGGGACCTCTTCGAGGGAACACGCCTCACCAAGTTCTACTCCCACCTCGCCGCGATGACGACTCTCGCTCCTCTGACCGGCCCCGTGGTGGGCGCGGTAATCGTCGGCTGGTCCGACTGGCGGGCGATCTTCTGGCTGATCACCGCCATGGGGACGGCATGCCTGATCGGTGTCGCGCTCTTCCTTCCCGAGACACGTGCGCTGGCACCGGCAGCACCGGATCCAGCCGGCGGACGCACCCCTGCCTCACTCACGGGGTACCGGACCGTCCTCGCGGATCGGCACTTCGTCCGGTGCGCCGCGACGCTCGCCATGGTCTGCGGGGTTGGGCTCACCTATCTCGCCGGCGCGTCGTTCGTCTTCCAGGAGGACTACGGACTCACCTCGCAGCAGTTCAGCCTGGTCTTCGCTTCGAACGCCCTGGTGCTTCTGATAGGGACACAGACCACTGCCCGCCTCGTCGATCGCATCCCTTCGAGAACCATCGTCTCCTGGGGACTCGTCGCCCAATCGGTGATCGGAATCGGTTGCTGCACCGTCCTCGTCGCGCAGGCTCCGGTCCCCGTGCTGTGGTTCTCCTTCACCCTGCTCATCTTCTTCCACGGGGTTCTGGTGCCCCCCTTGACGGGAATGGCGATGGACCGGCACCCCGAGCACGCCGGGCCGTCCTCCGCTCTCGTCGGTGTCGCCCAGTTCTCGGTCGGCGCACTCGTCGCTCCCGCGCTGGGGATGATGTCCGCCGGAGTGTCCACCGCCCTCGGGATGCTGCTCCCGATACTCGGCGCACTGGCGGCACTCACGTTCTTCACATCCGGGGCATCGGCGCAATACGGCCGACATACAGGAGGAGCCCAAACGCAAAGCAACGCCTGTGGACTGAACTCCACAGGGACGCTGAATTCCACAGAGAGAGGAGCGATCTGATGTTTCACATGGGCTGGTTTCTCAGCTACACGGTACAGAACTGGCGAGATCCGTGGAACGGAAACGGATCGGATCTGTGGATCGAGCCGGAACTCTACATCGAAGCGGCCAAGGCACTCGAACGTGCCGGATTCGATTACATGATGTTCGAGGACGGCTCGTTCATTCCGGATGCCTTCCGCGGATCGATGGAGTACGCACTGTCCAACGCCTCCATCGCGCCCAAGCACGATCCGCTCACCCTCATCGCTCCGATCGCCCGGGAAACCGAACGCATCGGTCTCATCGCCACCGTCACCACGTCGTTCTACCCACCCTTCCTCGCGGCACGACTCGCCTCGACCCTCGACACCCTGAGCGGGGGTCGGTTCGGAATCAATCTCGTTACTGCACACAATGATCGGACTGCCCAGAACTTCGGACTCGAACAGCATCACGAACACGACCTCCGGTACGAGATGGCCGACGAGTGGGTCCGTGCCGCGACCGCACTGTGGGACGGTTGGGAGAGAGACGCCCTCACGCTGGACGAGGCGAATGGCGTGTTCGCCTCCGCCGACAAGGTGCACTACGCGAACTTCGAGGGCACCTACTACCGGACCAGGGGACCGCTGAACCTGCCGCCCAGTCCCCAGTTGCGGCCCGTCCTGTGTCAGGCGGGAGGGTCACAAGCCGGCATGACATTCGGTGCACGACATGCCGACACGATCATCGCCCAGGCCGGTGACGTGCCCACGATGAAGAAGTTCCGCGAGACCGTCCGCGAGCTCGCTCAGGAAGCCGGCAGGGACCCCGACTCGGTCAAGATCCTGTTCCTCGCCTCGTTCGTCCTCGAGGACTCCGACCGTGCCGCACAGGAGAAGGACGCGCAGATGCGGGCGGCCTCGGAGGCGAACATCGAAGCGAACCTCGCGATGTTGTCGTTCTCGAGCGGGATCGACTTCGGCAAGTTCGATCTCGACGCACCCGTTCCGGAGATCGAGACCAACGCTGCGCGCGCCACGACCGCCCATCACCTGCGCAACTCGGAAGGCCGCACCCTGCGCGAGATCGTCAGCACCCGATCCACGGGAGCCTTCAACTTCGTCGGATCCGTACCCACCGTCGCCGATCAGATGTCGGAAGTGGCTGCCGAAGTCGGTGGTGACGGCTTCCTCGTACAGGCGCCGATCATCCCCCGCACGGTCCACAGGATCGCGGACGGGCTCGCGCCCGAGCTCCGACGACGCGGTCTGATCCGCGCCGACTATGACTACCACACTCTGCGCGAGAACCTGCTCGCCTTCTGACCCCCGAGGAGATTGGACTCGACATGTTTCACATGGGATGGTTCCTGAGCACGGGATTCGGCGTCTACGACTGGAAGGGGCCGTGGTCCGGCAACATTCGTGCGGACATCGGCAACCCGGAGCTCTTCCTCGAGACCGCCGCGGCCCTCGAACGCGCCGGATTCGACTACATGATGCTCGAAGACTCCTCGGTCCTGCCGGACATTTATCAGGGGTCCTACGCCCACTCGCTGAAGAACGCCGTCGTGCGATACGACCCGTTGCCCCTCGTGTCCCTCATCGCCCGCCACACCGAACACATCGGGGTCATCGCCACGATGGCGACGAGTTTCTACCCGCCCTTCCTGGCGGCCCGCCTCATGTCCTCGCTCGATCACCTCACCCACGGCCGCGTGGGCGTGAATCTCGTGACGGCGAGCCCTCATGCGGCGGCGCAGAACTACGGTCTGGACGAACACATCGAGCACGACCTGAGATATGCCATGGCGGACGAGTGGATGCAGGTCGTGTCCCGGTTGTGGGAGTCGTGGGAACCCGATGCGCTCGGCACCGACGAGAATCGCACCGTCTACGTGGACCACACCAGGGTGCATCCGATCCACTACGAGGGCCGCTTCCACCGTTCGCGAGGACCGCTCAATACTCTTCCCGGCCCTCAACGGCGTCCCGTGGTGTGCCAGGCCGGAGGCTCCCCCGCCGGCCGTGAACTCGCCGCCGAACACGCCGACACCATCGTCTCGGCAGTCGTGGGGGTCGAGGCGATGAGGGCCTACCGCGAGGACATCTCCGCACGGATGGTCGCTCACGGGCGGGATCCGCACGACGTGAAGGTGCTCTTCCTCGTGGACCCGATCCTGGCCGAGAGCAACGCGGAGGCGCAAGCCATTGCGCAGCGTCGCCGCGAGGCCGCGGCGTCCGACGTGGAAGGAGCATTGGCCGGCATGTCTTATGTGAGCGGCCTCGACTTCTCGCAATTCGATCTCGACGCCCCGTTCCCCGAGGTCCTTTCACGTACCAACGGGCACCAGAGCACCGTCGCCGACTATCAGAAGGCAGGCGAGGACAAGACTCTGCGGGAGGTCGCGCTCACCCGCAGCGTCAAGGACTCCATCCCACTCGTCGGCACCCCGGCGTCCGTCGCGGACCAGATGGCCGAGGCCATGGAGTACGCAGGCGGCGACGGATTCCTCATCGCCTCCGCCGTCACCCGGCGCAATGTCAGCGCCATCGCCGACGGCCTCGCACCCGAGTTGCGTCGTCGCGACCTGATCCGTTCGAGCTACGACTACGGCACCTTCCGCGAAAACCTTCTCTCGTTCTGAACCCGACCCCAAGGAGATCTCATGTTCCACCTCGGATGGTTTCTCACCACCGGTTTCGGCGTCTACGGCTGGAACCAGCCCTGGTCCGGCAATGTTGCCGCGGACGTCGGACGGCCCGAGCTCTTCGTGGACACCGCGCGTGCCCTCGAGCGAGCGGGCTTCGACTACATGATGTTCGAGGATTCCTCGGTCCTTCCCGACATCTACCAGGGCACCTTCGAGAGCTCTGTCAGCGCCGGGCAGGCCGTACGCATGGATCCGCTACCCCTCATGCCTCTCGTCGCACAGGCGACCAAGAAGATCGGTCTCATCGCCACGGTGGCGACCACCTTCTACCCACCCTTCCTCGCCGCCCGGCTCTATCAGACTCTCGACCACCTCACGCAGGGACGGATCGGCGTCAACATCGTGACCGCCAGCCCGCACAAGGCCGCGCAGAACTACGGGCTCGAGAAGCACATCGACCACGACAAGCGCTACGAGATGGCGGACGAGTGGATGCAGGCCGTCACCGCGTTGTGGAACACCTGGGAGAAGGGTGCGCTACAACTCGACACCGAGACCGGGGTCTTCGCCGATCACACCAAGATCAAACCCGCGAACTTCGAAGGCGAGTTCTACCGGACTCGGGGCCCCCTCAATCTGCCACCGGGACCCCAGCACCGTCCGGTCGTGTGCCAGGCGGGAGGCTCGCCCGCCGGCCGCGATCTCGGTGCCGCACACGCCGACACGATCGTCTCCGCGGTTGTCGGCGCCGAGGCGATGAAGGCCTATCGCGACGACATCTCCCAGCGCATGATCGACCACGGCCGCAAACCGGACGACGTCAAGGTGCTGTACCTCGTCTCGCCCATCATCGCGGAGACCGATGCGGAGGCGAAGGAGAAGCAGGCACAGATGCGTGCCGCGCAGGCGGCGAACATCAGCGGTAATCTGGCCGCGATGTCGTACTTCACCAGTATGGACTTCTCGAAGTTCGACCTCGATGCCCCTATGCCGGACCTCAGCGGCAACAACGGGCACCAGAGCACAATGGCGGATTTCGCCAAGTCAGGCAGGACACTCCGAGAGATCGCCGCCAATCATCGAACGGTCGAATCCGTCGAACTGGTGGGATCACCCGCGACGATCGCCGACCAGATGGAGGAGGTGATGGACTATGCGGGCGGTGACGGTTTCCTCATCGCCGCCCCGGTCACCCGCAAGAACGTCACCGAGATCGCCGACGGGCTCGCGCCGGTTCTGCGTCGACGCGGCCTGATCCGCTCGGACTACACGCACAACACGTTCCGGGAGAACCTGCTCGAGTTCTGACGAAAGAAGGGGAAGCGTTGCCACCACGCAGTTTCGAGCAACTCGCCCGAGCCGGCCGGGAGCACCGTCGTGTCACCGCCGCCTCGGTCGCACGACGGAACACCGACGTGCGGTTCGCCTACGAGCAGATCCGCTCGCTGATCCGAGAGGGTCCGGTCGCCGCCGGCACTCTGCTCGAGAGCCGTCTCGTCGACGAGTTGGGAGCCGGGCGCAATGCGGTACGCGCGGCTCTCCGGCGCCTCACCGACGAAGGCCTGCTGGCACGTTCTCCCAAACGAGGAACGGCCCAGACACGTCGGATTCTTCAATGCCGCGTCGACGATGTGCTCCCCGGCGTGACCGGGAACGACGGCCCGGTCACGATCCACCGTCTCGGCCACGAAGTTCATACCGGCATAGGTCCGCTCCGCATCGACTACGGGCGATTGCCGGCCGCAGTCCTCCTCGTCGAACAGCTCGCGGTCCTCGCCGGCGAACCGATCTACCGCCGACTCATCTGTATTCCTCACGACGAACCCGAGGAAGCGTGCGGTGGCGAACAGATCTCGGCGACCATCACGGCGACCTCCGCGGACACCGACATGGCATCCGATCTGCAGATACCGCTCGGACAACCGTTGATCCTCCGCAGGCTCGTCCACACGGACCGGGATGGCGCGGTCCGGCAGGTCAGCTTCACCCATTTCCGTGGAGATCGTGTGGCGATCGTCGACGGAACTCGATGAAGTGACCAGCACCACCGGTGCGGACCGAGTAGCGCAATGGGACCGTTACCGGCGGTACCGGTATTCGAAATGCACGACTCCGACACTCTATTCGCGGCCGCCGGCGAAGCTGCTGCGTGCTCTTCTCCGACTACCGGAACGCCCCGAATCGGAACAGATTCGATCGACAGATCTCACGACCGCGTCAACGTCGACGGGTCACCACATCGCCTCGAGCGAGCACAGGAGTAGGTGACTCATGGCCCCTCATGGATCGACACTGATGGACACACCGAGATCGATGGACATCGAGCCGGGGGGCGAGAGACCCACGGACACGCTCGTCGACATCGAGAACCTGACCGTCCGCTACGGCGGACCCGACAGCACACCCGCCATCGAAGGAATCGACATCCGCATCGACCGAGGCGAGAGAGTCGCTCTGGTCGGGGAATCCGGTTCCGGGAAGACAACTCTCGCGATGGCCATGGCCGGATTCCTGGTACAGCCCGGTATCGCGATCACCGCCGATCGCGCCACCTTCGACGGCAACCCCATACCATTACGACATCTCTCGCGACTGCCGTGCCGCATCCCCGGCATGGCCATGGTGGTCCAGGACGCGATGACCTCCCTGGACCCCGTCTATTCGATCGGGAGTCAGCTGTGTGCAGTACTGCGTACAGCCGAGAAGCGGCCGAAGGCGGAGATCCACGACCGGGCAGCGGAATGGCTGATCAAGGTCGGCCTGAATGACACCCGACGCGTGATGAAGGCCAAACCGTACGAACTCTCCGGCGGAATGCGGCAACGGGTCATGATGGCGATCGCCCTCGCCTCGCAGCCGCAGCTGCTGCTCGCGGACGAACCGACGAGCGCCCTCGACGCCTCCCTGGCCCGCGCCACGATGGAACTGCTCCTCGAACTGACCGAGTCCTCGGACACCTCGCTGCTGATCGTCAGCCATGACCTCCGGCTCTGCCTCGAGTACACCGACCGGATCTGCGTGATGCGGCACGGAGCGATCGTCGAGGAACAACCGTCCTCCCGGATCGAACACGAGGCGCGCCATCCGTACACCATCGGCCTGCTCGAGTGCGTTCCCACCATGGCGACGGCGGGTCGCGACTTCCTTCCGACCCTGGAAGAAGTCATGGCGCACGCAGAACAGGACGTCGCATGAGCTCGGCCGCGGTGGACCCACCCGACCGGGTCGACCTCACCGCAACCGACGTCACGCGAGTCTTCGGTTCGGCGCTGCGTCAGCACACGGCCGTCGACGGCCTCACATTCACCATCGACGAGACCACACGCCTCGGCATCGTGGGCGAGTCCGGTTCGGGGAAGTCCACCGTGTCGAGGATGCTCGCGGGCCTCGACACTCCCACGACGGGCTCGGTGGAGTTCGCCGGGCAACCTCTCCCGCTCCAGCTGCGCAGTCGCGCCGGCCGGCTCGCGTTCCGGCGCGCGGTCCAGTTCATCGCCCAGGACACGACGTCGTCCTTCGATCCCCGTCATACCCTGATCGAGTCCGTCGCGCGACCTCTCGTCACGCTGTACTCCTTCGAACGGAGTCAGGCACTGCGCACCGCCCTCGACACGCTCGAGAAACTGAGCCTTCCGGTCGAACTGGCGAAGCGCTACCCGAGCCAGGTCTCGGGTGGTCAACGCCAGCGCTTCGCGATTGCCCGGGCACTCGTCGTCGGACCGAAGCTGCTCATCTGCGACGAGGTGGTGTCCGCGCTCGACGTCTCGGTGCAGGGCTCGATTCTCAATCTCCTCAAGGAGTACTGCATCACCAACGAAGCGGGGTTGGTCTTCGTGTCGCACGGTCTACCTGCGACCGCGTTCATCACCGAGCAACTGGCGGTCATGCATCACGGCAAGGTCGTCGAGCAGGGGCCCACCCTCGATGTGCTCCGCCGTCCACAGCACCCGTACACACGGTCGTTGCTCACCGCGTACGGGGCGGAAATCGAACAGGTGCAACCGATATGACCAGCATCGCCCTGACTCCTGCCGAAAAGCCGCTGCGCGCGGCGGGAACCGACGCCCCCGAGAAATCGACCCGATCCTCCCACTCCGTCCTGCGGTATCTGCACCGGAACCGATGGTGGATCACCCGTGTACTCGCGCTTCCCGTGCACGTGTTCGTATTCGTCGTCCTCACCTTCCTGCTGGTGCGGTCGATGCCCGGTGATCCGATCCGGGCGATGCTCGGCCAGAATTACACCCCCGAGTCGTACGCCGCGATGCAGGAACGCATGGGCTTGAACGGAACGATGTTCCAGCAGTTGACGAGCTATCTGCACGGAATCGTGAACCTCGATCTCGGCGAGTCGATCGTCAACGGCAGGCCCGTGATCGACGAGCTGCAGACAAGGCTCCCGGCGACACTCGAACTCGCACTGCTCGGACTCGGACTCTCGATTCTCCTCAGCATCGCGGCCTCGTATATCGCGGTCTTCCACCACCGGTCGGTGATCGCACACATCATCCGCGGCTATGCTCGAGCCGCCGGCGCTGTGCCGGAATACGTGCTGGCCGTGGCCGGTATCCTGCTGTTCTACGCGACCCTGCAGATCGTCCCTGCCCCCATGGGACGTCTCGACGTCGATGAGATCGCTCCGCCGACGACCACTGGGTTTCCATTGGTGGATGCGCTGCTCGCCGGTCGCCCCGACGCGTTCTGGTCCACGCTGGCACATCTGGCCCTACCGGTCGTGGTGATGTGCGCGGCGCACTCCGCGTTGCTCATCCGCGTGCTCGTCTCGGCGCTCGACAAGGAGGCCGACGCGACGGCAACCAGGTTCCGGATCGCCTCCGGGGCGAGCACCCGGACGGTGGTCAAGAGCATCTATCGCCGTGCCGCACCGGCGTCCGTCACAATGGCCGGCACGCTCTTCGGATACCTCCTCGGCGGCACCGTCATCCTCGAAACCCTTTTTGGGCTGTCGGGGATGGGAAAGTACGCGCTCGACGCGGTCAACAGCGGCGACGTCGTCGTCATGCAGGGCTTCCTGTTGACCGTCGCCACCCTGTCGCTCCTGGTGTTCCTCCTCGTCGACGTGACCAACATGCTGATCGATCCTCGGCGTAGGCCGGGAGTGAGAACGGAAGGGTGACATGACGGTTCCAGCAACGTCCCTGACTGCCGAGTTCTTTCCGTCGCGCACCGCACGCGTCGTGCAGTACCTCCGCCACCTGCGCTGGGCGAAGGTGGTACCTCTCCTCGTCCTCACCCTCGTCGCTCTGACCTCCCCGTTACTTCTCCGATTCGATCCGGAGGTGGTGGTCGGCCCGTCCTCGCAGGCACCGGACGGCACCTACTGGTTCGGCACCGATTCGTCGGGGCTGGACATCTTCTCACGCACGCTCGCGGCCACCCGCCTCAACCTGACCATCGCGCTGGTCGTCACCGTTGCCGCGACCACAATCGGCTGCATCGTGGGATTGGTGATCGGTATGAACGAGTCCCGGCGGGGTCCCGTCGGATGGGTGTCCCGGGGAGCTGCTCGTCTCGTGGACCTGGTCGAGGCGATCCCCGCGGTTCTCACCGGTCTCGTCATCATTGCGTTCTTCGGCGTGAGCACCGGAACCCTGATGATCGCCCTGTCCGTCGTGCTGGCACCCATCCAGATCCGGCTCGTCCGCACGGAGGTCCTCCGGGTCCGGTCCGAAGCTTATCTGGATGCCGCCCGCAGCGGTGGGCAATCCGAACTCGGGCTGACACTACGACACGTCCTGCCGAATTCGATCTCGTCCGCGGTGGAGAACTGCTCCGTCATCTTCGCCGTGGCGATCATCGTGACCGCGGCCCTCGGTTTCGTCGGCGCCGGCGTGGCACCACCCACCCCGGAATGGGGAGCGATGCTCGCCCGAGGAGCAAGTGACGCCACGGTCGGCCGATGGTGGCCCGCCGCCTTCCCCGCCTTCGCCCTCGGCCTGACGATCGCGGCCGTGTCGGTGGGCTTCAACGAACTGCTCCGTCGACGCAGAGCGTAATCCCCTCCCCTTTCGATTCGTACAGTTCCGCTCGCATCCCCTCAGGAGAGCCCCTCATGCCTACCCGACATCCGCTTTCGTTCCTCGACGCACAGGTCGACCGTCGTACCGTTCTGCGTGGCAGCCTCTTGGCCATCGCACTCGGCACCTTCGGCACGGCGTGCGCGTCGAGCAAGGCCTCCGACCAGAACGGCACCCGAACTCTGGTGGAGGCAATCGCGTCAATGCCCGGCGGACTGGCGTTCGACGCGAAGCCCGGCGGTTACGAGGGATTCGAGTTCACCCAGCTCACCGGCGCAGGCCTCATACGCAATCCGTACATCCAGGATCCGGACGACCCCGGTGCGATGCGCCAGGATCTCTACCGGCACGAAGGTGTCCTTGCAGAGAGCTGGGAGGTTTCACCCGACGGCCGGACCTACACTTTCCATCTCCGGCGCGACGTCGTCAGTCCTGCCGGCAACCCCTTCACCGCCGACGACGTGGTCTGGTCGTACGAACGCAAGTGGAACTCCACCAGCATCGCCCCGTCCATCTCGCTGCCCGCCATCACCGATCCGGCTACCCAACTCACCAGGATCGACGACTACACGGTGTCCTGGACCGTTGCCGAGGCCGGACACGGATTCCCGCTGTTGGCTGTAATTTCCAAGATCTCGGGAGAGATCTACGACAGCACGCTGCTGAAGTCCCATGCCACACCGGACGATCCGTATGCGGTCCAGTGGTCGAACCTCAACGGCAACTTCGGGTTCGGTCCATACCTCATGGAGAGCTACGAGGACGGCCAACAGATCACGTATGTCGCCAACGAGAAATTCGTGCTCGGCAAGCCTCCCGTCGACCGGATCGTCCAGCGCGTGGTCCCCGACGCCGGAAGCCGCGCCTCGATGCTGAAGACGGGTGCCGTCGATATCGCGGTGCAGGTCCTGCCCGCCGATGTGGCATCCATGGCGGCGGATCCCCAGTTCTCGACCTTCGACACCCAAACCAACAACTTCACCTGGGCGTACATGCAGACGCAGACTCCTCCTTTCGACAACAAGGCCGTCCGGCAGGCCTTCGCGCACGCGATTCCCTACGGCCAGATCATCGAGCAGGTCTACCAGGGACGCGCGAAGCCCGTCGTCGGACTCCTCGATCCCAATCTGCCGAATCGGTCGACGGAAGGGCTCGAACCCCAGACCTACGATCCGGATCGATCACTGCAGATCCTCCGCGAGGCCGGAGTCTCCACGCCGGTGAAGTTCACGATCCTGGCGAGTTCGGCCGTCCCGGATCTTCAGGACGTGGCGGTGCAGATCCAGTCGTTCGGCAAGGCGGCGGGCTTCGAGACACAGATCGAGGTCCTGCCCGCCGCCACCCTGGCAGATCGACAGGGAAACAAGGCGTTCCAGGTCCTTCTGCTGCGGGACATGTCGGTGTCCTTCGAATCGCCGCCCTACTCGCTACTCCTGTCGTACCCGAAGAACAATCCGGGTCGGAACATTTCGAGTTGGGAGAATCCGGACTACTACACAGCGGTGGAGGCCGGAATCGCCGCCGGCGACTCCCTCTCCCCGGAGGCAGCGGTCCACTGGAACCAGGCCGAACGGGTATGGCAGGAGGACCGACCCATGGTGCAGATCGCCAATGTTGCTCCGCTGCATGTGTTCAAGAGCGACGTGACGGGATTCGCGCATCGGACGGACAACGTGCTCGACTTCATCGAGATCGATCGGTCCGCCTCATCCTCCCAGTGAGCGGATCGTCGATCGACTCCCCCGACGGAAAGGGCGCAGATGTCACAGGATCCACGAACAACGTCCGGTCTCAGGATCCGCTTCGAGCGTGCCGCGGGAAACCTGCCGCGCTACACGCTCCATCCCGGTGAGCTGCTCCCCAACCCGTTGGTGGACCCGGACCTCCTCCACGAGTTCCGGGTGGAAGAGATGTCCCATCGGATCACGGAGTCCACGCCTCCCATCCGGGCTGCGCTGAGCATCGGAAGGGGTCCCGTCGCTCTTATCGAGCAGCTCGCTTCGTGCGGCGGGACCCCGGTCTATCTCCACGTCGGATACTCGGCGCAGGTCGACTTCGCACGCTACAGCGAGACGATCAGCGCCCTGGACCGGCGCGATCGTATTCCACCGGTGGCCGACTCCTTCGCCGCTCTCTTCGGCCGACCCTACGGCGGCTACCGCAGTGTGATCGAGGCTGTCCGTTGTGACGACCGCACCGCCACGGTGCTCGCCGTCGAGACCGGTTCGACCGTGCTCATGCGCGAGATGACCATGTACGACGCGGACGGGATCTCGCGGCACATCTGCTGGACCCACTATCGTCCGGACCTCACCGCGATCGTGGCCGCAACCGCTCGGAGTCGACGGCCCGCGTGAAGCGTCTACTCCCCCTTCACCGGCTCGGCCCCGTGACGATCCGTCCGCCGACCGCCTGTCGTCGCGTGCAGGTGCGGCGAGGCGACCGCTGCGGTTGACGGGCGCCCGTGGACGAAGGTGACACGATCGGCGCGGTAGTGGTCGAACGCGATCTGAATGGGGCGCTCGTGGGAGTCGTAGAAGGTCTGGTTGCGTACGACGACCGCGGAACCCTCGGCGATCCCGAGGATCCGGGCGGTGCGAGCATCGGCGGTCGTCGCTCCGATCGAGGTATCGATCCGCGACACGGTCCGTCCGAAGAATCGCGCCGCGACCTCGCTCATCGCCGCGCGCCCGTCGTAACTCACCGCTTCGAAGGAGCACCGGAAATACGCCGTGCGGATACCGATCACCGCACCCTTCAGTGCGAACGTGTTCTCCACCATCCGCAGGCGACGATCCGAGGTCGACAGCCGGGTCCTGAGCAGTGAGGTGCTGGGAACCGTGCGCTGTTCGGTGATGACGATGTCCATCTCGTCCGGCGGTCCGTCGGCGAGGCGGATGTCCTCCAACGCGATCCGCACTCCCGTGTTCACCACGATCGTGCCGCTGCGCGGATGCCGTTCGACGACTCCCTCGTCCGCCAGTTTCCGGAGTGCCTCACGGACGGCGGTGCGGCTCGCGTCGAGGTGGGCGATCAGCTGATCCTCGACGAGCACCTGGTCCTCGGCGTAGATGCCGTGATGCACCGAGGCCAGCAACATGTCGTGCACGCGCCGCGAGAGGGTGTTGCGGTTGCCGGCCGAGCCACCCACCGCGCGAGGATGCGTGGCTCGCTCTCTCATGATGACGTTCTCTCTCATACTTCTCGGTCTCCGGAAACTACGGGCCGGTGGACAGCGGAGGTGTCGAACCGGTCGAGGACCGCATCGGGTGGATGCGGTCCTCGACCGGTGCCACCGGATCAGAACTCGTGGATGTTCTCGTTCAGGGTCGTGTAGGTGTATCCGTCGCGGATCGCTCCGCGACGCTTCAGTGCGGGTGCGAGTCCGTCGGCGATCTCCGCGATGCTGTGGCGGGTCATCGGCGAGTACAGCAGGAAGCCGTCACCCCCGACCTCGTCCATGATCTCCTCCATCTTCGCGGCCACGGTGTCGGGGCTGCCGACGAGACCGAGGTCCGTGATCTGGAAGGATTCCGCCGCGACCTGCCGCAGGGTCTTGCCCTCGGTGTCCTGGAAGAGGTTGGCGATCGAGGAGCGCTCGCCGTTGCCCTTGGACAGGTCGATGTCGGCGACCGGGGTGTCGAGGTCGATGGCCCCGAAGTCGATGCGTCCACCGCTCGTGTAGCTCATGTTCCAGAGGTTGTACTCCACCGCGGCATCGGTGTACCGGTACCGGCGCAGCGCCTCGGCCTTCTCCTGCGCCTCGGCGTCCGTGGGGGCGACGATCGGGGTGGCGAGGAACAGCAACTTGATGTCGCTCGGCTTGCGGCCGTGGGTGATCATCCTGCGGTGGATGTCGTCCCGGTAGGCCTTCATGTCCTCGACGGTCTTGCACATCGCCATCTGCGTGTCGCCGTGGCGGGCGGCGAGCTCGCGGCCCGGCACCGAACCGCCGGCCGAGACGACGGGAATGTCGCGCTGCGGACCGGGGATCGTGTTGAGGGGTCCGCGCGAACGGAAGTACTTGCCCTCGAAGTTGATGGGATGGACCTTGGTGTGGTCGGCGTAGATGCCGTTCACGTCGTCGGCGACCACGGCGTCGACATCCCAGGAGTGCTGGAGCTGCTTGACGACGTCGACCCACTCCTCGGCCATCCGGTACCGCTCGTCGTGGTCGAAATGCTGCTCGAAGCCGAAGTTCTGGGCCACGCGGTCGGTCACCGAGGTGACGACGTTCATGCCCACCCGGCCCTCGGTGAGGTGGTCGAGCGTGGTGTAGAGGCGGGCTGCGAGATAGGGGTGGTACTGGATCGTCGAGACGGTGGGAACGATGCCGATGTGCTTGGTGCGCTGGGTCATCAGGGGCACGAGGGGCATCGGATCGTTCTTCGGTGCCATGAAGCCCCGTCGGAGCGACACCTCCGCGGAACCGTTGTAGCTGTCCTCGACCATCGCGGTGTCCTCGATGAGGATGTAGTCGAAGCAGGCGCGCTCGAGCGAGGCCGCGAGATCGACGTACAGGTCCGGCTTCATCCAGTCCCGCATGTTCGCGCCGGTGTACACACCGTCGCCGCCGGCCGGGTTCCAGGGCTGGATGCCGAAGCCGCTTCCGAGAAACCATCCGAGATGAAACATGTCTTCCGCCTTTTCTTTCCGAAACTGGGTGACCGCATGTCCGCGGTGGCGTGTGAAGTGTCGTCGGCGAGCGGCAGCGATTCGGTTCCGTAGCGGTAACGCGCGCGTTGCGCGAGTCCTCGGAGCGGGGTTCCGGAGCGTTCGTCCTGATACGGGACGAGTGCCCCGCCGTGTTGCGCAACCGTGACAGCCGCGCAATACGACGAGGCACTCGCATTCGACGATCTCGCGGCCCGTCTCAGCGTGTGGAGCGTGACGCCGTGCGGCGCCGCACCGCGCCGGACAGCGCGACCGCGACCACCAATGCGCCACCGTAGAACAATTGCTGGACGAAGCTGGCGACACCGAGCATCTGCAGGCCGACCACCCCGGCGACGAGGAAGTACACCGCGACCAGCGTGCCGAACGCGTTGAAGCGGCCCGGGACGATCGCTGTGGCGCCGAGGAAGGCAGCCGCGAAGGCCGGCAGCATGAACGACTGGCCGGAGGACGGATCGGCGCCACCGAGCATGCCGGCGTAGACGGTCCCGGCCAGAGCCGCGACCAAAGCGGAGGTGACGAGCGCACCCCCGCGGATGCGGTCGACGTGCAGGCCGCTGAGCCGGGCCACCTGGGCACCGCGCCCGACGAAGAGCAGTCGGCGTCCGATCGGGGTGTACTGGAAGACCACCGCCATGATCAGCACCAGGGCGAGGGCGTAGTAGAACTGCAGCGACACTCCGAAGATGCGGGTGCCGATGGTCGCGTCGACGAGCGCGGCGTCGACACCGGTGACCGAGGTCGAGTCGGAGATCCACTGCACCACACCGAGGACGACGGTGCCGCTGCCGAGGGTCGCGATGAACGAGTCGATCTGCAATCGCACGACCAGCAGTGCGTTGATCAGGCCGACGACGAGGCACGCGAGCACGGCGACAGCGATGGCCGGCAGCAGCGACCAGCCGTGTTGCACGTTCAGTACCGCGATCGTCATGGCGGCCAGCGACATCGTCGACACGGCCGACAGGTCGAACTCACCGGCGGTGAGCGGGACGATCAGTCCCAGGGCCAGGACGAGCAGGACGGCCTGGGAACCGAGGATGTTCTGCAGGTTGTTGGCGGTCGGGTAGGTCTCTGGTCGCAGCGCACTGAACACGACGACGACGGCGATCAGCGCCAGGACGAGCGCGTACTTCTCGAACATGGGCCCGAGAGAGCGGCGGGGACGTGCGGAATCCGCTTCGGGCGAGCCGGTCTTCGCGGAGGTGGTCTTGTCGATGGTGACGGACATCAGGCGCTCACTTCCTGTCGGGTCGAGCCGAGAACACTGTCCGAGATGTGGTGCTTGGAGAGGTTGTCGCCGCTGAGTTCGGCGACGACGTGCCCGTGGGAGAAGACGAGGACGCGGTCGCACAGGACCGACAGTTGCTCGTAGTCGGAGCTGGCGACGACGATGCCCGCTCCCCCACGCGCGGTCTCCCGCAACATCTCGAAGATGCGGGCGCGGGCACCGATGTCCACACCCTGGGTGGGTTCGGCGAGAAGCACCAGTACCGGGTCGGTCTGGAGCCACTTGCCGAGCAGAGCCTTCTGCTGGTTGCCGCCGGACAGCGACCCGTAGACGGCCTGCGGGTCCCGTGGCCGGACGTCGCAGTGCTCGGCAAGCGCGGTCGCGATGTCCTTCAGCGCTCGCGGTTTGACGAAGCCTGTACCGAGCACGGGCAGGGTGACGTTCTCGGCGACGGTCAGTTCGGGCGCGCTGCCTTCGACCTTGCGGTCCGGCGGCACGTAGACGACCTTTCGGGCGAGCGCGTCGATCGGTGTCATCGCGGGCAGGTCCACGCTGTCGTCGCCGACCGTCAGCCGCCCGCCATGGGCCTGCCGCGCCCCGTACAGGGCGGGGAGCACGTCGTCGTAGCCCGAGCCGGCGATGCCGGTGAGTCCGATGACCTCCCCGGGCCGCACGTCGAACCCGACGCCGTCGACGGTGGTGGTCTCGAGGTCCTCGATCCGGGCGAGGGCCGGTACGTCCTCGAAGTCGCGGACGGGTCCGGCGACGCGCGGGTCGGCGGAGTCGAGACTGCGTCCGACGATGAGGTCGATGAGCGAGGTCGCGGTGAGGTCGCGGGTGCGGTGCGTGCCCTGCGACACCCCGTCGCGCAGCACGGTGACGCGGTCGGTGTGGTCGAGCACCTCGTCGAGGTCGTGGGAGACGAACAGGACGGCGGCCTTCTTGTCGGCGACGATCTCGCGGACGACGGCGAACAGCAGGTCGGTGCCCTCGCGTGGCAGGAAGACCGTGGGTTCGTCGAGCACGAGCAGGGTGCGGCGCTCTCCCAGTTCCTCGGTCGCCCGCAGGATCGCGAGGAGGGCACGTTCGGTCTCGTTCAGGCTCGACACCGGTGCCTCGGGGTCGATGTGGAGTCCGAAGCGCTCGAACAGTGCTCGGGCGGTGCGCTTCTCGCGCCGCCACGAGATCCACGGCCTCGATCCGGCCACGACGGGTCCGACGCGGAGGTTCTCGACCACCGACAGATCGGGCACGAGGGCGAGGTCCTGGTGGACGAAGCTGATGCCGAGGTCGCGGAATCCGCCGGCCGGGACCGGCAGTGTCACGTCCCTGCCGCGCACCTGCAGCGCGGCGCCGGGGTCGGGGGCGTGGAAGCCGGCCAGGACCTTGATGAGCGTGGATTTGCCGGAACCGTTCTCCCCCAGTAGGCCGTGCACCTCGCCGGCGTGGATCGTCAGGCCGACCTTCTTCAGCACCGTGTGCTCACCGAAGGTCTTGGACAGACCGACGATGTTGACGATGGGATCAGGACTGGTCACTGGGCCCCCACAGTGCTTCGTAACCGGTGACGTAGGCCGTGCCGTATCCCTTGTCGGGCTGCGGCGGGGTGCCGGTCTCGTCGATGTTGTCGGCGGTGATGAGCTTGAGCGGGGTCTCCTGCGCACCGTTGGGGACTGGGTCGTAGCCGAGCAGGAGGCGACCGGCCTGGTCCATCGTCGCCCACGCGAGCCACGGAATGGATTCACCGACGTTCATGGTGACGATGCCGTCGTCCTGCTGGATCTTGAGGACGGCGGGGGTGCCGTTGACCGAGGAGATCTCGACCTGGCCGGTCTTGCCCGCGGCCTTGATGCCCGACTGGGCGTAGAGCGACATCGAATCGTAGATGGGCAGGATGAAGTTGATGTTCGGGTCGGCGGAGAGTGCGGACTGCACCTCGGACTGGATCTTGGTGGCCCACTCGGTGACCGGGACGTTGACGATCTTGTAGGTGCACTTCGGGCAGTACTGCGCGATCTCGTCTTCCATCGCGGCCACCTCGGCCTTGGCCGGGGGAACCTCGTTGGAGGTGATGATGAGCGCGTTGCCCTCGCCTTCGGTGCGATCGATCATCCAGTCGACGGTGAGCCGGTTGGCCTCGGAGAGCGGGGCGTCGGTGGTGGCGTCGATCAGTCCTTCGAGGTCGGCGGGCACCGGTTCACCGCGCAGGATGGTGTGGGTGAGCAGAACGGGAATCCCGGCAGCGTCGGCCTTTTCGAGTGCCGGCTTGATGAGGGATGCGTCGACACCCTGCGACAGGATGATGAGGTCGACCTTCTGATTCACGGCCTGTTCGACACCGGTGGCCCACTGGGCGGGCTGGCCCTGGTTCGTGTACTCGATCCAGGTGGCGCCGTAGGTTTCGGCGACCTTCTTCGATTCCTCGTCGACGGCGACGTTGTACGGGTTCTCACTGTTGGTGGGGATCGCGAAGATCGTCTTGCCGGCGATGTCCTTCATCGGGAACGGCTCGGCCTCGAGCGTGAACTCCGGGTCCGCCTCGTACAGGGCGAGTTGGGCGCGGGCGTACTCGATTCCGGCGGTGACGTCGGCGTCCGACACGTCGCCGCCACCCGATCCGTCACTGCTGCACGCGGCGAGACCGAAGACGGCCGAGAAGGCGAGCGCGGCGATTGCGGCGCGGCCGGGAAGGGAATGACGCATGGATTCTCCTGGGAGATGAGGAGTGTGCCGAAGAAGAAGCGACCGCGTCGTTGCGGGGACTGGCTCGAAAGGTGATGACTTCGAATGTATCCGCGACGTGTTGCACGCGGCGACATCCTTGGATCGTTCGTGTTAATTGCACACGTGATCTGCGTCGGGGAGGGTCGAGATCTCCGCCAGGTACTCCTGTGCTCGCGCCAGCGACCACACCTCGGCCATCTTCTGCTGCATGTCGAACAGGTTCGAGTTGTGGATGGACGAGTCCCTGTCTCCTACAGCCTCTTCGACCACGATCGGAATGAAACCGTGTTGCATGGCATCCAGAGTGGTCGCTCGCACGCAACCGCTCGTCGACAATCCCGCGATGAGCACCGTGTCCACTCCGAGTGAGGTCAGGTGTGAGTTGAGAGTGGTGCCGAAGAAGGCGCTGGGGTACTTCTTCGTCACCAGCATTTCGGCACAGGTGGGTTCGAGTCCCTCGATGAACTCCCCGTAGGGACTTCCCTCACAGAACGCGACGAGTGTGCCCGATTTCTTGAAGAAGACTCCGGCATCGGCTCCGTCGGCCCGTATGCGGACCTCCGTGACCACCACGGGGATTCCTGCCGTACGCGCAGCTGCGAGCAGGGTCTTCATGGCTTCGACATTGGTTTCCACACCCGCGTAGAGAGGGCATTCCGGGTCGATGTACGCACGTGCGGGATCGACGAGGACGAGGGCAGGACGTTTCCCCGGCCGAAGTTCCTGTCCGAAGCCGGCGCGGGCGTAGTCTGCGGCCTGTTCGATGCGATCTGCGATGGTCAAGCTGACTCCTTGAGTGGGGTGACGGATTCGAGTGGATGAACCGCCGCAGTGACGTTGCGGCGGGGAAAAGACAGACAGACGAGGACTCCAACGACGGCGACCGCGGCGAGCGCGAGGCTCACGAGACGAACATTGTCGACGAAACGGGCCACTTCATCACTACCGAGCGCACCGAGTGTGCCACCGTAGGCTGCCTGACGGGCGGTAGCACTGAGCCCGACCGTGGCGAAGACCAGAGCGAGTGCGGTACTGAGCAGATAGCCGACGTTCTGCAACGTCGACCGCAGACCGTTGGCGATCCCGCGGCGGTCCGGCGGCGCCGTCAACATGAGCGCGCTGGTACTCGGTGTCATGAACAGCCCTGACCCGCATCCGAGAACGAACAGGAAGGGCGCGGTCGCTGCAAGCGCTGCGCCATCGTCGGACAGGACGAGGGCGACGCCGACCAACCCGACTGCGTTGAGCGCCATCCCGATTGCGGTGAGAATTCGGGGACTGAAGCGCAACATGAGCGAACCGGCTGCTGCGGCGGCGACTACGGTACCGAACGCTACGGGCATCACCAGCGCTCCTGCGGCGACGGCGGATATACCGTTCACCGCCTGCCCGTACAGGGAGACGAGCAATGTGACGGCGTAGGTTGCGACCGCATTCACGAGCACCGCGACGAGTACCAGGGCTATCCCACGCTCCCTGAAGAGCGACAGGTCGACGAGGGGATGGGCTCGGCGTACCTGGACAACGACGAAGGCTGTCGCGAGGACGAGACTCGCGCCCCCACCTACCCACGGGAGCCAAGGGATCGAACCGGCCCCCGGGGTGAGGGCCAGAACGATGGTGGTGAGCAGCGCAGTGGACAGGACGGCACCGGTCAGATCGAAGGATTCCCGGGTACCACTCGTGCGAGAACTACGCGGAATCACCCACAACGACGCGACGATGGCCGCCATTCCGACGGGCAGTACTACGACGAACAGACCCCGCCATCCGAGGGCCGCCGTGGCCGCTCCGCCGATGAGTGGTCCGACGACCTGAGCCACGGCCGCGACGGTCGCGTTCCAGCCCAGCGCGCGGCCGAGCAGTCGCGGCGGGAAGGTGTCCGTGAGCAGAGCCGTGTTGTTGGTGACCACGGCCGCGGCTCCGACCCCCTGAAGCACTCTCGCCGCGATGAGCCATCCCGCCGACGGTGCGAGCAGACACAGACCTGTGGCTACGGTGAACGTGACCAGACCGGCCAGGTAGAGCGGCCGACGACCGAGGATGTCGGCGAGTCTGCCGAACACCAGGATCAGTGCTGTGGTAACCAACATGTAACCGAGCAGGATCCATGTGGACTGGGCGCCGGAGGCATCCAATTCGCGAGTGACGGTGGGCAGCGCGACGGTCAGTCCGCTCAAGCTGATGAATACGGCGACGACGCCGATGCTGGTGGCTGCGAAGACCCGCCACGGATGTGGATGACGTCGGGCGGTGAGACTATCCATCGGCACGGCGGTCGTGGACGTCGGTGACGGACTGCAGCACCTGCGCCAGGCGCAGGCATGTGTCGTCCGCCCACGGCCGTCCCACCAACTGCACGCCGACCGGCATTCCGTCGGAGAAGCCTGCGGGCGCCATGACGGCGGGCAGGCCGAGATAGTCGAACAGGCCGGTGTTGCGGCCGACGATCGTCTGCATCGGGTACCGCGCCCCGTCGATCTCCATCGTCACGTCCGACAACCGCGCCGCCGTGGCGCCGATCCCCGGCGTGACGAGTACGTCGATGCCGGCGGTGTCGAAGGCTTCGATCGTCTCCTGCTGGGCGAGCGTGCGTCGGCGCACCGACCGCAGATAGTCCACCGACGAGGGCACGAGTCCGCGCGCGATCCGCACCTGGGTGCCGATGTCGTACAGCGCGAACTTCTCCAGGGCGCCCTCCTGGTTGGAGGCCAGCTCGCAGGTCATGACGATCGTGACGTCGTCGTGGAGGCGGTGGGCGTCCGGGATGTCGACGGGCACGATCTCCGCGCCGAGGGTACGGAAGGTGTCCACGACGGACTCCCACGCGGCGAGTACGCCGGCGTCACACAGGTCGGTGAACCAGGTCGTGGGGACGCCGAGGCGTAGACCGGCCAGGGACGGTGCCGCGGCGGTTCCCGCGGCGACGAGTCCGTCCTGCACCTGCTGCGCCGTCTCCTTCGGTACCGCGGCAGGGTCGTATCCGTCCGGCCCGGCGAGCACATCGAGGGCGATCCGCAGGTCGGCGGCAGAGCGTGCCATGGGACCGATGTGGTCGAGGGTCCACGACAGCGACGCGACGCCGGTGCGCGGCACGAGACCGTAGGTCGGTTTGATGCCGGTGAGATTGCACAGGGCGCTGGGCACCCGGATCGATCCGCCGGTGTCGGTGCCGAGAGCGAGCGGGACGAGCCGCGCGGCCAGGGCGCCGGCCGAACCGGTCGACGATCCACCGGTCCACCGGTTCCGGTCCCACGGATTGGTCACGGCACCGTAGCGGGCGTTGTGCGGTGCACCGCAGGCGAACTCGGTGGTGGCGGTCATGAGCACGGGGATGGCTCCGGCCGCGCGGAGGCGCGCTACGACCGTTGCGTCGGTCGCCGCGATGCGGTCACCGGTGGTGCGTGAGCCTGCGGTGACGGGCGCCCCGGCCACGTCGATGATGTCCTTGACGGCGAAGAATATGCCTTCGAGTGGGCGCTCGGTGCCATCGCTCCATCGCCGGTCCGAGTCCGCGGCCGCGTCGTCGGCGCCGTCGATCACGGCGAGGACGGCCCCTCCGGACAGTTCCGGGTCGCTCCATCGGGCTCGCAGCGCGGCGAGGACGTCGGTGGGGGTGGTCGCGCCGGACCGGTAGGCAGCGAGCAGGTCGAGGACGCCGAGTTCGTACACGGGTGCGCCGGTGCGGACGGTGGGAGCAGGTACCTCGATCGGCGATGCGGGGACTGGGCTCGCCGCCAGCAATGCCGTGGAATGGGCGGGCTCGCAGGCCGGACCGTCCGGCACCGGGGCCAGGGGCGCGCGCCGCCCCGCCTCGAGCAGCGACTCCATGTCGGCGCGGGCCTGTGGGAGCAGGTCGTCGACGGTCGTGGCGGACGCGGCGGTGAGGTCGGGATAGTCGGTGGCGGTCATCGGAGCACCTCCGTCGTCGCAGAGGCCGGCCGGGGCAGCGGGGCCGGCCGCACCGTGCCCGCAGTGAGATCGGCGAGAAGGCGCATTACGTCCGGGCGCCGGTCCCGGGTCAACGGGAAGGCGGCACGTTGCGTGGGGACGGCGTCGAGATCGAGGGTGAACCGCAAGGTCTCCCCCGCACGATGGGCCGGGGCCTGGGCGACGATCGCACCGTTGGGGGCGATCACGCACGACAGGCCGAAGTAGTCGACCGTCACCCCGTTGAGGGTCTCCGGACCGGCACGGTTGGCCGCGACGATCCACATCTGCGATTCGAGGGCGCGGGTCTGCAGTTCAGCGAGGAAGAGGTCCTCGCGAGTACCGAGCGACGAGACGATCGCGAGCATCACCTCGGCGCCGAGGGCACGGGCGACCGCCCAGTTCTCGGGGAACGTGCGGTCGTAGCAGATGACGCAGCCGAAGCGGGTGCCGAACGCGTCGACGGTCGCGGGTGCCTGCCCGGGCGCGAAGTGGTACTTCTCGTCGATGTCGACGTCGCCGACCTTGCTCGCCGGCAGCGACAGCTTCCGGTAGGCGGGCAGTGTTCCGCCGTCGGGGGTGCGCCAGCTCAGGATCTCGCCGGTGGCGTCGATCATCACGACGGAGTTGTGGGTGACGTCGTGGGCGGTACGTTCGAAGACACCGAAGGCGATGGCGCAGCCGAGTTCTCGCGCAAGTGCGCCGAACAGGTCGGTGGCGTCGCCGGGGATCGTCTCGGCCCAGGCCGTGCGGTCGACCTCGTGGCTGGTGCAGAAGTAGGGCGTGGTGATCAGTTCGGGCAGGACCACCAGGTCGGGCGTGGTGCCGTCGCCGTCGGGTGCGGCTGCCGCGCGCACGAGGGCGGCGAGCCCGGCAAGGTTGCCGAGGAGGTCCTCGGTCAGTTCGCCGGCCTGAACGATGGCGACGTCGAGGGTGCGCGAAGTCAAGAGGAACCTCCTGGAAATGGGATGACGGGCGGGAGCGCGGCTCGACGCTCGCGCTCCCACCCGTCGTTCGTGTCAGGCTGCGGCGGCCTGGATGGTGTTACGGCTCTTCATCAGAGGCTGGATACGGGTACCGAAGTTCTCGATGCCCTCGACGAAGTCGTCGAAGGTGAGCATGATGCCCTTGATGCCCTCGAGCTCCGCGACCTCGTCGAGCATCTTCGCCACCGTCTCGTAGGAACCGACGAGAGTGCCCATGTTGAAGTTCACCGCGCCCTCGGGAAGCGAGATGGTCTTCGCCGTCGACGAATCGTCGGCGGTGGCGTCGGCAGCGGACTGATCCGCCATGTATCCGAGTGCGGCGAGGTCGGCGTTGTCGTGGTAGTCCTGCCACTTCGCCTGTGCCGCTTCGTCCGTCTCGTCGGCGATGATCATGAACAGAGTCAGCGCACCGACGTCCCGGCCGGTCCCGGCGGCCGCGTCGACGAGGGTCGCCACCGAATCCGAGATCGCGGTCGGGGTGTTGATCCCGGTGCCCATGATGAAGTTGAAGTCGGCCATCTCGGAGGCGAACTTCATGCCGCTCTTGGACTGTCCCGCCGCGACGATCGGCACCCCGCCTCCGGACGGGGCGGGCGACAGGACGCACTCGTCCATCGTGTAGTGCTCGCCCTTGAAGTTGCTGACGCCATCGGCCCACAACTGCTTCATCACCGTCACGTACTCGGTGGCCTGCGCATAGCGGTAGCCGAAGTACTCGTCACCGGGCCACAGACCCATCTGCGTGTATTCGTTGGGTGCCCAACCGGTCACGATGTTGACGCCGAACCGGCCGGGAGCGATCGAGTCGATCGTCGACGCCATCCGGGCGACCATCGCCGGCGGCAGGGTGAGGATCGGAGTGGAGGCGAAGAGCTTGATCTTCTCGGTGACGGCCGCGAGACCGGCCATGAGCGTGAAGGATTCGAGGTTGTGGTCCCAGAACTCGGTCTCCCCACCGAAACCCTTGAGCTTGATCATCGACAACGCGAAATCGAGGCCGTGCTTCTCGGCCTTCTGCACGATCGTCTTGTTGAGCTCGAACGAGGGCATGTACTGCGGGGCGCTCTTGGAGATGAGCCAGCCGTTGTTACCGATGGGGATGAACACGCCGATTTCCATGTCACGCACTCCTGAGGGCGGGGAGATTCGAGGACGCGATCCGGCCACACTGCCCGACTCGCTGTGCATTCGAATGTATGCAGCAGTTGTTGCCGGATTCGTGCCCCTCGGTAACAGAATTGTTGCCCACGTTAACGATCAGTGCAGCCGGGGCACGAAACGAGACGAGCCGCGGGCTGCAAGAGCAGCCCGCGGCTCGGGAACCTCTTCTACTTCAGACTGGCCAACATGGACGAACGCAGCAAGAACTCCCGCTGAGCGGTCTGATCCGCTTCGAGCGCGCGCCATTCCTCTCTCTTCTGAGCTCGGCGTTCCTCGTCGTCCTCTCGGAGAGCCTCCCAGTTGCCCTCCGTCTCCTCACCGACGAATTCGAGCGCGACTGCCCGCCGGCTCTCCGCCCACCGGTCCAAGGCGTCGGAGTCGGCTCCGGCGAGCAGGATCTCGGCAAGCAGCATGCCGTCATGGATACCGCTGTTCATGCCCATGCCGCCGAGCGGGTTGTTGACGTGTGCGGCGTCGCCCGCCAGGAAGATGTCCCCGACCCTGAATCGTTCGGCGACCTTACGGTGCACCTCGTACAGTGTTACGCGCTCGAGGTCGGGCAGGTCGGCTTCCGGCAGGACGCGCCGAAGTTCACGGCGGACGTGGTCATCGCCGAGCACCTCCTCGTCGGTTCCTGCGCTGGGCGGAGCCGGGAAGAGGATCCGCCACCCCGCCGGGTTACGGAGGAGCACGTGCCAGGACTCCGGGTCCGCGACGTAATTGACCGCGGCGAGATCGTCCAGGATCTCGTGCAGGGGCAGGTTGGTGGAGAGCACCAGATATCTCTCCGGGTATGTGTGTCCGCTGAAGCCGAGTCCCAGACCGGTCCGTACCACGCTGCGCATTCCGTCGGCCGCAATGACATGGCGTGCCCGGAGGATCTCGCCACTGTCGACGTGCACCTCGACACAGCCGGACAGCTGCGCGACGGACTCCACACGGGACCCGGTCCGGAAATCGGCGAGTGGATGCGCTTCCAGCGCTTCGACGGCGAGCTGCGTGAGGTGGCTCTGCTCGAGCTGCAGCCGGTACGGGTAACGCGTGTCCTCGTGCAGGACGCCGAAATCGAGTTCGACGATCTTGCCCAGCTTCGCATCACGGAACTGGTAGTAGGGCGCCCTGAGACCGCGCCGCACGAGTTCGTCGGTAAGGCCGATGGATTCGAGCATCTCCAACGTCGGAGGGTGGAAGGTGGTGGCGCGGCCCTCCAAGAGGTTCGCTTCCCGTGCCTCCAGCACGATCACACGCATCCCTCCGCGGGCCAGCTTGAGCGCGGTGGTGGTGCCGACCGGGCCGCCACCCACCACGATGACATCGGCATCGAGTTCGGCCGGGTTCGTATCCTGCATCATTCTGTCGAGCTCCTTCGAGAGATATCCGTCAGTGGTGCCGCAGCAACGTCCCGGCGCCACCCCAGGTGTCGTCGAACCCTGCCGTCCGCAGCGTGTGCCAGATGGTGGCCGCATTGATCGCGATCACCGGCTTGCCGAGCCAGTGCTCGGCCTGATCCGCGACGCGGATCATCGAGAGGTTGGTTCCCACCTGGACGATCGCCTCGACCTCCGGTCCGTCGATCCGCCGAAGTACGTCGACGATATGTTCAGGCCCCACCTCGGCGATCGCGGTGGCCGAGGGGATACGCAGACCCGTCACGTGAAGGACGTCGAAGCCCGCCTCGCCGAAGTACTGGTCGACCCATCCATCTGCGACCGGCTGGTAGGGCGAGAACACCGCGATCCGCTTGACCTTGAGCGCTTCGAGCGCGGCCCTGCAGGCGGATGCACCCGTCGTGACGGGCAGTCCTCCCACCTGTTCGGTGACCCGGCTACGGAACTCCTCGTTGCCGGCCACACCGTTGCAGAAGGTGGGGGCCGACATGCCCATCATGATGTGGGTGGGTTGCGTTGTCATCACGTCGCGCAACGCCACGGCGGTCGAGTCGTTGATCTGTTTCTGGAGCCCCATGAACGTCTCGTGGTCGTCCATCGCCGGCTGTTCAACATAGGAGCGGCCTACGTGAAAGGTCACGCCGTGCGGCGCCAGTAGCGCGCAATCGTGTTCGACGACGGTGTTCGTCGAGGGCACCACCACTCCGATCTTCGCTCGGTAGCCGGTGACATCCAGTCCCATTGAAATACTCCTAGATTCGCGTGCAGAAAGTGTCATCGAGTGATCGTCCGGCCGGGGTCGGACCTCAGAACTCGATGCGTGCCAGGTGTGCATTGATCTCCTCCGCGGCCTCCCGGACCGCGGCCTTCACCTGTTCGCGTCGGTTCTCGTCCAATCGGTAGATGGGCCCCGCCATGTTCAGTGCGGCGACGACCTGGCGGCGTGCCCTGATTGCGGCGGCGCATCCCCAGATGCCTTCCTCGATCTGGCCGAAGCTCTCGGCCCATCCCTGCTCGGCGATCTCGGCGAGTTCGGCATCGCCGGGCAGATCCGGGTTCGCGCCGAAGGAGTAGATCGAGGCGTAGTACTCGGCGCGTTCCTTCGGCTTCATGGCCGCCAGGAGCACGCGCGCGGCGGCGCCTTGGTGCAGGGGCATGAGCCGTCCGCGTTCGAACGCCAGCCGGACGGAAGACCGGGTCTCCTCCATGTCCACCGCAACCACGGCATGTCCCATTCGTCGGATGAGGAGCGAGGTTTCGCCGTACTCGCGGGTCAGTCGCTCGAGCACCGGCCGCGTCACCTCGACGATGCCTGCCGAGCCGGCCCGCGCAGCCCGGGCGAGCTCGACCGCGCGCAGAGAGACACGGTAGCCACCGAACTCGGCTTCCTCCAGCAGACCGACCTCCCGGAGCTGGCCGACATAGCGGTATGCCGAGCTGACCGGGATGTCCACGCGCGCAGCGATCTCCTGGACCGTCTGGGTATGACGTTCCTCGGTGAAGCCGAGCAGTACACCCAGCCGGCGGCGGTGGCTCTCGGAGCTGCTCCCGGACGTCCGCGCCGTCTTCTCGGGTCGTTTCTGTGTATCGACGACGTTCCTCGTCACCATGTGCGCACTCCTCCACGTCGCTTACGAACTGTGTGTCGATGCCCTTCGTGTCGCGGTGCCACGCACCCCGGTCGGGTGCCGCCGCGATCACCGGTCACGCGGGGTCGAGGACGAGATCCCAGGCTCCGTCGTGCCATTCGAGCAACCTCGCTCCGTGTTCGGAGAACTCGTGCCCGCCGTGTACGTACTCGGCGGGGTTGTACAGATACCAGCCCTGCTTCATCTCGTGCAGTTCGTCCGCGGTGATCGCTCCGTCGAGACAGAGGATCTCCTCGCCGCAGGGATGGTGACCGCGGCCGGCTCCGACGAATCCCGGGGGTACGGTCAGCTCGCGGATGTCGCCACCGAGGGTCGAGTCCACCCACATGACCCTGCGGGTGATGCCCGTCTTCTTCCCGGCCACGATCGACTCGACCACCGGCATATCCTCCGGCGTCGCCACCAGTACGGTCTCCCTGTGATCGTCGAGACCCGGGCAGGCGCCGTGATCGGGGCGGCGGATGAGCACCATGGTGGCGCCGCCGCTGCTGGTGAGGGTGAGTTCCTCGTCGCCGCGGGGGCGCAGGGCCACCATCGTGCCGCGGTCGCACTGCGTTCCCCGCAGCAGGATCGAGCCGTCGAGAACGTAGCCGATCGTCGGCAGTTCCCCGGCACGCATCCGGTGGGTGCGCTCGAATCCGGGTGCCAGGTGTACGAGCGCCGACAGAACGGCTCCGTCCGGGGATCGGCGGAGCACCGTCCACGATCCGTCATTGTCCGGCAGGGGTTCCCACCCGGACCCGCTCGTGTCGTAGCACACCCGGGCGCCGGCTCGATGCGTCTCCTGCGTGGTCACAGCGCCACACCTCCTGCGACGGGACCGCGCTCCGGGGCGTGGAGTCCGGACCCGAGGCTGGCGTCGATCAGGCGCCGGGCGTAGTCCGTCGAGGGATTTCCCAGTACGTCCACGGTCGGGCCGTACTCGACCATGACTCCGTGACGCAGGACGGCCGTCGTGTCGGTGATCGCCTCGGCGACGCGCAGGTCGTGAGTGATGAACAGCCATGCGATCTCCCGCGCGCTGTGCAGGTCGCACAGCAGGCGGAGCACCTCACGCTGGCTCGTCGCATCCAGCGCCGAGGTAGGTTCGTCCAGGACGAGCAGGTCCGGCTGGAGCATCAACGCTCGTGCGATGCACACGCGTTGCGCCTGACCACCGCTCAACTGTCCCGGATAGCGGGAGACGAACTCGCGGGGAAGCCCCACGGCGGCGAGGCCGTCCGACACCCGCTCGGTGATCTGGGCCTTCGACAGGTCGCGTCGGTGGATACGCAGGGGTTCGGCCAGGGACGAGCCGACCTTCATCCGTGGGTCGAGCGAATCGAAAGGTTGCTGGAACACGAAACCCACACGACGGGCCAGCTGCCCGGCGCGTTCCTTGCCGCCGAGTGTGCCGGTTCCGAGGACGTTCACCTCTCCCTCGTCAGCCTGGATCTGTCCGAGGACGAGTTTTCCGATGGTGGACTTGCCCGAACCGCTCTCGCCGATGAGCGCCAGCCGCTCCCCCGCCCGGATGGTCAGGTCGACGCGGTCGAGCGCAAGCATGTCCCGGTTTCCCTTGCGGTAGCGCTTGGTGACGTTCCGGAGGGATACCGCACAGCTCGGGGTCCGCTGCGCCTCGTCGGCGACACCGGTGGCGGGGTCGAGTTTCACCGTCGTCATCGATCGGCCTCCTTCTGGTCGGTGTCACCGAGTGCCGATTCCCCGGTCCCGAGCAGATCCGCGCCGCGGCCCATACCGGAGGCGAGGAGTTCGCGGGTGTAGGGGTGCTGCGGATCGGCGACGACGTCGCTCACCGCGCCGGATTCGACGGCGCGGCCGTGCAGCATCACCACGATGCGGTCGGCGTAGCGTGCTGCGACACCGAGGTCGTGGGTGATCAGCAGAGCCGCCGAGCGGGTCTCCATCACCGTGTGACGCAGACGTGCCAACACGTCGGCCTGGACGATCGGGTCCAGAGCGGTGGTGGGTTCGTCCGCGAGCAGGACACTCGGTCGTTTACAGATGGCCAGTGCGATCACGACCCGTTGGGCGAGACCACCACTCAGTTCGTGGGGATAGGCTTGCCACACGAGATCGAAGTCCCGGACCCCGGCGTCGAACAATGCCTCGATTGCGCGTTCGCGCATCTCCTTCCTGGTCAACCGCTCGGACCGCAAGGTGAGTTCGAACTGGCGACGGATCGAGATCACCGGATTCAGCGCCCCGGACGTGCTCTGGGGGACGAATCCCACGACCTTGCCACGGACCTGCCGCAACGTTCGGTCCGGGAGTG
Source organism: Rhodococcus sp. PD04 (assembly GCF_035918275.1). Classification (NCBI taxonomy): domain Bacteria; kingdom Bacillati; phylum Actinomycetota; class Actinomycetes; order Mycobacteriales; family Nocardiaceae; genus Rhodococcus; species Rhodococcus sp. PD04. Next base: position 1,671,160 of record NZ_CP142143.1, on the reverse strand, counting down.
CGAGCAGGTCGTCGTATCGGGTGCCGTCCCGCGCGACGACACCGATCGTTCCCTGGATGTCGGCCGAGGCCGGCAGCAGCCGGATCACGGACCGGACGAGGGTGGACTTGCCGGATCCGGACTCCCCCACCACGGCGACGATCTCGCCGCGGTGCAGCTCGAGGGACACATCGTCCACCGCGCGGTTGCCGGGCTTCTGTCCCGGATAGGTGACGTTCAGGTGCGAGACGGACAGTACGGGCTCCGTCTGCGTGCCGAGAAAGCTCGACGGGGTGCCGAGCACGGCGGATTCAGGCATGGGCGAGCCCCTTCCTGGTCGAGAGGCGGCGTGCCAGGGCGTTCAATGCCAGCACGAGAGCGCAGATCGTGGCGGTCGGGAAGACCAGCAGCCACCAGACCCCGCTGGCCACCTCCTCCGATCCCTGACGGATGAGTTCACCCCAGCTCGGATCCGGCGGGGCGATACCGATACCGAGGAAGCCCAGGGCTGCAAGGGCGATGATCGCGTTGCCGATCGACAGCGAGAACTGGCTTGCGATGATGCCCGACACCCCGGGCAGGATGTGCCGCAGCGCGATCCGCGTGCGGGAGGCACCGTATCCGCGCGCCGCGACGACGTACGGTTCGTGGACCACCGACAGCGCCTGGGCGTAGGTGACCTTCGCGAACAACGGGATGTTGACCAGTGCGAGGGCGGCGATCACCCCGGCGACGTTGGTGCCCCGCCCCCCTATGCCGACGACGATGATCATCAGGACGGCGACGGGTAACGACTGCATCATGTCGAGTACGCGCAAGAGCCATTCACTGCGGCCGGACGAGCCCGACTCCCGGCCCGACAGGACCGAGGCCGCAAGAGCACCGAGGACCACGCCGAGCACTCCGCCGACCAGGGTGCCCACCAGTGCGATGGGCAGGATCTCCGCGGTCGCGGCCAGTGTCACGGAGAACACATCGAGGCCACTGCGATCGGTTCCGAACCAGTGGGTCGTACCGGGACCGGTCAGGATCGCCTCGAGGTGCGGTTCCCGCGGGTCGAAGGGCAAGGGGCCGAAGCCCGCCAGCAGGAGTCCGACCACCACGACGACGGCGACGACGACACTCGAATCGGGACGTTTCATCTCTTCACCCGCACTCTCGGATCGAGCCAGTACATGGACATGTCGGCGACGATGTACGCGAGCAACGCCAAGCCTGCACCGGCGATGATGTAGCCCTCGAGCACCGGGATGTCGGCCTCGAGCGCGCCCTCGGCGCCCCACTGGCCGAGGCCTTGCCAGTTGAAGACGACCTCGACCACCGCGCTGCCGCCGATCAGGCTGCCGACCACGATTCCGCTCGCTGCCACCGCCGGCAGCAGCGAGGCACGCACTGCGAGGCGGACGACGGTCGATTCACCGATTCCACGTGCTCGGGCGAACGCGGTATGCGATGACGCGAAGGCCTCCGAGGCCGCCGCGTACACCACCCGGGCGAACACGACGCTGCCAGAGATCCCGAGCGCCGCAATGGGCAGGACCATCTGCTGGGCTGCGGCGCCCGCCGTGCTCCAGTCACCGGTGAGCACGGCGTCCAGGAACGCAGCGCCCGTGATGGCCGGAGGTGACGATGCCGCCATCGGGAGCTGTCCCAGCGGGAGCGGCAGTACACCGAGGAAGTAGAAGAAGACGAGGCTGCCCAGGATACCCAGGACGAAGTCCGGGATCGCCTGGATCAGTGCTACACCCGTGCTGATCGACGATCGTGCGACGGGCGACTTCCAATACGCCATGGCCACACCGAGGGCGGTGCCGAGCACGAGGGCGACGATCCAGGCGCCGACGACGAGTTCGAGCGTCGAGGCCACGCGGGCACCGAGTGCAGCCGTAACCGACTCGCCGGTGAAGTAGGACTCACCGAGGGAGCCACCCGCCAGCGCTTTCAGGAATTCCACATAGCGGGCCCAGAGGCTCTGATCGAGACCGAGTTCGGCGTTGACCCGGGCGATCTCGTCGGGCGTGGCGAAGTCGCCGAGGAGGACACCGGCGGGATTGCTTGGGATCAGATTCACAAGCCCGAATGCCAAGGTGCACAGCGCGAACAGGGTCACCGGTACGAGTGCGAGACGTCCGAGGAAGTAGCGCACGCCCCAGGGCAGGCGCTGCCACATACGGAGCACTACGGAGCCTCGGGCCGGAGACTCCGGTGTTACGTCGGGGATGTCCGGCGCCGTGGACGCCGGCAGGGCGGTGCGATCAACCGTTTGCGACATCCACCATCACCCTTCCTTTCACCCGATCCGGGGTCCGATTGATCCATCCGTCGAAGACCTCGGGGAGCTCCTCGAGCGTGATCCGCCGCGCGATGGTCGGTTTCAGGTCGATGGAGCCCTGTTCCAGCAGATGCAGCGACTTCTCCTTGTTCGGGGCCGCTCGGACACCGACGACCGTCAGTTCCCGTTCGATCAGCGCCCATCCGTCGACGGGCAATGATCCCCCGCCGAGGAGAGCAATTCGACCGCCGTAACCGCACACCTCGAACGACTGGGCGATACCCCAGTCGCTGCAGGTGGATTCGTAGACCACCGACGGTCCGTCCGGCAGCAGCTCGTGTATCGCGTCGCGGATCGGGAAGTTGCGCTCGGGGACGTCGATGATGTCGTGGCAGCCGAGTTCGCTTGCCATCCGTCGGTTCTCCTCCCCCACGCCGACTCCGACGACACGGCAACCCAGGGCCACGGCGACCGCCACTGCGGCCAGCCCCATAGCGCCCAGACCGATCACGACGCAATCCTCGTCCTTCTCGGTGTGCACGAGGTCGAAGCCGTTGACCGCGGTCATCACCCCGGACAGCATCGCCGCATCGTCGAGATCCACGCCGAGGGGGATACGGGTGAGATGCGACGCGTCCACAGCGACGAACTCCTGCGCGACCTCCTGGCGAGGGAACTCGCCCGCGATGAAGCCGTGGCACAGGTTCGTCCGGCCGGCCATACACATACGGCACGTCCCGCACGCCGGTAGGCCCGCTGCGGTGACGCGGTCACCGACCGACCAGCGCTCTACCGCGGAGCCCACCTGCTCGACGACGCCTGCGAAGTCCACACCGAATCCGACGGGATAGGAGTCCCGCAGATAGCGGGGCTCGCGGGCCGCGGCGATCTCGATGTCGGTCCCATAGGGCGAGAACCGAACGACGCGGACCAACACCTGGTTGTCGGTGATGGTGGGGATGGGTACGTCCACGACGTCGACGACGCCGGGTCGTGCTATCACGGCTCTACGCATAGTCGTCCTCATTCGGCAGGAAGGTCACGTACACCACGGCACCTTCGGCGGCGGCGACGAGGGGCTCGTTCCCTGAGGATCGCCCGGGTGAGAACACGAAGGTTCCCTCCTCCAGGTCGGCGCCCCTGTATGTCACGGCTCCGGTCACCACGAAGAATTCGACGTCCGCGTGATCGTGGCCCCCGAGGTCGTAGGTCGCGCCCGCGGCCAGTTCCACCACCCGGCTTCCCACACCGCTCGCCGTGTCGACGCTCAAGGGAATCGCCTTGACTCCGCCGTCCCCTTGCTCGCTCCCGAGCGGCCGGGGTGCGTAGACGAGCGGTCTCGTCTCCGGGTACCGGCCGACCGCGTACGCCTCGCGGGCGAGGGGTTCGTCGATGTAATTGAAGTCGAGGGTGCCGCCCACCCGGGAGAGGAACCAGGCTTCCTCCTTCAGCGCACTCATGAAACCGTGGACCGTGCGTGGTGGGTGGTAGACGTAGTCGACCGGTTCGAGCCACATCACCGAGTCGAAGCTCATGGCGCCCTTCACGCACATGATCTCTTCGTAGACATTGTGGAAGTGAGCGCGGGTCGGGGGCGTATAGCCCTCGTTCGTGTCGATCCTCTGGAGCGCGGTGCGTCCGCCTCCCGGGCGTGCACGGAGCAGTTTGGTGAACAGGCCGGGGGCGTTGGGCACCGGTGCCCACTCCATATCGGCGGTCCGCACGATGACGGTCCGATCAGTCACTGTCGTTCCCTTTCGTCGCGTTGGTGCCGGTCCTGCGTTCAGCAGGGCGACAAACGGTAGGCGAGCGGCGCGAGATAGGGGTACGTGGCGAGTCCGCAGGTACCGTCGGCCGCGACATAGGCAATTCCTGTGTCCACCAGCGGAATAGATCCCATCGTCTCGTTCCACGCCGCGACGGCCTCGACACCCAGCCGGGTGCGCTCCTCACCGAGAGGCTGGGCGACCGCCTGTGCAATCAGGTCGTTGACGACGGGGTCGTCGTCGAAGCCGTAGTTGAAGGGCCCACCCGCGGTGTGCAGCAGGCTCATGGCGTAGGCGATGTCGGCAGCAGCCGGCGCCTCACTCGTGAGCAATGCCTCGAACGAAGACGTCGTCTGTACTTCCGAGAAGCGTGATGCACTGCCGATGTTCTCGATCTGCACGTTCACACCCAGTTCCTTCCATGCGGACTGCAGGGCGATCGCGACACTGTTCGCATCGACACCCGGTGCGGAGCCGGCGCTGACGGTGAGGGACAGATCGAAGCCGTCTGCGAAGGGCGTCGACGCCATCAGACGCTTGGCCTCCTCCAGCTCATACGAGAAGTACTTGCCGGTCTCGCCGCCCACGCCCGGCACACTGGACGACAACACCGATTCAGCAGGCTCCGCTGTGCCGCTGTAGACGGTGTCGGCGAGGAGCTGGCGGTTGACCGCCATGGAGAGGGCTCGGCGCACGTCGACGTTCCCGAGAGCCGGAGTTGCCTTCTTGTTGAGCACGACCACCTGCTGGCTCAGTGAAGGAGAGACGTAGGTGTCGAAGCCATCGACGTCCCTCATCTCCTCGTAGACGTTGCCCGGCACGCGGGCCGCGAAGTCGGCGGACCCGGACTTGAGCAGCTGGACGGGCGACTGGGCTCCGGCACTCAGTACCACGACGCTGTCGTAGGGCGGCTCGCCCTCCCAGTAGTTCTCATTGGCCGTATAGACGATGCGTTCGCCGGGTTGGAACGATTCCACCGTGTACGGGCCGAAGTTGGCGCTGTTCGTCCGTAGCCACTCCGTCGCCCACGGATCGTCGTCCGTGGCATGTTCCTTCACGACGGTGCTGTCGAGAATCCCGGGATAGTAGTAGGTGATGGCGAACAGGACGAGGGGCGTGACCGCCCCGTTCAACCGGACGGTGTCCTCGTCGAGGATTGTGACAGGCATGGTCGGATCGATGCCGCCGGTTGTCATCAGGAACTTCCCGATGGAGTCCTCCACGGCCACTGCTCGCTCGAAGGTGTAGGCGACGTCCTCCGCGGTAAGCGGGTTCCCGGCAGCCGAAGTTGCGTCGCGCAGCTTCAGAACCAGTCCTTCGGGTACGAGTTCGTAGGATTCCGCCAGTCCGGCAACCACCTGGTCCACCCCGGGCAGCACTGTCTCGCCGCGTTCCTGGGGTTCGTACTGCAGCAGGCTGCTCAGCATCGGGAGATGTGCGAACTGGGCAGCGACCGGCTCCATCAGCGGGTACAGGGTGTTGGGCACGGCCGGCACCGACATGGTGAGTTGACTGTCGCTCGATGCTCCGCTCGTGGTGGTCGCCCCACCGGCACCCGCACAGCCACTCACCGCAAAGGTGAGGGCCGTGGCCACGGCGGTCCAGCTGAGCACACGCCGACGCGCGGCCGGTCCGAGATTTGAAACGATCACGTGTGGTTCTCCGAATCGGTCTGGTGCGAGTGAATTCCGAAGCATCCGCCCGAGCGCGTGATTCCACTCGGTACGGCCATCGGACCTTCGACGGTCACGTAATTGAAATCTATTGGCCCACTTGTCCAGGTGAGCGCGAAGCATCCGGTCTCACTGCGCTCGCGAGCACCGTGCACCACATGAGGGGGGCGGAAGAGGTAGCTTCCCGAGGTGTACACCGGTTCGTCTTCGAGGGCGACGTCGCCGGCGACGATGAATGCCTCCTCCGACACAGTATGGAAGTGCTGCCCCGCGCGTCCGACCCATCCAGGAGGGAGTCTGAGTGCGTATGTCTGCGCTCCCGTGTGCGAATCCTCGCGGAGGACGGCCATCTCGGACCTGTTCCTGCCCCGCCCGTGGCCTCGCCACTGGAAGTCGACCGGATCCATGTGGAGCACAACGCCTTCAGTTGCTCGCGAGGGAATGGCGCCCAGCGCCCGCTGAACGAGTACGGTCGCGGGACCCTCCGGTCGTACAGCAGCGGTGGAACCATCATCGGAGAACCAGCGGTGGTAACTCCCCGCAACCCCCACCACCCCGTCCGAGAAGGCGAGTTCTCCGGAGAGGACGAACACTTCGAGATCGCCGTAGCCCAAACGGATCTCGCTGTCCGACCATCCGGCAGGAACCTCGAACAGCGAAATCGTCGCGTCCTCGTTCTCGTCACGGTTGAGTTCGCGGCATCGGAAACCTGCCCCGAGATCGATCCAGGCCGACTCGCTCATATGCCGGTACTGGACGTGTGGCTTCATCGGGCGGAAGGAAGGGACATGCGGACAGCATTCGCTTGCATGGGGATTCGCATGCACACGATTCTGCACCCCGTTTTCCGGGAATCGATTTCCTAGGAGTTAATAAACCGGGACGATCTTGCATCGCATGTTGATAACACCCCTCGACATGTGGGGATGACCGTCTCACCGGTCGAGAAGTCGTTCGACGTGGGTACCGATGCGTGCTTCGATACTGAAGTACTTCTAACTTCTTGCCGTCGAAGGGAATACAGGATGCAGGTGAAGGGACATGTCGCGCTGGTGACAGCTGCCGGAGGACATACCGGATCGGTGATCGCACGCGTACTTGCGGAGGGAGGCGCGTCGGTCGCCCTTCAGGTACGGAGATCGAATCCGTCGATCACCCGGCTCGTGAGCGAGCTCGAAACCCTGACCGAGGTACATGTGATCGAGGGCACCATCGACAACCGGGAAGGTGCCGCAGACGTGGTCCGCAGAGCCACAAAGGAACTCGGACCTGTGGAGATCTTGGTGAACAACGCCGGCGGTATGCGCACGGGTGCGTTCGCGTCACTGCAGCGGGAAGATCTGGAGTTTACGCTCGACGCCAATCTCCGGACCGCCTGGTGGTGTGCACAGGCCGTCGTTCCATCCATGATGGAACAGGGATTCGGCCGGATCGTGAACGTCACCTCGATCGGTGCGACCGGCAGCGCGCAGAACGCGAACTACGCCGTCTCCAAGGCCGCCACCGACGGGCTGACGCGCACCCTGGCGCTCGAGCTCGGCCGCCACAAAATCACAGTCAATTCGGTTGTGCCCGGACTGATTGCGAACGAGAAGCTGAACGCGTTGGAGCCGACAACCCTGAGTCGACTGGTGTCCCCCTCCCCCATGGGGCGAGCCGTCGAGTCGATCGATGTCGCGAACGCCGTGCGTTTCCTCGCCTCGGAGGAAGCCCGCTTCATCACGGGACAACTTCTCCACGTCTCGGCCGGCATCTACCGCACCGTGGCCGGAATGGACACCTCCGGCGTGTGAACGTCATTCGTTCCTCTCGTCCGGTCGCGGCAGTCCGGACGAGAGGAACCCGGATCCGGCATCGACGGCACGGCAGACAGCGCAGAGCAGACCCCCGGCGGTAGAACCACGTCGAGAGGATCGAGTCCCGTCGTGGTTCGAACCGGCCGGGGGCCTGGTCGATGATCTGCTCGTCAGGCGACGACGGTGTTGTCCGTCTGCGCCCGTGTCAGGCTGCGGCGGCCTGGATGGTGTTACGGCTCTTCATCAGAGGCTGGATACGGGTACCGAAGTTCTCGATGCCCTCGACGAAGTCGTCGAAGGTGAGCATGATGCCCTTGATGCCCTCGAGCTCCGCGACCTCGTCGAGCATCTTCGCCACCGTCTCGTAGGAACCGACGAGAGTGCCCATGTTGAAGTTCACCGCGCCCTCGGGAAGCGAGATGGTCTTCGCCGTCGACGAATCGTCGGCGGTGGCGTCGGCAGCGGACTGATCCGCCATGTATCCGAGTGCGGCGAGGTCGGCGTTGTCGTGGTAGTCCTGCCACTTCGCCTGTGCCGCTTCGTCCGTCTCGTCGGCGATGATCATGAACAGAGTCAGCGCACCGACGTCCCGGCCGGTCCCGGCGGCCGCGTCGACGAGGGTCGCCACCGAATCCGAGATCGCGGTCGGGGTGTTGATCCCGGTGCCCATGATGAAGTTGAAGTCGGCCATCTCGGAGGCGAACTTCATGCCGCTCTTGGACTGTCCCGCCGCGACGATCGGCACCCCGCCTCCGGACGGGGCGGGCGACAGGACGCACTCGTCCATCGTGTAGTGCTCGCCCTTGAAGTTGCTGACGCCATCGGCCCACAACTGCTTCATCACCGTCACGTACTCGGTGGCCTGCGCATAGCGGTAGCCGAAGTACTCGTCACCGGGCCACAGACCCATCTGCGTGTATTCGTTGGGTGCCCAACCGGTCACGATGTTGACGCCGAACCGGCCGGGAGCGATCGAGTCGATCGTCGACGCCATCCGGGCGACCATCGCCGGCGGCAGGGTGAGGATCGGAGTGGAGGCGAAGAGCTTGATCTTCTCGGTGACGGCCGCGAGACCGGCCATGAGCGTGAAGGATTCGAGGTTGTGGTCCCAGAACTCGGTCTCCCCACCGAAACCCTTGAGCTTGATCATCGACAACGCGAAATCGAGGCCGTGCTTCTCGGCCTTCTGCACGATCGTCTTGTTGAGCTCGAACGAGGGCATGTACTGCGGGGCGCTCTTGGAGATGAGCCAGCCGTTGTTACCGATGGGGATGAACACGCCGATTTCCATGTCACGCACTCCTGAGGGCGGGGAGATTCGAGGACGCGATCCGGCCACACTGCCCGACTCGCTGTGCATTCGAATGTATGCAGCAGTTGTTGCCGGATTCGTGCCCCTCGGTAACAGAATTGTTGCCCACGTTAACGATCAGCGACGGGCCCTGCACACTGCTGCGGACACGGCGCAACACTCCCCCGCTCCACCCACTCCACCCCGAAGTTCCGGTGCACAGGATCGCCCGCAGCCCCGTCGATCCGTGCAAGGAGGAGGTCCGCCGCAGCCGCAGCCATCTCCTCCAAGGGCTGATGCACCGTCGTCAAATCGAAGATCGCCCAGCTCGACTGCTGCAGATCGTTGTAACCGACGATCGAGACGTCGGTCGGCACCTCGAGATTCAATCGTTTCGCCGCGTCGAGCGTTCCGTATGCAATGTAGTCGGTGGCACAGAACACCGCGGTCGGCCGATCCTCGGCGCCGAGTAGAGCCAGACCACCCTCGAGTCCCGTGGTCGCGTCCACCGGCCCACGATGCACATGACGCTCCTCGACGAGAATTCCGACGTCTTTCAGGCCTTCGAGGAATCCCGACTCGCGCAGCCGGATACTGGGATTCTGCAGCGGACCCGAGATCAGACCGATTCGAGAATGACCCATCGTAGCGAGATGATCGGCGACGAGCCGGCCGCCTCCCAGATTGTCCGAGGTGACGCGGTCGACCCGCCCTGCGTACACTCCGTCGACGTCACGATTGAGGATCACCAGGGGAATGTTCCAGTCGACGATCTCCGAGACGATCGGTGAATCGAGGCGCGAGGAGATGAACACGACGCCGTCCACCAGTCCCCCACGCAACGCGAGGATGTCCTTCTCCAGCGAACCCTCGGTGCGGTCGCTCATGAGCAGAACCCGGTAGTCGTTGCGGGCGAAGCAGTCCTGCAGGGTGTTCACCAGCGTCGGGTACGAGGGGTTGTGCAGGTCGCCGCTGACGATCCCGATGGTCGACGACTTCCGGGTGATCAGGCTCCGGGCCGTGACGTGCGGGACGTATCCCATCTCCTTCGCGAGGGCCCGGATGCGCAGGCGGGTCTTCTCCACGACGCGCGGGTCGTCGCGCAGGGCACGCGAGACCGTCGATTGCGACACCCCTGCGCGGCGAGCAACGTCGTAACTGGTGACCGACCTGTTCCCCATCCCCGGATTGTAGGGACACGACGGCGGGAGAGCAGGGTTCACGCGGAGAACACAGGATCGACCCCTCCGACCTCCCTCGCGCATTCGCTACCACTATTGCCATCCGCTACAACAATTGTCGTAGCGGATGACCAATGCTGTAGCGGATGGACGGTCACATGATGTGGTGCCGCCCCACGGGCAGGACGAGAGGCTTGCCGGAGACCGGATCGGAGATCACGCGACTGTCCAGACCGAAGACCGCCTTCACCGTCTCGCCGGTGAGCACCTCGGAGGGATCTCCCGATGCGTAGATGCTGCCGTCGGCCATCGCGACGAGATGGTCGGCGTATCGCGCGGCGAGATTGAGGTCGTGCAGGACCATGACGATCGTCGTGCCGCGGTCGCGGTTGAGGTCGGTGAGCAGGTCGAGGACCTCCACCTGGTGGCTCACGTCGAGGAAGGTGGTGGGTTCGTCGAGCAGCAGAAGGTCGGTCTGTTGCGCCAGCACCATGGCGATCCACACGCGCTGCCGCTGACCGCCCGACAGTTCGTCCACGGAACGCTCGGCGAGTTCGGTGGTGTGGGTGGCGGCGAGCGCATCGGCCACTGCCGCGTCGTCCTCCCGGCTCCAGCGCGAGAGCACCCGCTGGTGCGGATGTCGGCCGCGGCCCACGAGGTCGGCGACGACGATGCCCTCGGGTGCGATCGGCGACTGGGGCAGCAACCCGAGCGTGCGGGCGAGCTTCTTGGCGGGCAGGCGGTGGACGTCCTTGCCGTCGAGCAGGACGTGGCCGCCGCGCGGCGACAGCAACCGCGACATCGACCGCAGCAACGTCGATTTCCCGCACGCATTGGCGCCGACGATGCACGTGATCCGTCCCGGCGGCACCTTCAGATCGAGATTCTCGACGACGGTGCGGTTGCCGTAGCCGAGCTCGAGGTTCTCGGCGATCAGGGTGTGCGTTGCGGTCACAGCGAGCCTCCCGCGCGATTGGAACGAATGATGAGGTAGACGAGATAGGGCGCGCCGAGCGCACCCGTCACCACGCCCACCGGGTAGCGCGTGCCGAAGGCGTACTGGCCGACGAAATCCGCGACAAGCACGAGCAGCGCCCCGACGAGTGCCGCCGGGACGAACAACGACGTGCCACGCCCCACGATCCGCGCGGCGATCGGACCGGACAGGAAGGCGACGAATGCGATGGGTCCGGCCGCGGCGGTCGCGAACGCGATGAGTCCGACCGCCGAGACGATCGCGAATACGCGGGTGCGTTCGACCCGCACGCCGAGGGCCTGCGCCGCGTCGTCGCCGAGCTGGACCATCGACAGGTTGCGGGTCTGCACGAGCAGTACCGGCCCCAGCACCAGGAGGGCGACGATCACGGGCACCGTCGCACCCCACGTCGCACCGTTGAGGCTGCCGGTGAGCCAGCGCATCGTCTCCTGCAGGTCCCACGTCGCCGCGGTGCTCAGGAGATAGGACGTGACGCTGTCGAGCATGGCCGCGATTCCGATGCCGATGAGGATCAGGCGCGTGCCCGCCACCCCACCGCGATAGGACAGGCCGTAGATCAGCAGGGCCACCGCCAGACCCGCGACGATCGCGACGACCGATACCCCGGTGCCACCGAATCCGAGCACGATGATGGCGAAGGCCGCAGCAGCACTCGCGCCGGAGCTGATCCCGATGATGTCGGGGCTCGCGAGCGGGTTGCGCAGCATCGTCTGGAAGGTGATGCCGCCGAGGCCGAAACAGACGCCGGCGACCACCGCGAGGACCGCGCGGGGAAGCCGCAGTCGGCCGACGGTGAAGTTCGCGCCCGCCACGTCCTGTCCGAGCACGACGCGCAACACGTCCGCGGGCGGGTAGAAGGTCCGTCCGAACATCAGGCTCGCTACGAAGGCCACGACCACGAGCGACGCGAGCACGGCGATGACGAGGCGGCGCCGGCGTCCGCGCCGTATCCGGCTCGCGGCGAGGTCGTCGATGCCGGTGTCGATGGTCTCGAGTGTGGCGGTCACAGTTCGCGCAGTTTCTGCCGTCGGACGATGTACACGAAGAAGGGCGCTCCGATGAGCGCGGTGATGATGCCGACGTCGATCTCGGCGGGTCGCGCCACGATGCGGCCCACGACGTCGGCGGCGGTCAGCAGTCCCGCTCCCACGAGAGCGGAGAAGGGCAGCAGCCATCGGTTGTCGATGCCGATGAGCAACCGGCACAGGTGCGGCACGACGAGACCGACGAATGCGATGGGGCCGGCGATGGCGGTCGCCGCTCCGCACAGCAGCACAGCGCCGAGCGCGGCGATGCCGCGGGCGAGAGCGACGCGTTCCCCGAGTCCGGCGGCCATGTCGTCGCCGAGCGCGAGGGAGTTGAGGCTGCGCGCCGACAGCAGGCAGATGACGAAGCCGACGACGAAGAACGGCAAGGCCTGGGAGATGGCGTCGTAGTTCGCGCCGCCCACGCCGCCGATCTGCCACGACCGCACGCTGCCGGCGATGTCGCCGCGCGGCAGGATCACGGCGGTGACGAACGACGCGAGCGCCGCCGAAGTGGCGGCACCGGCGAGGGCGAGTTTGAGGGGTGTCGCTCCCCCACGCCCGAGCGACCCGATCGTGTAGACGAACACCGCAGCAGCGGCGGCACCGATGATCGCGATCCAGATGATCGAGGTCTGCGTCCACAGTCCGAACCACGCCATGCCGATCACGACGGCGAGCGAGGCGCCCATATTGACGCCGAGAATGCCCGGGTCCGCCAAGGGATTACGGGTCACCCCCTGCATCACGGCACCGGCGAGACCGAGCGCCGCGCCGACCAGCAGCGCGAGCACCGTGCGCGGGATGCGCTTGGCGATCGCGCCCTGACCGATGTTGTCGGTGGCGCCGCCGAGGGCCGCGACGATGTCGGCCCAGTCGACGTTGCGCGAACCGATCGTGATCGATGCGATCACCAGCAGGACGAGCACACCGAGCAGAACGAGAAGCCAGACGGAATTGCCGATGGCCGAGCGCCCCTTCTCGGGGGCGCTCGGCATCGACTCGTCGTGTAGTGCGGTCACTCCGCGTTCGTCTTGGCAGCTGCGTCGGAGAGCAGCTGGACGTAGTCGGAGAGGACCCAGGAGATCGCCAGCGGCGTCGGGTTCGCTGCGGTACCGAGCGGGCCGGAGCCGTCGAGGAAGACGATCGAGCCGTTGCGGACGGCGGGCATCTGCGACAGCAGCGGATCGGCCTCGAGCGCGTCGACGAGTTCCTGGTCGCCGTAGGTGACGATGATCTGCACGTCGTCGAAGACGTCGACCTGCTCGGCGCTGACCTTCTTGGAGAAGGCGTCGTCGGTGGAGGCGTCCGCGACGCTCTTCGGGGTGGCCAGTCCGAGGTCCTCGAAGAAGGCGGCGCGGGTGTCGTTGGCGGTGTAGAAGCTGACCTGGCTCAGGTCGGCGGTGTCGACGTGGGTGAGGAACATCGTCGCCTTACCCTCGAGTTCGGGGTGGGCGGCGGCCGCGTCGGAGATCTCCTGCTCGAGGCTCGCGACGAGCTCCTTGCCCTCCTCGGCCATACCCAGCCCGGCGCTGTTGAGCTCGATCATGTCGCGCCACGAGGTGGCCCAAGGAGCTTCGGGGTACGCGACGACGGGAGCGATCTCGCTGAGGGTCTCGTAGTCCTCCTGCGTCAGACCGGAGTAGGCGGCGAGGATGACGTCGGGGTTCGTATCGGACACAGCCTCGAAGTCGATGCCGTCGGTCTCGTCGAACAGCACGGGGGTCTCGGCGCCGAGTTCCTCGAGACGTTCCTCGACCCACGGCAGCATGCCGTTGCCGTCGTCGTCGCCGAAGTTGGCGGCCGCCATACCTACCGGCACCACCCCGAGGGCCAGCGGCACCTCGTGGTTGGCCCAGTTGACCGTGGCGACGCGCTCGGGCTTCGCGTCGAGGGTGACGGTGCCGAGCGCGTGCTCGATGGTGAGGGGGTACTCACCCGAACCGGCGGTGCCGGAGTCGGTGGTCTCCGAGGAGTCGGATCCACAGGCGGTGAGACCGAGGGCGACCGCGACGGATGCGGCGGCGATCGTCAGAAAGCGCTTCGAACGCATGGAGGCAGAACTCACTCTCGTACGGGGTAGGGCCCTCGGTCTTACCACCGGCGGCAGTTAGGCGAGGTTTGCCTAAACCGTAATGTTCGCCCGAATCCGACGCAATCGCTCGATCGGGACAGCTCCTGTAGCGATCGGGACATCAGCCGACGCGGAACACCCCGGGCGTCGTGCCGGTGACCCGGCGGAAGGCCGCACCGAACGCACTCGCCGATCGGTAGCCCACCTGCTCGGCGACGTCGTCGACGTCGGTGCCGTGACCGAGCAACATCACCGCTCTCTGGGCACGCACCGCCGCGACCCAGCGCCCGAGACTCAGGCCGGTCTCCGACCGGAAGGTGCGAGTGATGGTGCGGGTGCTCACACCCAGTTCGGCCGCCCAGTCCGAGAGCGTCCGCGGATCGCTCGGGTCCTCGGCGATCGCCTCGACGATCGGCCGCACGACCGGCGACGAGGGCACCTGCACCATCAGTTCGTTCTCGGCCGGCGCCAGCACGTCGATCACCATGCGTTCGGTCAGCGAGCGCGAGTCGTTGCCGAGACGATCGTCCGTCAGCCGGTCGAGCAGCAGTCGCAGCAGGGATGTCATCTCCACCGCCACCGGTCCGTCGGACAACGACGGGGCCGAGTTGATCCCGAAATGCGCGGTGCGGTACCAGGTTCCGGCGGGCAGGACACCCCAGTGCAGCAGGCCCGCCGGAATCCACAGGCCCATGGTCGGGGTGATCGTCCATGTGCGCGAACCGATGGTCGCGGTGGAGGCACCCCGGTCGTTCCACAGCAGTTCGTGCGTCGGATGCGAATGCGCCTCGAAGCGGGTCTCGCGGGAGACGAGCTCGTCCATGCCCGCGATGACGAAGGGCACGTCGATCTCGCCGGCCTCGTAGACCGGCAACGTCCTGCTCTCGACCGCCTCGACGCTCTTCACCCGACGCCCTCCTCCGCTCCGTGACGACGACAATCCTCACATGTCCCGCCGCCGCGGCTCAGGTCAGGATCTCGACGTACCCTTCCGTGCCGTGTACGCGGATACGCTGCCCGTCGCGGATGATGCGGGTCGCGCCCTCGACACCCACGACGGCCGGCAACCCGTACTCGCGCGCGATGACCGCGCCGTGGGTCATCAACCCTCCGACCTCCGTCACCAGCGCATCGACCGCGACGAACAACGGGGTCCAGCTCGGATCGGTGTAGGCGGTGACGAGAATGTCGCCCGGCGCGAGGTCGGCCTGCGACATGTCGGTGACCACCCGCGCGCGCCCCTCGACGACCCCGGCCGAGACCGCCAGCCCGGCCAGCCCGTTCTCGGGCAGATCCTCCCGCCGGTACGCGCCGGAGAGCATCTCCCCGGTCGACAGCAGCACCCGGGGCGGTGTGAGTGCTTCGAACGAGCGGAAGGCATCCTTCCGTTCCGCGACGAGCTCACCGCACGGCCGCGGCGTTCGCACGACCTCGTCGAGTTCGTCGAAGCGCAGGTAGAAGATGTCCTCTTCCCCGTCGATCACTCCCGCCTCCACGAGAGTCGCGGCTTCACGCAGGAGCGCCTGCTTGTAGAGGAAGTAGCGGGCGACCATGCCGTACTTCGGGTATTCCCGGTAGCCCGCGAAGTTGCGGATGCGGTCGATCAGGGTCTTGATCTCGTCCGCTCTGCCGTCTCCGTCCGGCAGTGCACGCACCCGCTCGAGCAGTTCCGCCTCCTTCTGCTGCGACTCCTGCCGACCGCGTTCGACCCGCCGCCGGCCTTCTCCCGGTTCGAAGTTCTCGATGTTTCCCAGAATCGTCGGGACGAGTGCCGTCGGTTGTTCGCTCCAGCGGGGGCGCGTGATGTCGATTTCTCCGACACATCGCATGCCGTACCGGGCGAGGAAGCCGTCGAAGGCCGCTCGGACGTGCGGGCCGCCTTCACACCGTTCCAGTGCGTCGAGGAAGAGTTCGTCGTCGACACCCGTGGCCGCGACCTGCCTCAGGAAGTCGACCGCCTGCGGGTACGGGCGGATCGCGTCGGCGACATCGAGCAACGCCGGCCCCATCTCGGCGGTGACATTGTGAGGAACCGATCGGCTGATGACGTCCGCGACGTTCCGCTCCCCCAGCCACTCTTCGATCAGAGTGTTCAACCGTCCCGCGGCCTCCATTCCCGCCATGATGGCCTGTCCGCCGAGCGGATCGAACAGCCTGTCCTGCAGTTCCCCGATGTCGGCGCGGATGAAATCGAACAGTGCCGGTCCGGATCTACCTGCGATGACACGTCCGCACTCTGCCACCGAGGCTTCGCCGCGCGCGATGAGCTCTGTGACGATATCCGGATCGAGTTCTGTTGGGGCTGACGGAAACCCGACCGGAGCGCCGTTCGCATCGTCGTCGGGGCGCAGGGGGACGAACCGCCGGTCGAGAACCGTCTGCAGTGCATCGCCGATGAGCGGGTCGGACGTGCCGAGCGCCGCCGCGATTCCCGGCCCCCGGCTGGGTGAGGCCAGCATCGAGGTGACGTCGACGAACAGGCGTCCGCCCGCGTGGCGCATGGGAGCGCGGCTGGTGAGCTGCCACACCGAGATGCCCAGCGGTTTCATCGCGTCGGTCATCATCTGCTGGTGACCGACGGAGACGTACACGCGGTTCGCGTCGTCGCCGGCCTCCGGGATCGGGAACAGCGTCGTGATCGGGCGGCTCTGCACGATCCGGAAACCGCCGTCCGCCAGGCACCATTCGATGTCCTGCGGGCATCCGGCATGTGCTTCGATGCGCCGGCCGAGCCGCACGAGTTCCCCGATCTGCGCGTCCGTCAGCACCGGCACGTCCTGCCGTTGCGTCCTGTCCACGATGTCGCCGGCCCGCACGGTGTACGCGTCGGCGTTCACCAGGCCCGACACCAACCGGTCACCGAGCCCGGATCCCGCGTCCACTCGGGTCACCGTGCGGTCGGAGGTGATCGGATCGGCGGTGAAGAGGACCCCCGCCGCCTGGGCCGGCACCATCCGCTGCACAATCACGGCCATGTGGACCTTCCGGTGGCCGAAGCCGTTGCGCAACCGGTAGCCGACGGCACGCTCGGTGAACAGCGACGCCCAGCACATGCCGATGCGCCTCATGACTTCCGGGGCGCCCACGACATTCAGATAGCTGTCCTGTTGCCCCGCAAAGGAAGCCGTGGGCAGGTCTTCGGCGGTCGCGCTCGAGCGGACGGCGACGGGCTCGTCGTCACCGAGCTCGTGGAGACCGTCTGCGATCTCCGCGGCGAGATCGTCCGGAATTGCACATCCTTCGATGACCTGCCGGACCCGAGCGCTCAGCGCCGCGATCGCGGCGCGATCGTCGGCCGCGACCCGCGAGAGCTGCTCGAGCAGGTCGTCGAGATGTGGCGCTTCGGAGAGCACCTTCCGGAAGGCGTCCGTCGTCACGCAGAAGCCCTCCGGCACGTCGACGCCCTCGATGCGCCGCAGTTCTCCGAGTCCTGCCCCCTTGCCACCGACCGCCGACACCGACGACCGGTCGATGTCCCGAAGATTCAGTACGTATCCCATTTCGGCTCCCCACCTGCTGATTCGATGCTGTGCGGGCGAGTATGAACCGAATTTTCGATCCTCATGAGAGCCGAGGATCCGGTATAACGTGAAAGGGGGAAGCCAGAAACCGAAACCATGGTGTTCTCGACCGCGCTGGACGAGGTCGAGAACACCGAAGTTCAGGAATCAGCGGGGATCCGGGCCCTCCACGAGCGGCAGGGAGTCGTCGGCTGTCCACGCATTGAGCGAACCGTCGTAGACCGCGACATCCGGCCGGCCCGCGGCCGCGAGCGCGTGCGCCAGACCCGACGCGGCGATGCCACCCCCGCAGTAGGTCACCGGCTTCACGTCCGGATCCAGGGCACCGGCCTTCTCGAAGATCTCCCGCAGCTGCGTCGCGGGCTTCAACCGTCCGGTCTGCGAGTCGACGAGGTCGGCGAACGGGATGTTGATACTTCCGGGAATGTGGCCGCGGCGCGGATAGGACGCGCTCTCCCCACGATAGGTCGCGGGATCGAGGGCATTGATGATCAGAGTGTGCGGGTCGTCGAGCGACGCTGCGATCTCCTGCGTCGACCGCACCAGCTCCGGGCGATGATGCGGAGTGAAGGTCGCGCCGTGCGGGACCACCTGCTCGTCCGAGACCGGATAGCCGGTGGCCTTCCAGGCGGGCAGACCCCCGTCGAGTACCGCGGCGTCGTCGAAACCTTCGAGCCGCAGTTGCCACCACAGCCGCGCGGCCCAGATGCCGTTCTTCTGGTCGTAGAGCACGACGCGGCGACCCTCCCCGATGCCGACCGCACCGGCAGCGATCGCGAAGCGCTCCGACGACGCCGCGGTGAACGGTTGCGGCGCTTCGTGGTCGGAGAAGTCGGTGAACAGGTCGGCGTAGACCGCGCCGGGGATGTGTTCCTCGAGGTAGGTCGTCAATCCCGGTTCGATGTGCACCGATCCGTCCGGCGGCATGCTCAGGTGCACGGTGGCGTCGACGATGACGAGGTCCTCGTCGCCCAGCTGCTCGTACAACCACTCCGGCGAAACGGTGTTCGGCTTGGTGTCGCTCATGGGAGGTCCTCCTCTGTTCGGCGTCTGCCTCCAGTAGAACAGCCCCGAGCAGTCGTGTGGGTCGGACCCCGCCGAGCGGGGTCCGACCCACACGAATCGACCCGAGTCCTACTCCGACCCGCTACCGGCCAGGTTCTTTCCGCTCGTTTCCGAGGCGGTCCAGGCGGCGAGGATCGTGACGCAGGCGGTGCCCGCGAGAATGATGCTCAGCGGCAGGCTCGACCCGTCGGAGGCGACCAGCAGGCTCGCGGCGATCATCGGCGTGAAGCCGGCACCGATGAGGCTGGCGAACTGGTAGCCGAAGGAGACACCCGTGTAGCGCACGTTCGTGCCGAACATCTCCGACAGCATCGGCGCGAGCGGCGCGTACATGGCGGCCTGCACCGACTGCGCGATCAACAGGGAGACGGTCAGCAGCGCGACCGAACCGGAGTCGATCATCGTGTACAGGGGGAAGGCGTAGAGCACGGCCACCGCGGCACCTGTGAGACTCACCGCGCGCCGCCCGACCCTGTCGGACAATGCCGAGAAGCCCGGGATGGCGACGATCGAGACGATCGGCATCAACATCAGGATCTGCATGATCGTCGACGAGTCGTACCCGATCGAGGTGGTGTACGAGATGATGTGCGAGGTGATGAGTGCTGTCATGGCGAACGGTCCGATACCCACCGCGCACGCGAGGATCAGCGGACGCGGCTGTCGAAGCAACTGCAGGACAGGCGGTTTCTCGTTCGTCGCAGCCTTCGACTTCTCCGCGGCCTCCTCGAAGACCGGGCTCTCGACCACGCTCATCCGGATGTAGAGGCCGATCACCAGCAGCGCCGCACTCGCGATGAAGGGAATGCGCCAGCCCCACGACTCGAAGGACTCGTCCGGCAGCAGGGTCGCGAGCATGACCGCCGCCGTCGACAGCAGGAATCCGATCGGCGACCCGAGTTGCATGAGCCCGGTCCACAGCCCGCGCCGGCGATCGTCGGAGTGCTCGGCGACCATCAGTGCCGCACCGCCCCATTCGCCGCCGACGGCGATGCCCTGCACGACCCGCAGCGTCACGAGCAGGATGGGAGCCAGTACGCCGATCTGCTCGTAGGTGGGCAGGATGCCGATCGCGAAGCTCGCGATACCCATCATCACCATCGTGATGACGAGCATGGACTTGCGTCCCAGCCGGTCGCCGAAGTGCCCGAACACCAGGCCGCCGAGCGGCCGCGCGACGTAGCCGGCCGCGAGGGTTCCGAAGGCAGCGATGGTGGACACCGCGGAGTTCGACGACGGGAAGAACAGGTCGCCGAAGACCAGGGCGGCCATGGTGCTGTAGAGCAGGAAGTCGTAGTACTCGATGGTGGTGCCCAGCAGGCTCGACAGCGTGACCTTCCGCAATTGCGAGCGGTCACCGGCCGTCGAGTGCGGAACGGCCGAGGCCGTATTCGTTTCCTCGACCGAGGTCGACGCAGGTTGCTCCATTCGGCGCTCCTGAGATCGTAGGGACAGGTCGTGGCGCAGCACCGGCACCCGGAAGGGTGTGATGCGCGTCACCGAAACTCTGTCAATACGCACGGAGCGAGCCAATCCGGCGCCCGCTGAATGGGACGTTCCCGAGGCGTGCCCGGTCAGGACCTCAGGACGTAGTCCGACGGCAGCAGTGCGCTGCCGGGCAGGAGATATTCGTCCGCCTCGAGCAGCGACCGCCACCGGTCGAGGAAGCCCGGGAACAGGTCGAGCGGAGCCGCGTCGACGACCCACACCCCCGGATTCGACAACGCGACCAGCAGCGCCGTCAGCACGACCCGCACGTCTCCGTCGTGGTCGACCGCCCCGGCCGGTCCGCCGAGTCCGGGTGAGACGACGAGCGAGTCGCCTTCGACGCACACAGCCAGGCCGAGCTGCGTGAGCAGCGGAGCCCACGCCGGGGCGGATCCGTCGTCGGCGGACAGCACGCAGGCTCCGGCCGCCCGGGTCGCGGCGACCGCGTAGAGCGGCAGCACATCGGCAGGTACGGTCGCCTCGAACTGCGGAAGCTCCCCGGCGGTGGAGCGGGTCGTCGCCGTCAGCCCGTCGGCGGAGGCGACGACGTACGCGCCGGTGGTCGCGACGTCCGCTCGCAGCCGGCGCACGGTGCCGGCGTCGAGCAGCAGGGGTTCGCGCACCATCACCGTGCCGCCGGTGACGACGCCGGCGAGCAGCAGAGCCGTGACGGCCACCGCGGACGCCTCGGAGTCGACGCGACCGCGCACCGGTATCGCGGCGTAGGGAAGTTCGATCGTCACGGGGATTCCTCCTGGATGGTCGAGAGCACCGGGACGTTGTTGTACCGCTCCTTCACGGTGCGGAAGTGGACCCAGCTTTCGAGTTCGAGAACGGATCTGAGCGCGCGGACGGTGTCGAGCGACGACACGACGTCCTCGAGTCGCGTGGCATGGACGGTACCCAACAGATCGAACCGGCCGATGGTGCTCGCGAGGAAGTTCACACCCGGGAAGTCCTCGATGACCGCCGCCAGGTCCGAGATGCGGCCGCTCGCACGGATTCCGAAACCCACCGCGACTTCCGTCTGGTGTTGCCCGCCGGTGAGGGCGCCGATGCGCAGCACACCGTCGTCGATCAGTCGCCGGACGCGCATGCGCGCGGTGCCCGGCGACGTTCCGGTGGCCTCCGCCAGTTCTGTGTACGAGGCGCGTCCGTCGTCCTGCAGCACGCCGAGGAGCCGCACGTCGAGGGAGTCGAGGTTGGTGACGGGCACCTTGTCGGGCCGGCCGATGTCGACGATCAGATCGGTGTAGGTGAGCGTGTTCGTCTCCCGCACACCGTCGATGCCGCGGATCCGTTCGAGGGACGAGGCGAGCCGCGCTGCGCCGACCGTGCGGATCTCCACGATGAGCGGATACCTGCCGCTGGTGAGCGAGACGTACGGCACGTCGTGCAGCTCGGCGATCCGCGCCGCGACCTGCCGCACGGGCCGGTCGACCGCGATGGAGACGTGACCGAGGGCGTCGAGCCCGATCGTCGAGGGATGGACGATGCCGACGACGTTGACCCGGCCGCTCTCGAGCAGGGCGTTCAGCCTCTTCGACACCGTGGGGCGGGAGACCCCGAGCTTGGCCGCGAGCTCGTTGCGCCCGATGCGGCCGTCGAGTCGCAGCTCTTCGACGATGCGCGCATCGAGGTCCTGCACCGGAAATGTTACGGGCGATGTCATCGGATGTTTACAAACGAGATCCGGGCCAACGGAACTTTCCTCATCAGCAGTTCTCTCCATCTTTCCGATCCACTGGTCAAGGTCGAAGGCAGTTCGAGTTTCCCGAAAATCGACAAGTGACGTTGATTGCTCTGTTCTCGACTTGGACAGAACATATCCCACTCCATATGTTTCGAACCAACCGAACGAGCACAGACCAGCGCCGATCTCGTTGCTCTACATCCCCCGCCCCCACAGGAGATCGAACGATGAGAAAAGTAGGACTGCTCGCAGCCGGCACCGGCCTCGCCCTGCTCGTCAGTGCATGCGGCGGTGGATCCGGCGGCACCGAGGCCGACGGCGCGGCCCCTGCCGGCCTCGCCCGTGCCGGTGAGGTCACCTTCTGCACCGACCCCGAGTACCCCCCGATGGAGTACTACGCCGAGGGCGACACCAGCACCCCGATCGGATTCACCTCCGACGGCGCCCGCGCTCTCGCCGACCTCTGGGAGGTCGAGGCGAAGTGGCAGATCACCGCATTCGACGGCCTCATGCCCGGCCTGCAGGCCGGTCGCTGCGACATCCTGTGGACCGCGCTCTACATGAGCCCGGAGCGCCTCGAGGTCGCCGACGCTGCCGCCTTCCTCGAAACCGGCCCGGGCCTGCTCGTCCGCAGCGGCGACACCTCGATCACCAGCTCGGAGGATCTGTCGGGCAAGACTGTCGCCGTGCAGGGCGGCGGAAGCAACGAGCTGACCATCCGCGCCCTGTCGGAGGAACTCGAGGCGGCCGGATTGCCCGGCATCACCGTCCAGGCCTACCCCAAGACCGCCGAGACCGTCGCCGCCGTCACCAACGGCAAGGCCGACGCCCTCATCGAGACCGATGTCGCCGTCGTCGAGATGGTGAACAAGTCGGGCGGTGCCCTCACCGCGGTGCCGGACGTCTTCCCCGTCGACACGAAGTTCGGTGTCTTCACCAAGAAGGACTCGCCGCTCAGTCCTGCTGTCGCCGAGGGCATCAGGACGCTCGCCGAGAGCGGAACCCTGCAGGAGATCGCCGTCGAGTACGGTCTCGATCCCGAGCGCGTCGTGACGGATTGACATCATGACCTTCGACTTCGAGATCTTCCTCTCCGCGCTGACCTCCTCGGAGTTCTTCCGTGGAGCCTGGCTGTCGGTCGCGCTCGCGGCGGCGTCGATGCTCTTCGCGACGCTGATCGGCTTCGGCGTCGCCCTGCTGCGCATCAGCGACAACCGCCTCGCCCGCACCGTCGGCGGAGCGTACGTGTGGTTCTTCCGCGCCATCCCGACCCTGCTGGTGCTGCTGATCATCTGGAACGCCGGCCCCCAATTGTTCCCCGCCCTGCGGGAGAACTGGTTCAGTCCCTTCCTCGCGGCGTTCATCGGGTTCGCGGTGGTCGAGGCCGCATACATGGCGGAGATCCTGCGGTCGGCGCTGCTCAGCGTCGACGACGGCCAGCGCCTCGCAGCCCGCGCCATCGGCCTGCCCCCGCACAAGGTGATGCTGAAGGTCGTGCTGCCGCAGGCCGTCAAGGTCGCGCTGCCGCCGACGGGCAACGAGTTCATCGCGATGCTCAAGTACACCTCGCTCGCGTCGGTCATCTCCCTGCGTGAGCTGCTCACCACGGCGCAGGTCGGGGTGTCGAACACCTTCCGCTACGCCGAGTACTACAGCGCCGCACTCGTCTACTACCTCGTCATCGTCACCGCGCTGATGGGTGTGCAGACGCTGATCGAGCGCCGCTACCGCTGGGTCTCGTCCGGGGTCACCACCGCCCCGACGGCCGGCACGACGAAGGAGACGGTGACAGTATGACCAGCATCGCACTGCTCGAAACGATCGGTCTGCGGAAGACCTACGGCAGCAACGAGATCCTCAAGGGCGTCGACTTCTCCATCGAAGCCGGGCAGGTCAAGGCCGTGCTCGGGCCCTCCGGTTCCGGCAAGTCCACCATCCTGCGCCTGATGTCGCTGCTCGAACCCGCCGACGCCGGGTCGATCCTGCTCCACGGCAAGGAGATCGGTGTCGAGTCCGGACGGGACGGGCGATCGATCCCGCTCCCCGAGCGCAAGCTCGCCCGCGAACGCACGAACATCGGCATGGTCTTCCAGAAGTTCAACCTGTTCGCGCATCTCGACGTGCTCCACAACGTCACGCTCGGACTCACCGAGGTGCACGGCGTTGCGAAGGGCGAGGCCGTGCACCGGGCCGAGCGGATGCTCGAACGGGTGGGCATGTCGCAGCGCATGCGGCACTACCCGTCGGAGTTGTCGGGTGGCCAGCAGCAGCGCGTCGCGATCGCCCGGGCCCTGGTCCTCGATCCGGCCGTGATGTTGTTCGACGAACCCACCTCGGCTCTCGACCCCGAGCTCGTCAACGAGGTCCTGTCCGTCATGGAAGACCTCGCCCAGCAGGGCATGACGATGATCGTGGTCACCCACGAGACCCGGTTCGCCCGTCGCGTCGCCGACGAGGTCGCCCTGTTCGACAGCGGCGTCATTGTCGAACAGGCTCCGCCCGAGCAGTTCTTCACCGCTCCGGAGCACGAGCGCACCCGCGAATTCCTCTCCCACATCCACTGATTTCCCACATCCACTGTCACGACCCAGACGGAGCACCTCATGGCATCCCCGATCGCGGTCTACACCGATCTCGACGACCTCGACCCCACGGAGGGCATCGCCCTGCTGGAGGCCGAAGGATTCGAGGTGCGTGTGCTCGAGACCCGCGACTCCGACACGATCGCCGCCGCCGCGGCGGATGCGTCCGCCCTGCTCGTCGGCTACGCCCCCGTCGACGCCGCCCTGCTCGACCGGCTCCCGCAGGTGGGAATCGTCTCGATGCTCTCGCGCGGCTACGACTCCATCGACGTCGCCGCGGCCACCGTGCGCGACGTCTGGGTGGCGACGGTCGGGGATGTCGCCTCCACCGAGGTCGCCACCCACACCTGGGCCCTGACCCTGGCCGCCGTCCGCCGGCTCGACTTCTTCGCCCTCGGCGGGCAGCGCGGCTGGCTCGACCGTCCGCAGTATCCTCCGCGGAGCCTCGCCGAGACGACCCTCGGCCTCGTCGGTCTCGGCCGCATCGGCAGCGAGGTCGCCGCCCTCGCGTCCGGTTCGGTCGGGACGATCCTCGGCTACGACCGGGCCGGTCGTGCATTACCGTCCGGGGTGACACCCGCCTCGCTCGCCGAGGTGGTCGCCGGCTCCGACGTGGTGTCCATCCACCTCCCGCTCGACGACTCCACCGAGAAGCTGTTCGACGCCGATCTGCTCGCCACGATGCGGCCGGGCGCGTGGCTGATCAACGTCTCACGCGGCGGCATCGTCGACTCCGGCGCACTCGCCGACGCACTCGACGCCGGCCACCTCGCCGGGGCCGCCCTCGACGTGCTCGACGTCGAACCACCTGTGCCGGGCGACCGCCTCGCCGAACACCCGAACGTCCTGCTCACCCCGCACGTGGCGTATCTGTCCGACCGCACGGCCCGCGAGTACATCCGCATGCAGGCCGCGAACGTCGTCGAGTGGTACCGCACCGGCGCACCTTCCCGTTCCGTCAACGACCCGTACGAGGTGATCGCATGAGCCCCCGGCTCGAGATGTTCCAGTCCCTGTGGGCCATGGAGGATCTGCCCTGGCGCGGCACTCCCTGGACCCTGCCCGAGCAGCTCGATCGCCTCGTCGAGGAGAACTTCGACGGTGCGGCAGTCGATCTCGGCGCCCGCGGCAAGCCCGAAGCCGGGAGCCTCGCTCCCCTGCTCCGCGAGCGCGACCTGCGGTCGGCGGTCTTCGCGTTCCTGCGCGACGACACCGATCTCGACGCCGCACTGCGCTACGCCGAGACGATCGGCGCGGATCGGATGGTCGTGTGCGGCTGCGTCTTCGACCCCGACGACAGCGTGGTGATCGACGCCGTCCATCGCTGGCACAGCACCGCCGAGGCTGCCGGTGTCGCGATGCAACTCGAGACCCACCGCAACACCCTCACCGACGACATGCGCCGCACCACGCGCCTGCTCGACGACATCGACCCCGCCGTGAACCTGGCCATCGACCTGTCGCACTATGTGGCCGGCAGCGAGATCCCGTCGACGCCGACCCCCGAGATCGACGGGCACATCGAGGCCCTGTTCGCCCGCGCCGAATCGGTCCAGGGCCGCGTCGCGACCCGCTGCCAGGTGCAGATCCCGCTCGGCTTCCCCCAGCACCGCGAATGGGAGGAGCTGTTCACGGGCTGGTGGACCCGCGCGTTCACCGCGATCCTCGAACGCCGCGCCCGGGCCGGCAGCGACGAGCCCGTCATGTTCTGCACCGAACTCGGCACCACCCCCTACGCCATCACCGATCGCGACGGCGTCGAGCTGTCCGACCGGTGGGCCGACACCCTGACCCTGCGCGACCGGGCCGTCGCCGCCTTCGCCGAGGCCGCATCCGCGACCGGGTCCACAGGCCGCACTTCCACCCTCACGACCTCAGGAGCGTCACGATGAGCACCTCGCAGTTCCCCCTGCCGGAGCGCACCACCACCTCGACCGGCAACGTCGTGATCGACGGCCCGCTGCCCGAGCTGCCCACCGGACGCGCGATCATCCCTGCCCGCGCCTACACCGGCACCGAGGAGTTCGCCCACGAGCAGAAGAGCGTCTTCTCGTCGGGCTGGGTGTGGGCCGGTTACGCCCACTGGGTCGCCGAACCCGGCGCGGTCCATCCCGTCACCATCGGCGGCAAGCCGCTGCTGCTCGTACACGGCGAGGACGGCCGCATCCGCGTGTTCCACAACTCGTGCCGGCACCGCGGCATGGCGCTGACCGAGGATCCGATGGTCGTGCAGGGACGCATCCAGTGCGCCTACCACTGCTGGTCGTTCAAGCTCGACGGCACGCTCGCCGCCGCCCCCTACTACACGCGTGAGCGTCGCTCGAAGCTCGACCCGGAGGTCGAGAAGCGGCTGAGCCTGCTGCTGGTCGCGAGCCACACCTGGGCCGGGATGATCTTCGTCGATCTGTCGGCGACGGACACCGATCCGCAGGCCTGCGCCGACGACTTCGCCGCGAAGCTCGAGCCCGTGCTGGGCCGCTGGTCGCACATCGACTTCGATCGCCTCCACCTGGCCGGTGAGAAGAAGTTCGAGGTCGACGCGAACTGGAAGCTGGTCGTCGAGAACTTCCTCGACTTCTACCACCTGCCGTTCGTGCACCCGCAGGTCGGGCCGGTCACGGCCTCCCTCGACGTCGACGATGTGGCACTGCACCCGGACATCATCGGCGGCAGCTATCCGCGCGGCGCCGCCGGCAAGGCCGAGAAGACCGCGAAGTCGCTGCCCTGGCTCGGTGACGTCCCCGCCGACCGCCTCGAACGCCAGGACATCTTCTGCCTGTTCCCCAACGCCCTGGTCTTCCTCGAGGCCGACTGGTTCCAGGTGATCGGCTACCACCCCGTCGCCCCCGATCGCACCGTCGAGTACATGGCGATCTTCGTCGACTCCTCCGCCGCCGGTGACGATTTCGCCGAGACGCGGTCGCAGCTGTGCGACGTGCTGTGGGAGGTCAACGAGCAGGACATGCCGATGCTGCACCGCCTGCAGATCGGCCGCAACTCCCCCGGCTCCGACTCGACGAACCTGGTCTCGCACTGGGATCAGATCACCGCACTGTTCCAGGACCGCGTCGCAACGAAAGCAGGTTACCGATGACCGCCCTGCTCGAGCGTTCCACCGACCGCACCCCGCGCACCCGCTCCGTGCGGGTCACCGGAATCACCTGGGAGGCAGAGGGAATCCTGTCGGTGACCCTCGCCGACCCGGCCGGGGATCCGATGCCGGCCTGGGATCCCGGCGCCCACGTCGACATGGAACTGACCCCGGGACTCACCCGCCAGTACTCGCTGTGCGGGGACCCGGCCGACCTGCGCAGCTGGACGGTCGCGGTGCGGGCCGCCGCCGACTCCCGCGGGGGCTCGGCCCATGTGCACTCGACGCTGCGTCCCGGTGACATCCTGCGCGTGCAGGGCCCGCGTCAGCACTTTCCGCTCGAGGACGCCCCGGCCTACGTCTTCGTCGCCGGCGGTATCGGGATCACCCCGCTGCTGCCGATGATCGAGGCGACCGCCGCGCGTGGAGCGACCGTCAGCGTGCACTACGCCTACTCGGGTCAGGCTCCGGCGCGGTTCGTCGAGCGCCTCGCCGCGACCGGCGTGCCCGTCCACCTCCACCCCTCCGCCGAGGGCCGGCGGCTCGACCTGCCGACACTGTTCGCGGCCGGTACCGGGGACGCGCTCGTGTACTCGTGCGGGCCGGAACGCATGCTCACCGAACTGACGGAACTGCTTCCGGCCGAGGCGTTGCGCATCGAGTCGTTCTCGCCCGCCCCGGCAGCTCCCGCTCCGGCAGGGTCCGCTCCGGCATCCGAAGACGCCGCGCCGTCGTCGGCGTGCTCGGTGCAGCTCGGCGCGGACGGACCGGTCGTGGAGGTCGCGGAGGACGAATCGGTCCTCGACGCGCTCGAGCGTGCCGGTGCGGACGTCATGTGGTCGTGCCGCGAAGGCACGTGCGGCAGCTGCGAGGTGGGTGTGCTGTCCGGGAAGATCGACCACCGCGACAACATCCTCCTCGACGACGAGCGCGAGGAAGGAAAGTGCTTCTTCCCCTGCGTGTCCCGGCCGATCTCGACGGCGGTGCTGGACCTGTGACCGGCACCGTCGCCCGCACCGAGGAACTGAGACTGCGCCGCGAACTGGCCGCCGTGTACCGGCTGGTCGCGCACTTCGGGATGACCGACCTGATCTTCACGCACATCTCGCTGCGGCTGCCCGGGCCCGAACCGCGGTTCCTCATCAACCCCTACGGATTGCTGTTCGAGGAGATCACCGCGTCGAATCTCGTGGTGGTCGATCCGCACGGCATGCCCGTCGGTGACACCGGTGCACTGGTCAATCCGGCCGGTTTCGTCATCCACGGCGCGATCCATGCGGCCCGCCCCGACGCGCACTGCGTCCTGCACACCCATACCCGGGCGGGCTGCGCGGTCGCGGCGACCACTCACGGTCTGCTGCCCGTCAACCAGATGTCGATGGAGTTCTACGACCGCGTCGCCTACCACGACTACGAGGGTGTCGCGCTGAGCCTCGACGAGCAGACCCGCCTCGTCGCCGACCTCGGCGACCATCCCGTCATGATCCTCCGCAACCACGGTCTGCTCACCGTGGGCAGCACCCCGGCCCAGGCCTTCCTGCGCATGTTCTATCTGAACTGGGCCTGCGAGATCCAGGTCACGGCCGCCGCGACCGGACCTCTCGTGCTTCCCCCGCCGGAGGTGTGTGAACGCAGCGCCCGCCAGTTCACCGGCACCGAGACCAACGACGACTTCGTCGATCCGGGCGCCGACCTCGCGTGGGCCGCGATGCTGCGCCTGCTCGACCGCATCGCGCCCGATTACACCGACTGATTCCTCCCATAGAAGAAGGACTGCTTCCCATGACTCCCATCGGACCCGTCGACGCCTCGCAGATCCCCCGCTACAACGGGCCCGGCACCTTCGCGCGACTGCCTCGCCTCGACGAGGTCACCAGCACCGACGTCGCCATCGTCGGTGTTCCCTTCGACACCGGCGTGAGCTACCGGCCCGGTGCGCGTCTCGGCCCGGCCCACGTGCGCGCCTCGTCGAAGCTGCTCCGCCCCTACAACCCGGCACTGGACGTCTCCCCGTTCGCGGAGATGCAGGTCTCCGACGCCGGCGACATCGCGTGCAACCCGTTCGATATCGACGAGGCCGTCTCCGACATCGAGCGCGGCGCCGACGCCCTCACCGGTGACGGCACGCGCCTGCTCACCATCGGCGGCGACCACACGATCGCCCTGCCGCTGCTGCGCTCGGTCGCGCGTCGCCACGGCCCCGTCGCCGTCGTGCACTTCGACGCGCACCTCGACACCTGGGATACCTATTTCGGTGCGTCGATCACCCACGGCACGCCGTTCCGCCGCGCATCGGAGGAGGGCCTGATCGACAAGGAGGCCAGCATGCACGTCGGTACCCGCGGCCCCCTCTACAGCGACAAGGACCTGTCCGACGACAAGATGCTGGGCTTCTCCGCCGTCACCTCGCCGGAGATCGAGATCGACGGTGTCGCCGCGGCCATCGAGCGGATGCTCGCCCGCATCGGCGACCGCCCGGTCTACGTCTCCGTCGACATCGACGTCCTCGACCCCGCGCACGCCCCGGGCACCGGCACTCCCGAGGCCGGCGGCCTGACGAGCCGCGAGCTGCTGCGCATGCTCCGTGCGTTCGCCGGCACCAATCTGGTCGGTGCCGACATCGTGGAGGTCTCCCCGTCCTACGACCACGCCGAGATCACCGGCATCGCGGCCGCGCACGTCGGCTACGAACTGCTGTCCGCCATGGCCCTGCCGAAGGCTTGACCGCCCTGCCGAAAGCTGATCCCCTCCCCCTCCTGCTGTACCGAAAGGCCCGTCGATGCCCGAGATCGAATACCGCGTCCCCCAGCAACGCCGGCTCGTCACCGAGCTACCCGGCCCGCGCTCGGCCGCGCTCACCGAGCGTCGCCGCAATGCCGTCGGCGCGGGTGTCGCGTCGTCCGTGCCCGTCTACGCGGCCGACGTCGACGGCGGCATCGTCCTCGACGTCGACGGCAACGCCCTCATCGACCTCGGCTCCGGCATCGCGGTCACGTCCGTCGGCGCGTCGGATCCGGTGGTGGTGAAGGCGATCCAGGATCAGGCCGCGCACTTCACACACACCTGCTTCATGGTCACCCCCTACGAGGGTTACATCGCCGTGGCCGAGAAGCTCGCCGAGCTCACCCCAGGTGACCACGCCAAGCGCACGGTGCTGTTCAACAGCGGCGCCGAGGCCGTGGAGAACGCCGTCAAGATCGCACGGGTCGCGACCGGCCGCCGCACCGTGGTCGTCTTCGACCACGCCTACCACGGCCGCACCAACCTCACGATGGCGATGACGGCGAAGAACAAGCCGTACAAGGACGGTTTCGGTCCGTTCGCCGCGGACGTCCACCGCGTCCCGGCGTCCTATCCCTTCCGCGAAGGCCTCGCCCACGACGGCACCCCGATCAGCGGTGCGCAGGCCGCGCAGCGGGCGATCGACCAGATCGACAAGCAGGTCGGTGCGCACAACGTCGCGGCGATCGTCATCGAACCGATCCAGGGGGAGGGTGGCTTCATCGTCCCCGCCGAGGGGTTCCTGCCCGCGCTGGTCGACTGGGCGAACGCCAACGGCATCGTCTTCGTCGCCGACGAGGTGCAGACCGGCCTGGCCCGCACCGGCTCGTGGTTCGCGAGCGACGCCGAGGGCATCGTCCCCGACCTGGTGACCATCGCCAAGGGTGTCGCCGGCGGGATGCCGCTGGCGGCGGTGACCGGTCGGGCCGACCTCATCGACGCCGTCCACGGCGGCGGTCTCGGCGGCACCTACGGCGGGAACCCTGTCGCGTGTGCCGCGGCGCTGGCGACCCTGGACCGCATGGCCGAGCTGGACCTGTGCGGGCGGGCCCGGCAGATCGAACAGATCGCGGTGCCGCGACTGCAGGCCCTGGCCGACGAGGTGGAGGTGATCGGGGAGGTCCGTGGGCGCGGGGCGATGCTCGCGGTCGAACTCGTGCATCCCGGTACCCGCGATCCGAACCCGGAGGCCGCCGCGGCGATCGCGGCCCGGGCGCTCGCCGAGGGCGTCATCCTGCTCACCTGCGGCACCTACGGCAACGTCATCCGTCTACTGCCACCGCTGGTGATCTCCGACGACCTGCTCGTCGACGGTCTCGACGTCCTCGCCGACGCCGTGCGCGCCACCGCCGGTGTTCTCGTGGGAGCGGCACAGTGACCGCCCTGATGTGGTTGGGCGGCACGCTCACCGAGTCCTTCACCGGCGCGACCTTCCCCGTCGAAGATCCCGCGACCGGCAAGCTCCTTGCCGAGGTCGCCGACGCCTCCCCCGCCGACGGCGCGCGCGCCCTCGACCTGGCCGTCGCCGCCCAGGAGTCGTGGGCGGCGACCCCGCCGCGGGAACGCGGCGAGATCCTCCGCAAGGCGTTCGACCTCGTGATGGACCGCGCCGACGAGTTCGCCCGCACGATCACCTCGGAGATGGGCAAGACCCTCGCCGAAGCGCACGGCGAAGTGACGTACGGGGCCGAGTTCCTCCGCTGGAACGCCGAGGAGGCCGTGCGGATCGGGGGGCGTACGACGACGTCGCCCGCCGGCACGGGCCGCATCCTCGTCACCAAGGAGCCGGTGGGCCCGGTGCTCGCGGTGACGCCGTGGAACTTCCCGTTGGCCATGGCGACCCGCAAGATCGGCCCGGCCCTGGCGGCGGGCTGCACGATTCTCGTCAAACCGGCAGCCGAGACTCCACTGACGATGCTGCTGCTCGGGCAGGTCTTCGCCGAGGCAGGTCTGCCCGACGGCGTGCTGTCGATCCTGCCCACCTCCGACGCCGCGCCTCTGACCGAACCGCTCCTGGCCGATCCGCGCCTGCGGAAGATCACCTTCACCGGCTCCACCGGTGTCGGCAAGTTGCTGGTCCGGCAGTCCGCCGACCACTTGCTGCGCACCTCCATGGAACTCGGCGGCAACGCGCCGTTCGTGGTGTTCGACGACGCCGATCTCGACGCCGCGGTCGACGGCGCGATGGCCGCGAAGATGCGCAACGGCGGTGAGGCGTGCACCGCCGCGAACCGCTTCTACGTCGCCGAATCGGTGGCGGCGGAGTTCACCGCGAAGTTGGTCGCGCGGATGGAGTCGGTGACGGTCGGGCACGGTCTCGACGAGGGCACCGATCTCGGTCCGCTCATCACCTCGAAGCAGCGCGCCCGGGTGCACGAGTTGGTGGTCGACGCGGTGGAGCGCGGCGCCCGCCTGCTCACCGGTGGCGTCGTCCCCGACGGTCCGGGCACCTTCTATCCGCCCACCGTCCTCGATCGGGTGCCCGCCGACGCGCGGGTGCTGCGGGAGGAGATCTTCGGTCCCGTCGTCGCCCTCACCACCTTCACGTCGGAGGACGAGGCCGTCGCCGCGGCGAACGACACCGAGTACGGGCTGGCCGCCTACTTCTACACCCGCGACCTCGGCCGGACGATGCATGTCGCGTCGGCATTGAAGGCCGGGATGGTGGGCGTCAACCGTGGCGTCATCTCCGACGTCGCCGCGCCCTTCGGCGGCATCAAGGAGTCTGGTTTCGGACGCGAGGGGGGCACGGAAGGGATCGAGGAGTACCTCGAGACCAAGTACGTCGCCCTGTAGCCGATTTCGGTGGGTTGAACCCCGCTGAGCGGTGTCTAACCCACCGAGATCGGGCGGGTGTTCCAGCTGTCCTCGACCACCCGCGGCTTGCATGCCTGATAGGCGCCGGTCACCAGCACCGCGACGGCGACCGTCATGAAGGCGAACGAGGCCGTCCAGCCCGAGGTGAGGTCGTGGAAGACTCCGAACAGCAGCGGGCCCAGGCACGCGACGGTGTAGCCGACGCCCTGGGTGAATCCCGAGAGAGCGGCGGATCCGGCATGGCTGCGGGAGCGCAGGTTGATGAGCGTCAGGGCCATCGGGAACGTGCTCGGCCCGAGTCCGAGCAGGACGATCCACAAGATGGGCGCGCTCATCGGCGCGATCCACAGACCGGCGAACGCGATGAGGAAGCACGACGCGCACGCCACGACCACGGGGAACGGATTCTCCATCCGCGCGCACAGCGACGGAGCGCCGAACGCGGAGACCAACCCGAGCAGGGCGAACAGTCCCACCATCGCGCCTCCGAAGGCGGGACTGGCTCCGGCGTCGGCGAGGATGTCCGGGATCCACGTGAACATCGAGTAGGTGACGAGCGAGGTCATGCCGAACATGCCGGCCATCCCCCAGCCCACCGGCGACCGCCACACTCTGCCGTCAGTCTTCGGGTCGACGGGAGCCACCTCCCCGGTATCGGCATTCCGATGACGCAGCAGCACCCACACCCACGGGACGGCCGCGGCGAATCCGACGAGCGCCCACACCCCGAGCGAGACGCGCCAGCCGAAGGCGTCGGCGAGGGGAACCGCGACGAAAGCGGGCACGATGGTGCTCAGCTGCACGCCGACGATGTATACCGAGCTGACGAGTGCCAGCGTGTCGGAGAAGTAGCGCTTGACCAGAGGAGGGATGACGACGTTGCCGATGCCCATCCCACCGAGCGCGAGACCCGACAGGAGCAGCAGCGACCACGTGTCGGTCATGAGCGCGCGGGTCGCCATGCCCACGCCGGCCATGAGCATCGCGATCAGCGCGGTGCGTTCGAGTCCCCATCGTCGGCCGAGCGCCGGGGTGGCGAGTCCGAAGGCCGCGAACATCGCGGTCGGGATCATGCCGAAGACACCGACGACCGTGGACGAGAAGCCGATCTCCTCACTGATCTGCGCGGCGAGCGGGCTGAACGAGGTGACCGCAAGTCTCAGCACGAGGGCCGACATCGCGATCGCACAGAACACCAGCAGCCGGCCACGCAGAAGACTCACACCGGAAATCATAGGATGATGGGATGACTTTGGGAAAACCTGTTCAGCGGACGAACCTGATCGAGCAGGTCACCGAGCAGTTGCGCAGTGAGATCTGCAGCGGTCGCTGGAAGGTGGGCGAGAAGATCCCCACCGAACCGCAGCTGTGCGAGTTCACCGGCACCGGACGCAACACCGTCCGCGAGGCCGTGCAGGCACTCGTCCACACCGGCATGCTCGAACGCCGCCAGGGCTCGGGCACCTATGTCATCGCGACCTCCGACGTCACCGGCACCCTCGGCAAATACTTCGCCACCGCCCACGAACGCGACGTCCTCGAACTGCGGCAGGCACTCGACGTCACCGCCGCCGTCCTGGCCGCGCGACGACGCACCCCCGACGACGTGGCCCGGCTCGAGCAGTTGCTCGCCGAACGCAACCGGCTGTTCGCCGGATCCGACACCGACGCCGCGGTGGCCGCCGACGTCGCCTTGCACCGCGGCATCGTCGAGGCCAGCCACAACGCGGTGTACCTCGAGTTCTACGACTCGCTGCTCCCGTCGATCCGGCGGACCATCGACCGGCACGTCCGCGTCACCGGTCTCGGCTTCGAACCGGAACACACCGCTCTGGTCGCCGCCGTGATCGCCGGCGACGAGAACGCGACCGTGGAGGCGGCGCGGGCCCTGTTCGCGGAACTCACCGACTGAGGCCGCCGCTCATCGGACCCCGGCCGAGCGCAGGGCGTCCGCGAGGGTGTACGCCTCCGGAGAGCTCAGGAGAAGTTCGTCGAACTCGACGCCCGGGCCACCCAGCGCGACACGCAGCACCGGATGACCTCGCTTCATGGCGACCAGGCGCTTGATGCCGCGCGGGTGCCGGAAGGTGCCCACCTTCAAGAAGCCGGAGATCACCATGCCCGATCTGATGCCGAGGATCTCGGACGTCCATCCCGGAAGGACCTCCACGCCGGTGATCGCCGAGATCGGCACCTCCATCGCGGATCGGCGGACCATGAAGGCTTCCCACCGAGAGAAGGACAGGTGGAGGGTTGCGTTGTCGTATGTCGTTTCGGCCATGACGTCGGACCTTCCGTCGACGGTAAACTGACTACAGCACTGAGAACATTATCATGGTGATAACAATGATGGGTAGGTACCGATGGCGAAGACGTCCCCGATCGCGGAAGTCGTGCTGCATCCGGTTCGACTGCGGATCGTGCAGCAACTCGGAGGACGGCAGCTGACCACGAGCGAACTCCGGTCGGCACTACCCGACGTCACCCAGGCCACGCTCTACCGGCACGTCGCAGCATTGATCGACGCCGAGATCGTCACCGTCGTCGACGAACGTCGCGTGCGTGGAACCGTAGAACGCACCCTCGCGCTCGGCGACCGCATGGCACACGTCGGCCACGACGACCTCGCGGCGATGAGCGACGCCGAACTGCGCAATGCCTTCGTCACCTTCCTGGGTGCGCTCGGCGAGAGCTTCGACAAGTTCATCGGGGACGACGATCGGAGCCTGCGGGACTATCTGGGTTTCGGGACCACCCCGCTCTACGTCACGACCGACGATCTCGCGGAGATCCAGAGCAGGCTCGCCGACATCCTCGCCCCGTATCGCACGGATACCGGTGACGACCGGATGCGCATCACCCTGACGACCGCGGTGATACCGGCTCCTCCCAGCACTGCTTCCGAAGAGGGGTAGAGGCCGGCAGAGGAGTAGACCTCAGCGGAACTCGTCGACGTGCGCACCGGCCCACTGCGCGAAGATCGTCGTGGGCCGGCCGAAGTCGAACCGATGTCGGACGGTTACGCCTTCCCGTACCGTGTCTGCGGGAGGTAGACATGACAATTGCCGGTTCACTGTTCCGTCTCGCAGGTCCCTTCAACTCCATGGTCATGGGAGCCGCCGGTCTACCCGTCATCGGTAACCGGATCCGTAACTATGTCGCACCGATCACGTACACGGGTCGAAAATCCGGCAGGACGATCACGTTGCCGATCAGTTACCGACGTTCGGGCGACTCCGTGACGATCGGCGTCGCGATGCCCGACGAGAAGTCCTGGTGGCGCAACTTTCTCGGCGTCGGTGCTCCCATGAGCATCGAGCTCGACGAGGAGGAACGCACCGGTCACGCCGTCGCGACACGCGACGAACGCGGTCGTGTCGAGGTTGTGCTGCAACTCGATCCCGCCTGATCCGGTCATCCGAGACGAGCGGGGCACTCAGCGGCACAACGCGGCATATCATTCCGGTGAACAACGCGCGTAACGGAATTCGGCGGCGGTAACCTGAGCGGTACACGACATCATCACGATGCCGCTGGACACCATCCGGAAAATTTCGCTGGGATCCTCTCGGAGGCCGACGTGCGTGGATTCGGTATCGATCTCGGAACAGCCAACACCGTAGTCGGAACTCCCGACGAGGGCATAGTCCTCAACGAACCGTCGCTGATGATGGTTCGGACGAAGGAACCGCGCCGCGCGCTCGCGATCGGCAAGGAGGCGAGCGACCTCGTCGACCGCACACCCGGCGGGATCACCCCCGTCCACCCGATACGCGACGGGGTGATCGTCGATCTCGAAACGGCACGGACATTCGTCACGGCCGTGCTCGCCCAGCTCGCCCCGCGCCGCCGCTACGGCATCCGGCCCGTGGGCGTCATCGCAGCTCCCGCCGGGGCCACGCCGCTCGAGCGTCGTGCGCTGCTCGAGGTCGGACACGAGGCCGGTCTGCGGAAGGTCGGGTTGATTCCCGAGCCGGTCGCCGGTGCCATCGGGTGCGGGATCGACCCGCTCGAGCCCCGAACCCATCTCGTCGTCGACATCGGCGGTGGCACTTCGGAAGTCACCGCTCTCTGCTACGGCGGTGTCCTGTCGCACCGTAGCTGCCGCATCGCCGGGGACGACCTGACGAGCGCGATCCTCCGGTATCTCCGCGCCGAACACCAGATCATCGTCGGCGAACTCACTGCCGAGCGCGCCAAGGTGGGTGCGCCCGAGACCGCCGACGAACGGTCGCTCGTGGTGGAAGGTCGCGACGCCGCGACCGGCCGCGCGCGTCTGGTGACACTCGAGACCGAAGAGATCATGGATGCGGTCCGGCCCACCACGATGAGCATCGTGCAGACGCTGTCGAGCTGCCTGGACGACCTGCCGCCGCGCGCGATCAGCGACGTGATGGCCGAAGGCATCCTGGCGATCGGCGGCGGATCGATGCTGCGCGGCGTGCCGCAACTGCTCGAGGAGGCCTTCGGCCTGCCGGTGAAGACCGCCGAGCGTCCGCTCACCTGCGTCGCCGAGGGCGCGACCTCGTGCATCGAGCACGCCGACGTGATCGCCGCCTACGCCGCCTGACCTGTCAGGGATTCGGCGTCCGGAGCTGCGCGAGGTAACGCTCGAGCAGACCTTTGACGACCGGTCCCGAGGTGGCCGATCCGAAACCGCCACCGCGCACCAGCGCTGTCACCACGACCTCCGGCGACTCGGCGGGTACGACCGCGGAGAACCAGGCGTTGAGCCCCTTGCCCGGTGCCGAGGGATCCTCTGCCGTGCCGGTCTTGGCGGCGGCCGTGACCGGCAGGCTCGCGAGCTGACCAGCAGTGCCGGCCGAGGCCGACGCCCGCATGCCGGCGCGCACCGGTTCGAGTTTGTCGGCGAACGACAACGGCCGAGGTTGCTCGGTGGGAATCGGGACCGCGTCGCCGGGTCCGTAGGCGGCGGCGAGCTTCGGGGTCACCATCTGACCCGACGCGATACCCGCCGTCCACCGCGCGACCTGGATCGGCGTGGCCGTGACGGTGCCCTGGCCGATACCCATGAGCAGGGTCGAACCCGGATACCAGGCACCTCCGATGCTCTCGACGTTGTCCGGGGTACCGAGGAAGCCTGCGGACTCGGCCGGCAGATCGATCCCCGAGGGGGCACCCGCGCCGAGCTCGGAAGCGATCTGCGCGATGCGGTAGGGACCGAGAAGGTCGGCCAGTTGGTAGAAGTAGACGTTGTCGGACCACTGGATCGCCCCGAGCAGGTTGTTCGGGCCCATCGGCTGCCAATTGGCGAAGGTGTGACCGCCGTAGGTGTAGGCCGCACCACCCGCCAGGAAGGCATCCGGGGACAGCACGTCGAACGCCGCGTTCGTCGACGCTGTGACGATCTTGAACGTCGACCCCGGTGGTGCTGCCGTCTGCACCGCATGGTTGAGCATGCGGCCCGGACCCGATGCCGCGGTCTGCGCCGCGATCGCGGCGAGGTCGGCCGGGGGTCCGTAGACGTTGTTGTCGTAGCCGGGAACGCTGGCCAGCGCCAGCACCGCGCCGGTGCGGGCGTCCATCACGACCGCGGCGCCGAGGTCGCCGCCGCTGGTGCGCACCGTCTGGGCGAGCGCGTCGGTCGCGGCCCGCTGCATGCCGAGGTCGAGATGCAACCGCAGGTCGTGGCCGCGGATCGGATCCACCCGCTCCCCCGTGCCCACCGGGCGCCCGGACGGATCGACGTAGACGCACTGCCTGCCGTCGACGCCGCGCAGCAACGCGTCGTACTGCCGCTCGAGCCCGGCCTTGCCGACCCGTGATCCGAGCGCGAGTGTCGGCCACAGCTCCATGTCCTGCTCGTCCGCGATACCGACGTACCCGAGGAGCGACGCCAGCACCTCTCCGTGCGGGTACTGCCTGCGCCCCGTCGGGTAGACGAGCACCCAGGGCAGCTGAGCGTCCACGATCGTCCGGGCCTGTTCGGGCCCGACACGTCCCAGCACGACCTGGATCTCCCCGCTGGTACTGCTCCGCAGTTCCTCGTCGAGCTTCTCGGGGGGCATGCCGAGCAGGGCGGCGAGTTCGTAGCGCGCCGACGGGGCACCTTCGGCGAACATCCGGGCGACCACGGCGACGGTGTACTCGGCGACGTTCGTCGCGACGGGAACGCCGGTCCGGTCGAGGATCTGACCACGCTCGGCGGGCAGACGGATGCAGCGGAGCATCTGCGTGTCGCTCGTCGCGCGGAACTCGGTGCCGTGCGCGGTCTGCATCTGCCACGCGAAGACCGACATCGCGGCGAGCGAGGCCGTCAGCGTCAGCGCACCCACCGACACTCCGCGCGGCAGACGGCGCTTCTTTGGTTCGGTCACCCACAGCGGCCGGGTCACGCCGTCGCGGCGCACCGCGAGCACCAAGCCGATCGAGACGAACCCGATGATCGAGGCGGTGCCTCCGTAGCTGAAGATCGGGATCGGCATGCCGGTGTGCGGCAACAGCGACAGGCTCTGGGCCACCGACACCACGGTATGCAGCCCGAACACACCGCCGATGCCCGCTGCGACGAGTGCCGCCTCCCGAGTGCGTGCGACGCGGGCGGCGACCACGGAACGCCACACGATGATCACGACGGCCGCCACGACGGCGATGCCGGCCACCAGGCCCCACCCGTACACGAGACTCGCGAAGGCCAGGTCGTGTTCCGACTCGGGGAGATATTGCGCCCGCAGATCGTAGTCCGGTTCGCGCCCGAGACCCCACCACCCCGCACTGCCGATCGCGATGTCCGCTTGCCACGCCGCCCAACCCGATCCCTGCGGGTCGGCGTCGTTCGACAGGAAGACGTGGATCCGCTCGAGCTGGTACGGACGCAGGAACAACACGGCCATCGGCAGCGACGCGAGCCCGAGCGCGAACAGCGGGAACAGCGACCGCAATGGGACTCTCGCCAGGATCAGCATGAGCAGCACGGTCGCCACGAGCACCACGGCGGTCGAAAGGTCGGGTTGCAGCGCTACCAGGGCGATCGGCACCGCCGACACGATCAGGACACCGACGAACCTGCCGAGCGTGTACCCACCGGCCAGTATTGCGGCGGGAACCATGACCAGCGCGAGCTTGGCGATCTCGGAGGGCTGCAGGGTGAACACGCCGAGATCGAGCCAGCGTTGAGCGCCCTTGGTCGCGATACCCACCAGCGGCACCGCCGCGAGCAGGACCACCGAGGCGGCGAACAGCGCCCACCCGAAACGGCTCAGAGCGGCGATCCGCATGCGCGAGGTCATCCACATCGCACCGAGCCCCACGGCGGCGAGCACGGCGTGACGCACTGCGAGCGACGACATGCCCGTCGAGATCATGTTGAGCATGCCGAGAGCGACCAGAGCGACGGACGCCGCGACGAGCCAAGGATCGGATGGGTGCCTATCCGCCGTCACGAGAGCCCCCGGGCACGCAGGCGGCATTCTCGGTGGGAACGTACACCGGCTCGGACGCGGCCGCTGCAGGAACGGTGGTGACCGCGGCGACGGCGAGTGCCGACCCGGGTGGCATGTCGACGCTTCCGATGCCGTAGGCCTCCGGGCTTCCCGCCGGCACCGGCAGGGTGATCGCCCCGCCCGGCAGTGTCACGCCCGTACATCGGTCGTAGACGGTCAGATTCCACGTGACCGCACCGATATTCGCCGCGGGGTCGAGCCCGACGTCGACGCGGACGGTGCACGATTCTCCCGGCTCGCACGGACCGTTCGCGAAGCTCGCGGCGACCCGCGTGATCGGTCCGGCGCTGCCGGGAAGACCGGTGCCGACGGGCCCCGGCACGGGCGCTCCCGGCGCGACGTCGGGCACCGGTGGCGGTGGTGACACCGGATCGATCCGGTCGTCCATCGACGACTCCACGGGATCGAGAAGGGTGTGCCAGCCTCGATTCAGTTCCGTCCACGCCGTGGGAGCCACCCACACCAGCCCGACGAGCGCGATGATCGCGACCAGCGCCATGACGGTCCGGCGTCGCGGCAGCCGTCGCTTCTTGCGATGCCACACTTTTCCCGCCGGCGGGCGACGGCGATTCGGGACGAAGGTCCTCTCTTCCGTCAGGCGCGGCACGTTCGTCCACTCCGCCGTACCGTCCACCGGACGAGCATTTCCCTTCACCACCGAGACGAGCGCGGCGATCTGCGATCGTTTCCTTTCGACCTCGGGGTCGTCGAATTCGGTTGCGGCAGCATAACGAACGCGTCTCGCCAGACCAACGAGATCCGTCGACTCGGCGATCGCCACCTCCACTCGCTCCCCGAGCGCTTCGTTGCGGCAATTCGTCACGATTCGGCGAAGAAGACCCGCCGTCGCGTCGCGCACCTCGTCCCAGGATCGTGCATTCTTGACACAGTCGATGGTGAGCTGACCGCCCTCGGACACCATCACTGCGTCGCCTCGGAGGCGGATCGGATGGTGGCCCCGGGCGTGCGCGAGTTCGAGTTGATCGACCGCATCCGTGACGAGCAGCGCGGCCTGCGCAGGAGTCAAAGTCGCTACGGCAAGCAGTCTTCCGAGTTCTACGCCGCCCCCTGCGTCGTCGTCCGTCCGTGTGGGCGGGACGGATCGAACCTCGACGGGCTCGTAGTCTCTCGCATGGATTCCCAAGACTGCTTCGATCATCGCGCATCCCGAAAACGCCAGGCCTCCCGCAAGTGTCAGCCAGACCGGAGCGGGCGGGTGAATTGACCTTGAATTGCCTTTCCCACTTGACGACTCGTTACCGAAATCCATTGTGTGTCATTTGCGCAAGAGTTGCCTCGACTTTCGAACGAAACCTTGCGGCACTTCTGCCCCAGAGGCTGTTACCGCCGGGAACACCCACCGATCACTCGCCGTCCGCATACACCGTGTCGGGACGTGCCGGGTGGTGGCGCCGGGCGTCGTACGGTTCGAGCCAGACCTGCACCGTCGCGAACAATCCCCGCTGCGGGAGCCGGAAGTCGCCGAAGCGGTCCTGCTGGGTCAGTGGACCTTCCGGTCCGAGATCCACTCCACGGACGACGGCACGCTCGGTGTGCGCGGCCCACAGTTGCCGCGGGTTGGCCCGGAACCACTGCCCGTTCGGCAGGTG
Organism: Rhodococcus sp. PD04; assembly: GCF_035918275.1. Classification (NCBI taxonomy): domain Bacteria; kingdom Bacillati; phylum Actinomycetota; class Actinomycetes; order Mycobacteriales; family Nocardiaceae; genus Rhodococcus; species Rhodococcus sp. PD04. Next base: position 1,628,995 of record NZ_CP142143.1, on the reverse strand, counting down.
CCCACCGAGTCGCATCCGGCCGGCGCCGAGCACCGGTCCGGCGACGCGACCCATCGCGGCCAGCACCGTCGGACTGTGCCAGAGGGAGTCGGGCATCAGACTGCCCGCCGCGTTCATGACGGTGGTCGCCGGCGAGGTGGTCATCCGGAGGTCCCACTCCAGTTCGGTACCGACCGTCACGTGCAGGTCGGCCGGGCCGGTCCACTCGGCGCGCACGTCGGTCTGCTCGGTCCGGCTCAGCGCGCGACCGAGATAGCGCGGGCAGCTCAGCTCGGCCGGGACGTCGCTGTACACCGTCCATGTGCCGTCCGGGTCGCGGTGCCACACGGATGTGAAGCCGTCGCCGATGCTGTTGGTCGGGAATCTGCGCAGCGCGAGATAGTGGCCGCTCGCGAACGGCGCGCCGATCACGGCGTAGCCGGCGAAACGCTCCCCGGAAACCCGGGGCAGTTCGCAGGACTGCTGGGCGGCTGCGTGCGGGGTGATGGTCATGTCGTCCTCCTCGATTGCGGGTACTTCGATCCTGTGCTCGCGGCGTCCGCACGTCATGAGGCCGCTGCCTCATCTTTCGGACCGGGCATCGTGCGAGGACACTGATTCCATGACGTCCACGGGTGACGGTCCGCGACGGGCGGAACTGGTCGCCGCGCTGTCCCTCGCCATCGATCTGGGTCTCGGTCAGCCGATGGAGCACATGCTGCGCTCGGCAGTGATCGCCACGCGCATCGCCGACCGGATGGGACTGAGCGCCGACCAGCGGGACGTCGTCTTCTACGCCAACCTGGTGGCCTGGATCGGATGCCACGCGGACTCCCACGAACTGGCTCGGATGTTCGGCGACGACATCGCGTTCCGCGCCGATACCTACGCGGTGGACATGACGGGACTCCCCTTCTTCCGCATGCTGATGGGGCACAGCGGGCGGGGACTGCCGTACGCCGAGCGCTTCCTCCACGCCACGGCCTTCCTGTTCACCGCGCGCCGGCAGGTGTCCGATCTCATCCGGTCCCACTGCGGGTCCGCAAGTGTTCTCTCCGATCGCGTCGGGCTGGACCCTCGGGTGAGCGCGATGCTGACCTTCACCTTCGAGCGCTGGGACGGTGCGGGGCTACCTTCTGGCGTTCGCGGTGACGAGATTCCTGTCGAGATGCAGATCGTGCAGTTGGCCGACGTCGCCGAGGTGTACGTCCGTCTCGGTGGGTCCGCGCAGGCGGTCACTGTCGCTCGTGCGCGAAGCGGAACCCAGTTCGGCCCGCGCGTGGCGCAGGTGTTCGTCGACGACGTCGACGCCATCACGGCAGGTGTGCTCGAACAGGACGCATGGTCGGCGGCGCTCACCCAGGCATCCGATCGTGACTACATCCTGAGCAGACCCGAACTGGACGAGATGCTGCGCGCAATGGCGGATTTCGTCGACCTGAAATGTCCTTACCTGTTGGGGCATTCGAGACGCGTCGCGGATCTGGCGGCAGCTGCGGGCCGGCATCGCGGACTTCCGGTCGCCGAGGTCGAACTCCTCTACCGCGCGGGTCTCGTGCACGGACTGGGACGGATGGGTGTGCCCAATCAGATCTGGGAGAAGGTCGGTCCGCTCACCACCGCGGAATGGGAGCGGGTCCGCTTGTATCCGTATCTGACCGGACGGATCCTCAGCCGCGTCGGAGGGTTGGAACCCGTCGTCGCCGTCGCAGTGACGCACCGCGAGCGGCTCGACGGCTCCGGATATCCCGGCGGACTCCGAGCTGCCGACCTGGGCGTGACGGCGCGGATCCTCGCCGCCGCGGAGTCCTACCAGCGGCTACGAGAAGCTAGACCGCACCGCAAAGCATTGACGGCGGAGGCCGCGGCGGCCCGGATGTGCCGCGACGCGCAGGCAGGCCTGTTCGACACGGAAGCGGTCGAGGCCGTACTGCTCGCGGCCGGGCACCCGACGAAGCGACGCGCGCCCTGGCCTGCGGGACTGACGGGTCGCGAGGTGGAGATCCTCAGACTCGTCGCTCTGGGCTATTCGAACCGGCAGATCGCCGACGAGCTGGGCATCGCGCACAAGACGACCCGCAATCATGTCGAGCACGTGTACACCAAGCTCGACGTCCACAACCGCACGCAGGCAGGGCTCGTCGCCATCGACCTCGGCCTGAGCTGATTAATGTGGATCCGGCCCCGCTATCCGGGGTCGAGCCCACACAAATCAGTGTCCGCATCAGACGATGCGCCAGATATATGCCGACGTGCTACAGGACTGGGTACTTCCTCGCCTCCGCACGCGACGGCGCGACGAGCCGGAGGATCTGGTGTTCTCGACCGACATATTCGCCGTCGAGAACACCGGATTGGAACGGCGTCCTCGTCCCCTTACCGCGGGTCGTCGGAGTGGCTGACGATATTCACGACCGTGCCGTCCGGTGCGCGCACGAAGAACCGCCGCACTCCCCACGGCTCCGTCGTCAGCGGATACACGATCTCGAACCCTCGACGCTGCGCTTCCTCGTAGGCCGCTTCCACCTCGTCGCCGACGTGGACGGAAATCGCCGAGTCCACGGGAGCCGTCTCGTCGCCACTGACCAACTGGACCACGGCACGACCATCCGGAGTGGCGAACCGCGCGACCCACCCGAGGTTCATCTCTTCGACGCTCAACCCCAGATAGTCCGCGTAGAAACTCCGCGCCTCCCCGATGTCCGGGACGTTGATGTTCGTGGTGATGCCGGTCGGACGCATGCGGTCACTCCTTCGACGATCCTCGGTGGATTCGACCCGCTCAGCGGGGTTCATTACACAAAAATCGAGTGATGGGTCATCTCGAATTCGAGTACACCACTACCCGCGCTTCGGAGTCCCGAGAATGAGTACGCAACCCGGACAGTGGCGGCTGTTGGACGAAGCCGAGGCCGCTGCACTCTCCCTGTCCGACGAATCGCACACCCCGCCCCGAGAAGGACGAACTCACCGTCGCTGCGCGAAAGTTCTTCCGCAACAAGGGCGCCGACTACCTCGATGATCCGAACGTCTCGTCCGTCGGCGTCGGATACAAGCATGTGGACGGCAAACCCACCGGCGAGCTCGCCGTGCAGTTCACAGTGAATGAGAAGGTATCGGAGCCCGAAGCTCTCGAAGCATTGGGCACCTCCCCGCTTCCCGAGAGCATCACCGTGAACGGTGTGAAGGTTCTGACCGATGTGATCGAGCGGTCGTACGAACCCGCATTCCATCGCGCCCCGGAAGCAGCGACGCCGCCCCGGAAGACGCGACGACAACCGGATAGGACGACTCGTGCGGTCGCACCTGGGCCGGCCGGGGACTGTGCCGTGGCGACGGTCAAGGATCGGCAGTTCGATCCGGAGATCTGCGGGCTCGGCACGAAGTCCATCGGTGGGTTCGAGATCGGACCCGACCCGACGCACCCGGCAGCCGACGGTGAGATCAGCAGCGGCGGCGACTCGGGATCGGCATGGATGTTCCGGTCCGGAACCGGCGCGGCGACAACGGTCTTGGCCGGACTGCATTTCGCCGGGGAGGCCAACGGCAGCGCCGACGAGCACGCGCTGGGGTGCCTGCCGCAGTCCGTCTTCGAGAAGCTGGGCGTGACCCTCACCCCGCCCGTGTCGGAAGAGGCGGTCGCGGCCGTCGGCTACGACCCGCACTTCCTGTCGACACCCGTCCCGCTTCCCGACGTGACGGCCGAGGTGAAGCCCGACATCGCGAAGGCGAACGACGGGTCCGAGGTGCTGCACTACACGCACTTCTCGCAGGCGATGCGGAAGTCGCGCCGGTTCGCGGCCTGGGTGGCGTGGAACATCGACGGCGGATCCATGAAGAAGGTCAGCCGAAAGAACATCGACTTCGTCAACGATCCACGTCTGGCAGCGGACGCCCAGGTCGGCAACGAGCTGTACCGAGCGAACCGGCTCGATCGCGGGCACCTCGCACGACGAGCCGACCTGCTGTGGGGCAGCCTGAGCGAAGCAACGAAGGCGAACAAGGACTCGTTCTTCTACACCAACATCACCCCGCAGATGGACGACTTCAACCAGAGCGCCCGCGACGGCGTCTGGGGCAAGCTCGAGGACGCGGTCTTCGCCGACGTGGACGTCGACGACCTCAAGGTGTCGGCGTTCGGCGGCCCGGTGTTCGCGGACGATGACCGCGAGTTCAGGAGGGTGAAGATCCCCCGCGAGTTCTGGAAGGTGCTCGTGTTCATGGAGAACGGCGAGCTCGAGGCCCGAGGCTTCCTGCTGAGCCAGAACCTCGACCAGCTCGAGGTGCTCGACCTCGACGAGTTCCGGGTCTTCCAGGTTCCGCTGGCCGAGATCGAACAACGCGCCCGGCTGCGGTTCCCGCAGGCGTTGCGAGATGCGGATCTGCAGGTCGCGGTGGAGGCGATCACCGAGCCACTGGATTCGGTGGCCGCCATCCACTGGTGACGGCTCAACCGATGTGAGGACGCGTGAGGCGTGTCCGCGGAGTCGTGACGATTCCGACCGATGCACCCACCACGACGGCGCGGGTCGTGGTGGAGGTCAGGGACGTGTCGTACGCGGACGGGACTGCGCCTGTGCTGGCGAGTGTCGAGATGGAAGGCATTCCCGTGCGGCCCGGGGGGCGTATCCCCTTCGTACTCGATGTACCGGAAGTGTCTGCTGCTACGGCACTGTCGTTGCGTTGCCACGTCGACCTGGTCGGTGACGGTGTGGTCGCGGTCGGCGATCTGCTGTCGACCCGGTCGATACCGGTGCCGGTGACCGGTGACGCCGGTCCGCTCACGGTGCCGGTCGGCATGGTCACCTGACGACTCTGCGATCACAACCTCTACGGGAGAAGGTCATCGGATCCCGTACCGAACGAATCGACTCCCGACCGGGACGGTTCGCACCCCACGGAAGGAACACATCCCATGTCCATCTACGAAGCACCACTCACCCACGCCGAGGACTACGGCGACACCGGCGAGTATCAATCGGGACCGGTCGCCGGCACGGCCGTCGTCCACACCGCCGACGGTGATCGGGAAGTCCGGTACGCCGACGTGGACGGCCTGGCCGTGTTCGAAGGCGACATCGTGCTGGGTACGGTCGAGGAGGTCGCAGCACAGGCCGGTCCCGAGGGCATCGGCGTCACGGGAGCTCACCTGCGCTGGCCGAACGCGACCGTCCCGTTCGAGGTCGACCCCTCATTCCCCAACGCCCAGCGCATCACGGATGCGGTAGCGCACTGGAATGTCAACACCCGAATACGGTTCATCGCGCGTGCGGGCCACGCGAACTTCGTTCGGTTCCGCCCGAGCACAGCGAGCCGGTCACCGGTCGGTATGCGCGGTGGTCGTCAGGACATCGAGATCACCGCCAATGCCCCTGTCGGCACCGTCGTCCACGAGATGGCCCACGCGCTGGGATTGTGGCACGAACAGAGCCGCGAGGACCGCAACACTCTGGTCGAGATCCGGTTCGCGAACATCGATCCCGCCAGTGCGCACAATTTCGACCAGCACATCACGGACGGCGACGATATCGGCGCATACGACTTCGCTTCCGTCATGCACTATTCGGCGACCGCGTTCAGCTCCAACGGGCAACCCACCATCGTGCCGCGAGTCCCGCTACCGCCCGGTGTGGTGATGGGGCAACGGAACGGACTGTCGCGCGGCGACATCACCGCGGTGCACGCGCTGTATCCCGACTGGTCGGGCATCGGTGACCGATGGCGCAACATCGGCGGCGTCTTCCCGCCAGGGGCACCGCTGTCCGTCACCTCACGTGGCGCCGGCAATCTCGACGCATTCATCACGGGAAACGACGGTCGCGTCTACACATCGTGGTGGTACCAGGGCAACGACTGGTCGGGTATCGGTGATCGATGGCGGAACATCGGTGGTGTCTTCCCCAAGGGTGCGCCGGTCACCGCGATCGCCAAGTCGCCGAACAGCATCGACCTGTTCATCACCGGCAACGACGGACGCGTCTACACGTCCTGGTGGTACTACGGCAGCGACTGGTCGGGCCTCGGCGACCGCTGGCGCTCCATCGGCGGATTCTTCCCTCCGGGCGCTCCCATCTCGGTCACTTCACGGAGCCCCGGCAATCTCGATCTGTTCGTCACCGGCAACGACGGCCGCGTCTACACCTCCTGGTGGTACCAGGGCGGCGACTGGTCCGGCATCAACAACAACTGGCGCAACATCGGTGGCGTGTTCCCGAAGAGCGCACCGGTCACCGCAATCGCCAAGTCCTCGAACAGCATCGACCTGTTCATCACCGGCAACGACGGACGTGTGTACACGTCCTGGTGGTATCAGGGCGGCGACTGGTCCGGCATCGGCGACCGCTGGCGTTCGATCGGCGGTTTCTTCCCACCGGGCGCACCCGTCGCGGTCACCTCACGCAGTGCCGGAAACCTCGATGCGTTCATCACCGGCAACGACGGCCGCGTCTACACCTCCTGGTGGTACCAGGGTGGCGACTGGTCGGGCGTGAACAACACGTGGCGGAACATCGGCGGCGTCTTCCCGAGAGGCGCGCCGGTAAGCGCGGTTGCCAAGTCCCGCGACAGCATCGACCTGTTCATCTGTGGCAACGACGGCCGCGTCTACACGTCGTGGTGGTACCAGGGCGGCGATTGGTCCGGCATCGGCGACCGATGGCGCAACATCGGCGGGGTGTTCCCGGCAGGTCGCAAGGTGACGGCGATCGCGCGGGGCCCGAAGAACCTCGACGCTGTCATCTGCGGCAACGACGGTCGCGTGTACACGTCGTGGTGGAAGGGGTCGTAATCAGAACCCCCATGCCGTCCGAGTCGCCTGCGCCCGCCTATCTCTCACGCGCTGAACCGAGACTCGCCCCGCGCGTAACGCGAGCTAACCTCGGCTCAGGGCGCGAGGAAGCCCACTGCACTCCCCTATCGTCTACGTATCGAATTCGGGTTCGATCATTGCCGGCCGCTCGTCCCTATCTCCATTCGGATCCACCCCACAAAAAATGGCCAATGTCACGATGCTGCTCGCCCCATGCTTGAGCCGAGCAATAGATGGCTCACGTCGCAGGATATCTTCGATGAGCGATTCGGATTGACAGGAGAACCGCATCGGCCGAACGCCCTCACCGCACGACCTCCGGTTCAGAATTCGTAGCGCGAAAGCCTCAGGCTCGAGCGGCGGATATTGTGCCGGGATGAGCTTTGCGGCACTTGACCCCCTCGACGTCGCCGGCCGTGTCGTGCAACTGCTCGAGGCCGGCCGCCGCAATTCGACGTACAAGCTCGCGACCGTCATGGCGCTCGTCGACATCTGCGTCGAGAACACCGCTGCTCCCGACGGGAGTCTCACTGTTCCGATCGACGAGATCACTCATCGGGTCATCGGCTATTACTGGAATCAGGTCCGGTCGTTCCACCGCCACGGACGGCTTACTCAGGTCAGGCGCGGACGTTCGATCCCTGATCGAATCGCAGAAGCCAGAGACGTCCTGATACTCGACGGGCTTCGCACCGCGGAGGTAGCTCGCGAGTCCGCCCATCCGGTCTATCGACGACTCGTTCGCTCCGTACGGCTGACGATCGCGCAACAGCCACTTACGCACCTGCAGAGCGTTCCTCACAGCGCTACCCGCGACGAGTTCATGTACGACGCGGCGGGCTTCCACAAGAAGATGACCATGAGCGACGTCGACCGAATCGCCGTCATCGTGCTGCGACCAGGAGTTCCCGAAGGCTTACGACGGACATCCGTACTGCTCAGGACCTTCGTGCGCTCCGAGTGGGCGCACGACGTCATCGACCTCAATCGCGCCGAACTCGACGCCGAGGACATCGACGGGTTTCTCTTCGGCACCGACCGCACAGCACTGCGTGCTCTCGTCGACCCACTCCGTGACCTGCAGTCAGGTCGTTGCTTCTACTGCGACGGCCGTCTGCAATCCGATGTCCACATCGATCACGTTGTGCCTTGGTCGATGATCCCCATCGACGGTGTTGCCAACCTGGTGGCAACCGACGCACGATGCAACCTCGACAAGTCGGCGAGCATCCCGGTGCAGGACCACGTGACACGAGCCCTGGAACGACAATCCTTGTCCGAGATTTCCAGCCTTACCCGCATCCCGGTCCTGCACAAGCGGACGGCGTCGGCTGCTCACGGCGTGTATGCGGCCTTGCCTGCCGGCTCGTTGCTGTGGAGATCGTCCGGGACGTACCAACCGCACGCGCCCTGAACGACCCGCGGCCGCTCTCACCGATATAGTTCTGTCCTGCGGCCCGACGGACTTCCGCTGCGATGAGCAGCCACGGACATGCCCCCACCCGCACGAGTGGATTCGTGCTGCCTTGGGGACCTGACTGTGACGCTGCTTCGTACTACCGCCCGCCGGATCGTCGACCTCGATCGTCCTGAATCACTCGCGGAGCAGTTGTTGGAGCAAATGCTGTTCCGCACGGGACGACGTGCCGGGGAAGCCGAGCAGAGGTCCTGGACACGGAGCCTGCCTGTTCTCGCTCGCGACCTCGTCGACGCTGGTCTCCACGACGTCGAGATGCTGCTCGAATATCATTTGCCGCTGACGTCCCAGCGCGCGGACGTCGTCCTCGCGGGGACCCATCCACAGACCGGTGCGGCTTCGTACGTGGTCGTCGAGCTGAAGCAATGGTCTGCGGCGCGTCGGTACGAGGACAATCCCGAGCTTGTCGAGGTGGCCGGGATGCCCGGAGGACCGAAGCTGCACCCCGCCGCACAGGTGAAGGGTTACTGCGACTACCTCGCGGACTTCGCCCGTACGGTGGCGGATCAGCCGGATGCTCTCGCAGGTATCGCATATCTGCACAACGCGACCGATCCGGGGGCTGTCACCGATCTGCTCTCGTACCCGATGAGCGTCACCGGGCGCATGTTCACCGCCGCCGATCGCGGAGACATGATCGAGTTCCTCCGGAACCGCCTCGCACCCACGCCCGGCTACGCCGCCGGCGACGCGCTGATGAAGTCGGCGATCGCCCCTTCACAGCAACTCCTCGAGGTTGCCGCCGCGGAAGTACGCGACCGGCCACAGTTCCATCTGCTCGGCAATCAGCAACTCGCCGTCGACCTCGTGCTTCACGAGGTGGAGCAGTCTCGCGCCGCCGATCGAAAGCGCGTCATCATCGTCACCGGTGGTCCCGGTAGCGGCAAGAGCGTCGTGGCGTTATCGCTCCTCGGTGAGCTCGCCCGGCGCGGCCGAACCGTGCTGCATGCGACAGGGTCCCGATCGTTCACACAAACCCTGCGGAAGGTTGCGGGGCACCGCGCGCCGCGCGTGCAGAAGATGTTCAAGTACTTCAACCAGTTCATGACGGCGGATCGCAACGGACTGGACGTACTCATCCTCGACGAGGCGCACCGCATCCGCGAGACCTCCGTCGACCGCTACACACGAGCCGAACTCCGGACAGACCGACCGCAGGTCGACGAACTCATCGCGGCCGCGCGCGTCCCCGTCTTTCTTCTCGACGAGCACCAGGTCGTACGTCCCGGGGAGATGGGGTCCTATGCCCAGATCGAACATTACGCAGCCTCACTGGGGCTCGAGACACAGCACATCCACCTGGGGGAACAGTTCCGCTGCGGAGGCAGCGAAGAGTACTTGCTGTGGGTGAAGCGGCTACTCGACCTCGAAGACGGAGGGCCGTTCGAGTGGAAAGGTGATCCCCAATTCACCGTCCGCGTTGCCGACAGCCCCGAGGAGATGGAGCACCTTCTCTCCCAGCAGAGGGATCGCGGATATTCGGCGCGGATGACGGCGGGCTACTGCTGGCCGTGGAGCAACGCAGACAAGGACGGGAATCTGGTCCCCGACGTTCGGATCGGCAGCTGGGCACGTCCGTGGAACAGCAAGAGCGACCGACGAATCGGCGACGCTCCCCCGGCTGCGCTGTGGGCAACCGAGGAGGGTGGCTTCGGCCAGGTCGGTTGCGTTTACACGGCCCAAGGTTTCGAATACGACTGGAACGGAGTCATCCTCGGACCCGATCTGGTCTGGCGTAACGGACGATTCACGACGGTTCGCGAGGCGAACCGTGATCCCGATTTCAAGAACCGAACACGAATTTCCGACGTGCGCTTCGACAGGTTGGTCCGCAACGTCTACAAGGTGCTGCTCACCCGCGGAATGATCGGCACCGTCCTTTACTCGACCGATGCCGAAACGCGAGATGCGCTCCGCGAACTGATCTCCGACTGACACCTCACGACGACTACCGAACACCGAGCACGGCCCGACGGGCTTCCGCAGCAGGACATGCCCCCACCCGATGCGAACCTGAGAAGGCGCATGGGCAATGACCAGCTGGATCGTAAAGATCAACGAGAAGACACCACAACACTGGGATTACGCACGAGACGACGGCTTCTGGGACGTCCGCAGCCCGTCGTACTTCAGGAAGATTGTGCCCGGTGACGACATCTACTTCTGGATCACGGGTCAGGGCAATGGGTTTGTCGCACGCGCACGAGCGACTTCCGGTTTATACGAAATCACCCCGAGCTCGCAACCCGCGCACTGGAGCGACGTTCGGACCGGCGGTTACACCCACCGATTCGAGTTCGACACAATCAGTGAGGACGTAGTTTCATCGCCCACCTGGGCTCAGCTACAGAAGTTGCTCGGAAGGAATCTCGCGGCGCAGGCCGGAGCCAACCAAGTGTCCGACCCGTCTGCCGAAAGTCGCTTGCGCTCTCTGTTCGGCGCGGAAGCCGATCTTGCTTTCGCCCACTTCCCCGTCGTCGATGTAGAGCTGCCCGCCAGCCTTCCCACCTACGAGAAGGGCGACGACGTCCGTAAGCGCGCTCAACGAGCCATTGCTGTGCGATATGGTCAGCCCAAGTTCCGTCGCGCATTGCTTGCAGCCTATGAACGTCGTTGCGCAGTCACGGGATGCGACGTCGAGGCGGTCCTGGAAGCAGCCCATATCGACCGCTACTTCGGAGAGCACAGCAACCATGTGACCAATGGTCTGCTTCTCCGCGCCGACCTCCACACTTTGTTCGACTTGCAACTGTGGACGGTGCGCAGCGACCTCACCATCGAAGTGGCTCCCCGACTCGCGGGCAGCGAGTACGCCGCATTGGCCGGCAAGCGGCTTCGCGTACCGAAAAGCTCCGCTCATCACCCGGACGCGGCGGCAATCGGCCGGCATCGAGAAGCGTGCAACTGGATCCGATCGGCTCCCTAACTCCGGGAGAAATACTCGATGACGACCGACGCAGAGATGTCACGGCCCACGTGATCATGTAAACCGTTGCACTGAAGCGACTTCGAAGTTTTTCCTTGCGCGCACAACCAGAGGAGTGCCAAGATCTCAAGATCGTCACCGATCCGCGTGGCGTCACAAGTGAAGAAGGCCCGCCAGGAGCGGCAACTCCCGACGGGCCGGATGTCCGACTTATAGGGAGTCGAACGTGGGCCAGAATACCCTGGCTGGCGGCGTGCGTCGTGGACCGCGCCTGGCCAGCAACTTCACCATCCTCAGCAATGCCGTCATCAACGACGAACGCTTGTCCTTCCGCGCCCGTGGCGTGCTCATCTGGCTCTTGTCGAAGCCGGACGACTGGCGTACTCGATCCGACTTGATAGCCGGTCAATCACCGAAGGAGGGGCGCGACGCCATCCGCTCTACCCTGCGGGAGCTGGCGGAGCTCGGCTACTTGATCCGAGAGAAGATCCAGAACGAGCGCGGACAGTGGATCACCATCCAGACGATCTACGAGGAGCCGCGCACCGGCCCGGAGCCTGAAAAGCCGACGCGCGGTCGCGCGGACAACGGTATGCCAGGCGCTCTTATCAGTACTGATGAACCAAGAACGAAAACCAACCGCACCCCACCGGCGTCCAATGCTCCGCTCACTCCGGCCGTGGCAGGTCTGGCAACAGCCTGCAAGCAAGCGGGATTGATGGCGACATTCGCGTACCTCAAGCCTGAGGCGGCAGCTGCAATCGAGAATCTGATCGAAACCCACGGCACCGCGAAGCTGGTCGCAGCAGCCAGAGCAGTCCATCGTCCGGAGAACCCCATGAAGTACGCACAAGCGTGGGTGCGGATGTGGCAAGAATTGACCGTCCCACGCAGCGTCCCGGAGAAGTGCGACAACTGCGATGAGTACGGATGGCTACCGGACGACGAGTACGGACGTGCAGTAAAGTGTCGGTGCCGCATCGCTCGCGTCGCGTAAGCAGTCTTACAGCGGTTCGAATGAGCTCCGAGTAGCGCGAATTCCGTCTTTTCGGACATGGCGTAACGAATTTCACGCTGCCGCCGAAACAAGCAAGTGCACCGGTTCGGCGTCCATTGCCGGCCCCTATGAATTGGTATACACATGCTCTACTCCACCCCCGCGCATGCCATTCTTGCCGCGGTCATCCATACCTGCTTCCGCGTCGAGCAGGTGTAGCCATGTCGACGAATCCCTCCCGAACGTCCCAACATGATCGGGGAGCACGCACTCGCCTGGGAAAGCTCATCGCTGTAATCGCGATCGTGCTCGGCGCGATATTTGCATTGGCCGGTTTCACAGGAGCGTGGGGCATGGCAGTCTTCGGACTCCTTGCGATCGCTGCAGGCGTCATGTACCTGCGCGAAGACCGCACCCGGCCTGCGCGCTACAAATGGGCGGCGTGGGCCCTCATCCCCGGCTTCATACTCGCTGGCGCTACTGCCCCGGAGCCCGAACGTGAGCCGGAAACGCCCGCTGCCGAGCAGACTTCCGCTATTGCCGCACCGGTCTCCTCCTCCACATCGACTACGACGACGCCGCCACCGGAGCCGTTACCGGCACCGGCCAGTTTTGAGTTGGTCGACAGCGATCGCGCAACGCAAGCGCTGAAGACTCTCGCAACGATCCGCGTCCGCGATGAAGCACCTGCCGCCCAGTTCGACCTCACTCGTTTCGGCGAAGAATGGTCCGACGACGTGGCAGTGGACGGTGGCCACAATGGCTGCGACACGCGTAACGACATCCTCCGCCGCGACCTGACGGCCGTATCACTCGATCCGCAGTCTGCGTGCACAGTCCGTACCGGAACGCTCGAAGACGTCTACACAGGTGATTCGGCCGTCTTCGACGATGTCGTCATCGACCACGTCGTCTCGCTGAGCGATGCATGGCAGAAGGGTGCGTACGAACTCGGTGCCGAGACCCTCCGGGACCTGGCCAACGATCCTCGCAACCTTCAGGCAGTCGCACAGAGCGTCAGCACGGAGAAGAGCGACAGAGACGCCTCTGCATGGCTGCCACCGAACGAGGGATACCGCTGCACGTATGCAGCACGGCAGGTCGAGGTGAAGGCCGCTTACCAGCTGTGGACTACGACCACGGAACACCAAGCGCTCGAGCGTGAATTGCTTTCGTGTGGCGGCATTGCCCCGACGCCGACGCCCACGACTACCGAGCCCGCGCCGACCACAGAGCAGTACACACCTCCGCCCGCGGCTGCGTTCGTCGCTCCTCCCCCGCCGGTCGAGATCGAACCGGCACCAGCGCCTGCTCCTGCACCTGCTCCCGCTCCCGCTCCCGACAGCGGTTACAGCGGCGGTTGCGGAGCGAACAGCTACGTCAATGTGAACGGCAACTGCATTCCCGGCCCTGTCCAGGCGCCCACAGCTCCGGCTGGAGCATCGGCCCGCTGCGCAGATGGCACGTATTCGTTCAGCCAGAATCGACGTGGCACGTGCTCTGGCCATGGCGGCGTGGACGAATGGCTGTAGGCAGGCTCGTTGACCCTGAACACACCCGTCGCTTCCAAGTGCGGAGTTGCTTGACGAGGTCGTAATCGCGGACCGGGCCGGATGCGCTCAGCGGATTTCCACCACTCCGCGGGACTTACCCCAGTCTGCACTGCGCGAGGCCGCTTTGTGCGCGAATCAGAATTCGGTTCGCAGGCTCCGCGACGAGCACACGCTGGACCGCGTGACCGAATTCTGCGGCGTCACGAGCCTCGACCGATCTGATCCGTCAGCGAACAACCAATGAGATGAGGGTGTGCGAGGGTCCAGCCCTTGCACACCCTTTACTCATCGAATGTCACTCGAGCGAACTGGGTTGCGCAGCGCGTCTACCGCTCCGGCTCCTCATCCTCACCCAACGCTGCGGAAACGTTCGTAACTGATCGCCAGGAGTTCTCGATCGGGACGCTCATTGCGAGCCGGCGGAACCACCATAAGCTTTTGTCCGTGCCGTTCCTTGAGGCCGTGTTCGAGCATCGGGCCGTCGATCTCGTCGAGAAGATCCTTCCGGATCTCGACGACCAAATCCGGCGTTATACCGAGAATGTTCACGTCGTATGCGGCGTGGTGAATCTTGCACAGAGCAAGCCCGTTGGTCACCGACGAAATACCTGCTTCGTGCGAGTCGGGCACGATATGCGCAGCATCCAGCAGCTCACTATGACCGAGAGCGCAGACCGCACATCGCGTTTCATATGCGCGCATCACAGTTGCACGAAAGACCGGCTGATGGAGCCGACGTTTCGTCTCAGCCACGACATAACGCCGAAGCTGCTCCTCTGCTTGGGAATCGGGACGATGGAGATCACGAGCCACTTCCGTGGCGACGACGAACTGGTGTTCGTCGGGTTCTTCCGCCACGATGAATACCGGATAGATGGGCTGGAACAAACTCGGACCGACGCCGTAGAACCAGATCAGCGGCACGCCCTCGTTCATGGCCGCGCGCAAACCACGATTGTCCATGTTTTTCGGGTCGGTCGTCGACCACTTGTAGCGCAGGAGCCCGTCCGAGCCGACCTGATCCTCGTACGGACGCCTCGTACCCGGCGCGCGGTACGTCGTACTGATGGATAGGGCGGACGAAAGCTCCTTCGGCTTCCGAATCCCTCGCGTCGGGTCCATGAGCCGAAACATCTTCCCGTCGATCGTGAAGTCGAGGAGGTCCTGGCGACTGATCGGATCGAGGCCGTCGTTTGTGCGGATGGTCAACCATGCCATTGCCTCGCGACGGAGACGAGCACCGAAATCGTCGCCGCTCCACGAGCCGTCACTCACAAATCCTCCTGGCCACCCAATCAGAGACCACGCGCCGGCGATATCAAGACGCATCGGTCGATTGTTCCCTATTGAACCATTAGCGGCTAGAACGACTTGCTTGCGGACTCCCGTATCGACTGCCTAGAAGGTGTCGTCCACCTTCCGCAGGTCCCAGCCGTCGAACGGATCCTCATCGCCGAGCCGGGATGCCTGCACTATGGCGCTGGCGGCGGCGTCAGGATCCGGATACGCCGCGCCGAGCAGTGCACGAACCGGAGCTCAATGCGACTAGGCGCCGGCTTCGCTCGGCCCGCGGTGGATAACCGACGGGGTTAGGGTCACTCCCGTGAGCACGCAAGTCGATACAGACGAGACAACTCCGCGCGAAGGCAATACGGGTCGACGCCACCTCTCCGTCTTCGGCCTCGACTTCGTCGGTCTCGTCGTCGCCTTGTTCTTCTTCGCGTGGAGCCTGAGCCCCTCCCTCATTCCCCGTGAGTGGTATTTCCAGGGACTCATCAGTGGCGTGACGGGCATCGTCGGGTACGGCATCGGTGTGCTCGTCGCCTTCCCCGCGCGGCGATGGATCGCTCCACGCCTCACGTGGTGGCGCCGGCGCCACACGGTCCGACGTATCGCCGAGGTGGTGGTCGCTCTCGTCGCGGTGGGAACGCTTCTGGGGAGTCTGTTCGCTGCGGCGGGATGGCAGAACGAGATCCGCGCCCTCATGGGCATCGAGGCCACGACGGGCTTCGCGTACCTGCGCACCGGTCTGGTGAGCATCGCGATCTTCGCCGCCCTCCTCTACATCGCACGCGGATTGCGGTGGGTCGGACGACGCTTCGCGGAGTTTCTCGCGACCCGCCTGCGTGTTCCGGTCGCCGCGGCCGGCGTCCTCGCGCCGGTCATCCTCGTGCTCGCGGTGGTCGTCTTCGTCGACCAGGTTCTGCTCGCAAGCAGTTCTATGGCAGCACGCATCGTCTTCGCCGACGACAACAACAGCACCGACCCCGGCGTGGAGCAGCCTCGGATTCCCGAGCGGTCGGGCAGCCCGGCATCTCCGTCGTCGTGGGAGAGCCTCGGTCGTCAGGGACGCACGTTCGTCGCAGGCGGGATGACCGCCGAGCAGCTGACCGAGCTGAACGGCACTCCCGCGCTCGAACCCATACGGGTGTACGCGGGACTCGAAGCCGACGGCACCACCGACGAACAGGTGCAGCTGATCCTCGACGAACTCGACCGTACGAAAGCCTGGGAACGCGAGATCCTCGTGGTCGCCGGTACCACCGGGACCGGTTGGGTGAATCCGTTCGCCGCCGACTCGATCGAGATGATCTACAACGGCAACTCGGCGATCGCCGCACTCCAGTACTCGTTCCTGCCGAGCTGGATTTCTTTCCTCGTCGACGGTTCCGCTGCCAAGGCCGCCGGTAACGCACTGATCAACGGGGTCCACGAACGCTGGTCGGAACTGCCGGAGGATCAGCGACCCGAACTGGTGGTCTACGGCGAAAGCCTGGGATCTCAATCCGCCGAGGCGGCCTTCGACGGCCTCGACGACATGCGCAGCAAGATCGACGGCGCGCTGTTCGTCGGACCTCCGAACTCGAACCAGCTGTGGCGCAGCATCGTCGACCATCGAGATCCCGGCAGCCCCGAGGTCCTTCCCGTCTACGAGGACGGCGTCGCGGTGCGGTTCGCCTCCGACGTTCAGACGCTCGAAGACCAGCGCGGACCGTGGAGCGACCCGCGGATCCTGTATCTGCAGCACGCGTCCGATCCGGTGGTGTGGTGGGGACCGGGCCTGCTGTTCGAGCGACCCGACTGGCTCGCCGAACCTCCGGGCGCGGATCGCTCACCGTCGATGCGGTGGTACCCGATCGTCACGTTCGCTCAGGTCGCGGCCGACATCATGGTCGGCACCTCGCCGCCCGTCGGTCACGGGCACAATTACGAGGACCTCATCCCCTACGGCTGGGCCGCGGTGACGTCCCCCGAGGGATGGACGTTCGCCGACACCCAGCGCATCGCCGATGCCGTCGAACAATTGAACACCGCGGACGAGTAGACGAACACGGCACGCATCCTGCTCATCTGCTACCTTCTCCATCACGGCTTCGCATTCCGTCACCTCGCCCTGCCTTCCTGCGCACCTTGGGTTCCGACGAAAGCGACCGCCGATGACCACGACCCTCGATACACCACCCGCGCTTCCTGAGCCCGAACCGTCGTTCCCGGCTCGGTTGAGGGAAAGAACCTTGCGATGGTTGGGACGGTTCCATCCGGTCGGTCTGGCCGTCGCGCTGCTGTTCTACTGCTGGTCGCTGTCGCCGTCCCTGCTTCCACGCCCCTGGTACCTGCAGGGCGTCGCGACCGGCATCAGCGTTATCACAGGTTACGGCATCGGGGTGCTCCTCGCGTGGATCGTCCGCAAGTGCGGCGTCGAGACGAGCTGGTCGGCGACCGTGAAGAAGGTCGGCTGGTATCTGCTCGCGCTGGCCGCCGTCGTGGTGGTGCCGACCTTCCTCGTCCTCGGTTCGTGGTGGCAGGACATCAGCCGCGAACTCGTCGAGATGGAACCCGGCAGTAGCTGGGACTATCCGGGTGTGCTGCTCGTCGCCGTGGTCGTGGCGCTGCTTCTGCTCGTGATCGGTCGTGGTTTGCGGCGCGTGGCACAGTGGGTCACCGGGCTTGTCGTCCGCGTGTTGCCGGCACCTCTGGCGCGCATCGTGAGTGTCGTGCTGGTGGGGCTCCTCGTGTTCTGGGCGGTCGAGGGTCTGCTGTCGGTCCAGATCGCGCGTATCGCCAACGGCTCGGCGATGGCCGTCGACGAAGGCACCGCCGACGGAGTCGAGCAGCCGCAGGCGCCGGAGCGATCCGGCTCCGACGCGTCGCTCGAACGGTGGGATTCGCTGGGACGTGAAGGGCGCACGTTCGTCGCAGGTGGTCCGTCTCCGGAGGAGATCACCGCGGTGACCGGTGAACCCGCAATGATGCCGATCCGGGTCTACGCCGGTTACCGCTCGCTGGACAGCCTCGACCGCTACACCGAGTTCGACGAGATGGAGGTACTCGCGTCCCATGTCGTCGCCGAACTCGATCGCACCGGCGCCTTCGACCGGGAGTACCTGGCAGTGGCCACGACGACCGGCCGGGGCTGGGTGAACCAGGACGTCGCCGCTGCGCTGGAATTCCTCTCGGACGGTGACTCTGCTATCGCGGCGATGCAGTATTCGTTCCTGGCCAGCCCCTTGGCCTTTCTCGCCGACCGGGTCTCGCCGCGCAATGCAGGTCGTGCGCTGTTCGAAGCGGTGTACGCGAGGTGGAGTGTTCTCGATCCGACTACCCGGCCGAAGCTGCTCGTCTTCGGCGAGTCGCTGGGTTCGTACGGAGGCCAATCGGCGTTCGCCGGCGTGCAGGACATGATCACCCGAACCGACGGCGCACTGTGGGTGGGCACGCCGAATTTCACGGAGCAGTGGCGGCGCATCACCGATTCGCGTGATCCCGGCAGCCGCGAAATTCTTCCGGTCATCTACGGCGGACAGAACGTACGATTCGCGGCGACCCCCGACGACCTCACCGATCTCGACGGCCTGCGCGACTGGGAATCTCCCCGCATCGTGTACTGGCAGCACCCCAGCGATCCGATCGTCTGGTGGTCCTCCCAACTCGTTCGGCACCGCCCCGATTGGCTGCGCGACGAACGCGGCGCCGACATCGACCAAGGGATGTCGTGGATTCCCTTCGTCACCTTCTGGCAGGTCACCCTGGACATGGTGTTCGCCGCCGAAGTACCGGGCGGCCACGGCCACACCTACACCGCCGAGGCGGCGTTCTTCTGGGCGGACATCCTCGGAATCGAAGACGAATCGCGGGTGGCGGCTGTCTTCGACGCACTGTCGGATGGGTGACGACGCGAATTCACCCTCATTTTTAATCCGACGGATCGAGTTTCCTCCACATTTATTTCCCCACCCCGTGATAGAACGTCGATATTGCTTGTGAATCGACACAGGAATGCGAACCGGAGTATGTCGATTCACGGGTACAGATAGTTCGTCGACGCGGCCCCTGCCGCGGAGAGGTGTCGCATATGTGCACGTGAGCGGTGAGAGCGGCACCCCCTAGACACACACGAAAGATCCCCGAAGGCAACACCTTCGGGGATTCTTCGCTGCCCGAATATTACTGGCCGCTGAGGCTGCTGATGCTGCCGATGAGCTCCATGAACGGGCCGAGCAGCTTCGCCAGCTCGATGAGGGCCTGAAGTTCTTCCATGGGGGACTCCTGTCGCAGGGGGAAATTATGTGCAACGAGACTCGTTGCGCATCAATAAATATCAGGAATCCGTGCACTTCGCTGAAGAAGGGGCGTGAAAAGACGCACTGTAACGTTCCCGGTCGATAACCGATGCTACCGAGTTGTTTCAGTAAACATCCGTCGCTGCGATCGATCGCATATCCACGCGACCGGGCGTGATTCCGCGGCGCTCCAGCTCCTCCCAGAGTCCTGACAGGGCCGCGACCGGGTCGAGGTAGTACTCCGATTCCCGCACCCGCCAGAACTTCCAGCCGCTGCGGTGCAGTTCACGCTCCCGCTCCAGATCGGCGTTCTGTCGGTCGGGGCTGGTGTGCCACTGCTCGTCGTCGCAGGCGACGGCCAGCTTGCCTGCCGCCCCCGTCACGACGAGATCGATGAAGTGACCGTTCACCTCGACCCGCGGGTTCACGTGATAGCCGCGAGCGGCGATGTCGAGGAAGACATCCTGCTGGAAGAGACTGTCGAACGCGTTGTGCCGCTCGTCGCGCGTCACGCCGTCGGGCATCGGCTCGGCCGGCCGCGGGGACGTCGTCCGCATGTGGGTGAGCAGCGAGTACCGCAGGTCGGTGCGACGCAGCGTGTCGATGGTTCTCGAATGGAACAGCCACAGCTGGTCCTGGGCACGCGAGGCGGCGACGTTGAACCGTCGCTGGTATTCGGTCCGCGTCAACGCCGCGATGTTCTGTTCGGGCGCCACGACCATCGACAGGAACACCACATTCCGTTCGTCGCCCTGGAAGTCCGGGGGCGTGCCGACGCGGAGCCTGCGTTCCTCCCACTGCTCCGGGGTGAGTCGCTCGAGCAGTTCGTTCTGGATGATGTCGACCTGCAACTGTCCCTGCAGCACCACCACACCGAAGGTCTTGCCGTCGTAGGCGGGGTCCTCGACACACTTCACGAGCGTGTCGACGAGGGCGTGTGCCTCGGCGTAGTTCGTCAACGTCGAGTTCTGCCCGGTGACGGCGCCGTCCTCGACCAGCGTGGTGCGCAGCGGCTGCAGACGATCGGAGCCGTACTGCCGCATGGGCACGAGCGGGTCGTCGGCGTAGAACTGGTCGCTCGACCACGCGATGATCTCCGGCATCGACCGGAAGTGCTCGCGCAACCGGACGATGCTGCCGAACCTCGACCGCAGCAACGAGAACAGGCTCGATCGCGGAGTGAAGCTGTCGCGCAGGTAGTTCGGGATGTCGGGCAGATACGAGTCGAGACGGCTGAACACCCCGTCGAGTGCACCCAGCGACACCGCGCTCGGTGCACACTGCTTGTCGTCGCCGACGACGATCACGCGCGGCGCCAGCCACAGCAGGAACAGGCTGCTGATGTCGGTCTGGCTCGCTTCGTCGACGATGACGACGTCGAACGAATTCTGTTCGGGCGGAATCGAAGCCAGGACCTGCTGCAACGGCATCACCCAGGCGGGCACTGCACCCTGCGCGACCTGCATGGCCTCGCGTGCCGCCGCCCGATAACGCTCCGCATAGCGGCCGGTGCCCTTACCGATGCTCGCGATGTGATCGCGGTACGAATGGAGTGCCTGCACCTGCTCGGCCGTGGTGCGGTCGAGACATGCGCTCCATGCCTTCTCCTCGACGAGTTCCGTCGTGAGTCGCGCGATGTCCGTCTCGAGTGCGTCGAGGTCGCGTTCGAACTGTCCGTCGTCGGTGCGCTCCTGGAAGCGTCGCACCCACTCGTCCGCGCGTCGCCACGCCCACGCTTCCTCGATGTCGGCGAGACGAACTGGCCAGGCCAGGCTCAACGGATTCTCCGCGAGAGCCTGCGCGAGAGCCGGTGCCGCGGTGGTCAGGCGCGCGTGGAGGGAGACGAGTTCCAGCTCCTCACGCTGCTCCCCTGCCGCCCGGTCCCACGCGTCCAGAGCCGCGTTGATCGCGTCGAAATCGGCGTCGTGGAAGGCTCGGGCCAGCGCGCGTCCTTCGGGCGACGCTCCCCCGGAGATTTGACCCCGCACGTACATGCCGATGGATTCGAGCCAGTTCTTGCTCGCTTCCGCCGTGCCCGCGGCGGCGATGGTCCGCGCCGACTCGGCGGTGGACCGCGCCTGCTCGACGCTCGTGATCCGCGGCGCTCCCGGATGGACGTCGCGGAGTGCCGATTCGACGTCGTGCACCCGGGCCACGAGATTGTCGACGATGGCACGGTCGCGGTCGAGGAACGCGAGGGTGCCGACCGCGCGGCTGCGCGACTCGTCGAGTTCGATGTCGATACCGAGGTCGCGGAGGACGACCCGCGCGACCCGGATCGCCTCGAGCGCACGAAGGTGTTCGGCGACGATGCGCGCCGTCTGGGCGGTGGTGGCCGCGACGCCCTCGACGGTCGCGATCTCCCCGAGCGCCTCGACGGCGGACTGCTCGTCGCTGCGTCGGAACCGGCTGAATCCGCTGCGCCACGTGTCGCCTGCCTCGAGCTTGCGGGCGAGCGCGTCGTACGCCTCGAAGGCCTGTCGTCCCGTCACCGCGATGTCCACGGAGCTGGCGCCGACGATCCGGTCGGCTTCCTGCGCGGCCTGCACGAGCCTGGCGAGCTCGGCGGTCTTCCCCCACAGGTGCTGGGCGCGGCCCGACAGGACGTCGTCGGCGACGCGCCGGATCCGGGCGTCGAGCCGATCCGCGTCCTCGAGGGCACCCTGCAGCTGCTCGCACAGGTCGCGGATACGGCCGAGTGCTTCGAGCGACGCACCCTCGAGGATCCGCAGCAATCCCTGCGTCTCACCGTTGGTCGTGCCGCTCGATGCCTGGGAGACGGCGGCGCACGCGTACTGCAGTTCCCTCTGGGTGGGCAGGGACAGTTCGGGGAAGCGCTGTTGGCGACGGCGCGCCCGCTCGACGCTCGACCGCTGATGCAGCGAGTGGAGGGTGACGAGTTCGTCGACCGTCAGCGGCGAGGTGTCGGTGAGCAGAGGCGCGGGCAACCACGCGTATTTGGCCTCGTTCGCGCGGACCCGCCGGACGATCGACGCGGCCGTTCCCTCGTAGCCGGCGGCGACATCGGCGTGGACCTCGGTCTCCTCCGCGCGTGCCTGCCGGATCTGTTCCATCAGCGTCGCACGACGGTCGAGGGCGTCGTTGCGGTGCGTGGTGAGCTCGTCGATGCGTTCCTGCGCGCGCCGAACGTTGAATTGCGCTTTGCGGATGGCGATTTCGCTGACACTGCGGGTGAGTTCCACGGTGCCGCCGTGCACCGGGTCGGTGACGGCCACGCACAGTTCCTGCAGCTCGGACGGGAGCTTCTCCCGGAGCACACGCAGCGCCTGCGCCTTCTCACTGGTGACCAGCACACGCTGTCCGCGCGCGAGCAGCGCCGCGACGATGTTGGCGATGGTGTGGGTCTTGCCCGTACCCGGAGGTCCTTCCACCACGACACCGCTGTCGCCGGCGAGCCGGTCGATGATGTCGCGCTGTTCCTCGTTCGCGGGCAGCGGCAGCAACTGCTCGCCGGTGAACTCGGTCGACGGCGTGCCGATGCGGTCGAGCCATGCGACGCGGTCGGCCGGTTCGATCGCTTCGACGAGCTGCGCCAGCCCGAGCGGCACCGGGTTCGACTCGTCGGCGGCCGCCTCGGTCATGCGGCTGTAGTACTCGATGAGCGCATGCGCGCCACGCTTGCGCAGCACGAGCACCGGCGACGGCGTCACGAACGCATCCGACGACGACGCTTCGTCCGCACGATCGACGACATCGACCGGCACCGTGAGCGCACGCTCGGCCCAACACTTCAGGAACGCGCGAGCCGCGGGGTCGAGAGGCGACGCGACCTGGGTAACGAGCGCGTCGTGCAGCTCACGGACACTCGTCGGGTCGAAGACCTCCAGACCGGTGAGGAGCTGGACGTCCTCGAGCGACGGTCCGGCGCTGGGACTCAACCGCACCACCAGGTCGCCGGAGTCGCCCTGTCGCTCGATGAGCGCGGCTTGGGTGATCAGGTGCGTGTGGACCCGCGCGCCCGCCACACCCTCGGAGAGGTGCAGCAGACCCGACGCGACGACGAGCTCCAGCGATTCGGGCTGATCCTCGAGGTCGAGCATGGCTCGCTGCAAGAAGGAATACAGATGCGAGGCGGCCTGTCGCTCGCGATCGACGACCGCCCACATCCGCCATTCCGTCAGCCAGGCGTCGAGCCCCTCGATACCGAGGGCCTGCGGGTCGACTTCGGGCTCGACGGCGGAATCCGCGATGTCCCCGTGCACGTACTTCGCGAGCTCGGCGGGCGGGCGCGGGGGCTCTTCGAGCTGAGCGCGACGCGCGCGCAGGACGATGTCGCCCGATGCGGCATGAGCTCGCAGGCCGGCCCTGATGTTTCCCTCTTCGAGGGACATCACGGCACGGTGTTTGTCGACGACACGGACGGGCGCACTGCGGGCCTTGACGAGCTCGGCCAGGAAGGCAAGCAGGCGCTGCACGCGATCCCTCAATTCGGGTTCGCTCTCGCCTGACTCCACGCGCACTCCACTCACCCTTGCGGACGTCCTTCCGCCCGTCCACGGGGGACGGGTATGTCCACCTTAGAAGTCTTGATCGACATGCGCGTTTCCGGACCCGGACGACGCCCGCCGGTGTTTCCGCCGATCCTCACTTTCGAGGCGCTGACCTGCAGAAACTGGGTGAGGGTGGAATGTCAGGGGATGATGATCGTGCGCGAGGCCGTCGGCGCGTGGTTGGTCGCGCCGAGTTCGCGTGCCGTCTGCCGCGGCGGCACCCGATCGAGCGCCCACCGCTCGACCAGCAACGTGATCTTGGTCAGCATCTCGCTGCGCAGGCGCTGGAACGAATCCTCAGGATCGGTCCCCACCCACCCGAGGAGCACCCACCACGCCCACGCGACCGCACCGGCGTTGGCGACGAAATCCGGGATCACCGGGATGCCGCGGCCGGTGAGCACGGCTTCGGCGTCCGGCGTCGTCGCAGAGTTCGCGGCCTCGATCACGACCCGCCCGGCGACCCGGCCGACGTTCTCCGCCGTGATGGCGTAGGAGATGGCGGCGGGGACGAAGACGTCGGCGGGAATGCCGATCACCGCGTCGCGCGGCAATTGCTCGACATGCGACGGGACGCGGGACCGGTCGATCTCCCCGTACTCGTCCCGCAGGTCGAGCAGTGCCGGGATATCCAGTCCGTCAGCGCAATACAGCGTTCCGGCAGCATCGGCGACCGCGGTCACGCGCATGCCCGCCTCATGCAGGTACCAGGCGGCGCCGCCGCCCATCGTGCCGATCCCCTGGATCGCGACGGTGGTCTCTGCCGGCGCCCAGCGATATGCGTTCGCGGTGGCGATGCAGGCCTGCGCGACGCCGTAACCACCGATCACGTCGCCCAGCAGGAAGCCGCCGTCGACCGGCGCGTTCAGGGAGGTGCGTACCCGGTCCAGGGTGATCGCCGGGTCCGCCGCGCGGCTGATCGCGGCGTGGAAGGACTGGTGCAGACCGAGCCGCTCGAAGACCTCGTCGAGGAGGTGCTGGGGAACGCCCAGGTCCTCGGCGGTGACCCAGTGCGCGTTCAACCAGGGACGCATCGCCTGGCAGAAGCGCTGCAGCACATCGACGGCACGGGGATCCTTCGGGTCGAAGTCGACCCCGCCCTTCGCGCCGCCCACCGGCAGGTCGAACACCGCGGTCTTCGCGGCCATGCCGCGCGCCAGGTCCTCGACCTCCGACATCGTGCACCCGGCCCGCATGCGGGTGCCGCCGGTCGCCAGATCACCCACCAGGGTGTGGACGACGAGATAACCGTGCGCACCTGTCACCGGGTCGGTCCAGGTGAGACGCATGAAGGGTTCGTCCCTGCGGGTATCCACCGCGTCGACGCGTGCTGCCATGGTGGTCATATGCGGTCCCCCGTTCGTCAGAGCCGTCGTTACGTCGATTCGGCCGGTGACGCCAGCGTGCCCGGGGCCAGCGCGGGGCGTCCAGTTACGAAACTCGAAGGTGAGAGTTCACGATTTCTACACAACGCGAACTCACAGCGGTTGCAGGTCCCCGGACGCGCCCTACGCTGACGGCATGGAGTTGTCCCTGCGCCGGTTACGGATGCTTCGAGAACTGCATCGTCGAGGTACCGTCACGGCCGCCGCGCTCGCCCTGCACTACACCACCTCGGCGGTCTCGCAACAGCTCACCCAGCTCGAACGGGACGTCGGCGCAAAGCTTTTCGAGCGCCGGGGACGTCGGGTCCAATTGACGGAGGCGGGCGTGCTGCTCGCCGAACATGCCGAGGAGATCCTGCAATCGGTCGAGCGGGCGACCACCGCGCTCGAACAGACCCGCGACGGGGTCAGCGCGCGCCTGACCGCCGGTGTGTGGGCCTCCGTCGCATCCACTCTGATCCCCAGTGCGCTGGCGTTGTTGGCCGACGAGCACCCCGGCATCGAGGTCCGCACGAGAGAGCTCGCCCCCGAGGAGACCGCCGGCGCCGTGCGTGACGGCTCGCTGGACTTCTCGTTCGTCATCGAATACTCCGGCTACCCGATGTTGTGGGATCCGGAGCTGACCAAGGTGGTGATCGCGGTCGAGCGGTTGCACGCCGCGGTGCCTCCCGGGACGGTGCCGGCGGGCACCATCGCCCTCGCCGACCTCGCCGAGCACCCGTGGGTGCTGGCCGGCCCGAACTCGCACTTCGGCCGCGCGGTGAGCCTCGCGTGCCAACGGGCGGGGTTCGAGCCGAGGATCAATCACGAGGTCGGTGAGCAGGCGACGGCGCTGGCGATGGTCGCCGCGGGGCTGGGCGTCACGCTCGTCTCCGATCTCGGGCTGACGTTGAGCCCACCCGGGGTCGAGGTGGTGGCGCTGACCGAACCGCTCGTGCGCACGATCTCCATCGCGCATCGCGGGGTCGCGTCGGAACGGCCGCCGCTGCGCCTCGTGATCGATGCGGTGCGCACCGCCGCAGCGGAACGGGGGCTCGCGGCGCAGTAGCCACGAGCCCCCGTCTGTCGCTGCCTACTGCGCGAGCTGCTTACGCAGCACGTACTTCAGGATTCCGCCGTGCTGGAAGTACTCGGCCTCGGCCGGGGTGTCGATGCGCACCGTCGCGTCGAACTCCGTGTCCCCCGCCTTCACGTGCACGGTCTCGGGGATCTCGTCGGTGCCCGCCAGACCGGTGATGGTGAACTCCTCCTCCCCCGTCAGGCCGAGGCTCTGCGCCGACTCGCCCTCCGGGAACTGCAACGGCAGCACGCCCATACCGATGAGGTTGGAGCGGTGGATGCGCTCGTACGACTGCGCGATCACCGCGCGCACACCCAGCAGCAGCGTGCCCTTGGCGGCCCAGTCACGCGACGAACCCGACCCGTACTCCGCGCCCGCGAGCACGACCAGCGGTGTGCCGTCCTCCGCGTACTTCTGCGCGGCGTCGTAGATGCTCATCTGCTCGTCGGTCGGCAGATAGCGGGTGACGCCGCCCTCGACGTCCGGCACCAACTGGTTGCGCAGCCGGATGTTGGCGAAGGTGCCGCGGATCATCACCTCGTGGTTGCCGCGTCGCGACCCGTAGGAGTTGAAGTCGGCCTGCTCGACGCCGTGCTCCTGCAGGTAGCGACCCGCGGGGCTGTCGCGTCGGATCGCACCGGCCGGCGAGATGTGGTCGGTGGTCACGGAGTCGCCGAGCAGCGCGAGTACCCGCGCGCCCTCGATGTCGCGCAGCGGCTCGGGTTCCGACGACATGTCCTCGAAGTAGGGAGGACGCCGCACGTAGGTCGACTCGTCCTTCCATTCGAACACCTCGCTGTCGGGCACGTCGAGGTTCCGCCACGTCTCGTCACCGGTGTAGACGTCCTGGTAGCCGGTCTCGAACATCTCAGCGCGCACCGCGTCGTCGATGACCTCCTGGATCTCCTGCGTCGTGGGCCAGATGTCGCGCAGGTAGACGTCGTTGCCCTCGCTGTCGGTGCCGAGCGGGTCGTTGAAGAGGTCGACGAGCATCGACCCGGCCAGCGCGTACGCGATCACCAGCGGCGGCGACGCGAGGAAGTTCATCTTCGTCTGCGGATGGATGCGTCCCTCGAAGTTGCGGTTGCCCGACAGGACGGCCGAGACGTTGATGTCGTGCTCGTCGATCGCGGCCGCGATCTCGTCGGGAAGCGGGCCGGAATTGCCGATGCAGGTCGTGCAGCCGTAACCGACGAGGTTGAAGCCGAGCTTGTCGAGATAGGGCGTCAGACCCGAGCGTTCGTAGTAGTCGGTGACGATCCGCGACCCCGGAGCCAGCGTGGTCTTCACCCACGGCTTGCTCCGCAGCCCCTTCTCCACGGCCTTCTTGGCGAGCAGCGCCGCACCGATCATCACCGACGGATTCGACGTGTTCGTGCACGATGTGATCGCCGCGATCACCACGTGTCCGTTGTCGAGTTCGAACTCGTCGCCGTCCCCGACCCGCACCGGGACCTTCTTCGACGGCGGCGCCGAGGTGTCGGCGTCGTCGGGCACCGGGTCGCGCGGTTCGTCGCGGGAGTCCTCGCTGCGCACCGACACCGGGTCGCTGGCGGGGAATGATTCGAGCACGCCCTCGTCGACACCCGAGTCCTGGATGCGGGAGACGACGTCGGGCACTTCCTCACCGTTGAGCAGCGAGGTCACGGCCTTGGGGGCGAGGGCGACGGGGATGCGGTCCTGGGGCCGCTTCGGGCCGGCGATGGACGGCCGGACCTTCGACAGATCCAGTTCGACGACCTCGCTGTAGTCGGGTTCGCGATCGGGGTCGTGCCACAGACCCTGTTCTTTCGCATACGCCTCGACGAGTCGGATCTGCTCGTCGTCGCGACCGGTGAGGCGCAGGTAGTCGAGGGTCGCGTCGTCGATCGGGAAGATCGAGATCGTCGAGCCGTACTCGGGGCTCATGTTGCCGATGGTCGCGCGGTTGGCGAGCGGCACGTTGGCGACACCGGGACCGAAGAACTCGACGAACTTGCCGACCACGCCTGTCTTGCGGAGCATCTCGGCGACGGTGAGCACGAGGTCGGTCGCCGTGGTGCCCTCCTGCAGTTCGCCGGTGAGCTTGAAGCCGACGACCTGCGGGATCAGCATCGACGCCGGCTGTCCCAGCATCGCCGCCTCGGCTTCGATGCCGCCGACACCCCAGCCGACGACGCCGAGGCCGTTGATCATGGGGGTGTGCGAGTCGGTACCGACGAGCGAGTCGGGATAGGCGACGAGCCCGCCGTCCTCGTCCTCCCGCGTGAAGACGACGCGGGCCAGGTACTCGAGGTTCACCTGGTGGCAGATGCCGGTGCCGGGCGGGACCACCTTGAAGTCGTCGAACGCTCCCTGCGCCCAGCGCAGCAGCTCGTAGCGCTCGCGGTTGCGCTGGAACTCGAGGTCGGTGTTGATCCGAAAGGCGTCCTCGGTGCCGAAGACGTCGGCGATCACCGAATGGTCGATGACCAGCTCGGTGGGGATCAGGGGGTTGATGCGCTTCGGGTCGCCGCCCTGCTGGGTCATGGCGTCGCGCATGGCGACGAGGTCCACGACGCACGGCACGCCGGTGAAGTCCTGCATGAGGACGCGTGCCGGGGAGAACTGGATCTCCGGGTTGTGCGTCGACTTCGGATCCCAACCCGCGACGGCCTCGATCTGCTCCCGGGTGACGAGCCGCCCGTCCTCGGTGCGCAGCAGGTTCTCCAGCAGCACCTTGAGGCTGTAGGGCAATCGCTCCGAACCCTGGACCTTGTCGATGCGATAGATCCGATAGTCGGTGTCGCCGACCTTCAGGGTGTCGCGTGCGCCGAAACTGTCGTCACTCATGAACGTGCCTCCCGACTGCGATGTTTCCGGTGGTTACCCGAATGGGTAGCCCGTTCCGCCGCGCGGCAATCACGGCGAGGGTTCAGGCGGTCGTTCGGGCCACCTCGTCGGTGATCAGAGCGATGCCGTCAGGCGGTTCCGTGACCCCGACGAGGACGGCTTGGGTGATGCCGTTGCCGAGCGCGACGAGGCGTAGGGCTTCCGTTCGGGCTCTGTCGGGAGGCATGCCCAGTTCTTCGAGGAGTCGTCCGGCTTCCTCTCTCGTTCCTCGTGTCGATTCCTCCAGGAACGCGCGGATCCAAGGATCGCTCGCGGACTTGGCGAGGTAGGCGTACCAGACGGACACACCGAGACGTCCGGCCTCGTCCGTGGGGACGGGTTGAGCGAGAAGGGCGACGAGGGCTTCCCGTGGATCGGATTCGGCTCGTTCGTAGCGTTTTTCGGCTTCGGCGACCATGTACTCGGCGCCGGTGCGGATGAGGTGTTCCTTGGAATCGAAGTAATGCTGGATCCGGCCGATCGACACTCCCCCGGCGGCCGCCACCGCCTGGAACGTCACGCCGTCGATTCCTCGCTCGTGGATGACCGCCCACAGCGCGTACACGATCTCCCGACGGCGTTGCGCATGGTCGACGACTCTCGGCATGATCACACGATACAATATGAACATATTGCAACGTCGACAATCGGGGGTCCCGATGACCCAGCACATTCGATCGAGGAGAGTTCTTCGGCGCGCCGGTCTCGTAGTGGTCGCGGTACTCGCAGTCGTTGGCCTGGTCGCCGCCTACCAGTTCTTCTTCGGCGCGCCGGGCGTCGGCCACTTCCGCAGCGCCGACGGTCGGGACAGTTACGTCGCCACCTATGAGCGAGCGATGTCCACGCTGCCGACACCTTCCGAGGTTCACGACGTCCCCACCCGGTTCGGCACGGTCCGCGTCTACGAATGGACGTCGCCGCAGACGGCCGACTCCGTTCCCGTCGTCCTCGTTCCGGGCCGGGCGTCTGGCGTGCCGATGTGGGGCGAGAATCTCCCGGGCTTTCTTCCCGAGCAC
Organism: Rhodococcus sp. PD04; assembly: GCF_035918275.1. Classification (NCBI taxonomy): domain Bacteria; kingdom Bacillati; phylum Actinomycetota; class Actinomycetes; order Mycobacteriales; family Nocardiaceae; genus Rhodococcus; species Rhodococcus sp. PD04. The sequence continues at coordinate 1,598,872 of NZ_CP142143.1, read as the reverse complement.
CGCGTTCTCGCGTTCGATGCGCTCGGTGACGCAGGCCTGTCCGTCCAGGCCGCACCGTTGACCTCCACCGACGACCAGGCGCTGTGGATCGATGACGCGCTCTCCGGGCTCGGCGTGGAGACCGCGCATGTCGTCGGACATTCCTTCGGCGGGGCGAGCGCGGCGTCCTACGCGAAACAGTTCCCCGAGAAGGTCCGGTCGCTGACATTGCTCGAGCCGGTGTTCACCTTCGGCTATCCCCCTGCCCGAATGCTGTTCTGGGCGTCGGTATCGACACTGCCGGGCCTCCCGACCAGTTGGCGGGACACGGCACTCGCGAAGGTCGGCGGTGTCGACGACTACGACTCCGACGACGCTATGGCGGCGATGATCTCGGAGGGCTCACAGCACTTCTCCGCCGCCCTGCCGACACCGTCACCGTTGAGCGACGACGAGCTTGGGACTTTGGATATGCCCACCTATGTCGCTATCGCTGAACGTGATTCGCTCGTCGGAGGTGAGAAAGCAGCCGATCGGGCACGGCAACTCGCCGATGCCGAGGTTCTGGTCTTCCCCGACACGACGCACTCGCTCCCCATGCAGGCGAAGGATCGACTGAACTCGGAGCTGCCCGAGTTCTGGCGCGGGGTCGAGCAGGACTGACGCGGTAGCGGAGCGGTTGTGTTAGCGTCTGCCCGACAATCGATCGGGGGGTCGCATGGGCAGGTGGGGAATCGTCACGCTCGCAGCAGTCGCGGCAGTCGCGACGGCCTGCAGTCCGAGCGCCGCGGACGATGCCACAGGAGACGAGACGACGACGTCGACCACCCGCACCCCGCGCATCACCGACGACTCCGGTCGACCGCCGGTCACCTTCGACCCCTGCTACGACATCCCCGATGACGTCATGGATGCGGCCGGGTACGACGCGGCAAAGAAAGAGCTCGCGGACATGCCGATGGGGACGCATACCTTCCTCGGTTGCCGCTACTCCGGAACCGTCCATATCCCTGGGGTACTTGCCCGCTACGGGCTGATCATTATGGCCGGCAACGTGACGCTCGAAGAAGAACTCGAAAAGAACGGCGCTGTTGCAACAGCGACCACCATCAATGGACGCCGAGCGTTACGAGAGGTAGGAGCGAACGGCAACGACGAGTGCACGTACGTCCTCGAAGCCAACTTCGGCATCATTCTGTTCAACCGGCTCTACCACAAGGATCACGCTGGACCGGTACCAGTGGACGAATGGTGCGCCGGCCTCGATGAATTCGTTGAGACGGTCGAGCCTCTTGTCGGTGCATAATCGATCAGAAAGGACGAACAGCGTTCATGCCCGACTTCACGCGACTCGAACCACATGTCATCGAAGAAATCGTCAGGATCTGCGAAGAGATGCTCCGCGAGTTCAGGGAAGCCAAGGAGATCACGTCACAGCTGAGCAACCCCCAAGGTTTTGGCGACTTCGACTCCGCTCAGCAATTGGCCGCAGGCTATCGACGCAAAGCCGCAGGGACACCCGAGTCGGCCAGAGAACGCGTCGAGCAATTCATCGACGCCCTCACCCAACTCCGCGACGCCTTCGCCGCCGGCGGAGAAGCCTTCCTCGACACCGAATCCGATTGGGCGCGCCAACTCGCAGCCACCGACCCCGACAACAGCGCGGGAAATGCTCATCAGAGCGCGCAATAACGCGCACCTCCGACCGCCTTCGCGCCCGAGCAGTCGTGTCGGCGTCCGGCCGACAACCGATCCAGGTCGAACAGGCAAGGGGAACAGCTGATGCGACGTCCATCCGCTCGCCGATTCGTCATTCGCTACAGCTGTGACAGGTGCAAATGGCAATTCCGCGAGCGGATGCAGTGAGAAGATGCCCAGTACCCCTCCGATCCCGGCAGCGAAGCGCGAAAAGGTCACCAGCGCAATAGGGTGCACCGCCGACCACCTTCGCGCCCGAGCAGTCGTGTCGGCGTCCGGCCGACAATCGATCCAGGTCGAACAGGCAAGGGGAACAGCCGATACGACTTCCATCCGCTCGCCGATTCGTCATTCGCTACAGCTGTGACAGGTGCAAATGGCAATTCCGCGAGCGGATGCAGCGAGAAGTCGCCCCAGCACCGCCACCGACCACGACGACGAAGCGCGAAACGGTCACCAGCGCGCGCAATAACGCGCACCGATGACCATTCCGCGCTCCTACGACTGCACAGAGTCGAGTACTACCCCTGCGGGCGGCGGTGACCCCAGTAGTGGGCGGAGCCGTAGCAGGTGGGGAGCCAGTTGTCGTCGTCGATGAGAATGCCGCCGACACCGTACTCGATGCCGAAACCCGAAGGGCTGCGGACGTAGAACGAGATCATCTTGTCGTTCGTGTGCTTGCCGAGGGTGGAGAGGATCGGGATGTCGCTGTCCTCCACCTTGTCCCACTGGCGACCCAGCAGATCGAGGTCGTCGATCTCGAACATCAGGTGCCCGATGCCCTTGTTCCGGTGCGGCGCATGGGCGTACGCGAACGAGTGGTGGCGCGGGTTGCAGTGCAGGAAGGTGCCCACCGAGCCCGGCATGTCGATGTGGTCGCTGAGCCGGAAACCGAGGATGTCCCGGAACAGACGGTCGTAGACCTTCGCATCACCGTGCAGCGCCTGGAAGGCGTGCCCGAAACCGAGGTCGCTCGCGACGAAGTTCGCACCCGTGGGTGAGACGAACTTGTCGAGGGCGTTGCGCAGACCCCAGAACAATTCGTGATCGATGACGTCCTCGGGGTCGCGGAATCGGACGAGGTCCATGACCTGCCGCTCCTCGATCACCGAGGAGTCCACCGACTCGACGTGGTAGCCGGCGTCGACGAGGCGCTTCGACAGTTCCTCGAGAGCTTCCGGTCCGCCGACGTCCCAGCCGAGCGCGGTGACACCCGGGTCGTCGGAACGCCGCACGTCGAGGCGGTAGGCGTACTCGTCCATCCGCATCAGCATCCGGTCGTCGTCGCGGTAGGCGACCTGCAGGCCGAGGAGTTCGGAACCGAAGGAAACCCACTCGTCGAGGTCCTTCGCGCGGACGACCGCGTATCCCAGTGCCCTGACTCGAGCGTTCATCATTTCTCCTTGGTCGATGGGGTGCGCGCGGCGAGAGCCTCGGCGGTGTCGGCGGCGACGGATCGCAGATCGTCGATCCAGCGCAGCACCTGGTCACCGGACGCGGCGCGCGGAAGCCGGGACAGTCGCAGTGCGATGCGGGTGCGTCCCTCAGGGTCGGGGACGGGGACGACGACCGAGTGCAGGTCGTACGTGCCGTCGGGGTCGATGTCGGGTTCGTACAGCGACGCGGTGCCGGAGATCATCTGCTTCATCCGGCGGTCGTGCTCGGGCAGGACGTCGCATCCCGAGTAGTCGTTCATCACGGACACGCGAGCGAGCTCGGTTTCGGGCATGAGCGACATCGAGTAGCCGCGGTCACGGACCTTCTCGAGGTTCGAGACGAAAGCTGCTGTGTCGTCGTTCCTTCCGGCACGGCCGAGCCACTGCTGCACTTCGTCGTCGGAGGCCTGGCTGTGGAAGACGGTGCCGAGCGGCGGGATCAGAGGAATCCGCTGTCCGATCTCGACGGCATCGGGATCACCGGAATGGTTCTCGGTCATCACGAAGACCGCTTCGTCGCCGACGCGTGCGAGCACACCGCAGTCCGCGCCGACGCCCGCGGCGAGCGCTTCGAGTCCGCCGCGGGCCGCCTCGGCCATGCGCACGCCCCGGATGAGTTCCGGGTCGGCGGGTGCGACGGAGGTCGGCAGGGAGAACCTTCCGTATCCGCCCTGGAAGAACAGCAGCGGCAGCGTCGGGCGGGCCACGTCGAGGTCCTGCACACGGCCCATGACGATGAAGTGATCGCCACCTTCGAGTTCGTCGGCGACCTCGCAGTCGATCCAGGTGACGGCTCCGTCGAGGATGGGGGATCCCGACGGCGCCGGCGTCCACTCGACACCCGCGAACTTGTCGTCGCCGCGGGCGGCGAACCGCCCGCAGAGTTCACGCTGGTCGGCGGCGAGCACGTTGACGCAGAAGTGGCTGCTCGTGCGGAGCCGCGCGTAGGTGCGCGACTCGCGGGTGGGCAGGTACGCCACGATCGGTGGGTCCAGCGACACCGAGGTGAACGAACCGACCACCATGCCCACGGGCTGCCCGTCGGCGTCGATCGCGGTGATGACCGCGACGCCGGTCGGATAGTGCCCGAGGGTCTGGCGGAAGCGCGCGGGGTCGATCGTGCCGTGGATCTGCATGACCTCTCCCCTACGCGGTCGCCGGGTTGCGGATGAGGGTGTAGACCTCGGCGCGCAGGTCGGCGAACTCCGGCAGTGCCTTCGTCGACAGCTGGTCGCGCGGCTGCGGCAGGTCGATCGGGAGCATCGCGGTGACGCGCGCGGGACGACCGGACAGTGCGAGCACGGTGTCGGCGAGGTAGACGGCCTCGTCGATGTCGTGGGTGACCAGCATGACCGTCAGTCCGAGATGGTCGCGGACACGCAGCACGAGGTCCTCGAGGTCGGCGCGGGTCTGCGCGTCGACGGAGGCGAACGGCTCGTCCATGATGATCGCGCGCGGGTTCGACGCGAGGGCGCGGGCGATGGCGACGCGCTGCTGCATGCCGCCGGACAGCTGCCACGGGTACGCCTGGGCGACATCGCTCAGGCCGACCTCGACGAGCGCCTGCCGTGCCTGCTTGAGGCGTTCGGCCTTCTTGACGCCGGCCGAGCGCAGCGGCAGGGCGACGTTGTCGATGACCGACAGCCACGGCATCAGCGACCGGCTGTAGTCCTGGAAGACGATCGCGAGGCCTTCCGGGGGTTCGGTGACGCGCTTGCCCTCGAAGAGGATGTCGCCTTCGCTGGGGCGGATGAGTCCGGTCAGGCACTGCAGCAGGGTGCTCTTGCCGACGCCGGACGGGCCGACGATGCACACGAATTCACCCTTGCCGACGGTGAAGTCGAGGCCTTCGAAGATCTGCGGTCCGCCGTAGCTGTGTCCGAGACCGCGTACTTCGAGCACCGTACCCGTGCGGGTCTCGGGCTTGGTCGCTTCGGTAGTGGTCATCATTTGCCTCCACGGTTGTGCGCGGTCATGCCCGCATGCCAGGCCAGCACGCGACGCTCGACGAGCGCGAAGAGCTTGTTGAGCAGGTAGCCGAGGATCCCCAGCGCGATGATGCCCGCCCACATCGAGGTGATCTTGAATCCACGTTGTGCGTCGAGGATGTAGTAGCCGATGCCGCCGGGGGTACCGACCATCTCGGCGACGACCATCGCGACGATGGAGATCGCCAGTGCGGTACGTGCACCCGCGAAGATCTGCGGCGACGCGGCCGGCAGGATCACGAAGCGGATCCGGTCCCCGAGCGTGATGCGGTAGCTGGCGGTCACCTGGTGCAGAACGGGTTCGACGGAGCGGACACCGTCGATGGTGTTGAGCAGGATCGGCCAGGTCGCGACGAGGGCGATGATGGCGATCTTCATCGAGTCACCGAGGCCGAGCAGCAGGATCATCACGGGAAGGATCGCGACGCCCGGTGTGGCCCGGAGGAATTCGACGATGGGTCGCACCGCGTTGTCGACGCGGGTCATGACGCCGAGCGCCAGTCCGAGGCCGACACCGGCGACGCAGGCGAGTGCGAAGCCGACGAACAGTCGCTGCAGACTCGGCCAGATCTCGGTGCGGATGCCCTCGAAGAACCACACGTCGGCGAACTTGTCGAGGATCTCCGACAGCGGCGGGAAGTAGGGGTCGGTGCTGGTGGCACTGAAGATTGCCCACAGTGCGATGAGCAGGACGGGGAGCCACAGCTCCCATGCGAGGCGGCGTACGACGGTCACGGCTTGTTCACCCTTTCGGACGGGTGCCACCACAGCACGCGGCTCTGCGCGAGAACGAGAAGACGGTTCAGGCAGATACCGAGTACACCGGCGGTGAACACGTAGACGAACATCCGCTGGGTGTCGTCGACGGTCAGGGCTTGGTAGAGGCGCTGGCCGATGCCGTCCGCACCACCGAGGAACTCGGCGGAGATCGTGATCAGGAGGCTGATGGTCGCGGCGATACGCAGGCCCGTCATGAGGAACGGCATCGACGACGGGAGGTAAATGTCCCGGATCCGGCTCGTCGGCGACAGGCGGAACGCCCGGGCCACCTGCTTCATCTGCGACGACAACTGCTGCGCCGCGTAGGTCGACTGGACGAGGATCGGCCAGACGGCGCTGAACATCACCAGGACGACGGCCATGGTGCGAGTGCCGCCGAACAGCAGCAGCACCAGCGGCAGGATCGCGACACCCGGGATCGTGCGTCCGAAGTCGACGACGAACGAGGTGCTCTGCTCGACCTTGCGGTAGGTGCCGTTGACCAAACCGAGCGGAACGCCGATCAGCACCGAGAGCCCGAAGCCGATCAGGGCGGTCAGCAGGGTGTTGCCGACGGCGTCCCAGTACTGGCCGGTGACGACGAGGTCGGCGCCGGTCTCGATCAGCTGGAGTGGCGTCGGGATGCCCGAGGCCTTGCCCGGTCCGGTGACGAACACGTGCCAGGCGACGACGACGATCGCGAGGGCGACGAGCTTGCCGGCAGCGGAGGTGAGCCGCGCGGACATAGTCTTGCGCTTGCGTGCTGCGGCGCGTCCGATCGAACCGGCGGGGCGCGGTGGGGTCACCTCCCGAGCTGCCCCGGGCGCATTCGCGGTGGCGGTGGGGCTCATGTCAGCCACCCACGATCATGTCGCCGGGAGCGGGAGCGTCCGCCTCCTGGACCAGGCCGTAACGGACCATCCGGTCGAGGGTGGAGTTGATGTTGTCCTCGGTGATCGGGGTCGTCGGGAACTTCGGGTAGATGGCCTGCGACAGGATCGCGGGATCGACCTCGATGTAGGTCGCGGCGACCTCGGCGGCCAGACCGTCCTGCTCGGCGAGCATGGTGTTGGCCTCGACGACCGCGTCGCGGAACTTCTCGACGTTCTCGGCGTTCTCCGCGGCGTAGCGCGGGGTGGTCACGTAGGCGTACGAGAGGTCGCCGCCGGCGTTGACGAAGTGATCGAGGACGCGCAGATCCGGGTCGTTGAGGGTGGCGGTGCCGGAGGGCTCCGCCGTGGTGACGACGTCGACGCTGCCGGAGCGGAGTGCGGCGAGGGTGTTGGGCACCTCGACGAACTCGGTCTTCGACGAGTCACCGCCCGCGTTGTCGATGGCCTCACGCACGTCGAGCCACAGCTGCCCCTTGGTCTGCGGGATGCCGAAGGTGGCGTTCTCGAGGTCGGCGACGCTCTGGATGGGGCTGTCCGCCCGGACCCAGAAACGTCCGCTGGTCAGACCGTCGTCCTTCGTGGGGGCTCCCACGGCTCCCGGAGCGGCCATCACGAGGTCGACACCTTCGGTCTTGGCGATGATCGGGCTGACCATGTCCATGAGGGCGAAGTCGATCTTCCCGCCGAGCAGCTGAGGGGTGGCCTCGCCGGGCGTCGCGACGGTGACGAGCTCGACGTCGAGGCCGTGCTTGTCGAAGACTCCTTCGAGGTCGGCGGTACGCGGTCCGAGGGCGTTGAAGCTCGGGAACACGGCGACGCGCACGGTGCCGTCGCCGGCGGTGTCGGCGTCGCTGGATCCGCCGCACGCGGTCAGCGCGAGCGAGGCCAGTGCGCCGAGGGCCAGTACCTTGAGCGGGCGCGGGAACTTCGTGATGTTCATGGGGCTCCTTGGGAAGAAGTCGCTGTACAGGTGGGGAACGGGCGTCGAGGGGGCGGGACTGCTCGTCCGTTCGTCGACATCAGGCCCGGTCGGCACCGGCAGCACCGCAACGAATGCTGCTGAATCTGCCAGGGCCGGGGCGGCGGGGGAACCGAAATTCCATTGGGTGATTGCAACCACGAAATCCGGGTGGGCCGCCCCTTAACGTGGACCGCATGGCAAGCGATTCGATCGTGTCCATCACTGAGTGGAGGAACCGTTGACCGTTCTCGACGACACCCACAATGGGTCCCGCGAGGAGCGCGCCGGCCGCCAGATGACGTCGGTGGCGAAGGCGCTGCAGCTGCTCGACGCATTCCGCAAGGCTCGCGCCGACATGAGCCTGAGCGAACTCGCGCGTCGCGCCGATGTGCCGAAGTCGACGGCCTTCCGTCTGCTCGCCGAGCTCGAACAGTCCGGTTTCGTCGCCCGCAACGGTACGAAATACCGACTGGGGCTGTCCTGCTTCGAACTCGGCGCACGTTACAGCATGTGCCGTCCGAACGGTCTGCGCGACACGGCAAGTCATTTCCTCAGTCACCTCCACACGGCTACCGGTCTCACGGCTCATCTCGCTGTCCTCGACGGTCCCGAGATCCTGCATGTCGAGAAGGTCCAGGGCCCGAACAACCTTGTGGTTCTCACGATGCCGGGCCAACGTCATCCCGCATCCTGCACGGCACTCGGCAAGACACTTCTCGCTTTCGGCAGTTCCGAGGACGTCCGTACTGCACTCGACGCCGGTCTGCCTCGTTTCACGCCGCACTCGATCACCGATCCGCGTCGTTTCATGTCCGAGCTGAAACGGATCAGGGAATCGGGCGTCGCCTACAACCGTCAAGAGCTCTCACGCGAACTCGTCTGCGTCGCTGCTCCGATCATCGTTCACGGGACGATCGAAGCGGCCGTGTCGGTGTCCGGACCGACCGCAGGTGTCCGGTGGGACCGGACCGAGATGCTCGTTCGTCGTGCGGCAGCAGATATCTCGGCTGCTCGCGGTCGGAACACGAGCTCGCAGATCTGAGCGCTTTCTCGAGGCGGGGGACGGTGCGCACCGTCCCCCGCTTCGTCACATCCGGACGTTCTTCGGGGGTTCGCCACCGAAGGTGATGGTGCCCGCAGCCTCGTAGATCGGCTCGGCGACGTTCGCGCCGTGCCCGAGGGCGATGTGCATGTCGCGCCAGAACCGCTGGATCGGGTTGTCCATCCGCATCGCGGAGCCACCCGCGTGGGAGACGAGCTTGTCGACGGCAGCACCCGCGCGTCGAGACACGCGTGCCTGGTTACGTCGCACCTCGGCCCGCAGAGCGATGTCGATCGGCTTGCCCGACTGCGCCACCTCGTACAGGCGATCGATGTCGGCGAGGAACTGCATGCGGCTTGCCTGCAGGTCCGATGCCGCTTCGCCGAGGGCGTGCAGCTGACGCGGGTCGGTCGCAGCGGTGACGCCGCGGGCCGACACACGGGTGCGCGTGTAGTTGATCCAGTGTGCGAGAGCGCCTTCGGCGGCAGCGAGCGTGCCGGCGGTGATGGCGCCGCTGAACATCGAGTGGAACGGCATCCGGTACAGCGCCACGTCGCCGCGACCTGCCTGGCGTGCGGCTGCTCCGGAACCGAGGTCCTCGGGGTCGATGAGCCGGTGGTCGGGCACGAAGGCTCCGTCGATCACGACGTCCTTGCTGCCCGTGCCCTTGAGACCGACGACGTCCCACGAGTCGTGGAGAATCGTGTAGTCCTTGCGGGGAATGATGAAGTGACGCAGACCGTCCGGACGGACATTGCCGTCGTCGTCGGTGAGCATGCCGCCGAGGACGACCCAGTCGCACAGGTCGGTGCCCGACGAGAACGGCCAGCGTCCCGAGAAGATCCAGCCACCCTCGGTGCGACGTGCCCGCCCGATGGGAGCGTACGGCGAGGCCACCCAGGTGTCGGGATCCTCGCCCCAGATCTCCTCCTGAACCTGACGCGTTCCCTGCGCCAGTTCGAAGGAGTGGACGCCCACGACCGACGAGACCCATCCAGCCGACGCGTAGCGGCTTCCCACCGCCAGCACTGCCTCGAAGAACTCACGCGGGTGGAGTTCCGATCCGCCGAAGTCCTTGGGCTGCAAGGCACGGACGATGCCGACCTCACGGAGGGTCTTGTGGGTGGGTTCGGTGAGGTGACCGATCTTGTCGGATTCCTCGGCCTGGGATTCGAAGAAGTCTGCGAGTTCCTCGACCCGCTGCACCAGTTCGCTCATCGTTGTCTCTCCGGTCTCAGGCGTTCGGGGCGGTGTTGAGGATGAAATCGCGCACGACGCGGTTGAATTCGTCGGCGTGCTCGAGCTGCGCCCAGTGGCCGCACCGGTTGAGGAGCAGCAGACGCGAGTCGGAGATCATCGAGACCAGGCGGAGGCCGGCTTCGAAATGCACCACTCGGTCGTCGCGACCGTGGATGACCAGCGTGGGAGCCTTGATCGACGCGATCTCGTCCATCGACGCCTCACCGCGGCGGGGACGACCCAGGCCGGCAGCGAAGTTGTCGAGGTGGTCCTGGCGTGCGCGGGCGTTCTCCGAGCGCTGCAGAACCAGCTCCTCGGTCGCGAACTCCTTGTCGAAGGTCATGATGTCGACCAGCGCGCGCATCGTCTCCGGCGACGGATCGCGGTAGCCGCGGTGCAGAACCTTGAGACCCTCCGAAGGTCCGTTGCCCGGGCTGAAGATGCGCGGGCCGGGGGCGCCGGCACCCATCGAGACGACGTGCGACACGCGATCGGGATGGCGCGCAGCAACCTTCAGCGAGGTGGCGCCGCCCATCGAGTTGCCGACGAAAGCGGCCTTCTCGATTCCGAGCGCGTCGAGCAGGTGGATCGCGGACGTGACATGGTCGCGATCCTCGTAGGTGACGGAGTCGGACTTTCCCCAGCCCGGCATGTCGGGCGCGATGACCTGGAAGTCCTCGGCGAGCTGCGCCATGTTGGGGTTGAAGTTGCTCCAACCGGTGGCACCGGGGCCGCTGCCGTGCAGCATCACGATCGGATGCCCCGCACCGGCCTGGTGCAGGTGGATCTTCCCGTGGGGAGTGTCGATGTACCGGCTGGTTTCGGCCTCCGAGAGGTGGGCTGGCATAACTGCCCCTTTCGTCTCAGCTTGTGTGCCGCAAGAAGAGGTGCGCGGCTCTTGGTAATGAGCGTCACATCCCAATCGAGGCCCTTCCATCGGATCGTTCCGATATGCGGCACACTTCGCGAGATTGCCGAAATCCGGTCCGGCAGCACCGTTCAGGAGCTGCGCGAAGCTATTTCACGGCAGGCGTCGACGATGAGGGCGCGGACCTCGTCGTATCTGTCCGGCGCGATCCTGGTGGTGGCGCCGGCGATGGCCAGAGCCACCGGTACTCCCCCACCCGGCGTGGAGATCGGCGCGGCAAGAGAGGTGAGCCCGTCCTCCATCTCGTCGACGGAGACGGACCATCCACCGGACCGGATCGCCGCGAGGTCGTCGCGCGTGGGCAGAGTTCTGTTGCGGTGTACGGGGAGCTGTCGGGACACCCTGCGGACCGTCGCATCGTCGGCATAGGCGAGGAGCAACTTCCCCGCCGCCCCGTAGCCCAGTGGCAACGCCCGTCCGAGGACCGCTACCGGGCGCAGCGCGTACGGGCCCTCCACGGCATGGACGCAGACACGCGAGTCGCCGTCGCGGACGTAGAGGTGCACGCTCTCACGGACCTGGTCGCGCAAGGTCGCCATCACGGGTGCAGCGATGTCGCGGATTCCGATGGACCTGTCGGCGAGTCTCCCCCATTCGACCAGCCGGTACCCCATCGTGTACTCGCCGTCGCCGCATCTGCGAACCAGGCCGAGACGTGCGAGTTCGACGAGGAGCCGGTGCGCCGACGACTTGGGAATGGAGATCTCCTCGGCGAGCGCCCCGAGACGCATCGGCCCGGGAGCGCGACCGAGGGTGTCGACGAGCTGCACGGCCTTGTCGAGAACGGACACCTCAGCCCACCGAACGGAGAGAAGGAGGCAGACCGTCGCTGACGGCGCGCGCCGTGTCGACCACGGCATGGACCAGCGCACCGATGTTGAACCGAGGGCGATGCACCGCGATGCACACGACCGACCGCACTTCCCGAGGCTTCGCGAACACCGGCGACGCGATCCAGTACATACCGTCGGCGCTCTGGACGACGGCTGCTCCGGTGCGCCGGATTTCGCACAGCTCCTGACGCAGACGGAAGGCGTCGTTGTGGTCGTGCTGTGTGCGGGCAGTCAGCTCCGACACCTCGTCCGGGGACATGTAGGCCATGAAGACCGATCCGGGCGCCGAGTTCACGAGGTCCAGGCGCCGAGGAAGGATCCGGCCCGTGCGAGTGGAGCTACCGGCGATGACGTCGGCCAGCACCACGCTGTCCCCGTCGCGGGAGGCCAGGGCAACGGCTTCCCGCGTGCTGGTGTGCAGGTCGACCAGGTGCGGGCGTGCGACGTCCTTGAGGGTTCGAGCGCCGGGGACACCCCAGCCGAGACGCCACAGCCGCATACCCAGGCGGTACTTGCCGCGCGCTGCGCGCTCGACGGCTCCCCACTCCACGAGGCTGGCCAGCATCCGATGGACGGTCGCCGGCGGGAGGCCGGTCGCCGCGCACAGCGACCCGATCGTCTGCTCCGGCTCGGCGTCGGTGAAGCACTCGAGGATGTCGAATGCGCGCCCCAAGACGGATCGACGGTTCTCGTCGGTGGTGACAGCGGCGGAGTGGGTCATAGCGGCCTCGCAGTTCGGAACGTCGTTCTACTATTCGGAACGATGCAGACAGTAGATGCGATTGCAGTCACAATCAAACTGATCTTGTGAAGCACAGCACCGTTGCTTTGTCTGCGCGCGGAGCGGGAATCGGTCATCGGAACGCGCAACAACGCGCTCTTGTGACCACTTCGCGCGCCGGAGTGCCCGACCGATCCGTTGTGTTAGCGTCTCCCGACGAATCGATCGGGGGGTCGCATGGGTAGGTGGGGAACAGTCGCGCTCGCAGCACTCGCGGTCGTGGCGACGGCGTGCAGCCCGAGCGCTGCAGACGACGTGATGAGCGACGAAGCATCCACGTCGACCACCCGCACCCCGCGCATCACCGACGACTCCGGCCGACCACCGGTCACCTTCGACCCCTGCTACGACATCCCCGACGACGTCATGAACGCCGCCGGGTACGACGCGGCGAAGAAGGAAGTCGCGGACATGCCGATGGGGACGTACACATTCCTCGGCTGCGCTTATGAAGGAACTGTCAGCGTCCCCGGGGTCCTGGCTCGTTACGACCTGAACGTCCTATCCGGCAATGTCACGCTGGAAGAAGAACGTGACAAGAACGGCCTTGCGGCCGTTCCAACCACCATCAACGGGCGACCAGCATTACTCGAGGTCGATCCGGGCAATGTCGAAACATGCAGGTACGTCCTCGAAACAAACTTTGGCATAGTGATATTGAGCAGGCTCTACCAGAAAGACCATTCAGGACCAGTCCCGCAGTCCGAATGGTGCGACGGATTCGAACAGACCGTTTCTACGATCGAGCCCTTCATTCAGAACTGAACAAGACTGGCAGGTGCGCATGCCCGACTTCACAAGGCTTGAACCAGAAGTTGTCGACGAGATTGTCAGGATCTGCAACGTCATGCTTTCCGAGTTCCGGAGCACGAGACGAACAGCGGACGCCCTGAGTGCAACTCATGGTTTCGGCGATTTCGACTCCGCACAGCAGCTCGCCGCCGGATATCGCCGCAAGGCAGCTGGAATGCCCGAGTCGGCCAAAGAGCGCGTCGAGCAATTCATTGAAGTGCTCACCCAACTCCGCGACGCCTTCGCCGCCGGTGGAGAAGCCTTCCTCGACACCGAATCCGACTGGGCCCGCCAACTCGCCGCCACCGACCCCGACAGCGGAGCGGGAAATGGTCATCAGAGCGCGCAATAACGCGCACCGATGACCACTTCGCGCTCCCCAGCGCTCAGGCGATCCCCGCCCGCGTGACGAAGCAGAGGTCAGTCGTCGACATCCACCCCGTACCGGCGTGCGAGGGCCGCGAGGTCGTCGTCGTACCCCTGTCCCACCGCGCGCAGCCGCCATTTGCCGGCGCGGCGGTAGATCTCGGCGAGGACCATGGTGCGTTCGGTGGTGCCGGCGTCGAGCACGAACGTCGCGGCGGTGCCGCTGTCGCTGTCGACTCCGACCGACACCGCGCCGAGTTCGCCGAAGGTGCGGTTGCCGTCGATGGCCGCGGCGATGACGATGCGTTCGCATTCGGCGGGAAGCTCCGCGAGGTCGACGCGGATGCAGTGCTCGCTCGAACCGTCGATGGTCAGTTCGACGACACCGTCGTCGTAGAGCGGGTTGTTGTAGAAGACGAAATCGTCGTCGGTGTCGACTTTTTCGTCGGCCCCGAGCAGGAAGGCGACGACGTCGAGATCGAACTCGTCGCCGGCCGTCTCGGCCTTCCACGCGACGTTCACCGCCCAGCGGTGACTGGCGGTCGGCAGGTCGATCACCTCGCCGCGCGACAGCACCGGCGCCGTCAGCCACGACTCCACACGCATGTGCGGGGGCACGACGCCCTTCTCCACCGCGGCATCGACGTCGTCGGGCCGGAGGACGGGCAGCTCCCGCGCCGTGACCCGCGCCATCCGCTTGTCGGCCTCTCCCCCGTCGAGCACGAGCACGTCGGTGACGGCGGCCGTGAAGTTGAGGGCCGGGCGGGCACCGAGCTGGGTGAGACGCGAGCGCATCATGACCGCCTGCAGGTGCGTGCCACCGAGCAGCAGCACCTTGCGTCCGGTCCACAGCTTGGGCTTCTGTCCGGTCAACGGCCGGACCGGGGGCGCAACCGCGACCTGCGGTTCCGGCGGCGGAATGATGTCGACGACCGTCGCCACCTTCGGTTCACCCGGCCGCACCCGCGTCAGGAGATCCTCGAGCTGTTGCTCGCTGATCACGGGGATGCCCTCGGCCATCGCCTTGCGGACCTTGGCGGTCTGCACCGTGGGGTCGTTGCACACCACGACGCTGGTCTGCTTGCTCGCATTGTTCATGACGTCGAGTCCGGCCTCGGTCAGCCGGTTCGCGAGCGCAACACGCGGCGTGACGGTGGAACCGCTGATCACGACCTTCATGCCCTGGACGAGGCCGTCGTCGCCGAGGCGACCCGGGTTCTTCCACTCGCACGCGACTCGCGGGACGGAGGCGGGATACACCGATTTGCGGCTGCGGCAGTTGACGACGGGCAACGGCAACTGCAGGTTGTCGGCCATCGCGGCGCTGCGCAGGAAGATCTCCGACAGGACCCGCGCGTCGTCGTAGGCGTCGTGCTCCTGCAGCTGCTGGACCTGCCAGTGCTGCGCGAGCGTGGCAAGCCGGTAGTTGGGGACGTCGAGTTCGAGTCGGCGCGACAACGCGAGCGTGCACAGACGGTGCTCCGCCGGCAGCGACGTGCCGGCCCGACGGAACTCGGCGTCGAGGAATCCGTAGTCGAACGACGCGTTGTGGGCGACGATCGTGGCGCCGTCGAGAATCCCGGCCAGTTCACCGGCGATGTCCTCGAAGCGCGGCGACCCGGTGAGGCGCTCCCGCGTGAGGTTGTGGATGTGCACCGGTCCCGGGTCGCAGCCGGGGTCGACGAGGGTCGAGAACTCCTGCTCGACAGAGCCGTCCTCGCGCAACACAAGGGCGGCCACGCTCAGGACCCTGTGGGCGTTGGACCGCACACCCGAGGTTTCGACGTCGACCACCACCCATCGATGGTCGCGGGGCAACGTCACGGCGCCCTCCGCGGGTGCGTGCACTTCGATCACGTCATCCTCCGATCGCTTTCATCCCCCGACGAAAACCGACACGGTCGGACATTGTGGCCCTTGTTACCGACACTGTCGTCACCGCCCCGACACCGAGCCGATCCCGTAGGAGACGGTTGTCGTAGGCGTGTGCCACCATGGGCGCGATCGAAGCGAGAGGGAAGCTGTGTCGACTGCCGACCTGTACCGCCTGACGCGGCTGCGCGATCAGCACGCCGCGTGGACGCTGCTGCGCGCCGACCACGCCCCCGCAATCCTCGGGATGCTGGGACGACACTTCGATCGGGGAACCCGGCGACTTCCCGCCCCCGAACTGTTCGCCCGCCTCGACGCAGACCTGCAGGACCTCCGCGACCAGGGATTCGACCTTCCACGCACCGCCCAGGCCTACTGCGCAGATTGGGTGCGCGCCGGATTTCTGCTCCGACGTGCCGATACGGGCTCGCGCGAAGAGACGCTGGAGCCGACCGAGTCCGCATTCGTCGCACTGAATTTCGTTGCGCAACTGACGACCGACACCAGTTCGATCACGGAATCACGACTGACAACCCTGTCGAGCCAGTTGCAGGCGCTGGCTCGCGATTCGGACCCACGGAGCGAAACCCGTCTGGCAACGCTGCGGGCCGAGCGCGACGCACTCGACCGGCAGATCGCAGCGGTGGAATCCGGCGACTTCCCTGTCCTCGATGGCCCACGGGCCGCGGAACGCGTGTCGGAGATCCTCGCGCTTGCCGGCGAGATCCCCGGGGATTTCGCACGAGTACGGGCCGAACTCGAAGGGCTCAATCGCGAGTTGCGCGCACGGATCCTCGACGACGAAGGCGACCGCGGCGACACTCTGGGCGAGGTCTTCCGAGGTGTCGACCTCATCGGCAGTTCCGATGCAGGACGCAGCTTCACCGGGTTCTACGACATGATCATCGATCCTGAACGGTCTGCACAGCTCGACGACTGGATCGAGGCAGTACTGACTCGTCCGTTCGCCCGAAGCCTGTCTCCCGAGCAACGTCATCGGTTCCGATCCTTGCTCACCGAGATGGAGGACGCAGGTGGCGAAGTGCATGCGACGATGACGTCGCTGTCACGCTCACTGCGGCATTTCGTGCAGTCCCGCCATTACGAGGAACATCGCCGATTGCAACGTCTGTTGCGCTCGGCGCAACAGCACGCTCTGCAGGTGGCACCCCACCGCAAGCCTTATGAACCGCTCGACCTCGACCTGGTGCGGATCGGCATGAGTATCGAATCGGTCGCGGCATTACAGTTGCACAATCCCGCAGACGATCTGGTGTCCGAACCGGTGGTGTCGCAGACGCCAGGTGAGGTCGACCTCGACGATCTGCGGCGGATCGTCCGCGAATCGGAAATCGACATGGACGAGCTGGTCGGTAGCATAGCGGCCACACTGCGCGTGCGCGGTAGCGCGACGATCGGCGAGGTCCTGCGCGAACATCCCGCAACCCAAGGGTTGGCAAGCGCCATCGGGCTTCTGGTTCTCGCCGTCGAGCACGGACACCGCGTGGAGGGCGATGAGGAGATTTGCTGGAGCTCCCCATCCGGCGTCGAACGGGTGGCCACGGTACGCCGGCATCTGTTCGATCCCACCGATCCTGCCTTCACCACCTTGGAACAGGACAGCCTATGACCGACACCACGACCGGGCTGTATCCCGGCGACACCGGCGAACTCGAACTCGACACCCGGCGCGCATTGGTCCAGCTCCTCAAGGGTCCGCTCATTACCGCCGGCAAGCATCCCGAGGTGTGGCGGACGGTGATCCGCGACGAGCACGTGCTGCGTTCTCGGTTGGCCGATGTGTTTCTCGATCTCGTCGTCGACGAGGACGAACAGCTCGCATTCACCCGTCCCGCCGAAACCGGCGATCACAAGGCCCCCGCAGTGTTGCGCACCGAGCGATTGACATTCATGGACACCGTGATGCTGTTGTCGCTGCGGCAGCTGCTCCTCCGCGCACAACCCGGTGATCGGGTCATCGTCGATTTCGACGAAATGGCCGGGCAGCTCGAGATGTACCGTGCGGCCACGAGTACCGACCCGGCCGGTTTCCGGCGCAGGGTCAACGCTTCGTGGGAGAAGTTGAAGAAGTACAGCCTTCTCGCGTCGACGTCGACGGAGGGTCGGATGGAAGTCTCTCCGGTGTTGCGGCAGTTGTTCGATGCCGATCAGGTTGCTGCTGTGGAAGCGGAGTTCCGGCACATCGTCGCGGAGAGTCAGCCGTGACGGCCACCCCTCCCCACCCGTCCCAGTTCCGGCTTGCCCGCGTGCAGGTGGTGAATTGGGGAACCTTACACGGTCACCACGACATTCCGATTGCGCGCAAGGGTTTCCTGATCACCGGCGCGTCGGGATCCGGAAAATCCACTCTCATCGATGCGATCTCCACGGTGCTCATGCCGGGCGGCAGTGTCCGATTCAACGCGGCCGCGCAGGAATCCGCGGCCGGTTCCGGGCGCAACTTCGTCAGTTACATCCGCGGTGCGTGGCGGCGCGAAGCCGATGTCGATACCGACTCCCTGACCGCTTCCTATCTACGTACGGGCGCCACCTGGAGTGCCGTCGCGCTCACCTACCGCACCGGCGACGGTGCCGCGCCCGTGACGCTCGTCAAGCTCATGCACCTGCGGCGTGGAGCCAACGCGAACAACGATGTCTCTCACCTGCATCTGATCTTCGATTTTGATTTCGACCTGATCGATCTCGAGCCGTTCGCCGGCCGCGGTATCGACACCCGGGGCATCCGAAAGCGTTGGCCCGGGGCTACTGTCAATCCCAGTTACACGGCGTTCGCTCGCGCCTTCCGCGCGAAGCTGGGCATTTCGTCGGAGGCGGCCCAACGGTTGTTGCACCGAACACTGTCGGCCAAGAGTCTGAACAGTCTCGATCAGTTGCTGCGCGACTACATGCTCGACGAACCCGACACCTTCGCGATGGCCGATCGCGCGACGTCCCAGTTCCGCGACCTGCGCGAGGCGCACCGTGTCGTCGTCGACGCGCGTCGGCAAGTCGAGGCACTCGATCCCCTTGTCGGTCTCGCGGAGGTTCGCCGCCGAGGCCTCCAGCAACAACGCGAACTACAGGAAGAGAACGACCACCTCGACGCCGTGCATGCCCGGATGACGGTGGATCTGCTGCGAGAGAAGCTCGACGAGGCCTACGCACAGATCGGACTGTTGCAGACTGCCGTCGACAAGACCTCGGTCGAAGCCGAGCGCGCGGCCGAGCGCACCCTCGATCTGCGGGTGCGGCTCGAAACCACCGACGGTGGACGGTTGTCCACTCTCAGGCTGCAACGCGACGCGGCGGAAGCCGACCTGACTCGGACCGTACAGTCACGGAGCAGGTTCGACACCGCCGTCGGATCGTGGGAAGCAGAGGCACCGACCACCGCTGAGGAGTTCGCGCATCTGCGAGCCCAGCTCGAAACGGAGTTGCGTGAGCTCGACGCGACAGTCGGTACACGCAGAAACGATGTGTACGAGGTGGTGCGAGCACTCGGCACACTGCGTTCCGAACACCGACAACTCATCGCCGACCGAGAGCTGCTCGCCCGGCGACGCTCCAATCTCGATCCCGCTCTACTGCGGATACGCGAACTGGTCTGCACCGCAGCTGGTCTCAGCGAAGACATGTTGCACTTCGCGGGCGAACTCCTCGAAGTGCGCTCCGAGCAT
Source organism: Rhodococcus sp. PD04 (assembly GCF_035918275.1). NCBI lineage: Bacteria > Bacillati > Actinomycetota > Actinomycetes > Mycobacteriales > Nocardiaceae > Rhodococcus > Rhodococcus sp. PD04. The sequence continues at coordinate 1,579,628 of NZ_CP142143.1, read as the reverse complement.
GCCGAGTGGACCGGCCCCATCGAGCGCGTACTCGGCGGGCTTGCTCGCACGATGCTCGTACCCGACGAATACTATTCACGCGTTGCAGCAGTGGTCGACGCGCAGCATCTCGGCACCCGGTTGGTGTACCGCCGGGTGCGTACTCGTTCCGGCCGACCTGCCACCCCGGCGAGCGGTGACGAATCGCTGGTTCGAAAACTGGACGTGCGGCCGGGACCGCTCGCAGCGTGGCTGCAGCACCACCTCGCCGAGCGTTTCGACTATGCGTGCGTGGCGACCGTCGACGACCTGAGAGGTGTGCCGCGCGGCGTGACCCGGGCCGGTCAGGTCAAGCACGGCGGCGAGCGGCACGAGAAGGACGACAGGTACCGCGTCGACGACCGCAGCCGATGGGTGCTCGGGTTCGACAACGAAACCAAGCTCTCCGATCTGCGTCGCCGCATCGGCGAGGTCGAATCCGAGATCGCCCGCCTGCAACGTCGGCAGGAGTTGCTCGAGCACGCAGAGTGCACGGTACAGCAGCGTCGACACGCGGCGGAGATCATCCTCGACACGACCTGGGCCGACATCGACGTCGAAGCGGCCGAGGCAGCGGTTGGCGCGATCGAGCATCGACTCGAGGGATGGTTGCAGGGCAATGCCGAGTACGCCTCGCTCACGCTCGATCTTGCCCGTGCGGAAACCGAGGAGAAGGAGGCCCGCGCAGCGTATACCGCAGCCGGATCCGGTCTCGAACGCCACCGTGGCGATGTGGAGCACACTCGGCAGCGGCTTGCAGAAGTGGAAGCACACGCCGATTCGGCGGTTCCCGACGGGATCGACAAGCGCATCCGCGCACGCTTCGATGCTGCCGCACGTCGACCGACGAGCGAGAACATCGACCGGTTACTGCATACCGTCGGACGAACCATCACGGACGAGCACCGTGCGGCGCTCACGAGAACCACGGACGCCGAGCGGCGCATCACCGCGATCCTCACCGCCTATCTCGCCGAATGGGAGTCACGACGCGCCGAGATGCGCTCCGACGCAGAGTACGTAGACGATGCTCTCGCGGTGCTCACTCGACTGCGCAACGACGGATTACCCGCATACGAGGACGAGTTCTTCCGGCTACTCAACGACCAATCGAGCCGCAACATCGGAGAGCTGGCCCGCGCGATCCGCAGGGCACCGGGCGAGATCCGTTCCCGTATCGAGCCGGTGAACGAATCGCTCCGGCGTTCTCCGTTCGACACCGACCGGACTCTGCGGATCGATGTGAAGGATCGGCGTTCGCCTGCCGCGGCCGATTTCCTCGCGGAACTGCAGCGCATTGTCAGCGGCTCGTTCAAGGAAGAGGACCGGGTCGCCGCCGAGCAACGGTTCGAACAGATGGAGCGGATCCTCGAACGCCTCGACTCGGGCGAACCCGCCGACCGGCGCTGGCGGCAGTTGGTACTGGACACCCGCCTGCACGTCGGCTTCATCGGAGTCGAGGTCGACGGGGAGGGCGTGGACGTCAATTTCCACGACTCCAGCTCCGGCCTGTCGGGTGGGCAGGCCCAGAAACTGGTGTTCTTCTGTCTCGCCGCCGCCCTGCGCTATCAGCTGGCGGCATCGGGGGAAGAGTTGCCGCGCTACGGCACGGTGATCCTCGACGAGGCATTCGACCGTGCAGATCCTGCGTACACGCGGCGAGCACTCGACGTGTTCACCCGATTCGGTTTCCATATGGTGCTCGCGACGCCGCTGAAGTTGCTGCAAACCCTCGACGATTACATTGATGGGGTGGCCGCGGTGAGCATCAGGGACAAGAAGTACTCGCAGCTGGCCTTGTTGCCGATCCGCAGCGCGGAGGAGCCCCGCGAGTGAGTACAGTGTGCGTGCCGCCGTCAGCCGTAAGTACCAGGGCAGAGACGGCCTACCGGAATCGTCGCAGCAAGTGGGTGGCCGATCCAATTGCAGCCGAATCCGATTCACTGTCGATTGCGTTGCACCCACCCTCGGAACGGCAGGTCGCGGAGGATCCCGACGCCGTGGTCGCATGGGTGCGCGCCTGGCAGATGCACCGCGGAATCGGTCGCGTGCACTGGGAGACGCGGCGCTGGCCGAGCTTCGGCACGCAGGATGTGCCGGTGCGGGTCGTGTTTGCAGGTCCCGGTGAGATTGCCGCCGCGGCAGGCCGGATGTCCGAATGGCACAGGCTCACCGCCCGGCGGGTGCAGTTGGTGGAGATTCTGGCACCCGGTACCCCCGCGCTTGCCGACGCGATCGGCTCGACGCTTTCACGGTGGCTCGAACTCGGCGAAGCCGACTTCGTGCGCCTTGTCGGCGTGGTCCGGTGGCTGGCCGACCATCCGGCTTCGGACGTTTTCATTCGGCAGCTTCCGGTGCCCGGTGTGGATACCAAGTGGATTTCGCGGCATCGCGGACTGGTCGAGGTACTTCTCGAAGGCGCTGTGGGGAATCGTGACCTCGGTGTGCGTTCGGTGCCTCGATTGTGCGAAATTGCGGTTTGTGACCGCACCTTGCTACCCACGGCACCGCGACATTGTGCAGCGCCGCTGGACGAGCTCGCCGAGTTGCCGCTCCACCCGGAGCGCATACTGGTCCTCGAGAACAAAGAGGGCCTCCATGCGCTGCCTGATCTGCCGGGCACCGTGGCCGTACACGGCAGTGGTTACGCAGTGCACGAACTGGCCGCACTATCCTGGCTCGCCGACTCGGATGTCGTTTACTGGGGTGATCTCGACACGCACGGCTTCGTGATTCTCGACCGTTTCCGCGCTTACCTGCCTGACGTGCGCAGTTTCCTCATGGACCTCCACACCCTGGAAGCGTGGAGTGCTCTCGCGGTAGAGGAACCGTCCCCCAGCTCGCACGTGCCGATGCGACTGACGCCCGCGGAAAATGAGGTCTTCACGCGGTTGCGCGTGGAACGACTCCGCCTCGAGCAGGAGCGGATTCCGTGGCCGCACGTGATGGAGGAACTTGCCCGCGCCTTCACCGGCGCGATCGGACATGATCGAGACTCGACCAGGATGGATCCGACCGCGCTTGGAGAAGGAGTCTCATGACCGAACCGGCCCTCCGCTCACCCCTCGAGATCGTGGCGCGACTGACCGTCGAGGAGAGGGCGTCGCTCACCAGCGGCCTCGACTTCTGGCACACCGAACCGATTGCGCGCGAGAATATCCCCTCGATCATGCTCACCGACGGGCCACACGGTGTGCGGAAACAGACCGCCGAGGGCGACCATCTCGGTCTGCACTCGTCCGTGCCCGCGACCTGCTTCCCGCCTGCCGTCGCGCTGGGGTGTTCCTTCGACCCGGAGTTGCTCGAGCGCGTCGGCGCGGCGTTGGGCGCGGAGGCCCGTGCACTGCAGGTCGGTGTCCTGCTCGGGCCCGGTATCAACATCAAGCGCTCCCCGCTGTGCGGGCGGAACTTCGAATACCTGTCTGAGGACCCGCTGCTCTCCGGTGTTCTGGGCGCCGCGCTCGTGCGCGGCCTGCAGTCGCAGGGTGTCGGTGCGTCGCTCAAGCATTTCGCGGCGAACAACCAGGAGACCGACCGGATGCGGGTCTCCGCCGACGTCGACCCGCGGCCACTGCGGGAGATCTATCTGCGTGCCTTCGAGCGGGTCGTGCGCGACGCGCAGCCGTGGACGGTGATGTGCTCGTACAACCGGATCAACGGGGTGTACTCGTCCCGTAACCCGTGGCTGCTCACCGACGTCCTGCGCGACGAGTGGGGTTTCGAGGGTCTGGTCGTGAGCGATTGGGGTGCTGTCGACGACCGCGTCGCGTCCCTCGCGGCAGGTCTGGATCTCGAGATGCCGTCCACAGGAGGTCGTACGGACGCCGAGATCGTCGCGGCGGTACGGGCGGGCACGGTCGACGAATCGGTCCTCGACACGGCAGCCGCGCGGGTGATCGAACTGGTGCAGAAGGCCGTCGCTGCGTCCGATCCCCGCGCGACCTTCGACGCCGATGCCCATCACGCCCTCGCACGCGAGGTGGCCGGGCAGAGCATCGTGCTGCTCCGCAACGAGAACGACCTGCTTCCCCTCGCCACCGACGCGAACATCGCGGTGATCGGCGAACTGGCCCGCACGCCGCGCTACCAGGGCGCCGGATCGTCCCGGATCGAACCGACGCGCCTCGACAACGCGCTCGACGAGATCCGGTCGCTGTCCGGCCGGGACGTTCCCTTCGCCGCCGGTTACGCGCTCGACGGATCGGACTCGGCCGCACTCGTCGACGAGGCGGTGAAGCGTGCCGCAGACGCCGATATCGCGGTCGTGTTCCTCGGTGTACCCGCCGAACTCGAATCCGAGGGCTTCGACCGTGACGATCTCGAACTCCCGCACAGCCAGATCGCACTGCTCGACGCGGTGCTGGTGGCGAACCCGAAGGTCGTCGTCGTGTTGTCCAACGGTGGTGTCGTGCGGTTGAGCGGCTTCGCCCATCGTGTTCCTGCGATCGTCGAAGGGTGGTTGCTCGGGCAGGCCGGTGGCGGTGCGGTCGCCGACGTGCTCTACGGGCAGGTGAATCCGAGTGGGCGACTCGCAGAGACCGTCCCGATCCGTCTCGAGGACACCCCGGCACACACGAACTTCCCGGGCGAGCACGGCCACGTACGGTACGGCGAAGGGCTGTTCGTCGGATACCGCTCGTACGACGCGCGTCGCCTCGATGTCTCGTTCCCGTTCGGCCACGGCCTGTCGTACACGACCTTCGAATACGCCGATGCCGCAGTGGAATCCGACGGTGATCTCACGGTGCACGTCACCGTCACCAACACCGGTGAGCGTGCGGGTGCCGAGGTCGTGCAGGTCTACGTCGGTGTGCCCGACTCCTCGGTTGCACGGGCACCACGAGAGCTGAAGGGATTCACCAAGGTCCGTCTGGATCCCGGTGAATCGCAGCTGGTCGCCGTGCATGTGCGACGCGACGACCTCGCCTACTGGGACACCCGCGTCGATTCCTGGGTGGTCGAAGGTGGCACGTACAGCCTCGAGATCGGCGCATCGAGTCGCGACATCCGGCAGACGCTCACCGTCGACGTGGAGGGCGACTCGGTGCGGATTCCGCTGACGATGGAATCGTCTCTCGGAGAACTGTTCCAGAACCCCGAGGCCGCCGAGATCGTCCTGCAGGCGTTCGGTTCGATAGGTGGCGACGTCGGGATCGACGAGAGCGTCCTGAAGATGGCGGCGTCGATGCCGCTCGGTCGTCTCGCCGGATTCGCTCCGGGGGTCGAGCCGGAGCAGATCCAGCAACTTCTCGATGTGGTCAACCAGCAGAAGTGAGTGCAGGGCCGGTCACGAACCGGCGGTGAGGAGCACCTTCAACGCACCGGTTTCGCCGGCGCGGGAGAACACGTCGTAGGCCTGTTCGAACTCGTCGAGCGCGAACCGGTGCGTGATCATCGGTGACGTGTCGAGCTGACCGCTGCTCACGAGACCGATGAGGGTGGGCGTCGAATAGGTGTCGACGAGGCCGGTGGTGATCGTCAGGTTCTTGATCCAGATGTCCTCGAGGTGCAACGTCGCGGGCTTACCGTGCACGCCGATGTTCGCGACGTGTCCGCACGGCCTGACGAGCGCGACCGCCTGCTCGAACGTTTCGGGATAGCCGACGGCCTCCACGGTGACATCGGCGCCGAGACCTCCCGTGAGATCTCGGACGACGGCCGCCGCGTCCTCGCGACCGCTGTTGACCACGACGTTAGCCCCGAACGCCTTCGCCGCGTCGAGGCGACTGTCGGCGAGGTCGACGGCGACGATGCGGCTCGGGCTGAACAGTCGTGCGGCGAGGATCGCGGCGAGTCCGATGGGTCCGGCTCCGATGACGACGACGACGTCGGCCGGTCGAAGACAGCCGTTGAGTACGCCGACCTCGTAGGAGGTGGGCAGAATGTCGGCGAGCATGAGCATCTGCTCGTCGCTCACGCCGTCGGGAATGCGGTGGGTCGAATTGTCGGCGTACGGAACTCGGACCAGTTCGGCCTGGGTGCCGTCGATCAGGTGCCCGAGGATCCAGCCGCCGCCTCCGAGGCACTGCCCGTACCGGCTCTCGCGACAGAAGCGGCACGTACCGCACGCGGTGATACACGAGACGAGCACTCGGTCGCCGGGAGCGAGTGTCTGCACTCCGTCCCCCACCTCGACCACGGTGCCGACGGCCTCGTGGCCGAGGATCCGGCCGTCGGTCACCTCGGGCACATCCCCTCCGAGGATGTGCAGGTCGGTGCCGCAGATGGTGACCGCGTCGACCCGCACCACCGCGTCGGTACTGTCCTGGATGGTTGCGGCGGGAACGTCCTCCCACGATCGTTTTCCCGGTCCGTGAAATACCAGTGCCTTCACAGTCAGGCCTTTCGCCGACGGTTTCGGTCCTATTTCAGGGTGCCACGAGCGATACAGGGATCGGAACCTTTCGGGGCAACGAGCATCTCCGGCCGTTGCCTTCGGAGGCTACGATTCGATCGAGCCGATCGGGCGAACGGCCTGCAGCACCATCACACTGCCGTTGACTCCGTAGACATACACGGTGTCGGACAACTCGAACGGGTACGGGTCGAGGCGGACGCGGCGCTCGCCCACGATCAACGGCGAGTCGGTAGGAGACCAGGCACTCGGGTCGTAGACGACGCGGGATATCGGGCCTGTCCGTAGCTGCAGTGCGGTGATCAGATCGGGAAGTTCGGTGGCAAGGTTGTTCGTTCGCGGCCACCAGGTGGCGTCGATGTAATCCTTCGGGTCCGTACGTAGATGCACTCGCGGGGTCGGGGTAGGCGTGCGCGGCGGTAGGGATGGCGTGGACCGAGGTGCTGGCGTCATGGGACGCTCCCGTCGTGGCCTCCGGGAAGACCGGCTCGTCGACTCCGGCATGGCGCAACTGGGTGGTTTGCGCATGATGCCGTCGGATACAGCCGAGCCTACGCCTCCGTGTACGCGACCGGAGTGCAGCAGAATCGACTCGATCCGGATCGCGCATCGCCGTGGACACGCCGATCGGCGGTCCATACCGGTTGCAGCATGCGTCTGTCGGCCGGATGGGCGGCGAACCGGTCGGCCAGGGCCTGGGTCGTGGCCTGCACACCGCCGACGGTCGCAATCGGCGCGTCGACGTGGAACCCCCACCCGTCGGTGGTGAACCAGCAGCGCATGGGGAGCAGAGGCGCACCGGTGTCGATCGCAAGCCGAGCCGGACCGGGCGGCATGCACACCGGTTCACCGAAGAAGGAAACCGGCACGTCGGTTCCGGACAGATCACGCTCACCGAGCAGCCCGACTATCCGTCCCTGTCGAACCCGGGCGGTCAGCTGTTCCAACGGTGGCGCAGTGTGCCACCGGTGAGCGGAACGATCTCGAATCCCAGGCCTTCACGAAACCGGACGAAGCGCCGGAACAGTGATTCCGGTTGTAACCGCTCGGCCACGACGGTCGGTGTGCCGGCCCTCTGGACAATCCACACTCCCGCCAGGTCCCAGTTACCGCCTGTGCAGCAACGCCAGCACCATGCCGCGTCCACGAGCGGCCGCTTCGTGGATGTGGTCGAGTCCGGTGGCTGCAGAGTCGATGGTCTCGGCAAGCTGCACGGATCCATCGACGGCAACCGTAATGTTCGAGCATGCACCGACCGCTCGCGATCGCGACGCGGGTAGGCTGGGAGATGTCGGTGAGCACGAGACCATCCGCTCTCGTCGTCACCGTCCAATGAGCAGGCCGCTGAGCGGCCTAGTCAGGAGCGTCGCCATGACGCTGCACCACGACCGACTCCGTTCGGATCGACCCATTTCTTCGCCCTCTCACCACGCATCCACGCCTCCGGCGCGGTTGTCGCTGACACCCGGGCACCCGACCATGCGTCCCGTGGACGGGGCTTGGTGGCCGCACTCGGACGACCTGTCCGCCGAACTCGACGGACTCGAAACGCTGCTGGCGGGCCGAGCCGGCGTACTCGCCCGTCTCACCTACTGCATGACTGCGTGGCAGCCCATCGAAGGGCGCAGACGCGTCAAGGACCATCCCGTCCGTCTCGACGGGTATCACTACCAGTCCGTCGGCACACTCGGTGTCCGCAGCCTGGACGGAACTCGTCGCATTCTGGTGGTCGTACCGCCGGAGACCGACCCCGTATCCGCTCGGGCGCTGCTCTATCGAGCGTCGGAACGGTCGAACATGCTCACTGCGGAGGAGTTGTTGACCGCCGCGAGCCGAGCCGTCTCCGGCACCTCCGAAGCACTGCAGAGTTGGGACAGCGAGGGAGGTCACGCCTCACCCACCGAAGCGGACATCGGATGCCTCTACTGACCTCGATCCGTTTCCCGCACCGGAGTGTGACATGACAGAAAGCCCACGACACCCGTTCACCGGCCGCGGCCTGGGACGTTTCCAGGCCGCCGCCGACGGCGGACAGCCCTTCGACGTCCCGACTCGCACGGTGCGTCTGCTTCTCCGCGACCCCGATGAGCACTCCCCCGGCGTCGACGGTGCATGGTGGCCGCGAGGCGACAATCTCACCGCCGAGTTGCACGATCTGGTGTCCGCACTGACCCCACGCCTGGGACGAACCGAGCGGATCGCGTTCGACTGGAATGCGCTCAGCGTGTCCCAGCGAGGCATCGATGCTCCGGACGGAATCGACATCGTCGGCCCCGCTCCGGATCAACCTTCCGGCCTGATGTACGTCTACGGCAGCGGCGAACTCCGTCTCCGCCTGCTCATCATCGCGCCCACGCTCGACGCCGACCGCGCTTACGAGGACATGCAGAAGGCCGTGGCACCGGATCTCGGAAAGATCTGATCGCTCTCCGCATTCGAAAATCGACCGCCCTCCTTCGAGAGGGTGAAAATTCGTCTCCACATCGGGAAATACACGAATTCCGTGACAACGTCACAGAAACCCCGTTCTCTGGGCCCCAGATCCCGAAAGCAGACGACCTATGAAGACACTCGCAGCGTCGATCACGGCGGTCGCCCTACTGGCAACCTCGGCGTGTAGCTCCGGCGACACCGAGTCCGGTACGGATCCTTCCTCCACCCCGGCGGATCAAGCGCAACCCGCGTACGTGGCCGAGTTGGAATCCACCATCGACCAGTTGATGCGCGACAACGCCATTCCCGGCGCGGTGATACAGATCGGCTCCCCCGACCGCGGTGACTGGACCGGTACCTTCGGCACGTCCACCCTCGACACCGACGATCCGATCTCCGCCGACGACCATGTCCGTATCGGCAGCAACACGAAGACGATGACCGTCACCGCCATCCTGCAATTGGTGCAGGAAGGTCGCATGTCGCTCGAGGACCCGGTCTCGAAGTACATCGACGGTGTCCCGAACGGCGACACGATCACCATCGCTCGGCTCGCCGAGATGCGGAGCGGCCTGTACAGCTACACCTTCGACCCGGAGTTCAACGCGACACTGGACCGCGAACCCGAGAAAGCGTGGACGCAGGAGGAGTTGCTGCAGATCGCGTTCTCTCGACCCGTGAACTTCCCGCCCGGGGAACAGTTCGAATACAGCAACACCAATACGGTGCTGCTCGGACTCGTCATCGAGGAACTGACGGGCATGCCGGTGGCGGATGCGTTCGACGAGCGCATTTTCGCTCCGCTCGAACTCGGGAACACCTCGTTCCCGGCGATCGAGGACGCGTCGATCCCGGATCCGCATCCGCAGGGCTACATGTTCGGCACCAACGTCTCCACCATCGACACCTTCGAACTGCCGGACGACCAGCAGGCCGCGGCGGTCGCAGGAACACTGAAGCCGAACGACGTGACCGACGACAATCCCTCCTGGGCGTGGACGGCGGGCGCTGCGATCTCCACCGTCGACGACATGACCAGCTATGTGAAGGCGCTGGTCGACGGTGGGTTGCTCGACCAACAGATGCAGCAGACCCGGCTCGACAGCGTGCAGTCGGTGGGCGGGGGAACCGCCGGATACGGGCTCGGCATGGCCCGGTTCGGTCCGCTGCTCGGACACGACGGGCAGCTTCCTGGCTTCATGACCTTCATGGGCCACGACCCGGACACCGATCTGACGATCGTCATCGCCACGAATCTGTCGACGGTGCCGTCGGGTGAAGGTTCGGCGCTGACCCTCGTCAAGGGCATCCTGCCGATCTTCTACGGCTCCGATTATCAGGCGCCGGGCGATCCGGCACGCGCTCCCGACGCAGAGGAGAGCGCACCCGCGCCGACGCCGGGAGGCTGATCGTACCGGCGTCCGGTGGGCAGGCACGGCCTCGGCCCCGCCGGAGTTCACCTCGCCCGGGCACGCCTCGTCGCTTCCCGTCTCGACGCCGACGAGGCGCTCGGTCATGTGACGGCCGCGGTCGTCCACGGCCTCGACGTGTGGGACGCGCCGCTGGGCCGCATCCACGTCGCGCGTCCGCCGACGCGCAGCTGCCGGGCGAGCGACGATCTGCACATCCACACCGCCGACCTGGACGGCGACGTCGTCGACGTGGACGGTCTGCGCGTCACGTCGCTCGCTCGTACCGTCGTCGGGAGCTCCAGAGCGCGAAACGGTCATCGGTGCGCTCTACAACCCGCTCCGATGACCGGTTCGCGCTCTGTTACACCGCCTTCAGACCGAGCGAGTCGCGCAGGGTCGACCCGGGGTATTCGGTCCGGAACAGGCCGCGGCGCTGCAGTTCCGGGACCACGAGGTCGACGAAGTCGTCGAGGGAATCCGGATAGGCGGGACACATCAGGTTGAAACCGTCGCAGGCGCCCGCGGTGAACCATTCCTCGATGCTGTCGGCGACGGATTCGGGGGTGCCGATCATCGTCGCGTGGCCACCACCCGCTGCGAGGTAACCGAGCAGCTCGCGCAAGGTCGGGCGGCGTGTCTCGATGATGCGCTGCACCGTCGCATAGCGGCCCTGCGGACCGGTGAACTCCTCGATGGGCGGCAGGTCTCCGACGGGAGCGTCGAGATCGTGGCGCGTGTAGTCCTGACCGGTGAAGACTCCGAGTTGGGCGAGAGCGGCGTCGATGTCGAGCAGAGCGTCGAGTTCCGCCTTCTTCGCCCACGCTTCGTCTTCGGTGCGGCCGACGTAGGTCACGAGCCCCGGCAGGATGGCGACCGAACCGGCGTCCCTGCCGACGGAGGCGATGCGTGCACGCAGGTCGGTGGCGTACTCGAGCGCCGCGGTCATGTCCCACGCGACCGAGTAGACGGCCTCGGCGTGACGGGCCGCGAGGTTGCGGCCGGTCTCCGATGCTCCGGCCTGGAACAGCACGGGGCGGCCCTGCGGGCACCGCGGCACGGTCAGCGGACCGTCGACGCGGAAGTGCTTGCCCCGGTGATGGATCGGACGGATCGCGTCGGAGTCGAGGAACCTGCCACCCGCCCGGTCGACGAGGACACCGCCGTCGTCCCAGGAATCCCACAGCGCACAGAGCACCTCGATGAATTCCTCGGCCCGCGCGTACCGTTCGGAGTGCGGCGGTAGGGAGTCGAATCCGTGGTTGCGCGCTTCCTCGTCGAACATCGAGGTGACGATGTTGGCTCCTACGCGGCCACCACTGATGTGGCCGAGCGAGGCCAGCATCCGTGCCGCGTGGAACGGCGTGAAGAAGCTTGCCGAGACGGTGGTGACCAGACCGATGTGCTCGGTCGCGCGCGCCATAGCCGCCAGCGCGGTGAGGGGTTCGAGGAACCAGGTGGTGCCCGCCGTGTACTTCGGGTTGACGCTGTGACCGTCCGCGAAGAACACGGCGTCGAGGCGTCCTCGTTCGGCGGTGCGGGCAAGCTCCTCGAAATATGTGATGTCGCCGATGCGTTCGGCGGCGGAGCCTGGATGGCGCCATGCCGCAGAGTGGTGCCCGACGCCGTAGAGGAAGGCGTTGAGGTGGAGGGTGCGTGGTCCGGGCATCAGTTCATCACCAGTCCCCCGTCGACCACCAGGTTCTGCCCGGTGACGGCCCGCGACCAGTCGGATGCGAAGAACAGCACCGCGGCCGCGAAATCCTCGGGGGTGGTGACCTTCCGCAGCGGCGTCGACGACGCGATGAGGTCGAACACCGCCTCCGGCGTCGCCGACGATGCGTCGGTCGTGCGCAGCAGACCACCGGAGACCATGTTGACGCGGATCCCGTCGGGGCCGAGGTCGGCGGCGAAGGTGCGGGTCAGCGACAGCAGCGCGGCCTTGGCGGCGGTGTAGTCGTGGTACGGGACGACGGGGTGCTGGAACAGGTTGGTGCCGATGTTGACGATGCTGCCGCCACCGGCCTCGCGCATGCCCGGCAGAGCCGCCTGGATGATGTTGACCGCGCCGCCGACGACACCGTCGAACTGGGCTCCGAACCGGTCGTATCCGATCTCGTCTGCCTTGGGCCGAGCGTCGCCGTTGAAGGAGAAATCGGGCAGGGCGTTGTTGACGACCGTGGTGACGGGACGTCCGAAGTGCTCGCGGGCCCGGGTGAACAGCGCTTCGACGTCGGCGCGGTCGGTGACATCGGCCTTCAGCGCGACCGCCCGCTCGGGTCCGATCTTGTCGGCCAGTTCGTGAGCGCCCTCGCCGCTGCGCCGGTAGTCGAGGACGACGGCGGCTCCTTCGTCGGCGAACGCCTGCGCGATGCTGCGGCCGAGGCCGCGACCGGCGCCGGTGACGAGGACGACCTGGTTCTGCAATGACATCTTCTGTGCCTTCCCTGTGTGGGGAAGGGTGCGTGAGGGCGACAGACCTGTGGCCCGGCGCCGGCTCGGCATCCCTTCGCTCGCATAATCGAGATCAGGTTCGACGGGTGTTCTCTCAGCCGTTTCCGGCACCCCGTGTCGAGTCCTGCGGACAGGCTACACGGCGCCGGTTCGGCCTTCGAGAGCCGGCAGGGTCGGCGTTCACAGGATCGTCACATCGCCTACGCGAGAACTTAGCTCAGATCGACGTTAAAATGGCTGTTCCCGTCCCGACTCGTGAAAGGAGATTCCGACGCACACGCCGGCCCCACACAACGCTCCCTACGTCTCCCTTTCTCAGAAGGTCGGAGACGCTCCCCCGCTCGGCCGCGCCACGGTCCGCGGCCCCGCGAGGCACGAGGAGGTGGTGTGGTTCGAGGATCGCTACGCCATCCCGATCACCACCACCACGCCCGACGAGGCGCAGATCGAGGACGCGCTGTTCCTGCGCCGCGTCCTCGACCGGGCGCACATCGACTACCTGCTCGTGCGCGACGACAGCGACCGCCCGATCCTCGCGATCGACCGCGCCGACCGGAAGAGGCTGCGCACCGCTCTCGCCGAGGGGTGTGCCGACGAGCCGTTCTACTCGAAGGCCGTCGGCTTGAAACGGCGCCCGGTCCCGGTGGCGGACGGACAGCTCTCGCGCGACAGGAAGGACCGGGTGTTCCGGCTGTTCCGCCCGCGGGTCGAACTGAGGAGCGGGTTGCGGTACGGCGCGTCGAACGGCGTGGACATCGAGCTGTGGACCTACACCGACGACGAGGTGATCATGCCTCGTCCGAACGCTCTCACCCGCACGACCGCCCTGCGCGACGAGATGCGCCGGACGACGGTCGAGCGGTACGGACAGCTGTGGCCCACGATCGAGGGCATGTTCGACCGCCACCCCGGCGACATCCCGTTCGAGATCGACCTCGTGTTCTCGTGGGTGGACGGGTCGTCGAAGTCGTTCCAGGCCAAGCGCGCGAAGCTGATGCAGAACTACGTCGTCGGCGAAGGCGACGACTCGCCGGCGCGCTACCGGCAGATCAACGAACTCAAGTACGCCCTGCGTTCGGTCCACATGTACGCGCCGTGGGTGCGGCGGATCTTCGTCGCCACCGACTCGCCGCGACCGGCGTGGCTCGCCGACGACCCGCGTGTGACGTTCGTGCGGAGCGAGGAGTTCTTCGCCGACCCGTCGGCGCTGCCCACCTACAACTCGATGGCGGTCGAGTCGCAACTGCACCACATCCCGGGGCTGTCCGAGCACTTCCTGTATTCGAACGACGACATGTTCTTCGGTCGCCGGGTGAGCCCGAGCCTGTTCTTCTCCGGCGGGGGTGTCAGCAAGTTCATCGAGTGCGACGTGCGGATCGGGCTCGGCCGGAACGACCCGTCGCGCAGCGGATTCGAGAACTCCGCCCGCATGAACCGCAAGCTCCTGCAGGATCGCTTCGGGGTCACCATCACTCGGCACCTCGAACACACGCCGGTCCCGTTGCGCAGGTCGATCATGGCGGAGATGGAACGCGAGTTCGCGGACGAGTTCGCTGCGACGGCGGCGAGCCCGTTCCGGGCGGCAGACAACATCTCGGTGACGAACTCCTTCTACCACTACTACACGCTGCTGACCGGCCGCGCGGTGCAGCAGACCACGGCGAAGGTGGAGTACGTCGACACCACCGTGAAGTCCGGTCTGCGACATCTGGACACGATCCTGGCGCGTCGCAATCTCGACCTGTTCTGCCTCAACGACGGCAGCACGCCCGAGGTCGACCTGGAGCTGCGCACCGCGAAGGTCACGCAGTTCCTGGAGCGGTACTACCCGATTCCGGCGCCCTGGGAGACCGACCACCCGGGCCGACCGGACGTCGGCTAGATCCGAACGGTGAGGTCGGGGTTCTCGGGGATGCGGATGCCGGCCTCGGCCAGACACCGCGCCGCGTCCTCGGCCGTGTGGGGTTGCCCGGCGGTGGCGTAGCTTCCGCTGGGCACCACGGAGTGCACGATCGTGTCGGGATAGACGTGCACGAGGTTGAAACCCTGCGCGCCGTCGTGCCCGCGCTGCGAACCGACCGGGACGTTCAGGTCCTGCGTGTAGCAGGTCGACGAGGCGACGGACACCGGGATGCCCGCGAACGTGGCCGAGGTCGAGTAGTGCAGATGACCGCCGAGGATGGCGCGGACATCGGTGCCGCGCAGTACTTCGGCCAGACCGGCCTGGTCGCGCAGTTCGACGAGGACGGCCATGTCGAACACGCTCGGCACGGGCGGATGATGCAGTGCGAGAACGGTACCGAAAGGCGAGGGTGTCGCGAGTTCGTCGGCCAGCCAGGCGAGCTGGTCGTCGGTCACCTCACCGTGGTGGTGGCCCGGGACCGAGGTGTCGAGGCTGACGATCCGAAGTCCGCCCACGGCGTGGACGGCGTCGATCGGTGCGCCGAGGGGCGCTTCGTCGAGCAGCTCTTCACGGAAGGTCGCGCGGTCGTCGTGGTTGCCCATCGCCCACACGATCTCGGCGTCGAGTGCTGCGGCCAGTGGTTCGACGAGTCCGCGGAGCTTGCGGTAGGCATCGGGCTGGCCGCGATCGGCGAGGTCGCCGGTGAACACCAGGGCGTCGGGTCGGACCCGGGAGGCACGGATGTCGTCGAGGATCAGCCCGAGGCGGGTGTCGGCGTCGACGGTGCCGTAGAGGAGTTCGTCTCCACCGACGAGATGGGTGTCGGTGAGATGGAGCAGCGTGTGCGAAGGTCTGGGGTATTCGGCAATTCGCTCAGGGGCCGGAGAACTGCCCATGATCTCTCACTTCCATTCGCCCGTTTCGGGGCACTTCGTCGCCTTCAACCGTAGCGAGTGTGTTTCTACGGCTCCACGACTTCCGGCTCACATCGAGACCCCGAACCTGCGGCGAACAGTCCGTTACTACGTGGTGACCTGCGGAAACGAACAATCCGACATTCATCGGTGATCTGGATCACAATTCCGATCGGCGGGAGCACCGGTCCCCAGCGCATCCCGTAGCACGGTGTCGATCTCGTCGCTCGGGGACATCGGCAGGGTGTGATGGGTACCGGCGGTGAGGGTGACGACCCGGCAGGACGGGAGCGCCTTCCGCGCTGCGCGGCCCACCTCGTCGGGGTCGTGGACGCGCCCGAACGGCGCGAGCACCACCGTGGTCTCGGCCGTGCACCGCCCAAGCTCTTCGGGTGACGGCCGCCGGGGCACGATCGTCTTCGCGGTCGGGAAATGCTCCGCGCCGAGCGCCATCAAGGTGATCCAGTCGGGATCGAGTTGTGCCCCTCGGGTTTCCCACCCGAGAAATGCCCGTTCGCGGGCGGCCGTGGGCCGCAGGAGGACGGGAAGCGCCCGCAGGAGGTATCCGGGCCGCATCCCGGCGAAGCACGAGTTGGGATCGAGCAGCACGAGCCGGTCGACCCGGTGGGGTGCGCGAACGGCTGCCGCGAGCGCGATCATCGCGCCGTACGAGTGACCGACGACCGCAAACCGCGTCACTCCGAGGGCATCGGCGACGGAGCCGAGCCATTCGAGCAGATCGTCGACGCTGCGGACGGGATCACCGCCGGTGACGCTGCGTCCGACGTCGCCGATGATGTCGACGGCCAGTAGCCGGTGAGCCTCCCCCAGTGCCGCGGCGTTGGCGAACCAGACCATCGACGTGGCGCCGGCGCCCGGGAGGAGCAGGACCGGCGGTGCGCCGGGCGGGCCGTACTCGGTGACGCGGGTGGTGCCGAAACGGGAGTCGAGATCGTGGATCACGGTGCCGTGCGGCCATTTCGCGAGAAGTGCGTCGTACGCGGCGTGGAAGGCGCGGCCCTCGTCGGACTCGTCGAACGATCTGCGTGGTGACCGGAGCATCGGAACCTCCACCGTCGAATATCTCGATGATCGAGATACTAGGTGGGCGAGTAGAGTCTGTCGAGAGGCGGAGGTGACATGACGGACGACGGCAGACTCGACATGATCCACCGGTTGCGCGCGCTCACGGTGCAACTCGATCTGCTCGGCGCCGAATTCGCACAGAAACACGCGCTGCACCCCACCGATCTGCGAGCACTGATCGGACTTCTCGACCGGGAGCGGGCCGGGGAGATCGCGACACCCGGCTGGCTCGCCGAGCACCTGCGGCTCAACACGGCATCGGTCACCGCACTCGTCGACAGGCTCGAACGGGCCGGCCACGTGAGGCGGGATCGCGACAGCGACGACCGGCGACGCGTGATCCTGCGCGTGACCCCGGCCGCCGAGAAACTCGGTTGGGATTTCTTCGGCCCGCTCTTCGCCCGGGCCTCCGCCGCGCTCGAGTCCTTCTCCGAGCCGCAACTGGAGGTCGTGCGGGAGTTCCTCGGCTCCATGACTGCTGCAGTGGAGTCCGCGCGCTCCCCGGAAGACACCGAGGGCTGACGCTCGCGGGAACCACGCTCCCCCAGTAGGACGAATTTCTGTTAACTTCCTTGCCCATCCACATACTTCGGGGGGATGGGAATGCAGATACGTTCATGGGCCGCCGCGGCACTCGCGGTCGCCTTCACTGTGGTCGGGGCGGGAACGGCAGCCGCGGAGGAGCCCGCTCCTCCCCTGCCCGTCGGAAAGACGTTCCTGGACGGCTTCGCCCACGAGTTCGGCGACCCGAACGGAAGCGCGGTCGGCACGAACGACTGGGACTGCGTCCCGTCGGAGGAACACCCGGATCCCGTCGTGCTCGTCCACGGCACGGTGCTCAACCGGCACAACAACTGGTCGTATCTCGGGCCTCTTCTCGCGAACGAGGGCTATTGCGTCTTCGCTCTCACTTACGGCAACCATGCCGACCTCCCCTGGCCGTTGAATTCCGTCGGTGGGCTGCTGCCGATGGAGGACAGCGCACAGCAGCTCTCCGATTTCGTCGACGAGGTCCTTGTCGCGACCGGCGCGGAGAAGGTCGACCTCGTGGGTCACTCGCAGGGCACCCTGATGCCCGTCTGGTACGTGAAGTTCCTCGGCGGCAACGAGAAGGTCGACGATTACATTTCGCTCGGACCGGTCTACGAGGGCAGCCACGCCTTCCTGCTCGCGGCGTCGTTCGAACTGTTCGAGCACGTCGGTGTGCGGCAGGACGTGGAGAATCTCGCCCACTTCGTCGGATGCGGTGCGTGCCCGCAGGTCCTTGCCGGATCGGATTGGATCCACACAATCCAGGAGGCCGGCGTCTACGCCGACGAGGTGACGTACACGAACATCATGACCCGCTACGAGGAGATCGTCCTCCCGCACACCAGTGGCTACCGCGAGGCGCCCAACGCGACAAACATCGTGCTGCAGGACCACTGCGCGAACGACTTCGTCGAACATGCCGGCATCGTCAACGACCCGAACGCGGCATGGTTCGTCCTCGACGCGCTCGATCCGGGTTCGGCAGGGCCGCTGGAGTGCGTCTTCGTGCCGCCGATCCTCGGCTGGAGCCCGGATCCGACGATCAGCAATCCCACAACCAAGGACGCTGTGGTCGCGAGTCGCCCCGGCGCCTGAGCCGTTCGATCCTCCTACGTCGCGGTTCCCATCCCAGACAACTCTGTGCCGAGTGTGGCCACGTCACGAAGCCGACGCGCCGAACCGGAGCTCGCCCCGCGTGTTGCGGTAGCGAACCCCGGTTCGGCGCGCGAACTATATTGCGGCGCTGCTCGGTTCCTCCAACCCGGCGATGAACGCCTGCAGCGCGAACTCCACCCGCGCCTCCACGGACGGCACACCGAACCCCATCGCTTCGGCGAACAACGGGAACTCGGCGAGGGCTTCGGTATCGATGCCCGGATCGCCGTCGTTTGCCGGTGGTGCGCTGTGCTGGCCCAGCACGATGGCAGCCAGTGTCTGGATCACGAGGAGCGCATCCTGCGGCGTGAATCCGGCGTCCCGCAACACCTCGAGCATCTTCTCCAGGTGCATGGCGTTGCCCGGGGTGACCGCCGGGCGGGACGCAAAGAACGGTACTGCCCCGGGGTGCGCGAGCAAGCCGCGATGGAAGGCACGGCCGTAGCCCTCGAGGACTGCCCGCCACGGAGCGTCGGTCTCGGCTCCGGTGAGCGCTTCGTCCATCACGTACTGGACGATGGCGTCCTCGAGTCCCTGTTTGTTCTTCACGTGGTGGTACAGCGTCATCGCTTCCACGTCCAGCTCACGTGCCAGCTTCCGCATCGACAGCGCGGCCGCACCGTCCCGGTCGACCATCTGCACCGCTGCATGTAGCACCTGTTGCCGGGTCAGCCCGGCATGTCGACCTTGTGCGCGCGTCGGTCCCACGAAACCTCCTTGACCACTCTTACGCCGTAAGACTAGCATCGCCGACGTAAGTCATACACCGTAAGAGAGGAGTCCGGCATGACCGTCCATACCGAGATTCGTACGACGAAACGCCGGCCCAACCTTGTCCAGGCCCTCACGATCGGCGCGTGCCTGCAGATCCTCTGCATCGCACTCCCACTGCTGGACGTGTGGATGATCGGATCGATCGAACAACACGTACAGAACGCATATCCCGAATGGGGACCCGACAATGTGAACCTCGACCGGAACGCGATCGCCGGGTACCTCGTGATCGTGGGCGTCCTCGGCCTGGCCGGTTGGCTCGGCGCGCTGTGGAGCGCGAAGAAGGACGTCGCAGTCCGCGCGGTGGTGACGACACTGTTCGTGGTCGGAACGTGCGTGCTGCTGTTCGACGTCGGATACGCGGGCGAACACTACGACCCGATCGTCCCGCTGTGGCTGGGCGTCACCCTGCTGGTGATCCCACTGCTGCCGGGGATCACCGCGGTCATGGCCGCCTGGGTCCTGCCCCCGACCGAAAGGGCCGACCGGCATGACTGACGCAACGAGGCCCGGATACACCCTTGCAGCCGTCGCAACGGTGCAGTTCATGGTGTCGCTGGATCTGTCCGTTGCGAACATCGGACTCCCCCGGATCACCGAGGGGTTGCACTTCGATCCGGTGGGCGCGACGTGGGTGATCCACGCCTACGCACTGTTCTTCGGCGGTCTGCTCCTCCTCGGAGGACGCGCGGCCGATCTCTACGGGCACAAGCGCACTCTCCTCGTAGGACTGGGCGTGTTCGGCCTCGCCTCGCTGCTCGGCGGGTTCGCTGCGGTACCCGGCCACCTCGTCGCCGCACGAGCGATGCAGGGTGTCGGGGCTGCGGCCCTCGCGCCGGCCGCGTTGGCACTGCTGTCGTCGACCTTCTCCGAGGGTCGCGCCAGGGTCCGTGCCTTCGGGATATGGAGCGCCATGAACGCCGGAGGTGCCGCCTTCGGTCTCGTCCTCGGCGGCGTCCTCACCGAATACGCCGGGTGGCGGTGGGTCATGTTCGTCAACGTGCCCATGGCGGCTGCAGCACTCGCACTGACCTGTCTGGGCGTGGGAGCCGACGGAGTACCCGCGCGGCGCGGTCGCCCGGACGTGCTCGGCGCGATTCTCGGCACCGCAGGAACGACAGCCCTGGTGTTCGCACTCGTACGCACCGACCACCACGGGTGGACCTCGACGATCACGCTGGTCACCCTCGCCGCGGCGATCGCCCTCCTGGTGGTGTTCGTCCACGTCGAGCGGACCACCCGCCGCGACCCGTTGATCCCGCTCGGCCTCTTCACCAATCGGTCGGTGAGCGGGGCGAACGCCTTCAACCTGCTGGTGGGCGCCACCATCGGGTCGGCGTTCTATTTCGTCTCGCTGTATCTGCAGCAGGTGCTCGGCAACAGCCCGGCCGCCACGGGGTTGATGACCCTGCCGGTGGCCGTGGGCGTGATCGCCGGATCGGTGGTCGCCGTCAAGCTCGGCTACCGCGTGGCAGCACGCACACTCCTCGTGGCCGGTGGACTCGTCAGCGCGTCCGGGTTCGCATGGTTCGGTCTGATCAGCGCCGACGGATCGTTCGTCACCGACGTTCTGGGACCGGCCGTCGTCGTCGGCATCGGTTTCGGACTCTGCCTCGGTCCGGTGGTATCGGTCGCAACTTCGGGGGTGGCCACACACGAGATGGGCACGGCCTCCGGACTTCTCAACACGTCGCGGCAGATCGGCGCGTCGCTCGGACTCGCCGTTCTCGGTACCGCTGCACACCACCGCATCGGTACGCTCGCGACGCCCGAGAGCATGAACAGTGGCTACGCACTCGGATTCGCCTTCGGTGCAGTGCTTCTCGTCGTCGCTGCCGTGATCGCATTCACCGTTCTCCCCCGGACCGGCGCGCCCGCCGAGCCTACCGGCGACGTCGCCCCGAACCGAAGACCGACGAAAGCGCGGACATCATGACATCCACCGAAACATCCTTCTCCGAAAGGGACTCGGCATCGCGGCGAACACTGTCGTCGCTGCTACGGCCGTTCGTCGGCAGGTTCACCGCGAGCGTTGCCCTACAGGCCGCGGGCGGTATCGCGGGTCTCGTTCCACTTCTCGCCGTCGCCGAGGTCGGCCGAACCCTCCTCGCGCCGGGACCGGTCGACCAGTCCCGCGCGTGGACCGCCGTCGCTGTCGGCGCACTCGGACTCTTCGCCCGGCTCGTCCTGACATCGATCGGATCCGGACTCGCACACGGCCTCGACGGCTCCGTGCAGTTGGCGTTCCGCCGCGAACTCGCACGTCACCTCGGCCGGGTCCCGATCGGCTGGTTCTCCCGCCGCCGGACCGGCGAACTCGCGAAGGTCGTCGGCGACGACGTCTCCGCCGTGCACCCGTTCATCGCGCACACGCCCGGCGAGATGGTCAACGCCTTCCTCGTTCCGGCCGTGTCGGCGGTCTACCTGTTCACCGTCGACTGGCGGCTGACGCTGATCACCATGATCCCGATCGTCCTGGCCATGTCGCTGGTTCCCCTGCTGTCCACGGCGACCCGACGCCGGGAGCAGGAGGAGTTCGACGAAGCGATGGGACGCATCGCCGATGTGGTCGTCGAATTCGTGAACGGCATCTCGGTCGTGAAGGTCTTCGGGAACGCCCGCCGGTCCCGGAACAGATTCGTCTCGGCGGCAGACGATTTCGTCTCGACCTTCACCCGATGGGTCCGCGGCGTGTCCGGCGTGGCAGCGGGAATGCAACTCGCCCTCTCACCGCCGTTCGTGCTCCTGACCGTGTTGATCGGCGGTTCCATCCTGATCACGGGCGGCAGTATGCCCGCGGCGGATCTGCTGCCCTTCGTGCTCCTCGGCGTGGGGCTGACCGCCCCGATCGCGGCGTTGGGCCACGGATTCGACGACATCCTGGCCGCCCGGCGCGCCGTCGAGCGGATCCGGGAGGTGCTGGACGTGCCACCGGTGCCGGAACCCGAGCGGCCGGTTACGCCGACCGGGCACCGGATCGACCTGCACGACGTCCGGTTCGGCTATCCGGATGCGCACGAGGTCCTCCGGGGCATCGACCTGACCCTGGAACCGGGGACGGTCACCGCGCTGGTGGGTCCGTCCGGCAGCGGGAAGTCCACCCTGGCGAAACTGTTGCTGCGCTTCTTCGACCCGACCCACGGCACGATCACCCTCGGTGGCGTCGACCTGCGGGAGGTCGGAAGCAGGACGCTCTACCGCACGATCTCGTGTGTCTTCCAGGACGTTCGCCTGCTGCGCGCGTCGATCGCCGACAACATCGCCCTGGCCGTGCCCCACGCCGACCGCGACGACGTGGTCCGCGCAGCCGTTGCGGCCGACATCCACGAACGGATCGTCGAACTGCCCCACGGATACGACACGATCCTCGGCGAGGAGGTCGAACTGTCCGGCGGGGAGAGACAACGCCTGTCGCTCGCTCGGGCACTGCTCACCGATGCACCGGTGCTGGTGCTCGACGAGGCGACGGCCTTCGCCGATCCCCGGACCGAAGGTGCGATCCACGCCGCCCTCGCCCGTCTGCGCGGCAACCGGACCATCCTGACCGTCACGCACCGCTCGGAGACGATCACCGGGGCGGACACGGTCGTGGTTCTCGAGGACGGGGCAATCGTCGAACAGGGATCACCGGAGGACGTTCTCGTCCGTAATGGCTCCCTGTACCCATCCGTCGGTTCCGACCTGCAAGGAAGCAGAGCACGATGATCACCACACTGTTCCGCACACTCGGACGCGAACACGCCGGCCCGCTGCGCCGGACTCTTGCGCTCATGGTGGGATGCGCGATCGCCGAGGGGTTGTCGTACGCCTTCCTCGTCCCGGTGCTGCGCATCCTGTTCGGGGACACCCCCTCGGACATCGGACCCTGGCTGATCGGATTCGGAGCGTCGGTCGCCGTCTACGCGGTGCTGCGCTACGTCAGCGACCTGTCGAGCTTCCGCGTCGGTACCTCCCTGCTGCGCGGCGTCTATCACCGACTGGGCGACCAACTCGTACGGTTGCCGCTCGGCTGGTATCGCGCCGACCGGGTCGGCGAACTGTCGGCGACGGCGAGTCGCGGTGTCCTGCAATCGATGAGCGTGATCGCCCACATGCTCGCGCCGTTCGTCTCGGCGTGCCTGACCCCACTGACCATCGTGGTGGTGATGACCGCCTACGACCTGCGGATGGGCCTGGCGGCCGCCGCGGCGATCCCCGTGGTGACCGCGGTGCAGATGTGGTCGGCGCGCACCACCGCGGCGACCGATATCGAACGCGCCGCACGCGATCACGAGGCCACCGCTCGCGTCGTCGAATATTTTCAGGCACAGCCTGTCCTACGCGCGGGCGGGCGAACCGCCGAACGCTTCCGGTTGCTCGATGACTCGCTCGACGGTATCCGGCGTGCTTCGCGACGTTCGACGCTCGCGGCCGTGCCGGGCATCGTCGGCACGACGGTCACCGTGCAGGCGGCGTTCACCGCGCTGCTGGCACTGGGCACCTACCTTGCGATCGGCGGGAGTCTCGCGGTGCCGGACATGTTGGCACTCGTCGTCCTCGCAGGTCGCTGCGCCGAACCGTTGTTGTCACTGTCGGAGATCGGCGGAAAGCTGCGCGCCGCCCGCGGCGAACTGACACGACTCGACGCCTTCCTGAGCACCCCTCCCCTCCCCGAGCCGGCTCGTCCGATGCGACCGCACGGTCACGACATCGAGTTCGACTCCGTGGCCTTCCGGCGGGACGGTCGTACGGTGATCGACGGGTTGTCGTTGGCGGTGCCGCAGGGCCGACGGTTCGCGGTGGTCGGGCCGTCCGGCGCCGGGAAGAGCACGCTGCTGCAACTGCTCGCACGATTCCACGACGTGGATGCGGGGTCCGTGCGGATCGGCGGAGTGGACGTGCGGGACATCGCGACCGACGTGCTGATGTCGCAGATCGCGGTGGTCTTCCAGGACGTCTACCTGTTCGATGAGACCCTCGAGGAGAACGTGCGGCTCGGACGTGCGGATGCGACCGACGACGAGGTGCGCGCCGCCGGTGGTGCCGCAGGGTTGGACGAGGTGATCGAACGCCTACCCGACGGCTGGTCGTCGCGGGTCGGTGAAGGCGGCGCGATGTTGTCCGGCGGGGAACGGCAGCGGGTGTCGATCGCGCGAGCACTGCTCAAGGACGCGCCGATCGTCCTGTTGGACGAGACGACGTCCGCCCTGGACCCGGAGAACGAGGCGGTCGTCCGCGCCGGCCTGGAGCGGCTCACGGCGGGACGGACGGTGCTGATGGTCGCGCATCGGTTGCACAGCGTGCGCGACGCCGACCGGATCGTGTTCCTGGACCGGGGACGGATCGTCGAGCAGGGAACCCACGACGAACTGGTGCGTCGCGGCGGTCGCTACGCGCAGTTCTGGGAGATGTCGGTCGGGGTGGCTTCACCGGTCCGCGCATCGTGAGCGGGCACGGACCGCAGGTTCTCGACAGGGTGTCGTTATAATTTCCGAGGGCTCCCGGGTCCGCCACGACTTCTCAGAAAGGGTCACCGTGTACGTCATCACCAACCGCATCGACGTTCCTGCCGACACCACCGAAGCATTCGAAAAGGTCTTCGTCGAGAGCATGCGTTCGACGCTCGACGGAGTGCCGGGCCTCAACCGCACGACGCTGATGCGTCCCGCAGCCGACGGCCTGCCCTATGTGTCCACCATGGAGTTCGATTCCAAGGACGACTTCCTCGCATGGCTGCGTTCGGACTCGTTCAAGGCGTCGCACTCGGACGACCAGGCGCCGGGCATGCAGGCACCCTCCGCGGTGGAGCAGCACACGCTCATCGAGGACATCGTCTTCGAGAAGTAGAAAAACGCGCCGAACCGGGATTCGCCGCCGCTGTAGCACGCGCGAACCTCGGTTCGGCGCGTCGACGCCCTTCGAACTCCGGTTTGTCCCCAACCCCACGATCGATCCACAGGTGCGCCGGATCGGGAGGTCGTGGCGGGTTCGGTGGGTGTCGTCCCGCGCAGGATCGTCGTCGTGACAGATCCGAACATCCTCACCAACACCTCGCTCACCGTCGCGGGTCTCTCGGACACCGACATCCGCACTGCCGTTCGCACCGGCGCACTCGTACGGGTCGGGCGCGGCTGCTATCTGCACCGTTGCGACGTCGACGCCCTCGGGCCGGTTGGCGTCCACCGTGTCCGTGCCCGACATGTCGGAGCGACCCTCGGCCCCGAAGAAGCACTCAGCCACACGTCGGCTGCAGCCCTGCACGGCCTCGAACTCTGGGATGTCCCGCTCGATCTCGTCCACATCTCCCGGCCCGCTACGCGGCGCGGTCGCGTCACTTCTCAGATCCATGTGCATCCGACCGAACTCGGTGACGTGGCGGTCGTCGACGGAGTGTCCGTCACCTCGGTCGCACGGACCGTCGTCGACCTTGCACGCACGCTCCCGAAGGAGCAGGCCGTCATTGCCGGTGATTCCGCGCTTCGTCTGCATCCCGGAATGCGTGAACAGGTTTCACGCGAGCTGGTCGATGCCCGCACTCGCCACGGACTCGCCCGCGCCCGCACGGTGGTGCCGTTCCTGGACGGTCGCAGCGAGAGTGCGGGCGAATCGCTGTCGCGTCTACGCATTGCGGAAGCAGGACTGCCGCGACCGATCCTCCAGTACGAGATCGTGGGCGGAAACGGGCGACGCTACCGCGTCGACTTCTTCTGGGAGAACGGCGTCGTCGGCGAGTTCGACGGGCGGATCAAGTATTCCGATCCGCGCGATGTGTTCGACGAGAAGCTCCGGCAGGACGCGATCCGCGACGCAGGCTACGAAGTGGTGCGCTGGACCTGGGCGGAATTGGAGCGGTTCGACGTCGTGGCGGAGAGACTCCGGCAGGCTGCGCGTCGCGCTGCGAAGCTGACGCGCTGAACCGGGGCTCGCCCCGCGTGTTGCGGTAGCAAGCCCCGGTTCGGCGCGCGAACTACACCGCGACCGGCTGCTTCGCGGGGACGACGACGGGTTCCGGCACCGTGATCGTCGGGACCGGACGGCGCACCAGCGCGACGGTCACGTATGCGACCAGCGAGACCAGGAAGCCGAGGAAGGTCGTCCAGCCGTCGACGCTCGAAGTGACCAGAGAGTTCGGGATGTACAGCAGGGTGTTGTCGACGCCGTAGATCGTCGGGGTGAGGACGAAGAAGCCGGCGCGCACCGTGATGCCGGCGATCGCCGCGACGGCCACGGCGCGGCCGTCACCGCGCGACCAGAACAGTCCGAGGATGAACGGCACGACCAGCGAGGCGAGCAGCAGGTCGAAGGTGAGGGTGAGCAGGATGCCGGTCTGCGGGACCCGCAGGGCGACGAGGGCACCGAAGGCTGCCATCGGGAGCATGAGCAGGCGGGTGGCCTTCATGACGTCCGACGACATCGCGGCGTTCTCGCCACCGACCCGGAGGACGTTGCGCACCAGAACCGTTGCGGTGGACAGCAGCACGCCGCTGATGGTGGTCAGCGAGGCCGTCACCAGACCGGACAGCACCAGGACCGACAGCACCTTCGGGGTGTACTCACCGAGCAGGACGTAGAGGATCGGCGCACCCGCCGTGTCGCCGACGATGGACACCGCAGCGAGGGCCACGAAGGACAGCGGCACGCACAGGACGAGGATGCCGGTCGCCGCACCGAAACAGGCACGCTGGGCAGCGGCCGGGGACTTGGCGGAGAAGACGCGCTGCATCAAGTCGATGGCGACGAGGTTGCCGAGACCGAGGGCGGTGATGGTCGCCCAGTTGATCGCGGCCCCCTGCGCCGGATCGGTGAGCTGACCGATATCGCCGATGCCCAGGCCCTCGCCGTGCGTGAAGCCGGGCCCGAAGGCCGTCCAGGCGAGGAGCGAGACGATGCCGACCGCCATGACGGCGAACTGCACGAGACCGGTGTAGACGCTGGCGAACATGCCACCGGCCATGGTGTAGGCGAGCACGAACGGGATGATCACCAGCACCGCGGCCGTGTAGTTCAGGCCGAGGAAGTACTGCAGCAGGTACCCGAGGGCGACGAGGTTGCCGGCGAGCAGGATGCCGAAGCTGCCGACGGTGAGCGCCGAGGCGGTGATCTCGGTGCCGCGGCCGAAGCGGCGCGCGAAGAACTCGGGCAGCGTCACGACGCCGGTGGCGCGCAGACGTTTCGCGAAGAACACTCCGACGAGCAGGATGCTGACGGCCATGCCGAGCGGCATCGCCGCGCCCGCCCAGAAGCCGAATCCTGCGGCGAGGTCGGCGGATCCGAGCGTCGCGTTGGAGTCGACGACCTGGGACATGAGCAGGACGGCCAGGACGGGGGCACTCAGGGAACGGCCGGCGAGGAGGAAGTTCCCGGCCTCCCCGCGGACCTTGCGGGTGGAGTAGAAGCCGGCCCCGAGAAGGACGACGAGGCACACGGCGACACCGGTGATGATCATGGCAGCTCCGTAAGGAGAGGGTCAGACGGCAGGAGCGCTTCGTTGTGCTTCGCGTCCGAGCGAGTAGAGGGCTTGTGCGGGGCCGAGCCGAATGATCTCGGCCCCGGCGAGGCGACGGGGTGACGAACACCGTTCACAGGGAACCTTACGCACCCGATGTGACGTCGCTGTAAAGATCTCTTCGGTCAGATGTACTTCGGATCAACGGTTTTCGGCACGATTCCCGTCAGACACCGTTCGCCTTCCACCGCGCGCGCTCCTGACCGAAGGCGACGGACTGCGTCGCCTGGAACTCGCCGATCGAAGCAGCGTTGTCCGCGAGGAACTTCCGGTGCTCGGCCAGGGAGAAGGTGCCGTCGGTGATCTCCACTCCCCCACCGCGACCCGCAGCGAGATCCGCTCGCAGATCGAGCAGTTCGTCGGGGTCGACGGGGTACCACGAGATGCGGTCGAAGAAGCGCAGCAGCCACGGGGTGCCGTCCTCGAACGGGCCGGCCGGCTGCGGGTGCCGGTGGTTCCACACCTGGGTGGTGCGGCCGACGAACTGGTAGCCGCCGGGGCCTTCCATGCCGTAGATGCACAGGTAGGCGCCGCCGATGCCCACGGCGTTCTCGGGGGTCCAGGTGCGGGCAGGGTTGTACTTGGTGGTGACGAGACGGTGCCGCGGGTCGAGCGGCGTCGCGACCGGGGCGCCGAGGTAGACGTCACCGAGGCCGAGGACCATGTAGTCGGCGGCGAAGACGGTGTCGAAGACATCGGCGACGGTGTCGAGGCCGTTCATGCGGCGGATGAACTCGATGTTCCACGGGCACCACGGGGCGTCGGAGCGCACGCCGTGCATGTAGCGCTGGATTGCCTCGCGGGTCGCCGGGTCGTCCCAGGACAGCGGGAGTCGCACCTGGCGGCTGGGGACCTCGAGTTCGTCACTGTCGCCGATGGTGTCCTCGACTTCGCCGAGCAGACCGAGCAGGGTCGGCACGGACAGCACATCGGGGTCCACCTTGACCTGCAGCGACCGGATGCCCGGGGTGAGTTCGAGCAGGCCCGCGGGGCGGTCGGCCTCGAGACGCTGATGCAGTGCGTGCACACGGGCCCGCAGCGCCAGGTCGAGGGTCATGTCGCCGTACTCGACGAGGACGTTGTCGTCGCCGCTGCGGCGATACGTGACGGCGGTGTGGCCGTCGCGGCGGGTGAGCACTCCGTCGTCACCGTCGCCACCGGCCGAGGTGACCAGCGACAGTCCGGCGCGACGCGCGACGCCGAGTTCGCGACGGGAGGCGGTGTGCTGCGACTTCACGGGCACGAACCGGACCGTGTTGCCGGGAGCGAGCTGGCCGAGCTTCCAACGGTCGGCGGCCACGACGGTCACCGGGCACACGAACCCGCCGAGGCTGGGACCGTCGGGGCCGAGCAGGATCGGGGTGTCGCCGGTGAAGTCGAGTGCGCCGACGGAGTAGGCGTTGTCGTGGATGTTCGACGGGTGCAGGCCCGCCTCGCCGCCGTCGGTGCGCGCCCATTCGGGCTTGGGGCCGATGAGCCGCACGCCGGTGCGGTCGGAGTTGAAGTGCACCTCGTAGTCGGTGGCGTAGAGGCCGTCGATGTCGGCGCGGGTGAAGAATTCCGGTGCGCCGTGCGGACCTTCGGTGACCGCGATCTCCCAGCGCGTGCTCAGTGCGGGCACGTGCTCGGACGGGACCGGCGCGCTCGTACCGGGAGCGTTCTCCCCCACGACGAGGACGTCACCCTCGCGCAGCGTGCGACCCTCGTGACCGCCGAACGTGCCGAGCGTGAAGGTCGATGCGCTGCCGAGGAATTCGGGGACGTCGAGACCACCGCGAACGAGGACGTAGACGCGCAGGCCCGGCCCGGAGACAGCTCCGACGTCGAGCAGGCCGCCCGCCGGGACGGTGACCGGGCGCCACTGCGGGACGGCGGCCCCGTCGACGCGCACGGTGACGGGCGCACCCGTCACGCACACCTCGGTCTCCTCCGTGAACCGCAGGGCGGGGCCGGCCATGGCGGTCTCGAGGCCAGGGGCGCCCTCGTCGTTGCCGAGCGCGACGTTGCCGAGGCGGAACGACAGGTCGTCCATGGGGCCCGAGGGCGGCACACCGATCTGCCAGTAACCGGTGCGTCCGGGATAGTCCTGGACGGTGGTGAGCATCCCGGGGCGTTCGACGGTGATCTTGGTGGTCATGGCTTCCTCACTCCCCGCGGGTGACGATCATGCGGACCGGCGTGGGGTCGAAGCCGTTGCACGGGTTGTTGATCTGAGGGCAGTTGGAGACGAGGACGAGCACGTCGCGCTCGGCGCGGATCGCGAGTCGCTTGCCGGGTGCGGACAGGCCGTCGACGATGCCGAGGGTGCCGTCGGCCTCGACCGGCACGTTCATGAAGAAGTTGATGTTGGAGACGAGGTCGCGCTTGCCCAGTCCCCACTTGGCGCCTTCGATGAGGAAGTTCTCGACGCAGGCGTGCTGGTGCTTGGTGTGGTGGCCGTAGCGCAGGGTGTTGGACTCCTGCGAGCAGGCACCGCCGACGGTGTCGTGGTTGCCCACCTCGTCGGCGACGAGCGTCATCAGCGGCTCACCGTCGGCGTCGCGCAACACCGAACCGGTGGAGAGGAAGAGGTTCTGCTGGGCGGCCACGGTGGCAGCGGCACTGTAGCGGCGGGTGTGGTCGGCTGCGTCGTAGACGAGGGTGTCGACCGCCTGGTTGCCGTGCAGGTCGACGATGGTGAGTACGTCGCCGGCGGCGACGACGGCCGACCACGGGCCGCGGAGTCCGACGATCTCGTCGAGGACGACGCGACCGGGAACGAGGGCGAGGTCTGCGGTGTCGGCGGTGATGGTCATCGGCGGATCTCCGTTTCGGACGTGGCGGCGGCCCAGGCGTCGTCGGTGTTGAGCACGGCGCGCTGGTACTCGGGGTCGGTGTTCGGCAGCGAGTTCAGTTCGCCGGGTGCTCGCCAGGCGAGGACTTCGAGGCTGCCGGTGGTGAACTCGGGATTCGGGTCGAGCGGGTGTGCGGTGTTCGCGATCAGGGCGATCACCGGCAGGTGGATCAGCAGGTCGACGGCGGCACCGGGACCGGCGTTGCCGGTGCTGACGAGGCTGCCGTCCTCCTCGACGCGGACACCGTGGAAGAAGGACAGTGAGGGCGGCAGGTCGCGCGGTTGCAGGTCGTGCTTGGCGGCGGCGACCGTGAACAGTTCGCGACCCGCAGGAGAGCTCGAATGAAGCGATCCCTCACCGTATTTCGCAGTGTTCCCCGCGACATGAGTGGTGCCGCACAGCGCGTCGTGGCGTCCGGAGGTGTCGGCGACGATCGTGGCGAGGACGCGGCCCTGATCGGAGAGCAGTGGGTGCCCGACACCGAGATAGGCCTGCCACGGCACCTTCACCGTGTCGGCGACGTTGAGCCGCTCGTGCGGGGCGTCGGCGCGGAACAGCAGGATGTTGGCGCAGGCGGTGCCGTGGACGTCCCGCAGGCGCAGGCGGGTGCCGCGGGCGAGGACTTTGCTGGTGTAGCGGCCACCGGGGACGGTCTCGGCCCAGGTCATCGACGCTGCGCGACCGCTGGGCGGAGCCGGCCACGACGATGCCGGGACGATCGGCATGGCGTCGGTGACGGTTCCTGCCTGCGCTCGGGCATGGGCGCGAGCAGCGTGCGTGGTGGCGGTCGCGAGGGTCTCGGTCATGGTGCTCCGATCGGCGGTCCGGGGAAACTGTCGATCGACAGTTTTCCCATTGCGCATCTTCGGGGAATGTCCACGGCGTAACGAGTCCGTGACGCGTGTTTCGTACGTGTGACGAAAACTTCACGCACGAAGACCGTGATGCTGCAGCACCTTTCGTCGTGTCACAGTGGAGGGGTGACCCATGCAGGACCAGGACGCCCCCGCCTCCACGCCCCGCGACGGCCCGGGCCGACCGCGCGTGCCGAGATCCTCGACGCCGCTGCGGAGCTGTTCACCACCCGCGGGTTCTCCCCCACGTCGACACGCACGATCGCCGAGGCGGTGGGGATCCGGCAGGCATCGCTGTACAACCACTTCGCGACGAAGAACGACATCCTCGTGGCGTTGCTCGAGGACACCGTCGAACCGACCCTCGATTTCGACGACAATCTCGACCCCGCGCTGCCGCCCGAGGTGCGCCTGTGTGCGCTCGCCTGGTTCGATACGGCCCAGTTGTCCGCGGGCAGATGGAATCTCGGTGCGCTCTACCACCTTCCGGAACTTCGCACCGAACCGTTCGATCGGTTCCGGGAGGAACGTCGGCACCTGATGGAGCGCTACCGGATCCTGGCGGCGCAGATCGTCGGCGACGGCGATCCTCGCACCCATCTGCCGTTCCGGATCGTCGAATCGGTCATCGGCATGCGGGCCGACGACGGCGACGTCGATGCCGGGCTCCCCGAAGCGCTGGCGACGGCGTCGCTGACGGTTCTCGGCGTCAGCGACGTTGCGGCGGTGACGAGCGCTGCCCGGGCACTCGTGGTGGGGGTTCCCGGCGACCTGCTGGGCTCGATGAACCCGCCGGCTCGGCCACCCGCGTGAAACGCAGGGCGGGATCGTCGACCGGTTCGCGGCGCAGCCGTCTGCGGTCGAGATAGTAGTTCTGCTCCATCGACCACGGGCCGCTCTCCCCGGATGTGGGGAACACGTCGGCCGAGCGCCGGAGATAGTTCGACGTGAGATCCCAGAACGGCCCTCCGCCGACGGCCGGATCGTCGCAGATCGGGGTGACGACGTCGTAGCCCTGGTCGTCCATGTGGTCGAGCAACCGGCACAGATGATGGCCGGTGAGGTCGACCTTGAGGGTCCACGACGAGTTGGTGTAGCCGAACGCGAAGGCGAAGTTCGGCACGCCGGTGAGCATCGTCGCCTTGTAGGTGACGCATTCGTGCCAGTCGACCGGGACGCCGTCGACGTCGACTTCGATCCTCCCGAACGGCACCAGTTTCAGGCCGGTCGCGGTGACGATGACGTCGGCCTCGATCTCGCGCCCCGATTCGAGGGCGATCCCCGTGGGTGTGAACCGGGCGATCCGATCGGTGACCACCGATGCCTCGCCGGTGGCGATGGCATGGAAGAGGTCGCCGTCGGTCGCGACGCACAGACGCTGATCCCACGGGTCGTACGACGGATTGAAGTGCACGTCGACGGGATAGTCGTCGGGCAGCACACTCGTCATCCGCAGGCGCAGGAGACGGCGGAAGAGGTTCGGCGCGCGCCGGCTCGTCCGGTACATCTCGTGCAGCAGGCGGATGCTCAGGGAACGAACGGCGCGGTCGGCCGCTGATGTCGGGAGTGCGCGTCGCAACGCGTTGGCGACCTTGTTCTCCTTCGGCCATCCCAGGACGTAGGACGGGGAACGCTGCAGCATCGTCACGTGCTCGGCGACGCCGGCCAGCGCCGGAATGAGCGTCACCGCGGTGGCGCCGCTTCCGATGACGACGACTCGCTTGCCCGCACAGTCGAGATCCTCGGGCCAGTGCTGGGGATGGACGATCGTGCCGCGGAAGTCGTCGCTGCCTTCGAACTCGGGGCTGTACCCCTCGTCGTAGTCGTAGTAGCCGGTCGCGGAGAAGAAGACCGAGCAGGTCACCGTGAGCGTGGTGTCGTCGCTCGTGCGCAGGAGCGTGACCGTCCACCTGCCGGTATCGGACGAGAAGGACGCACCGACGACGCGGTGCCCGAGGTGCAGGTAGGGACGGAGTCCGTGTTCGTCCACCGTCTCGTGGAGATAGCCGAGGATCTCGCCGCCTCCGGCGTACGCGTGCTTCTTCCGCCACGGCTTGAACTCGTACCCGAGGGTGTGCAGGTCGGAGTCGGAGCGCACACCGGGATATCGGAACAGGTCCCATGTGCCGCCGAGCGCGTCGCGTGCCTCGACGATCGCGAAGCTCGTCCCCGGTCTCTTCGTCTTCAGGTGGTAGGCCGTGCCGATGCCGGAGATACCGGCGCCGACGATCAGGACATCCACCTCGGCGGGCACGCTCCCGCCGGGTTCGACTGCGGTCATGTTCGCTCGACTCCGTCCCTCGGCGGGTTCGTTCGATGCGCGGAGCTACCTCTGTCGATCACTCCCGGGGGATGTCGCCCGGCGTGCGGTCGGCGCCCTCGAGCACATTCACCTCGTGCTTGTCGCTACCCGGACCCACGTGCGCCTCGGCACGCATCCGCTCGACCATGTCGGGATAGTGCAGCTCGAAGGCGGGACGCTCCGAACGGATCCGCGGCAGCTCGTAGAAGTTGTGCCGCGGGGGCGGGCAGGTCGTCGCCCACTCGAGCGAGTTGCCGTAACCCCACGGGTCGTCGACCGTGACGACCTGGCCGTAGCGGTAGCTCTTGAAAACGTTCCACACGAACGGCAGCGTCGAGGCACCGACGATGAACGCACCGATGGTGGAGATCGTGTTCAGGGTGGTGAACCCGTCCGAGGGCAGGTAGTCGGCGTAACGACGCGGCATGCCCTC
Organism: Rhodococcus sp. PD04; assembly: GCF_035918275.1. Lineage (NCBI taxonomy): Bacteria > Bacillati > Actinomycetota > Actinomycetes > Mycobacteriales > Nocardiaceae > Rhodococcus > Rhodococcus sp. PD04. Next base: position 1,545,688 of record NZ_CP142143.1, on the reverse strand, counting down.
GTTACCGAGCCAGTGCTGCACCAGGAAGGTGGTGTGGAAGCCGATGAAGGTCAGCCAGAAGTGCCAGCGGCCGAGCTGCTCGTCCATCAACCTGCCGGTCATCTTGGGGAACCAGAAGTAGATGCCGGCGTAGGTCGCGAACACGATGGTGCCGAAGAGCACGTAGTGGAAGTGCGCCACCACGAAGTACGAGTCGTGCAGGTGGAAGTCCAGCGGCGGGCTCGCGAGGATGACACCGGTCAGACCACCGAAGAGGAAGGTCACGATGAAGCCGACCGCGAAGAGCATCGGTGTCTCGAAGGTGATCTGGCCCTTCCACATCGTGCCGATCCAGTTGAAGAACTTCACACCGGTCGGGACGGCGATCAGGAAGGTCATGAACGCGAAGTACGGCAGCAGCACCGCACCGGTGGCGTACATGTGGTGCGCCCACACGGCGATGGACAGCGCGGCAATGGCGATGGTTGCGTAGACGAGGCCGCTGTAGCCGAAGATCGGCTTGCGGGAGAAGACGGGGAAGATCTCCGAGACGATGCCGAAGAACGGCAGCGCGATGACGTACACCTCGGGGTGACCGAAGAACCAGAACAGGTGCTGGAAAAGGATCACCCCACCGGTGGCGGGGTCGTAGATGTTGCCGCCGATCACACGGTCCACGAAGGCGCCCATGAAGGCGGCGGCAAGCAGAGGGAAGACGAGGAGCACGAGGATCATCGTGATGAAGATGTTCCACGTGAAGATGGGCATCCGGAACATGGTCATGCCCGGTGCGCGCATGCACACCACGGTGGTGATCATGTTGACGCCGCCGAGGATGGTACCCAGACCCATGACGATCAGGCCGAGGAACCACAGGTTGCCGCCGATGCCGGGTGAATGGATCTCGTCGGCCAGCGGCATGTAGGACGTCCAGCCGAAGTCGGCGGCGCCGCCGGGAGTGATGAACGCGAAGGCCACGGTCAGTGCTCCGAACAGGAACAGCCAGTAACTGAAGGCGTTCAGTCGCGGGAAAGCGACGTCGGGAGCACCGATCTGCAGCGGCAGGATGTAGTTGGCGAATCCGAACACGACCGGCGTCGCGTACATCAGCAGCATGATGCCGCCGTGGTTGGTGAACAGCTGGTTGTACTGCTCGTTCGACAGGAACTGCAAGCCTGGCACCGCGAGCTCCGCGCGCATCAACAGGGCGAGCAGGCCACCGAACAGGAAGAACGCGAACGAGGTGAAGATGTACATCAGCCCGAGCGTCTTCGGGTCCGTGGTGGTGATCAGGTCATGGAGGACCGCCCCCTTGGACTTCGCTCGCGGCGGATAGGGCCGCGTGGGCTTGACGGGAGCGACAACCGCGTTCATCGGGCCTCCTCGAGCCGCCGTGCGGCGGCAACGGTGCGGCGCGGACGGGATCGACGCGCGCGACGATCACCACCCGCGATGCTGCAGGTGCACCCAGAGTATGCGTTCCATCACACCTACGCACCGGGTTCGCGGACCGAATTACGACGCGACGACGGGGCGAGCGGAACGTCCCGTATACACGGAGGAGAACGTGTTCTACATTGTGACCGTCGTCACTGTAGGTCGTCGCTCCGATCACCTGCACCACCGCGTCGAAGGGACACCATGTCGGCACCTACCACCGCGGTCATCGGCGCCGGTATCAGCGGGTTGACCGCGGGAAAGATGCTGTGCGACTACGGGGTGCCCTACACCTGCTTCGAGAGCTCCGACCGTGTGGGCGGCAACTGGGCCTTCGGCAATCCCAACGGCCACAGCAGCGCGTACCGCTCGCTGCATATCGACACGTCGAAGCACCAGCTGTCGTTCAAGGACTACCCGATGCCGGAGTCCTATCCCGACTTCCCGCACCACACGCAGATCAAGGAGTACCTCGACGGCTACACCGACGCCTTCGGACTGCGGGGGAACATCGAGTTCCGTAACGGCGTCCGGCACGCACGACGGCGGCCCGAAGGCGGATGGGAACTCGACCTCGAGGACGGCAGCACACGCGCGTTCGAATTCCTCGTCGTCGCCAACGGTCACCACTGGGATCCCCGAGTGCCGGAGTTCCCCGGGCACTTCGCCGGCGAGTCGCTCCACTCCCACCACTACATCGACCCGCGCACCCCGATGGATTTCGCGGGCAAGCGCATTCTCGTTGTGGGGCTCGGCAACAGCGCGGCCGACATCGCCGTGGAGTTGTCGTCGAAGGCGCTGCAGACCGAGGTGACGCTGTCGACGCGGTCGAGTGCGTGGATCGTCCCGAAGTACATCGCCGGCCGGCCGGCCGACAAGTTCTACCGCACCGTTCCGTACATCCCGATGTCGTGGCAACGGAAGGTCGCGCAGTGGGGCCAGCCGCTGCTGTCGGGACGTCCCGAGCGGTACGGGCTGCCCACCCCGAATCACAAGTTCTTCGAGGCGCACCCCACGCAGTCGGTCGAACTGCCACTCCGTCTCGGCTCAGGCGACATCGTCGCGAAACCCGACATCGAACGGTTCGACGACCACACGGTCCGTTTCGTGGACGGAACGTCGGCGGAGTTCGACGTCGTCATCTACGCGACCGGGTACAACATCACCTTCCCGTTCTTCGATCCGGAGTTCCTCAGCGCACCCGACAACCACATCGCGCTGTACAAGCGGATCTTCGCGCCGGGCATCCCCGACCTCACGTTCGCCGGTTTCGCTCAGGCCACGCCCACTCTGTTCCCGTTCGTCGAATGCCAGGCGCGACTGATCGCGGCCTATGCGATCGGCCGCTACGCCCTTCCGTCCGAGGACGAGATGCGTCGCGTCATCGTCGAGGATCAGCGCAAGTTCACCGGGCACATGCTCGACCGCCCTCGGCACACGCAGCAACTCGACTATTTCGCCTACGAGTTCGACATCCGGACGCGCGAACTGCCCGCCGGAATCGCCCGCGCCGGGCGGGTATCGAAGGAGGACGCCTCGTGCACCCGCGTTCACTGACCTTCCCCTCCGGGGGCGAGAGGGTCCACGCCTGGCACTTCACTCCCGGATCCGACGTGCTCGACAGCGCCGACGGGGCGCCGGTCGTGGTCATGGCCCACGGTCTGGGCGGGACGAAGGACTCCGGGCTCGCCCCGTTCGCCGCGCGGCTTGCCGCTGCGGGCATGCACGTGCTCGCGTTCGACTACCGAGGATTCGGTGAGTCCGGAGGCACCGACCGACAGCGCGTCGACGTCGCGGGCCAGATCGCCGACTACCGCGCGGCCGTCGCCACTTCGCGTCGACTGGACGGGGCCGATCCCCGTCGCACCGTGTTGTGGGGCGTGTCGTTGTCGGGCGGACACGTCCTGTCCGTCGCGGCCCAGGACCGGGACGTCGCAGCGGTCGTGTCCGTGACGCCACTCGTCGACGGACCGGCCGCGGGGGTTCTCGCCGCACGGCATCACGCGCCCTCTGCGCTCGCCCGCTCGACGGCGACAGGTCTCCGCAGCCGGGTGGGATCGATTGCGCGGCGCTCGTCGACCACCATCCCGATCGTGGGACCACCCGGCACGGTCGCCGCCCTGTCACTGGACGGCTACCACGAGGACTACCTCTCCCTGGCCGGCCCGACCTGGCGCAACGAGATCGACGCCGACGTCGTGTTGTCGCTCGGCACCTACCGGCCCGCGCGACACGCGTCGTCCGTCGCATGTCCCGTCCTCGTGCAGATCGCGGACTTCGATCGCAGCGCTCCCCCGCACGCCGCGGCGCGTGCAGCCTTCCGCGCTCGTGCCGAGGTACGTCACTATCCGTGCGACCACTTCGACGTCTGGCCCGGCAAGGACTGGTTCGATCGGGCCGTCGAGCATCAGATCCACTTCCTGACCCGACATCTCGCTGCGCAGTAACCCCGAGGGATCCGTCTTCGCCGATCCCTTCCCTTCGCGAATCCGAGGTAGCCATGGCAGAGACCGTCCAGCAGTCACTCCGCGACCTGCTCGAGAACGACACCGCGGCCATCGTCCACGACACCGGCAGGTGGACCTGGCGCGAGCACCTGCAGGAGGCGTCCGCTCAGGCGGCGGCCCTGCTGTCGCTGATGGACCGCGACCGGCCGGTGCACGTCGGTGCGCTGCTCGGCAACACCCCCGCCTTCCTCCATGCGATCGCCGGGGCCGGGCTCGCGGGGTTCCCGCTCGTCGGTATCAACAACACCCGACGCGGTGAGGGTCTGGCCCGCGACATCCTGCGGGCGGACTGCCAGATCCTGCTGACCGACGCCGAGCACGCCCCTCTGCTCGACGGCCTGGATCTCGGCGACGTCACCGTCTTCGACGTCGCGAGCCCCGAGTGGCGGGCGCTCGTCGACGGGGCCGGTCCGCTCGAGCCGTACCGGGAGGTCGGGCCGACCGATCCGTTCATGCTGATCTTCACCTCGGGAACGAGCGGAGATCCGAAACCGGTGATGCTCGCCCACATGATGGTGTTGTTCTCGGGCAGCACGCTCGTCCCGCGGTTCTCGATCACGAGCGACGACGTCGTCTACCTGTCGATGCCGTTGTTCCACTCCAACGCGATCCTCGCCGGGTGGTGCGTGTCGCTGCGCAGCGGCGCGGCGATGGCACCGGCGTCGTTCTCCGCCTCGCACTTCCTCGACGACGTGCGCCGCTACGGCGCGACCTACATGAACTACGTCGGCAAGCCTCTCGCGTACATCCTGGCGACCGTCGAACGACCCGACGACATCGACAACCCCCTCCGGGTGGCGTTCGGCAACGAGGCCACCGACCGCGACATCGAGGAGTTCGGCCGACGCTTCGACTGCACCGTCTGGGACGGTTTCGGGTCGACCGAGGCCGCGGTGATCATCACCCGCGACGAAGGCACCCCACCCGGATCGATCGGTCGAGGACTGCCAGGGGTCGACGTCTACGATCCGGAGACCCTCACCCCCTGTGCCCTCGCGGAGTTCGACGACAACGGCGCCCTGATCAACGCCGACAAGGCCGTCGGTCAGCTCGTGAACACGCAGGGCGCCGGATTCTTCACCGGCTACTACAACGACGAGGCCGCTACGAACGAATGTCTTCGTGGCGGCATGTTCTGGTCGGGAGATCTCGCCTACAAGGACGCGGACGGCTGGATCTACCTCGCCGGTCGCACCGCAGACTGGATGCGGGTGGACGGTGAGAACCTCGCTGCCGCGCCCATCGAGCGGATCCTGCAACGACTGCCGCAGCTGAGCCGCGTCGCCGTCTACGGTGTGCCCGACGACCACGTGGGCGACCAGATCATGACCGCAATCGTGCTGCGCGACGAGACATCGCTCGTCCCAGAGGAATTCGAGAATTTCCTCTCCGAGCAGGCCGACCTCTCCCCCAAGGCGTGGCCGAGATACGTACGGATTGCGGCGGATCTGCCCACCACGGCCACCAACAAGATCCTCAAGCGCGCGCTCGAGAAGGAAGGACCCACAGCAGGCGACGGCGTGCTGTGGGTCCGCGAGAACGAGAAGTACGTCGTGGCCTGACGCTGCTCGGCTGCCTCAGTTCTCGCCGAAGTCGCTATCGGGCATGCGTTCTCACCTGAGGATCTCGCTCCGCCAGAAGGCATCGGCGTCGGGAACGGTCTCGGGGTCGTCGAAGAAGGTGGCGAGCGCCTGTGCGGCTGCCGCGGCGTCCGGGAAGCGGCGGCCCTCCATCGGTCCCCGGGTGATCTCGAGCGTCCCGGAGGCCTGATCGAGGCGCCCCTGCACGCGGTAACCCCCGATGTCGGCGACCACCGCGAGCCGTTCGTCGTCGGTCTCGGGGTCGGTGACCGCCGGTGCGGCCGGACGTTCGACGCGGACGGCCGCTGCCGGCACCGGCGTTGCGTCGTGCCGAGGATCCTTGACGACGTCGAGACCGAGAAGATCCCAATTGTCCTGACCGTGAACGACATTGCTGCGCTGGATGGGATGACTGCCGGTCGGGGTGCGGCCGGGGCGGTCGGCGAGCCAGAGCGCGACCTCCTCCTCGATCCCTCCCTCGATATCGTCCGCGTCCACGACGTAGAACGCCGGTACCTCGGGTGCGAGATCGACGAACACCCAGTGCGACACGCCTCCACCGTCGGCGGCGGGAATCCCGTCGCGGCGTCGCGCGAGCCACGGATCGCTCGCCGTCGAGCACACCCTCACCACACGTTCCGATCCGTCCGCACCGCGCACTCGGACGTCCCGCTGTCCCGGGATCGGCTCGGCCCGGCCGCCGCGCGCCAGAACCTCGGCCACGAAGGCCACGACTCCCTGTCGAACGATGTCCCCCATATCGACTCCTCTTCTCGGTGCGCACACCGAGCGGTGACTCGGGATCGACGCTCGATGTGCCCACGTCCTGCGCGGTCTCGTCGAGACCGGAGGTCTGCTGCGACCATACGTTGCTACGAGCAGAAGAAGAACCGACTGTGACCGATCACCGGAAAGCATCACCCTTCGTGGTGAGCGCCTTGACCCGTTCGACGATGCGGTCCTGCAGCTTGGAGGGGGTACGCCAGCGCATCGCGAGTTTGTCGTAGTCCATCGCGTGCTCGGCGATGATGTCCTTGAGCTGTTCGACCCCGAGGGACGCCAGCCTCTCCCGCAGAGTCGCCTCCCCGCTCTCGCGGTACACCGCGAACGGGTCGAAGGCCCCGGGTGCGCGACGGCTACGACGTGGCGAGGTTCGGGCCGCGGCGGGCCGCGCAGCAGGGGCGGGGGCAGGGGCCGGAACGCTCGGGTCCGCGGTGACCGACAGCGCTCCCGCGAGCGCCTTCGCGAAGCGCGGCGTGCGTGCCGCCTCGTCGGCGATCACCTGCACGAGCGCGACGAGCGCGCCGGCCGTACCGGGGGCCGCCTCGTCGAGGCGGAGCAACGCCGAGCTCGCCTCGCCGATGCGCACCCGTAGACGTGCCTGTGCCATGTCGGTATCGGTGCCGGGATTCGTCACAGGTACACCTGCGCATTCATCATGATCGTCTCGGTGAGGATTCTCAGTGCGTCGTACTGACCGGTGTTGCCGTACTTGCGCTTGAGCGTGCCGTAGGGCACGAACTCGGCGGACGCCGCGATCTGATTGGCCTCGGGCACCCAGGCGGGAACGACGTTCGCGATCCGGGGATCGCGCTGGAGCTGTTCGATGATCGTGCGGTGCAGATTCGAGGCACTGCGGTACTTCGTGATGACGAGGCCGATCTCCCGCACCGTGTGGCCGGTCCGCTTCGCGAATTCCTGGATCTTGTTCTGCAGCGGCGGAATTCCGTAGGTGGACAGGATGTCGGGAATCGTCGGGATGAGATAACCGTCGGCGAGACGCAACCCGTTGAGGGTGAGGATCCCGAGATTCGGCGGGCAGTCGACGAGGATGTAGTCGTACCGGTCGGCGATGGGCCGGACAGCGGAGAGCAGTACCTCGACGGGACGGTGCGAGCCGGGATCCGCGTACTGCTGGTGGGTGAGACCCTCCTGGATGTCCATGAGATCCAGCGACGACGCGAGCAGGTCGAGATCACGGACCGCTCGCACGGGCGAGACGTTCTTCTGGACGGCCTTCTCGATGTCGAACGCGTCGGCGTGGGGCGTGATCGCCTTACGGAAGAGCGTCGCGAGGGTCAGACCGAGTTCGTTCAGTTCCTGCCAGCGCTCCTCCCCCACCATCATCGTGGTGAGGTTGGTCTGCGGGTCGAGATCGATCATGAGCACCCGCTGCCCGAACTCCGCCGCCATGAATTCGCCCAGAGCGGCCGTCGTCGTGGTCTTGCCGACGCCACCTTTCAGGTTGATCGTCGCGATTACCAGTGCCACCCCACACCTCTTCGGGAAAGAACTTCATTACTCGATATCGCGAGCAAAACTACCCGAAGGCGGACATACGAGGCAGCCGGGTGGCAGCTGCCGAGTCAGCGGCCCCTCGACTCGACCGCGAGACGGGGCATGCCGGCAAGTTCGTCGGGCGTGACGTACGAATCGGAGGTCGCGAAACCGCTCAGGTACAGCGGCGGCTCGCGGTCGGCGACCGCGCGCACGATCTGCCCCTCCGAGACGAAGACGATGAGCCCTTCGGCATCGGATCCCGGCATGTTCCGCCAGGTGACTCCGGGGGTGTGCATCACGCGGTTGAGTTCGCTCATCAGCACCGGGACGCGGAAGTAGTACATCCGGTCCCACGACTCGACACCCGCTGCGGCCGCGACCTCCCCGAGCGTGCGGGACTGTCCGGAGACGAGCACCGATTCGAACTCGGCCTCGAGCTGCGGGTCGTCGACGACGGACACGCTCGTCGCCCCCGAACAACCTGAGACCCCCAGCGCCGCAGCGACAGCCAGCGCAAAACCCGTACGCACGAACCGCGACGCCACCGCGCCCCCCTGTGTATCGACCCCCGATAGGACGCGAGGAAGCTACCACCGGTTCGGACAAATGCACCAGTGAAGACGGTCACTTTCCACGAGTTCGGGGATACGACCCGAAGCGCAGCCGAATCGATGTGACAGATGACAGTAACTCCGAGTTACTCCTTTGCGGTGAGCTCGGCGATGTCCGTCCACAGAGCACTGCGGAGCGCGACCATCGGTTCGGCTGCAGCGCCGAGCTGGTCGCCGACGAAATCGGTGTTCTCGGCAGACAACTCGCGCACGCCCGACCTGCCGATCAGGTCGTCGATCCGCTGGTCGAGACTCGCGGTCCGCTGCGCGATGTGTGTGAGATGCAGACGGTCCTCCGCCCGCGTGAGCAGGTCGCCGATGCGCGCGAGCGCGGTGACGCGCGCAAGGATCTGATCCCATACCGGTTCGAGCGCTGCCACACGGGATTCGAGACCGGACCGCGCCTCGAGCGCCGATCGGATCGCGGACTGCAACTCGTCGAGCAGGTCGCGCAGGGCGACGGTGTCCACCGCGATCTGGGTGAGCTCCTCGGCGAGATCGAGCTGGGCTCGTTGGACCTCGAAGTACTCCGAACGCCACGCCGCCGACGCCTCGATGCGGTCGTACAGGGAACCGGCGAGGAAGAGCAGGGTGTCGTAGCGGTCGACGAAGCGGTCGTCACCGGAGGGCACCTCGCGTCCGAGCCGTTCGGCGACGCGACGCCCCGTCTCGGCCAGCGGGGTGCGTTCGGACCAGCGACCCACGCGGTCGACGGCGACACCGAGCACCACTCCCCGGGCCTGCTCGACGGGCGTGACGGGCAGGGGTGCCGGGGTGCGTTGCAGTGCGGCGAACAGCGCCTCGCGTTGTTCGATCTCGAGATGCAGGCCGTCGCGTCGGTCGCGGCGCACGGCGCGGACGCCCTGGGCGTAGTGCAGCGGCGAGTGCACGACGGTCTGCCGCGCCGCCCGGATGCGTTTGCCGAGCTCGTTGGCCCGGTATTCGAGTGCGAGTCGCGCAGCGCCGGGGCGCAGGCCGTCGATGCGTGCGCGGAGGCGGGCGTGCTCGTCGGACAGGCGGCGCAGCTCACCGAATCCGTCGAGGGTGGGCAGCCGGCGCCCGACGCGCCGGCGGTTCGCCAGCACCGCACGTGCCGATTCGTCGAGGTAGCCGGCGGCCAGTGCGACCGCCGCGGCATCCGACAGCGGAGCGTGCCTGCCTTCGATGCTGCCGGTCTCGCACCACCGGCGGACCTGCCCGGCGATGCGTGTCCGCCGGTCCACCGACGGGATGTCCCGGCCGGGCGCGTCGTCGCGCCCCGGGAGGTGGGGTCGATCGGCTTCGGACACGGGGATCCTCCTCGCGGCTCGTCCGCAGGCATGTACTGTCCACTGTTCCAGATTCCGCGCGAGCTCGGAGAAATGCCCGGTAACGGCCCCGATCCCGGGCGCTCGAAGGTCACGATCCGACACGTCGACGGCCGCGCTCCGGTTCGGTTGAGACCTTCGCCTTTTCGCACCCCGTGACGGATGTCACAGCATTTTCGAGGCGGGCCGGAGCGATTTGTCCGATCCCGGATCATGCCCCGATTCCGGGTGCGCGAAAACCGGTGCGTACCAGCAGGAACGAGGGGTCGCCCGAGGCGGGCGGCGGAGGCCCCGGAAAGTTACCGATCGGTGTTACTCCACAGTACCGGCGGCACGCGAAACCGCAGACCCCCGTCCCGGCGCCTACCTCCGAGCGAAAGCCCCTGCGCGCGAATACCTGTGAGAGAACTCGACCGCGAGAAGACCGCCGATCGGCCCGGACGGGAGCAAAACGTGACAAACCCTCATGTTTCCTCCATGCTGTTATCCGAACGGAGCCTTCGCCCAGGGGGACGTGACCGTCGCAACCGACGGCCGTAGCTGCGGAGATCTGTTCGAAACGGTCCTTCGGACACCGCGGATGTTGCCCGGTGGATCGACGACGAACACGCATGCCCATGCCAACCACGAGGAGCCGACCGCTACATGTTCCCGCTCGCGTCGCCAACACGAGACGTGGAACGTAGGACCGGTTAGTTTGACCTCCTCATTGGGGTGGAGCTTCGAGACGCGCGCCCGATGCGTGCACAAACCATGGAGAACGGTGGCAACGAGTATGTTCAAGCGGATCGCAGTGGTCAATCGAGGTGAGGCGGCAGTACGCCTCATCCGGGCAGTCCGGGAGCTCAACTCCGAGCACGGCTACGACATCAAGACGATCGCTCTGCACACCGACGCCGAACGACGGGCGATGTTCGTCCGTCAGGCCGACGAAGGAGTGACCCTCCGTCCGTCGACGACGGCGGCGACCCCCTACCTCGATCATGCAGAACTCGAGCGCGCGCTCCTCGAGGCGAAGGCCGACGCCGTCTGGGTCGGCTGGGGCTTCGTCGCCGAGGATCCCGCCTTCGCCGAGCTGTGTGCCCGTCTCGGGATCACCTTCATCGGCCCCTCCGCCGACGCCATGCGTCTGCTCGGCGACAAGGTCGAGGCGAAACTCCTCGCCGAGAAGGTCGGTGTTCCCGTCGCACCGTGGTCCGGTGGACCCGTCGATTCCCGCGCCGACGCGCGCCGCCACGCGCAGGCCATCGGCTACCCGCTGATCATCAAGGCCCGCTCCGGCGGCGGTGGCCGTGGCATCCGCAAGGTCTACGCCGAGGACGAGCTCGAGCTCGCCCTCGAGCGCACCCAGGGTGAGGCCGAGCGTTCCTTCGGCGACCCCGTCGTGTTCATCGAGCGTCTCGTCACCGACGCGCGCCACGTCGAGGTCCAGGTCATCGCCGACAAGCACGGCAACGTGTGGGCTCCCGGTGTGCGCGACTGCTCGATCCAGCGCAAGAACCAGAAGGTCATCGAGGAGTCCGCCTCGCCGCTGCTCACCAAGGAGCAGTCCGACCACCTGCGCACGGTCTCGGCCGATCTCGTCCGCGCCGCCGGCTATGCCGGTGCCGGCACCGTCGAGTACCTCTACCAGCCCGACCTGAAGATCTTCACCTTCCTCGAGGTCAACACCCGCCTCCAGGTCGAGCACCCCATCACCGAAGCCACGACCGGCATCGACCTCGTGAAGCTGCAGATCCTCGTCGCCTCCGGCGAGAAGCTGCCCGGCGAGTGCCCCTCCGAGTTCGGTCACGCCGTCGAGGCCCGCCTGAACGCCGAGGATGCCGCCAACGGCTTCGCGCCCGCCCCCGGCACCGTGCAGCTGCTCAAGTTCCCGCTCGGCTCCGGCCTGCGTGTCGACACCGGCATCGCCCAGAGCGACATCATCCCGCCCGACTACGACTCGATGGTCGCCAAGATCATCGCGTGGGGCCGCGACCGCGACGAGGCACTCGCCCGCCTGCGCACCGCTCTGCGCGAGACCACCGTCGTCCTCGACGGCGGCACGACGACCAAGTCGTTCCTGCTCGATCTGCTCGACCGTCCCGAGGTCATCGACGCCTCCGCCGACACCGGCTGGCTCGACCGCACCGGTGCCGGCACCGAGACCGGTCCGTCCAAGGTCGCCGACGTCGCTCTGATCGCGACGGCCGTCGACGTCTACGACACCGACGAGGCCCGCGAGCGCTCCGCCTTCCTCGCTTCGGCCCGCGGCGGTCGCCCGCGCGCCGGACACGCCGTCGGACGCAAGATCGAGCTGAGCTACCAGGGCCAGGCCTACGAGCTCGTCGTCGGCCAGGTCGGCCCGCACCGCTACCGGGTCGACACCGGTTCCGCCGAGTTCGACGTCGACGTCGAGCGGCTGGGCGACTACGAGTCGCGCCTGACCCTCGGCGGACGCCGCCACAACGTGGTGTCGATCGCCGGTCCGGCCCACTTCCTCGTCGAGGTCGACGGCATCAGCCACCAGATCAGCCAGGACGAGGCCGGTGTGGTGCGCACACCCGCCCCCGCCGTGGTGGTCGCGGTCCCCGTCGCCGTCGGTGACGAGGTCGAGGCCGGTCAGACCCTCGTCGTGCTCGAGTCGATGAAGATGGAGACCGCGGTCCGCGCCCCCTTCGCCGGGAAGGTCCGCGAAATCCTGGCCGTCGTCAACGCCCAGGTCGACGCGGGTGCCCCGCTCCTGCGGGTCGACCAGATCGTCGAGGAGGTCGTCACCGAAGCCGTCGAGCGGGTGGAGTTCGCCGCACCGGCGCCCTCGCTGAGCGACGACGTCGCCGCCGACGCCCTTGCCCGCCTCGACTCGCTGGCCGCGCTGGTCACCGGATACGACGTGTCCGCCAAGCGCACCGCGGCCCTGATCGCCGACTACGAGCAGCTCTCCGGCGCCGTCGACTCGTGCGATATCGTCCGCGCCGAACTGGCGCTGCTCACGACGTTCGCCGACGTGTGCGAACTGTCGCGCAACCGCCCGACCGAGGACGAGAAGAACAGCGACGATCGGGTGCACAGCCCCCGCGAGTTCTTCCACGGTTACCTGCAGTCGCTCGACGTCGAGGTCGGAGGGCTGCCCGACAGCTTCCGTGCTCGCCTCGCACGGGCCCTGCGGCACTACGACGTCCTCGAACTCGATCGCACCCCGGATCTCGAGGAGGCCGTCTACCGGCTGTTCCTCGCACTCGAGCGCATCGAAGCCCATGTTCCCGTGGTCACTGCGCTGCTCGACCGCTGGATCGAACGCGACGACACCGAGGTGGGCATCTCCCACGAACTCAACGAGGTCCTCGACCGTCTGATCGTCGCGACCCAGGTCCGGTTCCCCGTCATCGGTGACACCGCCCGCAACCTGCGATACCGCTACTTCGAGGAACCCGTGATCCGCAAGGCCCGCGAGCAGGTCTACGACGGGGTCCGCGGTTCGCTCGCGTACCTCGCCGAGCATGCGCAGGCGGCGGACTACGCGCAGCGCATCGAGTCGCTGGTCGCTACCCCCGAGCCGCTGATCGACCTTCTCGCACAGCAGATCACGCGTCCCGAGACCGTTCCGGGTCCGTTGCTCGAGGTCATCACCCGACGGGCGTACAAGATCCGCACCCTCGAGGACGTCTGCTCGTGCACGGTCGCCGGGCACCAGTTCGTCACCGGCAACTTCGATCTGCGCGGCACCCGCCTGTACCTGATCTCCGCGGAGGCACCGCACGCCGAGTTCGCCTCGCTGCTCGCCGCCGTCGAGGAGTCGGCGGCATCGGTTCCCGACACGAAGAACCTGGTGATCGACCTGTATCTCGCGTGGGACGACGCTCCGGCCGATGCCGACGCCCAGGCCGACGCACTGCGCGCCGAACTCGCCGCACGCCCGGTGACCGGCGCGGCCCGTCGCGTGACCGTGACGGTCTGCCACACCGACACGGCCGAAGAGCACGTGTTCACCTTCCGCCCCTACGAGACCGGATACGCGGAGGAGACCAACATCCGCGACATCCACCCGCTCACGGGTCAGCGTCTGGATCTGTGGCGCCTGAAGAACTTCGACGGCACCCGCCTGCCCGCCAACCCGGACACCTACCTGTATCACCTGGTGTCGCAGGACAATCCGTCCGACGAGCGGTTCATCGCCCTCGCCGAGGTGCGCGACCTGACGCCGCAGCGCGACGAGTCCGGCCGCATCGTCGGACTGCCGGCCTTCGAACGCGCTCTCGCGAGCTCGCTCGACGGCATGCGACGCGCCCAGGCCAACCGCGGCGGGCGACGTCTCGACGCGAACCGCGTGGTGCTCTACGTGTGGCCCGCCGTCGATCTCGACATGGAGGATCTGCGTCGCATCGGCCGCAACGCCGCGCCGTTGACCGTGGGTGCCGGCCTCGAGGAGATCACCGTCATCGGGTCGTGGCGTGATCGCCAGGACGAGCCGGCACGCGAGGTCGCCCTGCGCTTCTCGTACCGCTCCGGTGCGGGCGTCATCGTGCGGGTCACCGAGCCGCCGAAGGAGCCGCTGAAGCCGCTCGACGAGTACACCCAGAAGGTCCAGCGGTCCCGTGCCCGCGGCACCGTCTACCCGTACGAGCTGATCCCGCTGCTCACCGGCGGCGAGGGCACCTTCGTCGAGTACGACTTCGACGAGCAGGGCACCCTCGTGCCCGTCGACCGCCCCTACGGCCGCAACACTGCGGGTCTGATCGTCGGTGTCGTCGACACCCCGACCCCGCGGTACCCCGAGGGCATGAAGCGCGTCGCGCTGTTCGGTGATCCCACCAAGGCGCTGGGCACCGTCGCGGAGGCCGAGTGCTCCCGCGTGGTCGCCGCGATCGACCTGGCGGAGAGCCTGAACGCTCCCGTCGAGTGGTTCGCACTGTCGTCCGGCGCGACGATCTCCATGGGCTCGGGTACCGAGAACATGGACTGGGTGTCGCGCGGCCTGCGTCGCATCATCACGTTCACGCAGAACGGCGGCGAGATCAACGTCGTGGTCACCGGCATCAACGTCGGCGCGCAGCCGTACTGGAACGCCGAGGCGACGATGCTCATGCACACCAAGGGCATCCTCGTGATGACCCCGGACAGCGCGATGGTGCTCACCGGCAAGCAGTCACTCGACTACTCGGGTGGCGTCTCCGCCGAGGACAACTTCGGCATCGGCGGCTACGACCGCGTCATGGGCCCCAACGGCCAGGCGCAGTACTGGGCTCCGAACCTCAGTGCCGCCATCGAGACGCTGTTCGCGCACTACGCCCACGCCTACGTCGCGCCGGGCGAGCGCTTCCCGCGCAAGGCCGTGTCCTCCGACCCGGTCGACCGCAACGTGTGCGTGTACCCGCACGTGCATCCGTCCAGCGACTTCACCACCGTGGGCGACATCTTCTCGTCCGAGACCAACCCGGATCGCAAGAAGCCGTTCGACATCCGCACGGTGATGCGTTCGGTGGTCGACCAGGACCACGCGGTGCTCGAACGGTGGGCCGACATGGCCGACGCCGACACCTCGGTCGTGTTCGACGCGCACCTGGGTGGAAACCCGGTGACGGTCATCGGCATCGAGTCCCGCGCGATCCCGCGCAAGGGCTGGTTCCCGGCCGACGGACCGGACCAGTGGACCTCGGGCACGCTGTTCCCGAAGTCGTCGAAGAAGACGGCGCGGGCGATCAATGCGGCGAGCGGCAACCGCCCGCTCGTGGTGCTCGCCAACCTGTCGGGCTTCGACGGCTCCCCCGAGTCGCTGCGCAACCTGCAGCTCGAGTACGGCGCCGAGATCGGCCGGGCCATCGTCAACTTCGACGGTCCGATCGTGTTCGTCGTGGTCTCCCGCTACCACGGTGGTGCCTTCGTGGTGTTCTCGGGCGCGTTGAACGAGAACATGGAAGTCCTCGCCGTGGAGGGTTCGTTCGCCTCGGTGCTCGGTGGCGCTCCGGCGGCCGCGGTGGTCTTCACCCGCGACGTCAACAAGCGCACTGCGAGCGATCCGCGGGTCGTGGAACTCGAGGCCCAGCTGCGGGCCGCGGAGGACGGCGACAAGGCGCGTCTGGGCGTCGAGCTCACCGCTCTGCGCACCGCCGTGCGGTCGGAGAAGCTCGGTGAGGTGGCGGCCGAATTCGAGGCGATCCACAACATCCAGCGCGCACAGCAGGTCGGCTCGGTCGACGCGATCGTGCCGGCGGTCGAGCTGCGGCCGCAGATCATCGCGGCCGTCGAACGCGGCATGGCACGCACGCTCGCGTAACACACGCAGGTAGAACGAGACCCCACCGGAACACTTCCGGTGGGGTCTCGTCGTCGTAGGGCCGTCGTGCCGGTCGGTCGTCCCAGTCGTCGTGGTCGTCGTCCCGGGCGTCGTGGTCGTCGTCGTGCACATCGTCGCAGCGGTCGTCCCGCTCGTCGCAGAAGTCCTCGACGTGGTCCGGCACTGTGTCGTCCCAGTCCTCGAATCACGCGTCGCACGTCGTGACATCGATGTACGGGATGTCGGTGGGCCCGTCTCCCGGCCCCGCGTCCCTGTCCGGGCCGACGTCCGCACGAATGCTTCCGTCGGGGCCGCCGGCCGTCGTCGCGACCGCTACAGCGGTCACGGCCCATGCGGTGCGGCTCATCGCCATGATCGTTCTCCTCGACTCGGTGCTCGTCCTGGTCACCGGTAACTCTGGCGCACGACGATGAGGAGCCGATGAGCCGAGGATGACGAAATCTTCATCCGAGACGCGTACGGATCCAGTCGGCCAGGATCCGGGCCACCTCGTGAGGAGCCTCCGGGACGAGGGCGTGCCCACACCCCGGCACGACGGCCGTGGAGACGAGTTCGCTCCCGAACTCGTCGACGAGCTCACCTCGGGTCTCCGCGGGCCGGAAGACGTCCTCTCCCGCCTGTACGTCGAGTAGAGGTGACGGTGCCACCGTCCACCACGATTCCTTGTCGGTCGCTGCCATCGCCGCCCGCTGCGAGACGATCGCGTCGGGCCACCACCCGTCGAGCCACACCGCAGGATCGTGTCCTTCGGCGAAGAAGACATCGCGCAGGTGCACGAGCCGTTCGTCGTCGGGAAGCGACAGGTCGGAGCACTTGGCGACACGCTCGGTCAGCGAGGCCGGGAACCGGCGGGCGCCGGCGGCGAGCACGGCGACTCCCCGGACGAGTTCGGGCCGGTCGGCGGCGAGCACCCGGGCCACGTAGTGCCCGAATGCGTGCCCGGCCACCACAGCGGGTGCTGCGTCGAAATACTCGATGACGGCGGCGACGTCGCCCGCGAGGTCGTGCAGATCGAGGCCGGTCATGGGTCCGCGGCTGCTGCCGATACCTCGGGGTTGCGGGCGGAGGGCGGTGAATCCCGCTGCCGCGAGGTCGCTCGCGATCGGATCGAATTCGTAGGAGTCGCGTCCGAGGGAGGGAAGCAGGACGACTGCCGGTCCTTCCCCGTCGACACGTACCTCGAGATGGGCCACCGGTGTTTCTACAAGACGAGTGCTGCTCACGGGGCCATCCTCTCACCGCCGCGTAGAGCTGGTCTTCGACACAATTCCCTACCTTAGTGTCGAGAATCACACCGATATGAGGTGTGGCGCGTTTTCACTCGGGGAATACACGGAGACTCACCCCGGTTGAACTCCGGCGGCACGGAGTGCGTAGCACACCGAGAAGCGCCCGACGACATTCCCCGCACGCGAGCAGTCTCCGAATACCTTCTCCTGCAACATATTCCGGATACTTCATTGGACATCCTCGCGTTCACGCCATGCGCACACAGTCGTACCTGACTTGCCGGTAGTACGTTGTGCCATTTTGGAACACTCGAATTCGTGCAGGTTGTATGTCCATGGCGGGTGCGAACATTCAGCATGTTCGTACCGCGCGGTAACCACTTTTTTCGGACGAATACTGTTGCAGTGCAAATGTTCTCGACCCAATCGGACAAATCGGTGCGTTTTCGGAGTCCGAATTGTTTCTGGTGACAACATGATCGAGGTGTTGCATGATTGTCGCCGCAGGGAGTTACGAGCCGATGGCGGCTCGTTTCAGGGGACACGCGTTCGAGTCAGGGGGATTCGAAACGTGCTCCTCCACAGGGAATATCAACGCGCAGGGGGCGTTTGCGCGACGTCGGCGACCAGCCGCGCCCTTCGCCCCCTCGCACAGCGAGGAGATCAGCATGACCAGCACCATCGAACCCAGCTCTCAGATCGCTGCCGGCGGAAACAAGCTCCGCGGACGCGTCGCCTTCGTCACCGGCGGCACGCGAGGCATCGGTGCGGCGATCAGCCGCAGCCTGGCGAGCCAGGGCGCCACCGTCGCCGCAGGCTACGGACGCAACACCGCCCAGGCGGATCAGTTCCTCGCAGACCTGAACGAGACCGGTCGCAAGGACGTCCGCTACTCGGTGCACCGCGGCGACGTCGCGAACGCCGACGACTGCCGACGCACCATCGACGAGGTCATCGAAACGCACGGCCGTCTCGACATCCTGATCAACAACGCCGGCATCACCATCGACCGCACGGTGCTGAAGATGCAGGACGAGGACTGGGACACCGTCATCGGCGTGAACCTCTCGGGCGCGTTCTACCTGGCACAGGCCGCACTGCGGCACATGCTCGAGCGTGGCACCGGACGCATCGTCAACGTCTCCTCCGTCATCGGCGAGACCGGCAACATCGGTCAGGCCAACTACGCGGCATCGAAGGCCGGCCTGTTCGGTCTCACCAAGACCCTCGCCAAGGAAGCGGCCTTCTACCTGGCCAAGAACGACAAGCTGGACCCGAACAGCATCGGCGTCACCGTCAACACCGTCACCCCGGGCTTCGTCGCCACCGAGATGGTCGAGGCCATCCCCGAGAAGGTTCTCGCGCGCATCACCGACACCATCCCCGTGAAGCGCCTCGCCGACCCGCAGGAGATCGCCCGGGTCGTGCATTTCCTCGCCGCAGACGCCTCCTCGTACATCACCGGTCAGGTGTGGGGCGTCAACGGCGGCCTGGACATGTGATCCGGCCTCCCCACCCACTACTTCTCATCGAACGGTCCCCTCGCACATGCAGCCATTCGAGCTCAATCGGCACGGCCGAATAGTCTTCCCCTCCAATTTCATTCCCGAACTCGACTTCTCCACGCTGAGCAGCGTCGACCACCTCGACGCCGTCATCCGCCGCGACTTCGACACCAAGGCACCCACGGTCTCGGAGATCCTCTCCCGGCACGAACTGGGCAAGTACGGTTCGAAGTTCGAGATCATGCGGGACATGGCCCTCAATGTCTTCTGGGCCGACCGTTTCACCCTCATGATGTTCGAGCGGCGCGTCACCCGCTGGGGCGACGTGCCCCGCAACCGCGACGACGTCTACATGCCCCGCCTGACTCCCTGGCCCGAGGCCGAGGAGCGGTTGGGTGCCGTCGAGCAGGCCTACCGCGGTCTCCCCCGCGCCTGGGACAGTGCCGCCGAGGACCGCATCTTCGATCGGCTCTTCGCGGTGTTCGGTTCGCGTCGCCACTTCGCCGGCGACCTACCCTCGGTCAAACCGACTGTGACGCAGTTGATCTCCGACCCTGAGAACATCACTCTGCGCGTCCGCCACTACGATCCGAACCACCCCGTCTTCGGATACGACGAGATCCTCGATTGCCACGAGGACGTCGCCGAGCTCGAGGCCCTGAGCCGCTGGTCGATGGTTTTGCACAACCAGCAGCCCTGGGAGGGAAGCGAACTCGAACTCGTCCGGGTCGCAGACCTGAAGGACGACGACTACGTCGTGGTCTCCCACCCGCGCAATCGGGAGGTCCAGCGGTTCATCAACCGGGCCATGTCGGGGAAGACCCGCAAGGCCACCTCGTACACGCGGCACGAACCGGTCGCCCCGTCTGCGCCGTACCCGGCCGTCGACGTGCGTTCGGAGTTCGCGATCGCACCGCGCATCGATGCGATCGCCGTCGCCCATGGCGACCAGGTGTGCACCAACGAGGACCTGATCCGCAACACCGCCTACAACTGGTCGCCCATGTCGGCCGACGAGATCACGGCCAAGACCGGGATCGAGCAGCGCCGGTACACCTCGGGAACCTTCGAGGACCTGGCCCTGACGGCGGCGAAGCAGGCGATCGCCCACGCCGGTGTCGGCCCGCAGGACATCGGTGCGGTCATCACCTGCACGTGCACGAGCGGCCGGCTGATCCCGTCGCTGGCCACGTGGATCTCGGGCGAACTGGGCATCGGGCAGACCCACGCCTCGTTCGACCTGATCGCGGCGTGCGCGGGAATGCCCTACGGCCTGGCCGAGGCGACCCGCATCCTGCAGCAGGTCAAGCGTCCCGTCCTCGTGGTGTGCGTCGAGAAGTTCTCGGACAAGATCGGCACCGTCCGGCCGTCCCGGATGATCTTCGGTGACGGCGCCGCGGCGATGGTGATCTCGCCGGCCGCCGAGGGCGAGGCTCCCGATCTCGAGTTCTTCAACAGCTACGCGAGCGGCCCGACGAGCGAGGTCAACTCGATCATCTGGCCGAATCCGGACTTCGACAACTTCATCACGGTCTACGGACCCGAGGTGAAGACGCTCGCCGGTCGCTACCTGACTCAGATGCTCGACGAGATCAAGGCGCTCCCGTCCCCCGACGATGCCGAACGTTCGCTGCTCGACGACATCGATCTCATCGTTCCCCACCAGGCGAACAAGACGATGGTCATCGAGCTCGCCGCGAACGCCGGACTCTCGGCCGACCGGTTGTACTTCAACATCGAGAAGGTCGGCAACACGTCGTCGGCGAGCATCCCGCTCGCGATCCACGACGCCGTCCGCGACGGGGTCATCACCGAACCGGTGCGTATCTTCGCTCCCGGCTTCGGCGCGGGTGCGGTGGCGGGTTACACCGTCATGCGGATCGACCCGAAGGTGGTCGTGCCGTTCGAAATGACCGACGCCGGCTGAGCCGGCAGGTGATCGCCGCCGGCTGAGCCGGCAGGTGATCGACGCCGGCTGAGCCGGCAGGTGACACACGCCGGCTGATCCCGGCGTACGACAGGCATCCGGGCCGTCCCCCGGCAGGCCCGGAGTACATCGGCCCGTTCGCGACATCCGGTCGCGAGCGGGCCGATCGTCGTCTGCGACCGGGCGGCGTAACACCTGCGACACTCAGGCCGACATTTCGATCGGATCCGGCAAATCGGATCCGGACGAAGTACAGAAAGGCCTCGCGCATGAAGTTCCGCCGCATCGTCGCTGCGACGCTGGGGTGTGTGGCTCTGACGGTCGCCGCACCGTCGACCGCCACCGCCTTCCCTCTCGTGGATCTGCTCCCGAAGGGCATCGCCGATCTCGTTCCGAGCGGATCGTTCAATCCGTTCGCTCCGCCGCCGGCACCTCCGGCTCCCCCAGCCCCGCCTGCACCCCAGGCGGCTCCGCAGGTCGCCCCTGCTCCCCCGGCTCCCCGTCCGGCTCCGGCCGCACCGAGCGGCGGGTTCAAGAACTGCACCGAGGCATGGAACGCGGGTGCTGCTCCGGTCCACCGCAACGACCCGGGATATGCACCGCGTCTCGATCGCGACAACGACGGGATCGGTTGCGAGCGCGATCCGCGCTGACCGTTCCGTCCGATGAACGGGCGAAGGCCCTTCCGTCCTCGGGACGGAAGGGCCTTCGTCATCGGTACGTGCGGGAACCTCAGAGCCACCGCGGCGGCGTGAGTTCTCCGCCGGTGACCCCCACTGCTCCGCGACCGGCCGCCCAGCGGACGACACCGGCGAGATCGCCCCGGACGGCGTGGGTGGTCTCGGCGTCACCGTTCACGCGGACCGCGTCGCGTCCCTCGACCTCGAGCGCGATGCCCGCACCGAGATCCTTCTTGCGCCACATTCCGACGATGTCGTCGAGCAGGGAGTCGAGGACGACGGGCGGGAAGTCGCCGAAGCGTCCACCGTTGTCGAGATCGACGGCGTGGATCCACACTTCGCGCGTGCGCATCCAGGCGGTCTCCTCGGCCGGCACGAGCCGGCCCTGCGCGGTGCGCACCTGTGCCTGCCACGCCGTCTCCGGCAGGTGCCGCCACTTCTCGTCGAGACGGGCAACGGTGTGCGAGAACAGGTTCCGCAGGGCAGCGGGATTCAGCGTGGCGCCCTCGGCGATCTCCTGAGCCCGCTGTTCGGTGGAGGAGTACATCGGTGTCTCGACACCGGTCGCCGCCCAGTCCATGAGCCGGCACAGCGCCGCGGCGTTGTAGCCGATGTGCGCGACGAGATGCCGGCGCGTCCACCCTTCGAGCAGGGTGGGACCGTCGAGTTCGTCGTCGGTCAGCTCGGCCAGGCGCTGAGACAGGTAGGCCGTGCCGCGCCGGGCGATGAGGAGTCGCTCGGACAGGTCGAGATCGTTGAATCCCACGGTCGGCTTCTCCTATTTGATGATCGTCTTGTTCCGGACGGTGCCGAGGCCCTCGATGGTGACCTCGCAGACCTCGCCGTTGCCGATGTAGCGCGCGGGCTTGCGGGCGTGGCCGACACCGCCGGTGGTGCCGGTGATGATGACGTCACCGGGCTGCAGGGTCACGATGTGCGAGATGTAGTCAACGAGCTTGGCCGGGGTGAACACCAGGTCGTTGGTGTTCGACGACTGCATGACCTCGCCCTCGAGGCGGGTCTCGATGGCGGTGCCGAGCTTGTAATCGGTGTCGAGGAAGGGACCGAAGCCGCTGGTCTTCTCGAAGGTCTTGCCCTGATCCCACTGCAGCGTGCGGTACTGGTAGTCGCGCATCGTGTAGTCGTTGATCACGGAGTAGCCGGCGATGTACTCGGCGGCGTCGGCCTCGGAGACCTGGTAGGCCTGCTTGCCGATGACCACGGCGAGCTCGGCCTCCCAGTCGAGCTGGGAGCCCGCGTAGGCGGGAACGACCACGTCGTCGTAGGGGCCGGTGAGGGCTTCCTTGAACTTCGAGAACAGGGTCGGGTACTCCGGCAGGTCGCGGCCCATCTCCTTGATGTGGGTCGCGTAGTTCAGGCCGACGCACACGATCTTGCCCGGGGCGGGGACGACCGGGGCGTAGTCGGCGGAGCCGAGGTCGACGGTCTTTCCGGATGCCTGTTCGGCGACCGCCTTCCAGTTCGGATCGGCGAGCAGCGCGGACAGGTCGGCGTAGCCGTCGATGACGGTGGCGCTGGAGTCGCTGTCGACGCGGACGGCGGCGGTGCCGCCGTCGAGGCGGAGGGTGGCGAGACGCATGGGGTTCAGGCTCCTTCGGAGATGATGGTGCGGTTGAAGTGCAGACGTTCGACGATCGGCGCGTCGGAGAAGGCGAAGAGATCGACACCCCTGTCGGTCTCGAGCGACCACTCGACCCAGGACGGAACGACGATCATGTCGCCCTTGGTGACGTCGTGGCTCTTGTCTGCGAGATGGAAGCGGCCCTCACCGTCGAAGACCTGGAAGACCACGGATCCGACGTCGCGGCGGGCGCGGGTGTGTGCCCCGGCGCGCAGTCGGTGGAACTCGGCGCGGATCGTCGGCATGACGTCGCCGCCGGTGGTGGGGTTGGTGTAGCGGACGGCGGCGTGGCCGGGTTCCGGGGTGGCGGCGTAACCCTCGTCCTCGAGGGCGAGCTGCTCGTTCAGCGCGCGGTCGGTGTGCTCCCAGCGGTAGCACGCGATCGGCGAGCTGGTCTTGCGGTCGAGACCCACGAGCGGGCGCAGACCGGGGTGGACCCACAGTCGCTCGGACCGGGAGATGTCCGGGGTGCCCTCGTCGGTGACACCGTCGGAGCCGAACTCGAAGAAGCCGGTGTCGGTGTAGTGCACGAACGGGATGTCGAGGCCGTCGATCCACGCCATCGGCCGATCGGTCTCGTTGTGGTGGCCGTGGAAGTTCCAGCCCGGGGTGAGCAGGAAGTCGCCGCGGCGCATGGCGACCGGGTCGCCGTTGACCACGGTCCACACGCCCTCGCCCTCGACGACGAAGCGGAAGGCGTTCTGGGAGTGGCGGTGCTCGGGGGCGGTTTCCTTCGGGCCGAGGTACTGGATCGCCGCCCACAGCGTGGGGGTGACGTACGGGACGCCGCCGAGGCCCGGGTTCGCGAGCGCGATGGCGCGACGCTCACCGCCGCGGCCGACCGGCACGAGATCTCCGGCGCGCTGGGCCAGCGGGTACAGGGTCGACCACTGCCAGACGAAGGGGACGGCCTTGGACGTCGGGACCATCGGCATCAGGTCGCCGATCTGCGTCCACAACGGGTTGAGGTGTTCGGTCTCGAAGTCGTCGTACAGCTTCTGGAGCTCGGGATCGACAGGCTCGGTGGCAGTCATGAAATCTCCTTGTCCGGCGTTGTCTCCAAAGTAGGGGCGCCGGAACCGAGGAATCCATCTATTTCTGCACAGTGGAATTCTGGACGTCCGGACCGGCGATATCGGCGACGTCGACCTCGATGCCCCGCACCGCCGCCTGCATCTGCGCGACGAGCCTTCCGCGCAGATGCTGCCGGTAGCGGGTGACCGGCACGGCCACCGTGAGGGCACCGATCGCAGTACCCCGGCCGTTGCGGATCGCCACCCCGATCGCAGCGACACCCTCCTCCGTCTGCTCGACGTTGACCGCGAAACCCAGCTTGCGTGCCGCCTCGAGTTCGTGCGCGAACTCCTCGAACTCCCCGATGGCCATCCGGCGGTCGGTCTCGTAGGCGGGGCTCGGCCCCTGGCTGATGTGGGGCTCGTCCGCGGGTCGCAGGTAGAGCTGCTCGAGCACCGTGCGGGGAAGCTCGGCCAGGAGGATGCGTCCGCCCGCGGCGAGCTCGGCGGGAAGCACCTGACCTCGGCGATCGCCCACACGCAGGATCGATGCCGCTTCCGCCGTCCACAGGAAGCGCGCCTGCGATCCCACCCGGATCACGAGGTTGACGGTCTCGTCGGCGAGCGTGGCGAGGGCCTCCATGTGCGGGCGGCAGAGGTCGGTGAAGTCCCGCGTCCACCCCTGACTCGCCGGGCCGACGCCGAGCGCCGGCCCCGGGTGGTACATCCGTTTCTCGTCCTGCACGGCGAAGCCCCGGTAGACGAGCATCGCAAGCAGACGGTGCGCGGTGGACGGCGCCGTACCGAGTTCCGCGGCCGCATCCTTGAGCCGGATCGCACCCGCATCGCGGAGCAACTGCAGCAGCCGCAACGCGTTGTCGACCGACTCGAGCATGTAGGTCGGCTTGCGGATCGTGCCCATCGGCTTGTTCTGCATAGCAGAACTTTATTGCATCGCCGGGCGGCGCACGCCCACCGTTGAAGAATGCATCTGGAGAACGAGGCTTCACCGACGCGGGCCGGAGGCAACATCACGCTCCCCCGTGCTCACGTCATGGCGGTGATCGTCTGCTGGCTGTTCGTCGTCTTCGACGGCTACGACCTCATCGTCTACGGCAACGTCATATCCAGCCTCCAGGGCGAGTGGGGCATCAGCGCCTCCACCGCCGGGACCCTCGGAAGCCTCGCGTTCGTGGGCATGATGATCGGCGCGGTCCTCGCCGGTCGACTCTCCGACGCGATCGGACGCAAGAACGCCGTCATCGGCTGCGTCGTCGTCCTCTCCGTCTTCACCGCCCTGTGCGCGGTGGCGCCCGGGCCCGTGATCTTCGGTCTCCTGCGCCTCGTCGCCGGCATCGGACTCGGCGGACTCGTACCGACCTCGAACGCCCTCGCCGCCGAACTGGTGCCGGACAAGTGGCGCGCCGCGGTCGCGACGATGATGATGTCGGGCGTCCCGATCGGCGGCTCGATCGCCGCTCTCATCGGCATCCCGGTGATCCCCAACTGGGGCTGGCGTCCGATGTTCGCGTTCGCACTGATCCCGCTGCTCGTCCTCGTCCCGCTGGCGATCAAGGTGCTGCCGAAGCACGCCGTCTCGAACAGCCATCCGGACAACTCCGCAGGTGGTTTCAAGGAACTGCTCGGTTCCCGTTTCCGCACCATCAGCATCATGTTCGCGGCCGTCACCGTCGTGACCCTGCTCGCCTGGTACGGCCTCGGCACCTGGCTGCCCAAGCTCATGCAGGGCGAGGGCACCGATCTCGGCAACGCCCTCACGTTCTCCCTGGCCCTGAACCTCGGCGCGGTCGCCGGTTCGTTCATCACCGCCTGGGGCGGCGTCCGCTGGGGTTCGGTCCCCACCAGCATCGTCGCCGCGCTCATCGCCGGCGTCGCCCTGCTGACCCTGCTGCTCGACCCGCCGGTCGCCGCGGTCTACCTGATCTTCGTCCTCGCCGGTGTGGGCACTCACGGCACGCAGGCTCTGATCATCGCCGCGGTCGCGTCCTACTACCCCGACCACCTGCGCGGCACCGCCCTCGGCTGGGCACTCGGCGTCGGACGCATCGGCGCCGTCGCTGCGCCGCAGATCGGTGGCTGGCTGCTCGCCGCCGGCCTCGGTGCCCACTCGAACTTCGTCCTCTTCGGTGTCAGCGCCCTGGTCTCGTCGCTGCTGCTGACGGTGATCTGGAAGAAGTTCCCCGCCCGCCACGAATCGCTCCGCCCGGTCCCCACGCACTGATCGCACCGCGGCCGACCACGCCGCGATCGATATGCGCCGACCGCGCCCCGTTCCCCTCTGCTTCACACGATCCGAAGGAGTGTCATGTCCGATCTGAAGGACGCTCGAGTTCTCATTGCCGGTGGCGGCATCGGCGGTGTCGCCAATGCCCTCGCCCTCGCGCAGAAGGGCGCCCAGGTCACGCTGTTCGAGCGTGCCCCGGAGTTCGGCGAGGTGGGCGCGGGGCTCCAGATCGGCCCGCACGGCTCGCGCATCCTGCAGTCGCTCGGTGTCTACGACGAGGTCATCGCGAAGGGCGTGCTGCCCAAGAACCTCGTCTTCCGTGACGCCGTGACCGCGGAGATCCTCACGAAGGTCGATCTCGGACGCGACTACCAGCAGCACTACGGCGGCGTGTACTTCGTCGTGCACCGCTCGGATCTGCATTCGGTGCTCGTCGAGGCGACCCGCAAGGCCGGCGCGGATCTGCGGACGAACTCCACGGTGACCGACGTGATCACCGAGGGCGACACCGTGCGGGTCGTCCTGGAGAACGGCGAGGAGCACGTCGGCGACGTCGCACTGGGTATGGACGGCCTGCACTCACGCCTGCGTCCGAAGCTGTCCGACGACCAGCCCGTCGGCTCGGGTTACGTCGCCTTCCGCGGCACCTTCCCGATGAACGAGGTTCCGCTCGAGGAGGAGATCGAGGACGTCGTGGGCTACATCGGCCCGCGCTGCCACTTCATCCAGTACCCGCTGCGCCAGGGCGAGATGCTCAACCAGGTCGCGGTCTTCCAGTCCCCGGCGTTCCTCCGCGGTGAGGAGAAGTGGGGCAGCCCCGAGGAACTCGCGCACGCCTACGACCACTGCCACGAGAGCGTGCAGACCGCGCTGAAGTACCTGTGGACCGATCGCTGGTGGCCGATGTTCGACCGCAACCCGATCGACAACTGGGTCGACGGCCGGATGATCCTGCTCGGCGACGCCGCGCACCCGCCTCTGCAGTACCTCGCCTCCGGTGCCGTCATGGCACTCGAGGATGCGAAGTGCTTCGCCGACTACGCCGCCGAGGACCTGCAGGGCGACAGCGCGAACTGGCCGAAGATCCTGAAGGACGTCAACGCCGAACGCGCACCGCGTTGCAACCGCATCCTCACCACCGGACGCATGTGGGGCGACCTGTGGCACCTCGACGGTGCCGGCCGCGAGGCCCGCAACGAGCTGTTCCGCACCCGCGACACCTCGAGCTACAAGTACACGGACTGGCTCTGGGGCTACAGCTCCGACCGCAACCGCTGAGCACTGAGCACTGATCCCACAACGGCGCTGAGCAATTCGTCCCGTTCCGGACAATGCCGTCCCCGATCCACCGATCGGGGGCGGCATTTGCCGTATATCCGAAGTGAATTCGGTCCCGACCGGTGTTCGTGACCTCGACCAACCCTCACTCGGGGGATTCGCCGACCGTTCCGGAACGACCCTGACGTCACAGCGGTGCGGCATATACTCGCCGGACTGCGGACGGACCTCACGATCCGCGGAGAACAGGGAGCGGCCCTTGAGTACTCGCAACCTTCGCGTCGCAGTCGTCGGTGGGGGAATCATCGGTGCCGCGACCGCCCGGCAACTCGCCCTCTCGGACGCCGACGTCACTCTGTTCGAGAAGGAGGATCGGCTCGCCGCGCATCAGACGGGGCACAACAGCGGTGTCGTCCACGCCGGCCTCTACTACACACCCGGCAGCCTCAAGGCGCAGTTGTGCCGGCGCGGAGTGGAGTTGTTGCAGACGTTCACCACGGAGAAGGGCCTGCCCTACGACGAGTGCGGCAAGGTCGTCGTCGCTCTGGACGAATCGGAACTCGGCCGGCTCGATGCGATCTTCTCGCGGGCCACGGCGAATGGGGTCCCCGGCATCAGGCGCATCGGCGCCGACGAGATCACCGCAATCGAACCGCACGCCGTCGGGATCGCAGCCCTGCACTCCCCGCACACGGCGATCATCGATTTCGTCGCCGTCACCCGCGCACTCGCGGACGACGTCGTCGCCGCGGGCGGCACAGTACGGACCGGTACCGCCGTGACGTCGATCCGCGAGGCGGGCGAGCAGGTCGTCGTCGACGTCCCGGGCGATCAACCGGCCTTCGATCTGGTGATCACGTGCGCGGGACTGCAGTCCGACCGCCTCGCCCACACCTCGGGCGGCACCCACGACCCGCGGATCGTCCCGTTCCTCGGCGACTATCTGCTGCTCGAGCCCGACGCGGCGGCGAAGGTGCGCGGGTTGATCTATCCGGTGCCCGATCCCCGCTACCCGTTCCTCGGTGTGCATCTCACCCGCCGGATCGACGGCGAGGTGATGGTGGGACCGAACGCCTTCCTCTCCCCCGGCCGCGAGGCCTATCGCGGCGGGCGCGGATCGTGGCGCGATCTGCGTGATGCCGTCGCCTGGCCCGGTTTCTGGCGGTTCGCCGCCCACAACCTGCCCGCAGCGGGCCGGGAACTCCGCACGGCGAGCAGCACTCGACGGTTCGTCGCCGATGCGGCCGCGTACATGCCCGGGCTGACCGTCGACGACGTGCGGCCGGGTCCACGTGGCATCCGCGCCCAGGCCATGAACGCCGACGGAGGTCTCGAGGACGACTTCGTCGTCACCGGGCACGGACGGGTCGTGCACCTGCGCAACGCCCCGTCGCCCGGGGCCACCTCGTCGATGGCGATCGCGGAGTATCTCGTCGACCGCGCACTCGAACGCATCGCCTGATCGGGTGCCCGGCGTCGGACGTCACGGTTCGCGGTGACCGGTTCGGGGCATGCTGCACGGGAACCACTTCATCGTCAGGAGGTCTCCATGGCACGAATCGCACTCTTCGGAGGACATGGCAAGGTCGCGTTGCATCTCGAGCGGCTGCTGGCCGACGCCGGTCACGAGACCAGTGCGTTCATCCGCAATCCCGATCACGCCGACGATGTCCGCGCTGCCGGTGGCACGCCCGTCGTCGCCGACGTCGAGAAGATGGACATCGCCGAGATCACCGAGCTGCTGCGCGGCCACGACGCGGTGGTCTGGTCCGCGGGCGCGGGCGGAGGGAATCCCGAACGCACCTACGCGGTGGACCGCGACGCGGCGATCGCCTCGATGACCGCTGCACAGGAGGCCGGGGTCCGCCGGTACGTGATGGTCTCGTACTTCGGGGCCCGCCCCGACCACGGCGTCCCCGAGGACAACAGTTTCTATGCCTATGCCGAGGCCAAGTCGGCCGCGGATGCCCATCTGCGGGGCACCGACCTCGACTGGACGATCCTCGGTCCGAGCGCGCTGACCCTCGACCCGCCCACCGGCCGCATCGAGATCGAGGGGCACGGGGCGAGCGACAAGGGACAGGTCTCGCGCGCCGATGTCGCGGCCGTCGCCGCAGCGGTGCTCGAGCGGCCGGAGACGGTGGGCCGCACCATCGAGTTCAACAACGGTGACGTCCCGATCGACGAGGCACTCGACGCGCTGAGGTAGTTCCCCGCGCAGCAGTCCGCCCCCGGTAGCAGGGGGCAACCGGGGGCGGACATACGAGCGATGTGATCGCTCAGGCCTGCGGGGCGAGTTCCTCCACGCGCAGCGGCGAGGTGTCCGCGGCGGCCGCGATGGCCTCCTCGAACTGCCGGCGGTCGACCTGCGAGCCGAGCACCAGCGCGAGTCGCGCCAGGAAGCCCTCGCGGTCGTCCTCGGCGGCCTGGTCCAGGGCGGTCGACAGACCGAGCCAGACGTTCTCACGTCGTTGATCGTCCTCGGTGACCTGCTCGGCGGGCCGGGCCGGGAGTTCCGCACCGGCAGGAGCGGCACCGGAGCGCAGGGACGCCGCGACACCGTCCAGGTCGGCGACCGGCACACGGCACAGCAGCAGACCGTCGGGGCGGATCACGAAAGCCTCACCGGCCATCGCGCCGAGTGCCTCGACGAGATCGGGCGCGTCGAGGAGCGTCACACCGTCCACCTCTGCGCTGTCGACGGCCAGGGCCGCGACGCTCTCGGGGGCGAGCGCCTGCGCCAGGCTCGTTGCGGCGGTGGCGAGCGTGGCCGAGCCCGCGGCGTCGAGGCCCACACCGAGCACGGCGAATCCGGTGCCGCGCGCGTCGTTCAGCGACGTCTCGCGACCGGCGATGCGGATCCGGCGATCCTCGACGGGATCACCCGGCAGCACACCCTCGGTTCCGGGGGCGACCGACCAGGTCAGCGGCGACAGGCGGGCGTGCGTGGCGCTGGACTGACGCGGGTTGATCAGGTGACCGAACTCGGGGCGTCCCACGGCGAGCGCGAGGATCGCGTCGCGCGTCGTGCGGTAGCCGTGGCTGCCGGGGCTCATGATGAGCGTGGACTTGCCGGCGTTGGCGACGTTCTGCTCCCACGCGTTGTGGCGTTCGAACGAGTACGCCTTCAGCAGGGCGGGTTCGGCGTTGCCGTTCACGACCGCGGCGAGCTGCCACGCGAGGGTCTCGGCGTCCTCCATGCCCGAGTTGAGCCCGCGCACACCGAAGATCGGCACGAGATGGGCCGCGTCACCGGCGAAGAGGAGACGGTCGTGGGTGAACTCGTCGAGGGCGAGTGCGCGGGCACTGTAGAAGCCCTTCCACTCGAGGGTCCACGGCAGGTCGTTCTGCAGCCAGTCGAGGTGCTTGGTGATGCGGGCGCGGATCGCCTCCTCCTGCGTCTCGATCTCGGCGTCCTCGGACGGGTCGAGCTGGTAGTCGATGCGCCAGATGTTGCCGGGCTGCTTGTGCATGATGATCGTCGAGCCGGGGTTGCTCGGCGGGTCGAACCAGACCATGCGCTCCGCGGGGAGATCGGACTCCCAGTGGATGTCGGCGATGACGTAGCGACCCTCGTAGCTGGTGCCCTGCAGGCGCAGGCCTGCGAGTTCGCGCATGCGGCTGCGGCCACCGTCGGCGGCGACGACCCAGCGTGCGCGCAGGTGGCGCTTGCCGGCGGCGGTGTCGACCTCGAGGGTGACCTCGTCCTCGCCGCGCAGGATCCCGGCGATCGGCGCCTGCCAGTGCAGGGTGATGAGGGGGTTCTGCTCGATGGTGTCGACCATGATCTGTTCGAACTCCGACTGGGAGACGTTGATCATGGGCGGACGGACGTCGAAGTCACGCTGCGGCATCTGGAAGTGCAGGACCTGCTGGTCGCGGTAGAAGCTGCGACCGCCGACCCACGGCAGCACGATCTTCTCGAGCTCCTCGCCGAAGCCGAGGCGCGCGGCGGCTTCGAGGCTGTGGCGGGAGATGCAGATGGCGCGCGAGCCGAAGGACACCTGATCGGCGGCCTCGAGGATGGTGACGGGCACACCGCGCTGGGCGAGTCCGAGGGCGACGGCCATGCCCACCGGTCCGGCACCGACCACGACGACGGGCAGCGTCTCGTCGGCGGGAGTCATCGACTCGAACTCCGACGCGGGGTACTTCGGCGGCTGGTAGTAGGTCGACATGGTCAGACACCTTCCTCGGGAGAACGGCGGGAGTCGGTGATGTTCGCGTATCCGGCGGACGGCACGCGCAGCAGCAGGATGCTCATGAGGCTGATCAGCGCGATCAGCACGAAGTAGCCGGTGATGGACATCGAGGTGCCCGTCGCGGCGAACAGGGAGGTCGCCACCATCGGTGCGAGACCGCCGCCGAGGATCGCGCCGATCTGGTAGCCGAGCGACGCACCGCTGTAACGGATCTTGGCGGGGAACAGTTCGGCGAACAGTGCCGACTGCGGACCGGCACAGCAGCCGAGGGTGAAGCCGAGGCCGACCATGGCGACGAGCATGACCGGCAGGAGCGCCGTGTCCATCAGGGGGAAGAACAGGGCGGCCGCGACGACCAGGCCGGCCGAGGACCGGATGTAGACGGTGCGCCGTCCGACGAGATCGGAGCGCCAGGCCGCGAAGGCCATGCCGGCCATCCAGAACGGGCACGAGGCGATCAGCAGCGCGAGCATCGTGGTCTTGCTGAACCCGAGCGTGGCCTCGCCGTACTTGAGGACGTAGACCATGTAGGCGTAGGCGATGCCGTTGGTGGCGATGAAGGTGCCGCCGGCGAGCAGCACGGTCTTCCAGTGCTGGGTGAGCACCTCGAGGATCGGCAGCTTCTCCTCGGCCGCGGGGGCGTCCTTGGCGGCCTTGAACTCTGCGCTCTCCTCGAGACCGAGGCGGATCCACATGGCGACGAAGACGAGCACCGCCGAGGCGAGGAACGGGATGCGCCAGCCCCACGCGTTGAACGTCTCCTCGCTGAGGAAGGCGGTCAGCGGCAGGTACACGAGGTTCGCGATCAGCACACCGGCCGGCACACCGATCTGCGGTGCCGCGCCGTAGAGGCCGCGCTTGCCTGCGGGGGCGTTCTCGGTGGCGACGAGCACCGCTCCGCCCCACTCACCGCCGACGCCGAGGCCCTGGATGAACCGCAGGGCGACGAGCAGGATCGGTGCCGCGACGCCGATGGCCGCGTAGTTCGGGAGCACGCCGATCGCCACGGTCGCGAAGCCCATGAGCAGCAGCGAGACGACGAGCATGGACTTGCGGCCGATGCGGTCGCCGAAGTGACCCATCACGACGCCGCCGATGGGGCGGGCGATGAAGCCGACGGCGAGCGTGGCGAAGGCGGCCAGGGTCCCGGCCACCTCGGACGAGCCGGGGAAGAACTGCGGGCCGAGCACGAGTGCCGCGGCGGTGCCGTAGATGAAGAAGTCGTACCACTCGATGGCGGTACCGACGAAGCTGCCGAGCGCGGCTTTGCGTGCGGCTCTTGCCGACGTCTGCGGCGTCGAGTCAAGGACGGTCATGTTCAGTGCCCTCTCCGGCGGTCGATCCGAGGCATCCGATTAACGAGCGTTCGGACGCAGTGGGACCAATCATGAGAGCGGTCACATCGTTTGCAAAGCGCACAAAGTCGGTGAATATCCTCGGAAATTCCGTGGATAGGGACGTTCGGCCACGTCAGAGGGCCTGTGAGGTCCTCGCGACGTCGACGACGAAGTCCATGAAAGTTTGGGCAACACGGCTCGGAAGGGCGTCCTTGCGCCACGCGAGCACGACCGGCACGGGTTCCGGGACCGGATCGACGACGGGCAGCAGGACGAGTTTCCGGCCCTCGTAGGTGACGTCGACGGCGGGTCGCTGCACGAGCAGGGTCCAGCCCAGTCCGCGGCCCACGAACGATCGGGCCGTCTCGAAGGTCTGGGTCCGGTAGGCGATGGACGGGGTGAAACCGGCCTCCGCGCACACCCGTAGGGCGTGCCCCGAACTGGGCGGGGCGTCGAGGAGCACCATCGGCTCGTCGGCGAGGTCGTGCAGACGCACCTGCGAGGCCCCGGCGAGCGGATGATCGGCCGAGACGAGCACCATCGGCTCGCGGACGTCGAGGGTGACCGTCTCGAGTCCCGGTTCGAGATCGAGGTCGTAGAGGAAGGCCACGTCGAGTTCGTGCGAGTCGAGCAGCATCCGCAGACGGTTCTGGGTGTCCTCGCGGAAGTCGACGTCGGCGCGCGGGTGCGCGCGGGTGAACTCGGCGATGAGGGCGGGCAACAACGTCGGCGCGAGGGAGAGGTAACACCCCACCGCCACCGGACCGACGATGTCGCCCGCCTCCGACCGCGCATCGCTCTCGAGTTCGCTCGCGTGGTGCAACAGCATCTTCGCCCGCTCGAGCACCGCGTGACCGGTCGGTGTGAGCTTGACGCCCCGGGCACGTTGCCGGACGAGGAGTTTGACGGCGAGGGCCTTCTCCAGGTCGGTGATCGCGGACGAGAGCGCCGAGTGGGACATGTGCATCGCGTCGGCGGCCGCGGTGATGGTGCCCCACTCGGCGACGGCGACGAACGCCGCGAGCTGCCTCATCGTGTACGTGGGCACCGCGTCCGTCCTGGGCATGGTCCTACCGTAGTCCCGCGTGGAGAGCGCTCACATGAACCGGAACAGCGGCGGGATCGCGACGACCGCCAGTGCCGCCCAACCGCAGTAGACGGGCAGGTACCGCATCTGCCACCGCTCGACCGCCGCGAAGCCGGTGCGGCCCCGCAGGAACGAGATGCCGAGCCACGCCGCCCACACCAGATTCACCAGGAGGACGAGGTTCAGGCCGAGCGCGGTGACCTTGTTCGCGGTGAAACCGAACTCGGCGATGCGGGTCGCCATCGCGGTGAGCATCAGCAGGTCGACGGCGAGCGCGGCGGCGATCAGCACGACCTGCAGCAGATCGAAGACGTCCGGTGCGGCGTGCGGGTCGCGGGCGGAGATCGAGTAGAGCAGGAGCCCGAGGACGAGCACGAGGATCAGGTCCATGAGGATCAGCAGGCCCCGATCGACGTCGAGGACGCTGTGGGACGCGATCACAGCGACGAACAGCGCGACCAGCATGAGGATCGTGACGGGTGTGAACACCCGGGTGAGAACGGGAGCGATGTTCTCCACGACCTGCTGTTTCGCCTCGACGAGCCAGGCCGCGACGACGAGCGCTCCGGCCGGCCCGAACGGGAGGATCCACTGTTCGAAGAACGGTTCGATGTCGATTCCCAGGGCACTGAAGGCACCCGCGGTCAGTCCCATGAGCACGCCGCCGCCGAGCGCGAGCAGCGCCAGGTACACGGCGCACTCCCCCGTGAAACGCACGAAGTCCATGCGACGACGGTGGGATCGCCACTGCCCCGCGACGTAGGCGGCTCCGACGACGAACCACAGGGCCACAGGGGCGTGGATCGCCGCGATGATCTCGGTGGCGCCGCCCGGTTCGAACGGGAAGACATCGAGCACGATCGCCGCGAGGACGAACGGAAGGGCAAGGAGCGCACTGCTCTTCACGCTCATCTCCCGCTTCCACGCGAAATACAGCGTGAGGAAGGGCAGCACGAGCACGGCGGCGTTGCGCAGCAGCGCGGT
Source organism: Rhodococcus sp. PD04 (assembly GCF_035918275.1). Taxonomy (NCBI): domain Bacteria; kingdom Bacillati; phylum Actinomycetota; class Actinomycetes; order Mycobacteriales; family Nocardiaceae; genus Rhodococcus; species Rhodococcus sp. PD04. Next base: position 1,510,584 of record NZ_CP142143.1, on the reverse strand, counting down.
CTCGGGGAGCCATTCGAATCCGGCCCGGACGGCGAGACCGGCACCGAGCGCACAGGCGAGGACGACCGCGAGTTCTTTACGGCGCCGCGGAGTTCCGGATTCCTCACCGCGACCGACACCGGTGAGGACGAGCTGCTTCCACAGCCGGTCGGAGTGCTCCTGGGCGAACTCTCGGGAGACCTCGTCGAGACCACCCATTCGGCCGACCGCGACGAGGAATGCTTCGTCGGCGGTCAATCCGACCGACACGAGATCCGAGATCTGTTCCCGGAGATGATCTTCCATCTCGTCGATGTCCGAGGACGAGATGACCCGGTGATCGGCGACGTAGCTGCGCCAGCCGGCGATCCGATCCTCGAGGTGCGCGTCGAGTGTCATCACGACCACCCCGGTGCGGCAGCGGGAGGCAACTGGGCCGATTGCCACACCTGGTGCAGGGCCTCGGCGACGACCGTCCACTGCGCCGCGCGCTCGGCGAGGACCTCGCGGCCCGCGTCGGTGATGGCGTAGTGCTTGCGGCGTCGCCCGTTGTCGGCGACACGCCAGGTGGCGGAGACGTGTCCTGCCCGCTCGAGACGGTGCAGGAGGGGATAGAGCATCCCGTCGGTCCACTGCATCCGGCCCTGTGACAACTCGTTGACGCGTTTGATGATCGCGTACCCGTACGACTCGCCCTCGGCGAGGATGCCGAGCACGAGCGGAGTGGCGGACGCGGCCACCAGATCCTTCTCGATGAACATGTCGCCCTCATACCTAGAAGTTCTATGGATAACGGTGACCCTAGCAGATCTAGGTATTCAAACCGGGCGATCTCCCCGCAGCGGTGCGGTGGCCGCTACTGCCGGTCGTCGGATCCGGTGGCCGGGGCTTCGTCGGATTCGGAAGCGTCGGATCCGGAAGCGTCGGAACGACTCCACGTCTCCGTCACCCGCGCCCGGCCGCGTTCGAACACATCGCCGAGGACTCCCCCGACCGCCTTGAGCGGGCTGCTCATCGAGTCCAGGGCCTCGGCGATCACCGGGTCCTCGCCCTCGAGCCAGCCCGCCTCGTCGGCGCGGCACGCCCACCGGAAGTCGTCGAAGTCCTGACGCAGACCCGCAAGCACCTTCGTCGTCCGTCCCGACGACAGGCGGCGGACGACCTCGATCGGGGTGCCCTCCGCGAACCGGGCGAGCGCGGCCCGGGCGCGGCGCAGCAGTTCGGCGTCCTGCGTGAAGTGATCGGCCAGGACCTGCCGCGCGGAGGCCAGCGCGTCGCGCAGTTCCGGGTCGGGCGTGCGCGCCAGGTGCACGCGGTGCCACAGGAACAGGCAGTCCTCGATGATCACGAGCAACTGCATCGTCTCCCCCAGCGCCTCCTCCACCGCGACCTTCTGCAGCAGTTCGACGTGCTCGCCCACCGCCGCATCCAGTCCGAGATCGTCGAGCGACGACGAGACGTGCCCGCGCAGACGCGTCGCCGTCCGGGCGAGGACCGGTCCCAGGTCGGCGATCGCCTGCCAGTCCCGGTCGGGCAGCCCGCCCGTGTGGTCGACGAGCGACGCCGCCCTGGTCAGCGCATTGTGGGTCGCGACGATGTCGCCGGCCGGCTCTGCCCCGGCCAGGTCGAGGACGCGGTCGACGGTTCCGGGCGCCGCATCGTCGCCTTCGAGACGCACGACGGCGGCCTCCACCGACGCGACGGCTCCCCGCAATGCCTCGAGGACCGCGTCGGGGGCGGTGGGGACTGCAGCGGAGGGTTTCGACGTGTCGGCCATTCCCCAATCGTGCTACGTCCGAGGGCCGGATGCATCACGTCCTCCGAGTCAGTTCGGGACGCGCACCCAGGCCTGTTCGAGCAGGGCGACCACTTCGGTCTCCCTGCGGGCCCGGTACGCCGACAGGATCCGGCGCGGGCGCGACTCCCCGTCGAGGCCGAGAGCGGACGCCAGGGCCGACGCGATCCGCTCCTCCGGGACGGTCTCCGGTTCGGTGTGGCCGATGAGCGAGAGCGCCTTGCGCAACGGTTCGGCGTTGTCGGCGACGGTACGCAGCGGCAGGACGTCGAACCGGCCGTCGGTGCGGACCTCGAGCAGCAGCTCGTTGTCCTCCTCCACCCCGACGTCCTCGAGGAACCGGCGGATCGAGGACAGACGCGGCACCGGTCCCGTCCAGCGCAGTGTCTGACCACCCAGACGGGACGGGAGCACCACGTGCCCACCGGGCGCGCACCCGGCGATCGCCGCGACGGCGGACGGAACCGTGAACTCGGCACCCCGCAGGTGGTCGCGGGTCGCGGGGATCCGCAGGCGCCAGGCCTCGCCCAGCCGGTAGAGGCGGCGCGTGCGCTCGGGCACGGCGATCGGGACGTGCGCGCGGTGACGACGCCGGACCCGGCCGTCGACGACCTCGAAATCTCCTCCGGCCGTGAACGTCCGGGCGGAATCCTCGGAGACACCGAACCGGTCGACGAGCGCGGCGACCACCATGTCGCGATCGGCGCTCCCGCCACGGGCATCGACCAGCCGCGCGATGCGGTTGCGGATGGCGGTGACCACGTCGACGTCCCATTCGGCGAGCGCCCAGCGCTCGCCGTCGGACGTGAAGCGCTCGTCGTCGGCGAGTTCGGAGACGAGGGTGTGGACGTCGGCGTTGACCCCCATGCGCGCGACGAGCGTGTCGGCGGTCAGCGGGTCGCCGAGCACCTCGAGGACCTGGGCTGCGCGACCGGCGAGCCCGTCCGGCGGAGACAGCAGACGGCCCTCGAAGGTCGTCGTGCCGCAGTACCGGGTCCACGCCTCGAACTCGTCGTCGGGAAGCGACCACACGGCCTTCACGGCGGCGGGCTCGACCACACCGTTCGCCGATTCGAACTCCGAGAGCAGTCCCCGGGTCTGCTTCTCTGCGTCGGGCAGGTCCGGTACCGCGATCCACCCGTCCGCGACCTCGAAACGGTCGTCGAGGCGGTGCAGCACCCGCCACAGGGGCACGTCGAAGCCCGGGACGGTCCGGCCCAGCACCGGGCGGGTGCGCACCATCCGGTCGAAGGCCGCCACCGGCCGCACGTCGACGCGCAACGCCGCGAGCAGGTCGCCGACCGCCGTGCCGAACGGGAAGGTGGACGGCGCGGCCGGGTCGGCGACGCCGTCGTGGACGCGGCGGCGCAAGGCGGTGCGTTCCGCCTCGGGCAACCCCTTCAGGTAGTCGGTGAGTTCGCCGATCGGATCGGCCGGCGTCGCCACCGGCAGGTCGCGGGCGGTGAGTGCCCGCAGGCGGGCCGCGGCGTCCTGGATCTCCTCCGGCGCCCCGTCGTCGATGACGGCCTGCAGGAGAGGAGCGTCGTCCCGGCCGCACACACGACTCCACCGCGCCAGCGCCGCCAGATCATCGAGGAGCAGCGCCGCGGCGGGCACCCGCGCGGCACGCGGGTCGGCTTCGAGCGTGGCCGGTTCGCGGAGCACCGTCGCGACGAGCGCGGCGCAGACGATCTCCTCCACCGCGTCGCGGTCGGCGCCGCGGATCCCGAGCAGGTCGGCGGGACTGCGACTGAACAATTCGGCCGTGGTGGGTGCGTGTGGAAGGCGCGCGACGAGGGTCGCGGCGGCAGGACCGAGATCGAGTGCGGCCACGGGCACTTCGTCCTCACGCAGGAGACCGTCCGCGAAGCGCAGCTCCGGGTGGTCGGTGACGTAGATGTGGGCGAGTTCGGCGCACAGTTCGGGGATCTCGGTGTGCTCGCAGGTCTCGGCGGGCGACTCGTTCTCCCACCAGCGGGGCGACGACACGAGCGCCCCGAGGGCGGCGGTGCGGGCCGAGCCGTAGCGGTCGATCCACGGCATCAGATCCACCCAGCGACGACTGTCGAGTTCGTCCGACGACAAGGCACGAGACCACAGCGACACTGACCGATGCTCCTCTTCCACGCCCGGCGGAGGCCGCGGGCCCCCTCTCCGGCGTCGACGCCGCGCTCGTGCAGCGCGTCCACGCGAGGCGCCCTCGACCCGGGCGCCGGTTCTCACCCTACAGTCCGAACACCCTGTTCCCCGTCAGGTGAGCGCAGTGTCGACCGCTCAGGTGAGCGCAATGTCGACCGCTCAGGTCAGCGCAATGTCGACCGCTCAGGTGAGCGCAATGTCGGAGTCGGAGTCGTCGCGCGCCTCCGGACGCAACCGCAGCAGGACGAGTCCCGTCACCGACGCGACGATGAGCGAGGCCACCAACCCGTTCACGTGGAGCGCCCACACGGCGATCATCGCCCCGGCCAGTCCCCCCAGCAGAGCGATCCAGAGCAGTACTTTTCCCAGGACCGAAGCCATTTCCCCGCACCTTCCGGCAATTCACGATCAGAACGGTGAGGATAGTGTCATCTGTCACAGTCCTCGCGAAAGTCCGTCGGTGTGTCGACGGATCGTGCCCGCACGGTGACCGGGGCATACTGGTGCGGTTCGAGACGGTGGGGTCGGCAGGAACACGACGGGGAGGCGGAAACTGTGGCGGGACCGACGAGTGACCGAGCACGCGCGGACGTGATCCTGCGGGACGTGACGCTGCGCGACGGACTGCAGCTGACCGGCAAGTTGCTCCCCACCGAACGCAAGGTGGAGATCGTCCGGGCGCTGCTCGCGGCGGGCGTGCCCGAACTCGAGATCGGCTCCCTGGCGCGTGCCGACCTCGTGCCGCCGATGGCGAACACCCTCGACCTCGTCGCGGCGCTGACCGAGGAGGAACTCGACCGCTGCTGGATCTGGGTCGCCACCCCGCGCCACGTCGAGAAGGCGATCGCGGCCGGTGCCCGCCGCTTCCAGTACTGCTTCTCGGTCTCCGACGCCCACAACCGCGCCAACATCGGCCGCGACACCGAGGACAGCATCGCCGCGATGCCGGCGGCGATCGAACGCGCCCACACCGCCGGCGGCAGCATCCAGTTGTGCCTGGCCACCTCGTTCACGTGCCCGTTCGACGGGCCGGTCGACCCCGACCGGGTCGTGGAGATCGCCTGCGACCCGCGCACCGACGGAGCCGCCGACATCGTCGTCGCCGACACCCTGGGCCAGGCCGTGCCCGGGCAGGTGTCGTCGCTGGTCGCGCGACTGGCCGCCGAATCCCCCGACCGGCGGATCGTCTACCACGGTCACGACACCTGGGGCCTCGGTGTCGCCAACAGCCTCGCCGCGATCGACGCCGGGGCGACCGTCGTCGACGGCGCGCTCGCCGGCCTGGGCGGCTGCCCGTTCGCGCCGGGTGCGAGTGGCAACACCGCGAGCGAGGACCTGTTGTTCGCGACGCGACCGTCGTGGCTGGATCCGGAGGTCTTCGGCGCCCTGGTCCGTCTCGGCGAGGACATCGTCGCCGAACTGGACGAACCGAACCGCTCGCGTGCCCGGCAGGGTGCCCGCTCCGAGGCCGAGGCCTTCGACTGGGTGCTCCGGTGACCCGCATCCTGATCGCCCCCGACAGCTTCAAGGGCACCTACACCGCGGTCGAGGTCGCCGACGCGATCGCCACCGGGGTGGAGAGCGCCGGGCACACCGCGATCCGGATGCCCGTCGCGGACGGCGGCGAGGGCACTCTCGACGCGCTCGCCGGGCCGCTCGGGCTGGCCCGGATCGAGGTGGAGGCCGTCAATCCGTGGCGTGCACCGTGCCGCGGGCTGCTGGGGATGTCCCCGGACGGCACAGCGGTCGTCGAACTCGCGACGGCGAGCGGCATCACCACCCCGCACGACGGTCCGCGCGACGCCGTCACCGCCGACACCTACGGCACCGGCATGGTCATGGCCGAAGCCGCCCGGCGCGGAGCACGGCACATCGTCGTCGCGGCCGGTGGATCGGCGACGACCGACGGCGGTGCGGGCGCGATCGCCGCGATCGACGAGCGGGGTGGCCTCGGCGACACCCGCGTGACCGTGCTGTCCGACGTGACGACGCGCTACACCGATGCGGCACGGATCTTCGGGCCGCAGAAGGGCGCCGACGCGGCTGCCGTCGCACTGCTCACGCGCCGCCTCGAGGAGACGGCGCTGACGCTCCCCCTCGACCCGCGGGAGGTCGACGGCACCGGAGCGGCCGGTGGTTTCTCCGGTGGCATGTGGTCGCGGTTCGGCGCCGAACTGCGGTCGGGAGCCGACTTCGTGCTCGACGCAGTGGGATTCGACGACGCCGTGCGCACGGCCGATCTCGTGGTGGTCGGTGAGGGACGGCTCGACGGCCAGTCGCGGGCGGGCAAGATCGTCTCCGTGATCCTCGCGCGCTGCGGCGACGTTCCGGTGGTCGCGGTGGTCGGGTCCGTCGGCGACGATCTCGGCGACTACCGCGAACGGTTCGAGGATGTCGTCGTCGCGTCCGATGCGGAGGCGCTGACGCGCGCCGGTCGGGCACTGCGCGCCTGAGGGCCGCGCCTTTCGACACTGCGCGCCCGAGGGCCGCACCCGGTCACGTTCGGTCGGTCACGGAGCGGTGGGAGGTGCGCTGCCACAAGGGATCTCGGTGGGTGTCTCCGGTGTCGGCCCCGGATCGACCGGATCGGACGCGTGGGCCGGCCACGATGCCGGTCGCGCCTGGGAGCACGGATCGGCGACGGGTGTGCGGTCGGGCGACGGCACCGGCGACGGCGGAGGCGCCACGGCGGTCTGCAGTCCGGGTGCGGAGCGCTCCGCCTGCACGCCGCTGCTCACCGCGACGGCCAGTCCCCCACCCAGCAGGGCGACGAGCGCGACGAGCGTGGCCAGCAGGACGGTGCCGCGACGGCGGTTCGTGGGCGCGGCGACGACCGCCGGGGTGCGACGAGCAGATGCGACGAGCGCGGCACCGGTCGCGCGGTGCCAGGGCACTCCGTGCGGAGTCACGAAGGGAACACCGAGGACGGTGGCGAGTTCTCGTGCCGGACGGGCATCACCGGGACGCAGATCGAGGAAGACCACGGCGTCGGGCGAGGTTCCGGCGCGGGCGACCGCTTCGTCCATCGCCTCGGGCAGGGACTGTGTGTAGGGACCGAACTCGTCGCCGTCGGGGCTGACCGTGGACAGCACCGTGCGCGAGGGGACGTCGACCATCGATGCGGATTCGACGCCGTAGGTGCGGGTGTGCAGGGCCAGGATCGGCAGTTCGGCGAGTTCCGGTGCGCCGGCGAGGAAGGCCAGCCGCGCTTCGTCGAGCAGGACCGTGTCGACGTCGATGCCGAGCACGGCTCGTACGGCCTCGGTGACCGGTTCGGCGTCGTCGTCGTTCTCGGGTCCGGTCACCACCGCGGCCGCGGACAGTGTCAGCGACGCCGCGGCGGCGCGTTCCGCCATGGTGGAGGCGGCAGCGGCGGCGGCCTCGGCCGGTGTGTCCCCGGGTGTGCCGAAGCCTCGCTGGGAGTCGAACGGACCGAGACTCGGCACGTCGGCGTCGACGAGGACCGCGCACACTTCACCGTCGTCGACGGAGATGCCGAGCATCGGGCGCATCTGTTCGTCCCTCCACGGCTGCAAGCACGAATCACGACGGCCCGAGCGGCCGTCGCTCGGACGAGCCTAACCGACATCTGCAGCTACTCCCGGTAACAACCGACGGTGAGTCCGACGGTGGCGGCGACGTAACTGCCGAAGGTGATGTACGAGCCGTCGGCGGCGAACATCCGGATGGCGAAACCGGTGTCCGGGGGCAGCACATGACGACCGTGGAAGCCCGCCCGCGCGGCGGTGTCCTCGAAGACCCTGGCGGCGCGGTCGAGTTCGTCGACCGGTACCGGCCGGCCCGATCCGTGGATCGGAAGGTGCACCGTCAGGCCCGAGGTGCCGTCGGGTAGCGTGCATCCCGCGGTGGTGCTCGCGTACTTCGGTTCGAATCGGACACCGGGGAACTCGGCGGACAGTGCGGTGAGGACGTCGCGCTGCACGGCGGTGTAGAACTCGACCGCGCCCGCGCTGGTCGTGGCGACCGGTTCGGGCATCGCGACCGGTGTCACCGTGGTGGTGCACGCGGCGAGCAGTGATGCCGGCAGGACGACGCACGCCCCGAGCCGGGAACTCCACGCAGAGGTCACGGCGTACTCCGTTCTGCGGTGCCCGCGACGACACCGGCGATGTGGTGGGAACTCGACGTTCCGGGGATGAGATACGAACTGTGGCCGGTGATGCCCGCGAGCGGGGTGCCGGCGGCGGTGGTGCCTGGACCGGCCGGAAGATGTGTCAGGCCGTCGAGGAAGCTCGGGTCGCCACCGAAGGTTCCGACGTCGGCGACGATGTCGCACTCGGCTTCGACGAGATAGGCGGAGCCGGGTGGGATCCGCAGGTCGGTCACGTCGCCGGTCCCGATTCCCGGAGCTCCGACGAACACCGCGGCGTCGGCCGCGCCGGTCTCCCTCAGCGCCAGTCCGGAGACGACGGCCCCGTAGGAATGCCCGACCGTGGTGATATGCGGGTCGTCGGGGCGCGAGGCCGCGACGCCGTCGAGGAAGTCGACGAGACGAGGCGCGGCGATCCGGGCGGCGAGGTCGGAGACCGGGCTGCGCTCGGTGAACGCGAGACCCCATCCCCACTGGGGCGCCTGGTAGTCCAGCCAGGTGACCGCAGCGACGGAGGGATCGCCGTCGGTGTGGTCGGTGAGGTGGAGCCGAGCGGCATCGCGCAGTGCCGCGACCTGGGCGTCGTAGCCTTGGAGATTGCCCTGCACGGTCGAGCCGGCGCCGGGGACGAAGACGGCCAGGTGGTCGGCGGTGTCGACGTTCCCGACGGCCACGGCCGCCATCGCTTCGCGCCCGGACAGGTCGAGGGCAATCAGTTGCCGGTCGCCGTGGGCGAGGGTCGCGTCGATCGCGTCGAGGGCTTCGATCTTCCGCTCCGTCTGTTCGAGTCCCGCGTCGGCGTGGGTGAACAGTCCGGTGATACCGAGACGGTCGATCACGGCGCCACCGAGGAACATCGCGTCGAGCTCGGCCCGCAGCTGCGTCGCGACGGATTCGAGGCGGCGGCGTTCGTCGGCGAGCAGAGCACGATTGGCGAGATCGCGAGCCGCGGCGGGTATTCCGTCGAGAGCGCCGATCCGTTCGGGGTGTTCGGCGACCAGCGCGGTGCGTGCCGCCTCGTCGAGCCCGTTCCACCATTGCGCGACCTGCACGGGGCCGGCCGCAGGATCCGGCAGGGTCGGCAGCGTCGTCGATTCGGACCGCGGAATCGCGGTGTGGAGGAGATCCTGTTCGCCGAGAACCGGTGCCGGAAAATCCGATTCGGATCCCAGCCGAGCGGCGGCCTCACGGTCGAGTCCATCGGCGCGGACGAGCAGCGATCGCAGCGACGCTGCAAGCAGTTCGTCGGTCTCGAGTGTGAAACCTCGTGCAGCAGCCCTGGTCTGCAACTCGTGCAGTTCGGCATGCAGTGCCCGAAGTCGCGGCACCACGAATCGCGCGCACGCGGACACGCGCCGATACTCCTCTGCCTGTGCCGCGAGATCCCGCTCGTACGAGGAGAATGCGGACATCGCTGCGTCGTGCGCCGCGCCGCTCCAGGCGTCGCCGAAGGACGCCGACCGCACGACGTCGCCGGCTACGGCGTCGACGGCGTCGGCGCATGCCGCGAGCTCGGTCGCCGTGCGCTCGAGCGCTTCCGGATCCCACCCCGCCAGATCGTCCACCCGCACACCACCACCCCCTGCCGCGGAAGCATAAGGGGCACCGACGACGACCGGCCCGCGGATCGCTCCGCGGGCCGGTCGCTGTGGACAACTCCACTGCCTGTGGACAACTCGTGTCCGCAGGTACTTTCTGCCTACATGTCGCTGATCGCCTCGAGCGGCGGGGTCTTCGCCGCACGCTGGCCCGGCCACAGCGCCGCGAGGACACCGATGATGCCGGATGCCACGAGCATGCCGACGACCTGCGACCACGGCACCGAGATGATGTCGAGTCCCTGATCGGCGAGGGTACGCACGAACGCCCAGCCGAACGCGAGACCGAGCACGACACCCACGACCGCACCGAACACCGCGATGAGCAGCGACTCGAGGTAGATCGTGCGACGCACCTGGGCGCGCTGCATACCGACCGCGCGGAGCATGCCGATCTCCCGCCGCCGTTCCACCACCGACAGCGCCAGGGTGTTGACGATGCCGAGGATGGCGATGACCACGGCGAGGGCGAGCAGGCCGTAGAGGATCGCGAGGAGCATGTCGATCTGCTGCGCCTGCTGTCCCTTGAACTGCTCACGGTCGAGGACCTGCACGATCACGTAGTCCTTGACCGCCTCTTCGATCGACGCGCGCACGGTCTCCGGATCGGCACCGTCGACGGTGTTCATGAGAACCACGAGCGCCGACCGGTTGTTCGGCGGCGTGAACTGCTCGAACAGCTGCTGCGAGACGACCCACGGACCGATCAGCTGGTTGTCGGCGAAGATGCCGGCGACCGTGGTGTCGACGGTGTCGCCGTCGCGGCTGGTGAGCGGAACGGTGGAGCCCACCTCCCAGCCGTGGTCGTCCGCCGAGGTCTGCGAGACGAGGATCTCGTCCCCGGTCACCTCGAAGGCGCCCGCGACCATGTCCAGGTCGAGAACGTCCTGGAGGGGTCCGCCGGCTCCGGTGCCGAATTCGAAGTCCTCGTCGATCTTGGCCTGCACACCGTAGGCGGGCACGACCTCCTCGATGCCGTCCACCCCGCGGACCGCCTCGGCGGCGGGGGCCGGGACGCCGAACATCTGCGGCCCGGTGAGCATGAAGTCCGCTTCGACACCGTTGTCGACGAGGGCGTCGACACTGGCCTTCGCCGACGACCCGAACACACCGATGACGGAGACGAGCATCAGGCCCAGGGTGAGGGCGAAGGCGGTCGCGGCGGTGCGACGCGGATTGCGGGTCGCGTTGGTGCGCGCGAGCCGGCCGATCGCCCCGAAGGGCCGGGCGAAGACCGCACCGAGCGCGTTCACGACGGGCCGGGACAACGCCGGCGCCGCGAACAGCACCGACAGGATCAGCAGGAAGGCACCGATACCGACCGTCGCAGCCGCGCCGCCACCGACCTGCTGTGCGCCCACCACGACGAGCGCCGCACCGACGATCGCGCAGAGCACACCGATGATCGTGCGGATGCGCAGCGATTCGACGGTCGCCGTGGACTCCTCGCGCATCGCGGCGACGGGCGGAACGTGGGTGGCGCGCCGCGCCGGGGCGTACGCGCTGATCATCGTCACGACCACGCCGACGAGCAGCGCGACGATCACGGTGCGCGGGGACAACTGCAGCGGGCCCGACGGCAGTCCGAGATCCGCGGCGTTCAGTGCCGCGCGCAGACCGTAGGCGAGCGCGACGCCCGCGGCGATACCGATGATGCTGCCGATCAGACCGACGACGAAGGCCTCGAGGGTGACCGACCGGCCGACCTGCTTGCGGCTCGCCCCGATCGCACGGAGCAGGGCCAGTTCGCGCAGTCGCTGGGCGACGATCATCGAGAAGGTGTTGTAGATGATGAACGTGCCGACGAGCAGTGCGATCGCGCCGAACGCGAGCAGGAAGTAGTTGAGGAAGTTCAGGGCCTCGGCGACCTGCGATTTGGTCTCCTCGGTGACCTCGGCTCCGGTCTGTACCTTCAGGTCGGGCAGCGCCGCCGCGATCTCGTCGCGCAGCTGCTCGGGCGAGAGCGAACCGTCGCCCGCGACGTCGAGGAAGCCGACGTGCCGGCCGTCGGTGAACAGCTGGGAGGCCTGTTCCTCGGTGAACAACGCACCGATGTAGCCGCCGGTGTCGGTCTCGAGTTCGTAGATGCCGCTGACGGTCACCGGCACCATGCCCTGCGAGATGGTGAGCACGGTCGTGCTGTCGCCGATCGCGAGATCGCCGCGTTCGGCCGCACTCTCGTTGAGCGCGATCTGCCCGGTCTCCGCCGGCGGTCCGCCTGCCACGAAGGTCTCCGGCTCGCCGACGAGACGGTCGGGCGGGATGTAGGCGTAACCCTCGGCGGGTGCGCCTCCGGTCTGGATCGCGGCACCCTCGGAGTCGAGGACGATGATGCCGCCACCGATCGACGGGGACGTGCGCTCGACGCCGGGGAGGGCGGCGACCTGGTCGACGGCCTCGATCGGGACACCGCTGGTGCCGTACTGCTCGGTGCTGACGCGGACGTCGACGCCCTGGGCGACGTCGCCGAAGATGTCGTCGAAGGTGCGCTGCAGGGTGTCGGTGAAGACGAACGAACCGGTGATGAAGGCCGTGCCGAGCACCACGGAGAGCACGGTCAGGGCGAGCCGCACCTTGTGCGCGGCGAGGTTGCGCAGGGCAACCCTGCGGATGGGATTCCCACTCATCGCAGTGTCTCCTATTCCGCCACGGGAGCCGCGGAGGCGGGATCGAACTGCTTCATCCTGTCGAGCACTCGTTCGGCCGTCGGTTCGCGCATCTCGTCGACGATGCGTCCGTCGGCGAGGAACACCACGCGGTCGGCGTAGCCGGCGGCACGCGGATCGTGGGTGACGATCACGACGGTCTGGTCGAACTCGTCGACGGCTGCCCGCAGGATGGACAGCACCTCACCGGAGGAGCGGGAGTCGAGATTGCCGGTCGGCTCGTCGCCGAAGATGATCTCGGGCCGGCCCGCGAGGGCACGCGCGCACGCGACACGCTGCTGCTGGCCACCGGACAGTTCGCCGGGACGGTGTCCGAGACGGTCGGTGAGACCGAGACGGGTGACGACGGTGTCGAGCCATTCCTGATCGACCTTGCGGCCCGCGATGTCCACCGGGAGGGTGATGTTCTCGAGGGCGGTGAGGGTGGGGACGAGGTTGAACGCCTGGAAGACGAAGCCGATGCGGTCGCGCCGCAGCTGGGTCATCCCCTTGTCGGACAGGGTCGTCAGATCGGTGTCGCCGATGAAGACCGCTCCGGAGGTCGCGCTGTCGAGACCTGCGAGGCAGTGCATGAGGGTCGACTTGCCCGATCCGGAGGGACCCATGATCGCGGTGAACTCACCGGCGGCGAAATCCGCGGTCACACCGTCGAGGGCGTGAACCGCGGTTTCTCCGGTTCCGTAGATCTTCTTCAGGTCCTGGGCGCGGGCTGCTGGGGCCGAGTGCAGTGGCATGCACCTATCTTCCCGGTGCCGGGACCACTGCACCATCGGGGAGGACCCCGATCTTCGATTCGGGGATACGGGCGTATGCCGGGTCTGTGGTTCAGGCCCAGCGTGCCTGGCCTCCGTCCAGCGGGATCGTCGCGCCGGTGAGATAGCGTGCGTCGTCGCTCACAATCCACGCCACGGCGCGCCCGATGTCCTCCTCTGGGTCGCCGATGCGGCGGAGCGGGATGGATTTCACGAACTCGGCGGCCTCCTCCGGGTTCGTCTCCGTCCACCACTTCAGTCCCGGCGACAGGGCATGTGGGGCGATGGCGTTGACGCGGATGCCGTCGATCCCCCATTCCGACGCCGCGGTGCGGGTGAGCGACCGCAGCGCCTCCTTTGTGGAGGCGTAGCCGCCGTAGCCGCTCACGTCCCAGCGCACTGCCGCGGAGGTGACCATGTTGACGATCGACCCGCCGCCGCGTTCCTTCATGATCGGGTGGACGAGCTGCATGGCGTGCAGCGCCGCGAGCGGACCCGAGCGGTACGCCTTCTCCAGCACGCGCGGCTTCAGGTCGAGCAGCGGCCCGAGCGGGTTGAAACTCGCGTTGTTGACGAGGATGTCGACACCGCCGAAGGCCCCCACCGTCCGGTCCACCGCAGCGGCGATCGCATCCGGATCGGCGATGTCGCACACGATCGGTTCCGCGGTGCCACCGAAGGCGCGGATCTGCTCGGCGGTGTCGACCAGTTTCGATTCGGTCCGGCCGGTGACCGCGATGGCCACGCCTTCGCGGGCGAGCGCGAACGCGACCCCCTGACCGATTCCCTGCCCCGCGCCGGTGATCAGCGCGACCCTGCCCTCGAGTGTGCCCATGCGACGAGTCGAGCAGATTCCGGGCGCGTGCGCGTATTGCGGTCCCGGTCGGCGGGACACTCCCCTAACCTGTGGCACATGCGGATAGGTGCGCACGTCCGGCAGGACGACGATCCCATCGGTCAGGGCGAACATCTCGGTGCCGATCTGGTGCAGGTGTTCCTGTCGGACCCGCAGAAGTGGACGAAACCCGGTGAGCATCCGCGCACCGAGGAGATCCTCGCGTCGGACGTCGACGTGGTGGTGCACTCGCCGTACGTCATCAACGTGGCGAGCCTGAACAACAGGGTGCGGATGCCGTCGCGCAAGGCCGTCGCCGACCACGCCGAGGCCGCCGCGCGGATCGGTGCGCTCGGGCTGGTGGTCCACGGCGGGCACGTGCGCGCCGGAGAGGACGTCGCCGCCGGGGTCGAGAACTGGCGCAAGCTGTTCGAACGACAGGAGGACAAGGGCGGGTTCGGGGTGCCGATCCTCGTCGAGAACACCGCGGGCGGCGACTTCGCGATGGCCCGCTACATCGACGCGATCGGACGTCTGTGGGACGCCATCGGCGACTACGGTCCCGGTTTCTGCCTCGACACCTGCCACGCCTGGGCGGCCGGGGAGGATCTCGTCGGCGTCGTCGAACGGGTGCGCGCGGTCACCGGCCGCATCGACCTGGTGCACCTGAACAATTCGCGGGACGAGTTCGATTCGGCCCGCGACCGGCACGCCAATCTCGTCGACGGGCAGATCGATCCGCAGTTGCTCGCGGAGATCGCGGTGCAGGCCGACGCACCGATCGTGCTCGAGACGCCGGCGGAGGGGCTCGCCGAGGACATCGCCTTCCTGCGCGAGCACGCATCCCGCGGCTGAATCCGACCGCAGGTCCCTACGGGCGGGACGACTCGGCGCCCCACTGTTGCGTACCGCCCCACTGTTGCGTACCCACCACGCGCAACAACGCGAGCGACTCTGCCGCAGGTGTACCGGGCACGGCCGAGTAGACGATGACGGACTGGTCGACGTCGGGCACGTGCAGGGTGTCGCAGTCCAGGACGATGGGACCCAGGGCCGGGTGGTTCACGGTCTTGGTGTGCGTGCGCCACCCTCCAGGTTCGGCCGTCGCCCAGAGTTCCGCGAAGTGTTCGGATCCGCTCCGCAGTTCGTCGATCAGCTCGTGCAGTCCCGTATCGCGCGGATAACGCGCTGCCGCGGACCGCAGGCTCGCGACCGACTGGTGCGCCGTCGCTGCGAACTCCGCCTCGGTGACGCCGACGCTGCTGAGCGGTGGGTCCGCGTCGTCCGGCAGGAACCGCAGCCGATGGATGTTGCGCCGGTCGGGCGCCACGGCGGACCAGTCGCCGTGCAGTGCCGACGCCATCGCGTTCCACGCGAGTACGTCCCCTTTCGCACTCATCACCACCACCGGCAGGTCCGCGAACCGGTCGATCAGGCGCAGCACGCTCGGTCGGACGTGCATGTCGATCGTGCCCGGTCCGGGTGGGGAGACCCCGGCGAGGTGGAACAGCTGGTTCCGCCCGTCGAGGTCGAGTCGCAGCGCCCGGGCGAGAGCGCCGAGGACCTGCACCGACGGGACCGGGCCTCTCCCCTGTTCGAGGCGCACGACGTAGTCGACGCTGATCCCCGCGAGCATCGCGACCTCTTCGCGGCGGAGCCCGGGAGTTCGGCGGCGCCGGCCGGAGGGCAACCCGACGTCGCCCGGATCCACTCGTTCACGGGCCCGCCGGAGCGCTGCTGCAAGCTCGGTGCGATCGATACTCACATCGACCAGCATGGCCTCCGGTCGGGCGGTATGGGTAGGACCGCCGATCCCACGATCGACACGTCCTGGCACGGGCCGCCGCATGCTCCGATGGTGGAAGCCATGACAACGCAGAATTCCACGCAACCGTCCCTGTCCGTTCTCCTCACCGGCGCCACCGGTGGCCTCGGTTCCGAGACCTCTCGTCGCCTCGCCGCAGCCGGTCATACCGTCTGGATGGGCGTGCGCGACACCCGCGCCGGCGAGGACACCGCCGCGAAGATCCGGGCCGACCATCCCGACGCCGATCTGCGGGTCGTCGAACTCGACGTGACCGACGGCGAATCCGTCACCGCCGCACACGATGTCGTGAGCACGTCGGCGACAGGCCTGGACGTGCTCGTCAACAACGCCGGGATCCTCGGCAACTTCGGCGATCCCGTCGACACCGTTCCCGCCGACTTCCTTCCGGTCTTCGGGGTGAACCTGCTCGGACCGGTCCGCGTCACCCACACCTTCCTGCCGCTGCTCCGCCGGTCGGCGACGCCCCGGCTGGTGATGGTGTCGAGCGGCATGGGGTCGTTCGCCGTCACCTCCGATCCGCAGCGGATCGAATCCACCCTGCCCGGCCTGGTGTACACGTCGTCGAAGGCGGCCCTCAACATGGTGACGTTGATGTACGCCAAGGCATTGCCCGAGGTGCGTGTCGTGGCCGTGGACCCCGGATACACCGCGACGGCATTCAACGGCTTCTCCGGCACCCAGTCGGTGGAGGAGGGCACCGACGCGATCCTGGCCGCCTGCCTCGCCGAGACCCTCGAGGGCCTGTTCGTCGACCGCCACGGCGTCGTGCCGTGGTGATCCGGTCGATCGTCACATCCCGGGCAGATCGCCGGTCAGATAGTGCTGCACGGTGGGGGCGACGATCCCGACGAGCTGCTCCGACGGCATCGACGCGAGCGGTTCGAGCCCGATGATGTAGCGCACCAGCATGATCCCGGTCATCTGGGTGGCCACCAGTTCGGCCCGCAGCCTGCCGGTACCGACGGGACGATCGATGCGCTCGAACAGCGGCGCGAGCGCGACCTCCAGCAGGAACGAGCGGATCAGGCCGCTGTCGCCGCCGGCGATCTGCGCCCGGAACATCGCCACGGCCGCGTCGCGGTGCGGGGAGTCCCAGACACCGAGAAGAGCGGCCACGAGAGCACGACCGAGGTCCTCGGGCGGGGCCGCGTACACGGGAGCGAGGACGTCGCGCGGATCGACGGGCAGCGCGATGGACGCGGTGAACAGCTGCAGCTTGGTGCCGAAGTAGTGGTGTACGAGCGCCGGGTCCACCCCGGCACGGGCTGCGACCGCACGCACCGTGGTCTTGTCGAACCCGTTGGCGGCGAACAACTCCCGGGCGCTCGAAAGGATGTCGTCGCGCGCGCCCGAATTGCCGGGGCGGCGGCCGGGGCGGCGCGTCCCGGCCTCGCTCGTCACGGGGTGCGGCGGCGGAGTGTCGCCGCACCGAGCGCGAGGGCCGCGGCGGCGAACGCCGCGACGACGACCAGATCCCGCACCATGACGCCGGTGACGCCCGGGTTCACGGTGATCTCCTGCAGGGCCTCCACGGCATAGCTCAACGGCAGTACGTTGCTGATCCAGCGGAGCCAGTCGGGCAGATCGTCCCGGGCGACGAGCAGCCCGCACAGCAGGAACTGCGGGATGACGATCACCGGCATGAACTGCACGGCCTGGAACTCGGTGCGGGCGAAGGCACTGCACAGAAGCCCCAGGGAGACACCGAGGACGGCGACGAGAACCGCGACGACCAGCACCCACAGCACCGATCCGGCGCTGGTGACGTCGAGCAGCCAGAAGGCCACCACACATGCGAGGCCGGCCTGGACGGCCGCCGCGAGCGAGAAGGCGCTGCCGTAGCCGGCGAGCAGGTCGAGTTTCGTCAGCGGTGTCGTGAGCAGCCGTTCGAGGGTGCCCGAACTGCGCTCGCGTTGCATCGCGATGGAGGTGACCAGAAACATGACGACGAACGGGAGGATCCCGAGCATCGTGACGGCGATCCGGTCGAACAGCGAGACGCCGCCCGGGCCGGTGGGGACGTTCTGGTACATGAAGTACAGCAGCGTCATCAGCAGGCTCGGGACGAGCACGATCATCGCGACGGTGCGATGGTCGGTCCGCAGTTGACGCAGGATGCGGGTGGTCGTGGTGGCATAGATGACGGCGCTCACGGTCGTGCTCCCGTCCGGTTCCGGATGAGTCGGAGAAAGGCGTTCTCGAGGCCCGTCTCCCCCGTCTGTTCGCGCAGTTCGACGGGGGTCAGCTGGGCGATCAGCCGGCCCTCGCGCAGGAGGACGAGCTCGTCGCAGTGGTCGGCCTCGTCCATGACGTGGCTCGACACGAGCAGGGTGGTGCCGCGGTCGGCGAGCGCACGGAAGTGCTCCCACAGTTCGGCGCGCAGCAGCGGATCGAGCCCGACGGTGGGTTCGTCGAGCACGAGGAGTTCGGGATCGCCCACGAGCGCGCATGCGAGCGACACCCGTCCGAGCTGGCCGCCGGACAGGGCCGACGTGCGGTCGGCGGCGTGGTCGGTGAGGCCGACCGCCGCGACGGTGTCGGTGACCGCGGAGCCCTTCCGCACGTAGAGGGAGGAGAAATAGGAGACGTTCTCGATGACGGTCAGGTCGGGGTAGACGCTCGGCGACTGGGTGACGTAACCGATGCGGCGGCGCAGTTCGGCGCTGCCCGCGGGCAGGCCCAGCACGGTGACCGTGCCGGACTCGACGATCTGGGTGCCGACGATCGTGCGCATCAGGGTGGTCTTCCCGCAGCCGGAGGGCCCGAGCAGTCCGGTGATCGAGCCGCGCGGGACGCGCACGCTCACGCCCTCGAGGGCTCGGTGGGTGCCGCGCCGGACGTGCAGGTCGCGGATGTCGACGGCGTCGGAGATGTGGTCGATGTTCATGGTCCACTCAATTCATCGAGTGTTGAAATCATCCTCGGATGAATTGTGCGCCTCACGTCTCGATCCGGTCAACCCCCGCGAGCGTCGAGGGCCGGTCGGGAGCTCCGACGTACCATGAGCCCCATGAAGCACACCCGTCTCGCTCTGGCCGTCACCGCAACAGCACTGGTCCTGGCGGGATGCTCCGCCGGCGACGACGAGCCTGCGCCCTCCCCCGCCGTCTCGGTCGACACGCCGACGTCCACGGCTCCCGAGACCACCACCTCCGCCGACGTCCCGCGCGACGCGCGCGAGAAGGTCTCCCCGGCCGGAGAGGGCGCGAAGCTCACCGTCGTCGACATCCGCACCGGACGTCACGAGGGCTTCGACCGCGTGGTCTACGAACTCGGCGGCGAGGGCACGCCGGGATGGCGGGTCGGCTACGTCGACGAGGCGTTCCAGCAGGGCAGCGGCAACGAGGTCCCCGTCGCCGGCGACGCCGTGCTGCAGGTGCTCATCGACGGCTCGGCCTATCCGTTCGACAGCGGTGTCGAGCAGTACGACGGCCCGGATCCCGTGCTCGCCGAAGCCGGCGGATCTGTGGTGGAGGTCAGCGGGTCCGGTGTCTTCGAAGGTGTCACACAGTCGTTCATCGGCGTCGCCGCGCACGGCACCCCGTTCTCGGTGTACTCCCTCACCGGGCCGACGCGCGTGGTGATCGACGTGGCTCGCTGACGCCTCGTCCTGTCGTGGTGCGAGCCTAGGCTTGACCTCGAGCGCACTCGAGGTCCTAGCCTCGGCTGCGACCCGAGGAGGCCCACACCATGAGCATGGAAGTCACCGCGTGGAACGCGATGTACAACGCGATGCACGCCGAGAGCGACCGCAGGCCGTTCTCCCGAGCGAGCCTGCGGCGGATCGCCGAGTTCGCCCGGCCGCACCGCCGCAACATCACCTTCTATCTCGCTCTGAGCGTGACCATCGCTGCGCTCGGTGTCGCGACACCGGTGCTCGCCGGGCGGGTGATCGACGCGATCGTCGACGGCGCCGCGGTCTCGGTCGTGGTGCTGCTCGCGGTGATCATCGCCGCGATCGCATTGGTCGAGGCCGGCCTCGGGATCGCGAACCGCTGGTTGTCGGCGAGCATCGGTGAGGACCTCATCCTCGATCTGCGCACCACGGTCTTCGACCACGTGCAGCGCATGCCGGTCGCCTTCTTCACGAGGACCCGTACGGGCGCGCTCGTCTCACGCCTGAACAACGACGTCATCGGTGCGCAGCGCGCCTTCAGCGACACCCTGTCCGGCGTGGTCGGCAACATCGTCACCCTCGCGATCACCCTGGTGGTGATGATCGGGATCTCCTGGCAGATCACACTTCTCGCACTGCTGCTACTCCCGATCTTCGTGGTTCCCGCCCGGCACATGGGCGCTCGGCTCGCGCAGCTCAGCCGGGAGGCGGCCAACCACAACTCGGTGATGAACACGCAGATGACCGAACGGTTCTCGGCACCGGGCGCCACCCTGGTCAAGCTGTTCGGCCGTCCGGCACAGGAGTCGAGGGAGTTCGCCGTCCGGGCGAAGCGGGTCCGCGACATCGGGGTACGCACCGCGATGCTGCAGAGCGTGTTCGTCACGGCCCTGACGCTCGTGTCCGCGCTCGCGCTCGCGCTCGTCTACGGCCTCGGTGGTTTCTATGCGCTGCGCGATCAGCTCGATCCCGGTGCGGTGGTCGCGATGGCGATGCTCCTCACGCGCCTGTACTCGCCGCTGACGGCGCTGGCCAGCGCCCGTATGGACGTCATGAGTGCGATGGTGAGCTTCGAGAGGGTCTTCGAGATCCTCGACCTGAAGCCGCTGATCGAGCAGTCGCCCGACGCCCGGCCGGTTCCCGACGGTCCGGTCTCGGTGGAACTCCGGGATGTCGGCTTCGCGTATCCGTCCGCCGACAAGGTCTCGCTCGCCTCCCTCGAGGAGGTGGCGGTGCTCGATTCCCGGGGCGGCGAAGAGGTGCTGCACGATGTGTCGTTCCGCGTGGAGCCGGGCCGGATGGTCGCACTGGTCGGATCGTCCGGTGCCGGGAAATCGACCATCGCACAACTGATCCCGCGACTCTACGATGTCGATTCCGGTGCCGTGCTGCTCGGCGGAGCGGACGTCCGCGAGCTGACCGCCGATTCGATCCGCGCGACGGTCGGGCTCGTCACCCAGGACGGTCACCTGTTCCACGACACGGTCCGCAACAACCTGCTGCTCGCCCGCCCCGAAGCCGGGGAGGACGAATTGTGGGACGCCCTGCGCCGCGCCCGCCTCGAGAGCCTGATCGCGTCGCTGCCGAACGGACTCGACACCGTCGTCGGCGAACGCGGTTACCGGCTCTCGGGTGGTGAACGTCAGCGGCTGACGATCGCGCGGCTGCTGCTCGCCCATCCACGGGTGGTGATCCTGGACGAGGCCACCGCCCATCTCGATTCGACCTCGGAGGCCGCCGTCCAGGAGGCGTTGACCGAGGCGCTCGAGGGTCGCACGTCGGTGGTCATCGCACACCGCCTGTCGACCATCCGCGCAGCCGACGAGATCCTGGTCGTCGAGGCCGGGCGCATCGTCGAACGCGGCAACCACGACGATCTCCTGGCGGCGGGTGGCCGCTACGCGGAGCTGTACCGCACGCAGTTCGCCGATTCGGGGCCGAAGGTGTCGGTGGGAGCACCCATACTCGACGCATGAGCACCCCAGAACACGATCTGTTGCTGAAGCTGCTTTCCAACCAATTCGATGCCCTGCGCAACGCGCTGTCGGGCCTGACCGAGGATCAGGCCCGCAGCGCGCCGAGCGCATCGTCGATGAGCCTGGCATCGCTGGTCAACCATCTCGTCGACGGTCTCACCGCCACGGACGGCCGGATCCGCGGCGACAATACTCGCGATGCCGACCCGGTCGCGGCGTGGCAGGCCGGGTGGCGGGTCGAGGAGAGCGAGACGGTCGCCGACCAGCTCGCCCGCCTCGACGCCGAGGCCGAACGGTTCGCCGCGACGGTTCGCGCCGAAGCTGACCTCGGCCGGGTCGTGGAGATCTCCCCCGACGTCGCGCAGTGGCTCGATCAGGGCGAACCGTTCACCGTCCGGTTCCTGATCCTGCATCAGATCGAGGAATGGGCTCGCCACGCCGGGCACGCCGACATCATCCGCGAGTCGATCGACGGCGCCACCGTCGACGTCCTGGCGCAGCGAGTGAGCTGACCGACGTCAGTCGCGGTAGCCGCCGCGACCGCCACGGTCGTTGCGGTCGCTGCGGTGCGTGAAGTCGCCGGAACGGCCACCACGGCTGTCGCCGTACTCACGCTTGCCGCCGCGGTCGCGCTTGCCGTGATCGCGCCGGTCTCCCCCGCGTCGATCGTCGCCGCGACGGTCGTCGCGTCCGCGATACGAGCTCGGACGTCCGGTCGGTGCGCCGGAGTCGGGCTGCAGCTGGATGAGCACACCCGAGATGCGGGTGGAGCGCAGCGCGTCGAGGGTCTGCGGCGACAGATCCTTCGGCAGCTCGACAAGGCTGTGATCGGCACGGATGCTGATGTGCCCGAAGTCGCCGCGGCGCAGTCCGCCCTCGTTGGCGATGGCACCGACGATCGCACCGGGCTGCACGCGGTGACGCTTGCCCACGGCGATGCGGTAGGTGGTCATCTCCTGGCCGTCGCGACCGACCTTCGGCCCGTCGTCGAAGCGACGCGGCGGACGCTCGCGCGGTTCGCGGTCGCGGCGCGGCGGTGCGACCGGCTCGGGTTCGGCCTCCATGAGGAACGACTCGCCGTCGCGTGACAGGACCGCCAGTGCGGCGGCGATGTCGGCGAGCGGCACGTCGTGCTCGCGCTCGTAGTCCTCGACGAACGTGCGGAACAGCTGCAGGTGATCGGAGGTGAGCGCCTCTGTGATCGAGTCGTTGAACTTCGACACGCGCTGGGCGTTGACGTCCTCGACCGTGGGCAGCTGCATCTCGGCGAGCGGCTGACGGGTAGCCCGCTCGATCGCCTTGAGCAGGTGCCGCTCACGCGGAGCGACGAACAGCAGGGCGTCGCCGGTACGGCCGGCGCGGCCCGTACGGCCGATGCGGTGCACGTACGACTCGGTGTCGTGCGGGATGTCGTAGTTGACGACGTGGCTGATGCGCTCGACGTCGAGACCACGCGCGGCGACGTCGGTGGCGACGAGAATGTCGAGCGAACCGTTCTTGAGCTGGTTGATCGTGCGCTCGCGCTGGGCCTGCACGATGTCGCCGTTGATCGCGGCCGCGGAGAAACCGCGGGCGCGCAACCGCTCGGCCAGATCCTCGGTGGCCTGCTTCGTGCGCACGAAGATGATCATCGCCTCGAAGGTCTCGACCTCGAGGACACGGGTCAGCGCGTCGAGCTTGCGCTGGTGGGAGACGAGGACCCACCGCTGGGAGATGTTCGCCGACGTCGTCGTCTTCGACTTGACGGTGATTTCCTGCGGATCCTTGAGGTACTGCTTCGACAGCCGGCGGATCGCGCCCGGCATGGTCGCGGAGAACAGCGCGACCTGCTTGGTGTCGGGGGTGTCGGCGAGGATGCGCTCGACGTCCTCCTGGAAGCCCATGGTGAGCATCTCGTCGGCCTCGTCGAGGACGAGGAACTCGAGCTCGGAGATGTCGAGGGTGCCCTTGGCGAGGTGATCGATCACACGTCCGGGGGTACCGACGATGACCTGGGCGCCGCGGCGGAGACCGGACAGCTGTACACCGTACGCCTGGCCGCCGTAGATGGGCAGGACGTTCAGGCCCGGGATATGGACGGAATACTTACCGAAAGCCTCCGCGACCTGCAGCGCGAGCTCTCGGGTGGGCGCCAGCACCAGCGCCTGGGGCCGCTTCACGGAGGTGTCGATACGCGAGAGGATCGGCACTGCGAAGGCGGCGGTCTTGCCGGTGCCGGTCTGAGCGAGACCGACGACGTCCCGTCCCTCCAGCAGCGGTGGGATGGTCGCCGCCTGGATCGGCGACGGGGACTCGTAACCCACGTCCGAAAGAGCTTGCAGCACACGGGCATCGATGTCGAGATCGGCAAACGTGAGAGCTGCGGTCTCCTGGTCGGGGGCGTCTTGAATTTCACTCATTTGACCAGCAGTTTATCGGATGGACCCACCTCTTCGCGCCCGGACCCGGCTACGACCTGGGCTCGAGCGCGCGAATAATGGCACACCCCACGCCGCCGCCTCCATCCGGGGCGCGTCACACTGGGCGGGTTCCGTGTCCCCGACCGAAGGATTCCACAGTGACGGCTCCCCCTTCCTCGCACGTGTCCGCGACATCCCCGTCCGTCGCCGATTCGGGCATTCCGACGCACTGGTACAACATCGTCGGCGACCTCGAGGTGGCCCCGCCGCCGCACCTGCACCCCGGCACCCGCGAGCCGATCACCGCCGACGATCTCGCGCCGCTGTTCGCCTCGGGGCTGATCGAGCAGGAGCTGTCGACCGAGACCGACATCGAGATCCCGGAGGCCGTGCGCGAGGTCTACGCCGGCTACCGCACCACTCCCCTGTTCCGCGCCCACTCGTTCGAGAAGGCACTCGGCACCCCGGCCCGCATCTACGTCAAGTACGAGGGCGTGAGCCCGGTGGGCAGCCACAAGGTGAATTCGGCGGTGGCCCAGGCGTACTACAACTCGCTCGACGGCGTCACCCGACTGACAACGGAAACAGGTGCGGGACAGTGGGGTTCGGCCCTGTCCTTCGCGTGCGCGAAGTTCGGTATCGATCTCGAGGTGTGGCAGGTCCGCGCCTCCTACGACTCGAAGCCCTACCGCCGTTTCCTCATCGAGACCTACGGCGGCACAGTTCATCCCAGCCCGTCCGATCTGACGGAGGCCGGTCGCGCCGTCCTCGCCGAACATCCGGACACTCCCGGCTCGCTCGGCATCGCGGTGTCGGAGGCCGTGGAGGTCGCGGTGAAGGACGCCGCCGCCCGCTACACCCTCGGCAGCGTGCTCAATCACGTGGTGCTGCACCAGACCGTCATCGGCCTCGAGGCCGTGGAACAGCTGCGGGCCGCGGGCGAGGACCAGGCAGATGTGGTCTTCGGTTGCGCAGGTGGCGGTTCGAACCTCGCCGGCCTGTCGTTCCCGTTCCTGCGCGAGGTCATCCACGAGCGGGCGACGACGCGCGTCGTGGCCGTCGAGCCCTCGGCGTGCCCGTCGATCACCCGCGGTGAGTACCGCTACGACCACGGCGACATCGCGGGCCTGACGCCGTTGCTGAAGATGCACACCCTCGGCCAGGACTTCATCCCCGACCCGATCCACGCCGGCGGGCTGCGGTACCACGGCATGGCGCCGCTGCTCAGCCACACGGTCGAGCTCGGTTACGTGCAGGGACGGTCCGTGGCACAGACCGACGCCTTCTCCGCGGCGGTGCTCTTCGCCCGCAACGAGGGCATCGTGCCGGCGCCGGAGTCGTCGCACGCGATCGCCGCGGCCGCGGAGTACGCACGGGGCCTCACCGAGCCCGAGGTGATCGTGATCGGCCTGTCCGGCCACGGTCAGCTCGATCTGCCCGCCTACCACTCCTACCTGTCGGGCGAGCTCGACTGAGATCACCCTCGGTCCGTCCGGGCGGCGAATGCTCGCCCGCCCGGACGGACCGTCCCATACTGGACGTGTGCGGTACGCCACGCGCGAGGAGGCGGGCCGGCGACTCGCCCGGTCGGCCGGGCACCTGCGCGACGCCGACCCGGTGGTTCTCGCGCTTCCCCGTGGCGGCATCCCCGTCGCCCGCGAACTCGCCGCCGCCCTCGACGCACCGCTGGACGTCCTCGTCGTCCGCAAACTGGGCGTGCCCTGGCATCCGGAACTCGCGATGGGCGCGATCGCCGAGGGTCCGGCAGGCGAAGGCGTCTTCCGCGTCCTCAACGAGGACGTGATCCGGCGCGGGCGGATAGCTCCCGAATCCGTGGACAACATCGAGAGGCGCGAGCTCGCCGAACTCGAGCGCCGCGCCGCATTCCTGCGTGCCGGTCGCGCCCGCGTACCACTGGAGGGCCGCACGGCGGTCATCGTCGACGACGGGGTGGCCACGGGCGCGACAGCAGCGGTCGCCTGTCTCGCCGCGCGCGCGTCGGGTGCCACCCGGGTGGTCCTCGCCGTACCGGTGGCCTCACCGGAGGCATTGCGCCGCGTGGGCGGAGTGGCCGACGAGGTGATCTGCCCTTGGACGCCGGTGGACACCGACAGCGTCGGCGCTGCTTACGCCGATTTCCACCAGCTCGGCGACGACGAGGCCGTCCGACTCCTCCGTGATCCTGGTACTTCCGGTACCGGAAAAATCGACGAGACTATCCGATAGTGGTAATCCTCGTTACCGGCGGGTAGCATTGTTACGTAGATCACTGCTTATCGGACTGTAAAAAAAGGGCAAACCGGTCCGAGGGGTAATGCATTTCCCAACGACATGTGATGCAATGCACACCGACAGTATCTAACGATGGAGGGGTCACAGTGAGTGAGATTGCCGTGCCACAGTCGTTCTCGATCCCCGAGAACACGTCGATGGCCGACAGCGTCTTCCGCCACGAGAAGGAGTCGCCGGAGTTCGTGCCGTTCGAGCGACTGGTCGACGGCAAGTGGGTTCCCGTCACCGCGCGCCAGTTCGCATCCGAGGTACGCGCCGTGGCGAAGGGCCTGATGGCATCGGGCATCGAGCTCGGCGACCGCGTCGCGGTGCTGTCGGCGACCCGCTACGAGTGGGTGCTCCTCGACTACGCGATCTGGACCGCAGGCGGTGCCACCGTCGCGATCTACGAGACATCGTCGGCCGACCAGGCCCAGTGGATCCTCGAGGATTCCGGGACCAAGCTGCTCATCGTCGAGAACTCCGGTCACGTCGACACCGTCCGCGAGGTCGCCGAGAACGCCCCGACGGTGCGCGAGGTCCTGCAGATCGAGCCCGCGCCGGGCGGCAAGAGCGCGGTCGACGAGCTCATCGCACGCGGCGCGGCGGTCACCGACGAGCAGGTCGAGGAACGGCGCAACTCGGTCACGGCCGAATCCGCTGCGACCCTCATCTACACCTCCGGTACCACGGGCCGGCCGAAGGGCGTGCAGCTCAAGCACCGCCATTTCGCCTCGGAGTCCGCGGCGTGCGGTCTCGCCCTGCCCGACTCGATGCACGAGGGTCAGCGCACCCTGCTGTTCATCCCGATGGCGCACGTCTTCGCTCGCCTGATCTCCTTCGCAGCCTTCGACAGCAAGGTCACGGTGGGCCACACCTCCGACCTGTCGACGCTGCTCGACCAGTTCGCGGTCTTCAAGCCGAACTTCATCCTCTCGGTGCCCCGCGTGTTCGAGAAGGTCTACAACTCGGCGAAGCAGAAGGCCTACGACGGCGGCAAGGGCAAGATCTTCGAGAAGGCCTCCGACGTCGCGATCGAGTACAGCAAGGCACTCGAGAACGGCGGCCCCGGCCTCGCCCTGAAGATCCAGCACTTCGTCTTCGACAAGCTGGTCTACGGCAAGCTCAAGGCCGCACTCGGCGGCAACGTCACCCGGGCCGTCTCGGGCGGTGCCGCACTCGGTGGACGCCTCGGCCACTTCTTCCGCGGCGTCGGCGTCACCATCTACGAGGGCTACGGCCTGACGGAGACCACCGGCGGCATCATCATGAACACCCCCGCCGCCCAGAAGATCGGCACCGTCGGCAAGCCGTTCAACGGCTGCGCCGCGAAGATCGCCGAGGACGGCGAACTGCTGCTCAAGGGCCCCCAGGTGTTCGACGGCTACTGGCAGAACGACAAGGCCACCGATGAAGCCATCCGCGACGGCTGGTTCCACACCGGCGACATCGGTGCGATCGACGAGGACGGCTTCATCTCGATCACCGGCCGCAAGAAGGAACTCATCGTCACCGCAGGCGGCAAGAACGTCGCGCCGGCGGTCCTCGAGGACTCGCTGCGTGCCCACCCGCTGATCAGCCAGGTCATCGTGGTCGGCGATTCCAAGCCTTTCGTCGGCGCGCTGATCACCCTCGACCCGGAGGCACTGCCGGGCTGGCTCGAGCGCCACAGCCTGCCGGCGGGCACGACGGTCGCGGAACTGATCAAGAACCCCGACCTGATCGCCGAGATCGACGAGGCCGTCGCCGAGACCAACAAGAAGGTCTCGAAGGCCGAGTCGATCCGCAAGTACCGCATCCTCGAGACCGATTTCAGCATCGAGAGCGGTGAGCTGACCCCGACGCTCAAGCTCAAGCGGAACATCATCCACGACAAGCACGGCGCCGAGATCGCAGCGATCTACAACTGACGCTCGAACACCACCGGGCCCCTCGCAAACCGCGAGGGGCCCGGTCGTCTTCCGAGGGGTCAGACGGACAGGCCGCCCACGAACTCGGCGACGTCCGAGGTCACCCTGCGATGGACGGGTTCGTGGAGCAGGTCGTGCCCGGCATCGGGATAGTCGAGCAACTGCGTCCGCGGCACCGTCGCCGCCCAGTCGCGCACCGGATCGATCGGGGCGAGCCTGTCGTCGACGCCGTGGACCAGCAGGACCGGCAGGTCGCTCGCGCGAAGGGCTTCGGCCGTCGCCGGCAGCGCCGCGGTGCGCGGTGTGCCGCACAGGACGACGGCCGCGAAACGGGTGTCGATGGACGCGTCGGGCGCCAGCGCCGTCAGGACGGTCGCCGCACCGAGCGAATGCCCCATCGCCACCAGGGGCAGACCCGACCCGGCGGCGATCCCGGCGAGCACGCCGAAGTCCTCGGCGTGGAGGCCGACATCGCCCGGCGAGCCGGGCTCTCCCTCCGACAGCCCGTGTCCGGCGAGGTCGAGTCCCCACAGTGCGATGCCGTGGGCCGCGAGACCGGACGCGAAGCGGTGGTAATGCCCGGTGTGCTGCCCGAAGCCGTGGGCGAACACGACACCGGCACGCGCGTCGTCGACCGGCCAGGACCGCCAGTGGACCCGGCCGACCGATCCGGGGAAGAACGTCAACGGCATGGACTCATTCTCGCCGGAGGCGAGAGGTCACCAGCAGCCGCCCTCGCCGCGGTAGGTGGGCACCTCGGTGCGTCCGTGCTCGTCGACGAGGTACACCCGGTCGAATCTCTCGCACAGTTCGCCGGCCTTCGCGTGCCGGAACCACACCCGTCCCCCGATCGGGATCGACGCGGCCGCGCGACCACGCACCGGGGTCTGCACCTCCCCCGCGCCTTCCGTCCCCAGCAGCTTCAGGCCCTCGGGACGGACCGGACGCGGGACCCGTGAGGCCCCGGGTGGGCCGGACGCGATGTATCCGCCGCCGGACAACGTCGTGATCGACGGTGCCGGTTTCCGCACGGCGGGCAGCGCGAAGAACATCGACGGTTCCGGTGTGAACGCGCGGTAGCCGTCGAACAGGGTGGGGACGTACAGTCCCGATCCCGCCGTGGCCTCGGTGACGACCCGGTCGGCGGTGGTCACCTCGAGCGACCCGGTGCCCCCGCCGTTCACCAGTTCGAGTTCGCCGACGACCGCTCGGACCGCGTCCACCACGGCACGACGGCGCGAGGCGAGTTCCCGCGCCGACAGGCCCTTGACGAGCCGGACCGGCAGCGACGAGTCGGGCAGACCCGCGATCTGCGCTTCGTAGAACATCACGCCGACGACGTCGAACCCGGCGGCCTCGGCGCGCCGGGCCAGCTCGGCCGCGGCCTCGGGAGTGCGTATCGGCGAACGCCGCACCCCGAGGTGGACCGGACCCACTCGCAGCGACGCATCGATGTCCAGGCAGACCCTCGGGCGGAAGTCGTTCTTCCCCGGTGCCTCACGAGCTGCCCCACGGATGATGCGAAGGTGCTCCGCCGAATCGATCATGAGCGTGATCGCCTGTGCCGCTTCGGACGACGCCGCGAGATGCCCGAGCGCCGTCCGGTCGACCGTCGGATATCCCATCAGGATGTCGCGGGCGCCGCGCTCGACGAGCCACAGTGCCTCGCGCAGCGAATACGTCATGATGCCGCGAAAGCCACCGCGGGCGGTCAGCTCCGGACCCAGGACCTCGGACAGGACGGCGCGGCAGCGCACCGACTTGCTCGCGACCCGCACGGGCACACCGTTCGCGCGGCGGATCAGGTCGTCGGCGTTGCGTCGCAGGGTGGGCAGATCGACGGCGGCGAACGGCGGGTCGAGGTCGGCCGTCGCCGCCTGCACCCGGTCGAGGGCGTCGTCGTGAGCGGAAGCCGCACGGAGCACGGGCGATCCCTTCGGAAGGTCGGGTGGGGTCAGGAACGTTCTACGGCACGGGTCGCGATGATGTCGGCGACGACTCCCAGTTCGGTCGTGGCCGCGTCGCCGTCCCGATCGACGAGCCACCGGAGCACGACTCCGTCGAGCACGGACAGCGACAGTCGTGCGAGCGTCGAAGTGGGCAGCGACCATTCGACGTCGCATCGCTCGGCGCACGTGTCGAGGAACAGCCGGGCCTGCTCGTCCATGAGGCGGTACTGCTCCACGGCGATGTCGCCGCTGGCGGGACTACCGTCGGTGCGCTGCCGGAGCGAGTAGGCGGTGATCTCGTAGGTGAGGGTCTGCAGCCCCGGTGTGGACTCGATCGCCGACCACATGGAGCGGAGGCCGGTGTGGAGCATCGAGCGGAGACAGTCGACGCCGCCCGTCTGCTGCGTGTCCTCGGGCACGTCGAAGGCCGCGTGCATGGCCCCGGCGAGTTCGCCGACGACGGCGTTCGCCATCGCGACGACGAGGGCTTCCTTGCTGTCGAAACAGTAGTGGACGACGCCCAGTGACACTCCGGCCTTCTCGGCGACGGCGCGGACCGTGACGGCTCCGACTCCCCCGCCTTCCGCCAGTTCCAGTGCTGCACCCACGAGTTGGGCGCGGCGCTCGTCAGCAGGCAACCGATTCGGCATGACCCTGATGGTAGAGGTCGGGAAAGGTTCGCGAGGAGGTGTTGACTTGGACGCTCGTCCAGGTCGAAGATGAGGCATGGCCACCTGGCACAACTGGGCTCGCACCGAGAGTGCGGCACCTCGCCGATTCGAGACCCCCGGCAGCACCGACGACCTCGCGCGCGTCGTCGTCCGCGCCTCCGAGCTGGGCGAACACGTCAAGGCCGTGGGCGCCGGGCACTCGTTCACCGGCGCGGCCGTCACCGACGGCACGCTGATCTCGCTCGACCGGATGTCCGGTCTCGTCGCGGTGGAACCGTCGGCCACCGGCGCACGTGTCACCGTGCGGGCCGGGACACGACTGCACGACCTGAGCGACCTGCTGTGGGCGCGGGGCCTCGCCGTACCGAATCTCGGCGACATCGACGTCCAGTCCGTCGCCGGCGCGATCTCGACCGGCACCCACGGCACCGGCGCGACCTTCCGCGGACTGGCGGCAGCCGTGTGCGGTGCGACGATCGTGCTCGCCGACGGCAGGATCGTGGACTGCTCCCCCGAACACGAACCCGACCTGTTCGAGGCCGCGCGGCTCGGACTCGGCGCCCTCGGCGTGCTCGCGACCGTGACGCTCGACTGCGTCCCCGCATTCCGCCTGCGCGCGGAGGAATCGCCGTCGTCGCTCCGGACGACACTCGAGGCCCTCGACGAACTGCGCAGCGGCGTCGACCATTTCGAGTTCTACTGGTTCCCGCACACCGACGGGGTGCTCGTCAAACGCAACACCCGCCTTCCCGGTGAGGCACCGGTGCAGCCGGTCGGGCGGATACGCACCCTCCTCGACGACGAACTGCTCTCCAACGGCGCCTTCGCGCTCTTCCAGCAGGTCGGCACGCGGGTTCCCGCCACCATTCCGGCGCTGAACCGGGTCGCGTCACGGGCGCTGTCCCCGCGCACCTTCGTCGACCGCAGTTACCGGGTGTTCGCCTCCATCCGCCGGGTGCGGTTCCGGGAGATGGAGTACGCGCTCCCCGCCGAGCATCTGCCCGAGGTCCTGCGCGAGATCGATGCGTGGCTGCAGCGCAAGGATGTTCGTATCGGTTTCCCGGTGGAGGTTCGGTTCGCGCAGGGTGACGACGTGTGGCTGTCCACGGCCCACGGCCGCGACACCGCCTATGTGGCCGTGCACCAGTACCATCGGCGCGACCACACGGCCTACTTCGACGGAGTCGAGCCGATCCTGCGTGCCGCACAGGGACGTCCGCACTGGGGCAAGCTCCATTCCCTGACCGTCGACGATCTGCGCGAGCTCTATCCCCGCTTCGACGACTTCCTCGCCGTGCGCGACCGCGTGGATCCGCAGCGAGCCTTCACGAACCCGTATCTGCGCCGCGTCCTGGGCGAGTGACGCACGGGCGGACCCTCCCGGGCGGGCTCAGAGGAAGGCGGCGTCCCACGAATTGCGCCGGAGCACATCCCGTTCGGCCTCGGTGAGGCCGAGCCGGTCCTTCAGCCCCGCGAGATTGTCGTCGACGTAGCCGCCGAAATAGGCGGGATCGTCCGAGTGCACGCTCACCGACAGGCCCGCCTCGAGCATGCGACGCAACGGATGGTCGGCGAGCGTATCCACCACGCGGAGACGGACATTCGAGAACGGGCAGACGGTGAGCGGAATACTCTCGTCGACCAGGCGCGCGACGAGTTCGGGATCCTCGAGCGAGCGGATGCCGTGGTCGATGCGCTCGGCACCGAGGAGGTCGAGCGCCTGCCACACGTACTCCGGCGGTCCCTCCTCCCCCGCGTGCGCCGTGATGTGGAGACCCTCGGCCCGTGCCCGCGCGAAGACGTCCTCGAACAGCGACGGCGGGTGGCCCACCTCCGCGGAGTCCAGGCCGAGCGCGATGATCGGCGCGCCGAGGCGCAGCAGTTCGCCGAACACCTCGTGTGCTTCGGGCACAGGGCGATCGCGCACGATCGACGCGATCATCGCCGCGTCGACCCCGAACTCCCGGTGTGCCCCGGCGACGGCGTCGGAGAGTCCGGCCACGACCTCGTGCAGCGGAACACCGCGCGAGGTGTGGGCCTGCGGATCGAAGAAGAATTCCGCGCGGGTGACGCCCGCCCGCGCCGCGCGAGCGAAATAGGCGCGGGCGAGGTCGGCGAAGTCCTGCGCGGTGCGCAGGACCTCCATGTTCGCGTAGTACAGGTCGAGGAACGACTGTAGATCGGTGAACTCGTAGCGACTGCGCAGATCGTCGAGATCGCGATAGGGCAGCTCGACGCGGTTCCGCTCGGCGAGGGCGAGGATCAACTCGGGTTCGAGCGTGCCCTCGATGTGCACGTGCAGTTCTGCGAATCCGTCGGTCACGCGATCCTCACCATCTCTCGTTCCCTCAACTCGAGTGTCCGGCGATCAGCGTCCCTTCCACACGGGAGGCCGCTTCTCGGCGAAGGCAGTGGCGCCTTCACGTGCGTCCTCCGAGGTGAACACGGGCGCCATGATCTCCATCTGCTTCGCGAACGCCTCCTCGCTCGACCAGTCGGCCGAGCGGACGATGATCTCCTTGGTCGCCGCCACGGCGAGCGGTCCGTTCGCCGTGATGCGCTCGGCCAGTTCGAATGCGCCCTCGAGTGCCCCACCGGGTTCGGTGAGGCGATTGACGAAACCGTATCCGTAGCCTTCCTCGGCGGTGAACGCGTCCCCGGTGAGGGCGAGTTCGAGGGCCTTCTGGTAGGGGATGCGCGACGGCAGGCGCAGTAGGCCGCCGCCACCGGCGACGAGGCCGCGCTTGACCTCCGGGATGCCGAACTTCGCGTCCTTCGCGGCCACGACGAGGTCGGTGGCCAGGACGAGTTCGGTTCCGCCGGCGAGGGCGAATCCTTCGACGGCGGAGATGAGCGGTTTGCGCGGCGGCGCCTCCGTGAAGCCGAGACCCTTGCCGGGTACGACCACGTTCTCGCCGGCGACGAATGCCTTGAGGTCCATGCCCGCGCAGAAGGTGCCGCCGGCGCCGGTGAGCACGCCGACAGACAGGGAGTCGTCGCTGTCGAGTTGGTCGACCGCCTCGGCGAGCGCGTGGCTCACGGCGGCGTTGACGGCGTTGCGCGCCTCGGGCCGGTTGATGGTGATGACGAGAACGCGATCGCGTCGTTCGAGCAGGACTACGTCGGACATGGACACACCTCTCCACTACGGAAAATGCCGGTTCACCCGGCTACAGGCTGTATACCCGACGAGAACCTGTTCCAGGGTTCACGACACCCGGACGGCGATCTGCTCGACGAAGCCCTCGTCGTCGATGCGCACCTGATCGCCCGTGCGGAACCAGCCGTCGTCCGTGAACGCCTCGTCCGTGGCGCACGGATCGCACCAGTAGCGGCGGGCCACGCTCGGTCCGCGGCAGAGCAGTTCGCCGGTGCCGTGTTCGGCGTCGGGTCCGAGCAGCGCGACCTCGATCCCTCCGAACGGCACACCGACACTGCGGGGATGGCGGGCGCGGTGTTCCGAAGGGAGCAGCAGACCGATCCCGCCGGTCTCGGCGACACCCCATCCCCGTACGAAGCGCGAGGCGGGGAAGGCGGCGCGGAGATGGCGCCACGGTGCGCGGATCACACGGGATCCCGAGACCACGACGGTTCCCCCGAAGGCGAGGGTGGGCAGCAACTGGACGCTGCATCCGGCTGCCGTGGACAACGGCGCCGTCAGCACCGTCCGTACGCCGTCACCGACGAGATCCATCGCGTGGGCGACCGCCTCGATCGTCGACAGCACGTTGGTGTTGGTCAGTTCGACGCCGCGCAGTCCACCACCGGCGACGCGCACGTAGTAGAGCACCGCGAGTTCGTCCGGTGACGCGCCTCCGTCGAGGAAGGCGACGCCGTCGGGCAGATCGGAGTCGAGGGTGAGCACCGCCCCGCTGTGGACCTCGATCTCCGCGGCCTCCTCGGGGCTGCAACTCGGGTCGGGAAGCACCGGGACACCCCCGGCGAGGACCACGCCCAGGAAACCGATGAGCCAGCGGACCCCGTTCGGCTGGTGGACCACCACCCGGTCGGCGGGACCGACACCCTGATCGAGGAGGCCACCGGCGACGCGGGCAGCGGCGGCCCACAGTTCGCGGTAGGTAAGTGTGCGGCCGCACCGGTCGACCACCGCGACGCGGTTCGCGAAGCGCAGCGCACTCCGGTCGAGCAGCTCGGCGAGGCACGGCTCCAGGCAGTCGTACTGGAGGATGCCGCTGTCGCGGCGAGTGACCCGATCGTCCCGGAGCCAACGACTCCCTGCAGGAATTTCCACTACGGCCACCGACATGCCACCTCCCACCCGGCGTGCGTGCCTGCACTATATGGCGTGGATCACAACCATGTGAGGAAACGGCGGGTCACGGACACCTCGAGCGGCGCCGCGGGGGTCGATGCGAGGTCCGTCAGGCGCTCGCTGCCGCCGAACGCTCCTCGGCGGCACGCTGTTCCTTCTGACTCGCGGGCCGGTCGAAGGCGAGCACGGCCACGAGCCCGACGAGCAGGATGCCGGCGGGCAGCCACAACGATTCGGCCATCGCCGCGGCGAACGGTTCATGCAGGGGCTCCGGCAGGACGGAACCGGTCGTCTCCATCTCCGCCGATCCTCCTCCCCCGCCGACGCCGTTGGCCGTCAACCGCGCCGCCATCATGGCGCCGAGAGCGGCACTTCCCATCACGGCACCGACCTGACGCGTCGTGTTGTACACACCGGAGCCCGCACCCGCCCGGCTCGGTGCGAGACCATTCGTCGCGGTGGCCGAGAGCGGCGACCAGATGCCCGCGTTCGCCACCCCGATCACGGCGATCGGCAGCAGCAACTGCCAGATCTCCGCGTCCGGGGTCATCACCAGCGCGAGCCAACCCAGCCCGATGGTGAGCAGCGAGAAGCCGGTGCCGGCGATCAGCCGCGGATGGACCCGGTCGACGAGCCTGCCCACGAGCGGAGCGAGCACACCGCTGAAGACCGCCATCGGCACCATGAGCATCGCGGCGCCCGTCGGACTCAGACCGCGAACCGACTGGGCGTAGAACATGATCGGCAGCATGACGCCGGTGATGGCGAAACCCATCGTCGCGATGCCGATGTTCGCCAGCCCGAAGTTGCGGTCCCGGAACAAAGACAGCGGTACGAGCGGTTCACCGCGGTTGCGCGACTGCTGGACGACGAACACGACGAGCAGGACGATGCCCAGCCCGATCAGCGCCCACACGCGGGAGGTCCACTCGAAGGAATTGCCCTCCTGGATCCCGAACACGAGACAGAACAGTCCGGCACCGCTGAGCAGCATGCCGAGCACGTCGAACCGGTGCGGGCTCGTGGGTAGCACGGGCACGTACCGCACGGCGAGCGCGAACCCGACGATCCCGACGGGCACGTTCACGAAGAAGATCCACTCCCAGCCCAGGCCGTCGACCAGGACACCGCCGGCCAGCGGCCCGACGAGTGTCGCGACCCCGGCCACAGCGCCCCACAGGCCCATCGCGGTCCCGCGCCGTTCACGCGGGAAGATCCGCGTCACCACGGCCATGGTCTGCGGCGACATGAGCGCCGCACCGAATCCCTGGAACACGCGGGCGACGATGAGCATCTCGATCGTCGACGAGAAACCGCACCACAGCGACGCGATCGTGAACAGCACGAGCCCACAGAGATAGACCCGGCGCTGACCGAAGCGATCGCCGAGGCGGCCCGTCACGAGCAGCGGGACCGCGTAGGCGAGCAGATAGGCGCTCGTGACCCACACGACGGCGGCGATGTCGGCCCCGAAGGTCCGCATGATCGCCGGGTTGGCGACGGCAACGATCGTGCTGTCCACCAGGATCATGAAGAAGCCCAGGCACAGTGCGCCCAACGCCGCCCAGCGGGCACCGTCGGACATCTCCACGGCCACCTCGAACGCGCGGTCGCGCGTGTCCACCTCGGATGCGCGGTCGTGTGTGCCCACCTCGCTGTCGTCGCTCACCGGGCCTCTCCCCTCGTCGGCGGTCTACGGTAGCTGGGTGGACCCGCACATCTCGAGCATCGCCGCCCTCGCGTGGTGTCGTGCACTGGGCCTACCCGACGGCGCCTTCGTCGAACCCGGCTGCGTCACGCGGATCGACGACTCGGTCCGGGACGTCCGACTGCTCGCCGTGGGACGCACCACCGCGATCGTCGGCCCCG
Organism: Rhodococcus sp. PD04; assembly: GCF_035918275.1. NCBI lineage: Bacteria > Bacillati > Actinomycetota > Actinomycetes > Mycobacteriales > Nocardiaceae > Rhodococcus > Rhodococcus sp. PD04. The sequence continues at coordinate 1,473,947 of NZ_CP142143.1, read as the reverse complement.
ACACCGCGGTCTCCCGCCTCGCGGCCGAACCCGACCCGGCCGAGATCGACGCCCCGAACGCCGAACTCGTCGTCGCGGGCCACGCGGGGCGCACGGAGATCCTCGCCCTGTGCACGGATTGGATCGACGCGACACGCGTGGAGAACCCGCTCATCTCCGACGACCCCGAGGACCTCGCCGAACTGTTGCGGTGCTGCCCGCCCGACGACGTCACCGAGGCCGAGCTGTCGCCGACGGGACCGTCGCGCGTGTTCGTACTGCTCGACGACGACCACCGGCCCCTCGCCGGCGCGGCGTACAGCGAACTCGGGTCGTTGATGGCCGACGTGCGGGTGCTGACGACACCGGCAGCACGCCGGCTCGGACTCGCGTCGACCGTCGCGACGCTGGCGACCCACGACGCGCTCGACGCCGGACTCGTCCCGCTCGCCCGCATGCGCCGCGACAACCGCGGTGCCCGCACGGTCGCGGCGGTGTCGGGATACGACATCTGGGGAACCCTCGTGACGGTTCGGGTTCCACCCGAGAAGTGAAGAGTGTGCGGAAGGATGCGTAGGTGACCGAGAACAAGTACGTCGAGCCGGGTGCGGAGTTCACCCGCGACACCAACTACATCCCCACTCGCATCACCGCGGACGGGCGCGACGGCTATCCCGTCGAGTCGGGGCGGTACCGGCTCATCGCGGCCCGGGCGTGCCCGTGGGCCAACCGCACCCTCATCGTGCGGCGACTGCTCGGTCTCGAGGACGCCCTGTCGCTGGGACTGTGCGGCCCCACGCACGACGAGCGCAGCTGGACGTTCGACCTCGACCCGGGTGGGGTCGACCCCGTCCTCGGCATCCCGCGCCTGCAGGACGCATACTTCGCGCGCTTCCCGGGATACGACCGGGGCATCACCGTCCCGGCCATCGTCGACGTGCCCACCGGGCAGGTCGTGACGAACGACTACCCGCAGATCACCCTCGACTTCTCCACCGAGTGGACGCAGTTCCACCGCGAGGGTGCCCCGGATCTGTATCCGGAGGAGCTGCGGGACGAGATCGACGAGGTGGCCGAGCTCGTCTATCAGGACGTCAACAACGGCGTGTACGGGTGTGGTTTCGCGGGTTCGCAGGAGTCCTACGAGAAGGCCTTCGACCGGCTCTTCGCCCGCCTCGACTGGCTCGAGGAACGCCTCGGGGTGCAGCGCTATCTCGTGGGCGAGACCATCACCGAGGCCGACGTGCGCCTGTTCACCACGCTCGTCCGGTTCGATCCCGTCTACTACGGGCACTTCAAGTGCAACAGGAACCGGCTGGTGGACTTCCCTGCGTTGTGGGCCTACGCGCGGGATCTGTTCCAGACGCCCGGCTTCGGGGACACCGTCGACTTCGTACAGATCAAGCAGCACTACTACCTCGTGCACACCGACATCAATCCGACGGGCATCGTCCCGAAGGGACCGGACCTGTCGAACTGGCTCGATCCGCACGGCCGTGAGGCGCTCGGCGGGCGGGCGTTCGGGGACGGCACACCGCCGCCCCCGCCGCGCCCGAGCGAGGTGGTCCCCGAGGGGCACGGCGCGATCGCCCGCTGATCCGTGCCCCTGCTCCGTGAGGAGCTTCCTACGGCCGACGGGGCCGGTAGGTGCCGATCGTCCAATGGACGCCGTGGGGGTCGCGGCACGTGAAGCCGTGCGATCCGTAGTCCTCGTCGCGGAGTTCGACGGTCACGGTCGCGCGGACCGCCGGGTCCTCGGCCTGCACCGAGGCGAGGACCCTCTCGTACAGGGCGTCGACGGTCGCGTCGTCGGGAAGCACGAGATAGGCGGTGCCCCTGTCGGCGTGCTGGTCGAGCGGCGACCCGCGACCGGTCGAGCCGAGCATGACCCCTCCGCCGTGCGGCCAGAGCAGGGCGGCGTGGTCGACGCGGTCCCCTTCCCCGTAGACCTCCGCTTCGGCGAACCCGAGGGTGTCCACGAGGAAGCGGATCGCGCCCCGGGCGTCGGTGTAGGCGAAGCACGGCCACACCGAGTCGCCGGTGGGTGCGAGAGTGGCCGACTGTTGCGTGGAATTCGTTGTGTTCGTCATGTCTCCGAGTGTCGGCCCGGAACGCCTTCGTCGTCTTGGACGAATGGGAACACCTCGTCCTCGAGCCACCGCGACGGCGGGACGCCTGCCAGATCGCGCCAGTCGCGGGCCAGATGCGCCTGGTCGTAGAAGCCGCACTCCGCGGCGACGTCGGCGAGGCGGCGGCCGGGGTCGGCCCGCAGTATCCGTCGTGACCGGTCGAAGCGCGCCACCCGGGCCACGTCCTTCGGGGACAGTCCGAACTCGGCGGCACACCGGTTGGCGAGGTGTCGCCGGCTCCATCCGAGTTCGTCCGCGACGGCGCGGACCGGGCGCGCCGGATCCGCCACGAGCAGGTGCCATGCGTGGACGAGGTGCCCGTCCGGACTCGTCGACCGCGCGCGGACCACGCGACGGGTGAGAATCCTGTCGAGGACGGCGAACCGCTCGTCCCAGGATGCGGTCGCGGAGATCCGGTCGAACAGCTCCCGGCCGTCGGCGCCGATGACGTCCTCGAGATCGACGGCCCACGGGCCGAGCGCGGCAGCGGGCACGCCCAGCAGTGCGCGGGCACCTGCGGGGGTGAGCGAGAGTTGGATGCCGTGCTGCCGTCCGTGGTGGACGATCTGCACCGGCTGCGTCGACAGTCCTCCGGCGAGCGCGTCGAAACGTTCCGGGGACCGTCCGTCGCCCCGCGAGAGTTCGACGGATTCGGAGATCGTGAGGATTACGGTGACCTCCGGAGAGGGCATACCCAGGTGGGTCCCCGGCGGGAAACCGTCGAGCCGATACCCCTCGTACGACCGTACGTAGGGTGTCAGCAGGGGCGCCGGACGCCGCCTGGCGCCGTCCGACACACCGACTGCGGACCCGGTCATGGCACCAGGGTAGTGAGAGCGGTCCGGAAGACAAGAGCACCGGAGAACAGGGGCACGATGAGCAGCAAACCAGGCATCGCAGAGGCCTTCATCGTCAAGATGCTGGACAACGGCGCGAGACTGCAGGGTCCTGCGGTGGCCAAGTACGTCGATCTCATGCGGCGCGCACACCCCGACGAGTCCCCGGCGCAGATCATCGAGCGTCTGGAGAAGCAGTTCCTCCTCAGCGTCACGGGTAGCGGGTCGGCGGCGGGTGCGACCGCGGCCTTCCCCGGCGTCGGGACCCTCGCGGCCATCGGCGCGGTGGGCGCCGAGACGGCCTTCTTCTTCGAGGCGTCGGCGCTGCTCACCCTGGCCATCGCGTCGGTGCACGGGATCGAGCCCCACAGCCACGAACAGCGCCGCGCGCTGGTGCTCGCCGTCTCGCTCGGCGACGCCGGCCGGGAGATCGTCGCGACCGCAACGGGAGCGTCACTGCGCAACTGGCCCAAGGCCCTGACCAGCGGCGCGGGTGGGACTCAGCTGAAGACGCTGAACAACTCCCTGGTCAAGAAGTTCATCCGCCGGTACTTCGCCAAGCGCAGTCCGCTGTTGATCGGCAAGCTCGTCCCCGCGGGTATCGGTGCCGCAATCGGTGGCGTGGGCAACCGCACGCTGGGCAAGCGCACGATCCAGAACGCACGCGACGCCTTCGGTCCGCCTCCGACCGCGTGGCCCGCCGCCCGACCCGTCCTCCCGGCGAGCGGAGAGGCACCGGCGCTCGACGCCGGTGTTCCGGTCACGAAGGACTGACCGTGCCGGCCGGCGGGAAGGTGTTCGTACGGGAGTCCGGTGCGGGACCACGCACCGTCGTCCTGCTCCACGGCTTCTCCGATCACGGCGGTACGTGGTGCAAGGTCGCGCCGGCGATCGCCGAACGGCACCGGGTGCTCACGGTCGACCTGCCCGGTTTCGGACGCAGCGCGCAGCACTGGGAGACACCCGTGCTCGACCACTACGTCGACGTCCTGGCCGACCTCGTCGACGACGTTCCCGAACCGGTGTCACTGGTCGGGAACTCGCTCGGTGCGGTCACCGCGCTGGTGTTCGCGTCGGTCCACCCGTCCCGGGTCGATCGCGTGGTGCTCGCCGACATGCCGGGTCTCGCCGGGATCCCGCGGTGGTGGACGCGGGGTGCGCGCATGCCGGTCGAACTGTCGCGTCTGCTGCTGCGCCCACTGCCTGCTCCGGTGATGCAGCAGGCCATGGGCGCCCTGTACGCGCGGGCCGCGGTGCACCGGCGCGGCACCTTCGACCGGGCGGCGCGCACGGCGTTCGCGGCGAACTACGCGACACGCGAACAGGTCGACACGCTGCTGACGGTGGGCCGGCACGCGATCGGCGAACTCGGCCGGCTGCCGATCCCGGAGATGGTGCACGCCCTCGACATGCCGGCCCTGCTCGTGTGGGGCGCTCGCGACCGGTTGACGCCCGCTCACGCGGCGCGACGGGTGCAGTCCGGCGGCCGGAGACGGGTGGTGATCATCCCCGACGCCGGGCACTGTCCTCAGCTCGACGCGCCCCGCGAATTCCTCGACGCCGTCCTGCCCTTCCTCGGCTGACCCGTAAGCTCACGGCGACCGCGGCACGAGCCGCACCCACATCTCGACGACGCGGGGGTCGGAATACGTGACAGCACCGTCAGCGCAACCGCCGTACGGCACACCCGATCCCCGGGTGCCCTCGGGGACGCCGGGCGCGGGGATCGCCGTCCAGGGCCTGAGCAGGACGTTCGGTGACCACACGGCCGTATCGAATCTGTGGTTCACGGTGCCGCCGGGTTCGATCACCGGTTTCCTCGGCCCCAACGGATCGGGCAAGACCACCACGCTCGGCATGATGCTCGGCCTCGTCCGGCCGAGCGCCGGGAACGCCTTCGTCGACGGCGTGCCGTTCACCTCCCTGCAGCAGCCCGCACAGGTCGTCGGAGCGGTGCTCGACGCGCGCAGCGCCCACCCGAAGCACCGGGCGCTGACGCACCTGCAGGTCTACTGCGCCGCGATCGGCGTGCCCGACGAGCGGGCGAGGCAGATGCTCGATCTCGTCGGTCTGGGGGCGGTCGCGAGGCGTCGCATCGGCGAGTTCTCCCTCGGCATGCGGCAGCGACTCGCCCTGGCCACGGCCCTGCTCGGGCAACCGCGGTATCTCGTGCTCGACGAACCGGCCAACGGACTCGACCCCGAGGGCATGGCCTGGCTGCGCGACTTCCTCCGGGCGTTCGCCGCCAACGGCGGGACCGTGCTGATCTCGAGCCACATCCTGCGGGAGATCGAGCAGATGGCCGACCGTCTCGTCATCATCGCGAACGGTCACCTCGTTGCGGAGACCTCGATGACCGACCTGCGCGACGCCTACCGCTCGCGGGTGTTCGTCGCGGCCTCCGATCCGGCCCGCCTCGCGACCGCTCTCGCCGCGGCCGGGCACACCGACGCGCAGGTGCAGCAGGACGGACGGCTCGCGGTGGTCGGTGTGTCTGCCGACCGCATCGCCGAGTTCGCCGCGACCGCGGAGGTGACGCTGTTCGGAACGAGTGTCGAGCACGTCGATCTCGAGCAGGTCTACCTCGCGATGACGGCGGGGCGCTACGCGGCCGCGCCGGTCGCGCAGTATCCGGGGCACGGCCCGCACCATCCGCCGGGCGGGCAGTATCCGCAGGCCCAGCAGTACCCACAGTCCCAGCAATACCCGATCCCACAGCAGTACCCGAGTGCCCAGCAGTATCCGAACGCACAGCAGTACCCGCAGTCGCAGTGGGGGCAGCCGAACCGACCGCCGACCGGGCAAGGAGGTCCCACCGCATGACCGCGCTTCTCACCGCCGAGTTCCGCAAGGTCCTGAGCCTGCGCTACTGGTGGATCCTCGGCATCGCACCGCTGCTGGTGGGTCTGTTCTGCGGGGCGCTGACGCTGCCGGTCGCGCGGCAACTCGAACTCGGCTTCGGTGACGGTTTCGCCGAGGCCGTCGCAGCCGCGGTCGGCATCTCGCTCTCCTTGTCGCTGGTGTTCCTGTTCGCCGCGATCTTCGGCGCAGTGGCAACGGGCAGCGAGTTCGCGCACCGCACGATCGTGACGACCTTCCTCACCGCACGCGGACGCGACCGGGTCGTCGGCGTGAAGTTCGCGACCGTCGCCGTGATCGGGCTGCTGTACTGCCTCGTCACAGAAGTCGCGGCGGCCGCGACGCTCGTGTTGTTCGGTGGGGGCTTCGACGGTGCCGACCTCGGATCGGTCGTCAAGGTGATGGGCATCGGCCTGTTCTGCGCACTGATGTGGTCGCTCATCGGAGCCGGGTTGGGTCTGCTCACACGGTCGACGACGGGCAGCGTGCTCGCGATCTGCGCGTGGGTGCCGTTCGGGGAGCTGATGGTCTCGGTCGTCCTGCACGGTCTCGGGCTCGGTGCGATCGCGTCGTACCTGCCGGCGCAGGTCACCTGGTACGTGCTGTTCTCGGCGGTGTCGATGCCCGAGGACGTGACGCTGGAGATGACGTGGCCGGCGGCTCCGCTGCTCCTGGTCCTCTGGACCGTGGTGCTGGGCGGACTCGGCTGGTGGCGGGCCCGCACTGCCGACGTCGTCTGACACCTCCGGCGACCTGCGTCTCCGACCCTCGCCGAGCGGCTCCGACCTGCCCTGTCGTCGCTCGGCGCTAATGTCGGTTCGATGGCACACGACCCGATTCCGCGTTCGCCGGGATGGATTTCCCGGCTCGTCGCCGAATGCCTGAAACACCGCCGAACAGCCGTCGGGGCGCTGGCCGTCACCGTCGTCGCCGCTCTGATCGACATCACCTTCCCGCTGCTGACGAAGGTGGCGGTCGACAGCGCGACCGGGCAGGGCGATGTGCCCGCCGACGACCTGCGTCTGATCGGTCTGGTCGCGGCGGCGATCGCGGTCGGTGCGGTGATCCGGTTCGGCTGCCAGTACGGACGTCGCATGCTCGCCGGACGCTTGTCGCTCGACGTGCAGCACGACCTGCGGTTGCGCCTGCTCGGCTCGCTCCAGCGTCTCGACGGCCACGGTCAGGACCGCATCCGCACGGGTCAGGTGGTCTCGCGGTCCATCACCGACCTGCAACTCGTGCAGGGCCTGCTCGCGATGGTGCCGATGTCGGCGGGTGCGTTGCTGCAGTTCGTGCTCGCGCTGGTGATCATGACGACGCTCTCGCCGCTGCTCACGCTGGTCGCGGTGATCATCGTCCCGATCATCGCGGGCATCGTCCGGGTCGTGCGCCCGAAGCTGTTCGCCGCGACCTGGTCGGCACAGCAGCGCGCGGCCGATCTCGCCCAGCACGTCGAGGAGACGGTCACGGGCGTGCGGGTCGTGAAAGGCTTCGGGCAGGAGTCGCATGCCGTCGACCAGCTCGAGGAGCACGGTCGCAGGCTGTACGCGGAGCGTCTGCGCGCGGCCCGGATCAACGCCTGGTTCTCGGCGCCGATGGGTGCGATCCCCCAGTTCGGGCTCGTCGCCACCATCGCACTCGGCGGGTGGCTCGCCCTCGAGGGCGTGATCACCGTGGGCACCTTCGTCGCGTTCACCGCCTATGTGGCGACGATGACGGCGACCACCCGCACCCTCTCGCAGGTCGTGATCATGGCGCAGCTGTCCCGCGCCGCCGTCGAGCGGGTGTACGAGGTGATCGACACCGAACCCGACGTCGCCGATCCCCCGCATCCCGTCGAGCTGCCCGACGGCCCGCTCGGGGTGCACCTGAAGGACGTCACGTTCGGTTTCGACGACGACCGGGACGTGCTGCGCGGCCTCGACCTGGAGATCGCGCCCGGCGAGACCGTCGCGATCGTCGGTCCGGCCGGGTCGGGCAAGACCGTGCTGTCGCTGCTGCTCCCCCGCTTCTACGCTCCGCACCGCGGGTCGGTGTGCCTGACCTCGGACGGCCGCGACATCGACATCGCCACGCTCCGCGCCGACGACCTGCGCGGCGCGGTCGGCCTCGTCTTCGACGAGCCGTTCCTGTTCTCCGACACCGTCGCGTCCAATATCGCGCTCGGGCGGCCCGACGCGTCGGACGACGAGATCCGCGCCGCGGCCGCGGCGGCACGCGCCGATGATTTCGTCGAGGCCCTCCCCGAGGGCTACGACACGGTCGTCGGTGAACGCGGCCTGACCCTGTCCGGCGGGCAGCGGCAGCGGGTCGCGCTGGCGCGGGCTCTGCTCGTCGATCCGCGGGTGCTGATCCTCGACGATGCGACCTCGGCGGTCGACGCCGAGACGGAGGCCGCGATCTACGGTGCGTTGCGGGCGGGCCGGCGCCGCACGACCCTCGTGCTCGCCCATCGACGGTCGACGCTCGCACTCGCCGACCGGGTCGCCGTGCTCGACGAGGGGCGCATCGTCGACATCGGGACGGTCGACGAACTCGACGAGCGCAGTCCCGTCTTCCGGCGTCTGCTCTCGACCGACGACGACGCCCCACCGGCACCGGAACGCCCGGTTCCGGCCGGTGAGTTGTGGCCGGAGGAACCGGACGACGACGAGGCGTCCGGGACCGTCCGGAACCCTCCGGCGGTCGGTGGAGGTCGCGGTGGACCGGCGGGTGGAGGTGGCCGCGGCGGGCCGGTGTCCGGTGCGCTCGGCGCGGTGGCTCCCACCCCGGAACTGCGCGCGGCCGTCGACGCGCTTCCCCCGGCCACCGAGACCCCCGGACGCGACCCGGCCCTGCAGTCCGAGGCCCTGCGCCTGCCCGACCCGCAGTTCCGGTTGTGGACGACGCTGCGTCCGGTGCGCGCCCTGCTGGCGGTCGTCGTGCTGTGCCTGGCGGTGGAGTCGCTGACGAGCATCGCGTTCCCGTCACTGGTGCGGTACGCCGTCGACCGCGGGGTGACCCCGGGCGATCCGTCCCGGCTGTGGCAGGCGACCGCAGCGGGTGTGGTGCTCGCGCTGCTCGGCTGGTTCGTGGTGGCGATCCTCACCGTGCTCACCGCGCGGGCGGGCGAACGGGTGCTGTTCGGGTTGCGTGTGCGCTCGTACGCGCACCTGCAACGACTCGGACTCGACTACTACGAACGTGAGCTGTCGGGCCGGATCATGACGCGGATGACGACCGATGTGGACGCACTGTCGCAGTTCATCCAGACCGGTCTGTCCACCGCGGTCGTGGCGGTGCTGACGCTCACCGGTATCTCGATCGCGCTGATCGCGACCGATCTGTCGCTGGCTCTGGTGGTACTGGCGGTGCTGCCCGTGCTGGTCGGCGCGACCCTGTGGTTCCGGAAGGTCTCGGGGACGGCGTACGCGCAGTCCCGCGAACGCATCTCCCTGGTGAACGCGGATTTCCAGGAGAACGTCACCGGCCTGCGCGCCGCCCAGGCCTACCGCCGGGAGGAGACCGCGGCACGCCGCTTCGCCGAGCGTGCGGAGGCTTATCGGCGCAGTCGCCTGCGGTCGCAGCGGGCGATCTCGCTGTACTTCCCGTTCATCGCCTTCCTGTCCGATCTGGCGCTCGCGGCGGTCGTCTTCGTCGGCGCCCGCGAGGTGGCCTCGGGGGCCGTCGGCCCGGGTGTGCTGATCGCGTTCGTGCTGTATCTGAACCTGTTGTTCGCGCCCATCCAGCAGCTGTCCCAGGTCTTCGACGGCTACCAGCAGGCGCGGGTCGGTCTGCGCCGGATCGGCGACCTGCTGCGGACCGAGAGCTCGCTCGAGTCGGCCGAGGAGGGCACGGTCGCCATCACCGGGCACCTCCGCGGCGATGTCGATCTGCAACAGGTGGGCTTCCGCTACAGCGAGGCCGATCGCGAGGCGCTGAGCGATGTGGACCTGTCGATCCCGGCCGGGTCGACGGTCGCCCTGGTGGGCCGCACCGGCGCCGGGAAGTCGACGGTCGTCAAACTGCTCGCCCGGTTCTACGATCCGACGTCCGGTTCGGTGCGGGTGGACGACACCGATCTGCGCCGCTACCGCCTGCGCGACTACCGGGGCCGGCTCGGTGTGGTGCCGCAGGAGGCGCACCTGTTCACGGGCACGGTGGCGACCAACATCGCCTACGGCCGGCCCGACGCGACGCGCGAGGAGATCGAATCGGCCGCGCGCGCCGTGGGAGCGCTCGAGATGATCGCCGGACTCGCCGGAGGCATGAACCATCCGGTGGGTGAGCGCGGTCAGGGTCTGTCGGCCGGCCAGCGTCAGCTCATCGCGCTCGCGCGCGCCGAACTCGTGGATCCCGATCTGCTGTTGCTCGACGAGGCCACCGCGACCCTCGATCCCGCCACCGAGAAAGCGGTGCTCGAGGCGGGTGCGCGGGTGGCCCGCTCGCGTACGGCCGTGGTCGTGGCGCACCGTCTCGCGACCGCCGCGCGCGCCGATCTGGTGGTGGTGGTCGACGACGGCCGTATCGTCGAGTGCGGGCCCCACGACGAGCTCCGCCGGGCGGGAGGTCTGTACACCACTTTGTGGCAACTCGCTACCGGTGGTCTCGTTCCGGAGGAGCCCGAGGCCTTGCTCACTTCGTCGACGGAAGGATCGAACATGAGATCGTCCTCACGTTTGTAACGGGGTGCGCGCTGCGCCGATGCACCTTAGAGGGAATAATCGGCTCTCGAGAACCGTCATCGATGGAGACCCCATCGCACCAGATTGTGAGGTAGCCCACCGACATGCGCGGTCAGTTCGGATCGTCACATGCCACGGGCTAGCCTCATATTCACAGGCGCTCCGATCGGGTACCGAAGAAAGAAACGAGGCGAACAACTGCCGTGAGCAGCAGCTCTACATCACAGTTCGGACAGAACCAGTGGTTGGTTGACGAGATGTACCAGCGCTTCCAGGACGACCCTTCGTCCGTGGACGCGAGTTGGCACGAATTTCTGACCGACTATTCGCCGGAAGCTGCGGTGGCCGGAGGTACCAACGGTTCCGACACCGCCACGACCGAGAAGCCCGCGCCGAGCACAGCATCTGCGCCGAGTTCCTCTGCTTCGGCCCCCACCAAGCCCGCACCGAAGGCCGAGACCAAGGCCGCACCGGCCAAGCCTGCCCCGAAGGCGGAGACCAAGACTGCGGCGCAGCCGAAGGCCCAGGCCGCACCCGCGAAGCCGGCTCCCAAGCCCGCCGCTGCCCCGTCGGGCCAGGCCACCGAGGAGAAGAAGGTTCTTCGCGGCGCCGCTGCTGCCGTTGCGAAGAACATGAACGCCTCGCTGTCGATCCCGACGGCCACCAGTGTTCGCGCGGTCCCCGCGAAGTTGATGTTCGACAACCGCATCGTCATCAACAACCACCTCGCGCGTACCCGCGGCGGCAAGGTCTCGTTCACGCACATCCTCGGTTACGCGATCGTCCAGGCGGTCAAGGCGTTCCCGAACATGAACAACCACTTCGCCGAGGTCGACGGCAAGCCGAACCTCGTCGTGCCCGCGCACACGAACCTCGGTCTCGCGATCGACCTGCCGGGCAAGAACGGCCAGCGTTCGCTGGTCGTGGCGGCCATCAAGAACTGCGAGACGATGAACTTCGCGCAGTTCTACTCGGCCTACGAGGACATCGTGCGCCGCGCCCGCGACGGCAAGCTCACCGGCGACGACTTCTCGGGCGTCACGATCTCGCTGACCAACCCGGGCGGCATCGGCACCGTGCACTCGGTCCCGCGTCTGATGCAGGGCCAGGGCGCGATCATCGGCGCCGGCGCGATGGAGTACCCGGCCGAGTTCCAGGGTGCGTCCGACGCACGGATCGCCGAGATGGGCATCGGCAAGCTGCTGACGCTCACCTCCACCTACGACCACCGCGTGATCCAGGGCGCGGAGTCGGGTGAGTTCCTGAAGAAGATCCACGAGCTGCTCATCAGCGACGACTTCTACGACGGCATCTTCCACACCCTGCACATCCCCTACGAGCCGGTCCGCTGGCGCAAGGACGTGCCGGAAGGCCTCGTCGACAAGCACACCCGTGTGCTCGAGCTCATCGCCGCCTACCGCAGCCGTGGCCACCTCATGGCCGACACCGATCCGCTGCAGTTCGTGCGCGACAAGTTCCGGTCGCATCCCGACCTCGACGTCACGACCCACGACCTGACGCTGTGGGATCTCGATCGCGAGTTCAACGTCGGTGGCTTCCACGGCCGCCAGAAGATGAAGCTGCGCGACGTGCTGTCGGTGCTGCGCGATGCGTACTGCCGCCACGTCGGTGTCGAGTACACCCACATCCTCGAGCCCGAGCAGCAGCAGTGGCTGCAGGAGCGGGTCGAGGCGCACCACGTCAAGCCGACGGTCGCCCAGCAGAAGTACATCCTGAGCCGCCTCAACGCCGCCGAGGCGTTCGAGACGTTCCTGCAGACCAAGTACGTCGGCCAGAAGCGCTTCTCGCTCGAGGGCGCCGAGTCCGTCATCCCGATGATGGACGCGATCATCGACCAGGCCGCCGAGCACACGCTCGACGAGGTCGCGATCGCGATGCCGCACCGCGGTCGCCTGAACGTGCTCGCGAACATCGTCGGCAAGCCGTACTCGCAGATCTTCTCCGAGTTCGAGGGCAACCTGAACCCGGCCGCTGCGCACGGCTCCGGCGACGTGAAGTACCACCTCGGCGCCGAGGGCACCTACATCCAGATGTTCGGCGACAACGACATCAAGGTCTCGCTCACCGCGAACCCCTCGCACCTCGAGGCGGTCAACCCGGTGCTCGAGGGCCTCGTCCGCGCCAAGCAGGACATCCTCGACAAGGGTGAGGACGGCTTCACCGTCCTGCCGCTGCTGCTGCACGGCGACGCTGCGTTCGCCGGCCAGGGCGTCGTCGCGGAGACCCTGAACCTCGCGCTGCTGCGCGGCTACCGCACCGGCGGCACCGTGCACATCGTCGTCAACAACCAGGTCGGCTTCACCACCGCGCCCGAGCACTCGCGTTCGTCCGAGTACTGCACCGACGTGGCGAAGATGATCGGCGCGCCGATCTTCCACGTCAACGGCGACGATCCCGAGGCCTGCGTGTGGGTCGCGAAGCTCGCCGTGGACTTCCGCGAGAAGTTCCACAAGGACGTCGTCATCGACATGATCTGCTACCGCCGCCGCGGTCACAACGAGGGCGACGACCCGTCGATGACCCAGCCGGCGATGTACGACGTGATCGACACCAAGCGCAGCGTCCGCAAGAGCTACACCGAGGCCCTGATCGGCCGCGGCGACATCTCGCTCAAGGAAGCGGAAGACGCCCTGCGCGACTACCAGGGACAGCTCGAACGGGTCTTCAACGAGGTCCGCGAACTCGAGAAGTACCCGCCGGAGCCGTCGGAGTCGGTCGAGCTCGACCAGACCCCGCCGAAGCGTCTCGACACCTCCGTCGACCGGTCGGTGCTCGAGCGGATCGGCGATGCCTTCGCCGAGGCGCCCGAGGGCTTCAGCGTCCACCCGCGCGTCAAGCCGGTGCTCGAGAAGCGTCGCGAGATGTCGCGCAACGGCAAGATCGACTGGGCGTTCGCCGAGCTGCTCGCGTTCGGTTCGCTGGCCGAGCAGGGTGCCCTGGTGCGCCTGGCCGGTCAGGACTCGCGTCGCGGCACGTTCACGCAGCGTCACTCGGTCATCATCGACCGCAAGACGGGCGACGAGTACAGCCCGCTCGCCACGCTGGCCAACCAGGCCGGCAACGGCGGCCGCTTCATGGTCTACGACTCGGCGCTGACCGAGTTCGCGGGCCTGGGCTTCGAGTACGGCTACTCGGTGGGCAACCCCGACGCGCTCGTGCTGTGGGAGGCGCAGTTCGGCGACTTCGTCAACGGCGCGCAGTCCATCATCGACGAGTTCATCTCGTCCGGTGAGGCCAAGTGGGGTCAGCTCTCCGACGTCGTGCTGCTGCTGCCGCACGGCCACGAGGGCCAGGGTCCCGACCACACCTCGGGCCGTATCGAGCGCTGGCTGCAGCTGTGCGCCGAGGGCTCGATGACGGTCGCGGTTCCGTCCACCCCGGCGAGCTACTTCCACCTGCTGCGTCGTCATCACCTCGACGGCATCCGCCGCCCGCTGGTGGTATTCACGCCGAAGTCGATGCTGCGCAACAAGGCCGCGGTCAGCAACGTCGAGGACTTCACGCAGGGCAAGTTCCGTTCGCTGCTCGAAGAGGTCCCCTACGAGGAGGGCACGGCCGACCGCACGAAGGCCACCCGCGTGCTGCTCACCTCCGGCAAGATCTACTGGGAGCTGCTGGCGAAGAAGCAGAAGGAAGGTCGTGACGACGTCGCGATCGTGCGCATCGAGCAGCTGTACCCGGTGCCGCGTCGCCGCATCGCCGAGACGCTCGAGCAGTACCCGAACGCCACCGAGTTCTTCTGGGTGCAGGAGGAGCCGGCGAACCAGGGTGCCTGGCCGTTCCTCGGCCTCGCGCTGCCGGAACTGCTGCCCGAGAAGCTCAGCGGCATCAAGCGCGTGTCGCGTCGTGCGATGTCGGCACCGTCGTCCGGCTCGAGCAAGGTCCATGCTGTCGAGCAGCAGGAGATCATCGAGAAGGCCTTCGGTCGCTAGAAGCTCCGTTTCGGACCCTTCGGGCCCTTGACGGTTCTCATGTGAGCCGGGTCGGTTCGTCCCCGCAAGGGGCGACCGACCCGGCTCACGCCTTTTCCGGTGGGTTTCGGACCGGGCGCGGCGGGCACCCTTCGGAGGACCCCCGATCGCGTCCTGCGAGGAGCTACCGATGGCGAATCCGACCGTGGCCGACTACCTGTTGCACCGCCTGCGCGCGTGGGGGGTGGACCACGTCTTCGGATATCCCGGCGATGGCATCAACGGGATCCTCGCCGCCTGGACGCGCACCGGCAACGACCCGGTCTTCGTGCAGTCCCGGCACGAGGAGATGAGTGCCTTCGAGGCGGTCGGCTACGCGAAGTTCACGGGCCGGCCCGGAGTGTGCATGGCGACCTCCGGTCCGGGCGCGATCCATCTGCTCAACGGCCTGTACGACGCGAAACTCGACCACGTCCCGGTGGTGGCGATCGTGGGTCAGACGGACCGCTCCGCGATGGGCGGGTCGTACCAGCAGGAAGTGGACCTGCACACGCTGTACAAGGACGTGGCGTCGGCGTTCGTGGAGACCGTGACGGTGCCCGAGCAATTGCCGAACGTCCTCGATCGGGCGATGCGCACCGCCATCGCCTACCGCACGCCCACGGCCGTGATCATCCACGGCGACGTGCAGGAACTCGAGTACTCCCCGCCCGGCCACGAGTTCAAGATGGTGCCGTCGAGTGTCGGTTTCGACCGCCCCCGCATTGCGCCGGACGACGACGCGATCCGACGGGCGGCGGAGGTCCTCAACGCCGGGAACAAGGTCGCGATGCTCGTCGGCAGCGGCGCCCGGGATGCCCGTGCTCAACTCGGGCAGGTCGCGGATCTGCTGGGCGCCGGGGTGGCGAAGGCCCTGCTGGGCAAGGACGTGCTGTCGGACGAGTTGCCGTGGGTCACCGGATCGATCGGGTTGCTGGGCACGCGGCCCACCCACGAGATGATGACCGGTTGCGACACGCTGCTCATCGTCGGTTCGTCCCTCCCCTACAGCCAGTTCCTGCCCGAATACGACCAGGCCCGCTGCGTGCAGATCGACATCGACCCGAACATGATCGGGATGCGCTATCCGAACGAGGTCAATCTCGTCGCGGATGCCACCGCCGCACTCGACGCGCTCATCCCTCTGCTGCACCGCAAGGAGGACCGGTCGTGGCGCGAGGGTATCGAGCAGAACGTGCAGCGCTGGTGGCAGCTCATGGGGCAGCAGGCCGAGGTCGAGACCGAGTTCGTCAACCCGCTGCGGATGTTCGCCGAGGCCTCACCGCGACTGCCGGACGATGCGATCGTCACCGCGGATTCCGGTTCGGCCGCCAATTGGTATGCGCGCCAACTGAGGTTCCGCGGCGACATGCGCGGTTCGCTGTCGGGCACACTCGCGACGATGGGTCCGGCGGTGCCGTACGGGATCGGCGCGAAGTTCGGACAGCCCGACCGCCCGGTGGTCGCGTTCGCCGGCGACGGTGCGATGCAGATGAACGGCATGGCCGAGCTGATCACCATCCAGCGGTACTGGCAGCAGTGGGCCGACCCGCGGCTCGTCGTCGCGATCATCCACAACAACGATCTGAACCAGGTCACGTGGGAGATGCGTGCGATGGGTGGGGCACCGAAATTCGCGGAGTCCCAGTCGCTTCCGGATGTCGACTACGCCGCCTTCGCGCGCGGCCTCGGGCTGGGCGGCGAAACCGTGAAGTCCTCGGACGAGATGGGCGCGGCCTGGGATCGCGCGCTGGCCGCGGATCGCCCGACGGTGCTGGACGTGTACACCGATCCGGACATGCCTCCGATCCCGCCGCACGCGACGTGGGAACAGTTCACCGACGTCGCCAAGGCCGTGCTCGCCGGTGACGAGAACCGTTGGGGCTTCGTGAAACAGGGCGTCAAGACGAAGCTGCAGGAGTATCTTCCCGGAAACGATCGCTGAGAGCCCCGCCGGCCGGAGAGTGGAGCGAATGCGCGGCCAGCGCAACACCGGACAGCGCCGCGATGGCCAGTTCGACGAACTCGTCGCGGGTGAGTTCGGGGTCGCGTAGCCACGCGATGGTCGTGTCCTCGACGAAGGCCACCCAGCCGCGCACGGCGAGTCGTACGGCCGGCGTCGGCTCGATGCCGATGGCAGGCAGGTGTGCGACGGTCCGGTCGACGAGTGCCGTGCGGGTGTCCTCGAAGGCCGCCCGCATGTCGGGGTCGCCGCTGGTCGCTCCGCGCAGGATCGAGATGTACATGTCGCGGCGCCGGATGACGTAGTCGACGTACGCGACGAGCGTGCCCCGCAGCATCTCGATCGGTTCGAGGTCTTCGTCCGGTGCGGTGTACTCGACGAGATCCCGGCCGACGCATCGCACGAGTTCGACGTGGTAGTCGTGCTTCGAGGTGAAGTAGTGGAACAGCAGCCCCTTCGAGACTCCGGCCCGTTCGGCGACCTCGTCGACGGAGATCTGCTCGAGGGGCCGGTCGGCGAGCAGCTCGAGGCCCTGTTCGATCAGCTGGGCCCGGCGTTGGGCGGGACCGAGGCGGGTTCGACGGGGTGCGGGACTGTCTTCTGCCACGTCCACCATGCAAACACCGTTATTGAATTATGGTCAACAAGTGTTGACCAGGTCACTGGAACGCTCTAGCCTCAAGTACATGAGTCTTCCGGTAACAGATACCGTCGCCGACGCGGAGTTCCGTCAGGTCGACACGCTGATCATCGGCAGCGGGTTCGCCGGGCTCGGCGCGGCCATCCGACTGTCGCAGGCGGGCAAGGACTTCCTCATGCTCGAACGCGCCTCCGAGGTGGGCGGCACCTGGCGCGACAACACCTACCCCGGCGCGGCATGCGACGTCCCGTCGAACCTGTACTCCTACTCGTTCGCCCTCAACCCCGGCTGGACGCGCTCCTTCTCTCCCCAGCCGGAGATCCAGGCGTACATCCGCTCGGTCGCCGACCGGTACGACGTGCGGCGACGCACCGTCTTCGGGTGCGACGTGCAGACGGCCCGCTGGAACACCACGACGCACCGCTGGGACGTGGCCACCACGCGCGGGAAGTACAGCGCCAAGGTCGTGATCTCCGCGGTCGGCGCGCTGTGCGAGCCGTCGCTGCCCGACATCGAGGGCATCTCCGGATTCGAGGGCGAGATCTTCCACTCGGCACGGTGGAACCACGACGCCGACCTCGCCGGCAAGCGCGTCGCGGTCATCGGCACCGGAGCCTCCGCCATCCAGATCGTGCCGGCCATCGCGGGCACCGTAGGCCGACTCGACGTGTACCAGCGCACGGCACCGTGGATCCTCCCCCGCTTCGACCGGGAGTACACCGCACCCGAGCGGTTCGCCTTCCGCCACATCCCCGGCTTCCAGCGCCTCTCGCGCGCCCTGCAGTACACCGCCCGCGAGACGCAGGTCGTGGGCCTGGCCAAGGCACAGGCCTTCATGAAGCCGCTCGAACTCGCCGCGCGCATCCAGATCCGCCGTCAGATCCGCGACAAGGAACTGCGGCGGAAGGTCACGCCGAACTACGGCATCGGCTGCAAGCGCATGCTGATCTCGAACAACTACTACCCCGCCCTCGACCGGCCGAACGTCGACCTCGTCACCGACGGCATCGCCCGCGTCACCCCGCGCGGCATCGTCGCGAAGGACGGCACCGAGCGGGAGGTCGACGCGATCGTCGTCGCGACCGGCTTCCACGTCACCGACTCCCCGACCTTCGCCGGCATCTTCGGCAAGGACGGCCGCTCGCTCGCCGAGGTCTTCGACGAGACCGGCATGCGGGGGTACAAGGGCAGCTCGGTCGCCGGCTTCCCCAACCTGTTCTTCCTCGTCGGCCCGAACACCGGACTCGGCCACACCTCGATGGTGTACATGATCGAGTCGCAGCTCGAATACGTCGTCGACGCGATCCGCACGCTCGACCGCAACCGCATCGGCACGGTCGAGGTCCGCGAGGACGTGCAGGACGAGTACAACCGCGACCTGCAGCGCGCGTTGCGGTCGAGCGTGTGGAACAACGGCGGGTGCGCGAGCTGGTATCTCGACAAGCACGGCAACAACACCACGCTGTGGCCGGGATTCACCTTCGAATTCCGCCGTATCACCCGCAGATTCGACCTCGAGGCGTACCGTAGCGTCGCCGAGTCGGATCTCCCCGTCGCCACCGACCTTCCCGCGCAGGAGCGCACGTCCCGAGAGGCAGCAGTTCGATGAGTGATTTCGCAGGCCGGGTCGTCGTCGTCACGGGCGCGGGGTCCGGGATCGGACGGGCCCTCGTCCTCGCCCTCGCGGCCGAAGGTGCCCGCCTGGCGATCTCGGACGTCGACACCGCCGGGCTCGAGGAGACCGCGCGTCGCGCACGGGAACTCGGCGCCGAGGTGAAGGCCGACCATCTCGACGTCACCCAGCGCGAGAAGGTCCTCGAGTACGCCGAGCAGGTCGCCGCCCACTTCGGTGCGGTCCACCAGGTGTACAACAACGCGGGCATCGCCTATCACGGCGATCTCGAGCGCACCGAGTTCAAGGACATCGAGCGCGTGATGGACGTCGACTTCTGGGGAGTCGTCAACGGCACCAAGGCTTTCCTTCCGCATCTCATCGCGTCGGGCGACGGTCACCTGATCAACGTCTCGAGCCTGTTCGGCCTGCTGAGCATCCCGGGCCAGGCGGCGTACAACTCGGCGAAGTTCGCCGTGCGCGGCTTCACCGAGGCGGTACGGCAGGAGATGCTCGTCGCGCGGCATCCCGTGCAGGTCACGTGTGTGCATCCCGGCGGCATCAAGACCGCGATCGCGCGCAACGCCGCCGTCCCGGACGGCGACGACCAGGCGACCTTCGCGGAGTTCTTCGACCGCAAGCTCGCACGCACGACCCCCGAGGACGCTGCGAAGACCATCCTGACCGGTGTGCGGAAGAACAAGGCGCGCGTACTCATCGGCGCCGACGCGAAGCTGCTCGATGCTTTCGTCCGCGTCGCCGGACCGGCCTATCAGCGTGTCGTCGCCACCGTGACCTCCCGGGTCGTGCCGAAGGGATAGGCTGCGGCATGCCTCCGACACCCCAGATGTCACCGCGGGTGGCGCGTACCGCCCTGCGTCCTCTCTTCCGTGCCCTGCTGTCGCCGCGCTGGTCGTTCGCCACGCAGCGCCGGTTGCTCGATCTCGCGGCGCCGCTGCAGTTCCTCCCGAAGGACACCGTGGTGCGCCCGATCCGTCTGGCGGGACGCCCCGCCGAACGGATCACCGTGGGCGCCACCGAGCGGACCACCGCGATCCTGTATCTGCACGGCGGTGCGTACACCGGCGGGTCGCTCGCCACGCACCGCTCGCTCGCGGCGCATCTCGCGGCCGCGGCCGGGTCGGCCGTGTACGTCCTCGACTACCGGCTCGCTCCCGAGCATCCCTATCCGGCGGCGCTGAACGACGCCGAGGCGGCCTATCTCGAACTCGTCAGCGAGCACGGCTTCGAGGTGTCCGGTATCGCGATCGCCGGCGACTCGGCGGGCGGTGGTCTCGCCGCGGCCACCACGCACCGGCTCGTCGACCGTCACGGCATCACCCCGCCCGCGCTCGGATTGCTGTCGCCGTGGACCGATCCGGCCACCCGCGACCTGCCCGACGTGAACGACGTCGTTCTGAACAAGGGCTGGGTGTACTCCTCGGCCGAGGCGTATCTCGCCGACGGCGATCCCACCGATCCCGGCTACGCGCCCATCCACGCCGATCCCACGGGTCTGCCGCCGACTCTCATCCAGGTGGGCACCGCGGAGATGTTCTACCCGCAGGTGCGGCAGTACGCCGAGAAGCTCCGGGCGGCGGGCGTCGACGTCACCCTCGTCGAGCAACCCGAGCTGTGGCACGTCGCGCCGTTGCAGGCGTCGCTCGTTCCCGAGGCCGCCGCGGCGATCGCCGATTTCGGTGTCTTCCTCCGCGACCGGATGGGCACTCGCGCGGGCTGAACACACAGGCTGCCGTTCACACACACGGGCTGCCGTTCACGCTCCGGCGTGTTCGTCGATCCACTCGCGGGCCACGGCCTCGGGATCGTCTCCCTCGTCGACTCGCGCGCGCAGTTCGGTGAGATCGCTCGTGGTGAGCTCACCGGCGATGGTCCGCAGCGCGTCGAGTTGTGCCTCGCCGAGGGTGCCCTTGCGGAAGACCGGGACGACGTTCTGGGCCGGCAGGACCGGTGCAGGCGCGTCGTCGGCCTCCGCGTCGTCCTGCGGGTTGCGGTCGGGGGCGTCGGGCACGGTGCTCACGGGCGAATCCGCGTCGATCTCCGCGAGGGCGGGCGACGTCGTGGTGGTTCCGACGACCGTGTCGGGTTCCGATGCGACGGCGGCGGACTGCGCATCGTCGATCCGCCGCACCTCGCGCGGTCGGCAGTCGGCGCGTTCGAGCGCGGTGAGTCCACCGGCGGATTCGAAGTCCTCGGTCACCGCGAACGTCAGATCGGCGCAGCGGTCGGCGAGGTCGGCCACGCGGCTCGCCGACCATTGCGTGAGGCGGTCGCGGTCGGCGAGCAGCACCGCGCGGTCCTGCGCCGAGGCGTAGTCGGAGATCGTCAGTTCGTCGGGCAGTGCACGCGCCAGCGCCTCGAAGACGTCCTCGGCGTCGGTCGCGTCGGCACCGGGGTCGTAGGACGCGAGCAGCCTTCCCGTGTAGCCGGGGATCAGCGTGAGGTCGGCGGCGTCGAGCGCTGCGGGCGGGTCGGTGACATCGGAACGGACCTGCACGTCGATCCCGCTGCCGCGCAGTGCTCCCGCGTAGAGCTGCGCGAGCAGTTCCTCGTCGGGCCGCTCCCCCGCCCCGACGATCACCGTCGTCGACGGTGCCGCCTCGTCGAGGACGGGCGACGCGCATCCCTGGAGCACGGCCGCCGCCGCGCATGCGGTGAGCGCCGTCGCCGCGACCGGCCGGATCCGTCTCGCTTCGTTCGCCACGGCGGTCATTGTCGCCCACCGGTGCGCCACGATCCGCACCTGCCCACCGCTCGGCCTGCCGGGACGCCGAACGCCCCGGTCCGGAACCCTTGTGCGGTTCGGATCGGGGCGTTCGGTGCGATCTCGCAGGGAACGAATCCCTAGTCGGTGACGCCCTCGGCCTTCGCCGCGGCCGCGACGGCCTCGGCGACGGCGGGCGCCACGCGCGGATCGAGCGGGCTCGGGACGATCTTGTCCGCGGCCAGTTCGTCACCGACGACCGAGAGGATGGCCTCGGCAGCGGCGAGCTTCATACCCTCGGTGATGCGGCGGGCACCTGCGTCGAGCGCGCCCTTGAACACACCGGGGAAAGCCAGCACGTTGTTGATCTGGTTCGGGAAGTCGCTGCGACCCGTCGCCACGATCGCGGCGTGCTTGTGGGCGATGTCGGGGTGGATCTCCGGATCCGGGTTCGACATCGCGAAGATGATGGAGTCGTCGGCCATCGTCGCGACGATCTCCTCGGGCACGGTGCCCGACGACACGCCGAGGTAGACGTCGGCGCCGTCGAGCGCCTCGGCGATGCCGCCCTTGCGGCCCTCGGGGTTGGTGCGGGAGGCCAGATCGGCCTTGATCTCACCGAGATCGGCGCGGTCGGCGGAGATGATGCCCTTCGAATCGAGGACCACCACGTCGCGTGCACCGGCGGCGAGCAGGATGTTCGTGCACGCCACGCCGGCAGCACCGGCGCCGGAGATCACGATGCGCAGGTCGGCGATGTCGCGGCCCTGCACCTTCAGCGCACCCTTGAGTGCGGCGAGTGCGACGATCGCGGTGCCGTGCTGGTCGTCGTGCATGACCGGGCAGTCGAGCGCCTCGATGACGCGCTTCTCGATCTCGAAGCAGCGCGGAGCCGAGATGTCCTCGAGGTTGACGGCGCCGAAGGACGGACGCAGCCGGATGAGGGTCTCGACGATCTCGTCGGGATCGGTGGTGTCGAGCACCAGCGGAATGGAGTTCAGGCCCGCGAACTTCTTGAACAGCGCGGACTTACCTTCCATCACCGGAAGCGAGGCACGTGCGCCGATGTTGCCGAGACCGAGGACCGCGGTGCCGTCGGAGACGACGACGACCAGGCGGTTGGTCCAGGTGTATCGGTCGACGAGGGTCTCGTCGGCGGCGATGGCCCGGCAGACCTGGGCGACGCCGGGGGTGTACGCGATCGACAGATCGCGCTGGTTCTCGAGCGGTGCGGTCAGCTCGACCGACAGCTTGCCGTCGACGTGACTCGAGAAGATCTCCTCGTCCGTCAACTCGAGCTTCTGAGGGGTAGGTGCATCAGACACAATTGACACGATGACACTCCTGCGTGTGCCGAGTCGACCTCTGGACTCGGTTGCTGCGAAAACACCGCATTTCAATGCATTTCACACACGTGTATGCATCGAGTTGCACTGCTTCGCCAAGGACATTGGGTTGAAGCTTCCGGGCGCGATCACGACTGCCGCTGTACAACGCTGTACGGCTTCCGGAACGTGATGGAGCCGGGGCGGGTGGCCCTGGCATCGAGCCCTGGGTGATCTAGCCCTGGGTGGGTCTGCCATCCTTCGTCCGATTCCGGGGTATTCCGGCTTTCGGATTGCCGCAAGTTTGCCACCTTTGCAGACGAACAATCAAATCGGCATCGATTGCGAAGGTCTCACGGTTTTGTCGCCTCACCTGTGAGTTTACGTGCCGTGAACACCCCGCCGTGGGCGCATCGACATGAATTTCCGCAGTTACACGACGGCTACCGACGGGTAGCCCGGATGGCACTCCGGGCCGTCATCCCCACCACTGGGTGATCATCAGAATCGATGCAGTGAAGATCACCACAAGGCTCGACAGGAGTGCTGCGCCACCCGAGCGCCGATCCGCCGTCACCTGGGCGATCAGGGCCACGAGCGCGGCGACGACGTGCGCGGCGACCGAGGTGGTGCCCGGACCCGGGAAACCGCGGTCGCCGGCGAGGTACTGGGCCCCGCACACCACGAGAGTCAGGACCAGCACCGCTCCGCACACCACACCCGAGAGGGCACGGAGAACGCGGACCGGCAGACTCGCGCGGCGCGGTGCGGGTTCACAGGAATCGGCGTAGTACCCGTCGTCCGGGTAATACGGCTCGTTGTAGTACTCACTGTCGTAGTAATTTTCGTCGTCCGGCAACCCGTACTCCTCGTCCGGATACCGCGCACCGCGTCGCCTCATCCCTCGAGCACCTCGACGCCGGTCGCGCGGTCGAGCAGCGCCTCGTACGCCGCCGGAGCCGTGGTGAAGCTGCCGAGCCTCACGTCCTTGTTGTCGCCGTGATAGTCGGACGATCCCGTGACGACCACCCCGAGCGACCGCGCGAGGTCGCGCATCGTCCGCACGTCCTGCTCGCTGTGATCGGGGTGATCGGCCTCGACACCGCCGAGTCCGAGTTCGGCGAGTTCCTCGATGTGGTCGAGGGCGAGGAGCCGTCCGCGCGCACGCGCCCGAGCGTGCGCGACCACCGGCACACCGCCCGCGGCCGTCACCATCTTCACGGCGTCGGCGAGCGGGGTGTCGGCCTTCGGCACGTAGTAGCGGCCGCGCGGCGACAGCAGCTCGGTGAACGCGTCGCCCACCGTGGGCACGACACCGGCGGTGACGAGCGCTCGCGCCAGATGGGGCCGGCCCGCGGCAGGGCCCGCGTCGGCGAGCACCGCGTCGATGTCGATCGGCAGACCGTCGTCCGCCATCCGCACACCCATCGCCCGGATCCGCGACACCCGTTCACCGCGGAGCCGCTCGAGCTCGGCGACGAAGACAGCGTCGTGCGGGTCGAACAGATAGGCCAGCAGGTGCACGGCGACCGGGGCGCCGTCCTCCCCGCGTCCCGTGCAGGACATCTCCATCCCCCGGACGAGACGCAGGCCCGTCGGCAGGGCTGCCGCGGCCTCGTCCCATCCCGCGGTGGTGTCGTGGTCGGTCAGGGCCACGACGTCGAGACCCGCCCGGGCAGCGGCACGGACCAGTTCCGCAGGAGCGTCGGTGCCGTCCGACGCGGAGGAGTGGGTGTGGAGATCGATACGCACGCCACCAGTCTGTCAGGTCGGCGGGCTAGCATGACTGCAGCTGCCCCGCCCGGTCCCCGACGGGCGACCGCCGCGTCGCGGGCCTGCGACCGGGCCGCATCCCAGCGGCATGCCGTGAGGAAGGACAACATGCCGCATCAGCCTTCTCGTGCCACCCGTCGCGGTCCCACTCCCCCGGCTCCCACCGTCCCCACCGCGCAAACGGTGGTCGACTGCGCGGTCTACGTCGACGGGCACCGCCTGCCCGGCCGCTACACCCACACCGAGGCCGTGGCGGAGGTACGTCGGCGCGGTACGGGTTTCGTGTGGCTCGGGCTGCACCACCCCGACGAGGAGCAGATGTCGAACGTCTCGCGCACCTTCGGACTCCACGAACTGATGGTCGAGGACGCCGTCCACGCCCATCAGCGGCCGAAGCTCGAGCGCTACGACGACGTGCTGTTCCTGGTGCTGCGCACCGTCAGCTACATCGAGCACGAGTCGGTGACGACCACCAAGGACATCGTCGAGACCGGCGAGATCATGTTGTTCACCGGCCCCGACTTCATCGTGAGCGTGCGGCACGGCGACCACTCCGAGCTGTCGCACGTGCGCAAGCGCCTCGAACGCGATCCCGATCATCTGTCCCGCGGTCCGGCGGCCGTGCTCCACGCGATCGCCGACCACGTGGTCGACTCCTATCTCGCCGTCACCACGGCCGTGCAGCCCGACGTCGACGACATCGAGGAACTCGTGTTCACCCCCGACACGCGGATCGCCGTCGACCAGATCTACATGCTCAAGCGCGAGATCGTGCAGCTGCGCCGGGCCGTCGTGCCGCTCGCCGAGCCGCTGCAGCAACTCATCCGGGCGCCGGGCAACCCGATCCCGAAGGACGTCCGGCGGTACTTCCGCGACGTCGCCGACCATCACACGACGGTGTCCGATCGCATCGCTGCCTTCGACGAGACGCTCGGCACGCTGCTCGACGCGGCGATCGCGAAGGTCACCGTGCAGCAGAACACCGACATGCGCAAGATCTCCGCGTGGGTCGCGATCGCCGCCGTGCCGACGATGATCGCCGGGATCTACGGCATGAACTTCGATCGCATGCCCGAACTGCAGTGGGAGTACGGCTATTACGTCGTACTCGCTGCGATCGTCGCGATCACCGTGGGACTGTTCGTCACCTTCAGGCGCAACAACTGGCTTTGATCACCGAACTCGACCGTCCATCGAGACGCGCTGCGCAGGCAGCGCGATCGCCGCGGCGCCAGGTGCTCGCCGTCGCTCTCGCGCTGATCCTGCTGCAGACGATCCTCCGGACCGTGGTGGCCGCGACCGGCGAGTTCTACTGGGACGACCTGATCCTCGTCGGGCGTGCGGGGTCGTATCCGCTGCTGTCCGACGTCTTGCTGCGGTACGACCACGACGGTCACCTGATGCCCGCCGCCTTCCTCGTGGCCGGGATCGCCACGGCGATCGCACCGTTGGAGTGGTGGCCGGCGGCGGCCTCGCTCGTGATCGGTCAGCTGCTCGCGTCGCTGGCGGTGCTGCGGGTGCTCTGGCTGCTGCTCGGACCGCGACGCGCCCTGTGGGGGCCGCTGCTGTTCTATCTCCTCACGCCGCTGACGCTTCCGGCCTTCGCGTGGTGGGCCGCCGCACTCAACGCGTTGCCGCTGCAGGCGGCGCTGTCCTGGGTCGCGGGAGATGCGCTGCAGTACAGCAGGACCGGCCGGCGCCGTCATATCGTGAGCGCCCTCGTCGTCACCGCCGTGGCGCTGGTGTTCTTCGAGAAGTCGGTCCTCGTTCCGTTCGCCGCGTTCGCGACGGTCGCCCTCGCACGTCACGTGGACGGACTCGTTCGGCCGATCGGCAGCACGTGGGCGCAGGCCCGGCCGTTGTGGCTCGGCTCGGCGGCCGTGCTGGTCGTGTGGGCGGTCTGTTACTCGACGATCGTCGAACCCCGGTTCGGGATCCCGCCGTGGTCGATGGTGGCCGGGTTGACCCATCACGGCATCTCCTACGGACTGTTGCCGTCGCTGCTCGGTGGTCCCTGGGAGTGGGAGCGGTGGAATCCGAGCCCGCCCTGGGCCGATCCCCCGCTCGTGCTCGTCGTGGTCGCGTGGCTCGCTGTCGCGGGCGCCGCGGCGTGGACGGTGCGCCGGCGACGGCGGACCGGGCCCGTGTGGCTCGCGGTGATCGCCTACATCCTGGCCTCGCTCGCGGCGATGATCAGCACCCGCTTCGGCCCGGAGACCACCTACGAACTCGCACGCACCCTGCGCTACTTCGCCGACTCCGCCGTGGTCGTCGCGATCGCCGCGGCGCTGATCCTGCGCGCCCCGCGACGAGGCACGACGTCCCGTCCTCGTGCCGTGCGTGCGACCGCCTGGATCTGCGCGGCCGTGTTCACCGTCGGCTCCCTGTGGTCGACCGTGACGTTCGCGCGCAGCTGGTCGGACAATCCGACGGGCGATTATCTCGGGGCGGCGAAGGCGGCGCTCACGGCCCGGCCCGACGAGCCCGTGCTCGATCACCCGGTGTCGGTATGGATCCTGCTGCCCGTCACCTACCCGCACAATCTGGTGGGGTCCGTCTTCTCCGCGCTGCCCGACCGGTCCGACATCCGCGACCACGCGACCGACCTGTGGGTCCTCGACGATCTCGGCCACCGCACTCCCGCCGACCTGTTGCCGCTGCGCCTCGTCCCGCCCGGCCCCGAGCCCGACTGCGGCCATCGCGTCACCACCGACGCCGTCACGGCCGTGCCGCTCGATTCCCCCGCGGGCGACTGGGAGTGGACCGTGCAGGTGAACTACCGGGCCTCCGCCGACGGCACGATCGACCTCGGCTTCCCCGGCCACGCATCCGTTCCGGTCCCCGTCTCCGAAGGACTCGGGACGGTGTACGTCCGCGTCTCCGGGGACGGGTCGGCGTTGCAGGCGCGCTCGTCCGCTCCCGGCACGACCGTGTGCCTCGGTGCCGGATCGCTCGGGGTGGTCGTGCCGCAGGGCTGACAGCGGGCCGGGGACAACTCGACGGGCGGGACGGCTCAGCGGGCGTCGACGAACCGCACGTCGTGTGTCTCTACCCCCGGTGCCGCGAACCTCAGCAGTCGCATGCCCTCGGCTTCGAGCGCCGACCGCGCGGACGCCGCGACCGTCCGCCACAGCGTCATCTCCACGGCGGCGGCCTTCCGGTCGGTCGTCACGCGGGCGCTACCGGCGACCGTGCCTCCGACGAGCAACAGGGGTGCGATGATCCCGTTCTCCGCCATGATGCGCCTGCGGAGCTCCTCCGAGACGAAGCGGGTGCGGTCGGCATGCGAGAGGAGCACGTTGTCGAACGGCGCGAGGATCCGTACGGGTGCAGGGGTCGACGGGTCGGGTCGCGGCGCGTCGGGAAGGTCGAACAGTTCCGTTCCGCGTTCGTCCCGGAACACCACGAGATACGGGCGGAGTCGGCCGACGATCTCGGCGAGCCGGGTCAGGCCGCACCAGGTCTGCACGTCCTTGACACTCGCGGGGCCGAAGGCGGCCAGATACCGCAGAATCAGCCGATCGGGACCGGGCAGCGCAGGCGGCGGGCCCACGTACTCGTCGAGGTGTGCCAGGCGAGGCTGTCCCGCTCGTCCCCACAATCCGCGCGGCGGCACCTGCACGAGCGGGAGCAGGCACCGCACCGCGTGTGCCAGCGCAGCCGGATCCTGGTCGGGGAACCGGTCGGCGAGCAACGGTCGCAGCTCGGCCTGACTCATCGGGGTGCCGGCCAACAGTTCCCGGGCGACCGACACGAGCGCCGACCGGTCGAGACCCTCGAGTCCGATGCGGTGGGCCTTGTTCGCGTCGACGCCCCGGTCGAGCACCGGCTGCACCCACGGGCGCAGCGCGTGCGCGTCGGCGCCGGAGACCGCGAACACGGTGCCGCGCATCAATGCGATCCGGACGACCGCACGCGACTCCAGCAGGTCCGACAAGGCGTAGGGCCGGAAGTTCCGTATGCGGGTCCACAGCGCGAAATACGGGGCGAGGGGTGCCTGGGCCTGCAACCCGAGCAGGTGCCCGATCATCGACAGGGCATCCGTGCTGCTCCGCCGCAGCAGGTGCTGGCGGGCCAGCGTGGCGCGTCCGAGCGCGCGGTCGGTGAGAACCGGGACGGTCACAGACGTGCTTGCGCCCGGCGCGGGTCGCTCAGGTCGATGCCCGCTTCCTCCCACGCCTCGCGCAGCGCCTCGGTTCCCTTCAGCCGCTTCCAGGCCGCCTCGGTACCGGTGATCGGGCGGGCCTCGAAGAAGTGGACCGGGTCGGAGGGCTCGGGCAACTCCAGCGACGGCACGTCGGCCGCCTCGAGCAACACCGCGGTGAACGGGGCACCCGGCCACAGCGGCTCCCCGAGATCGAGCAGGGCGTCGTCGGTGAGAACCACGCCCTCCACGGCGGGCAGCGCCGCGAGCACCGCAAGGGTGCGGTGGACGCCGGCGGTGACGCCCTCGTTGTCGCGCAGGCTGAGGACCAGTTCGGCACGCGGCCCGCGCGTCGGGTCGGCCACCATGTCGGTCGGGTCGCCCATCGGGTGCCGGGAACACCCCAGGGTCGCGTACCGCAGGAGTTCGGAGCCGCGGAAACGGAGGACCTCGATCGGTTCGAGACCGAGGAAGGTCACCGACGCCGATTCCGGTTCCGGATCACCCGGCGCGGTCAGGTGCTCGGTGAGGTGGCTGCGGACGGTGGCGAGAACTGCGTCGGTCACCCCTGCAATGTAGCCCCCGTCCCGCACATGCGGTTCCCACCCGGACCGGTGCACCGCCCGGTACCGTCGAAGCGTGGCTCGCGACACCGGTTTTCCGGTCTCCGATGCCGGCGACGATTTCGCCCGGCAACGCCGGCGCGCCGAGTACGCCCGGCTGATCGCATGGCTGCGCCGCGAACCGGCCGACGTCAACACGGTGCTGCCCTTCGACGACGTCGTCGCCGCCCTCGGGCGTATCGGCGAGCGGCGCCTCGGGTTGCAGATCATCGAGGTCGCCTCGATCGTCGGCAGCGTCGACCGCGCCGACGACTTCGACCGCCGTTTCCGCCCCACCTCGGCGCGTCTGCGTGCACGCTGGGAACGCATCGCGGCCGCGCGGCGTCGCGGCGAGGCCATCCCCCCGATCTCGGTGTACCGGGTGGGGCCGATGCACTTCGTGCAGGACGGGCACCACCGCGTGTCGATCGCCTACGCGCAGGGCGACCGCACCATCGACGCCTACGTCACCGAGATCACCACGAAGGTGCCCGCGGAGGGCATCACGGCCCGCCCCGATCTCGTGCGCAAGGACCACTTCCGCATGTTCCTCGGCCGCGTCCCCCTCCATGGCGCGGCGCAGGATGCGATCCGCGTGTCCGACCCGTGGGGGTACGCCGAACTGGCCGAGGCCGTCGAGGCGTGGGGCTTCCGGCTCATGCAGGATCTCGGCGAGTACCTCACCCGCGAGGAGGTCGCGCGTCGCTGGTACGAGGAGGAGTTCGTTCCCGTCGTCGCGATGGCCCGGGAGGCGGGAATGCTGCGCTCACGCACCGACGCCGAGGTCTATCTGTGGATCGCGAGCGAGCGGTACCGGCTCGTGCGGCGGCACGTGTGGAGCGAGGAGATCGTCGACGAGCTCCGCAGCCGCGCACCCCGCTGACGACTTGGGTGGATCCGGCCCCGCTTTCCGGGGTCGGATCCACCGAGGTTCGTATTCGTCAGAGGGTGACGTTCGCGCCGGTCTCCTGATCGAACAGCGCGATCTTCGCCGGGTCGAACCACAACTGCACGGTCCCGCCCTTGGTGGCCTGCGATTCCACCGACAACCGCGCGACCAGCGATTCGGCCGACATGTCGGCGCCGGCGTCGGCGGCGAGTTCGTCGAGGTCCTTCGAGTGCACGCCCGGACCCTCGGTCGAGAAGTACGCGAACTTGTCGGAGCCCATCGACTCGAGCACGTCGACCTCGGCGGAGAAGGTCACGCCCGCCTCCCGCTGGGCCGGGTCGAGCAGGTCGGCGTCCTCGAAGTGCTCCGGACGGATACCGACGACCACCTCGCGCGACGGATTGTTGCGGCGCACGGTCTCCCACCGCTCGTCGGGCAACCGGAACTCACCGAACGAGGTGCGGATCGAACCGTTCTCGATCTGTCCCGGAACGAAGTTCATCGACGGCGACCCGATGAATCCGGCGACGAACAGGTTCTGCGGATGGTCGTACAACTCCTGCGGCGCCCCGACCTGCTGCACGAGCCCGCCGCGCATCACGACGACACGGTCGCCGAGCGTCATCGCCTCGGTCTGGTCGTGCGTGACGTACACCGTCGTGGTCCCGAGACGCTTCTGCAGTCGTGCGATCTCGGTGCGCATCTGCACGCGCAGCTTGGCGTCGAGGTTCGACAGCGGCTCGTCCATGAGGAACGCCTTGGGGCTGCGCACGATCGCCCGCCCCATGGCCACGCGCTGCCGCTGACCACCCGACAGGTTGGCGGGCTTACGGTCGAGATGCTGTGTGAGATCGAGGATCCGGGCCGCTTCGTCGACCTTGCGGCCGATCTCGTCCTTGGGCACCTTCGCGAGGGTGAGCGGGAACGCGATGTTGTCGCGCACCGACATGTGGGGATACAGCGCGTAGGACTGGAAGACCATCGCGATGTCGCGGTCCTTCGGCGCCCGTTCGTTGACCCGCTCCCCTGCGATGCGCAGTTCGCCGTCGGAGATGTCCTCGAGACCGGCGATCATGTTGAGCGTCGTGGACTTTCCACACCCGGACGGACCGACGAGGATGATGAACTCGCCGTCGGCGATCTCGAGATCCACGTCGCTGACGGCCCTCGCTCCGTCCGGATATTCCTTCGTCACCTTGTCGAGCACGATCTCGGCCACGGTAGTTATCCCTTCACTGCGCCGGAGGTCAGTCCGGCGACGATTCGACGTTGGAAGATCAGGACGAACACGATGATCGGGATCGTGATGACGACGGCGGCCGCCGCGATCGACCCGGTCGGTTCCTCGAACTGCGAGGCACCCGTGAAGTTCGCGATCGCGGCGGGTGCGGTGATGGACCGCTCGGTGGAGGTCAGCGAGATCGCGAACAGCAGGTCGTTCCAGCAGAAGATGAACACCAGGATCGCCGCCGTGATGATGCCGGGAGCGGCGAGCGGAGCCACGACCTTCCGGAACGCCTGACCCGGTGTCGCGCCGTCCATCTTCGCGGCCTTCTCGAGTTCCCACGGGATCTCCTTGAAGAAGGCCGACAGGGTGTAGATCGCGAGCGGCAGCGAGAAGGTGATGTACGGAAGGATCAGCGCCGCCCACGTGTCGAACAGTCCGAGGCCGCGCATGATCTCGAACAGCGGGCTGACGAGGGAGATCTGGGGGAACATCGCGATGAGCAGCGCCACGCCCACCAGGATCTTCTTACCGGGGAAGTCGAGCCGGGCGATCGCGTAGGCCGCCATCGTCCCGAGAATCACCGCGATGACCGTGGCGATCAGGCCGATGCCGATGGAGTTGATCAGGGCGCTCGTGAACGCGTCGGTGCGGAAGATGCCGCGGTAGTTGTCCAGCGTCCACTGCTGCGGAATGAACCGGCCGTCCTGGATGGTGCCGGGCGGCTTGAACGACAGGCTCGCGATCCACAGCACCGGAACGAGTGCGTAGAGCAGGACGATCAGGTTCACCGCCGACCACGACAGGGTCCGTTTCCTGGTCTCGGCCATCATCGGCCCCCTTCGTCCGAGCCGGGCGCGGATGCACCGAACAACTTGATGAACACGAACGCGATGATCGCGACGCACAGGAAGATCAGGGCGCTGATCGCCGACCCGATGCCGAGGTTGAAGGCCCGGAACAGATTGTCGTAGCCGAGGATCGACACCGACCCTGTGCCGTTGGCACCGCGGGTGAGGACGTAGATGTTGTCGAAGATGCGGAAGGCGTCGAGCGTGCGGAAGAGCAGGGCGACGAGGATTGCCGGTTTCATCAGCGGCACGATGATCCGCACCAGACGCGTCCACGCCCCGGCGCCGTCGACCTGTGCCGCCTTGAGCAGATCGTCGGGGACGAGTGCGAGGCCGGCGAGGAGGAGCAGCGCCATGAACGGCGTGGTCTTCCACACCTCGGCGAGCACGATGATCGCCAGGGACGGAATCTGGTCGGTGAGTGGGGCGCTGCCGTCGGGCAACAGATTCGCGAGATAACCCGTGCCCGGGGTCCACGCGTAGTACCAGCTGTAGGCGGCGGCGACGGTGACGATGCCGTACGGGATCAGCACCACCGTGCGCACGATGCCCTTGCCGACGATCGTGCGGTGCATGACGAGAGCGATCGCCAGACCGAGCACGAACTCGATCGCGACGGAGACCAGGGTGACGAGCGAGGTGACGATGAAGGCCTGCCACCAGAATCCGTCGCTGAGCACCGCGACGTAGTTCGACAGTCCGACGAAGCGGCGCTCGTCGGGGAACCGCAGATCGTAGCGCTGCAGACTGAGCCAGACGGCGTATCCCACCGGATAGGCCGTCACGGCGAGCATCACGATCGCGGCGGGCGCGACGAGCAGCAGACCGAGTCGTCGTTCGGCCTTCTTCCCCTCCGACAACGCTGCTTTCGTCTTCGTCGACGGTTCCTTCGGGGTCTCGTCGGTCGGTTTCGATTCGACGGCGGTCACGGGATCAGTCCTTCCGAATTGACCGCCTTCTGCACCTGTTCGGCGAGTTCCTCGACGGTGCGGGGCGGATCGATCTGGTCGACCGGGTTGAGGGTGGCCGTCACCAGCGTCGAAATGCTCTGGTAGGCCGGTGAAGCGGGACGCACCGCGGCGTTCTCGAGACCGGCGCGGACCTCACGCCAGGCCGGATAGGCCTCCTGGAATTCGGGGTCGTCGTACAGCGCGGCCAGCGTCGGCGGCACGCCGCCACCGATGGCGTTGTTGCGCTGGTTCTCCTCGTTGCGCAGGCACTGCATCGCCTCGAACGCGAGGTCGGGGTGGGTGCTCGTGCGGGCGACGGCGATGTTGAACCCGCCGATGGTGACCTGGGCGGGCTCGCCGGGGATCACCGAAGGGTACGGGGCGGGAAGGAAATTCTGCTCACCGTCGACGGTCAGGACCGTGTTGCCGGTGTCCTGCGAGGTGACGTTGCCGTTCTCGTCGATGAAGGGCAGGGCCGCTTCGTTCTCCAGGATGCCCGGCAGGACGAACGGCCAGTTGACCTGGAATGCCGTGCGCCCGCTCTCCATGCCGAGACGGACGGCCGCCTCGTCGGCCTGGTTCAGGGACGGATCGGCGCCGGGCGCCGTCGCGACGCGTTTCATGATGTCGAGCGCGGTCACCGCGGCGTCGTTGTCGGTGAGGGTGACGGTGACACCGTCCTCCCCCACGACCGAACCGCCGGCGCTCGAGAGCAGGGTGTTGAACCACACCATCAGCCCCTCGTACTGCCGGCCCTGCACACCGATCCACGACGGCCGGCCCTCCTCTGCGAGGCCGCTCGCGATCTCGATCATCTCGTCCCAGGTCTCCGGAGGTTGCCCGTCCGGCATGAGATCCTTTCGGTACCAGAGCAACTGGGTATTGGTGTTGAGCGGCGCGGCGTACAGCCGGTCCTGCCAGGTCGCCGATTCGAGGGGACCTTCGAGGGTGCCCTCCGACACCGCGGCGGCCACATCGTCGGGCAACGGCAGCGCCCACCCGGCCTCGGCGAACTCGGCGGTCCACACGACGTCGAGGGTCATGAGGTCGAGCCCCGGGTCGTTACCCGTCAGCCGCCGCGCCAACTGCAGTCGCTGGTCGTCGGCGTTCTTCGGAAGTGTCCTCTGCTGCACGCGATATCGGCCGCCGGCCTGCTCGGTGCACACCTCCGCGGCCTGCGCGTACTGCTCGGCACCGTCGGCGGCCGTGTAGAAGGACAGGACGACACCCTCGTCGTCGCTGCCGCACGCGGCCAGTCCCGACGCCAGGAGCACCGCGGCCGCAGAAGCTGTGAACGCCCGGCTCGTCCGCCGTCTCTTGCCCGACCGTCTCATGCGCGACTCCGCTCGCATCGGGGACCTGATGATCCGACGATATCGCCCGTACCGGCCAGCCGTAGCAAAACGAGCAGGGCGTACAACCGGAGCGGAATCGGCACGACGACGAGGTCAGAAGGAGGTCCCCGAGAAGGGTGCCTGGGGCCAGGAGAACAGCAGGTCAGCGGTGTCGACGGCCTCCGGTCGGTGCACC
The DNA here is from genome assembly GCF_035918275.1 of Rhodococcus sp. PD04. Lineage (NCBI taxonomy): Bacteria > Bacillati > Actinomycetota > Actinomycetes > Mycobacteriales > Nocardiaceae > Rhodococcus > Rhodococcus sp. PD04. The sequence continues at coordinate 1,439,280 of NZ_CP142143.1, read as the reverse complement.
CGGGCGCGACCCGCGTCGACCATCCGGTGCCAGCCCTGCCGGCCCAGCAGGAGCGCACCGAGGTCGGCGATGTCGATGGTCAGATCGGCCGGTCCCGCGGTGCGCGCCACGCCGTCGGCGGAGATCTCGAAGACACCGGCGTTGTCGGTCAGCAGCGGATCGGTCACCTCGACGGTCACCGAGCCGAACCCTCGGTAACTCCGCGCCGACAGTGCCCGATCGACGTCGAGGATGCGCAACCACGTCTCGTCCGACACCGAGCGGAAGTGCACGGCACGCGCATCGCCGAGCATGAGCGGGAGCTGGTCGTCCTGCGGAAGCGCCGCGAACCGCAGGGTGTCGACGAGATCGAGGTCGAGCAGGAACCGGATCAGGCCGGCGTACGCCCCGGGCGAGGGGGCGAAGAAGTCGTCGACCACGACGGTGCGGTTGCGGCTGGTGAACCACCCCTGCGTGTCGACGGGGTGGTACCGGACGAAGCCGTCCTCCTGCCCCGGCTCGCCGTGCACCGCCACGTACATCGGATCGGTGAGCGAGTCGGCCCGCCACCGGCGCGAGTTCCACCAGTATTCCGACCGGTCGATCATGCCGGGACGCGGCGGCAGATGACGGGAATGTATCTGCGCCAGCACGTCCCACGCATCCGGATAGCTCAGCAGGCGCACCGCTCCGAATTCGGGCACGTCGGGACGCAGCGCGGCACGACGCACGTCGACGTCGACGGACACCGAGGTCGAGGCGACGCCGTAACCGAACCGGCCGTAGATGGTCGCCTCGGAAGCACGCAGCGTCGCGAGGATCTCGCCGCGGTCCCGCGCGTCGCTCAACTGCCGGTGCACGAGTCCGGAGATCACGCCGCGACGGGTATGGGTGGGCAGCACACCGATGTGGGTGACCGCCGCGTGCGGCACCCGGGCGCCGCCGGGCAGGGTCAGCTTTCCGCTCGTGGCGTCCACGGTCCCGACGAGCATGCCGTCGAGGAAGGCACCCCACGTGCGACCGGCCTCGAGGTAGCGGCCGACGGTCCCGTCGGGAACCTCGGGCCACGACGGCAGGCCCACCATCGCCGTGCGGAACAGCGCGGACGCCTCCCGCAGTTCGGCTTCCGAGTCCAGAATTCTGATCTCCGGTTCCGTTCGCTCACCCATGGAACGACACTATCGAGCGCGAACTTGCAGCGCGGGTGAACGGCCGTGACGTTCGGTACACCGGCCCCGGGCGGGTAGGTTTCCAGCGTGCGACGCGAGTGGGATCCAGCAGACACCGGGGTGCTGCAACTGCCCTCCGGCCGACTCGTGCGGGGACGCGGGATGCGTCGACCGGTGTTCGACGAGCCGTTTCCCGACTTCGGGGTGTATCTCCTCGGCCGTCCCCCGGTAGCACCGTTCGAGTGGGAGTCGCGGTGGATCCACTGGCCCGACTTCCGCACACCCCGCGACCCGGAGGAGGCTCTCGCCGTCCTGTACGAGGCGTGGATCCGGGCGGGACGGCAGCGGGTGGAGATCGCGTGCGGGCGTGGACGCGGCCGCACCGGCACCGCGCTGGCGTGCCTCGCCGTCCTCGACGGCCTGTCCCCGGAGGAGGCGGTCGACTTCGTTCGGCGGCACTACCATCCGCGTGCGGTCGAGACTCCCTGGCAGCGCAGGTTCGTCGCGCGGACCGAGGCGCACTCCTGACGGGTCAGTTCTTCGTCCGGGCGAGGTGGGCCTCGGCGGCCGAGACGGCCCGTTCGGCGGCGACCACCCGTTTCTTGGCCTCGGTGGCGGCACGGCGCGCGAAGGTGCGTTGCTGCTCGGCGTGTTCGAGCTTCGCCCGCAGCTCGGCGACCTCCTCTTCGTGACGGGCCAGCTCCCGTTCGGCTGCCGACGCCGCTTCGCGCGCTTCCTCGGCCGCGCTGTGCGCGGAGTCGAGAGCGGCGGCGGCCTCGTCGATCTCCGCGTCGCGCGCCGCCTGTTCCGCCTTCTCACGCTCGGTGGGTCCGCGCTCGCCTCTGCTCTTGCGCCCGGCCTTGTCCGTTGCGGTTCGGTCGTCCTCGTCCTTCTCGTCGGACCCGCCGCGGATGACGGTGAGCGGCATCGCCGACAGGTCGCCGAAGCCGTCGGACTCGACGATCGCGTCGAGCCGACCCTGCCGGACCTGCTCCCCGATGTCGGGATCCGACAGTGCGGCGTTGAGGGTGCGCCCCACCTCGCGCAGTGCGCTCTCCGAGACGGTGCGGCCGCGGTCGGCGGCGAGCCGTCCCGCGTCGCGTTCGAGTGCCGCGACCACCCGGCGTCGCTGCTCCGACAGTTTCCGCATCTCGCTGCCGGACAGTCGTCGTTGCGCGGTGCGCAGGGCGGATCCGATGTCGAGCAGCGCCGCGAGTTCGTCGGCCCGTTCGCGGGCGAGCAGGTTGACCATCCAGGCCGCGACCGTCGGTTTGCGCAGCCTGCCGATGGCCGCCGTCAGCTCGCGGTCGCCCGCTTCGCGTGCCTGCGCCGCGAATTCGGTGCGGGCCGCCACGAAGTCTCCTGGGTCGAGGCCGTAGAGGGCGTCGGCCACCGAATCGAGGTCGGGCATGGGATCGACAGTAGTGGCGCGAGGCCGGTCGCGACGAGTGCCGTTCTCGGCGAACGCGCGACCGCGTGACGATCAGATGGCGAGCTTGGCGAGGATGTCGCGTGCCTTCTCGGCGGTGGGCGGCTGGCACAGCACGTCGTAGCGGCCGGCGACGAGCTGCATCGTGGACGAGAAGTCGCGCTGGCCGCGGGTCGCGGCGTACGGGATGCTCGCCGAGATGAGGCCGAAGATGATGCCGCCGACGAGGCCGACGAGCAGCGGGCCGAGGAAGTCGGTGGAGAAGATGCCGAGCAGCAGCCCGAAGAACACGCCGAGCCATGCACCCGAGACGATGCCGCCGCCGATCACCTTCGGCCACGTGAGCCGACCGGTGACCCGCTCGACCTGCATGAGATCGACACCGACGATGGTGACGTCCTCGACGGAGAAGTTCTGATCGGCCAGGTGGTCGACCGCGCGTTGCGCCTCGGCATAGGTCGGGTACGAACCGACGGGCCAGCCCGTGGGAGGTGTCGGCAGACCGGGTACCTGGCGACCGGGTCCGAGGGGATTCGTCATGTCGTTTCGGCTCCTTCGCGATGCACGCCGACGGTCGCGGCGCCGGTCTCCATTCTGCCTGGACGGGGACCGGCACGCCGCAATGGTTCGCCCGATATGTTCTTTTTCCTGGTCGTTCCCGTCAGGAGGTCGGCGGCTCGAACTTCTGGGTGCGCTGCAACCCGGCGGCGCGGCCCTTCGCGGAGATCACGAGAGCCATCTTCCGGCTCGCCTCGTCGATCATCTCGTCACCGAGCATCGCGGCACCGCGAGCACCACCCTCGGCCGAGGTGTGCCACTCGTAGGCGTCGAGGATCAGCTCGGCCTTGTCGTAGTCCTCCTGCCGGGGGCTGAAGACCTCGTTGGCTGCGTCGATCTGGCTCGGGTGCAGCACCCACTTGCCGTCGAAGCCCAGGGCGGCGGTGCGCTGCGCCGACCGGCGGAAGGCGTCGACGTCGCGGATCTGGAGGTAGGGACCGTCGATGGCCTGCAGCCCGTGCGCACGCGCGGCCATGAGAATCGTCATGAGGATGTGGTGGTAGGCGTCGCCGACGTCGTAACCCTCGGGCTGTTCACCGACGACGAGGGTGCGCATGTTGATGCTCGCCATGAAGTCTGCGGGACCGAACACGAGCGTCTGCACGCGCGGGCTCGCCGTCGCGATCTCGTTGATGTTCGTCAACCCGATGGCGTTCTCGATCTGCGGTTCGATACCGATCCGTCCCACCTCGAGACCGTGGGCCTTCTCGACCTGCGTGAGGAGCAGGTCGAGCGCCTTCACGTGGCTCGCGTCGGGCACCTTCGGCAGCAGGATCGCGTCGAGATTCGCGCCGGCACCACCGACGACTGTCGCGACGTCGAGATAGGTCGCGTCGGTGGTCCAGTCGTTGACGCGCACAACCTTGATCTGGTCGCCCCAGCCGTCCTCGTTCAGAGCATCGACGATGGTGCTGCGGGCCTGTTCCTTGGCCAGCGGCGACACGGCGTCCTCGAGATCGAGGAAGATCTCGTCGGCGGGAAGGCCCTTGGCCTTGTCGATCATCTTCCGGCTGCTGCCGGGAACCGCGAGTACCGACCTCCGGGGCCTGAACGAAAACGACATGACCTGACCAGACCTCCGAGTTCCGGGAACAGCGTGGGCACGCTCTAGCCTGGCAATCATGGCAGCAGTGAGCAAGGTCTTCGTCGCGCGGCTGGCCGGACTGGTCGTTCTCGGCCCCGACGGCGAGTCCATCGGCCGCGTCCGCGATGTCGTGCTGACCATACGGATCGGGCGTCAGCCTCCTCGTGCGCTGGGGCTCGTCGTCGAACTGCCCACCCGCAAGCGGATCTTCGTCCCGATGCTGCGCGTGACCGCGATCGAGCCCGGCGCGGTCACCCTCGTCACCGGCAACGTGAGTCTGCGCCGGTTCACGCAACGGCCCTCGGAAGTGCTCGCCCTCGGTCAGGTCCTCGATTCGCGTGTGCGCGTCGACGACCCGGAGCTGCCGGACCTGATGGGTGTCGACGCCGTCGTGGTGGATCTGGGGCTCGAGCTCATGCGCACCCGCGACTGGGTCGTCGCCCGGGTCGCGGTGCGCCGCCATCGCGGCCGGCTCGCGCGCCGCTCCCCCATCCACATCGTTGAATGGCCGCACGTGCACGGACTCACCCAGCAGGCGCTGTCGATGCCCGGACAGGGTGTCGCGCAGTTGCTCCTGCAGTTCGAGGACATGCGCCCGCCGGACGTCGCGAACGCCCTGCGCGACCTGCCGATCAAGAGACGCACCGAGGTCGCCGCGGCGCTCGACGACGAACGTCTCGCCGACATCGTGCAGGAGCTGCCCTCCGACGACCAGACCGACCTGCTCACCCAGCTCGGTCTCGACCGGGCGGTCGCGGTGCTCGAGGCGATGGATCCCGACGACGTCGCCGACCTCCTCGGCGAGCTGCCGGCCACGGACGCCGAGTCGTTCCTGCAACGCATGGACCCCGAGGATTCCGAGCCGGTGCGCCGCCTGCTCGAGCACTCCCCCGACACCGCCGGTGGTCTGATGACCCCCGAGCCGGTGGTGCTGACGCCGGCCACCACAGTGGCCGAAGCGCTCGCCCGCGCCCGCAATCCGGATCTGAGTCCGGCCCTGGCGTCGATGGTCTTCGTCGTGCGGCCGCCGACAGCGACGCCCACCGGCAAGTACCTCGGCTGCGTCCATCTGCAACGATTGCTCCGGGAACCGCCCGCAAGCCTGGTGGGAGGGGTCGTCGACGACGACCTGCCGCGCCTGGCCCCCGACGACGCCCTGACCACCGTCACCCGGTACTTCGCGACGTACAACCTGGTCTGCGGTCCGGTGGTGGACGACGAGGGGCACCTGCTCGGCGCGGTGAGCGTCGACGACGTGCTCGACCATCTGTTGCCGGAGGACTGGCGCGAGGAGGACATCGAGGATGAGTGACCGCAGCACGCAGGGCCGCTCGCGCCTCGAGACACCCCAGTCGTCGAGGTTCCGGTTCAACTTCGACGCCGAGGCGGTCGGCCGGGTCAGCGAGTCGATCGCCCGGTTCCTCGGAACGGGCCGCTATCTCGCCATCCAGACGATCGTCGTCATCGTGTGGATCGCCCTCAACATCACCGCGGTCGGACTGCAGTGGGATCCCTATCCCTTCATCCTTCTCAACCTGGCCTTCTCGACGCAGGCCGCCTATGCCGCGCCGTTGATCCTGCTGGCGCAGAACCGGCAGGAGAACCGCGACCGCGTGTCGCTCGAGGAGGACCGCGCCCGCGCCGAGCAGACGAAGGCGGACACCGAGTTCCTGGCACGCGAACTCGCGGCCCTGCGACTCGCGGTGGGCGAGGTCGCGACCCGCGACTATCTGCGTCGCGAACTCGACGACCTGCGCGCCCTGCTGGTCGAGGACGAGAACGAGGACGATGTCGGTCCTCCGCGTACTCGCGCGCCCCGTCGCTGATCGCGCCTCGCCACCGACGGAGTGCCCCGACGTCCTGTTGTCCGGCACGCCCGGTTGCACACAACCCGACATCCTTCTGTAACCTTCGTCACAGCAGTCGGACGGACGACCGGAGGAGGGTGATCGCGTGCGGTGGAGGGTCGCGTTGGCGATGCCGGTGATCGTCGCTGCCGGACTCGCGGCGACCGCGTCGTCGGCGACGGTGGTGGCCGAGACGACGTCCGCCGAGACCGAACCGAGCGCGGCCCCGGCGGTGGGCGTGCTTCCCGGCGAGGTGCGCGAGGCGCAACCGCTGCGCAGCCCGAGCGACCCGCTCGCCCAGCTTCCGCCCGACGCCCTGGCCGCGGCGGGAGGTGCGGCGGTTCTCGGCGACGGGCCGCTCGCGATCCCCGAACTCGTCTTCTACGCCTACCGCGCGGCCGAGATGCAGCTGGCCATCGACTCCCCCGAGTGCGGCCTGCCGTGGAATCTGCTCGCCGCCGTCGGGCGCTTGAGTTCCGGGCATGCGGACGGGGGACGCACCGACATCCTGGGCACGCTGACCACGCCGGTCGTCACCCCGGAAGGGCTGCTCGGGCCGATGCGCCTGGCCCCCGCGATGTGGGAGCAGTATTCCGCCGACGGCAACGCGGACGGCACCGCCGATCCGCAGAACATCTTCGACGCGACCCTGGCCACCGGCGCCCGGATGTGCGCGGAGGGCGGAAACCTGCGCGAGCCGGACGGGGAGGCGCGGGCGGTGGCGTCGGTCGATCCGTCACCGGACTATCTGGCGAACGTCCGGCACTGGTCCGGTGCGTATTCGAAGGCCGCCGAGGTGGCTCCCGCCGATCTCGCTCCGATCCCGGCGCGGCCCGTTCCGAACGCCGCGGATGTCGCGGCCCCCGCACCGGCTCCGGCGGTCACCGCGCCTGCTCCGGAGGCGACACCTCAGCCGGCCCAGCAAGCGTCCGCCGACACTCCGGCTCAGCAGGCACCCGAACAGAACATCCCGACTCCGCCGCCGATGCCGGAGTTGCCCGAACTCCCCTGCCTGGTGCCTGCCTTCTGCGAATAACTCCCGGCACACACGTGAGATGACGACACGCGCGACACGCGTGTCGTCATCTTTTTCTTTCACCCCACCCGACCCATCCGGACCAGCACGGATGGGCCACAGCAGTGCCCATACACCTCCGTTACATCACGTTTGAGTAACGGAAAAGCATCGAATGCTGTAGCCTCGGCCCGGCACGTAACGAAGGTGTCTCGTTCCGAGGCACCCGAGGGAGGGTTATCCATTGGGCCGCCACGCCAAACCGTCGGATTCGAAGCTTCGGCGAAATTCCGTCATCGCGATGACCGGACTCGTTCCGGTCGGACTGGTCGCCGCAGCCGCGACCACCGCGGGTGCGTCGCCGCGATCGCTGATGGGTGCAGCTCACCACGAGACCGAGCCGACGGCGTCGTCGACCGACACGGCCGACCTCGCGAACGCGATTCCCGAAGCGGTCGCCGCCGTGCAGACGATCATGCTCGAGCCCGAACCGGCACCCGTGCGCACCTTCAAGGCCGCCCCCGAGCCCGAACCCGAGCCCGAGGTCCTTCACGAGGGCCCCCTCGGCATCCCCGGCATCAACTACGCCGCCTACCGCAACGCCGAGCGCATCCTCGCCGAGGAGAATCCCGCTTGCGGCATGCACTGGACGCTCCTCGCCGGCATCGGCCGCGTCGAGTCCGGACACGCCAACGGTGGTCGCGCCGACGACAAGGGCAACCTGCTCGAGCCCGTCATCGGACTGCCGCTCGACGGCAGCCTGCCCGGTCAGGCCGTCATCCACGACACCGACGGCGGCGTCCTCGACGGCGACCCCGTCTACGACCGCGCTGTCGGGCCGATGCAGTTCATACCCACCACGTGGAACCAGTACGCGGGCGACGGCAACGGCGACGGTGTCGCCGATCCCCAGAACCTGTACGACTCGACGCTCACCACCGCGAAGTACCTGTGCGACGGTGGCCTCGACATGCGCAACATCGCGCACTCGACGAAGGCGATCCACCGCTACAACAACTCGATGGCCTACGTGGCGAACGTGCTCGCCTGGTCGACGGCGTACTCCACCGGAATCGACCCGAGCCCCGCGGATCTCCCCCGTATCCACTAGGGATCGGAAGGGTTGCCGGGTCACCGTCGACCCGTATCCGGTCGCGAGTGGCCCGCCGCCTACCATGGGCGTCATGGCAGTCAGTGAGTCCGACGTCCGCAGTGCGCTCGCACGGGTCCAGGACCCGGAGATCCGCAAGCCCATCACCGATCTCGGAATGGTCAAGAGCATCGAGATCGGCGCCGACAGCAGTGTCGACGTCGCCATCTACCTGACCACCGCCGGGTGCCCCATGCGCACCGAGATCTCGGATCGCGTCACCAAGGCCGTCGCCGACGTCGCAGGCGTGGGCGAGGTGCGAGTGACCCTCGACGTGATGAACGACGAACAGCGCACCGAGCTCCGCAAGTCGCTGCGCGGCGACTCCACCGAGCCCGTCATCCCGTTCGCCCAGCCCGGATCGCTGACACGCGTCTACGCGGTCGCCTCCGGCAAGGGCGGTGTCGGCAAGTCGTCGGTCACCGTCAACCTCGCCGCGGCCATGGCCTCGCGCGGACTGTCGGTGGGTGTGCTCGACGCCGACATCTACGGTCACTCGATCCCCCGCATGCTCGGCACCTCCGCGAAGCCCACGCAGGTCGAGCGGATGATCATGCCGCCGGTCGCGCACGACGTGAAGATGATCTCCATCGCCCAGTTCACCGAGGGCAACACCCCGGTGGTGTGGCGCGGCCCGATGCTGCACCGCGCGCTGCAGCAGTTCCTCGCCGACGTCTTCTGGGGCGACCTCGACGTCCTGCTCCTCGACCTGCCGCCCGGCACGGGCGACGTCGCCATCTCGGTGGCGCAGCTGATCCCCAACGCCGAGATCCTCGTCGTGACGACGCCGCAGCAGGCCGCCGCCGAGGTCGCCGAGCGTGCCGGTTCGATCGCGCTGCAGACACGTCAGCGTATCGCCGGCGTCGTGGAGAACATGTCGTGGCTCGAGCTGCCCGACGGCACCCGCATGGACGTCTTCGGCAGCGGCGGCGGTCAGGCAGTCGCCGAACGTCTCACCCGCGCAGTGGGTGCGACGGTGCCGCTGCTCGGCCAGATCCCGCTCGACCCGGCCGTGCGCGAGGCCGGCGACGCCGGAACTCCGATCGTCCTCGCGGCGCCCGACTCGGCGCCCGCGGTGGCGCTCAAGGAGGTCTCCGACAAGCTCGCGGTGCGCAAGCGCGGACTGGCCGGCATGTCGCTGGGAATCGACACCACGCGCCATCTGTAAGGACCCGACATCGACCGAGCCCCCGCCGTGCTTCACGGCGGGGGCTCGGTCGTATGAAAGCTGTCAGGTGGCGTCGGGGTCGATCGGGGGCTTCTCGTCCGGCGCGAGCGGCTTCGACAGGTTCGGTCGGGCCGCGCCGTTGGTGGGCGTTCCCGGGACCGCCGAGGACGGCTTGTCGAAATTGCCGGTGAGGAGCGAGTCGTCGCCGTCGAGCAGATGCTTCGTGATCACTGCCCGCGGTGTCATGCCGCGCAACTGGTTCAGCTCCGACAGCGGTTGCCGCAGGTCGTCGAACTCCGGCCCGAGTTCCTGCTTGAGCTGGTCGCGCGCACCCGTGGCGTAGTCGCGTACCTGACGCAGCGACTTGGCCACCCACGAGACGGCGCCGGGCAGGCGCTCCGGGCCGAGAACCACGAGGGCCGCCACGATGAGTACCAGGAACTCGCCCCAACCGATGTTGCCGAACACGCATCCAGGGTACGTGGTCGCGTCCGGATCGCATCACCTACGGGGAAGGTCACACAACTCGACGGCGATGGGTCAGTCGGAGACGGGGGTGACCTCGACGTCGACGAGGCGGCCGTTGCGCACGAGCTGGACGGTGACCGGCTCGTCGATCTCCTGCTGCTGGACCGCGACGACGAGCTCGTCGGCGCTGGTGACCTCGCGGTCGCCGACCTTGACGATGACGTCGCCCTCGACGATGCCGGCGCGCTGGGCGGGGCTGTCCTGACGGACGTTGGCGACCTCCGCGCCGCTCGCGACGTCGTTGACGACCGAGCGCGCGTTCACGCCGATGTCCGGGTGCTGCATCTCACCGGTGCGGATCAGTTCCTGCGCCACCTCGGTGACGTCGTCGATGGGGATCGCGAAGCCCAGACCCACCGAACCGCCGGTCTCCGACTTGATCGCGGAATTGATGCCGATCACGCGTCCCTCCATGTCGATGAGGGGGCCGCCGGAGTTGCCGGGGTTGATCGAGGCGTCGGTCTGGACGGCGTCGATCACCGCGTCGGTGTCGGTGCCCTGTCCGCTCAGCCGCATGGGCCGGTGGAGCGCACTGACGATGCCGCGGGTGACGGTCTTGCTCAGGCCGAGCGGCGAACCGACCGCGACGACGTCCTCGCCCACCTGGACGTCCTCGGATCGGCCCAGTTCGGCGACGACCAGGTTGTCGACGTCCTCGACGGCGAGCACGGCCAGGTCGGTCTTGATGTCGCGTCCGACGATCGATGCGGGCACCTTCGTACCGTCGTCGAAGGTGACCTGCACCTTCGCGTCGGGATTGCCGGCGGCCATGGAGATGACGTGGTTGTTGGTGACGATGTAACCGGCGCCGTCGATGACCACACCCGAGCCGGTGCCGGCGTCGCCGCCGACGGTGGTCTGGATGGAGACGACCGCGGGCAGCACGGTGTCGGCGACCCGCGCGACCGCGCCGGTGGGCAGTTCCTCGTCGGGACCCGACTGGCTCAGCGTCACTCCGCGACTGGTCAGCGAGCCGTTGTCGGCGGTCGCCAGTGCCACGACGAGTCCGCCGACCATTCCGATCACGACGGCCACCGCGGCCAGGGTTGCGAGTGCGCGCGGCTGGACGCGGCGGTCGAACAACACCTCACGAAGGGTCAGTCCGGGAGCCGGGGGAAGTTCCTTCTCCTCGGTCTGCCCTGCCAGGGGCGGACCGAGCCGCACCGCTGAGTCGGGGTCGCGCCAGGGATCGGGTTCGGTGTCGTCCTCGGTCTCGGCCGCGGGCTGCGAAGGGGGACGCTGGAGCGTCTCGTCGGCGTCGGACGGCCGCCCGTAGGCCTCGGCCAGGATCGCATCGGTCGGAGGTGCCTGTTGGACGCGCGGGTCGACGATGCGGGGATGGGCCGAGGAGTCGAACGATCCCTCGGCGCCGGCCGGGCGCCCGAAGACACGGGCCGATGTCGGGTCGACGGTGGGCCGGTAGACGGGCCGCGGTTCGAGACGGGGAGCGTCGTCGGGGCGCGTGATCGCTCCGTCGGGCAGACCCGACGAGGCGGTGCTGGACGAGCCTCTGCCGGACGAGCCTCCGCCCGAGGAGTCCTTACCCGACGAGGCATGGGGCAGCTCGTCGTCGCGACGAGGATCGTCGCCGGCCCGTCGTCCGGTGTGCTGCGCAGATTCGGCCGTCACGCGTGCCCGTCTCCCCCGTCTAGGTCCGTCACGCAGCCCAGTATCACCGATGGCATCGGATCACCTGTTACCGCCCGTCCGGTCACCGGCGCCGGAGAATGGACCAGCGGCGCGCGGCGAAGCCTTCCTCCGCCTGAGGGCGCGGGGTCGGGTCGCACAGGTGGGACGGGATGTTGCTGAGCGTCCCGAGTAGCGAGCTCGGCATACGCGGTACGTGATCGGCAGCGGACCGCAATGCGTGGCGGGCCTGCTGCTGGGCTTCGACCTCGGCGGCACACTCCGGACACATCGACAGATGCTGGGCGGCCCGCATGTAGGCCGCCATGCGCAGTTCGCCGTCGACGAATGCGGCAACTGCCTCGCTGGCGAGATGTTCCGTGGAGCCGAACCTGCGAGGTGGTTGCACCATCGTCATCACTACCTCCCGGCGGCTACCCCGCATCGACGCGACCGTTTTCGACCTTTCCATGCTCGCGCAGGTACTCGCGGAGTGCCTGGCGGCCTCGGTGGATACGACTACGCACCGTACCGAGTTTCACCCCCAGTGTGGCACCGATCTCCTCATAGGACAGACCTTCGATGTCACAGAGCACCACCGCGGCACGGTACTCGGGTCCGAGCGAGTCCAGAGCGGACTGCAGGTCGGCGCCGAGACGCGCGTCGTGGTAGATCTCCTCGGGGTTCGGCCCTGCGGCCGGTACACGATCGTAGTCCTCCGGGAGCGCTTCCATCCGGATGCGGTTCCGGCGGCGCACCATGTCCAGGAAGAGGTTCGTGGTGATGCGATGCAACCAACCCTCGAAAGTGCCGGGCTGGTAGTTCTGCAACGACCGGAAGACGCGGATGAAGGTCTCCTGCGTGAGATCCTCGGCGTCCTGGGCGTTGCCGGAAAGACGGTAGGCGAGGCGGTAGACGCGGTCGCCGTGCTCACGAACGAGTTCGTCCCACGACGGCATGGCCGCGCGGTCCCCGGTGGCGTCGAACGCCGCGGTGCCGCTCAGGTCCGCCTCGAGGGCAGCGTCGAGCGCCGAGGCGTCGTTCTCGGGAACAGTGTGGGCTCGGGTCATGTGGATCGGTGGATCCTCCTCGTCGGGACCGCAGTGGTACTGGCTTCGGGGCCTACAACACTCGACCTGCAGGAAATATTCCTTCACAGGAACGTTCCCCGAGAGCGGTGCGTCCTCGAAGTCGTGAACCGGTGCGATCGTCCGGTTCGTCGATTGTCAGTTTTCCTCGCGGCGATGTGGCCGCCGTATGAGTAACCTGAAACGTCCCTGAGAAAACCGGTTCGGGCGTGTTCATCCGTCTAAATCACACAACTGGCGGCACCACTCCGTGCGCGCCTGCCTGCGCGAACGAATCGCCGAGGATAGCCTCAGTGGGGTGCAGACCAACGCCGATCGCATCCTGACCCACGCCGAGAACATCGTCGTCGAGGACGACGAGCTCGCCGCGGCGCGTGACCGTGCCGAAGATCTGGGCGCCGACCCGGTGTCCCCCTCCGTCGGAGCCGCCCTCGCGATGTTCGCCCGCATGCTCGACGCCAGGACGGTAGTGGAGATCGGGACCGGTGCGGGTGTGAGCGGACTGTGGTTGCTGCACGGCCTCCGCGAGGACGGCGTGCTCACCACCATCGACAGCGAGCCGGAGCATCAGCGGGCCGCGAAGATCGCCTTCCGCGAGGCGGGTGTCGTGGCGTCGCGCACCCGGCTCATCAACGGCCGCGCGCTGGATGTGCTGCCGCGACTCGCCGACTCCGGCTACGACATGGTCTTCGTCGATGCGACCCCGGCCGACCATCCGCACTTCGTGCGCGAAGGGGTGCGTCTGCTCCGGCCGGGTGGAGTGATCGTGCTGCACAACGCCCTGCTCGACGGACGCGTCGCCGACCCCGCTGCCCGCGACGCGACGGTGCTCGCGGTGCGCGAGGCGACCCGCGCGGTGTCCGACGACGAGCGGCTCGCTCCGGTGGTCCTGCCGCTCGGCGACGGCCTGCTCTGCGCGGTGCGCCTCAGCTGATCCGCGCGGCACGCCTCCGGGGCGGGCAGCACGCTCTCAGATCCAGATGCCCTTGCCGATGGCGACGACACCGCCGTTGCTCACCGCGAACCGCTGACGGTCGCGCTCGAGGTCGACGCCGATGATCTCGCCGTCGCCGACGACGACGTTCTTGTCGAGGATCGCTCGTCGCACGACCGCACCCTTGCCGATGCGCACACCGGGCATGAGCACGCTGCCCTCGACGGTCGCGCCGTCGTCGACCATGACGTTCGAGCTGAGCACCGAGTTGCGGACCGTGGCGGCCGACAGGATGCTGCCGGCGCCGACGATCGACTCCTGCGCCAGACCGCCCTGCACGAACTTCGCGGGCGGCAGGTTCTCGGCGGCACCGCGGATGGGCCAGCGCCGGTTGTAGAGATTGAAGATCGGGTGGACCGACACGAGGTCCATGTGGGCGTCGTAGAAGGCGTCGAGCGTACCGACGTCGCGCCAGTAGGCACGATCGCGTTCGGTCGCGCCCGGGACGACGTTGTCGTTGAAGTCGTAGACGTGGGCCTCGCCCTGCTCGACGAGCGCGGGGATGATGTCGCCACCCATGTCGTGGTCGGAGTCGGGATTCTCCGAGTCGGCCCGCAGCGCCTCGACGAGGACCTTCGTGGTGAAGACGTAGTTACCCATGGACGCGAACGTGACGTTGGGGTCGTCGGGTGTCCCGGGCGGATGAGCAGGCTTCTCGAGGAACTGGGTGATCCTGCCGCTCTCGTCGCTGTCGATGCAGCCGAACGCGAATGCCTCGCTGCGCGGGACGCGGATACCGGCGACCGTGACACCGGCGCCCGACTCGATGTGCTGGCGCACCATCTGCTCGGGGTCCATCCGGTACACGTGGTCGGCGCCGAAGACCACGATGTACTCGGGATCCTCGTCGTAGACCAGGTTGAGCGACTGCAGGATCGCGTCGGCGCTGCCGGTGTACCAGCGTGGACCGAGCCGCTGCTGGGCCGGCACCGGGGTGATGTACTCACCGGTGAAGCCGGACAGGCGCCAGGTCTGCGAGATGTGCCGGTCGAGGGAGTGCGACTTGTACTGCGTGAGAACGCAGATGCGCAGGTAACCGGCATTCACGAGATTGCTGAGCACGAAATCGATGAGGCGGTATGCGCCCCCGAACGGCACTGCCGGCTTGGCTCTGTCCGCGGTCAGCGGATACAGACGTTTGCCCTCGCCGCCGGCGAGAACGATTCCAAGCACATGGGGCTGGCTCCTCACACGCTTCAACCTATCCCCCGACCCAGGCCGCCGCCAGCGAAGCGCGATCTCGACGCCCTTCGGAGTGTCGGGGCCGGGTGGCCGGAACCTGCGCGGCCCGCTACTTTGAGGCGGTGAGGGTGGCAATGATGACGCGGGAATATCCGCCTGAGGTGTACGGCGGGGCCGGGGTCCACGTCACCGAACTCGTCGAACAACTGCGTCGACTGGTCGAGGTCGACGTGCACTGCACGGGCGCACCGCGCGATACCGCGTTCGTGCACTCCCCCGACCCGGCACTGCGCGATGCCAATCCCGCCCTGACGACCCTGTCGGCCGGGTTGCGCATGGCGCACGCCGCGGCCGGAGTCGACGTGGTGCACTCGCACACCTGGTACACCGGGCTGGCCGGTCATCTGGCCGCCGAACTCCACGACGTCCCGCACATCCTCACCGCGCACTCCCTCGAGCCGCGACGGCCGTGGAAGGCCGAGCAGCTCGGCGGCGGTTACCGCATCTCCTCCTGGTCCGAGCGCAACGCCGTCCGGTACGCCGACGCGATCATCGCGGTCAGCGACGGGATGCGCCTCGATGTGCTCGACGCCTATCCCTTCGTCGATCCCGCTCGGGTCCACGTGGTACGCAACGGGATCGACACCACCGTCTGGCATCCGGGTCCGGCCGAGCCCGGCCACGAGTCCGTCGTCACCCGCATCGGTCTCGATCCTGATCGTCCGATCGTCGTGTTCGTCGGCCGCATCACCCGGCAGAAGGGCGTCGGGCATCTGATCGCCGCAGCGCACCATCTCGACCCCGACATCCAGCTCGTCCTGTGTGCCGGCGCGCCCGACACCCCCGAGATCACCGCGGAGACCGAACGGGCGGTGACCGCCCTGCAGGACGCCCGCGACGGGGTGCACTGGGTACGCGAGATGCTGCCCACCGAATCGGTCCGCGAACTGCTCTCGGCGGCGACGGTTTTCGTCTGTCCGTCGGTGTACGAGCCGCTGGGGATCGTCAACCTCGAGGCGATGGCCTGCGAGACCGCCGTGGTGGCGTCCGACGTGGGAGGCATCCCGGAGGTCGTGCAGGACGGGATCACCGGGCGACTGGTGCACTACGACGCGTTCGACACCGAGACCTACGAGCGTGCGCTCGCCGATGCGATCGACGACGTCGCGCGCGATCGCGACCGTGCCGCCCGGTGGGGCCGGGCCGGACGCGACCGCGCCGTCAGCGAGTTCTCGTGGGCGCAGATCGCCCGTCAGACCGTCGCCGTCTACCAGCAGGTGCTCACGGCGCGCTAGGTTCGTCGGCCGTCTCGATCCGTCGCCACGAAGTGACGGTGACCGAGACCGTCACGTCGAACGGGTCGGGCAGGGAGGCCAGCAACTCCGCACGCCGGTCGGACGTCACATGATGGGCGGACGGTCCCATCCCCGCGACGAGACCGAGCACGTCGCGCGGGAGTGCGGCCGTGAAACGCACGTCCGTCCGTCCCGTCTGCTCGAAACGTCCCGACAGCGCGGACGAGAGCCGCTCCGTCTTCCGGTCGTCCACACTCACCATGCCGGGTAACGCGACCAGTTCGCGCAGATGCTCCGAGGTGGGCGTGGCGACGACGAGCGTGCCTCCGGGGACGAGCACGCGATGACTCTCGGCGGCGTTGCGGGGCGCGAACACCGACAGCACGTGGGTGAGCGACGCCGACTTCACGGGCAGTCGTTGCCACGCATCGGCGAGGATCGCTCCGGTCCGGGGATGACTGCGGGCGATGCGCCGCACCGCGGGCTTGGAGACGTCGAGCCCGATGCCGCGCGCCGCCGGCAGGGCGTCGAGCACGGACGCGAGGTACTGCCCCGTACCGGCCCCGACCTCGAGGATCGCAGCGTCGGCGGCTGTGACCACTGCATCGGTGTCCACCGTATCGGCGGTGTCGACGCATGCGTCGGCCACCGCGCGCCGGATCGGGTCGTAGTGCCCGGCACCGAGGAAGTCGGCGCGGGCCGCGATCATGTCGGCGGTGTCGCCGGTGAACGGCGTCGAACCGCCGGCGAGCAGCGACACGTAGCCCTGGCGGGCGACGTCGAAGCTGTGCCCGCGATCGCACACCACGACGTTGTCGTCGAGGTCGAGCGCGGACTCGCAGTGAGGGCACGCGAGAAGATCGATCACGTCGGCGAGCATCGCGCCTCCGAGCGTGTTCTCAGGACGACACCGGGCCCCGCGCGCCGAGGAGCGCGGGGCCCGGAGTGCCCTGAGAGGGGCCGATCAGCTGGTGACACTCTTGAGTTCGTCGCCGAGTGCCGCAGCCTCTTCCGGCGTGAGCTCGACGACCAGACGTCCGCCGCCCTCGAGTGGAACCCTCATGACGATTCCTCGTCCCTCTTTGGTTGCTTCGAGGGGACCGTCCCCGGTCCGGGGCTTCATGGCCGCCATCCTCTGCTCCCTCCAAATCTGCACCCGACCGCCGGGCGCGTGGGTTACCGTGTGGTTGCATCGCCGGTCGCGGCGACGCGCACCTTCTCATTCTTCCCTATCCGGAATACGTGCGCGTAGCTGACTCCTGGGTAAGACACTCCTCCGGGTTCTACGAGTCGAGTGACACCCAGCACGATTCGAGGTGATCGTCGACCATTCCGGTAGCCTGCATCAGCGCATACGCAGTGGTAGGGCCCACAAAACGGAAGCCGTGGCGCTTCAGCTCACGGGCCATCGCCGTGGACTCCGGCGTCACCGCCGGAATCTCCTCGACCGTTACCGAACGTCGCGCGCGTCGCGGCGGTGCGAACGACCACAGCAGCTCGTCGAGATCGGTGGGCAGTTCGAGCACGGCCCGCGCGTTGGCGATCACCGCCTCGATCTTGCGGCGGTTGCGCACGATGCCGGAGTCGGCGAGCAACCTCTCGACGTCGGCCTCCGTGAAGCGGGCGACCGCCTCGACGTCGAAGCCGTGGAAAGCCGCGCGGAAGGCCTCCCGCTTGCGCAGGATCGTCAGCCACGACAGTCCCGACTGGAATGCCTCGAGGGAGAGCCGCTCGAACATCTCGTCGCGGCCGTGGAGCGGCCGGCCCCACTCGTAGTCGTGATAGTCGCGGTAGAGCGACGAACCGGGACCGTCGACGGCCCACGGGCACCGCACGCGGTCGTCGGTATCGCCCACTGGCCCCTGCCCGTCTGCCGTCATCGTGACTCCCCCGTCGACTCCGACGAAGCCCGTTCGGCGACGTTCTCCCCATCGACGTCGGCTGCTCCGACGTCGGCTGCTCCGACGTCTTCTGCCCCGCCGCCCTTTCCGGTGCCGTCGACCGACGGCTCCTCTGCGCGGGCCTCGGCGTCGGCGAGGCGGACCCGCAGATCGTCGACCTCGCGGGCGAGACGGTCGAGCGCCCAGTCGACCTCGCTCATCTTGTAACCCCGCACGGTCTGTTGGAACCGCAGGTCGCGGATGTCGGTGCCGGTGACGTCGGTGGCCGGTAACACCGTGACGGTGGTGCCCGGAGGCAGCGGCGCCAACGTCTCGCCCCGGCCGAAGACGGCGCTCGCGACGAAGAACAGCACCGCGGCGACGCCCGCCATCACGAGCACGTACAGCAGAACCGTGAGCATGCTCCGATCTTGGCACGAGCGGCCGACACCGGCCGGGACCGGTGCCGGACGGTCGGGTCAGCCGGTGACCGTCACCATCGGGGGGCGGTCGGTGAGATCGACGGAGGTGTCGAACGGCACGAACGCATCGCCCTCCACCAGGAACTGGGTGAGCGGCGCACCCGAATCGGGGATCCCGCAGCGCGCGAGCATCGTGCCCACGATCTGCCGGGACATCGCCCCGAGTTCGGACAGCGGCCGGTTGCGGTGCTTGCGGACCCCGAGGTTGACCTGCGCGATCGCGTGGAGACCGAACCGGTCGTAGGTGTCGAGCAGCAACCCGATCTCCACCCCGTAACCGGGTGCGAACGGGACCGACTCGAGCAGTTCCCGCGTCCCCGCGTACTCACCGCCGAGCGGTTGCAGCACGCAGGTCAGCTCCGGTCGCAGTGCCGCGAGCAGCGGCCGTGCGACGAGCTCGGTGACGCGGCCACCGCCGTGGGCGTCCTCGCCCCCACCGGTGCGCAGCGGCCGCCGGTAGTACCCCTTGACGAGGTGCACACCGTCGCCGAGCAGCAGGGGTCCGAGCAGTTTCGGCACGAAGGCCGGATCGGGATCGATCAGATCGGAGTCGACGAAGGCGATGATGTCGCCGGAGGTCGCCGCGAGCGACCGCCACAGCACCTCCCCCTTGCCGGGGACCGGTTCGATGCCCGGCACCGCTTCCTCCCGGGACATGACGCGGGCGCCCGCCGCCCGCGCCCGGGTGGCGGTCTCGTCGGTGGAACCCGAATCGAGGACCACCAGTTCGTCCACGAGACCACCGAGCAGCGGGTGGATCGTGTCGATCACACCCGCGACGGTTTCCTCCTCGTTGAGAGCGGGCAGCACCACGGTCACCGTGCGGCCGGCCTTGGCCGCGATCAGTTCGTCGATCGACCAGGCGGGCCGATCCCAGCTGTTGACCTCGTTCCACGTGCGTGCAGGTGCACTCATGCCAACCCCCTCACCGTGCGCGCCGGCGGGCGTGTGCCCGCGATCGCCGCGACCATGTCGACCACCCGACGTGTGGCTGCCACCTCGTGTACCCGGAACATTCGTGCGCCGGCCGCTGCCGCCAGAGCTGTCGCTGCCAATGTGCCCTCCAACCGGTCGGCGAGTTCGACTCCCAGAGTCTCCCCCACGAAGTCCTTGTTGCTCAGCGCCATAAGCACAGGCCACCCGGTTTTTACAAGAACGTCCACGTGCCGCAACAGAGCGAGTCCGTGATGGGTGTTCTTTCCGAAATCGTGGGTCGGGTCGATGAGGATCGAGTCGCTCGCGACGCCGGCGCGGGCGGCGGCATCCGCAGCCGCGACGACCTCTGCCACCACCTCCCCGACGACGTCGGTGTACCGCACACGGTGCGGGCGGGTGCGCGGGACGGCGCCGCCGGTGTGGGAGCAGACGATACCGGCCCCGAGTTCCGCGGCGACCGCGACGAGCTCGGGATCGGCACCGGCCCACGTGTCGTTGATCAGATCGGCACCCTCGCCCACAGCGCGACGCGCGACCTCGCTGCGCCAGGTGTCGACGCTGATGAGCACATCCGGATAGCGCTCGCGGATCGCGGCGACGAACGGCACGACGCGCCGGATCTCCTCGTCGCTGTCGACGACCTCACCCGGCCCGGCCTTCACCCCGCCGATGTCGACGAGGTCGGCACCCTCGGCCACCGCACGGTCGACGGCCTCGAGCGCCGCGTCGTCCTCGAAGGTCGCTCCCCGGTCGTAGAACGAGTCCGGGGTGCGGTTGACGATCGCCATGACGAGCGCCCTGTCGGTGGCGACGGGGCGCCCGCACAGGGTGGACGGTGCCGGACCGGGACGGGTCACGGGGGTCTGCTCGTCGACATCGGTCGCGGGGCCGCTCATGATCCCATCCTGACATGCTCAGCGACCGGGCAATTCTCCCCGCGCGACGCCGTCGACGAAGCCGTCGAAGATCGGCCGGTAACCCTCGCTGCGACTCGCGAGGACGTACAGCTCGTCCTCACCGGTCTCGCTGTAGCCCTGCTTGCGCAGATCGACCTTCCTGCTCTTGAAGGTCGTCGTGTACTCGAGCTCGTCGACGATGCGGACGAACAGCGGGACCGCGTAGTCCGGCAACGCGTCGTGCAGCGACTTCGCGAGTGCCGCTCCGTCGAGCTCGGAGCCCTCCTTCAAGGTGATCGCGGCCATCCCGGCGCGGCCGTCGGCCCCGTCGACCTCGACGCCGTAGACGACGGCCTCGGCGATCGTCTCGTGCGACGACACCGCGGCCTCGACCTGCGTGGTCGCCACGTTCTCGCCCTTCCACCGGAAGGTGTCGCCGAGCCGGTCGACGAACGCGACGTGCATCCAGCCCTGGTTGCGGACGAGGTCGCCGGTGTCGAACCAGACGTCGCCGTCGGAGAACGCGTCGCGGAGCAGCTTCTTCTCGGTGGCCTCGGGATCGGTGTACCCGTCGAAGGGTGCGCGGGAGGTGACCTTCGCGAGGAGCAGTCCGACCTCGCCCTTGCCGACCTTCTTCAACCGGCCGTCGTCGCCGCGACGTGCCTGCCCGGAATCGGGGTCGTACTCGACGACGGCGTAGGGCAGCGGGCAGATGCCGGCGGTGCGCTTCTGGTCGAGCGCGTTGATGAAGGCGATGTTGCATTCGCTCGCGCCGTAGAACTCCGCGACGCGGTCGATGCCGAAGCGTTCGGTGAACTCGTCCCACAGTTCTGCGCGCAGACCGTTACCGACGGCCAGGCGGATCCCGTGGTCGGCGTCGTCCTCCCGCGGCGGCTGGTTGAGCAGGTAGCGGCAGATCTCGCCGATGTAGATGAAGGCCGTGGCGCCGTTGCGCTCCGCGTCGTTCCAGAAGTTGGACGCCGAGAACTTCCGACCGAGCCCGAGCGTGGCGCCGGCGGCGAGCACCGAGGACAACGCGACCGTGAGGGCGTTGTTGTGATAGAGCGGCAGGCAGGAGTACAGGACGTCGGTCCGGCGCAGGCGCACGCCGAGGCTGCCCAGGCCCGACATCGACTTCAGCCACCGGAAGTGCGTCATGCGGCTGGCCTTCGGCAGTCCGGTCGTGCCGGAGGTGAAGATGTAGTAGGCCGTCTCGGACGCTTGCAGCTCCTCGGTGACTGCGGGATTCGACGCGTCGGCGTCGCGGGCGGCGGTGTCGAGATCGTCGAAGCGCAGCACGGTGCGGGCCTGCGGTTCGCCGCCGAGGGAGTCGGCGGCCTCCTCGCACTCCTCGCCGATCACGAGGACGGCGCTGTCGAGCAGCGACAGGCTGTGTTCGAGCACCTCGCCGCGCTGGTTGATGTTGAGCATGCCGGCGGCCGCACCGAGCTTGACCGCGGCCAGGGTGACCAGCAGGGTCTCGGACCGGTTGCCCATGAGGATGCCGACGACGTCGCCCTTGCCGACACCGCGATCGGCGAGCACCGCGGCGTACCGGTTGACCTGCGCGTTGGCCTCGCCGTACCCGATGGAGTCGCCCTCGAAGCGGATGAAGGGCCGCTCCGGGTGACGCTCGGCGAGCTTCTGGAAGACCGACCCGATCGTCTCGCGGGCGGTCGGCTTCCGGAGCATGCCGGCTGCTCCGCGCAGCACGATGGGGAGATCGGTAGCCATCCGGGGCAGTTTCGAGACGAGTCCGGGCAGGGACACGACGGGGGCATGGTCTCGATCGGATCGAGTGGTCACGACAGATTTCCTCACGGCGACGTCGGGGACGGGCGGGCTTGCTCGGGCGACACCCACGGCGTTCCCCCGAACTTACCGAAGAGTAGATAAGCGCGCGGCGAAGTGGAACACCTCAGACCGTCGCGTACGGAGCAGCGCAACGGTCCAGCGCGTCGGCGAGGTCGGTGGTGACCGCGAGACCGTCGAGTGCGCGTTGCGCGACGAAGCCGGTGTCGACCATCGACCCGAGCCAGCCCAGCAGGCCGTCGAAGTGGCCCGTGGGATCGAGCAGGACGACCGGCTTGTCATGCATACCGAGATACCCGGCCGTCCACGTCTCGAACAGTTCCTCGAGGGTTCCGATGCCGCCGGGCAGGGTCAGGAAGGCGTCGGCGCGGTCCTCCATGATGCGTTTGCGCTCGCGCATCGTCTCGGTGACGATCAACTCGTCGGCGTCGACGTCCGCAACCTCGCGGTGCACGAGAGCCTTCGGGATGACCCCGATCGTGTGCGCACCGGCCGCGCGGGCCGCGTCGGCGACCGCTCCCATCATCGACACGTTGCCGCCGCCGGAGACCAGCTGCCAGCCCCGTCGGCCGATCTCCGTGCCGACCGAGGCGGCCAGCTCGAGAAACTTCTGGTCGACAGGTCCCGACGCGCAGTACACACAGACCGACAGAGATTCGGTCACCATCCACTCCCGTTTCCGTACAGTTCGTTCTCGTCCTCACCGCGATGCGCCTCGAGGATGATGTCCACCGTCTCCTCGACGCTGTCGGTGACGAAGAGCAGGTCCAGATCTGCGGGCGAGATCTTGCCGCCGCGGACCAGGGTCTCTCGCAGCCAGCCCACCAGCCCGTTCCAGTACTCCGATCCGAACAGCACGATCGGGAACTGTGTGATCTTGCGGGTCTGCACGAGGGTCAGTGCCTCGAACAGCTCGTCGAGTGTCCCGAAACCGCCGGGCAGACACACGAACGCCTGCGAGTACTTCACGAACATCGTCTTGCGCGCGAAGAAGTACCGGAAGTTCAGCCCGAGATCGACCCACTCGTTGAGGCCCTGTTCGAAGGGCAACTCGATCCCCAGTCCGATCGACAGTCCCCCGGCCTCGCTGGCACCGCGGTTGGCCGCCTCCATCGCGCCCGGGCCGCCACCGGTGACGACGGCGTATCCGGCGTGGACGAGTGCGGCGCCGAGCTCGCGGCCGATCTCGTACTCCTCGTGATCGGCCGGAGTCCGTGCCGATCCGAAGACCGTGACGGCGCGGGGCACCTCGGCGAGCGCACCGAAGCCTTCGACGAACTCGCTCTGGATCCGCAGGACGCGCCACGGATCGGTGTGCACCCAGTCGGACGGGCCGCGACGGTCGAGCAGCCGCTGGTCCATCGTCGTGACCTCGCGGGCGAGAGAGCCGCGCAGCTGCACCGGACCCTGGTGCACGACCTCGCGTCGGGAGCCGCGTTCGGATGGGGAGTTCTCGCCGGACATGGCGGCCACGTTATCGGGTGAGATAGGAGCGCAGAACGGCGGTCACCTCGGTGATCCGCCCCACCTCGACGTGCTCGTCGCGCTTGTGGGCGAGGTTCGGATCGCCCGGCCCGTAGTTGACGGCCGGAATCCCCAGCGCCGCGAACCGCGAGACGTCCGTCCAGCCGTACTTGGCCCGGAACTTCCCGCCCGCGGCCTCGACGAGCGCGGCCGCGGCGGGGTTCGACAGTCCGGGCAGCGCGCCGGGCGACATGTCGGTGAGCTCCATCGAGATCGCCAGACCGTCGAAGACCTCGCGGACGTGCGCGAGTGCGTCGTCGGGGCTGCGATCCGGGGCGAACCGGAAGTTCACGTCGAGTGCGGCCGCGTCGGGCACCACGTTCCCTGCGACACCACCCTCGATACGCACCGCCGACAGTCCTTCCCGGTACACACAGCCGTCGATGTCGAC
This sequence comes from Rhodococcus sp. PD04, assembly GCF_035918275.1. NCBI lineage: Bacteria > Bacillati > Actinomycetota > Actinomycetes > Mycobacteriales > Nocardiaceae > Rhodococcus > Rhodococcus sp. PD04. Next base: position 1,415,247 of record NZ_CP142143.1, on the reverse strand, counting down.
CGACCGTGCCTCGTAGCGGGCCAGCCGGTCGAGCACGGGAGCCAGCTTGTGGATCGCGTTGTCACCCAGCCAGGAGCGCGCCGAGTGCGCCCGCACACCGTCGGTCGTGATGCGCACCCGCAGGGTGCCCTGGCAGCCGGCCTCGATCTCCCCCGAGGTGGGTTCGCCGAGGATCGCGACGTCCGCGTCGAGCCAGTCGCGCAGTTCGGTCTCGATCCGTCCGAGCCCGTTGTACGCGGCCGCGATCTCCTCGCAGTCGTACATCACGATCGTCAGGTCGTGCGCGGGATCGGTGACGGTCGCGGCGAGGTGCAGGAAAACGGCGTCGCCGGCCTTCATGTCGGAGGTTCCGCATCCCCACAGCAGGTCGCCGTCCCGCCGCGACGGCACGTTGTCGGCGATCGGGACGGTGTCGAGATGACCGGCGAGCATCACGCGGCTGCCGAGTCCGCGGTTCGTCCGCGCCAGGACACAGTTGCCGTTGCGCACGACCTCGAAGCCGTCGGTCTGCTCGCGCAGGGCCGTCTCCACGGCGTCGGCGATGAGCGTCTCGTCCTGCGACACGCTCGGGATGTCGACGAGCGCGGCGGTCAGTTCGACGGGGTCGGCGTGCAGGTCCAGCTGCGGTACGGGCATACCTGCACGATACGAAACGCGCCTGCTCCTCAGACCCCGCACACGATTTTCTCAGGGGGGACACAGGCCCGGGACCGCCTCGCGTACGCTTCTCACCCGTGAGTGCACACGGAGCATCAGCAGTAGGCATCGCGAACATCACGGAGGACGGCACCGTCCTCGACACGTGGTACCCGGCACCCGCCCTCGGCGAGCCGAGCGAAACCGGAACGACGCGACTCGAGGGCACGGACATCCCGTCCGATCTCGCCCTGCTCGCCGGTCACGACGAGGCGCGCGAGGTCCAGCAGGTGGTGGTGCGCACCGACATCGCGGACCTGTCGAAGCCGCCCGTCGACACTCACGACGTCTACCTGCGCCTGCACCTGCTGTCGCACCGTCTCGTCCAGCCGCACGGACTCAACCTCGACGGCATCTTCGGCATGCTCGCGAACGTCGTGTGGACCAACTACGGCCCGTGCTCGCTCGAGAACTTCGAGACCGTGCGCTCCCGTCTGCGCATCCGCGGACCGGTGACCGTCTTCGGTGTCGACAAGTTCCCCCGCATGGTCGACTACGTCGTTCCCGCCGGTGTTCGCATCGCCGACGCCGACCGCGTCCGCCTCGGTGCGCACCTCGCGTCCGGCACCACCGTGATGCACGAGGGCTTCGTCAACTTCAACGCCGGCACGCTCGGTAACTCGATGGTCGAGGGCCGCATCTCCGCGGGTGTCGTCGTCGACGACGGTTCCGACGTCGGTGGAGGCGCCTCGATCATGGGCACCCTCTCCGGTGGCGGCAAGGAGGTCATCTCCGTCGGCAAGCGCTGCCTGCTCGGCGCGAACGCGGGCGTGGGCATCTCGCTCGGCGACGACTGCATCGTCGAGGCCGGCCTGTACGTCACCGCCGGTACCAAGGTCACCGGCCCTGACGGCACCGTCGTCAAGGCCGCGACCCTCAGCGGCGCATCCAACCTCCTGCTGCGACGCAACTCGGTGAGCGGCGCGGTCGAGGTCGTGCCGAACAAGGGCAGCGGAGTCGAACTGAACGCGGCTCTGCACGCCAACGACTGACTCTGCACCCACAACAGATTCGGAACCGAGAAACTGTGAGTGAAACCCAGCGGCCCGCGTCCGAGGTCGAACATCTCGGGAGCGGCCTGAAGGTCCGCCATCTGACCATGATGGGACTCGGCTCCGCCATCGGCGCGGGCCTGTTCCTCGGTTCCGGAGTGGGTATCGCCGCAGCCGGTCCGGCCATCATCGTCTCGTACCTGCTCGCCGGCGTGATGATCATCTTCGTGATGCGCATGCTCGGCGAGATGGGTGCCGCGCTGCCGGTGAGCGGTTCGTTCTCGCACTACGCGCGCATCGGAATCGGCCGCTGGGCCGGATTCAGCATGGGGTGGCTGTACTGGTTCATGCTGATCATGGTGCTCGGTGTCGAGATCACCGGCGCCTCCGCGATCGTGCAGTCGTGGCTGCCGGGCGTACCCCAATGGGTGGTCGCGCTGGTGTTCGTCACCTTCTTCGCGGTGGTCAATCTGGCGAGGGTCGCCAACTTCGGTGAGTTCGAGTTCTGGTTCGCGGCACTGAAGGTCGCGGTCATCCTCGGGTTCCTGGTGATCGGCATCCTGCTCGTGTTCGGTCTGCTTCCGGGCACCGAACCCGTCGGCACCACGCACCTGCTCGGCGACGGCGACGGTTTCGCGCCCAACGGGATCGCCGGTGTCGCGGCCGGTCTGCTCGCGGTGGCCTTCGCGTTCGGCGGCATCGAGATCGTCACGATCGCCGCGGCCGAATCGAAGGATCCGGAACGGTCCATCGCGACGGCCGTGCGCAGTGTCGTCTGGCGGATCTCGGTCTTCTACCTCGGGTCGATCTCGATCATGGTGCTCGTGCTGCCGTGGACCGCGGCGAGCGGCGAGACCTCCCCGTTCGTCTCGGTGCTCGACATCGCCGGCATCCCCTACGTGTCCGGCTTCATGGAACTCGTCGTGGTGATCGCGCTGCTGTCGGCGTTCAACGCCAACGTCTACGGCACCTCCCGCATGGCCTACTCGCTGGCACGCGGCGGCGACGGACCGGCCTGGCTCAGCAAGCTCACCCACCACGGAGTGCCCCGCAACGCGGTGCTCGTCTCGGTGTTCTTCGGCTTCGTCAGCGTGTGGCTCAACTGGCTGCTGCCCGACACCATCCTCGGGATCCTGCTCAACGCGGTCGGATCGGCGCTCATCGCGATCTGGTTGTTCATCGTCGTCTCGCATCTGCGGCTGCGCCGCAAGTTCGAGCGCGAAGGCACCATCCGCCTGCGCATGTGGCTGTTCCCCTATCTCAGCTGGTTCACGCTCGCGATGCTCATCGGCTTCATCGTGCTGATGCTGTCCGACAGCGCGGCCCGGGTCCAGCTCGCATCGACCTTCGTGTTGTTCCTGATCATCACGGCGCTCGGCTTGCTCTGGCACCGCACCCACGACGACAAGACGGTCAGCCACCCGTCCGATCGGCCAGCGCAGTGAGCACGAGCTCGGTGATGTCGAGCGGATCGCTCGTCCGGTAGCTCACCCCTCCGGTCGCCGCGGCGATCTGCTCGAGGGTCGCGGTGTCCACGTCCTCACCGAGTCCGATCGTCACGATCCGGACCGGCTTGGACGGATCGTTCTCGTTCGAGAGGACCGCGAGCAGTTCGTCCTTCGACATCGCGGAGCCGTTGTCGGCGCCGTCGGTCACCACGACGACACTGTTGGCCGCGCGCGGATCGTAGCTGTCCTGCACGTACCGGAAGGCCGCGAGGATCGTGTCGTAGAGCGCGGTGGTCTCGTCGGCCGTACCGGCCATCTGCGCGACGAGCGAGGTGAGCAGGTCGCGTTGGGTACCGTCGTCCACCACCGCATCGAAGCGCCGGATCGGTGCCGCCACGATGTAGTCCCCCGGGGCCTCGGCGCGGTCGTTCGGCAATGTGGCGTAGTCACTCACTCCCCCGCCGAAGAACCACAGGCCCGCCGAGACGTTCCCGGGCAGGACCTCGTTGGCGGCGGTCGCGGCGCGCCGGACCAGTTCGATCCGGCTCTCGTCGCCGAGATTGCGGTTCATCGACGCGGAGACGTCCACCGCGAACACGGTGCGAACGGGAAGCGCCTGCAACGCCCACACGTTCATCGCCTCCTCGGCGACGGTCTCGTCGTCGAGTTCGAGCACCGGCACCGCTCCCACACCGCGGCGGTCAGGTAGGGGTCGTCCGCCTCCGTCCCGGAAACCGTGACGGGTCAGCCTGTCGAGTCCTTCGGACGTGTGCAGCGCGTCGGTCAGCGCCGTCGCGGCCGCCGCCGCGGCGTCGTGCCGTTCTCCGCGCGCCGTCACGACCACCGGATAGTCCACGAGCAGCGTCCCGGTGGCGGGTACCTCGATGCCCAGTTCGCGCTCGTGGACGCTGCGATAGGTCTCGACCTGCTGTTCGGTGCTCACCACCGTCCCGCCATCGGCGACGGTCTCCTCGAGCAGCATCGATCCGGTGGGTACCTCCTCGTCACGGACCCCCTCCCGCTCGGCGAGCGGCGCCATGACGGGACGGACCGTGCCCATCGCGACGGGATCGTCGGCGGCCTCGGCCAGCACGGCGCGGATGGCACCTGCCGCGGGACCGGAACGCAGTGGATTGCCGAAGACGAGACCGGGATCGGACAGGGCCTCCTGCCAGTCGGCCGCCGGTTCGACGGTGCCCGGCGCACCCGCGATCACGAGCGGCGTGGTGGCCAGCGGTGTCGACACCGTGCGCACCGGGCCCGTGGCGGTCTCACCCGCCCACGACGCCCACCAACCGCCCGCCGGGAGCCACAGGTCGGGGACGTCGTCGGTCGCCAGTCGCGCCGACACCTCCCCCGGTTCCTGTTCGACGACCTCGAATTCCGTACATCCGGATACCGAGGTCTCCTCGATCACCGGCGCGAGGTCGGCGGTGACCGCCACGGTGTAGCGCTCGGAGTCGTCGCACCCGCTCCGCCGCTCCACGAACAAGAAGGCGACGGATCCGGCCGCGAGGACGAGGATCACGGCGACGACGAACCAGCGCGCCCGACCCCTGCCCGGCCGTGCATCCCCACTCATGCCGCCACGACGGCTCGGCGGATCCGACTCGGACGGTCCGGACTCCCCCGCCATGCGTCGGCCCCCTCGCGCTCACTCCGGGTGACGCCCCTCGGTCGCCCGAAACCGATGATATAGACCGGCAGGCCTCGGGAAGCCGAATCCGACGCGATATCAGCCCTGTTCGGAGCTCTCCAGTTCGAGTCGTCGAGCGATCAGCGCCGCCTGCAGCTGGCGCAGTCCGGAGGGCCGGGTGGGGTCGAATCCGGTGAGTTGTGCGACCCGCTTGAGGCGGTAGTCGACGGTGTTCGCGTGGACGTGCAGGGTCTTGGCCGTGAGCTGGCGGCTCAGGTCGTGGGCAATGTGCGTTTCCAGTGTCTCGACGAGCTCGGGTGATTCGTCGAGCGGGTCGAGGACGCGCGCGAGGTGACGGCGCGCCGGACCGGGCCGCGTGAGCTGGTATTCGAGCGCCAGATCCTGCATACCATAGGCCCCGACCGCACGGCCGAGCCGTCGCACCAGATCGAGCAGTTCGTGGGCCTGCTTCGCCGCAGTGGGCACCTCCCGGACGGGGGCGTGGACGAGAGCGATCGTGACGGACACCCCCGCGACGGTCTCGATGCGCTGCCGGAATTCCTCGATCGCCTCGGTCGAGGGCGATTCGGGGAGCAGGACGGTGCCGCCCTCGGGGCCGAGCATCGCGAGGTGGCGGCCCTCGCAGATCGCCTCGAGTTCGGTCTCGACCCGGCGCAGGGTGCGCCGCGCGACGACCTCCGGCCGCACGTGCGGATTGCGTTCGTCGGGATGTCGGGTGAGCGAGACCGCGAGCACGGTGTAGGTATCGGCGAGCACCAGCCCGGAGCGTTGCGCCACGGCCGCGGCGTCCTGCCCGCTCAGCAGCGCGGTGACCAGTTCCTGCGCGGCGACGTCGCGTTCACGTCGGATGGCGTCGAGTTCGGCGACGAAACCGGTGGTCGCGGCGACGGTGACCTTCTCGAGCAGCGCCATCCACAGGCGGGACGCGTCGGCGACGGAGGAGACATCGCCCTCCCGGGCCCGATCGGTGACCAGCTCCCAACCGAGACGGATGCCTTCGTGATAGATCCGGAGCATGTATTCGAGCCGGAAGCCGGCGCGGGCCCACTGGGCTGCGCTGCTGCGCAGGTCGGCGAGCTCCGCGTCGGAGGGTAGTTCTCCGGAGTCGAGGAGATGGATCGCGATGCGCAGGCAGCGCACGGTGACCTCGGTGACGTCACCGCGCAGCGATTCGCCCGGTCGGAGCGAACACGGCGCCACGTTGTCGGCGAAGTGCGCCACGAGTTTGCGAGCCACGGCGGGCAGATCGCGCAGCGGAACGGACGCGGGCTTCCCGTCCACCAGGAAGAGCGGAGCGTTGTCACCGTCCCCCCGACGGTCGTGCCCGGGTACCCGGACCTGATCCGTTACAGACATCCCTCGAACCCCCATCGAAGTGAGTAGATCTACATACGGTGCAGTAGAGAATCCGCCTCGCAGTGTGACACATGCAACCCCTGTGACCGATTTTCCACGAAGTTCCGGTAACAGGAACCTGCCCGCGGGCGCTCCCCACCGACCCTGTCAGCCCAGTTTCTTCTTCTGCACCTTGCCCATCGCATTGCGTGGAAGGTCGCTCACCACACGCACCTCCCGGGGCCGCTTGTGCACGGAAAGCTGCTGTGCGACAAGGTCGATCAGTTCCGACTCGTCGACCTGGGCGCCGTCGGCGGCGGGCACCACGAACGCGACGATCCGCTGACCGAGGTCGTCGTCGGGCAGGCCCACCACGGCCACCTCCCGCACAGCGGGATGCCCGAGCAGAACGGTCTCGATCTCCCCCGCACCCACCCGGAACCCACCGGTCTTGATCAGGTCGGTCGACTCGCGGCCCACGATGCGGTGGAATCCGCCCTCGTCGACGGCCGCTACGTCGCCGGTGACGAACCATCCGTCCTCGGTCCACGCGGCCGCGGTGGCCTCGGGCCTGTTCAGATAGCCGTCGAAGAGCATCGGCCCGCGCACCTGCAGGACACCGATGCTCTCCCCGTCGTGGGGCACGTCGCGGCCCTGCTCGTCGCGCAGTCGCGTCTCGACCCCGGCGACGGGCGTGCCGACCCAGCCGGGACGGCGTTCGCCGTCGACCCGCGTGCTGAGCGTCAGCATCGTCTCGCTCATGCCGTAACGCTCGATCGGGACCAGGCCCGTGAGCTCACGCAGTCGTTCGAAGACCGGCACCGGCAGCGGCGCACTTCCGGAGACGAGCAGTCGCGCGCCGCTGAGCGCACGGGCGGAGTCCTCGTCCTCGACGACGCGTGTCCACACCGTCGGCACCCCGAAGTAGAGGGATCCCTGTGCCTCGGCGTAGGCCTGCGGGGTCGGCTTCCCGGTGTGGATCAGCCGGCTGCCCACGCGCAGGGCCCCGACCACGCCGAGCACGAGTCCGTGCACGTGGAACAGCGGCAGGCCGTGCACGAGCGTGTCGCGCTCGGTCCAGGCCCATGCCTCGGCGAGAGCGTCGATGCCCGCGGCGATCGCCCGGCGGCTCAGCAGCACGCCCTTCGGGGCGCCGATGGTACCGGAGGTGTAGAGCACGAACGCGATTCGCGCCGGATTCGGCTCGGGCAGGTGGTGCCAGTCGCGGGCGTGCAGGCGGACCGGCAGGCTCGGCAACTGCGGAACGTCGGGATGCTGCACCTCCGGCGCCGGACCGAGCCAGGCCTGCGCGCCCGAGTCCGTCAGGATGTGGGCGAGTTCGGCGGGCCCCGAGTCCGGTGGCACCGGCACCACGGTCGTCCCGGCGAGCAGGGCACCGGTCACGGCGACGACGGTGGTCGCGCTCGGAGTCGCGAGCACGGCCACCCGATCGGCGCGCGCCACCCGCGCCGCGACGGCGGTGGCCGCGCCGAGCAGATCGCTGCGGGAGAAGGTGTGGCCGTCGATACGGACGGCGTCCGGGAGATCGTCGCCGCGCGCGACGGCCAGCGGGTTCAGCGAACGAAGCAGTGCAGACACGACAGCCACGATTCCATATCGATGCCGCGGTCTCGCAGAGGTGGTCAGGTGTGGATGTCGCCGCGCGCCGCGGACACCGATGCCCGCGCGAGATGTACCGGGGGAAGCACGGTGGCCATGACCGCGCCCAGCAGCATCCCGATGAGGACGGCCACGCCGTGCGCGTCACCCGCGATCACGAGGACCACGCCGAGAAGGAAGGTCGCCGCGGAGGCGACGAGCAACGGGCGGGTCGCTCCGACGACCGGCCACAGCCCCGCGAGGGTCGCGGCCGCCGCGAGCGTCGCGCCGGTCGTTCCCGCGCCGTCGGACGGGAAGACGAAGGTGGTGAACAACCCCCACAGCACCTGGCCGACCACGAACAACCCGAGAGCGCGGTACCACCCCCACACCCGCACGATCGCGATGGCGACCACCGCGAGCAACAGCAGGTTCACGACGGTGAGGAGCACACCGCCGTCCTCGATCAGGCCGGCGGTGAGGACGCGCCACCACTCCCCCGAGTCCCGGGTGCGGACCGGCTGCCGCCGGAAGACGTCGAGCAGTCCCGGGAAGACCAGTCGCGCGAGCGAGGCCACCGCGACCACCGACCACAGGATCGTCGCCGCGACCGGCGGAGGCCACCAGAACGATCGCGTCGTCGCGTGCGCGGTGCTTCCCGAGTGGGAGCGTGACGCGCTCGCCGCAGCGATCGCCACCACGACGACATAGAGCACCCACAGCAGCGGATCCTCACCGGACGAACTCACGGGGTCAATCTACCGGTGAGCCACTCACCGGGCGGTGGGTCGGCGCGCTCTATCGGCACAGCGGAGCCGGAGGCTGCGCTCTATCCGCGCAGTCGGGCAGCGGCGGCGTCGATGGCGTCGTCGGTCGCGGTGAGCGCGATCCGCACGTGCAGGACGCCTCCGGGACCGTAGAACTCGCCGGGTGCGACGAGGATGCCGCGTTCGGCGAACCAGTCGACGGTCGCGCGGCATTCCTCACCGCGCGTCGCCCACAGATACAGGCCCGCCTGCGAGTGGTCGACGGTGAAGCCGGCACCGCGCACCGCGTCGAGAAGCACTTCGCGCCGCTTGCGGTACTTCTCGCGCTGGGCGTTCTCGTGCTCGTCGTCGTTCAGTGCCGCCGTCATCGCGGCCTGGATCGGCAGCGGCACCATCATGCCGGAGTGCTTGCGGACCTCGAGCAGGTCGGCGACGAGGTCGGCGTCGCCGGTGACGAAACCGGCCCGGTAGCTCGCGAGATTCGAGGTCTTCGACAGCGAGTGCACCGCGAGGAGGTTGGTGTGGTCACCCCCGCACACGCTCGGGTGCAGGATCGACAGGGCCTCACCCTCCCAGGTGAGCCCGAGATAGCACTCGTCGGAGACGACGATCGCGTTGCGGCTGCGCGCCCAGTCGACCACCTTGCGCAGGTGGTCGGGCCCGAGCACCTTTCCGGTGGGGTTCGACGGCGAGTTCACGAAGACCAGCGAGGCGACCTCGGGGCCGAGGCGGGTCAGCCCGTCGGCGCGGATGATGCGGGCACCGGCGAGCAGGCCGCCCACCTCGTAGGTCGGGTATGCCAGCTCGGGGATCACGACGAGATCGTCGGCACCGAGGCCGAGCAGCGACGGCAGCCAGGCGATCATCTCCTTGGTGCCGATCGCCGGCAGGATCGCGGAGTCGTCGAGACCGGTGATGCCGTAGCGACGTTCGAGCGCACCCACGGCCGCCCGCCGCAGTTCGGCGGTGCCGTGCGTGGTCGGGTAGCCCGGTTCCTCGGCGACCGAGACGAGCGCCTCCCGGATCACGGGGGCGACCGGGTCGACCGGTGTGCCCACCGACAGGTTGACGATGCCGTCGGGATGCGCCGCTGCCTTCGCCTTCGCGTCGGTCAGGGAATCCCAGGGGAAGTCCGGCAGGCTCTTCGCCACCGAACGGCGGACACGCGTGCTCACGAAAGTTCCACCGGTCCGTTCGTCACTCTTCGCCCATGGGAGGGAGGTTCTTGACGAACGGCGGGTCGTAGTCGACCTTGCCGAGCTTCGCGGCGCCACCGGGCGAGCCGAGATCGTTGAAGAAATCGACGTTGGCCTTGACGTACTCGGACCACTCGTCCGGGACGTCGTCCTCGTAGAAGATCGCTTCGACGGGGCACACGGGCTCGCACGCACCGCAGTCGACGCACTCGTCGGGGTGGATGTACAGCATGCGACCGCCCTCGTAGATGCAGTCGACGGGGCACTCCTCGATGCATGCCTTGTCCAACACGTCCACGCACGGTTCCGCAATCGTGTACGTCACTGCTGTTCTCCCTGCCTCTCTGTAAGCCCGCCGACCTGCGCGGTCTCGCCCGAGCGGGCGCCCTCGGCGCCCACGGTCCTCCAGTATCCCCCGTGCCCGTGCGGCACTCCGGAGTAAGGGTCCCCTACTTCGGAGTGCCGCCCGCGGTGACGGGTCAGCCCGAGGTGACCGGAAGCTCGATCGGCGTGTACGCGGTGGTCCGCTGGCGCGCCGGACGCCCGATGCCCTCGGCGATCGCGACGAGTTCGGCGACGGTCTTCTCCGAGCCGTGTTGCGAACCCGCCATGCGCGAGATCGTCTCCTCCATGAGCGTGCCACCGAGGTCGTTCGCCCCGCCTTCGAGCATGGCCTGCGTCCCGGCGACGCCCAGCTTGACCCAGCTCGTCTGGATGTTGTCGATCCGGCCGTGCAGCATGACCCGGGCGAGCGCGTGCGCGGCACGGTTGTCGCGCATGGTCGGTCCGGGACGCGACGCGCCGGCCAGATACAGCGGCGAGGACTGGTGCACGAAGGGCAACAGCACGAACTCGGTGAATCCACCTGTGCGCTCCTGGATCCCGCGGATCACGTTCAGGTGGCCCACCCAGTGGTGCGGCTGGTCGACGTGTCCGTACATCATCGTCGAGCTCGAGCGCAGTCCCACCTCGTGCGCGGTGGTGACCACCTCGATCCACTCGGCGGTCGGGAGCTTGCCCTTGGTGAGCACCCACCGCACCTCGTCGTCGAGGATCTCCGCGGCGGTGCCCGGGATGGTGTCGAGCCCGGCCTCACGAAGTTCGGTGAGCCAGTCCCGGATCGACGTGCCGCTGCGTGCGACACCGTTGACGATCTCCATCGGCGAGAACGCGTGGACGTGTATCGACGGCACCCGTGCCTTGACGGCGCGGACGAGATCGGCGTAGCCGGTCACCGGCAGCTCCGGGTCGATGCCGCCCTGCATGCACACCTCGGTGGCGCCGGCGACGTGCGCCTCCCACGCCCGGTCGGCGACCTCGCTCGCCGAGAGGGTGAACGCGTCGGCGTCGCCCTTGCGCTGTGCGAAGGCGCAGAACCGGCAGCCGGTGTAGCAGATGTTGGTGAAGTTGATGTTCCGGTTGACGACGTAGGTGACGTCGTCGCCGACGGTGTCGCGGCGCAGCTGGTCGGCGAGCGCCACGAGCGCTTCGAGACCGGCGCCGTCGGCGTTGGCGAGGGCGATGTACTCCGCTTCGGAGCATCCGCCCGGATCCCGTTCCGCGGAGCGCAGCGCCGAGAGCACGTCGCTGTCGAGCCGCACCGGCGCGGAGGCACCCAGTTCGAGCACCTGTTCGCGGACGGTTTCCCAGTCGCCGAAGGCGCTCCCCAGATCGGAGCGGTGCTCGGTGTTGCGTCCCGTCACGTCGATCTCGGAGTTCAGGTCGACCCGGCCCGACGACTCCCAGTCGATGTCGGGCTCCTGCCAGGGCAGTCCGGACGGGATCACCTCGCGTGCGAGACCCGTGGCCGGATCGGCGAGGGCGTGCACGTGGGCGGTGATGCGCGGATCGATCCACGGCTGCCCGGCGAGCACGTACTTCGGCTGCGCGGCGATCCTCTCGGTGAGTTCGAAGCCGGCCTCGGAGCTCAGGCGCGCCAGGGTGTCGAGGTTCGGCCAGGGCCGCTCGGGATTGACGTGATCGGGCGTCAACGGCGAGACCCCGCCCCAGTCGTCGACACCCGCCCCGAGCAGCGCACGACACTCGTCGAGCGAGACGAGATTCGGCGGGGCCTGGATGCGCATGCCCGGCCCGAGGACGAGCCGCGCGACGGCGATCGCGGCGAGGAACTCGTCGAGATCGGCGTCGTCGACATCACGCATCGCGGTGTCGTCCTTGGCGCGGAAGTTCTGGACGATCACTTCCTGGATATGACCGAATGCCTTGTGCGACTTGCGGATCGCGTGGATCGATTCGGCACGCTCGGTGAAGTCCTCGCCGATACCGACGAGGATGCCGGTGGTGAACGGCACCGCGAGGCGGCCCGCATCGGTGAGCACCCGCAGCCGCACCGCCGGATCCTTGTCGGGGCTGCCGTAGTGGCACTGCCCCTTCTCGGTGAACAACCGTTCGGAGGTGGTCTCGAGCATCATGCCCATGGACGGGGCGACGGGCTTCAGCCGCGAGATCTCGGCCCAGCTCATCACCCCGGGGTTGAGGTGCGGCAACAGACCGGTCTCCTCGAGAACCCGGATCGCCATCGCGCGCACGTAGTCGAGGGTGGAGTCGTAGCCGCGCTCGTCGAGCCACTGCTTCGCTTCGGGCCACCGCTCCTCGGGCCGGTCGCCGAGTGTGAACAAGGCTTCCTTGCACCCCAGTTCGGCTCCCTGACGGGCGATCTCGAGGATCTCGTCGGGTTCGAGGTACATGCCGTGACCCTCGGCGCGGAGCTTGCCGGGGACCGTGACGAAGGTGCAGTAGTGGCATCGATCCCGGCACAGCCGGGTGATGGGGACGAAGACCTTGCGCGAATAGGTGACCGTGCCGGGTCGTCCCTCCGCGAGGAGGCCGGCATCGCGCACCCGCGCCGCCGACGCGCAGAGATCCTCGAGATCCGCGCCCCGGGCCTGCAGCAGGACCGCCGCTTCGTCGACGTTCAGTGCGACCCCGTCGCGAGCCCGGCGCAGCGCTCGACGCATCCCCGAGGGGGTTGCCGTGGATCGGGACGCGGCGCCGGGACGCACGGTGGGGGTCGGAAGCATCGCGGACTGCGGGGTGTCGTCTGCGGAATCGGTCATGCGCCCGATCATGCGCCTACGAACACCCCCATGCCACTTCGGGGTCTATTCGTGCGGGTAGTCGTCGTCCGCGGGGACTTCGCGGTACTGCTCGTAGGTGTCTGCCGCATCGGCTTCGAGCGGTACGTCCGAAGGCAGGTCGTCGGCAGGATCGTCGTAGACGGGAGTGGCCTGCTCGAGCCGGTCGGCCTCGGAATCGTTGTCGGACTGGATCTCGATGCCGAGCGCATTCGACTCCGTCATTGCGATCTCCTCCTGATAGGGCCCGATCGCGAGGTCGGATCGGGCGAGTCCGGCCGGGTTCTACGGATCCCAGCCTAGCGTGGAACCGGACACGGGGCCCGATGGAGCAGGAGGTGCGGGTGGAGGACGACGAGAGTTCGCCGGCGGGGCCGGCCGAAAACGCGCCGGCGGGGCCGGCCGAGAACACGGCGGCGACGAGCGTGGTGATGAGGGAACCGTCGTGGCGGCCGAGCCCGAAGGCGCGTGTGCTGTGGGCCGTGAGCGCAGCGCTGATGTGGTTGCCGCTGGTCGTCGTGCAGGTCGTGTGGGTGCTCGTCGCGCCGGTGGGCGCCGGGTGGCACGTCGCCGCCGCGGCCGCGACCGTCGTCCTCGGTGGACTGCACGTCGCGGTGGTGCCGGTCTGGCGATACCGCGTCCATCGCTGGGAAATGGACGAGACTGCGGTCTACACGCGTTCGGGTTGGTGGACGCAGGAGCACCGCATCGCACCGATCTCCCGGATCCAGACCGTCGACACCGAGCGGGGACCGCTCGACCGGTGGCTCGATCTGACCACCGTCACCGTCACCACCGCCTCGGCGGCGGGTGCGGTGGAGATCGTCGGGCTCGACAGCCGGGTCGCCGACGAGACCGTCGCTCGCCTGACCGCGCTCGCGGCGAGCTCGGAGACGGACGCGACATGAACGACGCCCTCGTGCCCGTGGCCGGGACGGACGAGGAGGTGCCGTGGTCGCGCCTCGATCGCCGGATGCTGCTGATCCACCCGATCGAGGAGATCCTGCGCCTGCTGCCCGTCCTCGCCGGGTCGTTCGTCATCGGGACCACCAGCGGCAATCCCGTGTGGGGCCTCGCGGCGACGGGCGTGCTCGTGCTGGTCGGTCTGCTGCGCTGGTTCACCACCACCTACCGTGTGGGACCTCAGCACGTCGAACTCCGCCGCGGTCTGCTGCAACGACGCGAGTTGTCGATCCCCCGCAGCCGTATCCGGTCGGTGGACGTCGAGCAACGCCTCCTGCACCGCGTGCTGGGTCTCGCACTCGTGAAGATCGGCACGGGCCAGAGCGGGGGTGCCGACCGCAACCGGTTCGAACTCAACGGCATCCCGATCGCGGCCGTACCCGAACTTCGTGCCGTCCTGTTGAGGAGCGGCCAGCAGGACGACCTGCCGGCAGAGGCGACCCCGGCCCCTGCTGTCACCGAGCGTCAGCTGGCGCGTTTCGACCCGGCGTGGGTGCGCTACGCGCCGTTCTCCACGACGGGACTGCTCGCCGTCGCGGCCATCGCCGGTGCAGCCTTCCAGTTCGGGCTCGGCAAGTGGATCGCCGAATCGCAGGTCGTCCGCCGCGCGGTGGAGACCGCGGAGGATCTGGGTCTGATCGTCGCACTCGTGATCCTCGTGCTGGTCGTCGTGCTCGTCGCCAGCCCGGCAGCGTGCGTGCGGTACCTGCTGCTCTACGGCGATCTGCGGGTGACCGACGACAACCGGGTCCTGCGCATCGCGCACGGCCTGCTCACGACCCGGCACACCACCCTCGACCGGGCACGGCTCCGCGGGGTCGCGCTGCGCGAGCCGCTGGCACTGCGGCTCGTCGGTGCCGCACGGCTCGACGCCGTCATGACGGGCAGGACCGCGCAGCAGGGCGGTTCGTCGCTGGTCCTGCCGTCGGCTCCCGACGAGGAGGTCCGGCGGGTCGCGGCCGAGGTGCTCACCGGGCGGTTGCCGCTCGAAGTTCCGTTGCGCAGCCACGGTCCCCGTGCCCGTCGTCGCCGCTACACGCGCACGCTGTGGCCGGTGGCCGTCGTGATCGCTGCCGGGCTCGTCGCCCTGACCGTCACCGACCGGCACGTGCCGGTCGCCGTGATCGCCACGGTGGTCGTGGTGCTGGCCGCGGGGGCATGTGCGCTGGCGCAGGACCGCTATCGGGGTCTCGGCCACGCGGTCGTGGACGGTCATCTCGTCGCCCGCAGCGGCTCGATCGACCGGCAGCGCATCTGCCTCGATGCGGACGGGGTGATCGGCTGGACGGTGCGGCAGACCTTCTTCCAGCGCCGTGCGGGTCTCGCGACCGTCGTCGCGGCGACACCGGCGGGTGCGGGACGCTACGAGGTGATCGATATTCCGGTGGACGAGGCGTGGGCGCTTGTCCAGGAGGTCACACCGGGTATGGGAGAAGCATGGATCGACCGATGAACCCCACGTCCGGACAAGGCCCCCTGCACGGCACTCCCCCGGCAACGCTGGCCGAACTCGACGATGCGCTCGTCGACTGCCGCGCATGTCCGCGGCTGGTCGCGTGGCGTGAGCAGGTCGCGCGGGAGAAACGAGCGGCCTTCCGCGACGAGGAGTACTGGGGCCGGCCCGTCCCGGGCTTCGGTCCGGCCGATGCGTCCCTGCTGATCGTCGGGCTGGCCCCCGCCGCGCACGGCGGGAACCGCACGGGACGGATGTTCACGGGAGACCGGTCGGGTGACGTGCTGTACGCGGCCCTGTACGACGCGGGACTCGCATCACAACCGACCGCGACACACATCGGCGACGGTCTCGAACTGTTCGGCACGCGCATCACATCGCCGGTGCACTGCGCGCCACCGGCCAATCGCCCCACGGTCGTCGAACGCGACACCTGCCGGCACTGGCTCGAACAGGAACTCGACCTGCTCTCTCCCACACTGCGGTCGGTCGTCGTCCTCGGCGGGTTCGGGTGGCAGGCGCTACTGCCCGTCCTGTCGGCTGCGGGGTGGGCGATCCCGGTTCCCCGTCCGAAGTTCGGGCACGGCGCACATGTGCTGCTCGCTCCCACCGAGGCGCGGGAGTACCCGTTGCATCTGTTCGGTTGCTATCACGTCAGCCAGCAGAACACCTTCACCGGCCGGTTGACCAAGGAGATGGTGACCGACGTGCTCAGGGACGCGGCGCGGGCTGCGTCCCTCCTACCGCCTGGGTGATCTCCTTGATGCGAGCGGAGAACAGGTACCCGCCGGCGGGGGCGAGCGCGGCCACGGGCAGCAACAGGGTCCGCCAGTCGCCGAGCGCGAGCTGGTCGCCGCCCGGGCCGCCCGCGAGGCAGACGAGGAAGACCCCGGTCCAGGCCAGCAGCGGCAGGGCCGCGCTGCGCAGGGAACCGGTCTCGGCGCGAACGGCCACCACCAGGAGCAGGTTCGCGAGTCCGGCCAGCAGGATGGTGATCGGGAAGGGCACCCCGGCGATGTACAGGCCGAGATAGAAGACCGACAACAGGGCGCACAGCGCACCGTCGAGCACGAGCAGCGCGACGAGCCCCCGGCGGGGTCGGACGTCCGCCGGTGACGCGATGGGTGCAGCGGTTGCTGGATCGACCGTCATGCTTCGATGGTGCGCTACCGGACGCGCACGAGCGCAACCGGGGTCCGCGGTATACGCACGGGACGTCAGGGAACCGGCGGGTAGCCGAGCATGGTGAGCAGGGCGCTCTGCTGGTCGGCGAAGGAGTACAGAGCGTGCCAGTAGTCGGCCCGGATCTCGTCGGCGTACGGCCTCAGCGAATCCACGAACGCGACGATCTGGTTCTGGACGGACCAGTTGTACATCGACAACCCCCTGCACGGTGTGCCTGCGTGGTGCACGAGACCTGGTGATGTGGGCCACCTATAGCCTCGTGGATGACGCGGATCACACTAGCCGATGCCGGAGAAGAGGTCGTCCTCCCGTCCCGTGGAGTCGGTCAGGCCGAGCTGCCCGCGCACGAGCACGAAGTGTTCCTGGTCGAAGACGGGCTGGGCGACGAGGTTGGAGAGCACGAACTGCTCGCCGTCCTCCGCGACCAGCACCTGGGTCGCGTGGGCGGCCATCGCGGTCCGCTTCGCGTCGAGAACCGAGCGGACGTCGACGACGGTGGTGACCTCGTCGTCGGGCACGCTCGGCAACTCGCCGGGCTCCGGTCGGCGCCAGCCCTCGGGCAGCGTGCCCATGGCGGCGATGCCGCGTTCGAGCGCGGACCGCTCGGCGACGGTCCAGTACACCTTCGCGGGGGTCCACGCCGCCCCCGCGGACGGGTACTCCTCGGTGCCGGCCGCTTCGACGGCCGCGGTCACCCGTTCGTGCACCGCGATGTGGTCGGGATGCCCGTAGCCACCGAACGGGTCGTAGGTGACGACCACGTGCGGACGCGTCTCGCGGATCACGGCGACGAGCGCCTCGACCGCTTCCTCGCGGTCGGCGTTGACCCAGGCGCGGGGATCGGCGGCGGACGGGGTGCCCGCCATCCCCGAGTCTCGCCAGTGCCCGGCACCGCCGAGGAAGCGCGGGCGCTCGACACCGAGAGCTCCGAGCGCCCGGGTGAGTTCGAGGATGCGGTATCCGCCGAGCTGGTCGGCGCGGTCGGCGGTGAGCTGGGCCCACTCGTCGCCGATCACTTCGCCCTCTTCGCCGAGCGTGCAGGTCACGACGGTGACTTCGACGCCCTCGGCGACGTACCTGGCGATGGTCCCGCCGGTGGTGAGCGTTTCGTCGTCGGGATGGGCGTGGACGAGCAGCAGTCGTCGATCCGCAACATCGGGGACGGCGCCCGGAGTATCGGTCACGGTGTGGTCCTTCCCCACAGATGGGCGTCGCCGAGAATACCGGTGGCGACAGCGGCTGTCAGCGAGACGTTCTCGACGCCCGGACCGGCGGCGACGACGGCCCGGTCCTGCAGGATCGGCAGGTTCACGGCGAGATCCCACAGCCCGGTCTGTGCGTCGGCGACGACCTTCGCCGGATCGGTGGCACCGTTCAGCGCCGCCAGCAGGTCGGGTTCGAGACCCGGATCGCATGCACCCGAGAGGTTGCTCGGGGCTTCGAGCTGCGCTGCGAGCGCGTCCTCACGTTCCTCGACGTCGTCCTCGTCGAGCGTGGTGGTCGCGGGGTCCGACGGCCGGGCGGCCGTCGTCCCGGGGGCGTCGGGCTGCGCCGGGAGGTCGGACCCGGGCGTGGTCGGCAGGGCCTCCCCCGCCGCGGTGGGTGTTGCGGCCACGGGGACACATCCGAATCGGGACAGCGCGGCGGTGGCGGGATCTCCACCCGCACGCATCCAGCCGACGACCGCATGCACGCTGCCCTCGACGAGGGCTTCGCCGTACAGCTCGTCGGGGGGCAGTTCGTCGACGGACGCGTCGATCCCGGCGCCACGCCACAGATCGACGGCGGTGCGTGCGACCGCGCGGGCGGTCTCGTCGCCCTCCGGCACGCCCACGACCAGCGTCAGCGGCACGCCGGCGCGGGCCAGGGTGCCTTCGGGTAGAGCCGGAGCGTTCGTGGTTCCCTGTTCGGGAGTCGCGCTCGTCGGCGCCGCGGTCTCGGATGTCGTCTCGGAGGTCTCGGTCTCGGACCCCTCGGTCTCAGGAGTTCCGGGGTTTGGTGCGTCCGGGTCCGCCGGCACCGGGGGCGCGGCGGGCGGGACGGGCAGATATCCGGCAGCGGCGAGACGGCCGAGGGCCTGCTCTCGGGGCAGCCGCGGCGGCATCGTGTCGGTGTATCCCGGATCGGACGGCGCGAGCACCTGGGCCCGCGCCCGCACGACCTCGGTGCTGTTCGCCGTCGCAACGAGTCCGAGCAGCTCGGGATCGAGCAGGTCGAGCACGCCTCGCCGGACTCCGGGGTCGGCGAGTTCGGCGGTACGGGTGTTGAGGGTCAGCTCGAGGGTGCGCGGCTGGAGCTGGACGCCGGTCCGCACACCCGGCACAGCGGCGAGCTGCGCTTCGAGAGCGACACCACCCGCGCTCTGGACCACCTGGGCGTCGTCGCTGCGCACCGATTCGGTCACCTGGGCGTCGGTACCGGCGCGGCGCATGAGCAGTTCGTCGGGTCCGGCCGGGGTGCCCCAGAACCGGTCGTTGCGCTCGAGCAGCACCTCGGCGCGCCCGCGGTCGACGTTGTCGACGTGGAATCGCGCGCCGGACACCGGGATCGTCTCGGACAGGCCCGTGGAGAAGCCACCCGGAGTGTCCTTGACCAGGTGCGCGGGCAGCAGATTGGTGAACAGTTCGCGCCACGCCGGATACGGCTCGCGCAAGGTGACGGTGACGGTCTTGCCTCCGCCCGACGATCGGATGTCGTCGATGAGGCGGTAGCCGGCGGGATCGACCACGCCGGGCTGGGTGATCATCTGCCGCCACAGATACCGGAAGTCCTCGGCGGCGATGGGCGCTCCGTCCGACCACTGGGCCTCGTCGCGCAGGCGGTAGGTGATGGTGAACGGCGCCTCGTCGGTGACCTCGGCGGACAGCAGCAGCGAGTCGTCCGGAACCCACAGGGTGGCAGCGGGGTTCTCCGGATCGGGCACGGCACGGAAGGCACTCGGGAGCACGAGTTCGGCGACGGCGTTCGCGACGGGCGACTGGTCTGCGAGCAGGTGGGGGTTGAAACCCGAGCCGACCTCGTCGATCGCGACCACCACCGTGCTGCGCTTCGGAGCGGGAGCGGGAGTCGTGGTCGGCTCCGTCTGCTCGATGGGCGGCGGCGGGTCGGCGGTGCAGCCGGTGAGGACCAGCGCAGCCACGGCCAGGCCGGCCGTCGCCCCGATCAGTCGGCGGCGAGCGCGCGTACGCGACACTCGGGCTCCTTCCGTGAGGCAGGTGGTACGTGGGTGGCCCCGGCCAGCATGCGCTCGCCGGGGCCACCCCACACCTGGACTACTTGTTACGGGCCTTCTCCCGCGACCGCGCACGCGCACGGTCGGTCTGCGAGAGGTGCAGCTTCCGCACGCGCACGTCCTCCGGGGTGACCTCGACGCACTCGTCCGCAGCACAGAACTCGAGCGCGGCCTCGAGGGTCAGCTCGATCGGCTTGGCGAGCGTCTCCATCACGTCGGCGGTCGAGGAGCGCATGTTGGTGAGCTTCTTCTCGCGGGTGACGTTGATGTCGAGGTCCTCGGCGCGCGGGTTGATGCCCACGACGTGGCCCTCGTAGGTGTCGCTGCCCGGTTCGACGAAGAACGTGCCGCGGTCGGCGAGCTGGATCATCGCGAACGGGGTGACCGAGCCGGCACGGTCGGAGACGAGCGAACCCGTGTGGCGGGCGCGGATCTCGCCGGCCCACGGCGCGTAACCGTGGAAGATGGCGTTCGAGATGCCGGTGCCGCGGGTCTCCGTGAGGAAGTCGGTGCGGAAACCGATCAGACCGCGCGACGGGATGATGAACTCCATGCGGACCCAACCGGTGCCCTGGTTGGTCATCTGGACCATCTTGCCCTTGCGGTTCGCGAGCAGCTGGGTGATGGCGCCGAGGTGCTCCTCGGGGCTGTCGATGGTCAGCTCCTCGTAGGGCTCGTGCAGCTTGCCGTCGATGGTGCGGGTGACCACCTGCGGCTTGCCGACGGTCAGCTCGAAGCCCTCACGGCGCATCTGCTCGACGAGGATGGCGAGGGCGAGTTCGCCTCGGCCCTGCACCTCCCACGCGTCGGGGCGTCCGATGTCGAGGACGCGCAGCGACACGTTGCCGACGAGCTCGGAGTCGAGCCGCGTCTTCACCATGCGGGCGGTGAGCTTGTGGCCCTTGACCCGGCCGACGAGCGGCGAGGTGTTGGTGCCGATGACCATCGAGATGGCCGGCTCGTCGACGGTGATGCGCGGCAGCGCCACCGGGTTCTCCGAATCGGCGAGGGTGTCGCCGATCATGATCTCCGGGATACCGGCCACGGCGACGATGTCGCCGGCGACCGCGACCTCGCCGGGCTGGCGCTCGACACCGACGGTCTTGAGCAGCTCGGTGATCTTGACGTTCTTGACGCCGTCGGCGTGCATCCACGCGACGGTCTGGCCCTTGCGCAGCTCACCCTGGTGGATGCGCAGCAGCGCGAGACGACCGAGGAACTCGGAGGCGTCGAGGTTGGTGACGTGGGCCTGCAGCGGCGCAGACGGATCTCCCTTGGGTGCGGGGATGCACTCCATGAGGACCTCGAAGAGCTCGTCGAGGTTCTCGGCGTCGGGGACCTGACCGTTCTCGGGCTGCTTCTTCGAGGCCTTGCCCTCACGACCGGAGGCGTAGAGGACGGGCAGCCCGAGGGCGAGCTCGGCGGCTTCGGCGGCCTCGTCGTCGAGGTCGGACGCGAGGTCGAGCAACAGGGTCTGGCTCTCCTCGACGACCTCGGCGATGCGGGCGTCGGGGCGGTCGGTCTTGTTGACCACGAGGATCACCGGCAGCGACGCGGCGAGCGCCTTGCGGAGCACGAAGCGGGTCTGCGGCAGCGGGCCCTCGGAGGAGTCGACCAGCAGGACGACGCCGTCGACCATGGACAGGCCGCGCTCGACCTCACCGCCGAAGTCGGCGTGGCCGGGGGTGTCGATGACGTTGATGACAGTGACGGTGCCGTCCGGGTGGTGACGGTGCACCGCGGTGTTCTTCGCGAGAATGGTGATGCCCTTCTCGCGCTCGAGGTCGCCCGAGTCCATGACCCGGTCGACGAGTTCCGCACGTTCGGCGAACGCGCCCGACTGGCGCAACATGGCGTCGACGAGAGTGGTCTTTCCATGGTCGACGTGCGCCACAATGGCGACGTTCCGAAAATCAGCGGTGCTCACGCGATAGCTCTCCTGGCTGTAGTCCGGCCACACGGCACTGGACCCGGTCGGCACCTCGCCCGTACGGCGTTCGTCTAGATGGCCGCGACGCGAGATTGCGAGCTACCTACCCCGTCCGATCTTCGGCGTGCAGGCACTGCGGCCATCAATACACTTTACAGGGCCCTTGTCGGTCGGCGCTTCTACCTCATCCGATACCCGCAGGTCGGCGACGCTCGGGGTGACGCTCGACACTCCCAGGGGAGACGTGAGCACCGAATCCGACACCACATGCACCCCTTGGCTCACAAGTAAGGGAATGCTAACCTTCGGCCCGCCGGTGGATTCACCGCGCGCAGGACCGTGGAAGGCAGGCGGAACGTATGGGGAAGGTGAAGGCGAGCAAGGTTGCGGGCCTGAAGCCGAAGAAGAAGTGCTGCCGCAAGAAGACGCGGTGCCTCAAATGCCCCGTCGTCGTCATGCGCATGAGGAAGGTCGAGAACGACGGCCTGAGCAAGAAGGAGCTGCGCAAGTATCTCGACAAGGCACGCGCCGCCTGACCACAAGGCGCGCGCCGCCCGACCTTCAGCGCTGCAGATGTTCGCGTAGGTCCGGGATCCACGCACGATCGGCGGGGACGAGATCGACCTTCCCGAGTTCGTCCGCGTCGACCCACCGCAACGCCGCATGGTCCAGCGGCTCGGGATCACCCGAGACGAGTTCGACCCTGTAGGCACACAACTCGCGACCTCCGGCCAGCGGCACCGCGACCCCCAGCCGCTCCGCACCGCGTACCTCGACACCGAGTTCTTCCCGCAACTCCCGCACGAGCGCCGCTTCCACGCTCTCCCCCGGTTCCGCCTTGCCGCCGGGCAACTCCCACAGGCCCGCGAGGTCGACGGGTCGCGTGCGCTGGGCGAGCAGCACGCGTCCGTCCCTGATGACGGCGCCGGCCACGACGTGCCCGTCGGGCGCCGGTGTACTCGCAGACGATGTGCTTGCAGACATGACCTGCATCGTCCCAGAATGAGTCATGTCCCAGCTGCTGACGGACGGAGAGATCGACGCCGCGCTGGCCGAGCTGCCGCACTGGCACCGCGCGGGACAGTCCCTGGTCCGCACCATCGAAGCGCCCACCTTCCCCGACGCGATCGCGCTCGTCGATCGGGTGGCCGTCGTCGCCGAGGAGGCGAATCACCATCCGGACATCGACATCAGGTGGCGGAAGGTGACCTTCGCATTGAGTACGCATTCCGCCGGTGGCATCACGGAGTCGGATCCGGCTCTTGCGCGTCGGATCGACGAGGAGGCACGGCGCTCGGGCCTGTAGTCGCCGGCTCGTCCCGTCTCCCGCGCCGCCGACCCGCAAGGATCACGACGACGTAGACGGCCAGGACGCCGACCACGTTGACGGCACCGAGCCAGGCGAGCGGGGCGGGACGTTCGACGTCCCAGATCGAGTTCTGCGCCGTGCTCAGCACCCACGGAACGCCGATCAGCGTGACCGCGGCCCAGCACGCGGCGACGATGCGAGCCCCGAGGGACCGCGCCAACGGGCCGTAGACCAGCCACAGCAGCAACGGGACCACCCACACCCAGTGGTGGACCCACGAGATGGGCGAGACGAGCAGACCGAACAGCTGGACGATCAACAGCGTGCCGAGGCGATCCTGTGTTCCGTCGGGCAGCGGTCCCAGCGACCGCCACGCCGCGAAAGCCAGGACCGCGCAGACGACGACGCCGCACAGCCACGCCGGGCCGAGCCCGACGTCCTCACCCGCGAGACGACCGAGCGCTCCGCGCAGCGACTGGTTCCACACCGAGACGACCGGCCCGATCCGATCCGCGTCGCCGAAGAGGGAACCGAAGTAGGTGGCGGCCTGGGATCCGAGCACGAGCAGGCTCACCAGGACTGTTCCCACGAAGACCACCGCCGAGAAGGCCGCCTCCCGCCAGCGCCGTTGCGCGAGGAAGTACAGGCCGGTGATGGCGGGGGTGAGCTTGATGCCGGCGAGCACGCCGACGAGCCCACCCGACAGCCACCATCGGGAACTGCGGGCCGCGAGCATCACGCCGAGGACGAGGAAGACGTTGATCTGGCCGTAGTCGAGGGTCGTACGTACCGGCTCGGTCCAGATTCCCGCAGCCGTCCACAGCATCGCGACACCGATCCACGACCTGCTCCGCGCCCTCGCACCCACGACGAGTTCGAGGGAGATCGACACGACGGCGAACAGCGCCGCGACCGTGAGCAGCTGCCAGGCCACCCCCAGGACCGGAAACGGGATCAGGTGCAGGGGCAGGAAGACGAGCGCGGCGAAAGGTGGATAGGTGAACGGCAGGGGGAAGTCGGGGGTGTCCTCCGAATAGGTGAACCCGTAGAGGTCGCCCTGCAGCAGAGCGGCGGATCCGTCGACGTAGACGTGCAGGTCGACGAGGTTCATCCCGTTGGGAGTGATGAATCCCCAGGCCACGCGGACGACGACGGACAGCACCAGTAACGCCGCGCACCACCACATCCGGTGCGAAGGAAACCCTCGTGGCACTGCGGTGCGGCCTCTCCCGTCGAACGTCCGTCCGGTGAACCGGACCCGGCGAAGGAGATTACCGTTCCGATAGGCATGCAAACGAACCGGAGTTCACTCCCGTAACGATTTCATCTACAGTCACAATCTTCTCAGGTCGGACGCGTTATGTTCGACAGGATCCGAGGAACGGAACACCCCGTGGTTAGAATCCCGAACCAGCGATGGGCGCGCCGTTCCGAAACGGCAGGCTTGTCCCGTGTGCGGGGGGTCCATAGAGTGTCCCCTCGAGCCGTCAGCATGCGGTCGTTCGTCCCGAACGTCCGAATGCTTCAACGACAAGGATGGGGAACAGTGCTTCGTACTCGAGGAATGCGACGGGCGCTCACGCTGTGCGCACTCGCCGCCACCGCGGGATTGGCCGTGCCTACGCAGGCCGTCGCGCAACCGGCGCCACCCGTGCTGCCGGATCTGGCAGGGCTCGTCGAACTGCCCCAGTTCGAGATTCCCGCCGATCTCTCCGTCGAGTCGTTGACCGACCTGCTCGCCGGGGTCCGGGCGAACCCCGAAGAGGTCGAGGCACTGGCTTCCCTCGCGCCCGCGATCATCGGTGCGGCTGCGGGCCCCGCCGACGTCGCCGACGCGGCCGACGGCAAGAACGACCTGCTCGCGCAGGCCAAGGAACTGCTCGAGAACTCCGAGCTCCCCGAGTCGGTGAAGAGCACCCTCCAGCGGGTCATCACCTTCCTCGACGGCAGCGGCGGCGGCGGACCCGACCTCCCCGAGCCCGGTGCCGTGGTGATCTCGCAGTTCCTCTACCCGACGATCGGCAAGGGCTGCATCGGCGACAGCCAGGACTCCGTGGGCACCGCCCTCGCGGTCGCGGGTCCGTCCCACCTTCCCCCTCCCGGACCGGCCGCAGGCCAGACCGGCTTCGTCTTCACCGCGCTGGGCACCGCCCCCGCCGCCGGCGAGCAGCAGCAGCCGCTCACCCTGAGCTGGGTCAACGTCTCCAACGGACGCACGGGCACGCAGCCGCTCACCAACGACGCGAAGATCAACCCCGACGGCCCGACCACGCTGAGCACGATCGCCGATACCGGTTCGGGTCAGGTCCTGGCCGTGATCTCCGGTGGAATCACCACGCAGGACGAGGGCGCCGATCCGCGTTCGTGCACCTTCCTCCCCACCGTGGGTCTCGTCGCCGTTCCCTGATCACTTCGAACGCAGCTCACTTCGAACGCAGCTCACTTCGAACGCAGCTCACTTCGAACGCAGCTCACTTCGAATGCAGCTCACTTCGAACGCAGCTCACTTCGAATGCATCGAAGGCCGCCGGGAGTCCTCCCGGCGGCCTTCGTCGTTCCTCCACCACCGTCGTTCCTCCACCACCACCGCCGTCTCTTCCCCCGTCACCGTCGGGCGTGATAGACCGGTGCATGGCCTTCCTCGCGTCGCGCATCCCGTCGAAGCAGCGTCGTCTGCGGCACGCGTCCGTGAATTCCCGCCGTTCGCTCCTCTCCCACCGCTCGATCCTGTCGATCGCCTCCGAGCGGTCGATCCTGTCGATCGGTTCCTCGTACTCGATCCTGTCGATCGGTAGCTGCGGGTCGATCCTGTCCGTCGGTTCGGTCGGGTCGTTCGGTTCGGCGTTGTCCTCACTGTCGTTCGCGAGTCTCGGTTCGGCGTTGTCCGGGCTGTCGCGCTGGTCGCTGCTGGCGTGGCGCGGCGATCATGCCGCACCCGACGAGCATCCGCCGCTCTCGATCACCGTCGACGAATCCGAGCCCGACAGGCACTGTCAGTCCTGATTCCGGGAGCCCGGTCGAACGACCGTTCAGCGGCCGGACGGCGGGAGGCCACTAGGGATCGACGGTCCTGCCGTGTTAGACACGATGTCAGCATCGTTCGTATTGCGCACAAATTGTCGTCGTAGGCCGCGTCACCCCCGGCCCCGGACAGAGGAGCCGCATGGCCGTAGAGACACCGCTCTCCACCAGGGAGGTTCCTGCCCCGCGCGGCATCGTGCCGGTCCTCGCGACCGTCGGTATCAGCGTCGCGCTCATGCAGACCCTGATCGTCCCGATCCTCCCCCGACTGCCGGTGCTCGTCGGCGCGACTCCCGAGAACACGTCCTGGGCCGTGACGGCGACCCTGCTCGCCGGCGCGGTGGTCACCCCGATCAGCGGTCGCCTCGGCGACATGTTCGGCAAACGCCGGATGCTGCTGACCTCGCTCTCACTGATGGTGCTCGGTTCGGCGGTCTGCGCGATCGCGGCGACCCTCGTCCCGCTCGTGGTCGGTCGGGCGCTGCAGGGCGCCGCGATGGGCGCCATCCCGCTCGGTATCGCGATCCTGCGCGACGAGTTGCCCTCCCGACGACTCCCGGGCGCCATGGCCACCATCAGTGCCACGATGGGTGTGGGCGGTGCGATCGGGTTGCCGGCCGCGGCCTTCGTCGCCCAGGCGACCGACTGGCACATGCTGTTCGTCGCGTCGCTGGTCCTCGGCCTCGTCGGTATCACCGCGATCCTGTTCGTCGTGCCCGAGTCGTCGCACCGCAATCCGGGACGATTCGACATCACCGGGGCGCTGCTGCTCTCCGTCGCCCTCGTGTTGTTGCTCCTGCCGGTCACCAAGGGCAACGACTGGGGATGGACCGCCCCGGCCACGCTCGGGATGCTCGCGGGGGCAGTCGTGGTGTTCGTCGGCTGGGGCCTGTACGAGCTGCGGGTACCGCGACCTCTCGTGGACCTTCGGTTGTCGGCTCGCCGGCCGATCCTCATGACGAATCTCGCGTCGGTCGCGATCGGCTTCTCGATGTACTCGAACATCCTGGCGTTCCCGCAGCTGCTGATGGCACCGACGGAGACCGGCTACGGCTTCGGGCAGACGATGGTCACCGCCGGTATCGCGCTCGCCCCCGCGGGGCTCGTGATGATGGCGCTGTCCCCCGTGTCGGCGCGCATCACGACGCGGTTCGGCGCGCGCGTGACCCTCGGTTGCGGCACGGTGCTCGTAGGCCTCGGATACCTGATGGCGTACGTGCTGTACCAGGAGGTCTGGCACATCGTCGGCGCGTCGATGCTCATCGGCGCCGGTATAGGCCTCGCCTACGCCGCGATGCCCGCACTCATCATGGGTGCCGTGCCGCTACGCGAGTCCGCCGCGGCCAACAGCCTCAACACCCTGATGCGGTCCATCGGCACGACGAGTGCCGCAGCGGTGGTGGGCGTGATGCTGGCAGCGATGACCCAGCGCATCGGCGACTCCGTGGTGCCCGCCCTCGAAGGGTTCCGCGCCACCTTCCTGGTGGCGATGGGGGCGGCTGTGGTGGGGCTGGTCTTCACGATCCTCATCCCGCCGCCGGGCCGCTCCGTGCGACCCGTCGACGAGCCCCGGCCCGATCGCTAGCTGCCCAGCAGTCCCGGGTCGGAACTCGGTGCGCTGCCGGCGAGCGACCACTGGCCGTAGTCGGACGTGAGCACGTGGTTGATGTCGACGCCGATGCCGTCGATCCGGACCTCGCCCGGAATCTGGTGCAGGTTCGCCCGCGGATGCACGTAGCCCTTGGGCGTGCCCCAGTCGTGCTGCCAGTAGAAGGACCCGAGGGAGACCGCCGACGCCCAGTCGATCGTCGGCGAGTTGGCGTACACACCGAGATTTCCGGCGCCGACCACTTCCTGCCAGCCCAGCAGATACGGCACGACCTGGAGCGTGAACTGCTCGAAGGTCGGGTTGTCGTCGATCGAGGCGTAGATCGGCCGGTTCTCCGGGCCACCGGCCGCGTAGTGGAGGTCGAGGCCGCGCCGGGCGTGCTTCAGACCCGCCTCGTAACCACCGAGCCAATCGGCGGTCGCGGCCTTGCCGTACTGGTAGCACGAGACCACTTCGAGTCCGCTGTCGAGCAGCGCGTCCGCTTCCCGTCCGGTGAGCGGCTTGGCGCGCATCCACGCGGCATCGGGTCGCGCATCGGACACGTACCGGATGGCGCCGATATGGCCGGCGGCGCGGATCGACGACGGCGACGGCACGGCGGCCGAGTAGTCGATGATGGTCCCGAGCACCGGGCGTCCCTGGGCCAGGCCCGGTGCGCCGAGCGCAGAGATCAACGCGACGCCCGATCCGAGCGTCGCGTACCGCAACATGTCCCGCCGCGAAAGGCTCATCGCAACCTGTCCTTCGTAATGCCGTCTGTACGTCCGCCGTATTGCATCACAATCACAGGCGTCCCACCGGCCACACGGGGAATTCGACAGGTTGCGGCAGGCGATATCCGCGACGGCGCTACGCGGTCAGCGGCCGGACAGTTCGGCGAAGAAGGCCGGCACCAGGGAGACGTCCTCGACCGTCCGCACCGTGGAACGGACACCGAGACCGTGCTCCTTGAGCAGATCGCACAACCCGTCGCCGTCGACGAGATCGATCGGCGGGGCGCCGTGCCGGTGGGCTTCGGCGCGCGCGTCCTCGGTGAACGATCCGGTGGTGACGAGCAGACCCTTCTCGCCCCGCCCGACCATCGCGGCGCGGAACTCGCGGACCACGTCGGCACCCGCCTTCTCCGGTGCCCGCAGGAAACGGAAGAACACCGAGAAGCTCAGCAGCGACACGCGCAGGACACCGGTGCCCTCGACGTGACCGGCGCCCTCCGGGGCGTGGGATCCGCCCGGGGCCGGAATCGTCAGGGTGGTGAATCCGGCCGCGCGCAGCACCGCGGTGGCGAGGCGTTCGAAACCGTCCTCCGACAGGTCGGCGACGGCACCGAGGACGGGCTCGCGCCACAGTTCGGGATCCTCGGGGGCGGCTGCGAGCGGCACGACCTGGGCACCCTGCGAGACGTTCCGCACCATGCGCTTGCGACGCTTCTCGGCCGTGTACGCGACCTGCATGGGCTTGATCTCCGACTCACGCACGGCGCGGCCACGGTCGGTCACGCTCCACACACCGCGGCGGGTGTTCGACAGCAGACCCATGCCCTTGAGGTAGGTCCGGGCCCAGGCCAGCCGGTATTCGATCTCCGTTCCGGGGCCGTCACCGTGGAGTACCGCCTGTGCGGCCTCGGACAGTCCCGTCCGGGCGATCACGGCGGAATCGATCTCCTCGATGACACCGGATCCGCCGAGTTCGATCACCGCCTGCACGGTCGGCCAGAGAAGATCCGTGTACGGCGGCAACGTGGCCTCGCCACCTCCGGTGTTCCGGACGGAGTTTCCGATCGCGTTCCGGCGCTGCACACCTTCCCCTAACGTCGCGGCCGTGCGGCCGCACTATCGGTCCTGCACGTAGGCAACAACCCTATCCGATGCACGGCCGCTGTCCGTGGCTGCCGGATCGGGCGCGCCGAATCACGAACCGATCGCTCTCCCCGGTCCTACGATTTCCCCACGGAAGAATTTCGCCTCCACCGAAGCGAGTCGCCATGCAACGTCCGGCGCCTGTCGATCCGGCACACCATCCGCACCTCAGCGGCCTGTTCGCGCCTCAACGCGAGGAAGTGGACGTCCGTGATCTCGAGGTCCAGGGGGAACTCCCCGCCGATCTGCACGGAAGTTATCTCCGCAACGGACCCAATCCGCGCTTCGACCCGATCGGTCACTACGTCTACCCCATCGACGGCGACGGCATGGTCCACCGCGTGCAGATCGTCGAGGACACCGCGCGCTACACGAACAGGTTCGTGCGGACCCCGCAGGTCGTCGCGGAGGAGAAGGCCGGTCGCGCGCTGTGGGCCGGCATCACCGATCCGTACTTCCCTCCCGAGGAAGAGGTCGGGCCGGAGCTGGCGAACACTATGCGCGAGCTGCCGGACATCAACATCGTCCGGCACGGCGGGCGGCTCATGGCGATGGCCGAGGCGGCGCCGCCGTACACCCTGGGTTCCGACCTCGAGACGCTCGGACGCGAGACCTTCGACGGAACCCTGCCGGTCGGTCTGACCGCGCACCCGAAGATCGATCCGCACACCGGCGAGATGGTCGCCTTCTGCTACATGCTCGACCCGCCGTACCTGACCTGGTCTGTGATCGCACCGGACGGGACGGTGACGCGCGCGCCCACCCCGATCGACGGCATGGACCGGCCGTTGATGATCCACGACATGGCGCTGACGCCGACCTACGTCGTCCTGGTCCTGGCCCCGCTGGTGTTCGATCTCTCGCAGATCTTCTCCGGCGGGTCGCCGCTCGACTGGAAGCCGGATCTCGGAGTGCGTGTCGCGCTCGTCCCCCGCGACGGCGGTGCGGTGCGGTGGTTCTCGACCGACACGTTCTGGATGTGGCACACCGCCAACGCCTTCGACCTGCCCGACGGCGACGTCGCGCTCGACTACGTCGAATGGTGTTATCCCGGCGGGTTGACCCGGCAGAGGGAACCGAACCGGTCCACCCTGAGCCGTGCGGTGATCGGACGGAACGGGATCACGCGGACCGTCCTGTGCGAGCGCGACATGGAGTTCCCGCGTATAGACGACCGGTCCACAACCCTCGGTCACCGCGTGGTGGCAACGATCGGCAAGAGCGGATCCTCGAATCTACCTCCGGGAGCGGCCGATTCGTTGTGCTGGTTCGACGTACAGGCGGGTACGGAATCGGTGTGGACGCACGAGAGCCTCGCTCCCGGCGAGCCGATCCTGATGCCGGGAGACGCGGCGGACCACTGGGGCACCATCGCCACCGACCGCGAGGACATGTCGAGCTGGTTCCTGATCTTCCCCGCATCCGACCCGGCATCGGGCCCGATCGCGCGGGTCCGTCTGCCGATCCGTGTCCCGGCCGGTCTGCACGGCGCCTGGCTCCCGTCGGACTGAGCGTCGCTCCGGCTAGTTTGGGTGGATGGGTTTCACACGAGCCGAACTCGAGTCCTTCCGCGATGCGGTGATCCCCGATCTCGTCGCGCCCGGTTGCCGCCTGTTGTTCGTCGGCATCAACCCGGGACTGTGGACCGCGGCGACGGGAGCCCACTTCGCGCGGCCCGGAAACCGCTTCTACCCCGCCCTGTTCCGCGCCGGCATCGTCGACCGGCCGATCGACGCATCGGCCGGCATGAGCGACGCCGACCGCGATCACCTGCTCGAGCGGGGTGTCGGCATCACGAACCTGGCGCCGCGCGCGACGGCCCGCGCCGACGAACTCACCGACGAGGAATTGCGTGAGGGCGGACGCCACCTGGCGAATGTGGTGGCGGAGTTCCGCCCTCGTGCCGTGGCGGTCGCGGGCATCACCGCCTACCGCGCGGCCTTCGGTCGGCGCAAGGCGAAGGCCGGGCGGCAGGACGACACGATCGGCGACGTCCCGTTGTGGGTGGTGCCCAATCCGAGCGGGTTGAACGCCCACGAGACGGTGGAGTCGCTGGCGCGGGCCTACGCCGAACCGGCCCGGGCGGCCGGCATCCTGCCCTGAACTGCAGCCCGTCCGCCTACCGCTGGGCGCCGAACACCTTGTCGAGGAAGTGCGTGGCGCGGTAGCCGGGCGGTGTGCCCTGCACGAGGACCGCCCATCCCTCGGAGTTCTCGGTGCGGAGCGGGAGGATCGCCTGGTACTCCGGGGATTCGTACCAGGACCGGGCACGGTCGACGTCGGGGAATTCGATGATCACGACGTTCCCCTCGAAGGGTCCGTCCATCCCTACGGGATCGACGCCGTGGACGAGGAACCGCCCGTCGTACGGGGCGAGGGTGTCGTCGATGGCCCCGAGGTACCCGGCGATGTCGTCGTTGAGGTCGACGTTGCGGAGATGAGCTACTGCGTATGCGTTCATGGGGACCACCCTGCGCCTCGTCGTGCGCGGAATCGATTACCCGGGAAGTAATGGTGGCCGTTCCCCTCCGGCTCTACTGTCGGGTGCATGACCACGGTCGACACTCCCCACGCCGGAGCGCTGCTGCGGGCATGGCGCGAGCGGCGCGGCCTGAGCCAACTGTCCTTGGCCCACACCGCCGGTATCTCGTCGCGGCATCTGAGCTTCGTCGAGACCGGCCGGTCCCGTCCGTCGCGCGCGACCGTCCTGAGACTGAGCGACCGATTGGACATCCCGCTGCGCGAACGCAACACCATCCTGGTCGCGGCGGGACACGCGCCCGTCTACCCCGAGCATCGTCTCGGCGACCTGCCGATGGCGGCGATATCCGACGCGATCACGCGAATCCTGTCGTCGCATCGCCCCTTTCCCGCCCTCGTCGTCGACCGGCACTGGACGATGGTCGATTCCAACGACGCCGTCGGGGTGTTCGTCGAGGGGTGCGCTCCGGAACTGCTGGAGCCGCCTGTGAACGTACTGCGACTGACGTTGCACCCGCGGGGACTGGCGCCGCGCATCGTCGATCTCGGACAGTGGCGCGCTCATCTGCTCGACCGGTTGCAACATCAGATCGGTGCGACCGCCGACCCCGTCCTGCTGCGCCTGTACGACGAACTCGCCGGTTATCCCTGCGACGATCCGGTCGACGAGGTCGAACCGCATTCGCTGGTCGTGCCGATGCGGTTGCGGACCGAGGCCGGCGAGTTGTCGTTCTTCAGCACGACCACCCTCTTCGGGACCCCGCTCGACGTGACGGTTTCGGAACTGGCGATCGAGGCGTTCTATCCCGCCGACGATGCGACGGCCCGGGCGCTGAGCGGTTCGTGATCGCCGAATCGGCCGATCACGAACGGTTTCCGCGCTAACGTGGAGGTGCGCTTCTGCCGAGCGGATCATGCGGAGGACACCGACATGAGCCCTGCGAAATGGTGGGTTCTCGACCAGCGGGAGTCCGGCTTCGCCCTCGAACACCGCCCCAGCGGCGACCTCGTACTGATGAACACCGCGACGTCGGAAGAACACGTCCTGCACGGCTACGTGTGGAAGCACTGTCCGCACTTCGGCCTGCAGATCCAGAGCGAGGGCCCGCCCCCGTACGGGCCGTGGGTGGAGAACCCCGAGGAGTGAGTTTCCCTCAGGGGATCATCCGTAGCGGCGTGTGCTCGCCGGTGGCGGTGTCGATCAGCACCGCGCGATCGAGTGTCGCTTCGATCGGCAGCACGTCGTAGACGACCGCACCGAGACGGTCGAGTTCCTCGCGCCGGGTTCGAGGGCTCAGCGAACAGTGCGGGGTCCAGCGCCCCGGGACGTAGTAGCGGTGCAGGTCCGCTCCTGTCGTCTCCACGACACGCACGACGCGGTCCTGCCGCTGCACGAGTTCGGACGACGGGGCGGGCACGAGCGACGCCCGGCCGCGCCGGAACAGTCCGAGCGTGTCGATGTAGACCGGGACCGGTCCCCCGTCGGGTATGTCCTCGAGAGCCGAGACGACGGCGGCCCGGTCGTAGGTCCGCAGCACCGCGTACGACAGGTGCGGCACGTGCTTGCGGTGCGTGTGGGTGAGCAGGGTCGGGATACCGCTCTCCTCGAGCCGGCCCCACAGGCGCCGGATCGCGCGGTCGGTCTCGGTGTCGAACAGGAGACAGACCGCCAGCGCCATCAGTTGAGTGTGGCGTGCCAGACGAGCGCGGCGGCGAGGGCACCGGCGCCGTTGAGCGACCAGTGCAGCGCGATGGGCGCGAGGATGCTGCCGCTGCGGCGACGCAGCCACGTGAACACGAAGCCCGCGGCGGCGGTCGCGATCACCGCGCCGACGATGCCGGCGATCTGCGCGAGCAGCCCGGCGCCGAGGAAGGCGCTGAGGCCGGCGTTACCCGCCGTGAGACCGAACGACGAGGCGACGTGCCACAGGCCGAACAGCAGGGATCCCGCGGCGAAGACCCCGCGTGCGCCCCACACGCGCTCGAGGGTTCCGTGGAGCACCCCGCGGAAGGCGAGTTCCTCGGGGATGACGGTCTGGAGCGGGATGATGATCATCGAGGCGACGAGGGCACCGGAGATCGTGGCGTAGCGCTCGGAGAGGAAGAACTGCCTGGTGAACGGCAGGGCGATGCCGATCGCCACCACCGCCAGGACGAGGGCCACGGCTGCTACCGAGTAGAGCGTCCCCTTCTTCCAGTGCCGGGGTGAGAGGCCGAGTTCCGACCAGCGCATGCCGCGTCGACGCATCATCACGACCAGCACGCATGCTGCGATCGGCACGGTCGCGATCGACGCCCACGCCGTGGTGAAGTGGGCGATCAGGTTGGTGGTGACGAGCACCGCGATCACGACGGCGACATCGATCCAGGCGTGGAAACGGGGAAGCCAGGCCAGCGACGGCAGGCGTCCGGTCTCGGGCGAGGGCAACCGTTCGATTTCTACGGTCACGTGCGATCCCTCCGGAAACTCTCGAACATCCGGTCAAGTGTACGGTTCGGGGCCTGCCGGCCGCCGTGACTGCGAACACTCCGGCCTCGACTTCTTTTCGGGATTTCCGGTTGTCGGCGACATAAACACGCCGCCGAAAGTTGCGAGATGCAGGTCACATTCAGCCTGCAGGTCGAGTCCGTCACATGCCCCGTTGTCAAGGCCTTGCGTCGGCGCCGCTAACGTGTACGGCGATCATCAGCCCTCTTCCAGGAGAAACAATGGCCGACTTCCTCTACGAGGACCTGCTGCCGATCGGGGAAGACCCCACCGAGTATCGGTTGCTGACCACCGAGGGGGTGTCCACCGTCGAAGGACCCGACGGCCGCACCTTCCTGAAGGTGGAGCCCGAGGCCCTGCGCCTGCTCACCGAGACCGCGCTGCACGACATCTCCCACTACCTGCGCACGGATCACCTGAAGCAGCTCGCGAGCATCCTCGACGATCCCGAGGCGTCGAACAACGACAAGTTCGTTGCACTCGACCTCCTGAAGAACGCGAACATCGCCGCCGGCGGCGTGCTGCCCATGTGCCAGGACACCGGCACCGCCATCGTCATGGGCAAGCGCGGCCAGCAGGTGCTCACCCCGGGCGACGACGAGGAGTCCATCGCGCGGGGTGTGTACGACGCGTACACGAAGCTGAACCTGCGGTACTCGCAGAACGCCCCGCTGACGATGTGGGACGAGAAGAACACGGGCAACAACCTGCCGGCGCAGATCGAGCTGTACGCGGACACCGCGAAGGGCCACGAGAACGCCTACAAGTTCCTGTTCATGGCCAAGGGCGGCGGATCGGCCAACAAGTCGTACCTGTACCAGGAGACGAAGGCCATCCTGAACCCGGACTCGATGATGCAGTTCCTCGAGGCCAAGATCCGCTCGCTCGGCACCGCGGCGTGCCCGCCCTACCACCTCGCGATCGTCGTCGGCGGCACCTCCGCCGAGTTCGCGCTCAAGACGGCCAAGTACGCCTCGGCGCACTACCTCGACGAGCTGCCCACCGAGGGCGCCATGACGGGCCGCGGCTTCCGCGATCTCGAACTCGAGAAGAAGGTCTTCGAGCTCACCCAGAAGATCGGCATCGGCGCGCAGTTCGGCGGCAAGTACTTCTGCCACGACGTCCGCGTCGTCCGCCTGCCGCGCCACGGCGCGTCGCTGCCCGTCGCGATCGCCGTCTCCTGCTCGGCCGACCGCCAGGCCAAGGCCAAGATCACCCCCGAGGGTGTCTTCCTCGAGCAGCTCGAATTCAACCCCGGACAGTTCCTGCCCGAGGTCACCGACAGCCAGCTCGACGCCGAGACGTCGGGCGTCTCGGGCACCGGCAAGGGTGCCGCGGTCAAGATCGACCTCACCCGGCCGATGCCGGAGATCCTCGCCGAGCTGTCCAAGCACCCGGTCAAGACGCGCCTGTCGCTCACCGGTCCGCTGGTCGTCGCGCGCGACATCGCGCACGCGAAGATCAAGGAGCGCCTCGACCGCGGCGAGGAGATGCCGCAGTACCTGAAGGATCACCCGGTCTACTACGCCGGTCCCGCGAAGACCCCCGAGGGTCTCGCGTCGGGCTCGTTCGGCCCGACGACGGCCGGTCGCATGGACTCCTACGTCGACCAGTTCCAGGCCGCCGGCGGCTCGATGGTGATGCTCGCAAAGGGCAACCGCTCCAAGCAGGTCACCGACGCATGCCACAAGTACGGCGGCTTCTACCTCGGTTCGATCGGCGGCCCGGCCGCGCGCCTGGCGCTCGACTGCATCAAGAACGTCGAGGTCGTCGAGTACGAAGAGCTCGGCATGGAAGCGGTCTGGAAGATCGAGGTCGAGGACTTCCCCGCCTTCATCGTCGTCGACGACAAGGGCAACGACTTCTTCGCGCACACCGGCGAGGTCACGCTCACGGTCGGCAAGCGCCCCGGTCTGTAGACCCGGCTCGCTGTAGACGCACTACCCCGAACGGCCCGGCAGGATTCCTGCCGGGCCGTTCGTGATGTCAGCTCCGGGGTGCCACTCCGGCCGGTTGCCGGATCGTGGCGTTGACCCGGTTCCACATGTTGATCGTCGCGATCTGCATGACCAGCGCGGCCAGTTGCTTCTCGTCGTAGATGTCGGCCGCGGCGTCCCACACCTCGTCGGAGACGGACTCGGGTCGGTCGGCGATCCGCGTGACGGCCTCGGTGAGCGCGAGTGCGGCGCGCTCGGCCTCGGTGAACCGTCGCGATTCGCGCCAGGCCGCGACCGCCGTGAGCCGCTCGATGCTCTCCCCGTCGTCCAGTGCTTCACGCGTGTGCATCTCCACGCAGAAGCTGCACCCGTTGATCTGGCTGGCCCGCAGGTGCACCAGGTGGACCGTGCGGGCCGGGAGCCCGGTGTTCTCGTAGGTCCGGCCCGCGGCCTGCAACGCGTCGAGGGTGCCGGGCAGCACCATCACGGGATTGTTCATTCGTGC
Source organism: Rhodococcus sp. PD04 (assembly GCF_035918275.1). NCBI lineage: Bacteria > Bacillati > Actinomycetota > Actinomycetes > Mycobacteriales > Nocardiaceae > Rhodococcus > Rhodococcus sp. PD04. The sequence goes on along the minus strand of NZ_CP142143.1, from coordinate 1,378,493 downwards.
TTCCATCGTCTGCTCCTGTCACATCGGTTCTTCGGGATCCGTCACTTCCTTGACGGATCCCGACGGAAGAATGTGACGACGATGGACGAGGAATTTCTGGCGAGGGAGTTCGACGCACACCGCGAGCGCTTGCGCGCGGTCGGTTTCCGGATGCTGGGGTCGGCTGCGGAGGCGGACGATGCGGTGCAGGAGACGTGGTTGAAGGTTGCCCGCGCCGACACCGACGCCGTGGACAATCTCGGCGGCTGGCTCACCACCGTGATGAGCCGCGTGTGTCTCGACATGCTGCGCGCACGTTCGGCGCGTCACGAGATCGTCGTCGGCGAACCCGTCGAACCGCCTCGACGGAACGACAGCTCCGAGGCGCCGGAAGACGAGGCGGTGCTTGCGGATTCGATCGGTATCGCGATGATGGTGGTCCTCGACGCGCTCGGTCCCGCCGAACGTCTCGCCTTCGTGCTGCACGACATGTTCGGCATGCCGTTCGACGAGATCGCGCCCGTCGTGGGCCGATCCGCTGCCGCGACGCGTCAGCTCGCCAGTCGTGCGCGGCGGCGCGTGCGCGGTGCACGTACGGCGTCGGCGGGTGCCGGGGATCCGCGTCGGGTGGTCGACGCCTTCCTCGTCGCGGCCCGCGAGGGTCGTTTCGAGGATCTGCTCGCGGTGCTCGATCCCGACGTGGTGCTCCGCGCCGACACCATGGCGGCAGCGAACGCCGAGACGGGCCGGCTGCACGGTGGCCCCGCACTCGAGCCGGAACTGCGCGGCGCCGACGCGGTGGCACACGCCTTCCACGGCCGCGCACGCGGCGCGGTGCCCGCGACGATCGACGGTGTGCCCGGGGCGGCGTGGGCGCCGGGCGGGATCGTGCGGTCGGTGTTCCGCTTCACCGTCGAGGACGGTCGCATCGTGGCGCTCGAGGTGATCGCGGATCCCGAGGCGATCACCACGCTCGACACGGCTCTGCTCTGACGCCCGCTCCGATACGGGTCGAGCCCGGCGGGAGTGATCCCACCGGGCTCGAACCGTCGTGTGCTCGTCAGGCAGCGCAGGTATGCGTCCGCGCGAGCACCGCGGGCGACTGCACGACCACCTGCTGCAGGAAGTCGAGGACGATGCCCGGTGCCGGTTCGGCGCCGGGTGCGAGTACCGAGCACAGTGCGCGGTACTGGTCGTCGCTCATCACGGGCGCGATACGGAAGTGCGTAGTCATCGCGAGCGTGAAGTCGATCCCGAAGTCGCGGGCGCGGACCTGCAGCTGTGGGCCGTGCTCTCCTGCGATCAGGCAGACCTCGAAGACGGCCCGTCCGGCGGTGTGCTCGAACGATGCGGCCGGAACGTTGTTGCGGACCATCTGCCGGTAGAGAGGCCGCAGTCCGCCGAGCACGACCGGCGGAAGCGTCACTGCTCGAGGACGGTCGGCGGTGAACATGTGATCACTCCTTCAACCCTGCGACCCCATCTGGGTCGCCCACTTTTTCTGGAATAAATCCAATAACTGGAACTATTCCAGAAAAACGTTCAAGACGCAACCACCTCGTTGGCCGATCATCCAACCGGCGCACCCGCGGCGAACCGAACTCTGTAGCGCTTGCACCTCCCCCGCCGCACGCCCACCGGACAGTATCGAATGCACCGACGAAAGGAGGGTCCGTGCAGCTCACAACGGCCCGGTTCGATGCGATGCCCGAGGACGAGGCCATCGCACTGTTGCTCGATTGCTGCTCGAGCCGGACATGGGCGCACTCCGTCGTCGCGGCGCGCCCGTTCGGTTCACGCACCGTGCTGCTCACCACCGCCGCTGCCGCGGCCGAGAACCTCGACGGTGACGACCTCGCCGACGCTCTCGCCGGCCACCCGCGCATCGGCGAACGCAGCGAACACGCTGCTTCCCGTCGCGAGCAGTCCGCCGTCGCCACGGCCGACGCCGACATCCTCGACCGGCTCGCCGCCGGCAACCGCGAATACGAGGAACGGTTCGGGCACGTCTACCTCGTCCGCGCCGCCGGCCGCACGGCGCCGGAACTGCTGGAGATCCTCGAACGTCGCCTCGGCAACGACCCGGAGAGCGAGAAGGCCGAGATGCGTGCGGCGCTCGCCGAGATCACCCGGCTCCGCCTCGAGCGGATCGTCATCGAGACCGCAGGGAGCCGCGCATGAACACCCTGAGTACCCACGTCCTCGACGCGACGGCCGGTGCACCCGCGGTGGGGTTGCACGTCACCCTCACCGACACGCACGGAACCTCGCTGGGCGCCGGCGTCACCGACGACGACGGCCGCCTCACCGGTTTCACCGATCCATTGCCCGAGGGCACCTACCACCTGACCTTCGCCACCGGCGACTGGTTCTCGCGCCGCGAAGTCGCGTCCTTCTATCCGGAGGTGACCGTCACCTTCCGCATCCCGAAAGGCAGCAGCCACTTCCACGTGCCGCTCCTCCTGTCGCCCTATTCGTATTCCACCTACCGCGGGAGCTGACCACCATGACCGAACTGACCGGCAAGATCGTCCTCGGACCGCACCGCTACGGCAAGGCCGAGAACCGGGTGGTGCGCATCGTGCGTGACACCGACCGGCACGAGATCCGCGACCTGAACGTCTCGTCCTGCCTGCACGGCGATTTCGACGCCGCGCATCTCGAGGGTGATCAGGGCACGGTGCTGCCCACCGACAGTCAGAAGCAGACCATCTACTCCTACGCCAAGGAGAAGGGCGTCGAGTTCATCGAGGAGTACGGTCTCGCGCTCGCGCGGCATTTCGTCGACGACGTCGAACCCGTCCGCTCCGCGCGCATCGAGATCGAGGAGTACGCCTGGGAGCGGGTCGTCGTCGACGGTGCCGAGCACGACCACACCTGGACGCGCAAGGGATCCGAGGTCCGCACCGCCGCGATCACCGTCGAGGGCACCGGGACCGACCGACGCGAATGGGTGGTCGGCGGTCTGAAGGATCTCGTCGTCCTCAAGTCCACCGGCTCGGAGTTCCAGGGCTTCCTCACCGACCCGTACACGGTTCTCGAACCGGCGGAGGATCGCATCATGGCGACGAGTCTCCAGGCGCGCTGGCGGTTCGCGTCGACCGACGTGGACTGGGACACCGTGTACGCGGGCGTGCGCGCCACCCTCCTCGAGGTGTTCGCGAACCTCCATTCGAAGGCCCTGCAGCAGAGCCTGTACGAGATCGGCCGCGCCGTGCTCGAGCGGTACCCATCGATCGCCGAGATCCGCCTGTCCGCACCGAACAAGCACCACTTCCTCTACGACCTGGCACGTTTCGGAGTCGAGAACGCCGGTGAGGTCTTCCACGCCGACGACCGGCCCTACGGACTCATCCAAGCGAGCGTGCTGCGCGAGGACGCCCCCGATGCCGGCATCGCCTGGGAGCCCTACACCGGCATCATGTGACCGCTCACGCGGCGCGACAACGGATGTCGCTCACGCGGCCACGACGGATGTCGCTCACGCGAGCGCGGGTTCCAAGGAACGCAGCGCGAGATACAGGTCGAAGCGGTCACCGGTGCGCGCGAGGGAACGCCCGGTGAGCGCTTCGACCCGTCCGATGCGGTAGCGGACCGTGTTCAGGTGCACGTGCAGTCGATCGGCCGTGCGCCGCCACGATCCGTCGCAGTCGAGGAATGCCTCGAGGGTCGCGAGCAGACCCGCATCGGTGCGCCGGTCGTGTTCGACGACATCCCCGAGCAGCCGGTCGGCGTAGGCACGCCGCAGTTCGTCGGGCAGGGTCGACAACAGGTCGAGCGCCGAATCGAGTTCGGCGCGTCGCACCGACACCGGACCCGGATCATTGTGTGCTGCAGCGCATGCCGACGATGCCGCGCGGACCGCGCCCGCCGGGTCGTCGTCGGAACTCTGCCCGCCGACACCGACGAACATCCGGTCGCCGCGCAACGCCGGCGCGAGACGCCCGAGGCGTCGGCTCAACAGCCGTGCCACATCGACGTCGCTGCCGATCGCCGGGGCGACCACCCTGTTCGCCGCGTCGATCGACGTGACCGCTCCGTCCAGGACGTCCTCGACGAGACCGCGCAGGACGTCCGACGAGATCCGGCCCTCGGCCTCGGCCACCACCGCGACCCGCGAGTCCGCAGCGCGCACGGTCGGGGTCCGGTCGGTGATCTCCCATGCCACCCGGCGCCGTTCGTCGCGCCGGATCCGATCGAGAGCGACCACCGCGGCGAGCTCGGAGAACGCCTCGACGCACTCCGGTCCGCTCTCGTCGTGCCGGATCACCAGGAACCACGCGTCGATCCGGTCCGTCAGTCCGCGTCCCACCGGCAGGACGGTGAGGTCGCCCGCGAGCCGCAGTGGAAAGCGGTCGGCGGTCAGCGCGGCTGCGGTGATCCGGTCGAGTTCGGTCTCGTCGAGCTCGGCGCCTCCCGCGACGGTCACTCCCGTGGAGGTGATCAGCGCCGATTCCACCCCGAGCTGCTGCGCGAGTCCGTCGAGCAGCTCCCCCACACTCCGACCGTCGGCGACGGCGGCGAGCCATTGCCGCTGCCGCGCCAGTCCCGTCTGCAGACGATCCATCCGGGCCCCGGCCATCTGCCCGGTCATGTACTCGATGACCCGGCTGAACGGCATCTCGTCGGGCACGACCAGCAGCGGCATGCGGTGTCGTGCACACGCCTCGACCACGTCGTCGGGTACGCGGCCGTGCAGGGCCTCGCCGGCGGCCATCGCCGTCACCCCCGCTCGGACGAGCCGTTTGACGAACAGGTCGGAGTCCTCGGCGGAGCGCCGCCACACCAGGCCGGTGAACACGAGCGAGCCTGCGCTGACGTAGCGCGTGGGGTCGGGCATGTCGGTGGTGCACGCGCGCAGCACGGGACGGCTCAGGGCCTCCGCGTCGCCGTGCAGTACACCGATTCCGAGCCCCGGCGCCTCCACCACATCTCGAAGAAGCACGATGTTCACCTCCTGGTGACGGTCTTGGACGATCGCACAGTACGAGCCGCGGATTTCCGAGGTGTTTCGTGCGTGCTGCCGCAGAGGTACATCTGTTCGGCGCAGTTGACTGAAGACTCCCGACGATCCGAGGAGTCGACTATGCACGCGCATCCCACCACCCGGCCGCTCGTCATCCGCGGCGCACACGTGGTGAGCATGGACGCCGCTCGCGCCGAACACCGCGACGGTTATGTCGTCGTCTCCGGCAACCGGATCGTCGCGGTCGGGTCGGGCGAACCGACCGGCTACGACGATGCGCAGATCGTCGACGGCACCGGGTGCGTGCTCACCCCCGGTCTGATCAATACCCACCACCACCTGTACCAATGGATCACTCGTGGGCTCGCCGCCGACCACACCCTGTTCGAATGGCTCACCACCCTCTATCCAGTCTGGGGTGGCATCGACGCCGACGCCGTGCACGTCGCGGCCAAGGGCGCACTCGCGCATCTGGTGCGCACCGGATGCACGACCAGCACCGACCACCACTACGTCGTGCCCCGCGAGGGCGGTGACGTCTTCGGCGCGGAGATCGCCGCAGCGGCCGAGGTCGGTATCCGCTTCCATCCCTGCCGCGGGTCGATGGACCTCGGTGCGAGCGCCGGGGGTCTGCCGCCCGATCACATCGTCGAGGACATCGACGCGATCCTCGAGGGCAGCCGTGAGGCCGTCGACCGCTGGCACGATCCGTCGTTCGATTCGATGTTGCGGGTCGCGCTCGCGCCGTGCTCACCGTTCTCGGTGACCGGTGAGCTGCTGAAGCAGTCCGCACTGCTCGCCCGCGATCTCGGGGTGCGGCTGCACACCCATCTCGCCGAGACCCTCGACGAGGAGGACTTCTGCCTCGAGAAGTTCGGATGCAAGCCCGTGCAGTACATGGAGTCGCTGGGCTGGACCGGACCCGACGTCTGGTACGCGCACGCCGTGCACCTCGACGACCGTGACATCGGTGTGCTCGCCGCGTCGGGTACGGGTGCGGCCCACTGCCCCACCTCGAACGCCCGGCTCGGTGCCGGCATCGCCCGCGCCGCCGACCTCTACGCCGCGGGCGTGCCGCTCGGCCTCGGCGTTGACGGTGCCGCGAGCAACGAGTCGTGCTGCATGCTCGAAGAGGCCCACCACGCCGCACTGTTCGCCCGTGCCCGCAGCGGCCCCCGCGCCATGACGGTGCGGCAGAGCCTCGAACTCGCCACCATCGGCGGCGCCCGGGTCCTCGGACGCGAGGACGAGATCGGATCGATCGAGCCCGGCAAGCTCGCCGATCTGGCGTTGTGGCGGATCGACGGCCTCGCCCACTCCGGCATCGCCGACCCGGTCGCGGCCCTCGTCCTCGGCAGCACACCTCCTCTCGAACTGCTGTTGATCAACGGCCGCGAGGTGGTCGTCCGCGACGAGGTCCGCACCGTCGACGAGAACGTCGTGGCACGGCAGGTCGCGGCGGAACACGCCGCGCTGGTCGCCAAGGCGGGGTGAAGGCGATGGATCTGCACAACATCACCGCCTACGACATCGCCCGCGACCGCGCCGATCTGACCTTCGAGAAGGGCGCGGCCCCGCTCGGCGGCGGCACCTGGCTGTTCTCCGAACCGCAACCGCACCTGCACCGACTCGTGGACCTGTCCGGTCTCGACTGGCCCGCGGTGACCCGGCATCCCGATGCCCTGGAGATCGCCGCGACCTGCACGGTCGAACAGATGGCCGCACTCTCGGACGAGACGGAACATACTGCGGCACCGCTGTTCCGGCAGTGCGCCGAGGCACTGTTGGCGTCGTGGAAGATCTGGAAGCGCGCCACGGTCGGCGGCAACATCTGCCTGTCCTTCCCCGCCGGTGCCATGATCTCGCTGGCGACCGCACTCGACGCGGACGCGGTGATCTGGACGATCGACGGCGGCGAACGGCGGATCCCGGTGGCCGACTTCGTCCTCGGAGTCGCCTCCAACGCCCTCGCACCCGGAGAGATCCTGCGGAGCATCCGGATTCCTCTGCGGGTTCTGAATTCCCGCACGGTCTTCCGCAAGATCGCCCTCTCTCCGCTGGGACGTTCGGGGGCCGTCGTGATCGGACGCCGCGACGACGACGGCAGTGTCACGCTGTCGATCACCGCGTCGACGGTGCGTCCATATCTCCTGCGGTTCACGGAAGTCCCGTCGACACAGGCGTTGTCCGACGCACTGGCCCGTCTCATCCCCGCGACGAGCTACTACACCGATGCGCACGGCGCCGCCGACTGGCGGCGTGCTGTCACCGCGGTTCTCGCCGAAGAGATCCGCACCGAACTGTCGAACACTGCACTGCCGAAAACGGAGGTTCAGCCGTGAAACTCACCGTCAACGGCCGCGAACGCGACGTCGACCCCCGGCCCGGCCAGTGCCTGCGCACCCTGTTGCGCGAGACCGAACACTTCGAGGTCAAGAAGGGCTGCGACGCCGGCGACTGCGGCGCGTGCTCGGTCCTGCTCGACGGCGAACCCGTCCACTCCTGCGTGGTCCCGGCCGTGCGGGTCGAGGGTCGCGAGGTCACCACGGTCGCCGGTCTGGGCACCCCCGGCGACCTGCATCCCGTCCAACAACAGTTCGCCGACGCCGCCGGTTTCCAATGCGGCTTCTGTACCGCCGGCATGATCGTCACCGCGTCCACCTTCACCGACGAGGATCTCGACGACCTGCCGAAACGACTGAAGGGCAACCTGTGCCGGTGCACCGGCTACCGCTCGATCGAGGACGCCCTGCGGTCGCGCACCAACGTCGAACAGGTCGACGGCCCGTCGTGCGGCCGCTCGCAGCGCGCGCCTGCCGCGACGCGCGTCGTCACCGGTACCGAGCCGTACACCCTCGACACCACCGTCGAGGGTCTGCTGCACATCGCCGTCCTCGGCAGCCCCCACATCCATGCGCGGATCGTCTCCGTCGACGCCTCGGCCGCCGAGGCGCTCCCCGGTGTCCACGCGGTGCTGTACCACCGCGACGCCCCGGCCACCGCCTATTCGACGGCCCGTCACGAGAACCGCAACGACGATCCCGACGACACCTACCTGTTCGACCGGGTCGTGCGCTTCCGGGGACAGCGGGTCGCTGCGGTGGTCGCCGAAAGCCCGGCGATCGCGCACCAGGCGCTCGAGTCGATCCACGTCGAGTACGAGGAGCTGCCCTTCGTCCTCGATCCCGACGAGGCCCGGCAGCCGGGTGCTCCCCTGCTGCACGCCGACAAGTCCGCCGACGCGCGCATCGCCGATCCCGGACGCAACGTCGTCGCCGCGATTCACGGCAGCAGCGGGGACGTCGACGCGGCGGTCGCCTCCGCTGCGGTGGTGGTGCAGGGACGCTGGCAGACCCACCGCGTCCAGCACACCCACCTCGAAACGCACGGAGCCATAGGGCATCTCGACGAGACGGGACGGCTCGTCATCCGCAGTTCCACCCAGGTTCCGTTCCTGGTGCGCGACGAGCTGTGCCACATCTTCGGACTCGACCGGGACCGGGTGCGCGTGCACACGGCCCGGGTGGGCGGCGGTTTCGGCGCCAAGCAGGAGATGCTGATTGAGGACGTCGTCGCGGCGGCGGTCCTGAAGACGGGACGCCCGGTGCAGTGGGAGTTCACCCGCTCCGATCAGCTCACCGTCGCTCCGTGCCGGCATCCCATGCGGGTCGACGTCACCCTCGCCGCCGACGCCGACGGCGTCCTCACCGCCCTCGCGATCGACGTGCTCGCCGATGCGGGCGCCTACGGCAACCACACCCCCGGGGTGATGTTCCACGGCTGCACGGAGTCGATCGCGGTGTACCGGTGCCCGAACAAGCGCGTCGACGCCGAATCCGTGTACACGAACAACCGGCCGTCGGGCGCCTTCCGCGGTTACGGCCTCGGCCAGGTGATCTTCGCCGTGGAGTCCGCCATGGACGAACTCGCCGGAAAGCTCGGCATCAACCCGTACGAGTTCCGGCGCCGCAACATCATCGTGCCGGGAGACCCGCTGGTTGCCGCGCATCCCGAGGGCGCCGACCTGACGTACGGCAGCTACGGACTCGACCAGTGCCTCGATCTTGCCGAACGCGCGATGGCGCGCACCGGTGGCCGGCCCGCGCCGACGGGTGATCACTGGCGGATCGGCGAGGGCATGGCGCTCGCGATGATCGCGACCAACCCGCCCAACGGGCACATCTCCGAGGCATCGATCGAACTTCTGCCCGACGGCCGGTATCTCGCCCGGGTGGGCACCGCAGAGTTCGGCAACGGCACCACCACGATCCACACCCAGATCGCGGCCACGGCGCTCGGCACCACCCCCGACCGGATCGTCGTCCACCAGTCCGACACCGACGTCACCACCCACGACACCGGCGCGTTCGGTTCGTCGGGCACGGTCGTCGCATCGAAGGCCCTGCTGGCAGCCTCCCACGAACTGCGACGCCGGATGGCCAAGGCCGCCGCGGAGCTGACCGCCACCGACCCGGAGCAGGCCGAACTGCAGGTCGACGGCATGCGGTGCGGCGATCGTCTCGTCACGCCGGAAGAGTTACTGGAGGTCGCAGGTGGCCGGTTGCGGGCCGAGGGCAGGCACGGCGGTCTGCCGCGGTCGTTGTCGTTCAACGTGCAGGCCTTCCGCGTCGCCGTCGACATCCGCACCGGTGAGGTGCGAATCCTCCGCTCGGTCCAGGCCGCCGATGCCGGCACCGTCCTCAACCCCGAGCAGTGCCGTGGGCAGATCGAAGGCGGCGCTGCGCAGGCGCTCGGTGCGTCGATGTACGAGGAGATCATCACAGACGACGCGGGTCGTGTGACGACGGATGTATTGCGCAACTACCACATTCCGCAGTTCGCGGACGTCCCGCGTACCGAGGTCTACTTCGCCGACACCTACGACGAACTCGGGCCGATGGGCGCCAAGTCGATGAGCGAGGCCCCGTTCAACCCGGTGGCCCCGGCGTTGGCGAACGCCGTGCGGAACGCCATCGGGGTGCGACCGCACGAGCTGCCGCTCTCCCGCGACCGAATCTGGCGCCTCATGCAGTGACCCCGACCCGTCGAGACCGGTGTTGTGTGCGATTTCCGGCCGGATTTCGCACACGACATCGGTCTCGTTCGCTGTACGGCCGGACACGCAACGCAGCTGTAACACGAAGTTGATGCAGCGGGGTCGTTTCGACCCACCGCGCTGTGTAAAGTACTGAACCACATCGGGAATCGAACCGATGATGTCCGTCCGGCCCAGTGCCGGTGAACGATCCGGAGCTCCCCTCCGGAGGAGGACTCTCCGGTGACGGGCGCGAGGGCCGTCGCAGACGAAGCACCCCACGTCCCCGGAGGTTTCCATGCGATGTTCCCCCACACCGAGCCCCTTCCACGGCCGGCGCACCCACTGCTGACATGTGCGGCACGATCTCGTCCACCCTCACGCTGGTAGGACGATTCGATCCGGGAGCCATGGCGGACTTCGTCGCCGCCCGCGCCGATCTGCTGCAGGTACGTGCCACCGTCGTCACGGCGACCCGGCATCTCATCGAGCTGCGCACCGAGGGCGAACCCGACCTCGTCGACGCCCTCGAAACGGCCTGCGCCCTCGCCCCCGGCACCAATGTCGTCCTCGATCTCACTTCGACCGAGAGGAACCCGACCCCATGACCGTCTGGACTCCCGTCGCTCTCGCGCGCGACATCGAGCCCGGCACCGCGACCGGCACCACCGTCGACGGGGACTCCGTCGCGCTGTGGCGCGGCACCGACGGCGCCGTGCACGCGTGGGCCGACCGTTGCCCGCACCGCGGCATGCGCCTGTCCTTCGGATTCGTCCGCAAGGACCGCCTCGTCTGCCTCTACCACGGGTGGCAGTTCGACGGCGCCGGCGCGTGCAGGCACGTCCCTGCCCACCCACGGATGGAGCCGCCGAAAACCGTGAAGCCGCAGCAGTATCGGACCGTCGAGAGCGCCGGATTCGTGTGGGTGGCACCCACCGATGCCGGCGACGCACCCGACGTTCCCGACACGGCGATCACCCCGGTCCGGTCGGTGTGGATCGACGGCGATCCGGATACCGCTCTCTCCCTCCTCGGCCTGGACCGATCAGGTGCCGTCGCCACCGGCATGATCGACGGAACCGACGTGATCGCCGGCATCCAGACGATCGACGCGCACACCACGGCCGTGCACGTCGTCGCCGCCGGCATTGTCCCGGCCGACACCGTGAACGCCCTCGTCCTGCGGCTGCACGAACTCCGCGACTCCGTGTCGTCCGCTCGAGAGGTGGTGGCCTCGTGAGCGTCCCAGTGCTGCACGACTTCCCGCTCGACCCTCGGTGCTACTCGGTGCGACTGGCGCTGGCGCTGCTCGGCGTCGAACATCGGGTGCAACCGGTCGACGTGTTCCCCGGTGGCGCCCATCTCGAATCGCCCTACCGCGAGCTCACCCCCACCGGCGAACTTCCGGTGTTCGAGACCGGAACGACGGCGCTCGTCGGCTCGGTCGATGTCCTCGTCCACCTCGCCGACGGAACCGTATGGTCCGCAACGTCCGACGACTGGATCGACTTCGCAACCGGACCGCTCGAACAGTTCTATTCCTGCCGCGAACAGTCGCTGTACACGACGGATCCCGTCGACACCACGGCCGCTCGTGCGGTGGTCCAGTCGCTCGACGACCTTCTCGCCGCCCGCACGACGGACGAAGCGTGGGTGGCCGCCGACCTGCCGACCGTCGCCGACATCGCCCTGTTCCCCGCCGCTGCCCTGAGCCGGGACATCGGGATCGACCACGACCGCTACCCGGCCCTGCGCAGCTGGATCCGGCGCATCAAGCAGCTCCCCGGTTTCGTGGAGATGCCCGGAATCCCCGTCTTCCCCTGATCTTTCCGACTGCCCACATTCCGAAAGGACGCCACATGCAACAGTCCACCGTCGACGCGGTGATCCGCGGCCTGGAGAAGGCCGGCGTCACCACCGTGTGCTACCTGCCCGACTCCTTGTTCAAGGAGCTCTACCCCGCCCTCGACGCGCACCCCACCATCCGCACCATCCAGGTCACCAACGAGGGTGAGGGCGCCGCGATCTGCGGCGGAATCTTCCTGTCCGGCAAGCGTGCCGCACTCATCATGGAGAACTCCGGCCTGCGTGCGTCCGTCGAACCCCTCGCCCGCATGGGCCTCGGTGCCGGCATCCCGGTGATCATGCTCATGAGCTACCGCGGCGAACTCGGCGAGAACAACTGGTGGGCCGTGCCGCACGGCATCACGATGGAGCCGATCCTCGACGCCCTGCGCATCCCGTACCGCATCGTGCGGGAGGAGGACGCGATCGAACGCGCCATCCACGACGCGTTCGAGTGGTCCTACTCCGCCTACCACCATTCCGCCATCGCCCTCGGAGGAGGACTCGTCCGATGACCACCATGCGCATGACCCGATTCGAGTGCATGCAGGCACTCGCCGCCCGGCTCGAGAACGAACTCGTCATCCTCTCCCTCGGCGCAAGCGTCGACGAGTGGTACAACGCCGCCCCGCACATGCGTGAGGCCAGCCTGTTCCAGCAGCAGCTCGGCTGCGTGACCCCGCAGGCGTTCGGTCTCGCGGTGGGCCTGCCCCACCGCCGCATCGTCTCGCTCGACACCGACGGCGGCATGCTGTTCAACCTCGGCATCCTCGCAACCCTCGCCAACGAGCAGCCCCGCAACCTGTTCACGGTGGTGTGGGACAACGAGTGCTACCAGTCCATCGGTGGGCCACCGACCCACACGGCGAAGGGCAAGGTCGACATCGCCGCGATCGCCCGCGGAGCGGGAATCGAGAAGGCCTACACCGCGGAGACCCTCGAAGAGTTCGACAAGCACTGCGTCGCAGGGTTGTCCGCCGACGAGCCGTACGTGCTCGTCGCGAAGGTCTCGAGCGTCGTGCAGCCGGGCATCAAGCGCAAGCACAGCGACGGCCGGGAGGACAAGTACATCTTCGTTCGCCACGTGGAGGCGACGGAGGGCATCACCATCATGGGTCCCAGTGAACACAACTGACGGATTCGACTACGTCGTCGTCGGTGGCGGGTCGGCGGGGTGCGTCCTCGCCGCCCGCCTGACCGAGGATCCCGACACCACCGTGCTGCTCCTCGAGGCAGGACCGGACCACGCCGGCCTCCCCTCGATCGACGCGCCGGCGACCTGGGCGGGACTGCTCGGCGGCGACTACGACTGGGGGCACAGCTACGCGCCCAACCCGTTGCTCGACGGTCGCGCCGTGCCCATCCCCCGCGGCCGGGTTCTCGGCGGATCGAGCAGCCTCAACGCGATGCTCTGGTATCGCGGGCACCCCTCGGACTACGACGCGTGGGAGACCGCCGGCGCGAAGGGCTGGAACTTCGCGTCGCTGCTCTCCTGGTTCCGCCGTGCCGAGGACTGGGAGGGCGGCGCCACCGCCTTCCGCGGCGCCGGAGGCCCGGTGCGCATCACCCGACCCACCGACCCTCATCCCATCGCCGCCGGATTGCTCGACGCCGCAGCCGAACTCGGCATGGCCGTGCTCGACGACTGCAACGGACCGGACATCGAGGGCGCCTCCTTGGCGAACCTCACGATCGACGACGGCCATCGCGTCAGCACGGCCCGTGCCTATCTCGATCCGGCGCGGACCCGGCCCAATCTCACCGTGCGCACCGACGTCACGGTGTCGGGGTTGGTGTTCGACGGCGACCGGTGTGTCGGTGTGCGGTACGGCAGTGAAGGCACGGACACCGTGGTCCGTGCCGACACCGAAGTCCTGCTCTGCGCCGGGGCGATCTCGAGCCCGCACCTGCTGCTGCTCTCCGGGATCGGCGATCCCGCGCACCTGCAGGAACACGGAATCCCTGTCCACACCGCACTTCCCGGTGTCGGACGCAACCTCCAGGACCACCCCCTGCTCATGGGTGTGAACTTCCGGGCCCGCAACCCACTCGGACCGGCCCGCGACAACGGCGGCGGGGCAATCCTGAACTGGCGCTCGGACCCGTCGCTGGACCTACCCGATCTGCACGCCTTCGTCGTCCAGGGTGCGCACGCCACCCCGGAGGTGGCCGCACGCTACGACGTCACCGGCGACGTCTTCGCGATCTCCCCGGGTCTCATGCGTTCCTACAGCGTCGGACAGCTGACGCTGCGGTCCGCGGATCCGGGCACAGCACCGATCATCGATCCGCGCTATCTGTCCGATCCCCGCGACCTCGACGCCCTCGTCGCCGGCCTCGACCGCATCTTCGACCTCGCCGAGACCTCCGCCTTGCAGGATCTGGTCGAGGCACCCGTTGCACCGGACCGTCGTCCCGGCCGCGCCGACGCCGAGGCCTTCGTCCGCGCGAGTTGCGCGACCTTCTTCCACACGGGCGGCACGTGCGCGATGGGCGTGGGACCCGACGCCGTCGTCGACCCGGACCTGCGCGTCCACGGCGTGGACGGACTGCGCGTCGTCGACGCCTCCGTCATCCCGGTGCTCCCGTCGTGCAACACCAACGCCCCCGTGATCGCCCTCGCCGAGCGCGCGGCCGCGCTGATCACCGGAACCGAGAGGAGACTGTCGTGACGACCAGCATCACCACACGCTGCGACGACCCGGTCGTGCTGAACCAGTGGTATCCGGTCTGTTCCGAACAGGAGGTCGCCGAGGCCGTCGTGCGCACCCGCCTGCTCGGCGCCGACATCGAGTGCAGCGTCGACGCCGACGGCGAACCGACGGTGCACGACGGCGACGCCGTGCTTCCCGTGCAACGCCGATACGGGTTCGTGTGGACCACGCTCGGCACCCCCGAGAAGGACGTCTTCCCCATCGACGAGGCCGACGAACCCGACCGGCGCTACGTGCCGTGCGGGTGGGTCACGCTCCGGTCGTCCCCCGGCCGGGTGGTCGAGAACTTCCTCGACATGGCGCACTTCCCGTTCGTGCACACCGGCATCCTCGGCGGCGAGGCCGCCACGGAGGTCGCACGCTACAAGTGGGAGATCCGCCGGGAGACCGACGAGGTGTGGGCCACCGACTGCACGTTCTTCCAGCCGCAGATCTCCGCGGCCTCCGAGGGCACGTTCGCACAGCTGACCTACCGCGTCCCGAATCCGTATCAGGTGATACTCTACCGGGTCTCGCCCTCCGATCCCACCCGTCTCGACGCGATCGCCCTGTTCATCCAGCCGATCGACGAAACCCTGTGCCGCGCACAGCCGGTGATGTACCTCGTCGACCCGGATTCCACGCACACCGAGCTGGTGCAGTTCGAGCAGGTGATCTTCCTGCAGGACCGCATCATCGTCGAGAACCAGCGTCCGCTGCTGCTGCCGCTCGATCCGCGCGACGAGATCCCCACCCGCGCCGACGCCTCGTCGGTCACCTACCGGCGCTGGCTCAAGGCCAAGGGACTGCGTTGGGGCGCCCTGCCGTTCCGTCCCGTCCATACCCGAGGAGCAGACACGTGATCACCGCCGCCCTCCCCCGGTACTGTGCCGACTTCCTCCGCGACGGCACGAAATCGCTGCTCGTCGACGGCCGGTGGGTCCCCGGTTCCGGCGAACCCTTCGAGACGATCGACCCGGCCACCGGCGTACCGCTCGCGACACTCGCGTCGGCGGGAGCCGGCGAGGTGGACACCGCGGTCGCCGCCGCGCGCCGCGCTTTGCAGAACGAATGGGCATCGTGCACCCCCGCGGCCCGCGCACGCGTGTTGTGGCGGATCGCCGAGACCATCGACGCCCATGCCGACGAACTCGCCGAACTCGAGACCCTCGACCAGGGGAAGGCCTGGGCAACCTCCCGATTCGCCGAGATTCCCTCCGCGGCCGAACAGTTCCGCTACTACGCGGGATGGGCCACGAAGATCACGGGGACCACCGTCACGCCGTCGATCACCTACGCATCTCCGGGACGGAAGGTCGTGGCGCACACCGTGCGCGAACCGGTCGGTGTGGTGGCCGCAATCGTGCCGTGGAACTCGCCGCTGCTCATGGCCGCGATGAAGCTGGCGCCGGCGCTCGCCGCGGGATGCACCGTCGTGCTCAAGCCGGCCGAGGACACCTCGCTGACCGCCCTGCGGTTCGGGGAACTGCTCGCGCAGAGTGGAATTCCCGACGGGGTCGTCAACATCCTCACCGGCGGCGGCGAGGTCGGACGCATGCTGGCCGAACACTCGGGGGTGGACAAGGTGACGTTCACCGGGTCCACGGAGGTCGGGAAGAAGCTCGTCGCCTCGGCCGGGGCACGCAACCTCTCGCGACTCACCCTCGAACTCGGCGGCAAGTCCCCGGCGGTCGTCTTCGACGACACCGATCTGCCCTTGACGATCCCCGGTCTCACGCGCGGCATCTTCGCCAACTGCGGGCAGGTGTGCGTCGCCGGTTCCCGGATCTACGCCGAGCGGCGCGTCTACGAGCAGGTCGTCGACGGTCTCGCCGCTGCTGCGGACACCCTGCGGCTCGGCCACGGACTCGACGACGACACCGATCTGGGTCCGCTGGTGAGCCTGCGGCACCGCGACACGGTGGCGTCCTACGTCGACGACGGAGTCCGCGCGGGGGCCACGGTCGTGACGGGTGGTCGTATGGTGGGCGAGACCGGCAGCTTCTACGAGCCCACCGTGGTGGTCGACGCCGCCCCGGATCTGCCGATGATGCGCGAGGAGATCTTCGGCCCGGTCGTGACGGTGACCCCCTTCGACGACCCCGACGAAGTGATCACCTGGGCCAACGACACCGACTACGGTCTCGCGGCGAGCGTGTGGACGTCGGATCTGTCGCGGGCCCACAGGGTGGCCGACGCGATCCGCGCCGGCACCGTGTGGATCAACTGCCACTCCTACTTCTCCCCCGAACTGGTCAAGGGTGGCCACAAGCAGTCCGGCTGGGGTTACGAGAACGGCGCCGCCGGACTGGAGAACTACTTGGAGACCAAGACGGTGTGCTTGTCGATCTGACCGTCGGTCGGGGCCCCGAGGTACGCGTGCGTCGCTTCGAACCGCGATTGCAGGTACTCGCCGGCCCCGATCGGTGGGTGGATCGGCTCCGCGCCCGGTTCGACACAGGTCGGGATCGCCTCGATCACGGCGTTGTAGTCCGGGGTGACGAAACAGGGCAGCGAATAACGGTGCCCGTGCGTGGGATTCAGCACACGATGACGGGTGGAGACGTAGCGGTGGTTGGTCCACCGGGCGATCATGTCGCCGAGGTTGACGATCAGCGCGTCGGGCGGGGTCACCACGTCGATCCACCCGCCACCTCGCGCGGCGACCTGCAGCCCACCGATGTCGTCCTGGGCGAGCAGGGTCAACGAGCCGTAGTCGGTGTGGGGCGCGATGCCGAGTGCGGTGTCGCCGACGGGAACGGGTGGGTAGTGCAGCATACGGAGCGACGCGAGCGGGTCGGTGAACATCGGCACGAAGGCGTCGGTGTCAAGACCGAGAGCGAGTGCGAGACCGCGCATGAGGTGGGCGTTGATGTCCAGGCACGCCTTCGCGTACTCGTCGGCGACACTCTTGAAGTCGGGCATCAGCGAGGCCGGCCACTGCGCCGGACCGTGCAGCGGCGTGCCCGCGACCACCTCGGGATGATCCGCCGCGCGGTCGGTGGTGATGTCGAAGGCCTCCTTGCCGTCGGCTCCGACGACGGGGTCGAGTGTCTCGGTCTTCGGCGGAACGTATCCGCTGTGGCAGGTGGATTTCGCGATCGCGATCTCCATCTTCTCCGCGAAGGGCAGCGCGAAGAAGCGCCGCGCCTGCTCCATCGTCGCCGCGCGGAGGTCGGGGTCGAGTCCGTGACCGGTGACGACGAAGAACCCGAGGTCGGTACACGCAGCGTCGAGCGCGTCGGCGACGGCACGCGGATCACTCCCGTCGCGCAGCGGACGCAGATCGATGAGGGGCAGGGATTCCATGGGTGACTCCTGGACAGAGCGGACGGATGATCGCTCTGAGTTAATTCCTGCGATACTGCGGATCCGTCTCGGTGCGGTGAGGACCGTGTTACGGATTCTCGGGCCGCGTACCGACGCACAACACCAGACGCGCCGTCTCCGAACCCCGATGGCGCCACTGCATCTCGGTCCCCGCCGCGGCGAACAGGCAGTCCCCCTCCGCGAGCTCGACCGCGGGGCGCCCGCGTACCTCCACCTCGAGCCGTCCGCCGGTCATCACCAGCACGAGATCGTCCGAGCGGCGGAACCAACCGGCGATGTCGTCGTCCGGACCGATCTCGTACTGGTACACCTCGGCGATCGCTCTGTTGCCGCGGGCCATCCAGGTCACCGGTGCAGCAGGGGTTCCCGTCACCGCCCGCGCGAGACGTCCCTCGGCACGCACGACCAGTACGTCGTCGACAGGAGCCGGATCGAGGAAGTCCGACGGCGACCGTCCGAGCGCGTCGGCGATCCTGTACAGCGTCGCGAGCGAGGGCGCGTTGAGGCCCCGTTCGACCTGGCTGAGGAACGCCTGACTGACCCCGGCGCGCGAGGCCAGCGCCCGCGCGGTGAGGCCCTCCTGCCTGCGAACGGAGCGGATGACGCTGCCCACCCTGGCGACGCGATCCTGTTCCGGCACTGCACTCTCCGTCGGCATCACGAAATTCATCTCCTCCCGCCGCCCGAAACACAATCGTCATGAATCGGACACGGCCGCTCAATTACGAACCTGGATCGTCTCGACTTAACACAGAGCGATTACTCGGAAGGTCCCACCGTATGGTGACAGCAACTTCGCCCGCGAGCATCACCACCGCCGCGGGAGCGACAGAATCGGTTTCCGCCGAGGGCGTCGTGATGCGTGGTATCCACCGGTCCTTCGGTGAGAACACCGTCCTGCGCGACGTGTCGTTGCATGTGCGGCCCGGCGAGGTCTACGCGCTGCTCGGCGAGAACGGCGCCGGCAAGTCGACCCTGATGCGCATCCTCACCGGGTTGCTCCCGCCGGACTCCGGTTCCATTGCGGTGGACGGAAAGTCGCTCACCAACGGAGGCCGGGAGCGGATCGCCATGGTCCACCAGCACTTCATGCTCGTGCCGAGCATGACGGTCGCCGAGAACTTCCTGCTCGGCCGGTCCCCCGGAGTGATCGGCCGGAAACGTCTGCGGCGCGCAGAGGCTGAGATCGCCGCCCTCGCCGAAGACACCGGTCTCGCCTGCGACCCCACCGCACGCGTGGAGAACCTGTCGGTCGGCGAGCAGCAGCGCGTCGAGATCCTGCGTGCCCTGCACCTGGGCGCCGGTTACCTGCTGCTCGACGAACCGACCGCGAATCTCGCCCCGGCCGAGGTGCATTCACTGCTCGCACAGGTCCGCCGACTCGCCACCGAACGCGGCGTCGGGATCGTGCTCATCACCCACCATCTGGAGGAGGTCCTCGAGGCCGCCGACCGGGTCGGTGTGCTGCGAGGAGGGCAGCTCGTCGCCGAACGCCCCATCCGCGGAGACGGCGCCGAGAGCGTCACCACCGCCGAACTCGCCCGCGACATGGTCGGCCGCGAGGTCGGACTGGGCATCTGCCGCGCGGCCACCGAACCGGCCGGGAGCCGGAAGCTCGAACTGGTCGGCGTGTCCGTCCCCGATCAGTTGCACGACGTGACCCTCCGGGTCGCATCCGGGCAGCTCGTCGCCGTCGCCGGAGTCGAGGGCAACGGTCAGTCCGCCCTCGAGGACGTCCTGTCCGGGCTCGCCCCCGACTCCACCGGCGCGGTCGTCGTCGCCGAACGCGAGATCGACGCCTCGTCCCCCCGCGCGATGCGCGAGGCCGGTGTCGGCATCGTCCCCGCCGACCGCTACACCCGAGGACTGATCAAGTCGCTGGGGATCGATACCAATCTCGCGATCGACAGCTACACCGATCCCCCGCTCGCGCGTCGCTGGGGACGCCTGTCGCGGACCGCCGTCCGTGAACGCGCCGAGCGCATCATCGCCGCACTGTCGGTCAAGGCCCAGAGCCCGCGCACGCTCGCCGGCACCCTGTCCGGTGGGCACGCGCAGCGCGTGGTGCTCGGTCGGGTCCTCGACGGTGAGCCCGACGTCCTCGTCGTCGCCCAGCCCACCCGCGGTCTCGACATCGGTGCCACCGAATTCGTGTGGGACACCCTCGTCGAACACCGCTCCCGGGGCGCCGCGATCCTGCTCATCTCGTCCGATCTCGACGAGATCTGCAGCCTCGCCGACCGGATCGTCGTGCTCTACCGCGGACGGATCGTCGCCGAGTTCGACGAAGGCCCGTTCGACCGCGAAGCCCTCGGCTCGGCCATGGGCGGATTCCAGGAGGCCGCAGCATGACCGCCACACTCAGCCCACCGGTGACGACGCCACCCGAGCCGCCCACCGCGTCGCGGATCCGGGGCCTCGCGACCACCATCGGGGTGCCGTTGCTCGCCGTCGCCGTCGGCCTCGCGGCGGGTGGGATCCTCATCGTCCTCGCGGGCGGTGATCCGGGGCAGGCCTACGCGACAATGCTCGACGCTGCACTCGGCGGCGACACGCAGCTCGGTCGCCTGCTCACCGGTATGACGCCGCTCGTGCTCATGGGGCTCGGCTACGCGATCGCGTACCGCACCGGCTTCATCACCATCGGCGCGCAGGGACACTACGACGTCGGCGCCATCACCGCCACGGCCGTGGTGCTGAGCATGCCGCTGGGGACGAGCTGGATCGCGATCCCGATCGTCGCCGTCACCGCCGCGGCCGCAGGTGCGTGCATCGGCGGCATCGCGGGTGTGCTGAAGGCGCGGCTCGGGGTCAACGAGATCATCTCGTCGCTCATGCTCAACTACCTCGTCTTCTACACACTGGCGTGGGCGGTGCGCAAACCCCTCGCCAACCCCAACGGTTTCACCCCCGAGTCCGAGCGCATCCCCGACTGGGCAGCGCTCGCGACCATCCCCGGCACCCGCATCCACATCGGTGTGTTCGTCGCGATCGCGGCCGTTCCGCTGGTGTGGTGGCTCATGCGCTCGACCCGGTTCGGTTTCGCGTCGCAGATCGTCGGCGAGAGCCCGAGCGTCGCCGAGGCCAACGGCATCTCCGTCGCCCGCACCGTGGTCACCTCCGCTCTGATCAGCGGTTCCCTCGGCGGTATCGCCGGAGCGATCATGTTGCTGGGCAGCGAGTTCCGCCTGTCCCTGGCGATTTCGTCCGGGATCGGGTTCACCGCGATCGTGGTGGCGTTGCTCGGGCGCCGCAATCCGTTCGGCATCGTCCTTGCCGCGGCGCTGGTCTCCGGGCTCACCCTCGGTAGCCAGGCGGTGCAGCGCACCCAGGAGATCCCCGCGTCCATCGGCACCGTCGTCCAGGCAGTGATGATCGTGACGGTGCTGCTCGCCAACCGAATCGTGGAGCGTGCCCGATGAACTGGTCCGATGTCCTGGGCGCCGGTGCGCTCGTCCCGCTGTTCACCGCCGCGCTGCGCCTGGCGGTGCCGATCATCCTCGCCGCCGCCGGCGCGTGCCTCGCCGAGCGCTCGGGGCTGATGAACCTCGGCATCGAGGGGCAGATGATGGTCGGTGCGATCATCGCGTTCGTGACGGTGTACTACACCGGGCAACCGATGCTCGGCGCCGCCACCGGTGCCGCTGCAGGCCTGGTGATCGCCGCGATCGTCGGCTATCTGACGATCACGATGGCCGTCGACCAGATCATCACGGGCATCTCGGTGGTGATCCTCGGGACCGGACTCGCGTCCTTCCTGTACCTGCAGGTGTTCGGCGTGACCGGCACACCGCCGCGCATCCAGGGCACCACGCCCCTCGATCTTCCGGTGCTGTCCGACCTGCCGGCGCTCGGCCCGATCGTGTTCTCACAGTCGCCGCTCGTCTACCTCGCGCTCGCGCTGGTCGTCGTCCTGTGGTGGGTACTCACCCGCACGGCTTTCGGCCTGTCGATCCGCGCGGCCGGTGAGAGCCCCGAGGCCGCCGACTCGGTCGGTGTCTCCGTCCCCCGCACCCGGTGGAGCACGCTGCTGATCTCCGGGGCCGCAGCGGGCATGGCCGGCGCGCTCGTCATCGACGGTCTGGGTTTCTTCCAGGACGGCATCACCGGTGGTCGCGGCTGGATCGCGCTCGGTGTCGTCATCCTCGCGCGGTGGAATCCGCTCGGCGCCATCGCCGGTGGCTTCATGTTCGGTCTCGTCGACGCCTTCCAGTTGCGCGTGCAGGCCGCCTCGGGTGGGCAGGCCACGTCGGTGCCGTACGAGCTGTTCCAGGCCATGCCGTACGCCGTGACGCTGCTCGCGGTCATCGCCACCACCGTGTGGTTCTCGCGCAGCAATTCCCCGAAGGCGCTCGGCGTCCCGTTCGTCCCCGCGAAATAGCTTTCCCGTCAGCTTTCCCGTCAGTCATGGGGCTCGTAGTCGCGAGCCCTCCCTTCCCCGAGGAGAACCACGTGAAGAAATTGGGTACCGCTGTGGCGGCCGCCGCCGTCGTCGGAGCCGCCGTGACCGGGTGTTCGAGTTCCGACTCCGGTGGGAGCGGCTCGGCCGACGGGGTCGTCAAGGCCGCGATCATCACTTCGGGTCCGGTCAACGACGTCGGCTGGAATCAGGGCATGGTCGAGGGCGCCGAGAAGCTCGAAGTGGAAGGCCTCATCGATCTGACGGTCGTGCAGCAGGATTCGGGCGCGACCTCGGAGCAGATCGCCCAGATCGTCACCGATCTCGCGGAGGACGGCAACGAGCTCATCGTCGGCCACTCGTTCAACTACGGCGAACCCATCAAGGGCATCATCGCCGACTACCCCGACGTGCTGTTCGCCTATCCCGGCGGCTTCGGCGACATCACCGCCAACCTCGCCGACTACAGCCAGCCGTTCTACCAGGGTTCATTTCTTACCGGCATCCTCGCCGGCGACCTGACGAAGACCGGCATCCTCGCCGGCACCGCCGGTTTCGAGATCCCGGTGTGCAAGGCCCAGATCGAGGCGTTCGCCGACGGTGCCCGCCTGACCTACAAGGGCCCCGGCGAGATCCAGTTGCGTCCGTCCTACATCGGCGGATGGTCCGACGCGGCGGCCCAGACTCTCGAGGCCGTCAACGCCCTCGTCGACCAGGGCGCCGACCAGTTCTCCACGTGCGGCGTCGACGCGGCCACCATCGAGGGTGCCAAGCAGCGTGGTGTCGGCGTCGCCGGCTACACAATGGATCAGACCCCGCTGGCACCCGAGAACGTCGTCTCATCCGTCGTGTGGAATCTCGACGAGGTCCTCCGCGCGATGATCGCCGACGTCGAGGCCGGCAACGTCGACCCGGCGAAGTACTACGAGGTGGACATCACCGAGGGCGGTCTGGACGTGGTCATCAATCCGGCCTTCGTCGACAAGATCTCGCCCGAGGCGATGGCGCTGTTCGAGGAGTACCGCGAGAAGATCATGGCCGGTGAGTTCGAGGTCGAGTACAAGGGCGGCGACTGACCCCGAGACCATCCGATAGGCCGAACGAGACCGACGTTGTGTGCGATTTCCCGACGGATTTCGCACACGACGTCGGTCTCGTTCGACAGATCCGGCCTATGTTCGGACGCGCTCCGCGCACCACTCCACCAGCGCCGCCGCGAGGTCGTCGCGGGCGGACAGCTGTGGTGCGTGGTCGGACTCGAGCGACACGACCTGCGCACCCGGGGTGAGGCGTTGCATCTCCCGCTGGGTGACGAGCGGAACCGAACGATCCAGTGTCGCTTCGATGTACAGGCGTGGCAGGCTGCCGAATCGTTCCGGCGTCCAGGTGGGTGCCATGAGCCGGGCGGTTTCGAGTTGTGGCACGAGTCGGCGTGCGGCTCCGATCGCGTCGGTCGAATCCGCCTCGTGGAAGAACACCGCCGCGCCGGCCTCCGGGGGCACGACCGTCCCGCGACCGTCCTCGGTGGGTTCGAGCCAGCGTGAGATACCCACCGGCGCGTCGAGACCGATGCCGTCGCACAGCATCCCGAAGTCGGCCCCGGACGGAAGCATCATCCCCGCCACGTAGGCGACCCTGGCGACGCGCTCCGGCAGCATCTCCGCGACCTGCGTGACGACGATGCCGCCACCGGAATGACCGACGAGGATCACCGGGCCATCCAGTCCGGCAACGTGGTCGGCCACGACCGCGGCGACGTCGTCGAGCGTCACGTCGTCGGCGCCCCATGATCCGACACCGGGAAGCGCGAGCGGGTGTGGGACGTGCCCGGCCCGGCGGAGCGGTTCGAGCAGCGTGTCCCACACCCAGCTTCCGGCCCAGGCGCCGTGCACGAGCACGATATGACTCACGCGCGGTTCTCCCCCGTCGCCGCCAGCACACGGGCGGCTTCCCGTACTGCGGCGGTGTTGGCCTTGCCGTGCCGCGACCCGGCGAGCTTCGCCTTGATGTGGTCGCGGATCAGGATGGGTTCGTAGGGTTCCGGGCCCGCATACTCGGGCAGGGTGGAGACCACCGCGTCGACGTTGCCGTCGTGGAAGAACGCCACCGAACGACGGCGCCGGATCCTGCCGTCGACGATCGGCGGCTTCACGCGGTGCAGCGTCGACATCCACCGGTCGTCGGTGATGCGGGCGGTGAGATCACCGAGATTGACCAGTAGGGCTCCGGGCAGCGGTTCGACGTCGTGCCAGATGCCGTCGGAGCCGAGCACCTGCAGCCCTGCGACCCGGTCGGCCCACAGCACGGTGACGATCCCGAAGTCGGTGTGCTCGCCCATGCCGGTGAGGTCGCCGTCGAGGTCGACGGTGCCCTCGGGCAGCGCGTAGTTGTTCATGCGCAGCACATCGATCGAGTGGTCGGTGAGCCGTTCGAAGTAGTCGGGGGCCTGCCCGAGTGCGTCGGCGAAGATCCGGGTGAGGGTCCGCGCGACCCGCGAGGCCTCGGTGAAATAGGTCTGCACGCGGTCCTCGAAGCCGGGGACGTCGGGCCAGACGTTGATTCCGTAGTCGTCCTCCGACAGGTCCAGGTGGGGGAACGACCGGGCCTCCACGCCGACGTTGTATGCCTCGAAGAAATCGTTCATACGGCTGGCGGATTCGACGCCGAGGCTCAGGCTCAGCGACTCGCTCTTCGGCGGGCTGTATCCGCGGTTCGCGCCGACCACCCGGTACTGCTGCTTGTCGTCCATCGGCAGACCGAAGAAGTCGTCGAGGGCGGCGGCGAGGCCGTCGACCACCGGATCGGGGATGCCGTGTCCGAGGATCTGGACGAATCCCACACGGCTGCAGGCTTCGTCGATCTCACGGGCGACACGAGCGCGTTCGGCTTCCTCGCCGGCCCGGACGTACGGGCCGATGTCGACGGCGGGAACGACGAAGGCGTCAGACGGCGACTGGTTCATGGGCAACTCCGTGGGGAGAGGTGGTACCGGCCGAGGTGACGGGGGCCGGTGTGCCGGACCGGGACGCGCGAGCCAGTGTCCCGAGACGAGTGTGGTTGAACAGCAGGTTCAACGAGAACGCCGCGATCGCGGCGAGGGTGATGCCGCTGCCGAGCAGGATCTGCGCGGCGGACGGGAAGCGCTCGAACATGCCCTCGGCGAGTTCGGGCAGCAGACCCACACCCACTGCGACGGCGGCGATCGTGGAGTTGATGCGGTCGGACAGGTCCACCGAGCGCAGCGTATTGATGCCTACGAGGGCGACGGTGGCGAACAGGATCAGGCCGACACCGCCGACCACCGGCTTCGGCAGCGCCGCGACCACCGAGCTCACCTTCGGCAGCGCGCCGAGGACCACGAGGATCGCACCCGACGTGGCGGTGACGTAGCGGCTGTACACACGGGTGGTGGCCACCGCACCGACGTTCTGGGTGAAGACGGTGTCGACGAAGGCGTTGAAGACACCCGCGAGCACAGCGGACGCTCCGTCACCGGCGAGTCCGCGGGCGATGTCGCCCTTGCTGACGCGCTTACCGGTGATCTCGGCGACGGCGAGCATGCTCGCGGTGGATTCGGCGAAGACCACGGCCATGACGATGCTCATGGCGACGACGGCGGTGATCGGAAATTCGGGAGCGCCGAAGTGGAAGGGAGCGGGCAGACCCACCCACGACGAGCCCGCCACGCCGCCGAGGTCGATCAGGCCGAGCGGAACCGCGACGACCGTGCCGACGGCAAGGGCGATCAACACTCCGAGCTGGGCCCAGATGCCACGCCCGAGGCACAGGAAGGCGACGGCGACGACGATCACGAGCACGGCCAGGGCGATGTTGGTGGGCGAGGCGAAGGTGGGCGACGACGGGTCGGTGCCGACGATCAGCCCGCCTGCCACGCCGATGAGCGAGATCCCGACGACGGTGAGAACGACACCGGTGACGAGCGGCGGGAAGAACCGGATGATCCTGGCGAACGGCCAGGCCAGGGCGAGACCGACGATGCCGCCGATCAGCATGGAGCCGTAGACGGCCTGCAGGCCGTATTCCTTCGCGATGAGGATCATCGGCGTCAGGCCGGCGAAGGTCGCACCGCAGACGATGGGTAGGCGGACACCGACGAGTTTGCCGACACCGAGGCTCTGGACGATGGTGATCAGACCGGCGATCAGCAGGTCGGCGCTGATGAGCATCGCGATGGTGTCGCGGTCGAGTCCGACGGCCGCGCCGAAGACCAGCGGAACGGTGATGCATCCGGTGTACATGATCAGGACATGCTGGAGGCCGAACGCGAACTGCCGGAGGAACGGTAGTCGCGCGTCGACGGGGTGCGGTGAGGTCATGTGATCGCTCCCATTTCGGATGCAGTGCTGTATACGGTGCCGGATACAGCTTGGGGGCCGAAGTTTTCGGGCTCGAGTCATCGTGTTTCGCGCGGGTAAGAAACCGCTCACCGCACCCGCATCGGAGCTAGGTCAGTCGACCGTTCACGCGCAGACGGGCGATGCCACCGTCGGGATAGACGTCGAGCCGCACGAACTCCACCGGCGTCGGCGAATCGACGCGGAAACGGTGCCGGCAGTCCGGCAGCAGTGCGGTCCGCGGGACGAGTTCGACCCAGGACGATTCGTCGGACATCGCGTCCCCGCTGGGGATTCCGCTCAGGCGCGCCGCTCCCGGTGCGTTGCCGACGAAATAGGAGGTGTCGATCTCGACGTGGTCGACGCAGCCCGGCCCGGCGAGACGGATCACCACGTAGTCGTTGCCGTCGTCGCGGCGCCGGGCGTTCTCCCAGCCCTCCCCCATGTGCCGCGAGCGACCGAGGCCGATGATGTTGCGCGGCGACGAATAGAAACGGTTCGAGCACGCGACGACGTCGCCACCGTTCTCGAGGGCTGCGAGATCGATCGTGCCCGTGAGGAAGGCCGGGTCCGGGCGCGCATGCCCGTGCACCCGGAAGCGGGCCACACCGCCGTCGGGAAAGATGTTCAGGCGCAGGTGCGTCCAGCGCCGATCGTCGTCCACCGCGAAGGCGTTCGCGGTGTCGCCCTTCAGGGCCACGCGCTCGAGGACCGGTTCCCACGGCGCGTCCAGCAACTCCTGATCGGTCGGGTAGCCGACGAGGTCCACCCCGTCGACGGACGCGAAGGGCGGGTAGTTGCCCGTGAACCAGGCGGTGTCGATCACGACGCCCTCGACGACACCGGGAACGCCGAGCCGGACCACCGCGAAGTCGTGCCCGGGTTCGCGGCGACGCCGGGTCTCCCACCCGTCGTACACCTTTCCCTTGTGCCCGAACTCGGACGGATCGAAATCGGGTGCACCCGGCGAGATCAGATTCTCGCGACTCGCGAAGAACTCGTCGTTCGCGAACACGACGGCCCCGCCCAGCGATCGCGCGGCGAGATCGGGCAGTTGCAGGAAATCTGCTTCGGTCAACGGTTTTCCTTTCGGGAGAGCAACGCACCACGCGGTGCGGGGTCGGTGGCGCCGAGGGTGACGGTGAGCGGTTCACCGGCGAGCCAGGTCTGCCGCACGACCCCGGCCAGCGCGCGTTCGGCGTAGGGCGTCACGGCGTTGCGGTGGTGCAGCCGCTCCGGGAAGACGACGAAGGCGTCGTCGGGCGCGAAGACACACAGATCGGCACTGTTGCCCACGGCGATCGCACCGCGGTCGGCCAGGCCAACGAGGTCGGCGGTGCGGCCGGCCATCCAGCGCACCACGTCGACGAGTGTGTGCCCGCGCTTGCGGGCCTCCGACCACACGATGGGCAGTCCGAGTTGCAGCGACGAGATACCGCCCCATGCCTCACCGAAGTCGCCGGTGACGAACTTCTTCAGCTCCGGCAGACACGGCGAGTGATCGGAGACGATGCAGTCGAGCGTGCCGTCGGCCAGGCCGCGCCACAACGCTTCCCGGTTGCGGGCCTCACGGATCGGCGGACAGCACTTGAAATGTGTGGAGCCGTCGAGGATCTCCTCGCTGAACAGCGACAGATAGTGCGGGCAGGTCTCCGCGGTGACGGGCAGGCCCTCGGCCTTCGCCGCGGCGACGAGCGGAAGACTTCCCGCGTCCGACAGGTGCAGGATGTGCACGCGGCATCCGGTCTGCCGTGCACCGTCGATCACCTGGGCGACGGCACGGGACTCGGCGACCGGTGGTCGCGAGTACAGGAAGTCGTCGTATCGGGGTCCGGCCGGCGGGTCCTGCGCGTCGAGGGTCGGTCCGTCCTCGGCGTGCACGATGAGCAGGCCACCGAAGCCGGCGATCACGCGCATCGCCTCGATCATCTGCTCACGGTCCAGCGGCGGGTACTCGTCGAGACCCGAATAGGCGAGGAAGCACTTGAAGCCGTACACCCCTGCGTCCCAGAGCGGTTCGAGATCGGCAAGATTGCCGGGGATCGCACCGCCCCAGAATCCGACGTCGACGGTGACCTGCTCGGCCGCGACCTTCTGCTTCACCTCGAGGGCCGCCACGTCGACGGTGGACGGAATGGAGTTGAGGGGCATGTCGACGATCGTCGTCACTCCCCCGGCCGCGGCGGCACGTGTCGCCGTCGCGAAGCCCTCCCATTCGGTGCGGCCGGGTTCGTTGACGTGGACGTGCGTGTCCACCAGGCCGGGGAGCAGCACCTCGTCGTCGGCGAGGACGATCTCCCGCGCATCGGCCGGAACGGCACCGTCGTATTCCTCGATCGCGACGATGCGGCCGTCGCGCACGTGGACGGCGCAGCTGCCTTCCTCGTCCCCCACCACGGCACGTCGCGCGCGGATCACGGTGGTCATCGCGTCACCGTCGTCGGTCGACCCGCGAGCCGGGCCAGGTGGTCGAGATTCGTGCCGGTGCGATCGCATACTTCCTTCTCGGTGAGGGCTCCGCAGCTCGTTCCTCGCAGGAGAAAGGCGGCGAGAGCACGGGCGGTGGCGGGTTCGTCGAGATATCCCGACGACAGGGCCGGGTCGAGATAGGCCGCGACGCGTCCCGCGGCGGTGGACAGCGACCGGCGATAGAACGCGAAGGTCGCGGCGTAGCGGGTGGGCAACTGCGCCGGGTGCAGATCCCAGCCCTGGTAGAAACCGCGGCGCAGCGACCGGTCGATCAGGCGGGCGTGCAGTCCCCATGCCGCACGGATCTCGTCGCGGGTGCCGACGGGAAGGCGGTTGGTGGACCCGTCGGACAACCGCACCCCGGTGCCCGCTGCCGCGACCTGCATCGTGGCCTTGGCGTGGTCGGCGACGGGGTGGTCCATCGCCTGGTACTCCGCGGCGATGTCGCACGCGGCCGAGTAGTCGTAGGTGCCGTAGTGCAGTCCCGAACAGCGTCCGCGGGCCGCTCGGATCATCGTGGCGACGGCCGCGGTGCCGTCGGGTCCGCAGATCGCCTGTGGCGTCTCGATCTGGATCTCGAACCGCAGGGGTGCGGCGAGGGGGTAGGTGGCCTCGAGGTGTTCGCAGACCGTCACCATGGCGGCCACCTGTTCGGGCGCGGTGACCTTGGGCAGCGTCACGACGAATCCGTCGGGGAGAGCACACTTTCCGGTGAGTTCGGCGACGAAGGTGTCGAGCGTGCGGAGGCCGCGGCGCCGGGTGGCGGCCTCGAAGGACTTGAACCGGATGCCGACGAAGGGTGTCGCGGCGGGATCGGTCGCGAGTTCGGCGGCGGCGCGGGCGACGTGGGCGTCCTCGTCGGCGTCGCGTTCGTGCTCGGGAATGCCGGGGCGGGTGAACCCGTCCTCGAAGTCGATGCGCAGATCCTCGATCGGTTCGGTGCGCAGTTTGGCCTCCACGAGCGGGAGGACCGTCTCGGCCAGTTCGGGTTCGATGCCGGTGACCGCGGCGAGGTCCGCGGGTCCGTCGATGTGGGTGTCGAGGACGTCGAGCGCGTCGACTCCCCACCCCGCCACGATCCCGGCGTCGTAGCGGTCGGCCGGGACGTAGACGGTGTGCACCGGTTGGCGGGCACCGTCGGTCCCGGGATAGGTCGCGGCGTATGCCGCGTCGGTGTCCGCGAGCTGCGCGTCGAGCGCAGCCGCAAGCCTGTGCAATCCTGTCGGCACCCGAACTCCTGTCCTGTATCCACGGCTGTATACGTCGTGGTGCGCCGACGTTATCGGCGCCAGGTCATGTGTTCGGTTAACTGCGGTTACGGGCCCGTTACACATCTGCCGGGGCGGTGTTCGTCCTCGGCTGAACCCGGTCCGATGCCGCCGGATCGACGGCACAATGGTCGGCATGGAGCCGGAGCAGGGTCGTGTGATCGACTTCGCCACCGCCGCGAAGGCGGCACGGGCGACCGCCGCGAGGGCGGCACGGGCTGCACGGACTCCCGTGCGGGGAGCCGACGGCACCGAACCCCGTCTGCTCCGTCAGATCTACGGTGAGATCCTGCGCGACGAGCGTCGCGATCAGGACCGCAGCCTCGAGGACGTCGCCCGCACGGTCGGGATGTCGAAGCAGTACCTGTCGGAGGTCGAACGTGGGCGCAAGGAGGCATCCTCCGAGATGCTGCGGTCCGTGTGCGATGCGCTGGATCTTCCGATGGAGCAACTGCTCGCGCGCGGGATCCGCCGGATGACCGCGCACCGCACACTCCGGACCACTGGTCACGCCGGCGTCGAGTTGTGCGCCGCGTGACGGTGCAACTACGTCACAGTGTGACCACGTGACGGTGCAACTACGTCACAGTGTGACCACGTGACGGTGCAACTACGTCACAGTGTGACCACGTGACGGGTCATCCGTCCCGGTCGACGATGACGTGATCGGCCAGGCCGTAGGCGACCGCCTCCGCCGGTGAGAAGATTCGGTCCCGGTCGGTGTCGCGGCGCAGTTGGTCGATATCTCGTCCGGTGTGCGCGGCCAGGATCTCCTCGGTCTGGGCCCGCACCCTCATCACCTCCGCTGCCTGCAGGGCCAGATCGGAGATGGTGCCCTGCCCCTGCGCCGACGGCTGGTGCAGCAACACCCGCGAATGAGCGAGCACGTGCCGACGGCCGCGCGCTCCGGCCGCGAGCAGCACGGCGGCCGCCGACGCGGCCTGTCCCATGCAGTAGGTCGCGACCTTCGGGCGCAGGAACTGCATGGTGTCGTAGATCGCGAGCATCGCAGTGGACGATCCGCCGGGTGAGTTGATGTAGAGGCCGATCTCCCGATCGGGGGATTCGGCCTCGAGATGCAACATCTGCGCCATGATGACGTTGGCGACCCCGTCGTCGATCTCGGTACCGAGGAAGACGATGCGTTCGTTGAGCAACCGGCTGAAGACGTCGAACGACCGCTCCCCCGCCGGTGTGCGTTCGATGACGTTCGGGATCGTGTAGGTGCTCATCGTCCCAGTCCCATCTGCCGTCCCGTGGCGAACGGCGCCAGTTCGGCCAGCGACCCGACGACGGTGTCGACGATGCCGTACTCGCGTGCCTGTTCGGCGGTGAACCACCGATCGCGGTCGCTGTCGCGTTCGATCTCCTCGAGCGAATGTCCGGTGGCGTCCGAGAGGATCTGCTGCGACTGCAGTTTCATGTATTCGAGATTCTCGGCCTGGATCGCGATGTCGACGGCCGTCCCCGAGAATCCGGCCGAGGGCTGGTGCATCATGATCCGACTGTGGGCGAGGCTCGCGCGTTTGCCCTTCGTGCCCGCCGCCAGCAGGACCTGCCCCATGCTGGCGGCGAATCCCGCTGCCACGGTGACGATGTCGTTGGGAACGAGTTGCATCGTGTCGTAGATGGCGAGGCCGGCGAAGACCGATCCGCCCGGTGAGTTGATATGCAGGACGATGTCGCGCCGGTCGTCGGCGGAGGCGAGCAGGACGAGTTCCGAGCAGACGCGCTCGGCCATCTCGTCGTCCACCTCCCCGGTCAGTCGCAGGATGCGCTGACGGAAAAGCCTGTCGGCCAGTTGGTCCCGGTACGAGAATGGTTCGGTGGTCGTCATGCAGCCAGCCTGACCCCGGACGGGCGCGAACCGGCGGTTCGTCTGCTCACGGCAGACGGACCGGTCGTTCCGGCAGATCAGTCCCCCGCGGACCGGACGGCGCTGATCACCGCCGCGACGAGGACGGCCAGCAACAGGATCACGAGCAGGACCGGTCCGAGCAGCAGCACCAGCACGATCAGGACGGCCAGTCCGATCTTCGCCTTGGTGCTGAGTCCGGAGATCAGCCCGCCCAGTGCGGCGAGGGCCGGATTGCGGCCTTCCAGCGCGGCCCGGATGCCGGCGAGGACCGCCTGCAGTCCCACGCCGCCGCTGGTGACCTCGCCGAGGAGCGAGTCCACCCATCCGCGGATCTTCCGGGTCAGTCCCGCCCCGAGTCCCCGGAACCCGCCGAGCGCGGTACGGACACCGGTCCGCAGCGCATCCTTCAGCCTCTCGAGGAGCGATGTGGGTTCCGACCGTGCCTGCTCGGTTCGTGGCCGCTCACGTGCGGGGCGGGTCGGTTTCCCTGCCCGGGCGTCGTTCGCCGGCGGACGCGGTCGTCGTCTCTCCTTCGGAGGCGCCGGCTTCGCACGAGAGCGGGGCGTGGTGTCCGAACGGGTCGATGTCCGAGTGGTCGATCGGGATGAGGTTCGGGTCGAGGTGCGCCGCGAGCCGGAGTCGCGGTCCCGACGCCGTGCAGCGGGTTCGGGCTCGCGGGTGCGCCGCTGAGGGGTGGTCTCGGGTTCGCGGGTGCGACGCCGCTCGGTGGGCTCGGGCTCGCACGGTCGACGGCTGCGCGTCCGCACAGGCTCGGCGGGGGTCTCCGTCCTCGGGGTCCTCGCATGCGTCGCGGTCGGCCGCCGCACTGGACGGGAGGTTCGGCGGGCTTCGTTCTGCCGAGCACTCATACCGCTCGCCTTCTCTCGTGGACGGGCACGGTGCCTCTCAGTGAACGCCGGATTCCGGGTCCGGTCAACGGCAGACGGAGCGTTCAGCCGGTACGGAAAAGGGATGGACCCTGTTCAAGATCGGTAACGGCTCTTGGAAGAATGAGCAATGCCCTCACAGCACACGGGGAGGTGTGCGCATCATCGTTCGCGATGGGGAGTGCGCGCGCGACGTAATCCGAAGGAGCACCGACAGACGTGACCGAGCAATTCAGTTTCGAAACACTCACGCCCACGGCATTTCTCGACCGTTCCGCCCGGGTCTTCCGTGACGACCTCGCGATGGTGGACGGCGATGTCCGTCGCACCTACGCCGAATTGCGCGATCGCTGCCTGCGACAGTCGGGCATGCTGCACGCTCTCGGCGTCGAACCCGGCGACCGTGTCGCAGTACTCGCGCCGAACACCTCGCTGATGCTCGAGGCGCACTACGGCGTGCTCTACGCGGGCGCCGTGCTCGTCTCGCTCAACACGCGCCTCACCGCGCCGGAGCTGCGGTTCATTCTCGAGCACTCCGGCAGCCGGGTCCTGCTCGTCGAGGAGTCGCTGGCCGATCTGGCACGCGAGGCGACGGCCGATCTGCCGTCGATCACGGTCGTCGGCGACGACTACGAGGACAAGCTCGCCGCCGCCCGCCACCGGTACGTGCCGCTCGCCGACGAGCGCACCATGATCGCCCTGAACTACACGTCCGGCACGACGGGTGATCCGAAGGGCGTGATGTACCACGCGCGCGGCGCCTACCTGCAGGCCCTGGCGATGGTCGCGCACTTCGGACTCGACAGCGGATCCACCTATCTGTGGACGCTGCCGATGTTCCACTGCAACGGCTGGACGTTCACCTGGGCCGTCACCGCAGCCGGTGGCACGCACGTGTGTCTGCCCAAGGTCGACCCCGAGCGGATCTGGGATCTCGTCCGCACCGAGAACGTCACGCACCTGTGCGGCGCGCCGACCGTCCTCGCGTCGCTGGTCGACGCCCCCAACGCGGGCGGCATCGATCATCGTGTCGTCGCGGCGATCGGTGGCGCACCGCCGGCGCCCGCCCTCATCGAGCGCTGCACCGCGCTCGGACTCGACATCACCCACCTGTACGGGCTCACCGAGACGTACGGTCCGGCGGCGATCTGCGAGTGGCGTTCGGAATGGGACGTCCTCCCCGAGGACGAGAAGGCACGGCTGCGCTCGCGGCAGGGCGTGGGCAACGTCGTGGCCGGCGAACTCCGCATCGTCGACCCGATGGGATCCGACGTTCCCGCCGACGGCGAGACGACCGGTGAGATCGCGCTGCGCGGCAACAATGTGATGCTCGGTTACTACAACAACCCGGACGCGACCGCCCGCGCCGTGCCGGACGGCTGGTTCCGCACCGGCGACATCGGCGTCATGCATCCGGACGGCTACATCGAGATCCGCGACCGCGCGAAGGACGTCATCATCTCCGGTGGCGAGAACATCTCGTCCGTCGAGGTCGAGGCGGCTCTCATCAGCCACCCGGCCGTTCTCGAGGCCGCCGTCGTCGCGGCGCCGAGCGAGAAGTGGGGTGAACGTCCCGTCGCCTACGTGGCACTGCGCAGCGGCGCGAGCGCCGACGAGGCGGAACTGCGCGCGCACGTGCGTTCGCAGCTCGCCGGTTTCAAGGTTCCCGACAGCATCGTCTTCGGCGCCCTGCCGAAGACCGCCTCGGGCAAGATCCGCAAGGTCGAACTGCGCGAGCGTCTCTGAGCACCGGCCGGGGCGGTTCCCGAGGTCACCTCTCGTCGAGAACCGTCCCGGCCCGCTCGGGCAGCGTGAACGCCGCGAGCGCGGCGACGACGAACGATGCCGCGAACGCACCGAAGACGAGACCGTTGCCGCCGGCGCCCAGCAGCACCGGCACCAGCAGCGGCGCGATGATCGACGCGAGCCGCCCGAAGGCCGCCGCCGAACCGGTGCCGGCACCCCGCACCGGCGTGGGATACAGCTCGGGTCCGATCGCGTACAGGGCACCCCATGCGCCCAGGTTGAAGAACGACAGCGCCATGCCCGCCGCGACGATCGTTCCCGGAGTCTCGGCGAGCCCGAACAACCCCGCCGAGACGGCCGACCCGGCGAGGAAGACCCCCAGCGTCAGGCGGCGTCCCCACACCTCGATCAGCCACGCCGCGACGCCGTAGCCCGGTAGCTGAGCGAGCGTGATGAGCAACGTGTAGCCGAACGAGGTGACCAGGTCGAAGCCCTGCGCGACGAGCAGGCTCGGCAGCCAGATGAACGCGCCGTAATACGAGAAGTTGATGCCGAACCACACGATCCACAGCGCCGCGGTGCGGCGGCGCAGGTTCGGCGCCCACACCGATCCGCGGGGTGCACGCTCGACTTCTGCGACGGACTGTTCGCTGTCGTTCGTATCGTCGCTGTCGTTCGTATCGTCGCTGTCCTCCGGAACAGAGGTGACCCCGGCCGAGCGCTCGTAGTCCCGCACGATCGCCTCGGCTTCCGCGTGCCGTCCGCGACTTTCGAGATAGCGCACCGATTCGGGTAGGCCGAACCGCACGACGAGGGCGTAGGCGGCCGGGACGAGACCGACGGCGAGCGCCCACCGCCATCCGTTGTCGCTGGTAGGAACGACGAAATAGCCGATGAGAGCGGCCAGCAGCCAGCCGACCGCCCAGAACGCCTCGAGGGCGACGACCACGCGCCCTCGCACCTTGCGGGGCGCGAATTCACTGACCAGCGTCGACGCGACCGGCAGTTCTGCGCCGAGTCCGAGTCCGACGACGAACCGCAGGGCGATGAGCATCGCCACCGACGTCGACAGCGCCGCCGCACCGGTCGCGAGACCGTAGACGAGCAGCGTCGCGGCGAAGACCTGCCGGCGTCCGATGCGGTCGGCGAGCAGACCACCGAGGGACGCACCGATCGCCATGCCGACGAAGCCGATGGATCCGATCCACGAGAGCTGCGTCGACGACAGATCCCACTGCACCGCCAGGGCCGCCATGACGAACGAGATCAGCCCGACGTCCATGGCGTCGAGGGCCCAGCCCACGCCGGAGCCGGTCAGCAGGCGGCGATGTCTGCCGGTGAACGGCAGGTCGTCGAGCCGCTGGGTGCGAGTGGTCATGCACCGAAACGTACCGCAGCGCTCGGGCGCCGATCAGCCGCGTGCGGCGGCCTCGAGCGCCGACACGTCGATCCGGCGCATCTTCATCATCGCGGCGGTCACGCGCTTCGAGACCTCCGGATCGGGGTCGGCGAGCAGTTCGTTCAGCCGTTTCGGTACCACCTGCCACGACAGGCCGTACTTGTCCTTCAACCATCCGCACGCGGATTCCTCGCCGCCGTCGGCGGTCAGCGCGTACCAGTAGTGGTCGGCCTCCTCCTGATCGGCGCAGTCGATCTGGAAGGACACCGCTTCGGAGAACCGGAACTGCGGTCCTCCGTTGAGTCCGTAGAAGACCTGGCCGTCGAGGAAGAACTCGACCGTCATCGGGGTCCCCGGCGGAACCGGGATGTCGCCTCCGGTGGACTCCTCGGTGTAATGGGTGATCTCACCGATCTTGGAGTTGGGGAAGATGCCGATGTAGAAGTTCGCGGCCTCTTCGGCGTTCATGTCGAACCACAACCACGGGGTGATCCTGGGCATCGTGACTCCTCGTGTCGTCGAATGTGTTCCCCTGTCACGAAGGCAGACCTCGGTCGGCTCGC
The DNA here is from genome assembly GCF_035918275.1 of Rhodococcus sp. PD04. NCBI lineage: Bacteria > Bacillati > Actinomycetota > Actinomycetes > Mycobacteriales > Nocardiaceae > Rhodococcus > Rhodococcus sp. PD04. Next base: position 1,341,701 of record NZ_CP142143.1, on the reverse strand, counting down.
ATACTCATCGCGGAGCAGGAGTGGGTATACGTCGTCCGTGACGAAGAAGACGCGCGATCGCAGGAAACCGGGGAGGCAACGGCACCGCCCGCCGAGCACCGCGCCCGCACCGCCGGCGCGGTACTTCGAGGATCCGACGTTGCCGGCGGCCTGGCTCGTCGACATCGACGGAACGCTCGCGCACATGAGCGACCGGAGTCCCTTCCACTGGCACAGGGTGGGTGAGGACACCGTCTCCCCGGCGGTCGAGGCCGCGGTGCGGGCGTTCGCCGCCGCCCCCGACCGGGCCGCGATCGTGTTGCTCTCGGGACGCGACGGCGTGTGCCGACCGGAGACCGAGGAGTGGCTCGCCCGGCACGACATCCCCTACGACGAGCTGTACATGCGTCCGGCAGGCGACAATCGGAAGGATTCGATCGTCAAGGCCGAATTGTTCGACCGTCACATCCGGCACCGCTACCGCATCATCGCGGTGCTCGACGATCGCGATCAGGTGGTGCGCATGTGGCGGCGGATGGGACTGGTGTGTTTCCAGGTCGCCGAGGGCGATTTCTGACGGGAATCTGCACACGCCCGGTTCTCGGACGGTGACTCAATCATTCAGGGACACTTCGGCACTCAGCGCGGTCGGCGGAACGAAGGGCGCTCCGCCGAGATCGACGCGCCGGGTCCCGCATCCGACGCAGCGCACGTACAGCACCTGTCCGATCGACGTGGCGTGGCTCGACTCCACGCTCCACGCGTGTTCGTGAGCGGGAGTCCGGGCGGGGCATTCCTGTGGGTTCCGAGCTTCGATGGCGGTCATGTCCACCACCATGATGTAATGGTCTTATGCATCTCAACCCTTACGGCGAGTATGCGGTCCTCCTCGCGGCGTCACTGGCCGGTGACTGGCCCGACGATCGGGACGGCATCGTGGCCCGTACGCGCGAGGTGGGGATGACCATGGACTTCCCGACCGCGCCCGAAGACCATCCACGCACCCGCGAGGTCATCGACGACTGGCTCGCCATCGTCGACGCGTCCGACCCCAGGGAACGTGCGCGCCTGCTCAACGCGCAGATGGCCACCGCAGCGGCCTATCCCCGACTGACCGATCACGACGGCGAGGGATGGCACCTGCACTACCGCGACGAGGTCCAACCGCTCCCCGACGTACTGCGCGCGGTGATCAGCGTCGGCACGGCACTGCACCTCACCACTCGCGGAATGCACCGCCTCCATCGGTGCGCCGCAGCGGGCATCCCGACCAACCCGTGCTCGGCCGTGGTCGTGGACATCACCCGCAACGGTCGCCAGCAGTACTGCTCCGTGCGTTGCGCGAACCGCGCCGCGGTGCGCCGGCACCGAGCGCGGGCGGCCCAGCAGCGTCGATCCGCGTAGCCGAGTAGCACATCGCAACCGGGGACGTGCCTGTCCCCCGCGTTCCCCCGAGCCCGACGGGTTGGGAAGCTGAACGGCAGACACCCGACCGATCCGGAGGCTCCGAGAACCATGGCTGCTCGTTCCACCACCCGCCCGCCGAGGATCGACGCTCCGGACCTCGGTGTCCTCACCGACGCGGACGACGACGAGCTGCTCGCCCACGGGATCTTCGAGAGCGTGCGCTACACCGGCGCGGACCTCACGGGCCGTGATCTGACGGGGGTCGTCCTGTCCGAATGTTCACTCGTCGCACCGATCGTCGCCGACAGCGACCTCACGAGCGCACGCCTGCGCGACATTCTGGTCGAGCGCATGCAGGCACCGAATCTGTTCGCGCCGCGCAGCAGCCTGCACCGCGTGCACATCCGGGACAGCCGGATCGGTGCGCTGGACCTCTTCGATGCGGATCTGCGCAGTGTCACGATCGCGGATTCGAAACTCGGCCTGGTCAATCTGCGGGCCGCCACGGGACGCGATGTGCTCTTCCGCGGTTGCATCCTCGACGAACTGGATCTGGGCGGGGGCACCTTCACCCGCGTCGCCTTCGAGGACTGTTCCGTCGGCGTCCTCGACGTCGACCGCGCAACCCTCGACCAGGTCGATCTGCGCGGCCTGCGCATCGACACGATCCGCAACATGGACGGGATGAAGGGCGCGACGATCGACGCCCACCAGGCCGTAGCGCTGGCAGGACAGTTCGCCGCCCATCTGGGCCTGCGCATCGAGGACCTTCCCTGAGCACTGTTCGTCAGCGGTCGGTCAGATCCCGCACCTCCGCGTAACGCTCCCGCACGTGCGGGGCCGGGTCGGTTTCGTAGTGGCGGCTCGGTTCGGGTTCCCAGGTGGGAGGCTCGTCGCCTCCGCGCAGCACCCACGCCGCCTGTCGGGCCGCGCCCCGCGCCACGTACTCCCCCGGTTCGGGAACGTCGACAGGCATGCCCAGCACCGCCGGCGCCAGCTCGCACACCGCCTGCGAGCGCGCCCCACCGCCGACGAGCAGCACCCGCCGGACCTCGGTGCCCTGCGCCCGGATGTGGTCGATGCCGTCGGCCAGCGAACACAGCAGGCCCTCGAACGCCGCGCGGGCGAGATGCGCGGGAGTCGCCGTTCCGAGCCGCAGCCCGTGCAGTGCGCCGGTCGCGCCGGGACGGTTCGGGGTACGTTCCCCTTCCAGATACGGGACCAGCACGAGTCCGTCGCTGCCGGCCGGCGCCGAGAGTGCGAGCCGCGTGAGCTCGGTGTGGTCGACGCCGAGCATCGTCGCGGTGGCGTCCAGTACCCGGGCCCCGTTGAGCGTGCACACCAGTGGCAGATGCCGGCCGGTCGCGTCGGCGAATCCCGCGACGTAACCGTCCGCATCGCGGGCCGGTGTCGTGGACACCGCGCACACCACGCCCGACGTGCCGATCGAGACGACCACATCGCCTTCGCGGACGTCGAGGGCCAGCGCGCTCGCCGCATTGTCGCCGGCCCCCGGACCGAGCAGGGCACCGGCGACCGTCTCACCGACGCTCTCGGCCGGCCCGGCGACCCGCGGAAGGATCGGACTCGGCCGGCGCAGGGCCAGTTCGAGCAGATCCCGGCGATAGGTGTCCGTGGACGCGTCGAAGTAGCCGGTGCCGCTCGCGTCGCTGCGATCGGTGGCGAGCCGGTCGAGGTCGCGGTCGGTACGCATCGTCCACGTCAGCCAGTCGTGCGGCAGGCACAGCGCCGCGGTGCGGTCGGCGTTGCCGGGTTCGTGGTCGGCGAGCCAGCGGGTCTTCGCGACGGTGATCGCGGCGAGCGGGACCACCCCGACGGCCTCGGCCCACGCGGCCGAGCCACCGGCCTCGTCGACGAGATCGGCTGCTGCCGCTGCGGATCTCGTGTCGTTCCACAGCAGCGCGTCGCGGACCACGTCGCCGCGGTCGTCGAGGCAGACCATGCCGTGCTGCTGCGCTCCCACCGAGATCGCCGCGACGTCGTCGAGTCCGCCCGCTTCGGAACATGCCCGATCGAAGGCGGCGCGCCACTCCAGCGGGTCCACCGCGGTGCCGGGCGGATGCGGAGCACGACCTTCGCGCACGATGGTTCCGGTGTCGGCGTCGCACACGACGACCTTGCACGACTGGGTGGACGAATCGATCCCGGCGACGAGCGTCATCGTGCCGCCTCCCGGGCCGCGGTACGGTCGGCCAGCGTGGGCAGGTCGGCGCCGGCGCGCGCGACGGTCAGACCGGACGTCCACGCGGCGGTGTCGAGCACGTCACGCAGGTCGTCGATCCCGATGCCGCGCAGCGGTTCCCGATTATCGGCGCCGAGGAGTCCGCAGGTCCACAATCCGTCGAGCAGACCGGTGGTGAAGGCGTCGCCTGCCCCGACGGTGTCGACAACCTCGACCCGCACGGCGGGCACCTCGACGGTTCCGGCCGCACACAGCGCCACCGCACCGCGTTCTCCGCGGGTCACCGCGACGATCGCCGGCCCTCGCGAGAGCCAGTCCCGTGCGGTGTCGAGGGGATCGCGGTCGGGTGCGAACCACGTCAGGTCCTCGTCGCTGGCCTTGACCACATCGGCGAGCGAGACGAGGCGTTCGATCCGTTCCCGCCCACACGCCGGGTCGTCGATCAGTGCCGGGCGGACGTTCGGGTCGAAGCTCACCGTGGACGTTCCTGCCTGCTGCGCGACGAGTTCGGCGACGAGTTCACAACCGGGTTCGAGCACCGTCGCGATGGATCCGGTGTGCACGAGCACGGCGTCCACCGACGGTGGTGGCTCGACCGGATCCCAGACGATATCGAATTCGTACTTCGCGGAACCCTTCTCGTCGATCTCCGCCTGCGCGGTCGCTGTGCGCTCGGCTGCCGCGCTGCCCGGCGTCAACGACACACCGGAGGCCGCGAGATGGTCGACGATCCGCCGTCCGCGGGCGTCGGTGCCGACGCGTGTCGTGAACTGCACGGGCCGGTCGAGCCGCCCCAGACCCAGCGCGACGTTGAGCGGGCTCCCGCCCACATGCTCGACGGGTTCGGCACCGCCGCGGTGGACGATGTCGACGAGGGCTTCTCCGACGACGAGCGCGTGGCCGTTCATTCCGGCTCTCCCGGAAGTTCTTTCAGGGTGGCGCGGGCGCCGTCGTTGTGCAGGGCGTTGAGCGCCCAGGTGTAGGCGTCGACGAAGCGGTGGTTCTGCGCGAGATCACCGAAGACCTCGGTGTTCTCGATGAAAGCAGTGGGATGCGTGAGTTGTCGTCGCGCGATCGGGACGAGCGTGTCGGCGAGCCGGTCGACCACCTCGATCGGTTGCCCCTGTTCGTCGACGCCTTCGGCGTAGCGCGCCCACGAGGCGACGATCGCCGCGGACGACTGCACGTGACCACCGGTGGCCAGGTTCTCCCGGATCACCGGCACCAGCCACTTCGGGATGCGGTCGGACGACTCGGCGCACAAGCGGGCGATCGTGTCCCGGATCTCGGGGTTCGCGAACCTCTCGATGAGGGTGGTCTTGTACTCGTCGAGATCGATGCCCGGCACCGGTTTCAGGGTCGGCGTCGCGTCGGTGTCCATGTAGGCACGGACGAATCCGGCGAGGAGCGGATCCTGTGCGGCCTCGTGGACGAGCCGGTATCCCATGAGATACGCGAAATAGCAGAGCCCCTGATGACCCGCGTTGAGCAGACGCAACTTCATCAGCTCGTAGGGAGCGACGTCGTCGACGATCTGCACTCCCGCATCCTCGAAGGGCGGTCGCCCGTCGGCGAAGTCCTCCTCGAGCACCCAGGAGGTGAAGGGTTCGGCGGCGACCGGCCAGCGGTCCTGCACGTCGAAGCGTTCGGAGAGCGTCGAGACCACCTCGTCGGTGGTCACCGGGGTGATCCGGTCGACCATCGAGTTGGGGAAACGGACGTGCTCGGTGATCCATTCTGCGAGATCGGGATTCAGAAGACGCGCGTATTCGGTGAAGACGCGGCGCGCGACGCTTCCGTTGCCCTCGATGTTGTCGCACGACATCACCGTCGGGGCGCGCAGTGCCCGCTCCCGACGCCGGGCGAGAGCCTCGGTGACGAGACCGAAGACGGTGGCCGGGGGTTCACCGGACCGCAAATCGTGTTGCACGGCCGGATCGTCGACGTCGAACTCACCGGTGTCGTGACGGATGTTGTACCCACCCTCGGTGACGGTCAGCGAGATGATCCGGGTGGTCGGGGCCGCGAGGAGCTCGATCACCGCCTCGGGATCGTCGGGGGCGTAACGGTAGTCGACGATGGAGCCGATCACCCGCGGCTCCCAGGTGCCGTCGGGGTGGGTGAGCACCAGCGTGTACAGGTGGTCCTGGGCGGCGAGCGCCTCCTGCATACGGCGATCACCGGGGAGCACCCCGACGCCGCAGATACCCCATTCCTTCGCCTTCCCCTGTTCGAGGAGCCGGTCTACGTACATCGCCTGATGCGCGCGGTGGAATCCGCCCACACCGAAGTGCACGATGCCGACGGAGACGTCGTCCCGACTGTAACTCGGGACGGGCACACCCAGCTCGGGAAGCGTTTGCTCGTTCACGTGCATGGATCTTCAGTCCTTTCCCGCCGGATCGGTCACGTCCACGACGGCCTTGATGTTTCCGGGTGTCCGATCGGATTCGAGTGCGTCGGCGGTCTTGTCGAGGGGGAACCGGGCGGTGACCATCGAGTCGAGATCGACCCGGCCCGCCCCGAGGAGCGCGAGCGCGGTCGGCCACGTGTTCGCGTAACGGAACACGCCGGTCAGGATCAGTTCGCGGTTCTGGACCAGCTGCACCGGCAGGGTCATCGTCTCCGCGCCGGATCCGACGAGGACGACGGTGCCGCCGGGACGGACCGCGCGGATACCCGAGTCGACGGCGGCGGGGGCACCGGACGCGTCGATGTAGGCGTCCACGCGCAGCGCCGAGGGGTCGTCGACGCGGGGATCGAGCGCAGCGCTCGCCCCGAACGACAGTGCGGTCTCGCGTCGTCGTTCGTCGAGGTCGGTGACGACGACCTCGACCGCACCGAAGGCGCGCGCGACCTGGGCGACGACGATGCCGACGGGCCCGGCGCCGGTGACGAGGACGCGGGAGCCGGCGGTGACGCGGGCCTTGCGGACGGCCGCGATGCCGACCGACAACGGCTCGCACAGCGCGGCGGCGTCGTCGGACACGGTGTCCGGAACGGGATGTGCGAAGGCCGTTCCGATGGTGACGTACTCGCACAGCGCGCCGTCGACGGGCGGCGTGGCGTAGAAGCGCATGTGCGGGCACAGATTGTAGTCGCCGCGGCGCGTCTCCTCGGTGAGCGGGTCGGGACGTTGAGGTTCGATGGAGACCCGCTCGCCGATCCGGCTCTGCGGAACACCGTCCCCGACCGCGACCACGACCCCGGACGCCTCGTGGCCGAGCACGATCGGATCGGTCACGACGAACTCGCCGATCCGCCCTTCGCGGTAGTAGTGCGCGTCCGAGCCACATACCCCCACGGTGGTCACCCGGACGAGGACGTCGCCGGGCTCCGGTGCAGGTAGAGGCCGTTCCTGCATCTCGATGCGGCCCGGTTCGAGAAGCACGGCAGCACGCATCGTGTCCGGGAGCGTCGGGCGAACTGTTGTGTGGGTCACACTCCGATGCTAACGTACTGAGCAGATGCACGCACCCCTGAGCAGATGCTCACGGAGCGCGACGAAGACTGCTCGCACCAAGGAGAGCTCGTGACCGCCCCCGGCCCCACCAACATCCCGGACACGGAGAGCCCGGTATCCACCGAGGATCTCCGTCTCGCCGTGCGGGCCGCGACGCTCTACTACCTCGACGGCCTCACGCAGGCGGAGGTGGCGCAGCGCCTCGGCGTCTCCCGCCCCACCGCCGGCCGGCTCGTCGCGCGCGCTCGCGCCCAGGGTCTGGTGCGCATCGAAGTCACCGTGCCACCCACCTGGCGCGACGACCTGCACGCCGAGACCGAACGGGCACTCGAGGAGCGCTACGGACTCGTCGAGGCCGTCGTGGTCGGGCGCCGCGTCGACGACGCCGGCCCGATCGAGGACTCCGCGAGCTTCGCTGCCCTCGGACGCGCCGCCGCCGGCCTGCTCACCCGCCGCCTCCGCCCCTCCGACACCCTCGGATTCACGTGGGGTCCGGAGACCGTCGCTGTGGCACAGGCCCTTCCGTCGGGTGTCGCCAGTTGCGCGACGATCGTCCAGCTCGACGGATCCATCTCCACGAGCGCCTACCAGACCGGCACCGAGTTCGTCCTCGGCCGCTGCGCCGAACAACTTCGGGCACAACCGCTCCGGCTTCCCACACCGCTGTACGCCGATCCGTCCACGGTCGCGTCGATGCGCACCGACTCACTGATCTCCCGCACGCTCGAGGTCGGACGTCGCGCCGAGGTGATGATCTTCGGTGTGGGCGCGGTGTCGACCTCGACCACTCTGTTCGAGGGCAGTTTCCTCGACACCGCGATGCTCCACGAACTCGACGGCCTCGGTGCGGTCGGTGAGATCGGCGGCCGGTTCTTCCGCGCCGACGGCACCGCCGTGCACGGCGAACTCGAGACCCGCACCATGTCGGTCCCCCTCGACGACGTCCGCAACTGCCCCGCCACCATTCTCGTCACCGGCGGACAGTCCAAGCACCGCGCTGTACTCGGTGCTCTTCGAGGCGGTCTCGCGAACATGCTCGTCTGCGACATCGCGTGCGCCCAGTACCTGCTCGACCATCCCGACCACGCCCTCGAGAACGACACCCCCAAGGACGAGGCACCACCGAAATGAGGTAGACCATCGTGCCTACAGCAAGAAGATCCATCCGCGCGGCCGCGGCAGGAGCCGTGGCCCTGAGCGTCGCACTGACCGGTTGTGCCGGTGCAGGATCGATCGGTACGTCCGGCCGCACCGTCACCATCGCGATGGTGTCGAACTCCCAGATGCAGGACGCACAGCAACTCGCGTCGCAGTTCGAGGCCGAGAACCCGGAGATCGACCTGAAGTTCGTCACACTCTCCGAGAACCAGGCCCGCGCCAAGATCACCGCGTCCACGGCGATGGGCGGCGGCGAGTTCGACGTCGTGATGATCAGCAACTACGAGACGCCCCAATGGGCGGAGTACGGCTGGCTCACGAACCTGTCGCCGTACATCGAGCAGACCGACGGCTACGACGCCGACGACATCATTCCCTCGCTGCGCGACGCACTCTCGTACGAGGGCGATCTGTACTCGGTGCCCTTCTACGGCGAATCGTCGTTCCTCATGTATCGCAAGGACCTGTTCGAGCAGGCCGGCATCACGCTGTCCGATCCACCGACCTGGACCGAGGTCGCCGAGGCCGCAGCGCAACTCGACGGCCCCGACATCAACGGCATCTGCCTGCGCGGCAAGCCCGGCTGGGGTGAACTGCTCGCACCGCTCGACACCGTCATCAACACCTTCGGCGGACGGTGGTTCGACGAGAACTGGAACGCGCAGCTGAACAGCCCCGAGGTACGCGAAGCGGTGCAGTTCTACGTCGACCTCGTCCGCGAGTACGGTCAGCCCGGTGCCGCGACGAGCGGATTCAGCGAGTGCGCAACGCAACTCGCGCAGGGTCGGGTCGCCATGTGGTACGACTCCACCTCGGCCGTCTCGACTCTCGAGGATCCCGCGTCGAGCAACGTCGTCGGCAAGATCGGCTACGCGGCCGCGCCCGTCCAGGAGAAGGATCCCTCGGGCTGGCTCTACACGTGGTCGCTCGGTATCCCCGCGAGCAGCGAGCACACCGAGGACGCGTGGAAGTTCATCTCGTGGATGACCGACCAGCAGTACCTGCGCACCGTCGGCGAGCAACTCGGCTGGGAGCGGGTGCCGCCGGGTAGCCGACTGTCGACCTACGAGATCCCCGAATACGCCGAAGCCGCCGCAGCCTACGGCCCGATCACCCTCGAATCCATCGAAGGAGCCGACCAGCAGAACCCCACGGTCGACCCCGTCCCGTACACGGGCATCCAGTTCGTGGCCATCCCCGAGTTCCAGGATCTCGGCACCCGGGTCAGCCAGCAGATCAGCGCCGCCATCGCCGGACGGCAGAGCGTCGAGGAAGCCCTCGACCAGGCACAGAAGTACGCCGAGGCCGTCGGCGCGACATACCGGGAGAAGGACCAATGACCGCACCTGCAGCGCAGCGTCCCGCACCGGACGCCGACGAGCGAATCCGCGCCGTACGGGAGGCGAAGGAGGAACAGATCTCCCGCGCCGAAGGATGGCGCCGCCGCGGACCCCTGCTCCCGGCCCTGATCTTCACGATCGTGGTCACGCAGATCCCGTTCCTGTTCACGCTGTACTACTCGACCCAGTCGTGGAACCTCGTCAGCCCCGGTTCCCGCCGGTTCGTCGGGCTCCAGAACTACGTCGACGTCTTCCAGGACAGCCAGTTCTGGCAGGTCACCCTGAACACGGTGATCCTCATCGTCGGCACGGTCCTGATCTCCGTGATACTCGGGTTGCTCCTCGCGCTCCTGCTCGATCGGGCGTTCCTCGGACGCGGTATCGCACGGACCCTGCTCATCACGCCGTTCCTCGTCACCCCGGTCGCCAGTGCGCTGATCTGGAAGACGTCGATGTTCGATCCAGTCTTCGGCATCGTCAACTTCGTACTCTCCCCCTTCGGAGTGGGCGAGGTGGACTGGATCAGCCGATTCCCGCTCCCGGCCGTGATGGTCGCGCTGGTGTGGCAGTGGACGCCGTTCATGATGCTGCTCATCCTCGCCGGCCTGCAGTCGATGCCCCGCGACATCCTCGAGGCCGGCCGCGTCGACGGCGCCGGAGCGTTCGCACTGTTCCGCGAACTGACGCTGCCGCACCTGCGCCGGTTCATCGAACTCGGCACCGTTCTCGGCGCGATCTACCTGGTGAACACGTTCGACGCGATCTACATGATGACCCAGGGCGGACCCGGCACGGCCAGCTCCAACCTGCCGTTCTACATCTACCAGCGCGCGTTCCTCGGCTTCGACATCGGCCAGGCCGCGGCAATGGGTGTCGTGGTCGTCATCGGCACGATCGTCATCGCCACCTTCGCACTGCGCCTGATCTTCACATCGTTCACCGGCAAGGAGGAAGCGGCATGAGCACCACGGCCACGGAGCCGCAGGCTTCGGACACCACGGAACCCACCGGCCGTGTCATGCGCACGGCCCGGAAACGCAAGAACCGCAAGTTCAATCCCTGGGGTGTGGTCGCGTGGATCGCCGCCATCGGATTCTTCTTCCCGGTCTTCTGGATGGTGCTCACCGCCTTCAAGCAGGAGGCCGACGCCTACTCCGACCCACCGAAGTTCTTCTTCACCCCCACCCTCGACCAGTTCCGGGCGGTGTTCGAGACCGGAGTGGGCACGGCCCTGCTCAACTCGGCCTTCGCCACGATCGTCTCGACGGTGCTGGTCCTGTTGCTCGGCGTGCCGGCGGCCTTCGCCCTGTCGTTGCGGCCGGTGAAGAAGACCAAGGACGTGCTGTTCTTCTTCATCAGCACGAAGATGCTGCCCATCGTCGCCGCGATCATCCCGCTGTACGTGATCGTCGCGAACGTCGGCCTGCTCGACAACATCTGGGCCCTGATCATCCTGTACACGGCGATGAACCTGCCCATCGCGGTATGGATGATGCGATCGTTCTTCCTCGAGGTCCCGGGCGAACTGCTCGAGGCGGCGAGCATGGACGGCGCGAGCCTGTGGACGGCGGTGCGCGAGCTGATCCTGCCGCTCGTCTCCCCCGGCATCGCCGCCACCGCCCTGATCTGCGTGATCTTCTCGTGGAACGAGTTCTTCTTCGCCGTCAACCTGACCGCCGTCCAGGCGCAGACGATCCCCGTCTTCCTCGTCGGCTTCATCACCGGTGAGGGCCTGTACTGGGCCCGGCTGTCCGCCGCCGCGACGATGGCGGCGCTGCCCGTCGTGCTCGCGGGCTGGCTCGCCCAGAACAAGCTCGTGCGCGGCCTGTCGTTCGGCGCCATCAAGTAGACCCGATTCCCTTTACCAGCAAGGACTTCCACCATGGCCGACATCACCTACCGCAACGCCTCGTGCATCTACGAGAACTCCGACACCTTCGCGGTCGATTCGCTGAACCTCGACATCGAGGACGGCGAGTTCGTGGTCCTCGTCGGACCGTCCGGATCCGGCAAGAGCACCGCGCTGCGCATGCTCGCCGGGCTCGAGGACATCGACGAGGGGTCGATCTCCATCGGCGGCAAGGACATGACCGGTGTTCCGTCGAAGGACCGCGACATCGCGATGGTCTTCCAGAACTACGCGCTGTACCCGAACAAGACGGTCGCCGAGAACATGGGATTCGCCCTGAAGATGCGCGGTGTGAGCGCGGACGAGCGTCGCCGCAAGGTCGAGGAGGCAGCGAAGATCCTCGACCTGACCCAGTTCCTCGACCGCAAGCCGGCCAAGCTGTCGGGTGGTCAGCGCCAGCGCGTCGCGATGGGACGCGCGATCGTGCGTGAGCCGCAGGTGTTCTGCATGGACGAGCCGTTGTCGAACCTCGATGCGAAGCTGCGCGTGCAGACCCGCACCGAGATCGCGGCGCTGCAACGCCGTCTCGGCACCACCACCGTCTACGTCACCCACGACCAGGTCGAGGCGATGACGATGGGCGATCGCGTCGCCGTCCTGAAGAACGGAGTGCTGCAGCAGTTCTCCAGCCCCACCGAACTCTACGACCGTCCCGCCAACGCATTCGTCGCCGGTTTCATCGGCTCGCCGTCCATGAACCTGCTCCGCGCGAAGGTCGTCGACGACGGAGTCGTCGTGGGCAGCACCGTCATCCCCGTCGAACGCGACCGCATCGCGCGACTGCACTCCGCAGGCATCGAGGAAGTCACCGCCGGGATCCGGCCCGAGGACTTCGAGATCGCCGACGAGGGAGTCGAAGCCGTCGTCGAACTCGTCGAGGAACTCGGCAGCGAGTCGTACCTGTACACGCGGGTGCCCGGCACCGGCAATCAGGTGGTCGCGCGGGCCCTGGTCCGTACCCCCGCACGCCTCGCCGACACCGTGCACCTGCGCAAGCGCGAAGGTACGGTGCACCTGTTCCACGTCGACACCGGAGAGCGGGTGGGCGACTGACCCGGCGACGGAAGGATCACCGTGGGCGAGCAGAAGGAACGGATGCTGGCCGGCGAACTCTACATCGCCGACGATCCCGAACTCGCCGCCGACGCACTCCGGGCAGCGCTGCTGACCGAAAAGTACAACGCGTCGAGTGCAGCGGATCCGGATGCGCGTCGCGCGCTGCTCGAGGAGTTGTTCGACTCGATCGGTGACGACGTGGAGATCCGGCCGCCACTGCAGGTGGATTACGGGTACCGGATCACCGTGGGGAACGGGACATTCGTCAACTTCGGCGCGATCATGCTCGACGTCGCGCCGATCACGATCGGCTCGGACGTGCAGATCGGCCCGAACGCGCAACTCCTCACCCCCACTCATCCGCTCGATCCCGATCTCCGCCGCGCGAAGTGGGAATCGGCGCAACCCATCACGATCGGCGACAACGTGTGGCTCGGCGGTGGCGCGATCATCGGACCGGGCGTCACGATCGGCGAGAACACCGTCGTGGGAGCCGGCGCGGTGGTCACCCGAGACCTGCCACCGAACGTCGTGGCGACGGGCGTACCTGCGCGGGTGACGCGCCGGCTCTGAGCCGATCGAAGCCACCGGCTCAGAGACGATCGGAGCGGAACTTGCGTCGATCCCGGCGCTCGCTATGCTGCCCCGCATGATCAGTCGCCGCGCACGCCTCGTCAGCTTCGTCGTCGTCGCGGGTGCGGCACTCGTCGCGGCAGGGTGTTCGCGGAGCGTGGAGGGTGAGGCCACCGCATCCGAAGCACCCACCGAGCCGGCGAGCACCACCACCGCCACCTCGTCGGCGCCGCCCACGACCACGACCACCACGGCCGCGCCGAAGCCGGTCGACCCCGACGACTACGCCGCGACCAGCGAGGGCGTGTACTACTTCGCGTCCCCGGGCGGGCAGTTCGGATGCGCCATCCTCGTCCACACCGCTCCCCTGACAGGCTGCCAGGGCACGATGCCGACGAGTGCACCCCGGGTCCCCGGCAGCGGCGCGCCCGACGTGCTGGTGCCCGCGAACGCCCTGATGCTCGAAGGCGACGGTCCCGGAGAGTGGGTCAGCATCGGCGACATCGCGTTCACGGATTTCGGGGGTGCCCCGAAGACGCTGCCGCACGGCAGCACTCTCACCGTCGATCCGTTCACGTGCACCGTCGACGAGAAGACCGGTGTCACGTGCGAGACGGACGCCCACGGATTCACCGTGTCGGCGACCGGCGGCGAAGTCTGGTGATCGCGGCGGTGCTCGGGGTGGTCAGGGCAGGTCGTCCCGCGCCATCGGCATCATGAAATCGCCGATCTCGTCCCGCATCCACCACTGGCCCGTCGCGCGTCGCTCGGCGTGCGTCGCGAAGCGGTAGCGAAACAGGCGGGCCCGCACCAGACGGGGCGGTTCGTCCGGGAACGGGTTGTGCCGGAGCAGTTTCACGGTGGCCGGATCGTTCTCCAGCAGTTTTCCCGCGAACCGCGGGAACCATCCCGCGGCGTAGTCGCGCGAGATCCCCGCGAACCACATCAACCAGTCCAGACGCAGGTGGTACGGCGCGTACTGACGAGGCCTGCGGTACACGTCGCCCGGTTTGCCCTTGAACTCGTACTCGCGCCACTCCGTCGCCGGTGTCACCACCGCATCGGTGGTGCCTTCGACGATCACTTCCCGCCGGGTGCGTGTGACGGTGCCGAACGCGCCGTAGGTGTTCACGAAGTGCCACTTGTTGAACGAGGCGTTCATCGCCTGCCGATGCGACATCATGTTCGCCACCGGCCAGTAGCTGAGCACCGCGACCAGCACGGTCAGCGCCACCACGACGACGGTGAACGCGATCGGTGTCGGACCGTAGGTCGTGGTGGAGTCGATCAGCAACCCGTAGAAACTGTCGGGCACCACCGACAACGCGATGACGATGGTGATCCAGTTGAGCCACGCGAAATTGCCGCTCGTCACCAGCCACAACTGCGTGACGATCATGATCAGTGCGGCGATCCCGGCGACCGGCTGCGGCAGGAACAACCCGAACGGCACGACGAGCTGGGTGAAATGGTTACCCGCCACCTCCACCTTGTGCAGCGGCCGCGGGATCAGGTGGAAGTACCGGCTGAGCGGGCCGGGCATCGGCTGGGTTTCGTGGTGGTAGTACAGACAGGTCAGGTCGCGCCAGCACCGGTCGCCGCGCATCTTGATCAGCCCGGCACCGAACTCGAGCCGGAACAACAACCAGCGCAGCAGGATCAGCACGAGCAGCGGCGGCGCGGTATCGGCGTTGCCCAGGAAGATCGCGAGCACGCCGGCCTCGAGCAGCAGCGACTCCCAGCCGAACGAGTACCAGACCTGACCCACGTTGACGATCGACAGGTACAGCAACCACATCACGAACCACACGAGCATGCAGACCACGAGCGGCAACTGCTCGGTGACACCGAGCATCGTCACCACCGACAGCACGAGACCCACCGCGGCGACCGCGGTGAACAGACCGTCGGAGTATCTCCAGTGGAACAGGCTAGGCGACTGCCGGAACGACGTGAGAGACAGGAATCGCGGGGCGGGAAGGATGCCGCGTTCGCCGATCAGCGCCCGGAACTGCAGCAGGGCCGCGAGGAAGGCCACGGCGTACAGCGCCGCGAGTCCACGGGTGGCCAGCAGCCGCCCGATCGTGTACCCGTCCGCGTCCAACCAGTCCATCGCTCGGCTCGTTCGTCGTCTGTCGTGCGCGCCGATTCGAGCATGCCACGTCCGGTTCGCCGGTGGAGACGGTCTCGCGACGACGTGCGGGTGTAAACAGGAATAGTGAGCATCCCTAACGAATCGGAAGACACCCGATCCCGCATCTCGTTTCCGCGGCGATGGAGTCAGATCGACCCGTCGCGCCGCGGGATCGTCCTCGCATGGCTGGCCTTCACCGTGACCTTCGGCGGTGCCCGCCTCGTGACCTGGCTGATCCAGATCGACACGAGGGGTTTCGGCGACGTGAGCGTCGGCGGTGTGCACCTCCACCACTACCTGTGGGGCATTCTGCTGCTCGCCGGAGTGGCGATCTACGGCATGGTCGACCGATCCCCGAAGACCCGCACCTGGATGGGTCTCGCGCTCGGCGTGGCCCTCGCACTGATCGTCGACGAGGCAGCCCTGCTCATCACGCTCGAGGACGTGTACTGGCAGACCGAGGGCTGGCCCTCCGTCGCACTGGCCATCAGCCTCATCGGGATCGTCGGGACCGGACTCGTCCTCACCCGCTCGGGTGCGGAAGTCGACGACCGCTGACGACCGGCTACACGCGGATCTCCCGCCGCAGCCCGCTCGCTCGGAGCACCTGCCGTGCCACGCCCGCCCGTACCGCGTCCTCGGTTCCGATGATCCGCACGTGCGACCGCGCACGTGTGATCGCGGTGTACAGCAGTTCGCGGGTGAGCAACGCCGATCCGGAGTCGGGCAGCACCACCGAGACGGTGCCGTACTGACTGCCCTGGCTGCGGTGGATCGTCATCGCGTAGACGGTGCTCACCGCCGGCAGCTGACTCGGGCGCAGTTCGAACGGCGTCTCGCCGCGTGCGAACGCCGCGACGAGTTCGTCGCCGCGACGCACGACCACGCCGGTGTCGCCGTTGTAGATCTGCATGTCGTGGTCGTTCGCGGTGACGAGCAACGGCCGGCCGGGATACCAGCTCTCGGGATCGAGGCGCTGCCCCGCGGCCTCCCCGATCCACTCGGCTGCCTGCCTCGCCCACCACTGCACACCGGCCGGGCCGTCGCGGTGCGCGCACAGCAACCGATGTTCCTCGAACCGCTTCAGCGCCGTCTCGACGTCCCCCGTCTCGGCAGACTTGGTGACCTCGGCGGCGGAGCGGACGATGTCGTCGCGCAGGGCGTCGAGCTCGGAGGGGGCCACGAACGAGACGTGCGGGTCGCCGCTGCGCAGGATGTCGAGCACCGCGTCGCCGTCGCCCTTGCGGACGGCCACCGCCAGCTCGGCGATCGCACCACCGAAGCGGCGGCCGCGGCTCAGGCGCACGACCCCACCGCCGAGCCGGGCGCGTTCGGCCGGAGTGAAGGCCGCTTCGGCAGGGTCGTCGGCGGCCGCGAGATCGCGGGCGACGACCCGTTCGAAGACCGGATCGAGGGCGCCGCCGACCGGTCGCCCCACGAGGTCGGCCAGTACCGCACCGGCGTCGACGGAAGCGAGCTGGTCGGGGTCGCCGACGAGGACGAGCCGGGTGTCGGGACGCACCGCCTCGAGCAGGCGGCACATCATCGTCAACGACACCATCGACGTCTCGTCGACGACGATCACGTCGTACGGCAGATGATTGCCCGCGTGGTAGCGGAAGCGGGTGCGGCCGCGCTGCCAGCCGAGCATGCGGTGCACGGTCATGGCGGTGAGATTCGGCGGCAGACCCAGCTCGGTCTCCTGCTCGCGCACCGATTCCTGCAGGCGCGCAGCGGCCTTGCCGGTGGGAGCGGCCAGGCCGATGCGCAGTTCGTGACCGTACAGGCGGGTGAGCAGCGCGAGGATCCGCGCCACGGTGTGGGTCTTGCCGGTGCCCGGTCCGCCCGCGATCACCGCGGTCGGGCGGGTGGCCGCGAGCGCCGCCGCGACGCGCTGACGGTCGGGTGCCGACGCGGGCCGGGTGGGATCGTCGGGATGGTGGAACAGCTCGTCGAGCGTCGCCGCGATGCGCTCCTCGTCGAGGTCCGGGAAGGTCGCCGTACGTTCGGCGAGCACCCGGCGGATCGTCTGCTCCTGCCGGAAGTACCGGTCGAGATACAGCAGCGGACCTTCCGCGGTGTCGACGAGACGCAACGGACGCAGAGGCCCGCGGTCGCCGCCGACGACGAGAGGGCTGCGACGCAGCGCCGCGAGCACGTCCTCGTCGCGGGGCCACGGCAGGCTCGCGGGATCGACGACGGGATGACCATCCGCGTCCTCCTCGACCGTGACCTCACGGAAACGCGTGAGGTCGAGGCACACCGACCCGGAGCGCACGGCGCGCACCGCCAGCGCGGTGGCGAGATGCACGTGCGGGTCGTCCTCGCCGCCGAGCGCCGCGAGTCGCAGGGCGACGTGCACGTCGGCGGCGGAGAGTGCGCCCACCTCGTTGAACTGCCGCAGAGCGCCCTTGCCGCGCTGGGCGATCCGAACGTCGGTCATGGACTCGATCACGAGATCACGGCCTTTCCGGCGAGGAGGTCGGACAGGTCGGTGACGAGGCCGGCCGGCGGGTGCCAGTCGAACACGCCGCTGCCGGATGGGCTGTCCGGTCCGGCCATGCCGCGGACGAACAGGTACTGCACACCACTGAGATGGACGTGCGGGTCGTAGTCGCGCATCCGCCACCGCAGATAACGGTGCAGGGCAACGGAATAGAGCAGAGCCTGCATCGGATAGTGGGCGCGGAGCATCTCCGCTGCCATCGACTCGCGGGTGTAGTGCGCGGTGGTCAGTTCGTCGACGGGCGCGAGCCGGTTGGTCTTGTAATCGACGACGACGAATGCCGGCCCCTCGGTGCGCAGTACGGCGTCGATACTGCCGTTGAGGTAACCCCGCAGCGGCACGGGTTCGAGGGTGCGCACCCGATCGGCGTAGGCCGCCATCGGATCGTCGGCGGGCAGGTGCCGGCGCAGCAACCCGCCGACCGCGTCGAGGGTGACGGTGACGGGCACCGGACTGTCGCCGCCGGTCAGCGGCAACTCGAAGTCGAGTTCGGAGAGCCGGTCGGAGGGAGCGAAATCCGCGAGGGTCCGGCCGAGCGGCCCGAGCGGGGTGCGCATCACCGGGAGCAGCGCCGCCGCGAGCTGCGCGGGGTCGATCGGCGACATCTGGCGACGCACCGTCTCGCGGCAGCAGTCGAGCAGTTCGGCCTCCAAATCTGGGGCGGAGGTGTCGACGACCTCGAGGACGGCGTGCACCAGCGTGCCGAAAACGGTGCCGCCCGGCAGTCCGTTCATCGGTGACGGGATGCCTTCCCACGCGGGTTCCGTTGCGCTCAGCGGAGGCTCGTCCGGCTCGTCGATCGTCACCGGCTCCTCCACCTCACCGCTCACCACCGGTGCATCGTGCACCGAGGCGGTGAGCGCCGAATAGGAGGTCCTGCGCCAGTTCTCGTCGACGACCCGATCGAAACGGGCGGCGGCAAGAGGGCCGGTCTCCACTCGGGGGCGGGTCCAGCGCAGCACCGGAATCGGATGCGACCCCACCGCTTCGGCGGCGATGACCCCACCGGCGCGCACAGCCCACCGCTCGAATTCCTCGGCCATGGCCTCGTCGTGACCGATCCGGCCCTCCGCGGCGACCTCGGGCGAGCCGGGCTCGCGGGCGAACAGCAACCGGTGCAGCGGCGACCGCGAGGTGGGAGTGGACGGCGCCCACCAGAGAGTGAGCGCACACTGCGCGCGCGTCACCGCCACGTACAGCAGGCGCAGTTCCTCCCCCGCCTCCTCGAGTTCGTGCTGACGACGCCGCGCGACGTAGCCGGGACCGCTCTTGCCGCCCACGTCGAGGATGCGTCGGCCGTTCTCGTGCAGCAGCAGCTTGTCGGGCTCGGGGTTCTTCGCGGCATCCCACCCGTACGGAACGTGGACGACGGGGAACTCGAGTCCCTTGCTGCCGTGCACGGTGAGGATCTGGACCGCCGCGGCGTCGCTGTCGAGACGCCGGATCCGGTCGGCCCCACCACGGTCGGGGTCGTTGATGCGATCCTCGAGCCAACGGGTGAGCGCGGCCAGCCCCAGCGACTGTGCCGAGGCGACGTCCTCGAGCAGCTGCGCGACGTGCCGGATATCGGTGAGGGTGCGTTCCCCGGACGGCTCGTCGAGGAGGCGGGCCTCGACCGAACCGAAGGACGCCAGTCGCTCGAAGACGGCGGCGAATCCGGTACGGGCGTAGACGTCGTTCAGTTCGCGCAGCAGTCCGCCGACCTCCACGACCAGCGCTTCGCCCTCCGAATCGATGTCGGTCATCGTGCGGCCCAGCAGCGGAGTGAGCGCGGCGAGCCGGACACGATCGGCGCGATGGGGCTGCTCGAGCGCGTAGAGCACCCACAGCCAGTGCTGCGCGGACGGTGTGGCGAACACACTCGTGCCCCCGGCGACCACGCACGGCACGTTCGCCTTCGTCAGAGCGTCGTGGACGAGCGTCACCTGCTTGTGCTTGCGTACGAGGACGGCGATGTGCCCGGGTTGCACGCGTTCGGGGCCGGAACCGAGGTCGACGGTGACGTTCTCGTCGTCGAGCAGGCGCACGATGTCGGCCGCGACGTCGCGGGCGACCCGCCCGCGCAGGCCGTCGAGATTCTGCGGGAAACCCCAGTCGTTGAGCGGACCGGCACCGGCACGGGGCAGGTGGCGCACGCGCAGGGGCGCGATACCCGAGAGCCGGGAATCGGCGGCCGCCGCCTTCACCGGGTTCACCACGATGCGCGGATCACCGAGGGTGGCACCGAGATGGACGTGTTCGAGCGCCCGGACGAGATCGCCGTCGCTGCGCCAGTTGGTGGTCAGCTCGCAGTAGGTGTCGGATTCGGAGACGGCATCGAGATAGCTGAGCACCTCTGCGCCGCGGAAGGCGTAGATGGCCTGCTTCGGGTCGCCGACGAGCACGAGCGTGCTGTGCCCGTGGAATGCCCGGCGCAGGATCTCCCACTGCTTGGGGTCGGTGTCCTGGAACTCGTCGACGAGGACGACGGAGAAACGCGCGCGCACCCGCCGGCAGGCGGCGTCGCCGTGCTCCGGATCGCCGAGCACCGCGTGCAGCAGGGACAACTGGTCGTCGAAGTCGCGCAGTCCGAGCCGGCGCTTGCGTCGCTCGACCTCCTCGCGGACCGCTCGCGCGAACTCCACCCGTTCACCGGCCGCGGTGCCGTCGGCATCGTTCGGTGCGAGTTCGGCCTGCGGGTCGAAGATCGCCTCCTTCGCGGCGACGGCCGCCTCGGCGTAGGTGATGGGGGCTTGTCCCCTGCCGTAGCGCCGCAGGTAGAGATCGGCGACGACCTCTGCTCGCAGGTCGTCGACGTCCTCGACGACCGTGACGTCGGGTTCGCGTTCGCCGGCGATGCCGAGTTCGTCGAGCATGCGGCGGCAGAAACCGTGCGTGGTGGAGATGGTGCCGGAGTCGAAGTCGGACAACGCCTGTCGCAGCCGGGCCCGCCGCGCGTCGACGTCCTCGCTCGCGAGATGACGGACGAGCATGTCGTTGCTCGCCCGTGCACCGTCGGGATCGGCGAGGGCGGTGGCGACCTGCGCGAACCGGTTCCGGGTGCGTTCACGCAGTTCCTGCGTCGCGGCCCGGCTGAAGGTGACGAGCAGCAGGTCGGACAGGCGGGCGTGTCCTTCGGCGACGAACCGGGTGGCGAGCCCGACGATCGCATATGTCTTTCCCGTTCCCGCGCTGGCCTCGAGTACGGTGGTGCCGCTCGGGAGCGGGCCGAGCAGATCGAAGCCTGCCGGCGGCGGGCCGCCCGCGTCGCGGGGATCGGTGATAGCGGTGTCGGGCACGCTGTGTCCTTCTCTCACGGGCGTCCCTGGTTCTCGGAGGCGAGCAGGGGTTCCCACAACCGTCGGGCGAGCACACCGAAACGGCTGGGGTCGTCGAACCAGCCGGCCTCGACGCCGTCCGGCGCGTCGGCGGTGAGCCGGCCGAGCGTCACATCGGGTCCGTACAGGTACTGCACGTGACGGTCCTTGCCGTCGCCGAACGCGCCACCGAACGCCTTCCCGGCGGCCGACAGTGCCATCTCCACGGAATCACCGCGGTGGCGGCGATCGGCGTACTCGGCCGACGCGCCCGTCACGAGCGGCAGCGGCCGGCACAGTCCGTGGTCGCGCAGATCGACGAGTGCGGCGAGCAGCGCGACGGGATCGGCGGGAGCCAGAAGGGTCGAGCGCCAGGCCGGATACGAGCGTGAGCGGCTGCGTCCCGTGGTCACCGCACGCCACTGCCCGGGATGACCCGAGGCGACGACGGCGAGCAACCGGATCCATGCTTCGAGCCGGTGTTTCGGGGACAGCTTGGAATACGTGCTGCGGGCCAGCACCTCGCCGTGCACACCTCCGACGGTTCCGGTGAGCCGACGGCCGTCGCCGAGATCCACGCGGATGTCGACGGTGCGGGCCTGCCCGGTGTGCACACCGGCGCAGGCGTGCACGAGGCGTTCGACGTTGTCGCTCACCGCGTCGAGCGTCTTGCGGCCGAGCGCGAAGGGTGGGAGCGTGCCGCGCCGCCACTCCGCGTCCTGGAAGGCGCCCGCGGACATGCCCGCCAGCCGCGCTTCGAGCATGCGGTCGCCGAGCTGCCACTGCGCGAGACCGTCGAGCTCGACGTCGAGCGCGTCGGCGATGCCCTCGTCGGTGTCGGGGATACGCAGGCCCAGCCGCTGCCGGAGGAATCCCTGCGTCGGATGTGTCAGGAAGGCGACGAGTTCGTCGAGATCGACATCCGTGCGCGCCGGGGCCGGAAGATCGTCGACGAGGAGCGCGCCCGGTCGGTCGCGCGCGGTCGAACCTCCTTGCCCGGCACGGGCTCCCGCGAGTGCGGTGACACCGAACCCGAACGGGTCGTCGGCCCGGAAGTTGCGCGGATCGAAGGGCTGCAGGGGATGTCGCCGAACGATGCGTTCGTCGTCGACGTCGACGCCCGTCATCGTCGCCACCACGTCGCGCACCTCGGTGAGCGGAATCGCCGGTGGGCGCAGCGCTCCGGTGACAGCGTCGGCGCCGGTGTGGAACAACAGCACCCGTTCTTCCGCGGCCATCAGCGCGTCGAGGAGCAACTGCCTGTCCTCGCTGCGCGGATCACGCTCTCCCACACAGGGATTCTGGGTCAGGACGTCGTCGCCGTCGATGTGGGCCGTGCGGGGGAAGACGTCGTCGTCGAGACCGAGGAGCACCACCACACGATGGGGCACCGAGCGCATCGGCACCATCGTGCACACGGTCAGTTCGCCGGTCCGGAAGTTCGAGCGCGACGGACGCCCGGCGAGCCGGGAGGAGAGCATGGATCGGACGTCGCTCAGGGACAACCGCGTGTCGCCGGCATGCTCGACGGCGTCGCCGATCTCGCGCCGCGCGCGGGTGAGCTGCCATGCGTCGGCGGTGGGAACGTCGGTGAGCAGGTCGATGCCGTAACCGAGTTCGTCCGACCACCGCGCCGCCGGATGCGGGCCGCGCAGTCGGAGCAACACCACCGTCAGCCGGTCGATGAACTCGGCGAACCGACCGGCGAGGTCGATGTCGTTGCTGTCGACGTCGTCGAGGGGCAGTGACAGCGACAGCCACTCCCCGTCCGCTCCGTCGGCGGCGACACCGAGAAGGATGCGGTCGAGTGCCGCCCCGAAGGTGTTCTGCATGAAGTCGCCGAGACCGAAGCTCTTGCGCTGCCACGGGCCGAGACCCCAACGGGCACCGGTCTCGGTGGTCCACTCCTGCAGGCGTTCGAGCTCGTCGTCGTCGAATCCGAACTTGCGGCGCACCGGGGCGGAAGCGGCGAGATCGAGGACCTCGCTGGCGGTGACCCGGCCGTCGGCGAGCGCGAGCAGTTCGGACACCACCGCAAGCACCGGATCGGTGCGGCGCAGGCCACGATCGGCGAGACGGACCCGCAGCGTGTGGCCGGGATGCTCACCGACTCCGGCACCGAAGGCGGCGTGGACGAGCGGCGCGTACGTCTCGACGTCGGGGCACATGACGACGACGTCGCGCGGTTCGAGCGTGGGGTCGTCGCGGAACAGGTGCAGCAGGCACTCGCGGAGCACCTCGATCTGTCGGGTGGGGCCGTGGCAGGCATGGATCATCACGGTCCCGTCGGGCGCGGCCGATCCGCGTTCGGGGGCGCGGTCGTCGCGGAGATCGGCCTGCAACCGGCCGAGGAGCGTCGACGGCGGCCGGGGTGAGGGATGGGGAACGTCGGTGCACTCGAGGCCGGAGAGCCGGCTCTGGAGTTCGCGCACGTCGCGGCCGAGCGCGGCGAGCAGCGGGTGCTGCACCCCGAGGGCACTGTGGTCGTCGGCGCGGCGCATCGACGCCGGGCGGCGGGTCAGTCCGTCCCACATCACCGGGCTCGGGTGCGGGAGCCAGATGTGCACGTCGCGGTGGTGCCCGAGCGCGGACAGCACCTCGACGAGGGCGGTGTCGAGCCGGGTCGGACCGAAGATCGACAGTCGTTCGGGCAGGTCGACGACGTCGGGGTCGTTGCGCAGCCGGCCGCACAGTTCGTCGAGTCGCTGCGACGGGCTGTCGACCCCGATGCGGGCGCGCAGCCGTCGCCACAGCTCGGCCTGCCAACGCAGGTGGTCGTCGAGGGGCGCACCCGTGCCGTCGGTGTCGTTCCCCGCCGCCCACTGGGCGATCATCCCGGGGCGCTGGAGTCCGTAACTGCGGAGCAGGCCGGTGAGATGCGCTGCGGTGGCGTACCGGCGTCCGGCCCGGTGGTCGTCGGCGCCGTGGCCGAGATGCCGCGCGAGGGTGGCGCACCACGGTTCGCCGACGCACTCGTCGATCACCCCGAGCAGCGACCACAACATGCGGGAGGGATGCCACGGATCGTCGTCGGCGGTGATGCCGGAGGCCGCGGCGAGCGCTTCGTCGACGAGGCGGGACGGGGACGGGAAGTCGATGTTGGCGGCCACCCCGTCGCCGGCGGAGGAACCGAGCATTCCCGACAACCGCTGGGTGAGCCATCTTTCGACACCGCGCGCGGGCACCGCGACGACCTCCCGCGCGAACGGATCGTCGAGGGGCTGGGCGAGCACCTCGGCCAGCGCATCCGCCAGGATGCCGGTGCGCTCGGCACGGTGCAGTATCAGCACGCGTCGCTCTCCCTCGTCGTCGCTCGTTCCGTCGGGTACGGCTTATCACACCGCCCGGACAGGCGACTGCGCCGCAGGTCGCGGGTGCATGCGGCGGAGGGTCGGCAGGCAGGACCTGCCCGGAACGGTCAGGTCTCCGTCGAGATGTCGAACAGCGACAGCTGGTTCCTCGTCATCTCGGCGGTGACATCCGCGTGGTATCGCTCCCCCAGATTCTGTGCGACATGAGCAGGGCAACCGAGTTCGCTGCCGATCTGCTCCCAGGTGTATCCGGCCTCGCGGCGTTCCCACGCGTAGCCGCCGTCCTCGTCCCACGGCATCGACATGATCCGATGGTGGCCCGGGTCACACCACTCATCAACGACCCGACCCGGTGTGTCGTCGACGAATCCTGCGGGAACGACGATGCCGC
Organism: Rhodococcus sp. PD04; assembly: GCF_035918275.1. NCBI lineage: Bacteria > Bacillati > Actinomycetota > Actinomycetes > Mycobacteriales > Nocardiaceae > Rhodococcus > Rhodococcus sp. PD04. The sequence continues at coordinate 1,316,975 of NZ_CP142143.1, read as the reverse complement.
CGCACCTCCGGAGAGGAACGGCGGCATCGGAACGGATGACGGCCCACCGATCGGGAGCCGACCGATCAGGCGACCCCTCGGGTCAGTTCTCGGTCAGCCACTTGTCGATGTCGGTCCGATCGTTCTGGACGATGTTCTCGACGAGCTGGACGATCAGGCCCTCGATCTGCCCGCCGACGACGGGGACCTTGACGGTGGCCTCGCCACGCACCTCGATCTCGGTGCCGCCGGCCGCGTTGCCGCGCAGCTCCGAACGGGCCGCGATCGTGATCGGCAGTCCCGACGTGCTGCCCGCGAGGGTTCCCTGCGCCGCACCGCCCTCGAGTCCACCCCACTCGTCGGTGCGCTCGATGATCAGAGGTCCTCGCACCACGCCCCGGACGACGGCGGGCAGAGCGGAGGTGTCGATCTGGTCGGAGACCTTCGCGCGGAAGGTTCCGGGGCCGGAGCCGACCTCGAGCTGCCCCACGCCGGTTCGGCTCGCAGCCAACCGACTGTTCCAGAAGTCCTCGCTGGTCAAAGCGCCGTGGACGCGTTCGACGCTGTGGTCGAGCGTGGACGTGAAAACGAATTCCTTGGACATGACCGGAGACGATAGCCTCCCGCCCGGATCTGGACGAAACGGGCCTACCGGTGACGTTCTGCCACGTCAGAGAACAGCGACGAGAGGCGCCGCCGCTCCTCCGACGACCGCCACCAGAGCGAGCCCGGCCGCCAGGGATCCTGCGACCACCGCGGCGGCTGCGAATCCGCAGACGGCGAGGACGACGAACATCAGCAGACCCGCGATGGGGTGCTCGAGCAGAGCCGGCAGCTCCTCCGTCACCGGCGGGTCCGCCTCGTCCGGCGTCGCGTCCACCGACTGCGGGGCCATGTCCACCGGCTGCGGGGCCTCGACGGGCCGCGCGTCGATCGTCTGCGCCGGAGTCTCGGCCGGCTGCGACGGAGCAACCGTCGCCGGAGCGGTGATCACGTCCGTGGGCATGACGGGTGCTGCCGTGGTCATCGTGTCGTCCCCGCTTTCCTTCGTACTACTTGCGGCCGTCTCACGGTCGCCGGTCACCTGAGTGGTCAGGCGGACCGCGCCTCGTCCCGGCCTCGATCTCTCACGTCAAGGTGTGCTCCGAAGTTTCCCCGCGAGTAACCGGCTCAAACCGGAACCGGTGTGACTCACGTGCGCCGAGTGGTCACTACAGCAACGAACCCGACCAGGGGGTGTGTTATGGATCACATAGACGTTAGCAGTTCCGGGGGTCGGGTAGCCGACAGTTGTCACGTCATTTTCTCGATGGATGTGAATTCGTCGGTAGATCACCGACTCTTCCAGTGCGAAGGAGGCGAACGCACGATGACAGAGAACCGAACTCCCGCGTTGCTCACCCAGTTGCGCACTCTCCACGAACTGACCCATGCAGAGACCCAGGTCGCCGAAACGCGTGTCGCGCAGGCCCGAACCGAAGCGGTACGCAAGGAGCTGACCGAGAACGCCGAGAACTGCCGCATCCGTGCGGTGGCGATCGAAGAGGCGATCCGCGATCTGGGCGGACTTCCCGATGTGGTCGGGCCGTTCATCGGCCGCGCCGCCATCATGGTGAAGACCCTCACCGAGCAGGCGCAGCCGTTCGACGAAGCACTGCTGTCCGACCTCGCCCTCGAACATCAGCTCCTCGACCGCGCCCGCTACGTGAAGGCGCTGGCCACCGCAGGCGGACACAAGTCGATCGTGTCGCTGGCGGACCGCCTGATCACGGCCCACACGGCGACGGTCGAATGGCTCACCACCGTCATCGCGGAGGAAGCGCTCGGCGGCCCTGCCGCTCTGCGTCGCACTCCTCTGCAGGCCGCGGCCGGCGCAGCGGTGCGCTTGGTCAACACGCCGGTCACCTGGTCGGCGCGCAGCATCGATCGAGCGATCGACGTCGCCCGCTCGACGCGTCCCCGCATCGAATCGCTGCTCTCACGCGGCGCACATGCCGGTGACGTCGCAGCCAAGACGATCGGCGCCTCGCGCGACGCGGCTCTCGAGACGGCCGAGCGCGTGAGCCGTCGTGAAGGTGCGGACGGCACCGCCGACGCCCTGCACAAGGCACGCAGCGCCTCGGGGGTCCTCACCGAGGAGGAGCTGCCGATCCGGAACTACGACGATCTCACCGTCCCGAAGGCGGTGGCGGCGGTCAAGGAACTGACCGAACCCGCGGACATCCGGGCGATCGTCGCCTACGAGGAAGCGCACAAGGCACGACACGGCGTGATCTCCGCGGCCCAGACCCGTCTGGCCGCCATCGCCCAGGAGGTGGTCGGCGTCTGATCCGCCGCACCCCACAGTCACGTCACACGATCGCCGGGTCCCTCGTGGGCCCGGCGATCGTCGTCACTCCTCGTGTCGGCCCCGCTCACAGCGGGTACGCGACCTCTACGTTCATTCGAAAGGACACACCATGACCCGCATCCTCTTCGTCGTCAGCTCCGCCGATCATTGGACGTTGCAGGACGGCACCCGCCACCCCACGGGCTTCTGGGCGGAGGAGCTCGTCGAGCCGTACACCGTCTTCGACGAGGCCGGTTACGACATCACCGTCGCCACACCCGGCGGCCGCACGCCCGTCGTGGACCAGGCCAGTCTCGAACCCGACGCCGCGGGCGGCGAGGACCGTGTGGCCGAGTTGAAGTCGGCGCTCGAGAAGCTGCAGCCGGTGCTGTCCGGTACCGCGGTGCTCGAGGACCAGCGGGCCGAGGACTTCGACCTGCTGTTCGTGCCCGGTGGCCACGGCCCGATGGAGGACCTCGCGGTCGACGAGCGGTTCGGTGAACTCGTCCGGCATTTCGTCGAGGCCGACAAGGTCGTCGCGATGGTGTGCCACGCCCCGGCGGCCCTGCTCACCGCCCACGAGTCCGGCGGCCGCTGGCTGTTCGAGGGTTACAGCCTGACGGCGTTCACGAACATCGAGGAGGTCCAGGCAGGACTGGCCGACAAGGCACCCTGGTTGCTGCAGGACCGCCTCCAGGAGGCCGGCGCGGTCTTCTCGTCCACGGACGCCTGGCAGCCGCACGTGGTGGTCGACCGCGTCCTGTACACGGGCCAGAACCCGGCCTCCTCGCGGCCGCTCGCCGAACGCGTCGTCGCCGAGATCCCCGCGCGCGCTACGTCGTGACCTTGCGGACGAAATCGATCGTCCGCTCGAGCGCGGCACGCGCATCCGGTGTCGACAGATCGAACTGGTACTCGTGTGCCAGTTCCGGTGTGTGGTCGTCCGGATAGAACAACGCATCCACCTGCACACCGAGTCCGGTGAGCCGCCGCGCGAGCCTCTCGGACTGGGTGGCGGTGAGTGGATCGGCGTTGCCACCGGAGATGTAGGTGGCCGGGAAGTTCTCGGTGACCGAGTTCAACACCGACATCTGGCCCGCCGCATCCGAAGTGGCGAACTCCCGGGCGCCGGTGTAGGCCCACATCGCCTGCTCCACGCCCCACCCGATCAGCCCACCGCTCCCACCGATCACGGACACGTCGTAGATGCCGCAGTTGAGCACGACACCCCGAACGTTCTCCGGAGTGAACGCCGGGTCCACACCGAGGTTCGCGGCGTAGTCGGGGTCGGTGATCGCCGCGGCGATCTGCGCGGACAGTTGCGCCCCGGCCGAGTCACCGGCGAGCACGATCCGCTCGGTGTCGATGTGCAGTTCGTCGGCGTGCTCGAGCAGGTAGCTCTGTGCGTCGACGAGTTGCCGCACCGGGGTCGGATAGCGGTGGCCCGGTGCGAGCGAGTAGCCGACCGACACCACGGTGAATCCGGCCGCCGCGAGACGCCGGTAGTAGCCCGCGTAGTTGGTGCGGTTGCCCGACAGCCACGCGCCGCCGTGCGTCCACACGATCGTCGGCAGCGCCTCGGTGGTCCCCGGCGGTGTGTATACGTCGAGGTAGGCGTCCGGGTCGTCCTCCCGGTAGTGGAGGTCGGCGACGAAATCCGTCTCCGGGGCGTCCACCGCAAGCTTTGCGGTCTGCTCCCGTGCGTCGCGTTCGAACACCTTCCGCACCACCAGTGATCCCGGCACTGGGGTGAGGACGAACGCGGCGGCCGTGACCACCACGACGAATGCCAGAACGAGTACGACCCGGGGTCCGATCGGGCGACGAGGCCTGTTCTCGGTGACGTCCTCGGCCAATTGTCACTCCTGCTCTGCGTTCGCACCGGCGCGTCCGGCCCGCCGATCATGTCAAATGTTTCCCCCGCGTGTGGCTCGACAGCAGGGCGCCGGCCACCATCGAGACCTTGTGACCCACCCCACAGCGAACATGCGCGCGGCATACCTGAGATGATGGGGGATGTCGCCTCGCGGGTTCCGGATCGATCATTCGAATGGATGAGCCTTCCCGCGTCCGCATCAGTCCTCGTTCCCGGAACGCTGCAGTGATGCGACGGTCGTGCGGTTCCGTTCGTGCCCTTACGAATCGGACGGCCGGGTGTGACACCCACCGACAGAGAGAAGTCGTATGCAGTTCTCGACCGGACAGATCGTCGTCCACCCCCATCATGGACCTGCCACAGTGTCCGCGATCATCACCCGGACGATCAAGCAGGCGCCCGTGCCGTATCTGCAACTGAAGATTCATCGCTCCGACCTCATGGTCGCCGTGCCGGTGGGGAAGGCCGAGGAGATCGGGCTACGCAACGTCTACGACCCGAGCGAACTCGCAGAGCTGTTCGCGATCCTGCATGCTCCGACCGAGCACGAAGAACAGACATGGTCGCGTCGATTCAAGAACAACCGGGAGAAGCTGAACGTCGGTGATCTCCATGTCACCGCCGCCGTGGTTCGCGACCTGACACGTCGCGAACATCGGAAGGGTCTGTCGGCGGGTGAGAAGGGCATGCTGAAGACCGCACACAGTTCCGTACTCGCCGAACTCTCCCTCGGCATGTCGCTGTCCGACGAGCAGGCGGAAAAGCTGCTCGAGTCGGCGATCCTGTCGTCCGAACCCACCCCCGAAGAGAGCCGGCTCGTCGCTGCAGGCTGACGACTCTCCCTCGATGCACGACGCGCCACGCGGACCCGTCCGCGTGGCGCGGTCGTCGGTCAGGGTTGTTCGCTCAGCGCCTGCAACCGCGTCTCCTCGAGGTCGAGGCGACGCTGGGCCGCACCGAGTGTCTGCGAACTGTAGGTACCGCGCGCCCGAGCCTCGAGCAGCGCCCCGCGTTCGGCCGCGATGGTGAGCAACCGCAGCCGGATGTACTGCTCGCGCCGTTCGTCGTGGTCGGGATCCGGCGACGACGAGCCGCGCTCGTCCCGCACACCGATCAGGCTGTCCGCCCGGACCCGCTCCACGGTCTGCGGATCGGCTCCGGACGACGACCCGGCGAGCTCCTTCTCCCCGGCGTCGGCGAGCTCGGCGAGCAGCGTGCCGTATTCGGTCCGGAGACGCTCCTGGTCGTCGGCCGGGATCTTCACGAGCCGGATCACCGTCGGCAGGGTCAGACCCTGCAGCAGCAGCGTCGTCATGGCGACGACGAATGCGATGAGGATCAGTTCGGCGCGGTAGGGCGTGTCGCTGGGGAGGGACTGGGCCGCTGCCAGCGTGATGGCGCCGCGCATACCGGACCATGCGAGCACCACCCCGCCGCGCCATCCGAGTTTCTCCGTGACGAGGAAGTCCGCGTCGGCGGTGGCACGGTCGAACCGCCGTCCGATGTATGCCCTCCGGCTGGCAGGAACATCGGCGTCGGCGAAGCGCTGCGCGATCTTCTCGCGGCGCTGTTCGAGCACCGGAAGCGCTTCCGCCGCTCTGCGCTCGTCCCGTTTGAGGACGGCGACGAGCGGGACGACGAAGAGCATGCGCACCGCGATGACGAACGCGCTGGCGACGAGGCCGATGAGCAGTCCCTCCGTGGTCGACAGTCTCGCTGCGTCGACCTCGTCGAGGAGATGTTCGAGGCTCAGACCCATGAGGAGGAAGATCGCCGATTCGAGCAGAAAGGCGACGGTCCGCCAGTTGACCTCCTCGGTGACGCGGTCGGCGGCGCGCAGGTATTTCGGGCCGAGATGTCCCGTGACGACCCCGGCGACGACCACTGCCAGCACGCCGGAGGCTCCGAGTTCCTCCGCGGGCACGAAGGCGACGAACGGCAGGATGAACGACGCGGCGGTGTTGAACACCGCGTCCTGGAACAGGCCTCGGATACGGACGTTGACGATCCCGACGACGATGCCGATGACCGTGGCGACCACGACCGAGTAGAAGAAGTCCCCGGCGACCTGCCACAGCGAGACCGCTCCCGCCATCGCGGCGATAGCCGAGCGCAGCAGGACCAGCGCCGACGCGTCGTTGACGAGACCTTCGCCCTCGAGCACGGTCAGCAGACGTGACGGCAGGCCGAGCCGGCGCCCCATAGAGGTGGCCGCGACGGCGTCGGTGGGGCTGACGACCGCGCCGAGCGCGAAACATGCGGCCCATCCGAGATCCGGGATGAGCAGATGGAACAGCACTCCCGCGCCCGCCGTCGTCACCACGACGAGAAGGACCGCGAGTCCGCTGATGGCCTTGAAGTTCCGGCGGAAGTCCTGGGCCGGCATGCTCAGGGCGGCCGAGTACAGCAGGGGCGGAAGAATGACGGTGAGAACCAGCTCCGGTTCGATCTCCACATCGGGGACACCCGGGACGAAGCTCAGCACCGCCCCGACCACCACCAGACCGAGCGGCGCCGCTACTCCGAGACGTTGCGAGAACACCGCGATGCTCACGATGCCGGCGATGCCGACCACTGCCATGAGAACCAGATCCATTCGGATCATTGTGCTCGCTCATGACCCTTCGGCCGGGGAGCGGTGCACGTGGCGTTCATCGTGCGTCGACGGATATCGCAGCCTTTCTCGTTGAATGAGAAGAGTCGATCCTGCGAGCCGTCATCGCTCCCACACTCGTGGAACACATCGGTGTCCCACGCGCGCGGGACGGCGACGACCATGCTGAGGAGAACCTATGGCCTTGCTCGACGAAGCCCTGTGGACGGGAAAGATCCATCTCGACGGCTGGCGCCCCGGTAACGGTGGGACCACGAAGGTCACCAACCCCTCGACCGGCGAACAGATCGCCGAGATCGGCCTCGCCGACGCCGACGATGTCTACGCCGCCTCCCGTGCTGCCGCCGCCGCGCAGAAGTCCTGGGCTTCCACCGCACCGTCCGAGCGTGCGGAGATCCTCCGCCGCGCCGGCGAGAAGTTCCGCGAGCACGCCGACGAACTGATCGGCTGGGGTCTCCGCGAGGCCGGGTCCATCCCGGACAAGGCCGCCATGGAGGTGTTCGGTTCCGCCACCGAGTGCTTCGAGGCGTCGGCGCTGCCCACCCACCCGCACGGTGAGTACCTGCCGTCGGACAACGGTCACTGGTCCATCGCGCGCCACCTGCCCGTCGGCGTGGTCTCGGTGATCGCGCCGTTCAACTTCCCGTTGCTGCTCGCGATGCGCTCGGTCGCCCCGGCCCTCGCCCTCGGCAATGCGGTGCTGCTCAAGCCGGATCCGCGGACCTCCGTCATCGGCGGTGTCGCCGTGGCCCGGATCTTCGAGGAGGCCGGACTGCCCGCCGGTGTGCTGCAGGTGCTGCCCGGCGGTGGTGACGTCGGTGCCGCGACCGTCGACGCTCCCGAAGTGCGGGTGGTCTCGTTCACCGGATCCACCGCCGCCGGACGCCACGTCGGCAAGGCGGGCGCGGAACATCTCAAGCGCACCCACCTCGAACTCGGTGGCAACAACGCGATGATCGTGCTCCCCGGCGCCGACGTCGACCTCGCTGCCGGTGTCGGAGCGATGGGATCGTTCTTCCACCAGGGCCAGATCTGCATGACCACCGGCCGGCACCTGGTGCACGAGTCCGTCTACGACGACTACGTGCGCGCCCTCGCCGCGAAGGCGGATGCGCTCGTCGTCGGCGATCCCGCAGGCGGCCCGGTGCATCTGGGCCCGATCATCGACGAGCGCCAGCTGGCGAACATCGACACGATCGTGCAGGACACCGTCGCCGCGGGCGGCACTCTCGCTGCCGGCGGCACGCACGAGGGGTTGTTCTACCGGCCCACCGTCCTGACCGATCTGACCACCGAGATGCCCGCCTGGGGCCAGGAGATCTTCGGTCCCGTCGCTCCGGTGTCGAAGTTCTCCGACGCGGACGAGGCCGTCGAACTGGCCAATGCGTCCGAGTACGGCCTGTCGGTGAGCATCGTCGGTGACGTGGGACAGGCGATGAAGATCGCCGACCGCATCCACTCGGGCAAGATCCACATCAACGAGATGACCGTCGCCGACGAGGCCAACGCTCCCTTCGGCGGAGTCGGGGCATCCGGTATCGGCTCCCGCTTCGGCGGTCCGGCCGCGAACATCGAGGCGTTCACCGAGACCCAGTGGGTCACGGTGCGTCCAGACATTGCGCCCTACCCGTTCTGACGTAGATCTCGAATCGGCCGGGCGAGCACGTGATCGTGCTCGCCCGGCCGTCTCGTATGCCCGACAGGGCTAGTCGGCGAAGGCGAGTCCGCGTGCGGCGAGTGCCTCCTCGAGGATGCGGAGCGCCTTCGGCCCCACCCCGTGCAATGCCGCGAGTTCCCGTCTCGAATGCCGCGCGACGTCGTCGAGGGTTCCGATCCCTTCGGCGAGGAGCGCACGGGTCGCGGGACCTCCGATCGCGGGGAGGTCACCCGGAGGCGTCGTCATGTTGCGATGCTAGACCCGAGCATCCTGGCGGGCGGCTCGTTCCTCCACCGCGGCGGCCGTTTCCTCCGCAATGAGGTCGGCGTTCACGGCCGCCCCTGTCATCACGCCGGCTCCTGCAGCGACCACGACCACCGCGGAGAGATCGGCCGAATTACCCGCCGCCCACACGCCGGGCAGAGCGGTCTTCCCTGTCGGGTCGGTCTCGATGAGGGTGCCCACGGGATGGTCGGTGACCGTTCCGCCGAGCTGCTCGTACAGGTCGGCGCGGGCGACGAAACGCGGTGCGACCACCACGGCGTCGACCTCGACCTCGGTGCCGTCCTCGAGCACCACGGCACGAACCTCCTCGCCGTCCGCTCGCAGTTCCGCGACGGTGCCGTCGACGATCCGCACGTCGCGTGCCTCGAGCTGGTCGCGGGCCTCGCTCTCCAGGGCGGGCGCCGAGTGGGTGAAGAAGGTGACGTCGTCGCTGAGCTGGCGGAACAACAGGGTCTGGTGCACGCTCATCGGCCCCGAGGAGATCACGCCGATGCGCCGGTCCCGGACCTCCCAGCCGTGGCAGTAGGGGCAATGCAGGACAGACTTGCCCCACAGCTCCCGGACTCCGGGCAGGTCGGGCAGCTCATCGACCAGTCCCGTCGCGAGGATCAGTCGACGTGCCTGCACGGTGGTGCCACCGGAGAGACCGATCTCGAATCCCGTGTCGCTGCGACGAGCGGATTCTGCTCGTGCGGACAGGATCTCGGCGCCGTATCCGGTGGCCTCCTTCCGTCCGAGAGCCAGGAGTTCGGTCGGCGCGATGCCTTCGTGTCCGATCACGTTGTGCGCGGCCGCGGCAGGGGCGTTGCGCGGTTCGCCGGCGTCGACGACGAGCACCGAGCGGCGTGAGCGTGCCAGCGCGGTGGCGGCACTCAGCCCGGCGGAGCCGCCGCCGATCACGACGACGTCGTAATCGTCCTTCGAGGGATTCTCCTGGGTGTTCATCGGGTTTCCTCCTTGATTGCCCGTGCGATCCACACGGTTCGGGATCCACGCACCACCAGATCTGCCCGGTGCAGCACCGAATCGGGACCGTCGCCGACGAGCCGCTCGAGCGCGTCGAGATCCTCGTCGGACACGGCGTTGTCGAGACCGGTCCGCATCCGGCCCAGCACTGCGTGGGCGTATCGCCGAGCGGTGTCGTCGACGTCGACGGCGAGTTCGTCGCGGCGCATCTCGACCATCCCGAACCCGGCGCGACGCAGGTTGGCGCTCCAGTCGGGCCACCTGTTCCACCCTCGGGACGCCGCGGCGTCGTGGCATCTCGTTTCGAGTCCCGGCGTACCGATACCGATGTCGTCGGGCAGGAATCGTGGTTGCGACTCCATCTCGGTGACGACCACCGTCCCCCCGGGTGTCATCGCCTCGGCGAGTTGCCGGAGCGTCGCATCCGGATCCTCGATGTGGTGCAGGGACAGTGCCGCCCAGGCGAGGTCGACCGCACCGACGGCCGGAAGTCCCGCATCGAGATCCACTTCGACGGTCCGGATCCGATCGCCTAACCCGTTGCGTTCGGCGGTCTTCCGGATGCGTTCGAGCATCCCGGCGGAGCGGTCGAGTGCGACGAGCTGCGCGTCGGGGAACCGGCGGGCCAGGGCGAGTGTTCCCGTGCCCGTCCCGGCGCCGATGTCGACGATGGTGCGAGGCTCCCGGTCGAGTTGTCCGGCGACCCGGTCGAGCAACGACTCGAAATACGGCCGGTGCATCGCGGCGTCGAGGTCGAGGACCTCGGCCATCGACTCGTCGTGCGCGTGGTCGTGTACGGCGTGGTGTCCGTGATGGGCGTGGTGGTGCATGACTCCACGCTAGAACGCGTCATCCAGTTTCGGCATACACTCTTGCCTATGGAGCAAGAATCGTCCGATCTGGACCAACTCATCCGCCAGCGCATCCGCAGCCTGCGGCTCGCGCAGGGGTGGACCCTCGACGCTCTCGCAGCCCGGTGCCACATCAGCCCGTCGAACCTGAGCCGCATCGAGACGGGCCGTCGCAGGATCGCACTCGACCAGCTCGTCCCCATCGCACGGGCACTCGACACCACGATCGACCAGCTCGTCGAATCCGGCGAGGACCAGGACGTGGTGATCAGACCTCAGCCCTGCGACACCCCGGGGTACACGACCTGGCTGTTGTCGCGGGAACGATCACTGGGCGGCGTCACCATCGCCAAGATGCGGATCACGAAGCAGGAGCCGGTGCCGGCCCACACACTCCCGGTGCACCCGGGGCACGAATGGTTCACCGTCCTGACCGGCACCGCCCGGCTCCAACTCGGCGAGCGGACGATTCTCATCCAGGAGGGCAACGCCGCCGAGTTCTCGACGATGACGCCACACGCCATCAGCGCGCACGACGGACCGGTGGAGATCCTCACGATCCTCGATCAGAACGGGGAGCGTGCGCACCTGCGCAACCCCGCATCGCACTGAAAGGGCCGGGTTCGCCCGTCAGGCGTACAGGCGATCAACGAACGCCCCGAGATTCTCGCGGACGCGCGCGGCCTTCTCCTCCGGCTCGAGATCCTCGCGGTACCGGCTTCCCAGAGCGGGCTTCTTCTTGCCGCGCGCGTACAGCGAACACTGCAGGTCGATGCACATGTACGTCCCGACAGCGTTGCCCGCTCGCCCCGCATCGCCGACCTTGTTGGCCGTCATCAGGGCGATGCCGCCCCGGGTGTGGGTGGTGAGGCAGATGGTGCACATCTGCGTCTTGCCCGAGCCCTGCTGTTCGAACCGCATGGCGACACCGACGAGTTCGCCGTCGCGAGGGACGACGATGTAGCCGCGTCCGGGGAACGACGGGTCGGTCCAGCCGAGGAAGTCGAGTTCGTCCCACGGCCGGTCGTCGAGATCGCGCGGCACCGGAAGCCGCTTCGCATCACCCTTGGAGCAGTTGACGAAGGATGTTCGAATGTCCCGTTCGGTGAGCGGGTCCATGGCCGGAACCACCTTTCGTTCGCGTATGTACCGACCCGAGGACGGTACGCGCCGCGCTCACACCCGACAAACGATTTTCGCGGCCCTCACGCCGACGAACGCGGCGCTCCGATACCCGGATCGATCGTCACCGGGCCGGATGCGGTGGGCGCGACCGGGAAGTCGAAGATCGCCGTCGGAAGGTACACCGTGGCACACGAATTCGGAATGTCCACGACACCCGACAAACGTCCCTCGATGGGTGCAGCCCCGAGCAGGAGATACGCCTGCTCGGGGCTGTAGCCGAATTTCGTCAGATAGTCGATGGCGTGCAGACACGCCCGCTGGTACGCCAATTGCGAATCCAGATACCGCTGTTCGCCGTCGAGCGTCACGGACGTGCCGGAGAATGCGAGCCACTCGGAGTACTGCGGGTCGGTGTTGCCCGGCATGAAGATGGCGTTCTCGCTCACCCCGTAGGTCTCCATACCACCGGGGATCAGGTCGACGCGCAGGTCGATGAACCCGCCCATCTCGATGGCGCCGCAGAAGGTGATCTCGCCATCACCCTGGGAGAAGTGCAGGTCGCCGACCGACAGATTCGCCCCGTCGACGAACACCGGATAGAAGATCCGGCTTCCCTTCGTGAGGTTCTTGATGTCCTGGTTGCCGCCGTTCTCCCGCGGCGGAGCGGTGCGCGCCGCCTCCGCCGCGACCCGGTCGAAATCGGCGCCCGACAGGCTGCCGAGGATGGCTCCGTTCGGTTCGGGCGGCAGCGCCAGCGCCGGTTCGCGGTCGGGATCCGTCGCGATCAGCGCTGCTTCCCGGGTGTTCCACGTCGACAGCAGTTCGTGCGAGGGCGCCGTCCCCATCAGGCCGGGATGCACGATGCCGGTGAACGACACGTGGGGCACGTGGCGGCTCGTCGCCTTCTGCCCGGAGAAGTCCCAGATCGCCTTGTAGGCGTCGGGGAACTGGTCGGTGAGGAATCCCCCGCCGTTCGTCTTCGCGAAGATGCCGGTGTAACCCCAGCCCTGCCCGGCGAGCGGACCCGAGTCCTCCTGCGGGATCGGGCCGAGGTCGAGGATGTCGACGATGAGCAGGTCGCCGGGCTTGGCTCCTTCCACCGCGAACGGTCCCGACAACGCGTGCACGATGTGCAGCGGGGCATTGCGGATGTCGTCGGCGGAATCGTCGTTGTGGATCTCACCGTCGAACCATTCGCGGCAGTGCACGCGGAAGGAATCCCCCGGTTTCAGCGTCGCGACGGGCGGGATGTCCGGGTGCCAGCGGTTGTGGCCGATCTTCTCCTGATCGGTGAACCGGCGGGTCGAATCGAGGGGGAACACGACGTCGGGCACGGGACCTCCTGCAGCGGTGACGGATCAGGGGCTGTGACGATCAGGGACGTGGTAAGGATCGGTGTCGGGGGTCGGTGGTGACCGGCCGTGACGGACGCCTCGGCACACCCGGCAGGGCGCCCGAGACGACGTCGGGTTCGGATGCGGTCCGTGCCGTGGCGTCGTGCAGGCGCATCGACGCCGAACCGCCGCGGCCGAGACGGGGCGCGGTGAGCGAACGACGAGCCTGCCGAGCACACTGGGGGCACGGGGTCGACGCGGAGACCTCGCTCATCGGGAGGGAGACGTCGAACGGCCCGCAGTCGGCACATCGGAACTCGTACAGCGGCATCGGCATCGCCTTTCGCCCGTCGGTGCACCGACCATAACGGACCGCACGCAAGCCCGCTCCCCTACTCCGAATGTTCCTGCTGTCCGGAGCTGTTCGGTGCCATCTCTATTCGGTGACACGCTCTCGCTTCGTCAGCACCAGCGGTCCACCCTCGGTGATCGCGATCGTGTGCTCGCTGTGCGCCGTGCGCGAGCCGTCGGCGGAACGGATGGTCCAGCCGTCGGGGTCGTAGACGATCTTGTCCGTCCCCGCCGCGAACCACGGCTCGAGGGCGAGCGTCAGGCCGGGACGCAGCACGAGCCCGCGACCCGCACGTCCGGTGTTCGCCACGTGCGGATCCTCGTGCATGGTGCGGCCGAGTCCGTGACCACCGAACTCGGTGTTGACGGGATAGCCGTACTCGGCGGCGACAGCGCCGATCGCTGCGGAGATGTCTCCGAGGCGGTTACCGGGGAGCGCGGCGGCGATGGCCGCGTCCAGCGCCACCTCGGTCGCCTCGACGAGGTGCCGGTCCTCGGGACGTTCCGCGCCGACGATGATGCTGCGTGCCGAATCGGCGACCCAGCCGTCGATCGAGACGGCGATGTCCATGCTGAGCAGGTCGCCGTCCCGGAGTACGTAGTCGTGCGGGAGCCCGTGCAGCACTGCGTCGTTGACGGACAGACAGATGACGTTGCGGAACGGTCCGCGCCCGAACGAGGGCGCGTAGTCCCAGTAGCACGAGACCGCGCCGCGTTCCTCGATCATGTCCCGCGCGCGCTGTTCGAGATCGAGCAGGTTCACGCCGGGTCGGGCGCGGCCCGTCAGATCGTCGAGCAGCTCGGCGATGAACGTGCCGGTCACGTCCATTGCCGCGATCTCACCGGGGGTCTTCAGTTCCAACACGGGGCACTCCTCAGGATCACAGAACGGTATTTAAATACCACCCTAACGCGACGATCGGTATTTTCATACCGACGCGGCTAGACTGCGGGTCATGGTGCGACTCCCCCTGACCCCGGAACAGCTGGCCGCCGGCAAACGCCTGGGTGGTCGGCTGCGCGAAGCCCGAGGCAGCAGGACGCTCACCGAGGTGGCCCGGGCCGCCGACATCTCGCCGGAGACCCTTCGGAAGATCGAGACCGGACGACTGGCGACGCCGGCCTTCGCGACGATCGCCGCTCTCGCACGGGTGCTACCCGTCTCTCTCGACGATCTCGCCGAACTGGCCCTTCCCTGCACCGACCTGCAACGCACCGGATAGCGCCTCCCCACCGGACGTAACAGCAGGAGACATCGGCAGCGATATCCGGAGGCACACCACCGCGACAGCGAAGGGATCCGGATGTCGATGCAGCCTCCGCAGGACGGGTACGGCTACGGCTACGGCGCTCCCCCGCCGCCCTGGCCCACCCCGACCCCGCCGCGACGACCGAAGTGGCCGTGGCTCGTGGGCGGTGCCCTGCTGGTCGCCGTCATCGCCGCAGTTGCCGCGCTGGTCGTCGTCCTGACCCGCTCGTCCGATACGGACCCGGAGAGCACTGTCGCCGCGAGCCCGCCCCCGTCGACCGTGACGGTCACCGTCTCGCCGTCCGCAGTTCCGCGTGCGGAAACGGATCCGCCCGCCCCACGAGCACAGGCGAGTCGGTCCCTCACCCCGAGCGGCTTCCCGACCAACGGCACTCTGAAGGTCGGGGTGGACATCGCCCCGGCGAATACGCGCTACGCCCGACGGGTTCGCTCGGCGGTTACTGGGAGCGGTTGTCGTGCCTGACCGGAGACTTCGAGTGCATCACGGCCAACAGCATCGTGCAGGGCAACAGCTACGTCACCGTGCTTCCGGGCGACGTGGCCCTGCGGATCGAGGATCTCGAACTCACGGCCACCGGCAATCCCGCGCCCGCAGCCGGGCCCGCTCGGCCGTTACCGCCCGTGTCGGCCTCCGAGGACACCGACGCCCAGGGCTTCGTCGGCATCCCCGAGGCACGGTGCAACCACACGAATCCCGCTGTGGCCATCGGGCAGACGGCCGACTCGCTCGTCGTGGTGTGCGAGACCGGGGCCGGACGGTACTACTACAAGGGTGTCCGCACGAACGACGGTGCGGCGATCGAGATCGACGACCCCGTACCCTCGGGTGACGGTTTCACCGCCACGAACGCCGGTGTGCAGTACAGCATCTCGTCGAGCGCTCTCGTCATCTCCGAAGGGTCGACGGTGCTCGCCGAGGAGCCGATGCTGCAGTACTGGTCGCGGTGATCGACAGTTCCGGGGATCACCGGGGACGCGAGGCCGCCTGCCCCGCGCCGCTCCGCCACACATCGTGCACCCCGGTCGGCCCGATGCCCCGATCGAGAGCGAGCAGCAGGACGGCACATCCGATTCCCGACAGCACCAGACTCGTGCCGAACAGCGCGGGATAACCGAACACGTCTCCGACCACACCGGCGGTGAATCCCGCGATGCCCTGCACGACGACGATCGCGCACGCGAGCAGGGTGTAGTCGCTGCCGGCGTGGTCCCTGTCCGCGGCGTCCATCATGAGCGTGAACACCGCGACCGTCGCGGCGCCACCGAGGACGTGTTCGGCCAGGCTCGCGGAGACGATGAGCCCGAACCCGCCGTAGCCGAGCGACGCGACGACGTACAGCGCGAGGCTCGCGGTCTGGGTGACACCACCGATCAGCAGGGCCTGCCGACGACCGCGACGGAAGCACAGCCACCCACCGAGGGCGGCACCGCCGAGAGCGCCTGCCGAGGACAGCACACCCTTGACCAGCGCGATCTGCCCGAGGGTGAGTCCCGAGTCGGACATGAACGGGCCGACCATCGCCGAGCCCATCGAGTCACCGAACTTGAAGCCGCCGATGAGCAGGATGAACGCGAGCATCCCGGGGCGGCGCAGACGCGCCCACCACGCGACCGTCATGCGGGTCGCGCTTCGCGGTTCCCGATCCGGCGTGGCCCGTCGCTCCGTGCGCGGCAGTCGCCATACCGGGATCGTCGTCAGTACCAGCAGGAATGCCATCGCGAGGAACAGGCTGCGCCAACCGGCGAGGGAGAACACCCACAGCAGTGCTCCCCCGCCGACGATCATGCCGATGCGATACGCGCCGACCTGGATGCCGTTCCCCAGCCCGCGCTGTTTCGGTCCGAGCAGTTGCACGGCCAGACCGTCGGTGGCGACGTCCTGCGTGGCCGACAGGGCGTTGACCACCGCGATGCCGACGAGCAGCCACCGCAGCGTCGACGACAGGTCGAGGCACGCCAGAATCAGCGACACCGCCGACGCCGCGAGCTGGAGCGAGAGCAGCCACTGACGCCGGGTTCCGTAGTGGTCGACGTACGGCGCCCAGAGGAACTTGAGCGCCCACGGCGCGAAGAGCACACCCGTCGCGCTGATCGCGATCAGCGAGAAACCGGACTCACGGAGCACCACCGGAAGCGCCTGGGTGAAGAACCCGTACGGCAGGCCCTGCGCGAAGTACAGGGCTGCCAGCAGTGCGAGCGTGCCGGTCGGGATACCGAGCCGGGCCGGTGCAGTCATGCGGACATGGTGGCAGAGCGGTTGCGGACAGCCCCGACGAGCATCTGTGAAACGCGGTGTCGGTCCCCGGCGATACAGTCGGCGAAACAGACGAAAGCGGCAGCCGCTTCTCCTGAGAGGACGTGATGAGGGAGTTCCTGGCGTTCTTCGCCATCCTGCTCGTGATCGGTTTCGTCATCTCCTATTGGGAGGTCTTTCTCGGCATCCTGGTGATCGCGGTCGTCGGAGCGGTCGCCTGGTTCGTTCTGAAGTATCTGCTCGAGCAGCATCGCGAGGCGCGCGCCCGGAACGCCGCTCGCGCGCACGAGCTGACGCAGAACGCCGCAGCCCAGCATCACAGCTACCTGCAGGGATTCGACCACGGCATCTACGGCAACTATCCGCCTGTGGATCTCGACAAGCTCTGATCACACCGTCGCTCCCCGATCGCACAGTCGCCCGAGGCGCAGCTCACGTGGCAGCCGATGGGAGGATGGTGCCCGTGCCGATGCCCTCACCGTTGCCCGTCAGGAACGGGGTCGGGCCCACGCGACTGCGTGTTCCGACCTCCGGTCCGTGGTCGACGGTCGCCGAGTACGTCGTCGCACGCTTCGACCATCTCGACGCCGACGATCTCTACCGCCGCTTCGACGACGGAGAGATCGTGGGCATCGACGGAGAACCGATCGGTCGCAGCACCGAACTCGGAGAGCACCGGTTCGTCTGGTACTACCGCGATCTGCCCGTCGAGGAACCGGTGCCGTTCCACGAGGACATCCTGTATGCCGACGACGACCTCGTCGTGGTCGACAAGCCGCACTTCCTGCCGACCACTCCGGGCGGGCGCTACCTGCGCGAGTCGGCGCTGGTCCGGTTGCGGACCCGCCTCGACAACCCTGATCTGACACCGATCCACCGGCTCGACCGGGCGACCGCCGGACTGGTGATGTTCTCGGCCCGGCCCGAGACCCGTGGCGCCTACCAGTCGCTGTTCGAGAAGCGCCGGGTCACCAAGGTGTACGAGGCGGTGTCCACACTGCCGGCGGAGTGGGATCCGGCAACGCCGGAGATCGCGGGACGCCCGCTCCCCGTGCTGTACCGCAATCACATCGAGGCGCGGCGCGGTGAGTTGCGCGTCGTCGTCGACGACACCCGCGAACCCAACTCGGAGACGCTGATCGAGGTGCTCGGATCCGGGGTGAGCAGGTCGGGGCGGGCCGTCCTGCACACCCTGCTGCGCCCGCACACAGGTCGGATGCATCAGCTGCGAGTGCACCTGGCGGCGCTCGGTATCGGGATCCTCGGCGACCATTGGTATCCCGTCCTGCTGCCCGAGACACCGGACGACCATTCGCTCCCCCTCCAATTGCTCGCGCGGGAACTCGAATTCGTCGACCCCTTATCGGGCGCCGAGCGCCGCTTCGCCACCCGGCGCACCCTGGCCGAGGCACCGACCACGCAGGACTGAGTGCCTCCGAGCGGATCCTGGTCGATCCTTCGAAAACTCCGACGCCTGCGGCTTCACGAAATACCCTGGTAGGCATGACCATGGTCGTCGACGGTTACCTCCGGTCGCCACTGTCGGGAATCGCACCGTGGATCCTCATGTCCGTCCTGTCGGCCCCGGGACGGTTCGAGGAAGCAGTGTGTTTCGCTCTCGGCCTCGTCCTGCTGACGATGTGGGTGGGTGCGCGACGCGGCATCAAGATACACGCCCTCGACACGTTCGGCGCGGCGTTCTTCGCCGTGCTGGCCGCGGTGGGCCTCATCGCCTCGGACGGTGTCATCGACTGGATGGAGATCTGGGCCGGTGAACTCACCAACATCGCGCTCGCGGTGTTCGTCTTCGCCACCCTGATCGCACGCAGGCCGTTCACACTCCCCTACGCGAAAGAGGACACGCCCCAGGAATACTGGACGTCTCCCCTGTTCATGAAGATCAACTACGTGATCTCCGCGGTCTGGGCCGGTGCGTTCACCTTCTCCGCCATCGTCGGATTCATCGGCGACGCCGTTATGCGCGACCCTGGCAACTTCTGGACCGGCTGGGTGCTCCAACTCGCGGCGATCTTCTTCGCGGTCTCCTTCACCGAGTTCTACCCGGACTACGCCGGAGCGAAGTTCGCGGCGTCGCAGGGCGAGACCGAAGCCGCCCCGTCGCTCCTGAAGCTGATCGACTGGTTGCCGACCTTCGTGCTGGTCGCGGGCATCTTCGGGTGGGTCACCGACTCGATACCGGACGCGGTCGGGATCGGCATGATCGTCGTCGGCATCATCGGAAGCGCCGTGATCGGCAGACTCTCGTCGAAGACCGAGAAGGCCTCGAAGACATAGCGGACTCGGGAACAGCAATTCGGCCGATCGGCGGACGGGGCCGTTCGAGCCGATGAGAATGGGGCGAACCCGACCGGCACCCGAAGGAGACCCTGTGGCCCGTCTCGCCCGCGTCATCGGAGCTTGCGCATTCGCTGTTGCGACCTCTGCCCTTGCAACGCCCGGGGTTGCGGCCGCGGAGGTGACCGTCCCGTTCCAGATCAACCCGGCTTCCTACGGCAATCCCAGTGGAAGCTTCGATGTGCCGCCCAGCCGGTGCGCCGTCCGGATCGGCGAGACCGAAGGGAGCGTGACCGTCACGGGCAGCAAGCCGGAAGGTTGGGGATGCCTGATCTACGCCCAGGTCGACTGGCTGAACCTGACGACCGGCGCATCCGGTACTGCGCGGATGTCGGACGGATTGAACGGTTTCCCACCGGAAGCCACCCTGGCGACGGGGAGCGGACAGGTCGCGCTCGTACTCCATCCCCTTCCCGGTCCGCCGATGACGCCGGGCTTCGCTACCTTCACCGTGCCCTGACGCCCAGGAGCGTGTGGATCGAGTCCGATCCGATCCGGATCGGCGATACGCATCACCGGTCTCGATGCCGGTGGCGGTGTGTACCGTCGGGCCGGTGGCAGTGAACAGGACCCGAGTGCCTCGCGTCGTGATGATGTGCGGTCCGGCCGGTGCAGGCAAGACCACCTACGCCAAGCGCCTGGAGCGCGCGGGCTGGACGCGTCTGTCGTACGAGGTGGAGTTCTGGGATCGCGGGATCACGACCATGCCCTCCGCCGAGGTGGTTGCCGAAGTATCGGCAGACCTGAAAGCGCGCTTGCTTCGCTATGTCACGGCGGGGAACGATGTCGTGCTCGACTTCGGATTCTGGTTCCGGCGACAACGTGACGAGTTCCGCGCACTTCTCGCGCCGCAGGGCATCGTGCCGGAGACCGTTTACATCGCAACGGATCTCGAGACCATCCTGAGCCGGGTCGGCAACCGGCACGGGAGGTGGGCGGACGACTGGCCGCTGACCGAGCAGACGGCGACGGAGTACTTCGAGCGGTTCGAGCCGCCGACGCCCGAGGAGGGACCGCTCGACGTGGTCCGCTAGGCCGCGAGCTGCGCGGAAGGACGCTCTGCCGGTTCCTCACCCACCGCACGTCGCATACCGACCACGTAGAGCAGCACTCCCACGACGATCCACGTGACGAGGGTCAGGAGTGCCGCGAGTCCGCCTGCGCCGTCGAAGTATGCGGCCGAGCGCACGAGGGTTCCGGCAGCACCCGGGGGAAGGATCTGACCGAAGGTGCCGAGTCCGGACGGCAACCATGCCGACGTCGTCGCGATACCGGCCAGCGGATTGCCGAGGAACATCATGGCCATCGCACCGATGGTGAACCCCTTGGCACCGAAGGCCTTCTGGAGTCCGGCCAGCGGAAGTGCAAGGGCGGCGATACCGAGGGCCATGGATCCCGCGACCGGCCCGAAGGTCGATTCGATGCTTCCGAAGGCGAAGGTGAGGATGGACGCGACGACGATGCCACCGACTGCGGCGAAGACGAGCAGGCCGGTCAGGTACCAGCCGTCGCTGCGCGGCAGGATCTTCCGGAATGCGACGACCGGGACGATGCCACCGAAGACGAGCGGGAAGGCGAGGCCACCGATACCGACACCGGTGGGGTCGGATTCCGGCAGCGGGACGACGTCCTCGACGGTCACGTCGGTCCCGATCGCTCCGCCGACCGCCTGCGCGGTGCCGGCGAGCGAACCGGAGATGGCGGTCGAGCCCGCGCCGGCGACCAGCGTGCGGACGCCCGACTCGGCGACGACGAACCCTCCGATGACGTCGCGGTCGTGGATGGCGTCGCGCAGTTCCTGTTCGGAGGCGAACCGCTGCGAGGTGTAGGCGTCGGGGGCGGCCGTCGCGAGCGACGTCTCGAATCGATCTGCTGCCGCGGAGGTTCCGACGATGCCGACCTGCAGGTCGTGTGGTCCGCTCTTCAGCGACGGCATGATGAAGACCAGCAGCATGAGTACCAGGATCACCCCGAGCCCGCATGTCATCCCCAGTAGCGCCAGCGCGGGGTGAGGCTTGCGCGCGGTGGAGTCACCCGCGTCGGGAACTGTCGTCGTAGCGGCGTCTGCCATCGCGTCTTCCTTGTCCGACCATCGTTAAGTGGATGATTTTCCTCCACTTCTATCGGAGAATATTCCTCCGGTTAGGATGGACATGTCAAGCGAAGTTCCTCACAGCCCGGTCCGGAAGGAAGGGAACCGATGCGCGCCGATGCCGCGAAGCGTCGTCAGCTGATCGTCCAGGAGGCGCGTCGACTGTTCGCAGCCCACGGCAGCGACGTCGCACTCGAAGCGGTCGCGGAGGCCGCCGGAGTCGGCATCGCCACCCTCTACCGGAACTTCGAGTCCCGGGCCGCGCTGGCCGACGAGGTCGCGCTCGCGATCCTCGGCGACATGCGTGCAGCGGGCACCGAAGCCCTGGAGCGGGTCGGCTCATCCCCCGAGGACGCCTGGGTGGGCTACGTACAGCGGCTGGTCGAACTCGACCTGGGCGCCCTCTCCGCGACCCTCGCCGAGTTCGTGACGGACGAGATCTCCGGATCGGTGCGCGACGCCCAGGCGCAGACGCTCACCGGGGTCGAGGAGCTGCTCGACGCGGTGCGGGCCGCCGGCATCGTGCGTACCGACCTCCACGCACTGGAACTGGTCCTGGCCATCGGACTGATCACCCGCCCCCAACCCGAGGCGATCCGCGCGGCGACCCCGGATCTCGTTCCGCGATTGGTGTCGATCGTCCTGGCGGGCATGCGACCGTCGTGAGCCGCGCGCACACCGGCGTCCCTTCGTATCCGCGGGCGTAGGATCACAATCAGCCGGTGTCGGCGGCGCTCGATCGCGGGAGCGGACATGGGCAGGTCGACGGTCCTGGACCACGCGCGGGCAGCGTTCCGCGCGCGCGAGTGGCCACGTGCCCTGGACGGATTCCGCAGGGCCGACACACTCGCCGCCCTGGCCGCGGACGACCTCGATCTGTTCGCGCGAGCCGCATACCTCACGGGACACGACGACGACAGCGTCGCGCTGTACGAGCGCGCCTTCGCCGCACATCTCGAAGCCGGAGAATCCGAGAGCGCGGGCCGCAGTGCCTTCTGGCTGTGCTTCCTTCTGATGGGACGCGGTGAGGTGGCACGGGCCGGAGGTTGGCTGGAACGAGCACGACAGTCGGGTGTCGCCGAGCGACCGGACTGCGCGACCAGCGGCTTTCTGATGATCCCCGGAGCGGTTCAGGAGATGTACGCGAACCGTCCGAACGAGGCCCTGCCGATCTTCACCGCTGCCCAGCACATCGGACGGGCATGCCACGACGCCGACCTCCTCGCCCTCGGCTCACTGGGCATCGGACAATGCCGAGTCCTGCTGGGCGACGTCGAGGGCGGGCTGCGGACACTCGACGAGGTACTCGTCTCCGTCGGCTTGGGCGAGGTCTCACCCGTCGTCTCCGGCCTGGTGTACTGCGCGGTCATCGAGACCTGTTACGGCACATATCATCTGCAACGGGCGAAGGAGTGGACACAGGCACTCGGCCGTTGGTGCGACGATCAGACCGGCCTCGTGCCGTTCCGGGGACAGTGCCTCGTCCACCGCGCCCAGATGCTGCAACTCGAGGGCGACTGGTCCCAGGCGATGGACCTCGCCCGCCTCGCCCTGCAGCGACTGTCGGATCCGCCCGGTCAACCCGCGATGGGAATGGCCCTGTACGAACAGGGTGAACTGCACCGTCTGCGCGGCGAGTTCGCCGAGGCGGACGCCGCCTACCGAGCTGCGGGCAGGTACGGGCAGGAAGTGCAGCCGGGTCTGGCTCTGCTGCGTCTGCGACAGGGTGACACCGCCGCAGCGGTCGCCGGGATCCTCCGGGGTCTCGGCGAAGCCTCGAATCTCGACCGGCCGCGGATGCTCGCCGCCCACACGGAGATCGTGCTCGCCACCGGGGATGTCGCCGCCGCACGGCGCAGCGCCGACGAACTCGAGGCACTGACCCGGACACAGGATGCTCCGGCACTGACAGCGATGGCCGACCACGCACAGGGTGCGGTCCTGCTCGCCGAAGGCGATCCCTGCGGCGCCCTCGCACGGTTGCGACGATCCGGCAGGCACTGGCGTGACCTCGGCGCACCCTACGAACGCGCCCGGGTACGAGTGCTGCAGGGTCGCTGCTGTGCCGCACTCGGCGACGACGATGAGGCCCGCCTCGAATTCGACTCGGCAGCATCGATATTCCACGGCCTGCACGCGTTGCCGGATCTACGTGAGCTCCGCGTTCCCGCGCTCGCGAACGCACGGAACGGACTGACGCCCCGGGAGATCCAAGTGTTGCGCGCCGTTGCCACGGGCAGGACGAATCGAGCCATCGCCCACGAGTTCGTCATCAGCGAGAAGACGGTGGCCCGGCACCTGAGCAACATATTCACCAAGCTCGACGTGTCCTCACGAGCAGCGGCGACGGCCTATGCGTACGAGCATCGTCTGCTCTGACTGGGTAGAACTGCCCATACGTCGCCACCTTCGATTGCGCATTCCTCCCGACGCGGCAGACGGGCAGCGGTGCCTAACGTCGTCGGTGTAGTTCCCTCACCTCGGGGAGTCGTCATGACCGTCCACAGCGCACCCCAGCAGATCGACACCGTCGTCGTCGGCGCAGGTCAGGCAGGCCTGTCCGCCGGTTACCACCTGGCCCGTCGTGGCCGTCCGTTCCTCGTCGTCGACACGAACCGACGCGTCGGCGACAACTGGCGCTGCCACTGGGACTCGCTACGGCTGTACAGTCCCGCCGGCTACGACGGCCTGCCTGGCATGCCGTTCCCGGGCGACCCGCACCGCTCCCCCACCAAGGACGAGCTCGCCGACTATCTCGAGTCCTACGCCTCCCGGTTCGATCTGCCCGTGCTCGGCAGCACCCGGGTGCGTCGGCTCTCCCGCGACGGCGACCGGTTCGTCCTCGACTGCGGCGACACGCGGATCGAGGCGAACAACGTCGTCGTGGCCACGGGCACGTTCGGTCGAACCCCACACGTCCCCAGCTTCGCCTCCGAACTGGATCCCGGCATCGTCCAGCTGCATTCGAGCGAGTATCACGATCCGTCGCAGTTGCGTGACGGTCCGGTACTCGTGGTGGGGGCCTCCCATTCCGGCAGCGAGATCGCCTACGAGCTGGCGGCGTCCCATCCGACGATCCTGTGCGGACGCGACACCGGGCAGTTGCCGGTGCGCGTGGACAGTCCCGCGATGCGCGTGTTGTTCCCGGTCCTGTGGTTCGTGTGGGGCCATGTGTTGTCCGTGCGCACCCCGATGGGACGACGTGCTCGCGAGGACGAACGGCGTCACGGCGCGCCGCTGCTGCGGATCCGCCGGCGGGAGTTGGCCGCGCGCGGCGTCACCCGGATCACCGAGCGGGTGACCGGGGTGACCGAACTCCGTCCCGTACTGTCCGACGGCCGGATTCTCGACGTGGCGAATATTGTGTGGTGCACCGGATTCCGCCAGAACTACGACTGGATCGACCTACCGGTGTTCGACACGGATGGCTGGCCGCGCGAGGAACGCGGCGTGGTCCCCTCGGTGCCCGGCTTGTACTTCACCGGTCTGTGCTTCCAGTCGTCGTTCCGGTCGATGCTCGTCGGCGGGGCCGGCGCGGACGCGGAGTACGTCGTCCGTCACCTCGTCGCGCGCGGCGCACCCACGTCCGCCGGAACGGATCCGGATCGGCACACGACGCGCTACATGTCGAAGCGGAACTCCACCATGTCGCCGTCGGCCATGACGTAGTCCTCGGCCCTCGAGCCGGCCGATGTCAGAGCGCCCGCTCGAATCCGGCGTGGGTGCAGCCGTAACCGAGCCGCGCCCCGAACGCCCGGGCCTGCTCGTCGGCCGGGTCTACGGCGATCTGTGCGAGCGTGGCACCCCGGTTCCGGCCGTGATCGTGGGCCCACTCGAGCATGGCCGTGCCGATGCCGCGGGAACGTTCGGACGAGGCGACCCGAATTCCTTCGACGAGCAGGCGGGTGGCACCACCACGGAAGAGACCCGGCACGATCGTCAACTGCATCGTGCCGACGATCCGGCCGACCTCGTCGCGCACCACCGCGAGATAGTGCGAGGGGTCGCGGGCGACGGCGTCGTAGGCCTCTTCGTACCGGGCGAGTTCCGCACCGTCGCAGGGGGCCTGCTCGTCGCCGGAGAGCAAACCGACGATCGCCGGTACGTCGGATCGGACGGCACGTTGAACCCGATAGCTCCTGTCGCCCAACCGGATCTGCCCGCCGACCGATTCGCGGGCGCGGGCCTGCAACCGGGCGATGAGCAGGTCCAGCCAGCCACCGACGTGCCGTCGGGCCTCGACGGTGTCGGGATAGCGGCACCGCAGGTGCAGACCCGACTCGTCGAGGATGAACCACAGCATCACGCCGTCGGTGCGGATGGTCGCGCCGACGTACTGGGCCTCGAGGCCGGTGGCGTCGACCCGGACGGGAAGCCGGCGCAGGTCCAGCCAGGAGATCGCGAACATGCCCGGGGCCTCCGGCATGCCGTCCCACGGGCGCAGGATGCTCTCGAGCGGCCAGGATCCGAGCCGGACCGCCTCCTTGACCGCGTCCGCGGCCGCACGAGGTTCGGGGACTGACGATTCGAGCACCGAATTGGTGATGAACCAGCCGACGGAGTCGTGCCAGGTGGCGTCGTACCGGCTGTGCACCGGGAACACCGCCCGTAACGGGGATCCGGCCAGTTCGAGGGTCACCTCGGTCATGGCCGCGACCACCAGCGCGAGGGTGGACACCCCGTCGTCCTTGGCCTGGGCGGAGAATGCGGCGCTGTCGTCGACGTCGAGCACGTCGCGCACCTCCACGCGTTCGCGTTGGAGACTCGCCACTCCGAGGGAGAGCGGGAAGCGCGGCATCACGTCGCCGCTGGCGGCGAGCACCTCGGCCCAGCGCTCGTGGACCTCGGCAGGTGCGGCCGCGCGGTCCTGCAGTGCCCGGGTGTGTTCCGCGAAGGCCGGTGTCGACGGCAGGGACGGTTCCCGTCCCGCACGCACGGCGGCGAGGGCGGCGAGCAGGTCGCGGGCGATCACCAGCATGGACCACATGTCGACGTGCGAGTGATCGGCGGCGACCACGACGGTCGGTTCCGTGGCGGTCTCGAGCACGCACAGCCGGTGCGACGGCCGGTTGTAGGGCGAACATGCGCTGTCGAGGACGTCCCGCAGAGCGTCGTTGACGGCCTGACCGGGGCCGATCGGATGTTCGACCCAGCCGCCCGGGCGGATCTCGGCCTCGTGCAGGCGCGGCTCCCCGTCGTCGCCGTGGGTGAACACCGAGCGCAGGGTGCCGTGCCGCGCGACCACCGCCAGCCATGCGGTCGCGAGATCGTCGGACGAGACCGGCTCGAACAGACGGAAGGACAGAGCCATCCAGGAGCCGGGACGATCACCCGCACCGACGTGCCGCCGCTGATCGAACGACACGGGAAGCGCCCGGCCGAGCCCCGCGACGGTCACGTCGTAACCGAGCAGTCGGCCGAACGGCAGGCGCAGGTGCGCCACATTTGTCAGCCGCATGCCGGGTATCCTAGGCGCCTTCCCCAGCAACCGCTTTCCGACATCGGGAGACCACGTGCCGACCTTCAGTGTGCCGGGGGCCGAACTCGACGTGGAGCTGAGCGACGAGGGCGGCCACCCCGTCGTCCAACTCCACGGCCTGACCTCGAGCCGCCACCGCGACCGCCTCATGGACCTCGACCTGGGCCGCGGGCTCAGCGGCACCCGGCTGCTGCGCTACGACGCACGGGGGCACGGCCACTCGACCGGGCGTGCGGTGCCGGAGGACTACCGCTGGCCGGTGCTCGCCGACGACCTGCTGCGGTTGCTCGACCACTACTTCCCCGGCGAGCGGGTGCACGGGGTCGGACCGTCGATGGGCACCGGGACCCTGTTGCACGCGGCGGTGAGGGATCCGGAGCGGTTCAGCAGCCTCACGCTGCTGGTGCCGGCGACCGCCTGGGCCACCCGCGCCGCGAAGGCCGCCGAGTACCGGGCCGCCGCCGATCTCATCGAGCAGCAGGGACTCGCGGCGTTCCTCACGCGCGATCTGACCGCGCCACGACCACCGGCCACCGTCGACGCGCCGGAGACCGTCCCCGACGTCACCGAGGAACTGCTGCCGTCGCTGTTCCGGGGCGCCGCGCTGAGCGACCTGCCCGATCCGGAGGCCGTGTCCGGCATCGACATTCCGGTGACGGTGCTGGCATGGATCGACGACCCCGCCCACCCGGTGTCCACGGCGGAGGCGCTGGTGGGTCTGCTCCCCCACGCGAAGCTGGAGATCGCGCACACCCCGGCCGATCTCGCACAGTGGCCGAGCATCCTCTGCGAGGACGTCGCCCGGCACGGTTGACTCGCGGTGACGACGTTCGTGCCTACGTGCCCCGACTTGGATTTCGGTGTTCTCGACTGCAGCACGCGCAGTCGAGAACACCGAAGTGTCAGGCGGCTTCCCGGATCACGGTGAAGTGCCGCACGGTTCCGGACAGGCCGGGAAGTTCCTGCCGCGGCGACCAGGTGTTCAGATCCCGGCTGTCGGAGTAGTAGTACTTGCCCTCGTCGTAGGCGTCGAAGAACAGCCGCCAGGTGCCGTCGGGCAGCTGGATCACCGACGGGCCCTCGACGAAAGTTCCCCAGTCCCCGGGTTCGACGAACCGGTAGGGGCCCGTCACCGACGGGGCGACGGCGTGCTCGATGACCTTCCGGTGCTCGTTCTTCGTGAAGGCGTGATAGGTCCCGCCGACCTCCACGACCGTGGTGTCGATGCGGTCGGCGCCGATGCCGTCGAGCGGCACGGGAAAGCTCCACCGCTGCAGCGACGGGTCGAGGGCGGTCATCAGATAGGGCACGAAGCCGCCGCCGGTCGACATCGACAGGATCACGTGGACGCGGTCGCCCTCCACGAACCATTCGGGGGCCCAGGCCTTGGTGGTGAACGGCGACAACGACGGTCCGTCACTCGACCCCGCTGACCCCGACGACCCCGGCAGGCTCGCGGAGCCGGTGCCGTCCCCCGTTCCCGGCAGGAAAGCACAACAGAACGGGACGGGCCATTCCCCCACGTGTGTCCACGCGACGCGGTCCGGGCTACGGGCGAAGCCGACACTTGCGCCGTCCGCCGTCGTGTAGGTGACGTAGTAGAAGCCATCGGAATGCCGGAAGATACTCGGGTCGCGCACCAGTCCGGACGGCGGCCGGTAGGCCGAGGCCTGGACGAGGTCGAACCGTGTGCCGTCCACGGACTCGTAGACGTCCATGTCTCGGTCGCTGGTGCTGCTGAACCCGACCATCGTGTACCGCAGGCCGAGCGGTGCGGCGGTACTGCTTCCCGACGTCGCGACCAGCAGGCTCGCGATCACGAACACCACCGTCGATACAACGGAGAGACCGGTTCGGACGGGGCGCATACCGGAGGAGTATTCACGACGGTGGTCCCGCGCCGTAGGAATTTCGACCGCACAGGTACTGAGGCGATGCCGATATCCCGATCGCGTAGGGATAGGCGGGGCCGGAACCATCGACATCCGATGATGTACGACTGCCGATCCGGCCCCAACCGGCTCGTCGCACCCCACCGATAGACTCCTCGCGGATTGAAAGGTGGGACATGGTCGATCACACGGAAATCGACGCGCGCGAACTCGAGTTTCGACGTCGATGGCACATGGCCCACGTCGAGCACGCACAAGGTGCGCTCGATTTCCGTTCGGGCTGGCGTGCCAGGAATCTGACTTCCCACGCAAACGAGGCCCGTCTGCTGCTCGACACACTGCGGCGAACCCGCAACCTCGGCGCGTTCCAAGCCGAGAACTCACGATGGGTGGGAAGCTTCGAGTCCGGGTACAGCGGTGCGGCCGGGCAGATGATCATCAACCAGATCAACAAGATGTCGCCCGCTCCGGAGACATCCGTCGCTGTGTTGGTCGACGCACTGGCGACCCCAATAGACCTCGACGATGCTGAGCGGAAGATCCGGGTCCTGGCCGACCATCTGGAAGAGATTCGGGTGGGCGCGCACCCGAGCCCGAAGCGCGCACCGTTCGTCGCGTCGTACTACTGGGGTCTCGACGCCCCGGAGACCTGGCCGGTAGCGTGGCCAAAATCCACAGAGTATGTGGACTTCTGCACGGGAAAGTCTGAATATCCCGATCAAGGTGAGCGCTACGCTGAACTGTATCGCTTCGCGAGGGAGTTGGACGGCGACGTAGTCCGGTTCGAGGAAGTCGCAGCCTGGTGGGCCGATACCAGACCAGCGGTGATCGACGAGGTCCTGTGCGATCGTGCGCTTTTGCGTGAGGGCGCCAAGGAACGTGGCGACGATCCCGAACTGTACCGTGACAACGCCCGGGTTCTGGTCTCCGTTGCGCGCCATATCGGTGCTGCCCTCGAAGGCGATGTCGCGCAGGCCGCGGGTCGCACACTGAAAGCATTCAAGCCAACGCCGATGTGGGACGAGATCTGGCCCCGCGGGGACATGTGGGTCGACTGGCGGGTGCCCGGAACCTACGGTCTTGCCGTTCGTATCTGGCTCAACGGTCACGGACTCGCTGTGGGGCTGCGTCCCTTCCCGCACGCCGAATCAGGAGCCACCGAGGAAGCGGTAGGAATCATCGAGAGTCACCCCCTCCCAGATTACGAGATCATCGCCGGTGGCCGGTCCATCGTCGGTACGGACCGGGGTTTCGTGGGTGGCGGATCGGGCGAGATCGTCTACGCGCGCTGGTTCGACCGCAGCGAGTTGTCGTCGCTGGACCTGCCTGCGGAGATCCTGCGTACCACCGAGCAAGTGGCTCCGCTGATCGCCGAATTGAACGGCGAAGCCACGAGTACCTCTACCCAGGACGACGAATTGGCAACGCTCGTGGCGGAATTCAAAGAGGCGGCGGGATATCCGACTCCCGGTCACGAGCAGGACATCGCCGACCGCCGGGACTTCGCCCGGTTACTCGACGTCGACGAGTTGCAGGTTGCCGATCCCGCGGAACTCCGGCGCATCTGGAATTCCGGCCGCTACGGCAGCACCGGGCCGATGTCGGTGCTCAACACCAGCATCCGCGACGCAGACGAGGCCGAGTACCGCCGGATCATCCAAACCTTCAAGTACCTTTGCTGGGGCGGCGATCCGCCGGCTACCCGCATCGACCGTGTTCTCGACGACGAGGCCCTGCGTGTCCGAGGGCTCGGCGAGTCGGTAATCATGAAGATGCTGGCGATCACACATCCCGAACGTTTCATCACCGTCTATCCGTACACGGGTCCTCGGGGGAAGCTGAAGATGCTCAAGCTGCTTGGACTCGAAACACCACAGCTGTCGTCCCGCGGCGAACTGCAGGTGAATTCCAACGACGCTTTGCGCGCACGCCTGGACAATCACTTTCCCGGTGATCCGCTGGGCATCGGGTCCTTCCTCTACTGGCTGGCCGAACGCGACGAACAGCCTCAGGACGAGACGGATTCCGATCCTCTCGACGCGCTGGCCGAGGAACTGCTCGTCGAGCGGTCCTTCCTCGACGACATCGTGGCGCTGCTCGAGGACAAAAAGCAGGTCGTCTTCTACGGCCCGCCGGGAACTGGCAAGACCTACTTCGCGCGCAAGCTCGCCGAGGCACTGGTGCCCGACGCGGAGCGGCGCCCGATCGTCCAGTTCCACCCGTCCACCTCGTACGAGGACTTCTTCGAGGGGTACCGTCCCGAGACCGACGCCGACGGGGTGATGACCTATCGCCTCAAGAGGGGTCCTCTCGCCGAGCTTGCGGCGCGGGCGCAGGACGCACCCGGTCGCCAGCACATCATGATCATCGACGAGATCAATCGTGCCAACCTGCCGAAAGTACTGGGTGAACTGCTGTTCCTCTTCGAGTACCGCAACACCCCGGTGCGCACCCTCTACCGCCCCGATGATCCGTTCGAACTACCGAAGGACATCTGGTTCATCGGCACCATGAATACGGCGGACCGCTCCATCGCCCTGATCGACGCGGCACTGCGGCGTCGGTTCCACTTCATTCCGTTCTTCCCGAACCGCGGGCCGTTGAAGGGGGTTCTAGATCGATGGTTGGCATGTGAAGGCGAGCCGGCGTGGGTGGGCGAGCTCGTGGCACAGGTGAACGACGAACTCGAGCGCGAACTCGGTGGACCTCATCTGCAACTCGGCTCGAGCCACTTCATGAAGCACAATCTCGACCGCGACGCCCTTCGCCGTATTTGGGAATACAACGTCGAGCCGTTCATCGAGGACCAGTTCTTCGGCGATCCCGAACGGATCAACAGGTTCCGCTTCGGTCAGGTCTGGAGCCGGTTCAGCTATCTGGCAGCCGAGTCCATCAGCGAAGGTGAGTCCTCCGGAGAAGTAGGGAGCTGACGGACGTGTCGGTCCTCTTCGAACATCAATCGGACGAGAGCCTGAGTCTGACCCGGCGCCAGGCCGAGGAACTCCAACAGACCGGTTACGTCGACGTCCAGCCCCTACCCGGGGATCGTTGGCGGGTGAGTGCGAAGAACTACGTCGGCACGCTCGTCTCGGACGGACTCGAACTGCTGATCAGACCGAAGATCGAGCCGGATAACCTCTTTCTGCTGCTCGAGCCGGGCCTGCCGGCCAACGCATGGCGGAATGAGGCGTTCGAGTACGGTGCGTCGTCGAATCTACTGCCGGCGGTGATCTCGTTCTTCGCAAGAACGGTGGAGGGCACCTTACGGCGCGGGGTGCTTCGCTCATACGAACAGAGAGAGGAGGCACTGGTCGCTCTCCGCGGGCGGCCGAACCTCACCGGGCAGTTCCGGAATCCGGGTGTGCTGACCCCGACTTCCTGTTCGTTCGACGACTTCTCGGAGAACATCGCCGAGAACCGGGCACTTCGCTCCGCCGTGCGGGCAGCGCTGCGTGTTCCACTGATCGACGCGGGCACTCGTCGACGGCTCATGCAACAGTTGATCGCCCTCGAAGGCGTAGACGACATCCACGTCCGCCCCGAGTCGATCGACTCGATTCCGTTCACGCGGCTCAACCGGCACTACGCACCGGCGTTGCGGCTGGCTCGTCTCGTGCTCGCGAACCTCACGCTGACCGACGTCCACGGGAAGGTGCAGGCTTCGTCGTTCATGGTCGACATGAACGACCTGTTCCAGCGATTCATCACCGAGCGGCTGCGGCGCATGCTGCGCGGCACGCTCGACGTCATCGGCGAGCCGACCGTACATTTGGGCACCGGCCGCAGCGTGACCATGCTCCCGGACATGGTCTTCCGTACACCCGGCGGACGCCATGTCTACGTCGCGGACATCAAGTACAAGCTCACCGACGATGCGCGCGCCCGCAGTCAGGACTACTACCAGCTTCTCGCGTACACAACAGCAATGGACCTGCCCGAAGGCATGCTGATCTACTGCCGCCGGCAGGACACCACCGCTCTCCGCACGGTGACGGTGCGCAACGCCGACAAGCGGCTCGTCTGCTGCCCGATCGATCTGACAGGGACCCCTGAGGACGTCGAGCGGGAACTCACCGCTCTGGCCGAAAGGATCGCCACCACCGCGTTCGGGGGCGATAGAAACGAACTTCGGTGGTTTCAACCCCGCTGAGCGGGGTTGAAACCACCGAAGTGTCGTGGTGCTAGACGTTGAAGCGGAACGCTAGCGGGTGGCCGGTTTGGCTGATCTACCTGCGGAAATATGCTTTGAACCAGGGTCCTTAGCCCCGTTCTAGCCCCGTATCACACCAGCCGAAGATCAACGTGCCAGAATCACAGCATGACTTCACAGACTGAGAGTTCTGGCGATGAGCCGATCATCGCTTGGCCCGGTCACTACCCTGAGCAATGCCCGCCATCAGACGCTTGGCCTGCCCAGGGTGCATACCTTCGCTACGTGGACACAGTGCCGCCGTCTTCGGAGGAAGATACCGAAAGCCACCTTGAACTCAAGCTCCGGGGTCATCCCCGCTATAAGAACCGCGATTTTGGCGACCCATGCATGGCGGCCGGTTACAGTGTCTTCGACAGTCCGACGTCCGCCGCAAAGGTGCTGCGGTTTGCGAAAGCACTGCGCACGAAGAAACTCGCCCGCGTTGATGTGACAGGGTCCGGCGTGATGAAGCAGACGGGATCGAACCAGGGCCACTTCACGTGGTGGCGGCCACTTGGGGACATATCGTGGGAGAACAGCGAGAGCCTGACATGAGTTGGCTGCCACGAAACACTTCACTCGGATCCCTGACCTTGATTGAGACGTATGAGTTCTACGATGGCCCGAGGTTTTTCTCGTGCCAGTCGGCGACCGGGCAGAAGTACCTCGCCACATGGATAGAAGAGATGGACACGAGCGATCTGTGGCTCTATCTACCCGTGTCGGAACAGCGTTTCCGGACAGTTCGCTCCGGCGGAATATCACCACACACAGCTTTCAAAGAGCCAGAATCTCCGGTATTTGTCATAGAAATGCCTACCGACGGCGACTTCCAAGACAGGATAACGGAGTTGAGGCACGGTGCTGACATTCCGGAGGAATGGCTCCCAGAAAATGGGTACTACCTGGATCTTAAGACCGATACGGCTCCACCCGCCATTCCTGGGACAGAACTCGCTCAGTTAGCACGCCAGCAGAGACGACCGCTGTTTCGGATTGAAGTTGATCCAAGCTTCTCGACTCGCACTACTGCCCCCACCCGTGCGGTAGGCAATCTCCTGAATCTCACTCAGAACCTTCTCGATAATGTCGGCCAATCCGTCCGCGCGTTCGGATCCGATGTGGGGCAACGCGGACGGATTCCTAACGATATCCTCAGCCAAACGGCAAGTGAGATCGTGAGCCTTTCAGCAGCAAGTGTAGTCATCGATATTGGGTCCACAGGACGATTTGACCTCTTCGGATCAGTCTTTGAGGAAGCCGCCAAAACAATTGTCGACACATTGGCAATGGACGAAGGTTCCGACGATTTCCGGCAGGCAGTCCGAAGCCTGACGCCGAGGGCCGCCAAGAGTTTCCGCACATTTGTTTCCCATGTGGCCCGAATGGACGGACCTGCCGTCATGGCACTCGCAAATGACGACGCCACTTACCATGAAGCCCGCCTTTCAAAAGAGAAGCTGGTGAATATGGTCGAAACCGTAAATGACCTCACTCCCGATGAGGAAGAGGAACCAATTCGCGCTCGAATTTTCATCTTCCGAGCCGATACTAAAAGAAATACATTTGCCGCAACCGACACTCGAACAGGCGAGACCATTTCCGGCTTCATCGACGAGGCCGCACAGCCGAAATTTGGAATTTTCCCATTATCGGCCGAGTACGACGCGATTATCGCGGTATCACGAGTGACAGACGAGATCACGAACGAAGTCCACCACACATATCGACTCCTCCAGATAACGCCACCAAGCGATTAGCCCCTGATCGCTCGCACGTTCCCCATCGCTGGTGCTGCCGGGGCCGCGAACGCCGCACCCATCGCGTTGGCGACGTGATCGCTGGCGTCCTCGTACAGGTGCCCGTACGTGTCCATCGTGATCTTGAACGATGAGTGGCCCAGGTGTACCTGGATCGCCTTCGCTGGGACGTTGGCCGCGATGAGCAACGCTGCCGTCGTGTGGCGCATGTCGTGGAAGCGGAGCGCGCTCGGCAGTCCTGCCATGCCGACGGCAGTCTTCCACCACTTCAGGTAGAAGTCGCGGCCCCAGCTCAGCGGTGTGGTCGCTCCGTCGGGTCCGGGCCACACGTACGCCTCGGGAGCGAAGGCTTCGGCCTTGGCGCGCTCGGCTGCCAGGTCGGCCAGGGCGTCGCGTAGGGGAGGCGGGATTGGCACTACCCGCGTCTTGCCGTTCTTCGGCGGGACGACGCACCAGTCGCCGTTCTTCACGGTGCTGATGGATTCCGCCACAGTGATGCGCCCGCGCAGTAGGTCCACGTTCTCCCATCGCAGGCCGCAGCACTCCCCCGCTCGCATTCCCGTCTGCGCGGCAAACCGCACCAGCAACCCGTACGCGGCGTCACCGCTCGTCTGTTCCATCGCCACGGCCAATCGCTCTACCTGGGCCGCGGACAGGTACGCCGTCGACGTCGTGTCGCGGTGAGCCTTGGGTAAGTCGTCGCGGGTAAGGCCGTGTGCCGGGTTGCCGCGTAGGTACCGGGCGCGCACAGCGGCGTCAAGCACCTGCCGCATTACTCGCACGGCGTTATGGACCGTGCCGGGGGCCAGCGGCTTCCCTGCTGAGGTACGGCCGGCTCGCTCCCGGTACCGCGTGTCTCGTTCGGCCCGAGACGAATCCGCCTTCGCTGGCTTGTTGTTATGACCGACCCGCTTACCGTGCAACGACAGGTCCGTAATCCACGCGACCAGGTCCATCGTGGTGATGCTGCCCACCGCCCTATCCGCGAACCTGGGGTAGATGCGCTGCTCCAGGATCGTCCGGTACGACTGCTCAGTCTTCGGCCGCAGGTTGCGGCTGCCCAGCCACAGCTCCGCCACCTCCCGGAAGCTGCGCCGTGCATCGCTGGGGTCGATGTAGTCGCCTCGGTTGCGGTCGGCCTTGATGTTCTCCAGGAACCGCTTCGCCTCAGTCCGCGTGCCGAACGTCTTGCTGCGGCGCTTACCTCCGTCGTCGTACCACCGCGCCTGGAATCGTCCGGTGGTCTGTTCACGAATTGCATAGCGGTTGGTCATGTTTCGCTCCCTTGCCGTCCAACGTTTGTTCACAGCCTACCGGGTCAAACGTTCAGCTCACACGTCAGTCACGTTGTCCGAGTCGAGCTTTCACCTGCGCGTTCAACTGAACGGACGCCTTCAATAGCCCTGATCCAGCCCCAAATCGGTTGTTTTCGGTCGCCAATGTCGCCCTGCCGGTTGACTTGTGCCGCCTACCTGCCGGTACCGCCCAGCCGCCCCGTTACTCCGATGTGGCGACGGCTGGGCGGCAGCGATGCCTACCTGCGCCGCCTGCTGGCGCGGGGGTGGCGCGGTGGTGGGGTGCTACGCCGCAGCTCAACAACGGCGTCTTCGTAGCTCATCAATCCCAGGTCCACTACTTCGTCAGCCGGGGCGGAGTACGGCTCAGGGTCAGGCCGCGCGGGCGGCAGGTCGTCCTCGGCCTGGCGGCGCAGCTCCTCAGCGTCCACTGCTTGGAGGTCGGCGAGCTCCTCGTACACCCACGCCCAGCGGCGCGTCACAGGGCACCTTGCGGGGACGCGGTCTCACCGGACAGAGGAACAGGAAAACCGGCCTCACCTGCCGCCCCGTTGCCAAAGTCCCAAGTGAACTCGTTATCAGTTAAACGATTACCCTTGATAATGTTTCGACCCTTTCGGCTCTTTCGACCTTTCCGTTGGAGCGCCACCATTTCTGGAGTGATGACCTTCGTGACTGCCGATGCGACTTCTACGTCGGTAAGCGACTGCCCCACTGCCGAATACACCTGGGAACGCCCACGAGCCGTCACCGTCAACAGCCCCGCCTCCACGCACAGGGTCCGCCCGAGGTGGAAGAAGTACACGCTATTCAACGGATTACGATCTGTAGCTGAGACTCCCGCGTGTTGGCAGATAGTCTTCACGTTCGGCAGCTTCCCCTCCGCCGAACATTTTACTACCGCCCGATACACCAGCACCGCGCCTTCCACGGCGCGCTCTTCACGGGGCCGGCCGATGGTCCCCTTCGGCGGAAAGCTCATCGTCCCGTCCATTGCCTGTTCCGTGCTCATGCCTGCTCCTTTGAAACGACTTCGGCACATTGCCGGGGTGTGTTGTTGAGGCTGTGACTGCCACTAGGACCGGGTAGGGGGTACATGGGTACCTGTACCCGGCTACCTTTCCGATCTGACCCCTTGAGGGGCCTTCCCACGAATGAATCTCTCTCTTACCTGGTCTTTCAAGGGGACCCTAATTTTGGGTTGACGCGGGGCATGGGGGGTACCCGTACCCCTGTACCCCCTTGTGCCGGGTCACTGTTCGCCCGCACCATCACTCCTTCTCCACGAGCCTGATCAGCCATGTCGGCGAACCGTTCTTGGCCTCGTAGCGAACGAGCTCCACTTCGCCGCGTGCCGCGAGGAGTTCGGCAGCGTCGTCCTTCAAGCCCTTGTCTCGACCGAGAAAGTCCGGCATATCCGAGCGCTTCAACTCACCGACGTCCTTCAGCTTCTTCATGATTCGATCACACACTCGCGAGAGGCCGTCCTTCTGCAACACCTCCACCTTGGCGAGCTCACGCTGTCCTTCGGCTTCTCCCCGAGCCTGATTGGACTTTGCCGCCTCGGAGGCAATTACCTTCTCGACCTCACGGCGGGTGCGATTACTGACCTCCATCACGACCCCGGCCAGATCCCAATCCTCGTCGCCTACCTTGTCGTAGCGTCCGTTCATCACCATCAATCCGACCGCCACCTTGAGCCGCGTCATCAATGCGTGGCCGTCGAGAGGGTTCGCATCGGGATCACCACGCAGCACCTTCTTTCGCTGTGCCAGAACGTCTTCCCGCACGCTTTCCGGGACGGCGAGCACGATGAAGCTCTTCGGATCAGCAGGGACGGTCACCAACGCGATCTCTCCCGTCTCGGCATGGGCGACCGAGAATCCAGTTTTAGGCTGCGGCCAAGGACCCACGATGATCGGTTCCGGTTCGGCGGGTTCAACATCGGGCGCGTCGGCGTCGATGGTCGGCATCCATAGAAACCGCTGCGGGGTGCCACCGTCGGCATCGTCCAGAAGGGGCTGCGCTTTGGTCGGCTGCGCTCCAATTATCATCGTCAGCCTGTATCGGTGCGCCTCCACGAAAACCGATTTGGTCTTATCACGATTGGCGAACCCGAGCGCATCGCCTGTCCACGCAGAGCGCATAGTCGGGAACAGCGTGGACCCGCTGCGGCCACCCTGCGCGGTAAGGGACTCGACTTCGTCCACTGTGAACATGACCCGCGTCCGAAGACCAACGAATTCCTTGGCCTTGGAGTCGTACGCGGCGAACTGATCCACCATCCCTTCACCGCTGCCGACGTTTGGTGCATGAAGCCGCCCGTCGCCGGGAAGCTTGAGCCGGACCAGGTCGCGTGCCGCGGCGCGGGTCACGCTCTTACCCGCGCCCGACGGTCCGACCAGCGCAACGTACGAGTTCACGCTGCCGTGACTGCCGACCAATGGAGGCAGCACCACACGCGGTGGGACCACCGCCAGCGCCCGCATCATCGCAGAACCGAACAGCGCCCACGGCGCGATCATCCGCGCCTGCGCGAACTGACGCACTGCCGACAGCTCCGGACGCGCCGTCCAGAACGCCTCCACTCGTTCTTCGAGGGCGATCTCGTCACGGTTCAGGCGGGCCAGCGTCTCTTCGGGGTCGACGAGCAGCGCCTGCGCTGCCGCCCATTGAGCGCCACGAACGAACTCGTCCCGGCTGGGCCTCGTACGGCCTTCGCGCGCTGAGAGTTCCTTGTCCTCGAACGACTCCTTGAACATCCTCTGCGCGGTCGTGTAGACGTCACTCGCCGGGTACGACCCGGCGATCGCCTCACGGAACCCCATCGCCAAGGCGTTGATCATTGCTCCGTGCCGGGAACCGTGCTCCTTGAGCTCCCTCTCAAACGTCTTGATCAGGCCAGCGAACGCAGGCATCCGCTCGCTGCGGGTGTAGGTGTCAAGGAACGCCTTCATCTCGTCGGGAGCGAGCAACGGCGCTTCGTGTTCGGGAGCAGCACGCAAGCACGCGAGCAATTGCGGTGCCTCGCTCACGAGGGGCAGCGGGCCGGGTTCCGGCCACAGGTAACCACCACCCTTCGTGTCGGCGTCGACGTGCGGAGTCGGGGCCGCGATGATGACGCCGTTCTTGCCGCGCACCTCTCCAAACGACACAAACGCCCCGGCAGAGTTGCCGTACGACTCTCCCGCAGGAACACCGAACACGTAGTGCCCGCGATCGTTCGCTCCGTTGCGAGTGCTCTGGAAGCGCCCCTTTCGCAGCCCTTCCCGCATTTCACCAGGGAGGTCGCTCAGGTCTTCCACGTCCAAGTCAAACACGATTGCCCCGGACTTCCCTACGTGCAAGGCGATTCCGTAATCGGGGTTCTCGTCCCACCACTGCTCGATCTGTTCCGCGTCGCGGGAGGACTTGTCCGGCCACTCGGCACCGAGCAGACTGCCAGGGTTCTTCGTACCGGGCCTGACCGGCACCAAGAACCATCCGGCCGAGGCGTAGGCCAGGGCAGCTTCGGCAAGCGTTAGCCCATTCACATTGGGGATGCACAGCAATGGATTCGACTCTGCCGCTGACGATTCCGCAGTACCGGTAGTTGCCTGCGATACCGGCGTGCTGGTAGCATTGGTCATGTTCGGTCGCTTTCTGGATGGTGGCGATGGAATCCGAGATGGGAGCCTCGGAACTTGAAGACAACGCCCGCCCTGGTCGCTACACCGAGGCGGGCGTTGCGTTGTGGGGCACCCCTTAGCCTACTACCTGCGCTCATCAGAAGCCGTTGCTGCACAATAGATTCGACACTATAGACTCAGCAAAGGAAGTCACACGAGGTAGGGTGAAACTTGCTGGCTCCGTCAGCTGGAGAAGGCCCCGCTCTCCGTTTGAGAAGGGCGCGTTCGGTTCACACCGGGCGCGCTCTTTCTCGTTGTGGCGCTTGACTTACCCACCACCCTGCCGGGGTTGCCCGGTAGCCCTGCAAGCCCGGCAGCGGCCAGCCGGGCACCAGCGATAGGCCACCTACGGGACGTTGGGCAATGTGCCTGGACCAATTGCCGCCCACCGCAACGCTTCGGGGTACTTGCGATCAAGCGACCGACGACACCGCCCGCAGATCACCAGAGCGATGACGTACTGCCCGCGTGCGACGGTGAGGTACGACGCTTCACCCGTCACAGGGCCTCTGTGCCATACGCACTCCATTTCGGTGGGTGGTGTAGGCATCCCCAATACATCGCTCGGTCGGAGAGGAATACGCACGATCCAGCGGTTTCCCGCCCTCCAGCTGAAGAGGACGACCGGGGCATGCTCGGGGAAGTCCTTGCTCCACTTCGGCATCGCCGGATCAACGAGTGGGGCAAGATCGCGGCCCCCACCTCCGCGGAAGTCCTCGTCCCGAAGCTCCTCCGGGACCGTAGTGCAGGCACGGCGCATTCTTGCCATCACGCGGTCTACCGCTCGCTGCAACTTATCGTCGCAGAGTGGACTGTCGTACGTCTCGGCCTCTTTCAGAACCGCGAGCACCTGATCGGCCTGAGCCCGTTGCGCGGCCAGTTCTTCGGGCGTCCAGTCACCGAGAATCTCGTTCATGCTGCACCACCCTTGCTGTTCTGAGTACCACGACCGCCTTCAGCGAGGCTCTGCAGGAAATCCCACAAGTCTCGGTCGCTGTACCAGTTCTGACCAGCGATCTTGAATCGCCGGAGCTCCTTCTGTTCGGTGGCGTTGCGGATGCGGGTGTCGGTGATCCCCTGCACGCCGATCTCATGGAAGAACAGGACCGCCCCGGCACGACCTTTGCGCGTCGGCAGGTTCGAGAGCTCATCGCGATTGATCGGCGCTCGCCGTGCTGGACGCTGCGGTGCAGTGATGGGACGGGCCGCGTGGGCGTGTCCGTATTGCTGGCTCATTGTCAACCTTCCGTTGCATACGAGAGAACGCAGCGCGTCTCCCATGATCGTTTCTCGGGATGTGCGCGTTTCTC
This sequence comes from Rhodococcus sp. PD04, assembly GCF_035918275.1. Classification (NCBI taxonomy): domain Bacteria; kingdom Bacillati; phylum Actinomycetota; class Actinomycetes; order Mycobacteriales; family Nocardiaceae; genus Rhodococcus; species Rhodococcus sp. PD04. The sequence goes on along the minus strand of NZ_CP142143.1, from coordinate 1,276,041 downwards.
TGCTCAGAAGGTGAGCCGCGATGCTGCCTCGGACCGGGCGGTGACCGGCGATTGAACCGCTTTGTTAAAGGCGTCGACCAGAATTCTTACGTTTACGTGCGGGGGCTGCGTTTCGTATGGGTGCCGCACCTGCGCCGTGGTGGCCGCTGTGGTGCTGCCTAAGCATGGCACAGGTAGCCCCAGCTATGCAAGCGGTGTGCGTGCCAAATATGCTGGTAGGGAACGTATTCCACCGATTACGACGCCGGTTTGACGTCTTGAGGCGGAGTGTGATTTGCCGTCTCACCTCAACGCTGACGGCCTCGGACTGCTCGCGGGTCTACGACTGTCCGCGAAAAGAAGTCAAAGAGCGGTACGCATGGGGCTTGTGTGACTGGTGGGATTCCGACTTACACAGCAGAAGACCCCGCGACGATGAACCGGAGAGAACTCCGTCGCGGGGTCTTCAGGAGTAGCCACCCGGAGACAAGTCGATCCGGGCTTGCTCGCGCCGTCGCCAGAGCATGCTCACGCCCGACGGCCTTTGTATCCGCGGGGGCCGGGGTACGGCGTAATCCACGGAGTCTGTGGAGTTATTCGTGAAGTTGGGTGCCGCGCCCCGCCGGAGAGGCAAGGAACCAACGGGGCGCGGCGGTCTGGGCGGCCGTGGCGCTGGGCTGTGTGGCCGTTTAGACCTAGCTGAGCGTCGCCAGGGCTGTGCTGCGGGCGTGATTGGGGTGGTTGGCTGGCCCGCCCCGCAGGTCAACCGCTACCGCTTGAGCTTCGTGCCCGCCGTCGCTCGCCGATTGGGGTTCGGCGTCGCGTGGACGCTCAGCTTCTTCTGCTTCAGGTCCAGCTCGGGCTTGATCTCGACGAGGCGGTCCGGTTTACCGTGATAGCCGACGATGCCCTTCACAAGCACGCCCCGGCCCTTGGGCGTCTTGAACTCTGCGCCGAGCTTCACGCCCTTGTATTCGCCGCCCTGGCCCACGACGAGATTCTTACTGAAGCTACCGCTGACGTAGCTCTTGCCGACGCCCGTGGCGACCTTCGTCGCTCCGGTCTTCGTCGCGGACTTGGCGGCAGTGCGAGCGCCCTTCGCGGTAGTGGCGACCTTGGTCCCCGCGCCAGCGAACCGACCCAGCCGATCGCGGCGCTGATTCCGTCGGCGGGCCATGTCAGCTACCCCGGCGTTCCAGCTCGTCGGCCAGGGCGCGTAACCCCTTCGGTTCGGCCATCTTCGGTGCTTTGCCGCGATACCGCCCGCCGTCTGCTGGCAGCGCGTCCTCCAAGCCCTGGGGCGTCAGCCCCGGACCCCAGGAATACTCGCCGGCGTCGGGGTGACCCTCAGCGACGGGAAGGTCCTCAACGGGACCGTACGCACCTGTCCGCCAGCTCATCAGGACCACGCCCACGTGGGAGCGGTGTAGGTGAGATCGGTGGTCACCTGCACGACGCACGCCGCGCTGCGGTACCGGATGCCGCACCCGAACGAACGCTGGAAGAACGAATCCTGCAACGGGTACCGCTGGTCGCGGCCCGGGATGATCCGCAAGCCCTGGTACGCGGGGTTCGTGTGCTGGCGGAACGCGACGGGGTTCCGGGCGCTGTTCGGCCCGCCCGTCGCCACCACGGCGAAGTAGCCCGCAGGGACGAAGTACGACGGGACGATCCAGACCGGGCCGTAGCTGCCGAGCACCTCCAGACCGCCGAACTCACCGGGCGCTACCTGCCCGACCACGTTCTCGGCCGTCAGGTACGCCGGGGCGCTGTCCGACGGGATGAAGTCGAACTTGCTGACAACGCCGTTGGCCTCCACCCCTGCACGGAAAGTGCTGATCTCTTCGGCCTCGTTGGGGTGGCACAGCACGATCAGCCGCGTATCCACCGAAGTGCCGAAGCCCTTCAGCCGCACCGCGTTGATCGCGTCCAGCAGGTCGCCGGGGTCGATGGCCGCATTGCCGCTGGCGAGGTAGTGACTCGTCGTGGTGGGGAATTCCAGACCGGCGTGCGGGGGCGGTGCCATACCGTCGGTACCGTTCCACAGCCCGAAGACGCGGTGCAGGTGTTCGTTGGCGCCTTCGGTCAGGTTGAACAGCCGCCGCAGCAGCGTCCCGGTCACGAGACGGTTGTCGGCCTCCAGCGCGCTGTTGATCGCGGTCTGGACCTGTTCCGCCGTGGCAGAACGCAGGAACTTCCACGTCATGCGCGACGCGAGGTCGAAGTCCTTGAAGTCGTAACCGAGAATCAGCGCGTCCGGCGAATTACGCAGTCCCACAGGCTCTCCGAATTCGGAGGCTTCTTCGAAGTTGTCGCTGGCGGCCTGCTGCGGGATCGCGTCGCCGACGTTGGTCGTCGGGTAGCTGATGAGTGCCGCCAAGGCGGACCGTTCGCGGTTGTAGAGCGACATCGCCGTCGCGGCCTGCGTCCAGATGGCGTTCAGGTCCACGCCGTCGGCGGTCTGGTTGACCAGTACGTCGCCTTCGGTGGCGTAGCCCTGGTCGCCGCCCCAGGCGTACAGCTGGGAAATGTGGGTGTTCATTGATTGCTCCAATTCGGTACGAGAGTTAACGGGCGAGCGAACCGAGCTCTGCTCCGGTTCTGTAATTGCTGCCGGTCCCTGACCGAACTGGGTACTGCTGATTTGCTCAACTGTCCGCGGACGCTGTCACGCGGGTAATGCGGGGGTATTGCGAGGCGGGCACTGCCCGGTTGACGCCAGGCTACGGCCTGCTGGTGGCTACGCGCCAGGCTGACCGCCGTGATACCCAACGGCGGTAGTTCGGGGGCGGTTCAGAGGTAGCCCTGCGGTAGCCAGGGGTAGGGCAGTGTGTGCTTCTACCTGCGACACTACTTCGTTCGTCGCCGAATTACCGCAGGTGGCGTGGGCAGGAAAATAGCTCGCAGTGCTTACTTGAAATCCGCCAAGCGTCGGTTCGAGTCCGACTGGGGGCGCCCTATAACCCCTGGTAGAGGCGTTCTCCCCGCCGGGAGGATCGGCCAGGAGTGGGGCGTACTACTCACGTGCAACCCGCCGGGGGTAACCTCGTCCGGGCTGTCAGGGCTACGTGGGACGATCGTTAGTGTGAAACGTGAACAGAAGATCGCTCTCGTCCAAGCGCAACTGGACCTTGTAAACTCCAACGGCGACGTGGACGACCTAGAGCAATGGAAGCATCAGAATGAAGTCGCGATCCGAAACGCTCTAGGCATCGACAATCCGACGTACAAGAAGCTCGTATCGGTCAAGTTCGCCCCAAGCGTCTATTACTCGGGTATGGGCAACGAGCCGTATATCAGTGCAAGGTTTTCGGGTGTGCGACAGTCGGTGGCATTGCTGAAGGCCGCCAAGGGGGAAATTGAGCTCGTTGACCCTGCGGATGAGCCTGCGTCATCAGCGAAGGCCGCGCCGGGTGGCACCCGAGTGTTCGTTGTTCACGGCCACGATGACGTGCGAAAACTGGAGGTCGCAAGCCTGGTTCGAGACCTCACTGGGGTGAAGGCGACGATCCTTAGCGAGTACCCAAACCAGGGCGACACGATCATTGAGAAGTTCGAACGTGCCAGCAGCGAGGCCGCATTTGCGGTCGTGATCGCAAGCGCGGACGATCTTGGAGCGCGAAAGAGTGACGAAGGTTCACTGTCACCGCGCGCCCGCCAGAACGTGATTTTTGAGCTGGGCTACTTCATCGGCAAGCTCAGCAGGTCACGTGTCGCTCTGCTCGTCGAAGAAGGCGTCGAGCGGCCATCTGACACTGACGGCATCGTCTACATCACGCTCGACCCCCACGGCGGCTGGAAGCTGCCCCTTGCAAAGGAGTTGAACAGCGCTGGTGTAGCCGTCGACTTCCAAGCACTCAGCGATTAGGCCGTCCGAATAGCTGGATGACGTTGGACGCCTCGGGTTCTGGGGCGGACGGGGCGATGGTAGCGGGCTCGGGCGGTTGTTGCCTGCGCCGCCGCCTCCGGGATCCAGTCGCCGTAGGTATCCAGGGTCAGGGAACGTGCCTATGGCCCAGCCCCGTCTTAGCCCCAGCGGGGGCTAATCCGCCGGTGGCCACAGTTACGCAGTCGCTAGTCCGAAAGTGCGTCTCGCCAGCGCGTTTGTGGCGCTGGCGAGCTGCCCACCTGGGGCGACGTAGCCCCATCACACGTTGAAGCGGAACTCCACCACGTCGCCGTCGGCCATGACGTAGTCCTTGCCCTCCATGCGGACCTTGCCGCGAGCCTTCGCCTCGGCCATCGAGCCGGCCTCGTCGAGGTCGGCGAACGAGACGATCTCGGCCTTGATGAAGCCGCGCTCGAAGTCGGTGTGGATCACGCCGGCCGCCTTGGGGGCGGTGTCACCCTTGCGGATGGTCCAGGCACGCGATTCCTTCGGACCCGCCGTCAGGTAGGTCTGCAGGCCGAGCGTGTGGAAACCGGCGCGCGCGAGCTGCTTCAGACCGGCCTCGGTCTGGCCGATGGATTCGAGCAGCTCCATCGCCTCGTCCTCGTCGAGCTCGAGGAGCTCGGACTCGACCTTGGCATCGAGGAAGACGGCGTCGGCCGGTGCGACGGCCTTGCGCAGCTCTTCCTTGCGTTCCTCGTTGGTGAGGACGGCCTCGTCGGCGTTGAAGACGTACAGGAACGGCTTGGCGGTGAGCAGGTGCAGGTCGCGCAGCAGCTCGCTCTTCACCTCGCCTTGGGCGGAGAAGATGGTGCGGCCGTCCTCGAGGATCGCCTGCGCCTTCTTCGTCTCCTCCAGTTGGGCGACGAGTTCCTTGTTCTTCCGGGACTCCTTCTCGAGCCGCGGCAGTGCCCGCTCGATCGTCTCCAGATCGGCGAGGATCAGCTCGGTCGCGATGACCTCGATGTCGGCCATCGGGTCGACCTTGCCGTCGACGTGGACCACATCGGGATCGTCGAACACGCGCACGACCTGGCAGATGGCGTCGGCCTCGCGGATGTTGGCGAGGAACTTGTTGCCCATACCCTCACCGGCGGAAGCACCCTTGACGATGCCGGCGATGTCGACGAACGACACCGTGGCCGGGAGGATGCGCTCGGAACCGAAGATCTCGGCGAGCCGGTTCAGACGCGGATCGGGCAGTTCGACGACGCCGACATTGGGCTCGATGGTGGCGAACGGATAGTTCGCTGCCAGCACATCGTTCTTGGTCAACGCATTGAACAGCGTCGACTTGCCGACGTTGGGAAGACCGACGATTCCGAGGGTAAGGCTCACGGAATCGATATTCTACGCGGCCGCCCTCCACTCACTTCATCCGCACGCCGCCCGCACCAGTTGCGCGATGCGCGCAGCCTGATCCTCGTCTGGCGCGGTCGACCCGTTGGTCGCGACCTCCTGGACCTTCGCGTTCACTTCCTGGTCGGATGCACCCTCGTCGATGAGCGGGCAGGTCTCGGTGACGATGGACTCGATGTCCTGCGTCTCCCGGTCGGCCGACAGCTGCGGATAGCCGGTGCGGAAGGCCGCGACGAAGATGTCGAGCTTCGCCTTGTCGAAGATGTCGCCGGCCCGCTGGGCCGCGCTGGACGCGATGCTCTGCACCGACGAGATGGCGCCTTCGGCCTGCTCCTGGACGCTCGTGACGGCGACATCCGCCGACGACCGCACGTCCTCATTGCTCGAACTGTCGTCGGAGCTGCACGCGGTGAGCGCGAAGGCGGCGGCGATCGCCACGACCGCCGCAGGTACACGCAGGCGTCGGGTCGTGCCCGTTCGGTTCGTCACGTTTCGAGAATGCCACGGCCGGGGACCCTTCAGCGCCGTTTCCGGCGTGTCGTCCGGACCACGCGCGGCGCTCGGTGACCGTAGATTGGCGACTGTCGATCGGTATCGAGCTCGATACATGTCGGAAGGACCGTCGTTGACCGAATCGAAGACCGCGCCCAGCGGAAACAGCAGTGAGAAGCCGTCGGCTGAACCCGACCGCGGGAGCCTGCTGGGCACGGGCGGAATCTGGCTCGCCAAGTGGTCGGCCTGCCTGGTCGTCATCGCCGCCGGTGCGGTGGTGATCGGCTGGATCATCGAGAAGATGTGGGTGATCGTGTTGCCGGTCGCCCTGGCGATCGTCGTCTCCACGATCCTGTGGCCGCCCACCCGCTTCATGACCAAACGCGGCGTTCCTCCGGCTGCTGCGGCCGGCCTGACCCTCGTGATGTTCTTCGCGATCGTCGGCGGCATCATCGCCGGCATCGTCCCGTCGGTGGTCTCCCAGATGCCCGACCTGGCCAACAAGGCCACCGAAGGCATCAACACCGTGCAGGAATGGGTGAAGGGACCCCCGATCAACCTGCGCGACGAACAACTCGACAACGCCGTCCACGCGGTGGTCGAGCGAGTGCAGGGCAGTGCCGCCACCATCGCCGGCGGTGTCTTCTCCGGTGTGAGCACGGCGGGCTCGCTGCTCGTCACGCTCGCTCTCGTCCTCGTGCTGACGTTCTTCTTCATCAAGGACGGCCCGCGCTTCGTGCCGTGGCTGCACCGCGTGAGCGGTGGCCGCGCCGGACGTCACCTCGAAGCGGTACTCGGCCGCATGTGGGACACGCTGGGCGGGTTCATCCGCACGCAGGCCCTGGTGAGCTTCATCGACGCCCTCTTCATCGGTATCGGCCTGCTGATCCTCGGTGTCCCGCTCGCACCCGTGCTGGCGATTCTCACCTTCATCGGCGGATTCATTCCCATCGTCGGTGCGTTCGTCGCCGGTGCGCTGGCGGTGCTTGTCGCACTCGTCGCCAACGGTTTCACGACCGCGATCATCGTGCTGGTCCTCATCATCGCGGTGCAGCAGATCGAGGGGAACGTGCTGCAGCCGGTGCTGCAGTCGCGGTCGATGAACCTACACGCAGCCGTGGTGCTGCTCGCGGTGACGGCCGGATCGTCGCTGTTCGGGATCGTCGGTGCGTTCCTGGCGGTGCCGGTCGCGGCGGTGGCCGCGGTGGTCATCCGCTACATCGGCGAACAGATCGACGAACGCGCCAGTGAAGGCGAGGACGACGAGACGAAGGCACTCCCTGCTCCCGGCGACACCTCGGTGCCCGATCCGAAGCCGGCATCTCCGGCACCGGCCGCCTCCGAGGACTGAGGGGCGGTCAGCTCGCGACGCGGACGGTGGATCCCGAGCGGCCACGGATGACGTGCAGCCTGCTCGGGATCCGCTGCCGCATCTCGTCGACGTGACTGACCACGCCCACCACACGGCCTCCCGCGCGCAGTTCGTCGAGCACACCCATGACCGCTTCGAGGGAGTCGGCGTCGAGTGAGCCGAACCCTTCGTCGATGAACATCGTGTCGAGCACGAGCCCACCGGCCTCGGCGGCGACGACGTCGGCGAGGCCGAGGGCGAGCGCGAGGGACGCCTGGAAGGACTCGCCACCCGACAGTGTCTTCGTCGATCGCACGGCGCCGGTGTACTCGTCGTGGATGTCGAGGCCGAGACCGCCGCGACGACCCCGGATCTCGGCCGCGTCGGAGTGCACGAACTCGTAGCGACCGCCGGACATCCTGCGCAGGCGTTCGGAGGCCGCGTCGGCGACCTCCTCGAGTCGCGCCGCGAGCACGTACGAGCGCAGCGACATCTTCTTGGCGTTCGACCCCATCCCGGCGACGACGTCGGCGAGTGCGGAGAGTTCGGCGTGTTCGTCGAGCAACGGGGCAAGTTCGGCGCAGGCACGCTCGAGTCGCCGGGTGTAGTTCTCGATGTCGAGGTGCCGGCGCTCGGCCTCGGTGGCCGCGCTCAGGGCTGCCTCGACCGCGGCGGCACCGTCGTCCACCACTGCGCGCGCGGCCGTCACGTCGGCGACCTCGTCGCCGGTGAGAGCCGCGATCGCCGGGTCGTTCAGCGTGGAGGTGGCCACCGCGCGTTCGTCGTCGGCGGCGCGCAGGACGCGGTCGATCTCGGCGAGTCGCTCGGGCGTCCGGACGGCGGCGCGGGCGCTTTCGAGATCGGTGAAGCCTGCCTCGGCGGCCGCGGTGCGGGCGTCGGCGGCGCGTTCGTCGGCGGCCGTGCGGGCCTGGAGGGCTGCGGTGCGAGCATCGAGCAGCGCGGTGGCCGCGGCGGACAGCGCCGCGACCGTCTTCCGTCGCGGGGCGAGCAGATCGAGGTCGCCGACGGCCTCGACGATGCGCTCGCGGATCTCCGTGATCTCGGCGGCACGGACCGCGTCCTCGCGGGCGAGCTCGGACAGTTCGGCGTCGAGCCGCTTCTCCTGTTCGGCCAACACCGTGTCGAGTTTGCGCAGGTCCTCGACCGCCGCGCGCAGGTGGTCGAGCCGGCCGACGACGGTGGCGGCCTCGTCGTGGGCGCGGACCGCCTCGGCGTGGGCGGTGGTGAGTTCGGCGAGTTCGGCGTCGCCGCAACGCTGTCGGAGGACGGCGACGATCCCGGAGAGTTCGGTGACGGCCTCGCGTGCTTCGCTCAGCGCGGTGGCGGCGCGTTGCTCGGCGGCGTGGGCGCGTTCCTCGTCTGCCTTCGTCGCAGTGTCGGGAGCCGGGCGCGCGGGCTCGGGATGTTCGGTGGAACCGCAGACCACGCACGGTTCGCCGTCGGTGAGACGCGCGGCGAGTTCGGCTGCCATTCCGTCGATCCGGCGCTGCCGGACGTCGAGGTGCGCGTCGCGCGCGTCGTTGAATTCGGAGTGCAGTTGCAGTACCCGAGCTTCGAGCCTTTCGAGTTCGGTTCGGCGCGAAGCCAGTTCGGTGGCGGCGTCGAGCGCGTCGGCGGCGCGGTCGCGCGCGGTGGAGAGCCCGGGAAGCATCGCGGCTGCGCGTTCGGCCTCGGCGACCGCATCAGCAGCGGCGGTCGATCGTTCGGGCAGCGCGGCGCGCTCGTCGATCACCTGCCGACGCTCGTCGGTGAGGGCACGGCGACGTCCGGCGAACTTCTCGCGTTCGTTCTCGAGCTCGGTGAGACGACGACGGCGATCGAGTAGGACGTCGAGTCGCGCTGCCTCCGAGGACCATTCCTCGCATCGAGGTCGGATGATGTCGCGGTCGGCGGCGGACGGCGTCGGCCCGACAGCCCCGAGGAGTTCGCGTCCTTCGTCGTCGTTGCGGAGCGGCGCGGCGGCCGTCTCGGCGCGCGCCACGGCGGCATCGGCCTCGCGCGCGAGGCGGGCGGCCTCCCGATCGACGACCGCGACGCTCACCGCGCGATGCGCGGCGTCGCGTTCGGCTGTCACGGCGACGCGCTGCGTCTGCGTCTGCTCGAGTTCGGCGAGGATGTTCAGGGCGTCGCGGCGGCGGCGGAGTCGGTCGGCGAGAGCGACGGTCTCGTCGAGCCTGCGCCGGTTGGCCTCGTCGACGGCCCGGACTCGTGCGAGCGCTGCGGCGGCATCGTCGCGGTTCTCGGCGGCCTCGGCGAGCAGGCGGCCCGCCCATTCCACCGGATCGGCGTCGGCGCCCGCCTCGATCCCGGCGGACGCGGCTACCTTCGCCGCGAGGACCTCGACCTTCTTCTGTTGCTCGGCAAGCAGTTTCGTTCCGGCACCGCGACGATCGCGGAACCACTGCTCGACGTCGCCGAAACGGGTGGTGTCGAACAGACGCTCGAGCAGCCTGCCGCGCTCCTCGCTGTTCGCGCGCAGGAACCGGGCGAAGTCGCCCTGCGGAAGGAGCACCACCTGGAAGAACTGTTCGGCGCTCATCCCGAGCAGCGACTTGACGACGTCGCCGATCTCCTGGGCGCGGGACAGGTTCTCCCCCGACCCGTCGAGCCAGGTGAGATTCGCCTTGGCCTGCTGCTTGATCGTGCCGGTGCCGCGCTTCTTCGGGCGTTCGAATTCGGGGCTGCGTTCGATGGCCAGACGGCGACCCGCGATGGTCGCCTCGAGCCGGACCGTCGGCACGGCACCCACCCGTGCGTGGTCGGACAGCAACCGGCGTCCCTCGGAGCGAGCACCGGGGACGGTGCCGTAGAGCGCGAACGCGACCGCGTCGAGGATCGACGTCTTGCCCGCGCCCGTCTGCCCGTGCAGTAGGAACAACCCGTCGGCGCCGAGCTCGTCGAAGTCGATCTCGACGGTGTCGGCGAACGGACCGAAAGCAGTGATCTCGAGGTGGTGCAGTCTCATGCCGGCACGTCCGTCCGCCACTGCGTGTCGGTCTCGTCGCCGATGCCGCGTCGGCGGTCGACCTCCCTCAACGCTTCGTCGATCCAGCCGCGCTCGCGTTCGGACGGTTCGGAACGCACATCGGTGAGGAACGATGCGGCGATGTCGCGATCGCTGCGCCCGCGCACCTTGTCGCGGTAGTTGCCCTCCGTGGATCCGGCCGGTCGCTGCCATTCGACGTGCACGGCGTACGGGAACCGCTCCTGCAGGCGGCGCATGGCGTCGAGCGGGCGGATCGCATCGATCAGCACCGCGGAGACGTAGTGCTCCTCGACGGCAGCATGCGCGGGATCGGCGAGCAGATCGTCGAGTTCGCCTTCGAGACGGGTCAATTCGCGGATCACCGGGAGGTCGACGCGCTCGACGGACGCCGCACCCGAGGCGTCGAGGTCGACGACGAAGACCGCCTTGCGGTGCGAGCGCTCGCCGAAGGAGTACGGCAACGGCGACCCCGAGTACCGGACCGTCTCGCTCACCGTCTGCGGGGAGTGCAGGTGCCCCAGCGCGACGTAGTCGGCACCGTCGAACGACGACGCAGCCACCGTCTCGACTCCGCCGACGGAGATGGACCGCTCGGAGTCGCTGGGCTCGCCACCGACGACGAAGGCATGGGCCAGGACGACCGTGCGGCCGTCGCGACCCGCGGCATCGGCCCGCACGCGTTCCATCGCCGCGTCGAGGATCTGTTGGTGTGAGCGGGCCTCGGGGACACCGAGCTCGGCGCGGGTGATCTCGGGTTCGAGATACGGGATGCCGTAGAAGCAGACCGGGCCGTGCTCGTCGTGCAGGACGACAGGGCTGTCGATCTGAGATACGCGGGTGATCAGGTGCAGACCCCCGTGCGCGGCGAAGGCAGCGCCGGCACCGAGACGGACCGGCGAGTCGTGGTTGCCGGAGGTGGCGACGATGATCGCCCCTGCCTCACGGATGGCCTCGAGGCCGGCGTTGCACACGGCCACCGCGTCGGAACTCGGGATCGACCGGTCGTACACGTCGCCCGGCACGACCACCACGTCGATCCGGCGTTCGGCCACCAGATCGGCGATGGCCCGCAGCGCACGCGCCTGGTCGGCGAGCAGGTCGACACCGTGGAAGGTGCGGCCGATGTGCCAGTCGGAGGTGTGCAGGATCCGCATGGGACAGACGGTAGAGGAGAGGACCGACATCCCCGGATGTCGGGTGGATGTCGCATCGATGAGGCATCATCCGCCACATGACAGCACTCACGGCACTCGGCCTGCTCGTCGCGCTCGGTCTCGGGGTGGTGCTCGGCTGGCTGTTGCGGGCCTCCCGCGACGGCGAACGTGCAGCCCGTGCCGAGGCTCAGCTGGCGGCCCTCCGCGACAACGAGGAGCAGCTGCGTCAGTCGCTGGCCGCGGTGAGCGAGGACGCCGCCCGCCGGCAGTCCGGCGCCATCGGCGACCAGGTGTCGCGGCTCGTCGGCCCGTTGAACGAGGCCGTGGGCGCGCTGGCCCGGCAGGTCGAGCACGTCGAACGCAACCGCGTGCACGCCTACGCCGGGCTGAGCGAGCAGGTCGAGGGCATGCACCGCGCGTCGCAGCTGCTGTCCACCCGCACCCAGCAGCTGGTCACCGCGCTGCGTGCGCCGCAGATCCGCGGACGATGGGGCGAGATCCAGCTCGAACGTGTTGTCGAGCTCGCCGGGATGGTCCGGCACTGCGACTTCGACACCCAGGTGAGCAAGGACGGGGTACGTCCCGATCTGCTCGTCTACCTCGCCGGGGGCAAGCAGATCGTCGTCGACGCGAAGGTGCCTTTCGCCGCCTATCTGGATGCCGCCGAGGCCGAGGAACCCGACGAGCGCGACCGGCACCTCACGCGCCACGCACGCCAGCTGCGCACCCACATCGACCAATTGTCGGCCAAGGCCTACTGGGAGTCGTTCGACCCGACGCCCGAGTTCGTCGTGCTGTTCGTCCCCGGCGATCCGTTCCTCGATGCCGCGCTCGGCGCCGATCCCGATCTGCTCGAGCACGCCTTCGCCCGGAACGTCATCCTCGCCACACCCACCACGCTGGTCGCGTTGCTGCGCACGATCGCGCACACCTGGCGGCAGGAGGCGCTCTCCCGCGACGCCGCGACCATCCACCGGCTGGGCCGTGAGCTGTACCAACGGCTCGGTGTGGTCGGTTCCCACCTCGATCGGCTCGGCAACCAGCTCGGCAAGGCCGTCGATTCGTTCAACATGACGGTCTCGTCGATGGACACCCGCGTGGGCGTGACTGCCCGCAAGCTCCACGACCTGGAAATATTCGACGGTGAGGTGCCCGAGGTGCAGCGTGTCGATGCCTGGCCGCGACGCAGCACTCTGGCAGAAAGAGCAGTGGCGGACGGTCCTGTCGACGAAGCGAGCTGACACAGCCACGCTAATGTCTACGTTGTGTCTGCAACCCAACGTGCACGTTCGGCGGTGCCGCTCGACATGCGGTCGTTGGTGCCTACGGTGCCCGGTGTGCCCTGGTGGGGTGCCGTGGCGATCGCAGCCGGAACGACGCTTCTCGGGGTGCTGCTCGACAGCGCACGCGGGAACGAGCTGACCTCTGCGTTCACTGTCTTCTATGTGCTCGGCTGCGTCGCGGCCGTGGTGGCGGTGCGCTATCGCGGACTGTTCACGGCCATGGCCCAGCCGCCTCTGCTGCTGCTCCTCGCGGTGCCGATCGGCCAGGAGATCGTCTCCCCCGACAGCACCGGCGGTTTGAAGGATCTCGCGCTCAACGTCGCCTATCCGCTCGTGAACCGCTTTCCGGCGATGCTGGTGGCGACGCTCCTGGCTCTGGCGATCGGCGGTTTCCGGATCTTCGTGACCCGACAGAACACGGGGGTACGTGCCCGTGCGCCGCGAGAGCGGGCGAAGCCGCGGGCGGCGAAGGCCGGAACCGCGAAGGAACGCCCGGCCCGCGCCGCCGGTGATCGGCCGACCCGCGCTGCGAGCGACCGTCCGACCAGGCGTGCGGCCCGGGAACGATCGGCGACGGCTACCCCTGCGGATGCACCTCGCACCGCCGCGGGCCGCAGCACGCCGACCGCGAAGGCGTCGGTCCGGGAGGTCGCCGACACCCGTCCGCGTCGCCGCGTCCGTCCCGAAGGTCCGGCCGCCGAGCAGCCCGCTCCTCGACGTGCTCGCGCTCCCCGACCTGCGGACCCGGTGCCGCCGGAGGTCCGCGAGCCGCGGCGCCGCCCGGCACCCGATCCGGAGACCGGTCGGCCGGCGCCCTCCCCCGCACCCACGCAGGGCTACGAGCCGCCGCGCGTGCGGTACCGCGACCGCTACGAGGACTGACCCACACGACGAAGACGACCGGTCACCTGCCGATGGACGGCGGTGACCGGTCGTCTTCGCTCTACGGAACTACCCGGTTCAGCGACGCGACGCGCGCAGTTCGCGCGGCAGGGCGAACACCAGGGTCTCGTTGGCGGTCGTCACCGACTGCACGTCGTGGAAGCCGCGCTCGTCGAGGAACTGGACGACGCCCTGCACGAGAATCTCGGGGACCGACGCACCGGAGGTGATGCCGACGGTCTCGACGCCCTCGAGCCAGGCCGGATCGATCTCCTTGGCGTAGTCGACCAGGTGCGCTGCCCGGGCACCCGCGCCGAGGGCGACCTCGACGAGCCGCACGGAGTTCGACGAGTTCCGCGACCCCACGACGATCACCAGATCGCACTCGGGTGCCATCGCCTTCACCGCGACCTGCCGGTTCTGGGTGGCGTAGCAGATGTCGTCGCTCGGCGGATCCTGCAGCTGCGGGAACTTCTGACGCAGACGCTGCACGGTCTGCATCGTCTCGTCGACGCTGAGGGTGGTCTGGGACAGCCAGATGACCTTCGACGGGTCGCGCACGGTCACCGAATCGACGGCGTCGGGGCCATCGACGAGCTGCACGTGGTCGGGGGCCTCACCTGCGGTGCCCTCGACCTCCTCGTGGCCCTCGTGACCGATGAGCAGGATGTCGAAGTCGTCGCGGGCGAAGCGCTTGGCCTCCTGGTGGACCTTCGTCACCAGCGGGCAGGTCGCGTCGATGGTGCGCAGCTGCCGGGAGGCGGCCGATTCGTGGACCGCGGGCGACACACCGTGCGCCGAGAACACGAGCACGGCGCCCTCGGGCACCTCGTCGGTCTCGTCGACGAACACCACACCGCGGTCGGCGAGCGTGTCGACGACGTGGCGGTTGTGCACGATCTCCTTGCGGACGTAGATCGGCGCACCGTACTTGTCGAGCGCCTTCTCGACGGTCTCGACGGCGCGGTCGACGCCGGCGCAGTAGCCGCGCGGCTCGGCGAGCAGGACGCGCTTTCCGGAGGTGGAGGGACCGGCGGACCGTGTGATCCCGACTTCGAGAGGAACAGGCGCAGACATACCTCCAGAGTACGGGGCGCGTCGGAGCGGGGCTTCCCAGCTCGCGGCCGACGTGCTCCCCGGCTACCAATCACGCCGATCATCGGGCAGTCTTGGGGCATGATCCGTCCACCGTTCCTGGCACGGGTGGCTGCCGGCGTTGCTGTCACCGCGTACGAAGAGACCCTCAAGCTGCCGAGCACAGCCGTTTCGTTGCCGATGACGACGGTGAGCCAGATCCTGCAGACGACGATGCGAGTGCAGCAGGTCATGACCTCGCTCGCCATCAAGGGCGACCAGTTCTTCGAGATCTTCGGAGCGGAGCCCGGCGAGACCGCACAGTGGGCGACCTTCGACGACGACGGCTCTGCCCCTTCGGACGAGCCCACGACCTCGACGAACAACACCCCGAACGGCGCTCCCGGCCGGTTCGCCCTGTACTCGATCCCGCCGGCGACCGAGGCCGATGCGCCCGTGGCCGAGCCGGCCGCACCGGTGAAGGCGGGCACCGCGACGACGAAGGGGCCCGCGAAGAAGACGGCAGCCAAGAAGTCTTCTCCGAAGAAGGCCGCCGCGAAGTCCGCCGACGCCGAGGTCACAAAGATCGGCGAGACCACGGACACGAAGGTCGCCTCCGACGACCGTTCCGAGATCGTCGAATACCTCGACTACGACTCGCTGACCCTCGCGCAGCTGCGCGCCCGACTGCGCGCACTGTCGGTGGACGAGCTCACAGCGTTGCTCGAATACGAGAATGCTCACGCCGCGCGTACTCCGTTCGTGACGATGCTGTCGAACCGGATCACGAGCGCGCGTAACAAGTGACGGCCGGACAGAACGCGGCACGCCCGAACTCCGCGGAGCAGCCCTGGCCCGTCCGCACCGTGGCGCAGAAGGTCGCCGGGTGGATCGACAAGCTCGGCACCATCTGGGTCGAGGGGCAGATCACCCAGATCAACGCTCGTCCCGGGACGCGGACGGCGTTCCTGACCCTGCGCGACCCGTCGGTGGACATGTCCCTGCAGGTGACCTGCTCGCCGCAACTTCTGCAGCAGTCGGGGGTGCCGCTCACCGAGGGCAGCCGCGTCATCATGTTCGGGAAGATGACCTTCTGGCCCGGCCGCGGCAGCCTCGCGCTGCGGGTCACCGAGATCCGGGCGATCGGCATCGGGGAACTGCTCGCGCGGCTCGAACGACTGCGCGTGTTGCTCGCGGCCGAGGGATTGTTCGACCCGCGGCTCAAGCGCCCCCTCCCCTTCCTGCCGCGCCGCGTCGGCCTGGTCACCAGCCGTGGCAGCGCGGCCGAACGCGACGTGTTGTCGGTCGCGCAGCGTCGCTGGCCGGCCGTGCAGTTCGACGTCCGCCACGCGACCGTGCAGGGTCCGACCGCGGTCACGCAGCTCATCGAGGCCCTCGAAGCACTCGACAAGGACCCGGACGTCGACGTGATCGTCCTCGCCCGCGGCGGCGGCAGCGTCGAGGACCTGCTGCCGTTCTCCGACGAGGCGCTGTGCCGTGCCATCGTCGCGTGCACGACGCCCGTGGTCAGCGCGATCGGCCACGAGCCCGACAGTCCGCTCTGCGATCACGTCGCCGACCTGCGGGCGGCGACCCCGACCGACGCCGCGAAGCGCGTCGTACCCGATGCGGTCGCCGAACTCGATCTCGTCGACGAGCTGAGAGCACGGTCCGCGGCAGCGCTGCGCAACTGGGTCCGACGCGAGGAACATGTGATCGCGCAGCTGCGCGACCGTCCCGTCCTGGCCGATCCGTTCCGCGATCTCGACCGGCGGCACGAGGAGATCGAGCGGCTGCAGCACGCGGCACGGCGCGACGTCACGAGGCTGATCTCGTCGCAGTCGTCGACGCTCGAACACCTGCGGGCACGGCTGGCGACCCTCGGACCCGCGGCGACCCTGGCGCGTGGCTACGCCGTGGTCCAGCGGATCGTGCCGGGCAGCGCCCCCGAAGTGGTACGCACACTCGACGAGATGCCCATCGGCACCCAGCTGCGGGTGCGCGTGGCGGACGGCGCGGCCCGCGCCGCCGTCATGGGACACGAACGACAAGGAAGATCAGGACAGTGACGAACGTGGGAACCGACGACGCCAACGCCGATGTGCGGGAGTTCGGCTACGAGCGAGCTCGGGACGAACTCGTCAACGTCGTGAAGATGCTCGAACAGGGCGGTCTCGACCTCGACGACTCGCTGCAGCTGTGGGAGCGCGGCGAGGCGCTCGCGAAGCGCTGCGAGGAACATCTCGCCGGCGCCCGCGAACGTGTCGAGCAGGCCCTCTCCCTCGCGGACGACGAGGACGAAGACGACGAGTACGAGGACTGACCTCGACCGATCCGACCCGGATCAGGGTTCGAGCGGCTCGGCCCTGCCCGCGGCCGTGGCCAGGGTGGTGAACTCGGCTTCGTCGCCCGAGCCACCGATCAGGATGCGCACGTCGCCGAAGTCGGACACCCAGAGTGCCTCGACACCCTCGCCTCCGTAAACCACCCAGTCGTGGTCCTCGACGGCACGGGTGTCGGTGGCGGTGCGGGCACCTCCGGCGACGAATCGCACCAGTTCGTCCTCACCGGCATCCGACTGGGTGAGACGTACGTAGCGACCTGCGGGAGTGATGAAACCGACGGTGCTCGAATCACCTCCCTGGCCACCGGAGACGATGCTGCGGCTACCGGAGTTGGGCTGCCAGTCCTCGGGCACCTCGGGATGGCGGATCGGGAATCCGAGCTCCGCCGCGTCGTACTTCAGGCCGGCATCGATGTCGAAGCTCGGCACCGGACCCGCCGTGGGCCCGCCGGGCTTGAACTCGCACTGGCTGGCGATCGCCGCGATGAACAGGATCAGCACGAGCAGCGGGATCAGCGACCACGCCATATCGCGACCGTCTTGCAGGATGCGAGGTTTCTTGGATGCCACGCGTCCAGTCTGACAGCTACGAAACGGGCATGTTCAGGCCGGGCGGGTCCGACAGCCCACAGCATCGGCCGTGATGAGACAATAGCCACGCGACACACACCGATCGTGCGGACACCCTCGGCGTCCGCTCCCTCTGCCGGCGCAACCCGCGTCGACCGAAAAGTCTCCAGGAGGCAGTAGCCCATGACGGCCAGCACCCCACGCCGCGAAGCTCCGGACCGCAACCTCGCGCTCGAACTGGTCCGCGTCACCGAGGCCGCGGCGATGGCGGCCGGCCGGTGGGTCGGACGCGGCGACAAGGAAGGTGGCGACGGCGCCGCCGTCGACGCGATGCGGCACATGGTCAGCTCCGTGTCGATGCAGGGTGTCGTCGTGATCGGTGAGGGCGAGAAGGACGAAGCGCCCATGCTGTACAACGGCGAGGAGGTCGGCAACGGCGACGGTCCGCTGTGCGACGTCGCGGTCGACCCGATCGACGGCACGACCCTCATGTCGAAGGGCGCTCCCGGCGCGATCGCGGTGCTCGCCGTGGCCGAGCGGGGCGCGATGTTCGACCCGTCCGCCGTGTTCTACATGGAGAAGATCGCCGTCGGTCCCGAGGCCGCCGACGTCATCGACATCACCGCCCCGATCGCGGAGAACATCCGTCGCGTCGCGAAGGCGAAGAACATCGCGCACGCCGACCTGACCGTGACGATCCTCGACCGTCCACGCCACGCGCAGATCATCAAGGAGGTGCGCGAGGCGGGTGCCCGCATCCGTCTGATCTCCGACGGCGACGTCGCCGGCGCGATCGCCGCTGCTCGTCCGGGTTCGGGTGTCGACATGCTGCTCGGCATCGGCGGTACCCCCGAGGGCATCATCGCCGCGGCCGCGATGCGTTGCATGGGCGGCGCACTCCAGGGTCGACTGGCGCCGAAGGACGACGCCGAGCGCCAGAAGGCGATCGACGCCGGTCACGATCTTGCTCGTGTCCTCACCACCGACGATCTCGTCACCGGCGAGAACATCTTCTTCTGCGCGACCGGCGTCACCGACGGTGAGCTGCTCCGCGGCGTCCGCTACTCCGCGGGTGGCGCGGAGACGCAG
The DNA here is from genome assembly GCF_035918275.1 of Rhodococcus sp. PD04. NCBI lineage: Bacteria > Bacillati > Actinomycetota > Actinomycetes > Mycobacteriales > Nocardiaceae > Rhodococcus > Rhodococcus sp. PD04. Next base: position 1,257,568 of record NZ_CP142143.1, on the reverse strand, counting down.
TCGATCGTCATGCGCAGCAAGTCGGGCACGGTGCGCATGATCGAGGCGTACCACCGCCTGCAGAAGCTCAGCGAGTTCTCGTCCATCGACTTCCACGGTGTCGCGGGCTCGCCGTATCCCATGCCCTGATCCACCCGGCCCTGATCCACACGGCCCTGATCCACACGGCCCTGATCCTCACCGATCGCTCCCGAGGAGGGGCACTGCCACGAGTTCTCGTCGCAGTGCCCCTCCTCGTTCGTTCCGTCGGCATAACGTGGAGGACATGACCGACACCGAACAGTCTTCTCAGCAGTTCCGTATCGAACGCGACACGATGGGCGAGGTCCAGGTTCCGGTCGACGCCTTGTGGCGCGCCCAGACGCAGCGCGCCGTGGAGAACTTCCCGATCTCGGGCCGTGGACTCGAACGCGCGCAGATCCGCGCGCTGGGTCTGCTCAAGAGTGCCTGCGCCCGGGTGAACAAGGACCTGGGGCTGCTCGACCCCGACAAGGCCGAGGCGATCGTCGCGGCCGCCGATGCCATCGCCGCGGGTGAATACGACGACCAGTTCCCGATCGATGTCTTCCAGACCGGTTCGGGTACGAGCTCGAACATGAACACCAACGAGGTCATCGCGTCGCTCGCAGCGAAGGCCGGCGTCACGGTCCACCCCAACGACGACGTCAACATGTCGCAGTCGTCGAACGACACCTTCCCCACCGCGACGCACGTCGCCGCGACCGAGGCGACGGTCAAGGATCTGATCCCCGCTCTCGAGCACCTGCACGGTGCCCTCGACGAGAAGGCGAAGGAGTGGCGCACGGTCGTCAAGTCGGGTCGCACGCACCTGATGGATGCGGTCCCGGTGACCCTGGGCCAGGAGTTCGGTGGTTACGCCCGCCAGATCGAGGCCGGGATCGAGCGTCTCCGCGCGACGCTCCCCCGCCTCGGTGAACTTCCGATCGGCGGCACAGCGGTGGGCACGGGTCTCAACGCGCCGGCGGATTTCGGTCCGCGCGTGGTGGCCGTGCTCGTCGAGACCACGGGGCTCGAGGAGTTGCAGCGGGCCCGCAACAGCTTCGAGGCGCAGGCCGCGCGCGATGCGCTGGTCGAGGTGTCCGGCGCGCTGCGCACCGTCGCCGTGTCGCTGACGAAGATCGCCAACGACATCCGCTGGATGGGGTCCGGCCCGCTCACCGGTCTGGCCGAGATCCAGCTCCCCGATCTGCAGCCCGGTAGCTCGATCATGCCGGGTAAGGTCAATCCCGTTCTTCCCGAAGCGGTTACGCAGGTCGCTGCACAGGTGGTGGGCAACGACGCCACCGTCGCGTGGAGCGGCGCGGCCGGGGCGTTCGAACTCAACGTCTACATCCCGGTGATGGCCCGCAACGTCCTCGAGTCGATTCGTCTGCTCGCCAACGTCTCCCGGTTGTTCGCCGATCGCTGCATCACCGGACTGGTCGCGAACGTCGAGCATCTGCGCACCCTGGCGGAGTCGTCGCCGTCGATCGTCACTCCCCTCAACTCCGCGATCGGATACGAGGAGGCGGCCGCCGTCGCCAAGGAGGCCCTGAGGGAGAAGAAGACGATCCGTCAGACGGTCGTGGACCGCGGCCTCGTCGGCGACCGGCTGAGCGAGGAGGAACTGGACCGCCGCCTCGACGTCCTGGCGATGACGCGGGTGGACGAGGAGTCCTGACCCGCAGGGTCCCTACGGACCCCGCCTGCATCAGCTACGAATTTCGCCATCCGCTACAGCAATTGCTGTAGCGGATGGCGAAAACGTGAGCGGACAGCGAGGGCTCAGCGATCCGGGGAGTCACCTCACTCCTGGACCACCTCCGTCCCGGATTCGGGCGACCAGGTGATGTACCCGAACTGGAAGTTGCTGCGGGCACCGTCGACGTTCTGCTCTTCGTCACTGATCGGGAATCCCAGATCACCACCGGCACCGCCCGCGGCCTCCCAGGCCGTGCGGATCTCACCCCACACGATGTGGGAATCGGTGTCGGGACTCCACGCGATGATGCCGCCCTCGAACTCCGCGACGTAACCGTCGCCGACCTCCTCCTGCTCGCCGGTCGCGGCACCGAGCGGGCTGGACGCACCGCCGACCTCGTCGTACTTCTGCAGGATCGGTCCGCTGAGTTCGACCTGCTCGCCGTCCGGTCCCGGCACCGCACTGGACTGATCGGCCGCGGGCTCGTCGCCCTCCGGCGAATCGTCGCCCTGCGTGATCGATTCGACGGCGCTCTCCGCCCCGGATGCCACGCTCTCCGCGGCGGACTGGACCGCGCTGGTCGCGCTGCCCACCGTGTCCTCCGCCGACTGGTCGTCGCTGCAACCTGCGACCACCAGTCCGACCGCCGCCGCGGCCGCCACCAACGCTGCTCTGCGTCGGGGAATTCGATTCATCGGTTCGCTCCTGTCACTGAGAGGACGGGTACCTGATTTCAGGGTGCCCGACTCCTCGGCGACACAACCCGGTTTCCGGTGATTCCGTGCCGTCCACGAATCCGCCCCACCCCCGGGCTCCTGCCGTTACCATGCGACGCAGCCGACGCCGAGGAGAACGATGAGCACACAGACCACCACCGCGCGGGACGCCGTCGCGACGGTGACCGACTTCCTGGAGGCGACGGCCGCGGAGGACATCGACCTCGCCGGCTCACTGATCACCGACGACATCGCGTGGCACAACACCTGGCTCCCCACCATCCGCGGCGGGACCCGGGTCCGGAAGATCCTCGCCGGTCTCGCGCGACCTGCGGTGGGCTTCGGCGTCGTCATCCATCACATCGCGGCCGACGGCAACATCGTGCTCACCGAACGCACCGACATCCTGCGCTTCGGGCCGGTGAACATCGAGTTCTGGGTGTGCGGCACCTTCGAGTTGCGCGACGGACGGATCGCCGTGTGGGACGACCACTTCGACGTCCTCACCTTCCTCCGCGGAACCGTCGTGGGCGTACTGCGCGCCGTCCTGCGTCGCTCCTGACGATCCTCACCCCCACCGCTCCCCCGAGGACGCCCGCATAGAATCCGTTCGTCGCCGAACCGTTCGGCGACAGATCAGCAGGGAGCGATGAACATGTCCGACGGCGAGCACACTCCGGGATTCACGGCGGGTCTGGAGATCCGGCGCGAAGTGATGGGTGACGACTTCGTCGAGCGGGCGTTCGAGCGTTCCCGCGGCACCGACTCCGAGGCGATGCAGGAGTTCGTGACCGAACACGCCTGGGGCGCCGTGTGGTCGCGTCCCGGCCTGGACCGGCGCAGCCGCAGCCTGCTCAATCTCGGAATGCTCATCGCGCTGCGCGCCGAGAACGAACTGCGCGGACACGTCCGAGGAGCCCTGCGCAACGGGCTCGGACGCACGGAGATCGTCGAATCCGTCATCCACTGCTCGGCGTACTGTGGCGCCCCCGCCGGACTCGCTGCGATGCGCGTGGTCCAGGAAGTGCTCGAGGCCGAACTCGGCCCCCTCTCCGAGGACACCGACACCTCCGACGGGGCGTGACGACGACGGCGCGCCCGGCGGATGCCGGACGCGCCGTGTCGGCCGTGCTCGGGGCTCAGGCGCCCGGAGCGAACTCCTCGAGCATCTCCGTCACCAGTGCCGCGATCGGCGACCGCTCACTGCGGGTGAGCGTGACGTGCGCGAACAACGGATGCCCCTTGAGCTTCTCGATGACCGCCGCGACACCGTCGTGCCGACCGACACGCAGGTTGTCGCGCTGGGCGACGTCGTGGGTGAGCACGACCCGCGATCCCGCACCGAGCCGCGACAGGACGGTGAGCAGCACGTTGCGTTCGAGCGACTGCGCCTCGTCGACGATGACGAACGAATCGTGCAGCGACCGGCCGCGAATGTGCGTGAGCGGCAGCACTTCCAGCATCCCGCGGCTGAGCACCTCCTCGAGCACCGCCGGGCTGGCGAGTCCTTCGAGGGTGTCGAAGACCGCCTGCCCCCACGGATTCATCTTCTCGGCCTCGGTACCCGGCAGGTAGCCGAGTTCCTGCCCGCCCACCGCGTAGAGCGGCCGGAAGACCACCACCTTGCGGTGGGTGCGTCTTTCCAGGACGGCCTCGAGTCCGGCCGTCAGTGCCAGCGCGGACTTTCCGGTTCCGGCCTTGCCGCCGAGGGAGACGATGCCGACGGATTCGTCGAGCAGCAGGTCGAGCGCGACGCGCTGTTCGGCGGAGCGCCCGTGCAGTCCGAACGCCTCCCGGTCGCCGCGGACGAGCTGCACTCGCTTGTCGGCGGTGACCCGGCCGAGCGCGCTGGACGAACCCCCTAGGAGCCTGATCCCCGTGTGGCACGGTAGATCCCGCGCGTCGTCGATGTCGACGATGCCCTCGGTGAACATCTCGTCGATGAGGGCGCGGTCGACCTCGAGTTCGGTCATGCCCGTCCATCCCGAGGTCACCACGTCCTGGGCGTGGTATTCGTCGGCGTCGAGGCCGACGGCACCGGCCTTGACGCGCAACGGGATGTCCTTGCTGACGAGCACCACGTCGCGTCCCTCGGTGGCCAGGTTCAGGGCGCACGCGAGGATGCGGGAGTCGTTGGTGTCGGTGCGGAATCCCGCGGGCAGGATCATGGGGTCGGTGTGATTGAGCTCCACGTGGAGGGTGCCGCCCTCGTCCCCGATGGGGATGGGCTGGTCGAGGCGGCCGTGCCGCTGCCGCAGGTCGTCGAGCAGCCGCAGCGATTCGCGGGCGAACCAGCCGAGTTCGTGGTGGTGCCGTTTCCCTTCGAGTTCGCCGATCACGACCAGCGGAAGGACGACTTCGTGCTCGGCGAACCTGGTGACCGCCCAAGGGTCGGAGAGCAACACTGAAGTGTCCAGCACATAGGTGCGTACAGCGGATTCTTTCGCAGCGGCGGTACCGGAGGCGTCGCCGGAGCGGGTGGGGACGGAGCGTGTTGCGTTCACGTGGGGCTCCTCGGCCCGGACGGCACCGCCCGGACGTATTCGGTGGGCCGGTGGGTCCCCGGTGTCGTCACGACCACGGAGGCCCGGTGCCGGCCCCCTCGCTCGGACTGTGTCAGCCACACGATCAGGGACCTCCCGTGTAGTCGGCACCTGCGCCGCCTACACCCCCGACGCTAACCCCGATACGGACTATTCGCTCGGCAGGGAGGAAGCGTGTCGGTGAAGATTGCGTTAACCGCACCTCGTAACCACTCCTGAACCTCAGCACTCCCCCTCGTCTCCGCGTCCGCTACCGGGCCGCGAGCCCGTGAAACGCGCGACGGACGGTCACTCGACCGCGACCGGATGCGCGCTCGGTTCCACCGTCGCGCCGCGCAGGCGCCGCAGCAGCAGGGTCACGAGCAGCGCGAGGACTGCCATCGCGGCGCTGTACCCGACGACCGCGTCCGGGGCGTCGAAGATCCCGCCGAACAGGCCCGCGACGAGCGCACCGACCGACATGCCCGCGACCTCCTGTGCGGACCACAGGCCGTTCACCCGGCCGAGCAGCGTGTGGGGCGTGTGCGTCTGGATCAGCGAGTAGCGCAGCACCTCCTGCACGGCCCCGAAGACCCCGACGATCACGAGCAGCACCGCGGTGAGCGCCAGGACGGACGTGAAGCCGACCAGTGCCTGGACGACGAATCCGAGGACCAGGGCGGTGAGCAGCACGCGGCCGGGCCGCACCGAACGACCGAGCCATCCACTGGTGACCGTGGCGGCGGCGGCACCGAGCGCGATCGCCGCGTACATGACGCCGATGGCGACCGCGTTGCCCTCGAAACGCGCGTCGGCGAAGGCCGGCACGAGCACGAGCACACCGCCGCCGAGCATCGCGACGACACCGGCGATCATCACGCCACCGACGACGTGTTCGCGACGCAGGAAGCCGGCCACCGTCTCGGCGGGCGTGTCGGCGTCGTGCCCGGCGTCCGCCTTCGGCGGGTTCAGCGCGGGCAGTCCCGAGAGCAGGGTGACGGTCACGGCGGTGCCGATCGCGGCCACCCAGTAGTTCCATGCGACCGAGAACGTGGCAATCACGAGACCACCGAGCGCCGGGGACAGGACGGCTCCGGCGCGGGCGCTGAGGACGTTGAGCGCGCCGACGGCGACGAGCTGGCCCTTCGGGACGAGCGTGGGCACGACCGCGAGCAGAGCGGCGATGCTGATCGACCCGATCAGTCCGTTGACGACCGTCAGCGCGATGATCGCCGGCACCGAGGGTGACGACAGACCGGCGTTGACGGCCAGTCCGACGAAGGTGAGACCGGAGACGGTGCGGGCGAACAGGATCAGGAACTTGCGGTTGTAGCGATCGGCGAGCATGCCGCCGAGCAGCATGCCGCCGATCGCAGCGCCCCCTTCGAGCGCGGAGACCAGACCCACCATCGGCGACGATCCGGTCAGGTCATAGACCTGGATCGGCACACCGACCATGAGCATCCCGATACCGAAGATCGAGATGGTGCGAGCGATGAAGATCCGGCGGAAGGCCGCGCTCTCGCGCAGCGGCCGCAGATCGAAGAGGGCGCCGTTGCTCATTGCCGGTCCGTCACTCGGACTTCGCGGCGGCGTCGGCAAGCATCGGGGCGATCTCGTCGGTGGCCCACTTCAGCGACAGCGCCGACGGGAAGCCCACAGCGTTCGGCATGCCGGTGTTGCGGGCGAGCGAGACGACCGCGCCGCGCTCGACGGCCGGAAGACGGTTCCAGGCCTCGAACTTGGTCAGGTATCCGAGATCGCCCGTGGGCGAGACGACGACGAGCAGGTCGGCGTCGAGCTGTGAGATCTCCTCGTAGGACAGCACACCGCGTCCGTCGGCATCGACCTGCAGTGTGCTCGCGTACTCGCTGAGCTCGAGGCCGAGCGAGTTCAGGAACTGCCCGATGCCGCGGTCGTCGGCGGCGAGCACCGACAGCTGACCACCGGTGTCGCCGATGATCGCGTTGTAGGTCGCGCCCTCGAGCGCGGGGTACTGCTCCTTGGCGGCGTCGAGATCGACCTCGGCCTGCTCGATGACCTCCTCGGCCTTCTCGGGGATGCCGAGGGCCGCTGCGATCTTGCGGGTGGAATCCTGCCACGGCTCACCGTTGGCGCGGTAGTCGAAGTGCACGACGGGGAACTGCTCGGCGAGCTGGTCGTAGGTGTTCTGCTCGAGTCCCCAGAACCCGGTGGAGACGATGATGTCGGGCTGCAGCGCGGCGATCTGCTCGGCGATCACCGTCGCACCGCCGTCCATGTTCAGCAGCGGCGGGACGTCGGCGCCGAGCGCTTCGGCCTCCCACGGCCACACACCGGTGCCGCCGGTGGCGGCGAGGTTCTGGGCATCGACGGGGAGCGCGAGCGGGGTGACGCCCAGCGACAGCAGGATGTCGGCGTCCTGCGGCGACAGCGGCAGGGCGCGGGTCGGGGCGGACTCGACGGTCGCCTCACCGAACTTGCCGGAGACGGTGACCGGGAACTCCCCGTCCGACGCCGTCGCACTACCGGACGAGCTGCCGCTGTCGGTGTCCGAGCCACACGCCGTGACACCGACCAGCATGGCGGTGGCGGCGAGGGCGACGCCGATCCGGCGCAGTCGCTTGTGGATCCTCATCGATTCTCCTCTGCTGTAGAACACTTCGTGGGTCCGTCGGTCGGGTCTCCGTTCCCGGCGTCGCGGATCTCGGTCTCGTGGAGGGTCGCGGCGAGTTCGCCGATCGACCCGGCGGTGAAGATCGACTCCGCGTCGATCACGTATCCGGCCGCGCGCAGTCCGCCCAGGATCCGCATCACCGAGATGCTGTCGCATCCGAGTTCGAGCAGATCGTCGTCGACGCCGACCTGTTCGACGCCGGTGGCCTCGGAGGCGAGGGCGCACAGCAGTTCTTCGGCCGGTGTGGACGGTGCGCGGTGCGCTCGCGGGGCGAGTTCCGGTCGCGGCAGCGCGGCGCGGTCGATCTTGCCGTTGGCGAGCGTGGGCAGGGCGTCGAGCACGACCGTCGCCGACGGCACCATGTAGTCGGGCAGCACCCGCGCGACCGCGCGTCGCAGGGTCTCGGCGTCGAGGGTGTGCCCGGCGGCCGGGACGACGTAGGCGACGAGGCGCGCCGTCGCACCGAGATCGGTGCGGGCGAGAACCACGGCGGTCGCGACATCCGGTCGCGACGAGAGCACGGTCTCGATCTCGGCCGGTTCGATCCGGTACCCGCGGATCTTGACCTGGTCGTCGCCGCGTCCGCGGTACCGGATGTGTCCGTCGGGCATCCACAGGGCCCGGTCACCCGTGCGGTACATGCGGTCGCCGGGGAACTCCGGATCGATCGTGTCCGCGACGAAGCGGTCGGCGGTGCGGCCCGGATCGGCGAGATAGCCGCGGGCCAGTCCTCGACCGGCGAGGTAGAGCTCGCCCTCCACGCCGATCGGCGCGGGACGCATCCACCGGTCGAGGATGTAGGCCCGGGTGCCGGCCACCGGTCGGCCCGCCACGGGCGTCTCGGCGTCCGAGGACCGTGCGACGAGTGCGTCGACGGTGCTCTCGCTCGGCCCGTAGAGGTTGTACGCGGTCACGCCGTCCAGGCCGCGCAGTCGATCCCACATGGGCTGCGAGACGGCCTCGCCACCGAAACCGAGCGAGGCGGGGCACCGTCCGTCGTCCGCGAGTCCGTGATCGAGCAGCTGCGCGAGGTGCGACGGGGTGACCTCGACGAAGTCCCAGCGGGATTCGTGGGCGACGCGGACCATCTCGGCCGGGTCGCGCTGGACCTTCTCGTCGACGACGTGCACGGCGTGCCCGTCGAAGAGCCACAGTTGCGGCTGCCACGATGCGTCGAAGGCGAACGACCACGCGTGACCGACCCGGAGCCGGTCGCGTCCGGTCCGCGCCTGCGTCGGCTCGTAGAGGTCGGCACGGTGACTGTGGAACAGCGCGGTCAGGCCGCGGTGCAGGGCGAGGACCGCCTTGGGTGTGCCGGTGGACCCGGAGGTGTACACGACGTAGGCCGGGTGATCGGCGCGCAGCGGTGCGAGCCGGTCGGCGTCGGTCAGCGGGGCGTCGTCGTAGCCGGCAACCCGCTCGGCGAGCGCCTCGTCGTCGAGCGCGAGCACCGGCGCGTCCACCGCGGGCAGCGACGACGCGAGTTCTCCGGTGGTGAGCACGACGACCGGCTCGGCTGTGTCGAGGATCGTCGCGAGCCGCTCGGTGGGTGTGCGCGGTTCGAGTGCGACGTAGGCGCCGCCGGAGACGAGCACTGCGAGCATCGCCGCGATCGTGTCGGCCGTGCGGGGCAGCACGAGTGCGACGCGGGTCTCGGGAGCGACACCGTGGTCGACGAGCAGGCGCGCCCACCGGCGGACCCTGGACGCGAGGTCGGCGAAGGTCCGGTCGAGATCGCCTGCTACGAGCGCGGTCTCGTGCGGATGGCGGGCGACCGCCTCGTCGAACAGGTCCGCGACGGTGACCGCCTCGGTGGCCTGTGCCGGTGTGGCCCGCCATCGTTCGAGTTGTGCGCGTTCGTCGGCCGGCAGCACGTCGATGGCGGACAGGCGCCGGTGCGCCTCTCCCCCGGCCAGCGTGCGCAGCACCCGGTCGAGTCCGGCGGCGAGACGTTCGACGGTGCGGCGGTCGTACAGGTCCGAGCTGTACTCGACGACACCGACGACGGTGTCGGTTCCCGCATATTCGACGAGGTCGAAGGACAGGTCGAACTTCGAGGTCTCCATCGGGTGCGGTTCGGGGGTGACACCCGCCATGAGCCCGCCCGCACTGCGCGGATCGGGTTCGACGAGATAGACGATCATCACCTGGAACAGCGGGTGCAGCGCGCGCGAGACGGATCGGTCGGAGCCGAGCACCGCGTCGACGACCTGCTCGAACGGCAGGTCCTGGTGGTCGAACGCCTCGAGGTCGGTGCGGCGGATGCGGTCGAGCAGTTCGGCGACGGTGGGGTCGCCGGACAGGTCGGTGCGCAGTACGAGGGTGTTGAGGAAGAAACCGACGAGATCCTCGAGTTGTGCGTCGCCGCGTCCGGAGACCGGGGTGCCGAGGGGGATGTCCTCGCCACCACCGTAGGCCGCGAGCAGCACCGCCACGGCGGCCTGCACGACCATGAACATCGAGACGTCGTGTGCGCGTGCGACTTCTCGCAGTGCCCGCACGATCTCCGGGTCCAGCGCGAACGGCACCGCACCACCGCGATAGGAGGTGCGGGCCGGACGGGTCCGATCGGCCGGCAGCGGCAGTTCCTCGGGCAGTCCGGCGAGGGCATCGCGCCAGTAGGCGCGCTGACGAGCGGCGAGCGACTCCGCATCCGCCGGGTCGCCGAGCAGGTCGCGTTGCCACAGCGTGAAATCGGCGTACTGGACGGCGGGCTGTGTCCAGTCGGGTGCCTGCCCCACCTGCCGCAGCGCATAGGCGGTCGCCAGATCGGTGAGCAGCGCCTTGGTCGACCACTCGTCGACGGCGATGTGGTGGATCACAAGCGCCACGACGGTGTCGTCCCCGGCGTCGAGGACCGACAGCCGTACCGGCAGCTCGGCCGACAGATCGAAGCGGTGATCGATCGCCTCGGCCAGCGCATCGCGGACATCGGCCGCGGCGACCGAGCGGTGGTCGGCGATCACGCGGACCTCGTCGGGCGCGAGCACCTGCTGGTAGGCCTGTCCGTCCACGCTCGGGAAGACGGTGCGCAGCGCCTCGTGACGCAGGACGACGTCGCGCACGGCCGCTTCGAGTGCCGGGACGTCGACGCGTCCGTGCACCCGCCACGTGACCGGCACGTTGTACACGCCGCCGCGGGCCCCGAGCTGGTCGAGGATCCAGAGGCGTTGCTGCGCGTACGACAGCGGCACCATCGCAGGTCGCGGGTCGGCCGCAACCAGCGCGGGTCGCGGCGACGCCTGACCCGCCGCCGCGCACCGCTGCGCGAGCGACTCCACCGTCGGGGCGTCGAAGACCGTGCGCAGGGCCAGATCGGCGCCGAGCTCCGAGCGGATCGCGTTCACGAGCCGGATCGCAGCGAGCGAATGCCCACCGAGCGCGAAGAAGTCGTCGTCGATGCCGACCTCGTCGAGTCCCAGCGCATCCGCGAACAGTGTCGCGATCGTCGCTTCGAGCTCGGTACGCGGCTGCCGTCCGGATCCGGTGTCGAATTCCGGTGCCGGCAGGGCACTGCGATCGAGTTTGCCGTTGAAGGTCGTCGGGACCGCGTCGATCACGAGAATCCGCGCGGGCAGCAGGTAATCGGGCACACGTCCGACGAGCGCCTCACGGACCGCCACCGGGTCCACCGCGACTTCCGCTGCGGGAACGACATATCCGACGAGCACCGAATCGCCTGCGGGACCGGGTTTGAGCGCCGCTACGGCACGGGCGACACCGTCGACGGCATCGAGAGCCGCCTCGAGTTCGCCGAGTTCGATGCGCAGACCGCGCAGCTTGATCTGGTCGTCGCCGCGCCCGAGAAATTCGAGGTCGCCGCGGGCGTCCCAGCGCGCGAGGTCGCCGGTGCGGTAGAGCCTCTCACCGGGATCGCCGTAGGGGTCGGCGACGAACCGCTGCGCGGTGAGTGCCGGGCGCCGCAGGTAGCCCTGCGCGACCTGCGCTCCCCCGATGTACAGCTCACCGGGGGTGCCGGCCGGCACGGGGCGCAGATACCGGTCGAGCACGTACAGGCACACGTTCGCGCCCGGCCGGCCGATGACGGAACCGCGGGTGGGCGAACCGATGCGGGCACCCGGGTCGGCGTCGAGGGTCACCTCGACGGCGGCTTCGGTCGGGCCGTACAGGTTGTGGACCTTCACCTGTGGCAGCACCTTCGCCGCGCGTTCGACGGTGCGGGGCGACAGTGCTTCTCCGCTGCACACGATGCGGCGCAGGTTCGCGGCGTCCGCGGTGGCGGGCACGGCGAGGGTCTCCTCGAGCATCGACGGCACGAAGTGGGCGACGGTGATGTTCCCGTCGCGCAGCAAGGTCGCCGATTCGACGGGATCGCGATGCGCGTCGGGTCCGCCGACGACGACACTCGCACCGTCGACGAACGGCGCGAACAACTCCCACACCGACACGTCGAAGGTCGCGGGCGTGCGCAGCAGCACCCGGTCGTCGGGCGAGAGCGGCAGTTCGCGGCGCACCCATTCGAGCCGGTTCGCCACGGCGCGGTGCGACACGGCGACGCCCTTGGGCAGACCCGTCGACCCCGAGGTGTAGATGACGTAGAGCGGGTGGTCGAGGGTGAGCGGCGCGATCCGGTCGGTGTCGGTGACGGGGTCCGGGCTGCGGGCGTCGATGCGGGCACGCACGTCGGCGTCGTCGAGGTCGAGTCGCGGATGCTCGCCGGGCAGTTCGATGTCGCTGCGCGTCAGCACGACTCGCGGACGTGCGTCACCGAGCAGGTACTCGATGCGCGCTTCGGGAAGCGTCGTGTCGATCGGCTGGTAGGCCGCACCGGACTTCACGACGGCGTGGATCGCGACGACCTGCTCCACGGAGCGGGGCACCGCGACCGCGACGATCGCACCCGGTCCGGCACCGAGCGCGACGAGTTCGCGGGCGAGGCGGTTCGAGGCGGCGTCGAGCGCGGCGTGGGTGAGGGTGCGGTCGGCCGCGACGAGAGCCGGTCGTCGGGCGTGCTCGGCGGCACTGCGCGCGAGTGCCTGACTCAGCGGGACGAGAGCGAAGTCGACGCGCTCGCCGGTGCCGACGGCGAGCTGCCCCGCGGCCTCGTCGGCGTCGAGGATCGCGACGTCACCGATCCTGGTCTCGGGTGTGCTCGCGACCTGATCGAGCAGCGTGAGCAGCGCGGCGAGCAACGTATCGGCCGTGGTGGCGTCGAACAGGTCGGTCGCGTACTCCACCGACACGGCGACCTCACCGGTGTCCGGGGCGTCGACGAAGGTGAGATTGAGGTCGAACTTGGCGCGGACGTTGCTCAGCGGCTCCCAGCGGGTGGGCACACCGAGCAGGTCGGGCAGCTGCGCGGGGCGCTGCAGGTAGCTCACCATCACCTGGAACAGCGGGTTCCGTCCCTCGACGCGCGGCGGTGCGAGTCGCTCGACGAGCTGCTGGAAGGGCACCTCCTGGTGCGCCATCGCCGCGAGATCGGTTTCGCGCACCCGGTCGAGGAGATCGGCGAAGGTGGGTTCGCCGGACAGGTCGGTGCGCAGCACGAGGGTGTTGACGAAGAAACCGACGAGTTCGTCGAGGGCGGTGTCGGACCGGCCCGAGACCGGGGTGCCGACGACGATGTCGTCGCCCGCGCCGAGACGCGAGAGCAGTGCCGCGACGGCCGCGTGCAAAGCCATGAACATCGTGCCGCCGCGGGCATCCGCGACCGCACGCAGGCGGGCGGCGATGTCGGCGGGGACCGTCGCGGTGGTGTTGCCCGCCGCGCCGGTCGGCCGCGCGGGGCGGGGCCGGTCGGTGGGCAGGACGATCTCGTCGGGCAGCTGCGCGAGAGTGTCGGTCCAGTAGTCGATCTGGGTGTCGATCCGGCCGGCCTCGATCAGTTCGCGCTGCCACAGCGTGTAGTCGGCGTACTGGACGGGCAGCGGCGACCACTCGGGTGCCGCACCGGCCGACCGGGCGAGGTAGGCGCGGGTGAGGTCGCCGAGCAGCGGGGCGTCCGACCATTCGTCGGTCGCGATGTGGTGCAGCACCACCGCGAGGACGTGCCGGTCGGGTGCGACGCGCACCAGCACGACCCGCAGCGGCGGGTCGGTGCGCAGATCGAACGACGCGGTGAGCCGCTCGGTGAGCAACGCCCGGACGGCATCCTCGGATTCCGTCTCGTGCAGTTCGAAGCGCACGGCCTCGGGCGTGGACAGGATCCGCTGGTAGGGCGCGCCGTCCTCGGACTCGACGACGGTGCGCAGGCTCTCGTGACGTTCCACGACGTCGGCGACCGCCGCAGCGAGGGCATCGGCGTCCACCTCACCGTCGAGGCGGGCGACGTGCGCGTAGTGGTAGGCGAGGCTGTCGTCCTGCAGTTGCTGCAGCAGCCACAGGCGTTCCTGGGCGGCCGACAGCGGCACCCGGTCGGGGCGCGTCCGCGCGGTGACCGGCGGGAGCGCCGCTGCGGCACCAGGGATGCGGCGGGCGAGTTCCTCGACGCTGCGGGCCTCGAACAGGTCGCGGATGGTGACGTCCACGCCGAGTTCGGAGCGGATGCGGCCGACGATCCGCATGGCGATCATCGAGTGCCCGCCGAGTTCGAAGAAGTCGTCGTCGGCGCCGACCTCGTCGATGCCGAGGACGTCGGCGAAGACCTCGCACAGGACCTTCTCGGTCTCGGTGCGCGGGGCGCGTCCACCGAGGCCCGTGGCGGCCTGCGGTTCGGGCAGGGCGCGGGTGTCGAGCTTACCGTTGACGGTCATCGGCACGGAGTCGATGAGCTGCACCCCGGCCGGGACCATGTAGTCGGGCAGTTGGGCGCGCAGGTGTGCGACGAGCCGCGACGACAGGTCGGACGGATCACCGTCGCCAGCCGGAACCGCATAGGCAGCAAGTCTTTTCGCTCCGGGCACGAGCGGGTCGTCGACGGCGATCACCGCTGCGGTGCCGACCTCGGGGTGCTCCTCGAGCACGGCGGCGATCTCGTGCAGTTCGACGCGGTAGCCGCGGATCTTGACCTGGTCGTCGACACGGCCGAGATAGTCGAGGTTGCCGTCCGGACGTAGGCGCATGAGGTCGCCCGTGCGGTACATGCGGCCACCGGCCGACCACGGATCGGCGACGAACCGGTCGGCGGTGAGCCCGAAACGGTTCAGATAGCCGCGTGCGAGACCCACACCGGCGATGTACAACTCGCCGACGACACCGTCGACGACGGGCCGCAGCCACGGGTCGAGGATGTAGGCGCGGGTCGCGCGGATCGGGACGCCGACCGTGGGGGTCGCGCTGTCGTCGGTGCCACCGCCGAGGGTGTTGATCGTGTACTCGGTGGGGCCGTAGAGGTTGTACCCGAGGGTGCCGTCGGTCTCGCGCAGGCGCGTCCACACCGAATCCGACACGGCCTCACCGCCGAGCAGGACGAGCGGCGGGCGGTGCTGTCCCGGCCCCTCGTCTAGCATGCCGTCCGCGATCAGCTGCGTCGCGTAGGTGGGGGTGACGTTCACGACGTCGATGGCGTGGGTGTTGCAGTACTCGACGAGCGCGGTGGCGTCGCGACGCAGGTCCTCGTCGCAGACGTGCACCTCGTGACCCTCGACGAGCCAGAGCAGTTCCTCCCACGACATGTCGAAGGCGAACGACACGGTGTGCGCGACCCGCATCCGGCGTCCGTCCACCGACGAGACCACCGGATCGAAGATCTCGTCCTGGTGGTTGCGCTGCATGTTGGTCAGGCCCCGATAGGGGGTGACCACACCCTTCGGCTTGCCGGTGGACCCGGAGGTGTAGATGACGTAGGCGGGGTGCTCGAGCCGGCCCGGACGGCCCGGGGCGAACGCGCCGAGTTCGGCGTCGGTCAGCGGCGCGGTGTCGGCGGTGCCGAGTTCCATCGCGACCGCTTCGTCCAGGCGGATGCTGCGGTCGGCGGGCAGGCCGAGACGGTTCTGCACCGCGGTCGTGGTGAGGAACAGCGCCGGCTGCGCGTCGTCGATGACGGTGCGCAGACGCTCGTCGGGCTGGTCGAGTTCGAGCGGCAGGTAGGCGGCACCGGTGCGCAGGATCGCGAAGAGCGCGACGACGGTGTCGATGCTGCGGGGCAGGCCGAGGCACACGATGGTCTCGGGCCCCGCTCCCCCGGCGATGAGGGTGCGGGCGAGCGCTTCGACGCGGCCGGCGAGTTCGCCGTAGGTGCAGCTCTGTTCACCGGAGACGAGGGCGATGCGGTCGGCGTCGGTCGCGGCGCGCGCGATGAGCATCTCGGCGACGGTGACGTCCTCGACCTCGGGGATCTCGGCGCGCAGCCGGGCATCGGTGACGGCGTGCTCGGCGGCCGTCAGTGCCGGCACGGACGCGACCGGCAGATCCACTCCGCGGGCGACGAACTCGAGCAACGCCACGAAGCGGTCGTGCAGGGCCCGGGCACGCGAGCCGTCGACGACGTCGGGCCGGTAGTCGATCTTGACGTGCATCGTCCGTCCCGGCGACACGACGATCGCGAGGGGATAGTGCGTGTGGTCGAGACTGTCCTCCGCGACGATGTCGTGCCGCGCGGACTGCCGGGCCATCTCGTCGGCGTCCTTGAAGTTCTGCAGCACGAACAGGGTGTCGAACAGTTCGGAGTGGCCGACGGCGCGGAGGATGTCGCCGAGTCCGAGATATTCGAACTCCATGCGGTCGGCGTACTCGTCCTGCATGCGGCGCAGCAGGTCCGCGACGGTCTCGGCACCGGACAGGCGTACCCGCACCGGGACGGTGTTGAGGAACATGCCGATCACGCGGTCGAGTCCGACGATCTCGGTGGGCCGCCCGGCGACGGTGGAGCCGAACACGACGTCGGTGCTGCCGGACTCGGCGGCGAGCAGCAGGCCGACGACGGCGTTCATCAGCGCGTTGAGGGTGACGCCCGTGCTGCGGGCCCGGTCGCGCAGTGCCGCGGCGAGTGTCTCGTCGATGTACGACTCGATGCGCAGCGGCACGATGGCGGCGCGGTCGCGGGTGGAACCGGCGAGCAGCGTGGGCTTGTCGAAGCCGGCGAACTCGTCGCGCCAGGCCTGCTCGGCGGCGACGCGGTCGCGGGCGGCGAGCCACTGCAGGTAGTCGGTGAAACCCGCTTCGGACGCGGTGATCTCGTCACCGGCGTAGCGGGCGAGAAGCTCATCGACGAACAGCGCGCCGGACCAGCCGTCCCACAGGATGAATTCGCGGTTGACGACGAGACGGTCGATGCCGTCGAGGTGCAGCAGCAGCATGCGCCACAGCGGCGGGGACGCGAGGTCGAACGGCTGCAGCCGATCCTCCTCGATCAGTTTCTCGGCGCGGGCCTGTTGTTCGGCCGGGTCGAGGTCGGAGAGGTCGACCTCGGTGAACGGCACCTCGAGATCCGCGGCGCCGATGAACTGCACCGGATCGGCCAGACCGTCGTCGGTGAAACCGGCACGCACGGTGGGGTTCTCGGCGAGCAACCGTGCTGCGGCGCGGCGCAGGCGCGCGACGTCGAGACGGTGGCCGAAGTCGAGCGAGAACTGGGCGGTGTAGATGTCCTTCGACGAGTCGAAGACCGACTGGAAGTACAGGCCGCGCTGCAGCGGCGACAGCGGCCAGATGTCCTCGATCCGCACGGGCGCAGTGCGTGCGACGCGGTCGATCTCGGCCTGCGTGAGCGTGACGTGCTCGAGATCGGACGGGGTGAGGGAGGTACGCCCCGAGGCGGCGTCGGCGCGGCCGAGCAGGTCGTCGAACGCCGCCCGCCATGCCTCGGCGAGCCGGGCCACGAGTTCGGGGGCGAGCGCCTCGTCGGCGGTGAGATGCACGGCGGCGCCGTCGGTTCTCCGTTCGATGTGGATGTCGAGCAGGTAGTTGCCGATGCGGTCTCCCCCGCTCCGCACGAGCACCTGCGGCTGTCCGAGCGGCGCGAGGGCCGGCCCGGCCTGGACGTTGGCGTAGCGCAGCATCGGCCAGCCGATGCCCCGATCGGGGGCGGTGCGCAGGCGTTCCTTCGCGGCACGCAGGGCGTCGAGGGGATCGGTGGCGAGCGTCAGCCGCACCGGCGTCGTCCAGTCGAGTGCGCCGACGGTGCGGGTGAGGTCGGCGTCGGGGGTCAGGGCGATGCGGCCGTCGCGGACGACGTCGACGAGCAGGTCACCGTCGGCGCCCTCGCGGGTGTTCGCGACCGCAGCTGCGGTCACCGCCGTCCACACGTCGGTTGCGTCGCCCGAGACGAGTCCGGCGACCGAGGTTGTCGCCGTGACGAATTCGTCGTCGGTCAGCGTGAGGGTCACGGGAGTCCGTGTGCGGCCGGTGGCCACCGCGGCAGCGAATTCGGTGCCGGGGGCGACGGTGGTCATCCAGTCGGGAAGCTCGGCGAGTCGCTGCGGCGAGGCGGCCTGCTCGGTGAAGACGCGGGCGTGGGTCGCGGGTGAGGTGGGCACGGGCGGCAGCACGATCGGCGTACCGCGCCGGGCGGCACGCAGAGCGCGGTGCAGATCGGCGGTGACGATCGACCAGGACGTCTCGTCGACGAGTCCGGCGGGAGCGAGGAACACCAGTTCCCCGGCGGCCTCGTCCGCACCGGTGAGCCGCACCGCGGTCAGGATCCGGCCGGCGGTGGCATCAGGGCGCAGGGGCAGGTCGGCAGTCGCGGTTCCCGCGGGCAGCGCGGCGCTTGCGACGAGGGCCCGGGCGTCGACGGCAGCGGAGTCGTTCACGGACAGCAACCACAGCACCGGAGCCGGTGCTGTGAGGGTCGTCCGCAGCGCCGGGTGGTGCTCGACCACGGCGGAGACGGCGGCGACCACGGCGTCCTCGGTGAGGTCCTCCGGAGCCGGGATGCGGTATTCGCGCAGGTCGGCGTCCACGGCGCGTCCGGCGTCGCGGCGCCGCACGGTGGCCGGCATGAGCGCGAGCGGACCTGCGGTGGTGTCCTCGTGCCCGACGGCAACGCCGATGTGATCGGCCTCGGGGCCCTCGGTGATCGACGGTGCCGGGGCGACGTCGAAGGTGCCGAGCGGTGCGTCGAGGTCGGCGAGGATTGCGGTGAGGAAGTCGTCGAGGTCGGCGGCGCAGCGCTGCGCGAGCGGTGCGTCGTCGGCGTGGCCGCGCAGTCCGATCTCGATCGGGTGCCCGGCCTTCTCGAGCACCACGATGAATTCGAGTTCGCCGACCGGGCCGGAGGACAGCATGTGCGCCTGCGATTCCCGGCCGACCGAGTACCGCGAGACGGAGGCGGGCATGATGTTCACGCCCACGGTCGGGGGTCGCCAGTCCGGGTCGATGTCGGCGAGTTCGCGACCGAGATCCTCACCGCGGTACCGGCCGTGCTTGAGCAGGCCGAGCAGTTTGCCGTCGATCACCTCGGCGACGTCGGCCAGGCGCGCGTCGTCGGGGACATCGAAACGCAGGGGCAGGACGCTGGCGACCATCGCGGGCACGGTGCGCAGTTCGCGGGTGCCGCGCGCGGTCGTGGGCAGGCTGATCACCACGTCACGGCGTCGGGTGGCCCGGGCCAGATAGGCGCCGAGCAGTGCGATGAGCACGGTGGCGAGCCGGGTCCCATGCGCCTTGGCGTACCGCTCGAGCCGGCCGCGTCCGTCGGCATCGATGTGTGACCAGGCGACGAGTTCGCCGGGGCTCGACAAGCGACCCGAGCCGAGCAGACGCGTCACCTGCGGGAGGTCGGCGAGTTCGTCGAGCCAGTAGCGACGGTCGAGTTCGCGCTGTTCGCTCGCGACGTACTCCTCGTCGACGCGCACGTACCGTTCGAGGGTCCATTCCGCGGCGCGGTCGGGGCCCTTGCCTTCGACGTACGCCTTGGTCATCGCGGTGGTCGCGAGGCCGATGCCGTAGCCGTCGTTCACGATGTGGTGGTACTGCTGGTACAGCCGCACCGTGTCGTCGGCCAGGCGATGGATGGCGAATCGGAACAGCAGGTCGCGGGCGAGATCCTGCGGTTCGTTCATCGTCTCGCGCATCCAGCGGTCGGACGCCGCCGCCGGGTCGTCCTCGCCGCGGAAGTCGATGACGGGCAGGTCCCACTCGCGGGTCGCGCGCGGGATCTGGACGACGTTGCCGTCGGCGTCGACGTCGAAGTTGACGTGCAGGGTCTCCGCGACGTCGAGCACCGAGTGGATCGCCGTGATCATCCGGTCGATGTCGATGTCGTCACCGATGGTCTCGGTGTACATGCCGGTGTTGTAGAGGTGCCCGGTGGCGTCGAGCTGATGACCGAAATAGATGGTCCGCTGCGCACGCGTGACGGGGTACACCGACTGCATCGAATTTTCTCTCTCCCACGGATGCCGCGACGAGCCGCGGGCGCATACCGACCAGCTCATGGTTAGGCTAACCATACTAGGTGCTCGTGGGGGTACTGAAACCCGCTCCCACCGGCGCGTTCATCGCCGCCGCCCAGGCCTCGGACAGCGCCCGGATTTCTTCGGAGGGAATTCGTCCGTCCGAACGCATCGTGGCCACGAACATACGACCGTCCGTCCGCTCCTCGATTCGTACCGTCAGCTCGAGGGCGTGCCCGCACGGGACCCGCCGTTCCGTCGGCACCGTCTCGACCCGGACGAGGACGTCGGGCCGGGCCAGCGCCATGAAGGCCGGTGCGGCCTGGGCGTTGAGGTGCCGCAGCAGCGCGTATCCGGAACCGTCGGCGGGTACGGCGTCCAGGGCCGCGGTCACACCGGCCGACACCGCGTCCGGGTCGTCGGTGACGGGAACCCGCACGGGCACACCGACAGCGAACGGACCGACGGTCCGGGTGCAGTCCGGCTCACCGTCGGAGAACCGGCGCGCGTCGCGTTCGACCTCGACGAGCAACTGTGCCGGTGCGGTCTCGCGGACGCGTGCGACGGCGATCGCCAGTGCGGTCACCGCTGCGGCAGCGGGGTCCTGCTCATCGGCCGGACCGGCGGGGACCTCGGCTGTGAACTCGACTGCTGTGACCTCGACTGGTTCGACCGGCTCACCGACAGGGAGCACCGCTGTGCTCAGCGCGGCCCCCGGTGCGAGGACCTGCGCCCAGTGCGCCAGTTCCCCGAGCAGTGCCGGGTCCTGCGCCCGCTCGTTGATCCGGGTCGCGAGTCCCCGCGCGGTGGCGGCGGGCACGGCGACCGCTCCCCCGGTCATCGCCGCGACGAGGTCGGCGGCGAGCACGTCGACGGAGACACCGTCGGCGACGATCGGGTGGACCGCCACCACGAGGCGACCCGTCTGTCCGGTGGTCGGCCATACGGCAGAGAGAACCGGTCCGGCCTCGGGGTCGAGAGTCGCGGCGGCCTCGATGCGGGCCCGCTGCTCGGCGGCAGCGAGATCGGTGGTCTCGACGACCCGCACGGGAACCTCGTCGGCGGGTCGGGTGTCGAGCGACCACAGCACCGACGCCACGCGGGTCAGCCGCATGCGCAGCGCGTCGTGCGCGGCAACTACCGTGCGCAGGGCCCCGGCGACCTGCTCCTCGTCCGCCGGGGTGTCGACGGCGAACACGATCGCCGCACCGGCCGGGTCGGTGCCGGTCTCCCGCAGCGCGTGCACGGACGGCGGCACGGGCACGGGACCGGGCTCCCGCTCGTCCGCGGGACCGGCCGGTTGCTCGACCGCCGCGGCGAACTGTGCGACGGCGGCGAGACCGGCCGGGGTGCGCCACCGGAAGATCTCGCGCGGGCCGAATTCGATGCCCTTGCGGCGCGCGGCCGTGACGACCTGCATCGAGACGATGCTGTCGCCGCCGAGCGCGAAGAAGTCGTCGTCCGGTCCGACGGAGTCGAGACGCAGTGCCTGCGCGAACAATTCGCACAGCGCGGCCTCGGCGGGGGTCTCCGGTTCGCGGCGCGTCGTCGCGGTCGGTTGCGGGTCGGGAAGTGCCCTGCGGTCGAGTTTGCCGTTCGGTCCGAGCGGCAGCGCCTCGAGCACGGTCACGGTCACCGGGACCATGTGGTCGGGCAGGGTCGTCGCGGCGTGTGCGAGCAGATCCGCAGGTTCGACGGTGTGCCCGGACAGGGGCACCACGTAGCCGGCGAGCATGCCGTCGCGCACGACGACGGCGCTCTGCGCGACGTCCGGATGCGCGACCAGCGTCGCCTCGATCTCCCCGAGTTCGATGCGCAGGCCGCGGAGCTTGACCTGGCCGTCGGCGCGGCCGATGTAGTCGAGTTCGAGCCCTTCGCCTCGGTCGCGCCACCGCACGAGGTCGCCGGTGCGGTAGAGCCGCTCCCCCGCGTCGCCGAAGGGGTCGGCGACGAACCGGCCGGCCGTGAGGCCCGCACGCCGGTGGTAGCCGCGGGCGAGCTGGACACCGCCGAGATACAGCTCGCCGACGACGCCCGGCGCCACCGGCCGGAGCCGTTCGTCGAGGACGAGGGTGCGGGTGTTGTCGATCGGCCGTCCGATCGGGACCCACGGAATGTCCTGCGCCGGGATCGGTGCCGCGGTGACGTCGACGGCCGCCTCGGTCGGGCCGTAGAGGTTGTGCAACTCGGCGTCGACGAGGGTGTGGAAGCGGTCGCGGTGGTCGGCGGTCAGCGCCTCACCACTGCAGATCACCCGGTTCGGGCGCAGTGTTCCGTCCTGCTCGGCGGCGAGGACGTCGAGCAGCGCCGCGAGCATCGACGGCACGAAGTGCACCGTGGTGATCGACTGCCGGGCGATCACGTCGCGCAGATAGTGCGGGTCGCGGTGGCCGTCGGCGGTCGCGACGACGAGCGTGGCACCGGTGATCAGCGGCCAGAAGAACTCCCACACCGACACGTCGAATCCGGACGGGGTCTTCTGCAGCACCCGATCCTCGGCGGTGAGGCCGTATTCGTCCTGCATCCACCGCAGCCGGTTCGCGACGGCGCGATGACCGACCACGACACCCTTCGGGGTT
The DNA here is from genome assembly GCF_035918275.1 of Rhodococcus sp. PD04. Taxonomy (NCBI): domain Bacteria; kingdom Bacillati; phylum Actinomycetota; class Actinomycetes; order Mycobacteriales; family Nocardiaceae; genus Rhodococcus; species Rhodococcus sp. PD04. The sequence goes on along the minus strand of NZ_CP142143.1, from coordinate 1,235,154 downwards.
CCGGTGGATCCGGAGGTGTAGAGCACATACGCCGCGCGGTCGAGCGGCATCGCGGTCGGTAGCGTGACCGGATCTTCGGGATCGAAACCGGCGGAACCGGATTCGTCGACCTCGAGCACCGGCACGCCGGAGCCGAAGGACATGGCAGTACCGGTCGCCGCGACAACCGCCACGGGCTGCGCATCGGCGAGCATGTACGCGAGTCGCTCGGCGGGGTAGTTCTCGTCGAGCGGAAGATAGGCCGCGCCGACTCGGTGGATCGCGAGCAGGGCGACCACGAGTGCGGTGCTGCGCGGGATCGCCACGGCCACCACGGCATCGATACCGACCCCGGGCACCGCACGCAGGTGTCCGGCCAGGGCGGCGACGGCACGGTCGAGTTCGGCGTAGCTCCATCGTCTTCCGGTGGTGTCGTCGACGAGCGCGAGGCCGTCCGGTGTCGCAGCGACCTGCTGCGAGAACAACTCGGGGATCGTGCGATCCGGACCGTTGCCGCGGACCGTGCCGATCTCCGCTGCAGCCAATGCCTTCCGATCGTCGGCGGTGAGCACGCTCAACTGCGACAGCGAGGTGTCGGGATCCGCCGCGATCTCGGAGAGCAGGGCCGTGAGCCGCTGCGCGAATCCGTCGACGGTGTCGCGGTCGAACAGATCGGTCGCGTACTCGATGCGCCCGCGGATCCCGCCGTCGTCGGTCTCGGCGAGGTCGAAGGTCAGGTCGAACTTCGACGTGCCGGTCTCGACGAAGACCGGTTCGGCGTCGAGTCCGGGCATGCGGATCTCGTCGAGGCGGTCGCGGTATTGCACCATGATCTGGAACAGCGGCTGCCGCGCGAGCGACCGTGCCGGGGCGAGTCGTTCGACGAGCACCTCGAACGGCAGGTCCTGGTGCGCGTAGGCGTCGAGATCCACCTCCCGGACCCGCGCGAGCAGGTCGCGGACCGTGGGGTCACCGGACAGGTCGGTGCGCAGCACGAGCGTGTTGACGAAGAAGCCGACGATCCGGTCGAGGGCGGCGTCGGGACGCCCCGCGACGGGAGTGCCGACCACGATGTCGTCGCCGGCGCCGTGCGCGCGCAGCAGTGCCGCGACGACGGCGTGGGTGAGCATGAACATCGTCGCGCCGGATCCGGCGGCAATGTCGGCGAGTGCTTCGCGGGTCCGCGGGTCGACGGTGAACGGGACGGCGCCGCCGCGGTAGCTGCTGACCGCGCCGCGCGGCCGGTCGTGCGGGACGGCGAGTTCCTCGGGTGCGCCGTCGAGGACGCGCGCCCAGTACTCGGTCTGGGCTTCACGCAGAGACTCGTCCCCGGTACCGAGACGTTCGTCCTGCCAGAGGGTGAAGTCCCGGTACTGCACCGGCAGCGGCGCCGGTGCGGGCGCCCCGGTGGTCAGGTGCGCGTACCAGGCCGACAGATCGGCGACCAGCGGCGTGGCGGACCACTCGTCGGCGGCGATGTGGTGCACGAGCACCATCAGGTGCGCGTCGTCGGGAGCGGTGCGCACGAGGGTCGCGCGGATCGGCAGATCGTGGGCGAGGTCGAACGGGAGGCCCGCCTCCTCGGCGAGCAGCGCGTCGAGATCCGCCGGGGCGGCGTCGACGATCCGCAGGTCGACGGTGCAGTCCTCGGCGGGCAGCACCCGCTGGTAGCCGATCTGTTCGACGTCGTCCTCGTCCGGTTCGGTGAACACCGTGCGCAGCGTGTCGTGCCCGGCGATCAGGTGCTGCAGGGCACCCCGCAGGGCGTCGACGTCGAGCGCGCCGCGCAGCCGCATCGTGTACGGGATGTTGTAGGTCGCCGACGCGCCTTCGAGGCGGAAGAGGAACCACAGCCGACGCTGCGCCGCCGACATCGGGACGAGCTCGGCGTGGTCGCGGCGCACCAGCTCCGGTCCGGCGAGGGTGGCCGGGACGGTCGCCGCGAGCCGTGCGGGGGTGCGCAGGTCGAAGATGTCCCGGATCGACGGGTTCCGGCCGGTGCGCACGCGCAGCGCCGCGGACAGACGTGTCGCGAGGAGCGAATTGCCGCCGAGGGCGAAGAAGTCGTCGTCGGGGCCCACGTGCGGGACTCCGAGGAGTTCGGCGAGAACCTCGCACACGACGCGTTCGTCGTCGGTGGCCTCGCGCGTGCTGTGGCTCTGTGCGGGATCGGGCAGGGCCGCGCGGTCGACCTTGCCGTTGGGCAGGGTCGGCATGGCATCGAGCACGGCGAAGACCGTGGGAATCATGTAGTCCGGCACCACGGTCCGCAGATGGTCCTGCAGGTCGGTGGCCGACGGACGCGGCGCGGCCGGATCGGCGACGACGTAACCGACGAGCAGATCGGTCCCGGACGCCGACGACCGCACGGTGACCAGGGCCGCGGTCACCGCCGGGTGCCGCAGCAATGCGGCCTCGACCTCGCCGGGTTCGATGCGGAAACCGCGCAGGCTCAGCTGATGGTCGGCGCGCGAGACGAATTCGAGCTCTCCGGAGGGGTTGCGCCGCACCAGGTCCCCGGTGCGGAAGAGCCGTGTGCCGCTCCCGGCGGGGTCGGCGACGAACCGCGCCGCGGTCAGGTCCGGACGGCCGAGATAGCCGCGGGCGGATTGCACTCCCCCCACATGGAGTTCGCCGGTCACTCCGTCCGGGACGGGACGCAGGTGCCGGTCGAGGATGCGCGCGGTCACGCCGTCGACGGGGGCACCGATGCGGACCCGGTCGACATCGGCGCTCGGGGCCGTCCAGATCGTGACGTCGCCGGCGACCTCCGACGAGCCGTACGAGTTGATCACCCGCGCGTCCGGTAGCGAGGCGATCACGCTCGTGCCGAGCGGTTCTCCGCTGAGGAACCACGTGTCGACGAGTTCTGCGGCCTCGGGGCGCAGGGCGGCGAGGGTCTCGGCGAGGCTCGGCACCGCGGTGAGCATCCGGACCCGATGCCGGACGACGAGATCGGCGAGGGCCTCGGCGTCGCGGGAGGCCGCGTCGCCGGCGAGGATCATCGTCGCGCCGGAGAGCAGACCGGTGAACAGTTCGGTGGATCCGTCGATGAAGCTCAGTGAGCTCTTGGCCAGGCGCACGTCGTCGCCGGACGGACGGACGCGTGCCGCCTGCCAGGCCAACCGGTTCGCCAGCGCCGCAGCGGTTCCCACGACACCCTTGGGCACACCCGTCGAGCCGGAGGTGTAGACGACGTACGACCCGTCCGCCGAGTGCAGCGGCCGGGTGCGGTCGAGATCGGTGACCGGCGCGTCGGAGTGGCCCTGCGCCGCCTCGGTCAGTGCGGTGAGGGTGAACTGCGGTGCGTCGCCGGGCACGGCACCGTCCGTATCGACGAGGACGAGATCGGGTGCGGCGTCGGTGAGCATGAACTCGATGCGCGCCGGCGGGTACGACAGGTCGACGGGCAGGTAGGCGGCACCGGAGACGACGACGGCGGCCAGGGCGACCACGGCGGCGCCGGACCGTGCCGCCGCGACCGCGACGACACTGCCGGGGCCGATGCCCCGCTCGGCGAGTGCACGAGCCGAACGGTGTACGCGCGCCCCGAATTCCCGATAGCTCAGGGTCTCGGTACCGAACACGAGCGCCGAGCGCTCCGGGTGGGCGGCGAAGGCCACCTCGAGCAGGTCCGGCAGCAGCTGCGTGGTGGCGGGCACCGCGGCGGCGGTGTCGGCGGCGCGCTCGTCGTCGGTGCGCACGTCGATCGCCGAGAGCTGTCGCGGTTCGGGGCCGGCGAAGGCCGCGAGCACCGACAGCAGACGCTGCCCGAGGGTCCGTACGCTCGTACGGTCGTAGAGGTCCTCGGCGTACTCGAAGCGGATCGACAGACCGTCGGTGGCGTCGAGGAAGTCGACGGTGAGATCGAACTTCGACGTGCCGGTGGACAGATACGACACGGTCGCGGTGGTGTCCCCGATCTGCGGCACGGCGGGTTCGGTGCGGTACTGCACCATCGTCTGGAAGAGCGGGTGCCGGGCGAGCGACGGGGTGACACCGACGGCGTCGACCACCTCGTCGAAGGGCACTTCCTGGTGGGCCAGCGCGGCGAGGTCGGCGCGCCGTACACGTGTCAGGATCTCGGCGGTGTCGGGATCACCGGACAGGTCGGTGCGCAGAGCGACGGTGTCGACGAAGAAGCCGACGATGTCCTCGAGTCCGCTGTCGGCACGACCCGCGACGGGCGCGCCGAGCACGATGTCGTCGCCCGCCCCGAGAGCGGTGAACAGGGCGGCCACAGCGGCGTGGGTGAGCATGAACATGCTCGCCCCGGAACGGGCGCACGTATCCCTCAGGGCCGCAGACAGTTCCGAATCCACCTGCACGTACACCTCGCCGCCGCGGTGACTCGGCACCGCCGGTCGCGGACGGTCGTGCGGCAGGGCGAGTTCCTCGGGCGCCCCGGCGAGGGTGGAACGCCAGAACGCAAGGTCGCGGTCGCGCAGCGCGGCGGCGGCCGGGTCGTCGGCGAGACCACGCTGCCACACCGCGAAGTCCGCGTACTGGGGGCGCGGCGTTCCGTCGGGCACACGCCCCTCCGCGAGATCGGCGTAGGCGACGGCGAGGTCGGCGAAGACCGTCTCGGCCGACCACTCGTCGCCGGCGATGTGGTGCACGACGAGCAGCAGCACCGCGTCGTCCGGTGCTCGTCGCACGAGATGCGCACGGAACGGACGGTCCTGTGCAAGATCGAAGGGCGCCCGCGCGGCCGCGTCGAGAAGCGCCTCGGCGTTCCCGTCGCGCGCCTCCGCGACCTGCAGGATCGTCGACGGAGCGTCGATGACGACCTGCACGGGCTCACCGTCGACGACGTCCACGACGGTGCGCAGCACTTCGTGCCGGGTGACGACGTGCACCAGTGCGCGGTCGAGCAGGTCGGCGTCGAGCCGACCGCGCAGGTCGAGGGCGAAGGGGATGTTGTAGGTCGGCGACGGCCCCTGGGCCCGGTCGAGGAACCACAGGCGTTGCTGGGCCGACGACAACGGGATCCGCGCCGGTCGCGGCCCTGCGACGAAGCGGGGACGTGCCGGGCTCGCGCCGTCGACCACCACCGCCAGCCCGGCCACGGTGGGAGCGTCGAAGACGTCGCGCAGCGATACCTCGACGTCCAGCGCCGAGCGGATCCGTGCGACGAGACGGGTGGCGGACAGCGACGTCCCGCCGAGGGTGAAGAAGTCGGCGTCGACACCGACGGCCGGGAGCCCGAGCAGGTCGGCGAAGACGCCCGCGAGGGTGTGTTCGGTGGCGGTCTCGGGATCGCGGCCGGTGTCGGGGGCGCCGATCTCCGGGGTGGGCAGGGCCTTGCGGTCGACCTTGAGATTCGCGGTGAGCGGGAACTCGTCGAGCACGACCGTCACGGACGGCACCATGTACTCGGGCAGACGCGTGCGGAGGAAGTCGTGCAGCGCCGCGGTATCGACGTCGGTGCCGGTCACGTAGCCCACGAGGCGCGCCGCGCCGGTGGCGTCGGGCCGGGCGACCACGACGGCCTGCGTCACACCGGAGAATTGCGTTGCAGCGGTTTCGATCTCACCGAGTTCGATGCGGTGGCCACGAACCTTGACCTGGTCGTCTCCGCGTCCGAGGTACTGCAGGGTGCCGTCGGCGGTCCAGCGCACGAGATCACCCGTGCGGTACATCCGGCCGGCGCCGAAGGGGTCGGCGACGAAGCGGGTCGCGGTGAGGCCGGGGCGGCCGCGGTAGCCGCGCGCGAGTTGCTGCCCCACGACGTACAGCTCACCGGCCGCGCCGACCGGCACGGGCTGCAACTGCCGGTCGAGCACGCGCACACCGGTTCCCGGATAGGGGCGTCCCACCGACCCCGTCCACGGAAGATCCGGCGCGACCGGGGCGGAGGTGCACCACACCGTCGCCTCGGTGGGGCCGTACATGTTGACGACCGAACGCGCTCGCGCGGCGAGGGTTCCCGCCAGGGCGGCGGGCAGGGCCTCGCCGCCGACGAGCACGTCCGCACCTGCGAGGTCCGGACCGTCGTGCTCGACGATCGCGCCCCACAGCGACGGCGTGGCCTGGATGCAGTTCACCGACTCGGTGCCGGCGAGCACGGCGATGGCCGCCGGATCGCGCGCGTCGTCGTCACCCGCGAGCACCACGGCCCCGCCGCGGCACAACGGCACGATCAGTTCGAGCACCGAGATGTCGAACGACAGGGTGGTCAGGGCGAGAAGCCGGGTGTGCGTGCCGATTCCGACGAGATCGGTCGCCGCGTCGACGAAGCGGGCGAGTGCGCCGCGCGAGAGGACGACGCCCTTCGGCCGCCCGGTCGACCCCGAGGTGTAGATGACGTAGGCGGACTGCCCGGGGGTGGGCCGCCCGGCAGGTGCGGTGGCGACGGGGGAGTCGTCGCGCCAGTGCAGGGCGCCGTCGCGGAAGATCGCCGTGGCGGCCGGGGTCGACGTGCCGAGACGGTCGGCGAAGTCGTCGGTGGTGAGCAGGATCGCCGGTCGCGCGTCGTCGAGCATGTACTCGAGTCGCTCGGCGGGGAAGGCCGGATCGAGCGGCAGGTACGCCGCGCCCGTCCGCAGCACGGCGAGAAGTGCGACCACCATGTCGGCGGTGCGCGGCAGCGCGAGCGCGACCGTCACCTCCCGTCCCGCACCGGCCCGCGCGAGTTCGTCCGCGACGGAGCCGATGCGCGCGTCGAGTTCGGCGTACGTGAGGCGTTCGGCGCCGGCGACGAGCGCGGGCGCGGCACCGGTCGCGGCCACCTGCGCGTCGAACAGTTCCATCGCGTCGGGCAGGACGGATTCGGAGACGGCCCCGTGCCAACGGGTTTCGAGTTCGGCGCGGAAATCGGGGTCGAGCAGGTCCGCGTGGGCGAGGGGGCGTTCGTCCGCCTCCTCACGGGCGGCGAAGGCGAGCAGTCGCGCGATGGCCGCGGCGTGCCCGGCCACCTCCTCGGGGGTGTATCTGTCGGCGTCGGCGTCGAGGGTCAGTTCGAGTGCGCGGGTGCTGTCGACGCGACGGGCGACCACTGCGAGGTCGTGGACAGGACCGCGGGCGAGCGAGTGCACGGTGGCGGTCGCGTCACCGAACCGCACGGTGTCGCCGAACGGCTTGATGTTGACGGTCGGGCCCACCGGTCCGGGACCGGTCGCGGGCAGACGCAGGTCGCGGAGGATGTCCTCGCCCCGGTAGCGGCTGTGGCGCCCTTGTGCAGCGACGGTGGCGCGCACGTCGGCGGCGAGCGCCGCGAGGCTCGCCTCCGGGGCGACCTCGAGGCGGAGGGGCACGACGTTGACGGCGGTGGTGAGCACCTTCGCGGCGACGCTGCCCATCCGGTTCATGGCCGGGAAGCCGAGCACCACGTCGCGGACGCCGGTGACGCGGGTGAGATAGGCGGCGGTCGCGGCGGTGACGAGATCGGGCCAACCCACTCCGGCGCGCCGTGCCGCTGCGTCGAGTGCTTCGGCGACGTCCCCGGGGATCTGCACCGATTCGGTGACCACCGCGCGGGCGAGCGAGGACGCGGCCGGCACCGCGGTCTCCGCGAAGCCCAGCGCGTCCGGGGCGCCGTGCAGCGTCTCGGTCCAGAAGTCGCGGTCGGCGGTGATGCGGTCGCTGCTGCGGTATTCGTCGTCCTCGGCGACGACCTGCGCGATGGAACCGAAGGTCGCGGGCGGGACGTCCTCGTCGCGGAGGATCGCGGTGTACACGGCGACGATGCGGCGTTCGAGCAGGCTGTAGCCGTAGACGTCGATCAGTGCGTGGTGGGCGCGCAGGAACAGCAGCACGCGGCCCGGCCCGAGGACGAACACCTGGGCTCCGATGCCGGCTCCGGTCGCCGGATCCATCGGTACTCGCAGGATCGCGCGCATCGTGTCGACGGCGGTCCGCCGCGGGTCGGCGTCGGCGGTGAGGTCGGTGACCTCGACCTCCGGCGCCGGATGGGCATCGGGGAACTGGACGGGCATCTCGTCGACGACGGCGATCCGGGCGCGCAGTTCGGGGGACTCGGTGAAGACGGTGTGGACGGCGCGGGCGAGGACATCCGGATCGATTGCGCCGTCGATCTCGAGGAAGTGCCCGGTGACGAGAGTCGGGTTCGACGGGTCGATCGTCTGCGCGAACCACATCCCCGCTTGGGCAGCGGTCAGGGGCAGAGGCAGAGGCAGAGGCACGATCGATTCCACGGGTACTCCTCGACATTCCTGGACCCGCCCCCTCGGATCCACCCCTCCGTCCGGATATAGTTAGGGCCGCCTAACCATACCAGCAGCGACGCGCCCGCCCGAAAGTCCGGCCGGTCCCGTCCGGAAGGAGCTCACCATGCCGGTGACGACGCCCCCGACCCGCGTCTCCCTGCCCATCGTCCTGCGGCGCCTGACCGTGCTCCGCGCGGTGGACGTGACACCGCGGATGCGTCGGATCACCCTGGGCGGTGAGCAACTCGGCGCCTTCCGCAGCGGCGACTACGACGCCCCGGCATTCACCACCGAGGGCGCGGACGACTACGTCAAGATCTTCCTGCCCGAACCCGGCAGCGACACCCCGGCCCTGCCCGAGCAGCACGACGGGCACCTGCACTGGCCCCGCAAACCTGCGCCCGTGGCCCGTGCCTACACGGTGCGTCGGTTCGACCCCGTCGCCGGGGAGCTCGATCTGGACTTCGTCCTGCACGGCCACGGCCCGGCCGGAAACTGGGCCCGCACCGCCGAACCCGGCAGCGTGCTCCACCTCGCGGGACCCAAGGTCGCGATCATCCCGCCGCAGGGCGCCGACTGGTGGCTGCTCGCCGGCGACGAGACCGCGCTCCCCGCGCTGGGACGCTTCGTCGAGACCTACGGCGGCACGGTGCCGATGCACGTCTTCGCGCTGGTCGACGGTCCGCAGGAGGAACAGTCCGATCTCGCGGGTGTGACGTGGGTGCACCGCCGACCCGGGGTCTCCGACGCCACCGTGCTCGCCGAGGCCGTCGAGTCGGGTGCGCCGCGTGGCGGTGAGGGCTGGATGTGGATCGCCGGTGAGGCATTGATCGTTAAGGAACTGCGCGCCGTGTCGAAGCGGCTCGGCATCGCCAAGCCGATGCTCGACGCGTCGGGTTACTGGCGCAGCCCCGAGTCCGATCGCCCGCTGGCCCGCCTGCGGCTGCTGCGCGAGCAGGCCGTCGAGACCCTCGAGGCGCGCCGTCGCGGCACCACCTAGCGAGAAACGATTTCGGTGGATCGGTCCCCGCTGAGCGGGGCTCGATCCACCGAAGTCGTATCCGGGTCAGCGCAGCGACGCGGTGAGTTCTTCGGTCTCGCGGTCGCGGCGACGCGCTGACGCGGTGATCGACTCGATCAGTGCATCCGTGGTCTCGACCCGGCCGACCCGCTTGGCGACGTACTGCAGTGCCATCAGGTGTTCGTCGCGGGAGAAGTCGGCGGTGGCGTCGAGGGCCATGAACGGCGCCACGTCGCTCATGAAGGCGTCGGCGGCACTGAGCATGCAGCCCATGTGCGCGTAGACGCCGGTGACGATGAGCTGGTCGCGGCCGTTGTGCGCGAGCAGCTGACGGAAGTCTGTGCGCTGGAACGCCGAGTAGCGCCACTTGGTGACCTGGATGTCGTCCGGGCCGGGGGTCAGTTCGTCGATGACCTCGGTGTCGCGACCCGTGCTCAGCCCGACGCCCCAGAAGTCGGCGAGGATGCCGCGACGCGACGGATGCTGGTCGCCGGGCTGCATCGTGTAGACGACGGGGATACCGGCGGCCAGGCACGCCTCGCGGAGGCGGACGATGTTGGGCACCACGGTCGCGATGGGTTCGGCATCGCGCCGGTAGGCGTCGATGAAGTACTTCTGCATGTCGTGGATCAGCAGTGCGCAGCGGGACGTATCGATCGTCCAGTCCACCCGAGCAGCGGGAATCTCGTCGCCGGTGGGCAACTCGTACGGATCGATGCTCGGGATGGCCATGCGACTTCCTTCTGCGGTTCGGGGTACGCGTGCGGTCACCGACAGCGTCGGCATGCGTAGGCTACCCTAACCAACCCTGCGGTGGGATGTCTCGTCCCCGGATACGCGAGCGGCCCGCACCGGAGATCGGTGCGGGCCGCTCGGCGACAGCAGAAGAACCGTCAGATCAGACGCCAGTCCTCGAGGCCCTCGTACAGCGGCACGGACTGCGCCAGGGCGCTCACGCGGGTGCGCAGCGACTCGGCGTCGGCGCCACCGATGAGCGTCTGCGCGATGATCTCGGCGACCTCGGTGAACTGCTCGTCGCCGAAACCTCGGGTCGCGAGCGCCGGGGTGCCGATGCGCAGGCCCGAGGTCACCATCGGAGGACGCGGATCGAAGGGCACGGCGTTGCGGTTGACAGTGATGCCGACCTCGTGGAGAGCATCCTCACCCTGCTGGCCGTCGAGCTGCGAGTTGCGCAGGTCGACGAGGACCAGGTGCACGTCGGTGCCGCCGGTGAGCACCGAGATGCCCTTGTCGGCGACATCGGACTGCGACAGGCGATCGGCGATGATCCGGGCACCGGAGAGAGTGCGCTGCTGACGGTCCTTGAACTCGTCGCTCGCGGCGATCTTCAGCGCGACGGCCTTCGCGGCGATCGCGTGCATGAGCGGGCCGCCCTGCTGGCCGGGGAAGACGGCCGAGTTGATCTTCTTCGCCCATTCCTGCTTGGCGAGGATCAGGCCGGAACGCGGGCCACCGAGGGTCTTGTGCACCGTGGTGGAGACGACGTCGGCGTAGGGCACGGGCGACGGGTGCAGACCCGCGGCGACCAGACCAGCGAAGTGCGCCATGTCGACCCACAGGTAGGCACCGACCTCGTCGGCGATGGAGCGGAAGGCGGCGAAGTCCTCGTGGCGCGGGTAGGCGGACCAGCCGGCGACGATGACCTTCGGCTTCTCGCGCAGCGCGATGTCGCGGACCTCGTCCATGTCGATGCGGTGGTCGTCCTTGCTGACCCCGTAGGACGCGACGTCGTACAGCTTGCCGGAGAAGTTGAGCTTCATGCCGTGCGTGAGGTGACCGCCGTGCGCGAGGTCGAGACCGAGCAGCTTCTCGCCGGGGGTCATCAGCGCCATGAGCACCGCCGCGTTCGCCTGCGCACCCGAGTGCGGCTGGACGTTCGCGAAATCGGCGCCGAAGAGCTCCTTGGCGCGGTTACGGGCGAGGTCCTCGACGACGTCGACGTTCTCGCAGCCGCCGTAGTAGCGACGGCCGGGGTAACCCTCGGCGTACTTGTTGGTCAGGACGCTGCCCTGGGCCTGGAGGACGGCGCGCGGCACGAAGTTCTCCGACGCGATCATCTCGAGCGTGTCGCGCTGACGCGACAGCTCACCGGCCATGGCCTCGGCGACCTCGGGGTCGAGGTCGTTCAGTGCGGCAGTGTTCACGTCGGCGCCGGGCGCAGCGGTCATCGAGGTTTCTCCAAGCAGAGGGCGTCAGGGATACGACCTCCAGTCTACGAAGGCCGTCTACCGCTCCGGAAGCCGGTCCCCGAGCGACCTGCGGTTCACCGCAGGCTGCTGGGCACCAGGGGCTCGTCGAGCAGGCGCCGGAAACGGTCGGCGCGCTCGGCTCCGGCCGGAACCTGTTCGAGCCAGCCGCCGAGAAGCCGGTAACCCTCGACGTAGGTGCTGATGTAGGCGCGCCACAACGGCGACGACAGGAACCGCAGCGACTGCCGGGCACGTTCGGGGCTCGACAGCGACCAGCGCTGCAGGAATTCCACGACCTCGTCGTGGCTGCGCCCGCGGTCGTGGAGCAGCAGCGCGGCGTCCTGCCGCACCGAGAGCAACTGCTCGGACGCCTCGGACAGTTGTTCGGCCAGTTCGCCGTCGAACCGTAGCCCGAGATCGGCGTAGATCTCCTGCGCCCACGCCCCCCAACCCGGGCCGACGATCGCTTCGAGCGCGAGATCGGCGAGCCCTTCCGCCATGAGGCACTGCGGGGTGTTGACGAGGAACAACGTCTGCTCGGCCTGACCGCCGGCGACGAGACCGGCCTCCTTGCGGCAGTGCTCGGTGTGGTGCCCGGGATACGCCTCGTGCGCGATCAGCCGCGGCAGGTGGGCCATCGTCTGTTCGAGATCGGAGTTGATCGCGACCCGCGAACGGTAGTCGCCGAGGTAGTAGTTGAAGCCCGACCACGGCTTGTCGCCGACGACCTCGTACTCGACACGCTCGGTGTCGGGCAACGGGTAGACCGCCCGCACTTTCTCCCGCAGAGCGCTCGAGAACGCCTCGACGCATTCGGCGAGACGATCGGCGGGGATCACCTCGGACTTGCGGTGGGCCTGCATCCGTTCGGTGAGCGATCCGGTGCCGGGCAGCAACGCATCGAGGCGACGGTGCGCGTCGCGGTAGGTGTCCTCGTCGCCGGGCTCGATGCGGACGTCGAAGTATGCCTCGACCTCGTCGACGAAACCGATCTCCTCCCCCGCGAACTTGCGGGCCGAGCAGTCGAGGGCGCGCAGATGCACGTCGAGGAAACGGGTGCGCTCGTCGGACAGTCCCGCACCGGGCAGTTCGTCCCGCAGCCGTCGCGCGGTGTGTGATAGATCACGGGGATCGGGAGTCGGGGCGTTCTCGACCTTCCGCCGCAGCGCGGGATCGCCCGTGTAGGCGTCGACGAACCCTTCCTCGAGCCGGTCGAAAGCCAGGCCCAGCAGCAGATATTCGTTCACGAAGTCGTCGGCTCCCATACCGGCCGAGCCTAGTCGCTCGTCGGCGAGCCGACACAGGAGAACCCGCCGGAGTGGGGACCCCGGGGAGGCATCCGCCTGTGTCAGCGAGCACAATCCGTTACATGGACATGCAACGCCGCATCCGCCGCGCCACCGGGAAGCCGTGCCGATGGCTCGTCTGAACGAACCGAGTCCGTATGTCGAGTTCGACCGCAAGCAGTGGCGGACGCTGCGGAAGTCGACTCCCCTCGTCCTCACCGAGGACGAACTCATCGGGCTTCGGGGCCTGGGCGAGCAGATCGACCTCGCGGAGGTCGCGGAGGTGTACCTCCCCCTCGCCCGGTTGATCCACCTGCAGGTCGCAGCGAAGCAGCGGTTGTTCGCCGCGACCGCGACCTTCCTCGGGGAGAAGCATCCCGACCAGCAGGTGCCGTTCGTGATCGGTGTGGCCGGTTCGGTGGCGGTCGGCAAGTCCACCACGGCACGTGTGCTGCAGGCGTTGCTGGCACGCTGGGATCACCACCCGCGGGTGGATCTCGTGACCACCGACGGGTTCCTCTACTCCACCAAGGAACTGGTGCGGCGCAACATCATGCACCGCAAGGGTTTTCCCGAGAGCTACGATCGACGCAAGCTGCTGCGGTTCGTCACCGAGGTCAAGTCGGGAGCGAAAGAGGTTGCGGCGCCGATCTACTCCCACATCTCGTACGACATCATCCCGGGCCAGTACCACATCGTGCGGCAGCCGGACATCCTCATCATCGAGGGTCTGAACGTGCTGCAGACCGGTCCGCGGCTGATGGTCTCCGACCTGTTCGACTTCTCGATCTACGTCGACGCGCGCATCGAGGACATCGAGAAGTGGTACGTGGAACGCTTTCTCGCGCTGCGCAAGACGTCCTTCGCCGATCCCGAGGCGCACTTCCACCACTACGCGAACCTGTCGGACCGGGACGCGATGAGTGCCGCGAAGGAGATCTGGCACTCGATCAACCTGCCGAACCTGGTGGAGAACATCCTGCCCACGCGACCGCGCGCGACCCTGGTCCTGCGCAAGGACTCCGATCACGCCATCAACCGGCTCCGGTTGCGCAAGCTCTGACGCGACTACGCCGCCCGGTCCCGATTCAAGCGCCGAAGCGGCGGTGCCGTCAGGCGCCGAAGCGGCGGTGCTGTCAGGCGCCGAAGCGGCGGTGCCGTGCGGCGTAGTCGCGCAGCGCGCGCAGGAAGTCGACCCGGCGGAACTCGGGCCAGTACGCCTCGGTGAACCAGATCTCCGAGTAGGCGGACTGCCAGAGCAGGAATCCGGAAAGTCGCTGCTCGCCGGAGGTGCGGATCACGAGGTCCGGATCGGGCTGACCGGAGGTGTAGAGGTGACTGTCGACGCCGTCGACCGTCACCGACTGGACGAGCTCCTCGCCGCGCAGCCCCTGCGCGTACCGCACCCGCAGGAGCGACTGCACCGCGTCGACGATCTCCTGGCGACCGCCGTATCCGACGGCGACGTTGACGTGCGTGCCCGTCCGGCCCGCAGTGCCGGCCGCGGCCTCGTGCAGTCGCTTGGCGTGGTCGGACGGGAGGAGGTCGGTGGTGCCGACGATCTTCACGCTCCAGTTCTGGCCGGGCGCGGAGATCTCCTCCACCACGTCGGAGATGATCTCGAGCAGAGCATCGAGCTCCTCCGGGTCGCGCCGGAGATTCTCGGTGGACAGCAGGTAGATCGTCGCCGTCTCGATGCCGGCCGCGTCGCACCAGCCCAGCAACTCGGCGATCTTCTTGGCGCCTTCTCGGTGGCCGTGACTGACGTCGGTGAAGCCGTTCTCGCGCGCCCAGCGCCGATTGCCGTCGCACATCACCGCGACGTGTCGCGGACTCCGTGCTCCTTCGAGTTCCTTCAGCAGCCGGCGTTCGTAGAGCCGGTACAGCAGTCCGCGGACGCTCACCCCGTCATCACCACGCGAGTCACATTACGCCCAGGCGTACGGACGGTCGCGGCGGTGGTCACAGAGTCTCCCGGAGCGCCCTCACAGACTGTAACGTAGCGACGGAACAAACCTACGGGTGCGTAGGTTACCGCTCGGTACCGGAAGGAGCGCACGCATGACGGCCTTCGGCCTCGAGGAACTGCCCGTCAAACCGCGGATGCGCGGATGGATCCACGCGTGGGCCTTCGGCGTGGCCGTCGTCGCCGGTGCCGCGCTCGTCTCGGCCGCGGCTTTCCTCGCCGACCGTCCGGACGCCGTACTCCCCGCGACGGTCTACAGCCTCACCGTGTGCGGTGTGTTCGGCGTCAGTGCCCTCTACCACCGCCTGAACTGGGGCCCCCGGGCCCGCGTGTGGATGAAGCGCGCCGACCACTCGATGATCTTCGTGTTCATCGCCGGCAGCTACACCCCCTTCGCGACGCTCGCCCTGCCTCCGGAATCCGGGCGGCCGCTGTTGATCGTCGTGTGGGCGGGCGCGCTGGCGGGCGTGGCCCTGAAGATGCTGTGGCCGACGGCGCCGCGCTGGGTCGGTGTGCCGCTGTATCTGTTGCTCGGATGGGCGATCGTGCCCGTCGCCGGACAGCTGGGCGTCGAGGTCGGTCTGGCCCCCATGCTGCTCCTGCTGGTCGGCGGGCTGTTCTACAGCGGAGGTGCGATCCTCTACGCGACCCGTTGGCCCGACCCCTGGCCCGCGACCTTCGGGCACCACGAGTTCTTCCACGCCGCCACGGTGATCGCAGCCCTGTGTCACGCGGTAGCGGTGTGGCTCGTGATTCTCGGTTGAAACCTCACGAGCTGCTTCGTGCAACTTCTCACACCACCTGAAGCAACCGGCACCCGTTTGTAGACTCGCGAGGGATGTCTATTCCGTTGCTCGCCTTCGAACTGACCGAGACCAACCGGGACTGGCTGATCCACCGGCCGCTGGCGATCGTGAGTTACATCGTCGTCGCGATCGCGCTCCGGTTCGTTCTCCACCGCCTGATCGACCGCATGACGAAGCCGCGGGAGAGATCCGGCAAGCCGCGCCGATCGTTCCTCGCGCCGCTGCAGGAACGCGCCGAACGCGCCATCGGTGATCCCTACGCGCGCGAACGCCGGGTCCAGCGTGCCCAGACGATCGGCTCGGTGTTCAAGTCCGGTGTGTCGGTCGTCGTGCTCGTCTGGGTGGTACTGCAGACGCTCGACACCCTCGGCTTCAACGTCGCGCCGTTCATCGCCTCGGCCGGTATCGCCGGTGTCGCGCTCGGTTTCGGTGCGCAGAACCTCGTGCGGGACTTCATCTCGGGCATGTTCATGCTGCTCGAGGACCAGTACGGCGTGGGCGACGTGGTGGACCTCGGCGACGCGGTGGGCACCGTCGAGTCGGTCGGCCTGCGCGTGACGACCGTCCGCGACATCGACGGCACCCTGTGGTTCTGCCGCAACGGTGAGATCCTGCGCGTCGGCAACATGAGCCAGGGCCACGCCGTCTCCGTGGTCGACGTGCCCATCGCACCGACCTCCAACGTCGACCGCGCCTGCCAGATCGCCCTGCGGGCCGTGCTCGACGGCGTCGAACGCGAGGACATCGCACCCGACGTCCTGGAGAAGCCCGAACTGCTCGGGGTCAACTCCGTGACGGCGGGTGCCGTGACGCTGCGGCTGACCGTGCGCGTGCGCGCGGGCAAGCAGTGGGCCATCCGCCGCAGCCTCACCCGCGCGGTGCTCGAGGCGTTCGATCAGAACGGCATCGAGTCGCCGAACCTCGCGGTCGCAGCTCCCGTGAGCAGCTAGACCCGCTCCGGCGAGCGCTCCACCACCGGATCCGCCTCGGTCCGCCGACCGGCGCGGATCCGGTCGAAGGCGATCACGAAGAGCAACGAGACAGCGCCCCAGATCGCGAACGTGACCAGGTGCGGACCGACGGTGTCGCCCCCGAAGTAGAGGATCGAGCGCACCGATTCCACGGCCGCCGGCATCGGCAGCACACCGTGCAGGAACCGGAAGGCCTCCGGCGTCATGTACATCGACATCGCCCCGTTCGAGGCGGGCACACCGAGGAACATCAAGATGCCGACGGCGGGGATGACGGCGAGCAGCCCGAACAGACGGTGCAGCGCCAGCGTGAACATCGAGGTCGTGAACGTCGCCACGATCCCCACGCCCCACAGGGGCAGGAAGTGCCCGTCGACGGCTCCGGTGATCGGGTCGGCGATCACCCACAGGACGGCCGGCATGAACAGCGCCCACCCCGCGGAGATCGGCAGGAAGCGGCGCAGGACCATCGCGGCGGGCTGCGCGCCGCCGGCCACGACGACCACCATGAAGCCGGACATGATCCAGCCCATCGCGACGTAGAGCGTCACCGTGCCCATCGTGTCGGAGCCCGGCAGCGGCGTCATGTTCTCGACGGTGAGCGGCAGCTGCATGCCGCCCGCGACCTGCTCGAAGACCCGCTGCACGACCTGCTGCTGGCTCATGCCCGCAGCCTCGTTGGTGATGAGGGTCGCGGT
This sequence comes from Rhodococcus sp. PD04, assembly GCF_035918275.1. Taxonomy (NCBI): domain Bacteria; kingdom Bacillati; phylum Actinomycetota; class Actinomycetes; order Mycobacteriales; family Nocardiaceae; genus Rhodococcus; species Rhodococcus sp. PD04. The sequence goes on along the minus strand of NZ_CP142143.1, from coordinate 1,218,049 downwards.
CGGGGACGCCGCGGACGGCAGGACGAACGCCGCGACGATCTCGCGATCCCGGACGTCGGCGCGCGCTGCCTCGATCGAATCCGAGGTCCGCAGGTCGAACAGGCCGGACATGTTCTGCTCGAGCCCGGCGACCGTCTGCTCGGCCTGTTCGGTGCTCGCGGCGACGACGGTGACGGGCATGTCGCGCGGCGTCGGCTGGTACATCGCGCCGAGCATGATCGACAGCATCAGCACGACCATCGCGAACGGGAAGAACGCGAGGGTCAGGTACCGGACGCGGTTGCTCTCCGGACGCGGTCCGGGCGTGAGCGACGGCATCGTGATCTCGGGATCACCGGCGTCGGGGTTGCGGCGACGCTTCAGGGCATCGACTCCGAGGGTCGCGGCGAGCGCAAGCACCGCACCGATCACCAGCACCAGGAGGTGCCCACCGACCCCGTCGCCGCCGAAGTAGACGACCGACCTCAGCGACTCACCGGCGGCCGCGGTGGGCAGGAAGCCGTGCAACCACGGGTAGATCGACGGCAGTGCGTATACCGACATACCCAGATTCGACGCGGGGACGCCGAGGACCATCACGAAGAGCATGCCCACCAGGACCGCCATCGGTCCGAGGATCCGGGTGAGGAACAACTGCACCGAGCCCACGGCGAAGATGGACAGCCAACTGATTCCCAGCAGCGTCGCGGTGGGGCCCTCGACCGCGCCGAGGATCGGTCCGGCGACGAGCCACACGAGGGTGCCGATCAGCACCGACCAGCCTGCGAGCAGGGGCACGATGCGACGGAAGCGCAGCAGCTCGGGCGAGTTGGACAGCATGATGCTCAGCGGCATGTAGCCCGCGAGCATCAATGCCTGCGCCATGAACATCACGCCCAGACCGGCCATGTCGTGGTCCGGTAGCGGAGCCAGGTCCTCGGCGGTGAGGTCGAGACCCGATCCGATGATCGGCGCGGCCACCAGACCGGTGACCATGTTCGACTGCGAGGCCCCGGCGGCGCCGGCGGTGTACACGGTGGCGGTGCCCGCGTCGGACAGCGAGACCGCGCCCGCGACCTCCCGGGAGAGCACGAGGTCGCGTGCCCGGTCGTCGGTCCCGACGACGCGGACGTCGACCGCCTCCGGATCGGCGCCCTCGAGTGCGCGGGCGAAGTCGTAGGCCTGCTGCTGCGACGATCCGGCGACGGCGATCGGCATGTCGTGCGGGGCCGGTGCGTGCATCGCGTACAGATAGCCGGTGATCATCATGCCGACCATCAACAGCGGCATCACGAAGATCGCGACGTAACGCCCGATCTGTTCCTTGCGGGCGCGGGCGAGCTCGGCCTCGGTCGGGCCGTCACCTCCCGGTGGATCGTTCTTCTCGGTCGTAGCGGTGTCGGTCACTGACGAACTCCTCGATATCCGGTCATGGACTGAACGCTTCCCGGCCGGTACCGGCAACTCGGAAATACGCTGACTGACTTAAAAAGCTACGCCGCGTGTCTTAAAGTGGACAACCTGAGACACTGGTGACGTTCGTCCCACCCACCGATGAGCCGTACGGCAGAACGAGAGAGCAGCGGGTTCCAGCGTGAGCACCTACGGCGACCAGGCACGGCGAGCACTACTCGACTCCGCGGAGGAACTGTTCGCGACCTACGGCGTCGACGGGGTCTCGAACCGACGCATCGCCGAGCACGCGGGCAACGCGAACCACTCGGCCGTCAACTACCACTTCGGGAGCAGGGACGAACTCGTCCGCGCGATGGTCACCCGCTACGCCGAGGACACCCGCCGACGACGAGCCGAACTCGTCGGCCTGCTCGGCCCCGAACCGGGACTGCGCGACTACCTGAGCTGCCTCGTCGTCCCGTTCACCGATCAGCTCGCATCGATGCCCGTCCCCAGTTGGCGCGCCCGGTTCCTCCGACAGCTCCGGACGGTCCCCTCGATGATCGACATCGTGGGCCGCAGCGTCGTCGAGGATCCCCATCTGGACGCTCTGATCGAACGGGCCAGGGCGTGCGTCGCCGACATCCCCGACGGTGTGATCACCGGTCGGTCATGGCTGCTGGGGAAACTCGTCGTGGACGCGTGCGCCGACTACGAGGCACGCCTCGAACGGGAACGGGTGGAACCCGACTGGACGGGTTTCGCCCTGTTCCTCGTCGATGCGATCGCCGGAATGCTCGAAGCGCCGGTGACGAGCGTGGGCGATTTCCTCGGCTCGCGCACCGTCTCCGCATGGCCGTGACAGGTCAGACCGCGGCGAGGACCTCGCGCAGTTCCGTCGCCGTCGTCACCGGCCGATCGCACACGAAACCCCTGCACACATAGGCCGCGGACGCTCCGTCGACGAGCGGCCGACCGTCGAGCAGCGGCGACGAGTCGGGTTCGCCGCCCACCACGATCGCTCCCCCCGGCGCGATCCGGCGTGCAAGTTCCAGGAGTTCGCCGCCACCCGCGACGGCGACCTGCAGCGGGCCGCGCACCGACGCCTCGGCGACGGTCAGCCAGTGCCCTCCCGCGCGTGGCGCCTTCTCGAGCAGGATCGATGCGGCCGACAGCGACAGCGCCGCGGCATCGGCGTAGCGGGGGTCGTCATGCACGAGCGCGGACAGACCGAGCAGCGCCTCGGTGATCAGCGACGCTCCCGACGGCGTCGCCCCGTCGACCGGATCGCGCGGCCGGGCGACCAGCGACTCGGCGTCGTGCGCGGTGTCGAACCAGCTGCCGGGACGTTCCGGATCCGCGAACTGCGTGAGCGCGACGTCGGCGAGTTCTCTCGCCCGCTCGATCCAGGCCCGGTCCCCGGTCCCCTGATGGACGGCGAGCAGGGCGGTGACCAGAGCGCCGTAGTCCTCGAGCACACCCGCCGGAGAGCCGACGACACCTCCGAGCGACGCGCGGCGCAGTCGACCATCGACGAGGTGCCGGTCGAGCAGGAACTCCGCGCACCTCGCCGCGGCGTCGATCCACGCGGGTTCGCCGAGCGCGATGCCGGCCTCGGCCAGCGCGGTGATCGCGAAGCCGTTCCATGCGGTGACGACCTTGTCGTCGCGCCCGGGCTGCGCGCGATCCTGCCGGGCCGCGAACAGCCGGGCCCGCACGTCGGCGAGACGGGCCGGATCGTCGGGCTCGTCGAGCAGTTGCAACACCGAGGTGCCGTGTTCGAAGGTGCCGCCGGGAGTGACGGTGAAGGCCTCCGCGGCCCACCGGCCGTCGTCCGCGCCGAGCGCCTCGACGAGCTGGCCGGGGGTCCACACGTAGGTCAGACCCTCGATCCCGTCGGTGTCGGCGTCGAGCGCCGAGGCGAATCCGCCGTCGACGGTGAGCAGGTCGCGCAGCAGGAACTCAGCGGTCTCCCGGGTGATCCGCGTCGGCAGTCCCGCGCCGGTCACCCGCGCGAGGTGCGCGTACAACCGCAGGAGCAGCGCATTGTCGTAGAGCATCTTCTCGAAGTGCGGCACGGTCCAGGCGACGTCGACGCTGTAGCGGGCGAAACCGCCTCCGAGCTGGTCGTAGATCCCGCCCCGCGCCATCGCGTCGGCCGTGCGTTCGACGAGACCGAGCGTGTCGGCGGAGCCTGTGCGCTCGTATCCGCGCAGCAGACCCTCGAGCAGGTTGGACGGCGGGAACTTGGGTGCGCCCCCGAAGCCACCGTGTTCGCGGTCCTCGTCGGTGGCGATCGCGGCGGCCGCCGCGTCGAGCAGGGCCGCCTCGACGGCGGCCTCCCCGACGGGCAGTCCCCCGCTGCTGCGACGGAGTTCGGTGGTCACGGCGTCGGCGGCCTGCGAGACCTCGTCGCGACGGTTGTGCCAGGTCTCGGTGATGGCCTCGAGCAGTTGGACGAAGGACGGCATGCCACCGCGCGGCGTGCTCGGGTAGTACGTACCGCAATAGAAGGGGGAACCGTCGGGAGTGAGGAAGCAGGTCATCGGCCAGCCACCCTGACCCGTCATGGCGACGGTCGCGTTCATGTAGACCGCATCGATGTCCGGCCGTTCCTCGCGGTCGACCTTGATGCACACGAAGTTCTCGTTCATGACGGCGGCCGTGGCCTCGTCCTCGAACGACTCGTGTGCCATCACGTGACACCAGTGGCAGGCCGCGTACCCGATCGACAGCAGGATCGGCACGTCGCGCTCGCGTGCCTCCGCGAGCGCGTCGTCGCCCCATTCCTGCCAGTGGACCGGATTGTCGGCGTGCTGCCTCAGATAAGGGCTCAGGGCGTCGGCCAGTCGGTTCGCCATGCCCCCACGCTACGGAAGGAGCACCGTCGGTGACGGCCGGTCGTCAGCTTCCCTTGGTGGGTTCCGGACGTTCCGGACCGGTGGCCTTCGTGCCGCCGGCCTTCTCCTCCTCGGCTCCCCCGGGGATCGCACCCGGCAGCGTGCCGTCGTCCACGGCCTGGTCGGGCTCGGGATGCTCCGGCTGGAAGTTCTCGGGCAGCTTCTTCAGCCGCTTGTTCATGTTCCAGATCAGCAGAGCGGTCGCGACCAGCAGGACCACCACGATGGCCAGTCCGAGCGGGGACGCCTTGCCGAACTCGGGGCCGGTCGGCTCCTGGGCCAGAATCTCGACGGCCAGAACATCGACCGCGAGCGTGCCTATCGTCATTTGCCCTGTCCGTCCTCGATGCCCGCGAACAGATCCGTCTCGGGAAGCTCCGTGCTCACGCGGGTCTTGGCCAACTCGAACTCCTCGGTCGGCCACACCTTCTGCTGGATGTCCAACGGCACCGCGAAGAACGATCCGTTGGGGTCGATCTGGGTGGCGTGGGCCCGCAGCGCGTCGTCGCGCTTCGGGAAGTAGTCGCCACAGGTGATCTGGGTGGTCACGCGCCCCATGATGTCGCCCTGCTCGGTGCGCCACTTGTTGAGCCACTGCTCCATCGGGAACGGCTCCCCGCGACGCTCGTACTCCTCGCGGAACAGTTCGAGCCGCTTACGGATGAACCCGTGCGAGTAGTAGAGCTTGCTCACCGCCCAGGGCTCGCCCAGCTCAGGATGGAAATCCGGATCCGCAGCCGCTTCGTAGGCCGCGACCGACACCTCGTGGCACCGGATGTGATCGGGATGCGGGTAGCCGCCGTTCTCGTCGTAGGTGGTCATGACGTGGGGGCGGAACTCGCGCACCGACTGCACGAGCCGGCGGACCGGTTCGTCGAGCGGGATCGCCGCGAAGCAACCCTCCGGCAGGGGGGGCTTGGGGTCGCCCTCGGGCAGTCCGGAGTCGACGAAGCCGAGCCACTGCTGCCGCACCCCGAGGATGCGGGCCGCCTCGGCCATCTCCTCCTGGCGCACCTCACTCATGCGCTCACGGATGCCGGGCACGTCCATGGCGGGATTCAGGATGTCGCCGCGCTCTCCGCCCGTGAGCGTGACCACCAGGACCTCGTGCCCCTCGGCCGAGTACCGGGCCATCGTGGCCGCGCCCTTGCTCGACTCGTCGTCGGGATGGGCGTGCACGGCCATGAGCCGTAGTCCGCTCACGTGTATTCCTCCACCTCACGTCGTCTGCTTCGCCGGAACCGACCCTGCGCCCGCGTCGCGGTCGCTACGGATCCGTCCTCTATAGTTCCACCTGATAATTCCGACGTCAGCCGTGACCCTGCGGCGACGCCCGATCCATCGTTCCGCTGTGAAAGCAAAGTGATGAGCAACACCGTGCCCACCGACCGGTACCCCTCCTCCCGGTACCCCGGACCCCGCGTGTCGACACGCGGCAAGCGCTGGGGTTTCACCATCGCCGGTCTGCTCGCGGGGCTCGTCGTGGCGTTCGTGCTGTTCCAGAACAACTCGGCTCCGATCGAATCGGAGGTCGTCGCCTTCGAGATCATCGACGACAGCACCATCGACATCCAGCTCAAGGTCACGCGGGACGATCCGTCCGAGGATGCCGTCTGCATCATCCGGGCACGGTCGAAGGACGGCAGCGAGACCGGACGACGCGAGGTCCTCGTCCCGGCGTCCGATTCGCAGACGGTCGTGCTGACCTCCACGGTCAAGACGTCACAACGCCCCGGAATGGGCGATACCTACGGCTGCAGCACCGAGGCTCCCGACTACCTCCGCGCACCCTAGGAAACTGCCGCGACCAGCGGCTTCCTGCGCTTTTCCGGAGCAGCGACGGTAGTGATGCTAAAATAGCCGGATACACGGTTCCACCCTTTGGGGCCGTGTATTGCTGCATAAGAGCATCAACAGACAGTACGACTTCCGTTCAGCCTGACAACCAGGGGGGACGACGGGGGTCGTGCTGTCGCGGTCGTTGCATGTGCACGACTTGTCCACGGAGCCGGGGGCTCCAACCCGAAGGAAGTGATCGAGGATGACCGAGACCCAGGTGACCTGGCTGACGCAGGAGTCGTACGACCGACTCAAGGCCGAGCTGGACCAGCTCATCGCGAATCGTCCTGTCATCGCCGCCGAGATCAACGAGCGTCGCGAGGAAGGCGACCTCAAGGAGAACGGCGGCTACCACGCGGCCCGCGAGGAGCAGGGCCAGCAGGAAGCCCGTATCCGTCAGCTCCAGGAGCTGCTGGGCACCGCCAAGGTCGGCGTCGCTCCGACCGAGTCGGGCGTGGCCCTCCCCGGTTCCGTCGTCACCGTCTACTACGCCGGCGACGAGACCGACACGGAGACGTTCTTGATCGCGACCCGCGAAGAAGGCGCCCGCAACAGCGAGCTCGAGACCTACTCCCCCAGCTCGCCCCTCGGTGGCGCCCTGATCGACGCGAAGGTCGGCGAGACCCGCGAGTACACGCTGCCCAACGGCAACACCATGAAGGTGACCCTGGTGAGCGCGGAGCCGTACCGCGGCTGATCGCCGAGTACCCTACCGCGGCTGATCCCCTCCGCAGCCGAAATGCCCGACCGGATTCTCCGGTCGGGCATTTCGTTTGTTCACGGCAGGTATCAGAAGATGCGCCGCGCCTTCATGTCGGGGAAGACCGGCCCCACCCGCACGACGTCGCCGGTGGTGGGTGCGTGCACCATCTGCCCGCCGCCGATGTAGATGGCGACGTGACCCGGTCCCCCGGCCTGCCAGTTGCCGAACAGCAGGTCGCCGGGGCGCGCCGCGTACAGCGGCACCTCGGTGCCGATGTGCCACTGTGTCTCGGACGTGCGCGGCAGCGTGATGCCCGTCGCGGCGAAGACCGCGTACGACGTCAGGCCGGAGCAGTCGAAACCGCCGCCGGACGGCCCGTTGATGTTGCCGCCACCCCAGACGTACGGCAGGCCGAGGTACTTGAACGCCAGGTCGACGATGCGATTGCCGATGTCGCCGGCCCCGCCTCCGATGCCCAGACCCAGGAACGGCGAGAGCATGCGGGCGAAGACGTGCTCGGTCGCGCGGATCTTCGCGACGTAGGGCTTCGTCTGGTTCTCGTAGTCGGGATGACCGGACGGCATGCCACCCGAGCGTTTCACCGCGCCGACGCCGGCGTTGTAGGCCGCGAGGGTCAGATCGAGGGTGTCGCCCTCGACCAGACCGCGCTTCTTCCAGTCGTCGATGAGCTTGTAGTTGTCGCACAGGAGGTTGCCCGATGCCATGACCGGGTCGGCGATACCGAGGACGTCGGCCTTGCCGTCACCGTCGGCGTCCTTGCCGTACTGGTCCCAGGTGCCGGGCATGAACTGTCCCGGACCGCGGGCGCCGACCGGCGAGACCGGCGCGGTCGGGCCGTACCGGAAACCGTTCTCGGCGGAGTAGAGGGCCGCGAGGACCGGCGCGGAGATCCCGTCGCACAGTTCCCCGGCCTTCTTCAGCCACGGCGCGAACACGGCGATCGCACCGATGGGTGCGAGTCGCGTTCCGGGAAGGATCGCCGGGATCGACGGCAGTGCGATCCCGGTGCCGGGGATCGTGGGACCCGGTTGCGGGTTCCCGACCGCGCCGCTCGCCGGCGGTTGGACCGGTATCCCGAAGGGCCCGGGCCGGGCGGCCGGCGGTTCGGGCGCCAGCGCGGGCGGAGCCGCTTCCGGATCGGCGGGGTGCAGTGCCGCGGCCGCCTCCTCGGGCAGATGCGGCTCGATCGCCCCCGCGACCGCCGTCGTCGCATCCGCGACCGCCTGTTGGGCTCCCTGCTGCATCGGCTCCGGCAACGACGCGACGAAATTCGCCACGTCCGTGTCGGCGTTCTCCGCAGTTGCCTCGAACGACTCGATCGCCCCGTTGATCTGATCCTTGATCTCTGCTGGTAAGTCCACACCCTGAACGAGCGCACTTGCTGCCGTAGCCACTGCCACGATGACCGCAGACGGGTCCACCGACATCCGCTACCCCCACATCCATCCATCAAACCGCTCTCACCGTAGCTGTGAGTTCGATCACCAGTACGGCTTCCGGATGTTCTTATCACATATATTCAGGAACACGTTCTAGTACTGGGACCAGTGGGATCCGTGTTTCCCGAGTGACCAGAGTTACGGTTCCGGATAGAAGTCCGCAGCATCGGGATGGGTCAGGACGTCCATGATGTCCACCGGATCGACCGTGCCCTCGGCGAGCAGCGCCACGAGCGTGTCCCGCTGGTCCTCCGTCACCGGTTCGCAGCCGCCGGGCATCACCCATCGGCCCTCACCCACCGGCATCACGCGGGCGCACAGCAACGTACCGGCAGGCACCTCACCTGCGAGCCAGGGCGCGGACACCTCGACCACCCGATCGCTGCGCACGTCGCGCAGCGTGAGCGACTCCTCCGGCGCACTCGCCTCGACCTCGAAGACCGAACGCTCGACCGCCAGCCACGAACGGGCGAGCTCGGTCTCGTCCTCGGGCAACAACTCACCGCGACGCTCGACGAAATCCGCGAACGCGCCGGCATCGAAGAGCAGGACGTCCTCGACGAGAGGATCGGTGACGGCCTCGGCCACCGCGTCGTCGTCCCCGTAACCGGAACGCGCCTCCGCCAACGCGACCCGCTGTTCGGCCCACCCGGGTTCGAGGGCGTGCATGGCCGCCTTCATGTACAGCCAGTCGGAGCGTTCCTCGAGCGAGTGCTCGGCGCGCCCGAGATGGCACGCCTTGTACTTGCGGCCCGACCCGCACCAGCAGCGGTCGTTGCGGCCGAGCCCCGGGACCTCCTTCGGCCGGTACCGTTCGAGCAGTTCGCGGAGGGGATGCTCGTCACCACCCGGCACCCGGGCGAGCAGGGACAGTCCCCGGATCGCGTCCCCACGGTCGGAGGCGAAGCGCGCGAGGTCGAACAACGGCAGGTCGAATGCGGAGTCGAGATCGGCCGAACGTTCGTAGTGCCGTTCGGCTTCCGCGATGCGTCCGGTCGATTCGGCCGCGCGACCGGCGATCCAGTGCGCCGCCCCCGCCGCGCGTCGCGGCGCATGGTCGAGCAACCACAACGCGGCCTGCTCGATCGCCTCGGGCGCGAGCTTCTCCCCCACCAGTTCGTCGTAGACGGTCTCGGCGATCTCGGGATCGGACAGCACCGAGTACAGACCCGACTTGCCCACGGCGAAACGCTCGTCGAGTTCGGTGTCGTCGCCGCGTTCGAGGGCTTCGACGAGCGATGCGAACAGGGCCACGCCGGGCACGGCGTCGACGGGGATGCCGAGCTGTTCGGCATAGGTCTCGAACATCGCCCGGTCGGAGTAGCCGTCGAAGTCGAATCCGTTCGGTGCCACCAGGTCTCCACTGCGGACCAGGCCGGCCTCGGCGAGCAGTTCCCCGAGCGGCAGGGACGGCGCGGAGAACGCGTCGGGAGCGTCGGCGAGCACGTCGAGGAAGGTGCCCTCGAGGCTCGCCACCTGCTCGCGGGCGATGCCCTGTTCGAGCGCATGCACGAATTCGCTCTCACCGCTCCGGACTTCGTCGTCGACCACAGCGAACGACAGGCGACCGTCCCGCACGGTGAGCGCGAGCAGACCTCCCGGCCGGTAACCCGACAGGGCACCTTCGGGAAGGACGATCGTCTCGCGGCCGGCGACCCCATCCGAATCCGGATCGGTCTGCGTGGCAGCATCTTCGGATCCACCGGGCTGCACGAGATCGAACTCGTCGTCCTCGGAGACGAGCAACAGGAGCGGTTCGATGTCGTCGACGGGGATCGCGTGCCGGTCGAGTTCGTCCGCGGTGAGGCGGTGTGTGAGCATCCTGCCCTCGAACAGCGCATCCGTCGCCGCGACACGGTCGTCGGACAACCACAGCAGCAGCGGATGGGGCTCCGACTGTTCGAGATCGATCATCACCTGCTCGGCGGAGCCGAATCCGTGCTCCTCGAGATGATCTGCCACCTCGTCGATCGTCATGGGTCCGTGGCGCCGTACCGTGTCGAGCACGGTGTCCCACAGGGCCGATTCGGGATGTTCGCTGTCCGTCACCACGTGATCGTACGGCCCCCGACAGCGCTTCCGGGGGCTATGCGGTTCCTTCCGCACCTCGTCGTCACGCATCACGCATCGCAGACGGCCTTCAGTCGGGTGCGGGCCCAACCGGCCAGCGTGGTCGGTGTCGTCGTGGTGTACTCGCGGGGGTTCTCCGGCACGAATCCGTCCCGGATACCGGCCGTCATGTCGACGATCGACGCCACCTGCTGCGGAGTCGGCCCGGCGGCCCTAAGTTCGGCGCGGACGTCGTCGTCCGAGACCTGACGGACCGCCACGGAGCGATCCAGCGCTTCGCCGAGCACGGCGGCGACCTCCCGGAACGACAGGTCCTCCGGACCGTGCACCGCTTGGACGTGCCGTCCGTACCAGTCGGAGGAGAGCGACCGGGCGGTCGCGACGGCGGCGATGTCCTCGGGCGCCACCCACGGGAGCGGACGGTCGACGTCCATCGCCGTCGTGAGCGTGCCCGCGAGGATCGACTCGAGGTCGAAGAGCAGATTGGTGAAGAAGTACCCGCAGCGCAGGTGGGTCACGTCGATGCCCAGCTCGTCGAGGGCGGTCTCCGTGAGGGCAAGACCGTCGATGTCGCCCATCCCCGTCTGCGTTCGGCGCCGACGCTCGACTGGAAGACGACCCTGCGGATCCCGTTGGTTCGGACGGCGGCGACGAGGCTCTCGGTGGCCGACCGGTAGCCGTCGAGCGGGTCGGGCAGGGAGGTCGGCGGGTCTACCCAGTACAGGGCGTCGATCCCCTCCGTGGCGTCGACGACCGAGTTCGCATCCAGTTGGTCCACGCGAACGACGTCGACGTACTCGCGCACATCGGAGGGCAGGGCGGACGGATGCCGGAGCAGGACGCGGGGACGGAGTCCGGCCTGCACGACCAGCCGTACGACGTGGCGCCCGACGTTCCCGGTCGGTGTGGTGATGGCGACGGTCATGCCTCCGACTCTCCCGAAACGGAAGGCGATGCGTCGATGTTTTCCTCGATCGATACGAGAAGAAGGCGCCCTCCCGGACGCCTTCTTCTCGTGTCTTCTACGGCCGGTGTGTCAGCCGAGCGCCTGTTCGACGTCGGCGAGCAGGTCGGCGGCGTCCTCGATGCCCACCGACAGCCGCACGAGATCCTCGGGCACCTCGAGCAGCGACCCGGCGGTGGAGGCGTGGGTCATCGCACCCGGATGCTCGATGAGCGACTCCACACCACCGAGCGACTCGGCGAGGGTGAAGATCTCGGTGCGCTTGCAGAAGTCCAGCGCGGCCTGACGGCCACCGGCGAGGCGCACGGAGATCATGCCGCCGAAGCGACGCATCTGCTTGGCCGCGTACTCGTGGCCCGGATGCGATTCGAGACCCGGATACAGCACCTTGCTCACGGCGGAGTGGCCCGACAGGAAGTCGACGAGCTTCTCGGCGTTGTCGGAGTGCTTCTCCATCCGCACCGCGAGCGTCTTGATGCCGCGCAGCGTGAGGAAGGCGTCGAACGGGCCCGGCACGGCACCCGCACCGTTCTGCAGGAACGCGAAGGCGGTGTCGAGCTCCTCGTCATTCGTCACCAGTGCGCCACCGACGACGTCGGAGTGACCACCGATGTACTTGGTGGTCGAGTGCAGCACGACGTCGGCGCCGAAGGTGAGCGGCTGCTGCAGGTACGGCGACGCGAAGGTGTTGTCGACGACGAGCTTGGCACCACCTTCGTGCGCGATGTCGGCGAGCGCGGAGATGTCGCCGATGTTGAGCAGCGGGTTGGTGGGCGTCTCGACCCACACGAGCTTGGTGTTCGGGCGCACGGCCGCGCGCACCTCGTCGGCGTCGTTGACGGCGGCGGGGGTGTACTCGATCCCCCACTGCGTGAACACCTTGTCGATGAGACGGAAGGTGCCGCCGTAGGCGTCGTTCGGGATGACGAGGTGGTCGCCCGGACGCAGCACCGAACGGAGCAGGCAGTCGGTGGCGGCCATGCCCGAGCCGAACGCCCGGCCGTAGGCGCCGTTCTCGAGCGCGGCGAGGTTCGCCTCGAGGGGACGACGGGTGGGGTTGCCGGTGCGGGCGTACTCGAAGCCGTTGCGCATCTCACCGACACCGTCCTGGGCGAAGGTCGAGGACGCGTAGATCGGCACGTTGACGGCACCGGTCTGGGGGTCGGGCTCGTACCCGGCGTGGATGGCGCGGGTCGCGAAACCGTGCTGGTTCTGGTCTGTCATGAAGATCTGTGTCCTATCGGCCTTGAGAGATGAATCCGAGCAGGTCGTGGCGGGTGATTACACCGACGGGCTTGCCGTCGTCGATCACCATGAGCGCGTCGGTGTCGCCGAACGCCTTCGTGGCGGCGTCGATCGACTCGCCCACGCCGATGTTCGGCAGCGGCGGGCTCATGTGCTTCTCGACCGGATCGGCGAGATGCGCGCGACCCTCGAAGACCGCGCTGAGCAGTTCGCGCTCGCTGACCGAACCGGCCACCTCACCTGCGGTGACGGGCGGCTCGGCACCCACGACCGGCATCTGCGAGACGCCGTATTCGCGGAGGATCTCGATGGCGTCGCGCACCGTCTCGGACGGGTGCGTGTGCACGAGGTCGGGCAGGTCGCCGCTCTTGCCGCGCAGCACGTCGCCGACGGTGGAGTCGTCGGGCTTGCCGTCGAGCGGCGCGCGCAGGAAGCCGTAGCTGGCCATCCACTTGTCGTTGAAGATCTTCGACATGTAGCCGCGGCCACCGTCGGGCAGCAGCACGACGACGACCGCGTCGGGGCCCTCACGCTCGGCGACCTGCAGCGCGGCGACGACGGCCATGCCGCACGAGCCACCGACGAGCAGGCCCTCCTCGCGGGCGAGGCGACGGGTCATCTCGAACGAGTCGGCGTCGGAGACGGCGATGATCTCGTCGGGAATCGACGGGTCGTAGGCGGAGGGCCAGAAGTCCTCACCCACACCCTCGACGAGGTACGGCCGGCCGGTGCCGCCCGAGTACACAGAGCCCTCGGGGTCGACGCCGACGACCTTCACCGCACCGTTGGAGACCTCCTTGAGGTACCGGCCGGTGCCCGAGATGGTGCCGCCGGTGCCGACGCCCGCGACGAAGTGCGTGATCTTGCCGTCGGTGTCGTTCCAGATCTCCGGGCCGGTGGTCTCGTAGTGGCTCGCCGGGCCACCCGGGTTGGAGTACTGGTTGGGCTTCCAGCCGCCGGGGAGCTCGCGGGCGAGACGGTCGGAGACGCTGTAGTAGCTGTCGGGGTGCTCCGGCGGGACGGCGGTCGGGCACACGACCACCTCGGCGCCGTAGGCCCGCAGCACGTTGCGCTTGTCCTCGCCGACCTTGTCGGGACACACGAACACGCACTTGTAGCCGCGCTGCTGCGCGACCAGGGCCAGGCCGATGCCGGTGTTACCGGAGGTGGGCTCGACGATCGTCCCACCCGGCTTCAGTTCGCCCGAGGCTTCGGCCGCATCGATCATCTTCACCGCGATGCGGTCCTTGGAGCTGCCGCCGGGATTGAGGTATTCGATCTTCGCCGCTACGAGCCCCGATCCGGGTTTCACCACCGTGTTGAGCTTGACGAGGGGGGTGTTTCCGATGAGGTCGATGACGGAATCCGCAATGCGCATGACTCCATGTTCCCACGTCGTGACTTTCCGGCAGGGTGACGGTGTACACCCCGGGAAACGACCTCCGCGAAACGACGAAGACCCCGGACCGTGGCCCGGGGTCTTCGTGGCGTTCTGCTAGTCGTTCTGGAAGTAGCTGAGCAGTCGCAGGATCTCGACGTACAGCCACACCAGGGTGACGGTCAGGCCGAGGGCGACGCCCCAGGCAGCCTTCTCCGGAGCCTGTGCGCGGATCAGCTGATCGGCGGAGTCGAAGTCCAGCAGGAAGCTGAACGCCGCGATGCCGATGCACACGAGGCTGAAGATGATGGCGATCGGGCCGCCGTCGCGCAGACCCAGGCCACCGTCGATGAAGAAGCCGGCGATCAGGTTGCCCAGCGCCAGGACCAGGACACCGACGAGGGCGCCGACGATCATGCGGGTCAGGCGCGGCGTGACGCGGATGGCACCGGTGCGGTACACGACGAGCATGCCGAAGAACACACCGAAGGTACCGAGGACGGCCTGCGCGATCAGAGTCGCGCCGCCTGCGCCACCGAACGTGATGTCGGTGAACATGAACGACAGCGCGCCGAGGAAGAAGCCTTCCGCCACCGCGTAGGCGAGGACGATCGCCGGGTTGTCCATCTTGCGGCCGAACGTCGCGACCAGCACCAGGACGAGACCGATCAGACCGCCGCCGATGACGAACGGAGCCGCCAGACCGACGTTGGAGTTGACCAGCACGTAGGAGATGAGTGCCGACACGGTGAGCACACCGAGCGTGATGCCGGTCTTGGTGACGACGTCGTCGATGGTCATCGTCCGCTGGTCGGTGGGGCGTGCCCACGGATCCGTCTGCGGCTGACCGAATTGCTGGGTGACCTGCGCGGCGCCCGCTGTCGCAGAGCCGAACGTGGCGTATCCGCCGCCCTCTTGCTTGGGCAGGTTGCGGAACACCGGGTTACTGGTGGTGCGCACCGTGCACTTCCCTTCTCGTGGTCGCTTCTGTCCGTTCAACGAGGCAGTGACCTCACGAGTTCCCGTTTCGTCGAGAAAGCTCGGACGAAACGGACTCTACCGGCTCCGCACCGACCGGGTCACGGTGAACTTGCGGTTGCGGCCCTCGACGCGGGTCGGTCCGACGATGCCCGCCAGCGCGGGGCGGTAGTCGAGGTGCCGGTTGTAGACCGTCCACATCTGTCCTCCCGGGCGGAGGATCCGGGCCGCGGCGTCGAACATCTTGCGGGCCGCGCCGGTGTGCACGGCGGCACCGATGTGGAAGGGCGGATTGCACACCACGAGGTCGACCGACCCGGCGGCGACCGAGCTCGCAGCGTCGTCGCGGAGCGTGTCGATCCGGTCGGCAAGCCCGTTCGCGGCGGCCGTCTCCGCGGCGGAGGCGACGGCGGCGGCGGATTGATCGGTCGCGATCACCCGGACGGCGGGCAGCTGCCGGGCGAGCATCGCGGCGAGGATGCCGGTGCCGCAGCCGAGGTCCACCGCGAGCCGCGCGTCCGCGTCGAGGTTCGGGAAGTGTTCGAGGAGGAAACGGGTGCCGATGTCGAGGCGCGGGCCGGCGAAGGCAGCTCCGTGCGCGACGACGGTGAGGTCGAGTTCGTCGAGCCGCTCGCGGACGGGATACGAGGCCGGTCCGGGGGTGGCTCCGCGCGCGGTGAGCACCCGCGATTTCTGCCGTCCCCGCGACGCGCGCACCTCGGCGAAGGACGCAGCGAGGACGTCGTTCATCGCAAGGCCGATGTGCTTGTCGCGGCCACCGGCGAACACGACGACCTCGGGGTCGGCGTGGCGGGCCACGGTCTCGGCGATCTCGGTCAGCGCCGAGAGCGAGCGGGGAAGACGCAGCAGCACCACCCGGGTACCGGCGAGCAGATCCGCGTCGAGTCCGCAGGAACGGTAGCGGTCGGTGAAACCCTCGCGTTCGGCGTTCGCGGCCAGGGCACGTTCGGCCACCACCGAGTCCTGGTGCACCCGGATCCGCTCCGCGCCGAACCGGACGGCCGCACCCAGTGTGAGGGCGCCGTACTGGTCGTCGACGACCACGACCGTGCCGGGCGCCGCGGATTCCAGCGCGGAGGCGGCTTCGTCGAGGAGCAGACGATCGGCCCCGTCGACGGCGAACAGGTTGGGCGCTTCCACATCCGGGAAGCGCCTCAACCTGTCGTACAACTCGTCGATCAACACTCGACCGTCAGCACTCGCCCTTTCCGGCGTTCTCGATGGCACGCAGGGTGTCGGCCTGCTCCTCCTCGCTGAGGTCCTGCCAGGCCGGGAGCTGCTGCTGGGCGTCGGCGACGGCCTGGGCCGCTGCCGCGCGGTCCTGGCCCCACTCCTCGAGCTCGTCGAGGTAGGGCAGCAGAGCCTCGCAGTTCTCCTCGTAGCTCTTGCCGAGTTCGACGCTGGTGCCCGTGGTGCCGGCCTCCGCCGAAGCCGAGGTGGTCGTCGTGGTGGTGGTCTCCTCGGCCGAGTCGGATCCGTCCGAGGATCCACACGCCGCCGCAAGCAGGACCACACCTGCACCGAACAGCGCCGCGAGAGTCTTCTTCATCTATGTCCCACTTCTGGTCGCAGTGTCGTTTCGTCCGTTCCCGGTGAGGCACCGTGGTCCGGCCGGACCACGTTAGACCAGGGGCGACGCACGATCTGCAGCGGGCGTGCACATTTCGAGACTATCCTGGGGAAACGGCTTCCCGAGGTGATTGCGCCGATGACCGAGAACGATCCGGCCGCCACTCAGCGCGCGCCGATTGTCGACGTCGCAGAGACCGACATCGTGCGCGCGCTGCACGATGCCGGCTTCACCGACGCTGTGGAGATCGGCCGCGGCGGCTTCGGTGTCGTCTATCGTTGCCGGCAGGCAGAACTCGACCGCGACGTCGCGGTGAAGGTACTGCGCCGCTCTCCCGAACCCGCCGATCTCGAACGCTTCCTGCGCGAGCAACGCGCGATGGGACGACTCTCCGCCCACCCCAACATCGTCACCGTGCTGCAGGCCGGCGCGACGGACACGGGCCTGCCCTATCTGGTGATGCACTACCACCCACACGACTCCCTCGACACCCGTATCCGGCGGCACGGACCGATCACCTGGCCGGAGGCCGTCCGGATCGGGGTGAAGGTCGCCGGTGCACTCGAGACGGCGCATCGTTCCGACGTCCTGCACCGCGACATCAAGCCCGGCAACATCCTGCTCACCGAGTACGGCGAGCCTCAACTGACGGACTTCGGGATCGCCCGCATCGGGGGCGGCTTCCGCACCACCGCCGGTGAGATCACCGGCTCCCCTGCGTTCACGGCACCCGAGGTGCTGCGCGGGCACGCACCGACTCCGGCCGCCGACGTCTACGGCCTCGCCGCGACCCTGTTCGCGGCGATCACCGGTCACGCCGCCTTCGAGCGGAAGGAGGGCGAGAAGATCGTCGCGCAGTTCGTGCGCATCACCTCCGAGCCCGTCCCCGACCTGCGCGGCGAGGGCATCCCCGACGACGTGTGCGAGGTCCTCGAGCGCGGCATGGCGACCGAGTCCGAGGACCGGCCGCAGACCGCCGCCGAGTTCGGCGATCTGCTCCGCGACGTCCAGCGCGCCCACAACCTGCCGATCGACGAGATGGCGCTGCCCGGGTCACCGCCGTCCGGCCCGTTCCCGCCACGTTCGGCGCCACCGGTCACCGGGCCGGCCTCCACGGTCTCCGGCCCGTCGTCCACGATCTCCGGACGCACCGGTCCGTCCACCGCACCGTCGACCAGGTTCCGGCCGCCCTCGACGTCCCGTCCCCTGATCGAACGCAGCCGTCTGATCTCGTTCCTGCGGGCGGGGGGACGACGCCGCCTCATCGCCATCCACGCCCCCACCGGCTTCGGCAAGTCCACCCTCGCGGCGCAGTGGCGCAACGTGCTCGCCGCCGACGGAGTGCCGGTCGCGTGGTTGACGGTGGACAGCGACGACAACAATGTCCTGTGGTTCCTCGCGCACCTCGTCGAGGCCATGAAACAGATCCGGCCCGTTCTCGCGCGCGAGCTCGGACAGATCCTCGACGCGCACGGCGACGAGGCCGAACGGTACGTGCTGTGCACCCTCATCGACGAACTGCACCGCACCGACACCGCGGCGACACTGGTGATCGACGACTGGCACCGTGTCACGTCGAAGGAGACCGTCGCCGCCCTCGAGTTCCTGCTCGACCGCGGATGCCATCACCTGCAGATCGTGGTGACGAGCCGCAACCGTTCGGGACTTCCGCTCAGCCGCATGCGGGTTCGCGACGAACTGGTCGAGATCGACTCGACGGCACTGCGATTCGGCGTGGACGAATCCGACGCCTTCCTGCGCGACATCGGCGGGATAGACCTCGACCCCGAGGACGTGGAGGATCTCACTCGCACCACGGAAGGGTGGGCCGCGGCCCTGCAACTCGCATCGTTGTCCTTGCGCGACAGCGACGATCCGTCGTGGCTCATCGAGAACATCACCGGCCGGCACCACGCGATCGGTGAGTTCCTCGCCGACAACGTCCTGGCCGGCCTCGAACCCCGGATGTACGAGTTCCTCCTCGCGACCAGCATCACCGAATCGATCAGCGGCGGACTCGCCGCGGCACTCACGGGCGATCCGCACAGCCAGGCGATGCTCGAGGAGGCGGAGGAACGCGACCTGTTCCTACGCCATGTCGACGACGAACGCGTGTGGTTCCGCTATCACCACCTGTTCCTCGACTTCCTGCGGCGGCGTCTCGAACGCGACCATCCCGACAAGGTCGCCGACCTGCACCGCACCGCCGCCGACTGGTTCGCCCGCAACCGCATGCTGCAGGAGGCCGTCGACCACGCCCTCGCCGCCGACGACACCGACTTCGCCGTCGACCTGCTCGCCGACGACGGCATGTACCTGATGGAGCACGGCCACATCGCCACGCTGCTCGCCCTGATCGACAAACTGCCGCCGAGGGCCGTCGTAAACGATCCGCGCCTGCTGCTCGCGCAGGCCTGGGCGAACAGTGCGCTGCTGCGACTGGACCGGTGCCGCAGAACCCTCGCGGCAGTGCGGGAACTGCTCGATCGTGGGGTGCCGGACGGCTACGACGTCGAAGCACTCCGCATCGAGGCGGACGCTGTCGAGGCGTCGGTCCTGATGAACTCCGACCGCATCGACGGTATCTACGAACTCATCGCGCCGTGTCTGGAGGATCCGACGTCCGTGCACCCGTGGGTGGTGGCGGCCGCAGCCGACTTCGCGTCGTACGCCGACATCTTCCGCTTCGATTTCGCCTCCGCGATCCGGCGGCAGGAATGGGCGGAGCCCTATCACCGCGAGACCCGCGGGCCCTTCGCGTCGATCTACGGTCAGTGCCTGTGCGGTATCGCCGCGAACGAACGACTCGACGTCGCCGCGGCCGAGAAGTACTTCCGCACAGCGCTGCGCCGAGCACGGCGCAACGGCGGGGTCCACACCCACGGAGGGCGCCTCGCCGCTGCCATGCTCGGGGAACTGCTCTACGAACAGGGACGGATCGCCGAGGCCGAGGCACTGCTCGACGAGAGCAACCTGCTCGGAATAGAAGGCGGCGGAACGGATTTCCTCATCGCCCGTTTCGGTACCGCTGCCCGCCTGAAGATGCTGCAGGGAAACCGGGATGCCGCCGTCGCCCTGCTCGCCGAAGGACTGCGGGTCGCGGCCCTGCACGGACTGCCGCGCCTGCGGGCACGCCTCGAGAACGAGCAGGTCCGGCTCGGGCTCATGGCACCCGGAACGCCGACCCGCACGATGCCGGAGGAAACCACACCCCATCCGGACGGAACCGTCGAGATCACCCTCCAGATCGAGGACGCCACCGCGATCCGGCTGCTCAGCGACAGCGGTGAACCCGGCGCGGCGGAACAGGCCGTCGAATGGGCGCGGATGTGGGTGCAGCGCACCGCCTCGCGTCCCCGCGCCCACCTGCAGGCCCACCGCCTGCTCGCGTCCTGCCTGCACGCGGCCGGACGCATCGACGAGGCCGAGGACACCCTGGCCGTCGTGATCGACGCGTGCGCGGCGCGCGGGATGGTGCGCTACCTGACCGACGGCGGACCGCACGTGATCTCCACGCTCGCATCGATCCGGGAACGGATCGAACAGGGCCGGTGGCCGGCCCATCGGCCGCAGATCGACGTCGAGTTCGTCCGCGAGGCGTTGCGACTGGTGGAGACGCCGCATCGCCCGGTCGTGTGAGCCCGGTCGTCACGGGAACGTGGTGTGAAGCCCGCCGATTTCGGGGACACTGCCGAGGTGACGAACCGATACGACAACTCCATCCGGACCCGGCGGTGGACCCAGGGGAAACTCGTCGACGAGGGGTTCCCGCTCTCCGCCGTCCCGGAGCATCTCGCCGATCCCGAGGCCCTCGTCTGGGTGGATCTGTGGGATCCCGAGCACACGGCTCTGCTCGAACTCGCCGAGGAATGGAACCTCGACCCGTATGCGGTCGAGGATTCGCTCGCGCACGGCGAGCGCACGAAGGCCACCCGTTACGCCACCCACACCTTCCTGACGGTCTACGCGACACACCTGTTCCCGGATTCCGAGGACGAGGATCAGGCGCACGAGTCCCGGCTCCGCACCACGCGGATCTCCGCCTTCGTCCTGCCTCGCGGCATCATCACCGTTCGCCGCGGCACTCCGTTCGACATCGACGAAGTGGTGCGCCGGTGGGACGAGAACGCCGACCTGCTGCAGTACGGGCCCGGCGCGCTGATCCACGGACTGCTCGACACGGTCGTCGACGGGCAGTTCGAGACCATCCAGGAACTCGACGACGCCGCAGAGGACCTCGAGGACTGCCTCTTCGAGGACGGCGCCTCCACCCGGCAGATCCAGCAACGCGTCTACCGGCTCCGCAAGGAACTCGTGCAGCTCCGGCGGGTCGTGTTGCCGATGCGCGAGGTCGTCAACGCCGTCCTGCGGACCCGCGCCGAGAGCCACCGCCACCCCGAACTCGACAGCTCCTACAACGACCTCTACGACCACGTGATGCGCGCCGCGGAGTGGACCGACTCACTGCGCGAGATGGTGAACACCGTCTTCGAGACGAACCTGTCGCTGCAGGACGCGCGCCTGAACATCGTCATGAAGAAACTGACGGGGTGGGCCGCGATCATCGCGGTCCCCACCGCCGTCACCGGCTGGTACGGCATGAACGTGCCCTATCCCGGAGTCGGCGAGTGGTGGGGACTGATGAGCGGGGTCGGGATCATGGTGGTGTCTGCGATCGTGCTGTACGTGCTGTTCAAGCGCCGCGACTGGTTGTGATCCCCACCCCGTTCAGGGGAACGCTGCCGGAAGGAAGACGCTGCTCAGAGGAAGACGACGAGCAGTACGACGATCACGACGACCACCGCGACGGCGGCGATCACCGCACCTGCCGAACGCCGGCGCTGCACCGGCCCGTCACGGACGAGCTCGGGATCGGCGTCGGGAGCGTCCCCGATCGGATCGTTGTTCTCGGGACCGGAGCTGGTGGGATGCGACATCGGTCTCCTCCTGGCTGTCTGTGTCGAAGTCTGACACGGACGAGCCGGTCGTGTTCGGTTTCAGGCTGTTCGGGTCGGGTACTCCGTCAGGGCAACGTTCGATGACACGGGAGGATCCCATGGCCGACTTCGTCGACAAGGCAAAGCACAAGGCAGAAGAAGCAGGCGGCAAGATCAAGGAGAACACCGGTCAGGCGACCGGCGATCGTGATCTCGAAGCCGAGGGCCGCGGCGACCAGACCTCCAGCGGTCTGAAGCAGGCAGGCGACAAGGTTTCGGATGCCGTAGAGAACGTCAAGGACGCTTTCAAGAAGTAGCCCCTGAACTGCGCGGTGCCGGTAGTTACGACTACCGGCACCGCGCTGTTCGGGCGCTCCGCACCGCGCTGTTCGGATGCTGCGCACCGTATCCGACCGGTGCTTGCAGCACCCCGCTCTCACGGGGTGCTGCAAGGACTACTTCTACTTCGAGGTGCCTTCGGTGTCGTCGAAGAAGTGCCAGGTACCGTCCTGCTCGTTCTGCGCCTCCATGCGCCAGCCGAGTTCGCTGTTGTCGGCGCGCTGGTCGACGAACCAGGCGTGCGCATCGTCCGCGCTCTCGATCTCCTTGGTATCCACGACGTTCCCGGTCGGGTCGATCACTCTGTAGGTAGCCATGCCGAGTGTCTTCCCACGCGACTCGCCGGTCAAACGTTCCGGGAACCTTCTGGTGTAGGGTGGAGTCATCGTTCGGCTCGCACATGATGAGCGACCTCGCACCTCGGTGCCCGAAGGTTCCGAACCGGACGTGAGAGTTCCCCGCCGCGTGTACCGCGGCCCCTCTTCTTCGCACTGCCCCCGGCCGGGGTCTACCCGGCCGCACCCCGAAAGGATGGCCATGAGCCAGCACAAAGAATTCGACAACCCTCTTTTTCTCGCCCCCACCTCTCCCGACGCCGAGGCCGAGATCGAGCACGTGGCCGCTGTCGCAGAGGTGACCGCCCCCCACGACTACTCCTCGATCTTCTCCGCGCGCGGCGCCTGATCCGCATCACCCGGCCGCGAAGTCGGCCAGTGCCTGCGACACCTGCTCGGGCCGCCCGTCGTTCTGATCGGCGGCCGCAGTGAGTACATCGATGTGGTTGTATCCGGGCAGCACCCACCTGCGTTCGTTCGGATGGTCCGTCTCCGGCAACGAGATCCCGCCGCTCGCCACCAGCGTCACCACAGGATTGCGGGTGACCCCGTCGCGGTGGAGATGACCTTCGAAGCGGGTTGCCGACGCCAGGTCGAACGGAAGCTTCGACGGGAAGTACCACTCGGTGAAATCCAGTGGGGGCTCCGACAGATTCCGCGCCAGCTCCGCGATCGACGTCACCTCGCTCCCCCGATCGGTGTACCGCGCCTCGTCGGATGACGACGCCGCCGTACCCACCTCGTCGTAGTCGAGCCACCGGTAGACGACTCCCGGATCCGCGAACACCGCCGGCGACGCCTTGGGCGCGTCGCCGAAGAATCCCGACCCGAGCACCTCCGGCGTGCCGGGAACAGGAAACAGCTTGTCGCGCACGGGCGCACCGGTGATGAATCCGACGCTCGCCTGCAGGAATCCCAGCGGTTGCGAATTGTCGTCGAGGATCGCACCGAGCACCGCCTCGTTGGTCGCGTTCAACGTCCGCACATCCGGGTCGCCCGTCGCGAACATCGCGTAGTCCCCCGACAACAGAGTGCGCAACGTCCAGTCGACGTTCGGGTTGTCGGGCATGCGCGGGACGATGCCGTCGGTGCTGTCCGGGTCCAATCGCGCGGCGAGTCCCGTGAGTGCGAGCAGATTCGTCGTCTCGGGATTGATGACCGCAGGAAGTGCCAGCACCGGCGATGCCGTCGAGATGGAGCCGGAGATCGCATCGAGCGGTGCCGAGACCGTGTCGGGCAGATCCGGGAGGGCACCCCGCCCCGGGAACGGCGCGCCCGCCTCAATCACCGTATCGAGCGCGAAGTACCCGCCGCACTGGTTGTAACCTGCGTCGTCGGTGGTGGCGGGATCTCCGTCGAAGTCCCATTCCGCGAAGTAGCCGGTGATGAAACCGCCGAGAGAATGCCCGCCGCACAACACCTTCCGCTTCCGCAGCGCCGGGTCGGGAAGTTCGTGACGCAGCAGGTCGTACTGGTCGCGCAGCGTCTGTTCGAGACCGACATGCGAGAGCCATGCGACGTCGGCGCCGCTCGCGTGGCCGGCGAATCGTCGCCCGTCCACTTCGGCACCGTGGAAGTAGTAGTCGGTCGCGGTGTCGAGCGAACCCGTCCGCAATGCCGCCCGGGTACCGGTGTGGTCCTCGAGGCAGTTCGATCGCCGGTCGAGTGCCCAGAACTCGATGTGGGCACCGCGAGTCGCGGCCGCGACGACGGTGTTGCGCGCGACGCTCTCGAATGCACCCGCTCCCTCGAAGATTCCCGGTTGGGCGACGAGGATCCGGTCGGCGTCGGCCGAATTCTCCGGTCCGTCTGCCGAACGCCACCGCAGATACGACAGCCGGTCGCACGCGGCAGGTCGCGGTCCGGCCACCGGCGGTAGCGGTGCGGGTATCGACACCACGGACCCGAGCACCTCGCCGGCCAGCGGCGCCGACGAGTCATACGGCATTTCGGTGCGTCCGCTCGTCTCCGCCGACACCACCGGCGCCGTGAGCACACTTCCCATCACTGCCGCAGCCAGTGCGGCACCCATCATTGCGCGCATTCCCCATCCCCCGATCGGTTCGTGCGTATTGAACACCGCTGCGGGAGTCGGGTCCACGGAAACGACAGAAGAAAGGGCCCGTCGGAGTTCACCGACGGGCCCTTCATCGTCCACGCCAGGGGGAGACGTGCGCAGACCGATGGCCCCTGTCGTCGGGGGGGAGGTGACAGGGACGATCACTCGAATAGTCGGGACCTTCGACCCTTCCGTTACGGGTGAAATGTGAGGGTGACGTCCCGACCTGGGCATTTCCGTAACTTCGGGTCACATCTTCCGTTCTGCGGCCGCCCCGGTGATCCCGGAGGGCATGGTGCTAGGGTCGCCCGTGACACGGGGTGCTCCGCACGAGCGGGGCTGAGATCACACCCGTCGAACCTGATCAGGTAATGCTGACGAAGGGATGTCCCGATATGACCGTGCCTGCCCCCACATCGATCCGTCCCCTGCCGGCGCAGTGAACGCGCGGCGGACTCTCGCCGGACTGATCACCCTCGTCGCCGCACTCTCCGCGGTCGTCGGGTGCTCGTCCGATTCCGGGAGCGACACCATCCGATTCGCGTTGGACTGGACGCCCAACACCAACCACACCGGCCTGTACGTGGCGCAGCAGGAGGGCCTGTTCGCCGAGGCGGGTCTCGACGTCGAGATCCTGCCGTACAACAACGCGACGCCCGACACCCTCGTCGACGCCGGTAGCGCCGAGTTCGGGATCTCCACGCACGCCACGTCGACCATCGCCAGAGCTGCGGGTTCCCGGACCGTCGCGGTCCTCGCACCGCTGCAGCACTGGGCGACGGGAATCGCCGTGCGGGCCGACAACGCCGAGATCACGCGGCCCGCGGATCTCGACGGCAAGACCTTCGCGGGCTTCGCGAACCCCGGCGAGGACGAGATGCTCGCCGAGGTGATCCGCAACGATGGTGGTCGCGGTGAGTTCGAGAGCGTGACGCTCGGGACGTCGTCGTACGAGGCGGTCTACTCGTCGACCGCCGACTTCACCGTGTCGTACCTGGCGTGGGAGGGTCTCGAGGCCGAACACCGCGGACTGCCCATGCGGTACTTCGGCTTCACCGACCACGGCTTCCCCGATGCGTACGCGATCGTCGTCGACGGCAACGAGGACTGGATGTCGGAGAACCCGGAGCAGGCGCGCGCTTTCGTGCAGGCTCTGCACCAGGGCTACCGGATCGCAGCCGACGACCCCGATCGCGGGGCACGGGCGCTGATCGAGGCGAATCCCGGGGCCTTCCCCGACGAGGAACTCGTCTACGAGAGCCAGCGCATGCTCGCCGCCGACTACATGCGCGACGCCGCCGGCGCCGTCGGGGTCCTCGACGCCGGGAAATGGTCGGGCTACGCCCGATTCCTCTACGAGAACGGCGTGCTGTCCGGCCCCGACGGCAGCCCGTTGACCACCGAGCCGGACTGGTCGACCTATGTCACCGATGACTACCTCGAAGACCGCTGACACCGGCCACGCACGTCGATTCCTACCCTCCCTGCTCGTCGCCGGGGTGCTGGTCGGGATCTGGCAGACATACGTCGTGGTGAGCGGTATCCGACCGCAGGTGCTGCCCTCTCCCGCGCGCGTCCTCACACAGGGATGGGCGCATCGCGTCGACATCGCCGGGCACGCCTGGTCCACACTGCAGGTCACGCTCGTCGGGTTCGCCGTGTCGCTGGCACTGGCGTGGGCCCTCGCGATCGTCGTGGACTTCTCGCCGTGGTTGCGGCGGGCACTCGTGCCGTTGTTCGTGGTGTCGCAGACCCTGCCGATCATCGCGATCGCGCCGTTGATGATCATCTGGTTCGGTTTCGGACTGCTGCCGAAGATCCTCGTCATCGCGCTGGTGACGTTCTTCCCCGTCGCGATCGGGCTGCTCGAAGGGTTCGCGGCGGCCGACCGGGAGGCGGGCGCGTTGCTGCGCAGTATGGGCGCGTCGCGGTGGCAGCAGTTCCGTTACGTGCGCCTGCCGTCCGCGCTCCCCCGCTTCTTCACCGCCCTGCGGATCGGCATCACCTACGCCGTAGTGGGTGCGGTGTTCGCGGAATACGTCGGCGCGACATCCGGTCTGGGCATCTACATGAGCACGCAGAAGAACTCGTTCCGCACCGATCTCGTGCTCGCTGCCGTAGTGGTGACCGCTGCTCTGTCACTCCTGTTGTACGCGCTGACGTTCGTCGTCGAACGGGTGGTCGCGCCGTGGGCGCTCACGAGGGGTGAGAGATGAATGCGGTGACGGTGGCCTCGGTCCACAAGTCGTACGGCGACCGGGCGGTGATCGACGGCATCGACTGTGCTGTGGAGCCCGGCGAGTTCGTGTCCCTCATCGGGCCGAGCGGGTGCGGCAAGTCGACGCTGTTCTCGATCGTCGCGGGACTCGAACAGCCCGACGCCGGAGAGGTTCTCGTCGGCGACTCCCCCGCGGCACCCGGGCGGGTCGCGCTGATGCCGCAGAAGGATCTGCTGTTCCCGTGGCGGACGGTACTCGACAACTGCACCCTCGGTATCGAGGTGCAGGGTGTGCAACGATCCGACGCTCGCGCCCGCGCCCGCGAACTGCTGCCGACCTTCGGCCTGGCAGGCTTCGAGGACGCTGCCCCGCACCAACTGTCGGGCGGTATGCGTCAACGCGCGTCGCTCGCACGCACGGTGCTGCAGGGGCGCGACGTGCTCCTGCTCGACGAGCCGTTCGGCGCCCTGGATTCGCTCACCCGCACCGAGATGCAGCTGTGGCTGCAACAGGTGTGGCAGCAGCACCGGTGGACAGTGCTGATGGTGACGCACAACGTGCGCGAGGCGGTGTTGTTGTCCGATCGGGTCGTCGTCCTCGGTCCGCGACCGGCGCGGGTCCGGCACGAGGTACGCGTGCACCTGCCCCGACCCCGAACCCTGGAGGCGTGCGCGTCGAGCGAGTTCGTGGCGCTCGAACACGAGCTCATGGAGGTCCTGCACCGGTCACGACACGAGGCGCAACGGAGGTTGCCCTCGGGATAGTCACCGGCCGAACTGTTCGCCACCAGTACATCCGCTACAAGATTCGCTATCCGCTACGGCAATTGCTGTAGCGGATGGCGAGAGAGGTAGCGGATGCATCGGGGACGACCCCGGCCCTGTGCCCCCAGTGGGACTCGAACCCACACTTGGCGGATTTTAAGTCCGCTGCCTCTGCCAATTGGGCTATAGGGGCGTGGGGATCACATTAGCGTTCACGACTGTCCACCACCGCGCCGGGGCGCGAGGTTCTCGAAGTACCGTGCGACGGGACGGCGTTCGTATCCTGTCCCCTCGTAGACGAAGGCCGGTACAGCCCGAGGACGGGACGCCACGCCCGGAGGGAGAGATCGAGTACGTCGCTTCGTCGTTCGGCCGTGTAAGGTTCGATCCTCATTGCCCCTCGACCTCCTCGGATCCGACTTCGAGTGTGCTCCTCGCCCGGGCTGTAACGCACCTCGATTTCCGGCCGACATCCTGCGGGGAGACAAGTACAAAGCGGACAGCCGGGTGGTGGACCGGGCTCGAAGAGAAGGACCATGGATGCGCTTCACGACCGCACGACCACTGATCGGGCGACTCGCCACCGCGGTGGCCGTCGTAGCCCTGGCCGCGACGCCGAGTCTGGTGGCCGCGCCCTCCGCACAGGCCGAGGGCATCGTCTACCCCGCGTCCGTGAACGACTCCTTCTACAGCACCCCCGACGACATCGCCGACCGGCAGCCCGGTGACGTCCTCGCCGCACGCGTCGTTCCGCCGCCGCTCGGATTCCCCGGCACCGACGCCGTCCAGCTGAAGTTCCGGTCGACGAACTCCGCCGGCGAACCGATCTCCGCCGTGACGACCGTGCTGTCCCCTCAGGGTGGGGCGCCGGGTCGTCCGCTCGTCTCGTACCAGGCGATCATCAACGCGCTCGGTCTCGAGTGCGCGCCGTCGACCGCGCTGTACGCGCCGAACCCGCTGCGAGGGATCCGGGAATCCCCCGGTCTGCTCATCGCGATCCAGCGCGGCTGGTCGCTGGCCGTTCCCGACCATCTCGGACCGAACAGCGCCTACGGTGCCGCGAAGGTCGGCGGGCAGATCACCCTCGACGGCATCCGGGCCGCGCAACGCTACGCCCCGCTCGAGCTCGCCGACAGCCCGGTCGGCATCGCCGGCTACTCCGGCGGCGGGATGGCGACGGCGATGGCGGCGGCACTCGCCCCGACCTACGCGCCCGAGATCCCGATCGTCGGCTCCGCCTACGGCGGCGTCCCGATGGACATCGGCGAGATGGCCAGGGAACTCGGCCAATCCGCACACCCTGCCTTCGGACTGGCGATGGCGGCCGCCCTCGGCCTCGAACGTGAGTACCCGGACCGTATGCCGATCACCGAGCAGCTCAACGGTGTGGGACAGGAACTGCGCGACCGTATCGCCAACGCGTGCACCAACGAGATCCTGCTCGCCGGTGCCGGTCGCAGCATGGCCGACGTCGCCGACGCCGCGGTGGGTCTCGCCCTGCTCGACAGCCCGACCGTGCAGGAGGTGCTGATGGAGAACAGCGTCGAGAAGGTTCCGACGGTACCGAATGCCCCGGTGTACGAGTGGCATTCACCGACCGACGTGCTGATCCCCCTCGATGCGATCTCCACGACCCTGCGTAGGTACTGCGACGCCGGGGTGCCGGTGCGGACCGAACTCGTGCCGAGCCCGGATCACATCACCGCCGCCGTGATCGGCCTGCCGGGTGCGCTGGACTTCCTCGACGGCCGCTTCGCCGGTGCTGCACCGTCGTCGGATTGCGGAGCACTCTGAGCGACCTGTGGACATGCATCGGGCCCGCCTCGAATAACGAGGCGGGCCCGATGTCGTCTCATATCCCCTGCGGGGACGGGAGATCGAATCAGATCACGGTGATACCGGTGGCCTGGGGGCCCTTGGCGCCCTGGCCGATCTCGAAGCTCACGCGCTGGTTCTCGTCGAGGCTGCGGTAGCCGCCCGACTGGATCTCCGAGTAGTGCGCGAACACGTCAGCGCTGCCGTCCTCGGGGGCGATGAAGCCGAATCCCTTGTCGGCGTTGAACCACTTTACGATTCCCTGTGCCATGTCTGTCTCCTTCTTTCGTGTACTCGAACTCGACCGAGTGTTCGGTGGAGCGAGGCCGCCATCACATGCGGTGACTTCCGAAAGAAGAACCAACCGCCCGCAACAAGGATTTGCGAGCGTGGACTAGACGCGAACAAAAACTTCGACCTGACACACAGTCAACCACACATTCTCCGCTCCGTGTGGATCGAGCCCCGAAACGGGACGGACCCCACACCGATCGGAGAACTAGCGGGCGACGGACAGGGCGATGCCGTCGAGGATGTCGTGCTCGCTCACGACCAGCTCGGTGATGCCGGCTCGGCGGCCGAGTTCCTCGGCGAGGACCGTGGTGATGATCGAGCCGCCGCCGATGACGTCGACGCGGCCGGGATGCATCGGGCCGAGCGCCGCGCGCTTCTCGCGGGTCGCGGCGACGAGACCGTCGCACACCTCGCGCAGGCGGTCGAACGGCACCGACGACAGGTGGATCTTCTCGGAGTCGTACTCGTCGAGTTCGAGGGCGAGCGCGGCGAGGGTGGTCATGGTGCCCGCGACACCCACCCAGGTGTGCGCCTGCTCGACCGGCACCTGCTCGAGCGCTTCGCGGATCTTGTCCGCCGCGACCTCCCGTGCCGCAGCGACCTGCTCGGCGGTCGGCGGATCGTCGTGCAGGCACCGCTCGGTCAGCCGGACGCAGCCGATGTCGGTGGAATAGGCGGCGTGCACGCCGTCGGCGTCGCCGAGCACGACCTCGGTGGACCCACCGCCGAGATCGACGACGACGAAAGGCCCGCGCGCGGAGTCGAGTTCGCCGACAGCACCGGCGAAGGACAGGCGCGCCTCCTCGTCGCCGGTGATGACCTCGGCCTCGGCGCCGGGGATGACGGCACCGAGCACCTCGCGGGTCATCGCGAAGAAGTCCTCGCGGTTGCTCGCGTCGCGCGTGGCCGAGGTGGCGACCATGCGGACGGCGGTGGCGCCGGTCTCGCGGATCAGGTCGGCGTACTCCACCAGCGCGACCCGCGTGCGTTCGATCGCCTCGGGTGCGAGACGACCGGTGGCGTCGACACCCTGCCCGAGCCGCACGACCTTCATGAGGCGGGTGACGTCGGTGAGGCTGCCGTCCTCCGCGATGTCGGCGATCAGCAGGCGGATGGAGTTGGTGCCGCAGTCGATTCCCGCGACCCTCACTGCTCTTCTCCGCGCAGCTCGGCGTAGGTGGGCCAGTCGGCGGGGATCGCCGTGCCACGCAGGCCGGCATCGGCGGCGAGTGCGACGGATTCGTCGCCGAGCGGGTTGACGCCCGGCCCCTTCGCCAGGGAGTGCGCGATCAGCACGTGCAGGCACTTGACGCGTTCGGGCATGCCGCCGCCGGTGAAGTCGGTGCCGAGCGACTCGATCGCGTCGCGTTCGGCCAGGTACGACTCGTGGGCGCGCAGGTAGGCCGCCGCCAGCTCCTCGTCGGTGCCGAGACGCTCGGTCATCTCCTTCATGACCCCGGCGGATTCCTGCCGGCTCGCCTCGGCCGTGAGGCGCGGGTCGGTGAGGTAGTAGAGCGTCGGGAAGGGCGTGCCGTCGGGCAGCTTGGGCGCGGTCTTCACCACTCCGGGCGCACCGTCGGGGCAACGGTAGGCGATGGCCAGGACACCGCGGGGTTCGCGCCCGAGCTGGGCGGCGACGGCGTCGAGGTCTTCTTGCGTGACGTGATCGGTCACCCGGGAACATCTCCTGGTTCTGGGGGTGCCACAGGCATCTGCTGCGGCACGGGTTCGGGCTCGGGTTCGGGTGCCGGTTCTGAGACCGACAACCACAGGTCGCTGTACCAGGCGCCGGTCGTCGGCCGCTCCGGTTCGCGCTCCTCGCGTTCGGGCGGGGCATCGCCCGGGAGTTGTACCTGGTAGGGAATGTCGCCGGGGACGACGAACCGCAGTCGCTCGCGGGCCTGGGCGCGGACCCAGGCCGGATCCTCCATGCGGGCCTTCTGTTCCTCGAGCGCCGCGATCTCCTGTTCGAGCTGCACGCGTTCGGCGGCGAGCTGCTCGGCTTCGGAACGCTGGCTCACATAGGTGCGCAGCGGCACGGCGAGGGTGAGGGCGAGACCGCACACGACGAGGGCGAGCACCACGGCGCGGCCGGTGGACAGGCCCAGGACGGTGCGTTCGGTGCGGGTACGTCGGGAGTCGCGGGGCGCGCCGACCCTGGTGGGGCGGGCTCGCCCCGAACCACCGGGCCGGCCGCGACCGGGCGACGAATGAACGGGGTCCTCGCGGCCGGCGGGCCGCGCACCCGCGTTCTCGGCCGCGTGTTCGGCCGGGGCGGTAGATCCCGTGGGCCGGACCCGGCCCGGACGCCGGACGCCCGACACACCCTCGGTGCGGGTGCGCCTCGCTCCGGGACGGGATCTACCGCGCTGACTCATGCCGGCGATCAGCCCTCGACGGAGAACCGCGGGAAGGCGAGCTCGCCGGCGTAGCGAGCGACGTCACCGAGGGACTCCTCGATGCGCAGCAGCTGGTTGTACTTCGCGACACGCTCGGAGCGGGCGGGCGCGCCGGTCTTGATCTGTCCGCTGCCGACGGCGACGGCGAGATCGGCGATGGTGGTGTCCTCGGTCTCGCCGGACCGGTGGCTCATCATCGTCTTGTAGCCGTTGCGGTGCGCGAGGTCGACGGCGTCGAGGGTCTCGGTGAGGGTGCCGATCTGGTTGACCTTCACGAGCAGCGCGTTCGCGGCGCCCTTGACGATGCCGTCCTCGAGACGCTCCGGGTTGGTGACGAACAGGTCGTCGCCGACGAGCTGGATCCGGTCGCCGATCTCCTCGGTGAGCGCGACCCAGCCCTCCCAGTCGTCCTCGCTGAGCGGATCCTCGATGGAGACCAGCGGGTACTGGCCGAGCAGCTCCGCGTAGAAGGAGCCCATCTCGGCGGCCGTGCGGTTCTTGCCCTCGAACTTGTAGCCGGTGCCCTCGGTGTAGAACTCGGTGGCCGCGACGTCCAGTGCGAGCGCGACATCGCTGCCCAGCTTCAGGCCGGTCTTGCCGATGGCCTCGCTGATCAGGTCGAGCGCGGCCTTGGTGCCCGCGACGTCGGGGGCGAAGCCGCCCTCGTCGCCGAGACCGGTGGCCAGGCCCTTGCTCTTGAGCACGGACTTGAGGGAGTGGTAGACCTCGGCACCCCAGCGGAGGGATTCCTTGAAGGTCGGGGCGCCGATCGGGGCGACCATGAACTCCTGGACGTCGACGCCCGTGTCGGCGTGGGCGCCACCGTTGAGGATGTTCATCATCGGCACGGGGAGGATGTGGGCGTTCGGGCCGCCGATGTAGCGGAACAGCTCGAGTCCGGACGACTCCGCGCCGGCCTTCGCGACGGCGAGCGACGCGCCGAGCAGGGCGTTCGCGCCGAGGCGGCCCTTGTCGGGGGTGCCGTCGGCGTCGAGGAGTGCCTGGTCGACGGTGCGCTGCTCGGTGGCGTCGAGGCCGATGATGGCCGGGCCGATCTCGGCGAGGACGGCCTCGACGGCCTTCTCGACACCCTTGCCGAGGTAACGCTCGCCGCCGTCACGCAGCTCGACGGCCTCGTGCTCGCCGGTGGAGGCGCCCGACGGCACTGCAGCGCGGGCGAAACTTCCGTCCTCGAGCAGCACCTCGACCTCGACCGTGGGGTTGCCACGGGAGTCGAGGATTTCGCGGGCTCCTACCTGCTCAATGATGGCCACTGGCTGATTCTCCTTCGATGGACTGTCACGCTGCGGTGTCTGCACGCTGGGGACAGCCTAACGGTCGCGACCTGCGCGTGAGGCACAGGCGCGCTCGAGGCCCGGCGCGGTGTGGTCTACGGCCGCACTCCCACGCCGTAGGCGGCGGCACGGTCGCGGACGAGCATCAGGTATTCGGTGGAGCGGTTGTAGGCCATCAGGGCGTTCGTCCAGCCCTCCGCGGTGGTCAGGTCGCCCCCGCGGTCGCACAGATAGCGACCCGCGGTCAGGGCCGCATCGTCGATGTTGTCGGGGTCGGCGATGCCGTCGCCGTTCGCGTCGACACCCCACCGTTCCCAGGTCTCGGGGATGAACTGCATCGGCCCGACCGCCCGGTCGAGCACCGGGTCGCCGTCGAGGCGGCCACCGTCGGTGTCGCGGATCTCGGCGTTGCCCCGGGTGCCGTCGAGCGGGACACCCCGAATGGGCGGGGAGACGCCGCCGTCGGGCCCGAGGGAGGCACCGCCGAACCGGCCATGACTGCTCTCCACGTTGCCGATGCCGGCGAGGGTCGTCCACGACAGGCCGCACCCGGGGGTGCTGACCGTCAGGACGGCCGCCGCGTGCCCGTACGCCTCGAGGGCAGTGGTGGGGATGCCCAACTCGCGGGACTGTGATTCGGCCCAGTCGGCGAGCTGCGCCGCTGTGCGGCCGGGGCCGTTCACGTCGATGGGCGGAACGGGCAGGCCGGGTGCCGGCGGAACACCGTCGGGGATCTCGACGGAAGGCCGCCGGGGTGAGTGCAGCGCGGACTCGACCGCCACGAAGACGACGGCGACGAGCGCACTGAGCAGGACCACCGGCCACAGCCAGCGTCGGGGTTCTCGATCGGACGGCACCCCTCCATATTCCATACGGGACGAAAACCCCATGTAGACGCACCGGCGCCGACGATCCCGCCTGATCGTCGGCGCCGGCCTCGGAGGGTGGAATCCGCGAGGGGTCGGACTCCACCGTTGTCTCTACGCGGTTGTCTCTACGCGGTTGTCTCTACGCGGTTGTCTCTACGCGGTCCTTCTCAATATGCGCCGTCGCCGCTGAGAACGGCTCGAATCGTGCGACGCAGGATGGACAGGTCGAGCATGAAGGTCCAGTTCTCGACGTACCGCAGATCGGCCCGTACCGATTCGTCCCAGGACAGATTGCTGCGTCCGCTGACCTGCCACAGTCCCGTCAGCCCAGGTTTGACGAACAACCGCCGCGCCGCGCCGTCCTCTCCGTACCGGGCGACCTCGCATTCGAGCGGTGGTCTCGGGCCGACGAGCGACATGTCGCCCTTGACCACGTTGAACAGCTGCGGCAGTTCGTCGAGCGAGTACCGCCGGATGAACCGGCCGACCTTCGTGACCCGCGGGTCCTCGCGGACCTTGAACAGCACCCCGGCCCCGATGTCGTGGTCGGCGATGTCGTCCTTGTGCTCGTCGGCCCCGACGACCATGCTGCGGAACTTGTACATCGTGAACGGGGTTCCGCCGCGTCCCACCCGTTGCTGACGGAAGAGGATCGGTCCTCTGCTGCCGACCTTGATCGCGACCGCGACGGCGAGCAGTGCCGGCGCGATCACCATCAGGATCAGCACCGCGAGGACCCGATCGAAGACGTTCTTCACGATCCAGGCCGGGCCGCTGTAGCTGGGGGCGCTCATCTGCAACAGGGGCAGCCCCTCGAGCGGGGAGATGTGCAGGCGCGGGCCGACGACGTCCATGAGCACGGGGGCGATGAGGAACTCGGCACCGATCTTCTCGAGGTCCCAGCTGAGTCTGCGTGTCCGCGCGTGCGGCCACCGACCGGAGGGCAGGAGTGCGACGGCCTCGAAGTTGTGCTGCTCGGCGACGGCCAGGACGATCTCGTCGGTGCCGAGGACGGGGATGTCGTCGATGGCCACCGGCAGGGAGTCGGCGCCGCGGTCGACGGCGAGGCAGATGCCGTCGACCCGCCATCCGGCGCGTCGGAGGCAGTCGGCCCGGGAGACCAGCTCGTGCACCTCCTCCACGTCTCCGGCCACGAGCACCGAATGCAGACATCGACCCTCGGTGCGGGCCTTCGAGAGGTGACGGCGGAGCAGCGTCCGCCCCAGCAGGGTGAG
The DNA here is from genome assembly GCF_035918275.1 of Rhodococcus sp. PD04. Taxonomy (NCBI): domain Bacteria; kingdom Bacillati; phylum Actinomycetota; class Actinomycetes; order Mycobacteriales; family Nocardiaceae; genus Rhodococcus; species Rhodococcus sp. PD04. Next base: position 1,182,987 of record NZ_CP142143.1, on the reverse strand, counting down.
CACGAGAGCGATCAGGAGCGAGCCGAACGTCCAGGACTGACCGGCCGAGGTGCCCCATCCGTATCCGGCGACGGCCAGGGCGGCGACGGCGAAGACGTATCCGCGGACGACCCTCCGGTACTCCTCCGTGCCGGTGCCGAGAATTCTTTCGTCCCAGGCCTTCTGGATTCCGAGGGAGACGATCGCCGCCGTCATCGAGGCGCCGATGAGGACGGGGGTGCGCCACGAGTCGATCTGGTCGAAGGAGTGGTATCCGACCGTGACGACCACGTGGGCGATCACGAGCACGAACAGGTCGAAGCCGATCACCACCGATCTGTAGCGGCGCTCGGTTCTCGGCCGGCGCACCGGTGGAGGAACGGACGCGACCTGCGAGCCCACGGGGAGCACGATGGTCGATCCGATCTTCCGTGCCCCGTTCGGTCCTGACCCGGCCTTCGTCGTCGGTGCGTCACGGTCGGAATCCGTGTCGAGAACCGTCGCGAAGTCGTTCTCACGCTTGCACATTCAAGGTCACCCCAGTCCGGAGTCACGGTTACCCCGACTCCCAAACCGTACCTTGAGATTGTTTTTCACGCAATAACAGACTTCTAGCATCTTCAGTGGGGCAATCGGCCCTTCACGGTCTTCGTCGCCGCCCACGTGTCCGTGTTCCACGGCAACCGCACACTCCCGGCCTGGAGCATCCATCGGAGCCGGTCCGGCGTGGTCGGCCTGCTCAACAGGAATCCTTGCGCCCGTGTGCAACCCAGAGCCAGCAACTGCCTCACCGCACCGACGGTCTCGACACCCTCGGCGACCACCTGCAGACCGAACGACGAGGCCAGACCCACGATGGAATCGACGATGACACGGTCTTCCTCGCTGTGCTCGAGATTCTGCACGAAACCCTTGTCGATCTTGAGTGTGTCGACGGGAAGGGCCTTGAGATGCCCGAGCGAGCTGTACCCGGTCCCGAAATCGTCGATCGCGACCCAGACCCCCAGCCGCTCGAGCCGGCGGAGGGTGTCCTTCGTGCGCTGGAGGTCTCCGACGACCACGTTCTCGGTGATCTCGAGGCACAACTCCGACCCCACCAGGCCGTGGCGGTGGAGGACCGATCTCACCGTGGCGTCGAAATCCATCGACACCAGCTGGACGGGAGAGACGTTGACGCTCATCGTGATCCGCAGGTCGGGAATCTTCCGTTTCCACTCCGCGAGTTGCGCACAGGCCCGCGTGACGACCCACTCCCCCAGTTCTCCGGCGAGATTGGTGGCCTCGGCGACCTCGACGAATTCTCCCGGCTGGAGCACCCCCAGCGGCGACCTGTTCCATCGGACGAGCGCTTCGACGCCGAGGATCGTCCCCGTCCGCAGGTCGATCTCGGGCTGATACTCCAGCGTCAGGTGTTCGTCGTCGATCGACGTCCGGAGGTTCATCTCGATGATGGTGCGGCGCTTACCCTTCTCGTTCATGTCCTCGGTGAACACACCCACACCGTTGCCGCCCTGCCGCTTGGCCACCATCATCGCCTGATCGGCGCGACTGAGCAGGGTCGCCGAACTCAGCTCCCCCGGCGTCCCGAGCGCGACACCCACGCTGACACCGCGACCGACCGTCCGATTGCCGAGCGCGACGGACGCTCCCACGGCGTCCTGGTACACCTCGGCCCGTTCCATCGCCTCCTCCGTCGACGACGGGCCGGCCAGCACCACGACGAACTCGTCGCCGCCGAGCCGGGCGACGAGGTCGTCGGGTCGGCTGCCCTTCGCGAGACGAGCCGCGATCCTGCATAGATACGAGTCGGCGGCATCGTGCCCGAGGAAGTCGTTCAACGCCTTGAGACGGTCGAGGTCGAGGAACAACACCGCGACGGGCCCCTCGGCGCCCGACTCGAGCCGTTTGTCGAGATATTCGAACAGAGCGCGCCGGCTCGCGAGTCCGGTCAGTGCGTCCTCGTAGGCGGCGCGCCGCAGGTCCTCTTCCGCGCGGACACGTGCCTGGACCTGCGCGAGCAGGACCGCAATCAACGTCAACGCGTTGACCTCGTCCTCGCTCCACGGCCGGCCACCCTCGTTCACGAACCCCAGCACGCCGGTCGTGACCTGCCCGGATACGAGCGGCACGGCCACCATGGATACCTCCGACCATCCCGACGCGGCGAAGACCCTCTCGGTGTAGTCGGGCGACTCCACGACCGGATACGACGCCCCACCGGCACCCGCCAGGAGTGGTTCCTTCAGATTCTCGACAGCGGCGAAGACGGGATCCGCATCGCGGAAGTAGACGACACCGATCGGATCGGGGTCGGGCACGTTCTCGCGGGGCGGCCACTCGGCGAGCAGGATCGTCGCCCCGATCTCGTGGTCGTTGTACCTCAGGAAGCAGGTGTCGACCCCGAGCTCCTCGACGAGATCCCGGAGCACGAGACGCACCACCTCGAGGTGCGACGCGGCGTCCGCGGGCATCAACCGAGCGGCGATCCTGGTGACCAGGCTTTCGAGCGTTCTTCTCGTACCGGGCATGAGACCTCCGTCGTCAGCCTCGAGCTGGGATGAGTCCGTCGACGTCGCCGGCGTGGCGCACGCGGTCGTTACGGCGCCGGCTGCGCATCGTCGCCACCGAGGCCCGGCCGAAGCGCAGCAGCAGGGCGAGACCTCCGCCCGCGGGAACCTCCAGGACGGCAGCCAGCTCCTGCCGGAGCACGTCGAGATCGTCGACATGCTTCGGGCTCAGGTGCTCGAGATCGCTCCGCGTATCGGCGTACAGGAAGACCGGCGACACGGGCTGGACGGCCAGACCGATCTCCTGCGCCGCGATCCAGACGCTCTCGACCACCGCACCGCCCCGGATGTAGTCCGCGGGCGACCGGCCCTCGGTGAACACCGCGACGAGCCCGGCACTGCCGAGCACGCGGTCGCGGGTCATCCTGCCGAGTCCCCTTCCGAGTCCCCATTCCTCGAGCAGGTCGAGGGCGTCGTCGCGCAGGACCACATCGAGCATCGCCGCCTCCGCGGTGTCGAGCCCGAGCGAGTCCACTTCGATCCCGCTGTCGGGATCGGGGTCGTCCGGCCACCTCAGCTCGGCAACCATCTCCCTGCGGAGCCGGCCGTCGAGATACCGCACCCGATCCGACTCCGCGAGGATCTCCGCAAGGCCGGCGATGTCGTCGCTCCCCGTGACGACCTCGATACGTCCGCCGACGAGCCGGGCGGCCGCGTGTATCGCCCCGAGCTCGTCGTCCGTGACGGTGTGGGGATCCCCGGGTGAGCGGTTGGTCTCGCGCGCGAGCATGCCCGAGTGGTACGCCGCGAGATCCGGATCGGTGTCGCTCCCCAGCTCCAGGTGCGCCAGCGGGACGCCCGGCTCCGGTTCGCCGGGAGGGTCGAGCACCGTGGCGGGACCCAGGATCTTGTGGTTCGCCGCGGCCACCCGGGCGTTGTGCAGGGCCGCGCCGAGCGCGACGAGACTCCCGCGCCGGTGCAGGTCCATCAGGACGGGTTCCGGTTCGGGTGCCAGCGCGAACGTCAAACGGTCCGGTTCGACGACGATCGACCACGGTTGGGCGTTGCCGCCGGAGGGTGCCCGGATCGCGGCGTCGATCACGGCCTCCAGTGGATCCTGCGGCGTCTCCCCGTCCGGAGAGGCGCCCGCAGACACCTCAGGGGCCGCAGAAGGCACGGGTGCCTCGGGGTGCACGGAGGGTACGTCGAGCGCGTCGAGGTGCCGGTCGAGATCGACCCGGCCCCGTCCCGACGCGATCGGGTGACCGAGGACGATCCCGCGCACCGCCGCGGACACGGTCACGCCGCCGAGGCCGACGTCGGCTCCGAGTTGCGGCCAGGTCTCCAGGGATTCACCGACCTCGAGCATGGAGGCCGCCATGCGCGCGGAGATCTCCTCCGGGTCGAGCAGACGCAGCACGTACGGGACCTTGTCGCGGGTGGAGAGGGTCTGCAGCGTTTCGGGGTCGATGTCGCCGAGCAGACCGTGGAAGGGCAACAGGTCGCCGTCGAGATCGAACCGTTCGACGTCGAGCAGTCCTCGATCGCTGGTGTGCATCACGACGGGGAGCCGTCGCCGCGCCGCTTCCGTCCGGATCAGCAGCTTCACGTCGAGCGAATCGCATTCGTCGACCACCACGTCGAGGCCCCGGCAGAACGCCCCCACCGTGTCGGGGGTGACGCCGTCGGTCCACACCTCGACAGGCAGGTAGGGGTCGAGTTCGGCGATCCGACGTGCCGCGATCACGGCCTTGTTCACGCCGAGGTCCGTGACCGATACGGGCAATCGGTTCATGTTGGACAGTTCGAGCTCATCGAAATCGGCGAGACGCAGTGCGCCGCAGGCCCCCTCGAGGGCGAGGGTGTAGGCGACGGCGTAGCCGACGCTCAGTCCGACGACGCCCACCTTCGCGGACCGCAGGCGTGCCTGCTCGTCCGCGGTGATCTTGTTGCGATTGCGGTCGAGCCGGAGTCGGTCGAATCCGGCCGGGCCGAGAATTCTCACCGCGATGCGGCTCCAGGGATAGTAGGCCCATCGCGGGGCCTCGTCCGGGAGGTCGTCACCGAGAGCGGCGAGGCCTGCTCGTTGGTCGTCCAGTCGATCCCGTAGGTCCACGCCGTCGCGACGCAGCCGATCCAGGACGTCCATGTCCGCTTCGAGGTCCTCGGCGAGCAGCAACGCCGCGCACGGTATGTCCTCCGAGGGCATCACATCTCCCCACCCGATTCCTTCAGGTCACCCCTTTCCAGCGAGCGTAGGGGAAGCAGGGAGGACATATACGTGAAACCGGGCGCCGCATCGGAGGCGAGGAGCTTCTCGAGTTCGCGGCTCCGCCGCTCCGACCTGCACCGCTCGACGTCCCACACGATCAGGTGTGTCCGGTAGCGGTCGTCCGGATAGGGGCAGGGCGGGATCTCGTCGACGATCTCCGCTCCCACCTCCTGCCAGCGGGCCACCGCTGTGCTCGCCGAGGTGGCCACGAGGTAGCGCGTGCCGAGCAGTTCCATCGAATAGGTCAGCGTGCGCGCCACTCCCGCGCTGAGTTCGTGCCGGCGCACCGCACCGGAGCCCACCCACGTGCTCTTCACCTCGATGAGGCCGTGGGGGACGTAGGCGTCGAGTATCCGCGCGATCCTCGCCCGGATGCCGGGATCGGTCCATTCCCGGAAGGCGTGCGACTCGCGTCCGCTGCCGTACGGCCCCTGGGCGCGGGAGCCTCCTTGGACGACACCGTCCGTCGTCACGGCGGCGAAGAACAACGACGTGGACGTCCCGTCACGGATCGATTCGTATTCGAGAGCGCCCTCGGCGCCGAAACGGCGGTAGGCGGCGCGGGCGCCGTCGAGGAACTGCACCCACAGGTCCGGCTCGCCCTGCGGCGTGGCGGCGACGAAGTGATATCCCGAGTCCTCGTCCCAGAAGTCGAGCGTGCGGCGCATGAAGAGCGGCTGGGGATCCACGGGCGGCCCTTTCCGCCCGCGATCCGCCGAACGCCCCCCGACGAGGTCGCGCTCGGCGAACCGGGGCATGCTCAGATCACGGAGATGTACAACTCGGGTTCGCCACGTTCCGGGATGACCGCCACCTCCTGGGTGTAGGCGCGCGTGATCGCGCCTTCCTTCTCGGCCATCTCCACCTGCCGCCAGAGATCCTTGTAGAGATCGGGCGACGGGCCGTCGGGGACGAAACGCGCGGCGTACCGCTCGCCGACCCGGATCATCGAGTCGCCGATCTCCAGATCGTCCGGATCGTCCAGGCGGTATCCGAAGACCGCGGACCAGCCGGCGCGGGGTTGGCAGGTGAACACCGCCACGAGATCGCGAATCTTCTGCAGCCGCAACCGTTCCAGGGTGAAATCGGTCAGATCGCCCGATTCGCCGAAAACTCCCGGCTCCGCCCCCGGGACGACGAGCCCACCGACGAGACAGGACTCCGCCTTCACCACGGTGAACGTCATCGTTCCTCCTCCTGCCTCTGGTCGACGATCGCGACGTAGAGTTCGATTCCGAAGGCGTGAGGATAGGTCTCGAAATCGCCTGTGAAGGCGCGGGTGATCATCCCTTCCGCTTCTGCTTCCCAGATCTGGCGCCACAGATCGTCGAAGACGTCCGTGAACCGGCTCCCCACGGCGGAGAACTTCGCGTAGGTGCCGGCCGGAACACGGGATATCACATAGCCTTCCGGAGCATCGTCGACCGACGAGCAGCAGAACCCCACGGTCTGCGTGTAGTACGAGTCGATGTCCTCGGCATGGTCGGTGTAGGTGGCGGCGAACGGACCGTACGTCTCTCCGTTCAGCAGCGCCGTCCACGCGTCTTCGAGGTGTCGATCACGGAGTTGGCCGAGAGCTCGGCGGGGACTACGAACCGGAATACCGGCAACGAGGGTTTCTTGACGATCCACTACTTGAAACGACATCGGGCAGACCTCCATACATGTCCAATTTCCCCCCTCCTTCGCGTGCACTGCCCGACACCGGCACAACGAATAGGACGGATATGAGATTAGGGGGTGAGACGGCAGGTTTCCAGCAAACACGAAAACCAAACTAAAGTCTTTTTTCGGCTTGTTTCCCTTCTTTGAGTATGGTTTATTGGGGGCATCGAGTTCGGGCGCCGGCCCGGACACGCTTCTTCCAGCGAGGGGGCACCCGCATGAAGTGCCGACTGTGCAATTCGGACCGCCTGACCAGCATCCTGGACCTCGGAGCCACTCCCCCGTGCGAACGATTCCTCACGGCCGAGCAGCTCGACCTCCCGGAATGCACCTACCCGCTCCACCTGCGCCTGTGCGAGGACTGCCTGCTGCTGCAGATACCCGCGCTGATCACGCCGGAGGACACCTTCACCGAGTACGCGTACTACTCCTCGTACTCGCAGTCGTGGGTCGACCACGCCCGGCGCTTCGTGCACGACGCGCTCGGAAGCGGGCGGTTACGGCCCGATTCGACCCTCGTCGAGGTGGCGAGCAACGACGGTTACCTGCTCCGTCACGCGGTGGATGCCGGCATCAGGTGCCTCGGCATCGAACCGTCGGTCAACGTCGGGGAGGCGGCCAGGGCCGCCGGTGTGCCGACCCACACCGGATTCCTCGATGTCGAACTCGCAGAAAGCATCCGGTCGGAACACGGACCCGCGGACCTCGTCGTCGCCAACAACGTCTACGCCCACGTACCCGATCTCGTCGGATTCACGCGGGCACTGCGTCTGCTCATGGCCGACGACGGCTGGCTCAGCATCGAGGTCCACCACGCCCTGAACCTGGTGGCGCTCGGCCAGTTCGACACGATCTACCACGAGCACTTCCAGTACTACACAGTGCTGTCGGCCGCCCGGGCCCTCGCGTCGGGAGGACTCCGGGTCGTCGACGTCGAACTGCTCGACACCCACGGTGGTTCGATCCGCGTATGGGCACGACCCGAGCAGGTCGCGCAGAACCGGACGCCGCGCGTCGCAGAGGTCCTCGAGATCGAAAGGCGCGCAGGACTGCACGATCCCACCGGTTACTTCCGGCTCGAACCGCTCGCGCGTACCTCCCGCCTGGAGCTGTTGCGCTTCCTCCTGCAGTGCCGCGAGGACGGTCTGTCGGTGGTCGGCTACGGTGCACCCGGCAAGGGCAACACCCTGCTGAACTACTGCGGAATCCGACCGGACCTGTTGTCCTACACCGTCGACCGGAATCCGTACAAGCACGGACGCTTCACCCCGGGGACCCGGATCCCCATCGAGCCCGTCGAGCGGATCGCCCAGGATCGGCCGGACATCGTCCTCGCACTGCCCTGGAACCTCGAACCCGAACTGACCCGCCAGCTCGCCTACATCGCGGACTGGGGCGGACGTCTCGTCTTCCCCCTCCCCACCATCCACACGGCCATCGGTGAACCCGAACTGTCCTGGAGGACCACATCATGAAGGTTGTACTGTTCTGCGGCGGTTACGGCATGCGCATGCGCAACGATCGCAACGACCAGATCCCCAAGCCCATGCAGATGGTCGGTCCGCGCCCCATCCTGTGGCACATCATGCGCTACTACGCGCACTTCGGGCACAAGGAGTTCATCCTCTGCCTCGGCTACGGCGCATCCAAGATCAAGGAGTTCTTCCTCGACTACCACGAGGAACAGTCCAACGACTTCGTCCTGCACGGCAACCGGGTCGACTGCCTCAGCACCGACATCAGCGACTGGAAGATCACCTTCGTCGACACCGGACTCGAATCGGCGATCGGCGAACGCCTGCGCCGCGTCCGCCGATATCTCGACGGCGACGAGTACTTCCTCGCGAACTACGCGGACGTACTGACCGATGCCCCGCTCGACGACATGATCGAGGCGTTCCACACGTCCGGCGCCACGGCCTCCATGCTCGTCGTGCCCCCGCAGTCGTCCTTCCACTGCGTCGACGTCGCGGAGAACGGCGAGATCAAGGAGATCACCCCGGTCAGCAACTTCCCAATCTGGGAGAACGGCGGATACTTCGTCCTGAACCAGGCGATCTTCGACCTGTTGCCACCCGGCGGCGACCTCGTCGCCGACGTGTGCGGACCGCTCGCAGGCCAGGGGAAACTGTTCGGCTACCGCCACTTCGGGTTCTGGAAGCCGGCCGACACCTTCAAGGAACGCGCCGAACTCGACGACAACTTCGCACGCGGTATCCATCCGTGGACGGTGTGGGAGACACCGGCGGTGACCTCGTGAGCCTCATGACCGCCGACGATCCCGGGAGAGATTGACATGCGCGTACTCGTCACAGGGCACAAGGGATATCTCGGATCCGTCATGGTGCCCGAACTGCTCGCCCGCGGTCACGAGGTCGTCGGTCTCGACACGGGACTGTTCGCGGAATGCACTCTCGGCACGGCACCGCAGGATCCGCCCGGCATGACCGTCGACATCCGCGATGTGGGAACCGAACACCTCACCGGGTTCGACGCCGTCGTCCACCTGGCGGCGTTGTCGAACGACCCGCTCGGTGCGTTCGCACCCGAGATCACCTACGACATCAACTATCTCGGATCCGTCCACCTCGCCAGGTGCGCGAAGGAGGCCGGTGTGCGCCGGTTCCTCTACGCGTCGACCTGTTCGGTGTACGGAAGCGCGGGCGACGATCTCGTGGACGAGAGTGCTCCGCTCCGGCCGCTCACGCCCTACGCCGTGAGCAAGGTCCGGGTCGAGGACGACGTGGCGGCCCTGGCCGATTCGAGCTTCTGTCCCGTCTTCCTCCGCAACGCCACGGCCTTCGGATACTCGCCACGGCTCCGCGCGGACATCGTCGTGAACAATCTCGTCGGCACCGCGGTGCTCACCGGCGAGGTGCGCGTGCTGTCGGACGGCACCCCGTGGCGTCCCCTCGTCCACGCGAAGGACATCGCCCTCGCGTTCGCGTGTGCCCTCACCGCACCGGAGAGCGACGTGCACTGCGCCGCCTTCAATGTCGGCACCGAATCCAACAACGTCCGCGTACGCGACATCGCCGAGTCCGTCACCCGCGCGGTACCCGGGTCGTTCGTCTCCATCACCGGCGAGACCGGTCCCGACCCACGGTCGTATCGTGTGGACTTCTCGGCCATCCGCCGCGCCATGCCGGCCTTCGTTCCGTCGTGGAGTGTCGACGCAGGCGCTGCCGAACTGTTCCGGCACTTCGTCGCCGACGGCCTCACGAAGGAGGACTTCACCCAGCGCTTCACGCGTCTGGCACATCTGCGGCGGCTGTCCGATGCGGGACGCCTCGACCCGACGCTGCGGCCACGGCCGGCGGGCGTGTCCCGCGAATGAACAGGTGCCGCGCGTGCGGCCACGATCGCCTCGAGCGAGTCCTCGATCTCGGAGCGGTCCCGCCCGCCGATTTCTTTCCACCCGGGGACTCGCCTCCTTCACCCGCCGAATCAGCCCACGAACTGGCGATGGTTCTGTGCACCGGCTGCGGACTGGCGCAGCTGGCGGACGACGACACCGTCCCGGACGAGCCCCGCGGCATCGAGCCGGAGGCGCTGCGCGAGCAGGCCCGCGAGGCCGTCGAGGTCGTCGAGCGGGCGGGCAGGCTGAAGGGCCGCACGGTGATCGAGTTCGGCAGTCCGCACGGCGGCACCTGGCTCCCCCTGCTGATCGAACGCGGTTTCCGGCCCGCCTTCCCCGGGGCCGCCGCGTCCCTGGTCCTCGACAGCTTCGGCATCATGCACGAAGCCGATCAGCGCGCGGCATTCCTCAAACGCGCGGCGGCGCTCTCCCCCGACGGTGTGCTGCTGCTCCAGTTCCACACCCTCTCCGCCATCGTGTCGCAGGGCCAGTGGAACGCCCTGCGGCACGGTCATTTCGCGTACTACTCGCTGACCGCACTGCGGCGACTGCTCGAGGACGTGGGACTGCACATCTCCGAGGCCTGGACCTTCGACCTCTACGGCGGCACCGTGCTGGTCGCTGCCGAACGGGATCCGTGGACGAATGCGGGACTGAGTGCACGCCGGATCCTCGCCGCCGAACGGGCGACCGGCATCACGAGCGCTGCGACACTCCGCACCCTGCAACGGCAGGCCGACCGCCAGGTGGACGAACTCGTCTCCTGGCTGCGCAAGTCGGCCACCGAACACCGACGGGTGTTCGCCTACGGCGCGGCCTCCCGGGCCGTGGCACTGTTCGCTCGTGCGGGTGTCGACCGCTCCGTCATGGAGGCCGTCGCCGACGGCTCACCGGCGAAGGCCGGACGGCGCATGCCGGGAACGGACGTCCCGATCGTCGACCCGAACGCCCTGCGCGACGCGTCCCCCGACTGCATCCTGCTCACTGTGCCCGACCTCCTCCCGGAGGTACGGGCACAGTTTCCGGAGTTCGAGGGCCGCTGGTATCTCCCACCCGACAGCCGGCACGGGGTCCGGCGGGCAGGGTGAGCCACACTCAACCGCGGTGTTCGTCTGCGGATCCCCCGCGGTGCTCGTCGGCGGGTCCCCCGCGGTGTTCGTCTGCGGGTCCCCCGCGGGGCCGGTCCATCGGAGTCCAGTAGCGACGCCACGCATCCTCGTCGAGCCCACCGTGCGGAACACCGTCGGTGTGCGCGGCCTTCTCCGCCGCCCGGATCGATCCGGCGAACGCGAGGATCTCCGATCGGAGCGTCGACTCCGTGTCGCCCGTGCCGGTGATCCGGACGACGCGCAAGGCGTCGGGTACCAGGTCCGCCGGGAAACCCGCCCGCATCGCACGTTCGATCACCTTGTCGGCCAGGGACAGTGCGGGCTGCGCCATCGCGATCCCGTCGAGGCACGACGCCCGTGCCTTCTCCGCCTTCTTCGCGATCTCCCACGCCGCTTCCTGTTCCGCGACGTCGAGCGGACCGGTGTGACCGTTGGTCAGGTGCGGGCTGCGCGCGGCGAGCTTGGCGACGAGGGTCGCCGCCACGTCGTCGACCGTGAACTGCCCGTTCGCCTCGGCGATCCGGGAGTGGAACAGCACCTGCAGCAGCAGGTCGCCGAGTTCCTCGCGGAGCTCGTCCGGATCACCCGACTCGACGGCGTCGAGAACCTCGTAGGTCTCCTCGATCAGATAGCGGCGCAGACTCTCGTGGGTCTGGGTGACCTCCCATCCCCCGAACGACCACAGTCTGTCCATCACGGCCGCCGCCTCGGCGAGAGCGGTGTAGTCGGTCATGCATTCACCGTCGCCGCGCTGTTCAGATCCACCGAGCCCTGCGGCTTGCCGTCGAGGGCGAGCAGGAAGTCGGCGATGTACTGCAGCAGCGCCACGTCGCGCACCCGATCCGATCCGACCCCGCCGGTCCGCGGGATCGGCAGCTGCACGAGACCGCTCGTCGCGCGGTACTGCGCTCCCGGGTACAACCGCTTGAGCCGCATCTGCTTCGAGTCGGGCAGCTCCATCGGTGAGATCCGGATCTGGGTGCCGGTGACCGCGACCTCCTCGAGGCCGTACTCGCGGCACAGCAACCGCAACCGGCCGACGGACACGAGCCGCTGCACCTCCTCGGGCAGCGGACCGTAACGGTCGACGAGTTCGTCGACGACCGTGGCGATCGCGGCGTCGTCGTTCGCGGCGGCGAGCTTGCGGTACGCCTCGAGGCGCAGCCGGTCGGATGCGACATAGTCGGCCGGGATGTGCGCGTCGACGGGAAGGTCGATCCGCACCTCCTTGGGCGCTTCGTCGGTGGTGACCGTCCGGCCGTCGGCCGCGGCCCGGTACGCCTCGACGGCCTCGCCGACGAGCCGCACATACAGGTCGAAGCCCACGCCGGCGACGTGACCGGACTGCTCGGCGCCGAGAACGTTACCGGCGCCACGGATCTCGAGGTCCTTCATGGCCACGGCCATACCCGCGCCGAGATCGGAGTTCTGCGAGATCGTGGCGAGCCGGTCGTAGGCGGTCTCCGTCAGCGGCTTCTCCGCCGGATACAGGAAGTACGCGTAACCGCGCTCACGCGAACGCCCGACACGGCCGCGCAACTGGTGCAGCTGCGACAGGCCGAGCGAATCCGCACGTTCGACGATGAGCGTGTTGGCGTTCGAGATGTCGAGGCCGGTCTCGACGATCGTCGTGCACACCAGCACGTCGAACTCGCGCTGCCAGAACCCCTGCACCGTCTTCTCGAGCGTCTCCTCGTTCATCTGCCCGTGCGCGACCGCGATCCGCGCCTCGGGGACGAGATCGCGGAGTCGCTTGGCGGCCTTGTCGATCGAGCTCACCCGGTTGTGGACGTAGAAGACCTGGCCGTCGCGCAGCAGCTCTCGGCGGATCGCCGCGGCGACCTGCTTGTCGTTGTACGCACCCACATAGGTGAGGATCGGGTGCCGTTCCTCGGGCGGGGTGAGGATGGTCGACATCTCGCGGATCCCGGCCATGCTCATCTCGAGGGTTCGCGGGATCGGTGTGGCCGACATCGTGAGCACGTCGACGTGCGTGCGCAGCGCCTTGATGTGTTCCTTGTGCTCGACGCCGAAACGCTGCTCCTCGTCGACGATCACGAGACCGAGGTCCTTCCAGCGGATCCCGGTTTGGAGCAAGCGGTGGGTACCGACGACGATGTCGACGGTACCGTCGGCCATGCCCTCGGTGACGGCGCGCGACTCGGACGCGTCGGTGAACCGGCTCAGTCCCTTCACCGTGACGGGGAAGGCCGCCATCCGCTCGGTGAAGGTCTGCAGGTGCTGCTGCGCGAGCAGGGTCGTGGGGACGAGCACCGCGACCTGCTTGCCGTCCTGCACGGCCTTGAACGCCGCGCGCACCGCGATCTCGGTCTTGCCGTACCCCACGTCGCCGATCACGACGCGGTCCATCGGCACCGGCTTCTCCATGTCGGTCTTGACCTCGGAGATCACCGTGAGCTGGTCCTGCGTCTCGGTGAAGGGGAAGGCGTCCTCCATCTCCTTCTGCCACGGCGAGTCGGGCGCGAACGCGTGGCCGGGTGATGCCTGCCGCGCCGCGTACAGCCGTACGAGCTCGCCGGCGATCTCGCGAACCGCCTTGCGCGCCTTGCGCTTGGTGTTGGCCCAGTCGGATCCGCCGAGCTTGCTGACGGACGGCAGCTCACCTCCGACGTACCGGGAGAGCTGGTCGAGCTGTTCCATCGGCACGAACAGCTTGTCGCCGGGCTGGCCCCGCTTGCCGGGCGCGTACTCGATGACGAGATATTCGCGGCGGGCACCACCGACCGTGCGCTCGACCATCTCGACGAACTTGCCGATGCCGTGCTGGTCGTGGACGACGAAGTCGCCGGCGTTCAGGGCGAGCGGATCAACCTGGTTGCGGCGCTTGACGGGGGTCTTGCGGCCCTCGGTGACGACGCGGTTGCCGGTGAGGTCGGCCTCGGTGACGATCACCAGTCCCGGCACCACGTTGTCGTCGTTGCCGGGGAGGACGACGCCCTCGTGCAGGCAGCCGCGCATGACGCCGACCTGCCCGCGCACCGGTTCGGTGCCCGGTTCGAGCTTCGCGGCGGGGACCTCGTTCTCCTTCAGCCGCTCGAGGATGCGCTGTCCGGTGCCCGCACCGGCGACGACGATCACCGCACGGCCACCGGCGGTGACGTGGGCACGCAGGTTCACGAACAGCATCGACAGCAGGTCCTCGGAGCCGCGGACCTCGGGGGCCGGCTGCACGTCGAGGACGAGTTCGGTGTCGGCACCGGAGGCGAGCGGGCTGAGCGTCCACCACGGTCTGCCCGCGGCCTGCGCGGCCTCGCGCACCTGACGCAGCGACCGGTAGGCCGACGCGCCGAGATCGAGCTTCCGGCCGTCCACCCCGTTGAGGTTCGAGGTGTCGAGCGGCGCCGCACCACCGATCGAGGCGGCCGTCCACGACGCCTCGAGGAACTCCTGCCCGGTGCGGGCGAGATCGCTCGCACGGGTACGGACCTTCTCCGGGTCGCAGATCAGCACGTGCGCCCCGGCGGGCAGAACGTCGGTGAGCAACTGCAACTCGCCGGGCTGCAGCACCGGCAGCAACGCTTCCATGCCCTCGACGGGGATGCCGCCGGCCATCTTGTCGAGCATCTCGACGAGCGCCGCATCGGCCGGGTTGTCCTCGGCGAGCTGCGCGGCGCGGGCCTTGACCTCGTCGGTGAGCAGCAGTTCGCGGCACGGCGGCGCGACGAGCACCGGCACGTCGACCTCGGAGATCGAACGCTGGTCGGCGACGGAGAAGCAGCGAAGTTCGGTGACCTCGTCGCCCCAGAACTCGACGCGGACCGGATGGTCGGCGGTGGGCGGGAAGACGTCGAGGATGCCGCCGCGCACCGCGAACTCACCGCGCTTGCCGACCATGTCGACGCGGGTGTACGCCAGTTCGACGAGGCGCTCGACGAGTTCCTCGAAGTCGTGTTCGGTGCCGACCCGCAGCGTGACGGGGTCGATCTCGCCGAGTCCGGGCGCCATCGGCTGCACCAGCGACCGCACGGTGGCGACGACGACCCTCAGTTCGGGGCCGAGATCACGATCGTCGGGACGGGCGAGCCGGCGCAGGACGTGCAGACGGCGGCCGACCGTGTCGGCGCTCGGCGACAGGCGCTCGTGCGGCAGGGTCTCCCACGAGGGGAACTGCGTGACGCCCTCGCCGAGCATCTCGGTGAGTTCGGCGGTGAGATCGTCGGCCTCGCGTCCGGTGGCGGTGACCACGAGCAGAGGCGTCTTCTCGGCCAGCGCCGCGGCGACGAACGGCCGCGCGGCGGGTGGGGCGACGATCTCCTGTTCGGCGGAACCGGCGAGCTCGCCGATCCTGCGCAGTCGGTCGTCGGCCAGCGCGATCCGCGCCAATCCGGACAGTGGGACAGCGGCCGGGGGCACAGCAGACAAGGAAGGCGCTCCTGAGTGTGGGACGAGAACCTTGTCGAGTCTATTCCGCTGTTCCCTCGGGCGTCACCGCGCCGGGGCGCGAGGATCGTCACCGCGCCGGGGCGCGAAGGGCGCTACCGCGCCGGGGGCGTGAGGAGGTCGGCACTGTTGGCACCGAGTTCGCGGGCGGCCCACCCCGCCAGCCCGGCGAGCAGTTCGTCGTCGCCCGCCTCGCGCCGGGTGTCGTCGTCGGCGAGCCAGCGGCGGCGCACCATTCTCAGCAGTGCCGCGCGGGTGCGGGCGGGATCGGCGTCGAGGGCGAAGGTGACGAAGGCGTCGGGGGTCCACGCTTCGATGCCCGATCGTTCCAGCGCTCCGGTGAGCTCGGGGTCGGCGGTGACGACGGCGTCGGCGTGGCACAGCAGCGCCACCGACGTCACGTGCGCCTCCCTCGGCCCTGTCACGTGCGGCACCTCGCGGAGCACGGCCGTGGGCCAGACGACCCGGGCGTCGGGGAAGGCTCGGTCGAGTTCGGCGAAGAGGAAGTCGCGGGCGGGACGCAGCAGTTCCTGCGGCAGTCGGCGATCCACCTCCGCGATGATCCCGTCGCTCCAGAAGGGTTGGTAGAGGCCGTCTTCGGCGAGGGCGAGTGCCACATCGCGCAGGCGGGGGCGGGCGAGGACCGTCGCACCGAGCACCACTCGAACCGGCATCGTCACCCTTCGTCGAATCGTCGGAACGGACCGTACCGTGTCGTCAGAACGGGTCGTACAGTCCTTCGCGTCGTGTGAGGTCGGCGAGTCCGTCGAGGACCGTCGTGACCACCTCCGCCTGCTGCTTCGCGAGTTCGAGGACATCGGCGCGCGAGACCCGCCGGTGCAGGCCGTGGAAGTCGGCGGCGAGCGCGCCGGTGTCGACGAGGCGGGCGACGTGTCGGCGTGAGCAGCCGAGGACGTCGGCGGCCTGGGCGATGGTCAGCAACGGCGGCACGACACCGACCGTCACGGCGGTGGCGGGCCCGAACCGGTCGAGCAGACCCGCCAGCGCTGCGGGGGCCTCCTCGGCGGAGAACGGCCCGAAGGTCACGACTGCAGCCGCAGACGGCGCTCCACGAACTGCCGGAAGTATTCGAGCTTGTTCGCCGGCACCAGCGCGGGCAGGATCATCCGCCACATCGCGCCGGTCTGCTCTGCGAGCCGTTCGGTCGCCTTGAGTGCGTTCGCCATGATCCGGGCGCCCATCGCCTGTTCGAGCAGCAGCAGGGAGACCGCGTGGACGTCGACGTCCTCGACGAGGTCGCCCTCGTCGGCGGCCCGGGTCGCGAGTTCCTGCAGGTTGTTCTGCCAGATCTCGTAGGGCCGGTGCTCGGTGCCCTGGTAGTCGCCGATCTCGACCAGCAGCCGGAACATCGCCCGCACCACGGAATCGGTCTCGGACATGTCGACGTGCAGGACCGACAGGTCGATCAGTGTCTCGAGCGCCGGGGAACGGCGGTCCATCTTGGACTCGGCGGCGGCCTCGAAGCGGAGATAGCCGGAGTCGATCACCCCGCGCGCCAGTTCTTCCTTCGAACCGAAGTGGAAGTACAGCGCACCCTTGGTGACGCCGGCCTCCTCGATGATGTCGCCCAGGTTCGCGTCCGCGTACCCGTCGCGCACGAAGATCGTCGCTGCGCCCTGCAGCACCGATTCGCGTGTCACCTCTGCGCGTACTTGTCGTCCCACCACAGCCTGCCTTCTCACGGGTATCCCAACGATAACGCCACTTACCTGAAAGTAGAGAGCAGACGGTCCCGAAAACGAGAGGACTATTCGGAAACCGGGGGTTCCCCGAGCTTCGGGTCCGCTTCCAGACCGATGAGGCCGTTCCAGCACAGGTTCACGAGGTGGGCCGCGACGTCCTCCTTCGACGGGGTGCGGCGGTCGAGCCACCACGTCGCGGTGGTGGCGACCATGCCGACGAGAGCCTGGGCGTAGAGCGGAGCGAATTCGGGGTTGAGGCCCCGCCGGGAGAAGTCGCCGGTCAACAGCTCCCCCACCTGACGCATCGCCTCGTTGAGCAGACTCGAATAGGTGCCTTCCTCGGCGGACATCGGCGAGTCGCGCACGAGGATGCGGAAGCCGTCGGTGCGCTCCTCTATGTAGGTGAGCAGAGCGAGCGCGGCCCGCTCGACGCGGATCCTCGACCGGTTGCGGGTGAGGCTCTCGGTGACCATCGACATCAGCACGGTCATCTCGCGGTCCACGACCACCGCGTAGAGGCCTTCCTTACCGCCGAAGTGCTCGTAGACGACCGGCTTGGAGACCTGCGCCCGCTGGGCTATCTCCTCTATGGAGGTGCCCTCGTAGCCGCGCTCGGCGAACAGGGCGCGACCGATCTCGATGAGCTGTTCCCGACGCTGCGTGCCCGTCATCCGGATCCGCGGAGTGCGCTCGGTTCGCTTCTGCGACGCCTGCGACACAGGTCCTCCTTCGGCGGCGGGACGTACTCGAACGTTCGACAGCCTATCCATTCCCGATCGCGCCACCCCAGGTTCGACGTCGACGCCGTCTCGTGCGAGGATCGGGGGCGCACGTCCGCCGGTTCCGCCGCGGAGGTGTGGCAGTCCGCCGTGGTGTAATCGGCAGCACCTCTGATTTTGGTTCAGATAGTTCAGGTTCGAGTCCTGGCGGCGGAGCGGGAACCGTCCCGGGGAGCCTCAGCGCTTTCCCGGTGCACGCACGGACCGGCGTGCAGAAACGTGTCGAGGGAGCTACATGCAGGTGCAGACCGCGATCGTCGTGCTGGCAGCCGGAGCAGGAACAAGGATGCGGTCGAAGACACCGAAGGTGTTGCACACCCTCGGTGGACGCACGATGCTCGCGCACTCCCTGTACACCGCCGCCGCACTCGAACCCGCCCATCTCGTCACCGTCGTCGGGCACCGCCGCGAGGAGGTCTCCGCCGAGGTGAGCGCCGTCGCCGCGGGTCTCGACCGCGAGATCCGGGTGACCGTCCAGGAGGAACAGCTCGGCACCGGCCACGCCGTGGAGTGCGGCCTCGGTGCCCTCCCCGACGACTTCGACGGCACGGTCGTCGTCACCGCCGGCGACGTCCCGCTGCTCCGCTCCGACACCCTGCAGGAACTGCTCGACGCGCACCTCGACACCGAGCCTGCCGCCGTCACCGTCCTCACCACGACGGTGTCCGAGCCGACCGGCTACGGACGCATCGTGCGCACCACGGACGGCGACGTCGCCGGGATCGTCGAGGAGAAGGACGCCTCGCCGACGCAGCGCGCGATCCAGGAGATCAATACGGGCGTGTACGCCTTCGACGCGGCCGCGCTGCGATCCGCGCTCGGCAAGCTGAGTGCCGACAACTCGCAGGGCGAGCTGTACCTGACCGACGTCGTGAAGATCGCCCGCGACGAGGGCCACACCGTCCGCGGACTCCACACCGACGACGCGGTGCAGGTCTCCGGCGTCAACGACCGCGTCCAGCTCGCCGCACTGACCACCGAACTCAACCGGCGCCTGCTCGAGCACTGGATGCGCGAGGGTGTCACGGTGATCGACCCGGCCTCGACGTGGATCGACGTCGACGTCGTGCTCGGCACCGACGTCACCATCCACCCGGGTGTGCAGTTGCGCGGCCGCACGGTGATCGCCGACGACGCGGAGGTCGGCCCCGACACGACGCTGACCGACGTGCAGGTCGGCGCCGGCGCCACCGTGGTGCGCACCCACGGCTCCGACGCCGTGATCGGCGCGGAGGCCACTGTCGGCCCGTTCACCTACCTGCGCCCCGGCACCGAACTCGGCGCGTGCGGCAAGCTCGGTGCCTTCGTCGAGACGAAGAACGCGCAGATCGGGGCGCATTCGAAGGTCCCCCACCTCACCTATGTCGGCGACGCGGAGATCGGCGAGCACTCCAACATCGGAGCGTCGAGCGTCTTCGTCAACTACGACGGGGTGAAGAAGTACCGCACGGTCGTCGGATCGCACGTCCGGACCGGGTCGGACACCATGTTCGTCGCTCCCCTCACGGTGGGCGACGGCGCCTACACGGGCGCCGGAACAGTACTCCGTCGCGACGTTCCTCCGGGGGCGCTGGCGGTGTCGGGTACGCCACAGCGCAATATTGAAGGGTGGGTCCAGCGAAATCGCGCCGGTACCCCCGCTGCCGAGGCAGCATCGAGAGCACAGCAGCCGCACGACCACGATCGCCAGAAGGACGGCCAGAACCAGTGACCAATTGGATCGACAACCAGAAGAACTTGATGCTCTTCTCCGGCCGGGCCCATCCCGAGCTGGCGGAGCAGGTCGCGAAGGAACTGGGCGTCCCCCTCACCCCGCAGACGGCACGGGACTTCGCGAACGGTGAGACGTTCGTGCGTTTCGAGGAGTCGGTGCGCGGTTCGGATGCCTTCGTGCTGCAGAGCCATCCGTTCCCGCTGAACCAGTGGGTCATGGAGCAGCTCATCATGATCGACGCGCTCAAGCGTGGTTCGGCCAAGCGCATCACCGCGATCCTGCCGTTCTACCCCTACGCCCGTCAGGACAAGAAGCACCGCGGCCGCGAGCCCATCTCCGCCCGCCTGATCGCCGATCTGCTCAAGACCGCCGGCGCCGACCGCATCATCACGGTCGACCTGCACACCGATCAGATCCAGGGCTTCTTCGACGGTCCGGTCGACCACATGCACGCCCAGGGCCAGCTCGCCGAGTACATCCGCGGCAAGTACGGCGTCGAGAACATCGCCGTGGTCTCCCCCGACTCCGGTCGTGTGCGTGTCGCCGAGAAGTGGGCCGACACCCTCGGTGGCGCGCCGCTGGCGTTCATCCACAAGACCCGCGACCCGCTGGTGCCCAACCAGGTCAAGTCGAACCGCGTGGTCGGTGACGTCGACGGTCGCACCTGCATCCTGATCGACGACATGATCGACACCGGCGGCACCATCGCCGGTGCCGTGAAGATCCTGAAGGAGGCCGGCGCGGGCGACGTCATCATCGCCGCCACCCACGGTGTGCTCTCCGACCCGGCCGCCGAGCGCCTCGCTTCGTGCGGCGCCAAGGAGGTCATCGTCACCAACACGCTGCCGATCCCGCCGGAGAAGCAGTTCGACTGCCTCACCGTGCTGTCGATCGCTCCGCTGCTCGCGCAGACGATCCGCGAGGTCTTCGAGAACGGCTCGGTCACCTCGCTGTTCAACGGGGTCGCCTGACCCACCGCTCGACGACGGGGCAGACTTGTCCGGGTGTTCACCGGATTTCCCGTCGCGGCCCTCGACTTCTACGACGATCTCGAGGCCGACAACAGCAAAGCATTCTGGGCCGCGCACAAGGCCGTCTACGACGACTGCGTGCGCGGCCCGATGCTTGCCCTGCTCGCGGAACTCGAGGAGGAGTTCGGGGAGGGCAAGGCATTCCGCCCGTACCGTGACGTGCGGTTCAGCAAGGACAAGCTGCCGTACAAGACCCATCAGGGCGGATTCGTCTCCGTCGCGCAGAGCGTCGGCTACTACGTCGAGATAAACGCCGCCGGGTTGCGGGTCGCCGCCGGCCTGTTCCACGGTTCGTCCGATCAGATCGCCGGTTACCGGGCCGGGGTCGACCACGGCCGTCGCGGCCCCGAGCTCCGGAGGATCGTGCGCAGGCTGGAGCGCGCGGGATACGAGATCGGTGGCGACCGGCTGAAGTCCCGGCCGCGGGGCGTGGACGCCGATCATCCCCGCATCGAACTCATGCGTCACCGGTCCCTGTGGGCCGGCCGGACGGAGATCTCCCCGCCGTGGATCGACAGTCCGCGCACCCTCGAGGAGGTGCGTTCGGCGTGGCGTGAGTTCCGGCCGTTGGTGCGCTGGCTCACCGCTGCCACCGCAACGTGATGCGGCAGACCGGGTGGTATGGAAATGCTGTGTGGCGCAATGGTTTGAAGGACGCGCCGGGACGGGGATGATCTTCGTCACGCCGCACGAATCGTCGCAGGTCGTACGAGACCCCCCTCCCCTGCGTAACTCGGCTTTCACCTAAAGTGGCACCTCGTGACCGACGCGCAAACTCTCGAAGCCCCTATGGAAAACGCGACAATCCGAACGGTCCGACGATGGTCGCCGGGTGCGTGCGTCTGGTGTGGTGACACCGACTCGGTCGAGGTCTTCCGCAACGAACCTCGCTGTGCCACATGCCGTAAGCACGAAGCCGTCATCGACGAGGCCCGCAAGTTCATGGGCATGTACGGCCTGCGGCCCATCGGCGGCACCCTGCAGTCCGACGACGAGGAGGAGTACGAGCACCGCCTCGCCGCTCGCGAGGCGCGCCGCGCCCTCAACGACATCCGCCTCGCCGAGCAGCCCGACCCGGCACTCGTGCGCAAGGCACTGCGTCCCCGCGCCGCCGCGATCACGGAGGGCCACACCGGTTCCTCCGCGCAGACGTCGACGCGTCCGGCCTCCGCGGCCCGGAGCTCGTCCTCTTCGTCCAAGCCGGCGAAGTCCGCGGCTCCGGTCCGGACGGGTGCCGTGGACGTCGAGGAGATCCAGACCCGGGCCCTCGCGTTGCTCGATCAGCTCTCCGCGATCGACGCGCAGCTCGCGCTCGTCGCCGAGCAGAGCGGCCTCGCTGCTCGCGCCCGCCGCAGCGATCTGGAGAAGCAGAAGGCCACGATCCTGCGCACCCTCGCCGCACTCGAGAAGGCACGTCTGAGCGCATCCGGCAGCTAGTCGCCGGCTCACACCACCGCAGCCCCGTCCCGCTCCGTCGAGTCCGCTCGACGGTCCGGTGCGGGGCTGCGGTCGTTACCGCACGTCACAGTAGGTGTCGTTACCCCACCTCACGACAACGGACCGGGTAGTCTGTGATCGACCAAGGGCCGTCGGGGGGCACTGCTCGGGCATTCTCGCCTGCGCGGATCCGGCCGAAGCCTGTCCGAAGGAGTGCGCGTGAGTGTTTCCGACTCCCCTCGCGTCGGTGCACCCGCGTGGCGTTCCTTGTCCTCGGCTCTGGCGCGACCCCGACTGTTCGCGTGTCTCGACCGGTGCTCCACGCTGACGGTGATCGACGCTCCCCCGGGCTTCGGCAAGCGGACACTCGTCGCGGGATGGCTCCATCGGGGCGGCGCACCCGACCACACGATCGTCTGGGTTCCCGAACTCTCCGCGTCCGGCGACGGCGACCTGCCCGAGCATGTGCTCGCGGTCCTCGCCGATCACCCGGCCGTCGAGGTCGCCGGCGACGGTCCCGACGATTCCCCGTTCGAGCGCGTGGTCCGTACCTTCCGCGATCTGGGGTCGCCCTGCCTGCTCGTGCTCGCCTGTGTGTCGCCGCAGAACTCGGCCGACGTACTCGAAGCAACCCTTCGGCTGCTCGACCGGTGCCCCCGGCTCGATGCGATCGTCTGCCTGCCGGGAAACAGCACCGACATGACCGAGGTCGTCCTCCGCGGGATCGACTCCACGTACGTCCCGGCCGCCGATCTCGCGTTCACCGTCGAGGAGACGACGACACTGCTGCGCGACGCCGGACCGGAGCGCTCCGACAGCGAGTGCGAGGCCGTGTGCCGTGCGCTCGGTGGTGTGCCGACCCTCGTCTCTGCGGCCACGGCCGTCGCCCGGAGCCGGCCCCAGCGTCTGATCGACTCCCGGGGACTGCCGACTCCCGCATCGGCCCGCCTCGTGCGGACGTATGTGGAGAACCGGCTCGACGAACTCGACGACGCGCACCGCGAGTTCGCGTTCTCCGTCGCTGCGGCCCACAGCGTCACCGCCGAGCGGGCGGCCGAACTGACGGGCGCGGCGGACCCCGAGGCCGCACTCGCGACGCTCGCCGCGGCCGGCCTCGTGATCGATTCGCCCTTCCAGGATCCCCGGACCTGGCGGTGGCCCGACGCCGTCCGCTCCTGCGTGCTCGACATCTCCCGCCGGGAACATCCCGGACGTGTCGACGCCCTGCTCGTCGAACTCGCCCAGGCCCACCGCGACGCCGGCAGGCCCGCCGAGGCGTCGATCTATGCTGTCGAGGCCGGCGACTGGGAGACCGCCGTGGCAATCGTCGAGGAATCCTGGGCGCGCATGGTCGACAGCTCCTTCGATGTTCTCGTCAAGGTCCTCCGGCAGATCCCCGACCAGGAGCTCGGCGACCATCCGTCGGTCCAGGCCGGTCGCGCGCTGTTCACACAGATGCTCGACGAACATTCGATCCTGCACGCCTCCCTGCCCGCGGATCCCGACGAACTCACCGAGCTCGGGAAGACACCCGGCGCCGCGCAGGCCGTCTACGTCGCGACGGTGCAGACCCTGACCCTGCGGGTCTCGGGCGAATTCGGTGAGGCCGCGCGGTTGACGCTGCTGTTGCGTCCGCTCGTCCATTCGATCCTCGAACACCGGCCCGACGATCTCGGTCCGCAGCTGCCGCTGCTGCGCGTCCAGTGGGCGATCACGCTCCAGCTCGCCGGACATCTGACCGAGTCCACCACCGTCTTCCGCCGCGCCTACCGCGGTGCGTACGCCGCGAACATCGCCTTCGTCATCCAGAACGCCGCGGGCAGCTCGGCGCTGAACTGGGCGGTGACGGGCGACAATCCGCGCGCCCGGGAATGGCTGCGCATCGAGAGCAACGCCGAGCCCACCGAGGGTCGCTGGGGCGAGATGGTCAAGGTGGGTGGCCGCGTGGCGTCCGCGCTCGTCCACCTCGACTCGCTCGAGCTCGACCGTGCCGTCGGATATCTCGACGAGCTCGGTGTCCCGCGGGTCTCGGAGGAACTCTGGGGATTCGTCGCCTACTGCCGGGCCTACTACAACCTGGCGGCGGGCAACGCCTACGACGGACTCACCGAACTGCACCGGCTCATCGCCTCGCACCACGATCTGTTCGACCGCGGCGCGTTCTCGCGCATCCTGCTCGGGGCTGCCGAGATCGACCTGCAGCTGGCGCTCGGCAACGGCAACCTCGCGCGCGCCCTCGCCGAGGAGTCGCCACAGAACCATCCGATGCTCGTGGTGACGAACGCGCGTGTCGAACTGTTCACCGGTCATCCGGAGGTCGCGCTCAAGAAGCTCAAGCGTGTTCCGTGGACGGAGTGCGGCTTCCCGCGCGCACATGTCGAGGCGTTGCTCGTCGAGGCGAGCGCCCACCTCGATCTCGACGAGAAGGACGCCGCGGTCCGCAGCTGGCAGCGGGCCTGCACGCTCGCCGAGGCCCTCGGCAACCGCCGCGCCTTCACCACTCTGGCCGAGGGTGTCGCCGGGCGTCTCGCGGAGCTCGGCGGTCTCACCGTCCCGGACGAGGCGATCGGGTCCGTCTTCACCGAACCGGTCACCCATGTCGAACTGTCCCGGCGGGAGACGAACGTGCTGGAGTTGCTGGCGCTGGGATCGACGCACGCCGACATCGCGAAGAAGTTGTTCGTCTCGCACAACACGATCAAGACCCAGTTGCGCAGCATCTACCGCAAGCTCGGCGTGCACACGCGGGTGGAAGCGATCGGCCGGGCGCGCGATCTCAGGCTGCTGCCGGTCCGCCGGTCGCTGTAGCCGAACGCGCACGCATCCGGGCGGCGAGCCGAAGATCGAGCGCCCACACGACGCCCGCGAGCGCCGCCAATCCGACACCGAGCACACACACCGCGGTCCACCCGCCGGCGCTCCACGCCATCGTGCCGAGCGCCGAACCGGAAGCCGCACCGATGAAGTAGCCCGTCATGTAGACGGAATTGACGCGCGAGCGGGCCTCGGGGTCGAGGGCGTACACGATGTTCTGGTTGGTGATGTGCACGAGGTTGAGCGCGAGGTCGACGACGAGCATCCCGACGACGAACCACACCAGCGAGCTCGCACCCGCCGCGAGCGCCGCCCACGACGCGATCAGCGTGAACACTCCCACCGCCGTCGTCGGCGGTCCGTAGCCGCGGTCGACGAGCCGGCCCGCCGCGGTCGCGGCGAACGCACCGGCCACCCCGGCCAGCCCCACGAGACCGATCTGCAGGTCGTCGAGGCCGAAGGGCGGGTCGGACAGCAGGAACGCCATCGTCGAGAACAGCGCGCCCACCGACGCGAAACCCAGCCCGCCGAGCAGCGTCCGGGTGCGCAGGCGAGGATGCGTGACGATCAACGTCCCGAGGGATCGCAGCGTGCTGCCGTAACCCTGACGGACCACCGGTGGCGTCGCCGGCAGCACCCGCCACAACGCGAGCGCCACGATCACCATCGCGACCGCGCTCACCCGGTAGACCGTCGTCCAGCTGTCGCCGAGTTCGGCGAGGATGCCCGCGACGCTCCGGGCCACGAGGATCCCGACGAGCAGCCCGCTCATCACGGTGCCGACCGCGCGACCCCTCGATTCCGGCGTCGCGAGGGTCGCCGCGAACGGCACCAGCACCTGCGCGGCCACCGAGAACAGACCGGCGACAGCGGTGCCCACCACGAGCACCCCGATGTTCGGCGCGAATCCGCTCAGCCCCTGCCCCGCCGCCGCGGCCAGCATGAGCATCACCGCCAGCCGCCGCTGCGGGAACATGTCGCCGAGCGGCACGAGGAACAGCAGGCCGAGAGCGTAGGCGACCTGCGCGACCGTCACGGTGGAGGCGGCGGCCGATCGGGAGGTGTCCAGTGCTTCGGCGATGGAGTCGAGCAGCGGCTGGTTGAAGTAGTTGCCACCCACGCACAGACCCGTCGCCACGGCCATGAGCAACAGGACCGGGGTCGTCAGGACGGGACGGGAGGACGCCATGTCCTCCAGCGTCCCGTGTGGGCGCGGCGGAAGTCGAATCGGCTCGTCGGCCGCCTTTCGAGGACTACTCCCGGGAGGCGGCGAGCAGGACGAACCGTCCGTCCGGATCCACCCATTCGTGCCGGACGACGAATCCCGCATCGGCGAGTTCCTGCGAGATACCGACGAGACGGAACTTCGCGGAGATCTCGGTCCGGATCTGCTCACCCTCCGCGAAGGAGATCTGCAGATCGAGGCCCGGGATCGTCACGTCCATCGCCTCGGTCGCCTCGAGGCGCATCTCGATCCACTCGTTCTCCGGGTCCCAGACGGCGCGGTGTACGAACCGGGCGGGATCGAAGTCGGCGCCGAGCCGGGCGTTGAGCACCCGCAGGACGTTCCGGTCGAACTCCGCCGTCACGCCGGCCGCGTCGTCGTAGGCGGCGATCAGGGTGTCGCGGTCGATGACGAGCCCCGCCCCGAGCAGCAGCCACTCGCCGGGGTGGAGGATCGCGGCGGTCCCGGCGAGGAACTGTGCGCGTTCGCTCGGGACGAGGTTGCCGATCGTGCCGCCGAGGAACGCGATCGCGCGCTTCCCGCCGGCAGGGAGATGCGCGAGCGAATCGGTGAAGTCGCCGACCACCCCGTGCACCGTCAGGTTCGGATACTCCGCCGCCAAGCGGGCGACGGCCGACCGCAACGCCGGTTCGGAGACGTCCTGCGGTACGTAGGTGTGGAGATACGGCTCGAGGGCGTCGAGCAGCACGTGCGTCTTCTCGGACGACCCGGAGCCGAGTTCGACGAGCATCTCGGGGCGGGCGGCGTCGGCGAAGTCGGCGGCGTGCTGTCGCAGCAGTGCGAATTCGGTGCGCGTCGGATAGTACTCGGGCAGTCGCGTGATCTCGTCGAACAGTTCGCTGCCCCGCGCGTCGTACAGCCAGGTCGGCAACAGGTACTTGGGATCGGACGTGAGTCCGCGCCGTGCGTCCTCGCGCAGTTTGGCGTCGAGGTCCTCGGGGCGCAGGTGCACGTCGACGATCACGGTGAGCCGACCTCCAGTGGTGAGACGATGAGTTTGCCCGGCATCGCGGCGACGAGATGCCGGTCGGGTACGGGTTTCCAGCGGCTGTCGTCGTCGAACGGTTCGGATGCCACGATCGCGACCTGCTCGTCGACGAACGTCCACAGCGAGTGGTACCAGGCGGTCGCCCAGATCCCGGACTCGTTGCACAGCAACATGTTCAGCCGCGAGTCCGGTGCGAGTTCGAGCACGTCGTGGACGAGTGAGATCAGCGCCGGTTCGGGGTCGGCCGAGCGCAGCCGCGACTGCAGCAGGAGCCACAGCGTGGCGGCGTCGGTCGGCGATTCGAGCCGCAGCAGTTCGGCGACGGGCAGTGCGGCGGCGAGGGTGACGAGTGATCCCGGCCAGCCCCGGACGACACCGTTGAGACTGAACGCCCACCGGTCGTCGGAGAAGGGCGCGGCTGCCGACCGTTCGACGGGCATCCCCTCGGTGGCCGAGCGGGTCGCGGCGACGACGGTGCGCGACCGTATCGACGTCAGACCCTCACCGAGGAAGGGATCGGACCAGATCGGCAACGCCGACCGGTAACGCCCGAAGGTGCCCTCGGCACTCCACCATCCGACACCGAAACCGTCGGCGTTGATCGTGCCTCCCCCACGCATGTCGGTGGGCGACCACGACTGGCGGAGCAGCGAATTGGTTCCGGTGGACAGCAGTGCGGCGACGTTCGTCTCCGGCCCGATGTACGCCAGGTGTCTACACATCGCCCGTCCCGTATGCGACGCGGAACCCGGCGAAGATCTGACGACGGACGGGCAGGTCCCAGTTGCGGAAGGTTCCGCGGCACGCGACCTCGTCGGTCCCGAACGATCCTCCGCGCAGCACCCGGTGTCCGTCGCCGAAGAAGACCTCCGAGTACTCGCGGTAGGGGAACGCACGGAAGCCCGGATAGCCGGTGAACGGCGTGGACGTCCACTCCCACACGTCGCCGATCAGCTGATGCACCCCGAGCGGCGACGCCCCCTCCGGATACGCGCCGACCACGGCGGGACCGAGATGACGCTGACCGAGATTGGCGTGTCCGGGACCGGGATCCTCGTCGCCCCAGGGGAATCGGCGGCTGCGTCCGGTGGCCGGATCCCAGCGCGCCGCCTTCTCCCATTCGGCCTCGGTCGGAAGACGCCCACCGACCCAGCGGGCGAACGCCTCGGCCTCGTGGAAGCACACGTGCACGACCGGCTCGTCCGGGTTCAGCGGCGCGGTACGACCGAAGGCCGTTCGGCTCCATCCGGTTTCGTCGCGACTCCAGAACTGCGGGGCCTCGAGACCGGCGTCGAGGCGGTGCTGCCGGCCCACCTCGCTCCACAGTTCGGGCCGCTCGTAGCCACCGTCCTCGATGAACTCGAGGTACCGACGGTTGGTGACGGGCACGGCGTCGAGTTCGAACTCCGGCACCTCCACGACATGCGCCGGGCGTTCGTTGTCGAGGGCCCACGGATCGGTGGACGTCCCCATCTCGAATGCGCCGGCGGGGATCCGGACGCGTTCGGTGTCGCGGACGGTTCCGGTGCGCGGCGCTTCCGGCGCGTCGAGCAGCGGCGGACCCTGTCGCAGTTGGTGTGTCGCGAGCATCGTCTCGTCGTGCTGCTGTTCGTGCTGCGCGACCATCGCGAAGACGAAACCCTCGCGGGTCAGCTCGTCGTCGAATGCACTGTGCTCGAGCACGTCCCAGGTGAGATCACGGACGGCACGCGCGTAGCCGCGGGCGGCCTCGGGGTCGAGCAGCGGCAGCCCCGTGCGGGTCGCGCGGGGATGCCGGAACGCGTCGTAGAGATCGTCGATGTCGCCGCGGACCGCAGGGCGCCTGCCCGCGACCCGCACGAGCCAGCGCTCCTCCTGGTTGGCGATGTGCGCGAGATCCCACACCAGCGGGCTCATCAGCGGCGAATGTTGTGCGGTGAGATCCTGTTCCGGCACGGAGGTGAGCACCTCGGTGCGGGCACGCGCCCGCTCGAGGTGACGCCTGAGCGCAACACGAGCAGGTGTCACCGCACCTCCTCACCCGGCGCCAATCCGCGCAGGCACCGTGCTGCGGCCGCGTCGAGCGCCGCGGTGAACCGCATGTCGCGGGAGGACTCCGCCGCGAGCGAGAGCAGACCTGCTGCGGCAGCACGTAATTCGAGTGAGACGAGGCCGACGCGGGCCGCCTCGGCCCACTGGTCGCGCACCGGCGCGGCGATCGCGCACGCCTCCGCGGAGACCTCGGGCGCCGACAGCAACGCCTCGAGAGCCGCGACGGGCACCTGCCACGACTCGGCCGGCTGCGCGTCGAGATAGCGCACCTCGAGATGCCCGCACGGACGAACGGGCGGGAACAGCGTCGTCATGTGGTAGTCGAGGTCGTCGACGGTGGGTCGGCGGCGGATGTCGGCGTCGAGCTCGCCCGCGAGCCACGCCGCGAAGGTGGCGCCGGGCGGTGCGTACCATTCGGGCATTTCCGAACGCACGCAGGTCAGCGGTGCGTCGAGCACCCATGCGGGGTAGTCGGCGGGATGGTCGACGTGGCCGAGGGCGGGATCGAGTTCGAGCCACGTGCGCATCCGCTGCGATGCCCAGTCGCCCTCCGGAGCACCTCGCAGCCGGGGCGAGCACGCGAAGGCCGCGATCATCGCCGGGCCGATGGCGTGGAGCAACTCCCAGCGCTGCACGATCTCCCGCTCGTCGCGTCCCGCGTCGACGGAAACCTGAACGGACGCAGTGCTGTTCATCATCAACCGGCCCATCGGGCCGATCCGGTCGTAGCGGAGTTCCATCGCCCCGTAGCGCGGGGTGCGCAGCAGACGGTGGGGAGGCCGCACCTCATCAGCGGCGCGGTCGAGCATGATCACCGACCGGCGGGCCAGCAACGCACGGAGCATGCGGAGGTCGGCCGTGAGCCGATCGCACACCTGCCGTGCCGAGATGCACGGCACGCTCGACAGTTCGACCTGACCACCCGGCTCGACGCTGACCGCGCTGCCCGACGGCAGCGGACGGGCGGACGACGACGGGGCCACCGCGCGCGGCGCGTGCGGCCCGAGGGCCTCGACGAGCGTCGTGAGTTCGGGACGCGATTCGGTGCCGTCGGCCCGCGCGGTGAGCCATTCGAGTTCGACCCCGATCAACCTGGGGATTCCCAGCCGGAACGCCCTGCTGCGGACGTGGTCCTCCGCTGCTGCTCGGGAGCCGATTTCCTTACGGGCACGGAAGGCTGCGGCATCGACTGCCATTGCCATTCGTCCACCCCCTCGGCCGGTGCGCCAGGTCTGCGGTCGAGACTAACCCGGTCGGGGACACGACGCGCGGATAACGCACCGGTGCGTGCGCGAACCCACTCCACCGGGCAGGCTCGACCCCGACGATACGGACGACCGAGGAGGTGAGGGGTCCGTGCTGGACCTTCAGGCGGCCCGACGCGACACACCGGGATGCTTCGACCGGGTCTTCCTCGACAGCGCCGGCTCGTCGCTGCCGCCGACGCCGGTGCTCGAGACGATGCTCGCGCACCTGCGCCGAGAGGCCGAGGTCGGCGGGTACGTGGCGGCCGACGAGCGGCTCGACGACCTGACGGCCGTGAAGACCTCGCTCGGTCGCCTGTTCGACGTGCCGGAGACCTCCGTCGCACTGTCCGACGGGGCCTCGCGGGCATGGACGTCCTTCTTCTACGCCGTGCCGCTGCGACCCGGCGACCGCATCCTGATCTCGCAGGCCGAATACGCCGCGAACGCGATCGCCGCGCTGCAGCGCGCGCGGGCGACCGGCGCCACCGTCGAGGTCGTTCCGTCCGATCCGTCCGGTCGCATCGACGTCGAGGCACTCGAGGGGATGCTCGACGAACGGGTGCGGCTCGTGTCCGTCGTGCACGCCCCCACCAACGGCGGGCTGGTCAACCCCGTCCGGGAGATCGCCGACGCCGCGCACGCGGTCGGGGCGCTCGTGCTGCTCGACGCGTGCCAGTCGGTGGGGCAGCTGCCGGTGAGCGTGCCCGAACTCGACGTCGACGCGCTGTCGGGCACCGGGCGCAAGTGGCTCCGCGGTCCGCGCGGCACCGGGTTCCTCTACGTGCGCCCACGACTGGTGACCGAACTCGAACCGGCCGTGCTCGACCTGCACAGTGCCTCGTGGACCTCGGCCGACAGCTACGAACTCGCCCCGGACGCCACCCGCTTCGAGATGTGGGAGGCCGGGGTGGCGGCCAGGCTCGGGCTCGGCGCTGCCGTGGACTACCTCCTCGACCTGGGTGTCGACGCCGTGTCCGAGGCGGTGGCCTACCGGGCCGGGCACGTGCGCGACGGGCTCGCCGGCATCGACGGCGTGACCGTCACCGATCTCGGCGAGCAGCGCAGCGGCATCGTCTCGTTCACCGTGGACGGCCGCGACCCGCAGGAGGTCCGCGACGCCCTGGCCGAGCGGTCGGTGACGGTCACGGTCAGCAACCGCAGCTCGACGTTGCTGGACATGACCTCGCGCGACCTGCAGTCGGTGGTGCGGGCGTCGCCCCACTACTTCGTCTCCCCCGCCGACGTCGACAGGTTCCTCGCCTCGGTGCACGACATCGCCCGCTCGTGAAGCTCGCGCGGGCCGACGACAGGGCTGTTTGTCCCCGCTCGACGTCGTCCGGTAAAGTGGTTCGAGTTGTCTCGGCGAGGGTGAACCGCAATATCGCTGGATCACCGTGATCGACGCGGCTGCGACGGAAGCAATGTGCTCCCCGGTCGCACGTGTCGGATCCGTTCGTTCGAGAACACCCGACCACGAAGTGCCACCAGCGTAGGAGCCGTCACATCATGTCCGACGAGAATCGTCTCGTAGCCAGCGTCCGCACCGAGTTCGGCAAGGGTGCCGCACGCCGCGCCCGTCGCGCCGGCCAGGTCCCCGCCGTCCTCTACGGCCACGGCACCGAGCCCCGGCACCTCGCCCTCCCCGACCTCGAGTTCGCAGCCGTGCTGCGTAACCACGGCACCAACGCCATCCTCACCCTCGACATCGACGGCGAGGACCAGCTCGCGCTGACCAAGTCGGTCGTCGTCCACCCCATCCGCCGCTACATCGAGCACGCCGACCTGCTCGTCGTGAAGAAGGGCGAGAAGGTCACCGTCGAGGTGCCCGTCGTCCTCGCCGGTGAGGCCGGCTCCGGCACGCTGGTGGTCAACGAGGTCAACACCATCAAGCTCGAGGCCGACGCCCTGAACATCCCCGAGGAGATCACCGTCTCGATCGAGGGCGCCGAGGCCGGCACCCAGATCCTGGCCGGTGGCGTCGAGCTGCCCGCCGGCGCGACCCTGCAGGACGATCCCGAGCTGCTGCTCGTGAACATCGTCGAGGCTCCCTCCGCCGACGCCATGGAAGGCGCCGAGGGCGAAGAGACCGCCGAAGAGACCTCCGAGGAGGCCTGAGCCATCACCGGCTCCCTGTGAAGTCACTCGTGCGGCGCGTCATCCCTTCGGGGTGGCGCGCCGCACGTCGTTCGAATGCACGGAAGGATCAGTTCGTGGGCGACGACGCCGCGCTCGTGGTCGGTCTCGGCAACCCCGGCCCGAAGTACGAGAACACCCGGCACAACATCGGATTCATGGTGGTCGACGTGCTGGCCGGACGCGTCGGCGGCAAGTTCTCCGCGCACAAGCGCAGCAACGCCGACATCGTGCAGGCCCGGCTCGACGGGCGGCAGGTGATCATCGCGAAGCCGCGCACCTACATGAACCTGTCCGGCGGCCCGGTCGCCTCCCTTGCCAAGTTCTTCTCGGTCGATCCCGCGAACGTGATCGTCGTGCACGATGAACTCGACCTGGACTTCGGGACGATCCGGCTCAAGCTTGGCGGTGGTGAGAACGGGCACAACGGCCTGCGGTCCACCTCGTCGGCGCTCGGCACCAAGGACTACCTGCGGGTCCGGATGGGCATCGGCCGCCCGCCCGGCCGCCAGGATCCCGCCGACTTCGTGCTCAAGCCGTTCTCGGCCACCGAACGCAAGGAACTCGACGTGTGGTGCGAGGAAGGCGCCGACGCCGTCGAACTGCTGCTGAAGCTCGGTCTCGAAGGCGCCCAGAACCGCATCCACTGACCACCCGCCTCCGCCGAGGAGGCGTGCGTGAGGTCAGGCTCGCGTCAGCAACGCCAGCGAGGTGCCGCGACGCAGCTTGCCCGAGGAGGTCTTCGGGATGCTGCCGGGGCCGAGCACCGCGACCGTGCGGGGCCGCACGCCCACCTCGGCGACCACCGCGTGCACGACGTCGTGTTCGATGCGGCGCACCTCGTCCGGATGGTCGAAGAGTTTGGTCTCCACCGCCACCGCGAACGATTCCCGCTTGTCCCCCGCGTCGAGCCGGATGGCGACGGCGTTGCCGGGACGCACGCCGTCGACGGTCCCCGCCGCTCGTTCGATGTCGGTGGGATAGATGTTGCGGCCGCCCATGATGATGACGTCCTTCACCCGGCCGCACACCACGACGAGCCCTTCCTCGGTGAAGTAACCCGCGTCGCCGGTGTCGAGCCAGCCGTCGGCGTCCTGCGCGGGTACGGGCCCGTCCACGGTGAGATAGCCGTGCGTGACGGCCTCGCCGCGCAACTGGATGATGCCCACGCCGCGGGGCGGCAGCACCTGTCCGTCACGGCCGACGACCCGGCCCTCGAGACCGGCCACGAGACGGCCGAGGGTGGGCATGCGGCGCGCGTGGGTGCGGTTGGTCGGCACGGCCATCCCGCCGGCCTCGAGCAGGTCGGGGTCCACCACGTCGAGCACCATCCCGCGTCCCGGATCGGGGACCGACACCGCGAGCGTGGTCTCGGCCATCCCGTAGGAGGGCGCGAGGGCGGACGGGTCGAGACCGAAGCGCTCCCCGGCCTCCGCGAGGGCCTCCATCGTGTCGGGATCGACCGGCTCGGCGCCGTTCCACATCCAGCGCATCGACGACAGGTCGAGCGCGCCGTCCGGCGCCTGCGACAACTTCCGGGCCAACAAGGAGTACGCGAAATTCGGTGCTGCGGTGAGCGTTCCGTGGTACTTGCTGATCAGCTCCGCCCACAGGATCGGCGAGCGCAGGAAGTCCAGCGGCGTGACCGACACGACCTCGGCGCCCACCTGCATGGGGACGCTGAGGAAGGCCACCATGCCCATGTCGTGGAACAGCGGCAGCCAGCTGATCATGACGTCGTCGTCGAGCGAGAACTTGACGCGGTCCATCATCGCCGTCGCGTTGGCGTAGAAGTTGCCGTGCGTGATCCGCACCGCCTTCGGCGAGCCGGTGGACCCGGACGTCAGTTGCTGCAGCACGATGTCGGACTCCGCCGTGTCGACGGGATCGACGGGCTTCCCCTCCCGCATCCGCTCCACGGTGACGACGGAGATGCCGCGTTCGCGCAACAGCGGCTCCGCGATCTCGAAGGGTGCGCCGAGCACGACGGCCCGGGCGTCGATCATCTGCAGCACCACCTCGGTGTCGTGCGACCACATCTGCAGGTCGGTGCGCGGGGTGGGCTGGTGCAGCATCGTCACGCTTCCGCCGCGCATCCACACGGCCTGGCAGACCGGTGCGATGTCCACCGGTTGGCCTGCGAGGACGCCCACCGCGTCGCCGGGTCCGATACCCGCCGCAGCCAGTGCGCCGGCCATGCGGCGGGCCTGACGGTGGATCCGTCCCCAGCTCTGCCGCAGCGGCGTATCCGGTTCGCCGGTGATCAGAGCCCCGGTGTCCGACTCCGCCGTCGCGTACATCTCCTCGGTGAACCTGCTCACGACCCGCTCCTCGTCCGGTGGTGCACGACCTCGATCAAGATCCGGTAGTTGCACATCAGCGTGCGCCTTCGAGGGGTCGGGATGGCGCGGCCTCGGGGAAACGTGATCGAATCTGGCGGAAATCGACACCGAATCGCCGAGTAACATGGACGAGTTGGCGGCGATAGCGCCCCTACTCCCTGCCCCCTTCGAGAGGTTTTTCCCGTTGAGCACCCCGCACGCTTCGGCCGACAGTCAATCCACCGGCGCCTCGAAGCCTGCGTCCGCGAAGGAGGTCAGAGCCGAAGCCGAGCGCAGACGCACCTTCGCCGTCATCTCCCACCCCGACGCCGGTAAGTCGACGCTCACCGAGGCGCTCGCCCTGCACGCGAAGGTCATTTCCGAGGCCGGCGCGGTCCACGGCAAGGCCGGCCGCAAGTCGACGGTCTCCGACTGGATGGAGATGGAGAAGGCCCGCGGCATCTCCGTCAGCTCCACCGCTCTGCAGTTCAACTACACCCGCTCGGACGTCGCGGGCACCGACGACGAGGTCGTCAACGTCGTCAATCTCGTCGACACCCCCGGTCACTCCGACTTCTCGGAGGACACCTACCGCGTCCTCACCGCCGTCGACGCCGCCGTCATGCTCATCGACGCGGCGAAGGGTCTCGAGCCGCAGACCCTGAAGCTGTTCCAGGTGTGCCGCCACCGGGGCATCCCCGTGGTCACCGTCATCAACAAGTGGGACCGCCCCGGCCGGACGCCGCTGGAACTGCTCGACGAGATCGACGAGCGCATCGGCCTGACGCCGACTCCCCTGTTCTGGCCCGTGGGTATCGCGGGCGACTTCCGCGGTCTGCTGCGCCGCGGCGAGGACGGAGACGCGGCCGAGTACATCAAGTTCACCCGCACGGCCGGCGGCGCCAAGATCGCACCCGAGGAGCATCTGTCCCCCGACGAGGCGCTCGCCCTCGAGGGCGACACCTGGGTCGAAGCCGCCGAGGAATCCGAACTGCTGTCGGCCAACGGCCAGGACCACGATCAGGAGCTGTTCCTCGCCGGGCAGACCTCCCCGGTGATCTTCGCGTCGGCGATGCTCAACTTCGGTGTGCGGCAGATCCTCGACACCCTGATCACGCTCGCACCACCGCCGCGGGCCCGCCTCGCGATCGACGAGACCGCTCGCGAGGTCGACGATCCGTTCAGCGCCGTCGTGTTCAAGGTGCAGGCCGGCATGGACACCGCCCACCGCGACCGGCTCGCGTTCATGCGAGTCGTCTCGGGTGTGTTCGAGCGCGGCATGGTGGTCACGCACGCGCAGACCGGCAAGCCCTTCGCCACCAAATACGCGCTGACGGTCTTCGGCCGCGAACGCTCCACGGTGGAGAACGCCTATCCCGGCGACGTCGTCGGCCTGGTCAACGCGACCGCGCTGGCACCGGGCCACACCCTCTATGTCGACAAGAAGGTGGAGTTCCCGCCCATTCCGTCGTTCGCGCCCGAGCACTTCGCGATCCTGCGGGCCGAGAGCGCCTCGAAGTACAAGCAGTTCCGCAAGGCCGTGGACCAGCTCGACTCCGAGGGCGTCGTGCAGATCCTCCGCAACGACGTCCGCGGCGACGCGTCGCCGGTGATGGCGGCCGTGGGTCCGATGCAGTTCGAGGTGGTCGCGGCGCGGATGAAGGCCGAGTACAACGTCGACCCGAAGATCGAGCATCTCGGCTACTCGCTCGCGCGTCGCACCGATGCGGCCTCGGCCGACGAGCTGAACCGCCAGCGCGGCGTCGAGGTGTTCACCCGGTCGGACGGCGTGCTCCTCGCTCTCGTCAGCGACAAGTGGCGGCTGCAGTACATCCTCAAGGAGCTGCCGGAGCTGACTCTCGAACCGTTGGTCGCCGCGACCGACTGAGCGTCCCGACGACGCCGGACAGGTAGTGCGTCCAGCGGATTTTACTGATACTTTCCCTTCCGTCGATCCGACGTATTCGGGTGGAATCAGGAGTTGTGTCGATGAACGACGACGTACCGGCCACGGCCGGTGAGGACCTGTCGTCCGGTGGGACGGCGGATTCGGGCAGGCGATCCGGACGCGCGAAGCGCTCGGGCACCTTCGTCTACCCGCTGCCGAGCACTCCTCTTCCGAGCAGTACCCCGCTGACGAGTACGCCGGATCCCGGAACACACCGCACGAGCATGGGGGATGCATCGCTCGAAGGTGACCCGGCCGGCGGGGTGGGCGCCGGCAATTCCGAGGAAGGAACGACCCTGGTGAGCAGCACCGGCACGAACGGCTCCGCGAGTGGGCCCGCCACCACCACGACGGCCACCGAGAGCCTCGGCACGATCACCACACCGGGCCCGGTCCCGTCGCGGCGCACTTCGATGGGCGTGGCATCGGTGCGTATCGCCGCGCGACTCGCACAGAACGAACTGACCTCCCGCGACTCGCGCGGCATCGGCTCGCACGGCGACCCGATGGCGGACGACGACGAACTGCTCACCCTGCTCGGCGAGTACCTGCTCGCCGGTGGGCTGGAGAAACCCGAGATCCACGCGACCCTCGGTGGGCAGCCCATCGTCGTCGACCTGCAGGTACCGCAGCGTCACTCCCGGTAGAGGCGGTAGGTCGCGGGTTATCCGTCGCCGAACAGTGCGGCGATCGCCGCCGGATCGACGTCCTCGAGCGTCGCGGGCGACCACTGCGGGTCGCGGGTCTTGTCGACGAGCACGGCGCGCACACCTTCGATGAAGTCCGGCGTCGCGGCGACGCGCACGGCGACGTCGAGTTCGTGGGCGAAGCATTCCTCGAGCGTGCTCTCGGCACCGCGTCGCATCAGTTCGGCCGTGGCCCACACGCTCGTCGGCGACAACGACCGCAGGGCCGTGCGGGTCTGCTCGGCCCACTCGGCGTCGATGTCGGCGAGGCTGTCGAGGCGGGTCGCCATGTCGAGCACCGTGCCGTCGCCGAACACCGTCTCGATGTCGGGGAAACGCTGCGCCAGGGAGGATTCGGGGGCCGGTTCGACGAACTCGTCGAGGGCGTCGCGCCACTGCCCGGCGCGGATGCGGTCGGCGAAGTCGTCGATGCGGGCGCTGGGCACGTAGTGCGTGGCCAGGCCGACGGCCAGCGCGTCGCCCGCATCGATGCGGGCGCCGGTGAGTCCGAGATACATCCCCACCGCATCGCACCGCGCGGTGGTGCCGCGCAGGCGCGGGAGGAAGTGGCTCGACCCGATGTCGGGAACGAACCCGATGGCCGTCTCGGGCATGGCCATCGTGGTCTTCTCGGTGGTGACGCGCACCGCGCCGTGCACCGAGATACCGAGGCCACCCCCCATCGTGACGCCGTCGAGGACCGCGAGATACGGCTTCGGGTAGGTGGCGACCAGCTCGTCGAGGCGGTACTCGTCGGCGAAGTACTCGCGGACGGTGTCGAAGCGCCCCTCGAGGGCCAGCTCGCGCACCGGCTTGACGTCGCCACCGGCGCAGAACGCGCGGTCGGAGGCACTGGTGACGAGCACGGCCGTGACGGCCGGGTCGTCGCGCCAGGCGAGAAGCGACGAGCGGATGTCGCGGATCATCGACCGGTCGAGCGCGTTGAGCGCACCGGGACGGTCGAGTTGCACTTCGCCGACTCCGTTGGCGACGCGTGTGCGGATGAAGGACTCGTTCACGGGCGGGAGCCTACCGGTCGCGGGCGACTCGTCCCTGCCACGCGACACGTCATGGATGAAGTTCCTCGGTGACCCACCGGTCCCCCGCACGCCGGTAGCGATACCGCAGGTGCCGCCGGCCGGGATCCGCCTGCCAGAACTCCACGGCCTCGGCGGCGACGCACCACGCCGTCCAGTGCGGTGAGACGAGGTCCGGATCGTGTTCGAGCGCGGTCAGGCGTTCCCGTACGAGGTCGTCGTACTCGGCGGAATCGGTGAGGGCCTCGCTCTGGTGTCCCGTGGAGGCGACGGCACGGGCGAAGACCGACCGTTCCCGGAAGTCGCGGGCACACACCTCGGGTGGGCCGGCCAGGACGGGCCCGCGCACGCGTACCTGCCGGCCGAGTTCGCGCCAGTACACGGTGAGCGCGGCGGCCGGTGTCGCGTCGAGCTGGCGGCCCTTCGGGGAACGGTCGTCGCCGGAGAACCACCAGCCGTCGTCGGTGACGTCCTTGATCAGCAGCATGCGCGCGTCGGGCGTTCCGGACGGGTCGACGGTCGACAGGGTCGCGGCGTGCGGCTCGGCGACGCCGGCCTCGGTCGCCTCGGTGAGCCAGCGGAGGAAGGTCTCCTGCGGCGTCGCGGCCGGTGCGAACGGCGGCGCGGACGCCGTGAGGGTGGGCAGGGCCCGGATCCAGCCGCGGGTATCGGGAAACTCACTGCGACGCGCGATCTCACTCATCGCCGCATGGTACCGATCCGGGAGCTCACTCCCGAGGTGGCGGCAGCTTGCCGGTCAGCGGGCCGACGAGCATCCAGCGATGCCCGAAGGGGTCGAGCAGGGTGGCGTTGCGATGACCGTGGGCCTCGTTGATCCACCTCTCGACCGAACCGCCGGCCAGACGGGCGCGGGTGAGCACCGTGTCGGTGTCGGCCACCTCGAGCATCAGGCTCACCGAGACCGCCCCCTCCTGCGGCGCCGTGAGTCCGAGTTCGGGGAATTCGTCTGCGAGATAGATCATTCCGCTGGGGAACCGCAGTTCGGCGTGCCCGACGCGACCGTCGTCCATGACGACCGGCTCGGCGGTCAGCGACGCTCCGAAGACCCGGGTGTACCACTCGATCGCCTCGTGGGCCCGCGGCACCGTCAGATAGGGCAGCGCCCCCGGACGGGGAAAATCGCCGGAACCCTCCGAGACCATCTCGTCGTCCCCGCTCAGGACGCTTTCGGTTGCTGCAGCAGTGCCCATCGATTGGTCGTCAACCGGACCGAAGGCGAGTCGCCCATGCATGTGACCGTCTCCCAGTTGCGTTGATATCCGGTGCGGCTGATCCGCCAGCATCCGTCGTCACCGAGGCTGTACCGATCGTGATAGTAGGCCGAGCCGCGCAGCATCATCCCGTCCTCGGGGATGATCACGGTGTCGGACAGCAACCACACCCCGGTGGCGCTGCGGCCGTCGTCGGCGATGTCGATCTCGGGATGGGAACAGGTGTGCTCCGTGATCAAGCGCGTTCCCAGCGTGTTCTCGAGGAAACCAATGAAGGCGTCGCGTGAGTCGAAAACGAGATGCTCCCCGTAGACGGCGTGTGCGTCGGGGGTGAGGGTGTTCGCCAGCTCGTCCCAGTCCTTCGTGTCGAGCGCTCGCGCATAACGGTATTTGAGCCGCGTGATCTCCGCTACCGCCTGCACATCCATCGTCAGCCTCCCATTGGCGCCCCCCCTGCGAGTATTCGCATTCCAGGCTAGCCCGGACGACCGGCGCAGACGGCCGGAATCACACTGTTACCAGGCAGCATTCGATCGCGATTCGGTCACGGGAGGGCGTGCCGGTCACGACTCGGGACGGCGCAGCGCGCGGATGGTCGCGTCGACGACGAGTTCGGCGTAGTCGTCGTCGACGCTCTGGTCCGGGGTGGCCAACGCGAACAGGGCATGACTGAGCACGGTGCCGGTGACCATCTCGAGCAGCAGCGTCGCCGAGGTGTCGGCGGGGAGTTCGCCGCGCTCGACGGCGCGGTGCACGATCGTGCGCGCCGCGAGCACGCGGCTGCGGTTGAGGGTGTGGATCAGCCGGGCGAGCAGTTCGGGGTTGGCGCGGGCGTCGAGCGCGACGCGCAGGCTCACCAGGCCGGGGGTGGTCCGGTAACCGCGCAACAGCTGCCGGGCGAGTTCGACGAGATCGGATCGGAGCGCGCCGGTGTCGATCGGCACGGGCAGCGGGCTGCGCGCTTCGAGGGCCTGGACCAGCAGGTCGTCCTTGCTCGACCACCGGCGGTAGAGGGCGGCGCGCCCCACCCGCGCGCGTCGTCCGACCGCGTCGAGCGTGAAGCCACGCCAGCTCGTCTCGGAGTACACCTCGAGCACGGCGTC
The DNA here is from genome assembly GCF_035918275.1 of Rhodococcus sp. PD04. Lineage (NCBI taxonomy): Bacteria > Bacillati > Actinomycetota > Actinomycetes > Mycobacteriales > Nocardiaceae > Rhodococcus > Rhodococcus sp. PD04. The sequence goes on along the minus strand of NZ_CP142143.1, from coordinate 1,142,246 downwards.
GAACACGCGGTCCTCGAGGTCGGCGTCGCGGGGGCGTCCGCGGCGGCGCGGTGCGGGTGCTTCGGTCACGTCGGGAAAGTGTGCCAGACCACTCCTCGATTTACAGACTGAAATCGTCCGTATTAAGCTGACGGCGTCCTCCTCCCCCAGAGCAGACCGAAGGAACGCCATGACCGACCCCACTCGGGTTCCCGTCGTGATCGGCGTCGGCGACCTGCGCTCCGGCCGTGCCGGTGCGCCCGCCGACCCGCGTGAACCGCTCGACCTCATCCACGAGGCCACCCTCGCCGCGATCGCCGACTCCGGCGCCGATCTCGCCACGCGGATCGACACCATCCACGCGATCAAGACCGCGAGCTGGAACTACGACGACCTGCCGGGCCTGCTCGCCGAACGTCTCGGCGCGACGCCCGAGCACACGTCGACCACGCCGATCGGCGGCCATTGGCCGGCGGCCCTGCTCGATCGCATCGGCCACGACATCGCCGCGGGCACCAGCACCGTCGCGCTGCTCGTCGGCGGCGAGGCGCAGGCCTCGGCGACCAACTCGTACAAGGCCGGAACGGATCCGGTCACGCTCGGATGGACCACCGCCCCGGGCGGCCCCGCGCCGATCAGCAACGAGGACCTCGGCAGCCCGGCGATGCAGCGCGCCGGGATGATCGTCCCCACGCGGGTCTACCCGCTGTTCGAGAACCGGCTCAGCCACGATCTCGGGCACTCGCGCGAGAAGTCGCTCGACTGGTCGGCGACGCTGTACGCCGCCTTCTCCGAGTTCGCCGCCGAGAACCCGGCGTCCTGGAACCCCGAGCGCCGTACCGCCGACGACATCCGCACCATCGCCGGTAAGAACCGCCTCGTCACCGATCCGTACCCGCTGCTGGTCAACGCGATGCCGTTCGTCGACCAGGCCGCTGCCGTGGTCGTCACCTCGCTCGCCGTGGCCCGCGAACTCGGCGTCCCCGACGACCACCTGCTCTACGTGTGGGGCGGCGCCGGCGCGACCGAGCCCTCGGACGTGCTCGCCCGCGGCGACTTCGGACGCTCCGCCGCACTCGACGATGCGCTGCGGCGCACGCTGTCGGCGACCGACCTGCGTCCCGCCGACTTCGACATCATCGACGCCTACAGCTGCTTCCCCGTGGTCCCGAAGCTGCTCATCGAGCAGCTCGGCCTCCCCCGCGACACCGTCCCGTCGGTGACCGGCGGCCACTCCTTCTTCGGCGGCCCGCTCAACAGCTACACGCTGCACTCGGTGGTGTCGGTGGCCAAGCGGCTGCGCCAGGACGGCGAGCTCGCCCTCGTGCACGGCAACGGCGGCTACCTGACCTACCAGCACGTCGTGGTCCTCGGCTGCGCACCGCACACCGACGGCTACGTCGGCGACCCCGAGCACGTGCTGCTCGAGCCGTCCGCGCCGGAGACCGCCACCGATTACAGCGGCGAGGTCCAGATCGTCACCGCCACGGCCGAATTCGGTCGCGACGGCAACCCGTCGGTCGGTTTCCTCGTCGGCCTCACCCCCGACGGCCGGCGTGTCTCCGGCCAGACCGACGCCACCGGCGCCGCGGTCCTCGCCGCCGGTGCCGACATCGTCGGCGAGACCGTCCACGTCACCGACAACGGCGGCACTCTCACCGTCACCCGCATCGAGCACCTGTCCCCCGAGGAGTCCCAGTCGTGAGCGAACCCGTCGTTCTCGTCGAGAAGCGCGAGCACGTCCTGCTCGTCACCATCAACCGTCCCAAGGCGGCCAACAGCATCAACGCCGACGTGCACCAGGCACTCGGTGAGGCCTGGGACCGCGCCGAAGAGGACCGCGACGTGCGCGTCGTGGTGCTCACCGGCTCCGGCGACGCCGTCTTCTGCGGCGGCGCCGACCTCAAGGCCCTCGGCACCAAGGGACCGGACGGCGTCACCCCGCCCGAGACCGCGCACTGGGGCTTCGCCGGTGTCGTCAAGCACCACATCTCCAAGCCCGTCATCGCCGCGGTCAACGGCACCGCCCTCGGCGGTGGCACCGAACTCGCCCTCGCGAGCGATCTCGTCGTTGCCTCCGAGAGCGCCGAATTCGGTCTGCCCGAGGTGCACCGCGGCCTGATCGCCGGTGCCGGTGGTGTCTTCCGCATCGGCCAGGCCATCCCCCGCGCCGTCGCGATGGAACTCGTCCTGACGGGCAAGCCGATGTCGTCCGCCGACGCGCTGCGCTGGGGCCTCGTCAACCGGGTCGTCCCGCAGGCCGAGGTCCTCGACACCGCTCTCGCTCTCGCCGCCGACGTCGCGAAGGGCGCTCCGCTCGCCGTGCAGGCCAGCAAGACCGTCGCGCGCGGCATCATCGACGGCAACGTCCCCGCCGAGGACCTGCCCTGGGAGCTGACCGACAAGGCCCTTGCACGTCTCACCACCAGCGCCGACACCCTCGAAGGTGTCATGGCCTTCATGCAGAAGCGCGAACCCGTCTGGAAGGGCGAATAGGCATGACCACCACCGAAGTGATCCGCTGGGACACCGACGAGCAGAAGGCGCTCCGTCAGCTCGCCGCCGACTTCACGCGCAAGGAGATCGTCCCCCACCTGGACGAGTGGGAGCGCGCCGGCGAGATCCCGCGCGAACTGCATCGCAAGGCCGCCGACGCGGGCCTGCTCGGCGCCTCGGTCGCAGAGGAGCACGGCGGCTCGGGCGGCACCGCCCTCGACATGCTCGCGATCCTCGAGGAGATCATCCTCGCCGGTGGTTCGTCGGGCCTGATCTCGGCGCTGTTCAGCCACGGCATCGCCACCCCGCACATCGTCTCGTCGGGCAACACCGACCTGATCGAGCGGTTCGCGCGTCCCGCGCTCGAGGGTCGCGCGATCGGTTCGCTCGCGATCTCCGAGCCCAGCGGCGGCTCCGACGTCGCGAACATCCGCACGACCGCGCGTCGTGACGGCGACGAGTACGTCATCAACGGTGCGAAGCTCTACATCACCTCGGGTACACGCGCCGACTTCGTGACCACCGCGGTGCGCACGGGCGACGCCGGCGCCGGTGGCATCTCGCTCGTCGTCGTCCCTACGGACACACCGGGTTTCACGGTCTCCCGCAAGCTCGACAAGATGGGCTGGCTGTGTTCGGACACCGCCGAGCTGTTCTACGACGACGTGCGCGTGCCGGTCTCCAACCTCATCGGCGCCGAGAACTCGGCCTTCGGGCAGATCGCGCAGCAGTTCCAGGGTGAGCGCCTGTCGCTGGCCTTCCAGGCCGTCGCCACCGCGCAGCGCTGCTTCGACCTGACCGTCGAGTGGGTCAAGTCCCGCGAGACGATGGGCCGTCCGCTGTCGAAGCGCCAGGTCGTGCGTCACCGTCTCGCCGAGCTCGCCACCGAGATCACTGCGGCACAGACGTTCTGCCGCTCGGTCGCCGAGCGGTGGGTCAACGGCGAGGGCATGTTGCTCGAGACGTCGATGGCGAAGAACAACGCCGTCAAGGTCTGCGACCACGCCGTCATGGAGGCGGTTCAGCTCTCCGGTGGTATCGGCCTGATGCGCGAGAGCGAGGTCGAGCGCCACTTCCGCGACGCCCGCGTCCTCGGCATCGGCGGCGGCACCAACGAGATCATGAACGAGATCATCAGCAAGCTGCTCGGCCTGTAGGTCTCCGCCCGAACTCGGGGGAGGAAATGTGCGACTTTCCTTGCGAAAGCGCACATTTCCTCCCCCTACTCGTGTCAGGCACGCGCACGGAGCATCTCCAGTGCGACGACGACCACCACGGCGATCACGACGTGCATCAGCGCCAGGGCGACGGTGCTCGGCGTGTCGAAGTCCGCGGAGATCGTGCCCTGGATCGTCGCCAGCGGCAGCAACGCCCCGACGACCTGGGCGATCCGCGCGAAACCGTTCCACCACAGGGTGAGCAGGGCCGCGACGGAGAGACCGACGGTGAGCGGGACGACGGACATGAGCACCACGCCACCGGGCGCCGCGCTCACCACCTCACCGGCGTCGGTGTGTTCGAACGAGCCACCCGCGACGAGCCCGACGGCCCACAGCACGAGGTCGATCACCAGTGCGGTCACGACGGACGCGGCGACCACCACAGCGGAACGTGCGAGTCGGGACTGCGGGAGATGCGTAGAGGTACCGGATGTTTCGGTGACGGACATGGATCCTCCTGATGGGCGTTCCTTCTGACGACGCCCATCCTGCGACCTCGAGCCGACTCGAGGTCAAGAGGATTCAGTCGAGATCTTCGGCGAGCTCCATCCACTGCTCCTCGGCCGCTTCCTTCTCCGCGACCACCTCACGCAACTTCGCGTCGAGCTTCTGCAGCCGGTCGGGATCGGTCGCCGCCTCCGCGAGGTCGTGGTGCAGCTTCTCCTCTTTCTCGGTCAGCTTTGCGACGAGACGCTCGAGGCGCGACAGTTCCTTGCGCGCGGCACGTTCCGCGGCACCGTCGCGTTTCTTCGGCTGCTCCGCGGCGTCACCGGTCTTCGAGACGGTCGACGCCACCGACGGCACGTCGCCGTCGCCCATGGCCGCGCGCCGGCGCAGGTACTCCTCGATGCCGCCGGGAAGGTTCGTGAGCCGGCCGTCGCCGAACAGGGCCCACGTCGAATCACAGATGCGTTCGACGAGATACCGGTCGTGGCTGATGACCACGAGGGTTCCGGCCCAGCCGTCGAGCAGGTCCTCGAGCTGCTGGAGTGTGTCGATGTCGAGGTCGTTGGTGGGCTCGTCGAGGAGCAGCACGTTCGGTTCGGCCATGAGCACACGCGTGAGCTGCAGCCGGCGACGCTCACCACCGGACAGGTCGCCGACGGGGGTGCGCTGCCGCGCCGGTGTGAAGCCCAGACGTTCGGCGAGCTGACCGGCGGAGATCTCCTTGTCGCCCAGCGTGATCCGCTCGGCCACGTCCTTGACGGCGTCGAGCACCCGCATGTCGGTGGGCAGGTCGTCGAGTTCCTGCCGCAGCCAGCCGATCTCGACGGTCTGCCCCTGGACGCGACGTCCCTGTGCCGGTTCGAGTTCGCCCGCGAGCGTGCGCAGCAGGGTCGTCTTGCCCGAGCCGTTGACGCCGACGAGACCGATCCGCTCGCCCGGGCCGAGACGCCAGGTGAGGTCGCGGACCAGTTCGCGGCCGTCCGGGGTGGTGAGGGTGGCGTCCTCGAGTTCGATGACGATGCGGCCGAGGCGGCGCTTCGCGAAGGAGGCCAGCGCCACGGAGTCGCGCGGCGGCGGCACGTTCGCGATCAACGCTTCGGCGGCCTCGATGCGGTACTTCGGCTTCGATGTGCGGGCCGGGGCGCCGCGTCGCAGCCACGCGAGTTCCTTGCGGGCGAGATTGCGGCGGCGTTCCTCCATAGCGTCGGCCTGGCGCGAGCGCTCGGCGCGCGCGAAGATCCAGTCGTTGTAGCCGCCCTCGTAGCTCTCGACTCGGCCGTTCACGACCTCCCAGGTGCGGGTCGCGACAGTGTCGAGGAACCAGCGGTCGTGGGTGACGACGACGAGCGCGCTGCGCCGCGACAGCAGGTGCTCGGCGAGCCACTGCACGCCTTCGACGTCGAGATGGTTCGTGGGCTCATCGAGGACGAGCAGGTCGAGATCCTGCACGAGGGCTGAGGCAAGGGCGACCCGGCGACGCTCACCACCGGACAGACCGTCGACGACCGCGTCGAGACCGAGATTGTCGATGCCGATACCGGTGAGCACCGAGCGGATGCGCGCATCACCGGCCCACTCGTGCTCGGCCACGTCGAGCGGCCCGAGGACCACCTCGCCGACGGTCGAGCCCTCCGGCAGACGGCCGCGCTGCGTCACGACGGCCATGCGCAGACCGTTCACGCGGCTCACCCGGCCCGAATCGGGCTCCTCGATGCCGGCGAGCACCTCGAGCATCGTCGTCTTGCCGCCGCCGTTGAGGCCGACGACACCGATCCGCTCCCCCTCGTTCACGCCGAGGGACACCGAGTCGAGCAACGGCTTGATGCCGAACGACTTCGAGACCTGTTCGAGGTTGATCAGATTCGCCACGTGGAGGAACGCCTTCCGAGGATTGCGGGGATGTACTACGGGATCAGGGGTGTGCGGGATCGGCGTCGCCGACGACACGGGCGCCGGGCACCGGACCGGAGGCGACCCGCACCGTACGGCACACACCGGCACCGGCGAGTTCGGCACTCACGGTGACGGCGGCGTGCTGGTCCTCGACGAGGAACGCGCACGTGGGGCCGGAACCGGAGACGATGCCCGCCAGGGCCCCGGCCTCGACACCCGCTCGGAGCGTGCGTCGCAGCATCGGGTCGAGGGACAGGGCCGCGGCCTGCAGGTCGTTGCCGAGCAGCGGCGCGAGCCGGTGCGCATCACCGGAGCCGAGCGCGGAGAGCACGGCATCGGCGCTGCCGACGCGCTGAGGTTCTCCCTCGGCACGCAGCCGGTCGAGTTCACGGAAGACGACCGGTGTGGACAGACCACCCTTCGCGAGGGCCAGTACCCAGTGGAAGGTGCCGCGGGTGAGGACGGGGACGAGGCGCTCGCCCCGCCCTGTTCCGATCGCCGTTCCGCCGTGGAGGCAGAACGGCACGTCGCTGCCGAGGCGGGCGGCGAGATCCGCGAGGTCCTCCCGGGGCGCCCCGATGCCCCACAGCGCGTCGAGCGCGACCAGCGTCGCGGCAGCGTCGGCGCTGCCACCGGCCATTCCGCCGGCCACGGGGATGCCCTTGTCGATCGTGATCGCCACGTCGGGTGTACGTGCGGCCCGTTCCGCCATCATCTCGGCGGCGCGCCACGCCAGGTTCGTCGAATCGGTGGGCACCGACTCGGCGCCCGCGCCGCGCACCGTCACGCTCAGGGTGTCGGCCGGGACCACCGACACCTCGTCGTACAGGGACAGGGCCTGGAAGACGGTGTGCAGGTCGTGGTAGCCGTCGGGACGGAGGTCACCCACCGCGAGATGCAGGTTGACCTTGGACGGGACCCGCACTGTCACGGGGGTCGGCACGACGGAAAGCACGAGTACAGAGCTTACTCGGGATACGGACGCTTCCCGACCGCCGCGGCCACGCTCTACGATCGGGCGACTCGTGAACACACTGGAGGAAATGTGACTCGATCCGTACGCAATGCGGTTGCCGTCTGCGTCGTCGCCGCGGCCGCCACGCTCGGCACCGCCGGCGTCGCCTCGGCCGAACCGGCTCCGCCGCGCGTCTGCTCGCTCGGCGACCTGGTCCTGCGCTCGCTGAATCTCGTGGACTGCGTCAACCCGCCCACCGGCTCGGCCGGAGTGGCCACCGGTTCGGCCGACTCCGCCGGCTCGTCGACCGGCTCGTCCGGCCTGGGCATCACCGGCTACGGGGCGATGATCGGCTGACCGGATACAACGAATCCGGGCCGGCACCCTGAGGTGCCGGCCCGGATTCGGAGAGTATCGGTATCAGCCGATGACGTTCACGCCGGTGGCCTGCGGGCCCTTCTGGCCCTGGCCGATCTCGAAGCTCACGCGCTGGTTCTCCTCGAGGGTGCGGAAGCCGCGGCCCTGGATCTCGGAGAAGTGCACGAAGACGTCAGCGGAGCCGTCCGAGGGAGCGATGAAGCCGAAGCCCTTTTCGCCGTTGAACCACTTCACAGTACCTTCAGCCATGTTGCTGTCCTTCACTTGCAGGCAGAACGGATATAGACGTTCTGTCTCGTCGGGAGTCGGTTTCGGCTCCCGGGTCTGTCACTACACGGCTGAAACGATTCCATCGTGGCTATCGCCTCCGCTCGCAACCAGAAATGTGCGAGGGGTAAACCACGAACACACTACCTAACGACCGAGGACAACTTAACCACACATCGCATCCGACCGCCAGGAAGAGTGGCCTAGATCACTCCACCCCTGCGAGCCGCACGAAGGCTGCGGCGTCGAGCTTCTCCCCGCGGGTCGACGGCTCGATACCGGCCGCCAGCAGGCGCCTCTCGGCCTCCGCGGGCGAACCCGCCCATCCACTCAGCGCTGCGCGCAACGTCTTTCGCCGTTGCGCGAAGGCCGCGTCGACGACGGCGAAGACCCGGGCGCGCGTCCGGGCGTCGGTGGGCCACGGTGGCTCCGCATAGCGGTCGACGCGCACGAGGCCCGATTCCACCTGGGGAACGGGCCAGAAGACCGCACGCCCGACAGCGCCGGCCCTGCGGACGTCGCCGAAGAACCGGGCCTTCACGCTGGGTACGCCGTAGATCTTGCCACCCGGTTCGGCTGCGAGCCGATCGGCGACCTCGGCCTGCACCATCACGAGAGCGGTTCGCAGAGTGGGGAATTCGGAGAACAGGTGCAGCAGCACCGGCACCGCGACGTTGTAGGGCAGGTTCGCGACGAGCGCGGTGGGCGTGACGGGAAGGTCCTTCGGCAGCACCTTCATCGCGTCCATGCGCACGACGTCGAAGCGGTCGGCGAGCCGCGGGGCCCGTTCCTGCACGGTCGTGGGAATACGCTGCGCGAGAACGGGATCGAGCTCGACCGCAACCACACGGTCGACGACGTCGAGCAGGGCGAGGGTGAGCGAACCCAGGCCGGGCCCGACCTCGAGCACGACATCCTCCGGGCCGACCCCGGCGACGTTGACGATGCGGCGCACCGTGTTCGCGTCGTGCACGAAGTTCTGGCCGAGCTGCTTCGTCGGGCGCACCCCGAACTCCTCCGCGAGTGCACGGACCTCGGCGGGTCCGAGCAGCGCGGCGAGGCCGCGCGGAGAAGCCGGGGTGGCCCTCGGAGTGGTTTCGGGATCGTCTGCTGACACGTGGTGAACCTAGCGCACTCGGGAGCAGGTCACACCGTGCACACCCGTGCCGGTCAGCGCAGACCGAGCTTGCTGGTGCAGGCCGGCCATGCGCCCCAGCCCTGGGCCGCCTGGACCTTCTCCGCGACGGCGATCTGCTGCTCGCGGGTCGCGAGATCGGCGCGCGGTGCGTACTGGGTGCCGCCGAAGCCGGCCCACGTCTGCTGCGTGAACTGCAGGCCGCCGTAGAAACCGTTGCCGGTGTTGATGGCCCAGTTGCCGGTCGCCTCGCACTGGGCGATGGAGTCCCAGGTCGACGCGCGACCCGAGGCCGGCACAGCAGGTTTCGGCTTGGTGCCGACGCGGATCACGACGGGCCGCGGCTCGGCGAGGACCTTCGAGTCGGTCTCGGTGCGTCCGACCTCGACACCGTTGACGGTGTGGACGTCGAAGGTCACCGATCGCTCACCCGGAGCACCCGGGTCGTTCACGGCGGTCTCGCCCTCGAGCATGTTCGGATCGTCCACGCGGTTCTCCGGCGGGGCGATCGGCAGGTTCTCGGTCCGCGACTCGGTCCGGTCGCGGGTGACCACGACCTCCATGCCCTCCGCGAGCTCCGCGTCGAGGGCAGGGGTGACGCTGTCGGCCTGCTCGAGCTTCGTGCCCTGGGCCTCGAGGAACTCGGCGACCGTCGGCGCTGCGACGCGCACCTCGGCGGCGGGCGCGCCGTTGTCGGCGAAGCGCACCGTCTTGGGGTTGACGACCTCGAGATCGGCACCGTCGAGCGGAAGGCGGTGCGAACGGGAGGCGGAGACGTAGGCGTCGTCGGAGAGGCGGAACTGGTCGAGCACCTCGTCGACGGTCAGCGCGGTGGTCCACACCGAGCGCTCCTCACCGTCGACGGTGAGGCGCAGCTCACGGGCCTGTCGCAGGACGATGGTGTCGCCGTCGGAGACGGACGAGTCCACGGCCGGGGCCACGACGTCGTTCTCGTCGACGGTGTAGCCGGCGGCGGCCAGGATGTCGCCGACGTTGGAGTTCATCGTGCCGAAGGCACGCTGCTCACCGTCGACGTCGAGGACGACGTCCTTGTGCTGAACCACAGCAGTGGCACCACCGGCACCGAGGGTGACGAAGACGGCGGCGACCACCGAGTAGAACACCGGCGACTTGACGCGATTGATCTTGGTGAAAGGTGACACGATTATTTCCAGACGGACGACAACTGTGATCACAGCACGGTAACGAGACGGCATTGTTATTGCAACTCCATCGCCTCTAGCTGCACTGATAATGATTTCTGTCAGATCACGACGCCCGTCACAAATATCGAACAGGTATTACCTCGACCATTTCGGTGTGCCCGAAATCGCCATTTTCTAGCGATACTCGGAAAAGGGAATTCCTCTCGTTTCGGACACCGGGGACAGAAGTTCCGTGAGGCGGTCGAGGTTCTCGCACATCTGTGCCGCATCCCATCCGAAGCGGTCGAGGTGTCGACACCCACAGGCTCCGACGCGGCAGGTGGTCACGCACCGGAGAGGAAGGAGGCTTCGCCGCACGCGAGGGCCTCGTGCAGGGCCGTGAGCGGCACTACCGGCACAGCACCGAACGGCAGCGCGGATCGCGAACACGGCCGGCGGACCACCGGCGCACAGCGGATCGCCTACCGGTGGTCGTGGTTGCCGATGAGCGGCTTCGTCAGCGCCCTGCCGAGCCGCTGGGGACGGGGAGATCGGCGGATCCGCTCGGTACGGGGAACTGCGGAATCGGCACGGTGGGGGTGGTGCCGGTGCGGGCCATCACGTCCATCAGGACGGCGTGCATGGTCGCGACCTGCACCGGGTCGAAGTTCGCGAGATCGAGCGGGTTCGCGCGGTTGCGTGTCTCGAGCGGATCGTCGTGCAGGTCGTAGAGCTCGAACTGCGGCAGCGCGCGTCCCGACGGGTCGAAGTACATCGCGTACTTCCACCGGTCCTGCCGGACGGCACGGATGTGGTTGGGCTGCTTCACCGTCGTCTGCCCGTTGGCCGCGGCGGCGTTCTCGTCGTCGAAGGTGAACAGGACGGTGTCCTGCACCTGCGGCGGCGTGGCACCGGACGACGCACCCTCTATGACGGGTGTCAGGTCGACGCCCTTGAACGTCCACGCCGAACGGTCGGGCACGGCCGCCATCGTCGCGAGGGTGGGCATGACGTCGATCAGCGACGCGAGCGCGTCGGTGGACACCGGCCTCGGGAACATCACCGGATTGCTCACCACGAGAGGAACATTGAGGGTCTCTTCGTAGGCGTTGAAGGCCTTCTGACGGAGCCCGCCGTGGGACAGCCCCATCTCGCCGTGGTCGGCCACCCGGAAGACGACGGTGCGTTCGCGCATGCCCGAAACCGATTCCAGCGCATCGAGAACGGTCCCGATGTGTTGGTCGACGACCTTGTGCATGTAGGCGTACAGGTTGACGTACTGCCGTGCCGCCTCGGGACCGACGAGCGGACCGAGCGCGCCCGCGAGCAGCAGGAGCAGCTCGGCCTGAGCGGTGGGCTTGAAGTTGCGGAGCAGGTCCTCGTCGATGGTGGGCGGCAGGTCGATTCCCTGCTCGAACGCCTCGGGCGCGAAGGCGCCGTAGTTGTTGCAGTCGCCGTCGACCTGGTCCCAGGTCTTCGGGTACGAGAGGATGTCGTGGGGATTGGCGAACGACACGATGAGCGCGAACGGCCTGTCGTCGGAGGCACTTCGCGACCGCAGGAACTCGGCGGCGTCGGAGGCGATCTTGCCGTCGCGGTCGGCGCAGCCACCCCCGAAGTTCTCGGGTGCGGTGTCCTGCCCGGCCTCCGGGGGCTCCCATCCCGCGAAGCCGTACCGCGCGATGTCCTCGGGCGACGGGTCGCCGCCGTCGGCACCCTTGCTCATGTGCCATTTGCCGCGGTAGTGGACGTCGTATCCGGCGGAGAGCAGCATCTTCGCCATGTTCTGGCCGTCCACCGGCAGCACGGGTTCGGTGGGCGAGAGCGTGCCGCCCTCGGTGAGGGTGCTCACCACGCCGTGCTGGGCGGGATAGAGCCCGGTGAAGAACGTGCTGCGGCTGGGCGAGCACATCGCGGCGTTGCAGAACGATCGTGTGAAGGTCAGCCCGGTGTCGGCGAGCCGCTGCCGATTGGGCAGATTGTTGCGCGCCCAGTCGGCCGGCCAGTGCATCGGCTGACGCTCCTGGTCGGTCATGATGATGAGGATGTTGGGACGCTGCGGTGTCCGAGGCTGTGCCGCAGAGGTTCCGGCGCCCACGAGGCCGGCAGCGAGGAGTGCGCCTGCGCCCACGAGGAAGGTCCGTCGATTGACATTCCACGTGGTGTCGCGACGCGGAACAGCTTGCTGCACGGTCATATCGATCCTGTCGGAGAAATCCGTGAACGCATATGTCGTGCAGGAGAATAACAAGACATATGCGAAAAGCGCGCGTCATCGGACGGAAAAGGCGCTGCGGACGATCGGGAGAAATCGTCCACAGCGCCCCGGAACCGCAGGTCAGGCCGTACGCAGGAGCGGAACCCTCCGCGCGAGGAAGCGATCGACGCTGAATGCTCCCGCACCGACCGCGGCGAGCAGGAGAGCCCCCGCGCCGAGCGCGGCCACGAGTTCGAAACCGCCGTCGCCGACGTAGATTCCGTTCTCCACGTGCACGATGAGGAACGCGCCGAACATGAGCAGGAACAGCAGGACGCCGAACACGGGGACGAGCACACCGAGGATGAGCGCGAGACCACCGAGGATCTCGATCCAGGTGGCGACGAACGCAGAGATCGCCGGGGCGGGCACGCCCATTCCTTCGAAGCCCGCCTTGGTGCCTTCGTATCCCCACGAGTTGAACTTCTGCAGTCCGTGCGCGAGGAAGATGACGCCGAGTACGAGCCGGGCGACGAGGATGCCGATGTCGCGGACGAGAGGGGTCTTCATGTCGAGCCTTTCGGGTCGGAGGCCGGAGAGCCCCACTTAGTTGAAGCGACAACTAAGATAGCAACCCGTGGTTGTAGCTTCAACCAGCCTTCTCGACCGGCTCCGGCCGGTTACCGGCGAACGCCTCCCCCAGCAACCGCCGCACACCCACCTCCGTGACCTCCCGGGGATTCGGATACGGCTTCGCCGTCGCCAGTCGCGCCGCCTCGTCCAGATCGGACTCCCGCAACCCCAGTTCCTCGAGACTCGTCGGCCCACCGGCCGCCGCCACGAGGTCGTAGACGCCCGCGGGCGCCGAATCCGTGCCGAGCGCCTGCGCGACCCGCGCCATGACGTGCGGTACCGACGGTTCGTTGTAGGCGAGCGCATGGGGCAGCACGACGGTGTGCGTGGCAGCGTGCGGCAGGTCGAACGACCCACCCAGGACGTGACAGAGCTTGTGGTGCAGCCCCATTCCCGCCGAAGCGAGGCAGGTACCGGAGAGCCACGCGGCGAGCAGCAGATCCGAACGCCCCTCCGGATCGGCCGAATCCGCACCGAGCGCCGGGATACCCCGGGCGATCGCGGCCACGGCCTCGAGCGCGAGAGCATCGACGATCGGATTTGCCTGTTCGGAGTAGAGGGCCTCGATGGCGTGGGCCATCGCGTTGATCGCGCTGGTCACCGCCAGCGGGATCGGCATCGAGGTGGTGAACTCGACGTCGTAGACCACGGTCTCCGGAAGGATGTCGGGCGACGAACGTGTGGTCTTCACCCCGTCGGCGGTCTCGCCGAGAACGGGCGTCACCTCCGACCCGGCATAGGTCGTCGGCAGGATCACCTGATCGATCCCCGTGCGGCGGGCCAGTGCCTTGGCCAGGCCCGTGGTCGAGCCGCCGCCGACCGCGACGACCGCATCGACGTCGTGCTCGGTGACCAGGCCGAGCACCCGCTCGGTCACTTCCACCGGCGTGTGCATGACCGCGCCGTCGAAACGCGCGACCTGCAGATCGCCGAGATACTTCTCGACCAGCTCCGCCTGGTGCCGCACGTGCTCGCCGGCGAGCAGCAGGACGCGGGAATGATCGAGTCGACGTACTTCGTCCGCGACCCGCGAGGCGGTACCGGGGCCGAAGATCACACGTACCGGATGAGAGTTGTAGACGAAGGAGCGCATGCCCGTATTCTCACGACGGGAGTGGGAGCGCGCGTGCCCTTTACGAAAGTCCGTACACCCGCTCGGCGTTCGCGGTGGTGGCCGCGGCCAGTTCGCCGGCGTCCTCACCGCGCACCTCGGCGAGCGCCCGCACGGTGTACGGCAGGCAGTACGACTCGTTCGGCGCACCCCGGAAGGGATGCGGGGTCAGGAACGGCGCGTCGGTCTCCACCAGCACCAGCTCGCGGGGCACGAGCGGCGCCGCTTCACGCAGCGCCTTCGCGTTCTTGAAACTCACGGTGCCCGAGAAGCTCAACAGGTATCCGGCGTCGACGCAGCGACGGGCCATGTCGGCATCCGACGAGAAGCAGTGGAAGATCACCTTCTCGGGTGCACCTTCGTCGTGCAGGACGCGCAGCAGGTCGGCGTCGGCCTCGCGGTTGTGGATCATCAGCGGCTTGCCGAGTCGCTTGGCGAGGTCGATGTGCCAGCGGAAACCCTCCTCCTGCTCGGCCGGTTCGGCGCACCCGTCGAGCTTGCCCGGCCAGTAGAGGTCGAGGCCGGTCTCCCCCACCGCGACGCAGCGCGGGTCGGCGGCGAGTTTCTCGATCTCGGCACGGGTGGCGTCGTCGAGGCTGTTCGCGCGGGTGGGATGGATGGCGACGGCAGCGTAGACGCGGTCGTCCCAATGCGCGGCCCGCACGGCGAAACGTGCCGCCTCGAGATCGTCGGCGACGGTGACGATGCGTCCGACCCCCACCGCGGCGGCACGATCGACGATCGCGGACGTCGTCGCGGCGTCCTCGGCGCCGCACGCGTCGAGGTGCGTGTGGGCGTCGACGAGGGGGCTCAACGGCTGCGGGGCTTCGGGGGCGGGACGGGCTGCACTCACGCCCTATAAACTACTGGCCACCATGACTGCGCCTGATTCCTCCCGCCCGGCCGCCGGCGATCCCACCCGCCCGCCGTTCTACGTCACGACCGCGATCGCGTACCCGAACGGCGCCCCGCACATCGGGCACGCCTACGAGTACATCTCGACCGACGCGATCGCGCGGTTCAAGCGTCTCGACGGCTTCGACGTGCGCTTCCTGACCGGCACCGACGAGCACGGTCTGAAGATGCAGCAGACTGCCGCGAAGGAAGGGATCCCGGTCACCGAACTCGCGTCCCGCAACTCGGACGTGTTCGAGGCCATGGACAAGCGGCTGAACATCTCGTACGACCGGTTCATCCGTACCACGGACGCCGATCATCTCGAGGCGAGCAAGGCGATCTGGCAGCGCATGGTCGACTCGGGCGACATCTACCTCGACACCTACGCCGGGTGGTACTCGGTCCGCGACGAGGCGTTCTACACCGACGGCGAGACCACGCTGCTCGAGGACGGTTCGCGGATCTCCACCGACACCGGCACCCCCGTGGAGTGGACCGAGGAGTCCACCTACTTCTTCCGGCTGTCGGCCTACCAGGACAAGCTGCTCAAGCTCTACGAGGAGCAGCCCGACTTCATCGCCCCGGCCACCCGCCGCAACGAGATCGTCAGCTTCGTCTCCGGCGGCCTGAAGGATCTGTCGATCTCCCGCACCACCTTCGACTGGGGCGTTCCCGTCCCCGATCACCCCGATCACGTCATGTACGTGTGGGTCGACGCGCTGACCAACTACCTCACCGGCGCCGGTTTCCCCGACACCCGGTCGGAGTCCTACCGCCGCTACTGGCCCGCCGACCTGCACATCATCGGCAAGGACATCACGCGGTTCCACACCGTCTACTGGCCGGCCTTCCTCATGTCGGCGGGCCTCGAACTGCCGAAGCGGGTCTTCGTCCACGGCTTCCTGTTCAACAAGGGCGAGAAGATGTCGAAGTCGGTCGGCAACGTCGTCGATCCGCTCGAGATGGTCGACCAGTACGGCCTCGACCAGCTGCGCTTCTTCCTGCTCCGCGAGATCTCCTACGGCCAGGACGGCAGCTACAGCCACGAGGCGATCGTCACCCGCATCAACGCCGATCTCGCCAACGACCTCGGCAACCTCGCGCAGCGCTCCCTGACGATGGTCGCCAAGAATCTCGAGGGCACCGTGCCCACGCCGGGCGAGTTCACCGCCGACGACGAGGCCATGCTCGCCCAGGCCGACGCGCTGCTCGCGAAGGTGCGCGCCGAGTTCGACTCCCAGGCCCTGCACCTCGGTCTCGAAGCGATCTGGCACGTGCTCGGCGAGACCAACCGCTACTTCTCGGCGCAGCAGCCGTGGGTGCTGCGCAAGACCGATCCCGAGCGGATGGCGACGGTTCTGTACGTCACGCTCGAGGTCGTTCGGATCGTGGGTCTGCTCGTCCAGCCGGTGATGCCCGATGCCGCCGCGAAGATCCTCGATCTCCTCGGCCAGGCACCCGAGGCACGGCAGTTCGACGCCGTCGCGACCCGTCTGGCTCCGGGCACGGCCCTGCCCGCCCCGGCACCGGTGTTCCCGCGTTACGTCGACGAGGACTGAGCGCCCGCCCGGCGACGGAGAGCGCTTCACCTGCATGTTCTCCGTCGCCATGCAAACCTGTCGGTGCCGTGCGCCACACTGCGGCGCATGCGCAGAGATAGAACACATGTTCGATCCGGTGGCCTGAACGAGCACTCCCTGCTCGCCGAGTTGGGCGGTGCCTACGAGCGGGGATGGCAGCCCGCCGACGTGCTCCACGTGACCGCCCGCTCGGGTGGGGCCTCCGACGTCGCACTGACGGCGGCCACGATGCTGTTCGACGCTCAGATCCGTCGCGCGGCCGAACGCGCCCCCGTCGAGTGGGTGCGGCAGCTCGACGAGATCGCCCGCCGGCACCCGCGTCCGGCCCACGCGGCCGGAGCCCCGACGCTGGCCGACGGTCTGTTCCGCGCGTGCCCCGACGTCACCCGCTTCGAGATCGAAGGGCTCGCCTTCACCTGGAAGTACCTGCCGTCCTTCGCGATCCTCACACCCCCGCCGTCGCGGTGGCCGTCGGTCCGGTCCGGCGACCCGTCTGCGCCCACCCCGCCCGACACCCGAATCCTCGAACGCATCCGGGCACTGCTGTCGAAGGCCGAGTCCACCGACTTCCCCGACGAGGCCGAAGCGCTCACCGCGAAGGCGCAGGAACTCGTCTCGCGTCACGCCGTGGGTGCGGCGCTGCTGGCCGGGCCCGACTCCGCCACCGACCCGGTCGTCGGCCGGCGCATCCACCTCGACAGCCCGTACATCCGGGAGAAGGTTCTGCTCCTCACCGCCATCGGCGACGCCAACCGCGTGCGCACGGTGTGGTTCACCCGGGTGCAGATCGCGACGATCGTCGGCACCGCCACCGACCTGCAGCAGGCCGAGATGCTGTACACCTCGCTGCTCGTGCAGGCCGGACGGGCCGTGCAGACGGTCGGAACGGCGGGGCGACGCGGATCGTCCGCGACCTCCTTCCGCCGCGCGTTCCTCACCGGCTACGCGCATCGGATCGGCGAGCGTCTCCGCGAGGCGGACGTCCGGGCCACGGCGCACGCCGCCGCCGACGCGCAGATGCCCATCACGAAGCTCGCACCGATCCTCGCCAGGCGCTCCGACGCCGTCGACACCGAGTTCCGGCGACTGTTCCCCGTCACCCGCGACTCGCGTAGCCGCGGGGTCGACGCCGACGGCTTCCACGCCGGTCGCGATGCAGCCGAGACCGCCTCGCTGACACCGGAGTCCCGCACGGTCGGTCGCTGACCCGGTCGATCACCGACGGGGTAAGCAGCTGGAGGCGGGCGTCGCAGGAATTCGTCTCGGCGTCGTGTCACATCCCCGCCACGAGCGGTGTCCTATCGGTGACACCACTTCCGACAAGCGAAGGGAACAGAGCGATGACGACGCAATTCCATGTGGTGGTCGTAGGGGCGGGCTACGCCGGAGTGATGACCGCGAACCGCTTGCTCGCCGAACATCCCGGGGTGGCGGTCACCGTCGTGAACCCGCGACCGGTCTTCGTCGAACGCGTCCGGCTCCACCAGGTGGCGGCCGGATCCGGAACCGCCACACACGAACTGTCCGATCTCCTGCACCCGCGAGCGACGCTGCACGTCGGCTCGGCCGTACGGATCGAGCCGCACGCGGTGTCCCTCGCCGACGGGACCGTCCTGCGGTGCGACGCGGTGGTCTACGCCGTCGGCAGCACCTCGGGTTCCGACACGATCCCCGGTGCGGAGAAGACGTTCGCCGTCGCCGACCTCGACTCCGCCACGGCTCTGCACGATGCGCTTCTCCAGGCGGACGATCACACCTCCGTCGTCGTGATCGGTGGCGGACTCACCGGCCTCGAGACCGTCACCGAACTCGCACAGTCGCATCCGCGGCACACCCACGTCCTCGTCGGAGATCCGGGCGCGGGTTTTCCCGCGAACACGCAGCGCTACATCCGCCGCCGGCTCGACGAACTGGGTGTGGAGGTCCTGTCGGGACGGCGGGTCACCCGCGTCGACGACGGTTCGGTCGCCCTCGACGACGGCGCCGAGATCCCCGCGACTCTCGTGGTGCGCACAGCAGGATTCTCCGTACCCGACCTGGCCCGTCGCAGCGGACTGCCGGTCGACGAGCACGGTCGTCTCCGGGTGCGCGACACCCTGCAGGCGGTCGACGGCACGCCGATCGTCGGAGTGGGCGACAGCATGCCGATCGTCGGCGTGGGCGACGCCGTGGCGGTGGAGGGCAACGACCACCTGCGCATGAGCTGCCAGGCCGCGATGCCGCTCGGCAGCCACGGCGCCGACACAATGTGGCAGCTACTGCAGGGACGCGAGCCGGCGCCGCTGTCGCTCGGCTTCGTCTCGACCTGCATCTCCCTCGGCCGCGATCGCGGCGTCGTGCAGTTGTCGGCACGCGACGACACCCCGTCGAGGTGGGCCGTGCGCGGACGGCTCGCAGCACCGGTGAAGGAAGCCGTCGTTCGTGGGACCATCCACAGCATGCAGCAGCAGGCGCGCGGACGTTCCCTGCCGACCCGACGCGGACCCGACACCGCCGCACGGGAGAAGGCGCACGTATGACGACCGGCGAGGATGTCTTCACCGAGCACCGGGGACTGCTGTTCTCGATCGCCTACGAGATCACCGGCAGCGTCGCCGACAGCGAAGATGTCCTGCAGGAGAGCTACATCCGCTGGGCCGGCACCGACACCGAGTCCGTCGACAATCCACGGGCCTACGCGGCGCAGATCGTGACGCGTCAGGCGCTGAACTCGCTGCGGTCGGCGCAGCGCCGCCGGGAGGACTATGTCGGGCCGTGGCTGCCCGAGCCGATCCTCACATCTCCCGACGCAGCCGACGAGGTCGAACTCGCCGAGTCCGTCTCCACGGCGATGCTCCTGGTTCTCGAGACGTTGACACCCGTCGAACGCACGGTCTTCGTGATGCGCGAGGTGTTCGGTTTCGAGTACCGGCGCATCGCCGAGACGGTCGACCGCACGGAGGGTGCCGTGCGGCAGATCGCGCACCGCGCCCGCGAGCACGTCCACGCCGGGCAGCGACGTTTCACTCCCGCAGGCGATGAGACCGAGCGGGTGGTCGCGGCGTTCCTCACCGCGGCCACCACCGGCGATCTCGACGGACTGTTGTCGCTGCTCGCCCCCGACGTGCGGTACCTCGCCGACGGTGGCGGCAAGGTCAATGCGGCCCGGGTTCCGGTCTTCGGCTCCGCGAAGGTCGCCCGCCTGTTCCTCGGACTGGTCCGGCATCCGCTGCCCGACATGATCATCGAGCCGGCCGTGGTGAACTCGATGCCCGGTTTCCTCGTCTACTCGGCCGGTGTCCTCGACATGGTGCTGCACCTCGAGATCGACGACCACCTGATCACCGGCGTCTACGTGGTCCGCAATCCCGACAAGCTCGCGCATCTCCGGGCTCGTCCCGATGCTTCCGAACAGGCATGACAAGCTGACGCCATGCGGATGGAACGACTCGGCCGCGGCGGCACCGTCGATCGCGTGCTCGGTGCACTCGCAGAACGCGCCAGGATCCTCGCGATCCCCGCCCCGGCGGCACTGTCGGGCGAATGGTTCGGGGCGGCAGCCGTGCTCGTCCCGTCCGTGTCCGTCGAATCCGTCCCACCGGCGGAGGTCTTCTCCCTCCCCGCGGACGCGCCCGAACCCGGGGGTGACGACCGGCCGCTCATCGGAGGCGGACGCATCGGTTATCTCGCCTACCCGGATCGCATCCCGGACCGACCCGCGCTGCCCCTCGCCGCGAGCGGGTGGACCGACACCGTCCTGCGTCTCGACGCCGACGGGTGCTGGTGGTACGAGACCCTCGGTACCGCACCCTTTCCCGACGATCTCGCCGCGGCGGTCCTCGATTCACCGTCGACCGCCGCCCCGCCGACGAACGCCACAGAGTCGACGAACGCCACGGACTGGCACATCGACTGGACACCACCATCGCGCGACGAGCACCGTCGCGGCGTCGAACGCTGTCTCGACGCGATCCGCGCCGGCGAGGTGTACCAGGCGTGCGTGTGCACGCGGTTCACCGGCCGATGGGACGGCGATCCGCTGGCGTTCTTCGCCGACGGGATCTCCCGGACGGCCCCTGCGCGCGCCGCCTACCTGCAGGGATCGTGGGGTGCAGTCGCGTCGCTCTCGCCCGAACTGTTCGTCTCCCTCCACGGCGACACGCTGCGGTCGAGTCCGATCAAGGGAACCCTCCCCCTCTCCGCCGACCCCGCCGGGCTACGGGCATCGGTCAAGGACGTCGCCGAGAACGTGATGATCGTCGATCTCGTCCGCAACGATCTCGGCCGCGTCGCCGAGACCGGTTCGGTGCGGGTCGAGGATCTTCTGACCGTGCGTCCCGCACCCGGCGTGTGGCATCTGGTGTCCACCGTCGCGGCGGAGCGGCGACCGGGTGTGACGGTCGCCGATGTGCTCGACGCGGCGTTCCCGCCCGCATCGGTCACGGGCTGCCCGAAACTCCGCGCCCGGACGCTGCTCACCAGGTGGGAGGGTTCCGCGCGAGGTGTCTACTGCGGCACCGTCGGCATGTCGAGCCCGATCGCCGGCACCGAACTGAACGTCGCGATCCGCACCGTCGAGTTCGGGCACGACGACAGCGGCAACGGCGTGTGTGCGCTCGGTGTGGGAGGCGGCATCACCATCGACTCCGATCCCGACGCGGAATGGCAGGAATGCCTCGACAAGGCCGCCAGCATCCTCACGCTCGGCGACGCGCGGGCAGCCGTTCAGCACACCTCGTCGGGAGGCGACGGCAACTCGTAACGGTCGAGGACCTCCTCGAGTCGCACCGAGGTGGAACGGCAGATGCGGGCCACGACGGCATCGGCATCGAGCCCCCATGTGCGGAGCAGACCGTCGCCACCGGCGGCGACGATGGTGCCGTCGGGCGCGAAGGTCACCTGCCATCGTCCCGTTCCCATGTCGGTGACCGGGCCACCGATCTCGTGCATGCCGCCCGGGTCGGCGACGTCCCACAGACGGACGGTGCCGTCGTCGCTGCCGCTGACCGCGCGGGTGCCGTCGGGGGTGATGGAGACGGAGTAGACCGTGCCGGTGTGGCCGCTCAACCTGGTCTCGCGGGCGACGAAGTCACCGGACTCGGTGCGGTCCCAGACCACCACGTCGTGGTCGTCCCCGCCGGTCACCAGCACATCGCTCGATCCACCGAAGGCCACGGTGTTCACTCCGGTGGAGTGCCCGTCCGAGACGTTCACCCGCCGCGGGGAGCGTGGATCGGTCACGTCCCAGGCGTAGATCTCGCTGTCGGCGCTCGTGACCACGAGACTTCGGCCGTCGGGGCTGATGGCGGCACTGCGCACGAGATTCTTCGGTCCCGTCAGCGGCCGGCCCCACGGCACCGGTTCGGCAGGATCCGCGATGTCCCACAACTGCACCGAGAAGTCGTCGGCGCCGGTCACGAGGGTCGTGCCGTCGGGTCCGAACGCCAGGGCGGAGGTGAACCTCGTGTCGAGCGGCACCGGATCGCCGAACGGCTTCGGGGTCGCCGGATCGCGCACGTCCCACAGTTGCACGCTGCCGCCGGACGTCGGTGCCGTGGCCAGGATCGTGCCCGACGGCGAGAGCGCACACACGTACGCACCACCGAGCGGACGCGGCAACGCGATCCCACCGGCGCGGTTCCAGTCGCCGCCCTGACCCACCCGCCAGAGCGTGACATCCGGTCCGTAGCTGCCGGTCGCGACGAGGGCACCGGCACGATCGATCGCCGGCCTGGTCAGCGCACCGTCGGCCACCGCCACCCTGGTCCGGGGCATCGTCCACACCCGGACGTTGGAATCCTGTCCGCCGGTGACGACGGTGGTTCCGGTCGGGCTCACCGCGAGCGTCGGGACACCGCCTCCGTGCCCGGTCAGCGGCGGGCCGATCTCGTCGAGGGTTCGCGTCGACGGGTCGACGTCCCACAGTTTCGCGGTGCCGTCCCACGACGCGCTCGCCAGCGTGCGTCCGTCGGGGAGGAACGCGATGTTCCAGACACCCCCGGTGTGGGCGTTCGTCGGCACCCCCAGCGGGCGGGCCGCGCGCGGATCGGTGGTGTCGAACAGGTGCAGCACACCGTCGTCGCTGCTCGCCGCGAGGATCGTGCCGTCGCCGTTGAAGCTCACCGAATGGGCCACGTCGCCGAAACCGGTGAGCGGCTCGCCGAGCGGCACCGGCCGCGAGGGCGTGCTCACGTCCCACAGCCGGACGGTGCGGTCGTCGCTGGACGTGGCGAGGACCTGCCCGCCGGGACGGAAGGCCACCGTCCGCACACCACCGTCGTGCTCGTCGACCAGGGTGACGGGGAACCGGCCCGATCCGGGATCGGAGGTGTCGACGAGTGCGACGTGCCCGTCGTCGTAGGGCACGGCGAGCACCCGCCCGTTGGGTGAATACCGCACGTTGTGCACGGCGCCGTCGGCGTAGACCTGCCGGTCGAGCACCACGCGCGGCGCGGCACGGTCGGACGCGTCGTAGATCCACACACCGCCGTCACCTGCCCCGATCGCGAGGAAACGGCCGTCGGGGCTGAACGAGACGGACGCCATGTACTTCGACGACAACTGCAACGGCTCGCCCACGGCGGACGGTTCGTCGCCGTCGAGTGCCCACAGGCGGACGGTGCCGTCGTCGCTCGCCGACGCGAGGGTGGACCCGTCGGGGGAAACGACGACGCCGTAGACCGGCCCCGTGTGTCCGCTCAGTGTGTAGGCGAGGGGCACGGCCTGGCTGGCGATGAGCCTCGAGTACGCGACCGGGCTGTCGGGCTGGAGTTCGGCCGCGACGAGCGCCAGGTTCGCCGAGATCGTGGGGTCCTCGTCCCGCAGGGAGTCGGACAGCGCGACGATCTGCTGGAACTGCGCGGTGCTCCGTGCCGTCTCGGCCCGGCTCTTCGCGTCCCAGGCCAGTCCGGTCATGACGAACGCGATGATCGTGGACAGCGCCATCGCGGCGATGCCGACCCGCCGGGTCCGGGTCTCGCGGGCGATCTGCCGGCGGGAGGCGTCGAGGAAGGCCACCGCGGTGGGACTGAGCGCGACCGGCCCGCGCCGGTCCTCGGGGGTGCCCGCCATGGCGAGGTGCGGATTCTGCTCGGACACGACGTCCATGCGTCCGCGCTGGTAGAGCAACTCGCGGTTGCGTCCGGAGCCGAGCCAGGTCGACGCGTCGGCCTCGATCTGCTGTCGCAGGGCGGCACCGGCGCGGTCCTGCTGGATCCAGGACTTGAGTCGGGGCCACGCGTCGATCACCGCATCGTGGATGAGTTCGACATAATCGGCGTCGACGACGAGCACACGTGCCGACACGAAATGGTCGAGGACGCGCTTCGACGCGTCGCGATCCTCCCCGCCCACCGCCAGCAGTTCCTTCAGCGACCGCGCGATCTTGACGTCCGTGCCGGTCGTGGTGACGTACACCAGGTGGACGAGCATCGAGCGGGCACGGGCACGGTCGGAATCGTCGGCGAGACTCTCCCACGC
This sequence comes from Rhodococcus sp. PD04, assembly GCF_035918275.1. NCBI lineage: Bacteria > Bacillati > Actinomycetota > Actinomycetes > Mycobacteriales > Nocardiaceae > Rhodococcus > Rhodococcus sp. PD04. The sequence continues at coordinate 1,118,455 of NZ_CP142143.1, read as the reverse complement.
CCGTTCGGCGCCGGCGGCGACGGATCCGCGGACCCCGCCGGTCGCGCGGTAGGCGGCGACGGTGAGCGTGCCCCCGCTGCGCTTGTCCCACAGGGAGTCGAGCAGGTGGGACAGCAGGGGAAGCTCGGTGCCGCTGATCTCACCATCGGCCAGTCCGGTGAGGTCGTGGAGGATGAGGTCGACGAGACCGGGTTCGAGGCGGACCCCCACGAGTTTGGCGGGCGCGGTGATGACCTCGACGAGATCGTCGCGGTCGAGGGGCTGGACGGTCTTGGTCCGCCGTTCGAGGGCCCGGGCGAGCACGGGGGTGGCCACTGCCTGGTCGTAGAAGTCCGACCGCATCGTCGCGACGACGAGGGCGGGCGCGTCGCCGTCCGAACCGGTCGACGCCGTCTCGAGCAGGGTGAGGAACTCGGTGCGCAGAGCGACGTCGCTGCACTGGGTGAACAGTTCCTCGATCTGGTCGACGACGATCAGCAGTAAGGACGACGACGTACGGGAGGTCGCGGCACGCAGGGCCGCGTGGACGGCGGTGTGGTCGGCGGGGTCGTCGACGTCGGCCAGTTCGGGGAGCGCGTCGACGAGTCGTGCCACCGGGTCGGTGCCGGGGGTGAGGACCACCGGGTGGCAGTCCGGCGCGGAACACAGCTGCGGAATGAGACCGGCCTGCACTAGCGAGGACTTGCCGACGCCGGAGGCACCGGTCACCACGACCGGGCCCTGCCCGTGGGAGGCCGTCACCACGTCGGCGAGGGTCCGCACGCTCTGGGCGCGCCCGAAGAACAACCGGGCGTCGTTCTGCCGATAGGAGGCGAGTCCCTTGTAAGGACGGATCCCGGGCGGCACCGATACCGATGCCGATTCCTTGGTGCGCGGAGCGTTCGCCTGGCCGCGCGCGGCCTTCCACCAGTTCTCCCACTGCTTCAGGGAGTACAGACCGGGGGCCGGCGGTTCGGCGTTGAGCTCCCGCGCCGCGCGGATGAGGACCACGAGCACCGGATGCACCGACTCGAAGTTGGCCGGCATCCGGTTGCCGCTGCGCCAGTCGCTGACCCGCTGGACGGAGACGGTCCGGTCGCTGCCCACCGCCCGGGCGACGGTCGCGGCATCCGAGACGACCTTCTTGAGGGCGGGGCGACCGGCTGCGGCGAACAGCATCCGCAGTTGGTCGGCGAAGAACTGACGCTGCGCCGAACCAGGCTTTCCGCCGGTCTCTGACATCCGTTCCGCGCCCTTCGTGCTCCCGTTCCCCGCCTGCAAACATCCGCTGCGGAAAAATTCCTCACCACGTCTGAGCAGGGATGATACCGGTTCCGCGCCGGTCGGTATTTTTCGTCCCCATCAAAGGCGGGGAAGAGTGGTGACCACGCAAGGTTCGGCCTTGCAGTGTGGGGCGGGGGCCTCCACGCCGATAGGGACTGACGAGGGGTAGTTCCGGGTCGGCGTGGAGGCACGCTCCGCAGACGTTCGAGGGCCCCGCATTGCGGGGCCCTTTCCCGTTTCTTCCGGTTACTTGACGGTGTCGGGATCGTCCGTCGCGACGACGGGGCCGTTCAGCAGGTACGGGTCGCGATCGAGGTAGGCCTTCGTCTCCCGCGCGATCAGACCCGACAGCACCAGCAGACCGATCAGGTTCGGCAGGGCCATGAGGCCGTTCATCACGTCCGAGAAGTTCCAGACCACCTCGAGCTGGGTGGTGGCACCGATGAACACCACGACCACGAAGATCGCGCGGTAGGGCACCACGCCGCGGCGACCGACGAGACGCTCGACGCACCGCTCGCCGTAGTACGACCAGCCGAGGATCGTCGAGAAGGCGAAGAAGACGACCGAGATGGCAACGATCCAGTGACCCCAGTCCCCACCGAGGCCGTCGGCGAAGCCGGCCGATGTCATCGCGGCGCCCTGCTCGCCGGACTCCCAGGCTCCGGTCGTGATGATGACCAGACCGGTGAAGGTGACGACGATGATCGTGTCGATGAACGTCTGGGTCATCGACACCAGGCCCTGACGCACCGGGTGGGTGGTCTGGGCGGCCGCGGCGGCGATCGCCGCGCTGCCCATGCCCGACTCGTTCGAGAAGATGCCGCGGGCCACGCCGTAGCGCAGAGCGATCATGAAGACCGATCCGATGAAGCCGCCGGTGGCCGCCGTGCCGGTGAAGGCATCGGTGAAGATGAGCGCGAAGGCGTCGGGGATCTGCGTGAAGTTGACAGCGAGAACGATGATGCCGGCGCCGACGTAGAGGAGGATCATCGCGGGCACGAAGCCGGCGGTGACCCTGCCGATGGACTTGATGCCGCCGAGCAGGACTGCCGCGGCGAGCACGGTCATCACGATGCCACTGAGCCAGGTGGGCACACCGAAGGTGCCGTCGAGCTGGGTGGCGACGGTGTTGGCCTGGGTCATGTTGCCGATGCCGAAGCTGGCGAGCACGGCGAACACCGCGAACAGCAGGCTCAGGACGAGACCGGCCTTGTTGGGGATGGCGCGGGCGAGGTAGTACTGCGGACCACCGCTCTGCTCACCCTTGGCGTCGGTCGTGCGGTACTTCACGCCGAGGAACGCCTCGGAGTACTTGCTGGCCATGCCGACCAGGCCGGTGACCCACATCCAGAACAGCGCGCCGGGCCCGCCGAAGTAGATCGCGGTGCCGACACCGGCGATGTTGCCCACGCCCACCGTCGCGGCGAGCGCGGTGGTCAACGCCTGGTACTGGGAGATGTCCCCTTCGGTGGCTCCGGGATCGTGGCGGGTGATCAGACCCAGCCGCAGCGCGGGCCACAGCTTGCGGAACTGGATGCCCTTCAGTCGAACCGTGAGCACAAGGCCCGTACCCAACAGCAGCGGGATGAGCAGGTACGGCCCCCACACCACCCCACCCACCTCGACGAGGAAATCGTTCACCGAATCCATCCGCGTCCTCCTGATCGTCCGAAGCCCCCGACAGCGTCCGACCGGCCGGTGCCGGTGACGTCTGCGCTCGGGACCCGGCAGAGTCTAGGCTTCCGTGGCACGCAGTGTCCCCGGACCCCGCGGCGCGTCCGATATGCGTTCTTCTCGATCGGTGGGCGGCAGGCCTCGTCAGTCGCGACGCGCTTCCAGCACCGCGTCGTACAGTTCGCGCTTCGAGACCGTCGCACCGGACGACTTCGACGCCGCTTCGGCGACGACGGCGCAGGCGTCCTTCAGCCGCATCCCGTCCTCGACCTTCCGTTCCACCTCGTCGACGAGGTCGACGGGGTCGGTGGCCACGGCAACCGCTCCTTCGAGCACCACGGTCATCTCACCGCGCGCGCCCTCGACGGCCCACTCGGCGAGTTCGGCAAGCGTGCCGCGGCGCACTTCCTCGTAGGTCTTGGTGAGCTCGCGGCAGACGGCGGCGCGACGGTCACCGCCGAGCACGTCGACGGCGTCGGCCAGACACGCCGCGAGCCGGTGCGGTGCCTCGAAGAACACCACGGCGCGAGGCTCGTGGACGAGCGTTCCGAAATACGCGCGTCGCTGGCCCGGCTTGCGGGGTGGGAACCCGTCGAAGCAGAACCGCTCGACGGGCAGGCCCGACAGGGCGAGGGCAGTGGTGACGGCCGACGGACCGGGCAGGCAGGTCACCGGCAGACCGGCCTCGACGCACGCCGCGACGAGCCGGTAGCCGGGATCGCTCACCGACGGCATGCCCGCGTCGGTGACGAGCAGGACGGTGCGGCCCTCCTCGATGTCGGTGACCAGGCCCGGCAGCCGCGACACCTCGACCTGGTCGTAGAAACTCACGACCCGCCCGGTGATGGTGACGCCGAGCGCCGCGGCGAGTGCCTTGGTGCGCCGGGTGTCCTCGGCGGCGATGACGTCGGCGGTGCCGAGGGCGTCGCGGAGACGCGCCGAGGCGTCACCGATATCTCCCATCGGAGTGGCGGCCAGCACGAGCCGGCCCTCTCCCGGATTCGCGCCCTGGACCGGTTTGGCTGCCTGCATACGGCTCAGCCTACGATCGGAACGTGACCGTGACGGACCGCAGCCCTTCACAGGCCCCCGGCCGTGGTCCGTCGGCAGCGCAGGATCGTCGCCTCATCGGTCCCGGCCCGTTGGTGCCCGGACCCGAGCCCCTCCCCGGAGATCGGGCGCGTGGCTGGATCGTCACCGCCTTCGTCACGGCGCTCGCTGCGATCACGCGGTTCACGATGCTCAACTACCCCACCGATGCGAAGACACCGGTGTTCGACGAGAAGCACTACGCACCGCAGGGCTGGCAGGTGCTCACCGGCGGCTGGATCGAGGACAACCCCGGCTACGGGCTCGTCGTGCATCCGCCCGTCGGCAAACAGATGATCGCGCTCGGCGAGGCACTGTTCGGCTACACCGCGTGGGGTTGGCGTTTCTCGGCCGCGGCGGCCGGCGTCGTGCTCGTCCTGCTGGTCGTGCGGATCGTGCGGCGGCTGACCCGCTCGACGATGCTCGGCGCGATCGCCGGTCTGCTGCTCGTCGTCGACGGGGTGACCTTCGTGTCGTCCCGCCTCGGCATGCTCGACATCTTCCAGGCGGTCTTCGTCGTCGCCGCCTTCGGTTGCCTGATCGTCGATCGCGACGACGTACGTGCCCGCATGGCGAAGGTGCACGCCGAGGGCCGTGTCCTCGACAGCGTGTGGGGTCCGCGTTTCGGTGTGCGCTGGTGGCGCTTCGGCGCGGGCATCCTGCTGGGTCTCGCGGTGGGCACCAAGTGGTCGGGTCTGTACTTCATCGCGTTCTTCGGGCTGATGTCCGTGGCCTTCGATCTTGCGACGCGTCGCGCGTACCGGGTGCAGCGACCGTGGGTCGGGACGGCCCTGCGCGACATCGGCCCGGCGTTGTACGCCCTCGTGCTCGTCCCGCTCGGGGTGTACCTGTCGACCTACTGGGCGTGGTTCGCAAGCGAGACCGGCGTCTACCGTCACGCGGTCGGCTCGCGGATCGGCCACGACGGGATGTTCTCGTTCGTGCCCGACGCGCTGCGATCGCTCTGGTACTACAGCGCGAGCGTCCTCGAGTTCCACTCCGGCCTGACGAATTCGGCCGGCAACCAGCATCCCTGGGAATCGAAGCCGTGGACGTGGCCGATGGGCCTGCGTCCGATGCTGTACTACTTCGCCGACGGCGAGCGGATCAGCGGATGCGACGCCGAGCAGTGCGTCAAGGCCGTGATGCTGATCGGAACGCCGGCACTGTGGTGGGTGTCGGTGCCGGTGCTCGGATGGGGACTGTGGCAGCTGCTCGTCCGCCGCGACTGGCGGTGGGCCGCGGTGCTCACCGCATACGGCGCGGGGATCCTCCCGTGGTTCGCGAGCCTCGACCGGCAGATGTACTACTTCTACGCGGTGCCGATGGCGCCGTTCCTGGTGATGGGTGTCGCGCTGGTGATCGGCGACATCCTCGGGTCGCCGCACGCCTCGACGGAACGGCGCACGACCGGGCTGCTCGTGGTGTGCCTGTACGTCGGGCTCGTCATCGCGAACTTCGTGTGGTTGTGGCCGATCCTCACGGCGCTGCCGATCACCCCGGAGCACTGGAACGACCAGCTGTGGCTCCCCAGCTGGCGCTGAGCGGAGCGCAGTCGCTCGTTCCGAGGAGAGCTCAGTTGGGTTCGTCGAGCACGCTGCCCTCGGGCAGCTCCACGTCGCGGTCCCTGTCGGAGCCGTAGCGGACGCCGTCGAAGCGGCGCGCGAATCTCTCGTCGACGACCGTGAGGAAGCCCTTGAGTCGCTGGAGCAGCTCGGACAGGTGGCGGGGCACGAACGGATCGCCGAGCAGATCGACGGTGGCGACGAGCCGGTCCTCGACGAGCACCACCTTGATGTGCGGCCACGTCCGGTTCAGTTCGGTGAGCTCGGCCAGCGCGTGGCTGCGACCGCCGGCGGGTGCGGCTCCCGGGTTGTCGTCCTCGGGGATCGCGTGCAGCAGCGGGGCCCACAGCCTGATGCTGCCGTCGTCGTCGATCACAACGAAGACCACCTGGGAGTCGAGGACCACGACGAAATCGCCGTCGGCGTCGACCGGCACGGGACGCCCGAGGGCGTGCGCGAGCGCATCGCTCACACGTTCGCGGAGGTCGCCGAGCGCTGAGGGCGGGTGTGCCTGCAGGAAGGCCGGATGCGGCACCTTCCCGCGACCGCGCAATACCGACACGATGTGCCGGGCGAGCATGTCGGCCTCGGACACAGGCCGTGTGACCGGCTCGGATCCGGTGACCTCGATCGTGGCGTGTCCGCCGGCGCTCGCGAGCACCCGTACGCAGGCCGCGGGCCCCGAGGCGGTCTCGGCGTGCAGTTCGAAGGCGTCGGATCCGGTGAGTTCGGAGATGCGCCGGGCCAGCTGCGAGGCGTAACGGGCCCAGTCGCGGTCGAGGGCCTCGTCGAATCGGTCGGTGTCGGTCACGCGCACTCCTCTCGAAGAGCAACTGCCGGGCAGGCGACACCGTACTCGGGGTGGGCGACAACTCACCGCAGGCACGCGGCGTCGTGTGTCACCCGTGATGCCGTCGTCCGGCCGCCGCCCACACCGCGACCCGCGACCCACGTTCGAGGATGTCGACGATCGCGAATCCTGCCCGTGCGAGAACGGTGCTCACCGTCATCGAGACGGTTCCGGTGTCCTCCCCCGGCCCCGCCCCGTCGATCACCCACAGTTGTCCGTCGTCGGTCAGCAGCGGCGCGAGGGCGGCCGCGGCGGCGGTGTCCTCGCGGAGGTCGGGGATGTCGAGTGCGTAGATGCGGTCGAACTTCTCCCGCTGCGCGAACTCGTGGGCGCGGGTCACCGAGGGTGCCACGCGCACGCGGCCGTGGGGGCCGACGTGCTCGGCGACCACGGCGGAGGCAGACCCGGCGTCGATCGCGAGGACGGACGTGCCCGGACACGGATCGAGGACGTCGAGCAGGAACTCGACGCCCTCGATGCGGGACCGTTCGGTCATTCGACCTTGCGCAGTGTCCGTTTCCTGCGCCCGCCCGTGATCAGGGGGTCGCGCTGCAGATCCCGGTACAGCGACACGCACAGGCCGATCATCACCAGAAGGAAGGGGGCCGCGGCGATGATCGTCATCGTCTGCAGGGCGTTGAGGGCTTCCTCGCCGCCGCTCCACAGCAGCAGTGCCGCGACACCGCCGGTGAGTCCGCCCCAGAAGACCACGACGCCACGATTCGGCGCGAGGGTGCCGCGTTGACTGAGGCTGCCCATCACCATCGACGCGGAGTCCGCTCCGGAGATGAAGAAGATGGCGATGAGGAGCATCGCGACGACCGTGGCGATGCCGGTGAGCGGGAGGTTGCCGAGCACCCCGAACAGCTGCCCTTCGACGCTGTCGGCACCCGCGATGTCCAGGCCGTCCAGTTGCTGTCCGATACCTGCGCCGCCGAACACCGAGAACCAGATGAGGCTGACGAGGCTCGGGACGAGGATGACGCCGACGATGAACTCGCGGATGGTGCGGCCGCGGCTGATGCGGGCGAGGAACATACCGACGAAGGGCGCCCACGAGACCCACCACGCCCAGTAGAAGATCGTCCAGCTCGACAGCCACTCACCTGCGGCCTCGTTGGAGGCGGCCGTGCGCGCCGACATGCGGGCGAACTCCGCGGCGTAGGCACCGAGGGTGGTGGGCACGAGGTTGAGGATGAAGACGGTGGGTCCGAGCACGAACACGAACATCGCCAGGATCGCGGCGAGCACCATGTTGATGTTCGACAGGTACTGGATGCCCTTGGCGACACCCGTGACCGCGGACGCGATGAACGCGAGCGTGAGCAGTGCGACGATCGCGACGAGCAGCATCACGCCGGCCGTCTCGAGCCAGCCGGTGACCTCGAAACCCGAGCCGATCTGCAGCGCGCCCAGGCCGAGCGACGCCGCGGTGCCGAACAGGGTCGCGAACAGGGCGAGGATGTCGATGACCTTGCCGAGCGGACCTTCGGCCCGGCGTCCCAGCAGCGGGATGAACGCCGAGCTGATGAGCTGCTTGCGACCCTTGCGGAAGGTGCCGTACGCGATGGCCAGACCCACCACGGCGTAGATCGCCCAGGGATGCAGGCTCCAGTGGAACATCGAGGTCGCCATCGCGACGCCGGTGCCGCCGTTGCTGCCCGGTGGTGGCTCGACGAAGTGCGAGAGCGGTTCGGCGACACCGAAGAACATCAGGCCGATGCCCATACCGGCGGCGAACATCATCGAGATCCAGCTGACGGTGCGGAACTCCGGCTTCTCGTCGTCCTTGCCGAGCGGGATGCGGCCGTATCGGCTCACCGCCAGCCAGAGCGCGAAGAACACGAATCCGCTCGCCGTGAGCACGAACAACCAACCGAACTCGACGACGATCCAGTCGAGGATGTTCCCGGTGACGGTCCCGAAGTTCTCGGTGGCGGCCAGACCCCACACCACGATCGCCGCCACCAGCGCGGCAGCGACTCCGAAGACCACCTTGTCGGTCTGCGGCGGATGCGCCGCGGACGCGGCTACTTCAGAAACACCGGCGCCCGAGACCTCGTCGATCTCCTCGGACCCGGGCCGATCACCAGGGACGTTCATGCGAACAAACCTTGCAAGTTTCGGGCGCCTGCGGAGCGGAATCGCCGAACCCGAGAAAACCATCACATTTCGGACGCGACATGCATACTCTGCGCGATCCTGCAGATGGGCAGGTCAGCCCGCCCGCAGGGCGGCCGAGACGAATTCGAGGATCTCCTCGTCGGACATCCCGAGTGCCCTCACCTCCGCGACGTACTCGTTGGTGGATCGCTGGGCCCGCGTGCGGGTGGGATCGCCCGTGTCGGCGACGAACGTCCCAGCCCGCCCGCGGGCCTCGAGCACGCCCAGCTTCTCGAGTTCCCGATAGGTCTTGGCGACCGTGTTCGGTGCGATGCCGAGGGTGTCGGCGAGGCCCCGGACGGTGGGCAGCTTCGAACCTGCGATCAGCTCACCATCGTGTACCAGCTCGACGATGCGCCGGCGCAGTTGCTCGAACGGCGGGACGGGCGAGTCGGGATCGATGGTGAGGTCGAGCATTCTCGCAGGTTATCAGCGCTCGGTGACCTTGACGGGCGCTTCGGCCGAGGGCGCGTCGGCAGGGGCGTGGTTGTAGCTGCCGGTCTCGAGCAGGTCGCGGATCTGGATGAGCAGATCGGTCTCGCTCAGCGGCTCGTCCTCGGGCTCCTTCTCCGGCGCGAAGCGGGCCTTGGCGGCATTGACCGGCACGATGAGCACGAAGTAGACGACGGCGGCGATGATGAAGAAGTTGATCGCCGCGGAGATGACGGCACCGAGGTTGACGAAGGTCGCGTCGTTCGACGAGAGCAGGCGGAAGCCGAAGCCCATCTCGTTGTCGCCACCCACCGCGGCGACCAGCGGGTTCACGATGTGATCGGTGAACGCCGTGACGATGGACGTGAACGCCGCGCCGACGACCACTGCGACGGCGAGTTCGACGACGTTTCCGCGCAGCAGGAAATCCTTGAAACCTTTGAGCATCGTGCTCCGTGCCTTTTCTGAGAGAGAATTCGAAAAACTTCAGGGCGCGAAAATCGTAATAACGCTTCCCAGCAGCTTCAACAGGGACGAATCGGGCAACACGGCCGCGGGTGGCACCTGAGTACGGACTGCGTCAGGGCAGAATCGGGCCATGGCAACCACGGCGACGATCTATCACAACCCGCGCTGCAGCACGTCACGCAACACTTTGGCGCTGCTGAAGGAGAACGGACTCGAACCCACGGTCATCAAATATCTCGAGACTCCGCCGTCTCGCGACGAGCTGCGGTCGCTGCTCGATGCGGCAGGTCTCACACCGAGCCAGGCGATCCGGAAGAAGGAATCGCTCTACAAGGAGCTGAACCTCGCCGAGGCGTCCGAGGACGAACTGCTCGACGCGATGGTCGCGAACCCGATCCTCATCGAACGTCCGCTGGTCGTCACCGACAAGGGCACCGTGCTCGCGCGTCCGGTCGACAAGGTGCGCGAGATCCTCTGACGGCAGCTACAGGGCCGCCCGCGAGAGCGGGCACGACATGCATCGCGGACCGCCGCGGCCGGAACCGAGTTCCGACCCGGCGATCCGCAGCACTTCGACCCCCGAGTCCTCGAGGCGGGTGTTCGTCTCGACATTGCGTTCGTACGCGACGACGACGCCGGGCGCCACGGCCAGCGTGTTGTTCCCGTCGTCCCACTGCTCACGCTCGGCGACAACGGAATCCAGACCGGTGTCGATGACGCGCAGTTTCTCGATCCCCATCGCATCGGCGGCGGCCTCGAGGAAGGGGCGCGGCCCCGAGATCTGCACCGCGCCGTTCTCGCGGTGGATGGCGAACGCCTGGAGGCTGTCCCGGATCGCCGGGTACATCACCACCGCGTCGACGTCGACCATCGTGCACACGGTGTCGAGGTGCATCGACGCCCGTCGCTGCTCGATCGGCACCGCCAGCACGGTGTGCGCGAGCCCGTCGTCGAAGGCGCTGCGCGCCAACGCTTCCGCACCGGCCGGACTGGTCCTCTCCCCCACCCCCACGGCGACGACGCCGGGCGCGAGGAGCAACACGTCGCCGCCCTCGACGGGCGCGGTGTGCGATTCGTACGCGCGGCGCACGTGGAGGAACTGCGGATGGAAGGCGTAGATGAGGTCGGTGAGGCTGGTCTCGCGACGGCGTGCGGGCAAGGCCAGATTGGGGATCGCGACGCGTGACCCGATCCAGAACGACGAATCGCGCGTGAAGAGCAGGTTCGGCAGCGGGGCGATCGCGAAATCGGAACCGTGGTGCATCAGCCGCACGAGGGACGGGGCCGCGCCGCTGCCCACCGCGGGCAGCTCGTCGAAGGTCATGCCCGCGATGAGGATCCGGGCGAGCTCGGCAGCGGGCAGGGCACGCAGATGGCCCGTCAGCTCCTCCGCGAGCGCATGACCGAGACGCTGTGCGTCGACGGCCGACGACACGCTCTGCACCCGCGCGGCGCCGCTGGCCTCGAGTGTCTCGGTGAGCAGGTCCGCCAGCAGGAACACCTCGACCCCGCGGCTGCGCAGCAGGTCGGCGAAGGCGTCGTGCTCCTCCTGGGCGCGCGCCACCCACGGCAGGGCGTCGAAGAGCAGCTGGTCGTTGTTGCGGGGCGTGAGGCGTTCGAGTTCGGCACCGGGCCGGTGCAGCATCACGGCGCGGAGTTCACCGACTTCGGACTCGACACCCCAGCGATGACTCATATGCTCACGGTATCGCGCAGAACGGCGGCAGCCGGGTCAGGCACGTCGAGTACGGCGACAACGATTGCGAAGAACACACCGATCCGAGAACACGAGGGAGATTTCATGGCCGACGACCCGCTCGGGTGCCTGGCACCGTTCGCCGGGCGCTGGACCGGAGGTGGCGACGGCCACTACCCCACCATCGACGACTTCGCGTACGACGAGACGATCGAGTTCGCCACCATCCCCGGCAAGCCGTTCCTGATGTACGTCAGCCGTACGCGGCACCGGACCGAGGGACGCCCGCTGCACACGGAGAACGGCTACCTGCGTCGCAGCGGCGACGACGTCGAACTGCTCGTCTCGCAGCCCACCGGGTTCGTCGAGATCCAGCGGGCCAGTCCGGCCGGCGGCGTGCTGGACTTCACCACCCTCACCCTGGAGCGCTCGCCCGAGGCCAAACCCGTGCACGAGGTCCGGCGGCGTTTCGAGGTCGACGGCGACACGCTGGTCTACGACTTCTGGATGGCCCACGCCGACACCCCGCTGACGCACCACCTGCACGCTGAGCTGCACCGCGCGTCGGAGTGAGTTCAGTGGATCCGGCCCCGCTCAGCGGGGTCGGATCCACCGAAATCACTTGGTGCCGACGACGCGACGGAAGTAGTCGTTGGCGGCCTGCATGACCAGGTTGTAGGGCGGTGCGAACTTACGCGCCCACCAGTAACCGAACCTGGTGTCGAACGACGTGTAGACCATGAAGCGGTTCTTCAGGATGCCGGCGACGATGCGCTCGGCCACCTTCTCGGGCGTCGCGGCGTGCCGGACGAACCGTTGGGTGAGCTTGCGGACCTCGGGGCGGTCGCGGTCGACGCCGACGATCTGCACGGTGTCGACGAGCGGTGTGCGCACGGCCCCCGGGACGACGAGCGAGACACCGATGCCGTCGCGCTTGAGGTCGAACCGCAGCACCTCCGATACCCCGCGCAGACCGAACTTGCTTGCGCTGTAGGCGGCATGCCACGGCAGGGCGAGCAGCCCGGCGGCAGAGGAGACGTTGACGATGTGCCCGCCGCGACCGGCCTCGATCATCGCCGGTACGAAGTTCTCGATGACGTGGATGGGCCCCATGAGGTTGACGTCCACCATGAGCTTCCAGTGCTCGTGCTTCAGCCGGTCGACGGTGCCCCACACCGATACTCCGGCGACGTTGGCGACGATGTCGAGCGACCCGCACGCCTCGTGCACGTCGCGGGCGAAGGCTGTGACGGCCTCGTAGTCGGAGATGTCGAGGGCGGCCGAGTGCAGGACGGTGCCGCCGCGTTCACGAACGCTGCGGACGACCTCGTCGAGGGCCTCCTCCTGCAGGTCGGTGAGCACCAGCCGGGCCCCGCGTTCGGAAGCGGCATGGGCCAGGGCGCGGCCGATTCCGCTGGCCGCGCCGGTCACAAGGAATTTGGTTCCGCGCAGGTCGGTGATCGCCATGGCGACACCCTAACGTCGCCGTGACGACACGACGCTCCGGCGCGCCACGGACGAACCGGATGCGCCGGAGCGAAGCGACTTGTGTGTCTGCGCGAAGCGACTTGTGGGCCGGAGTGTTCGTGTTCCACTCCGGGGACGGAACTCAGAGCCGCTGTGCCATCTCCTCCTGGTATTGCCGAATCGTGCGCTCGATCATCTCGACATCGTCGTGGCGATTCTCGCTGCGCGCGAGATCGGCGCGCTCGCGCAGTACCCGGATCGCCCGACGCAACTCGTCATCACTCATCCTGTGGTCCATGACACACAGTCTGCCGGGTTCGGCGTGGACCCGCCAGCGAATGCCTCCGCATACGACGAAAGCCCCGCCGAGGGCGGGGCTTTCGGGGGTGGAGCTGAGGGGAATCGAACCCCTGACCTCTTCGATGCGAACGAAGCGCGCTACCAACTGCGCCACAGCCCCGTAGGTTCCGAGGGAACCGACTCGCAAACTCTAGCAAACCACCCCGTTCATCACGAAATCGGAGTGTCGACGCAGGTGACGGACGATTTCACGGCCTGCTCCGAAGCCGGGTCGGGGCCCGCACCGATGCGGTGCGGGCCCCGCCGTAAGCGTCGCAGGACGATCATTCCCCCACTGCGCGGGGAACGACGTAGTCGCCGGACTCGTCGTCGCCGTCGCTCGCTCGGACGTCGTAGCCGTGGTCGATGCCGTAGTCGTCCTCGTAACGATCGAGATGTTCGAACTCCGGATCCTCGTCGTCGACCTCGAGGACCACGGCCCCCGGGCGACGCAGTCGCTGCGGAACGTCGTCGTGGCCGCCGCGGGCCCCCGCGCGGGACCGTTGCAGTCGTGCGAGGCGACGCCGCCGGATCTCCTGCTCGAGATGCACCTGGCGCCGCAGGTAGAACAGATAGGCGACGAGGGCCACGGCCGCGAGACCGGCGAGCCACCACATGACCGACGAGACGATCAGGGCGAGCGCCGAGGTCATGATCGCGGCGATCAGCAGGCCGAGGACGGCCCGCTGCCGGAATTCGTATCGTGCGGCGCTGGCGACCGCATCGGCGTGCGGGTCGAATCCGCCGCGGCCCCGGCGTTGCGGTGCGTGTGCGCGCACGGGCTCACGGTCGGGTGCTGCTTCGTCGTGGACGTCGGCCTCGTCGGAATCGATCTCCGGCCTGTCGTCGAGTTCAGTGTTCATGCGGTCCTCCGCGGGTGTGCGGTGCGTGCGGTCACGACTCGGACGCCAATGAGGATCGCTGCGGTGCCCGGCGGCCGGCCCTCGAGGGGCGATCGGCTCGTCGTCTCCGCGGTGCAGAACTCGAGTTGCGAGCGCGGCGTCGGTCGTCTGCCGGATTCGAGGACGCTTCGTGACCAGCATGGGCACCAGAACGAACAACCACACGGCAACGAGCCCGATCCACAGAAGCGAGTTCGGCATCCGGTGGTCCTCCCTCCAGTCGTCGCCCTACCAGCCCGTCGACGCCACCGACCTACATGAGGCTAACGGCATCACCGCGTTTACCTGTACAGAAACGCCGACTCGATCGACAACAGACGTCACTCGAGTCACGCGAAACCAACTGACACTTTCTTCACTCTAATCACAGAGATCCCACACGCGCTGGGGATTGTTACTCGAGTTGCGAGTAACCTGCGTTACATATCGAACGAACCCGACTCGAGACGGAAAGCGATCAGGACCAGGTCGCGCGACCGGCACGGACGAGGCGATCCGAGACCGAGCCCGGCACCTCTTCGACCGTCATCGCGACCAGCAGATGGTCGCGGAATCGGCCCTGGACGTCGAGGTAGCGCTTCAGCAGACCTTCCTCGCGGAAGCCGACGTTGCGCAGCACCGCGCGACTGGGCTCGTTCTCGGGCCGCACGGTGGCCTCGACGCGGTGCAGCCCGACCGGGCCGAAGCAGTGGTCGAGGCCCAGGGCGACGGCGGCGGTCGCGACACCGAGGCCGTTGACCTCCTTCTCCACCCAGTAGCCGATCCACGCCGAGCGCAGTGCTCCGCGCACGATGTTGCCCACCGTCAGCTGCCCGCAGAACCTGCCGTCCAGCTCGATGGCCATCGGCAGCATGAGGCCCTTGTGGGCCTCCGAGCGCAGACTCCGATAGAGCCCCGGCCACACCGAGATGTGGTGCCGCATGTCCCACGGCGCCTCCCCGGTCGGCTCCCACGGCTCGAGATGCGCACGATCACGCAGACGCAGACGGCTCCACGCCGCGGCGTCGCGCAGTCGGATCGATCGGACGGTCACCGTGCCCCCGGCCACCCGCAGCGGCCCGAGCTCGGCCGGCCAGCCGGGATGACGGGACATCAACCCCGCTGCCCGAGGAACGCCACGTCCACCGGGTCTCCCGTGCGGATTTCGGAGACCTCGGGATCGATGATGACGAGACAGTTCGCCTCGGCGAGGGTGGCGAGCAGATGCGACGACGAGCCCGCGGCGCCACCGAGCGCCTGCACGAGATAGTCGCCCGTCGTCTCGTCGCGCATGAGCTGGCCGCGCAGGAAACCCTTGCGACCGGGGATCGAGGTGATGGGGGCGACCGTGCGTGCCGAGACCACGCGGCGCATCGGCTGACGTCGGCCGAGCGCGATGCGGATCAGCGGCCGGACCATCACCTCGAAGACGACGAGCGCGCTCACCGGATTGGCGGGCAGCAGGAAGGTCGGCACCTCGTCGCGGCCGAGACGTCCGAAGCCCTGGACCGAGCCCGGATGCATCGCGATCCGCTCGACGCCCAGCTCGCCGAGATCGGACAGCGCCTCGCGAACCTCCTCGAGCGCACCGCCGCCCACGGCACCGGCGATCACGACGATCTCGGCGCGGATCAGCTGACCCTCGACGACCTCGCGCAGCCGCTTCGGGTCGGTACTGGCGATCCCGACCCGGTTGACGTCGGCTCCGGCATCACGCGCGGCCGCAGCCAGCGCGTAGGAGTTGACGTCGTAGACCTGTCCCGGTCCCGGGGTTCGATCGACGTCGACGAGTTCGCCACCGACGGAGATGACCGACAGTCGCGGGCGCGGATGGACGAGCACCTTGTCGCGGCCGACCGCGGCGAGCAGACCCACCTGGGCGGCCCCGATGATCGTCCCGGCCCGCACCGCGATGTCGCCGGGCTGGACGTCGTCGCCGGTGCGGCGCACGTAGTCGCCGGACCGCACCGGTTCGAGCACCTTGATGCGCGCCGCACCGCCGTCGGTGTTGTCGAGCGGCAGCACCGCGTCGGCGAGCGTCGGCAGCGGCGCACCGGTGTCGACGCGCACCGCCTGACGGGGCTGGAGACGGATCGGCTGACGCGAACCGGCACGCACCTCGCCCACGACCGGCAGCGTCACCTCGGCGGGTGCGGACCCACCGTCGGTGTCGGCCGGGGCCTGGAGGTCGACGCTGCGCACGGCGTATCCGTCGATCGCCGCCTGGTCGAATCCGGGTAGGGGTCGCTCGGTGACCACTTCCTCCGCGCACAGCAGACCCTGCGCCTCGGAAATGGCCACCCGGACCGGCCGGGGTGCGACTGCCGCCGCCGTGACCCTGGCCTGCTGATCCTCAACCGACCGCATACCGCTTCTCGTCCTCCAGCCCGTCCTGCAGTCAGCGCTTCAGGCGCTCGATGAGCCACTCGCGCAGCGAGGGCCCGTACTCTTCGGTGTTCAGCGCCGAGTCAACCGCAGCGCGCAGATAGCCTCCGGGATTTCCGAGGTCGTGTCGGGTTCCGCGGTGCACCACCACGTGGACGGGGTGGCCCTCGGAGATGAGCAGGGCGATGGCGTCGGTGAGCTGCAGCTCTCCCCCGGCTCCGGGCTCGATGCGACGCAGTGCGTCGAAGATCGCCCGGTCGAGCAGATAGCGGCCGGCGGCAGCGAAGGTCGACGGTGCGTCCTCCACGACCGGCTTCTCGACCATCCCGAGAACCTTGAGCACGTCGGGGTTGACGGCGTCCGGGACGACCTCGACGTCGAAGACGCCGTACGCGCTGACCTGTTCCTTGGGCACGTCGATCGCGCACAGCACGGAACCGCCGCGCTTGGCGCGGACGCGCTGCATCGTCTCGAGCACGCCGACGGGCAGCACGAGGTCGTCGGGCAGCAGCACGGCGATCGCGTCCTCGTCGGGATCGAGCGCCTCCTCGGCGCACGCCACGGCGTGACCGAGGCCGAGCGGCTTCTCCTGGACCACGGACTCGACCTCGAGCAGCCCCTGGGCCTTGCGGACCTTGGCGAGGAGCTCGTACTTGCCCTTCTCCTCGAGCTTGGACTCGAGGACGAGGTCCTCGACGAAGTGCGCGACCACGCCGTCCTTGCCCGGCGCCGTCACGATGAGAAGGCGTTCGGCGCCCGACTCCGCGGCTTCACCCGCCACGAGCTCGATGCCGGGCGTATCGACCACCGGAAGGAGTTCCTTCGGGACCGTCTTGGTCGCGGGAAGGAACCGCGTCCCCATACCTGCTGCGGGGACAACCGCGGTCTTGAAATGCCGCGTGCCTCCGGTCGTACTGTTCGTCATAGACTCCCACCCTAAACTTCGGCCACCGAGGACGGTGGTTCGGCGATCGTAAGGCGCAGACATGCCCCCACCCCCGAAAGCGGTCTGGCGTGACCGCATTCTTACAGCTCGGCGTGAGCTGAGTGCCGCCAGGCGCAGAATCGAGGACACCGCGCTCGCCACGGTGGCCTCGACGCTCGCCCCGGCGGGGTCGGTGGTGTGCGCATACGTGCCGGTGGGTTCGGAGCCCGGATCCATCGCACTCCTCGATGCCCTGACCGAGGCCGGAGCAACCGTGCTCGTCCCGGTGACACGCACCGGTGAACCACTGTCGTGGGCCCGCTACATGGGCGAGAAGACGCTGATGGCGGCCGATTTCGGGCTCCGCGAGCCGGGCGGTGAGATCTACCCGCCCGAGGCGGTGGCGGAGGCTCACACGGTGCTCGTCCCGGCACTGGCGGTCGACGTGCGGGGCGTGCGACTCGGTCGCGGCGCCGGCTTCTACGACCGCACCTTGCACCTCGCCTCACCCGAGGCCGTGATCATCGCGGTGGTCCGCGACGAAGAGCTCGTCGACGAACTCCCCGAGGACCCCCACGACATCCGTATGGGATGGGCGCTGACACCCGGGAAAGGGCTGGTCCGGCTCGGTAGCGACGACCGTGCGGAACAACACACTCCCTAGCGCTGTTGGCACTGTCGGCGGTAGAGTGCCAAAACTGCAGTACTACGAAAACTGCGGTTCGACGAACTGGCGGAGGATCACCGGTGCCCACCTACTCATATGCCTGCACGGCCTGCGACAACAAGTTCGACATCGTGCAGTCTTTCAGCGACGACTCCCTGACCGAATGCCCGCAGTGCGAAGGCAAGCTGCGCAAGCTCTTCAACTCGGTCGGCATCGTGTTCAAGGGCAGCGGCTTCTACCGCACCGACTCCCGCAGCGGCAGCACTGCGAGCGAATCCGCGTCGACGAGCTCGAGCAGCTCCTCGTCCAGCGACAGCAGCTCGTCGTCGAGCAGCACCTCCTCGGCTCCGGCTGCCGCCGCGAGCTGACCTTCCCGGACTCCCTTGTCCACAGGCGGTCGAGTCATCCACAGACCGCCGGTTCCGAGGGCTCATCGGGGCCGACAGGGCATCCCCACCTCCTAGGTTCGGGGCATGTCCGTCGGCCCCTTCCCGTTCCTCCGGCGTGAGAGCGCGCGTCCGCACCGCTCGCACTCCTCTGCGGGCGCCTCGCTGCAGCCCACGCTCCCCGACCGGTTCGTCGAACTCCTCCGCCCCGGCCGGTCGCGCATCGTCCGGGCCCGCCGGATCGCTGCCGGACTCCTCGCCGCCCTTGCGGTGATCCTCGCCCTGCGCGGCGACCCCGACACCGATCGTGCGACGGTTGTCGTCGCGGCTCACGATCTCGCGCCCGGGCACACCCTCACGGCCGACGATGTCGCTCACGTGGAGCGCGATCGGTCCACTGTGGTCGCCGGGACCCTGCACCACGTCGACGACGCCCTGGGCCACACTCTCGCCGGCCCCGTGCCGGCCGGTGAACCGCTCGTCGACGCCCGTCTCCTCGGCCCCCGTCTCGCCGCAGCCGCCACCGGCTCCACCGAGGCCCGCGTGGTGCCCATCCGGCTCGCCGACGCGGGTGTGAGCGAACTGCTCCGCGAAGGCGACCGCGTCGACGTCCTCACGGTCACGGAGACCGAGGACGGCCCCCTGCCCGGCGCGCACGTCCTCGCCCGGGGTGCGGTGGTGGTGCTGGCCGAATCCGGCGGGTCGGCGCGGGATCGGAACGAGCGGGTCGTGCTGGTCGCACTGGAGCCCGAACCTGCCACGGCGGTCGCGGCGGCATCGCTCGTCAGTGCTCTGACCGTCACGCTGCACTGAGCATCCGCTCGTTTCCCAGCGCAACCGCCACGAGGAACCGACCTCGCGGTTTATCGTGTGGACGTCCGTGTGACCTACCTCATGTGCGCGGTTCCGGCGGACAGGCCGCGAGAAGGAGCACACCATGCTGAAGGGCTTCAAGGACTTCATACTCAGGGGCAACGTCCTCGATCTCGCCGTCGCGGTCGTGGTCGGTGCCGCATTCACCGCTATCGTCACGGCCTTCACCGAGTACATCATCGAACCGCTCATCAGCGCGGTGGGCGGCGACAACGAGATGGGCTGGGGATTCCAGATCCTGAGCGACAATCCCGCGACGTTCATCAACATCGGCGCGGTGATCTCCGCGATCATCAACTTCATCATCATCGCCGCGGTCGTGTACTTCGTGCTCATCGTCCCTGCCAACGCGGCGAAGAAGAAGTTCGTCACCGAACCGGAGGACAAGCAGGCCAGCGCCGAGGACCTGCTCATCCAGATCCGCGACATCCTCGAAGCCCAGGCCGCCCAGTCGGGTCAGGGCGGCGCCCATGCCAAGCCCAACCCCGGAATCGAGTAGGCGCCCGACGACGAAGAAGACCGGGCCCGCTCGAGATTCGAGCGGGCCCGGTCTTCCGTGCTGTGTTCGGCGTGAGCCGGACGTCTACTACTCAGACGGTCCAGGGAGCACCGTAGGTGGTGACGTTGTCGCCGTTGGCCGTGATGGCGCGGACGAACGGACGGACCTGGACAGCGCCGAGGACGCCGGACGCGGTGCCGTGGACGTTCGAGAACTGAACGGTCTTGAAATCACCGTCGAACTCGCCCTCGGCGACGACGAGCTCCTCGATGCCCGGAGCCGGGGTCAGCTCGAGCTCGGCGTAAGCCTGGGGGAGGATGTCGGTCACCTTCACGGTGGTGTCCGACTTGAAGTCCACACCGAGACCGGGGGTCGAGTAGGTGACGCCGATGGCACCGTCGATGCTGCCGGCCCACGCGAACTGGTAACCGAACTGGAAGGTGGTGCCCTCCGCGTCGGCAGCGCCCTCACCGATGAGGTTGGCGGTGCCGCGGCCGTTGTGGAAGAACTCGCGGTTGAACGGGCTGCCACCGAGAGCCGGAACACCCTGGATGAAGGTGTCCTCCTGGGTCACGACGACCTCGAGTCCGTCCGAGACGATGCGGTTCTGGTCGTTGACCTCGGCCGAAGCGGCGCCCGAGGCACCGAGCACCAGACCGAACACGGCGGCACCGGCGACAGCGGCGTTACGAGCGGCCTTGAAGCCACGCGACTTGATTCCCATGATTACTCCGTTTGTGGTGGTGGGGATTTCTTGCGGGATGGCGCGGAGCAGGACTAGAGGGTCCAGACCTGGCCGTAGGTGGTGACGTTGTCGCCGTTCTCAGTGATCACACGAACGAACGGACGGAGAGAGACCGGACCGATGACACCGGTGGCGGCACCGTGGACGTTGGCGATCTGGACTTCCTTGAAGTCACCGTCGAACTCGCCTTCAGCGACGACGATTTCTTCAATGCCGGGCGCCGGAGTCAGATCGATCGCAGCTGTGACCTGAGGAAGGAGACCCGAAGTGACCAGTGCGTCCTCTGCATAAGGGGCAGGGCTCGTCTTGTCATTGGGGATGTACAGCGGTTTACCCTCCGCCGTTCCATCATCGGTCGCAGGAACGCGATCTTTCTCGTCCACAACGTTTCCGTCGTAATCGACGTACTTGTCCTCATCGTTGGTGTTCCACACCTGATCGAACTGGTCGACGTTCTCGATGCCGCGCGTGGCCTCCAACTCCAGCTGAGGGCTTGCCCAACCGAAGCCGAGTGCGCCGTCGAGCGAGGCGGTCCACGCGACCTGGTAACCGAACTGGAAGGTCGAACCTTCGAAGTCCGCCGCCTCGGGGCCGACGATGTTGGCGATGCCGCGACCGTTGTGGAACCACTCACGGCTCAGCGGGCTGCCGCCGATCGGGGGCACACCGTTGATGAAGGTGTCCTCCTGCGTGACGATGACCTCGTGGCCGTTGGAGACGATCCGGTTCTGGTCGTTGACCTCGGCACCTGCGGCGCCGGCCGATCCGAGAACCAGACCGGCCACAGCAGCTGCCGCCACCGTGGCGTTGCGGGCGGCCCGAAAGCCACGTCGCGTCTGAATCTTCATGAATGCCTCATCCGTTCTCTGCGTGCCGGGTTGCGCACCGCGTCCGACAACAAGTGGTCGCCCTGTCGCCCGCGGGTCGCTGTCCACAGCGAACACACCGGCGGATCAGCCGTCGGTGTGTCGGTTACGTCCATCGTCCGCACGGTTTTGCGTTACCGATTCGTGATCGAGCCCGGGCCGCAGGGCCCGGGCTCGACCGGTTTGAACCTGAGAGGGAGATTAGACCGTGACCTTTCCCAGAGCAACGGCTCGGAAATGTAACGCGGAGGGCTCGAGACGGCTCGTGAGACCCGTGGGAACACACAAAATGTTCACGAAACGGACACGTCGGCATTGCACGCCGACACGCCGGACAACATGCGCGCTGTACGGCACATTTTTCGATTTGCCCAGGTAGGGCGACTCGAGGCTTTCGCCCGCCGTGTCCCGAAGGGTGCCCTCAGCGACCACTCGGCGCCTGCGCGTCCCACATCGTGGATCATGCCGAGTTGAACGAAATGTTGCATTGCCGTTTCTTTACGACCGACAACGAGTTCGAATCACCTCGAGGGCAACCCGGCAAATGTGACACACATCACGAGCCCGAGTGGTGAGGTGGTACCTGACGTCGCAGCCATTCGTCCGTTCCGCCCTCGCGCGGGTCGTCGTCCCGCCGTTCGTCGCGAGTGGTCTCGGGAAGCACGTCGCCGAAGATGCGCGCCAGCCGTGCCCGGTCGATCCGGGCACGGCTCGTGCGCTGTTCTTCGGTCACCTCGTCGGGCTGATCCGCGGGGTCGTCGGGTTCCTGCGGGTTCGCAGGATCGCCGTCCATGGCGTCACTCCTCCACCCAGGACAATTCTTCGATGACGTGCGCCGCGAGAGGCAGCAGGGTTGCCATCCCGTCGCGGATGGCGGGACGCGACGACGCGAGGTTCACCACGAGCGTCGATCCGGAGACTCCGACGAGGCCGCGGGAGAGGCCGGCGTCGACGGCACCCGACGCCAAGCCCGACGAGCGCAGCGCCTCGGCGATGCCGCGGATCTCGTGATCGAGCACGTCCTCGGTCGCGTCGGGCGTCACGTCGCGAGGGGTGACACCGGTGCCACCGATCGAGATCACCAGGTCGACGCCGCCGATCACCGCGGTGTTCAGCGCATTTCGGATCTCGACCTCATCTGCCGCGACCGTCACGACACCGTCGACCGCGAAACCGCCCTCGACGAGAAGCTCCGTGACGAGCGGACCCGCGGAGTCCGGACTGTCGCCGTGGGAGACGCGATCGTCGACGACGACGACGAGTGCGCGGCCTTTTCTGGGAGCTTCGAGTTCCATGAGGTCCACGGTAGTTTGCGGGTCGAGAGCATGCGGCTCTTGTACCGAAATGTGAGCTATGTCCATGTCGTCCCTCATCGTCCGGCGGAATCCGGGGCAGTCACGACGTCGACCGTGTTCTCGTCGCCGTCGGGTGTGCGGTAGGTGATCTTCACGGTCTCGCCGGGCGCGCGGGAGCGGATCGCGGCGATGAGCGAGTCGCCGTCGGTGACGACACGATCATCGATCCTGACGATGAGCGCGTTGTTCGGGATCCCCGCACGATCGGCCGGGCCGTCGGGCACGACCTCCACGACGCGCGCGCCGTAGGCGTTGTCCCGCGACGGGACCTGGACGCCGATGATCGAGTGCGTCGCCTTCCCGGTGTCGACGAGTTCCTGCGCAATGCGCCGGGCCTGCTCGACGGGGATGGCGAAGCCGAGGCCGATCGAGCCGGACTGTCCGCCTGCCGTGGCGATCGCGGTGTTGATACCGACGAGGCGGCCTTCCATGTCGACGAGTGCGCCACCGGAGTTGCCCGGGTTGATCGCCGCGTCGGTCTGGATCGCGTCGATGACCGACGCCTGGTTGGCAGTGTCCCCACTCGTGGAGACGGGACGGTTGAGGGCCGAGACGATGCCCGCCGTCACGGTGCTCTGAAGTCCGAGGGGCGAGCCCACCGCCACGACCTCCTGGCCGACGGCGAGGTTGTCGGCACTGCCGAGTTCGATGGGCGTGAGGTCGTTGCGACCCTCGGTCCGGATGACGGCGATGTCCGACACCGCGTCGGCGCCGACGACCGTCGCCGGAGCGGTGGAGCCGTCGGAGAAGAAGACCGTCAGGCGCGCACCCTGCCCACCGCCCGCCACGACGTGGTTGTTGGTGAGGATCAATCCGTCGGAGGACAGGACCACACCCGAACCCTCACCGGCACCCGTGCGACCGAGGACCTCGATGCGCACGACGCTCGGCACGACCCTGTCGGCGACGGCCTGCACGCTGCCCTCGGGAGCGGCGGCGATCGTCTGTGTCTCGGGCCGCGGAGCGTCGAGGGAGTTGACGACCGGTCCGGACGAGTCGCGTACCGACCACGCGCCGACCGCGCCACCGATACCGCCGCTCACCAGCGCCAGTGCGATGGCACCGATTACGAGGGTGGAACGGGCCGGCATGCGATTCGGTCCCGGAGCCGGCGGCGGAGGTCCGGGCTGGTGGGGGGTCTGCGCGTAGGGGTCGGTGTAGCCACCGGGACCGTACGGATGGGGTTGCGGTTGCGGTGCTCCCGCGCCGCGGGTGGGGTCCTCACTCATTCGTCACTT
This sequence comes from Rhodococcus sp. PD04, assembly GCF_035918275.1. Lineage (NCBI taxonomy): Bacteria > Bacillati > Actinomycetota > Actinomycetes > Mycobacteriales > Nocardiaceae > Rhodococcus > Rhodococcus sp. PD04. The sequence continues at coordinate 1,094,626 of NZ_CP142143.1, read as the reverse complement.
CGCCTTTTTCCGCCGGGGCCACCGGACGCATACGGGTCGACGTCGGCGTGCGGTGGCCGATGATGCGGGGTGCGTCGAGCACCTCCGCGCTTCTTCGTCCAGCATGGACCGGGCAGCTGAGAGTCGCCTCAGAAGTACCCGCGATTCTGCTGTCGAATTCATTCGATCTCGGTGGGGTGTGTCTCTCCGTCGAGGGCCGGTGTGCCGGGCAGCACGATGCGGATCAGCGCGCCGCCCCGATTCGACCGTTCGACGGCGATCGTCCCGCCGTGCTTCGTGACCATCTGTCGCACGATGGCCAGTCCCAGACCGGATCCCGGCATCGACCGCGCGGTCGTCGCCCGGTAGAACCGTTCGAACACCAGTTCGCGTTCCTCCTCCGGGATCCCCGGGCCGGCGTCGTCGACGGTCAGCTCCATCAGACCGCTGGCGATCTGCCGCATGTTCACGACGACGTCCTCCCCCGCCGGGCTCCACTTGGCCGCGTTGTCGAGGACGTTGACCACGGCGCGGGTGAGTCCGGCCTGGTCGCCGAAGACGAACCACTGCTCGGTGGTCGCCCGGAACTCGATGTCGGTACGCCGTCGACGCGCACGTTCGAGGCTGCGGTCCACCACCTCGGCGACGTCGACGACCTCGAAGACCGTCTCCGGTGCATCCTCCCGAGCGAGGTCGACGAGATCGCCGACGAGCGTCGACAACTCCTCGATCTGGCCGATGACGTCGGCCCGCAGTTCGGCCATGTCCTCGTCGGGCAGGCTCGGTGCACCGGGACGGCTCGCCGCGATGAGCAGTTCCATGTTGGTCCGCAGCGAGGTCAGCGGTGTCTTCAGTTCGTGACCGGCGTCGGCGACCAGCCGGCTCTGCCGTTCCCGCGACTCGGCGAGGGCGCGCAGCATCATGTTGAAGCTCTCGGTGAGACGAGCGAGCTCGTCGTGGCCGGTCACCCGGATCGGCCGCAGGTCGTCGGTGCGGGCGACCCGCTCGGCGGCGGCGGTGAGCCGGGCGACGGGACGCAGACCCGTGCGGCCGACCGTCGCACCCACGGCGGCGGCGAGCACCACCCCGCAACCGCCCACGATGAACAGCACACTCGCCAGGCGGTTGAGGATCTCGACGGTGGGACGCAGTCGCTGTGCGATCACGACCGTGCTGCCGTCGGGCATGCGCTGGGCCAGTACGCGCTGCTGGGCGACGGTGCGAAGCGACGACTCACGGTCGCCCTCGGCCACCGCCAGTTCGGATTCGCCGATGGGGACCGACGAGCCCGGCGGCACGTACCTGCCGAGATCCGGATAGATCAGGGCGACGCTGATGTCGGAGCTGTAGAGCTGGGCCCCGCCGATATAGCGCGGGTCGTAGGTGATGAGGGTGCTCGACTCGACGAGCGCGGCGGCCCGCGCCCGCAACTGGGTGTCGACCTCGGAATATAACGCCCGTGACACCACGGCGTAGGCCGCGATGGACGTGACGGCGACGGCGAGCGCCACCGCGCCGGCCGCGAGGAGCGTGACGCGGGTGCGCAGCGGCACCGAGCGGGTCAGGAGAAGAGGTGGTCGCATCGGGTCGCTCACGGCGGGGTCTCGCGCAGCACGTACCCGACGCCGCGCACCGTGTGGATCAGGCGCGGTTCCCCACCGGCCTCGGTCTTGCGTCGCAGGTACCCCACGTAGACCTCGAGGGCGTTGCCGGAGGTCGGGAAGTCGTAACCCCACACCTCCTCGAGGATGCGGCTGCGCGTGAGCACCCTCCGCGGATTCGCCATGAGCATCTCCATCAGGGAGAACTCGGTGCGCGTGAGGCTGATCTGCCGGTCGCCACGGGTGACCTCGCGGGTCGCGGGGTCGAGGCTGAGGTCGGCGAACCGCAGCACCTCGTCGGCGGAGTTGTCCGGATCGGGAGTGGCGCGACGCAGCAGTGCCCGCAGCCGCGCGAGCAGTTCCTCGAGCGCGAACGGTTTCGGCAGGTAGTCGTCGGCACCGGCGTCGAGACCCGCGACCCGCTCGGACACGGAGTCGCGTGCGGTGAGGACGAGGATCGGCAGGTCGTCGCCGGTGCTGCGCAGCCGGCGGCACACCTCGAGGCCGTCGACGCGCGGCATCATCACGTCGAGCACCATCGCATCCGGACGCGACACCGCGACCTGTTCGAGGGCGTCCTGCCCGTCCGTCGCGAGGTCGACCGTGTATCCGTTGAAGCTCAGGGACCGGCGCAGCGACTCCCGCACCGCACGGTCGTCGTCGACCACCAGAATGCGCATGATCACCATTGTGGCCTGCCCCTACTGAGAGCGCGCTGAGAACCCGCGGTGGCGGGCGGGCTCTACGACTCAGTCGGTCCGGGGATCAACGTCACCCCTGTGCACGGCCTCGACGAGCCTGCGGGGCACCTTCACTGTCGTTCCGTCGACCGTGACCGGCACGAGATCGGGGACCTTCGCCGTCCACTGCGACCGGCGATGACGGGTGTTCGAGCGGGACTTCCTGCGTTTGGGGACTGCCATGTCGTTCTCCTTCGATGTCGGGAGGTTCGGGGATCAGGGTCGGCGCCGGCCGTACTTGCGCTCGAACTTCTCGACGCGACCGGCGGTGTCGAGCAGGCGGGCGGCGCCCGTCCAGAACGGGTGCGAGTCGCTCGTGACATCGACGACGATCAGCGGGTAGGTACGGCCGTCCGACCAGACGGTCGTGCGTTCGGATGTCGCGGTGGAACGGGTCAGGAAGGTGGCGCCGGTGTTGGCGTCCCGGAAGACCACGGGGTGGTAGTCGGGATGCAGGGCCGGTTTCATCGGTGTTCCTCTCTCTCGTTGTCGCGGCGGTCTGCCGGGAGGTCGTCACATGGGTCTTCGTGGAATCGACCGAAGGGGTCGTGCCAGGTCGGCCACAGGTCGGGGCGGTCGAACTCGTCGTCGGTCACGACTGCCGCACGCAGGGTGCGGTCGATGAGATCCGGGTCGGCGTCGTGGACGAGGACGACGATGCTCGTGTCCCGGTCGCCGTAGCGTTCGTCCCAGCGCAGCGACGCCATCGCGCGGCGTTCCGGCGGGATCTCGCGCTGTTGCTCGGGAGTCATCGACACGAGCCACGGCCCGGCATGAGCGACCCGCAGTCCTCCACCGGCGGATTCGACGAGCAGCGCATTGTCGGGTTGGGTGGCGACCCACAGTCGCCCTCGGGCGCGCACGACGCCGTCGAGCAGCACGTCGATCGCGTGGTGGAGACGTTCCGGATGGAACGGCCGGTCGGCGGAGAACTCGACGAGGCGGATTCCGCAGTCGTCGTCGAGGGGCGGTTGACCTCGTAGGAGAGGCGAGTGCGCCCCGTCGATCGTCCCCCGACGGGCGGTGGCGGGTATCTCGCGGAGGAGCCGCTCGACGTCCGGTTCCCCCGCCCACGCGATCGGCGCGTCCGGGGCGAGTCGGGTGAGCACCGCGTGCAGGCGTGCCTGCTGCCAGCCGTCCGCTCCCGGAAGCACCACCAACGCATCGGCGAACTCGACCTGGCCGACGACGACCTGCGCCAGGGTGCGGTCGTCGTCGACACGCTCGTTCAGTTCGTCGTCGCCCGTCGCGTCCTCGAGCCAGGTCGCGGCGTCGAGGCAGGTCACGACGCCGTCCACTCGGACATCGAGGGACGCGGGTCCGTCGACACGACCGACGATCCCGCTCACCACGACATGTTCGACTGCCCAGCACAGTGCCTCGGGTTCGAGTTGCGGGTCGAGGTGCAGCACGATCCGGTCGACGCTGCTGTAGTCGCGCATGCGGCGCAGAAGCGGCAGCAGATCCTCGCGCAGCGTGCAGGAGACGCACCCGTGCGCGAGTTCGAGGATCTCGGTGCGTTCGCCCTCGACGGTGAGCACTGAGCGGCGGAGTACGCCCTGGTCGAGACCGGACAGGTCGTGGTGGACGACCGCGGTGCCCGGACGCAGGAGCGACCGCGCGACCTGCGCAGTCCGTCCGCGCCATCCGCAGACGATGACGAGCGGCGTCCTGGTGTCCACAGGACTCCTTTCGATAACGATTGTCATTAACGACACCTGAGCGTACAGTCAGCGAAGCACTTTGTCGAAAATGATTGTCGTTACCTACGAAAGGAGCCGACGTGTCGGCCACGTGCCAACTCACCGGACGGCGACCCGGTTTCGGGAGATCCGTATCGCACTCCCATGTCCGCACCAGCCGGCGGTGGAACCCGAACATCCAGCGCAGAACCTATTTCGTACCTTCGTTCGGACGCCGGGTCACGCTGAACCTGTCCACCAAGGGCATCAAGATCGTCGACCGCGACGGCATCGAGAGCGTCGTCGCGCGTCTGCGTGCCCGCGGAGAGAAGTTCTGATGGCAGCACGCAGCGAGATCCGGCCCGTCGTCAAGCTTCGCTCGACCGCGGGAACCGGCTACACCTACGTCACCCGGAAGAACCGCCGGAACGATCCCGACCGTCTCGTCCTGCGCAAGTACGACCCCGTGCTGCGCAGACACGTCGACTTCCGGGAGGAGAAGTAGTCATGGCGAAGAAATCGAAGATCGCGCGCAACGAGCAACGGAAGGCGATCGTGGCCCGGTACGCCGAGCGCCGCGCGGAGCTGAAGGAGGTCGTGCGCCGACCGTCGTCCTCGCCCGAGGAGCGCAGCGAAGCCCAGCGGGCACTGCAGCGTCTACCCCGCGACGCCAGTCCGGTACGATTGCGCAATCGAGACGCTGCGGACGGCCGCCCGCGCGGCCACCTGCGAAAGTTCGGGCTCTCACGAGTGCGTGTGCGTGAACTCGCCCACCGCGGGGAACTACCCGGCGTCCACAAGTCGAGCTGGTGAGGAGCGAGATATGGCAGTCAAGCGAGGACCGTCGAAGAAGTCGCGTGCCGTAGAGGGACGCAAGCCCAAGAAGAACCCCCTCTTCGCGGCGAAGATCGAGTACGTCGACTACAAGGACGTCAACCTGCTCCGCACCTTCATCTCCGACCGCGGCAAGATCCGCAGCCGTCGCGTCACGGGCCTGACCCCGCAGCAGCAGCGTCAGGTCGCCGTCGCGGTGAAGAACGCCCGCGAGATGGCTCTGCTCCCCTACGTCAGCAGCAAGTAGGTCGTAGCTTCCGACGCCGCCTCTCCCCATCGGGAGGGGCGGCGTCGTCGTATGTGCAGGTATTGTCGAAATTCGTCGAAGTTTTCGACGAGAAGTGCACATCACACGGGTGCGCCCGAAGCCCGCAGCGCCCTGCGGACCCGCTCGACGATCGTCAGCGGACGCATTCGGAGTTGCTCGGAGTTCACCCGGATCACCGACCAGCCCAGCGAGGCGAACGACTCGTAGCGCTCGATGTCCTTGGTGCGCTGACGCTCGTCGGTCCAGTGGTGCACCCCGTCGTACTCGACGGCGGTGCGCCATTCGTGCCACCCCATGTCCGCCCAACCGACCACCCTGCCCTCGTCGACGATCGGCACCTGGGTGGCCGGCGCCGGTAGTCCGTGGTGCACGAGCAACAGGCGGACCCTGGTCTCGGGTGGAGACTCGGCACCGGGATCCACGCGGGGCACGACCGCGCGCACCTGCGGAAGTCCGCGCTCCCCGCGGTGCCGGTCGGCGACGGTGAGGATGTCTGCCGGATCCAGCCCGGTGGCTCGACACAACGCATCGAGTTGTTCGACGGCTCGCGCCGGTGCCAGCCACCGGGCGAGATCGAAACCGGTCCGCGCGGCAGTCGTCACCGACATCCCCTCGCGCTCGCAGACCTCCTCCTCGAGCACGGTGTCGCCGTGCACCCTCACCCCGGCCGTGCCGCGGCGACTCCCGGTCCGGAGCAGCTCCGCCGGCGCACGACCGTCGACCCATCTGCTGCCGTGCACCGCGGCAGCGGACAGCCCTGCCAGTACGCCACCGCCTCGCGTCCACAACCACGCCGCACGCGCACGCCGCAGTGCCGTCATCTCCGCGTCGGGATGGATGTACACGTCGCGATGCAGCCGGCGCATGGTCCGCAGTCGGTACGGCGTCAAGCATTTCTCGGCCAGTGCGTCGGTGCCGCTGAACGGCTCGTCGAATTCCCCCATGGCGGAAGCCTGCACAACGCCCGCTCGACGTGGAACCCCGGAGCGTCGCCCTGTGGATGAACGTTCCCGAGTGAGCAGTTGTCGTCGAAAAATTCGGCTCCGATCGACAAGAACTGCGCTCCGGGCGCCTGCCTCGGGAACTCATCCACAGGGTCCTTAGACTAGGCAACCGTGTCGGGTGTGATCGCGGGGTTCAGTGTCATCTTCGTGATCATCGCCATCGGCTTCACGCTGGGGCGCATGGGCACACTCGGGCACGAGGCGCAGACGGTGCTCAGCCGGCTCGTCTTCTTCGTCGCCACCCCCGCGCTGCTGTTCGACGTGCTCGCGACGTCCGACCTCTCGGTGATCTTCTCGCCCAATCTCTACATCGCGGCGGCCACGGCGTTCGCCGTCGCGATCGTGCACTTCGTCGTCGCGAAACTCTGGCTGCGACGTGCGGTTCCCGAGGCGACCATCGGCGCGCTGTGCGCCGGTTACGTCAACTCCGCGAATCTCGGCATCCCCATCGCGGTCTTCGTGCTCGGCGACGCCTCGTTCGTCGCGCCGCTGCTGTTGTTCCAGATCGTCGTGCTCTCCCCCATCGCGCTGACCATGCTCGACCTGTCGACGATGCGCGCCGGGGTCTCGCGCCTCGACACTCTGCTCGCGCCGTTCAAGAACCCCATCGTCCTGGCCGCCGCGGCCGGGCTCGCCATCGCGATCAGCGGATGGACGCCCCCGGAAGCGCTGCTGCAGCCGTTCCATCTGCTCGGCGGTGCGTCGGTGCCCGGTGCGCTGCTCGCGTTCGGCTTGTCGCTGCAGGGTGTCCGGGTGCTCGAGAAGGGCACGAGCCCCCGCCGCGACATCGCGCTCGCCTCGTTTCTCAAGATCCTCGCCCAGCCCGTGCTCGCGTATCTGATGGGGCGTTTCGTGTTCGGCCTCGACGGCCACGCCCTGTTCGCGGTCGTGGTGGTCGCCGCTCTTCCCACCGCGCAGAACGTCTTCGTCTACGCCGGCGCCTACGGTCGCGGCACGGTGCTCGCCCGCGACGCCGCGCTCGTCACCACCCTCGCCTCCATCCCTGCGATCGGCGTGACCGCCGCCCTGCTGGCGTGATGAACACGCGACACGGGAATACCGTGGGAGCCATGCGTTCCGTCGTCCGTGCCTGCCGGGGAATCACCGTCCTCGCGATGTGCCTGATCATCGCGGCCTGCGGATCGAGTTCGAGTACACCGGATGTCCCGGCGCTGCCCGAGGAACCGGTTCCGGCAGGAGCGACGGCGTTCTCGCCGCGACCCGACCTCGTGAACACGCATCCGCTGACGATCCTGTCGTGGTCGCGAGTGAGCGACGACCGGATCGCCCTGCACTTCGAGACGGGCACCCCCGAATGCTTCGGCGTCGACGCGACCGTCACCGAAACGGACGACACCGTGACGGTGACGCTGCTCGGCGGCACACTGCCGGAGATGCAGGACCGCATGTGCATCATGGTCGCCGTCGTCGGCACGCTCGAGGTCTCCTTGCAGTCGCCCCTCGGCGACCGGGTCGTGACGGCCGGCGCCTGACGTATGCCGCATCCTCCGCGTCACTGGCTGCTGTACCTGTGCTTGTCCACGGCCCTGCTGCACGCGGCATTCCAGTCGATCCGCGTCCTGGTCTCCTACCGGATCCTCGCGCTGGGCGGCGACGCGACCACCATCGGTGCCGTCACCGCGCTCTACGCCATCGTCCCGCTGATCGCGGCGGTGCGGATGGGGCGCGCAGTGGACCGTGGGCACGCGACCGCCATTCTGCGTTCGGGCATCGTCGTCACGACGGTCGGCGCCGGGTTGATCGCGCTCAGTTCGGGATTGCTCGTGCTGGCCGCAGGCAACGTCGTGCTCGGTCTCGGGCAGTTGCTCGTCACGGTGTCGGGGCAGGCGTTCGTGTCGATCCTGTCGCCGCCGGGTCAACTGGATCGCGGGTTCGCCGGGCTCACGCTGGGTGTGTCGGTCGGGCAGGCCGTCGGCGTGCCCGTCTCCGGTGTGATCGCCGCGACCACCGGTGACGGCAACGGATCCGTGGAGACCACCGGCGCACTGCTGGTCATGACGGTGGTCTCGCTGCTCTCCCTGCCGCTCGTGCTGGGATTGCGCGAGCCGCCGGGATCCGGCCGCACCGCGGAGGACGGCGCGCCCCAGTCGATCCTGTCGATGCTCGGGACGAAGGGCATGAAGCCCGCGATGCTGTCGAGCCTCGTGGTCCTCGCCTCGGTCGACCTCGTCGTGGCCTACCTGCCGTTGCTCGGCGAACAGTTCGGGTTCGGTGTGCTGCTGGTATCGATCCTGCTCACCGCCCGCACCGTGGCATCGATCGTCTCGCGTGCCCTGCTGCCGTGGGCACTGCGCCGCATTCCGCGCAGGTGGCTGCTCGTCTCCGCGACCGCCGGGACCATCGTGCCGGTCGCGCTGCTGCCGCTCGTGCCGAACCCGTGGGTCATCGGCGCGTTGCTCGCCGTGTGCGGAATGTTCTGGGGTGTCGGCCAACCCCTGACGATGACGTGGGTGGTCGAACTCGTCGCACCGGTCGACCGCGCGTCGGCGCTGGCCGTGCGGTTGACCGGCAACCGTCTCGGGCAGGTCGCGGTGCCCATGGTTGCCGGTGCGATCGCCGGGGTCGCCGGTGTCGCGTCGATCTTCTGGGTGACCGCTGTCCTGCTGTCCACCGCCGCCGCGACCACCTGGCGGTCGGTGCGACGCTGAGTGTTCAGGACCTCCGACGAGCGCGCACGTAGTCTGCGACGACCGCCGCTCCCAGACCGTCGACGTCGGGCGCGACCACCCGTCCCCCGACACGACGTGCCAGCACGTCGACGATCCGCGCGAGCCCCGGATCGCTGCCGAGCCGGAAGATCGTCACCTGGGTTCCGAGCCGCGCGATGTGGTCGAGTTCGCGCACCGTCAACCCGAGAGTGCGTGCGCTCGGCGGATAGTCGAAGGCGGCAAAGCCGTCCGGTTCGAGATGGGCGGTGGGTTCACCGTCGGTGACGACGAAGACCACCGGCTGCGCGTTGGGATGACGACGCAGGTGACGACCCGCGAGCATCAGGGCGTGGTGCAGATTGGTGCCCTGCTCGTAGACGCCGTCGAGCCCGGCGAGTTCGGACGCCGACACCACACGGGCGTGCCGGCCGAACGCGATGAGCTGCAGCGCATCCCCGCGGAAGCGCGTGGACACGAGATGGTTCAGTGCGAGGGCCGTGCGTTTCATCGGCACCCAGCGACCGTCCATGACCATCGAGAACGACGTGTCGACGAGCAGCGCGACCGCCGCCTGCGTCCGCTGTTCGGTCTCGATCACCTCGACGTCCTGTACCGACATCCGCACCGGCAGACCGGGACTGCGCAGGGTCGCGTTGGTGAGGGTCCGCACGACGTCCCACGGTTCGGTGTCGCCGAACTCCCATGCCTTCGACGCGCCGGTCGGTTCGCCGAGCACACCCGCCCGCCGCGACTCGCGTTGCCCGGTGCGCGACGAGATGCGATTGACGACATCGCGCAGGGCCGCCTCGCCGAGTCGGCGCATGGCCTTGGGCGACAGTCGCCACTGCCCGTCGGCGCCCCGGTCGAAGAAGCCCTGCCGCTGCAGTTCCTTCTCGAGTTCGGCGAGAGTACGTGCATCGGCCGCGGCCTCGGGACCGAGATGACGGGCGAGCGCGTCGAGGTCGATGTCGTCGAGGGACGCCCCGGCGTACTGCTGCGACAGCTGCTCGGCGAGCTGGTCGAGTTCGGACAACTCCTGCAGCGCCGAGGTGGCCTCGCCGAGACCCATGCCCTGTTCGCCGCGCACCTGCTCGGAGCCGGTCCAGTCCTCGCCGGGACGGGCGGCACGCAGGTGGCCGTCGAGACGGTCGAGCTGGCTCATCAGATCCGGGGATCCGAACGCCTGCTGGGCCAGCGCGTCGAGTTCGTCGCGCTGTTCGGGGGTGAGCGAGTTGCGCAGCCGCTGCGCCGCCGCGGCCCGCTGCGCGAGGGAGTCGAGCAGTTCCTCGACGTTCTGCGGGTTCTCCGGGAAGAACTCGCCGTGCTGGGCCATGAACTGCTCGAAGTCCTCCGCGGTGTCCTCACCGCGGGAGTGCTTGTCGAGCAGGTCGTTGAGGTCCTCGAGCATCTCCGAGATGCGTTGCCGGTCCTCGTCGGTGGCCCCCTCGAGCGCCTGCTTCATCCCGGAGAAGCGCTGGTCGAGCATCTCCCGGCCGAGCAGATCGCGGATCTTCTCGTAATCCTGCCGGGCCTGCGCGCTGCGCCAGTCGTAGTCGGCGAGTTCCTGCACGGCCTGCGCCGTCGACGTCGGCAGCTCCTCGATCCGCATCTCCGCGAACCGCGCGTCGTCGTCGAGGGCTCGGGCCAGTTCCTTGCGTTCCTCGAGCACGGCGCGATCGAGGAGTTCGCGCACCTCACGCAGGGTGCCGTCGAGGTTGGTGCGGTCGAGCAGCTGACGTCGACGCCGGTTCGCCTGCGCGGCAATCTTGTCGAGGCCGCGCATGCCGTCGTGCCCACGGCGCAGCAACTCCCGCAGGGCACGCTTCGGTGACGCGCCGGCCATGACGTCGTCGCCGATCGCGGCGAGCGCGTCGCGCAGGTCCACCGGTGGGGCGAGCGGATCGCCCCCGGTATACGGACCGTAGCGGGCCGACCTGCTCATCGGGAGTACACCGCCGAGCCGTCGTCGCCGGTGTCCTTGGCGATGCGCCGCGCCAGGTACAGACCTTCGAGGGCGAGTTCCACTGCCGCGGCTCGGGTTCCGGTGTCGGTGGCACCCAGCCGTTCGGCGACGGCGTCGAGGACGGGCAGTTCGGGCAGTTCGTCGAGCAGCACCTTCGCGGTGATCCGCTCACCGGTGACCACCGGATCGCCCTGTTCGACGGCCGCGACCAGCGGCCCGAGGTCGACGCCCGCGAGTCGCGAGCGGGCGGTCTCGGCCGTGGCACGCCGCAGGAGATGGTCGAGGATCTCGAATTCCCTTCCCTCCTCGCCGGATTCGAACTCCACCTTGCCGCGGAGCACCTCGACGACCGTGCCGAGGTCGACGGGACGCGCGACCGGATCGTCCTCGCCGAGGACCGCACCGCGGTGCAGGGCCGCGGCCGAGACGGTCTCGGCGCCGGCGACGGCGAACCGCGCCGAGACACCGGAACGCTGGTCGACGGAGGTCGATTCGCGCAGCAAGCGCGTGAACCGGGCGAGGATCTCGAAGAGATACTCCGGTACGCGGGCCTGCAGGTGCGCCTCCTGCTCGATGACGGCGATCTCGTCCTCGAGCCGCGTCGGGTAGTGCGTGCGGATCTCGGCGCCGAAACGGTCCTTGAGCGGGGTGATGATGCGACCGCGGTTCGTGTAGTCCTCGGGGTTCGCGCTCGCGACGAGCAGCACGTCGAGGGGCAGGCGCAGCGTGTAACCGCGGACCTGGATGTCGCGTTCCTCCATGACGTTGAGCAGCGACACCTGGATGCGTTCGGCGAGGTCGGGCAGTTCGTTGACGGCGACGATACCGCGGTGCGCGCGGGGCACGAGACCGAAGTGGATCGTCTCCGGGTCGCCGAGGCTGCGCCCCTCGGCGACCTTCACCGGGTCGACGTCGCCGACGAGGTCGGCGACCGAGGTGTCGGGCGTCGCGAGCTTCTCGGCGTACCGCTCGCTGCGGTGCCGCCACGCGACGGGCAGGTCGTCGCCGAGTTCGGCGGCCCGGCGGATCGACGCCGGGGTGATGGGCTCGTAGGGATGCTCGCCGAGTTCGGAGCCGGCGATGACCGGGGTCCATTCGTCGAGCAGCAGCGGCAGGGTGCGCAGCAGGCGCGTCTTGCCCTGGCCGCGTTCGCCGAGCAGGACCACGTCGTGGCCGGCGATGAGGGCGCGTTCGAGCTGCGGGACGACGGTGTCCTCGAAACCGAGGATGCCGGGCCACGGATCGGTACCGTCGCGCAGCGCAGCGAGCAGGTTGTGCCGGATCTCGTCCTTGACGGACCGTTGCACGTGGCCGGAGGCGCGGAGCTCGCCGACCGTGGAGGGGCGCGGTGTGGGTGACGTCACCCCACCCAAGGTACGACCGAACCGCCGTTTCGGCATCCGCGATCACGCGACCGGTCCGCCTACACTCGCGGCATGGACACCTGGATCCTGGCGGCCCTGCTCGGGCTGGGGCTCGCGGCCGCCACCGGGCTGCGCACCTTCCTGCCGCTGCTGCTCCTGTCGGCCGCGGTCCACTTCGAACTCTTCGGCGTGGTCCTCAACGAATCGATGCAGTGGCTCGGGTCCACCTCGGCGCTCGTCGCCCTGGCGATCGCCACCGTCGTGGAGGTCGTCGCCGACCTCGTGCCGCTCGTGGACAACGCCCTGTCCGCCGTCGGCACGGTCACACGGCCCGTCGCGGGTGCGCTCGCCGCGTGGGCGGCGTTCGCGAGTCTCGATCCCGCGATGGCGGCGCTCGCGGGCATCGTCATCGGCGCCCCGACCGCCCTGGCGGTGAGCACGGCGCAGACGGGCACGCGGGTCGCGAGCACCGCGACCACCGCAGGTTTCGGCAATCCCGTGCTCTCGATCGTCGAGAGCGTCACCTCGTTCGTCACGTCGGTGATCTCGCTGCTCGCTCCCCTGCTCGTCATCCCCCTGCTGGCGCTGTTCGGATGGCTCGGCGTGCGGGGCTACCGGCGGGTGCGCCGCGCCCGCACGGCACGGACGAAACCGGCGCCACACCGGGGCGCCCTCGATACGGGCCGACCCGGCGACTTCTGATAGACACATGACATGTCGGACACCGAGATCACCTTTTCCAGCGGCGACGTGACCCTGCACGGCAGTCTGCGGGTACCCGTCTCCATGAGGGGTCCGGTGCCCGCCGTCCTGCTGCTCGCCGGCAGCGGCCCCACCGACCGCAACGGTGACAGCGCACTGCTCCCCGGATCGATCGGCACCCTGCGGCACCTCGCCGACGTGCTCGAACGCAAGGGCTTCGCGAGCCTGCGCTACGACAAGTTCGGCAGCGGCACGACCGGTCTCGGCCCGTACAGCGTCGAGGACGTCGCCGATCTCGGCTTCTCGACGTTCATCGACCACGCCTCCGACGCGCTCGCCTTTCTCGGTTCGCAGCGCGGGGTCGACCCGAAGCGGCTCTACGTCGTCGGGCACAGCGAGGGCGCGCTGATCGCGCTGTCGCTCGCCCAGGACAACGACTCGATCGCCGGTCTCGGTCTGCTCGAACCGCTCGCCGTGCGTCTGCTCGACCTGCTGACCGCCCAGATCGACGCACAACTCGACGCCGTCGTCGCCGCGGGACAGCTGCCCGTCCAGATCGCCGACGAACTGCGGGTCGCGCTCACGGGCGCAGTCGAGTCGCTCCGCGCCGACGGCACTCTCAGCGACGCACTCCCCGAGCCGCTGCGCAATGCCGGGCTCGTCCCCGCCAACGCGAAGGCACTCGCCGAGGAGGACGCGCTCGATCCGCGGATGCTCGCCGCACAGGTCGCCGGCGACCTGCCGGTGCTCACCACGGTCTCGTCGAAGGACATCCAGGTACGGGTCGAGGACGTCGACGCGCTCGACGCGGCACTCGTCCACACCCGCCTGACGTCGCTGCACATGACGCGCACCAACCACGTGCTCAAGGACATCGGCGACCAGCAGTCGACCGGCGCCGACTACGTCGCCGACCTGCCTTTCTCCGACGAGTTCACATCCGGTTTCGGGGCGTGGCTCGACAAGCTGAGGGGCTGAGCGTCACACCCCGCCGACGGACGACGCAGAAATAACAAATGTCCATTCCGCGTTGTTCGTGTATGGTCATCCGTTAACCAACTGGTTCACACGAGGAAGGTACGGTCCGATGCGATACAAGCAGATGTACGTAGCCGGCTGTTCCGTACCGTTTTCTCACTTCTTCTTCCACTTCGCGGCGGAGCGATCCCGAGAATAGAAGTCACACGACGACTCGTTCTCGGGCACTCGGGGCACATACGCCCCGGGTGCCCTTTCTCTATCCCCGACCGCGACCCATACAAGATCACCTCGACAGGAGAAACACCATGAAACTGCGAATCGAATCCGGCGGCACCGTGTCGACCGAACTGCCCGACGACCTCACCGGTCACGCCATCACCATCGACCTGAGCCGGGTCGGCGGTACCGAGAGCGGCGCCGCCTCCGCGGATCTCATCCGCGAGCTGCTCGACCGTGGCGCTGCCAAGCTCGTCATCTCCGAGGGTCGCGGCAAGCACACCGTCGAACACACCGCACACGACAACGGCACCCACGCGCACGCCGCCTGAGCGACGGTGCGCGGGGGTGCCGCGCGTCTGTGGTTCGTTCCCTAGTGCGCGAAGTGCCGGGCGCCGGTGAGGTACAGCGTCACGCCGGCCTCGCGGGCGGCCTCGATGACCTCGTTGTCGCGCACCGAGCCACCCGGCTGCACGATCGCCTTCACGCCGGCCTCGGTCAGCACCTGCAGACCGTCGGCGAACGGGAAGAAGGCATCGGACGCGGCCACCGACCCGGCGACCCGATCGCCCGCACGGGTCACGGCGAGCCGCGCCGAGTCGACGCGGTTGACCTGGCCCATGCCGACACCGACGGTCGCGCCGCCCGAGGCCAGCAGGATCGCGTTGGACTTCACAGCACGGCATGCACGCCAAGCGAATTCGAGATCGCGCAGTGTGGCCTCGTCGGCGGCCTCGCCGCACGCGAGCTGCCAGTTGGCAGTGGAGTCGCCGTCCGCGGTGAGCACGTCGCGCTCCTGCAGGAGCAACCCGCCGGAGATCTGACGGATCTCGACCGGAGCCGACTTCGGTGAATCGGCGCGCAGGATGCGAATGTTCTTCTTGCGGGAGAGTACGTCGACGGCGCCGTCGGCGTACGACGGGGCGATGATCACCTCGGTGAAGATCTCGGCGACCTGCTCGGCCATCTCGACGCTCACCTCGCGGTTGGCGGCGATGACGCCACCGAAGGCCGAGACCGGGTCGCACTCGTGCGCGTTGCGGTGCGCGGTGGCGATGTCGTCGGCGATCGCGATGCCGCACGGGTTGGCGTGCTTGATGATCGCGACGCACGGCTCGCTGTGGTCGTGCGCGGCACGCCAGGCGGCGTCGGCGTCCTGGTAGTTGTTGTAGGACATCTCCTTGCCGTGGAACTGCTCGGCCTGCGCGAGCCCCGGCTCGCCGGCCTCGTTCACGTACAGGGCTGCGGCCTGGTGCGGGTTCTCGCCGTAGCGAAGGACATTCGAGCGGGTCCAGGTCGCGCCGGTCCACGCCGGGAACTGCGACTCGTCGCCCTCGGGCGTCGCGTAGCCGCTGTTCATCCAGCTCGCGACGGCGACGTCGTAGGCGGCGGTGTGCTGGAACGCCTGCGCGGCAAGACGCTTGCGCTGCTCGAGGGTGAAACCGCCACCCTCGACGGCGGCGAGCACATCACCGTAGGCGGCCGGGTCGACGACGACCGCGACGGACGGGTGGTTCTTCGCCGCAGCACGCACCATCGACGGACCGCCGATGTCGATCTGCTCGACGCACTCGTCGGGGCTCGCACCCGAGGCGACCGTCTGCGTGAACGGGTAGAGGTTCACGACGACGAGCTCGAACGCCTCGATGCCGAGATCGGCGATCTGGTCGAGGTGGTCCTGCTTGCGGGTGTCGGCGAGGATGCCGGCGTGCACGCGCGGGTGCAGGGTCTTCACCCGGCCCTCGAGGCACTCGGGGAAGCCGGTCAGTTCCTCGACCTTCGTCACCGGCACGCCTGCGTCGGCGATGGTCTTGGCCGTGGAGCCGGTCGAGACCAGCTCGACACCTGCCGCGTGGAGGCCTGTCGCCAGCTCCACCAGCCCGCTCTTGTCGTACACGCTGACCAGCGCGCGGCGCACAGTCTTACGTTCGGTCACCGGGGATCACGGCCTTTCGTCCATCGGAAACAACTCCACGGGTGGCGACGGCGGCGACCATCTCGGCCAGCAGCCGTCGCTCCACAACCTTGATGCGCTCGTGCAGGGTGTCCTCGTCGTCGTCGTCGAGCACCTGCACGGCTTCCTGCGCGAGGATCGGCCCGGTGTCGACTCCCCCATCGACGAGATGCACCGTCGAACCGGTGACCTTGACGCCGTAGGCCAGGGCGTCGGCGACGGCGTGCGCGCCGGGGAACGACGGCAGCAGCGCGGGATGAGTGTTGATGATGCGGCCGGCGAACCGCTCGAGGAAGGCCGAACCCAGGATCTTCATGAAGCCCGCGGACACCACGAGGTCGGGTTCGTGGGCGGCGACCGCGTCGGTCAGCGCGCGGTCCCACGAAGTGCGGTCCTCGAAGTCGCGCAAGGCGACGCGGAACGACGGGATGCCTTCGTCGGCGGCGTGCCCTTCGGCGGGACATTCGCGGTCGACACCGACAGCGACGACCGTCGCGGGATATCCGTCGGTCCGGGTGGCGTCGAGCAGCGAACGCAAGAGGCTGCCCGTGCCCGAGGCGAGGACGACGAGCCGCGCCGGCGCGGTGGGCGGCAGCTGGTCACGCGAGGCAGTCAGGGTCCACTCCTGTGAAGTCGAGGTGGGTCGGCCGATCGACCGGCCGTAGGAGAGCCTAGTCGGCGCCCTTTTCGGCCTTGTTCGCGACCTCCTCGTCGGGCTCGCTGTCGTCCTCGGCATCATCCTCGTCGAGGACCTCGACCACCTCGGCGTCGATGACGTCGTCGGTGTCCGCATCCGCGTCCTCGTCGGGGCTCTCCGCGTCGTCGTCCGCGTCGGACGCACCGTCCTCGGCGTCCTCGTCCGCGTCGCCTGCGGCGGCTTCGTTCTCGTCGAGATCGGTGTCCTCGACCGAGGATTCCTCCTCGACCTCGGCGTCCTCCGACGCGGGAGCCTCGAGTGCCGGGGTCTCGTTCTCGGCCACTTCGAGTTCTGCGTCGGTCTCTCCGTCGGCGGTGTCGTCGGCCCGGGCCGCGTCTGCCGCATCCTCCGGGGTCTCCTCGCCCACCTCGGTGTCGGCGCGCAGCGCCGCCGCGGCGAGTCGTCCTTCACGCCACACGAGCAGCTGGGCCGTGATGATGCCGAGCAGGCCCGACCAGGCGAAGACGAGGATTCCGGCGAGCCACCAGTTGGCGCCGACCGTGCCGAAGACGCCGAGCGGGCCGCCCGCGACCCAGGTCGCCAGCGCCGTGACGAGTCCGGCTCCCGCTGCGGCAGCGAGCACCGTCCATGCCGCGTCGGCGCTGCCCACCGGGGCACCGTCGGCCTTCGCCTGCAGGGTCCGCTGCGCGGCGAAACGGCCGAGTAGCGCACCGATCGTCGCCGGAACGGCCAGCAGCACCGGCCAGAACGCCGCGGCCGGGCCCGAGGGGACCGCCGCGAGCACCGGGAGTGCCGGCAGGTCGCCACCCGTCGCCTCGAACAGGCTCAGATGGATGTCGCCGAAATGCACGGTGCTGCCTGCCAGGACGGCAGCGGCACCGATGATGACGTTGGGCAGGTACAGGATCGACATCACCGTCAGACCCAGCACGCCGGTCCAGTGGTCCCCGCGCGCGAGCAGTTCACCGACGACGTTCCACGACCACAGCAATCCGGCGACGACCGCCAGCCCGCCGAGCGCGAACAGCCCCAGCAGCACCCGCAGTGCGGGACGGAAGGCCAGCACGAGCCAGTCGGGCGCCGCGTAGTAGCGCACCAGCGGCTTCCACACGCGGGAGCCGATGCCGATGAGGGCCGCGAAGAGGTAGATGCCGGTGACCCACGCCAGGGCGGCAGCCGCGTTCGGGGGCGTCACCGGCAGCACACTCGCCGCGTCCTGCAGCACGATCAGCGACGCCGCGGTCACCAGCAGCGGGCCCGCGAGGACGGCGACGGTGATGCGCGAGATGTCCTGACGATCGAGGGCGTATCCGCTGTTCTCGACGAGCGCGTCGGCCGCGGACGCACATCCGCGCGCCGCCTGCCACACCAGGACGGCGGTGGGCAGCAGCGGCAGCACACCGAGCGACGTGCCGTCGATCGTGAGTGTCACCTGGTGCAGCGCCAGCCATGTGCCGGCGATCGCGGCGTAGATGCCGGTGAGGTCGCTGTTGGCCACGACCATCGTCGTCACCACGATGGTGGCCACGACAGCGAGCGTCACCGCCGGCACGCGGGCCGCGGTGCCGAGCAGGATGCGGAACCGTTCCGGGTCCAGGCTGTCGTCGTCGGTGGGAACGTGCCGGGTGGACCGGCCGAGCGTCGAAGTCATCGGTTCGAGAGTGTCACCGACACGGCGATCGTGGTGTCAGGCGCGCCGATCACCGCTGGTCGTCCGGTGCGCGGAAGGCCTGCGTCGCGTCCTGGTCGCCTGTGGCAGTGGTCCCGGTCTCCTCGCGACGTTCCGTACCCGTCGTGTCGGCATCGGACGCTGTGTCGTCCGCCCGGGCTTCGGTGTGGTCCGTCGGGTCCTGAGTTCCGTGCGGTTCCTGGACCGGATACTGCTGGGTCGGCTGCGCACCCGTGTACTGCTGGCCGGCGGAGTACTGCTGGGCACCGGGATACTGCGCTCCCCCGCCGTACTGCTGGGCACCGGGATACTGCGACCCGCCGTACTGCTGTGCCCCGGGGAACTGCTGGGCTCCGCCGAACTGCTGTCCGCCGTACTGCTGAGCACCCGGGTACTGCTGGGCACCCGAGTACTGCTGCGCACCGGAGTACTGCTGGGCACCGGAGTACTCCCCCGACGTCTGCTGTCCGGGATAGGCCTGGTGGCCGGGGTGGGGCGCACCGAACTGGGACTGCCCGCCGGTGACTCCCTGCTGCGCGCCGTAGGGCTGGCCGTATCCCTGCGGGCCGTACCCCTGCGGCGAACCGAAGCCCTGGGGCTGCCCGGTTCCCGGACCGGTCCCGAATCCCTGGTACTGCCCGGCGCCCTGCGCCGAACCGAAGGAACCCCGTTCCCCCGACCGGCCGGACACGAGGATGCCGAGGCCGAACAGCAGCCCGACGAGCGCCAGCGCGAATTGCAGGAAACCGAGGACGAGGATCGTCACGCCGCCCCACGCGATCCCGGTGTCCTCAGGCAGGTGGAACAGCTGGAACAGGGACGTCACGAAACCGACGCCCGACGCCGCGACTGCCACCGCACGCAAGTCCTGGCCGGGGAGCAGCGACAGTGCCGCGCTCACACCGCCGAAGAGCAGAAAGGCCAGCGGCACGACGGCGAAGCCGAAATCGAACGACGTGAGTGCCACCTGGGAGCCGAAGGTGATGTTCACGAAGGGTGTGAGGCCGAGCAGGAAGTTCACGGCACCGAGCACGGCCACCGCGAGTGGCAGCAGCAACGGCACCACCTTGCTCTGGGTGGATGCGCCTGCGGGGAATGTCATCGATTCTCCTGCCGTCGATCGGTGTGGGTCGGTCACTCGTCCTGCAGTCAACAGCCTAGGGACTACCCGAGAGAATGGGGTCCATGCCGCACACTCTCGCCCCGGGTCCCGACGTCGTGGTCGAGACGGAGGTGAAGCACTCGCGTTTCCTCGCGGCGGTTCGTCGTGTCGACACGGCCGACGCCGCGCTCGCCTTCGTCGACGAACAACGCCGACTGTATCCCGATGCCCGACACCATTGCTGGGCGTTCGTGGTGGGTGACGACCCGTCGGCGCGCGCCGAGCGGTCGAGCGACGACGGTGAGCCGGGCGGTACGGCCGGCATTCCGATGCTGCAGGTCCTGCACCACCGGGATCTCGTGAACGTCGCGGTGGTGGTGACCCGATGGTTCGGAGGGATCAAGCTCGGCGCGGGCGGGCTGGTGCGCGCGTACTCGGGTGCGGTCGCGACGGCACTGGACGAGGCGCCCCTCGTCGAGCGCAGACAGCAGGAGAAGTTCACCCTCGCGATCGATCACGGCGAGGCGGGTCGCGTGGAGGCGGAACTGCGCGGGCGCGGCGTCGCGGTGCTCGACGTGGCCTATGCGGACCGGGTGGTCCTCACCGTCGCGGGGCGCGAACGGAGCGAACTGGAGGGCTGGGTGGCGTCGTTGACGTCCGGGGTGGGAGAGCTCGAACCTGCGGGAATCGACTGGATCGACACCTGAAACGGCGCGTGCGCGCCTCCCGATGGCCGGAGCCACCGGAAGGCGCGCACGGAAGGTGACGCTGCTGTCGGAGCGACTGCAGGATCAGAGCGACTGCAGGATCTCGCGAGCGAGCGCAGCGGTCTCGGACGGCGTCTTGCCGACCTTCACGCCGGCCGCCTCGAGAGCGTCCTTCTTGGCCTGAGCGGTGCCCGAGGAGCCCGAGACGATGGCGCCGGCGTGGCCCATGGTCTTGCCCTCGGGAGCGGTGAAGCCCGCGACGTAGCCGACGACCGGCTTGGTCACGTTGGCCTTGATGTAGTCGGCCGCGCGCTCCTCGGCGTCGCCGCCGATCTCGCCGATCATGACGATGACCTTGGTCTCCGGGTCCTTCTCGAACGCCTCGATGGCGTCGATGTGGGTGGTGCCGATGACCGGGTCGCCGCCGATGCCGATGGCGGTCGAGAAGCCGTACTCGCGCAGCTCGAACATCATCTGGTAGGTCAGGGTGCCCGACTTGGAGACGAGGCCGACCGGGCCCTTGCCGGCGATGTTCGCCGGGGTGATGCCGACGAGCGACTCACCCGGGGTGATGATGCCGGGGCAGTTGGGGCCGATGATGCGGGTCTTGTTGCCCTTCTGGACGTTGTAGGCCCAGGCGTATGCGGAGTCCTGCACGGGGATGCCCTCGGTGATGACCACGAGCAGCGGGATCTCCGCGTCGATGGCCTCGACGATGGCGTCCTTCGAGAAGGCCGGGGGAACGAACGCGATCGAGACGTCGGCGCCGGTCTCCTTCATGGCCTCGGCGACGGAGCCGAAGACGGGGAGCTCGACCGGGTTGCCGTCCTTGTCGGTGTGCGAGACCGTCGTGCCGGCCTTGCGGGCGTTCACGCCGCCGACGACCTGGGTGCCGGCCTTGAGCATGAGCGCGGTGTGCTTGGTGCCCTCGCCGCCGGTGATGCCCTGGACGATGACCTTGGAATCCTTGGTAAGGAAGATTGCCATTGTTCTGTGTGTCCCTTTACTTCGCTGCGAAGGCGAGTTCGGCCGCCTTGTCGGCAGCCTCGTCCATGGTGGCGACGACCGTGACCAGCGGGTGGTTGGCCTCGGCGAGGATGCGGCGACCCTCGTCGACGTTGTTGCCGTCGAGGCGGACGACCAGCGGCTTGTTGGCCTCGTCGCCGAGGATCTCGAGAGCCTTGACGATGCCGTTCGCAACCGCGTCGCACGCGGTGATGCCACCGAAGACGTTGACGAACACGCTCTTGACCTGAGCGTCGTTCAGGATCACGTCGAGACCGGCAGCCATGACGGCCGCGGAGGCGCCGCCACCGATGTCGAGGAAGTTGGCGGGCTTGACGCCGCCGTGCTTCTCGCCTGCGTAGGCGACGACGTCGAGGGTCGACATGACCAGGCCGGCGCCGTTACCGATGATTCCGACCTCGCCGTCGAGCTTGACGTAGTTGAGGTCGTTCTCCTTGGCCTTGAGCTCGAGGGGATCCGTGGCGTCCTTGTCCTCGAACTCGGCGTGGCCGGGCTGACGGAAGTCGGCGTTGGCATCCAGGGTGACCTTGCCGTCGAGGGCGAGGATCTGGTCGTCCGGGGTGCGGACGAGGGGGTTGACCTCCACGAGGAGAGCGTCTTCCTTGACGAAGACCTCCCACAGCTTCTGGATGGTCACGGCTGCGGCGTCGAGGACCTCGGCGGGCAGGTGGCCCTTCTCGGCGATCTCGCGCGCGAACGCGAGGTCGACACCCTTGACGGCGTCGACGGGGACCTTGGCGAGGCGCTCCGGCTTGGTGGCGGCGACCTCTTCGATCTCCATGCCGCCCTCCACCGAGCACATGGCCAGGTAGGTGCGGTTGGTGCGGTCGAGCAGGAAGGAGATGTAGTACTCCTCCGCGATGTCGCTGGCCTCGGCGACCAGGAGCTTCTTGACGATGTGACCCTTGATGTCGAGGCCGAGGATGTTCTCGGCGTGGGTCTGCGCGTCGTCTGCGGTGGCGGCGTACTTCACGCCACCGGCCTTGCCGCGGCCGCCGACCTTGACCTGGGCCTTGACCATGACCGGCTTGCCGATTTCCTCCGCGATCTCGCGGGCACCGGCGACAGTGTCGGTAACACGGCCGGCCGACGTCGGCACGTCATGCTTGGCGAAGAGTTCCTTCGCCTGATATTCGAAGAGATCCATCTGCTCACCGTCTCGTCTGCGTTCACGCCCGCTCCGGGGTATCGAGCGGGTCGTTTCGGACTCTAGTTTCTCGGCCGGGCCGCGGATCACGCGCGGCAGTCCCATGTGGCACAGGTCACGCGCGCGTTGGTCCGGGAACGACTTCGCAGTTCTCCTCCCGGAACGTGGCGGGCGCCACGTTCGAGCGGAGCACTCGGTTCAGGATGACAGGTACCCACTCGCCCGCTGACACCGGATCCCACGCTGCCGCGATGCAACAGACTCGTGACGTGTCGGAAAACAGTGTTTGGGACGCCGGCCGCTGGGGCATGTCCCAATTTGCCCCGGTTTGCACTGTGATGCCACTCACATAACGTCCGCCGGACGAACTACGGCTTGCCACCCCTGCGATCGCTTCGTTACCGTCGCCTGGTCGAAGTAACGATGAGGTCACGAACGGAGGATGGCGATGCGCTCTGGTAACCCGAGTGCCGAGAGCCGAACCCGCCGTCCCGAATCGGCACCCGAAGACTGGAACGCCTGGGAAGCCGCCACGATGGACTTCCGCAACACCGGCCCCGGTCCCGAGCCCACCTACTACTCCGACTCCTTCGGCCACGCCGTCCGCGACGACCGCTTCGCGCAGGATCGTTCCGACCGCGACGACCGCTTCGCGCAGGATCGTTCCGACGAGCGCACCGACGTCACCGCTCCCGCATCCCGCGGTGGAGCCCATCGACTTCCCACTCCCCCCACCGCCCTCAAGGGCCGCGCCGCGGTCTTCGCTGTCGCCGCAGGCGCCGTGGTCGCCGCGGGCCAGGCCGCAGCCAACGGTGGCCCGGGGCAGAACACCGACCACTCCGAGGTCGCCCTCGCTGCCGGCGAAGCCGATTCCTCGATCATCACCGCCACCGCAGTGCCCCAGGCCGCGCAGTTCGCGCCGACCGCCGACGCCGAGCCGTCGCAGGCACCGCAGGTGCTCAACATCGCCGACCCGAACGACCTGTCGCAGTTCTCGAATCTTCTGGCCAAGGGCCAGCGGTTCAGCGAGGAACGCGCTGCGCGCGAGGCCGCGGCCCGCCGTCCGCTCTTCGTTCTCCCCGCCGTGGGGTCGTTCACCTCGAACTTCGGCGCACGCTGGGGCACCCTCCACGCCGGCGTCGACATCGCAGGCCCCATCGGCACCCCGATCCTCGCGGTCGCCGACGGTGAGGTCATCGATTCCGGTCCGGCCTCCGGCTTCGGCATGTGGGTCCGGCTCCTTCACGCCGACGGCACCGTCACCGTGTACGGGCACATCGACCAGTCCCTGGTGACCGTGGGTCAGCGCGTCATGGCCGGCGACCAGATCGCAACCATGGGCAACCGCGGTTTCTCCACCGGCCCGCACCTGCACTTCGAGGTGCACCTCAACGGTGTCGACAAGATCGACCCCGTCCCGTGGCTCGCCACGCGCGGTATCGCCCTCGGCATCCAGCGCGACTGACCGACGTCGCCGTACGTTCGGCCCGCCGTTTCCCCGTTCCCCCCTTCCCGTTTCGGCGCGAATCCGCTTCTGCGTGCGAATCCGCGCCTGCCACAGGCTTTCAGGGCATCACAGCTTGATCATCGGCACACCGCCGACGAGCATCAGCCGCACCTTGCCGGCGCTGCCGAAGTCGATCACGACGGTGGCCGTGGGGCCCGAGCCCCGGGTTTCGAGAACCGTTCCCAGACCGTACTTGTCGTGGCTGACGCGATCGCCGACGTCGAGCACCAACTGGTTGTTGCGTCCGCGCGCCGCACCGAAACTCGGCGTGCCCGACGAACCGCGCCGCTCGCCCGCACCGAACCGTGAACCGGTGCCCGAGCCGATCGCCTGCCCGCGCGCGGGTGTGGGCTCGAGGCGTCGCCAGTCGATGAGATGCTGCGGAATCTCCTGCAGGAAGCGGGATTCCGGATTGGTGAGGGGCTGTCCCCAGGACGACCGCAGCACGGCGCGCGTGAGGTAGAGACGACGCCGGGCTCGGGTGATGCCGACGTACGCGAGTCGCCGTTCCTCGGACAGCTCGGCCGGATCGCCCAGGGCACGCATGTGCGGGAACTGGCCGTCCTCCCAACCGGTGACGAAGACGACGGGGAACTCGAGGCCCTTCGCGGTGTGCAACGTCATCAGCGTGACCACACCGGCCTCGTTCTCCGGGATCTGGTCGGCGTCGGCGACGAGCGAGACCTTCTCGAGGAAGGCCGCGAGCGATCCCGGTTCGGGATCGCCCTCTTCGCGTACGTCGTCGACGATCCCGGCCGCGTTGCGCACGTCGGCGCTGAATTCTCTTGCCACGCTGACGAGTTCGTGGAGGTTGTCGAGACGGGCGCCGTCCTGCGGATCGTCGCTCGCCGACAGCTCTGCGCTGTACCCGGTGCGTTCGAGGATCGCCTCGACGATGTCGCCGATGTCGGCCGTGTCGTTGCCGTCGGCGTCGCTCGCGACGAGCATCGCCCGCAGGTCGTCCATCATCTCGACGAAACCGGCGATCGCCTTCTGCGCCCGCGTGTTCAGCAGCGCGACCTTGCCGACTGCGGCGTCGGCGAGGGCCTGCCCGAAGCCGACACCGAGCCGCTCGGCGTGCACCGCCACGCACGCTTCGGCGCGATCGCCGATACCGCGGCGAGGGGTGTTCAGAATGCGGCGCAGGCTCACCGTGTCGTCGGGATTGTCGAGCACTTTCAGGTACGCGACGATGTCGCGCACCTCCTTGCGCTCGTAGAACCTCACACCGCCGACGACCTTGTAGGGCACACCGTGCCGGATGAAGACATCCTCGAACGCGCGGGAAGCATTGTTGGTGCGGTAGAACACCGCGATGTCGGAGTAGGTGGTGGCGCCGCCGTCGACGAGCCGATCGATCTCGGCGGCGACGAACCGCGCCTCGTCGTGCTCGTTGTCGGCGACGTAGCCGGTGATGAGTTCACCCTCGCCCGAATCGGTCCACAGCCGCTTCTCGCGGCGCCCCGTGTTCTTGGAGATGACGGAATTCGCCGCCGACAGAATGTTCTGGGTGGAGCGATAGTTCTGCTCGAGCAGGATCGTGCGCGCCTGCGGATAGTCGCGCTCGAACTCCTCGATGTTGCGGATCGTGGCGCCGCGGAAGGCGTAGATCGACTGGTCGGCGTCGCCCACCACGCACAGTTCGCTTGGGGGGACGGCGGACTCCTCCTCGGGATCACCCACGAGGGTGCGCACCAGCACGTACTGCGCATGGTTGGTGTCCTGGTACTCGTCGACCAGCACGTGGCGGAACCGGCGCCGGTAGTACTCGGCGACCTGCGGATGCGCCTGCAGCAGCGCCACCGTCTCGCCGATGAGGTCGTCGAAGTCGAAGGCATTCGCCGTGCGCAGGCGCTGCTGGTAGTGCGCGTAGACCCGGGCGACGACGCGGGTGAGTTCGGTGGCCGCCGAATCGGTCTCCGCCTCGTGGGCGGCCTCCTCGGGCCCGATCAGTTCGTTCTTCAGGTTCGAGATCTGCGTGGACAGCAGCCTGGCGGAGTACTTCTTGCTGTCGAGTTCGAGATCCTTCGCGATCATCGTGAGCAGACGACGGGAATCGTCGGCGTCGTAGATCGTGAAATTCGAATTCATGCCCTGCAGCAGACCCGCCTGCGCGCGCAGGATCCGGACGCAGCTCGAGTGGAAGGTCGAGACCCACATCGCATTCGCGCGCGGCCCCACCAGGGCCGCCACCCGCTCACGCATCTCGGCCGCGGCCTTGTTGGTGAACGTGATGGCGAGCACCTGACCAGGGACGACGCCGCGCTCGGCCAGCAGATAGGCGATACGACGGGTGAGCACCGCAGTCTTGCCGGAGCCCGCGCCCGCGACGATCAGCAGCGGGGCCCCTTCGTGCGTGACCGCTTCCCGCTGCTGCGGATTGAGCCCTTCGAGAAGAGCATCGGATCCTGGGTGGGAGTTTGCGAGCGCGACGGGAGTGTTCATCGTTTCACCAAACTACCGGACCGCGCGGACAACGGATCCGGACCACACAGTCGATCGAGCCGAGTGGCAGGGCCTACAGGGTGAGTGGCAAACTGGAGGCCATGTCTTCTGTCCTTTGCAGGCTCGGATCGAGTTCCGGTTGTCGCTGTCGATTCCCGACCGCCGGCCCGACCCGATACCGGTAACAGCCGCTCCCATACGGGCGATCCTTCAGAGCAGATGCGAGGAGACGACATGAGCACGCACATCGATTCTTCCCTTTCCGGCGAGCCGGGCCAGGCGAACGCCGGAACACCGGCCGCGGCCGACGACACCGGAGTGCCCACCGAGGCCGAGATCGAGGAGCTCCGCAAGGAGATCGATCGTCTCGACGCCGAGATCCTGGCCGCGGTCAAGCGCCGCACCGAGGTCTCCCGCATGATCGGGCGTACCCGTATGGCGTCCGGCGGTACCCGTCTCGTGCACAGCCGCGAGATGAAGGTCCTCGAGCGGTTCAGCGAGCTGGGCCAGGAAGGCCACACCCTGGCGATGCTGCTGCTCCGCCTCGGGCGTGGCCGCCTGGGTCACTGACGGCGAGGCCGTCCGCGTCAGTGACGGCGAAGCCGTCCCGGCCATCGCTGAGTTCCCTACTGCAGGGCGATGTACTTGGTCTCGAGGAATTCCTCGATGCCCTCGGTACCGCCTTCGCGTCCCAGCCCGGAATCCTTGATTCCGCCGAACGGGGCCGCGACATCCGAGACGACCCCGCGGTTCACACCGACGATGCCCGTTTCGAGCGCATGCGACACGCGCAGGGCCCGGTCGAGGTCGCGCGTGAAGATGTAGGCGGCGAGCCCGTAGCGGGTGTCGTTCGCTGCCGCGAGCGCTTCCTCCTCGGTGTCGAAGCCGGTGACGGCCGCGACCGGCCCGAACACCTCTTCCTGCAGGATGCGGGCCTGCTTCGGCACGTCGTCGAGGACGGTCGCCGGGTAGAACCATCCCGGACCGTCGGCAGGTTCCCCGCCCAGGCGCACCGAGGCGCCCGCCGAAACGGCGTCCTGTACGAGTTCGATCACGGTCTTCTTCTGGTTCTCGTTGACCAGAGGGCCCAGCGTCGCGTCGGGGTCCGTTCCCGGCCCGAGCTTGTACGACGCCATGCGCTCGGTGAGCTTGGCGACGAAAGCGTCGCGCACCGAATTGTGGACGTGGAAGCGGTTCGCGGCCGTGCAGGCCTCTCCCCCGTTGCGCAGCTTGGCCGCCACCGCGCCCTCGACCGCCGCGTCGAGATCGGCGTCCTCGAAGACGACGAACGGCGCGTTGCCGCCGAGTTCGAGCGAGGTGCGCAGCAGCGAACGACCGGCCTTCTCGGCGAGCATGCGACCGACCTCGGTGGAGCCGGTGAAGGTGAGCTTGCGCAGCCGGGGATCCTCGAGCAGCGGCCCGGTGACCTCCCCGGCATGCGAGGACGGCAGCACCGACAGGACGCCCTTGGGCAGTCCTGCCTCGTCGAAGAGCTGCGCGAGCAGCTGGATCGTGAGGGGTGTCTCGGACGCGGGCTTGACGATGATCGTGCACCCCGCGGCGAGGGCGGGACCGATCTTGCGGGTTCCCATCGCGAGCGGGAAGTTCCACGGCGTGATGGCCAGGCAGGGGCCGACGGGCTGTTTGGTCACGAGAACGCGGCCGGTGCCGGCCGGGGCGGGCGTGTAGCGACCGGCGATGCGGACCGCTTCCTCGGAGAACCATCGCAGGAATTCGGCGCCGTAGGTCACCTCCGATCGGCTCTCCGGCAGCGCCTTGCCCATCTCGAGTGTCATGAGCAGCGCGAAGTCGTCGGCGCGGTCGGTGATCTTCTGCCAGACCGTCCGCAGCAGTTCGGCGCGTTCACGCGGCGGGGTCGCTGCCCATTCAGGACCGGCCGCGACGGCCGCGTCGAGGGCCCGTAGGGCGTCGCCGGGCGCGGCATCGGCGACACGGGTCAGTTCGTCGCCGGTCGCGGGATCGTGGACTCCGAAGGTGGCTCCGTTCTCGGCCGCCACCCATTCACCGCCGAGGAACAGGTCGGTGGGGACGGACCGAATCAGTTCTGCAGCATCCATATGCCCCATCATGCGCGCCGCGGTCGCTCGCTGTGGGAAACCGAAGGATCCCTTCGTCACACCGAGGGACACAGTCGCACACCGGGCGCACCGTGTGGGGGCGCACTACTGTCGACGACATGAGCGACGTAACCGCAACGGCACCGTGGAAAGCTCTGGAAGACCATCGCGACCGGCTCGAATCGGTGTCGCTGCGGCAGTTGTTCACCTCCGAACCCGAGAGGGTCTCGGCGTTGACGGTCCCTGCCGGGGATCTGGTGATCGATTTCAGCAAGCAACGCCTCGACACCCCGGTCCTGCAGGCCCTGCTCGAGCTCGCCGACACCGCGGGGATCGCCGCGGCTCGGGAGGCGATGTTCTCGGGTGAGCACATCAACGTCACCGAGGACCGCGCGGTGCTGCACACCGCCCTGCGCCTGCCCCGCGATGCGACGTTGGTCGTGGACGGGGTCGATGTCGTCGCCGACGTCCATGCCGTGCTCGACCGGATGGGCGAGTTCACCGACCGCCTCCGCGCCGGCGACTGGCGCGGCGCCACCGGCGAGAAGATCGCCACGGTGGTCAACATCGGCATCGGCGGCTCCGATCTCGGCCCGGCGATGGTCACCCGCGCGCTGCGCCGTTTTCACGACGGGCCGGCGGCGCGGTTCGTCTCCAACGTCGACCCGGCCGATCTGACCGCGGCACTGGCCGACCTGGACCCGGCCACCACACTGTTCATCGTCGCGTCGAAAACGTTCTCCACCCTCGAAACCCTCTCCAACGCCACCGCCGCCCGCCGCTGGCTCATCGACGCCCTCGGCGAAGACGCCGTCGCGAAGCATTTCGTCGCGGTGTCGACCCATACGGAGCGGGTGGTCGAGTTCGGTATCGACCCGGCGAACATGTTCGAATTCTGGGACTGGGTGGGCGGGCGTTATTCGGTGGGATCGGCCATCGGCCTGGCCGTGATGTGCGCCATCGGCCGGCAGCGGTTCGGTGAGTTCCTCGCCGGCATGCACGCCATCGACACCCACTTCACCACCGCGCAGCCGGCGCAGAATGCACCGCTGCTGGCGGGGTTGATCGGGGTGTGGAACGCGAGCGTCCTCGGCCACCGGTCGCGGGCGGTGGTGCCCTATGCGCAGGATCTGGCGCGGCTGCCGGCCTATCTGCAGCAGCTGACCATGGAATCGAACGGCAAATCCGTGCGCGCCGACGGCACACCGGTCTCGTGTCCGACCGGGGAGGTGTTCTGGGGCGAGCCCGGTACCAATGGTCAGCATGCCTTCTTCCAGCTGCTGCACCAGGGCACCGAGATCGTCCCCGTCGACTTCCTCGGCCTCGCCCGTTCCGGCGACGACCTGCCCGCCCGCGACGGGCAGACCGGCATGCAGGTGCTGTTGCTGGCGAACATGTTCGCCCAGGCCAAAGTGTTGGCCTTCGGCCGTGATGCCGACGAGGTGCGTGCCGAAGGCGTCGACGAGGCGTTGGTGGCGCACAAGGTCATGCCCGGTGATCGGCCGTCGACGACGATCCTCGCCCCCGAACTCACGCCGTCGGTGGTCGGGCAGATCATCGCGTTCTACGAGCACCAGACCTTCGTCCAGGGCATCGTGTGGGGGATCGATTCGTTCGACCAGTGGGGCGTCGAACTCGGCAAGACCCAGGCCACCGCCCTGCAGACCGTGCTCGCCGGCGACGACACACCCGACACCGGCGACGCGTCCACCGACCACCTGATCGAGATCTACCGCAACCTGCGCGACGGAGCGTCTACGTAAACCTGATACTTCCTGCCACCTACATGCCAGGCGGTCCAGACCCACGTTCCTCACGGCTACCCGAGACATCCTGCGATGCCGCGGGCTCGACCGTGTCCCACACCGACGCTTCAGGTGCAGGACGAGACTTCAACGTGTTCACCCCCTCAGCGGGAGTCGGGGCCGGAACACTACGACGGACACGGCGATGCCGCGGCCTGCCCGGAGTCGGACCGGTCTTGTCCCGGCACTTGCGCACCGGAGCATGCTCGATGGTGCGGATCTCCAGATTCCCGGCACGGGTGCGGACCGCCGCACCCCGTCCGAGGAGAACACGCTTGGCGAGATTCACCCCCGCCACATGATCACGATTCCCACCCACCTCACAATGTGCGCACCACGCGTTGTGGTAGCCACCCGGCCGGGCCAGCGGTGAGTTGCACCCCGGACACCACGCCGACGACCCGCGGGCGGGGACCGACACCGCCACTACACCCACCCGGGCTGCGGTCTGAGCCAGCGCGTCGGCGGCCTTGCGGCGCGCGGACTGCGCCGCCCGATTGTTGTTCACCCGGCCACGCCCACGCGGTTCGAGGGTCGCGAGATCTTCGACGGCGATCATCGTCGCGTCGGCGGCGACCGCGTAGTCGGTGACCTGACGCGCGAAATGAAACGCCATCTCCCGGTTGATCTTTCTTCGCTTGGCACCGACCGCGGTGCGGTTCTCGTCGAGCACGGCGATCTTCGCTTCCAGCTCCGCCCGGAGCCGGGGTGGTGCGTTCTCGGCGAGCCGAGTCAGGCGGGCTGCCTTGCGGTGCAGGAATTGGCCTTCGGTCTGCAGGCGGGCAAGTTTGATGCCGAGTCCGCGGTCATCGTACGTGTAACCCTCATAGTCCGACACCAACCCGTCGCCGGTGTCGGTGGCGATCGCGGCGGCGCCGAGGGCCGACGGTGACCAGTCCACCCCCACCGCCACGGTCGCGGCACGCGGTTCGCCGGCGGGGACGGCTTCGGTGGCAGCACAGCGCAGCAACAGACCCCGGCCGTCGAGGGTCAGAGTCGGCAGATGCCACGCAGTAATCGGACGGCCGTGCAGGTGCGGCGGGAGCGCGGCGGTCAACCGCACCGCCCGCCACTGGGTCCGTGTCGTCGGGGTGCCGGTGGTGGGGAGCTTGACCGTCAAGATCATCGCATCGTCGGTGACGGTGAGCTCGGCGAGTTGTTTGTCGGCGGCGGACAGGCGGGCCATGGCGCTGACCTGTGGTGGTGTTTGGATGTCGGTGATCCTCAACCGTTCGGGCTGCGCAGAAGCCGAGGTGGCCGCGTCCGAGGTGCGATCGTCGGTGGTGGCCGCGTCTGACGTCGATGCACCCGAAGCATCGGCCCGACGGGTACGGGCGAGCAACTGCCGCCGTACACCTCGGGCGAAGCCCGACGGCACGGGCACCTCCCCACCGGCAGGCGGGGCGATACGCCCGGTAGCGGGATCGAACCGGGCCGAGAGCGACGCGATCGCAGTGTCGCGGTAGGCCGAGGTCCGTAGCGTCGCGGTGGCCTGTGCGGTGACCACCCGTGACACCCGTGACGGCACATACACCCCGTCCGGGTAGGTGGGGGCCCAGCCGAGACGAGCAGCGACGACGTGCCCGTGTTTCGGCAGAGCCCGGCCGTCGCGGTCGCGGCCCGCAGTGAGGGTGTCGAAGGTGGCGGGATGCCACAGACGTGTGAGTAGTTCGGTTTCGGCGCCGGTGATCAGGCCGAGCAGCCACCGGATGCGGGTGTCGAGGTCGTCGAGTCCGATCGGATCTCCGGTGGTGTCGTCGACTGCGAGATACGGTCGGGTGGTGAAGGCGAACCGACGGTGGTCGGTGGTGTCGGTCATTGCTCATCCCTGCCCAACCGTGCCCCCGCATCATCGAGAAGTCGACGTTGGTTCTGCTTCGACCGCAGCCGGTAGAACCGACCCGAAAACGACGCCAGCAGTGCCATGAAGTCGTCCATCAGTTCCTCCGCCAGCGATATCTCGCCCTGCTCACGCAGCACCTCGACGGTAACTCCGACCACCGACAGGTACCGTTCGATCCACACCACCCCGAACCGCGCCAGGCGATCCCGCCACACCACCCGTACCACCGTGAAGTGTCCCCGGGCGGCGTCGTCGAGCAACCGATCCAATCCGGCCCGCTTCTCTCGCAGCCCGGATCCACGGTCCTTGTACACCCGGTACACTGCACCGGTGGCGCTCTCGCGCAACATCGCCTCTTGATGGGTGAGCGATGATTCCTGCCCTGTGGAGCCCGACACACGGCAGTACAACGCTTCGATCCGGGCCGAGGGCGTCCTCCCGGCTGCGGGCCGACCGAGATACCGGTCGAGGTCTGCTTGCTCGAAAATGCGCTGACCGGAACCCATACGGCGAGAAGGCAACCGGCCTTCCGCCGCTGCCTTAGAGAATGTCTCATTTGGCGAGTTTCTTGAAGCAGGTCAACGCTGCGGCGAGTTGGAGGAAAGCAGCGAAGCGCTCGCCGTGGCGCTCGTAGCGGATGGTCAGTCGGCGGTAGCCGGTGAGCCAGGCCAAGGTGCGTTCGATCTTCCACCGGTAACGGCCGAGGCGCTCGCTGCTGTCGACGCCGCGGCGGGCGATCCGCGGAACGATGCCCCGTGCCCGCAGCCACCGGCGGTGTACGGGGTAGTCGTAACCCTTGTCCGCCCGGACCCGGCCGGGTTTGCGGCGGCGCGGACCGCGAGGTGAGCGCACCGCGGGAATCGCGGCGACCATGGGTTGCAGCATGACGCTGTCGTGGGTATTTGCTGAGGTCACCGCGGTGACGAGCGGGATACCATCGGCGTCGGAGAGGATGTGGATCTTCGAGCCGCTCTTGCCTCGATCGACCGGGCTGGGACCGGTCAGAGAGCCCCCCTTTTCGCCCGCACGTGCGCGGCGTCGAGGATCGCGGCGGACCAGTCCAGGTCCCCACCGGCGCCGAGCCGATCGAGGACCCGGCGGTGCAGCTCGTCGAATACCCCGGCCTTGGCCCAGGTGGTGAACCGTCTATGCGCGGTCGGAACACTGACTCCGAATGACGGCGGCAGGTGCCGCCAGGCGCAGCCGCTGGTGAGCACGTAGACGATAGCGGTGAACACCGCCCGATCATCGAGTGCCGCCCGGCCGCCGCCTTGGGGCCGCGCCCGGAAGCCGGGCAGCAACGGTTCGACGATCTCCCACAACGCATCCGGTACCAGCCGGGAAGACAACGCATCGACCACGACGATGCATTATGCCGCACAAACGATCTAGGCCATAAGAGACATGCTCTTACGCACCCCCCACGACTGACATGTTCCGATATTCGGCGGCCTCTCCGATGCGCGCGGTTGAGTGAGTATCAGAAAGTATCATGTAGTGTCAGGTATTTCGCCCACTGTTGTCAGCCTGACCGCACCCTGCTCGAGAGATCAAGCAGCCTTCGGATCGGACCAGGCCGTGGTGGTCCGGACCCGTCCGTGCGTGTCGACGAGACGCGCCGGCAGGTCGTACTGCTCGAGCCACGACAGGGCTCCGATCCCCCGCTGCAACGCCGTCGCCGCGGCCGCATCGGCCCACACCGCGTCGGGAGCGATGACGCTGACGAGACGCCACCGCTCGGGATCGGCGACGTCGCTGGTGTGCGACGCCATCGCCCATCCGGCCGGCAGTTCGACCGAGCCTCGATCCGGGAGCGGCACCTGCCATCCCCCGGCCGGCGCGTGCCCCGCAGTGGCCATCACGTCGCCGATGCGCACGAGCGCCCCGCATTCGAGCAGGTTCGCGACGAGCGCCGCGGAGTAGTCGACGGTGTCGGCCACGGCCGTCGCGCCGAGTTCGAGGCTCACTCCGAAGGGAGCGAGCACGATGTCTCCGTCGATCTGCACGTCGCGGTAGGTGGGGATCGGATGGATCGGCGGGATGGCCCCGGCGTCGACGGAGGCATCGTCGGAGTCGACCGGGGTGACGGCCCCGCCCGTCATGCGGGCCGCCCACAGCGCCGACCGCACCATGGACGCCAGTCGGGGGCTCATCGTGACCGGAGTGCCCTGGGCAAGGTTCACAGTGTGGATCTCGGCGTCGCCCCGGCGGCTGTCGCTCACCGCCTCCGACTCGGCGACGACGCCGCGCACGATCATGCGGGCACGGTGCAGTGCATGCGGCTCGGTCACCGCGAGTGCGATCTGCCGACCCCACTCCCACCATTCGTTGCTGCCGATCATGACCGGCTCCACCCGTGTTCGATTCCTCGCAGGACGTATTCCAGTATGCCCGCGACCTACGACAGGTGACAGCGCCGCAGGATCGGACCCGCCCTCGTCAGACCCGATCGAGGATCGCGGCGGTGTCCACACCGGTCGGCAGTGTGCCCATCGCGATGCCCCAGTCGTCGTCGAGCCGGCTCCGGCAGAAGGCCTCCGCGACCGCGGGATGCCCGTGCCGGACGAGCTGCGCGCCCTGCAGGACCAGCGCCATGAGCTCCACCACCCGCCGTGCCCGGTACTGAGCGTCCTCGAGATCGGCGAGTTCCTTGCCCACCCGGGCGATGGCCGAGTCGAGCCGCGGATCGGCGCCTTCCGCAAGCCTGGTCTCGGCGAAGAACGCCTCGACGGTGTCGGGTTGCCGGGCCATGGCGCGCAGCGCGTCGAGTGCCGCGACGTTGCCGGATCCTTCCCAGATCGACATGAGCGGCGACTCGCGGTACAACCGCGGCATGCCCGATTCCTCGGCGTAGCCGTTGCCGCCGAGGCATTCGAGGGCTTCGGCCGCCACCGCGGGCGCCCGCTTGCACACCCAGTACTTGGTCACGGCCAGCGCGATGCGGCGCAGCGCGGCCTCCTGCTCGTCCCCGGCGGCGCGGTCGGTGGCCCCGGCCAGGCGCATCATCATCGTCGTCGCGGCATCGGACTCGACGACGAGATCGGAGAGGACGTTGCGCATGAGCGGCTGATCGACGAGCAACGCGCCGAACGCCTTCCGGTGGCGGGCGTGATGGACTGCGCGCAGCGTCGCGACCCGCATGTTCACGGCCGAGCCGATGACGCAGTCGAGTCGCGTCATGTTCACCATCTCGATGATGGTGTTGATACCGCGACCTTCCGGGCCGACGAGCCAGCCGATCGCGTTCTCGTACTCGATCTCGGAGGAGGCGTTCGACTTGTTGCCGAGCTTGTCCTTCAGCCGCTGGATGCGAATGGCGTTGCGAGTGCCGTCGGGGAGGACGCGCGGGAGCAGGAAGCACGACGGTCCGTGCTCGGTCTGCGCGAGGGTGAGGAACAGGTCGGACATCGGCGCGGAGGTGAACCACTTGTGCCCGACGATCGTGTACGAACCGTCCGCGTTGGGGGTCGCGGTGGTGGTGTTGGTGCGGACGTCGGACCCACCCTGCTTCTCGGTCATCGACATCCCGGCGATGAGACCGCGCTTCGTGGAGGGTTCGCGCAACCCGAAGTCGTAGTGCGGTGCGGCCAGCAACGGCTCGTAGCGCTCGGCGAGTTCGGCGTTGTGGCGCAGCGCCGGGACCGCGGCGTAGGTCATGGAGATCGGACACATGTGCCCGGCGTCGGTGTGTCCCCACACGTAGAACTTCGCGGCGCGGGCGACGTGCGCGCCGGGACGCGGGTCGCGCCAGGGTGCCGCGTGCAGGCCGTTCTCGACGGCGACGGTCATCAGGTCGTGCCAGTGCGGATGGAACTCCACCTCGTCGATGCGGTGGCCGTATCGGTCGTGGGTGTGCAATACGGGCGGGTACTCGTTGGCGAGCCGGCCCCAGTCCTGGGCACGGGCGGTGCCGGCGAGGGCGCCGAGTTCGCGGACCTCGTCCTTGGCCCAGCTCGCGCCTTCGCGGCGCAGCCCCTCGAGGAGGGCGGGGTCGTCGGCGGCCCCGTAGGGCTCGAGGTCCGGTACCTGGTTGAACACCTCGTGGGTGGCGGGGAAATTCACGGCTTCACTCCTGATGTCGTTCCGGAAGGCAGGTGCCCCGCCGCTCGCAACGCGAGGGCGACGAGGTCGGGGACAGTGGATCCGGCCGCGCTGTCGCGATGGCCGCGAAGGCGGCCGGTGAGCACCTCACCGACGGCCCCGACGAGCGCGGCGGCGGTGAGTTCGACGTCCTGTTCGGGGAATTCACCGGTCGCGACGCCGTGGCGTACGGCGTTCGCGAAGGCCGCCGCGAAGGCGCGGCGCAACACGAGCCGTTCGGCGTCGACCGCCGCGTCGACCGGTTCGGCGAGCAGCGCGTAGGCGAGGGTGGGATTGCGCAGGGCACGGCGGGAGAAGGTGTCGACCACCGCGCTCACGCGGTCGGCACCGGATCCGGTTGCGGCCGCGGACGTCACGGCCTCGACCTCCCGGTCGCACAGTTCCCGGAAGATCCGCACCACGAGATCGGACTTGTCGACGTAGTGCCGGTAGACGCTGCCGGTGGCGACGCCGGCCCGTTCGGCGACCGCCGAGACGGACAGTCCGCTGTAGCCGCGTTCGCTGAGCAGAGCCACGGCGGCAGCGGCGATCGCCTCGCGCTGCGCGTCGAGTCGCTCCTGCACTGCGGGTGTCCGCCGGTACGCCACACCAAGGATTGAACCTCGGTTCAGTGCTTCGGTCAACGGTCGGCGCTACGGTCGGGATTGTGAATCGCCTGAGCGTCGTGGACGAGATGTTCCTCCACCGCCACAAAGGAACCGGCCTGCCGTCGGTGATGCAGGGTCTGTGGCGCACCGACGAGACCGTGGACGCGACCCTGTTGCTGTCCCTGCACGACGTGCTGTCCGAAGGCCCGCTCGGTCGCCGTGTGGTCCGCCCCCGGGTTCCCGGTGCACGCCCCCGCTTCGAACCCAACACGCACGTCCATCCCCTGCGCTATCCCGCGACCCCCATCCCCGACGACGAGCTCCTCGCCTGGGCCGACGAGCACGCGAACGTGAACGTCGATCCCGAGCTCGGTCCCGGCTGGGCGCTCGCCGCGACCCGACTCACGAGCGGCGGCACCGCACTGTCGATCGTGTGCTCGCACGTCCTGACCGACGCGCGGGGATTCGTCCGCGCGGTCGCCGACGCGCTCGCCGACCGGCCGCGACGACCCGACCCCGGTCGTCATTCCGACCTGCGCGATGCGATGCAGCTGTTCCGGAAGGTCGGCGGCGGGCTGCGCCGCGTCAAGTACACGCCCCGCACGGAGAAGCCGCCCGCGCCGCAGACGGTGCGGTCGCGACCCCGCACCGCGCTCGTCGACGTCGACGCGGCGCAGTGGAAGGCTGTCGCGGCCGCGGAGGACGGCAGCCCGAACGCCCTGCTGCTCGCCGTGTCCGCCGGTGTCGCCCGGCGCGCCCGCATCCCGTTCCCCGTGCGCATCTCCGTTCCGGTCGACGACCGGAAGGAGGGAACCGTCTCCAACGGCGTGTCGATGGTGGGGATCACCGTCGACGACGGCGACACGCTCGCCTCCATCCGCGCCCGCGCCGCGCACGCCTACTCGCAGCCACGGGAGGGCGCCCCGCACAACATGCCGGCCGAGATCCTGCAACTCCTCCCCGACCGGTTCGCAGCCCGCGTCGCGCGAGGCGCAGGCGAGCGGGACCTGTTGTGTTCCAACATCGGCGCGGTGCCCCGCGAACTCACCACCCTGGGGCCGTACCGCACCACCGGCATCGCGATGCGCGCCATGCACCCGGGACTCGACACCCGGCCGGCCCGCACCGCGACCCGCCTGTCGGTCTACGCCTGCCACACCGACGAGCGGTACACCCTCGCGTTCGTCGCCCTCGACGAGGAGCGCTTCCCCGACACCGCGACGCTGCGCACCTACGTGCGGGCCGAGCTCGCGGACCGGGGACTCGAGCCCCACTCCTGGTGACGTCGACGGTGGACACGGCGGCTACCGTGACGCCCCGTCACGTACAGTGCGGAGCATGACGCCCGAGACCCACGTCACATTCGCCGACGGAACCGTCCGCGGCACCCGGCTCGGCGACCTCCTCGCCTGGCGCGGCATTCCCTACGCCGCTCCCCCGGTGGGCCCGCTACGGCTGCGTGCGCCGCAACCGGTCGAGCCCTGGACGGGGGTGCGCGATGCGATGCAGTTCGGCAATGCCGCCCCGCAGCATCCGCGCTATGCCGAGACCGGGCGTCGCGGGGTACGTGTGCGTCCCGACGAGGACTGCCTGACCCTCAACGTGCT
Source organism: Rhodococcus sp. PD04 (assembly GCF_035918275.1). Taxonomy (NCBI): domain Bacteria; kingdom Bacillati; phylum Actinomycetota; class Actinomycetes; order Mycobacteriales; family Nocardiaceae; genus Rhodococcus; species Rhodococcus sp. PD04. The sequence goes on along the minus strand of NZ_CP142143.1, from coordinate 1,056,387 downwards.
CGCCCCCGCCGGTCGGGTCCACGCGCCGCGACCGGTCATGGTGTTCATCCACGGCGGCGCGTTCACCCTCGGCACGAGCGCCCTGTCGGTCTACGGCGGCGAGTCGCTGGTCCGGCGCGGCGACGTCGTCTACGTGTCGATCAACTACCGCCTCGGAGCGCTCGGCTATCTCGACTTCGGGTCCTTCTCCACCGATTCGGTGCGATTCGATTCCAATCTCGGCCTGCGCGACCAGGTGGCGGCGCTCGAATGGGTGCAGCGCAACATCGCGGCGTTCGGCGGCGACCCCGACAACGTGACGATCTTCGGCGAGTCCGCCGGCGGCACCTCGGTGACGACCCTGCTCGCGACACCCGCCGCACGCGGACTGTTCTCCGCCGCGATCGCACAGAGCCCGGCACCGAATCTCGTCGTCACCGCCGACCGCTCGGCCGAATGGGGCCGGAAGTTCGTCCAACTGCTCGGCGCCGATCCGGATACCGCGGCGCGGGCGCTGCTCGACGCCTCCCCCGCCGAACTCGGACGGGTGGGATCGCGGCTCGGGGCGCAGGTGCTGCGCGCGACCCCCGGTCTGCATCCCTTCGGGCCGGTCGTCGACGGCGATTTCGTTCCGCTCCAGCCGCTCGAGGCGTACGAGACGGGCGCAGCGCATCCCGTTCCGCTCGTGCTCGGGACGAACGACCGCGAAGGTGCACTGTTCCCGAAGTTCCTCGACGCGTTGCCGACGAGCCCGCGGCGGATCGACGCGCTGTTCGCCGCGACCGACCCGGAGGCGAAGGATCGCATCACGGCGGTCTATCCGGGATATCCGGACGAACGTGCCGCCGTCGATCTCGGCGGCGACCTCACCTTCTGGTATCCGTCCGTGCAGATCGCGCAGGCACATTCGCGTTTCGCGCCGACCTTCATGTACCGCTTCGACCTCGCGCCGCGACTGCTGCGGTGGACGGGTTTCGACGCGACGCACGCGGTGGAGTTGCTCGCGGTCTTCGACCAGACCGACGAGCTGCTCGGCCGGGCGCTCACGGCGCTCGGTGGGCGACGCGGCCTGCGTACGGCCGCCGGGGCGATGCAACGTCAGTGGCTGAACGTGGCCCGGCACGGCGAACCTCTGCCGTCGTGGCCGCGCTACGACGAGAAGGACCGCGCAACAGTGATTTTCGACGAGGTCACGCGCGTCGAGCACGATCCGCGGCGCGAGCGTCGACTCGCGTGGGAGGGCTACCGCGGGTACACCGCTCCGGCACCGGTGCCATGAGCGCCGCTACTCGGCGAGTGCCATGAGCGTCGCTACTCGGCGAGTGCAGTGAACGACTGCTATTTGGCGACGGTGAGCAGGAATGCGACGTCCTCGATGGCGCTGACGCTGTGCCGGACCGGCGGGATGATGATCATGTCGCCCGCCGAGCCCTTCCACACATCGTTGCCGGCGACGAGCTGGAGCTGACCCGACAGCACCTGCAGGGTCGCCTCGCCGGGGCTGTCGTGCTCGCCGAGTTCGTGGCCGGCGAGCAACGCGACGACGGTCTGCCGCAGGTGCTTGGTATGCCCACCGAAAACCGTCTGGGAGCTGCGTCCGCTGCTGGACGCCGCTGCGAGTTTGAGCTGCTGCCGTGCCAGGGCGGTCAACGAGAGCTTGTCCATGTACCGCAGTATCGCTCAGATGCCGCCGCGAGAACTCAGCTTCGCGCGTACCGGATCCAGCGGAACCTGATTCCCTTGGTGGACGTCATCCATTCCCCGGGCTCCGCCACCCACTCGGTCCCGAGGGGAGGGGCGGTCGCATCTCCGGCGACGTCGAGGTCGACCTCGGTCACGAGCAGCTGCGTCGCGAACGGCATCGCCTGCGCGTAGATCTGGCCCCCGCCCATGACGACGACCTCGTCCTCACCGGCGAGTGTCAGTGCGTCCTCGAGACTCGTCGCGGTCTCGGCACCCTCGGCCGACCACTCGGCGTTGCGGGTGACGACGATGTTCCGGCGGCCCGGCAGCGGCCGGAACTTCGGGGGGAGCGAGTCCCAGGTGAGCCGGCCCATGACCACCGGCTTGCCCATCGTGGCGTCCTTGAAGAACGCCATGTCCTCGGGGATGTGCCACGGGATGCTGTTGTCGCGGCCGATCACACCGCCGCGCGCCTGCGCCCAGACGAGGGTGACATCCCCCATCAGACGGCCACCGGCGCCTTGATCGCCGGGTGGTGCCGGTAGCCGACGATCTCGACGTCCTCGTAGCGGTAGTCGAAGATCGAGTCGCGCGGGTGCAGCTTCAGCGTCGGGTAGGGATACGGCTCGCGGGTGAGCTGCTCGGTGACCTGCTCGATGTGGTTCGAGTAGATGTGGCAGTCGCCGCCGGTCCAGATGAACTCTCCCGGCTCGAGTCCGGTCTGCTGCGCCACCATGTGGGTGAGCAGCGCGTAGCTGGCGATGTTGAACGGCACGCCGAGGAACATGTCGGCGCTGCGCTGGTAGAGCTGGCAGCTGAGCTTGCCGTCGGCCACGTAGAACTGGAAGAAGGCATGGCACGGCATGAGCGCCATCCGGTCGAGCTCGGCGACGTTCCACGCCGAGACGAGGATGCGCCGCGAGTCGGGGTTGCTGCGCAGCGTCTCGAGCACCTGGCTGATCTGGTCGATGTGCTGCCCGTCCGGGGTCGGCCACGAGCGCCACTGAACGCCGTAGACCGGGCCGAGATCGCCGTCGGGTGCGGCCCACTCGTCCCAGATCGTCACGCCGTGCTCCTGCAGCCACTTGACGTTCGAGTCGCCGCGCAGGAACCACAGCAGTTCGTAGACGATGGACTTCAGGTGCACCTTCTTCGTGGTGATCAGCGGGAAGCCCTCGGACAGATCGAAGCGCATCTGGTGGCCGAACAGGCTCCGCGTGCCGGTTCCGGTACGGTCGGCCTTCTCCGCGCCGGTCTCGAGGATCAGGCGCAGCAGGTCTTCGTAGGGCGTCGACACAGTCACGAGCGCAGTCTATCGGGGGCGCGATGGTGTCCGTCGCCACCCGCGAACGGCCCGGCGACCGTAGCCTGTTCCCATGCCCGAGCTCCCCGAAGTGGAAGCACTTGTGGTGTTCCTGCGCGAGCACGCGGTCGGCAGCGTCGTCGGACGCATCGACGTCGCGGCGCTGAGCGTGCTGCAGACGGCCGACCCGCCGATCACGGCGCTGCAGGGACGCGACATCACCGGAGCTTCGCGCTTCGGCAAGTTCCTCGCGATCGACTGTTCGGGGCTGCATCTGATCACCCACCTGTCGCGGGCAGGCTGGTTGCGCTGGCTCGACGAACCGTCGCAGGCTCCCCCGAAACTCGGTCGCGGTCCGCTTGCGCTCCGCGTGCATCTGTTCGCCCCCGACGCGACGACACCGGCCTTCGATCTCACCGAGGCCGGTACGAAGAAGCGCCTGGCGGTCTGGGTCGTCGACGATCCGCAGACGGTGCCCGGCATCGCCCGCCTCGGCCCCGACGCGCTCGCGCTCACCCGGGACGAGTTCGCCGCGCTCCTGACCGACAGCACCTCGCGTCTCAAGACGCTGCTCACCGATCAGAAGGTTCTCGCGGGCATCGGCAACGCCTACTCCGACGAGATCCTGCACGTCGCGCAGCAGTCGCCGTTCGCGACAGCCGGCAAGCTCACCGACGACGAGGTGACCGCCCTGTACGGGTCGATGCGGTCGGTACTGACCGACGCCGTCACCCGCTCGGTCGGGCAGGACGCGGCGCGCCTCAAGGGCGAGAAACGGTCGGGACTGCGCGTGCACGGGCGTACCGGCGAGCCGTGCCCGGTGTGCGGCGACACCGTCCGAGAGGTCTCCTACACCGACCGTTCGTTCCAGTACTGCCCCACCTGCCAGACCGGAGGGAAGGTCCTCGCCGACCGGCGGATGTCCCGCCTGCTGAAGTAGCGTGCGCGCCGTGCAGGCCCGTTCCCGTCTCCGCGAAGAGGTCCGCACCCTCGCACCGGGTTACTTCGCCTTCGTCATGGCCGGCGGCATCGTCTCCATCGGTCTCCACCTCCGGGGTATCCACCTCGCATCGGCCGCGCTGCTGATCGTGTCCGCGATCGGATACGCGACGCTCGCAGGTCTGTCGGTGTGGCGGTTCCTCGCGTTCCGCGACGAGGTCCGTGCCGATCTCGCCGATTCCGGACGGGCGTTCGGCTTCTTCACCTTCGTCGCGGGCAGCAACGTGCTCGGCGTGCGGCTGATGATGGACGGTTGGCACTCCACCGCGGCCGTACTGCTCGCGGGTGCGGCGGCGACCTGGTTGGTGCTCGGATATGTCGTCCCGTGGACGGCCGTGCTCGGCACGGCGGAGCGTCCCGTCCTCGCGAAGGCCAACGGAACGTGGTTCGTCTGGGTCGTCGCCAGCGAATCGGTGGCCATCGCCGCGGCCACCCTCCAGCCCGTCTACCGCGAACTGGACCGGCTCCTCGCTGCCGTCGCGGTGTTCACCTGGGGCGTCGGGCTGTTCCTGTACGCGGCGGCCGGGATCTTCGTCGCCGCGCGGATGCTGCAGTATCCGCTGAGACCCACGGATCTGACCGCACCGTACTGGGTGTCGATGGGAGCGTGCTCGATCACCGTCGTGGCAGGCTCACGCATCGTCGAGATGGACGACGCACCGATGGTCGACGCGACCCGCGGTCTGATCGCGGGCCTCGCCGTCGTCATCTGGGCCTTCGCGACGTGGCTGATCCCGCCGCTCGTCGCGGCCGGTTGGTGGCGGCACCGCGTCCACCGGGTGCCGCTGGACTACGACTCGTCCCTGTGGTCGATCGTCTTCCCGCTCGGCATGTACGCGGTCGCCGGGATGTATCTGGGTCGCGCCGACGACCTGCCGCTGGTCGGCGCGATCGGCGCCGCCGAATTGTGGGTCGCGGTAGCGGCCTGGGTCGTGGTGTTCGCCGCGATGCTGCACCGGATGTGGGTCCGGCTCACGCGGCCGGTCGACGAGCGCGACCGACGGTGACCGTCCGCGCGCGGGCCCGTCCCACACCGCCCGCGTGGCGGGCTCGTCCCACACCGCCGTACCAGCGGACGGCGAGCACGACGGCCAGGGCCACCCCGACCGCGTCGCCGCCGTAGTACATCAGCTGGGCGCCCGCCTGCAGATCGGATGCGGCGAACATCGTGCCGGGAGGTGACTGCGCGTACAACGTCTTCGCCAGCACCGCGTGGACTGCGCCGGCCACGAGCAGCACCACCGCGAGGTGCGGGAGACCGTACCGGCGCCGGAGTGGGTCGAGGCGGCAGATCGCGACGGTGAACAGCATCCCCGCGGCGAAGACGTGCAGGTGGACGACGATCGCGACGAGCGTGTCGTCGTGCATCGCCGCGAACAGCGGTGTCCGGTAGAGCACCCACAGCCCACCCATGTCCAGGACCGCCGCGACGGCCGGCGCCGTGAGCAGTGCGGCAGGTCGCGAATGCAGCACGGTGAGCAGACCTGTGCGTGTGCCTCCCACCGGGATGCTCCTCAGCAGCAGCGTCACCGGCCGGCCCAGCACGATCAGCAGGGGTCCGACCATGCCGACGAGCAGATGCCCGGCCATGTGCGCGGTGAACGGACCACCGGGCAGAGGAACTACCGCCGCAGCAGCGACGGAAGGCAGCACCGCTGCCGCGCCGAAAGGCAGCACCGCTGCCGCGACGGCGCCGGCACCTGCTGCGACACTCGCGTCACGCCACCACGGCCACGCGTCGCCGCGTCGCCGCAGCCGCACGGCGGCCCCGATGTACAGCGCGACCCCCACGACAGCCACCAGCAGAACGACGAGGGCGAGCGCTCCCGGCCCCATGTTCGTCGGATGGTCGTGCACCGGGCGGCTCCTATCCGTCCGCGAGGCCGGAGGTGCGAACACTCCGTCGCGCCGACCACCACAGGAGCGCACCGACGACGAGGAAGACGAGAGCCCCTGCGATCCAGGCCAGGTCGTAGGGCCACACGTCGACGTCGTAACGGATCTGGTGGACGCGGAACACCTTGTGGTTCACCAGCCCGTCGAACAACTGGAATGCACCGGCCCCCATGAGCAGCGCGGCCCAGAAGTGTCGTACCGCCAGGGCGTGCCTGCGGCGCACATCCGCGAGCAACGCGAATCCCGCTACGAGAACGAGCAATTCGGCCGTGTGCAGCAGCCCGTCGGACGCGAGACCGACCGCGGGTGTGGAGCGATCGTAGAAATGGTGCCAGCCGAGGATCTGGTGGAAGACGATCTCGTCGATCGCGGCCATGAGCGCCACACCGAGGAGTGCACCGCTGATCGCGGAGTGCCGCACCGAGATTCCGCAGTACGTGTCTCCGGGTCGTGTCGCTCCGGTCATCGCTCCCTCACCGTCTCGCCCGAAGGACGCTTCTTCACCGTGCCGTCCGCAGGACTCCGCCCTGGGAAACTCCGCCCCGGGAATACGGGTTGTTCCGATCCCGCGGCGGGTACCCGAGCGTTCATGCTGAGAAACGCACTGTGGGAAGGCCTGGTCGCCGGTGCGGCCGGCGTCGCCGCCATGACCGTCGGGGAGAAGATCGAGCAGGCCGTCACCGGGCGACCGAACTCCCACGTGCCGGGCCGCGTACTCGCACGGTTGACGGGCGCCTCCGAATCGGCCGGGCAACACTCGACCGCCCTGAACTGGACGATGCACTTCGGGCAGGGCATCGCCCTCGGCGTCCTGCGTTCGGTCATGGCCGAGGTGGGCCTGCGGGGGCCGCTCGCATCGTCGAAGTTCACCGTCGTCCGTCTGACCAACGACCAGATCCTCGAGAACGCGACCGGTGTGGGAGCCCCGCCGCAGACGTGGCCCCGCTCGGAACTGGCGATCGACGTCCTCCACAAGAGCGTCTACGGCTTCGTCACCGGAGCCGTCGCCGACGCGCTGGCCGCCCGCCGTGGTCCCGGCCCGGGTGGGCGACACGCTGCGCTCGTGCCCGGCCGCCACGCGGACATCGGCCCCGTCCCTCGCAGCGCGGCCGCCGGACGGTAGCCGGGCGCCGCAGCACAGGTCACCTGCGGCGGATCACGGAGGGGTACGGAAACGTCGCCTACGCGGCGGTTACCGTATCGGTGTGAGTGTCGAACCGCTGGACACCGGCATCGTGGCCGGTCACCTGCATCTTCCCGAGGGCAGTCCGCGGGGTGGCGTCGCCTTGACGCACGGCGCCGGTGGCAATTGCGACGCCCGGATCCTGCAGCTGATGTGCTCCCGGTTCGCCGACGCCGACTTCCTCGCCCTGCGCTACGACCTGCCGTTCCGCCGGCGCAAGCCCAAGGGTCCCCCGCAGCCGTCCCGCGCCGCGGAGGACCGCGAGGGCGTGGCCGCCGCGGCCGCGGCGCTGCGCGACGGTGTGTTCGGACCCCTGTTGCTCGGTGGCGTCTCCTACGGTGGCCGGCAGACGTCGATGCTCGCAGCCGACGAACCGGGCATCGCCGACGCCCTCGTCCTGCTGTCCTATCCCCTCCATCCGCCGAGCAAGCCGGAGAAGTTGCGCACCGAGCACCTGCCGAAGATCTCGATGCCCACGGTGTTCGTCCACGGCGACCGCGATCCCTTCGGTACCTTCGACGAACTGCGGGAGGCACTCGGCCTCCTGCCCGCGGCCACGACCCTCGTCGAGGTCACCGGGGCCGCGCACGACCTGAGCCGCGCGAAGACGGATCCCTCGGAATCCGCCGTAGCCGCCGCGCTGCACCTGCTGGAAGAGAAAAAATCATGATCGAACCCACCGATGTCGCCATCGACACGCTGCTCGCCGAGCTCCGCGACCGGCTCGACGATTCCGTCGACGCCCCGACGACCCTGCGCGGCCTGCTCGAAGCGGTGCTCGTCGTGGGATCGGGTCTCGAGCTCGACTCCATGCTCCAGCGCATCGTCTCCGCCGCGACCGCTCTCCTCGACGCCCGCTACGGTGCTCTCGGCGTGCGCGCCGCCGACGGTGGCCTGTCGGAGTTCGTGTACGTGGGGATCAATCCGACGCAGCGCGAGGTGATGGGACACCTGCCCGAGGGCCGGGGCATCCTCGGTCTGCTCATCAACGATCCCCGGCCGGTCCGCCTCGCCGACCTGTCGAAGCATCCCGCCTCCATCGGTTTCCCGCCCAACCATCCGCCCATGAAGAGCTTCCTCGGAACTCCGATCATGGTGCGCGGCAAGGTTTTCGGCAGCATCTACCTCACCGAGAAACTGGGCGCACCCGAGTTCACCGAAGAGGACGAGGTGATCCTCAAGGTGCTCGCGATGTCCGCCGGCGTGGCCGTCGAGAACGCGCGCCTGTTCGAGGGCTCCCTCGCCCGCGAGAGATGGCTCACCGCAATGGCATCCATCAACTCCCGGCTGCTGATGGGCGGGTCGGTGGACGAGACGTTGTCGATGCTCACCGGCCAGGTCCGCGAACTCGCCCGGTGCTCGGGCGCCTATGTGGTGCTCGTCGACGGACATCACGGTCGCCTGCAGGCCGCGTCCCCCGCGGTGCCGTGCGGGAAGGACAAGCGTTTCGATCTCACCGGATCGCCTGTGCTGAAAGCACTCAAGAGCCGGCAGGCGATGCACCTCGACACCCTCGAGGGACTGCCACCGATGGAGCAGGGCGACGAGGGCCACGCGGTGGTGCTGCCGCTGTCGACGACGTCGACGGTCACGGGCGTGCTCGTCGCGACCCGCGAGGCCGGTACCGAACCGTGGGACGACGAGGACGTTGCCCGCTTCGAATCCATGGCGAACCTCGCGGCCGTGGCCCTCGAGTTCGCCGAACAGCAACGCAAGAAGCGGTTGCTCGACGTGCTTGCCGACCGTGACCGCATTGCACAGGACCTGCACGACAACGTCATCCAGCGCCTGTTCGCAACCGGTATGAGCCTGCAGAGCGCGACCGCCGAAGGGGCGGACACCGCACGCGTGGTGGAGGTGATCCGCCACGCGATCGAGCAACTCGACCGGACGGTGCGCGAGATCCGCACGACCATCTTCGATCTGCACACCACCGGCGCGGCGGCGTCGAACAGCCTGCGCCGGAGGTTGCTGGACGTCGTGGGCGATCTGAGCATCCACTCCGCGGTGGCACCCAACGTGCAGTTCGTCGGTCCCATCGACACGCTGGTGCCGATGCGCATCCACCCGCATGCCGAGGCCGTGCTCCGCGAAGGGCTGAGCAACGCACTGCGTCATTCGCAGTCCGACAACATCTCGGTGTCGGTCTCGGTTCAGGACGACTTCCGGATCGAGATCCTCGACGACGGCACGGGGCTACCCGACACGCCTCGCCGCAGCGGCCTGGCGAATCTCGAGCGACGTGCCGTGCAGTGCGGCGGGTCGTGCGAGATCGGCCCGGCCCAGCCGCGCGGCACCCGGGTGCTGTGGACCGTCCCGCTCTGACGGGTCAGGACGTCGACTTGCCGCGCTCGTTGCGCAGCTCGGTGGCGAGCACTGCGGCCTGCGTGCGGCGCTGCATGCCGAGCTTCGCCAGTAGTCGCGAGACGTAGTTCTTCACGGTCTTCTCCGCGAGGAACAGTCGTTCGGCGATCTCCCGGTTGGTCAGACCCTCGCCGATGAGCTCGAAGACGGCGCGTTCCTGCTCCGACAGCTCGGCGAGCGGATCGGCCGTGCGCGACGCCCGGATCCGTTCCATGAGTGCGGCGGTGGCGCGGCTGTCGAGCAGCGAGCCGCCCTCACCGACGGTGCGGATCGCCGAGACGAGGTCGGTGCCGAGGATCTGCTTGAGCACGAATCCGGAGGCACCGGCCATGATCGCGTCGAAGAGCGCCTCGTCGTCGGCGTAGGAGGTGAGCATCAGGGCGCGCAGGCCCGGCATGCGGTTGCGCAGCTCGCGGCACAGTTCGACACCGTTGCCGTCGGGGAGCCGCACGTCGAGCACCGCGACGTCGGCGCCGCTCTCGGGCACACGGGCCAGGGCCTCACCCACCGATGCGGCCTCACCGACGACGGTGAAGTCGGGCACGCTGCTCAGCAGATCCACCAGGCCGCGCCGCACGATTTCGTGGTCGTCGACGAGGAACACGCGGGTCATCTCGGGCACCTTTCGTTGACATCCTGTCCCGTCATTGTCCCAGGTGTACCGCGATACCCACGTCCTCGGGGCCGTTCGACACCCATCTGGGGACCTTCTCCCCCTGCCCCGCGGGCGCCGCTCGGGAGACGCTGAAGGAGCAGAGGTGGACATGTGGGACGAACGAGCCGACGAGGAGGATGTCGTGACTGTCGATGCCGGAACCTGGTCGCTCGGTGACACCGAGATCATTGCGCGTGCGGTAGTGGAGGCACCATCGGTGCACGACACGCAACCGTGGAATCTGCGCCTGCCCGATCACAGCGCCGAACTGGAGGAACGCCTCGAGTTCGCCGAGCCGGGTCCGGACCCGCTGCGCGTCGACCGGTTGATCTCGTGCGGCGCGGCCCTCGCGAATCTCGAGCTCGCGATCCGGGTCCTCGGCAACCGCTCGCGTACCTCCGTGCTGCCCGATCCGCAGCGGCCCGACCTCATCGCCCGGATCGAGACGCTCGGCCCGGGCACCCCGAGCAGCCGCGACCTGCGGTTGTACGCCGCCATCTCGCATCGGCGCAGCCACCGCGAATCGTTCACCGACATCCCGGTGCCGACGGAGACCCTCGCCGACGTCGTCGCCGCGGCCGGTGAGATACCCGACGTCGACGTGCGCCTGCTCGCCGCCGACGAGGCCGTCGCCCTGGCCCAGGTGCTCGCCTACGCGGCGGAGGCCCGCCGACGTCATCCGCACTACCAGCGGGAGATGTTCTCGTGGACCTCCCACTGGCAGCCGCGCGGCAACGCCGAGGTGGTCGCCACCTGGAGCGCGACCCTCGACGAACACGGTGCGGCCGGCGAGGCCATGGTCACCACGGGAATTCCCGACGTCGATGCGCTGGCAGCGGCGATCGCGCGCGAATCGGTGCTGCTGTTCTCCGCACCGTCGACATCGCCGGCCGATCTGGTCCGGGTGGGCGCGGCGGTGGAGCGGTGCTGGCTCGCGGCCATCGATGCGCGACTGTCGGCGTCGGTCATCACGCATCCCCTGCGGGTCGAGGACACCGGCTCGCGTCTGGCGGAGATGCTCGACCTGCCGGTGGTGCCGCTGGTGATCCTGCGCGTAGGTTTCTGACGAGAAGAAAGATCGAGGTGACGATGAGCGCACCGACCGAGGATCCGATCGACGATCCGACCCGCGAGTTGTTCCACACGGCCCTGGACATGGCGCAGGCCGCCAAGGCCGGCAACGTCTCCGGGTGGCTGGCCGCCCGCTACGAGTGCGGACGCGTCGAGGACGTCGCGTTCGTACTCTCGCAGATGCTCGGGGTGCTCATCGAGAACGGGGCGATCAGCCGGGGCGTGCATCCGGCCGACGCGTGGCGGGAACTGCGCGAGCGGGGCGTCGACGACTTCGGGTGACGCCCCGCATCGCTCCTCCGCCGGATCGATCCCCGCCCGGGATCAGTCCTCGGTCTCCTTCGACCGGACGACGAGGACCGGGCAGTCCGCGGTCTGGATCAGCGCGTTGCTCGTGGAGCCGAGCAGCAGTCCCTTGAATCCGCCACGTCCGCGGGTTCCGACCACGAGAAGCTGTGCGGCCTCTGCATATTCGCTGAGCACCCGCACCGGCCGGTCGCGGGCGACGACCCGTTCGACGGTGACGTCCGGGTACCGCTCCTGGTAACCGGCGAGACGTTCGGCGAGCACGATCTCCTCACCGGTCTGGATCCGGCTCCAGTGCGGGTCCTCGGGGACCGCTCCGAGCGAGGGCTGGACGCTGACGTCGCTCCACACGTTCACCGCGACGAGTGTCGCGCCGCGTGCGGAGGCCTCCTCGAACGCGACCTCCACCGCGTCGCGGCACGAGACCGATCCGTCGACACCGACCACGACGGGCCCCTCCGCCGGCGGCGCACCGTCGAGCGTGCGGCCCCGCACCACGACGACGGGCGCCGTCGCGTGCGAGACGACCGCTGTGGAGACCGAACCGGCGAGCAGGCCCTTCACCTCACCGAGACCGCGCGATCCGACGACGAGCCGGTCGGCGTGCTCGGCCTCCGCGATGAGCGTGGGAACGACCTTGCCTTCGAGCTGCGCGGTGGTGACCTCGACGTTTCCGTGACGGTTCTCGTCGATGATCTGCCGGGCGAGCACGGCCGCATTGTCGAGCCGGTCACGGGCCGTCGCCTTCATCTCCTCGTGGAAGCTCTGCGCGAGGTAGGGCTCGGAGTAGTAGAAGGCGGGGATGTGCACGACGGTGACGATGCGCAACGGCAGGCCGCGGATCGCAGCCGCCCGTGCCGCCCAGTTCACCGCGGTCGTGGACGCGTCGGATCCGTCGACGGCCACGACGATCGGCTTGTTCTCGGTCATCGCACGCAGAACCTTTCTCGGTGGGTCAGCCGCAGATCTGCCGCAGCTGTTCGATCAGTCGCACGCGACCTGCGGTGTCGGCCGCGAAGGGGGTGACGTTGAGAGTGGTGACCCCGGCCTCCGCGAAGGCCGCGACACGCTCGCGCACGAAGCCCTCCGAGCCGATCAGGGAGATCGAGCGGAGCAGTTCGGTAGGCACCGCCGCGGCCGCTTCCTCCTTCTTGCCGGCCAGGTACAGCTCCTGGATGGTCTCGGCTTCCTTCGCGTAGCCGTAGCGGATCGCGAGGTCGTTGTAGAAGTTCTTGCCCTTGGCACCCATGCCGCCGACGTAGAGCGCGACCATGGGGCGGACCCAGTCGAGCATGTGGTCGACGTCGTCGCCGATCGCGAGCGGGGTCTGGGCGTAGATCTGCAGGTCGCCGAGTGCCGGATCGCGCTTGGCCTTGCCCTTGGCGATCGATTCGCCCCACACCTCGGTGGCCTTCTCCGGGTAGTAGAACAGCGGCTGCCAGCCTTCGGCGATCTCGGCGGTCATCTCGACGTTCTTCGGGCCGAGCGAGGCGATGATGATCGGGATGCGCTCACGCACAGGCTTGTTGATGATCTTCAGCGGCTTGCCGAGACCGGTGCCGCGCTCTGCCGGCAGCGGGATCTGGTAGTGCTTGCCCTGGTGCTCGACCTTCTCGCGACGCCACACCTGGCGGCAGATGTCGACGATCTCGCGCGTGCGACCCAGCGGCGCGTTGTAGGGAACGCCGTGGAAACCTTCGATGACCTGGGGGCCGGAGGCGCCGATACCGAGCACGAAGCGGCCGTCGGAGACGAAGTCCAGGCCGGCCGCCGTCATGGCGGTGAGCGTCGGTGTCCGGGTGAACAACTGGAGGATGCCGGAGGCGAGCTCGACGCGGGAGGTCTTCGCCGCGAGGTAGCCGAGCTGGCTCACCGCATCGAACGAATAGGCCTCGGGCACGAACACGATGTCGAGGCCGGCCTTCTCCAGATCGGCCACCTCCGCCGCGGTCTCCGCGAAACCTCCGCTGTAGTTCAGTCCCATTCCGATGCGCATGCGCCACCTTCGTTCCTGCTGCACACCCCCGTTCGGGGCGCGTTCGTCCACGTGCCCCCGAACACTACCGCCGTCAGGAGGTGACCGGTCGCACCACCATCACCGGGCAGTGCGCCTCGCGCATGAGTGCGTTTCCGGTGGAGCCGAGCACCATCCCCTTGAAGCCGCCCCTGCCTCGGGTACCGACCACCACGAGCTGGGCTTTCCCGCTCCAGGACCGCAGGTGGGCGCGGGGACCGTCGACGTAGACCTTGCGGTGCACCGTCACGTCCGGATAGCGCTCGCCGTAGCCTGCGAGGCACTCGGACAGCAGTGAGTGCTCGTATTCCTCGAACGCGCGGGGATCGAAGTCGAGGGGCGACTCGTCGATCTCCCCGACCTTCAGGTCGCTCCAGACGTGGACGGCGACGAGGTCGACCCTGCGCCAGGACGCCTCCTCGAACGCCAGGTCGACCGCGTGGCGGCTCGCGGGGCTGCCGTCCACGCCGACGACGACGGGTCGCTCGTCGGGGACGGACCCTTCCGGTCCCCGCACCACGACGACCGGGCATTCGGCGTGACCGGCGACGGAGACCGGGGTGGAACCGAGGAACGCCTCCCCCAGCTTGGTGCTGCCGGTGGCGCCGAGAACGATCATCCGCGACGTGCGGGACAGCTCGACGAGCCACTTGGCGCTGCCGGTGAGGGCGAGTTCGGCGGTGATCTCGAGATCCGGCGCGACCGCCTCGGCTGTCTCCGCGGCCTCCTGCAGGAGCGCCTGGGCTTCGACCTCGCTCCACTCGAAGACCTGCGAGGGACGGAAGAAGGGAAGTTTCGTCCAGCCGGAGGGTGCGAAGTCCACCGCGTGGACGAGATGCAGGGAGATCTTCCGGCCGGCTGCGGTGGCCGCCGCCCATCTCACCGCCCGCTCGGAGGCCGGGGAACCGTCCACACCGACGGTCACGTGGTTGTGGTCGCGGGGTGCTTCACCGAGAGGTTTCACAACCGTGAGGCTAGCCCGATCCGGTACGCCCGGATACGGACTTTGGTCATCGAGTCGAGATTCCTTTGTTCGCAATGCATTCCGACCACAGCGATCTGCGTCACATTAAATTGTCATCCGCGATGCGAATTTACTACCGTGAAGCCATGCAACTCACCCGGTTCACCGATCTAGGACTGAGAGTTGTGATGCATCTCGTCGCCACCCCGGCGGAGAGTATGCCCAGCACCAGAACGATTGCAGACCGGCTCGATCTGTCGTACGCACATACGACGAAGGTCGTCGCCCGACTCGGCGAGCTCGGAGTGGTCACCACCCGCCGCGGACGCGGTGGGGGTCTGACCATCACCGAACTCGGCCGCACGGCGAGCCTCGGTTGGCTCACCCGAGCCCTCGAAGGTGAAGAAGAGGTCGTCGAGTGCGAAGGAGCGAAGCCGTGCCCCATGCGTCGCGGCTGCGGCCTCCGCTCCCGGCTCCGTGCCGCACAGGACGCCTTCTACGCCGCCCTCGACGACGTCACGATCGCCGACCTGGCGACCCCTGACGCCGGTCCGGTCCTGCTCACCCTCGAACCACCCACCGGCCGCCGACTCACGGCGATGCCGCCGGTGCAGCCTGTCACGACACACACGAGGAGACACACCATGCCGCTCTCACCCGAGTCCAAGGACGTCATCGCCGCAACCCTCCCGGCGGTGGGAGCCGCCATCGGCGACATCACCCCGCTGTTCTACAGCAAGATGTTCGCCGCCCATCCCGAACTCGAACGCGATCTGTTCAACCGCGGCAACCAGAAGCAGGGTGAGCAGCAGAAGGCACTCGCCGGATCGATCGCGGCCTTCGCGACGCTCCAGCTCGATCCCGATCCCGCTCGTGTCGAGGCGATCCTGTCCCGCGTCGCCCACAAGCACGCATCGCTCGGCATCAAGCCCGACGAGTACTGGATCGTCCACAAGCACCTCTTCGAGGCGATCGTCGAAGTCCTCGGTGACGCAGTGACTCCCGAGGTCGCGAAGGCGTGGGACGAGCTGTACTGGCTGATGGCCAACACGCTCATCTCGATGGAGGCCGATCTGTACCGGGCCGCGGGTGTCGAGGCCGGCGACGTCTGGCGCACCGTCCGCGTGGCCGACCGCGTCCACCAGTCCGCCGACACCGTCTCGTTCGTGCTCACCTCGCTCGACGGCTCCCCGCTGCCCGCCTTCCGTCCGGGCCAGTACCTGTCGGTCGGCGTCCACCTCCCCGACGGTGCCCGCCAGATCCGTCAGTACAGCCTGTCGAGCGCACCCGCGAAGGGCGACTGGCGCATCACCGTCAAGCGGGTCCTCGAGACCACAGCGCCCGACGGCACCGTGCTTCCCGCCGGTGAGGTGTCGAACTTCCTGTACAACAACGTCTTCGAGGGCGACGAACTGGAGGTCACCACTCCCTTCGGCGATCTCGTGCTCACCGAGGACGACACTCCGATCCTGTTGGCGTCGGCCGGTATCGGATGCACCCCGATGATCGGCATGCTCGATCACCTCGCCGGCATCGGCGACGAGCGTCCCGTCGCGGTCCTGCACGCCGACCGCTCGGTCGCGAGCCACGCCCACCGCCGCGAGCTCGAGACGCTCGCCGAGAAGATCCCGTCGGCCCAGCTGTACCGCTGGTACGAGGACCTCGGCAACCGCCAGCCGCTCGAGACGGTCCGCGTCGGGCGCGCCGACATCTCCGATCTGCCGCTCGACCCGAAGACCCAGGCCTACCTGTGCGGTCCGCTGCCGTTCATGCTCTCGCTGCGCGAGGCCCTGATCGAGCGCAACGTCCCGGCCGAGAACATCCACTACGAGGTGTTCGGACCCGACAGCTGGGCGCCTGCCTCCTGATCGATCGGATCCGATCGCGGTGCCCCGGCCGAGTCTGCCGGGGCACCGCTGCATTCGCGGCTAGGCTGCACCCATGGACTCCGCCGCGGCTGTTCGCCACCCGGCCCGGTCCCCGCGCAGCCGATTCACGGCACTGGGTAGCCGTGTCCTCGCACTGATCGGAGTCCTCCTCGTGGCGGGCCTCGTCGCCCTGTTCCCCGGGTCCGACGAGCCGCTCGGAACCGACGCCCCCGCCGACGTCTTCAGCGCCGCCCGCGCCGGCGAACACATCGACGCGATCGCCACCGGCCCACGGCCGCTCGGATCGACCGCCCACGCCGATGCCCGCGACCATCTCGTCGCCGTCCTCGAGGAACTCGGGTGGTCCACCCGCGTCGACTCCGGTGTCGGATGGATGGCGCGGTCCGGTGAGGCGACCCAACGCGGCGCCCGCGTGCAGAACATCGTGGCGACCCGGGACGGTACCGACCCCACCGGCACCGTCGTGCTCGCCGCACACTACGACACGGTCCGGGGCTCCCCCGGCGCGGGTGACGACGGGATCGGCGTCGGCACGGTCCTCGAGGTCGCTCGTGCCATCGATTCCGGTCCTCCCCCACGGAACGACGTCGTCGTCCTGCTCACCGACGGTGAGGAGAACGGTCTGCTCGGCGCCCACCGGTTCGTGGGCGCGGAGTCGGTGCGGGCCGGTCCCGTCGTCGTGCTCAACCACGAGGCGCGCGGAAACGCCGGTACTCCGACGACCTTCCGGATCACCTCACCGAACGGCGTCCTGATCGACAGCCTCGCGGGAGCGCCGGGAGCGAACGCCGACTCCCTCACCGAGCTGATCTTCGAGGCACTGCCGAACGACACCGATTTCCGACGCTTCGCCGAACACGGCCACCACGCCCTCGACACCGCGATCTCCGCGGGCTCGGCGTACTACCACAGCCCTCTCGACACCCCCGACCGTCTCAGCCGGACGTCGCTGCAACACATGGGCGACACCTCCCTCGCGACCGCCCGCACGCTCGCCGGATCCGATCTCACGGCCGTCGACGACGGCGGCGACCAGGTCGTGACGACCGCGCCCTGGGGACTTCTCCACATTCCGCGCTGGGCCGAGATCGTCGGGGCGATCGCGTTGGCCGGAACCGTGGGGGCGATCGTCGTACTGCGGGTGCGCCGCGGCGAGACGTCTGCCTGGCAGGTCGGCGCAGCCGTGGCCGTGGCCCTGCTCGCCGCCGTGCTCGCGGCGGGCGCGGCGTGGCTGCCGTGGTGGATCGTGCAGACCGTCGATCCGGGCACGGCCGCGCCGGTCGCCGACGAGCCCTACCGGCCGGGTGTCTTCCAGTTCGCGGCGGTCGTCGCGGCCCTCGGCGTCCTGCTGGTCGCGCGATCATGGTGGGGTCGCGACCGTCCGGCCGCCGCGCTCACGTGCGGAGCGTTCACGCTCGTCGCGGTGCTCGCGCTCGCCGGCATCCCCTTCGCCGGTGTGCCTCTGACGCTGCTCGTACTCGTCCTGCCGGCGGCGCTGGGTCTGCTGGTGGCGCTGCTCCTCCCGCAGCGCGACACGGTGTGGCCGCTCGTCGCGATCACGCTGGGCGCGCTCGGGTCGCTGATCTTCGGCCTGCCCGCCGTGCTGGTGTCCTTCGACGCCGGACTCCTCTACGGGGCGCCGGTGGCCGGTGTGTTCGTCGCCTTCACGTTCGCGGCGGTGCTCCCGCTGTGCGAGCCGTTCCCGTCGACCACCCGTGGGCTCGTCGTCTCCGCAACGGGCACGATCGCGATCGTCCTGGTGGCCACGCTGCTCGCCGGCTACCTCAACCGGGACGGTGCGACCGATCCCCGGCAGGAATATCTCTGGTACTCGCTCGACGCCGATCGGGGCGCCGCGGTGTGGGGATCGCCCGACGGCCCGCGATCCGATTGGAGCGAAGGCCTGCTCACCAGCGGCCCCGAGCCGCTCCCCACCGCCTTCCCGTGGCGGGATCACCGTCCGATGTACCACGGACCCGCTCCGGTCGCCGATCTCGAGGCGCCCGAGGTCGAGATCCTCGACGACACGACCGGCGGAAGTGCCCGGAAGATTCGACTGCGGTTGAGCTCACCGAGGGACGCCCAGGCCGTCGGACTGTGGATCGACAACACCACCGCCCACGTCCACGGCGCGACGGTGGACGGCTTCCGCGCCGAACCGTCCGACGACTTCGGCTTCCTGTTCTGGGCTCCCGGCCCCGACGGGATCGAGGTGGAACTGACACTGAGCATGCTCGAGAGCCGTCTCGGTGTCCGAGTCGCCGATCTCGGGGACGATCTCGGCGAGGTACCCGGCTTCGATCCGCCCGCCGATCGCGTCGTCGTCCAACCGACGGTGGCCGTGACGCGGACCCTGCAACTGTAGGGTCGTCACTCCCACTCGTGGACGGGAGTACCCGAGGCCATGTTCTGCACGTAGTCCTTCATCATCCCGAGCAGGGCGGTGCGACGGTTCTCGCCGGCGGCTTCACGTCGGGCCACCTGCCGTCGCTGCCATGCCGCTCCGGTCTGCCGGGTCAGCGCACGCCCTTCGACGATGCCGAGATAGCGGTCGCGGACCGCCGCCGACAGCCCGTAGGCCTCGAGGCCCTGGTGTGCGAGCGGCAACAGGCACCGCAGCACGAGTTCGTCGGCGCCGACCCATCCGGTGCGCGGCCAGTACAGCTTCGCGTCGAGCCCGAACTTCGCGCCGAGCACGAGATTCCGCTCGGCGGCGTCGAAGCTGAGGTCGCGCCAGATCGGCTCGTCGGAGTCGGCCAGGGCGCGCAGCGTCCCGTAATAGAAGGCGGCGTTGGCCATGGTGTCGAGGACGGTCGGTCCTGCCGGGAGCACACGGTTCTCGACGCGCAGGTGCGGATGGCCGTCGCTGATGTCGTAGACGGGCCGGTTCCATCGATAGATGGTGCCGTTGTGCATCTGCAGTTCACGCAGTTCGGGAACCCGTCCGGCGTCGAGTTCGGCCATCGGATCGACGTCCGAGACCTCCGGCAGAAGAGCCGTGAAGTAGCGGGAGTTCTCCTCGAACAGGTCGAGGACGGAGTCGATCCACCGCTCGCCGAACCACACGCGGGGACGGACGCCCTGGTTCCGCAGTTCGAGCGGTCGCGTGTCGGTGGCCTGCGCGAACAACGGGATCCGGCTCTCGTGCCACAGCGCCTTGCCGGCGAGGAAGGGTGAGTTCGCCGCGAGCGCGACCTGCGCTCCGGCCAGGCACTGGGCGGCGTTCCAGTGCGTCGCGAAATCCTCGGGAGCGATCCGCAGATGCAGCTGCAGAGACGTGCAGGCAGCCTCGGGAACCACCGAATTCATGTCTGCGCGAAGGGTTTCCACGACATCGGTGCCGGGCAACGGCACACCGTCGAGATCGAGTTCGATGTCCTCACCGCGCGCCGCGAAGATCTGCTCGTTGAGCGCTTCGTATCGGGGATTGGCGGTGATCCGGCCCAGTTCGAGATCGCCGAGTTCGAGTGTGGGCAGCATGCCGATCATGACCAGCTGCGCGTCGTGCAGGTGCATCCGCTCGTCGGCGCGCCGCAGCGAGGACCGCAGCGACTCCTCGAGTTCAAAGGGTTCGTCGCCGGTGAGACGTCGCGGCTCGACGTTCATCTCGACGTTGAACTGTCCGAGTTCGGTCTGGAAGACCGCGTGATCGTCGATCGCCTGGAGCACCTCGAGGTTCGACATCGCGGGCGACATGTCGTCGCGGACGAGGTTGAACTCGATCTCCATGCCGAGATGCGGTTCGGGTGACGAGTGCACGTCGACGAAGACGCCCTCTCGAAGCATCCGTTCGAGCGCCTTCATGCAGTCGCGAACCTTGCTCCGGAACATCCGCCGGTCTTCCCCGGTGAACGAACGAGCGGATATCTCAGCTCCCAATGGAACCCCCGGGTCGGCGCGCGGTCTGTCGAGCCAAGCCTAGCGCGCGCGGGTGCCGGGGGTGGGCCGACGGCGCGCCGTCGGGTGGGATCGAATACCGCGGGTCGGATCAGACGGCGCGGTATCCGCCCCAGTCGGTGACGACGCCGCGATCGCTCAGCCACGCGTTGGGGTTGATCTTGGTGCCTTCGGTGTCCCAGACCTCGAAGTGCAGGTGCGGTCCGGTGGACCAGCCCTCGTTGCCGACGGTGGCGATCTGCTGGCCCGCGTTGACGCGCTCACCGGCAGAGACCTGGTAGCTGCTCACGTGACCGTAGACGGCGGTGGTGCCGTCGTCGTTGAGGACGCGGACCCACTGGCCGAAGCCGGAGGCCGGTCCGGCGTCGAGGACCGTGCCGTTGGCTGCGGACTTGATGGGAGTGCCGAGCGGAGCGGCGATGTCGATGCCGCCGTGGTGTGCACCCCAGCGCGGACCCCAGTCGGAGGTGAGGGTGCCGGAGACGGGCTGCACAGCGGAGGGAGCACCGGGGTTCAGCTGGTCGAGCCAGCTGGGACCGGAGAACTGGTCGAGGAAGTTCGTGACCTCGGCCGGGAGCTCGGGCGCGCCCTGCTCCGCCGGGGTGGTGATGCCGGGGATGGCCGGGATCTCGACACCCTCGGGCAGCAGGCCCGCGGGAAGCTCGAAGGGCAGGCTGGGCGAGGGAGCCTCGGCCTGGACGTGGTCGTGGCCGGGATGCGCGGCAGCGGTGCCCGCGCCGATCTGCGAGCCGACGGCGAAGAAGGCACCCGTGGCAGCGGCGACGGTGGCGGCCTTGACCGGAGCGGACGTACCGGTGGGCTCGACGCGGTGACGGCCCTTGCCGGAGGACGGCACGCGAATCGTCTCGAGGTCGAATGCTTCGTCTTCGCGTGTGCGCTGATGGCGTCCCACAGTGTGTCCCTTGTTTCGTCCCGACTTCGACCGGGTATCCCCCGGCCGCTCCTGGCGACCCAAGGTAACAAAACGGTATAGGGAAAGGCCAGTGTTACCTTTCCTTGATCTCAATCGGCGGGAACCTGCAGGTCGTACGCACCGCCTCGGGAGCCTCGGGAGCGGGCGCTTGGTTACGGCACACGCCCGGCGGCTACACTCACAACGCGCCAAGGCCGGCTCCGCCCGGCCGGACGCCTCCGTAGCTCAGGGGATAGAGCACCGCTCTCCTAAAGCGGGTGTCGCAGGTTCGAATCCTGCCGGGGGCACACATCGGGTCCGCCGCCTCCACGAGCACCCCCGGGCCCCGGACCCCGAACGTCACGGGCACCGTCCCGTCCACGCATCACGGTTCGATCTAGTCGGCCCTCCGCCGTCCGCGCGACAGTTAGCATCCACAACGATGCCGCTCGACGACGACGGAAATCGAGGACCCCACATGGACATTCGGCCTCGTGCCCGACATCTCGCCGTGATCGTCTCGGCGGCGGTCCTCGGATTGTTCGTCACTCCCGCCCCCGCAGGGGCCGGGGGTGTCTCCGGCCTCGTCGAAGGACCGGCCCATCCGGTCGGCGCGGGCAACGCCCGCACGTACGTCACCGTCGACGAGGAGGGCACGCCGGCCACCATCGGGGTGCGACTCGACGCGGCCGCACTCGACGACCTGCCCAGCGCTCTGCTGCCGGTCACCGAGGCCTACGTGCTCGAGTTGCCCGAGGAAGCGGCCGCCACCGCGTTCGACCACGTCACGGTCGACTGGAACTCGCACGGCCACGACCCCCAGCACGGCTTCGACGTCCCGCACTTCGACGTCCACTTCTATCTGCTGGACAGGCCCACGGTGGAGTCGATCCATCCCTTCGCCCCCGGCTACATCCCCGCCGCGGCCCGCGTGCCCGACCCGCGGTACATCCCGGAGGGGTATGCACCGTCCGGAGATCCGCTGACGTCCACCGTCGCGGGCATGGGACTGCACTGGGTGGACACCACCGAGGCCGAGCACGACCCGGCAGCGGGACACCACCTCACCGAGACCGTGCTCTACGGCACGTGGGACGGGCGGCAGGCGTTCATCGAACCCATGCTGAGCCGGGAGTGGCTCGCGACGCGGCCCGCGCACCACGAGGAACTCCGCCTGCCCCAGGCGTACCAGCGCGAGGGCCTCTACCCCACCACCTACTCCGTGTGGTGGGACGAGGCGTCGCAGACGTACACGGTCGAACTCGGCGGGCTCACGATGCGCGAGGCGTCGTAGATCGTTCCGTCGAGCGGGGACTCAGTCCAGTGGGGAGACGCGGATGAGGTTCCCGTCCGGGTCCGACACCACGAACGTCCGTCCGAACACCTCGTCGTGCGGTGCCTCCACGACCGTCACTCCCTTGCCGACCCACTCGTCGTGGATCGCGTCGACGGCGGCGGCCGAGCCGGGCACCATCAGGCCCACCTCCGAGAACCGCGGCGCGTTCGCGTCCACGGCCCCGGCGCGACCCGACCACAGTGCGAACAGCACTCCCGGCGCCACTTCGAAGGAGACGTAGCGCGGGGTCGTCATCTGCGGGGTCATGTCGAACAGGTCGCTGTAGAAGCGGGTCGCGCGTTCGACGTCGGTCACGTAGATCAGGAACAGGTTGGGCGACGACACGGTCATCGACATCTCCTCGGATCATGTGTGGATGTGAAGGGCTTCGGGAACTACCGTGACACCGAAACCTGACAGTTCCTGTCGTGTTTTCGGAAGGAGATCCGACATTCGATGAACCGGCCGCAGCGGTTGCTGAGCATGCTGGTCGTCCTGCAGGCCCGCAGACGGGTCACGGCCGCCGAACTCGCGGAGGAGTTCGGCGTCTCCGAGCGCACCGTGCTACGCGATGTGGAAACGCTTGCTGCTGCGGACCTTCCGGTGGTCGCCGAACGCGGCAGGTACGGCGGCATCGTGATGATCCCCGGCCGGCAGACCGACCTGAACCGCCTCACCGCGTCCGAGGTGGACGTCCTGCGCGCCCTGGGTGTCGACATGGGCCGGGCCCGGCAACTCGGTGTCGACACCGCCGCGCGGGACGCCGTTCACAAGCTCACCGCACGCGCCCGGCGCACGCCCACCACCACACGCGACGACGACCTGTTGCCGCTGACCGAGGTGGTCACCGTAGACAACCGGGGATGGTTCGCCGCCGACGACCGGGCCGACGTCGCTGCGCTCACCCGCGACCTGCGGCGCGGACGGCGACTCGCCATCACGTACCGGTCGAGCGGGCACCGCGACGAACGCGAGATCGTCGTCGATCCCTACGGTGTGCTCTCCCGCGCCGGCCGTTGGTATCTCGTGGCCGACGACGAGGGGCGACCGCGGTTGTTCGCACTGACCCGCCTGAGTGCGTGGAAGGTGCTCGACCGGCCGCGCCACCTGTCCCCCGGCCGGACCCTGCCGGCCCTGGCACGCGAGCTCGGCGACGCCCTCGAACGACGCGACGACGTCGTCGTCACCGCCGATCTCGCGACGAACCGCCTCGACCTCGCCCGGCGCATCCTCGGTGCCCGCCTGCGCGGAAGCACCGCAGGACCGCGACCGGACGTCTCGCGCATCACGGTGGCCTACGACTCGATGGACGGTGTGCGGCAACTGCTGCAGTTCGGTGAGCACATCGAGATCGTCGGACCACCCGAGGCACGGGGCCTCGTGGCGGAACTGGCCGAGTCCCTCCTCCGCCGTCACACCGCGCACCGCCGCCGCGAGTGAACTCCCGCTGATCCGAACCCTGTCCCGCCCGGACCGAGCTTCCTATCGTGGGGAGATGTTCGACGCCCACCTGCACATCATCGATCCGCGTTTCCCCCCCGTCGAGAACGACGGCTATCTGCCCGAACCGTTCACGGTCGACGACTATCTCGCGCGGGTCGCGCATCTGGGCGTCACCGGCGGGGCGGTGGTGTCGGGCTCGTTCCAGGCCTTCGACCACAGCTATCTCCTCGACGCACTCGACCGGCTCGGGCCCACTTTCGTCGGCGTCGTACAACTTCCGGCCACTGCCTCGGACGACGAGATCACCCGGCTCGACACGGCGGGAGTGCGGGCCGTGCGGTTCAACGTCCGCCGGGGCGGATCGGCGACACTGTCCGACCTCGACCGGCTCGCCAGGCGGGTCCACGATCTCGTCGGCTGGCACGCCGAGTTGTACATCGACTCGCGCGATCTCGCCGATCTGCACACGACGATCACAGCTCTGCCCGCCGTTTCCATCGATCACCTGGGACTGTCGCAGGACGGCCTGCCGTCACTGTTGCGGCTGGTCGAGAGCGGTATCCACGTGAAGGCAACAGGGTTCGGACGCGTCGATCTCCCGGTGGCCGACACACTTCGCGCCGTTGCCGAAGTGAATCCCGGTGCACTCGTGTTCGGCACCGACCTGCCGTCGACACGCGCACCGCGACCGTTCCGGGACAGCGACATCACGCTCGTCGAGGACGTGCTCGGCGACGAGCTCGCCGACGCGGTACTGCGCCGCAATGCTTCCGCGCTGTATCGGATCGAGACCGAAACCCCTCCTGGGACTTCGGTGTCTCGATAGACTCACGCACGTCATCGGTGCGCGGGACGCGCCGCGGTACCCCTCGCCGCGGTCGGCTCCCGGACGTGACCTTCCCTTTCCGAGGAGCAGCACCATGCCTGCACTGCGAATTCCACGTCGAGTTCTCGCCCTCGCGGCACCCGTCGCCGCCGCAATCGCATTCACCGGTGTGGCCACCGCTGCACCCCCTCAGCCCCTGGGCACGGCGATCACCATCGGCTGCATCAACCAGGGCAGCCTGGCGTCGTTCACCTCGGTCACGGCGCAACCCGGACCGGACGAGGGCATCCCCGGCGGCCACGTCCTGTTCTCCACGCGGGAGGCCCTGTGGCCGGTCCCGGCGGCCGGACAGGTCAGCGTCGCGTGGCTCAACCGCAACAACGGCCGCGCCGGCATCGTCGATCTCGGCGGTGCGTACCCGAACCTGTCGACGCTGGTCGACACCGGCCCGGGTGAGGTCGTGGCGACGGTCTTCGGTTCGGTGAATCTCGGCAGTGGACCGCTGTGCAACTCGACCCCCGCAGTCGGCAGCGTCGTGGTGCCGTGACGCCCGGACGAGGCATCCGGCCGAGTTGTGCCGTATGCCTCGTCACCGAGGTGGTGCCGGATGCGTCGTCACCTGGGTGAATACATGATGATGGCAACGCCGGCGAGGCATACGAGCGCGCCCGCGACATCCCATCGGTCCGGCCGGAAACCGTCCATCACCATGCCCCACACCAGGGAACCCGCCACGAACACACCGCCGTACGCGGCAAGGATGCGGCCGAAGTTCGCGTCGGGCTGAAGTGTGGCGACGAAACCGTAAGCGCCGAGAGCGATCACACCCAGCCCCATCCAGATCCAGCCGCGGTGTTCGCGCACACCCTGCCACACCAGCCACGCACCACCGATTTCGAACAGTGCGGCAACGGCGAACAGCAGCAACGACTTCAGCACGGTCACGGGAGGCGACTCTAGTCCTGCGACGTCGAACCCAGCTCGATGCGGCGCACGGAATCCCCCCGCACGAGGATCGTCACGAGTGCCCGGCGGCCCGGAGGCAGGACCCGCACCGTGACGGAACCGTGTGACACCGAGTCGAGTTCGTCGGCGACCGCACGGCGGAGGCGGGCCTGTTCGTCGGGGGGCACCCCGTCCAGGCCGTGATCGTCGAGCATCACCACGTCCACGCCTCGCCGGCGCGCGGCGTCGGCCGCCTCGACGACCTGGGGATCCTGCAGGGCCGGCGCTCGAAGCCCGTCCCGCAGACGTGCTTCGAGCAGCACACCGGCGCGTCGCTCCCCCGCCTCGAGTACCTCTCCGGTCGCGATCCGTTCGAGCAGTGGCCGGGCCAGGGAGTCGAGCCGGTCGAGCTGCGCGTCGCGTTCCTCGAGCGCTGCAACCGAGGCCGCCTGTTCCGCGCTGCGCTGCAACGACATCGCACGCAGCAGGTAGATGGATCCGGCGAGTGGTCGCAGGGTGAAGGCGAAGAAGGTGGACATGAGGACCGGGGCGGCGTTGACGAGCGACAGCGACAGGCCGGGGCCGATCCCCTGTCCGGTGGCGTAGGTCCAGAAGGTCGCGGTCGCGATCATGCAGGCCAACCCGATCCACGCCGCGAACGTGCACACGAGCACGGCGAGGGCGGGAGGCCAGCTCGCGGACGTGTGCTCGGCGCCGAACGCCGCCAGCACGAGGCAGACCAGGGCGTAGAGGCTCACGAGTACACGTGCGGCCGTGGTGCGCATCCCCAGCAGGTCGCGCACGTCGCGGGTCGATTCGGCGGTCGTCACGGTGCGCGACGCTCGGCCGGATCGCACCAGAGCAGCGTCACCGTCGTGCCCCCGGGACCCGAGGTGATCTGCGAGTCGCCTCCGGCCAGACCGCGCATGCGTCCGTGGATGCTCGCGCGGATGCCCATCCGGTAGGGATCGATCTGGGCGGGGTCGAATCCGTGGCCGTCGTCGCGGACGACCACCCGGACCGATCCGGGCCCGAGGTCGACGTGCACGGCCCGCTGTGTGCCCGGGCCGGCGTGGCGGACACTGTTCCGCACGGCCTCGGCCAGTGCGGCTCCGACCGCCCTGATCACGTCGGCCGGGTAGTGCGGCCCGGCATCGGCGCTCGTCGTGGTCGTGAACTCGACGTCCTCGTCCACCTCGGAGGCCGCCGAGCGGAACTGGGCCGCCACCCGGTCGGCGTCGAAGCTGCTCTCGGTGTCGTCGCCGCGCCGCAGGGAGTCGAACATCTCCAGCGCACGACGGGCCTGGGCCGCGACGGGACCGTCGGATGCGCCGCGACCCGAGGCGAGCAGGGTGGACATCACCTGGTCGTGGACGAGCGCGTCGAACCGCTCGCGTTCGACCGTCCTGGCCGCGGCCGCCGCTGCTGCGACGACGGACCTCTCCGTGGCTGCGACGGTGGAATCGAGGACGTCGCCCGTGCGGAAGGCGACGATCGCCGCGGCGGCGAAGACCCCGCAGAACATGAGCGCGAAGGCGAGTTCCGGGACGAAGCGGTATCCCGTCGTGGTGTTCACCAGCAGATAGTTGGTGGTCTGCACGACGAACACCACCGCCGTGAGGTAGGCGAGCGCCGTCCGCGGCCGCCACGCTGCCGCCGCGGACAGTCCTGCCACTCCGGGGAAGAGCGCCTGCCAGGCCGTGTTCGTGGAGACCTCACCTGTCCAGGCCGGGAACCACAGGACCGCCGCGACCAGGAAGGAGACGGCGTTGGCGGCTGCGAGTCGTCCGACCCACCGGACATCACTCAGGAAGGTCGCCACCCCGAGCGCGATCCCGGTACCGAAGATCGCGAGCAGTGCCGTCGGCAACCACCACCATGCCGTGAGGTGGGCCTGCGATACCGCCGTGGGGACGACGAACAGCAGGTAGAACACGTAGCCCGCGCTGATGAACCGGCCGAAGACCCGGTGGATCCGGTCGGCCGCGCTCATCGGATCCGTCGTGTGTCCACCCTGTGCGGTGGCAGGCCGACGGGTCACAGCTCGTCGATGGAGACCACACCGTCCTGCAGAGCGCGGGCGAGCAGTGCCGTCTTCGTGGTCGCCGTACGCCCGACGCGGGCGTACTTCTCGCGGATGCGGACGATGTGGGTGCTGACCGTGGCTGCGGTGACGAACAGGCTCGCAGCGGCCTCGGACTTGGACTCGCAGAGCAGCCAGGCCCGCAGGATCTCGATCTCGCGAGCCGAGAGTGCGGGCTTCTGAGGTGCAGGCTTCTGTGCCGGGGAATGTTCGAGCATCGTCGTCATAGCGCGTCCCTACCGAGATGAATACATGGGATCGAACCGAGTCCCCCGACGAACTCCGTTTCGAGTGCGTACACCGTAACTGTTGAAACCGACAACTACCGAGACCGATCTTTCTCTGCCCAAGAAAATATGGGCATCGGTGCTTCGGCTAACGACCGGTCTGCTGCCCGTCGTGCCCGAGCTCGATCCGTCGCACGCCCTCGCCCTTCACCAGCATCGTCACCATCGCCGCGCGGGCCGGCGGCAGCACCCGCACGGTCACCGACCCCTGGCTCACCGAATCGAGCACGTCCACCACCTCCCGGTAGACGGCGCGCCGAACCTCGGGAGAAGCCGAGTCCATGGCGTGGTCGTCGAGCATGACGATCTCGACGCCGCGCCGGCGGGCCGCAGCAGCGGCCCGGTCGACCTCGGGTACCTGGAGCACGGGCGCACGCAGACCGTCGCGCAGTCGCGCCTCGACCAGTCCGCACTCGATCCGCTCGTTCTCGTCGAGAGGTTCGCCCGAGACGATCCGCTTGAGCAACGGACGCGCGGAGGCATCGAGACTGCTCAGACGGGCATCACGTTCCTCCAGGGCCGCGGCGGCCGCGGACTCCGCCGCGATCCGCTGCATCGACCGGGCGCGCAGGAGATAGATCGACCGCGCGAGCGGGCGGATCGTGTAGGCGCAGACGGTGCCCATGAGCACCGGCCCCGCGCTCGTGATCGTCAGTCCCAGCCCGTAGGCGATCCCCGGACCCGTGAGATACGACCACAGCGCGGCGACGACGAGCATGAGCAGCATCCCGCACCAGGCGAACGCCGTGCGCCCCCGCACGCACATGAACACGAGAATTGTCGTGGACATCCCGAACGGCCACAGCTCGATGGGGTGCGGCGCCGGATCGGCGGGCAGCACCCACAGCACCGACGCCGACGCGATCGCGCCCGCGAACGTCATCGCCAGTGCGGGTCGTACCGGTAGTGGGTCGCCCTCCACCGCGACGAGCGCGTAGGCGGCGGCCACACACACGATCACGGCGATCGCGACGGGCCAGCGGACCTCGGCATGGGGCGCGGTGTTCAGGGCGAGCACCACGCAGGTCACCGCGTACAGGACGGCGAAGGCCCGCGCGGGCCGGCTGTGCATCCGCAGCAGATCGGAGACGGTCGAGTTCGCCGTGTTCATGCGGCCGGATCCCGCCAGTACAACAGCACCCGGGTCCCGGCCCCGGGCGCGGACTGCACGACCGCCCGTCCACCGGACAGGCGGCGCATGCGTCCGCGGATGCTCACCTCGAGAAGACGAACGCGAACGCCAGGTCGGGGGCCAGGAAGTACCCGAAGGGGGCGTCGCGGACGAGGTGGTTCGCGCACTGCGCGAGCAGGACCGCGACGAGCATGTGGACGAACGCCCGCCGGGGTTTCCACGCGACCGCCGCCGCGAGCGATGCGAGTCCGGGGAAGGCGGTGAACCACAACGACTGATCCTGCGGGATCTTCGTCCCGTTCCACGCCACGAACCACAACGCGACCATCACGACGTAGGCGAGCGCGTCGACGGTTGCGGTCCGCTGCATCCACACCGTGCCGCGGAACGACGCGAAGCCGAGCGCTACCCCGGATCCGAACATGAGGACGGCCGCGGCGGGGGTCCACCACCACGCGACGAGTGCCGACGCCTCGAGGATCTCCGGCACGAGCAACGCGAAGTAGCAGAGATATCCGATCGCGACGAATCGCGCGAACATCCGGAGGAGTCGGTCGGCAGCCGCGGTGCTGCGATCATGCGATTTCTCTCCGGCGCTCCCGGCCGGCTCGTCAGCGACGGCGGACATCCGACCGTTCGGGCATCGGCAGCCAACCGTCCTCGACGGCACGCTTGTACAGATCCGTCTTCGTGGGCGCGGGACGACCTGCCTCCGCGTACTTCTGGCGGATCCGCTGCAGGTAGTCGTTGACGGTCTGCGGAGCGAGGCCCGTCAGCCGGGCGACCCGGTCGAGCTTCTCCCCCGATGCATACAGTTCGAGTACTTCGAGCTGCCGCGGACTCAGGCCCACGTCGTCGAGTTCGGGATCACCGTCGATCGCCGCGGCCCACTCGGTGCTGGCGACCTGCCCTCCGGCGGCGGCCACGCGGATCGCTTCGATCACCACAGCAGCGGGCTCGGACTTCCGCACCACCCCGAGCACACCGGCGCGGGCGGCCGACCGCAGCAGATACGGGTTCTCGGCGCCCGTGAACACCAGGGTCTCGAGTCCGGCCGCGCGCAACTGCTCGACGTTGCTCTTCGGTGAGGACCCGTCGGACAGGCGCAGATCGAGAACGGCGAGGTCGAGGTCGGTGACCTGCTCGAGCAGACCCGAGACGGTGGTGGCGGTACCCGCGAGCTCGAGATCGGGCTGGTCGGCCAGCATCGCGGCGAACCCGAGCGCGACCGACTCGTGATCCTCGACCAAACCGATCCGACGGACGACGCCACGCGAGCCCTCGGCCATTGATGCCTCCCCTAATGCCCGATCACCCGACTTCGAACGAACGTTAGCAGTCGGTGCCTGTTTCCTCTTCTCGCACCACGCTCGACGCGTCCACGTCGTCGCGCAGACCACGCCAGCTCGCGTGCCGCACCCGGTCCCCTTCCGTCCATCCCCCGAACCGCACCTCCCCCACGAGTTCGGGCCGCAACCACACCGCATCGCGGCGTTCGGCGGCCGGCACCTCGTTCGCGAACGGGTTCGTACGGCTCGTGTGCCCCTTCATAGCCTTCGCCACCGACAGGAGCGTCTCGTCGTCGAAACCGGTGCCGACCTTGCCGACGTACACGAACTCGCCGTCGTCGTCGTAGACGCCGAGCAGCAGGGATCCGAAGGTCGAGGCACGGTTGCCGTTGCCGCGGCGGTACCCGCCGAGCACGACGGTCTGGGTGAGCCAGTTCTTCGACTTGATCCATCCCGCTCCGCGCTTGCCCGGCAGGTACACGGAGTCCCGGCGCTTCGCGACCACGCCCTCCCAGTTCTTCGCCCTGCTGCGTTCGAGGGCCTTCCGGCCGTCACCCGGGAGCAGCTCCGGCACGATCAGTCCGTCCGTGGCAGCGGCGAGCGCCTCGAGGACGCGTCGGCGATCGTCGTACGTCTTGCGCAGCAGCGACACCCCGTCGAGATACAGCACGTCGAACACGCGGTACTCGTAGTTGACGCCGCGCTGCAGCATCGAGAAGCTCGTCACCCCGGAACGGTCGACGGCGACGATCTCGCCGTCGAGCACCGCCGGATGACCGTCGAGGATCGTCGCGAGTTCGGCGAGCTTCCGGTAGTCGTCGGTGACGTCGCGTCCGGATCTGCTGCGGAGTCTGACGGTGCCGTCCTCGACCTCGGCGATGGCGCGGTATCCGTCCCACTTGCCTTCGAACGCCCAGTGTTCGGCGTCGAGACCCGAGACGTCACCGGGCGTTGCGAGCATGGGCGCGAGATCGCGCGGGAAGGCCTTGGACCCCGACGAGCCGACGAGGGAGGCCGGTTCGGCATCGGACGCCGACTCGGTACTCAGCGGCGACTGGTCCTTCATGCGGTGCGCCAGCCACTGGTTCTTCTCGGTGCGGATCAGCGCGTACCGTCCCTCGACCCTCTCACCGTGGAACCGGACGATCACCTCGTCGTCCCGCCACTTCTCGGTCTCGTAGGTGCCGGTGTCCCACACGGTCATGCTGCCGGCGCCGTATTCGCCCTTCGGGATCGTCCCGTGGAAGGTCAGGTATTCGATGGGGTGGTCCTCGGTCCGTACCGCGAGATTGTTTCGCCCGGAGGTGTCCGGCAGGTTCTTCGGGACGGCCCACGAGGCCAGCACACCGTCGCGTTCGAGCCGCAGGTCGTAGTGCAGGCGACGCGCGTGGTGCTCCTGGATGACGAACCTGTCGCCGGGACCGTCGTCGGGGACGCGGTCGGGTACCGGTTCCGGGGTGCGCGAGGCGTCGCGCTTGCCGCGGTAGGTGTCCAGGGCGTCGCCGGACACGGCCTTGCCCAGGGGCGGGTCGAGACCGGCGAGCAGGTCCCCGAACTCGTCGATGCGCGCGAGGACCTCCCGGAACTGCAGTTGCGCGAGGTCGGGGTCGTCGAGTTCGTCCCAGCTGCGGGGCGCCGCCACCCACGGCTCGTCGCGACCGCGCAGCGAGTACGGCGCGACCGTCGTCTTGGAACTGTTGTTCTGGCTCCAGTCGACGAAGACCTTGCCCTCGCGCGCCGATTTCGCCATGGTCGCGGTCACCAGGTCGGGCAGGGTGGTCTCGAGATTGCGCGCGACCTGTTTCGCAACCTTCGACGCCCCCGAGGACGACAACATCCGGTCGAGCGGGACGTACAGGTGGATGCCCTTGCTGCCGCTGGTGACCGGATAGGCCGTCCACCCGAGTTCGGCGACGGTGTCGCGCACGTGACGGGCGACCTCCGCGCACTCGGTAAGGCCCACGCCGGGGCCGGGATCGAGATCGAAGACGATGCGGGTCGCGGGTCCGGCCTTCTCCCCGTCGAATCGCCACTGGTGCACGTGGAGTTCGAGAGCGGCCTGCTGGCCGAGCCAGACCAGTCCGGCGGCGGAATCGAACAGCGGGTAGGTGACCCGCCGGTCCTTGTGGTGCAAGGTGCGGCGCTCGAGCCAGGCCGGTGCGTGGTCGGGGAGGTTCTTCTCGAAGAAGGACTGTTCGCCGACACCGTTCGGCCACCGGTTGCGGGTCGCTGCCCTGCCCACGATGTGGGGAAGCATCGCGTCGGCGACGGCTTCGTAGTACTCGACGACCTCACCCTTCGTCGTCCCGGTGCTCGGATACAGCACCTTGTCGAGGTTGGTCAGGGTGATGCGGTGACCGTCGATCGTCCGGGTCGGCATACTCCGGATTCTGCCAATCCGGACGCGTTCGGGTGCGGTGTCGAAGGGTGACGATCGGGACTGTGCGTCCGTGAACGCCGACGCTTCGGGAAGGGTAGGTTCGGTACATCGGTGGTATACGACCGCGTTGCGGCGGGAGGTGGGACATGGCGGAGTCACAGGGTCCGACTCCCGACGCGTGGGCTGCGG
Source organism: Rhodococcus sp. PD04 (assembly GCF_035918275.1). NCBI lineage: Bacteria > Bacillati > Actinomycetota > Actinomycetes > Mycobacteriales > Nocardiaceae > Rhodococcus > Rhodococcus sp. PD04. Next base: position 1,023,361 of record NZ_CP142143.1, on the reverse strand, counting down.
TCTTCGCCCGCATGGCGGGAGTGCTGATGACCGAGCAGACGGTGACCACCGTGCTGGAGTCGATCACCTCGCTCGCCAAGGACACCCTGCCCGGATCCGACGGGTCGGGGCTCACCCTCGTCGACGAGGGGAGCAACCGGTCCACCTCTGCCGCGACCGGACCGTTGGTCGAACGTCTCGACGCACTGCAGTACGAACTCGGCGAGGGTCCTTGCCTGACTGCGGTCCGGGACTCCGTGACCGTGCGGGTCGACGATCTCGGGAACGACCCCCGCTGGCCGGACTGGTCCGCTCGGGCGGCGGAGGCAGGGATGAGCGCGTCGCTCAGTATTCCCCTGCGGTACGCGGGACGAACGCTGGGCGCACTGAAGGTGTATTCCACGCGCCCCCATGTCTATACAGCGGAAAGTGAGGACATCCTGGGGCGTTTCGCCGACCAGGCAGCGATCCTGTTGGCGAACATGCACACTCTGTCGGAAGCCGAAGCGCTCGAGGAACGGTTGCTGCAGGCCCTACGCGACCGCGACCTGATCGCCACCGCCAAAGGAATCGTGCTGCTGCGCGAGAACCTCGATGCCGATCGTGCCGTGCAGCGACTGCTCGAATTGTCGGCCCAACGACGCATCGCCGTACGGGAGGTGGCAGCGGAGATAGTCGCGTCGACCCACACCGAGACGGTCTGACGCCGCGATGAACTATCTTCCCGACGGCGAGCATCGCCGGCAACTCATCGCTGCGCTCCGCGCGTCGCGACTCGGCGTCGAGGAGTTGTGGCTCCGCTACTTCGCGCTCGGTGGCGAAGTGGGGAGGATGGAGATCGAGGCGTATCTCAACGGCCTGCTCCCCCTCTCCCGTCTGCAGCACGATCTGATCGCCCACGCGATCAACGAACGTCTCGACGAGATCGCTCCGCCCCGTGCGCCCTATGCGGCCGACCTCTCCGACAGGGACGACGACGGCGATCCCGGGGAATCACGAGGCGCAGGAACAGATTCCGACCGCTGAGGTGAGATGCCCGTGCGCCGAACGACCTGCAGCACGCCGAAACCCTGCCACCCGAGCAGGGGGAAATGGGCGACAGGGTTCGGCATCGCACGAATGGCCCACCTCTGATCCACCCGGCGGCGGTGACCGTCTATGCAGGGGGGTGACAGGCGATCACCGATGTTCCGAGCATACGCCGAAATGTCCTCGCCGGGGCCGAATGTGGGCACTCGAGGCTCTGCCGGCAGGGCAGGTCGACAGATCCGACCCCCTGCGTCGGAAGTCTCGCGCCCCGCCGGCAGCGTCCACAGCGAACACATCGTTCGCTTCCGGTGCAGTCTATTCGTTTTCTGCAGGATCGGCAGTAGTTCGATCGGACCACAGCGCGTCCGACCGGGTCACGCGAGGGGATCTTCCGTAGACGGACCGGTACTGCATCGCGAACCGCCCGGGCGACGAGAAACCCCACCGCGCCGCGATCGACGCGACCGTCTCACGCTGCGGGTCGGCGGTCTGCAACTCCCGATGAGCCCGCTCGAGCCGCACCGACCGAAGGTATCGCGTGGGCGTCGTATGGAGGTGGCGCACGAAGTCGTACTGCAGAGCTCGGGCTCCGACCCCCGCAGCAGCCACGATGTCCGCCAACCTGATGGGACGAGCCGCTTCGGACTCGATGAAGGCGACGGCCTTCCGTAGACCGGAAGGCGCGGACGCGGCGTCCAGCACCACTCGGATCTCGGGGGGTTCACCTGCTCGACCCGAAGTGAGCACGTCCCCCGCGAACTGCACCATCGACACGGCAGCGTGACGGGACGCCTGGAGCAACGTCTCTTTCGCCTGCTCGGCATCGAGTCCGTACCGCTCCATCAGCACGCCCGTGGCCCGCTCGATCGCGGCCCGCGAGGCCCACACCTGCTCCTCGGTCGGAGTTGCAGCCGGAATGTGGGCCTCCTCCGCCCACTCGTTCGCCCGTGTGTCCATTACACGATCACACCATCCGAACGTTCCGCATGTCAGCACACCTGCACGTTGACCGCCTGTCGACCGAAGATCCCGTAACCGATCTCGAATCGGACCTGTTGGCCACCTGTCAGGAAGCGGTAGCCGCTCCCATCGATCTGTGAGTAGTGCACCAGGATCTCCGTACCGTCGTCGTCACGGATGAAGCCGTGACCCAGACCGGCGTCGAACCACAACACAACACCGTGTTCCATCTTGTTCCCCTGCCACCGTTCGCAAACTTCCCCGACGGAGCAAGCGACGCGGAAGCGTATCCCCTGCGCTCCCGACAGCCCCTCTGCACCTGTCATTGAAACGTGCTCGGCGGGTCCGGGGAAGCGTCCGCGCCGAATCGGCGACATTCGTACGATTTCTACCGATTTCCTAGTGCATCAATGTGGTTCGTTCGATGGACAGACACCGACGAACACGGGCGCGTATGCGGGACAGCATGTACCCACAGGATACATACAGCACGCACGGTGTGGGTGAATACCCCACGGACACATGGTGTTCTGATGATGTCGGATCAGACGGCCGGTGCTCCGCCGGCCGGATCCACTGCCCGTGCCCGTTCGGCGACGGTGATCGCGCAAGCCGCGCCGACGAGAGTGAGGTGACTGAACGCCTGGGGAAAGTTGCCGACCTGCCTCCCCGCCGGCACGTCGTACTCCTCGGCGAGCAGTCCGAGGTCGTTGGTGAGCCCGAGCAACCGCTCGAACAACGTGCGGGCCTCGTCGACCCGGCCGTTGAGCGCCAACGCGCTCACCAGCCAGAACGAGCAGGCCAGGAACTGTCCTTCGTCCCCGGGAAGCCCGTCGTCGGTATCCGTCGTGGAATATCGGGACACGAAGCCGTCGCGACCGAGTTCGTTCCGGATCGCGTCGATGGTGGAGGTGACCCGGTCGTCGGTCGGGGGCAGGAAGCCGACGAGCGGTATCAGCAGAACGCTGGCGTCGAGTTCCGTGGAGCCGTAGTACTGCGTGAACGTGCCACGGACCGGGTCGTATCCACGTTCGCAGATCTCGTCGTGGATCTCGTCGCGGGTCCGCCTCCACCGGTCGAGAGGTGCGTCGAGCCCGAATCCCTCGGCGAGCCGGACCGCGCGGTCGAAGACGACCCAGGCCATGACCTTGGACTGCGTGAAATGGCGCCGGGGGCCGCGTGTTTCCCAGATCCCGTCGTCGGGTTCCTGCCAGATTCCTTCGACGTATTCGATCACGGCCTGCCAGCGGGGCCACATGTGCGGCTCGATCCTACCGAGCGCTTCGGCTCCCTTGTACGCCACGCTGAGGACCTCGCCGTACACGTCGAGCTGGAACTGTTCGGCTGCGGCGTTTCCGACCCGGACGGGCGCCGACCCTTCGTAACCGGGCAGATGTTCCACCTCGAACTCGGTCAGTCGACGCTCTCCCCTGATCCCGTACATGATCTGCACATCGGCCGGATCACCCGTTCCCACCCGGAGCAGGAAGTCACGGAAGGCCAGAGCCTCGCCGGTGTATCCCCCGGCGAGCAGCGCTTCGAGTGCCAACACCGAGTCGCGCAACCAGCAGTAGCGGTAGTCCCAATTGCGTACCCCGCCGAGCGCTTCGGGTAGGGAGGTGGTCGGGGCCGCCACGATCGCACCGGTCGTCTCGTCGGTCATCCCCTCGAGGACGATCAGAGAGCGGATCACCTCGTCGCGATACGCCCCTTTGTAGGTGCACCGGCCGGTCCAGTCGCGCCACCACTCCACGGCGCGTGCAAGCGCGGATTCGGCATCCTCGACGACGGGGGCCGGTTCGAAGGATGGGTACCGGTCCAGAGCGAATCGGTATCGGCCGCTCTCCACGGCGACGAACTCGGATTCGACGGTTCCGGCACGGATCTCCAACGGCACCGTCGTGCACAGGTGGAAGGCGTCCGGGCCGGCCGTCGCGACAGCACCGTCGGCCACCGCCTCGACCCACGGTGTGACCGCCGCATAATCGGGGCGTATCGCCAAGTGCATTCGCATCGGCACACGGCCCCGCAACCCCTCGACGATACGGATCAGCCGAGGTGGACCCGATCCCCGACGAGGCATGAAGTCGATCAGACGGACGGCGCCCTCTGCAGTCTCGAAGTCGGTCTCGAGCACCAGGGTGTCGTCGACATAGCGACGGGTGACCGCCACGGGTTCCGCCGCAGGCGCGACGAGCCAGCGTCCGTGCTCCGGGCCGCCGAGCAGGGCCGCGAAACACGACCCGGAGTCGAACGCGGGCATGCACAGCCAGTCGATCGAGCCGTTCCGGCCGACGAGCGCGGAGGTCTGCAGGTCACCGATGAAGCCGTAGTCCTCGAGAAGCATGACGTTACCTCGCGAGAAGAGGAGTCGAGTTCTTCGATCTTCCTCCGGTCTCGGATATCAGGTCAAGGTCACGGTTTCGACTCGTCTGCGCCACCGTCCACCACCGCGGTGGATCATGACGTTCAGAGTTTCGGCGACGTCCTTCGCGACGGGAAGTACGAGATGACCGAGAATCCGGTGGCGAAACCTTCCGCCCCTATTCGGCGAATGTTGCTCCCACTCGCCCTCGCTCAGTTCATCTGCAGTTTCGCAGGTTCGAACATGAACGTGATGATCAACGACATCAGCGTCGACCTGGACACCACGGTGCAGGGTGTGCAGACCGCGATCACCGTGTTCCTTCTGGTCATGGCAGCTTTCATGATTCCGGGTGGGAAACTGACGGACCGATGGGGTCGCAAGCGGTGTTTCGTCGCCGGACTCGTACTGTACGGCGTGGGCGCCCTCCTGAGCGCGGCAGCACCGGGTATGGGAATCCTGATCCTGGGCAACTCGATCTTCGAGGGAATCGGCACCGCACTGCTCATCCCGCCCGTATACATCCTCACGACGATGCTCTTCACCGATATGAAGTCCCGGGCACGGGCCTTCGGCGTGATCACCGGCATGGGTGGGATAGGCGCCGCAGCCGGGCCGCTGATCGGTGGATTGATCACTACTGCGATCGACTGGCGGGCCGCCTTCGTCTTCCAGGCACTGATCGTCGCCGCCATCGTCGTTCTGAGCAAAGGACTCGAGGATCCCCTGCCCCCGGATCCGACCACACCCTTCGACGGGATCGGCGCCGTCCTGTCCGCCGCAGGTCTCGTCTGCACCGTCATGGGGATTCTCCAGGCGGACAACGCACTCTCGGTGTCCGCCGGCCTCATCGGCATCGGAATCCTGCTCGTCGTCGGATTCTTCCTGCACGTACGACGCTTCGAACGGGCCGGCAGAGTGCCACTCCTCTCGACCGACCTGTTCCGTAATCGCACATCGAATCTCGCGCTCGTCACCCAGAACATCCAGTGGCTGCTGCTGATGGGCGTCGCGTTCGTCGTCTCGGCATTCCTGCAGGTGGTCCGCGGCTACAACGCAATCGAGACGGGCATCATCTTCACCGCCGCTACCGCCGGCATTCTCGGTTCCTCATTGCTGGCGGAACGATTGGCCGCCCGGCATTCACAGCGTGCCCTCATCATGAGCGGCTTCGTCGTCACCCTCGGCGGCATCGTGGTTCTGCTCCTGCTGGTCCGTGCATGGACCAGCGCATGGGCGTTCGCCCCGGGCCTGTTGCTCATCGGCGTCGGACTGGGTGCGATGCTCACTCCGTCCGTGAACGTCGTGCAGTCGGCGTTCCCGGAGGAACAGCAGGGTGAGATCTCCGGCTTGTCGCGGTGCGTGTCCAATCTGGGTTCGTCCCTGGGCACCGCCGTGGCAGGCACCGTCCTCGTCGTCGGCCTCGCCACGCCGGACCGGTCGTATGCGGCCGCGATGATCGTACTGGCGTGCATCGGGCTCGTCGGACTCGTCGCGTCCGCGTTCCTTCCCGCGACCTCGAGTGCCACGCCTTCCGCCTCCGGAGCCCAGTGACGACCATGTCGCGAGGATAGGGCCGGAGACACCCGGAATACGCTCTCTCTCAACAGATACAGTGCGTCACCGTTACGATCTCAGGTCGACGGCGGCCGACGGGTCGACCAGTATTCCGGCTCGACCTCCCCGACGTCGACGTCGTGCCCGAAGAGCTGACGGCACCTCCAGTCGCCCATGAAGCTCGTTCCTCGACCCGTCGCCGCCGCGTGGGAGCGGTCGTGTCCGCTCGACGCAGAGACCGGACTCGGGCTCAGGATGCGAGAATTCGCGCCTTCTCCCTCTCGAACTCGGCCTCGGTGAGCACACCCTGGGCCTTCAATTCTGCGAGATCCTTCAGCGCGGCGATGCGGTCCGTTCCACCCGGAGGCGGCGCGGGCATGGGTTCGGGTTCGGGTGCGTACTGTGCGGGGCGCCCGTAGACGGCCTGGCCCTGGGATGCCCATCGTTCTCCCTGCCGACGGGAGACGCGGTTGGAGACGGCCGTCGCCGTCCCGGCTACGACTGCGGTGCGAGCCACCCCGCGGAGTAGTCCTGGCATGTCGATCTCCTCGTGTATTTCGTTCGCTCGAGTCACATTTCGACGTCGAGCTTCTCCAGCGAAGCCAGGATGCTCTGGACCGGGATACGCCCGGACGCGACGAGTTCGGCGCCGTTGCGACGCAGTGCCCGCGCCAGCGGAGCAGCCCAGGTGTTCTCGTAGACGAGCACGGCCGCCGAGCAGCCGGGTTCGAGCGCAGCCCCCGCTTCGTCGAAATCGGTGTCGCCGAGCAGGCCCGACGACGCCTCCGCGAACAACGTCACGTCGACTTCTCCTTCGAGCCCGACCTCTGAGATGTCGATCCCGGCGACCGAACCGTCGGTGTCCTTGCGGACGAACGCGAGATCGAGCACCCGGATGATGCCTCGCTCGACGAGGTCGAGCAGCAGCGGTAGAGCAGAACCGTTCGGTGGTCGGTCGGCGGGGAATTCGATGACGAGATAGTCGACCGGGCCCATCTCGTCGATATCCGAATCGGTCACCTGAAGCCTCTTTTCGATGAAAGATCGTTGGCGGAAGCCGGGAGTGGACTTCCGTCGGTGTCGTCGACAACAGATCCCCTCCTGTCGAGTATGACCACTCGAAGTCCACTTCTGAAGGGAACAGGATCCAAATTCCAACCGGAGTTGTCGGCAACGGCGCATAATGGGTCCGGCCCCGAAAGGGGGCGATGCAGGGATGACCACAGACATCGGCACGGGCGGTGGAGGTCCCCGACCCGACCGACTGGACGACGACGAGCGCGCCGAACTCGAACGGTTGCGTGCGGAAGTCGCCGCGCTCCGGGAACGAGCCGCTGTCGGGGTGGAGCCCGTTCCCGAGCCGCGGCCCGCGAGACACGGCTGGCGCTGGGCTGCCGTTGCACTGCTCGCCGTGCTGGTCGCGGTCCTGGCCGTCCTCTCGGTCACCGCACGGTTCGTGCGCAGCGAGATCCTCGACACCGACCGGTACGTGACAACCGTCGCCCCGCTTGGCTCGAACCCCGCTATCCAGACGCAGATCGCGAATTCCGTCACCGACGAGATCTTCACACGCGTCGACGTCGAAGGTCTGACGACCGACGCTCTGGTCGCTCTCACCGACGCCGTTCCGGCCACGGAGAACGCGCCGCGCGTCGACCGCGCCGTCGAGGGACTGGCACCGGTGATCACCGGACAGGCGCGGAACTTCGTCAACGAGACGGTGTTGTCACTGGTGCAGAGCGAGCAGTTCGAGGATCTGTGGATCCAGGCCCACCGCGCCGCCCACGACGCATTGGTCGCGGTGGTGACCGGCAACGTCGGGCCGTCGTCGGTGACGGTCGACGATTCGGGCACGGTGAGTATTTCGCTCGGCACGGTGATCGACAACGTGAAGGGCCGTCTCCTCGACCGCGGTTTCACGTTCGCGGAGAAGATCCCGAGTGTCGACAAGCAGTTGGTCCTGTTCCGATCACCGGAACTGGTCCGGGCGCAGCGAGCCGTGAACACTCTCGACAACATGTCGGATGTGCTGCCCTGGATCACCCTCGCCGCTGCTGCCGGCGCAGTCGCCGTCGCGCCGCCGGGCCGTCGCCTACGCGCACTCGCCTTGGTCGGCCTCGCACTGGTCGTAGGAATGTTCGTTCTGGCGGTCGCGCTCATCATCGCTCGATCGTTGTATCTCGACGATGTCCCGCCCGACGTCCTGTCGCCGGAGGCGGCAGCAGCCATCATCGATGCCGTGCTGATGCCGCTGCGGACCAGCCTTCGGGCGGTCGCGGTGCTCGGACTGGTGATCGCTCTCGGTGCCTACCTCACCGGTGGCTCGCCCTCCGCCCGGACCGTTCGGCGTGGGTTCGGCCGCAGCCTCGATGCCGTTCAGCGACTGCGACAGCCACGTTCTCCGAACCCCTTCGAGGAAAACGCTTTCCGCGCCCGCATCGCCATCCGATCGGTCGTCATCGGAGCGGCCGCACTGCTCGTGATGTTCTGGCGTTATCCCACCGGACTCGTGGTCACGCTCATCGTGCTGGGTGCGGTACTGGCACTGCTCGCTCTGGAACTGGTGATCAGGCCCGCCCGCAACCCTGAGAACCAACCGACGACCTGATCGTTGCCGCCCTCGGCGGGAGTGACTCCTGTAGCGGGGAATTCGTCGTGATCACATCGAGCGCACGGGTGAGATCGGCGCGAACGGCCGGAACTCCTGGTCGCTCCCCCGAACGACACCCGCGCTCGACTCGGGAACCTCCAGCCAGGCCCCTTCGAGATCGCGGAGGGGTTCGGATACAACGAAACGGGTGTCGTCCCCCAGCTGGTACAGCACTTCCACTTCGGGATGCTGCGCCCGTATCGCCTTGATGTCGGCCGAGTAGAACAACGAGCGTGTCTTTCGCTCCGTCGAATACCGGAACACCCAGACGCTGCTGCCGTCGGTGGTGGCGATCGTTCCCTGCATGGGATTCTCGATGCCCATGCGTGCTCCGATGTCCTCCACGAAACCGACGGCCTTCGCGACGCCGGTGAACGGGTCGTCGGCGAGGCCGAAGGTGAGCGCGAGGTAGAACAGCATCTCGGAATCCGTCGATCCCCGGATCGCGTCGTAGAGACTCGCATCGACGGCCATCGCCAGGTCCCGTTTCATGAGATGGAATCCGTGCACCGCCCCGTTGTGCATCCACAACCTGTTCTCGTAGCGGAAGGGATGGCAATTGGTGCGCTGCACCGGAGTTCCCGTCGAGGCGCGGACATGCGCGAACATCAACGGCGTACGGATCTGCGTGGCGAGCTCGCGGAGGTTGCTCTCGTTCCAGGCGGGTTCGATGCACTTGAACAATGCCGGCCTCGGGCCCTCCCCGTACCAGCCGATGCCGAAGCCGTCCCCGTTCGTGGTAGTTGCGCCCATCTTGGAATGCAGGCTCTGGTCGATCAGGGAGTGCACCGGCCGGAACAGGAGGTCGTCCATCAGGACGGGATCACCGGTATACGCCATCCATCTGCACATCCCTCCATTGAAGTCGCGGGATACGCCGGAATGTGAGATCCGAAGAGTTCAATTCGGCCACAATATCTTCCGCAACCGAACAGAATCGAGGTGCGGGGGCGACACACGCGCTCCTGGACGGTTGCGGGGAACACGAACTCGTAGCGCTCCGGTGGAGATCGTGCATCGGACGGGTGTCGACAGCATCACCGACTCACCGTCGACTCCGACCGGAATCTCCGGTACATCCGCATCGACGACCACTTCTGTGGCGGTGCGCTGCAACAGGCCTCGGTTGTGGGTGCGACGGAACAGGCCGATCGCCTGGCGTGCGTTCGAGACCGAGATCGCGACGACACCGAGCCGGCCGCTGTCCAGGCGGGGCCGTCGGCCCATTCCTGCCAGGTCGTCGAAGGCGTACGGACCGTTGCTGACCAACACCGTCTGAGGTCCCTCGACGGTCTCGGTGTCGATGTGCGCCCGCAGGCCCGGCCTGCCCTGCTCACCGAGCAGATCGGGCAGCATCTGCAGCACCGTCGCCGTCTTGTCGGCACGGTACTGAGGGCTCCGCACCACCTCTGCGTAGACCCCGAAGGACGCATTGTTGACGAACGGCCGCCCGTTGATCCGGCCGAGATCGACGCGCAGTTCGACCCCGTCACGGAGGGCGTCCAGACCCGCAGCGGGATCCTCCCGGTCGAGCCCGAGGTCGAGAGCGAAATGATTCCGGGTTCCGGCGCTGATCACCACGAACGGAAGTCGGTGGTGCGCTGCGACCGCCGCGACGAGGGCCTGTGTTCCGTCGCCACCCGCGACACCGAGCAGGTCCGCCCCTCGTTCGACGGCCTGCTCCGCCAGTTCGGTGACGTCGAGTTGCTGCGGTCCGCTCAGCAACACCACTTCGGCGCCGAGTTCCTCGGCCTTGCGCTGCAGGTCGTAACGGACGACCTTGCCGCCACCCGAGCGTGGATTCATGACGAAGAACGGATGCTGCACGGGAAGGGCGGGGAACTCCGGCTGCGGGGTCACGCGCTCGTCTCGCAGGGCGTGGCGGCCGCACGCGACCGCCACGGCGACGAGCAGTACCGACGCGACGGCGACCCACAGGTGACCGGACGCCGCGAAGACGACCACCACGACCACCGGCGCGAGAACGGTCACGGCCAGAGCCGCCCCGCGGATCACGCCCCGGTGGGTGAGGAACCAGTAGGCCCCGGCGACGGCCAGGGCTGCGCCGGCCGCCGCGACCAGCAGCAGCGCGACGACACCTCGCAGACCGGCTTCCACGAGCGGCAGCACGATCGCCGCGATTACGCCGAGACAGGCCGCCCACGCCCACCACCGCGATTCGGCGGCATGCCCACCGGTACCCGGGTCGTGATCCTCGGACATGGGCGTCGACCTCGCATTCGCGTCGAGTACCGAGCACTCGGCGACGGATCCGATCCGCGGCCGGCCGCGGTTGTCCTTACGGGTCTACGCCTTTCCCGGGGACGTGTCCAGAGGCGTCAAGTTCCCGCCGTAGCGGCGCGCGAAGGTGTCGAGCGACGACTGCAGGTCGCCGTGCAGGGCACGCGCCACCCCCGACCCGATCGGACCGAACAGGGGTGCACCGCCGAGGTCGATCTTCATCGACAGCGTCGAACCGTCCCCGCGGGCGGCGACGGCGAGCCGCATCGAGAACTTCGTGCCGCCCTTGCCGGTTCCCTTCAGCACCACGTGGTGCGGCGCGTCCAGTTCGACGATGGTCCACGTGACGCGGTTGCGCATGCCCTTGACGGATACCACCGACTGCAGGGTGGTGCCCTCGGCGAGGGTGTCCGGCAGGTCGCTGCGCCACCCGTCGTGGATGCTCAGCCACTCCCCGAACGATTCGAGGCGGGAGGCGTGTTCCCACGCTGCGTGCGGGTCGAGCGGAAGGTCGGTGGACACTTCGAGTTTCGCCATGGTCCGCAACAGTAGACGGTCCGTTCCGCCGGCGGGGCACCCCGACACGACGGTGGCCCGCCCCCGGATCGGGAGCGGGCCACGCGGCGCAGAGGATCAGTGGGAGACGGCCTTCTCCACACCGACACCGGTGAGCGAGCGGACCTCCATCTCCGCCTGCTTGTACCGGTCCTCCTGCTTGCGGCGTCCGACGTAAGTGCCGACGACGCCGAGCGCGAACGCGAGCGGGATGGACACGATGCCCGGGTTCGACAACGGGAACCAGGAGAAGTCCACGTTCGGGAACATCGCCGAGGGTGCACCGGACACCGCCGGGGAGAACACGATGAGCACGAGGCAGCTGATCAGACCACCGTAGATGCTGAACAGGGCGCCGGTCGTGTTGAACTTCCGCCAGAACAGCGAGTACAGCAGGGTGGGCAGGTTCGCCGAGGCGGCGACCGCGAAGGCCAGGGCCACCAGGAAGGCGATGTTCTGTCCCATGGCGAGGATGCCGAGGACGATCGCCACCAGACCGATCACGACGACCGTGATCCGCGAGACCCGCACCTGCTCGTCCTCGGTGGCGTTGCCACGCTTGATGACACTGGCGTAGATGTCGTGGGCGAAGGACGCCGAGGCGGTGATGGCCAGACCGGCGACGACCGCGAGGATCGTAGCGAAGGCGACAGCCGAGATGATCGCGAGGAACAGCGTGCCGCCGAGTTCGAAGGCCAGCAACGGAGCCGCCGCGTTCTCCTTGCCGGGAGCGCCGAGGATCGCGTCGGGGCCGACCATCTTCGCGGCACCGTAACCGAGCACCAGGGTGAACAGGTAGAAGGCGCCGATGAGGGCGATGGCCCAGGTGACCGAGCGACGTGCTTCCTTGGCGGTGGGCACGGTGTAGAAGCGCATCAGCACGTGCGGCAGACCGGCGGTGCCGAGGACCAGTGCGATGCCGAGCGAGAGGAAGTCGATCTGCGACATGTTGCTGATGCCGTACTTGGCACCGGGGGCGAGCACGTCACGCTGCGCGACGGCCTCGTTCGATGAGCTCGACACCATCGCCTGGGCGTCGGCGAGCAGCTGCGAGAAGTTGCCCCGTACCGCGAACAGGACGAGCACGAACATCAGGCCGGCGCCGGCGATGAGCAGCACGGCCTTGACCATCTGCACGTAGGTCGTGCCCTTCATGCCACCGATCAGCACGTACACGATCATGAGCACACCGACGACCGCGACGACGATGGCCTGGCCGGCCTTGCCCTCGATGTCGAGCAGCAGCGCGACGAGTCCGCCGGCGCCGGCCATCTGTGCGAGCAGGTAGAACAGCGACACCGCGAGGGTCGAGAGCGCCGCCGCCATGCGGACGGGCCGTTCCTTGAGCCGGAAGCTCAGCACGTCGGCCATCGTGAACCGGCCGGTGTTGCGGAGCAGTTCGGCGACGAGCAGCAGGGCGACGAGCCATGCGACGAGGAAGCCGATCGAGTACAGGAAGCCGTCGTATCCGTAGACGGCGATCGCACCGGCGATACCGAGGAACGAGGCGGCCGACAGGTAGTCGCCGGCGATGGCGAAGCCGTTCTGCGGGCCGGAGAACTGGCCGCCGCCGGTGTAGAAGTCGGAGGCCTTCTTCGTCGTGCGGCTGGCCTTGATGACCAGGCCCATCGTCACGACGACGAACGCGACGAAGATGGCGATGTTGAGGATCGGGTTGCCGACGTCGGCCCCACTCTGCGCGAGAACGGTCACTGCAGGGGTCCTTCCAGTTCCTCGCGGATCGCGGCGGAACGCGGATCCAGCTCACGGCCGGCGAACTTCACGTAGACAGCGGTGATCACGAAGGTCGTGACGAACTGGCCGAGACCCAGGATCAGCCCGACGTTGATGTTGCCGATGACCTTCGTCGCCATGAACTCGTCCGCGTAGGTGGCGAGCAGGACGTACAGGGCGTACCAGGCCAGGAAGAACGCCGTCACCGGGAACACGAAACGGCGCAGACGGCTGCGCAGTTCCTGGAACTCCGGGCTCTCCTGCATCGTGACGAACTCCTGCGGCGTCGGTATCCGTCGCTGCTGGGGTACGCCACTCTCGCTGAGTGGTGCTGTGGTCACTGCCGACTCCTTGATAGTCGTGTGAGCTGAGGATGATCACAACGCTAATGAGACGGCTGTCACACGAACAGAGGAGACAAGAGGCGGAACGACGAGGGGTGCCCTCGTGCGACGAACGGTCGCGTCACCGCGACGAACGGCGACTCTCCCCGGGACCGCGGCCGCGTTCACCGAACGCGCCGAGTTCGCGGTCGCGGCCCATGCCGAGCCGCTCGGGTACGTGCATGCGGGAGAACGTCCTACCCACATCCCTGGGAATCCGGCGACGCGTCAGCAGACTCACCGCGATCATCGTGACGAATGCCAACGGCACGCTCAACGCGGCCGGATAGGCGGAGAGCACCGTCGGCCATCCCGAGGCCACCGACGGATCGACCGGCAGCAGCACGGTCGCCAGGGCCGCACTGCCCGCGACGAATCCGCCGACGACCATCCCCGCCGCGGCACCGATCGCGGTGAGGCCACGCCACCAGATCCCCAGCACCAACAGCGGACACAACGTCGACGCGGCGATCGCGAAGACCTGCCCGACCGAACGCGACAGGTCGAGGGAGGTCACCGACAGCGCGAGCACGAGCGGCACCACACCGGCGAGCACCGCGGCCACCCGGAAGTCGCGCACCCGGCCGCGCAACACGTCCGTGGACAACACACCCGCGACACTCACCAGCAGTCCGGACGACGTCGACAGGAAGGCCGCGATCGCACCCGAGGCGACCAGCGCCGCGAGCAACTGCCCACCCCAACCCGACAGCACCGATCCCGGCAGCAACAGCACTGCCGCATCGGAACGTCCGGTGATGAGCAGCTGCGGGACGTACAGGCGCGCGAACACCCCGAGCAGCGTGGGGAACAGATAGAACAACCCGAGCAGGCCGATGACGGCGAACGACGTCATGCGCGCCGCCCGTCCGTCGGGATTGGTGTAGAAGCGCACGAGCACGTGGGGCAGCCCCATCGTGCCCAGGAAGGTCGCGAGCATCAGCGAATACACCTGGAACAGCGGATGTTCGCTGCTGGCCCCCAACCCGGCTCCCGGCGACGCCCAGGTGTCGTTGTCGGTCGGCGCACCGGCCACCACCGGCACCGGCGACCCGGCGTCGAGGACCAGTTCGGTTCCGGCCCCGAGGACGTGCTCCCCCGGTTCGAGTTCGAAGACACCCGCGACCGGCCGGCCGTCGATCTCCCCGGTCGCCACGACGGGAAGCGTTTCGGCGACCTGCACGACCACGTCGATCGTCACGTCGACGGTGGTGGTCTCGGTGACGGTGGGCGGCACGGGTTCGTCGACGCCCCGGGCGTCACCGACGAAATGCAGCGTGAGGACCAGGGCCGGCAGAGCGACCGCCGTGAGTTTGAGCCAGTACTGGAAGGCCTGCACGAATGTGATCGACCGCATCCCGCCGCCGACCACGTTGGCCACCACGATCACCCCGACCACCGCAACACCCACCCAGTCGGGCACTCCCAGAAGGATGTTGAGCGTCAGGCCCGCACCCTGGAACTGCGGCACCAGGTACAGGATGCAGATGATCGCCACGACCATCATCGACAGCGTGCGCAGCCACTTCTCCCCCAGCCGGAACTCCGCGAAGTCCGGGACGGTGTAGGCACCCGAACGTCGCAGCGGCGCAGCGACGAACAGCAGCAGACCCAGATAACCGGCCGTGAAACCGACGGGATACCACAGGGCGTCGGCACCGAACTTCGCCACGAGTCCGGCCACCCCGAGAAAGGATGCCGCCGAGAGATATTCGCCGGAGATGGCCGCGGCGTTCCAGCGCGGGCCGACGCTGCGGGACGCGACGAGGAAATCCGAGGTGGTGCGCGCCATCCGCACGCCGTACACACCGATCGCGACGGTGGCGATCGCCGCGGCGACAAGACCGACGACGGTGACGACGGGAATCGATCCGCTCATGGGTCGTCAATCGTCGGTGAGGTCGGTGAAATCCTGCTCGTTGCGTTCGGCGAGGCGCAGATACACCCACGCGATACCGAGCAGGATCGGATAACCGACCACACCGAGCAACACCCACGGCAGGCGGATCCCGAGGACCGTCACCGCCGCGAGACCGGGAGCGAGGTGGAACAGCACCGGAACGGCGCCCAGCAGACACACCGTGAACAGTGCGACGCGCAGGGCGAGCCCGAGCTGAGCCCGGACCAGCCCGCGCACCATCGCGTCGCCCACCTCGGTCTGCTGCTGCACCTCGACCCGGGTGCGGACCATGCGCGCCCCGCGCCGTTCGGCGAGGACGACCTTCTGACGCGGCGGGGGTGGGCCGCCGGTGGTGCTCATCGGGACGTCCACGACTGCATCGGACCGCGGATGAGCCGGTCCTTGAGTTCCCGCGTGTGCCGGCGACTGACGGGCAGTTCGACGGGCGGGGAGTTGCTGTCGCCGCGCAGGCACACGACCAGACCCGAACCCACACTGCGGATACCGGTGACGAGCGGCAACGCCACGAGATAGGAGCGGTGCACCCGCAGGAAGCCGGCGTCGGCCCAGCGGTTCTCGAGCGTCGATATCGGGATACGCACCAGGTGCGAACCGGTCGCGGTGTGCAGTCGCGCGTAGTCGCCCTCGGCCTCGACCCAGTGGACGGACGAGCGCGGCACGAGCGTGGTGACCCCACCGAGCTCGACCGGGATCACGTCGTCGCTCTGGCCGGTCTCGGATGTCGCCTGCGCGGCGGGTCGGCTGCGTTCGGCGATCCGCCGGACCGCTTCGGCGAGTCGTTCCTCCCGCAGCGGCTTGAGGACGTAGTCGACGGCGCCGAGGTCGAATGCCGAGACCGCGCGGTCGTCGTGCGCCGTCACGAACACCACGGCCGGGGACACCGCGAAATTGCGCAGGATGCCCGCGAGTTCCAGGCCGTCGAGCCCGGGCATGTTGATGTCGAGGAAGACCGCGTCGATGCCTCCGTCGCGCAGCACACGCAGAGCGGTCGTCGCGTCTCCCGCGGTGTGTACGACGCCGATCTCCTCCTGCGCGCGCAGCAGGTAGGCCAGCTCGTCGAGGGCCGGCGGTTCGTCGTCGACCGCCAGCACGGTCAGGTTGTCTGTGATCTCGTTCACGGCGAATCCATCGTGCCATGCCGGGTGTTCCTCACGGCCGGATACCCGCCCTGAACTTCGGCACGCGCATGCTCACCCGGGTGCCTGCCCCCGGCGCGGTCTCGATGACGAGGCCGTAGTCGTTGCCGAAGGCCGCCCGCAACCGGTCGTCGACGTTGGCGAGGCCCACGTGCGCGGACTCGCGGACTCCGCTGCCGTGGTCGCTCTCGGCGATCGCGTCGAGCGTGCCGGAGCGCAGCAGTTCCGGGTCCATGCCGATGCCGTCGTCCTCGACGCTGATGACGCAGTCGGTGCCCTCGTCGGCCGCGGTGATGGTGATCGTGCCCGTGCGGGTGTCCTTGCCCGCGATCCCGTGCCGCACGGCGTTCTCGACGAGCGGTTGCAGAGCGAGGAAGGGCAACGTCACATTGAGCACCTCGGGCGCGATCTGCAGGCGCACCTCGAGGGCATTGCCGAAGCGGGCACGTTCGAGCGTCAGGTACCGGTCGATGTTGCGCAGTTCGTCGGCGAGCAGGGTGTACTCGCCGGCCGCGCGGAACGAGTAGCGGGTGAAATCGGCGAAATCCAGCAGCAGTTCGCGGGCCCGGTCGGGGTCGGTCCGGACGAACGACGCCACCGTGTTGAGCGCGTTGTAGATGAAGTGCGGACTGATCTGGGCGCGCAGCGCGCGGACCTCGGCACGGTCGAGCCGGGCACGGGAGGCATCGAGCTCGGCGAGCTCGATCTGACTGCACGCGTACCGCGCCACCTCGGTGATCGCGCCGAGCAGCGCCGGGCCGGGTTCGACGGTCGTTACGACGCCGAGCACCCCTGCGACACCCATGTCCTCCACGACGAGCGGCTGGGCGATCAGTGCGCGGGCCGCTAGGTCGCCGTGGCCTCGCCGCAGGTCGTGGTGCCCGACGAGCACGCGGCGCTTGTCTGCGACGGCCCGGCCCGCGGCGGCGATCATCTCGTCCGTCAGTTCCTCGAACGGGCCGTCCCAGGCGAGCAGGCCACCGTTCTCGTCCAGCAGCGCCACCGCGCGTGCTTCGGCCAACAGCATCCGCAGGTGCGGGGCCGCTTCCTTCGCCGACGACGCGTCGAGCCCGGCGCGCAGGGGGCGCGCCGCGAGGGACGCCGTGTGCAGGGTCGCGTGGACCGCGCGTTCGGCGGGTGTGGTGACCACCCGCCGGGTCCACAGCACCACCGAGACCACGACCAGCACCAGGAGCAGTACCACCGCGGCGAGCTCGATCGCGATCATGCGCTCACGTTACGTCGAATCGACCCACCGCTCCCGGTATGCGCGGTCAGTTCTCCCCACCGAGTCGGCCGGAGAGCCTGCGGAGGCGTTCGAGGCTCGCACCGTCGAGTCCGACGATGGTGACCGTCTTGCCCTTGGCTGCGTACTTCTGCTGGATCGCGTCGAAGGTGGCGACGGTGGACGCATCCCAGATGTCGGCGTCGGTGAGGTCGATGACGACGTTCTCCGGGTCGCCGATGTAGTCGAACTGGTGGACGAGGTCGTTGCTCGACGCCCAGAACAGTTCACCGGTCACCCGATAGGTGCGCGTGTCCACTCCTCCGTCCCCGTCGGTGTCGGCATCGGCGATCTTCTCGACGGTGGTCATGTGCGCGACGCGACGGGCGAACAGCACCATCGCCGTGAGCACTCCGAGCGACACTCCGATCGCGAGATTGCCGGTGCTCACCGTGGCCACGACGGTGACGACCATGACGACGGTCTCGCTGAGCGGCATCAGCCGCAGCGTCCGCGGATGCACGCTGTGCCAGTCGATCGTCGCGATCGACACCATGATCATCACGGCGACGAGGGCAGCCATCGGGACCAGCCCGACGATGTCGCCGAGCGCGACCACGAGGATCAGCAGGAACACGCCTGCCGCCAGGGTGGACAGACGGGTCCGCGCCCCGGAGACCTTCACGTTCATCATGGTCTGGCCGACGACGGCGCAACCGCCCATGCCACCGAAGAATCCGGTCACGATGTTGGCGATGCCCTGACCCCAGCCCTCGCGGGTCTTGTCCGACCGCGTGTCGGTGATGTCGTCGACGAGTTTGGCCGTCATCAGCGATTCCATGAGGCCGACGAGGGCCATCGCGAGCGCGTAGGGCGCGAGGATCCGGAGGGTCTCGAAGGTCATCGGCACGTCCGGGACGAAGAGCGAGGGCAGGCTCTCGGGCAGTTCACCCTGGTCCGCAACGTCGGGCACGTTCAGCGAGAAGGCCACCGTCACGACGGTGAGGAGCACGATCGTGACGAGCGGAGCCGGCACGGCCTCGGTGATCCTCGGGAGGAACACGAGCACCAGCAGACCTGCTGCCACCAGCGGATAGACCATCCACGGCACGTCCACGAGGTGCGGGATCTGGGCGACGAAGACGAGGATCGCGAGCGAATTGACGAAGCCGACCATGACGCTGCGCGGCACGAACCGCATGAGTTTGGCGACGCCGAGGAAGCTGAGCAGCACCTGGAAGATGCCCCCGAGGATCACCGTCGCGATGAGGTGGTCCACCCCGTACTGCTCGGACACCGGGGCGATCACGAGCGCCACCGCCGCGGTCGCCGCCGAGATCATCGCGGGCCGTCCCCCGACGATCGCGATGGTGATCGCCATGGTCACCGAGGCGAACAGCCCGACCCGGGGGTCGACACCGGCGATCACGGAGAAGGCGATGGCCTCCGGGATCAGGGCGAGCGCCACGACCAGGCCGGCCAGGAGTTCGGTCTTCAGACGAGCAGGCGACCGGAGAGCGAATCGGACGGAGACTTCGGTGCGGGGATCGTGCGGCACCTGTTCCGGGCCGTGCGGGGTGTTCACTTGCGGAAATTCTACCGTTGCGCCCTGTCGTCCCTACCGTTGCACATCGTCGTCCCGACCTCGGGCACCGTCGTCCCGACGCCGGCGGCGGATGCGCTCCTCCACCGCTGCTTCGTCGATGTCCAGGCTCTCGAGCACGTCGCGGAGGATCTCGTCGTCGAGTTCACCGCGGTCGCGGGCGTCGATGAGGGCCTGGCGTCGCGCCTGCAGGGACGCCCGCCGGATGTCGTCGAACAGCGCGGCCAGTCGCGTTCCGGCGTCCTCCGCCGTGTCCTCGACGGTCTCCGCCTCCTGCCGGGACCGGAGCGACTTGCGCGCCTTGGCCAGAAGTTTGTCGTAGATCTCCGGGTCCACGCCCTCGGGTGGATGCGTGGCGAGTTCGGTGAGCACCCGATCGCTCGACTCGGCCGAGATCCTGCGGGCCACCGCCATCTGTTCCTCGGTCCGCAGCCGCTCGTAGGGGTCGGTGACGTCGAGTCGGCGGATGAGCCACGGCATCGTCGCACCCTGGATGAGGAGGGTGCCGATGGCGACGACCAGCGCGGAGATCTGGATCATCTCGCGTCCGGGGAAAGGAGCACCCGACGCGATCGCCACCGGCACCCCACCGGCCGCGGCGAGGGTGACGACCCCGCGCATACCCGCCCACGACACCACGACGTGTTCCCGGAAGTTCAGCTGGTCGCGGCCGAGGCGTTCGGATCCGGCGCGTCGCACGAGCGCGCGCCGCCCCCAGTGCAGCAGACCCCACGCGGGCCTCACGATCATGACGACGAGCAGGATCACCACCGCACCGAGCAACGCGAGGCGCAGATCGGTGCCGCTGTCACGGACCTCGTCGAGGACGAACCGCAGTTGCAGGCCCATGTAGGCGAAGACGAACGTCTCGAGCACCACGTCGACGCTCTTCCACACCGCGCGTTCCTGCAGTCGCGTGCTCACCGAGACCTCGGTGGCCCGGTGCCCGATGAACAGTCCGGCGGCGACGACGGCGAGCACTCCCGAGGCGTGGATCTCCTCGGCGGCGAGATAGGCCGCGAACGGCAGCACCAGCCCGAGCACGGTCTCGAGCGGCGAGTCGTACATCCGGGCACGGATCAGGTGGACGGCGTACGCGAGCACCAGACCGACGGCGATGCCACCCGCGACCTCGTAGACGAAGAACAGGAACGGCGAATCGGCGAGGATGTGTGTGCCCGTGACGGCCGAGATCGCCACGGTGAACAGGGTCAGTGCGGTGGCGTCGTTGACCAGCCCTTCCCCGGTCAGCACCGCGATGACCCGTTTCGGCAGTCCGAGTCGCTGGCCCACGGCGACGGCACTGACCGCATCGGTCGGTGCGACGACGGCGCCGAGAGCGAGCGCCGCACCGAAGGTCAGCGCCGCCATCATCGCGGATGCCGTCCACGCCACGACGAACGCCGTGACGAGCACGGCGTAGATGCCGAGCCGCAGGATCGACGGCAGGTACTGCCGGAAGGTGGGAACCGAGAACCGCAGGGCCGACGAATACAGCAGCGGCGGCAGGACGACCCCGAGGATGATCTCCGGATCCAGTTCGAGCCTCGGCAGGCCCGGCACGAACGACACCAGCGCTCCGACGGTGACGAGCACGAGCGGGGCCTGCAGGTCGCGGCGCGACGCGACGGCGGTCACCGCGATCCCGGCGATGACGACCAGCAGGATCCACGCGCCGTTCATCGCGACGGCACCGTGCCAGGCGTCCGGTTCACGGTGTGATGGTGACACAGCCGGCGGCCGGCCGAAGCGAACCCGCAGTCGGGTGCCGGATCCGTGATCACCCTTGTGCGGCCACCCCGGTGATGACGGCACGCGTCGTGGCGATCAGCCGGGTGAGTCCGGGCTCCTCGATCGGCCAGTGCCCGCAGTTCTCGAGCAGGACGGCCTGCGTCGGCGCGGAGATGCGGTCGAGGAACCGCAGGCTGGGCTCCGGTGGGGTCCAGCGGTCGGCGGCCGGGTGCACGAGCGTGACCGGGGCTGCGGTGAAGTCCTCGGGCGCGGCATGCGGGTAGGTGAACCAGTCGGCCAGAAATCCCAGCGGGATCCGGACTCCTCCCCCCGAGCGGGTCCGACTCGCACATGCGCGTGAGGTCGGGGTCGTTGCTCATCCGGTTCATCCGCACGAGCCATCTGATCGGCAGTCGGAGATCACCTGCCACCCGGGCCACGGGCGGCAGAAGCGACGGTGCCACCTTTCCGGCGAAGCCCCATCGGGCTGCGGCTACCCGCCCCTGGGGGTCGCCGGGGTCGAGGAGGCAGGTCGCGACCACCGCGGCCACCTATCCGGTGCGGGCCGCGACCTCGTAGGCCATCATCCCGCCCATACTCGCGCCGAAGAGGACCAGCGGCCGGGGATCGTCGGCGCGTTCGGCGGCAACGAGGTCGCAGAGCAGGTCGATCCAATCGCAGTAGCGGACCTGCGAGGGATGGGGTTCGACGGTGCGGCCGTAGACGGGCATGTCCGGGAAGAGGATGTCCACGTCGTCGTCCGCAGCCAGGCAAGCGAACGACCAGAGCGCCGCGGAATGGCCGCCCGCGCCGTGGATTCCCATCACGCGCACCGGAGCATCGGGACGGCGGTCGCGGGCGATGTGGACGCGGCGACCACGCCACTCCCACCACGTAGACTCCGGTTCCCGCCGAGCCGATCGGTAATTCTCGGGCAGGAACTCGGCATAGGCCGCTGCGGTCATCGTCCGATCCCTTCGTCGTCGTACCGACGAGTGATGTCTGCACCAG
Organism: Rhodococcus sp. PD04; assembly: GCF_035918275.1. Classification (NCBI taxonomy): domain Bacteria; kingdom Bacillati; phylum Actinomycetota; class Actinomycetes; order Mycobacteriales; family Nocardiaceae; genus Rhodococcus; species Rhodococcus sp. PD04. Next base: position 1,001,281 of record NZ_CP142143.1, on the reverse strand, counting down.
GTATGCGGCGCACGATAGTTGCCCGCCTCGACCTGCACAATGTCGAGCTCATGCGAATAATATGCTGCGTCGCAACGAATCTCGAGTACGTGGTGGCCACGTCATCATCTTCGGCCGGCCTGCCGGACTCCGTTCGCTCCGCCTGTTCCCACGACCGGCCCGCATACCCGATCCCACAACGGGATCGGCAGGTCGTTTGCTCCGACCCGGCACGGGTATGCAACCGATCGACCGCCGTGTACCCGGCCCAGCGAGGAGTGCGTGTGATCCCAGCCCGCGACGACGACGGCTACGCGGACCTGCGCTCCTATGCCGCACTGGGCGACGGCGACACCGTCGCCCTCGTCGCCGAGGACGGGTCGGTGGACTGGTATCCGGTACCGCACCTCGACTCGCACCCCGTCTTCGCGCGACTGCTCGATGCACCGGCGGGCGGTTCCGTCGAACTGCGGCCGGTCGACGAGTTCACCGTCGAACGCGCATACGTGCCGGGAACGAACGTGCTGAGCACCGTCTTCACCACGGCACAGGGCCGTGTCCGGGTGACCGATTCGATCGACACGGGCGTCGCCGGGCGGTTGCCCTGGGGTGAGCTCGCCCGCCGCGTCGAAGGTCTGGACGGCGAGGTCGCGATGCGCTGGACGGTCGCGCCCGGCACCGGACTGGGCCGGTACCAGCCCTGGTGCGACCGGACCCAGCACGGCCCTGTCCTGCGGGTGGGCACCGTGAGCATCGGGGTGCGCACGTCCGGCACGGGTGAACCCGTGGTCGAGCACCGCTCGATCGGTGGCGGTTTCACCACCTCGGCCGGGTCCCGGCACCTGATCGCCGTGCTGTCGACGGAGAACGAGCCCCTGCCGTTGCCCGACGCCGACGCGATCGTTGCCAACATCGACCGCACCGTCGACCGATGGAAGCAGTGGTCGACGCTCCTGCACTACGACGGCCCCTGGGCCGACGCGGTGATCCGGAGCGCGCTCGCACTGAAACTGCTGCAGAACCGATCGGGCGCGATCGCCGCGGCGGCGACGACGTCCGTTCCGGAGAACCCGGACGGCGAGAAGAACTGGGACTACCGTTTCGCATGGGTGCGCGACGCCGCCTACACCCTGCACGCGCTGATCCGTCTCGGCGATCGCGAGGAGGTGCACGCCGCGATGAGCTGGTTGCTCCGCGTGGTGCGCGATCAGGGCGCCGATGCGGAGGTGTTCACCCGGCTCGACGGCGGAACGCCCGACGACGAACGGCGACTGGACGTTCCGGGTTGGCGCGGAATCGGCCCGGTGGTCGAGGGGAACAGGGCCGCAGGCCAATTGCAGCTCGGGATCTACGGCGACCTGTTCGAGATCGTGACCCTCTACAGCAGTGAGGGTTACGTGCTCGACATCGCGACCGCGCGTCTGCTCGCCCGCATCGCCGACCACACCTGCGATGTCTGGCAGCAGGCCGATCACGGCATCTGGGAACTGCTCGAACGCGAGCACTACACCAACTCGAAGATGAGTTGCTGGCACGCGCTCGACCGCGCCGTCCACCTCGCCGAGGTCGGGCAGATCCCGGGAACGGCGGATCGCTGGCGACGCGAACGCGATCTCATCCGCGACTGGATCGAGGAGAACTGCTGGTCGGACGAACAGGGTTGCTACACCGCCTATCCCGGCACCGATCGCCTGGACGCGTCCGTCCTGCTCGGAGCCGTCGGCGGGTACGACCGGGGTCCGCGCATGCAGGCCACCTGCGATGCCCTGCGACGGGAACTCGGCCGCGGACCGCTGCTCTACCGGTACAGCGGTGCCGACAAGGAGGAAGGGACGTTCGTCGCCTGCGCGTACTGGATGGTCGCCGCACTGGCCGAGACGGGACGGACCGACGAAGCCACCGAACTGATGGGCGAACTCGTACCGCTCGCCAACGACGTGGGCCTGTACTCGGAGATGATCGCCGAGGACGGTACCTTCCTCGGCAATCTCCCCCAGGGACTGGGCCACCTCGCGCTCATGACGGCTGCACTCACACTCATCGAGAAGTACTGATCGCCGATCGACCGGAGGAGCGGACAGGTATGACGCTGATAGGTTTTCACGCCTCACACGAACAGGCGTCCCCATCCCGCCTGCTCGAGGACGTCCGGCTCGCGGAAGCGGCCGGCTTCGGGGCGGCCATGTGCTCGGACCACATCGAGCCGTGGTCGCACCGCCAGGGACACTCGGGGTTCGCGTGGTCGTGGCTCGGAGCGGCCCTGGCCACCACCGACCTACGTTTCGGTGTCGTCACCGCGACCGGCTTCCGCTACCACCCCGTCGTCACCGCCCAGGCCACCGCCACTCTGGCATCGATGTTCCCGCACCGCTTCTGGTTCGCACTCGGCAGCGGCGAGCACTGCAACGAACGGATGTCCGGAGTCGCCTGGCCACCCAAGGAGGAACGGCAGCAACTCCTCGGCGAGAACCTCGACATCGTGCGACGCCTGCACGCGGGCGAGGTCGTCGACCACGACGGCGCGGTGAGGGTCGACCGCGGACGGGTCTGGGACCGGCCGGAGATCCCTCCCGAAATCCTGCTTCCTGCATTGACTCCCGAAACGGCCGGTCGTTTCGCCGACCGGGTCGACGGTCTCGTCACCGTCAACGCCCCGCTCGACGACCTGCGCCGGATCCTCGGCGCCTACCACGACGGAGGCGGACGTGGACGGACCGTGCTGCAGGTCCATCTGAGTTGGGCTCCCACCCGGGAGCGTGCTCGGGAGATCGCACGGGAACAGTGGGCGACGAACGCCCTACCGCCGGAACTCATGGCAGAGCTTGCCACAGCCGAGGAATTCGAGTCCCACGCCGCCGAACTCGACGACGGCGACCTCGAGGGCGCAGTGATCGTGTCCGACGATCCCGCCGAACACGTCGACCGCCTGTGCGAATTCGCCGAACTCGGTTTCGACGAGATCTACCTGCACCATGTGGGGCCGGATCAGCGCCCGTTCATCGACACCTTCGGCGACACGGTACTTCCGTATCTGCCGTGATCAGGGTTGACGCGGACCCGGCTGTGCTTCGGGGCCCGGACCGCCCTCGGGGCCCGGCTCACCGCCGGGTTCGGGCTGCGTGCCCGGTGCGGGATTGTCGGTGGTACCCAGATGCTGACGAGCGGCGTCCTGCGCCTTGTCGACGTGCTGGGCGTACTTCCCGCCGGTACGTCCGTCCACCTGGTCGCCGGCCTTCTCGATGAACTGGTCGGCCTTGTCGGGATTCTTCGCGGCGTAGTCCTTGCCCTTGTTCACAAGGCCCTTCACCGAATCCATGAAACCCATCGTTCGGTCCTTCCCTCGTCGGATCGCCGTGAGGTTCGGGCGCACCCATCCGTGCGCTGCGGGTCAGTGTACGCCCGGCAGCAGATCGTCGTGGGCAGCGAACAGGCGCCGGCGTTCCCCGTGCAGACGCCCCGACACCCACCACAGGGCCTCGACGAGGACGACTCCGATCAGCCCGCACGTCACCGCGATCGTCGTGTACCCGACGTTCGACGGGTCGAGCGCGAAGAACTCGCGGGTGAACGGTACGGAGAACAGGATCACGTAGCCGAGCACCGAACCGGCGAGCAGCACGATCTTCCACCACTGGTACGGGCGGGCGACCACCGCGAGCACCCACAGCGCGATGATCAGCAGGGTGATCAGGGCCGAGGTACCGGCCTGGATCTTCTGCTGCTCGGTCTGCTCCGGACCGCCGTAGACGAGCACGTAACAGACGAAGGTCGCCACACCGACCACGACGCCCGAGGGGATCGCCAGTCGCATCACGCGGGAGACGAAGCCCGAGCGTGCCCGCTCGTTGTTCGGTGCCAGCGACAGCAGGAAGGCGGGGATGCCGATGGTGAACCACGCCGCGATCGTCACGTGGCGCGGCAGGAACGGGTACGGCAACGGCTCGAAGTCGAATACCTGCGACAGCACACCCGACACGCCCACCAGGAAGGCGAGGAGCACCGAGTACACCGTCTTGGTGAGGAACAGGTTGGAGACGCGTTCGATGTTGCCGATGACCCGACGACCCTCGGCCACCACGTAGGGCAGCGTCGCGAACTTGTTGTCGAGAAGGACGATCTGCGCGACCGCACGGGTGGCGGGGCTGCCCGATCCCATCGCGACTCCGATGTCGGCGTCCTTGAGGGCGAGCACGTCGTTGACGCCGTCGCCGGTCATCGCGACGGTGTGGCCGCGCGACTGCAGCGCCCCGACCATCGCGCGCTTCTGGTCGGGACGGACCCGGCCGAAGGTCGTCGAGCCCTCGACGACGTCGGCGAGTTCGTTCCCGCCCTCCGGCAGGGAACGCGCGTCGATGGGGGACGCGCTGCCCGGCAGGCCGAGCGACGAGGCGACCGCACCGACGGCGATCGCGTTGTCGCCGGAGATGACCTTGACGTCGACCTGCTGGCCGGCGAAGTACTCGAGGGTCGGCTTCGCGTCCGGGCGTACCCGCTGTTCGAGGACGACGAGCGCCGCCGGCGTGACCGTGCCGGGAGCAAGTTCGTCGTCGACCGGACGGTCGCTGCGCGCGAGCAGCAGCACCCGCAGTCCGTTCGAGCCGAGTTCCTCGGCGCGTCGCGCCGCGTCGGTGCCGGGGTCGAGCAGCACGTCGGGTGCGCCGAGGAGCCAATTGCCGTGGATGCCGTACGACTGACCGCTCCACTTCTTCGCCGACGAGAACGGCGCGACGGCCGTCGGCTCGCCCCAGCCGGGGGCGGTGGGGAACGCCTCGGCGATCGCGAGGACGCTGGCGTTGGGGCGCGGGTCGTCGGCCGCGAGCGCGGCCAGGGCGGCGCGGGCCTCGTCGAGGTCGCTGCCGTCGACGGCTTCGAGGTCGGACAGGCGCATGCCGTTCTCGGTGAGCGTGCCGGTCTTGTCGGCGCACACCACGTCGACGCGCGCGAGGCCTTCGATCGCCGGCAGTTCCTGCACGAGGCATTGGCGTCGCCCGAGGCGGACGACACCGACCGCGAACGCGATGGAGGTCATGAGCACGAGGCCCTCGGGCACCATCGGCACGAGGGCGGCGACCATGCCGCTCAGCGCGGGGCCGAGCGACTCGCCGCTGGAGAAGAGCTGGTTGTAGATGATGAGCAGACCCGCGGGGATCATCAGGTAGGTGATGAAGCGCAGGATCTTGTTGATGCCCGCGTTCAGCTCCGACTTCACGAGCGTGAACTTGCTGGCCTCTTCCGCGAGCCGCGCCGCGTAGGCGTCGCGGCCGACCTTCGTCGCGCGGTAGGAGCCGGAACCGGAGGCGACGAAGCTGCCCGACATGACCGTCGAACCGGGCACCTTGTGCACGGGATCCGACTCGCCCGTCAGCAGCGACTCGTCCAGTTCGAGTCCCTGGGCCTCGACCACCTCGCCGTCGACGACCAGCTGGTCGCCGGGGCCGAGCTCGATGAGGTCGTCGAGGACCACTTCGCGGGGAACGATCGGCGCGGCGGCGCCGTCCCGGCGCACGACGGGCTTCGTCTGGCTGACGATGGCCAGTTTGTCGAGGGTGCGCTTGGCGCGCACCTCCTGGATGATGCCGATGCTGCTGTTCGCGATGATCAGCAGACCGAACATGCCGTCGATGATCGAGCCGGTGGCCAGCACGATCAGCAGCAGCACCCCGAGGATCGCGTTGATGCGGGTGAACACGTTGGCCCGGACGATGTCCTTGACCGACCGGGATGCGCGGTCGGGGACATCGTTGGTGAGGCCACGCGCCACACGCTCGGCGACCTGCTCGGTGGACAGCCCGTTGGCTGCGTGGTCGGGTGCGAGGACCGGCGCCTCGCCCGTTCCCACCACCGTCGTGGGCTCTTCTACTGCCATGACGAACCAGATTAGGGCACGAAAGCGAACAACCGGTGTCGTGGCGGGTGGATCAGCTCGACGCGAGCCACCAGGGCTCGAGTGCGACGGGCTTCGACGTGTCGGACTTCGACACGTCGATCCGCTGACCCGGCATCGGTACCGCCGTGATCACCTCCGACTCCTTCGCGGCGGGCAGCAACCGGGTGATCGGCTCCGACCAGGCATGGAAGGCGAGGTCGAAGGTTCCCCAGTGCACGGGCACCAGCAGACTGTCGCGACGGTCGACACCACCGAGGTCGAGATGCGTGCGCACCGCCTCCTCCGGATTCATGTGCACGTCGGGCCAGCGCTTGTCGTAGGCGCCGACGGGCAGCAACGTCAGGTCGAACGGCCCGTATGCCTCGCCGACGTCCGCGAACCGCGGGGTGTACCCGCTGTCACCACCGAAGAACACCCGGCGCACCGGCCCGGTGAACACCCACGACGACCACAACGTGATGTTGCGCTGCAGGCCCCGGCCGGAGAAGTGCCGGGCCTCGGTGCACGTGATGCGCAGGCCGTCGACCTCGACGTGCTCGTCCCAGTCGAGTTCGACGATGCGGTCCTCGTCGATCCGCCAGCGGCGCAGGTGCGCACCCACCCCCAGTGGGACGACGAACCGGACGGTCGGCTGCAGCACGGCGAGGCTCTCGATCGTGAACCGGTCGAGATGGTCGTAGTGGTCGTGCGAGATCACCACCGCATCGAGGCGCGGCAGGGTCTGCAGTTCGACCGGCACCGGATGCAGACGTGCCGGGCCGACGGTCGGTGACGGCGACACGCGCTCGCTCCACACCGGGTCGCACAGCACCCGGTAACCGTCGACCTCCACGAGGGCGGTCGAGTGCCCGAACCACGTCACGGCGAGATCCGCCGCGTCGACCGGAGCGAGATAGGGCGACAACGGCACGTCGGTGCGAGGTCTCCCCCGCGACCCTCGGGTGAGCAGGTCCTTCGCGAAACCGCCCGCCGCCTCGGGGCCGAGCACGGACGCCGGGTCGGTGTTGTGGAAACGACCGTCGCGGTAGCGGGGCGACGCGGCGGCATACGGGCGGATGTCGGAGACCGAGGCGCCGATGGAACCGGGCAGGCCGTTGACGGCACGCGCGACCCACAGAGTGCCCGCTCCGGCGAGCGCGGCCGAGACCGCGGACCGGACGTTCATCGTCCGCGGAAGATCGGGTCGCGGCGCTCGGAACGAGCGAGCCTGGCCTCCTGGGCGTCCTCGCTGAGCCATGCCGCAGCGAGTGCGGCAGTCTGTTCGGGTGTGGCCTCGTCGCGGGTGCCGTCGTCGTTGAGGAACAACTTCATCGCGTTCAGCGACAGCGGCGCGAGCTTCGCGATCTCGTGCGCCCAGGCCTGGGCGGCGGCGAGATCGCCGATGCGGTTGGCGAGCCCCCGCGCGAGCGCCTCCTCGGCGTGGACGGGTTCGGCGGCGAGGAAGACGGCGCGTGCCGGACCGCCGCCGATGAGCGAGGCGAGGCGCCGGACCGTCCAGCGGTCCACCGAGATACCGAGGCGCGCAGCAGGAACCGAGAAACGCGCGGTGGGCGCCACGACCCTCAGGTCCGACGCGAGCGTCAGCTGGGTGCCGGCACCGATGGCCGGGCCGTTGACGGCCGCGATCACCGGAATCGGCGCCTCGACGATGGTGCGCAGCATCTCGGCGAGGCTGTCGGTGAACCCTTCGGCGTAGACGTCGCCGGAGAGATCGGCCCCGGCGCAGAAGCTCGAGCCCCGCCCGGTGATCACCATGACGCGCGCGTCGTCGGCCACGGCCTTGTCCACGGCTTCGCGGATCTCCACGCACAACTGCGTGTTGAGCGCGTTCCTGCGTTCCTCGCGTTGCAGTTCCACGGTCACGACGTCGCCGTCGCGGCTGATCCCGATCATGTGTCGCCCCATCCCTTCGTCACCGAACACCCCGCATCATTCCATCAGTTCGAGCATGCCCTGATCGCCCTGATCCGATTTCGGTGGATCCGACCCCGCTGAGCGGGGCTGGAACCACCGAAACTGTGGAATCGGGATCAGTGGAACCAGTCGAGGAGACGCCCGCGCGACCAGCAGCGCGCCACCGCATCCACCCGCTGCCGAGAGCCCTCGTACAACGCGATACCGACGATGCTGTGACCGGAGGCCGGGCGATCACCGAGCGTCGGGATCGACGGCGCGACGCCCACACCCTCGGCCGACACCCACGCGACCGTTCGCACCGCGGCCGCCTCGCGGAGGCGGATGACGAACGACGGGCGTCGCGGGATCGCCAGACGCGACAACGCCCAGGTCGTCGTCACGACGGGCAGAGCACCCTCGGGTACCGCCGCGATCGCGTCGGGCAGCAGGTCCACGAGGTCGCCGCAGAACCGGACGGGTGGGTCCTCGGCGAGCAGGGCGTCCTCGACGCCGGGCCGGTGCCGCGTCACGGCGGCGCGCGCGACCACCGGAGGCATCGCCCGCTCGGGAACCGACCCGCCGTGGACGATCGAACAACTCTCCTGCACAGGGGAATCCGGATCGCCCAGGAAGACGCCGTCGCTGTAGGTGATGCCCACACGGTCGACGCACAGGTTCAGGGCCGCGGTGCGCCCCACGTCGATCAGGCCGATCGCGGTCGCACCCGCGCGGTGGGCCGCCTCGGCGATCGCCGGGTGGAGCACTGCGTAGCGACCCGTCTCGTCGGCGGCGCTTCTCCGTCGTGCCGTGTCGGCCATGTCGGCTCACTCCTCGTCGTCGGCGTCGGTGCGCGGACGACCCGGTCTGCGCATGCGCCCCACCTCGCGCGGCATCCGGCCGGCCTCGGTGAGGGCCCGCCGGAGCAGGAAATCGATCTGGGCGTTGGTGCTGCGCAACTCGTCGGCAGCCCACCGCGCGAGCGCGTCGTGGACTGCCGGGTCGAGGCGCAGCAGCACCTTCTTACGTTCGGCCATGCCGCATGATCCCTACTGGTACAGCGATCCCGTGTTGAGGACGGGCTGAGCACTCTGGTCTCCACACAACACCACGAGGAGATTCGAGACCATCGCGGCCTTGCGTTCCTCGTCGAGTTCGACGGTGTGCTCGGCCTCGAGGCGGGCCAATGCGGTGCCGACCATCGAGACGGCGCCTTTGACGATCTGCTCGCGGGCCGCGATGACGGCGCCGGCCTGCTGGCGTCGCAGCATCGCCTGAGCGATCTCGGGTGCGTAGGCGAGCTGGTTGATGCGGGTCTCGATGACGCGGATGCCGGCGGACTGCACGCGGTCGTGGACCTCGGCCGAGAGCTTGGTGGTGATCTCGTCGGCATTCTGGCGTAGCGACATCACTTCCGGCGCAGCGTCGTACGGGTACGAGCCGGCGATGTGACGGACCGCGGCCTCGGTCTGCACGGCGACGAACTCCTCGAAATCGTCGACGTCGAAGACGGCGCGCGCGGTGTCCTCGACCTGCCACACGATGACCGCCGAGATCTCGATGGGGTTGCCGTCGGCGTCGTTGACCTTGGCCTTGCCGGTCTCGTGGTTGCGGATACGGGTGGAGATCTTGCGGCGGGTGTTGAGCGGGTTCATCCAGCGCAGGCCGGGCTCGCGCAGGGTGCCGGTGTACGAGCTGCCGAGGAGCTGGAGGACGCGGGCCTCGTTCGGCTCGACGAGGACGAGTCCGGCGAGCGCCACGAGGGCGAGCACGACGAGAACACCACCGGCGACGATCAGCGGAACGGTGACATCCACCGCTCCCCAGCCGATCAGACCGGCGCCTGCGGCGATCACGACCAGAGCGGCGATCAGCACCGGCCAGCCGTTGGACGAGGGGCCCGGCCGCTCGACGGTCACGGGTGACTGCACGACATCCATGTTCCTACCTCCCAGAGTCAAAGCGATATTAAAGTGATATCACATTTATCCGGACTCGGACAGCGTTCCTTCCGCGCACCGGACGTGATCGCGGCATGATGAAGGACAACGATCCGAGAGGGAGGCTCGCGATGCTCGCCGACGAGGCACTCGATGCGGCCGAGGTACAGACCGCCGATGCGACGCCGGTCGACATCGTCGTGATCGGCGCCGGGCAGGCCGGCCTGTCCACCGCCTACTTCCTCACCCGCTTCGGAGTCGCCCCCGAGACCGGATTCGTCGTCCTCGACCGCTCGTTCGGCCCCGGCGGCGCATGGCAGGACCGCTGGCCGTCACTGACACTGAGCACCGTCAACGGCGTCCACGACCTGCCCGGCCTCGCGTTCGCCGACGTCGTCGACACCTCCGCGGGAGAGGTTCCGGCAGCCTCCGCGGTACCGCAGTACTACGCCGCCTACGAGAAGGAGTTCGACCTTCCCGTCCACCGCCCCACCACCGTGCGGGTCGTGTGCGACCGCGGCGAGCGACTGCGCGTGGAGACCGAATCGGCCGTCTACGCGGCACGCGGCATCATCAACGCGACCGGCACCTGGGAGCGCCCCTTCGTCCCGTGGTACCCCGGCGCCGCGCGCTTCACCGGACGCCAGTTGCACACCAAGGACTACCGAACGGCGGAGGAGTTCACCGGGCAGCACGTGCTCGTCGTCGGCGGCGGCATCTCCGCGGTCCAGCTCCTCGACGAGATCTCCCGCGTCACCGAGACCACCTGGGTGACGCGACGCGAACCCGCTTGGAGCGAGGAACCTTTCACGGCCGAGCGCGGTCACGCCGCCGTCGCGCTCGTGGAGGATCGGGTACGACGCGGACTGCCACCCGGATCGGTCGTCTCCGTCACCGGGCTCCCCCTCACCCCGGCGCTGCGGGCCGCCCGCGAACGCGGCGCGCTGGAGCGATCCCCGATGTTCTCCGGGATCACCGAGACCGGTGTGCGGTGGAGCGACGGCCGGACACTCGACGTCGACGTCATCCTGTGGTGCACCGGATTCCGGAGTTCCCTCGACCACCTGGCGCCGCTGTCGTTGCGCAACGCCGGGGGCGGCATCACGATGGACGGCCGGCTCGCGACCCGCGTCGCGAAGGATCCTCGCATCCACCTCGTCGGCTACGGCCCGTCGGCGTCCACGATCGGGGCGAACCGCGCCGGTCGCGCCGCGGCCCGGGAACTGCTCGACCATCTCACCCGCGAGGTGCCGCAGCAGTGAGCGGGCGGGGCGGATCGGTGCTGCTGGTCGCGCTCGCGACCACCGCCAGCCTCGTCGCATCGGCACCGGCCCTGGTCGACGTCGCGCTCCCTCCCCCACCTCCGGTGCCGGTCGCTCCGCCCCCGACGCCGCTGACCGCCGACGAACTCACCGCGCGCACCCTGCCGGTCGTCGTGACGATCGACGCGAGCGCGGGATGGACGGGCATGACGGGCACCGGGATCGTGATCACTCCCGACGGCACGGTCGTCACGAATCATCATGTGGTGAGCGGAGCCACCGACATCAGCGCGGTGAGCGGCGCGAACGGCCTGATCTACGACGCGGAGGTCCTCGGCTACGACCGCGAGCGCGATCTCGCCGTGCTGCGACTCGGCACTGCGAGCGACCTCCCGGCCGCCACGATCGCCGAGGACCTGCCGCCGGTGGGCAGCCGGGTCACGGCCTTCGGCAACTCCCAGGGCGGTGGGGTCGTCGTGGCGACCCCCGGCACAATCGTCGAGTTCGACCGCAACGTGGTTGTGCGCGACGCCACGGACGGTTCGCGCCACCGCCTCACGGGGATGATCCGCACCGACGCCCCCATCCGGCCGGGTGATTCCGGCGGGCCGCTGGTCGACGAGTACGGAACGGTCGTGGGCATCAACACCGCGGGTGCGGTGCAGCGGAACACCGACACCTCGCCCGATACGACCCCCGAGGCGTACGCGGTGCCCATCACCGAGGCGGTCACCGTCGTCGAGCAGGTGCGGACGGGGGTGAGCGAAGGGTCGGTGCACGTGGGTCCGACACCCCGGCTGGGCGCGAGCGTCACCACCGCGCGCAGGGACGGCCAGGATCTCGGGGCCGAAGTGCTGTGGGTCTCCTACGACAGTCCCGCCTATCACGCCGGTCTCGACGCCGGTGACGTCGTGGTGTCGTTCGACGGTGAGCGGGTCTCGTCGACCGGTGAACTCGAGGAGCGCCTGCTCCGTCGCAGTCCCGGCGATGTCGTGTCGATCGAGTGGACCACCGAGAGCGGCGAAAGGCGTTCCGCCGACATCGTTCTCGAATTCGGCCCCGCACGCTGACGGCGACGTCCACCGAAAATCGGTTGATCGGTCGCCCGAGAGGCGAAGACACTTGACCTCGAGTCGCCTCGAGGTCGCAAGATCTCATCGGACCGTCCGACGACCGGGGGAACACGATGAGCAACCACACCGCATCACCGCCGCATCGGCGTCCGCGCCTGGCGCGCGGGCCCGTGCGGCCGTTCGCTCATCCGCAGTACCGCCTGCTGATCCTGGCGCTCGCGGCGGGACTGCTGTCCGTGGGCACCTGGCTCATCGCGGTGGTGTGGCAGGTCGTCGAGATGGGCGGTGGCCCGGCCGAACTGTCGTCCGTCGCGGTGGGGCCGGCGGTGGGCATGGTCCTCGTCGCACTTCTCGGAGGTGTGCTCGCCGATCGGATCCCGCAGCGCACCCTGCTCCTCGCGACGTACATCGCACGGGCGGTGCTGGTCGCGGTGACGGCTGCGCTCGCCGTGAACGGATCGATCACCTTCTGGCACCTCACCGCCGTGGGTTTCGCGCTGGGGCTCGCCAACGGGGTCCAGTTCCCGGCCTATTCGGCGCTGTTGCCGTCCATCGTCCCGCCGCAGGACCTGCTCGCCGCCAACGGGGTCGAGGGCGTGCTCCGGCCGACGCTCATGCAGGCGGCCGGTCCGGCGGCGGCGAGCGCCGTCGTGGCGGCCTCGTCCCCGGCGGTCGCCATGTGCACGGTCGCACTCCTCGAGGTGGTCGGTGCGCTGTGCATCCTCGCGATGCACCCGACCGCGGTCCGCCGTGACGACGCACAGAGCGACGAATCGAGCGGATTCCGTTCCGTGGTGGACGATCTCACGGAGGGTGTGCGGTTCACCGTGCGCACGCCGTGGTTGCTCGGAACCCTCCTGTTCGGTTCCGTCGCGGTCCTGTGCGTGCTCGGGCCGATCGAGGTGCTGATCCCGTTCGCGATCCGCGAGGCGACCGGGGGCGGGCCGTCGCAGCACGCGATGGTGATGGCCGGTTTCGGTGTCGGTGGTGCCGTCGGGTCGATGCTCGTGGCGTCACTGCGGCTGCCGAGGCGCTATCTCACCGTCCCGCTCCTGATGTGGGGCCTGGGTTGTATCCCTCTCGTCGTCATCGGCGTCTCGGGATCGGTACTGATCATGATCGTGGCGGTGTTCGTCGTCGGCGCCCTGTTCAACGCCGGATCCGTCGTGTGGGGGACGCTGCTGCAACGGCGGGTGCCCGCGCACCTGCTGGGCCGGGTGTCGAGTCTCGACTTCTTCGTCTCGATCGTGTTCATGCCGCTGTCGATGGCCGTGGCCGGGCCGCTCGCCCTCACGGTCGGGCTCGCGCCGACCTTCGCGGTGGCGGGGATCGTGCCGGCCGTCGCGGCGATGATCGTGATCGTCGCGGCCCGGACGCCGCGCGACGAGATCGACAATCCGCTCGAACTCGTTCCGGTGGACGGGGAGGAAGTCGACCCGGTGGACGAGGGGGTCGTCCCCGCGGAGTGCCGGAGCTGACGGTGCTCCCGTGGCACGGAGGACCCGCGCCCGAACCCGGTTCCACCTCGACCGGGATACTCGGAGCGTGAGCGCAACACTTCGTATCGACGGCCTGTCGGCCTCCCGTGGGGAACGTGTCCTGTTCGACGGACTCGATCTCACCGTCGCACCGGGCGACGTGATCGGACTCGTGGGGGCCAACGGCGCCGGGAAATCGACGCTGCTCACCACCCTCGCGGGGGTCGGCGACGCCGATGTCACCGGCTCGGTGATCCTCAGCCCGCCCGACGCCACGATCGGCTACCTCGCGCAGGAACCCGAGCGGGTGCCGGGCGAGACGATCCTCGGCTTCCTCTCCCGGCGTACCGGTGTCGCCGAGGCCGAACGCGTCATGAACGCCGCCGCCGAGCGCCTCGGCGACTCCGGCGAGGACGACTACACCCCGGCCCTCGAACGGTGGCTGGCGCTCGGCGGCGCCGACCTGGCCGAGCGCGCCGAGAAGGTGGTCGACGACCTCGGTCTGGACGTCGGGCTCGACGCTCCGATGACGTCGCTCTCCGGTGGTCAGGCCGCCCGCGCCGGGTTGGCGGCGCTGCTGCTCTCGCGCTACGACGTGCTCCTGCTCGACGAACCGACCAACGACCTGGATCTGGCCGGCCTCGAACGGCTCGAACGGTTCGTCGACGAGACGCGCACGGCACTGGTGGTCGTCAGCCACGACCGCGAGTTCCTCGCACGCACCGTGACGGGCATCGTCGAACTCGATCCCGTGCAACAGCAGATCTCGGTCTACGAGGGCGGATACGAGGCGTATCTCGTCGAGCGCGAGGTGGCACGCCGGCACGCGCGTGAACAGTACGAGGAGTTCGCCGACACCAGGTCGCAGCTCGAGGAACGCGCCCGGATGCAACGCAACTGGCTCGAACACGGAGTCCGCAACGCGCGCCGCAAGTCCAAGGACAACGACAAGATCGGACGCAAGCACCGCGCGGAGGCCACCGAGAAACAGGCCGCGAAGGCGCGTCAGACGCAGCGGCGCATCGAGCGGCTCGACGTCGTCGAGGAGCCTCGCAAGGAATGGGAACTGCGCATGGCCATCGCCGCCGCCCCGCGCAGCGGCACCGTGGTCGCGACCCTCGACGAGGCCGTCGTCCGGCGGGGTGACTTCGTCCTCGGGCCGATCACCACGCAGGTCGAGTGGGGCGATCGCATCGTCGTCACCGGTCCGAACGGCGCCGGGAAGTCCACTCTGCTGCGGTTGCTGCTCGGCACGATCGAACCGGATTCCGGTCGCGCGTCGCTGGGCTCGGGTGTGCTCGTCGGCGAGATCGATCAGGCCCGCAGCCTGTTCGAGGGCGACGAACCGCTCGTCGAGGCGTTCGGTCGCAACGTGCCCGACTGGCCGGACGCCGACGTGCGGACCCTGCTCGCGAAGTTCGCTCTCAAGGGTCACCACGTCCTGCGGACGGCGTCGTCACTGTCGTCGGGCGAACGCACCCGCGCGGGGCTCGCGCTGTTGCAGGCACGCGGCGTCAATCTGTTGGTGCTCGACGAACCCACCAACCATCTGGACCTGCCGGCGATCGAGCAACTCGAGCAGGCCGTCGACAGTTTCGAGGGCACTCTGCTGCTGATCACGCACGATCGCCGCATGCTGGAGACCACACGGACGACACGTCGATGGATGCTCGACGACGGGAAGCTGAGCGAGGAGTTGCTGTAGATGGGTGGAAGCGTGCGCGTGGACAGCTGGACGTGGTCGGTCCGGTTGTTCAAGACCCGGTCCGCTGCGGCGAGCGCGTGCCGCGCCGGGCACGTCCGCGTCGACGGGGTAACGGCCAAACCGTCGACGCCGGTGACGATCGGCGCCGAAGTCCGCGTACGCGCGCACGGTACGGAGAAGATCGTCGAGGTCACCCAGCTGATGAACAAGCGCGTGGGTGCACCGATCGCCGCGACCGCCTACATCGATCACAGTCCCCCGCCTCCGCCGAAGGAAGTCCTGGCGGCGCTCCCCCGCCGTGACCGCGGGGCGGGTCGTCCGACGAAGAAGGAACGCCGCGAACTCGACCGTCTTCGCGGCTTCGCCGACGACGACTGACAAGTCCACGATGTATCGATCCGTCGTCACCCATTGACAAAGTGTTGTGTTTTCACAACACTTTGTTCCATGAGTCCGGTACGTCGTGGGGAAACTCTCCCCATCTACAACCGCATCCGCGTGCTGCGCGCGGAGCGTGGCATGAGCCGCGCACAACTGGCCGCGCTCATCGACGTGAACCCGCAGACCGTCGGCGCACTCGAACGCGGCGACCACTATCCGAGTCTCGATCTCGCCTTCCGCATCTGCGATGTCTTCGGACTACCGGTCGAGGCCGTCTTCTCCCGCACCGAGTTCACGCCGTTGTCGACCGAGCTGTACAAGCCTCGGAAGGAGGCCTGAGATGACCACAGGATCCCTGCTCGACCGCTACGAGGAATACCGCACCCGCAGGTTCCTGAAGAACGAGGAGATCACCGGGGGGTGGATGCCGAACTGGCGTACCCGACGTCGCCGCCGCATCCTCGCCGTCGCCGTCGTAGCGCTGATCGCGTTGATGTTCGCCGTCGCGATCGCCTCGTACTTCACCATGGCGGCAGCGATCGTGTGGCTGCCGGCCGCGTTGATCTTCCTGCCCGCCTGGACCTGCCTGCAGATCGTCTCCGGACGCCAGTCGGACGCTCCCCGCCATGCGCTCGACGAACGCGAGATCGCCGAGCGCAACAGTGCCCGCTCGATCGGATTGTCGGTGGCACAGGCACTTCTGCTGATCCCCATCTTCACCCTGCTCTTCGGCGCCTCGATCGACTCCCTCGACCACCAGGCCCTCGCGTACTCGATGGGTGGGCTCGCGCTCGCCTCGATCCTGTTCAGCGGTTGCCTGCCCGCCGTGCTGCTCGCCTGGACCCGCCCCGACGACGATCCGGAGGACCTGCTGTGACACTGACGATCGACAATCTCTCGAAGCGCTACGGCGACAAGATCGCTCTGGACGGCGTGAGTTTCGAAGTCCGCCCCGGTGAGTTGTTCGGTTTCGTCGGCAGCAACGGGGCCGGCAAGACCACCACCATGCGGATCACCCTCGGCGTCCTGGCCGCCGACTCCGGCGAGGTCCGCATCGACGGGAAACCGGTCGACCTCGGGATGCGCCGCAACATCGGGTACATGCCCGAGGAACGCGGCCTGTACCCGAAGATGAAGGTCGGCAAGCAGTTGTCCTATCTCGCCCGGCTGCACGGACTTTCGAAGTCGGAGGCATCGGAGGCGGTGCAGCGGTGGACCGAGAGGCTCGGTATCGCCGAACGTCTCGGCGATACGGTCGACGCCTTGTCGCTCGGCAACCAGCAACGCGTGCAGCTCGCCGCGGCACTCGTGCACGACCCGAAGGTCCTCGTCCTCGACGAGCCGTTCTCCGGCCTCGACCCGGTGGCCGTCGACGTCATGAGCGACGTCCTGCTCGAGAAGGCGAAAGAGGGTGTGCCGGTCGTGTTCTCGAGCCACCAACTCGACCTGGTCCAACGCCTGTGCGACCGCGTGGGCATCATCGGCGCGGGCCGGATGCGCGCCGTGGGCACCGTCGACGACCTGCGGTCCAAGGGCGATGCGCTCCTCGTCGTCCACGCGCCGCAGGCACCCCGCGGATGGGCGCACGGCCTGCCGGGCGTCACCCACGCCGAGTACGAGGACGAACGCACCGTGCTCACCGTCACCCCCGGCGCCGACGACCAGCTGATCCTCAAGGCGGCGCTGGCCACCGGCCCGGTCCACGAGTTCTCGCTCCGGCGCCCGTCCCTGACCGAGCTGTTCCGAGAGGTGGTTTCCGCATGAGCGCCCCGTTGAGCAACGCCCGCGCGGTCGGTCTCGTCGCGTCACGCGAGTTCGTCACGCAGGTACAGAAGAAGAGCTTCCTGATCAGCAACGCGATCATCCTCGTCGCGATCGTCGTCGGCATCGTCGCCACCTCGGTCCTGTCCGGCGGCGACGACGACCGGCCCACCGTCGGAGTCGTGGGCGCACCCGCGCTGCAGACGACGATCGAATCGCTCGGCGAGACCGTCGGCACTCCGCTCGAGGTCTCCGACGTGCCCGACGCCGCCACCGCCCGCGAACAGGTGTCCTCCGGCGACCTCGACGTCGCGCTCGTCCCCGGCGACGGGGCGTCCGTCACGGCGATCACCGAATCGGAACTCGACACCGACGTCCGCGCCGTCGTCGAGGCAGCTGTCGTGCAGCAGGCCCAGGTCGCCGCGCTGACCGACCGCGGCGTCGATCCCACTGCGGTCGCGGCCGACGTGTCCGCGGCGACCGTGACCGTCGACGCCCTCGACCCGCCGGATCCCGAACAGGGACAACGCATCATCCTCTCGATCATCGCCGTGGTCCTGCTGTACATGCAGATCCTGATGTTCGGCATGTACGTCGCGACGGGTGTCGTCGAGGAGAAGTCCTCGCGCGTCGTCGAACTGCTGCTGTCCACGCTGCGTCCGCTCCAGCTGCTGTGGGGCAAGATCCTCGGCATCGGTGCGGTCGGGCTCCTGCAACTCACCGCCTACGGGGTGGTCGGCGTCGGCACCGCGCTCGCCACCGACACCCTCACGATCACCGGCACCGCCCTCGGCGTGCTCGCCGGCACCCTCGGCTGGTTCGTCCTCGGCTTCGCGTTCTTCGCCGTCCTCTACGCGGCGGCGGGGTCGATGGTGTCGCGGCAGGAGGACGTCAACTCCACCTCGGGTCCGCTCGTGATGCTGATCCTCGCGATGTTCTTCGCGGCGTTCTCGTCGGTCGACGATCCCGAGGCCGGATGGAGCACCACGCTGAGCTGGATCCCGCCGTTCTCGGCGATCCTCATGCCGTTGCGTATCGCGGCAGGGGTGGCCACACCGTTGCAGATCGTCGGCACCATCGTTCTGATGGTCGCCGCCATCGCGGTGCTCAGTGTGATCGCCGCGCGCATCTACCAGCGATCGATCCTGCGCATCGGCCGGACGGTCACGTGGAAGGAAGCCCTCGGCCGATAACCGACCCTGCAACGAGGGGGAGGATATGTGCGGTTTGTCGCAAGAACGCGCACACAACCTCCCCCTCGTTCGCGTCGGTATAGGTTGACGTCGACGGACGAGGACAGGTGGAGGCGACGTGGCCGGTGGCAGGATCTCGGCGCAGGAGTTCATCGACAAGGCGCTCGACCCGGGAAGCTTCGTCTCCTGGGACGTTCCACCGATCGATGCCGGGGCGGGCGAGAAGTACCTCGCCGATCTGGACAGGGCCGCCGAGAAGTCCGGGGTCGACGAATCCGTGCTCACCGGGTCGGGCACCGTGCACGGCCGTCACGTCGCGCTGATCGTGTGCGAATTCGCCTTCCTCGCAGGATCGATCGGTGTCGCCGCCGCCGAACGCATCGTCACCGCCGTCGAACGGGCGACCGCAGAGGGCCTGCCCCTGCTCGCCTCCCCCACCTCCGGGGGCACCCGCATGCAGGAGGGCACGCTCGCCTTCGTGCAGATGGTGAAGATCGCCGCAGCCGTCGCCGCCCACAAGGCCGCCCATCTCGGTTACCTCGTGTACCTGCGCAACCCGACGACCGGTGGCGTGTTCGCGTCGTGGGGGTCGCTCGGGCACGTCACCGCCGCCGAACCGGGCGCGCTCGTCGGCTTCCTCGGCCCGCGCGTCTACAAGGCGCTCTACCAGGAGAACTTCCCCGAGGACGTCCAGACGGCGGAGAACCTGTACCGCAAGGGCGTGATCGACGGAGTCGTGCCCATCGGCGGTGTGCGGCAGGTCGTGCACCGGTTGCTGCGCGTGCTCGTCGAGGGGAACCGGCCCGAGGTGACGTCGAGTCCGGCGATCACCACCGTCGACGACGTGCCCGACATCCCGGCCTGGCAGTCGGTGATGCTCAGTCGACGCCCCGAACGGCCCGGTATCCGGCAGTTGCTGCGTCATGCCGCCTCCGCGCAGGTCCCCCTGTCCGGGACCGGTGAGGGAGAGTCCGATCGCACCGTCCTGCTCTCGCTCGCCCGGTTCCGCGGTGTCTCGTGCGTGATGTTCGGTCAGGACCGCGCGGGACAGTCACCCGAACGCACGATGGGGCCGGGAGCGCTGCGCGAGGCCCGCCGCGCGATGCGTCTCGCCGACGAACTGCGCCTGCCGCTCGTGCTCGTCATCGACACCCTCGGTGCGTCGCTGTCGAAGGAGGCCGAGGAGCGCGGGCTCGCACCCGAGATCGCCCGCTGCCTCGCCGATCTCGTCACCCTGCCCACTCCGACGGTGTCGGTGCTGCTCGGCCAGGGAACCGGCGGCGGCGCACTCGCCCTGCTCCCCGCCGACCGGGTGTTGTGCGCGCAGCACGGCTGGCTCGCGCCGCTCCCGCCCGAAGGTGCCAGCGCGATCGTGCACCGCGACACCACCCACGCACCGGCCATGGCGCAGGATCAGGGGATCCGCTCCCGCGACCTACTGCGCAACGGTGTCGTCGACGCGGTCGTCCCCGAGCGTCCGGACGCCACCGAGGAACCCGTCTCGTTCGTCAAGCGGGTCGGTGCCGCGGTCGCCCGCGAACTCGCGATCCTCACCGAGGAACCCGCGGAGGACCGCTACCGGCGACGGATCGAGCGGTACCGGAAGCTCGGTGTGCCGTCCTGACGCGGCGCGATCCGGATCAGCTCGAACCCGCCACCGCTCCGCCGGCCACGACGGCGGCCATCATGGCCGCGTTGACGGACGCGACGGCATCGCGCACCGCTCTGGCCGCCCACTCGCCCTGCGCGATCTCCTTCGCCCGCTTCTTCACCGCTCGCTTGTCGGCGTCCGGGAACACCTTCGGGGCCGCATCCGCCGCCGACAGCAGGGCGATCAGCGCCGCGGTACGTGGCTCCGGGGTCAGGCCGTCGATCAACGCCGCGCGGATCAGGTCGCGGACGCGCTGTTCGTGGGTGAAATCGATCGCGGGCCACTTCTTCGTGGGGAACACCCCGAGGATCTTCCCGCGCTCCTCCGAGACCCAGCCCTGCTCGACGACCCGCGCGAGAAGCTTCTCCTGCAGGCCCTTCTGCAGTTTCTCGATGGCCGCCGTCGGCTTCACCGGCCTGCCCGAGCCGAGCCGCTCGACCGCCTCGGCGAGGATCGGATCGGCGGGTCGTGCCTCGGTGCGTATCGCGATCCGCCCCTTCTTCACCTGGTTCCCCTCGGTGTCGACGGCCACCACGTCGTCGAGGGCGAGTTCGAGGAGCACGGCACCGGCGAGAACACGCGGCAGTTTCACCCCGTCGACGACGGACTTTCCCGATTCGTCGTCGAGAAGCAGGAGCAGCAGGTCTTCCGCGATCGAGGTCATGCGGCTCAGGGTAGGCACTTCGTCCGTTCGTCGCGTGGTTGTGGCCGTCCGACGCAGACCTGCAGCCACCCCCTTGCAGGTCACATAGAGTGGTTCGCGCCACAACCGCCGTCGAGGAAGGACACGAACGATGGGCTCGTACGAGGAGGCGTTCCGCCGGAGCACCGAGGATCCGGAGGGATTCTGGCTCGAGGCCGCCCGCGCGGTCGAGTGGGAGAGCGCGCCGACGCGAGCCCTCGACGACTCGGCGGCACCGTCGTACAAGTGGTTCCCGGACGGCACGCTGAACACCAGCGTCAACGCACTCGACCGGCACGTACAGGCAGGGAACGGCGACCGTCCGGCCCTGATCTGGGATTCGGCGATGGTCCCGGCCAAGCGCACGTACACCTACGCCGAACTGCTCGACGAGGTCGCGAAGTTCGCCGGTGTGCTGCGCGACCAGGGTGTGGCTGCCGGCGACCGCGTCATCGTCTACATGCCGATGATCCCCGAGGCCGCCATCGCGATGCTCGCCTGCGCCCGCATCGGGGCGGTGCACTCGGTGGTGTTCGGCGGGTTCGCCGCGAAAGAGCTCGCGACCCGCATCGACGACGCCACGCCGGTCGTGCTGGTCACCGCCTCCGGCGGCCTCGAACCCGGCCGCACGGTCGAGTACCTGCCGATCGTCGAGCAGGCGATCGGTCTGTCGCCGACCCCGCCGCACACCGTGATCGTGAAGAACCGCGAGCAGATCCCCGGTTCGGCGGCCGACTACCAGACGTCCTCGGCGGCGTGGTTCGACTGGGACGAGCTGTGCGCCGACGCGTCCCCCGCCGAGCCCGTGACGGTCGCGGCGACCGATCCGCTCTACATCCTCTACACCTCCGGCACCACCGGGAAGCCCAAGGGCGTGGTCCGCGACAACGGTGGGCACGCCGTGGCCCTGACGTGGTCGATGCACAACATCTACGACATCGATCCGGGCGACGTGTGGTGGACCGCCTCCGATGTGGGCTGGGTGGTCGGCCACTCCTACATCGTCTACGGCCCGCTGCTGGTCGGTGCGACGACGGTGATGTACGAGGGCAAGCCCGTCGGCACCCCCGACGCGGGTGCGTTCTGGCGGATCATCGCCGAGAACGGCGTCAAGGCCCTGTTCACCGCTCCCACGGCGATTCGCGCTGTGCGCAAGGCGGATCCGAACGCCGAGGAGCTGAAGAAGTACCCCATCGACTCGCTGCAGACGCTCTTCGCCGCCGGTGAGCGCCTCGACCCCGACACCTACCACTGGGCGACGAAGGTGCTCGACCGCCCGGTGGTCGACCACTGGTGGCAGACCGAGACGGGTTGGGCGATCGCCGCGAACATGCGCGGCCTCGAACCGATGCCGCTCAAGGCCGGCTCCCCCACCGTCCCCGTGCCGGGATACCGGGTCGAGATCGTCGACGGAGAAGGCAAGCCCGTCGATCCGAACACCGAAGGCAACATCGTCATCCGTCTGCCGTTGCCGCCCGGCACGCTGGCCGGCCTGTGGCAGGACGACGACCGGTACCGCCGCTCGTACCTCGACACCTTCCCCGGTTACTACCTCACCGGCGACTCGGGCTACGTCGACGAGGACGGCTACGTCTTCGTCCTCGGCCGGTCCGACGACGTGATCAACGTTGCCGGGCACCGGCTCTCGACCGGCAGCATGGAGGCCGTGGTGGCCTCGCATCCCGCCGTCGCCGAATGCGCCGTGGTGGGCATCCGCGACGAACTGAAGGGCCAGCGCCCGTCGGGTTACGTGGTGCTCAAGTCCGGCGTGGAGATCGATCCCGAGACCCTGCGACAGGAACTCGTCACGATGGTCCGCGACCAGATCGGCGCGGTCGCGACCTTCCGCGACGTGACCGTGGTCCAGGCCCTGCCGAAGACGCGCTCCGGCAAGATCCTCCGCAAGACCATGCGGCAGATCGCCGACCACGAGGAGTACACCGTGCCGTCGACGATCGAGGACCCGGCCGTGCTCGACGCGTTGAAGGAACAACTCGGCGGCTGATCGACCCCATGACCCGCACGGATCGGCGGACGGAGACCTCGTCTCCGTCCGCCGAGTACATGTGCGGTCTCCGTCCGCCGATCCGTGTCTGTGTCACTTCCTCCGTCTGCGCCTCACGAGCACCAGCACGAGCACGGCGACGACGACCCCACCGGCCATCGCGATCAGATCGTGCCGGTTGCGGACCTCCTCGACGCGTTCGGCCGCGGACTGCTTGACCCGGGTGGGAACGTCGAGTCTGTCGGTGAGTTCGCCGACGGTCGCGGCGAGTTCGGCCCGTTGACGTTCGATGTCGGCCACCTCGTCCGGACGACCACCGTTGTCGGATGCGGTCACTTCGTTGCTCCCTTCGCGGCGTCGATGTCGGCGCGGACACTGGCGGCCGTGCGTTCCGGTACGGGCGGTGCGGCGTTCTTCGCCTTCGAGGCCCCGACCGCGGCGAGGATGCCACCGATGACGAGCACCACGAGCGCAACGATCAGAGCCGCGAGCCACGGTTCGACGGCGGTGGCGAGGCCGAGCACGGCCGTCGCGATCAGCGTCGCCAGACCGAGGAACAACAGGATCGCTCCCGCACCCGAGATCCCCACACCCACACCGATGCGGGTGCCCTTGGATTTGACCTCCTCGAGCGCGTGCGAGACCTCGGTTCGCACCAGGGTCGAGACCTGTTCGGTGAGTCGCTCGGTGAGCTCGACCGTGGACAGATTCTTCGGTTGTTCGGCCACGGGGCGAGCATTGCCGGCGGGTGTCGTCATCGCGGATTCCTTTCCGTCGTGGGCCCGGTAGGGCCCACGGGGTCGGCCGCCTCTCCGGAGGAGCCGTCGGGGTTGTCGGTGCTGTGGGCCTCACGCAGCCTGCGCCCGTGCTCGACGAGTTCTTCCAGCTTGGCGGCGTTCTTCTCGCTGACGCGCGAATCACGTTCGGGCAGTTGCAGTGTCTTCTCGGCAGGCATACCGGCCTGCAGCTGGCGGCCACGTTCCATCTCGGCGTCGAACTCGGCACCGAACAACAGGGCCAGATTGGTGATCCACAACCACAGCAGGAAGATCACCGCGCCGGCGAGTGAGCCGTAGGTCTTGTTGTAGCTGCCGAAATTCGAGACGTAGAAGGCGAATGCCACCGAGGCCACGATCCACACGACGATCGCGATGAGCGATCCCAGGCTGACCCAGCGGAACTTCGGCTGGGACACGTTGGGCGTCGCGTAGTACAGCACGGCGACGATCATGACCACCAGTGCGAGCATCACGGGCCACTTGACGATGTTCCACACCGTCACGGCGGTGTCGCCGAGGCCGATGACGTCGCCGATCGTGCGTGCGACCGGACCGCTGATCACGAGCATCAGGGCGGTCGCACCGGCGGCCACCAGGGCCACAGCAGTGATCAGCAGCATCAGCGGGCGCAGCTTCCAGACGGGCCGGCCCTCCTCGATCTCGTAGATCCGGTTCATGGCGCGGCCGAATGCGCCGACATATCCCGATGCGGACCACAGCGCGCCCAGAATACCGACTACCAGGGCGAATCCGGCTGTCGGTGCGGACACGAGCTGTTCGATCGGTCCTCGGAGGGTGTCGACGGCGGAGGACGGGGCGAGGTCCTCGACCATGCCGAGCACAGTGTCGACCGTCGTCTGCCCCTGGCCGAACACGCCGAGCAACGAGACCACGACGAGCAGGGCGGGGAACAACGACAGGACGGCGTAGTACGTCAGTGCAGCGGCGAGATCGGTGCACTGGTCTCGACTGAACTCCCGAATCGTCCTGCGCAGCACATATTTCCACGACGGCGTGGACAGATCGGTCGGAGAGTCGGGTTTGCGCGGGTCATCGGGGGCAAGCGTGGCACCCGACGATCCGTCACCTCTGTGCTCGGCGTCCATACTGCGGCGGGTACCCCCCGTCACACACCGATCAAACTCACAGTCGCACCGCGGCCGAACCACCGCCGGAGCGGTGCCACGGCCGTACGATTCGGCTCATGGCCGACGCCCCACTCGAAGGATCCGCCGACGGTTTCGCGGACATCGCCTCGCAGCTCGACTACCCGATGTTCATCGTCACTGCATTCGACGGTGAGGAACGCAGCGGTTGCCTGATCGGCTTCGCGACCCAGTCCGCGATCGATCCGGCCCGCTTCCTGGTGGCGCTGTCGAACAAGAACCGGACCTACCGGGTGGCGTCGAAGGCGAAGCACCTCGCCGTGCACGTCCTGACCCCGGCAGACCGCGAACTGGCAGCGCTGTTCGGCGAGCACACCGGCGACGACATCGACAAGTTCGACCGCTGCTCGTGGCGCGAGGGACCCCACGGTCTGCCCGTGCTGGACGGTCCGCGTGCGTGGTTCGTCGGCCGGATCCTCGAGACGTTCACGACCGGCGACCACGGGGGTTTCCTCCTCGAGCCCGAGCGCGGTGAGCTCCGCGGCGACTTGGACCGCCTCATGACCTTCAAGTCCGTGGGCGATCTCGACGCCGGGCACGGCGCGTGACGTGCATCCGGCGGGCGGGAGTGGTCTGATCGGCGACATGCGACGACTCGACGGCACCGATGCGGCGCAGCACGTGGACGACACGGCGCTGCGCGCTCTCTACGCCTACCCCGACGATCTGTCCCGGCCGTGGATGCGGATCAACTTCGTGTCCTCCCTCGACGGAGCCGTGGCGGTCGAGGGACGATCCGGTGCCCTCGGCTCGCCCGCCGACAAGAAGGTCTTCGGGTTGCTGCGCGAACTCGCCGACGTGATCCTCGTGGGCGCGGGCACCGTGCGGGCCGAGAACTACGGCGGCGCCCGGACCAGCGAGGCCTTGCGTGCGCGCCGGGAGGAGGCCGGACTCGCTCCGATACCGCCGGTCGCGGTGGTGACGGCCTCGTGCGACCTGCCGTCCGAGCTGCGGCTGTTCACCGACACGACGATCCCGCCCGTGGTGTTCACGACCGCGCGTGCCCCCGAGACCGCCCGGCGCGCGGTGGAGGCCGCCGGAGGCGACGTCCGTGTCATCGCCGACGCGGTGATCGACGGGCCCTCCCTGCTCGCGGCGATCGGCGAGGCGGGCTGGCTCCGGGTGCTGTGCGAGGGCGGACCGAATCTGTTCGGCCGCATGATCGAGGACGGCGTCGTCGACGAGCTGTGCCTGACCTGGGCTCCGGTCCTGGCGGCCGGCAACGCCGCGCGTATCGCGCACTCGCCGACCGCTGCTCTGACTCCCCTGCGACGTGCGCACCTGGTGTGCGACGACGACGGCACCCTGCTCACCCGCTGGGTGCGACCCGATGCTCTGGAAGGAGACACGCATGGCCGATGACGACGTGGTGGAGGGGACGGACACCTCCGACGAGTTGATCGAGCAGCTGGCTCAGCTCGCTTCCGACAAGGAGCTGACGCTCGGCTGCGCGGAGTCGCTCACCGCGGGCACGCTCGCAGCCCGCCTGGGTGCCGCGAAGGGCAGCTCCGACTGGTTCCGCGGCGGCATCGTCGCGTACTCGCGCGAGGTCAAGTACGGCCTGCTCGAGGTTGCGGAAGGCCCGGTCGTGTGCGAGAGCGCGGCCCGCACGATGGCGGAGAGCACCTCCCGCCTTCTGGGCGCGGACATCGTCGTCGCCGTGAGCGGGGCCGGTGGCCCCGACCCGCAGGACGGCCGCCCACCGGGCACGGTCTGCTTCGCGACGACCGGTCCGGACGGCACCCGCAGCGAGGAGCAGCGCTTCGACGGTGATCCCGAGAAGGTACTCGCGAAGACCGTGCGTCACGCCCTGTCGTTGCTCGTCGAGCGCGCGTCCGCCTGAAAATCGGATGCGATCTCCTACCCGCGGGGCCTAACGTGACGAGCATGCGCGTCGTCTTCACGAAGGGTCCCGGCATCGGGTACGAGATCGCGGTGCACCGCGACACCGGTCCGGAGCTCGCTCCGCGCAACGGCCCGGGCGGTCACCCCTATCTCCCCCACGACCTCGTGCACCTGCTGGTCGAGAAGGAGGCAGGGATCGAACTCGGAGTCTTCGGGCAGTTGGCCGCAGGCGACAACGGCATGTTCTGGCCCGTCGACAACGCGGAGCGGACCAGAGCGGGTCGGCGTCGGCGCTCGAAGAAGCATGCGATGTCGCCGCGCGCAGAGGACGACATGATCAGGTCGGAGACACTGGCGCGCATCGCCGTTCCCGTCTGGGAGGTGCGACGCGGTCTGGCGCAGAGCCTTCCGGCATATGTGTCCGCGCACGATGTCACCCCGGTGGTCGACCGGATCGTGGCCACCTTCGACGACCACGCCGACCGGTGGCATGCGCTACCGGTCGGCGGGTCGCTGACGGTCACCTGGAAGGTGTCGCTACAGAACCGACGGTGACACGTCGAGGGTCGTGCGGTCGAGACTCGCGAGCAGATCGAACTGCGGTCCGGTCCTGGGCAGTTCGAAGCGGAAGAAATACCGTGCGGCGGCGCGCTTCCCGTCGAAGAAGTCGCCCTCGCGGTCGCCCACCGCGAGGAGCTGCTCGAGCCACATCCATGCCACCACCACGTGCCCGACGGCTTCGAGGTAGACCGACGAGTTGGCCAGGGCCACAGCAGGATCGCCGGTGGACCACAGCGTCGCGGTCGTTTCCGCGACGCGCGCCACGGCCGAGCCCAGCTGCTCCGCGTAGGCGGCGGCGTCGCCCCCGGCCTGCGTCGCCCGGGTGATCGTCTCTCCCACCGCTTCGCCGAGCAGCGCGAGAGCGGCACCGCCCTGCATGATCACCTTGCGGCCGAGCAGGTCGAGGCCCTGGATGCCGTGCGTGCCTTCGTGAATGGGGTTGAGTCGGTTGTCGCGGTAGAACTGCTCGACGTCGAACTCGCGGGTGTAGCCGTAGCCGCCGAGCACCTGGATCGCGAGGCTGTTGGCCTCGAGGCACCACTGCGACGGCCAGGACTTCGCGATGGGGGTGAGCAGGTCCAGCAGTAGACCGGCACGGGTGCGCTCGTCGTCGCTCTCGGCGGTGCGCTGCACGTCGACGAGCTTCGAGCAGTACAACCCCAGCGCGAGAGCACCTTCGACATAGGACTTCTGCGCCAACAACATTCGTCGCACATCGGCGTGTTCGACGAGCGGCACCTGCGGCGAGGACGGATCCTTGGCGCCGAGCGGCCGGCCCTGCGTGCGGGTACGGGCGTAGTCGAGCGACTGCAGGTATCCGGCGTAGCCGAGGGAGGTGGCGAGGAAGCCGACGCCGATCCGGGCCTCGTTCATCATGTGGAACATGTACGACAGGCCCTTGTGCGGCTCACCGAGCAGGTAGCCGACCGCGCCGGCCTCACCGCCGGGGGTGTGGACACCCTCGCCGAAGTTGAGCAGGGTGTTGGTGGTGCCGCGGTTGCCCATCTTGTGGTTGAGGCCGACGAGCGCGACGTCGTTGCGTTCGCCGAGCGTGCCGTCGGCCTCGACGAGGAACTTCGGGACGATGAACAGCGAGATGCCCTTCACGCCGTCCGGACCGCCGGGGATCTTGGCGAGGACGAGGTGGACGATGTTCTCGGTGAGTTCGTGGTCGCCGCCGGAGATCCACATCTTGGTGCCGGTCAGCCGGTAGGTGCCGTCGGCGGCAGGCACGGCCCTGGTGGTGATGTCGGCGAGCGACGAACCGGCCTGCGGTTCGGACAGGCACATGGTGCCGAAGAAGCGGCCCTCGAGCATCGGCGGCACGAAGGTCTCGATCTGCTCGTCGCTGCCGTGGGTGACCAGCAGGCTCGCGTTGGCGGCGGTGAGGAAGGGATAGGCCGAGGTGCCGGCGTTCGCGGCCTGGAACCACGCCATCGAGGCACGCTGCACGGTGACCGGCAGTTGCATGCCGCCGTGCTCCTCGTCGAACCCGCCGGCGAGGAGTCCCGCCTTGCAGAACAGGTCGAGCGCGTCCTTGACCTCGGGGATGATCTCAACGCGACCGTCCTCGCCGATGCGAGGCTCCTGGGCGTCGCCCTTCTTGTTGTGGGTCGCGAAGTGCTTGGTGGCGATGTCGGCGCTCAGGTCGAGCACGGCGTCGAAGGTCTCCCGGGAGTGCTCGGCGAAGCGATCCCGCGCTGTGAGGGACTCGATGTCGAGCCAGTCGTACAGGAGGAAGTCCAGGTCGCGGCGGGACAGTACGGGAGAGGGCATCGAGGATCCTTTCGGGCGACTCGGATATCGGCCGTAGCAGGAACGAACTCAGCAGAACGAACTAAGCGCTCACTCAGTAGACCAACGACGGTGCATGATGTCAACGACGCCTTCTCCGCGACCCGCAGGACGGACCCCGTGACCGACACACCCGAGCAGACCCCCGACGCCTCTCTTGTCGCAGCGCTTCCAAGCGGGGGATCCGAGGTCGCACGTCGGCTGGTCGCCTCCGCGGTGGAGTCCTTCGCACGCCGCGGCTACCACGCGACCACCACCCGCGACATCTCCGTCGGCGCAGGGTTGAGCCCCGCGGCGCTCTACGTGCACTTCCCGTCCAAGGAGGCCGTGCTCTTCGAGGCCGGCCGCAACGGGCACCTCCACGTTCTCGAGGAGGTCGAGAGCGCCGCCACGAGTTCCACCGACCCGATCGTGCGGATCCGAGCCATCGTCGACCGCTTCGTGCGGATCCACGCCGTGCACCACACCACCTGCCGGGTCGCGCAGTACGAACTGCACGCGCTCTCGGAGGAGCACTACCGCGAGATCGCGGAGATCCGCAGACGCACCGACGCGGTGGTCCGTGAGGTCATCTCCTCGGGGGTCGACAGCGGCGCGTTCCGGGTCGGCGACGTGCCCACCGCAGCGCTGGCGATCCTGTCGCTGGGGATCGACGTCGCGCGGTGGTACCGG
This sequence comes from Rhodococcus sp. PD04, assembly GCF_035918275.1. Taxonomy (NCBI): domain Bacteria; kingdom Bacillati; phylum Actinomycetota; class Actinomycetes; order Mycobacteriales; family Nocardiaceae; genus Rhodococcus; species Rhodococcus sp. PD04. The sequence continues at coordinate 971,574 of NZ_CP142143.1, read as the reverse complement.
CCCGGCCGCGTGGACGTCGACGATCTGGCCCGCAACTACGTCGACCTCGCGTTGTCGATGCTCGGGACGCCCCGGAACTGAACGACGACGAGGCCCGCAACCCGGTGCTTCCACCGGTGTTGCGGGCCTCGAATGTCGTTGCGGGTCGGTTATCCGACGCCGAGCAGATCGATCACGAAGACCAGGGTCTTGCCTCCGAGCGGATGCCCGGAACCGGCCGGTCCGTACGCGAGCTGCGGGGGCACCGTGAGCTTGCGACGTCCACCGACGCGCATGCCCGGAATGCCTTCCTGCCAGCCCGGGATCAGCCGTCCGAGCGGGAAGCGGACGGAGTCGCCACGAGCGAACGACGAGTCGAACACATCGTTGGTGTCGTACTCCACCCCGTGGTAGTGCACGTCGACCACACCGCCGGGCTGCGCTTCGTCGCCGTCACCGATGGTGATGTCCTCGACGACGAGATCGGCGGGAGCCGGGCCGGTCGCCGGCTCGACCGTCGGAACCTCCGGCGGCACCTGCACGGCGAGCAGGTCGATGATGAACACCAGCGTCTTGCCCGACAGGCGGTGGCCCGATCCGGCGGGACCGTAGGCGAGCTCCGGCGGGATGGTCAGCTGGCGACGGCCGCCGACCTTCATGCCCGGGATGCCCTCCTGCCAGCCGGCGATCAGACCGGACAGCGGGAAGGTGATGGACTCACCACGGCTCCACGACGAATCGAACTCTTCACCGGTATCGAACTCGACCCCGACGTAGTGGACTTCGACCTTCGATCCGGGCTCCGCTTCGGCACCTTCGCCGACCACCAGGTCCTTGATGACCAACTGGGTGGGGGCGGGGCCCTCCTGGAACTCGATTTCGGGCTTTGTCATGCGTGTCTCCTCGTCGGGATTCGGTCGATCTTTCCGGTCGCTACGAGGGTTCAGCGCTCCTCGAGGGACGTGTACGGACGCTCGGTGTAACCGGTGTAGATCTGACGCGGACGGCCGATCTTCAGGGTCGGGTCCGAGTGCATCTCACGCCAGTGCGCGATCCAGCCGGGCAGGCGTCCGAGGGCGAACAGCACGGTGAACATGCGGTCCGGGAAGCCCATCGCACGGTAGATCAGGCCCGTGTAGAAGTCGACGTTCGGGTAGAGCTTGCGCTCGATGAAGTAGTCGTCCGTGAGGGCGGCCTCTTCGAGCTTCATGGCGATCTCGAGCAGTTCGTCGCCCGCACCGAGCTTCTTGAGGATGCGGTCGGCGGTCTTCTTGACGATCGCGGCCCGCGGGTCGTAGTTGCGGTAGACGCGGTGTCCGAAGCCCATGAGCTTCACGCCGTCTTCCTTGTTCTTGACCTTGCGGACGAAATCCTTGACGTCGCCGTCGGACTTCTGGATGCCGTCGAGCATCTCGAGCACGGCCTGGTTGGCGCCGCCGTGCAGCGGGCCCCACAGTGCGTTGATGCCGCCCGAGATGGACGTGAAGAGGTTGGCGTCGGAGGAACCGACGAGGCGCACCGTCGACGTCGAGCAGTTCTGCTCGTGGTCGGCGTGCAGGATGAGCAGCATGTCGAGCGCCTGAGCGATCTCGGGATCGATCTCGTAGGGCTCGGCGGGGAAGCCGAAGGTCATGCGCAGGAAGTTCTCGACCAGCGACAGCGAGTTGTCGGGGTAGAGGAAGGGCTGACCGACAGACTTCTTGTAGGCGTAGGCCGCGATGGTCGGCAGCTTGGCGAGCAGACGGATCGTCGACAGCTCGACCTGCTCGGAGTCGTCCGGATCGAGGGAGTCGGGGTAGTACGCCGACAGGGCGTTGACCGCGCTCGACACGACGGGCATCGGGTGCGCGTTGCGCGGGAAGCCGTCGAAGAACCGCTTGAGATCCTCGTGCAGGAGGGTGTGGCGGCGGATCTTGTCGGTGAAGACCTCGAGCTGCTCCGAAGTCGGCAGCTCACCGTAGATCAGCAGGTAGCTGACCTCGATGAACGTCGACTTCTCGGCGAGCTGCTCGATCGGGTATCCGCGATACCGCAGAATGCCCTTCTCGCCGTCGATGTACGTGATCGCCGACTTCGTGGAGGCGGTGTTGACGAAACCCGGGTCGAGGGTGGTGTACCCGGTCGCCGCGAGGAGCTTGCCCAGCTCGATACCGTCATTGCCTTCCGTCGCCTTGGCGATCGACATCGTGTGTTCGCCACCGGGGTAGCTGAGGGTGGGGTTGGTGTCATTCTCAGCGGGCACGAAGGATCCCTCTCAAGCTCAGACCTACGAGAAACTTCCGGACATTCACGTAGAACCTAGCCGTAGCGCGGGGTATGCGCTGCGGCAGGGTCCGCCGAAAGTCCTCGATCGGTATGTCGTCCATGTGGGTTCCGAACGCTCGCCCGCACCCTCCGCGACTGTGCCGCAAGGCCGGCACACGCCGATAACCTGCGGCAATACTACCCGGGTCTCACCAAGGTCGTTACGCGGGGATCTGCGTCGATCCGGCGCCCCACGCCGGTCACTGTACTCACGGCACGGCGAAGAGCGCATCGACCAGCACGGCGGTGGTCTCCGCGACGGGTCCGCCCTCGAGGGGGGCGTCGGGGTCACCCGTGGTCGAGTCCGACAGGATCGCCAACACCATCGGCTGCCCGTCCGGAGACCACACCACTCCGGCGTCGTTCACCGTCCCGTGGTTGCCTCCGCCCGTCTTGTCCGCCGACGTCCATCCCGGCGGCAGACCCCCGCGGATCCGGGTGTCCGAGGTGGTGGTCGCCCGCATCCAGCCGAGCAGTGTGCGCTGCTGGGGATCGGGCAGCCCCGAGCCGAGCAGCACCTCACGGAATCCGTGAGCGAGTCCTGCGGCGGTGGTCGTGTCGCGCTCGTCACCCCGGGCCGCCTCGTTGAGTTCGGGTTCCCACCGGTTGAGCCGGGTGACCTCGTCCCCGACGGAGCGGGCGAAGGCGGTGACGGCATCGGGCCCACCGATCCGGTGCAGCATCAGGTTTCCGGCGGTGTTGTCGCTGCGGGTGAGGGCGGCCTCGCACAGCCGGTCGAGCGGCAGCACACGCCCCTGATGTTCCGAGGTCACCGGCGAATTGACGACGATGTCGTCCGGGTCGATCGGAAAGGTCTCGTCGAGCCGGAGGGATCCCTCCGACTCGAGGCGCAGGATCGCCGCGGCGGCGTAGACCTTGAAAGGCGAACAGATCGCGAACCGTTCGTCGGCCCGGTAGGTGTGGACGCGCCCGGTCACCGGCGACTGCGCGAACACTCCGAGCCTCACGGCGTAGCGGTCCTCGATCTCCATCAGACGCTTGTCGACCCCGGCGGCGAGCAGTTGCGTATCGGGTACCGAATCGGCCGTCGTCGACGGGACCGTGCCGACGGGACCGTCCTGCGAGCCGCAGGCCGCCGCGGCGGCGACGGAGGACAGAGCGAGGGTGGAGTGGAGAAAACGCCTGCGCGACAATCTGTTACGGAAGAGGGACTCGGTGGATGTCATGCCGACAGGACACCACCGACAGGAATCGCCCCGCCAATACGCACCTGCCGCCCGCACGAGTCGGAAAAACTATCGCCGCTGTTCGAAACGGGGAGGACGGGCGGGATCCGGCCGCGCGACACACCGGGTCGGCGAGTCACCCGCCCGTGCTGATTGAATCCCTGCCATGGACCTGATCCGCCACCTCCGGTTCTTCGTCACCGTCGCGGAGGAAGGACACTTCGGCCGGGCTGCGGCGGCGCTCGACATGACGCAACCCCCTCTGTCACAAGGACTTCGGAAACTCGAACAACATCTGGGTTCCGAACTCGTGCATCGCACCAGGCAGGGAGCGGTCCTCACTCCCGCCGGAGCGGAGCTGCTCCCCCGCGCGCGTCTCCTCGTCGACGACGCCGACCGCTTCCTCGCCGAGGCCGGACGTGTCGCCCGCGCCCGGGGGCTCCTGCACTGGGGGGCCACCCGCGCGCTGCCCGACCGCCTGGTGACCCTGTGCGTCACAGCTCTGAGCCGACGCGGTGAGGCAACCGTGTCGACGCGATCCGCGAGCACCGTCGAGCTCGTCGACGCCGTGCGATCGGGGATGTGCGATCTCGCCGTCGTCGAACATCCGGCCCTGACCGAGGGACTGGACGCCGGCCCGGTGGTCAAACTCCGGCGATGGCTGGTCGTGCCGGCCGACCACCGCAGCGCCCGCTCCGACCGGCCGCGTCTGCCGATGCTCTCCGACCTGACGTTCGCCGCGCCGCCACGGGCGGGGAACCCGGCGTCCTTCGACGCCGTGCAGGATCTGCTGCGCGAACGAGGACTCGATGTCGACACCACCCCGGCGGTCGACGACCGCGCGGTGCTCGCCGCCGTGGCCGCCGGTACCCACTTCGGGGTGTCGACCTCGCCGCCCGGCGCGGTGCCCGGCGTGGCCTGGCTGGACTGGGCGCCGTCCGCGCTGGCCTTGCGGGTGCGCATCGTGCGACGTGCCGACGCCGACGTCGGTGTGCACGTCGACGCCCTCGACCGCGTCCTGTTCAAGGAGCGGGTCCGGTGAACGGCGGGGTTCGCCGGGACACGGCCGTCGACCGGATCCGGGCGGTCTTCGCGGATGCGGGCTGCACGGGATGGCTGCACGCCCGCCGGTGTGCGGATCCGCGGGCGGCGATGCTGTCGGTGCGCGGGGACGAACGCGTGGTCCTCGCGTCGGTGTACAAGCTTCCGTTGTTCCTCGCGTTCTGCGCGGAGGTGGACGCGGGCCGGCTCGACGCATCCGGACAGCTGCGGATCGTGCCGTCGGACTGCACCCCCGGCCCGACGGGGATCGCGAGCTTCCGGGATCCGGTGACGATGAGCCGACGCGATGTGGCCGCGTCGATGATGACGGTGTCCGACAACGCAGCGGCCGACGTGCTGCTCGGCGAGATCGGCACGACCGCCGTCGAGGAACTCCTCACGCGCCTCGGACTCACGCGGACCCGGATCGTCGGTGGGACCGCGGACGTCTATCAGCGCCTCGTCGAGGAGACGGACACCCGCACCACCGTCGAGGCGTTCCGGGCGCTCACCGATATCGACGCGGCCTGGACCGTCTCGGCGTACGACCCTGCCTACACGAGCGCGACCACCCCGGAGGAGATGACCCGGCTGCTCGAGGCCGTGTGGTCGGGCTCGGCGCTCTCGCCCGAGAGCACCGCCTTCGCGCAACAGGTGATGCGCGCCCAGATCTGGCCGCACCGCATCGCATCGGGCTTCCCGCATCGCGGGGTCGCGATCGCCGGCAAGACCGGCACGATCGGCATCATCCGCAACGAGGTGGCGGTCGTCGAGTTCCCCGGCGAGTATCCGATCGCCGTCGCGGTGTTCACCCGCGCCGCCCGCGCGGACCCCGTACTGCCGGTGGTCGACGCGGCGATCGGAGAGGCCGCGCGCATCGCCGTCACGGAGTTGCGGGCTCCCCTGCCGGACGACCCCGCGGGCCCGTCAGCCGGGAGTGCGTGAGACCCGGTAGCGCACGAAGGCCGGGAAGGCGACGACGCACACGAGCGTGCCGACGATGACGAGGACACCGCCACCGGCAGCCGCGACCGCCGTGCCCGCAGCCGCTGCGGCGGCGCCGTGGAGCACGTCGCCGATGCGCGGTCCTCCCGCGACGACGACGATGAACACGCCCTGCAACCGGCCGCGCATCTCGTCGGTGGCGACGGTCTGCAGCATCGTCGAGCGGAAGGCCGCGGACACCATGTCGACCGCCCCGCCGAAGGCCAGGAAGAACAGGGCAACCCACAGCAGCAGACCGCTGCCGTCGGGCTCGGCCCACCACACCGCGGCACCGAAACCGACCATCGCCACGCCCCACAGGACGATGCACACGATCACGGCGAGACCCTGGCGTTGTACGCGCGGCAGCCATCCGGAGAAGACGCCGCCGACCACCGCGCCGACCGACATCGCCGCGAACAGCAGGCCGAGGGCGAAGCCACCCTGCGCCGGATCGCCGAACGACTCGTGGGCGATCTGCGGGAACAGGGCGCGCGGCATCCCGAACACCATGGCGACGATGTCGACGACGAACGACGCCAGCAGGATCTTCTGGCCCGACAGGTACCGGAAACCGTCGAAGACCGCACGCAGTCCGGCCTTGGTGACCTCACCGAGCGGTGGGACCGCCGGAAGCCGGACCACCGCCCACAGCGTGGCGAGCAGGAAGATCGCGTCCAGCAGGTAGAGGGTGGACAGACCCACGACGGGAATGAGAGCGCCGGCGAACAACGGGCCGGCGATCGCCCCGAACTGCACGACCGTCATGTTGAGCGAGGTGGCCGCCGCGATCTGCCCGACCGGCAGCAACCGCGGGATCACCGCCGCCCGGGTGGGCTGGTTGACGGCGAAGAACGCCTGCTGCACCGAGAAGAGACAGAGCAGCACCCACACGTTGTTCAGTCCGCTCGCGGCCTGCGCCCACAGCAACAACGACGTGACACCGAGACCGGTGGAAGTGATGAGCAACAGTTTCCGGCGGTCCATCGCATCGGCGAGCGCCCCACCCCACAGGCCGAACACCACGAGCGGCACGAGCCCGAACACACCGGTGAGCCCCACATAGGCGGAGTTGCGGGTGATCTCGTAGATCTGCTGGGGTACGGCGACGACCGCCATCTGCGCACCGATGACGGTGACGATCCCGGCCCACCACAGCCGGGCGTAGTCCTTGTTACGCAGCGGTGTGGTGTCGGCGAGCAGGCGCCTCACGGTTGCAGACGCTCGGTGATCCAGCGGCCGTCGACCAGGCGGGTGCGGATCCGGTTGTGCAGCCGGTTGGGCCGGCCCTGCCAGAACTCGACCGACTCGGGCACGATGCGGAACCCGCCCCAGAACGGCGGTACCGGGATGTCGTCGTCGACCTCGTACCGCTCGGCGGCCTCGACGAGGGCGTGCTCGAGATCGGCGCGTTCCGCCACCGGACGCGACTGTTGCGACGCCCAAGCACCCAGGCGGGATCCGCGCGGCCGCGTCTGCCAGTACGCCAGGGTCTCCTCGTCGGACACGCGGACGACCGGCCCGCGGACGGTCACCTGCCGGTAGACCGGCAACCAGAGGAAGGTCGCCGACGCATAGGGGTGTCCGGCCAGATGCCGGCCCTTGTCGGATTCGAAGTTGGTGAAGAAGGTCAGGCCGTCGGCGTCGATCTTCTTGCACAGCACGGTGCGGGTCGCGGGGTGGCCGTGCTCGTCGACGGTCGCGAGCACCATCGCATTGGGTTCGGGCACCGCGGTGGCGACCGCATTCGCAAACCACGTACGCACCAGCGGAAGCCAGCCCTCGGCGACATCGCCGGGAGTGAGATCGCGGTCGGCCGGGGACTCGTCGGTCGGCCCCGCCGGGCTGTAGTCGACACGCATACGCGCGAGGTCGTCACCCTCGGGGCGCGGCAACGGGAAATCGGACGGCACGAACGACGACGGTACTCCCGGCATCCGGGCGGCGGCGCTCGGACCACGGAGGCTACAGTTTTCACGACGACCCGAGTGGGGCGCCGATCACACCTGACGGTGACCTCATTCCACCGGCAGCGCGGCCCGGACCGGGCCGTGCTCGAACGAGGAGAGCCCAACCGTCATGGCAGCGAGCGCGTCAGTTCCCGAGGATTTCGTCGCAGGACTCGAAGGCGTTGTCGCCTTCACGAGCGACATCGCCGAGCCCGACAAGGACGGTGGCGCACTGCGCTATCGCGGGGTCGATATCGAAGAGCTCGTCGAGAAGGGAGTCACCTTCGGTGACGTGTGGGCCCTGCTCGTCGACGGCGAGTTCGGTCGCGGCCTGCACCCGGCCGAGCCGTTCCCCCTCCCGATCCACACCGGCGACGTGCGCGTCGACGTCCAGGCCGGTCTCGCGATGCTCGCACCCATCTGGGGCTTCCGTCCGCTGCTCGACATCGACGACGCGACCGCCCGCGACAATCTCGCCCGCGCCGCGGTGATGGCCCTGTCCTATGTCGCCCAGTCCGCCCGCGGCATCTACCAGCCCGCCGTGCCGCAGCAGCGCATCGACGAGGCGAGCACCGTCACCGAGCGCTTCATGGTCCGCTGGAAGGGCGACCCGGATCCCAAGCACGTCGAGGCGATCGACGCCTACTGGGTGTCGGCGGCCGAGCACGGCATGAACGCCTCGACGTTCACCGCCCGGGTCATCGCCTCGACCGGCGCGGACGCGGCCGCCTCGCTCTCCGGCGCGGTCGGTGCGATGTCCGGCCCGCTGCACGGCGGCGCCCCGGCGCGCGTGCTGCCGATGATCGAGGAGACCGAACGCACCGGCGATCCGCGCGGGCTGGTCAAGGGCATCCTCGACCGCAAGGAGAAGCTCATGGGCTTCGGTCACCGCGTCTACCGCGCCGAGGACCCCCGCGCCCGGGTGCTGCGCAGCACCGCCCAGCGTCTCGCCGCTCCCCGCTTCGAGGCGGCGGCCGCGCTCGAACAGGCCGCCCTGGCCGAGCTGCGCGAGCGTCGTCCCGACCGGGCGATCGAGACCAACGTCGAGTTCTGGGCCGCAGTGATCCTCGATTTCGCCGAGGTCCCCGCGGCGATGATGCCCGCGATGTTCACCTGCGGACGGACCGCAGGCTGGTGCGCCCACATCCTCGAACAGAAGCGCCTGGGCAAGCTCGTGCGTCCCGCGGCGATCTACACCGGCCCCGATCCGCGCCCTGCCTCCGAGGTCACGGGCTGGGATTCGATCACGCATCGCTGATGCCTCTTCCCCGGCCGGGCCGACCAGCGCCCGGCCGGGGCTCCGAGGGGGCGGTCTAGACTACCTGTGCACCATGTCCCTCGACTCTTAGGACACGCATTCCGATGGCAGACGCGTCACCGATCATTCCCGCCGACCTCAAGCCCGCAGACGGCCGCTTCGGCTGCGGCCCGTCCAAGGTTCGTCCCGAGCAGCTGCAGTCGCTGGTCGACGTCGGCGCTTCGGTGTTCGGCACCAGCCACCGGCAGAAGCCGGTCAAGGACGTCGTCGCCCGTGTCCGCTCGGGTCTGCGCGACCTGTTCTCCCTGCCCGAGGGCTACGAGGTCGTCCTCGGCAACGGCGGCACCACCGCCTTCTGGGACGCCGCGGCCTTCGGTCTGATCCGGGAGCGCTCGCAGCACTTCACCTACGGCGAGTTCTCGTCGAAGTTCGCGACGGTCGCGAAGAAGAACCCGTTCATCGGCGATCCGATCGTCGTGGGTTCGGAGCCTGGCTCGGCTCCGGAGATCGTCGCCGACGCGTCGGCCGACCTCATCGGCTGGGCGCACAACGAGACCTCGACGGGTGTCGCGGTTCCCGTCCAGCGTCCTGCCGGCTCCGACAACGCCCTGATCGCGATCGACGCGACCTCGGGTGCCGGCGGCCTGCCGGTGAACATCTCCGACACCGACGTGTACTACTTCGCCCCGCAGAAGTGCTTCGCCGCCGACGGTGGCCTGTGGATCGCGCTGATGAGCCCGGCCGCGCTCGAGCGTGTCGCCGAGATCAAGGAGTCGGGTCGCTTCACCCCCGAGTTCCTGTCGCTGCCGATCGCCGTCGACAACAGCAGCAAGGACCAGACCTACAACACCCCGGCGCTGGCCACCCTGCTGCTGTTCGCCAACCAGATCGAGTGGCTCAACAGCAACGGCGGTCTCGACTGGGCCGTCGCGCGCACGAAGGATTCGTCCTCGCGCCTGTACGAGTGGGCCGAGGCGTCCGAGTACGCGACGCCGTTCGTCGCCGATCCGTCGCTGCGTTCGCAGGTCGTCGGCACCGTCGACTTCGCCGACTCCGTCGACGCGGCGCAGGTCGCGAAGATCCTGCGGGCCAACGGCATCGTCGACACCGAGCCGTACCGCAAGCTCGGCCGCAACCAGCTGCGCATCGGCATGTTCCCGGCCATCGATCCCGAAGACGTCACGCAGCTGACCAAGAGCATCGACTGGGTCGTCTCCCAGCTCTGAGCACCTCGCGCAGCGGGGCCGGGTCCGATGTCGGACCCGGCCCCGTTGTCGTCATAGTCTCGACCTCGCATCGAGACATTTCGGCGAACCCTGGACGATAACGCGCCGCGTCGGATTTCTTGCGATGTCGCTCGGCGTGGCGCGGCGTGTCCGGCCACGAAAAATATCCAGGTCGGTTACAGTCGGGCGGGTCAATCGCGATCGGCGCGAGGAGGTCAAGGTGCGAGAGCTTCGAGTGGTCGGTCTCGAGCCCGATGCTAAGCATGTGGTGCTCGCCGATCCCACGACGGGGGACAAGTTCCGCATTCCCGTCGACGACACCCTGCGCGCGGCCGCTCGCGGAGATCTGGCCCGTCTCGGACAGATCCAGATCGAGACGACCAGCCAGCTCCGCCCTCGCGAGATCCAGGCCCGCATCCGCGGCGGCGCCTCGGTCGAACAGGTGGCCGACGAGGCCGGGATCCCGGTCGCCAAGGTCGAACGGTTCGCCTATCCCGTCCTGCTCGAGCGGTCCCGAGCCGCCGACATGGCCAAGAAAGGCCATCCCGTCCGCCCCGACGGTCCCGCCGTCGAGACCCTCCACGAGATCGTCACGCAGGCCTTCCGCGCTCGCGGGCACAGCCTCGACGAAGCCGAGTGGGACGCCTGGCGCGACGACGAGGGCTTCTGGGTCGCGCAGCTGCGGTGGCACGCCGGCCGTTCCACGAACCGCGCCCACTGGCGCTACCAGCCCGACGCCCACGGCGGCACGATCACCGCGCTCGACGACATCGCCGCCGATCTGGTCGATCCCGACTGCGGCCGTCCCCTGCGCTACCTGACCCCGGTCTACTCGGCGCGCGACGTCGACGATTCCACCGAGGCCGAGAACGCCGAGCGCAACGCCCCGATAGCGCTGGAGGCTCCCGCTTCCGACGAACCTGCTCCCGAGCCGGTCGCCGACGAGGAGACCACCGTCGCCGTCACGGTGCCCGACGACACCGATGCATCGCGCGCGTCGCAGGCTCCCGCGAAGGACAAGCGCGGCAAGCCCGCCCTCCCCTCGTGGGACGACGTGCTGCTCGGTGTGCGCAGTAACGGACGCGTCTGAGGAAGTCGTCGACGATGTCGGCGACGATGTCGACGCTCTGGTACGTCGACGCACCCGATCCCGCAGCGGTCCTGCGCGAGTTCTCCCCGGACCGCGATGCGGCGCAAGCACTTCTGTCGCGCCTGTTCCCCGATCTCCAGGTCGACCCCGGCGTGCGGGTACCGCTGACCGAGGTCGGTGGTACCGACGGGCCGGGCACAGCCGGCGAGGACGGGGTCGAACGATTCTGGGTCGGCAGTTACCCCGGCGTGACGGTCGTATCGAGCCACCGATTCGCCCTGCGCCACCCGTCGGAGCTTCCCGCGATGTGGTTGCGTACACCCGCCGCGCAACGCACCTGCCTGCTGGCCTCCGATCCGGGCGGCGCGTGGGGATCGTTCGCCGTGTGGGAGTGCGGCAGGCTGCGGCGCAGCTTCGGGGCGAACACGGTCGAGTTCTTCGAGGACGAGGGCCTGCCGTTCGTGTGGGAACGACCGTTCTGGGCGGGTGAACACCCGCTCCGCTGGCCGCCGAACATCCCGCCGCCCCCGGAGTCCCTCCCCTTCCACCCGCGCAAGCTCGTCGAGGAGGCCCACGGCGCGTGGCTCGGATTCCGCTACGTCGGTCGTCGCGCCGACGAGCCGGACCCGCGCGAGATCGAGACGTGGAGTTTCACGTTGCGTACCCCGGTCCCGCAGATCACCGTCCCGGAGCCGAAGACCGGTTGGTGGCGGCGTCTCGTGGCGCGCTGACCTCTCCCTGACCCGGCTCCTCGCCTTTCCGTCTCATTCTTCCTCTCCGACAATACTTTTCAGGGAGTCGAGGTCCTCGGTCGTGACGTCCGAGGGCTGGAGGACGACGGCCCAGGCGTCGACGTACTCGGTGCTGTACTTGTGGCCGTGGCCGGCGGGAACGCCCGTGGAGAAGGGCAGATCGGCCGTGATCTGCCAGAAGGTCACGAACGGTATCCACACCATGTCCTCGAGCACGTCGCGCCCGGGGGCCTCGCCGATCCAATCCGGTTCTCTCGTGATCAGACGTGGACTCCACCAGACGATCGGGTCGGACGGATGCATCAGATACAGCACCCGACTTCCCTCCCACGGACTGTCCGCGGGCGGGATCCCCGCCTGCGGATCGTTCGTGAATCGCACCGTGCGGCCGTCCCGGAAGACCGGCTCGATCTCCGGGCTGCCGTCGTCACGGTGATCGCTGAACTCCCGGAAGAGGACATTGAAGTTCGGCGGTCCGGCGAAGACCGTGCCCGCCGTGCGATTACGCAGGTCGTACTCGCCACTGAAGGCGGTCTCCCCACCGAACGAGCCGAGACTCTCCCCGGCCACGAGCAATCGGGGGCGGGCGTCCTGGGGAAGCTTGGACCAGACGTCGTAGACCGCGTCGAACAGATCGCGCCCGGCCTCCCTCGCCTTCGACTGGTCGACCAGATAGGAGATCCACGAGGGCAGGTAGGAGTACTGGATCGCCACGGTCGCGACATCACCGCCGGTGAGGTACTCGACCGAGTCCACCAGAGCCGGGTCCACCCATCCACTGCCCGTCGTCGTCACCACCACCAGGTTCTCACGCTCGAATCCACCTGCCCGCGTGAGGTCTTCGACCGCCAGTGCCGCACGTTCCTCGGTATCCTCGGACGACGCCAGGCCGCCGTAGATCCGGATCGGTTCGAGGACAGGACCTTCGGCGAACCGGCCGAGCTGCTCGGTGGACGGGCCCTGCCCGACGAAGATCCGCCCCTGCCACCCCAGGGAATCCCACGGCACCACCGAATCGGGGCCGCCGGAGCGTAGAGCGGTCGTCGGTTGCTGCACACCTTCCTCGGTTCTCGTGTCGCGCGCCGAGAACGCCGTGTTGGCGGCTTCGATGAAACCTGCGAGCAGCACGCCGGAGACGACCGCGTAGACCAGGCCGGCGACGAGCACCCATCCGACGACGTTCGCAGCTCGCTGCCCGATCCAGCGGTCGAGCGTCTTCGCCGCCCAGCGGTACAGGCCGCGGATACCGCGCCCGATCGCCAGCAACAGAGCGAACATCACGGCTGCGACGACCGGCGAGAGGATCGTGAGCACGAGATTGTAGTCGGAAATCCCCATCAGAGAGCGGATTTCGTGTTGCCAGTACTGGCCGAGACCGAAGAAGACCGCGAAGAGGACCACTCCACCGACACCGAAGATCCACCACGACGTAGCCTTGGGAGGCCGAGGAGGCCGGTCGGCGAACGCACGCCACACGAACGCGAGGAGCACGCCGAGGCCGTAACCGATCGCGGCGGTGATCCCGCAGATCATCCCCTGCAGGAGCCCGCCGCGTGGAAGCAGCGACGGGGTGAAGGACAGGCATGCGAAAAGCACTGCACCCCAGCACCCGGGAAGTGTGAGGTGCAGTGCACTCCGTCGTCGCTGCGAGCGGGGAGCGTCGGACTCGTCGACCTCGACGTTCCCGACCGGTTCGCCCCGAGCGCTGCGACCGCTCTCCTGCACGGCCGCGTCAGTAGTAGTCGGTGCGCGGCTGCCAGGTCGAGACCGCCCAGATCACAACCGCATCGAGCGCGATGATGAGGATCGACCACCACGGGTAGTACGGCAACCACAGGAAGTTCGCGATGATCGACAACGCGGCGAGGACGATCGCCGTGACACGTGCCCACGTGGCACCGCTCATCAATGCGAGGCCGGCGACCAGCATCACGACACCGAGGACGATGTGGATCCATCCCCACGTGGTGAAGTCGAACTTGAACGTGTATTCCACGCCCCGGACGAAGACTTCGTCCTCGGCCACCGCTGCGATGCCCTGGAGGAGCTGGATGATGCCGACGGTTGCCAGGATGATCGCCGCCCCGATCGAGGTGCCTGCGGCGATGCCCTGTTTCACACTGGTCCCGCCCCTGTCGGGGCGTACGTCATGCGACATGACGATCCTCTCGTGTACGAAGTAGACATCGATCGTGCGCCGATCCCCGTGGGGAGCAGGCACGATCCAATTCGGAGGAACAAGGGTGCCCGCGGGTTACGCTGCCACCCATACACTTTCAACCGCCGGCTTGTCGATACGTCGATTCCTCGAACGCACGAGCCGACCACGGGAGGACACCGTCCGCGGCGCCCTCCCTGCGACGATGGTTCATGCGATGGGCACGCCGTCACGTCCGGTCGTGACGTTGCCGAGCGCCTGCGCCTTGAGGTGTTCGTACTCCGTGGGTGTGATCGCGCCGGAATCGAGCAGGGCCTTGGCATCGGCGATCTGCTCGGCCGGGGATTTCCCGACCGCCACGGTCCGGATGTACTCGTCGGTGGCCTGCTTCGCCTCGGCTTGGGCCCGCTGTGCCCGCACTGCCATTCCCCGACCACGAGCGATCAGGTAGACCAGTGCCGTGAGGTACGGGAGAACCACCAGCCCGATGACCCAGATCGCTTTGACCCAACCGGAGACGGAGTGATCCCGGAAGAGGTCGACGATGATTTGGAACAGGACGATCAGGTATGCCACGAAGGCGAATACGACGACGGTGTACCACACATAGTCCCAGAATGAATCCATAGCCGAACCTCCACGGCCGAACCGATGGCGGGGACGACGCCCCACGAACCACCGGAGAATGAAGATCTCGAAATCCAGTTTCCCCCTGCGGTGTGCCGCAACGGCACTGCTACCACTCGCGGCCCCCGGTACGCTCATCGACACCGGTGTCGAATCGTGACGACTGTCCGATTCGGGCTTCGGCAGGTCCATCTTCAGTCATGACGACCTCCGTCCCTCTTATCGGGAGGGCCGGATATACCATACGCCCGCTCATGGGTGGAGGGCACCGGTTTACGCAATCGGCGCGATTCGGTACCGGATCGAGTCGATCAGGAGTACACCGCCCGGGGGTTCCAGGTGGCGATCGCCCAGATGACCACTATGTCGAGGGCGATGATCGCGAGCGCCCATCCCGGGTAGTAGGGAAGCCACATGAAGTTCACCAGGATCGACAGCGCGGCGATGACCATCGCCGACACCCGCGCCCATGTCGCCCCGGAGATCAATGCGATGCCCACGATCACCATCACGACACCGACGACGATGTGGACCCACCCCCACGTGGTGAGGTCGAACGTGAACAGGTGCTCCTGGCCGGTGACGAATACTTCGTCCTCGGCGACCGCCGCAATTCCCTGCAACAACTGCAGAGCGCCGATCAAGGTCATGATGATTGCGGCGCCGACCGACGTTCCCGTGGCCAGGCCCTGCTTGATCGACATTTCCTCCCGATCGGCATGCACATTGTGAGACATGTTGCTCCTTCCGGATGACCCGACATCCTCGAGTGTGCGCTTCGTCGGAATTCTCCAGTCGGAATTCCCCGACAGAGGTCGGAGATTCTCTCCGGCGGCGAGCGCACCCGGAAACCGATCAGGACACGAGCAGCGCGACCCAACCGAACGGCACGCCGGCCACGACACCGGCCGCGAACCAGCGCAGTACCGGCACCCGCAGCCACGACCACACGGTCGGGACGATCCCCGCGACCGTCACGACATTGACGACGACGGCGAGGACCGGGTGGATCCTGCCGAGTACCTGGCCGCAGGCGACGACGGCGACGACGATGGCGGCGAAGGAGAAGGCCGTCAGCGTGAGCCCCGTCGCCCACGGGGTGGGCGCGGGGTCGCGAGCCTGGGTCATCGCGGGAGCCGGACCCGCTCGTAGAACGCCATCGCCGCTGCCGTGGCCACGTTCAGCGAATCCGTGCCGGGCGCCATGGGGATTCGGGCACGCACGTCGGTCGCCCGCATCGCGTCCTCGGTCAGGCCCGGACCTTCGGCGCCGAGCAGCAGTGCGACCTTCTCCCCCGTCATCGCATCCGCGAGCGGGATCGCCCGCGGATCGGGTGTCAACGAGATCAGCCGGAACCCTCTGCCGCGCAACTGATCCAGGTCGGACGGCCACAGTTCGAGGTGCGCGAAGGGAACACGGAGGGCGTGCCCCATCGACACACGCACCGATCTGCGGTACAGCGGGTCGGCGCAACCCTTCCCGAAGAGCACACCATCGACACCGAGTCCGGCCGCGTTGCGGAACATCGATCCGATGTTCTCGTGGTCGTTGACTCCTTCGAGCACCGCGACCGTGGTCGCCTTGTCGAGCACCTCGTCGAGCGGCAACGGTGCGGGTCGGCGCGAGATCGCGAGCACCCCCCGGTTGAGGTGGAAACCGACGACCTCGGCCATGGTTCCGGCGTCGGTGCGGTAGAAGGGCACGTCGACGTCGCGCAGATCGTCGGCGAGTTCGTCCAGCCGTCGACCCACCCCGAACAGGCTCGTCGGAGCGAACCGGGAATCGAGCATGCGCTGGACCACCAGCACACCCTCTGCGATCACCAGCCCCTTGCCACCGGGAAGGTCGGGCCGACGATCCGCGGAGTTGAGACCGCGGAAATCGTCGACCCGGGGGTCGGAAGGATCGTCGATGTCGATGACGTGAACCACCGGGACATTCTCCCAGCGTCCACGCGCCCTCCCGCACCGGGTCGGCCGTCACGACCGCAGTGCGGTCATCCCCCTCGACCGCGGTGCGGTCATCCCCCTCGACCGCGGTGCGGTCATCCCCCTCGACCGCGGTGCCGTCAGTCGTCTTCCGCGACCAGCGCCGTGAGGATTCCGATGGCTCCGCGCAGCGTCCCGAGCGAGTCGGGGTCGAGCTTCTCGAGCCGTTCGGTCAGCCACACTTCGCGTGCCTGGGCCTCGTCGGCGAGCAGCTCGGTCCCGGCTTCGGACAGCGTCACGATGATCTGCCGTCCGTCCGTGGGGTGCGGCGTCCGCTCGACGAGCCCGAGCTCGTGGAGAGAGGCGATGACCCTGGTCATCGAGGGTGGCTGGACGCGTTCGCGCGCCGCCAGCGCCCCCGGGGTCATCGCACCCTCCTGCGCGAGAGTGGCCATTGCCGAGATCTGGGTCAGAGAAACTCGGGAATCGGTGCGTCTCCCCCGCAAATGACGCGTCAGACGCACAACGGCGAGTGAGAGGTCACCGGCGAGTGCGCGTGTATCCGAGATCATGGCGTGCAGAATACGTCACATCGCCCGAAACACGCGTCGGCCGTCTAGGTGAGCAGTTCCGTGATCGGATCGACGGCGAAGTACAGGGCGAACAGCGCCGCGACGATCCACATCAGCGGATGGATGGTGCGGATCTTGCCGCCGGCCGCGTGCAGGACCACCCAGGTGATGAAGCCGACACCGATGCCGTTGGCGATCGAGTAGGTGAACGGCATGACCATGATGGTCAGGAAGGCCGGCAGCGCCACGGCGAACACCGAGAAGTCGATGTCGCGGACCTGGCCGATCATCAGGGCACCGACCACGACGAGAGCCGGAGCGGCCGCCTCGATCGGGACCACCTCGTACAGCGGGGTCAGGAACATCGCGAGCAGGAACATCACGCCGGTGATCACGTTCGCCAGGCCGGTGCGGGCTCCTTCCGCGATACCCGACGCCGATTCGACGAAGACCGTGTTCGAGGAGGCCGAGGCGCCACCACCGACGATGGCGCCGGTGCCCTCGACGACGAGGGCCTTGCCGATGCCGGGCAGGGTGCCGTTCTTGTCGGCCAGACCGGCTTCCTTGCCGAGGCCGGTCATGGTCCCCATCGCGTCGAAGAAGTTCGCGAGGACGAGGGTGAACACGAGCAGCGTCGCGGCGATCACGCCGATCCGGGTGAACGCGCCGAACACGTCGACGTTGCCGACGAGGCTCAGGTCCGGGATCCCGAAGAAGGAGTCGGGTGCCTCGGGCGTGCTGAGGTTCCAGCCCTTGGGGTTGGTGCCCAGGGACGGGCCGACGTCCGTGATGGCCTCGATGATCATCGACAGGATGGTCGTGACGACGATGCCGATCAGCAGTCCGCCGCGTACCTTGCGCGCGACGAGCACGCCCATCAGCAGGACGCCGACGACGAAGACGAAGGTCGGCCACGAGGCGATCGACCCGTCGATACCCAGACCGACCGGCACGGTGGTGCCGGCGGCGTCGGGAATGCGGCGGACGAAACCGGCGTCGACGAGACCGATCATGGCGATGAAGGCACCGATACCGGCGGCGATAGCGGCCTTCAGTTCCGCCGGGATCGCGTTGAAGACCGCGGTGCGGAATCCGGTCAGGGCCAGCACGACGATGATGATGCCGTCGATGACCACCAGGCCCATCGCTTCGGGCCAGGTCACCTGCGGCGCGATGGTCACCGCGAGGAGACTGTTGATGCCGAGGCCGGCGGCGATGGCGAACGGATAGTTGGCGACCACACCGAAGACGATGCTCATGAAGCCGGCGACCAGCGCGGTGACGGCGGCGACCTGGTTGATGGGCAGGATGTTGCCCATCACGTCGACCTTCGCCGTCGCGTCGTCGGCGGAGAAACTACCGAGGATCAGCGGGTTGAGGACAACGATGTACGACATCGCAAAGAACGTGACGATGCCGCCACGCACCTCCCGGGACACGGTCGAACCGCGTTCGGTGATCTTGAAATAGGTGTCCAGAAAGGACGTTCGCTTGAAGTCGGTGCCTACGGCCATGTCCACAAATCCGCTCGTCGAGTACGGGGCGTCGCAACGGGAACCGATTATTGCAGCGCGAAGGAACTAATCTGCAAACCGTGGAACCCGCCCAGCTCGTCGCAGCCCGTATCCGACGCCTCGCCGACCCGCGTCCCGCGCTCGCCGTGGGAACCGCTCTGTGGGTGGTGGCGACCGTCGTCGTGTCGGCGGTCGGCGGCGATCTCCGCGACGATGCGTTACCGGTCTGTGTAGCGGGAATCGTGGTGGGGCTGCTGGGAACTGCGCTCTTCCTCCTGCAGCGTCGTGCCGCCCGTCGCGGCGACCGAGGCGCCCAGGTGGGTCTGGACTGATCCCCGCCCGCCGCCGTCCGCGACACGCCCGCGGCAGTGTCAGCGGCGGATCCGTACGCGAGTGATCAACCACACCCACAGCAGGGCCCATGTGATCCCGAAGATCCAGCCCGCGACGACATCGGTGAGCCAGTGCGCCGCCAGGTAGACGCGGGTGAGCCCGATCGCGAGGGTGTACACGGCGAGCGCGATCATCGCGACGGTCCGGCGGCGATCGCCGCGCGGCCATGTGCGCACCACGACCGCGACGAGCGCCGTGGCCAGAACCGCGCTGGTCATCGCGTGTCCGGACGGGAACGACTCGGTGTGCAGGGCCAGGAGCCGTTCGGGTTCGGGGGGCCGGACACGCCCGAAGATGTTCTTGAGCAGCACCATCACCGGCCAGCCCGTGAGGACCGCTCCGGCCACGAGGACGGCGTCGGACAGCCGATCGGCCCGCACCAGCAACAGCGTCGTCGCCGCGGCGATCAGGGTCGTGGCGACTCCCCCGCCCGTGTGGGTCAGTGCCGTCACCGCGGTGGTCAGCCCGGGCTCGCGGATCGAGACCATCCATTCGAGCACCGTGGCATCGAGGATCACGGTTCGGCTCTCGCGTCCGGCGCCGTGCGCGAGGTGCGGTCCGTGAGAGCGGCGAGTGCCGCGACCAGGCCGGTCGGTGTGCTGTGGACGGTGCCGGTGGCGTCGATCCACCACTCGACCTCGACCTCACCGGTCAGCGCCCCGGAACAGCGCACGACCAGCCGGTCGTGCAGCGCGAGTACCCCGCGCGGAAGCGGCATACCGGCGACGATCCCGGCCAGCACCGCGGCCGGTTCGCGTTCCCAGGTCGAGCTGCGTCCCTGCTCGACGGGTTCCGCGTCGACGACCGCCGACGCCACGGCGATGTCGAGCACGTCCGCGAGCGCGTGCGCCGATCCCCGCCCACCGGTGACGAGCCGGTCGTGCGGGATCGCGGCCGCGAACCACGGACGGTCGGGCACGAGAGCATCGGCTGCGTCGACGACGACACCCGCCAGGCTGCGCACCCCGTCGGGTAGGGTCACCGACTCCGGGTCGAGACCACCCGACGAGAAGGCCGCGGCGAGCGCGTCGTGGGCGGCGACGATCGCGGCCGGTCCCGGTGACCTGCTGTCGTCCGCGAGCCGGTCGAGCAGTGTTTGTGCCAGATCGGTGTCGTCGATCCGCGTCCCGGCGAGGGCGCTCCGGAAGGCCGATGCGTCGGGGTGGGTGCAGGGGTCGAGCAGACCCTCGAAGAGAGTGTCGTCGGCGAATCGGTAGTGCCCCAGCGGCCGGCCGTCGAGCGACGCGCGGGTGCGCAGGTACCACGCCGTGTATCCGGCGGGGTCGGTGATCGCCTCGGCCGTCGCAGGTTCGGCGGCCAGCAGGGTCAATGCCCGCGACCAGCGGCGATCGTCGACGAGATCGAGGTCGCGCACGGCGACGAGCACCTCGGGATCGTCGTCGAGCCGCTCCCACCACAGGTGCTCGTCGGGCAGGTCGTGGTCGGGTCCGGTCGGCAGTTCCGCGCGCAGGACCGTGAAACCCCAGCCCACACCGATCGCGCGCAGGGCGTCGGCCCCGTACCGGTCGGGGACGGCCGGATCGACGGTGCCGAAGGGCGCGTCCTCGACCAGTACTTCTGCGAGCGGTGCACCGGGAAGCAGTAGTTCGTCGGCGGGGACGAGGTCGCCGTGGGTGTCGGGCAAGAGCAGCGCCCCGAGTTCGCGGGGCACGGCCGTGGGCGACACGAGCGGCACCAGCCGCAGCACGACGTCGGCGAGCTCACCGGCCGGGAAGTCGCCGTCCGGGTCGATGTCGTCGGGATCGGTGTCCTCGACGGCCGCGACGAGCGCCGGGTCGGCGAACAGGTCCTCGACCGTCACGGTGCCGGCTCCGAGCCGGGCGAGCAGCGGATGCGCGGCGTCGGGATGGACGAGACGCACCCACGGCATCGACACCGGGCCGAGATCCTGCAGTTGCGTCGCGAGCACGGCCGTGCGCGGGCCGGTCACGGTCCGGCCGTCCGACAGCGGAACGGGAAGGGACGCGAGTTCCTCGGCTGCGACCGCGTCGACGACGAGCGGAGTGAGCGCCTCGTACAGGCGGTTCCACCACTTCGGATCGCGTTCGTGCCCGGAGAGCAGTTCGGCCAGTCGCGCGAGACCGAGCCGATGCACGCCGACGGCGGTCAGCGCGGAGGCATGTCGCGGCCCGCACAACTCGGGGATCACGAGTCCCGGGACGACCTCGCCGAGGACGTCGGCGAGCTCGTCGGTGAGACCGGGGAGTGCGACGGCCCGGTCGGGCACCAGATCGGCGCTGCCGTCGGCGGCGGGAAGCCACGCGCCGGCAGCCAGCTCGTCGAGGATCGCCTCGCGGATCCGTCCGTCGACCTCGCTGCGCGCGAAACCCGGCAGGGGCACCAGGTCGAGTCGCTGCTCGGCGGGCAGAGCCGCGACGAACCGCGCGTATCCGCGGGCGACGTTCTCGACATGGGCGCCGGGAAGCACACGCCGCCGGTCGGGTTGCATGGCGACGTCGGCGACGACGATCGCAGGGAGCGACAGCTCCTCGTCGGAGCGGGTGGGGGCCCGCAGGACGTCGTTGCGGACCGGGTCGATCCGCCCGTCGACGACGGGCACCAGCCATCGCGCCGACGCTCCGGTGAACTCCCACCAGGTGCGATCGCCGATCCGCACCTCCCACAGGCCGCTGTCGAGTTCGCGCCGGTGACGGGTGAATTCGTCGTCGGCGACGACGAGGGTGTGCAGGCCCGGGAGTTCGAGCAAGATGTCGTGGGCCTCGGAACGGAAGGCGTCGAGCAACGCGACCGCATCGACGCCCGGGCGTAGGACGAGCACGACCTCGGTGTCGCTGCCGGTCGCCGGCGGTGTCTCCGTCGGCCACACGAGGCGCAGCGCCGGGACACCGGACTCCGGCTCGGGCAGGTTCCGCTCGGCGAGCACCGTGCGGGCGCGGTCGGCCGAGAAGTGGAGCGAACCGGTACGCGAACGCACCTCGATGTCGTCGGAGACCGACAGCACCGCCGTGAAGCCGACACCGAACCGCCCCACGGTGGATCCCGCGCCGGTCTTGTTCGACGAGCGCAGCGCGGTCAGCGCGTGGACACCGCCCTCGTCGAGCGGCTCACCGATGTTCGCGACGTGGAGACGGCCTTCGGCGAACCACACCCGCAGCTCGCCCGGTACACCGGCACGCGCAGCGGCGTCGGCGGCGTTCTGGGCGAGCTCGGTCAGGACGCGGTCGCGGTACCCCGCACGGACGTGATCGGCCTCGGTGGCCGCGTCCTCGCGCAGACGGGTGGGCGACGACGACCAGGCTGCGATGATCCCTTCGCGTAACGCCGCGGTCCCGAACGGATCCGCGGGGTCCGGGCGGGTCACGTCAGTCGGTCTGTTCCGACTCGGACGGGGACGACTCGGCGGCGGGCTCGTCCGTGGAATCGGTCGGCGTGGACTCGACAGCCGTGGACTCGGTGGTCACGGACTCCGCAGGCGCCGAGGTGGCCGGTCCGAGCTCGACGACCTCCACTGCCGAATCGTCGAAGGCTTCGTAGATCGGCGAACCGGCACCGGTGGGCAGACTCGTATCGGAATGCGCGCCGCACCCGTACTCGGCGTGCACGACGTGACCGTCGGCGGCGAACTCGTTCCCGCACACACCGAAGGCCGCACGCAGCGATCCGGCGAGCGGAAGGTAGAAACCGCACAGGCGGCAGGAGGACGGAGCGGCCTCCGCCATCTCCGAACCCGGGCCGTACTCGCCGTCGAACCAGCGCTGCGCTGCCTCGAGGCGACCCTCCAGGCTCATGACCTGCTTGCGGCCCAACCCGATCTCGAGGGCGGTCTCGTCGACCTCGGGGTCGCCGGACTGCATGTAGCCGGGCACCAGGCGCACGTCGTCGGGAGCGGGAGCCAGCAGGTCGCCGGGGCCCAGATCGCCGGGACGGATCCGCTCGCTCCACGGCACCCACTCGGGTGCGACGAGCGCGTCCGGGCCGGGCAGGAGCACGAGTTCGCTCACCGTCACCCGATCCGAATCCGGGGCGGCGGCCACGACGACGGCCCACTGCCACCCGCGGTAGCCCGGCAGCTCCGAGGCGAAACGATGGGTGGCCGAGCACTCGTCCTCGCGTGTCACGCCCAGATAGGCGCCGACTCCACCGTCTCCGAGTTCGTCGAGTGCGGCCCGAGCGAGGTCGACGGCGTCGGCGAGCACGGAACGCACCGCCGGATCGACCACGGGGTTCGTTCCTCGGGAAGTGGAAGCAGAGGCAACACTCACGGCCCCTATTCTGCCTGACCTGTCTGCTCCGGCGCCTGCGGGTCGCGGAAGGTCGTACGGGCACCGCTCATACGCGCGGTGACAGGATGGGCGCGTGCCTCGTCTTCTCCTCTCGGCCGCGGTCGCGACGGTCGTCTGCATCACCACCGCCGGGTGCGGCGACGATCTCGTCGCCGAACCCGGTCCGCCGGCCACCGAACTCGGTGTGGAGGTCGTCGCCACGCACCCCCACGATCCGGAGGCGTTCACCCAGGGCCTCGAGATCGACGAAGGTGAACTGCTCGAAGGCACCGGCCGGGCCGGACGCTCGTGGGTGTCGGCCAGGGAGGTCGACCTCGACGGCGGGACCGTCACCCTCGCCGGGACCGAGCGCACCCGCGAACCCGTCCTCGACGACCTCTTCGGTGAGGGCATCACCGTGGTGGGCGACGAGCTGTGGCAGCTGACCTGGAAGGACGGCACGGCCGTCGTCCGTGATCGGAACACTCTGCTCGAGAAGCGGCGGGTCGACTACGACGGCGAGGGCTGGGGACTGTGTGCGCAACCCGACCGTCTGGTGATGAGCGACGGCTCGGCCGAGCTGATCTTCCGCGACCCCGCCACCTTCGACGAACTCGGGCGCGTCACCGTGCACCGGGACGGCCGTGCCGTGTCGGAGCTCAACGAACTCGAATGCACCGAGGACGGCAGGGTCTGGGCGAACGTATGGCAGACGGACGAGATCGTGCTGATCGATCCCACCTCGGGCCGGGTGGAGGCCCGGGTCGATGCCGCTCCGCTGCGCGATCGGTTGCCCGAGGGTGCCGACGTGGACGTCCTCAACGGCATCGCGCAGATCCCCGGGACCGATCGGTTCCTGGTGACGGGCAAGTACTGGCCGACGCTGTTCGAAGTGCGTTTCGTGGAGTGATCCGGGTGGCATACCGATCGCGACACGCGTCACCGCGGCCACGTGCCGCCCTTGTGTTACACCCGCTGTCGCGTGGGGAAGAATCGAAGACGTGACCGAACCGGACGAGCGACCCGCCCCCGAGGGAGCGGACGGCCGTGCCCCGGGCTCGCAGCATCCGGGGTACAGCAACTATCCGCCTCCGCGCCGCGTCTCGGGCCGTCGCACTCCCCTGCCGCCCCTGCATCCCGTCGACCATCCTCGCCGGCCGCCGGGGGCGTCGGCCGCCGGTCGGGCGGAGTCCTCGTCCGAGACCGACTCGCCGCGCGCTCCGCGCATGCCGCGGAAGCTGACGGTGACGCGGGTCGCGGCCCTGCGCAGCCGCGAACTCACCTCGAAGGGCATCGCGACCTTCCGTCGAGCGGCCACGGCCGACGGCGCCGACAAGTCGGGCCTGACCGCGCTCACCTACGCGACGATGGCGAACTTCGCCTCCGACGCGGCCATCGCCGTCGCGCTCGCGAACACCCTGTTCTTCTCGGCGGCCACCGGTGAGGACAGGACGAAGGTCGCGCTGTATCTGCTCATCACGATCGCGCCGTTCGCGATCATCGCGCCGCTCATCGGGCCGTTGCTCGACAGGTTGCAACACGGTCGTCGCGTCGCTCTGGCGACGTCGTTCGCGCTGCGCACGGTGCTCGCGGTGGTGCTGGTGTTCAACTTCGACAGCTGGGTGTTGTATCCGGCGGCCCTCGGCATGATGGTGCTGAGCAAATCGTTCGCGGTGCTCAAATCCGCGGTGACACCCAGAGTTCTTCCACCGGAGATCGATCTGGTGAGGGTGAACTCCCGGTTGACGGTCTTCGGCCTGGTCGGCGGCACGATCGGTGCCGGCGCGATCGCGGCGGCCGCAGCATGGGCGTTCGGTTCGTCGGGCGCGCTGTGGTTGTGTGCCGGGATCACCGCGTTCGGCGCCTATCTGAGCATGCGTATCCCCGCCTGGGTCGAGGTCACCGAGGGCGAGGTGCCGGCGACGCTGTCGTACCACCGCTCCGACGCGCGCACCGAGGTGCTGAACGCCGACACCGTGACCGAGGTGATCGTCACCAAGTCCGGGAAACGCAAGCAACCGCTGGGACGCGCGGTGGTGACCGGTCTGTGGGGCAACGGCACCATCCGCATCCTCACCGGCTTCCTGACCTTGTTCATGGCGTTCGTCGCGAAGAACACCACAGGTCAGGATCCGCTGATGCAGGCCGCGATGCTCGGTGGTGTCGGTGCCGCCGCCGCGATCGGTAACTTCGCCGGCAACGCGACCGGAGCGCGACTCGCGCTCGGACGTCCTGCTCTCATCGTCGTGCGGTGCACCGCCGCGGTCGTCGTCGTGGCCGCCGTCGTCGCCGCGACCGGCAACGTCCTGGCCGCCGCGCTGGCGGCGCTCGTCGCGGCGTGCGCCAGCGCGCTGGCCAAGGTCTCGCTCGATGCATCGCTCCAGCAGGACCTCCCCGAGGAGTCGATCGCGTCCGGATTCGGCAGGTCCGAGACGGTCCTCCAGCTCAGCTGGGTGTTCGGCGGAGCGATGGGTGTGCTGCTGCCGACCGAGCTGTGGCTCGGATTCGCTGTGGTCTCCGTCGTGCTGGTTCTCGGATTCGCACAGACGGTGCTGACATACCGTGGGGGGACATTGCTGCCGGGATTCGGCGGCCGTCGACCCGAACGCGTCTCCACGGAGACGGCTGCCGGGCGGAGGCGCGCCGGTGGATCCCCCACCGAAGATTGGAACAGTTGAGTTGCAGGCCCGGACGAAGAAGACTCTCGCGCTGCTGCTGGTGGCCCTGGTGGTCGTGGTAGCGGGAGTCGCCGCCACGGTGTGGAAACTGGTCGATTCGGCCGAGCCCACGCTCCCCACCATCACCGCCTACGCACAGGGGGAGACCGTGACGGTCGACCCCGCGCAGCACTGCAATCTCTATCTCGAGGACTGCGTGGAGAACCCGATCGGTCGGCTCGACGTGCCGGCCGGCTACCCGCTGCAGCTGTCGCTTCCGTCGGAGATCGCCGATGCGCCGTGGCGCATCATCACCGTCTACGGCGACACGCAGACCGGGCAGACCTACATCGACGGCGCGATGTTCGAGGCCGGTGCGCGTCGCACCCTCACCGTGAAGAGCTCCCCGGAGCTGCAGCTGCTCGGAGTCGAGATCCAGTTGCCGTCGGCCGTGGTCGACGAGGCCGGTGAACCGATCGCGCACGCCGTGTGGGCCGTCAAGACGTTCTGAGGTCCCGACCCCGCATACGACGACGGGCCGTCCTCGCACATGGCGAGGGCGGCCCGTCGTGGTTCGTCCCTAGTGGTCGAGCTCGCGTGCGATCGCCCGCATGACCTCGGAGATACGCTGCCCGGTCTTGCGGTCGGGGTAGCGCCCGCGCCGCAGATCGGGCTGGACCGCCACTTCGAGCAGCTTGATCATGTCCTCGACCATGCCGTGCAGCTCGTCCGGCGCGCGGCGCTTCTGCTGCGCGGGAGCCTCGCGGCGGCCCTGCCGCAGCGTGGGCTGCTCGAGGAGCTCGACCTTCAGCGCCTGCGGTCCCCGGCGGCCCACCGCCATACCGAACTCGACGCGCTGGCCGGGCTTGAGCGCTTCCACTCCCTCCGGGAGCGCCGAGGCACGGACGTAGACGTCCTCACCCTCGTCCTGGGACAGGAAGCCGAAGCCCTTCTCGACGTCGTACCACTTCACCTTGCCGGTCGGCACCGCGCTCACCTGCTCCTCGACAGCTGTGCCCCAAGCGGGGCAACCCGTTCATCATGCAAAACAACGCGCCCCGGCTCGGTCGAGCGGGACGCGTAGACACCTGTCAGTGTACCCGCAGAGGTGGGTCCACCCCCGAATCGTCTTCCCGCTCCCGGACGTCACCGTTCGCCTCCGCGGCGACTACCGTGGTCACGTGGGTACTTCATCTTCGGATTCGTCTGCCGCCCCGCGTAACGGCCTCCTGAAGGCCGCGATCGCCTGCTTCGTCGTCGGCGTGGTGGCGGTCCTCGCCATCTTCCTCACGCCGGCGCTCACCGACGGCAGCCCCGGGCTCGTGCTGTATCTGTTGACCCTCGCATGGCCGTTGGGATTCGCCCTCGCCATCGCCTTCGCGCTGCGCTCGGGCCGGCGCGCTCGGAACGGAGACCGGACATGAGGATCCTGCTCAACATCATCTGGCTGATCTTCGGCGGGCTGTGGCTCGCGCTCGGTTACTTCGCGGCCGGTCTGATCTGCTGCATCCTCATCATCACCATCCCGTTCGGCATCGCGTCGTTCCGGATCGGCATCTACGCGCTGTGGCCGTTCGGCAAGACGACGGTCGAGAGGCCGACCGCCGGCGCCATGTCGCTGATCGGCAACGTCATCTGGATCCTGGTGGCCGGCATCTGGCTGGCCCTCGGCCACATCGCCACCGCGATCGCCATGGCCGTCACGATCATCGGCATCCCGCTCGCCGTCGCGAACCTGAAGATGATCCCGATCTCCCTGATGCCCCTGGGGAGGGAGATCGTTCCTGTGGATGCCCGCCCGAGTTACATGTGATCTTTCTCACATAACAAGCGGATAACGGGCGGGACTCGAAACGGATTTTCGGGTACCCGAACCCCACTACCTGGGACTTTATTCCCTGGTCTGCGCCGCGCACGTCCGTCGCCACGCGAATCGGCGCGTTATCAATTGGTGACACTTCGCCCTCGGAACCGTTACCGTCATGTCCGGTCGAACCGCCTGGCTCGACCGGTCCGGAACCGCCGCGCCAAATTCCTGTCCCGTGGTTCCGGAAGTCCCGACGAACGATCCACAGGGGACAGGAAACGGGGGACCCACCGGTCTCCCAGGAACCGATCGGCCCACAGCCGGACGGTGTCCAGGAGGCCCGGGCCGACGCAACCGCGACGGTCCTCGGGGTGAAGCCGAAGGCGCTCCCAACGGAGCGACACGGCCGGGCAACCTCTTCAGCCCGAACCCGACAGCTGACCTCGTAGGTGCGTACGGAGAGGAACACGGAACCGACATGAGCGGACGCCATCGCAAGCCCACCAATACCGGTCGTACCGTCGCGAAGTTCGCGCTGACGGGTGCAGTCCTCGGCGTCACGGGTGTCGCGTTCAGCGGCACCGCCGCTGCCGCTCCCGACTCCGACTGGGACCGCCTCGCACAGTGCGAGTCCGGCGGCAACTGGGGCATCAACACCGGCAACGGCTACCAGGGCGGCCTGCAGTTCTCGCCGAGCACCTGGAACGCCTACGGCGGCCAGGAATACGCTGCCACGGCCCACCAGGCCAGCCGCGAACAGCAGATCGCCGTCGCCGAGCGTGTCCTCGCCGGCCAGGGTTGGGGCGCATGGCCCTCCTGCTCGTCGAGCCTCGGACTGTCGAGCGCGCCCACGCAGCGCTCCGTCGACGCCGCCCCCAGCGCTCCCGCCGAGACCCCGGCGCCCGCCATCCAGAACGCTGTCCCGCAGCTTCCGGAGACCCCCGCTCTCCCCGCCGAGGTCCAGGGCATCCTGGCCGGCTTCGAGCAGGGCGTCGCCGCACTCCAGGACGCCGGCGTCGAGCTCGACCCGAACATCCTGGACGCCGTTCGCGCGGTGCTCCCGCAGTAACACCCCGAACATCCCGGAAGGGCCCCGCACCGATCACGGTGCGGGGCCCTTCCGCATATGCGGACGAGCTCGTTCCTCCCTCACACGACGACGCCCGGCCCCACGAAGGGACCGGGCGTCGTACGGAAGAGCCTGTTCGGTGATCCGCGATCGGATCAGCGGTTGATCACCGTCTTCGGATGCGTGTAGGGCAGGTCCTCGACCGGCAACGGGAACACGGTGTCCTCACCGTACGGGGAGAGCGGACCGGAACGCGTGGACGACAGTTCGGTGACAGCGTGCTCACCGTCGGCCAGCTCGGGCCATCCGTGGTCGACGTAATGCTTTTTCGAAGAGGTAGCCATGCGCTCATTTTGGCAGGTGAGTTCGGGGCCTGCTACCGCAGGTCTCTAATCTGGAGGGGATGTCCCCGACCACGCCCGCTCCCGACACCGCCACGGACTCCCTCGCCCGCTGGCTGGCAGGTCGACGCGACACGGATCTGGCCGCCACGCTGCGCGCCCGTCCCGATCTCGTGGTGCCGCCGCCGGCGAGCATGAACGTGCTCGCGAGCCGAGCGCAGCAACGCGCCTCGGTCTTCCGTGCGGCCGACGAACTCGACACCGCCGCCTTCGGGATCATCGAGGTCCTGGCCCGTCTCGGAGCGGTGGACACCCCCGTCTCCCGCGCCGCCGTGCTCGACGAAGTCTCCGGCCGCATCAGCGCGAGGAATCTCGACCGGATCCTGTCCACCCTGCGCTCGCTGCTGCTCGTGTGGGGTTCCACCGACGAGCTGCGTCTCGTCGCCGCCGCCGTGGACGCCGTTCCGTGGCGCGTCGGACGCACCGGCGACGTCACCGGACCGTCCCGGCAGGAACTCGACGACCTCCTCGCGGCCCTCCCGCCCGAACAGCGGAGCATCCTCGACACCCTGTCGCGCACGTCCCCGATCGGCCGGACCCGCGACGCCGCACCGGACACTTCCGCCGACCGGCCCGTGCAGAAACTGCTCGCCGCCGGGCTGCTCTTCCGTATCGACGACGAGACCGTCGAACTCCCCCATCGGGTGGGCCAGGCGCTGCGCGACGACGCCCCCTTCGATCCGGCGGCGCTCGCTCCCCCGCGCGCACCGAAACCCACCCGCTCGACCGCCGACGTCAACGCGACCGCTGCCGGTGCCGCCCTCGAACTGCTGCGGCACTGCGAGGACGTTCTCGACACTCTCGGGGCGCAACCCGCTCCCGTCCTCAAGGCCGGAGGGCTCGGCGTCCGCGAACTGCATCGCGTCGGGAAGGCGGTCGGACTCGACGACGAGGAGACGGCGCTCGTCGTCGAGGTCCTCGCGGGTGCCGGTCTGATCGCGCGCGGCCTCCCCGAGCCGCCGACTCCCGGGGACGACGACCACTGGGCCCCGACCACCGCTACCGACGCGTGGCTCGCGTCCACCCCCGCCTACCGCTGGGCCGTGCTCGCCGGTGCCTGGCTCGACCTGCCGCGCCGGCCCTGGCTGATCGGCCGCCGCGACCAGAACGACAAGCCGGTCGCCGCACTGTCCGACGAGGTGAAGTCCCCCACCGCCGCCCGCGACCGGCGGCTGCTGCTCGACGTCCTCTCCGACGTGCCGGCGGCGGGCACGGACGTCGCCGACCTGCGTGCCGCAGCGGCGTGGCGTCGTCCTCGCTGGGCGGGCCGCTTCGACACGACGAGTGTCGTGGAGACCGTGCGGGAGGCGACCACACTCGGTCTCGTCGCGCACGGCATGCTCGCGTCGCCGGGAAAGGCGCTGCTGCACGGCGGCGACGCCGAGGCCGAGATGGCGGCGGTGCTGCCCGAACCCGTCGACTACGTGCTCGTCCAGGCCGACCTCACGATCGTCGCCCCCGGACCGCTCGTCCCCGAACTCGGCGAGCGGATCGCGCTCGTCGCCGATGTCGAATCGGCCGGTGCCGCGACCGTCTACCGGATCGGCGACAGCAGTATCCGGCGCGCGCTCGACGCCGGTCTGGGCGCGAGCGACCTGCACGGCCTGTTCGCGACGCATTCGCGCACACCGGTGCCGCAGTCGCTCACCTACCTGATCGACGACGTCGCGCGTCGCCACGGACGCCTGCGGGCCGGTGTGGCGACGTCCTTCGTCCGCGCCGACGATCCGGCTCTGCTCACCGAGGTGCTGTCCGCCCCGGTCGCCGCCACGCTCGCCCTGCGCGCGGTCGCCCCGACCGTCGCGATCTCGCAGGCGCCTCTCGCCGAGGTGCTCACCGAGCTGCGCGCCGCGGGCTTCGCGCCCGCCGGGGAGGACGCCTCGGGAGCGATCGTGGATCTACGGCCCCGGGGCGCCCGTGTCGCGATGCCGCGCGCCCGGGCCCGCTATGCCGGACCCACCGCGCCGAGCGACGAGCAACTCGACACCCTCGTGCGCACGCTGCGCGCCGGCGACCGTGCGGAGGCCGCGACACCGACGGCCTCGGCACGAGGTGACGGCAGCCGGTCCGGTGGTGCGGCGACGCTCGCGCTGCTGCAACTGGCCGTGCACGGCAAGCGCAGCGTCACCCTCGGATACGTCGACGCCCAGGGCGTGGCGACGCGCCGCATCGTCGACCCGGTGTCGGTGGGCGGCGGGCAGGTGCAGGCCTTCGATCCGGCGACCGGCTCGGTGCGTAGCTTCGTGCTGCACCGCGTCACGTCGGTGGCGCTGGTCGACTGACGACGGGCCCGGTGCGGCCGGTCAGGCGTCGCGCACGAGCGTGAACGGTGACGCCGCGATCCGTGATGCCGGAGCAGCCACGAAGGTGAGACCGAGGAGGGTCCCGTCGTCGACGGGGCGGAACTCGTCGCGGACCCAGCGCCACGGCACCGGCCCGTTCGATCCGTACGACACGACGATCGCGGGACGGTCGTCGAGCCACGACGGTTCGAGCGCGACCCGCATGGGCAGCACCTCGCGCAGGGTGCCGTCCGCGTCGGCGAGGAGGTTCACGGCGCTTCCGTCGTCGGCGAACCGCTTGCCGTACCACCGGGGCATCCCACCGAGCGCGATGGCGCGGGGCGCGGCGGCCCGCAGCGCGGCCGGTCCGACGAAGACGGCCCGGTACGTGCCGGCGGCCGGGAGCGCGTCGGCGTGCAGCATCCGGAATCGTTGCTGCAGTCCGCGTATCGATCGCGGCAGCGCGTCGGTGTCCCGTGTCGTCATGAGTTCTCCTCGGTGGTGTGCGCGAATGTGGCCGGTTCGCCGGATGCACGACGCACGGCGTAGCGTGCCGCGAACCGTTCGGCCATCGCCGTGATGGTGAGCGACGGGTTGACTCCGACGTTGGCGGGGATCGCGGAACCGTCCACGACGTACAGGCCCGGATGCCCGAACACCTGGTGATCGGTGTCGATCACGCCGTCCGCCGCGTCGGTGCCCATGGACGCACCTCCGAGGACGTGCGCGGTGATGGACTTGCCCCCGATGCTCTCGAGCAGCAGGTTGAGCGGGCGGCCACCGATCGATTCGGCGAACGAGCGGGCGACGGCATTCGCCTGGGGCAGATAGCTCGGTGCCTGCAGCCCCTCCACTGCCCGTGAACGCAGCACGCGCCGCCAGGGCCGCACCGGCGACCGGTCGAAGACCAGACGGATCTCGTTCTCCACGTCCTGCATCACCGTGAACACACTGAGCCGGCGGATGAAGTTGCGCGCGAACATCGTCCGCAGCTGCAGGGCGGGGCGCGACGCCAGCGCCCGCAGCGCCTCGCGACGTCGCCGACGGGGATCGGCACCGTCCACCAGCGGTCCGAGTTGCAACCGCATGTGCCATCCTCCGACGTAGCGGTTCTGCGTGACGTGGGTGCGTTCGTCCGGATAGAACTCGCTCGAGATCGTCGGTCCGCGGGTGAGGTCGACGTCGACGTCGTCGGCGAGCACGGCGGTGATCGCCTCCGAGTTGGTGCGCACGCCGACACCGAGACGCTCCGAGACGTTCGGCAGTCCCCCGTTCTCCCGCGACCGGAACAGCAGTTCCACGGTGCCGAGGACACCGGCGGCGAGGACGACCTCGCCGGCGCGCAGACGCTCCCCGTCGGCGAGTTCCACTTCGTACCCGCCGGCGTCGAGGGCGGCGACGGACACCACGCGGCTGTCGGGTCGGACCTGGGCTCCGCGACGCTGCGCGAGCCACAGATAGTTGAGGTCGAGGGTGTTCTTGCTGCCGTACGGACATCCGACGAGGCATCCGCCGCACATCACGCACCCGGTGCGCTCCGGTCCTTCTCCACCGAAGAAGGGATCGGGGACGGTGACGCCCTCCTCGCCGAAATGGATCGCCATCGGCGTCGGACCGTAGGTCTCGCCGGCGCCGGCCCGACGCGCGACGACCTCCAGATGCTCGTCCATCGGCCCCTTGATCGGAGCGGTGGCGCGGCCGAGCATGCGGGCGGCCGTCCGGTAGTGCTCGGTCAGCTCCGCACGCCATCCGTCCGGCACCGACGGCCAGGCGGGATCGGTGAAGAACGCATCCTTCGGTTCGAGCAGCACACCCGCCCAGACGATGCTGCCGCCACCCACGCCGACTCCCCCGATGATCCCGACATGGGAGAGGACGCGCTGGGAGAAGAATCCGCGCAGCCCGATCCCGGGCATCCACAGATAGCGACGGGGATCGCGGCGGGCAACGGCGAAATCGTCCCGGGTGTGCCGTCGGCCCTGTTCGAGCACGAGGACCTTCCGGCCCTGCTCGCTCAGGCGCAGTGCCGCGACGGCACCACCGAATCCACTGCCCACCACGATGACGTCGACGGCGCCGCCGTCCGAGGCACCCGCCCGGCTCTGCGATGACATGGCGCAGAGCATAGAGGGCGGTCCGTCCGGCGGCGCCGTCGACGTACAGCCTGTAGGTTCGCGTTCCCCGTGCGGTGAGGCTCAGGGCTGCGTCGCGAGCCCCACGAACGCCCTCCCGACGGTGAACTGGTTCTCCGGCCGCGGGAGTCCGTAGTGCCCACGCAGGGTGGCTTCGGTGTACTCCGTGCGGAACAGACCACGCTCCTGCAGGATCGGCACCACGCCGTCGACGAACTTCTCGAGTCCCGACGGCAGCACCGCGGGCATGATGTTGAAGCCGTCGGCCGCACCGCTGTGGAACCAGTGCTCGATCGTGTCGGCCACCTGCTCGGCCGTGCCCGCGAAGGTGCGGTGGCCACGACCGCCGCCGAGGCGTTCGATGAGCTGCCGCACCGTGAGGTTCTCCCGTCGTGCGAGTTGCACGATGAGCGTGTACCGGCTCTTGGCTCCCTCGATCTCGTCCTCGGACGGCAGGTTCTCCGGCAGCGGCTCGTCGAGCGGAAGCTGCTCCGGCCGCAGCCCGAACCGTTCGGCGAGCTGGCGGCGGGCGTACTCGGGCGAGATCAGCCGGGCCAGTTCGGCGTCGAGTTCCCGTGCTTCCTTCTCCGTATCGCCGATGACGGGCACGATGCCCGGGAGGATCAGCACCTGCCGCGGGTCGCGGCCGACCTTGCCGACACGGTCCTTGACGTCGTCGTAGAACGCCTTGCCCTCTTCGAAGGTGGGCTGGGCGGTGAAGATCGCCTCGGCGTACAGCGCGGCGAAGTCCTTGCCGTTCTCCGACGAGCCCGCCTGCACGAGCAGCGGGTAGCCCTGCGGTGACCGCGGCACGTTGAGCGGCCCGGCCACCGAGAAGAACTCTCCCTCGTGTTCGAAGGTGTGGACCTTCGCGGAGTCGGCGTGGATCGCCGCCTCCTTGTCGGCGACGATCGCGTCGTCCTCCCAGCTGTCCCACAGCTTGGTCGACACCTCGACGAACTCGGCGGCCCGCGCGTAGCGGCTCTTGTGCGCCGGCACCCCGTCGAGACCGAAGTTGCGGGCGGCGTCGTCACCGGCGGTGGTGACGATGTTCCAGCCCGCACGTCCACCGCTGACGAAGTCCAGCGACGCGAATCTCCGCGCGAGGTTGTAGGGCTCGTTGTAGGTCGTCGACGCGGTCCCGATGAGACCGATCCGCTCGGTGGCCGTCGCGATCGCGGTGAGGATGATCGTGGGTTCGAGCTTGCCGCTCGGACGCCGTTCGGGATTCGCGAACAGTACGGGGCTGTCGGCGAGGAACACCGAGTCGAACCTGCCACGTTCCGCGGTGCGGGCGAGCGAGATGTAGTGCTGGATGTCGAGATTCGCGTTCGGGTCGCTCTCCGGCAGACGCCACGCCGCTTCATGGTGTCCGATGGGCATGAGGAAGGCGTTGAGGTGCAATCGACGGTCGGTCATGTCTTCTCCTGTCGTGAAAGGTCTTTCGTCACGGTTGTGTGATGACACCGAGGGCGGTGAGGAGGTCCTCCCTGATGTCCCGGAAACCGGGGTCGGTGATGGAACGGGGTTTGTCGAGATCCACGTGGCGGTCGACGGCGATGCGTCCTTCGTCCAGCACGACGATCCGGTCGGCGAGGACGATCGCCTCGTCGACGTCGTGGGTCACGAGCAGCACCGTGGGACGGTGCGCGCGGACGAGGTCGTCGAGCAGTCCGTGCATCCTGATGCGGGTCAGGGCGTCGAGTGCACCGAACGGCTCGTCGGCGAGCAGCAACTGCGGCTCCCGCACCAGGGCCCGGGCCAGCGCGACACGCTGTTGTTCCCCACCCGAGAGTTCGAGCGGCCAGGCGTCCTCACGTCCGGCCAGGCCGACCTCGGCCAGCATCTCGGATCCCCGGCTCCTCCCCTGCCTGTCGAGTCCGAGCGTGACGTTGTCGAGCACGCGCAGCCAGGGCAGCAGGCGGGAGTCCTGGAAGGCGACGGAGACCTTCTCCGGTACCGCGAGTGCGCCGCCGCGGATCTCCACGTCGTAGTCGAGTCCGGCGAGCGCACGCAGCAGGGTGGACTTCCCGGACCCGCTCCTGCCGAGCAGGGCGACGAACTGCCCGTCGGGGATCTCGAGGTCGAGCCCGTCGAGCACGTTCCGGTCGCCGAAGCCGCGGATCAGGCCGCGGATGCGTACGGCGTTCATCCGCCCAGCGTCTTCCGCCAGGCGAGCGCGCGACGCTCGAGCAACCGGAGGCCGGCGTCGGATGCCAGACCGAAGACGCCGTAGACGAGCAATCCGACGAGGATGACGTCCGGCTGACCGTAGTTCTGGGCGTTGAACATCATCTTGCCCAGGCCGCTCACGGCGTTGATGCTCTCGACCACGATCAGGGTGAGCCACGCACCGGTCACCGCGAGGCGCAGACCGAGGAAGAATCCGGGCAGCGCTCCCCGCAGCACCACCTTCCACACGAACTGTGCACGGGTGAGGCCGAGTACCTCGGCGAGTTCGACGTAGCGCTGTTCGATGGCCGTGAGGGCGTTGTGCGTCTGGATGTAGATGGTCACGACCGTGCCGAGCGCAATCACCGTTATCTTGAAGGTCTCGCCGATGCCGAGCCACAGGATCAGCAACGGGATGAGACCCAGAGTGGGGATCGCACGCTTGAACTGTACGGGGCCGTCGATCAACGCTTCGCCCGTACGTGTCAGTCCTGACGCGAGTGCGAGCGCCGTACCGATGACGCATCCGATCACGAAGCCCAGCACGGCACGGCTCAGCGACGCCAGGATGTGTTGCTGCAGAGTTCCCTCCGCGACGAGTTCGATCGCGCTGGTCACCACCGTCCAGGGAGCGGAGAGCTTGCGGTCGTCGATCCACCCGGCGCCCGAACCGATCGCCCACACGGCGAGCAGCAGAACCACGCCGGTCATGCGCGAGAACGGGACGGCCTTGCGGAGACCGAGCCGACGGAGCGGCCTGATCCCCTCCGTCGGTGGCGGATCGACGGGAGCCGGCGTACGGGCGCCGACCTCCACCGGTTGTGTCAGTGTGCCGGTCACGAATCCGACCCCTTCCGGTACTCCTGCGGAACGGATTCCGCGGCAACGGTTTCGAATCTGCGATCGAAGATCTGCTCGACGTCGAACTCGTCGAACCACCCGGCCTCGTCGAGCAGTTCCGAGGTTTCCTGCGTCCACTCGATCGCGGAGTCCCAGTCGGTGGGGTAGGCCGGTTTCTGCCCGACGGTTTCGATGATCCGCTTACCGTCCTCGTACGAGACCCCTTCGCTCTCGACGTAGTACCTGCGGATCCACTCGTCCTGGTTCTCCCACGCCCAGACGTCTCCCTACGCCCACAGCGGGATGAACTCCTTGATCGCCGCGACCTTCGCGGGATCCTCGAGCACGGACACCGGAGCCCACAGAACGCTCAACGCGTCGACCTCGGGCGTGAACACCCCTCGCGCACCCTCGGTTTCGTACTGGTTCAGATACTTCGTGAGAGTCGGTTCCGCCAGCGGTGCGACGTCGACCTGTTTCGCCTGGAGTGCCGTGAGGAACTGCGTGCTCGGTAGTTCGACGAATTCCACCTCGTCGAGGCCGATTCCGGCCGACTTCAACGTCCGGAGCACGACGACACCCTGGGCCTGCCCCGGTGACAGCGCGATCTTCCTGCCGCGCAGGTCGTCCAACGAATCGATGTCGGCACCGGACGCCGTCGCGAGCGAATACTGCGGCGAATCCTTCTCGCGTACGGCGACGATTCTGGCGTCGAGCCCGGTGGCACGGGCCTGGATGGGAGGGATCGCCGCGTTGGACGCGAGATCGACGGCGTCGCCGCGGAACGCCTGGATGACGTCGGGACCGGCGGAGACGTCGGGCCAGTCCGACACCGTGAACGGCAACTCGTCGATACGGCCGGTGGCCTCGAGCTGGATGCGGGTGGGCTTGACCGCGATGCTCAACGACGTCCCCGGTGGAATCTCCTCGGGGAGTTCGGCGTCGGCGGACAATCCCCCGGTCGAACCGCCGGCACACCCGGTGAGCACGACGCTCAGCGCGGCCGCGACGACGATCGGAGCGCGCGATCTTCGAGAGCGCACGAGTGAGGACACGGTCATGAGAACTCCTTGCGAAGGTGAGGGGCGCGACGTCGCGCGGAATGCGCCGACGCGCGCTACCGGAGGACGAACGGGAACCCGGGCGCGGGCCCGGCCCCGAGAGGAACGATCCCGAGATCAGCGGTCGCGGTATAGCCGACAGCGACAGTGCGGACAACCGCGGAACCGCGATCGGTGGACGACGCGACACGCACGGTGCTCGCGACGCGAGGCACTGCGGCCTGCGATCACGGTCCGGCCCATCGCTCTCCCCCGTCTGCCCGGGCTGTGGACATCCTCTGTCCGCACAGCATCGCCGGTGACGGTATCGGCCGCGCGGAACTTCCCGACAGGGATCGACGCACGGTGAAATCAACTCCGGAAACCGGAGTGCGGGATATTTCGGCGCCGTGTTCGGATGGCGCACAGAATAATTCGAGCGACTGGCATTTCCTGGGAAATGACGTATGGTGTGGTCCTGTCGAGTGGTTGTTCATCGAAGATGGAGTGACAATGGCCGACAAGGGCAAGAATCCGAAGAAGCCTGCGAAGTCCCTGAAGGAACGTCGCCAGGAGAAGCGGCAGAAGGCCGCCGAAGCCGGCGAGTTCATCCGTAAGCGGAAGCGGAGCTGAATCCGGTTGCAGGCCATGGATCTCGAAATCGCGGCGCTCGAAGCGCTGTACGAGAAGATAAGTGGATTGTCCGGTCGGGAAACGGGCACCGACGCACAGCGGCACGGATATCGTGCCGCATTGGCGCGTGCACGGGTGTTCGTTCTCGACGAGCGAGCCGGCGCGATGAAACAGCCGGCCTGAGAAAGAGAAATCGGTACTGGAATGAAGCGGACGCTGCATGCCCTGGACAAGATCCAGGAACGACTCGAATCGGAACTGGATTCGAGGCCTCCCGCCTCCGAGAAGGACGCCGGCTACCGGTCCGGTATCTCCGAGGCACTGGTGTGCGTGATGGAGGTGCGGCAGTCGCTCGCACGGTGAGTACGCCGTGAAACCGGTCGGCCGTGCGTTCCCGCCACGGGGGAACGCACGGCCGTACACCGTCGTGGTGGCGCGGTACGGCCCGAACCTGGAGAATGGGAAAGTTCTACTTTCCATCCACAGGAGGCACTCGTGGCCGACGGACCGCTCATCGTCCAGTCCGACAAGACCGTGCTCCTCGAGGTCGATCACGAACGGGCGAACGAGGCGCGGCAGGCGATCGCACCCTTCGCCGAGCTCGAACGCGCCCCCGAGCACATCCACACCTACCGGGTGACGCCGCTGGCACTGTGGAACGCTCGTGCCGCCGGTCACGACGCCGAGCAGGTCGTCGATGCGCTGGTCTCGCATTCCCGGTTCGCCGTCCCGCAGGCGCTGCTCGTCGACATCGTCGACACCATGGGCCGCTACGGGCGCCTCCAGCTGGTCAAGAACCCCGCGCACGGCCTGACCCTGGTCAGCCTCGACCGGGCGGTGCTCGCCGAGGTCCTGCGGAACAAGAAGATCGCCCCGATGCTCGGTGCCCGCATCGACGACGACACCGTGATCGTGCATCCGAGCGAGCGCGGACGCGTCAAGCAGATGCTGCTGAAGATCGGCTGGCCGGCCGAGGACCTTGCGGGGTACGTCGACGGCGAGGCCCATTCGATCTCACTGGACTTCGAGACGAACCCCTGGCACCTGCGCGACTACCAGGAACTGGCCGCCGACTCGTTCTGGTCGGGCGGCTCGGGTGTCGTGGTGCTGCCGTGCGGTGCCGGCAAGACGATGGTCGGCGCCGCCGCGATGGCGAAGGCCGGCGCGACGACGCTCATCCTCGTGACGAACACGGTCGCCGGGCGCCAGTGGAAGCGCGAACTGATCGCCCGCACGTCCCTCACCGAGGACGAGATCGGCGAGTACTCGGGCGAGAAGAAGGAGATCCGTCCGGTCACCATCGCCACCTACCAGGTGATCACGCGCAAGTCGAAGGGTGAATACCGCAATCTCGAGTTGTTCGACTCCCGCGACTGGGGGCTGATGATCTACGACGAGGTGCACCTGCTTCCGGCGCCGGTCTTCCGGATGACCGCCGACCTGCAGTCCCGCCGCCGCCTCGGGCTCACCGCGACCCTCGTGCGCGAGGACGGACGCGAAGGCGACGTCTTCTCGCTCATCGGCCCGAAGCGGTTCGACGCACCGTGGAAGGACATCGAGGCCCAGGGCTGGATCGCCCCCGCCGACTGCGTGGAGGTCCGCGTGACCCTCACCGACGCCGAGCGCATGGCGTACGCGGTGGCCGAGCCCGAGGAGCGGTACAAGCTGTGCTCGACCGCGCGCACCAAGATCCCGGTGGTGAAGTCGATCCTCGAGCAGCACAAGGACGCCCCGACACTGATCATCGGCGCCTACATCGATCAGCTCGACGAGCTCGGTGAAGCGCTCGACGCCCCGGTCATCAAGGGTTCGACGAAGACGAAGGAACGCGAGGCGCTGTTCGACCGGTTCCGGTCGGGCGAGTTGAAGGTGCTCGTCGTGTCGAAGGTCGCGAACTTCTCCATCGACCTGCCGGAGGCCTCGGTCGCGATCCAGGTGTCGGGCACCTTCGGTTCGCGTCAGGAGGAGGCCCAGCGTCTCGGGCGGCTGCTGCGTCCGAAGCACGACGGCGGCCAGGCCCACTTCTACTCCGTGGTCTCGCGCGACACCCTCGACGCCGAGTACGCCGCGCACCGCCAGCGGTTCCTCGCCGAGCAGGGTTACGCGTACCGGATCACCGACGCCGACGACCTGCTCGGACCGCAGATCGGCTGACGCAGAGTTTTCCGGGACCACGGGTACCCCGCGTCACAGCGGCCGGTATTCCTGTTCGGGACGGCCGGTGGTGCCGTAGCGCAACTGCATCCGCAGGCGTTTCTTCGCGACGAGGGCCGCGAGATAGCGCTGGGCGGTCGCGCGCGACACCCCGATCGTCACGGCCACCTCCCCCGCCGACATCGGTTCCGGGGATTCCCGGAGCGCCTGCATCACGAGCTCTTCGGTCATCGAACGCGAGGGTGCCGGGCGGGCGGCCGGTAACACCGGCCGCAGTGCGGCCAGTGCCGTGTCGATCTCGTTCTGGGCGAGCTCCTCCCCCGCGACGACCCTGCGGTACTGCGCGTAGGCCGCCAGGCGGCGGGCCAGTTCGGTGCTCGCGAACGGCTTGACCAGGTACACCAGTGCACCGGCGGCGAGCGCCGCGCGCACCGCCGTGCCCTCGCCGGCGGCGCCGAGCACGAAACTGTCGCATTCGAGGCTCCGGATCAGGTCGATCCCGGAGCCGTCCGGTAGGTACACGTCCACGAGGGCGAGGTCGACGGGTCCGGCCCGAACGGCGTCCCGGGCGGCCGCGATGCTCCCGGCGACCGCGCAGACCTCGAATCCCGCCACCCCCGAGACCACGGATGCGTGGAGTTCGGCGACGCGGAAGTCGTCGTCGACGACGAGGACCTTCAGATCCGTTCCGCCCATCCCGTGTCCCTTTCGTCGAGCATCCCGGGCAGAGTCGCCAGGAAGACCGCACCCCCGGTCGGATTCTCCGGTGTGCGCTGCCCGCCGCGGTCCGCCAGCACGACGTCGCCGCCGTGCAGCCGCGCGATGCGTCGGGCCAGCGCCAGCCCCATTCCGCGGCCACCGGGCACCGTCGGATCGCTCCGGGTCGTCGCGCCCTCGACGAAGACGTCGGGCAGCGCGGGATCGACGCCGTCGCCGGTGTCCGCGACACTCACGTGCAGCTCGCCACCGTCCTCCATCAGTTCGACCTCCACCTCGGCCGGTGTGCGCCCACTCGTGCGTGCCGCCTCGATCGCATTGTCGAGCAGGTTCCCGAGCACCGTGGTGACGTCGACAGGTGCCCGCACGGTGGCATGCACCCACGTGTTCTCGCCGAGCACGAGCGTGACTCCCTGCTCGCGCGCATGCGCGGCCTTCGCGACGAGGAAGGCGTGCAGATACGGGTCGGTGATCGCGTCGATGCCCTCGAGCTGCTCACCGAGCGGGCCCGAACCGAGGATCTGTTCGATGTACGCGAGCGCCTGCTCCGCATGCCCCCGGCGGAGCAGTCCGTCGAGCAGGTGGAGCCGGTTCGCGAATTCGTGCCTCTGCGCCCGCAGCGCCGTACTCATCGCCTTGACCGCGTCGA
The DNA here is from genome assembly GCF_035918275.1 of Rhodococcus sp. PD04. Lineage (NCBI taxonomy): Bacteria > Bacillati > Actinomycetota > Actinomycetes > Mycobacteriales > Nocardiaceae > Rhodococcus > Rhodococcus sp. PD04. Next base: position 929,815 of record NZ_CP142143.1, on the reverse strand, counting down.
GTTCGCGCGTGAGCGTCTCGATGTCGGTCCGGTCCCGCACCGACATCACCGTGCCGAGATCCCGGCCGTCGCGCACCACGCGCCGCGAGACGGCGACGACGACCCGGTCGCCGGTGGTCGCCGCGACCGGGATGCCGTCCGCGGAGCGCAGCACGTCGAGCAGCCGCGGGGTGATCCCGAGAGTGTCGACGTTGCGACCGATCCGGTCGTCGAGATCGAGCAGGCGACGTGCCTCGGCGTTGACGACCGTGACGATGCCGCGGGCATCGGTGCCGACGACCCCGTCGGAGATCCCGTGCAGCACGACCTCCTGTTCGCGGACCAGCTCGGTGAGCTGTTCGGGTTCGAGTCCCAGGGTGAGTCGCTTCCAGCGGTTGGCGAGCAGCAACGATCCGGCAGCACCGCACACGAGTGCTGCAAGCGCGATCAGGACGGCATCGGCGAGGTCGCTGCGCAGGTCGGCGCGCACCCGGTCGGTGGCGATGCCGACGCTCACCTCCCCGACCACCCTGCCCGAGACGGGATCGCTCACCGGCACCTTCGCCCGCACGGAATCGCCGAGCGTGCCCGACTCGCTGGTCACGACCTCGCGTCCGGCGAGGGCCTCGGTGGGGTCGGTGCTCACCCTCCGGCCGAGTTGCTCCGGATCGGGATGGGCCAGCCGGAGTCCCTGGTCGTCGGTGACCACGACGAACAACGCCCCGGTGGCGGTACGGACGGCCTCGGCGGCCTGCTGCACCGCACCGGCTGCGAGTTCCGGGTTGTCCGGGGAGACCACCCCGTCGTCGGCGGCCGAATAACGTGCGACCTCGGCCCGCGCGGTCGGGTCCGCGGACACCGACCGCGCAATCGCGAGCGCCCGCTGACCGTACTCGTCGGTGACGCGGTCCTCGGTGGTGGTGGCGAACACCGTGAATCCGATGCCGAGTGCCACCGCCACCACCGCGGACTGGAGCAGAAGTACCTGGGTGCGAAGTTTCACGGCGTCGCTCCCGTTCGTCCCATCCGTCCAGTGTGGCCCGGGGCCGATCTCACCCGAACGGAATCTGCCCGAGTACCACCCCGACCACGAGCATCACGACCGAGACCACTCCGGCGCGCCACAGCACCTTGCGGTGGTGGTCGGCCAGCGGCACCCCGGCGAGGGTCACCAGCAGCAGGATCGCCGGGACCAGCGGGCTCTGCATGTGGACGGGCTGTCCGGTGATCGATGCGCGCGCCATCTCGACCGGTTCGATGCCGTACTGCGCTGCCGTCTCCGCCAGGACGGGGAGCACCCCGAAGTAGAAGGCGTCGTTGGTCATGAAGAAGGTCATCGGGATGCTGAGCAGACCGGTGATGACGGCGAGGAACGGGCCGAGCGAGTCGGGGACGACGCCGGTGAGCCACAACGCCATCGACTCGACCATGCCGGTGCCCTGGAACACACCGGTCAGGACGGCCGCGGCGAACACCATCGCGACGACCGACACGATGCTCGACGAGTGCCGTGCGATCGCGGCGGACTGGTCGACGACGCGCGGGAAGTTCACGGCCAGTGCGATACCCGCGGCGATCATGAACAGCACGGGGATCGGCAGGATGTCGAGACCGAGGACGACGAGCAGTGCCACCGTGAGGATCGCGTTGAAGGGCAGCAGACGCGGACGCAGGGTCGGACGGTCGGGGTCGAGCCCGGCAGCCAACTGCCCGACCTCCCCGGCCTCGTCCGTGTCCTTGCCGATCGTCGTACCCACTCCGGACGGGCCGGCGCCGAGCGGCATCAGGTCGGGCTTCCATGTGAGCTTCCCGAGGCGGCGACGCTCGACGAAGCCCAGGTGGGCGGCGAAGCCCAGCACGACCACGAGTCCGACGACGAGCGACGGGATCATCGGGACGAACACCTCGGACGGGGACAACCCGAGCGCGCTGGCCGCACGGACCGTCGGCCCGCCCCACGGGATGATGTTCATCGTGGCGTTCGCCAGTCCCGCGACGACGGTGAGGACGACGGGGCTGACCTTCAGTTTCAGGTAGAGCGGCAGCAGCGCGGAGGTGGTGATGATGAACGTCGTGGACCCGTCCCCGTCGAGGGAGACGACCATCGCCAGCACCGCGGTTCCGATCACCAGTCGCGCCGGGTCGTCGCGCACGAGCCGCAGGATGAGCCGCACGAGCGGGTCGAACAGGCCGACGTCGATCATGATGCCGAAGAAGACGATCGCGAAGAACAGCAGCGCCGCTGTGGGGGCGAGACTTTCGACGCCGTCGACGATCATGTCGCCGATGTCGGTGCCGGCTCCGGCGATGAGGCCGAACGCGACCGGGATCAGGATCAGGCCGACGACCGGAGTGGCCCGTTTCGACATGATCAGGTACATGAACGTGGCGACCATCAGGAAGCCGAGGACGACGAGCATGGCGGTGCCCACTTTCTGACGTGGTCGGGGCCGGTCCGGGCACACGTCCACTGCGGGTCGCGGTGCGACCGGAGGTTCGTGCGGGGGTCCGGCTCGAAGCCGTGAGGATTGTGTGATCTCTGCTACAGCAGAGTGTGTGGCCACGTCCCTCACCGAGTCACCGTTGCGCGCGAAAGCCCCGTTGTGCGCATTCTGCTCGAGCCGGTCGTGGTCGGCCGAAGGGGTCCAATAAGCTGGTGGCGTGCGCCGCTTCGACTTCCCCGTGGACCTGCCCCATGCCAAGGCCGTGAACCAGACCCTCGCGGATGTCCGTCGTCTGCGATGGTCGGCGATATTCGTCGGCCTGGTGTGCGTCGCGGGTGCGGTCGGTCTGTTCCTGCTCGGTGAGGCCTGGGCGTACATCGTCGCCGCCGTGCTGGCGGTCGCGGCCGCGACGTCGGTGTGGGTGGCGCTGTGGGCGCCGCGCAAGGTGGGGACCATCGAGCAGCTCTACCGCGACAGCCCGCTCGTCCCGGCCGTCGTCGCCGCCAAGCGTGCCCGCGGGCTGACGCTGCTCGCGCTGGTCGACATCGCCAAGCCCGAGACGTCCGGCCGGCACTTCGCCCTGGTCACCCGCAATGTGGAGGCGGTGCCGGGTCATCGGATCGCGATCGGTGAGCGGGTGCCGTGTGCCGCCGTCCTGTCCGACCGCACGACCCGCAACGACTCGGGGGCATGGCAGATGGTCGGCCCAATGCCGATCGCCTGGGGTACCCGTGATCAGAAGGTCATCGCCGACGCGGTCGCGCAGATCCCCGAGGTGGAGTGGCGCGTGCTGAAGGACAAGCTGAAGATGGTGGACCAGGTCGACGCCACCGACGAGCGTCGCCTCGAACTGGCGAGCAAGGAACTGCCGCCCGAGCTGCGGTGACACAGGACTGCGGTGACATGGAAGTACGCACGCTGACCGACGGTGCGGTGGTGCTCTCGCCACCGGGTCCGGCCGACGTCGACGCCATCACCGAGGCGTGCCGGGATCCTCTGATCGCCCGGTGGACCACCGTGCCCTCCCCCTACACCCGGGCCGACGCACTGCACTTCGTCGAGGACGTCGTTCCGGCCAAGTGGGCGAACGGTTTCCCCGATTGGGCCGTACGAAGCTCCGCGGATGGGATGTTCTGCGGCATGGTCGGATTCGTCCCGCGTGAGAGTGCCGATCCGGAGATCGGCTACTGGATCGCACCGACGGCCCGAGGCCGGGGTACGGCGACGGCCGCGGTGCGACTGGCATGTGGCTTCGCCTTCGCGCAGGACGGCATGAACGTCCCGCGGGGCGCCTGGCGCGCATTCGTCGGGAACGACGCCTCGGCGCTCGTCGCGCGACGGGCCGGGTTCCGGTACGAGGGCATCGCCCGCAACGGCCTGCTCCAGCGGGGCGTGCCGAGGGACGTGTGGGTCGCCGGACTGTCCGCCGACGACCCACCCGGCCCCGTGGACGGCTGGCCCCTGTAGCCCTCGGGCGCTGTGGCCTCAGCGCTGTAGTACCCGGGGCCGCGGGTATCACGCGAGGTGCGGAAGCACTTCCTTCTCGAGCAGCTCCAGCCCCGAGGTGTCGTAGGCAGCCTCGGGAACGTAGAAGATCGCGTACTCGAGCCCCTGCTTCTTCAGCGCCGTGAGGTTCTCGACGATCTGCTCGGGAGTTCCGACGGCGGGCATCCCCCGGAAGGCGTCGAGCGCCCCGTCGGCCTTCTCCGCTCCGACGATCGGTTCGAGACGGGCCCGCAGAGCCTCGAGCCGGTCCTGCACCTCGGCTTCGGTGCGGCCGATCGCCACGTTGTAGTTGGCCGATCGCACGATGGTGTCGAAGTCGGTGCCGACCTCGGCGCAGTGCTCGCGCAGGATCTCCGACTTCCGCGCGAATCCTTCGGGTGTGCCGTCGAAGTTGGTGTACTGCGCGTACTTCGCGGCGATCTTCAAGGTCACCTTCTCGCCGCCGCCGGCGATCCACAGGGGAATACCGCCGTCCTGCAGCGGAAGCGGACGGACGATGGCGCCGTCGACGGTGTAGTGCCTGCCCGAGAACGTCGCAGAGCCCGTGGTCCACGCCTGGCGGAAGATCTGCACGCCCTCGTCGAGCCGACGCAGTCGATCACCCGCCGACGGGAATCCGTAACCGTATGCGCGCCATTCCTGTTCGTACCATCCGCCACCGATCCCCATTTCGATGCGCCCACCGGAGATGATGTCGGCGGTCGCCGCGACCTTCGCGAGATAGGCGGGGTTGCGGTAGGCCATGGCGGTGCACATCTGGCCGATGCGCACACGGTCGGTGACGGCGGCGAAGGCCGACACGAGAGTCCATGCCTCGTGAGTGGCCTCGTCGGTGGGTACAGGGACGGTGTGGAAGTGGTCGTACACCCAGATCGACTCCCACGGGCCGCGATCGGCACGGAGCGCGAGATCGCGCATCACCTGCCACTGGTCGGAGGGATCGATGCCGACGAGGTCCAGGCGCCAACCCTGGGGAACGAACAGTCCGAAACGCATGCGGCTCCTTCGCTGATAGGTACGGGCGCGATGTCGTCCATCACCCACGGGCTCCAGTGTGCAGTGCGACCGCCGAACATTCTTCCGAACTCCGGCGCCGTGCGCGACACGACGACTGCGTTCCCGTCGGATATCGGAGAGGGCGCTGCGTACCATCGGACCCATGGCCGGACGGACACGCGTGGCACTCGCCCTCGGCAGTGGTGGTGCCCGCGGGTACGCCCATATCGGCGCCATCCGGGCGATCGAAGAACGTGGCCTCGAAATTGTCGGAGTCTCAGGCGCTTCGATGGGCGCGCTGGTCGGTGGCGTCTACGCGGCAGGTGCGATGGACCCGTACACCGAATGGGCCACCGGACTGTCCCAGATGGATGTGGTGCGCCTTCTCGACCTGTCGGTCTCGGCTCCCGGCGCGATCCGCGCCGAACGGATCCTGTCCAAGATGCGGGAGATCCTCGGCGATGCGGTGATCGAGGAACTCCCGATTCCGTTCACCGCAGTCGCCACCGACCTCGCAGCAGGTCGCGCCGTCTGGTTCCAGCGAGGTCCCGTCCACGCGGCGATCCGGGCATCCATCGCGATACCCGGCGTCATCACGCCGGTGATACTCAACGGCCGCGTCCTCACCGACGGCGGCACACTCTCGCCCCTACCGATCGCACCGACGGTCGGCATGCCCGCCGACCTCACGATCGGAGTCAGCCTCGGCGGGGAGGAGCAGGGCTCGGCACAATCACCCGAGAACGCCAGCTCCGAGGCACGGCCCATCGAGGAATGGAAGGCACGTTTCCGGCGCAGCGCCAACCAGATGCTCGACACCGACATCGTGCGGTCGGTGGTCAACCGGTTCTCGACCAGTGCGGCGAACGACGAGCCACCGGAGGAGGACACCGAGGACACCGGAGACGTCGACGATGCGCTCGTCCCGAAGTTCGGACGCGTCGCGGTGATGAACCGGTCGCTCGACATCATGCAGTCGGCGCTGTCCCGGTTCCAGTTGGCGGCCTATCCGCCCGACATCCTCGTGGAGGTCCCGCGCACCGCGTGCCGAAGCCTCGACTTCCACAAGGCGGCCGAGATGATCGCGCTGGGGCGCTCCCTCACCGAGGAAGCCCTCGACCGTGCCGGTATCCCGGCCTCCGCGTCCACCGGTTCCGAGGCCGGAATCTCCGTCGATTCGTCACCGGACGAGCCCGGATCACCCTAGTCGCTACCGAGCAGCGGCGATCGGCCGTTGTGTTTCGTACATCCGGAGAGCGACGATCAGCGCGGAGGTTGCGCTGACGGCCGCAGCGACTCCGACCGCGGCGTGCAGACCCATCAGGTCGGCGACGATCCCGCCGAGGACTGCCCCGACCGCGTAGCCCAGATCGCGCCAGACGCGGTAGACGCCGACGGCCCGGCCTCGCCAGACCGGATGGGCGACGTCGCCGATCACGGCCAGCAGGGTGGGATAGACCATGGCGGTGCCCGCACCCAGCAGTACGGTGCCGGTCGCCCAGCCCGCGAATGCGTCGCTCAGCGCGATGACCGCCAGGGCGACCGCCTGCGTGGCCATTCCCGCGGTGATCAGGTGCTTCCGGCCGATCCGGTCCGAAAGGGCTCCGGTGACCAATTGTCCCGCGCCCCACACTCCTGGATAAAGGGCGAACAGCAGGCCGATCTGTGCAACGGTGAGGTCCGCGGTGGCGAACAACAGGGGGAACAACCCCCACGAGAGACCGAAATTGAGGTTGTTGACCAATCCCGCCTGACTCGCCGAGGACAGAGCGGGTTCCCGAAGACTGGTCTGGACCACGATCTCACGGTCGGTCAGGTCGGCGTGAAGGTGATCGTGGATTCCGTCGGCGCGGGCCACATGTTGCCCGGCGTCGAGCAACGCGTGATCCCGGGTCTCCCTCACGAAGAAACCCGACAACACCAACGCCAGGGCGGTGTACGCGAGCCCCAGCAGGAAGGGTGCGGGGCGCAGACCGAAATGCTCGGCCAGATAACCGGCGAACAGCGATGTCACCGCGACAGCGCCGTAACCTGCAGCTTCGTTGAGTCCCATGGCCAGACCGCGCCGGGCCGGACCGACCAGATCGATCTTCATCACCACGGTCGTCGACCAGGTGAGCCCCTGGTTGATACCCAACAGTACGTTCGCGGCTACCACCCACCACCAGTCGGTGGCGAGAATCAGCATGAGAGGTACCGGCAGGGCGAACAACCATCCCACCAGCAGCACCGGTTTGCGCCCGTAGCGGTCGGAGAAGGTCCCGGCGAAGTAGTTTGCGGCAGCCTTGGTGATCCCGAAGGCTGCCACGTAGGTGAAGATGAATGTGTAACCGCTCAGCCCGAATTCGTTCTCGGCAAGCAGCGGAAGAACGGTCTGTTGCTGACCGACCATGCCTCCCACCAGGGCGTTGACCGCCACCAGCAGGGTGAACTGGGCGGCGTTGGCCCGCAGACCCAGCACCGGAGGCCGGGGCGTGGCCCTGGGGCTCACGTCCCGGCCTCCGGGTCGGGGCCGACGGCTACGGCCGGTTCCGGTTCGTACGCCGTCTCCATGGTTGCGACCGAGGTCAGCGACGGAAGAGCGACCGCACGCTTCGACGCTCGGCGCGGGCCGGGACGGTGTCCTGACCGCAGGTGCAGCGATCGGCGGCGGGCACCGAACGCATGACGGCGTCGACATGCTGTCCGCATCCGCCCCATCCGGTCTTTGCGCAGTTCGGGCAGGCGACGGGGTAACACATGAGAGTCCTCCTCGATGAGAGTTCGCTACGGACCCGGCGAAGGGTCAGGAGCGGGAGGCTGCGCGTTGTCCGGCAACCTGGTCGTGGATCTCGGTCATGTCGAGGGCCTCGATCCGGGTGATCAGGTCCTCGAGAGCCGGTGCCGGCAACGCGCCGGGCTGTGAGTAGACGAGCACACCTTCTCGGAATGCCATGATCGTCGGAATCGAGCGGATGTTCGCCATGGCGGCGAGCTGCTGCTCGGCCTCGGTGTCGACCTTGGCATGCACGATCTCGGGGTGTGCCTGCGACGACTTGTCGAAGACCGGGGCGAAGGCACGGCACGGGCCGCACCACGACGCCCAGAAGTCGACGAGAACGATGTCGTTGCCGACGATGGTGGATTCGAAGTCCGCCATCGTGAGGTTCTTCGTCGTCATCGTTTCCGTTCCTTTCTCCGGGCCGGAATGATCAGGCAGGGACGTGAGATTCGGCCCACGCGTTGTAGCCGCCGAGCAGATCCGTGACGTTCTCGAAGCCCTGGGCCCGCAGCAGCGAAGCCGCCACGCTCGAACGCCATCCACCGGCACAGTGCACCACGATCGGCTTGCCGGCGGGAACCTGGTCCAGACGGGCCCGCAACTGCGCCAACGGGATCGGCACCGCGCCCGGAATCGTCCCGAACTCGCGCTCACCGGGGTTGCGGATGTCGACGAGGGTGACCGCGTCGGCGGCGAGCAAGCGGTCGAGTTCCTCGACGGTCGTCCGGGGTGCGGCCTCGATCAGGCCGGCCAGCTCCGCGGGGAAGGCCCCGTCCCGGTCGACGTTCAGATAACCTGCGGCACCGTCGGATCCGATTCGCGCCAGGCGCACCGCGGCGTCCTGCTCCTCACCGGGATAGGTGATCAGCACGATCTTCTCGCCGACCTCGGCGACCATGCCGCCGGTCTCGGCGAAACGCCCGTCGAACCCGACGTTGACCGATCCGCGCAGATGCCCGGCGGCGAAATCGTCGACGCTTCTCGCATCGAGAACACGCGTGCCGGCCTCGAGTTCGGCCTTCACCTGCTCGGGGCTCAGCTCGGGAATGGTGCGGTCCTGCAGCAGAAGCGGGTGCATCCGCTTGTTCATCGCGGCGTCGACCGAGAAGTACGACGGGGCGGCCGGCTGCCCTTCGGTGACCAGGGCGACGAAGTCGTCCTCGCTCATCGGTTGCACGGACGGGTTGGTGGCGCGCTGCTCCCCGATGGTCGAGGTGAGTTCGGTCGACAGGTTCTTCCCGCAGGACGAACCGGCACCGTGAGCGGGCATGACCACGACCTGGTCGGGCAAGGTCAGCAGCTTCTCGTGCACGGTGTGATACATCGCTCGCGCCAGATCGCTGGTGGATCCGTCGCCGAGGTTGACCAGGTCGGGGCGGCCGACATCGCCGATGAACAGCGAGTCGCCGGTGAGCACCGCCGACGGGACGGCATCGGGGTGTTCGCGCACCAGCACCGAGATCGATTCCCAGGTGTGGCCCGGGGTGGAGAGAATTTCGAGTTCGACCTCACCGAGGGACAGCTTCTCGCCGTCGCGCAGCCGGCGGATCGGGTAGTCGGTCTCGGCGGCTTCACCGAATCCGATCCACGCACCCGTGGCGTCGACCAGTTCGAGGTGACCCGAGACGAAGTCCGCGTGGAAGTGGGTGTTGATCACCCCTTCGATGGTCAGTCCGTACTTCTTTGCGTCGGAGAGGTATTCGGTGATGTCGCGGCGGGGGTCGACCACGACCGCCCTGCCCGTGCTCTCGTCACCGATGAGGTAGGACGCGTGGGAGAGGCACTCGATGTAGTACTGCTCGAGAATCATGGATTCCTCCGTTGCTGGATCCGGGTGATGTTCCGGTGATGTAGACATCGTGGCATATACCCCCTAGGGTATGTCAAGTACCCCCTGGGGTATCCGGGTCCGATTTCCCGGCAGCGCAGGATCGAGCAGGGAGTTACCGATGGAGAATCCGGAAGCCGATACCGCCGCCCTGCGACGCCTGCGCCGAGCACAAGGCCAGCTCACCGCGGTTATCACGATGCTCGAAACCGACCGCGATCTGCGCGAGGTGGTCATTCAGCTCGCAGCGACATCCCACGCGCTGCATCGCGCCGGATTCAAGATCATCTCGGACCGACTCCGCCGATGCATCCTCGACGAACAGGACGCCGCCTGCGACGACCGCATCACCGAGAAGGAACTCGAGAAGTTGCTCCTCGGCCTCGCCTGAGCTCACCCGACAAGCTCCTTGCATATACCCCCAGGGGTATGTGTACGATAGTCGAAGAATACCCCCTGGGGCACTTTTATCAGCCCCATCCGATTCCCCGATCGAAAGGCCCCCCATGACCGAGTCCCCCGCTGTCACCGTCGACCCGAACTCCTTGCACGAGTCGATCGACTCCGGCAAGAACGTGCGGATCATCGACGTCCGGACTCCGGGCGAGTTCGAGTCCGTGCACATCCCCGGCGCCTACAACGTCCCCCTGGACCTGTTGCGCGAGCACCGCGACGAGTTCTGCGCTCATTTCGACGAGAACGTCGTCCTGGTGTGTCGCTCCGGACAGCGTGCCGGTCAAGCCGAAGAGACCCTGCGCGACGCAGGATTGTTCAACCTCCACATCCTCGAGGGCGGCATGCTCGGCTGGGAAGCGGCCGGCCTGCCCGTCAACCGCGGCGCCGAACGCTGGGACCTCGAACGCCAGGTCCGGCTCGTCGCCGGTTCGCTCGTGCTGAGCTCGGTTCTCGGCAGCATCGCCGTGCCGAAGCTCAAGTGGCTCGCCGCCGGAATCGGCGGTGGGTTGACCTTCGCCGCACTGTCGAACACCTGCGCAATGGGCATGCTGCTGTCCAAGCTGCCCTACAACCGCGGCGCCTCGTGCGACGCCCAGAGCATCGTCGCGCAGCTTGTCCAGTCGAATACCGAAAGCGCCGAGAGGAACTGATCATGATCGCGTTGACCGTAGCTCTGGCAGTCCTCGTCGGTGTCACCCTCGGACTGCTCGGTGGCGGGGGCTCGATTCTCACCGTCCCGCTGCTCGCTTACGTGGCAGGTATGGACGCAAAGGAAGCGATTGCCACTTCGCTGCTGGTCGTGGGTGTCACCAGCGCGGTCGGCGCGATTTCCCATGCACGCGCCGGCCGCGTGCAGTGGCGCACCGGAATCCTGTTCGGTCTGGCCGGCATGGTCGGCGCCTACGGCGGGGGTCTGCTCTCGCGCTTCATACCCGGCACCGTCCTGCTGCTCGGCTTCGCCGTAATGATGATCGCAACAGCGATCGCCATGCTCCGCGGCCGTAAGAACAAGGCCGCGGCCGACGACGGCGACCAGGCCATGCCCGTGGGCAAGATCCTGCTCGACGGCGTGGTCGTCGGCCTGGTCACAGGCCTCGTCGGCGCCGGCGGCGGCTTCCTCGTCGTCCCGGCTCTGGCGCTGCTCGGTGGTCTGCCGATGCCGGTCGCGGTCGGCACATCGCTGATCGTGATCGCCATGAAGTCCTTCGCCGGACTCGGCGGTTACCTGTCCAACGTGCAGATCGACTGGCGTCTGGCGGCGATGGTCACCGGTGCCGCCGTCGTGGGCAGCCTCATCGGCGGCCGCCTGACCTCACTGGTCGATCCGGACACCCTGCGCAAGAGCTTCGGCTGGTTCGTCCTGATCATGTCCTCCGTCATCCTCGCGCAGGAGATCCATCCCGGCGTCGGCATCGCCGCGGCGGCACTCACCGTCGTTGCCGCCGGCGCCACCTATGCCTGCAACCGCAGGGAGCACTGCCCGCTGCAACGACTCGGAGGACGCTCTCGCGCCGCCGTGGCGGCGGGCTGAGCGGAGAACTCGGAAGTGCTCACCCATTCTCGACAGACCCGAACCGAGGAGTTCACCATGCACGAAGTCGACACTGCCGCTCTGATCCAGGCGTGGGAGTCCGGAGCTCCGGTGCTCGATGTCCGCGAGGACTACGAGTACATCCAGGGCCACGTTCCCGGCGCCCAATTGATCCCCCTCCCCGAACTGTCCGCCCGTGTGAGCGAGGTAGCTCCGGGAGAGACCGTCTACGTCATCTGCGCATCCGGAAACCGGAGCAAGCGCGGAGCCGAGATCCTCGAATCGGCCGGACGGCCCGCGGTATCCGTTGCCGGCGGGACGAGAGCGTGGGTGTCCGCGGGCCGAGAGGTCCGGCGCGGCCCCACCGCCTGAGCATCGGGCCGAACTTCTTCACCAGCGGCCTGCACGCCGCCGTCGACGACGGTGTGCAGGCCGTAGAGTGGAACCGTGCCGGGCTTCGCCCGAACGGTAGGAGTGGGACCGGTCGGAGACATGTCCCGACGCATCGACGGCGACCCGTTGGCGATCGGCGCGGTGGACGCTCCCGTGGTGATGGTCGCGTACTCCGACTACCGCTGCCCGTTCTGTGCCAAGTTCAGCCGGGACGTCGAAGCGGCCTTGATCGACAAGTACGTGGACGAGGGAATTCTGCGCATCGAATGGCGCGACCTGCCGATCTTCGGCGAGCAGTCGATGGCCGAAGATCTTGCCGGCCACGCCGCTGCCGCACAGGGGAAGTTCTGGGAGTTCGGTACGGCCGTCTACGCCTCCTCCCCCGATCGTGGTCATCCCGACCTGACATCGGAGGCTCTGCGCAGCTTCGCAGCTGCGGCCGGAGTGCCCGACCAGGACCGATTCGACCGGCAGGCCGCCGACCCGTCCGTGGACCAGGACATCTACGCCGACATGCTCGAGGCGAACACCATCGGCGTGGCAAGTACACCGTCGTTCGTGATCAACGGCACCCCGATTCTGGGCGCACAACCGCTCGGGGTCTTCGAGCAGGTCATCGAGGCAGCAGCCGGGTCGGCGCCGTGACCGAGATCGGTCTGCTCGGCGCCCTGCTCGGCGACCTGCTTTCCCTGCTCAGTCCGTGCTCGGCGCTGCTACTGCCCTCCTTCTTCGCGTATGCCTTCGACGGCGCGGGACGTCTTGCAGCACGCACCGCACTCTTCTATGCCGGATTGACCTCGGTGCTCGCGCCTCTGGGCGCCGGACTCGGATTGGTCGGTGCGCTCCTGACTCAGCAGGCTCCATTGCGAACTCATACCGCCTCCCTCATCTCGGGTCTGCTGTTCATCGGCATCGGCGTGCTGTTTCTCGTCACCGACGGCACCGCGAATCTCACCGGCCTCATGGGCGTCGACGAGCAGCTCGACCTGCAAGTTGCACTCGGACAATGGGCCACGGACATGCACGGTCCCGGCCTACTCCTGACAGTCGCTGTCATCGCGTTCGCCGCGGTCGCAGTCCGCGTGATTCGGCAACGGCGTCAACATCGACCCGGGTACCACTGAAAGAGGATGCGACCGAAAGGAGCGAGATGACGTTGGTGCTCGCGCTGGGCTTCGGTGCCGTCATCGGCGTGCTGCTCGGCCTGCTCGGCGGAGGCGGATCGATCCTCGCGGTCCCGGCTCTGGTCTTCGGCCTGGGGTTGAGCATGGCGCAGGCCATCCCGATCTCACTGATCGTCGTCGGCGTGGCGTCGGCGGTGGGGGTGCTTCCGAAAGTACGCGCTCGCCAGGTCGAGTGGCGTCTGGCAGGTATCTTCGCCGCCACCGGCATTCCGGCCACCTTCGCGGGCAGCGCCGTGGGACGGTTGCTTCCGGAACGCGCTCTTCTGATCGGGTTCGCGGTGGTGATGGTCTTGGCAGGAGCGAGGATGCTCGCCGATCGTGGCGATACCGGAACAGCGTGCTCGACCGAAGGATCCCGAATCAACTGGCGCCGTTGCGCTCCTCGGTCGATCGCGGCCGGCCTCACGGTCGGCTTTCTCACCGGCCTGTTCGGTGTCGGCGGCGGATTTCTGATCATCCCTGCGCTCGTCCTCATGCTCGGCATCGAGATGCCGGTTGCCGTGGGCACCTCGCTGGTGATCATCGTCGCCAATTCCGCCGCGGGTCTGATCTCGCATCTGAGCGGCACGAGCATCGACTGGGCGATCACCGCCGCCTTCGCCGGCACAGCGATCGTCGGGTCGCTCGTCGCGGGGCAGTTCGGGACCCGCATCGACACCGACCGGCTTCAACGCTGGTTCGCCTATCTGGTGTTCGCCGTGGCCGCCTACGTGCTCGTCGACGCGATCTTCCTACGGTGACCGCTACCGCATCCACCGTTTCACCCATACGGGTACGGGTATTCGTCCCGTACATCCCCCGAATGAAGGAGTCCCCGATGGACGTGTCGATCATCGAAACCTCCGGCCTCGGCGATCGCAGCTACCTGATCAGCGCGGGCGACATCGGTGCCGTGGTGGACCCGCAACGCGACATCGACCGAGTACTGAAGCTGGCGGCCGAACGCGGAGTACGCATCACCCACGTGCTCGAAACGCACATCCACAACGACTACGTCACCGGCGGTCTCGAACTGTCCAGGGCAGTGAACGCCGAATACGTCGTTCCGGCCGGCGACGATCTCGGCTACCAGCGGCGCGCGGTGGTCGACGGCGACATCGTCGACGCCGGAGCATTCCGATTCCAGGTCATGCACACTCCCGGCCACACGCATCATCACGTCAGCTATGTGCTGCGCGATCCCGACGACACTGCCGTCGGAGTGTTCACCGGCGGTTCGATGCTCTTCGGCACGACCGGACGGACCGATCTCGTCGGCGAGAAGCACACCGACGAACTCACCCACGCGCAGTACCACTCGGTGCGCCGCCTCGCCGAGGAACTGCCTGCGGAGACGAAGGTGTACCCCACGCACGGCTTCGGCAGTTTCTGCGCCGCCACACCCGCCAGCGGCGACGAGTCCACCATCGGCCGCGAACGTACGTCGAACCCGGCCCTGACCCAGGACGAACAGGCATACGTCGACGAACTGCTCGCGGGGCTGGCCGCCTACCCTGCCTATTACGCCCATATGGGAGTGATCAACCGCGCCGGACCTGCGCCGGTGGACCTGTCGATGCCCGAGCGCGTCGATCCGGAGGAGCTGCGCCGGAGGATCGATTCCGGCGAATGGGTCGTCGACCTCCGCGAACGCACTGCTTTCGCCGCCGGACACCTCGGCGGCACCCTCGGGTTCGAACTATCCGGTTCGTTCGTAACCTATCTGGGCTGGCTCTACACCTGGGGAGCGCCGTTGACCCTGATCGGAGAGAGCGAGGAGCAGGTACTCGACGCGCGTCGCGAACTCGTCCGCATCGGCATCGACGATCTCGAAGGTGCCGCAGTGGGCGAGATCCACACCCTCGTCGCCGGCACCGAACTGCGTTCCTATCGTGTCGCCGATTTCCCCGCTCTCGCCCGCAGACGCGACGAGCAGCAGGTCACCGTCCTCGATGTGCGGCAGGCGAACGAGTTCGACGAATCGCACATCGACGGCGCCGTCAACATCGCACTGCACGAACTCGCCGATCGTCTCGACGAGGTCCCCCAGGGGGAAGTCTGGGTGCACTGCGCGTCCGGCTACCGCTCGTCGATCGCGGCATCGATGATCGATGCACCCGAACGCAACGTCGTTCTCGTCAACGACGAATTCGACCGTGCTCGCGAACTCGGACTCACCGGCTGAGACGGTCCCTCAGCCAACGGATCACCCGGCAGTTCGGTAACGCTGCCGGGTGATCAGCGCCGCCCCCATCCACAGCACGGCAAATGTCGCCGCCAGCGCCAGGCCGACGTACTCCAGGTTCAGAGCCGCGATCCACCCGGTCCACGGGTCGGTCAAGGCGAACACCTCGCGCGCCGTGGACACCAGAATGATGGTTCCCAGCACGGCTGCGGCGACGACCGACACACCCGTGGTGATCAACGTGAAGAAGATCTTCGTTCCGGGTGCCAGACCCTCACCGGAATAGAGTTTGGTCATTGCGATGCCGTCGATCGCGTCGACCAGTGTCATCCCCGCGGCGAAACACAAAGGTAGTGCCAGCACCAACCACACCGAGGCGCCGGTGAGGGTCGTCGCGACCGCGACGGCGACGACCCCGATGGTCATCGCAGTATCGAACCCCAGACCGAACAGGACGCCGATCACGTAGATGTGCCGGGGATGACACACCCTGCGCAGGGGCGCCTGCAACACCCGTGCCGCCGCCGTCCGCGACAGCGCCTGCTCCACGGCCACGGCGTCCGGCTCACGCTCGCGATGCAGGGCGCGCAAGCGCACCCAGGCCACGGCGTTGACGGCGGCGATGAGGACGAGGAAACCTCCGGCGACCACCGCGCCGACCGTCGCCAGCACCGCCGTCGCCGGTTCGTCGTCGGACAACAACCGCGTTGCGGTGCCGACCCCGGCTGCCACCAGGACCGTCACCACGAACACCACTGTCGAATGCCCCAGGCTGAACGCCAGGCCCACGCTCATGGGCCGGCGGCCTTCGCCGACAAACTTGCGCGTCGCGTTGTCGATACCGGTGATGTGATCGGCGTCGAGAGCATGCCGCAGCCCCAACGCGTATGCGGTCAGTGCGACGCTCACACTCACCGCGTCGGCGGCCGACGTCCATTGGGCCCACGCCAGCAGACCGAAGCCCAGGACGTGCACCGACGCCACAACCGCCAAGGTCGCAGCGATGCGCAGTCGCTCGGGAACGTGCTCTCGCCCGGAACTGTCGACCAAGCGAGCGAGCCCTGAATCACGAGACGAAGTGACGAACTCACTCACGCGCTGTTCTCCCTCCGACTGCGCAGACCGAAGCACCACGGCAGCGCAGGGCGTCGCAGCAATCGTCGCCCTCATACCCGCACGGCGTAGCTGTCACACTCGTGGTCGACAAGGTGAAGATCGGTCGCACAACTCACATTCCGACCAGATACCCCCCGGGGTACAATGGTCTACAGAACTAGGAAAGGACGCCTCCATGGTCGGCGACGAAGACAGCATCGCACTGGTACTCAACCGGCTGCGCCGCGCGCAGGGTCAGCTCGGCGGAGTGATCGCGATGATCGAACAGGGTCGTGACTGTAAGGATGTCGTAACCCAGCTCGCCGCGGTCTCCCGCGCTCTGGACCGTGCCGGATTCAAGATTGTGGCGAGCGGTTTGCGGGAATGCCTCACCGAGACGGCCCAGGACGGCAAGGAGCCGATGACCGAGGCCGAACTCGAGAAGCTCTTCCTCGCCCTGGCTTGACACCTCCCCTTCCGAGAGAAAGCAGGACACCCATGACACTCGCACTCTCGACCACCCTCCACACCTCGTTCGACGATGCGGTCGAACGCACCCGCAAGGCACTGGCCGGGCAGGGATTCGGCATTCTCACCGAGATCGACATGAAGGCCACCCTGAAGGCCAAGCTCGGTGAGGACCTGGAGGATTACGTGATCCTCGGTGCGTGCAATCCGCCGCTCGCCCACCGGGCGGTGACGGTCGATCGGCAGATCGGGCTCTTGCTCCCCTGCAACGTCGTGGTCCGCACCGACCCCGAGGATCCCGACACCGTGGTGGTCGACGCAATGAACCCACAGATGATGGTGCAGGTCGCCGATCAGCCGGGACTCGCGGAGGTCGCCGACGACGCCACCACCGCTCTGCAGGCCGCCATCGATTCCTTGAAGGCGGATACGGCACAGAACTGAATCGACACCACGAGGGGCCGGCACAGCGACTGTGCCGGCCCCTCGCCCCGAACGGGTCAGGGATAGTTGGGATTGTTGTATTCGGGGATCTCGATGCTGATCGGGCGCAGTTCCGACATGTACAGCAGGACGAACTGGCGCAGCAGTTCGTCGAACGTCCAGTAGGCATCCGGCGCCAGCGGAAGCGGCAGCAGGCCTTCGCGTACCGCGATGAACGGACCCCACGCGACGTCGAGCAGTGTGCCCCAGACCGGTTCGCGCGGAATATTGAGCCAGTTGGCGACCTCGTCGCCGAGAGCGAAGCGGGTGAGCGCACCGAGGATCGGGCGGGACAACAGCGAGAAGTCGAGACCCTTACCGAGATCGAGGAGCATATCGGCGAGCTTCACGCCCTCGGGTGTGGGCGCCAGGATCGGATCGAGCGCCTCCTGCGCCTGGGATTCGGCGTCGTCCCAGGTGGCCGGGATGTACTGGTCTTCGATGCCGAGCATGTGCGCACTGACCTGCCACGAGTGCAGGAATCCGTCGGCCTCCGCGGCCGGGATGGGAACCTTCCACTCCTTCAACGTGCGCATCACGCTGGTGGGCAGGCTGTGCCAGGTGACCATCATGTCGTGCTGGCTGATCGGCACGTCCTCCGGTGCCATGTTGGACCAGTGCGAGGACTGCGGAAGCAGATGACGCACGCCGGCATGGACGAGCCTGGTCTTCACGGCTGTGACGATCATTTCGCCGTCGCCCAGATACGCGTTGCGAGAACCGATGTCGTAGCCCAATTTTGCAGTCTTCGAGATGCGGCCCTTCATGTTCGCGCCGCCCTTGGAGTAGTAGACGGCCAGCGCCTCTTTCGGGATGACCGTGCTCATCATCCCGCTCACGAATCCGTACAGCACACCGAGGTACAACCCGCGCTTCTCGTTGAAGCGGACGGCCGTCTCGAGTTTCGCCGGATCGGCCCAGGGCGGAAGCTGCCGGGCGTGTTCCATGAAGTCGCGCAGGTCGTTCGGAAGTCCTTCGGGTAACGGCTGGGAGTTCTTCTT
The DNA here is from genome assembly GCF_035918275.1 of Rhodococcus sp. PD04. Classification (NCBI taxonomy): domain Bacteria; kingdom Bacillati; phylum Actinomycetota; class Actinomycetes; order Mycobacteriales; family Nocardiaceae; genus Rhodococcus; species Rhodococcus sp. PD04. The sequence goes on along the minus strand of NZ_CP142143.1, from coordinate 911,526 downwards.
CCAGGTGCGCAGCAGCTCGTTGACCCTCGGTACGTCGCCCCGCTCGAGCAATGAAGCGACGAGCGGGTCGGCCTCGTTGTCCCATACCTGTCGCGGGTCGGCACCGCTCCCCGCACCCGGTATCGATCCTGACGGTGACCACTTCCAGGGCCGGGCCTGGGCCGGCGCTGCCACCGCGAACGCCCCCAAGGCACCCAGGAGGCCACCGGTTTTCAGAACGTCGCGCCTGCTCGGATTATCCATACTGCCGCTCCCCTACGACTCGCGGATGTAGCAATGAAACATTCAGCGTTTCTCTGTAGCATCGAACCACACTGTGGCTCGGGTCACAATGAATCGTGAAATATCACTGCTCGACATGGTCCGCGCCGGGACCGGAACGGTAAACTCTGGACTTCGAGGAGGACATGTGGATTCTGCGTCGCCGATTTCCCGAGCGGTCTCACCCGCCTCCCTACCGCCCCCTGCCGAATCGGCATCGTTGCTGGAACGTGCCTTTCAGGACGCACTTTTACTCCCGGACGAATCCGTCATGGGTACCGAGATCGACGAGACCCGCGTGCGCCTGCTCGATGCCGCTTACGAACAGTTCTGCCGAACCGGCATCCAGCGCTCCTCGATGGAGGAGATCGCCCGCCGCGCGAAACTGTCGCGAATCACCGTGTACCGTAAGTTCGAATCGAAGGATGCCCTCGTCGACGAGGTCATCATGCGCGAGTTCCGCCGCTACTTCCTGCGTTTCCTCGAGGACATCGCCCAGGCCGACACCGTGGCCGACAGGGTGGTCCTCGGATTCGTCAGCGCGCTGCGCGTCATCCGCACGAACAGGCTGATCGGCAATCTGCTCGAGACCGAACCGGTGCTGTTCGCCGGTGCGATCGGAGGCGACGACGGAACGATGCTCGCCGCTGTCCGCCGGTTCGTCGCGGGGCAGTTGCAGCGAGAGCAACGCGCGGGAACGGTCGCCGCCGATCTGAACACCGATCTGGTGGCGGAGATGATCGTCCGCATCTCGGCATCGTTCCTCACCACACCGAGTCAGGTCGTCGACATCGACGACGACGACGCCCTGGCGTCGATCGCGCGGCAGTTCCTCGTTCCGATGGTGCTGCCGGGCTACGGGTCGACGCGGTAGTACCGCCCTTCTTCGTCCAATCGCGCCCGCAGTGCTTCCAACACCGGCCGCTGCCCCTTGATCAGTTTCGTCTCGGCGTCCGCCGCGACGATCCAGCGCGCATCGTCGACCTCCGGGATCGTGATCCGCTTACCGGACTTCGGCGGCCATTCGACCTCGCACGTGTTGCTTTCGACGAATTCCAACTCGTCCGTCGTCTCCCCCGCGTAGATGCTGACGATCTTGCCGGACGACTGCCGGTAGCGACCGAGCAACGACAGCGGCACGTCCGGCGGTTCGATCCCGCACTCCTCGGTGAACTCGCGCAGGGCGACCTCCCGGGGATCCTCCTCCGGGCCGTACTCCCCCTTCGGCACCGACCAGGCCGCTTCGTCCTTCCCCTTCCAGAACGGCCCGCCGGGGTGGACGAGCCACACGCTGAGCAGACCGGTGTCGTCGACGCGGTAGAACATCAGACCTGCGCTGGTGACGGCCATCATCGCTCCTGTATGCCTGCGACAGGTTGACGCAGAATGGTTTTCAGCTTCTCGGGAGCCGCGCGGCGAGGGTCGGACAGGTAGATCTCGTGGTGGTCGCCGGCGAACGTCACCCCTCGTTCGGGCATCACCTGCGTGTGCAGGCGCAGCAGGACAGGGCCTTCCGCGTCGTACGGTCCGATGTGCAGGATCTGCAGCGCCCTGCCCTCCGCCAGCCGGAACGGCCGCACTCGCGGAAGGGAGGGGAGCGGTTTCTTCTTCGCCCGGGCCTTGTCACCCGCCGCTGCGATCGCGTCGTCCACCATGTCGTCGGTGATCCACGGCGGCTGCGCGATGAGCATGCGCCACGACCAGGAGTCCTTGTCCCGCGTGAGGAAGGTGCTCATGTCCTCGCTCCACCACAGACCTTCGAGGGGCCCGACGACGGAATCCCGGCCGAGTTCCTTCTTGGAGGTGAACTTCAGGGTGTATGCCACCGAGTAGAGGGCCTCGACGGCGTCGGCGTACTCGCCGGAACTGTTCGGATCGCCCTTGCCGTCCACGGCGAGGTAACCGATCTCGGGGACGTGCACCTCGGTGAAATCCTCGGTCGAGCATGTGTACAGCTCACGGTGCTCACGCTTGATGTCGTATTTGTCCACGGCGCCCCTTCCGTTCGAGGACGAGGATAGGCGCCCGTCGACATCCGTACGGGGTGATCGACACCCCTTCGCCCCGCGGCCGTTTGCGTCTAGCATCGTCCCCATGCTCGACGAGAGCACCCAGAAGGCGTTCGAGGAGAACCGCACCCACCTGCTGTCGGTGGCCTACCGCCTCACCGGCAGCATCGCCGACGCCGAGGACGCCGTGCAGGACGCATGGCTGCGACTCGCGGGCGCGGATGTCTCCGAGGTACGCGACCTGCGTGCCTGGTTGACGACGGTCGTGGGACGGTTGTGCCTCGACAGGTTGCGCTCGGCCGCGGTGCGCCGCGAGACCTACATGGGCCAGTGGCTGCCCGAACCGATCGTGGCGCCTCTCGGCTCCCCTGCTCCCGCGGACCCGCTCGACGAGATCGTGCGCGACGAGGACAACCGCCTGGCCGCGCTCGTCGTCCTTGACAGCCTGACGCCGGCCCAGCGCGTCGCGTTCGTGCTCCACGACGCGTTCGACATCCCGTTCGACGACATCGCCCGGATCCTCGACGTCGCCACCCCGACCGCCCGCCAGCTGGCCTCCCGCGCCCGCCGGACGGTCTCGACCGTGCCACCGCCGAGTTCACCGGCCGAACACGAGGAGGCCGTCGGACGGCTCGTCGCGGCCTTCGCGGGCGCCGACCTCGACGCCGTCGTCGCCGCGCTCCATCCCGACGCCCGCATGATCGGGGACGCCGGCGGCACGACCCGCACGGCGCTGAACGTCGTGGTCGGCGCCGAGAAGGTCGCGCGGTTCATCCTCGGACTGCTGCGGCTCTACGGTGCCGAGGCGTTGACGGCCTTCGAACCGGTCCTCGTCAACGGCGAGCTGGGTCTGTTGAACCGCGGTCGCCCGGCCGAGAACGGTCGGCCGGGCTTTCCTCCGCGCGTGACGGCGTGGACCGTGCGGGACGGACGGATCTGGGCGGCCTACGACATCGCGAACCCCGAGAAGCTCAGACGCGGAGTCCTTCTGCCCGACGGCATCTTCGACTAGGCGTCATGCGTTCCCGGCTTCTTCGGCCCACGGCACCCGGCAGGCGTCCGTGCTGAATCCCTGGTCGTGGATGCCCAGCGCCGAGTTCATGCGCGCACGCATGTTCTCGAGCGCGATCTGATAGGTGAGTTCGACGACGCCCGCCGGCCCGAAACGACGCTCGAGGTCGGCGACCTGTTCGTCGGTGACCTCCGTCGCCACGTCGCCGGTCATCGCGTCGGCGTACGCGATCGCGGCCTTCTCGTCGTCGCTGTAGAGATCGGAGGTCTCGTACTCGGCGATGTGGGCGAGTCGTTCGGTGTCGAGTCCGTCCAGCCGCTGGAGCATCGTGCCGAAGTCGATGCACCACGAGCATCCGACGGTCCACGCCACGCGGTAGACCGCGATCTCCCGGACCGCGGCGGGCAGGACGGTGGAGGCGCGTTGGGCGAGCATCTCGTGGATTCCGCTCGTACGCATCAGCCTCGGATGGTGTGCCGCCACCGCGAAGGGTTCGGGGACCGAACCGAACCTGCGGCGGGCGAGCGCATACATCGCACGGGTCATCGGACCGGTGCGGTCGGGAGCGACGGCTTCGAGTCGTGCCATGACGGTGTCCTTCCGGTGCGACCGGCGGAATCCCCCGCCGGTTCGAGGTGGTCTACATCATGGAGACGAGGCAGGCCGCACGGATGTGACACCGCGGGCGCTACGCTGCAGGAATGGCTGATTCGACGACTTCGGGACGAGTTCGTACGGTCTCCCGGTTACGACCGTTCGCCTCGACGATCTTCGCCGAGATGACCGAACTCGCCGTCCGGCACGGTGCGATCAACCTCGGGCAGGGCTTTCCCGACGTCGACGGCCCGCCCGCCATGCTCGAGATCGCCCGCAACGCCATCGCCGAGGGGGTCAACCAGTATCCGCCCGGGTCCGGCATGCCGGTCCTGCGGGAGGCCGTCGCTGCCGACCGTGCCGCGCGGTACGGCCTGCACCACGACCCCGAATCCGAGGTGCTCGTCACCGTCGGCGCCACCGAGGCGATCAGCGCCGCCATCCTCGGGCTCGTCGAACCCGGCGAGGAGGTGCTCCTCACGGAGCCGTACTACGACTCGTACGCGGCCTCGGTGGCGCTCGCCGGTGCGACGCGACGGACCGTGCCGCTGACCCGTTCCGGGAACGGTTTCGTGCTCGATGTCGACGCCCTGCGCGCCGCCGTCACCGACCGGACGCGGATGCTGGTCGTCAACAGCCCCCACAATCCCACCGGCACCGTCTACGACCGCGAGGCACTGACGGCACTGGCCGAACTCGCGTGCGAACGCGACCTGCTGGTGCTGTCCGACGAGGTGTACGAGCACCTGGTCTTCGACGGTCGCACGCACATCCCGCTCGCATCGTTGCCCGGCATGGCCGAGCGGACGATCACGGTCTCGAGTGCCGCCAAGACCTTCAACGTCACCGGCTGGAAGATCGGGTGGGCGATGGGCCCGCGCGAGCTGATCGACGGGGTGCGCGCCGCGAAACAGTTCATGACGTTCGTCGGTGGGGCGCCCTTCCAGCCGGCCGTCGCGCATGCGCTGACGCACGAACAGGACTGGATCGCGTCGATGCGCGCCGACCTCGAACGCAAGCGAACCTTCCTGTCCCACGCACTCTCCGATGCCGGTTTGAAGGTGTTCGACTCTGCCGGAACGTACTTCGTGTGTGCCGATCTGACTCCCCTCGGCCGGACCGACGCGGTGGCCTTCTGCCGCGAACTCCCGGGCCGCATCGGGGTGGCCGCGGTACCGGTGAGCGTCTTCGTGGACGACACCGCCTCGTGGAACCATCTGGTGCGCTTCGCGTTCTGCAAACGGGACGAGGTGCTCACCGAAGCGGTGGCACGTCTGAACGGATTGCAGGAGGCGCGCTAGATGTTGCGACCTACCATCCCGTCGGACTTCGTGTCGCGAGCGGTACGGGTGGGAGCCGAGGAGGGCATCGATCTGCAGCCTGCCCTCGACGCAGCACGCATCAGCCGCGCGGTGCTCACCCACCCCCATGCCCGGCTCACGCCCGCCCAGGTCAGTCGCTTCACCCAGGTGGTCTGGCAGATCACCGACGACGAACTCTTCGGCATCGCACCGGCTCCCGTGCCCCGCGGCACCTTCCGGGTGATGTGTCTGACCCTCATCCACCGGCCCGATCTCGATCACGCTCTGCAACGGATGATCGAGGTGAACCATGTCATCCGGTCGCTGCCGCAACTGAGTCTGACCCCGGGAGCGTCCACCACCTTCCTGGAGGTGGAGCTGCCGGAGGTCGTGGACGACAAGACCCGCGTGGTCGTGGATTTCCTTCTCATGCTGCTGCACCGCTTCGCCGCATGGCTGGTGGGCGGGCGTGTCCCCCTCGAGTCGGTCTTCCTGCCGTACACCGAACCCGATCCCGTCCTGGCCCGTAGTTACGACGCGATCTTCGGCGTGCCGGTGACCTTCGGCGCCGGACGGGCAGCGCTCGAGATCGACAATGCCGCGCTGAAGTCGCCCCTCGTGCAGACCGAGGAATCGCTCGAGGAGTACCTGCGCGATTCTCCGAATCTCATTCTCTCGGAACGTGAATACGAGTCGACGGTCTCGTCCCAGGTGCGGCGGATCTTCGAGTCGGGTATCGAAGGCCGGACGGCGACCGCCGAGGACATCGCCGGCAGGCTCGCAGTGAGCCCTCCCCACCTGCGGCGCCTGCTCCGCCAGGAGGGCACGTCGTTGGGGCAGTTGCGCGAGGAGGTCCTCCGCGACCTCGCGATCGCGGGCCTGAGACGCGGTGAGGCGGTCGACGATCTGTCGTCCCGGCTCGGTTTCTCCGAACCGAGCGCCTTCCGCCGGGCGTTCAAGAGGTGGACCGGAAACACTCCTCGCGCATATCGAGAACACCGCTGACAGTCGCGCCCGCCGGTTGTCGTAATGTCGCCGGATACCCCTCGTACTCCGCGCCGAAACTCGATTCGACCAGCAGGTTCGGGGAGAGAACCCGGCTACACGCACATGCCGGAGCCCGGCTTGCATTCCTCCATTTTCAATGGGAACGTCGGAGGCGAACCGTCATCGACTTTCGAGAGGGTGATCTACGAGCTATGCGCACGATCGTTCGCGACGACTATCCGACCCGCGGTCGCACCGCCTGCGAGTCCGTCGAGAGGAAGGATCCCGTCGTCTGGGGTTCGGCCACCGGCGGGCCGCTCGGCTCCGAGGCAGTGGCCGAATACGACCGCCGCGGGTTCCACACCGCCGAAGGGCTTCTCGCCGCACACGATGTGGGGAACCTTCTGGAGGAGACCGCACGACTCGGCCGAGAGCTCGGTGACGACGACCGTGTGGTCCGTGAACAGGGCAGCGGCGATGTCCGCTCGGTCTTCGACGTGCACCGGCTCAGCGATCTCGTGGACTCCATCATCCGCAGGCCCGAGATCGTCGGTATCGCACGGCAACTGCTGGGATCCGATGTGTACGTCCACCAGTCGCGGCTCAACGTCAAGCCCGGCTTCCGCGGTGGCCCGTTCTACTGGCACTCGGACTTCGAGACGTGGCACGCCGAGGACGGCATGCCTTCGCCGCGCGCCCTGAGCATCTCGATCGCTCTGACCGAGAACTACGGTTACAACGGCGGTTTGATGATCATGCCGGGTTCGCACAAGACATACATCTCGTGCGCGGGTGAGACACCCGAGGACTACTACCGCGAGTCCCTGGTCACCCACGTTCCGCCGACGGGTTCGCCCGACGAGGACACTCTCACCCGGTTGGCCGCCGAGCACGGTATCGCGACGTTCACCGGGCCGGCAGGCTCGGCGACGGTCTTCGATTCGAACTGCATGCACGGTTCGAACGGGAACATCACGCCGTTCCCGCGCTCGAACCTGTTCGTGGTGTTCAACAGCGTCGAGAACACGCTCGTCGAACCGTTCGCCGCGTCGAAGCCGCGTCCGTCCTATCTCGGCAGCCGCGACTTCACGCCGCTGACGTGACATGACTGACGTGACATGATGTGAGCACCTCCACGGCTGTGGCCGGGACGCCCTGCGGCGTCCCGGCCGCCGCCGTCGGGGCGCCGTTGTCACGCAGATGTCGTGCGTGCCTGCATGTCGATCGGCATGGCGCGTCCACGTGAGCCGAAGATCGCCCGCCGGAGGGTGAACCTGCCCAGCTCGCGATCGTAGGGGCGGTATGCCGCATACGCGATCACGTGGAGATACGACTGCAGACGAACGAGTTTGCGAATCTGCGGCGTGAGCCTGCCGTGCAGTTCGAAGGTGTCGATGCCCGATCGGATATAGGCCGCGTACTCGCTCGGCGGTGTGTAGGCGCGGCGCGGCGAGACGTCGACGAACAGTTCGGTGAGCTGGGCGATCTCGATGTCCGCCTCGCGGAGACACAGGGCGAGGTCGATGTCCTCGTGGATCTTCGGGTCGGTACTGACGACGTCACGGACCCGTTCCCACGCGGAGCGTCGCAGTGCCATGTTCGCGCCGTGCAGATTGTCGATCCGTCGTTCACCGCCGAATACTCCTTGCGCGACCCGTTTGTCGATGTACCACTGCTTGAGCCCGCGGTAGGGGGAATCGTAGGAATTGCCGAGTCCGCTGATCGCGCCGACCTCCGCGGTGTCGTCGCGGGCGAAGAAGCTGCGGACGGTGTGCGCCCACCCGGGACGAACCCGCGTGTCGGCATCGATCCGGCCGATGAGATCTCCTGTGGCCGCATCGAATCCGGCATTGCGCGCGAATGCGACACCCGGCCGTGGTTCGACGATCCGTCGCACGAGGGGCTCACCGGCGGCGATGGCTTCGATGATCTGCGCCGTTCGATCGGTGGAATTGTTGTCCACGACGAGGATTTCGTGGATCTCCGACTTCTGGGCGAGCAGCGCCGCGAGACATTGCGCGATGTATCGCTGCTCGTTGTGGGCCGGCACGACGATCGACAACCTGTTCGTAGCCATGGAAACGACGCTACCGGACCGACGAGGGCCGGCGTTCGTCATCGCTGACGACTCCGCCGGCCCTTCGTGCCGGAGACGGGGATCAGCCGCGGCGGGCGCGCACGGCCTGCGCGAGGCGATCGAGCTGCGCGGCGGTGGTGTCCCAGTCGATGCACGCGTCGGTGATCGACTTGCCGTAGTCGAGCTTGTCGGCCTCGCCGAGGGTCAGGTCCTGACGTCCCGCCTCGATGAAGCTCTCGAGCATCAGTCCGACGATGCCCTTCTCGCCGGCCTCGATGCGCTCGGCGACATCGGTGACGACGTCGACCTGCTTGTTGTGGTCCTTGCGGCTGTTGCCGTGGCTCGCGTCGATGACGACACGCTCGGGCAGACCGGCCTTGCGCAGGCGGGCCATGGTGTCGGCCACGGTCTCGGCGTCGTAGTTCGGGCCGGCGCTGCCGCCGCGCAGGATGACGTGGCAGTCCGGGTTGCCGACGGTCTCGATGAGCGCGGCCTGACCGTCGAGGTCGGTGCCGGGGAAGACGTGGCTGGCCGCTGCGGCGCGGGTGCCGTCGACCGCGACCTGCACGTCACCTTCGGTGGAGTTCTTGATGCCGACGGGCATGGACAGCGCGCTGCACAGCTGGCGGTGGACCTGGCTCGCGGCGGTGCGGGCACCGATGGCTCCGTAGGTGACCAGGTCGGCGTAGTACTGCGGGAGGATCGGGTCGAGGAACTCGCAACCGACGGGCAGGCCGAGACCGGAGACGTCGAGCAGCAGCTTGCGGCCGATGCGCAGGCCTGTGTTGATGTCGAAGGTGCCGTCGAGGTGCGGGTCGTTGAGCAGGCCCTTCCATCCGAGCGTGGTGCGCGGCTTCTCGAAGTACACGCGCATCACGACGTGCAGGTCGTCGCGGAGTTCCTCGGCCTTGGAGGCCAGACGGCGCGCGTAGTCCATCGCGGCGGCGGGGTCGTGCACGGAGCAGGGGCCGACCACGACGACGAGGCGGTCGTCGGCGCCGTTGAGGATGTCGACGGTGCCGGCGCGACCCGAGCGGACGGTCGCTGCGACGACGGCGTCGGGTGCGTACTCGGCGCGGATCTCGGAGGGGGCGACGAGGGGGCTGACCTTGACGGTGCGCTGTTCGTCGAGATTCGACGTGGAGATTCCGGTGCTCGCGGTTCCGGTGCTGGGGCTCATCGATGGTTCCTGTTCTCGGTGGTTCGGAGTCCGACCCGAGAGAACCTGAGATTCCGACGAGCCGGTCTGGATCCGGCTCGTAGGTGAAGAAGTCAGCGCGTGGTCACGCCGACCGACCCACCCCGGGCCGGCCTGCTAAACCAGAAATATGCACGCTGCATAACTCCGGACTTTACCAGGACGGCCGACACGCCTGTCAAACCACCCCGGGGAGGGGGAGACGGAGAGGTGTCCGTCAGCGTGGACCCGTGGGCAGGACGACGCGACCGAAGGTCGTGCTGAGGACCCCGGCAGCGGAGGTGTACCAGGCACCGGCGGCGGCGGCGAGTCCGAAATAACCACCGACCCTCGTCAGACCGGTCTGCTCCAGCAGCGCTCCGAGAGTGAGGAAGACGAAGGCGACGAGCAGCACCGAGAAGGTGGCGAACAGGGCCGCGCTGATCCGGGTACTGGCGAACCACATGTAGACGGTGAAGATGGTCCAGGCCAGCAGGAAGATGCCCACCCCGACGTGTCTCTCGGCACCCATCTCCTCTGCGGTGTAGGTGACGAGATACCAGAAGCTCAGCCAGAACGCGCCGTACGAGCTGAAGGCCGTCGCCCCGAAGACGTTCCCCTTCAGGAACTCCCACATTCCCGCGGCGAGCTGTGTGAGACCGCCGTAGAACAACGCCACCCCGAAGACGGCGGCTTCCGCCTCCGCCGAGATGAACCCGGCGTTGGCGCAGGACAGGATGAACGTCGTGAGAGCGAAGGCTGCCAGACCCAGGGGGCCGGGATCGGCGATGTGGGCGCCTCGGTGAAAGGGGACCGCGATTTCGTTGGGGTCGTCTTCGGTGTACGACATCCGCCGGCTCCTTCGGAGGAGGAGAACCCGGCGCAGGCTCCCGGGCCTCCTTCGGATGGTTCGAACACTTCCAGTGTGCGCCCCGGCAACCGGTGTGCGTGCGGCAAACGGGAAGCCGATTTCCGTCGGCGATCACCCCGTCGAACTCCTAGTGTTGCGAATATGAGCACGCACGTCGTCCGCAGCCGCCATGTCGCTCGGGTCGTCCGGTGCGCACCGCGCCGGGTCTACGAGTTCGCCGCGGATCCCGACAACCTGCCGAAGTGGGCGGCCGGCCTGGCGCGGAGCGAGGTACGGCGGGTCGGCGACGCCCTCGTCGCGGAGTCCCCGATGGGCGAGGTCACCGTGCGGTTCGTCGGCTCCAACGACTACGGGGTGCTCGACCACGAGGTGACACTGCCGTCGGGTACGACGGTGCACAATCCGATGCGGGTACTCCCCCATCCGGACGGTGCCGAGGTCGTCTTCACCGTCCGGCAGATCGATCCGACCGACGACGAGTTCGACCGCGACACGCGCATGGTGGAAGAGGACCTCGCGCGACTCGCGGCGCTCCTCGAGTCGTGACCCATCGGAACAGGAGAACGTGAATGGCCCGCAAGATCGCAACCAACACCGCAGTCGGCCTGCAGGAATTGCTGGACTTCGTCCGGCCGCGCCACCGGATGATCCTCATGACGCAGCGCGACGACGGCACACCGCAGGCCTCCCCCGTCACCGGCGGCGTCGACGACAGCGGGCGCATCGTGATCGCGACCTATCCCCGGCGTGCCAAGACCCGCAACGCCCGTAGCCGGCCGGAGGTCGGTGTCGTCGTGTTGTCCGACGATTGGAACGACGCGTGGGTGCAGATCGACGGGACCGCGGAGGTGATCGATGCCCACGACGACGTCGAACCCTTCGTCGAGTACTTCCGCAACATCGCCGGTGAGCATTCGGACTGGGACGAGTACCGGCAGGCCATGCGCGATCAGGGCAAGTCGCTGATCCGGATCACCCCGACCCGCTGGGGTCCGGTGGCCACGGGAGGCTTCCCGCCCGAAACGGCATGACGACCTCGCGCCGAAACTCTCTGGTGCAGAGAGCCGCTCGCGCGCGGCCGGCGGTCTACCGCCACGGCACGCGTTCGGGGTCGCGCAGCATCCGCCGTGCCGTGGACATCCGGTGCACCTCGTCGGGACCGTCGTAGATGCGGGCGTAACGCGCCCGCCGGTACATCCCCTCGAGCGGTGTGTCGGCGGTGAGACCGAGCGCCCCGTGCACCTGGATCGCACGGTCGACGACGTCGTGCAGCATCTGCGCGCCGCGGAACTTGACGAGCCCGATCTGCACCCGGGCGTCCTCCCCCGCGTCCATCACCCGCGCGGCGTCCAGGGTCATCAGACGTGCGGCCTGGATGTCGGCGGCGGATTCGGCGATGTAGCGCTGGATCTCCCCCTTCTCGCCGAGCAGCGAACCGTGGGCGAATCGGGAGTTGGCGCGGGCACACATGAGTTCGAAGGCCCGCTGGGCCTGGCCGAGCCACCGCATGCAGTGGAAGATCCGGCCCGGCCCGAGCCGGTCCTGCGCGACGACGAAGCCGTTGCCGCGTTCGCCGAGCACGTTCTTCTCGGGAACCCGCACCCCGCTGTACCGCACCTCGTAGTGATCGCTCGGGTCGTGACCCATCGTGGGGATCGCCCGCACGATCTCGAGTCCGGGGGTGTCGATGGGCACGATGATCGCGCTGATGCTGCGGTGCAGCGGCGTCGACTCGGGTTCGGTCCGGGCGAAGACCGTGCAATAGCCGGCCTGCGCGGCACCGGTGGTGAACCACTTGTGCCCGTCGATCACCCATTCGCCGTTCTCGAGCCGGGCGGTGGTCTGCACGAGCACGGGGTCGGATCCCGCCACTTCCGGTTCGGTCATGCCGACGGAGGGCAGGATGTCGCCGGAGACGAGCCCCGGGATCCAGCGCTCGCGTTGTTCGGCGGTGCCGTGCCGCTGGATCATCAGGGCGTCCTGCATGGACACCGATCCCACCGCGAGCTGGCCGTACTCGGAGCGGCCGATGATCTCGTTGAGGTAGACGAAGTCGAGGAAGGGAACCCCGCCCCCGCCCATCTCCTCGGGATGCCCCAGGGCCCACAGCCCGAGTTCCTTCGCCCTGCCCTTCAGACCGGCGAGCGCCTCGGCGGCCTTGTCGTCGTGGCGGCTAAGGACGGGTTCGAGAGGAATCACCTCGTCGTCGATGAACGAACGCATGCGGGTGCACAGTTCGGCCACCCGCCCTTCGGGCCGGTTCGCAGTCATGCCCGCCAATCTATCGGCGCACATGTGCACTCACATAGCGTTCCGTTCGGTACGGGTGTGGAAATCGGTCCGCCGGGGCATTCTGGGGCGAGTCCATCCTGCGACGCGACGAGCACGGAGGTGCCATGCCGGATCCGTCCGACCGAGTACCCGATTACGAACACACCGAAGACGGTCATCTCGTCGAGAGCCGGGCCGAGGACTTCGCCCATGCACGCAGCCTGCCCGTCGACCCGGACTGGTTCAAGACCGCGGTGTTCTACGAGGTCCTCGCCCGCGCTTTCAACGACTCGAACAACGACGGCACCGGCGACCTGCGGGGGCTGACCGAGAAACTCGACTACATCGCGTGGCTCGGTGCCGACTGCATCTGGTTGCCACCCTTCTACGATTCACCGCTCCGCGACGGCGGTTACGACATCCGCGACTTCCGTGCTGTGCTACCGGAATTCGGTACGGTCGAGGATTTCGTGATCTTCCTCGACGAGGCGCACAAGCGCGGTATCCGCGTCATCACCGACCTGGTCATGAACCACACGTCCGACACGCACGCGTGGTTCCAGGAATCGCGGAGCGACCCCGACGGGCCGTACGGCGACTTCTACGTGTGGTCGGATGTCGACGACCGGTACCAGGAAGCCCGCATCATCTTCGTCGACACCGAGACGTCCAACTGGACGTGGGATCCGGTACGCAAGCAGTACTACTGGCACCGGTTCTTCTCGCATCAGCCCGACCTGAACTACGACAACCCCGAGGTCCAGGACGCGATGCTCGACGTCCTGCGTTTCTGGCTCGATCTCGGCATCGACGGGTTCCGCCTCGACGCGGTCCCCTATCTGTTCGAGCGCGAGGGGACCAACTGCGAGAACCTTCCCGAGACGCACGCCTTCCTCAAGAAGTGCCGTGCGGTGATGGATGCCGAATATCCCGGCCGGGTGATGCTGGCCGAGGCGAACCAGTGGCCCACCGATGTCGTCGAGTACTTCGGCGAACCCGAGATCGGCGACGAGTGCCACATGGCCTTCCATTTCCCGCTGATGCCACGCATCTTCATGGCGGTGCGGCGGCAGAACCGTTTCCCGATCTCGGAGATCCTCGCCCAGACCCCGCCGATCCCGAAGACCGCCCAGTGGGGCATCTTCCTCCGCAACCACGACGAGCTGACCCTCGAGATGGTGACGGACGAGGAACGCGACTACATGTACGCCGAGTACGTCACCGACCCGCGGATGCGCGCCAACATCGGCATCCGCCGTCGCCTCGCCCCGTTGCTGGAGAACGACCGCAACCAGCTCGAGCTCTTCACCGCTCTGTTGCTGAGCCTGCCCGGCTCCCCCGTCCTGTACTACGGCGACGAGATCGGCATGGGCGACAACATCTGGCTCGGCGACCGCGACGCGGTGCGGACCCCGATGCAGTGGACCCCCGACCGCAACGCGGGCTTCTCCCGCGCCGACCCGGCCCGGCTGTACCTGCCGGTGATCATGGATCCCACCTACGGGTACCAGGCGGTGAACGTCGAATCGCAGATGAACTCGACGAACTCGCTGTTGCACTGGACGCGGCGGATGATCCAGGTCCGCAAGCAGCATCCCGCCTTCGGCAAGGCCTCGTTCACCGAACTCGGCAGCGCGAATCCCGCGATCCTGTCCTATCTGCGTGAGATGTCGCCCGGTCCGGAACGCAACTACAGCGACGTCATCCTGTGTGTGAACAACCTGTCGCGTTATCCGCAGGCGGTCGTTCTCGATCTGTCGCGCTTCGCGGGGTGGATCCCTGTGGAGCTGACCGGGTCCGTCCCGTTCCCGACGATCACGGAGGAGGGTTACATGATCACCCTGCCCGGTCACGGATTCTTCTGGTTCGCCCTGCAACCCGACCCGTCGAAGGAGGGACCGGGCGAACATCCGGTGAGCAGCGAAGCAGAAGCGGCGGTCCAGCCATGACCGCCGACAACGAGCTCTATCCGGACGCGCAGCTCGTCGAGGACCTGCGTGAGTGGATGCCGCACCAGCGATGGTTCGCGGCGAAGGGCCACACCATCACCGGGGTCGGTGTCGTCCTGCGTCATCCGCTCGTGGAGGAACCCGGTTTCGGGGCCGATCATGTGATCGTGAAGGTCTCGTTCGACTCGACGGCGGACCAGATCTATCAGGTGCCTCTCGGTTTCCGTTCCCATCTCCCCGAGGAACTGCAGTCGTGGAGCGTGATCGGTCCCGACGATTCCCAGGATCGCGGCCTGCACGTCTACGACGGCCTCCGCGATCAGGAGATCCTCGACCGGTACTCGCGCAATCTGGCGAACGGCACCCCCGCCGGCCCGGTGGAGCTCCACACCGTGCCGGGTTCGGTCATCGAACCGGGCCTACGTGGGCGCGCGTTGAGCGCGGAGCAGTCCAACACCTCCGTGGTCCTCGGAGAGAAGTTGCTGCTCAAGATGTTCCGTCGGCTCACGCTCGGCATCAATCCGGACGTCGAGCTGCCGCTCGCCCTCGGCGAGGACGGATGCCGGTCGATCGCCCCGATCCGGGCGTGGATCGAAGCGGAGGTCGACGGGGTCCGCACCACGCTGGCGATGGTGCAGGACTTCGCGGCGAACTCGGCCGACGGCTGGTCGATGGCGCTCGGCAGCGTCCGGGACCTGCTCCTCGAAGGCGACCTGCGCGCCGACGAGGTGGGCACCGATTTCGCCGGGGACTCGCACCGCATCGGCGCGGCCGTGGCGGATGTGCACGCCCATCTCGGCTCCGCGCTCGGCGTCGACGAACGCGACGCCTCCGAGTTGGCAGAAGGCATGATCCACCGGTTCCAGGCCGCGGCGGCAGAGGTCCCCGACCTCGTCGAACTCACCGACGCGGTCCGGGCCCGATTCGACGAGGTCGCCGCGCTGGGCAAGGTGCGGGTGCACCGCATCCACGGCGACCTGCATCTCGGGCAGGTGTTGCGCACTCCCGAACGCTGGCTGCTCATCGACTTCGAGGGCGAACCCGCGAAATCCCTCGAGGAGCGCCGCAAGCCCGACAGCCCGTTCCGGGACGTGGCAGGAATGCTGCGGTCGTTCGACTACGCCGCACACCACTCGATCCGTGAATCCGAACAGGGCGCGGCCGTGGAGTCGCAGCGGGAGTTCCGGGCCCGCGAGTGGGCCGAACGCAACTGCGCTGCTTTCTGCGACGGTTACGCGGCCGCCTCGGGCACGGATCCGCGGGACTCCGACGTCCTGCTGCGCGGTTACGAGCTCGACAAGGCGGTCTACGAGGTGGTCTACGAGGCGCGACACCGCCCCTCGTGGCTGCACCTGCCGCTCGAGGCGATCCGTCGCCTCACGGCCCGCTGACCGCTGTCCGAACACGGGAAGGGGAGAGATGCCGTGGCATCTCTCCCCTTCCTCGTTGCGCGGGTCAGCTCACCTGGAGCAACAGTTCGTCGTCGACGACGTCCGCCGTCACCCGGTTGCCCTCGGCGAGTGCGTCGTCGAGCAGCATGTCGGCGATGCGATCGTCGACCACCCGGGAGATCGAGCGGCGCAACGGACGGGCACCGAACTCGGGCTGATGACCGTTGCGGGCGATCCACTCCACCGCGTCGGCGGTGAACTCGAGATCGATCCCCTTGCTCTGCAGCCGCTTCCGGCTGTCGTCGAGCAGCAGCTCGGTGATCCGGTGCAGCTGGTCGTCGTCGAGCTTGCGGAACATCACGATCTCGTCGATGCGGTTGAGGAACTCCGGCCGCATCGATTCGCGCAGCCGTCCCATGACCCGGTCGCGCAGCGGCTTCTCGGCCGCCTCGGCGTCACCGGTGGTGAAGCCGAGCGCGCCACCACGGCTCGAGATGATGTCCGAACCGAGGTTGCTGGTCATGATGACGACGGTGTTGGTGAAGTCCACCGTGCGTCCCTCACCGTCGGTGAGGCGACCGTCGTCGAGGACCTGCAGCAGCGTGTTGAACACGTCCGGGTGCGCCTTCTCGATCTCGTCGAGCAGCACCACCGAGTAGGGGTGACGACGCACCTGTTCGGTGAGCTGCCCGGCCTCGCCGTAGCCGACGTAGCCGGGAGGGGCACCGACGAGCCGGCTCACGGTGTGGCGTTCGCCGAACTCGCTCATGTCGATGCGCAGCATGGTGCGCTCGTCACCGAAGAGCACCTCGGCGAGGGCCTTCGCGAGCTCGGTCTTGCCGACGCCGGTGGGACCGAGGAACAGGAAGCTGCCCACCGGACGACGCGGGTCGCTCATGCCGGAGCGGCTGCGCCGCACGGCACGTGCCACGGCGTGGACGGCTTCGTCCTGTCCGACGACGCGCTTGTGCAGCTCGTCCTCGAGAGTGCGCAACCTCTCCTTCTCGGCGCGGGTCATCCGCGACGCGGGGACTCCGGTGGCCCGCGAGACGATCTCGGCGATCAGCTCCGGGTCGACGGTCGGAGTTCCCTCTCCGTCGCCCTCGCTGTCGCCACCGTCGATCCGAGCCTGGATGCGAAGGATCTCGTCGCGGATGCGCGAGGCATCCTCGTACTGTTCGGCCTCGACGGCCCGATCCTTCTCCGCTTCGAGTTCGTCCAGCCTCGAACGCAGTTCGCTCACGTCGGTGCGCGGCACCCGCAGGCGCAGTCGTGCACCGGCCTGGTCGACGAGGTCGATCGCCTTGTCCGGCAGGTGCCGGTCGGGCAGGTACCGCATCGACAGGTCGACGGCCGCTTCGAGCGCTTCGTCGGTGTACCGGACCTTGTGGAACTCGGCGTACCGATCGGCGAGACCCTTCAGGATCGCGACGGCGTCGTCGCGTGCGGGCTCGTCGACCGTGACGGGCTGGAAACGGCGTTCGAGCGCCGGATCCTTCTCGATGTGCTTGCGGTACTCGTCGAGGGTGGTCGCCCCGACGACATGCAGTTCACCGCGGGCGAGCTTCGGCTTGAGGATGTTCGCCGCGTCCATCGCGCCCTCGTTGCCGGCGCCCGCGCCGACGACGGTGTGGATCTCGTCGATGAAGACGATGAGCTTGCCCTGCTGGGCGGTGATCTCGTCGAGCGCCGTGGTGAGGCGTTCCTCGAAGTCGCCCCGGTAGCGGGTTCCGGCGACCATCGCCGTCAGGTCGAGCTGGACGATCCGCTTGTCCTGCAGGATGTCCGGGACGTCGCCGTCGACGATGCGCTGGGCGAGTCCTTCGACGATGGCGGTCTTGCCGACGCCGGCCTCACCGACGAGCACCGGGTTGTTCTTGGTGCGTCGCGCGAGGATCTCGATCGTCTGCTCGATCTCGTCGGTACGGCCGATGACGGGGTCGATGCCGCCGCCGCGCGCCCGCTCGGTGAGGTCGACGCCGAATTTGTCGAGTGTCGGCGTCGGGGTTTCCTCCGCGGCGGGAGCCGCGGGGGTGGGCTGCAGTGCGGTCTGCAACGCCTGCGGGGTCACGCCCAGGGACGCCAGCAGACGTCCGGGAGCGCGGGTCTGGTCGGCCGCGAGCGTGAAGAACAGGTGCTCGGGGTCGATGTAGGTGGAGCCGAGCGCACGCGAGAGCTGGTGCGCTTCGAGGAGTGCGGTCTTCACGGCACCGGTCAGTGCGGGTGCGGAGACGGCCTCACCGGGGCGGCTCTGCGGCAGCCGCTGGTCGACGGCGGCAGCGACGTCGGCGGGGTCGGCTCCGGCGCGCGTCATGACCGTGCGGGACGGATCCTGCTCCGCCATCGCGCGGAGGAGGTGCAGCACGTCGAGTTCCGCGTCACCACGGTCGGTGGCGTAGCGCGCTGCGTGGGCGAGGAGATCCTGGGTACCGCGGCTCATGAAACGAGTGATGTCGATTCGGCCGGGGCCACCAGGCCCGAAGAATGCCGGCATTCCGAAGCCTTTCTGTCGAACTTGAGCCATTCTCACTCAACTAACGTGCCCAGTGTTCCCTCAATTCCCACATGGAAGTGATCCGGAACACGCATCGAGTTGTGGCCATTAATGTTGTGCACAACAAAACGGGGCACTACATTCATTCCCGTGCCGTCTCCACTCGAACTCGACCAGCAGGTGTGCTTCGCGCTCTACCGCGCCTCCCGCACCATCACGGCCGCCTACCGGCCGCACCTCGACAGGCTGGGCATCACCTACCCGCAATACCTCGTGCTCCTGGCACTGTGGGAAAGCGATGCACGAGGCGTGCAGGATCTGTGCGACTCGCTCGATCTCGACACGGGCACACTGTCCCCCCTGCTCAAACGGCTCGAGGCCGCCGGATACGTCGAACGACGCCGGCAGCGGACCGACGAACGTCGTGTCGTCGTCCACCTCACCGAAGCGGGAGATGCACTCCGGACAGAAGCCGCGGACATCCCCGGCTGCGTGACGCGGGACAGCCGGTTCGACGTCGACGAACTGGTCGCGCTACGCGAGACGCTCCACCGCCTGACCGCCGCGTTGCAGGAAGCACCCGGCGCACTCTCGAAGAAAGGCCGGACACCGTGAACATCATCTACACCGCCGAAGCACTCGCCACCGGAGCAGGCCGCGACGGCCACGCCCGCACCAGCGACGGCAAGCTCGACGTCGACCTGGCCCTCCCCACCGAGATGGGTGGCAGCGGCAAGGGCACCAACCCCGAACAGCTTTTCGCCGCCGGATACGCCGCGTGCTTCCACTCGGCGCTGCAGATGATCGCCCGGCAGGAGAAGGCGGACATCAGCGACTCCGCGGTCGGCGCCCGCGTCGGCATCGGCCCGACCGACGGTGGCGGATTCGGTCTCGCCGTGACCCTCGAGGTGACCCTGCCGAACCTCCCCCGCGACAAGGCGCTCGGGCTCACCGAGAAGGCGCACCAGGTGTGCCCGTACTCCAACGCGACCCGCGGCAACATCGACGTCACCCTCGAGGTGACGGACGAGTGAGTCATCCCCGAGGGATGACGCGCGAGTGACGTTCCCCCTGCGCTGCGCACGTGTCCGCGCCGACCCGTAGCGTGGACACGTGCGCACGCAGGACCGGTCGCAGCTCTCGCTGTTCGCGACCGAACTCGATTTCCCCCTCGACGACTTCCAGGTCGAGGCCTGCCGCGCCCTCGAGGACGACCGCGACGTCCTGGTCTGCGCTCCCACCGGGGCGGGCAAGACCGTCGTCGGCGAGTTCGCCGCCCGTCTCGCGCTCGTAGCGGGCGGACGCTGCTTCTACACCACCCCCATCAAGGCGCTGAGCAACCAGAAGTACCTCGACCTGTCGCGCCGGTTCGGCGACGACCGTGTCGGTCTGCTCACCGGCGACATCTCGCTGGATCCGCACGCACCCGTGGTCGTCATGACCACCGAAGTGCTGCGCAGCATGCTTCACGGTGGCTCTCCGCTCCTGCGCGGACTCACCCACGTCGTCATGGACGAGGTGCACTATCTCGCCGACCGCGAGCGCGGTGCGGTGTGGGAGGAAGCGATCCTCTCGCTCCCCGACGATGTCCGGCTGACCAGCCTGTCCGCCACGGTGAGCAACGCCGAGGAGTTCGGTGGCTGGCTGCGCGGCATCCGCGGCGACCTCGCGGTCGTCGTCGAGGAGACCCGGCCCGTCCCGCTGACCCAGCACATGCTCGCCGGCGGGCGGCTGTTCGACCTGCTGTCCCCGTCCGGCACCGTCGACGAGACCCTCGAGCGGTACATCGCCCACCGTCAGCTCGTCGAGGCCGCACCCGGCCCCGCGACCGGCCGTGGGCGGCGACGGCGACGCACACGCGGACCGGCCGGTGCCGACCTGCCCGAGGTCGTCGCCCGCCTCGAGGCCGAACAACTGTTACCGGCCATCTGGTTCCGGTTCAGCCGCAACGGCTGCGACGACGCCGTCGCCGAATGCCTCGACTCGTCGGTCCGCCTCACCGAGGCCGCCGACGTCGCCGAGATCCGCGCGGTCGCCGACCGGCACACCGCCGCCCTGCCGCCCGCCGATCTCGACGCCGTCGGTCACATCGAGTGGCTCGAAGGACTCGAACGCGGTTTCGCCGCGCACCACGCCGGCCTGATCCCGGCCTTCCGTCACACCGTCGAGGAATTGTTCGCCCGCGGTCTCGTGCGGGTCGTGTTCGCCACCGAGACCCTCGCCGTGGGGGTGAACATGCCGGCGCGCACCGTCGTCCTCGAACGCCTCGTCAAACCCACCGCAGACGGCCCGGTGCGCCTCTCCCCCGGCGAATACACCCAGCTCACCGGTCGCGCCGGCCGACGCGGCATCGATGTCGAAGGCCACGCCGTCGTGCTGTGGAGTCCCGAGGCCGCCCCCGCGACCGTCGCCGGTCTCGCCGGCGCACGCTCGTACCCGCTGCACAGTTCGCTGCGCGTCGGCTACAACACCGCGGTCAACCTGGTCGCCGGTCGCGGCATCCCCGGCTCCCGTGACTTTCTGCGACGCTCGTTCGCCCAGTTCCAGGCCGAACGGTCCGTCGCAGCGCTCACCGACGCCGTCCGCGCGAACACGACGGCGCTGCGCGATCTCGACACCGAACTCGAGGACGTCGAGGGTTTCACCGAGTACCGGCACCTGTGCGACCGGCTCGCCGAAGCACGGCGCTCCGGTTCGGCCGAACTCGTGACGTCGCTGGCACGGGCGGTACGTTCGCATCCCGCGCATCGACGCGGCGACAGGGAGCGCCTCCTCGCCCTCTCGGCGCGGCGCGCCGCGGTGCACGGCGACACCGAACGGATGCGGTCGCAGATCGACTCGGTCACCGGCCGCCTCGTCGAGACCTTCGATCGCACCCTGGACCTGCTCGAGGAGCGGGGTTATCTGCTCCGCGACCCGATGGGCGGATCCGCCTACGTCACCGACGACGGTCGTCGCCTGGGCCGGATCTACTGCGCGAACGACCTTCTCGTCGCCGAATGTGTGCGGACGGGCGCGTGGTCGGGCCTGACGCCGGCCGAGCTCGCCGCCGTCGCCTCGAGCGCTCTGGGCGAGACCCGTCGCCGCACAGTCGGAGTCCCGGGACGCACCACCCCGGCGATCGACGAAGCGTTGCGCGCGACCTCACGGCTGTGGAGCGAACTCGCCGGACACGAGGAGCGTCTCGGCCTGGAGGTGGGGCCGGATCCGGATCCGATCGCCGTCGCCGCGATCCACCGCTGGGCGCGCGGGGACGGACTCGCCGCCGCCCTGCGCACCGCTTCGGATGCGGGGCTCTCGGCGGGCGATCTGGTCCGGCGCTATCTGCGCACCCTCGATCTCGTGGATCAGACCGGACTGTGCCGACGCGACGATCTGCCGCCGGTCTCGTTCACCCTGACCTGAGAACTGCCGACCTGCAGGATCTACGGGATCGAGAGCTTTAGGGCATCGAGAACTCGACGGAGCACAGCCGCTCCGACAGTTCCCACAACCTGCGCGCCAGGATCTCGTCGCGTGACCGCGAGGTGGACTGCACCCGCTTCGGGTGACCGCGCATCTCGAAGAAGGAATCCGGCCCGTAGTAGCCGCCCGGCTCCGCATCCGGCGAGGTCGCCGCGTAGAGCGTCGGGAGCGCACCCTGCTGCGGGGACTGCCCGATGATCGGGGTGACGAGTTCGACGATCTTCCCGTGCCAGGATTCGCTGCGGTACTGCAGATTCGTCGACGAATAACCCGGATGGGCGGCAAGCGACCTCACGTTCGATCCGGCGGCGGTCAGGCGCCGCTGCAGTTCGTACGCGAACAGCAGGTTCGCGAGCTTCGACTGCCCGTAGGCGAGCCACCGCTCGTAGCGGCGGCGTTCCCAGTCGATGTCGTCGAGATCGACGCTGCCGAAGCGGTGCATCGTGCTGCTGACCGTCACCACCCGATCGGAGATGCGATCGAGCAGCAACCCGGTGAGCGCGAAGTGACCGAAGTGATTGGTCCCGATCTGCATCTCGAAACCGTCGGCCGTCCGCCGCAGCGGCACCGCCATGACACCGGCATTGTTGATCAGGACGTCGATGCGCTCGTGCTCGGCACGCACCTCGTCGGCGAACGCACGGACCGACGCGAGATCCGCCAGGTCCAGACGTCGCACGGTGACGCGGTCTCCGAGGTCGGCCGCAACCGCCTCGCCCTTGGTGACATCGCGGCAGGCGAGCACCACCTCGGCACCGGCGCGCGCCAGCGCCCGGGCGGTCTCGGCACCGAGCCCGCTGTTGGCCCCCGTCACGACCATCGTGCGTCCCGACTGATCCGGAATATCGTTCGTGGTCCACCCCATGTCCGCCCACCCTACGGACGCGCGCCGCGTGGCGACACCCCCCGTTTCCGGCATCGACGGGCCCGGTGGATCTCGTCCTCGCCGTGGGACGCACCTGCTCGTAGACTTCCCCGGAACTCACGACCGCACGCGCGCGGGGGCGCATGCACGACAGGGAGGTTCCATCGATGGGGCACCACCCCGGACGTCCGGACCGCGAACTCGCCGCAGCGTTGCGGAACGGGGAGCCGGACGCCACGGCAGCGGTCTTCGACCGTTTCGCCCCCGGCCTGTACGCGTACGCGTGCGGCTTCGTCGCCGTGTCGTCGGCATCGGACGTCGTGTACGACGCGGTCTGGACGGCGACCGCGCGGATCCGGTCGCTGCGCGACGAGGGTCTCCTCCGGGCCTGGCTCTACGCCGTGGTCCGCGCCGAATGCATCCGCGCGCTCGAGCGCACCGGCTCCGCACTCGAATATCTCCCCGCGGCCGACCCCGCCTATCAGGCCGCCTCCGACGTACTCGATGTCCGGGAGGCGGTCCACCTGCTCGACGGCACCGCCCGCGAGGTCGTCGACCTCACGGTGCGGCATCACTTCTCGTCCCACGAGATCGAGGCGATGCTCGGTTCCGCCGGCGACGGACGTGTCCTCGCCCATGCGCAGGACTTCGTCGACCGCGCGGTGCCCCGCGTGCCGAACGCGCTCGGAACGTTCTCGCTTCTCCCCTTCACCCCGCTACCCGCGCACCTGCGGGGACGGCTGCTCGCGGTGCAGCCCTCGGAGGCGGAACTGCTCGATCTCGGGCGTCGACTCGAACCGTTGGACCGGGAGGGCTTCCCCCGTCGCGACCGTCGCGCGAAGCGCACCGTTCCCGTCATCGCGGCATCGATCGCGGCGTTCGCGGTGCTGGGCGTCGGTGCGTTGTTCGTGTTCCCTCAGGCCGAATCCGTCGAGCGACCGGTCCTGCGTCCTGCCGCCGAGCCGACGCTCGACGTCGGGTCGCCGGTCGCGACGACCACGACCGCGGCGCCGGCCGAGACCACGACGACCACCGAGCCTGCGGAGACGACGCCGGACGAACCCGAGGTCGACGCCCCGGTGGCGACCAGCACCTCGGCACCGACCGCCGAGTCCGCTGCGGAAACCACCGCCGCCCCCACCACCACGGCGACGTCGACCGCCGGGGGCTTCACCAGGCGCGGCGGGCCGGGGCGCGGGACCGAGCCGGACGAGGACCGTCCTCGCCGGGACACGGAGGAGAGCGACGCGCCGAGCACCGGGACGCCCCGACCCACCACCACGGGTGCACCCACCACACCGCGGCCGATGCCCACGCTGCCGACCTTCCCTCCGCGCGGCGGCGCGTGAGGTGCGCACCCCCGTCACACAGTGGAGACGAGGACGTAACACGACGGGTCTACCTTCGCGGAGTCGAGCACTCGCATCCCGGTGACGAAGGAGGACCCGGTCGTGGCACCACGCCGTAGATCCGCGTTGCTGGACGAGCTGCGCGTCGACGTGCCGGGCCGCCCGCAGGACGTGATCCTCGAGGAGTTGCGCCGCGCCTTCCTCTCCGGAGCCGCTCCCCCGGGCACCCCGATTCCCGTCGGGGAGGTCGCAGAATTGTTCGGGGTCAGCCGCATCCCGGTCCGGGAGGCGCTCAAGACCCTCATCGGCGAAGGTCTCGTGACCCACCGGCAGAACCACGGGTACATCGTCGCCCAGCTGACGATCGCGGAACTGCGCGAGATGTACCTCGTCCGTGAGACTCTCGAATCGGCGTCGCTCGCGGCAGCCGTACGCAACGCCACCGAGGAGGACGACCGGCGCGTCGAGGAGTCGCATCTCCTTCTCGAACGCGCTGTGCGGGAAGGCGACTCGCGTGGCTATCACCGCGAGAGCCGCGTCTTCCACATGGCTCTGACCCGGCCGTCCCGCATGCACCGCCTGCTGCACATGCTCGAATACGCCTGGAACATCACCGAACCCGTGCAGCCGATGGTGCACGTGAGCGATTCCGAACGCGCCGAGCTCCATCGCGAGCACGAGGCGATGCTCACCGCCTTCCTCGCGCGCGACACCGACGCGCTGCTCGCGGCATCCGAACACCACAATCGGCACCTCGACGTAGCCATCTCCGGCCTCACCGCCGAGTCCGGTCTGCTGCCCGCGGAAGATATACAGTTCGGGTAACTCTCCGGCAATATCGCCCCGTTACGGTCTGTACATCGGAATTCACCACCGCCGTTGATGTTCCGTCGATCGATTCGACTCCGCCCACCGGCCTCACACCGGGGCACGGGCGGCTCCCCCTCGCACAGGAGCAGGCATGACCGAAGTGCTGACACCGAGCGCCGGTGACGTCCCCGCCGCACCCCCGCCGTCCGCGACCGGATACGACCCGCGGTTGACCAACGACGACCTCGCCCCGCTGAAGAACCAGCGGTGGGGTTCGTACAACATCTTTGCGTTCTGGATGTCCGACGTCCACAGCGTGGGCGGGTACGTCACCGCCGGCAGCCTGTTCGCTCTCGGTCTGGCCAGCTGGCAGGTCCTCGTGGCCCTGCTCGTGGGCATCACGATCGTCTACTTCTTCTGCAATCTCGTCGCCAAGCCCAGCCAGGTCACCGGCGTGCCCTATCCGGTGATCTGCCGCAGCGTCTTCGGTGTCCTCGGCGCGAACATCCCCGCGATCATCCGCGGTCTGATCGCGGTGGCGTGGTACGGGATCCAGACCTTCCTCGCCTCGGCGGCACTCGACGTGGTGTTGATCAAGCTGTTCCCCTCGCTCGCGCCCTACGCGGTGGTCGAGGACTACGGGTTCGCCGGCCTGTCCGCACTCGGATGGGTCAGCTTCCTGACGCTCTGGGTGCTGCAGGCCTGCGTGTTCTGGCGCGGCATGGAGTCGATCCGACGGTTCATCGACTTCTGCGGCCCGGCCGTCTACGTCGTGATGTTCCTGCTGTGCG
This sequence comes from Rhodococcus sp. PD04, assembly GCF_035918275.1. Classification (NCBI taxonomy): domain Bacteria; kingdom Bacillati; phylum Actinomycetota; class Actinomycetes; order Mycobacteriales; family Nocardiaceae; genus Rhodococcus; species Rhodococcus sp. PD04. The sequence continues at coordinate 885,852 of NZ_CP142143.1, read as the reverse complement.
GTTACCTGATCTCCCAGGCCGGTTGGAGCGCAATCGATCTGACCCTCGGCGAGGTCACGCACACCGGCTGGTCGTCGGTGCCGGTCATGCTCGGCGCGATCGCCCTGGTGGTCTCGTACTTCTCCGGCCCGATGCTCAACTTCGGCGACTTCTCCCGGTACGGGAAGTCCTACGCCGCGGTGAAGAAGGGCAACTTCCTCGGTCTGCCGGTGAACTTCCTGGTCTTCTCGTTGCTCGTGGTGATCACCGCGTCGCTCACACTGCCCGTCTACGGTGAACTGATCACCGACCCCGTCGAGACCGTCGCCCGCATCGATTCGACCTTCGCGATCGTGCTCGGCGCACTGACCTTCGCCATCGCCACCATCGGCATCAACATCGTCGCGAACTTCATCTCCCCGGCCTTCGACTTCTCGAACGTCAGCCCGCAGAAGATCAGCTGGCGCGCCGGCGGCATGATCGCCGCGGTGGGCTCGGTGCTCATCACCCCGTGGAATCTGTACAACAACCCCGAGGTCATCCACTACACCCTCGAAACTCTGGGTGCGTTCATCGGTCCGCTGTTCGGCATCCTCATCGCCGACTACTACCTCGTGCGCAAGCAGAGGGTGATCGTCGACGACCTGTTCACGATGTCGGAGAAGGGCGCGTACTTCTACCGCAAGGGTTACAACCCGGCCGCGGTGATCGCGACCGTCGTCGGCGCCGTGGTCGCGATGATTCCCGTGCTGTTCAACGATGCTCCCGGTATGGGTACCGCCGCCCAGTACAGCTGGTTCATCGGCTGCGGTCTCGGCTTCGCCGTCTACCACCTGCTCGCGACCCGCACTCGTCTCGCAGTCCGTCTCCCCGACCGGGTCGCACAGGAAGCAGTCTGATCCTCCATGTTCATCAAGGTCGTCAACCCGAACACCACGTGGTCGATGACCGCCACGATCGAGGCGTGTGCCCGGGCCGTCGCAGGCCCGGGCACACGCGTCGAGGCGGTCAGCCCCTCGATGGGGCCTCCGTCGATCGAGAGCCACTACGACGAGGCGCTCGCCGTGCCGGGCATCCTCACCGAGATCGAGAAGGGTGAACGCGACGGCGTCGACGGCTACGTCATCGCGTGCTTCGGCGATCCCGGACTGGACGCGGCGCGCGAGCTCGCCGGTGGGCCCGTCGTCGGCATCGCCGAGGCCGCCATGCACACCGCCGCGGTCCTGGGGCGCGGATTCTCCGTCGTCACGACGCTGGCCCGCACGACCGGACGCGCGTGGGACCTCGCGCACCGCTACGGCATGGGCGACGCGTGCCGGGGCGTGCACGCGTGCGACCTGCCGGTGCTGGCCCTCGACAGCGATCCCGACGCACGCAAGATCGTCACGGAGGCGTGCCTCGACGCCCTGTACGAGGACGGGTCCGACGCCATCGTGCTCGGTTGCGCCGGGATGGCCGACCTGTGCGCCCACATCTCCGCGGAGATCGGGGTGCCGGTGGTCGACGGTGTCGCGGCCGCGACGCTGACCGTGCAGTCGCTGGTCACGATGGGCCTGGCGACCGGCAAGCGAGGCGAGTTCGCGACGCCCCCACCGAAGCGCTATGCGGGACTGCTCGACGGGTTCACGACGGGCGGGTGAAGCCCGCCCCTGTCCTCCCGGGAGGGTGGATCCCCCTACGATCGGGGCGTGCCGTCCATCCACCATGCACCGCTGAGGAAGACCGACCCCGAGAGCCTGTACCGGATCGTCGCCCTGCGGACCGACGTGTTCGTCTTCGAGCAGGGCATCACCAGTGAACCGGAACTCGACGGCCGCGATCTCGACCCGACCACCGAACTGTTCTGGACACGGGAGGGCGACGAGGTCCTCGCGACGCTGCGCGTGCTCCACGACGACGGGGACGTCGCCCATATCGGTCGTGTCGCCACCGCCCGGCACGCACGCGGGCGCGGCCTCGCCGCGGAGCTGATCGAGGCGGCGCTCGGGACCTGCCCGGGGGTGGTCGACATCTCGGCGCAGGCATACCTGGAGCACTGGTACGCGCGATTCGGGTTCGTGCGCACCGGAGCGAACTATCTCGAGGCCGGGATCGACCACGTGCCGATGCGCCGCACCCCGTGACCGCGGGGCGCCCGTCGGGCGGCGGTCACGGGGTGCGGGCGACGACGCGTATCAGTCGATCTCGAAGTGCACTCCGGTGAGCTTCTCCGACAACTCCCACAGCCGCGCCGCGGTCTCGCGGTCGCGGGCGCGACGACCCACGGTGGCGACACCGGGCGCGCCGAAGAGGAGGAAGCGCGGGCCGATGTAGCCGCCCGCGATGCCCGGATCGGAGGCGGCGAGCACGACCGATTCGGCCCCCTGGTCCGGGGTGCGCTGCAGGATCTTCTTGCCGAAACCGAACAGCCGGTCGAACCACGTCCCGGTGTGGCTGCCCACCTCGGTGGCCGCGTAGCCCGGATGGGCCGCGACGGCGCGCAGCGGTGAGCGGGCAGCGGCGAGGCGTCGTTCGAGCTCGAGCGCGAACAACAGGTTCGCGAGCTTCGACTGTGCGTACCCCGCGGCGCGATTGTACGGGCGGTGCTCCCAGTTGAGGTCGTCGAGATCGATCCGGCCGATCAGGTGGGCGGCGCTCGACACCGTGACGATGCGGCCGGTGATACGCGGCAACAGCAGTCCGGTCAGGGCGAAGTGTCCGAGATGGTTCGTTCCGATCTGCATCTCGAACCCGTCGGCGGTGCGACGCAGCGGCACCGCCATGACCCCGGCGTTGTTGACCAGGACATCGATCCGGCGATCGGCGAAGGCGTCCGCGAAGGCATGGATCGCCGAGAGGTCGGCGAGATCGAGCGGCATCATCTCGGCCCGGGGGCCGATCTCGTCGGCGATGCGCTTGCCCCGGTCGAGGTTGCGACCGGCAAGGACGACGGTGGCGCCGGCAGCCCCGAGGGCGCGGGCCGTTGCTTCGCCCACACCGCTGGTGGCCCCCGTCACGACGACGGTGCGGCCGACCAGCGATGTGGTGGCGTCAGGCGCCAATCGAGGACTTGAGCATCGGGAGCATCGCCCACAGCTCGTCCTGCCAGTAACCCCACGAATGGGTACCGACGATCGGGAACGAGAAGTGTGCGGTGTCGATACCCAGGGTCAGCAGGCGCACCTGGAAGGCGCGGTTCTGCGTGCGGGCGAGCGCTTCGAGACCCATGGCGTTGGTCGTGTTGAAGCTGCCCACGAGCGAGTTCGGCCGGTCGTACTGGCCGGGCAGACCGCTCGCCGCGGAGATCCACATCGGCAGTCCGCGCATCTGCGGCGCCGCGACGAACGGGTCGTGACGCAGCCACGCCGGGTCCCAGGGCGGTCCCCACATCGCGTCGGAGTTGTATCCGCCGGCGTCGAGCATGGCGAGACGGATGGCCTCGCGCATACCGGGGGCCGAGAGGTTGAGGTAACCCGAGAGCGAGCCGGCGAACTTGAACTGGTCGCGGTGGTAGGCGGCCAGGATCAGCGCCGCATTACCGCCCATCGACAGCCCGACCACCGCGTTGTTGCTGCGGTCGATGCCGTAGACGTTCGCGAGATGGTCGGGGAGGTTCTGGGTGAGGAAGGACTCCCACTTGTAGGTGTAGGGCTGGCCGTTGAAATTGCTCGGCGCGTACCAGTCGGCGTAGAAGCTCGACTGGCCGCCCACCGGCATGATCACGTTGACGCCGTGATCGGCGAGCCACGCCGCGTTGGTCTCGTGTTCCCAGCCGCTCACGTCGTCGGTGGCGCGCAGACCGTCGAGCAGATAGACGGCCTTGTTGCTGCCGTTGTTCGCCCGCCAGATGCGTACCTTGATCGCCCCGACCCCGCCCGGGGCGGCGACCATGTCCTCGTGGAAGCGTTCGTACGGATCGGCCGCAGCCGTGCCGGCGCCGAGCCCACTGAACGCGAGCGCCAGCGGAAGCACCAGTGCCGCCACCAGCAGCCGCACGAAAGCGCGTCCCCCCCGCCGACGTGTTCCGGTTTTCGCCGAAATCGTCACAACATGCTCCCCTTGCACTCCAGTAACATTCTTCACTTCCGTCCCAGGATATCGACGGTGCAGAAACCTTAAGCAGGCTTGCACACAATCGTTATCGTGGAAAGTCCGGCAACGTTATCGTCGGGCCTTCGGCGCTCGCATTCCGGTCGCACCGCTAGCCTGACGACCCGTGCCCGAAGCTCCCCTCCCCGTTCGCGACGGCCTGAACCCCACCCGCCTGCGACTGCCGGAAAATCCCAGCTGGGAGACCATAGCGGAGTTCCTGCTCACGCGCTTTCCGAACGATGCGACGCGCATCGCGGAGAAGATCGAATCCGGCGAAGTGGTCGTACAGGACGGCACAGCGGTCACATTCTCGACCCCGTACGTCCCACGCGAATTCGTGTATCTCTACCGTGATCCGCCCGCCGAACCGCGCGTCCCCTTCGAGATCGACGTGCTCCACCGCGACGAGAACCTGCTCGTCGTGGACAAACCACACTTCCTGGCGACCACCCCTCGCGGCTCCTGGGTGACGGAGACCGCCGTGGTCCGGTTGCGCAAGGAACTGGACCTGCCCGAACTGTCCCCCGTCCATCGGCTCGATCGGCTCACGGCGGGCGTCCTGGTGTTCACCGTCCGACGCGAGGCGCGACGCGCGTACCAGATGCTGTTCGACCGGCGTCTCGTCGAGAAGGAGTACGAGGCGATCGCCCCGGCCGCGCCGCGCCTCGACTTCCCTCGCGAGGTCCGCAGCCGCATCGTCAAGGAGCGCGGCGTGCTGCAGGCCCGCGAGGTCGACGGTCCCGTCAACGCCGTGACCTCGATCGATGTGGTGGACACGGCCGGCGACCGTGCGCGTTACCGTCTGCGTCCCGAGACCGGCCGGACGCATCAACTCCGGGTACACATGAACTCGCTCGGAATCCCCATCCTCGGCGACAACCTCTATCCTGAGGTGTACGAGGTTGGGCCGCAGGACTATTCGAATCCGCTGCAGCTTCTGGCGAGATCCCTGTCGTTCCACGATCCGATCACAGGTCGGCCGACCCGCTTCGTAAGCCGACGAAACCTGGCAGCATGGAGTAACAGCACACCAGGACCCCGCTGACCGGCGAGTTCTCGTCTTGGAGGTTCCCATGGAAATCGGCAGCATCTCGCGTACCTATGACGGGCGGGTGGCCCTGCGGTTCGAACGCTCGTTCCCCCACCCGCCGGAGAAGGTGTGGAGGGTCCTGACCGATCCTCAACATCTCCGCGCCTGGTTCCCTGCCGACGTCGAGTTCGAGCTCACACCCGGCGCGACACTCGAATTCCGCTCCACACAGGAGCAGACCCGCCGCTTCGGCCTGCCCGAAGGGCACACCACCATGGGCAGTGTGCTCACGGTGCGGCCCGCGCGGGTCCTGGAATACCTCTGGGACACCGACGTTCTGCACTGGGAACTCACCCCCGACGGCTCCGGCGGGTGCTGGCTCACCCTCACCCACACCACCGACGACGAGGAGGACGCCCTCGCACACGGCGCCGCCTGGCACGCCGGGTTCGAGGTGGTCGAGGCGCAGTTGGAGGAACGTCCGGTCGACTGGTCGATCTGGGACCGCGCAGCCGAACTCAGCGCGCACTACCAGGGAAGCTCGGGCTGAGCCGAGCGCCGCAGCGGGACCCGGGCTGATCGCCGGACCCGGGACCGGGCGGACGGGCTAGCGGCGCGCCCCACGTCGCACGGGAGCCGAACCGACGCCGCCGAGATCGTGCTCCCGGGCGGACGTGTGTGCCACGATGCGCGCGCCCCAGGCTCCGACCGCGTCCCAGTCCCGGAAGTCGCCGCAGGGGGCGCCGACCATCCTGACGACCATCCGTTCGCCGGTGCCGAGCACCGCCGGATCGAGCTTCCCCGGGAAGGTGCGATGTTCGACGGCCCCGACCCGCTCGGCGACGGCGCACGCGTCGTAGCACGTGTTCACCGACCTTCCGCCCGAAGCGACCGGGCCCGAAGAGAACAGATAGACGTCGCGTTCCCGCAGTTCGGCCGCGTACCGCTCCGCGAACTCCCGCGCGCTGCGCAGCCAGCGACTGCGGTAGACGGCGCTGCCGAGCACCACGACGTCGTACGCGTCGACCTCGTCGACATGTTCGGGCGCGTTCACGTCGACCTGCGCGCCGTGGTGACGCATCGACGCGGCCAGCGCTGTCGCGATCTCCGCGGTCGAGCCGTGCCGACTGGCCACCGAAACAAGAACCTTCATCACTACCCTCCGGACCCGCGTCGAACCATGATCACCCCCGAACCGGGCCTTGACCAGTGCCGAAGTGCTCTTTGCCCGGTATCGGCAGATCACAGTCGGACGAATCACCTCATACCGGACCGCGTGGCAAGGTGGAGGCAACGCGCATTGAGAAGGAGCAGATGGATGCCCAGCACATCGCCGGCGACCGTCGCGGAAGAGGCGGAACGCAAGTACTCCGCCACCGGCGAGCGGCCGCTCCCGGACCTGACGGGACTGCCGTCCGTCGATGCGATCGACGTCGACCGGTTCGAATTGTCGGCCCAGTACTACGACACCGCCGACCTGAACCTGCTGCGCTCGAAGGTCACGCTCCGCAGACGTGAGGGCGGCGACGACGCGGGGTGGCATCTCAAACTGCCGTCCGGTGTCGACACCCGCACCGAACTGCACTTCCCCCTCGGCGACGACTCCGCCGAGGACGTCCCCGCAGACCTCGGGTCCCTGTTGCGCGGCGTCCGGCGCGGCGCCCCGTTGGGCCTGGCCGCTCTGCTCGTGACCCGACGACACCGGCACCGGCTCCGGGCGTCGGACGGCCGCCTCATCGCGGAGGTGGTGGTCGACGACGTCGACGCCGTGCGCGGAGCCGACGGATCCGAGATCCGCTGGAAGGAGATCGAGGTCGAGTGGAATTCCGCCCTCGGCGACAAGACGATCGACCGATTCCTCACGGCGCTCGAGGAACGCTTCGCGGCCTCCGGGATCACCCGTTCGGAGAGCCCGTCGAAGCTCCACCGCGTGCTCGGCGATCTGATCCCCGCCCGCCCGCCGATCGCGAAGGGACTGATCCCGATACGCGACTATCTCTCGAGCGAACTGCACACCCTGGCGCTGTCGGACATCGCCGTCCGGCGCGACGCACCCGACGCGGTGCACAGCATGCGCAAGGCCGCGCGGCGTCTGCGCAGCGCGTTGCAGACCTATTCCGACGAGATCGTCGTCGATCACGATCTCGTCGACGAACTCCGTTGGCTCGGAAGACGTCTCAGCTCTTCGCGTGATCTCGAGGTCCAGTGGGAACGGCTCGCCGAGCGCGTGGCGGACATCCCGGTCGACTCGCACCGGGAGGCGACGAGAGCCCGTATCGACGAGTACTTCTCGGCGAGATCGGAGGCCGCCCGCCTCGAGGCCGTCGATAGCCTGGACTCGGATCGGTACGTCGGGCTGCTCTCCCGCCTCGACGCGGCGATCGACGACCTCGCTCCCGCCACCGAAGCGGCCGGCGCACGTCCGAAGGTGGCGCGGAAGGAACTGCTGCGTGCGATCGCAGCGTTGTCGAAGAAGGTCTCGCGCCGCGTCGACAGGGTCGGCGACGCCGAGAACCCGGCGGAACGGGACGCGCTCATGCACCGGGCACGCAAGGGCGCCAAACGGATGCGATACGCCATCGAGGTGATCGCGCCGATGCATCCGAAGCGGTCCGGACGGATCCTCGACCGGTTCGACGACTTCCAGGATCTGCTCGGCGAATTCCAGGACTCAGTCGTCGCGCGGGAACACCTCCTGGACATGCTCTCCGAGCAGGGGCACACCGCCGAGACCAGTTTCGGGCTCGGGATCCTGTTCCGCATCGAGACCGAGATCGGCGACGCGCAGGCCGCGCACCTGGACGGCGGCTGGGGGAAGGCCCACCGCTCCGCCCGCCGATTGTGGTCCTGATCGAGGTCCGAAGTCCCTGGTCCGGGTCTCCCCGATCAGGGATCATGAAGATCGTCGAATCCGGGTCACAGCCGCGTCGTGGCGGTAACGTGGCCTCGGGCCGACCTGCGCACGGGAAGCCGCGCGCTGCAACGAGAAGGAGACATCGATGAGCACACCGAGCACCCGCAAGGCAGTCGTCGCAGGCGTCGACGGCTCCGAAACGGCTGTGGCGGCAGCGCGGTGGGCCGGCGCCGTCGCGTCACGTATCGGAGCGCCCCTCCACCTCGTGCACTCGATGCCCCCGGAGGGCATCTTCTACAGCGAGGCCGCGGTACTGGTGCAGTCGCAGATGATCCAGCAGCTCGAGGAGGACGGCAAGAAACTCCTCGCCGACGCCGCCGAACGGGTCCGCGCCGACCACCCCGATCTCGAGGTCAGCAGCTTCATCGGCCCCGGTCCCGCAGCCAAGTCGCTGCTCGAGGCCGCCGAGGACGCACGCCTGGTCGTCATGGGCGCCACCGGTGCGGGTGCGCTCGAGAACTTCCTGCTCGGCTCCACCGTTCTGCGCGTCGCGAACCATGCACCCTGCCCGGTGGTCGTGTGGCGCGGCAGCACCGATTCTCCGCTGCCCGATTCCCGGCCGATCGTCGTCGGTGTGGACGGCAGCGAATTATCCGCTGCCGCAGTCACTCACGCATTCAATCTCGCATCGGCCCTCGGGGTTCCGCTTCGGGCCGTGCACTCCTGGCTCGGTGATGCCGCACTCGGCGTCGGCGCCACGGCCGCACTGGTGGACTGGGATGCCGTGGAGACCGCGGAGACCGCGGTTCTCGCCGAGACGCTTGCCGGCTGGAGCGATCGCTACCCCGATGTCACCGTCGAGCGTGTGATCGACCGGGGACCGGCCTCGAAGGTCCTGCTCGCGCACCTCGACGACGCCCAACTCGTCGCGGTCGGCAGCCACGGGCGTGGCCAGTTCCGCGCCGCCCTGCTCGGATCGACGAGCCAGAACCTGCTGCACAAGGCTCCGTGCCCGGTGCTCATCGCACGCAAGGTCTAGACCCGACCGTTCCGGCCGACGGGGATCGCTTCGACGAAGCGATCCCCGTTCGCCGTTCCCGGGGAACGCGTTCACCGGGGCACGTTCACCAGGGCGCAGGACCGAGTGTGGTCTCCAGCCACGCCGCGTCGACGGTCTCGACACCCGTATCGATCGACACCGCCTCCGGCCACGGGTCCCGCCGCCGGAGTTGCCGCTCGAGCACGGCAGGGGTCGCATCGGAGGCGTCGTCGCCGCGTTCGGCGCGGGATGCCATCCGCTGCAGCAGGATTCCCTTGTCCGCACGGCATTCGATCTCGATGACGTCCACTGCGGCGCCGTCGGCGACCTTGCGGGCCGCGTCGCGTTGGCCGGACGACAACCAGGTCGCGTCCAGCACGACGGATCGTCCCCGGGCGAGAGCGCTCCCGGCCCGGCGCAGCAGTTCCCCGTAGGTGGCCTCCGTATGCGCCGGCGCGTACAGGCCGGCATCCGTGCCGTCGCCGGTGCGGTCGGTGGGCTCCAGACCCACCAACTCCTTCCGGACGACGTCGCTGCGCAGCACATCCGCTCCGAGATACGCACCGACCTCGCGCGACAATGTCGTCTTGCCGGTCGCGGAGACACCACCGACGAGCACCATGCGCACACGTCCACGGTCGAGATGTCCCTCGAGCAGCTCGACGAAACCGGTCGCCGTCTCCCGCGCCGCTGCATCGCCCTGCTCGTAGCGCAGGGCGGTCACCTTCGCGCGCACCAGCGCTCGATAGGCGATGTAGTGGTGCACGAGCGAGGAGGGTGGATGATCACCCGAGACCTCGCTGTACCGCTCGAGCAGTCGCCGCGCCGCGGACTCGGCGCCGAGACGTTCGAGATCCATTGCGAGGAAGGCGAGATCGAGCACTGCATCGCCGTAGCGCAACTCGTCGTCGAACTCGAGACAATCGATGATGCGCGGACCGTCGTCGAGACAGAAGATGTCGTCGGCGAGCAGGTCGCCGTGCCCGTCCACGGCCCGGCCCGCCGCGATGCGTTCGTCGAACAGCACCGTCCGGCCTGCGAGATAGCGGTGCACGGACTCCCCGATCCGCGCCAATACTCCGGCACGATCCGCCCCCACCTCCAGCCGGCCGAGATGGTCGAGGCTGAGATCCCACAACCGGGCGACGAAGTCCGCGGAGGCACACCGGTCGATCTCAGGACCGTGCGGCGAGGAGGCGTGCAGTGCGGCGACCTGCCGTGCCACCTCGTCGATCACCGCCGACACGTCCTCACCTCGGCGGACCGCCGCGGCCAGGCGCCGATCGTCGGGCAGCCGCACCATCTCGACGAGGTGCTCGCACAGCTGTCCGTCCGGGCCGTGGACGTCCGCGACACCCAGGTAGACGTCCGGTGCGAGACGCCGGTTGAGCTCCACCTCCCGGTGGCAGATCCGTTCGCGGGCCTCACGCGTGCGGTTGTCGAGGAAGCCCAGGTCGAGCGGCTTCTTCAACTTGTGCACGCGGTCGCCGACGAAGAAGACCACCGACGAATGCGTCTCCCTCACTCCCGCGTATCCGACACCGTCCGGTCCGGCACCTGTGCTCACTGCGCCCTCCCTGCCGTCGGCGGATCCCACCGAGTCCTCTCGTCCATCACATTGTCGATCAGGCACCCCGTCGCTGCATCCGCATCGGTACCTCTGCACAGTGTCGGCGTTCTCGTCCGGATCGCCCGAACGAACCGGCCGCGACAGGTAGCTTTCACACCGGGGCGACTTCTGGACGGGGTGAGATGAGGAACGATCAACCGAGCCTGGCACGCGAAGACGGCACTGCGAGGGCCGACGACGGGCCCACGGTGGCGGTCGTGGCGTACACGACCGCTCTCGAGCGGACGATGATCGAGGAGTGGCTGCGCTCGGACGAGGTTCCCGCCGAGTACCGCACACCGACCCGGCCCGAGTCGCTCGACCTCGACTCGCGGGTGCTCGCCGAGGAGCTCGTGACCCGTACCGACGACCCGCTGATCCTGCCCGTGCGGTTCGTGTGGCTCCCGGCCGAGCGCGACGGTGCGCGGCGTGTCCGGTTCTCCGACGTCCTCGCCCTCACCAACCCGCGCAATCCGAATCTGCTGCTGCAGAAATGGCTCGTGCGCAGGGGCGCGGACCGCCACCGGATCGTCGTCGCGCAACCGGCCCGCCTGTCCGAACTGCGGGAGGCGCTCAGCATGGAGGGCGGTGACGGCGACGACGCGGCACTCGCGCGGTACGTGACCCGCCGCGCCGTCGTCGCACTCGAACGCGCCGAGCGAGCGGTGATCGGCGACCGCTACAAGGTCCCGCGGCTCGTCGCCGCTCAGATCATGGACTCGCCGATCTTCCGGCGCCGCCTCGACGAGATCGCCGCCGAGCACGGACTCTCCCGCGCCGAGGTCGAGGCGCGGGCCCGCAGTTCGCTCGACGAACTCGTGGCCGTGCAGTCACGACTGGTCACCGACCTGTTCTCGCAGGCGATGCGACCGCTGCACGCGGCGGCGTGGACCGTGCACGCCGACGAGTCCGGCCTGCGCGCACTGCGTGAGTCCAACCGCCGGTACTCCCTGGTCTTCCTCCCCTCGCACCGGTCCTACGCCGATGCCTTCGTGCTGGGCGACATCCTGGCGGCGAACGATTTTCCGGGCAACCACATCATGGGCGGGGCCAACCTCACCTTCTGGCCGATCGGTCCGGTCGCCCGCCGCACCGGCACGGTGTTCATCCGGCGCAGCTTCGCCGACGACGACGTCTACAAGGCCGCGCTCGAGGAGTACTTCGCGTTCCTGCTGAGCAAGCGGTTCAACCTCGAGTGGTACTTCGAGGGCGGCCGGACCCGCACCGGCAAGCTCCGTCCCCCGCGCTACGGGCTGCTCAGCTACGTGGCCAACGCGATCCGCGGCGGACGGGTCGAGGACGCGATGCTGGTGCCGGTCTCGATCACCTACGAGGGACTCGCCGAGGTCGCGGCGGTCGCCGCCGAGCAGACCGGCGCGACGAAGAAGCCCGAGGGCCTGGGATGGCTCGTGCGCTACGCCCGCAATCAGCGCAAGCGGGCCGGGAACGTGTACGTGCGCTTCGGCGATCCCGTGTCGATGCGCGAACTGCTGGTCGCCGGTGGGGATCCGGACCTGGCCGCACCGGCGCTGGCCGCCGACCCGTCCGCGGCGCCGACGGACCCGGAGGAGATACGGGCGCTGCGCCGCAAGGCGCTGCAGAAGGTCGCCTTCGAAGTCGCGGTCGGTATCAACTGCAACACGCCCGTGACGGTGAACTGCCTGGTCACCCTCGCTCTGCTGGGTGTGCGCGACCGCTCGCTGACGCTCGAGGAGGTGCGGGCCGTCATCGCACCGGTCCGCCGCTATCTCGATCGCCGAGGTGTCCCGCAGGGCGGCCTGCCCATCCTCGACGTCGAGGGTGGGCTCGAGGATGTGCTCTCGTCGCTCACCCACGCGGGCGTGGTCACCACCTACGCCGGCGGGGAGGAGCCCGTCTACTCGATCCAGCCGGGTCAGCATCTCGTCGCGGCGTTCTACCGCAACAGCGGCGTGCACTGGTTCGTCAACCGGTCGATCATGGAGCTGGCCATCCTCTACGCGCACGCCAATCCCGGCGACGATCCCGCCCGGGTGGCGTGGGACGAGGCGAAGAATCTGCGCGACCTGCTGAAGTTCGAGTTCTTCTTCCCCGACCGCGACACCTTCGAGGCCCAGATGCGCGACGAGCTGGCCTGGCTCGTCCCGTCCTGGGGCGACACGCTGCCGACGAAGGACGAAGCGCTCACCGGTCTCGTCGAGACAGGCTTCTTCATGTCGCACCGCACGCTGCGGTCGTTCTTCGACGCGCAGCTCGTCGTCGCCGAGCGCCTCGCCGTCCGGGACCCGGAGCTCGAGGTCGACCGCGCCGCCTTCCTGTCGGAGTGTGTCGCGGTGGGCCGGCAGATGCTGCTGCAGCGCCGCCTGTACGGGCCGGAATCGGTGTCGTCGGAGTTGTTCGCGTCCGCGCTCGATCTGGCGCGCAATCGAGGACTGCTCGACCGCGACGAGGACCCCGAGATCGTCCGCGAGCGCAGGAAGGCCTTCGCAACGGAGCTGTCGGAGTTGGCCCAGCGGGTCGCGTTGGCCGAGTCGCTCGACGTGTCGAACAGAAAGGTGGAACGGTGAACCTCGAGCAGGCCCTCGAACGGGTGCGCACGGGTCCACAGGGACCCGAGGTGGCGGCCTTCTTCGATTTCGACGGCACCATCGTGCACGGCTTCTCCGGTGTCCACTTCTTCCGCGATCGGGTGCTCGCCGGGAAGGTCTCCGCGTCCGAACTGGCCGCGACGATGATCAACGGGATCCGCGGGACGGAGACCGAGGAGGACTTCGAACGCTTCGTCGCGATCGCCTTCAAGGCGTGGCGTGGTCACACCGAGGAAGAACTCTACGAGATCGGCAGCCGGTTGTTCATGACGACGATCGCCGGGCACCTGTATCCGGAGGCGTGGCAGCTCATCGGCGCGCACCAGAACGCGGGCCACACGGTGGTGATCGCCTCGTCGGCCTCGCGTTACCAGATCCAGGCCGCCGGGGACGCGCTGGGCGTCGAGCACATCCTGTTCACCCCGCTCGAGGTCGAGAACGGTGTCCTCACCGGTCGGGTCGACGGTAAATCGTTGTGGCGCAGCGGCAAAGCGGAGGCGGCACGCAATTTCGTCGAGACGCACGGCATCGACGCCGAGTCGAGCTACACCTATTCCAACGGTGGTGAGGACGTGGAGTTCCTGGCCGTCGCCGGCAACCCCACCGCCACGAACCCCGACCGCACTCTCACCCGTGTCGCCATCGAACGCGACTGGCCGATCATGCGGTTCCGGCCGCGCGGCACACCGGGAGCCCGCGAACTCGTCCGCACCGCCGCCGCCTACGGCGGAATGTTCGGCTCGGTGTGGACCGGCCTCGGTCTCGGCCTGATCAACCGCAGCCGCAAGACGGCACTCGACTCGATCATCAGCATCGGCACCGAGGTCTCCCTGGCTCTGGCCGGAGTGGACGTACGCATCGTCGGGGAAGCGAATGCGTGGGCCGCCCGGCCGGCGGTGTTCATCTTCAACCACCAGAGTCAGCTCGACCCGGTGGTGCTGGCCAAGGTCCTGAGGCAGGACTTCACGGGCGTGACGAAGAAGGAGATGGCCAACGACCCGTTGTTCGGTCCGCTCCTGCGGTTCGTCGGCGCCACCTTCGTCGACCGCACGAACACCCAACGGGCGGTCGCGGCGCTCGGACCCGTCGTCGACACCCTCCGCGAGGGGACGTCGATCGTCATCGCCCCCGAGGGCGCGCGCTCGCTGACCCCGGCGATCGGCAGGTTCAAGAAGGGCGCCTTCCACATCGCGATGCAGGCCGGCGTCCCGGTCGTGCCGGTCGTGATCCGCAACGCCGGTGAGATCCTGTGGAAGCACTCGACCCTGCTGCGGTCGGGCACCGTCGACGTGGCGGTGCTCGAACCGATCGACGTGAGCAGCTGGTCGCGGGAGAACCTCGACGAGCACATCGCCGAGGTCGAGGACCTCTACCGCCGCACGCTGTCGAGCTGGCCCACCGAGTAGATGACGAACGAGACCGTGGAAGCCGAGGAGCCGGACGACGACGGACCCGACGAGAGCACGAACGGTGAGAACGGGCCCCTGACCCCGAAGCGGCGCCGGTATCTCAAGTGGATCGTCGGAGCTCTGCTCGTCGTGGTGCTCACCGTCGAGATCGTGCTCGTGTGGCCGGAGCTGTCCGACAGCGTCCGCGGCCTCGGACGCCTCCACTGGGGCTGGGTCGCGGCGGCGGTGTTCGCGTCGATGGCGGAGATGTCGACCTTCGCGCGGGTGCAGCGGGCACTGCTGTCCGCGGCGGGTGTGAAGGTGACGCAGCGACAATCGCTTTCGGTGGCCCTCGCGGCGAACTCGATGAGCGTGACGCTGCCGGGTGGACCGGTGGTGGGGACGACCTTCACCTACCGGCAGATGCGACATTGGGGCGCACCCCCGGTGGTGGCGACCTGGCAGCTGGTCATGGCCGGTCTCCTGCAGGCCGCCGGACTCGCCCTGCTGGGTCTCGTCGGCGCTCTGCTCGTCGGCGCCAGCAACAACCCGTTCTCGCTGATCTTCTCGATCGGCGGTCTGCTGCTGCTGGTCGTGCTCATCCAGTACGCGGCCGGCAACCCGGGGTCGTTCGAATCGATCGGCCTGATCGCCCTGCGGAGTCTGAACCGGCTGCGGAAGAAGCCCGAACAGGCGGGTGCGCGGGCGTGGCGGAAGATCGTCGGCCAGTTGAGCGCGGTGCAACTCGATCGCCCGCATGCGGCCCGCGCGTTCGGCTGGTCGCTGAGCAACTGGGTGTGCGACGGTGCGTGCCTGGCGTTCGCCGCGTACGCGGTCGGCGGTGCACCGAGCCTGGCCGGTATCGCCGTCGCCTATGCGGCCGGAACCGCCACCAGCCGCGCCATCCCGCTGCTTCCCGCCGGTCTGGGTGTCATGGACGCCGTGCTCGTTCCGGCACTCACCGCCTCCGGCATGAGCGGCGCGCAGGCCCTGTCGGCGGTGGTCGTGTACCGGCTGATCAGTTTCGTGCTCGTCGCCGCGGTCGGCTGGATCGTCTTCGCATTCCGCTATCGGAACGTCGGCGAGGAGGAGGATGAGGACGACACTCCCCCGGACCTGCGGATCTGGGACGACGACTGAAGACGCCGACCCGAAAAGATCGCCTGCGTGCCGGTCGGGGCGCTAGCGTTGTCCTCCATCCGAATGAATGGAGGACGAGGTCCGTGGCACAGCACGAGGTCACACACAAACGGGAGGTCTGGTCGGGCCGGTCCGTGTTCATCATGGCCGCAATCGGTTCGGCGGTCGGACTCGGCAACATCTGGCGCTTCCCGTACATCGCTTACGAGAACGGTGGTGGCGCATTCCTGATCCCGTATCTGGTCGCGCTGCTGACCGCGGGTATCCCCCTCCTCCTGGTCGACTACGCGATCGGGCACAAGTTCCGCGGATCGCCGCCGCTGGCCTTCCGCAGACTGCGCCGCGGCGCCGAGTTCATCGGCTGGTGGCAGGTGCTGGTGTGCTTCGTCATCGGCGTGTACTACGCGGTGATCGTGGCCTGGGCCGCGCGGTACACCTTCTTCTCGATCACCGAGGCCTGGGGCGACGACCCCGAAGGCTTCTTCATGAGTTCGTTCCTGAACCAGGACGCCGATGCGACCTTCGGCCTGAGCTTCGTGCCGGGCGTTGCGTGGACGCTGCTGCTGGTCTGGATCGCGACGCTCGCGGTGCTCGCGCTCGGCGTCCAGCGCGGTATCGGCAACGCCAACCGGTTCTTCGTGCCGTTGCTGGTCCTGCTGTTCGGTGCGCTCGTCGTCCGGTCGCTGACCCTCGACGGCGCGACCGCCGGCCTCGATGCGTTCTTCAGCCCGAACTGGTCGGCGCTGACCGACACCGGGGTGTGGATCGCGGCGTATGCGCAGATCTTCTTCTCGCTGTCCGTCGCCTTCGGCATCATGGTGACGTACTCGTCGTACCTGAAGCGGAAGACGAACCTCACCGGTTCGGGTCTCGTGGTCGGCTTCTCGAACTCGAGCTTCGAGGTGCTCGCCGGCATCGGTGTCTTCTCCGCTCTCGGCTTCATGGCGCAGGCGCAGGGCGTCGAGGTCGGTGAGGTGGTCGCCGGCGGTATCGGCCTCGCCTTCATCGCCTTCCCGACGATCGTCTCGGAGATGCCCGGCGGCCCGCTGTTCGGTGTGCTGTTCTTCGGTTCGCTGGTCTTCGCCGGGTTCACGTCGATGATCAGCATCATCCAGGTGACCGTCTCGGCCTTCCAGGACAAGACCGGCCTCGGCCGGGTACCGGCCGTTCTCGCCATCGGCGGCGTGTCGGCGATCGTGTCGCTGCTGCTCTTCCCCACCACCACCGGCCTGAACACCCTCGACGTGGTGGACCGCTTCGCGAACCAGTTCGGCATCGTCGGTGTCGCCTTCGTGGCGCTGGTCGTGGTCGCGTGGATCTACCGCCGCCTGCCCGAACTCCGCGACCACCTCAACTCGGTGTCCTCGTTCAAGGTGGGCACCGGCTGGATGGTGTTCACGGGCATCATCACCCCGCTCGTCCTCGGTTACATGCTGTTCAGCGAGATCCGCGACCGTGTCCGCGACGGCTACGGCGGCCTGCCCGACAGCCTGGTCCTCGCCTTCGGCTGGAGCGTGCAGGCGGCCGTCATCGTGCTGGCGGTGGTGCTGTCGTTCATCCCGTGGCGGAAGGGCATCGACCTCGAATACGAGCTCGACGAGAACCGTCCCCTCATCCCGTCGGCGACCGACGGCACGTCCTCAGGAGGTACCCAGTGAGCGGAGCAGCCATCGGCATGATGCTCCTCGCCCTCATCACCCTCTGGGGTGGTCTGTTGCTGAGCATCCTGCATCTCCGGAGGAATCCGGACGATCCCGACGCCTAGTCGGTCACCGGCCACCGGGCCGGTCACCGTTCGATAACACCGCGGGGCGGCGCACCGGAAGGGCGCCGCCCTTGTGGTCTCCTGGAGCGGTCGTACTCTAAACCTCTACTTTAGAGTTAGGTAGAGCCCGTCCGGGTGTCACGACCCACAGGAGGAGAACCCCACATGAGCCGCAGACACCGCAATCGGATGCGTCGCATCTCGGCCGCCGCAGCCCTGACCGTCGCCGCAGGCCTGGCGCTTCCCGCCGTCGCCGTCGCCGAGCCCGTACCCGCGGAGCCGGCAGCACCGGCGGAAGCGCCCGCCACGAGCCCGCTCGTGAGCTCGCTCGAAGCCCTCCGCGCGCTGCCCGGCGTCGATCCCACGACTCTCGCTGCTGCCGAAGCGATCGCGAACGCACGCGGAAGCGCTGTCGACGCGGCCGAAGCGACCCCGCTCGGCGCCTACGAGGACGGCATGGAGTTCCTGCGTCGCCTCGGCGTCGAACCGTTCCTCTACCCCACCGGCGCACCGTTCTGCACAGCCGACGGCGACCTGCCGCTGGGCATCGTGCCCGCCGTTGCAGGCGCCCTACCCGGGCCGTGGCCGAACTCCGACATCCCGTTCCTGTCGGAGAACCTGAACGTCGCCTCCCCCGCCGAGACGCTCTTCGCCTTCGTCCCGGTCGGCCTCGAGGAGGACGCCGACACCTCGGGCATCCAGCTCGCGTGGTTCAACGTCAACACCTTCCAGGGCGGTTTCGTGCCGATGGGCACGCCGGAGGAGGCGGCCGCGGGCGCCATCCCGGCCGGCGTCCCCGCACAGGCCCGCGGCATCGTCGAGCAGGCGATCACGACCTTCATCGCCGACACGCTGCCGCTGGGTGGCGTGCGGGTCGCGCCGGTCGAGACGGGGTCGGGCACCGTGCTCTCGGCCGTCTTCGGCAACGTCCGCAACGGCGACGCGCAGTGCTTCTTCCTGCCCACGATCGGCATCGTGGACGTGCCCGCCTGATCGACCCGGTACCGAAGAGCGAACTCGAACTGCAGCGGGTGGGCGTCAGCTCGCCCGCTGCAGTCGGTTCAGCCGGTCGAACACGAGCGTGACGGCGGTGTCCATGTGGGCGAGAACCTCCTCGACCGACTGCCGGCCCGCCACCCAGGCGACCAGCGCCGACATCCACACGTCGGCGATGATCCGCACGGCGTTGAGGACCTCTTCGGTGACGATGTCGATGCCCGACGCCTGGGCGAACAAGCGGGTGAGCACCTCACCGAGACGGTCGAGTTCGGGTGCCGAGGACGCGTCGGCGAACATCGCCGCCCGGATCAGCGCGTCGTAACGCAGCGGGTTCTCGGACAGACGCGGCATCACCCCGCGCAGGACGCCCATGAGGCGCTCGGCGGCACTGTCGCCCGGGATCTCCGCGGTGGTCACAGCCTCGGCGGCGGTCTCGAATTCGAGTACGAGCGCCACGACGAGCAGGTGGTTCTTCGACGGGAAGTACCGGTAGACCGTGCCGAGGGCGACACCGGATCGATCTGCGACCGCCCGCATCTGCACGGCGTCGTAACCACCCTCCGAGGCGAGCTCCTCGGCAGAGGCGATGATCCGCATGTATCGCGCCCGCTGCGCCGGCCGCAGGCCTGTACCGGGCGACCGAGTGGACCCGAGGGCCGGTCGTGAGGTCTGCGTCGACGCCGACTCCTCGCCCGCGGTCTCCGTCGTCGACTGCTCCGTCATCACGTCACCTTCCGTTCATGCCCGTTTCGAGGATAGTTCAGCGTGGCGTGCCTGCCTTTTCGTACCGCCGACCGGCCATAACCGGACAGGTGTCCGGAAATCTCTTCCCTCCGGATGTAGAACGCGTTACATTTTCTCCGTCACCGTCTGGAGAGGGGCTGCTGTGCGCCACGGAATCACCCTGTTCACGAGCGACCGGGGAATCCGTCCCGATGTCGCCGCCTCGACCGCGGAAAGTCGCGGTTTCGACAGTTTCTACGTACCCGAACACACCCACATCCCGATCCGCCGCGAATCCGCACACCCGGGAACGGGCAACGAGACCCTCCCCGACGACCGCTACATGCGCACCCTCGATCCGTGGGTTGCACTGGGCCTCGCAGCCGCGGTGACGTCGACGATCAAGCTGGGCACCTCCGTCGCGCTTCCCCTCGAGCACGACCCCATCACGCTCGCCAAGACCATCGCGAGCCTCGATCATCTCTCCGGTGGCCGCGTGCACTTCGGCGTCGGATTCGGTTGGAACGCCGAGGAACTCGCCGACCACGGTGTACCGCCGAAGAAGAAGCGCACTGCCCTGCGCGAATATCTCGAAGCGATGCAGGCGCTGTGGACCGAGGAGGAGGCCTCCTACGCGGGCGATTTCGTCGCGTTCGGTCCGAGCTGGGCGTGGCCGAAACCCGTGCAGCAGCCACGGCCCCCGATCTTCCTCGGCGCCGGCTCCACCGACCGCAACTTCGGCTGGATCGTCCGCCACGCCGACGGGTGGATCACCACACCCACGGAGGACAACGTCGTCGACAACGTCGCCCGTCTGCACAAGGCGTGGGCCGACGCCGGTCGTACCGGAACTCCCGAAATCCTCGCTCTGGCAGGACGTCACGACGCCGAACAACTGAAACTCTGGGAGGACGCCGGGGTCACCGAGGTGATCTTCGGACTGCCCGACCGCGCCCAGGACGACGTCGTCGCGTACATCGACAGACTCGCCTCGAAACTCGACCACTGATCACCGACCCGAACGGACCCCGATGAGCACCGATCTCCACCCCCTCCCCGCCGACAGCGTCTCCACCTGGGACCACGAAGCCGACGTCGTCGTCGCCGGTTACGGCATCGCCGGCGTCTCGGCGTCCATCGAGGCCGCCCGCGCGGGTGCCGACGTGCTCGTGCTCGAGCGGACCGGCGGGTGGGGCGGCGCGGCCTCGCTGTCGGGCGGCATCGTCTACCTCGGCGGCGGCACGCCGCTGCAGAAGGCCCTCGGGTTCGAGGACACACCCGAGAACATGAAGGCGTTCATGCTCGCCGCACTCGGGCCGGGAGCCGACGAAGCGAAGATCACCGAGTACTGCGAGGGCAGCGTCGAACACTACGAGTGGCTCGTCGACAACGGTGTGGTGTTCAAGGAGAGCTTCTGGGGCGAACCCGGCTGGGAGATCCCCGGCGACGACGGGCTGATGTACTCCGGCGGCGAGAACTCCGCACCCTTCAACGAGATCGCGACGCCCGCCCCGCGCGGCCACGTCCCGCAGATGACCGACAAGCGTACCGGCGAGAAGGGCGGCGGGTACATGCTCATGCAGCCGCTCTCACAGGTCGCCGAAAGCCTCGGCGTGCGCGCCGAATACGACGTTCGGGTGCAGCGGTTGATCGTCGACGGCGACGGACGCGTCGTGGGCCTGGCGGCCAAGCAGTACGGCAAGGACGTCCACATCCGGGCCCGCCGCGGCGTCGTCCTCGCGACCGGCAGTTTCGCGTACAACAAGGAGATGGTCGAGTCGTACGCGCCGCAGCTCAGCGGTCGCCCGGGTGCGGCCATCGAAGAGCACGACGGCCGCGCGATCCGCATGGCGCAGGCGCTCGGCGCCGATCTCGCGCACATGGACGCCACCGAGGTCGCCTTCTTCGGCGACCCGCAGTTGATGGCCCGCGGCATCCTCGTCAACGGCCGTGGTCAGCGCTACGTCCCCGAGGACACCTATCCCGGTCGCATCGGCCAGCTGACGCTGCTGAAGAACGACAACCAGGCGTATCTGATCATCGACGAACAGGCATACGAGGAGGGCTGTGCGGCAACGAGTTCGACACCCTTCTTCCGGTTCCGCCCGAAGTGGGTCGCGGAGACCGTCGCCGAACTCGAATCCGACATGGAACTGCCCGCCGGAACATTGCAGGCGACCGTCGAGGTCTACAACAGGCATGCGGAGAACGGCAGCGATCCGGTGCTGGGCAAGAAGAGCGAGTGGGTCAAGCCCATCGGCAGTCCGATCGCCGCGCTCGACCTCCGCAACTGTACAGCCGGTTTCACGCTCGGCGGTCTGCGCACCTCGGTGAACTCGGAGGTGCTCCACGTGTCCGGCGATGCGATCCCCGGCCTGTTCGCCGCGGGTCGCTGCACGTCGGGTGTGTGCGCGTGGGGGTATGCGAGCGGCACGTCGCTGGGCGACGGAAGCTTCTTCGGGCGTCGCGCCGGTTTGTCGGCCGCGAAGGGCTGAGCCGGAACGGTTCCGGTGGCCACGGCCACCGGAACCACCCACCCGATCAGAACACGCGGTCCAGGTCGCGCGAGACGATGTGGTCGGCGCCGTACTCGGCGAGCGCCGCGATCGTCATGGACGGATTGCACGCTCCGGTCGATCCCGGGATCTTTGCGCCGTCCACCACGTACAAGCCGGACTGGCCGTGCACGCGACCGGCGTCGTCGCACACCGCCCCGAACGGCGCACCGCCGAGCGGATGGAAAGTGTTGATGTCGACGGCGTTGACGTCGATGACGATCGAGGCCGGTCCCGCGATCCGCCGGATGCGGGCCTCGATCGCGCGGGTGAGTTCCCGGTCGTACGCCTGATCCCAGTTCAGGACCGCATCGTCGCGGCCGGCGTCGTAGTGCCACACTCCTCGGCCGTCGACGATCCCCAGACCGATCATCGTCGTCGTTCCCACATCGACGGGGAACGGCACCGGACCGGTGACGATCATCAACGGTCCGGCGGGGTCGGTGTAGTCGCGCATACCCACACAGGCGGGCCCGCCCTGATGGTCGCCGGGGCTGACGAGCGGACTCGTCACGGCGAACACCCGGTCACCGTTGTTGCCCCATCCCGTTCCGACGCCGTCGGGAAGATCGGGGACGAGTCCCTTCGCCTTCGCCTTCACGAGAAGACGGGTCGTGCCGGCCGATCCGCCGCCGAGAAACAACGCCGGTGTGATGATCCGCTTGCGTTCGAGAACCGTTCCGTCCGTGTGGATCCGGTCCACGTGCACGATCCAGGTGCCGTCCGGTGCCCGCTCGATGTCGTCGACCCGGTGCAGCGGCGCGACCGTGACGTGCCCCGTGCGTTCGGCTTCGGCGAGATAGGTGACGTCGACCGAGAACTTACCGCCGTTGTTGACTCCGTAGATGACGTCGCCGGTCGTGTAGGACGGTTTCAGTTCCCCGGTCAGCTCCCGTCGCGCGAAGTCCCAGTCGATGCACATCGGCACCCTGAACGTGTCGTAGCCCTCCGAACCTGCACGGTCCAGGAATTGGCGTGAGGAACGGTACCGATCGTGGTCGAGCAGATCGTCCGGGATGGTCGCGACCTGCAGCATCCGCGCCACCCGCCGATAGTGGTCGGAGGCCAGCAGCTCGTAATCGATACGCGAGGACACCGAATCGGAGAATCGCTGCCCGTCGGGCTGCACGGTCATGCCGTGATAGGCCAGCGAACTCCCGCCGACCCCCGCGCCGCACATGACGTCCATACCGTTCCCCGGAACCCGTTCGATGAGCCCGGTGAACGGTTCGGTCGGGATCGGCGGAGTACCGGTCATCACCGGGGCGGACGACAACCACGACATCCGCCGGTCCGGTTGCAGCATGTGAGGGAACGTCTCGGCGTTCGGTCCCGTGGGCCAGCGGATGCCCCGTTCGAGGACCAGCGTCTGCACACCGGCCCGGCCGAGATGCAGCGCGGTGATCGCACCGCCGAATCCGCTGCCCACGACGACCGCCCGATGGCGCTCCTCGGTGACCTCGGCGCGTGCGCGTGGGATCGGGGACAACGACAACGCGGCAACAGCCGCACCGCCGACGACGGTTCCCCGCAGGAAGGTACGGCGGGACAGCGCAGTATTCACGAATGGCTCTCCTGGAGCGTGGTCAGACAACCGTGAGCGGGAGGGGGATACCCCGATCCTCGAAGACGAAGGACGAACCCGTGCTGAAGCGGGTGATGGCAACCTCGTCGCACTCGTTCGCCGGGGATTCGGCACGGAACACCTCGACGACCAGAGCCTCTTCGGTCTCGGAGACCAGACGGGTGGTGAAGTGCGGATCCACACCACGCACCAGGGCGTCGAGCGGACCGAGGTGTTCGGGGTCGATCAGGGTGGGCCAGGACCCGTCGTCGAAGGCGCCACCTCGCCGGTTGATCCGGAGACCCAGCGCGTCGTCGTCGAAACAGATCACCCGATCGACGTACCGGTGCGGTGCCAGCAGCGGATGCACGTCGAGTACCGCGGCCAGGCCGGCGAACGAGCGCGGCAGTCCCAGCGCGGTACGGATTCGCTCGGACGTGATGCCGGCGATGCCGGTGAGCTGCTTACGGGTCAGCTCGATCGCGGACTGCTCGTCGGTCCGCTTGCGCACACTCATGAGGAACCCGAGCGCGAGCAGGTGATGCTGCAGGCACACCTCTTCGGCGATGCGTACCAGGGCCGACTTCGAGAACTCGTCGAACCGGAGGTCTGCGAGGAGAGGGCCCGAATAGTCGTGTCTCCCTTCACCGTCCCGGTCGATCGGACGCAGCTCGAGTGCCACGGCCGCGGTCCGGCCGAGCGCTTCGGTGTGTGGTTCGACAGCCGGTGGTTCGTACGACGCGTCGATCGTGACCGTCCACGCGCAGTGCGGGCGCCGATCGGCCGGCGCGCGGGGCGGCCGATGGATCGGCCGCACCCTCGCGTGCGGATTGGTGGCGAGGGCGGTGGCGTCGAAGGTCGGGTCCTCGATGTCGTGGCACATCGCGGTCACGTAGGCGTCGCCGAGCGGCTCGACGTCCATCAGTGCCCCACAGTGGTCGAGCCAGAACTCGCCGTGGTCGCGGTCGTGGACGCGATAGCGGAAGTCCATGAACTGCGGGGGCGCCCCGATGTCGAGTTGCATGCCCTTGAAGATGGTGACGACGTCGTCGCCCTCGAACTTCAGGGCACGCTGCATGCGGCGCGTGTACCACGGCGAGGACGCCTGCCATTCCTCGATGGCCACCTCCGCCATGCCCTCCCGACCGAACGCCGAGATCAGATGTGCCATCCCCGAACGGTCGATGAGCTGACCGCACAGCAACAGTTCGGGGACGAGCACGGCGAGGTCGGTGCGGGAGAGCGCGGCGAACGATCCGCCGGTGTCCACAGCGGTCACCACAACGGGACCGGCGACTCGCCGACCCGGTACCAGCCGGGAAGCCGCTTCTTCCCCGTCGATCGCTCGATCCGCTTCTGCATACCGTCGGACAGCGCATTCGCCGTGATCATCTCGAGGAACAGGTGCGAGACGTTGCCGAAGTCGAAGAAGTCGCGCTGCCACGACCACTGGAAGTTGCCGCCGTACCGGAACCAGCTCCCGCCGATACCGTGCACGGAGTAGTGCTCACCGTTCTCACGGGTCCTGTCGGCGACCTGCTTCCAGAAGCCGATCACGTCGCCGGAGCGTTCGTCGACGACGAACTGCTGGTAGGGGTACTGCCAGCCTTCGAGCCCGTCCATCTCCTGGCCCAGTGCGAGATCGCGGATCTCCTCGCGGCCCACGGCCATGAACTCGTCCTTCGGACCGTAGTTCCAGCCGTAGGTGGCGTCCTCGGTGTACATGTCGGCCAAAGGCTTCCAGTCGCCTTCGGCCTCGGCGCGCTTGTTGGCGTCGACCCAGCGGGTGATCATCTCGTCGAGCTCGGCACGATCGAACGTGGCCATCCTGTCTCCTGGTCCTCAGTCTTCGACGATGCGAAGGGCTTGGGTGGGGCAGTACTTCACAGCTGCTCGTACGTCGGCATGCATCTCCTCCGGCACGGGATCGAGGAGGATCTCCACCTCACCCCGTTTGGCGACGGAGAAGACGTCCGGGGCTTCCATCGAGCACATCGCGTGTCCCTGACACAGATCGAGATCTGCTTCGATCCTCATCCGAACCTCACTCCTGCGTCGCCGTGCCGGTGTCCGACGCCGCCCGGGTGCGTCGTCGGTACCGCACAGCACACGGCTGTTCGAGTTGGACCACCATCTTCGAGTGGTCGTTGCGATAGGTCCCGGGCGGCTGGGACAGTTCGAACTCGAAGTCGCGCAGCAGAACCGAGAATATCGCCTTCAGCTGCATGAGCGCGAACGCCGCTCCCACACAGCGGTGCCGGCCGGCCCCGAACGGGATCCAGGTCCACCGGTTGACGATGTCCTCCTGGTTCGGGTCGATGTAGCGGCCGGGATCGAAGGCATCGGGATCCGGGAAGTCCTCCGGGATGCGGTTGGAGATCGCCGGTGTCGCACCGACGAGATCGCCCTCCGAGATCCGATAGCCGGCGACCTCGAAGTCGTCGCGCGCGACCCGAAGGAGCAGGATCAGCGGCGGATGCAGCCGCAAGGTCTCCTTGAGTACTGCTTCGAGCACCGGGATCTGCCGCAGTGCATGGAAGCTGACGCTCTCGCCGTCGGAGTACAGGACGTCGAGTTCTGCCGTGACCTGCTGCATGTACTCGGGGTTGCGCAACAGTTCGATGAGCGCCCAGGCCGCCGTGCCCGAGGTGGTGTGGTGGCCGGCGAACATCATCGAGATGAAGATGCCGGTGATCTCGTCGGCACTGAACCGTTCCTTGCCGTCCTCGTCCTTGATGGAGACGAGGACGTCGAGCATGTCGCGGTCCTCCTTGCCCTGCGGCGGGTTCGCGATGCGCCCGTCCATGATCTCCTGCACGAGTGCCACGAGTCCGCGGCGGGCCTCGTCACGTCGTCGGAAACTCTCGATCGGCGCGTAGGGATCGACGAAGGCCAGAGCGTCGGTGCCCTTCTCGAGGTCGTGGTAGAGGTGGGCGAATCGTCCGTCGAGCTGGTCGCGGAACTTCTTGCCGATCAGGCAGGCCGACGACGTGTAGATGGTCAGCTCGGCGAAGAACTCGAGCAGGTCGATCTCGCCTTCGTCGCCCCAGCCGGCGACCATGTCCTGCACCTCGCGGTCGATGGTCGCCGCGTGACCTCGCATCTGTTCGCCGCGCAGCGCCGAGTTGTGCAGCATCTCCTTGCGGCGCTCGGGGCTGGCGTCGAAGACGACGCCCTCACCGAAGACCGGCTTCATGAAGGGATAGGCGGCCTGCTGGTCGAGATCCTCGTCCGCGGCGCGGAAGAAGAATTCGTTGGCCTCCGCGCCGGAAAGGAGTACGACCTTCTTGTCGGCGAGCTGGAAGACCCCGACGTCGCCGCACTCCTCGCGCACCCGGCGCATGAGCGCGATGGGATCGGTCCGCAGTTCCTCGAGGTGGCCGTGTTCGTGTTCGCCGCCGGACACACGCCGGGGTTCGACGAGTGTGGTCATGGATTGTCCTTCCGCAGGGGTGCTTCGGGTTGAACCTCGATGAGCACGATGTGGGCGCCGCGGGGGGCCGAGACGACCGAGAGCGCGGCCGCGGCGATGTCGGATGCACGAAGGAAATAGGGATGTCGGGCGAAACCCCATGTGCCCCAGTCCTCGAGCATCGGTTCGAGCACCTCCGCCGGCGCGGTCATACCGGCACCGGTCTGCGTCGGCCCGGGGCGCACGACCGACGCGCGGACACCCGTGCCCTCGAGTTCCATCCGCATCTCGCGGACGAGCGCTTCGAGGCCGGTCTTGGCGGCATTGTAGGCACCCATCCAGGGCCGGGGAAGCACGGCACAGTCGGATCCGATCACGACGAAGTCGCCGCGCTTGCGGTCGATCATGCCGGGCAGCACGCGATGGGCCAGGCGTTGCGTGCCCATCAGGTGCACGTTGACCTGGAAGGCGAACCGGTCGGGGTCCATCTCGTGGGGCAGCGCGAAATCCATGTCGCCCGCTCCCGAGACGACGATCTCCGCAGCGCCCAGAGCCTCTTCTGCTGCGGTGACGAATTCGTCGACGGAGTCGGTGGACGACACGTCGAGGAAGTGGGCGAAGGCCTCGCCGCCCTCAGCGCGGATCTTCTCCGCGATCGCCGCGCACTCCTCCACGCGGCGCGCCCCGAGCGCGACGGGATGTCCGGCCTCGGCGAGCGCGTAGGCGGTGGCGGTACCGATTCCGGACGAGGCCCCGGCGACCAGCGCGGGACGACGTTCGGGGTGGGGTTCGAATCTAGGCATGTCGTTCGGTGACCTCTACAGGAAGGGCCGCGAAGCCTCGGACATTGGTGGAATGGACACGTTCACAACGGTCCTCGTCGATCTCGTAGTCGGCGACGCGCCGGGAGAACTGCTCGAGCGCGATGTTCGCCTCGAGGCGGGCCAGGTGTGCGCCGAGACAGAAGTGCACTCCCCCACCGAAACTGGCGATCTTCTGGGAGCTGTCGCGTCCGATGCGGAAGTCGTCGGCGGCGTCGAAGACGTCGGAGTCGCGGTTGGCGGAGCCGATGAGCAGCAGGACCTTCCCACCGGCCGGGATGGTGGCGTCGTGCAGTTCGATGTCGGCGACGGCGGTGCGGGCGACGATCTGACTCGAGGTGTCGTAGCGGAGGGTCTCCTCGACCCATTGCGGTGCACGAGCGGGGTCGCGGAGCACCTGCGCCACCTCGGACTTGTTGTGCGCGCCCCAGTAGAGGGCATTCCCGAGCAGTTTCGTGGTGGTCTCGTTGCCCGCGACCACCATGAGGAACATGAAGCCGATGATCTCGTCGTCGGTGAGCCGGTCGCCGTCGATCTCGGCGGCCAGCAGCGCCGACGTGAGGTCGGAGGTCTCCTTCTTCCGACGTTCGGCGAGCATGTCGGCGTAGTAGCCGACGAGGTGCAACGAGGCCTCCATCGCGGCGACCGGCACGTCGAGTACGCCCTCCTCGCGGTGGACGACGAGGTCGGCGAGACGGCGGATCTCGTTGCGGTCGGATTCGGGCACACCCATGAGTTCGGAGATCACGTCCATGGGCAGCTTGCCGGCGAACTCCGAGATCCAGTCGAATTCCCTTGCCCCGACAGCGGGTTCGAGGTAGCGCAGCGTCAGCTCGAGGATGCGTTCCTCGAGGTCGGCGACGCGACGCGGAGTGAATCCTTTGGAGACGAGGCGGCGCATGCGCATGTGCCGCGGGTCGTCCATCGCGAGGAAGGACATCACCTTGTGGGCGTTGGGTCCGTAGGCGGACGGATCGAGCGAGACACCGTTCGCGCTCGAGAGGCGAGTGTTGTCGCGGAAGGCCGCGACGACGTCGGCGTGACGGGACAAAGCCCAGAACTCGAGGTCGGGGTTGTGGTAGACCGGCGCCTCTTCACGGAGGCGGCGATAGGTGGGATACGGATCTTCGTGGAAGGCGTAGTCGTACGGGTTGAAGATCACGGGGCCGAGCGTCGGTGGATCGGGCGAAGCGGGCCCTGCGTGCGACGCGGAGCCCGGAGATGCCTGGATCATGGATCACTCCAATAGAAGTCGGACGGATGTCTCCAGCCTGTCGGCGAGTTTCTCGTAGGTGCCGTAGCCCATACCGGCCCGGACCAGCGCGCCGGCATAGAGCAGTTCGAGTGCTTCGAGTTCGTCGGGATCGGAGTCGGCGCCGAGCGCTGCCGAGATCCGGTGACGGATGTCGAGTCCGATGCGCGCACGCAGGTGTTCGACATCGGGGTCCTGACCGAGCAGTGCACTGGTGACGGCGGCGGCGAGTTCGGGTTCGTCGGCCAGCAGCAGCGCGATTCCCCGCAGTACCGCGACCACCCGATCGGCACGGCTCGTGTTCTCGGCGTCGGCGGCGTCGGCCGTGGGAGCGTTGGCCAGCCGGCGCCAGAACACCTCGGCGACGAGGTGTTCCTTGGACGAGAAGTAGGTGTAGGCGGTCGCCGGGGCGACTCCGGCACGGGCGGCGACCATACGCACCGTCAGCCCCGTGAATCCCTCCTCGCGGAGCACCTCGACCGCGGCCTGCGTGAGCCTCGCAACCGTGTCGGCCTGCTTCTCGGTCAGGCGGCGACGGGTCGATTCGAGATTCACGTTTCTGGACACGTGTCTGGACATTACTACGGTCGAAGGGGGTCGGCAATGCCCGCGGCGCGTTCATCCGACGAATTCAGCGCTGTCGCGGGTGGATACGGACGGGCATGGCCTTGATGCCGTTGATGAAGTTCGACCGCAACCGACGTGGTTCGCCGGCCGGCTCGACGCGGTCGATACGCGCGGCGAGGGTCTCGAACATGATCCGCAGTTCGAGCCGCGCCAGATGCGCCCCGAGACAGAAGTGCACACCCGTCCCACCGAACGCCACGTGCGGATTGTGCTCGCGCCCGATGTCGAAGATGTGCGCGTCGTCGAAGACCTCCTCGTCGCGGTTCGCGCTCGGGTAGTACACGATCACCTTGTCACCCCGTTCGACCTGCTGGTCGCCGATCGACACCGGGCAGGTGGGCGTGCGGCGGAAGCCCACCACGGGGGTGACCCAGCGCAGGATCTCCTCCACTGCGCTGTCGGTCAGACCGGGATCGTTCTGCAGCCGGCGCCACTGCTCGGGATGGTCGACGAATGCCTGCATCCCGCCCGAGATCGCGTTGCGCGTCGTCTCGTTGCCCGCGATGACGAGCAGAACGAAGAACATGTCGAATTCCATCTCGGAGAGCGTGTCGCCGTTCCCGTCGGGACACACCAGCTTCGAGACGATGTCATCGCGCGGTTCGACTCGCCGTTGCGCGGCGATCTCGTTGGCGTACAGGAAGATCTCGGCGGCGGCGAGTTCGCCGTCCTCCTGGGTGGTGCCGTATTCGGGGTCGTCCCAGCCGATCATGCGATTCGACCAGTCGTACAGCTTTCCCACGTCCTCGGCCGGTGCGCCGAGCAGGGCTGCGATCACCTCCAGCGGCAGGGGTGCCGAGATCGCCGGGACGAAGTCGATCACAGTGCCGTCGCGTGCGGCCTCGACGGCGGCGTCGACGGTGCGTTCACACGTCTGCCGGATACGCTCCTCGAGCGTCTTCACCATGCGGGGGGTGAAACCTCGGCTGACGAGTTGCCGCAGGCGGGTGTGCTCCGGCGGGTCGAGGTTGAGCAGCATGGACGCCTGTTTGAGGCGTGTCTCCTCGTCGAAATCGTCGATCTGGGTGGTTCCGAGCGCCGAGGAGAAGGTCGTGCTGTCGCGGGAGACCGCGATGACGTCGGCGTGCCGGGTGACGGCCCAGAAGCCCACGCCGCCCTCCTCGGGTTGGCGGTGAACCGGACAGGTGCGTCGGAGTTCGGAGAAGTAGTCGTGTGGGACCCCCTGGGCAAAGACGTCGGGGTTCTTGAGATCTGTGGGTGAAGTCGTCATGAAGCCGCTCTCGTGGGATCGTACGAATGGCATTCGTTTACAAACTACTCACGTTCGTTTGGAACGGAAGCCCCTTAGACTGTTTTCATGGCAGACGACAACTCCCGACCCGTGCGTCGGCGGACACTGAGCCGCGACAAGGTCGTCGCAGCAGCGCTCGGGATCGTCGACGAGCTGGGATGGGAACAGCTCACGATGAGCACCCTCTCGTCGCGCTTGGGAATCGTCACGGCCTCGCTGTACAACCACGTCCGCAATCTCGACGACGTGCGGGCGGCCGTGCAGATCCGCGCGATGACCGAGCTCGGAGCACATCTGCGCGAGGTCGCGATGGGCCGCAGCGGCATCGACGGGCTTCGCGCCCTGATCGACGCCCACCACGCCTGGGCCGTCGAACATCCCCGCCGCTACGGCGCGCTGACCACCGCACCGGTCGACCGCGGCGGCCTGCTCGCCGCCGCGCTTGACGCCAACGTGGCCCTGCGCACGATGCTCGCGTCCTGCGGCGTCCCCGAGGAGGAGACGCTCGAGGCCGCGGTCGGCATGTTCGCCGCCCTGCACGGTTTCGCGGTCCTCCAGAGCAGCGGCTTCCTGGGCGACGAGCTCGATCTCGACCACATCTACGAGACGGTCGTGCGCGGAGTTCTGACCGGCGCCTCCCTCGACCCCACCAGGACGCGCTAGAGTGACACCCATCAACTGAACACATCCGTCTTCAGATGGAGGGGTCATGCGGGCGATCGACACTCTCGGCGATCTCGTCTCACCGCTCGGTGGCACGATCAACGCCGCCAACGTCATCATGCAGCTCGCACATCCCGGCGTCGGCCAGGGCGTCGTCGACAGCACGGTCGACTCCGGCCGGGCCGACCTTCATCCGATCAAGCGGGCCCGCACGACCGGTACCTATCTGGCGGTCGCAGTGTTCGGCAACGACACCGACCGCGATTTCGTCCGCGAGTCGGTGCGGAGGATCCACGCCCGGGTCGCCTCGTCACCCGGCGCGGAGGTCCGCTACAGCGCCAACTCCCCAGCCCTGCAGTTGTGGGTCGCGGTCTGCCTGCTCAAGTACTTCGTCGACCAGCACGAGTTCCTGTACGGCCCGCTCACCGACGAGCAGTACGCCCGGATCCTCCGCGACGGCGCGACCCTCGCGACGACGCTGAACGTCCGACCGGAGTCGTGGCCCACGACCCGCGAGGAGTACGAGGAACTGTGGAAGGCCGGCATCGCCGACATCTCCATGAACGAGCAGGTGCGCGAGTACCTCACCGAACTCTGCAATCTCGCGTTCCTCGAAGTGCGTCTCGGACGACTGGGCCGCGGCATCCACCGGGTGCTCGGCAGGTCGTTCGAACTGATCACCCGCGGCGCACTGCCGCCGGAGTTCCGCGACCTCATGCACTACCGGTGGACACCCGACGACCAGCGGCGCTTCGACCGCTATCTCGTGGCGGTCCGGCGCCTGCACCGCGTCACGCCGTGGGTGTGGCCGCTGCTGTGGAAGGCCTATCTGCTCGATCTGCGCACGCGGCGATGCCTCAGACTGCGGGTCTTCTGAGCCCTGCCCCCCACACGACGGAGCTACCCGTCCGCCTCGGGTGACGCGTCGAGCAGTTCGGTGAGGCGGTGCGTCAGGATGTCGCGGGCCGCTCGCGGCGCGAGAGCGTCCACGACGACGAGTGCGGCGAGACCGGTTGCCAGGCCGAGCAGTTCGTAGGCCCGGGACCGGAACCGCGCCGCGTCCTCCTGCTTGCCGCTGTCGGTGGCGAGACATCCGCCGATCAGCTGCGCCAGGAGCGATACGAGTTCGTCGTATCCGCGCACGACGCGGTCCTTCAGCTCGGATCGTGTGCACGCATACGTCTCGAACGTCTGCGCGACGCGCACGAGCCGGCAGTCGTCGGCCGTCTCCGGGATCAGTTCGGTCAGCACCGCGTCGAGGATCGATGCGGGGCCCTCCCCCTCGACACCGTTCTCCGGGATCCGCTGCCGCACGCGCTCGGTTCCCAGTTCGTTGACCGCAGTGAACGCTCCCGTCAACAGGGCGTCCTTGGTCGGGAAGTAATGCTGCACCCGCCCCACCGACACGCCCGCCACCGCCGCGACGCGCCTGATCGTCACCTGCTGGGCACCTTCGGTGTCGACGATGGTGAAGACCGCGTCGAGGATCTCCCACCGTCTCTCGTCGTGCGTTGCGCCGAGGCCACGAACCGTCACGGCACCACCATCATTTCAGTTCATTTGTATTGATTTGTTCGCTTCCCCACCGTAGCGTGGGCAGCGGATCAATACAAATGTATCGTCACAGATGTGGAGGCACTCGTGGAATCGATCGCGACCCTCGTCGGTGTCCTGTTCGTCGTCCAGGGCGGAGGCGGCCTGATCAACAATCTCTTCGGCGACTCGAAGAGCTGGTTCGCGCTCAACTACGTCGACCTGCCCGC
Organism: Rhodococcus sp. PD04; assembly: GCF_035918275.1. Lineage (NCBI taxonomy): Bacteria > Bacillati > Actinomycetota > Actinomycetes > Mycobacteriales > Nocardiaceae > Rhodococcus > Rhodococcus sp. PD04. The sequence goes on along the minus strand of NZ_CP142143.1, from coordinate 852,779 downwards.
GCCGCTGCATCTCGCGGGGCATGCACTCCTGCTCGCCGCCGGACTGCTGATGGTGGTGCGTACCAAGGGCTGGAAGTGGCTCGTCGAGGATTGACCTAACCCGACGCTCCCGCACGACTCGCGCCCTCCACGAGGTGGGCGAGTTCGTCGAGCGTCCAGGGCGGCGACGTGTCGTGGTCCCGCCACGCCAGCAGCGTCGGTGTCGGCTTGTCGAACCGACCGACGAAACATCCGGAGCCGGCGAAGATTCCGCCGGTCACGGTCGCCGTGTCGCTCGCGAGGTAGGCGTAGAGCCGCGCCACGTACTCCGGCGGCGCCGGGTTGCGCGAGCCCTCGTAGGTGACGTCGTCGAGCAATCCGCGCTCGTGCAGTCGCTCGATGTGCCGCTCGTACTCCGGTCCCGTCGACAGTCGCGTGCGGGCTCCCGGGCACACGACGTTGGCCCGCACTCCGTGCTCGCGCAGTTCGGCAGCGATCGCCGCGGTCAGGCTGTTCACCGCACCCTTTCCGGCCGGGTATCCGGTACCGCCGTAGTCGCCGAGGAACGCGAACGATCCGGTGTTGACGATCACCCCGCGCCCCTGCGCCACGAACCGGGGCGCGAACACCCGGCACGTACGGAAGGTGCCGGTCAGATGCGAATCGATCAGGTCGTCCCATTCCTCGTCGGTGACTGTGAGGATCGACGAGCCCGGAGGTTCCGCGGTGCCGGCACAGTTGATCAGCGCGTCCGCCGCGCCGAACTCGTCGAGGGCCGCCCCGAGGAGATCCTCCGCGACCCCGGAGGCGGCCGCCGAACCGGACACTCCGATCGCACTGGCGCCCTGCGACACGAGCTCCGACACGGTGTCGCGCACCGCCTCGGCGTCGCGGCCGTTGACCACCACCCGTGCGCCCTCGTCCACGAGGGTCCGCGCCACCGCCCGTCCGATCCCCCGGCTGGAGCCCGTCACGACCACGACGCGGCCCGCGAGCGGGGTCGAATTGTCCGGCCCCGAATTGTTGTCTGCCATAAGGTTCCCCGTTCACCCATTGCGCTGCCTCGAGTGCCCGAACTATAGTCCAGACACCTGTCCAGAACCGAGGGAACGTCTGATGACACTTCGCCCCACCGACAGCTCCACCCTTCTGATCGACGGCAAGCTCGTACCCGGCAGCGGAGGCACCTTCGCGATCACCGATCCGAGCACCGAAGAACTGCTCGGCCACGCGGCCGAGGGCACCGCCACCGACATGGACGCCGCGATCGCGGCCGCACGTCGCGCCTTCGACGACACCGACTGGTCACGCGACCACACCTTCCGGGCCCGCTGCCTCCGTCAGTTGCGCGACGCCCTGCGCGAGCACATCGAGGAACTGCGGGAGATCACCATCGCCGAGGTCGGCGCTCCCCGATTCCTCACGAGCGCCGCGCATCTCGAAGGCCCCATCGACGACCTGCTCTACTTCGCCGACCTCGCCGAGAGCTACGCGTGGACGCAGGATCTCGGCAACGCCTCCCCCATGGGCATCCCGACCCACCGCTATCTGCTCAAGGAAGCAGTCGGGGTCGTCGGCGCGATCACACCGTGGAACTTCCCGCACCAGATCAACTTCGCCAAGCTCGGACCCGCTCTCGCCGCCGGGAACACCGTGGTACTCAAGCCCGCCCCCGACACCCCGTGGTGCGCGGCCCTGGTCGGGCGGATCGCGGCCGAGGAGACCGACATCCCACCGGGAGTGCTGAACATCGTCACCTCGAGCGACCACAGCCTCGGCGCACAGCTGAGCGAGGATCCGCGCGTCGACCTGATCTCGTTCACCGGTTCCACCGCGACCGGCCGGGCCGTGATGCGCGCGGCCTCCGAGAACCTCAAGAAGGTCTTCCTCGAACTCGGCGGCAAGTCGGCGTTCATCGTCCTCGACGACGCCGACCTGCGCGGCGCCTGCTCGATGGCGGCCTTCACCGTGTGCACGCATGCCGGCCAGGGCTGCGCGATCACCACGCGTCTGCTCGTCCCCCGCGAACGGTACGACGAAGCCGTGGCCCTGACCGCGAAGTCCATGAGCGGCATCCGGCCCGGCGACCCGCGCGATCCCGGCACGGTGTGCGGGCCGCTCATCTCCGAGAAGCAGCGGCAGCGTGTCGAGGGCTACATCCGCCTCGCCGTCGAGGAGGGCGGCACGATCGTCACCGGCGGCGGACGTCCGACCGAACACGAGCGCGGCTTCTTCGTCGAACCCACCCTCATCTCCGGCCTCGACAACTCCGCACGCACAGCGCAGGAGGAGATCTTCGGTCCGGTGCTCGTGATCATCCCTCACGACGGCGACGACGACGCGATCCGCATCGCCAACGACTCCCCCTACGGCCTCTCGGGTTCGGTGTACGGCACCGATCCGGACCGCATCGCGCGGGTCGTCGCAGGTGTACGGACCGGCACGCTGGGCGTCAACGGCGGCATCTGGTACGCCGCCGACGCCCCGTTCGGGGGTTACAAGCAGTCCGGGATCGGCCGCGAGATGGGTGTGACCGGTTTCGAGGAGTACCTGGAGACCAAGCTCGTCGCCGAACCCGCGAGCTGACCCGAACTTCCGAAAGGACTTTTCCGATGGCACGTTTCACCGGTCGCACCGCGATCGTCACCGGCGCCGCCCAGGGGATCGGCGAGGCGTACGCGCGTGCGCTCGCCGCCGAGGGCGCGAACGTGGTGGTCGCCGACATCGACGCCGAACTCGGCGAGCAGGTCGCCAAACAGATCGTCGCCGACGGGGGCGTCGCGAGTTTCACCTCGGTCGATGTCTCCGACCCCGCCTCCGCCGAGGCACTCGCCGCGTCGACCGTCGAGACCTACGGCGGCATCGACCACGTGGTCAACAATGCCGCCATCTACGGCGGCATGAAACTCGATCTGCTGCTGACGGTTCCGTGGGACTACTACAAGAAGTTCATGAGTGTGAACCTCGACGGTGCCCTCAACGTCACCCGCGCGGTGTGGCCGTACATGACGAAGAACGGCGGGTCGATCGTCAACCAGTCGTCGACGGCGGCCTGGCTGTATTCGGGCTTCTACGGGCTCGCGAAGGTCGGGATCAACGGTCTCACACAGCAACTCGCCGTCGAGCTCGGCGGTTCGAACATCCGCATCAACGCGATCGCCCCCGGTCCCATCGACACCGAGGCGACCCGCACCACCACCCCCGCGAACATGGTCGCCGACATGGTGAAGCAGTTGCCGCTCGAGCGCATGGGCACTCCCGACGATCTCGTCGGCATGTGTCTGTTCCTGCTCTCCGACGAGGCGGCCTGGGTCACGGGGCAGATCTTCAACGTCGACGGCGGGCAGGTGATCCGCTCGTGACCGGCTCCACGATCGGCCGGGTCGGTTACATCGGGCTGGGCAACATGGGGGCGCCCATGGCCGAGCGGCTGCTCACCCGGCCCGGGGGCCTCACCGTGCTCGACGTGGTGCCCGAGGCGATGAGCCCGTTCACCGACAAGGGTGCCGCCGCGGCGTCGAGCCCGGCGGAGCTGGCCGCCGGTTGCGACCTCGTGTGCGTGACCGTCCTCGACGACGCCCAGGTCCGCGACGTCGTGACCGGTCCGGACGGACTGCTCGCGACGGCCCGGCCCGGCACGGTCGTCGCGGTCCACTCGACGATCTCCGACACCACCGCCGTCGAGCTCGCCGCGAAGTGTGCCGAGAAGGGAGTCGACTTCGTCGACGCACCGGTCAGCGGTGGCGCCGGTGGCGCGAAGAACGGCATCCTCGCCGTGATGGTCGGCGCGACCGACGACAGCTTCGCGAAGATCGAGGAACCCTTCGGCACCTTCGCGTCGCTGGTCGTGCACGCGGGCCCCGTCGGGGCAGGAACCCGGATGAAGCTCGCCCGCAACCTGCTCCACTTCATCGCGTTCACCGCGGCCACGGAAGCACAGCGACTCGCCGAGGCCGCGGGCATCGACATCACCGAGCTCGGCAAGGTCGTCCGGCACACCGACGCGATCACCGGCGGCGCCGGTTCGATCATGTGGCGCGACACCACATCTCCCCTCGCGGAGGACGACTCCTGGTTCCCGATCTTCTCGCGCGTGCGCGCCCTCGGCGAGAAGGATCTCGCGCTGGCACTGGACCTCGGCGATCGCCTCGGAGTCGACCTGCCGCTCGGAGCCCGGGCGCTGTCCGACCTCGGCCCCGGCCTCGGAGTCGGCACGGGAGAGATCGCGCAGACCCGTTCCCGGAAGGAGCACGCATGACGGACGAGACCCGCCGCCGCGGCCTGGAGATGATGTCCAAGGTCTACGGCTGGGAGATGCAGGACGGCCCGGGCGATCATTTCGCCGTCACCGCCGACCACCTGTTCGCCGACATCTGGTCGCGGCCGGGATTGAGCATCCGCGATCGGCGACTGCTCCTGCTCGGTGCTCTCACAGCGCAGGGACTCACCGACGTCGCGGAGATCCAGATCGGCGCGGCCCTGCACAACGAGGAACTCGACGAGGAGCAACTCCGCGAGATCGCCCTGTTCCTGTGCCATTACGTCGGGTGGCCGCTCGGCACGAAACTCGATTCGACGATCGGAAGCGTGCTGCACAAGCGACGGGCCGCGACCCGCTCGTGAACACCTCGGGGGCGGACGCAGAAGCGGGCGGCCCGGCCCCGGACTGTCCGGAACTCGGGTTCTACGGCCTCGCCGGGCACACCGACGACCCGAGGGCGCTGCTCGACGAGATCACCGTCGCCGAGGAGATCGGCCTCGGTTCGGTCTTCCTGTCGGAACGGTTCGACACCAAGGACGCGGCAGCGCTGGCCGGTGCGGCGGCCGCGACGAGCCGTACGCTCGGGATCGGCACCGCGGCGACCAATCCGCACACCCGCCATCCCCTCGTCACGGCGACGATGGCGACCACCCTGCATCGGTTGAGCCGCGGCCGGTACGCCCTCGGGCTCGGCCGCGGCTTCGACGTGCTGTTCGATCTCATGGGGCTGCCGCGCGTGACGTCGGCGAGGCTCGAGGACACCGTCGACCTGCTCCGGACGCTGTGGCGCGGTGACGCCGTCGTCGACCACCACGGCCCGGCCGGTGATTTCCCGTATCTGCGACGCACCGCCGAGGGTGTCGACCGCATCCCGATCCTCATGGTCGCGCTCGGCGAGCGCACACTCGACCTGGCAGGACGCGTGGCCGACGCCGTCGTCCTGCACACCTTCTTCACCGACGACACGCTCGCCCGCGCCGTGAAGACGGTGCGAGACGCCGCCGAGCAGGCCGGCCGCGACCCGCAGTCCGTCCGTATCTGGTCGGTCCTCGCGACCGTCGACGAGTCGATCCCCGAGGACCTCCGGTTGCGGAAGCTCACCGGACGGCTCGCGACCTACCTGCAGGGCTACGGTGACGTGCTCGTCCGCGCGAACGGCTGGGACCCGCAGGTACTGCACCGTTTTCGGGAGGACGCCGAGGTCCGTGCCCATTCCGGACCGATCGACGCGGCACCCACCGAACTGCTCGTGCACATCCGGTCGCTGCTGCCCGACGAGTGGCTCGCCGCGAGCGCGACCGGCAGCGCCGCACAGTGCGCGACCCGCATCGCCGACCAGTTCGACGCCGGTGCCGACAGTGTGATCCTGCACGGCGCCACGCCCTCCGAACTCGTCCCGGTCGTCGCCGCGTGGCGGACGATCCGCGACCCCGCACGTTTCGTATCCCTACCCGCCAACCCCGGCCGGAGCACACCATGACCGATCTGTTCCTGTCGGCGGAGGATCTGACGCCCGAACGACTCTCGGCCGTGCTCGGCGGCACGGTACGCACGGTGGACGTCGAGCGGATCGGCACGGGTCAGATCGCCCTGTGCTACCGGCTCGTCCTGACGGGCGACGACGTGCCGTCCTCACTCGTCGCGAAGCTTCCGTCACCCGATCCCGCGACGCGGAGGATGCTCGCCGGCGCCTATCGTGGGGAGGCACGCTTCTACAGCGACATCGAACCGTCCGTCGCGGTGCGGACCCCCACCTGCTATCATGTCGCCTCCGGCGAGGACGGGGAGTTCACCCTGCTCCTCGAGGACGCCGCCCCGGCACTGCCCGGCGACCAGCTCGCCGGGTGCACCGTCGACGAGGCGCACGACGCCGTCCGCAATCTCGCCGGACTGCACGGTCCCCGCTGGTGCGCACCCGACCTCCACGAATCGGACTGGCTCACCACCACGGACGCCGAGCAGGCACGGATCCTCGCCGAGCTGTACGGCCCGGCCATCGAGACCTTCCTCGACGGTCTCGGTGATCTGATCGGTGCCGACGACCGCGACACGCTGCGGGCCTGCGCCGAGCTCACCGAGGAGTGGGTGCTCGCGCGATCCGACCGGTTCGCGCTGCTGCACGGCGACTACCGGCTCGACAACCTCCTGTTCCCACCCGGTGGCGAGAGCGGTGTCGTCGCGGTGGACTGGCAGACCCTGACGGTGGGACTCCCCGCCCGCGACCTCGCGTACTTCGTCGGAACGAGTCTGGAGCCGACGGTCCGACGCGAGCACGAGCAGGAGTTGGTCTCGACCTATCACCGCGCGTTGCTGTGCCACGGCGTCGAAGGCTACGGCCTGCAGCAGTGCTGGGACGACTACCGATTCGCGATGTTGCAGGGTCCGCTCGTCGCGGTCTTCGGGTGCGCCTACGGCACGAGGACCGACCGCGGCGACCGCATGTTCGCGGTGATGGTCGAGCGGTCGTGCGCCGCGATCCGCGAACTCGACAGTCTCACCGTCGTGTCCGAGAGCATCGGACGGCGCGACCGGTCGGTAGGGTGATCCGGGATACACCGCATCACGCGAGAAGAACGGAGATCCATCCGATGTCCCGCACCACCCTGCCCCGTGAGGCGATCGGACTCGCCGAGGCGACACCAGGTTTCATGCCTCAGGACGAGGGAACCGCACTGCACGAGGCTGCGGTGCAGTATCTCGGTGACGGCGTCGGCGTCGAGATCGGCACCTACTGCGGCCGCTCGACCGTGTATCTCGGAGCTGCGGCCAAGGCGACCGGCGGCACCATCGTCACCGTCGACCACCACCACGGTTCGGAGGAGCATCAGCCCGGCTGGGAGTACCACGATCCGTCGCTGGTCGACCCGCACACCGGCCGCCTCGACACGGTCGGCGCGCTGCGGCACACCCTCGCCGACGGCGACCTCGAATCGCACGTCGTCGCGGTGGTCGGCAATTCTCCTGTGGTGGCGTCGTTCTGGCGCACCCCCGCCTCGTTCGTGTTCATCGACGGCGGACACAGCAGCGAGGCGGCCCGGGCGGACTACGACGGCTGGGCGAGATGGGTGCGCATCGGCGGCGCCCTGATCATCCACGACGTCTTCCCCGACCCGAAGGACGGCGGCCGGCCCCCGTACGAGATCTACTGTCTCGCACTGGAGAGCGGCGAGTTCGTCGAGAAATCGGTGACGTCCTCGCTGCGGGTTCTCGAACGCACCGCCGGCACGGTCGGATCCCTGCCCGGCAGCTGAACTACGGGACGAGCACCGGGCAACGTTCGGTGCAGCGGTCGGCGCCCAGCTGGTCGGCGGGTGCCGCCGCATCCCGGAAGATCGCGTTTCCTCCCGTCGTGCGCGAGAGCGCGTCGGCGGCGAGGATCACCGCTGCGCTGGTCCAGGAACTGACCTCCACCGGCCAGCGCTTGCCGTCGGCGTAGACCAGACCGGTCCAGTACGAACCGTCCGGGTCGCGCAGATGCTGCATGGCCGCGAACAATTCGCGGGCACGCCCGGCGTGGCCGAGTGCGTCGAGCGCCAGGACCAGTTCGCACGTCTCGGCTCCGGTGACCCACGGGCGATGGTCGACGCAACGGATCCCGAGCCCGTCGACAACGAAATCCGACCAGCGCTCGCGGATCCGTTCGTGCGCGTCGGTGCCGCGCACCGCTCCGCCGAGGATCGGGTAGTACCAGTCCATCGAGTACTCGGGCTTGGGCGTGAACGCCTCGGGGTGCCGACGCAGAGCGTGGCCGAGACGAATCAGCGCGACCTCCCATTCGGGTTGCGCCTCACCGATCAGGTCGGCGATCCGCAGACCGCACCACAGACTCTGGTGGATGCTCGAACAGCCTGTGAGCAGCGCTTCGTCGAACATCCCGCCGTCGCCTCGCGCCCAGGAGATCTGGCCGCCCGGCAACTGCATGTCGACCACGAGGTCGAGCGCAGCACGCACCGTCGGCCACATGTGCTCGACGAACCCGCGATCGCCCGTCACGAGATGGTGGTGCCATACGCCCACGGCGATGTAGGCGGTGAAATTGCTGTCGGTGTCGTGGTTCTCGACGATGTCGCCGCGGAACTGGATGGGCCACGACCCGTCGGCGCGCTGCGTCCGCCGCGACCACTCGAAGGCGGCGTCCGCCTCCTCGCGCAAACCGCTGGCGGTCAACGCCATCGCGGATTCGATGTGATCCCACGGGTCGATGTGACCTCCGGGGAACCACGGGACGGCTCCCGAGGACTCCTGCATCCGCGCGATGGCCCGGCCCGTCGCCAGACTCTGTTCCGGCGACAGCACACCCGGTACCGACGGCACCGTCACGCGCGCGGATTCACCGCGCCGCACCGGCGTTTCCCGGCTTCTCGAGGTAGAAGACGACACTCTTCCCGATGACGGGATCGAGGATCTTCTCGGCTGTGCGGGTGATCCACGGGGCCTTCATGAGATCCCAGACCAACAGCCGGTGGTACGCCTTCGTCAGCGGATTGTCGTCGTTGTCGACGCCGACGGCGCACTTGAGCCACCAGTACGGCGCGTGCAGCGCGTGGGCGTGGTCGGTGCCCGAGACCGTGAGACCGGCGGCGGTGAGTTTCGCGGCGAGCTCGTCGGCCTTGTAGATGCGGATGTGCCCGCCCTCCACCTCGTGGTAGGCATCGGACAGTGCCCAGCAGATCTTCTCCGGCAGCCAGCGCGGCACGGTCACGGCCGCGACACCACCGGGCTTGAGGACCCGGACGAGTTCGGCGATGGCCCGCTCGTCCTCCGGCACGTGCTCGAGCACCTCGGAGATGAGCACGAGATCGAAGGTCGCGTCGTCGTAGGGCAGCGCGAGCGCGTCGCCGACCTCGGCCCGGGCCAGCGCACCCTCGGGGACCTCGCCTTCGAGTTCCATCGCGACGAACATGTCGGCGACGGCCTTCATGTCGTCGGCGTTCTGGTCGAAGGCGACGACGTCGGCGCCGCGGCGGTACAGCTCGAAGGAGTGGCGCCCCGCGCCGGCCCCGATGTCGAGGGCGCGTATCCCCGGTACGACGCCCAGGCGGTCGAAGTCGACGGTCAGCATCCGTTCTTCCCCTCTCGATGCGCGGCGATCGCCTTGTCGTAGATCGCGGCGGTCTGCGCGGCCACGGCCGCCCAGCTGTAGCGTTCGAGCACGCGGTCGCGGCCCTTCGCGCCGAGACGACGACGCTCGGCCGGGTCGTCGAACAGGCCCGCGAGTCCTGCGGCGAGCTGTTCGGCGTCGCCCGGGGGCACCAACAGACCGGCGTCCCCGACGACCTCGGGGATGGCCCCGGCGCGGCTCGCGACGAGCGGTGTTCCGCACGACATCGCCTCGACGGCCGGCAACGAGAATCCCTCGTACAGCGACGGCACCGCCGCGATCTCGGCGGAGGCGAGCAGGTCGGCGAGTTCGGTGTCGTCGATCCCGGAGACGGTGCGCACGACGTCGCCGATGGCGAGTTCGTCGATGAGCTTCTCGGTGGCCCCACCCGGCGCGAGCTTCGAGACGAGGACCAGTTCGACCTCGCGTTCGGTGCGCAACTTCGCGACCGCTTCGAGCAGGGTGGGAACACCCTTCAGCGGGGCGTCGGCGCTCGCGACGCAGACGATCCGACCGGGAACGCGTTCGTCCTTCCGCGGCGCGAACACCTCCGTGTTCACGCCGAGCGGGATCGTGTGGATACGTTCGGATTCGATCCCGAAGGCCGTGCGGATGTCGTCGGCCGAGTTCTCCGACACCGTGAGCAGGGTGGGGATCCGCCGGGCCACATTCTCCTGCATGCGCAGGAATCCGTACCACCGCCGGAGCGTGATCCTGCGGCGGAGGGTGGTCGCGGAGGCGAGATCGAGTTCGCGGTCGCGGGTGATCGGATGGTGGATCGTCGCGACGAGGGGAAGATCCTCGGCGATGCGCAGCAACCCGGACGCGAGCGACTGGTTGTCGTGCACGACGTCGAAGTCGCCGAGGCGGTCGCGCAGCAGGCGTGCGGCGCGCAGACCGAAGGTGCGCGGTTCGGGGAAGCCGGCGGTCCACATGGTGGCGACCTCGAGGACGTCGATCCAGTCGCGGTACTCGCCCGGCTTCGGCGTGCGGAACGGATCGTCGTCGCGGTAGAGATCGAGACTGGGTACCTTCGTGAGCGTCACGCCGGGGTCGAGCTCGGGGTACGGCTGGCCGGAGAACACCTCGACGGTGTGTCCCTGGGCGACGAGTTCGCGACTGAGATGGCGAACGTAGACCCCCTGGCCCCCACAATGCGGCTTGCTCCGGTAGGACAACAGAGCTACGCGCACATTCCACCTCGGGGTTCGCTCGGAGGGCCAGGTCGCTCGGACAGATGTCCACTAGTTGTGTAGGGCACACACTAGAACATGTTTTGTGTCCTCACGATAGCGAGCCGGACCACACCCGGTGCGGATCCACGATACGAGTGGGAACGGCGAGTGGACACAGGCCCGCGAACAGATGACGACGAAGCCCCGGTATCGATGTGATACCGGGGCTTCGCCTGGAGCGACCCTGACGGGACTCGAACCCGCGACCTCCGCCGTGACAGGGCGGCGCGCTAACCAACTGCGCCACAGGGCCATGAGGAACCGAAGTTCCCATAGCTCGACCCACCGTAACCGGTGGGTCGAAGATATGAAATTGATGGTTGTTCGCCGGACAACCGTGGTGGCCAGGGCCGGGATCGAACCGGCGACCTTCCGCTTTTCAGGCGGACGCTCGTACCAACTGAGCTACCTGGCCGGACGGCACCCGAACCGAATGCCGATCGAAACTCTGGAGCGACCCTGACGGGACTCGAACCCGCGACCTCCGCCGTGACAGGGCGGCGCGCTAACCAACTGCGCCACAGGGCCATACATATTCACTTCTCACACCAAGATACTGCACACTTCGACGAGGTCGAAGCGTACCCCCTACGGGATTCGAACCCGCGCTACCGCCTTGAAAGGGCGGCGTCCTAGGCCGCTAGACGAAGGGGGCCCGATCGGATCTCTCCGAACCGCACCCTCAACGGGTTTGGCGTTCCGTTGGGAGCTTGGACAGCTTATGCCACGGCATTCGCGAATCACAAACCAGCAGGTCAAGCCGTCGATTCGTCGTTGTCGGGCCTGCTCGGCCAACCCTTCTCCCGCCATTGCGCGAGCCACTGTTCCGACGCCATCGCCTCGAGCGGCACTTCCACGCAGGCCTCGAAGCGTGCGCGGACGTCGGTCTCCGGTGAGGTGAGGTCGGCGAGATAGCGCTGACCGGCGAGCGACGACGCGATCGCCTCGACGAAACGCTGTAGATCGACGCCGGGCCGGAACAGGCCCTTCTCCTGCGCTTCGCGTGCCAGCTGGTAGCCGGCCCGCCCCCACAGGACGCTGCCGCGCAGCCTGACCTCCTCCGCGAACTCGGGTTCGGTGACCAGACGGAACTCCGCGGCGATGACCACGTCGTCGTGCAGGGCCGCACCGAGATCACCGATGAGGCCGTGCAGCCGCTCGAAGGGGTCGAGACCGGGGACGTCCATCCACCTGTCGACGATGGCGCGGTAGTGCTCGAGCCCTTCGTCGAGTACCGCCCGGGCCAAATCCTCCTTGGACGCGAAGTGGAAGTACATCGCACCCTTGGTGGCATTCGACTGCTCGAGGATGGCGTTGATCGATGCTGCGGCGAAACCTCGCCGCGCGAATTCGGTGGCTGCCGATCGGACGATCGCAGCCCGCGTACGACGCGCACGCTCCTGTTGACGGGGCATGGGGAAATTCAGCCTTCCACGTTCCTGTGTTCCCCCACGAGACAACTCTAGTCTGCCCCCACAACCCCGGTTCCGGGCCGTGTTCCACCGGGTGAAATGTGAGCCCCACCCCCGGGACCCGGGTTTCCACAGAACACACCGAGTGGTACGCTTTGTCCGGCTCGGGTGCGGAGCAGGGGGTGGGCACCCGGGCCTTTTTCCATTCGTCGCGGGCGGCGCCCGCACCGCCGGATGTCCGATATCATCGATCGCGCAGCGTGGCTCACCGTGCGGTGTGGTTACACTGTGCGCCCATGCCCCTATAGCTCAGTTGGTAGAGCTACGGACTTTTAATCCGCAGGTCGTAGGTTCGAGCCCTACTGGGGGCACCGGGCAACGCCGGCGTCGTACGCGACGCCGGCGTTCGTCGTTCCCGGACCTTTCGGGGTCTTCTTCGGAGCCCGGGCCCTACGTCAGAGTCGGTGGGAGCCGGGCGGGACGTCGTCGGTGTGCCGGCCGAGTTCCTTCTCCGCGTCACGGCGCGCTTCGAGCCGTTCCTGCTCGATCCGGCGCTGCTCGAGATCCGTGCGGGCCTGCTTCAGATCCCGTCCGCGCTTGCGATAACGGGTGAGCGCGACGACGAAGACCACCGCGAGCAGCGCTCCGATGATCGCGCCGATCAACGTGGCGCCGCGGAAGCCGGGCGCGTCCACGTCGAGGATGCGCTCCCCCGCGTGCGCACCGTTCCCGGTACCCAGCACGACCGCCAGGGTCATGAGGTTCGGTAGCGCGACCACCAGCGCGAGCACGCCGAAGGCGACCTGCAGCCCGCGGCCGTACTTCCAGTTGCGGACCTGCCAGATCCACGAGAGCAGCGCGATGGGGATCGCCGTGCAGAGGATGCCGAAGAGCAGACCCCACAACACGCCGCGCACGAAGCCGCCCTCGGCGAGGTTCGCGATCCGCTGCGCCCACCAACGAGGAACGAACGCCGCCAGGGTGTAGTAGGCGATGACGAGCACGATCAGGGCCACGACCACGGCGATGGTCTTCTTCGCCCACGGCGGCAAGCCTTTCCGCGAACCCGCTTCGTCGACATTCATGTCCGCCATATCGAACCTTCCTCGCCGATCGGTACGTGCACCTGCGGTGTGCATCTCAGCCTACGGACCACCGCATTCGGATCAGGTCCCTTCGCACTGCGAATTTCACCCGGTGCGGTTGCCCGACTTTGTATACGGTGAGCCGCAGGGGTAATCGAACGTTCATCGTCCGGGGAGGAACATGCGCAGTTTCGTGGACCTGGGCCTGTTCCTGGCCGCTGTCGCACTGGGAATCGGGTCGGTGCTGCCGGTGGTCGGCGGAATACGACCCACCGAGATTCCCCTGTCGGCGTTGCGCGACGGTTTCCCCGACGGCGACCTGGCCGGTGTCGCGGTCCCGGGTCTGCCGCTGTACGAGTCCCTCGCAGTACCACTGGTCGTCGCCGCGGTCCTGCTCCTCGCTGCCGCACTGTTCGACTCGGTGGCCGTCGGCTGGGCCGGGACGCTGATCGGTGTCGCGACGGCCGCGGTGTTCTGGACACGTCTGCTCCAGACCCACGGCGAGTACGTCGAACTCAATCGCAGTACGACCCTGACCAATCAGAACGGGACGGTGCTCCTGCTCAGCGGCACGCTCGTCGCACTGCTGTGCTGCCTGATCGCGCTGCGCCGTTCTTCGACGAGCGCCGCCTCGCTCGACTGACGCCTCCCGCTGCAACGGGCTTCGTCCCGATACCCTCTCGGCACCGGGTGGCCACTTCGGGGCACCCACGAGCCAAGGCAGGAACGATGGCAAGTCTCGACGATCTGATGTCCCGCATTCCCGTCGACCAGGTGGCGCAGCGACTCGGTGTCGACAACGCGACGGCGGAGACGGCCGTCCGCGCAGCGCTCCCCACCCTCGTCGGCGGTCTCGACGCCAACGCCCAGAACCCGACCGGAGCGGCATCTCTGCTCTCCGCGCTGGGCAAGCATTCCGAGTCGAACCTGGCCGAGGGTGAGGTCGATGTCGACGGGATCGACACCGAGGACGGCGACAGGATCGTCTCCAACGTCTTCGGCGACAAGAAGGACCAGGTGATCTCGACCCTCGGTTCCGTGAACGGCGCCGGCGGGAACGATCTGATCGCCAAGGTCCTGCCGATCATCGCCCCCATCGTGCTGTCCTATCTCGCCAAGCAGATCGGTGGCGGTGCGGGAACGAACACCGCGAGCGCTCCGCAGGGCGGAGGTCTCGCCGATCTCCTCGGGGGTCTGCTGAAGAACGCCGGTGGTGGATCGGCCACCTCCGGCGGTGGGATCGGCGACGTCCTCGGCAGCGTGCTCGGCGGCAGTTCGGGTGGTGGACTCGGCGGTCTCCTCGGGGGACTTCTCGGTGGCGGCAAGCGCTGAGACCCTCCGGAACCGCACGTTCCGCTCGTCCGTGTGATACGGCACGAGCGGGACGGTGCTGTCATCGGGCCGCCCGGACCTGTACCGTGATCCGGGCGAATGTGGGGGGGCCACCGGTGCGCCGCGTGCCGCGGCGACGAACGGCCGGGCTCCCCTCCTCCGTAGGCCGGCGGAGTACACGGACACCGATGTGAGGGGTAGAAGAGCATGACGCGAGTCCTGACTCAACTGGAGCTGCTGCGAGAGCTGGAGCCTGTGGCCGAAGCGAACCTCAACCGGCATCTCTCGATGGCGAAGGACTGGCACCCCCACGACTACGTGCCGTGGGACGAGGGCCGGAACTTCGCCGCGATGGGCGGTGTCGACTGGGAACCCGAGCAGTCGAAGCTCGACGAGGTCGCCAAGGCGGCCATGATCACCAACCTCCTCACCGAGGACAACCTGCCCTCCTACCACCGGGAGATCGCCGAGAGCTTCTCGCGCGACGGCGCCTGGGGCACCTGGGTCGGCCGGTGGACCGCGGAGGAGAACCGCCACGGCATCGTCATGCGCGACTACCTGGTCGTCACGCGCGGTGTCGATCCCGTCGCACTCGAGAACGCCCGCATGGAGCACATGACGAACGGCTTCGCGTCCCCCAACTCGACGGGCATGCTCCACTCCGTCGCCTACGTGACCTTCCAGGAGCTCGCGACCCGCGTGTCGCACCGCAACACCGGTCGTGCCTGCGACGACTCGATCGCCGACAAGATGCTCCAGCGCATCGCCGCCGACGAGAACCTGCACATGATCTTCTACCGGAACATCTGCGACGCGGCGATCGACATCGCTCCGGCCCAGACGCTCGCCGCGATCGTCGAGGTGCTCGAGAACTTCCAGATGCCGGGTGCCGGCATGCCGAACTTCCGTCGCAACGGTGTGTTGATGGCCAAGCACGGCATCTACGACCTGCGTCAGCACCTCGACGACGTCGTGATGCCGGTGCTGCGCAAGTGGAGGATCTTCGAGCGCGATCTCGGCAGCGAGGCGCAGCAGGATCTCGACAAGCTCGGCAATTTCCTCGACGAGCTGGGGCGTCAGGCGGGGCGGTTCGAGGAGATGCGCGATCGCTCCCTCGCCCGTGAGGCCGCCAAGCGCGAGAAGGTCGGCGCGGACGCCTGAGTCCCATGTGTACGGACGCCTGAGTCCGGATGCACACCGCCGCCTGAGTCCGCGGAGGTTATCCTGTGCCCGGCGCCGGTTTCGGTGCCGGGCACAGTCGTTTCCGCGGCCCATCCCTGACGGGCACGCTATTTCTTTGTCACACAACGTTTTCCAGAGGTACCCATGTCATCCCTCCGTATCGGTCCGCTCGAACTGAACAGCCCGGTCGTGCTGGCGCCGATGGCGGGAGTGACGAACGTCGCATTCCGCACGCTGTGCCGCGAACTCGAACTCGAACGGGCCGGCAGCACGTCGGGCCTGTACGTGTGCGAGATGGTCACCGCCCGCGCCCTCGTCGAGCGGCACGCGGTCACCATGCACATGACCACCTTCGGCCCCACCGAGACACCGCGGTCGCTGCAGCTGTACACCGTCGATCCCGACACCACCTACGCCGCGGCGAAGATGATCGTCGACGAGAACCTCGCCGACCACATCGACATGAACTTCGGATGCCCGGTCCCGAAGGTGACCCGCAAGGGCGGAGGTTCGGCCCTCCCCTACAAGCGCCGGTTGTTCGGGCAGATCGTCGCGGCCGCCGTCCGCGCCACCGAGGGCACCGACATCCCGGTCACGGTCAAGTTCCGCATCGGGATCGACGACGAACACCACACCCACCTCGATGCCGGTCGCATCGCAGCCTCCGAGGGTGCCGCGGCCGTGGCCCTCCACGCCCGGACCGCTGCGCAGCGATATTCGGGAGCGGCCGACTGGGGCGAGATCGCACGGTTGAAGGAGCACGTCACCGATGTGCCCGTGCTCGGCAACGGCGACATCTTCGACGCCTCCGACGCCGAGAAGATGATGGCGCAGACCGGGTGCGACGGCGTCGTCGTCGGTCGCGGCTGCCTCGGACGCCCGTGGCTGTTCGCCGAACTGAGCGCCGCGCTCGGTGGTCGCCCGATCCCCACCCCGCCGAATCTCGGTGAGGTGACGCAGATCATGCGGCGGCACGCCGAACTGCTCGCCGACCACCACGGCGAGGACCGCGGTCTGCGCGACATGCGCAAGCACATCGCCTGGTACCTGCGCGGCTTCCCTGCGGGTTCGGAGATCCGCAACGGCCTCGCCCGCGTGTCGACGCTCGCCGAGCTCGACGACCTGCTGGGCAAACTCGACCACGACGTGCCCTTCCCCGCGGATGCCGAAGGCCCGCGGGGACGTCAGGGCTCCCCGAGCAGCGTCGCTCTGCCCGACGGCTGGCTCGACGACCCCGAGGACACCTGCGTGCCCGAGGGCGCCGACATTATGCACTCGGGCGGGTAACCCGTCCCGGCACGTGGTCCCGGAGGACAGGCGGAGCGACCGATGGATGTCGTGCGACACAGCCGCGTCACGGTCACATGCAACAGACGATCAGTATCATTGCGGAGTCCTCGCGACGGTCGCCGGTGAGCGATCACGTGGACGACGACGGATGACGAGGCGGTGCGACCGCGGAAAGAGCAGGTATCGGTGGACGAGGAGCACGAGACAGGATCCCCGGATCCTCGCGCTCCCTGGGAACGGCCGATAGCCGACAGCAGCTACCGCGAATCCCGCTCGTCCCGCCGCAGCCGCTCGGGTGGGGTGCACCGCTCCGACGACACCGATGCCGATTCGCGTCGCCACGAGAGTGCACGCAACCGCCGGGCCGCGGACTCGGACGATCCGGAGCAGCTCACCGTCGCCGAACTGCTCGACAAGGTGGGACGACGATCCGATCCGTCCCCACGGTCGGAACCACCGACGGATCCGCCTCCTGCCGATCCGCCGCACACGTCCACCTCGTCGTTACCTCCCGCCCGTCCTCACGACCCGGAATCCGCTCGGCACGTCGCGCCCGAGGACGATGCCGGTCGCGCGGAGCTCCCGCGCAGGACGCCGCCCCCGACTCCGTCGGGACCGCCCACCCCTCCGGTGCCGCCGGCCTCTTCGGGACCTCCGACCACGGTCGTACCGCCGGTCCGGCCCGGTGCTCCCCGGGTGCCTCCGGGACCGTCCCGTCCCCGGCCGCCGGAGAATCCCGTCCCGCCGCGCACTCAGGCGCCGGATCGGATGGCCGGCCCCCCGTCTGCTCCGCCCTCGATAGCGACTCCTCCGCCTTCGGTACCGGCTCCCCCGCCTTCGGTGCCGTCCGCGCGCCCGGTGCCGCCGGCGGACTCCCGCCCGGTATCTCCCGCGGACCCGCGCTCCGCACCGCCCGCAGAGCCACGTCCACCGGCCGAGCCGCGACCGGCACCTCCCGTCGTGCCGGCTCGGACCGCCGGATCGCAACAGACGCCTCCCCCTCGACAGCAACCGTCGCTCGCGAACGAACAGCCGACCGTCAAGATCGATACGGTGGCCCCCGAGGGCGCTGCGGCGCCCGTCGAGGAGGAGAACGACGGCACGCCCGACCCGAAGGCGCATGGATCCGCTCGGCCCCGCACGGTGGGCAACGCCACGCTCGGCCGGCTCGCGCAGAGCAAACAGCGCAAGCAGAAGCGTCTCCGGTTCGCGACGAGAGCCGTGGTTGCGTTCGTCTCCGTCCTCGCGCTCATCGGGAACGGGGCGGTGTGGGGGTACGTCCGATCCACGGAGGCCGGTTTCTCCCAGATCGCCGCGCTCGACATCGACTCGGAAGACATCGTCGATCCGGTCGGTCAGACCGGCGACGAGACGTATCTGATCATCGGCACCGACACCCGCGCCGGCGCGAGCGGTGAGATCGGCGCCGGAACCGTCGACGACGCCGAGGGCGCCCGTGCCGACACCGTCATCCTCGTCAACATCCCCGCCGACCGCAGCCGCGTGGTCGCGGTGTCGTTCCCGCGCGACCTGGACGTCGAGCGACCGGTCTGTCGCGGCTGGGACAGCGCGACCGGCGAATACGACTCCGAGCTGTATCCGGCGGCCGACGGCGACAAGCTCAACGCGACCTACGCCCTCGGCGGACCGAAATGCCTGGTCAAGGTGATCCAGAAGATGTCCGGGTTGAAGATCGGCCATTTCGTGGGCATCGACTTCGCCGGCTTCGAATCGATGGTCGACGAGATCGGCGGTGTCGAGGTGTGCACCTCCATACCGTTGTACGACAACGAACTCGGTCCCCTGATCGAGACTCCCGGCACCCACACGCTCGACGGCAAACGGGCACTCGACTACGTCCGTGCCCGCAAGATCGACCAGGAAGGCAACAGCGACTACGGCCGGATCAGCCGGCAGCAGAAGTTCCTGTCGTCGCTGCTGCGCTCGACGTTGTCGAACAAGGTGCTGTTCGACCCCGGGAAGCTCAACGGCTTCATCGGCGCCTTCACCCGCGCGACCTTCGTCGAGAACGTCAACGCCGAGTCGCTCGTCAAACTCGGACGTTCGATGCAGAACGTCGAGGCGGGTGCGGTGTCCTTCCTGACCATCCCCACGGCCGGCACCAACGATTGGGGCAACGAGATCCCCCGCACGGACGACATCAAGGCGATCTTCACCGCGATCATCGACGATCTCCCGCTGCCGGGTGAGAAGCGGGAGGAGGACCCGACGGAGGTCGCGGCCGCTCCCCCGGCCGAACCGCTGCCCGCGCAGCTCGCGGTCGATCCGTCGACGGTGTCGGTGCAGGTCTCGAACGCGTCGGGTCTGTCCGGACTGGCGGCCCGCACCGCCGAGGAGGTCGCCGCCTACGGTTTCCCGGTCTACTCGGTGGGCAACTACGCGTCCGGGACGAGCAAGCAGACCGTGATCCGCTTCAGCGAGGGCCAGGAGACCGACGCCGCGACGGTCGCATCGGCCTTCCCCGGTGCGGTGCTGCAGGAGGCTCCGCCCTCGGCTCAGCTGGGTGGCATCGTGGAGATCGTCCTGGGCACCAGCTTCGACGGCACCGTCGTCGCTCCCACCCCGGCGGGCACGCAGCTCGCCCCGATGGAGATCCAGACCCGGTCGGAGTCGTCGGTCGAGCTCCCCGCCGATCTCGCGATCACCAACGCCGCCGACGATCTGTGCACGTAGACACCACTGTTCGGCCGTCGACGTTCACCTGTGGTTCATCCGATGCTCGCCGTTCGGACCGATCGAGGTCGTAGGCTGTGCCATTATGCGCGTCGTCTACAACGAACAGATGGGCGAACTCGGTGATCTCCTCGGGGAGATGGCCGGGCTCGCCGGGACCGCGATGGAGCGGTCCACCAGAGCTCTTCTCGAAGCCGATCTCGCTCTCGCCGAGCAGGTGATCGACGAGCACGAGAAGATCACCGATCTCGGCGCGATCTGCGAGGAGAAGGCGTTCCAGCTGCTCGCCCTTCAAGGTCCGGTCGCCGGCGATCTGCGTGCCGTCGTCAGCGGCATCCAGATCGTGGCCGACATCGACCGCATGGGTGCGCTCGCACTGCACATCGCGAAGGCGACCCGCCGACGCCATCCCAAGCACGTGCTTCCCGACGAGGTGAAGGGTTACTTCGCCGAGATGGGACGGATCGCGGTGGCCCTCGGCGCTGCCACACGCGAGATCCTCGAGACCCGTGATCCTGCCCGGGCCGCCCGCCTCCACCACGAGGACGAGGCGATGGACGACCTGCACCGTCACCTGTTCACCGTGCTCATGGACCGCGAGTGGGACCACGGGGTCGCGGCCGCCGTCGACGTCACCCTGCTCGGCCGCTTCTACGAGCGGTTCGCCGATCACGCCGTCGAGGTGGGCCGCCGCGTCATCTTCCTCGTGACGGGCAAGCTCCCCACCGAGGAGGAGATCCGTCAGCTCGTGGAGAAGGTGGACAGCCTGACCGTCTACCCGGAGAACCACTGAGTCCAGGAAGTACCGGGCTCGGTAAGTACCCGAACGACGAGGCCCCGACCGGACGGATCCGGTCGGGGCCTCGTGTATGTGGTGAAGACTCAGCCGAAACGGCCCGAGATGTAGTCCTCGGTGGCCTTCCGGCTCGGATTCGAGAAGATCTTCTCGGTGTCGTCGATCTCCACCAGACCACCCGGGCGGCCGGTCGCCTCGAGGTTGAAGAACGCCGTCTGGTCGCTCACGCGCGCGGCCTGCTGCATGTTGTGCGTGACGATGACGATGGTGAAGTCCCTCTTCAGCTCACCGATCAGGTCTTCGATGGCCAGCGTCGAGATCGGGTCGAGAGCCGAACACGGCTCGTCCATGAGCAGCACGTCGGGCTGGACCGCGATGGCACGCGCGATGCACAGACGCTGCTGCTGGCCACCGGACAGGCCACCGCCCGGCTTGTCGAGGCGGTCCTTGACCTCGTTCCACAGGTTGGCGCCGCGCAGCGACTTCTCGGCGATCTCGTCGAGGGTCCTGCGGTCGCGCACGCCCTGCAGCTTCAGGCCGGCGACGACGTTGTCGCGGATCGACATCGTGGGGAACGGGTTGGGACGCTGGAAGACCATGCCGATCGTCTTGCGCACACCGACCGGGTCGACGTTCGGATCGTAGATGTCCTCGCCGTCGAGGAGGATGGATCCCTCGACACGGGCGCCGGGCGTCACCTCGTGCATGCGGTTGATCGACCGGAGCACGGTGGACTTGCCGCAACCGGACGGGCCGATGAAGGCGGTGACGTTCCGCGGCGGCACGGACAGCGTCACGTCGGCCACGGCGTGGAACTTGCCGTAGTAGATGTTGACGTCCTTGAGATCCAGACGCTTGGCCATTACCGGCTCCCTACTGGTGTATCGATGTGAGAAGAGGTCTGTGGGTTATTTCTTGCCGACCTGCGAGTACCGGCTGATCAGCTTGGCCGCGATGTTGAGGACCGCGATGACCAGGATCAGGGTGAGCGCGGCGCCCCAGATGCGCTGCGAACCGGCGTCGGTCGGGTTGTTCATCTCGGCGACCATGACACCCGGGAGGGTGCCCTGCTCACCTCCGAACAGGTCGAAATTGATGAAGGGCGCGTAGCCGACGAGGATCAGCAGCGGCGCCGTCTCGCCCATGACGCGGGCCAGTGCGAGCATGATGCCGGTGATGATGCCGGCGAGCGAGGTGGGCAGCACGATGCGCGCGATGGTCTTCCACTTGGGGACACCGAGTGCGTAGGACGCTTCGCGCAGATCCTGCGGGACGATTCGCAGCATCTCCTCGGTGCTGCGGACGACCACCGGCACCATGAGCAGCACGAGCGCGAGCGCCACCGCGAAGCCCGACTTGGGCATCCCGAAGGTCGACACCCACAACGCGTAGATGAACAGCGCCGCAACGATCGACGGGACACCGCTGAGGATGTCCACCATGAACGTGGTGATCCGACCGAGCCGCGACCTGCCGGCGTACTCGACGAGATAGATCGCGACGAAGACACCGAGCGGGATGGAGATGACCGCGCAGACGAGTCCCTGCAGGAGGGTGCCGACGAGGGCGTGGTAGATGCCACCGCCGGTCGACGACGCCGTCAGTCCGCTCAGGGAGTGCGTGAACCAGGTCGGTGAGATCAGGGCGGGCAGGCCCTTGGCGACGACGGTGAACAGCACCCAGGCCAGGGGGATCAGCGCGACGACGACCGACAGGGTGACGAGCACCGTGGCTGCGGTGTCCTTGACGCGGCGACGTCCGCTGACCCGCTGGAAGGCCGGGGGCTTGACCGGCGAGGAGAGCGCGGTGGTCGACGTGGAGGTGGTCGACATGGATCAGTCCTTCTTTCCTGCGACGATCATGCGCGCGGCGGCGTTGACCACGAAGGTGAGCACGAAGAGCACGAGACCGGCGGCGATGTAGGCGCCCGCCTGGATGTCGTTGTTGAACTCGGCGTATCCCAGCGCGATCTTGGACGCGATCGTCGCGCCACCGTCGAACAGCGACCAGGAGAACGCCTGCGAGGTGGTGCGCAGGATGAGGTACAGCGCCATCGTCTCGCCGAGCGCGCGGCCGAGACCGAGCATCGAACCGCTGATGTAGCCGGACTTGCCGAACGGGATGACGGTGGTCCGGACGACCTCCCAGCGGGTCGCGCCGAGGGCGAGCGCACCCTCGATGTGGGCCGTCGGGGTCTGCACGAACACTTCGCGGCTGACCGCGGCGATGGTCGGCAGGATCATCACGGCGAGGACGATGCCGGCGGTGAAGATCGTTCCGCCGCCCACGATGGAGCCGCTGCCGGTGGCGAAGAGCGGGAACCAGGCGAGGTTGGTGTTGAGCCATTCCGCGACGGGGCGCAGGAACGGGGCGAGGACGAGCATGCCCCACAGGCCGTAGACGATCGACGGGACCGCGGCGAGCAGGTCGATGACGTACGCCAGCGGTTTCCGGAGCCGATCGGGCGAGTACGAGGTGAGGAAGATCGCGATGCCCAGCGCGACGGGCATGGCGAGGAACAGCGCGAAGAAGGAGACGAGCACCGTCACCTGGAACAGGTCGAGGACACCGAACGCCATGTCGGTGATGTCCTGCGTGATCCATTCACGGCTGGTGAGGAAGTTGACCTGGTTGCGTTGCAGTGCCGGGACGGCGCGCCAGACGAGGAAGACTGCGATCGCGCCGATGATCACGGAGATCAGGACGGCGGAGCCGGATGCCAGGGAGCCGAAGATTCTGTCTCCCGGCCGCACGACGGTCTTGCGTGCCCGGTCCGGGGATGGGGGTGGGGTGCTGATCGTGTCCTCCGTGATGCCGGTTGCACCGCCCGTTCCTGAGCGGGTCGGTTCGTCGGCCGCGATGGAGACCGACGTGTTGTGCGCGTCACTCATGTGCGCTCGCAATCCTTCTCAGCGTATTCGTCAGGAACGGGCGGGTCGATGATCCCTCGGTCACTCACCCGGCCGAGGGATCGGCGGGTCATCCGGCGGCGATGGCGTCGATCGACTCGGTGAGGCGGGTCTTGAAGGCGTCCGGCAGCGGGACGTAGCCCTGCTCGGACAGGCCTTCCTGACCCTCGTTGGCGGCGGAGATCAGGAACGACTTGACGGCCGCGGCGGTGTCGGCGTCGTAGCCGCCCGAGCACACGATCTCGTAGGTGGCCAGCACCAGCGGGTAGGCACCCTCCTCGGAACTGCCGAAGATCGACGACAGGTCGAGCGTGAGATCGCCTTCGGAGGCCGGGACGAACTCGGCACCCTCGATGGCCTTACCTGCGGTCTCCTCGGTCAGCTCGACGGGGCCGGAGCCGTTGTCGATCTTCGCGATGCTCAGGTTGTTCTGGTCGGCGAAGGACTTCTCGACGTAGGTGATGGAGTTCGGCGAGCCGGCGACGGCCTGCGCGACACCCGCGGATCCCTTCGCGCCCTCACCGACCCCGCCGGTGAAGTCCGAACCGGCACCCGAGGTCCAGGCGCCGTTCGACGCGGTCTCGAGGTACTGCTGGAAGTTGTCGGTGGTGCCCGACGAGTCCGAACGCACGATCGGGGTGATGTCCGCGTCGGGCAGCGGGGCACCCTCGTTGAGTGCGGCGATGGCCGGGTCGTTCCACTTCGTGATCGAGCCGTTGAAGATCTTCGCGGCCGTCTCGGCGTCCAGCACGAGATCGCCGACACCCTCGACGTTGTAGGCCAGGGCCACCGGGCCGAAAACCAGCGGCAGGTTCCATGCGGGATTGCCGGCGCAACGCTCGGCGGCCTGTGCCGCCTGCTCGTCCTCGATGGCCGAGTCGGAGCCGGCGAAGTCGATCTGGTTCGCGATGAACTGCGTGCGGCCGTCACCGGAGCCGGTGGGGTTGTACGCGACGTTGACGTTCGTGCCCTTCTCGGAGCACACCGCGATGTAGGTGGAGACGAACTGGTCCATCGCGTTCTTCTGGGCCGAGGAGCCCGCACCCGACAGGGTGGACTTGCCGTCGCATGTCGCGGCGGAGGCGGACGCGTCGACGTCGACCGAGCCGGAATTGTCGTCGGTACCGCACGCCGAGAGTGTGAGAGCTGCGGCGGTCACCACGCCGAGCAGGGCGCCGTTGCGCTTGAAGTTCACCTGTTCTCCTCCGAGAAGTACTTCACACGACCGCCGCGCGGACGGCGGCGGCCTCGTGGCGCGGGCGACGCCCGGCGCCGGGTCTGCAGTACTCGACCCGCTAGTGAAGTTAGGAGGAGACGGTGGACGCTCGGACGACCGAAGGTTAACGGCGGATGAACACGCCGGATACACCTGGCGATGGTGTTGCGACCATCACTCGAATCCTGACCGCGATCGACGTGTCGGATGGCAGGGTGCACCCCTCACGCGGTTCGTCCACCCGGCGATCGCAGGTGTTCAGGCCCGGGCGTAGGCGACGTCCACGTGGAACCGCTCGAAGCCGAGCTTGCCGTAGGTGTTCAACGCCGCGGTGTTGTCGCCCTCGACGTAGAGCAGGACACCGGGCAGACCCCGATCGCGCAGGTAGTGCAGGCCCGCGAGGGTGAGCAGGCGACCGAGTCCGCGGCCCTGCGCGGAGGGGTCGATACCCACGACGTAGACTTCGCCGAGCTGCGGGTCGGACGCCGTGGCCGGGTGCACCTTGGTCCAGTGGAATCCGAGCAACTTCTCGGGCTCGGCGGGATCGAATGCAAGGAACAGGCCTTCGGGATCGAACCAGGACTCGCGGCGGCGTTCCTCCACGTCGGCGGCCGTCCAACGACCCTGCTCGGGGTGCCACTCGAAGGCCGCGGCGTTGACGCGGAGCAGCTCGGCGTCGTCCTGCGGGCCGCCGTAGGTGCGCAGCAGCACCGAGTCGGGGACCTCGAGGGCGGGAAGATCGTCCTGTTCGAGGGAACGACGCAACTGGAGGAGTTCACGGACACCGGTCAGGCCGAGACGGCGCGCGACCGCCTGCGCGGCGGGCAGGTCGCCGTGCGCCCACACGCGGGTGCCGTCGCCACCTTCGGTGAGTGCACGATCGACGAGTTCGCGACCGAGTCCGTGCCCGCGCCGCGGCGGGTCGACGACGACTTCGGCCATTGCCGGATGACCATCCTGAGCAGGCACGACGTTCGCGTAACCCGCAACCTCACCGTCGTCTCCGAACGCGACGAGATGCCGGGCCGCACCCTCGCGTCCGAGGGAGTGCACCGCCTGTTCGGAGATCGGCGCGGTGCCGTCGGTCTGCGTCGCCCGCGACAACACGGCGCGTACGGCTTCGGCGTGGTCGGCGGACGGGTGGTCGACGAATTCCGTATCGGTGCTCACGGAACGAATTGTGCCCCGGACTCCCCTGCGCCCGGGTCACCCGTGCCGGAATCCTCCGCACGAGGGTCGTCGAGGAGTGCGTCGTCCACATCGTCGTCGTCGACATCGGGAGTGGCATTGCCACCCTTGCCCACGCGGTTGGAGGGACGCACGGCCTTGTAACCGACGTTGCGGACCGTTCCGATGAGTGCTTCGTGCTCGGGGCCGAGCTTCGCGCGCAGGCGTCGGACGTGGACGTCGACGGTGCGGGTACCACCGAAGAAGTCGTAACCCCAGACCTCCTGCAGCAGCTGGGCGCGGGTGAACACCCGGCCGGCGTGCTGGGCGAGGTACTTGAGGAGTTCGAACTCCTTGTAGGTGAGGTCGAGGGGACGTCCGCGCAGGCGGGCGGTGTAGGTGCCCTCGTCGATCGTGAGTTCCCCGAGGGTGATCTTGCCGGTGTTCTCCGGCCCCACCGCGACACCCGAGCGGCCCATGAGCAGGCGCAGGCGCGCGTCGAGCTCGGCCGGTCCGGTGCTGGACAGCAGGATGTCGTCGAGTCCCCATTCGGGGTTGACGGCCACGAGTCCGCCTTCGGTGAGCACGGCGACGACGGGCACTGCCGACCCGGTGCTGCCGAGCAGTCGACACAGTCCTCGCGCGGCCGCGAGATCGGAGCGGGCATCGACGATGGCGATATCCGCCGAACCTGCTTCGAGCAGCGACGATACTTCTGTAGGAGCCGGCCTGACCGAATGCGGGAGCAGCGCCAAGGACGGCAGGACCGCATCCGGATTCGGGTCGGAGGTCAGAAGGAGCAGCTCCACTGGGCCTCCAGTTCTTCGCGCGACCAGCGCGGATAAGGGTCGTAAACGTCGTGCAACAGAGTAACGCCCCGATTGTTACCGCTATGTAAGCACGAGAATTCCGTGGACGGCATCGGAGCGGACGGGCGCGGTCCGACCGACGGCGCGTCCGACACAATGGTGGGCGTGCGCAAACTGATCTTCGGTCTCGTAGTCCTGCTCGGACTCGCGGTCCTCGCCGACTTCGGCGCGGCGGCGTGGTCGGAATACCGCGTCTCGCGTGCGTTGCGGGAGGGTGGCGTTCTCGAGTCCGATCCGGCGGTGACCATCCACGGCTTCCCCTTCCTCCTGCAGGCCCGCGACGGTCACTACGAGAACGTCGAGATCGTGGCCGACAACGTCCACACCGATCTGCTCGGGGACATCACGGTCGAGGCCAATCTGATCGGTGCGCACGCCGAGGCCGGTGAGCTGCTCGACGGGTCGATCCGGTCGGTCCCCGTCGACCTGCTGTACGGCCGCGTCATGCTCGACGCCACCGAGCTCGGACAGCTCTACGGCATCCCCGACCTGCAGGTTTCCGCTCCCCCGGCGAGCAAGTCCGACGGCACGGGAGGGTCCGGCGGCTCCGGGCCGACGACCGCCGGCGGGGTCGTCCTCACGGGAACGGTGCCCGTCGGGCCGGTGGAGGCGACGGTCAGCGTGCAGGCCGATCTGGTGCTCGACGGCGACCGCGTCCACATCGTCGCGTCGGATCTCTACTTCGGCCCCGAGGGACGCGCCGACTTCTCGGTTCCCGACGTCCTGAAGCCGGCGGTACTCGGACTGTTCACGACGACGATCGAGCCGCAGAATCTGCCCTTCGGCGTCCGCCCCACCTTCGTCGAGGCGCGGGGTTCGCGGATAGTCATCGAGGGCGAGGCCCGTGACGCCGTCATCGATCTCCAGGAAGTGCAGACGCCCGCATGATCGCAGTGATCGTCCTCATGGTCGTGATAGTCGCCACACTGGCGGTGGGAACGGCCCTGCGCACCCGTTCCGGCAAGCTCCGCACCACCGGCGACGACGCCTCGGTGGGCACCCACGAACTCCATCCCGCACTGGCCACGGCGGGTGTCGGCGACGGCATACCGGTGGTCCTGCATTTCTCCGCGCCGTGGTGCGGCCCGTGCGCGGCCGTGCGACGCGTCGTCGTGCAGGTTCTCGACCGCGATCCTGGTCGGGCACGCGAGGTCGAGCTGGATCTCGACGAAAATCCCGTCCTGGCACGGAAACTCGGAGTGCTGTCGCTGCCCACCACCTTCGTCTTCGACGGCGAGGGGCGCGAACGGTTCCGCGCGTCCGGCGTTCCGTCCGCCGACGACCTGCGCACAGCCCTGTCGTCGTTGTGATCCCGGGGGTCCACCCCCGAGGTGACGTGCGTTAAACTCCCTCGCGTGCAGAACCGCCACGAGCTGATGCTCACCCGACGCCGCGCAGTCGATCTGTGCCGCCTCGGTGGCTGTTGTTGTCCCTGCTGAACGTATCGACGGGTTCGTCCCGACCCCTGCGGCATCGATGCCGCCGAACCGATGCGTCGCCCCGCGGTCGTTTGAACACCCTCCGCCCAGCGAATCAGAATCCAGCAGGAGATTCCCCATGTCCGTATCCACTCCCCGCACGTCCGGTCGGCAGGTCGACGTCCGTGGCCCGCGTTTCGCGGCGTGGATCACCACCGGCGTCCTCGTCCTCGCCCTGGTCGTCGCCACCTTCTCTCCCGTCGCAGCGGCCGTGATCCTGGCCCTGCAGACGATCGTGTTCGCTCTCGGAGCGGCACTCGGCCCGCGACGCAGCCCGTACGGTGCGCTGTTCGCGAGGTTCGTCGCTCCCCGCCTCGGTGCTCCGATCGAGACCGAGCCGGTGGAGCCGCTGCGGTTCGCGCAGCTCGTCGGATTCGTCTTCGCCCTCGTCGGAACGGTCGCGTTCTTCGCCGGCGCGATCGTCGTGGGCTCGGTGGCCGCAGGCTTCGCGCTGTTCGCGGCGCTGCTCAACGCCGCCTTCGGCGTGTGTCTCGGCTGCCGGATCTACCCGCTGGTCGCTCGAATGCGTCGCGTGCCCGCCTGACCGGCGGTCACCGAACTCGACATCCCACACCTCACCCTGGCACGGACCCTCGCACGGGTTCCGGTCACGGAAACCTCCCGGATTCCCTCACCGAAAGGAACACCCATGGCTCGCTCCGACGTCCTGGTCTCCGCCGACTGGGCAGAGCAGAACCTCAATGCGCCGAAGACCGTCTTCGTCGAGGTCGACGAGGACACCTCCGCCTACGACGGCGGCCACATCGAAGGTGCCGTCAAGCTCGACTGGCGCAAGGACCTGCAGGACGCCGTCCGCCGCGACTTCCTGAACCGTGAGCAGTTCTCCGAGCTCCTCTCGCGCAAGGGCATCGCCAACGACGACACGGTCGTGCTCTACGGCGGCAACAACAACTGGTTCGCCGCCTACGCCTACTGGTACTTCAAGCTCTACGGCCACCAGGACGTCAAGCTCATCGACGGCGGCCGCAAGAAGTGGGAGCTCGACGGCCGTCCGCTGTCGAAGGACGAGGTCACCCGTCCGGCCACCGAGTACAAGGCCGCCGAGCCCGACTACTCCATCCGCGCCTTCCGCGACGAGGTCATCGAATCGATCGGCACCAAGAACATCGTCGACGTGCGTTCGCCCGACGAGTTCTCCGGCAAGATCCTCGCCCCGGCGCACCTGCCGCAGGAGCAGGCGCAGCAGCGCGGCCACGTCCCCGGTGCCATCAACATCCCGTGGAGCACCACCGCCAACGAGGACGGCACCTTCAAGTCGGACGAGGACCTCGAGAAGCTGTACGCCGAGAAGGGCTTCGACGACAGCAAGGAGACCATCGCCTACTGCCGTATCGGTGAGCGCTCGAGCCACACCTGGTTCGTGCTCCAGGAGATCCTCGGCAAGAAGAACGTCAAGAACTACGACGGCAGCTGGGTCGAGTACGGCTCGCTCGTCGGTGCACCCATCGAACTGGAGGTCAACTGATCATGTGCGGAGCCCCTGTCCAGACCCAGACCCTGCCCGCCGGCGTCGACACCGAGAAGGAGACGGTCATCACCGGCCGTGTCCTGAACGCCCACGGTGAGCCCGTGGGCGGTGCCTTCGTGCGCCTGCTCGACGGCACCGACGAGTTCACCGCCGAGGTCGTCGCCTCCGCGACCGGCGACTTCCGTTTCTTCGCCGCCCCCGGCGACTGGAAGATCCGCGCCCTGTCGAGCTCCGGCAACGGCACCTCCACCGTGAGCCCCACCGCTCCCGGCGTGCACAACGTGGACGTGACGGTCGCGAAGTAATCCGGCCGGAACACCTCGTCGAAGGGCTCTGCTCCATCAGGAGCGGAGCCCTTCGTCGTACCCGAAAAGACGTTGTCTAGAATGACCGCGTGGTCATCTTCTTCGAAATTCTGCTGGTCGCCGCGGCGCTCCTCATCACCTGGTTCGCGCTGTACACCATCTACCGCGTGGTCTCCGACGGATCGTGACGAACGACGGATCGGACGCCCAGCGGCGTAGCGGCGACGAGGCGATAGCCCGGGCCGCCGAGCGCGCTCGCGTCACCGCCGAGCTGAACCTTCCCGTCCTGGCCGGGCTGCCGGGCGCCGAGGACACCGCGAACCTGCGGCTCGGCCCCGACCTGAGTCCTGCCCTGCTCGCCGTCCTTCCCTTGGTCGGTGTGTGGCGCGGCGAGGGTGAGGCCAACGATCCCGAGACCGGCGACTATCCGTTCGGTCAGCAGATCACCGTCGCGCACAACGGCGGCGCGTATCTGGTGTGGGAGTCGCGCACGTGGCGTCTCGACGACTCGGGTGAATACGTGGGCGAGGATCGGCGCGAGAGCGGCTTCTGGCGCGTGTCCGGAACGGGCGCGCCCGACAGCGACGATCCCGAGACGCTCGAACTGCTGCTGACGCACAGCTCCGGCGTCGTCGAGCTGTACTACGGCACCGCACTCACCCAGTCCTCGTGGGAGCTCGCGACCGACGTCGTGATCCGCACCAAGTCCGGTGAGGTCGTCGGTGGCGCCAAGCGCCTCTACGGCATCGTCGACGGCGGCGACCTCGCCTACGTCGAGGAGCGCGTCACCGCCGACGGCGAACTGAAGCCCCGGATGTCTGCCCGTCTGTCACGCCACATCGGCTGACCGAGCCTCTTTCTTCCGAGATTCGAACGGTCCAGGTCTGTTCCCCTGTGGAGGAACAGACCCGGACCGTTTTTCTCAGTTCTCCTCGACGACCGTCGTGCCGGTGGTGCTCTTCTTGTCGGCATGCTCACCGTCGCCTCGTGCACGGAGCGCATCGGGTTCGCCGGCATGGACCCGGTGGACGCCGACGTCTTCGGCATCCTCGGCGGCGTTCTCGTTCTCGTTCTCGTCGGGGATGGCCCTGGTCTGGACGACGACCTCGGGAGCGGGCAGTTCCTCGGCCGCCTCGAGTTCCTCGGCCGATCGCACCTCGGGCCACTGGCGGGTGACCGGTTCCGGCCGCTCGCCTAGGTCCTCGCGGATGCCGCGTACCAGGCTGTACATCATGATGAAGCCCATCACGAAGAACGGCAGGCCCACCACGGTGATGACCTGTTGCAGGGCGTCGAGCCCGTCCTTACCGGTAGCGACGAGCATGGTCGCTGCGACCAGGCCCATGAGCACCGCCCAGAACAGGCGCTGGTGGATGGGCGCCTTCTCCTCGTGCCCGGAGGCCATCATGTCGAGCACCATCGACGTCGAGTCCACCGAGGTGACGAAGAAGATCACCACCAGGATGATCGCGATGCCGGACACCAGGCCGGTGAGCGGGAAGTTGCCGAGGAACTCGAACAAGGCACCCGGGATGTCGCCGGCGTCCACGACACGTTCGACGAGTCCACCCTCGCCCTCGAGCTCGATGTGGAACGAGCCCATCCCGAAGATGCTGAACCAGATCACCGAGAACAGCACGGGCAGACCGAGGACACCGCCGACGAACTCGCGGATGGTGCGGCCTCGCGAGATGCGAGCGATGAAGATACCGACGAAGGGCGACCAGGTGATGGTCCACGCCCAGTAGAAGACGGTCCAAGTGTTCTGCCAGCCCGAGTCGGCGAAGGTGTCGTTCCAGAACGCCAGACGCGGCAGGGCCTCGGCGTAGATCCCGGCAGACTCGATCATGCCCTTGAGCAGGAACAGACTCGGTCCGGTGACGACCACGAAGACCAGCAGCATGACGGCCATGCCGATGTTGATGTTCGACAGGCGTTTGATGCCCTTGTCGAGACCGAGGGCGACCGAGATGCCGGCCATCACCGTCACGAGCGCGATGAGGGCGATCTGGACGACCCCGGATTCCTGGATGTCGAACAGCTGCGCGAGACCGGCGTTGATCTGCAGGGTGCCCAGGCCGACCGAGGTCGCGACACCGAAAACCGTGCCGATGATCGCGACGACGTCGATGGTCTTGCCGATCGGGCCGTAGATGCGGCCCCCGAGCAGGGGCGCGAAGATCGAGCTGACGCGCGGCGGCAGGTGCCGCTTGTAGATGAAGTAACCGAAGCCCAGGCCGGGCAGGGCGAAGATCGTCCAGGTGTGCAGTCCGAAGTGGTAGAGCGCGAAGCCCATGGCCTCTTCCGCGGCCTCCACGGACTCCGGCTCGACGTCCTGCATGGGCGGGTTCGCGAAGTGGGAGATCGGCTCGGCGACACCCCAGAACATGAGGATCGTGCCGATACCGGCGGCGAACAACATGGCGAACCACGCCAGAGTCGAGTGCTCGGGTCGCTCGTCGTCACCGCCGAGCCGGACCCGACCGTAATGAGTGAAGGCGATTCCGACGAGGAAGAGCAGGAAGGTCGTGACGCCCAGGATGTAGAACCATCCGAGGTTCGTCATGATCCAGTTGGACGCGGTACTGAAGATCGAATCGACGCCGTCGGTGAACAGGATCGTGAGTACGACGAAGAGCAGCGCGATGAGCGCAGAAGAGAAGAAAACCCCCGGTGACGTGCGCAATCTTAACGAATCGTGAGCTTTTTGAAGTATCGGCACCAAACCGGTGTACCCAAAACGGACGAACTTGCACACCCGAAACGCCGATCTTGCCCGAAATGCGAACAGCCCCCGAGCCGCACCACCGCACGGATCGCTCCGCAGTCGGCGGTCCCGATCGGACGGACCGGGGACTCGGGGGCCGGGTGACTACCTGGGATTCGCCAGCCGCGCGCGGTCGGTGAATTCCGTCGTCGGCAAGCAGCTAGCGGGTAGCCACCTCACGCGTCCGAATATCAATCACTTCCAGACCACCTCCTTCCTCGTGTACCAGCGAAACTACGCTTCGTTCACGAGGCGGGCAACGCATTTTTCTCGACGCGAACGACCAGGTCGGCGGCGGTATCCGCGGGCAGACGGTGGGTGACCACCACGACGGTGCGCTCGGGGCCGACCAAGCGTGCGTCGCGGTCCAGGAGGAGTCGCTGCATCAGGTCGGCGCTCTCGTCGTCGAGATGTTCCGTGGGTTCGTCGAGCAGCAGGATCCGTGCGGGCGACAGCAGAGCCCGGGCCAGCAGGAGGCGACGGCGCTGCCCACCGGAGACCGTGCGGGCTCCGGCCCCCAGGACGGTGTGGACTCCCTGCGGGAGTCCGTCCACCCACTCCCCCAGCCCCACGGTGCCGAGGGCGGCCAGTGCTTCGCCCTCGTCCACGTCGCCCCGCGCGACACGCAGGTTCTCGAGGATCGACGTGTCGAACAGGTGGGCGTCCTCCGCGAAGAAGCCGATCTTCCGGCGCAGGGCCGCGGGATCGATGTCCGCGAGGTCGACATCGTCGAGCGTCACTGCGCCTCCGCGTGGGGCGAGCAGGCCCGCGAGCGTCATGAGCACGGTGGTCTTGCCGCTGCCGCTGCCGCCCACGATCGCGACGCGACAGCCCGGCCGCAGGTCGAGGTCGACCGGTTCAGTGGACGGTCCGCCGGGCCATCCGCCTCGCAGACCCACCGCACGTAGCCGGCCGGGTCCGTCGGCCGGTTCGGTGCCGTGCGGCACCGTCCTGTCGGCGCGGTCGAGCATCTCCGTGATGCGACCGGCCGCCAGGCGTGCGCGATTGAGGGTCTGCGCGGCTGCCGGGAGGACGGCGGTGGCCTCGAACGCCGACAGCGGCAGCAGGACGAGGATGCCGAGTGTCGTCGGGCTCATGGCCGCCGGACCGGAGCCGAAGACGGCGATACCGACGAGGAGGGCACCGAGCACACTCGCGCCGACCGCGAGGGGTGCGGCCGCGTCGGCGAACGCCGCGGGGACCGCAGAGCGGTCGGTGGCACGGACGGAGGCGACGTTCGCGGCGCGGGCCCGCCGGGTGAGTGTGTCGAGCCGTCCCGCGACCCGCAGTTCCGCCGCGTGGTCCAGCACCGTGACCGCGTCCTCGGTGAACCGGGTCCGTGCGGCGTTCGCATCGGCGTCCGCGCGGGCCGCGGCGCGGGCGGACAGCCACGGTGCGAGCAGTCCGGCGACGAGCAGCGCCGCGGCGAGGACCACGCCGGCGGCGGGAGCGATGACGGTGAGGGTCACGACCGCCGCGAGGGAGAGCACGGCCGCGACGGCGATGGGCACGAGTGCGCGCACCACGACGTCGCCGAGAGCGTCGACGTCGGCACCGGTGCGCGCGAGCAGGTCGCCGCGTCCCAGGCCCAGGGTGGCGGCCGGGTCGCCGTCCGCGAGTCGCCGGTAGAGATTCGCGCGGGCCGAGGTGGTGCCGCGCAGCGCGGTCTCGTGCGTTGCGAGTCGTTCGAAGTAGCGGAACAACCCGCGGGAGATGCCCAGCGCCCGCACCGCGACGACCGCGACGGTCAGGTCCAGGACGGGCGGCATCTCCCATGCCCGCACGATCAGCCACGCCGAGAGACCGGCGAGCAGCAGGGCACTGCCGAGGGTCGCGACTCCGGCGAGGACGGCGAGCAGCACTCGGCGCGGCTCGAGTTCGAGCAGGGCCATCGCCCGGCGCAGATCCTTCATCGGGACACCTCCGTCGGCCCTGCGTGGACGGTGACGACCTCGTCCGCGATGGCGAGCAGGGTGGAGCGATGCGCGACGACCACCACGGTGCGGCCGGCCGCGGCGAGCCCGCGCAGCGTGGACAGGACGGTGGCCTCGGTGTCCTCGTCGAGGTGGGCCGTGGGTTCGTCGAGCAGCAGGACCGGGCGCGGGGAGGCGAGGGTGCGGGTGAGCGCCAGTCGCTGACGTTGGCCGAGCGACAGGCCCGTGCCTCCGGTCCCCACGACGGTCCGCCAGCCGTCCGGAAGTTCGGCGAGCACGCTGTCGAAGCCGGTGGCGGCGCAGACGTCGTCGAGTTCGGTGGTCTCCGGGTCGACACCGGTGAGTCGCAGGTTGTCGGCGAGCGTGCCGGGCAGCAGCACCGGCCGCTGCGGAAGCCACGCAACCTGCGACCACCAGTTCTCGTCGCCCGCGACGGGACGTCCGTCGACGGTGACGGTCCCCTCACTCGGCTCGGCGAGCCCGAGCAGCGCCAGCAGGGCGGTGGATTTGCCGGCCCCGTTGGCGCCGGTGAACGCGGTGATCCGGCCGGGACGGCAGATCGCGTCGAGCCGGTGTGGGGCGCAGCCGTCGCGGCCGGGCACGGAGACGCCGTCGAAGGCGATCTCGCAGTTCGCGACCCGGCCGGTGCCGATCGCGTCCGTGGGGGCGTGACGCGAGGAGGCGTCGTCCGGCACCGAGTCGAGCACGGCGAACGCCTTGTCGGCTGCCGCCATCCCGTCCTCGGCGGCGTGGAACTTGTTGCCGACGGTGCGCAGCGGGAGGTAGGCCTCGGGCGCGAGGATCAACGCGATGATGCCGGCCTCGAGGGGCATCGACCCGTAGACGAGCCGCATGCCGATGCTCACGGCGACGAGGGCGACGGACAGCGTCGCGAGGAATTCGAGGACCGTGCCGGACAGGAACGCCACGCGCAGGGCCGACATCGTGGTCGCGCGGTGCTCGTCGCCGAGTTCGCGCACGCGATCGGCGGGCCCCTTCTCACGACCGAGGGCGCGCAGCGTGGGAAGACCCGCGAGGAGGTCGAGCAGTTGCGACGACAGTGTCGTCATCGCGCGCAGGGTGCGGTCGGCCTTGCCCTTGGTGAGCAGGCCGATGAGGATCATGAAGATCGGGATGAGCGGCAGCGTGATCACGACGATGACCGCCGAGGTGAGGTCGTGCAGGGCGATCACGACGATCGTCACCGGGGTGAGGATCACGGCCAGCAGCAGCGCCGGCAGATAGCCGGTGAGATATTCCTTCAGCCCGTCGAGTCCGCGGGTGAGAACCACCGCGATCTCGTCGCGTCGCGGGTCGAGTTCGCGCGGGGGCAGATTCGCCGCGGAATCGAGGACCTCGTGTTCGAGTTCGGCGACCACGCGGGTCGCGGACCGGTGCGCATACCGCGACTGCAGCCACGTCACCGCGACCCGCACGACGATCGCCGCCGCTAGGATCGCCAGTTCGGTCGTCCGGTCGCCGACGGACCGGGCGTCGGTGGTGATGACGCCCGCGAGGACCCGTCCGACCATGAGTGCGGTGACGACGACCATCACGACGTCGACCACCGACGTGACCACGGTCAGGACGAGATATCCGCGGGCTGCGGCCGAGTAGCGCCACAACCGCGGGTCCACCGGACCCCGCCGGCGCGCGGGCGCGTCGGCGGGGGCGGCGGACTGCGTCATGCTCACTTCGAGCCGATCTTCAGACCGATCGAGTGCGGGATGTGGTCGGTCGACAGACGCTGACGGAACACCCAGTACGTCCAGCCCTGGTAGGCCAGGACGACCGGGGTCATGAACGCTGCGGCCCACGTCATGACCTTCAGTGTGTACGGGCTCGACGACGCGTTCTCGATCGTCAGCGACCAGGACGGGTCGAGGGTCGACGGCATGACGTTCGGGAACAGCGACGCGAACAGCAGCACCGAGGTCGCGGCGATCGCGACGGTGGTGAACACGAACGCCCAGCCCTCACGCGCGACGGCGGTCAGCGCGACCACCGCGAGCAGGGAGATCGCCGCCACGGCGACGAGCGCGATCGTCCAGCCCTTGCCGTAGGCGAGCTGGGTCCACACCACGAACGCACCGGCCACGAGGACGGCGGGCACGGCCAGTTTCCGCGACATCGCCACGGCATCCGTCCGGACCTGTCCCTCGGTCTTGAGCGCGATGAACACCGCGCCGTGCAGAGCGAAGACCAGCGCCGTCGTCGCACCGCCGAGCAGGGCGTACGGGTTCAGCAGGTCGAAGAACCCGCCGACATACTGCTTGTCGGCGTCGATCGCCACGCCGCGCACGATGTTCGCGAACGCCACACCCCACAGCACGGCGGGCACCCACGAGCCGAAGATGATCCCCCAGTCGCAGCGGCGACGCCAGGTCGGATCGTCGACCTTGCCGCGCCATTCGATGGCGCACACGCGCACGATCAGGGCGAGCAGGATCAGCAGCAGCGGGAGGTAGAAGCCGGAGAAGAGGGTCGCGTACCACTCGGGGAACGCCGCGAACAGCGCACCGCCCGCGGTGATGAGCCAGACCTCGTTGCCGTCCCAGACCGGACCGATCGTGTTGAGCAGCACCCGGCGCCGGGTGTCCGCCTCGACGGTCCTACCGCGGCCGAGCACCGGGAAGTGCATGCCGACACCGAAGTCGAACCCCTCGAGGACGAAGTAGCCGGTGAACAGTACTGCGATGAGGATGAACCAGATTTCCTGAAGTCCCATGTCCGCCCACTCCTAGTACGCGAAGGACAGCTGTTTCGGCTGCGTGTCGTCGGTGTCGTCGTCGGAGCCCGGCGGCTGCGCGTCGTGCTCCTGCGGGCCTTCCATCGCGTACTTGCGGATGAGCCAGAACCACACCACGCCGAGCGCCGCGTAGACGAGGGTGAAGGCGATCAGCGAGGTGAGCACCGTTCCGGCCGCATGCTCGGAGACACCTTGGTCGACGGTGAGCCGGATCATGTCCACGCCCGTGGGATTCGGATGCACCACCCAGGGCTGCCGGCCCATCTCGGTGAAGATCCAGCCCGCACTGTTGGCGAGGAAGGGCGTGGGGATCGCGACGAGCGACAGCGTCGAGAACCACCTCTGGTCGGGCACCCGGCCGCTGCGGGTGACCCACAGCCCGGCCAGGGCCAGGGCCGCGGAACCGGCGGCGAGGCCGATCATCGCGCGGAACGACCAGTAGGTGACGAACAGGTTGGGCTTGTAGTTGCCGGGGCCGAATTCCTGTTCGTACTGCGCCTGCAGGTCCTCGACGCCCTGGAGGGTCACGCCGCTGAACTCACCCTGCGCGAGGAAGGGCAGCACGTAGGGCACGTCGAGGACGTGGATGACGCCGTCGCAGTCGTTGTGCGTGCCGATCGTGAGGATCGAGAAGTTGGGGTCGGTCTCGGTGTGGCACAGCGACTCGGCCGAGGCCATCTTCATCGGCTGCTGCTCGAACATGAGCTTGGCCTGGACGTCACCGGTGACGAACAACCCGATGCCCGAGATGATCATGACCATCAGGCCCAGGCGGGTCACGGGGCGGAACAGTCCGCGGGCGTCGTTCTCGAGGCGCTGGGCCTCCTCGGGTTCCGAGGTGCGGATCTCGGCGGCGCGTCGCATGTTGCGGACCATCCACCAGCCACCGATGCCGGCGACGAAGGTTGCGGCGGTGAGGAAGCCGCCGGCGACCGCGTGGGGGAAGGCTGCGAGCGCGGTGTTGTTGGTGAGCAGTTCCCAGATGCTCGTCAGCTCGGCGCGGCCGGTCTCGGGGTTGTAGGTGGCCCCGACGGGATGCTGCATGAACGAGTTCGCCGCGATGATGAAGAAGGCGGAGGCGTTCACGCCGATCGCGACGAGCCAGATGGTCGCGAGGTGAACGAGTTTCGGCAGGCGCGTCCAGCCGAAGATCCACAGGCCGAGGAATGTCGACTCCATGAAGAAGGCAACGAGACCTTCGAGGGCGAGGGGTGCGCCGAAGACGTCGCCCACGAAGCGGGAGTACTCGCTCCAGTTCATGCCGAACTGGAATTCCTGCACGATGCCGGTCGCGACACCGAGCGCGAAGTTGATCAGGAACATTTTCCCGAAGAACTTCGTGAGGCGGTACCAGTGGTCCTTGCCGGTGACCACCCACATCGTCTGCATGATCGCGACGAGCGGCGCGAGGCCGATCGTCAACGGCACGAGGATGAAGTGATACACCGTCGTGATCCCGAACTGCCACCGGGACAGATCCAAGACATCCATTGCCACTCCGAGGTGAGGCCCGGGTCGATACGGAAATCCGAGCGGGGCCGACGCTGCGGTTCTCGTTCGCAAAGACACGCCGGCAGCACTGCTCCGGCCTTGCTACTACCGAATGTAGTAGCGATTGCGCGAAGTGGAACACGTTCGTGTCGCCCGACACATCGGACTCACGTCACATCGGATACGGATCACCCGCGGGGGCACACCCCGCCTCACTCACCCGGCGGTGTCGACCGCCTCGTCGACGAGGCCTTCGATCTCGCCCTCCTGGACCCGCGAGACCAGCGCGTGCCCGTTGAGCGTGTGCACCCGCACCGCGAGCGCCACGCTCGAGATCAGCCAGACACCGTCGGCGACGACGAGATCCGCCGGGCGCAGCGGCTCGTACCGGACCGTGAAGTCCCGCTCCCCCGCCAGGTCGAACAGTGCCTGCTGCGTGGTGCCGGGGAGGATCCCCTGCTCCGGCGGCGGAGTGAGCAACGTCCGGCCACGCGCGACGAGCACCGTCGACCGCGGACCCTCGAGCACGTAGCCCTCGGCACTGACGAAGATCACGTCGTCGGCGCCGACCGACTCGGCGTGACGCAGTGCCGCCATGTTCGTCGCGTACGACAGCGTCTTGGCACCGAGGAGCTGCCACGGCGCCTTCTGCGCCAGATCGGTCGAAAAACCCCGTTCGAGGGTCACCACGGACACGCCGTCGCGCCGTGCGATGCCGACACGCTCGGCCACCGGCGTCACGAGCAGGAAGGCCGTCGGCGTGTCGGCACCCTCACGACCACGCGTGTAGACCAGGCGCAGCACGCCCTCCTGCTCGGCGCCCCACTGTTCGAGTGCCACGTCGACGGCGAGCCGCCAGTCGTCGCGATCGGGTTCGGGCAACTGCGCGGCGGCCGCGGACGCCGCGAGCCGGGCGAGATGCAGTTCGAGCGCACGCGCCCGGCCTCCTCGCACGAGCAACGTCTCGAACACCCCGTCGCCACGAAGAACACCGAAATCGTCGGCGTGCAGAAGGGGTGCGTCCGCATCCCTCACCTCGCCGTCCAGCGTCACCAGCACCCGCTCAGCCATGGCGCTCAGCCTAGCCACTGGCAGACCTGTCGGCCGGTTCCCCATAGACTGGTGTCGTGACCGAGTCTCCGATCGTGTCCGAAAGCGCCCTTCTCGCACTTCCCGGCGCAGTCGCCTCGCCTTCCGGCGGGCCCGATGCCGGACTCCCCTGGCATTACGGCGACCCGCTCGGCGAGCAACGTGCCGCCGCCACATCCGCCGCCGTGGTCGACCGTTCCACCCGCTTCGTCATCGCCGTTCCGGGCGACGAACGCCTGAGCTGGCTGCACACCATCTCCAGCCAGCACATCGCGTCGCTCCCGGACGGCACCTCCGCCGAGAACCTGAGCCTCGACGCGAACGGCCGCGTCGAGCACCACTTCGTGCAGACCGACCTCGACGGCGTGACGTGGATCGACACCGAAGCCGACCGTGGACCCGACCTGCTCGCGTTCCTGAAGAAGATGGTGTTCTGGGCGAAGGCCGAACCTCGCGACGGCAACGAACTCGCGGTTCTGAGCCTCCTCGGACCGGACGCCGGCAGCCCCGCCGTGCTCGCCGCACTCGGGATCGACGCGCTGCCGGCCGAACCCTATGCCGCCGTCGCCCTGCCCGCCGGTGGCTTCGTGCGCCGCATGCCGTGGCCCACCGAGCACTCCTTCGACCTCCTGGTGCCGCGCGAGTCGCTCACCGCGCTCTTCACCGCCCTGCGGGACGCCGGCGCGCGTCCGGCCGGCAGCTGGGCGTTCGAGGCCTTGCGCGTCGAAGCGGTCCGTCCCCGGATCGGTGTCGACACCGACGAGCGCACCATCCCCCACGAGGCCCGCTGGATCGGCGGACCCGAGCAGTACGGTGCCGTCCACCTCGACAAGGGGTGCTACCGCGGCCAGGAGACCGTCGCGCGGGTCCACAACCTCGGCAAGCCCCCGCGACATCTCGTCCTTCTCCATCTCGACGGCTCGGCCGACGGACGACCCGAGACGGGCGACGACATCACCGCCGGAGGTCGCGCGGTCGGGCGCATCGGCACGATCGTCGACCATCACGAGCTCGGGCCGATCGCGCTCGCGCTCGTCAAGCGCACCATCACGCCCGACACGGCCCTCGTCGCAGGACCGTGCGCGGCGTCCATCGACCCCGACTCCATCCCTCCCGACGACGGCATCCAGGCAGGAAGGGCGGCGGTCGACCGATTGCGCGGCCGGTGACCGCCGAGACGGCCGGCATGCGGCCGGCGACCTCGGGGACCGTCGCAGCGGTCTGCGTCGTGCACACGCTGCACGAGACCGGACTGCGGCGTAATCCCGTCACCGCGATCGACAAGCGTCCCGTCGACGGACCGGTGCACGTCGGTGAACTCGGCCTGACCGGCGACCGCCAGTGCGACACCGCCAACCACGGCGGCGTCTTCAAGGCGGTCTACGCCTTCTCGCAGGACGAGTCGCGCCGCTGGGGCTCCGAACTCGACCGGGAGCTCCCCGTCGGCTGGTTCGGCGAGAACCTGCACGTCGCCGGGTTCTCCCCCACCGACGCCGTCATCGGCGAGCGGTGGCGCGTCGGCGACGGCGGTCTGCTCCTCGAAGTGACCGGCCCCCGCACCCCCTGCCGCACCTTCGCGATCCGTTCGGAGGAGGACGACTGGGCCACGCGGTTCGTCGCCCGGGGCGACTGCGGCGCGTACCTGAAGGTGATCTCCGAGGGACCGGTGGCCTCCGGCGACCGCATCGTCGTCGAGCACGTCCCCTCCCACGGGGCCACGGTGCGCGATCTGTTCACCGGACAGGGCCACGAGCGGGTCGCCGCGATGCTCGAGCAACAGGCCGACATCGCTCCCAGCGTCGCCGACAAGGCGCACCGTCTCGTGGGGCGGGCACGGAAGGGAGAGAGTCGTTGAGCGTCGAACTGGTCGAGGTGGTGCGCTCGGGCTTCCGGGAGTGCGTCCACCGCGGGTCGCTGATCGTCCTCGACCCGGACGGCGGGGTCCTCGTATCCCTGGGCGAGGTGCACACACCGATCTACCCGCGGTCGTCGAACAAGCCGATGCAGGCGGTCGCGTTGCTGCGCGCCGGCTTCGTTCCCCGCGACTCCGCGGAACTGGCGATCGCCACGGCCTCGCACGAAGGTGAGGCCGACCACGTGGAGGCCGTCGAGCGCGTCCTGTCCGGTGCCGGTTTCACCGAGAAGGATCTCCGCTGCCCGACGGATCTGCCCGGCAACGAACTCGCGCGCGCCGAGGTGCTCGCCGCCGGACGCACGCCGCGGTCGATCTACATGAACTGCTCGGGCAAGCACGCGGCGATGCTCGCGGCGTGCGCGGCGAACGGCTGGGACACCGACGGCTACACCGACGCGGGCCACCCGCTGCAGCAGCTGGTGACCGAGACCATCCTCGAGCTGACCGGCGACATCGAGGACACCGATCTCGGCATCGACGGCTGCGGTCTACCGATCGTGCCCGTCCCCCTGTTCAACCTCGCCCGCGCCTACTCGCGGCTCGCGACAGCGGAGACCGGCACGCCCGAGCGCGCCGTGGCCGACGCGGTGCGCGAGCATCCGTTCCTGATCTCCGGCACCGGCAAGGACGACCTGAAGCTCATGCGCGCGGTGGGCGGCCTGCTCTGCAAGGCGGGCGCCGACGGGATCCACGCCGGTGCGCTGCCGGACGGCACGTCCTTCGCTTTCAAGATCGACGACGGACACGAGCGGGCACGCCTTCCGCTCACCGCGGCCCTGCTCCACCGCCTCGGAGCGGGTACCGCCGCGAACGCCGCGACCTTCGATTCCGAACGGCTCGCGGTGCTCTCGTCGGCGCCGGTGTTCGGTGGTGGCGTGCGAGTCGGCACCGTCCGGGCCGTCCCGGGGGTGTTCTGAAGGGCATCTTTATCACATTTCAACAGCATTCATGCAGGTCGGGTCGTTATGAGGCGTAACGGACACCGGCCCAGCCGGGTGTGTGGAGGCGCAACCGAAGTTTCCACGCTAAAGTGGGCGTCAGGAAAATACTCAACACACCGGGGCCGCCACTTTTCCCCAGGCCGCCCCGTCAAAGCGCGAGGGGGTTGGCCATGGGCCGCGGCCGGGCTAAGGCAAAGCAGACCAAGGTTGCACGGCAACTCAAGTACAGCTCGCCGTCCACCGACTTCGAGAGCCTCCAGCGAGAGCTGTCTGGCGGAGCAACCAACTCGCAGCGGGACGAAGTCTTCGCCGAGCAACGTT
The DNA here is from genome assembly GCF_035918275.1 of Rhodococcus sp. PD04. NCBI lineage: Bacteria > Bacillati > Actinomycetota > Actinomycetes > Mycobacteriales > Nocardiaceae > Rhodococcus > Rhodococcus sp. PD04. Next base: position 809,772 of record NZ_CP142143.1, on the reverse strand, counting down.
CCGGTTGGGACGACGACTACGACGACGACTGGCGTCGCTGACCTGATATCACTCTCCGACGGAGGGGGAGGCCGACATTCGGCTCCCCCTCCGTCGGTGGTGTGGTCGGCGTTCGACGCGAGGCCGGACGGCGCTCCTCACCGTCCGCAGCCTTCGAGCCTGTGACTTCCGAGTTCACAACACGGCACTGAGCCGAAAGGCCGGTCCCCCATTCATCCTGGGGGAACCGGCCTTTCGTCGTGTTCGCGTCGGGCGACGCACGCCCGTCAGAAGCGCGGGTGATCTCCGAGCAGCACCGCGCGCTCGTCGGCGCCGTCCTGTGCCTTGCGGACCGTGCCGAGCGTCCAGCAGTCGATGTGCCGGGCCGTGAGCACTGCCAGAGCACGGTCGACGTCCTCGGGAGCCACGATGGCCACCATGCCGACACCCATGTTGAAGGTCTTCTCCATCTCGACCCGCTCGACCCGTCCGCGCTGCGCGATGAGGCCGAAGACCGGAGCCGGGCTCCAGGTGGTGCGGTCGAGCTCGGCGACGAGTCCCTTGGGCATCACGCGCGCGAGGTTCGCGGCGAGACCGCCACCGGTGACGTGGCAGAAGGTACGCACCTCGGTCTCGGCAGCGAGCGCGAGGCAGTCCTTGGCGTAGATGCGGGTGGGCTCGAGCAGCTCCTCGCCGAGGGTGCGACCGAACTCGTCGACGTGCGCCGTGAGGCTCATCTTGCCGATGTCGAGCAGCACCTTGCGGGCGAGCGAGTAGCCGTTCGAGTGCAGACCCGAGGCACCCATCGCGATGACGACGTCGCCGGGGCGCACGCGGTCGGGTCCGAGGAGCTTCTCGGCCTCTACGACACCCACGCCGGTGGCGGACAGGTCGTAGTCGTCGGCGGCCATGACACCCGGATGCTCGGCGGTCTCGCCACCGAGCAGCGCGCAACCGGCCTGGACGCAGCCCTCGGCGATGCCGGCGACGATCTCCGCGACCCGCTCGGGCACGACGCGACCGACGGCGATGTAGTCCTGCAGGAACAGCGGCTCGGCACCGCAGACCACGAGGTCGTCGACGACCATGGCGACGAGGTCGAGACCGACCGTGTCGTGCTTGTCGAGTGCCTGCGCCACCGCGAGCTTGGTGCCGACACCGTCGGTGGACGCCGCGAGCAGCGGCTCCTTGTATCCACCCTTGAGCGCGAACAGACCGGCGAACCCACCCAGGCCGCCCATGACCTCCGGGCGGGTGGCCTTCTTCGCGTGCGGGGCGAACAGTTCGACGGCTCGGTCACCGGCCTCGATGTCCACGCCCGCCGCGGCGTAGGAAGCTCCGGGGGTTGCGTCCTCGGTCATGAGTTGTCGGCTCCAGCCTCGAGTTGTGTCTTGTCGTGAAAAATCTGGCTACATGCGGCCAGGCACACCTGCGTCCGGGCATGCGAAACACACGCCGAACCGTGCCGACCGCGGCACTTACGGTACCCGACCAGCTTCTACGGCCGACTGAGAACGTCCGCGTTGTCGTTGTCCAACACCGTCGGGGTGACCGAATCGGTGTCGACGACGCCGTTGAGGACGTCCTTGCCCGCCTGATGTTCCCTGGGGAGGGCGATCGGGTAGTGGCCGTCGAAACATGCAGCGCACAAACGGGATGCGGGCTGCTCGGTGGCGCCGATCATGCCGTCGATCGAGATATAGCCGAGCGAGTCGGCGCCGATCGACCGGCGCACCATCTCGACCATCTCGTCGTAGTCGTGCCCCTCTTCGACGGTGTCGCGGGTACCCGCGCCGTTGGCGATCAGCTCGGCCGGCGACGCGAAGTCGATGCCGTAGAAGCAGGGCCACTTGACCGGCGGCGACGCGATGCGCACGTGGATCTCGAGGGCACCGGCCTCGCGCAGCATGCGGATCAGGGCGCGCTGGGTGTTGCCGCGCACGATCGAGTCGTCGACGACGACGAGGCGCTTGCCGCGGATCACCTCGCGCAGCGGGTTCAGCTTCAGCCGGATGCCGAGCTGGCGGATGGTCTGGCTGGGCTGGATGAAGGTGCGGCCGACGTAGGCGTTCTTCATCAGGCCCTGGCCGTAGGGCAGGCCGGAGCCCTGCGCGTAGCCGACGGCGGCCGGGGTGCCCGACTCGGGCACCGGGATGACCAGATCGGCGTCGATCGGGTGTTCCTTCGCGAGCCGGCGGCCGATCTCCACGCGGGTCGCGTGCACGGAGCGACCGGCGATGGTCGAGTCGGGGCGCGCGAGGTAGACGTACTCGAAGACGCAGCCCTTGGGCTCGGGATTCGCGAAGCGCGACGAGCGCACACCGTCAGCGTCGATCGCGAGCAGCTCACCGGGCTCGATGTCGCGGACGAAGGATGCGCCGACGATGTCGAGGGCGGCGGTCTCGCTGGCGACGACCCAGCCGCGGTCGAGGCGTCCGAGGCACAGCGGGCGGATACCCCACGGGTCGCGGGCCGCGTAGAGGGTGTGCTCGTCCATGAAGGTCAGGCAGAACGCGCCGCGCAGCTGCGGGAGCAGCTCCATCGCGGCCTCTTCGATCGTGCTGTTCTTCGCGCCGTGGGCGAGCAGCGCACCGACGGTGTCGGAGTCGGAGTTCGCCGCACCGGGGCGCGTGGGATCGAGCACACCGAGACGGCGTCCCCGTTCGGCGAGTTCGGCGGTGTTGACGAGGTTGCCGTTGTGGCCGAGCGCGACGCCCGAGCCGGTGGCGGTGGTGCGGAAGATCGGCTGCGCGTTCTCCCAGGTCGTGGACCCGGTGGTGGAGTAGCGGCAGTGACCGATGGCGATGTGGCCGGTCATCGCGGCGAGCGTCTGCTCGTCGAAGACCTGGCTGACGAGACCGAGATCCTTGAACACGAGCACCTGCGAACCGTCGGCCACGGCGATGCCCGCAGCTTCCTGTCCGCGGTGCTGCAGCGCATAGAGACCGTAATAGGTGAGCTTCGACACGTCCTCCCCGGGAGCCCACACTCCGAACACTCCGCACTCTTCGCGGGGTTCGTTCTCGGGTTCGGTGGAGGCGAGAAGATTACGTGTGTGGACCGACAGATCGGCACTGGTCACGGACGTGCTCCCTGAGGCTGGACAAGCGGGGCTCCTCCCATTCTACGGCCAGCGCGAGGTGCTCCCTCCCGGACGCCCTGTGTGGACCCGGCAAAACGTCAGAGTCGGGCGATCGGGAGCAGCCGTCCGATCTCCGCTGCGCGCCCACCCGACGCCTCCACCGCACCCGTGTCCACGGCCCCGTCGAAATCGATGCTGCCGACCACCAGACGCAGCCACGTCCGCGGATCGGTCTCGACGACGTTCGGCGGTGTCCCCCGTGTGTGGCGAGGGCCCTCGATGCACTGGACGGCCACGAACGGCGGCACCCGCACCTCCACGCTCGACCCCGGCGCGATCTGTTCGAGGGTGCGGGCACTGAGCCGGACGGCGGCGGCGAGATCGGGGCGCGGCGGCTTCTCGTCGCTCTCCCCCGTCACCCACGGACCCACCCGTTCGAGGGCTGCGCGCAGTTCGGCGGGGTCGACAGGTTTCCGGGGTGCCATGGCAGCCCAGCCTAGCGACGCGGCATCGTCGCGATGCCGACCGCGACGGCACCGCCGGCATTGATCGCCAGGTGCAGGAGCATCGGCGCGACGACACTGCCGGTCCGTCGTCGCAGTTCGTCGAACACCACCCCGCTCAGAGCGGTCAGCACGACGGTTCCGGGCACCGAGTCGCCGGCGCGCCGGGCGGGGACGACGTGCCAGAGCCCGAAGGCGACCGAGGTCAGCACCCGATGCCACCTCCGCGACGCGCGGCGGGCCAGGGCGTACAGCACCGATCGGAACAGCAACTCCTCGGCCAGGACCGTCCCGAAGGGTATGTGCACGAAGACCCACTCGGTGTGGTCGGCGCGGCGCGCTCCGGCGGCCATCCGCCGTCGCACGGGTGGGACGGCGAGCATCACCGTGTAGGCCGCGACCGGCAGAGCCGCCGACGCGGTCCCCCACCGCAGTCCCTGCCCTGCCCTGCGCCAGCCGAGCTCGGCTGCGGAGACACCGGCGGCGCGGGTCGCGGCGGCGAGTGCGACACCGAAACCGGCGTTCGCGGCGGCCCTGCCACGCGGACCGAGATCCATCGCCGGGAGGACGACGTTGTTCCATGCGACGAGTGCGGCAGCGCATCCCGCAGCGGTGCACGTCAGGGCGGTGCAACTCGGGACGACGACTCGCGATGTCACTTCTCGGGCCCGTCGACCTCGGCGAACGCCTCGAGTGCGATGCGCACCCGCTCGGTGTCGTTCTCGGTCCACCCCTCGGGCTGGGTGACCGCTATCCACCCCTCGAGCACCGCCGACCCGTAGTTGTGGCCGTGCCCGTCGGGCACACCGGCAGCGTTGGTGAGGTCGGCGGAGACCTGCCAGAAGGTGACGAAGGGGAACCACCGCATCTGCGGCAGCCGATCGCGTCCGGGCGGCTCCGACAGCCAGTCGGGACGCGAGAACAACAGGTCCGGCGACCACCACACGACGGGATCCGAGGCGTGCTGGATGTAGAGCACGCGCGGCGACAACCACGGTGTCTCGGGTTCGTGGATCGCCTCCCGGCTGTCGGCGAAGCGCACAACGAGACCGTCCGCGTACACCGGCTGCACCTCGGTGGTGCCGGGATCGCGGCGCTCGACCAGCTGTCGCCACAGACGGTTGGAGTTGGGCGGGCCCACCCACAGCACTCCGTCCATCTGGGCGCGGATCTCGGCGAGACTGTCGAAGGCGCCCTCCCCCGACTGCGTGCCGAGGCTCTCGCCGTAGAGGAACAGATCGGGACGGTCGTCCTCGGGCAGCTGCGACCAGCGTTCGTGCACCCGCTCGACCAGCATCTTGCCTGCGGCAGCGGCCTTCTCGCGATCGGCGAGGAAGGAGATCCAGCTCGGGAGGTAGGAGTACTGCCAGGCCACCATCGCCAGGTCACCGTTGTGGACGAGCTCCATCGCGCGGGCTGCGGTGGGATTGACCCAGCCGGTGCCGGTAGTGGGGATCAGGACGAGCGTGGAGCGGTCGAAGGCACCGGTCCGTTCGAGTTCCGCGAGGACGAGGTCGATGCGTTCTTCCGGGGTGGGCGCGGTGTCGAGACCGACGTACACGCGGATCGGTTCCTGTGCGGGACTGCCGTTGACGGCGGTGAGTTCCTCGGCGTCGAGTCCCCGCGAGACGAAGTTGCGGCCCTCGAATCCGAGCGTCTCCCACGGCGCGAGGGATTCGGGGCTACCGGACTTGGCGGGATCGATGGGTTGGATCGCGCCGGGACGGGTGGTGTCGTCCTGCAGGCCGAACGCCTGGTTGACGATGGCGTAGGTGCCGCGGATGAGCACGCCGTCGATGAGCATGAAGGTGGCGAGGACCACGACGAGAACGCCCAGCGTGCGGGCGAGACCGAGCGGCATCCGGGTGCGGCGCATGAGCAGCATCGACACCCAGCGGACGATGTCGCGCAGCCCGCGCCACAGCGCGATGAGGGCGGCCGCGACCGCGACGCTCAGCACGATGGTGCGTAGATATCCCGAGGTCGTGGTGCCCTCGACACCCATGAGGGCTGCGAGCTGGCGTTGCTCGCCGGCGGAGAGCACGAGCGCGACGAGCGACGCGAGAACGGCCGCGACCGGAACCGCGACCTTGATGGCACGCAGGACCGGGAGCGGCGGCGGCCACCACCTCCGCCCGGGGAGCAGGAAGCGTGCCACGACCCAGCCCACGATGCATCCGACGCCGTACCCGATCGCGGCGTTGATGCCGCCGATCAGGCCCTGGAAGAGCCAGTCGCGCGGGAGCAGCGAGGGCGTCAGCGACCAGCAGAAGAAGAGCGCGGCGAAGGCGACGCCCGTGAAGTCCAGGCTGAGCCACCCCCACACCCGTGCGGTGAGGGGGTGGCGCTCACCGAAGTCGGTGACCGCAGCGATGATCCGGCCCTGCCGGGCCTCGAACGCCGCCAGCCGATCGACCTGGGTGGCCGGCACGGTTACCCGAACAGGGCAGGCAGGGTCCCTTCCCACACCTCGCGCAGCTCGGTCATGGGGATCGAGAACAGGCCCTGGACCTCGACGGAGTCGGATCCCTCGTCGACGACACCGATGCGCACCCACGGCATGTTGCGTGCGGTGCACATACCGGTGAAGCGCGACTCCTCGGTGCGCGGCACGGCCACGAGCACGCGGCCGGCCGACTCGGAGAACAGCGTCACGAACGGATCGGCGCCCTCGGGGATCAGCACGCGGCAGCCGGTCTCACCCGCGAGCGCGGCCTCGACGACGGCCTGCGCGAGGCCACCCTCGGACAGGTCGTGCGCGGCGGAGATCAGGCCGTCGCGCGAACCGGCGGTGAGGATCTCCGACAGCAGCCGCTCACGGTCGAGATCGACCTTCGGCGGGACACCACCGAGATGGTCGTGCTCGACCTGCGCCCAGATGGAGCCGTCGAACTCGTCGCGGGTCTCACCGAGCAGGATCAGCGTCTCGCCCGGCTCGAGGCCGATGCCGGTGGGGATGCGGCGGTGCACGTCGTCGATCACACCGAGCACGGCGACGACCGGGGTCGGCAGGATCGCGGTGGCGCCGGTCTGGTTGTAGAAGCTGACGTTGCCGCCGGTGACGGGGATGCCGAGCTTCGCGCAGCCGTCCGCGAGGCCGCGCACGGCCTGCTGGAACTGCCACATCACGCCCGGATCCTCGGGCGAACCGAAGTTCAGGCAGTTCGAGACGGCCTTCGGCGTCGAGCCGGTGACGGCGACGTTGCGGTAGGCCTCGGCGAGGGCGAGCTGGGCGCCCGCGTACGGATCGAGCTGCGTGTAGCGGCCCGAGGCGTCGGTCGCGAGCGCGATGCCGCGGCCGGTCTCCTCGTCGATGCGGACCACACCGGCGTCGGCGTTCTCGGCGAGCACAGTGTTGCCGCGCACGTAGCGGTCGTACTGCTCGGTGATCCACTTGCGGCTGCACAGCGCCGGCGACGCGAGCATCTTCAGCAGCGTCTCGCGCAGCTCGTCGGCGGTCTGCGGACGCTTCAGACCGGCGGTGGTGTTCGCGATCAGCGCGTCCTGCGAGGCCGGACGCTCGACGGGACGCTCGTAGACCGGGCCCTCGTGCGCGACCGTGCGCGGCGGCACGTCGACGACGGTCTCGCCGTGCCAGTCGATGACGAGGTGGTCGCCGTCGGTGACCTCACCGATGACGGTGGCCAGGACGTCCCATTTCTTGCAGACGTCCATGAAGGCGTCGACGTTGTCGGGCGTGACGACCGCGCACATGCGTTCCTGCGACTCCGAGGACAGCACCTCGGCCGGGGTCATGCCCTTCGCGCGCGTCGGGACACGCTCGAGGTTGATGTGCATGCCACCGTCGCCGGCGGCGGCGAGCTCGGACGTCGCGCAGGACAGACCGGCGCCGCCGAGGTCCTGGATGCCGACGACGAGCTTCTCGCGGTAGAGGTCGAGGCAGCACTCGATGAGCACCTTCTCGGTGAAGGGGTCGCCCACCTGCACGCTCGGAAGCTTCTTGGGGCGACCACCGGCGCTGTCGTCGAAGGTCTCGGAGGCGAGGACGGACACGCCGCCGATGCCGTCGAGACCGGTGCGGGCGCCGAACAGGATGACCTTGTTACCCGTGCCGGAAGCGTGGGCGAGGTGCAGGTCCTCCACGCGCATCGCACCCGCGCACAGCGCGTTCACGAGCGGGTTGCCCTGGTAGGAGGCGTCGAAGACGGTCTCGCCACCGACGTTGGGCAGACCCAGGGAGTTGCCGTAGCCGCCGACACCGCGCACGACACCGTCGACGACGCGACGGGTGTCGGGGTGATCGGCCGCGCCGAAGCGGAGCTGGTCCATCACGGCGATCGGGCGGGCGCCCATGGCCATGATGTCGCGGACGATGCCGCCCACGCCGGTCGCGGCGCCCTGATACGGCTCGATGTACGACGGATGGTTGTGCGACTCGACCTTGAAGGTGACGGCCCAGCCGTCGCCGATGTCGACGACACCGGCGTTCTCACCGATGCCGGCGAGCATCGACTCGCGCATCTCGTCGGTGGTGGTCTCGCCGAAGTAGCGCAGGTGCACCTTCGACGACTTGTAGGAGCAGTGCTCGGACCACATCACCGAGTACATGGCGAGTTCGGCGTCGGTGGGGCGACGGCCCAGGATCTCCTTGATCCGGGTGTACTCGTCTTCCTTCAGACCCAGCTCCCGATAGGGCTGAGCGGCGTCGGGGGTTTCGGCGGCGTGGGAGACGGTATCCACGTGCGGTGACACTGGGCGTCGGGTCCCTTCACTCTGGGATCGAAAACGGCAGGCCGGGCGGGAACTGCCGCGGATCAGTCTATCGCTGCGCAGGCGCGACGGGGTTCACCGGTGCGGGCACGAGCTCCGACGGTGTGACGGCCACCTCGGTGCCCAGCGCATCGAGGGTGACGGTGCCCGAGTGCTCCCCGTCGAATCGGTACCACCCGTCGACGAGCGTGAAGGTGGCGATCACCGGCGGCCCGCCGAGATCGACGATCCAGTACTGCGGGACGCCGGCCTCCGCATATTCGGAGAACTTCGTGACCCGGTCGGTGCGGGCCGTGCCGTCGACGGTGACCTCCACGACCAGCTTCACCTCGGAGATCGGCGCCCGATCGGGGTCGGCGTCGACGAGGGAGCGTCCCACGACGATCACGTCGGGGCACCGCACGGTCAACGGCTTCTCCGCGACCAGCACCTCGACGCCGCCGAGCGCGCACCACTCGTCGGGCAACTTCTCGTCGAGGAGCAACGCCAGGGTCACTGCGGCGTGATCGTGTGCCGCTCCCGGCGCGGGCGCGGCGACGAGGACACCCTCGCACACCTCCACGTGGTGCCCGTCGGATTCGGGCAGGGCAGACCACTCGGCGAGGGACAGCAGATGATCGGGGTAGGACGGGACGTCCACTGCATTCCCCCGTTCTCTCCGACCGGACACGACCGTCTTCAGTGTGTCACCGGCGGGTGCTTCGGGGCGGGCGAACGCGGTCACGATGCCGGGGTCAGGAAAGCGGTCAGGGCCTGCGCATAGCTCGTCACGTCGTCCGCGCCCATGAACTCGCGCGCCGAGTGCATGGCGAGTTGTGGGGCGCCGACGTCGACGGTCGTGATGCCGGTCCTCGACGCGGTCATCGGGCCGATCGTCGAGCCGCACGGCAGGTCGGCGCGGTGCACGTACCGCTGCAACGGAACTCCCGCCTGCTCGCACGCCAGCGCGAAGGCTCCGGCTCCGGTCGCGTCGCTCGCGTACCGCAGGTTCTGGTTCACCTTCAGGACCGGTCCGCCGTTCACCGCGATGCGGTGCGCGGGTTCGTGCCGCTCGGGATAGTTGGGGTGCGTGGCATGCGCCATGTCGCCCGACGCGACGATCGAGCCGGCGCGAGCGCGGAGGAACTCCTCGCGACCGCCGCCCCGGATCAGGACGATCCGTTCGAGGACGGTGTTGAGCAGTTCCGAGAAGGCGCCGCGGTCGGACATGCTGCCGACCTCCTCGTGGTCGAACAGGGCGAGGAGCGGCATCGGGCCACCGTGAGCTGCGACGTGCTCCGCGGCGTCGAGCAGGGCGTGCAGTCCGGCGTAGCAGGTGCCCTGGTTGTCGAGACGCGGAGCGCTGACCAGGTCGCGGCCCGGCCCGACGACCGCGCTCGGCGCAAGGTCGTGGGTCATCAGCTCCCAGCCGAGCACCGCGCCCGGGTCGATACCGTGCTGCTCGGCGACCCACGCGATGAACGAGCGCGGTTCGGTGCCGACCCCCCAGACGCCGTTCACGTGGCGCTGCGGGTCGAGCTGGACGCCCTTGCGGTCCTCGGACAGGTGGATGGCGAGCTGCGGGACCCGCAGGACCGGCGCGTCGACGCGGACGAGGACGTCCTCGGTCGTCTCCCCCGCGCGCACGGTGAAGCGCCCGGAGATCCCGAGGTCGCGGTCGAGCCACGAGTTGAGCCACGCACCGCCGTACGGTTCGAGCCCCACCATCCGCCAGCCCGCCGACGTGAGGTCGGGATGCTGCTTGACCCGCAGGTTGGGGCTGTCGGTGTGCCCACCGACGATGCGGAAGGGCGCGGCCGGATCGTCGGCGACACCCTCGGTGCTCCACGCGATCAGCGACCCGCCGCGCACCAGGAAGAAGCGTCCCGGTTCGGAGGGCCAGGCCTGCTGCTCGTGCAGTTCGGCGAAGCCCGCTTCGGTCAGCGCCGCGGCGACGGTGGCGCAGACGTGGAACGGCGACGGCGACAGGTCGACGAAATTACAGAGACCCCGAGCATCGGCACGCGTGGAAGACATGACTGCATCTTCGCATCACGGACAGTGGGAGTGCTGACCGAAAGAGTCGCCCCGCTCTCTCCGCGCCGAGCTCAGTGGCCCTCGGCGACGCAGAACAGGTTGCCCTGGGGGTCGGCGAGCGTCACCCAGCGGAAGTCGTCGCCCATGTTCTCGCGGTGGACCTCCTTCGCGCCGGCCTGCACGAAGCGCTCGACCTCGGCGTCGAGATCGGGAGCGGTGAGATCGAGGTGCACGCGGTTCTTGCCGGGTGTCGGATCGGACACCTTCTGGAAACCGAGCCGGATGCCCTGGGGCAGGGCGACGATGACGAACCAGCCGTCGTTCTCCTGCTCGATGCGGCCGCCCGTACGCTCGGCCCACCACGTCGCGAGCGGAGCCGGATCGGTGGTGTCGAAGGTGATCATCGCGATGGTCGCTGTCATGACGCGACGGTACCGCCGGGGACCGACACGCAACGCCCCATCGATGGAGGGGCCCGATTTGGGTAGTCCTACTCAGGACAGGCCCACTCGGCTCCGGCAGACTGATCCGCGATGTCGCGCATGGGGGATGACGACGACATCGCGCCCGGGACTTGATCGGGGGGTCGAGCTCCGGGTTGTAGGGACGAGGGATTCCGCAGCCGATCGGGACGGTGGCGGGGTCCCTCGTTCCGTCTCTCCTGTTCCGGGACTTCGAGTTCGGGATCCATCGAACCCGGAACGAGCGAAGCCCCACCGACACGGGAGAGTCGATGGGGCTTCGCCGGAAGTTCCGGTCAGACGGTCACGCGTTGACGACCGCGTCCAGCACGCTGTAGAACATGCCGAGTCCGTCGTCGCTGGGGCCGGTGAGCGCCTCGGTGGCGTGCTCCGGGTGCGGCATGAGACCGACGACCCGGCCGTTCGCCGAGGAGATGCCGGCGATGCCGCGCTGCGAACCGTTCGGGTTGTCGCCCGCGAAGCGGAACACCACGCGACCCTCACCCTCGAGTTCGTCGAGCACCTTCTCCGATGCCTGGTAGCGGCCCTCACCCGACTTGAGCGGGATGAGGATCTCGGCGCCGGCCTCGTAGCGCGAGGTCCACGCGGTGGTGTTCGACTCGACCTTCAGCCACTCGTCGCGGCAGACGAAGTGCAGACCGGCGTTGCGGGTGAGCGCGCCGGGCAGCAGACCCGCCTCGCACAGCACCTGGAAGCCGTTGCAGATACCGAGGACGGGCATGCCCTTCTGAGCGGCCTCGACGACCTTGCCCATCACCGGCGAGAACCGGGCGATGGCACCGCAGCGCAGGTAGTCGCCGTAGGAGAAGCCGCCGGGCACGATCACCGCGTCGACGTTCTTGAGGTCGGCGTCCCCGTGCCACAGGCTCACGGCCTCACCACCGGCAAGCTTCACCGCGCGGGAGGCGTCGACATCGTCGAGCGTGCCCGGGAAGGTGATGACTCCGATGCGTGCGCTCATGCGTCACCGTCGATCCGCCGGATGGCCCAGTCCTCGATCACCGTGTTGGCGAGCAACGACTCGGCGATCTTCTCGAGCTCCTCGTCGCCGACGCTGCCGTCGACCTCGAGCTCGAAACGCTTGCCCTGACGGACGTCGGTCACGCCCGCGAAGCCCAGCCGCGACAGCGCCCCGGTGATGGCCTGACCCTGGGGGTCGAGAATCTCGGCTTTGGGCATGACTTCGACGACGACACGCGCCACGTGCTGCTCCTCGGTAGTAGTGCTGGCGCCCGGGGACGGACACCGGACATCCAGCAGTTTACCGGCCGTGGCCACCGGGACGGGCATCGGCCGAGGTCCCTCTCGTGCGAGACCTGTCACGCCCGTTCAACGCCGCTCCGCAGCAACCAGTTCGCGCACGCGGGGCGCGACCTCGCCGGCGAAACGTTCGAGGTCGGGCTGCTCGTCGCTGCCGAGAACGAAGGTGCTGGTCCCGTGCCGCAGGGTCAGTTCGGCGAGCTGTTCGGCCCACACCTCGGGCGGTCCGTGCAGGAACGACCCGTCCGCGGTGTCCGCGAAGGTGCCGGAGATGTTGTAGAGCCGGCGGATCGCGGCGGGATCACGCCCGGCACGGTGCGCGCCCTCGTCGACGCGGGCGCTCATCTCCCCCAGCTTCTCGGGCCCGGCGGCGAACGAACTCGGCAGCCATCCGTCGGCGGAGCGGCCGGTGACGTCGAGCATCCGCCTGCCGTAGGCGCCGAGCCAGATACCGAGATCGTGCGCGGGGAACGGCCCCCGCTTCGCGCCGGTCAGCCGGTAGTACGTGCCGTCGACCCGGGCCGCGCCCTTCTCGTCCGACCACAGGGCGCGGATCACCTCGATCGCCTCGATCAGTGCGTCGACCGCTTCACCGGGGCTGCGGCGCGGTCCGCCGTTCGCGGCGACGGCGTCCCAGAAGGCACCCGACCCGAGACCCAGTTCGACGCGACCCCCACTGAGCCGGTCCAGCGAGGCCGCGCTCCGCGCGAGGATCACCGGCCCGCGCAGGGGCAGGTTCGCCACGTTGGGCGCGACCGTCACGGTCGTGGTGCGCGCGGCGATCCACCCGAGCAACGTCCAGGTGTCGAGGAATCGCGGCTGATAGGGGTGGTCCTGGATCGTCACCAGGTCGAGTCCGGCACGCTCCGACACCGTGGCGAGGTCGACGACGCCTGCCGGATCGACAGCGGAGGGCGTGAGGAAGCTGCCGAAGCGGAGTTCCTGTCCGTAGTCGGTCATCGGGCTCCTTCCGACGGCATACTCGACGGCATGCAACTGACCCATTTCGGCCATTCCTGCATCCTCGTCGAACACCTCGGCGCGAAGCTCCTTTTCGACCCCGGAAATTTCTCCCACGGGTTCGAGGGCATCACCGGACTCGACGCGATCCTCGTGACCCATCAGCATCCCGACCACGCCGACACCACCCGGCTGCCCGCGCTCCTCGAGGCCAATCCCGGAGCGCAGCTGTTCTCCGACCCGCAGTCGGCGAACCTGCTCGACGGCGACTGGACCGCGGTGCGTCCCGGCGACTCGTTCTCGGTCGGTTCGCTGACCGTGCGCGGCACCGGCGGACGGCACGCGGTGATCCACCCCGACATGCCCGTCATCGACAACACGGCCTTCCTCGTCGGCGACGACGAGAATCCGTCGCGGCTGCTGCACCCCGGCGACTCGCTGTACATCCCGCACGAGCGCGTCGACGTGCTGGCCCTGCCGTCGACCGCGCCGTGGCTCAAGATCTGGGAGGCGATCGACTACCTGCGCGCGGTGAACCCGCGGGTCGCCGTGCCGATCCACCAGGGCATCGTCAACGACAACGGTCGCGGCATCTTCTACGGCCGGTACAGCGAGATGGCGCCGGAGGGCACCGAGTTCCGCGTGCTGCCGCACGAGGACGGCGTCGAGGTCTGACGCTGCGGAGATGGTTCAGCGGGCGGCGGCGCGACCCGCCGCCCGGCCCGAGAAGATGCACCCGCCGAGGAAGGTGCCCTCGAGCGACCGGTAGCCGTGGACGCCGCCGCCACCGAATCCGGCGACCTCACCGGCCGCGAACAGGCCGTCGAAGACCGACCCGTCCGACCGCAGCACGCGCGAGGACAGGTCGGTCTCGAGTCCGCCGAGCGTCTTACGGGTGAGCAGGTGCAGCTTGACCGCGATGAGCGGGCCGGCCTTGGGGTCGAGGATCCGGTGCGGCGCGGCGATGCGGACGACGCGATCGGGTGCGTAGGCGCGCGCCGAGCGAACCGCCGCGACCTGCAGGTCCTTGGTGTACTTGTTGTCCATCTCGCGGTCGCGGGCCTCGACCACCGAACGCACCTGCTCGTAGTCGAGCGGCGCCTCGGGGGTGAGTTCGTTCATGCCCGCGACGAGATCGGCGAGCGTGTCGCGGACGACGAAGTCGACCCCGCGCTCCTTGAATGCCTCGACCGGTCCGGGTGCACCCGACTTGACCCGCTGCAGCAGCAGGCGGAGGCTGCGCCCGGTGAGGTCGGGGTTCTGCTCGGAACCGGAGAGCCCGAACTCCTTCTCGATGATCTTCTGGTCGAGCACGAACCAGGTGTGGTCGTAGCCCGTGCTCACGATGTACTCGAGGGTGCCGAGCGTGTCGAAGCCGGGGAACAACGGCACCGGCAACCGCTTACCGGTGGCGTCGAGCCACAGCGACGACGGGCCGGGCAGGATACGGATGCCGTGCTCGGGCCACACCGGGTCGTAGTTGGTGATGCCCTCGGTGTAGTGCCACATGCGGTCGCGGTTGACGATGTTCCCGCCGGCCTTCTCGGTGATCTCGAGCATCCGGCCGTCGACGTGCGCGGGCACACCACTGAGCATGTGCTTCGGCGGCTCCCCCATCCGCTTCGGCCAGTTCTTCTTCACGAGGTCGTAGTTGCCGCCGATACCGCCGGAGGTGACGATGACGGCTCCGGCGGAGAACTCGAAGTCCCCGACGACGGTGCGGGAGGACGCCACGCCGCGCGCCGCGTCGGTGGGTTCGAGAATCGCCCCGCGCACACCGGTGGCGGCGCCGTCGGTGACGACGAGTTCGTCGACCCGGTGGCGGTGCTTCAGCGTGACGAGTCCGCGTTCGACGCCTTCGCGGAGCTTGCGCTCGAAGATCTCGACGAGGCCCGGACCGGTGCCCCAGGTGATGTGGAATCGCGGGACCGAGTTGCCGTGCCCTGCAGCGTCGTATCCGCCGCGTTCGGCCCAGTTGACCATCGGGAAGATCTTCAGCCCGCGCTGCTTGAGCCAGGCGTGCTTCTCCCCCGCGGCGAACTCGACGTAGGCCTGGGCCCAGCGCCGCGGCCAGCGGTCCTCGATCTCGCGGTCGAAGCCGGCGGTGCCCATCCAGTCCTGCAGGGCGAGTTCGTAGGAATCCTTGATCCCGAGTCGTCGCTGTTCGGGACTGTCGACGAAGAACAACCCACCGAACGACCAGAAGGCCTGCCCACCAATGTTGTTCGAGTTCTCCTGATCGACCAGCAGAACCTTGCGGCCGGCGTCGATCAGTTCACCGACCGCCACGAGCCCCGCGAGTCCCGCCCCCACCACGATCACGTCAGCGTCCATGGCCGCCAACATTACCGAGCGGATGCGGCGACCGGGAGCACCGGCGGGCCCGGCGGGATCACGCCACGCGACTGTTCGACGGGCGCGGCCGCCAGGCGTGGACGGTCGGCTCGGCACCGTGGTGCAGCGCGAGGTCGACAGCGTCGAGGATCGCCTGGCGGGGTCCGGACTCGGCGAGCCGGGGAGCGGCGATCGCCAGACGCAGCAATTCTCCGCGCCGCACCGTCCGCGACGCGCCCATCACCATCGCGCGGCATCGCCACACGTCCGACCCCGCACCGTCGCCGAGGCCGTACACCCGCGCCTTCGTCACGGTGCCCGTTACCAGGTCGTGGATGCCGGCGTTGTCCGCCATCATCCGGAAACCGACCTGCGGAAGTGCTGCCACTGCGCCCGGCGACGCGCGCCATCGCGGTGGTGCGAACAGCCGGGTGCGGAGTCCGGTCTCCTCGAGCACGCGGTCGGCGGCGAGCAGGCGCAACCGTGCTTCGTGCTCGGGCAGCGTCGCGAACTCGGCGCGACGTCGCTTCGTCGCCGCCTGGTCGTAACCGTGTAGCACGATCGCGTCGCCGCCCTCGCGTCGCTCGAGCAGCCATTCCTGCGTCGCCGGATCCCGCGCGAGGCGGTAGTGGTCCTCGAGGCGGGGTGCGACGAACAATGACAACGGCACTCCGCGCGCATCCGTCTCACGGGCAAAGGCGTCCACGAGGTCGCGCGTGACGTCCCGGATCCCCGACACCGACACGATCATCCGTCCGCTCATGACCCCGAGCCTGCTGCACCCGGGTGAACGGCGTCCTGCCCTGCCGGGAAGTCCGGATGAAGACTCGGGCCGGCAATCCGCATCCCGTTCATCGGGACAGTGTCGACGGCCACATCGAGCCGGGCATACCGTCCGGGCGTGGCAGTCCCGAACCAGACCTATACGCGCCTTCTCTCCCCCGGCACCATCGGGCCGATCACCCTGGACAACCGAGTGGTGATGCCCGCCATGGACATGAACCTCTGCGAGGACGGGGAGATCGAACAGGGCGACATCGACCATTTCGTCGCCCGCGCGGCCGGAGGCACCGGGCTGATCGTCACCGGATGCTGCGCGGTCGCCTATCCGGCGGGATGCGCCAGCACTAAGGAACCCGGCCTGTCCGAGGACCGGTTCATCCCCGGTCTCCGTGCGCTGGCCGACGCCGTCCACGAGGCCGGCAGCAAGCTGTGCGTGCAGATGGTGCATCACGGCAAGGTCGCTCGCATCGACACCCTGCAGGGCCGTCCGCAACTGGTACCGAGCATCCCGAAGCCGCCGAGCGACATGAGCGCGATGGCGGACTGCACCCCCGAGGAGCTGCAGCGCATGGCTGCGATCCAGGGCGGCAAGCAGGCCACCTACAACGAAGCCACCGAAACCGATATCCAGTGGCTGATCCGCATGTTCGCCGAGGCAGCGGGCCGGGTCGCTGCCGCCGGAGCGGACGCCGTCGAGATCCACGCCGCCCACAACTACGTGCTCGGCGCCTTCCTCAGCCGCTACACGAACCAGCGCACCGACGAATACGGCGGGTCGCTGGAGAACCGGGCCCGGCTGACCTGCGAGGTGATCCGCGCGGTCAAGGCCGAGGTCGGCGACCGCCTCGCCGTCATCGTGCGCCTGGCAGGGCAGGAATACGGTGAGACGGACGGCCTGACCGTCGAGGAATCCGCCGCTGCCGCAGTGCTGTTCGAGCAGGCCGGCGCCGACGCTCTCCACGTCACGGGCACCGCACTGAACGCGTTCGCGAACTTCACCGACGGCCCGCTGCCGGACAAGGTCGGCTTCTACACTTCCGAGGCCGCGGTCATCAAGCGTGCGGTGTCGATCCCCGTCATCACCGTCGGCCGCATGCTGCCGGAGGTCGGCGAGCGGATGATCGCCGAGGGCGTCACTGACTTCGTCGCGATGGGACGTCAGTTGCTGGCCGATCCCGCGCTCGTCGCCAAGCTGAAGCAGGGGCGCAGCGAACAGATCCGCCCGTGCATCAACTGCTACGTGTGCGTGCAGGAGAACTTCTGGGACGCCACGCCCATCTGCGCGGTCAATCCGGCGCTGGGCAACGAGACACTCGTGCCGTTCGTCCGCACTGCGGCGCCGAAGCACATCGTCGTGGTCGGTGCCGGTCCGGGCGGTCTCGAGGCGGCGCGGGTCGCCACCGAGCGCGGGCACCGCGTCACCGTCCTGGACAAGACCGACCGGCTAGGCGGGACCCTGTGGTTCTCGACCCTCACCACCCCCGACAACGAGCGGCTGCTGAAATGGCTGACGGCCGAGGTCACCCGCCTCGGCATCGACGTGCGGCTCGGCACCGAGGCCACCGCCGCATCGATCCGCGCCCTGGAGCCGGACGTGGTGGTCGTCGCGACGGGCGCCGTGCGGGAACGTCCCACCGTGCCGGGCGGGGACCTTCCGCACGTGCACACCGGCGACAGCATGCGTGCGCTCATGACGGGTGCGGGCGACGTCTCCGATCAGTCCCCGGTGCTGCGGGTGATGGGCCGGGTAGGCAGGCTCGCCGGTATCACCACCAGCCCTCGGAGGATCCGCGATCTGAGCCGGCGGTTCCTGCGTTTCCTGCCGATGGCGAAGGACGTCGTCGTGATCGGCGGGTCGCTCGTCGGTCTGGAGCTGGCCGAGTTCATGGCCGAACGCGGCAGCCGGGTGACGCTGCTCGCCGAAGGTCAGCAGCTCGGGGTGCCGATGGCAATGCCGCGCCGGTGGACCGCCGTCAAACACGCGCGCGAGGTGGGCGTCGAGGTGCACCGCAATGCGACCGTTCAGCGCATCACGCGGAAGACGGTGGAGTTCACGGTCGGTGGGGAGACGAAATCGGTGCGCGCCCGGATGGTCGTCGTCGCGTCCGGGGTGTCGGCGGCGGCACCGCTCGCCGACGAGCTGGCCGGCTCGGGCATCGACGTCCGCGTCGTCGGGGACGCGGGTCGGGTCGACTACATCGAGGGCGCCATCCACAGTGCCTGGAAGGTGGCAACCGACCTGTGAGAACAGCAGGTGGCAACCGGCCTGTGAAGCGGCAGGTGGCGACCGACCTGTGAGAACAGTAGGTGGCGGCCGGTTCGTGCACTCACGAACCGGCCGCCACCCGTCGGATCAGGCCTCCCGGTCGCCCGGCGCCGCGAACCTGTCGCGGTGCACGGCCTCCTCGAGCGGACGACCCTTGCGCCAGCCGAACCGTTCGAGGTCGGGTATTTCCTGGAGTCGCGTGACCGGGCCGACGCACAGCCACGCGATGGGACGCACGGGTGCGCTCACTCCGACGAAGTCGGCGAGGAAGTCCTCCTCGTAGAACGACACCCATCCCACGCCGAGTCCCTCGGCGGTCGCGGCGAGCCACAGGTTCTGGATCGCCAGCACGGCCGAGAACAGGCCGGATTCGTCGATGGTGTGGCGGCCGAGGATGTGCTTGCCGCCGCGTTCGGGGTCGTAGGTGACGACGACGCCGGTCCCCGATTCGACGATGCCTTCGATCTTGATGGGGTCGAAGGTGCTCTTCCGGTCCTCGGGGAGCGAGTCGGCGAACGCCTGTCGGCAACCGGCGACGTGCTCGGCGAACTCCTTCAGTCGCTGTTCGTCCTGCACGACGACGAAGTCCCAGGGCTGGGTGTTGCCGACACTGGGTGCGTGGTGGGCGGCCCGCAGGATGCGCATCAGCGTGTCCTCGTCGAGCCGTTCCCCGTTGAATTCTGCACGGACGTCGCGACGCATGCGGATGATGTCGTACAGCGCGTCCCGCGCTTCTGTGCCGAACATGTCAGGCCGGCAGGATCTCTTCGAGGGCGTCGAGGATCTCGGGCGCATCCGGTTCCGTGCGGGGACGGAAGCGCGCGGCGACCGTGCCGTCGGGGGCGATGAGGAACTTCTCGAAGTTCCACTGGATGTCGCCGGCCTCGCCGGAGGCGTCCGGGTGCTTGGTGAGCTCGGCGTAGAGCGGATGCCGGTTCTCGCCGTTGACCTCGATCTTCTCGAGCAGCGGGAACGTCACGCCGTAGGTGGTGGAGCAGAACTCCTGGATCTCCTCCGGCGTTCCGGGTTCCTGACCCATGAACTGGTTGCACGGCACGCCCACGACGAACAGTCCGCGGTCGCGGTACTCCTGCGCGAGCTTCTCGAGCGCCGTGTACTGCGGGGTCAGGCCGCACTTGGACGCGACGTTCACGACGAGAACCGCGTGGCCCTCGTACGCGCCGAGATTCGTGGGTTCACCCGTGAGGGTGTTGATCGGGATGTCCTGGAGAGGCGTGGTCATGCTTCCAAACTATCGTGTGCCCGATCACTCCCCCGAACATCGGCGTGCTACATCTTCTCCCCCGGGAGCGCGGCGGCCTGCCGAACCCACTTCCGGACCTTCTCCTCGTCGAGGTCCTCGAGCCGGCGGATGTCGTGATAGCGCATCTCGGGATGCTTGGACCCCTTCTCCGGCAGCGGGTCGAGCGAACTCCCCCTGAAGAAACTCAGCTGCACGTAGTTCGTGAAGCAGCGGAACGTGAGGAACCAGCTGTCGTCGGCGGTGCCGTAGAGCGGCTGGTTCCACTTCACGGCGTTGTGGACGTCGGGAACTTCCTCGAGGATCAGCTCGTCGAGGCGTCGGCCGATGTCGTGCTTCCACTCGGGCATCGCCGCGATGTAGGCCTCGACCGGTTCCCTGCCCATCCCCTTCGGGATCTGCGGGTTGCCACCCGACAACAGCTTGGGTCCGGTGCCCTTCTCGGACTCGCTCATGAGGTCTCCCCTCCTTGTCCCGGCACGGGAGCACCCGCCGGGAACCCTTCTGCGATGTAGGACTCGTAGACCGGCCGCCAGGCCTCCGAGTCGGCCTCCTGCGACGGCGGTTCGCCTGCCAGCAGGGCGTCGAACTCGTCGAGGCAGACCGTCCAGCCCGCGGCGACCATCGCGGCGGTCTCCCGGTCGCCGAGGACGTTGACGAAGACGAACAGGCAGCCCTGCGGCGTCGGGTTCAGCGTGAATCCCAGTTCGTCGCCCTCCCACGTGTAGGACAGGCTGCCGCGTGACTCGCACGCCAGGATCGTGCCCTTCGTGGGCTCGGCGCCGGGCTCGTCGGCGAAGGTGATCGTGCCGCCTTCGCGCAGTTCGATGTCGACGGCGGCGGGGAACCATCGGGAGAGTTCGGCCGGGTCGGTCACCGCGCTCCACAATCGTTCCTGCGGATACGGGTACTCCCGCTCGAAGCGGATCGCGGGACGGCCTTCGACATCGACGAATCGAGCTCGGTTCTTCACAGCGACTCCCGAAGTTGTGCGGTTGAAGAGCGTTGCGTGGCTTCTTCCCCGAACTATGCCGCATCGCTCCGACAGGAGAGTGCGATCAGGAGACCCGGTCGAACTCGTCCTCGATGTCCCACTGCAGCTCCGAGGTGCTGTAGTCCTGCGCGAGCTCGCGGGCCCGGATGAACTGCGTGGCGATCAGCCGGGAGGTGCGCAGGACCGCCGCTGCGGCCTTCGCCCTGTCGAGCCGGCCCGTCGCCGCGGAGACGCTCACCGCGGCGATCGGCCGGCCGTTGACGAGCACCGGCGAGGCGACCGCGCTCATCCCCATGCTGAATTCGTCGCACGCCCACGAATGACCGTTCTCGCGCACCTCGGCGAGCTGCGAACGCAACCGGCCCGCGTGCCGGACGGTGCGGCTCGAGGACGGCTCCTGCCGGACGTGGTGGGCGACCGCCCTCTCACGGTTCTCGGTGTCGAGGAAGGCGACGAGGGCCTTGCCCGACGCGGTGCTCAGGGCCGGGGCCCGGCCTCCGACGACGGGCGTGACGATCCGGCTGCGTGAACTCGTGATCTGGTCGATGAGGATGACGTCCCACGATTCGAGGACGGACAGTCCCACGGTGGCCCCGACGTGCAGGAACAGGTCGCCGAGCAGAGGTGCGGCGACCTCCTTGAGCCCGGTCGGGCGGCTGTGGACGAAGTGGTTGCCCAGCTCGAACATCTTGATGCCGAGACGGTACTGGTTGCCGTTGCGGATGACGTGGCCACTCGCGGTTAGCTGCCCGAGGATCCGGAAGGCCGTCGATTTCGGCAGCGAGGTGAGCTGGGCCAGTTCGGTCAGGCTCATGGTGTGCCCGGCGTCGAGGAAGGCGTCGAGCAGTGAGAGCGCACGGCCGACGGCGATGCTCGGCTTGACGTTGACGGCCGATTCCTGAGGGTTTCCGGAACTCACGGTTCACTGCCTTTCACCTATGACGACGGTCACCCCCAGGTGTCGAAGTCAACCACATCCCCCGGCACCACGGGGAGGTCACCTCTACCGGCCGTGCGCGTGGGTCAGGGGTTCGAAGCCGTCCTCGTACTCCCCCTTCGCCCGCTCGACCGTCACCGTCCCGAACACCTGTGAACGCAGCACCGCAGTCGCTCCCGGACCGAGTTCGAGTGCCGGACCGGCCGACGGGAGGACGAGCACCTCTCCGACGGACACCGGCCCGAACAGCGCGATCGCTCGGCGCAGCGCCGAGACCAGGTGCAGCGAGGCGGCCGGGTGCGGCCGGTGCAGAGCCGTGGCACCACCCACCTCGACGTCCAGGAGGATTCCGGTCGGGTCGGCACCGGACGGCGCGATCCAGGTATCGGAGACGACGACGTGCCCGGCGTGAGCGTTGTCCGCGATGCACTCGAGGACCGTCGATCCTGCGGGCTCACCGACCCGAGGGCAGGCGACGACCAACGCCGCGTGCACGCCTTCCACGGCACCGAGGACCTCCGCGACCGTCACGTCCGGCCGGTCGAGGGGTCGCCCGACGCGCAGCGCGAGCGTCGCGGAGACCCGTGGACGGACCAGGAGCGTGTCGGGGATCCCGGTGCCGGTGGCATGTACCGCACCGCCGAAGTAGTAGCCGCCGACCGCCACCTCACCGGTAGGGCTGTCCACCACGGTCACTGCACGGCCCGCGACCCGGCACCCTTCGTCGGTTCCACGCCGGAAATTGGTGACGGCCACGTCCTCGGCACCCTGTTCGGCGTAGGGCGCGAGCAGTTCGTCGGCGGCTCGGGCCGGGCGCCCGGTCAGTCCGGCGTTGAACAGCATGTTCGCGACCGTGTGCAGTGCCACCTGCTTGGGGGCTTCGTCCCACGGTGCCGGGGCCGGCGAGAGTGCGGTCATGGCGACCATGGTGCAGACCACACGGCCTGCCCGCGCAATCCGGCCGTGCCACCTGACGGAACCGCGTGACGGTTTCACGCCGTGGCACACGATCCGTGCCACCGCGGCGTGACCGGGGCCACTCTGTCATCCATCGCCGGACACGACCCCGCCCCGAGCGGCAGGTAATCGGTCCACAGAACGCAGGCAATCAGGAGGAAAGATGGGACGGGTCCGCGCATTCGGTTACCTGGTCGCGACCGTGAGGGACATCGAAGCCTGGAAGGTCTTCGCTGCGGACGTCCACGGAATGCAGATCGTGGAGCACACCGAGGACAGGCTCAAGCTCCGCCTCGACGAGCGGGCCTGGCGCATCGACCTGCACCGCGGCGAGGTCGAGCACATCGACGCCGTCGGCTGGGAGGTGCGTGGACCCGAGGACATCGAAGCCCTCGAGAAGGCGCTGATCGACCACGGCTACTCCACCCACCGTGCGAGCCCCGAGGAGGCCGCCTACCGCCAGGTGACCGACTACCTGGCCTTCACCGACCCGGACGGCCACGGCATCGAGGTCTACTACGGCCAGCACCGCGAGTCGACGCCGTTCGTCTCCCCGACCGGCGCGCGCTTCGTCACCGAGGGCATGGGCATCGGCCACGTGATGTTCGCGGTCAGCGAGTCGGCTCCCTTCCGCGAGCTCTACATGGACATCCTCGGCCTCGGCCTGAGCGACTACATCGACATCGGCCCGGACCCGGGCACCTTCCTGCACTGCAATCCCCGCCACCACTCGGTGGCCTTCGCCCACCGCCCCGGCTTCGGCCCGCGCCTCGGCCACCTCATGGTGCAGGTCGACAACCTCGACACGGTCGGACGCGCCTACGACCGGATCCTCGAGGGAGCCGCGCCGCTGGGCGCCACGCTCGGCAAGCACACCAACGACGAGATGATCTCGTACTACGTCAAGACACCGTCCGGCTGGGAGATGGAGTACGGCTACGGCGGACTCGAGATCGACGAGGACACCTGGGTTCCCGGCCGGTGGAACGCCGCCCACTTCTGGGGACATCAGCGCGTCGGCTGACGGACCCCGTCGAGCCCGTCCGGCGAGGACCGGACGCCGGTGCCGAACAGTGGCACCTCGCGATGGCCCCTATCCGAGAACCCGTCACACACTGCTGCTCACGACGTGATGCACGCAACATCGAGGAGGACACCGTGTCGTTGACCGACGACCAGGAGATTCACGTTCCGGGACTGCTCAGCCGCTACGTCCGGCTGCAGACGGGCGTCAAGGCCCACTACTCGACCTCGGGCGAGAGCGGTCCCGCCGTCGTCCTGCTGCACGGTGGCATCCCCGGTAGCTCCGGTTCGGCCGGATTCCGTTACATGGCACCCTTTCTCGGCGCCCACGGCTTCCGCGTCTACTGCCCCGACTTCCCCGGCTTCGGCCTGACGGAGGATCCCGGACGCTTCTACGCGTACGGACAGGGCGGGCAGGTCGACTTCCTGCAGGACTTCGTCAACGCTGTCGCACTCGACACCTTCTGCCTCGGCGGCAACTCGATGGGGTGCCAGAACACCGTCAACTACGTTGTCGCACACCCGGAGCGGGTCGAGCGCTTCGCGGTGATCGCCGGCATGATCGGCGACCTGGTCACCCGCGACGAGATGCGCGCGGTGGACAACCGGGCGAAGAACGGACCGCTGCCCGGCAGCGGCGGCACCTACGACGGTTCCGAGACGATGATGCGCGCGATGATCGAGTCGATGGTCGTCGACCCGTCCGGCGTCACCGACGAGCTGGTCACCATGCGTACCGCGGCCGCGAACCGCAACCAGGAGTACTACGACGCCAACATGGGCCGGGTCCTGCGCCCGACCGACCCCGACGAGCTGCTCCGCCTCACCACCACGGGCCGGCTCGACCGGATCTCCATCCCGGGCATCGCGATGTTCGGCGACAAGGACGTGCTCTACGCCGTCGAGGCCGCCCACCTGCAGGAGGACGCACTGCCGAAGGTGCAGTTCTTCTACCCCGAGAACACCGGCCACCAGGGCCAGACCGACCGCCCCGAGCTGCACAACCAGGTCTTCCTGGAGTTCTTCCGCGACGGCAAGGTCTCCTGGGAGACCGCGCAGGCCGCCGGCATCTCGACCCGCCGCGCCCCCCACCCCGAGCTGGTCGACGTGCCCGCCGACGCCCTGTCCGCACGCTGACCCCGATACCTCTTCGCCCACTCTCGCATCAAGGAGCACCCCGATGACCACCTACGCCGAACCCCCCGTCACCGCCACCGGTCTCTCCCTCGTCGAGCGCGCCCGGCAGATCGCCCCGATCGTCGCCGAGTACGCCGTCCAGAACGACCAGCAGCGCACGGTGGCCCCCGAGGCCGTGCAGGCGATGATCGACTGCGGCCTGACCCGGGCGCTGCAGCCCGCGCGGTACGGCGGCGAGGAGGCCCACCCGGCCGACTTCGTCGAGGCGGTCATCGAGGTGTCGAAGTCCTGCACCTCGACCGGCTGGGTCCTCATGCTGCTCGGTGTCCACAGCTGGGAGGTCTCGCACATGACCGAACAGCTCCAGGACGAGCTGTTCCTCGACGATCCGACCACGCTGCTCTCCTCGTCCTACGCGCCGCACGGCAAGGCGACGCCGGTCGAGGGCGGCTACATCCTCGACGGATCGTGGAAGTCCTCCTCGGGAATCACGCACGCCCAGTGGGTGATCCTCGGCGCGTCGGTCGAGGTCGACGGCAAGCCGATCATGCACAACTTCGTCGTGCCGCTGTCCGAGGCCGAGATCATCGACGACTGGTTCGTGCTCGGCATGCGCGGCACCGGTTCGCGCTCGGTCGCACTGAAGAACGTCTTCGTGCCGGCGCACCGCGTGCTCGACCGCCAGATCCTGCTCGCCCAGGCAGGTCCCGGCCTGAAGCAGAACGTCGACCCGCTCTACCGGATCCCGCAGGGCTACCTCTACAACCTCGTCGCCGGTGCGCCCGCCCTCGGTGCGGCCTGGGCCTTCTACGACGAGTACGTCGCCCAGCTGAAGAAGTTCACCCGCCGCTTCGACAACCAGAAGCTCAGCGAGGACCGCGTGGAACTGCTGCGCATGAACGACGTGCGCGTGCGCCTGTCCGACCAGCAGGAGACCGCTCTGCGGTGGCTGCGCAAGGGCTTCGAGCAGGCCGAGAACTTCGAGATCCCCGGCGATCTCGAGGCCGCCCGCGGCATCTACGACATGGCGCGCACCGCCGAGGCCGCGCTGAACGTCCCGCAGCAGCTGATGCCGTCGATGTCGGCCAGCGTCGTGCACGAGGCCAACCCGCTCTCGCGCATCTACCGCGACCTGATCGTGGCCCGCCAGCACTTCACCCAGAACACCGACTTCGCCGCCGCGACCGCGGCGAACCTCGAGATGGGCAACCCGGCGGCGGCCGCCTTCCTGCTCAGCGACGAGGACCGCGCCGGCGCCCGCGAGCGCTCCGCACGCCTCTACAGCTGATCAACGGTCGGGAGGCGCGGCCGGACCCCGGTCGCGCCTCCTCGTCATTCCGGTCCCGTACCGGAGGAAAGGACGAGCACACCATGTTCGAAGCGCTGCGGCACCGCGGCTTCGTGGTCTTCCTGACCGGCGCCTTCCTCACCAACACCGGCGGGTGGTTCCAGTCGCTGGCCGTTCCCTTCGTGCTCTTCCAGATCACGGGGTCGGCCGCGTGGGTCGGTCTCGCCACCGCGGCGCAGTTCGTTCCGATCATGGTGCTCGGGCCCTACGCGGGTGCGCTCGCCGACCGGGTCGACCGGCGGTTGCTCGTGTTGTGGATGCAGCTGATGCGTTCCCTCGTGGCCCTGGCCATCTGCGTCTGCTGGCTCGCCGAATGGCACTCGCCGTGGCTGCTGCTCGGCCTCGCCGTGCTCACCGGAATCGCGCAAGGCGTGTCGATGCCGAGCTGGCAGGCATTGACCAACGACTATGCGCCGCGCGGTTCGCTCGCCTCCGCCGCGTCGCTGAACACGATCCAGTTCAACCTCGCGCGATCGTTCGGGCCCGCTGTGGCCGGTGTCGTCCTGTACTGGTGGGGACCGGCGGTCGCGTTCGCGGTCACCTTCGTCATGGTGCTCTCCGTCGTCGTGGCGCTGGTCGTCGCGAAACCCGTCAACGCCCCCGCCCCCGCCGCTCGGGGCAACAGGAAGAGCGGGCGCTTCGTCGAGGGACTGCGCTACACCCGATCCACCCCGGGAGTGCTCACCGCGATGACCGTCGTCCTGGTAACGGGCACTCTGGGCATGCCGATCTTCCAGCACGTGATCACGTTCTCCGAGGACGTCTTCGACAGCGGTGAGCTGGGCCTGGCCGCCCTCAACCTGGGGCTCGGCATCGGCACCATGGCCGGCATCCCCCTGCTGGGACGTGCCCTGCGCCGCGTCGGCCGGTCGACCGTCGCCCTCGTCGCCTTCCTCGGCTTCGGAATCACGCTGGCGCTCTTCGCCATCGCCCCGACGACGGCCACGGCCACCGCCGCCACCGTCGGCGTGGGCGTCTTCTTCCTCCTCGCCCTCACCATCGGGCAGAGCACCGTACAGGTGCTCGTCGCCGACCACATCCGGGGACGGGTGCTGTCGGTCAGCGTGATGGTCTACACCGGTTCGGTGGCCCTCGGTGCTGCTCTGCAGGGCGCGGTCGCCGACCTGATCGGCCTGCGGCCCACCGTCGGACTCTCCGCGCTGCTGCTGGTCGTCGCGGCCGTGGTCCTGCGTTTCGGACCGCGCGACCTGCGACTGTCCCGTCTCGACGATCCCGCCGAGATCGTCCCCGTTCCGTCCACGCCGGTCCCCGAAAGGACGCCGGTCGCCGAAAGGACTACGTCAGATGTCTGACGCAACCACGCTCGCCGACCTTCCGGTCGCCGCGCCCATCGACCCCCAGCACATGCGGCACGTCCTGGGCAGCTACCCCACCGGCGTCGCCATCGTCACCGGACGCGCAGCCGACGGCACGCCGCTCGGCATGGTGGTCGGGACGTTCAACTCAGTGTCGATGGACCCACCGTTGGTGTCGTTTATGCCGATGAAGTCGTCGTACACTTTCGCCGCACTGCGCGAGTCGCGTACCTTCTGCGTCAACATCATGGCCGCCGACCAGGAACACGTGTGCGGGGCATTCATGCGGCGGGAGAACAAGTTCGAGGGCGTCGACTGGCGCGAGTCCCCCACCGGTGCACCGATTCTCGAGGGCACGACGGCGTGGATCGAATGCGAGTGGGCGGACGTGGTCGACGCCGGTGACCACTACTTCGTCCTCGGCGCGGTGCGGGAACTGGCGACCGAGCGGAACTGCCTGCCGCTGTTGTTCTTCCAGCGGGGCTACGGTCGGTTCACACCGGGATCGTTGATGGCCTCGGACTACCGCTCCCTCGCCGCCGCCATCCGGACGGCGGAGTGCGGACGTCAGGAGATGGAGCTCCTCGCCACCGAACTCGGGGTGGAGGTCAGCCTGCTCGCCCCACTCGGTGACGAATTCGCTTTCGTGGCGACGGCGAGCGCCGACGGTGCAAGTCACTCGACGATGCCCGGCACCCGTCTGCCGTTCGTCCCGCCGCTCGGTTCCCTCATGGTCGGCCACCGCGGCGCCCCGTCGAGCGAGGACTGGCTCGACCGCGTGCCGCGCCGGTCGCCGGAGATCCGCGAGGCGGCGGAGCTCCAGCTGCGACGCGTGCAGGAACGCGGATGGTCGGTGACCCTCTCGGGCGAGGTCGACACCCACACGCTCGACGAACTCGTCGACGCCTTCAGCACGCCGGACCGTACGCCGGAGCACGAACAGAGACTCATCGACGCCCTGCAGCGGATGTCGGCCCACCACGAGCCGGCGGAGATCGATCCCGTGGCGACGTACACGCCGCTCCAGCTCTCCGTGCCCGTCCACGACCCGGAGGGTAATGTCGTCATGGTTCTGCGCTTGTCGAGGCTTCCCGAGAGCACTTCGGGCGCAGACATACTCGATTACATCCATCGAATCGAGCAGTCGGCGGCGGTCGTCGAGATCGCCCTGCGGCAGCCGTCGGGATCCCGTTGCGGCACACCGGCCGACGATGCCACCCAGTGGCACCGGTGACTGTGATCACAGCGGACCCCGACTGCACTATGTGACTGCCGCCACCTGGCGTGGTGTCGTCTCAGCTCGGAGCTTCGCTCCTCGAGCGCGACCAAAGTGAAGGAATCTAACGATGGATGTGTTGGCTGATATCAGGGCGTCGAAGATGACGCCCTTGCAGATCCGCGCGATCGCCATAGCACTCGCATTGATCATTCTCGACGGATTCGAGATCGCGGTGATGTCGTTCGCCGCGAAGCCGATGTCGGACGAATGGGGCGTCAGCTCCGGCACCCTCGGGATCGTTCTCAGCGGCAGCCTCTTCGGCATGGCCGCCGGCGCGATCCTGTTCAGCCCGTTCGGTGACCGCTACGGGCGCCGCACCCTGACCATCGTGTCGATGAGCATGGTCGTGGTGGGCATGGTACTCGCGGTGATCAGCCCCAATGTCGCCACGATGATCGTCGCCCGTGTGCTCACCGGCCTCGGCATCGGTGCCATGTCCCAGCTCAACGCGTACGTCTCCGAGTTCGCCTCGGAGAAGCGTCGCGGCACCGTCGTCGGCATCTACGCCACCGGCTTCCCCATCGGTGCCGCTCTCGCCGGTGTCGTGGCCGGCCTGTTCGATCCCGCCGACTGGAAGAACCTGTTCGTCGTCGGCACCGTGCTGAGCGTGGTGCTGCTCGTCCTCGCGTGGGCCGCACTGCCCGAGTCGATCGACTTCCTGGTCGCACGCCGCCCGAAGAACGCCCTCGAACGCATCAATTCGATGCTCGGCAAGATGGGGCATCCGGCGCTGAAGGAACTGCCCGAGCAGACCCCCGCGGATCGTCACAACGCCCGCCTCGGCGCCATCTTCACCGGCACCACCGGCATCAAGACCCTCGCCCTGTGGCTCGCCTACGCCTGCCTGATGGCCGCCTACTACTTCGCGAACTCGTGGATCCCCAAGCTGGTCGCCGAATCGACCGGCGACGTACAGAGCGGCACCACCGTCGGCACCGTCCTCAACCTCGGCGGCATCATCGGCAGCCTCCTGTTCGCGGCCGCCGCGTTCCGATGGATCCCCCGCAACATCCTCATGACCACCCTCGGTCTCGGCGCGATCGGTTACGCCGTCTACGGCGCGGCCTTCGGAGTCGGATGGCTCGCGATCACCCTCGGCATCTTCCTCGGCATCGTCGCGGTCGGCTCGGTCGCCGGCTTCTACGCCGTGGGCCCGACGGTCTACCCCGCCTCGCTGCGCGGCACCGGTGTCGGCTGGATGGTCGGCGTCGGCCGCCTGGTCTCGATCGTCTCCCCGATCGGCACCGGCTTCCTGCTCGAGAGCGGCTGGACCGCGGGCAACCTCTTCTACCTGATGGCGGTCCCGCTGGCGGTCGGCACGATCTGCATCGTGACCCTGGGCCGGATCCAGCAGCGTGAGGAGTCCGCGATCGACGGACCCGTCGCCGCGCCGAACGATCTGGTCTCCAAGTAGGGATCCCCCCGAGCGAGCGGAGCCGTCGGCATGCGCCGGGGCTCCGCTCGCTCGCAGAGACATCAGGAGATCCTCCACTGTGAATCTCGCACGCACCCTGGCGTCCCATGCCGTCGAAGCGACCCCGGACGCGGCCTTCGAGTCTCCGCACGATCAGTACCTTCTCGATCGGGTCGTGGACACGCTGGGCTGCATGGTCGCAGGCACACGGGTCGATTCGACCCGCCGGGCCGCAGCACTCGTCGCCCGTAACTCCGCGCCCGGCCGGTCCTCCGTCCCGCTCGAGGACGGAAAGGTCGGGCCTGCCGCGGCGTCCTACGCCAATGCGCTTCTCTCCCGCGCCTACGACTTCGGCCCCCTGACCCCGTTCGACGGGGCGTCACCGATCTGGTCCCACATCTCGGAGACGACCGTTCCCGTGGCCGTCGCCCTGGCCGAGGACTGTGGCGCTTCGGCACGGGCGATGCTCGAAGCCCTCGTCGTCGCCGACGACGTGGCCGCACGGATCAGCAGAGCACTCGAATTCGTCCCCGGGACCGGATGGGACAACCCCGGCCTCATCAATCGGTTCGCCTCGGCCGTCGTCGCCGCCCGGCTGTGGAACCTGAGTGCGGACGAACTGGTGCAAGCATGGGGACTGGTGCTCCAGCAGGTGTCGGGAACCTTCCAGGCCATCGACGAGCACAGTGATGCGTTCACCTTCGTGCAAGGACTCGCCGCACGCGACGGCGTCGAGGCCGCCGATCTGGCCCGGCACGGTTATGCAGGTGGCGACGGCGCGTTGGACGGTCGCTTCGGATTGTTCCGCACGTACGGCGCAGGGCTCCCCGCCGAGTCCTCGGTGACGGCCGGCCTCGGTGAGGTGTACTTCGGGGACCGCATCGTCAAGCCCTACCCGGGTTGCCGGTTCACACACGGTCCGATCGACGTCGCCAGGAACCTCCGCGAGGTCGCCGACCCGAGCACCATCCGGGAGGTCACCCTCACCGTCCATCCGCACCACATCGGCTCGCCCCTGGACCTCCCGGTCGAGGGCGCGGAGGTGTCCCGGCCGGCGGCCCTGTTCGGCTTCCGGTTCCAGACTGCGAACGCGTTGGTCCGAGGACGACCGGTGCCCGCCCATTTCGACGACCCGTTCCGCAACGACCCGGAGGTTCTCCGGATCGCGCGCCTCGTCCGTCTCCGGCCCGCAGCCCAGGCATCGTTCCCGTTGACCGCGGCGCATCTCGAGATCCGAGCGGACGACGGACGAACCCGTGCCGACCGTATCGACCATCCGTGGGGTGACCCTCGCGGCGTGCCCGCCGGACGCGCCGACGTCGACGCCAAGTTCGTGGCGAACCTGCGACATGCAGGTTTCGGGGAGTCCGCCGACGCCTTGCTGTCCCGAGTGCGCGCGATCCTGGCCTCGGATGATCGAATCGACCTGTCCGCACTGTTCGGGCCCGACGCCCGGTAACGCCTTCCAGTCCCTCGAGGAGAACACATGCGCATCGCCAACCTCGACAACCGAGCCGTCCTCGTCGTCGGTGACTCCGGCAACGAGCGGGGCATCGACATCGCCACCGCGTCCGACGGCCGGTTCGGACCGGACCTCACCTCGATCTACGAGTCGTGGGACGAGGTGCGGGCGTGGGCAGCGGACGCGGACGTCACCGATCACGCTGCGATCGACCGTGCCCGGCTCGGCGCCCCTTCCCCCGCGCCCCGTCAGGTCTTCGCGGTCGGGTTGAACTACGACGACCACGCCGCCGAATCGGGCTTCGAGGCCCCCACACATCTGCCCCCGGTGTTCACCAAGTACGTCTCCGCGTTCACCGGCCCCGACTCCGAGGTCACGATCCCGGACGGCGGCAACGTCGACTGGGAGATCGAACTCGTCGCCGTCATCGGTCGGGAGGCACGCGACGTGGACGCAGCAGACGCCTGGTCGTACGTCGCGGGCCTGACGGCGGGGCAGGACATCTCCGAACGCGTCGCCCAGATGCGCGGACCGGCGCCCCAGTTCGGTCTCGCCAAGTCGTATCAGGGCTTCGCTCCGCAGGGTCCGTGGCTCGTCACCCCCGACGAGTTCGCCGACCCGGACGATCTCGAACTCGGGTGCGCGATCGACGGCGAGGAGGTCCAGAAGGGCCGCACGCGGGAGATGATCTTCTCCGTCCCCGCGCTGGTCGCCGAGCTGTCGCGCAACGTCACCCTGTACCCGGGCGACGTGATCTTCACCGGCACACCCGCCGGGGTGGGCATGGGCCGCGACCCGCAGCGCTACCTGCGCGCCGGTGAACAGCTCGACAGCTGGATCGAAGGCATCGGCGAACTGCACCAGCGTTTCGTCGCCGCCGGCGCGTAGATCTGCTGTCGCCGCCGGCTCCTGGTTGCTACAGAAATGGCTGTCCGCTACGGAAATTTCCGTAGCGGACAGCCATTGTCGTAGCGGATGCCGGATCAGACGGAGACCTTCTCCAGCTTCGCCGGTTCGCGCTCGGGAGCGGGCTCGTGATCGTCGATCATCATGCTCTCGTCGAACGGCAACCGTCCGCTGAGCACCTCGTCGACGCGTTCACGGTCCACCGACCGGGTCCAGGTGCCGATGAGCAGGGTCGCGATGGCATTGCCGGAGAAGTTGGTGACGGCTCGCGCCTCGGACATGAACCGGTCGACACCGACGATCAGGCCGACGCCGTCGAGCAGGTCGGGACGGTGACTCTGCAGACCGCCGGCCAGCGTCGCCAGCCCGGCACCGGTGACCCCGGCCGCACCCTTCGAGGCGACGATCATGAACAGCAGGAGCGAGAGCTGCTCGCCCATGTTCAGCGGGCTGCCCATCGCGTCGGAGACGAACAGAGCGGCCATCGTCAGGTAGATCGCGGTGCCGTCCAGGTTGAACGAGTAGCCGGTGGGCACGACCACGCCGACGGTGGTGCGCTGGACACCGAGGTGCTCCATCTTGGCGATCAGGCGCGGCAGCGCGGACTCCGACGACGACGTCGCGAAGATGAGCAGGTACTCGCGGGCGAGGTACTTCACGAGCTTGAACACCGAGACACCGGCGACGGCCCGCAGCAGCGATCCGAGGACGCCGAAGACGAACACGACGCACGTGAGGTAGAAGGCGATCATCAGCACACCGAGCTGCAGGACCGCGCTCAGTCCGGTCTGACCGACGACGTTGGCGATGGCGCCGAACGCACCGATCGGGGCGAGCCACAGGATCATCGTCAGGATGCGGAAGACGAGCTTCTGCAGGTGGCCGATGCCGCGGAGGATCGGTTCACCCGACTTGCCGATGCCCTGGATCGCGAAGCCGACGAGCAGCGCCACGAACAGGGTCTGCAGGACACTGCCTGCGGTCAGTGCGGAGAGCAGGGAAGTCGGGATGATCGACGCGATGAAGTCGACGGTGCCGCCGGCCGCGTGCGCCTTCTCGGCGAGTTCGGCACCCGAACCGGCGTTGGCCGGGTCGAGGGTCAGGCCCGAGCCCGGGTCGAGCAGGTTGCCCACACCGAGGCCGATCGCGAGTGCCACGGTCGACATGCCCACGAAGTAGATCAGCGCGAGTCCGCCGATCCGGCCGACACTCGCCGCGGCCCGGACCGACCCGATGCCGAGCACGATGGTGCAGAAGATCACCGGGCTGATCATCATCTTGATCAGGTCGACGAACATGGTGCCGAGGACACCGAGCGATTTGCCCGTCTCCGGGGCCAGCCATCCGACGGCGATACCGGCGACGACAGCGATGATGACGCCGATGTACAGCCAGTGGGTACGGTCGCGGCTCTTCTCGCCACGCACTGTTGTGGTGCTCATGGAGTGCCCTTCGATCATGCGCGGGCTCGTCGCGCGATGTTCACGGATAACGGGATGCGGTGACGCACCGGCGAGGACTCGGGAATCGACCGTGGTTCGGTCGGGTACTACGGGACCCTGGTAGGGCCTCTCCGCGCCCGGGCGGTGACCGGCATCACGTCCACACAGGGAAATGGTGGTGGTCCGCTCACTGCGGGAGAAGTTTGTGTACATAGTGTTCACGGGAGGTGACCGGTGAACCGTCGCGAGGCGAGACCGCCGATGAGCGTGGCGGGCCAGCTGCTCATCCTCCAACTGGTGGTGTTCACGGTGGTAGCGATCGTGGCGGGCGCGCTCATCGTCGTCGACGAACGCGGCGACGCCGACGAGGCCACACGCCGCACCGTGACGGATATCGCAGTGACCGCCGCGCTCTTCCCGGAGGTCTCGGACGGATTGGTCGCTCCTGATCCGACGGCAGCGCTCCAACCCCGCGCCGAGCAGATCCGTGAGGCGACCGGGGTGGACTTCGTCGTCGTCGTGGACCCCGAGGGTATCCGTGTGACACACCCGGTCCCGGAGCAGATCGGACTCCCCTACACGGGTCACACCGACGAGGCCCGCTCGGGCACGCCGTTCACCGAGACGTACACCGGCAGCCTGGGCCCGTCGATACGCACCATCGCCCCCGTCTACGACGACGGCACGCTCGTCGGGTTCGTGTCGGTCGGGGTGACGCGGGAGAGGATCGCCGAGAACTTCGTGCGGAGCCTGCCGGGCATCCTCGGTCTGGTGGCGGCCGGGCTCGTGGTCACCGCGGCGGGCGGCTACCTCATCTCCCGGCGGCTCCGCCGGCAGACCCTCGGCCTCAATCCCGACCAGCTGCGGCGCATGTACGAACACCACGACGCCGTCCTGCACTCGATCGGTGAGGGACTACTGGTGTTCGGCACCGCAGACGGTTCCCCCCGCGTCGACATCGTCAACGACGAGGCCCGCCGGCTGCTCGGGCTGGAGCCCGTCGGCGCGGTGGAGTTCGACGGTCTGCCCGCGACGGTGCGCGAACTCGCCGTCGCCGACGAGGCACGCGACGAGGTGCATCTGACCCGGGACCGGGTCCTGGTGGTGAACAGCGATGCGGTGCTGTGGAAACGGCGACGCATCGGCACGGTCGTCACTCTTCGCGACCACACCGAACTACGCGGTGTCCTGGGTGAACTCGACTCGGTCCGCGGGTTCGCCGAGTCACTGCGTGCGCAGGCACACGAGTCGGCGAACCGCCTGCACACCATCATCACGATGGTCGAGCTCGGCCGGCCGGAGGAGGCGGTCGCCTTCGCGACGCAGGAACTGGCGGTGTCCCAGCACCTGATCGACAGGTTGACCGGTGCCGTCCACGAACCGGCGCTGTCGGCCCTGCTGCTCGGCAAGATCGACGAGGCCGCCGAACGCGGTGTGGAACTGACCGTCACCGACGACACGGAACTCGGTCCGGTGCCGATCCCGGCGCGCGATATCGTCACTCTCGTCGGGAATCTCATCGACAACGCCATCGACGCCTCCCATGCGTCGGACGATCCATGGGTGGAGGTTACTGTGCGCCAGGAGGATTCGTCGATGATCGTCGAGGTCGCCGACAGCGGACCGGGGATGTCGCCGGAAGTGCTGGCCCGGGCCATGCAGCGCGGGTACTCCACCAAGTCCGAGCAGCGCGGTCTCGGACTCGCGCTTGTCGCCCAGGTCGTCGCGCGTCACGGTGGCACACTGCGCACCGAACCGTCGCTGGGATCGATGATCGTCGCCGAGATCCCCCTCGGGGGCGCGTCGTGATCCGGGTGCTCATCGTCGAGGATGAGCCGCTCATCGCCGAGGCCCACCGCGAATACGTCGGCAGGGTGGACGGATTCGAGGTGGTGGGCGTCGCGCACACGGGCAGCGACGCCGTGCGGGCGGTCGCGTCGGCGGCGCGGGCAGGAACGCCGGTCGATCTGGTGCTGCTCGACATCGGGCTCCCCGACACGAACGGCCTCGAGGTCGCCGCGCGCCTGAGCGCCGGTCGTCCGAGCCCCGACATCATCGCCGTCACGTCGAACCGCGATCTGGAGGTCGTGCGGACGGCGGTCGCGCGGGGCGTGGTGTTGTATCTGCTCAAGCCGTTCACCTTCGCGGCGCTGCAGGACAAACTCGAGCAGTACGTGGCCTATCGCTCGGCGCTGCGCGACGCGGAGACGGCGGCGGGTCAGCACGACATCGACCGCGCCATGGCGGCGCTGCGCACGAGCAGTTCCCGCCCGTCGACCCCCAAGGGCATCTCCCCCGACACGCTGTCGAAGATCACCGATTTCCTCCACGACGCCGACGGCCCGCGCACCGCCGCGGAAGTCGGCTCGGCCGTGGGGGTCTCACGCGTCACGGCGTGGCGTTACCTCGAACGGCTCGCCGACGACGGTGCCGCGACCCGCCTCACCGAGTACGGCCGCGCCGGCCGACCCCAGGTCCGGTACGAACTCCGCAGGTGAGCGGTCGCGCGTCCGCTACACAGTTCGTCATCCGCTTCGGCAATTGCTGTAGCGGATGACGAACTGTGGAGCGGATGTCCCGATGACGAGGCGACAACGATGCGATAACTCCGTTAACGGGTGCGCCGGCGAGTCGCGACGTACCGGGTGATCACCCGTCCGACTCCACCGAGGAGGCACACACGTGAGATTCCGACCGACCGCGCTCCTGATCCCCGTCGTCGCAACGACGTTGCTCGCGGCATGCGGGAACGACGATACGACGCCCGCCCCCACCACGACCTCCGCAAACGCGACCGCGGAGCCCACCGGCGCGAACACGACGCGACCTGCACCTGCCGAGTCGACCGCAGCACCCGCGCCGATCGAACCCACGCGGGAGGCGTCGGCGCTCGAAGGCGACGGGCTGTGTCTCGACCCGGCGGCGCCTCCTGTCGCGGACGCGCTCGCGGGTCTGAGCGACGACGGGTTCGCATGGCAGGTCGAGGACTCCACCGATGCCGTCGTCGGCGACTGCCCGTCGTTGATGTGGCTGGTCGCGGTGGGCGGGAACAGTGCGTCCTCCCCCGAACACCTGCTGTTCTTCGCCGACGGCAGCTATCTCGGTACTGCGACGTCGGAGCCGTACGCGTACACCTCGGTGGTCGACGCCTCCGACGACACGGTCACGGCGGAGTACCGCTGGCTCGCCGGCGACGAGCCGTTCTGCTGCCCCGAGGGCGGCCCCGCGACAGTGCGGTACACCTGGGACGGCTCGCAGATCGTCATGCTGGACCCGCTGCCGCAGGAGATGCTCGACTCCTACAACTGACGCTGCGCTCATCCGCTACGAGTTCGGTCATCCGCTACAGCAATTGCCGTAGCGGATGACGAAGAAGCGAGCGGATACGAGTAGCTCACGGCAGGTAGTGCTCGAGGACGAGCCGCTACTGCGCGGACGCCTCCGCGCGGTAGGCGCCGGACGTCTCGAGCACCCACGCGAACTCGAACGCGACCTCGCGCCACTTCTCGTAGCGACCCGACACACCGCCGTGCCCCGCGCTCATCTCCGTCTTGAGCAGCAAGGGGGCATCGCCGGTCTTCGTCGCGCGCAGCTTGGCGACCCACTTGGCGGGTTCGACGTAGAGCACGCGGGTGTCGTTGATGCTGGTGATCGCGAGGATCGCCGGGTAGTCCTTGGCCTCGACGTTCTCGTAGGGGCTGTACGAGCGCATGTACTCGTACACCTCGGGGTTCTCGAGCGGGTTGCCCCACTCGTCCCATTCGATCACCGTGAGCGGCAGGGACGGATCGAGGATCGAGGTGAGCGGGTCGACGAACGGGACGTTTGCGAGGATGCCGGCGAACAGCTCGGGCGCGATGTTCGCGACCGCACCCATGAGCAGGCCACCGGCACTGCCGCCGTCGGCGACGAGCTTCTCCGGGCTCGTGACGCCGGTGTCGATCAGGTGCCGCGCGCACGCCACGAAGTCGGTGAAGGTGTTCTTCTTCGTCAGCGACTTGCCGTTCTCGTACCAGTGCCGGCCCATCTCGCCGCCGCCGCGCACGTGCGCGACCGCGAAGACCATGCCCCGGTCGAGCAGCGACAGGCGTGCGACGGAGAAGGCCGGGTCGATGCTGGCCTCGTACGAGCCGTAGCCGTACAGCAGGGTGGGGGCGTTCTCGGAGGTGCCCTTGCGCGCAACGATCGACAGCGGGATCTTCGTGCCGTCCTCGGCCGTCGCCCACTCGCGGCGCTGCTCGTAGAGCGTCGGGTCGAACTCGCCGAGCACGGGCTGCGACTTCAGCAGCTTCAGCTCGCCGGTGCTCACCGTGTAGTCGTAGACCCGGCTCGGGGTGATGAACGACGTGTAGCCCAGACGCAGTGTGGGCTGGGTCCACTCGGGGTTCGCGCCCGGTCCGACGGCGAAGAGTTCCTCGTCGAACTCGAGTTCGGTGAGCTTGCCGTAGCCCTCGTCGGTCAACGGCCACACCGCGAGTCGCGTGAGGGCCTCGCGGCGGTAGCCGAGCACGAGGTGTCCCTCGAACGCGTCGACGTCCTCGAGGCGCACGTCGTGCCGGTGCTCGATCAGGGTGCGCAGCGCGGACGGGTCGTCGACGGGAGCCTCGGCGAGGACGAAGTTCTCGGCCTTCTCCCCCGTCTCGGGGTCGACGTCGTTGTGCAGGATCAGGAAGCGGTCCTCGCCGGCGATCACGGCGTGCTCGGCGCCGTACTCGACACCTTCGCGGCGCGGCAGGATCACACGGAATTCGCCTGTGGGGTTCTCGGATTCGAGCACCCACCCCTCGGTGGTGATCTTCGACCCGACCCAGATCATGAGGTACTTCTCGCTGCGGGTCGATCCGATCGACACCCAGTACCGCTCGTCGGGTTCGTGGAAGACCTTCACGTCCTCGTCGACGGAGGTGCCGAGCTTGTGCCGCCAGACGGTGTCGGGCCGCCACGACTCGTCGACCGTCTGGTAGAAGACGTGGCTGTGGTCGAGCGCCCACGTCGCTCCCGGTGCGGTGCCGGGGATCTCGTCCGACCGCATCTCACCGGTGGTGAGGTCCTTGATGCGCAGGGTGTAGCGCTCGTCGCCCACGACGTCGGTCGAGTACGCGAGCAGGGTGCCGTCGTGGCTGATCGAGAACGCTCCGAGCGAGAAGAACTCGTGCCCTTCGGCCTCGACGTTGCCGTCGAGGAGCACCTGCTCGCCGGGAAGTTCGACACCCGGCGTGACGTTCGGCGGCGTCCAGTCGTCGGCGTCGGTGATCGGGCACCGGCACTGGATCGCGTACTGCTTGCCCTCGACGGTGCGGGCGTAGTACCACCAGTCGCCCATCCGGGTGGGGACCGACATGTCGGTCTCCTGGGTGCGCGACCTGATCTCCTCGAAGATCGCCTCACGCAGCGGAGCGAGATGCTCCGTCTGCGCCTCGGTGTACGAGTTCTCCGCCTCCAGGTACGCGACGACCTCGGGGTCGTTCTTGTCGCGCAGCCATTCGTAGTCGTCGACGAAGGTGTGCCCGTGGTGGGTGCGCTCGAGGGGCACCTTCTTCGCGACCGGCGGAGCGATCTTCGAGGAGGTCATATGCGGTCAGCCGATCCAATCGTCGAAGGACATTCCCGAAATACGTTCGTACGCCTCGATGTAGCGGGCACGCGTCTTGTCGACGACGTACTGCGGCAGCGGCGGGGGCGGGGTGTCGGAGGCGCGGTCCCAGCCCGATTCGGGTCCGGTGAGCCAGTTCCGGACGATCTGCTTGTCGAAGCTGGGCTGCACCTTGCCCTCCTCGTACTCGTTCGCGTCCCAGTAGCGGGACGAATCCGGAGTGAGGACCTCGTCGGCGAGCACCAGGTTGCCGGCCTTGTCGAGACCGAACTCGAACTTGGTGTCGGCGAGCAGGATGCCGCGTTCGGAGGCGTACATGGCGGCGCGGTCGTAGATGTCGAGCGTGTCCTGGCGCAGCTTCATCGCCAGGTTCAGGCCGACCTTCTCGACGACGTCGTCGAACGAGATGTTCTCGTCGTGGTCGCCGAGCGCGGCCTTGCTGGCCGGGGTGAAGATCGGCTCGGGCAGCCTGCTGGCCTCGACGAGACCCTCGGGCAGGGCGACACCGCAGACGGAGCCCGTGGCCTGGTAGTCGAGGAGGCCGGAGCCGGTGAGGAAGCCGCGGGCGACGCACTCGACGGGCACCATCTCGAGGCGCTTGACCACGAGGGCACGGCCGAGGACCTCCTCGGGGATACGCTCGTCGTCGGGTTCTCCCGCGAGATGGTTGTTGGTGGCGTCGAGCAGCTTGAAGAAGAACACGCTCATCGCAGTGAGGACCCGCCCCTTGTCGGGGATCGGGGTCTCGAGCACGTGATCGTAGGCCGAGATCCGGTCACTGGCGACGAGGAGCAGGTGCTCGTCGTCGATCACGTACAGATCACGCACCTTGCCGCCGGCGAGGTGTTGGTAGGACTCGAGTGAAGGACGCACGCTGACACCCTAGTGCTCATCGAGTGGGCGTACCGCACCCCGTGGCGGATATCCCACTCGGTCACAGCACGACGGAGCAGCGACGCGAGCGAGAACAGGAGTGGCATGGCCGCATCGTCGCGGGTGGACGTCGGGTTCAGGTCCGATCGGGGCCCGATCCTCATCGCTCTGATGCTCGCCACCTCCCTCGTGGCGCTCGAGAGCACGATCCTGGCCACCGCGGTCCCGACGATCGTCGCGGACCTGGGTGGCTTCACGCAGTTCCCGTGGTTGTTCTCCGCCTACCTGCTCACGCAGGCGGTGCTCGTCCCCGTCTACGGCAAGCTCTCCGACGTCTTCGGCCGCACTCCGCTCCTGTTGTTCGGGATCGGGGTGTTCGCGGCGGGTTCGGTGCTGTGCGCGCTGTCGTGGAGCATGCCGGCGCTGATCGCGTTCCGCGCGGTGCAGGGACTCGGCGCCGGTGCGGTGCTGCCGATGGCGCAGACCATCGCCGGGGACATCTACACGGTCGCCGAGCGGGCCAAGGCGCAGGGCTATCTGGCCAGCGTGTGGGGCATGTCGGCGGTGGTCGGCCCGGCCGTGGGAGGCATCTTCGCCGACTTCCTGTCGTGGCGGTGGATCTTCTGGGTCAACCTGCCGTTGTGCGCCCTCGCGGCGTGGGTGCTCGTCCGCAACTTCCGCGAGGAGAAACCGGCCGGACCACGACCGCGGGTGGACTGGGCCGGCGCGGCGACCCTCGCGGCGGGCGCCGCCCTGTTGATCCTCGGACTGCTCGAGGGCGGCCAGTCGTGGGCGTGGACGTCGGCGCCGAGCATCGGCATCTTCGCCGCGGGCGCGACGCTGATCGCGGTGTTCGTGTGGATCGAGTCCCGCGCAGCCGAGCCGATCCTGCCGATCCGCCTGTTCACGCGGCGGGTGCTCGTCACCACCAGCGCGGTATCGTGCCTGGTGGGGGCGGTCGTGCTGGGTCTGACCTCGTACGTTCCGTCGTTCGTGCAGGGCGCGCTGGGGACCACCGCGCTCGTCGCGGGCTTCACGCTGGCGACGATGACGATCGGCTGGCCGATCGCGGCGGCGCAGTCGGGCCGGTTCTACCTGCGGATCGGTTTCCGCAACACCGGCCTGGTGGGTGCGGTGCCGCTGCTCTGCGGCGCGGCACTGCTGACGCAGGTCGGTGTGGAGTCGGCTCCCTGGCAGGTCGCGGTCTGCTGCGTGCTCGTCGGTCTCGGGATGGGGTTGATCGCCAGCCCGTCGCTGATCGCGGCGCAGTCGAGTGTCGAGTGGTCGGAGCGGGGCGTCGTCACGGGGGCGAACGCCTTCGCTCGCGCGATCGGCAGCGCGGTCGGTGTGGCGGTGTTCGGTGCGCTCGCCAACGCCGCGCTCGGTGGTGCAGCAGCGGACGAGACCACGATGGGGGCTCCCGACGCGGCGCAGTTGGCGGCGTCCGTGGCGCCGGTGTTCGTCGCCGTTCTGGTCTGCGCCGCCCTGCTGGTGTCGTGCGTGTGCCTGATCCAGAACCGTCCGGCGGCGGCCGGGTAGGCGACACGCCGCGTGCCTATACCGTTACCTACGCGCTGTTTCGTATTCGCTCGAGATCGGGCACCATCTCTGCGGTGAGAACGACAAGCGGCGGCAAGGACACCATCGACGACGTGACGTACTTCCCCGTCGGGGCTGCGGAGCATGCTCTGCAGCGGCTGGCACACGCCACGGCGATGCAGGACACGACGGATTACGAGTCGCTGCGCTCTGCCATGGACGCGGAGTACTTCTGGCGCGGTGTCGCCGAGACCTTCCGGATCGCCGACGAGGCGTTCCGGATCGTGTCGTCCGCGACCCGCGACCGGCAGGACATCTCCGCGCACGTCATGGCACGCGCTGCCGACTGGGTGGGCACCATCGAGCTCGCCACCGAGGGATCCCGGCTGTACGGCGCGCTCGTCGCCTACACCCAGGGCGTCAGCGAAGGGTATTCGGCCGTGGAGGCCTGGGCGCGCGACGGACGGGTATGACGCGAAGGCGCTGATCGACGCGAAGGCGGGGCCGGGGTTCACCCCGGCCCCGCTCATCGACCCGCAGGTCAGCCCACAGCTTCGAGATCGCCCGCGTCCTCGAACCGCCGCAGCGTCGGGGTCGCGACGAACATGATCGCGATGATCACCACACCGGCCACGCCGTAGACGGTCAGGGCCATCGAGATCGGCACCAGTGAGGCCACGACGCCCGCCGCGACTGCGCCGACGGAGGTACCGGCCGTCACCTGCGCGCCCCACACGGCCGCGATCCGTCCGCGGTACTCGTCGGAGGTGTTGCGCTGGACGGTCGCGTACCGCACGACGTCCGCGAGCGAGTCGCCGAAACCGTGCGCGGCGAGGCCGAGCAGCACGACGGCGAGGACGCCGGTCGCGCCGGCACCCACCAGACCGGCGGCGGACACCGCCATGAGCAGGTACACCACCAGCCCGTACCGGCGGATCGAGCCGGTCCAGCCGCTGGTCAGCGAGCCGATCACGGCTCCGACTGCGGGCGCGGTGTAGAGCAGGCCCACCACCGACGGTCCGACGCCGAGCACCTCGTCGGCGAACTCCGGGATCAGCACGGCCCAGCCGGACAGCAGCATCGCGAGGAACCCGACGATCAGCACCTGCCCCACCACGCGGTTGTGTGCCGCGTACCGGAAGCCCGACACCACAGACTTCAGCGGTGACTCCTCCGCGACATGCGTCGGGGGCAGCGACGGCAGGCGGGTGATGCAGAAGGTGGTGATCGCGGTGGTGAACGCCGCGAGCGCGTAGGCCACGCCCACACCACCGGCGGCGATGACGACACCGCCGAGCGCCGGGCCGATCATGGAGCCGAGGTCGGCGGTCAGCGCCATGAGCGCGCCGGCCGCAGCGAGCTTGTCGCGCGGGATCAAGCTGGGGGTGACCGCCATGAGCGCGGTCGCCGAGATCCCGCCCGCGATGCCGTCGACGACGGCGAGCACGTAGATCGCCCACATCTGCGGTTCGGGCAGGAACGCGTTGATCGCCAGCAGCGCGAAGGCGACGCCTGCGGTGCCGCGAGCGAGGGCGATGACGTTCCGCCGGTCGTACCGGTCGGCGAGCACCCCGCCCGCGAAGGTGGCCCCGAAGGTGGTCACACCGATCACCGCGGAGACGGCGGCGACCTGCGCCGTCG
This sequence comes from Rhodococcus sp. PD04, assembly GCF_035918275.1. Taxonomy (NCBI): domain Bacteria; kingdom Bacillati; phylum Actinomycetota; class Actinomycetes; order Mycobacteriales; family Nocardiaceae; genus Rhodococcus; species Rhodococcus sp. PD04. Next base: position 766,254 of record NZ_CP142143.1, on the reverse strand, counting down.
AGCCGGTGAGCTGGTAGACCTGCACGGGCACGGCCACGATGAGGAAACCGAGACCGAACAGGGAGACGACGCGTGCGGTGAACAGGTACCGGAACTCGCGGCTGGTCCGCAGCGGGTCGAGGTCGATGAAGAGCTTCTCGAAGACGGCCACGATCACCCGCTCATCCGCGGGTGAGCAGCGCGATCCACTGCTCGAGGTCGGGGGCCGAGGCGAGGTCCACGAAGTCGACCTCGACGCCGGCGCTGCGCCACTGTTCCACGAGGGCCATCAGCCGGACGGAATCGAGTCCCTGGTCGACGAGGCTCGCCGAGGGGTCGAGTTCGTCGACGTCGATGTCCAGGATCCGGGCGGTGTCGGCGAGGACGGTAGTGCGATCGAGCATGGTGTTCTCCTTCTTTCGATGTGTGCAGGCGCGCTGTGCCCTAGTAGGCGGTGCCGGAGACGCCCTACGGCGCGGTGCCGGTGAGTTCTCTCGCGGTGACGACGACCTGCACCGTGTCCTGCCAGATCCGCGCGATCTCGGCGAGCGTGTCCGCGTCGACCACGTCCGCTGCGGCGGCGAACTCGCATTCTAGAACCGCGCCGTCCGGGGTGTCCTCGGTGATCGCGTCCACCTGCAGGACGTGGTCGAGCGGCATGTCCGGATCCACCGAACCGCCGATCGCCGCGGCACCCGGTGCGCCCGACCACGGGCTGCCGGATGCTTCGCCGAGCGTGAGCCGGCCGAGGTAGTTGAAGACGACGGCCGGCGGCACGTACCGGGTGAAGCGGTCGCCGAAGTCCGGGTTCAGTCGACGCAGCAGACCGAAGCCGATGCCGTTGTCGGGTCGTTCCCGCGACGCGCGTGCCACCGCGCGCAGCGCCGCGCCCGCCGCGTCGGTGTCCCGGGACGCGGACGCCACGTCGACCTCCGACAGATCCACCGTCACCGGATACATCGACGTGAACCAGCCGACCGTGCGCGACAGGTCGGCGCCGGGGACCACCTGTTCCTCCCGGCCGTGTCCCTCGAGGTCGATGCGGACGTGGTCGCCGCCGCGCACCGAGGCCACCGCGACAGCGAGGGCCGAGAGCAGGATGTCGTCGACGACGTCCGCGGCCAGGATCCGTTCGGTGACGTCGACGGGCAGCTGCACGCGGGCCGAGCGGGTCGAGAAGACGGTGTCGCGTGCCGGGTCGAGCGGACGCGAGCCGAGCATCGGTTCGTCGGCGTCGACGGCCGGCTGCCAGGCCGACCACGACGCGGTGATCCGCTCCGAGCGGGCGGCCTTCGCGAGTTCGTCCGCCCACACCCGGAAGGGTGTGCCGCTCGACGTCAGCCTCACCGGCTCTCCGCGCTCGGCCTGTTCGACGGCGTCGGCGAGGTCGGGGACGAGGATGCGCCACGACACGCCGTCCACCACGAGGTGGTTCACGACCATCAGGACGCGTCCGGCCCGGTGCGGCCCGAAGTCGAACCACACGACCTGCACCATGACTCCGCTTCCGGGATCGAGTGCTGCGTAGGCGTTCTCACGTTCCTCGTCGAACAGATCGTCCCAATCCCGGCTCGTCGCGTCGACGCGCCGCACGGATCCCGTGAGGTCGGGAACGGACTCGGGGACCCTCCACGACGGCCGGCCTTCGTCGTCGACACGGAAGATCGAGCGCAGCATCGGGTGGGCGGTCACGAGCGCCTCGACCGCCGTCCGCAGCGTGTCGAGCGTGAGCCCGACCGGCGCGACGAGCAGCCGTGCCTGCGAGAACCGGGACAGACCGGTCCACCGGTCGAGGGTGTCCCACATGATCGGCGTGACGGTGACCTCGCCCGTGGCGTCGCCGACGGTTGCCGGACGGGTCCGTCCGCCGTCACTGTCGATCGCAGCCGCGAGTGCCTCGACGGTGCGCAGTTCGATCACCTGACGGGTCGTGATCCACGATCCTGCCGCCCGGACCTTCGACACGAGCTGGATCGAGACGATCGAATCACCACCGAGGGAGAAGAAGTCGTCGTCGATCCCCACTCGTTCGAGTCCGAGCACGTCCGCGACGAGTCCGGCAAGGACCCGTTCGGTGTCGGTGCGCGGTGCACGGGCGCCGACCAGCGACGAGAAGTCCGGCTCGGGCAGCGCCTTCCGGTCGACCTTGCCGTTGGCGGTGACGGGGAAGGTGTCGAGCACGAGCACCACGGCGGGCACCATGTGGTCGGGGAGGCGCTCGGCGACGGTGGCACGAACGACCGCCGGATCGACGTCACCGTCCGGGGTCACGTAGCCGACCAGACGTGTCACTCCACGAGTGTCGGTGTGCGCGTTCACGACCGCGTCCCGCACGCCACGCACCGCGGTCAGCGCGGCCTCCACCTCGCCGAGTTCGACCCGGAAGCCGCGGATCTTGACCTGGTCGTCGCCGCGGCCGAGGAACTCGAGCACGGGCCGACCGTCGGTGCCGCGGACCCGCCGGACGAGGTCACCGGTGCGGTACATGCGGGTGCCGTCGGCGACGAAGGGATCCGGCAGGAACCGGACCGTCGTGAGGTCGGGCCGACCGAGATATCCGCGGGCGACCCCGGCACCGGAGACGTACAGTTCGCCGACCACACCCATCGGCACGGGCCGGAGCATCGCGTCGAGGACGTGGGCACCGGCGCCGTGCACGGCCCGGCCGAGGCACGGTGTGTCGGCGTCGGTGACGGCTCCGATGAGCGAGTCCACGGTGCATTCGGTGGGCCCGTAGAGGTTGAAGGCCCGCCCGTCCGTCAGCTCGCGCAGTCGCTGCCACGACGCCGGATTGACGGCCTCGCCACCGAATCCGACGGAGGCGGGGCGGTGTCCGCTCTCGTACAGTCCCGCCGCGAGCATGCGGTCGAGGAAGGACGGGGTGACCTCGAGGAAGTCGAGTTCGTGCTCGAGCGTGTACGCGACCATCCGTTCGGGATCACGCATGGTGTCCTCGTCGAAGACGTGCACGGTGTGTCCGTCGAGCAGCCACAGGGTGGGCTGCCAGGACGCGTCGAAGCCGAACGACCATGCGTGCCCGACGCCGACGGAGTCGCGTCCGGACGCCGCGACGGTCGGGACGTAGAGGTCCGCGCGGTGACTCTCGAACAGGTTGAGCAGGTTCGCGTGCGTGACCGCGACGCCCTTCGGCAGTCCGGTCGAACCGGAGGTGTAGATGACGTACACACCGTTGTGCGGGCGCAACGCTCCGAGCCGGTCGGCGTCCGTCAGTGGGGCCGTGGAGAATTCGTCGAGTTGCAGGTCGGGGTCGTCGAGCACCACGATCCGCGTGTCGCCTGCGACGGGGGCGATGCCACCCAGAACCGAGGCGACCGTGACGATCACCTGGGGACGCGAATCGGACACCATGTGCGCCAGTCGATCCTGCGGATAGGACGGGTCCATCGGTACGTAGACACCACCCGACCAGATCGCCGCGGTGATCGCGACGACCATGTGCTCGGATCGCGGCAGCGCGAGTCCCACGACCGTCTCCGGCCCGACCCCGGCGTCGACGAGGAGCCGGGCGAGTCGCGCGGATCGCCGGCCCAGTTCCGCGAACGACAGTGTCGTGCCGTCGGCGACCACCGCGGGTGCGTGCGGGGTACGGGCGATCTGTCGTGCCAGGAGATCGGCGACGGTCGCCGCTCCGCTCGGCGGGGCCGCAGGGGTCGTCGACCGGTCGCTGCACAGATCGGCCCGCTCGTCGGCGGTGAGCACATCGAGTTGCGCCACGGTGCCGGGCTTCTCGGCGACGAGCTGGTCGAGGATGTGGACGAGCCGCTCCCCCAATGCCGTGGCGTCGTCCTCGGTGAACAGATCGGTCCGGTACTCGAGGCCGAGGTGCAGTTCGCCCTCCAACCCGGCGACCAGCACGAGCGGGAAGTTCGTGGCGTCCGAACCCCCGACCGATCCGACCCGCACGCCGCCGTCCCGTTGCGCCGCGGCGAGGGCATCGCGGTCGACGGGATAGTTCTCGAAGACGAGGAGGGTGTCGAACAGTTCGCCGATGCCGACGGCACGCTGGATGTCGGCGAGACCCACGTACTGGTGGTCCATCACGCGGTTCTGCGCGCCGTGCGTACGCGCGACGAGGTCGGTGATCGACTCTCCCGCCTCCGTGCGGACGCGCACCGGGACGGTGTTGATGAACAGGCCGATCATCGATTCCACCCCCGGCACGTCGGGGACGCGGCCGGAGACGATCGCACCGAATACGACATCATTTCTGCCGGTGAGCGATCCGACGAGAAGACCCCAGGCGGTCTGCACGAGCCCGTTCACCGTGACACCCTGCGCGCGGCTCGCCTCGACCAGTCGCTGCGACAGTCCGTCGGGTACGACGACCGTCAGTTCGGCGGGGAACTCCGGTCGCAACGCCGTTCCGGACGGTGCGACGAGGGTGGGTTCGTCCACACCGTCGAGAAGCTCGCGCCACACCTCGACACCGGCCGCGACATCCTGTGCGCCGAGCCAGTCGAGGTAGTCCGAGAACGGCGCGACGGGCGCGAGGCCGGCGGTGGATCCGCCGGCGGCGTAGATCTGCAGGAGTTCCTGCACGAGCAGCGGGGTGGACCAGCCGTCGGAGACGAGGTGGTGCATCGTGAACAGCAGTCGCGCCCGCGACGGCCCGGCGACCACCAGCGTGAAGCGCACCAGGGGCGCGGCCGCGAGATCGAATCTGCGGGCGCGGTCGGCGGCGAGCAGTTCCGCCACCCGCGTGTCGAGTTCGCCGGGCTCGACGTCCCCGAGATCGACGACCTGCCAGTGCGGTTCGGCGATACGACGGACGACGCCGATCGGTTCGTCCGCTGCGCCGAGTCGATAGCCGGTGCGCAGCACGGCGTGCCGGTCGACGAGTGCACGCACCGAGCGTTGCATCGTCCCGGCGTCGACCCTGCCGTCGAGAGCGAGGTCGGTCTGCATCGTGTAGACGTCGACGCCCTCGGCGGCACCGCCCGATCCCGACGGTTCGTCCAGTCCGGCCAGGAAGTACATGCCGCGCTGCAGGGGTGTCAGCGGCACGACGTCCTCGATGCCGTCCGGATTCTCGGCGTGCAGCGCGAGTACCTCGTCGACGGACAGCCCGGACGCGGTGAGCACCGACGGTACGGGTGCACCGACGCCGCCGCCGGTGACCGTGTCGGTGAGGAGGTGCAGTGCCTCGAGCCAGCGTTGCCCGATCCGGTGGGCGCGATCGGCGTCGAGCGCGCCGGTGGCGTAGGTGAACACCGCCGACAGTGCGGGGCCGTCCGGTCCGTCCTCCGTGATCGCGTTGACGTCGAGGACGTGGTCGAGCGGCATGGCCGGGTCGACGGAACCACCGAGTGCGGCCACCTCGGGTGCGGCGGACCACGCGGAGTCGGTGGTATCGCCGAGGGTCATCCGGCCGAGGTAGTTGAACATCACCTCCGGGGCCCGGTAACCGGCGAAGCGGTCGCGGTCGTCACCGAGGAAGCGCAACAGACCGAAGCCGATCCCGTTGTCGGGTATGCGTTTCAACGACTCGGTCACGTGGGCGACGGCCCGGAGCGGATCGCCGCCGTCGAGCACACGGTCTCCGCCGAGTTCGACGGTCACCGGGTACAGGGAGGTGAACCATCCGACGGTGCGCGACAGGTCGGCGCCGGGCACGATCTGTTCCTCACGGCCGTGCCCCTCGAGATGCACTCGTAGGACGGATCCGCCGCAGACGTCGGTGACGGCAAGTGCGAGGGCCGCGAGCAGCACATCGCCGGTGCCGATACCGAGGGCGGACGGCACGGTGGTGAGGATGCGTTCGGTGACGTCGATCGGCACGTCGATCTCGACGGATGCCGAGGTCGATACGATGTCGCGCTGCGGGTCGAGGACTCGGCTTCCCACCGCGGGCTCACCCTCGGTGGCGAGAGCGGATTCCCAGACCGCTCCCGTTCCGGTGATCCGCTCGGACGAGGCAGCCTCGACGAGCGATTCCGCCCACTCCCGGAAGGACGTTCCGGTGTCCTCCGGCGCGGGAGTCTTCCCTCGGGTGGCCGCGTCGACGGCACCGGCGAGGTCGGGCACCAGGATCCGCCACGACACCCCGTCGACGACGAGGTGGTGCGCGACGACGACGATCCGCCCGGCCTGCTGCGGTCCCGGGTCGAGGAAGACCACGCGGAGCACGACCCCGGCCTCGGGGTCGAGCGCGTCGACGGCCTCCGACGACGCCTCGGTGATGAGGTCGCTCCACGAGAACTGCTCTGTGGCCGGGACCTCCACCCGCCGGACGAGCGTCGCGGCCTCCGGGAGGCCCTCGGGCACGAGCCACGACGGTCCGGTGTCGCCCACGGTGAACCGCGAGCGCAGCATCGGGTGGGCCGCGAGCAGTGCCCGCACACCCGCGACGAGATCCGCCTCCCGCAAGCCGACGGGGGCGACGAGCACCCGCGACTGGGTGAACCGGCGCAGCGAGTCGAACGATCCGGACGCGAGGGATTCGTGCACGATCGGGGTGACGGGCACCGGGCCCGTCGCCGCCGTCCGGGCTCGCCGGGGTTCCTCGGCGGGTGCCTCGCACGCTGCGGCGAGCGCGGCGGCGGTGCGCAGTTCGAAGACCTGACGGGCCGTCACACGCAACCCGGCCGCCCGCAGACGCGACACGAGCTGGATGGAGACGATGGAATCGCCGCCGAGGGTGAAGAAGTCGTCGTGGACACCCACGCGGTCGAGGCCGAGGACGTCGGCGACGGTGGCGCACAGCGTCCGCTCGGTCTCGGTGCGCGGTTCGCCGGCACCCGCCAGGGACGAGAAGTCGGGTTCGGGCAACGCCTTCCGATCGACCTTGCCGTTGGCCGTGACCGGAAGGACGGGAAGAGCGACGAGCACGGCCGGGACCAGGTAGTCGGGCAGCCGCTCGGCGAGCGCGGCCCGCACGGCGGCGGTGTCGGGTCCGTCACCGTCGATGTAGCCGACGAGTCGGGTCGTCCCCCGGTCGTCGGTGTGTGCGACCACCACGGCGTTCCGCACGGCCGGATGCGCGATGAGCGCGGTCTCGATCTCGCCGGGTTCCACTCGGAATCCGCGGATCTTGACCTGGTCGTCGTCGCGGCCGACGTATTCGAGTGCGCCGTCGCCCGTCCAGCGGACGACGTCGCCAGTGCGGTACATGCGGGAACCGGCCGGCCCGTGGGGATCGGCGACGAAGCGCGCCGCGGTGAGATCGTGCCTGCCGAGATAGCCTCGGGTGACACCGTTTCCGGCGACGTACAGTTCACCGGCGACCCCGGCGGGCACGGGACGCAGCCAGTGGTCCAGAACCCGCACGCTCGTGCCGGGGGTCGGGCCGCCGATCGTCACGGTGTCCCCGGCGATGCGCGCGGAGGTCGCGTCGACGGTGCATTCGGTGGGGCCGTAGCAGTTCGTCGCCACCACGTCGCTCGCGGCGAGTCGCTGCCACAGCGCGGTGCTCACCGCTTCGCCGCCCACGGTGACGGTCGCGGGGACGTGCCCGCCGGGTGCGAGGAGCCCGGCGTCGAGCAGGCGGTTCATGAGGACGGGCACGGTGTCGACGTAGTCGATGCCGTGGGTGCGCACGTAGTCGACGATGTGGTCGACGTCGGCGCGGTACTCGTCGGGAAGCACATGCAGCACATGACCTTCGAAGAGCCAGGTGAGCGCGGCGACCGCCGAGTCGAAGGCGAACGGATAGGTCAGCAGCACGTGCCACTGCCCGTCGCGGGGCGCACGATCGGTGGCCTGCATGGGCCCGGCGGTCTGTGCGGCGTGCAGATCGGCGAGATTGGCGTGCGTGACGGCCACGCCCTTCGGCAGACCCGTGGAACCGGAGGTGTAGACGACATAGGCCAGGTGCTCCGGGTGGAGCGGAGCGCGCCGGTCCGCGTCCGTGAGCGGAGCGGACGACAGCGTCGACAGTGCGGCCCCGACGTCCGGGTCGTCGAGTGTCAGCACGTCGGCGCCGTCGAGCACGTCGCCGAGACCTGCGCGCACGGCTCCGGTGGTGACCACCAGTCGCGGTGCGGCGTCGGTGATCATGTGCTTCAGCCGGTCGGCGGGATAGGACGGGTCGAGCGGCAGGTAGGCGCCTCCGGCGGTGAGGACGGCGACGATCGCGTCGACCATGGTGCCGGTCCGGGGAAGTGCGAGTCCGACCCGGTCGTCGGGGCGCACCCCGCGGTCGACGAGCAGCCGCGCGAGTCGCGCCGAGGCCGCACCGAGTTCACCGAACGACGATTCCTGCTCACCGCACACCACTGCGGTGCGGTCGGTGCCGGTGGTGAACCGGTGCGCGAGCAGCTCGGCGACGGTGCCACTCGACGGCGCCGCGGGTGTGGTGCACCAGATGCTCAGTACGTGTTCCCGTTCCGCGGACGGCAGGACATCGAGGTCGGCGACACGCGCATCGGGTCGGGCACACAGGGCCTCGAGGATTGCGACGAGTCGGGCGCCCAGGGCGGCGGCCTCGTCCGCGTCGATCAGCGACGGGCGGTGGTCGAGCCTGACGACGAGCCTGTCGGACATGCCGGCGGTGAGTACCAGCGGATAATTGGTGGCGTCGCGTCCGTCGACGCCGGTGATCGTCACTCCCCCGGCGCGTTGCGCTCGTTCGAGGGCGTCGCGGTCGACGGGATAGCTCTCGAACACCGTGAGGGTGTCGAACAGTTCACCGATCCCGACGGCGCGCTGCACCTCGGACAGGCCCAGATACTGGTGGTCGACGGTGCGCGACTGCTCGAGCTGCACGCGTCGCAGCAGCTCGGTAACGGTCGCGGTGGGATCGAGCCGCACCCGCACCGGCACGGTGTTGATGAACAGCCCGACCATCGATTCCACGCCGACGAGTTCCGGCGGGCGGCCGGAGACCGTCGCGCCGAAGACGATGTCGTCGCGGCCGAGCAGACCGGACAGGAGCATCGCCCACGCGGTCTGCAGCACCGTGTTGAGGGTGACCCCGCTTGCGCGGGTGAGCTCCGCGAGTTTCGCGCCGAGCCCGTCGGGGACCGGCACGTCGAGTTCGCCGCAGCGTTCCGACGAGCGGGTCGCGCCCGGCGGTGCCACGAGCGACGGTTCGCTCACACCGTCGAGCGCCTCGCGCCACAGCGACCGGGCGGCCTCGTGGTCCTGGCGCCCGAGCCATGCGAGGTAGTCGCGGTAGGGGCGTACGGACGGCAGACCCGACGCCGATCCCCCGGCAGCGTAGATCTCGAGCAGCTCGCGTACCAGGATCGGGGACGACCAGCCGTCGACGACGATGTGGTGGGCGGTGAGCAGCAGGCGCACCTCGTCGGCGCCGAACCGCACGAAGGTCCAGCGCACGAGCGGCGGTTGCGTGAGGTCGAACCAGTCGTGCAGGTCGTCCTCGACGATCTGCTCGAGCCGGCGTTCCGCCTCGGCGCGTTCGAGACCCGACAGATCCTCGCTACGCCAGGGATTCTCCACGCCCGACACGACGAGACCCGCCGTACGGCCGTCCTTTCGGGGACGGAAGCACGTGCGCAGCGCCGGATGACGATCGAGCAGCGCCTGGGCGGAGGCCGCCATCCGCCCCTCGTCGACCGCGCCCGACAGTCGTACCACCGATTGCACCGTGTAGGCGTCGGGGTCGGCCGTACCCGTGTTGTCGGATACCGAGCCGGTCGGCGCCGCAACGGTACTCAGGTAGAGCAGGCCCTGTTGCAGCGGCGAGAGCGGAACGATGTCTTCGAGCGCAGTGGAACGGGTCATCTGTCGCTTTCGTTGTAAGACGGTCAATTCGGGCACGAACGACGAACGGCCCCCGCGTCGGGACGTCGGGGGCCGTTCGGTCGGTGGTGCGGGACGGGCCCGCAGCGGCGACTACTCCTGGTTCTGGTTCGCAGGAAGCTTCGCCAACTCGGCGTCGATGGAATCGAGTGCCAGCAGAGCGGTTTCGTAGGTCGCTGCACTGGAGTGCTTGACGGCGACGAGGTTGCCGGCCTTCACTGCGGGCAGATCCTGCCACAGCGGGGAGGCGAACAGTTCCTCCAGCTCGGGCGGCAGCGAACCGTCGGCCTCGACACCGTAGACGATCACGTCGGCCTCGCCGAGGTTCTCGGGCAGCTGCTCGACCGACAGGTACTCGGAGTGAACCTCTTCGGGATCGGTCGGCTCACCGTAGAAGTCGAGTCCGAGATCGTCGAACAGGTTGGTGGTGTACGACGAGGCGTACTCGCGGGAGAACTCACCGGGCTCGGTACCGCACACACCGCAGACGCCGGCGAACTTCAGGCCCCCGAGCGAGCCGGCGTACTTGTCGGCGATCTCGGCGGCGCGAGTCTCGTACTCCCCCTTGAACTCCCCGTAGGAGTCGCTGACGTTCGCGGCATCGGCGTACTGCTCACCGAGTTCACGCCACTCGCCCGGAACCGTGAGTCCGACGAAGACCACCGGGGCGAGCGCCTCGAGTTTGGCCACGTCGACCTGCTCCTGCACGCGGGCCGGGACGCCCATGATGATGAGGTCGGGATCGGCGGCGGTGACGGCCTCGTAGTTGAGTTCCGAGACGGCACCGTCGGGAGCGACCTTCGGCAGCGCCTCGTAGGCGGCGAGGGTTTCCTCGTCCATGTTGTCGAGCTCGCGGCTCCACTCGCACACGGCGGCCAGATTCGCGCCGGCCTGGATGAGCGGGAGGGTCGCGTAGCCGCAGGACACGATCCGCTGCGGGTCGGCCGGGATCTCGATGCTGCCGTTCTGCGCTTCGAAGGTGCGCGTCGCGGCGGAGTCGGTGCCGCTCTCCGCGCTGCTGCTGTCGCCGTCGCTCGAACATCCCACAAGTCCGACGGCCAGCAGAGCTGCCGCGCCGAGCGCCGCGGCGCCCCGCGCGCGCTTGCGTTCCAGAACGCGCATCGTTGTACTCCCAGAGTCTCTCGCCGGGGCGCGTTGCCCCGGTCACGATTGGTTAGGCTAACCGAAAGAGACCGCCCCGCCAAGCGCTCCACCCTCAGCCGAATTCGAGCGCGAAATCGTCGATCTCCGACTGGTCGAGGTCGTCGAGCGTGAGGTCGGACGGTGTGAACCCGCCCGCGTCCTCGTCCGACGCGTGCCCGGCGAGCGCACGCAGCGCCGCGACCCACTCGTCGGCCAACGCCGACACCGTCTCCACCCGAACGAGATCGGGGCTGTACCCGAACATTCCGCGCAGCACCGGCTCGGCGCCGGAATCGTCGGTGAGCACACCGATCTCGACGGCGTGCGCCACGGGCATATCGGCTTCGGTGGCCCCACCGAGTGCCGAACCCTCCGGGGCACCGGCCCACGCCTGACCTTCCGTCTCGCCCAGCGTGAACCGGCCGAGATAGTTGAAGCCGATGTCCACCGAGCCGACGCTCGCGAGTTCCGGGCCACCCACGGGGTCGAGATGCCGCAGCATCCCGAATCCGATTCCGCTGTCGGGTATCTCCCGCAGCTGTTCCTTCACGCGTTTCAGAGCGTCACCAGCGCTCGCTCCCCCGGCGTACGCGTCGGCGACGTCGAGTCCCGCGACGTCCAGGCGCACCGGATAGAGCGTGGTGAACCAGCCCACCGTGCGCGACAGATCCGCCCCCGGAACGGCCTGTTCCTCCCGGCCGTGTCCTTCGAGGTCGACCGCGACCGCCCCGTCGCCACACACCCGCGCGGACGCCAACGCCAGAGCCGTGAGCAGGACGTCCTCGACGCCGGCGTGGAACCGCTCGGGCACGGTGGTGAGCAGCGCATCGGTGAGTTCGGACGGAACTTCGACCTGCACCTTCGCGGTGTCCGCCATGGTGTGCCGCACGGGATCCGGATCCCCGGACGCCAGACGCACGCGTCCCGCCGGGGCAAGGATCCGCCGCCACAGCGACAGTTCCGATCTGCGCGCCGGCACCCCGTCGAGCAGTCCCCGCGCCCAGCGACGCAGCGACGTGCCCGCGCGGACCGGGGCGACACCGTCGACCGCACCGGCGAGGTCGGGCACCAGGATCCGCCACGACACACCGTCGACGACGAGGTGGTGCACCGCGACGAACACCCGCCCCGGCGCGTCGGGACCGGCGTCGAAGAAGATCATGCGCACGAGCGCGCCCGCGGCGGGATCGAGTTCGGCGTAGGCGGTCCCGGTCGCGGCGACGATCGCGTCCTGCAGGTCGGCCGAACCCGAGACGTCCACGCGGGTCACGACATCGGCGGCGTCGACGGATCCGACCGGGCGGACGTCGAGCACCCGTGCCTGCGGGTCGAAGACGGCCCGCAGCGCGTCGTGCGTGTCGAGCAGGGCCTGGACGCCGTCGGTCAGCCGGTCGAGCGTCAACCCTGCGGGCGCGAGGAGCAGCCGCGACTGCGCGTAGCGGGCGTACGGTCCACCGCGGTCGAGCATGTCGTGGACGATCGGGGTCGCCGGGACCTCCCCGAGCGCCGCCTCGACGTCGACCGTCCCGGGCCCGTCCTCGATCTCCGCGACACGGGCGAGTCCCGCCGGGCTGCGGTGTTCGAAGACGTGCCGGGCGGTGAAGCGGATCCCGGCGGCGCGCGCTGCGGACACCAACTGGATGGACACGATCGAATCGCCGCCGAGAGCGAAGAAATCGTCGTCGGGGCCTACTGCGTCGAGTCCGAGCACACCCGCCGTCAGCTCGCACAGGCGCTGTTCGAGTTCGTCCGCCGGCAGCCGACTCTCGACGGCCGGGGTGAAGACCGGCTCGGGAAGGGCTCTGCGGTCGATCTTTCCGTTACGGGTGACCGGCAGTTCGTCGAGCACGACCGTGACGGCGGGAACCATGTGGTCGGGCAGCCGGTCGGCGACGTACGTCCGGAGGGTGTCGGGATCCGCCGTTCCGGCCGCGTAGGCGACGAGCCGTTTGCGTCCCGGTTCGTCCTCGCGGACCACGACCGCCGTGGCACTCACCGCGGGATGGCTGCCGAGCACGGTCTCGATCTCGCCGAGTTCGATGCGGAAGCCGCGGATCTTCACCTGGTCGTCGGTGCGGCCGAGGTAGTCGAGCACCGGCCCGTTGTTCTCGGAGATCTTCCAGCGCACCAGATCGCCGGTGCGGTACAGGCGCTCGCCGTCGGTGCCGAAGGGGTCGGCCACGAACCGTCCCGCGGTCTGCGCGCTCCGGCCGAGATAGCCGCGGGTGACGTGCGGACCACCGACGTACAGTTCGCCGGCGACGCCCGGGGGCACCTGCCGCAGGTACGCGTCGAGGACGTACACCCGGCCGCCGTGGATCGGCGTTCCGATGTTCGGGGCGCTTCCCGGGGTGAGCACGACGCCGGTCGCGTCGACGGTGCATTCCGTCGGACCGTACATGTTGCTCACGCGCACATCGGTTTCCGCGGCGAGCCGTGACCACAGCTCACCCGGGACGGCTTCGCCGCCGAGCACCATCGACTCGGGACGGTGCGGCTCGGTGGGGTCGAGGAGTCCCTCGGCGAGCAGGCGACCGGCGAGCACGGGGCCGCAGTCGAGTGCGTCGATGCGGTGTTCCCGGACGTACCGGACAATGCCCTCGGCATCGGCCATGAGGTCCTCGGCGAGCACGTGCACGGTATGACCGCCCAGCATCGCGAGGAGGGGTTCGACGGACGAGTCGAACGCGAAGGTGTAGCTCAGCAGCACGGCGCGGCGGCGCGTCGCGGGATCGCCGACGGTGCGGGTGCGCACCGTCTCCCACAGGTTCACGACACCGCGGTGCGGCACCACCACGCCCTTGGGGGTACCGGTCGAACCGGAGGTGTAGACGAGATAGGCGGCGGTGTCCGGGTGCACGTCCGGCAGGCGCACGTCCGGGGCGGGGTCGGTGATCGATCCGACCGCGTCGGCATCGAGGACGACGCCCACACCGGCGTCACGGAGGATGTACTCGTTCCGCTCCGCGGGCTGTTCCGGGTCGAGCACCAGATGGGCCGCTCCCGACTTCCACACGCCGACGATCGCCGCGACCAGCACGGATTCGCGCGGAAGACTCAATCCCACGACGTCCTCCGGACCGATCCCGTTCGCGACGAGGTGACGGGCGATCCGGTCGGACCATGTGTCGAGGTCGTGGAAGGTCAGGCGGTTCGACGGCGTGACCAGCGCGATCTCGTCGGCGTAGCGCTCCACGGTGCGGGCGAACAGGGCGGGCAGGCTGCGGGTCGCCGAGCAGTCGGCGCTGCCACGGTGCGGTCCGGACGGATCCGGGAGCGCGGCGGCGTCACCGGCACGCAGCACCTCTCGCTCGGCGCCGGTGAGCAGATCGAGCGTCGAGAGCCTCGCGTCCGGATCGGCGCACACCGCGGCGAACGCCCGCTCGACCCGCGCGGCGAAGGCCTCGGCGGACGACTCGTCGAACAGGTCGCGGGCGTACTCGACGCTCACGCACAGGCCGCCGTCGGATTCCTCGATGACGTCGAAGGTGAGGTCGAACATCGCGGTGTCGTTCGCGACGAACGAAGGTGTCGGCGTCAGCTCGTCGAATCCCGTGATCGCGGGCGGGCTCTGGTACTGCACCATCACCTGGAACAGCGGGTGCCGGGCGGCGCTGCGCTCGGGGTCGAGCGTTTCCACGACGCGGTCGAACGGGACCTCCTGGTGCGAGTACGCCGCGACGTCGGTGTCCTTGATCCGGGCGAGCAGCTCCCGCACCGTGGGGTCGCCCGAGAGGTCGGTGCGCAGCACCACCATGTTGACGAAGAAGCCGACGAGATCGTCGAGCTCGGGGGCGGGCCGTCCCGCGGTGGGCGATCCGAGCGGGATGTCCTCTCCCGCGCCGCTGTGCGACAGTGCGACCGCGACCGCCGCGTGCACCATCATGAACATCGTGGTGCCGGTCGTGCGGGCGGCCTCCCGGATCGTCGCCGCGCGGTCGGCAGGGATCCGGTGCTCGACACCGCCACCCGCGTAGGACGCCACGGCCGGGCGCGGACGGTCGACGGGAAGGTCGAGTTCGGCCGGGAGGCCCTCGAGCTCCTCGCGCCAGAACGCGAGTTGTCCTGCAGCGAGCGAGTTCTCGTCGCCCTGGTCGCCGAGAAGTTCCCGTTGCCAGATCGCGTAGTCGGCGTACTGCACGGGCAACGGCGCCGGGTTGTGGGAGTCGCCGCGTACGTGCGCGGAGTAGAAGTTGCCGAGATCGCGCAGCAGCAGCGGTGTGGACAGCTCGTCGCTCGCGATGTGGTGGGCGAGCACGAGCATCACGTGCTCGTCGGGTGCGATCGTGAACAACCGGATCCGCAACGGGATCTCGCGTTCGAGATCGAACGCGTGCCGGGCCTCGGAATGCAGGCGCCCGGTGAGCGCATCGCGGTCGACGGTCTCGACCGCGAAGGGAACTGCGGCCCCGGCAACGTCCTCTACGCCGCGCACCTGCTGCATCCCCACGCCGTCGCGGTCGACGAGGACGGTGCGCAGGCTCTCGTGGCGTGCGAGCACGTCGGAGACCGCGTGCCGCAAAGCATCCGGATCGACGGGTCCGTGCAGGTCGACGGTGATGGGGACGTTGTAGGTCGGGCTGGGCCCTTCCATGCGGTACATGAACCACAACCGCTGCTGCGCATACGACAGCGGAGCAAGGGACTGGGGTGCAGGATCGGTCCCACCGCGCGGGACGAGCACAGGCCGGTCCGGGGCGGTGTCCGCACCGTTGCTGCAGTGGACGGCGAGCGCGGCGACCTGCGGATGGTCGAAGACCGTCCGGATCGGCAGCTCCACACCGAGCTCGTCGCGGATCCGGGCGAGCAGCTTCGCGGCGCTGAGCGAATGTCCACCGAGGGCGAAGAAGTCGTCGTCGGCGCCCACCGTGTCGAGCCCCAGGATCTCGGCGTAGATGCGGCACAGTGCCCGTTCGGTCTCGGTCTCCGCGACGCGGGACGAGACCATCGACGAGAAGTCCGGCTCGGGCAGTGCCTTGCGGTCGAGCTTGCCATTGGAGGTCAACGGCATCTCGTCGAGGACGACGAGCGCCGCGGGAACCATGTATCCGGGCAGGAACTCGGCGACGAGGCGGCGGGCCTCGACCGGTTCGGGCACGTCCTGACCGACGAGATAACCGACGAGTTGCGCGGTGCCGGAAGGATCGGTGCGCACCACCGTCGCGGCGCGGGAGACGCCGGGGATGCGCAACAGAGCGGCATCGACCTCACCGAGTTCGATGCGGAATCCCCGGACCTTGACCTGGTTGTCGACCCGGCCGCGGTAGACGAGCCGGCCGTCCTCGGTCCACTGCACGAGATCGCCGGTGCGGTACAGGCGGGCGTACGGACCGGAAGCGTCCTCCGAGTACGGATTCGCGACGAACCTCGTCGCGGTGAGGGCGGGTGCGTCGAGATACCCCCGGACCACGCCCGGCCCGGCGACGTACAACTCGCCTTCGGTTCCGGCGGGCACGGGCGCGAGTCCCGCGTCGAGGACGTGGACGCGCAGGTTGGCGACAGGACGGCCGACGACCGGTGTCTCGGCGTCGGCGACCTCCGCGACGAGGACGTCGACGCTGCACTCGGTGGGGCCGTAGAAGTTGAAGGCCGCGCCCCGGCGTTCGCGTAGGCGGCTCCACAACCGCTCGGAGACGGCGTCGCCGCCGAAACCGAGGGTGGGCACGGTGCCGTCCGGGAACAGGCCGTCGTCGACGAACTGTTCGAGCTGGCTCGGTGAGAACTCGACGAAATCCCATCCCTCGTCGAGGGCGCGGCGTGCGAGTGCCGCCGGGTCGCGCTGGGTCGCCTCGTCGACGATGTCGACGGTGTGCCCGGCCAGCATCCACAGCAGCGGCTGCCACGACGCGTCGAACGCGAGCGACCAGGCCAGTCCGAGGCGGACGGATTCGCGGCCGGCCTCGCGGGCGGCACGGGTGAACACCTGGGCGCGGTGGCTGTGGAACAGGTTGACCAGCCCGCGGTGGGGTACGACGACACCCTTCGGTCTGCCGGTGGAGCCGGACGTGTGGATCACGTAGGCGATCGAGTCGGGTGTCAGCGGACCGCGCTCCGAGTCGTCGAGCGGAGCATCGGACACGGCGTCGAGGTCGAGATCCTCGAGCACGACACGCTGCGGCGCCCCCGTCACCTCGGCGACCCGGCCGTCGGTCGTGCGGGTGGTGAGGACGCAGACGGGGTCGGTGGAGCCGAGGATGTGGGCGAGGCGTTCGAGGGGTTGATCGACGTCGAGCGGGACGTAGGCGGCGCCGGTCTCGAGGACGGCATGAATGGCGACCAGCGCGTCGACGGTGCGGGGCAGCGCGAGGGCGACCCGTGCGTGCGGCCGGTCGAGATCGAAGTTCGAGACGAGGTGGCGGGCCAGGCGGTGCACCCGCGCACCGAACTGCGCATAGGTGAGCGTCACATGGGCGTCCGCTGCGGCCGGTGCGTCGGGGGCCGCCTCGATCCTCTCCCGCAGCAGGTCGACGAGGGTCAGCTCGGGGTCGAACGGGATGTCCGGGCTGTGGCTCCAGTCGTCGAGGATGGTCCGCCGCTCGTCGGCGGTCAGGACGGACACCTGCGCGAGCGGGGTGTGCAGATCCCGCTCGGCCACCGAACCGAACAGCATCTCCAGGCGCTCGGTGTGGATCGTCAGATCCGCCTGGCTGTAGACGTCGGCGTCGACGTCGACGAACACCTCGAGTCCGGCACTGCCGTCGAGCGGCCGCACGGTGACCATGAAGTCCTGCAGGGGTCCTCGGGCGATCGAGTGCACGGCCGCACGCATGTCGCCGAACCGGAGCGAGTCGCCGAACGGTTTGACGTTGACCGACGGGCCGATGACGCCGCGGGATCCGGTGGGCAGTCGCAGGTCGCGCTGGATGTCCTCGGTGCGATAGCGATAGTGGTTGCGACACAATGCCACTCCGTCGCGTACCTGGGCGACGAGATCGACGAGGGTGGCCGATGCGGTGGGGTTCAGGCGCAGCGGAACGACGTTGACGGCAGTGATCGGCACCCGCAGTGCGGCGGTGCCCAGGCGGTTCATGACGGGGAAACCGAGCGTGAGGTCCTCGCGACCGGTCGCTCCGCGCAGGTACGCGGCGACGAGGGCGGTGACCGCGTCGCCCCAACTCGCACCGGCCACCTTACCCAGGGTCACCAGACCGCGCTGCTGTTCGGCGTCGAGGGTGAAGCGCGCACCCCGGGAGCGACGGGCGATGCCACCCGGGCCGGGCCGGAGGGCGACCGCTTCGTCCACGCCGTCGAGGTACTCTCCCCAGAAGTCACGGTCGGCGTCGAAGGCGGCCGAGTCGCGGTAGTCCGATTCCTCCCGTATCGCCGGTTCGACCGGATCGAACCGTGCAGCAGCAACTTTCGCGCCGGCAACTGCGGCGGTGTAGCGCTCGGCGATGCGCCGGTTGAACAACGAGAAACCGAAGGCGTCGAGCACGATGTGGTGGGCGCGCACGTAGAGCAGGACGTGATCGTCGGCGAGTCGCAGGACCGCGGCCCGGACGCACGGATCCACTGCCGGGTCGACGGGCTGTTCGAGGTCGCGTGCCATCCACTCGTGGGCCGCGCCCCAGGGATCCGCCGCGGAGGTGAGGTCGAGAGTCGGGGCGAGATCGAGCGTGCGCGCACCGGGAATCTGGACGACCGTACCGTCGGCGCGGGTCTCGAACCCCGCGACCAGCACCTCGGCCTCGGATGCCGCCGAGGAAACGGCGGTGACCAGCGCTTCCTCGTCGACCACGCCTCGCAGTTCGATGCACTCCGAG
The DNA here is from genome assembly GCF_035918275.1 of Rhodococcus sp. PD04. Lineage (NCBI taxonomy): Bacteria > Bacillati > Actinomycetota > Actinomycetes > Mycobacteriales > Nocardiaceae > Rhodococcus > Rhodococcus sp. PD04. The sequence continues at coordinate 747,646 of NZ_CP142143.1, read as the reverse complement.
GTGTTGAACAGCGGGTTGTCGGGGTTCAGCTGCTGGGCGAACCATACACCCGACTGTGCACGCGACAGGGCGAGCCGCGAGGCGTCCGGGCCGGCAAGGGGCACTGGAGATCCTCTTTCCTTCGATCGAAACGATTGACTGGGAACGGAATCCGCTGATGTGCGCGCTGCGGCGCCGGAGGGCACAGTACCAAAGGTTAGGCTTACCGTATATCTTGCTCAGTGATCGTGTGTCCTGTGGCGCGGTCCTGCCAGCAGACCTCCTCAACCGGAAGGTACGAGAATGCAAGTGCCGGTCCTCGGCGCAACCGCTACCGACCGGGCCGAGCGGCCCGTCGCGCACCCGTTCGTCCTGTCCCGCCCGCACGGCACGGTGGTCGCCGAAGGCGTGAGCGGACGCTTCGATCGCGCGTCCTCCGCAGCCGACGCCCTGCGCAGCGGACAGGTCGCCGCGATCGTCGGAGCACTGCCCTTCGCACCCGACGGTCCGGCCGCACTGATCGCTCCGGACACACTCCACCACTCCCCCGCGCACTACGATGCACCGGCCGCCGAGCTGCCCCCGATCACGATCACGGGCGCACTGCCGTCGGAAGGCGAACACATCGATCGGGTCGAGACCGTACTGCGGCTGCTCCGCTCGGACGACAGCGACCTGCTCAAGGTGGTGCTGGCCCGGACACTCGCCCTGCGCGCAGACCGGCCCGTCACCCCGCACGACCTTCTCGTCGCTCTCACGCGAAACGATCCGCTGCACAACGGCTTCCTCGTCGACCTCACGTCCGCCGGCGGCGCGTGGACGGGCCGCCACCTGGTGGGGTCGAGCCCGGAGGTGCTCGTGCGCCGACGCGGCGATCGGGTCACCGCCCACCCCCTCGCCGGATCCGCACCGCGCCACCGCGACCCCGAGATCGATCGGGCGACGGCCGACAGGCTCGCCGGTTCCGCGAAGAACCTCGCCGAGCACGCGCACGTGATCGATGCGATCCGCACCGCTCTCGAACCGTTGTGCGTCGATCTCGACATCCCCGAGCAGCCGACCGTGACGAGCACGCGCCAGCTGTGGCATCTCGGCACTCCCATCGAGGGTCGCCTGCGCGATCCGGGTGTCACGGCCCTCGACCTCGCGCTGGCAGTGCATCCCACTCCCGCGATCTGTGGGACGCCGACCACCACCGCCCGCGATCTGATCCTCGCCACCGAGGGCGACCGGGGCTTCTACGCCGGAGCCGTCGGATGGTGCGACGCCGCCGGTGACGGCGAATGGATGGTCACCATCCGCTGCGCCGTCCTCGACGCCGACGGGATCGGGCTCACGGCCCACGCCGGGGGCGGCATCGTCGCCGACTCCGATCCCGCCGACGAACTGGCCGAGACCACCGTCAAGTTCGGCACCGTCCTCGATGCACTGGGAGTACTCCGATGACCGAGACCGCACCGGCCCCCGTCACGCTCGTCGTCGGGGCCGCGCAGGGCATCGGCCGCGCGACCGCCGAGACCCTCGCGCGCGCCGGTCACCGTCTCGTGCTCGCCGACCGCGACGCCGAAGGACTCTGCAAGACCGCCGCGTTGCTCGGCGGCCCCGTCCCCACCTACCCCGTCGACATCCGCGACCACGATGCTGTCGCCCACGTCGTCGAGAGCATCGAATCCGAGCACGGACCGATCGAGCATCTCGCGCACGTCGCCGGTGTCTTCACCACGGGATCGGTGCTCGACTCCGATCCCGAGGACTGGCAGCACATGTACGACGTCAACGTCACCGGCCTGCTGTCGGTCCTGCGTTCGGTCGGACGGGCCATGCGGGAGCGGCGGTCGGGTTCGATCGTCGTCGTCGGATCGAATTCCGCGGGCGTGCCGCGGATGGGCATGGGTGCCTACGGATCGTCCAAGGCCGCCGCCACGATGATCGTCCGGATCCTCGGACTCGAACTGGCGCAGTACGGGATCCGCGCCAACATCGTCGCGCCGGGCTCCACAGACACCGCCATGCAGCGCTCGCTGTGGGAGGATCCGAACGACGACGCCGGCGCCCGCAGCGCCATCGAGGGCGATCCGTCGCAGTTCAAGGTGGGCATCCCCCTCGGCCGCATCGCCGAGCCCGCCGACATCGCCGAGGCCATCGAATTCCTGCTGTCCGACCGTGCCCGTCACATCACCATGCAGGCGCTGCACATCGACGGCGGCGCCACCCTCCGTGCCTGACCGACCGACCCCACATCGATCCGCATCCCGAAAGGAACCGTTCCGTGACAACCGGTTTCGAGCGCACCCCGCTCGTCGACACCGCCCGCTACCCCGAGGAGTTCGCCGAGCGGTATCGCGCAGCCGGTTACTGGACGAGTGAGACCTTCGGCGAGTTCCTCCCGGCCCGCGCCGCCCGGTTCGCCGATCGCACCGCCGTCGTCGGACACGACGCGACGGCCACTCGGCGGAGCATCACCTACCGCGAACTCGACGACGCCTCGGCCCGCATCGCCGCCGGTCTCGCCGACCTCGGGGTACGCAAGGGCGACCGTGTCGTCCTGCAGTTGCCGAACATCGTCGAGTACACCGAGGTGCTCTTCGCGGTCTTCCGGCTCGGCGCGCTCCCCGTCTTCTCCCTGCCCGCACACCGCGCGTCGGAAATCGGTTACTTCTGCCGGTTCAGCGACGCCGCGGCGTACGTGATCGCCGACGAACACGGCGGATTCGACTACCGCGTGCTCGCCCGGCAGGTCACCTCCGAGATGGAGAATCCGCCGGCGGTCGTGGTCGCCGGTGAGGCCGAGGAGTTCACCGCGCTCGACTCGCTGCGCGACCGCGAACCCGCGCCGATCACGGAGAACGACTCCGAAAGCGTTGCCTTCCTGCAGTTGTCGGGCGGCACCACCGGGACGTCGAAGCTCATCCCCCGCACCCACGCCGACTATCTGTACTCGGTGCGCGAGTCCGCGATGATCTGCGGGGTGGACGAGAACACCCGCATGTTGGTCGCGTTGCCGGCGGCGCACAACTTCCCGATGAGTTCACCGGGCATCCTCGGTGTGCTGCACGCCGGCGGCACCGTCGTCCTCGCTCCGGACCCGAGCCCGGACACCGCGTTCGCCCTGATCGAGAGCGAGGGCGTGACGATGGCGTCGCTCGTCCCGCCCCTCGCGCAGGCGTGGCTGTCGGCGCGGGCCCGCACCGAGCGCGACCTGTCGTCGCTCCAGGTGCTGCAGGTCGGTGGCGCGAAGTTCCCGGCCGAGGCTGCCAAACGCGTTCGCCCCGAACTCGGCTGCACGCTGCAACAGGTCTTCGGTATGGCGGAGGGTCTCGTCAACTACACCCGGCTCGACGACGACGAGGACACCATCGTCACCACCCAGGGCCGGCCGATCAGTGCCGACGACGAGATCCGCGTCGTCGACGACGCGGACGAACCCGTGCCCGTGGGCACCACCGGTCACCTGCTCACCCGCGGCCCGTACACGATCCGGGGTTATTACAACGCGCCGGAACACAATTCGACGGCGTTCACCCCGGACGGTTTCTACCGCACCGGCGACATCGTCCGGCTCACCGAGCACGGTTACATCGTCGTCGAGGGACGCGCGAAGGACCAGATCAATCGTGGTGGCGAGAAGATCGCGGCCGAGGAGGTCGAGAACCATCTGATCGCGCACCCGGCCGTGCTCGATGCGGCGGTGGTGTCGATGCCCGACCAGTATCTCGGCGAACGCACCTGCGCTTTCGTCGTCACCGAGGGTGAAGTGCCGAAGGCCCTCGCGCTCAAGAAGTTCCTGAGGGAGCGAGGGCTGGCCGAGTACAAGATCCCCGACAAGGTGCAGTTCGTCGACGCCTTCCCGGTCACGGGAGTGGGCAAGATCAGCCGGAACGAACTGCGGCGCGCTCTCGCGGCCACTCTGAAGGACTGATCTCGCTCCGCGACGACGGGACGGTCTCACCTCGCTCGGCGCGCGCCGCGAGGGTCGCGTAGCGGCCACCGCGGGCGACGAGGTCGTCGTGCGTTCCGCGTTCGACGATGCGGCCCCGGTCGAGGACCACGATCTCGTCGGCGTTGCGCACGGTCGAGAGCCGGTGCGCGATGGTGATGGTCGTGCGTCCGCTGCGCGCGGCGTCGAGGGCCTGCTGCACGGCGTGCTCGGTGTCGTTGTCGAGGGCGCTGGTCGCCTCGTCGAGCACGAGGACACGCGGGTCGCGCAGGAGCGTGCGTGCGATCGCCAGTCGCTGTTTCTCGCCGCCCGAGAAGCGGTGTCCGCGGGCGCCGACGACGGTGTCGTAGCCGTCCGGCAGCGAGACGATCAGGTCGTGGATGTGTGCGGCGCGGGCCGCGGCCTCGATCTCGTCGTCGGTCGCGTCCGGCTTCGCGTAGCGCAGATTCTCCCGGACGGTCGCGTGGAGGAGGTAGGTCTCCTGCGAGACCACGCCGACCAGTCCGGCGAGATCGGCGAGCCGCATGTCGCGCAGGTCGACGCCGTCGATGCTCACGCGCCCCTCGACCGGGTCGTACAGTCGTGCGACGAGCGAGCCGAGCGTGGTCTTGCCCGAGCCTGTCTCACCGACGAGCGCGACCTGCGCCCCCGCCGGGACGTCGAGGTCGATCCCGTCGAGCGCGTTGCGGTGCGCTCCTTCGTAGCGGAAGCTCACGTTCTCGAACCGCACCCGGCCGGCGACGGTCGCCGGGTCGACGGGCGCCGGATCGCGCGGGTCGTCGATGTCGACGGGAAGGTCGAGGTATTCGAAGATGCGGCTGAACAGGGCCAGCGAACTGGTGACGGAGACACCGACGTCGAGCAGGCTCATCAGCGGCCGGAACAGCGCGCCCTGCAGTCCGGTGAAGGCCACCAGGGTGCCGATCGTCATGCCGCCCGAGGTGGCCGGCAGACCGGCGACGAGATAGAGGACCGCGGGGATCGCCGCGAAGACGATGTTCATCGTGGCCATGCGCCAGCGGCCGGACAACTGCGCGTGCACCTCGAGATCGGCCAGTTCCTCCGATGTGCGGGCGAACTTGTCGGACAGTGCCGGGCCGGTGCCCAGCGTCTTGACGAGCAGCACGCCGCTGACCGACAGTCCTTCGTCGATCTGCGACTGCATGTCGGCGAGGCGGCGCTGCTGACGGGCGGTGACGGCGCGGCGCATGAGCGCGACCCGGCGCGTGAGCCAGATGGCCGGCGGGAGCACGATCAGGGACAGCAGGGCCAGTCGCCAGCTGAGGACCGCCATGGCGATCGCCGTGCCGACGACGGTGGTGACGTTGGACGCCAGCGAGGTCGCGGTGTTGGTGACCACGGACTGCATGCCACCGATGTCGTTGGTCAGCCGCGACTGGATCTCGCCGCCGCGAGTGCGGGTGAAGAAGTTCAGAGACTGGCGCTGCAGGTGGGAGAAGACCCGGGTGCGCAGACCGTGCATGACGTTCTGGCCGACGGTCGTGGAGATCCAGGTCTGGACGACGGACAGGAGCGAGCTCGCGACGGTGACGGCCAGCATGCCACCGACCGCCCACAGCAGCAGGCTCACGTTCTGGTGCGGGATGGCGTCGTCGATGACGGCGCGGACGAGGAAGGGCGTCGCGAGGGAGATCACCGACGAGGCGATGATGAGCGCGACGACGAGGGTGATCTTCCACCGGTAGGGCGCGAAGAGGGCGCCGATACGGCGCAGGCTCACCGGGGCTTCGCGGAGCTGTTCGAGATCCTTCTTGTCGATCCTGCCGCGGCTGCCCGGCTTGCCGCCGAGTGTGGGTGGGGGCTGCATCATGTGCGCCACCTCGATTCGTGATTCGTGTTTCGTACTTATTGAGGTTGCCTCATTGAGTGGCAACCGTCAAGTGAGGTAAGGTGAGCACTATGTCGGATTCACCCGTCGCACTGCGCGATCTGCTCCTCACCACCACGCGTACGCTGCGCCGACGCTGGCACGACCTCCTCCAGCCGTGGGGATTGTCACCCCACGAGTACCGGGCCCTCGACGTCATCGGACGCGCCGACGACCCGATCCGCCTCGGCGTCGTGGCCAAGGAACTGCGCATCGTCCCCCGCTCGGCCACCGAGGTCGTCGACCGCCTCGAGACGCGGGGTCTCATCGAGCGACTCCCCGATCCCGCCGACCGGCGCGCGGTCTGCGTGCGGCTGACCGACGAGGGCCGCAGGATCCGGGCCGAGTTGGCCTCCGCCCGCGATGCCGACGCCGTCGAGATGTTCGACCGGCTCGGCGCCGAGGAACGCGCGCGACTGTCCGATCTGCTGCACAAACTCGTCGACGACCGGCCGCGCTGATCCTTTCCGGTTCCGGGTACTCACATTTCCGACGGCGGCGACGTCTTCCCTACGAGTGTCCGTGCCGATCGAGGAGAACCCCGTGAAGACCATCGACAGCCTGCAGTCGCGCGTCGACGCACTGAACCTGCCCGAGCTGACGAACGAGCTCGACGAGAACGGCTGCGTCCTCACCGGGCCGCTGCTGAGCGACGACGAATGCGCCGAGCTCGCGGCCCTGTGGGACGACGACGCCCGATTCCGCACCACGGTCGACATGAGCCGCTACCGATACGGGCACGGCATCTACAAGTACTTCGGCCCACCCGTCCCCGACGCCGTCGCACACCTGCGCTCGGCGTTCTACCGGCAGCTGCTCGGCGTCGCGCACTCGTGGGCCGAACGCCTCGGCGATCCGGCACCCTGGCCCGACGACTTCGACGACTGGCTGGGCATGTGCCACGCGGCCGGCCAGACCGACCCCACCCCGCTGATGCTGCGCTACACCACCGGCGACTGGAACGCCCTGCACCGCGATCTCTACGGCGACCTCGTGTTCCCCCTGCAGGTCGTGATCGGGCTCGACCGGGCGGGCGTCGACTACACCGGTGGTGAGTTCCTGCTGGTCGAACAACGGCCGCGCGCGCAGTCGCGGGGCACCGTCACTGTGCTCGAGCGAGGCCACGCGCTGATCTTCACCACCCGCGACCGACCGATCCGCTCGGCACGCGGATGGTCGCGGGCACCGGTCCGGCACGGCGTGAGCACCGTCCGTTCCGGTCTGCGTCGCACGCTCGGCCTGGTCCTGCACGACGCGGCCTGAGCACTCTTACCGTTCGAAGATCCGCCGCGGATTGTCCACGAGCATCGTGGTGATCTGCTCCTCGGTCACGCCCCGTTCACGCAGGGCCGGCAGCACCTCGTCGCTGATGTGGTTGTAGTTCCAGTTGGGCACGGCGGCCTGCTTCACGTCGTGCGGGAACCAGTCGATGAAGCATGCCGCGTCGTGCGAGAGCACCATGCGCTCGGTATAACCGGCCTCCACGAGCGCGACCACCGTATCGACGCGCTGCTCGAACGGCAACAGCAGGTCGAGGCCGAAGCGGTCCATCCCCAGAATCGAACCGGCGTCGGCGATCCGTCGCAGGTAATCCAGATCGGTCGAATCACCGCTGTGCCCGACGACCACCTTGGTGAGGTCGACGCCTTCCTCCGCGAGCACGCGTTGCGCCACCTCCCCCGATCCGGTGTGCGGGTTGGTGTGCACCGTGATCGGCACGCCGGTCTCGACGTGCGCCTGCCCCACCGCCCGCATCACGCGTTCGACGCCCGGCGTGAGGCCCGGAAGCTCGATGGCGCACTTGAGCATTCCTGCACGTACCCCCGTGCCGGCGATGCCCTCGCGGATGTCCTTCACGAACAGTTCGGTGAGCGGTTCCGGTCCGTCCACCAGCAGCCCCGGCCCGACGTTGTGGAACTGGAACGGCAGATCGTTGTAGGTGTACAGGCCCGTCGCGACGACGATGGAGATGTCCACCTGTTCGGCGACGCGCTGGATGCGCGGGATGTACCGGCCGAGACCGACCACCGTGGGATCGACGATCGTGTCGATGCCACGCTCCGACAACGCCTTCAACTTCGCCACCGCGTCGTCGACACGCTCGTCCTCGTCCCACGGGCTCGGGTAGTCGGGAAAGTTGCTGCGGATCTCCTCGCCGAGCACGAAGACGTGCTCGTGCATGAGGACTCTGCCCAGACGGCCCGTGTCGAGGGGGCCGCGAACGGTGTCGACGGATGTCATGACCGGTGACGTTAGGACACCACCGGCGGGAGGGGCACCGATTTCACGAATCGGTGGGAGTCGACTCCTCGAGGGCCTGACGGTAGCGACGCATGCCGCGCAGCCACCGGTCGTAGTCGGCGCCCTTGTTCCGGTACATCTCGAGGACCTCCGGGTGAGGAAGGATCAGGAAGTGCTCCTCCTCCATCGCGGCGAACACCGTCTCCGCGACGTCCGCGGGTTCGAGCACCGCACCGGCGGTCGTGACGGCGCGGGTGGCGAGTTCGCCGAGTGCATGCCCGGATGCGTCCCCCGAGTACAGCAGGGGTGTGTTGACGCCCATCGGGCACAGGCAGCTCACCCGCACGCCCTTGTCGCCGTAGGTCACCGACAACCACTCGGCGAAACCGACGGCCGCGTGCTTGGTGACCGAGTAGGTGGCCGAGCCGATCTGGGTGAGCAGGCCCGCCGCCGACGCCGTGCTGACGAAATAGCCCTCGCCGCGTTCGACCCATCGGGGCACCAGCAGTCGCGCCGCCCGGATGTGTGCGCGCAGGTTGACATCGAAGGACTGCTCCCACACGGAGTCCTCGATCTCCAGGCCCGGCACACCGGTGACACCGGCATTGGCGAAGTACAGGTCCACGGGACCGAATTCCGTTTCGGCGCGCTCGACGAGCCCACGGATGTGTTCGTCGTCGGAGACGTCCGCCGCCACCGCGACGGCGCTGCCCGGGGTCTTCTCCTCGAGCGTCGCGACGACGCGCTGGGCCGCGTGTTCGTCGAGGTCGGCGACCACCACTCGCGCACCCCGTTCGACGAGTCCGGCAGCGATGGCGCCGCCGATTCCGCCGCCCCCGCCGGTCACGACGGCCACTCTGCCTTCGACCTTCATCGCTGTTACCTCCCCGTCGAATCGCAGTGCCGTCCCGTGCGGCACAGTTGGTACGGAACCTGTCTACACGTATCACCGGCTGTACGTACCGCTCACACGCACGGAAGGTCGAGCACCCGGGATGGACGAATTGTTCTCCGTCTCCCGGCCGCGACGCGCGATCGCGCCGGGTGCCGTGCACGTGCCCGACTGGCTCGGCCCGGACGAACAGCGCGAGCTCGTCGAGCTGTGTCGTGAATGGGCGCGTCCGCCGGCGCCGATGCGGCACACCCTGCTGCCGGGTGGCGGACGGATGTCGGTGAGCACGGTGTGCCTCGGATGGCACTGGTCGCCGTACCGCTACACCCGCACCGCGGTCGATGTCGACGACGCTCCCGTTCCACCGCTTCCCGACCTGCTCGTCGAACTCGGGCGGCGTGCCGTCGCCGATGCCTACGACGATCCGGCGGCCGGGAGCGGGTACGAACCCGATACCGCCCTGATCAACTTCTACGACCGCGACGCGCGGATGGGCATGCACCGGGACAAGGACGAACGGGTGGACGCGCCGATCGTGTCGCTCAGCCTCGGGGAGGCCTGCCTGTTCCGGTTCGGCAACACCGAGTCGCGAGGCCGGCCCTACACCGACGTGCGTCTCGAATCCGGCGACCTGTTCGTCTTCGGTGGGCCGTCGCGATTCGCGTACCACGGGGTGCCGGTCGTGTATCCGGACACCGGCAGCGCCCGCTGCGGACTCACCGCGGGGCGCCTCAACATCACCCTGCGGAGCACCGGACTCTCCTGACCGACCCTCCTCGAAAATTCCGAACGTTCGGTCTGTGACTTTGTAACCAACTACACTCCAGGTAGCGGTTCTCCGACGAGAAATGAGTCAAAAGGGACGATATTCTCGTGCGGTAGTCGTCGGTGTCGGGATCGATCACAGGAGACTGCCATGTCCGACTTCGCTTGCCGTCGTGTCCTGGCGATCATCGCAGGACTCACCCTCGGTCTGACCGGACCTGTCGCCGCCGCTGCCACCGCCGGCACCGCATCCACCGCCGGAGCGGAGACCTTCCGTCCGTGCCCGGAGCGGTTCGTCATCGCGGTCGACGGAACCCGCAACATCGACACCCCCGATTCGATCGATCCCGATTCGCCCCTCGCGAAGATCTCGGCGCGATACGCGGCACCCGGCACGGTGGTCGAGCACATCCGGTATCCCGCCGTCGTGGTCCCGGTGCCCGAGTCCGGGTCGAGCGAGGGGTCGGGGCGTCTCGCCTACGACGAGTCCAAGAGGATCGGGCACCAGCGCCTGCGCGAGACGATCACCGTCCGGCACAGCTCGTGTCCCGACAGCGAACTCGTCGTCCTCGGTTACTCGCAGGGCGCGTCGATCGCCGGCGACGTCCTCGCCGAGATCGCCGCCGACGGTTCGGTGCCGCCGGAGCGGATCAGCGGTGTGCTGTACTCCGATCCGCGCGACACCCGGGGGGTCGAGACGCTGTTCCCCGGCGAGGTCGCTCCGGGCATCACACTCAGTGGCGGTCGCGACGACTTCGGGCCGATCGTCGTCGAACGGATCTGCATCGAGGGCGACGCGGTCTGCGACGGCGTGACGCCGGAGGAGAGCGAAGGATGGTTGGGCGAGAACGTCACCGGCTACCTGAGGTTGCACACGACCTATCCCGATTACGACCCGTGAGGATCGTTGCACCAGGGAGAACCCGGGTCAGGGCATACCGGTTCGGTATCGTCGATTCATGAGCGTCGAGTCCCCGGCCACTCATCTCCCCGCTTCCGGCGATGATCCTCTCGCACTGGAGCGGCAGGTGTGTTTCGCGCTCGCCGTGGCGAACCGCGCCGTGCTCGCGGTCTATCGGCCGATCCTCGACAGGTTGGGCCTGACCCATCCGCAGTATCTGGTGATGCTCGCCCTGTGGGAACGCTCGCCGCTGACGAGCAAGGAAGTGGGGCAGTTGCTCCAGCTCGATTCCCCCACGCTCTCTCCCCTGCTCAAGCGGCTCGAAGCTCTGGGGCTGATCACCCGTGCGCGCAGCGCCGCCGACGAACGGCAACTCGTCCTCGAGCTCACCGACGCCGGGCGGGCGCTGCGCGCCGAGGCCGAATCGGTGCCGGGTCAGGTCGTCGACGCCCTCGGTGTCGGGCTCGACGAACTCCAGGACCTGCACGCCGCGCTCGTCCGCGTCAACGCGGCGGCGCTGAAGGCCGGGGCGATCCGGAACTAGATCGCGCGCACTTCGCTCTAGCTCGGTGACCCGGGGCGCCGCACGCGCGAACGCCCCGGGGTCGGCTCAGTGCGGGAGTTCGAGCGTCGTCGGCACCAGCGGAACCGAGGCCTCGCCGGTGTAGACGAGGAAGGTGAACGACTCCTGGAAGTACAGGTTCACCGTCTCGGCGTCGTGCGAGAGGTAGCCGATCGACAGGTCCTGACCGACCTGCAGGTCGTAGTCGCCGCCGCGCGTGGTCAGCACGAACGCGCCGTCGATCGCCGGTGCCCAGATGAGGTCGCCGTCGATGAGGCGGCGCAGCTGTTCGCGGATCGGGTAGCCGTGATCGGACGTCTCGCTGACCTTGGTGTACTCGTCGGCGCCGAGCAGGATCGAGTAGGGGCCGCCCACACCCGCCAGTCGCAGCTGCGACAGCGCCTGGCTGATGACCTCCGGGAAGTCGCGGGGGTCCTCGGGCAGCTGCAGGGACGGGTTCGACGACGACGCGCGGATGCCCTCGATGCCCGCGGACGCGTAGCCCTCGAAGATCGCGCGGTCCTCGGCGAAGGCGATCTGGCGGGCCGCCTCCTTGACCGGATCGAGGTCGATGTCGCGCGATCCGCGCTCGACACTGTCGATCTCCTCGCGTGACAGCGTGAACGGCACCCGCAGTTCGACGACCGGTGCGACGCGGTGCTGGCGCGCCCGCACTCCGGCCGCCGGGGGTTCGATCTCGCGGGTGCGGCCGAGACCCACCGCCGCGAAGTCGGTGCCGTGCGGGCCGGAGAAGTCGACCACGGTGCGCCCGGCGACGTGCCGCTCGAAGGTGCGCGCGGCCTCCTCCTCGATCTCGGTCCATGCAGCCTCGGAAATCGGGGCGAGGTCGCGATACAGATTGTTCACAGTGTCGAACTCCTTCGCAGAGCGCCAATTCCGAGTGATCCGTCGGCCGGCCGGCCGGTGGTCGAGGCACTCGAATCTTCATGGGAGGGGTTGTCCGCCGGTGACGGCGGAAGATCTTCGAGGAACTCCAGCGAGGGGCAGAAGAACAGCGACCCCGTCACCGCGGTGGAGAAGTCCAGGATGCGGTCGGTGTTGCCGGGCGGGCTGCCCAGGAACATGTTGCGCAGCATCTGCTCGGTCACCTCCGGGGTGGCGGAGTAACCGATGAAGTAGGTGCCGAACTCGTCGGCGCCGAAGCTGCCGAACGGCATGTTCGCGCGCACGATCTGCCGTTCGATCCCGTTCTCGTCGACGATCACGTTCAGCGCGACGTGCGAATTCGCGGGCTTGGTCTCGTCGTCGAGTTCGATGTCGTCGAGCTTGGTCCGGCCGATCGCCCGTTCCTGCTCCTCCACGGTCAACGAGTTCCACGACGCGAGGTCGTGCAGGTACTTCTGGACGATGACGTAGCTGCCACCGGCGAAGTCCGGATCCTCGTCGGAGACCAGGGCCGCTTCGACGGCCTCGTCGTCCTCGGGGTTCTCCGTGCCGTCGACGAAGCCGAGCAGGTCGCGGCGTTCGAAATAGCGGAAGCCGTGGGTCTCGTCGACGACCCGCGCCGCTCCGCGCAGCCGATCGTTGATCTTCGCGGCGAGTTCGAAGCACAGGTCCATCGTCGACGCGCGGAGATGGAACAGCAGGTCGCCGGGGGTCGAGGGTGCCTGGTGCCGACCGCCGTCGAGCGGGACGAACGGGTGCAGTTCGGCAGGGCGGGGACCGTCGAACAGCCGGTCCCACATGTCCGAGCCGATGCCGGTGACGACCGACAGGCCGCCCTCCGGGATGCGGAAACCGACCGAGCGGCGCAGGCCCGAGAGATCTTCGAGCAGATCCCGCACGGTGTCCTCTGCACCCTCGTCGACGGTGACGACGAGGAAGATCGCCGCTTCGGTGAGCGGGGTCAGTATCGGTTGTGCGCGAACCACTCGGACAACGCTAGTGCACCCCGGCGAACCAGGCATTCACGGCACGCCGGGAGTGTCAGGGCACCATCCAACCCAACACCGAGGTCGACTGCAGCCATACGAGGACGGAGAGCACCGCGAGGCCGGCGATGCTCAGCGGCCAGATGCGGCGCATGAGCAGCCCGTCCTTGCCGGACAGTCCCTTCACCGACGACACCAGCGCGAGGTTCTGCAGTGCGATCGGGGTGCCGGTGGTGCCGCCGGCCATGTTCCCGGCGACCAGCACGGTCGGGTCGAGTCCCGACTGCTGGGCCGCGGCGACCTGCAGGCTGCCGAACATCGCGTTGGAGGCGGTGTTCGAGCCGGTGACCACGACGCCGAGCCAGCCGAGCACGGGCGACAACAGCGCGAACGCGACGCCCGCACCGGCGAGGAACCCGCCGATCGTGGCGGTCTGCCCGGACAGGTTCATCACGTACGCGAGGGCGAGAACTGCCGTCACCGTCGCGAACGACCACCGCAACTGCACGACCGCCGCGACGAAGCACCGTACCGCGTCGGCCACCGCGACCTTCAGCACCGGCATGGACAGCAGCGCGGCGACGAAGACGAGGCTGCCCGGAGCCGTGAGCAGATCGATGGTGAAGGTCTCCGCGGTGGGAACGTCCCCGTCGGCCGTGGTCACGTCCACACCCGGCCACGGGAAGGACAGGCTCGCGTTCGACAGCAGCGACGCCACCGGACCGAACCGGCTGACGAGGAAGACGATGACGATCAGCGCGTAGGGAGCGAACGCCTCGACGACGCGTCGCCGCGAGTCGTGGATTCGCTCGGCCGCGGCCCGGCGGGCCTCCCGATGCGTGGGGTGCACCTTCACCGCGACGAGCAGCACGAGCAGACCGGCCACGGCACCGGCGATGTTGCTCAGCCCGACGGTGAGGTAGCTCGCGCACACGAACTGGGCGGCGCCGAAGGCGAGTCCGACGACGAGCGCGACCGGCCACGTCTCGCGGACACCGCGCCATCCGCCGATCACCGCGACCAGCACGAGCGGGACGAACACCGCGAGCAGGCAGACCTGGCGCGCAACGACCGGTCCGATCTCGTCGATCGGGATCTCCGACACGCGCGACATCGTCAGGATCGGTGTGCCCATGACTCCGAGCGGGGTGACGACCGAGTTGGCGAGCAGTGACGCCGCGGCTGCACGCACCGGCGGCAGACCGGCGCCGATGAGCACGACGGTCGACACGACGATGGGGGTGCCGAAGCCGGCGACCGCCTCGAGCAGCGCGCCGAACAGGAAGGCGATGACGATGGTGAGGATCCGCGGATCCGGGGATATTCGCCCGAACGCGCGGGTGAGGACGTCGAAGTGCCCGGATTCGACGGTGAGCCGGTACACCCAGACGGCGTTGACCACCGTCCACATGATCGGGAAGAGACCGAAGACCGCACCTTCGACACCGGCGCTGAGCGCGGACCCGACCGGCATGCCGTAGACGGCGGTGCCCACGATGAGGGCCACCACTACCGCGATGCCCGCGGCCGAATGCGACCGCAGTCGGAAGACGGCGAGCAGGACGAGCATGGTCAGCAGCGGGAGTACCGCCACCAGTGCCGACCACGCGAGCGACCCGCCGACCGGCGCGATCGGCTGAACGTATGTACCTGTCACTGCATCACGACCGGTGTGTCTCCACGGCGGTGCGGATGGTGGCGGCCGTGCCGTCGAGCACGGTCCGGTTCGGTGTCCGCCAGTCGGCGCGGATCCCGAAGCCGTCCCCGGCCCTGCGCGGCACGAGGTGCAGGTGCACGTGGAAGACCTCCTGGCCGGCAGCCACGCCGTCGGCGAGGAACATGTTCACGCCCTCGATGGGGAGGTCGGACGCGCGCATCGCTGTGGCGATCCGTTGCCCGGCGGCGAACACCTTCGCTCCGTCGTCGGGATCGAGCTGTGCCAGTCCGGAGGCGTGCCGCTTCGGGATCACGAGCAGATGCCCCGGGGTGAACGGGCGGATGTCCATGAATGCGAGCACGTCGGGTTCGTCGAGCACGACGCTGGCCGGCGACTGCCCGGCCACGATGGCGCAGAAGATGCAGTCCGTCACCGTGGCGTGGAGTCCTCTGTACGTGCGGGTCCGCGGGCGGATTCGAGCAGCCGCAGCAGTTCGCTCTGCACCGCGGGACGGTCGCGTACCGGATCGTCGCTGTTCGCGAGGCACAGCATCGCTTCCTCGACGGCTGCGACGAGCAGGTGCGCGAGCACCGACGTCCGCGTGGGCGACGCCTCGTAAGTGTCGGGGTCGAGGGTGACGAGCATGCGCTCGATCGCCCTCAGCGAGGAGTGCCGGTGGGTCTCGCGGACCTCGGCCCAGCCGAGGACCGCCGGAGCTTCGATGAGCAGCAGTCGGCGGGTCGCGGGATCGTAGACAGCATCGAGCGAGGCGAGCACGGCCTGGGTGAAACCCTCCCAGGCGTCGTCGACCGGCTCGGCCGGGACCAGGGAGCTCTCCGCTTCCTTCTGGAGGCGCTCGATGACGCCGCGGAACAGATCCCGCTTGTCGGCGAAGTGGTGGTAGAGCGCACCGCGCGTCACCCCGGCGACCGAGACGATCTCCTCCGTGGCCGCAGCCGCGTATCCGTCGCGCAGGAACACCTCGCGCGCCGCATCGAGCAGCGCGGTGCGTGTTCGCGCTGCGTCACGCACCCGACCCGTATTTCCCGGTTTCACCGACACTTCGTTCTCCCCTGCTGATACCGCCACCCCCATCGGACATTCCCCCGTCGGTCGGCTCCCGTGATTCCTACAGAATCGGCGCCGGCGTGTACTTCGCCGCCTCGGGATACTGCGTTACGAGTTCCTGCACCGCTGCGACGACCGCTTCGACCTGCGCGACCGCGGCCCCGGCGAAGGCCTCCCGGTCGGCCAGCGCCGCATCGAGCGCGGCGCGGTCGAGCGGGAGCCGGTCGTCGCCGGCGAGACGGTCGAGCAGATCGGGTTCGCGGCCCTCCTCGCGCATCGCGAGTGCGACGGAGACCGCGTGCTCCTTGATGACCTCGTGGGCGGTCTCGCGACCCACCCCGGCCCGGACCGCGGCCATGAGCACCTTGGTCGTCGCGAGGAACGGCAGGTACCGCACGAGTTCCTTCTCGATCACCGCCGGGTAGGCACCGAACTCGGCGAGGACCGTCAGGAAGGTCTCCATCTGGCCGTCGATCGCGAAGAAGGCGTCGGGCAGGGCCACACGGCGGACGACGGAGCAGAAGACGTCGCCCTCGTTCCACTGCGCGCCGGCGAGCTCGGCGGCCATGGAGGCATAGCCGCGCAGGACGACCTGCAGGCCGTCGACGCGCTCGCACGAGCGGGTGTTCATCTTGTGCGGCATGGCGGACGATCCCACCTGGCCGGGCTGGAAGCCCTCGGTGACGAGTTCGTGGCCGGCCATGAGCCGGATGGTGTGGGCGAACGACGCGGGGCCGGCGCCGACCTGCACGAGCGCGGAGAGCACGTCGTGGTCGAGCGAACGGGGGTAGACCTGGCCGACGCTCGTGAAGACGTTCGCGAAGCCGAGATGCTGCGCGACCTTCTGTTCGAGCTGCGCGAGCTTGGCGGAATCACCGCCGAGCAGGTCGAGCATGTCCTGGGCGGTGCCCATCGGGCCCTTGATCCCGCGCAGCGGGTAGCGGGCGATCAGCTCCCGGACGCGCTGCAGCGCGATGAGCAGTTCGTCGGCGGCCGACGCGAAGCGCTTGCCGAGTGTGGTGGCCTGCGCCGCGACGTTGTGCGAGCGGCCGGCCATGACGAGCGAGGCGTACTCGGTGGCGCGCTCGGCGAGGCGTGCGGCCACGGCGACACCGTGGGAGTGGACGTGTTCGAGCGACCGCAGGATCTGCAGCTGCTCGACGTTCTCGGTGAGGTCGCGGCTGGTCATGCCCTTGTGGACGTGCTCGTGACCGGCGAGGGCGTTGAACTCCTCGATGCGAGCCTTGACGTCGTGGCGGGTGACGCGTTCGCGCTGCGCGATGGACTCGAGGTCGACCTGCTCGATCACGCGCTCGTAGTCGGCGATCGCTTCGGCGGGAACGTCGATCCCGAGTTCGGCCTGCGCCCGCAGCACCGCGAGCCACAGCTGGCGCTCGAGCACGATCTTGTACTCGGGCGACCACAGGTCCCGGAGTTCGGGGCTGGCGTAGCGGGTGGCGAGGACGTTGGGGATGTGGCTCACAGAAGTGAGTTTACGGTCCGGGCCTGTTCCCGTATTCCCCGACCTCAATCCTCGACCGGGGGTGCGACGGTCTCCACGACGTCGAGCAGGATGCCGCGCGCGAGCGAGCGCGGGTCGGGATCGAGTTCGCCCAGTCCGCCGAGGACCGCGCCGTCCACGACCGCCACGAGCCGGCGCACCTCACGGGGCCGCACCGATCGGCAGCAGCGTTCGAGCAGGTCGGTGAGCAGGTGGTCGATCTGTTCGCGCATGCGGACCTGCACGTCGCGCAGTTCCGGATAGCGGGCCGTCGCGACGCACCGCTCGTAGCGGGAGATCAGGCGTTCGCGGTCGATGCCGCCGTCGCAGTCCCGCGGCCCGATCAGCAGGTCGACGATGAGATCGGCCGTGCCCTCGAGACTGCGCGGGAGCGGCTCGATGTCGCGGACGCGTTCCCGCATCGCGTCGAGTTCCCGCTCGCTGTTGTAGTCGACCGCGCACGCGACGAGGTCGTCGAGTGATTCGAAGTAGTAGGTGGTCGATGCGAGCGGCAGGCCCGCGCGGGTCGCGACGGCCCGGTGGCGAACGGCGTCGATCCCCCCTTCGAGAATGAGGTCGGCCGCTGCCTCGACCAGCGCCTGACGGCGCCGTTCGCCCTTGGGGGTCGCAGCAATCGACACCTTCTCATGGTGACAGTCCCGAGCGTCTCACCAGGGGAAAACGGAATTGGAGACCAACCGGTACCATTGCGCCCGCCCGCGCGTGTCGAGTCCTCGGCGGGCGCCGCCCCGCGAGTAGGTCATCGAACGATCGGAGCCGTACCGGATGAGACGTCGACGCTTTCTGCAGGCCTCGCTTCTCGGGGCTGCCCTGGCGGGCACCGGCGCCGCAGGTTCCGGCCTGACCGGCATCGGTGTCCCCCGTGCGGACGCCCTGCCGGTCGGGGTCGACGAGTACCTCCGTCTCGTGCCCGAACTGTTCGTGCCGCCGCCCGCCCCGCCGGAGCATTCCGAGGTCGTCGTGGTGGGTTCCGGTTTCGGGGCGAGCGTCGCCGCGCTACGCCTGGCCGAGGCCGGTGGTCGGGTCACGATGCTCGAGCGCGGTATGCGCTGGCCCCGCGACCCGCATCGCGAGATCTTCACGACCGACCTGCTCGCCGACGGTCGCGGCTACCACCACCGCACCCGGTTCACCGGCCCGACGGGCATCCCGGTGGTGTGCGACGACTTCGCCGGCGTCCTCGACGTGGTCGACTACCCGAACATGTCGGTGTGGCGCGGCGCCGCGGTGGGCGGCGGATCGATCGTGTTCACCGGCGTGATGATCGCTCCCGAGCGGCACTTCTTCGAGCACGTCTTCGGCGGCCGTCTCTCCTACGACGAGATGGCGTCCACCTGGTACCCGAAGGTGCGCTCGATGCTGCGCCTCGATCCGATGCCCGACGACATCTACAACGCCGCCGAGTTCACGCACTCGCGGCGCTGGGACGACGACGCCCGCGCCGCCGGTTACAGCCCGCACCGCATCGACGGCATCTGGGACTGGGACGTCGTGCGCGCCGAACTCGCCGGCTCGGTCCGCCGGTCGGCCGTCGCGGGTGAGAGCAATCTCGGCAACTCGAACGGCGCGAAGTTCGATCTCACACAGAACTACATCCCGGCGGCCGAGGCGACCGGGCGCACCCTGGTGTGCCACGGTCACCGGGTGCTCGCTGTCGGTCAGGACGGCGACGGCCGGTACTGGCTCGACGTGCAGGCCGTCGACCCGACGGGTGCGGTGCTGCGCACCACCACGATCACGTGCGACCGCCTCGTCCTCGGCGCCGGATCGATCGGCACCACCGAACTGCTCGTCAAGGCGCGGCACACGGGTTCGCTG
This sequence comes from Rhodococcus sp. PD04, assembly GCF_035918275.1. Taxonomy (NCBI): domain Bacteria; kingdom Bacillati; phylum Actinomycetota; class Actinomycetes; order Mycobacteriales; family Nocardiaceae; genus Rhodococcus; species Rhodococcus sp. PD04. The sequence goes on along the minus strand of NZ_CP142143.1, from coordinate 728,524 downwards.
CCGAACCTCGACGAGCGCGTGGGCCGGGGCTGGGGCACCAACGGCGACGCGGTGCTCGTCCGTTCGTTCGCGCTCACCGAGGGTTTCGGCGGCGACCAGGGCGCGCCGTCGGCGTCGCGCATCGTCGACGAGTCCGGTCTGCCGCTGAGCCTCGAGAACTGGTTTGTCGCGGGCACCGCGAAGGACGTCGGGATGCTCGCCTCCCTCGGCATGACCCTCGACCCCACCCGCGCCGACTTCACGTACGACCCGGGTGCCGATCGCGCGGTTCCGAACTGGCCGGCCGGTGGCGAACGCGAGAGCGTCGAGGCCCTTCGGGCCGTGCACAACTCGATGGCGCAGGCCGGTGGCACGATCCCGGGCGCATCGCCGATGGCCGAGGACGTCAACGCGACCTTCACGGCGCATCCGCTCGGTGGTGCGGTGCTCGGCGACGCGACCGACGGGTACGGCCGCGTGCACGGTCATCCCGGCCTCTACGTCGTCGACGGCGCGTTGATCCCGGGCAGCACCGGCACCGCCAATCCGTCGCTGACCATCGCGGCGCTGGCCGAACGGAACATCGCGCGGATCGTCGCCGACGGGCGGTGATCCGTCCGCGGCGGTCCGGGCCGGCGATCAGGAGACGGGGAGCCAGCCCGCGAGCCGGTCGAGCGCCGCGGTGACGTCGGCGGTCGATCCTGCGAACGACAGTCGCACGGTCCCGTCGCCGCGCACGGTGTCGAAGTCGACGCCCGGTGCGAGCGCGAGACCGGTGTCGTGGAGCAGCCGCGCGCACCACGCCGTCGAGTTCTCGCCGTCGAGCAGATGACCGATGTCGGCGTAGACGTAGAAGGCGCCGTCGGCCGGGGCGAGTTTCGTGATTCCGAGATCCGGCAGGCCTTCGAGGAGCAGTTCCCGGTTCACGGCATAACGGGAGACGTGTCCGTCGAGTTCGGTGCGGGCCTCGGTCCCGAACGCCTCGATCGCCGCGAACTGGGAGATCGACGGCGGGCACACCGTCATGTTCGACGCGAGTCGCTGCAGGGCCGGACGCATCGTCTCGGGCGCGAGCATCCAGCCGAGCCGCCAGCCGGTCATCGAGAAGTACTTCGAGACCGAGCCGATCACCACCGAGTCGCGGGAGGTCGCCCACGCCGTGGAGGTCGCCGGTGATCCGGGGGTACCGAACTCGATGCCGTGGTAGATCTCGTCGGAGATGAGCAGGCTGCCGTGCTCGTCGCACCAGCGTGCGAGCGCCGCGAGCTCGGACGGTTCGATCATCGTGCCGGTCGGGTTGGCCGGACTGGCGACGACGATTCCCGCGGGCGGAGTGTCGAGTTCCTCGAGCATCGCGACGGTCGGCTGGTAGCGGGTCTGCGGGCCGCAGTCGAGTTCGACGACGCGGCAGCCGAGGGCGGCGAGGGTGTTGCGGTAGGCCGGGTAACCGGGGCGGGCGACGACGACGGTGTCGCCGACATCGAAGGCCGCGAGGAACACCAGGGTGAAGGCACCCGACGAGCCGGTGGTGACGACGACGTCGTCCGCGTCGACGTCGATGCCGTACTTGTGGCGGTGGTACGCCGCGATCTCCTCGCGCAACGGCAGGATGCCGAAGGTCTCCGTGTAACCGAGCAGTTCGGCGTCGATCGCGAGGTTGGCGGCGCGGAGCACGGGAGCGGGTGCGGGGGTCGAGGGTTGTCCGGCGGCGAGACTCAGGACGTCGCCGTGGCTGCGCTGCCGCTCGGCAGCCGCCTTCCACACATCCATGACATGGAACGTCTCGATACCGGAGCGTTGGGATTCGGGGCGCACGTCGACGACGGTAGTACGCCTGTGTCGTTCGTCAGAGCCGGACGCGCTGAAGTCGGGTGAGGGCGCCCCACGCGATCGGGTAGTCGTGACGATCGACGCCCTTCGCGGGTACGGCGTCCGCGTCGGTGGCGGTCTCGTCGGGTTCCGGCTGCGGCTGCGGCACGACCGGCAACAGTAGATGCGAGTCGAACTGTCCGCCGGCGTGCACGATGTGGAAGCCCTTGTTGATGGTGCGATCGTGCCCGACGCGCGGGTTCTCGTCGAGGTCGTGACCGGCGATGACGAGCACCAGGCTCGATCCGGCCTCGAAGAAGGTGCTGTGCGGCATGATCTCGATGTCGACCGGCACGATCTGATCGGGCAGCAACGGCCAGTACTTCTTTTGGTCGTGGACGGGCCGGTAGGCGGTGGAGGCCTCCGGGTCCAGTGCCCGGCGCGAGACCCGCATCCACCCGTGGGCGACGAATCCCTTCTCGTAGCCGCCGTGGCCTTCGAACCACACGTCGCGGCCGTGTTCGTCGCGCTTGGCCAGCCCGACGAACAGGTCCATGTCGTTGGCGTCCTTCGCCTGCACCCACAGACGCAGCGCGGCGTGGCCGGTGATCTCGGTGTCCTCGTCGAAGGTGTGAGTGAAGACGAGTTCGTCGCCCGCGACGGGGAAGGTGCGGCGGAACTGGCGGCTCTCGCACGGGGTGGTGCTCAGGTCTGCGTTCGCGTGGTCGAGGTGGAGTGCGACGTAGCGGGTGTCGGGGACGGGCCACTCGGATTCGAGGCGTTCGGAATAGGTGCGCAGGTCGTGGCGGGTCTCGAGGCGGATGCGCGGGGTGTCCTCGAAGCCGTTGTCCTCGCCCTTGAGGAAGCGGTCGAAGAAACGTCGTTGGTAGTCGAGTGCCTCGTTGCCGTAGAAGGTCTGCCACATCTTCCGGCCGTGGGTGTAGAGCCACTTGTGCTCCGACGCGATGCGGCGGTAGCCCTCGACCGATCCGCGGGCGCGCGGGCCCTGATCGGACCACGAGACCCCGACGAGGGCGGGCACGGTGACGTCCTCGAGCCGGGGCGGTGGGGCGACGTGGCGGAAGAGGTCGGGGAACCGGCGCAGCAACCACGGGGTGAATCGCCGGAGGGACGCGGCGCCGCAGCGGGCTCCGGTGTTCATCGCGCTGTACCAGAACGCGCTGTAGCGGGTCTCGGGGATGCCGCCCTGGGTGAGGATGTCGCGGCAGGGATCGCTCACGCCCTCCCAGGGTGCGATGGCCGCGAGATAGGGCGGGTCGAGCGCGGCCGTGTACCACTGCAGCGTGGCGAGGTAGTCGGCGCCGGCGAGGCCGACGCGGCCGTTGCTCCACTTCTGACCGCCGGCCCATTCCACGACGGCCGCGCAGTCGAGCGCGGCCCGGCCGAGCAGCAGTCGGGGACGGCCGCTGCTCGCGTGATGGCCGCGCATGTCCGCGACGACGAGCACGTAACCGTGAGGAACCCAGTAGGCGGGGTCGGGCGCTTCGAAGGAGGTGCAGTCGCTGATCTCGAGATCGCCCACGTGGTTGCCGGATTCGGCGAGATCGTCGAAGTCGACGGGATACCGGTCGACGCCGGCGTCCTTGCCGTAGGGGGTGACGGCGACCAGCACGGGGCAGCGGTCGTGCTCACCGGAGCCTGCGGGGCGGTAGACGTCGGCCTTCAGTACGGTGCCGTCGCCCGTGCGGATGGGCACGTCGCGCTCGACGAGGACGTCGTCCGGCAGCCCGTGGACGACGACGTGGTGGTGCCGTAGCGGTGTCGGGTCCGGCTTCGGCGGTCGTCTTCGAGAAACCATGCAGTCACCCCTGGCGGCATCAAAGATGCACCGAGTGTGCAACATACACCCGGTAGGTGCAAGGTGAAGGACGCGGGTGAAAGGCTAGACCGAGATCCGGCCCTCGACGGCTGCCAGACCGATGTCGCGGCGGAAGTGACCGCCCGGCAGCTTCACGTCGGCGAGCCGATCATAAGCGGCTTCGCGCGCGGACGCGAGATCGGCACCCACACCGATCACGTTGAGCACGCGCCCACCTGCGGAGACCAGCGCACCGTCGTCGCGACGCCTGGTGCCGGCGTGCAGCACCGTCTCACCCTCGGCACCGGTGATCACGTCGCCGGTGCGCGGGGTGGACGGGTAGTACTCGGCGGCGAGCACCACGGTCACCGCGGCGCCGTCCTTCCAGCGCAGCGGCGGGAGTTCGGCGAGCGTGCCGGTGGCGACCGCGTTCAGGGCCTCGCCCAGCGGCGACTCGAGCAGGGCGAGCACGGCCTGGGTCTCCGGGTCGCCGAAACGGCAGTTGAACTCGACCACGGCCGGACCCTCGGCACCCATCGCCAGACCCGCGTAGAGCAGGCCGGAGAAACCGCATCCGCGACGCACCATCTCGGCCGCGACCGGCTCGACGACCTCGGAGACGATCTGCTCGACGCTGCCCTCGGGCAGCCACGGCAGCGGCGTGTAGGCACCCATGCCACCGGTGTTGGGGCCGGTGTCGCCCTCGCCGACGCGCTTGTGGTCCTGCGCCGGCAGCAGCGGCACCACCGTCTCGCCGTCGACGAGGCAGAACAGCGAGACCTCGGGGCCGTCGAGGAAGGACTCCAGCAGGACGGGGTGGCCGTTCTCGAGGATCTCGGCGGCGTGGTCGCGGGCCGCGGCACGGTCGGTGGTGACGACGACGCCCTTACCGGCGGCGAGACCGTCGTCCTTGACCACCCAGGTCGGCCCGAAGCGGTCGAGCGCCTCGTCGAGGGTCGCGGGGCTGTCGACGACCTCGCTGTGGGCGGTACGCACACCGGCGGCGGCCATGACGTCCTTCGCGAACGCCTTCGATCCCTCGATGCGCGCGGCGGCGGCGGACGGTCCGAAGCAGGGGATGCCCGCGGCGCGGACGGCGTCGGCGACACCGAGGACGAGCGGGACCTCGGGGCCGATGACCACGAGGTCGGCCTTCTGCTCGGTGGCGAGGTCGACGACGCTCTCGGCGGAGGCCGCGTCGACAGGGAACAGCTCGGCGACGTTCGCGATACCGGGGTTGCCGGGCGCGGCCAGCACGGCGGTCACGCCGGGGTCGCGGGACAGGGCGAGAGCAAGAGCATGTTCACGGGCACCGGAGCCGATAACGAGTACGCGCACGCAGGACAGACTACGGGACCGGTCTCCACACGAGATCGGCGCGGGAGCGCGTGCGCTGGACGGCTTCCGCATTGGGCAGATCGACGGTCCGCACCCACTCGCGCGCTCCGTCGTCGTCCCGCCCGTTGTGGCGGTGCCGGCGCACGAGACGCCGGGTGAGCGTGCGGCGGGGTGCGTCGATGTAGATGACGAGGTCGAGCAGCGGGCGAATGTGTTCCCATCCCCCGGTCTCGAACATCAGGTAGTTGCCCTCGGTGACGATCACCCGCGCGTCGGCCGGCACGGCGTGCACCGCCGCGATCGGTTCGTCGAGGGGCCGGGAGAAGTCGGGGGCGTAGATCGTCTCGTCGCGGCACTGCCGCACCCGGCTCAGCATGTCGCGGAAGCCGGCGACGTCGAAGGTGTCGGGCGCTCCCTTCCGGTCCCGCGCGCCGAAGGTGTCGAGCTGGCGGTTGGACAGGTGGTAGCCGTCCATCGGCACCTGCCCGGTGGACACCCCCGCGCATCGGAGGGCGTAGACGAGCAGCGCCGCGGCGCGGCTCTTCCCGGCGCCCGGCGGCCCGCACAGACCGACGACCGTGCGCCGATCCGCGGGAAGTCCCACGAGGACGTGCGTGACGAGTTCGTCCACGAGCACGCGCAGCGGCGCCTCCCGCACACTCCCGTCACCTCCCATGAGCCCGACGATACGACCGCTCGCGACATCGGAGTCGCCGTGAGCTCTCGACACGCCCACCCCGACCGGTCTATCGTTATTTCGTAAGTTCGAAATTACGAACTACCAACCTCGACACGGACGGACATCGCCATGCCGAACAGGATCGGAACCACCCTCGCCGCGACGAGCGTCGTGATCGCACTCGCCGGATGCGGACAGACCGACCCGCCGGAACCCGACGTCGCCGCACCTTCCGGTGCCGAGGGATCCGCGCCGACCGGTGAATGCCTGCCGACCCCCGCCGCCGACGTGACCACCGCCGAAGGCTGGATCGGCTACCTCGCCGAGAACTCCGACACGGTCGCCGTCGCGGTCCACGACGGCAACGGCGGGTCCTTCGAACAGCGACCCGACGAGCGGCAACCGCTCGCATCGGCCGTGAAGGTCGTGCATCTCGCCGCCTACGCCCGCGCCGTCGCAGCCGGTGAACTCTCCCCCGACGAGCGTGTACCGCTCACCGACTGGGAACGCTGGCATCTCCCCGACACCGACGGCGGCGCACATCCCCGGGCTCTCGAACGGCTCGGCGTGAACGATCCGGAGGACACCGTCACCCTCGACGAGATGGTGTCGGCGATGATCCAGGAGAGCGACAACGCCGTCCCCGACTACCTGCGCGACCGGCTCGGCGACGACGCCCTGCGCGAGGCCGCCGCCCAGGGCGGCTGGGACGACTTCACGCCGCCGACGATGCTCGGCAACACGCTCGCGCTGCTCGACCCGACGCTCGACGACTCGTCGGCGGTCCGGGACGCCGCGCGCCGCTACGCCTCCGACCCCGCCTACCGCGCCGAAGTGGTGCAGAACCCGGTGCCGGAGGATCTGGCCGCCCGGGTCGACCGCGTCCAGCGCTTCGACAACACCGGATCGGCCGCCGAACTCACCGACCTGCATCGCGCGATCGCCGACGGTTCGTTCGGCGCCGGCAGCGACCTCGCGCGCACCCACCTCGAATGGCAACCGTCCACGGTTCCGGGATTCGAAGGAATCGGTTTCAAGGGCGGCAGCCTGCCCGGCGTCCTCACCGACGCGATCACCTTCCGCCGCGACGACGGCACGATCGCGACCACGGTGATGCTCGCGTCCGGCATGTCGGACAGCGACTATGCGGGAGCCTTCGAATCGTTCGCCCACCAGGAGATGCTCTTCACGGCGGCGAACGATCCCGATTTCCTCGAGCGGATACGCTGCGCGATGTGAGCGACGGCGACGTGAACGACGAGTACGAGGCCCGGCTCGCGGATCTCGAACGCCGTGTGCGGATCCTCGAGGGCGACGCGACCCGTCCGAGCGCCGGGGACGGTCCCGGCCCCGCGGCGGACGTGGCGGCGGGCACCGGGTCCGTGACCTACGGGGGCGCGGTCTCCCTGCACGGGAACGTGCGCTGGAACATCGAGTACGACGCGGGCGCATCCCTCGTACTCGATCCCGTTCCCGTCGCCGCCGTCCTCGACGCGCTGGGCAACCCGGCGCGACTCGCGATCGTGCGGACCCTGCTGCGCGGTCCCGCCACCGCCACCGAACTCCAGGAGGCCACCGACCTCACGTCGACCGGCCGGCTGTACCACCATCTCCGGGCCCTGTCGGCTGCGCGCGTGGTCGAGCAGGAGAGCCGCAACCGCTACCGGATCGCTCCGGAGAAGGTCGTGCCGCTGCTCGTCCTCACCGTCGCGGCGGCCGATGTCGGGGAACAGCTCCGGTGAACACGGTGTCCCTTATCCTCCCGGTATGACTTCCGTGTTCAGCAAGATCATCGCCGGTGAACTGCCGGGCCGTTTCGTCTGGCAGGACGACGACGTCGTCTCCTTCCTGACCATCAATCCCTTCACCGAGGGGCATGTGCTGGTCGTGCCGCGGCAGGAGGTCGATCACTGGCAGAGCGTCGACGACGACCTGTGGGCGAAGGTGAACGACGTCGCCCGCATCCTCGGCCGCGCCGTCACCGCCGCCTTCGACGCCCCGCGCGCCGGCCTGATGATCGCCGGTCTGGAAGTCCCCCACCTGCATCTGCACGTCTTCCCGGCCTACTCCCTCGGCGACTTCGACTTCGCGACGGCCGAGAAGGATCCCTCGCCCGAATCGCTCGACCGGGCGCAGCAGAAGATCAAGGATGCGCTGCGCGAACAGGGTCACGGCGAGCACGTCCCGGACTGATCTCCACTCGACGGGATATCGGCGGAACAATTCCGACCGGTATCCCGTTGAGTTCCTCGTGTCTTCTACTCCACCGAGTTCCCCAGCCCCGGCCGGTACGGCCGAGCCGCAGGCCGCTGCCGCACCACGCGCCGGTCTGCTGATCGCCGTTCTCGTCGGGGCCGCATTCGTCGTCATCCTCAACGAGACGATCATGAGCGTCGCGCTGCCGAAGCTGATGGTCGAGTTCGACGTCGGCGCAGCCACCGCCCAATGGCTCACGACGGCATTCATGCTGACCATGGCCGTCGTCATCCCGATCACGGGTTACCTGCTCACACGACTGTCCCTGCGCACGGTCTTCGCGATCGCGATGGGCAGCTTCCTGCTCGGAACACTGATCGCCGCGAGCGCCCCGATCTTCCCGGTCCTCGTGCTGGGTCGTGTCGTCCAGGCCGTGGGCACCGCGGTGATGTTGCCGCTTCTGTTCACGACGGTGCTCAACCTGGTTCCCGCCGATCGTCGCGGACGCACGATGGGCGTGATCTCGATCGTCATCGCGGTCGCGCCCGCGATCGGCCCGACCATCGGTGGCGTCGTGCTCGACCAGCTGAACTGGCGGTGGATGTTCTGGCTGGTGCTGCCGATCGCGGTCGTCGCGACGGCACTCGGCCTGAGCTGGATCCGCAATGTCACCGAACCGGTCGCCGTTCCGCTCGACGCCCCGTCGGTGGTGCTGTCGGCCCTCGGGTTCAGCGGTCTCGTCTTCGGTCTGAGCAGTCTCGGTGAGGCCGCCGAGGGCGATCCGCTGCTGCCCCCGTGGCTGCCGCTGGTCGTCGGTATCGCGTCGCTGACGGTCTTCGTCCTGCGTCAGCTCCGCCTCGGCGACGGCGCGCTGCTGGACATGCGCGCTTTCCGCACCCCGGCGTTCTCGCTCGCGGTCGCACTCGTGTCGGTGAGCATGATGTCGTTGTTCGGCACCCTCATCCTGCTGCCGATCTACCTGCAGAACGTGCTGGGTCAGTCGACGCTGACCACCGGCCTGATGCTGCTGCCCGGCGGTCTCGTCATGGGTCTGCTCGGCTACATCGTCGGACGCCTGTTCGACCGGTTCGGTCCGCGGCCGCTCGTCGCGCCGGGCGCGGTCATCGCCTGTGTCGCGATGTGGGGCATGACGACCTTCGACGCGACCACCGCGATCGGCACGGTCATCGCCTGGCACGTGCTGCTCAACATCGGCCTCGCGTTGATGTTCTCGCCGCTGCTGACCTCCGCCCTCGGAGCGTTGCCGCGACGGCTGTACTCGCACGGCAGCGCCATCGTCAGCACGATGCAGCAGGTCGCCGGCGCGGCCGGTACGGCGCTGTTCATCACGGTGCTGACCCGCACGACCGTCGCGGGCGCCGAGAACGCCGACGATCCCGCAGGCGCGCTCGCCGACGGTGTCCACGGTGCCTTCACGTGGGGTGCGGTGATCGCGGTGATCGCCGTCGTCGGCTCGCTGTTCGTCCGACGGGCCCCGGAGCCCGAACCGGATGCGGTGGAGGCGTCGGTCCCGGAGACCGCCGGCACGCACTAGCCGGCGGTACCCACCGGCCGGCCGGGCAACTCACGCGCCGGTCGTCACGACTTCCTGTTCGACGGGAAGCGTGGCGGCCGGCGCGTTGCCGTTCGCACGGGGTTCGCGCAGGAAAGCGTCCAGTTCGACCCACGAGGTGTCGCGCGCGGCGCTGCCGGTGAGCATGCCGAGGTGCGTCCCCGGAACGCGGACGAAGCGCACCTGCGTGCTGCCGAGCAGCCTCGTGACGGGTTCGACCGCCGGGATCGGGGCGAGCACGTCGTCCTCGCCGCCGAGTGCGAGCACGGGCACCGTGACATCGGCGAGGTCGACGACCCGGTCGCCGAGGTCCAGACGTCCGGTGGCGAGTTCGTTGTCGACGGTCACGCTCGTCGCGAGCTGGTGGAACACGCGTCCGGCGTAGCCGTGGATCTCGTCCTGGAAACGGTCGACGCGTTCCATCCGCGCGAGCGTCTCCGCGTCGGCGAGGTGCGTCGCGACGAACCACGGACGCTGGATCTCGCGTTCGATCGCGGTGAGGCGGTAGGCCGTGCGGACGATGGGTGCGGGTACCCCGCCGAAGACGGCGTCGAGCAGACCGAGTGCGGGCTCGGCGACGAACCGGCCGACGAGTCGGGGCAGCGCCATCAGCGGGATCGCGGAGTAGTCGAGCGGACTGCCGAAGGCCGTCAGCGACCGCATCGGCAGGTCGGGATGCGCCGCGGCGGTGAGCATCGCCAGCGTGCCGCCGATGCTCCACGCCACGACGTCCACCTCGCGGTTCCCGCACAGTTCGGACGTGCGGGCGATCGCTTCGGGGATGACGTCGTCGATCCAGAACTCGAGGCCGAGGTCGCGGTCGTCGGAGGTCATCTCGCCGTACTCGACGAGGAAGACGCTGCGGCCGAGCTCGAGCAGGTGCTCGACGAGACTCTGGCCGGGCATCAGGTCGAAGCAGGTGGGCGACGCGGCGAGCGGGGTCACGAGCAGCACCGGCGGACCGGCGTTCTCCGGGCCGAAGCGACGCAGCGTCCGGTGGCGACCGTCCCCGACGACCACCGAGGGAGTGCGATGGGGCGGCGCGATTCCGTCGGCGACGAACAACGACCACGCGTTCCGCGCGGCCTTCCCGACCACGTCCGTGATCCCCATGTGTGACTCCTCCCCGAGTCGGCAATACCTGCTTGTTGCGCGTGCTCACGATAGTCGTGGGACGTCGGGGCCCGCGCACCGGACGAACCGGACGGCACACGACCCGCCTCTGAGAACCTGTCCGACGGTAGTGCTATCAAGTGGTGCATGACGTGCTCACAGTGCAACCACGATCTCGACCACTGCCACGGCACCCTCGTGATCCACGCCGATACTCGGGTCGACTGCACAGAACCCGACTGCGTCGACTTCGAGATCGTGCGGCACACCCTCGTTCTCGACTGCACCGAACTGGACGGCGGATGCTCGTGCACGGTGATTGCGCAGGAATCACAGCTGCTGCGCGTGTCCTGAGCAATTTGCCAATACTCGCCCGGGATTCCTAACCTCGACGGAGGTGGCCGCCGGTCGGCCTCCCGGACGAGCGCACCGTACCCGGCCAGCGACAAGACGGTGCAGGAGCGTTGTACGTCATGGCCTGGATCGTTCTCGTCCTCTCCGGTGTGCTCGAAGCCGTGTGGGCCACGGCCCTCGGCAGATCCGCCGGTTTCAGCCGGCTCACACCGACACTGGTGTTCGTCGTCGCCCTCGTCCTGAGCATGGCAGGACTCGCGTACGCCCTGCGCACGCTGCCGGTCGGGACGTCCTATGCCGTCTGGGTGGGTATCGGCGCCGCCCTCACGGTGGGATACGCGATGGTCACGGGCACCGAGACCGCCTCGCTGCTGAAGATCGCACTGATCGCGGGCATCGTGCTGTGCGTCGTCGGCCTGAAACTCGTGCACTGACCTTTCCGTGCACCGACAACCTCCGGCACTGACGTTCTCGGACACTGACCGTTACAGTCGGTTCCATGAACCTCGGGTCCATACTCGTGATGCCGGTGCGTGTGGGTCTGACCGCCGCCGAGGCCGCCCTGAGCGTCGCCGAGACGGTCGTCGGCACCGTGCGGGTCGCGGTGTCGCCCACCACCTACTCCGCGCTCGGCGCGGTCGGCCTGCCCGACACCCGCAGTTCGGTGGGTCTGCTGCAGCAGATCTCGAAGCTCACGTCGGAGGACCGCGGACTCGGTCACGCGCTGCGTCCCGGTGGTCCCCTCGACCGGCTGCTCGCGCCGGGTGGTCCCGTGGATCGGCTCACCGAGCCGGGTGGCCTGCTCGATCGGTTGCTCGAACCGGGCGGACCCGTCGACCGGCTCACCGCGCCGGGCGGTCCCCTCGACCGGATCCTCGCCGACGACGGTGCCCTCGACCGCCTCGTGTCGGAAGGCGGTCTGCTCGATCGCCTCACCGCGCACGACGGCCCGCTCGAGCGGCTGCTCGCCCAGGACGGGGCGGTGGAGCGGCTCACCGCACCGGGCGGCATCGTCGACGTGGCGATCCGGCCCGGCGGGGTCGTCGAGCGGGCTCTCGCCCAGGGCGGCGTCCTCGACGTCCTGCTCTCCGAACGGGGCGCCCTGGAACGACTGCTCGCCGAGGGCGGTCCGCTCGATCAGATCGTCTCGCTCTCGGAGACACTCGCGCATCTCACGCCCGGCATCTCGCAGATGAACGCGAGTATCGACATGCTGCAGGAAACGGTCGAGCTGCTGCGCGGGGCCGTCGGTCCGCTCGGCGACCTCGCCGGCAGGCTTCCCGGCCGCTGGCTGCGCAGCGGCAAGGGCGAACTGCTTCCGCCGCCCTGACGCGGTTCCCGCGGATCAGCGATCGGAGCGACGGGATGCGACCAGCCGGGCAGCGTCGGCCGATGCCCGGCGCGCTGCCGCGAACAGGTCCTCCCCCGTGCCGAGCAGTGCGGCGAGCGTGCCGGCGAAGTGGTCGCCCGCACCCGTCGTGTCGACGACGTCGACCTGCGGGACCCGCAGATGTTCGATCGCGTCCTCGGTTCCGACCACGACGTCCTCCCCGCCCCGGGTGATCACCACGGTGCGTACCTGTTCGAGCAGGCGGGGCACGATCTCGTCGAAGGGGGCCCCGGCGGGAAGACCCGCGTAGTGCAGGGCTTCCTGCTCGTTGAGTACGAGCGGATCGGCGCCGGCGAGGACGTATTCGTCCAGGTCGATCACCGGGCTCGGATTGAGCACGAACCGGCGGTCGTGATCGCGCGCCCACTGGGCGGCGGCCCAGGTCACCGCGGGGAGCAGCTCGAGTTGGGTGAGCACCACCGCGGGATCGAGGGCATCGAGTGCGGTGGTCACGTCCTCGGCTTTCAGCAGCGAATTGGCCTCGGGTACGACGACGATCCGGTTCTGCCCGTCGTCGGAGACGATGATGACGGCCCGGCCGGTCGGGCCCGGTGTGGTGCGCAGATGGGAGGTGTCGACCCCGGCCCTCTGTTGCACGCCGCGCAGCACGTCGGCGGCATGATCGCTGCCCACCGCGCCGACGATGGCGGTGGGAGCCAGGCGGGCAGCACCGATGGCCTGGTTCGCGCCCTTGCCTCCCGGATAGGTGCGCAGATGCCGGCCGAGTACCGTCTCACCCTCTTCGGGAGCACGTGCCACGACGACCGTCAGGTCGAGGTTGAGCGATCCCACGACCGCCACCACGCATCGACTCGACTCGGTCACGGGTCGAGCCTACGGCCGATCGACCCGCGGGGGCGGGCCTACGATCACTGCCCCTTCGTGTCCGGTTCCAGTTCGGGGCAGACGATGTGGACGACCTCGTCCGCCCAGGACTCCCCCACCTCGCCGTGACGCAGGTAGGCGCCGAGATACGCGCCGACGAGCATCGAGACGGCGGTGTCGACGTCGATGTCCTTGCGGATCGCGCCCGACTCGATCGCGGTGCGGAGCACGTCGGCGACGACCTCGCTCCGGGCATTGATGATCTCGCGGATCGACTCGGTGAACTCGGGTTCCTGGTCGGTGAGCAGTGCGCCGACACTGCCCATGCCCACCTCGTTCGACAGTCCGCGACGGATCAGTTCGAGGGTCCATTTGACGCGGTCGTAGACGCACAACCCGTCGGGAACGCACGGCGAGGCGACCTGCGAGTGCAGTGCCGCGTCGAGGATCTCCTCGCGGTTCGCGTAGCGCCGGTAGATCGTCGTCTTCGCAACGCCCGACAGCGCCGCGACCGCCTCGACGGTGACGCGGTTGGGCCCGTGAAGGCGCAGGATCTCGAGCGCGGCCTTCACGATGCGTGCGTCGGTCCCGGCACGCTCCTTGACGGGACGCCGCGACGTCAGGGCCACGGACTCCGTCTCGACCTCGCCCACCATGTCTACATCCTCCTCGCGCGGGCATACACCCGCAGGATTCCCGAGTCTCCCCGAAAAGGCGACCCCGAATCAAACACTACGAAACGATACGCTACGATGAGCGTATCGTTCCAATCGTCGACGAAGGGGAACGCATGACAGATATCTACGCACCGACACCCGGGCACCACACCGAATCCGAAACCGTCCTCGAGAGCTACCGCACCTACGACGCCGTCGAGAGGGCCATCGACCACCTGTCCGACGAAGGCTTTCCCGTGGAGTACCTGCGAGTCGTGGGCCAGGGAGTCACCACCGTCGAACACATCGAAGGCCGCATGACCAACGGCAAGGCCGCCCTTCGCGGCGCCGCCGCGGGCGTCTGGACGGGCTTGCTCTTCGGGCTGCTCCTGGCACTGCTCCTGCCTGCTACCGGCATGGCCACCGTGATCCTCGCCGCTGTCGTCTTCGGCGCGGTATGGGGCGGATCACTCGGCTTCTTCACCCACTGGAGCACCGGGGGACGCCGCGACTTCGTCTCGAGAAAGAGCATCGAGGCCTCGCGCTACGACCTCATGGTCGATTCCGAGTTCGTCGATCAGGCGCGCGAGAAGCTCGCACTGCGCTGACCGACCATTGTTTCTCCGATTCGAGAACCTCTTCGCCCACGCCGACCGGCGTGGGCGAAGTCGTTTCCGGAGGAAAGAACAACGCAAAAGGGATATTCCACTCGAATCACCACATTCGTCCGATGCGGATAATGCATGTTTGCCCGGTCATTTCTTTCCACTGATGGCATGATTCGAGTTATGGCCGGATCGTCGAATACTCCCCCGAAGCCTGCTGTGGGCTCGAAGGTCGTCGTACGCGCGGGTGTCGCGGGCGACAAGGCCTGTCCCGGCACGATCGTCGAAGACTTCGGTCCTGCACAGGAAGCCGTGGGCGACAAGCTGGGTCGCGACTGGGCGCCCGTGCGCCGCTGGGCCGTGGCACTCGACGACGGACGACTGATATTCGTCGATATGGACGCATTCGAATCCTCGAAGTCCTGATATCCGATCCATTTCGTCACTTCCGTATTCACACGCCCCTGCAGTGACATGTGAGGGGTGAACTGCCGGGTGAACTGCACCGGATCCGTTAACGCTCCGTGCGCCCGAACCGTTCTCCGGGTATGACATGGATCGGTTGGCCGCTGCTCGGATGGTTCACGGCATCCCCGGTGGTCGCCCTCGTATTCGGCCGCGTCGCCGCGGCACGCGACCTCCACGAGGCGCCGCGCACGATCGCGCCGGTGATCGATCTGTCCGAGCGCCGAGCACTCCGCCTCGGGGAACGCCACCTGTCGGGGCAGGACGGCAACGGCCCGGCAACTCTCCCGGAGCCCCGTCTTCCGATGTAGGTTGTCCTTCTCGCCTTCGACGGGACATCGGGATCCGGTCCGGGCGAACACCCGCCCGTGCATGTGTGCCTCCCGGATCGAGGGACGATGACCGCAGACCGCTTCACCCCGGTCCCGCCCCGCAACGGCGCCGGGAACACGGCACTGATCTCGGGAATCGTCGCGCTCGTCTTCGCCTTCGTACCCGTCATCGGCGACTTCGTCGCGATCCCGGCAGGTCTGGTCGCGGTGGTGTGCGGATGGATCGGTCTCGAACGGATCGACAGGGGTACGGCGACGCATCGTCGCGAAGCTCTGATCGGTGCCTGCCTGGGCGCTGCGGCGCTGTTCGCCGTATTCGTGGTCTTCGCAGCGGTTCACAGCAGCACCGGATGAAACAGGCCCGCGCGGTACGCGACGGGCCCTACTGGAGCCCCCTGTCAGGATTGAACTGACGACCGCTCGCTTACAAGGCGAGTGCTCTACCACTGAGCTAAGGAGGCACAGAACTCGACGGTCGCGGACGACGCGTGAGCGACGCCATCATATAGCGCGTCACACTCCCGGCGCGCACCCACCCGCCTTCGTTACGGTGGATTGCATGCCCACCCTCCCCGTTTCCCCCAGCCGTACCGGAGGCCGCGGACGGTGAGCCGCTTCGACGACTTCCTCGATCGGGTTCTCGGGACCCGCCGCGCGACCATCGACGCGGTCACCGAGGCGCCGGCGCCACTGCAGCCGATCGATCTGACCGACGATGCAGTGGTCGCCGAGGCGCTCGACGTCGCCGTACGTGTCGGTGAGGTCCTGCTCGCCTCGGGCACCGGCGCGATCGACACCGCCGAACAGGTGCGGTTCGTCGCTGCCACCTACGGTCTGGCGCAGTGCGACGTCGACGTCACCTACAACTCGATCGTGCTGTCGGCCTATCGCGGACCGACCATGCCGCCGTCGAGCACGATGCGGGTGGTGCACTACCGCTCGATGGACTTCACGCGACTCGCGGCCGTCGACCGCCTGACCCGCCGCATCCGCCGCGACGCGATCTCCCCGGCACAGGCGCACGAGGAACTGCTCGCCATCACCACCAAGGCTCATCCGTACAACCGCTGGGTGGCGACGATCGCGTGGTCGGCGATGGCCGCCTCGATCTCCGTGCTCCTCGGTGGCGACGCGCTGGTCGCGCTCGTCGCCTTCGGTTCGACGTTCGTGATCGACCGCGTCAATCGCAAACTCAACGCGGCCGGGTTGCCGTTCTTCTTCCAGCATCTGGTGGGCGGCATCATCGCGACGGCCCCGGCGATCACGTTGTACGGGATACGGGAGACCATCGGGGTCGAAGTGTCTCCGGGACTGATCATCGCGGCCGGCGTGACGGTGCTGTTGTCCGGTCTGTCGCTCGTGGGTTCGGTGCAGGACGCCATCACCGGTGCCCCCATCACGGCGTCGGCGCGTTTCTTCGAAGTGCTGATGATGACGGGCGGCATCATCGCGGGCGTCGCGACGACCCTGCGGGTCGCGTCGGTGTTCGGCGCCGAACTCCCCCTCATCAGTTACGAGGCACTCCCTGACCTCACACAGCTGCCGACGAAGATCCTCGCCGGCGCCGCGGCGGCGTTGTTCTACGCCCTCGCCTGCTACGCCGAACGCCGGGCCCTCACGGTCGCCGCGCTCGCCGGCGCCACCGGCAGCCTCGGTTACCAGCTCGCGCTCGGGTTGTCGCTCGGCCCGATCATCTCGTCGGCACTGGCCGCGACCGTCATCGGTTTCGCCGGTGGTCTGATGGCCCGCCGCGCGCTCACGCCGCCGCTGGTCGTCGCGGTCGCCGGCATCACGCCGCTGCTGCCCGGTCTCGCCCTCTATCGCGGCCTGTACGCGATGCTCCGCAATCAGATGGCCACCGGCATGACGGCGCTGTTCTCGGCGTTCGGTATCGGGTGCGCGCTCGCCGCGGGTGTCACGCTCGGTGAATGGCTCGCCCGCCGCACCCGCAACCCGCGCGGTGTCCTCCGCGTCGGCGCGCTGCGTCGCCCGCAGCTGCGGCGTATCCCCCGGATCCGGCTCGACAAGAACCGCCCGGTGTGGCGTCCGGCGCCCGGCCCCGCCACGGGTCCCATCCCGGTGGGATCGCTGCACACCGGTCCGATACCCACAGCTCCCGGGACCGGCCCCCTCGCGACGGGACCGATCGCCACCGGTCCGATCGCCACCGGCCCGATACCGACGGGCCCGATCGCGTCGGGTCCCCTGGCCACCGGCCCGATACCTCTCGATTCACACGGGTCGTCATCGGGCCGGGAGGCAGGATCGTCCGTACAGACGACGAGAGCCACGCTGCGCTTTCGGCGCGGGCGTGACTCTCGGCGGATCTGACGGAAGCGTTCAGCTGCCCTGGCGGGCCTTCTCGTCGGCTTCCATTGCGTCGCGAAGGCTCTTCGGACGCATATCGGTCCAATTCTGCTCGACGTACTCGACGCAAGCGGCGCGCGACTCTTCGCCGAATACCACCCGCCACCCCTGCGGAACCTCGGCGAAGGTCGGCCACAGCGAGTACTGCTCCTCATCGTTGATGAGGACGTAGAAGCGGCCGTCTTCGTCGTCAAATGGATTCGTGCTCATCTCGCCTCACTTGTTGCGTAGGTGTGATGGTCCGATATCCTACCAAGCTCATCGATTCCTCCCCCTGCTCCGGGCAGACGGAGCTCTCGGCGTTCGACGATCGAGGTGAGGATCTCACCCGCGCGGATCGCTGCATTGGACAGCAACGACGCGGTCAGACCGTGTGTCTTCTCGGTTCCGCCCTGCAGGTAGACGTCGGCCGTGACGTTCTCCGGCAGCGGCAGACGGTAGTCGCGGGCGACGGACAGGACGGGCGTCTCGGGGGCGAGATCGCCCAGCAGCGGCGCGAGGGGCGCGGGCTCGAAGCCGGTCGCGAGGACCACCGCGTCGCACTCGAGTGTCTCGCTGTCGCCTTCGAGATTGTCGCGGATCTCGACGGTGACTCCACCGTCGCTCTCGATCGCCGACACGACTTCCGAGGCACGCCGCATGAACAGGCGGCGACGACCGCTCACCCGTTCGCGGTATTCGGTCGCGTAGAGCGCCTCGATGAGTTCGGGCGAGACGACCGAGTAGTTGGTGCTGCGGTGCAGAGCGAGCAGACGCTCACGCTCGGACAGCGGGGCCGCGTGCAGCTCGTCGACGACCTGCGGGTCGAAGATGCGGTTCGCGTACGGGCTGTCGTCGGCGGGGCTGTATCCGAAGCGGTTGAAGACGTTGTGGACCTCGGCCTGCGGGTAGTGCGTGTGCAGGTACTGCACGACCTCGGCAGCGCTCTGTCCCGCGCCGACCACTACGAAGCGCTGGTGCTGCGGCTCCGGCATGTCCTCGATGTGGAAGAGGAAGTGGTGGTTGTGGAAGCAGCGGGCGGACTCGGTCGCCCACTTCGGGAGTCGGGCACGCAGTCCGACTCCGACCACGACGCTGTGCGCGTACGCGACGGCGCCGTCGGCGGTCCGCACGGCGAACAGGTCGGCGACTCCGTTGTGGTTGCGGACGGTCTCGACCGAGACGACCTCGGTTCCGTAGTGGATGTCGGCGTCGACGCGCGTGGCTGCCCACTGCAGGTAGTCCTGGAACTCGTGGCGCGTGGGGAAGAACGTCTGGTGGTTGACGAAGTCCACGAGACGGCCACGATCGTGCAGGTAGGAGAAGAAGCTGTACGAGCTCGTGGGGTTGCGGAAGGTGACCAGATCCTTGGGGAACGCGATCTGCATCGTGGCGCCCTCGAGCAGCATGCCCGGGTGCCAGGCGAAGGCCGACCGGCGTTCGAAGAATCGTGCCCGGATCGCCGAGGAGGGGTTGTCGGTGTTGTGCTCCTCGACGGCGATCGCGAGCGCCAGGTTCGAGGGGCCGAAACCGATACCGACGAGGTCGAAGACGTCTCCTTGCGGGTTGCCCTCCGACCTCCCCGCGTCATCGGCGACAAGGCTGGAACGGTCGGTCATCACTCAACTTCCGTACTAGAGGGGCCGGAGGGGCCCGTGATCGGTTCGTACGAGACTTGAAGGTAGCTCAGGCTAACCTTTGTTCGGTGAGCGTACCAGCGCCCGGCGATCCGTGGGACGTCCCGATCCACCGGATCACCGGCACCTTCGACGCCTCCATGAACGACGGGCGCGGTGGATCGTGACCGATTCCACCGCGCCCGTCTGCCGATCTCCCCTGTGCGGGGTTCTCCCCTACGAAGCCAGGAAGTCCACCAGGATCTTGTTGACCGCCTCCGGCCGCTCGAGATAGCCGTAGTGCCCGGCGTCCGGGATCTCCTCGTAGCGCGCACCCGGAATGGCGTCCGCCACCTCGCGCGACAGATAGGCCGGGATCATCCGGTCGTCGGCGAACCCGACGGCCAGGCACGGCACCGTGATGCCGCGGTAGGCCGCGCGCCGATCGAACTCCCGGTCCATGCCGAGCTGCGCACGCACGCCCGCCGACACCTTCCCGCCGCTGAACTCGAAGACGTCCAGCCAGTCGCGGGCGGTGTGCTCGTCGGCCAGCGAGGCCGGCGACAGATTCATCACGGCCGTGACGGCGGCCTGGTACTTCGGCGGCAGTTCCACGCCGCTGTCGTAGAGCTGCCGCTCGCCCTCGGTGAGCGTCAGCTGGAACTGGTCCATGCGGGCGTGCCCGGCCAGGAAGACGGCCTTACGGACGAGTTCGGGACGGGCGAGCGCCAGCTCCTGCGCGACACGCGCACCCATCGACGTACCGATCACGTAGGCGGGACCGCCGAGCAGTTCGATCAGGCCGGCGGTGTCCTTCACCAGGTCGTCGATGGTCATGCCGCCGAGGCTCTCGCCCGACGGTGCGATGCCGCGGTTGTCGAAGGTGGCGACCCGGTAACCGGCCTTCACGAGCGCGGGCACCTGGTGCAGATCCCACACGCGCCCCGGACTACCCGTTCCCATGATGAGGACGACGAGATCGCCCGTTCCCTTGACCTGGTAGTTCAGCGGGATGCCGTTCACGGTGGCAATGGGCATGAATACCTTCCTCGACGAGAGCGCGGTTGTGCGCCGCGGGTCGGCGCCGTGACGTCGCGCGCCGGAAACACACACGGTGTACCTACAGCACGACCGTCCTACGGTACCGCGACGTAGACGGGCAGGGCCGCGCCAGGACCGACCTCGGAAGGTGGGTGGCGGCGAGCTGTCCGATTCTCCTAGAGTCGAAGGACGATGCGTGCTCGCACAGAGCAGCGACCCCGGGAGGACATCATGGCCGCGGACCCGACCACCGCGAACGACATCGCCGACGAGGATCTCGAACCCGTCGCCGACGAAACCGCGCGACAGGCGCAACGAGTCGTCGCCGCCTACGCAGAGAATGCGGACGAGTGCCGCATGCTGCTGTCGATGCTCGGCATCGGCCCCAGCGACAAGCACTGACGAGCTCGACACCCATCCCGGTGCCGGTGACGGCACCCACCCTGCCGGGCCGGCGACGGCACCGGCCCCGAAAGAGGACCACAACGTGACAGCAGGCGAAGCGGACGCAGCGGGGAACCACGACTCGCACGCCGGGTCGGACTTCGTGGTCGTCGCCAATCGCCTGCCGGTCGACCTCGAACGGCTTCCCGACGGCACCACCCGCTGGAAGCGCAGTCCGGGCGGCCTCGTCACCGCGCTCGAGCCGATCCTGCGTGCGAACAACGGCGCGTGGGTCGGCTGGGCCGGTGTGGCCGACGCCGAGTCGGGCGTCATCGTCGAGGACGGGCTGACCCTGCACTCGGTGCGGTTGAGCACCGAGGACATCGCCGACTACTACGAGGGCTTCTCCAACGCCACGCTGTGGCCGCTCTACCACGACGTGATCGTGCGCCCGGAGTACCGGCGCGAATGGTGGAACTCCTACGTCGAGATCAACCGCCGCTTCGCCGAGGAGACCGCGAAGGCCGCCGCGGAGGGCGCGACCGTCTGGATCCAGGACTACCAGCTGCAGCTGGTGCCGAAGATGCTGCGGATGCTCCGCCCCGATCTGACGATCGGCTTCTTCCTGCACATCCCGTTCCCGCCGATCGAGCTGTTCATGCAGCTGCCGTGGCGCACCGAGATCGTCGAGGGTCTGCTCGGCGCCGATCTCATCGGCTTCCACCTCCCCGGTGGTGCCCAGAACTTCCTGTATCTCGCCCGACGTCTGGCAGGTGCCCAGACCTCACGCGGCAACATCGGGATCCGGTCGAAGCTCGGCGTGGTCCAGGTCGGCTTCCGCTCGGTGCGCGTCGGTGCCTTCCCCATCTCCATCGAATCGGGCCGGCTCGACCAGCAGTCGCGCAGCAAGGCCATCCGCGACCGCGCCAAGGCGCTGCGCAAGGAACTCGGCAACCCGAAGAAGATCCTGCTCGGTGTCGACCGGCTCGACTACACCAAGGGCATCGACGTGCGGCTCGAGGCGGTGCACGAACTTCTCGCCGAGGGTCGCATGGACCCGAAGGACACCGTGATGGTGCAACTCGCGACCCCGAGCCGGGAACGCGTCGATTCCTACGTCCACATGCGCGGCGAGATCGAGCGGACGGTCAGCCGCATCAACGGTGAGTACGCCGAGGTGGGGCGTCCGGTGGTGCACTACATCCACCGCCCGGTCCCCCGCGACGAGCTCATCGCATTCTTCGTCGCGGCCGACGTCATGCTGGTGACCCCCTTGCGCGACGGCATGAATCTCGTCGCCAAGGAGTACATCGCGTGCCGCAGCGATCTCGGCGGCGCGTTGGTGCTCAGCGAGTTCACCGGTGCCGCAGCCGAACTGCGGCAGTCGTTCCAGTGCAACCCGCACGACCTCGAGGATGTCAAGGACAAGATCCAGGCCGCGATCGAGGTGCCGCGCGAGGACGGCCGCAAGAGGATGCGTGCGCTGCGCCGTCAGGTGCTCACGCACGACGTGGATCGCTGGGCCCGTTCGTTCCTCGAGACCCTCGCCAACACCGGCGCTGCCGGGCGCGCGCTGATCGCGCCGGGTGAGGCCGGCGAACCCGACCCCACCTGACGGCTCTCTCCTAGATCGGGGTCAGTCGGCTGACGAGCCAACGCCCGTCCTGCTTTTCGAGTTCGACGCGCACCCGGCTGCCGCTGCTCACCGCTTCGGGGTTCTCCGAACTCGTCGTGATCTGGTTGAGGAACAGCAGGGTCACGGCGTTGTCGGCGTCGGCGGAGACCACCGACGACGCCTGCACGCTCACCTGCACGCTGATCGCCTTCTCCTTGGCGCCCGGCGCGATGATGTTCTTCATCAGATTGGTGTACTCGTCGCGGAAGTCGCCGGTGAGACCCTCCGCGGCGGCGTCGGTCTGCGCGTCCACCTGGTCGTGGGTGTAGGCGAGCATCGCGACCGCCTGTTCCTCCGCAGCGACCCGCGCCTCCGTCCGCGCCGTCTCGGCGGCGGACTGCTGGACGGTACCGTAGGCGAGCCATCCCACCAGGACCGCGAAAACCAGTGCCACGACCGACAATCCGATCGCGATGTGCGGGAGGTACGAGGCCTTCGGATCCGAGGCCACGTCCGAGACGGAGGCGTCGGCGGCCGAGGTCTCGGCGGCGGTGGATCCGTCCTTCTCTCCGGTCCCACCGGCCACAGTGTCGTCGGTCGTCTTGTCGAGCGTCACGCGATCGTCCTTCTCGTCGGTCACGGCACGAACTCCACCTTCGACGCCAACAATCTGCCGTTCTCGTCGCAGATCGTCACCCGCAGACGGAAGTCGCGCGCTTCGGGTTCGGTCTGGTCGGCGTTGCTCACCATCGCGCGGGAGGCGACGAGCGACGACGCGCACGTGCCGTCCTCGTTCTGGATCCCCGCCTCGAGGACCTCACCGGTGGTGTCGACACCGGCCTGCTGCACGACCTCCACGAAAGGTCCTTCGCGGCCCTCGAACTCGGCCTTGAAATCACCCGTCGCGCCTTCGAGCAGACGCGCGACGTCGGCGTCGGCGGTGTCGGCGTTGATGGTGGTCAGGTTGAGCACCGTCTGCCGCGCGGCCTGCAGGTACGCCTCCCGACGCTCGTCGCGTTCGTTCGCGGGCTGCCGGTCGACGATGAGCCAGGCCCCGACCGCCACGAGTGCGATCACCAGCACGGACGCGATGATCGCGACCGGCTTGGCCCATCTCGGCTTCGTCTTCTTGTCGATCTCGTCTGCCATCAGCCCTGCTGCGCCTTCATGTAACTCTCCAAGCTCCGATCTCCACCGAGATCGGCGTGCGTATACACGGTGCCGTCGGGACCAATGTACGTCCCGGTCTGCGGATCGATCCGTCGCGCCGCGACCCCGGCGGGAGCCGTGTCGTCTCCCCCGCCGTAGGAGGCGGGTGTGGGTGCGACGTTCTCCGAGGCCACCGGCGTGGGCGGCCCGGTCCACGGATTGTCCGAGTAGGTGGGGCTGTACCCGGTGCGGCACATGTCGGGCGTCGGTGCGCGACGGCCCGGGTACTCCATGCACGGCAGGTTCCGGGCACCGCGGATCGCATTCGGATAGTCCTGCGGCAGTTGGCAGAAGACGTCGCCCGGGGTGTCGACCATGGACGTGTCGGCCGGGCTGCGCCACTGTTCCGGCGGCACGAAACCGGCCAGGCACGGCGGCGGATCGTGCAGCTGCAGATGGAAGTCCACCACGGCACCGTCCTCGGGTGGGCCGTCGCCGGCCGCGGTGATCAGGGCCGTCGTCATCGGCGGGTACAGCACCAGGATCTGTTCGATGCCGGCGTTGTAGATGACGCCCACCTCGCCGACGCTCACCAGATTCGCGAGCAGCAGCGGCAGTGTCGGTTTCAGGTCCTGCAGCAACGATTCGGCTTCGGCAGCGGCTCCCGGCCCGACGTCGAGCAGGGCCCGCAGGTCGGGATCGCTCTCGCGCAGACGATCGGTGAAGGTCACCATGTCGCGTGTCCACGACCGGATGGCGTCGCTCGTGACCACCTGCGTGTCGAGCAGCGGACCGATCTGATCGATCAACTGCCGTGTCTCGGCGCTGTTCGCCGAGGCCTCCTGCACGAACAGGCGCGTCGAGTCGATCAGTTCCTGCAGTTCGGGTCCGGAGCCGTTGAACGCGTCGAACGCCTCGTCGACCACCGTCTGCAGTCGCGTGTCGCCGATCGAGGCGAGCAGCACGTCGGCCTGGTCGAGCAGGGCACCGACCTCCTGGGGCACCGTCGTGCGGTCGACCGGGATCACGTCGCCGTCGGCCAGACGTTCACCGCCCGAGCCGTCGGCCCGGGGCACGAGATCGACGTACTGTTCGCCGACCGCCGACACGCTGCGCACGGCCGCGTCGACGTCGGCGGGGATCTTCGCGTCGCTGTCGATGGACAACTTCGCCTCGACGCCCACCGGCGACAGCGAGACGCTCCGGACGGTGCCGACGGTGTTGCCGCGGTAGGTGACGTTCGAATGCGGGTACAGGCCGCCGGTCGACTGGAGTTCGACGACCACCTCGTACCGCCCGACCCCGAACAGGGCGGGCAGCCGCACGTACATCAGCGACATCACGACGAGTCCGACGACCGTGAGGATCGCGAAGATCGTGAGCTGGATGCGGACGAACCGCGTGAGCATCATGGTGCGGGCACCCCCAGGGGAAGGCCGGGAATGGTGATCTCACCGATGCCGGGGATCGTCAGTTTTCCTTCGGGACCGGGCGGTGGCGGCGGTGGCGGCTCGAGCGGTGCACGGAACGGATCCGTCGCCTGCGCAGCGAGTCCCGCGTCGCGGCCGAGGATCCCCTCCGGACCCGCGAGGCGTCCCGCGAGCGGCGTCCCGGACAGGAAGTTCAGGTCGAGACGTTCGAGACTGAGGTCGATCGTCATCGCGAGGTTCGCGTAGTCGCCGCGGATGATGTTGTTGATGCCCGCCTGCGGGAAGGGATAGGTGAGCAGCACACCGAGCACCTCGGTCAGGGCACTGCCCGAATCGGCCAGGGCCTTCAACGTCGGCGCGAGCCCTTCGAGATTCGCCTTCAGGTCGTCGTTCGAGGTCTCCACGACCCGGCTCGCCACGGTGCTCATCTCGCCGAGCGAACTCATCGCGGCCGTGAGGTTCGAGCGCTGGTCGGCCAGCACCTCGATCGCGGGCGGCAGTTCCTCGAGAGCCCGGACGAGTGTCGCGTTCTGGTCGTTCACGGTCGCCGCCAGACGGTCCATGCCCTCC
Source organism: Rhodococcus sp. PD04 (assembly GCF_035918275.1). NCBI lineage: Bacteria > Bacillati > Actinomycetota > Actinomycetes > Mycobacteriales > Nocardiaceae > Rhodococcus > Rhodococcus sp. PD04. The sequence continues at coordinate 703,240 of NZ_CP142143.1, read as the reverse complement.
AGCGCGGCGATGATGTCACCGCGCTGCGTATCGAGAGTGGAGACCAGTTCGTCCAGGCGCGGGAGCAGGTTCCGGATCGAGTCCTCCCGGCCGACGAGCGCCGCGTTCAGCTCGGTGGTGATGTCGTTGATCTGCGCGAGTCCACCACCGTTGAGCACCACCGACAACGACGAGAGCGTCTGTTCGGTGGTCGGATACGCACCGGCGCGTTCGAGCGGGATGACGTCGCCGTCCTCGAGGCGGCCCTCCGGGGGTTCGCCGACGGGCGGGATCAGTTCGAGGTGCTGCGATCCGAGCAGGCTCGTCTGACCGATCCGCGCGAGCGAGTTGGCCGGAACGATCACGCCTTCGTCGAGCGAGACCGTCACGAGCGCGTGCCAGCCGTCGAGTTCGATCCCCGAGATCGACCCGACGGTGACGTCGTCGACCCGCACGGGCGAGTTCTGGGTCAGGGTCGTCACGTTGGGCATCTCGATCTGCACCCGGTAGGCGCCTTCTCCGCGTCCGGCGGTGCCGGGCATGGGAATCGAGTTGAGCCCACCCCACTCGCACGCGGTGAGTGTCGTGCCCACCGCGACGGCGGTGACCGCGACACCGAGGCGGCGGAACATCGATCGGCCGGTCATCGTCCTCCTCCCGGCTGCAGCAGGGAACCGAGATCCTGCGGGACCTGCAGCGACGGCAGGCCGCCGAGGATCCCGTCGAGCGGCGACGCCGCTTCCGACAGCGACGGACCGGGTGCGGTGCCGCGTCCTTCCGACGCCCCTTCGAGCCAGGGTTCGGTGTAGACGATGTCGCCGTCGAAGGCCTGCACACCGGCGAGCGGGTTGACCAGCAGCGGAAGGTAGTTGGCGTTGATGGACGACAGCACCGGTCCGAGCTGCTGGCGGCACAGTTCCTCACTGCGTTCGGAGGTCGCGTTGGCGGCGGCCGCGACCGACCCGCACATCCACTCCACGGGGTTGGCGAGGTTGTTGATCGCGAGTGCGCCCGTGAGCGAACCCTGCGCCGGCTTGTAGATGTTGTAGAAGTTCGCCAGGGCGGTCGGGCCCGAATGCAGCACCCGCTCGATCTCGGGTCGCTTGCGGGCGAGCACCTCGGTCGCGTCCGCGAGTCGCTGCACCGATTCGGTGAGACCGGCCCGGTTGTCCTGCACGAACCGCTGCACGTCGCCGACGGCGATGTTCAACTCGGACAAGGAGACACCGAGCTGGTCGGAACTCTGCGCGAGCACGTCGGAGACCGACGCGAGACGACCGCCGAACTGGACGATCTGCTCGTTGCTCGACGAGAGGACCGACACGAAGGTCTGCAGGTTGCGGATCGTCGAGAACAGATCGGTGCGCCCCTCGGAGAGCGTGCGCATCGTGTCCGACAACTCGCGCAGGGCCCCACGCACGGTCTGCCCGTTGCCCTCGAGATTGTCGGCCGCGGTGTCGATGAACCGGCCGAGGGATCCCTGCGGGTCGAGTTCCTCGGGTCCGAGCGCTTCGGACAGCCGCATCAGTTCGGTCTTGATCTGGTCCCATTCGACCGGAGAGGCCGTGCGCTGCATCGGGATCGTCGCGCCGTCCTCGATCGTCGGACCGCCCGAGTAGACCGGGGTGAGCTGGACGAAACGCGCCGAGACGAGGCTCTGCGCGATGACGACGGCGTTCGCGTCGGACGGGATCTCGACACCGCTGTCGACCTGCATCGTCACCCGCACGAGGTCGTCGCGGGGTTCGATGTCGCTGATTCGTCCCACCGACACCCCGAGCACCCGCACGTCGTCGCCCTCGTACAGGCCGCTGGTGGAAGCGAATTCGGCATAGACGGTGCGCTTGCCGAGGTCCGGGAGGACGAACACGGCGAGGGCGCCGAGCACGAGCACGACGACGGCGCCGATGATCGCCGCCATCAGCCAGGTCGGGCGCCGCCGGGTCGTTGCGGCGGTATCGGTACTCATTCGCCGTCCCTCTTGATCGTCGGGGGTTCGTCCGGGATCACGTCCTGCAGATCCTCGGGGAGGAGATCGGGTGCGACCTGGCTGTCCACCACGGCCTTCCACCACGGTGCCGGAAGGATGTTGGACACATAGGCGTTGAAGAACGGTCCGCTGGCGACGGATTCGCCGAGTGCGCTGATGTACGGGCCCAGACCGTCGAGTGCGCCGGCGATGTTCTCCTTGTTCGCCTGCAGGTTGGCCGTCACGAGGTTGAGCTTCTCGAGCGTCGGTGCCATCTGCGCCTGGTTGTCCTGCACGAGGCCGGTGAGCTGACGCGAGACGGACGAGATGTTCGCGATCAGTTCGGTGATGGCGTCGCGGCGCAGACTCAGTTCGCCGAACAGCGCATTCGCGTCGACGATGAGCGCGTTGACCTGGTCGCTGCGCTCGGCGAGGATGCTCGTCACGCCCTCGGCGCGTTCGAGCAGCTGGTCCAGCGATTCGTCGCGGGCGTTGATCGATTGCGACAGGCGGGTCATGCCCTCCAATGCGCCCTGGATCTCGGGCGGGGTGTTCTCGAGCGACTGCGACAACGCGTCGAGCGACTCGTTGATCCGGTCGGTGTCGAGTTCGGAGACCGACGTCGTGAGGTCGCCGAGAGCGTCGGTCAGCGAGTACGGCGAGTTGGTGCGTTCGAGCGCGATCACCGAGCCCGGGCGCATCACGCCGTCGCCACCGGGGCGTAGCGCCAGGGACTTCCGGCCGAGGACGGTGTTGGTCTTGATGTCGGCACCGGTGGTGTCGCCGAGCCCGATGCCGTCGCGGATACGGAAGGTGACCAGCACGGCCTGATCGTCGAGCCGCACGTCGGTGACGTCGCCGACGTTCACGCCGGCGAGCATGACGTCGTCGCCGGGGACGAGGCCACCGGCGTCCTGGAAACGGGCCGAGTAGCTCAGGCCACCCGAGAGGAAGTGCAGCTGGTCGTACTGCAGACCGGCGAGCACGATCGCGGCGGACACGGCCAGGCCGATGATGCCCGTCCGGATGTAGTTGGGGTCACGAGGTGCACTCATTCGACCTTCGCACACCTTCCCGTGTCGTGGTTCGCCGTGGTGTACCGGATGGTGGTGCCGTCCGGTCCGGAGAACTTGAAAGTATTGGCACAGAGGAAGAATTGGAAGAAGTTTCCGTACGCACCCACGCGGATGAGTTTCTTGTAATCGGAGGGCAGGCGTTCGAGCGTGCGGTTGATGTCGTCCTTGCCGAGGTCGAGCTGGGTCATGGTGCGGTTCGTCTCGGCGATGACCGTCTGCAGGTCGGGCCGGTTGTTCTGCAGCAGTGCGGCGAGATCCGCAGTGCCGGTGGCGATCTGCGGGATCGACGCGCCGATGGGATCACGGTCGGCGGACAGCCCGCCCACCAGGGTGTGCAGCTGTTCGATGGTGTTCTCGAACTCGCGATCGTGATCGTCGATCGTGCCGAGGACGGCGTTGAGGTTGTCGATGACGTCGCCGATCAGCTGGTCGCGGTCGGCGAGGGAGTTGGTGAACGAGTTGGTGTTCCCCAGCAGCGACACGAGCGTGTCGCCCTGACCCTGGAAGACCTGCAAGAGTGCTCCGGAGAGGTCGTTGACCTGCTGCGCGTCGAGGCCCTGCAGCAGCGGCTTGAACCCGCCGAGGAGCAGGTCGAGGTCGAGGGCCGGTTCGGTCTGTTCGATCGGGATGCTGCCACCGGCGGGCAGGACGTCGACGCTGCCGGCGCCTTCGAGCAGTTCGAGATACCGGTCGCCGACGAGGTTCTCGTACCGCACGGTGGCGCGGGTACTGGTGAACAGCGTGTGCTTCGCGTCCACGTCGAACTCGATCTCGGCGGTGTTGTCGGGGCCGATGTCGACCTTCTTCACGGAGCCGACCTGCACCCCGGCGATGCGGACCTTGTCGCCGGTACCGAGACCGGAGACGTCCGTGAAGGTGGCCCGGTAGTTCTCGGTGCCGGTGAACCGCGCCTGGCTGAACACGACGGCGAGCCCGGCGAAGATCAATGCCATCGTGATGGCGAAGATCAGGAACTTGACGGTGGTCGCTCTCATCGTCACCGCCCGCCTGCGAGATGATCGCCGAACAGGTACTGGAAGATCGTCGGGTAGCGGATCCAGGCCTCCGTTGCGGGCTTGTAGGGCGTTTCACCGGTGTTCGTCACGACGAACGGTGCGTGACCGTCGCGGCGCGGGTCGAAGTTCGGCAGGCCCCAGCAGTTCGGTCCGCCGCTCGCGCCGACCACGGGCAGATCCTGGGCGTCGTTGTACGGCGTGGCACCACCCATGAAGCTCGTGCTCAGGGTCAGGGCCGCGTACTCGCCGGTGCCGGCCATCGGTTCGAACGCCACCCGAGCGTCGTTGAGACCGACGATGAAGCAGGTCAGTTCGGGCGAGTACTCACCGAGCAGGCCGGTGGTGTGGCTCAGGCTGTCGAGTGCGGTGGTCATCTGTGCTTCGTTCTCCCCCAGGACGTCCCGTCCGGTGTTCGCGAGACCGGTGAGGTTCATGAGCAGCAGGTCGAGCTGCTGTTGTTCGTCGACGACGGTGTTTCCGACGTCGGTGGCGTTGCCGATCGTGGTCATGAGGTCGGGTGCCGTGTCGGCGTAGACGTCGGTGACCTGCGCGGCCGAGACGAGGTCGGCCTGCAGTTGCGGCAGCGACGGATTCATCTCGGCGAGATACGCATCGGCCTCGGACAGGGCGGCGCCGAGGGCGTCGCCGCGTCCGTTGAGCGCCTCCGACAACGCTCCGAGGGTGGCGTTGAGCTTCTCGGGCTGGATCTGGGCGAGCACGTCGGACAGGTGCTCGAAGACGGTGTTGAACTCGACGGTGACGTTGTCGGCCGCGATCACGGCGCCTTCCTGCATCGGCACGGAGGACGGATCGTCGGGGACGACGATGTCGACGAACTTGGCACCGAAGACGGTGGTGGATTCGATCGCCACCCGCGCGTTCGACGGAATGAGTTGCATCTGCCCGGGTTGCATGTCGAGATGCAGGACCGCGCCGGCGGGTGTGTGCTCGATCGACGCCACGCGGCCCACCTCGACGCCGCGCATCTTCACCTTGGCGTCGGGCTCCATCACCAGACCGGAGCGGGGTGAGGTGACGGTGAGCGGGACCGTCGAGGTGAACCCACCGGCGAACATCGTCAGTGCCACCGCGACGATCGCGGCGAGGCCGCCCACGAGACCGAAGGCGGCGAGCTTCTTCTTCCACGAAGGAGTGTCCATGTCGCGCGCCCTATCCCGACAGGTTGAAGTTGCCGGTCGCGCCGTAGACGGCGAGCGAGATGAGCAGGGTGACGGTGACGACCGCGACAAGCGAGGCCCGCACCGCGTTGCCGACCGCGACACCCACACCGACGGGGCCGCCACCTGCGGTGAAGCCGTAGTAGGTGTGGATGAGCATCACGGCGATCGCCATCACGATGGCCTGGACGAACGACCACAGGATGTCGGTGGGTATCAGAAAGGTCGTGAAGTAGTGGTCGTACACGCCCGCCGACTGGCCGTAGAGCACCACCGTCGCGAAACGGCTCGCGACGAACGAGGCGATCACGGCGAGCGAGTACAGCGGGACGATCGCGATCATCCCGGCGAGCACGCGCGTGGACACCAGATACGGGATGGACGGGATCGCCATGGTCTCAAGCGCGTCGATCTCCTCGGAGACACGCATGGCGCCGAGCTGGGCGGTGGAGCCGGCGCCGATGGTGGCCGCCAGCCCGATGCCGGCGATCGTCGGGGCCGCGATACGCACGTTGATGAAGGCCGCGAAGAAGCCGGTGAGCGCTTCGACGCCGATGTTGCCGAGGGAGCTGAAGCCCTGCACGGCGATGATGCCGCCGGTGAAGAGCGTCAGGAAGCCGACGATCACAACGGTGCCGCCGATGACGGCGAGTGCGCCGGTGCCCATGCTGATCTCGGCGACCAGACGCACCGTCTCCTTGGGGTAGTGCGTCAGTGCCCGGGGGACCGTCGCGAGGGCGCGCCCGAAGAACAGCGCCTGCTCCCCCACTCGGTCCACCGTGGACGACGCACGTGACATGCGCCGAACCGCACGGGGGAACCGCCAGGACATCACTGCCATGAAATCTCCGCTCCCCTCATCCCGCGGTCAGCTTGATGCCGACGGCCGTGACGAGGAGGTTGACCACGAACAGTGCCATGAACGCGAACACGACCGTCTGATTGACGGCGTCGCCGACACTTTTCGCTCCACCTTTGACATTGAGACCGAGATAGGACGCGACCAGCCCCGCGATCATGCCGAACAGGCCTGCCTTGACCTGGGAGATCATCAGTTCTCCGAAACCGGTGAGCAGGGTGATGCCGTTGATGAACGCGCCGGGGTTGACGTCCTGGAGGAAGACCGAGAAGGCGAACCCGCCGAGGATGCCGATCGTGCACACGAGACCGTTGAGCAGCAGGGCGACGACGGTGGAGGCGAGCACCCGGGGCACGACGAGACGCTGGATCGGATCGATGCCGAGCACACGCATCGCGTCGATCTCCTCGCGGATGGTGCGCGCCGCGAGATCGGCGCAGATCGCGGTGGCGCCGGCACCGGCGACGATGAGCACGGTGACCATGGGGCCGACCTGCGTCACCGCGCCGAGGGCCGCACCCGCTCCGCTGAGGTCGGCCGCGCCGATCTCCCGGAGCAGGATGTTGAGGGTGAAGCTCACCAGAACGGTGAACGGCACCGCGACGAGCACGGTGGGCACGAGCGAGACGCGGGCGACGAACCAGGCCTGGTCGATGAACTCGCGCCGCTGGAAGGGGCGACGAAAGGCTGCCCGGGCGGTCTCGCCGGTCATGGCGAACAGTCCGCCGACGGCCCGTAAGGGGACCTCGAGGAGGTCTACCATCGTGTGCCCCCTTCGATCCTCACGTCGTCGGCGCGCGGCCGATCGATGGCGTGTGCTGTGACCCGGGTCATAGTAACTAGAACGTGTTCACCTGTCAAAGATCCGCCGAGGGGCATCTCGATCCATTTCCGTCCGAACGGACACACGGGCGTCGACCGACGCGCATCGACACGCTCATAAGTGGGTTTACACTGGGGTTTCGCTGAGATTTTCGACGCAGGAACCGAGCTCGACCACGTCGCCACAGGAGGTCGTCACACTCGCGAGCGGGTCGTGACGACGAAACAAAACTAGAACACGTACCAGGCAGAAATACGAGGCCTGGCGAGAGCCGGAGAAACGGCCCGAGTGGGCGTGACGCTACCGGAATCCCCGGTGTCCGTCACCCGTGGTTGCAGGATCCGGCCCGGGGGCGAAGACACGGCCCCCTGCTGTCCCCGAGCGGGAACAGCAGGGGGCCGGAACTAGAGATCGAGTGCCGCCGAGGCCGAGAACGTCCGGCCCGGGTCACGATCGGCGAAGTAACCGCCGAGCTCGTCGGCGAGCGCGGCTGGGGTCCACTGCCCGGCGGCATCGAAACGCTGCTCGACGACCGGTGCGGCCATCAGGGCCACCATGGGTCCGTAGACGATGAAGACCTGCCCGTTGACGCGATCGGCCGCCGGGGAGGCGAGATAGGCGACCAGATTCGCGACGTGGTCGGGCGAGAGCGGATCGATGCCGTCGTCCGGCGCGTCGCCGAAGACCGCTTCGGTCATCGACGTGCGCGCGCGGGGGCAGATCACGTTCGCCCGGACCCCGTACCTCTCGAGACCCCGAGCGGCCGAGAGGGTGAGTGCGGTGATGCCGGCCTTGGCGGCGCCGTAGTTGGGCTGCCCGGGCGGACCGAGCAGACCGGCCTCCGAGGACGTGTTGACCAGGCGCCCGTAGACCGGTCCACCCTCCTGCTTCGACCGGTCGCGCCAGTAGGCCGCGGCATTGCGGGAGAGTAGGAAGTGACCGCGCAGGTGCACGGCGACCACCGAGTCCCATTCGTCATCGGACATGTTGGGCAGCATCCGATCCCGCGTGATACCCGCATTGTTGACGACGATGTCGAGACCGCCGAATTTGCCCTGCGCCGCGGCGAGCATCGCATCGGCCGTCTCACGCTCGGCGACGCTGCCGGGCACGAACTCCGCCTCGGCACCGAGATCGCGGATCCGCGCGAGGGTGTCCTCCACCGCGTCGTTCTCCACGAGATCGTTGACCACCACCGATGCTCCGGCCCGCGCGAGCGCGAGTGCCTCGGCACGTCCGAGACCCGCTCCGGCTCCCGTGACGACGGCGACCCGCCCTTCGAGAGACACCCGATCGTCGTTCTCCACGCCACCGTTGGCGTCCGCACTCATCCACGTACTCCTCGAGATTCGGGCCGATTGCCGGCCGTACGCCGGTACTCTCCCCACCAGGACCCGGGGGCACCGAAAATGTAGAACTTGTTATTTTTCCTGGCAAGGGTCGGGGCCGGTCACCGCGAGGCGCTCACGCCTCGGCGAGCGCCGCACGCGGGCACTGGGCGACGGCCTCGCGGACGGCGTCCTCGCTACCCTCGGGTACGGGATGCGTGACGATCAGCTCGTCGTCGTCGTTGAGATCGAAGACGTCGGGCGCCAGCCCGACACACACGCCGTTCGCTTCGCAGCGGTCGAAGTCGACCTTGACATCCATTCCGGGACCTCGTTTCACATTCGCGCCGACCGATCGCGTCCAGACTAGAACGCGTTCCAATTCTGTGCAATGATTCGCGATGATCCCACAGAGACGATTCGCGGGGACACGCAGCGACGAAACGGAGCGTTCGTGGACATCTCCTACACCCCTGGGCAACAAGCCCTCCGCGAGGAATTGCGGGCCTATTTCGCACAGATCATGACACCCGAGCGCCGCGAGGCGCTCGCGGCCACGACCGGGGAGTACGGCTCCGGCAACGTGTACCGCGAGGTCGTGCAGCAGATGGGCAAGGACGGCTGGCTCACCCTCGGGTGGCCCGAGGAGTACGGCGGCCAGAACCGTTCCGTGATGGACCAATTGATCTTCACCGACGAGGCGGCCATCGCCGGCGCGCCCGTGCCGTTCCTCACCATCGACTCGGTCGCGCCGACGATCATGCACTACGGCACGGACGAGCAGAAGGAGTTCTTCCTCCCCCGCATCTCCGCGGGCGAACTGCACTTCTCGATCGGCTACTCCGAACCCGGCGCCGGTACCGACCTCGCCTCCCTGCGCACCACCGCGGTGCGCGACGGCGACGAGTGGGTCATCAACGGGCAGAAGATGTGGACGAGCCTGATCGCCTACGCCGACTACGTCTGGCTCGCCGCGCGCACCAACCCGGATGTCAAGAAGCACAAGGGGATCAGCGTCTTCATCGTGCCGACCGACGCTCCGGGCTTCTCGTACACCCCCGTGCACACCATGGCCGGCCCCGACACGAGCGCAACCTACTACCAGGACGTGCGTGTCCCGGCGTCCGCGCTCGTCGGTGAGGTCGACGGCGGGTGGGCGCTCATCACCAACCAGCTCAACCACGAGCGGGTCGCGCTCACCTCCGCCGGTCCCGTGCGCACCGCGCTGACCGAGGTCCGGCGCTGGGCGCAGGAGACGCATCTGCCCGACGGGCGACGGGTGATCGACCAGGAATGGGTGCAGATCAACCTGGCACGCGTCCATGCCAAGGCCGAATACCTGCAGCTGATGAACTGGGACATCGCCTCGAGTGCCGGTACGACCCCGCTCGGCCCGGAGGCCGCCTCCGCCAACAAGGTGTTCGGAACCGAATTCGCGACCGAGGCCTACCGGTTGCTCATGGAGGTCCTCGGCCCCGCGGCGACGGTGCGGCAGAACTCGGCCGGCGCACTGCTCCGCGGCCGGATCGAACGCATGCACCGCAGTTCCCTCATCCTCACCTTCGGTGGCGGCACCAACGAGGTCCAGCGCGACATCATCGCGATGACCGCGCTCGGCCAGCCGCCCGCCAAGCGTTAGAAAAGGACGCGCACCGTGGACTTCACCCTTACCGAGGCCCAGCAGGATCTCGCAGAACTGACCCGCAGCATCGTCGCGGACATCGTCACCAACGAGCACCTGCGCACACTCGACGCCTCCGAGGACCGCATCGACCGCACCCTGTGGGACACGCTCGCATCGTCGGGCGTGCTCGGCGCCGCGCTTCCCGAGTCGCTGGGCGGAGACGGGTACGGGCCGCTCGAGCAGGCGAGCATCCTGCGCGAACTCGGCCGCGGCGTCGCCGCCGTCCCGTACATCGGCTCGATCGCCGCGTGCGCGTCGGCGATCGCGGAGTTCGGCACCGCCGAGCAGCAGGCCGAGTGGGGGCGTCCCGCGGCGACCGGCGAGCAGATCCTCTCCGCAGCCCTTGCCGAGGAACTGAACCCCGACCCCACGACGCCGGCGACCCGGGCGCAGGCCACGGGCGACGGGCACGTGCTCGACGGCGTGAAGATCGTCGTCGACGCCGCGCCGGTCGCCGACGGTTTCCTCGTCCCGGCCACCGTCGGCGACTCGGTGGCGGTGTTCCTCGTGCGACCCGACGATCCGGGTGTCTCGATCACCCGCCAGCAGACCACCGACTTCGACAGTCGCGGCATCGTCACCCTCGAGCAGGTCGCGCTCCCGGCCGACCGTGTCCTCGGCACCGACGGCCTCGCCGTGGCGACGTGGTTGCGCGACCGCAGCCTGCTCGGCTCCGCCGCCTACCAGTGCGGCGTCCTCGAACAGGCGCTCGAGCTCACCGCGCAGTACGCGCGCGAACGCGTCCAGTTCGACCGCCCGATCGGCAGTTTCCAGGCCGTCTCCCAGCGACTCGCCGACGCCTACATCGACGTCAAGGCGGTGCGACTGACCTTGTGGCAGGCCGCCTTCCGCATGGCCTCGGGTGAGCACCACGACGACGCCCTGCGCACCGCGGCCTTCTGGGCGGCCGATGCGGGACACCGTGTCGCGCACACGACCGTGCACGCGCACGGCGGTGTCGGGCTCGACGAGGACCACCCGGTGCACCGCTACTTCCTCGCGGCCAAGCACCACGAGTTCCTGCTCGGCTCCGCCACCGACCAGTTGCGCGCGCTCGGACGCGAACTCGCCGACGTCCCGGCCTGATCGCATGACCGCCCTCACCGTCACCGAACTGCTCGAACGACTCGCCGACGTCGACGATCGGGGTCTGCGCTTCGAGGAGACCGAACTGTCGTGGCGCGAGCACGTCGCGCAGTCCCGGCGACGCGCCGCACTGTTGCGCGACCTGCTCGACGACCCGGCGCCGAAGCACATCGGGATCCTCATGGACAACGTCCCGGAGTTCTCGTTGCTGCTCGGCGCCGCAGCCTTCTCCGGTTCGGTGGTGGTGGGCCTGAACACGACCCGGCGCGGCGCGGCGCTCGCCCGCGACATCGCGCTCGCCGACTGCCGGGTCGTGTTCACCGAGGCCGCCCATGCGTCCCTGCTCGACGGTGTGGATCTCGGCGACGTGCGGGTGATCGACGTCGACTCCCCCGAGTGGACGACGATGCTCGCCCCGTTCGCCGATACCGTCGTGGAGACTGCCGCGCCCTCCCCCGACGACCTGTTCATGCTGATCTTCACGTCGGGCACGAGCGGCGACCCGAAGGCCGTGCGGTGCACGCACCGCAAGTTCACCGATCCCGCGACGATGCTCGCCACGCGGTTCGGTCTCGGCCCCGACGACACCGTGTACGTGTCGATGCCGCTGTTCCACTCCAACGCGATGATCGCCGGTTGGTCGATCGGGCTCGCGGCGCGCGGCAGCATCGCCCTGCGTCGCCGGTTCTCGGCGTCGGGTTTCCTTTCCGACGTCCGCCGCTACGGCGTGACCTTCGCGAACTACGTCGGCAAGCCGCTGTCGTATGTGGTGGCGACTCCCGAGCAGCCCGACGACCACGACAACCCGCTGCGCATCGTGTACGGCAACGAGGCGTCGGCCGCCGACGTCACCGAGTTCACGCGGCGCTTCGGCGCGCGGGTGGTCGACGGGTTCGGCTCGACCGAGGGCGGCATCGCGATCGCGTCGGCACCCGACGCACCGGCCGGCGCCCTCGGTCGGCTTCCCGAGGGCATCGAGATCCTCGACCCCGAGACGGGGCGACCTTGCCCTCCCGCGGTGTTCGACGCGAACGGCAGGATCACCAACGCCGACGCCGCGACGGGCGAACTGGTCAACGTGCGCGGCGCCGGTCTGTTCGACGGCTATTACAACAATCCCGAGGCCGACGCCGAACGACTCCGCGACGGGCGCTATCACAGCGGCGACCTCGCCTACCGGGACGAGAACGACTTCGTCTACTTCGCCGGACGCAGCTCGGGCTGGCTCCGGGTGGACGGGGAGAATCTCGGTGCGGCACCCATCGAGCGCATTCTGATGCGGTACGAGGGCTTCGCTCAGGTCGCGGTGTACGGGGTGCCCGACCGCAACGTCGGCGACCGCGTGATGGCCGCGGTGATCCCGGCGGCAGGCTCCGACTTCGATCCGGTGGCGTTCGCCCGTTTCCTCGATGCGCAGACCGATCTCGGACCCAAGCAGATGCCCGGTCTGATCCGTGTCTGCAGCGAGTTCCCCCGCACCGCGACCTTCAAGGTCCTGACCCGTTCCCTGGCTGCCGAACGCTGGTCCTGCAGCGATCCGGTGTGGCTCCGGGAACGTGGTGATTCCGAATTCCGGCTGTTGTCAGACGAACTGGTGCACCTTCTCGAACCCGCCTCCGTCGGCACTTCTGCGCGATAGCGTCGTCCCGGGACCCGGGATCGCTCCCTTGCCGCTCTACATACCCTGGGGTATGTTCGGCGCACCCGAGAGGTCGGGACGCGGTTTCGTCGATGCGACCGTGGAAGAAGCGAGGATTCATGGGATCGGTGCCACGCGCGACCGCACACGCACTCGGCGGTTTCTATGCGCTGTCCCTCGACGCGTTCACCGCCCTGTTCCGCTCCCGCTTCCAGTGGCGCGAATTCCTCACCCAGTTCTGGTTCATCGCCCGGGTGTCGCTCGTGCCCACGATCCTGATGTCCGTCCCGTTCACCGTCCTCGTCGTGTTCACGCTCAACTCGCTGCTGCTCGAGATCGGTGCCGGCGACCTGAGCGGAGCGGGCGCCGGGCTCGGCGCCATCACACAGATCGGCCCGCTCGTGACGGTGCTGGTCGTCGCCGGGGCCGGCGCCACCGCGATCGCCGCCGACCTCGGTTCCCGCACCATCCGTGACGAGATCGCCGCGCTCGAGGTACTCGGCATCGACCCCGCCGCCCGGCTCGTGCTGCCGCGCGCACTGGCGTCGACCGCCGTCGCGGTCACGCTCAACGGGGCGGTGTGCGCGATCGGCCTGATCGGCGGGTTCTTCTTCTCGGTGACACTCCAGAACGTCGACCCCGGCGCGTACGCCGCGGGGGTCACGTTGCTCGTCGGTCCCGGTGAGCTGCTGCTCTCGGAGATCAAGGCGGCGGTCTTCGGTCTGCTCGCAGGCCTGATCGCGTGCCATCGCGGACTCTCGGTCAGCGGCGGCCCGAAGAGCGTCGGCGAGGCCGTCAACGAGACGGTGGTCTTCGCGTTCGTCGCGTTGTTCCTCGCGAACATGCTGCTCACCTCGATCGGTATCGCAGTGATGGGTCGGTGAACGCGATGAGCGTGGTGATGAGCCGATGAGTGTCACGGGGGCGGCCACCGGGCGGACTGCGCAGGTGGTGCGCCGCGTCGGCCACGGGATCTCGCGCAGCATCGACACCCTGGGGCGCCAGGTCGTCTTCCTCGTCGGCGCGCTGTTCTCGACGGTGCGAGCGGCCCGGCACTATCCGCGCGAGACACTGCGCGTCGTCTCGGAGATCGGTCTCGGCACCGGTGTGCTCGCGATGGTGGGCGGCAGCGTCGCCATCATGGGTTTCCTCACCCTGTTCGCCGGCGCGACCGTCGCCGTTCAGGGCTTCACCTCGCTCGGCAACATCGGTGTCGAAGCGCTCACCGGTTTCCTGTCCGCCTACGTCAACGTCCGGGTCGTCGCGCCCGTGACGGCCGGTGTCGGTCTCGCCGCGACCATCGGCGCCGGCACCACCGCGCAACTCGGCGCGATGCGGATCAGCGAGGAGATCGACGCGCTCGAGGTCATGGCCATCAAGTCGGTGCCGTATCTCGTCGGCACCCGGATCCTGGCGGGCCTGATCGCCGTCGTGCCGCTGTACTCGCTGTCGGTGCTGGCGTCGTTCCTGTCGAGCCGCATCGCGACCGTCGTGGTGCTCGGCCAGTCGCCCGGTGTCTACGACCACTATTTCGCGACCTTCCTGCGTCCCACCGACGTGTTGTGGTCCTTCGGGCAGGCGATCACCATGGCCGTGGTCGTCATGACCGTGCACAGCTACTACGGCTACACCGCCACGGGCGGACCGTCCGGTGTCGGTGTCGCGACGGGTCGCGCGGTGCGGATGTCGCTCATCGCGGTGGTGACGGTGACCCTGCTGATCTCCCTGGTCCTCTACGGCAGCAGCCGCCAGCTGCACCTGGCGGGGTGAGGATCGTGCCCACCTGGTTGCCGAAGGTCGCTGCGACGTGCTTCGTCGTCGTCTCCGCGCTCGTTCTCGTGTTCGTCTACCACGGCTTCCGCGGCTCGTTCACGCCCGGCGTGACGGTGACCGTCGAGAGCGGCCGTTCCGGTCTGATGCTCGAGGACGGCGCCATGGTCAAGGCGCACGGTGTGCACGTCGGCAGCGTCACCGCGGTGCAGCAGACGGCGTCCGGCGCGGTGATCGAACTGCGCCTGGATCCGGACGCCGCCGCCCGGCTGCCCGCGGACCCCGGCGCCGACATCCGCGCCACGACCGTCTTCGGCGCCAAGTACGTCACCCTCACCGACCCGCCGTCGCCCGGGCCGGTCGGCCTGGCCGAGGGCACGGTGCTGCGCGCGTCGAGCGTGACCGTGGAGACGAACACCGTCTTCGAGTCGCTGTCCGACGTCCTGCAGGCGGTCGATCCGGCGAAGCTGAACCGCACGCTCGGTGCGCTGTCGTCGGCATTACGCGGACAGGGTGAGTCGCTCGGCCGCGCGCTCGTCGACACCGACGCCGTCCTCACCCGGGTCGAACCGCGCACCGAGACACTGCGACGCGATCTCGCCGCCGCCGAGACGACCGCCGACATCTACACCGGAGCCACCGACGGGATCGTGGCGTCGTTCGACAATCTCGCCGTCACCGGCACGACCCTCGTCGACCGCGCCGACGACCTCGACCGCGTCCTGCTCGCCGCGATCGGTATGGGCGACGCCGGTCGCCGCGTGGTCGAGCCGAACAGCGAGCAGATCGTCGACGTGCTCGACCTGCTGCGCCCGACGGCCTCTCTCCTCGAGGAGTACTCACCGGTGCTCCCCTGTTTCCTGCAGGGCGCCGACCGTGCCCGGCAGCTCGCCGAACCGGCGTCGGGCGGCAACGGCTCGTCGATGATGCTGAAGTCGACCTTCCTGCTCGGCACCGACCCGTACGAATATCCGCGCAATCTTCCGGTGGTCGAGGCCACGGGCGGGCCACGCTGCGGTCCCCTGCCGATCGTGACGGCCGACGAGACCCCCGCCCCGTACGTCGTGGCGAACACCGGCGCCAACCCGTTCGAGGCCGGCAACACCTCGCCGGTCTTCGTCCCCGACTCGCTGTTCGAACTGCTCACCGGAGGCGCCGGATGACACGCACCGCGATCGCCGCGGGCATCTACGCCCTCGTCATGATTCTGATCCTCGCCGGACTGTTCGTCGTCTTCGGCCAGGTCCGGTTCGGTGAACACACGCGCTACCACGCGGTCTTCGACGACGTCTCCGGTCTCGAGGAGGGCCAGTTCGTCCGCCTCTCCGGAGTCGAGGTCGGCAGGGTCACCGCCGTGGAGTTCGCCGAGAACAACCGCATCGACGTGACCTTCGAGGTCGACTCGTCGTACACCCCGACCCGCGCGAGCATCGCCACCGTGCGCTATCTCAACCTCGTCGGCGACCGATATCTCGAATTGTCCGACGGCGCCGGCGATCCCACACCCATGGCTGCCGGCGAGACGATCGGCACCGACCGGACCCGGCCGGCACTCGATCTCGACGTGCTCATCGGCAGCTTCACACCGCTGTTCCGCGCGCTCGAACCCGAACAGGTCAACCGGTTGTCGGCCGATCTCATCACCGTGCTGCAGGGTCAGGGCGGCACCGTCGAATCCGTCCTCGCCCAGGCGGCTTCGCTCACCTCGCACATCGCCGATCGCGACGTCCTCGTCTGGCAGGTGATCACGAACCTCGACTCGGTGCTCGCGAACCTCGCCGCCCACCGCGACACCTTCGACACCGCACTGGTGCGCGCCCACGAGGTGGCCGCGCGACTCGCGCAGGACGCCACGCTCGTCGGCGACGCCGTCACCCACATCGATGCGATCAGCGGGTCGCTCACCGATCTGCTCGCGCAGTCCCGCACCTCACTCGCCGGCACGATCCGCGAAACAGGCAACGTCGCCGCGCAGGTCGACTCGCGCAGCGACACCGTCGAGCAACTGACGACCGAACTCCCCGACGCTTACAAGGCCCTCACGCGACTCGGCGCCTACGGCGGATTCTTCAACTACTACCTGTGCGGCATGCTCATCGAGATCAACGACCTGTCCGGGAACAAGGTCACCTCACCGCTGTTCGGGCAGACGACGGGCAGGTGCGCTCCGGCATGACCCAGTTCCGCGAGATGAACCCCGTGCGTGTCGGCGTCGTCGGCACGATCGTGCTCGTCGTGCTCGTGCTCGGCGCCCTGAACATCCGCTCCCTGCCGTTCCTCGACGGTGGCACGACCTACCGGGCGAGATTCGTCGACGCCGGCGGTCTGAACACCGGCGACACCGTGCAGGTCGCGGGCAAGGATGCCGGGCGGGTGACCGACATCGACATCGACCACGACGCCGTGGCCGTCACGTTCACGGTCGACCGGGCGGTGGTCCTGGGCACCGACACCACCGTCGAGATCGCCACCGCCACCGCACTCGGGGCACGCAACCTGCGCGTGCGCCCCGCCGGTCCGGGACGACTCGAGGACGGCGCCACCATCGACCTCGACCGCACCGTCGCGCCCTACCAACTGACCGACGCCCTCGGCGATCTCACCGACACCGCCGCGGCGATCGACACCGAGCAACTGCGCGAGTCGATGGAAGTGCTGTCCGACACCCTGCGCGAGACGCCCGACGACGTCGGTGCGGCGCTCGACGGTGTGCGGCGACTGTCCGAGACCGTCGCGTCGCGGGACGAATCCCTGCGGGCGCTGCTCGCGCACGCCGAACAGGTCACCGAGGTCCTCGCCGAGCGCAGCGACGCGATCGATGCACTGATCGTCGATGCCGACCGCATCCTCGGCGAACTGCACCGCCGCCGAGCCGCTCTCGACACCCTGTTCGCGAACGTCGATGCGCTGTCGGTCCAGATCTCGAATCTCGTCGCCGACAACGAGGCACAACTCGAACCCACCCTCGGCAAGCTGAACGCCGTCCTCGGGATCCTCGAACGCAACCGCGACAACATCGCCCTGGCCATCGAGCGGCTGGGCCCGTACGCGACCGAACTCGGCGAGGCCGTCGCGTCCGGCCCGTTCTTCAACTCGTACATCCAGAACCTGTTGCCCATGCAGATCATCGAGCCGGCCCTGACCGCCGCACTCGTGAACGCGGGCATCACGCCGCCGGGAGGTACACCGTGACGCGACTGCGTCCCCTGATCTCGTGGGGTGTCCCGATCCTGCTTCTCGCCGTCGTCGCGGTGGTGTCGTTCACCGTCGCGCCGTGGCGGTCGGCCGACGAATACGCGGCCGAATTCACCTCGAGCCGTGGCCTGTACGTCGGCGACGACGTGCGCGTCATGGGTGTCGAGGTGGGACGCGTGACGAAGATCGAGCCGCGCGGCGATCGCGTGCTCGTGCGCTTCGACGTCGACTCCGACCGCCGCATCCCCGCCGACGCGCAGGCCGCGATCGTCGCCCCCACCCTGGTCTCGGCACGCTTCGTCCAGCTCACCCCACCGCACACGGGAGGACCCGAACTCCCGGTGGGAGCAACGATTCCCGTCGAACGCACTGCGGTCCCGGTCGAATGGGACGAGATCACCGAACAACTGGCGCGGCTCACGACC
Source organism: Rhodococcus sp. PD04 (assembly GCF_035918275.1). Lineage (NCBI taxonomy): Bacteria > Bacillati > Actinomycetota > Actinomycetes > Mycobacteriales > Nocardiaceae > Rhodococcus > Rhodococcus sp. PD04. The sequence continues at coordinate 685,213 of NZ_CP142143.1, read as the reverse complement.
GAACTCGGGCCCGACGACACCGACCCGCAGGGCGCGCTCGGTGAGGTCCTCGACGTCGCGGCCGCCAACGCCGAGGGACACGGTCCCGCCCTGCGCGACAGCCTGCAGCAACTCGCGACGGCGATGCGCACGATCTCCGATGGCCGGCACGACCTGTTCGGCACCCTCGGCAACCTGCAGGTGTTCGTCGAGGCGCTGTCGATGAGTGGCGATCAGATCGTCTCGTTCCACGACCGGCTCGCGTCCGTCACCGAGATCCTCGACGCCAACCGCGACGACATGGGCGCCGCCCTGGCGGGACTCGACGCCGTCCTCGTCGACGTCGAGCGGTTCGTCCGCGACAACCGCGAGCGCGTCGACACGACCGTCGATCGCACGGCCGCACTGACCGAGACCCTGGCGGCGCAGCGTGACGGGCTCGCGCAGGTACTGCACGTCGCACCGACGGCGTTGTCGAACCTGCAAGGCATCTACCAGCCCGCGCACAACACGGTGGTCTCGGCGTTGTCGCTGACCAACTTCGCCAATCCCGCCCAGTTCGTGTGCTCCGCGCTCGCCGCGGCCGAGCAGGTCGACGCACACACCGCGTCCGAGCTGTGTGTGCAGTATCTCGGCCCGATCCTGCCGCTGCTCGCGATGGACTACCCGCCCGTGCGCATCAATCCGACGCGCGGCGTGGGCGCGCTGCCCGACCAGCTCGTCTACACCGAGCCCGAGTTGATGCCGGCGCCCGGTGCGCACTCGCCGACCTCGCTGGCCGACCTGCTCTCCCCGGGGGCGCCGTGAGAACACGAGTCCTGCGCACGATCGGTGTCCTCGCGTGCCTGGCACTGACCACCGGGTGCGAGTGGCGCGGCCTGAACAGCCTGCCGCTTCCCGGCACACACGGTCGCGGCGACGACGCCTTCGCCGTGACCATCGAGATGCCCGACGTCACGACCCTCGAACGCAATTCGCGGGTCCGCGTCGGCGACGTCACCGTCGGGCGGGTCGCCGACCTGCGGCTCGGCGACGGACATGCGCTCGTGACGGTGATGGTCGACGGCAGCACGGTGCTCCCGGAGAACACGGTCGCGAAGATCGGGCAGACGAGCCTGCTCGGGTCCGCCCACGTCGAACTCTCTCCCCCGCTCGCCGAACCCGCCCGCGGCCGGCTCGGGGACGGCGACGTCATCCCCCTCGAACGGGCGGGTGCGTTCCCCACCACCGAGCAGACCCTGTCGTCGCTGTCGCTGGTGCTCAGCGGCGGTGGTCTCGCCCAGGCCCAGGAGATCACCCGCGAACTCAACCGGGCGATGGACGGGCGGCAGGAGTCGGTGCGGGCCCTGCTCACCCGTCTCGACGCGGTGCTCGCCGGGCTGGACGGTCAGAAGGAGCAGATCGTGAGCGCGATGGAATCGCTCGACGCACTCGCCGTCGAGGTCGCCGAGCACAACACCGAGATCGCCGCGGCGACGGACGATCTCGCGCCCGCCATGGAGGTGCTGTCCACCCAGCGCGACGACCTGACCCGCGCCGCCGACGCCCTCGGGCAGTTCGGGCGCGTCGCGAACGAGGTCGTCGAGGCGAGCGGCGACGACGTCGTCGCGAATCTGCGTGATCTCGAACCGGTGCTGGCCTCGCTCGCGTCGGCGGGCGACTCGCTCACCGAGTCGTTGCGCTACCTGCTGACCTTCCCGTTCCCCATCGACACCTACCGCAACGCGGTGCGCGGCGACTACGCGAACGGCACGGTCATCCTCGACCTCACCCTGCCGACCCTCGAGAACGCACTGCTGCTCGGCACGCCCTTCGAGAACGCACTCACCGGTGGCGGGCGACCCGTACCGGATCTGGTGTCACTGCTCGTCCCGCCCGTGTCGGAGCCGACCCGATGAGCCCGGCCGCGGTGCTGCGCCGCAAACTGGCGGTGTTCTTCTCGGTCGGGATCGCGGCGGTGCTGATCGTCGCGCTGTTCATCGTCGATGTGCCCGCCCTGCTCGGGGTGGGGCGCTACGAGGTGCGTCTCGACCTCACCGACGCCGGTGGCCTGTATCCCTCGGCGAACGTCACCTACCGCGGCATCGAGATCGGCCGGGTGACGTCGCTGACCATGACCACGAGCGGCGCCGAGGCGGTCCTGTCACTCGACTCGGATGTTCCGGTGCCGGCCGATGCGGCGGCGCAGATCCGCAGCATGTCGGCAATCGGCGAGCAGTACGTCGAGTTCCTGCCCGACGGCGAGGACGGCCCGTATCTGACCGCGGGCTCGATCGTTCCCCGCGATCGCATCTCCGTGCCAGAACCGATCGGCGGTGCACTCGACCAGCTCGACGCCACGCTGCAGTCCGTGGGTCCCGACCGCCTCGCCCTGCTGCTCGACGAGACCCACACAGCGGTGGCCGATTCCGGCGACGCCCTGCGGATCCTCGTCGAGGCCGGTGCGGCGGTGAGCGCCGAGGCCGCTGCGAACGCGGACATCACCGCGGCGCTGATCGATCAGGTCGGCCCGTTGCTCGACACGCAGGTCGCGTCGTCGGATGCGATCGCCCGCTGGGCGTCCTCCCTGGCGGGCACCACCGCGCAGCTGCGCGACTCCGACAGCGACGTGCGCACACTCCTCGGCGTGACGGCCCCCGCCGCCGCACAGGTGCAGGCACTGTTCGAGGAGGCCGAACCGACCCTCCCCCTGCTGCTCGCCAATCTCGTCACCGTCGAGCAGGTCGCCGCGGTGTACCGGCCGTCGCTCGAACAGATGCTGGTGCTGCTCCCGTCGATCATGGCGTCGACCCAGTCGGCGGGTCTGCCCAATGTCGACAACCCGTCGCAGAACACCTACTTCACCGCGACCTTCAACGACCCGCCACCGTGCATCACCGGCTTCCTGCCGCCGGAACAGCGGCGCTCACCCACCGAGTTCGACGTGCCCGACACCCCGCCCGATCTGTACTGCAAGCTGCCGGCGGACTCCCCCATCGCGGTGCGCGGGGCACGGAACATGCCGTGCATCGAGTACCCGGGGCGCCGCGCCCCCACGGTACAGTTGTGCCGCGACGGTGGTTATTCGGCGACGAGCCTGGAAGGGCTTCTGTCACCGCCGAACTGAGCGACGGGCGGGGCCGATGGACACCGACGGGTCATCCGGCGAGGCGGAACGCACGCCCGACGGCAGATACGTGGTGGTGAAGGGGCGACGTTGGCGTGCCACCGATCCCGCGATTCCCGAACCTCTGCGGAAGCAGCTGGTGGCGGAGCTGATGCGGGCCCGCCGTCTCGTGAAGAGCGACGGGGACGCCGCGCGACATCGTGTCCAGGACGCCAAGGTCGCGCTCGGTGAGCGCGGGCATCCGTGGTGGGAACCGCTCGACGACGACGCGGCCCGCGAACGGCTCGCGGCCACGATCTGCGTACTGCTCCGGGAACGGAATCCGTCGACCATCTGCCCGAGCGACGCCGCGCGGGTCGCGGGCGGACAGTCGTGGCGCGACCTGATGGACACCGCCCGCTCGGTGGCCGCCGAACTCGAACGCAGTGAACACGTGGTGATCACGCAGAAGGGTGAACCGGTGGACGTGGAGACGGCTCGAGGTCCGATCCGGATCGCACCCGGACCGAACCTCGAGCATCCTCGTCCCTCGCCGTGAGACGAATCCGAGCGGATCAGACGCTCGCGGCCTCGTTCAGCTTCTCCAGCGTTCCGGTCGCCTCGAGGTACTCCTGCACCCAGCGTTCGATGACGGTGGAGGTCTTGTCGACCTTCGTGAACTGCCCGACGACCTGACCGACCGGGTTGAACGCGACGTCGACGGACTCGTCGGGGTACTTGTGGGTGGCGGCGACGGCCATGCCGGACACCATGTACTGCAACGGCATTCCGAGGGGCTTCGGGTTGCCCTCCTGCTCCCACGCCTCGGTCCAGTCGTTGCGGAGCATGCGGCAGGGCTTGCCGGTGAACGAGCGGCTGCGGACGGTGTCGCGGCTGCTCGCCTTGATGTAGGCCTCCTGCTGCACCGGGGTGTTCTCGGCCTCCTCGACCATGAGCCACTGCGAACCGGTCCACGCACCCTGGGCGCCGAGCGCGAGCGCCGCGGCGATCTGCTGGCCGCTGCCGATACCGCCGGCGGCCAGCACCGGCACCGGTGCGACCTCCTTGACGACCTGCGGCCACAGCACGATCGAGCCGACCTCACCGCAGTGCCCACCGCCTTCGCCACCCTGGGCGATGATGATGTCGACACCGGCGTCGGCGTGCTTGCGGGCCTGCTTCGGCGAACCGCACAGCGCCGCGACCTTGCGCCCGGCCTTGTGGATGTGCTCGATCATGTCGGCCGGTGGGGTGCCGAGTGCGTTGGCGATGAGCGTGACCTTCGGATGCTGCAGCGCCACCTCCACCTGCGGGGTCGCGGTGGCCTCGGTCCAGCCGAGAAGCTGCAACGCGTTATCGTCGCCTTCGGGCAGCGGGACGCCGTGGTCGGTGAGGATCTTGCGGCCGAATTCGAGGGTCTCCTGCGGCACCATCGACTGCAGCATCTTCGTGAGTTCCTCGGCGGAGAGGTTCGCGTCCATGCCTTCGTACTTGTTGGGGATGACGATGTCGACGCCGTACGGGCGGTCGCCGATATGCTCGTCGATCCAGTTCAGCTCGATTTCGAGCTCTTCCGGCGTGAACCCGACGGCGCCGAGGACACCGAAGCCGCCGGCCTTGGCGACGGCGACGACGACGTCGCGGCAGTGGGTGAACGCGAAGATCGGGAACTCGATGCCGAGTTCGTCGCAGATGGGCGTGTGCATTCGGCACTCCTCGATAGAAAGGCGCAAGACTGGAACACGTTCTACCTTAGTGCCAGATGGGTCTGTGCGGAAGGCACGCAACAACGGACGAAGGCTCGCAACATCGGCAGTGACTGCCGACGTTGCGAGCCTTCACCTCGCGTTGCGTACCTCAGACAACTCCCCGCTCGCGGAGTTCCTTCTGCTCGATGTCGCTCAGTCCGAGGATCTCGCCGTAGACCGCCGCATTGTCGTATCCCGCGACGGGCGGGCCGGCGCGACGCACCGAACCCGGCGTCCCGGTGAGCGTCGGCACCACACCGGGGCCGAGCACGTCTGCGCCGGTGCGCTCGTCGTGATGCGGGACGATCATGTCGCGCGCCTGGAACTGCGGATCGGCAACGACCTCCGCGACCGTGTTCACCGGACCGGACACCACACCCGACGACGACAGGTGCGCCAGCAGGTCGTCGAGCGTCCACGTCGCCGCCCACTCACCGATGAGGGCGTCGAGCTCGTCCTGGTTCACGCCGCGCGCGAGGTGATCGGCGAAGCGCGGGTCGTCGGCGAGCTCGGGGCGTTCCATCGCCGCGCACAGGCGACGGAAGACCGTGTCCTGGTTGGCGGCGATGACGATCCACATGTCGTCGGACGTCCGGTACAGGTTCGACGGGGCGATGCCCTCGAGGCGGGTGCCGGACGGGCCGCGGACGACGCCCGCGACGTCGTAGTCGGGGATCACCGATTCCTGGATGGCCAGGCACGCCTCGGTGAGCGCCACGTCGACGATCTGCCCGCGTCCGGTCCGTTCACGGCCGAGAAGCGCGGCGAGGATGCCCTGCACGGCGAACATCCCGGCGAGGGAGTCGCCGAGGGAGAGCGCGAGTCGCGGGGGTGCCTGGCCGGGATATCCGTTCAGGTGCCGCAGTCCGCTCTCCGCCTCGGCCACGGACGCGTAGCCGGCCTGCCCGGCTTTGGGACCGGTCTGCCCGTATCCGGAGACGCGGGCCAGCACGATGCCCGGATTGATCTCGGAGAGCACGTCGTAACCGAGTCCCCACTTCTCGAGCGTGCCGGGACGGAAGTTCTCGACCACCACGTCGGACTCGGCGACGAGACGCCGGAACAACTCCTGTCCGTCGGGTGCCCGCAGATCGAGGGTGACGCAACGCTTGTTGCGCGCGTGCACCGTCCAGAAGTAGCGGTGCCCGTCCCGCTCGCCCTGTCCCCAGGTGCGGAGCGGGTCGGGACGCTTCGGATCCTCGATCTTGATGACGTCGGCACCCATGTCGCCGAGCAGACGTCCTGCATACGGACCCGCGATCAGGGTTCCCAATTCGAGCACCCTGATGTCCGCCAGCGCTCCCGCTGCCTGCGACGCGGCTGCCTGCGACCCGTCTTGTGTCGACTCGGCTTGTGTCACTGCCTCTTCCATCCTCTGGTCAGTAACCGAGGTGAACCGTCTTCTCCTCGGTGAACGCTTCGAGCCCGCTGCGGCCCAGTTCACGCCCGATGCCGCTCGCGTCACGTCCACCCCAGGGTAGTGCCGGATCGGGCACACCCCAGCCGTTGACCCACACCGTGCCCACGCGCAACTGCGGGATCACGCTGTGCACGGTCGACAGGTTCTGGCTGAAGATGAACGCGTTGAGACCGTACTTCGTGGCGTTCGCCAGCTGCACGGCCTCCTCGGTGGTCCTGAAGGTGATGACCGTGGCGACGGGGCCGAAGATCTCCTCGCGCGCGATGGTGAGGTCGTTGGTGCCGCGGAAGACGGTCGGCTCGACGAAGAAACCGCGCTCCCCCACCCGCGACCCGCCGGTCAGCAGCTGAGCACCTTCGCTGCGGCCCTTCTCGATGTAGCCGAGGATGCGGTCGAGCTGCTTGCGGTTGACGATGGTGCCCTGCGTCGTCGATGCGTCGAAGGGATCACCGATCACCGCGCCGCGCGCGAACTCGACGAGTCCCTCGACGACCTGATCGGCGATCGACTCGTGCACGATCACGCGCGTGCCCGCCGCGCACACCTGACCCTGGTGGTAGAAGTTGCCCATCGCGATCCACGGCAGCGACGCCTCGAGGTCGGCATCGGGGAAGATCAACTGCGGGGCCTTGCCGCCGAGTTCGAGGGTCACCTTGCGGAACTTCTCGCCGGCGAGCGAGGTGATGGTCTTGCCGACGGCCGGGCTGCCGGTGAAGGTGATCTTGTCGATGCCCTCGTGGGCGGCCAGCGCCGCACCGGCTTCAGGGCCGAGACCGGGCACGACGTTGAACGCGCCGTCCGGCACCCCCGCCTCGGCGAGCAGGTCGGCGAGCTTCAGGGTCGACAGCGAGGCGTCCTCGGCGGGCTTGACGACCACCGAGCATCCGGCGGCCAGGGCCGGGGCGATCTTCCAGGCCGCGACGACCGTCGGGTTGTTCCACGGGGTGATCGCACCGACCACGCCGAGCGGCTGGCGCAGGGTGAATCCGAAGCGGTGCTGCGGACCCACGTCGGGCAGGATCATCGCCTCACCGGCGATCTTGTCGGCCCAGCCGGCGTAGTGCCGGAACGACGCCGCAGCGGCGGGGATGTCCCCCGCGACGGTGTCGGCGTAGAGCTTGCCCATCTCCGCGGTCTCGAGCGCCGACAGTTCGGGGGCGTGCTGCTCGATGAGGTCGGCGGCGCGGGAGAGGATCCGGCCGCGTTCGGCACCGGCCATCCGCGACCAGGCACCGGAGTCGAAGGTGTCGCGCGCGGCGAGGACGGCCGCGTCGACGTCGGCGGCGCCACCGGCCGCGACCTCGGCGACGACCTCTTCCGTCGCCGGGTTGATCGACGAGAAGTGGGCACCCGAACGGGCGGGCACGGCCCGGCCGCCGATCCGCAGCTGCGGGTCGGGTACGACGACGGGTGCGGGGGTGGACAGTTCGGTCATCACAACTCCTGGGGAGAAGGTGGGGTGAAGCGTCGGGTGAGGCCGGACCACGAGGAGTCGTAGTTCGGCTGACGATGCGCTGCGCGGTGGGCCGCGTCGGTGACGGAGAGGGCCAGTCTCGTCTCGAACATGAACGACAGGGTGTTCACGAGCTTGACCGGCTTCAGTTCGGCCGAGGTCGCGAGGTCGAAGGTCTCGACGTCGGGTCCGTGGGCGCCCCATTGGTTGTGGAGCGAGGCGCCACCGGGAACGAATCCTTCCGCCTTCGAGTCATGCTGTCCACGAACGAGTCCCATGAACTCGGTCATGACGTTGCGATGGAAGTGTGGCGGCCGGAAGGTGTGCTCTCCGACCACCCAGCGGTCGGGGAAGACACAGAAGTCGACGTTGGCCTGCCCCGGAATCGGGGTGGGCGAGGTGAGCACGGTGAAGATCGACGGATCGGGATGGTCCCAGCCGGCCGTGGTCATCGCGTTGAAGCGACCGAGATCGTATTTGTAGGCACCGTGCGTGCCGTGCCAGGCGACGACGTCGAGGGGCGAGTGGTCGAGTTCGGTGGCCCACAGGTGCCCACCGAACTTCTGCACGAGTTGCACCGTGCCCGAACGGTCCTCGTACCAGGCCGTCGGGTACAGGAAGTCGCGGGCGTGGGCGAGACCGTTCGCGCCGATGGGGCCGAGTTCCGGCAGGGTCAGGGCGGCACCGTAGTTCTCGAGCAGGTAGCCGGTCGCCTTCTCCCCCACCAGGTCCACGCGGAACCGCAGGCCCCTCCCGATCACGGCGATCTCACCGGGTTCGACGAGCAGACGTCCGAGTTCGGTGCACAGCAGCAGCGCGCCGTCCTGGGGCACGAACAGCAGTTCTCCGTCGGAGTCGACGAAGTAACGGTCGGTCATCGACTGCGACGCCGCGTACAGGTGGATGGCGATGCCGGTGCGGGACCGCACGTCCCCGTTGACGGCGTAGGTCGTCACGCCGTCGAGGAAGTCCGTGCCCGGCGCCGGTTCCGGCTGCGGATCCCATCGCAACCGGTTCGGGGTGAGCACTCCCCCGGAGTCGGGTGCCGACACCCAGCCGGCGTCGTCGATGCGCTCGAAGGGGCCGTGCGCGGCGGACGGCATGATCCGGTACGTCCATGTGCGGCGGTTGATCTCGCGGGGCTCGGTGAACGCCGTGGCCGAGTGCTGCTCGGCGTAGAGCCCGTACGCGACCCGCTGGGGCGAATTCTGTCCCCACGGAAGCACACCCGGGACGGCCTCGCTGTGGTGCTCGTTGCCGAAGCCGTGCAGATACTCGATGCCCGCGCAGCCGGGCTCCGCACCGACGTCCGCGCGCTCGCTCATGTCAACGCGACCATCTCGTGCAGCGTCGAACCCGAACGCTCGTAATCGGTTCCGTCGACGGTCACCGTCATCGTGAAGTCCGACCGGAATCGGAAGTAGCCGGGATGACCGACGAGCCGGTTGACGAGCGGCTTGAGCAGCCTGCTCGACGCGAGCGGAACGTCCTCGAGCAGGTTGTGGGCGTGCACGATCTCGCGGACGGTGAGCTTGACGTCCAGCGAACCCGGGATGCGGAGACGGATCCACGCCGGGTAGGTGCGGTCGGCGACCGCATTGTGCACGATCGGTCCTTCCGTCAGTTCCACCTCGCCGTTACTGAGGATCACGTCGCGTCCCTGCGCGACCATCACCGGCTGCGACCAGTGCGAGCCGTACTTCTTCTGGGTGTGCACCATGGCGTAGACGAGGGTGAAGTCCTCGGTGTACAGCCGGCCCCAGTACCACTTGTCGATGAGGCGCTTCATGTCGCCGACGCCCCAGTTGTGGTCGTGGTAGCCACGACCGGTGACCTCGGTGGTCTTCCCGTCCACCGTCACCGTCCCTGCGACCCGCGCTCGGGGTGCGCCGACGACCCACGCGAAGAATTCGCGTTCGTTGTAACTGGTCTGGCCACGACCGGGCATCCACGGCGGGACCTCGGCGGTGAAGGTCAGGTCGAAGGCGAGATCTCCTTCGGACACCGACACATGGTAGACGGGCAGCCCGTCCTCCTCGCCGACGAGCTTCGCGAAGCTCTGACCGACACGCACGTCACACCGTTCGGTGGACACCGAGAGGTCGGCGTCGGTGTACGACCGGCTCGCCTCGCGTCGCTTGCCGTCCGCGCTGTAGACGTGGATCTCCACACCGGGCTTGCGGTGCACCAGCTCCCGGGTCTGGATCATCGCCACGACGATCCGTCCGTCGTCGAGATGGGCGTCGAAGTACCAGTGTTCGAAGGCGTGCTTGTCGGTGGACGGGTGGGCGCCGTTGTCGGCGGCCTCCACGGCGGTGATCTCGCCGTCGCGTCGTCCGGGGCCGTTCCAGGCTTCGATGATCTGCAGGGTCATTGGGTTCTCTCCGTACGAGGGTGAAGTGGGGCGGGCCGGTTATCTCCGGAGCGCTCCGCTGGCGTCGAATTGCGCTTCGCGGCCTTCCATCTGGGCGCGGTACCAGTTCTCGCGGTGGGCGCACATGATCTTCTCGTGCACGCCGGCCGCGCCGGGGACGAACCGCCGGGCCAGTTCCATCGCGGTGATGAGCGGGAAGCGGACGATCGGGATGATCATCCACGGAAGCACTTTCGGCATCGAGTACTTGCGTCGCGTGCCCGGTCCCATGAACATCGCCGAGTACACCGAGTTGATGCGGAAGTTGTAGTGCTCCCGCAGTCTCTTCAGACCGCGGTGCCCGTCGCGGGGCGCGAACGCCTGCGGGTAGGACTCGATGAGTTCCTTGCCGTGCTCACCCGAGTCGTACGAACGGGAGATCACGGTGGTCATGAGCGCGCGGATGCTGTCGGCGATGGTCTCGGGGTACCACTGCATGCGCACCCCGAGCAGGTAGCCCATGTACTTCTGGAAGTGGATGAGCGCGCGGATCTCTCGTGGGGTGGTGTGGTAGCCGAGGGTCCACAGGGCCAGGCCCGGGGTGAGGCTGCCCGCGATGAGGGTGAGCAGCATGTAGGTCTGGCTGATCGGCAGTCCCCACTTGGCGATGTCCCATTCGGGGTGCTTCGCGACACGGGAGCGCACCGACACGTGCATCACGCGGACCTTCAGCGCGGTGGCCCGCCCCTTCGAACCCGGGGTGAGCAGGGCACCGGGTTCGGATACGTCGATCCAGAACCGGCAGGTCTCGAGGAAACGTCGTAGGGCGTTGTCGCCGGCATAGCCTCCGGCGAGCGACAGCGGTGTCGCGACGGCCGCCTCGGTGTAGATCTCGAGGGTCTCGGCGCCCGCGAAGCTGAACAACATCGTGCCCCAGCGACGCCAGATCGCGGCGCCCTGTTCGACGAGTTCGGGCTGCACCCAGTCGGGCACGGTCTCGAATTCCTCGAACAGTGCCTTCATCGCGTCGGGCACGTCGTCGAGCGAGTCGATGCCGTCGACGAGGGCCTTGTCGAGCATCTCGCGGGTCTTCTTCGGCCCGAGTTCACCGTGGTAGACCTCGTCGACGAAGCGCTCGGCCGTGGGGTCGCCGCTGAACAGGTCGTTGCACAGGGCCCGGGCCTGCTCGTCGGTGGGCAGGAAGTCGAATCCGGTGAGCCGGCGGACGAGGTTGCGGGTGCGCTTCACACCGGGCTTCTCCAGCGCCTGCCAGTAGGGGAAGGCGCTCGGGCATCGGTCCTGTGCGGTGGTTCCGGGACTTGCGAGAGTTCGGGTCATGCCGATACCTCCTCGAGTACCGTTCGGCGGATCCACGCGACGAGCCGTCCGACGACGTCGGAGAGACCGTCCGGTTGATCCACGAGATAGTGGTTGAGGTTCCGCATCTCGATCAGTTCGTTGTGGCTGCCCGCCAGCGCGTCGTACATCGACCGGGAGTCCTCGGCGAAGGCCGCCTGGTCGCCGAGCAGGCTCATCACCATCGTCGGGGTGGTGACGTTGCGGAGATCGGTGAGGGCGTCGGCGTGGGTGTGGTCGACACTCCACGTGCTGAGCCAGCTGCGCACGGTGACGAAGCGGGCCAGGCCACCGGCAGCGGTGTTGGCCGCCTCCGGATCTCCGTACATGGAGCCGAGTTCGCGGTCGCTCGGGTCGAGGTTCAGGTCGACGAAGCGCGGGTCCGCGACGGTGCGGTGCACGACGAAGCCACGATCGGAGGCGCCGGTGCGTTCGAGGTCGGCGAGCTGTTCGAGCGCCCACGCGTCGATGCGGCGCATGCGTGCGAGCTGCGCGTCGCGGTAGCGCTCCACCCATTCGGGATCGAGGGGTGCGGTGCGCCCGGGGGCGTAGAGGTCGAGTTCGGGATCGGTGGCGTAGGGATCGGATTCGTCGGTGACCGCGCCGTCGATCCAGTGCCGGAGAACGCGTGCCCGGCCGGGGTGTGCGCCGACGAGCATCAGGGCGTCGGCCGGTCGCAGGTTCGCCTCGGCGAACGGTGCGGGGTCGCCCGCGGGTGTGGTCGTCACGGTCGGGTTCTGTGCCTGCGACTGGTAGAACGACGCGAGCGATCCACCACCGCTGAACCCGAGCAGCACGACCTTCTCGAAGCCGAGTTCGTCGGCCATCCACCGCACTCCGGTACCGAGGTCGAAGGCGGCCCGCTCCATGATGAGTGCCGGTTCGTTGGACGAGTAGCGGGTGTTGAGTCCCATTGCGGGGATACCGGCTTCGGCGAAGGCGCGAAGCAGGAAGTGGCTCAGGAAGTTCGAGGCCGGGTGGCACATGACCACACCGACGTCCTTCGAGTACCCGGGTTGTGCGACGAGGTTGCCGTGCAGCGTCGGGTAGTGGCGGCTGAGCCCGGAGTGCATCTCGACGCGACCGTCGTTCGCCGGTTCGTACGGGATGCGCTGGAAGTGGTCTCGGGTCGTGGTGGAACTGGTGGAAGTCATGTCACCGTCCGGTATTTGAGCATCATGTCGTGGTCTTCGTGGTCGAGGATGTGGCAGTGCCACACATATCCCTGCAGGTCGCCGCCGGCGGTGCCGGCAGTGTCGCCGTGGCCGGCGTGGTCACCGTGTCCGGTGTGCCCGGCGCGGTGCGGATCGAAGGTGTGCACCTCGCGCGAGAACGTCGCGTCGGGGTCGAAGCCGAGTTCGTCGGCCGTCGGGAAGTACGCGACGATGCGCGTCACCGAGTTCGGGTCGCAGATGACCGTGTCCTTGTAGCCGGTCTCCCACGGCTCCGGTCCCCGCATCGGTTCGACGACGTACGGGTCGGGATCGGGCGTCCACTTGAGCCCGATGGGCGGCTGCGGCTGCCGTGCACACATCGCGAGGGTGTTGATCGCCTGCCGTCCCAGCACGCGGAAGTGCACCAGGTGCAGGTGGATCGGGTGCGGATCGGGCGTCGCATTGACGATGTTCCACTGCTCGACGGTGCCCTGACGCGGCATCTCGATGTCGGTGCTGTGGTACATCAGGTTGTTCAGCGACATGATCGACGGCGGGATCCGCACCTCCGAGGGCTGGCTCAACGACACGTTCCGCACGTTCTGCGGCGCCGGGATCGGCCCGACCGCGGGCGGAAGGCCGGGACCACCGCGCAGGCGGTCCGGGACCGGTCCGGTGAAGCCTCGCGAGCGATCTGCCCGGAACCGCATGAACAGCGGCATGAGCACGGCACCGATCTGCGCGGCCTGCGGCGCGGCGGGTTCGGAGTTGCGTAGTTCGACGGTGGCGTCCGCATCGAGCTGCGCGAAGTCGACGAGCAGGTCCACGCGTTCGCCGGGCGACAGTCGCACGCGGGTCGTGGGGACGGGGGCGTCGAGCAGGCCGCCTTCCATGCCGATCACCCAGAACGGCATGCCGTTGGAGAAGTGCAGGTCCCAGATGCTGAACGACGCCGCGTTGAGCAGCCGGAGCCGGTAGAGACCCCGCGCGACCCGCGCCTCGGGCCAGATCTTTCCGTTCACGACGCCGACATCGCCGACCGCGCCGCCCTCCCAGCGCCCCTGCGGGACGATCGGGGTGGATCGGATGCTCTGCGAGCCGTCACCGTTGACGATCTTCTCCTGCAGCACCAGATCGAGTTCGAACTCCCCGGCGGGCAGGCCCAGCGGGTTGCCGGGCAGACCGGTGTCGTAGTCGTCGCGGAGCAGGTACATGCCGGCCAGTCCCGCGTAGGCGTTCAGGCGGGTGACGGCCATGGCGTGGTCGTGGTACCACAGCGTCGTCGCGCCCTGGCGGTTCGGGAAGCGGTACGTGAATCCCTGTCCGGGCCGGGAGATCTGCTCGGGGTTGCCGTCGAATTCCGGAGGCGTGACCCCACCGTGCAGGTGCATCGAGGTGGGGACGTCGGTGCGGTCGCGTTCGCTCAGACCGTGCAGCGAGGTGTCGAAGTCGACGGCGAAAGGGTGCGCGTCGATGCGGTTGCGGTACTCGATCGCCGTCTCCTGCCCGCGGTGCGCCACGAGAGTCGGTCCGCCGTAGGTGTTGTCGCCGTAGGCGAGGGCGGGACCGGGCGGAAGGTCGCGGTGGAAGCTGTGCATCGTGCTGACGGCGTCGATCCGGTAGGACGACGAGTCCAGACGCGGCAGGAGGGAAAGGTCGTCGACGAAGGGGTCGAGTCGCGGGGAGTGGAACAACAGGGGGCGGGAGATGTCCGGCCCGTCCGCGAACGCTCGGCCGCCGAGAAGCACCGCACCGGTTCCTGCGGCGAGCCCGGCGAGAAGGGTTCTACGGGTGAGTCTCTGCATGACGCGGCTTTCTGTGTTCCGGATCGGGAGTCGATGCGGACAGTCATCGTGACCGCCACCACAGTACCATACGGTATGGTTTGGTCAATAGTGCGCACGGAGGAGTACAGATGACTCGATTCCCCTGGTCGGCGATGGTTTCGACGGTCGCTGTTCTCACCCTCGGCGCGGTGGCTCCGGCGCCCGCAGCGGCCGATCCGAGCCCTGCGCCGTGCTCGGGCGCAGACGCTGCGGTAGTGCTCGTCCACGACCTCGCGAGCACGCCGGACGTGTGGTCCGATCTGCGCGCGGACCTCACCGCGGCAGGCTTCTGCACCGTCCCGGTGACCTGGGGCGAACCGGCGGGCACCGACGTCCCGCTCCCCCTCGCCGGCCTGCGCGGGGCCGAGGCGGGCGCACGCGACCTGGCCTACGCTCTGGACGGGCTGTGCGAACAGCGATCGCGGTGCACGGTCGACGTCGTGGCGCACGGCGCGGGGTCCCTCGTCACCCAGCGCTACCTGCAGGATCACGGCAACGACCGGGTCCGGTCGCTGACCACCCTCGGCCCGATGTGGCACGGCACGGAGATCGCCGGACTGGCCGCCGCCGAGCAGATCAGCCGCGACCTCGGCACCTACAATGCGGTCCTCGCCCTCGAGAAGCCGCTCGTCGACCCCCTGTGCGCCGGATGCCGCGAGATCATCGCCGGATCGGATCTCCTCCGCGACCTGCATGCGCGCGGCGTGCCCACGGCCGGGATCGACTACACCGACATCGTCTCCCGCTGCGACGGACTCGTCGTCCCACCTGGGATCGGGGCACTATCCGCCTCGGCGGTGGTCACGCTGCCCGGGACGGATTCGTCTCCATGCGTTCACCATTGGGCACTTCCGCACGACGGCCCGGCACGCGACGCCGTCCTCACGGCACTGTCCGGTTCGGGCATGTAGTCTCGATTTCGGATCCGATCGAGACGAGGTGACCATCCGTGGCAGAGCAACCGGCGAGGAGTGGTCGCCGGTCGGGCAGACGACCACGGTTGTCCCTCGACGACTGGACCGAGGCGGGTCTGCGCCTGCTCGTCTCCGAAGGACGCAGCGCCGTGAAGATCTCGCGCCTGTGCGACGACCTCGGAGTCACCAAAGGTAGCTTCTACTGGCACTTCTCCGACATCGACGACCTGATGAAGGCCATCGCCACCCGCTACACCTCGCAGGACAACGACGCCGCCCGCGGTCTGACGAGCCTCGAGGAACTGCCGGTCGACGAACGGCTCGCCCACATGGGTGCGATGCTCGTCGACGAACGCGCCTGGGAGGCCGAGGTCGCGGTGCGCGAATGGGCGCGCAGCGACCCGCAGGTCGCCGAGTCGGTCCGCGCACTCGACCAGCGCATCCTGGCCGTCGTCCGAAACTGTTTCCTCGAACTGGGTTTCGACGAGGAAGAGGCGGAGCTGCGTGCAGGCACCCTCGTCTACGCGGGAATCGGCTTCCTGTACGGCCGCGACAGTCTGCCCTCCCCCACGGCCACACAGATCCAGGAACTGTTGAAGATCCTGGTCCGCCGCTGATCCCTGTCCGCCGCTGATCCCTGTCCGGCGCCGATCCCTGTCCGGCGCCGATCCCGAAACGGGACGATGCCCGGGGCGGATCGCTCCGCCCCGGGCATCTGCCACCCCACCACCGTGGTCCTGTCTAGCGCGCCTCGTTCAGCCGCTCGACCGCCTCGTCGTAGCCCCGGACGAGTTCGGCCATGATCTCCGCGACGGGACGGATCTCGTTCATCCGCCCCACCACCTGCCCGACCGGCATCGCGACGGCCTCGGGGTCGTCGGCCGCCGACATGCGCTGGTGCGCCTCGCTCACGAGGATGTTCTGCAGCGGCATCGGCAGCGGTTCGGGCGCATCGGGTTTCGACCACGCCTCGGTCCACTTGGTCTTGAGCAGACGCGCGGGCTTGCCCGAGTAGATCCGCGACCGCACGGTGTCGGACGAGCTCGCTCCGAGCAGCGCACGCTGGATCGACGACGGGCCGTGCGCGGCCGCCCCGAGCTTGTACTCCGAGGTGGTGAGCCAGTACGAACCCATCCACACACCGGAGGCACCGAGGGCCAGTGCCGCCGCGACCTGCCGTCCCGATCCCACACCGCCGGCGGCGAGCACGGCCGCCGAATCGCCGAGTGCATCGACGATTTCGGGCCACAGCACCATCGATGCGATCTCACCGGTGTGTCCGCCGGCCTCGTAACCCTGCGCGATCACGATGTCGACACCGTTCTCGACGTGCCGCTTCGCGTGCTCGACCGCACCCGCGAGTGCCGCAACCGGCACTCCCTTCTCGTGTGCGAGGTCGATGACGTCCTTCGGCGGCGATCCCAATGCGTTGGCGATCAGGGCGGGCCGGTGCGCGAGGGCGACGTCGACGTGCGAGCGTGCGACCGAATGCAGCCAGCCCAGAACACCGCTCGCCTCACCGACGTCGTCGGACAGCGGCGGCACACCGAGTTCGTCGAGCGTGCGGTTGACGAAGGCGCGGTGCTCGGCGGGGATCAGTTTGTCGAGGTCCACGGCGGTGCCCTCCGTGGGCACCTTGGCGGGCATCACGATGTCGACGCCGTACGGCTTACCGTCGGTGTTCTCGTCCATCCAGGTCAGGACGGCGTCGAGTTCCTCCGGATCGTTGAACCGCACGCACCCGAGGACGCCGAGTCCGCCTGCGCGGCTGATCGCCGCCGCGACGTGTTCGGAGGGCGTGAATCCGAAGATCGGATACTCGATACCGAACTTCTTGCTGAGGCCGGTCTGCATGTGTCCTTCTATCCCGTCGCCGCGGCGCCGTTGCCGTCGCCGTTGTTGTAGACCTCGTCGGCCGGACGCAGCCCGGTCTGGTCCTTGGCCCACCGGTAGTCGGGCTTACCCGCCGGCGACCGCTTGATCTCGTCGACGAACCACACCGCGCGCGGCACCTTGTACCCCGCGATCTTCGACCGTGCCGTCGTCATGAGTTCCTCGAGCGTCGCCTGCTCGCCCTCACGCAGCGCGACGACGGCGGAGACCCGCTCACCGAAGCGCTCGTCCGGCACACCGACCACCAGGGCGTCGAAGACGGCCGGGTGCTGCTTGAGTGCACCCTCGACCTCTTCGGGGTAGACCTTCTCGCCACCACTGTTGATCGAGACCGAACCGCGGCCGAGCATCGTGACGGTGCCGTCGGCCTCGACGCGCGCGTAGTCGCCGGGGATCGAGTAGCGGATCCCGTTGTACTCGCGGAAGGTCGCCTTGGTCTTGGCCTCGTCCTTGTAGTAGCCGAGCGGGATGTTGCCGGTGCGCGCGACCATGCCGACCTTGCCGGAGCCCGGCTCGATCGGGTTGCCGTCGTCATCGAGGACGGTGGTCGACTCGTCGATCTTCACCGTGGGGCCACCGCCGAGGGTCTTGCCCTTCTCGGCGATTCCGATGCCGCCGAAGCCGGTCTCGGACGAACCGATGGAGTCGGTGATGATCTTGCCGGGCAGCAGGTCGAGGAAGCGATCCTTGATGGACGGGGAGAACAGAGCGGCACTCGACGCCATGGCGAACAGCGTCGAGAGGTCGTAGGGCTTACCGGTCTTCGGGTTGCCCTCCTCGAGTGCGTCGAGCATGGGGCGGGCCATCGCGTCGCCGGTGATGAAGATGACGTTGACCTTGTGGTCGTCGATGATGCGCCACACCTCGTGGCCCGAGAACTCGGGGTGCATGACGACCTTGCCGCCGCTGAACAGCGACTGGAACAGCGCCCACTGGGCGCCACCGTGGATCATCGGCGGGATGGGATAGCGCACGAGACCGGGGTTCTCGGCGCCCTCCTTCGCCAGCTGCCATTCGTCCTTGACCCACTCGCCGGTCATGAAGTTGATGCCGCCGCCGAGGACGCGCCAGACGTCCTCGTGACGCCACATCACGCCCTTGGGGTGGCCGGTGGTGCCGCCGGTGTAGAGGATGTAGACGTCGTCGGCGCTGCGGTCTTCGAAGTCGCGTTCGGGCGAGCTCTGCGCCAGTGCCGCTTCGTATTCGATGCCGCCGTAGGCCGAGAAGTCGACGTCGGTGCCGTCCTCGACCACCACGACGGTCTTCACCAGCGGTGTGCTC
The DNA here is from genome assembly GCF_035918275.1 of Rhodococcus sp. PD04. Classification (NCBI taxonomy): domain Bacteria; kingdom Bacillati; phylum Actinomycetota; class Actinomycetes; order Mycobacteriales; family Nocardiaceae; genus Rhodococcus; species Rhodococcus sp. PD04. The sequence continues at coordinate 666,751 of NZ_CP142143.1, read as the reverse complement.
GGGAGGACGTTCGCCACCTTGTCGGAGTACCGGCGCTCGTGGATGAGGGCCACCATGTCGGAGTTATCGAAGATGTACTGCAACTCGTTCTCGACATAGCGGTAGTTGACGTTGATCATGATGGCGCGGATCTTGAAGACCGCGATCATCGCCTCTACGGCCTCGATGGTGTTCCGGGAGTAGATGCCGACCTTGTCGCCCGGCTCCACTCCTTGTTCGCGCAGGTAATGAGCAAGTCGGTTGGCTCGTTCCTCCAGCTGTGCGTAGGTGACCTCACGTCCGTCCGAGGCCAGCGCGACGCGCTCGGGAACGAGGTCGATTGCGTGTTCGACGAGGTCTGCGATGTTTAGGGCCACGCTGACAAAAGTAGAACGTGTTACCGTTTCTGACAAGACCCGAATATGATCCAGTTCACAACACCGCGAGGAGTCCTGCCAGTGTCCGCTACCGAAGCCCCCGGCGCAGCCGATTCGGACATCTCGTCCCGCGAACCGCACTGCCTCGTCGAGCAACGCGGCCACGTCCTGATCGTCACGCTCAATCGCCCCGAAGCACGAAATGCGCTGTCCGGCGAGATGATGGCGATCATGAGCGAGGCGTGGGACCGCGTCGACAACGATCCCGAGATCCGCGTCGCGATCCTCACCGGCGCCGGTGGCGCGTTCTGCGCGGGTGCCGATCTCAAGGCCATGAATGCAGCGCCTCCCGGAGACAAGTTCGAGCAGGGCGAGCGGAGCGACCGGAATGGCAACGGCGGTGGGTGGGACCTGTCACGCCTGCCGGCGTTGCTCAAAGGTCGCCGCCTGACGAAGCCGCTGATCGCGGCCGTCGAGGGCGCCGCGATCGCCGGCGGCACCGAGATCCTGCAGGGCACCGACATCCGCGTCGCCGGGGAGAGCGCGAAATTCGGCGTCTCCGAGGCGAAGTGGGGACTGTTCCCGCTCGGCGGATCCGCCGTGCGCCTCGTCCGTCAGATCCCGTACACGATCGCCGCCGACATCCTGCTCACCGGCCGCCACATCAAGGCCGCCGAGGCCAAGGAGATCGGGCTCATCGGTTACGTCGTCCCCGACGGCACCGCACTCGACAAGGCCCTCGAGATCGCCGAGACGATCGCGAACAACGGTCCGGTCGCGGTGCAGGCCATCCTCCGGACCATCCGCGACTCGGAGGGTCTGCACGAGGAGGAGGCGTTCCGGATCGACGCCGAGCTCGGTGCCGCCGTCTTCAAGAGCGCAGATGCCAAGGAGGGTCCGCGGGCGTTCGCCGAGAAGCGTGCCCCGAAGTTCACCGGTTCCTGACCTGCGCTGCTGTGGACCGCGCTCCCATCCGTGAGAGCGCGGTCACAGTCATGTTCTTAGCTCTGCTACATTGCCCGATGTGACCCACAACACAGGGTCACAGCGTTCGCCGAGGTAATGAGGAGCCCCATGTATCCAGGAGTCCACGCCCGCACCGCCCCGGACAAGCTCGCCGTCGTCCTGGCCGACAGCGGCCGGAGCCTGACCTACCGCGAACTCGACGACCGGTCGGCAGCGCTCGCCCGAGTGCTGCACGACGCCGGGCTCCGCTCCGGCGATGTCGTCGCCCTCCTCACCGAGAACCTGCCGGAGGCCTTCGAGGTGTTCTGGGCCGCAATGCGGTCCGGGTTGTACATCACGGCGGTCAACAGTCATCTCACCGCCGGCGAGGTGGCGTACATCGTCGAGGACAGCGGCGCGAAGGCATTGATCGTCTCGGCGACGCTGGGTGAGCTCTCCGAACAGGTCGGCGAGAAGGTCACGATCGGTTCCGCGCGACTCGCGTTCGGCGGCGCCGTGCGTGGTTTCGAGTCGTACGAGGATGCCCTCGCCGCAGCCGGCCCGCGACTCGAGGAGGAACCGTGCGGCGCCATCATGCTGTATTCGTCCGGAACCACGGGCTTCCCCAAGGGCATCCAGCCGGATCTCCCGGACCGTCGCGTCGACGAACCCGGTGAGCCGCTGGTGACGGTGGCGCAGTTCCTCTTCGGCCTCACCGACTCCGACGTCTACTACTCCCCCGCCCCGATCTATCACGCAGCGCCACTGCGCTGGGGTGGGGCGATCCATGCGCTCGGCGGCACGGTGGTCCTCGCCGAGAAGTTCGACGCCGAGACCGCGCTCCGGCACATCGAGGAGCACAAGATCACCGCCGGGCAGATGGTGCCGACGATGTTCGTCCGCATGCTCAAACTCGACGAGGAGATCCGTGCCCGTCACGACCTGTCGAGTCTGCGCGTGCTCGTCCACGCCGCCGCGCCGTGCCCGCCGGAGGTCAAGCGCGCGATGATCGACTGGCTCGGACCGGTGATCTACGAGTACTACAGCTCCACCGAGGCCAACGGGATCACGTTCATCAACAGCCAGGAATGGCTCGAACATCCGGGCTCGGTGGGCAAGAGCGTGCTCGGGCCCGCGCACATCTGCGACGAGGAAGGGCGGGAACTCCCGGCCGGCGAGGTGGGGACGATCTATCTCGAATACGAGAAGGTTCCGTTCTCGTACCACAACGATCCCGAGAAGACCGCAGCGTCGCAGCATCCCGAGCATCCCACCTGGACCACCGTCGGCGACCTCGGTTATCTCGACGAGGACGGTTATCTGTATCTGACCGACCGCAAGTCGTTCACGATCATCTCCGGCGGGGTGAACATCTATCCGCAGGAGATCGAGAACGTGCTCGCCCTGCACCCGGCCGTCGAGGACGTCGCCGTCATCGGCGTACCCCATCCGGAGATGGGCGAGGAGGTCAAGGCCGTCGTGCAGGTGTCGTCCGGTGCCACCGCATCACCCGATCTCGCCGACGACCTCATCGCGTACGTCCGCGAGCGGGTCGCCCACTTCAAGGTGCCGCGGTCGGTGGACTTCGTCGACGAACTGCCCCGCACACCCACGGGCAAGCTGGTGAAGGGCAAACTGAAGGCCGCCTACGCCTCCTGACGCCACACGCGGCGGGCGGAAGCCTTCCTTACGGAACGGTTTCCGCCCGCCGCGGCGTTCAGCCCAGCGCCACGGTCTAGCGCAACACCACGTCGGCGATCGTGCGGACCTGGTCGACGTCGCGGCAACCGACCAGCAGCATGGTCACGCCGGCCTCCTCCCACCGCTTCACGCCTTCGCGTACCTCGTCGGCGTTGCCGACGATCATCGTCTCGGTGATCATCTCGTCCGGGATGGCGGCGGCCGCCTCGTCCTTGCGACCGGCGCGGAACAACGCGGTCACCTCCTCGACCACGGCGTCGTACCCCATCCGCCGGTAGACCTGCGCGTGGAAGTTCAACTCCGGCGCGCCCATTCCCCCGACGTACAGCGCCGTCACCGGTTTCATCGCCGCGATGGTCGCCGCGCGGTCGTCGGTGACGACCACCTGGCAGGTCGCGGCGATCTCGAAGTCCTCGCGGGTACGCCGCGCGCCCGACCGGGCGAACCCCTCGTCGAGCCACTCGTCGTACATCGACGCCAGTCGCGGGGTGTAGTAGATCGCGAGCCAGCCGTCGGCGATCTCGGCGGTGAGCGCGACGTTCTTCGGGCCCTCGGCACCGATCCAGATCGGGATGTCCGACCGCAGCGGATGCGTGATGGGCTTGAGCGGTTTGCCGAGCCCGGTGGAGCCGGCGCCCGCATAGGGCAGGGGGAAGTGCGGTCCGTCGCTGGTCACCGGCTCTTCGCGCGCGAGCACCTTGCGGATCACGTCGACGTACTCGCGGGTGCGCGCGAGGGGCTTCGCGAACGGTTGCCCGTACCAGCCCTCCACCACCTGCGGCCCCGAGACGCCGAGGCCGAGAATGTGCCGGCCACCCGAGAGGTGATCGAGCGTGAGCGCGTGCATCGCGCAACTCGTCGGTGTGCGCGCGGAGATCTGCACGACGGACGTGCCGAGCCGCACCCGTTCGGTGGACGAACCCCACCACGCGAGCGGAGTGAACGCGTCGGACCCCCACGATTCGGCGGCGAAGACGGCGTCGAATCCTTCGGCCTCGGCCGCAGCAACGAGTTCCGGTGCGTTCGGGGGCGGCTGGGCACCCCAGTAACCGAGTTGCAGTCCCAGTTTCATTGGACGCCTTTCCTGTCGGACGAATCGCGGCGAGGTGCAGTTCGCGCGCCGCTCTTGCCAGCAACACTAGAACCTGTTCTACTCGAAATTGTGAGCCTGGGAAAGAGCGCGGTTGCCGAGCCACCGCTGAGCGCACCGCTGAATCTGAAGTTCGACTACACACGATCCACCGGGCCGACCGTCGGAGCCTTCGTCACCGGACTGCGCGACGGCCGCATTCTCGGCGCGCGCGGATCCGACGGACGGGTCCTCGTCCCGCCCCCCGAATTCGACGCGGTCACTCATGAACCGCTCACCGATTTCGTCGAGGTCGGGCAGACCGGCACCGTGGTGAGCTGGACGTGGAACGCCGAGCCGTTGCCCGGACAGCCGTTCGACCGGCCGTTCGCGTGGGCGCTGATCCGTCTCGACGGTGCCGACACGACGCTGCTGCACGCGGTCGACGTCGCGTCCCCGGACGAGATCGGGACAGGCCTGCGTGTGCGCGTGCGCTGGGCCGCAGAGCGCACCGGCAAGATCCACGACATCGAGGCCTTCGAACCCGGCGAGGCGACCCTCACCGTGCAAGCGGCCGACGGCGAACCGGTCACCATGATCACCACCCCCGTCGACCTGCACTACCGGCACTCGGCCTCGCCCGAGGAGTCCTGGTACCTGCGCGGTCTCAAGGAGGGGAAGATCATCGGTGGTCGCACCGGCCCCGGCGGGAAGGTCTACGTGCCGCCGCGCGGCGCGAGCCCGACCGACGGTGTGCCCACCAAGGAACCGGTGGAGGTGCCCGACAAGGGCATCGTCACCACCTTCTGCATCGTCAACGTCCCGTTCATGGGCCAGCAGATCAAGCCGCCCTACGTCGCGGCCTACGTGCTGCTCGACGGCGCCGACATCCCGTTCCTGCACCTGATCCTCGAGTGCGACGCCTCCGAGGTGCGCATGGGCATGCGGGTCGAGGCCAAGTGGCGTCCGCGCGAGGAGTGGGACCACACGCTGCGCAACATCGAGTACTTCCGGCCCACCGGTGAACCCGACGCCGACTACGACACCTTCAAACACCACCTCTAGGAGCAGCGGACACCATGACAGACATCGCAGTCGTCGGCTTCGCGCATGCTCCGCACGTGCGCGAGACGTTCGGCACCACCAACGGCGTCGAGATGCTCGTCCCGTGCTTCCAGGAGCTGTACGACAAGCTCGGCATCACCAAGTCCGACATCGGATTCTGGTGCTCGGGTTCCTCCGATTACCTTGCCGGACGCGCGTTCTCGTTCATCTCGGCGATCGACGCGATCGGCGCGGTCCCGCCCATCAACGAATCGCACGTCGAGATGGACGCGGCCTGGGCGCTCTACGAAGCGTGGGTCAAGCTCATCACCGGTGAGGTCGACACCGCCCTCGTCTACGGCTTCGGCAAGTCCTCGGCCGGCACCCTGCGGCGCACCCTCTCCCTGCAGCTCGATCCGTACCTCGTGGCACCGCTCGGCGTCGACTCCGTCTCGCTCGCCGGTCTGCAGGCCCGCATGGGTCTCGACTCCGGCAAGTGGACCGACCGCGAGATGGCCGAGGTCGCGGTGCGCAGTCGCGCGGCCGCGAAGAACAACCCGAAGGCCCAGCTCTCGGGCGATCTCGACATCGAGGACCTGCTCTCGCAGCCGTACATCGCCGACCCGCTGCGCAAGCACGACTGCGCTCCGGTCACCGACGGTGCCGCTGCGATCGTCCTCGCGAGCGGCGACCGGGCCCGCGAGCTGTGCGAGAACCCCGCGTGGATCACCGGGATCGAACACCGCACCGACTCACCGAACTTCGGCTCGCTCGATCTCACGGTGTCGGCCTCCGCACGGGCCGCCGCGCAGGCGGTCACCGGTGGCGACACCTCCTTCGACGTCGCCGAACTGCACGCGCCGTTCACGCACCAGGAGCTCATCCTCCGCGAGGCGATCGGCCTGGACGATTCGACGACGATCAACCCGTCCGGCGGACCGCTGACGGGCAACCCGATGTTCTCCGGCGGTCTCGAGCGCATCGGTTACGCAGCGCAGGCGATCATGGACGGCACGGCCGGACGTGCACTCGCGCACGCGACGAGCGGCGCTGTGCTGCAACAGAATCTGGTAGCCGTTCTGGAGGGACGCAACTGATGGCGAAGCAACCCGCAGCTGTCCTCGGAACCGGGCAGACCCATTACGTCGCCAAGCGGCACGACGTGTCGATGTCCGGCCTCGTCCGCGAGGCGATCGACCGCGCCATGGCGGACGCCCAGGTGGGCTGGGACGACATCGACGCCGTCGTGATCGGCAAGGCCCCCGACCTGTTCGAAGGCGTCATGATGCCCGAACTGTCGATGGTCGACGCCATCGGCGCCACGGGCAAGCCGATGCTGCGCGTGCACACCGCCGGGTCCGTCGGGGGCTCGACGGCGAACGTCGCGGCAAGTCTCGTCCAGTCAGGTGTGCACCGCCGGGTGCTCGCCGTGGCCTGGGAGAAGCAGTCCGAGTCGAACGCGATGTGGGCGCTGTCCACGCCGGTCCCGTTCACGATGCCGGTCGGCGCCGGCGCGGGCGGTTACTTCGCGCCGCACGTCCGTTCGTACATCCGCCGCTCCGGCGCCCCCGAGCACATCGGGGCGATGGTCGCGGTCAAGGACCGTCTCAACGGCGCGAAGAATCCCTACGCGCATCTGAAGCAGCCCGACATCACGCTCGAGAAGGTGCAGGCCTCGCAGATGCTGTGGGATCCCATCCGGTACGACGAGACGTGCCCGTCGTCCGACGGTGCGTGCGCGGTCGTGCTCGGCGACGAGGACACCGCGAGGGCCGCCGAACAGGCGGGCCGCCGGGTGGCCTGGATCCATGCCACCGCGATGCGCACCGAACCGACCACCTATGCCGGTCGCGACCAGGTCAATCCGGAAGCCGGCCGGGTCGCCGCCGCGGCGCTGTGGAAGCAGGCCGGTATCACCGATCCGCTCACCGAGATCGACTGCGCCGAGATCTACGTGCCGTTCTCGTGGTTCGAGCCGATGTGGCTCGAGAATCTCGGCTTCACCCCCGAGGGTTCGGGCTGGAAGCTCACCGAGGCCGGCGAGACGGCCATCGGCGGCCAGCTGCCGATCAACATGTCCGGTGGCGTGCTGTGCTCCAACCCGATCGGCGCGTCGGGCATGATCCGCTTCGCCGAGGCCGCGATCCAGGTGATGGGCAAGGCGGGAGACCATCAGGTGGACGGTGCCCGCAAGGCGCTCGGACACGCCTACGGTGGTGGCTCGCAGTACTTCTCCATGTGGGTCGTGGGCTCCGACCGGCCGACGAACTAGGAGGCGGGCATGGTCTCGTTCACCGTCGGGGTCGCGATGACCCCGCTCGACCAGCTCACCGGCATCGCGCAGACCGCCGAGGAGTGCGGATACACCTCGATCGCCCTGCCCGACTCCCTGTTCTACATGGAGAAGCAGACGGTCGACTATCCGTACACTCCCGACGGTTCGCGGATGTGGACACCCGACACCCCGTGGGTCGATCCGCTCATCGCCGCGGCGTCCATGGCGGCCGCCACATCGACGATCCGGTTCTACACGCAGGTGCTCAAACTCGGTTCGCGCAATCCGGTGCTGCTGGCACGGCAGGTCGGTTCGGTCGCCAATCTCACCGGCAACCGGTTCGGCCTCGGTGTCGGGATCGGATGGGCGCCGGAAGAATTCGAGTGGTGCGGTGTTCCCTACGCCAAGCGCGGCAAGCGCGTGGACGAGATGATCGACGTACTCAAGCTGATCCTCGGCGGCGGTATGGTCGAGCATCACGGCGAGTTCTACGATTTCGACCGGCTCCAGATGAGCCCCGCACCCAGCGAGCCGGTGCCGTTCTACGTCGGTGGGCACACCGATGTGGCACTGCGTCGCGCGGCCCGGATCGGAGACGGGTGGACGTCGGCGATGATCGGGTTCGACGATCTCGTCGAGGTCATCACGCGCCTGCGCGAGTTGCGTGCCGAGTACGGCCGCGGCGACGAGCCGTTCGAGATCCAGGCCGTGTGCGTCGACCGGTTCGGCAGCTCCGGTTATGCCGAACTCGCCGACGCCGGGGTCACCGACATCATCGTGGTGCCGTGGATCTTCGACGGGCACGGATTCGACTCGCCGCTCGAGGCGAAGCAGGAATCGCTGCGGAAGTTCGCCGACAAGTACATCCACGGAAAGGACGCGGCATGAGCGAGGAACATCCGGCGCGCGTGGCGGCCCGTGCGTCGCAGGCGGCGGCGAGCGGGAAGCGCAAGGACGAGTGGCTCGCACTGTTCGCCGAGGATGCGTGCGTCGAGGATCCCGTCGGCCCGTCCGGTTTCGATCCCGAGGGCAAGGGACACCACGGCCACGAGGCGATCGCGAAGTTCTACGACATGACCATCGCGAACACCGACAAGCTCGAGTTCCTCGTCGACGACGTGCTGGTGTGCGGCAGTGAGTGCGTCAACATCGGCACGATCCGCACCACGATGGCGGGCAATCTCATCGACGCGGAGGGCGTGTTCGTCTACCGGGTCGACGACGACGGGAAGATCGTGTCGCTGCGTGCGTTCTGGGAAGTGGATCGCGCGATGAAGACCGTACGGCCCGTCTCGTAGCATCGGCGGTATGTCGACCGCCGGAATCGTTCTCGCAGCAGGGGACGGCTCGCGGTTGGGTGGGCGCGCGAAGGCGTTGCTCCCCCACCGTGGCCGTCCCCTGCTGCATACCGTCGTCGATGCGTTGCTCGGTGGTGGCTGCGACGAGGTCGTGGTGGTGGTCGGTGCGTTCGGCGACGAGGTCGCCACCGCTTGCCCGGCCGGTGCCACGGCGGTGCACAACCCCGACTGGTCCGACGGCATGTCGACCTCCCTGCGCCGCGGGGTCGACGCCGCGCGCACCCACGACCGGGTCGCACTCACCGTCGTCGACTTTCCCGGCATCACGGCCGATCTGGTGCGCCACGTCCTGGACGAGCACCGACCGGGCACGGTCACGCTCCCCGTCTTCGAGGAGCGTCCCGGCCACCCGGTGGTGTTCGACCTCGCCGACGCTCTCACGGCCGCCGACGAGGCCACCGGCGACGAAGGTGCGCGGTCGTTCCTCGCCCGCAACCGCGATCGGGTACGCCGGGTGGACTGCAGCGATCTCGCCGAGGCCGGCGACGTGGATACGCCCGAGGATCTGCGGCGCCTGCGCTGAGGCCGGCTCGCGACACCGAGCCCGCCCGACCTTCCCGGATTAATTGACTGACTACTCGATCAATTAATACACTGGGGCCATGGCACGCACCGTCGACCCCGAACTCCGAGCCCGCCGCCGCACCGCGATCATCGACTCCGCTGCAGCCCTCTTCGCCGAGCACGGCTTCGATGCCACACCGGTGACGGCGATCGCGAAGGCTGCAGGAGTCAGTTCCGGCACGGTCTTCCACTACTTCGGAGACAAGCGCGGAGTGTTCCGCGCGATCTTCGAGCAGGGCCTACCCGAGACCCGGGCCCTCGTGGAGCGTCATCGCGACGCCGAGGACCCCCTGGAAGCCCTTCTCGACATGGTCGCCGAACTCGTCGGGCAGGCCACCGATCCCGCAGCCGGAGGACTCGTGGTCGAGGTGATCCGCCAGGTCGGTCACGACCCCGTCCTCGCCGAGATCCTCGACGAGGACGACGGCATCGTGATCGAGGGGCTCACCCATCTCCTGCGCAGAGCGGGCGACCGGATCGACCCGTCCCTCGATCCGGGCGCCGCCGCGACCTGGATCAGCGCGATCAAGGATTCGGCGTTCCTGTACGCGGACAATCCCGCGGCCGTCGATCCGGTCGGGACGATCCGGACGATCGTGCAGCGCTATCTCACCGGACACACGAAAGGACCACGATCATGAGGATGCACGACGATGCCACTCGCGTAACCGTCTCCCCCGTCGTTCCGGGGGCGCTGGGGATCCTGTGCGCTCTCGCCGGTCTCGGACTCGGCTTCGTCGCGCCGGCCGTGTCGACGTGGGGCGGTCGACACCCTTCCGGCGGTTCCCGGCCCGCTCGAACTCCTGGCCGGACTCACCACGGCGTGGACGATCCCGCTCCTCACCGTCGTCGGCATCGGCGCAGGACTCTTCCTCGCCTCGACAGCGATCCACGAGTCCCTGGCACTGACCGTGGATTCCGAAGGAGTGCTGCTGACCCAGGACGAGCGCGATCTGTACGTGCCGCGCGCGAAGATCGGGTCGGTGTTCCGCGAAGGCCGCGATCTGGTCCTGCTCGACTCCGCGGAGCGAGAACTCGCGCGGCGCAAGGCCGACGACCTGAACGACCGTGCCGTCGCCGACGCATTCACGGCGCACGGTTATCCGTGGAGCGAGAAGAACACCCACGAAGAATCGTTCACCCGGTGGATCGAGGGACACCCCGGCCTGGACGAGCAGACCCACGCCCTGCTGCGAGAGCGGCGGGAAGCGTTGTCCGGCAAGGACACACATCTTGCCACCGCACTGCACGAACAACTACAGGAACTCGGCGTCGTCGTACGCGACCGGGGGCGTCACCAGGAGTACCGGCGCCTGGCGTAGATCCACCTCTCAGCAGTGGGCCGCAGTGCGCAGCTTCTGCGCCCACTGCTCTGCGTCGTCGGCACCCAACACGAGCGCGGTGCGCTTGTGCCCTTCCAGTTCGATGCGCAGCGCCGGCTGCCCGCGCCGGACCGAGACGAGGTCGTTGCGGCCGGGCCCGCGCCACGAGCCGATGCTGCGCACGCCCGGCAGACCGAGCCCCGGAGCACGGATGCCCCGCACCGCGGCGAGTCCGTCCTGATGCACTTCCACCTTCCGGATCGACGCGAGGGGCACGTCGACGTTGCCGAGGAGTCCCGCGATCTTCTCGAAGGTGGTGAGCCGCACTCGCAGGGTTCTGTTGTCGATACGCATTGTCGTCATGACAGCGATTATTCTCATTGTTGAGATCAATGTCAACTGTGAGAAGGTTGGGACGGAAGGGGGAGCATGACCACCGCAGAACTGCTGCTGCATCCGGTCCGGCTACGCATCGTCCAGGCACTGCTCGGCGATCGCACCGCGACCACCGCTCAGCTGCGCACACTGCTCGACGACGTCTCCACCGCGACGCTCTACCGCCAGATCTCGACCCTCGTCGACGCCGGGGTACTCGAGGTCGTCTCCGAACGTCGCGTGCGCGGCACCGTCGAGCGCACGTTCCGGCTCGTCACCGAACGCGCCCAGGTCACCGGCGCCCAGGCCGAGGAGATGAGCGCCGACGACCACCGGCGCGCCTTCCTCGTCTTCGCCGCGCAGTTGCTCGACGACTTCGACGCGTATCTCGACGACCCGAACCGGCGAGGCATGGCCGACGACGTCGTGGGCTATCGGCAGGTCGCGCTCGAGCTCACCGACGCGGAGGCCCTGGATCTCGTGGGTGAGATGGCACAGTTGTTCGCGCGCTATGCCGAACTCGGCCCGGGCCCCGGCAGGCGACGGCGGCTGATCAGCCGCGTCATCATGCCGGCCCGCGATCCGGGAGACCCCTCACCCGAGGAATGATCGGCACAGAAACAACGAGATCCCCGGACGCCTGACGGCGTCCGGGGATCTGCGCTGTGGTCGCTCAGTGCTGGACCGGGCATCCTCCCGAGGTCTTGTAGTCGACCTGGAATTCCTTGATGCCGTTGAGCCAGCCCGACCGCAGACGGTGCGGGTCGCCGATCTTGGTGATGTCGGGAATGTGGTCGGCGATCGCGTTGAAGATCAGGTCGATCTCCATGCGGGCGAGGTTCGCACCGAGGCAGTAGTGCGCCCCGGTGCCACCGAAGGCGAGGTGCGGGTTGGGATCCCGGAGAATGTCGAACTCGCGGGGGTTCTCGAACACCTCTTCGTCGTTGTTGGCCGAGGCGTACAGCATGACGACGCGCTCGCCCTTGCGGATCGTCTGTCCGCCGAGCTCGGTGTCCTCGAGCGCCGTGCGCTGGAACGAGGTGACCGGGGTGGCCCAGCGGATGATCTCGTCGGCGGCGGTCTTCGGCCGGTCGCGCTTGAAGATCTCCCACTGCTCGGGGTTGTCGAGGAAGGCCGCCATGCCGTGGGTGATGGCGTTGCGGGTGGTCTCGTTGCCAGCCACCGCGAGGACGATGAAGAAGAAGCCGAACTCCTCGGGAGCCAGCTCGTCGCCGTCGATGTCGGCCTCGATGAGGGTGGTGACGATGTCGTCGGCCGGGTTCTCCTTGCGGGCGGCGGCCATCTGGTAGGCGTAGCCCAGCACCTCCATGGAGGCGGCCGCCGGATCGGCGGTGTTGTCCGGGTCGTCGTAGCCCGTCATCTGGTTGGACCACTCGAAGATCTTCGCGCGGTCCTCCTGCGGGACGCCGATGAGATCGGCGATCGCCTGCAGCGGCAGTTCCGCGGCGATCTGCGTGACGAAGTCACCCCGACCGGCCTGGCAGGCCTCCTGGACGATCATCTTGGAGCGACGGTCGAGCTCGTCGCGCAGGCCGTTGATCGCACGGGGCGTGAAGCCTCGGGCGACGAGTTTGCGCAGCTTGGTGTGCTCGGGGGCGTCCTTGTTGAGCAGGACGTGGCGCTGCAGTTCGATGGCCTCGCGCGGAATGTCGTCGTTGAACCGCGGAATCGCAGTGTTCTCCCAGTTGGAGAACACGTCGCTCCGGCGGGAGACCTCACGGACCTCCTCGTGCCGGGAGACAACCCAGAAACCCTCGTCGTGGAAACCACCGACGTCGGGAGACTTCTTGTTCCACCACACCGGTGCCGTCTTGCGCAGTTCCGCGAACTCTTCGAACGGCATACGGTCTGCGTACAGATCGGGATCGGTGAAGTCGATGTCTTCGGGGATGTTCGGCTGCGCCACTGATATCTCTCCTGCCCTGGCGAGTACCGCTCGCGTGATTTGTAACACGTTCTAGAACCATTCAAACACAGGTGCGCCGTGCGACCAAGAGATCCGCACGTCCCGTGTGATAATCAAGTTCTGTTGCCTCTCGGAGAAACCTGTTCTATTTTGCGAAGAACGTAGGAGAAAGGAGCCCGAAGTGGGCACACCAGTCATCGTCGAGGCCGCACGGACCCCGATCGGCAAGCGGGGTGGATGGCTCGCGGGCCTGCACGCTGCCGAGATCCTGGGCGCCGTCCAGGCCGGACTCGTCGAACGCGCCGGCATCGACGCCGAGCTCGTCGAACAGGTCATCGGTGGCTGCGTCACCCAGGCGGGCGCCCAGTCCAACAACATCACCCGCACCGCGTGGCTCAACGCGGGCCTGCCCTGGCAGGTCGGCGCGACCACCATCGACGCCCAGTGCGGATCGGCGCAGCAGGCCAACCACCTCATCGCAGGCCTCATCGCCACCGGCGCCATCGACGTGGGCATCGCGTGCGGTATCGAGGCGATGACCCAGGTGCCCCTCGGCGCCAACGTCGGCGACCAGGCGGGCCCGCGCCGGCCGGAGTCCTGGAACATCGACATGCCCAATCAGTTCGAGGCCGCCGAACGCATCGCGCGGCGCCGCGGCATCACCCGCGAGGATGTCGACGCCCTCGGCGTGCGCTCGCAGCAGCTCGCGAAGCAGGCCTGGGACGAGGGCCGGTTCGACCGCGAGGTGCTGCCGGTCGTCGCACCCGTCGTCGACAAGGAGGGCAACCGCACCGGCGAGAAGGCGACCGTCACCCGCGACCAGGGTCTGCGCGAGACGTCGGCCGAGTCGCTGGCGAAGCTGAAGCCCGTGCTCGAGGGCGGCATCCACACCGCCGGCACCTCGTCGCAGATCTCCGACGGAGCCGCCGCCGTGCTGCTCATGGACTCCGACCGGGCGAAGGCACTCGGACTGAAGCCGCGGGCGCGGATCGTCGCGCAGGCACTCGTCGGCGCCGAACCCGAGTTCCACCTCGACGGCCCCGTCCAGGCCACCGCGAAGGTTCTCGAGAAGGCCGGCATGAGCATCGGCGATCTCGACCTGTTCGAGGTCAACGAGGCCTTTGCGTCGGTACTGCTGTCCTGGGCCCAGGTGCACGGACCGGACATGGACAAGGTCAACGTCAACGGCGGTGCCATCGCGCTCGGCCATCCCGTCGGTTCCACGGGCTCGCGCCTGATCACCACCGCGCTGCACGAACTCGAGCGGCGCGACGCGTCGACCGCTCTGATCTCGATGTGCGCCGGCGGCGCGCTGGCGACGGGCACCATCATCGAGCGCATCTGACATGGGCACCGAAACGGCACCGAAGGGCCTCGATTCGAAGGCCACGGTCTCGATCATCAAGTGGATGTCGCGGTTCAACGTCGCGGCGTACCGGGCGACCGGCGGTCGCATCGGCGGGAAGTGGCGTGTGGGAAGCGCCTTCCCCTGGGGCATCCCGGTGTGCCTGGTGACCACGATCGGGAGGAAGACCGGGCAGCCGCGGACGGCCCCGCTGTTGTTCCTCGAGGACGGCGACAAGGTGGTCCTGGTCGCCTCCCAGGGCGGACTGCCCAAGCACCCCTTGTGGTTCCGCAACATCCAGGCGAACCCGGAGGTCACGGTGCAGATCAAGTCGCGCATCCGGACCATGCGGGCGCGGGTCGCGAGCGACGAGGAACGAGCGGCCTACTGGCCGCGCCTGACGGCGATGTACCCGGACTTCGACAACTACCAGTCGTGGACCGACCGTGTGATTCCCGTCGTCGTGTGCGAGTGAGCATCCCGGTCGGCACGGCTCGCCGGGACGGTCCCGTGCGGGAATACTGAGTCTCGTACGTCCAGGTTCTCGACGAAGGGATGTCGCACGATGGCAACCACGAATCACGACAAGGTACTCGACCGGCGGGAGATCGCGGCCGCGCTGCTCCGAGCGCTCGAACAACGCCACGAGGTGCTCGACGTGATCGTCGAGAGCAGGGATCGGGGCGACGCGGTCGCGAAGCTCGCCTCTCTGCTCGACACCGACGAGTTCTGCGCGGAGGCCGTGCTGAACCTTCCCTTCCGCCGCCTGACCCAGGCGGAGCGGAAGAAGATCCGTGAAGAACTCGACGATCTCGATGCGGTGCTGCAGTGGACGACGGCAGCGCGTCCGTACGCGACCGGCGCGCATTTCCGGTTGCGGCCCATCTCGCACAGTGCGGCCGACACGGCGCTGTTCAAGGTCCGCTGCGCCGACCAGCTGGGCGCGGACAGCGACGAGCTGGTCGAGTCCGAGCGGCAGCGCGGCGCCGAGCTGATGGACGACGAGTCCGGGATGTGGCTTGTGGCCGAGGATCTTTCGGGCGACGAGCCGAAGGCAATCGGCTTCGCGTTCGGTGAGCTGACCGGCAACGAGGTCGACGTGCGGATCTGGGTGCATCCCGAGTTCCGCAAGCAGGGTTACGGCACCGCCACGCTCAAGCAGGCGCGCTCCGAACTCGCCGCCTACTTCCCCGGCTCCACCCTCATCATCCGCACGCCCGCCTAGATCGGCTGCCCGTGCGCGTTTCCGGTGGCGACCACCGGAAACGCGCACGAGGACATCACGCTCCGTAGACCGGCGTCGGCGGCTGCGACGCTGCGATCAGCTTCTCGACGACGGGACCGAGTTCCTTCGGATCCCAGCGGTCGCCCTTGTCGATCGTCTCACCGTGGCGCCATCCGTCGGCCAGCGACACCTTGCCACCTTCGGCCTCGAACACACGCCCGGTCACGTCCTTCGCTTCGGCACTGCCGAGCCATACGACCAGCGGCGAGACGTTCTCCGGCGCCATGGCGTCGAAACCCTCTTCGGGCGCGGCCATCATCTCGGCCATCGCGCCACCGGCACCGACGGTCATGCGGGTGCGCGCCGAGGGTGCGATCGCGTTGACGGTCACCCCGTAGCGGCCGAATTCGGCTGCGGCCTGGATCGTGAGCGTCGCGATGCCGGCCTTGGCGGCGGCGTAGTTGCCCTGACCGATGCTGCCCATCAGTCCGGCGCCCGAGCTGGTGTTGATGATGCGGGCGTCGACGGGGTTGCCGGCCTTGGACTCGGCGCGCCAGTAGGTCATGGCGTGACGCATCGGCGCGAAGTGCCCCTTGAGGTGCACGCGGATGACAGCGTCCCACTCCTCCTCGCTCATGTTGGCGAGCATGCGGTCGCGCAGGAAGCCGGCGTTGTTGACGAGCACGTCGAGGCGGCCGAAGTTGTCGAGGGCGGTCTTGACGAGATTCTCGGCGCCGGCCCAGTCGGCGACGTCGTCGCCGTTGACGACGGCTTCTCCCCCGGCCGCGCGGATCTCCTCGACGACCAGCTCGCCGGGCGACTCACCCGTGGCCGAACCGTCGCTGCCGACACCGATGTCGTTGACGACGACCTTCGCACCCTCCGCGGCGAAGGCGAGGGCATGGGCGCGACCCAGTCCTCGCCCGGCGCCGGTCACGATGACGACGCGCCCGTCCAGCAGTCCACTCACTTCGTCTCCTTCGTTTCGGCCGCTGCCATGTAGGCAGGGCGTTCACCGCCGCCGTGGACGGTCAATGTCGATCCGCTGACGTAGGCCGACAGCGGAGAGGCCAGGAATGCGGCGCAGTGACCGATATCTTCGGGCTGGGCCAGCCGCCCCAGCGGAACGGTCTCGCCGACTGCGGCGACGCCTGCCTTGTCGCCGTAGAACAGGTGCGACTGTTCGGTTTCGACCAGGCCGACCACCACCGAGTTCACCCGCACCTTCGGTGCCCACTCGACGGCGAGCGACTGTGCGAGACTGTCGACGCCCGCCTTGGCCGCACCGTAGGCCGCGGTTCCCGGCGAGGGGCGCGATCCGCTCACGCTCGAGATGTTGACGATCGAGCCGCCGGTGTCCTGCTTCTGCATCACCGCGTTGGCAGCCTGCGCGACCAGCAGCGGGGACAGCAGGTTCAGTTCCACGATCTTGGCGTGGAACTTCGGGCTGGCATCGGCCGCCAGTGCGTACGGCGACCCGCCGGCGTTGTTCACCACGGCGTCGAGCCGACCGTGACGCTCCACGATGGTCTCGATCAACGTGCCGACCTGATCGGCGTCGCGAACGTCGCACGTCAGGAACTCCGCGGTCCGCCCGTCCGCTTCGACAGGCTGTTCGGGTTCGTTGCGTGCGCATGTCACGACGGTCGCTCCGGCGCGCAGGAACACCCTGGTGATGCCCGCACCGACTCCTCGTATCCCCCCGGTGACGAGCACGACCGCGCCGTCGAGTCCCAGATCCATTCGCTGCCTCCACGTCGTTCACCCCGCGGGATGCGCGGGTCTCACGCCGACAACTTACCAAGCAATCGCTTGGTTCGGTACTGCTCCCCCTCGTCCTCCGTCGCTGCTCCTGCTCAGTGGGAATCACGGGAACTTGCTTCTCGGCCCCACTTAGCGTGACGACGAACGCGCGTGTCGAAGAGGAGTGACTGGGCCATGCAGACCGTCGAGCAGGATTACGAGAAATACGTCGGGCAGGTGGCCGAACCACCCCGCGTGGCCCGGTACGCCGTCAACGACGCCATGATCCGCAACTGGGTCGAGGCCCACGACGACTTCAATCCGATCTACGTCGACGTCGAGGCCGCCCGCGAGACCGGGCGCGACTCCGTCGTCTGCCCGCCCGCCATGATCTCCACCTGGATCATGGCCGGCTACCGCCGCTGGCGTGAGGTGCAGCGCAAGCGCACCGAGGGCGTCGTGGAGGACTTCGCGTACTCCCGGATGCTCGCCGACCTCGATCGCGAGGGTTTCACCTCCGTCGTCGCGACGAACGTCGAGCAGGACTACCACCGCGAACTCGTCCCGGGCGATCACATCACTGCCCACTACACGATCGAGTCCGTATCTCAGATCAAGCGAACGGGTCTCGGAGACGGCCGATTCTTCACGCTGTACAAGCGCTACGAGGACCAGAACGGCGAAGTCGTCGCCGAGGAACGCTTCCGGATGCTCCGGTTCAACCCGAACACCGACAAGGAGACGCGATGACCGCCGTCCCCCGGCTCACCATCACCCAGGACAACCAGTTCTGGTTCGACGCCGTCCGTGAGGGCCGACTCGAGATCCAACAGTGCAGCAACTGCGGCACTCTGCGCCATCCTCCCGGCCCGGCCTGCCCCGCGTGCCGCTCGTTCGAGTGGAAGACCGTCGAATCCTCGCGGCGCGGAACGCTTCACAGCTGGACGATCATCCACCACCCGCAGGATCCCGCCTTCGAGTACCCGCTCGCCGTCGGGCTGATCGACCTCGACGAAGGAATCCGCATCGTCGCCGACATCGCGGGTGTCGACCACGACACCCTCGAGATCGGCATGGAACTCGAGGTGGGATTCTCCGAGCACGCGCACGGTGAGATCCTGCCCCAGCTGCGCAAGCCCGGAGGAGACGCATGAACCTCGCCGAATGCACTGTCGGACAGGAACTTCCCGAACTCGTCCTGCCGATCGATCGCACGACCATCGTGGCCACCGCGATCGCGTCGCAGGATTTCGAGGACGTGCACCACGACCCGGACGCCGCACTCGGACGCGGCACACCGGACGTCTTCATGAGCATCAACGCCACCAACGGTTTCGTCGACCGGTACGTCACCGACTGGACCGGACCGTCGGCGCGGGTGCGCCGCGCGTCGCTGCGCCTGGGCGTGCCCTGCTTCCCCGGCGACCCCATGCACATGAACGGTGAGGTGACCGCCGTCGACGGCGCGACCGTCACCTTGAAGGTGCAGGGCCGCAACAGCAGAGGCGTCCACGTCACCGCGGAGGTCGTGGTGGAGCCGTACGAGAGGAAGAGCCGATGACCGTCAAGGGCTTCTCCGGAGCCGCCGCCATCGCCGGTATCGGAGCCACCGAGTTCTCCAAGAACTCCGGCCGCAGCGAATGGCAGCTCGCGTGCGAGTCGGTCCTCGCCGCTCTCGATGACGCGCAGATCGGCGTCGAAGAGGTCGACGGCTTCGCGCTGTTCACCATGGAGACCAACCCCGAGATCGCCGTCGCCCGCGCGCTCGGCATCCCGGAACTGAAGTTCTTCAGCCGGATCCCGCACGGCGGTGGCGGCGCCTGCGCACCCGTGCAGCAGGCCGCACTGGCCGTCTCGAGCGGTGTCGCCGACGTCGTGGTCGTCTACCGCGCCTTCAACGAGCGCTCGGGCCACCGTTTCGGCGCCGGGCCGCCGCCCTTCGCGTACAACTCGAACACCGACCAGGAATACCGGAACTGGATCAACCCGTACGGCCTGCTCACTCCCGCTCAGCAGGAGGCCTTCCTGGCGCGCACCTACATGCACAAGTACGGGGCGACCAGCGCGGACTTCGGGCAGATCTCGGTGCTCTCGCGCAAGCACGCAGCGAACAACCCCAAGGCCTGGTTCTACGAGCGGCCCATCACCCTCGACGACCACCAGAACTCGCGGATGCTCGCCGACCCCCTCCGCCTGCTCGACTGCTGCCAGGAGAGCGACGGCGGCCAGGCACTGGTCATCGTGAGTACCGAACGGGCACGCGACCTTCCGCATCCCCCGGCCGTCATCACCGCCGCCGCCCAGGGCGTCGGACCGCAGCAGATCTCGATGAGCAGCTACTACCGCGACGACATCGACGTGATGCCCGAGGTTGAACTGGTCGCCCGGCAGATGTGGGGTCAGGCCGGTTTCGGCCCCGAGGGCATCGACGCCGCGATCCTGTACGACGCGTTCACCCCCATGGTCCTGCTCCAGCTCGAGGAGTACGGCTTCTGCGGTCGCGGTGAGGCGAAGGACTTCATCGCCGACGGCAACCTCGAGGTGGACGGGCGACTGCCGATCAACACCCACGGCGGTCAGCTCGGCGAAGGCTACATCCACGGCGTCAACGGCATCGCCGAAGGCGTCCGGCTCATCCGCGGCACCTCCGTGAACCAGCCGGCGAAGACACTCGACAACGTGCTCGTCACGGGCGGATCGCCGGTGCCGCACAGCGCGATCGTCCTCTCGGCCGACCGTTAGGCCCGCAACCCGGGCCCCGACCACCTCTCAGGAGACCACATGCATCCCGAGCTGTCCGACACGTCACGGCGGCTGCGCACCGAACTGCGGGAGTACTTCGCCCGCATCATCGACGACGACGATCGACGCGCCCTGGTCGATCAGACCGAGGGTGGACCGGTCTTCGACAAGATCTACCGGCAGATGGGCGCCGACGGCTGGCTCGGCCTGGGGTGGCCCGAGGAGTACGGCGGACGCGGGGAGGATCCCGAGGCGCTCTACGTCTTCTACGACGAGACGATCCGCGCCGGCGCGCCGGTCTCGCTGGTCACACTCAACACCGTCGCCCCGGCACTGATGAAGTACGGCACGCAGGAACAGAAGGACTTCTTCCTGCCCAAGATCCTCACCGGTGAACTGAAGTTCGCGATCGGATACACCGAGCCGGGCGCCGGCACCGACCTCGCCGCACTTCAGACCAGGGCGCGTGTCGAGGGCGACGAACTGGTCATCGACGGCAACAAGCTGTTCACGAGTTCGGCCATCTTCGCCGACTGGATCTGGCTCGCCGTGCGCACCGATCCGGACGCGTCCCGCCACAAGGGGATCTCGGTCGTGCTCGTGCCGACCTCGTCGCCGGGCTTCTCCGCCACCGAGATCCGGACCGTCGGTGGAATCAGCACGGCGGTCACGTACTACGAGAACATTCGTGTTCCGCTGAGCAACGTCGTCGGCGAGCTCAACGGTGGCTGGACCCTCATCACGAGCCAGCTCAACCACGAGCGTGTCGCGCTGGCCGCCCGCGGTGGCATCGCCAACGAGATGTACGACGAGGTCCTCGCCTGGGCGAAGCAGGAGCCCTTCGGCCCCGGTGTGCTGTTCGACGTCCCGTGGGTGCGCGCGACGCTCGCCGAGGTCTACGCGCTGCTGTCGGCGACCGACCTCGTCAACCTGCGCCTGGTGTCGGACATTGCGGCGAACACGCTCGACGGCGGCGATTCGGCCGCCGCGAAGGTCTTCGGCACCGAGGGCGTGGTCGCGGCCTACGGCATGTTGCAGGAGGTGCTCGGTGCTCGCGGCCTGCTGCGTCCCGGCAGCCACGGCGCGGTGATCGAGGGCCGGGTCGAGGCTCTCGCCCGGCGCGCCCAGAACAACACCTTCGGCGGTGGCAGCAACGAGGTGATGCGCGAGATCGTCGCCGCCCGGACCCTCGGGATGACACTCGGCGCCCGTAGGCGCCCCGGTGTCGCAGACGCCCCTACGAGCCCCGACGCTGCCGCAACGAAGACACCCGCCGAGACGAGGAGCTGACATGGAATTCGAACTCGACGACGATCTGATCGCGGTCGAAGACCTCGCCTCGCAGGTCTTCGGCTCTCTCGCCGCAGTCGAACGGGTCGTGGAGGTGGAGCGCACCGAGGGCGGTTTCGACGCCACCCTGTGGAAGGCCCTCGCCGACTCCGGGCTGCTCGGACTCGCCCTGCCCGAATCCGCCGGTGGCGCCGGCATGGGGATGCTGGGGCTGACGACGATCCTGCAGCAGCAAGGCCGTCGCGTCGCCCCCGTCCCCGTGTGGTCGGCCGTCGCCGGCGCCGCTCTCCCGCTCGCCCACTTCGGTTCGAGCACCCAGACCGCCCGGTTCCTGCCGGGGCTCCTCGACGGTTCCGTCGTCCTGACCGGCGCGTTCGACGACACCCCCGGGGCGAGCCCCACCGTCACCGCCATCCGCAAGGGCGACGACCTCGTCATCAGCGGGGAGATTCCGTCCGTGCCGTGGGCGCCCGCCATCGCGGGAGTGGTCGTCCCCGTCCGGTGCGACGACGACTCGGTCGCCGTCGTCATCGCCCCCGTGGATGCGACCGGCGTCGAGGCCACCCCGGTGGAGGTGACCGGTCGCGGCGCCGAAGCGGCCGTGCGGTTCACCGACGCGCACATCGGAGCCGAGGACGTCCTGCCCGGCGACGGGGAGCAGATCGCGGCCTGGACCCGGCGTCGTATCCGCGTCGCCCTGGCCGCCGTGGCGCTCGGCGTGTGCGAAGAGACGCTGCGGGCGACGGCGAAGTACACCTCCGAGCGCGTGCAGTTCGGCCGGCCGCTGTCGACCAACCAGGCGGTCGCGTTGCGCGCAGCCGACGCCTACCTCGACACCGAGGCGATCCGCCTCACGATGCGCAGGGCCGCATGGCTGCTCGACGTCGGACGCGAGGACGAAGCCGAGTCCGCCGCGCTGGTCGCGAAGTGGTGGGCGTCGCGCGGGAGTGTGCGGGTCGGTCTGACCGGCCAGCACCTGCACGGCGGTATCGGCGCCGACATCGACTACCCCATCCACCGCTACTTCCTGTGGGGACGGCAGCTGGCGTTCACCTTCGGCGGCGCCGACGCGACGGCGGCCGCCCTCGGGGACGTCCTGGACACCGCACCCCCGATCGGTGCGGCCGGATAGCCTTCTCGCACCGACGACGTGAGTCCTTCTCCGCAGACCGCGCAGGGGGACTCGCGTCGTTTCGGGTCCCTACTCGGACAGGTGCGCGAGCAGCAGGTCGCAGCTGCTCCGCACATCGGCCTCGGTCTCTTCGAGGGTCGCGCCGCCGTTGAGATAGGTCACCAACAGTCCGGACCACAACATCGACAACAGCCGCACGGCGTTGCGATCCTCCTCGGTCGGCTCGTCGAGGCCTGCCTTCTCGAACAGGATCCGGTGGAACGTCCGCCTCACCTCGACGGAGTCCGGCACCACCGATGCCGGGGCGGTGCTGTTGGACAGCAACATCGCGGAGGCCAGGCGCGGACGGTCGACGAACCGGCGGGTCATCTCGACGAGTGTCTCGGTGATCGCCTCGCGCGCGCTCGTTCCCGGCTTCCTCTCGGGCAGCCGGTCGGCGCCGAGTTCGAGCCGGTGGAGCAGCAACGCCACGAACAGGTGCGTCTTCGACGGAAAGTATCGGTACAGGGTGCCGATCGCGACCCCGGCGTTCTTCGCCACCTCGGTCATCTGCACACGGGCCAGTTCGTGCTCGGACCCCAGCTGCGCTGCGGCCTCGAGGATCCGCACGTGTCGTCGCCGTTGTTCGACCGAGGTCGGCTCGGCTCCGTCCCGTGCCTTACCGATTCTGGGCACCGGTTCCCCTTTCCGCGATGACGACCCGTCGATTCTGCACCGAACCGCCCGGCAGATTGTCGCATCGCAGCTCACCCACGGTCCCGAACGGTGGGAGCACGGGCACCGGACGTCGTGCGGGGACGGCATCGGATCCGAGCGTCCACTGAGCGAGAAGCCGGCCCGTCCCGACCTTCGCCGGTCATAACGTCGGAGTCGGAGAAGGACGGTCGGACTCGACCTCCACGATCGAATCGGAGTGAGCCACATGCAGACCCGGATACCGACCCGCGACATCGGTTACGACATCGAGCTGCCCGGCGCCGACGAGATGCGACGCGCCATGGGACGGTTCGCGAGCGGCGTCACCGTCGTGACCGGTCTCGACGAGGACGGACCCACAGGCTTCGCGTGCCAGTCGTTCGCGTCGGTCTCGCTCGAGCCGCCCCTCGTGTTGTTCTGCGCGGATCACCGCGGTCGCGCGTGGCCGCGGATCCGCCGCGCCGGCCGGTTCACCGTCAACGTGCTCGGTGCCGGCCAGAGCGATCTGTGCGCGCGTTTCGGATCGAGCCGCGGTTCGAAGTTCGACGGTCTCGACTGGGAACTGTCCCGCTGGGGCACTCCGTCGCTGCCGGATGTCCTGCTGCGGGTGCACGCCTCGGTGGAGGACGTGCACGTCGCGGGTGATCACGATGTCGTCATCGGCCGGGTCGCGGAACTCGAGTGCCTCGCCGACGACGGTCCGATGGTGTTCTACCGCGGCGGGTTCGATCTCGGCCGCTGACGGGGAAGGTGTGTGTGCGGTGGACGGGCACCGCACGCACACCCCGTCGTCTACGAGGCAGCGGCGCGGATGCCGGCCCGCCGCCCGAAGAAGCTCCCGTCACCGAGGGAGATGCCGCTGCAATACCCCCACGCCGACAGGCCCGACGTGCAGCGACCCGCGGCGTACAGACCGGGGATCGGCTCCCCGTCGACATGCAGGACCTCCGAATCGATCGAGGTCTGCAGTCCGCCCAGGGTGAAACCGCCGGTCATGCTCCGCAGGTCGATCGCCGCGATCGGGGACCCGATCGGCCGCACCCACTCGGGCTTCTTCCCGAGGACCGGATCCGTCCCCTGCTCGGCATGTTTGTTGTACAGCTCCACCGTCGCGGTCAGGGCGCCCTCGGGCAGTCCCATCTCGGATTCGAGTTCGGCGACCGTCTCACACACCCAGGTGGGCCGGTGACGCAACTGCGGACTCGAACTCGGCGCCGCCATCCCCTTCTCGTAGGCCTGCTCGTCGAGGACGAGGAACGCCTGGTTGTCGTTCTGGTACATGGTGAGCTGACCGACGCGGCCCGGATAGGTGTCCTCGGCGACGTAACGCTGACCGCGACCGTTGACGAGGATGCCGCGTGCGATCAGCTGGGGGTCGCAGAAGAAGGCGACCTCGCACGCGTCCATGTGTGCCAGACGCGCACCCAGCGCCTGTGCCATGAGGATGCCGCGACCGTCGTGCTCCTCGACCGTGGCGGCGGGACGCTGGTACAGCCGAGGCGCGTAGGCCTGCATCATCTCGTCGTTGTAGGCGAACGATCCGGTGGCCAGGACCACGCCGCGACGCGCCCTCACCGCGAGGGTGTCGCCGAAACGCTGGGCGACGATCCCGACGACCCTTCCGGTGTCGTCGACGACGAGACGCTGGACGCGGACGTCGGATTCGACGCGCACGCCGAGGTGGGCGGCCTTGGCGATGAGGGTGGTCATGAGCACGTGGCCGGCGCCCTGATCGCCGGTGCGCGGCATCGGCACCCGGGCGAGGTGACCGCGCGGCGCGGGGTCGACGAGCGAGGAGAAGGGGGCAGCGTTCTCGCCGCCGCTGTACATCAGCGAGTCGTCCTCCGGGCACTCCCAGCCGGGCTGCGACCAGAACCCTTCCTTGTAGGGCACCCCGCACGATTCGAGCCAATCGAAGTGGTCGACGCTGCCCTCGCAGTAGACGTCGAGCTTGGCCTCGTCGACGCCCGGACCGAGAGCCGCGGCGAGGAAGGTCTTCATGTTCTCGGGGGTGTCGTCGAATCCGCAGGCCTTCTGCAGTCGCGTGCCACCGCCGAGGTAGACGATGCCGCCCGACAACGCCGCCGCTCCCCCACCGCCCCCGGTACGTTCGAGCACCAGCACGTCCGCGCCGCTCTCGGCGGCACCGATGGCGGCGGAGACACCGGCGATGCCGAAACCTGCTATGACGACGTCGGATTCGAGATCCCACGTCTCGATGTCGTGGACGGAGATCGGGCGGACCGGTGAGGCGCTCATGGAGGCATTCCTTCCGAACGGGAACGGTGACGGTGCGTTCCCGCGGACGCTATGCGCCACCGCGGCACGGCGATACGATTCGTCCCGATGACCGGAACATGCCCTGCCGACACCGGTTCGCGCGTGCGAAGGACGGCCGGAGTCCGGTACGGGGTCAGATCAGATTGTCCTCGACCGGGAGACCGAACGCGTCCCGCCCGTACAGCGCATAGGCCCGTTCCGGTTCGTTCGCGACGTGGACGCTGCCGGCATGCGCGTCGCGCCACGCCCGTTCGACGACACCACCGAGGAACAACGACGTCCCGCCTGCGGTCCTGAACAGCAGGTCGATCGCCTCGACCGCACGCTCGGTGGCGCGCACCTGATCCCGCCGGGTGCGCAGTCGCAGCTGCATCGGGATCTGCCTGCCCGCCTTCGCCAGCTCCCACAGTTCACGGATGTTGCGGTCGAGTTGCAGTGTCGCGGCGTCGATGTCCGACGCGACGCGCCCCACGGCGACCTGCGCGAAGGGATCGTCGACGAACCGTCCCCCACCGAGGCTCAGCCGCACCCGCTCGCGCATCGAGGACAGATACTCGTCGTAACAGCCCGCGACGACTCCGACGACGGGGACGGGGACGCTCGTGGTGAACAACGCGGCGAACGGAAGGCGGTAGAGCGGACCGGTGTTCACCTTCCGGCCCGGTCCGCGTAGTTGCGACGTCTCGTAGTTGCTCTTCACCCGGTGGTCGGGCACGAAGACGTCGTCGACGACGATCTCGTCGCTGCTCGTCCCGCGCATCCCCACGACGTTCCAGACGTCACGGATCGTGTAGTCGCTGCGGGGCACGAGCACCGTGACGAAATCGACCGGCCTGCCCTCCGATCCGACCACCACGGCGCCGAGCAACGCCCAGGACGCGAACCGGCAACCGGACGAGAACATCCACGTCCCCGACAACCGGTATCCGTCGTCGACGGGGATCAGACGGCCCACCGGGGCGTACGCCGACGAGACGAGCGTCGAATCGTCCTCACCCCAGACCTCGCGCTGCGCCCGATCGTGGAACAGGGCCAGGTGCCAGGGGTGGACGCCGACGACGGACGCGATCCACCCCGTCGAACCGCAGGCCGCCGAGATCGTCCGCACGACCTCGAAGAAGCGTGCAGGTTCGGTCTCGAACCCGCCGTACCGGCGTGGCTGCAGCATGCGGAACACACCGGCGGCGACGAGTTCACGGACCGTCCCGTCGGGGACGCGGCCGAGTCTGTCGGTCTCCGCTGCGCGAGCGGCGATTCCGGGGATCAGGTCTCGGACCGCATCCAGGACGTCGTCGGCGGTCATCGGACGGACGGGGTCAGCCTGCCGGCGGCGAGAACGCCGCGAGGGGCTCGGAACCCGACCAGTCGTGGCCCCAGTAGCTGTCGGCCGTGATCTCCTCCGCGGTGTAGAAGGTCTCGTCGACGAGCATGCCCTCGGTACCGAACTCGATGTCCCATCCGCCGGGAGCACGGACGTAGAAGGAGACCATCTTGTCGTTGGTGTGCCGGCCCAGGGTCGACGAGATCGAGAAGCCGAGCTTGTTCACCCGGTCCAGGGCCTGACCGACCGCGTCGAGCGTCTCGACTTCGAGCATCAGGTGCACGAGACCCGGTTCGGCGGTGGGCGGCGCCGGGCACAACGCGAGGCTGTGGTGGCGGCGGTTGACGCCCAGGAAGCGCACGCGCCGCACGGGCGGCGGTGCCGACAGGCCACCGAGCCGCGTCGCTCCGCGCGGCAGGAAACCGAGTGCCTCGGTGTAGAACTCGTACGACTCCCCGAACGCCGCGGTGGGCAGGACGACGTGGCCGAGCCCTTCCTCACCGGTGTGGAAGACACCGGCGAACGGCGTCACGACCGGGCTGTGGTCGAGCACCGGACCGAAGAAGACCTCGGTGCGGGTGCCGCCCGGATCGTCGAATGCGATGACCTGCTCGGCGTCGCGATAGGTCGACTCCTCCTCGGAGAGGACCTCGACGGCGATGCCGGCCTTCTCGACCGCTTCGCGCACTCGACGCAGCGCGAACTCGTCGCGCACCTCCCAGCCCACGGCGAGCGCATTGTCGACCTCACCGGGCAACACGATCAGGCGTGCCCGCCGTTCGTCGACACGCAGGTACAGGCCGTCGGGTTCCGGCCCGGTACCGATCGCCATGCCGAGTCCGTCGACGACGAGTTCGCGCCACCGTGCGATGTCTGTGGTCTGGATCCTGAGATAACCCAGTCCGCGAATGTCCGTCATAACCGAATGTCCGTCATATCCGAATGTTCCTTCGCCGTAATGGATGTGAAGTCAGATCATCGACCGCATCATGCCCTGCGGCTCTTCGCCGAGCTGGGTGAGCGTCGCGGCGTGGAAGATCGAACCGGGGACGTGGATGGCGTGGCTCAGACCGGCGTGCGCGTCGCGCCAGAAGCGCTGCAGCGGATTGCTCAGCTGCAACGCGCCGCCGCCGGCCCGCGAGAAGATCTCGTCGACGGCGCGCACGGCCCGCCATGCTGCGGCGACCTGGGTCCGGCGTCCGATCGCGCGCTGCTCGAAGGTGACCTCGATGCCCCGCTCGGTCAGATCCCAGAATCGGTCGACGGTTTCGAGCAGGGCGGCACGCGAGGCGGCGATCTCCGCCGCGGCGTCACCGAGGTTCGACAATACGTACGGGTCCTGCTTGATCGCGGTGCCCGACACCGTGACCCGCTCGCGCTGGGTCTCGATGTAGCAGTTCAGTGCGCCCTCGGCGATGCCGATGAGCGACGAGGTGATGCCGAGCGGGAAGATGCACGAGAAGGGGAACTTGTAGAGCGTCTCGTCGCGTCCGGCGTCCTGCCACGCCACCCCGCCCATGACGCGCTCGGCGCGCAGCGTCCGGTACTCGGGGAGGAAGGCGTTCTCGACGACGAGATCCTTCGAACCGGTGCCGCGCAGGCCGACGACGTTCCAGCTGTCGTGGTCGATCCGGTAGTCCGATCGCGGCAGCAGCACGTGCAGGCTCTGCGGCGGGCTCAGGCGGTTGCCGTCCTTGTCGCCCACGGCCGCGCCGATCATCACCCAGTCGCAGTGGTCGGTGCCCGACGAGAACGACCAGCGGCCGTTGAGGATGTATCCGCCGTCGACGGGGGTCGCGACACCCATCGGTGCGTACGGGGATGCGATCCAGGTGTCGGGGTTCTCGCCCCACACCTCCTCCTGGGCCTTCGGGTCGAAGAAGGCCATCTCCCACGGGTGGACACCGACGATGCCGCTGACCCAGCCGGTCGCACCGTCCATGGCGCCGATGGCCATGGCGGTCTCCGCGAACTCGCGCGGGTGCGCCTCGAGGCCCCCGAATTCCTTCGGTTGCAGGAGGCGGATGACGCCGGCGTCGCGGAGCCTCTTCGCGCTGCGGTCGGTCAGCCGCATCAGGGTGTCGCCTTCGGCACCGTCCGCGCGGATCTCGTCTGCGAACTCCGAAACGGAGTCGAGCACCTGTCCCATGATCTCTCCAGCTCTGTGAGGGTGACGCCCCGATACGACGTGGTGAGCGTCGGTTCCGTTGACGCCTACGGTCTCAGGTGAACCGCACTTGCATCGTCGTTTTTCCACTGAGCGGGAGCGGTCGGTGTGGCTGAGCGGGAGCGGTCGGTGTGGCTGAGCGGGAGCAGATTACGAGTCCGCGCGGACGGTTGGCTACGCGTCGTCGCGGCGAAGGAACGCGAGCACCGCCGACAGCCACGCCTCGCGTGCTTCGATCATCGCCCAGTGGCCGCAGTTCGGGAACACGTGGAGTTCGCCGTGGCGCAGTTCGCGCATGGGAAGCATCCCCATGTCGACGGGGCTGACGCGGTCGTCGCGACCCCAGGTCAGCAGCACCGGCGCGGTGATCTTGTGGAGCTGCGCCCAGTACGGGGTGGCGTCGGAGGCGGCAGCGGCCTTCGCACCCGCGGCGAAGGCGGCGGTGCTGTACATGCGTCTGGCGATCTCGAGGGTCTTCGGTTCGGTGGCCAGCGCCCACCGCTCCTCGATGAGTTCCTCGGTGACGATCGCGGGGTCGTAGACCATCGACCGCAGCCAGCGGACGAGCTTGTCGCGCGTGGGATCGTCCGTGAACTCCATGAGCAGCCGGATGCCCTCGCCCGGCGACGGCGCGAAGACCGACCGGCCGGCGCCTCCGATGGTGACGAGCTTCTTCACCCGGTCGGGCTGTGCGATCGCGAACTGCGTCCCGACGATGCCGCCCATCGAGTTCCCGATGATCGACACGCGGTCGAGGCCGAGTCCGTCGAGGAAGTCGGTCACCGCGACCGATGCCATCGCCATCGGGTGCCCTTCGCACGGGTCGCTCACACCGAAGCCGGGGAACTCCAGGACGAGGCACCGGTAGTGCTCGGCAAGATCGGCGAGCACACCGCGGTAGTTCCGCCAGCCGGTGACGCCCGGCCCGGAGCCGTGGAGCAGCAGGAGGGGTTCACCCTCACCGGCTTCGTGGTAGCGGAGGGTGCCGCGGTCGGTCGCGAGTTCTCTCGCCGTGTTCTCGAAAGTCCATTCCGTCGTCATGAGGTCGAGGTTTCCAGTGATTCACCTCACGCGACCCGGACACTCCCGATCACCGGGAAGTTTCCTCCGCCGACGGCCCGGACGTGGTGCCGTCGGACCTGCCTGCGGATCCGTCCGTCAGATCCAGCCGTGGGACTGTGTGGCGAGCATCTGCTCCATGACCTGCGGCGACCACGACGCTGCGGACGTGCGTGCGGCGCGATTGCGTCGGGGGGTGTCGAGTTCGGGATAGAGCGCGCGCGAGATCGTGCGGACCGCATCGGCGACCAGCGGTGCTATGCGTTCGAGGTGGCCGGGGCGGGTGGGACCGCACAGGGAGATCGCGGCGACCGGCGATGCAGGGCTGCGGATCGCGGCGCCGACGCACGACATGCCGGCGGTGGCCTCGCCGGTTTCGAAGGCCAGTCCGTGTCGACGGCGGATGCGGTTGAGTTCGAGGTGCAGGGTCGACAGGTCGGTGATGGTCCGCTCGGTGCGGGGCGGCAGGTTCGGTCCGCCGTAGAGGACGTCGACCTGCTCCGGTTCGAGGCCGGCGAGCAGCGCCTTGCCGCCGGCGGTGGCGTAGGCGGGTGAGCGTCCGCCGACCCGGGACGGCAGCGCCGCGGCGAGCTGACCGCCGATCTTGTCGAGGTAGACGCAGTCGCCTCCGTCGAGGACGGACAGGTGGGCGACCATGCCGGTGGTCATGTGCAGTTCGTGGAGGTGCGGCGCCGCGGCCTCACGGATGCGGATGTGCCCGTTGTCGCCGTCCCCCATGGCCTTCGCGCGACGTCCGAGGCAGTAGCCGAAGGACGCGTGGTCGATCCAGTCGAGTCGCACCATCTGGTCGAGGATGCGGTGGACGGTCGAGCGCGGGAGCTGGGTCCGGCACGCGACCTCCTCGAGGGTGAGTCGCGAGGAGAGGTCGTCGAAGGCGTCGAGGATCAGGGTCATCCGCTCGACCATCGACGCGGGCAGTTCGCGCTTCGGCGCTCGGGGCGCCTGCTCATGATGCGACTCGGACATCGTCACCCTTTCTCCGGATTACCGATCACCCACGACCGCGGCAAAACTGAAATTCATTCTTGTGGGTACCGGCGAGAGTACTCGGAGAGTGACCTGTTGCACAATTCCCGCCGGGTGGACCCGTGTCGGCCGGAAGATCTCACTCAGCAGGAGACGCCCGGTCCCTCCGTCCGGCCGTGGGTACAACATCGGATGCGGATCGAATCCGCCCGCCCCCGTCACCCGAACGAGCCGAAAGAGTCGAGACCACGATGCCGGATACCGAGTCCCCCCTCTTCCGCCCCCTGACGGTCCGTTCCCTCGAACTCCGCAACCGCATCGTGATGTCGCCGATGACCCGCTCGCACTCGCCGGGCGGCGTGCCCGGCCCGGACGTCGTGGAGTACTACCGGCGCCGCGCCGCGGGGGGCACGGGTCTGATCGTCACCGAGGGTGTCGCCATCGACCACCCTACGGCGGTCGACAACCCGCGCGTGCCCCACATGTACGGCGAGGAGGCGCTCGAAGGGTGGAGCCGCGTCGTCGACGCGATCCACGCCGAGGGTGGACGCATCGTTCCTCAGCTGTGGCACGTCGGTCCGCTCTGGGGCGCGATGACCGCCGACGTCGACCCGTCGCTCACGCCCATGCGTCCCTCGGGTGTCTGGGGCGAGCCCGGCGTGACGTCCTACGGCGAGGAGTACGTCGCACGGGCGTCCGAGCCCACCCGGGCGATGACGACCGAGGACATCGAACAGGTGATCGCGGCCTACGCCGATGCGGCCGCATCCGCGGCCCGGGTCGGTTTCGACGGCATCGCACTGCACGGCGGGCACGGCTACCTGCTCGACTCGTTCCTCTGGGAGGGAACGAATCTCCGCGACGACGAATGGGGCGGCGACCTCGAGCGTCGCACCCGATTCCCCGCATCGGTGGTCGCGGCCATCCGCGCGCGCATCGGCGACGACCTGCCGATCTTCTACCGGTTCTCCCAGCACAAGCAGCAGAACTACGATGCGCGGATCGCCCGCACCCCGGACGAACTGAAGGCCGTCCTCACGCCGCTGGCGGAAGCGGGTGTCGACGTGTTCGACGCGAGCATCCGCCGCTTCGACATGCCGGCATTCGAAGGCAGCGATCTCACTCTCGCGGGCTGGGCGAAGAAGGTCACCGGCGCACTGTCGATGGCGGTGGGCAGCGTGGGTATCGGAACGACGCTGCGGGAGAGCCGGTTGCTGGGCAGCGCACCCGTGCGGAACAACGTTCCCGAACTCGAACGACGACTGGGCGCCGACGAGTTCGACCTCATCGCCATCGGCCGGTTGCACCTGGCCGACCCCTCGCTCGCGAGCACTCTGCGTGCCGGCGCGGACCTTCCGGAGTTCGATCGTGCGGTGCACGAGGCCGCCCTGATCTGAGGGTCCGAAACCCGATCTCGCTCACCGGGATTGCACAACGAGACGTATCTCACCTGATCTACAAAGTGATCCGAGCCACTCCCATCCGTGGATCAGGAACCGCGGCCCGTGATCGGGTCGCCGAGAGTCTGGAATGTGCTGTGACATCCTATGCCAACGAACTCTCCCATTCGGAATCGTCGACCGCCAGGAAGCGGGGCCGGTTCGACCGGCAGAAACCGGTGTGGGTGATCGTATCGGTCCTGATCGTGGTCGAGATCATCAGTGCGTTCGAATCATCGATGATGTTCGCCGCGATCCCGACCCTCATCACCGAATTCGACAGCAACGCTTCGACGGTCGGGTGGGCGGTGACGTCCTTCCTGCTCGTCGCAGCCGCCTCTGCCGCCGTCTGCGGCCGTCTCGGCGACATGTACGGCCGCGAACGGATCCTCGTGATCCTTCTCGCCGTCGCAGCGCTGGGGTCGATCGTCAGCGCCGTCGGTGACAGCCTCACCAGCATCATCATCGGCCGTGCGATCCAGGGTGTGGCCGGCGCGATCCTTCCGCTGTGCATCGGCCTCGCACGCGAACACCTTCCTGCAGCGCGTGTTCCGGTTGCGGTTGCGCTGATCTCGGGTTCGGCCGTGGCAGCGGGATCCGCGTCGTTGCTCGTCGCAGGCCTGCTGATCGACAACGCCAGCTGGCACATGATCTTCGTCGTCGCCGCCGCGTACGCGATCTTCGCCCTGCTGCTGGTGTGGTTCGTCCTGCCCTGGCGCCGGGCCACCGGTACCTCCGAGAAGGTCGACTATCTCGGAGCGGTCGCCTTCGCGGCTGCGGTCGCCGCGATCCTCCTCGGAGTCAGCAGGTCCCAGGCCTGGGGCTGGTCGGATGCACGGACGCTGGGACTCGTCCTCGGCGGTGCCGTCGCACTGGTCCTGTTCGTGAAGTGGGAGCTGCGTATCCCCTCCCCCATCATCAACGTGCGACTGTTCGCCGACCGCAAGTTCTCGCTCACGATGCTGGCCACCGTCGCCATCGCGGCGGGCCCGCTGGGCGTGGTCACCATGATCATCCCCATCATCATGCAGACACCGTCCACCGGCGACTTCGGCCTGGGCCTGAGCGCAACGCACGCGGGCTGGCTGTCGTTCATCGGGTCCCTGTTCGGTTTCGCCTGCACCCCGCTCAGCGGCCGGATCTCCGCCGCGGTCGGCTCGCGGGCGTCGATGCTGCTCGGCACCGGACTCTTCCTCGCCGGCATCGTCGTCATGCTCACCGCGCACCACTCCGTGGTGGCCATGACCGCGATGGTGGTCGTGGTGTCGGTCGCAACCGCCTTCGCCTACACCGCGATTCCGAACCTGATCGTCGAGGCCGTGCCCGAGCGCAATACCAGTGAGGCGGCCGGAACGAACGCCGTGCTCCGCACCGCGGGCCAGGGTGTCGGTACGTCCGTCGCCACCATGCTGCTCGCCTTCGCGGCGACGCCTCTCGCCGGAATCAACACGGTCGGCGCCATGCTCGTCGTCCTGTCCGTGGTGACGATCGCCCTCACCCTGATGATCCCGCGCGGCACGCGTACCGCCTGATCCGCCGGCACCACTCGATCCGAGAACAGCGCGTCTCCTCCCGGTGTCCCGATTACCGGGAGGAGACGCGCTTTCCCGTCGGGTACGTTCTACCGTTCTCCGATCGAGACGTTCGTGTACCGAAGGGAATCCGCCGATGACAGCCGTCCAGGCACCGGTCACTTCACGCGCCACCGTGCTGACGGTGAGCGCAGTCGTCCAGGAGACCGCCGACGCCGTGTCGCTGGTGTTCGACGTACCCGACGACCGCCGCGAGGACTTCACCTACAGGCCCGGGCAGTTCCTCACCCTGCGTATCCCGAGCGACCGGACCGGTTCCGTCGCCCGGTGCTACTCCCTCGCCAGTTCCCCGTTCACGGGTGAACCGGCGAAGGTCACCGTCAAGCGCACCGCCGGTGGCTACGGTTCGAACTGGCTGTGCGACAACATCGTCGCGGGCCGGAGCATCGAGGTGTTGCCTCCCGCTGGAGTCTTCACCCCGGCCGACCTGACGGAGAAGCTCGTGTTGTTCGCCGGCGGAAGCGGGATCACCCCCGTGATGTCGATACTCGAGTCGGCACTGCACAGCGGAAACCGCGATGTGGTGCTGATCTACGGCAACCGCGACGAGAAGTCCGTCATCTTCGCCGAGAAGCTGCGCGAACTCGCCGCTCGTCACGCCGGCGCTCTCACCGTCGTGCACTGGCTCGAGAGCGTCCAGGGCCTGCCGTCGCCGCAGCAACTCGCGACCCTGATCTCGCCCTTCGCCGATCACCGTGCATACATGTGCGGGCCCGGCCCGTTCATGGACACCGTCCGCGAAGGGCTGCTCCTGGCGGGCGTGCCGAAGGACCGGATCCACGCCGAGGTCTTCACGTCGCTGTCCGGCGATCCGTTCGCCGACGTCCCCCTCGTCGAGATCGACGAGTCGGATGCCGACGCGACCTCTGCAACAGTGCAACTCGACGGCGAGGAGCACGACCTCGTGTGGCCCCGCAGCGCGACCCTCGTGGACGTCATGCTGTCGAAGGGCCTGGACGTGCCGTACTCGTGCCGTGAGGGCGAGTGCGGGTCGTGCGCGTGCACCGTCGTCGAGGGCGATGTGGACAGCCCGCCGTCGGCGATCCTCGACGAGGAGGACATCGCCAACGGATACGTCCTCGCGTGCCAGGCCCGGCCGAAGAGCGACCACGTGCGCATCGAGTTCTGAACGCCCCGACGACGAGATCGTCCCCGGATGCCGCGAAGGCGCCCAGGGACGATCCGTATCGGAAGGGATCAGCGGTTCAGCAGTGCCCGCATCGCCGCCGCGGCACCCCGGACGAGCTTGTCGCGGGGGAATCCGCTGCGCTTGACCGCGGCCTCGTAGTTGCCCCCGGCGACCCACACGGGGCCGTCCTGGAGGTGCTCGAGACCTTCACGTGCGACGTCCTCCGGTTCGGCGACGAGCATGCCGGGGATGTCGAAGTTCAGGCCCGCGCGCACCATCGCCGGCGTGCGGGTGACGCCGAGGACGAGTTCGACCACGTGCACACCGCGCGGAGCGAGTTCGAGCCACAGGCTCTCGGCGAAGACACGGCTGAACGCCTTCGACGCGGCGTAGATGCTCTGGTGTTCGGCGCCCATGTACCCGGACAGCGAGCCGAGCAGCATGATGCCGCCGCGACCGCGTTCGGCCATCTTCCCGCCGAACAGGTGCGACAACTCGACCTGGCGGTGGACGTTGAGTTCGATGACGCCGCGGAAGCCGTCGAGTTCACCGGTGACGAACTCGTGGCCGTAGCTGTTCGCGCCGGCGTTGAAGATGAACAGACCGACCTCGATGTCCGCGGTCGCTTTGCGGATCTCCTCCACGGCGTCGTCGGCGAGCAGATCGAGCGCGAGGGTGCGCACCTGCACCCCGTTGCTGCGCGCCTTGTCCGCGGTCTCCTCGAGCGGGCCCGGCTTGCGGGCGATGAGCACGAGATCGAAACCCGCGCGGCTCAATTCGTCGGCGAACGCTGCGCCGACGCCTTCCGATCCGCCGGCGATGACGGCCCACGGGCCGTAGTACGAGCGGTCGAGGTCGAGGGTTTCGGTCATCACTGTCCTTCTGGGAGTAGTCGGGGTCCGAGGGGGTCCCTGCGCGGTTGTCACTGCACGGTTGTCACTGCACGGTTGTCACTGCACGGTCGTCACTGCACGATGGGGGCGCAGATGGGGGTGTCGTCGAAGACCTCGATGACACCCGAGGTTGCCGCCCGGGAGATCGTCTCGTCGAGATACGAGCACGACATCCGCGGTGCGCCGGGGCGGCCCTCACGCCCGCCGTCCTGCTCGATCCGGCAGCGACGGCGGGCGTCGGTGTTCCACTGGATGGAGGTGTGCTCCCAGCTGTTCTTCCGGACCAGCACCTGCGCGGCGCACTCACCGCAACGCAGCGGTTCCATCCGGTTCTCCATGATTCGTTCCCCTAGCCCGCGGTGGTGGACTGCTCTGGTGCAGAACGAGTTTCCGTGTCGAGGGCGGCCTTGCGGGCGATGTTCGCCTCGACCTCCTTCATCCACGCCGCGACGGGACGGGTGGTGTCCATCTCGAACTCGAAGCGGTCGGTCATCTCCGGCTTCACGTCCTCGACGTCGACGTAGAACTGCTCGTACCAGCGACGCAGCTGGTAGACGGGGCCGTCCTCCTCGCACAGGAGCGGGTTGTCGATGCGGGTCTTGTTGCGCCAGATCTCGATGTCCTGCTCGAAACCCTTCGCGATGAAGTTGCCGAACTGCTGCGCGGTCTGCAACGCCTTCTCGCCCTCGAGACGGTCGGACTTCTTGACGATCATGCCGTACATCAGGACGAACTTGCCCTGGGAGACCGGGTAGTGGCAGTTGATGAGGACCGACTCGACGTCGTATCCCTCGTACTCGTAGACGAGATCGTCGATCATGAAGGACGGGCCGAAATAGCTTGCATCGGATCGGCTTCCGATCATCTTCGGTTGACCGTTCGCGTGCGGACGGGTGTCCTCACGGGCCTGACCGCGCATGAACTGGCTGGCGACGTGTCCTTCGAAGACGTTCTTGAAGTACACCGGGAAGGAGTAGTGCACGTAGAAGAAGTGCGCCATGTCGACGATGTTGTCGATGATCTCGCGGCAGTTGGTGTCGACCTCGGTGGTGTACCAGACCCAGTCGGTCCACTCGTCGCTCGTCGCACCCGCGATGCGCGGGATCGTCACGTCGGCCGGCGGCGGATTGCCCTGGGGGTCGTGCCAGACGAACAGCAGCCCGTCCTGATCGAGCGTGTGCCACGCGCGGGTCTTCGCGATCGGGGGAACACGACGTGCGTACGGGATGTTCTTGCAGCGGCCGTTGCCGCCCCAGCGCCAGTCGTGGAACGGGCACGCGATCTCGTCGCCCTTGACCGTGCCCTGGCTGAGATCGCCGCCCATGTGCCGGCAGTACGCGTCGAGGATCCTGATCTCGTCGTTGCTGTCGGCCCACACCACGAGTTTGGTACCGAAGGCGTGCACGGAATGCGGCTTGCCGTCCTTGAAATCCTTCGCCAGGCCGAGGCAGTGCCAGCCGCGGGCGAAGCGGGCGGGAGCCGACCCGGCGACGATCTCACGGATTTCGGATTGTTCGGAAGTGCCGAGGCTCACGGTCGTCCGTCCTTTCGGGAGGCAGGGAAAGCTTCAGGAGTTCGGGCGGCGGAGTCTGCCGGGGGGCGTCCGCCGCGATACGTCCGAACGCTAGGTGATCGGCATCACCCCAGGTGGGGACATCTCACTGGTCGAGACCTCCCCGCCGAGGTCATGCGACCGAGGCGGATTCGGCGGTGGGCAGCAGCGCCGCCCTGCCGTTGGCGACGAACTCCTGCTCGATCCGAGCGCGCATCTCGTCGTCGAGCAGGACGTACTCGGGTGTCCGCCCGACACGCACGTAGACCGGATCGGTGGTGTTCCACGCGACGGCCCGTAGCGGTGCCTTGTTCACCTTGTTGCTCCCCGTGAGCGGGATCCCGTCGGTGACCCGCACGAACCGCGGCCACCACTTGTCGCCCATGTCGGGTTGTTCCGCGAGGAACGCGCCGAAGGCCACCGGATCGAACTCGGCGTCGGGTTCGAGTTCGACGGCGCACATGACCTGGTCGCCGGTCGTGGGATCGGGCACGGCGAAGACCGGCGCCGACAGGATGCCCGGCGCGCGCAGGACGATCCGCTCGACGGGGGTCGCGGAGAAGTTCTCACTGTCGACGCGGAGCCAGTCGGACGATCGCCCGGCGAAGTAGAAGAAGCCGTTCTCGTCGCGGTATCCGAGGTCGCCGGACCAGAAGTCGTCGCCCTTGATGCGGTCGGCCATCGCCTCCGGGTTCTTGTAGTACCCCTCGAAGGTGTGCGCGGTGTTGCACGCGACGATCTGGCCGACGGCGTCGCTGTCGATCAGGCGGCCCGACTCGTCGAACCGGGCACGGGGGCACTCCTGGCCCGTGGCCTCGTCGAGGATGCGGACGTCCACCCCACCGACGGCGACGCCGAGCGAGCCGGGCGGGGTATCAGGGGTGCGGTTGATGCGGAAGACGCCCTCGCTCATCCCGTAGCCCTCGACGACCGTGCATCCGAAACGTTCGGAGAACCGCGCGACGTCGGCCTCCGAGGCCTCGGTGCCGAACGCCAGTTCCAGAGTGCCCGTGCGGTCGCGCGGATCCTCCGGGCGGCTCAGGATGTACGACAGGGCCCGGCCCACGTAGTTGACGAAAGTGGCACCGTAGCGGTGGATGTCGTCGGAGAACCGGCTCGCGGAGAACTTCCGGATCAGGCAGACGGTCGCGCCGGCCCGCATCGCCGTGCCGAGGTTGAGCATGAGTGCGTTTCCGTGGAAGAGCGGCATGCACAGATAGGCGACCGAATCCTCGCGCATGCGAACACGTTCGGTGAGCGGACCGAGAAGTCGCGCGAGCCGGCCCTGGCCGACGATCACGGCCTTGGGGGCGCCGGTGGAACCGGAGCTGAACAGCAACAGTGCGATGTCGTCGGCGGACGGGATCGTCTCGGGCAGATCCGCGCCGCGGAAGGGTGCGAGGAATTCCTCGTAGCGATCGTCGTCGATGTCGAGGATGCGGTCGGCCGACAGTCCGTGGCCGGTGTCCTCGAGCAGATGGGCGAGGCGGGATTCGGTGACGACGAGGTCGATGTCCGCGTGCGCGATGTCGCGGGCGATCTCGGGGCCGCTGCGACTGGCGTTGATGCCCACGACGGCTGCTCCGGCGAGGGCACCGGCGCCGATCCAGAAGACGAAGTCCGGGACGTTCTCGAGCAGCACCCCGATGTGGCGCTGCCGATCTGCGGGAGCAGGCACGGTCGCGACGAGCGCGGCGGCACGATCCGCGCTCTCCTGCACCACCTCGCCCCAGGTCCACTGCTGATCCTCGAAACGCAATCCCACCTTCGGGTCACCGTGACGGGCGCGCACTACTTCGGCGAACGTGTCCAACTCTTTCCTCCAGGCAGTTGTGCGGATCAGGCGAATGCGGCGCGGCCGCCGGACAGGACGGCACCGGCCTGTGTGACGACGTCGAACCGGGCGTCGGTCGTGTCACCCCAGGAACGCACCTGCGCGGTGTCACCGGGGAAGACGGGGGCGGCGAACCGTCCGAACAGTGTCCTCAGATCGGCGGGGTGGGCTCCGAGCATGTCCGCGAGCGGCAGGGTCGCAGCCGCCAGTGTGCACAGTCCGTGCAGGATGGGGCGCGGCTGACCGATGCGCGCGGCCGCGGCGGGATCGATGTGGATGTGGTGGCGGTCGCCGGTGAGCCGGTAGAGCGCGGCCTGATCGGCGTGGGTGGTGAGTGTGCCGATCGTGTCGGCCTGCTCGTCCGGCGCTGCCGGCGCCGACGGTCCGCGTTCGCCGCCGAAGCCGCCCGCTCCCGGCGCGAACAGCGACCAGGTCGCCACGAAGTACTCGCTCTCGACGACGACCTCGAAGACCGCCGCGCGGCCCTTGTCCCAGACCTCCCCGACACGCGCCGACATGGTGATCTCCCCCGACCGCGGAAGCGGGGCGAGGACCTCGAGGCTCTGGGAGCCGTGCAGTGCGGTCCTCGTGTCGAATGCGCCGAGCGCGCCGAGCGCATCGGGCGCCCACTGGGCCAGGGTCAGGGCGAAGGTCGGCAGCACCCGGAGTCGCTCCTCGAACACGAGGTCGAGGTCGGTCGCGGACGCCCCCACGGCGAGTGCGTACAGGATCGCGTCGCGTTCGTCGTAGGCGATCGTGCGGGTGCCCAGGTCGTGGCCGCGCCACTGCGCGGGCGACGCCGTCGTTGCGGTCATGGGATCGGATGTCCTCTCTCGGGGTACGGCGCCGGGCCGCGGCCCCTCGGACACAGGACCTCGGTTGCCCACGGACGCCCTGGTCCGAAGGCTAGGGAGCGCGGCGGTGACCGTCACTGCTCGTCTCACTCACCGGTACATTCGGAGCCGGACCGAGCGGTCGTGAGATTCTGACGGGACGCACTCGTTGGAGGAGGGGACGTTCGTGAAGCGCGCAGGGGCATCGACGGGACACGCGCGATGACCATCCCGTCCGATCCCTCCCATTTCCTCGACCAGCTGGTTTCCCGGCTCACGGGCCCGGGCGGCGAGTTCGAGATCGTCATGCAGGAGGTCCTGGGCACCGAGATCCCCGTCATGCGCCGACGCGATCGCGCCGTCGCCGACCTGCTGTCCCAGTCCCTGGCCTGGGGCGACCGCGAGTATCTGGTCACGACCGATCAGCGGATCACCTTCGCCCGGAACGCGCGCATGTCGTACGCCCTCGCCGCGGCGCTCCACGAGCGGTACGGGGTGGGCGTGGGCGATCGGGTCGCGATCCTGTCGGCGAACCGGCCCGAGTGGGTCACCGCCTTCTGGGCGACACAGGCCCTCGGTGCGATCTCGGTGGGGCTGAACGCGTGGTGGGTGCAGCCGGAACTCGAATTCGGTATCCGTCATTCGCGGCCCCGGGTGCTCTTCGTCGACGGTCCGCGCGCGGCGGCCGTGGCCGGCATCGACCGCGCGCAGACGGTGGTGCTGTCGATCGAGGAGGATCTGCCGCGCCTCATCGCCGAATTCGACGGCGCGCAACCGCCACCGCCGAGGGTCGCCGAGGACGATCCGGCCGTCCTCCTGTACACCTCGGGTACGAGCGGGGACCCGAAGGGCGCGCTGCACTCGCAGCGGAATCTGCTGGCGGTGGTCGACTACCACCGGTACCTCGATGCGATCGCGACGATCTGGACCGGGGCCGCGTACGACCGGTCGATTCCGTCGGATTCGCGGTACCTGCTGACGTCGTCGCTGTTCCACATCACGAGCCTGCACAACACGATCGTTCCGCGCCTGGCGACCGGCAGCACCGTGGTGATGAACCAGGGCTGGTTCGGCGTGCATCCGGTGCTCGAGCTCATCGAGGCGGAGCAGGTGACGCACTGGATGGCCGTGCCGTCGATGGCCGCGCGGATGCTCGAGGACGAGGATCTCGACCGCTACGACCTGACGTCCCTGAATCGCTTCACGCTGTCCTCGGAGCCGTCGACCCCCGAGTTCAAACAGCAGCTGCGCGAACGGCTTCCGTTCGGCAAGCACGCGATGGTCGACAGTTACACCATCACCGAGTGCAGTACGCCGATCGCCGTGGCCTCCGCCGCGGAACTCGAGGAGTATCCGGGCACGGTGGGAGCACCGATCATCACGGTGAGCCTGGAGATCCGGGACCGGACGGGCGCGTGGCTTCCGGACGGCCAGGTGGGCGAGGTGTGTGTGCGCAGCCCGTTCGTCATGTTGGGCTACTGGGACGACGAGGCCGCGACGGCCGAGGCGATCACTCCCGACCGCTGGTTGCGCACAGGCGATTTCGGCGTCGTCGAGAACGGCCGGTTGCGGCTGGTGGGCCGGCGGGCCGATCTCATCGAACAGAACGGCGAGAACGTCTACCCCTCGGAGGTCGAGGGCGTGCTGTCGCAGCACCCGGCAGTGCGCGAGTGCATGGTCACCGGCGCGCCGCACCCCGAGTGGGGGCAGGAGGTCGCCGCGGTGGTCGTGCTCGCCGACGGCCGTTCGGCCACCGCCGAGGAACTGACGACCTTCGCCTCCGAGCGGCTCGCGTACTTCAAGGTACCGACGCAGTGGACGCTGACCCGTGAGATGTTGCCGCGCAACGCGACCGGGAAGATCATCCGCAAGGGCTGGCGCGACACGCACGGGCCCTGGTAGCCGCACGCATCCCCCTCACGCGCGCCGTCGGGTGGACCGGACCGGAGTCCGGCCCACCCGAACGGAATTCGCTCAGCTCAACCGCTCGAGCACCATCGCCATGCCCTGGCCACCGCCGACGCACATCGTCTCGACGCCGAACTGCTTGTCGTGGGTCTGCAGGTTGTTGATGAGGGTCGCGGTGATGCGGGCACCGGTCATGCCGAAGGGGTGACCGAGGGCGATCGCGCCACCGGAGACGTTGAGCTTGTCCTCGTCGATCTTCAGCTCGCGCGCCGAGCCGAGCACCTGCACGGCGAACGCCTCGTTGATCTCGAACAGGTCGATGTCGTCGATGCCCATGTTCGCGTTGGCGAGCGCCTTGCGGGTCGCGTCGATCGGTCCGAGGCCCATGATCTCCGGCGACAGGCCCGAGACACCGGTGGAGACGATGCGCGCGAGCGGGGTGAGCCCGAGTTCCTTCGCCTTCGTGTCGGACATGATCACCAGAGCGGCCGCACCGTCGTTGAGCGGGCACGCGTTGCCGGCGGTCACCGTGCCGTCCGGGCGGAAGACCGGCTTGAGCTGACTGACCGCCTCGTAGGTGGTGCCCGGGCGCGGACCGTCGTCGGTGCTGACGACCGTGCCGTCGGCGAGGGTCACCGGGGTGATCTCCCGCTCGAAGAAGCCACTCTTGATGGCC
This sequence comes from Rhodococcus sp. PD04, assembly GCF_035918275.1. Classification (NCBI taxonomy): domain Bacteria; kingdom Bacillati; phylum Actinomycetota; class Actinomycetes; order Mycobacteriales; family Nocardiaceae; genus Rhodococcus; species Rhodococcus sp. PD04. The sequence continues at coordinate 623,972 of NZ_CP142143.1, read as the reverse complement.
TCTTCCGCCAGGTTGTGCGAGCGCACGCCCCAGCGATCCTGGTCCTCCCGGGAGATCCCGGTGTGGGAGGCGACGTTCTCGGCGGTCTGTCCCATCGCGACGTAGACATCCGGCAGCAATCCCTCGCTACGCGGGTCGGTCCACGCCACGCCCCCCTCGGCGAGCTTCGCGCTGCGCGCCTGCGCCTCGTCGAACAGCGGGTTCTTGGTGTCGGGCAGGCCGTCGGCGTTGCCGGTCACGAAACTCGACACCGACTCGACACCGGCAGAGACGAACACGTCGCCTTCACCGGCCTTGATGGCGTGCAGCGCCATGCGGGTGGTCTGCAGCGACGACGAGCAGTACCGGTTGACGGTCACACCGGGCAGGAAGTCGTAGCCGAGCTGCACCGCGACCACGCGGGCGATGTTGAAGCCGGACTGTCCTGCGGGCTGTCCGCAGCCGAGCATCAGGTCGTCGATCTCGGTGGGATCGAGGTCGGGGACCTGGGCGAGCGCCGCGGCGACCATCTGGGTCGCCAGGTCGTCCGGGCGGATCGATGCGAGCGAGCCCTTGCGCGCTCGCCCGATCGGCGACCGTACTGCGGACACGATTACTGCTTCGGGCATCTTCTCTCCTCGATGTTCCGGTCGTACTGCGACCTTACGACCCTCTGGGTCAAGCGGCTATCCTGTGCTAACTTACCAAGCAATCGCTTGGTTCGGTACAGACGTTAGGAACATGCCATGGGCATCACCTCGACCTGCGACAGCGCCGGTATCACCACGGTCACCGTCGACTTCCCGCCCGTGAACGCTCTCCCCTCACAGGCCTGGTTCGACCTGGCCGAGGCCGTGACCACGGCCGGGCGCAGTCTCGACACCCACGCGGTGATCCTGCGCGCCGAGGGCAGAGGCTTCAACGCGGGTGTGGACATCAAGGAAATGCAGGCCACCGAAGGGTTCGACGCCCTGATCGCCGCCAACCACGGGTGCGCCGCCGCATTCGCCGCCGTCTACGACTGCGAGGTACCTGTGATCGTCGCCGTCAACGGCTTCTGTGTCGGAGGCGGCATCGGTCTCGTCGGCAACGCGGACGTCATCGTCGCCTCCGACGACGCCGTCTTCGGCCTGCCCGAGGTCGACCGCGGTGCACTCGGCGCCGCAACACATCTCGCGCGCCTCGTCCCCCAGCACATGATGCGCACCCTCTACTACACGGCGCAGAACGTCACCGCGCAGCAGCTCGAGCACTTCGGCTCGGTGTACAAGGTCGTGCCGCGCAGCGAACTCGACGCCACCGCACGCGAGGTCGCCGAGATGATCGCCGCGAAGGACACCCGCGTCATCCGCCGTGCGAAGGAAGCCATCAACCGCATCGACCCCGTCGACGTGAAGACGAGCTACCGCCTCGAGCAGGGTTTCACCTTCGAGCTGAATCTCGCCGGCATCGCCGACGAGCACCGCGACGAGTTCGTCGCAACAGGAAAGCCGCGCAGCAACAGCTGACGCCTCACACCACCAGGAGTTCGGAACACCATGCGTGACAAGAGAATGTCGCTCGACGACGTGGTCGGCGAGCTGCGCAGCGGAATGACCATCGGCCTCGGTGGCTGGGGGTCGCGCCGCAAGCCCATGGCCCTCGTGCGGGCGATCCTCCGCTCGGACGTGAAGGATCTGACCGTCGTCACCTACGGCGGCCCCGATCTGGGTCTGCTGTGCTCGGCGGGCAAGGTGAAGAAGGCCTACTACGGATTCGTCTCGCTCGACTCGGCACCGTTCTACGATCCGTGGTTCGCCAAGGTGCGTACGGGCGGCGAGATCGTCGCCCGCGAGATGGACGAGGGCATGATCAAGTGCGGCCTGGAGGCCGCCGCGGCACGCCTGCCGTTCCTGCCCATCCGCGCAGGCCTGGGCTCGGCCGTCGTCGACTTCTGGGAAGGCGAACTGAAGACCGTCACCTCGCCGTATCCCGGCCCGGACGGCACCGAGACCCTCATCGCCATGCCGGCGCTGAACCTCGACGCGGCGTTCGTTCACCTCAACATCGGCGACAAGCACGGCAACGCCGGCTACCAGGGTGTCGACCCGTACTTCGACGACCTCTACTGCATGGCCGCCGAACGGCGCTACGTCTCGGTCGAGAAAATCGTCGAGACCGAGCAGCTCGTGAAAGAAGTTCCGCTCCAGCAGCTCCTGCTCAACCGCATGATGGTCGACGGGATCGTCGAAGCACCGAACGGGGCGCACTTCACCCTCGCGGGCGACAGCTACGGCCGCGACGAGAAGTTCCAGCGCCACTACGCCGAGTCCGCCAAGGACCCCGAGACATGGCAGGCATTCGTCGACCGTTTCCTCTCGGGCAGCGAGGACGAGTACCAGGCCGCAGTCCAGAAGTTCGCACAGGAGCAGGCATGACCACCACCGAGACCGTGACCCGCGCCGAGTACTGCGCGATCGCATGCGCCGACATCTTCGCGGGTGCCGGCGAGATCATGGCGAGCCCGATGGCGACACTGCCGCAGATCGGCGCACGCCTGGCCAAGCTCACCACCGAGCCCGACCTGCTGATCACCGACGGTGAAGCACTCATCCTCGCCGACGTCCCGGCACTCGGCGCGAAGGCACCGATCGAAGGCTGGATGCCGTTCCGCAAGGTGTTCGACGTCGTCGCGTCGGGTCGCCGCCACGTCGTGATGGGCGCCAACCAGATCGACCGGTACGGCAACCAGAACCTGTCGGCCTTCGGTCCGCTCCAGCAGCCGACGCGTCAGATGTTCGGTGTGCGTGGGGCTCCCGGCAACACGATCAACCACGCGACCAGCTACTGGGTCGGCAAGCACTCCTCGCGCGTCTTCGTCGACACGGTCGACATCGTCTCGGGTGTCGGATACGACAAGGTCGATCCCGAGAACCCGGCGTACCGCTTCCTGGACATCGCGCGGGTCGTCACCAACCTCGGCGTCTTCGACTTCGGCGGCCCCGGCCACAGCTTCCGGGCTCTCTCGCTGCACCCGGGTGTCGAGTCCGCGACCGTCGCCGAGAACACCTCCTTCGAGGTCGCCGGTCTCGACGAGGCCGGTGTGACCCGCGAACCCACCGCCGAGGAACTGCGTCTGATCCGAGAGGTGATCGACCCCAAGGGGTTCCGCGATCGCGAGGTCGCGCTGTGAGCACCCTGCGCACGGCACTGACGGAGCTCGTGGGCATCGAGCACCCCATCGTCCAGACGGGCATGGGCTGGGTCTCCGGTCCTCGCCTGACCGCCGCGACGTCGAACGCCGGTGGCCTCGGCATCCTCGCGTCGGCGACGATGACCTATCCCGAGCTCGAAGCTGCGGTCGCGAAGACGAAGTCGCTGACCGACAAACCGTTCGGCGTCAACATCCGCGCCGACGCCTCGGACGCCGGCGAGCGCATCGACCTGCTGATCCGCGAGAAGGTGAAGGTCGCGTCGTTCGCCCTCGCACCGAAGAAGGAGCTGATCGCCAAGCTCAAGGATCACGGCATCGTCGTGATTCCGTCGATCGGTGCTGCCAAGCACGCCGTGAAGGTTGCCTCGTGGGGCGCCGACGCGGTGATCGTGCAGGGCGGCGAGGGCGGTGGCCACACCGGTCCCGTCGCGACGACCCTGCTGCTGCCGAGCGTCCTCGACGCCGTCGACATCCCCGTCGTCGCCGCCGGTGGCTTCTTCGATGGTCGCGGTCTGGCCGCCGCGCTGTCCTACGGCGCGGCCGGCATCGCGATGGGCACTCGGTTCCTGCTCACGAGTGACAGTGCCGTTCCCGATTCGGTGAAGCAGCAGTACCTTTCGCGGGGACTGCAGGACACCACGGTGTCACTCAAGGTCGACGGCATGCCGCACCGGGTCCTGAACACCGACCTGGTGAACAGCCTCGAGAAGTCCACCTACGCGAAGGGACTGCTCGCGGCCGCGCGGAACGCGACGAAGTTCAAGTCGATGACGGGCATGAAGTGGTCGACGATCGTCAAGGACGGCCTCGCCATGAAGAAGGCGAGCGACCGCACCTGGCAGCAGATCATCATGGCCGCCAACACCCCGATGCTCCTCAAGGCCGGCCTGGTGGAGGGCAACACCGCCGCCGGTGTGCTCGCCTCCGGTCAGGTCGTGGGCATGCTCGACGATCTGCCGAGCTGCCAGGAGCTGATCGACCGCATCGTCGCCGAGGCCGTCGAGCGCATCGACGCCCTCTCGGCTCTGCGCGATCAGGGGCGTCCCGCCGCCTGATTCCGATTCCGAGCAGATCGAGACCGGTGTTGTTGTCGAGTTTCCGCGAGAAATCGACAACAACACCGGTCTCGGTCCGTTCCGACGACCGCTATTCGGTGGTGAGCGCGCTCAGAAGAGCTCTGGTGCGACGGAGCGATGCTCGCGGGTCGTCGCCGATGGGGACGATCGCCGCCCAGACGTCGGTGACGCCCGCATCGAGCAAACCCTGCAGCTGCCGGCGCACCGACTCCTCGTCGCCGACGATCGCGATGTCCGCCGGGGTACTCGCGCCCGCCTCCTCCAGGACCCGCCGGTAGCTGGGCATTCCCGCGTAGGACGTGGCCGTCGCGGCGACCGCATCGCGCGCGGCGTCTGCGTCGTCGTGGACTGCGACGGGCAGTCCCGCCACGATGCGCGGCTCCGGCCGGCCCGCCCGCGCGGCGGCCGTGTAAATCGCGGGGGCGATCCGTGATTCGATCACCTTCGGCGCCGCCATCCACAGGACCGTCCCGTCGGCGTACTCCCCCGCGACCCGCAGCATCCGCGGCGACATGGCGGACAGCAGGACGGGCACCTCGTGTGCGACGTCGACCATCCGCCCCGCACTGCGGGTCGACCAGGCCTCTCCCCGGAAGTCCACCTCCTCACCACGCAGCAGGGCGGTGACGATCCGGATGTACTCCTCGGTGTTCTGCCCCGGGGTGTCGTACGACAATCCGTAGACGTCCCGGACCAGGCTCTCGTGCGACGGTCCCAGCCCGAGCGTGAATCCCGGCCGGCCCATGGCCTCGGCGACGGCCGCGGCGCGGTTCGCCTGCAGCAGCGGGTGGCACGGGTAGGTCTGGAGCACGGCGGTGCCGAGTTCGATGGATCCGGTCTCCCGACCGGCCACCGCGAGGGTCGCCAGCGGGTCGCCCGCGACGGTGCTCGCGAACCACAGCGACGTGAAGCCCTCGGCCTCCGCCTTCTGTGCCTGCTTCACGATCCTGTCCGTGGACGACGCTCCGCCCGTGAGCCCGATTCGCATCGACACCTCCGCGATCGCATTCCCAATCGATGAGGAGAACAGTACTCTCCGATAAAGAGAGTATGGATTCTTGTCGGAGAACTGTGGTCGGCCGGGTCCTGATAGTTCCCGCCATCGAAACCGACGTTGTTGTCGATCCTTCACGGGATGAACGACAACAACGTCGGTTCCGATCCGACCGACTACGGTCGTTGACGGATTCGCCGACCTCGCGTTAACGTGCGCGGAACTGTTTACCGCAGGCATGGGGCCCCGGTGAGATCACGCACGGTCGCATTCGTCGTGGCGGCAATGGCCGCCTGCACCATCACATCCACAGCACCGGCGACCGCCGATCCCAGCGGTGGCGCCTCCGGCGCATCCTGGCAGAGCCTCGTCGATGCCCCCGACGCCTATCCGAACACGGCCGTCGAGTGGGACGTACCCATCACGCTGAGCGACGGGACGGTGCTCCGCGCCAACGTCTTCCGTCCCGCACACGCCGACGGCACCCCGATCGACGAACCCACCCCGGTCGTCCTCGGTCTCACGCCGTACACGAAACTGCTGTCGACGCTGGCGTCGGTGGCGATGGAGGACCCGCAGTTCGCCCCGTTCGTGGACGAACTCGGATCCGTCCTGAACTTCGGGGCCCCCTTCGACGGCATCACCGAACTCGCCGCCCCGGCATCGCAACTCGGCCGCGCCTTCGGACTCAACCGCGATCTCGTGCAGAACGGGTACACGCAGGTGATCGTCGACGTGCGGGGTACCGGTTTCTCCCACGGACAGTGGGAGGTCCTCGGTCCGCGCGAGCAGCAGGACACCGTCGAGGTCATCGACTGGGCGGCGAAGCAGCCGTGGTCGAACGGACGCGTCGGGACGACCGGCGTCTCCTATTCGGCGATCAACCAGATCCAGGCCGCCGGCCTGCGGCCCGAGGCACTCGACGCTGTCTTCGCCGTCGAACCTGGCAACGACCTGCTGCGCGACATCGTGGGCACCGGCGGCGCCGTGGGTGTGGGCTTCATGCCCGCCTGGCTCGGTCTCGTCAACGGGCTCAAATGGGTTCCCGACATGGAAGCCCTCCTCCAGGGCCGGTTCGACGCACAGTGGTTGCGCGACAGGCTCGCCGACCCCGCCACGAAGATCCCCGAACTCTTCGAGGTCCTCACCGCGCCGAGCGTCGACGGCGTCTCCCCCGATGCCCTCGCGGTCGCGCAGGACGGCCCGTTCTACCAGGAACGGCAGGCCCGACTCGAGTCGATCGAGGTGCCCACCTTCGTCTTCGGCAACTGGCACGACATCTTCGCCGACAGTGAGCCCGACATCTACAACCGGATTCCCGTCGAACCCGGCCGCAAGCAACTGGTGATGGGCGACGGCTACCACGCGATCCTCGGTACCGGATTCGGCACCGAGGGACACCCACCGAACATCACGGCACTCCAGCACGCCTGGTTCGACCGCTGGCTCAAGGACATCGACAACGGCATCGACGAGTACGGTCCCGTCACCCTGCTGCAGCAGGGCGGTGGCTGGGTCACGACCGACGAATTCCCGCGCAGCACCGTCGACCACGAGAAGCTCTTCCTGTCGCCGGCACCGAGCGGCACCGCGTGGCACGCCCTCCACGACGGCACGCTCGCGACGTCGGCACCCGAGACCGCACAACGACTCACCGTCGCCCCGGGATTGCGCGGATTCTGTTCCCGTGAGGCCGCGCAGGGCACCGCCGGCATCGCAGTGCTGTTGGGCGCCGGATGCACGAAGGACGCCCGGTTCAACGAGGCCGAGGGTCTCACCTTCACCAGCGGGCCGGTCACCGAACCGACCGTGCTCTCGGGACCGGTCAACGTGCACCTCGAGACCGTCCTCGACACCACCGACGGATTCTGGTCGGTCTCCGTGAACGACGTGGCTCCGGACGGACGGTCCACCGTGCTCACCACCGGTTCCCTCGTCTCGTCGCTGCGGGCGATCGACGATTCGAAGAGCACGTTCACCGCCGACGGCGACTATGCGCAGGCACATCCGGTGCTGACCCTCGAGTCCCGGCAGCCGATCGTCCCGGGGCAACCGACGGCCCTCGACATCAGCACGCTGCCGACCGAGGCGGTCCTGCAACCGGGGCACCGCATCCGCGTGGACGTCTACGCCGCGAGCGTCCCGCGCTCGCTGCCCCTCGGTCCGATGCTGGTCGAGAGCGGACTGCGGCCACAGCACCTCGAACTGAACCCCGCCTCACCGAGTTTCGTGACACTGCCCGTCGCTCGATAGGAGGGTCGCGTCACCGGGCGTCGGGTCGACGCTCGAGCGTGTCCCGATCCCACGCACCGAGCCGGGCGGCGGCCTCGTAGGTGCTGTGCAGAAACTGCAGCAGTTCGGTGTCGGGATCGGCCGCGGTCCGCACCGCCTCGTAGGGCAGCACGAACTCCCCCAGTTCCGCCGAATAGTGAGCGGCATCCGGTCGCACCGGGGCTTCGCCGAATCCGTCGAGGCCGGGGTAGACGTAGGAATAGAAGGCTCCTTCGTCCCCACCACCCGGCCAGAAGCCACAGCTGCTGAGCTCGTGCGAGTAGGCCTCCGTCATCACCCGGTCGGGGCAGTTCGGGATCCCGCCGGGGTGCGGCGGGGCGGTGCGTCCGGAGAACCGGGTGCACGCGAGGTCCATCGCGCCCCAGAAGAAGTGCACCGGACCGACCTTGCCGAGGAAATCCGCCCGGAACACCTGCAGGACACGCTGGGCCTGCACGAGCTGCCGCCAGAAGAGGTGGGCGGCCTCGGCGTCGTAACTGTCGTGCTCACGGTCCTGAGCGAACGGGATCGCCGGATCCACCTCGTTGGGTGTGCCGTGGATGCGAGTCGCGATACCCAGCTCGTCCAGCGCTCCGAGGGTGCGGGTGTAGAACTCGGCTACGGGCTGTGCGACGAGAGGCACCGAACGACTGCGACCGTCGCTCGCGCGGATGTGCAGCCGGTGCTCGAAGAAGTCGAATTCGATGTCGAAGACGGAGTTCCGGTACGGGATCGACGAGGTGCTCAGCCCTCGCGGCGTGACGTACAGCGTCGTCTGCCACCAGTGGTTGACCATCGGCGCGTGAGCCATCCGGATCTTGCCGACGATCTGCAGCCACATGTGGAGGGTGTCGCGGGTCGCGGTCCATTCCGCCGTGCGCAGCCTCGGCCACGCATCACCGGAGACCGGTTCCGATTCGTTCACAACGCCTCCCTTGTCGAGGGATCGGGATCAGGAGAACGATCCGTGCCGCCCCTCCCCGGACGCGAAGCGGGCGGCCCCGCCGGCCGCATCGCTCTCTAGGGACTGCATGCCGACCGTGAACTCGAATGCGAGCGCGTCGGATTCGGAACGGCCGAACTGCGCGTGGACCGACCACCGGTCGTTGCGCATGCACGTCTGTGGGAAGCCGGCGATCTCCCGCGCCATGTCCTCGGCGACCTCGCGTGTTGTTCCCGGTTCGACCACGCGGTTGGCCAGACCGAAGTCGAGCGCTTCCGCGGCATCGACCGGACGGCCGGTCAGGATCATGTCCATGGCCCGGCTCGCGCCGATGAGGCGGGGCAGCCGAACGGTCCCGCCGTCGATCAGTGGCACACCCCACCTGCGGCAGAAGACACCGAACACCGCATCGGCGGACACCACCCGCAGATCGCACCAGATCGCCAGTTCGAGTCCGCCGGCCACCGCGTAACCCTCCACCGCCGCGATCACCGGCTTCGACAGCGACATGCGTGTCGGCCCCATCGGTCCGTCGCCGTTCTCACCGAGGACGTTCTGTTCCTCGGTCCCGATGGCCTTGAGGTTCGCTCCCGCACAGAAGTTCCCACCGTCGCCGTAGAGGACGGCGACGTCGGCGTCGGGGTCGGTGTCGAAGGCCCGGAACGCGTCGGCGAGTTCGGCGGCCATCGGACCGTCGACGGCGTTCCGGCGCTCGGGACGGGTCATGATCACCGTCGTCACCCGATCGCGTGTCTCGACGCGGATCGATTCGTACTGCGTCATGCCCGTCCTCCCCTGTTCAGCAGCATCGGCTTCCAGGGTTCGCGTCGGCCGCGGCGTGCCGTTCCCGCCAGTAGTCGCGTTCGCTCAACGGCGGTCGATCGGGATGCTTCCGGCGGTGTACTTCGACGTACCGCGCGTAGTCATGGTCGCCCATGACGGCACCGATCCACCACCACGCACGTCGCAGTGCGGTGATCACGACAGATCCTGGTCCCGATGTTCGACGAACGCGTGCGCGGCGCCCGGTGCACGGACCTTGCCCGACGCGATGAGTTCGTCCCACTCCTTCTGCAGTTCCCGTTCCACCGGGGTCGGCACGAAACCGGCCGGGGCGAAGATCTTCGACGGCACCGCCGGGGTCTCGGTGGTGGGCATGCCTCCGGCACGGATCGATCTGATGCACACCACCACCCCGGCCACGAAGACGATCAACACCAGAACGGCGAACACGATCGACAGTGTGCCCTGGATGAAGGTGTTGCGGATGACGGCGTCTATCTCGTCCGCCGTCTTCGCCGACCCGAAGGTGGTCGCGCCGGAGTTCTTCGCGTCGACGAAGGCGCGGTGCTGCGCCCAGTAACCGACCGCACGGTCGCCGGAGAAGATCTTCTGCCACGACGCCGTCATGGTCACGATCAGATCCCACACCAACGGCACACCGGGGATCCAGGCCCACTTCACCAGGCCCTTCTTCACGACGATGGCGAGCACCACCGTCAGGGCGATCGCCGCGAGCAGCTGGTTGGCGATGCCGAACAACGGGAAGAGGGTGTTGATGCCGCCCAGCGGGTCGGTCACGCCCATCAGCAGGATCCCGCCCCACGCGGCGACCACCACGAACGAGCAGAACCAGGCACCCGGACGCCAGGACGGATCCTTGAACCGCTGTGCGGGTCCGCCGAGGTTGCCGAGCGAATCCGAGAGCATGAACCGGGCGACGCGCGTGCCGGCGTCGACGGTGGTGAGGATGAACAGCGCCTCGAACATGATCGCGAAGTGGTACCAGAACGACTTGAGGCTGTCGCCGCCGAACAGGTCGCTGAGCACCTGAGACATACCGAACGCGAGGGTCGGGGCACCACCGGTGCGGGAGATGATCGATTCCTCCCCCACGCCTTCCGCGGCGGCGGCGATCTGTTCCGGGGTGATGTCCGGTGAGCCGAGACCGAGTCCGTTGACGTAGGCGGCGGCGGTCTCGGGGGTGCCGCCGGTGAGGGCGGCCGGTGCGTTGAGCGTGAAGTACAGGTGCTGGTCGATGATGCATGCGGTGACCAGCGCCATGATCGCGACGAACGACTCGGTGAGCATGCCCCCGTAGCCGATGAGCCGGATCTGCTTCTCCTTCTCGATCAGCTTCGGGGTGGTGCCCGAGGAGATCAGCGCGTGGAATCCCGACAGTGCGCCGCACGCGATGGTGATGAACAGGAACGGGAACAACGATCCGGCGAAGGCCGGGCCGTTGCCCTCGATCGCGAAGGAGGTGACGTCGGGCATCTCCAGGACGGGACGCGCGACGAGGATGCCGATGGCCAGCAGCACGATGGTGCCGACCTTCATGAAGGTCGACAGATAGTCGCGCGGGGCGAGCAGCAGCCACACGGGCAGCACCGACGCGGCGAAACCGTAGGCGATCATCAGCCAGGAGATCGCCACCGGCGACAGGGTGAACCAGTCGGTGCCCCAGTCGGTCTCGGCTACCCATCCGCCCGCAATGATCGCGGTGACCAGCAGGACCACACCGATGAGCGAGACCTCCGCGACCTTGCCGGGACGCAGGTACCGGAGGTAGACGCCCATGAACAGGGCGATGGGGATCGTCATCGCGATGGAGAACAGACCCCAGGGGCTCTCGGCGAGGGCGTTGACGACCACCAGCGCCAGTACCGCGATGAGGATGATCATGATGACGAGGACCGCGATGATCGCGGCGACACCGCCGATGGGCCCGAGTTCCTCCCGGGCCATCTGACCGAGGCTGCGCCCGCGTCGGCGCGACGAGATCCACAGGACGAGGAAGTCCTGGACGGCACCGGCGAAGACGACGCCGACGATGATCCAGATCGTGCCGGGCAGATAACCCATCTGAGCGGCGAGCACCGGGCCGACGAGTGGGCCGGCCCCGGCGATCGCCGCGAAGTGATGGCCGAACAACACCCGACGGTCGGTCGGCATGTAGTCCTTGCCGTTCTCCAGTTCCTCGGCGGGGGTCGCACGGTCGTCGCGTGGCTGGACGATCCTGCGTTCGATGAACTTCGCGTAGAAGCGATACGCGACGAGATAGGTGCAGACGGCGGCGATGACGAACCAGACCGCGTTGATCTCTTCACCGCGGACCAGCGCGATGATCGACCAGGCGACGGCGCCCAGGATCGCGAGTACGAGGAAGACGATCCGTGCGGTCGGTGAGATCGGTGTCCGGTCGACGACACCGACAGGAGGAAGATCGGGATCGGTCCGGAGGTATTCGACCTCGCTGTTCTGTGGCGCCGGGTCCACGGCCATATCGGCTCCTCACCGGGCTCGCCGCGGGTCCGCGGAAGTCGCGACGGGCCTCGAACGTGCTCGATTCTCGACCAGCGTCACGCTACTCGCGCGCGTCGACGAAGGAACCGGAATCGATCAGCCGCGTGCGGCGATCCGCGCCTGCACCTCGGGCCGACGCAGCGGTGGGACCGTCGGCGGTGGTTGCCGCCGCTCGGGAAGGGACGCGAGCAATCTCGTGGTCGTCGCAGTGACCTCGGCGACGGCCTGCTCGAACGGTTCCCGGGTGGCGTCGGAGAGTTTGTGGATCCCGCTGACCTTACGGACGTACTGCCGCGCGGCCGCTTCGATCTCCTCGGCGGTCGCGGCCGGCTCGAGCCCGCGCAGCTCCGTGATGTTCCGGCACATGCTTCGAGGGTAGACGCCGCTCGGGTGCCGAACCATACAGTGCCGAACCGAACATCCGCGCGCCCGCTGTCCATCCGCTACAGCAATTGCTGCAGCGGATGACGAACGGGCGCGCGGATACGGACGAACAGATCAGACGCGTTCGATGATGGTCACGTTGGCCGTGCCGCCACCCTCGCAGATGGTGAGCAGACCGTAGCGGCCACCGGTGCGCTCGAGCTCGTTGAGCAGCGTCGACATGAGCTTGGTGCCGGTCGCGCCGAGCGGGTGGCCGAGGGCGATCGCGCCGCCGTTGACGTTGACCTTCGACGGGTCGGCACCGATCTCCTTGATCCACGCCAGGACGACGGGAGCGAAGGCCTCGTTGATCTCGATGAGGTCGATGTCGTCGATCGTCAGGCCGGCCTTCTCGAGGGCGTACTGGGTGGCGGGGATCGGGGCGGTGAGCATGAAGATCGGGTCGTCGCCGCGGGCGCTGAGGTGGTGGATGCGCGCGCGGGGCTTCAGGCCGTACTTCTTCACGGCCTCGTCGGAGGCGAGCAACACCGCGGACGCGCCGTCGGAGATCTGGCTGGCGACGGCAGCGGTGAGACGACCGCCCTCGACGAGCGGCTGCAGCGACGCCATCTTCTCGAGGCTGGTCTCGCGCGGGCCCTCGTCGACGGTGGCGTCACCGAGCGGGACGATCTCGTTGTCGAAGCGGCCCTCGGCGATCGCGGCCTTGGCGCGCTCGTGACTCTGCAACGCCCACTTCTCGAGTTCCTCGCGGCTGATGTCCCACTTCTCGGCGATCATCTCGGCGCCCTTGAACTGCGAGACCTCTTCGTCGCCGTAACGCTCGGTCCAGCCCTTCGACCCGCCGAAGGGGGTGTCGAAGCCGTACTGCTGTCCGACGATCATGGCCGCGGAGATCGGGATCTGCGTCATGTTCTGCACGCCACCGGCGACGATGAGGTCGGCGGTGTTGCTGAGGATCGCCTGGGCGCCGAAGTGCAGGGCCTGCTGGCTCGACCCGCACTGACGGTCGACGGTCACGCCGGGCACGTGCTGCGGGTAACCGGCGGCGAGCCACGCGGTGCGGGCGATGTTGCCGGCCTGGCCACCGATGGCGTCGACGCAACCGAACACCACGTCGTCGACGTCGGCGGGATCGATGCCCGTGCGGTCGACGAGCGCCTTGATCACATGCGCGCCCAGGTCGGCCGGGTGCACGTCCGCGAGCCCACCCTTCTTCTTGCCGATGGGGGTACGCACCGCGTCGACGATGTAGGCCTCGGTCATGATGTCTCCTTAGGAAGAATTCTGGTTCGATAGTCCGTCGAGAACGATGGAAAGGTATTGCTGGGCAACCTGATCGATGCTGAGGGAGCCTCCGGGCCGGTACCAGCGCACGGCCACCCACACGGTGTCGCGCAGGAACCGGAAGACGAGTTCGACGTCGACGTCGGGTCGGAACGAACCGTCGGCGACACCGCGTTCGATCACGCCCACCCACAGGTCGCGGAACTCGGTGTTGAGTTCGCCGATGTAGGCGAAGCGGTCGCCCTCGAGATGCTTGGCCTCACCCTGGTAGATCGCCACCGCGGCGTGCGACCGGTCGATCGCCTCGTAGGAGGTGGTGACGAGCGCCGCGAGGGTCTCGCGGGACGGCAGACCCGACGCGACGATCTTGCGGTACCGGTCGAACAGGTCGTCGAGGAAGGCGCGCAGGATCTCGTCCACCATCGATTCCTTGGAATCGAAGTGGTGGTAGAGGCTGCCGGAGAGGATCCCCGCCGCGTCGGCGATGTCGCGCACGGTCGTGGCCCGCACACCGCGCGACGCGAACAGGTCGGCTGCGATGTCGAGCAGTTCCGCGCGGCGTCCGGACTTGCTGGAGGTGTCGTCGCGTGAGGGAGTCATGACGGACATCCTTTCAAGCCGACCGAGGGCGGGTTCATGCGCGCTGGGAGGAGACCGACACGACCTCGCCGGTCAGATAGGTCGTGTAGTCGCTGGCGAGCATCGCGATGGTGGCCGCGACCTCCCAGACCTCGGCGGCGCGGCCGTAGGCCTCACCGGCGGCGAGGTTGTCGAGCAGTTCCTCGCTGGTGACCTTCGCGAGGAAGGGGTGGCGGGCGATGGACGGGGCGACTGCGTTGATGCGCACGCCGTATTCGGCGGCCTCGATCGCGGAGCAGCGGGTCAGCGCCATGACACCGGCCTTCGCCGCCGCGTAGTGCGCCTGCGAGTGCTGCGCGCGCCAGCCGAGCACCGACGCGTTGTTGACGAGCACGCCGTTGTGGTCGACCGAACGGAAGTAGCGCAGTGCCGCGCGGGTCGCGCGGAAGGTGCTGGTGAGGGTGATGTCGAGGACGCGATCCCATTCCTCGTCGGTCATCTCGACGACGGGCGTCTCCCCACCGAGTCCGGCATTGTTGACGAGCACGTCGATGCGTCCGAGCCGGTCGGCAGCGCCGGTGATGAGGGCGTCGACCTGTTCGGTGGACGACACGTCGCACACGATCGTCGCGACCTGCTGTTCGGGGAACTCGGCGGCGAGTTTCTCGGCGGACTCACCGAGCCGGCGCTCGTGGAAGTCGGAGACGAGCACGTCGGCGCCCTCGAGCAGTGCGCGACGCGCGGTGGCGAATCCGATACCGGTGCCGGCGGCAGCTGTGACCACGACCTTCTTGTCGCGGAGGAGGCCGTGGCCGGGGGTCTCGACCGGCGGGGTCGCGAGCGGGGATACGGGGCGGGGTGTTGCGGTCACGGACGTGCCTCCCGGGGAAGGCCGAGCACGCGCTCGGCGATGATGTTGCGTTGGATCTCGTTGGATCCGCCGTAGATGGTGTCGGCGCGGGTGAACAGGAACAGTCGCTGCCGTTCCGCGAGCTCGAGATGTTCGGGATCGGTGATCTCGGAGGGCTTTCCGGCATGGTCGTGATCGGGGCCGACAAGCGACGACGCACCCTCCACGTCCATGGCGAGCTGCCCGAGATCGCGATGCCAGTTGGCCCACAGCAGCTTCGCGACCGAGGCCTGACCCGGGTCGGCGTCGCCGAGGGTGCGCAGGGCGTGGGCACGCATGATCCGCAGTCCGATTCGGGCGCGGGCGATGCGTTCACGGATGTGCGGATCGTCGATCGCACCGTTGTTCTCGGCGACGGAGACGATGTCGTCGAGTTCGCGGGCGAAACCGATCTGCTGCCCGAGGGTGGAGACGCCGCGTTCGAAGGTCAGCAGACCCATCGCGACCTTCCATCCGTCGCCGGGGGCACCGACGACGAGGTCGGCGTCGGTGACGGCGTCGTCGAAGAAGACCTCGTTGAACTCGGAGGTGCCGGTGAGCTGCTGGATGGGCCGCACCGTGACGCCGGGCTGGTCGAGGGGCACGAGCAGGAAGCTCAGGCCGTGATGACGGGACGAACCGGGTTCGGTCCGTGCGACGACGAAGGCCCACTGCGCGACGTGTGCGAGCGACGTCCAGACCTTCTGGCCGTTGATCACCCACTTGTCGCCCTCGAGGCGGGCGGTGGTGGAGACGTTGGCGAGGTCGGAGCCGGCTCCGGGTTCCGAGTAGCCCTGCGCCCACAGTTCGGTGACGTTGCGGATCCCGGGAAGGAAGCGCTGCTTCTGCTCCTCGGTTCCGAAGGCGATGAGGGTGGGCCCGAGCAGTTCTTCACCGAGGTGGTTGACGCGTGCGGGCGCGTTCGCCTTCGCGTACTCCTCGTGGAAGATCACCCGCTGATCCATGCTGGCACCGCGACCGCCGTACTCGGTGGGCCAGCCGATGCAGGTCCATCCGGCTGCGGCCAGATGCCGGTCCCACGCGAGTCGTTGTTCGAAGAACTCGTGTTCGCTTCCGGGTCCGCCCTTGCCCCTGAGCTCGGCGAATTCGCCGGTCAGGTTGTCTTCGAGCCACTGCCGAACGGTGGCTGCGAACTCCGCATTTTCCTGGCTCTCGCTCTCGTGCACATCCGTACGATAACCTACCAAGCAATTGCTAGGTAGGGAGCTCTGTGAACACACGACCGAGAACCACTCCGGCCGCACTCGTACGTGCCGCCGGCACCTGGCCGGACCTGCTCGCGATCGCCGACGGCGACACCCGGCTGACCTTCGCCCAACTGCGCGACCACGTCCGCGATTTCGCCGCGGCGCTCGTCTCCCGCGGCGTCGAACGCGGTGCGCGCGTCGTCATCTGGTCGCCCAACACGTTCCACTGGGTGATCGCCGCCCTGGGCACGCACTGGGCCGGCGGTGTCGTCGTACCCCTCAACACCCGCTACACCGGAAGCGAGGCCGCCGACGTCGTCGAGCGCGTCCGCCCCGAAGCCCTCGTCGTGGTCGGCGAGTTCCTCGGCACCGACCGATACACCGAACTGCGCAAGGCCGCGCCCGAACTGCCGATCCCGACGACCGTGCGGGTCCCGCTGGGCGGGAACGACGCGCCGATCGACGGGATCGTCGAGTGGGGGGACTTCCTGTCCTCCGCCACCGAAGCCGCCCGCACCGAGGCCGACGCGCGCGCCGCGGCCGTGGCCCCCGACGACGTCTCCGACGTCCTGTTCACCTCGGGCACGACCGGCCGCAGCAAGGGCGTGCTCAGCGCGCACCGCCAGTGCATCGGCGTCGCACAGGCGTGGGGTGAGTGCGCCGAACTGACGACCGACGACAACTACCTGGTTATCAACCCGTTCTTCCACAGCTTCGGATACAAGGCCGGTTTCGTCGCCGCACTGCTCCACGGCTCCACCGTCATCCCCCTCGCGACCTTCGACGTGGAGAAGGTCATGGCGATGGTCGCGGCCGAGCGCATCAGCGTGCTCCCCGGCGCCCCGACGATCTACCAGTCCATCCTCGACCACCCGCGTCGCAGCGAATACGACCTGAGCAACCTGCGCATCGCCGTCACCGGCGCCGCGCCCGTCCCGGTCTCCCTCGTCGAGCGCATGCAGAACGAACTGAGCTTCGACGCGGTGCTCACCGCCTACGGGCAGACCGAGGCGGTCGTCGCGACGATGTGCCGCACCGACGACGATCCCGTCACCGTCTCCACCTCGTCCGGACGCGCCACCGCCGAGTTCGAGGTGCGCATCGGCGACAAGGGCGAGATCCTGCTGCGCGGCCCGAACGTCATGCTCGGCTATCTCGACGACCCCGAGGCCACGGCCAAGACCATCGACGAAGAAGGGTGGCTGCACACCGGCGATGTCGGAACCCTCGACGAGCGCGGCTATCTCGACATCACCGATCGTCTCAAGGACATGTACATCAGCGGCGGATTCAACGTATATCCGGCGGAGGTCGAAGCGGCACTGCTGCGCCTGCCGGGAGTCCACGAGGTCGCGGTGATCGGTGTCCCCGACGAGCGTATGGGTGAGGTCGGCCGGGCGTTCGTGGTCCCGCTGGACGGACATCCGCTCACCGAGGACGACGTGATCGCGTATGCCCGAGAGAAACTCGCCAACTTCAAAGCGCCGCGATCGGTTCGGTTCGTCGATGCGCTGCCCCGAAACCCGTCCGGCAAGGTACTGAAGAACGTTCTGCGTGAGGAGAAGTCATGACCGTCCCGTTCGAGCCCGATGTCGTCACCTACGAGGTGCGCGACGGCGTCGCGATCGTCACTCTCAACCGACCCGATTACCGCAACGCCCAGAACTCGGTCATGACCTACGCGCTCGACGCCGCCTTCGAGAAGGCCGTCGAGGACGACGAGGTCAAGGTGATCGTGCTGGCCGGCAACGGCAAGCACTTCTCCGCCGGCCACGATCTGGGTACCCCGGGCCGCGACCACCACGTCCACTACGACAACAAGGCCGTGATGTGGTGGGACCACGTCGACAAGCCCGGCGGCGACCAGCGCTACGCCCGGGAGATGGAGGTCTACCTGGGGATGTGCCGCCGCTGGCGCGAGATCCCCAAGCCCACCATCGCCTCGGTGCAGGGCGCCTGCATCGCCGGTGGCCTCATGCTTGCGTGGGTGTGCGACCTGATCGTCGCGTCCGAGGATGCCTTCTTCTCCGATCCCGTGGTGCGCATGGGCATCCCGGGTGTCGAGTACTTCGCGCACCCGTGGATCCTCGGAACCCGCTTCGCGAAGGAGATCCTGTACACCGGTGACCGTTTCAGCGCCCAGCGCGCCTACGAGGTGGGCATGGTCAGCCGCGTCGTGCCGCGTGAGGAACTCGAGAACGAGACCCTCGCCCTCGCCGCCCGCATCGCGGAGATGCCGCGCTTCGGTCTCGCGCTCACCAAGCGCGCCGTCAACCAGTGCGAGGACCAGATGGGCATGCGCAACGGCATGGACTCGGTCTTCGGCCTGCACCACTTCGCACACGCGCACAACGCCGAGGTCGGAGCCGACTCGCTCGGCGGCATGAACGCCAAGTCGATGGCCGCGAGCGCCCGTCCGGTGGAAGGGGCGAAGTAGTGGATCTGCAGCTCGACGACACCACCCTCGCGTTCCGCGACGAGGTGCGCGCCTTCCTCGCCGAGAACGTTCCGAAGACGCCGCTGAAGTCGATGGACACGGCCGAGGGCTTCGAAGAACACCGGCGGTGGGAACGCACCCTCGCCGATGCACGCCTGTCGGTCGTCTCCTGGCCCGAGGAACTCGGCGGCCGCGACGCGACCCTCGAGCAGTGGGTCGTGTTCGAGGAGGAGTACTACCGCGCCGGCGCGCCCGGCCGGGTGAGCCAGAACGGCATCTTCCTGCTCGCCCCCACCCTGTTCGAACATGCCCGCCCGGAGCAGCTCGCCCGCATCATGCCGCGCATGGCCCGGGCCGACGACATCTGGGCCCAGGCCTGGTCGGAACCCGAGTCCGGCTCCGACCTCGCGTCGCTGCGCTCGACGGCCACGAAGGTCGACGGTGGTTGGCTGCTCAACGGCCAGAAGACGTGGAGCTCGCGGGCGTCATACGCCGACATGGGCTTCGGTCTGTTCCGTTCCGACCCGGAGGCCCAGCGGCACAAGGGCATCACCTACTTCATGTTCGACCTGCGGGCCGAGGGTGTCACCGTGCGTCCGATCCCGCAGCTCGACGGTGAGCCCGGCTTCGCCGAGATCTTCCTCGAGGACGTCTTCGTTCCCGACGACCCCGCGAACCCCGGAGAATCCGGCGTGATCGGTGCCGTGAACGAAGGCTGGCGGGTCGCGATGAGCACCGCCTCCAACGAGCGCGGTCTCTCGCTGCGCGCACCGGGCCGGTTCCTCGCAGCCACCGACCGGCTGCTGCGCGCCTACCGCGGGTCCGACCTCCACGGCGACACCGCGCTGCGCAACCGCGTCGCCGACGCATGGATCGGTGCCCGCGCGTACGAGTTGTCGACCTGGGCGACCGTCACGCGCCTGACCGCCGGTGGGCAACTCGGCGCCGAATCGTCGATCAACAAGGTGTTCTGGTCCGAGTGGGACATCGCCGCGCACGAGACGGCGCTCGACCTGCAGGGCGCCGAAGCCGAGCTCGTCGACGGCTGGACCGACGGCTATCTGTTCTCGCTGTCGGGCCCGATCTACGCCGGTACCAACGAAATCCAGAAGAACGTCATCGCCGAGCGGTTGCTCGGCCTTCCGAGGGGTGATCGATGAGATTCGCACTCGACGAGTCCCATGAGGACTTCGCGTCCAGTATCGACGCCCTGCTCACCAAGTCGGACATGCCGCAGGTGATCCGTGCGTGGAACAGCGGCGACACGGCACCGGGTCTGCAGGTGTGGGAGCGACTGGCCGAGACCGGCGTCAACGGTCTGCTCGTCGCCGAGGAACACGACGGCCTCGGGGCCGACGCGGTCGACCTCGTCGTCGCCGTCGAACAGCTCGGCCGCCATGCCGTGCCCGGACCGGTGGTCGAAACCGTGGCGGTGGCACCGGTTCTGCTCGCCGCCGTGGCACCCGAGCGTCTCGGCCCTCTTGCCGCGGGCTCGCTCGCCACCGTCGCGATGCTCCCCCACACCCCGTACGCGGTCGACGCACACGTCGCCGACCTCGCACTGCACGTCGCCGGCGGCACCGTCTCGGTGGGCACCGCAGGTGAGACGCGTGAGTCGGTCGACCGCTCGCGGACGCTCGCCTCGCTCACCCCGGGTGAGTCGCTCGGATCCGCCGATACCGCTGCAGCTTTCGACATCGGTGTCCTCGCTTCGGCCGCTCAGCTCCAGGGCCTGGGCCGGACTCTGCTCGACACCACCGTCGAGTACGCGCAGCAGCGCAAGCAGTTCGGTCGCGCGATCGGCTCCTTCCAGGCCGTCAAGCACCACCTGGCCGAGGTGGCGGTCGCGCTGGAGATGGCGCGTCCGCTGCTGCACGGCGCGGCCATCGCCGTCCGCGACGGACTGCCCACCGCGTCCCGGGACGTCTCGGCCGCGAAGGTCGCGTGCGGCGACGCCGCCTACCTCGCCGCACGCACGGCCCTGCAGGTGCACGGCGCCATCGGCTACACCCAGGAATACGATCTGTCGCTGTGGATCACGAAGGTCCGTGCGCTCGTCACCGCGTGGGGCACCCCCGACGAGCACCGGGCCCGCGTGGTCGCGGCACTCGAGAGCGAGGCGTCGTGACGTTCGAGACGGAAGAGCGCGCCGCACTGAGGGACTCGGTGCGCACCCTGCTCGCCAAGCATTCCGATTCGGCTGCCGTCCGGCGCGCGATCACCACCGACAGTGGGTACGACGACGAGCTGTGGACGATGCTCGTCGAACAGGTCGGGGTCGCGGCCCTCGCCGTTCCGGAGGAGTACGACGGTGTGGGCGCCTCGTGGGTCGAGACCCACGTGGTGCTCGAGGAACTCGGCCGCACGCTCACGCCGTCGCCGTTCCTGGGGTCGGCGGTACTCGCGGCGCAGACCGTGCTGCTGTCCGGTGATGCCGACGCGGCGGCACGTCTGCTCCCCGGCATCGCGGCCGGTGAAGTCGTCGCGGTGTGCTGGGCGTCGGCCGCCGGCTGGCAGCGTCCCGGCGTGAGCGTCGAGGGCGACGTGCTGACCGGAACCGCGCACTACGTGCTCGGCGGCGATATCGCGTCCACTCTGCTGGTGCTCGCTGCCGACGGCGACACGGTCGGCCTGTTCGAGGTCGATCCGGACACCGACGGAGTGTCGCGGCGCCGCGTGCCCACGATGGATCCGACGCGTTCCATGGCCGAGGTGTCGTTCTCGGCGGTGACCGGCCGTCGCCTGTCGTCGTCCGACGATCTCGTCGAGCGGTTGCGGGCGTCCGCGGCGATCGCCCTGTCGGCCGAGCAGGTGGGCGCCGCGCAGGCCGTGCTCGATCTGACCGTCGACTACGCGAAGAACCGCAAGCAGTTCGGTCGCGTGATCGGATCGTTCCAGGCGCTCAAGCACCGTATGGCCGACATGTACGCGCTCGTGGAGACGGCGCGATCGATGTCGTATGCGGCTGCGTTGTCGCAGGATCTACAGGACGCGTACGCCGCGAAGATCTACTGTTCGGAGGCCTTCCAGCAGGTCGCGTCGGAGGCCGTGCAGCTGCACGGCGGGATCGCGATCACCTGGGAGCACGACGCGCAGTTGTTCTTCAAGCGGGCACACGGCAGCGCCCAGTTGTTCGGGCAACCGCGCGAATACCTGAGCGCAATATCCGCCTGAGCAATATCGTCGGCGGCGATCCTGCGAAAGATCGGTGATGCGCCTCCTCGATTCCTCGGTTCCACTCCCCGTGCGTCCCCGCCGCGTCCTCGTGGCGGGGACGTCCGGTTCCGGCAAGACGACCCTCGCCGCGAGGACCGGGCAGATCCTCGACCTTCCGCACGTCGAGCTCGACGGCCTCCATCACGGTCCGAACTGGACGCGGCGTCCGTCCTTCCGCGAGGACGTCGAGGAGTTCACCGCGCAGCCGCGCTGGGTGACGGAGTGGCAGTACACCGCGGTGCGGCCGCTGCTCGTCGAGCGCGCCGACCTGATGGTGTGGCTCGACCTGCCGCGGAGCACGGTGATGCGACAGGTGGTGTGGCGGACGCTGCGACGCCGGGTGCGCCGGGAAGAACTGTGGAACGGCAACATCGAACCGCCCCTGCACACCTTCTTCCGCGATCGCGACCACATCGTGCGCTGGGCGTGGCGAACCCACGGTGGGTACCGCGACCGCGTCCTCACCGCGCTCGCACAACGTCCCGATCTGCCGGTCGTGCGGCTGACGGGCCGGCGGGAGGTCGATGCGTGGGCGGCGCTGCTCGCCTGCCGTCCCCCGGCGTCCGGCCGATGAACTCGACACCCGTCCTCGGGGCCCGCGGGTCGGAGAACACCCGATCGCCCGGGATCACTCGCGCCCGCCGCGGCGGCTCGCTAACGTCGGAGAGATGACACCTCCCACGATCACGCTGAATTCCGGAACGACGATCCCGCAGCTGGGCCTGGGAGTCTGGCAGGCCACCAACGACGAGACCGAACACGCGGTCCGATACGCGATCGACGAGGCCGGTTACCGGCACATCGACACGGCCGCGGCCTACGGCAACGAGGAAGGCGTCGGCCGCGCGCTCGCCGCGTCGTCGGTGCCGCGCGAGGACATCTTCGTCACCACCAAGCTGTGGAACGCCGATCAGGGTTACGAGCCGGCACTGAAGGCATTCGACACGAGCCTGAAGAAGCTGGGCACCGAGTACGTCGACCTGTACCTGATCCACTGGCCGCTGCAGGACCGCGAACGGATCCTGCGCACCTGGGACGCCCTCGAGAAGATCGCCGAGTCCGGACGCGCGAAGGCGGTCGGGGTGTGCAACTTCGAACCGCACCACCTGCAGTTGCTCGTCGATCGTGGCGGGTTGTTGCCTGCGGTGGACCAGGTGGAGTTGCATCCGCACCTGCCGCAGCAGGAGATCCGCCGGTTCGCGTCCGAGCACGGCATCGCCGTGGAGTCGTGGAGCCCGCTCGGTGGCACGAGCAACTCGGGGTGGGGTCCGAACTCGAAGCCGAACACCCTGCTCGTCGACCCGATCGTCACCCGCATCGCCGATCGTCACAGCAAGTCGGCCGCGCAGGTGCTGATCCGCTGGCATCTGCAGAACGGGCTGATCGTCATCCCGAAGTCGGTGCACGAGCAGCGCATCTCCCAGAACATCGACGTCTTCGACTTCGAACTCGACGAGCTCGACCTCAGCGAACTCGACACGCTCGACGACGGCACGCGGGTGGGCGCGCATCCCGACGAGATGAACATCGGCGCTCCTTCCTAGTCTCTTCCCTCCGGAACTGGAACGTGTTCTCATTGTCGGGGTACGCACGTCCGACTTCCGGAAGGCAGCGATGAGCGAGACGACGACGCATGTGGTGTTGGGCAAGCCGGTCACGATGCCCGTGCAGGTCCGAACGGCCACGGCGTTCATGGGGATGTTCTCGGTTCCCGTGCGCCCCGCGCAGGAACTCGTCGCCCACACCGGGCTCGAGATCCTGCAGTACCGGCCGGGCCACGGGATCTGCACGCTCGTCTTCGTGGACTACGTCGACGGGGACCTCGGCCCGTACAACGAGTTCGGGGTGTGCTTCCTCGTCCGCAACCATCACAACCGCGGCGACGGCATCGTCGGCGACTGGCGGAGTTTGGTCGGCGGGCAGGCCGGTGCACTCATCCACCACCTGCCCGTCGACGGAGACTTCACTCTCGCGGCGGGGCGCGGCATCTGGGGTTTCCCGAAGACCCTCGCCGACTTCGACGCCGACCACGACAGCAGCACCAAGCGCGGTTCGGTCTCCGCCGACGGAGCGCTGATCGCCGAACTGACCGTGGCGCCCGGACTCCCGGTGCCGGGCAGGGGTCTCGCCGCCTCGCTCGCTGCCTACTCGCACATCGACGACGTCACCCGGTGCACGACCTGGGAGATGAATCCGAGCGGGGTACGCACCCGGCTCGGCGGCGCGACCCTCCGGTTGGGGACGCATCCGATCGCCGACGAACTGCGGTCGCTCGGTCTGCCGCGACGCGCACTGGCCTCGTCGTCGATCCCCGATCTGCAGATGACCTTCGGCGACGCGACCGTCGTCTGACGCTCCCCGGACTCAAGAGTGCGCGCCCGAGACGGCGCTCGTCATGAGGATCCGCCCTGAGTTGAACAGTGATGTTCGAGTTGCCCGTCGACGTAACCTGAACACCAGTGTTCGACAAGAGGAGGTTCCGTGACCACCCACGAGGCATTCCCCCGACCCGAATCACTCCGCCCCAGGAAACGTGCGGACGCCGAACGGAACATCGAAGCGATCCTCGACGCCGCGCGCATCGTGCTGAGCCGTGATCCCGACGCCGGCGTCGGGGAGATCGCCAAGGCCGCCGGCGTCGGGCGTGTCACCCTCTACGGCCACTTCCCCACGCGCGCAGACCTCGTCACCGCGGTGGTGCAGCGCGCGCTCGCCGAGGCGGAACAGGCCGTGGATCGGATCGACCTCGCGGGCGACCCCCGCGACGCCCTGCACCGCCTGATCGCGGGGTCGTGGTCGCTGACCGCCGACGCCGGGACGCTGCTCGCCGCCGCCGACCGAGCTCTTCCCGCAGAGGACGTCCGCGCCGCACACGACGGCCTGCTCGCCCGCGCGACCGCCCTGATCGAGCGAGGTCGCGCCGAGGGAGTCTTCCGCATCGACCTGCCGTCGTCCTGGCTGGCGGCGGTCCTGCACAGTCTGGTCCACTGCGCTGCAACCGAAGTCGCAGCAGGAAGATTGGCAGCGGACGACGCCGCCGATCACATCGCCGCGACGGCCCTGTCGTCGTTCACCCCGCCCGCCTGAGCGGTATCAGCCGGACGCGATCACTCCGTCGACGTTCTGACGCTCGCGGAGCCGGGTGACCGTGTCGTGCAGGTGCTCGTCGAGCAGGCGCCGCACGTCGTCCCGGTCGGCGGTGCGGATCGCCTCTCGCAGCACGACGTGCTCGTCCACCTGCACGTGCAGGTCGGGATAGGTGGTCTGCAATGCGCCGAGGCACATCCGTGTCTCGACGAGCAGTGTGCGGGCCGCTCGCACGAGCCGCGGACTCTCGGCACTGGCCACGAGGATCTCGTGGAAACGCCGGTCGCCGTCCGAGACGCCGGTGGCGTCCTCGCGCTCGGCGGCGGTGCGCATCTCCTCGATCGCGGGCTCGAG
This sequence comes from Rhodococcus sp. PD04, assembly GCF_035918275.1. Classification (NCBI taxonomy): domain Bacteria; kingdom Bacillati; phylum Actinomycetota; class Actinomycetes; order Mycobacteriales; family Nocardiaceae; genus Rhodococcus; species Rhodococcus sp. PD04. Next base: position 598,772 of record NZ_CP142143.1, on the reverse strand, counting down.
TGCCTTCCACGTCTGTTCGCGACGGCCGTCCAGCACCAGGTCGAGGGCGCCACCCTCGATGACCCAGCGGCTGCGGTAGATGTCGACGACGTCGTCGAAGGTGAGCTCGGTGACGAAGATGCCCCGGTTGCGGATGCTGTAGAGCAGTCCTTCGGACAGCAACCGCTGCATGGCTTCTCGGAGCGGGCCCCGGGAGACCTGGAAATGCGCCGCGAGTTCGGCCTCCCCCAGCTGTTCCCCGGGACCGAGCGCACCCCGGACGATGGCCGACCGGATCTGTTCGGCGATGAGCTCGGCCGTGGACGGCCGGGTGACAGGACGTAGATCTTCCAGATCACCGAGCACCATGATCGCTATCCTCCTCGAACAGTGAGCCCAGCTCCGGGCATTCCACTGTATATCCGGCGAGTTCCAGGCCGTGCCACACGGTGACCTGGTTGGCGGTCAGGACCGGCTTACCGGTCTCCTTCCCGAGTTCCCGCATGATCCGCAGCGTGTGCATCGCGGTGTCGGGGACGAGGACCGCCTGTGCGTCGGGATGATCGTTGGTCCTCACGAATTCGAGGACGGCCTCGTCGGTCAGGGTGCCGACCTCGGCGGCGGTGTCGATGCCGGCGTCGGCGAGCGAGACGACGTCGACACCGGCGTCCGCGAGGAAGGCGACGAACAGTTCGGCGACGTCCCGCGGATAACTCGCCGCCACGGCCACCCGGCCGACTCCGAGCGCCCGTAGCGCGGCGACGAACGCGATGCTCGTGCTCGTCGTGGGCACGCCTCCCGCGTCCCGGGAGAGCTGCTCGACCTGGGTGCGTGCCCCCTCGGGTCCGTACACGAAGCTGCCCGACGTGCACGCCCACACGAGGGCGTCGAGGGGCTCGTCCGCGAACTGCGCCGCTCCCCCGGCGAGCTTGGCCGGGCTCCCGAGGTCGAGGAGTTCGGGAACGGCGTGCAGATCGGTTCCGTAGATGTGGGCCACGGGCAGATTCACCCCCAGGAGTTCGGCGGCGAACGGGTAGTCGTCCTCGGCGGCATGATCCGGGTAGACGATCCCGACGGTCGTGCGGTCACGATGCATTCAGAACACTCCTCTCAACCACTTCCCTGGCCCGGTCATGGGCAACTTCATCCGTCCCAGGCACGCCCAGATGGTGAGCTGGTTGGCCGTAAGGACCGGCTTGCCGAGTTCCCGTTCGAGCGGCGCGATCAGGTCGTAGGTCGGCAGGTTGGTGCAACTGACGAAGATCGCCTGTGCGTCCGGGGTGTCGGCCGCGATGATGTGCTCGGCGATGGTGCGGTAGTTGACCTTCCAGATGCCGCCGCCGAGCCCGAGATGTGACGACCGGACGACCTCGGTTCCGGCCTCCTTCAGGAAGTCGTGCAGCAGGTCGGTGAGTTCCCGGTCGTAGGGGGTGATCACCGAGATGCGGGTGAGGTCGAGTTTGCGGAGGGCTTCGAGCAGCGCTCCGGAGGTCGTGACCGCGCACGATGCGCCCGCCTCGCAGATCGCGTCGCACAGGGCCTTCTCGTAGGCCACCCCGTTGACGAAACTGCCCGAGGTACACAGATAGGCAACGACTTCCGGTTCCACCGACAGCACGTCGCGGGTCGCGACCATCAGGTGCCGTCGGTCGGAGACCAGCTCGGCCATGGCACGGCTGACCGGCACCGGCTCGTAGGGGGTTCGAGCGAGGTGCAGACTGACCTCGAGCGGCGCCCATCGCCACAGTTCTCGTTCCAGCGCGAGATCGAAGGGTGCGATCACACCGATGCCCCGCTGAGCCAGAGGACCTTCGAATTCGGGAATGTTCAGTTCCATACGGTCCCTCGGCTTCGTCAAGAGTTCCCTCAGCCTTGAGGATTGTTGACAATAATACGAGGCGCTCATACGGTGTCAACGTGGATGCCCAGCCGGTCGTTGCAGTGCTTCATGCCGAAGCCGTGCCGGATCGTGCGTGGATGGCCCCGGTGGCCGAACACGCCACGGTGCGCTACACCGACGCCGCCGGTCTGGCCGACGCACTCGACGGCGCCGACATCCTCTTCGCGTACGACTTCCTCACCGACGCCCTGCCCGCGGCCTGGCACGCCGCGACCTCCCTGAAGTGGATCCATGTCGCCGCGGCCGGGGTCGACGCCCTCATGTTCCCCGAGCTGCGCGACAGCGACGTGGTCGTCACCAATTCCCGCGGAGTCTTCGACGGGGCGATCGCCGAATATGTGCTCGCCCAGATACTCTCCTTCGCCAAGGACATCCCCGAATCCCTGCGGCTCCAGCACGAGCACATCTGGAAGCACCGCGAGTCCGAACGCATCGCCGGTCGCTCCGTGCTCGTCGTCGGCACCGGCCCGATCGGCCGCGCAATCGCACGCCTGCTCTCCGCCGTGGGGATGACGGTCCGAGGCTCGGGCCGGCGCCCTCGCGACGACGACCCCGATTTCGGCACCGTCACCGCGACCGCCGACCTTCCGGCCGCCCTGGCCGACGTCGATTTCGTCGTCGTGGCCGCACCTCTCACCGAGCAGACCCGGCACCTGTTCGACGCCCGGATGTTCGCCGCGATGAAGTCGAAGGCCCGCTTCGTCAACGTCGGGCGGGGCGAACTCGTGCGCACCGACGACCTCGTCGAGGCACTGCGGTCGGGCGCCATCGCCGGTGCCGCACTGGATGTGCTCGACGTCGAGCCGCTCCCCGAGGACCATCCGCTCTGGGACATGCCGAACGTCTCGATCACCCCGCACAATTCGGGAGATTTCGTCGGCTGGCGCGATGCGCTGGTGGACGTCTTCATCGACAACTTCCACCGTCACCGCAGTGGCGAACCTCTTCGGAACGTGGTGGACAAGAAGCTGGGTTACGTGCCCGGCGCGTGAGAGTCGGCATCGTCCGACGAGAAGGAGGCACGATGGAGCCCACAGACATGACCGCCGTCGAACTCGTGTCGGCGTTCTCCTCGGGCGAGCTGTCTCCCGTCGAGGTGACGCGAGCCGTGCTCGATCGGATCGCGGCGCACGATCGCGAGATCAACTCGTTCTGCCTCGTCGACGAGGAGAAGGCTCTCGACCAGGCACGCCGCTCCGAGGAGCGGTGGCGGACCGGCTATTCGAAGGGTCTGCTCGACGGGGTCCCAATCTCGATCAAGGACGTCTTCCTCACCGACGGATGGCCGACCCTGCGGGGCTCGCAGGCCATCGACGAGAACCAGGACTGGAACGTCGACAGCCCGGTCGCGGCCCGGCTGCGCGAGGACGGAATGGTGCTGGTGGGCAAGACCACCACTCCGGAGATCGCGTGGAAGGCGGTGACCGATTCGGCGCTCTACGGGGTGACCACGAATCCTGCCGACACCACGAAGACCGCCGGTGGCTCGTCCGGGGGCAGCGCGGCGGCGGTCGCGGCCGGCTTCGGTCCGTGTTCCGTCGGCACCGACGGTGGCGGCAGCATCCGCATCCCCGCATCGTTCTGCGGCGTCGTCGGATTCAAGCCCACCCACGGCCGGATCCCGATCTTTCCCGCCAGCCCGTTCGGGCCGCTCGCACACGCCGGGCCGATCACCCGGACGGTCGAGGACGCGGCGCTGCTCACCGATATCCTCGCGCTGCCCGACCCCCGGGACCCCACGGCACTGGCGCCGCCGCTGACGACCTTCCGCGGCGGGCTCAACCGCGAGGTGGTGGGAATGGATGTCGCCTACTCCAAGACCCTCGGCTACGTGGACGTGGACCCCGAGGTCGGTGAGATCGTCGACCGGGCGGTCCGTGTCCTCGACGAGGCCGGACTACGGGTGACCGCCGCCGATCCCGGTTTCACCGATCCGCTCGAGGCCTTCGAGAACCTTTGGGCGGCAGGCGCAGCGACGATGCTGAAGACCTTCCCCGAGGGCACGCGCGACAAGGTGGATCCCGGCCTCGGACGCGTGTGGGCCCACGGCGACCGGCTCGGAGCCGTCGAGTATCTCGAGGCCCGCGCGGTCGCGGCGGCGGTCGGAATCACGATGGGGAGCTTCCACCAGAAGTACAACGTGCTGATCACCCCGACGATGCCGATCCCCGCCTTCGAGGCCGGCCACGACGTGCCGCCGGGTTCGTCGCTCACCTCGTGGCCGCAGTGGACCCCGTTCACCTATCCCTTCAATCTCACGCAGCAGCCGGCCATCAGCATCCCTGTGGGCACCACCTCGGCGGGTCTGCCCGTGGGTCTGCAGATCGTCGGGCCGCGGCACTCGGACGACCTGCTGCTCGCCGTCGCGCGATTCGCCGAGTACGCGTTGAGCTGAAGAAGCCCGCACGGGAACGGCACCGCACATTCTGTGCGGTGCCGTTCCCGTGCGGTGCCCGTCTATGCGCGTGCGAAGCTCAGCGTCTCCCCCACGACCCCCTGGATCCACAGGTCGTTGCACGCGACGGCGAGTTCGGGCAGGCCCTCCTCGATCGTCGCGAAGACGTTGCCCGGCACCCAGCCCACATCGCCGTTGAGCAACAGATTGTTCCGGCCGTAGAACAACGCGAGGTCGGTCGCTCCCTGCTGCGCATGGGCCTGCGATCCGGGTTCGTAACCGTATGCGGGATTACCGATCTCCCACGGTTCGAAGTCGAACAGGCACACGTCGCCGGGGATCGGAGTCACCGTCGGGTTCTCCCTGTGCGGTGCCGCGGTGATCCTCGGGACGAGGGTGTAGAGCTCGTTGCGGGCGTACTTGGCGTGGAACGCCGAGCCGCTCTGCGGCAGGGCGTCCCACACCGCCGCACAGGTGAGCGGCGCCTCGTCGTCGAGAAGCCGTGCTCTGCACGTGATATCGCGCTTGTCGAGAGTGATCGTGATGTATCGGGCCACGCGGACTCCCTCGTTCGACGGATTATCGGACCTCGGCGAGGACCTCGGACCAGATCCCGAGCGCGTCCTCGATCTGCTGGGTGGTGACGATCAGCGGCGGGATCATGCGCACCACGTTCATGTGCGCACCGCAGGTCAACAGCAGCAACCCCTTCTGCGCGGCGAGCTGCTGCGCTGCGGTCGCCCGCTCCCGGTCGGGTGCTCCGTCGGTGGTGAATTCGAGGCCCACCATGAGGCCGAGGCCGCGCACGTCGCCGATGGCGTCGATCGTGTTCTCCCGTGCACCGGAGAGCAGTTCACGTCCACGTGCGGCGGCGTTGTCGACGAGCCCCTCCTTCTCGATCACGTCGAGAGTGGCCACGGCCGCCGCGCAGGAGACCGCATTCGCTCCGTACGTGCCGCCCTGCGATCCCGGGCGGGCGCGCTCCATGAGTTCCTCGGAGGCGGCGATACCCGACAGCGGGAAACCGCTCGCGAGGCCCTTGGCGATGGTGATGATGTCGGGTCGCACGTCGAAGTGCTGATGTCCGAAGAACTTTCCGGTCCGCCCGAATCCGGTCTGGATCTCGTCGAAGACGAGCAGGATGCCGTGTTCGTCGGCCCGCTGCCGCAATCCCTGGAAGAACCGGGTGTTGCCGGGGACGTAACCGCCCTCGCCCAGGACCGGTTCGACGACGAAGGCCGCGATCTCGTCCGGCGCCACGAGGGTCGCGAACAGGTAGTCCAGTTCCTGCAGGGCGAAATCGGTCGCTTCGTCCTCCGACCAGCCGTAGCGATAGGCAGTGGGGAACGGCGCGACGTGCACACCGCCCATGAGGGGCGAGAACCCCGCGGAGAAGCGGGTTCCCGAGGTGGTCATCGTGGCTGCGGCGACGGTCCGCCCGTGGAAACCGCCGTGGAAGACGACGATTCCGGGCCGCCCTGTCGCCTGGCGGGCCAGACGCAACGCCGCCTCGACTGCCTCGCTGCCCGAATTGGCGAAGAACAGCGAGTCGAGCCCTTCGGGGAGCACCGTGCCCAGGCGTTCGGTGAGTTCGAGCAGGGGCCGGTGCATCACGGTCGTGTACTGCCCGTGGATGAGCGAGCCGATCTGTCGGCGAGCGGCCTCGACGACGTGCGGGTGACAGTGGCCGGTACTCGTGACGCCGATGCCGGCGGTGAAGTCGAGATACCGACGTCCGTCGGTGCCGTGGATGTAACACCCTTCGGCGTGGTCGACGGTGACGGGCGTTGCCTGCAGCAGGCGGGGTGAAAGACGGGTCATGACGATCCCTCCGAACAGCCGAGGGCTCGCACCCCCGCGCCGGTTGTCGGATTGTTGACAATATGGATAACACGCGGGGATGGTCGGCGCAACGGCGAGCGGTGTAACGGCAGCGTTTCGTCACTCCCATCGGAGGGCATCCGCACTGCAGGAAGCCGCATCGCCCACGGATGAGGACATCATGATCAGCAACGACGACATCGACACCCTCGCTCGCGCCACCGCGTACGGGCCGGACGGTGACAAGCTCGGACGCGTCGGAGAGGTGTACCTGGACAACGACACAGGCCGACCCGCCTGGATCACCGTCGTCACGGGTCTGTTCGGAACGCGCCGGCACTTCGCCCCTATCGACGAAGCCGAACTCGACAGCTCCGGAGTGCGCCTGCCCTTCGACAAGGACACCATCACCGGCGCCCCGAACATCGACGAGAACGGGGAGCTGACCCCGCTCGAGGAAGACGAACTGTACCGCTACTACCGCCGTTTCGGGGACACCCCGGCGGGCGGCGGACTCAGCGACGATCGGGGCGGACTCAGCGACGATCGGAGAGGACTCGGCGACGACCGAGGAGGATTCACGGACGATCGGAGCGGCCTCGACGAGAGGAGCGCGGCCGGTGGCGGTCTCACCGGTGGAGCGGCCGGCGGTGGTCTCGTAGGTGGAGCGGTCGGCGGCGGAACACCGCATACCGGCAAGTCGTACGGTACCGCCGGGCCGGCGGGAACCGGACAGTCGCCCACCGCGGGAACCGCGCAATCGCATACCGCGGGCACCGGGCATTCACCGACGCCGCCCGATGTCGCGCGTGAGGAGATCGCCGGCAACTACAGGCCGAGCGAGGGTCAGCGCGACGAGTCGCTCCAACACTCGATGCCCGGGCATACCGCGGCGACGCCCTCCACGCCGACCGGGACCGCGGACTCGTCCACACCGTCCGGGACCGCGGACTCGGCGGCGGACACCGCCCGCCACGCAGCTCCCGGCAGCGACAGCGGCAGCGGCAGCGATCAGGAGATCGTCGGTCCGGGACCGACGGGGCCGGCGCACTTCACGCCGCCGACGTCGGCCGGCACCGAGACGAGCGATACGAGCACGGCCGACACGAAGGCGGACACGAGCACGACAGCGGCAGGTGACGCCGATTCCGATCGACCGCGTAAGCCTCGCCTGGTGCGCCGGGTCGTGACCACGGAGTACTACGAGGAGGAACCGGACGACGCGACCGACACCGATCGCTCCTGATCCACACACGAAGCCGGGACGACCACTTTCGATGTGGTCGTCCCGGCTTCGTCGTGCGGTACCTACCGTCTGCGATCTACAGCCAGGTGTCCTCCGTGACGGAGGTGAGGAACGCTTCGAGATCGTCGCGCCATGGCGCCGGCGTCGTCTTCTCCGGTTGGATCCCGGTGTACTGCCCGCGGTAGAAGAGCAGCGGGCGTTCCTTCTCGTCGCGCACTTCGCTCAGCGACGACACGCGACCGAAGACCACCCAGTGGTCTCCCCCGTCGTGCACCGTCTCGACCGTGCAATCGATGTGTGCGAGCGATCCCGTCAGGACGGGTGAGCCCAACGGGGACGGCGTCCAGTCGAGTCCGGCGAACTTGTCGGGTTCGCGGGAACCGAACCGCGCGCAGGTCTCCCGCTGTTCCTCGGCGAGGACGTTGACGCAGAAGCGGCCCGCTCGTTCGATGGCCGCCCACGACCGGGACTGCTTCGTGGGGCAGAACAATACGAGCGGCGGGTCGAGCGACAACGCCGCGAACGACTGGCACGCGAATCCCACAGGCGCCCCGTCGTCCTCGGTGGTGGTGATGACGGTGACTCCGGTGCAGAACTGCCCGAGCACGGTGCGGAAGGCCCGCGGGTCGATCGCACCGTTCTCTCCGGCCTCCGGCGCGGTCATTACTGCATTCCCACCGAGAAGTCGTGGCCCCACAGGCTCACGGCCGTGGATTCACGGGCGATCCAATCGCCGTCCTCGACCTGCAGCCCCTCGCAACCGAATTCGACGTCGAATCCGCCGGGGGTCTTCATGTAGAAGGACAGCATCTTGTCGTTGACGTGGCGCCCGAGCGTCGCCGACATCTTGACCTTCTTCCGCAGTGCTCGGTCGAGGGCGAGACCGACGTCGTCGGAGTTCTCCACCTCGATCATCAGGTGCACGATGCCCGACGGGGTGGGCATGGGCAGGAAGGCGAGGCTGTGGTGGCGCGGGTTGCATCCGAAGAACCTCAGCCAGGCCGGTTTTCCGTCGGCGGGCCGGCCGACCATCTGCGGGGGCATCCGCATGGAGTCGCGCAGGCGGAAGCCGAGCACGTCGCGGTAGAAGCGCAGCGATTCCTCGTCGTCGCGGGTCGAGAGCACCACGTGCCCGAGGCCCTGCTCGCCGGTGACGAATTTGTGCCCGTACGGACTGACCACGCGGCGGTGTTCGAGCGCGGCACCGTGGAACGCCTCGAGGGTGTTGCCCGACGGATCCTGGAAGACGATCAGTTCGTCGACGCGACGATCGGCGAGCTGCTCGGCGGTGCCCTCCTTGAACGGAACACCCGCCGCGGAGAGACTGTCGCGAACCGACTGGAGATCGGCGGCGTTCGCGGTCTCCCAGCCCGAGACGAGCAGCTTGTCGGACTCGTGCGGCTCGATGACGAGCCGGGCCGGAAAGTCGTCCATTCGCAGGTACAACGCGTCGGCGTGGGTGCCCTGGCCCTCGATCATGCCGAGGACCTTGAGACCGTACTCGCGCCAGGCCGGGACGTCGGTGGCGCCGATCCGGAGATATGCCAGCGACCGGATACTCATCTATTCGACTCCGTCCGTGAGGAAATCCACTGTCAGGCGGTTGAATTCGTCGAACTTCTCGAGTTGTGCCCAGTGGCCGCATCCACCGAACACGTGCAACTGTGCGCGCGGGATCATCTTCAGCGCCACGAGTGCGCCGTCGAGCGGGTTGACGCGGTCCTCGCGACCCCAGATCAGCAGCACCCGCTGACGGAGCTTGTAGGCGTCGCGCCAGAGCATCCCCTTCTCGAACTCGGCGCTGGAGAACGACTTTCCCATCGCCTTCGCCGACGCGAGCGACTCGGGGGTGCTCGCCGACGCGAACCGCTCCTCGACGAGCTCGGGGGTGATCAGCGACTGGTCGAAGACCATGATCCGCAGGAACGCCTCGAGATTCTCGCGGGTGGGCTCGTACGAGAACCGGCCGAGATTCTTGACGCCCTCGGTGGGGTCGGGTGCGAACAGGTTGACGCTCAGCCCACCCGGCCCCATGAGGACGAGCCGTCCGGCGCGTTCGGGATAGTCGAGCGCGAACCGCACGGCGGCACCACCACCGAGCGAGTTGCCGAGGAGGTGGACGCGGTCGGTGATCCCGAGCGTGTCGAGCAGGTCCTTCAGCGCGGACGCGCTGTGCACGAAGTACTGCGGATGCTCGGTCGGCTTGTCGGACCTGCCGTAGCCGGGCTGGTCGACGGCCAGCACGTGGAACCGTTGTGCCAGCACCGGAATGTTCTTTGCGAAGTTCGACCACGACGACGCGCCCGGTCCACCGCCGTGGAGCAGGACGATCGTGGTGTCGTTGCCGACGCCGGCCTCGTGGTAGTGCAGGCGGAGGTCGTCGCGGACCTGCGCGAAACGGGAGGTCGACTCGTAGGTGATCTCGTCGATTGCGGTCACATCCACCCCTAGACCATCGTGTCGGTGATCGGCAGACCGAACTCGGCGGCACCGAACATCACGTAGGCGCGCTCGGCGTCATTGGCGGCGTGCACACGACCGGCGTGCGCGTCGCGCCAGAAACGCTGGATGGGTGTGCCGTCCGCTAGGGCGGTAGCACCCGAGTTCTCGAAGAGACGGTCGATCGACGTGATTGCACGGCCGGTCGCGCGGACCTGGTCGCGACGCGCCCGCAGCCGCAGTTCCATCGGAACCTCCTCGCCGGCGAGGAGGTGGGCGTACTCGTCGGCGACGTTGCCCGACAGCTGACGCCAGGCCGCGTCGATGTCGCTCGAGGCCTCGGCGATGCGCACCTTGGCGAACGGGTCGTCCTTGGCCTTCTCGCCGGCGTATGCCGCACGGACCCGCTTGCCCTGGTGTTCGACGTGGGCCTCGTACGCGCCGTAGGCCATGCCGACGATGGGCGTCGAGATGGTCGTGGGATGGATGGTGCCCCACGGCATCTTGTAGACGGGTGCGGTGTTGCGCTCGAGCCCGGGCGAGGCGAGGTCGTTCATGGCCTTGAAGCTGAGGAAGCGGTGGCGCGGGACGAAGACGTCCTTGACCTTGATCGTGTTGGATCCGGTGCCGCGCAGGCCGACCACGTGCCACACGTCGTCGATCTCGTACTCGGAACGAGGGATCAGGAAGCTGCCGAAGTCGACGGGGCGGCCGTCCTTGATGACCGGGCCACCGACGACGACCCAGCTCGCGTGGTCGCATCCGGACGACCAGGCCCACGCACCGTTGACCTTGTATCCGCCGTCGACGACCTCACCGGCGCCCATGGGCGCGTAGGACGAGGAGATGCGGACGTCGGGGTCGTCGCCCCAGACCTCCTCCTGGGCCTGCTGACCGAAGAGTGCGAGGTGCCAGTTGTGGACGCCGATGATGCCGGAGACCCATCCGGTCGAGCCGCACGCGCTCGCGATGTTGCGCACCGCGGTGAAGAAGGTGACGGGATCGGCCTCGTATCCGCCCCACTGGGCCGGTTGCAGAAGTTTGAAGAAGCCGGCCTCCTGGAGCTCCTTGATCGAGTCGTCGGGCACACGGCGCAGATTCTCGGCCTCCTGCGCTCGTTCGCGCAGTGTGGGCAGCAGAGCGTCGATCCGCTGCAGTACCTCGTGGCTGTCGTGGTCACCCACTGGACGCTCCCGTCTGTTCAGGAATTGATCGCTTGTACCGAGACTAGAACATGTTCTTATTCGTGTCGAGACGCGCCGCATTCGCAGGTAGACAATCCCTATGGCGGGACCAAAGTCCCCGAACCCTTCCCCTCGGGACGCGAATTCTATAACGTGTTCTAGAAGAGATTTCCGGAAGGAAGTGAGCGGACATGGCACAGATTCGCGAGATCGACGTCGGAGAGGTCCGGACGCGTTTCGCGCGAGGCTGGCACTGCCTCGGCCTCAGTCGCACGTTCAAGGACGGCAAGCCCCACGCCGTCGAGGCCTTCGGCACGAAACTCGTGGTGTGGGCCGACAGCAACGGCGAACCGAAGGTGCTCGACGCGTACTGCCGTCACATGGGCGGCGACCTGTCACAGGGCGAGATCAAGGGCGATTCGGTTGCGTGCCCGTTCCACGACTGGCGCTGGGGCGGCAACGGCAAGTGCACGGACATCCCGTATGCCAGGCGCGTTCCCCCGCTGGCCCGCACCCGTTCGTGGATAACGATGGAGAAGCACGGCCAGCTGTTCGTGTGGAACGACCCCGAGGGCAACACCCCGCCCCCGGAGGTCACGATCCCCGAGATCGAGCAGTACGGCTCGGACGAGTGGACGGACTGGACCTGGAACCAGATCCGGATCGAAGGTTCCAACTGTCGCGAGATCATCGACAACGTCGTCGACATGGCGCACTTCTTCTACATCCACTACGCCTTCCCCACGTTCTTCAAGAACGTCTTCGAAGGGCACATCGCGGAGCAGTACCTCAACACCCGGGGCCGGCCGGACAAGGGCATGGCGACGCAGTACGGCCTGGAGTCGACCCTCGAGTCGTACGCGGCCTACTACGGCCCCTCCTACATGATCAATCCGCTCAAGAACAACTACGGCGGGTACCAGACCGAATCCGTACTGATCAACTGCCATTACCCGATCACGCACGATTCGTTCATGCTGCAGTACGGCATCATCGTCAAGAAGCCGCAGGGCATGTCACCCGAGCAGTCCGACGTGCTGGCCGCCAAGCTCACCGAGGGTGTCGGTGAAGGCTTCCTGCAGGACGTCGAGATCTGGAAGAACAAGACCAAGATCGAGAATCCGCTGCTGTGCGAGGAGGATGGTCCGGTCTACCAGCTCCGTCGCTGGTACGAGCAGTTCTACGTCGACGTCGCCGACGTGACGGAGAAGATGACGGGCCGCTTCGAGTTCGAGGTCGACACCGCCAAGGCCAACGAGGCCTGGGAGAAGGAGGTCGCCGAGAATCTCGAGCGCAAGAAGCGCGAGGAAGAACAAGGCAAGCAGGAAGCGGAGGTGTGACGATGAGCGCCTCGACCCGGCGGAGCAGATGGGCGAAATCCCCGGACTTCTCCCAATGGCCCGAGCGGGCCGAGGCCGTCGCCGCCCAGACCGCGATCGACAAGATCAACTACCTGGAGTCGGGCCAGCACGAGGTGCAGTGCCACGAGTGCGGTACCTGCGTACTGGTGCGCAAGAACAGCCTCTCGCACACGAGCGTGCAGTGGCAGGACGATCCGGACACCGTGTGCCCGACCTTCCGCGAGACCGCCTCGCTCCGAGGTTCGTCCATCACACCGCGTGAAGGATGCCCGCGACTCCGGGAGAGCATCGACCGGGCCGTGCTCGACGGCACCCTTCCTGTACCGGACGGGTCTCCCACCCGACCGGCCCGATCCTGATCGATCCCGACCTGCAACGACCCCGCGACGGCACCGTCCCCATCGGACGGTGCCGTCGCTCGTCGTTCCGGCCGATATCGCGTTCCAGTGTCGGTGTCGCCGCGTGTTCGCCTCACGTCCAGGACTCTTCGTATTCGGGGATGGACTCGGCACCGCCATTTCTATAACGTGTTCTACATGACGAAGCAGGAGTACGACATCGTTGTCGTCGGCAGCGGTGCCGGCGGAATGACCGCCGCCATCACCGCAGCCCGCAAGGGCGCCGACGTGGTCCTGATCGAGAAGGCGCCACGCTACGGCGGGTCGAGCGCCCGATCGGGCGGCGGTGTGTGGATCCCCAACAACGAGGCCCTGAAGGCCGCCGGGGTGGACGACACACCCGAGGAGGCCCGGAAATACCTCCACAGCATCATCGGCGACGACGTACCCGCCGAGAAGATCGACACCTACATCGATCGCGGACCGGAGATGCTCTCCTTCGTCCTGAAGAACAGCGCACTCGAACTGCAGTGGGTGCCGGGCTATTCCGACTACTACCCCGAGGCGCCGGGCGGACGTCCCGGTGGCCGTTCGGTGGAACCGACACCCTTCGACGGTCGCCGTCTCGGCGAGGATCTCGCTCTCCTCGAACCCGACTACGCCCGCGCTCCCAAGAACTTCGTCATCACCCAGGCCGACTACAAGTGGCTGAACCTGCTCATGCGGAACCCGCGCGGACCGATTCGCGCCATGCGGGTCGGCGCCCGGTTCGTCTGGGCGAACATCACCAAGAAGCACCTGCTCGTCCGAGGCCAGGCACTCATGGCCGGTCTGCGGATCGGTCTGCGTGACGCCGGTGTGCCCCTGCTGCTGGAGACGGCGCTCACCGACCTCGTCGTCGAGGGCGGCGCCGTGCGCGGCGTCGAGGTGGTCGCGAACGGCGAGACGCGCGTCATCCGTGCCCGCAAGGGCGTGATCATCGCGAGCGGCGGTTTCGAGCACAACGCCGAGATGCGGGCGCAATACCAGCGTCAGCCGATCGGCACCGAGTGGACCGTGGGGGCGAAGGCGAACACCGGCGACGGCATCCGCGCCGGACAGAAGCTGGGCGCCGCAGTCGATTTCATGGACGACGCCTGGTGGGGACCGTCCTTCACCCTCACCGGCGGCCCGTGGTTCGCACTGTCGGAACGCAGCCTCCCCGGGTGCCTCATGGTCAACGCCGCGGGCAAGCGTTTCGTCAACGAGTCGGCGCCCTACGTCGAAGCGACGCATGCGATGTACGGCGGCAAGCACGGACGCGGCGAGGGACCGGGCGAGAACATCCCCAGCTGGCTGATCCTCGATCAGCGCTACCGCGACCGCTACACCTTCGCCGGCATCACCCCCCGCACTCCCTTCCCCCGCCGGTGGCTCGAGGCCGGGGTGCTCGTCAAGGCCGGTTCCGTCGCCGAACTCGCCGAGAAGATCGGGGTACCGGCCGACGCCCTCACCGAGACGGTGCAGCGGTTCAACGGCTTCGCCCGGGCCGGCAAGGACGAGGACTTCGGCCGCGGCGAATCCCACTACGACCACTACTACGGGGATCCGCGCAACAAGCCGAATCCGAGCCTCGGCGTGGTCGACAAGGCCCCGTTCTACGCGTTCAAGGTGGTCCCCGGCGATCTCGGCACCAAGGGCGGGCTCGTCACCGACGTCCACGGCCGGGTGGTGCGCGAGGACGGCAGCGTGATCGACGGCCTGTACGCGACCGGTAACGCCAGCTCCCCGGTCATGGGTCACACCTACGCCGGGCCCGGTGCCACCATCGGACCGGCGATGACCTTCGGCTATCTCGCGGCCCTCGACATCCTGGATCGCACGGGTGACGAACGCACCGAGGAACTGCGAGAATCCGCCGACACCGTGTGACCCGATCGACCCGAGTCAGAGCCGTAGAAAGGAAGCGCCTGTGCCCATCGATCCTTCGGTTGCCGTCGGAGCCGAACTGCCCGCCCAGGAATTCGAGTGGAGCAGCACCGATGTCCAGCTCTACAACCTCGGCATCGGCGCCGGGTCCCACCCCACCGACGCAGGCGAGCTGCGTTACCTCCGGGACAGGGATCCCCAGGTGCTCCCCACCTTCGCGACGGTCGCCGCGACCTTCCACCAGGTCGAGCCGCCGAAGGTCTCGTTCCCCGGGATCGAGATCGATCTCGCCAAGGTCGTCCACGGCAGCCAGGAGGTGACCGTGCACGCGCCCATCCCCGCATCGGGCAAGGGCCGCACGGTCACCCGCATCGCCGAGGTGTGGGACAAGGGCAAGGCCGCGGTCGTCGTGCAGGAATCGGTGACCGAGGATCTCGACGGCAATCCCCTGTGGACCGCGCGGTCGTCGATCTTCGCCCGCGGTGAGGGTGGTTTCGGCGGCGAGCGCGGCCCGTCGGAGTCGGTGGAGTATCCCGATCGTGAACCGGACGCCGAGTTCGACGTGCCGACCCTTCCACAGCAGGCGCTGCTCTACCGACTGTGCGGCGACCGCAACCCCCTCCACTCCGATCCCGAGTTCGCATCCGCGGCGGGCTTCCCGGCACCGATCCTGCACGGGCTGTGCACCTACGGCATCGTGTGCAAGGCGGTGACCGACGGTCTGCTCGACGCCGACGCATCGCGCGTGAAGGGATTCCGCGCCCGGTTCGCCGGTGTGGTCTTCCCCGGAGAGACCCTTCGGGTGCGCGTGTGGAACGACGGAGACCGCAAGCTCGTGACCGCCTCCGTCGTCGAACGCGATCTCGCCCCTGCCCTGGCCGACGTGGTACTCACCGTGGCGTGATCGCCACGCCCTCCCGAAAGAGCGACATTCGAACATGACACTTCGTGATTCGTCGCCGCGCCTGTCGCGGCGCGGTTTCCTCGCGGCCGGCGCCGGTGCGTTGGCGGTCTCCGCCCTCGGTGGATGGACCCCGGTCCATGCCGTCCCTTCCGGGTCCGCCGCCTCGACGCTCCCCACTCCCCCGGCGTTCCCCGACGGCATCGATCTGTACCAGCAGGCGTACCAGAACTGGTCCAAGGAGATCATGCTGGACGCCATCTGGACCTGCGCGCCTCGCACCCCGGACGACGTGGTGCGCCTGGTGAACTGGGCGCACGAGAACGGATACACCATCCGTCCGCGGGGGGCCATGCACGGCTGGACACCGCTGACGATCGTCAACGGTGCACCCGTCGACCGGGTGATCCTCGCCGACACCATGCTCCATCTCGACTGGGTCCAGGTGAGCCCCGGCGGCTCCCCCGCGACCGTCACGGCAGGTCCCGGCGCGACGCTCGACGCCATCACCACTGCATTGCAGGCCCACGGTCTCGGACTCGCGAATCTTCCTGCGCCCGGCGTGTTGTCGATCGCCGGGGCGCTCGCCGTCAACGCGCACGGCGCCGCCCTGCCCGCCAACGGTGAATCCACCCTCCCCGGCCACACCTTCGGGTCGCTGAGCAATCTCGTGACCGAACTGACCGCCGTCGTGTGGGACGGCAGCGCCTACGCACTGCGTACCTTCACCCGCGCCGATCCCGAGATCACCCCGCTGCTCACGCATCTCGGCCGGACGTTCATCACGTCCGTCACGTTGCAGGCCGGACCGAACTACCGCATGCGCTGCCAGTCCTTCACCGACATCACCTGGCAGGAACTGTTCTCGCCCGCCGGCGCGCCGGGTCGGACCTTCGAGTCGTTCGTCGATTCGGCGGGGCGGGCCGAGGCGATCTGGTATCCGTTCACGGAACGTCCGTGGATGAAGGTGTGGTCGCTCGCACCGGAGAAGCCGGCCACCTCGCGGGAGGTCACCGGGCCGTACAACTACCCGTTCTCAGACAACGTGCCCGAGCCGATCACCGACCTGCTGGGGCAGATCACGGCCGGGAACACTTCGATCGCACCGGCTTTCGGGCAGACCTATTACGGCGTGACGGTGGCCGGTCTGGCGGCGACGGGATCGTCCGACATCTGGGGCTGGTCGAAGGATCTGCAGTTCTACATCAAGGCCACCACCCTGCGCCTCACCGAGGGCGGCGGTGCGGTGCTCACGAACCGCGCCAACATCGCCAACGTGATCCACGACTTCGCGCACTGGTTCTCCGAGCGCATCGAGCACTACCGCAGCCTGGGACAGTTCCCCCTCAACGGTCCGGTCGAGATCCGGTGCTGCGGACTGGATCAGCCGGAGGACGTCCTCGTCCCGTCTGCGGGACCGCCGACGATCGCGTCGACCCGTCCGCGTCCCGACCACCCGGAATGGGACACCGCCATCTGGCTCAACGTTCTCGGTGTCCCGGGAACTCCCGGCATGTTCGCCTTCTACCGGGAGATGGAGCAGTGGATGCGGCAGCGGTACAACGGAAGCGACTCGACCTTCCGGCCGGAATGGTCGAAGGGCTGGGCGTTCGGTCCCGACCTGCCGTACACGGACGAACAGATCCTGACGCAGGGCCTGCCCGACACCTACCGAGAAGGTGTTCCGTCGGACGAGAACTGGGATTCGGCTCGCGCGGTATACAACCGTCTCGATCCGCACCGGGTGTTCAGCAACACCTTCATCGACACCCTGCTTCCCTGACCCCCGGGCGTCCTCGCTCATCACGGACACAGCGCAGTCCTTTGCTAGGGTTCGCATCATGCGGAACGTGCGAAGGTGGATCGGTGCTGCTGCTGTGCCCGTGCTGGTTCTCGCGGGAGGCGTGACACTCGCGGGAACCGCGGTGGCCCTTCCCGACACGGGTTCGGTCGCCGTGTCCAACGGCAGCGACGCCCCGGTGACCTTCGAGGCCGACGGCACCACCTTCCACGGCAGTCTCCGCAACCCGGACGGAGCAGCGGTCGCCGCCGCACTGCTGCTCCCGGGCAGCGGCCCCACCGATCGCAACGGCAACCAGCCCGGCGTCGCGGCCGACACCCTG
This sequence comes from Rhodococcus sp. PD04, assembly GCF_035918275.1. NCBI lineage: Bacteria > Bacillati > Actinomycetota > Actinomycetes > Mycobacteriales > Nocardiaceae > Rhodococcus > Rhodococcus sp. PD04. The sequence goes on along the minus strand of NZ_CP142143.1, from coordinate 581,177 downwards.
GTGCGTACCGCGGACGCACTCGCCGCCCACGGCATCGCGAGCCTGCGCTTCGACAAGATCGGGGCCGGCGAGACGGGTCTCGGGTCCTACACCGTCGAGACCGTCGGCGAGTACGGCTTCACCGAGCAGGTCGACCACGCCGAAGCTGCGGTGCGCCTGCTCGCCGAACGCACCGGAGTCTCCCCCGAGGAGATCCTCGTCCTCGGACACAGCGAGGGTGCACTGACCGCGCTCGCGCTGGCCGATCGCGGCATCGGAGACGGTTTCGCATTCCTCGCTCCGCTGCCGATGCGCTATCTGGACCTCCTGTCGGCCCAGCTGAATGCCGTGGTGGATTCCGGACAGCTCGGCCCCGACGGTGAGGCGGTCCGGGCCGACCTGTCGCGTGCCGTCGAGTCGCTGCGGACGACCGGGGCCTTCCCCACCGACCTGCACCCGGTCCTCGCGCAGTTCGGAATGAACCCCGCGAACGCCAAGTTCCTCTTCGAATCCGACAAGCTCGATCCGGTCGAACTCGCCGCAGAACTGGCGGCCGACACCCCGGTGCTGCTCACCTGCTCCGACAAGGACCTGAACATCAGCTGCGCGCAGGTCGAGCCGCTGCGGAACGCCCTCTCCCACACCGACCTGCAGTTCGAGCACTTCACCACCGCGAACCACAGCCTCGAGGAGCTCGGACCGCTGCAGCCCGGCCCCGCCGATCAGGTGGCCCTGCTGCCCACCTCGTTCGAGTTCTCGGCGGCGATCGACGGGTGGGCTGCCGCACGCGGTCGCTGATCGTCGTGCTGTGGCCGATTCTCGTGCTGCAGCCGATTGTCGTGGCGTGACTCGGGTATCCCCGGCACATGACAGCACTGCACGCCGTGGCCCTGAACTGCACGCTCAAGCCGTCCCCCGCCGAGTCCAGCACCGACAAGATGGTGGCGCACGTGTTCGGCGCACTGTCGAAGCACGACGTCAGCGTCGAAACCGTCCGGGTCGTCGACTTCGACGTCAGGCCCGGCGTCGAGGCCGACATGGGCGACGGTGATCAATGGCCGGAGATCGTCGAGCGCATCGCCTCGGCCGACATCCTGCTCGTCGCCACACCGACCTGGGTGGGACACATGTCGAGCGTCGCCCAGCGCGTCCTCGAGCGGCTCGATGCCGAATTGTCGAACACCGACGACGAGAACAGGCCGCGCATGGTGGGCAAGGTCGGGATCGCCGCGGTCGTCGGCAACGAGGACGGCGCGCACAAGATCGTCGCCGACCTGTTCCAGAGCCTCAACGACATCGGTTTCTCGATCCCCGCCCAGGGCTCGACCTACTGGAACGGCGAGGCGATGTCGGGCACCGACTTCAAGGATCTCGACGAGATCCCCGAAGCGGTGCGCTCGACCACCGAATCGGTCGCCCGCAATGCCGTGCACCTGGCGACGCTGTTGCGTCAGCGTCGGTACGCGCCCTACCCGGGGTGACGCCGCTCGCCGGGCGGACGTTGTCGGTCAGCGGCTGACGGCCTTCTGATACCTGCGAATCGCGAACGGCACGAACACGATCAGCATCAGAGCCGTCCACAGCAGCGACGCGAGGATCGGATTCTGCAGGGGCCATACGTCGGGTGGTGGCACCATGGGATTGGTGTTGCCGAACAGTTCGCGGACCGCCTGCGTGACCGCCGAGATGGGATTCCATTCGGCGATGACGCGCAGCACCGTCGGCATCGACGACGGATCGACGAACGTGTTCGCGATGAACGACAACGGGAAGATCACCATGAAGCTCGCGTTGTTGAAGACCTCGGGTGTGCGGATCCACATGCCGATCACGGCCATCACCCACGACAGGGCGTAGGCGAACAACAACAGCAACAGGTAGCCGGCGAGCGCCTCGCCGAGCGACGTGTTGATCCGCCACCCCACGAGCAGACCGGTCAACGACATCACCACGAGACTGAGCACGTTGATCAGCACGTCGGTGCTGGTACGGCCGATGAGCACCGCGGACGGGGCCATCGGCAGCGACCGGAACCGGTCGATGATGCCCTTCTGCAGGTCTTCGACCATCCCGAGGCCCGTCCACGTGGACCCGAAGATGACCGTCTGGGTGAAGATGCCTGCGATGAGGAACTCCCGGTACGAGACGCCGGGAACGTCGATCGCACTGCCGAAGACGTAGGCGAACAACAGCACGAACATGATCGGCGACAGCGTCGTGAACACCAGCAGATCCGGCACACGCTTGATCTTGATCATGTTGCGCTTGGCGATGGTCAGGCCGTCGGATGCGACCATCTCGAGTGTGTTCACGACACCGCCTCCTCGACCTTCTCGTCCGTCCCGCGACCGGTGAGCGTGAGGAACACGTCGTCGAGGGTCGGTTTCCGCAGAGCGACGTCGGAGACCCGGATGCCCGCGGCCGACAGCTTCCCCAGCGCCGTCACGAGCCCGTCGGCTCCGCCGCCCGAGTCGCCGCTGACCGGCACCGTGATGCGACCGGTGCTGCGTTCGACCCTGATCTCCCCGGATGCCACCGATTCGAGCTCGTGGACCGCCCGCTCACGCTGGTCGGTGTCGGTCACGGCGAGTTCGATGCGTTCGCCACCGACGCGGCTCTTGAGCTCGTCGGCCGTGCCGCGGGCGATGACCGTGCCCCGATCGATCACGACGATGTCGTCGGCGAGGCGTTCGGCCTCGTCCATGTACTGCGTCGTGAGCAGCAGCGTGGTGCCGCGCTGCACGAGGGTGTCGATGACGTCCCACAACCCGAGGCGGGCCCGCGGATCGAGACCCGTCGTGGGTTCGTCGAGGAACAGCACCGGAGGATCGGCAACGAGCGCACCGGCGAGGTCGAGGCGGCGTCGCATACCGCCCGAATAACCCTTCACCGGGCGATCGCCCGCTTCCTCGAGATCGAACTGTTCGAGGAGCTCGCGTGCCCGGAGGCGACTCCGTTTGACGCCGAGGTGGTACAGCCGGCCGACCATCTCGAGGTTCTCGAAGCCCGTGAGATATTCGTCGACCGCCGCGTACTGCCCCGACGCTCCGATCCGGGAACGGAGTTCCCGCGCTTCGGTGAGGACGTCGTATCCCGCCACTTCGGCGCGACCGGCATCGGGGACGAGCAGTGTCGTCAGCACCCGCACCGTGGTGGTCTTACCGGCGCCGTTGGGACCGAGCAGTGCGGTGACCGTCCCCTCCGGTACCCGCAGATCGACCCCGTCGAGCGCTCTGACCTTCCCGTATGTCTTGATCAGTCCTTCTGCAACTATGGCGTCGGCCATGAGTTTCTCCCTGACTGTGGTGGTGAGCACAGTGTGCACGAAGAGACCGACACGATTCGACGGGTTTTCTCATCGCTCCGCCGGGCGGATCGCTCAGCCCGTCACCCGGGCGGCGTTGCCGGCATCGATCGGCAGCACGGTGCCGGAGATGTGTGCGGACGCCTCGTCGGCGAAGAACAGGACCGCACGGGTGATCTCGGCCGGGTCGAGCCACGGCACCGGTTGTGCGTGCAGGGAGGTGAACACCGGGGCGACATCGTCGGCGGTCGGATGTTCGAGGTCGGGCCGCAGCATCCCGTAGAGCGCGTCGTTGTGGATCATCGGCGTGGAAATGTTGCCCGGGGCGACGGCGTTGACGGTGATGCCGTTCTGCGCGAGGTCCAGGGCCGCGCTCTTCGTCAGGCCGATCACGCCCCATTTCGACGCCGCATATGCGGCCATGTTGGTGTTGCCCGCTCGGCCGAGCATCGACGACACCGTGACGATGCGTCCGTAGCCGCGCTCGATCATCCCGGGCGCGACCGCGGCGACGGTGTTGAACACCCCGGTGAGATTGGACGCGATCGCTTCGTCCCACATCTGTTGCGGCATGCGGTGCACCGGTGCCGCCACCGACACCCCGGCATTGGCGACCGCGATGTCGATCCGTCCGAGTTCGGCGTGGGCACGGGCGACCAGAGCGTCCATCGCCGGACGGTCGGCGGTGTCGAGTGTCGCGGAGACGACTCGGCGACCGGTCGCCTCGACGAGTCGCACCGTCTCCGCGAGGTCCTCCTTTGTCGCCAGCGGATATCCCACCACCGGTGAGTCGGAGCACCGGTCGCAGACGACCACGTCGGCCCCTGCTTCGGCGAATGCGACGGCGTGCGAGCGTCCTTGGCCCCGCGCCGCTCCCGTCACGAATGCGACCCTGCCCTCGAAACCCATCATGACGTCCTTCCGTCGGCGCGTGATCGCCTCCCTTGTACCGCGCCGAGGGAGAAGACAGGTGAGTGAGTCCCGGACAGCGGACGTGTCCGGGACACGAACGGGGATCAGAGTCCGGTCCGGACCTTCACTCGTCCCTGTTCGACGGCGTCGTGCAGCGCCTGCAGGTCGCGCTCGTTGCGGTCGGCGTAGGACACCGCGAACGACGAGAGCGCCTCGTCGAACTCCTCGTCCGTGCCGAGATAGGCAGCCACCGCGATCCGGTCGCCGGCCCGGGCGTGGGCGTAGGCGAGCACCCGGCCGCAGAGTCGGCCGTAGAGCTTCATGCCCTTGGGCGCCATCTCCTCGATTACCGCCGAACCCTTGCCGTCGCGGAGCTGACGGATGTAGAAGTCCCGGTTCACGCCGTCGGCTCCGGCGCCCTGCTGCCAGCCGAGGAAGATGTCGCTCGCCGACTGCATCAGCCGCTGACCGTTCACGACGCGTTCGCCCTCGTTCCGGAAGGCCGGACCGTCGACGTAGTACGACAGCACCGAACGCTGCGCCTCCTTCGCCTGCAGGAACAGCGGATCGTCGTCGTCCGCACCGCGCAGCAGGAGGATCCACGCCCGCGTGCCGACGCTGCCCACTCCGACGACCTTCCGCGCGGCCTGGACCAGCTCGAACTGTTCGAGAAGGACCCGGCGGTCCCACTGCAGCGTCGCCCGGTACGCACGGACACGGCCGTACAACTCGTCGTAGATCGCCTCGGCGTCGAGGTCGGCGAAGACCTCTTCGACAGGCACGATGAGCGGCGGATCGCTGATGATCCGGCGGTGACCGTCGATGATGGTGGTCAGCTTCTCCAGTGCCTGGAGACTGTCGCGGCGCGAGGCCTTCTCGAGCGCTTTGCGGGTGCGCTTCTCCATCCGAGCGCTGAGCTTCCCGCCGAGCTCCGCCATCTCCGCGGTCGGATCGAGATGCGCGTAGCGCACGGCCATGTTCCCGAGTTGCGCCTGTCTGCACATGGTTTCGCGGTATTCCGCCGCACACGCCCGGGTGATCTTCCGGCGTTCCTTCGCGGTGAACCCGTTGTCGCGACCGGCGATCTCGAGGCTCGCGACCAGGCGCTTGACGTCCCATTCGAACGGCCCCGGATAGGTTTCGTCGAAGTCGTTGACGTCGAAGGCCGTTCTGCGTTCGGGGGTCGCGAACAGACCGAAATTGCTCGCGTGGGCGTCGCCGCACAGTTGGGTGTGCAGACCGCTGTTCGGGGTTCGCGACAGATCGTCGGCCATCACCAGCGCAGCACCGCGGAAGAACGCGAACGCCGACGTCGCCATGCGTCCGTACCGGACCGGGACGAGCTGCGGGACGCGGGTCTGCGCCTGACTCTCGAGCAGGGCGATCGGATCCCGGGACAACTCCCCGAGCTCGGCCAGCGACTCGACGGGAGTGACCCTGCGAGCGGCGAGACCGTTCTGGACCCGCTGTTCGCGGGTCGGGTGCACGACATGTCCGTCCGTGACCGACACGGGTCCTCCCACAGGGATCCCACCGGAGTATGAGCCCTCATCGTAGGCACGCCCGCCCCGCCGTGGGAGGGGAACGGTGTCAGGACCGCGACAGCACCAGACCCGAGGTCGGAACTCCCGTTCCTGCCGTGACCAGGACGTGGTCGACGTCGTCGACCTGGTTGACGGCCGTGCCCCGGATCTGCCGTACGCCCTCCGCGATGCCGTTCATGCCGTGGATGTAGGCCTCGCCCAGCTGACCGCCGTGCGTGTTGATCGGTAGCCGTCCGCCCACCTGGATGCCGTCGGCGACGAAGTCCTTGGCCTCGCCGCGGCCGCAGAAACCGAGTTCTTCGAGCTGCATGAGCACGTACGGGGTGAAGTGGTCGTAGAGCACGGCCGTGGCGATGTCCTGCGGCCCGATGCCCGCCTGCTCCCACAACTGGTCGCCGACGATGCCCATCTCCGGCAGGCCTGTGAGCCCGTCCCGGTAGTAGCTGGTCATGATGTACTGATCGGGTCCGCTCCCCTGCGCCGCGGCCGCGATCACCGCCGGGGTCTGCTTCAGGTCCTTCGCCCGCTCGGCGCTGGTGACGACGATCGCGACGCCGCCGTCCGATTCCTGGCAGCAGTCGAGCAGGTGCAGCGGCTCGGCGATCCACCGCGAGTTCTGGTGGTCCTCGAGCGTGATCGGCTTGCCGTGGAAGAACGCCTTCGGGTTGGTGGCGGCGTGCGCCCGATCCGCGACCGCCACGGCGCCGAAGTCGGCGCTCGTCGCACCGGAGACGTGCATGTAGCGTTGCGCGACCATCGCGACGAACGAGGCCGGTGTGCTCAGTCCGTGCGGGTAGGAGAACGCGTTGTCGGTTCCCGACGAATTCACCTGTGCGGCAAGGGCAGTGTTGACCTGTCCGTACCGCGCGCCGGACCGCTCGTTGAACGCCCGGTACGCGACCACCACGTCGGCCACGCCGGTCGCGACGGCCATCGCCGCCTGCTGCACCGTCGCGCACGCCGCACCGCCGCCGTAGTGGATGCGGGAGAAGAACTTCAGGTGCGGGATCCCCACCGAACGAGCCACGGCCACTTCGGTGTTGGTGTCCATCGTGAACGAGACCAGACCGTCGACGTCGGCCGGGGTCAGCCCCGCGTCGTCGAGGGCGGCGCGCACCGCTTCGGCGGCGAGGCGGAGTTCGCTGCGGCCGGAGTCCTTCGAGAAGTCGGTCGCACCGATCCCGACGATCGCCGCTGCACCCGACAGGCCGCTCATGCGGTGCCTCCGATCACGAAAGTTGCTGTGGCCGTGATGTGTTCACCCAGTCTGTTGGTACCGGTGATGTCGACGGTGACCAATCCGTCCTCGACGGACGCGACGGTGCCCGAGAGGGTCAGGGTGTCGTAGGCGTACCAGGGCACCCCCAGTCTCAGCGAGATCGACTTCACCACCGCGCGGGGGCCGGCCCAGTCGGTGACGTAGCGCTGCACGAGGCCCGTGTCGGTGAGGATGTTGACGAAGATGTCCTTCGATCCGCGCTGCTGAGCCTTGTCGCGATCGTGGTGCACGTCCTGGAAGTCGCGGGTGGCCAGAGCCGTCGACACGATGAAGGTGGGATCGGCGTGGATCTCGAGGGAGGGCAGGCTCTCGCCCGTCGTGACGGTCGGGGTGCTCACACGTCCTCCTCGAGGGGCTTCCAGGCGTACAGCGTCCACGGCTGCCCACCGGTCTCGTCGTCACCGGGGAAATCGAGGAAGGTGACCTCGACCGGCATCCCGATGCGTACCTGCCCGGGATCGACGTCGCGGAGTTCACCGAGCATCCGGACACCCTCGTCGAGTTCGACGAGCGCGACGACGAAGGGCACCTGTCGCCCCGGCACCTTGGGTGCGTGGTGGACGACGAAGCTGAACACCGTTCCGCGACCGGAGGACACGACGTAGTCGGTGGTCTCCGACTTCTCGAGCCACAGCGCCGGGACGGGTGGGTGCTGCAGGGTGCCGTCGGGGCGTCGCTGGACGCGCAGTTCGTGGGCGGCCACACCGTCCCAGAAGAACTGCGTGTCGCGGGAGACGGACGGGCGGAGCATCCGCGTGGGGTCGAGATCGTCGGGTACCGCGGATGTGGGCCGGTCCTCCGACGTCTCCGCGCGCTCGTCCTTCGACGGCGGCGCGAACTTCAGGATGCGGAAGAGCATCTCGGCGACGACCTCGTCGCCGACCTTCCACAGGTTGCGGGTGGTGAAGAACCATCCCTCTCCGAGTCCGGTCCGCTTCGGGCCCACGACGTCCTCGAGGGTGGATTCGATCGTCACCTGCTCGCCGTGACGCAGGTAGCGGTGGTAGATCTGGTCGCAGTTGGTGGCGACCACCGAGGTGTACCCGGCGTCGTCGAGGATCTGCGTCATCCGGCCGAGCGGGTCGTCCTTCTCGCGCTCGGCGCCGAGGCCGCGCATCGTCCATACCTGCGCCATCGCGGGCGGGGCCACGAGACCGCCGTGACCGGCGGCGATCGCCGCGGTCTCGTCGGTGTAGATCGGATTGTCGTCGCCGATCGCCTCGAGCCAGTTGCGGATCATCGGCATGTTCACCGGATCACGGCCGGGTCGCGGCGCGGACGGGCCGTCGCCGCGGACCCTCTCGGCCGCCTGCAGGATCTCCTCGGGGGTCTTCCCCCGAACATCTCGTGTCACCGAATTCTCCTGCCTCACCGCGGGACCCGCGGCATGCCCAGACCGGCGGTGGCGATCAGTTCGCGCATCACCTCGTTGACGCCACCGCCGAAGGTGATGACGACATTGCGTTTGGCCATCATGTCGAGCCAGCGGAGCAGTTCGGCGGTGTCGTCGTCGGCCGGATCGCCGAAGGCACCGACGATCTCCTCGGCGAGGCGACCGACCCGCTGGATCCGCTCGGTGGCGAACACCTTGGTCGCCGAGGCGTCGGCGATGTCGACGGCGTCGTTGCTGCTCGCCGCGACCTGCCAGTTGAGGAGTTCGTTGAGCCGCCAGGTCGCGTGGATCTCACCGAGTGCGCGTCGCACCTCGGGGCGGTCCTGGAGTTCGTGGGCGCTGACCCACTCGACGAGCCGGTCGTAGATACCGGCGACGCGACCGGCCGGGCCGAGCATGACGCGTTCGTGGTTGAGCTGGGTGGTGATGAGCTTCCAGCCCTTGTTCTCCTCGCCGACCAGCATCTCGACGGGTACGCGCACGTCGCTGTAGTAGGTGGCGTTGACGTGGTGGGCACCGTCGCACGTGATGATCGGGGTCCAGCTGAAACCGGGATCCTTCGTGTCGACGATGAGCACGGAGATGCCGCGGTGACGCGAGTCGGCGGGGCCGGTGCGGACGGCGAGCCAGATGTAGTCGGCGTCGTGCCCACCGGTGGTGAAGATCTTCTGCCCGTTGACGATGTAGTGGTCGCCGTCGCGGACCGCGGTGGTGCGCAGGGCCGCGAGGTCGGTGCCCGCCTCCGGTTCGGAGTAGCCGATCGCGAAGTGCACCTCGCCGGCGAGGATGGCGGGCAGGAACTTCCGCTTCTGCTCGTCGGTGCCGTAGACCTGCAGGGTCGGGCCGACGGTCTGCAGGGTGACGCTCGGCAGCGGGACATCGGCGCGAACGGCCTCGTTGGCGAAGATCTGCTGCTCCACGTCGCCGAAGCCGCGGCCGCCGAACTCGACGGGCCAGCCGACGCCGAGCCAGCCGTCCTTGCCCATGCGACGCACGACCTCGCGATAGGTGGGGCCGTGCCGCTCCGTGCGCATGATCGCGGCCTCCTCGGGTGAGACGAGGCTGCTGAAGTAGCGCCGCAGTTCGGCCTGCAGTGCGCGCTGGTCGTCGGTCAGATCGATGAACACCGGGCCCCCACGAGGTCGAGTCGGTACGAGGCGCCGCCGAGCAACCGGGCGAGGTCCTTGGCGGTCGACGAGTACTTGTGCAGCGGATAGGTCTCGTCCACACCCACGCCGCCGTGCAGATGGTGCAGCACCCGCATGGCCGGTGGCAGTTCGGCGGCGATCCAGTAGGCGGTGACGTCGAGATCGTCCGCGGCGTCGAGACCTTCGGCCAGACGCCAGACCGACGACAACGCCGCGACGTGCAGGGTGCGGGCGGTGACGTAGACGTCGGCGATCTGCTGCGCGACTGCCTGGAAGGTCGCGAGCGGCTTGCCGAACTGGTGCCGCTCGCTGACGTGCTTCGCCGTGAGTTCGGTTGCCCCGGAGAGCAGTCCGTCCGCGAAGGCCGCCACGGCGGCGAGCGCGATCCGATGGAGTGTCGCCACGGCGTCGGCGCCGGATTCGGCGAGCAGGACACCCACGGCGCCGTCGGCGCGCACCGAGAACTCGGGAGAGCCGGTGGAGGTGGGGCTCGGACGCAGGGTCACACCATCGGCATCGGGAGCCACCGCGACCACGCCCGCGTCGGTGGGCAGCAGCACCACACGCGCCCGGTCGGCGTAGGGCACGGCGACGAACGAACCGGTGACCGCGTGACCCCCGTCGGTGGCGACCGCCGTGGCGGCCGGTTGCTCCGGGAAGGCGCGCCCCGGTTCGCCGAGCGCGGCCGTGAGCACGGCCCCTTCGGGGACACCGGCGAGCAGGTCGTCCTGCTGCTGCTCGGAGGCGAGCGCGAGGACGGGCAGCACGCCCAGGCCGAGGCTGGCCAGGGCCGGGGTCTGCGCGGCTCCGCGTCCGATCTCGGTGAGCACGGTGGCGACTTCGCCGAGCCCGAGACCCGACCCGCCGAGACGCTCCGGCAGGGCGAGCGAGAGCAGGTCGGCGTCGGCCAGCGCGGCCCACAATGCGTCGTCGGTGAGGCCGCGTTTCAGGAGACCGGCCGCCACACCGGCGATCTCCTCCTGTGTCTCGTCACGTGCGAAGTCCACCGTCACCCACCTTCGAATAGAACGTGTTCTAGTTGTAGCACTCCCGGGCGCCCCGCGGAAGGACCGCTCAACCCCGCGGCAGGCCCAGCAGCCGCTCGGCCGCCACGGTGAGCAGGATCTGCTCGGTCCCGCCGGCGATCGTCAGGCACCGGGTATTGAGGAACTCCCGGGTGAGCGGACCTTCCACCCAGCCGGCCTCGCCCGCGAGATCCATGGCGAGCTCGGCGGTGTCCTGCCGCTGCCGCACACCGATGAGCTTGCGGACGCTGGACGCGGCGCCCGGATCCTGACCTTCGAGCTGCGCGAGGGTCGCCCGCAGATCCAGGAGCGAACCGACGGTCGCCTCCCCGATCTGCGTCGCGATGCGGTCCTCGGCGACGGGATCACCGGGGGTCGACAGTTCGAGCAGTTCCTCGATGCGCGGCCCCAGCGACGACTTGCCGCCCATCGCGACACGCTCGTTGGCGAGAGTCGTGCGGGCCAGCTTCCAGCCGTCACCGAGATTGCCGACCACGCAGTCGTCCGGCACGAAGACCGAATCGAGGAAGACCTCGTTGAACAACGCGTCGCCGGTGATCTCGCGCAACGGCGAGATCGTGATGCCCGCCGACTTCATGTCGACGAGGAAATAGGTGATGCCCTTGTGCTTGGGGACGTCGCGGTCGGTGCGGGCGAGGCAGATCGCCCAGTCCGCCTGCTGCGCGAGGGAGGTCCACACCTTCTGCCCGCGCAGCACCCATCCGCCGTCGGCCTTCTCCGCGCTCGTGCGCAGCGCCGCGAGGTCCGAGCCGGCGCCGGGCTCGGAGAAGAGCTGGCACCACACCACATCGCCGCGCAGGGTGGGCATCACGAAACGCTCGATCTGCTCGGGTGTTCCGTGTTCGAGGATAGTCGGAACCGCCCACCAGCCGATCACGAGATCGGGACGTTCGATACCGGCGGCGGCGAGCTCCTCCTGGACGACGAGCTGTTCGGCGGCACCGGCTCCGCGACCGTACGGCTGCGGCCAGTGCGGCGCGAGCAGACCCGACTCGGCGAGGGCGACACGGCGCTCGGATTCCGGTGCGGCGGCGATCTTCTCGACCTCCGCACGGATCCGTGCGCGCTCCTCCTCGTGATCGGACAGGTCGATACCGAGGTGACGACGTGCGCCTGCGCGGACCAGGGTCGTCAGCCGCGAACGCCACACGGTCGAACCACCGAGCACCTGGCGGGTGGCGACCGCACGGCGAAGATAGAAGTGCGCGTCGTGTTCCCACGTGAACCCGATGCCGCCGAGCACCTGGATCGCATCCTTGGCGGTCTGCACCGCGGCATCGAGTGCGACCGCCACGGCGGCAGCCGCGGCGATCGGCAGTTCGTCGGGCTGCGCGTCGACGGTGACCGCAGCATCCCAGGCCATGGCCCGGATCTTCTCGGTGCGGCAGAGCATTTCGGCACAGATGTGCTTGACGGCCTGGAACGAACCGATCGGTTTTCCGAACTGCTCGCGGATCTTCGCGTACTCGACGGCGGTGGTCAGCGCCCAGCCCGCGAGACCGGCCAGTTCCGCGGCGGCGAGACCGGCGGTCAGGTCGCGCACGAAACCGGCAGGGAGGGTCGCGACGCGATCGGCCGGAACCGTCGCGCCGTCGAGGCGGACGCGGGCCACCGCGCGGGAGGCGTCGATGGTCTCGAGCGGTTCGATGTGCAGACCCGGATCGTCCGCCTCGACGAGCGCCCAGCTCTCGACGGCCGGATCACCTTCCCCCGCGACACGGACGAGCACGGCGACCCCGGCTTCGGCACCCACGGCCGGCCCGGCCTCACCGCGCAGCAGGACTCCGTCACCCGCCGGCTCCACGGTCACGCCGGAGTCGAGAGCGAGTGCGGTGGGGACCTCACCCTCGGCGAGTCGCTCCGCCGTCTTGGCGACGGTCTCACCGGCACGGCCGAACACGAGGGCCGCCACGGCGGTGGTCAGGACCGGACCCGGCGCGAGTTCGTGGGCGGCCTGCTCGAGCATGACGGCCAGATCCACGGCGGTCGCGCCGAGGCCGCCCGCCTCCTCCGGGACGGCAACACCGAAGATTCCGAGTTCTGCGAGGGAGGACCAGCCGTCGCGCCACGTCGCATCACCTGCGCGACGTATCGTCGACATGGGGTCTACGGCACGTGACCAGGCCTGGACAGACGCCTGGACGGCCCGCTGCTCCTCGGTCGTGGCGATACTCACAGCGGTTTCCGCCCTTCCGAATGACATCATTGCTAGAACGTGTTCTAATATGACACCGATTCAGAGTCAAGGCGTGAGGAAACGAATCTATGGCCACCCCGTCCCGCTCCCGTGCCAACGGACACGGAACTCTGACCGCCCTCACCGAGGACGATCTCAGTTCCAATGCCCAGAAGGAACGGCGCAAGCGGATTCTCGACGCCACCCTGGCGCTCGCGTCGAAGGGTGGTTACGAGGCCGTGCAGATGCGGGCGGTGGCAGAACGCGCGGACGTCGCGGTCGGCACCCTCTACCGGTACTTCCCGTCCAAGGTCCACCTGCTGGTCTCCGCCCTCGGCCGTGAATTCGCCCGCATCGAAGGCAAGGGCCGGATCCCACCCGGCCACAGCCCCCTCGAGCGCATGCACCTCATCCTGGGCCTGATCACCAAGGCCATGCAGCGCGACCCCCTGCTCACCGAGGCCATGACACGGGCGTTCATGTTCGCCGACGCCTCCGCCGCCGCCGAGGTCGACCAGGTGGGCACCCTCATGGACCGACTGTTCGCACGGGCGATGAACGACGGCGAGCCCACCGAGGAAGAACTCGCCATCGCACGCGTCATCAGCGACGTGTGGCTGTCGAATCTCGTCGCCTGGCTCACGCGCCGTTCGTCGGCCACCGATGTCGCCCGCCGACTCGAACTGACCGTGGATCTGCTGCTCGGCGACGGCTCGCGCGTGCCGAAGACGGTCGGGTCGGACGCATGACGGCGCTCGCGCCGGACGCCTGACGGGGCTCGCGCCGGACGCATGACGTCCGATCCGCCGCTTTCTGTAACCGGAAACACGTGGTCGGAATACCCACCGGGTCGGTGTCGTGCCCCGCTCTGACCTAACGTGGAGCAGGTGAGTGCCCACGATCTTCCGATTGACCTTCGACGTGCTCTGGTGGCTGTCGCGCGGACGCCCCGTCTGCTCGTGGCGACCGACTACGACGGCACCATCTCCCCCATCGTGAGCGACCCCGAGAAGGCCTATCCGCACGACGATGCGGTGCGGGCGCTGCGGGGCCTCGCCGCTCTGCCGTCGACGTCGGCTGCCGTCATCTCGGGACGCGCTCTCAAGGATCTCGCCGCCCTGTCGCGCCTGCCGGTCGAGGTCAAACTCGTCGGCAGCCACGGCTCCGAGTTCGACATCGGATTCGTCCACGAGATCGATCCCGACGCGAGGGACCTCCTCGCCACGATCGTCGAGGGACTGGACTCGGTGGCATCCCGGTTCGACGGCGTGCAGGTGGAGGCCAAGCCCGCGAGCGCCGCGCTGCACGTGCGCAACGCCTCTCCCGCCGATGCCGAGCAGGCCCTCGATCTCGTGCGCAGCGGCCTCGCGCTCCGGCCCGGTGTGCAGGTCACCGAAGGCAAGGCCGTCATCGAGCTGTCCGTGGTGCCCACCGACAAGGGCAAGGCGCTCGACGTCATCCGCCACCAGGAAGCCGCCAGCGCGGCGGTCTTCTTCGGCGACGACGTGACCGACGAGAAGGCCTTCCGTTCGCTGCAGGGCCCGGACGTCGGAGTGAAGATCGGCGACGGCGACACCGCCGCCGAGTACCGCGTCCGCACCAGCGAAGAGGTCATCGCCGCACTCGCGTTCCTGCTCGAGGAACGTCGCACCTGGTTGTCCGGCGCCCACGTCGCGCCGATCGAACGCCTGACCATGCTCGCGAGTCCCCGCGCGAAGGCACTCGTCACCCCCGACGGCACGATCACCTGGCTGTGCCACCCCGAACCCGATTCCGCGGCGGTGTTCGCCCATCTCCTCGGCGGTGACGCAGCCGGTCACTTCACCATCGGCCCGACCCGCCAGGCACTGCCGCTCAGCCAGCGCTACGTCGACTCGACGATGACGGTGGTGACCCGGTGGGCGTCGCTCGCGGTGATCGACTACCTCCCGCACGACGTCGAGGCCGGCCGTACCGACCTCACGCGCGTGATCACCGGGCGCGCGAGCGCGGTGGTGACCTTCGCCCCGCGACCGGAGTTCGGACAGGGCCAGGTCACCCTCGAGGTCGAGGACGACGGCATCCGCGTCATGGGCTTCAACGAGCCCTACGTCCTGCGCTCCCCCGGCGTGCGGTGGGACATCACGACGGACGGCGTGCACCAGACGGCCCACGCCGTGGTCGACCCCACCGAGAACGACATCATTCTCGAACTCCGGTGCGGCACCGATGATCTCGATGAGCACCCGGTGCCGGAGGTCGAGCGCCGGGCACAGTCCGAGGCATACTGGCACACGTGGGCGTCCCAGCTCGAGCTGCCGCCGCTCAAGCCCGATCTCGTGAAGCGTTCGGCGCTCACCCTGCGCGGGCTGGTCCACGGTCCGACGGGCTCGATCCTCGCCGCGGCGACCACCTCGCTCCCCGAGGAGATCGGCGGTGTCCGCAACTGGGACTACCGCTACTGCTGGCTGCGCGACGCCGCGCTCACGGCGCAGGCGCTCGTGCGGGTCGGATCCCTCGAGGAGGCCGAGAACTATCTCGACTGGGTCCACCGCGTCCTCGAGACCGTGCCGGGCCCCGAACGTCTGCACCCGCTGTACACGCTCGCCGGCGGACCGCTGCCGCCCGAGGCCGTGATCGACTCGCTTCCCGGATACGCCGGTTCGCGGCCCGTGCGGGTCGGCAACGCGGCGAACCAGCAGGTGCAGCTCGACGTCTTCGGCCCGATCGTCGACCTGATCGCCGACCTCGCGCACAGCCGCGAGGCGCGCGGCGTGTCCCACGACCGTGCCCTCACCGACCGGGACTGGGAGCTCGTCTGCTCGATGGTCACCGCGGTCGAACGGCGCTGGTTCGAACCGGACCACGGCATCTGGGAGATCCGCCACGCACCCCGCCACCACGTGTACTCGAAGGTCATGGGGTGGCTGACCGTCGACCGGGCACTGACGCTCGCCGAGAAGTTCGGCCGGACCGCCGGCGAGGGCTGGGCGGCGCTGCGCGACGAGATCGCCGAGGAGGTCACCGAGAAGGGCTGGAACGACGAGGTCCAGTCGTTCACCTCGGCCTACGACGGCACCGATCTCGACGCGGCCACCCTGTTCATCGGCCTCACCGGACTCGTCGACCCGCAGGACGAACGGTTCCGCGCGACCGTGCAGGCCACCGAACGGGAGCTGCGCAGCGGCGCGACCGTCTACCGCTACCACAGCGACGACGGTCTGCCGGGCGCCGAAGGCGGCTTCCACCTGTGCGCGGCGTGGCTCGTCGCGGCCTACCTGCTGATCGGGCAGCGCAACGACGCCGAGGCCCTGTTCGCGCAGCTGGTCGCGGCGGCCGGACCGACCGGCCTGCTCAGCGAGGAGTACGACCCCGTCGCGGAGCGTGCGCTGGGCAACCACCCGCAGGCGTACAGCCACATCGGTCTGCTGCGCTGCGCACAACTGCTGTCGGGCGCGAAGGCCATGGGCGACCGGCAGCGCTGACCTAGGAGCGGGGCCGCCCGGTCACTCGGCGTACCACTCGCTCTCGACCCGGCCCGAGGTGGCACCGAACCACAGTTGGGTTCCCAGGGTCTCGAGCGCGGGCACGCCGGAGTGCGAGGGGGCGGCGAGGAGCAGTTCGCCGGCACGCCTCCCCTTGTCCTTCTGCGGTTGGCGCACGGTCGTGAGACCTTCGCGGATCGCTTCGTCGATGCCGTCGAAGCCGGTGATCGACAGGTGCCCGGGCACGTCGAGACCCATCTGGTTGGCCCAGGCGAGGGCACCGAGCGCGAGCACGTCGGTGGTGCACACGAGTGCGGTGATCCGCGGGTTGACGCGCATGATCTGTGCCGCGGCGGACAGGCCGTCCTCCGCGGTGTGGGTGTAGCGCTCGACGACGGTGAGCGTTTCGGGGGCCAGACCTGCAGCGCTCATGGCGTCCTGGACGCCGCGGATGCGTTCGCGCTGCACGTGGAAGGCACCGGATTCGAGGGTCGACAGGTCGACGACCCCGTCGTGCCGTTCGCGGCCGAGGCGCATCGACAGCATGCCGATCTGGCGGTGGCCGAGTTCGATGAGGTGGGCGGCGAGATCGCGCATCGCCCGCCGGTCGTCGATGCCCACCACGGGGGTGTTCTCGAGACCGCGCGGCTGGTCGCACGCGACGACCGGGAGGTGCCGTTCGAGCACGGCCGCGAGATAGGGGTCCTCGGCGGGGACCGAGTAGACGACGAACCCGTCGACGGACGAGCGGTGCACGACCTGTGCGGCCTCGTCGTCGGTCCGGCCCGGTCCGGCGGGGATGAGCAGCAGTCCCTGTCCGGCCGCTTCGCAGGCCTCGGACAGTCCCGACAGGAAGCTCATGGCGGCGGGATCCCGGAAGGAGTAGCTCAACGCTTCGGTGAGCAGGACCCCCACGGCTCCCGCCTTGCGGGTGCGCAGCGACCGCGCCATCGGATCCGGGCCGGCATATCCGCGTCGTTTTGCGACTTCGAGGACGCGTTCGCGTAGCTCGGCGGACAACTGGTCGGGGCGGTTGTACGCGTTCGAGACCGTGGTGCGGGAGATCTTCAACTCGGCGGCAATCGACGCCAGGGTCGCCTGTCGGCGCGGCTGACGAGACCTGGACATGAGAGGACCGTAGTCCTGTGTCCATGGTCACGACCACCCAGGGACGGTAGGAGGGCTCGGCGCCGTCCGCTAAAGTGGAACGGTAACGGTTACCAATAACGTTTGGGTCGGTCGCTCGGTCGTTCCGGACCCCGTTCGTCGAAGACCGCCGATCCTCAGGAGAAGAACTGTGCGACTGTCCTCCCGCACGGCCCTCGCAGCCGCCGCCGTAGCCTGCGCGACCGCACTCGCCGCGTGCGGCACCGGTACCTCCGGCGCCGCCGACGATGACGAGATCAGCGTCGTCGCCTCCACGAACGTGTGGGGGTCGATCGCGCAGGCCGTCGCCGGAGACCGCGTCGAGGTCCGCTCGCTCATCACCGAACCGAACGCCGACCCGCATTCCTACGAGGCCAGCCCCCTCGACGCCGCGGCGATCTCCGACGCCTCGCTCGTCGTCTACAACGGCGGTGGCTACGACCACTTCGTCGACGACATCCTGGACGCCACCGGGGACAGGCCCGCGGTCGTGGAGGCCTTCGCCCTGTTCGAATCCGGCGCGTACTCGGATCTGCACGCCGGGCACGATCACGGCGACGAGGACGGCTCCGATGACGCCGCCGAGAGCACTTCGGAGACAACCGCTTCCGAGGACCACTCACACGACAGCGGTGAGGCGTCCGATGCCGACGTCGCCGGCGACGGGCACTCGCACGAGGGTCACGACCACGGCGGCATCAACGAGCACGTCTGGTACGACCTCGCGACCGCCGACGCCGTCGCGCACGCCGTCGCCGAGCAACTCACCGGACTCGATCCCGACGGTGCCGCCGTCTACGAGGCCAACGCCGCGGCCTTCCACGAGAACCTGCACTACGTCGCGGATGTCGTCGACACGCTCGCCGACACGCACCGCGATGCACCCGTCGCCCAGACCGAGACGATCGGCCATTACCTCGTCGCGGCCGCGATGCTCGACGACGTCACTCCCCCGGACTTCACCAACGCCATCGAGAACGGCACCGATCCGTCCCCGGCGTCGATCGCGGCGACACGGCAGTTGTTGGTCGACAAGCAGGTTCGCGTCCTGATCTACAACCCGCAGACCGAGGACCGGATCAGCCGCGAGATGCGCACGGCAGCAGAGTCGTCGGGCATCCCCGTGGTCGAGGTTTTCGAAACCCTGCCCGAAGGTGTCGACTACATTCAGTGGCAGGCCCGGACCGCCGAGACCCTCGCCGCCGCGCTCGAGACCGCTTCCTGACCATCCGATCGAGAACACGGACTTCGGTGACACCTCCTCCATCCGACCGCACACCCACCGTCGAACTCCGCGATGCCCGGCTGTCGTTCGGCGATCGCGTCCTCTGGGAGGGGCTCGACCTCGTCGTCGAACCCGGCGAGTTCCTGGCCGTCCTCGGACCGAACGGTGCCGGCAAGACGTCGCTGCTCAAGGTGCTGCTCGGTCAGCTCCCGCTCACCTCCGGATCCGCGACGATCGCCGGGCAACCCATCCGGACCGGGAACTCCCACGTCGGCTACGTGCCGCAGCAGAAGTCCCTCGACGAGGGCGTCCCGCTGCGGGGACGCGATCTCGTCGGCCTCGGCATGGACGGACACCGCTGGGGCACCGGCCTGCGCACGCGCCGACGGCGCCGCATCGCGGTCGACGACGCACTCGCCCAGGTCGGCGCCGAGACCTATGCGGGAGCCCCGATCGGCACGCTCTCCGGCGGTGAGCAGCAGCGGCTGCGCATCGCGCAGGCTCTCGTGGGAGATCCGCGCGTACTCCTGTGCGACGAGCCGTTGCTCAGTCTCGATCTCGCCAACCAGCACCTGGTGTCGGCGCTGATCGACCGGCGCCGCCGCGACCACGACACCTCCGTCCTCTTCGTCACCCACGAGATCAACCCGATCCTGCCGCTGGTGGATCGCGTGCTGTACCTCGTCGACGGCCAGTTCCGCATCGGCACCCCCGCCGAGGTGATGACCTCGCAGGTGCTCTCCGAGCTCTACCGCACCGACGTCGAGGTGCTCGAGATGCGCGGCCGCCTGGTCGTCGTCGGCACCGGCGACGCAATCGACGCGCTCGGCAGCGCAGGCGGACTGCGCCCCGGGGAAGGCGTCCACCACGATCACGAGGACCACGAATGAGCAGCAAGTTCAGCGACGCCCTCGGGCGGATGTTCGACGTGGAGACCACCGTCGAACTCCTGCAGTACGATTTCGTGCAGCAGGCGCTCGTCGCCGGTGCGATCCTCGGCCTGCTCGCCGGCGTGATCGGCCCGCTGATCATCAGCCGTCAGATGGCGTTCTCCGTGCACGGCACCTCCGAACTGTCGCTCACCGGTGCCGCGGCGGCGCTCATCATCGGGGTCTCCGTCGGGATCGGTGCGGTCGCGGGTGCCGTGATCGCCGCGATCCTCTTCGGGGTCCTGGGAACACGTGCCCGCGAACGCGACTCCGTCATCGGCGTGGTGATGGCCTTCGGCCTCGGTCTCGCCGTTCTGCTGCTGTGGGCCTACGACGGGCGTACCGGTGCCGCCTTCTCGTTGCTCACCGGCCAGATCGTGGCGCCCGGTGGTACCGGCATCGCTCTGCTCGCCGGGTGCGCTGCCGTCGTCATCCTCACGCTGCTGGTGATCTACCGTCCGCTCCTGTTCGCCAGCACCGACCCAGAGGTCGCGGCTGCACGCGGCGTCCCGGTACGCGCGTTGTCGATCGTGTTCGCGGTGCTCGTCGGCGTCACCGCCGCACTCGGTGTGCAGATCGTCGGCGCGCTGCTGGTGATGGCGCTGCTCATCACCCCGGCCGCCGCGGCCGCCCGGGTGGTCAGCGGGCCGCTCGCCGCCACGGTGCTGTCGGTGGTCTTCGCGGAGATCTCGGCGGTCGGCGGCATCCTGCTCGCCCTGGCACCGGGCGTGCCGGTCTCGGCGTTCATCACGACGATCGCGTTCGTCATCTACATGATCTGCCGCGTGATCGGCACCGCTCGCAACCGGCGCGGGTCCGGACGGGTCGCCGCGACCGCCTGACTCCGCGACCAGCGGGATGTGATCTTGACGCGCTCCGCGATGCCTGCCTAGATTCCCCGGATTGTTCCGGTAACGGGACGTCACAGACATCGGGGGTAGAGAGTGCAGCATGTCACGCGTCGTTCCTTCCTGACGGGAGCGGCCGCGGCCGCCGGACTCGCCCTCACCGGCACCGCGGGTGCCCACGCAGCGCCCGGCATCCCCGCCCGCGTGAACAACGTGCCGCTCACCCACGAGGAACACCGCGTGGTCGTCATCGGCACCGGTTTCGGCGGTGGTGTGACCGCCCTGCGGCTGGCCCGGGCCGGCGTACGCGTGCACATGCTCGAGCGCGGCATCCGGTGGCCCACCGGACCGAACGCGAACACCTTCCCCCGCGTCGACAACCCCGACAAGCGGTTCCTGTGGCACCGGTCGAACCCCGAGGTGTTCGGCCGCCACCTCGCCTTCGAGCCCTACACCGGTCTGGTCGAGGCGTGCGTCGGCGAGAACATGACGGCCCTGTGCGCCGCCGGTGTCGGTGGCGGATCGCTCGTCTACCAGGGCATGACGTTGCAACCCGAGGAAGCGGTGTTCAACGCCAACTTCCCGAACGAACTCGACTGGACGCGCATGGACCGTGTCCACTACCCGCGCGTCGCACAGATGCTGCGCCTGGCCGTGGCGCCCGACGAACTCGTCGACAGCCCCAACTACGCGACCTCACGCATCTTCGCCGACCGTGTGCGGAAGGCCGGCCTCCCGATCGACAAGATCCCGATGCCGATCGACTGGAACTACGCGCTCGCCGAACTCCGCGGCGAGATGGCCCCGGCCTACACCGACGGGTCGGGCGCGATGGGTGTCAACAACGGCGGCAAGCACTCCGTCGACGTCACCTACATCGCGGAGGCCGAGGCCACCGGTCTGGTGACCGTCGCGACGCAGCACGAGGTCACCGACATCGAGCGTCGCAAGGACGGCCGGTGGACGGTGCACGTAGACCACATCGACACCTCCGGTGCCGTCGTCGAGAACAAGATCCTCACCACCGACGCGCTGGTGCTGTCCGCGGGCACCATGAACACCACCCGGCTGCTGATGAAGGCCGCCGCGAAGGATCTGATCTCCGACCTGCCCGACGGCGTCGGCCGGGGCTGGGGTTCGAACGCCGACCGCATCTACCTCTGGACGAACCTCGAGGAGGAGTTCGGCGCGGTGCAGGGCGGCCCCGTCGTCTACGGCAGCAAGAACTGGGACGACCCGAACTCCGCGTACACCGTCGTCCAGGCCTCCATCCCCGGCTTCTACGGGATCGACATGCGCAGCACCGTACTGGTGGGCTACGGCGTCAGTGCGGGTCGCGGGCACTTCGTCTACGACGCCGCTCGCGACGACGCCGTCCTGCGCTGGCCGCACGAAGGGGACTCGGTGCTGCAGACGAGTCACATCGACCCCACCGTGCGCCGCATCGCCGGCGAACGCAGCATCCTCACCGACACCAACTCGATCGTCCCGTCGACCTGGCATCCGCTCGGCGGCGCGAGCATGGGCACGGTGTGCGATCTCGAGGGCCGAGTGTTCGGCCAGCGCGGGCTGTACGTGCTCGACGGCGCCCTCATGCCGGGCAACACCGCCGCGTGCAACCCGTCGATGACGATCGCCGCGGTCGTCGAACGCGCCCTCGACGACATCGTCGTCCGCGACGTCGGAACGGTTTTCTGAGCCCGCCTAGACTCGGGTCGTGACCCGCATCGACCTCAACAGCGACCTCGGCGAGAGCTACGGCCAGTGGCGTCTCGGCGACGACGAGACCATGCTCGACATCGTCACCAGCGCCAACGTGGCGTGCGGATTCCATGCCGGCGACCCGGCGACGCTGCTGGGCACCTGCCACGGCGCCGCGAAGCGCGCGGTACGGATCGGCGCCCAGGTCGGATACAACGACATCGGCGGTTTCGGTCGCCGGTTCATCGAGGTGCCGTCGGCGGATCTCACCGCCGAGATCATCTACCAGATCGGCGCGCTCGACGGTCTCGCCCGGGCGGCGGGCTCGGCGGTGAGCTACGTCAAACCCCACGGCGCGCTGTACAACGCGATCGTCCATCACCGCGAGCAGGCCCGCGCGGTCGTGGATGCGGTGCGCGCTTACGACGCCTCACTGCCCGTCCTCGGACTACCCGACTCCGTCTTTCTCGAGGAGGCCGAACGGGCCGGATTGAGGGTGGTCACCGAGGCGTTCGCCGACCGCGCCTACACCCCCGAGGGGACGCTCGTCTCCCGGCGCGAACCCGGTGCGGTACTGCACGATCCGGACGAGATCGCCGAGCGGGTCCTGCGCATGGTCACCGAGGGGGTGGTCACCGCGGTCGACGGCAGCGACGTCCGCGTGAACGCGCAGTCGGTGTGCATCCACGGCGACTCCCCCGACGCCACGGCGATGGCCGTCGCCGTGCGCCGCCTCCTCGACGCCGAGAAGATCGACATCCGGGCGTTCGTGTGAACGCCCGACACCGCGAGGTCCACCCATGAGAATCCTTCGTGCCGGAGACAGTGCACTGCTCGCCGAATTCGATTCCCTCGACGACGTTCTCGCCCACTTCCGGGCACTCGACCGTGAGCGGCCGCGTGGCGTCGTCGATCTCGTGCCGGCGGCGCGGACACTGCTGGTGTGCTTCGATCCGTCGGAGACCGGTCTGCAGGTCGTGCACAAGTGGGTCACCACCACCGCACCGGTGTCCGGGGACGACATCGACGTCGAGGAGGTGACGCTCGAAGTCCGGTACGACGGGACCGATCTCGAGGAGGTCGGCGAGTTGACCGGCCTCGGCGCGGACGGCGTGATCGCCGCCCACACCGGCAGCCTCTGGACGGTCGCCTTCGGTGGGTTCGCGCCCGGCTTCGCGTATCTCACCGGCGGGGATTCGCGCTTGCACGTGCCGCGCCGCAGTTCGCCGCGCACGTCCGTCCCGTCCGGCGCCGTGGGGCTCGCAGGCGAGTTCTCGGGTGTCTACCCGCGGAAATCGCCCGGAGGATGGCAGCTCATCGGAACCTCCGATGCTCCGCTGTGGCAACCGGACCGGGCCCCTGCGGCGCTGCTGCGGCCGGGCTGTGCGGTGCGCTTCGTCGCGATCTGATCCGACCCTTCGCAGGGGTCAGATACCGAGCACGGCCTTCGCGATGAGGAAGTAGATCACCAGGCCGGTCGCGTCGACGAAGGTCGTGATGAACGGATTGGAGAAGACCGCCGGGTCGGCGCGGATCGATTTGGCCACCAACGGCATCGCACCACCGACCGTGGCGGCGAGAGTGCAGATGCTCACCAGGGTCAGGCCGATCACCGCACCCACCGACGAGTCGTAGACCAGAGACGTCAGGACGAACGCCACCGAACCCAGCAGGACACCGAGGGACAGGCCCACCCGGAACTCGCGGGCGATCACCCCGCCGATGTCGCGGGGTGTCACGTCGTCGAGCGCCAGCGCGCGGGTGACGGTGGTGGCGGCCTGGTTGCCGGTGTTGCCCCCGGTGCCGATGATCAGCGGCACGAACAACGCCAGGGTGACCACCTGACCGAGGGTCGACTCGAACACCTCGAGGACCTGGACCGTGAGGGTCGCGCCGAGGGCCAGCACGAGCAACCACACCACCCGGGAGCGCACCAACTGCCCGACGGGTGTCGCGAGATAGGGCCGGCGCAGCGGCTCGGTACCGCCGATGCGTGCCTGGTCCTCACTGTCGGCGGCCTCGAGGATCCGTAGGGCGTCGTCGACGGTCAGGATGCCCACCAGCCTGGTTTCGCTGTCGACGACGATCAACGCCAGCAGTTTGAGTTCGGCGCAGCGACGCGCGGACTCCTCGGCGTCGTCGGTCACGCGCGCCCAGTAGGGCTCGCTCATGATGTCGGCGACCACCGTTCCCGGAGTCGCACTCATCAGCTCGCGCAGACCGACCACCCCGACGAGCACACGACCGTCGTCCACCACCGGCAGCGTGTACACCGTCTCCGCGTCATCCAGCCGACGACGCACGGCGTCCATCGCCTGCTCCACCGTCATGTCCTGCCGCAACGACACGAAGGCCGGGCTCATCCGCCGGCCGATCGCCCGCTGCGGATAACCGAGGATCGTGGCGGTCACCTCGCGGTCGGTGGGCGGCAGACCGCGCATGAGGGTCGACGCGACCGTCGCGGGCAACTCGTCGAGCAGTTCCACCCGGTCGTCGGGCTCGAGGCCGGCGAAGATCGCGGCCACCTGGTCGTCGCGGAGCCCACGGAGCAGTTCGCTCTGCATGCTCGGGTCGAGCTGCTCGAAGACGTCGATCGCCCGGTCCTTCGGCAGGAGCCGGTAGAGCACCGCGCGGCCCGTCCGGCCGAGCCGTTCGAGCACGTCGACCACCTGCTCGACGCTCAGTTCCGCCACGGCGTCGTGCGCCGCCTGCAGGTCGTCGGCCTCGACGGCCCTCTCGACCAGTCGTGTCGTCGCCGCACGCACGTTCACTTCGTCCACGATCGTCACCTCCGTTCTCGCTCTTCTTCGAACCTAACGCGATCGTTCGGCCGGAGTCCGGCCGTGTGATCGAAGCCGGTGAGTGAGAATGAACATCGTGGCGTGGTTCGATGTGATCTCCGGCGGAATGCTCACGACGGTCCAGGATCGCGGACGTCCCGGTCACGGCTCCTCGGGCCTCACCCGGTCCGGTGCCGCCGACCGGCGCGCACACGACGCCGCGAACCGGCTCGTGGGGAACCAACCGGACGCGGCGACACTCGAGGTGACCGGCGGCGGTCTCGTCGTCCGCAGCGTCGGCGAGACGATCGTGGCCGTGACCGGCGCCCGCGCCGACGTGACCGTGTGCGACCGGCCGGTCGGCGACTGGGCGCGCATCACCCTCCACAACGACGACGTGCTGAGGATCGGCGTCCCGAACGAAGGACTGCGGACCTACCTCGCGGTGCGCGGCGGCATCGATGTGCCGGAGGTGCTCGGCAGCAGGTCCACCGACACCCTGTCGAACACCGGACCGTCACCGGTTCGCGCCGGCGACAGTCTGCTCGTCGGGGCGATGTCGGGCCCCCTGCCCGACGAGGAGCAGTTCCCACCACCGCCGCCGATGGACGACCCCGTGGAGATCCGGGTACGGCCCGGCCCGCGCGACGACTGGTTCACACCCGGATCACTGCGGGCACTGTTCCACGAGACCTGGACGGTGACATCGGAACTCGATCGGGTGGGCATCAGGTTCCACGGTCCGGGTCGCCTGCACCGTGCACGGCACGAGGAGATGCCCAGCGAGGGCATGGTTCCCGGGTCGCTGCAGATACCGCCGGACGGGCATCCGGTGCTGTTCCTCGTCGACCATCCCGTCACCGGCGGCTATCCGGTGGCCGCGGTGGCGGTCGCCGCCGATCTGCCGGTCGCGGCGCAACTGCGTCCCGGACAGCGGGTGCGGTTCGTGCCGGTGCGGTGATCGCCGCGGTGTGACGGTCAGGCGCGCGACCGCACGGACGCGTCGTCCTCGTCGGTCGGGTCGGTGGCCGTCACCCGACGCACGACGGCGATCGCCTCGTCGAGTGCCCGTGTCGCGGGCGGCGAGATGCCGGGCAGGCTGAGATAGCCGTGCACGGTGTCGGGATAATCGGTCTCCGTGACGTCGCCGCCTTTGTCCCTGAGCGCCGCGGCATATCGAACGGCGTTGTCGCGCAACGGGTCGTGCCCGGCGATCTGGACGAGGGCCGGTACGGCGGCACCGGCGAGCGTGCCGCGCAGCGGGGCCGCGGTCGGTGCGTACGGGTCGGCGCCGGCCAGATACAGACGCACGAACGCCCGCATGCCACGGGAGGTGAGCACGGGAGCGTTCGCGAACTGCCGCTCCGACGGGAACTCCTCCTCCATCTCCGTCGCCGGATAGAACAGCAGCTGACCGACCGGCAGTGGACCGCCCGAGCGTCCGGCCACATCGGCGACGACCGCGGCGAGGTTGCCTCCGGCACTGTCACCGGCGACCACGACGCGGGACGGATCACCGCCGAGCTCCGCAGCGTGTGCGACGACCCACCGGAACGCCGACCAGGAGTCCAGCACCGCTGCGGGATAGGGATGTTCGGGGGCGAGCCGGTAGTCCACGGACACCACGACGCACGGGGTCCGCGCGGCCGTGTGGCTCGCCCACCACTCGTTCTGCTCCGGATTGCCGAGCACCCACCCGCCGCCGTGGAACAGCAGAACGACGGGCAGCGGACCCTTCGTCCGCGCGGAGGGCCGATAGATCCGCAGACGGGTCCGGACCGCGGAGTCCTCGGGTGCGAGATCGTCGATCGCCTCGTGCTCGAGATCGACCCATCGGTCCTCGATCCGCACGCCCGGATGCGTCCGTCCCGAGATCAGCCGTCCGACCGGGGACGACAGCAGCTTCGCGCGTGCAGCACGACGTGCCGGGATCTCGTCGACGGACGCCTCGGCGATGGACTTGTCGGCGAAGCGTCCGAGGAACGCGAACACCTTCGTACGGAACGGCAGGGATGCGACCACGAGGACAGACTAGGCCCTCGCGACTACAGATCGGGCGGACTCGATCAGGCCCGACTGCCGCGCAGTCCTGTCAGGCCCGACTGCCGCACAGTCCTGTCAGGCCCGGCGCTGCCGCGCGATGTCGGCGAGGACCACACCCGCTGCGACGGAGGCGTTGAGCGACTCGACATCTCCGGCCATCGGGATGGAGAGAACGGCGTCGCAGGTCTCCCGCACCAGGCGCGAGAGTCCCTTGCCCTCCGAGCCCACGACCACGACGACGGGATCGGTGCCGTCGAAGTCGTCGAGGTTGGTGTCGCCGCCGGCATCGAGGCCGACGACGCGGACACCGCGGGACTGCCAGTCCTTGAGCGTGCGCGTGAGGTTGGTGGCACGCGCGACGGGCAGTCGCGCTGCGGCACCGGCACTCGTGCGCCATGCCACGGCCGTCACCGACGCCGAACGGCGCTGCGGGATGACCACACCGTGGCCGCCGAAGGCCGCGACCGAACGGATCACCGCGCCGAGATTGCGCGGATCGGAGATGTTGTCGAGGGCCACGAGCAGCGGACGTTCGTGGTTCTCCGCGGCACGGGCGAGCAGGTCGTCGGGGTGCGCGTAGCGGTACGGCGGCACCTGCAGACCGATGCCCTGGTGCATCCCGTTCGACGACATACGGTCGAGCTCGGAACGCGAGACCTCGAGGATCGAGATGCCCATCTCGGCCGAGCGCTGCACGGCTTCCTTGAGCCGCTCGTCGGCCTCGGCACCGAGGGCGACGTACAGAGCGGTCGCGGGCACACCGGCACGCAGGCACTCGACGACCGGATTGCGGCCGAGCACCATCTCCGGCCCGTCCTCGGCCTTCCGGCCGGCTGCGGGACGACGACCGCCGCCGCCACGCGGGTCGGCAGCCTTGGCTGCGGCCCGGGCACGCCGTGCGGCAGGGTGGTAGGGCCGGTCCTCGGCCCTGGGGGTGGCGCCACGCGGTTCGAGGCCGCGTCGCCGCTGCCCACCGGACCCGACGACCTGGCCCTTCTTCGTGCCGCCCTTACGAATAGCGCCGCGACGCTGAGAATTGCCTGCCATCACTGTCCTGCTTTCAGAGACCACTCGGGTCCGTTGGGCGTATCGGTCACTTCGACCCCCGCAGCTGCGAGGCGGTCCCGCACCTCGTCGGCCACCGCCCAGTTCTTCTCGGCCCGGGCGGTCGTGCGGCGTTCGAGATCCGCTCTGACCAGCACATCGAGTGCCGCGAGCGCGGCCGATCCGGAATCACCGGTGGAGCACCAGTGCTCGTCGAGCGGGTCGACACCGAGGATGCCGAGCATGCTCCGGACCTGCGAGGCGATCTGCACGGCCGTGTCGAGATCGCCGTTGTCGAGCGCCTTGTTGCCCTCGCTGCGCTTGCGGTGGATCTCCGCGAGCGCCTTGGGGACACCGAGGTCGTCGTCGAGCGCTTCGGCGAAGGCCTCGGTCCACTCGCCCACGGGCACCTCCCCCGCACGGTCGCGGGTCTTGAGCACGAACGATTCGAGTCCCCGGTACGCGGCAGCCGCTTCGGCGAGCGCGTCGTCGGAGTATTCGAGCATCGAACGATAGTGGGCACTGCCGAGGTAGTAGCGCAGTTCCTGCGGCCGGACGCGAGCGAGCACGTTGGGAATCGACAGCACGTTGCCGAGCGACTTCGACATCTTCTCGCCGCCCATCGTCACCCAGCCGTTGTGCAGCCAGTAGCGGGCGAAGCCGTCGCCGGCGGCGCGGGACTGGGCCATCTCGTTCTCGTGGTGCGGGAAGACGAGGTCCATGCCTCCGCAGTGGATGTCGAAGGTGCCGCCGAGATAGAAGCCCGCCATCGCGGAGCACTCGAGATGCCAGCCGGGGCGGCCGCGTCCCCACGGGGTGGGCCACGAGGGCTCACCGGGCTTCTCGGCCTTCCACAGCGTGAAGTCGCGGGGGTCGCGTTTGCCGAGTCCGGCGCTCTCACCCTGGTGGACGTCCTCGATGCGGTGTCCGGAGAGAGCACCGTATTCGGGGTAGCTCAGTACGTCGAAGTAGACGTCGCCGTCGGCCGCGTAGGCGTGCCCGGCGTCGATGAGGCGCTGGATGAGTTCGACCATCTGCGTGATGTGGCCGGTCGCACGGGGTTCCACCGAAGGAGGAAGCACACCGAGCGCGTCGTAGGCGCGGTTGAAGGCACGCTCGTAGGTCGCGGCCCACTCCCACCACGGCCGACCTGCCTCAGCAGCCTTGCGGAGGATCTTGTCCTCGATGTCTGTGACATTTCTCACAAACAAGACATCGAGGCCCTTGGTGGAGAGCCACCGACGGAGCACGTCGAACGCAACTCCGCTGCGTACGTGCCCGATATGGGGTTCGCCTTGGACGGTGGCCCCACACAGGTACACCGAGGCCTGGCCGGGGACCAGCGGTTCGAAATCCCGCACGGCCCGCGATTCGGTGTCGTATAAGCGCAAGGTCACGACCGTCGATCCTACCGCTCGTCCTGCTGTGCCAGGACCAGTGCGGTCGCAACCGCGGCCACACCTTCTCCCCGGCCCGTGAGCCCGAGACCGTCCGTGGTGGTCGCCGACACGGAGACCGGACCTCCGAGCGCCTCGGACAGCACCGCCTGTGCCTCCTCGCGCCGCGGCCCGATCTTCGGACGGTTCCCGATCACCTGCACGGCGGCATTGCCCACCACCCAGCCGGCGTCCGCGAGCAGGCGGCGCACCTCACCGAGCATGGCGACACCGGAGGCGCCGGCCATCTCGGGGCGCCCTGTGCCGAAGACCGATCCGAGATCGCCGAGACCGGCGGCCGAGAGCACCGCATCGCACAGAGCGTGCGCGGCGACGTCCCCGTCCGAGTGACCCGCGCACCCGTCGGCGTCCTCGAACAGCAGACCGGCCATCCAGCACGGCCGTCCGGCCTCCACGGGATGGACGTCCGTTCCGATGCCGACACGCACGATGCTCACATCTCCTTCTCGGTGCGGACGCCGGACGCGAGCACGGTCCGTGCCAGCACCAGGTCCAGCGGGGTGGTGATCTTGAAAGCGAGAGGGTCGCCTGCGACCGTGGTGATCCGCTCCCCGAGCCGCTCGACGAGTCCCGCGTCGTCGGTCGCGTCGGCCGCATCGCGGTTGGCCCGCTCGAGCAGGTCGACGTCGAACCCCTGCGGGGTCTGTACCGCGCGGAGGGTGGACCGGTCGGGAGTTCCGGTGACGGTCCCGTCGGCGTCGACGCTCTTGATGGTGTCGACGACAGGCAGAACGGGGATCACCGCGTTGCTTCCGGCCCGCAACGCGTCGACGACCCGGACGAACAGATCGGCGGGGGTGAGCGCACGCGCGGCGTCGTGGACCAGCACGAACCGAGCGCCCGATGCCGCCGCGAGACCCGCGCGCACCGAGTCGGCGCGCTCGGCGCCACCCGCGACGACGGTGACCCGGTCGGCGAACGACTCACCGACGAGCCGGTCCGCCGGCGTCGCCGCCAGTTCGGGCGGCGCGACGATCACCACGCGATCGACCACCGCCGAGGCGAGCATCGCCTCGACCGAGCGGTCGAGCATCGTGCGGCCGTCCAGTTCCACGAACGCCTTGGGCAGTGGTTCTCCCAGGCGAACACCGCGGCCGGCCGCCGGAAGAATTCCGACGACCGGCCCGTTGCGATCGCTCATGTGCAGTTTGCCGATGTCTCGCGCGTCAGGAAGCGGCGGCGAGAACCTCGTCGAGCATGGTTTCCGCCTTGACGTCGTCGGTGCCCTCGGCGAGCGCGAGCTCACCGACGAGGATCTGACGCGCCTTGGCGAGCATCCGCTTCTCACCTGCGGACAGGCCGCGGTCCTGCTCCCGGCGCCACAGGTCGCGCACAACTTCTGCGACCTTGTTGACATCGCCGGAGGCCAGCTTCTCGAGGTTGGCCTTGTACCGCCGTGACCAGTTGGTGGGTTCTTCCGTGTGGGGTGCGCGCAGCACCTGGAAAACCTTGTCGAGGCCTTCCTGCCCGACGACGTCGCGAACTCCGACGTACTCCGCGTTCTCTGCAGGTACCCGGACCGTCAGGTCGCCCTGCGCGACTTTCAGAACCAGATATTCCTTCTGCTCACCCTTGATGGTGCGTGTTTCGATTGCTTCGATCAGCGCCGCACCGTGATGGGGGTATACGACGGTGTCTCCGACCTTGAAAATCATGTGTCCCGTGCCCCTTTCGATTCTCCCAGTTTAACACGTGACCACATCGCCCTCGCGTCAACGGTGCAGGTCAGGGGCACCGAGCGGTGAGCGTAGGGCTTGACAGGCAGTCTCTTCCGTGTATCGGGTGACCTCCGACACACTCGTCCGCCGAGGCCTGTCGATCTTGTCTTCCGGGTGCGAATCCGCACGAGATCCGGCCCCGACGTACACAGCGCACTCGGGAACTACTACTCTGCCTAGTGGATTGCGAGCCTTACTCGAGTGGAGGAACCCGTGACTGCTCTCAAAGCGCCGACTCGTCGAGTCGTGACCGCTCTCGCCCTTGCCGCGGGAGCGGCGCTCACGATGTCCGCGTGCAGCGCCGGTCAGATCACCCAGACCTCGACCCAGGTCGCGGCCATCAACGGTTCCAACGTGGACGCCGGCAGCCTCGCGCTGCGCAACGTGCACGTGATCTACCCGAACTCCGAGGAGTACAGCATCGAGCCCGGCGGCACCGCCCAGCTCGGCTTCACGATCGTCAACCTCGACCCGTACGTCGGTGATCGGCTCACCGGTATCTCCACCGATTTCGCAGCCTCGGTCACGGGTGCCCGCCTCGAGGTTCCGCCGCAGTCCTCCGTGGTCGCCGGTGTCTCCGAGGAGAACGCCGCCCTCGTCGAGGAGGTCGACGAGTCGCCGCGTCCGGACAGCACCGAGGAGACCCCCTCCCCGGCTCCGGATGCCGTCGCCAACAACGTCGAGCTCGTGGACCTCTCCGAGGGTGTCCGCCCGGGCCTGACCATTCCCGTGACCTTCACGTTCGAAGAGGCCGGCGACATCACGCTGTCCGTGCCGATCGACGCCGGCCCGGAGCTCCCCCGCGACGAGTCGGATCTCTCGCCGATCGTGGGCGAAGCACACTAGGACCTTTCTACAGAAGGGCCCGGTCGAGCACAGCTCGGCCGGGCCCTTCTCGCATCCGCTCCGGTGTCGGTGCGACCGTCTATCCTCCGGCCGTGGCAAAGACCAAGACCCTCTACCGCTGTTCCGACTGCTCGCACACCGTCGCGAAGTGGGTCGGGCGCTGTCCCGAATGCGGAACGTGGGGGTCGATGGACGAAGCACCCGTGCAGCCGGTCGCGGTCGCCTCGCGCTCGGGTACCTCGCTCGCCCGTGCCGGTGCCGCCGCCGTGCTGCCGAGCACCCCGGCCACCCCGCTGTCGCAGATCGACAGCAAGTCCACCCACGCGAAGCCCACGGGCATCCCCGAACTCGACCGTGTCCTCGGTGGCGGTGTCGTCCCCGGTTCGGTCGTCCTGCTCGCCGGTGAGCCCGGTGTCGGCAAGTCCACGCTTCTCCTCGAGGTGGTGCACCGCTGGGCGTTGCGCGGCGAAGCCGATCGCGCGCTCTATGTCACCGGCGAGGAATCGGCCGGTCAGGTGCGTTTGCGCGCCGACCGCACCGGCGCCGTGCACGACCGGGTCTATCTCGCCGCCGAGAACGACCTCGCGACGATCTTCGGGCACGTCGAGCAGGTCAAACCCACCCTGCTGGTCGTCGACTCGGTCCAGACCATGCTCGCCGCCGACGTCGACGGCGTCACCGGTGGCGTCACGCAGGTCCGCGCGGTCACCAGCGCCCTGACCTCCCTCGCGAAGTCCAGCGGCATCCCGGTGCTGCTCATCGGCCACGTCACCAAGGACGGCGCCGTCGCCGGCCCGCGTTCCCTCGAGCACCTCGTCGACGTGGTGCTGCACTTCGAGGGCGACAAGCACTCCACACTGCGCATGGTGCGCGGGGTGAAGAACCGGTTCGGGGCCGCCGACGAGGTGGGCTGCTTCGAACTCGCCGAGGACGGGATCGTCGGGGTGAGCGACCCGTCGGGGTTGTTCCTGCAGCACCGCGACGAGGCCGTGCCCGGCACCGCCGTCACGGTCACGATGGACGGCAAACGCCCGCTCCTCGGTGAGGTCCAGGCACTCGTGGTGCCCACCCACAATCCGTCGCCGCGACGCGCCGTGAGCGGCCTCGACTCCGCGCGGGTGGCGATGGTGCTCGCGGTGCTCGAGCGTCGCTGCGGCCTCGGCCGGCTCGGCAACTGCGACGTCTACGCCTCCACCGTCGGTGGTATGCGGATCACCGATCCGTCCGCCGACCTCGCGCTCGCGCTCGCCGTCGCCTCGGCCGTGCGCGACCAACCCGTCCCTGCCGGCACCGTGCTTCTCGGCGAGGTCGGTCTCGCCGGGGAAGTCCGTCGTGTCGTCGGTGCGGGTCGCCGCCTCGCAGAGGCGAGCCGGCTCGGCTTCGACCGCGGGGTGGTTCCGCGCGATGTCGACGGTGTCCCGAAGGGCATGAAGAAGTTCGAGGTGTCCAACGTGGCGCAGGCACTGTCGACGCTCACGCGCTGACCTGCCGAGGTGCCGGCGGCACTGACCTGCCGAGGTGTCGGCGGCAGGTGCGAACATGTGTTCGTGTCCGAAGCGACGGTGCTGCACGCCGATCTCGACGCGTTCTACGCGTCGGTGGAGCAGCGCGACGATCCGTGGCTGCGCGGCAGACCGATCGTCGTGGGCGGGGGTGTCGTACTCGCGGCGAGCTACGAGGCCAAGGCCCACGGCATCGTCACCGCGATGTCGGGCCGGGCCGCCCGCGCCCTGTGTCCGGGACTGATCTCGGTGCCTCCCCGCATGGAGGCCTACACGCAGGCGTCCCGCGACGTGTTCGCGATCTTCGACCGCACCACACCGATCGTGGAGGGGATCTCCATCGACGAGGCGTTCCTCGACGTCTCCGGTCTCGGGCGCATCGCCGGCAGCCCCGTCGACATCGCCGCACGTCTGCGTCGCACGGTCGCCGACGAGGTGGGGTTGCCGATCACCGTCGGTGTCGCGCGCACCAAGTTCCTCGCCAAGGTCGCGAGCGGGGTGGCCAAGCCCGACGGACTGCTGCTCGTCCCTCCACACGCCGAACTCGAGTTCCTCCATCCGTTGCCGGTGGAGCGGTTGTGGGGTGTCGGCAAGGTGACGGCGGCAAAACTGCACGCGCACGGTCTGCGGACCGTGGCCGATGTCGCCGCCCACTCCGAGTCCGATCTCGTGTCGCTGCTCGGACGCGCAGCGGGACGCCACCTGCACGCCCTCTCGATCGGCCACGATCCACGTCCGGTCCGGCATCGGCGGCGCAGTTCGATGGGCGCGCAGCACGCCCTCGGCCGCGGACCGCACAGCATCGAGTCGGTCGGTGAGACGCTGCAACTGCTCGTCGACCGGGTGTGCCGGCGGATGCGCCGGGCCGGTCGCCTCGGCCGCACGGTGGTGCTGCGGATGCGCTTCGCCGACCACACCCGCGCGACCCGCTCCCACACGCTGCCCGGGGCCACCGCACGCACCGATCTGCTGTCGGCGGCGGCGCGCGACCTGCTCGAACAGACCCTGCCGCTCATCGCCGAGCGCGGTCTCACCCTCGTCGGGGTCGCGGTGACGAACCTCGTCGGCGAAGGCGTCGAGCAACTCGAGCTGCCGTTCGACGAGCCGGTCGAGGCTGTCGGAGACACGCCGAGTCACCTTGTCGGAGACACGCGAACGCACCGCGCCGTCGACCAGCACGCTCTCGATGCGGTTCTCGACGATCTGCACTCCCGCTACGGCGCGGGCGCGGTCACCTCGGCCGCGTTGCTCGGACGCGACCACCGGCCGGGTGTTCCGCTGCTCCCCGACGGGCCGGAGACCTGAACGAGAACACCCGAACGAAGGAGATGCCAGACTGCGGGGACGTCAGACTGCGGAGATATCGTGCTCGCTCTGCGGGAGCCCGTCGGCGTAGTCACGACCCTTCGCGAAATGCTCGTGCCCGACGACGACGAAGAGCCCGACCGACGACGCCACCACGACGTCCGGGTCGGCCAGCGGACCGTCGACGATGCGCGCCTCCGCGCTGGTGTAAACCTTGCGGCGCACCGTGCCGTCGACGCGGGCGCGGAACTCCAGCACCGAACCCAACGGGATGGGACGGGCGAAGTCCGTCTCGAAGTGCCCGGTGACGACGGCGGTCCGCAGGGCGGCGTTGCACGCCATTCCCTGCACCTCGTCGAATGCCGTCATGAGGATGCCACCGTGGATGAACCCCGGTCCGCCCTGGTAGCGCGTGGCGACGTCGAGCCGGCCGAGCACCTCGAGACCCTCGCCGAGCGTGAACTCCATCGCGAGGCCGTGGGGCTGGTCGTCACCACAACCGAAGCACTTGTTCCAATGCTGCGGTACCGGCGCACCCGGGCCGGGATGATCTTCCGGCAGATCGGGAACGACGAGGTCGTCGGGCAAAGTCCAGGTGCTGCGCATAAGCAAGTAATGTAGTTGCGCGGTCGGGGCGCCGATCCGGGAGTCCGCGCATTGTGACGACGACCGCAGACCGCACAGGGGAAGGAAGTCCAGATGACCGAGTCGGCGCCGGCATCGACGCTGAGCGACACCATCGCTCGTCTGGCGCCCGGCACCGCGCTACGCGACGGTCTCGAACGCATCCTCCGCGGCCGCACGGGCGGCCTGATCGTCCTCGGTTTCGACGACAGGGTCGCCGAGCTGTGCGACGGCGGTTTCGAACTCGACGTCGAGTTCGCCCCCACCCGACTCCGGGAGCTGTCGAAGATGGACGGCGCCGTGGTGGTGTCCACCGACGGTTCGCGCATCGTGCGCGCCAACGTGCAGCTCGTGCCCGATCCGAGCATCCCCACCGTGGAGTCCGGAACCCGGCACCGCGCCGCGGAACGCACTGCGATCCAGACCGGATATCCGGTGGTCTCGGTCAGCCAGTCGATGAGCATCGTCAGCGTGTACGTCGACGGTCGCCGCCACGTCATCAACGACTCCGCGACCATCCTGTCCCGGGCCAACCAGGCCGTCGCGACACTCGAGCGCTACAAGGCCCGCCTCGACGAGGTGACCCGGCAGTTGTCCGTGGTCGAGATCGAGGACATCGTCACGCTGCGCGACGCGCTCACCGTGGCGCAGCGGCTCGAGATGATGCACCGCCTGTCCGTGGAGATCGAGCAGGACGTGCTCGAACTCGGGACCGACGGTCGCCAGCTGGCCCTCCAGCTCGAGGAACTCGTCGGCGACAACCAGCTCGCCCGGCAGCTCATCGTGCGCGACTATCTGGCGGGTGAGCACGTCCCCACCCAGCAGGAGGTCGAGCAGGCTCTCGAGCGTCTCGCGCACCTGACCGACGTCGATCTGCTCGATCTGACGAGCCTCGCCCGCGCCTTCGGCTATTCGGGCACCATCGAGGCACTCGACACCTCGATGAGTCCCCGCGGTTATCGCGTGCTCCATCGGGTGCCGCGCCTGCAGACCCGGCAGATCAACCGGCTCGTGGGTGCATTCGGCACACTGCAGGGTCTGCTCGCCGCCACCGCTGCCGATCTCCAGGCGGTCGACGGGGTCGGCGCCCTGTGGGCCCGGTACATCAGAGAGGGACTGTCGCGCCTCGCCGAAGCCGCCATCAACCACTACGACTGAACCGCGACCGGCCGAGCGTCGATCCGCAGGTCAGGGCGTGATGTTGAACGGCTCGGGCACGCTGCGCAGGCCGCCGAGCTGCCCGACCACGGTGTACGCGCCGGGACCGACCGGTTCGCGCGGCGCCTGGCAGCCGGGCTCGGAGGTCGTCGCCGACCACTTGACGGAATAGGCCGCCTGGTCGCCCGGATCGAGCGATCGGATGTCGGCGGTCGATTCGGGGAAGCAGTCGGTGTTCGCCCAGAGCCGCTCGTTGCCGTCGAGGCTGTAGACGAGCACCTGCTGAAGGCCCGCACCGAGGTCGCGTTCGCACGGCGACGTGCCGATGTTGGTGATGACGATCGTGAAATCGGGTTCGGAACCGACCCGGTAGTTCGGCTCGTCCGACGTG
Source organism: Rhodococcus sp. PD04 (assembly GCF_035918275.1). Classification (NCBI taxonomy): domain Bacteria; kingdom Bacillati; phylum Actinomycetota; class Actinomycetes; order Mycobacteriales; family Nocardiaceae; genus Rhodococcus; species Rhodococcus sp. PD04. Next base: position 544,215 of record NZ_CP142143.1, on the reverse strand, counting down.
ACCCGCACGGCGAGCGACTGATCGGAGCACTGCCCCGGTGGAACCGGAGCAGCGGAGGTGGTGGCGGTCGTGGACGAATCGTCGTCGTCCGCGTCCTCCGAGGCCGAACCCCCTGCACCACGCGACCCGGACGAACCCGAGGCATCCCCGCTCCGAGTGGTGCTCGCGGACGCCGCGTCGGCGGACGCATCGGCCGCCGTCGTGGTGGCGGAGGTCGTCACTTCCGCCGCTGCGGGTTCGGGATTCTGATCGGGGTCGTCGCCGCCGGTCAGCGCCACGACGAGCCAGATGACCAGAGCCAGCACGACCACCGAGACTCCGATCGCGAGAACGCGTCGTCGCCAGTAGATCTCGGGGGGCAGAGGACCGGTCGGTTCAAGCACGCCCCCCACGGTATGTGCCGCGGGCTGCGCACGGCTACACCACCGTCGGCGTGTCGCTGTGACCTGCGGTCACATCGTTGTGACCGGCAGGTGCACACGTCTTCAGTTGTCGGATGCCTCGCCGATGTCGCCGAAGTGGCCGCGCAGGCTCACCTTGCCGTCGTCGAGCTTGTAGGTGACGCCCACGATGGCGCAGCGGCCGTCGGCGATGCGGTCGGCGATGATCCGCGAACGATCCGTGAGCAGCTTGCCCGTCTCGACGACGTGGCGGCCCTCGAGTTCGTCGACGGTGGACAGGCCCTCGGCCCGGCCCATGAGGATCGACGGAGCGACCCGCTCGACGAGGCTGCGGATGTGCCCGCCCGGCACCGTGCCCTTGTCGAGGGCGTCGATGGTCGCCGCAACGGCGCCGCAGCTGTCGTGGCCGAGGATGACGATGAGCGGAACGTTGAGGATCTCGACTGCGTACTCGATGGAGCCGAGGACGGAGCTGTCGATGACGTGACCCGCGGTGCGGACCACGAACATGTCGCCGAGCCCCTGGTCGAAGATGATCTCTGCGGCGACGCGGGAGTCTCCGCAGCCGAACAGCACGGCGGTGGGATGCTGACCGTTGACGAGTTCGGCGCGACGGTCGATTCCCTGGCTCGGGTGCAGCGGAGTGTCGCTGACGAAACGATGATTACCCTCGGTCAGGGCTTTCCATGCGGAGATGGGATTGGAGTTCGGCATGCGTACATTATTCACCTGCGCGCATGTCCGATTTCGTTCGACATCTCCTCGGCGGAACCCGAGACCCGACCCTGTGACCGGAGGAGACCCGAGATGTCCGTGGACGCACCGTCGTTGCTGCGCTGGTATGCCGCGCAGGCGCGCGACCTGCCGTGGCGCCGCGACGGGGTGACGGGCTGGCAGATCCTCATGTCCGAGGTCATGCTGCAGCAGACGCCGGTGGTCCGGGTTGCCCCGATCTGGGAGGAGTGGGTGCAGCGCTGGCCCGTGCCGTCCGCGATGGCCGCGTCGAGCCAGGCCGAGGTCCTGCGGGCATGGGGCAAGCTCGGTTATCCGCGCCGCGCGTTGCGCCTGCACGAGTGCGCCGGCGTACTCGCCGCCGAGCACGACGACCGGGTGCCCGAGGACGTCGACGTCCTGCTGACCCTGCCCGGTGTCGGCGCCTACACCGCCCGGGCGGTGGCATGCTTCGCGTACGGGCAGCGTGTGCCGGTGGTGGACACGAATGTGCGGCGTGTCGTCGCACGCGCCGTCCACGGCCGGGCGGAGCCGGGAAATCCTTCGACCACACGGGATCTCGCAGACGTCGAAGAGATCCTTCCGCGTCAGCGCGCGCGTGCGGCGACCTTCTCCGCGGCGCTGATGGAACTCGGTGCGACCGTGTGCACCGCTCGCACACCCGACTGCGGACGCTGCCCGCTGCCCGAGTGCGCATGGGTGCAGGCCGGGCGGCCCGCCCACGACGGACCACCCCGGAAGGTGCAGAAGTTCGCCGGCACCGACCGGCAGGTGCGCGGCCGGTTGATGGCGGTGCTGCGCGAGAGCAGCGTCCCGGTGGAGCGTCCCGTCCTCGACAGCGTGTGGACCACGGACCCGGGCCAGCGCGACCGTGCCCTGCATTCGCTGCTCGTGGACGGTCTCGTCGAGCAGACCGACGACGGCCGGTTCGCACTCGCCGGAGAGGGATCGACCTCCTAGAGTGGGCTCGCCGACGGTGCTACTGGAGTCGGCTCGCCGACAGCTCGTTCGTGGTCAGGAAGTGCTCCACGGCGGCGCGGAACTCGTCGGGCCGGTCGTCGTGCACGAGATGCCCGGCGCCTTCGACGAGGACGTATTCGGTGCCCGGTCGCGTCGCCATCCGCCGCATCTGACCTTCGGGGGTGATGGTGAACTCGCCCTCGAGCAGCAGGGCGGGTACGCGGATCGAATTCCACTCGTCCCAGAAGTGCCGCGAACCCCATTCCTCCGAGATGTCACGGAAGGTCTCGACGTCGCCGTGCAGATACCAACCGTCGTCGCGGCGGACGAACGAGTCGAGGAAGTAGCGACCCGCGACGGGCCCGAAGAAGTCGGAGACCGCATCCTCCGTGGGGAACGGTTGCGGCCACTGCGCGATCATCGCCGCCCAGTTCGCGGCGGTGCGGCCGCGGAAGTCGGGCGCCATGTCCTCGAGCACCAGCGCGTTGACCCGCTCGGGATGGGCGGCGGCGAAGCACCACGCGTGCAGGGCACCCATCGAATGCCCGATCACGACGAGCGGTTCGGTGATCCCGGTGAGGTGGGCTGAGAGGTCGGTGACGAACGCCTCGGTGGTGAGTTCGCCGGGGGTGGGACGGCCGTGGCCGGCAGCGTCGAAGGTGTACACGTGCCCGTGTTCGCGCAGCCACGGCACGTGACGACGCCACGTCCGGGCGCTGCCCATGAGACCGTGCAACAGCAGGATGGGTCGTCCGGTTCCGCCCTCGTCGTGCAACACAATCGACCAAGTTAGCGGAGTAGGCTCTCGCGCATGGCAGTCGTGAAGATCAACGCAATCGAAGTTCCCGAAGGCGCCGGCCCCGAGCTGGAGAAGCGATTCGCCAATCGGGCGCACACCGTCGACAACTCCCCCGGCTTCTTGGGCTTCCAGCTGCTCCGCCCCACCGCGGGCGAGAACCGGTACTTCGTGGTGACGCAGTGGGAGTCCGAGGAGGACTTCGCCGCGTGGCGCGACGGCGACGCACGTGCTGCCCACGCGGGTGAGGCGAAGAAGCCCGTCGCGACCGGCGCATCGCTGCTCGAGTTCGAGGTCGTCCTCGACGTCAAGAAGTCCTGAGATGTCCGCGTCCGGCGGGTCCGGGCGTGAGTTCACCTATGCGGAGGTGGGAGCGAGCCTGCGTGCCTTCCGGGGCGAGGCACCGCTCCCCTCCGGTTATCGACACCTGAGGGTCGAGAGCGAACTGGGCAGCGGCGACACCGTGTTCGAAGTCGCCGCTGCCCGGTTGTTCTCGTGGGACATGCATCGCGGTGCGGGCATGCGGATCCCGGCCGGTACGCCCCTCGCAGTGCCCGGCGTCGAAGTGGATCTCGGCTTCGGTCTCGGACCGGTGCGCGCATCGGCGCGGTGCCGGGTGATCGAGATCGTCGACACCGCAGACGTCCGCGGGTTCACCTACGGCACGCTCCCGGGCCATCCCGCCAGCGGCGAGGAGACCTTCGTCGTCGAGCGGACCGCGGACGGACGGGTGCGGGGAACGGTGCTCGCGTTCTCCCGCCCCGCCCGCTGGTACACGAAGCTGGCCGGGCCCGTCGGGCACCTGCTCCAGCAACAGATCGCGCGACGTTATCTCGCGGCACTCACAGCTTGACCGTCACATCGTCGACGGCCCTGCGCAGGAACTGACGGAAGACGTCCACCGGCTGCGCGCCGGACACCGCGACGGCGCGGTTGGCCACGAAGAACGGCACCCCCTGCACGCCGATGCGCCGCGCGTCGAAGAGATCGGCGGCCACGGCGTCGGCCGCCGCTTCACCGGCGGGATCGTCGCCGTCGAGCGCCGCGCGCGTCGACTCCGGATCGAGCCCGACCTCGGCGGCGACCTTCACGAGGACATCCACGTCGTCGACCACCTCACCATCGACGAAATGCGCGCGGAACAACGCCTCGAGCACCTCGTCGCGCTTGTCGCCTGCCAGATGCGCGAGCCGGTGTGCGTCGAAGGTGTTGGCGGCGACGACGTTGTCGAAGTCGATCTCGAGTCCCACGTCGGCAGCGGTGTCCGAGACCTGGGCGAACATCTGCCTGACCTGCTCGGCCGGCATCCCCTTCATCGCGACGAGCGCCTCTACCTCGGGGACCCGTCGCCCGACCGGCGTGTCGGGCGAGAGCTGGTACGACCTCCAGGTGACCTCGATCCGGTCGCGGTCGTCGAAGGACTCCAGGGCCTCCGCGAAGCGCCGCTTGCCGATGTAGCACCAGGGGCAGGCGATGTCGGACCAGATCTCGATGTGGGCTGTGGGGAGAAGTACGTCAGGCATGCTCATATTCGGGTACAACCCGGCCCTGACGTGCTCTGTTCCCGGCCGATCGGTCCACGAACCCGTCAGCTCTCGAGCGCGGCGTCCAGGGAGATCTCGACGCCGGTGAGTGCCTTGCTCACAGGGCATCCGGCCTTCGCGTCCTCCGCGGCCTTGACGAAGCCGTCGGCGTCGAGGCCGTCGACCTCGCCCCGCACCTTCAACCGGATTCCGGTGAGTCGGAATCCGCCCGCCGGGTCGGGCCCCAGCGAGACGTCGGCGGTGACCTCGAGGCTCTGCGGCGTGCCGCCCGCCTCCGCGATCAGCGCGGACAACTGCATCGCGTAGCACGACGAATGTGCGGCGGCGATGAGCTCCTCGGGGCTGGTGGTGCCGTCCGCGTTCTCCGCCGAACGCTTCGGGAACGACACGTCGAACGTGCCACGGCCCGAACTGGTGAGCTCCACCTGACCGGAGCCCTTCTGCAGATCCCCGTTCCATGCGGTCCGTGCGGTACGAGTGGGCATGACCTCTCCTTCTCTGGGTGCGACAGCTCTGCGTGCGACAGTGCTTCACGAAGACAGTGCTTCACGAACCACACTTGCAGAGTCGTCGTGGCGGCGAGGGCGTTCGCGGCAGAGCGTTCCCGATGTCCGGATCAGGCCGATCGCGCCCTCAGTTCACGGTCGCGCTCGCGGATCGACTGCACGGCTTCGTCCCGTTCGTAGGGCCGCACCTCGAGCCGCCGCTTCACCTCGGCGATCTCCCGCATGCGTTCGGCGTGGCCCCGCCGTGCGGCGCGCCCGGCGCCTCCGGGCACCAGGACACTCAGGCGGTCGCGTACGAGGTTGCGCGCGAACCACACCGGATACAACGCTGCCATCGGGCTCAGCCGCGGAACACCGACGGCGTCGGCGTATCCGGAGCCGAGCGACAGGCGGGCCAGGTCGGCGTGGAAGTGGTAGTACGCCCAGCTCCTGATGCGGTTCGCCACGCCCGGGCCATCGACCCCGTAGATACGGGGAACGGCTTTCAGGGCAGCCTCGGTGAGAGCGGCGGACGAGTCGTCGGGGTCGACCTCCGACCAGACCGCCAGCCAGATCAGACGCAGGAGCTCGTCGAGGGAGGTGACCTGCAGATCCGCTGTCACGCCCATGGTGTGGGCGATGTAGCGGTAGAGGTGGACGATCGCATCGCGCTCACGTCGCGAGTACCAGTGACCGGCCGCCATGACGGCGAGGGCCACCCCGGCGATCGGGATCATCGTCACGCAGTAGTGCAGCTGGTTCACGGGCCGGCCGTGCGTGTCGATGTTCCAGTCGTCGACCCGGTCGATCCCGGCACGGATGTAGGCGTGCACCACGCGGACGCGGGCGGTGTTCTTCGTCCCCGCTCCGAAGCGCTCCATACCGCCGGGCGCCGTGCAGTCCATCGACCACGAGACCGTCTCGACGATCCGTCCCGCGGCGCGCTTCGCGAGGTCGCCGCCGCGCAGCAGCACGTCGTTGACGCGCGGGGAGACGTAGCTGGCCGGGAAGGCGATGGCGGTGGTGAACGCCATGAGGGTGCTCATCGGCATCCGTGCGATCGCCCGCGCGGCGAGATCGAGTTTGTCGTAGTCGACCCAGAACGGCACGTCGTCGAGGGTGGCGATGAACGCTGCCACCTCGGGTGCGGGATCGTCCACCGTCTCGATGCCGTGTTCGAGTGCCTGCTCGAACTGCGTGCGGACGCGGAGCCGGTCCCGGCGCATCGCGGCGACCAGATCATCGGCCACGGGATCGCAGGTGTGCGCGAACTTGGCGAACGCCCGGGCCTGGGCCCGGGTGGGTCGTACCGAGTCGCCGGCGAGCAACGACATCGCCAGACGCGGGCCACCCTCTCTCAGGATCGGCTTCGGTTCGAGTCGGTCGGTTCGGTCGTGCAGGTGGGCAGTCGACGGCGCATCGATCGTCACTATCTTCTCCTCGTCCGGATTCAGGGACCGACTATGACAAGGATTCCACAATTAGTAAACACTTGATTCCGGAATCGATCGATTCCGGAAGGTCGGTGGTGTTGTGCCACACTCGACGATGTGTCCGAGCCCGAAGCCACCCGCGCGTATCGCGGCATCGCGCCGGCCGATCGGCGCGCCGAACGACGCAAGCGTCTCCAGAACGCGGTGATCGACGTCGTCGCCGACGAGGGCTGGTCGGCGGCGACGGTACGGAAGGTCGCGGCCACCGCGGGAGTCGGTCCGCGCTTCTTCTACGAGAGCTTCACCGACATGAACGACCTCGTCACCACCGCCTACGACGAGCTCGGCGCGACCCTGCTCGAAGGCGCCGTCGACGCGATCGCGGCGGCCCCCGACGAGCTGCACGCCAAGGCGCGCGCCGCGGTGGGAGCGATCGTCGGCGCCGTCGAACGCAACCCCCAGCAGGGCCGTTTCCTCATCTCCGACGCGCCCCCGCTTGCGGAGCGGAAGAGCGCGTTCATCCGGTCCGCGGCCGACGAACTCGCCAAGCAGAGCGACGCGGTGGGCACCCGTCTCGACTCCCGGCAGGCCGAACTGTGCGCGGTCGTCGTCATGGCCGGCGCCGTCGAGCTCGTCCGCCGCTGGCTCGACGGCACCCTCGACATCCGCCCCGACGAACTCATCGAGATCGTCGCCAGCACCCTGTCGACACTCACCGCGCACATGCCGACCATCGGCAGATGAGCCGGCGGCAAGGTCGGCCGCGACCCGCGGCAGGGCGGACGTCCCGGAAGAGGACCTCTGCTCAGCCCCGCACCGCGGCCGACAACCCCGTCAGAGCTCGGTCGATGTGGGCGGGCCATTCCCGGGGGTCGATCCGGTGCACACCCGACTCCCCCGCGAACGCATTCGAGATCACCACGTCGGGCTCCGTCGTCGCCAGCAGGCGCAGACTGTCGGCGAGTGCACGGGCGTCGCTCATCCCCTCGATGTAGCCGGCCCGCCACTTCCCCGACGCACCGCGGTACAGCGTGTCGCCGGTGAACAGGTAGCGGGTTCCGTCCGCACCGGGCACCAGATAGCAGATGCTGCCCACCGTGTGCCCCGGCGTCGGAACGATCTCCACCCCGTTGTCGTCCACGTGACGTTCTGTCAGCGGGACGTCGATGCGGGCGTGTCGGCCGACCACGTCTGCCTCCGCCGCCGCCGCGTGGAGTCTCGACCCGAAGCGCTCGGCGATCCTGCCGAGCATCGGACCGGCCTCGTCCTGGTGGGACAGGTACTGGTCGGTGATCCCCCCGAGACGGTCCAGTGCGTCGAAATCGGCCTCACCGGCAACGGAGTAGAAAAGCACATCGGTCTTCCCGGTCCACAGATAGGCGTGCGTTCTCAGTCCCGGGAACGGGTTGTCCTCCTGCGTCTCCCACAGATCGGGCAGTACTTGCCGCATCGCGATACCTCCTGGTCGTCGTCCGCTCACCATCCACCGTGCAACCTCGAGCCGACTGGAGGTCAAGCCGGGAACGACGAGTCCGGAAATCCTCGGGTGGAACAGCAGGTGTGGGCGCAGCATGGAGCGGTGACCACGATGCAGCAGGATCCCCGCCCACTCGTCCGCGCCGCCCTGGACCGCGCCCGCCGGATCGTCGGTGGTGTCCGGAGCGAGCACCTCGCCGCTCCCACCCCGTGTCCCGAGTTCGATGTCCGCACACTGATCGGCCACCTCGCCGCGACCCTGGAACGGAGCGCGGCCATCGGTTCCGGGGGCGATCCCCGCACCGTCCCGGAATTCCTCACCTCCGAGAACGACGACTGGCCGGCCGTGCTCGATGCCGCCGCCGACCGTTACTGGCAGGTGTGGGAGGACGACGCCCTCCTGGACAAGCCCGTCACCGCCCCCTGGGGTACCTTTCCCGGCCGGGTCGCGATGTTCATGGAACTCGACGAACTGCTCGTGCACGGTTGGGACATCGCCGTCGCCACCGCACAGGAGGCGGACGCCGACCCGGCACTCGCGGAGGCAACCCTCGGGATCATGAAGATCACCCTGCCCGAATCACCTCGCGAGGGATTTCCCTTCGGCCCACCGGTCACGCCCGCGCCGGACGCCGGCCCGACCGAGCGTCTCGTGAACTGGGTAGGGCGTGCCAGCGCCCCCTGGTCCGGTCGGCGAGGTTGAACGGACGAAGCCGAACGCACAGCGAGAGGGGCGACACCCTTGCGGGTGCCGCCCCTCTCGTGCGAACCGTGTCGTCCGGTGTGAACCGGCGAGCGGGTTATCCGGCTTCGGACTCGCCCTCGCTGGACTTGGCCAGCGCGACCGCCGGGGTGTCCGGAACCTCGGCCGGCTTCTCGCTCGGCGTGAACGTGAACTTCGCGTTCTCGCCGGCGCCCTCGCCGTCCCAGCCCTCGACGTCGACGAGGACGATCTGGCCCGCGCCGATCTCGCCGAAGAGGATCTTCTCGGAGAGCTGATCCTCGATCTCGCGCTGGATCGTGCGACGCAGCGGACGTGCGCCGAGCACCGGGTCGAAGCCGCGCTTTGCGAGCAACGACTTCGCCTTCTCGGTGAGCTCGATACCCATGTCCTTGTTCTTCAGCTGCGTCTCCACACGTCCGACCATGAGGTCGACCATCTGGATGATCTGATCCTGCGTGAGCTGGTGGAAGACGATGATGTCGTCGATACGGTTGAGGAACTCGGGCCGGAAGTGCTTCTTCAGCTCGTCGTGGACCTTGTTCTTCATCCGCTCGTAGTTCGACTGCTCGCCCGTTCCGGCCGAGAAGCCGAGCCCGACGGCCTTCGAGATGTCGGCGGTGCCCAGGTTCGACGTGAAGATCAGCACGGTGTTCTTGAAGTCGACCGTGCGTCCCTGACCGTCGGTGAGGCGACCGTCCTCGAGGACCTGCAGGAGGGTGTTGTAGATCTCCTGGTGGGCCTTCTCGATCTCGTCGAACAGAACCACGGAGAACGGCTTGCGGCGCACCTTCTCGGTGAGCTGGCCGCCCTCCTCGTATCCGACGTAGCCGGGAGGCGCACCGAACAGGCGCGACGCGGTGAAGCGGTCGTGGAACTCGCCCATGTCGATCTGGATGAGCGCGTCGTCCTCGCCGAACAGGAAGTTCGCGAGCGCCTTGGACAGCTCCGTCTTACCCACACCGGACGGGCCGGCGAAGATGAACGAACCGGACGGACGCTTCGGGTCCTTCAGGCCCGCACGCGTACGACGGATCGCCTTGGCGACGGCCTTGACGGCGTCCTCCTGGCCGATGATCCGCTTGTGCAGCTCGTCCTCCATGCGGAGCAGACGCGTGGTCTCCTCCTCGGTGAGCTTGAACACCGGGATACCGGTCCAGTTGGCGAGGACCTCGGCGATCTGTTCCTCGTCGACCTCGGCGATGACGTCGAGATCGCCCGCACGCCACTGCTTCTCGCGCTCGGCACGCTGCGCGACGAGCTGCTTCTCCTTGTCGCGCAGGCTCGCGGCCTTCTCGAAGTCCTGCGCGTCGATCGCCGATTCCTTCTCGCGACGGGCGTCGGCGATCTTGTCGTCGAACTCGCGGAGGTCCGGCGGCGCGGTCATGCGACGGATGCGCATGCGGGCACCGGCCTCGTCGATGAGGTCGATCGCCTTGTCCGGCAGGAAGCGGTCGTTGATGTAGCGATCGGCCAGAGTGGCCGACGCGACGAGCGCCTTGTCGGTGATCGAGACGCGGTGGTGCGCCTCGTAGCGGTCGCGCAGACCCTTGAGGATCTCGATGGTGTGCTCCACCGTCGGCTCCCCGACCTGCACCGGCTGGAAGCGGCGCTCGAGAGCGGCGTCCTTCTCGATGTACTTGCGGTACTCGTCGAGGGTCGTCGCACCGATGGTCTGCAGCTCACCACGGGCGAGCTTGGGCTTGAGGATCGACGCGGCGTCGATCGCGCCCTCGGCAGCACCGGCACCGACGAGCGTGTGCAGCTCGTCGATGAACAGGATGATGTCGCCGCGGCTGTTGATCTCCTTGAGGACCTTCTTCAGGCGCTCCTCGAAATCACCGCGGTAACGGCTGCCGGCGACGAGCGAACCCAGGTCGAGCGTGTAGAGCTGCTTGTCCTTGAGGGTCTCGGGGACCTCACCGTTGACGATGGCCTGCGCGAGGCCCTCGACGACGGCGGTCTTACCGACACCCGGCTCGCCGATGAGCACCGGGTTGTTCTTCGTACGACGCGACAGCACCTGCATGACGCGCTCGATCTCCTTGGCCCGGCCGATGACCGGGTCGAGCTTGCCCTCGAGAGCTGCCTGCGTGAGGTTACGGCCGAACTGGTCCAGGACGAGCGACGTGGACGGAGTGCCGGTCTCGCCACGGCTCGTGCCGGATTCTGCGGGCTCCTTGCCCTGGTAACCGGACAGCAGCTGGATGACCTGCTGACGCACCCGGTTGAGGTCGGCGCCGAGCTTGACGAGCACCTGCGCCGCCACGCCCTCACCCTCGCGGATGAGACCGAGCAGGATGTGTTCGGTACCGATGTAGTTGTGTCCGAGCTGGAGCGCTTCGCGAAGGCTCAGCTCGAGGACCTTCTTGGCACGAGGAGTGAAGGGAATGTGCCCCGAGGGCGCCTGCTGACCCTGGCCGATGATCTCTTCGACCTGGCTGCGCACACCTTCGAGGGAGATACCCAACGACTCGAGCGACTTCGCCGCCACACCCTCACCCTCGTGGATGAGGCCGAGGAGGATGTGCTCCGTGCCGATGTAGTTGTGGTTGAGCATCCTGGCCTCTTCTTGAGCCAGGACAACGACGCGCCGCGCGCGATCGGTGAACCTTTCGAACATCGCACTCCCTCACACTCTCCGGCCGCCGGTCCGGTACGCCGATCGTCCCGCACCCTGCTGCCGCTCTTAAGCTCCGGCACTCGAGTCGTTCGTCGGAACCTTTCAGAGGTTCCAAGCTCCCACTCCACACTCTAGTGGTCGTGGTATCGACTCGCTTTCCCTCTACCCTTCGGAAGGCGGCGAGAAAACCCGGTTTCAGAAGTTAACGCTGCACGTGGCGGATACGTTTCCGCAAGCTGTACGCCACAAGCGAACAGAGGCTGTGGGGGATCAACGGGCGAAGAATCGCTCGATCCTGCGTCCGAAGCTCCGCGCGGCGCGTTCGGGATCGGCCAGAGCACTTTCTGCGAGGACACTGTCCTCGTCCGACACCGTACCCGGTTCGAACGGCCGCAGCGAACGTCCCGGACCGCGCAACCGCTCGATGGTGGAGATGAGCGAACCGCCGTCCTTCGTGGCCTCCGCGATCACCTCGGGGTCGACGTCGAGATGTTCCGCCACCAGGATGTTGCGCAGCTCGACGGCGGCGCGGCCGACCGCGTCCCCGGGTTCGGCGGATTCGATGGCCAGGTCGCATTCGGTGTCGAAGCCCATCGAACGGTTGTTCAGGTTCGACGACCCGATCCGCAGCAGGGTCTCGTCCATGACGACGACCTTCGCGTGCACGTAGATCGGCTCCCCGCCGGCGGTGACGGGATAGTAGGCGGCGAAACGGCCGTGCACGTCGGCCTCCCACAACATGTGCAGCAGGGCCCGCCGGGCTCCGTCCATGGCCTTGCGTTCGAGCCAGCCGTCGGCGTTGCGTGGGATCACCACCACGATCTCGGGGCCGTCCGGTTCCTGCAGTCGCTCGGCGAGAGCCTCCGCGATCCTGCGCGAAGCGAGGTACTGGCTCTCGAGGTAGAGAGTGTGCCGCGCCTTCTCGATCACTGACAGGTACAGCGCCTCGATCTCGTGGATGCCGTCCTTCCCGTCGTAGGCGGGCAGCGTGCGCGCGATGCCCACGTCCACGCTGCGGAGGGTCGGCTCGAGATCGTCGGGCCAGATCGGCTCCGGCTCCGGCACGGGATCGAGCTTCTCCCCCGTGGCCGCCTTCCACCGGGCGCGCGCCTGGTCGCCGAGGGCCCGCGCGGCGTCGCCGTCGACGGCGGTCGTCACGTCGTGCCACGGTCCGTAGCGTTTACCGCTCGGCTCCCGCCGGTATTTGCTCAGGTCCGGATGATCCGGGGTGTCCCAGCGGTCGACGGTCATATCGATACCGCCACAGAAAGCGATGCTGTCGTCGACGACGAGAATTTTCTGATGATGCGCTGCGCCCACGGGATGCGCCCCGTCGATTTCGAAGTGCAGGCTCGGGTCGGTGAGCCAATCGAGCACGAACACCGGCGTCATTCCGCGTGCGAGGGCACTGAACGCACCGATGTTCCACTTGAGCAGATAAATATCGAGACCGGGGCGACGTTCGGGGAGCCATTCGAGGAATTCACCGAGTTTGTTCGGTCCCTCGAGAGTTGCACCCTCGGGTTCGAACTTGATCCGGGTGTCGAAATCCCACCCGATCAGCATGATGCGTTTTTCCGCCCGGAGCATCGCCGCCTTGGCGTGACGGAAATAGTCGGCGGCGTCGACTATGCAGGTCAACCTCTCCGCTCGCGCAAGTCGCCAGCAGGTTGAACCCGGTTCGAGCACGGTCTCGGCCATGAGCGGATGCTACTCCCCGACCGCATCGCGCCGGGTCGTCCGCACGATCGAAGTGTGTGACGGGCGCCACTGTGCCACAACCCAACCCGCCCACAGACGACTGTGGGGCGCCGTCCACGGATGGACGACGCCCCACGGACGAGGATTCGTCAGTGCGCTTTGTTGTACGCCTCGACGATCTCCGCAGAGATTCGGCCACGGGCCGACACCGGCAGATCGTTGTTCCGTGCCCATTCACGGATAGCGGCCGTCTGTTCGCGACCGGCACTTCCGGATCCGCTCTTGCGCGCAGCCGGCGCAGTTCCGGCGGCGGTCTTGCTCCGCTTGCGGCCGCCGACCTTACGAGCGTGTTCGATCCAGAATTCCAACTGCTCGCGCAGCCGTGCCGCATTGTCCTCGGAAAGGTCGATCTCGTACGTCACTCCGTCGAGACCGAACTCCACCGATTCGTCCGCCGCCGACTCCTGATCCACATCGTCGATCAGGGTGACAGTGACTTTCTTCGCCATGTGGTGTAAATCCTCTCGCATGCGCTTCCCCCCGCGGGACGGGCACCACACTACCCGCCGATTAACGCATCTCAATATGGAGCGACGAAATCAGATTAACGGGTGTTCGGTCGAACAATCGGGAACAGGATTGTTTCGCGGATTCCCAGACCGGTAAGTGCCATCAGCAGACGGTCGATTCCCATTCCGGTACCGGTGGTCGGCGGCATTCCCTGTTCCATCGCGGCGAGGAAATCCTCGTCGAGAGCCATTGCCTCGTCGTCCCCTTCCGAGGCCAGACGCGCCTGGTCGACGAAACGCTCGCGCTGGATCACCGGATCGACGAGTTCCGAGTAACCCGTGGCGAGTTCGAAACCGCGGACGTACAGATCCCATTTCTCGGTGACCCCGCGCACAGTGCGGTGATCTCGTGTCAACGGCGACGTCTCCACGGGGAAATCACGCACGAAGGTCGGCTCGTGCAGCTGGTCGCCGCACATGTGCTCCCAGAGCTCCTCGACGAGCTTGCCGTGACCCCAGCCCTTGCCCTCGGGAATCTCCAGGCCGACGCGATCCGCGAGAGCCGTCAATTCCTCGAGTGTGGTGTCGGGGGTCACGTCCGTGCCGATCGCCTCGGACAGCGAGGGATACATTTCGAGAGTTTTCCATTCACCCCCGAAGTCGTATTCCGTACCGTCGGCGAGCGTCACCATATGGGTGCCGAAGACCCCGAACGCGACCTCCTGGATGATCTCGCGGATCATCCGCGCCGAATCGTCGTAGGTGCCGTACGCCTCGTACGTCTCGAGCATCGAGAATTCCGGGGAGTGCGTCGAGTCGGCACCCTCGTTACGGAAATTGCGGTTGATCTCGAAGACCTTCTCGATACCGCCGACCACGCAGCGCTTGAGGAACAGCTCCGGCGCGATACGCAGGTACAGGTCGATGTCGAGCGCGTTCGAGTGCGTCACGAACGGGCGGGCCGCCGCGCCGCCGTGCAGGGTCTGCAGCATGGGCGTCTCGACCTCGAGGAAGCCGCGACGCTCGAGCGCGTTGCGCAGCTCGCGCACCACCGCGACACGCATGCGTGCGTTGCGACGTGCTTCGGGACGCACGATGAGGTCGACGTAGCGCTGACGCACCCGTGCCTCTTCGTTCATCTCCTTGTGCGCGACCGGCAGCGGACGCAGCGCCTTGGACGCCATGGTCCACGAGTCGGCCATGACACTGAGCTCACCGCGACGGGAGCTGATGACCTCGCCGTGCACGAACACGATGTCGCCGAGGTCGACGTCGGACTTCCAGGCGGCGAGCGCCTCCTCGCCGACGCCGGCGAGGCTGAGCATGACCTGCAGCTGGGTGCCGTCGCCCTCCTGCAGCGTCGCGAAGCACAGCTTGCCGGTGTTGCGCGAGAACATCACGCGACCGGCGACGCCCACGATCGTGCCGGTGGCGGTGTCGGGTTCGAGGTCGGGATACTCGGCGCGGATCTCCGCGAGCGTATGGGTGCGCGGGATCTCGACGGGATAGGCCTCCGAACCCTGTGCCAGGAGCCGTTCGCGCTTCTCGCGGCGGACCCGCATCTGCTCGGGGGTGTCGTCGGGCTGCTGAACGGTGGCATCACTCACGGGTAACCAGACTATCGGACACCCGGGGCCGTCAATCCTGCAGATGCGCGCTTTCAGTGAGCGGTGACCCGCGCCACGTCCTGAGCGACGTGCTGGGCCTCCGCCACCGCGCCGACGAGACGGGCCGTCCGGATGGCGTCGTAACCTCCGACGAGGTGGGTGACCCGGCGCAGGCCCTGCGCGTGCAGTTCGGCGACCACACCGTGCGAGCTCGCTCCGTCGGACGAGACGAGGATCCATTCGACGTCGCGGTCGACGGCGAGGGAGAGACGGCCCGGGCCGCTCGGATCGAGTCGCTCGGCGACGAGATCGGCGGAAATGGCCAGCGCGCCGGGAAGCGTTCCCTGAACGGCACGTTCGGCGTTCGAGCGGATGTCGACGACGACGGCGCCGCGGGCGACCGCTGCGGACAGCTCGGTGGGGTACGTGCGCTCGACGGCGAGCCGGTGGAAGGCGACCGGAGCAGCAGTGGAAACAGAAGTGATGGAAAGAAGCGCAGCGCGCATGAGAGAACTCCCAGGAATGTGTTATCGGTCGAGGCGGCGGTCAGCCTCGACAACACTCCTGGGTGCTCATGCAACGGATCACGACGAACATTTTTACACAGAATGGCGCTCAGCGGAACCCGCAGTTCCGCGTGCCGCTCGTCTCACCTGGTTCCGCTCGTACACCAGACGCAATCCCTCGAGGGTCAGATCCGGCTCGTGGTGCTCGAGGGTGCGCGACTCCGGCATGATCAGCGGCGCACTGTCGCCGGTGCCGATGACGGCCACGTCGTCGCCGTCGAAACCGGGCACCTCGGCGCAGATCCGCCGCACGATGCCGTCGACCATCCCGGCGAACCCGAAGACAGCTCCGGACTGCATGCACTCGACAGTGTTCTTGCCCAGAACACCTCGGGGACGGAGCAATTCGACCTTCCGCAGTGCCGCCGACCGTGACGCCAGCGCATCCATCGAGATCTCCACACCCGGAGCGATGGACCCGCCGAGGAACTCCCCCTTGCCCGACACGACGTCGACGCAGGTGGACGTCCCGAAATCCACGACGATGCACGGAGATCCGTAGAAGTGGTAGGCCGCCAGGCTGTTGACGATACGGTCGGCGCCGACCTCCTTCGGGTTGTCCACCAGCAGCGGCACTCCCGTGCGCACCCCCGGCTCCACCACCACGTGCGGCACCGACGACCAGTAGCGGTCGAGCATGACACGCAACTCGCGCAGAACCGACGGCACGGTCGACAGGGCCGCCACCCCGGTGACCTGCTCGGCGGATTCGCCGAGCAGACCGCGGAACAGCAAGGCGATCTCGTCGGCGGTCATCCTGGGGTCGGTACGGACGCGCCAGTCGCGCAGCAGCCGCGCGTGCGAGCCGCTGCCCGCGAACACCCCCAGGACGATGTTGGTGTTGCGGACGTCGACGGTGAGGAGCACCTCTAGACCAGGGACGGGGAGTCGAGGGTCGACAGCATGCGCGGCGTGATCAGGCCCGAGCCCTCGGGAGCGTGGGCGGGGTCGTTGCCGAGCTCGACCTGACGGTTGTCGGCGTCGACGAACACCACGCGCGGGTCGTAGTCCTTGCACTCCTGCTCGTTCATCACGCCGTAGGCGATGAGGATGACGAGATCGCCGGGGCTGACGAGACGTGCTGCGGCACCGTTGATCCCGATGATGCCCGATCCACGCTCACCGGCGATGACGTACGTCTCCAGCCGGGCGCCGTTGTCGATGTCGACGATGCAGACCTGCTCACCCTCGAGCAGATCCGCGGCGTCCATCAGATCCTGGTCGACGGTCACCGAACCGACATAGTGCAGATCCGCGTGGGTGACCGTGGCGCGGTGGATCTTCGACTTCATCATGGTGCGGAACATGCTCGTCCTCGGTTTCTTTCTCGTTTCCGAATTCGATCGGTGGGTCAGCGGTTCGTCAGGTTGTCTTCGGCATCGGGATCCACCGGGCCGGTGGCGCGTTCGAGGAAGCCGGTGCCGACGGCGACCCCGACGTTGTCGATGAGGCGGGTGGAGCCGAGTCGTGCGGCGACGAGCAGTCGGCCGTCGCCACGTTCGGGGGCCGGCCCCAGATCGGCGCCGCGCACCTCGAGATAGTCCACCTCGATCTGCGGGCTCTGCGCGAGCACCTCGCGTGCCGTGGACAGGATCGCCTCGGCTCCGCCCGCCGCGGCGTGCGCGCCGGCGACGAGGGCCGCGGACAGCGTGGTCGCGATCTCGCGCTGCTCGGGGTCGAGATAGCGGTTGCGAGAGGACAGTGCGAGCCCGTCCTGTTCGCGCACGGTGGGAACACCGAGGATGCGGATGTCGAGATTCAGGTCGGCGACCATCTGACGGATCAGGGTGAGCTGCTGGTAGTCCTTCTCACCGAAGAACGCCGTGTTGGGACCGACGATGTTGAACAGTTTCGCGACGACCGTCAGCATGCCCGCGAAATGACCGGGGCGCGAAGCACCTTCGAGCTCCGACCCGAGCGGGCCCGGGTGGATCGTGGTGCGCGGACCCTGCGGGTACATCGCCGAGACCGTCGGCACGAACACGAGTTCGACACCCGCTTCGCGGAGCAGTTCGAGGTCGGCGTCGAGGGTGCGCGGATAGGCATCGAGGTCCTCGCCCTTCCCGAACTGCAGCGGGTTGACGAAGATCGACACGACCACGACGGCACCGGTGAGCTTGGCCTGGCGCACGAGTTCGAGGTGACCGGTGTGCAGCGCACCCATCGTCGGCACGAGTGCGACGGTGCGGCCGACGCCGCGCAGAGCCCGGGTGACCTTGGTCAGGCCTGCGGGATCGTGGTGAACGGTCAGTTCACCTCGCACGTATCCGCGCTGTCCTGCTTCACTCACCGTATTCAGCTCCTTCGAGAATTGCCATCAGTTCCGGCTTCGATCCGGTCCGTTGCGCCGACCGCAGCGACAGCGCGCGGTACCCGGCGGCGATCTGCGGGTCGACGGCCTCGAGCGCGCGCAGATGCGCGGCGACGGCGTCGGCGTCGCCGCGCGCGACCGGCCCGGTGAGCGCCGAGGGTCCGCGCCGCAGCACGTTGTCGAGCGCCGCCGAGAGCAACGGCTGCAACACCCGCTCGGCGACTCCACCGGGGGCGTCGTCGACGAGTTGCTGGCCGAGCAGTTCCTCCCCCTGCAGGGCGCTGCGCAGCGCCTCGACGGCGTCGGCGACCAGCGTGACGAGGTGGTTGCTGCCGTGCGCGAGCGCGGCGTGGTAGGTCGTGCGCATGGACTCGGGGACGCGGACCGGCTCGCCACCGATCTCGAGGACGAGGGACTGCGCGATGGCGTAGCCGATCTCGTCGGCGGCCGTGATGCCGAAACACGCGGAGGAGAGCCGGTCGATGTCCTCGTCGTGGCCGGTGAAGGTCATCGCGGGATGGATCGCCAGCGGCACGGCGCCCTGCTCGGTCAGCGGCTCGAGGATCGCGGTGCCGTGGGCTCCGGAGACGTGGACGACGATCGTGCCGGCGGCGACCGATCCGGTGGCTGCGAGGCCGTTGACCAGGGACGACAGTTCGGTGTCGGGAACGGCGAGAAGGAGGAGGTTGCAGCGGCCGGCGACCTCGTCGACCGGCAGGATCTGCGAATCGGGCAGGCGGGTGGTGGCGCGGTGCCGCGAGACGTCGGACACGGCCGAGCAGGCCACGACGACATGACCGACGCGTTCGAAAGCTGCGCCGAGTGCAGTGCCGACCCGTCCGGCGGACACGATTCCTACCGACAGGCGCGCAGGCGCGGGTGCGTTGGTGATCCCGAAGGAATTCACGGGAGTCCTCTCGTTCGTTCCAGTCCCGCTCAGCGGGTACCGGACGTTCCGCTCGACAATAGCGCGCGCTTTCCGGGGCTCGCCACGGTCGGGTCGAGTGATCTGCGCCTCATCGACCGAGGTGGGGCGGGCGCGACCTGCCTCGCGACCGCCCGGGGATCAGCGCTCGGCCGACAGCGACGCGAGGATCTCCGCGACTGTGCGGCCTTCGCCGTCGGCGCGACGACGGCGGGAGCGACGTCCGGACGATTCCTCGTCGTCCTCGTCGTCCTCCGCGACCGTTTCCGCAGCTCCAGCGGTCTTCTCGCCGCCGTTCTCCCCGTCGGAGGGGTCGTTGCCTCCCGACTCCGCTCCGGTCTCGTCTGCGCCCGTCTGCGGGTCGGGATCCGATCCGGACTCGTGCTTGCCGGGCTTCTGCGACTCAGGCTTTCCCTCTGCCGTCTTCTCGGCTCCGGCGACCTTCGGGTCCCCGGTCTTCGGGTCCCCGGTCTTCGGGTCCCCGGCCTTCGGGTCCCCGGTCTTCAGGTCCGCAGTCTTCGGCTTCTCGGCCTTCGTGCCCTCGACTTCCGCGTCCTCGATCTCGGCGTCCTCGACGTCCGGTTCTGCGGTCGCTTTTCCAGCCGTCGCCTTCTCGGCCGTGACCTTCCCGGTAGCGGACTTCCCCGTCGCAGCCTCGGTCTTCGCCTGCTTCTCGGCTCGCGGTTCTTCGACATCACCCTTCGCGGACGTCTTCTCCGACGCCTCCGCCGCGCGCATGGCCGCCTCGACCGACTCGGTCTCCGCGGTGACCGGCTCGTCGTCGGGAGAGGCGAAGGCCGGTCCCGACGGACGCGGAGCGGACACCCGCGCCGCCTCGCTCAGTCCACGCAGCTTCTCCGCCTGGCCTTCGAGGGCGACGACATCGTCGGGGAGCCGGCCGTCGAACAACATCTCGAGCGTGCGGCGCAGGGTGGCCAGCTCGGTGCGCAGGGCCGCCATCTCCCCGGCGTCGAGCTTCAGATCGGCACGGACCTTCTCCTCGACGGTCAGCTCGTACTCGCGCCGCGCCGCGATCTCCCGTTGCAACTGCAGTTCGTAGACCGTCTTCAGGTCGTCGGCCTTCGCCCGGTCGAGCGCCGATTCCCGGCGGTACTTGTTCATCGCGATGGCTCCGACAGTGGCAGCCCACAGGGCGACGACCACCGCGACACGCAGCAACTGCACGCTCTCACTGAAGATCAACAGCAGCGAGGCGATCATCGCCAGAGCGAGCAGACCGGCCACGATCATCGAGCCGGTACTGCGCCACGGACGGCGATTCCTGTCTGGTCGCGCCGAGGTTGCCATGACCATCAGGGTACTTGGGTGGGTCCTCGGATCGGAGCCGGACGACACGCCCTTCCCCACCCCGAAATCCGAGGTCAGACAGCCGGTTCGTTCGGTTCGTCGGGGTCTTCCGGTGTCCGGCAACAGTATTCGAGCCACAACGCGGCCGCCGCCAGCGCTATGCCGGCGAGGGCTCCGACGAGCACCCCCGAGGTGTCGTCGGTGGCGGCCTGCACGACGCCGCGTTGCGGTGCGAGATACAGCAGGAAGCCGGCCCACACTCCGGCGCTCGCGGCACCCACCAGTGCGGACGCCTTGGCGAGCGCGACCGCGCGGGCGGCGGTGATGGGATGCAACCTGCCGGGGCCCTCACCGATCTCGTGTTTGCCGACCCGCGACCGGATCATGAACGCCAGGATCACCTCGATCACCGCGACGGGGTACAGCGAGGCTCCCGCATAGACGGGGATGGGCGGCAGCGAGCCGTACATCGTGCGGACGAGCAACCACGCGACGATCGCTGCCAGCACGGCCAGCGCCAGCAGATCTCGGATCCGGGTCTGTTTCAGCACTCGGCGTGTCCCTGGGTCGTCGGCCCGGTCAGCGTCAGGTCGGTGCGGTGCACACCTTCCCGTTCGGCGGCGTCGAGTTCGCCGAGCCACTCGCCGATGCCCAGCCGCCGGCCGTCGGCGGTGAGCACGGCCTCGGGTTCGACATCGAGCCACGGGACGAGCACGAACGCCCGCTGGTGTGCGCGCGGGTGCGGCAGGATCAGTTCCGGATCGTCGCTGCGCACCTCTCCGTCGCCGCTGTCGCAGGTCACGACGTCGACGTCGAGGCTGCGCGGACCCCAGCGCTGGATCCGGACTCGTTCGGCGGCCTCTTCGCGTTCCCGGCCGAACCGCAGCCAGTCGTGCGGACCGAAGGCGGCGTCCTCCGCGACGACGACGGCGTTGAGGAAGTCCTCCTGTTCGACGCCGCCCCACGGTGCCGTCGAGTACACCGCCGAGACGGCGACGGCCCGCTCGCCCAATGCGTCGACGACCGACCGCAGGTGCGCGAGCCGGTCGCCGATGTTCGATCCGATGGACAGCACGGCACGACTCATGAGGCGCTCTCCGTCGCATCGCTGCGGGAGCGGTCGATCACGACGGCGACGTCGCCGAAGGTCAGCGGGATCGGCGCCGACGGCTTGTGGAGCGTGACCTCCACCCGGGAGACACGCGGGTCGGTGAGCACCTCGTCGGCGATCTCCCCCGCGACCGTCTCGATGAGATCGCGGCCCGGACCGGCGATGATCGCCGCAGCTCGCTCGGCGAGTTCGCCGTAGTGCAGCGTGTCGGTCAGCTCGTCGGACGCCGCGGCCGGCGCGAGATCGAGCCACACGACGATGTCGACGACGAAGTCCTGACCGTCCCGCTTCTCGTGCTCGAAGACGCCGTGGTTGCCGCGGACCGTCAGTCCCCGTAGTTCGATGCGGTCGCTCACGCGTGCACTCCTTCCGCGCTGCCGCGCTGCCAGGCACGCACCACCGCGAGCGCGTCGCGGGACGCCTGCACGTCGTGGACGCGTACGCCCCATGCGCCGTGTGTGGCGGCGAGCGCCGAGACGACCGCCGTGGCGACCTCGCGGCCCGCGGGCGGGCGGACCGTGCCGTCGGGCGCCGCGAGCAGCGATCCGAGGAATCGCTTCCGGGACGCCCCGATGAGCACCGGGAAACCCAGTTCGGTGAGTTCGGGCAGGCGCTGCAGCAACTGCCAGTTGTGGTCGGGTTCCTTCACGAAACCCAGACCGGGATCGAGCACGATCTTGTCGGAGTCCACGCCTGCGGCCACTGCGATGTCGACCTGCGTGAGCAGCTCGTCGCGGACCTCGCGGACGACGTCCTCGTAGTGCGTCGAACCGCCCGCGTGGACGAACTCGCCGAGGGGACGCCAGTGCATGAGGATCCACGGCACCCCGGCCTCGGCGACCACCGCGGCCATGTCGGCGTCGGCGCGCCCACCCGAGACGTCGTTGATCATGGTCACCCCGGCCTCCACGGCCGCCTCGGCGACCGAGGCACGCATCGTGTCGACGCTCGTGGGAATGCCCGCCTCCGCCAGAGCGGCGATGACCGGCGCCACGCGGGACGCCTCGACCTCCGGGTCGACGCGCACGGCCCCGGGCCGGGTGGACTCGCCACCCACGTCGACGATGTCGACGCCGAGCTCGCGCAGCTCGAAGCCGCGGGCTATCGCGGTCTCGCGGTCCAGATAGCGACCGCCGTCGGAGAAGGAATCACTGGTGACGTTCAGTACGCCCATCACGACGGGCCACTGTTCGGCGGGGAAGACGGTCACCGGCGCAGGATCAGGTCCAGGGCCTCGGCACGCGACGCCGAACTGGTCTGGAACAGCCCGCGCACGGCGGAGGTGGTGGTGCTGGCACCGGGCTTGCGGATGCCGCGCATCGCCATGCACAGGTGCTCCGCCTCGACCACGACGATCACGCCGCGCGGCTGCAGCTTGCGCATCATGGCGTCGGCGATCTGGCTGGTGAGGCGTTCCTGGACCTGCGGACGCTTGGCGTAGAGGTCGACGACACGCGCCAGCTTCGACAGACCCGTGACGCGGCCCGTGGGGCCCGGGATGTATCCGACGTGGGCGACGCCGTGGAACGACACGAGGTGGTGTTCGCACGTCGAGTACATCGGGATGTCGCGCACGAGGACGAGTTCCTGATGACCTTCGTCGAAGGTCGTGTCGAGGACCTCGTCCGGGTCGGTGAACAGTCCCCCGAACACCTCGCGGTAGGCACGGGCCACCCGGGCGGGAGTGTCGCGCAGGCCCTCGCGGTCCGGATCCTCACCCACCGCGATCAACAGTTCGCGCACGGCCGCTTCGGCTCGGGCCTGGTCGAACGTACGACCCGCGTCCACGCTCAACTCGTGGGTCGTCACATCCTCCGGGTCGGAACCCGTATCCGACTTCAGGTGGTTCACCGACACCCGCTCGCCCTCCACTCTTCGCTCACTCGTCTCCATCGGAACCGACGGTCCCGATGCGCGCCCGGTACCGACTCACCGACACGGATCAGTGCCGGCCGGCCGGGCCTTCCCACCGCTGTGTGGGAGGGGGCTCGGGAGCGCCGTAACCATCGCGCGGTTGCGAGTCTCCCACGTGGTTCTCACCACGGTGCGCATCTGCCGCACCGTTGTCGCCGGAGTCCGACGGACGGTCGGGGTCCTGCGGCTCCTGCGGACGCCCGAAACTCTGCGTTTCCTGAGGCTGTCCGTAGCTCTGGGGGTTCTGCCCCTGGGGGCCCTGCGGATATCCGTATCCCTGCGGCTGTCCGGGGGCCTGCGGCTGCCCGTAACCCTGCTGTTCCTGCGGGGTCTGCTCGCGCGGCGGCCAGCCGGGAGCCGACCATCCGGCGGGAGCACCGTAGTCGGGACGCGTCGCGTGCCGCGGACCACCCGGATACGGAGCCGTCGGCTGGAAGCCCGGAAGCGGCTCGGAGGCCGGGGCCGGCTGCGACTGCTGTTGGGGTTGCGGCTGCTGTTGGGGCTGGGGGTAGCCGTTCGCCGGCTGGTACTGCGGCTGCGCGCCGGGCTGGTAGACGGCGGGAGCGGGCACCTCGCCCTGGCCCAGATACTGCGGGTGCTGATGCGCCGGCTTCGTCAGCGACGGCGGTTCCGGCGGCCACGGCTCGCCGCGCTCGGCCGCGAGCTCGGCGGGCGTCTTGATCGGCGGCTTGTCGGACGGGACCCGATCACCGAAATCGTTGAAGGTCGTGATCCGCGGACGCTTCTTCACGTCGGCCAGGATCCGGTCGAGATCCTTGCGGGTCAGCGTCTCGTGCTCGAGCAGCTCGCTCGCCAGCACGTCGAGGGCGTCGCGGTACTCGTTGAGAATCGCCCACGCCTCGGTGTGCGCGGCCTCGATGAGGTTGCGGACCTCCTCGTCGATCTCGCGTGCCACTTCGTGCGAGTAGTCGGACTGCACACCCATCGACCGGCCGAGGAAGGGGTCGCCCTGCTCCTGGCCGTAGCGGACGGCGCCGAGCTTCGCGCTCATGCCGTACTCGGTGACCATCGCGCGCGCGATCTTCGTGGCCTGGTCGATGTCGGACGAGGCGCCGGTGGTGGGCTCGCGGAAGACGAGTTCCTCCGCGGCACGACCGCCCATCGCCATGACGAGGCGCGCGATCATCTCCGAACGCGTCATCAGGCCCTTGTCGTCCTCGGGCACTGTCATCGCGTGACCGCCGGTGCGGCCGCGGGCGAGGATGGTGACCTTGTAAACCGGCTCGATGTCGGGCATCGCCCACGCGGCGAGGGTGTGACCACCCTCGTGGTAGGCCGTGATCTTCTTCTCGTGCTCACTGATGATGCGGCTCTTGCGGCGGGGACCGCCGATGACACGGTCGACCGATTCCTCGAGGATCGCCTCGGTGATCACCGTGCCGTTCTCACGGGCGGTGAGCAGCGCGGCCTCGTTGACGACGTTCGCGAGGTCGGCACCGGACATGCCCACCGTGCGCTTGGCGAGCGCACCGAGATCCGCGTTGGGATCGATCGGCTTGCCCTTCGAGTGCACGGCGAGGATCGCCCGGCGACCGGCGAGGTCGGGGTTCGTGACCGGGATCTGACGGTCGAAACGGCCGGGACGCAGCAGCGCCGGGTCGAGGATGTCGGGGCGGTTCGTCGCGGCCATCACGATGATGCCGGAGCGGTCGCCGAAGCCGTCCATCTCGACGAGCAGCTGGTTGAGGGTCTGCTCACGCTCGTCGTGACCACCGCCGAGGCCGGCGCCGCGCTGGCGGCCGACCGCGTCGATCTCGTCGACGAAGATGATGCAGGGAGCGCTCTGCTTGGCCTGCTCGAACAGATCGCGCACGCGGGAGGCGCCGACACCGACGAACATCTCGACGAAGTCCGAACCGGAGATCGTGAAGAACGGGACGCCCGCCTCGCCGGCGACGGCACGCGCGAGGAGGGTCTTACCGGTGCCGGGAGGACCGTAGAGCAGTACGCCCTTGGGGATCTTCGCGCCGAGCGCCTGGTAGCGCGCCGGGTTCTGCAGGAAGTCCTTGATCTCGTAGAGCTCCTCGACGGCCTCGTTGGCGCCGGCGACATCGGCGAAGGTCGTCTTGGGCATGTCCTTCGACAGCTGCTTGGCCTTCGACTTGCCGAAGCCCATCATGCCGCCGCGACCACCGCCCTGCATGCGGCTCATCACGAAGAAGAACACGCCGAGCAGGATGATCATCGGCAGGACGAAGATGAGGATCGAGGTCAGCCAGCTCTCCTGGGTGACGCTCGTGTCGTACTTCTGCGCGCCCGACGCGGCGACCAGGTCGAAGATCTGCTCGGAGGCCGACGCGGGGTACTTCGCGATGATCTCGGTGCTGCCCTCGGTCGCGTCGTTGCCGTTCTCGAGCCACAGACGCACCTGCTGCTCGCGGTCGTCGATGCGGGCCTCGCTGACGTTCTGCGATTCGAGTTGGGACACCGCGACGGACGTGTCCACCTGAGTGAAACCGCGCGTGTCGTCGCCGAAGTAACTGAAGGCGTAGATCACCAGCAGAATGCCGGCGACGATCGCCAGATTACGGAACACTGTCTTGCGGTTCATACAGGTTCGGCCCGAGCGGCCGGTCCTTTCGATCGAGTTCGTCGGGGTCTCGCAGTCGCGGCGCTTCGCACCCGGGGTGGCCGCATGCCGCGACGGTCACTGACCAGGCAACGCAAGGTTACCGCGTAGCAACGAGCAGTCGCCCCGGCACCGACCGGAGCCGACACCGGGAAGACGTCGTAATCGACAACGATCGGGACGGAACCGGAGTTCCCCGGGCCGGGGAGCTCACCGCCCGGCTCGACCGGAGGTCAGCTGCTGTAGACCTTGGGATCCAGCGTGCCGATGTAGGGCAGGTCGCGGTAGCGCTCGTCGTAGTCGAGACCGTAGCCGACGACGAACTCGTCCGGGATGTCGAATCCGACGTCCTTGACCTCGACGTCGATCTTCACGGCCTCCGGCTTGCGCAGCAGCGTGACGACCTCGAGCGATGCGGGATTGCGCGACGAGAGGTTCTTGAGCAGCCACGACAGTGTCAGACCCGAGTCGATGATGTCCTCGACGATGAGGACGTTGCGGCCGGCGATGTCCTTGTCGAGGTCCTTGAGGATCCGCACGACACCCGAGGACGACGTCGACGATCCGTACGAGCTGACGGCCATGAACTCCATCTGCGTCGGGATCGGCAGAGCGCGCGCGAAGTCGGTCATGAAGAAGATGGCGCCCTTGAGCACCCCGATGAGCAGCAGATCGCCTTCCGGCGCACCCACCGGGTAACGCTCGGCGATCGACTGCGCCAGCTCTGCGGTCCGCTCCTTGATCTGCTCTTCGGAGATCAGCACCGACGCTATGTCGTTCTCGTACACCGGGGGTCCTTCCCTACCTTCAGCTGCCGGTCGCCCGGACCTTCGCCCGGTCGACGTACTCCACGGCAAGCGTGCCACGCCGACGCGACACCACCAACCTCGTCCCCGTCCGCGGCCCCCGCCCGACCGCGACCGGGCCCTGTCCGCGCCACGCCACTACCAGGTCGTCGACCGCCCGCAGCATCGTCTCGTTCGGTGTCGCGGTGTGATCGATCAGCCACGATCGGAGGGCTCTGCGTCGCACTGCGGCGGGAGCCGCCGCGAGTGCGTCGGTGTCGAGCAGGTCGTCCTCGCGCCGCGCTGTCGCGAGCAGGTCGCGAGCCCAGACGTCGAGGGCGTGACCGTCGTCCTGCAGTTGCCCGGCCGTGCGCGCGAGGGCTTCGGCGACGCCCCCACCGAGCACGTCCTCGAGCAGCGGCAGCACCTCGCGGCGCAGGCGCACGCGCGTGAACCGGTCGTCGGCGTTGTGCGGATCCTCGTACGGGCGGTAGCCGAGTTCGTCGCACGCCCGGCGGGTCGTGTCGCGGCGCACGCCGAGCAGCGGACGGCCCCACGGCGGGTCGAAGGGTGCCATCCCGCGGATCGAACGCAGACCCGATCCGCGGCCGAGACCGAGCAGCACCGTCTCGGCCTGGTCGTCGAGGGTGTGACCGAGCAGCACGGGCCGGTCGTCGCGGTTCTCGTCGAGGGCCCGGTAACGGGCCGCGCGCGCGGCGGCCTCGATGCCTCCCCCGCCGGTGACGTCGACACCGACCACCGTGACGGTCGCGCAGCCGCGGGCCCGGGCGAACTCCGCGGCCCGCGCTGCGACGACCTCGGAGCCGGACTGGAGGCGATGATCGACGACGACGGCGTGCACCGCGTCGGTCTCCGCGACGGCGGCGGCGGTCAGGGCGGCGGAATCGGCGCCGCCCGACAACGCGACGGTCACCGCGTCGGCCGGGTGCGCGCCCAGCCAGGCCCGCACGGCGAGGCGCACCTCGTGGATCGCCGGGGCCTCGGGCAGCAGCGGACGATCGGTCGACGGTGAAGCCACGATCAGCTCAGCACCCGCGCGATCCACGCGTCGGGATGGTCGATCTCGCTCAGGGTGGGCAGGGCGTCCGGACCGGACCACACCGCGTTGAAGTCGTCCATGCCGACCTTCGCGACGACGGCGTCGACGAACTTCTTGCCGTGCACGTACTGGGCCATCTTGGCGTCCATGCCGAGGACGAGCCGGATGAGGCGATGCACCGGGCTGCTGTTGCGGTGCCGCCGGTTGTCGAACGCCCGCCGGATCCGCGCGACCGACGGGACCACCGCCGGGCCGACACCGTCCATCACATGATCGGCGTGCCCTTCGAGGAGCGTTCCCAGGGCGAGGATCCGGTCGAACGACTCACGCTGCGACTGCGCCTGCAGCGCCCGCACGACACCGAGCATGCCCCGCTCCGACATCGGCTTGTCGCCGGGAGTGCGCAGGTCCTTCACCGCCGACACCACGCGGGTCGCGACGTCGCCCATCGGCTCCTCGACCGCAGTGGCGAGGTCGGCGGCGGCCTCGCGCATCAGCTCGGCCATCCACGGTGCCTGCGCGAACTGCACGCGGTGGGTCACCTCGTGCAGACACACCCACAACCGGAAGTCGGCGGGCGGCACCTTCAGCGCGCGTTCGACCGCGACGACGTTGGGCGCGACGAGCAGCAGCGAACGGGAGAACGGGTCGTACTGTCCGAGCACCGCGGACGACAGGTAGGCGAGCATGGCGCCGGCCTGTGCGCCCGCCGGTTTGCCCACCCAGCGCGGGGAGGAGCCGGACGGGTCCTCGCCCGATGTCGCGGTGAGGTCGGCCATCGACGCTGCTGCCGCACGCACCCAGCCCGGCCGGTCGACGACCTGCGCGGGCGGCGGCTCGGTTCCGTCGTCGAGTCGTGTGTGCTCGCGCACCGGTCCCTCGGCGCGTGAGGCGGCCGAGAACAACTCGTCCTGCACCGCGTCGCGGGTGTACCGCGACATCGCGGGTTCGGAGCGGGTGAGGCGCACGCCGACGCCGGCCGCGAACGACCAGTCGATCGCGTCGCCGAGTGCCCGCTCCTTGCCGGTCATCGGCAACCGCACTCACGGAGTACCGACGCCACGGCGTCGAGGGCGGGGCGGGCCTCGCTCGGGGACCTGCCGTTGGAGAGCAGCGCGAACGACAGCACGCGGCCGTCGGAGTCGACGACGTATCCGGTGAGTCCGTTGACCTCGGTCAGCGTGCCGGTCTTCGCCCGCACCCATCCGGCTCCGGCGCGGGTCGTGGTGCCGTAGCGATCGGCGAGCGTGCCGGTCGCTCCGGCGACGGGAAGATAGTCGAGCATGGGCCGCAGCTCCGTCCTGTTCGGTCCGGCCGCCTCCGAGATCACGCGATCGAGCGTGCGAGCGGGGATCCGGTTCTCGACCGAGAGCCCGCTGACGTCGCGCAACGTCACTCCGGTGACGTCCAGACCCGCTTGCTGCAGGGTACCGGTCACGGCCTTCGTGGTGCCCTCGAACGAGTGCTCGTTGCCGGTCGCGACCGCGACCTCCCGTCCGACGGTCTCCGCGAGGACGTTGTCGGATCGGCCCAGCATCTGGCCGAGGCGCACGGTGAGCGGCGCCGACTGGACCGACGCCATGGGCGCCGCGCCCGGCGTGGCGGACCCGGGCGCGACCCGCGCCGGATCGGCACCGAGTGCGGTGGCCAGTGCACGACCGGCGTCCAGAGCGGGCGTCGCGCTGCGGGGCGATTCGTCCTCGAGCGGCCGCAACCGGCCACCGTCGAGCATCACGGGTTCGATGGGCGCGACATAGCCGTCGCCGACGTCCTGCGGGAACCAGCCCGGCGCGAGCGGATCCCCGGTGTACAGGCTCGTGTCGACGAGGACGGTCTCGACCGTCGCGCCGCTGCGCCGGATCTGTTCGGCGAGGTCGGCGATGCGAGGGCCACCCGGGTAGAAGCTCTCCTCCCCGGGCGGCATCGCCGAGAGGGTGGGATCGCCACCGGCGATGAGGACGATCTCACCCGGCTTCGAACCCTCGACCACGCGCGTGGTGATCCGATGGTCGGAGGGCAGCACGAGCATGGCGGCCGCGGCGGTGAGGATCTTCGTCGTGGAGGCCGGGATCAGCGCGCGATCGGCGTCCTTCGACCACAGCACCGTGCCGGTCGTGGGGTCGGTGATCGATCCGGCGAAGTCACCGAGACCGGGATTGTTCACGGCCTGGTCGAGTGCCGCAGCCAACGAGGCCGGGTCGGGCATCGGAGCGTCGGGCGAGACCGCGGCGACCGCGGGGGTCGCGACCACCGGCGCCGGTGCGGGGAGCACGACCGCGCCGGCGGACGCCCGCACGTCGTAGATCGCGAAGGCCCCGCCCACGACGAGAGCGAGGAGACCCGCTCCCCAGATCCCGAAGAGGATCTTCATGTTCCGTCGTCGCCTGGTTGCCAGTGAACCCTGCTTCTTGTTGCCGCCCTGCCCCGTCAACACGCCTCCGCTGCATCCTGCACACACTGGTCGACCAGCTACCCGCACTTCCCGCTGCCGGCCGCATACTGCTGTGACGCACTCGGGGCCCCGGTACCTGCACCTCCAGCCTAGCGCCGCGACCGTTATCCTCTCTGCGGACCATCACCGCAGATACGGATGTCGTATCCGCCGGAAAAACACCGACGAAGTGAGGCAAGGCGTGGAGTTCGAGGTCACCATCGAGATCCCCAAGGGACAGCGGAACAAGTACGAGGTCGATCACGAGACCGGACGCGTCAAGCTCGATCGTTACCTGTACACCTCGTTCGGCTACCCGGCCGATTACGGCTACATCGAGAACACCCTCGGTGAGGACGGCGATCCGCTCGACTGCATGGTCCTGCTGCCCGAGTCGGTCTTCCCCGGCGTGATCGTCGAGGCCCGCCCCGTCGGCATGTTCAAGATGGTCGACGAGGCCGGTGGCGACGACAAGATCCTGGCCGTCCCGGCCGGCGATCCGCGCTGGGATCACGTCCAGGACATCAGCGACGTCTCGCAGTTCGAGCTCGACGCGATCAAGCACTTCTTCGTGCACTACAAGGACCTCGAGCCGGGCAAGCACGTCGAGGCCGCCGACTGGGTCGGTCGCGCCGAGGCCGAGGCCGAGGTGACCGCGTCGGTCGAGCGCCTGAAGAACAACGGCGGGCACTGACACCGAGCCTGCAAGGACGGATCCCCCGGACGATCGCATCGTCCGGGGGATCCGTCGTCTATGGGGGGCTATTCGCCCTTGAACTGCGGCGGGCGCTTCTCGAAGACGGCCGTGATGGCCTCGGTGAGGTCCTCCGACGGCAGGAACGCCGCGTTCCACGCCGCGACGTAGCGGAGGCTGTCGTCGACCTGCGGAGAGCGGGTGTGGTCGAGGACGTCCTTGATGCCCTGGACGACGAGCGGTGGGTTGGCGGCGATCTCCGCGGCGGTCGCGTGGGCGGCGGCCAGCACTGCGTCGGCGTCGTCGTGGACGTCGTTGACGAGACCGATCTTCTCGGCGCGGGCGGCGTCGATGTCCTTGCCCGTGAGCGCGAGCTCGCGGACGTGACCGTCGCCGATGATGAGCGGGAGCCGGGCGAGGGTGCCGACGTCGGCCACCATTCCGACCTTGACCTCGCGGACGCTGAACTTCGCATCGGCGCTCGCGTAGCGGATGTCGGCGGCGGAGATGAGGTCGACCGCTCCGCCGATGCACCAGCCCTGGACCGCCGCGACGACCGGCTTGCGGCAGTCGGCGACGGCCGTGATGGCCGCCTGCATGTTCTTGATCATCGCGTGGAAGTCCGTGCGAGGCTTCGCGAGCGCCTTGCCGGAGACGACGGCGCCGAGGCTGCCGCCCATGGCGACGAGGTCGAGGCCGTAGGAGAAGTTCCGGCCGGAACCGGCGAGGACGACGGCACGGACCTCGGGGTCGGCGTCGAGCTCACCGAAGAGGACGGGCAGTTCCGCCCAGAAGTCGGGGCCCATCGCGTTGCCCTTGCCGGGGCCGATGAGCGTGACCTGTGCAACGTGATCCTTGCGTTCGACGGTGAACGCTTTCCAAGGCGAGAGATCGGACATTACCGAAGAGTAACTTGTGGATCGCCGGATCGCATCGGCACCGTCCGATCCGGGATCGCGGAAGCCCGCACATCGTCCGGCGATTTTCCTACTCTTGATCCATGACCAGGTCGCTGCATCCGAATGCCCACCGCGTCTCGGACACGCTCATCGCCCGCGGCCATCACGGTCTGATCGTCCAGCAGCCGGAGACCGTGCACACCGCCGAGCAGGCCGCCGCCGCGGTGGGTGTGGAGGTGGGCGCGATCGTGAAGTCGCTCGTCTTCCTGCTCGACGACGACCCGATCCTGCTGCTGGTGTCCGGGGCGCATCGCGTGTCGGTCGAGCGGACCGGCGAGCGGCTCGGCGGCGAGCTCGTGCCGGCCTCCCCCGACCTGGTCACGGAGGTCACCGGTCAGCCGCTCGGTGGCGTCGCACCGCTCGGCCACCCCACGAACCTGCCCACCTACATCGACCGCGCGCTGCAGCACCACCAGGATCTGTGGGCGTCGGGTGGATGCCCGAACACACTGTTCCGGACCGTCTATTCGGAGCTCATGCGCATCACCGCGGCGATCGACATCGACGTCGACTGAGACCGCCCACCTACCGGTACCGCAGGCACCTCCACCCGGGTACACTCTCCGTCGTGACAGTCCGAGCGTGGAGCCGCAGGCATGTCGACCTGTGTCGTACCCGCTCGTGTCTCTGTGCGTTCTGAGATCCGCACCATTCCTCCCTCTTTCCCGGCGCCGCACAGCTGCGGGTAGTCGCCTGCCCGGCGCCCTTCACCTTCCGACCAGCGGAGCCCTTCCATGACCACGTCCTCCATCGAGAACCCGGCCGGCAGCTCGGTCGATTCCCCCGAACTCGTTCTCATCGTGCAGATCTCGGACACGAATGCCGGATCGGCGGGCGATCTCGCAGCCCTCGCCGACGCCCTGCGGGAGACCGCGCTCGACCTGCTCCCGGGCGCGCGCACCCACACCCTCCTCAGCCCCGGCCCGACCCCTCTGGTGATCGACCTGCCCGCCCGCGGTCTGGTGCTCGACAGTCAGCGGGTCGAGTTGAGCCACAGCGAATTCGAGATCCTCGCGTATCTGGCCCGCCGGCCCCGCGTCGTGGTGTCCCGCGCCGCGCTGCGACCGCTCGGCGCCGGATACTCCGAGAACGACGACTTCGACACCGATCGGGGCAATCGCAGTGTCGACGTCCATGTCTCCCGGATCCGTTCCAAGCTGGGACGTTTCGGCAACATCATCACGACCGTCCGTGGGTCGGGTTATCGGTTCGATCCCGATCCGCGCGTGCACGTCGTCGAAACACTCGACCGCCGCACGGCGTGAGCGCATACGAAGGAGGGGCAGGAGTCGAAACTCCTGCCCCTCCTTCATGATACGGAGATGCGTCAGGAAGCGCGCACGGATGCCTGAGCGCCCTCGCCGAATCGGCGCAGGACCTCGACGACGGTCGGTGAGACCTCGATGAGGCCGCGCGACTCCAGCCACGGCAGCGTTCCGTCGACGAGATGCTCGACGGTGAACGGCGCGGCGAGCGGGATCAGCGTGACACCGTCGGCGACCTGCACGGCATGGATGTCGGCGATCAGCCCGGCGAGACCGTGCGGCGTACCGACATAGGACAGCGTGCCTGTCTCCCCGCGGGTGGATTCGGGGCGGGCGCGCCGGGTGCGGGCGGTGCGGGCATCGGAGGCGAGGATGACCTCGACGTCGACGAGCACGGTGACCGAGTCGGGGTCGCGCCCCTCCTCGACGGCCTCCGCACGGATGCGGTCGCGCAGTTTCCCGGCTTCACGCAGGTCGGCGGCACGCACCCGCACGACGTTGAAGGCATCGGCGCTGAGGTCGAGCGGCGGGTCGCCGGCGCGGCCCAGGGTCAGGTCGGCCCAGTAGTCGGGTCCGGAGTGACCGGTGAGTTCGACGGCGACGCGCAACGGCCGGACGGCGGCGGACTCGACGACGGCCGGGTCTGCGGACACAGGGGTGACGGTGGATGCGACGGACATGGGATACCTCTCGGTACGGGCCGCGGAACGGCACGGAGGGATCGGCCTGGGGGGCCGGAAGACTGTGAGGGAGAAGACCTTCAGTCCGGACAGATTCCCGATGCCGTACGGCAGAGGTCGACATGGCGACGGCACCAGCGTGCCGCAGCGATCGCCCTCGTCCGTTCCATGCGAATTACCCTACTTATCCTGTGGGGAATTGTCGACCGTCAGACGCACGGCGATGCATCACCATCGGTCGCACCGAGACCGGGACGCGTCTCCGGCGAGGGGTTCCACACGCCGTCGGTCTTCGCGTGCACCCACGCCGGCCCGTTCTCGACCAGCGAGCGGAGTGCTCCGAGGAGGCGTTCGACGTCGTCGGACGAGCTGCCGAGTCCGAGCGATGCCCGGACGGCACCGCCGGCGCGGCCGACCCGCGCGAGCAGCGGGTGCGCGCAGAACCGGCCGTCGCGGACACCGATGCCGTGTTCGGCGGACAGATAGGAGGCGATGTGGCCGGGCTCGTAACCGTCGACCGTGAAGGTGACGATTCCGACGCTGTCGGCCGAATCGTTCCACAGCCGAAGCACTTCCACGCCGTCGATGGTCTGCAGACCGTCGACGAGCAGGGCGCACAGGGCCTCCTCGTGACGGGTCACCGCGTCGGAGTCGAAACCGGCGAGCGCATCGCACGCGGCGGCGAGAGCGGCGACACCGAGCACGTTGGGGGTGCCGGCCTCGTGACGCGCAGGGGCGCAGGCCCATTCGGTGTGATCGAGGCGCACCTCGCGCACCGCACCACCACCGGCGAGGTACGGCTCGGCGGCGTCGAGCCAGTCGCGGCGGCCGACAAGCGCTCCCGCACCGAACGGCGCGTACAGCTTGTGACCGGAGAAGGCGAGGTAGTCCACGCCGAGCTCGGCGAGATCCACACGGCGGTGGGGCACGAGCTGCGCGCCGTCGACGAGGATCCGCGCACCGGAAGCGTGTGCGAGCTCGGCGAGTTCGGCGATCGGCAGGACCTCGCCGGTGACGTTGGAAGCACCGGTGACGGCGAGCAGGGCCGCGGGGGCGCGCTGGAGTTCGACCGCGAGGCGCCACACCGTCTCGGAGACGGTGTCCGCGGCCTCGACGATCCGAGAGTTCTTCCAGGGCAGCAGATTCGCGTGGTGTTCGATATCGAGCACCACGACGTCACCGGGCACCGCGCTCGCGAGCAGGTTCAACGAATCGGTGGTGTTGCGCGTGAAGACGACGACCTGGTCGTCGGCCGCGCCGACGAAGCGCGACACGGAGGTGCGGGCGTCCTCGTAGGCGGTGGTGCTGATCCGCGAGGCGTATCCGGCGCCGCGGTGCACGCTCGCGTAGAAGGGCAGCAGCTCGGTGATGCGGTCGGTGACGGCGGACAGCGCCGGTGCACTCGCCGCGTAGTCGAAGTTCGCGTAGGTGCAGGTACCACCCTGGACGAGCGGAACCTGCACGTCACATCCGGAAACGGTGGCGAACGGAGCGATGCAGGTGGTGGCGGCTACAGCAGTCATGACAAATCCCTCGTGTATTCAGGGACCCGCCGGTGACGCCTACGACAGAGAATTCTCGTCGCCGGCGGAGTCCGCGCTTGCCGTGTCCGGTAGTGGATTCACGGCCCGGTCGTCACCCGGAGCACCCCACCGCGGTTGGAGGGTTGCCGACCAGCTAGCCGGGGCTTGACGCTGGTACTCATGACCTGGCGAAGAGAATGGCAGGACGACCGTGCCGTGTCAACCCCGTACCGCTCCGCGTCGCCCGGCACCGCGAGGACGACACGCGTTCGCGCGCCGAACGTTCACCTGTCGTCCACCGGGACGTGAGATAACCGGAAGATCCATCGAGCAGAAGGACGCGCGGAGTTGCCAGCCATATCCTCGACCCCCGTCGGCCGGTCCCCCATCCCGGACGAGTTCCTCCGCGCGTCGCACGCCCCACCCGCTCGCACCCTCGTCGACCTGCTGCGGAGCACCGCCGAAGCGCATCCCGACGCTCCCGCGATCGACGACGGCTCGACGATCCTCGAGTACGCCGAACTGGTCGAGGCGGTGATCGCCGGTGCGTACGCGCTGAACGACGCGGGCGTCGGGGCCGGCGACCGGGTCGGCGTGCGCATGACCTCCGGGCGCAGCGACCTGTATGTGACGATTCTCTCGATTCTCGCCGCGGGCGCCGCATACGTCCCCGTCGACGCCGACGATCCCGACGAACGAGCCGAACTCGTGTTCTCGGAAGCGCAGGTCACCGCCATCGTCACCGACGAGGGCATCGGATCGGGCACGGCCGCACCGTCGGGCACCCCGGTGGTGCGGGGCCCGAACGTCGACGACGACGCGTGGATCATCTTCACCTCCGGTTCGACCGGGACACCGAAGGGTGTCGCCGTCACCCACCGCAATGCGGCGGCCTTCGTCGACGCGGAAGCGCGGATGTTCTGTCAGGGGGCGCCGCTCGGCCCCGGCGACCGTGTCCTGGCCGGCCTGTCGGTGGCGTTCGACGCTTCGTGCGAGGAGATGTGGCTCGCCTGGCGGCACGGCGCCTGCCTGGTTCCGGCACCCCGCGCGCTCGTCCGCTCCGGCATGGATCTCGGGCCGTGGCTCGTCTCCCGCAACATCAATGTCGTCTCGACGGTGCCCACCCTCGCGGCGATGTGGCCGGCCGAAGCCCTCGAGGCGGTGCGCCTGCTCATCTTCGGCGGCGAGGCCTGCCCACCCGACCTCGTCGAGCGTCTCGCCGTTCCGGGACGCGAGGTGTGGAACACCTACGGACCCACCGAGGCGACGGTCGTGGCCTGCGCGTCGCTCATGGACGGCACCGGACCGGTCCGCATCGGCCTGCCCCTCGACGGATGGGACCTGGCCGTCGTGGACGCCGACGGAAACCCCGTCGAGGAGGGCGCGACCGGGGAACTCGTCATCGGCGGTGTCGGTCTCGCGCGCTACCTCGATCCGGCGAAGGACGCCGAGAAGTACGCTCCCATGCCCACTCTCGGCTGGGACCGCGCCTACCGCAGCGGCGATCTCGTGACGCTCGACCGCGCCGGTCTGCTGTTCCAGGGGCGCGCCGACGACCAGGTCAAGATCGGTGGTCGCCGCATCGAGCTCGGCGAGGTCGACAACGCGCTGCAGAACCTGCCGGGCGTGGCGGGCGGCGCCTGCGCGGTCCGCAGGACCGCTGCTGGGCACTCGATCCTCGTGGGGTACATCGCCTCCACCGATCCGGACTTCGACATCACGTCGGCCCACGACCTGCTGTCCGAACAACTCCCCGCCGCGCTCGTCCCGCGACTCGCGCTCGTCGACGAACTCCCCACCCGCACATCCGGCAAGGTCGACCGCAACGCTCTGCCGTGGCCGCTGCCGGGCGCCGATGCCGACTCGGTGGAAGCACTCGGTCTCGATCCCACCGCCGAATGGGTCGCCGAACTGTGGACCGACATCCTCGGTGCCCGGATCGAGGGCGTCGACGACGACTTCTTCGAACTCGGCGGTGGTTCCCTCGCGGCGGCGCAGCTCGTCACGGCGCTGCGGAGCCGATATCCGGAGATGACGGTCGCGGAACTGTACGACCATCCCCGGCTCGGATCACTCGCCGTCTATCTCGACGAACTCGCACCGACGGAAGCCGCGACCCCCCGTGAGGTGGCCCCGGTGCCGCGACTCGCCCAGCTCGGGCAGATCGCGGTGACCGCCGTCCTCACCACCCTCACCGGACTGCAGTGGGTGACCTGGCTTGCCATCCTGAACAACGTCGTCGCGTTCGTCGTCGACGTTCCGTGGACCGTCACCCTGTCGTGGTGGTGGGTGGCGCTCGGAGTCCTGCTGTTCCTCACGCCCGTCGGCCGCATGGCGATCTCCGTCGCGGGTTCGCGTCTGCTGCTGCGCGGCGTGAAGCCCGGAAGCCACCCCCGTGGTGGGAGCGTCCACCTCCGGCTGTGGACGGCCCTGCGGCTGTCCGAGGCCGTGGGTGCCGTGAACATCTCGAGCGCTCCCTGGATGCGGCAGTACGCGCGGGCGCTGGGCGCGAAGGTGGGCCGCGACGTCGACCTGCACAGCCTTCCGCCGGTCACCGGCCTCCTCGAACTCGGCGACGGTTGTGCCGTCGAGCCGGAGGTGGATCTCGGCGGCTACTGGGTGGACGGCGACGTCGTCCACATCGGAAGCATCCGGATCGGTGCCGGCGCCACGGTGGGTGCCCGGTCGTTCCTGGCCCCCGGCGCGCGGATCGGCAAGAACGCCGAAGTGGAGGCCGGATCCGCGGTGTTCGGCCGCGTGAAGGCCGGACAGAACTGGTCGGGCTCACCCGCCCGCAAGGCCGGCAAGGCCGACCGGCCGTGGCCCGCCGGGACACCGCCGCGGGGCAGCAGATGGGTGCCGGTCTACGCCCTGTCGTCGATCCTGCTCGGCGGCCTGCCCATCGTCTCGATCGCCGCCGGGGTCGCGCTGCTCGTGTGGTGGGTGCACGACACCCCCACCGTCTCCGACGCCGTGGTGCACTCGCTGGCGATGCTGCCCGTCGCGGCGCTGCTGACGATGTTCGTCTTCGCCCTGCTCACCCTGATGGCGGTGCGGCTGCTCGCCATCGGGATGTCGGAAGGCTGGCATCCCGTGCGCAGTCGCGTGGGCTGGCAGGTGTGGTTCACCGAGCGCCTCATGGACTCCTCGCGCACCTTCCTGTTCCCGCTCTACGCGTCGATGCTCACCCCGATCTGGCTCCGTCTGCTCGGCGCCGACATCGGCAAGGACGTCGAGGCGTCGACCGTGCTGATGGTCCCCAAGTTCACGAAGGTCGCCGACGGAGCGTTCCTCGCCGACGACACGATGGTCGCCTCCTACGAACTCGGCGGCGGCTGGCTGTACATCTCGCATGCGAAGGTCGGCAAGCGTGCATTCCTCGGCAACTCGGGGATGGCGGCGCCGGGTCGGCGGGTCCCGAAGCATGGACTCGTCGCGGTGCTCTCCGCTGCTCCGGAGAAGGCGAAGTCCGGTTCGTCGTGGCTGGGCAGTCCCCCGGTGCGCCTGCGGCGCGCGAGCGGCGACAGCGACGCGAGCCGCACCTTCGAACCGCCGCTGAAACTGAAGATCGCGCGCGGCGCGGTGGAGACCTTCCGGCTCGTGCCCATGGTCGTCACCTACGGCATCGGGCTCGGTGTGCTCTTCGCCCTCGACACCCTCGCCGTGCACTGGGGCTATCTCGCCGCGGCACTGCTGGGCGGTCTCGTGCTCATGGTGGCCGGCGCTCTGGCGTGCCTCGTGACCGTGATCGCGAAATGGCTCGTCGTCGGTCGGATCGGACGCGTCGAGCACCCGCTGTGGAGTTCGTTCGTGTGGCGCAACGAGGTCTCCGACACCTTCGTCGAGACCGTGGCGGCACCGTGGTTCGCCCGGGCCGCGGCGGGCACCGCCGTGATGAATCTGTGGCTGCGCGCGCTGGGGTCGAGGATCGGCCGCGGTGTGTGGTGCGAGAGCTACTGGTTGCCCGAGGCCG
Source organism: Rhodococcus sp. PD04 (assembly GCF_035918275.1). Lineage (NCBI taxonomy): Bacteria > Bacillati > Actinomycetota > Actinomycetes > Mycobacteriales > Nocardiaceae > Rhodococcus > Rhodococcus sp. PD04. The sequence continues at coordinate 505,132 of NZ_CP142143.1, read as the reverse complement.
ACCTGGTGTCACTGGGCGACGGTGCGACCGTCGAACGCGGTTGCGTTGTACAGACCCACCTGTTCCATGATCGGATCATGTCCATGGACACCGTGACCCTCGGCGCCGGCGCCACGCTCGGCCCCCAATGCGTCGCGTTGCCCGCCTCGGGCATCGGGGACGGCGCCACCGTCGGCCCCGCCTCGCTGGTGATGCGCGGCGACGTGGTCCCGCCGTCCACTCGCTGGCAGGGCAATCCGATCACGCCGTGGACCACACCGAACGACTGGTCGCCGCGGTGAAGCCCATCAAGGCCGCCAAGCCCGTCGCGCCGGTCGCCGCCGACCGCCCGCTCGATCCCTATCTGCCCGAGAGCGGGAACCGCGGCTACCGAGTCTCCCGCTACGAACTCGAACTCACCTACAAGGTCGTGTCCAACCGGCTCGACGGCCGAGCGAAGATCATCGCCACGACGACGGACGTGCGCGCCAAGTACTCACTCGATCTCGCGCAGTCGATGCGGGTCGCGAAGGTGACCGTCAACGGGCGACGTCCCGCCAAGTTCGCGCATCGCGGTGGCAAGCTCACCGTCACCCCCGCCGAGAAACTCCCTGCCGGGGCGGTCCTCGTCTTCGGTGTGCAGTACTCGGGCACGCCCACCCCGCTGCGCACGATGTGGGGTGAGGTCGGCTGGGAGGAACTCGACGAGGGGTCGCTCGTCGCGAGCCAGCCCAACGGCGCACCCACCTGGTTCCCCTGCGACGACCATCCCGGTTCGAAGGCCACCTACCGCATCGCCGTCACCACCGACGCTCCGTTCGTCGCGATCGCGAACGGCACGCTCGTGCACAAGACCACGAAGGCGAGCCGCACCACACGGGTGTACGAGCAACCCGAACCGATGGCGACCTATCTCGCCACCGTCCAGACCGGCCACTACGAGATACGCACCCTCGCAACGGAACCCGTGCCGCAGTACGGTATCCACCCGCCTCGCCTGCGCGCGGAGTTCGATCGGGACTTCGCTCGTCAGACCGAGATGCTCGAGTTGTTCACACGCCTGTTCGGCCCGTATCCGTTCGCGCACTACACCGCTCTGGTGACCGACGACGACCTCGAGATCCCCCTCGAGGCGCAGGGATTGTCGATCTTCGGCGCGAACTTCTGCGACGGCACCGGCCGCGAGGAACGGCTCGTCGCACACGAATTGGCGCACCAGTGGTTCGGCAACAGCCTCACGTTGAACCGCTGGTGCGACATCTGGCTCCACGAAGGATTCGCGTGCTACGCGGAGTGGCTGTGGTCGGAGAACTCGGGCGGCAGGTCGGCGCACGCGCACGCACTCGACGCCCACCGGGGACTGGCCCGCAAGCCGCAGGACATCCTGCTCGAGGATCCGGGCCCGAAGGACATGTTCGACGACCGCATCTACAAGCGCGGGGCACTGACCCTGCACGCCCTGCGCGTGCAACTCGGCGACGAACCGTTCTTCACCCTCCTGCGGACGTGGACCGCGGAACACCGGCACGGCAATGTGACGACGGCGCAGTTCAAGGATCTCGCCGCGCGTTTCTCGGACGTCTCGCTCCGGCCGCTGTGGGAGGCGTGGTTGAGCACGCGAGAGCTCCCTCCGGCACCGACCGCCTGACGCGACGCCGGCTCAGGGCAGATCCACCTGCGACGCGAGCCACCGGCCGTCGACGAGTTCCATCGTCATGACCACGCGGCTGCGGTCGAGTCGCGGTTCGGGGACGAGGGTGTTCGTGACGCTCTGGTCGACGAACAACAGGACCTCGACCTTCGTCGTGGTCGCGGACCTGATGCCCGACTCCACCACGACACCCTCCGAGCGTGCCCGGTTGTCGATCAGCACCTGTTCGAGTTGTGCGCTCGACTCGGCGTACATCTTCTCGAATTCGCCGGTGGCTCCGTCGAGTACCGCGGCGAAGTCGGCGTCGAGGTCCGCCGAATCCACCGACGTCAACGTCACGGCGAACTGCCGTGCAGCCTCCGACGCCGCGCGGGCAGCGTCCTCCACGGCGCGGGCGTTCCGGAGCTGGGTTCCCAGCACTGCGGAGGCCACCAGTCCCGCCACCGCGACCAACGCGAGCAGAAGCAGGGGAAGGCGGACGAATCGCCTTCCCCTCGAAGTCTTCTCGGCTGCTCCCGTATGCGTGCTGTCGGTCGTCCCGGTTTCGTCGGTGCGGGCCGCGGTGTCGGTGCTCATGTCGGTTCTCCTGGGTTCTGCACGATCGTCGGGCACAGGTCAGTTCGGCACTGTCGGTCCGCCGTAGTCGAGTGGGACGCTGTACGGCCCGACGGGAGCCGGGTCGGACGTACGGAGCGGATCGACGCCGGGCGGCATGGTCGCGGCGCCCTCCTCACCGGGAGGACGTGGCGCATTGCGCGCGCCGCGCACGAGCGTCGACGGGTCGGGGTCGGTGCAGTAGGTGTACAGATACGGCTCCGGATGATCCGCGATCGTCGGTGGTCGTCGCGGCAGGTCGTAGTCACACGAGTTGCGGGGATAGATGTTCACCAGAGCCCAGATGCCGCCGTCGCGGAAGGCGGTCATGAGCGCTTCGAGCGTCGACCCGTCACGGTCGCTCGGGAAGAAGAATTCGTTCAGGGCGGGGACGCGCACGTGCGCCATCTGCGCCACCGTCGTCAGATTGCCCAGCAGTTGCACCATCGTCGGGGAGTTCTCGGCAAGGAGAGTGTCGACGGACTGCATCGTCGCCGGTGTCCTGTCGACGAAGCTGCGGAATCCCTCGTCCATCGCTTCGACTCCACCGAGCAGGGTCGACATCTCCGCCGACATGCCCTGCAGTCCGGGTGCGGCGTCCGCGAGTGTGCGGAGCACGATCCTGCCGGAGCGCAACAGCGAGACCGTCTGCGGCAGAACCCCGTCGAGTGTCGAGATGAGGAAGGTTCCACCCTCGACGATGTCGGTGAGTTTGCGTGGACCGTCCGGCCCGACACCGAGTTCCTCCACGATCACCTGCAGCGAGTCGGGGTCGATCTGGGCGAGCATCCCGTCGAGGTCGTGCATGAGGGTCGACAGCGGAACGGGTGTCGAGGTGTCCTCGGCCGAGATCTCGGCACCGTCCTCGAGATAGGGGCCGTCGTCGCTGTCGGGACGCAGGTCGAGGTACTGCTCACCCGCGAGCGACAGGCCGGCGACCCGGATCTCGCCACCCGCCGGAATCCGTGCACGTGAATCGATCTCGGCGACCGCGGCCACCCCGTCCTCCGTCAGGTCGACGGACGAGACCGTGCCGACGGGAACACCCCGCAGCGTGACGTCCCGGCCGGGCAGCAACCCGCCCGACTCGTCGAAGTGCACCCGGATCCGGTAGGTCTCGGCCGTCGGGACCGCGTCGAACACACCGAACACCAGGTAGGCCATCCCGACGACGAAGGTCGTGGCGAGGGCGACCACCGACAGTCCCAGCCGACGCGCGTAGCCGTACCGCACACCCGCGACGATGCCGCCGGCCGTGACCTCGACGGGGCCGCGGCGGCTCACGGACCTTCTCCGTCCAGTCGCTGCTGCAATCGCATCAGCGTGTACGTCAGTGTTCCCACGAATGCCTGCCAGTCGCTCTCGTCGGGGAGACGGCTTCCCGGATCCCCCGAATGGCCCGGCGCGGGCACGGCGCCGATCACCAGTTGTTCGAGGTCGGCGTCGACATTCGCCGACGTGCTGTTGGTGACCCGCATGATCGGTGCGAGCAACCGGTTGACCGAGTTCAGGCTGGCGTCCGGATGGGTCGCCGCGGCGTTCAGCTGCTCGGCGATCCGGTCGAGGTCCGCGAGGGTGCTGCGGGTGTCGGTGCCCTGCACCGACGGGAATCGTCCCATCTGCTGTCCGATCCGGTCGACCTGCCCGACGAGGTCGAGCAGCTGCGCGGTGTCGGCGGCGACGACGTCGAGCGCCGGGCGCGCGGCCAGCATCACCTCGTCGATCGTCGACCGACGCTCCGCAAGGGTCGCGATGAGCCGGTCGGTGCGGGTCAGGGATTCCTCGATCTCGGCGGTGCGTGCGGTGATGAGGCCCGCCAGCCTCGTCGACTCGTCGACGAGCGCTCCGAGCCGGTCGCCGCGGTCCCCCACCGCTTCCCCCAGTCCGTCGACGATCTTCGTGAGGTTGCGCAGCGCTCCGCCGTTGACGAGCACCGATGCGGTGGACAGCATCTCCTCGATGGTCGCCGCTGCCGCCGTCGACGACAACGGGATCGTGTCCCCCGGTGCGAGGGCCGCGGCGCCGGTCGCATCGGCCGGGGGTTGCAGCGAGACGAACACGTCGCCCAGCGGCGTGGCCGATCTCAGCTCGGCGGCCGTTCCCACCGGGACGGACACGTCCTCGGTGATGCGCATGGTCACGATCGCGGAGTACTCCTCCACCCGCATGGACGCGACTTCCCCGACGTCCGCACCCGCGAGCTTCACCTTGGCCTTCGTCGGCAGGTTGAGCGCGTTCTCGAAGGTCGCGTGGAGCGGATAGGACTCGCCGCCCACCCCCGGTTCGGGAAGGGGAAGGCTCTCGAGGCCGACCGAGCAGGCGGTGGTGCCGAGAACCGACGCGGCGATCATCGCGACCACGGCCCGTGCCTGTCGCCTGCCGGTGGTGTGTGCGCGCGTCATCGTGGCAACCCCGCGATCCCTTCGAGCATCGAGGCGATACCGAAGCCCGGGCCGAAATCCTTCAGGTTCCCGGAGGTGCACCCGAGATCGCGCATCTCCAGCGCCGCGCACACCTGGGAGACGAGATGCCCGTCGAAGAAGACCTTCTCGAGCTGGGCGTGGACGCGGGCCGCACCGTGTTCCTGGTCGATCGCGTTGTACGCGTTGCCGAGGAGAAGCGGTGACAGATCGAGGAATTCGGCGACCTCGTTGCGGTAGTCGACGATCGCGCGGGTGACCGATTCGGCGTTCGTCACCGTCGAGTGCACCTCGTCGTGGTGGGTCTCGAGCAGTTGCTCGGCGTGCGCGAGGATCTCGTTGAGTTTCGTTCCGGTGTCGCCGGTTCCGACCCGGGCGTCGGCGAGGACCGTGCTGAGCCTTCGCGTGGCTTCGCCGAATTCGCGGATCTCGACGTCGTTGGCGGCGGCGATGTCGGTCAGGGCCGAGAGGTTGTCGACGATGGTGGTGATCTCGTTGCCCGTCACCGCGCCCTTCTCGGCGCTCATCCGCAGTGCGTCCGACAGGCGGCCGAGCGCGGCCCGGATACCGACGCCGTTGCCCGCCGTCATCCCGGCTCCGATGTCGAGCAGTCGCGCCACCGGTCCGTCGCCCGTCCCGTCGCCCTCGAGTTCGAGGGCCAGGGTGTCGGCCATCGCGAGCAGGCGGTCGAACTCGATCGGGGTCCGGGTCCGGTCCAGGTCGATCACCGCACCGTCCACGAGGGTCGGCCCGCCCTGGTAGGCAGGGGTCAGTTCGACGTTCCGGTCGGTGAGCACGGAGGTCGATACGGCCACCGCCTGCACGTCGGCGGGTACGTCGACACCGGCGTCGATCTCCATCGTGACCGCGACGTGGGTGCCCTGCGGCTCGATCGTCAGCACGCGCCCCACCGGTATCCCGAGGATCGACACCTCGTTCCCTTCGTACAGACCGGCGGCGTTGTCGAACCGTGCCGTGACGGTGACGGGTCGATCAGGAGACAGGACCCGGTCGAGCACGAGGGCTCCCGCCAGCGCGACGACCGCGACCAGCACGATCCCCTTCACCAACCGTGTCACCGTCATCGGCACTCCCCGAGATAGTCGCGCAGGCTCGGCTCGCCGGTGTGCCCCACGAGGGCGCACATCCAGGAGTCGATCATCGGTCCGGCCGGCGCCGTGAAGTCGACCTCGTTGCCCGTCCCCGACGCGTTGGTGAAGTTCCGGATCGGGACGGGCAGGATCTGGAGGATGTTGCGGAGCAACGCGTCGTTGTTCGCGAGGGTCTGCAGGAACTCGTCGAGATCCGCGATCATCGCATCGACGTGCGTCCGGTCCTCCACGACGACCGAGTGCAGGGCGTCCACGAGGCGGGTGGTCGAATCGAGCAGTCGCTGAACCAGATTGCGTCGGTTCTCGAGCTCGGTGAGCATGCTGTACCCGTCGCGGACGAGGACACCGAGGCTGTCCTGCTGGGCGCGCACGATGGTGGTGATCGACGCGGTCGCCTCGAGGATCGACCCGATCTGCCTGCGCCGGTCGGCGAGGGTGCCGGAGAGGCTCTCGATGTTCTGCAGGACCTGCGGGAGAAGCTCGGGTACGCCGTGGAGTTCGTCCGCCATCAGCGTCATCGTCTCCCCGAGGCGTTCGGCGTCCACCTGCTCGAAGGTGGTCGTCGCGTCCGCGAGCAGCTCCTGCAGATCGTAGGGCACCACGGTGTTCCCGAGGGGGATCCTGTTGTCGGCCAGGGGTTCTTCTCCTGCGGGTTGCAGTTCGAGATAACGGGATCCGAGCAGCGTGGTGAGCTTGATCGACGCCACGGTGCCGGATCCGAGTTCGACGTCGCGGTCGATGTCCATCGCCACCACCACGTGGTCCCCGGCGAGTCGCGCTCCTTCGACGGTTCCCACCTGGACGCCGGCGATCGTCACGGCGTCGCCCGCGCTGATCCGGGCCGCATGCGCGAACTCGGCCTCGTATCGCACGGAGGAGAATCCGAGACGGGAGACGGCGACGGTGGCGACCAGCGCGAGGGCGATCACCACGACCGCCACGGTCCCGATGACCAGGGGATTTCGATCTTCGAGAGTCGGTTTCCGTGTCACGATCTCACCTGCACACCGGGGAATGCGTGATCCGCCCTTCGGGCGTGACCTCGGAGACGACGGACGGGATGATCGATCCCACTTCGGGGATCAGGGTGACGTTGAAGTTGCACAGGTAGGTGTTCAGGTAACTGCCCTCCTGACTGACGCGCGCGAGTCCCTTGAGCAGCCCCGGCAGGTTCGCCCCGAAATATCCGAAGCTGTCCTTGTTGTCGAGGAAGTGGCGGGTGAAACCCGGTTGGCGGCTGATCATCGCGTGCAGGTCGGGTTGCACTTCCCGGCTCATCGCCGCGATCCGGTCGACGGTCGCGGACAGGGAGTCGAGCGAGCCGATCGTCTCGTCTCGTCGCGCCGACAGTTCGGAGAAGATCGCACGGGCACTGGTCAGGACGGCGTCGACGTCCTCGCTCTGCGTCGCGAGATCGCCGATGACCGCGTCCAGGTTGACGATGATGTCGCCGAGGATGCGGTCGGGTTCGGCGAGCGACTCCGCGAGACGGGATGTTTCGGCGACGAGAGCGGTCACGGCACCGCCGTCCCCCTGGAGTGCCGCGATGATCGCGCTCGTGATGCGGTCGACCTGTTCGGGATCGAGCACGCTGAACAGGGGCTCGAATCCGTTGAGCAGTACGGAGATGTCGAACGACGGATCGGTGCGTTCGAGAGGGATCTCCCAGTTCGCCGGGACCGGCGTCCCGGAGCCGCCTTCTCCGCGGGAGAGTCCCAGATATCGCTGGCCGATGATGTTCTGGTAGGTGATCGCGGCCTCGGTGTCGTCGTGGATCGTCTGCCCGGTCTCGATGCGGAACGCCACCCTCGCGACCGACCCGTCGAGTTCGATGGCGTCGACGCGTCCGACCCGCACGCCGGCCATCCGGACGTCGTCACCCACCCGCAGTCCGGAGACATCGCTGAAGACCGCGCGGTAGCCGGTCGTGTCGCCGTGGACGTTCCGCTGGAGCGTGACGACCACCGGCCACGTCGCGGCGAGGGCCAGCAGCAGGAACAGGACGAGGCCGATCAGCGGCTTGCGGTAGCTCATCTCGGGCCGTTCCCCTCGTCCGGGAGGATCGAGATCATCGCTCCGCGCGCCACCGGTCCGAGCAGTACTTCGGCGGCGGCCGACGGATCGCCGCCGAGGAGGGCACCGAGCAGCTTCTTCTCGTCGTCGCTGCCGACCGGGCCGACGTTGCCGCCGGACGGGATACTGCTGAGTACCTGCGTTCCGCTCCGGGGTGCGGTGTTCAGCGACGAGACCGGAGGTGCCCCGGTCTCGGGTGCCGTCTCGCAGCTCGGACCGGCGAGGTCGCCGTAGCGGGGGCAGTCGGCACGCGTGTACATCCGGTGCGGGGTGAACTGGAAGATGAACTTGCCCATCCCGCGCGGTGCGCCGTAGGGCCAGAAGGTTTCGAACCACTTGTCGGAGATGCGACGCATCCGTGTGGTGATGCGCGGGAACTCGTCGGCACCGTCCGCCATGACCCCCAGCACCGGCGTGAGGGAGGTCGTCACACCGATGACCTGGTCGATGTGCTTCTCGAAACCGTTCGCCACGTGGTCGAGCGTGGTGGCACTCGCCGCCAGGAACGTTCCGAACTCCGCCTGCTTCTCCGCCAGGGTCCGCATGGGGACCACGGCATGGTTCACGGCGTCGAGCAGATCCGGTGCGGATTCCTGCAGCCCACGCACGGCATCCGAGAGTGCGACCAGTGTCGAGGGCCCGCCGTCGGGGGTGAGGACCGCTCCGAGTTCACGGACCATCCGATCGAGTTTCTCTCCGGCGGCGACGATGTCGGCACCGCGACGGTCGGTCGCCTCGGCCACGGTGGCGAGGATGCCGAGGGTGTGCCGGGTGTCGACGCGGGCGGTCGCCGCGGTGATGTCGCGGAGTTTCGTCAGCGCGGTCTGCAGTTGGACGGTCTCCAGGCCGGTGTCCTGCGGAATCGTCGCCCCGGCGGCCAGGGCGGGTGCCGGGCCGTTGTCGACGAGCTGTACGGACGACACCGCGAACACATTGCTCGGCACGACCCGCGCGGTGACGGTGTTCGGGATCGTGTGCGCATGTTCGGGTTTCAGCGCGATCCTCACGACGAGGGAGGACGTGTCGTCCGGGCGGACGACCTCGCCGACCTCACCGACCAGCACGCCCCGGAATTTCACGTCCGAGCGCGCCGGGAGTCCGTCGCCGATGTCCGAGAGCACGGCCTCCACATCGACCGTCCGGGTAAATCTGCCGTCGGCCTTCGCCACGACGGCCCCCACCCCGAGGACACCGAGGAGCAGCGCCACCGCACCCGCGACGAACAGTCTGGTGGGGGTCGCCCGTCCGACGTCGCTCTCGAGCAGGATGGACATGCCTACCCTCCGAGCCTTGCGCCCGAACCGATACCCCAGAGGGCGACGGTCATGAGGAGGTTGACCACGATCATCGCGGAGATGCTCGCCCGCATGGCGCGGCCGGCCGCCGTTCCCACACCCTGCGGCCCGCCGGCGGCGTAGAAGCCGTAGTAGCACTGGATGGTGGTGGTGATGACGACGAAGACCACTGTCTTGAGCAGTGAGTAGGCGATGTCGGTGCCGTTCAGCACGAGGGAGAAGTAGTGGCCGTAGGTGCCGGCCGACACTCCCCCGGTCAGCCCGATCACCGATTGCACGGCAACGTAGTTCACGGTGAGGCAGACCAGATACAGCGGCACCACCGCGACCACCGAGGCGAGGAGCCGGGTCGTGACGAGATACGGGATCGACCGGATCGCCAGCGATTCCATGGCGTCGATCTCCTCCGAGATGCGCATCGCGCCGAGTTGGGCGGTGAACCGGCACCCGGCCTGCGCGGCGAACGCGAGCGAGGCCATGATGGGGGCGAGTTCGCGGGTCGTGGCGGTCGAGGACACCATTCCCGTCGCGGGTTCGAGTCCGAGCAGGTGCAGCGCGTTGTATCCCTCGATGGCGACGATCGCACCCGCCGACGCACCCAGGACGATGATCACCCCGGCCGTGCCACCTCCGACCACGAGAGAGCCGTTGCCCCAGGTGACATCGGAGAGGATGCGCAGGAACTCCTTCCGGTAGTGCCGCAGGGTCGTCGGGATCGCGGCCACGGCGCGCAGGAGGAAGACGACCATGTGGCCGAGACGCTGGACCGAGCGGATCTGCGCCGTCGCGACGACGACGAACGGCCGGGTGCCGGGTGGGAGGTACCGGGACGCCATCGTCAGAACCCCGTCTTCGGGAACAGCAGCACGTACAGCTGCGTGAAGGCGACGTTGACGATCATCAGGAGCAGAATCGACGCGACGACGGTCGCATTGACCGAGTCGGCGACGCCCGCCGGCCCGCCGCGCGTCGACAGACCCTTGTGGCAGGCGACGACCGCGACGATCGCCCCGAAGACCGCCGCCTTGATCATGGTCAGCACGAAGTCACCGATCGTCGCGAAGGACGCGAACGTCGTGACGAAACTGCCTGGCGTTCCGTTCATCACGAAGGTGTTGAAGATGTATCCGGAGAGGAATCCGACGAAGCAGACCAGGCCGGTGAGGGCGAGACCGACCACCACTGCGGCCACCAGGCGCGGCACCACGAGGCGTCGGACGACCGACAGGCCCATCACCTCCATGGCGTCGATCTCGTCGCGGATCTTGCGGGATCCGAGATCGGCACAGACGGCGGAACCGGCCGCCGACGCCATGAGCAGGGCGGCCACCATGGGTGCGCCCTGCTTGATGACCGCGAGACCGCTCGCCGCGCCGGCCAGGGAGGTCGCGCCGACCTGGCCGGCGAGCAGCCCGAACTGGATCGACAGGGTCACCCCGATCGGGATCGCGACGAACATCGTGGGCAGTGCGGAGGCCGAGGCCATGAACGCCGCCTGCCGGACGAACTCGGCGAACGGGAACCTCAGGGTGACGATGTCGAGGATCAGATACTGGAGGGCACGGATGCCCAGCACACACTGACCACCGACGGTTTCGAGCGCCGCCATCGGATGTCGCCGGAGGTAGCCGCGGGCCCACGCGCCGATCTCCTTCGTGGCCGTCGTGCTCATCGCGGCCTACCGCACCGATCCGACATCGAGCACACACCACCGTCTCGACGACCCCCATCTCGCAGGTGTCACGGCTGCTCCCCTCCAGGAGTAGATGAGCGTGGACGACACCGACCATCGAACGGTCGCAAGCATCGCCGAAACAGACTGTGTTCGCAGACTTTTCGAGAAATTGTCGAGATCCGGCACGACGAGCACATCGCCGGCCGGAGCGCACGAGCGGGACCGGCCGATGCCGGGTCACGCTCGGTGGCGCAGCGCCTCGGCGACCCGCGGGCGATCGGGTGCCGAAGCCGGGCTGTCCACCCGAGCCAAAAGTAGAATACTATTCTCGTAGTTGCAATACACGATTTCGGACGACTCCGGTTTCCAGCCCGTACCGGGGCGTATCAGGCCAGGTCACGGCGCTGGAAAGCAGGTTCCGTTCCGTCGCGATCGGCAGCACCTTCGAGCATCGACAGGCACCACTCGACGAGTTCGTAGGTCTCGGCATGGCCCGCCGTCAGGCCGAGGGACTCCTCCATCACGAGCACTCGCGAGATGCTCGTCATCAGCACCGACAGCACCACGGGAGGAATCCGGGCCAGGTCGTATCCCGACCGCGCGAGAGCAGCCCGTGCGGCATCCCGCTGCCCGACGCGGAACAGCTCCGAGTAGCGCGCGATCTCGGAGCGGAGCGCGTCGCGATGGCGCGCCATCGCGATGAACTCCATCGTCACGGCGACCGCGGCGGGATCGGTACTGAACTCCCAGAGAGCCCGAAGAGGGTTGGGGGACTTCACCACTTCGGCCTGGACCGCCAGGCCCTCCTCGGCACGCCGGCGGAACATCTCGAGGAAGAGATCGTCCATGGTCCGGAAGTAGTAGTGCACGAGTTGCGGCTTGAGTCCGGCACGCTCGGCGACACGACGCGAAGTGACTGCGGCGTAGCCTTTTTCGAGCATCAACTGCTCAGCCGCGTCGAGCAGAACGGTCCTGTTCTTCGCATCCGGTGAGCCGATCCGCCTCGACGACGTCATCTCCTACCTCCGTGGTCGTCGGCGTCCGCTTCGCGCGGCCGGTGCGGCGCACCGATGCGCGCTCATCGTAACCACACCTACGAGTGTGCTCTTGACCACATTCGACCCCCGTGCTATCCATGTAGCCAGCACTGCTAGGCAGGCGCTCAGCATCGGGCGAGGCTGGCGTTCTCATCGGAAAACACCGCAGTTGCGCACCTCGTGTGCGCACGACGTCAGGAGCCCGAGTGAACGACTTCGATTCCAAGGATTTCTTCACGGATCCGTCCTTCATCCCCGACCCGCATCCCTACTTCGATCACCTCCGTTCGGAATGCCCGGTGCGGTTCACCGGTCCACGCAACGTTGTCGCGGTGACCGGATTCGAGGAATGTCTTGCTGTACTTCGCGATACGGCGACGTACTCGAACATCAACGCCGCAACGGGACCGTTTCCCGGCATGCCCTTCGAACCCGAGGGCGACGACATCGGCGAACAGATCGAACGTCATCGTCCCGAGATCCCGCTGAACGAACACCTCGTGACGATGGATCCGCCCCAGCACACCCGCGTCCGCCGACTGCTCGGCGGATTGTTCACCCCGCGACGTCTCGCCGAGAACGAGGACTTCATGTGGCGACTCGCGGACCGCCTGATCGACACCTTCCACGAGTCCGGCAAGGTCGAGCTGCTCCACCAGTACGCGCAGCCCTTCGCGCTGCTCACCATCGCCGACCTCCTCGGCGTACCGGAGAAGGATCACGCCGCCTTCGTCGCCCACCTGTCGACGCAGACCCCCGGGGCGATGGCCGAGGACGGAGCCCTCGGGACCAATCCCCTCGAGTTCCTGGATTCGAAGTTCTCGGCCTACATCGAGGACCGGCGGAAGAACCCGGGGAAGGACGTCCTGTCGATCCTCGCCGGCTCCACCTACGCGGACGGCGATACTCCCGAGGTCGTCGATCTCGTCCGGCTCGCAACCTTCCTGTTCGGTGCCGGGCAGGACACCACCGCACGCCTGATCACCGCGGCCTTCCGGCTCATCGCCGAGAACCCCGACCTGCAGAAGCAACTTCGCGAGGATCGCAGCCTCATCCCCCAGTTCGTGGAGGAAGCGCTCCGGTTGGAAGGTCCGGTCAAGAGCGACTTCCGACTGACCAGGAAGAAGACGAACCTCGGAGGCGTCGAGATTCCGGCGGGCACCACCGTCATGGTGTCCCTGCCGGCGGGTAACCGCGATCCCCGCAGATTCACCGACCCCCACGAGTTCCGGATCGACCGCGAGAACTCCCGCGAACACATCGCGTTCGGACGCGGTGTCCACTCGTGCCCGGGCGGTCCGCTGGCCCGGGTGGAAGCACGTGTCACCGTCGAACGTCTCCTGGACCGGCTCGGCGACATCCGGATCTCGGAAGAGAAGCACGGACCCGCCGACGACCGGCACTTCGCCTACGAACCGACCTACATCCTCCGCGGACTGACCGAGATCCATCTCGAGTTCACTCCCGTCTCCGTCACGGAAGGAAGCGCCCATGTCCACTGAGAACAGCACAGCAGCAGAGCGGGTGGCCATCGTCTCGGGTGCCGCATCCGGTATCGGACGAGCGATCGCCGGAGAGCTCGCCGGACGCAACCACCCCGTGGCCCTTCTCGACCGCAGCGGCGACGCAGTCCGAGCCGCGGCGGACGAACTGGCGAACGACGGAGCCCGCGTGATCGGGCTCGAGGTGGACGTCTCGGATCGGGCGAGCGTGGATGCGGCCGTCGAGAAGGCACGCGCCGAACTCGGCCCGATCTCGATCATCGTCACGAGTGCCGGCATCCAGGAGAGCGCACCGTTCGGTGAGATCACCGCGGAGTCGTGGCAGCGGACTCTCGACGTGAATCTCACCGGCACGTTCAACACGATCCAATCGGCGCTCCCCGATCTCCTCGAGGCGGGATGGGGGCGCATCGTGACGATCTCGTCGTCGAGCGCGCAGTCCGGCGCACCGGATCGCGCACACTATGTCGCATCCAAGGGTGGTGTCATCGCGCTGACGAAGGCGCTGGCATTCGAGCTGTCCCCGAAGGGCATCACCGCCAACACGATTCCCCCGTCGATCATCGACACCCCGATGGCGCGGGCCGAGGAACAACCCGGTCAGTTGATCGACCTCGACGTGCTGGCGAACATGACTCCGGTGCGCCGCACCGGCACACCGCACGACGTGGCCGCGGCCGCGGCATTCCTGTGCACGGACGACGCCGGCTTCATCACGGGGCAGGCCATCGGCGTCAACGGCGGTTGGTACCTGTAGTCGCGATCTTCCGGACGCCGACCGGTGGGATGGGCACCGGTCGCGGGGGATGGGAATCCGGAGGGGGATCCGAGCATCGGGTCCCCCTCCGGATGTCGTCTAGGTCCGACGACGTAGAGACGTATCCAGTGCGCTCATCAACTCTCCGACCCGACTTCTCGACGTGGGCGCGAGCGGATATCTGGAGAGGACGTCGACCACCACGGAAGTCGCGCGTCGCCGGGCGTCGTCGAGCGCGTCCTCCACGGCTCCCGGGTCGCCGTCAGCGCGGAGTTCGGCGATGCGAGCGGCACTCGCTGCGGCACGCAGGATGTGCCCGACCTGAGTGGCCTTCGCGATGGGGTGCAGATAGGCAGCCGCCGCGGCATCACCGGCGCACCGTGCGGCAAGGGACGCCGCCTCCGTCGGTGCGTCCTTCGCAGCCCGGTGGGCATCCAGGGCAGTGACGCGCTGGAGTCTCGTTCGTCGCGCACCGTCGACGAATTCCCTAGCCGCGTCGAGTGCTGCACGTGGACGACGGTCGTCGGGCACAGATTCTTCGAAGACGGGGAGCACGGCCTGGGCGCTCTCCGTCACGTATCGGGCGACCGCTCGTAGTTCGTCCATGGTGAGTTCGAAATCACCGAACACGCTTGTCGCCGGCTCGATCCGTCCCACAACTCCGAGCATAGGTCGGACGGATGTCCGCATACGAGAAGAGGGGACCCGCGAAAGCGGGTCCCCTCCTCAAAGCCGAAGACCCCCAACAATGTTGGGGGTCTTCGGTAACGGGTGTTCGGCGGTGTCCTACTCTCCCACACCCTGTCGAGTGCAGTACCATCGGCGCAGACAGGCTTAGCTTCCGGGTTCGGAATGGGACCGGGCGTTTCCCTGTCGCTATGGCCGCCGTAACTCTATGAAACATTTACGCATCAGGAGTATCGAAAACCCTTCTCGGGCTTCGATATCTGATGTGTGTGTTGTTTCAGATACCGCACAGTGGACGCGTAACATCTTCGTGGTAAGTCCTCGGCCTATTAGTACCGGTCACCTCCACACATTGCTGTGCTTCCAGTTCCGGCCTATCAACCCGGTGGTCTGCCGGGGGCCTTACCCCCTCGAGGGGGTGAGAAACCTCATCTTGGAACAGGCTTCCCGCTTAGATGCTTTCAGCGGTTATCCCTTCCGAACGTAGCCAACCAGCCATGCCCCTGGCGGGACAACTGGCACACCAGAGGTTCGTCCGTCCCGGTCCTCTCGTACTAGGGACAGCCTTCCTCAAGTTTCTAACGCGCGCGGCGGATAGAGACCGAACTGTCTCACGACGTTCTAAACCCAGCTCGCGTGCCGCTTTAATGGGCGAACAGCCCAACCCTTGGGACCTACTCCAGCCCCAGGATGCGACGAGCCGACATCGAGGTGCCAAACCATCCCGTCGATATGGACTCTTGGGGAAGATCAGCCTGTTATCCCCGGGGTACCTTTTATCCGTTGAGCGACACCGCTTCCACATGCCGGTGCCGGATCACTAGTCCCGACTTTCGTCCCTGCTCGACCTGTCAGTCTCACAGTCAAGCTCCCTTGTGCACTTGCACTCGACACCTGATTGCCAACCAGGCTGAGGGAACCTTTGGGCGCCTCCGTTACATTTTGGGAGGCAACCGCCCCAGTTAAACTACCCACCAGGCACTGTCCCTGAACCAGATCATGGTCCGAGGTTAGAGGTCCAATACGATCAGAGTGGTATTTCAACAACGACTCCACAACCACTGGCGTGGCCGCTTCACAGTCTCCCACCTATCCTACACAAACCGAACCGAACACCAATACCAAGCTATAGTGAAGGTCCCGGGGTCTTTTCGTCCTGCCGCGCGTAACGAGCATCTTTACTCGTAATGCAATTTCGCCGAGTCTGTGGTCGAGACAGCAGAGAAGTCGTTACGCCATTCGTGCAGGTCGGAACTTACCCGACAAGGAATTTCGCTACCTTAGGATGGTTATAGTTACCACCGCCGTTTACTGGGGCTTAAATTCTCAGCTTCGCCACCGAAGTGACTAACCGGTCCTCTTAACCTTCCAGCACCGGGCAGGCGTCAGTCCGTATACATCGTCTTACGACTTCGCACGGACCTGTGTTTTTAGTAAACAGTCGCTTCTCTCTGGTCTCTGCGACCACCCCCAGCTCAGAGTGCAAGACTCGTCACCGAGCGTGGTCCCCCTTCTCCCGAAGTTACGGGGGCATTTTGCCGAGTTCCTTAACCACAGTTCTCTCGATCGCCTCGGTATTCTCTACCTGACCACCTGTGTCGGTTTGGGGTACGGGCCGTGTACCAACTCACTAGAGGCTTTTCTCGGCAGCATAGGATCACTGAATTCCCCTCAACGGGTACGCATCACCTCTCAGGCTTGATGAATGGCGGATTTGCCTACCATTCGCCCTACCGGCTTACACCAGGTATTCCATCACCTGGCCCAGCTACCTTCCTGCGTCACCCCATCGCTTGACTACTACAATCGGGGTCCCGTGCAGCCAGCCCGCCGACTCCCGAAGGAGACGACCGACCTTTTGGACGGTTAGCACAACTGATTCGCCATTGGGCGCGGATACACGGGTACGGGAATATCAACCCGTTGTCCATCGACTACGCCTGTCGGCCTCGCCTTAGGTCCCGACTCACCCTGGGCGGATTAACCTGGCCCAGGAACCCTTGGTCATCCGGCGGACGAGTTTCTCACTCGTCTTTCGCTACTCATGCCTGCATTCTCACTCGCGTGGCCTCCACACCTGGATCACTCCGGCGCTTCTACGGCCACACGACGCTCCCCTACCCATCCACACACCTGGCCGACCCTCCGTGGAGAATCAGCGGGCTTGTGTGAATGCCGCGGCTTCGGCGGTGTACTTGAGCCCCGCTACATTGTCGGCGCAGGACCACTTGACCAGTGAGCTATTACGCACTCTTTCAAGGGTGGCTGCTTCTAAGCCAACCTCCTGGTTGTCTCAGCGATCCCACATCCTTTTCCACTTAGTACACGCTTAGGGGCCTTAGCCGGCGATCTGGGCTGTTTCCCTCTCGACTACGAAGCTTATCCCCCGCAGTCTCACTGCCGCGCTCTCACTCACCGGCATTCGGAGTTTGGCTGATTTCGGTAAGCTTGTGGGCCCCCTAGACCATCCAGTAGCTCTACCTCCGGTGAGAAACACGCGACGCTGCACCTAAATGCATTTCGGGGAGAACCAGCTATCACGGAGTTTGATTGGCCTTTCACCCCTACCCACAACTCATCCCCTCAGTTTTCAACCTAAGTGGGTTCGGGCCTCCACGACGTCTTACCGTCGCTTCACCCTGGCCATGGGTAGATCACTCCGCTTCGGGTCTAGAACATGCCACTGACTCGCCCTATTCGGACTCGCTTTCGCTACGGCTACCCCACACGGGTTAACCTCGCGACATGCCACTAACTCGCAGGCTCATTCTTCAAAAGGCACGCCATCACCCCCAACACCGAAGTGTTCGAAGGCTCTGACGGATTGTAAGCGCACGGTTTCAGGTACTATTTCACTCCCCTCCCGGGGTACTTTTCATCTTTCCCTCACGGTACTAGTCCGCTATCGGTCACCAGGGAGTATTCAGGCTTATCGGGTGGTCCCGACAGATTCACACCGGATTTCACGGGCCCGGTGCTACTCGGGTATTCGAATCGACAGTCGCCGTGTTTTCGTCTACGGGATTCTCACCCTCTACGACAGGCCGTTCCAGACCACTTCGACTAACACGACGATTTCTTACTGTCGGCCGGCATGGCAGCGCCGACACAACGAACCCCACAACCCCGAATACACAACCCCTGCCAGGTATCACATGTACTCGGTTTAGCCTCATCCGCTTTCGCTCGCCACTACTCACGGAATCACATGTTGTTTTCTCTTCCTGTGGGTACTGAGATGTTTCACTTCCCCACGTTCCCTCCACACACCCTATATATTCAGGTGCGGGTAACACGACATCACTCGTGC
Organism: Rhodococcus sp. PD04; assembly: GCF_035918275.1. NCBI lineage: Bacteria > Bacillati > Actinomycetota > Actinomycetes > Mycobacteriales > Nocardiaceae > Rhodococcus > Rhodococcus sp. PD04. Next base: position 487,040 of record NZ_CP142143.1, on the reverse strand, counting down.
TGGGTTTCCCCATTCGGAAATCCTCGGATCACAGCTCGGTTGACAGCTCCCCGAGGCATATCGCAGCCTCCCACGTCCTTCATCGGCTCCTGGTGCCAAGACATCCACCGTACGCTCATAAACACTTACAACAAAGATGCTCGCGTCCACTGTGCAGTTCTCAAACAACACACAACAACCCCTACTCGAGAAGAAGAACTCTTCCCTTTCGCAGATCATCGTCGCTGATCAAACACTCGCGTGTTCTCTCAGGACCCAACAGTGCACCGATATATCACCCACCAACCGACCGTGTAGCCGGCTGATATGCGGATGAGGTTGTCAGCGTTCCACCCATGAGCTTCTGCCGTTCCACCTGTGGGAACGAAACAGTCTCTGCCCGTGAGGACGTCACCTGTGTGACCCCTCGCCGGGAGAAGTGCTCCTTAGAAAGGAGGTGATCCAGCCGCACCTTCCGGTACGGCTACCTTGTTACGACTTCGTCCCAATCGCCGATCCCACCTTCGACGGCTCCCTCCCACAAGGGGTTAGGCCACCGGCTTCGGGTGTTACCGACTTTCATGACGTGACGGGCGGTGTGTACAAGGCCCGGGAACGTATTCACCGCAGCGTTGCTGATCTGCGATTACTAGCGACTCCGACTTCACGGGGTCGAGTTGCAGACCCCGATCCGAACTGAGACCGGCTTTAAGGGATTCGCTCCACCTCACGGTATCGCAGCCCTCTGTACCGACCATTGTAGCATGTGTGAAGCCCTGGACATAAGGGGCATGATGACTTGACGTCGTCCCCACCTTCCTCCGAGTTGACCCCGGCAGTCTCCTGCGAGTCCCCACCATTACGTGCTGGCAACACAGGACAAGGGTTGCGCTCGTTGCGGGACTTAACCCAACATCTCACGACACGAGCTGACGACAGCCATGCACCACCTGTCTACCGGCCACAAGGGAAACCACATCTCTGCAGTCGTCCGGTACATGTCAAACCCAGGTAAGGTTCTTCGCGTTGCATCGAATTAATCCACATGCTCCGCCGCTTGTGCGGGCCCCCGTCAATTCCTTTGAGTTTTAGCCTTGCGGCCGTACTCCCCAGGCGGGGCGCTTAATGCGTTGGCTACGGCACGGATCCCGTGGAAGGAAACCCACACCTAGCGCCCACCGTTTACGGCGTGGACTACCAGGGTATCTAATCCTGTTCGCTACCCACGCTTTCGCTCCTCAGCGTCAGTTACTGCCCAGAGACCCGCCTTCGCCACCGGTGTTCCTCCTGATATCTGCGCATTTCACCGCTACACCAGGAATTCCAGTCTCCCCTGCAGTACTCGAGTCTGCCCGTATCGCCTGCAAGCCCGCAGTTGAGCTGCGGGATTTCACAGACGACGCGACAAACCGCCTACGAGCTCTTTACGCCCAGTAATTCCGGACAACGCTCGCACCCTACGTATTACCGCGGCTGCTGGCACGTAGTTGGCCGGTGCTTCTTCTGCAGGTACCGTCACTTTCGCTTCGTCCCTGCTGAAAGAGGTTTACAACCCGAAGGCCGTCATCCCTCACGCGGCGTCGCTGCATCAGGCTTTCGCCCATTGTGCAATATTCCCCACTGCTGCCTCCCGTAGGAGTCTGGGCCGTGTCTCAGTCCCAGTGTGGCCGGTCGCCCTCTCAGGCCGGCTACCCGTCGTCGCCTTGGTAGGCCATTACCCCACCAACAAGCTGATAGGCCGCGGGCTCATCCTGCACCGAAAAACTTTCCACCCCTCACCATGCAGCAAGAGGTCATATCCGGTATTAGACCCAGTTTCCCAGGCTTATCCCAGAGTGCAGGGCAGATCACCCACGTGTTACTCACCCGTTCGCCACTAATCCACCCAGCAAGCTGGGCTTCATCGTTCGACTTGCATGTGTTAAGCACGCCGCCAGCGTTCGTCCTGAGCCAGGATCAAACTCTCCGTTGAAGACTCACAATCACCCCGAAGGGGCAATCAGTCAAAGACATCGAGTCAAATCACTAGCATAAAAACTCAAACTAGCTCAAAAACACTGACCATCCCAGACGGAAGAATGAGACGATCAGCAAATACCCACCCCATCGAAACGACGGAGCGGAGTACCAAATAATATTGGCACTGACATTCATCGGCACACTGTTGAGTTCTCAAAGAACACGCACACACCATCGATCCCGAACCTTCCGGTTCGTTCACTCCGGGGTGACTGTTCATCCGAGGACCTTCCGGCTCTCGGGCACGGTTCCAAACCTTACCAGAAGGTTTCGAACCAGTGAAATCTGCAGGCGCCTTCGTCCAACCTCGTTGTCCCGTTCCTCTCGGCCCGGGTCGGTGTCCGTGTCGCTCTGACCTGGAATAAGTTACGCGAACATGTCCGAGAACACCAAATCGCCAGGTCAGACCGGGTTTATCGGCTCATACAGCGTCGTTGTGGGGCGTTCAGGGGACCCAGTACTTGGCAGCGAGGTGCTGGACGACCGGACCGTCCTCGTCGGCCTGCTCGAGCATCGCGAGATCGCTGCGGAGATCCATGAGGCGAGGGTCGTCCCCCTCGGCGTCGCCGATCGGCCGGCCCCCGTCCTCGGCGCGCTGCCGCAGGATCTTCTCCCGAACCCGGTCCTTCAACGACTCAGCCATGAGAGAAGCATGCTGCGCGGTGACCGGGTTGTCGAGGATTTCGTACTCGTGTCCGAGACTCCGCGTCGTGCGCGTCAGCGGTCCTTGTCCCGGAAGACCCGGACGGCCATGGGCAGCACCACTGCGAGAGCGCCGATGATCAGGACCAAGGAGAACAGTTCCATCAACATGTCTCCATCATCCGTGCGAATCGCACAGCGCGCAGAAACGTCGAAGGCCCCTCACCGGGGTGAGGGGCCTTCGTGGAGCTGCCTGTCGGAATCGAACCGACGACCTTTTCATTACGAGTGAAATGCTCTACCGACTGAGCTAAGGCAGCGAGCCTTTCGGCGTCCGAAGTCTAGCGGACTACCCCCACCCCGATGCAAACCGGCACTTCGGCTACCGGAACGCCGAGCTCAACCGGGCTGCGAGCGCTGCGAGAGCGAAGCGAGGTTTGACGTTCTGGGCGAGCGCCTCCCGGCAGTCGAGGATTGCCTCGATGCACTCGAGAAGCGACTCCGGCCGGGTCCTCGACGCCAGGTCGGCCGCACGATCCGACATATCCGGATGGTTGAGCGTGACCCGCGATCCGAAGGCGTGCACCAGCGCGTCCCGATACAGACCGGCGAGATCGATGAGCGCTCTGTCCATGATGTCGCGCTCGGTTCGCGTCTTCCGTGACTTCTGGGTGCGTTCGAGTTCCTTGAGGACCCCGGCCGAACCGCGAAGCGCACCCGCAGCACCCTTGCCGGTACCGCCGGCACCGAGAGCGGTCCTGAGCTCTTCGGTCTCGCGCTCGTCGCGCTCCGCACTGATCTCCTTCGCCTCGGTCTCGGCACTGCGTCCGAGGTCGTCGGCTGCGGAGTAGGTGGTGGCGGGGCGCAGGACCGCGCCGGCGACAGCGAGGGCACGTGCCCGGTTGTCGCGGGCGCCCTCGTCGGTGGCCAGCCGTCGGGCCCGGCCGACGTGGCCTGCACTGACGGATGCAGCCCACTGCGCCGTCTTCGGATCGATGCCGTCGGTGGCCTCGAGGACACGCGCGATGGCGTCGGCGCTGGGAGTGACCAGCCCGATGTGACGGCAGCGCGAGCGCAGCGTCACCGAGATGTCCTCGGGATCGATCGACGGCGCGCACAGGAGAAAGACCGTTCGCTGCGGCGGTTCCTCGACCACCTTCAGCAGCGCGTTCGCGGCACCCTCGGTGAGGCGGTCGGCGTCCTCGATCACCACGACCTGCCATCGCCCCGTGCTGGGACGCCGCGAAGCGACCTGCACGATGTCGCGCATCGACTTGACGCTGATCGTCAGCCCCTCGGGCACGACCCGCCGTACGTCGCCGTGGGTGCCGGCCATCGTGGTGGTGCAGGCGTGGCATCGCCCGCAACCGGGAGTCTCCTCGTCGGTGCACTGCAGGGCGGCGGCGAAACACAGCGCCGCGACCGAGCGACCGGATCCGGGAGGACCGGTGAACAGCCACGAGTGCGTCATCGCCGACCCGGTGTCGCCACGACGGGCGGCAACCGCGGCCGCGACGAGTTCGGTCTCGACATCGCGCTGACCGACGAGACGATCGAAGACCCCGGACATGCGCTCAGCCTAACGACCGGGTCCGACGGGTCCGGATCACGTGTCCGAAACGTTCAAGACGGCTGCACGTCCTCGGTCCTACCGTCGGGCCATGACCATTCATTTCTCCGCAGTGGGCCTCGTCGTCGCCGATCTCGATCGGTCCTTCGCGTGTTATCGCGTGCTCGGCCTCGACCTGCCCACCGAAGCACCCGAGGCGCCGCACTTCGAGGTCACTCTGCCCGGTGGTCTGCGCCTGATGTGGGACACCGTCGAGTCCGTCCGCAGCTTCGATCCGGAGTTCGAGCCGTCGTCCGGAGGCGGAGCGGCGCTCGCCTTCGACTGTGGTTCCCCCGAGGCGGTCGACGAGACACTTGCAGCGTTGGTCGAGGCGGGGTGCACATCGACGAAGGCCCCCTGGGACGCGTTCTGGGGACAGCGCTACGCGAGCGCGATCGATCCCGACGGCCACGGTCTCGACCTGTTCGCCGCGCTCCCGGGATGACGCCGGACCAGCTCACCGAGGGTGACGCCGGACAGTGCACGGACCTCCCGGGCCAGATGCGCCTGGTCGCTGTACCCGCAGTCGGCCGCGACACGGGCGAAGTCGTCGCCGGCCCGGGCACGCGCGACCGCCCGACGGAAACGCAGCACCCGCGACAACGTCTTCGGTCCGTATCCGTAGGCCCTGGCCGAGCGACGACGCAGTGTTCTGTCGCTCCAGCCGAGGGCCGCGGCGACTTCCGTGACGGCCGTGCCGGAGGCCAGCGCCCGCGCGAGGGCGGCCATCGGATCGTGTGCGTCGACCGCACCTCGGACGGCGTCGACCAGTGCAGCGACGGGATCGTCCTCGGCACGATCCGCGAGGAGCCGCACACGACGTGACGGCCACAGATCGTCGAGCGGAACCCGTCGATCGGTCAGCTCGCTCGCGTCGACGCCGAAGAACCGCGGCCCCAGGCCGGGTTCGAACCGGACCGCCGTGAGCGGCCGATCGGCCGCCAGATCGGAGAACTGTGACGTCGTGTCCGGGCCGGCGACGAGGAAGCCGTCGGCGTGCCGGATGAGGTCCATGCATCCGTCCGGCAACACGTGGGTTCCGCCCACGCGGGCACCGGCCGGCTCGGATCGCCACAGTGTGACGCCGGGGATCCCCGACGGCAGTTCGCGGTACACACCGTGAGGTTATCCGCGTACGCCGACGGGAACCGTCAGTCCGTCGTCTTCTTCGCGGCGGCCTTCTTCGTCGTCTTCTTCGCCGCTGTCTTCTTGGCAGTGGTCTTCTTGGCGGCCGTCTTCTTCGCCGCCGTCTTCTTCGCGGTCTTCTTGACGGGACCGCGTGCCCGACGGTCGGCGAGCAGTTCGGACGCCCGCTCGTCGGTGATGGACTCGACCTCGTCGCCCTTGCGCAGGCTCGCGTTCGTCTCACCGTCGGTGACGTACGGACCGAACCGGCCGTCCTTGATCACCATCTGCTTGCCGCTGACCGGGTCGGTGCCCAGCTCGCGCAGCGGCGGCGTGGCGGCGGCCTGCCGGCCGCGGCGCTTCGGCTCCGCGTAGATCTTCAGCGCCTCGTCGAGCGTGATCGTGAAGATCTGCTCCTCGTTGGCGAGCGACCGCGAGTCGCTGCCCTTCTTCAGGTACGGACCGTAGCGGCCGTTCTGAGCGGTGATCTCGTCGCCGGACTCCGGATCGACACCCACCACGCGCGGCAGCGACAGCAGTTTCAGGGCGTCGTCCAGGGTGACCGTGGACAGGTCCATCGTCTTGAACAGCGAACCGGTGCGCGGCTTCGGGCCGGTCTTCTTCGCGGCCTTCTTCGCGGGAGCCTTCTTCGCCGTCTTCTTGGCGACGGCTTTCTTGGTGGCGGTCTTCGTGCCACCCTCCCCCTCCGAGCCGAGTTCCTCGACGGGGATGGGCGTGACGTCCGGCTCCGGTTCGGGCTCGGGCGCCGGATCGGGGATCAGCTCGGTCACGTAGGGACCGAAGCGACCCTCCCTCGCGACGATCTCGTAGCCGGTCGACGGATCGACACCGAGGACACGTCCCTCCTGCGGCGTCGAGAAGAGCTTCTCGGCGTATTCGAGGGTGAGCTCGTCCGGCGGCAGGTCGTCGGGCAGGTTGGCGCGCTGCGAGGTCGGCTCGGCGTCGGGGTTGTCGGGGTCGGTGACCATCCGTTCGAGGTACGGACCGAAGCGGCCCACACGCACGTGGATCTCGCGACCCTCGGAGTCGTCGAACAGGCGGATGGAGTTGATCTCGCGGGCGTCGATGTCCTCGAGGTTCTCCCCCACGAGCTTCTTCAGGCCACCCTTGCGCGCGACCGACTCCTCGTGACCGTCGTCGCTGCCGAAGTAGAACCGCGTCAGCCAGTCGGTGCGCTGCCGGTGACCGGAGGCGATCTCGTCGAGATCGTCCTCCATCCCGGCCGTGAAGTCGTAGTCGACGAGCTGGGCGAAGTGTGCCTCGAGCAGGCCGATGACGGCGAACGCCACCCACGACGGGACGAGCGCACTGCCGCGCTTGTAGACGTAGCCGCGGTCGAGGATGGTCTTGATGATCGACGCGTAGGTCGAGGGGCGACCGATCCCGAGCTCTTCGAGCGTCTTGATCAGGCTCGCTTCGGTGTACCGGGCGGGCGGGTTGGTGGAGTGACCGTCCGGATCGAGCTTCGTCGCGGTGACCGAGGCACCCTCGGACAGGTTCGGCAGGCGCGACTCCGCGTCGTCCGACTGACCGCCGGCCTCCTCGTCGACGCTCTCGACGTACGCCTTGAGGAAGCCCGGGAACGTGATGGTGCGGCCCGACGACGAGAAGGTGCACTCCTCGCCGGTGCCCGCGGTGCCGGTGATGCGCAGCGTGAGCGTGGTGCCCCGCGCGTCGGCCATCTGCGAGGCGACGGTGCGCTGCCAGATGAGCTCGTAGAGCTTGAACTCGTCGCCGTCGAGGCGCGAGTGCAGCTCGCCGGGGGTCGCGAAGACGTCGCCGGCGGGGCGGATCGCCTCGTGTGCCTCCTGCGCGTTCTTGACCTTGCGGGTGTACTGGCGCGGCGTCGGATGAACGAACTCGGCGCCGTACAGCTGGGTGGCCTGTGCGCGGGCCGCCGCGATCGCCGACTCCGACAGCGTCGTCGAGTCGGTACGCATGTAGGTGATGTAGCCGTTCTCGTACAGCCGCTGCGCGGTGCGCATGGTGCGTTCGGACGAGAACCGCAGCTTGCGGCCCGCCTCCTGCTGCAGCGTCGACGTCATGAACGGCGCGTAGGGCTTGCGGGTGTACGGCTTGCTCTCGGCCGAGGACACCGTCAACGCGACACCGGCGAGTGCCTCCGCGAGGCGGCGGGCGCGGTCCTCGTCGAGGACGACGACACCGTTCGACTTCAGGTTCCCGTCGGGCCCGAAGTCGCGACCCGATGCGACGCGGGAACCGTCGACGTTGACCAGGCGGGCACCGAACGACCGGGGGCTCGCGTCGGCGCCGGCGTCCATCGTGGCCGCGATGTCCCAGTACTCGGCGGACTTGAACGCCATGCGCTCGCGTTCGCGCTGCACGATCACTCGGGTCGCCACCGACTGCACACGACCCGCCGACAGACGGGGCATGACCTTCTTCCACAGCACGGGGCTGACCTCGTAGCCGTAGAGACGGTCGAGGATGCGGCGGGTCTCCTGCGCGTCGACCAGGTCGGTGTCGAGGTCGCGGGTGTTCTCTGCGGCCGCACGGATGGCGGGCTCGGTGATCTCGTGGAAGACCATGCGCCGGACCGGCACCTTGGGCTTCAGGGTCTCGAGCAGGTGCCAGGCGATGGCTTCGCCCTCGCGGTCGGGGTCGGTGGCGAGGTAGAGCTCGTCGGCGTCCTTGAGCAGGCTCTTCAGCTCGGAGACCTTGGACTTCTTGTCGGCGCTGACGACGTAGAGCGGTTCGAAGTCGTGGTCGACGTCGACACCGAGCCGTGCCCACGACTCGCCCTTGTACTTGGCGGGGACGTCCGCGGCGCCGCGCGGCAGGTCGCGGATGTGACCGACCGATGCCTCGACGACGTAGTCGCGGCCGAGGTAGGGGGCGATCTTCCTCGCCTTGGTCGGGGACTCGACGATCACGAGCCGACGCGTGCCCGACGAACCGCCCGCAGTGCTCTTCTCCCGTGCTGCCACCGTGCCGCCCGCACCTTCCCTCATTGCCGACATGTCGCCTTGTTCGAAGACATGTATACCGACCCGTTCCCCAGACGCGGCCACACACAGGGTCGCACATCCTCGGGGAACGACTCTTCACAAGTGATGATCACCCGGTTCCACGTGCGGCCAGATCCGGCGTGCCGCGTCGGCGTCCGGAGGTGCACCGATGTTCTCGACGAGCCTCGTCAGACGCCTCCGACCGGAGATCCTCAACCCCGGCCCACCGGTGCCGTGCGTACCGATCAGGGTCGGTGCGATGCCGGCGCGCATGAGCGCCTGCGCCAGGGTCGCGTGGGTGTCGGGAGCCGTCGGGTCCAGACCGAGAACATACTGTGTTCCCTCGACCTCCATGCGACCGGACGCGAGGAACCACGCACGCTGGGCACGCGAGGACGGGACCCAGCCGGTCGGGACCACCTTGCCGTGGTCGCTGCTCCACTGGGCCGCGAGCGGGACGAGAGCGGGGTCCGCGGACGTGCCGACGGTGAACACCTCGCCGTCGGCGACGATCTCCGTTCCGACTCCCGTATCGGTCACGAGCTGCGCGATCGCACGGGCGCGCCACTCGGCGTCGACCTCGACGGTCAGCACCGCACCGTCGCCGGTGAGACGCGCGCGTCCGTGTGCCGCGAGCAGGCCGCTCAGGTCGGCCAGGGCCGGCGGCATCGTGTCGGCCCCGAAGAAGGACAGTTGACTCACGGGTCCTCCTCTCACGGCTCCGTGAGCGCGACGGGCGGCGAGGTCTCGCGACCGGTTCGCGCACACGTCCCGGAGAAAGCATCGTCCCCCATCACCTGAGGCGACGGGGGACGATCGGGCGAGGTGGTTGACCTTGCCCGGTTGCTCGCTCGAGCGGGTGGATCAGAGTGCGCGCACGCCGGTGGCCTGCGGACCCTTGGTGCCCTGACCGACCTCGAACTCGACTCGCTGGTTCTCCTCGAGGGTGCGGAAGCCGGAACCCTGGATCTCGGAGTAGTGAACGAACACGTCGGCGGAGCCGTCCTCAGGAGCGATGAAGCCGAAGCCCTTCTCCGCGTTGAACCACTTCACAGTGCCCTGTGCCATGCTTTTCCTTCTCTTTCTAACACCGGATTCGACGAACCGCCGGGTACGCGATCCGCCAGGTCCCGGTTCCGACCGCTGTACTTCTCGAGTCCCCCGTTGGAAGAGCTAAAGCACCGCGCTCGCAACCATCGATCCTGCGAGCGTGCACTTTTCCAAGTCTACGAACACAGAAGCTGCGACCGGGTGTCAGTCAACCACGTTCTGGGCACGCGCAACAGTAGGAATGGGCACAAACGTGCCAATTCCCTGATCTTGTTCACGCCTCGGTAGCATTACCCACGGGTAGCTGTTGCTCCCATGTTACGGGAGGCCACTGCGGCCTCACTCGTCCCGGAACCCCGGGTCGCCCGCATCCGGCACACTCCTATCCGACAGACGTTTTCGACAGACACCTCGTCCGACCCAGCGGAGTACTGCGTGACCGGCTCGCCCTTCCTGCACAGCGGCGACGCCCCCGCCCCCACCTACGGCCGCGAGCTGCTGGACCGCCTGTTGGCCGGCACCCCGACAGGCGAGTCACCGCTGACCCACGTCGCGGAGATCCCGGCCCGGCCCGCCCACCACAGCGACTGGCCGCAGTGGGCACACGAGGACGTCGTCCGGGCCTTCCGCGAACAGGGTGTCGAGCGTCCCTGGCACCACCAGGCGACTGCCGCCGACATCGCGGCCGGCGGGGAACACGTGGTGGTGTCCACCGGCACCGCGTCGGGCAAGTCGGTCGCCTACCAGCTGCCCGTCCTGAGCGCGCTGGCCGACGACCCGCAGGCCACCGCCCTGTACCTGTCGCCCACGAAGGCCCTCGGTGCCGACCAGTTGCGCGCGGTCACCGAACTGACCTCGGACATCGACGCGTTGTCGAGCGTGTGCGCGTGCGCCTACGACGGAGACACCTCCACCGAGATCCGGCAGTGGACGCGCCGGCACTCGCGCTGGATCTTCACCAATCCCGACATGCTGCACCTGTCGCTGTTGCCCGCCCACGCGCGATGGGTCCGGTTGTGGCGGCGCCTGCGGTACGTCGTCGTCGACGAATGCCACTCCTACCGGGGTGTGTTCGGCTCGCACGTCGCACTGATCCTGCGTCGGCTCCGGCGCGTGGCCCGCCGGTACGGCGCCGATCCCGTCTTCGTCCTCGCCTCCGCGACGACCGCGGAACCGGGGGCAGCGGCGTCCCGGCTCGTCGGAGCACCCTGCCGCGAGGTCACCGAGGACGGTTCGCCCCACGGACCCCGCACGGTCGCGATGTGGGAGCCGCCCCTGCTGCGTGAACTCACGGGCGAGCACGGCGCCCCGGTGCGACGGGCCGCCGGCACCGAGGCCGCGCGTCTTCTCGCCGACCTCGTCGTCGAGGGAGCCCGCACGTTGGCGTTCGTCCGGTCGCGTCACGGCGCCGAACTCACGGCGATGGGCGCGCGCCGACTCCTCGCCGAGGCGGCCCCCGATCTCGTCGACCGGGTGGCGGCCTACCGCGCGGGTTATCTCGCCGAGGATCGGCGGGATCTCGAGGCCGCTCTCTCCGACGGTCGTCTGCTCGGCGTCGCCAGCACCAACGCCCTCGAACTCGGGGTGGACATCGCCGGCCTGGACGCGGTGATCGTCGCCGGATTCCCGGGCACGGTCGCGTCCTTCCGTCAGCAGGGCGGCCGCGCCGGTCGCCGCGGGCAGGGTTCGCTCGTCGTGCTGGTCGCGCGGGACGATCCGCTCGACACCTATCTCGTGCACCATCCGCAGGCACTGCTCGACCGGCCGGTCGAGGCGACCGTCACCGATCCGAACAATCCGTACGTTCTCGGACCCCAGCTCCTCTGCGCTGCATCGGAACTGCCGCTCAGCGACGCCGAAGTCGAGGAGTTCGGCGCGATCGACGTCCTCACGGACCTCGCGGAGCAGGGACTGATCCGGCGCCGCCCGCACGGCTGGTTCGTCACCCCGGGAACGCAACCGCACGGAGACGTCGAGATCCGCGGCGGGATCGGCCATCAGGTCTCGATCGTCGAGGGCGACACCGGCCGCATGCTCGGCACCGTCGACGCGGCCCGCGCGCCCGCGACCGTTCATCCCGGAGCGGTGCACCTGCACCAGGGCGAGTCCTTCGTCGTCGACGAGTTGTATCTCGAGGACGGCATCGCCCTCGTCCACGCCGAGGACCCGGAATGGTCGACGAGCGCACGCGAGATCACCGACATCTGCTGCATCTCCGTCGACGAACACCGCGACTTCGGGCCCGTGACGGTCGCGTCCGTGGGGGTCGAGGTGACGCACCGCGTGGTCGGTTATCTGCGCCGCCTGCCGTCCGGAGAGGTGCTCGACCAGATCCCCCTCGAGATGCCGGAGCACACGCTCGACACCCGCGCGGTGATGTACACGATCGACCCCGGCCTGCTCGACCCGATCGGGGTGACCCCCGATCGGGTGCCCGGTGCACTCCACGCCGCCGAGCACGCCGCGATCGGTCTGCTCCCCCTGCTCGCGACGTGCGATCGCGGCGACATCGGCGGTGTCTCCACCGATCTTCATCCCGACACCGGGCTGCCCACCGTCTTCGTCTACGACGGACAGCCCGGCGGTGCGGGATTCGCCGAACGCGGATACCACCGGATCACCAAGTGGCTCACCGCGACCCGCGATGCTGTCGCGGCCTGCGAGTGCGCCGCCGGATGTCCGTCGTGCGTGTACTCCCCCAAGTGCGGGAACGGCAACGATCCGCTCGACAAGGCCGGCGCGGTCGCCGTCCTCGATGCCGTCCTCGCTGCGATCGAGGGATGACGCCGGCTCAGGCCACCGGTGCGCCGCCGATGTCGGCCCGTTCGGTGGCCAGCAGCGCGGCACGTGCCTCGCGTCGGCGCGCCTGCTCGGCCGGATCCGGGACGGGCACGGCCGCCAGCAACCGCTTGGTGTACGGATCGGACGGCGATCGCAGGATGCGATCGGTGCGGTCGAACTCGACGAGCTTCCCGGCACGCATCACGGCGATGCGACGGGCGAGCACCTCGACGACGGCCAGGTCGTGGCTGATGAACAGGCATGCGAAACCGTACTCGCGCTGCAGTTCCCGGAACAGCTCGAGCACCTTGGCCTGCACGGACACATCCAGAGCGGAGGTGGGTTCGTCCGCGATCAGCAGGGTCGGTTCGAGAGCGAGCGCCCGGGCGATGCCCACACGCTGACGCTGTCCGCCGGAGAGCTGGTGTGGATAGCGGTTGCGCATGTCGCGGGGCAGATGCACCTGGTCGAGGAGTTCTTCGACCTTCCTGTCCCGCTGCGTACGGTCCATCTCGGTGTGCAGCAGCATCGGCTCGGCGATGGACTGCCCGATCGGCCACCGCGGATTGAGCGACGAACCCGGATCCTGGAAGACGATGCCGATCCGGCGGCGCACCGGACGCAGATCGCGCGCCGACATCTTCGTGATGTCGACACCGCCGACGGACAACGAACCCGAGTGCAGCCCGACCAGGCCGACCGCGGCCTTGCCGATGGTCGACTTACCCGAACCCGACTCACCGACGAGCCCGACGACCTCACCCGGCTCGATGTCGAGACTCACCCCGTCCACGGCACGGAAACCGCTGTTGCGACGGGCACCCGGGTACTCGATCACCGCGTCGACCAACCGGAGCGCGTACTGCACATCGGGAGTGTCGTCGGCACCCACCTCACCGGCGCGCGAGCCGAGATGGGGCACCGAGGCGAGCAGTTCGCGGGTGTAGGCGTGCTCCGGCGTGCCGAAGATCCGATCCGACGTCCCCTGCTCGACGATCGCACCGTTGCGCATGACGATGATGCGGTCGGCCATGTCGGCGACGACCCCCATGTCGTGCGTGATGAGCACGATCGCCGCGTCCACCCGCTCGCGCAGGTCGCGCATGAGCTGCAGGATCTCCGCCTGCACCGTCACGTCGAGAGCGGTGGTCGGCTCGTCGGCGATGAGCACCGACGGCTCCGATGCCAGGGCCTGCGCGATCATCGCGCGCTGACGCTGACCGCCGGAGAGCTGGTGCGGGTAGTAACCGACGCGCTTCTCGGGTTCGGGCATGTCGACGAGACGCAGCAGCTCGATCACGCGCTTCTTCGCCTCGGCCTTCGTCACGTCGGCGTGCGCGCGGATGGCCTCGGTGATCTGCCACCCGATCGTGTAGACGGGATTGAGAGCCGTCATCGGCTCCTGGAAGATCACGGCGATGTCCTTGCCGCGCACCGAGTTCAGCTCACGTTCCGTCAGCCCGACCAGTTGGCGTCCACCGAGGGTGATGCTGCCGTCGACCCTGCTGTTGTCGGCGAGCAGACCCGGTACCGCCATCGCGGTCGTGGACTTGCCCGAACCGGATTCGCCGACGATCGCCACGATCTCTCCGCGCGCCACCTCGAACGAGACATCGCGCACGGCGGTCCGCCAGGTCCGGTCCACCTCGAAGTCGATGGTCAGACCGGAGACCTGCAGGATCGGGGCGCCTGGGGTGGTCTTCTCACGCATATCGAGACTCATTGCGTCAGCTCCGTTTCGGGTCGAGCGCATCGCGCAGCGCATCACCCATGAGAATGAAGGCCAGCACCGTGACGGACAGGAAGCCTGCCGGGAACAACACCAGATGCGGCGAGGTGGAGAGATAGTTCTGGCCCAGGTTGATCTGCAGACCCCAGGACATGGCCGGCATCTGCAGGCCGATACCGAGGTACGACAGCGCTGCCTCGGCCGCGATGAACGTACCGACGGCGACGGTGGCGTACACCAGCACCGGGGTCAGGGCGTTCGGGAGGATGTGCCGGACGAGGATGCGGAAGGTCGACGCGCCGAGCACCTGCGCGGCCTGGACGTACTCGCTGCCCTTGACGGCGATGACCGACGACCGGACCAGGCGCATCGCTGTCATCCAGCCGAAGGCGATCAACGCCATCGCGACCGTCAGAGCCGTCCTCTCACTGGTCACGGTCAGCAGCACGAGCGCGCCGAGCAGGAGCGGGATACCGAAGAAGACATCGGTGAACCGTGCCAGCACGCTGTCGAGGATTCCTCCGAAATATCCTGCGAGCGAACCGATCAGTACGCCGATGACCAGCACACCGATGACGGCCAGCAGACCGATGGACAGCGACACGCGGGCGCCGTAGACGACGTTGGCGTAGTAGTCGCAGCCCTGCAGGTCCGTTCCGAACCAGTGCTGCGCGCTGGGTGGGAGGCGGGTGTCCGACAGGTCGCAGGCCCGCGGATCGATCCCGCGGGCGAACACCTGCGGCACCACCGCCATCGCGACGAGGACGACGGTGATGACGGCTCCGAACCAGAAGAACGCGCTGCGGCGCAGCTTCTTCCACGCGTTGCCCCACAGACTGGCCTGGCCGACGAGCTCGACAGCCTCACCGGTCATGACATTTCCCGGCTCGCCTTCCTGCACGGCGTGCTGGCGGGCGGCCTCGGCGTTATTGGAATCCATCACCACTACTCGTATCTGATCCGTGGGTCGAGGAAGGCGTACAGCACGTCCACGACGAGATTGAAGAAGATGTAGAAGAAGACCATCAGCGTGACGATGCCGACGACCACAGCACCTTCCTGGTTCTGCACAGCGTCGAAGATGGCGCGGCCGAGTCCGGGGATGTTGAACACCGACTCGGTGATGATCGCACCGCCGAGCAACGCACCGATGTCGGCACCGATGAACGTCACGACCGGGATGAGACTGTTGCGCAACGCATGACGGGTGACGATGCGGCTGTAACCGACGCCCTTGGAACGGGCGGTGCGGATGTAGTCGGCCGCCATCGACTCCGAGACCGCGGTGCGCGTCAGTCGCGCCACGTAGGCCATCGACAGGGATGCGAGCACCAGCCCGGGCAGCAGGTAGCTGTACCAGCCTTCGTTGATACCGGCGATCGGGAACAGACCCAGCTTGTATCCCAGGACGTACTGCGAGACGAAACCGAGGACGAACACCGGGATCGAAACGAGCAGCGTCGACGAGACGAGCACGAGGTTGTCGAAGAAGGAATTGCGGCGCAACGCTGCGAGCACACCGGCCGTGACGCCGATGAGGATCTCGAAGATCACTGCCACGGCGGTCAACTGGATGGTGACCGGCAGCCGTTGCGAGATGGTGTCCAGCACCGGCCTACCGGAGAAGTCGGATCCGAAGTCGCCCTGGAACAGTCCGCCGACGTACTTGATGTACTGGACGAAGAACGGATCGTCGAGGTTGTACTGGGCGCGGAGCTGCGCCACGACCGCGGGAGCGAGCGGGCGATCGCCCGCCAGCGCGCGAATGGGATCGCCCGGAAGGGCGTAGACCATCGCGAAGATGAGGAACGAGGCGCCGATCAGGACCGGAACGGTCAGCAGCAATCGGCGCGTGATGAAGCGACCCACTGGGTTCTCCTATACGGAACAGAACGTCCTACGCGGGTGGTGGGGTGCCCCGACTACGCGGGACACCCCACCACTCGTCACTCAGCCGACCGTGACCTCTTCGGTCACGATGTCACCGAACGCGTCGATCTTCACGTTGTCGACCCGGTCGCTCGTCACGGCCTGGTTCAGTCCGTAGAAGAGCGGCGTGGCGGGCATGTCGCGGAACAGGATATCCTCGGCATGCTGGTATTCCACCGTGGCCTCGTCGAGGGTGTCGGCGTTGTTACCGGCCGACAGCGCCCCGTCGAACTCGGGGTTGCTGTAGAAGGACATGTTCGAACCGGCCGGCGGCGTCGCAGCCGTGCTGTAGACGGGCGCCAGGAAGTTGTACAGCGACGGGTAGTCCATGATCCAGCCCATCCGGAACGGACCGGTCATGCCCTTGTCGTCCTGCAGCGGCAGGTACTGCGCGAACTGCAGGTCGCCGCGAAGCGCGTACTCGACACCGAGGTTGCTGCGGAACTGGTTGCCGATCGCGGTCATCCACTGGTCGTGCCCGGCTCCGGCGTTGAACCACAGATCGACCGGCCGGCTGCGATCGAAACCGGCCTCGTCGAGAAGCTTGTTGGCCTGCTCGACGTTCAGCTCGCACTTGGCCCCGCAGGCGTCCTCGCGGTAGCCCTCGACGACGGGAGACCCGAAGGAGGCGGCCGGCGTGCGGGTGTCGGTGAAGATGGCCGTGGTGATGGCCTGACGATCGATCGCCATCGAGAATGCTTCGCGGACACGGGGATCGGCGAAGCGCTCGTCGTAGGTCGGGAACGAGAGCGCGGTGATGTCGGGACGGGCACGCTCGACGTAGCGATCACCGAACTGGTCGCGGGCGGTGGCCCAGGCGTCCGGCGGCAGATCCAGCAGCACGTCGAGTCCGCCGGCCTGGACGTCGGTGAAGGCGGTGGTCAGTTCGGTGTAGACCTTGAACTGCACGCCCTCTGCCTGCGCCGGGTTGTCGCCGGCGTAGTCCTCGTACTTGGTCACGGTGAAGCCCTGGCCGTCGACGAAGTCCTCGTCGGCCTTGAACGGGCCGTTGCCGATCGGACGGCGACCGAATGCGTCGGGATCGTCGAAGAATGCCTCGGGCAGGGGGTAGAACGCGGTGTACCCGAGGGTGACCGGGAAGATCGCGAACGGTTCCTTCAGCTCGACGGAGATCGTCGTGTCGTTCACGGCCTCGAGGCCCGACATAGCGGTCGCGGCGGGCTCGGCACCGTCGGCGGCCTGCAGCTCGTCGTATCCCTTGACGTTCTCGAAGAAGTAGGAGGCACCGAACGCATTGGTGCTCAGCGCGGTGTAGTTCCACGCGTCGACATACGACTTCGCGGTGACGGGAGTTCCGTCGTGGAACGTCCAGCCCTCGTTCAGTTCGATGGTCCAGGTCATCTGGTCCTCGGACTCGACCGATTTCGCGACGCCGGTGTACTCCACCTCGCTGGTCTCGTCGTTGTAGCGCACCAACGGCGTGAACAGCGACTTGAGGACCTGATTGCCCTCGCTCTCGGTGGTGTTGCCCGGAACCAGCGGGTTCTCGGGCTGCATGATGTGCAGGCTGTAGACGCCCTCGGCACCGGAAGCGCTGCCGCCCCCACATGCCGCGAGCAGGCCGGCAGCCACGAAGCCTGCCGACACGGCCGCGATTACGCGCTTGACCCTCAAGATCGATCCTCCCTCAGTTCCTACCGGACGGGGTCGCCGTCCGCGCAGGCCGCGATGGTCCGCGGTGTCGGTGTGGGCCACAGTGCGAATCGATGCACAGCCCGGAATGTCGGAGGACTCCAGCCAGACCTGGAGAGTCCGTCACGCGGCGTCCCCGATCGGGGACCGGAAAAAGAACGAACGGAATACCTTCGTAATCGAGCAGGACCACACGTCGCCTGCCGGATACGTCGATGTGAAAGGGTTCCGACGACGGAACCGACCCTCATACGCGCACTACATCCGCTCCCGCACCCTTACCGCCGCCCGACCGGGAACCGGAATTGCTTCGTCCACCACCACTGTGTCCACAGTCGTCTATGACGACCGTCACACATAATAAGCACAGGTAAGCGACGAGCGCGAATCCCCTGGATACGGCCGTGAGCGACCCCTCGGCGGCCTCATCAGGCAGGACCGGCTCGCGCGACGGCCGTCGCCTCCTTCCCACCGAAGAGGGCCGACACCGCAGTGGAGACCTCGACGACCGCATCCCACTCGTCGATCTCGCAGCGCCGCAAACGTACTCGCATCCGCATGGTGATCGGCTCACTCGCCTCGCATGCCCGCACGATCCCGCGGTCCAGCGCCGAGGCGACCGCCACCGCCGCCAGGTCGGCCGCCGCCTGCGCACGATGACGTGCGGCGACGACCGACCCGACGTGCAGCAGCGCGGCCGTGATCGCGATGAGACCGGCCATCACGGCGCAACCGATCACGCTCGCGCTCCCGTCGTCGCCGAGCAGGTGCGGACCCGGCCTCATCGCGTTCCTTCCGGTTCGCGCACCGCCACCGCCTCGGCCGTCAGAGTCAGCAGTGGGAGTAGTGGGCCGTCCGCGGTCACGACCGCCACGATCAGATCTCCCTCCTCGCGTACCGTCACGCGTGCGTCCGGAGGTGCGACGCGCATGGCCACCTCGACCGCCCGCGCCTGGTCTCCCCGCGCGGTGAGGCGGGCGGCTTCACGCGCGGCGTCGTGACACCTCACCTGGTACGCGATGCCCAGCACCGCGCCGATGCACAGCACGAGTGCCGTCACCAGGCTTGCGACGGCGAGAGCCGCCTCGACGGTGACTCCTCCTTCGTCCTCACGAACGAAGGCGCGTAACCATCGTCGTCCGAGCATCTTTCGCATGCCTCGGTGTCACACCGCCGTGTTCAGGGCACGCTCGACGATGCCCGTCAGCGCGGACACGATCGAGTCGCCGGTCACCACCGTGTACAGCACCGCCCCGAAGGCCGCCGCCGCGATGGTCCCGATCGCATATTCCGCCGTCGACATGCCGTCGTCCTGCACGACGAACCCACCGAGACGACCACGCAGACCACGTGCGAGCTCTGCGGCCGGTGTTCGTTTCCCCATCTTCCGTCCCTCCCATCCGTGCGGCGCGGACCGTCCGCGCCGACGCTCACATCAGCCCCGCACCCAGGACGTCCCGCGCCAGGCCGACGACGACCGGCACGATGCCCAGGCACACGAAGGCAGGCAGAAAGCACAGACCGAGCGGCCCGCTCACGAGCACTCCGGCCCGATCGATCTCGGCGGCCACCCGGTCCTCCGTCTCGGCGCGATGCCGGACCGCCAGTTCGGCGACGGTGTCCGACAGGGGCGCACCCGATTTCGCGGATCTCCTTGCCGCGCGGGCGAAGTCGTCCAGAGCATCGACCGCTCCCGAACCTTCCCATGCCTCGGCCGGGTCTGCTCCGAGCGCCAATCTGTCGGCGCCTCTCCGCAGCTCCGCTGCGAGGTCGGGTGGGGCGGACTCCGCGACGACCCGTGCCGCAGAGCCGGCGGGCATCCCTGCGCGCAGGCACGCCGCAAAGAGGTCGAAGGCAGCGGGAACCGCGTGCGGGTCGGTCTCGGATGGGGGTGTATCCGGTTCGGAAGTGATAGATCTCGTGGAGGAAACACGGCTCGTTCCGCGAGGCATCGGAGCGACGACGAGCGAGGCCGCTCCCAGGAACACCGCCCACGTCGCGCTCATGTGCCCACCCGCGCCGCGATCCGGTCCGTCCACAGCAGACCCGCACACGCCAGCGCCGTGCCGACCACGAGCATGACGCCACCGAGACCACCGGCGAGAAGAATCGCGAGCGGAGCGGCACCCATGAGCTGACCGAGACCCACCCCGAGCACCGGCAGTCCCGCCAGGACCGTCGCCGTGGCCCGGGCGCCGGCGAGCCCGGCCTCCGTGCGGGCGCGGATCCGCATACGTGCGGCCAGGTCGACCCGCGCGGCCCCGAGCAGTTCGGCGAGAGCGAGACCGTGACGGTCGGAGACCGCCCACGCATCGGCGACACGCCCCAGACTGTCGGCGACGCCACCACCGTCCGGAGATGCTGCGGCCGAACGTAAGCCGTGCGCTGCCGACCCACCGAGTCGTGCCCGGGCCGCAGCGACCCGGAATGCACCGGCGACGGGTCCGGCCGTCTCCCGGGCCGCCGTCTCGCACGCGTCGGCGGGATGCGTCCCGACCCGCAGGTCGGCGATCACGGTGTCGAGCCCCGACAGCAACATCCGCCGTTGCCGATCGAGCTCCGCAGCACGACGACGCGATCGACGCCGCCCCACCGCGGTCGATGCGACGATTGCGCCGGCCACGGCCGGCGTGATCCCCACCCACACCACGACCGTCACGAGCACGACGATCACCACCCCGAGGACGAGGACGCGCGGTATCGGGGGCAGCGCCGCGTCGGGCACGCCGCGGCGCAGTCGGCGACGGGCGGAGGGCGAGGGCAGGACGAACAGCGCCGCCACCAGGCACAGGATCGGCGCGCTCACGGCATTTCCCGTCGCTGCAGGATCCGCTCGAGGATGTCCGTACCGTGCTCGTCGCCCCTCTCGTGGGTCCATGCGGGGGTGACGACGACGCCCGCGACGGGGTCCCGCTCGACCACGCCGATCCCCACGAGACGTCGCACTCCGTCGGTACTGCGGTGGACGTGCAGAACGACCTGCACCGCTGCGACGAGCTGGCTGTGCAGCGCCGCCCGGTCGAGACCGCCGAGTGCGGCGAGGGCCTCGAGTCGCGCGGGCACCTCGTCGGGCGAATTGGCGTGCACGGTCCCGGCACCACCGTCGTGCCCCGTGTTCAACGCGGTCAGGAGATCGACGACCTCGGCGCCTCTCACCTCACCGATGACGATGCGGTCCGGGCGCATCCGTAGTGCCTGGCGCACGAGATCGCGGACGGTGACCTCGCCGACGCCCTCCACGTTGGGTGCCCGTGCCACGAGGCGCACCACGTGCGGGTGGGCCGGGACCAGTTCGGCGGCGTCCTCGACGCAGACGATGCGTTCGGTCGGATCCACCGCGCCGAGCAGCGCCGCGAGCATCGTCGTCTTCCCCGCACCCGTGCCGCCGACGACGAGGAAGGCCAGGCGCGCGCGGACGATGCGGAGCAGCAACCGGTAGGCGGCCTCCGAGACCGCACCGCGGTCCCGCAGCGCTTCGAGTCCCTGGGTCGCGGGTCGCAACACTCGCAGCGACAGGCACGTCCCGGCCTGCGCGACCGGGGAGAGCACCGCGTGCAGCCGGACACCGAACTCACCGTGCCCGGGCAGTCTGCCGTCGACCCACATCTGGGCGTCGTCGAGTCGACGCCCGGCGAACAGTGCCAGTCGCTGCGCGAGTCGTCGGACCGCTGCCTCATCGGGGAAGGTGACCCTGGTCAGGTGCAGCCCGTTGCCGCGATCCACCCACACGCGGTCGGGCGCGGTGACGAGCACGTCGGTCACCGCCGGGTCCGCCAGCAGATCCTCGAGCGGTCCCGCACCGGTCAGTTCGGTCTGCAGATGCCGCAGTGCCGCAAGCAGATCGGAGTCTCCGAGCACCCCACCGGATTCCGCGCGCAGGGCCGCGGCGACGCGTGCCGGGGTGAGCTCACCGGTCTCGTCGGCCAGCCGGTCTCGGACCCGCGCGAGGAGGTCGTCCCCGAGGGTCCCGGTCATGCCGCGCGTCCCGGGCCCACGCGGTCGGTCCCGACGGCCACCAGCACGTCGTGTGCCGCCCCGAGCAACGGCGAGCGCGGCCGCAGGCGCAGGCCGCCGCGTTCGAGCATCTCGGTCAGGCCCGGTTCGGGACGCATCGAGGTGAGCACGTCCAGGCCCACCGCGTCGGCCACGTCGACGGCTCGCAGTCCGCCCGGTGCAGGTCCGCGGACGACGACTCCGGCGGGCTCACCCCGCGCCGCGAGCGTGCGGGCGATCCGGGCAGCGGAGAGCACCGCACCGATCCGGGCCGGTACGACGACGACGGTGAGGTCGGCCAGCGCGATCACCGCGTCGGCGACCGGGTCGAAGCTGCGCCCCACATCGCAGACGACGGTTGCTCCCGCTCCGCGTACCCCTTCGACGACCGATTCTGCGGCGACCGCGGTGAGCCGGTCGATGTTCTCGCGGTCGGTGGACAGGACGCCCACCCCGGATGCCCATGCGGGCACGGCGTCGCGCAGGGCACGCGCGGAGACCCGTCCTCCGTCGACGGTGAGACCGGACCACCGCACTCCGGGACGTTCCTCGAGACCGGTCAGGACGTCGAGTCCCGCGCCGAACGGATCGGCGTCGACGAGCAGGGTGTCGCGGCGTTCGTCGTGTCCCGCGGCCCAGGCCAGCGCGGCGGCGAAGGTCGACGCGCCCGCTCCCCCGCATCCCCCGACGACCGCGAGGACGGTGCCGGTACCGGTGGAGGGTTCGTCGGCGGCCGCGACGATCGAGAGCAGTTCCACCTCCTCGGACGGGAGGGCGAGGACGTGTTCGGCGCCGACGATCGTGGCCGCCTGCCAGTCCGCCAGGCCGGCCGTCCCGCTGCACACGAGGATCACACCGGGGCGGCGGGGACAATCGGTCGCGCACGCCGCTGCGGCGGACGCGTCGAGGACGACGATCCGCGCGTCGGTCCACGCCCTGCGGGGCACCGGCACGGTCATCTCGTGCAGCGTGCGGTCGGCCGCCGCGACCACGCGACGGAGGTCGGCGACCAGCGCGGGATCGTCGACCAGTCCGAGGATGTCGTTCATGCCCGACAGGCTGCCCCGCCGCGGGGTCGTGAACGTCGCGGAAACGGCCTCGGAAGCCCCACCTGTGGATGGATCGGGGGCCTGTGGACAACCCTGCCGGCCGCCCCCTTGCCGGACCTGCGCGCAGGTCGACGAGTGTAGAAGACAGTACGAAAACGTGTGGGGAAGGCCCTCAGACAAAGCGACAGCCCTCGCCAGGGGGGAGGAGGCGAGGGCCGTCTGCGTTCAGCCCCGGGGGGTCGGGCTGAACACAACCCGAGTATCGACCCGGGCATTCGCGATAGTACACCGTTAGGCGTGACTGCTTGCAACTTCAAACACCGGCCCGGCGCGCCCCTATTGTGGTGATCGTGACCGATACGTCCGTGGACCCGTCCCGACCGGCCCCGTCGACGGGGGGCTCACCGGACTCGGCCCGCATCGCAGCGTTCTTCGATCTCGACAAGACCGTCATCGCCAAGTCGAGCGTGCTGGCGTTCACCCGACCGTTCTTCGAGGAGGGTCTCCTCAGCCGTCGGGCCGTGTTGCAGAGCACCTACGCCCAGCTCCTCTACCTGGTGTCGGCGGCCGATCAGGCCCGGGTGGACCGGATGCGCGAGCACATCGCGCACATGTGCAAGGGATGGGACGTCGAGCAGGTCGGATCGGTCGTCGAGAAAACCCTGCAGGACGTCGTGACACCGCTCGTCTACGCGGAGGCGAAGGACCTGATCGCCGATCACCGGGCCCGTGGTCACGACGTGATCATCGTGTCCGCGTCGGGCCAGGAAGTGGTGACTCCGATCGCCCGGACACTCGGTGCCTCCCACAGCACGGGGAGCCGGATGCGGATCGTCGACGGCCGCTACGCCGGCGAGCTCGAGTTCTACTGCTTCGGGGAGGCGAAGGCGGTCGCGATCCGCGAACTCGCCGAGCAGTACGGCTACGACCTCTCCCGCAGCTACGCGTACTCCGATTCGGCCACCGACCTGCCGATGTTGCTGGAGGTCGGCAATCCGCGCGCGGTCAACCCCGACCGCCCACTGCGCCGGGCGGCAAACGAAAACGGTTGGCCTGTTCTCACTTTCGCCCGTCCCGTGCCGCTCGGACGTCGCGCCCGTCCGTCGCCGCGCGCCCTGGCGACGCTCGCTGCCATCCTCGGGGCGACCGCACTGATACTGGGTGCCACCCGCCGGCTGGCCGAACGCCGGATGCGTTGACACTCAGGGTCACTCGCCGGGAGATCGAAAGCGAAGCATTGCCGCGGGGGGGCTTGCCGACATCTCGCGGACGGGGTAGAAAGGAGTTACGGAAGGACGGAAGGCCAAGACCGAATCGGAAGAGAAGATTCGATCTCCCGACTGTTCTTCCCAGCACGGACACCGAGTACCCACGCGAAGCCGATGCCACTATAAGGGCACAAGTGTTGTGGGCCTGCGAGTTCCGGATTTTCGAAGACGAGTACCCCGCACCCGTTGCGAGGACGAATCGACGATACCCGGATCATCGCCGAGGCCGTTGAATCACAACCCATTTCAGCACGCATGGTAACTCGGACCGCCCGTGCTAGCGGGTGGCGGAATCGATCTCGATCGATATGCCACCCGCTTTCGCGTGCAGGGGATTTCGCGTACAGGCCGCGGTTCGGCCGGCGAAGCCCCGCCCGGCACTCAGCCGGCGAACGCCTCGGCGATCGAGCCGGCCTCACGAGCTCCGGCCTCGAGCGACCCGCAGCAGAAGAGCACCCAGCCGCCGACGCCCTCCACGGTCCCCGCCCCGAATCCGGCGACCCCGTCGCGGTAGGCCTGCAACCGGCGCATCCAGTGGACCTCCGGTACGCCCAGATTGCGCGTGTCGAGTCCGGACGCGACGCACACGAGCCGGGACGCGGCCCGCGCCACGATGCCGTCGGCGACACCGAAGGGTTTCAGGACGGACAGTTCGCCGTGCACGACCGCCGCAAGAACGGGCGCCGGGGCGTTCGTTCCCCCGGTGACGAGTTGCGCGAGCCCGTCGAGACGCTCGGCGACCCCCGGCTCCGTCCGCGGACGACCCAGTTCCTCGGCGTCCTCCACGAGATCCGCAGCAGCGAGCAGGTGCAGGCGGGCGAGCGCCTGGAGCGGGGCACGTCGCCACGTCGCGACCATGTTGCCGAGCGCGTCGCCGTCGAGCGACTGCGCGACCCGCAGCGCTCCGGCCAGGATCGGGTCGCCGCTCTCCCCCGGCTGCGGAAGTTCCGTCGATCCGCCGTCGATCGACGCGGAGGCGCGGGCGGCCCGCACCGATGCCTCCGCGGCGGTGTTCGCCCAACCACGCCGATTGGTTCGATGACGATGCACCTCCGCGAGCGCGTCGCGGGCACGGTCGGCGGCGTCGCGTACGCCCGGAAGGTCGACGAGAGGCTGAAGAGGGTCGGTCACGTCGACGACGGTACCGGCGCGGATGCGGTGGACGGACGAGAGGTTCACCGGTCGTGCCCGAATGCCGTTCGTCGCGCGAATTCGACCGATGAGCGAAAGTGACGGGGTTGCATATCGATGCAACGGTGCGGCGCCGGTCACAGATGATTACGCTCACAAGAGCCCGAATGGAACCATCCCGGAAAGAGGCCCCGCACCATGACGAGCGCAGCCCAGGAGCACGAATCGAAGGCGTACCCGCCGAGCCCGGAGTTCACCGCCACGGCCAACGCCGGTCCGGAACTGCAGGCCGCGGCCGACGCCGATCGGCTCGGATTCTGGGACGAGCAGGCGAAACGGCTCGACTGGGCGGAGCCCTGGACGGAAGTGCTCGACTGGTCGAACGCTCCCTTCGCGAAGTGGTTCGTCGGCGGCAAGCTCAACGTCGCCTACAACTGCGTCGACCGGCACGTCGAGGCCGGTAACGGTGATCGGGTCGCCATCCACTTCGAGGGCGAGCCCGGCGACAGCCGGTCGCTGACCTACAACGACCTCCTCGCCGAGGTCTCCCGCGCCGCGAACACCTTCACCGAACTCGGTCTGGTCGCGGGCGATCGCGTCGCGATCTACATGCCGATGATCCCCGAGGCCGTCGTGACCATGCTCGCGTGCGCGCGTCTCGGCCTGACCCACTCGGTGGTGTTCGGCGGCTTCTCGTCGTCGGCGCTGCGGTCGCGCATCGACGACGCGCAGGCCAAGCTGCTCGTCACGGTCGACGGTCAGTGGCGTCGCGGCCAGGCCGCGCCGCTCAAGGCAGCCGCCGACGAGGCCGTCGCCGGCGCGGAGTCGATCGAGCACGTGCTGGTCGTCGCGCGCACCGGCATCGACGTGGAGTGGACCGACGGCCGCGACCTGTGGTGGCACGAGACCGTCGAGAAGGCGTCGCCGGAGCACGAGGCGCAGCCGTTCGACTCCGAGCATCCGCTGTTCATCCTGTACACCTCGGGCACCACGGGTAAGCCCAAGGGCATCATCCACACCTCGGGTGGCTACCTGACGCAGGCGTCGTACACCCACCACTACGTCTTCGACCACAAGCCGGGCAAGGACGTCTACTGGTGCACCGCCGACATCGGCTGGGTCACCGGCCACAGCTACATCGTCTACGGCCCGCTGAGCAACGGTGTCACCCAGGTCGTCTACGAGGGCACCCCCAATTCACCGAACGAGCACCGGCACTTCGAGATCATCGAGAAGTACGGGGTGTCGATCTACTACACCGCTCCGACGCTGATCCGCACGTTCATGAAGTGGGGTCGCGAGATCCCCGACGCCCACGACCTGTCGTCGATCCGTCTGCTCGGCAGCGTCGGCGAGCCGATCAACCCGGAGGCGTGGCGCTGGTACCGCGAGGTCATCGGCGCGGATTCGGCCCCGATCGTCGACACCTGGTGGCAGACCGAGACCGGCGCGATCATGATCTCGCCGCTGCCCGGCATCACGGCCACCAAGCCCGGCTCGGCGATGGCGCCGCTACCCGGCATCTCCGCGAAGATCGTCGACGACGAGGCCCAGCCGCTCGGCCCGGGCGGTAACGGGTACCTGGTGCTCGATCAGCCGTGGCCGGCGATGCTGCGCGGCATCTGGGGCGACGAGCAGCGTTACCGCGAGACCTACTGGTCGCGCTACGAGGATCAGGGTTGGTACTTCGCCGGCGACGGTGCGCGCTACGACGACGACGGAGCGCTGTGGGTGCTCGGCCGCGTCGACGACGTCATGAACGTCTCCGGTCACCGCATCTCCACCTCGGAGGTCGAGTCGGCGCTCGTGTCGCATCCGTCCGTCGCCGAGGCCGCGGTCGTCGGTGCCGCGGACGAGACCACCGGTCAGGGCATCGTCGCGTTCGTGATCCTGCGCGAGCACGTCGAGAACACCGGCGACACGCTCATCAAGGAGCTGCGCGATCACGTCGCGGTGGAGATCTCCCCGATCGCCAAGCCGCGCCAGATCACCGTGGTGCCGGAGCTGCCGAAGACCCGGTCGGGCAAGATCATGCGCCGCCTGCTGCGCGACGTCGCCGAGGGTCGCGAGCTCGGCGACACCTCGACGCTCGTCGATCCGGCCGTCTTCGACGCGATCCGCGGCAAGTAGCCGAACGACGAAGGCCCCTTCCGGATCGGATCCGGAAGGGGCCTTTCGCGGTCGGTGCGATTACACCTCGTCGAGCGACCGGTCGCGCGTCTCCTTGACGATGAGCAGCGCGACGAAGGTCGTCGCCGCGGCGACGAGCAGGTAGATGCCCACCCAGCCGACGCCGTAGCTCGTGGCGAGCCAGGTCGCGATGAACGGGGCGACGGCGGCACCGAGGATGCTCGAGACGTTGTAGGAGATCCCGGAGCCGGTGTAGCGGACGTTCGTCGGGAACAGCTCGGGCAGGATCGCGCTCTGCGGTCCGAAGGTCAGACCCATGAGCAGCATGCCGACGATGAGGAAGAACAACATCCGTCCGGAGCTCATGCCGTCGCTCGACAGCAGGAGCTGGAAGCACAGACCGAACACCATGATCGCGCCCGTGACGACGAGCAGGGTGGAGCGACGGCCGTAGCGGTCGGCGAGCCATCCGGCGAGGGGCACGGCCGCGGCGAAGAACAGCACCGCGACCAGCTGCAGCACGAGGAAGTCCGAGTACTGGAAACCGGCGCCGTGGCCGCCCTCGGCGGGGGTCTTGCCCGTTCCGAAGCTCAGGACCCAGGTGGTCATGATGTAGAAGAGCGTGTACGTCGCGAGCATGACGAAGGTGCCGATGATCAGCTGGCGCCAGCTGGTCTTGAACACCTCGGCGAGAGGCGTCTTGACCTTCTTGCCCTCGGCGACCGCCTTGGCGAAGACCGGCGTCTCCTCGAGCTTGAGCCGCACGTACAGGCCGATGATCACCATGATGGCGCTGAGCAGGAACGGGATGCGCCAGCCCCACTCGAGGAAGGCGCTCGACAGGTCGGGCTCACCGTTGTCGTGCCCGAGTGCCAGCGTGATGATCAGGAACAGGCCGTTCGCGCCGATGAAGCCGATGGGGGCGCCGAGCTGCGGCCACATGGCCGCCCACGCGCGCTTACCGGGTTCGGCGGTCTCGGTGGCGAGCAGCGCCGCACCCGACCACTCCCCGCCGAGACCCAGACCCTGGCAGAAGCGCATGAGCGCCAGCAACGCCGGTGCGATGAGCCCGGCCTGGTGGTAGGTCGGCAGCAGACCGATGAGGAAGGTCGCGATGCCCATCGTCAGGAGCGAGCCGACGAGGGTGACCTTGCGGCCGATGCGGTCGCCGAAATGTCCGAAGACGACGGACCCGACCGGGCGGGCGACGAAGGCGATGCCGAACGTCGCGAGGGAGGCGAGCAGCGCGGTCGTGCTGTTGCCCTGCGGGAAGAACAGGTGCGGGAAGACCGAGACGGCGGCTGTCGCATAGATGTAGAAGTCGTAGAACTCGATGGACGTGCCGACCATGCTGGCGACGACGATGCGCCGGCGCGGAACGCCTGCGACGAGCGAGGAACCGCCGTCCTCCACTCCGACCGATGTGCTCACTGAACCATCCCCACTACTCCACTCACATTCTGAGACCAGATCCCACTTACTAGGAAAAGTGAACACCCGAGTTTCCGCTCATCGCAAATCGGACACTCCTACGGACGCCCCCCGTCCGGCGTTAGACTCTTCCCCGGTGTGCCGGGAAGTCTGGTCGGCGACGGTTCGCCCGTGCCCGTATCCGCCCAGCGAAAGACGCCCGTGTCCGACACCTCCTCACCCACCTGGACCGCCCCTCTGGGTCGCTTCCTCCGCACCGAGACGGTCGGCGGTTCACTGCTGCTCATCGCCGCAGCGATAGCGCTGATCTGGGTCAACTCCCCCTTCGGCGACTCCTATCTCGCTCTGCGGGACTTCGAGATCGGCCCGGAGTCCCTGCACCTGCACCTCTCGGTGGGCGACTGGGCCAAGGACGGCCTGCTCGCGGTCTTCTTCTTCGTCGCGGGCCTCGAACTCAAGCGTGAGCTCGTCACTGGCGAACTCGCCGATCGCAGGAAGGCGATCCTGCCCGTGATCGCCGCATGCGGCGGCGTGATCCTTCCTGCCGTCATCGCAGCCGTCGTCGGCTGGGGTGCGCCGGGAATGGACCGGGGTTGGGCGATCCCCGTCGCGACCGACATCGCCTTCGCTCTCGGCGTGCTCGCCCTCACCGGTTCGCGCATCCCCACCAGCGCCCGGGTGTTCCTGTTGAGCCTGGCGGTCGTCGACGACCTCATCGGCATCGCGCTCATCGCGATCCTGTTCACCTCGGGACTCGCCGTCGCGTGGCTGCTCGCCACAGTGGCCGCAGCGGCGGCGTACTGGTTCGCGCAGCAGAAGCGCATCACCACGCCGTGGTTGTACGTGCCGCTCGCGCTGTTCACCTGGTACGCCATGCACAACGCAGGCATCCACGCGACCGTCGCCGGGGTCCTCCTCGGCCTGCTCACCCGTGTCCGCACCGATCCCGGGGAGGACTACGCACCCGCCGAGCGGCTGGTCCACCACATCCAGCCGTGGTCCGCCGGTCTGTGCGTCCCGCTGTTCGCCCTGTTCGCATCCGGTGTGCCCATCGGTGCGGAGATGCTCGGCCAGGTGTTCACCGATCCTGTCGGCCAGTCCGTCGTCCTCGGACTGCTCCTCGGCAAGACCGTCGGGATCTTCGGCGCCACCTGGATCTCGATCCGGCTCGGTCTCGCCACCCGCCCGACCGGGCTGATGTGGGGAGACGTGTTCGCACTCGCCGTGATCGGCGGCATCGGGTTCACGGTGAGCCTGCTCATCGCCGAACTCTCGCTCGGTGACATCCACGGTGGCGAGCCCGCCGAGATCGCCAAGGCCGCCGTGCTGGTGACATCATTGATCGCCTCTGTCCTCGGGTCGGCGCTACTGTTACGGCGTGGGCGCGCCCACCGCCAACGGAACGAACCAACCGAAGGGGTCGAGTAGTGAGCGTGACGAACGCGAATCGTCCGGAGAACGGAGTCCCGTCGAGCATTTCGGGCATCCCGTTGACGAAGGTGGACGCTCCGACACCCCGCGATGCCAGTGTGGGCGAACTGGTACGCGACGCAGCGACACAGCTGTCCACCCTGTTCCGCGCCGAAGTCCAGCTCGCCAAGGCCGAGGTGACCGGTGAGGTCAAGAAGGGCGTGCAGGGCAGCCTGTTCTTCATCCTCGCGCTCGCCGTGCTGACCTTCAGTTCGTTCTTCTTCTTCTTCTTTCTCGCCGAACTCCTCGATGTCTGGGTGGCGCGCTGGCTCGCCTTCCTCATCGTCTTCCTGATCATGCTGGTGGTGACGGGCCTGCTGGCCCTGATCGGCTATATGCGGGTCCGTAAGCTGCGCGCACCCAACAAGACCATCGACTCGCTCAAGCAGACCGCGTCGATCCTCCCGAGCAGCCAGGACGGACACGATGCGGACGGCCCGCGCCACGCCGCGCCGCGTCACGCCACCCGCTGACGAACCGGAACCGCCAGTGCCCGTCCCCGACCCGTCCACGGTCCGGTATCCCGGACCGTGGACGCATCGAGACATCCACGCCAACGGCATCCGCTTCCATGCCGTCGAGGCCGGTCCGCACGACCCGGACACACCGCTCGTGGTGTTCGTGCACGGCTTCGCCGACCTGTGGTGGTCGTGGCGTCACCAGCTCACCGCCTTCGCCGATCTCGGCTACCGGGCGGTCGCGGTGGACCTGCGCGGTTACGGCGACACGGACAAGCCGCCGCGCGGATACGACGGCTGGACGCTCTCGAACGACATCGCGGGACTGATCCGCGCGCTCGGGCACACCGATGCGGTCCTCGTGGGCCACGCCGACGGGGGTCTCGTGTGCTGGGCGACCGCGGTGCTCCATCCGCATGTCGTGCGGGCGATCGCGGTCGTCGACTCCCCGCACCCCATCTCGCTGCGCGACGCGACCCTGCGCGACCGCGCGCAACGCAAGGCTCTGCTGCCGATCTTCCTCGCCTACCAGCTGCCGTGGCGTCCCGAACGCAAGCTGGTTCGCGACCACGGCCTGGAGATCGAACGGCTGATGCGTGTGCGGTGCGGCCCGGACTGGCGACGCACCGACGAGTTCGCCGACGTCGTCGACCGGCTACGCACCGCGATCCGCATCCCGGGCACGGCGCACCTGACCCTCGAATACCAGCGCTGGGCGTTCCGCAGCCAGTGGCGTCCCGACGGTCGCCGCTTCATGAAGACCATGGACGTCGAGCTCACCCTGCCGATCCTGCAGCTGCACGGCGCGCTGGATCCCTACGTGCTCGCCGCGACCCTCCGACGCTGCGTGCGGCACGCCCCCGGACGAATCCTGAAATTCGTCGACGGGGCCGGCCACTACGCCCATCAGGAGAAGCCCGAAGCGGTGACGGCACTGCTCGCCGACTTCGTCCGCGGACTCGACTGATCTGCCCGTCCGCCGGACGGGCAGACGTCAGACGATGCAGGCGCCGGTCGCGACCGGCTGATTCACTCCGGCCATCTCCAGCTGCCGGCTCACCTCTGCACCGGTGAGAACGAAACCGGTGTCGGTGTCGTCGACCGCCGCGCCGAAGACCATGCCGAGGACATCGCCGGACGGATCGACCAGCGGGCCCCCCGAGTTGCCCTGCCGGATCGTGCCGCGCACCGTGTACACCTCGCGTTCGACGGTGCCGCCGCGGTAGATGTCCGGGCCCTGCAGGTCGAGCGTCTCGCGGATCCGCGCCGCGCTCGCCGTGTACGGGCCGCCGCCCGGGTAGCCGAGCACGATCGCGTCGTCACCCGACTCCGCCGGCTCCGAGGCGAAGCCCAGCGGCTGCGCGGTCAGTCCCGGCACCGCGAGGATCGCGACGTCCACCTCCGGATCGAAAAGCACGACGGTCGCTTCGAGCGGGCCGCTCTCCGTATCGACGGTCACCGCCGCGGTACCGGCCACGACGTGCGCGTTCGTCATCACCCGTTCGGGGGCCACGACGAAACCGGATCCTTCGAGCGCCTTCTGGCAGCTGGGCGCGACGCCGTTGATGCGCAGCACGCTCGTCTGCAGCCGGGCCGGGACCGATCCTTCGAGGAGACCACCGTCGGGTGCCTCCACCTCGGCGATCGGGGTGCGCCCGAACGGCCCGATCACCTCGGGCAGACCCGAGGTGTCGAGCAGCGCCGAGAACTCGTTGGGGATCGCGCGCATCCAGTCGGGGGCGACGTCGTCGACGGTCCCGAGCACCTGGGATCCCCGCACGGCCGCGGAGACGGCGGGCTGGGTCGTGGCGGTCAGCGGGATGGCGAGCAGCCACGCGGCGACGAGCACCGCCACCGACTGCAGACCGGCACCGACGACGCTGTCCACCGCCCGCGCGCCCGGACTGTGGATGCCGCTGCGCGCGGCACGTCCGAGCACCATGCCGGCCACCTCGCCGATCACCACCAGCACCACGATCAGTGCGATCCCGGCGAGGATGCGCATGCGTGCGTCGTCGATGTGCACGAGCACGTGCGGGGCGATGAGGATGCCCGCGACCGCACCGAGCAGCACACCCAGGAAGGCCAGCGCCGAGGCGACGGCTCCCTGCCGGAGTCCGGAGGACGCGGCGATCAGGACGATCACCACGATGATCAGATCGATCCAGCCCGATCCGGTCATGATTCGACCACCCCCGTCTCCAGTTCGGCGAGTACGACGTCGAGGTCACGGACATCGTGGTGATCCCACTCGATCTCCCACCCCGACACCGCGAACAGACCCGCGAGCACACCCGCGGTGAAACCCCAGACCAACATCCCGTCCACCTGGAATGCCGGGCCCTGATAACCCAGCCGGTGCCGGACCTGGAAACGGTTGTCGGGGTCGAGCAGCTCGTGCAGCGACACCCGGACCACGCGGGTCGCCTCCTGCGGGTCGACCACGCCGACGGGGCTCGGGGTCTCCCAGTAGGCGACCACGGGGGTCACGTCGAAGCCGGAAGGCGGGATGAACAGTTCGGGGAGTACGGCGAGCGGCCGGATCCCGGACGGATCCAGGCCGGTCTCCTCCTCCGCTTCACGCAGTGCGGTGTGGATGGCGCCGTAGTCCTCGGGATCGGCGGCGCCTCCGGGAAAGGCCACCTGCCCGCTGTGCTGCCGCAGCGTCGCGGCGCGCTGGGTGAGCAGGACGTCGGCGTCGGCGGGAAGTCCGCCGCGGGCGATCGGATCGGCCTCCGACGACCCGCCGAACAGCACCAGCACCGAGGCCTGCCGCACCCGCGCGTCGCGCGGCGCGCGACGGTTCAGGATCGGGTTGAGACCGTGCGGGTCGGTCGGCGACACCGAGGCGACACGCCGGAGCCATTCGGGGATCATGCCGCCACCCCCAGATGCTCCTCGACGACCGAAGCGACCTCGTCGGCCGACCGGAACGGGATCGGAAGCACGGCGGCGACCGATCCGTCGGCGCGGAGCAGCACCGTCACGGGAAGGACGGCGGGCGCGCCGACCGCGGCCTGCACGCGACCCGAGCCGTCCTGCACACCCGGCAGATGCACGTCGTAGTCGGCGAGCCGGCCGAGGGCGTTCGACTCGTTCGGGTCGGTGTGGACGGTGACGACGGTGACCTCCTCGCCTACCCGGGCGGCGTAGTCCTGGAGGACCGGCAGTTCCTCGGCGCAGGGAGCGCACCACCAGGCCCACAGGTTCACCACGGCGGGCTTTCCGGCGAGGGCGGCCGCGAGGTCGACGGAGGAACCGTCGCCCACGCACTCGAAGACCAGCCCGGCGAGCGGACCGGTGGGAGCGGGCGAGGACGCGCCCGGTTGCGGGCACGGATCCAGCGCGGCGGTCTCGCGCAGCGGGGCGAGGGCCTGCGCGTCGTCCTGGGGTCGGCGGTCCACGGGTGCGGCCGAGGAAGTGGCCGGTCCCGAACCGGTGGCCGGTGGAGGGTCGCTGCGGTCGCGCGGCCAGATCGCGACGATCAACGCGATGACGACGACGAGGGCTGCCAGGCTCCAGCGGCCTGCTGTGAAAGGACGCACTCCGTCACCGCCCGGCCAGCTCGAGCAGGTGCTCGGTCTCCGGTCCCTTCACCAGCGCGGCCGCGGTCTGCGGATCGGTGGGCCCGGTCCCGTAGGAGGGGCAGTCCTTCGCGAGGACACACACCCCGCATGCCGGCTTGCGTGCGTGGCACACGCGCCGACCGTGGAAGATCACGCGATGGGACAGCAGTGTCCACTCCTTGCGCTCGATGAGCGCACCCACCGCGTGCTCGATCTTGACCGGATCGGTCTCGTCGGTCCATTCCCAACGACGCACGAGCCGCTGGAAGTGGGTGTCGACCGTGATACCCGGCACATCGAAGGCGTTGCCGAGGATGACGTTGGCGGTCTTGCGGCCGATGCCGGGCAGCGCGACGAGATCCTTCAGCCGGGCCGGGACCTCGCCGTCGTGCCGCTCGAGCAGGGCCTGGCCGAGACCGATGAGCGAGTTGGCCTTGTTGCGGTAGAAGCCGGTCGAGCGGATGTACTCCTCGAGCTCGGCGCGGTCCGCCTCCGCGTACGCGCGGGCGTCGGGATACCGGGCGAACAGAGCGGGGGTCACCTGGTTGACCCGCACATCCGTGCACTGCGCCGACAGGATCGTGGCGACGGCGAGCTCGAGCGGATTCGTGAAGTCCAGTTCGCAGTAGACGTGCGGAAAAGCCTCGGCGAGGCGCCGGTTCATCCGTCGCGCGCGACGGACGAGGGCCAGTCGCGACTCCGGTCCGCGAGCCTTTCCGTTCACTCGGCGCGGGGCCGTCTCGGGGCTCTCGGACTGGGAGGCATGCACCTGATCCACTCTACGTAAACACTCTCCCCAGGATCCGGCCCCGTGTCTCTTCCGAGATCTTTCCGGTGTTTACTTCCGGGTATGCAAGCTCTTGCTGTCGTCCTCTTCCCGGTGCTGCTCATGTTGTTCGCACTGTCCATGGAACGTGTCGAAGCGCGCTTGAGCCGGTTGTCCGTCCGTGAGCAGGAAGTGGAAGAGTTCCTCGACAAAGCGGACCAGGCCGATGTCGCGGCACTCGCTCGTGAAGGTTTCCCCGGGGCCCTGGCCCGCTTCCAGCGTCGCCGCCGCCGCGGACCGAGCACCAACGGAGCGGACGATTCGGACGGCCATCTGCGCGCGCGCCGCGCCAGCTGAACGACTACTTGCCGGTAGCCTCGAGGTACCGATGATCGGGTTCGTCGATCGTTTCCGTGGTATCGGTCACTCACTCGTGCAGCGCGCACGATAGACTGGGCGCTCGTACGCCTGACAGGTGACCTGCCCGGGAAGTCCGTCGACGTGCAGACCCGGCAGTAGATGACGAATCATTCCCAAAAGGAGCGCACGTGGACGAGGTCCTGGCCAGAGCAGGCATCTTCCAAGGAGTCGAGCCCTCGGCGGTTGCGGCGCTGATCAAAGAGCTTCAGCCTGTAGATTTCCCGCGCGGCCATGTCATCTTCAACGAGGGTGAGCCCGGCGACCGGCTGTACATCATCGTTTCCGGCAAGGTGAAGCTCGGACGTCGTTCGCCCGACGGCCGCGAGAACCTCCTGACGATCATGGGCCCGTCCGACATGTTCGGCGAGCTGTCGATCTTCGATCCGGGTCCGCGCACCTCCACCGCCACCACCGTCACCGAGGTGCGTGCCGTGAGCATGGACCGCGATGCGCTCAAGGCGTGGATCGACCAGCGCCCCGAGATCGCCGAGCAGCTCCTCCGCGTGCTGGCCCGTCGTCTGCGTCGCACCAACAACAGCCTCGCCGACCTGATCTTCACCGACGTCCCCGGTCGTGTCGCCAAGGCGCTGCTCCAGCTCGCCCAGCGTTTCGGCACCCAGGAGGCCGGCGCCCTGCGTGTCACGCACGACCTGACACAGGAAGAGATCGCGCAGCTCGTCGGCGCGTCCCGCGAGACCGTGAACAAGGCCCTGGCCGACTTCGCGCACCGCGGCTGGCTGCGTCTCGAGGGCAAGAGCGTGCTGATCTCCGACTCGGAGCGTCTGGCGCGTCGCGCTCGCTGACCCACGGACATACGAAAGGCCGGGACGCTCGCTGCGTCCCGGCCTTTCGCATGTGCGTATCCCGGCCGTAGCTGCTTCGACCCAGCCGTCTGGCTGCTTCGACTCAACCGTGGCTGCGCAGGTACTCCAACTGCACGTTGACGGACTTCTCCGCCGCACCCCACAACGAGGGGTCGACGTCGGCGTAGACGTGCTCGACGACCTGCCGTGCGGAGGCTTCGGCGCCGAGGGTGCGCAGCGCACCGCGCACCTGCTCGAGCCGGCCCTCCCGGTGCGCGAGGTACTCCCGCGCGATCGTCTCGAGGTCGGGCAGCTCGGGGCCGTGCCCGGGCAGCACCGTGTAGCCACCGCCGAGGCCGATGAGCGACCTCAACGACCGCAGGTAGTCGCCGAGGTCGCCGTCGGAGTCGTCGAGGACGGTCGTGCCGCGGCCGAGGATGGTGTCGGCGGTGAGCACACTGCGGTCCTGCTCGATCACGAACGACAGCGAATCGGCGGTGTGCCCCGGGGTCGCGACGACCCGGATGCGCAGACCCGCTGCCTCGACGACGTCGCCGTCGGACAGTTGCTGCCCACCGCCGTGGCGGTGTTCCGGCAGCACTGCGTGCACCGGGCATTCCGCGAGCTGCGAGAAACGCTCCGCACCCTCGGTGTGGTCGAAGTGGCGGTGACTGATGAGGGTCGCCGCCACCGGCACCTGCGCGATCCGTTCGAGATGCCCTTCGTCCAGGGGACCCGGATCGACCACGACGCACTCGTCGCTGCCGGGGGCCCGGAGGATCCAGGTGTTCGTTCCCTCGAGGGACATGATCGAGGGGTTCTCGGCCAGGATCACCGCGGCGTTCTCGGTGACCTGGCGCAGCTGCGCGTAGGCGGGGTGGACCAGCGCCATCACATGTGCCTCTCGTGTCGGGTCCGTCGGGAGCCGCCCTCGGTCGGGGAGGGCGGCGTCAGCGTACTTCCACCATCAACTCGACCTCGACGGGAGCGCCGAGGGGCAGTTCGGCGACGCCGACGGCCGAACGGGCGTGCGCGCCGACCTCACCGAAGATCTCCCCGAGCAGTTCCGACGCGCCGTTGATGACGCCGGGCTGTCCGGTGAAGCCCTCGGCGGACGCCACGAAGCCCACGACCTTCACGACGCTCGCGATGTTGTCGAGTCCGACGAGATCGTCGACGGCGGCGAGCGCGTTGAGCGCGGCGGTGCGGGCCGCGGTCTTCGCCTCCTCCGCCGACACCTCGGCGCCCACCTTGCCGGTGTGCGTCAGCTTCCCGTCGACCAGCGGCAGCTGACCGGAGGTGTAGACGACGTCGCCGTTGCGGACGGCCGGCACGTAGGCCGCCACCGGGGCGGCGACCGGCGGCAGGGTGATGCCGAGTTCGGTCAGGCGTTCGCTCCAGGTGTTGTGCGACACGGATCAGCCCTTCGGACGCTTGAGGTAGGCGACGTGCTGCTCACCGGTGGGGCCGGGCAGGACGGTGACGAGCTCCCAACCGTCGGCACCCCACTGGTCGAGGATCTGCTTGGTCGCGTGCGTGAGCAGCGGCACGGTTGCGTATTCCCATGTGGTGGTTTCACTCATGTCCTGACCCTATCCGGCACCGTTCACCGTCCACGACTTATAGGCTCGTGATCGTGGCATCTCCGACATCACATTCCGGCGAATGGCCGGCAGGCGCCGCCCAGGCGCGACTGCACTTCGTGTCCGGCAAGGGTGGCACCGGGAAGTCCACCGTGGCCGCGGCGCTCGCGCTGGCGCTCGCCGCCGGAGGTCGCAAGGTCCTGCTCGTCGAGACCGAGGGACGTCAGGGCATCGCGCAACTGTTCGACGTGCCGCCGCTCCCGCCGGTCGAGACGAAGATCGCGACCGCGCCGGGTGGCGGTGAGGTGTCGGCTCTCGCGATCGACATCGAGGCGGCCTTCCTCGAATACCTCGACATGTTCTACAACCTCGGATTCGCAGGTCGCGCGATGCGACGGATGGGAGCGATCGAGTTCGTGACCACGCTCGCGCCGGGTCTGCGCGACGTCATCCTCACCGGCAAGATCAAGGAGACCGTGGTGCGGACCGACGCGTCGGGCGCACCCGTCTACGACGCGGTCGTCGTCGACTCCCCGCCCACCGGCCGCATCGGCAGCTTCCTCGACGTCACCAAGGCCATGGCCGATCTCGCCAAATCCGGTCCGATCCGGTCGCAGAGCGAGGGCGTGGTCCGGCTGCTGCACTCCGACCAGACCGTGGTCCATCTGGTGACCCTGCTCGAGGCTCTGCCCGTGCAGGAGACGGCCGACGCGGTGGAGGAACTCGAGGCCGCCGATCTCCGGATGGGGACGGTCATCGTCAACCGCACCGCTCCCGAGCACCTGCCCGAGGAACTCGTCGACGACGTCGCCGCCGGCCGCATCGCCGGGCCCGCGATCCGGACGACGCTGGAGAGGGTGTCCATCAGGCTCTCCGACGACGATTTCGCCGGCCTGCTGACCGAGACCATCGAGCACGCCGCGGTACTCCAGGCGCAGCAGGTGAGCGCCGCTCAACTCGACGAAGTGAAGGTGGCACGCATGTCCCTACCGGCCCTCGCCGACGGTGTCGATCTCGGTGGCCTCTACGAACTCGCCGACGTCCTCGCCGAGCAGGGTGTCCGATGAGCGCACCGATCCGGAAGGTCCTCGACGTCGCCCGCATCCTGGACGACCGCTCGTCCCGGGTGATCGTGTGCTGCGGGTCGGGAGGTGTCGGCAAGACCACCACCGCCGCGGCGCTCGCGTTGCGCGCGGCCGAACGGGGCCGCAGCGTCGTGGTGCTCACGATCGACCCGGCGCGGCGACTGGCACAGGCCCTCGGGGTCGCCTCGCTCGACAATTCACCGCAGAAGGTGGAGCTCGGGCCGGAGGCGAAGGGCGAGCTGCACGCGATGATGCTCAACATGCGTCGCACCTTCGACGACATGGTGCTCGAGCACTCGACGCCGGAGAAGGCCCAGCAGATCCTCGACAACCCCTTCTATCAGACCGTGGCGTCGTCGTTCTCCGGCACGCAGGAGTACATGGCGATGGAGAAACTCGGTCAGCTCGCGCAGAGCGACGAGTGGGATCTCATCATCGTCGACACCCCGCCGTCCCGGAACGCACTCGACTTCCTCGACGCTCCGCAGCGGCTCGGGGCCTTCCTCGACGGCCGGATGATCCGGATCTTCACGGCACCCGGGCGTGGCTTCGGCCGCCTGGTGACGGGCGCGATGGGGCTCGCGCTCAAGGCGGTCTCGACGATCGTCGGTAGCCAGATGCTGTCGGACGCGTCGGCCTTCGTGCAGTCGCTGGACTCGATGTTCGGGGGCTTCCGCGAGCGCGCCAACCGCACCTACCGGTTGCTGCAGCAGCCCGGAACCCACTTCATGGTGGTCGCGGCACCCGAACCCGATGCCCTGCGCGAGGCGTCGTTCTTCGTCGAGCGACTGTCGGGCGATCGCATGCCGCTGTCGGGCCTGGTGCTCAACCGCACCCATCCGACACTGTCGGCGTTGCCGTCCGATCACGCCCTCGCCGCAGCGGACCAGCTCGCCGAGGAGGAGGGCGTGGACGCGAAGGCCGCTGAGGCCGTTCTCCGCATCCACGCGCACCGGGCCGTGATCGCCAAGCGGGAGCTGCGGTTGCTACGCAACTTCACCGCGGCGAACCCTGCCGTCCCCGTGGTCGGGGTGCCCTCGCTGCCCTTCGAGGTCTCGGATCTCGAGGCGCTGCGGGCGGTGGGCGAGCAATTGACCCGCGAGGCGTGATGTCTCGCGGGTCATGATCTCGGCGGTTCGTGTACCGGTGAGGTGGTGACTAGACCGCGCTCTGGTGCTGTCGCTGCGCCTGGAAGAAATCGGCCCAGGACTCGACCTCGGGATGCTGCTTGAGGAGAGCACGACGCTGCCGCTCCGTCATGCCTCCCCACACGCCGAACTCGACACGGTTGTCGAGGGCGTCCGCCCCGCACTCGAGCATCACCGGGCAGTGCCGGCAGATCACCGCAGCCTTGCGCTGCGCTGCGCCACGCACGAACAGTTCATCGGGATCGACTTCGCGGCAGCGAGCCTTGGAGACCCAAGCGATGCGCGCTTCGGCCTGGTCGACGTCGAGTCGGGTCGTCGGGGTGGTCATGTGCATTCAGTTGCCCCTTTACTTTCCGAACGCCGGTTCGCGGTGTTCGAGGTCTGCGCCGTCCGTGTGCCGCAACGGCGCAAAACCTGCCCGTCAAGGTGTTATCTGCGTCACACTGATGTCTCAATCTAGGTAAACTGATGCCCACGCGCAAGGCGAACGAAACCTTTTCTGGTACGCACGTACAAAGTCCCACGTCGGAGGCGTTTTCACCTCGCCCGTCGTGCCACGCCCGCTCCCTGGAAACGGCCGGCCGGTCCCTCGCCACGTAGTGTGTAGGCGTGTCGATCCGAAGAACGGTGGCGAAGCTCGCTGGTTGCACGGCCCTCGGCGGCGTTCTCGTAGCAGGGATGCTCTTCCCGGCCGCGGGTGGTTTCGGGTACGTCTCGAACCGAGCCGCGGACACCGTCGACAACAGTTCCGCAGAGCTCGTCGAAGGTGTCGTCCCAGCCGTGACGACCATGGTCGACAAGGCGGGCGAGCCGATCGCATGGCTCTACGACCAGCGTCGCTTCGAGGTGCCCAGCGATCAGATCTCCAACGAGATGAAACTGGCGATCGTCTCGATCGAGGACAAGCGGTTCCCAGAGCACCAGGGCGTCGACTGGCAGGGCACCATGCGCGCGTTCCTCACCAACACCACGAGCGGTCAGGTCGAGCAGGGCGCCTCCACGATCGATCAGCAGTACGTCAAGAACTACCTGCTCCACGTCATCGCGAAGACCGACGCCGAACGCCGCGCGGCGATCGAGACGACGCCGGCCCGCAAGATCCGTGAGATCCGCATGGCGCTGACCCTCGACGATCAGCTCACCAAGGACGAGATCCTCACCCGGTATCTGAACCTCGTCCCCTTCGGCAACGGTTCGTTCGGCGTCCAGGACGCCGCCCAGACCTACTTCGGCATCGACGCCAAGGACCTGAACGTCCCGCAGGCCGCCATGCTCGCGGGCATGGTGCAGTCCAGCTCGGCGCTGAACCCCTACACCAACCCCGACGGCGTGCTCGCCCGTCGCAACATCGTGCTCGACACGATGATCGACAACATCCCCGAGCGCGCAGACGAGATCCGCGCCGCGAAGGAACTGCCGCTCGGCGTGCTGCCCGAGCCCAACACGCTCCCCCGCGGCTGCATCGCCGCCGACGACCGCGGCTACTTCTGCGAGTACGCGCTGCAGTACCTCGAGAACTCCGGCCTGTCGCGCGAGCAGATCGACCGGGGCGGATATCTCATCCGCACGACCCTCGACCCCGAGGTCCAGAACTCGGTCAAGGAGTCGCTCGACCGGTTCACCAGCCCCACCGTCGACGACGTGGCCTCGGTGATGAACGTGATCGAGCCGGGCCAGGATTCGCACAAGGTCCTCGCCATGGGGTCGAGCCGCAAGTTCGGTCTCGACGCCGAGGCCAAGGAGACGGTCCAGCCGCAGCCCTTCTCTCTGGCCGGTCACGGCGCCGGGTCGATCTTCAAGATCTTCACCGTCGCCGCCGCCATGGAACAGGGACTCGGCACGTCCGCCGTGCTGGACGTCCCGTCCCGCTACAACGCCCGCGGTCTGGGCGACGGTGGTGCCCGCGGCTGCCCGGCCAACTACTACTGCGTCGAGAACGCCGCGCCGTATCCGTCGCAACTGTCGGTGACCGACGCGTTGGCGCAGTCGCCGAACACGGCGTTCGTCAAGCTCATCGAGGCCACCGGTGTCGACGCCGCCGTCGACATGTCGGTGCGCCTGGGACTGCGTTCGTACCTGCAGCCGCGCACCTCCGGCTTCGGCGACCAGTCGATGGCCGAGATGCAGAAGGAACAGCACCTCGGCTCGTACACGCTCGGCCCGACGTGGATCAACGCGCTCGAGCTGTCGAACGTCGCGGCGACCCTCGCCTCGCACGGCAAGTGGTGCCCGCCCAGCCCGATCGAGGAGGTCTTCGACCGCGAGGGCAAGCCGGTGCCGATCACGCAGCAGGCCTGCGAGCAGGTGGTCGAGCCCGGTCTCGCCGACACCCTCGCCACTGCGATGAGCAAGGACACCGCTGCCGGCGGTACCGCCTCGGGCGCCGCGGGATCGGTGGGCTGGAACCTGCCGGTCGCGGCGAAGACCGGTACGACGGAGTCGCACATGTCGTCGGCCTTCCTCGGCTTCACCAACCGGTTCGCCGGTGTGGTCTACACCTACGGCGACTCCCCCACCCCCGGCGAGATCTGCTCGGGTCCGGTCCGCCCCTGCTACGACGGCAACCTCTTCGGCGGTACCGAACCGGCGCGGACATGGTTCTCGGCGATGCTGCCGGTGGCGAACAAGTTCGGCCCCATCGAACTGCCCGCCCCCGATCCCCGGTACGTCCGCGGCGCGGGCAACGCCCAGGTCCCGGACGTCACGGGCCTGCCGAAGGACCGCGCGATGCAGCGGCTGCAGGAGGCCGGATTCTCGGTCTCGGAGGCGACGATCGCCGGTGAGGAACGCGCCGGAACGGTGACGGGTACGTCCCCGAGCGGCTCGGCCGTCCCGGGCTCGACGGTCACGCTGTTCATCAGCGACGGATCGGTCCGCGTGGCTCCCACCACGAGCGCAACCCCGGCCCGCCCACGCGACCGCGAGGTGCCCGACACGACCCGGCGGTCGACGCCCGCACCCATCCCGGGACGTGAGCTCGAGCAGAGCGAGTCGAGTCCGCCGGCGGACGAGGACTCCACTCCCACGACGACACCGAGTCGCCCCGACAACTGAGCCGCAGGGCTTCCACGGCCGTGCAGTTCCCGTCGCCCCGTCCTCGTGACGGTCGACCGGAGCTGCACGGCCGTTTCGGTTACAGGCGTGAACGCACGGCCGCGGACAGGCGCTTGCCGTCGGCCTTCCCTGCCGCGATCTCGGTGGCGGCCTTCATCACCTGGCCCATGTTCTTCGGACCCGGCCGCGTGCCGAGTTCCTCCGCGACGCGCGCGAGGGCGGTGTCGACGACGTCGACGAGCTCGGCATCGGTGAGCGGGGTGGGCAGGTACTCGTCGATGATCCGTGCCTCGGCGTGCTCCTTGGCCGCGAGCTCTCCGCGTCCGTTCTCGGTGTAGACCTCGGCGGCCTCGCCGCGCTTCTTCGATTCCTTCGCGAGGACCTCGAGCACCTCGTCGTCGGACAGCTCACGCGCCTCCTTGCCGGACACCGCCTCGTTCCGGATCGCCGCGAGCAGCATCCGGAGGGTCTCGGTCCGCAGCTTGTCCTTGTCCTTCATCGCTGCGGTCAGGTCGGTCCGCAGCCTGGATTCGAGGGAGGATGTGGTGTCGCTCATGCCGGAAACGCTACGCGGGGCAGGCGAACCACGTGCGAGGACCACGCACGGCGGTACGCTGGAGAAGTGCCTGACCTGTCTGCAATTCGCCGTGTAACCCTCGGTGCTGCCGGCGCCGCCGCTCTCGGCCTCGGTTACGCCACGCTGATCGAACGGAACGCGTTCACCCTTCGCGAGGTCACGGTGCCGGTGCTCGCGCCCGGCGCGTCGACACTGCGGGTCCTGCACATCAGCGACCTGCACATGACTCCCAACCAGAAGCTGAAACAGAACTGGTTGCGCGAACTCGACGGCCTCGAGC
Organism: Rhodococcus sp. PD04; assembly: GCF_035918275.1. Taxonomy (NCBI): domain Bacteria; kingdom Bacillati; phylum Actinomycetota; class Actinomycetes; order Mycobacteriales; family Nocardiaceae; genus Rhodococcus; species Rhodococcus sp. PD04. The sequence continues at coordinate 443,322 of NZ_CP142143.1, read as the reverse complement.
CCGATCTCGTCGTGAACACGGGCGACAACCTGTCGCACCCGAAGGCCGTTCCGGCCGTCGTCCAGGCCCTCGGCGGACTCCTCGCCCGCCCGGGTCTGTTCGTCTTCGGGAGCAACGACTACTTCGCTCCCGTGTTGAAGAATCCGCTGGCCTACTTCGACAAGGACCACGACCGCGTCTACGGTCCTCCGCTCCCCTGGGGCGATCTGCGTGCGGCGTTCACCGAACGTGGCTGGCAGGACATGACGCACGTGCGCCGCGACATCGAGGTCGGCGGTGTGCGCATCGCCGTCGGCGGTGTCGACGACCCGCATCTCGACCGCGACCGGTACGAGACGATCGCCGGTGCGGCCGATCCCTCGGCCGATCTGCGACTGGGCATGACGCACTCCCCCGAGCCACGGGTACTCGACCGTTTCGCCGAGGACGGTTACGACCTCGTCCTCGCCGGCCACACCCACGGTGGTCAGCTGTGCCTGCCGTTCTACGGCGCGCTGGTGACCAACTGCGGGATCGACCGGTCGCGGGTGAAGGGCGCGTCGCGCTGGGGCGCCCGCATGCGACTGCACGTCTCCGCGGGGATCGGCACGTCGCCGTTCGCTCCCGCTCGGTTCTTCTGCCGCCCGGAGGCCACCTTGCTGACCCTCGTTCCGGCCTCGCGCGACACCGCGCAGCAGGCCAGCGGCAATGCGGCAGAGCGCGCCGGGTTACGTCGCTGACCAGCCGATTTAATCTTCTGCGGACTCGTGTTGTAAGCTGACCGAGGTTCAATACGGGGTGTGGCGCAGCTTGGTAGCGCGCTTCGTTCGGGACGAAGAGGTCGTGGGTTCGAATCCCGCCACCCCGACTCGTGGAAGAACTCGTCAGGGCACTTTCTCCTCACGGAGAAGGTGCCCTGACTGCATTCCGGGGCACCTGGTTCACCTCTCCGGGAAAGAACGTCCCCTCCCGTCACAAAAGATTCTTCAAGTCTGTTTTCAGGGGTCAAAACAGACTTACATACCCTAAACTGAAAGGCGGCACCGCACTCGCGAGACGCCTCGGCTCCGGTCGGGCGGGAACGGACTCGGCGGATGACGCGACGACACAGGGCCTCCCGGCAGGACGCACCGGAGAACTCCGGAGGTTCCACACTCACCAGGCCACGCCCCCGGCGACGACGGTGGCTCGCCGTCCTCGTGCTCGTCGCGTGCGCGTTCATCGCCGCGGGCTTTCCCGTCTACGTGGCCCCGCAGATCGAGATCGAGAACCTCAGCCCGTATCGCCGGGCGGACGCGATCTTCGTCCTCGGCGGTGCGATCTACGAGCGCTATCCCTACGCGCTCGAACTCGCACTCGAAGGCTTCGCACCCGAAGTCGTGGTGTCGAATCCCAACGGCGCGAAGGATGTCTGGCTGACGGACCTGTGCGACCACCCGCGCTACGAATTCCCCGTCACGTGCTTCGAACCGGACCCGCCGACCACGCGCGGTGAAGCCATGGAACTGCGTCGTCTCGCGGAGCAGCGCGGCTGGGACAGCGTCATCGTCGTGACGTTCGTGCCGCACGTCTCCCGCGCGCGCTTCATCCTCGACCGATGCTTCGACGGCGAACTCATCATGGCCGCCAGCCCGGCCGACATCGCCCTGTCGTACTGGGCATGGGCGTACGCCTATCAAACCGCTGGCTACATGAGGGCCTTCTCGCACACCGGGTGCTGAGGCGGAACGTCAGGGCAGCAACCGGTCGAGGAACCGGTTGCTGAACACCCGGTGCGGGTCGTACTGCTCGAAGGCCGCGAGCGCGGCGTCCCAACCCTGCCCGGACGGCAGGCCGGTGCGGTACATGGCCGGCACCGTCTCTCCGAGGAAACCGGGGTCGCGGTAGCCGCCCTCGTCGTCGAACGCCCAGCCCTTCGACCACTCGGACCGGAAGGTCGCGTAATCGCCCGAGTAGTGGGCGGCCATCCACTGCTCCATCTCGCGGAAGAAGGCCGGCATCCCGGCCGTTCCGGGGATGGAGACCACGTTCATCCAGATCGCGGTGTCCCAGTCGGGCCGGTCGGGGCGGGGACGCACCGGCGACAGGTCGGGCACGCCGGCGGCGTCGACGAGCACCTCGCCGGCGTCGTCGACCTTGCACAGACGCACCTCGAACGGCATGTTCACGGGGTACTGCCCGAGCGAGGCGTAGTGCGTCATCCGCTCGTGCAGCCACGTCGTGAACTCGTTGATGACGCGGGCGATGTTGTCGCGTCTCGTCACGACGACACCGCCACCGGCGACCACGCGCAGGGTCGCGGCGCGCAGGTAGAACAGCAGATCCTTGGACCAGCCCCACAGATCGTTCGTGCCGGTCGCGGCGAGTCCCGCGGCCACTGCACCGAACTGCGACGCACCGAAGGCCGGTGTGACGCCCTGGGCGCCGCGCACGACCTGTCCCAGCAGGTCGGTGAGTTCCTCGGGCAGGCTGTCGGAGAAGTAGTAGTTGTACGGGCCCTGCACCTCGCGGGACGCGGCAGGCTTCTCCGGAGAGACCGACCAGATCTTGAGCCAGGGCGTTTCGGTGAAGGGGAACCAGATCGCCTCGACCCGCCCGTGCTCCTCGACGTAGCGCTCGAAGGTGCGCCCCGGCGAGCCGGGCGGTGCGAACAGTTCGCGCCACGGGATGTCGGTGAAGCTCTGGCAGCGCACCCGGTAGTTCGCTCCGGCCTGCAACGTCACGGAGGTGACGAAGGTGCGTCCGAGGTGGGCGAGCAGGGGGCCGATCTCCGGGTCGGCACGGCGGAACTCGCGGAGTTCGTAGGCACCGGCCGACGGGTTCCACACCACGGCGGTCAGAGCCAGGACGAGATTGGACAGGGAGCCGAACGACTGGCCGGGGACCACCGTCTCCCCCGCTGCCGGGTAGGTGGCGCCGTGGGCACCGATCGACAGTGCCCCCGCGATGGAGATGTCCCCGATGGCCGGCGAGTTGGCCCACCCCAGTCCGCTCGCTTCGAGCGCGGTGAGGATCGATTCGATGCTCGCGCCACCGCCGGCGGTCACGCGCGCAGGTGCGGCTCCCGCGTCGACGACGACCTGGTTGAGCTGCGACATGGTGTCGACCAGCACGACGTTCTCGATGTCCTGCCCGGCCTCGAGGGTGAGCGGACTCCAGCTGTGCATCGACCCGCGGGGACGGATCCGGAAGCCGTGGGCGTGCGCCCAGTTCGCGAGGCGGACGACGTCGTCGGCGGTGCGCGCGGTCGCGGTCCACACCGCGTCGAACCGGATGGTCTTCGCCCAGTTGACGAACTGTTGCTGCGAGAGCGGGATGTCGGCCGGGAAGTCCGGCGGCGCCGGGATCGTGGCAGCCGGGTCGCCGAGCGGTACCGCACCCGCGAGCGTCCATCCCGTGCCTGCAAGGACGGCCGCTCCGGCGGCTGCTCCGAGAAGACCGCGACGACTGAGGGTGGGACCAGAGGCTCGAGCGCTCACGAGGGCGGGTTCCGTTCTGTTCTGCGGGCACGGACTCCGCAAAAATAGAACAAGTTCTCTTTATTCTCCAGTACCGCTACCGGTGTGCGGTGCCCTCGCTCCAGAACGACAGGCCCGACGCCTCCAACGTGCCGAGGATGTGTTCGGGCGCGCCGTCGACCGACCAGACGGCCATCGCGACCGCCGCAACGGTGAGAGCCGGACCGAGGATGCCGAGCTCGAACGGGCCACCCGCACGGATGGACAACGCCGACGGCAGCTTGATCTCCCACCAGCGCGACCCGCGCCAGGGCACGAACGGCGCGAGGAAGGGGATGCCCTCCTTGGTGATGGCGTCGCCGAGACAGTGCGTCGCGCATCCGAGGGCCACCGCGACCCCCAGACCCGTCGACGCGACCTCCTGCGGGAACCACGTCCACGACAGGATCGACAGCACTGCCGCGCTCAGGGTGACGACCACCCACCCGCGCTTCTTCGCCCACGACCCGAACAACCCGCGCAGCGCGAGACCGAGAGTGACGAACAGGACCCCGATGATCGCTTCTCTGCCGAAGCTCGCGACGAGCGCCGAGACTCCGGCGCCGAGCAGCGCCGCGAACAGCGCGGTGTGCGTCATGGTGCGGTGTCCACCGCGCCGCTTCCGGTCGCGACTGCCCTTGGTGAGCGAGTAGTAGCCGAGCGAGACGGCGTCGACACCCTTCGCGAAGGTCTGGCTCACGGGTCCGAACGACCTCGCGACCGTCGACTGCGCGGTATCGAGATCCGGAAGCAGGGCCGCCCCCGAACACACCGCCGCGAAGGCGAAGGTCTCCGCGGTGGATGCGGGCGCACCCCAGTCGGGAGGAAGCAGATCTGCGACGACGAGCCCCACCAGCGCCCCGGATACTGCATGGGTAGGACCCATCACCATGTCGGACAACACCTTTCGACGAACGTGCGCGAATCCGATCCGGCATGACGACGCCGACCCGGATCTCCAACCTAACAACCACAACCGACACAGCTGTCACACGCGTGTTCGAACAGCCGATATGTTCGACGGACGCCGACAGGGCCGCCCACCGGAGAGGTGGACGACCCTGCCGTCTGTGCCGAAATCCTCGTTTGCGAGGAAGATGGAGTTGTCGTCGTCGGATGGAGGGAGAGCGACATGGACACCACGCTGATCGTGCTGGCGCTGGCAGCCCTGATCTACTGGTGGGGACTGCTCTGATCCCGCCGCATCTCCCCCGGTGACGGGTCAGGCCCCGGCGCGCACGCCCGCCTCGACCCGCTTGCCGAGTTCCTCGTCGACGTTGCGCCAGTACTCGAAGATCCGCTCGTAGAGCGCCTCCGAGGTACCACCGAGGACGTGCCCGACGATGTTGCCCACGAGGCGTTCACGCGCCGCGTCGTCCATCACGTCGCGGAAGAGCGTGCCCGCCTGACCGAAGTCGTCGTCCTCGGGGTGCTGCACGTATCCCGCGCGCACGGCCTCGGTCCCGAAGTTCCACAGACCTTCGTCGCCGGCCCGCTCGGGATCGGCGTGCGGACCGCCGAAGCTGTTCGGTGCGTAGACCGGAGTCTGCGGATCGTTGAAGCTGTAGGCCATGTTGCCCTCCTTGCTGTAGGAGTCGACACGGGCGGCCTTCGCGGAGTTCACCGGCAGCTGTGCGTGGTTGACGCCGATGCGGTAGCGGTGGGCGTCGGCGTAGGAGAACACGCGGCCGAGCAGCATCTTGTCGGGCGAGAAACCGATGCCCGGCACGACGTTCGACGGGGCGAACGCGGCCTGCTCGATCTCCGCGAAGAAGTTGCGCGGGTTGCGGTTCAGGGTCATGGTGCCGACCTTGATCAGCGGGTAGTCCTTCTGCGACCACACCTTGGTCAGGTCGAACGGGTTGAACCGGTAGTTCTCCGCCTCCGCGACCGGCATGATCTGCACGTGGAGCGTCCAGCTCGGGAACTCGCCGCCCTCGATCGCCTTGTAGAGGTCGGCGCGGTGGTAGTCGGGATCCGAGCCGGCGAGACGGTCGGCCTCGTCCTGGGTGAGGAACTCGATGCCCTGGTCGGTCTTGAAGTGGTACTTCACCCAGAAGCGCTCACCGTCGGCGTTGATCCACTGGTAGGTGTGCGAACCGAAACCGTCCATGTGGCGCCACGTGCGCGGCAGGCCACGGTCGCCCATCAACCAGGTGACCTGGTGTGCGGTCTCGGGACGCAGGGTCCAGAAGTCCCACTGCATGGTGTGGTCGCGCAGGCCGGAGCCGGGCAGACGCTTCTGCGAGTGGATGAAGTCGGGAAACTTGATCGGGTCCTTGATGAAGAAGATCGGCGTGTTGTTGCCGACGAGGTCGTAGTTCCCGTCCTCGGTGTAGAACTTCAGGGCGAAACCGCGCGGGTCGCGCCAGGTGTCGGGGCTGCCCTGCTCACCGGCGACCGTCGAGAAACGTGCCAGCATCTCGGTTTTCGCACCCGGTTGGAACAGCTTCGCCTTCGTGTAGGCGGAGACGTCCTCGGTGACGACGAGTTCGCCGAACGCGCCGCCGCCCTTGGCGTGCACGACACGCTCGGGTACCCGCTCGCGGTTGAAATGTGCGAGCTTCTCGAGCAGGTAGTGGTCGTGGAGCAGGATCGGGCCCTGGGTACCGGCGGTCAGCGACTCGTTGTCGCTGGCGACGGGGATACCGACGTTGTTCGTGGTGTAACGGGCATTCGTCATGGTGACCTCCGAATACGGGTGTTCCGGGTCTCGGGACACGAAGCCGGCGGTTCGACCCGCGAAGGGGCCGGACCACCGGTGGAGCGAGTGGGCGCTAGTCGGCGCGGCAATCGGGGCACAGGCCCCAGAAGGTGACCTCTGCTTCGTCGATGACGAAGCCGTGGTCGTCGGACGGCGTCAGGCAGGGCGCGGCCCCGACGACGCAGTCGATGTCGACGACCGTGCCGCACGCGCGGCACACGAGGTGGTGGTGGTTGTCGCCGATGCGGGTCTCGTACCGTGCGGGTGATCCGGCCGGTTCTATCCGGCGGAGCAACCCGTTCCCCACGCATGCCTTGAGTACGTCGTACACGGCCTGCGTCGACACCGAGCCGAGTTCGTCGCGCACGTGGGCGGCGATTCCGTCCGCATCGGAATGCGGATGCTCGGCAACGGTTCTCAGTACGGCAACGCGGGGAGCGGTCACCCGCAGACCCACGGAGCGCAGTTGCTCCTTGGGGTCGAAGTGATGCTCGTGTCCTTGTTGCATGACACCAAGTATGCCCCTTTTCTGGAATAAGTCAAGAAAAGGATCGGTGCAACCGGCACCGCGGCGCACCCACGACACCGGTCGACCTACACCCGCGACACGACTCGCGACGCTCCCGTGGACATCCGTCCGGAGGTGATGACGATGCCGTGATGGGTGCCCGGACGCAGCCAGCGGCTCAGCGTCGGTCCCTCTGCCGCGACGGTCACCCGCGCGTAGCGGAACTTCCCCCGCAGCCGGGCCGTGGCGCGCTCGACGGCGCCACCGGGGATCGGCTGGGCGAAGGTCAACCCACCCGCGATCGGCAGTTCCGGGCCCTTCGGCGCGGCCGAGGTGGCCACGCTCCATCGGGCGCCGGTCGCGGAGAAGTCGCCGAGGACGTCGCCGTCGAACTTCGCGAGCACCTTCGGCAGCTTCCAGTGCTCGCGACCACCGTGTACCGACGGCTCGGAGTCGACGGCGATGAACGGCACCGCCATCGCCGGGATCAGGCCGCGACGCAGCACCGGGCTGGCCAGCACCTCGCGGTACGGCCCGACGGGCGAATCGAGGTAGTCGACCATCATCGCGAGCGTGATGGGCAGGGTCGCGCCGGCCGGCCCGTACTGGGCGGCCTCCGGGGTGCTGCGATGCCACCAGAGGGTGGCCCGCACGGCGGCCGGCCAGGGCGGTGGCGGCGAGACCGGATAGTCGGTGCGTTCGTCCTCGCTCTCAGGCACTGTCCAGAGCACGGGCGCTCTCCTTCCGAACGGGGGTGATGGGGAGCCGCAGCGCCGCAGGGGCCTCGACGGGCACGACCGGTCGCACGGGCTGCACCGGCTGCACGGGTTCGTAGGCCGACCCGAGCGGAGGCCGGTTGTCCTTCTCCCCCTTGTTCGGCCACAGCGCCAGCGCACGTTCGGCCTGCGCGGTGATCGTGAGGGACGGGTTCACGCCGAGGTTGGCGCTCACCGCGGAACCGTCGACGACGTGCAGACCCTCGTGCCCGTAGACACGCAGGTACGGGTCGACGGTGCCGGTACGCGGCGAGTCACCGATCGCGCACCCGCCGAGGAAGTGCGCGGTCATCGGGATGTTGAACAGGTCGGCGATCGACCCGCCGGCGTCACCGTCGATCTTGTCGGCGACGCGGCGAACCGCTTCGTGGCCCACCGGGATCCACTCGGGCGGCGGGGTGCCCGGACCCTGCTTGCTGGTCAGGCCCCGGCCGATCGGCGTGCGCCGCGTCGCGAGCTCGAGCGAGTTGTCGTCGGTCTGCATCACGAGAGCGATGACCGTGCGCTCGGACCAGTTCCGCACAGACAGCGAACGGAGGAAGGCGGCGGGATTCTTCGCGGCGACACCGAAGAACTTCAGCAGTCGCGGCATCCGCGTGCCACCGTCGACGAGCAGCGCCTGGAGCAGACCGATCAGGTTGCTGCCCTTGCCGTACCGCACCGGTTCGATGTGGGTGTGGTCGTCGGGGTGGAAGGACGACGTGATGGCCACGCCCTTCGTGTAGTCGACGACACGGTCCTGTGCGGTCGCGGCGAGCACCGCCTCGGAGTTGGTGCGCACCACGGTGCCGAGGGCCGGCGACAGGTTCGGCAGGTCACCGGTCTCCCGGCTCGCGAGCAGCAGGCGCGCCGTGCCGTAGGTGCCGGCCGCGATCACCACCTGGTCGGCAATGAAGACCTTGCGGCGCTTCCTGATGCCGTTCGTGCTGCGGGTGTGGACCTCGTATCCACCACCGGCCCGGGGCACCACACGGGTCACCGTCGTGAGGGCGTGGATCTGCGCGCCCGCCTTCTCGGCGAGGTAGAGGTAGTTCTTGACGAGCGTGTTCTTCGCTCCCACACGGCAACCCGTCATACAGCTGCCGCACTCGGTGCAGCCGGTGCGGTCGGGGCCGGCTCCACCGAAGAACGGGTCGGGCACCGTCCTGCCGGGCTCGTCGAAGAACACACCGACCGGGGTGGTCGTGTAGGTGTCGCCCACACCCATCTCGTCGGCGACCTGACGCATCACCTCGTCCGCGGGCGTGGTGCTGGGATTGGGGCGGACGCCGAGCATCCGTGCCGCCTGGTCGTAGTACGGCGTCAGTTCCGCTTCCCAGTCGGTGATGTGACCCCACTGCGGGTCGCGGAAGAAGGGCGTCGGCGGCTTGTACAGGGTGTTGGCGTAGTTCAGCGACCCGCCACCCACACCTGCTCCGGCCATGACGAGCACGTTGGGCAGCAGGTGCATGCGCTGCACCCCGTAACACCCCAGCTGCGGTGCCCACAGGTACTTGCGCAGCCGCCAGCTCGTCTTGGGCAGCTCGTCGTCCTCGAAGCGTCGTCCGGCCTCGAGAACACCTACCTTGTATCCCTTCTCGGTGGCGCGCAGTGCAGCGACGCTACCGCCGAACCCTGAGCCGATGACGAGGACGTCGTAGTGGGTCATGCGCTCGCTCCTGCCGTCGCCCTGCCTCATGCGCTCGATCCTGCGGTCACCTTGCCTCATGCGTTCGCTCCTGCGGTCGCTCGGTGCTCTGTGTAGCTCTCCGGGTCGAACTGCTTGGTCCGCGCCCGGTACTGCCACGTGAAGGTCGGCCACATCACGGAGTTGCGGCCCTTCTCGTCGATGTACCAGCTGCTGCAACCACCCTGGTTCCAGACCGTGTTGTTCAGCGCCGGGTCGAGATCGGCGGTGTAGCGGCGCACTGCCTCGTCGCGCACCTCCACGGCCGCGACTCCGCGACGCTCCATCGTGCGCAGCGCGTCGGAGATGTAGTTGGCCTGGGATTCGAGCATGTACACGATCGAGCTGTGGCCGAGATTGGTGTTGGGGCCGTACATGAGGAACAGGTTGGGGAAACCGGGCACGGTGATGCCGAGATAGGCCGAGGGACTGCCGTCCCACGTCTCGGCGAGGGTGCGACCGTCGCCACCACGGATGTGGTGCGCGACAGGCGGTTCCGTAGGCGTGAAGCCGGTGCCGAAGATGATGGTGTCGACCGGGTACTCGGTGCCCTTGTCGTCGACGACACCGTTCTCGGTGACCGCGGTCAGACCGGAGGACACCACGTCCACCTTCGGCCGGGTGATGGCCGGGAACCAGTCGTTGGACAACAGGATCCGCTTGCACGTGATCGCAAAATCGGGGGTCAGACGCTTGCGCAGCTCGGGATCGCGCACGTTCTTGCGCAGCACCTGGCGTGCCCGGACCTCGAACAGCGGCAGGAGGTACTGGCGGGCGAAGGGCTTCGTCATACCGACGACGTAGATCTCCTTCTGCCCGTACACGAATCCGCGCATGAGCTTCTGGGCCAGGGGGAATCGACGATAGAGCGTGCGGACCGACCGCGCGATGACGTGGTCGTGCTTGGGCATCACCCAGGAGGCGGTGCGCTGGAACAGGGTGAGATGGTCGACGCGGTCGACGATCGCCGGCACGAACTGGATGGCCGAGGCGCCGGTACCGATGACGGCGACGCGCTCACCCGTGAGGTCGTGGTCGTGATCCCATTCGGCCGAGTGGAACTTCTTGCCGCGGAACAACTCCAGTCCGGGAACCTTCGGGTAGGTGGGCGTGGAGAGGGCGCCGGTGGCGGCGACGAGCACGTCGGCCGTCAGGTCACCGCGGGACGTGGAGATCCGCCACACGGCGCGCTCGGCGTCCCACTGGGCCTCGCGCAGTTCGCACCCGAACATGGTCCGGTCGGTCACGCCCTGCTCACGTGCGACGCGGCGGAGGTAGGCGTAGATCTCCTCCTGGGTGCCGTGCGCTCGCGACCAGTCGGGTTCGGGCGCGAAGGAGAACGAGTACAGCGCGCTCGGAACATCGCATGCGGCACCGGGATAGGTGTTCACACGCCAGGTTCCGCCGACGTCGTCACCGCGCTCGAGGACGAGGACGTCGGCGTCGGGGTTCTCACGCAACAGCGTTGCGGTCATACCGATGCCGCCGAAGCCCGCGCCGACGACGAGCGTGTGCACGTGATCGGGAAGCAGTGCGAGACTCATTTCATCACCAGCGCCTTCCAGACCGGGAGCAGGCGCTCCCGGAATTCTCGATCGGATTCGGGGGTACGCATCAGGGCCGAGACGGCGAAGCCCCGGGCGATTTCGATGCTGAGGTCGATGTGGTCGGGCGAGACCCTGTCGCCCATGATCTCCAGGCAACCCGTGCGGAGCGCGTCCGAGACCTTGCGTTCGAGCGGGATCATGGCCTCGTGCAGGGACGGATCGGTCCGCGCCGCGACCCACAGTTCGAGTGCTGCGGCGAAGAGCGGGCCGGAGAAGGCGTCCATGAGCGCCTCGAAGCCGTGCTCCGGGTCGGGCCGTTTCTCGAGGATCTCCTGCAGCCGTTTGTCGACGAGGTGCTCGACCGCCGCAACGACGAGGTTCTCCTTCGTCGGGAAGTGGTGGAGCTGGGCGCCTCGCGAGACTCCGGCGCGTTTGGCGATGCCCTGCGTGCTGGTGCCCGAATAGCCGTGCTCGACGAGCGAGTCGACCGCGGCGTCGAGCAGCTTGGCTCGCGTCGCGGCTGTGCGTTGCGCCTGGGTACGACCACCGTTCGGCACAGTGTCCTGGATCACGCTTCGCAGCGTAACGGTAAATCAACAAACAGTCCAGACTGCTTGTAAATATTTCCGGAGCATCCCGGACCGTCCCCGAAACGCGACGGAGCGGGTGGACCCGGAAGAGGTCCACCCGCTCCGTCGAGAAGGTCGGAAGTCGCCTAGACGAGCAGCTCCGCGATCTGGATGGTGTTCAGCGCGGCGCCCTTGCGCAGGTTGTCGCCCGAGACGAAGAGCGCGAGACCGCGGCCCTCCGGAGCACCCGGGTCCTGGCGGATACGGCCCACCAGCGAGACGTCGTCGCCGGCAGCGGCGAGCGGGGTCGGCACGTCGACGAGGCGGACGCCCGGAGCATTCGCGAGCAGCTCCTGCGCACGCTCGACCGACAGCGGCCGCTCGAACTCGGCGTTGATCGACAGCGAGTGTCCGGTCACGACGGGAACGCGCACGCACGTACCCGAGACGAGCAGGTCCGGCAGGCCGAGAATCTTGCGCGACTCGTTGCGCAGCTTCTGGTCCTCGTCGGTCTCGCCCGAGCCGTCCTCGACGATCGACCCGGCAAGCGGGACGACGTTGAACGCGATGGGCGCGACGTACTTGTTCGGGGCCGGGAAGTCGACGGCGTCGCCCGCGTGGACGAGCTTGTCGGCCTCGTCGGCGACTGCGCGCACCTGGCCGACCAGTTCCTCGACGCCCGCCAGGCCGCTACCGGAGACAGCCTGGTAGCTCGACACGATCAGACGCTGGAGTCCGGCCTCGTCGTGCAGTGCCTTGAGCACCGGCATCGCGGCCATCGTGGTGCAGTTCGGGTTGGCGATGATGCCCTTCGGCGGGTTCTTCACCTGCTCCGGGTTGACCTCGCTCACGACGAGCGGGACCTCGGGGTCCTTGCGCCACGCCGACGAGTTGTCGACGACGATCGCACCGGCGGCCGCGAAGCGCGGAGCCTGTTCCTTGGAGAGGGTGCCACCGGCCGAGAACAGCGCGATGTCGATGCCCTTCAGATCCTCGTCGGAGGTCGCCGCGACGTCCTCGACCACGATCTCCTCACCGCGGAACGGCAGCTTCTTGCCGGCCGAGCGGGCCGACGCGAAGAACCGGACGGTGTCGGCCGGGAAGTTGCGCTCCTCGAGGAGGGTGCGCATGACGATCCCGACCTGCCCCGTGGCGCCTACAACTGCAATGGTGGTCACGATTACCGCCCCGTTCCTGCGTGCACGACGGCCTCTTCGTCGCCGCCGAGCTCGAACGCCGCGTGCAGAGCGCGCACGGCGTCGTCGAGTTCGTTGTCATCCACGAGCACGGAGATGCGGATCTCCGACGTCGAGATCAGGTCGATGTTGATGCCGGCGTCGGCGAGGGCCTCGCAGAACTTGGCCGTGACGCCGGGGTGGCTCTTCATGCCGGCACCGACGAGGGAGACCTTGCCGATGTGGTCGTCGAAGAGGACCTGGGTGAAGCCGATGTCGCCCTGCTGCTTGGTGAGGAGCTCGACCGCGCGCGGGCCGTCGCTCTTCGGGCAGGTGAAGGTGATGTCGGTCTTGCCGGTCTCGACCTTCGAGATGTTCTGCAGCACCATGTCGATGTTGATCTCGGCGTCGGCGACGGCGCGGAACACCTTGGCGGCGTAACCGGGGGTGTCGGGGATACCGACGACGGTGATCTTCGCTTCGCTGCGATCGTGCGCAACGCCGGTGATCAGGGCCTCTTCCACAGGGATGTCCTCCATCGATCCGGACACGATGGTGCCGGGCTTGGTGGTGTACGACGAACGAACGTGCACGGGCACGTTGTAGCGGCGGGCGTACTCCACGCACCGCAGCATGAGAACCTTCGCGCCGCACGCGGCGAGCTCGAGCATCTCCTCGAAGGAGACCTTCTCGAGGCGCTGCGCGTCCTTGACGATGCGCGGGTCCGCGGAGAACACGCCGTCGACGTCGGTATAGATCTCGCAGACGTCCGCGTTCAGCGCGGCGGCGAGTGCGACGGCGGTCGTGTCCGAACCGCCACGACCGAGAGTCGTGATGTCCTTGCTGTCCTGGCTCACGCCCTGGAAGCCTGCGACCAGCACGATGCTGCCCTCGTCGAGGGCGGCGCGCACGCGGCCGGGGGTGACGTCGATGATCTTCGCCTTGCCGTGGCTGCCCGTGGTGATCACTCCGGCCTGGGAACCGGTGAACGACCGGGCCTCCGCGCCGAGCGAGTGGATTGCCATCGCGACGAGGGAGTTGGAGATGCGCTCACCGGAGGTGAGAAGCATGTCCATCTCGCGGGCCGGCGGGGCCGGGCACACCTGCTGCGCGAGATCGAGGAGTTCGTCGGTCGTGTCTCCCATGGCCGAGACGACGACCACGACGTCGTTGCCCGCCTTCTTGGTCTCGACGATCCTTTCAGCGACGCGCCGGATCCGCTCGGCCGTCGAGACCGAGGATCCTCCGTACTTCTGGACGACGAGTGCCACGCTGGCCAACCTCCGGGTTTCGGGAACAAGTCCAGTGGCCCAGCTTACCGACCGCGGCTTCCATCGACCCGGGGCATCTCAGGAAAGTGTCGTGCGCAACAACATGACGTTGTAGTCCCCCCACCGCGAGGCGGTGAAGTAGAGGTCCGTATCCGTGGACCACGGGTGGATGAACGGAGCGTAGAGACCACCGATCTCACGGTGGGTGACCAGCACGCGCGCTTCGCTCCACGGTCCCTCGGGTCTCGCGGACGTCCTCATCTCGATCGTGCCGTTCGCCTCGTTGCCGTAGAGCATGACGAACTCACCACCGAGGAACTGCACCGACATCTCTCCGACGGCGGGCGGCACGACCGGGGTGGCCGCGGCGGCGTCGCCGGGCACCCAGCCGTCACCGTTCCAGTACTCGTAGGCGGCCAGATCCAGCAGAGCGGTCTCGGGGACGCGGGAGACGAAGGCCGCGCCGAATCGGCCCTGCGGTGTGCCGAAGTCGTAGACGTATCCCTCGTGGCGGACGTAGGCGTGCTGCTGGAAGTTCTCGTTACCGGTGGACAGCTGCTGCACCGTGGGTACGTCGAGCGGCAGGTTGATCCGTGCCGTCGCCGGGTCGAGCGCCCAGGTCTCCCCGTTGTCCGCCGAGGTCGCGATCATCGACGCGTTGGTCCACCACTCACCGTGGTCGCCCCAGGACCGCACCGACATGAAGTTGATGTACTGGATGCCGTCGACGGCGATCCCGGCCGTGGGGATCACGGTGATCTCGACGCCGTCGATCGCGAGGCTGCCCACGAGTTCACGGGAGAAGTCGGGTGCGGAGGGCAGGACGGGCGAACCCGCACGCGGGTCGCCGGGCACCGGATCGGGCACGTCGATGCCGTCGGAGAGATCGGCGTCGGTGGTGCGCATGAGGACGTTGTGCCGCCACTGCTGATCGGGCAGCGAACAGTCTCCGAAGGTGTCGCCGAAGGCCATGAGAACCTGACGTGCGTCTCCTTCCTCTCCGTTGTCCCACATGATGCCGAGGTCGGTTCCCGAGATGGAGAACCTGTCGTAGGTCCTGTTGGGGCTGCGCGGACCGGTCACCCAGGCCACGGTGCTGGTGGGGCCCGGTCCGAGTGCCGGTAGCGGCCCCTGTGGTCCCTGGGGTGCGAGTCCCCCGCTCCCCGATCCGCTGCTCCCGAGCCGGGGTCCGGACGATCCCGTTCCGAAGGATCCGGAACCCGAACCCGAGCCGGGGAGGCCCGAGCCGGAGCCCGATCCGAGGAGCCCGGAGTCGCAGGGTTCGGCGTGCGCCGCCGGGGCGGAGACCGCCATGAGCCCGAGCGCCAGCAGTGCACTGCACGAGCCGGCGGCCGCCGTGCGCAACGATCCCATCGACACGCCCTTCACCCGTGGTGTTACCAAAGATATCGGTGATACCGGTGTTACTGATGTTGCGGGAGTTACGTTCGGTAACGCTAGGGGCGCAGGTACCGCTCTGTCAGGCGCGTTCGTATCGATCGGGTCACGACATCACCGCCGCCGGGTCACACGAAACGTGTGCGTGTGGGAGGCACCACTTGGTCGCGGTGGGGGATGGCGCGATACACTGCAGGACATGCAGCGCGCGCTTCTCCTCGGCCGCCGCGGCGGGATCTGACCAGACCGGCTTCCCGTCGCGGGGTTTCGACGCGCCGGTCGATATTCGATCTGGGCCCACAGGTCCCCTTTTCTCTTTGGAGTTACGTCATGTCACCCGCCGACGCTTTCACCTCCGGCTCGCGCACCATCACGCCGCCGAGCAAGCCGGCCCCGGCCGACCAGCCGTCGTGGAACAAGCAGAAGAACTCGTCGATGCCGACCTACCGGTACCGGCCGTTCGCCGAGGAGGTCGAGGCGATCTCGCTGCCCGACCGCACCTGGCCCGACAAGATCATCGATCGCGCCCCTGCGTGGTGCGCCGTGGACCTGCGCGATGGAAACCAGGCGCTGATCGACCCGATGAGCCCCGCCCGTAAGCGGCGCATGTTCGATCTGCTCGTACGCATGGGTTACAAGGAGATCGAGGTCGGTTTCCCGTCCGCGAGCCAGACCGATTTCGATTTCGTCCGCGAGATCATCGAGGACGGCGCGATTCCCGACGACGTCACCATCCAGGTGCTGACGCAGTCCCGTCCCGAACTAATCAAGCGCACCTTCGAGGCGTGCGCCGGGGCGCAGAACGTGATCGTGCACTTCTACAACTCGACGTCGATCCTGCAGCGCCGCGTGGTCTTCCGCGCCGACAAGGAGACCGTCAAGAAGATCGCGACCGACGCCGCCGAACTGGTGCTCGAGGAGGCGAAGAACCACCCCGACACCAACTGGCGCTGGGAGTACTCCCCCGAGTCGTACACCGGAACCGAGCTGTCGTACGCCAAGGATGTCTGCGACGCGGTCGTCGAGACCCTGGGCGCGACCCCCGAGAACCCGGTGATCATCAACCTGCCGGCCACGGTCGAGATGGCCACCCCCAACGTCTACGCCGACTCGATCGAGTGGATGCACCGCAACCTGGCGAAGCGCGACTCGATCATCCTGTCGCTGCACCCGCACAACGACCGCGGCACGGGTGTCGCCGCGGCCGAGCTGGGCTACCAGGCCGGCGCCGACCGCATCGAGGGCTGCCTGTTCGGCAACGGTGAGCGCACCGGCAACGTCTGCCTGGTGACCCTGGGCATGAACATGTTCAGCCGCGGCGTCGACCCGCAGATCGACTTCTCGAACATCGACGAGATCCGCCGCACGGTCGAGTACTGCAACCAGCTGCCCGTCCACGAGCGCCACCCGTACGGCGGCGACCTGGTCTACACCGCCTTCTCCGGCAGCCATCAGGACGCGATCAACAAGGGCATCGACGCGATGAAGGTCGACGCGGACGCCGCCGGTGTCGACATCGACGACCACACCTGGGCCGTGCCGTACCTGCCGATCGACCCGAAGGACGTCGGCCGCACCTACGAGGCCGTGATCCGCGTGAACTCGCAGTCCGGCAAGGGCGGCATCGCGTACATCATGAAGCACGACCACGGCCTGAACCTGCCGCGTCGCCTGCAGATCGAGTTCTCGCAGGCCGTGCAGAAGGTCACCGACGGTGAGGGTGGCGAGGTCAGCCCCAAGGAGATGTGGGACATCTTCCACGAGGAGTACCTGGCCCCGATCTCGCCGCTCGAGCGCATCCGGCAGAAGGTCACCGCGGCCGAGACCGACGACGGTGAGGACACCATCTCCGCGGTGCTGAAGGTCGACGGCGTGGAGAAGGAGATCTCCGGCAGCGGCAACGGCCCGCTGGCGGCCTTCGTCGACGCCCTCGAGTCGCTGGGTTACCAGGTGGCCGTCCGCGGCTACGCCGAGCACGCCATGTCCGCCGGCGACGACGCGAACGCCGCGGCCTATGTCGAGGCCGACGTCACGCGTCCCGACGGCACGACCGTCCTGGTGTGGGGCGTGGGCATCGCCCCGTCGATTACCACGGCGTCGCTGCGCGCGATGGTCTCCGCGGTGAACCGCTCGCACCGCTGATCTTCTCGAAGCCGAATGCGGTGGACCCGGACGGGTCCACCGCATTCGTCGTTTCGGGGATTTTCACCCCGACAATTCATCTCGGAAATACCGTTTCGGGCAATTACCGCACTCTCCGGAAAGATACAGTTCCGAATGTTCGACGAGAACGAACCCGTTCACGGGTGATATCCGTCGAATTCCGCAATTCTCGTCTCGCAGAGTCGTTCTGCTCGAACCCGGAGTGTGCGTATGGAATTCATGGACATCATCTGGTACATCATCGTCTGCTTCGCATTCATCGCGTACCTGATCATGCTGTGGATGATCATCGGGGATCTGTTCCGCAACCGGGAACAGTCCGGCTGGGTCAAGGCGATCTGGATCGTCTTCCTGTTCATCTTCCCGTGGCTGACGGGTCTGATCTATCTGATCGTCCACGGCAGCGGCATGGCCGAACGGTCCGCGAAGGAAGCGGCGCAGTACAAGGCCGTGCAGGACGACTACATCCGCTCGGTCGCCGGCAAGTCGCCCGCCGAGCACATCGCCGACGCGAAGAAGCTGCTCGACGACGGTGTCATCGACCAGGCCGAGTTCGACGCGCTGAAGGCCAAGGCACTCGCCTGACCCCGCGCTCGTTCACATCGACAGCTTCCGTGCCGCCGCGGCACGGAAGCTGTCGAGCACTGCGCCCACGGCGGGCCGTCGCGCCGCCCCCGGGCGGGTGACGAGCTCGTAGATCCGCGCCGCACGCACACCGGCCAGCGGCAGACGTACCAGCGCCGGATGCAGAACCGAATACCGCGGCAACAACGCCACCCCGTGTCCCGCCGCAACGAGTTCCTCGATGACGCGGAAGTCGTTGATGCGGTGCACGACCCGTGCCCGGATGCCCGTCACCGCCGCGACGGAGAGCAACACGTCGTCGACGGGGAATCCACCCCGCACGCTGATCCAGCTCTCCCCCACCAGTTCGTCGACCTGCACGCGGTCCTGCGTCGCGAGCCGGTGCTCCGGCGGGAGGACGACATCGATCGGTTCGCGCATCAGCGTCTCGACGTGGACACGCGGGCCGGACAGCGGCGCCGAATGCTCGTCGCGGTGGGTGAGCACCACGTCGTAGTCGGCGAGCAGGGCGGGCGCGGCCGAGGCCGGGACGTCCTCGTCGCTCACGTCCAACTCGACGCCGATCGTCCCGGCCGCTTCGAGCACGGCCGGTAGCAGGAGCGCTGCCCCGGAGGGGAACGACGCCACGCGCACCCGCCCCCGGGGCGACCGGGCGTAGGCGGTCATCTCGTCGGCGGCCCGGTCGAGGGCGTCGAGCACCTCGTCGGCTCGCACCACGAGCGCACGACCCGCATCGGTGAACCGCAGGCGCCGGCCGTCGGGTTCGAGCAGGGGCACTCCCGCCTCCCGCGCGAGCACCTTGAGCTGCTGCGAGACGGCCGAGGGTGTCATCGACAACGCTGCGGCGGTCGCGGCCACGGTCCCGCGGTCGGCGAATTCGCGCAGTATCCGCAATCGCACGACATCCATGTAGTAAAACTACACATTTCCTTCAGAAACATTCGCTTGTCCTGATTGTTTCCTGCGCAAAGAATTGACGGCATGTCGTTCCGGGACCGTCTGCTCGCACTCACCGTCGTAGTGCTCTGGGGATGCAACTTCCTCGCGATCAGATTGGGCCTCGACCACTTCCCGCCGTTCTTCTTCGCCGGTCTGCGCTTCGCGATCATCGCCGTCCCGGTGCTGCTGTTCGTCCCGCGACCCGCCGTTCCCCTGCGCTGGCTCCTCCTCTACGGCGCCGGGTTCGGATTCGCGCAGTTCGCCTTCCTGTTCTGGGCGATGGAGGCCGGTCTGCCCACAGGCCTCGCGTCGCTCGTACTGCAGTCGTCCGCACCCTTCACGGTCCTGCTCGCCGCACTGTTCCTGCACGAACGGCTCGACGGCGTCCGCCTCGCCGGTCTGGTGGTCGCCGTATCCGGCATGGTGATCGTCGCCGTGGGGCAGGGCGCCGCGGACGCGAGCCTGATCCCCATGACCCTCGCGTTGCTGGCCGGTCTGTCGTGGGCGGTCGGCAACATCGGGACCCGCAAGGCGGGCGCCGGTGACCCCATGCGCCTGATGCTGTGGATGTGCGTCGTGCCCGTGCTCCCCTTCTTCGGGGTCTCCTGGTTCGTCGAGGGCCCGCAGGCGTGGTCCACCCTCGGTACCGCCGTCACCACCGCGGACGGAGGCCTCGCGCTGGCCGGACTCGCCTACGTCGTACTGGCGGGCACGATCGCCGGCACCGGCATCTACGCCTCGCTGCTGTCGCGCTATCCCGCCGGGACCGTCGCCCCGCTCTCCCTCATGGTGCCGGTCGTCGGGTTCACCGTCGCGTGGATCACGCTCGGCGAGCGGCCCGCACCGTCCTCCCTGATCGGCGGTGTGATCGTCATCGTCGGAGCCCTCGCTGCCCAGGGCGGACACCGCAGTGTGACGAGCAGGACGCTCCTCCGGCGACACAACGCTCCCGCGCCTGTGGAACACTCGCCGACGTGGGAACCAGCACAGGAATCACCGCACGTGGACGGCTCGCACTGCGCGCAGCCCGAGCCGCCGCGTGGGCGTCCCAGAAGGCCGGACGCGGTAAGGGCTCGATGATCGGAGGGCTCGTCGCCCTGAAGATCGACCCGGCACTGATGAAGCAGCTCGGCCACGGCCGGCAGACGGTGCTCGTCACCGGGACGAACGGCAAGTCCACGACGACCCGTATGACGGCCGCCGCGCTCGAGACGATCGATTCGGTCGTCACCCAGGCGGACGGCGCGAACATGGACGCCGGGATCGTCGCCGCGCTCGCCACCGATCTCCGGGCACCGCTCGCCGCGATCGAGGTCGACGAACTCCACACCCCGCACGTCGCCGACGCCCTCGACCCCCGCGCGATCGTGCTGCTCAACCTCACCCGCGACCAGCTCGACCGGGTCGGCGAGATCAACATGATCGAGCGGAAGCTGCGCGAGGGACTGAAGCGGCATCCCGACGCCGTGATCGTCGCGAACTGCGACGACGTGCTCGTCACGTCCGCCGCCTACGACAACCCGAACGTCGTGTGGGTCGCCGCCGGCGCCGGCTGGGCCAACGACTCGGTGAGCTGCCCGCGCACGGGCGAGCCGATCGTCCGCGAGGGCGACCACTGGTACAGCACCGGCTCCGACTTCGCGCGGCCGACACCGGACTGGTGGGTCGACGACGAGAACCTGTACGGACCGGACGGCCTCGTCCTCCCTCTGAAGCTGACCCTCCCCGGTCGCGCCAACCGGGGCAACGCAGCCCAGGCGGTCGCGGCCGCCGTCGCCCTCGGTGCCGATCCGGCGAAGGCCGTCGCTGCCGCCTCGGTCGTCGAAGAGGTCGCCGGTCGCTACAAGACGGTGCAGGTCGGCCCGCATTCGGTGCACATGCTGCTCGCGAAGAACCCCGCCGGCTGGCAGGAGGCCCTGTCGATGATCGACCCGACCGTGGACGGCCTGGTGATCGCCGTCAACGGCCAGGTGCCCGACGGTGAGGACCTGTCGTGGCTGTGGGACGTGCGTTTCGAACACTTCGAAGGTGTGCAGGTGGTGGCGGCCGGAGAACGCGGCACCGATCTCGCCGTCCGCCTGACCTACGCGGGCGTCGAGCACACGCTGGTGCCGGATCCGCTGAAGGCCATCGCCTCGTGCCCTCCCGGCCGTGTGGAGGTGCTCGCCAACTACACCGCGTTCCGCGATCTCAACACCGCCATCGCCAGGAGAGCTGCCCATGTCTGAGTCGACCGTCCGCATCGGACTCGTCCTGCCCGACGTGATGGGCACCTACGGCGACGGAGGCAACGCCCTGGTGCTGCGCCAGCGCCTGCGGATGCGCGGTCACAACGCCGAGATCGTCGAGATCGGACTGAACGATCCCGTTCCCGAGTCCCTCGATCTCTACACCCTCGGTGGTGCCGAGGACGCCGCGCAGCGACTGGCCACGCGGCACCTGCAGCGCTATCCGGGTCTGCAGCGCGCCGCCGAGCGCGGAGCGCCCGTGCTGGCCATCTGCGCCGCGATCCAGGTGCTCGGCCACTGGTACGAGACGTCCTCGGGCGAACGCGTCGACGGTGTCGGCATCCTCGACGCGACCACCTCGCCGCAGCAGACCCGCGCAATCGGCGAGATCGTCATCCGCCCCACGCTGTCGGGCCTCACCCAGCCGCTGACCGGATTCGAGAACCACCGTGGTGGAACGACTCTCGGCTCCGACGCCACCGGGCTCGGCCGCGTCGACCGCGGTGTCGGCAACGGTGTGGGCGACGGGCTCGAAGGTGCCGTGCAGGGTTCGGTGATCGGCACCTATCTGCACGGTCCCGTGCTCGCCCGCAATCCCGAGCTCGCCGATCATCTCCTGATGCGCGCTCTGGGAGTCGACTCGCTGCCGCCGCTGGATCTGCCCGAGGTCGATCTGCTGAGGCAGGAACGGTTGCGCGCCTGACGGTTGCGTAACTGGGCGATCAGCCGTGCGCGGCGACGTGTTCGAGGATCGACCGCGCAAGCTTCTCCGGCTCCTCGTCCGGAATCCAGTGGCTCGTACCGACGAGCGTTTCCCGCCGGTACGGCCCACTGACGTAGCGGGCCGTCGCGTCGACCCCGGCGGATCCGATCGCCGCGTCGTCGTCGCTCCACACCATGAGTGCGGGCACGGTGATCTTCCCGAAGGGCGATTTCGGATTCGACAGGGGCACAGCGCGATACCAGTTGATGCCGGCCCGCACCGCGGCACGGTCCTTCAGCCGCGCGACATCGCGGTCGGTGGCGGCGGACGGCTGGCCGGTGCCGTGCAGCAACAGCCGTGCAACCTTCTCCCTGCTCAGTAGAGTCTCCGGGATCCAGGGCAGCTGGAAGGCGAGCATGTACCACGAGCGCAGCAACTGCCCGCTGGTGAAGAACGAGCGCATGAACGCCGTCGGATGCGGAACCGACACCGCCGTCACGGTGCGGACGAGATCGGGACGATGCGCCGCGAGCACCCACGCGACGGCGGCTCCCCAGTCGTGGCCGACGACGTGCGCGCGACCACCGGGCACCGACTCGATGAGCGCCGCGACGTCGTCGACGAGCAGGTCGAGGCCGTAGTCACGGCGGCGGGGCGGTCGGGCGTCGGGCGAGTAGCCGCGCTGATCCGGGGCGAAGGTGCGATACCCCTCGGCGTGCAAGTGGGGCGCGACCGCCTCCCAGACCCGGGAGTCCTGCGGGAAGCCGTGGAGAAGAACGATGGGGTCGCCGTGGATGGGCCCGTCGTCGCGGATGCCGAACCGGAGTCCGTTCCGCTCGACGGTCGTGATGCGCTCCCCCACCCATACCCCCTGTGCAAGCCCCTGCTGCAGTCGCGGCGATCGGCATCCGGCCGCGAAACCTCCCCTGAACAGGGGTTCGGCCCGGTGATTCGCTTTACGCGTTCTCCGGGCCGGATCTCTGCTTCACGAGCTTCTCTCTGTCGTCCGCGGACGTCTCATAAGCTCGATTCGCACCTTCGATGTTAGCTACGTCACAGTGCGAACGCAAGCCCTTTTCACGACGCCGGCCGGACCGAGGCGAGGGGGAATCCCAGAGTCGCCCAGTCGTGCAGGCCCCCGCGGTAGTAGGCGAGCGCGGACGCGGGATATCCGGCATCGATCAGCTTCCGGATCGCATCGGGCGACTGAGGGCACTGGGGACCGTTGCAGAAGACGATCGTCGTCCGGGCGGGGTCGAGCTCACCCTTCCTCTCGACGATGTCCTCGTGCGGGATGTTCACGGCACCGGGGAGGCTCACCCCGCTCCGGGAATCGGGCACCCGCGTGTCCACCAGCGCAGCTCCCCGGTCGAGCAGTTCGATCACCTCGAGTTCACCGACGGTCGCCACGCCCGCCGCCACCTGCATCGGCTGCACCTCGCCCCAGGTCGTCTCCACCACCGTGCGGTCGGCTTCACCCTCCAGCGGGCGGGGAACGTTCTGTGGATCGCCGTCGCGCGTACGATCGGCACGCCTGATCTGCTGCTCGTTCGTCACGAGCCGGACTCTACGGGAGAGCGGTCGCGCGTCGCGGGATTGCCGGAATCCCACTCCCGCTGGGCGAGGATCGCCGTACCCATCCATCGTCGCAGGTAGCGGCGCAGATCGTCGTCGGAGCGTGGCGGGGTTCCCGGCGAGACGAAGAACGACTGCATCGTGCGCAGCACGTACTCGACCAGCTCCGCGAGGGAGTCGTCGTCGTAGCCGTGTTCCTCCCAGTCGACGTCGAACCGCTTGATCATCGCCATGCCGAACATCCACGCCTCCTCCGAGGCGATCGCCTCGGGATGCGGGTTCGAATAGGTGCTCGACAGCAGGATGCCGAGGTGCGGGGTGCGACGCACCTCCGCGAGCGTGTAGACCACACCTTCGGTCATGGCCTCGACCGGATCGTCGAGTCCCGCGACCTGCCGGGTGAGTCGTTCCAGGAATCCTTCGACCGAGGCGATGGCGGCCGCACGCATCAGGGCGTCCGCGCTGGGGAAGTAGCGGTAGACCGTCTGGCGGATCACCCCGAGGGACTGGGCCACATCGGCAATGCTGATCTCCGCGCCGGTCCGGTCGATCAGGTCGACGGCAGCGGCCACGATCCGCTGCGACGCCTCTTCGTCGTCGGCGGGAGGACTCCCACCCCACCCACGTCTACGTGCCACTTCGCGCTTCCTCGAACCGTCGCCTGGAGAAGGCCCGACGGTAACACGGCCGACCTCGGTGGAGGTGGTCCGAAACGGGCTCCCGCGAGCGGATGGGACACCTATCATACACCTGACGCATTTCGTGTATGGTCACGCCGATCGGGGCCTCCCGGCTCTTCCGAGGTCCTCCCGACCGTGTCCCGAAACAGGTCCACAGCCAGCCCGGCGTCGACGAGACGAGGTACCGCCCCATGACGAACCTGCAGGTCCGCAAGATGCGTTTCGCATTCGCGGATTACGACGTGCCGTTCCTGTGGAACGAGGAGAACCCGGCCTTCTCGAGCATGGCCAACGCCGTCTCGTTCCTCGCGATCGGCTTCGAGAAGATGATCGTGAACATGATCCGCGAGATCACCCCGCGCATCACCGATCCCGAGGTCCTCGAAGAGGCCAACGCCTTCATGTACCAGGAGGGGCAGCACTCCACCGCCCACCGGCAGCACGTGAAGGGACTGATCAAGAGCTATCCGGGACTGCAGGAGACGCTCGACGACGTCATCGGCGCCTTCGACAAGCTCACCGCCGAGACCTCCCCCGAATACCGCCTCGCGTACACCGCCGATCTCGAGGCGACCTTCACTCCCGTCTTCAAGCTCATGCTCGACAACGACGCGGCGCTCTTCCGCCCCGGCGACGACCGGGTCGCCTCGTTGTTCATCTGGCATTTCGTCGAGGAGGTCGAACACCGCAGTTCGGCGCTCATCATCTTCGACGCGGTGGTCGGCAGCGATCTGTACCGCATGCGGCAGGCCCCCTCGGTGTTCAAGCACGTGCTCGACGTCATCGCCATCGCATGCGAGGGCTTCAACAAGCATGTGCCGCTGGAGGAACGGAAGATCGACGCGATGTCGATGTTCGCGTCGCACCGCCGTAAGCAGAACCTACGGCGCCGGTTGCCGTTCCTGCAGTACCAGGATCACGGCCCGATGCCGCGCGCCTTCGACGTCCTGCCGCTCGGCGAACAGCTCGTCGCGCTGGTGGGCATCGTCCGCAGCCAGATGCCCAAGCACAATCCCGACCACGAGAAGCTGCCGGCCCTCGCCGACGTGTGGTTCCGTCGATTCGACGAAGGCTACGACGTCTCGCACTGGTACACGGCGGAAACCGTGGGCGGGAGGAACAACTGATGTCGGACCTGTGCTCGCCCACCTTCGAGGACCTCTCGACCCGCCTCGGATTCTCGTGCGACGAAGCCGGGGGGATCTTCGAACTGCGCAGCCCGTTCGCGCTGGAGAACTGGACGCTGCCCGTCCTCGAGGTGACCATCGTGCTCGGGGCCGTGCTGATGCTCGTGTACGCGATCGTCCGGCTGCGGCGCACCGGTGACGCCACGAACCTCGTCGTCTGGCTCGGCACCCTCGCGTTCCTGTTCATCATCGAGCCGCTGCTGTACTTCCCCGACGCCTTCGGCGTGGAGGACTACCTCGACACGATGTTCGCGCACAACGTGTTCACCGTCGAGTTCATGTGGGGACGCCTGCCGCTGTACATCATCGCGATCTACCCGATGATGGCGACGATCGCGTTCGAGATCGTCCGGATGCTCGGAGTGTTCCGGAAGTACGGCACCGTCGTCGGCGCCGTCTGCGTGGGCTTCGTCCACCACGCCTTCTACGAGATCTTCGATCACCTCGGACCGCAGTTGCGGTGGTGGGAGTGGTCGCTCGACAATCCGATCAACCAGCCCTTCTTCGACTCCGTTCCGCTCCCCAGCGTCGTGGTCTTCGCTGCCCTGTGGCCGATGTCGCTCGCATTCTGCGCGCAGTTCTTCGTCGGCCGCCACATCGACGCCGGGCGCACCTTCAGCGGGCTCGAACTGACCTGGCGCACGATCACCGTCGGACTACTCGCGTCCGTGGGTGTGGTGATCCTGCCGGCACCGGCGACCGTGATCGGCATGGGCAGCACGACTGTGCGGGCCACGATCTACGCCGCCGAACTCGTGATCCTGTCGATCGTGGCGATCTACGTGCTCTCACGCCAGTGGTCCCGGCTGCGGAGCACACCCACGGATCGGCCCTATTCGAACGACCTCGTCCGCTGGTACGCCGTCGCCTATCTCGTCGTGATGGCCGTGCTGTGGATCGGTGCTCTGCCCGACTGGTTCTCCGCCGTCGACGGGGTCACCGAGGCAGGCGACCCGATCGGCAGCCTGTGGTACACCGTCGCATGCTTCGCGGTCGCAATCGCCTGTGTCGCTGCGACCTTCACCGTCCCGCGCAAGGCCGATACGAGTCCGGACGACACCGCGGCGAAGACGCTCACCGAGGCCTGACGAAGCGGGTCGCGTCGGTGCGTCCCTCCGGCACGACGACGTTCCTCACGTCCTGATGGCATCGGAGGTCACAGCGGCGGAAGGTGTCATCGTCCGGCCCTTCCCGCAGCTTCTGCCGGTAGTTCGACGCTTCCCTCGCTGTGGTCCCACCGCGTGATCGCACCGATCAGGCGCCGAACGACGACGAACGAGGACACGGACCGCAGTGGTCCGGTCCCCGTTCGTTCGTACGAGGAGTGCGCCGGGGATCAGCCCTGGGCGACGGCGGGGAGACCGCCGCGGAGCTCACCCTTGACGACCTTGCCGCTCGCGTTGCGTGGCAGGGCGTCGACGATCACGACCTCCTTGGGGTGCTTGTACCGCGCGAGGTGCTCGTTCAGGTACGGCTGGAGCTCGTCGAGGGTGAGGTCGTCGTTGC
Organism: Rhodococcus sp. PD04; assembly: GCF_035918275.1. Classification (NCBI taxonomy): domain Bacteria; kingdom Bacillati; phylum Actinomycetota; class Actinomycetes; order Mycobacteriales; family Nocardiaceae; genus Rhodococcus; species Rhodococcus sp. PD04. The sequence continues at coordinate 416,666 of NZ_CP142143.1, read as the reverse complement.
CGGGCTTCAGCGCGACGACGGCGACGGGCACCTCGCCCCACTTCGCGTCGGGGCGACCGATGACCGCGGCCTCGAGCACCTTGGGGTGCCCGAACAGGACGTTCTCCACCTCGGCGCAGTAGATGTTCTCGCCGCCCGAGATGATCATGTCCTTCTTGCGGTCGACGACGTAGACGAAGCCCTCCTCGTCGACGCGCACGAGGTCGCCGGAATGGAACCATCCGCCGTAGAACGCCTCGCTGGTGGCGGTGGGGTTGTTCCAGTACTCGCGCATCATGGTGGGGCCGCGGTAGACGATCTCGCCGACCTCACCGGGAGCGACGTCGTTCATCTCGTCGTCGACCACGCGCGCCTGGATGGTGGGGATGACCCGGCCCACGGAGCCGAGCTTGCGGATGGCGTCGTCGCCGTCGAGCACGCAGGTGATGGGCGACATCTCGGTCTGCCCGAAGACCGCCACGTTGAAGGCGTCGGGGAAGGTCTCCGCCATGGCCCGCAGGATCGTGTCGGAGCTGGGTGCCGCACCCCAGGAGATGTTGCGCAGCTTCAGTTTCCGCGGCTTGGCCCGCTGCGCGGCGCACATCGCCTGCCACTGCACCGGCACGAGGAACAGACTGGTGACGTTCTCGGCCTCGAGCACGTCGAGCAGTTCCTCCGGGTCGAAGGCGCCGACCGGGTGGATGACGGTGGGGGTGCCGAGCATCAGGCTCGGGGCGATCGAGCCGAGGGCCGCGATGTGGAACATCGGCGACGCGCAGAAACCGATGCCCGACTCGTCGAACAGACGGAAGGCCCGGATGCAGGTGAGCGACTGCGCTTCGAGATTGGAGTGGGTGAGCACGGCGCCCTTCGGCCGGCCCGTGGTGCCCGAGGTGTACATGATGAGCGCGGGCGTGTCGTTCGGGATCGCCACCGGCGGGTGGGGTTCGCCCTCTTCGGCGACGAGCGCCTCGTAGGAGAGCGAGTCGCCTTCCGGCTCGGCTCCGACCGTGATGGACAGTTCGATGCCCTCGGCCTGGCCACGCGCGGCGGCGGCGAGCGGGACGAGCGGTCCCTCCGCGACGATCGCCTTCGCGCCGGAATCACCCACGAGGAAGGCGACCTCGGGTGCGGTGAGGCGGAAGTTCACCGGCACGGCGATGGCACCGAGGGCGTTGGCCGCGAGCACGATCTCGACGTACTCCGGACGGTTGAGCATGAGGATGATGATGCGGTCGCCGAAGCCGACGCCGCGACGCGAGAGTGCATCGGCGAGCTTCTCGACACGCGTGTTCAGCTGCGACCAGGTGATGGTCTCGCCGCGGAATCGGAAGGCCGTGCGATCGGGAATCATCAGGGCGTGGCGCGCCACCTGATTGTTCCAGTTGTTGCTACGGAAGCGGGTCGCGTCGGAACCGACCGCTTCGGAAACGACAGAGGGGGGAACCATCGATGATCCTCTCGTGACGGGGCGGGAGTGCGGGCACGGCCTGTGCCGAGCCGTCGATGTGTGAGGCACATTACAGGCCCGGAACGGTTTGGGCCAGAGCTTTTGTTAACGGAGATTCCGCGAATGCGGCCCGACTCGCTCCAGGCGTCGTCGCCGAGCGAGAACGGGTGGATACCGCAGAAAATACTGGTCGAGCGCTGGGTTCACCGGACGGGAGCGGGTGTTCCGACGAGCACGCCGGTCCCTGCTCCCGCCCGGGAAGTTCCTAGTCGATCCCCCGAGAACCGTGCTCGGGAAGGATCGTCCGGTCAGGCGAAGCGGGCGGGGCGCTTCTCCAGCATCGCCATGCCCCCCTCTGCGAAGTCGGCGGAACCGAGGAGTTCGACCTGGCCGTCCTTCTCCCGCGCGAGCGCCGCGTCGAGTTCGCCGAGCGTCGAGGCGTTGAGGGCTCGCTTCGTCAGTTCCAGGGCACGTCGCGGGCCGGATGCGGTCCGCGAGGCGACGGCGTCGACATGTGCGGCGAGTTCGGCGTCGGGCAGGGTGCGGGCCACCAGTCCGAACCGGTCGGCGTCCTGCGCGGACACCCGCTCGCCGAGCAGTGCCATCTCGGCGGCCCGGGCCCGCCCGATCGCGGCGGGAACCAGCAGGCTCGCGCCGCCGTCGGGCATCAGTCCGATGTTGACGAAGGCGAGCAGGAAGTACGCGCTCTCGGCCGCGTAGGTGAGATCGGCCGCGAGGGCGATCGAGACACCGACGCCCGCGGCGGGTCCGTTGACCGCCGCGATGACGGGGACCGGGACGGACGCGATCGTCCGGACCAGTTCGTTGGCGGTGTCCATGACGACACCGGGGTCCTGCGGATCCGCTGCTCCCGCAGCCAGGTCCGCACCCGTGCAGAACGCCGATCCCTCACCGGTGACGACGATCGTACGGACGCGTTCGTCGTCGCCGGCCGCCTTCACCGCGTCGCTCAGCGTCTTCATCGTGGTCAGGTCGATCGCGTTCATCCGGCGCGGACGCGTGATGGTCAGTCGCAGGATGCCGTCGGCGAGTTCGGACCGCAGGCTCTCGGTGGTGGTCGAGGTCATGCGCGCACCGTCCGGTCGGCACCGGCGATGTCGTTCAGGCGGCCCGTGATGACGGCCTCCGCCTCGGTGACCATGCGGTCGACCAGTTCGCCGACGGTGGGGATGTCGTGGATGAGCCCCTGGCTCTGCCCGGCCGTCCAGATACCGGCGTCGAGATCTCCGTCCTCGAACACCTTGCGGCCGCGCGCACCGGCGACCAGGTGGGCGATGTCGCCGAATTCGGCTCCGCGCGATTCGATCTCGACGACCTCTTCGCTCACCGCGTTGGTGGCGACACGAGCGGTGTTGCGCAAAGTGCGGAAGATGAGCTTGGTGTCGAGTTCGGTGTTGCGGACGATCTGCTCCTTGACCTCGTGGGCCACGGGCGATTCGACCGTGCACATGAAGCGGGTGCCCATGTTGACACCGTCGGCGCCGAGCGCGAGCGCCGCCACGAGGCCGCGTGAATCGGCGATGCCGCCCGAGGCGATGACAGGGATGCCGAGCTTGCTCGTCGCGGCGGGGATGAGGATCAGGCCCGGGACGTCGTCCTCACCCGGGTGGCCGGCGCACTCGAAGCCGTCGATGCTCACGGCGTCCACGCCGATGCGCTCGGCCTTGACCGCGTGCCGCACGCTCGTGCACTTGTGGATCACCTTGATGCCGGCGTCCTTGAAGTGCGGCAGGTGATCGGCCGGGTTGAAGCCGGCGGTCTCGACGATCTTCACGCCCGAGTCGATGATCGCCTGGCGGTACTCGGCGTACGGCGGCGGATCGATCGACGGCAGGATCGTGAGGTTGACGCCGAACGGCTTGTCGGTGAGTTCGCGCGTCCGTTCGATCTCGCGAACGAGATCCTCCGGGGTGGGCTGGGTCAGTGCGGTGATGAAGCCGAGCGCTCCCGCCTCCGCCACGGCGGCCACGAGTTCGGCGCGGCCGACCCACATCATGCCGCCCTGGACGATGGGATGCTCCACCCCGAAAATCTCGGTGAATCGGGTTCTCACGAGTCCTCCTCGGTCCTTCGAAAAGTGCCGCTGTCGTGACGGTTCCGTATGCGCCCAGCGGTGACGCACCTGAAGAATTGGGGTTAACTTTGCGTCCTGGGTGCTGGTTTGTCAATACGTTCTGTCCTGCAGTTTTGGCGATTCTTACCCGAAAGTAGTGTTTCTCTGCAGGGGGTGCGACTGTTACCTTTGAGGCCGACGAACATTCGCCGCGACATCGCGGCCGGAAACAGGATCCACGACGAGGAGGCAGGGTGCCCGAACAAGCGCAGGTCGGGGCACGCACAGCCGCGAAGACCGGCACCCCGACCCCCACCGTGCGGCGCCGGCCGAAGAACCGCAAGGCACAGATCGCCACGGTCGCGGCCGAGGCGTTCAGCGAACGCGGCTACCACGGCGTGAGCATCGACGAGATCGCCACTGCCGTCGGCATCTCCGGCCCCGCCCTGTACCGGCACTTCCCGAACAAGTACGCCCTGTTCCACCACGCCGTCGTCACCCTCGCCGACGCCCTCGGCGCCGCCCTCGCGGAGTTCGACGAACAGAGCGGAGCGAACGGCGCCGAACTCGACGCCGCCGAGGAACTCGAACGCAAGCTCCTCGCGCTCATCCGCACCACGATCGACAACCGCCGGACGGGCGGGCTGTACCGCTGGGAACGTCGCTATCTCACCGGCGAGGACCACAGCGAGATCCGCTCGAAGATGAGAGCGCTCAACCGCCATCTCGCCCGCACGGTCGCGCGCCTGCGGCCCGATCTCACCGACGACGACTACATCCTGCTCAGCAGCGCGATGCTCAGCGTGATCGGCTCCATCACCACCCACCGTGTCCCACTGTCCAACCGGCGCCTGCAGCAGCTGCTGCTCGACGCGTGCACGGCGGTCGCCGCGACCGACCTGGTGCCCGATGTCGACGAGCCCACGCCGGCCCCCGAACCGCGCGGATTGTCCGTAGCGAACAAGCGCGAGGTCCTCCTGCAGGAGGCAGTGCTGCTCTTCGATGCGCGGGGCTATCACGAGGTGAGCATCGAGGAGATCGGTGCGGCAGCCGGTATCAACGCGTCCGGCGTCTACCGGCACTTCGCGAGCAAGGCCGATCTGCTCGCGGCCGCCTTCCACCGGGCCGGTGATCGCGTCGCGATGATCATCGGCGAGGCGCTCGCCGACTCGACGACCTCCGCGCAGGCCCTCGACGTCCTCACCGAGGTGTACGTCCGGATGTCGTTCGAGAACAGCGAACTGATGTCGGTGTACTTCGCCGAGGTCGGCAATCTGCCCGCGCACCACCGCAGCGACCTGCGGAACATCCAGCGCCTCAACATCGAGGAATGGGCCCGGCTGGTCGGCGAGCTACGCCCCGAACTGCCCGCCGTCGAGTGCCGTTTCCTCGTGCACGCCGCGCTCAACCTCGTGCTCGACACCGGCAACCTCGTGCACTTCCTGCCCACCCCCTCCCGGCAACGCCGGGTACAGCAGCTGATGCTCTCGGTGCTGCTCGGCGGCACCGCTTCGCCGGAGGCGGCGGGATGACCCGCACCGCGACCGCCGCGGTACTCCGCGAGTACGGCGCACCGCTGCGGCTCGAGACGGTGACCGTGCCCGAACTGCGCGACGACGAAGTGCTCGTCCAGGTTCACGGGGTCGGGATCTGCCACACCGATCTCACCGCCGCCGCGGGAGGCGTCCCCGTCCCGACGCCCGTCGTGCTGGGCCACGAGGGTGCCGGGGTCGTCACCGAAGTGGGTTCGGCAGTCACCGATCTCGCGGTCGGCGACCGGGTGGTCCTCGGATTCGACTCGTGCCGCACGTGCCGCAACTGTGCCCGGGGACGGCACGCCTACTGCACGCGGTTCGCCCCGCTCAACTACGGCGGTGTGCGCGGCGACGGCACCGCGGTGCTCCGCGACGCCGACGGAGCACCGGTGCACGGCAACTGGTTCGGACAGTCGTCGTTCTCCTCGTTCGTCGTGGCCACCGAACGCAACGCGGTGCGTCTGCCGGCGGATGTCCCGGTGGCGTCGGCGGGTCCGCTCGGGTGCGGTCTGGCGACCGGCGCCGGAACCGTGCTCGAGGTGCTGCGGCCGGAACGGGGGTCGACGATCGTCGTCTTCGGTCTCGGCGCCGTCGGCATGGCCGCGGTGATGGCGGCACGTATCGCCGGGTGCGCGAACATCATCGGGGTCGACCCCAACCCGCGACGGCACGGGCTCGCGCGATCGCTCGGGGCCACCGAGCTGCTCTCCCCCACCGATCACGACGACCTCGGACGCCATCTGCGCCGTCTCACCGGCGGTGGCGCCGACTACGCGGTGGAGTCCGTGGGTTCGGAATCCGTGATCCAGCAGGCACTGTCGTCCCTGACCAGTCCCGGCGTCTGCGCCACCCTCGGACTGCGCGCCGGCCGCAATCCCGTCTCGATCGACCAGACCCATCTGTTGTCCGGTCGCACCCTGACCGGAGTCATCGAGGGCGACGTCGATCCGCACCGGTTCCTTCCCGAACTGGCCGCACTCTGGCGCGACGGGCGCTTCCCCGTCGACGAACTCGTTCAGACCTTCGATTTCACGAAATTCGACGACGCTCTCGTCGCTGTCGCTTCCGGCGAGGTCGTCAAGGCCGTACTCACCTTCGACATCCAGGGGAACACATGAACGTCGTCCAGCGACTCGAGGAACTGCGCGCCCGCACCGACCGGATCGATCCTCGCGAACTCGACGCCCTCTGGGAGCATCTCGCTCCTGCACGTATCGACGATCTCGTCGGATACCGGTGGAAGGGCTTCAGTTTCGATACCGGGCACCGCACCCACACACTGCTCGGCAGGTCGCGGTGGTACGGGAAGACGTTCGCGTCTGTGTCCGAGGTCCAGCCGCTCGTGTGTTACGACGAGGACGGCGAGTTGTTCTCCGACACGAAGACCGGACGCGGCGAGGCGAGCCTGTGGGAGATCGTCTTCCGCGGCGAGGTGACGGCGACGATGGTCTACGACGGCATGCCGGTCTTCGACCATTTCAAGAAGGTCGACGACGACACCGTCGTCGGGGTGATGAACGGTAAGGGCTCGCTGGTGTTCGACGACGGTGAGCACTACTGGTTCGGTCTCGAACGCGACAGCGCTGTGTAATCGTCCGACGGGAAACGACACAGTGGCCGGACGTGCGTCCGGCCACTGTGTCGTTCTCCGGAGAGAACTCAGATGACGTGCCCGTGCGCCTTCATCCGGCGGCGCATGTCGTTGAGGTAGTAGGTGGCCGACAGTTGGCGGATGGGTCTGGGCACCGCGCGGTAGATCGGCGGGACCACCTTCCAGAACAGGTCGAAGCGCCGCTGGTCGCGCGGACTCCACGGCAGCGCGAACTCGTCGCGCATGCGTTGCGGGAGAAGACCGATCGTCATGAAGCGCTGCAGCGGCATGAGAGCCCGAACAGGAAGCGGGGCGTCGCCGCCGGTGAGGAGGTCGCGGGTGAACGAACGCACCTTCCGGTCGACCTCGAAGGTCGCGATCATCTCGTCCCAGTACCTGTCGAACTCCTCCCGCGTCTTCGGCCACATGTCGTCCTCGACCTGCAGGGCCGTGCCGTAGACCGCGGACTGACGGTAGATGCGTTCGATGTCGGCGTCGGTGAGAGGACCGAACATCCGCCGGTACATGTCGACGCCGTTGCGGTACAGCGTTGCGGCAACCCACAACTGGAGTTCGGGGTCGAAGGCGTTGTAGGTCTCCGAGCGCACCGGGACGTGCGCCTTGTTGACCATCCGGACGACCTGCTTCTTCTCCTCGGGAGTACCGAGCGTGACGGCGTAGACGTAGGTCATCGTGGTGCGCAGCCGGTCGAGCGGCCGCTGCAGGGTGGTGCTGTGGTCGGCGACGCCGTGCCCGACACCGCGCGATGCCAGCTGCAGGAGGACCGTGGCACCGGCGCCGAGCAGGAGCATCGACTCTCCGACGAAGTCGGCCAGTTCGACCGAGCCCGCCGGAAGCGGAGCGGGGGTCGCCACCGGTTCGTCGGTGGTGACGGCGGGGGCGCGCTCTTCGGCGTGGGTCGTCATCGGAGGTCTCCTGATGGTGAAAGTACGGGTGCAGCACTGTCATACAAATTGTGCACACCCGTACTCAGATAGGCAAGTGCCTATCCGGAGAGCGAATCGACCCCCGCCCGCTCGCGGTGGGCGACCAGGCGCGCGGCCGCGTCCTCGAACTGCACGAGCGTCTGCGTGATCACCTCGCTGTGGTCCTGCGCGGCGATCGCCTCGATCAGCTTCGTGTGCGACCGGATGGCGAGCGTGCCCCACTCGGCGTCCCGCGCGTAGAGGCGGTACGGAATCGTGCGCGCGGCGGTGTTGAGGAACCACGCGAGCTTGGGGCTGTCGGCGATGCGGTTGAGCTCGCGATGGAAGTCGAACTCGGCGTCGGCGATCCGCTCGATGTCGGGTGTCACCCCCTCCGGGACGACGACGAGCATGCGCAGCCTCTCGTTGAGTTCGGCCAGACGCTCGAGATCGGCCGGCGTGGCACGGTCGACCGCACGGAGCGCGAGCTCGACGGCGATCTGTCCCTGCAGCCAGAAGATGTCGTCGATGTCGCCGCGCGTGAGGGGCGAGACCCGGTACCCGCGATTCGGGGCGGATTCGACCATCCCCTCCCCGCGCAGCGTCAGCAGCGCCTCCCGGACGGGGGTGACGCTGACGCCGAGTTCGACCGCCGTCTCGTCGAGCCGGATGAAGTCGCCCGGACGCAGTGCGCCGGACATGATCGAGCCGCGGAGGTGGCCGGCCACCTCGTCGGACAGCTGCGGACGGCGCCGCACGGCCCCCTCCGAACGTCGGGATGCCGCAGCGTGATCCGCCGCTGTCCTGGGGCTGCGTGTCGGTGCCGCCATCGTGTCTCCTGTAGGAATCCGGACAACTGCGCACGGGGGTTGTCCAATTGGCCCGCGAACGCCTAATGTGATGTCCACTACAGCTATCACATCAAATATATGTGATGTGGTCCACCAGGAAGTGTCGAATATGACCCAGAACCTCACCAGTCCGAAAAACGCGAAGAGCAGCGCGGACAAGGCATCCACGGCAGCGAACACCGACACCTTCGCCAGCCTCGACCCCCGGAACGGCGAGGTGATCGCCGAGTATCCGATCGCCGACGAGGCCGCCGTGGGCGCGGCCGTCGAGCGTGCCCGCGTCGCCGCCCGCTGGTGGGAGGCCCAGGGCTTCCGCGGCCGCCGCGACTGGCTCCTCGAGTTCAAGAAGGCCGTCGCGACCGACGCGACCTCGCTCGCATCGGTGGTGTCCAAGGAGACCGGCAAGCCCTTCGGCGACGCCTTCCTCGAAGTCATGCTGGCGGTCGAGCATCTCGACTGGGCGGCCAAGAACGCCAAGAAGGTGCTCAAGCCCCGCAAGGTGCCCTCGGGCGTCGCGAGCTTCAACCAGGCCGCGACCCTCGAGTACAAGCCGCTCGGTGTCATCGGCGTGATCGGCCCCTGGAACTACCCGGTGTACACCCCGATGGGTTCGATCGCCTACTCGCTGGCCGCCGGCAACGCCGTCGTGTTCAAGCCGAGCGAGCTCACCCCCGGGGTCGCGAAGTGGCTCGAGGACAAGTGGAATTCGATCGCTCCCACTCAGCCCGTCTTCCAGGTGGTCACCGGTCTCGGTGAGACGGGTTCGGCGCTCGTGCGTTCGGGTGTCGACAAGGTCGCCTTCACCGGCTCCGGCCCCACCGCCCGCAAGGTCATGGCGGTGTGCGCCGAGTCGCTCACCCCGCTCGTCGCCGAGTGCGGCGGCAAGGACGCGATGATCGTCGCGGCCGACGCGAACATCGACGAGGCCGTCGAGTTCGCCGCCTTCGGTGCGTTCGGCAATGCCGGCCAGACCTGCGCGGGCGTCGAGCGCATCTACGTCGAGGAGCCGGTCTACCGCGAGTTCCTCGACAAGCTCACCGCCACCGTCAGGCGTGCGAAGCCGGGCGGCGACGAGAACTCGACCTACGGCCCCATGACGCTTCCCCGTCAGGTCGACATCGTGCGCAACCACATCGAGGACGCCCTGAAGTCCGGTGGCAAGGCCGTCCTCGGCGGACTCGAATCGGTGCAGGAACGCATCGTCGAGCCCGTCATCCTCACCGACGTGCCCGAGACCTCGGCCGCGGTGTGCGAGGAGACCTTCGGTCCGACGGTCGTCGTCAACAAGGTCCGCGACCTCGACGAGGCCGTCGAGCGCGCGAACGGCACGAACTACGGTCTCGGCGCGTCGATCTTCACGCGCAACAAGAAGAAGGGCCGTCAGCTCGCCGAGCGCCTGCGCAACGGCATGGTGTCGGTCAACTCGGTGCTCGGCTTCGCCGCCATCGCCTCGCTGCCCTTCGGCGGCATCGGAGAGTCCGGCTTCGGCCGCATCCACGGCGCCGACGGCCTGCGCGAGTTCAGCCGTCCCAAGTCCGTCACGGTGGCGAAGTTCAGCTCGCCGCTCAAGCTCATGAGCCTCGAGCGTCCGGAGCGCGACCTGAAGATCTCGCAGGCGATGCTCAAGTTCATGCACGGAAGGTGAGCCGATGACGACCACTCCCCCGCGCACTCGCAGCCGGAAGGCCGCCGTCGTCGCAAAGCCCGAGGCACGTATCGAGAAGGCCGGCACGTTCCCGCCCCCGAACAGGGATCCGCACCCGAAGCGTGGGCGGATGGGCTGGGTCAAGGTGATCGAGGAGCTCGACCCGGTCACGCAGCACCAGGACATCGTGCGGATCACCGCCGGCTACGAGTTCCCGTGGGACTATCAGCGGTCGCTCGAGTTCGCCCTCTTCCGCACGTACTGCGTGCCCAGCATCTCGGAACTGCTCGCTCGCACCGGCGAGTTCGAGAAGCGGCCGCAGAAGCGGTACGACGACACGGCGCTGCTGATGGCCGAGCTGGTCGAGCACGGCTACGACGCCGAGCGGGGACGCGAATCGCTGCGCAACATCAACCGGATGCACGGCAAGTACTCGATCGACAACGACGACATGCTGTACGTCCTGTCGACCTTCGTGTACGACCCGCTCGACTGGATCGACCGTTACGGGTGGCGTCGTCTGCACCCGAAGGAGCGGCTGGCGTCGTTCTACTTCTACCGCCAGGTTGGCATCCGGATGGGCATCAAGGACATCCCGGAGTCGTTCCAGGAGTTCCACCGGTTCAAGCTCGAATACGAGCGTGAGAAGTTCACCTACAGCGACGACAACCACGCCATCGGCACCTACACGCTGCGCCTGTTCCAGTCGTGGTACCCGAAGGTGCTGAACAAGGGCATCGAGAAGGTCGTCTTCGCGCTGATCGACGACCGCATGGCGTCGGCGTTCGGTTTCCCGAAGAGCTCACCGCAGCTGACGGAGTTCGTCGAGGGTGCGCTGCGGGCACGGTCGGCGTTCGTGCGGCGACTGCCGAAGCGACGCGTGTCGCTGTCGGCGGGCAATGCCACCAACCGGACGTATCCGGGTTACCCCCTCGGTTACCGTCCGAGCGATCTGGGCGTCGAACACTGACGCACCGACAGGCCTGGGGGACAGGAGGGCGGCCCCGCATTCCGGTTTCACACCGGGTGCGGGGCCGTAACTGTTCGGGGAGGAGCGGGCCGGGCTCAGTTCTCGACGGGCCGCAGGGCCTGCTTCGACGGGAGCGCGAACCCCGAGACGAAGACGACGACGGCGCAGCCGGCGCACACGAGATAGGCGATCACGAAGCCCGCCGTGCCGATGCCGAGCCCGCCGCCGAGGGTGTGGGCCGCGAGCACCGAGGCGACGACCGCGCTGCAGACGGTGCTGCCCACAGTGCGGAGCAGGACGTTGACGCCGTTCGCCGCGGCGTTCTGCGACAGCGGCACCGCGCCGAGCAGGAGCACCGGCAGTGTGCAGTACACGAGCGACGTGCCGATGGCCGCGACGAAGATGGCGGCGACCACGAGCCACAGCGGCTTGCCGGGCACCGCGTGGACGCTGTAACCGGCGAGCAGGAAGACCGCTCCGGTCATGATCGTGATCTTGGGGCCGAAGCGTTCGGTGATCCGGGAGGCCACGATCGCGAAGATCATCATCGCGAAGCTCGCGGCGAGCTGACACGCGGCGGCCTGGAGGATGGTCAGGTCGTACCCGGCTCCGTGCCCGGACGGCGCCTGCAGCAGCTGCGTGGTGATGAGGGTGTTGCCGTAGAAGGCGAACCCGACGAGCAGTGCCGACAGATGCGGCGCGAGGACGGAACGGCGGGCCGAGACACGCAGGTCGACGAGCGGGTTGCGGTTGCGCAACTGCTGCACGCCCCAGAGCACGAACAGCAGCACCGACGCGGCGAACGAGAGCAGCACCGCGGGGCTCGACCAGCCCCACGTGCTGCCCTGGGTGATGGGCACGAGCAGGCACACCAGCGCTGCGGACAGGCCGGCGGCGCCCACGGCGTCGAAACGACCGCCGGTGCGGGTGTCCGATTCCGGGATGACGATCCACGCCGCGAGGGCCACACCGGCACCGATCGCGGCGGTGATCCAGAAGAGCAGGTGCCAGTCGGCGAACTGGACGATGGCGGCCGCGAACGGGATGCCGACCGCGGTGCCGATGCCGAGGGTGGAGCTGAGCATCGCGATCGAGCGCTCCACGTGATCGCGGGGCAGGACCTCGCGGAGGATCGCCATGCCGATCGGCAGCACCGCCGCGCCGGCGCCCTGCAGGCCGCGGGCGAAGATGAGCAATCCGATGTCGGAGGTCAGCGCGCAGATCAGCGAGCCGAGGGTCATGAGCGAGAACGCGATGAGGAGCATCCGCTTCTTGCCGATCATGTCGGCGAGACGGCCGAAGATCGGCGTCATCACCGCACCGACCAGCAGGGTGCTCGTCACCAACCACGAGACCGCGGTGGTTCCGGCGCCGGTGAAGCCCGGCATGCTCGGCAGGAGCGGGACCATGACGGTCTGCATGATGGCCTGGAAGACGGCACCGACCGCGAGAACCGGGAAGACGAGATGCCGCAGGTCGCGTGTCTTCTTCTCCGCCGGTCCGCTCGCCGTCTTCGTTCCGGGGACCGAGCGGGTCGGCGCGGAGGCGGACCTACCCGACACGTGCAGGCGCAGGGGGAGCGAGATCGACATCGACACCCCCTCCTCGCCAATAGGTAAATAGCCGTTCACCACATTAGGTGAACGGCTATTTACCCTCAAGAGGAGTGACCAAGGTCATTCGTGCCGCTAAGAACTGTCTCCGTCGAGCAATCGCTGGACCAGCGGCGCGTACAGCGCCACCACCTCCTCGACCGTTCCGGTCGCGCGCTCCTGCATCATGCGGCGGCGCATGATCGCCAAACCCATCACCGCCGACATCGCCAGCTCGGCCCGGAGACGGGCGTCCGGCCCCGGAAGCCGCGCGGCGAGAGCGTCGACCATCTGCGTGGAGTAGTTGTCGCGGAGCATGCGGTTGCTCTCCTCGCTGCCCCCGCTCATGAAGAGGATGTTCATCGACAGCGGCTTGTAGGGCTCGAGCGGGCGGGCGAGCATCGCGACCATCCGCTCCCCCAGACTCTCGAGCGGCCCGTCGAACAGCACCTGCGCGCCGTACTGGAAGTCGACGAGCTCCTCGTACAACTGCTCCTTCGAGCCGAAGTACTTGATGATCAGCGGTGCGCTGACGCCCGCTTCCTCCGCGATGTCCTTGAGCGTGATGTCGCGGTAGGGGCGCGTCGCGAACGCCTTACCGGCAGCATCGATGATCAGCTTCCTGGTCTCGTCGGAAGTTCGGCGACGCTTCTCGGGTGCACCCCGATGCGATGCCTCCGTGCTGCGCACGGTCACATCGCCCGCCTCCCCGACAACGCTCGTCCGAGCGTCAGCTCGTCGGCGAACTCGAGGTCGCCGCCCATCGGCAGACCCGACGCGAGGCGTGTCACGCTCAGCCCCGGGAAGTCGCGCAGCATGCGCACCAGATAGGTGGCCGTCGCCTCGCCCTCCGTGTTGGGGTCGGTCGCGATGATCACCTCGGAGACGTCGATGCCGTCCTCCTGGTTGCCGATCCGGGTGAGCAGTTCGCGGATGTGCAGCTGGTCGGGACCGACACCGTTGAGAGGGTCGAGCGCACCACCGAGGACGTGGTAGCGCCCCCGGAACTCACGGGTGCGTTCGATCGCCTGCACGTCCTTCGGTTCCTCGACCACGCAGATCACCGTGCGGTCGCGGCGAGGATCGGAGCAGATGCGGCAACGCTGCTGGTCGGAGACCGTTCCGCAGACCTCGCAGAACTGCACGCCGTCGCGGATCCGCTGCAGCGCCGCCTGCAGGCGGTCGATCTCGGGCGGCTCGACCGAGAGCAGATGGAACGCGATGCGCTGGGCACTCTTCGGGCCGACGCCCGGAAGCTTGCCCAGCTCGTCGATGAGGTCCTGTACCGGTCCTTCGTACAACGCCGACCTCTAGAAACCGGGCAGGCCGGGGATTCCGCCGCCGAGCCCACCCGCGAGCGGACCGAGCTTCTCGGCCGCGATGTCCTGGGCCTTCGCCGAGGCGTCGGCGATCGCACCGACCACGAGATCCTGCAGGGTCTCGACGTCCTCGGGGTCGACGACCTTCGGATCGATCTTCACGGACACGACCTCGCCCGTGCCCTTCACCGTCGCCGTGACGAGACCACCGCCGGCCTGGCCGGTGACCTCCGCCTGCGCCATCTCGTTCTGCGCAGCCACGAGCTGCTGCTGCATCTGCTGGGCCTGAGCGAGGAGTTGCTGCATGTCGGGCATTCCACCACCGGGTTGCACGGCACGTCCTTTCTGCACGTTTGTGATGCCAGCCTAGTCGCCGCGCATCGGGGTCGGCACAGACGCCGAGGTCGACGGAACCGGGCTCAGTCGACTTCCTTCTTCAGGTTCTCGAGCATCTGCTGCTGGATCTTCTTCAGGCCGAGCGGCGCGAACGTCTTCTCGAAGAAGCCCTTGACGCCTCCGGCGCCCTTCCACTGCGTGAGCACCACGACCGTCGAACCCGTCCCGTTCGGCACGACACTGTAGGTCGTCACGAGCGAGGAGTTGGCATCCGTCTCCGTGACGGTACTGCCCTTCACCGACACGGTGGCCTGCACGTCGCGCTGGCGCTTCTCCGTGGCTTGGAGGATCCAGTGCACGACGGTGCCGTCGCCGCGACCGCCGGATATCACGCGGTAGTCGCGGTAGTGCTCGGTGAGGATGCGCGGACGCACGGTCTCGTAGTCGGCCAGGGCGGTGAGCACCGCCTCGGGAGCTGCCGCCAACTGGATCGAACTGCTTGCACTGACCTGTGCCATGAACGACTCCTTCTGCTTCTTCCGTGCTGATGCGGGCTCGAATGTGCCTGTGACGACTACATCCATCCTGCCTCGCGCGTTCCGGGACGGATGCGACCGCCGGGTCTATTGTGGACGTGCCCACTGATGCGCCGCTCCGAGGAGTCGAATGCAGATGCCGAGATCGTCAGGTGTGAAGGTCCCGTACGGGGAGGCGGTACACCGTCAGGGTGTCGACCGCCTGCTGCGCTCGTACAGCGCGATTCCGGCCGACGCGCCCGTGCGACTCGCGAAGAAGACGTCGAACCTCTTCCGAGCGCGCGCCGCGGTGAACGCGCCGAGGCTCGACGTCTCCGGTCTCGGCGGTGTCATCTCCGTCGACCCTCAGGCACGCACCGCCGACGTCGCCGGCATGTGCACCTACGAGGACCTCGTCGACGCGACGCTGCCCTACGGCCTCGCGCCGTTGGTCGTCCCGCAGCTGAAGACCATCACGCTCGGCGGCGCCGTCACCGGGCTCGGCATCGAGTCGACCTCCTTCCGCAACGGCCTCCCCCACGAGTCCGTGCTCGAGATGGACATCCTCACCGGGTCCGGCGAGATCATCACGGCCCGCCCCGAGGGTGAGCACGCCGATCTGTTCCACGGCTTCCCCAACTCGTACGGTTCGCTCGGGTACGCCACGCGCCTGCGCATCGAACTCGAACCGGTGAAGCGTTTCGTCGCACTGCGTCACCTGCGTTTCGACACGATCGCCGATCTGCAGTCCGCCCTCGCGCGGATCGTCGACGAACGAACCTGGGACGGCACACCGGTCGACTATCTCGACGGTGTCGTCTTCTCTGCGACCGAGAGCTACCTGACGCTCGGCACACAGACCGACGAGCCGGGTCCCGTCAGCGATTACACCGGGCAGGACATCTACTACCGGTCGATCCAGCACGTCTCCGTCAACCGCCCCAAGGAGGATCGGCTCACGATCCGCGACTATCTGTGGCGGTGGGACACCGACTGGTTCTGGTGCTCACGGGCTTTCGGCGCCCAGAACCCGAAGATCCGCCGGATGTGGCCGAAGCAGTTGCTGCGCAGCAGTTTCTACTGGAAGCTCATCGCGCTCGACCACAAGTACTCGGTGGCCGACCGGATCGAGGCGCGCAAGGGCAATCCGCCCCGCGAGCGCGTCGTGCAGGACATCGAGGTCCCGCTCGAACGCACGCGGGAGTTCGTCGAGTGGTTCCTCGACGAAATCCCCATCGAGCCGATCTGGTTGTGCCCCTTGAAATTGCGCGACATCGAGTCGGCCCCGGACGGCCGGCGTCCGAGCACCGCGGACCCCCAGCGTCCGTGGCCGCTGTACCCGCTCGAGCCGAAGCGCGCCTATGTGAACGTCGGGTTCTGGTCGTCCGTTCCCATCGTGCCCGGCGCCGAGGAGGGCGCCGCCAACCGGTTGATCGAGAAGAAGGTCGCCGAACTCGACGGGCACAAATCGCTCTACTCGGACTCCTATTACTCGAAGGACGAGTTCGAGAAACTGTATTACGGCGGTGGTGAATACCCCGCCCTCAAACAGAAATACGACCCTCGGTCCCGTCTACTGGACCTCTTCTCGAAGGCGGTGCAAAGAAAGTGACCATATTCAAGACCGAGAACGATCGGTCCACCGAGGACAAACTCGCGCTCGCCCAGATCGTCGAGATCGTGACCGGCGGCGACATGCCGCTGCGCTTCACGGCCTACGACGGTTCGGCCGCGGGGCCGGAGGACTCCCCGTACGGTCTGCATCTCGCATCGCCCAAGGGCGCGACGTACATCGCCACGGCCCCCGGCGATCTGGGCATGGCCCGGGCGTACATCTCGGGCGATCTCCAGGCCAAGGGTGTGCATCCCGGCAACCCCTACGAGTTGCTCGCCTCGCTCGGCGACCTGCACTTCGAGCGCCCCCCGGCACGGATTCTCGCGCAGATCGCCCGGTCGCTCGGCACCGAACTGCTCAAGCCGATCGCACCGCCGCCGCAGGAGCACCTGCCGCGCTGGCGCCGCATCGCCGAGGGTCTGCGCCACTCGAAGTCGCGCGACGCCGAGGTCATCCACCATCACTACGACGTGTCCAACGAGTTCTACGAGTACGTCCTCGGGCCTTCGATGACGTACACCTGCGCTGTTTTCGAATCCGAGAACCAGAGCCTCGAGGACGCCCAGGAGAACAAGTACCGTCTGGTCTTCGAGAAGCTGCGGCTGAAGCCGGGCGACCGTCTGCTCGACATCGGTTGCGGCTGGGGCGGAATGGTGCGCTACGCCGCTCGTCGCGGCGTGAAGGCCCTCGGCGTGACGCTCTCCAAGGAGCAGGCCGAGTGGGCACAGAAGGCCATCGCCGAGGAGGGTCTGAGCGAGCTGGCAGAGGTCCGGCACTCCGACTACCGCGACGTGCCCGAGGGCGGGTTCGACGCCATCTCGTCGATCGGCCTGACCGAGCACATCGGTGTCGCCAACTACCCGGCGTACTTCCGGTTCCTCCACAGCAAGCTGCGGGTGGGCGGTCTGCTGCTGAACCACTGCATCACCCGGCCGACCAACAACACCCGCGCCAAGGCCGGTGGTTTCATCGACCGGTACGTCTTCCCCGACGGGGAGCTCACCGGTTCGGGCCGCATCATCACCGAGGCGCAGAACATCGGCTTCGAGGTGATGCACGAGGAGAACCTGCGCGAGCACTACGCCCTGACGCTGAAGGGGTGGTGCGAGTACCTCGAGAAGCACTGGGAGGCCTGCGTCGCCGAGGTCGGTGAGGGCACCGCCCGCCTGTGGGGTCTGTACATGGCCGGCTCCCGCCTCGGCTTCGAACGCAACGTGGTGCAGCTGCACCAGGTGCTCGCGGTCAAGCTCGGCGACGACAAGAAGCCGCAGACGCCGCTGCGGCCCTGGTGGGTCGCCTAGTCGCCCGGCCGGCACGACAACAGAAGAACGCGAACGGGAAGGGCTCCCGACGCCGTGGCGTCGGGAGTCCTTCCGTACAACCGTCGTGTGCGTCAGCTGCGCAGCGACGCCGGCGGGTTGAAGCGCTCGCCGTACTTGGCGGCGAGTTCCTCGGCGCGCTTGACGAAACCTTCCTTGCCACCCGGGTAGCCGACGATGTACTGAGCGACACCACCGGTCCAGGCCGGGAAGCCGATGCCGAAGATCGAGCCGATGTTGGCGTCCGCGGTGGTCTCGAGAACACCCTCGTCGAAGCACTTCTGGGTCTCGATCGCCTCGGCGAAGAGCATGCGGTCGATCAGATCCTGCAGCGGCACATCGAGCGTCGCCTCGGTCTTGTAGTGATCGCGCACGCCCTGCCAGATGCCCTGACGCTTGCCGTTCTCGTCGTACTCGTAGAAGCCGGCCTTCTCGAGGCGGCCCGGACGGCCCTGCTCGATCATCCAGTCGACGACGTCGAGTGCGGGGTGCCGCGAGGCGCCGAGCTTGGTGTCGCCCTGCTTGGCGGCCTCCTCGGTCTCCTTCGCGATCTTCTGCATGAGCTTCATGTTCAGCTCGTCGGTCAGCTGCAGCGGCGGAGCCGGGTAGCCCGCCTGCGAACCGGCCTGCTCGATGGTCGCGGGCTCGATGCCTTCGCCGAGCATGGCGATGGCCTCGTTGACGAACGTGCCGATCACGCGCGAGGTGAAGAAGCCGCGGCTGTCGTTGACGACGATCGGGGTCTTGCGGATCGCGAGCGTGTAGTCGAACACGCGGGCCAGGGCCTCGTCGGAGGTCTTCTCACCCTTGATGATCTCGACCAGCGGCATCTTGTCGACCGGCGAGAAGAAGTGGATACCGATGAAGTCCTCGGGACGCTTGACGCCGGTCGCGAGACCGGTGATGGGCAGCGTCGAGGTGTTCGAACCGAGCAGCGCGTCGGGATCGACGATGTCCTCGATCTCCTGGAACACCTTGTGCTTGAGCTCGGTGTTCTCGAAGACGGCCTCGATGACGAAGTCGACACCCGCGAAGTCGGCGGCGTCGGCCGTCGGCTTGATGCGGTCGAGCAGAGCCTTCGACTTCTCCTCGGTGGTCTTGCCACGCGAGAGGGCCTTGGCCTCGATCTTCTCCGAATAGTTCTTGCCACGCTCGGCGGCCTCGAGGGTGACGTCCTTGAGGACGACGTCGAAACCGGCCTTGGCGGAGACGTACGCGATGCCTGCGCCCATCATGCCGGCGCCGAGAACGCCGACCTTCTTGATCTCACGCTTCGGCACGTCCTTCGGACGCGAAGCGCCCGAGTTGATGGACTGCATGTCGAAGAAGAACGCCTGGATCATGTTCTTCGCGACCTGGCCGGTGGCGAGCTCGACGAAGTACCGCGACTCGATGGTCGAGGCGTTGTCGAAGTCGACCTGCGAGCCCTCGACGGCAGCGGCCATGATGGCGCGCGGAGCCGGCATCGGGGCACCCTTGATCTGCTTGCGCAGGTTCGCGGGGAAGGCCGGGAGGTTCGCGGCGAGGGCCGGGCTGGCCGGGGTGCCACCGGGGATCTTGTAACCCTTGACATCCCACGGCTGGACGCCGCCCTCGGGGTTGGCCTTGATCCATTCCTTCGCGGCCGGGACGAGCTCCTCGACGCTGCCCACGACGTCGTGGATCAGGCCGATCTCCTTGGCCTTGACGGCGTTGTACTTGTTGCCCTGCAGCAGAACCGAGAGCAGAGCGGTCTGGATGCCGAGCAGGCGCACGGTGCGGGTGATGCCACCGCCACCGGGGAGCAGGCCGAGGCTGGCCTCGGGCAGGCCGATCTGGACACCCTTGACGTCGGCGGCGATGCGGTGGTGCGTCGCGAGGGCGATCTCGAGACCGCCACCGAGAGCCGCGCCGTTGATAGCGGCGACGACGGGCTTACCGAGGGTCTCGAGGCGACGCAGGTCGGCCTTGATGCCCTGGACCTCGTCGAACGCGGCCTGCGCGTCCTCGGGGCCGATCTCGATGATGTTGCGCAGGTCGCCGCCGGCGAAGAAGGTCTTCTTCGCGGAGGTGATCACCACACCGGTGATGGAGTCCTGCTCCTCGTACAGGCGGTCGACGGTGGCCTTCATCGACGCCTTGTACAGCTCGTTCATCGTGTTGGCGCCCTGGTTGGGGTCGTCGAGGGTCAGCACGACGATGCCGTCGGCGTCCTTCTCCCAGGAAATCATGTTGTCGCTCACTGTTGTTCAGATTCCTTCCGGTGTCAGACGCGCTCGATGATGGTGGCCACACCCATGCCGCCACCGATGCACAGGGTGACGAGGGCGCGCTTGGCTCCGCGGCGCTCGAGCTCGTCGATCATGGTGCCGGTGATCATGGCGCCGGTGGCGCCGAGCGGGTGGCCCATCGCGATGGCGCCGCCGTTGACGTTGAGCTTCTCGTCCGGGATGTTCAGATCCTTCTGGAACTTCAGGACGACCGAGGCGAAGGCCTCGTTGATCTCGAACAGGTCGATGTCGTCGACCGTCAGGCCCGCCGCGGCGAGAACCTTGTGCGCGGCCGGCGTGGGGCCGGTGAGCATGATCGTCGAGTCGGCACCGGAGGTGGCCGTGGCGACGACGCGGGCACGCGGGGTCAGACCGAGGTCCTTGCCGGCCTGCTCGGAACCGACGAGCACGAGTGCCGCGCCGTCGACGATGCCCGAGCTGTTGCCGCCGTGGTGGACGTGGTTGATCTTCTCGACGAAGTGGTACTTCTGCTGCGCGACGGCGTCGAAGCCGCCCATCTCACCGATGGTCGCGAACGACGGCTGCAGCTTGGCCAGACCCTCGAGGGTCGTGTCCGGACGCATGTGCTCGTCCTGGTCGAGGATGGTCAGGCCGTTCTGGTCCTTGACCGGGACGACCGACTTGGAGAAGTAGCCGCCGGACCAGGCTGCCGCCGCGAGCTGCTGCGAGCGCAGTGCGTAGGCGTCGACGTCCTCGCGGGTGAAGCCCTCGATGGTCGCGATGAGGTCGGCGGAGATGCCCTGGGGAACCAGGTAGCTGTCGTAGTTGGTGGCGGGATCGAGCATCCACGCGCCACCGTCGGAGCCCATGGGCACGCGGGACATCGACTCGACGCCACCGGCGAGGACGAGCTCGTCCCAGCCCGAGCGGACCTTCTGCGCAGCCATGTTGACGGCCTCGAGGCCCGACGCGCAGAAGCGGTTGATCTGCACGCCACCCGTGGTGACCGGCAGGTTCGCGATGGTGACCGCGGTGCGGGCGATGTCGGCACCCTGGTCGCCGACGGGGCCGACGACACCGAGGATCAGGTCGGAGATGCGGTTCTCGTCGAGGTCGGGGAAGCGAACACGCAGCTCGTCGATCAGGCCCGTAACCAGGGAGATCGGCTTGACGGAATGCAGCGAGCCCGTCTTCTTGCCTCGGCCGCGTGGTGTTCGGATGGCTTCATAGATGAATGCCTCGGTGGTCACAGTGCGCAGGTTCCTTCCCGTGCTTGCGGAGCGATGGCACCCACGGCCCTGCAGAGGGCCGCCGTGCCCAACCTCCACCACGGTAGAAGCGGACGGCCCTCGGCGGTAAGGACCGAAGCGATCGGTGTCCGTGACCGAACCGAACGTCCGGACACCGCCCCATACAGGCATCGCCACCCACCATCCCGCCCCGTTTACAGCACTTTCCCCAGCGCACCGACGGGAACGGGCACGGCGGCAGGCTCTGCCCACGGGTCCGTCGTCGCAGGGCGCTGCCGGCTTCCGGCGCCCGGTGTGGTGAACAGTTGGTGTGGACCGGAATCCGGCTACGCTTGATACGTGGCCTCCGTCGTTCGCGAAGCGCGCACGCTCAAGCACCAGATCGTGCGCCGCCAGGTCGAGTGCCTCCTCGACCAGCTCAGCGTGGGAGATCAGGTCCCTTCCGAGCGCGATCTCGCCACCCGGTTCGACGTCGCCCGCGAAACGGTCCGTCAGGCACTGCGCGAACTGCTCGTCGACGGTCGCATCGAACGACGGGGCCGCAGCACCGTCGTCGCCGGACCGAAGATCGTCCAACCCCTCGTCATCGGTTCCTACACCGAGGCCGCCCTGCTCGAAGGGCGTAACGCCGGGCGTGTGCTCGTCGCGTGGACCGACCTCGCCGCCGACGACGAACTGGCCTGCCGTCTCGGCCTCGGACCCGGCGACCCCGTCCTCGAACTCGAACGTGTCCTGCTCACCGACGGAGTGCACGTCGGACTCGAACGCACGCGCCTTCCCGCACACCGCTTTCCGGATCTGCGCCGAACGCTGGATCCGTCGTCGTCGCTGTACGCCGCGATCCGTTCCTACGGGATCACGTTCGCGCGGGCGGTCGAGCGGATCGAGACCACGCTGCCGGATGCGCGCGAGGCGGCGCTGCTCGACGCCGACACGCGCACACCCATGCTGCTGCTCGAGCGGATCTCGTACGACGAGGACGACGCTCCGATCGAGGAGCGCAGGTCGCTCTACCGCGGCGACCGGATGTCGTTCGTCACGACCGTCACCCCCTGAGCAGCACGTCGGTCGATACCGAGCGCAGCGTCAGTCGATACCGAGGCCGGCTTCCCGCGCCCGGACGATCGCACTCGCCCGGTCGGCGGCACCGATCTTGCCCAGGATGTTCGACACGTGGTTGCGCACCGTCTTCTGACTGAGCACGAGCCGGCGGGAGATCGCGGTGTTGTCGAGTCCGCGGGCCACGAGATCGAGGATCTCCCGCTCCCGTTCGGTGAGATCCGGGAACGCCGCCGACGTGTTGAGGGAGGTCGCGACCGCCGCAAGGGCTTTCGCCGCGACCGCTGCACCGACGATCATCTCGCCGTCGGCCACGGCCCGGATCGCCCGTTCGACCCCCGACGGATCGGCTCCCTTGACGAGATAGCCCGACGCCCCGGCGCGGATGGATGCGACGAGGATGTCCTTGTCCTCGTGCATGGTGACCATCAGGATCCGGGTGCCCGGTGCCTTCTGGAGGATGCTGCGGGTCGCGTCGATTCCCGAGCCGTCGCCGAGTTCGATGTCCATGAGCACGACGTCGACGTCGGCGGTCACGACCTCGAGCGCCTCCCGCACCGAGCTCGCCTGGCACACGACGTCGATCCCGTCGAGGGTGCCCAGCAGTGCCGCCATACCGAGGCGGAAGACGGGATGGTCGTCGACGACCGCAACGCGTATCGCTCCGTTGTCGCTCATGATTCGGACCAGGGTAGCCGTGCCCGCACCACGACACCGCGGAGGTCACCGGGCTCGATGCCCACCGTTCCACCGACCTCCCGGGCCCGTTCCCGCATGCTCTGCGTCCCCACCCCGACGCGTGCGTCGGTCGCGAGTCCTCGTCCGTCGTCGACGATGTCGAGGACCAGCACGTCACCCTCCGCCGCGACCCGCACCGTGCATTCGTCGGTACCGGAATGCCTCCGCGCGTTGATGATCGCCTCGGAGGCGATGCCGTAGGCGGCCCACGCGATCGGCCCGGACATCCCGGCGGGGAGGTCGGACTGCAGGTCGACACGGAATCCCGCGCGGGCGTGGGTGATCACGAGTTCGTCGAGTGCTGCGGTGAGGCCGAGTTCGTCGAGGACCGGGGGGAGCAGGCTGCGCGACAGTTCGCGCACACCGTCGACCTGCCGGTCGAGTTCGCGGAGCAGTTCGTCGACGAGTCCGGCCGCGGCGTCCGGATCGGTGGTGACGAGATTGCGTGCGCCCTGCAGGCCGAGCCGCACTCCGGCGAGCGACGGGCCGAGGCCGTCGTGCAATTCGCGGCGGATGGTGCGGCGTTCCTCGAGTCTCACCTCGGTGAGGCGTCGACGTGCGTCTTCGAGGTCCTCGGCCGACCGCAGGACGACGAGACCGGCGTCGACGACGGTCGCGAGTTCGGTGAGCGCCCGCCGGCTGCGTGTCCCGAGTGATTCGCCCGGGGGTGCGGTGACGGCGAGGGTGGCGTCGCCGGAACCGACCGGCACCTCCTCGACGGGTCCGGTCGCGGTCCCCCAGCGTGCGATCACGTCGCCGCCTCGGCGCACCTCGACCGATTCGAGGCGCAGTGCGGTACCGATGCCGGCGGCGAGTTCGCCCAGCAGCAGGTCGGGGGAATCGGCACCGGCGAAGTGCCGCCCGAGAATCCGGACCGCGCGTGCCGGGTCGACGCCGTCGCCGTAGACGAGGCGGTGCACCTTCCGGCCGAGCCACATCCGCACCGGCTGCACGGCCAGCGCGACGGCGGTGGCGGCGACCGCCTGGGCGAAGACCGATTCGTTCGGGAGCACCAACGACACCGCGACCGTCACCGCGAGATAGCAGGTGACGAGCACGGCGGTGAGACTGCCGGCGAGCGCGGCACGGCCGACGGCGAGGTCGATGCCCCAGAGTCGTTGGCGCAGTACGACGGCGAGGATCGCGACCGGATAGAAGGCCTGCGTCGCGAGGTGGAGTAACGGCGTGAGCATCCACGGCACGTCCGGGACCGCCAGCGGGATGTACGAGGCCGTCATCAGGGCACTGCCGAGCGCGAGCCATCCCGTCCCGGACCGTTCGCCGTCGGGGGCGTGGCGGCGCCGCCACTCGACGTGCCCGGCAGTCAGGAAGCCTACCGCCACAACGGGTCCGACGAACCGGATGTCGGCGATGTCGGTGAATGTGCGCGCCCAGAAGAACCATGCGATCGTCAGGATGCCGAGGCCGATCCCGGCTCGTATCACGGGATCTGCCGGGCGGTCGCGGACGAGCCACGGAACCACGAGGAACAACGCGAGCGTCCCGGGGATCCAGGTGGTGTTCTGCAGTGGCCCGAGGAATCCGACGGGCAGTTCGGGGCGGACGAGGGCGAGCTGTGTCCAGCTGTAGGACACCGCTGCCACGCCGACACCGATCGACGCGACGGCCAGCAGGATCGGCACGGCGTGGACCCGGCGGGCGAGGATCACCCCGGCGACCGTCCCGTAGACGGCGGCTCCGACCACGTCGACGAGGAAGAACAGCTGGTCGGAATCGAGCGCGGGCCGGGCCGCGACGAACACGACGACGGCCGCGACGGCGAGCAACCAGGAGGCGACGGCCACGACGGCGGCGGGTACCGGAGCCCCGGTACCCGCCGATCCGTTCGTCGCGACTGTGCCGACTGTGCCCTTCATGGTGCGGTGAGTATGCACCACTGTGTCCTCGATGCGGCCGGTATACGCCGCTGGGCTGCTCGCAGTGGCACTAACGTGCACGCCGGTCCGCGAGGGCGAATCCGACTCCGGCCACCAGCACCCACACCGGGCCGGTGAAGCCCGCCATGTACTGCAGCGGGGAGATGCCGAGGAGCAGGGTCAGACCACCGAGAACGACGCTCGCCCAACCGATCCACCGGGGTGCCGCGCGGTGACGCAGGGCGGCCACCGCGACCGCGATGCCGCTCACTCCGGCACCGACCCACAGCCACGGGATGGTGCCCATCCAGTGCGAGGCGAAGACCGCCACCTCGGGCACCATCCGATCGGTGTTGCCGAGGCCGAACAGCAACTCGGTGTCGAGCCCGGTGCCCATGAGGGTCGCGATCGAGGTGAGCACGAGACCGAATGCCGCGACCGTCGGCACGAGGCTGAACTCCGGAGTGCCCGCGCGCAGCCGACGCTGCAGTCCGGCGGCGAAGACGAGCAGCAGCGTCGTCGACACCATCAACGTCAGGTGCATGACGAGCATGGCCGTGCGCTGCCCGGCGAACTCGGTCATGATCGCCACCGCGTTGCCGGCGGTACGCTCGTTGTACGCCGCGCTCATCGCCATGCTCGCCTGGATGCCCACGACGCCGGCGAGTCCGGCAACCGCACCCGTCCACGCCCAGAGCGAACCGGGGCCACGACGGTCGGGGGCGATCGGCGCGAGGGGTTCGGTCTCGGTGCCGAGAGTGTTCATAAGGGTCCCTTCGGATCGGTGCGACGCCCTGCGCGTCGTGGAAGGAACGATCCGGCGCCCGGTGTCCCGGGTGGAAGGGACGGCCGTCCCGACCTTCCGGGACCACCGCTCGCGCCCTCTCCGGGCAGGACGAACGAGGGGGAGGTTGTGTGCGATTCTCCCGACGAAAACGCACACAACCTCCCCCCGATCGGAGGATGTCGACGCGGATATTTCCGTGGGCTGCCGGATCCGCGTCACTCCGAATTCACTCAGGGATTTCGGGTGCGGCGCTCGTCCGCCGAATGAAGAGCGGCGACGGATGCGAATGCCGCAGCCAGTACCAGTAACAACAGCACAACATTGAGTGTCATGAAATGTCCTTTCACGGGGCCGGGCGAATTTCTCCCGACTTCGAAACAGGCGCTCCCCTCTTCTATCCCATTTACGAGAAATATGCGAGTCGATGCATTTTCAACAGACGAATTCGATACGTTCGCAATTCGAACGTCGCGGAATTCCGGGGCGGATATTCCGTCGGGAAATGTGGCGGATCAGCCCAGTGACCTGCGCCTCATGCGCGCCTGCCGACGGGAGACACTGCCCCGCCGGTTCCTAAGGTGGTACGACGTGGCGGAAGCGAGCGGAGATCATCGGGTCGTCGACCTGCCGCTGCCCACGCCCGCCCCGTTGCGGACGGCGATACTGTCGGTTCCCAGGCAGGGACGCCGGTGGCCCGGCGCCGCACGCGCAGCCGCCACCGTCGCGGTACCCGGTCTCGTGGGTGTCGCCCTCGGCTTCGGTGCCGTCTCCGCCATCGCCACACTCGGTGCCTTCGCCGTCGTCTACGGCGAGCAGCGCCCCTATCGTGTCCGTGCCCGAGCGGTCGCCGTCATCGGGACGGTGCTCGTGACGCTGGCGACGATCGGTGCCCTCGCAGGGTCGGTGGTCCATCACGAGCTGGCCGCAGGCGGGCCGGCGTGGTGGTACCTGGTGGTCGTCGCGGCGATGACGGTGACCGTCGCGGGGTGCGCCTTCGTCGTCGACGCGCTGCGGATGGGTGCGCCCGGCGCGTTCCTGATGTTGTTGTCCCTCGAGATCGCATCCGCTCTCCCCGCGCTGGGGGTGTCCGTCCCGACGGTCTCGGCATGGACGGCGATCGGAGCGGGGACGGCCGTCGTGGTCTCCCTGTCCGGTGCTCCGTTCCGGCCACGGACTCCGGAACGCACCGCGGTGGCCGCTGCGGTCGCCGCCGTCGACGCGGTCCTCGAGGAGAACTCCCCCGGGAATCGCCGCGCCGCGGTCCACGATCTGCACGCGGCGTGGCAGTGCCTGCACGACGCCGGGCTCGTCGGCTCGGGGCATCCGCTGGAGCAAGCACTGTGCGCGGCGCACCTCCGATGCGCGGAGACACTGGACGAGCGTCCGCGGGACGAGGCGGTTCCCGAGGACGACCTGCGGCTGCGGACCCCGCTGCGACGTCCCTCCGTGCGGTACCGCCTCGCGCGTGCCGCGCACCTGCGCAGCCGGTCGGCGACGATCGCCGTGCGCCTGCTCGTCGCGGGACCGGTCGCCGGGACGATCGCCATCGCACTGGGTGTCGGACGCCCCGACTGGGCGGTCATCACGGCCGCGATGATCCTGCACCAGGGACCGGATCGGATCCTCGGTTCCTACCGGGCGGCGCACCGCTTCCTCGGCACCGTGCTCGGGCTCGTCCTGGTCGCCTGCCTGACGCCCTTCCATCCGGGTGGGATCGCCCTCGTCGCGGTGCTGGCCGCGGTGATGGCGGGCACCGAGATGTTCCTGGTGCGGAACTACGGCCTGGCGATGGTCTTCATCACCCCGCTCGTCGTCGTCCTCGGCGGATTGGGCGCCCCCGGCGATCTGGTGACGGTCGCGCGCGACCGCTTCCTCGAGACCGTCGTCGGAGTCCTCGTCGCGCTCGCGGTGCTGTGGGGTGTGCTCCCCCGGGCCCACCGCCGCGTCCTCGACTTCGCCGACGGCCGCGTGCGCGACGCCGTCACGAGGATCGCCGCGTCGTCGGACGCGCGCGAGCTGCCCGAACTGCGCCGCGACCTCGAGTTCGACCTACACGCCTCCACTACCGCGGCCGTCATCGCCGCACACACCGAGCCGGCGTGGACCCGGGAGCGCTGGACCGAGCACCGCCGTCTCCACGAACTCGGCTACCGGATCCTGACCCTGCCGGAACGACCGGGCCCCTGAAGCAGGGACCCGGTCGTTTCCGTCGGAACACGCGCCGTCGTCAGAACACCAGCACTGCGAAGACGGTCGAGAGGATCAGACCCGCCATCACCGGCAGGAAGCACTTGCGGGCGAGATCGAGCACGGGCACCCGGGCGAAACCGGCCACCGCGACCAGCGAGGACCACGCGATGATGACACCGCCACCGGCCCAGATGTTGCCCATCTGACCGATCGCCGCGAGCGTCGACGGGTCGACGTCGACGGCCGGGCCGAGAGCACCCGACAGCGCACCGGTGAGGGGCAGTCCGCTGAATCCGGACCCGTCGAGTCCGGCGACGAGGCCGATGAGCAGGATGCCGAAGGACGTGACGAAGGCGTTCTGCGGAAGGTGCGCCTGCACCGTGGTCACGAGGTCGAACAGGATCGCCGGGCCTGCGGCGTCGGCGGAGATGCCGAGGATCGGTCCCGCGAACTCCGGATTGCCGATGAAGAAGAAGCCGGCGATCGGGAGGACGCAGCCCATGGCCTTGAAGGCGAAGACCAGGCCGTCGACGAGATGGTCCGAGGTGGTCTCGAGGAAACCTCCGCGGTCGGTCGACGCTGCGGCGGCGAACAGGATCAGCGCTGCGATCCCACCCACGATCGCGGCGGCGTCACCACCCTGCAGCGGCGGTACGACCTCGGTGAACTTGCCCAGCATCAGGTAGACGATGAACGCGAGGTAGGCGAGCGGCACGAGCATCGCGAACGCCTTCGCGGTACCGCGGCGCTCCTTCTCCGCTTCGGTGTCGGGGTCGGCGATCGGATCGGACGGCGCCACGAGCACCGCCGTGGCCGTCGCCGCCTGCTCTCCGCCACCGCCGCTGGGGCCGCCGGCGGGTTCCGGCCGACGCGGAGGACGGGAGCCGCCCCCGTCGCCCGAGGAGTCGTCACGGGTCTCGCCGATGCCGCGGTCGGCTTCGGCCTCCCACTCGACGAGGAGGTCGGGGGACGGTGCACGCCAGTGCCGCTTCTGCACGAGGTAGGTGATCAGCAGAGCCGTGCCGCCGACGATCAGGGACAGGACCATGGCCTTGTCCGCCACGGCGTCGGCCTCGACGCCGGCAGCCGATGCGGAGATGCCGGGCGCCACCTTGATGATGTAGTCCGAGGACAGCGCCATGCCCTGACCGCAGATCGCGATGACCATGCCCACCGACAACGGGGACATGCCCGCGCGGATCGCCACGGGGATGAGCACCGCGCCGACGAGGGGCACGGCCGGGGTGGGCCAGAAGAACAGGGAGATCACGTAGGTGACCGCGGCCAGGACGAGGAAGCTGCTGGTGCCCGCACGCATGACCCGCCGGAACGGCGCGACCATCATCCGGTCGGCGCCGAGCTGGCGCAGCGCGCCGAGCATGGCCGTGACCATCGCGATGATGAGGAAGATATTGAACAGTTCCTTCGCCGCGACGAGGCTCGCGTTGAAGATGGCCGACAGTCCCGTGACGATGCTGCCGGAGAACGTCAGGGCGGTCAGGAAGGTTGCGACGACTGCAGGAACGACGATGTTCTTCCGCAGGGCCATGGTGGCCAGGATGACGAGGATGCCGGCCAGGTAGACCCAGTGCGCGGCGGTGAGTTGTACGTCCAAGGCGATTCCTTCGACAGGGGGTGGAACGAGTCGGGCTGTGTTCGTGGACGGTGAATGGGGAACTCGATGTATTGGGGGAACTTTCCGCTACGGCCCGTGCTCGGTCAACGAGAACGGTGCACATTGCCCGCCACGCTAGCTGTGCACTGTGTTCCACTTTTGCAATTTCGTAACGACGCGGCGCTCGGATGTGAAATATTGCTACGAACATGTGTCGCGCGCTCGCCGACGCCCCCACGACGTCGCCGAATGTGCACTCTGCACCGGTTCCTCCGGATCCGATGTGCACATCCACCCCGCGATGACGATGCATCCGACCGTAGCGCAGTGCGAAAGTGGTTCGACGGCACGAACCGTGCCGTGCAGTTCCCCGAGGTTCCGGAGAGTTCGATGACCACTCGCACCGATACACCGGCAGCGCCGGCAGCCGAGACGGATACGGGTACTCCCCTGGCACTGTCCGCTCTGCTCGCCGGAACCCTCGTCGGGACACTGAGCAACAACATCATCAATGTCCCACTGCCACAGATACTTTCCGACTTCGACGCAAGCCTCGAAGACGGCGCACTACTGGCCGTCGGCTTCCTTCTCACTTTTGCTGCGGCAATGCCCCTTGCAGGGTACATCGGTGACCGATACGGTCGGCGTCGCGTCTACTGCGGTGCCCTGCTCGGCACCGCGATCTGCGCTGCCGGAGCCGCGACCGCGCCGACCCTCGAGATCCTCGTGGTCTGGCGCGCCCTCGGCGGAGTCGCGGCGGCTGCATTCGCGCCTGCTGTCATGGGGTTGATCGCGTGGCTGTTCGGCGCGCATCGACGCGCACGCGCGGTCGGCGCGTGGGCCACCGTGAACGGACTCGGTCAGGCCATCGGCCCCACCCTCGGCGGTTTCGTTGCGGAACATTGGGGTTGGCGATGGGTATTCGTCCCGATGATCCCGATTGCACTGATCGGTCTTGCCGGGACGTTGCGCTGGATCCCGATCTTCCCCGGCCGCCGGATGACCCTCGACGTGCCCGGTGCGATCGCACTGACCCTCGGTTCCGCCGGAGTCGTGCTGGGACTGAGCATGTTCGGACAAGCAGGTGTTCCCACGTCCGTCGCGGGGATCGCCCTGGCGGTCTCGATCGTCGTACTGGTCGGTTTCGTCGTGCACTGCCTACGCGCAGACGTGCCGTTCGTCGACGTCCGACTGTTGGTCGAGAGCAGATTCGCGCGGAGCGCGGCCGCCGCCTTCGCGCAGATGTTCTGCCTGGGCGCCGCTCTGCTGGCGGTGCCGCTGCGGTTGCACGCGACGGGCGCGTCGACGGCCACGGCCGGGGCGATCCTGTTCGCACTGCCCGCAGTCATGGCGGTCCTCGCACCGGTCGTCGGCCGCACCGTCGACCGCGTCGGCGCACGGCGGATATTGCGGGCGGGACTGGTGGTGCTCCTCGTCGGTCAGATCGCGCTCGCCGTCGTCCTCTCGGCGGACGAACCGCGCCTGTGGCTCGTCGCGACCGTCCTCGCGATCACCGGTGCCGGCATCGCTGCCGTGCAGACCCCCGCGGCGGCCGGCTCGACGCGCTCTCCGGCGGGCGAGCGCGGGACGGGTCTGGGGGTGTTCAACCTGATCCGTTTCGGCGGTTCGGCGGTCGGGGCGGCGTGGGTGACCGTCGCACTCGGTTCGTGGACGGTGGGACCGCTCTTCGCGGTGTGCGCCGTGGTCGTGTGCGCGGGGTTCGCCGCGTCGTTCCTGGGAGCCGACCCCGAGGATCACGCACCGACCGGTTCCGAGTCGACCGCTCTCAGCGGTAGTTGATCTCGTTCTCGACCGAGGTGCGCAGCCGGTCGAGAAGCTCGAGGCGGACGGCGAGCCAGGCCGTGAACTGGTTCTCCGGCAGCCGGACGTCCATCCCCATCGCGCGGGAGATCCGGTCGAGCTTCGACAGCATCGTGTTGCGGTGGACCGACAGCTCCCGTGCCGCCGCGTTGACGTTCCCGCCGGCCGCGAGATAGGCCGACAGGGTGTCGTACAGGTCGGTGCCGGGCTTGAGCGACCCGAAGACGTCGCCGACGAACCTGCGGCTGCGATCGGTCTCGGCGACCAGCTCGAGCACGCCGTAACCCCGCAGATCGCGGTACGCCACCGAACCCGACATGCCGAGCCGCTGCCCGATTCCGAGTGCCACGCGGGCCTGCCGGTAGCTCTCGCGGATCTGGTCCGCGCCGACGGCCGGAACGCCGTGGGCGACGGGCACCGGGCGCACGCGCCGGCGGGAGAGATCCTGCGACACCGCGTCGGCGTACTCGGCGATCTCGAGTTCGACGTCGCGCGGGTCGCGGTAGCGGAGTGATCGCACCACCACCAGGACGTCGCCGATCACCGTGACGTACGAACGCACCGACGGATGGGGTAGGACGCTGGCCGCGTACCGGGCCAACCGCAACAGTCCGCCGGATTCGTCGCCGCCCGGACCGGCCGGGTTCTCCCCGTAACCGGGTGCGACGAAGACCGCGAACGTCGAGGTGAGATCGATGTCGTGGTACTCGGCGCGCGCCTGCATGTCGTGCTGGCTGGTGAAACTGCCGTGCACGAGCGCCTGCACGAAATCGCCGCGGGCCCGTTCCTCGGCCTCGTCGACGCTGCGTTGACGCAGCATCTCCGAACCGATGATCGCCGTCGCCTGTTCGGTGACGACCGCGTGCTGGGCCAGCTCGTGCGGTCCGGGAGACGTCCCCGAGGCGAGCACCACCACCCAGCCCTCGAACCGTTTGCCGAGCCGGATGGTGCTCGCCGTGCACGTCCAGGGCGCGCCTCCGACGACCTCCTCCAGCACGCGGGTGTCGTGGTGCGCGTGACGATCCGCGGCCGTCACCGTCGACAGCTGCTTGTGCAGGACCTCCGAGATCTCTTCCGCCCGAGCAACATCCACTCCGTGGAAGGCGACGGCCTGACCACGCGCGTCGAGCGCGATCGCCGGATGCTGTGCGAGCGCCGAGACCTCCTTGACGAGCAGGTTCAGTCCCGCGCCTCGGTGCAGCAGACCGGCGAGCGTCGAGTGCACGTGCGCGGAATAGCGCATGACGTGGACTTCCTGCATCAGCGACCGCTCGGCGAGCAACCGGTTGAGTGCCGCGAATCCGACGGGCAGGTCGAGTTCGATCACCACCAGCCCCGGCGGCCAGGGCACTCCGGCGGGCACCGAACCGTCGACGACCAGTGCCGCCGCGTCGCGGGCCGCGAGCGCGGACAGGGCGTGTGCGCTGTCGGCGAGCGCTTCCGGCCGCATGTACACGGCGACACCGGTGAGATCGTCGAATCGGCCGACGACCTCGCCGAACGGCAGCACCCAGGTGAGCGCCCGGTCGAGATCGGCCTCTCGATCCACGACCCGGGCGCCCTCCATGAGCGGTTCGTCGAGCAGTCCTCGGACTGTCAGACGCGGGCTCGATTCCATGGGGACCTGCTTCCATCGGGAGCATCGGCGGGCCGTGAGGGGGTGGCCGGCCGACACCGTGGCGGTGTGCACTTTCTACACCAGTTACCAGAGTCATGCGTCCCAGACACATGTGCACTGTGTACATCGAATCCCGAAAACAACGGTGATCTTGACCGTCCCCATCGGCGCACGGCCCTGTTAGAAATGAGCCACGCCGGACACACCGCTCCACCGCTCCGGCACCCGCCGACACTTCAGCGACGCGGCATCGGCGGGACGCACCCGGATCCCGACGCGGACCAGGAATCGTCCGACTCTCCGACCCGACTTCGAAAGTGGAGACCAATGCATCGAATCCACCGCATCACCCTCGACGACGCACTCCCCCTGCTGGCCGCCGGCCGCGCGAAGGCCGAGGAGATCGGCGTCAAGCAGACCCTGTGTGTCTGCGACGAGAGCGCGAACGTCATTGCTCTGCACCGGCTTCCCGGCGCTCGCCTCACCGGCGTCGAGATCGCCATGGCGAAGGCGTTCACCGCCGCCGGCCACGAGCGCGCCACCCACCTGTTCAACGAGGGTCCCAACGGACCCGCTCTCCCCGGCAACGAAGCATTCGGTATCAGTCACATGCTCCCCGGGAAGTTCGCGATCTTCGTCGGCGGCTTCCCCCTCGTCTACGACGGACAGATCGTCGGCGCCGTCGGCATCAGCGGCGGCAACGGCGAGCAGGACAAGGCGGTCGGTGCCGCCATGATCGCCGAATTCGAAGCCCTGACCTCCGCGATCAACGCCTGATCGCATCCCCCCGCACGACCTCCTCATCGAAAGGCATCATCATGACCGAACTGCTCGGACGCGACGAATTCCGCGCCGCACTCGAAGACGCCATCAAGGGACGCGAGGCGAAGAACGCATCGTTCAGCAAGGCGTGGGCCGAGGGCAAGCTCGAGAAGCACCACTTCGCCCGGTGGGCCGAGAACCACTACCACTACGTCGGCCCCTTCGCCGACTACCTGGCGAACATCTACTCCAACACCCCCGATCACTTCACCGACGCCAAGGACTTCACCCTCCAGAACATGTACGAGGAGGAGCTGGCCGACATCCGGCACACCGACCTGCTCATCAAGTTCGCCGAGGCGTGCGGCACCACCAAGGAGCGCGTCGAGGATCCGAACAACATGAACGCGGTCACCCGCGGACTGCAGGCGTGGTGCTACGCGGTGTCCCAGCGTGAACACTTCGTCGTCGCCACCGCGGCCCTGGTCGTGGGCCTCGAATCGCAGGTGCCGAGCATCTACAAGAAGCAGATCGTCCCGCTCCGCGAGGTGTACGGCTTCACCGAGGACGAGATCGAGTTCTTCGACCTGCACATCACCTCGGACGTGGTGCACGGCGAGCGCGGCTACCAGATCGTTCTCGACTGCGCCGACACCCCGCAGCTGCAGCAGCGCTGCCTGCAGCTCGTCCGCTGGGGAGCGGAGATGCGCTACTCGTACACGAAGGGCCTGTACGACACGTACGTCGCCCCCGATCTGGAGCTGGCGTCCGCCTGATCCGATGCGCGGGAGCGGAAGTCGCTCGCGACTTCCGCTCCCGGTCTCGCACACGAGCGAAGGAGAAGCATGTCCACCGAAATCATGGGCAGCGGGACCGCCGGCACCGACGCCGTCGCGGAGTCCCCGACCTGGGTCGCCGTCGCCACGGTGAAAGAGGTGACCCGCCGCCGCAAACTCCGCGTGGAGGTCGACGGCCTCGCGATCGCACTGTTCCATGCGAACGACCGCATCTACGCCTTCGCCGACCTGTGCGTCCATCAGGACCGTTCGCTCGTGAAAGGCACGCTCCTGCACGGACGTGTCATCTGCCCCGGCCACCAGTGGCGCTTCGATCTCGAGACCGGATACGAAGAGGACCAGGACCTCTGCCAGCCGGTCTATCCCGTCCTCGTGCGCGACGAGACCGTCCTCGTCGACCTCACCCCGCGTCCTGCACCGGCCGCATCCGGAAAGGAGTGCACGGCATGACCGTTCGCACCGTAGTCACAGTGGGCGCCGGCCAGGTCGCCGCCGTCGCCGCACGCACCCTGCGTCGCCGCGGCTTCGACGGACGCATCGTGCTGCTCGGCGACGAGCAGCACGCCCCCTACCAGCGTCCGCCTCTGTCGAAGGAATTTCTCGCGGGTCGTGAAGGAGTCGACTCCCTGGCACTTCTGACCCGGAAATGGCTCGACGCCAACGACATCGACATCCGCACGGGCGTGTCGGTCCAGCGCATCGACACCGCGACCCGCACCGTCGAGTTCGACGGCGGCGAGATCGCCGCCGACGCGATCGTCCTCGCCACGGGCGGACGCCCCCGCGCCCTCGCCACCACCGGATCCCGGCCCGATCTCGTCCACTACCTGCGCACCCTCGACGACGCGACCGCCCTCGCAGCCCGCCTGACCCCGGGTTCGAGTCTCGCGATCGTCGGCGGCGGCTTCATCGGACTCGAGATCGCCGCGACCGCACAATCTCTCGGCGTCACGGTGACGGTCCTAGAACAGGCCGAACACCTGCTCGGAGGCATCCTCGGCGAACAGGTCGGCCGGCACTGCGCCGATCTGCACCGCCGCAACGGTGTCGACCTGCGCACCGGCACGGGCGTCGCCTCGGTGACCACCTCCGATCGCGGTGTGCGGATCGAGACCACCACCGGCGGGATCGTCGAGGCCGACGCCGTGGTCGTCGGCATCGGCATCGTCCCCAACACCGACATCGCGGCGGCCAGCGGACTCGCCGTCGACGGTGGGATCGTGGTCGACGCCACCGGACGCACCTCGGTCGAGAACATCTACGCGGCAGGCGATGTCGCTAAGCGGTTCTCCCCGCGCGAAGGCCGGCACGTGCGCGTCGAACACTTCGACAACGCGAACCGCCAGGCCGCGGTGGTCGCCGACACGATCGTCGGGCGGCAGTCGCTCTCCGACGACCCGCACTGGTTCTGGTCCGATCAGTACGACTCCAACATCCAGTTCGCCGGATCGGCTTCCGGAACAACCGAACTCGTCGTCCGCGGTGACACCGACAGCGGGGAGTTCTCGGTCTTCTACCTCGCCGGCGACGTTCTGACCGCCGCCTTCGCGATGGACCGCGGCGAGGACATCATGGCGGCCCGCGAACTCATCGGCCGCAGGGTCGACGCAGCGCTGCTCGCCGACGAGGACACCGATCTGTGGGAGATGTACGAGGAGGTCGAACCCGCATGACGATCACCGGACTGAACCACATCGACGGCAACTGGGTACCGGCCGCCTCCGGCGCGGTCTTCGAACGCCGCAACCCCGCCGACGAGACCGATCTGATCGGCACCTTCCCGGACTCCGACGCCATCGACGTCCGCAACGCCGTCGACGCGCTCGACAAGGCCGCGCCCGAATGGGCCGCCACCCCGCCCGAACGTCGCGCCGCGATCCTCGAGGCAGCCGCCGACCATCTCGCCGCACACTCGGCCGAACTCGTCGACGAACTGATCCGCGAGGAGGGCAAGACCCGCGCCGAGGCGTCGATGGAGGTGAGCCGCACCCCCATGAACCTGCGCTTCTACGCAGGTGAGGCGCTGCGCGCCACCGGTGCGACCTTCCCGGGGCCGGGCTCCACCACCGTCTACACCGTGCGTGAACCGATCGGGATCGTCGGTGCGATCACGCCGTGGAACTTCCCGCTCAACATCCCCTCCCGCAAGCTCGGGCCCGCGCTCGCCGCCGGCAACACGGTGCTGTTCAAGCCGTCCGAGATCACCCCGCTGATGGGACAGCGCCTCGTCGAGGCCCTGCTCGCCGGTGGTCTGCCGGCCGGCGCGATCGCACTCGTCCAGGGCGACGGCAAGGCCGGCGCGGCGGTTTCCGGCGACGAGCGGATCGCCGCGGTCACCTTCACCGGGTCCACCGAGGTCGGACGTGCCATCCACCGCAGCGTCGGCCCCGACCGGCGCGTACAGCTGGAGATGGGCGGCAAGAACCCCGTCGTCGTCCTGGACGACGCCGATCTCGATGCGGCGGCCGCACTGATCGTCAAGGGCGCCTTCGGACTGTCGGGCCAGGCGTGCACCGGCACCAGCCGTGTCGTCGCGGTCGACGCGATCCACGACGAGCTGCTCGAGAAGGTCGCCGAACGCGCCCGTGCCCTGCGGGTGGGACCCGGTTCGGGTGCCGCCGTCGATGTCGGCCCGCTCGCGAGTCGCGGTCAGCTCGACAAGTTCCTCGAGTACGTCACCATCGGCACGGACGAAGGCGCACGGCTCGTGTGCGGCGGCGTGCGATGCGAGGACGACGCGCTGCGTGGCGGATTCTTCGTGCGGCCCACGGTCTTCGCGGACACCGTACCGGGGATGCGCCTGCTCACCGACGAGATCTTCGGACCGGTCCTGGCCTTCCAGCGCGCCGGTTCCTTCGACGAGGCCCTCGCCCTGGCGAACGACACCGCATTCGGGCTCAGCGCCTCCGTCGTCACCCGGAGTCTCTCCGCAGCACAGCGATTCATCGCAGGGTCGCGTACCGGACTCGTGAAGGTCAACCAGCCCACCACGGGAATGGCCATGAACGCGCCGTTCGGCGGCTACAAGCAGTCGAGCACGCAGACCTTCAAGGAACAGGCCGGCCCCACGCTCATGCAGTTCTACCAGTCCGAGAAGACCGTCTACCTGTCCCCCGACGCCTGACCGGCGACACCAACCCTCGACAAGCCTGGAGGAAAGACCATGGAGTTCAAGCGAGTGGCCCGATCCGGGCAGGTGCCCGAAGGCATCGTCCGCCGGTTCTACGCCGAGGACTACGAGTTCGCCATCTCCCGACTGGACGGCAAGGCGTACGCGACTTCCAACTACTGCTCACACCTCGACTGCCTGCTGTCGTCCGGCAAGCTCGTCCAGGACGGCATCGGATGCTCTTGCCACGGAAGCGCATTCGACCTCGAGACCGGTGAGCCGATCTGCCCGCCGGCCACCGAGCCCATCAAGACCTATCCGTGCGAGGAGCGCGACGGGGAGATCTTCGTCGGGATCGATCCCGCCGAGCCGCCGGAAGGACCCCGTCGACGTCGGATGCGGTCGGCATGACCCGGCGCGCGACACGACCGGCGACGCTCGCGACCGGAGGTATGGTCGCGTCCAGTCATCCGCTCGCGAGCCTCGCCGGGGTCCGTGTCCTCGAGGACGGTGGCAACGCCGTCGACGCAGCCCTGGCGATGGCAGCGGTCACGTGGCTGACCCTGCCCGGGCAGTGCGGCATCGGCGGCGACGCGTTCGCCGTGGTCCGCGAGCCCGACGGGTCGGTGTGGACCGTCAACGGCAGTGGTTACGGACCGGACGGCGGCACCCCTGATTTCTACCGGGAACGAGGATTCGACGCGATCCCGCTCGACGGGGCGCTCGCCGTCGCCGTCCCCGGCGCACCCGCCGCGTTGGCCGCACTGCACCGCCGGGGAGCGAGCAGGTCGTTGCCCGAACTGTGGGCGCCGGCAGCCCGGATCGCCGAGAGCGGCCTGCCGTGCTCGGCGAAGACCCGAACCGATGTGCAGGTCGCGCTGCGTGCGATCCGCGGCGACGCCGGACTCGCCTCGGTGTACACACCGGGCGACCGCGTCCCGCGCCTCGGCGACGTGCTTCCCCAGCCCGATCTGGCCCGCACGATCCGTGCGCTGGCCGAGGATCCGGGCTCGTTCTACACCGGCACGCTCGCCGAGCGCTGCGTGGCTACGCTGCAGGGGGGCGGAGCACCGTTCAGCGGCGACGAATGGCAGGCCGGGGCGGCAGTGGACGCGGAGGCGGCTCTCACCGGCACCTATGCGGGGCACGTCGTGCACCAGACCCCGCTCCCGACGCCGGGATGGATGGTCCTGCACCAGGCCGCCCTGTGCGACGACGCGCTCGGCACCCACCCTGTGCTCGGCGCGGCGTCGATCGACCGGATGGCCCGCGCGGCCACCGTCGCCTTCGAGGACAGGCTCCGCTGGTGCTCGTCGGACAACGACGGGGTCGCACGGGTGCTCGATCCCGCGAACATCGCAGCCGGTCGCGCACGGATCGAGGAGCGTGCACTCGCCGAGGCCTTCTCGGTCTCCGCCGGGGACACGACGTCGTTCGTCACCGTGGACTCCGAGGGGCGGGCGGTGTCGTTCATCCATTCGCTGGCGTTCACCTTCGGAGCGAAGCTCACGGTGCCCGGTACGGGCATCGTGCTCAACAACCGGCTCGGTCGGGGCGCCTACCTGATCGATGGGCATCCGAACGAGGTGGCGCCGCGCCGCAAGCCCCTGCACACGCTCAACGCGTGGATCGTCACCGACTCGGCGGGCGAACTGCGGCACGTGGGCAACACCCCCGGCGGCGACGGCCAGGTGCAGTGGAACATGCAGCTGCTGTCGCACCTGCTCGACCACGGCCTCGACCCCCAGGAGGCGGTCTCGGCGCCGCGCTTCACGGTCTTCCCCGGATCGGACGCCAACGTGCTCGGCGAACCGACCGCGTTGCGGATCGAAGGCGACGTCGCCGACGGCGTGTGCGACGAACTGCGCGAACTCGGTCACCGGGTGGAGGTGCTCGAACCTCTGGGCGCCGAGGGCAGTGCGCAGGTGATCTCGATCGACGACCGCGGAGTGCTGTCCGGCGGCAGCGATCCACGACAGGAGGGGGTGGCGCTGGGTGTCCTCTGACATTGCTGCTGTTGCACCTCGGCCGCAGGGCCGGTACGTCCCGGCCGTGCTGGCCGGCGACACCGTCCGCACGGCGGGCATGACCCCGCGTCGCGACGGCGAACTGATCCTCACCGGACGGGTCGGCGCGGAGGTCACCGTCGAACAGGCCCGGGCCGCCGCAGTCGTCGCGGTGGGCAACGCGTTGGCGGCGATCCGCGCAACGGTGCCGGAGGGCACGTCGTTCCGGCCGGTCGAGATGGTCGTCTACATCGCGAGCGCGCCCGGCTTCGTCGACCTGTCGGTGGTCGCGGACGGCGCGTCGGACGTGATCGAACGCGAACTCGGTGTGGACGCACTACCGGCACGCACCGCAGTCGGCGTCCACACCCTGCCCGGTGGGGCGCCCCTCGAGATCGCGCTCACCGCCGTGTGCGGGTAGACGGAGGTTCACAACCGAGAAACGAGGCTCACAACCCCGGTGGTCGACCATCGGGGTTGTGAGCCTCGTCTGCGGGTTGTGAACCTCGGCGACGAACGTTCAGCGCTTCGCGCCGATGTCCTCGAGCTCGGCTGCAAGATCGACGCTCTCGGACGGTCGCTGCCACCGATACACTCCCCCGCCCTGGGCGTAGGAGAGATGACCACCGAGAGCACCGCCGACGCCGACGGCGCCGAGACCGATCAGAGTCCACACCGTCCCCGCCCGGTCGCGACGGGCTCGTCGCGCGCGATAGGACGTCGCCATGGAGATCACCCCGATCGCGTTGGACACGGCATGCACCGCGCCGACCCTGCGCTGAGGGACATCCTCCAGAGCGGAGAAGTCGGCGTAGCCGGTGACGATCGTCGGAACGGCCGCGGCCAGTCCCATCGCGACGAGTCGCCGGGACGCATCGCGCTGCCCGGGTAGGGCGTCCAACGCCGCCGCGGACACCCACGATCCGATCGGGACGGTGACGAGAAGGGGATGGACGGGGTGTCCGAGCCAGGAACCTCGGAGCAGGTCGTCGACGACGGAACCGTCGAGGGCTCGCCGTATGCGCTGCGCGATGCGCTCGGCGGGCCGATCCACAGCGTCGAACGATTCGACGGCGCGCAGGAGTTCGTGCAGGTTCATGATGAGGCCATACCCGTCGGCAGCAGAGACGAATCGCCGACGCGGTCGATGCGACCTGGGACTCGGTACGGCTACTTCTCGTCGAGCGGTTTCGCTCCCAGCACGTCCTTGAGCAGCTCGATCGCGACTTCTTCAGGATCGCGGCGCGTCGACGGGTCGCCGGGCGTGGCCGCCTCGGCGAACATCTCCTCGACGTCCGCCTCCGTCATCTGCGACGGGTCGGGCGGCGGTGCGTCGTAGCCCGGGCCCGGATCGTCGGGAAGGTCGGGGGCTTCGGGCGGCGGGATATCGTCGACGCTCTCCACGGACGGACGTGTGAACGTCGGAGCAGCCGACTGTGCGGCCGCCGGGCGCTGCGGCGCGGCGGGGGCTTCGACGGGGGCGGGTGCCGCGGCGTTCTTCGCCTGGCTCGGCCGGGAGAAACGCGGCTGACCCGCCGGACGCGAATTCTTCTCGGGCGCCGGGGTTCTGGAAGGCGCCTCCGCAGCAGCGGAACCGTGGACGCAGGTGACCTCGAACTCCCCACCGAAGACCGCCTTCAGCGCATCGGCGATGACCGTGGCGTTGCGCGCGTCGGCGAGTCGCTTCGCGAGCGGAGCGGAGTCGTGCACGAGAACGACGCGGGTGCCGTCGACCGACCGTACGGTGGCGCCCGAGAGCATCACCTCGACGGTGCGGCTGCGTTCGCGGACCTTCGCGCGCACCTCCGACCACACGCCCCGCATCTGAGCTGCGTCGGGACCACCTGCCGCGCGGGCGGGCTCTGGTTCGGGTTCGGGTTCGGGTTCGGGCGCAGCCGACTCCTCGGGCACAGCCGGCGGAACCTCCTGCGCGACAATCTCGTCGGGCACACTCTGCGGCTGCGGCTCCTCCGGGACGGCGGGAGGTTGCGCCGCAGCGGGAGCCTGCGTCGGGGCAGGTGCCAGCTGGGCCGGTTCGGGCTGCACCGGCGCCTGCTGGGCGGGTGCCTGATGAACAGGTGCCTGCTGGGCAGGGGCTTCCGGTTGCGGCGGGGTGGCCTCGCGGGGCGGGTCGGCAGGCGGCGCCTCGACTGCCCGGCGCTGGGAGGGGCGCTGGAAACGTGCCGCGGGTTCGTCGGGCGAGATGGGCGGCGCGGCAGGCGCGGCGGGTGCCGACACCGGCTTCGGCGCGACACCTCCTGCCGGGGCCGCGACGATGCCCTGTTCGAGCCGTTCGAGCCTTTGCAGGACCGCGGTTTCCGTGTCGGACGCCGCAGGGAGGAGCATGCGCGCGCACATCACCTCGACCAGCAGACGCGGCGACGTCGCCCCGCGCATCTCGCCGAGCCCGGCGTGCACGATCTCGGCGTAGCGGGTGAGGGTGGCGGGGCCGAGACGGGTCGCTTCGTCGCGCATCCGCTCGAGGACGTCGCCGGGTGCGTCGACGAGTCCGCGCTCGGCGGCGTCGGGGACGGACTTCATGAGGATCAGGTCGCGGAGGCGTTCGAGGAGGTCGACGGCGAAGCGACGCGGGTCGTGCCCGGCGTCCATGACCTTCTCGACGGTGCCGAACAGCGCCGCGCCGTCGCCGGCCGCGAGCGAATCGACGGCTTCGTCGATGAGGGCGACGTCGGTGACGCCGAGCAGCGACAGAGCGCGCTCGTAGGTGACGCCCTCGGGGCCGGCACCGGCGAGGAGCTGGTCCATCACCGACAGCGAGTCGCGGGGGGATCCACCGCCGGCACGGATGACCAGCGGATAGACCGCATCCTCGACCGGCACGTTCTCCTGGCCGCAGATCTGCTCGAGCAGACCCCGCATCGCCGTGGGAGCGAGGAGCCGGAAGGGATAGTGGTGCGTGCGCGACCGGATGGTGGGCAGCACCTTCTCGGGCTCGGTGGTCGCGAAGACGAAGATGAGGTGCTCCGGCGGCTCCTCCACGATCTTGAGCAGGGCGTTGAAGCCCTGCGTGGTGACCATGTGCGCCTCGTCGATGATGAAGATGCGGTAGCGCGACTCGGCCGGAGCGTAGAAGGCTCGGTCGCGCAGCTCACGAGTGTCGTCGACACCGCCGTGGCTCGCGGCGTCGAGTTCGGTGACGTCGAGGTTGCCTCCCCCACCCGGGCCGAGCGACACGCACGACCGGCACGTTCCGCACGGCGCGGACGTGGGGCCGGTCTCGCAGTTGAGCGAGCGGGCGAGGATGCGCGCCGAGGACGTCTTGCCGCATCCACGAGGACCCGAGAACAGGTAGGCGTGGTTGATGCGGCCCGTGTCGAGCGCCGTGCTGAGGGGCACGGTGACGTGCTCCTGCCCCACCACCTCTGCGAAGGTCGCAGGTCGATACTTCCGGTACAGAGCCACGCGCCGAGCGTACCGGCGGCTGCCGACATGCACGGAGGTCGGTCCGTCCACATCTGTGGCCGAGACCACTCTTGCGTTAACGATATATCGAGATCTATCGTGATCGTATCGACAAAGAAGGAGACGCACAGATGCGAACCCACGAACATCCCCGCGGCCGTCGCCGCGCCATGCACGATCGAAATCTCCCCGGCGGTCCGTTCCGCGCCGACGGACCCCGCCGTCGCGGACACCACCCGCACGACGACGAACCCGGCTTCCACCCACACCGCGGTGGCGGCGGACGAGGGCACGGTGGCCCGCGAGGAGGACGACGCGGCCGAGCGCAGCGAGGCGACGTCCGCGCGGCCGTCCTGCGCCTGCTCGGCACCGAACCGATGCACGGCTACCAGCTCATGGAAGCGATCGCCGAACGGACGGGCGGCGCCTGGCGCCCCAGCCCCGGCGCGATCTACCCGACCATCTCCCAGCTCGAGGACGAAGGACTCGTCACGGTCGAGAAGGAGGGCGGACGCAAACTCGTCTCACTGACGGACGCGGGCCGCGCGTACATCGACGATCCGGGGAACGAGCTCATCGACCCCTTCGCCGGTCACGATCCCGATTCCGATGCCCCCGACCTGCGACTCGCACTGCGCGAACTGCAGGGCGCGACGCGGTCGGTCGCCATGAGCGGTTCCGATGCCGAGGTCGCCGCGGCACACGCTGTCCTCACCGAGGCCAAGAAGTCCCTGTACCGGATCCTCGCCGGCGACGCCGACACGTCCGATCGGGAGTGAGGGCTCAGCCGCGGGCGAAGAGGCGGATGCGCTGCTCGCGGCTGCGCTCGAGATGAGCACGCATGTGCTCGCGGGCCGCGGACTCGTTCCGCGCCCGCAACGCGTCGAGGATCTGCGCGTGCTCCCGGTTGAGCAGATCGGGTTCGCCGTAGTTGGACGGCGGCCCGGAGTCGTAGATGCGCAGCTGGGTGGTCAGTCGCACGAGCAACGTCGTGATCGTCGTGTTGTGCGCGGCCTGCCACAGCGCCTCGTGGAACCGGAAGTTCCCGATGCGCACGGCGGCGTCGTCGGTGGCGGAGCAGCACGAATCGTGCAGTCGCTCGAGCCGGGCCATGTCGAGATCGGTGTGCCGGATCGCTGCCGCGCCGGCCGCCTCGGATTCGAGCGCGACGCGCGCCGCATAGATCTCGATGACGTCCTCGGGCGTACCCGAACGCACCCGGAAGCCGCGACTCGCCCGTTCGAGCAGACCATCGTGCGCGAGCCAGTTGAGCGCCTCGCGGATGGGGGTGCGGGACGCCCCGTAGGTCTCGCTGAGCTGGGTCTCGTGCAGAGCGGCGCCGCGTGGGAACTTCCCGGCGAGGATGTCCGAGCGCAGGCGCAGGTACTGCTTGGAGGTCTGGTCGTCGCGCCCGGTGGGCGGTTCGACGAGAAGTGAGCTCTCCAGCTCGGCCGTCGCGTCCTGCTCGGTCATCTACACCCTCCGTAGGCATGCCGTTTACGTGCGCCGATTATGCCACCGTCAACGTACGCATACTTGCGTATACGTTATTCGTCGTTTAGCGTCGCTTCTCGGACACTACGAGAGGACCCAACACGTGACCGAGGCGGCCTTCCGGGACGAACAGGTGCTGATCAGC
This sequence comes from Rhodococcus sp. PD04, assembly GCF_035918275.1. Classification (NCBI taxonomy): domain Bacteria; kingdom Bacillati; phylum Actinomycetota; class Actinomycetes; order Mycobacteriales; family Nocardiaceae; genus Rhodococcus; species Rhodococcus sp. PD04. Next base: position 372,048 of record NZ_CP142143.1, on the reverse strand, counting down.
GCCGAAGAGCTCGCGAGCGACCCCGGCGCCCACACGGTCCTGCACGCCACGGTCACCTTCCCGAAGCCCCGTTTCGACGGCGACTACCGACCGGAATCCGGCCACGCGACCTGGCGCGCCGCGCACATCCCGGGATCCGTGCACGCCGACCTGCTCGGCGGTTTCAGCGCCCCGGACACCGACCTGCACTTCTCCCGCCCCGCGCCGGACGACCTGGCAGCGGCTCTGGCCGCACTCGGGGTGACCCCGGACGCCGACCTCGTGATCTACGACGACGGCGGCATGACCTGGGCGTCCCGGCTGTGGTGGATGCTGCGCAACATCGGTATCTCCGCCCGCGTCCTCGACGGCGGCTTCGCCCGCTGGACCGCGCTCGACCTGCCCGTCGAGACCGGCGACGCCGCCGAACGCCGCGCCACCACAGCCCGGACGGAACTCCCCGACCACGGCCTGTGGCGCGACCGCGACGACGTGCTCGCCGTGGTGTCCGGGGACGCACCGGGCACCCTCGTCTGCGCGCTCGACGCCGAGCAGTTCGCAGGCACCGCCACCACTCGTTACGCGCGCCGCGGGCACATCAGCGGGAGCCGGAACCTGCCGGCCAAGAGCCTGCTCGCCGACGGCGTCCTGCGGAGCACCGATCGGATCGCCGAGCTGGCCGAGCAGGCCCTCGCCGATACGGCCCGGCCCCTGATCCTCTACTGCGGTGGCGGCGTCTCGGCCTGCCTGGTGGCGCTCGCACTGGTTCGGACGGGCCACGACGACATCGCCGTCTACGACGGATCCCTCGAGGAGTGGACGGCCGACCCCGCACTCCCCATGCGGACACTCGGAGAAGGGAAGGGCGACGCATGATGCGATGTCCGCGATCCTGACCCGCTTCGTCCCCTCCCCTATCTCCCGACAGGATCTTCCGTGACCACGACCCCCACCGTCGACGATCTCGCCGTCACCCTCGACGCCCTGCGTGCGCAGACGCCGCTCGTGCACTCGCTGACCAACATCGTCTCGGCCAACTTCCTCACCAACGTGCTGCTCGCCGCGGGCGCCAGCAACGCGCACATCGACAACGCGCACGAGGCAGGCGATTTCGCGCGCATCGCCGGTGGAGTGCTCGTCAACCTCGGTACGCCCTTCGACGAGACCTCGGTGGCCTTCGCCCTCGCAGCGGAGGCCGCGCACGATGCCGGCACCCCGTGGGTCCTCGACCCCGTCGGCGTGGGCGGACTCGCGTGGCGCACCTCGCTCGCCGCCGATCTGCTGAAGTTCCGTCCCACCGCGATCCGCGGCAACGCCTCCGAGATCATCGCGCTCGCGGGCCTCGGCGGTGACACTCGCGGCGTCGACAGCGCCGACGAGGCCGCTGCCGCCGTCCCCGCCGCACTCGCACTGCTCGACCGCGCGGACGCCGTGTCGGCCTCCGGCCCCGTCGACTACCTCGTCGGCCGCGACCGCGACGGCGGGATCGTCGGACTGCGCATCGCCGGCGGCAGCGCCATGCTGCCGCGCGTGACCTCTACCGGATGCTCCCTCGGTGGGCTCGTCGCGGCCTATCTCGCGGTCGCGGAGACCCCTCTCGTCGGCCTCGCGGCGGCCCACACGCACGTCGCGGTGGCGTCCGAGATCGCCGAGGAGAACTCCACCGGCCCCGGCTCCTTCGCCGTCGCCTACCTCGACGCCCTGTTCGCCGTGGACGCCGACACGCTGCGTGCCCGCGCCCGCGTCGAACCGTTCGAACTCCCCTCGAAGGACACGAAGTAATGCCCATCAAGACCTTCTGGTATCTCACCCAGGCCGACGGCGACTACCCCTGGAGCCCGGGCGGGTTGTACCCGGTGGACGGGCAGCGGCAGATCGAACTCGCGAAGACCATCGACGACGGCGGCTTCGAAGGTGCGCTCGTCGCGACCTGGCCGAACGACCCCTTCATCTCGGCCACCTGGGCTGCGGCGCACACCAGCCGCATGAAGTTCCTCGTCGCGATCTACGCGAACATGACGCCTGCGCGCCTGCTCGCCGAGAAGGCCCTGACCTTCGACGCGTTCAGCGGCGGTCGTCTGATGATCAACTCGGTCAACGGCCGGGAGAACATCCTCACCAAGTACGACATGAACGTCGAGCACGACCGCCGGTACGAACTCGGCGAGAAGTACTGGGCGGAGTTCCGTCGCATCTACGCCGAGGGCACCGAGTCGAACTTCCCGAACACCCCGCTGCGCATCGACGCCCCGGAGAACCACTCGGTGCCGTTGTGGGGGACGGGCGACTCCCCCGCCGGCCTGCAGAACGCCGGCAAGGTGCTCGACGCCTACCTGATCATGTTGCGCGAGACCTCGTTCGTCACGCAGAAGTTCACCGCCGCGCGCGAATCCGCTGCGGTCGAGGGACGCGAGTACACCGACTTCGGTGCCCTGTCCGGCGTGATCGTGCGCCCGAACCGGGACGAGGCCCTCGAGCGGTTCCGATCGCTGTTCGAGAAGGCCGGGATCGAGCAGATCCAGGACGTGCTCGACAAGGCGGTGCGCCGCCGCACGCACGGCAAGCAGGATCTGAAGACCTTCACCGCACGTGACGCGCAACGGCAGGGCTGGGTCGACACCATCAACGCAGGCAAGCTCCCCGAACCCGAGGACCTGTATCTCGGCGACGGCCTCTACGCGGGCATCACCGCGTGGTCACCGCTCGACATCTTCGCCACGGGATCGTCTGCCGTCTACTACGTCGGCGACCCCGACGAGATCACCGGTCACGTACGGACCCTGCGCGACGCCACCGGACTCACCTCGCTGATCCTCGCCGGATGGCCGCTCATCGACGAAGCGAAGAACGTTGCGGAACACCTGATTCCGCGTTTCGACGCGCTCTGACGGCAACGCGGGCGGGATCGGTCAAGGGGTGTCGACGAGACGGAACCCCGAGCCGATCCCGTCGCGCGCGTCGATCTCGGCGAGGATCCGGTCGGCCCGCTGGTATGCGGCGAACCTCGTGTCGGGAACCTGCCGGTCGTCGGAGATCTCGGTCTGCGGGAACCGGTAGCCCACCGACAGTCCCATCCATTCACCCGTCTCGGCACGCACGAGCGGACCCCCGGAGTCGCCCGGGCGCATGAGCAGCGGCGACGACATCAGGTTCCCGTCCACCCGCACATCGCCGGTCGCACAGGCCACCGACGTGCTCCGCCCTGCCGCGCAATGGGTTCCGGCCGGCAGTTCACCCTCGCCGACCACCGCAACCGATTCGAGCACGACGCGCTCCCCCCGGTCGTTGGGCACCGACGTGTTCGATCCCCGCACGCGGGTCTCGTCGAGCACGACCACCGCGTAGTCGGCGATCTCGTCGGTCGGGAATCCCAGCTGATCGACCGAACCCCTACTCGCGACGTCCGTTTCGGTTCCGATCGGCCCTCGGTGTTGCTCGTCGACCTTCCAGACGGGCGACGATCCGGTCTGGTAGCAGTGCCCCGCCGTGATCGCGACGAGACGGCCCGCGTCGTCGTGCCCGACCGCCGCCACCGAACACCAGCCCGGCGTCGGTTCCGCGGAGAACACGATCCCGTCGCCGGGGCGGAGGACGACACGGTCGTCTCCCCCGCCGGCCGAGGCCACACCCCCGGTCCCCGCGGCGAAGACGACGGCGGCGCCGCACACCGCTGCGACGCGTCTCATGACTTCTTCGCTGCCTTCATCGCCTTCTTGAACTCGCGTACCTCGCGCAGCGACTGCTCGTCGACGACGTCGGCGATCGACCGGCGCGCATCCTCGTGCCCGTAATCGCCGGCGGCCTCACGCCATCCCTCGGGCCGCACACCCATCTGCTTACCGAGCAACGCCAGGAAGATACGTGCCTTCTGGTCGCCGTAACCCGGCAGCTTCTTCAGCCGCCGCAGCACTTCCTTGCCGTCCGGGTCGCCGGACGTCCACAGTGCGGAGGCGTCGCCGTCGTAGTCCTCGACGATCGCCGCGCACAACGCCTGGATCCGCTGTCCCATCGACTTGGGGAACCGATGGACGGCCGGTTGCTGCGCACACACTGCGACGAACTCGTCGGGATCGGCCGACGCGATGCGGTACACGTCGAGACCGCCGAGACGGTCGGCGAGCTTCTTCGGTCCCGCGAACGCGACCTCCATCGCCACCTGCTGGTCGAGCAGCATGCCGATGAGAAGCGCCAGCGGGTTCTCGGCCAGCAGTGCGTCGGCGTCGGGATCTCCGACCAGGTTCAGCGTCGATGACATGCAGACGATCATGCCCTGCGCGTCATGGGCGGCGCCACACGACCACCGCGATCACGATGCCGAGCGTGAGCGCGATCGACGTGGTCAGAGCATGCAACCAGTGCGGGAAGAGCGTCGGTTGTGACGTTGCCGGAACGGCCGCGAGTGCGGCGAACAGCGCCACGACGGCGATGACCGAGGCCGCCGCGGACCATCCCTGGGCCAGGCGGGTGTGCCTCACGCCGCGCAACTCGGCACTGCGCAACAGTGCGTGCTCGACGACGTCCACGGCTTCGGACAGTTCCGCGTCGAGTTCGGCCATCTCGTCGGCCACCCGGCGCGCCATGAGTGCTCGCAGCTGGGTGGGTTGCGTCCACGAGTGGAACCGGTCGTCGTGGACCGATTCCTTGCGCAGCAGGGACCGTTCCATCCGGCGGGCCTGCATGATCGCGATGTCGTCGAGGACGGCGGCCAGCCGATCGCCGACGAGTCCGTCGGGGTGGCGCAGATGCTCCACGGTCGTCCAGTAGTCGGCGGAAGCCCGAGCCCGCACCGCCACCCACGGAATGAGCCCGTAGATCATCTCGCGGGTGCCGTGCCCGACGTAGTCGCTGCCGAGGGCGGTGGCCTCGAGGTCGAACAGCACCGCACCGGAGTCCTCCCGCACCGCGATGGCTGCCCCTGGCTGCACGGGCCGGTCCACCAGCGGGACCCGGTCCCACTTCCACAACACACCCCAGGACCGGGCCGCGGCGCGGGCCTCCGGCCCGATGCGCGGGCCGTCGACGAGCGAGCGGACGCGTTCGCCGCCGCTCGAGACCACTTCCACGACCATCCCCTCGACGACCTCCCGATCACCGACTCCTCGGTGGCGGTGGACGACGAGTTCGTGCAGGGGCCGATAGGTCGTCGGCGCACACAACCGCCTGTTCAGCCCGGGAAACACATCGTTCAGGCAGGCGTCGGCGGTCAGGTCGAAGGGCGCGAGGAACTCGCCGAGCACCTGGCGCAGGCCCGCACCGTCACGGTCCTGCAGCGGGTCGCTGCGCCAGTCGACGAGTGGGGAACCGTGGTCCGTCAGCGACTCCGACGCCAGGACGAGGCCGTGACCGGGGACGTCCCACAGCGACACGCATGTCGCGGGGTGTCCCACATACGGCCGGGTCACGTCCGGCGCGTCGCGCAACGACCCGGTCGATGCACCGAACGAGACCTCCGGTCGTGTCGGGTCGACGACGTGCCTGAACGCGAGCAGGCACGGCGGTCGCACACCGTGATCGGAATCGGGCTGATCTGCAATGCGTGCCGGCAGGAAGGGCTCCACCTTCTCGACGGGTGGGACCCGCGGTGGCGTCTCGGGCGCCGCCTCGATGTCGAGCGCCAGGAGGAACACCTTCAATACACCGAGACACCCCGTGACAGATCCGACGGCCGATACGCCGACTCCGGAATTCACGAGAGCGCGGTTTTCCATCACACTCACCACTTCCGAACCCGCCGCACGGTATGCGGCGACCCTGACCAGCGAGTATGTCAGGTCGGTAGGGGAAAGCAAGTCGCTGTGACGGCGAGCATCGATAACGCCCCGACCAGGGGTGATCCGAGTTGTCCACCGCCCGTCCACGTGTTGTGCACAACTTTATCCACAGGTTGGGAACAAACTCACACTCGGAGTGCAAGTTCCTGCGGACAGAGGCACGCAACAAAGAAACGAGGCTCGCAACACCGGCAGTGACTGCCTGTGTTGCGAGCCTCGTTCTCGCGTTGTGGACCTACCCGCGCACTACTTGTCGGCGAGCGCCTTCTCCGCCGCGGCCAGCAGTACGCAGGTCGCGACACCGTCCATGGCCTTCTCGAGCTCACCGAGCGAAGGGAAGCTCGGCGCGAGACGGATGTTCTTGTCCTCGGGGTCCTTCTTGTACGGGAACGCCGAGCCGGCACCCGTCAGCGCGATACCCGCTTCCTTCGCCAGGGCGATGACACGGGCCGCCGTGCCCTCGACGACGTCGAGGCTGATGAAGTAACCGCCCTCGGGCTCGGTCCACGACGCGACCTTCGACGCGCCGAGGCGCTCCTCGAGGATGCGGCGCACCAGCGCGAACTTCGGCGCGAGGATCTCGCGGTGCTTCGCCATGTGGGCGCGCACGCCCTCGGCATCGCGGAAGAACCGCAGGTGACGCAGCTGGTTCACCTTGTCAGGACCGATGGTCTTGATTCCCAGGTGCTTCTGGTACCAGGTGAGGTTCTCGGTGGAGCTGCCGAAGAAGCTCACGCCCGAGCCGGCGAAGGTGATCTTCGAGGTGGACGCCAGCGCGAACACGCGGTTCGGGTGACCGGCCTGCGCGGCCAGACCGAGGATGTCGATCGCGGGCGCGAGGTGCTCGGTGAGCGGGTGCACCGCGTAGGCGTTGTCCCAGAAGATGCGGAAGTCGGGAGCGGCCGTCGGCATCGACACCAGCTCGCGGGCGACCTCCTCGGAGTACACCGCGCCGGTGGGGTTCGAGTAGGTCGGCACGGCCCACATGCCCTTGATCTGCGGGTCGTTCGCGACGAGATCGGCGATGAACCGCACGTCGGGGCCATCCTCGCGCAGCGGCACGGGGATCATCTCGATGCCGAGCGACTCGGTGATCGCGAAGTGCCGGTCGTAGCCGGGAGCCGGGCACAGGAACTTGACGACCGACTCCTGCGACCACGGGCGCGGCGAGTCGACGGTGCCGTGCAGCAGCGACCAGACGACGAGATCGTGCATGATCTCGAGGCTCGCGTTGTTACCGGCGAGCAGATTCTCGACCGGGATGTTCAACAGCTCGGCGAAGATCGCGCGCAGCTCGGGCAGGCCGGTGAGGCCGCCGTAGTTGCGGGTGTCGGTGCCGTTGCCGTCGCGGAAGTCGTCGACACCCGGCAGCGACAGCAACTCCGCAGAGAGGTCGAGCTGCTCGGGCGAGGGCTTGCCGCGGGTCAGGTCCAGCGTCAGCTTCTCCGACTTCAACCGTTCGTAGTTGGCGGACTGGCGCTCGTGCTCTGCAACGAGTTCCTCATGGCTCATCAACCCGTACTGGGTCTGCGTAGGCATGCGGAGGGACCTTTCACCGTGCACGGTGACACGGGCATCGGCGGAAATTAAGAGGACCCCGCGCACCCGGCAGAGCCCGTTGACCCTTGCTGCCTTCCGGCCCTGGGGGAGTTCACAGGATGCGCGCCGCGCGGGATCCATCGGCAAGTGTAGAGGAACGAGCGCCCCGGCGGCGAACCCGCCCCCGCAACACCCCCGGAATCAGGGTGCGACGTGCTCGTTTGGCAAGTTGGGGTCTCCATTCGGTATGCTTCCCCACGGAGGATTCGCCTAGTGGCCTATGGCGCTCGCCTGGAACGCGGGTTGGGTTAACGCCCTCAGGGGTTCAAATCCCCTATCCTCCGCCACGGAACCCCGTGGGGCGCACAGCGTCCCACGGGGTTTCTGCTTTTCTCCGTCCTCTGTTCGCGTACCGGGCCGATCTCGGGCACGATGCGTCTCGTGACTGCGGACGACAATTTCCCGCTCGCCGGCAACGCCGACCACGAGCAGGCTTCGGTCTGGGTTGAGATGCTGGACCGGGAGATCGACGAGGTGTCCGCAGCCATCGAGAAGACCGAACAGAAGGCCCTCGCCGAACATCGGGTGGGGGCCGTGGACCGAGCGCGCAGGTTCGACGCCGAGGTCGAGCGACTGGGCGCCCAGCTCCGCGATCTGCACCGCATGCGTCGCAATCTCACCGACCGCTTCAGCTGATCGGAGAGATCGCGGCGGTGCGTTACTCGCAGGCGCTGCGGTGCGTTACTCGCAGGCGCTGTGGTGCGTTACTCGCAGGCGCTGTGGTGCGTTACTCGCAGGCGACGCCGTCCCCGTCACCGTCCATCTTCGGCCGGTAGCCGGGCTCTCCCACATACAGGGGTGCAGCTCCCGCAGCGCGGGCCGCCGCGCAGTTCTCGTAGTACACGCTCGCCGGAGCAGGGGCAGGTGGGGCCGGCTCGGGAGCAGGCGCGGGCGCGGGCGCGGGTGCCGGAGCAGGAGCCGGCGCGGGGGCCGGTCGCGTCGTCGTGGTGGGTACGGGAGCGGGTGCAGCTGCGGGAGCTCCACCTCCGCATTCGGTGAGGACCCGCACCATCGCGTCGTGCTCGGCCTGCGTCACCCACAGGCCGTAGATCGCCTTGACCTCGATCTGCCGCGCGACGTACGTGCAGCGGTACGCGCGGTTCGGCGGCAGCCAGGTCGCGGCGTCACCGTCGCTCTTCTGCTGGTTGGTCGGCCCGTCCACGGCCTGGAGGTTGCGCGGGTCGTTGGCGAAATCGGCACGGGTGCCCGCGTCGAGCTGCTGCGCACCCTTCTGCCACGCGTCCGACAACGCGACGACGTGGTCGATCTGCACCGCGGTCGAGGTGTCCTGTCCGCGGGTGAATGCGATCGTCGTGCCGGTGTACACGTCGTTCAGGGTTCCCGACGCGACGACGCAGTCGCGGGTACCGGGCCGGTAGACGATGTCGACGAGGTCGCGCCGCAGGATGTCGTTGCGGGTGTCGCAGCCGTTGCCCCCGAACTCCACCGACACGTCGTCGCTCCACGCCTGACCGAACAGGTCGCGGCTGTACCCGGTCTTGGGCGCGCGCCCCTTGACGGGCAGGGTCGCCAGCCGGGCCAGGGCCTCCGACGAATCCGCCGACGCTGCCGGTTTCGACGCCGCCGGACTCGATGCGGTCGTCGAGGAGGGGCGCGTCGCGGTGGGTGACGATGTCGTCGTGGGAGTTTCGGAGCTCGGCGCCGGAGACTGTTCGGAGGTCGCCGCCGGAGCGGCGGAGGTGTCCTGGGCCGTCGAGTCGCAACCGGTGAGGGTCAGACCCGCGACCGTCGCGACGACGAGCAGGGACAGCCGGGACGACAGGCGGGGCAAGGACATCGAGGGAACTCCTGAGAACGACGGCGCCGGACGGCTCCCCTTGTCCATCGCGCCCACGACGCCCGGTCGTTACACCACGTAAGCATCCGGGAGCCGACGTGGTCGGCATCCCGGAGGGAACGGTTCCTACTATCGTCTGGTGGTCGGTTACGGCAGGCAGTTGCAGGGACTCGCGATCGCGCTGTCCTCTCTCGCAGGGTTCATCGATGCCCTCGGGTTCATCACCCTGGGCGGTGTGTTCGTGTCGTTCATGAGCGGCAACTCCACGCGCTTCGCGGTCGGCACGGCCGACGGTGCGTGGCAGACGGTGGCGCTCATCGGCGGTGTGCTCGCGCTGTTCGTGCTCGGGGTGATCCTCGGCAGCGTGGTGGCGGAACTGACCGACCGCGACCGGCGGACCCGCAAGATCGCGGTCCTCGCAACCGTGACGGTGTTGCTGACGGTCGCCGCTGCGGCCGTCCTGGTGGACTGGACGCCGGTCTCCGTGATCGCGATGACCTTGGCCATGGGAACGGAGAACTCGGTGTTCCGGCGCCACGGGGAGACGACCGTCGCCCTGACCTACATGACGGGTGCACTGGTCAAGATCGGGCAGCGGATCGCGGCGGCGTTCTTCGGCGGTCCGCGCTGGAGTTGGCTGCCCTATCTGGGTCTGTGGGGCGGCCTTGTGACGGGTGCCGTTCTCGGCGCGCTCGCCCATCGGGCGCTGGGATTGCACGCTCTGTGGATCGCGGCGGCGTTCGCAGCCACGCTGACGGTCTCGGTCCGTTTCCTCTCCGATCACGAGCTCACCGGCGGGGTGTGATTCCCACCTCCCCGTACGTTCGTACGGTGGAGGGCTCGGCTACGGTGCTCCCCATGCGCACGCGCCCCTACGTCACCACCAGCCCCACAAGGCTCGCTGCGGCCCTGCTCGACGTGGCCGCACGCAACGGTCTCGACGCGGCGAGCGTCCGGGAGGTGGCCAACGAGGCAGGGGTCTCGATCGGGGCGGTGCAGCACCATTTCCCGACCAAGGACGAGATGCTCGCGTACTCGTTCCGCACCCTCTCGGACCGGGTGCTGAACCGGCTGACGAACGTCGATCCCGACATCGATCCGGCGCGCACCCTGTTCTCCGCGCTCAGCCAGCTGCTCCCGCTCGACGAGGAACGCGGCAGCGAGGTACACGTGATGTCGGCGTTCGCCGTGCGGGCGGTCACCTCCCCCACCCTGAGCGCCGTCCGCACCGCCACCCTGTTCACGATCCGGACGGGCATAGCGCGCGTATTGATCCGCGCGGGAACACCCGATCCGGAGACCCGGGCCGCCCTGCTGCTCTCGGCCGCGAACGGGCTCGCGCTCGACGCGGCGGCCAGCCCCGATCTGTACCCGCGCGAGTATCTGACCCACGCTCTGCACGCCCAGGTCCAGCTCGTCCTCGACGGCGCCGACGCGCACTGACCCGCGCCCCGGAATCCGGGACGCGGGTCAGGAATGCGACCGACCGCCACGCGGTCAGTGGGCCGACCAGCCGCCGTCCATCGTGTACGACGCGCCGGTGACCATCCCGGCCTCGTCGGAGGCCAGCCACGACACGAGCGAGGCCACCTCCTCCGGCTCGACCAGCCGGGGCACCGCCTGATCGGTGAGCAGCACATCCGAGAGCACGCGATCCTCCGGGATGTCGTGTGCACGGGCCTGTTCCGAGATCTGCTTCTCCACCAGCGGGGTACGGACGTAACCCGGATTGACGCAGTTGCTCGTCACACCGCGGGGACCACCCTCGAGCGCGACGACCTTGGAGAACCCCTCGAGGCCGTGCTTGGCGGTGACGTACCCGACCTTGAAGGCCGACGCCCGCAGCCCGTGGACCGACGAGATGTTCACGATCCGGCCGAAGCCCCGCTCGTACATGCCGGGCAGCGCGGCCTTCACGAGCAGGAAGGGCGCCTCGACCATGAGCGTCTGGATGCGGCGGAAGTCGGCGAGGGCGAAGTCCTCCACCGGCCGCACGACCTGGATGCCGGCGTTGTTGACGAGGATGTCGACGTCGAGGCGGAGACCGGCGAGGCCGTCGGTGTCGAGCAGGTCGACGCCCCACGCCTCTCCTCCGATCTCGTGGGCGAGCGTCTTCGCGGCGACCTCGTCGACGTCGGCGACGGTCACTCGGACTCCCTGACCGGCGAGGGCGCGAGCGCAGGCCGCCCCGATCCCGCCGGCTCCACCGGTCACGAGTGCGGTGCGGGCCCTCATGCGGAGACCCCGGCGTTCTCGGCGGCCTTCTCCTGGGCGACCGTTTCCGCGTCCGCGGCGTCGATGTCGCGCAGCGAGATGCCCTTCGTCTCACGTGCCACGATCACCGCGACGATCGTGATCAGCGACGAGCCGAGCAGGTAGAAGGAGATCGGGACCGACGAATCGAAGCGGCTGAGGAGGCTCGCGGCGATGATCGGGGCGAGCGACCCGGCGACGATCGAGGTGACCTGGTAGCCGAGCGAGACACCCGAGTAGCGCATGCGGGTCGGGAACATCTCTGCCATGATCGCGGGCTGCCCGGCGTACATGAACGAGTGGAAGACGAGTCCGATGACGATCGCGGAGACGATCCACGCGCTGTTGCCGGTGTCCATCATCGGGAAGGCGAGGAAGCCCCAGGCACCGGCGGTGACGGCACCGATCATGTAGACGGGGCGGCGTCCCAGCGTGTCCGACAGCCGTCCGACCATCGGGATGACCGCGAAGTGCACGGCGTGGGCGGCGAGCATCCACCACAGGATGTGACTGGTGTCGGCACCGACGACGATCTTCAGATAGGTGATCGAGAAGGTGACGACGAGGTAGTACATGACGTTCTCGGCGAACCGCAGGCCCATGGCCGTGAACACGCCGCGCGGGTAGCGCTTGAGCACCTCGAAGACGTTGAACGACGTCTCCTTGAGCTTGTCGGCCTCCTGCTGCGCCTCGAGGAAGATCGGGGCGTCGGTGACCTTGGTGCGGATGTAGTAGCCGATCAGCACGATGACGGCCGAGAGCCAGAACGCGACTCGCCAGCCCCACGACAGGAAAGCCGACTCGGGCAGCGTGGTGGTGAGGACGAGCAGGACGATCGTCGCGAGAAGATTGCCCATCGGCACGCCGGCCTGCGGCCACGACGACCAGAACCCGCGGGAGCGGTTGGGGCTGTGTTCTGCGACCAGCAGCACCGCGCCGCCCCACTCGCCGCCGACCGCGAAGCCCTGGACGAACCGGAGCGTCACGAGCAGTGCCGGCGCCCAGTATCCGATGGCACCGAAGGTCGGCAGGCAGCCCATGAGGAAGGTCGCGACGCCGACCATGATGATGCTGGTCTGCAGCAGCTGCTTGCGTCCGAACCGGTCACCGAAGTGACCGAAGACGATCCCGCCGAGCGGCCGGGCGACGAAGCCCACGGCGTAGGTGACGAACGCCGCGATGATCGCGTCGAGTTCGTTGCCGCCGTCGGGGAAGAAGACCTTGGCGAAGACGAGGGTGGCGGCGGTGCCGTAGAGGAAGAACTCGTACCACTCGACGACGGTGCCCGCCATGGACGCACCGACGACCCTGCGCAATGCCGACGGGGAGCTCTCCGGCCCATCCGTTCGTGCCTGTTCGACGCTCATGGTTGCACCCTCCCGGGACGCTCTGTGACGGGGAACACTTCCAAACACATATGCCGAGTATCGATACGCACATATGCATCCACAATGACGCGATTCGCAGATGCGATCTGCAAAACTGCACATATGAGCGTGCCCTCGGCCGATGACCTCCTCGTCCTGCTCGCCGTCGGACGCAGCGGCAGGTTCACCAGCGCCGCCGACGACCTGGGCGTCAACCACACCACGATCTCCCGACGGATCGCCGCGCTCGAGCGCAACCTCGGTGGTCGCGTGCTCACGCGATCGGCGGCGGGATGGGAGCTGACCGACCTCGGTCGGGAGGCGCTCGAGGCTGCCGAACGCATCGAGGCTGCGGTCGGCAGCCTCCGGAACCCCCGGGGCGAGCGTCGCCTCGAGGGTGTCGTGCGCATCTCCGCCACCGACGGATTCAGCGCCTACGTCGCCGCCCCGGCCGGCGCTCTCGTACGGCAACGCCACCCGGGTATCTCCGTCGAGATCGTCGCGACCACCCGTCGCGCCTCGCAGCAACGGTCCGGCATGGACATCGAGGTGGTCGTCGGACGCCCGCAGGTGCATCGGGCCGAAGCGCACCGCCTCGCCGACTACAACCTGGGCCTGTACGCCTCGCGCGACTATCTCGCCACGCACGGCTCCCCGTCGTCGGTCCGCGACCTGCGCGAGCACACCCTCGTGTACTTCATCGATTCGATGCTGCAGGTCGACGATCTCGACGTCGCGCGGCGCATCGCCCCCGACATGCAGGATTCGATCAGCTCGACGAACGTGTTCGTGCACGTCGAGGCGACCCGCGCCGCCGGAGGTCTCGGCCTGCTGCCGTGCTTCATGGCCGACCGGCACCCCGATCTCGTCCGTGTCCTGCCCGGTGAGGTCGAGGCCCGCCTGGCCTACTGGCTCGTCGCGCGTTCGGAGACACTGCGGCGGCCGGAGGTCGCGGCCGCGGTCGCGGCGATCCGGGAGGTCGTGCACGCCCAGCGAGCAGTGCTCCTGGGGGCCGCTCGATAGAGTGCACGGGTGTCATTTTCGGACGAGGACGAAGCAGGAGCGGGTCGCTTCGCACCGAGTCCCTCCGGCGACCTGCATCTCGGCAATCTGCGCACCGCCGTCCTGGCGTGGTTGTTCGCGCGGTCGACGAACCGCCGGTTCCTGGTCCGCGTCGAGGATCTCGACCGGGTGCGTCCCGGCGCGGAGCAACGCCAGCTCGCGGATCTCGCGGCGATCGGTCTCGACTGGGACGGCCGGGTGGTCCACCAGTCCCGCCGCCGGCGCCTGTACGACGAGGCCATCGCGCGGCTCGAGCAGGCGGGTCTGACCTACGAGTGCTACTGCACCCGACGCGAGATCCTCGAGGCCACCTCCGCGCCTCATGCTCCCGCGGGCGCCTATCCGGGTACCTGCCGCAACCTCACCGACGAGCAGCGGGCCGAGCGCCGGGCCTCCGGCCGCGCGCCTGCGATCCGGCTGCGGGCGACCGAGGAGTGGTTCACGGTCCACGACCTGCTGCACGGCGATTTCACGGGCATCGTCGACGATCTCGTGTTGCGCCGCAACGACGGAACTCCCGCGTACAACCTCGCCGTGGTGGTGGACGACGCCGACCAGGGCATCGATCAGGTGGTGCGCGGCGACGACCTGCTCACCTCCGCGCCCCGACAGGCCTATCTCGCACACCTTCTCGGACTGTCGGAGCCCGTCTACGCGCACGTGCCGCTCGCGCTCAACACGGAGGGCAAGCGACTCGCCAAGCGGGACGGCGCGGTGACGCTGGCCGATCAGCTCGCGCTCGGACACACGGCCGCCGACGTGCTGGGCACGATCGCGGTGTCGCTGCGGCTCGCCGACCCCGGCGAACCCGTGTCGCCGGAGCTGTTGCTGGACCGCTGGAATCCCGTGCGTCTTCCCCGGGATCCGTGGGTGTTCACGCCGTCCGAGGACGGCATCCGATAGGACACGATGCGGACATAGCGGATGCGGACCCGAGGTGATGTCCGTACTCTCTCGGAAGTGTCCGATCCCGGAGACGAGAGGCAGCCATGACCACCGGTGGTTACGACCCGAATCAGGATCCGAAGAACCCGGGTGGTTATCCGCCACCCGGAAACTACCCGCAGGGCGGGAACTATCCGCCGCCGTCGGGCGGTGGCACTCCCCCGTCGGGTGGGAACTATCCGCCGCCCGGAAACTACCCGCCTCCGGGGAACTATCCCCCGCCCTCGGGCGGCAACTATCCGCCTCCGGGTGGGTCCTACCCGCCGCCGGGGAACTATCCGCCGCCCCCGTCGGGTGGTGACTACCCGCCCCCGCCGGGTGCATACGGTGCCGGGAACTTCGGTGGTCCGCCCCCGAATCAGCTGAGTGTCGGCGACGCGATCTCCTACGGCTGGTCGAAGTTCAGTGGCAACGCCGGCGTGTGGATCGTCTTCATGCTCGCCGCGTTCGTCATCCAGGGCCTGATCAGCGGCATCTTCAACGGGTTCGACTTCACCAGTGAGGCGACGGACTTCACCCTCCTGAACGCCGTCGGCAGCATCGTCACGGCGATCGTCGGATACCTGATCCAGGCCGCCTTCGTGCGCGGTGCACTGGCCGAAACCGATGGGCAGCGACCCGCTTTCGGAACGTTCCTCCAGGTCGGCCCGATCGGCGCGGTCATCCTCGCAGGTCTGCTCGTGGGCATCGGCACGTCGATCGGTCTCGTGCTGTGCATCATCCCGGGCCTGGTGTTCGCGTTCTTCGCGTGGTGGACGATGCAGTTCGTCATCGATCGCAATCAGGACGCCGTCACCGCGATCAAGTCGAGCTTCAATGCGGTCAAATCGAATGCGGGAACCTTGTTCCTGCTCGCCCTCGCCCTGTTCGGCATCAACATCGTCGGCGCCCTGCTGTGCCTGATCGGCCTGCTGGTCACCGTGCCGGTGTCGATCATCGCCGTCACGTACGCCTACCGGGTCACCACGGGTGGTCCCGTAGCGGCCTGATAGAACTCCGGCGGGACCCTCCCGTCGCATCCGGAGGCATCTACCGATGCGCCACGGCACGCTGTACCGTGGCGCGTTGCCATGCCGATCGCGACAAGGGAGACATAAGTGACCACTGGTGGCTATCCACCCCCTCAGCAGGATCCTCGGGCGACGGGCGGTCATCCCGGCGGCGCCCCGTCCTACGGCGCCACCCCGCCCGACTACACCCAGCAGTTCCCGCAGTACGGCGCGCCCCAGACCGGTGACCCCCAGTACGGCGCTCCTCAGTACGGAACCCCGCAGAACGGGACGCCCCAATTCGGTGCGCCCCAGTTCGGCGCTCCTCAGTACGGTGCACCCCAGTACGGTGCACCCCAGTACGGGGCGCCGCAGGACGGTGGGTTCGGCGGCCCGGGATTCCCCGGCCCGGATCCGAATTCCGGTGCCGGCACCCCGGGGGAGCTGCTCCCGCGTCTCGGCGCCCGCATCATCGACGGCCTCATCGTCGGTATCCCCATGGGGATCCTGAGCGCGATCATGATCATCGCGAGCGGTGGAAGCGGCTTCGTGGACTTCTTCATGACGGTCGTCAGCGGTGTCGTCGCATTCGGCTACTGGACGTACATGGAGTCCGCTCGGGGCGCGACCATCGGCAAGAAGCTCCTCGGCCTGTCGGTCGCCGGCCCTGCCGGTGGTAACCCCACCATCGAGCAGGCCGCCAAGCGCAACGCCTTCGTCGCGCTGCAGATCCTCACCGGCATCCCGCTGCTGGGTTTCCTCGCCGGTCTGCTGTCGCTCGCCGCGTACATCGGTATCGCGGTCACCATCGAGCAGGACGGCAACAAGCAGGGCTTCCACGACAAGTTCGCCGGCGGCACCCAGGTACGCAAGTCCTGATCTCCCGCGCGTTCCGGGTCCCGTTCTCGTCAGGACGGGACCCGTTCGTCGTATATGGGGTGTTCGCGCACGTACAGACCGTCGGCAACTTCGTGATCGCCGTGTGGTGATGCTTGGATGTCCGAGTGACCGAGCACGGACCGAACACCTCCCCCGCCCTCTTCGACCACGCGGCATTCGCGCGCGTGGGCCGCAGCCCGTACACGGGGATCGTCGTGCTGTTCACCGCGGTGCTGATGATCTCCAACATCTCCGCGACGAAGGGCATCGCCTTCTTCACCGACTCCGAGTTCGCCGTCGGTCCGCTGCAGATCCTGCCGATCATCACCGACGGCGGATTCTTCCTCTTCCCCCTCGCGTACATCCTCGGCGACGTGCTTAGCGAGGTGTACGGCTTCGCGGCCACCCGCCGGGCCGTTCTCTACGGTTTCGGGGCGGTCGCGCTGTCCGCGCTGTGCTTCTGGATCACGCAGCAGCTACCCCCGGCCGACTTCTACGAAGGTCAGGAGTCCTTCGAGAACGTGCTCGGTGTGGTGCCCCGGATGCTGATCGCCGGCCTCGCCGGCTACGCGGTCGGGCAGCTGCTCAACTCGTACGTGCTCGTCCGCATCAAGGAACGCACCCGGGAGAAGTACCTGTGGGCGCGGCTGATCGGGTCGACCGTCGTCGGCGAGTTCGCTGACACCCTCATCTTCTGCTCGATCGCCGCCGGGGTCATCGGCATCACGACCTGGGGCGACTTCGTCAACTTCGTGATTGTCGGATTCCTCTGGAAGACGCTGGTGGAGATCGTCGTGCTCCCGGTGACCTACCGCGTGATCGCGTACGTCAAGAAGCGCGAACCCTCCTACGCGTGACGGCTCACGCCCGACGTCACCCGCGTGACGGCTCACGCCCGACGACACCCGCGTGACGGCTCACGCCGGACGACTCAGGCCTGACGCCGGCTCGCGTAGAAGCGGCCGAGCGTCTCGGCCTTGAACTCGGCGAGGGTGCCGTTCTCCATGTTCGCCCGGATGTCGTCGACGAGCCGCACCGTGAACCGCTCGTTGTGGATCGTGCACAACGTCGAGGCGAGCATCTCCTTCGCCTTGAACAGGTGGTGGATGTACGCGCGCGTGTAGTTCCGGCAGGTGTAGCAGTCGCAGTTCTCGTCGATCGGCGTGAAGTCGCGCCGGTGGCGGCTCGTGTTGATGTTGAACCGGCCGTCCGGGTGGTAGATCGCGGCGTTGCGCGCGACCCGCGACGGATTGACGCAGTCGAAGGTGTCGACGCCGTGCTCGACCGCGACGAAGATGTCGTCGGGTTCGCTGATGCCCAGCAGGTGACGCGGCTTGTGTTCGGGCAGCTCCTCGGTGCACCACCGCACGATCGTGCCGAGATTGTGCTTCTCGAGCGCACCGCCGATGCCGTAGCCGTCGAACCCGCGTCCGGTCTCGCCGACGATGGACTCGAGGCCCCGACAGGCCTGTCGTCGCAGGTCCTCGTACTGAGCGCCCTGCACGACCCCGAACAACGCCTGGTAGGGGCGGTGGGCACGTTCGGCGGTGAGCTTCTCGTGCTCGGCGATGCACCGCACCGCCCACGCCTGGGTGCGCTCGAGGGAGCGTTCCTGGTAACCGCGGGTGTTCATGAGGGTCGTGAGCTCGTCGAAGGCGAACATGATGTCGGCGCCGAGCTCGTGCTGGATGCGCATCGACACCTCGGGGGTGAACCGGTGCCGCGACCCGTCGAGATGCGACTTGAAGGTCACCCCGTCGTCGTCGACGTGGGCGAGCCGTTCCTTGCCCTTGGCGATGACGTCGTCGTTCTGGACGCCGACGGACTCCATCGCGATGACCTTCTTGAACCCGGCCCCGAGCGACATGACCTGGAAACCGCCGCTGTCGGTGAAGGTCGGGCCGGGCCAGTTCATGAACTTCCCGAGCCCGCCGGCCTCGTCGACGATGTCGGAGCCGGGCTGCAGGTAGAGGTGGTAGGCGTTGGCGAGCAGCGCCTGCGAGCCGAGTTCGGCCATCGTCTCCGGCAGCACGGCCTTGACCGTCGCCTTCGTGCCCACCGGGACGAAGGCCGGGGTGCGGATGTCTCCGTGCGGGGTGTGGATCGTGCCCGTGCGGCCGAGTCCGTTGTCGAGACGCGCTCCGACCGTGAAGAAGGGGTCGGGCGGGGTCGGAATGCTGGAATCGGTCACTTCCGTATCCAATCACGTCGGGAATGTGCGGCCTTCTCACGGCGGCGGACGGAGATCGCGAACACGGCGACACCGGCCAGCGCCAGCAGCACGCCGACCGCGGCGGGCGCGGTGTAACCGAAACCGGCCGCGATCACCACCCCGCCGATCCACGCGCCGAACGCGTTGGCGAGGTTGAACGCGGCGTGGTGCAGCGATGCCGCGAGCGTCTGGGCGTCCTCGGCGACATCCATCAACCGCACCTGCAGTGCCGGACCGACGGCGGCGCATCCGACACCCAGGCCGAAGACCATCACGAAGGCGGTCCACGGGTTGTGGGCCGCGGCAACGAACAGCGCGAGCAGCACCGCGAGCGAGGTGATCGACGCGTAGACGCCGGGGATCACACCGCGATCGGCGACACGACCACCGATCGCGTTGCCGACGACCATGCCCACACCGAAGAGCATCAGCGCGACCGGCACGAGCGATCGCGACACTCCGGCGACGTCGGTCAGCGTGGTGCTGATGTAGGTGTACACCGCGAACACACCACCGAAGCCGATGACGGCCACGGCGAGCGTGAGCCAGACGGTGCTGCTCTTCAGCGCCCCGAGTTCGACCCGCACGCTGGTCGTCGGTATCGACAGTGTCGGCACCCAGGCGGTGAGGGCTACAACGGTCGCGATTCCGATCGCCGCGACCAGCACGAACGCCGCGCGCCAGCCCAGCGCCATGCCGAGCCACGAGGCGGCGGGCACCCCGACGACGTTCGCCACCGACAGCCCCATCATCACCAGCGACACCGCCCGCGCGCGGCGGCCGGGTCCGGCGAGATGCGCCGCGACCAGTGCGGCGACCCCGAAGTACGCGCCGTGCGGCAGGCCGGCGACGAACCGGGAGACGACGAGCAGACCGTAGTTCGGGGCCAGCACCGTGGCGGCGTTCCCGAGGGTGAACGCGACCATCAGCGCGACCAGCAGTGTCTTGCGCGGCACGCGGGCGGCGATCGTCGCGATGAGCGGGGCACCGACGACGACACCGGCCGCGTAGGCGGAGACGACGTGACCCGCGGTGGGTTCGGAGACCCCGATGCTCGTCGCGATCTCGGGGAGTAATCCCATCGCGACGAACTCGGTGGTTCCGATGCCGAACCCGCCGAGGGCGAGCGCCCACATCACCAGCGTGCGCGCGGGATGTCCGGAGTCGGTGTGGGCAGGATCGTCGAGTGGGCGGCCGGAAGCCGTGGTGGTCATCGGTGCGGAAACCTTCGATCTGTCGATGGTCCCGGAGCCGGAGGTCGTGCGGGCCGGGACGCGGGCGCGCTCGGGGAGCGACGCGGGGGCAGCCTCCATTCTGGGGCAGTCCGGCCTCGCACTTCTCCCCGCGGCGACGTGAGTTCCGCCATCTCTCGATCGTCAGGTGAGGAAGGTCGTATCCGCCCGCTCGGCCCTGCGTGCCTCGATCCTCCTGGCGACGAACTTGCCGATCTCGTCCACCCACAGCACCGACGAGCCGACGGCGATCGCGAGCAGCCACTGTTCGGAGGTGAGCGAGGTGGTGTCCATGATTCCCTGCAGGGCGCCGAGTTGGACGACGCAGATCTGCAGGACGACGACGGCGCCGATCGCGATCCAGATGGTGTGGTTGGTGAACGTCTGCGCCGAGAACACCGATCCGAGATCCGAGCGCACGTTGAACAGGTTGAACACCTGGTAGAAGACGAATGTCGTGAACGCGAGGGTGGTGGCGAACAGTGGGTCGGATGCGCTGTCGGGGAACAGTTCCGGCCCGAAGTGCAGGACCGCGATCGTGCCCACCGTCATCACGATGCCGAGGCCGAGGATGCGCTGGACCCGGGAGCGTTCGAGCAGGGCCTCGTTCGCGGGCCGCGGTCGTCGCCTCATCGCGTCGGGGGCGGTCGGGTCGACACCGAGGGCGAGCGCCGGCGGTCCGTCCATGATGATGTTCACCCACAGGATCTGCAGTGCGCTGAAGGGCGCCCCGCCCGCGAGTCCGAGCACACCGGCCGTCAGGAAGATCAGGACGAAGCCCCACGCCGTGGTGAGCTGGAACTTCACGAATTTGACGATGTTGTCGTAGATTCCGCGTCCCTCGGCCACGGCGGCGACGATGGTCGCGAAGTTGTCGTCGGTGAGGATCATGTCCGCGGCGCCCTTGGAGACGTCGGTTCCCGTGATGCCCATGGCCACACCGATGTCGGACTGTTCGAGCGCGGGAGCGTCGTTGACGCCGTCGCCCGTCATCGCGACGATCTGCCCGTCGGCCTGCAGCGCTTCGACGAACCTGATCTTGTGTTCGGGCGCCACGCGGGCGAGGACACCGAATTCCTTTGCTCTCCGGCGCAGTTCGTCGTCGGTGAGTTTGTCGAGATCGGCACCGGAGGCAGCCGACCCGCGGATTCCGAGTTCCTCGGCGATCGCGGAGGCCGTCACCAGATGGTCGCCGGTGATCATGTGCACCGCGATGCCCGCCTCGTGGGCGACGGCGATCGCATCCTCGGCTTCGGTCCGCGGCGGGTCGACGATGCCGACGATCGCGTGGATCGTCAGGTCGGCCACCTTCTCCTGCAGGGCATCGGTGTCGCCGCGGGGAACGGCGTCGAGGTCGCGACCGGCGATCATGAGGGTTCGCAGACCTTCCGACGCGAGCGCCTCCACGGCCCGGTGGATCCTCGCGCGACCGTCGTCGTCGAGCGGAATCGGACCGTCGGGGCCGGCGATCGTCGTGGCACGGTCGAGAAGCACACCCGGTGCGCCCTTCACGAAACAGCGGTATCCGCCGTTCGGCAGGGTGTGGAAGGTGGCCATGTACTTGTAATCCGAGTCGAACGGCACCTCCGCGATGCGGTTCAGCGCGGCCCGCGCGCCCTCGACGTCGATGCCGCCCTTCTCGGCGAGCACCACGAGGGCGCCCTCGGTGGGATCGCCGACCAGCACTCCGTTGCGCACGGTCGCGTCGTTGCACAGTCCCATCCCGAGCAGTGCGTCCGTGAAGTCCGGTGCGGGCAGGCCGTCGCCGACGAGGATCTTGCCGTCGGTTCCGTACCCGGTTCCGGTGACGCGGAAGGCACGGCCCGCGACGAGCAGTCGCTGCACCGTCATCTCGTTGAGGGTGAGGGTGCCGGTCTTGTCGGTGCAGATGTGGGTGGTGCTGCCGAGCGTCTCGACCGCCGCGAGTCGTTTGACGATCGCACCGCGGGCCGCGAGGCGTGAGGCGCCCATCGCGAGGGTGAAGGCGACGACGGCCGTGAGCCCTTCGGGGATGGTGGCGACCGCCAGCGATACCGCGGTGACGAGAAGATCCGACCAGGTCTGTCCCCGCAGCAGGCCGAGGACGAACACCAGCGTCACCGTCACGATCGCGATGATCGTCAGGGTCTGGGCGAGCTGGCCGATGCGCCGTTGCAGCGGCGTCTGTTCGACACCGGCAGATCCGAGAAGGGTTGCGATCGCCCCCATCTCGGTGCGCATGCCCGTGCCGGTGACGATCATCGCGGCACGGCCGCGGGTGACCTCGGTGTTCATGAACAGCATGTCGGTGCGGTCGCCGAGCGGCGCGTCGGGATCGTCGACGACGTCGACCCGTTTGTCGACGGGCTGGGATTCACCGGTGAGGGCGGCCTCGGCGACCTGCAGCCGGACCGCAGTGACGAGCCGGCCGTCGGCCGGGACGGTGTCGCCGGCCTCGAGGAGCACCACGTCTCCGGGGACGAGTTCGGCGCGGGGCACCTCCGTCCCGCGACCGTCGCGGAGCACCCGGCTGGTGGACACCGACATCTTCTTCAGCGCCGCGAGGCTGCTCTCGGCCCGGGATTCCTGCACGTAGTTCAGCACGGTGTTGAGCGCGATGACCGCGAAGATGACGATGGGGGTCTCCCACTCGCGGGAGACGGTGGCGCTGACCACCGCCGCGACGACCAGAACGAGGGTCATCCTGTCGGCGAGCAGCGACAGCACGCGCCGCCAGGTCGGCACCTTCTTCGCCTCGTCGAGCAGGTTCGGACCGTACTCGCCGCGGCGTCGTTCGACCTCGTCCGCGCTCAGTCCTCGTTGCGGATCGACCTCGAACGCCTCGGCGACGTCGGTCGCGGCGCGGGTGTGCCAACTCGAGGTGGTCGCGGGAGCCTGTGCGGACATCGGCACTCCTCGTTCGGGCGGTTCTCGGCGGATCGGGCGAATGCGGTCCTGACGGCCGGTTTCACCGTAACCGGCGGAGCGTTCCACTGCGCCGGAAGCCGGTTCGTGATGTGCTGGATACGGCAGCGGAACCGGAGGAGTGAACGCGATGAGCGACAACCCGAACACCGACGATCCTGTCGTCCCACTCGACGAGGACCAGTGCTGGGACCTGCTCGCGACGGGCAAGGTGGGCCGCCTCGTCACCGTCGTCGGCGATCGACCGGAGATCTATCCCGTCAACTACGTCACCGACGACCGCACGGTGTACTTCCGCAGCGGTGAGGGCAGCAAGCTCTCCGAGCTGGCGGTGCATCCGCAGGTCGCGTTCGAGGTGGACGAGATCAGCGAGGACTCCGCGTGGAGCGTCGTGCTGCACGGGCACGCCCGGATCCTGCGGAGCTTCGACGACGCGGCGAGGATCGACGCCCTCGGACTGTCGCCGTGGGTTCCCACCCCGAAGTACGACTACGTCGCGCTGACGGCCACCGACCTCACCGGGATGCGGCTGAAGCTCGTCAAGCGCTGACGGTGACGCCCTCTGCGCAGCAGCACCGCCTGTTGATGCGGTTCATGCTGCTGTCGGTGGCGACCGCGCTCGCAACGATGCTGCTGAAGGCATCCGCGGCGTGGATCACCGGGTCGGTGGGTCTGCTGTCGGACGCGCTCGAATCCGGGGTCAACCTCGTCGCGGCGCTCGTCGGTCTCGCGGCGCTGCGACTCGCCGCGAAACCGGCCGACGCGAACCACGACTTCGGGCACGGGAAGGCCGAGTACCTCTCCGCCGCGGTCGAGGGCACCATGGTCTTCGCCGCCGCGACGGTGATCCTGTGGACCTCGGTCGAACGACTGATCTCCCCGCAGCCGGTGATCGAGGTCGGACTCGGTCTCGTGCTGTCGGCCGCATCGTCGGCACTCAATCTCGTGGTCGGTCTGCTGCTCATCCGGCAGGGCCGCGCACACCGGTCGATCACGCTGGTCGCCGACGGGAAACACCTGCTGACGGACGTGTGGACGTCGGCGGGCGTGCTCGTCGGCGTCGCGCTGGTCGCACTGTCCGGGTGGGACGTGCTCGACCCGATCGTGGCGATCCTCGTCGCCCTGAACATCCTGCGGATCGGTTTCGGGCTCGTGCGGCAGGCGGTCGTCGGCATGCTCGACGCGGTTCTTCCCCAGGAGGACGTGACGGCGGTGACCGCCGTGCTCGACCGCTATCGGGAACCGGGGGTGGTGACGATCCTGCCGCCACGCACCCGCGAATCAGGACGTCAACGCTTCGTCTACCTCGTCGTGCGGGTGCCGGGCGACTGGACGGTGCGGGCCGGCCACGACCTGCTCGACCGCATCGAGGCCGATCTCGCCGAGGCGCTGCCCGGAGTCATGGTGTTCAGCCACCTCGAGCCGGATCGCGCCCCCACGGGACGCAGATGAGGTGATCAGGCCGAGGCGACCAGTCCGGCACCGAGGCCGAGCATCAGGACCGCGACGCCGCCGTCGAGGATGCGCCACGAGGACGGCTTGGCGAACCAGGCGCGCAGGTAGCGGGCGCCGTATCCGAGGGCGGCGAACCACACGACGCTCGCGGTGATCGCCCCGGCACCGAACCACCACCGGCCGGGATTGCCGTAGTGGTTGGCCACCGAACCGAGCATGAGCACGGTGTCGAGATAGGTGTGCGGGTTGAGCCAGGTCAGCGCCAGGCAGGTCAGCAGGGCCGCGCCGATGGTCACGGCACCGCCCGGCGCGGCGGACAGCGCGGACGGCTTCAACGCGCGACGTGCCGCGAACAGTCCGTAGCAGATGAGGAAAGCGGCACCCGCCCAACGGATCACGTCGATCGCGCCGGGTGCACGGTCGAGGATCGTCGCGATCCCGGCGATGCCGGCGGTGATGAGCACGGCGTCGGAGATCACGCAGATCGCGATCACAGGCAGCACGAATCGTCGCGCGATGGCCATGCGCAGCACGAAGGCGTTCTGCGCACCGATGGCGACGATGAGGGACAGACCTGTGACGAATCCGGCGGCGACGAGTGACATGGCATCGACGCTAGGAATCCCATCCGGATAAGAACAGTTGATTTTGCTGTACCTGCATTAGAGTTTCTTAATGTGGATCTCGACTTTGCTCAACTTCGCACTTTTGCAACGGTATTGGACGAGGGCACTTTCGAGGGTGCGGCGGCTGTTCTTCGTGTCACACCGTCCGCGGTGAGCCAGCGCATCAAGTCGCTCGAGCAACACGTCGGTCAGGTGCTGCTGCGACGCACCCGGCCCGTCAGCGCGACCGCGGCCGGCGAGGTGGTGATGCGACTCGCTCGGCAGGTCGCACGCCTGGAACAGGACACCTCCGAGGAACTCGGCCTCGGCGCCGACACCGGGAGCTACGCCACGATCCCGCTCGTCGTCAACGCCGACTCGATGTCCACCTGGATGCTGCGCGCCTTGGCCCGGATGCCCGTGCGCTATCGCGCACTGTTCGAACTGCACCGCGAGGACGAGTTCCACTCCACGGATCTGTTGCGCGACGGCACCGTCATGGCGGCGGTCACCTCCGTCCCCGAACCCGTGCAGGGCTGCACGTCCGAGAAGCTCGGCGCCATGCGCTATCACGCGATGGCGAGCGTGGACTTCGCCGAACGTTGGTTCCCCGAGGGCATGGCCCCCACCGAACTGCGGGAGGCCCCGATGCTCACCTTCGACCGCAAGGACGACATGCAGGATCGCTTCGTTCGCAAGCGGACCCGGCGACGGCTCGATCCGCCGCGCAACTATGTTCCGGGCGCCCTCGAGTTCGTCGAGGCCGCGAGGCTGGGGCTGGGCTGGGCCATGCTCCCCGATGCGATGGTCACCGACACGACCGATCTCGTGAGCCTGGCCCCGGACGACCCGATCGCCGTGCCGCTGTACTGGCAGCGGTGGCGGCTGGACTCCCCCGTGCTCGACGCGCTGACCGATGCGGTCCGTCGCACCGCGCGCGAAGTGCTGCACTGATCTCCCGGCACCCGATCTCCCGGAACGAGCAGGGCCCGAACCGGATCGCTCCGGTTCGGGCCCCGCTGGTGGTGATGCGGATCAGTAGTTGAACGCCTCTGCCCAGTGCTGCGAGTACTCGGCCTGACGCTCCACCTCGGTCAGCGGCATACGCCAGACCTTGTCGGAGTCGATCGGCGGGAGTTCACGGCCGAGCGCGGTCGGCGGTGCGACGTCGGGGCGCACGCTGTAGTCGCCCAGTTCGGTGAACAGCTCCTGGCCACGCTGCGAGAAGTTGTAGTTCATGAACACCTCGGCCGCTTCCGCGTTCTTGGCGGCGGCGGTCTTGCCCAGGTAGTAGTCGAAGGTCACGAAGCCTTCCTCGGGCACGACGAAGTCGATCGGCGCCTTGTCCTCGGTGGCGGTGACGTTCACCGACGCCGAACCCGTGGTCGCGACCGGCACCTCACCGCGGGCGAAGGCCGTCAGCTTCTGGCCGGCACCGTCGTAGATCGTCGGCTGCAGCGCAGCGAGCTTCTCCCAGTAACCGTCCTCGAGCTTCTCCTCGACGAACCAGTTGAGTGCGACGTTGGAACCGCCCGTCGCACCCTGCGAGATGCCGATCTTGCCGCGCCACTTCTCGTCGAGCAGGTCGGCCCACGAGGTGGGTGCCTCCTCCTCGGGGACGGCGCGGGTGTTGTAACCGAAGGTCTGCACCACGTTGGTGACCCGGGAGAAGTTGCCGTCCTGGATCACGACCTCCTCGAGTTCCTCGGTGCCGGGCACGACGTACGGGTTCCACACGCCGGCCTCGGTGAAGCTGTCGACGATGTCGTAGTCGGACGTGCGGATCACGTCGGCGTTCAGGCGACCGGCACCCTGCTCGGAGAGCACGCGCTCGGCCAGCCGGGCCGGGACGAGGCGCATCAGGTCGACCTTGATGCCGGTGTCGCGGGTGAATGCCTCGATGAAGGCCTGTTCGTTGGATTCCTGGTAGCTCGAGTACAGACTCAGCGTCTGCGTCTTCGCTGCCTCGTAGGTCTCCTTGTCGGCGATGGTCTCGCCGTCGATGACCAGACCCTCCGAGGTGTCGACCTCGGCCTGGGAGGTGACGCCGGCGGAATCTCCGCCGCCGCACGCCGCGAGTGTCGTGGCGAGGACGACCGACAGAGCGGTGAGCGCTACTTTGCGCGTTTTCATGGTGAGGCCTTTCGTTTCTCGAAAAGTCCGGTCAGAGCGAATTGGTTCCGGAGTCCGACGCTTCGGCGAGCTGCTTCTTCTCCCGGTTGCCGGCGAGCTGGGCGAGGACGGCCAGCACGGCGATCACCAGGACGAACAGCACGCTGATGGAGGCCGCGACCGCCGTCTGCCCGTTCTCGAAGTTGTCGAAGACCAGGATCGACAGGATCCGGGTGTCGGAGGTGAACAGGAACAGCGAGGCCGACAGTTCGCGCATCGCCAGCATGAGCAGGAGCAGGAAGGTCGACACGATACCGACGCGCATCAACGGCACGGTGACGTTGACGATGGCGCGCGACCGGCGGGCGCCGAGCATCACGGCACTGTCCTCGAGGTCGCTGTGCAGCTGCAGCATCGACGACGAGATCGAGCGGTAGCCCTGCGGCAGTGCCACGGCGACACAGGCGACGGCGAGGATGATCAGCGTGCCGTAGATCGGGATCGGCAGGCTCAGCCAGGTCCAGAGGATGCCCATACCGAGCACGATCGACGGGATGGCGAGCGGTGCGGTCGCGATCTGCTCGAGCAGAGCGCCGAGACGGCTCTTGGTGCGGTAGCGGATGTACGAGGCGGAGAAGCTGATCGTCGTACCGGCGAAGGCGGCGACGACGGCCACGACCACCGAGTTCACGAGTGCCTTCTGGAAGTCGGCCGCCGAGGCCACCTTCACGATGTTGTCGAACGACATTCCGCCCTGGAACATCTGGGACATGCTGTACAGGTACGGCGAGTCCTGGGTCGCGGCGAGGAAGAGCGCACCCATCGGCAGCGCGATCGCGAGCAGGAAGTACACGAGCGCGAAGATCGTTGCCGGCCAGCGCCAACCGCGCAGCGGCACCTGACGGGGACGGGCACCCTTGCCCGTCATCGTCGTGAACTTGCGGCGGTTGACGATCCACTGCTGGCCCATGGTGACGAAGACCAGGCCGAGCGTGAGCAGGATGGCGATACCGGCGGCGGCGTTCGCCTGGGCCGGGGCCGCACCCATGAGCCGGAAGATGTAGGTGGGCAGGGTCTCGATCCCCGCGGGGTTACCGAGAACCGCCGCGACCGGGAAGTTCTCCATGCTCAGTGCGAAGACGAGGATGCCCGAACCGAGCAGCGCCGGCATGGCGAGCGGCAGGGTCACCGTCCGGAACATCGTCTTCAGGGACGCGCCGTGGACGGTCGAGGCCTCTTCGAGGTCGGCGTTCATCATCGACAGCGAGCTGTGCACGAGCATGAACACGTACGGCGCGTAGAACAGGCCGAGGACGAAGATCAGGCCCGGGATGCTGTAGATGTTGATCGTCATGTCCAGGCCCATGTCGGCGAGCATGATGTTGACGAATCCGGCACTGGGAGAAGCGAGCAGCGACCAGGCGAGCGCACCGACGAGAGCCGGCACGAACACCGGCGCCATGCCGATGAAGAAGATGAACCGGCGCCAGGGCGCGTCGGTGCGGGCGCAGATGAACGCGAGCGTCGCACCGATCACGAGCGCGATGGCCGTCGCTCCGAGGCCGAGGATGAGGGAGTTCACCAGGCCCTTGACCGCGTCGGGGCTCGTGAGCACCTTGAGGTTGTCGAGCGTGAGAGCACCGAGGCCGCCGTTGCCCGGGCGCGGTACCTCGGTGGCGATCGCGGCCACGAGCACCAGGATCATCGGCATGATCACCAGTACGGCCAGCACGGCGAGAACCACCAGCGCCGCGCCGTTCTTGCGGAGGATTCCCCTACGCCACAACGGCGCCGATACCGGGGCGTCGGGCTCGAGGTCGTCGACCGGACGTGTCTCGGGGGGAGTGGCCAGCTGGGTCATGCCGCGACCTCCTGCAGTCGTGCCTGGCGAACCACATCGGCCGGCAGGACCTGGACGTTCTCCGGTGCGACCGAAGCGAAGACGCGATCGCCGATCGCGAAGCGCTCGGCGCCCTTCGTCGGGGCGAAGACGTCGAGCTCGCCTCCGTTGTCGAGGGTGACGGCGTAGCGGATGCTCGAACCCTGGAAGCTCGTGACGGCGACGCGGCCCGAGAACTCGTTGGTGCCCCCGCCGGACACGTTCGACAGCACCAGGTCCTCGGACCGGATGCACGCCTTGAAGTCGTCAGCGGTTGCGAGACCGCGCTGCTCGGTACGGATCACCTCTCCCCCGGTGCGAACGGCCGTGACGTAGCCGTCGGCGCCGACGGTGGCGGTGCAGTCGAAGATGTTGGACACGCCGAGGAAGTGTGCGATCGACGCGCTCGCCGGCTCGTTGTAGATGGCGGTGGGGCCGCCGATCTGCACGATCCGCCCGCCCTGCATGAGCGCGATGCGGTCGGCGAGTGCGAATGCCTCCTGCTGGTCGTGCGTGACGTAGACCGTGGTCAGGCCGAGGCTCAGCTGGATCTCACGCAGTTCCACCCGAAGACGGTCGCGCAGGCGGGCGTCGAGGTTCGACAGCGGCTCGTCGAGCATGAGCACCGAGGGGCGCATCACGAGCGAGCGGGCGAGTGCCACACGCTGCATCTGTCCACCGGAGAGCAGGCTCGCGCCACGCTGCGCGAAGTCCGACAGACCGACGAGTTCGAGTACCTCCGCGACACGCGACTTGACCTCTGCCGCAGGAAGTTTCTGCAGCTTCAGCGAGTAGGCCACGTTCTGGAAGACGGTCATGTGCGGCCACACCGCGTACGACTGGAAGACCATGCCGACGTTGCGCTTGTTCGGCGGCAGGTTGATGCCCTTCGCGGCGTCGAAGACGACCGTGTCGCCGATGGTGATGCGACCGGCGGTGGGTTCCTCGAGACCGGCGATGCAGCGCATGGTGCTGGTCTTGCCGCAACCCGACTTGCCGAGCAGCACAACCGATTCGCCCTCGTCGATCTCGAGGTTGAGGTTCTCGATGGCCGTGAATTTCCCGTAGCGGAGCTGCAGGTTCTCGATCGTGATCTTCATAGTGGTTCCTCAGGTTGTCTTTCCGGCGGGTGGCGGGTCCTACTCGAAGTACGTGACGGCTTCGATCAGCACCGGGGAGGTGCCTTCGAAGGCTCGGTGCAGGGCCGCCTTCAGTTCCTCGGCACCGGTGACCCGTTCGCCCTTCACGCCGTAGCCTTCCGCGATCTTGACGAAGTCGATGTCGGGCACGTCGAGTCCTGGGGTCTCGCCGGTGTCCAGAGCGCGGGTGAACCGGCGCAGCGCGCCGTACGTGCCGTTGTTGAGGATGACGAACACCACCGGCACGTCGCGGCGGGCCGCGGTCCACAGTGCGGTGATCCCGAAGTTGGCGGATCCGTCACCGATGGTCGCGACCACGCGACGCTCCGGATGGGCGAGCTGGACGCCGACGGCGGCGGGCAGGCCGAAGCCCAGACCGCCGGAGGCCGGCGAGTAGAACGAACCCGGTTCGACGAGTTGGGTGTGCCGCCAGAACGCGTCCGCCGTGGAGGTCGATTCGTTGACGTAGACCACGTCGCGGGGAGCGATCTCGGCGATGGTGGCGAACACCGTGTCGGGGTGCATGGCCTCGGTGCGATCGGCTCCGCGTGCGAACGCCTCCCGGGCCGGCTCGGCCGGAACATCGCGGCGGTGGACCCGCTCGGCAAGGATGCGCAGCGTCGCGCCGACCGGGGCGAGGTAGGCCTCGCCGAAGGGAGCGCGGGCGACCTCACCGGTGTCCTCGGACAGGTGCAGCACGCGGGTGCCCTCCGCCAGGAAGGGACCCGGACGGTAGTGGTGGTAGCGGAAGACCGGGGCACCGGCGACGAGCACCACGTCGTGGTCGGCCAGTGCCTCGTGGATGGACATGACGTTGGCGGGCAGCACCCCGCGGAACAGCGGGTGGGTGTTGGGGAAGGGGCACCGCGACGGCGACGGTGCGATCCACACCGCGGCGCCGAGCGCTTCGGCGAGCTGCACCGCGAAGCCGTTCGCGCGCTCCGCGTCGACGTCCGGTCCGAGGACCAGCGCAGGACGGGCGGCACCGTCGAGGGCGGCGAGGAGTTCGGCCGTCATCGCCTCGGACGGCTCGGTCGTCGTGGTGACGCGTCGCTCGGCGAGATAAGCGGTGTTGGCCGGGGCCTCGCGCTCCCAGTCGTCGTAGGGCACCGAGACGTAGACCGGGCCGGGCGCGGGCAGTGTCGCCATGTGGACGGCCTGGCTGATGGTGCGGGGCACGTCCTCGGGGCAGGTCGGTTCGGCGCTCCATTTGGTGAGCGGACGGGTCAGGCTCGCCGCATCGACGTTGGCCAGCATGACCTCCTGGCCGATGGTGTCGCGCACCTGCTGACCCGCGGTGATCACCAGCGGCGAGTGCGAGTACACCGAGTTGGTCAGTACACCCATGCCGTTGCCGGTGCCGGCTGCGGCGTGCAGGTTCACGAAGACCGGCTGTCCGCTCGCCTGCGCGTAACCGTCCGCCATCGCCACCACGGCACCCTCGTGGAGACCGAGGACGTAGTCGAAGTCCTCGGGGAAGTCCTTGAGGAACAGAAGCTCGTTCGAACCGGGGTTGCCGAAGACCGTGGTCATACCGTGCCGGCGCAGCAGCTCGAAGGTCACTTCGCGAATCGTGGGCATGCAGAGGTCCCCTTACAACAGGACGAGAAGAGAATTCGTAGGGTCGGGACGACCACTTGTCAGAACACTATGTTAGGGCGGTCACATAGATCCAATAGATTCTGCCGATCGCATTATTCAATACATCTATAGTCAACCGAATGGCGAACAATTACGACCTCGGTATGCTGCGGGTGTTCGTGTCCGTCTACAAGACCAGAAGCGTCACGCTCGCTGCCGAGAACCTCTTCGTGGCCCAGCCGACCGTGAGTTACGCACTGGGCAAGCTGCGCAAGCGATTCGGCGACGAGCTGTTCGTCCGCCGCCACCAGCAACTCGTACCCACGCGCCTGGCCGACGAACTCTATCCCCGCCTGCGGGAGATCCTCGAGCGTCTCGATGCCGTCATGAACGCCGCCGAGGTGTTCGACCCGGCTGCCACGACCCGGACCTTCCGGTTGGTGTTGTCCGATGTGGGCGTTACGGGACTTCTGCCGAAAATCATGACCGCGTTGTCCGTTCGGGCTCCCCTCGCGAGCGTCGACGTGGTTCCGCTCGCCCTCTCGCACGCGGGCGAGGCGCTGCGGCTCGGGGACGCCGACGCGGTGGTGTGCACCCCGGTTCTGAACGGGCACGATCTCGACCGCACGCCGCTGTTCACTCAGCCGTACATCGGAGTGCGCCGACCCGACCATCCACGCATCGGATCGACGCCGAGCCTCGAGGAATTCGAGGCGGAACGTCACGTGTCGGTCGCGGTCGAAACCGGACACACCGCAGTGGATCTGCGCATCCGCGAACTCGGGATCCACCGCGACGTCGCAGTGACCCTCCCGAGCTTCACCGGTATCGCCGGCGTGCTGACCTCGACCACCTATCTGGGTTTCGCCCCGCGCGTCTACGCCTAGCGCTCCGCCCGTCTCGGTGAGGTGGGCCTGTACGAATTGCCCTTCGAGGTCCCGGAATCGGTGGTGTCGCTGTACACGATCCGGCGCGACCTGCCGTCCCCCGAGATCGACTGGCTGCGCGAACTCGTCGTCGAGGTCCTCGGCGACGGCTCGACCCCCGACCCGACGTAGCCGTCCGCTCGCCTGTTCGCCATCCGCTACGGCAATGACTGCAGCGGATGACCGGGACGGTAGCGGTTACCGTCGATTGTCGGATACAGCCGACGGCGGGATACGCCGGTCAGAATTCGCCGGTGGCCGCGAGATCGCGGGAAATCGCTCGTGCCGTGGCGATCACGCGCGGCACGATCTGCTGGGGTTGCGGAATCCGGGACTCGGGGAAGGCCACGGTCACGCTGGCGACGATGGCGCCCTGCGAATCGAGCACGGCCGCCGCGACGGAGGTACGGCCGGGCAGGCCGTCGTTGCGGGCGATCCCCACACCCGTGCGGCGGATCTCCGCGAGCTGCGCACGCAGTTCCGGGATACGCGCCGTCATCTCCGGATCCGACGCCGAATCGGCGACGAGTTCGTCCCAGGCCTCGGGACTGTAGGCGAGCAGGACCCGCCCACCACCGGTGCGGTGCAACGGAAGTCTGCGGGTCGCCCGGGAGGAGTTGGCGGTGGGTTTGACGCGGGTGATCCGGTCGGAGAAGATCCCGTCCGATCCGTCCCGCACACCCAGGTAGACGGTGCCGCGTGTGGCGACGTGCAGGTCGACGAGATAGGGCTGCGCGAGCTCCCGTAGACGACGCACCTGCGGCGCACCGATTCCCAGGCTCCAGATCCGCCGTCCGAGACGGTAGCGGCCGTGGGACAGGCGTTCGACGCCCTCCCACCGCACCAGCGCCGCGAGCATCCGATGCACCGTGGCCGGTGGGAGCCCCGTGCGCTCGCAGATCCCCGCGACCGTCATCTCGGCGCCCCCGGCGAAGCAGTCGAGGATCTCGAAGGCACGACCCAGGACCGACCGCTTGCCGTCGTCGTTGTTGCTCATGGCTCGTCCTGGGGTGGTGCGGGATGTGTACGACAACATCGAATCACATCCCGCACGCACCGTCCCGGACAGCCGTGTCGCGCACCGTCGATCGTTCTCAGAACGGATACGGAGCGATCTCCGACCTCACTGTGACCCACTGGGTTTCGGTGAAGGCCTCGAAGTTCGCCGCCGGTCCGCCGAATCGGGAACCCGTTCCCGATGCACCGGTTCCGCCCATCGGTGCGTATGCCTCGTCGCCGACGGTCTGCTCGTTGATGTGCAGCTTGCCGCAGTCGATGCGATCGGCCAGCTGCATCGCCAGACCCACCTCGCCGAGGATGCCCACCGACAGTCCGTACTCGCTCGCGTTCACCAGTGCGGCGGCCTCGTCGAGGTCGTCGAACGGCACCACCGGAGCGACCGGTCCGAAGATCTCGTCCGTCCACGCCGACATCGACAGGTCGAGGTCCGCGAGCACGGTGGGCCGGTAGTACTGCCCGTCGTTGGTGCCACCGGCACACACCCGGGCACCGGCGTCCACGGCATCGCGCACGATCGCGTCGATCGACTTCAGCTGTCGCTCGTCGATGATCGGGCCCAGGTCGACGTCGTCGGTGAACGGGTCGCCGACCCGCAGCGCGTCGGCCTTCGCGGCCAGCTTCGCCACGTACTCGTCGTAGATGTCGCGGTGGACGATGTGGCGACCGGTCGCCATGCAGATCTGGCCCTGGTGCAGGAACGATCCGAAGGCCCCGGCGGAGGCGGCGCGGTCGAGGTCCGCACCGGGCAGCACGATCAGCGCGTTGTTGCCGCCGAGCTCGAGGTGAGCGCGCTTGAGCAGGCGCGACGCGGCCTCCCCGACCCGGCGTCCGGCTGCGGTGGAACCGGTGAACGAGATGACGGCGACCTCCGGTGCGGAGACCACGGCCTCCCCGACGTCGGCGCCACCGGTGAGCACGTGGAGCACACCCTCGGGGAGGCCGGCCTCCTCGAAGATCCGCGCGAGAACGACCCCGCCGCTCACGGACGTACGCGGATCGGGCTTGAGCAGCACGCTGTTGCCGAGCGCAAGCGCCGGTGCGACGGAGCGGATCGACAGTGTCAGCGGGAAGTTGAACGGTGCGATCACCGACACCACACCCGCGGGACGGCGACGCGAGAACGACCAGCGGTCGCTGTCGGTGGCCAGCACCTCTCCCGACGGATGTGTCGGAAGACCTGCTGCCTCATAGCATTCCGCACGTGCTGCCGCGAGCTCCCGACCGGCCTTGAGCCGGGTGCCACCCGACTCGCGGACCAGCCACTCCTCGATCTCCCCGGCGTACTCGGCGAACAGGTCGCCGGCGCGGCGCAGCACGGCGGCCCGGTCGGCGGGCTTCGCCGCGGCCCACGCCCCCTGCGCACGGGCCGCGGCGGTGGCCGCAGCCCGGACCTGATCGGCGTCGGCGACACCGATCCGGCCGAGCTCCGCGCCGGTGGCGGCCTCGAGCGCCGGCTGGTCGCCCGCCGCTCCGGGGATCCAGCCACCGCTGTGGATGTTGCCGGCCCAGCGGCCGGGATCGAGAAGGTTCATCATGCTCCTTGCAGGCGCCGCGGCGTTCGGTCGGTCAGCGGTTCTTCCACACGGGTGCGCGCTTCTCGAGGAAGGCGCGGACACCTTCGACGCGGTCCTCGCTCAGGTACGGATTGGGGCCGACGTTCAGGCGCAGGGCGCTCGGAAGCGGCAGGCCCCAGCTCTTGGTGGCCATCTCCTTGTAGCGGCGCAGCGTCACCGGCGAGTTCGCGAGGATGTCGTCGACGTACTTCTGGACCTCGGCCTCGAAGTCCTCGCGCGGGACGACGCGGTTGATCAGGCCCATCTCCTTGGCCTCCTCGACCGGGATGGTCCGCGCGGTGTAGAGCAGGTCCATCGCGACGGCGCGGGGCACCAGGCGCGGCAGCAGCACCGAGCCGAGGTTGGCGCCCATGCCGCGGCGTGCCTCGGTCAGGCCGATCGTGGCGCCCTCGACGGCGATGCGGACGTCGCTGGAGAGCACGATCTCGCAACCACCCGCGATGGCGTGGCCGTTGATCGCGGCGATGACGGGCTTGTACGTCTCGAGCATCACCTCGAACAGCGCGCGGTACAGGCCGGTCATCGGGACGTGGACCTGACGCCCCGAGCGGGCGATGTCGTCCATCTCCTTCATGTCGCCGCCGGCGCAGAACGCCTTGTCACCGGCGCCGGTGATGACGACGGCGAAGACGTCCGGGTCCTCCCCCGCCTCGACGAACGCCTCGGTGAGCTGGTTGACGGTGCGGCGCGCCATCGCGTTGCGGCGATGCGGGCGGTTGATCGTGATCCACGCGGCGTTGCCGCGCACCTCGTAGAGAACCTCGTCGGAGTAGTCCGGCTCGGTGGATGCGGCGTTGTCGACGGAACCGACTTCTGTGGTGGTCATGCTCTTTCGTTCCTTTCGCGGTCTCGTCAGGCCGGGGCCTGCTCGGTGGCGGCTCGCACCACACCGTCGGCGATCAGTGCACGGATCTCGTCCTCGCTGCGTCCGAGCGCCGCAAGCACCTCGACGGTGTCCTCACCGAGGGCGGGCGGGCACTTGGTCAGCGGCGGGTACTGCCCGTCGAAGGTGACCGGCAGGTTGACGACCTCGAGGTCCTCGACGACGGGATGCGGCAGCGGCTGCAGCATGCCGGTCGCCTTGACCTGCTCGTCGCGGTACACCATGTCGACGGTGTTCACCGGCGAGTGCGGCACATTGGCGGCCTTCAACCGGACGAGCAATTCGTCGAGGGTGAACTGCGAGGTGCGTTCGCCGAGGACGTCCTGGACGAGCTTGCGGTTCTCGACGCGTTCGGGGTTGGTGGTGAAGCCTTCGCGCTCCCCCAGGTCCTGCGCATCGATGGCGCCCAGCAGGCGACGGAAGATGTCGTCGTTGCCGGCCGAGATGAAGATGTGGCCGTCGGCGGTCGGGAAGGCGCCGTAGGGCACCACGCCGCGGAAGCCGGAGCCCAGGCGGCGCGGGGCGGGGTTGCCGGCGGCGATCCCGATCAGTGGCGAGGTGATCCAGGTCAGTGCCGTCTGCAGCAGCGAGTTCTGCACGTGGCAGCCGTGGCCCGTCATGTCGCGGCGGCGCAGCGCCTCGAGCACCGACATCGCCATCCACATGCCGGTGCCCATGTCGAGCAGCGAGACGGGCACGCGGGCGGGCTCGCCGCCGTCCTCGCCGGTCATCGACACGATGCCCGAGAACGCCTGCAGCAGCGGATCGTAGGCGGGCTGCATGGCGCGAGGACCGGTGTGGCCGTAGCCGGACATCTCGCAGTAGATCAGGCGCGGGTTGAGTTCGTGCAGGTACTCCCACGTGAAGCCCGCCTTGGCGAGTGCGCCGGGACGGAGGTTCTGGACGAGCACGTCGGCGTCGCGCAGCAGATCGATGAGGATCTTCTTGCCCTCGTCGGTCTTGTAGTCCAGCACGACGGACTTCTTGTTGCGGTTGAACGACATGAACGCGATCGACTCGCCGTTCCACGCGGGCGGGGCCCACTTGCGGGTGTCGTCCCCGGCCTGCCGCTCGATCTTGATGACCTCGGCGCCGAGATCACCGAGGATCTGACCGCCGAACGGTGCGGCGACCGAGGTGCTGATCTCGATCACGCGCAGGCCGGTGAGGGAACCGGGCGTGGGCTCCTGGATGGGAGTGCTCATGCGGAATCTCCTGTTCGGGACGACGCACCGGTGAGCAGCGTGCGTTCGAAGTCGTCGCGGGCGGCCGAGCGGATCTCGGTCTTCCAGGGCGAGAGCGCACCCTCGTAGACCTGCGGTCCGAGCCGGAAATGCTGTGCCTGCTCGAAGGTTTCGATGAACGGCATGTCCATCGCGTAGACGTCACTGCCGTAGGGACGCGGACCCGCCTTCGAGACGTGGCCCCACAGTTCGTGCCCGACGATCTCCTCGGCGAGCACGACGGCCTCGATGAGAGCCGCGAGATCGACGCCGGTGTCGATGCCTTCGCTCTCGAGGAAGTGCACGAAGTCCTCGGTGGGGATCATGCGGGTGAGCCGGCCGTTGCCGCAGTAGGGGCAGCCGCCGAGTCCGCCGATGGCGGTGTCGACGACGAGGGTGTGGCGCTCGTCGAGTTCGCAGAAGGCGGCGTAGGCGCTCAGCGGCGCCATGCCGCGCGCGTTGTGCAGGTGCACCTGGAAGTGCCAGATCTCGGGCCAGGTGTCGAGAATCCGGCGGATCTGGGAACGCATGGCGGCGGGCGTGTTCCAGCTCATCGGATCACCGAGGTGGACGCGCGTGACGGGAACGCCCGCGGCGGTCCACTTGTCGATCTGCAGCTGCAGGATCTCCATGCGGCGGTCCTCGCCGATCTCACCGGTCCAGTTCGATCCCCAGCACGCGTTGACGGAGACCTGGGCCTCCTTCGCACCGCGTTCGACGGCGCGGGCGATGACACCGTCGAGCGCGTCGATCTCGTCCTGCATCGAGCGTGCGGTGTTGCGCTGGACGAAGACGTCGTCGAGGTGGATCTTGGACTGCCCGATGCGCGGATCCGGCGGGGTGATCTTCGGAGCGAACGACGCGCGCCGTTCGACACCCTTCTGGTTGAGTGCCAGGGCGGTGTAGCGCACTCCCTCGACCGGGGTGAAACCCTCGACGATCTTCTCGATCTCCGCCATCTGCGGCACCCACTTGGGTGAGACGAACGAGCCGACCACGATGGTCTTCAGGCCCGTGGCCGAGAGTGCGTCCAGCAGTCGGATCTTGTCCTCGACCGGGATGTGCGCACTCTCGATCTGCATGCCCTCGCGCATGCCTTCCTCGACGATCTCCACCCGCGGGTGCGAGCGCTGTGTGGCGGTCATGCCAGTCGTCCTTCCGTACGGTATTCCGGCGCCAGGGCCGCGGCGACCTGCTGCAGGGCTCCGCCGCGCGCCGATGCGACGAGCGCGGTGTGCAGGGTCGATGCCGCTTCGGCGGTGAGTCCGCCGGTGGCGCAGCAGTCGTCGAACTTGTCTCGTAGTTCCTCGTCGCTCAGTGGGTTGCGTCCGTCGCCGCGGGTGATGTCGACGCGTTCGGTGTGTCGTGCACCGTCCTCGGTGACGACCTCGACCACCGAGTACCCGCCCGAGAAGGTCGGTGCGCCGGCGGGCGGCTCGGCGCTCTCGGTGATGCTCACCGCGTTCATCAGGCGCGTGGTCTCGGGCTCGGCGAATGCGTCCTCGGTGAAGTCGGCCAGGACGACGGCTCCGCGCTGCAGGGCGACCGAGACGGCGTATTCGGCGCTGAACTTCGCGGCCGTGGCCGAGGCCGGCGGGAACGCCACGAGCGCACGGGTTCCCCTCGGGTGCACGGTGATGCGAACCTCGCGGATCGGTGCGCCGGCGATGCGTTCGCGCAGTGCCAGGCTCGCGTCGATGCTGCGGTGCGTGCCGTAGCAGGCGGGATACCGCTTGATACCCCAGTCGGTGGGCCAGGCGTCCAGCCAGTATTCGAGGCGTTCGGCGAGGGTCTCGTCCGGATCGCCGAGCGGTGCCAGTTCGGGATCGCCGTAGCGGTCGAAGAATCCGGCGTCCGCTTCGAGCTCACGAGGGTTGGCGGTGAAGCCGGCCTCGGCGAGGTCGACGGCCGTGACGGCGTCGCGGGCGGCAAGGCCTGCGTGCAGCGGCTTGGTCATCGAACCGAAATTGGGACGCGAGCCCGCAGCCATCGAGGCCACGATGCCCAGGGCGTGCGCCGCGTGCTCGGACGACATCTCCACCAGGCGCGCGACTGCCGCGACCGCGGCGAGTCTGCCCACCGTGGAGGTGGTGTGCCAGCCGCGGGCGTAGTGGACGTGCTGCGGAAGCAGGTCCGCCACCGCGCGGAAGACGGCAGCACCGACGTCGTACGCCTGCACCAGCCGGCGGGTGTCGGCCCCGCGCTGCTCGGCGACGGCGAGCAGCGCGGGAACGATCACCGTGCTGGGGTGGATGGGCATGCTCGGCGAGATGTCGTCGTAGTCGAGCTGGTGCCCGGCGGTGCCGTTGAGCAGCGCTGCGGTGGCAGCGCTCGCCGTGCGGCCCGTCGTCCATACCGTTGCCCGGCCCGAGGTTCCCTCGGCCGCGGCCCAGTTCTGCAGGATCCGTTCGGCGGGCTCGTGCGCGGAGGCGAGAGCCGAGCCGACGGTGTCGACCAGGATGCGGCCGAGAAGGTCCTCGTGCTCGTCGCGGGCGGTCTCGTCGCCCGCGGCGAAGGCGGCCAGCACCGACGTCAGTCCGTCGGTGTCGGTCCGCAGCGGCATGGGTGCACCCATCGTGCTTCTCCTAGTACGACTTCGGCAGGCCGAGCGTCGCGTGCGCGATGCCGGCGAGAACGATGTTGTTGGAGATCGGTGCGGTGGAGGGGAGGCGGGCCTCGCGCCACTTGCGCTCGATGCCGTACTCCTCGGCCGCGGCGTATCCGCCGAAGGTGTCGAAGGCGGCCTGCGCTGCCTGCCAGAGTGCCTGCGAGGCGAGAAGTTTCGCGCCGTTGACCTCGAAGCGGGGGTTCTCGCCGGCGGCGTACATCTCGGCGGCGCGCCAGCGCATGAGCGAGGCGGCCTGCAGGTTCGCGTAGGCCTGGGCGATGGGGAACTGGACGCCCTGGTTCATGCCGATCGGACGGCCGAAGACGTGCCGCTCGTTGGCGTACTGGACGGCGCGGTCGATGAGGTGGAAGCCGGCACCGATGTACTCCGAGGTGACGATGATGCGCTCGGAGTTCATGCCGGAGAGGATGACCTTGAAGCCCTTGTGCTCCTCGCCGATCCGGTTCTCGACCGGCACGCGCAGGTTCTCGATGGCGAGTTCGTTGGTCTCGTGGTTGACCATGGTCTTGATCGGGGTGGCCCGGATGGTGCCGTCCTCGATCGCCTTGCGCAGGTCGACGAGCAGCACGGTGAAGCCGTCGGACGGCTTGGTGGCCTCCTCGCGCTTCTTGGTGCGGGTGAGCAGCAGCAGCAGGTCGGAGTGCTGGATGCGGGAGATGAAGATCTTGTTGCCGTTGACGACGTACTCGTCGCCCTCGCGCTGGGCGAAGGTGCGGATGCGAGTGGTGTCGGAGCCTGCATCGGGCTCGGTGATACCGAAGGACTGCAGACGCAGTTCGCCGGAGGCGATCTTCGGCAGGAAGCGCTGCTTCTGCTCGTCGTTGCCGTGACGGAGCAGGGCACCCATGGTGTACATGCCGGCGCGCGCTGCACCGGCGTGGCAGCCGTTGCGTTCGAGCTGCTCGAGAACGACTGCGGCATCGCGGATATCGGCTCCGCCTCCGCCGTACTCCTCGGGGACGAGCATGCCCATCCAGCCGGTCTCGTAGAGCGTGTCGACGAACTTCTCCGGGTACTCACCGGCGGCGTCGCAGGCACGCCAGTAGTCGTTGTCGAACGGCTCGCACAGCTCGTCGATGGCGCTACGGATGGCGCGCTGTTCTTCCGTGAGACTGAAGGCGGACGATTCGATTGCGGTCACGGCGACCTCTCCTGCATGTCGTGGGTGTGATGACAGCCAATCCGACGCCGGAGCGGCGCAGAAGCCCATCTATCACCCAGTGAAATGGTTCGTGGAAATCGGTGGTCGGGAACTCCCGACGGACGGTAGCCGTGAGATTAGGACCGTCCGGCGCGGTCGAACAACGGCGACTGTCACTCAGTGATAGATCGTTTTCAGAATCGCAGGAATCGAACGGTCGAGGGTTGACCAGCCATTCCCGCGGACCTAATCTGTCCTGCAGAATCGAATTCCTCGATACAGAACATCTCTGTGATCCCCTGGAAAGGTTGCCCTATGAGCACCTCGGCAGAAATCATCGACGTCCCCCTGCTCATCGTCGGCGGCGGCATCGCAGGCCTGGCCACGGCCCTCGGCCTCGCCCGCAAGGGCCGCCCGGCGCACGTGATCGAGCGCGCTCCCGAGTTCGGCGAGGTCGGTGCCGGCATCCAGCTGGCCCCCAACGCCATGGCCGTCCTCGACAGCCTCGGCGTGATGGACGCGATCATGAAGGACGCCGTCCTCCCGCAGAAGAAGCGGTACATGGACGCCGTGACGGGCGAGGAGATCGGCACCGTCGACCTCGGACCGGAGTTCGTCGAACACTACGGCTACCCCTACGTCGTCACGCACCGGGCCGACCTGCACGGCGCCCTCCTCGAGGGCTGCCGCGCGAGCGATCTCGTCACCCTGGAGACGAACCGCGAGGTCCTCCGCGCCGAGAACCTGCCCGACGGCCGCGCGAAGGTGGTCTGCGCCGACGGCACCGAATACGTCGCCGACGCCGTGGTCGGCGCCGACGGACTGCGCTCGGCGATCCGTCCGCTGATCGTCGAGGACGAGCCCGTCCCCTCCGAGTACGTCGCCTACCGCGGCACCGTGCCCATCGAGATGGTGCCGGCCGACGCCGTGGAGACCCCGATGGTGCTGTGCTGGTTGGGCCCGCACATGCACCTGATCCAGTACCCGCTGCGCGGCGGCAAGCTCTACAACAACGTCGCCGTCTTCCGCTCGGATTTCTACTCCCCCGATCACGAGAACTGGGGAACCGAGGAGGAGCTCGACGCCCGCTTCGGCCTGTGCTGCGACAAGGTCCGCGAGGCCGGGCAGTACCTCAACCGCGAGATCCGCTGGCCGATGTACGACCGGGAGCCGGTCACCACCTGGACCTCGGGCGCGGTGAGCCTCATCGGCGACGCCGCCCACCCGATGCTCCAGTACCTCGCCCAGGGTGGCGCACAGTCACTGGACGACTCGCTCGCGATGGTCGACGCGCTCGTGACCGAGCCCAACGTCGAGGCCGCGTTCAAGACCTTCGAGGCACGACGGGCTCCGCACACCGGCAACATCCAGCGCCTCGCGCGGGTCGCCGGCGAGCTGTTCCACATCGACGGGGTCGGGCGGGCGCTGCGCAACTACTCCTTCAAGGACCACAACCCCACCGACTACGAGAACCTCGACTGGATGTTCATGCCGCTGTCGGTGGCCGGCGACACCCGCAACTACCCGTACTGACCTGCATCGTCGCCGGCCGGACCTCCATCCGGCCGGCGACGGGGCTACCGCCCGGAACCGGCCAGGGCGTCGGCGAGTTCGTCGGCCGCCTTCCGCGCGGCGGCGAGCACCTCGCCCCAGCGGTCGACACCGATCCGTCCGGTCGGGAAGGTGATGCCGATGGCGAAGCCCGAGGTTCCCGCCCCGGAGATCCCGGCGGAGGCGGAACCCACCGAGACGGCCACCGCGCTGACACCCGACTCGACCTCGCCGTCCTGCGCGGCGTAACCCCGCTCCCGGATCACCTCGAGCTGGGACAGCAGGGCCTGCCGTTCGGACTGTTCCAGGCCGCTCGGCAGATGGGGCTCGATATCCCCGCCCATCCCGGCGAGCAGCGCCTTACCCATGGCGCTCGAATAGGCAGGCTGCGAATGACCCGACCGGTCGCCCACGCGCAGCAGATGCGGGCTCTCCACCGAGAGCAGCGTCAGGGCCCGATCCCCGTCGAGGGTGGCGAGGTGCACCGTCTCCTGGGTGAGGGCCACGAGCCGCTCGAGGATCGGCCTGGCCAGGTCGATGACCCGGCCTCGGAAATTCGACAACCGCTCCATGGTGGGACCGGCCCGGTACATCTTGGACTCCGGATCCTGTTCGGCGAAGCCGTAGTGCGCCAGCATCTGCAACAAGCGGTGCGCGGTGGACGGGGCGATCCCCAGCAGGGCGGCGGCATCGCCCACCCGCAATCCGTCGGGTCGCTCGGCGACCACGAGGAGCAGTCGGAGAGCCTTGTCGACCGATCCGACCGGATATGCCGGTGCGTCTCGACGCGCAGAGTCAGTGGCCATGATTCTTTATAACAGAACGATTCACCGTTATTCCTTGACCAACCACCCCAAATCCCGTATTAGTTCTGTATCGAGGAATCCACCTCCGCAATGCAGAACAGAGAGGATCGTGCGATGAGTGTCGACACCACCCGGTCCGACGAGACGGTGCACGACGACTTCTACGCCGAACTCGCGGACAACCACTACTCCCCGCTCTGGCAGCTCATGGGCAACCTGGGTCCGGAAGCGAAAACCACTCTGGTTCCGCATA
Organism: Rhodococcus sp. PD04; assembly: GCF_035918275.1. NCBI lineage: Bacteria > Bacillati > Actinomycetota > Actinomycetes > Mycobacteriales > Nocardiaceae > Rhodococcus > Rhodococcus sp. PD04. The sequence continues at coordinate 328,281 of NZ_CP142143.1, read as the reverse complement.
TCTGGCGCTACGAGCAGGCGCGTCGACTGATGGTCGAGGCTGGCGAGATCGTCCCGCTCGAGGACGCACTCCGCCGCGTTCTCGGTTTCCGCAACCCCGGCTGCCTCCCGCACCAGCGCACCGGAGCCACCGATACCCTCTGGTCCGCACTGCAATTGGTGCTCCCCGGCGAGGTCGCCCCGGCACACCGCCACACCCCGTCCGCACTGCGCTTCATCGTCGAGGGCGACGGCGCCTACACCGTCGTCAACGGCCAGCGCGTCCCGATGGACGAGGGCGACTTCCTGCTGACTCCCAACGGGCACTGGCACGAGCACGGCCACACCGGCGAGGGTCCGATGATCTGGCTCGACGGACTCGACTCCCCGCTGATGTCGCGGCTGAACCAGTACATCATCGAAGAGGACCCCGAATGCCAGGAGGTGGACGCACCGCTCCCCGCCGCCTACGGCAACGGACTGTTCGCCAAGCCCTGGGGTGAACCCGAAAAGGTCGAGCAGCCACTGGTGTACAAGCTCGCGGATGCACTCGAGACCATCGAGTACCTGCGTACGCGCGAAGGCGATCCCTTCGACGACATCATCGTCGAGTACCGCAACCCGATCACGGGCGGACCGGTGATGACCACCATCGGCGCCTACCTCCAGCTGATCCGCCCGGGCGTCGACACCCGCGCCCACCGGCACACCCACTCGACCGTCTACCACGTGGTCCGCGGATCCGGATACTCGATCGTCGACGGCCGGCGTATCGACTGGACCAAGGGCGACACCATCGCAATTCCGTTGTGGTACGAGCACTCCCACCACAATCCGACCGGCGAGGACGCAATCCTGTTCTCGTACACCGACAAGCCCGCCATCGATGCGCTCGGAATCGGCCGCATCCGACCCAGCGAGTAGGAATCATGAAGCTCTACGTCTACAACGACTACCGACTCGGCGTCGAGGCCACCGACGGCACCCTCGTCGACATCACCGATCTCGTCCCCGAGCACACCGAACCGCGCGAGCGCACGAACGCACTCATCCGCGCCTGGTCGACGGTCTCGGCCGACGTCTCGTCCCGCGTCGCCGCCGGCGGCGGGCAGGCACTGGACTCGGTGACCGTCCGGGCGCCGCAGCCCCAGCCGCGCAACCTGTTCGCCGCGCCGGTCAACTACCACAAGCACCAGCAGGAGATGGGTGGGGAGAAGGGCGTCTACACCGATCGCAAGATCCTCGACGTCTCGGTCCGCAAGGGCTTCCTCAAGGCCGTCACGTCCATCGTCGGACCGGACGGCGCGATCGAACTCCCCTACGAGGACCGGCGTTTCGACCACGAGGCCGAGGTCGGCATCATCATCTCGAAGGAGGCGAAGCAGGTCTCCGTCGAGGAGGCACTCGACTACGTCTTCGGTTACACCCCGCTGCTCGACATCACGCTGCGCGGCGACGAGGACCGGTCGTGGCGCAAGTCCATGGACACCTTCACCCCGATCGGCCCCTACATCCTCACCGCCGACGAGGTGGAGGACCCGGAGAACCTCGACTTCTGGCTCACCGTGAACGGTGAGATGCGACAGAAGTCCAACACGTCCTTCCTCATCTGGGGCATCGCGAAGCTGATCTCGGAGTACTCGCAGGTGATCACCCTGCAGCCCGGTGACATCATCGCCACCGGTACCCCCGAGGGCGTCGCGCAGATCGTTCCCGGCGACACCGTCGTGCTCACCATCCCCGCGATCGGCGAGCTGACCATGCCGGTCGTCGCGCGTCCCTAGAGTTCGACCGCAGTAGACCTCGGGCTCCGGGATACCGGAGTCCGTGACACCTCGGACTCCGGTATTCCGGAGCCCTTGCGTCGGTGGCCCGTTCGGGATATCGAGCGCCTGTCGATCGGACCACGAATCCGACTCGAACGGGTCACCGACGCTCTCGTCTCACCGCGCCTGCATCGCGCCGATCGGGTCGATGTACATCACCCGCGAGGCCGCACCGAGCGCCGCCGCCGACCGCAGATCGTCGTCGGGTTCCGAGAACCGCAGCGACACATCGTCGTACGAGGACCGCTGCCGGTAACCGTCGGATACATCCTCGCGCTCCGGTCCGTACCGGGTGAACGCCTCCCCACCGACGGTCACCACGTCGGGATTGACGACGTCGCGCACCAGTGCGACCGCACGGCCGAGGAGCACCGCCCTGTTCGGTGACGGGCCGGCGTCGTCGAACCTTTCCGGACCGAGCGCGGCACAGAACGATTCGATGTCGTCGGCCGACGACCGTGCGAGACCGTCCACGAGCCACGCCATCGAGACCGACTCCTCCGCACACAGATACAGCCAGCTCTCGGGCCGTCGTCGGAAGACGCTCTCGAACCGGCGGTATTCGACCTCCGCGACCGCCTCCACGTACGGAACGACCGTGTACGGCGTGGGCACGATCGCCCGGAACAGCACATCCACGGGCGCTTCGCACCAACCCAGTCGCGGGTGATCGAGCGCGCCTCGGTGCTCGTCGTACAGGCCGCCCACCGCCAGGCCCGCCCACAACGGTTGCCTGCCCTGCAGTTCCGACTCGTGCACCCGCAGCGCCGCGCCGATCGCGGCGAACACGTCGAACGCCGACGCCGGTGTCGCGAAGGTGGTCCGGTGCAGTTCCCGCCCGAGCAGGTCGCCGGAGACCACCCAGGTCTCCCGCTCCCCCAGATGGATGCCGGCGAGGAAGCCTCGTTCGGTGTCCACCTCCACCGGCACGTGCGGCCTGCCCACCCGTCCCCGCGGAGCGAGATCGGGGCGGTCGCGCAGCAAGCCGTGCTCGAGCAGCGCCGTCACCGCCCGGTTGACCGTCGACGCCGACAGGCCCGTGGACTCGGCGAGCATCGTGCGCGTCGCCGGCCCCCCACCTCGCAGGTGCTGCATGATCCACCCCGCCGGGGTGGTCTCGTCGACTCGGAAGACCCCCGGTCGTACCGAGCGCACCGAACCCCCCGGTCGTGCCGAGCGCACGAGTTCGAGAGGCGACCGCACCGCTGTTGTCCGCACCCCCGTCATGGCCAGAAGTGTCCCGGTCCGCCCGCGAGGACGGAATGGTTTGTATCAGGCCGCGCCGAAGTCTCCCGCGTTCACTCCACGAGTGCCTTGAACTGCGCGTCGTACAGCCGCGCGTACGCACCGGCCGCCTCGAGCAACCCCTCGTGCGTGCCCTGTTCGACGATCCGCCCGTCCTCCATCACCACGATGCGGTCGGCGTTGCGGATGGTCGACAGGCGGTGGGCGATGACGAAGCTGGTGCGATCGTCGCGCAACCGCGCGGTGGCCTCCTGGACGAGCAGTTCGGTGCGGGTGTCGACCGAGCTCGTCGCCTCGTCGAGGATGAGGATCGACGGCTTCGACACGAACGCCCGCGCGATCGTGATGAGCTGACGCTCGCCGGCGCTGAGGTTGCCGTCGTTCTCCTCGTCGATGACGGTGTCGTAGCCGTCGGGCAGGGCCCGCACGAAACGGTCGACGTAACTCATCCTCGCGGCGGACATGATCTGGTTCTCGGTGGCGTACGGGTTGCCGTAGGCGATGTTCTCGCGGATGGTGCCGCCGAACAGCCAGGTGTCCTGCAGGACGATGCCGATGCGCGAGCGCAGCTCGTCGCGGGACATCGAGCGGATGTCCACCCCGTCGACGAGGATCCGGCCCTCGTCGACCTCGTAGAAGCGCAGGATCAGGTTGATGAGGGTGGTCTTGCCGGCGCCCGTGGGTCCGACGATCGCGATCATCTGGCCCGGTTCTGCCCGCAGTGACAGGTTCTCGATGAGCGGCCGGTCGGGGGTGTACGAGAAGGCGACGTTCTCGAACTCGACGAGTCCGTGCCGGCTCCACGGCATCGTCGGCGCCGCGACCTCCGGTTCCTCCTCCGCTTCGTCGAGCACCGCGAACACCCGCTCGGCCGACGCCGACGCCGACTGCAGCAGATTGACCATCGCGCCGATCTGCGCGAGCGGCTGCACGAGCTGACGCGAGTACTGGATCATCGCCTGGATCTCACCGAGCGTCGCGGTGCCCGACGCGATCCGCAGACCACCGAGCACCGCGATGACGACGTAGCCGACGTTGCCGAGGAAGGTCACGAACGGCATCACCAGTCCGGACACGAACTGCGCGCGGTAGGACGCCTGGTACAGCGACTCGTTGGTGTCGGTGAAGCGGCGCTGCACCTCCTCCGTCCGGCCGTAGGCGGTGATGAGCTCGTGCCCGGTGAAGGCCTCTTCGATCTGCCCGTTGAGCTTGCCGGTCGTCTCCCACTGCGCGAGGAAGTGCTTGCGTGAGCGTCGCGCGATCACCGCCGTCGCCACGACCGACGCCGGGACGGTCAGGATCGCGACGAGCGCGAGCAGCGGCGAGATGAACAGCATCATCACCACGAGACCGAGCAGGGTCAGGACCGCGAGGACGAGCTGGGAGATGGACTCCTGCATACCCGCCGCGACGTTGTCGATGTCGTTCGTGACGCGGCTGAGCAGGTCGCCGCGCGAATGCGTGTCGAAGTACCGCAGCGGCAACCGGTGGATCTTGCGTTCGACACGCGACCGCATGTCGCGCACGACGCGCTGCACGATCTCGTTGAGGCCGTAGGCGGCGACCCAGATCAGACCGGACGAGAGCAGGTACAGCGCGAGGACGATGACGAGGATCCGCCCGAGGGCCGGGAAGTCGATGCCGAGCCCGGGCACCACATCCATCCCCGAGACCATGTCGGCGAACTGGTCGCGGCCCTCGGCGCGCAGACCGGCGACGGCTTCGTCCTTGGTCTGTCCGGCGGGGAGCTGCATGCCCACCACCCCATCGAAGATGACGTCGGTGCCGCGGCCGAGCACGAAGGGCGCCACCGACATGCTCACGACGCCGAGGAAGGCGGAGAACAACACCGAGTAGACGGCGTAGCGGTGCGGGTGGAGCAGGCCGAGCACCCGGCGGATGGTGCGCAGACGCGACGGCGCCGCCGCTTCCGGAGTCGTCATACCGTGGCCATCCTCTGCGACTCGACGATCTCCGAGTACGTGCGGCACCGGCCGAGCAGGCCGAGATGCGTTCCGGAATCGACCATCACGCCGTTGTCGAGGACGACGATGCGGTCGGCGTCCTGCACGGTCGAGACCCGCTGCGCGACGATGAGCACGCACGCGTCGCGCGTCTCGGGTTCGAGCGCCGCGCGCAGGCGGGCGTCGGTCGCCGGGTCGAGTGCGGAGAAGGCGTCGTCGAACAGGTAGACGGCGGGCCGGCGGACGAGGGCGCGGGCGATCGCGAGTCGCTGCCGCTGCCCGCCGGAGACCGTGGTGCCACCCTGGGAGAGGACCGTGTTCAGCCCGTCCTCTGTCTTGTGGACGAAGTCGGCGGCCTGCGCGACCTCGAGAGCGTGCCACAGTTCGTCGTCGGTGGCATCGGCACGTCCGTATCGGAGGTTGTCGGCGATGGTGCCGGAGAACAGGTAGGCCTTCTGCGGCACGACGGCGATGCGTGAGCGCAGCACGTCGGTGTCGAGTGCCCGCACATCGACACCCGCGACGAGCACCTGCCCTGCAGTGACGTCGATGAGCCGCGGCACGAGGCGCATCAGGGTGCTCTTGCCCGATCCGGTGCCGCCGATGATCGCGGTGGTGGAGCCGGGGTCGGCGCGGAACGACACCCCGCTCAGCACGGGAGCGTCGGCGCCGGGATACGAGAAACCGGCATCGCGCAGTTCGAGGGTGACGCGGGGCGGGAGTTCGCGGACCGGTTCGGCGGGCGAGGACACCGTCGGTTCGGTGTCGAGCACGTCGAGGATGCGCTCGGCGCAGACCGCGGCGCGCGGAGCCATGATGGCGACGAACGACGTCATGAGCACGGCCATGAGGATCTGGGCGATGTAGGTGATCATCGCGGTGATGGAACCGACCTGCATCGCACCGGAGTCGATGCGGTGGGCGCCCACCCACAGGACGCCGACGGTGCTCACGTTCGAGATCAGCAGCACCGCGGGGTACAGCACGGAGTTCACGCGGCCGACGCGCAGGGCGGTGGCGGTGAGGTCGTCGTTGGCGCCGTCGAAGCGGGCCTTCTCGGTCTCGTCGCGCACGAATGCCCTGATCACGCGGATGCCGGTGATCTGCTCGCGCAGCACCCGGTTCACAGAGTCGATGCGCTTCTGCATGACCCGGAAGCCGGGCAGCATGAGCGCGATGAGCGTGACCATGGTGAAGATCAGCACCGGAACGGCGACGACCAACACGAGCGAGGTGCCGGGATCCTGGCGGATCGCCATGATGACGCCACCGATCCCCATGATCGGGGAGGTCACGACGATGGTGCAGGTCATCAGCACGAGCATCTGGACCTGCTGCACGTCGTTGGTGTTGCGGGTGATCAGCGACGGGGCACCGAACGTCCCGAACTCGCGCGCCGAGAACCGCCCCACACTCCGGACGAGCGCGAGCCGCACGTCGCGGCCGAAGCCCATCGCGGCACGCGCCGCGAAGTAGACGGCACCGGTCGCGGCGCCGACCTCGACGGCGCTGATGACGAGCATCAGCAGACCGGTCCGGACGATGTAGTCGATGTCCCCGGTCGCCACGCCGTTGTCGATGATGTCGGCGTTGAGACTCGGGAGCAGCAACATGCCCCCGGTCGCGACCAGCTGCAGGAGTACGACCCCCGCGAGGGCACCCCGATAGGGCGCCATGAAGCGGCGCAACAGCCGTAGCAACATGGGCATTACGCTACCTGCGACTCCCTGCAGCAATCTTCACGAACCACCCCGGCGGCCACGTACCGCGTCGGGTACGTGGCTGCCGGGGGTTCGTCACACTCGTGCGGATTCCGGTGCGGACTCGGTGGCACCGAGCTCGCGGGTGAGCTTCTCGCCCTCGACGTCGACGTTCGGAAGGATCCGGTCGAGCCACTTCGGCAGCCACCACGCCTTGTCGCCGAGCAGCGCCATCACCGATGGGATGATGACCATGCGGACGATGAAGGCGTCGAAGAAGACGGCCGCGGCCAGTGCGAAACCGATCGACTTGATCAGCGAGTCCGGTTCGGCGATGAAGGCCGCGAACACCGAGATCATGATGATCGCCGCTGCGCTCACCACGCGGGCGCCGTGTGCGAAGCCGCTACGGACGGCCTCGAGTGCGCTCGCGCCGTGGACGTAGTCCTCACGCATACGCGTCACCAGGAACACCTGGTAGTCCATCGCGAGACCGAAGACGACGCCGATGAGGATGATCGGCATGAAGCTCACGATGGGCTGCGGGTTGGCGATCAGGCCGCCCCAGCCCTCCTGGAAGACCGCGACGGTGGCGCCGAAGGTCGCCAGGACGCTGAGCAGGAAGCCGAGGGTCGCGGTGAGCGGGACCAGGATCGAGCGGAACACCAGCATCAGCAGGATGAAGGCGAGGCCGACGACGACCGCGAGGTACGGAGCCAGTGCGCTCTGGAGGCTGTCGGAGACGTCGCCCTCGAGCGCGGTCTGGCCGGTCACGCCGTAGGACAGGCCGAACTCCTCGTTCAGCTCGGTCTCGCCGTCGCGGATGCTCTGGACGAGGTCCATCGTCGTGGGATCGGTCGGGCCGCTGCGCGGGGTGACGAGGATCTGGGCGGTGTCGCCCGCCTCGTTCACCGCGACGATCTGGGCGTTGACGACCTCGTCGTTCTCGTAGAGCTTGCCGACGACGGCACCGAACGCGACCGGAGCCTCCACGTCGGCGTCCTGGGTGTCGACCACGACGACCAGCGGACCGTTGCGTCCGGGACCGAATCCCTCGTCGACCAGGTCGTAGGCCTTGCGGGCGCTGGTCGCCGGGTCGGAGGTGGCCTCCGACGGCAGGGCGAGGTTCAGTCCGGTGGCGGGCAGCGCGAGCGCGCCGAGGACGACCACGGCGGCAACCAGCGGGATGGCCGGGCGGCGCGTGATCAGACCGACGAACTTGGCGCCGGCCTTGGGGGTGTCGTCGTCGGAACCACGCTTGTTCAGGAACGGGACGCGGCCGGCGAAGGCCTTCTCGCCGAACAGGCCGAGCACGGCAGGCAGCAGCGACACGGCGATGAGCACGGCCATGAGCACGGTGAACGCAGCGGCGTAGCCCATGACGGACAGGAACGGGATGCCGACGACGCTCAGCGCCATGAGGGCGATGATGACCGTGAGACCGGCGAAGACGACCGCGGAACCGGCGGTGCCCACGGCACGGCCGGCGGCCTCGGCACGATCCGAGGTGACGGTGAGTTCGTGCCGGAACCGAGAGACGATGAACAGCGAGTAGTCGATCGCCACGGCCAGGCCGATCATGACCGCGAGCGTCGGGGTCATCGAGCTGAGATCGGCGAAGCCGGAGGCGATGGTGATGCCGAGGCTGCCGATGCCGACGCCGACGAGCGCGGTGATCAGCGGGAGTCCGGCGGCGACGAGCGAACCGAAGGTCAGGGTGAGCACGATCGCGGCGATACCGATGCCGATGAGTTCGGAGGTGCCGCCGGGCATGCCCATCTCGGCTGCGGCCGTACCGCTGACCTCGACGGTCAGGCCGGCGTCACGGCCGATCTCGGCAGCGTCGAAGATCTGGTCGCGCAGGGCCTGGTCGACGTCGGTGATCTCGCCCTCGAACGGGACGGTCACGAAGCCGACGGTGCGGTCGGCGCTCAGCGGCGACAGGGCCTGGGCGTCGGACAGCGCAGCCTCTTCGGGGGTGCCCTGCTGCGCGGCGACGGCCTTCATCTGTTCGACGAGACCGGCGTCGGCGAGGACCGGGTTCACCAGCGCTCCGGCCTGTTCCTCCGGCGAGGCGGTGGCGGGGTCGACCTTCGCGGGCGGCGAGACGCGGTCGATGCCGCGGACCGCGGCGAGGACCTCGTCGACGGCAGCCATGTTCTCGGGGTCGTCGAGGGTCTGCCCGTCGGGCGCGGCGAAGACGTAGCGCGCGCTGAGCCCGTTCATCGGATCCTCGGTCGACGGGAACCGTTCGGCCATGAGGTCCTGGGTCTTCTGCGCGGGGGTGCCCGGAAGCGTGAACGCGTCCGTGGTGGGCCCGGACAGAGTTGCTGCACCGACCCCGAAGAGCACGAGCAGCGCGATCCAGAAGGACAGCACTGCGCCCTTCCGTCTGTGGGCGAACTTGCCCAGCCGGTACAGGTAGGTCGCCACGGGGCACCCTTTCTATGTCGGAAGATCCTGCGGGGTCGGATGGTGGGGCGGTTACAGCGGTCGGGCGGGGCTACGGCTACGGGAAACCACGGCGGAGCCGGTCGAACGCCTCGCGGATGAGCTCTTCGACCGAACGGTCCGTCGTCCCGGTCGCGTGTGTCTCCATGGCCGCGCGCACGGCGCCCATGGCCGCGTAGTTCAGCAGCGAGGGATACAGGTCGGACGCGGGGTCGGTGCCGGTGCGTTCGGCGATGATCTCGACCAGCAACTGCGACGAGCGGCGCTCGACCTCGATCTGCCGGGACAGCAGCACGTTGCTCTCCTCGAGGAGGGTGATGCACGCGACGATCTCGTCGAACGGCCAGTCGGCGTTCTGCACGACGTCCAGGGCCACCGTCAGCAGCGAGTCCATGATGTCCTCGTCGGCGGGACGATCGCGCAGCAGGTCGATCCACTCCTCGACCCGGGTCTCGAGATAGGCGAGGACGGCGTCTTCCTTGCTGGCGAAGTAGTTGTGGAAGGTGCGGGTCGAGACATCCGCGCGCGCTGCGATCGCATCGGCCGTCACGGCGGGCAGACCGTGTTCGCGGGCCAGTTCGGCTGCGGCGGTCGCGAGAGCCGCACGAGTGGCTGCCTTCTTGCGGTCGCGCAGGCCGGGAGTGGTGGTCACTTCATCCAAGGTACCGATTTTGCAGATCTCTGTAAGTTTGCAGAGTCGTGCAAAGTTATGACATCCCCCACACGCAACCCGGAGCTATTGCGGACTTCACACCCGGCGACGCTCCCAGGCCCCGGGATCCTTTGTGAGGTCCTCCACGAAACCCGGGAGATCCCCTGCGACGACGTCTGCGAGCGACACCTCTTCGAGCACGGCGCGCAGGTTCACACGCACCGCGATCCACACGTCCTGCAACCGTTCGGCCGCTCCGCTGTAGACGACGTCCTCGGGCCGCTCGCCGCGTACCGACGCCAGCGGGCCCTCGACCGTGCGGATGATGTCGGCGATGGAGATCTCGGCCGCGGGTCGCGCGAGCCAGTAGCCGCCCTCCGGTCCCCGCCTGCTGTTCACCAGCCCACCGCGACGCAGGTCGGCGAGGACCGCCTCGAGGAACTTGTGCGGGATGTTCTGCGCCGTCGCGAGGGTCTCCGCCTTCGTCAGTCGACCGTCCTCGATCGCCGCGAGTTCGAGCAGGGTCCGCACGGCGTAGTCGACCCTCGCGGTGATGTGCATGCCATGCCTCTCGCGCTGCCTGATGTGCCCGGCCGGCCCGTCCCGAGATGCCCTCGGCGTGCCCGCCTCGACGGGGGACGGTCAATTCCTACCAGCAATACCGAACCACCCGGATCGTGCGGACGCGAGTCGCCACCCGGGTCACGACCGAGGGCTCTGGTGATCCATGCCACACGAGCGGTAACGTGGACGGTTGTTCACAGCTATCGGAGGTCGTTGCGATGTGGGAGACACTGCAGGAATCGTGGGGCTCGCTGCTCGAGCCGCTCCACGATCCGGTGACCCTGGCGATCCCCGCCTTCCTCACCTTCCTGATCCTCGAATGGATCGCGGCCCGCACCCTCGAACACGTCGAACCGGGCCCCGACGGACGCACCCGTCCCCCGCGCGGCGGTTACGAGAAGCGTGACGCGCGCGCGAGCATCTCCATGGGCCTGGTCTCCATCGTCACGAGCGCCGCCTGGAAGGTGCTGGCCCTCGTCGGATATTCGGCCCTGTGGGTCTACGTCGCCCCTTGGCACCTGCCCGCCGATGCCTGGTACACGTGGGTGATCCTGCTCGTCGGCATCGACGTCCTCTGGTACTGGTACCACCGGATGGCGCACCGCGTCCGCCTGGTCTGGGCGACCCACCAGGCCCACCACTCGAGCGAGTACTTCAACTACGCGACCGCGCTGCGCCAGAAGTGGAACAACAGCGGCGAGATCATCATGTGGCTGCCGCTCCCCCTCATCGGCATCCCTCCGTGGATGGTGTTCGTCGGCTTCTCCGTCAGCCTCGTCTACCAGTTCTTCGTGCACACCGAGCGGGTCGGCAAGCTTCCCCGCCCGATCGAGTTCGTGTTCAACACGCCGTCGCACCACCGGGTGCACCACGGCTCCGACCCCGACTACCTCGACCGCAACTACGCCGGCATCCTCATCATCTGGGACCGGATGTTCGGCACCTTCAAGGCCGAGGACCACCGCCCCACCTACGGGCTCACCAAGCCCGTGGGCACGTACAACATCTGGGACCTGCAGACGCACGAGTACCGGGCGATCGCCCGCGACTGGCGTACGGCCGGGAAGTTCCGCGACAAGCTCGGTTACGCCTTCGGCCCGCCCGGCTGGACGCCGAGGCAGACCGGCGCAGAGGAGACCGAGAGCGTCAGTTCTGCTCGAGCGTGACGAGGAAGTCGACGCTGCCCGCGCCGTCGACCGTCACGAATCCGAGGTTCGGCGGCTCGACACCGTAGTCGGTCCAGGTGGTGGGGATGCTCCCCGACGCCACGAGCCGCTCACCCGTGCGGAGGACGTCGACGTCGACGGTCACGGGTCGTTCGGTGCCGCGCAGGGTGAGTGTGCCGGTCGCGGTGACGGAACCGATGCTGCCGTCGTCGGGAAGCGACGACAGGTCCACCGGCTCGGTGAGGGCGAACGTCGCCGTCGGGTGCGTCGCGGTGTCCATCACCCGGGTGCGGAACTGGTTGTCGCGCTGGCCGCTGTCGGTGGTGATGCCCTCGACCTGCACGACGACCTCGGCGGCCTCGAGGGTGCCGTCGGTGATCGTCGCCGAACCGGAGACCCGGTCGGTGCTGCCGACCACGGTGACGTCGGCGCCGCGCAGGATTTCGTGCACCGTGTAGCCGGCGGCGGTGCGGTTCGGTTCGACCCCCTCGACGACGGTCCATTCACCGTCGAGCTCACCGGTCGCGGCTTCGGCGCCCTCGGTCGAGACGGTCGCGGCGGGTGCGTCGTCCTCGGCGATGAACGTCCCGTATACCCATGGGGCAACGAAGAAGCCGAGCAGCGCCACGACCACGACGGCGACGAGGACCCATACCGCTTTCCGCATTCTGCAAATTTAAACGATGTCGGATTCTGAGTGGGGTGCTACGTCACGTCGCGCGGGCGCTGCGTGAACCACGCGATTCGGGCGCAGCGTGCACCACGCGATTCCGGCGCAGCGTGCACCACGCGATTCCGGCGGAGGTGATCATGAGTGCCACGCCGATCCCGGACGTGATGGTGACACCGCTGTCGAACGCCGATCCCGCTGCGGCCAGCAACGCGTCGGCCCGGTCGGCGGGCAGGGTCCCGGCCACGGCGTGGGCGCCGCCGAGCGTCTCGCGGGCCGCCTGCGCCTGCTCCGGATTCAACCCGGCAGGGAGCAGGAGGTGCGCGCTGTAGGACGCGGACAGCACCGACCCGAGGATCGCCGTACCGAGCACGGCACCCATCTCGTAGGCCGTTTCCGACACCGCCGACGCGGCACCGGCCTTCGTCGGCGGGACGCTCGAGACGATGAGGTCGTTCGACAACGTCTCCGCCGCACCGATACCCGCACCGAGAACCGCGAACGCCACGATGATCGGTGCGAGCGCCGACGGTGAGGCCAGCAGGAACACCAGCGCGTAGCCGGTCGCCGAGAGCAGGAGCGCGCAGACGATGATCGACGACGGCTGCACCCACCGCACGAGCGCGACCACCGACATCCCGGCCACGACCATCACCGCCAGCCCCGGGACCAGGCTCAGACCGGCCTCCATCGGGCTCTGCCCGATCACCAGTTGCAGATGCTGGGACACGAAGAACAGGAAGCCCACGAGGGAGACGACGGACAGCAGGTTCACCGCGACGGCACCGGAGAAGGTGGGCACGCGGAACAGGCGGACGTCGAGCATCGGATTCGGGCGACGCAACTGCCGGCGCACGAAGGCGACGAGCGCGACCACCCCGACGACGGCCGGGACGATGACGACGGCGCCGAGGCCGCTGTCGGCAATCTTCTTGATCGCGAAGACGATCGGGGCCAGAGCCAGCATCGACAGCGCGATGCTCATGACGTCGATGCGGCCCGGATTCGGGTCCTTCGACTCGGGGACGAAGATCGGCGCGAGCACGAGCAGCGGGATCAGTACCGGCACCGCCAGCAGGAAGACCGAACCCCACCAGGCATGTTCGAGGAGGAACCCGCCCACGATGGGCCCCAGGGCGGCGCCTGCCGCGAAGCACGAGGCCCAGATCGCGATGGCGAGGCGACGTTGGGCGGCGTCGAGGAAGATGTTGCACAGCAACGACAGTGTCGACGGCATGAGCATGGCCCCGAAGAAGCCGAGCACGCCGCGTGCCGTCACGAGCAGTTCCGCGGAGGGTGCATAAGCGGCGGCCACCGAGACGGCGGCGAACCCGGTCGCGCCGACGAGCAGCAGCCGGCGTCGTCCGATGCGGTCGCCGAGGCTGCCCATCGCCACCAGCAGGCCCGCGAGCACCAGTGGATAGATGTCGATGATCCACAACTGTTGCGCAGCGGTGGGCTGCAGCGCGGACGAGATCCCGGGCAGCGCGAAGGCCAGGACGGTGTTGTCCACCGACACGAGCAGCACGGGCAGCATGAGCACCGCGAGGGCGACCCAGTCCCGAGGAGCCGCCTTCGTCACGGTGGGTTCCGAAACAGGCACATATGTCGCCACGGATATCGAACTTTCGCGAGAGAGGAATCGGACCCCCGTTACTGTACCAGCTGGACGGTACAGTAACGACGTCGTACGATCGGGCCGTGCCACCTGCCCCTGCCGCCCGCGCCAAACTTCTCGACGCCTTCGTGACGATCCTGCTCGAGCAGGGCGAGCGCGCCGCGACCCTCGAGGCCGTCGCCGCGACCGCCGGCGTCTCGAAGGGTGGCCTGCTCTATCACTTCCCGTCGAAGGATGCTCTGGTCGAGGGCCTCGCCGAGCACGTCGAAGCGCTCGGGGCCGAGGACGTCGAACGCATGCGGGCGGCTCCCGAGGGACCGGCGGCATGTCGGTCACATCGACCGGGCCATCGTCGCCCTCACCCGCTGAGCCAGGCGACCGCGGCTGCAGCCCTCGGATCGGCGACGGGCTCTCATACGGTCCGGCGCCGCCATGTCGGGCGAGACGAGCACGACGCCCCCCGAGGACGTCGACGAACTCTTGAAGGTCGTACGGAAACTGATCGGCCCGAACGACTGAGTTCGGGGAGGTTGTGTGCGTCCGTTCGCGAAAAAGCGAACACAACCTCCCTCGAATCGCCTACCTTGTGGCCATGACCGGGTCCGCCCTGGCGATGGCCCACGACGAGCGCGCCGACCTCGCCGATCTCCTGGAGACACTGTCGCCGGAACAGTGGGAGCACCCGAGCCTCTGCGAGGGGTGGACGGTGCGGGACGTCGTCGCCCACATGATCAGCTACGAGGAGCACGGACCTCGCGACCTGGTGCGACGACTGGCAGCCACCCGGTTCCGCCCGTGGAAACTCAACGAGGCCGCACTCGCCGACTACGCGGACCTCGGGCCCGACGAACTCGTCCGGTTCCTGCGGAACCACCTCGATCCGCAGGGCTCCACCGCAGCGTTCGGTGGTCGCGTCGGTCTCGTCGACGCCCTCATCCACCACCAGGACATCCGACGACCGCTCGGCCTCGCCCGCACGGTGCCTGCCGAGCGTCTGCGTGTCGCGTTGCCGTTCGCCGTCACCGCGGTGCCTCTGCGTGGATTCTGGAAGGCCCGCGGCGTTCGGCTCGTCGCGACCGACGTCGGCTGGTCACGTGGACGGGGTCCCGAGGCCGCAGGTCCGGGAGAAGCTGTGCTCATGACCATGGCGGGGCGACGCGGGATCGCGCGCGAGCTGTCGGGCCCGGGTGCCACGATCCTCACCGACCGGCTGGGCTGAGCGGCTCGGCGTCATGCCTTCTTCGGAAGCCGATGCAGTTCGACGTCGCGGAGCGTGCCGTCGACGATGCTCGCGGTCATGTAGGTGCAGTACGGCTGCCGACGCCGATCGGTGGGTGAACCCGGGTTGAGCAGGCGCAGTCCGCTCGGCGCGGTCGTGTCCCAGGGGATGTGCGAGTGGCCGAAGACGAGGACGTCGGTATCGGGATAGGCCGCGGCCATCCGCTTGTCGCGCCCGGTCGACGCGCCTGTCTCGTGCACCACCGCGATGCGCACACCGTCGAGGGCCACCCGCGCGACCTCCGGCAACCGTTCCCGCAGGATCGGACCGTCGTTGTTGCCCCAGCACGCGACCAGCTGCCGCGACCGTTCCTCCAGCACGTCGAGCAGTGCCACGTCCATCCAGTCGCCGGCGTGGATCACCACGTCCACGCGGTCCACCTCGTCCCACACCTGCGACGGCAGGTCGCGGGCGCGCGTCGGTACGTGGGTGTCGGCGAGCAGCAACAGACGCATGGCCCCCAGTCTGCCGTGGGTTCACAGTGTGCCGCGGGCACTCACGGGTAACCACGACCCATGACCACTCCAGCTCACGACAGACTCGCCATCGTCACCGGCGCCGACTCGGGGATGGGCAAGGCGACCGCCGAACTGCTCGCCGCCGAGGGGTTCGACGTCGGTATCACCTTCCACACCGACGAGGCAGGGGCCGAGGACACCCGCGCCGCGGTCGAACAGCGCGGGCAGCGGTGCTTCGTGGCCCGGCAGGACCTGACCAGCCCGGACACCGCCGACGTGATCGACGAGCTCGCCGAGAAACTCGGCGGCCTCGGGGTGCTGGTCAACAACGCCGGCACCGGTCACCGCGACGAGGTGCTCGACCTGTCCTTCGAACGGTGGCGGGAGATGCTCTCCACCGACCTCGACGGCCCGTTCCTGTGCTCCCAGCGCGCCGCGCGACACATGATCGACTCCGGGCGCGGCGGCCGCATCGTCAACATCACGAGCGTCCACGAGCACGTTCCCCGTTACGGGGCCTCCGCGTACTGCACGGCGAAGGCCGGTCTCGGCATGCTCACCCAGTGTCTCGCCCTCGAATGGGCCCGGTACGGCATCACGGTCAACTCTGTGGCTCCCGGTGAGATCTCCACGCCGATGACCGGCATGGACGAATCCGAGGCCTTCCACGAGGAGCGGCCGGGCAACCCCACCGGGCGCCCCGGGCACGTCAACGAGGTCGCCTCCGTCGTCGCCTTCCTCGCGTCCCCACGCTCGTCGTATCTGACGGGCCGCTCGATCCCTGTCGACGGTGGTCTCATGTTGATGGCCGCGCACGGACACGACATGAACGACGGGAGTTGGCGCGAACTCTGACGACGACCGACCACCCATCCGCTAGCGTCCACAGGACCGGTGGTCGACTCGGAGTTGGGGGAACTGGATGCGCACGACACCGCCTGCGGAGCGATTCGGAGCGGGAACGGCAAGAGGTTACCGAGCGACCCATCGTCCCGAGGTGTGGGGAGCGCTGATCGGCGCGGGCGGCGCGTCGGCCTTCATGCTCGTGAACGGCGCCGCTCTGGGATCGCCGTGGACCGGGATCGTCGTTGCCGGGTGGGTCTGCGCCATCGTTGTTTTCGTCTGGACCGTGCTGGTTCGGCCGCGGAGATTCGAGCAGTTGGAGCCGCCCTCGAAGCAGGCGTCGACGATCTACCTCGTGTCGGTCGCGGCCATGGTCGTGCTGATCGTCGGTGGCGCAAGGCTTCTCGCGTCGTTCGATCGTTCGGAACTGACGGTCGCGTGGGTGGTCTGCGTCGTCGGTGCGCACTTCGTTCCGTTCGCACGTGCCTTCGACCGCGCGTTGTTCCGGGTCATGGGCTGGGGAATGCTGCTGGTCGGAATCGCCGGTCTGGCAGGTGGTCTCGCATCATCCGCCGTTGCCGCTGCGGCAGGCGTCGCGGCGGGATTGTGGATGTTCGCCGTGATGGTCGCCGACGCCGTCGGCCGGCCTCTCGTCAACGGGCGTCGGCCCTACTCCACAGCCCCTCGAGCGCCTCGTTGACAGTTTCCGGCTGCTGGACGTGCGGGTAGAAACCGGGAACCTCGAGCAGCTCTCCCCCGATTCGGTCGGCGACGACCCGCGCCGTGATCGTCAGCGGTTCTCCTGCCAGTCGCTTGTATTCGTCGGGCGCGCCCGCCCAGTCGCCGACGACGACGAGCTTCGGCCACGGCGCTGCGGCGATCGGTTCGAGGGGGACGTCGGCATCCCAGCACGGCCTCTCCCGCATCGACGTCGACGCTGCGCGTAGCCGCTTCGGGGTGGCCTCCGCCGGCGGCATGCCGACGCTCTCCGTGGTGAGACGCAGATAGTCCTCCGCAGTGAGCTCGGGCGGGAGCGCTGCCTGTGCCCCGCGAGCACGGGCGAGGTTCTCGGCGACCATCGGTTCACTCTCCGCAACCTTCAGGCACCCTGGCTGGATCAGGCACAGCGAACGCACCAGGTCCGGCCGTTCCGCCGCCGCGAGCATCGCTGCGACCGCACCGTACGAATGCCCGGCGAGGTGGGCGCCGTCGCCGAGCAGTTCGACGATGTCGGCGGCGTCCACCTCGTAGTCGGTGCGATAGGCCCCGTCGAGATCCGGCGAGTCGCCGTGCCCGCGCCGGTCCATCAGGATCAGCCGACGTGACGCACCCAAGGGGCGCTGCCGACCGAAACCGTAGGTCTCGTCGTCTCCCCAGGCCAGCACCCCGTGCACGAGAACGGCCGGTGGGACGTCGGATTCGGCGGGTCCGACGATCGTCGAGCTGACGCGATCCACTGTTCTCCCTCCCGATGGCGAGCGTGCAGGCGCGAACCTATCGGAAGACCTGTGCGCGTGCAGCCGTCCCGATCTACATTCCCTCAGGCGCACCTCGTCGCCTCTCCCAGTCATTCGCTACAGCTTTCGCTATCCGCTACCGCAATTGCCGCAGCGGATGGCAAAAGCTGTAGCGGATGTTTCCGGCCCCGGCCCTTGGCGACCTCCAGAGGTGAGAAAAGCCCCTCACCTGCTTGAACAGGTGAGGGGCTTCTGGCGGTGGCGGTGGGATTTGAACCCACGGACGGGGGTTACCCGTCACGCGCTTTCGAGGCGCGCTCCTTCGGCCGCTCGGTCACGCCACCGCTGACGACTCTAGCGGATTGCATGCCTCATCCCGAAATCGCCTGGTCACAGCTCCGAGGCCGGACCTCGGTGTTCCCGGAAGAACGCTTCGAGCACGGCCGCGCACTCGGCTTCGAGCACACCGCCGCGCACTTCCGGACGGTGTGTGAGGCGCCGATCGCGCACCACGTCCCACAGCGACCCGACGGCGCCCGTCTTCGGTTCCCACGCCCCGAAGACCACCCGCGACACCCTGGAGAGCACCAACGCGCCCGCGCACATCGTGCAGGGCTCGAGGGTCACCGCGAGGGTTGCGCCCTCGAGACGCCATCCGTCGCCGTAGACCTGCGCTGCCGCGCGCAGAGCGAGCACCTCGGCGTGCGCTGTGGGGTCCCCGGTGGCCTCGCGGGAGTTCGCCGCCCGCGCGATCTCGGTGCCGTCCGGTCCGAACACCACCGCGCCCACCGGTACGTCACCGGCGGGCGCGGCAGCGGCGGCCTCCAGCGCGACCCGGATCAATGCCTCGTCGTCGCGCAGCCCCATCTAACGGAGCTTGTCCAGGGTGTTACCCAGGACGTCGTCGAACCCGAGTCGCTGCGCGATCTCGTCGAGCTGCTCGTCGGGATACAGGTCGGTCTCGGACAGGATCACCGAGAGCACCGGCTCGGGCAGACCCATGTCGGCCAGGATGCCGAGGTCGCCCTCCTCCCACGGCTCGATGTCGTCGAGCTCATCGGGATCGATGTCGGGGATCTCGACATTCAGCGCATCGAGGACGTCGGCGGCGATGTCGTAGTCGACGGCCATCGTCGCGTCGGACAGCAGCAACCTCGTTCCCGCAGGTGCGGGACGCACGATGATGAAGAATTCGTCGTCCACGTTCAGCAGACCGAACACTGCGCCGGAGCTTCTCAGCTCCCGCAACTCGGTCACTGCGGTATCGAGACTCGTCAGTGCGGCACCGGACAACGCCCGGCACTTCCAACGACCTTCCTCCCGCGTCACGGCGACGGCGAAGCCGTCGAGGTCGTCGCTCGAACTCCCGGCGGGGTTCCCGCCCTGGGTCACGGAAGGGCTCTTGTTCCCTACACGCTGTGCAGCCATGGGCGCAACGGTAGTCGGCCACGTCCGGTGAATGAAGCCCAGCGCGGGATATGCCAACCTGATGAGGTGTCCTCAGCCGTCTCTTCCCCGCCCGTCTGTGTCCTCGGCCTCGGCCTGATCGGTGGTTCGCTGCTGCGCGCCGCCGCGGCGACCGGAAGGCAGGCGTGGGGTTACAACAGGTCGTCGCAGGCCGTGGAGGCCGCCGTCGCCGACGGCTTCGACGCGTCCACCGACCTCACGGCCACGCTGCGTCGCGCAGCCGACACCGACGCCCTTGTGGTGATCGCGGTACCGATGCCGGCAGTGGGCAGCATCCTCGAGGCGATGGCCGAGCACGCCCCCGACGTCGCGCTCACCGACGTGGTGAGCATCAAGGCGGAAGTGGCCGCTGCCGTCGCCGCTCACGGCCTGTCGCGGCGTTTCGTGGGTGGACACCCCATGGCGGGTACGGCGGAGTCCGGCTGGACCGCTGGGACCGCCGACCTGTTCCGCGACGCGGTGTGGGTGGTGACCGTCGACGACGGCACCGATCCCGAGGTGTGGCGGCAGGTCGCCGACCTCGCGCTCGACTGCGGCTCCGTCGTCGTGCCCGCCGAATCCCGGGAGCACGACGCGGCGGTCGCGCGGGTCTCCCACCTCCCCCATCTCCTCGCCGAAGCGCTGGCCCTCTCGGGCGCCGGAGGCGGCGATCTCGCACTCGGTCTCGCCGCCGGCTCCTTCCGGGACGGCACGCGGGTCGCCGCGACGGCCCCGGCCCTGGTCGACGCGATGTGCGAAGGCAACGCCGAGGCCCTGCTGGTCGCGCTGGACGAGACACTCGAGGTGCTGAGGACGGCCCGGGAGCAACTGGCCGACCGCAGCACCTCCGAACTCACCCGCGCCGGTCACACGGCTCGGACCCGCTACGAACAACGTCGTCGCGACCCCATCGTCGGCACGCAGCCCGGCGACGAGGGCTGGATCGCAGCGTTCCGCGAGGCCGGACGACGCGGTGGAGTGTGGACACGATGAACCTCCGCGACATCGCCTCGGCGCTGACCACCGGCAAGACGACCCCTACCGAACACGTCCGCTCGGTTCTCGCCGAACTCGACGCCCTCGTCGGGACCCCCTGGGAGAACACCGTCGCCGCCCGCAACGACGAGGCAGCACTCGAGGCCGCAGCCCTCGCCGACGAGCAGATCGCCGCCGGGAACTGGATCGGTCCCCTGCACGGTGTCGCGGTCGCGGTGAAGGACAACATCGACGTCGCCGGGTTTCCCACTCGCTGCGGCAGCGCGGTCCTCGCCGATGCACCTCCCGCGCGGCGCGACGCTCGCGTCATCGAGAAACTCCGCGAAGCCGGAGCCGTCGTGGTGGCGAAGACCCACCTCCACGAGTTCGCCTACGGGCCCACCGGGTTGATCAATGCGTCCGGCGCGGCCTCCCACCCCCACAATCCGGACCTGATCAGCGGTGGTTCCTCGTCCGGCTCCGCAGTGCTGGTCGCGAGGAGCGTCGTGCCCGTCGCGCTGGGAACCGACACCGGTTGCAGTGTCCGCACCCCGGCGGCGTTGTGCGGGATCGTCGGATTCAAGCCCGGCTTCGGCGCTCTTCCCGAGCAGGGCGTGTTCCCGCTGTCGACGACCTTCGATCACGTCGGTCTGCTCGCCGCCGACGCTCTGGACGCCTCACTCGCATGGGGCGCCCTTCCGGGCATCGCGCACCTGCGTACCCCGGTTTCCGAACTGCGCATCGGACGCCTGCGGGGCGGCATCTGGGATCTGTCACCCGAGTTCGACGAGGCCGTCGAGACGGCGTGCCGCACCCTCGCAGACCTGGGCGCCCGCGTCGTGGACGTGGAACTGCCCGAGACCGACGAGATGCTCGCGCTGTATCCCGTGGTCACCGGCTCGGAAGCGTACGAGACGCATCGCGCCTGGTTCGAAGCCGATCCCGACCGCTACCAATCCCCGACGGCCGCTCTGCTCGCCGCGCAACGCGACCGGCCGGCCTACGAATACATCCACGCGGCCCGGGCGGTGGCGCGACTACGGCACGACGTCGTGCACCGCCTCCGCACCGTGGACAAGCTCGACGCGCTGATCACCGTCACCACCGGCGTGCGTTCGGCGCCGCTGACGAGCGATCCCGTCGAGCTGCGCGCACCGCTGCTGCAGATGTGTATCCCGTTCAGCGTCCTCGGTGTCCCGGCCGTGTCGGTGCCGGCTCCTGACGGCGGGTCGTCACCGGTCGGACTCCAGATCGTCGGCCTCACCGGCGGCACGCACGGGCACGGCAGCCACCCCGCCGAATCGGCCGCGTTCGCCGTGGCGATGGCGGTGGAGGCGTCGGGACAACCCTAGATGCGGGAGGCGAGTCCTCGGTACTCGAGGACGAAGCCGTCCTCGTCGACGGTCACCGACGACGACGAGCGCGGTGACAGCACGTGGATGCCGTCGGACGCACTGCTGTAGACGACCGTGGCCTCCTCGATGCTGAGATCGATGAGATTGACGTAGACGACGGGCACCTCCACGTCGTCGGCTCCGGCCTGCAGGTCGTGCCGACGGATGGGCAGGGCGTTGAAGAACGGGCTGAACACCACGTCCACGTCCAGCGCCCCGCCGAAGGTGGACCGATGATGGTCGATGCCGTTGTCGGACATCCAGATGCCCTCTTCGGACCGGGTGAGGGACATGTGCCGCTCACCCGAAGCGCGGGTGGTGCGCACCGACAATCGGCGGGTGACACCGTTCTCGTCCGTCACCAGGTCGTACGAGGCGCTGAAGGCCGGATGGTCGGTGCACTCCGCAGCCACGATGCGACCGGATGCCTTGATGCGGCGGCCGGAGAGCTGTACTCGTACCGACTCCATCCGAGACAGATCGACCGCACGCCACGTGAGTAGCGCGGGCCAGGTCGACGCGGAACCGGTGGCGTCAGGGGCTGGGGTGCTCACGGTCTATACGGTATGCGACGAAGCGCACACGGTGGGCAGCGGTGCCGTGATTCGTCCGCCACTGTCTCCACACAGAGCCCACCTGCTCACGCGGTGTCGGGCAGCGCCTCGTGCCGGGACATCTGACGAAGGTGGTGTGAGAACACCGACAGAGCAGCGGCACCCACGGCGACGTTGAGCAACGCCCCGAACTCCTGCACGGCGAACTCCAGCACGTCGACGAAGAAGACGGTGATCAACGCAGCCGTCCGCAGAGCACGCACCGCCCACCTCTGCCGACGCCACAGGCCCACCGATCCCACCACGCACAACAGGACGGTGACACCGGAACCGATGAGCTGGATCATGGTCAACACGTTGCTCGTCCGCGCGGCGAGATCCTCCTCCAGCGTGGCGGCTGCATTGATAAGGATGCCGATGGAGAAGACGGTGAGCAGGGCTGCCGCGACGCGGACGCTGCGCTCACCCCGCAGTCGCTCCGGCAACCGGAGCGACACCCACGAGAAGCGCGACGGCACCTCCCGGCACCGGGCGAGCAAAAGATCGATCTGTTCGACGACCTCTGGGTCGACTCCACCCTCCCGCGCGCGTTCGAGCTGCACGCGCGCCTGGTCGCGATCGGTCGGGGTCAGGCCGTGGGTGAGCCCGTCCGTCGCCGTGAGCGCAGCGTTGGCGAGATACTCGTCGGGCGAGGGCCCACGGCGGAGGTGCACCGCTCGATTGACGACGAGCAGCAACACGACCACCACGTACATGATCGCCACCGAGGGTCGGTAGAAGTAATCGTTGGTCTTCGTGACGAACTTGCCGACCTCGTCGAGGAACAGGCCGAAACCGATACCGCCGAGCACCACTGCGATGCGGTCGGGCGCCCGGCCGATGAAGGTCATCGAGATCATCAATGCGGCGACCATGAGCAGACCGCCCCACAGCACGTGAGCGATGTGCAGGACCGATCCGCCGACCTGCGGATAACCCGTCAGGTGCAGGTACAGACGCGTGACGAGGATGGTCGCGATCGCAATGATCAGAAGTGCTTCGACCTGCGCGGACGACGCGGTGTCCCGCAACAACCGAGAACGGGAACGGGTCCGCACCGCTGTCATGGCACGCGAGCTTATCCCGCCCGGGTTCTCCTCGGGTTCTTCCTCCGGATTCGGCGGCGCGGCGCCTGCGCGGAGCGGCTCCCCAATCTTGTGTGTGGCCTAGAGTCGCTCTATGCGCACAGTGTGGACAGTTCCTCCGAACATTGCCCAAACTCTGCTGGAATCTCCCGAGATCCAGATGTTCCTGACCAGCAACGAGTTGCCGGATACAGCGGACGATCCACGCCAGAGACTTGCGGAGTTCACCCACGCGCTCGGCGCACTCAGCCGTCACATCGGACGCACCTTCGGTTCCGTGGATGCAGCCAACCGCGAACTGTTCGGCGGGTCCGCCGGCAAGGTCCCCGTGGCGCTGCGCCTGACCGTTCTGCGGGCTCTCGTGAACCAGGTCGAAGACCGCGCACCCAGCCCGAGACTGCTTCCGAAGAACATCTGCGACCAGCTCGGCGCCTACGTCTACGCCCTGCTCGACCCTCGTGACCGCAGCATCTTCTACGTCGGCTCGGGACGCGGAAACCGCATCTTCACGCTCGTCTGGACGGCTCTCGGGGAGAACTCGAAGCTCACCGAGGCCGGCGAGAAGGCGCCGATGTCCACACCGGAGACCGAGGCGGCTCTGCGGCGCATCCGAACCGTCTACGAGTCCGGCTACGCGGTGGAGCACTACATCGTCGCCGACGCGTTGAACCCGAAGTCCGACGGTGACCACACCGCCGCAGTGACGGCCGAAGCGGTCATCGCGGCACTGGGACTGACCGAGCCGCATCGTGGCGAGTGGGTCCTCACCAACCTGGCGGGGTCCACCGAGGAGTCCGAAGCCGATCGCACGGCGATCCCGATCGCGGAGCTCGTCCGTCAGTACTCGGCCTCGCCTGCTCCCGAGCTGCCGACGCCGTGCGTGGTGCTGCGGGTCAACGAAGCGAAGAAGGCGTCGCCGGCTGCGGTGCGCGAACTCGCGTCCAAGCCGTGGCCGGCAGGATCGGCAGCGCGCGGAATCGACGGCCTGCCCATCATCGTCGTCGCCGACAACATCGTCCGCGCGGTCTATCGCGCCACCGGGTGGGAGGCGGCCGCTCGCACGGAGGAGAACGGCGGCACGATTCTCTACCGGTTCGTCGGGGAGGCCGACGAAGAGCTCGAGGGCAAGTTCGTCAACACTCGCGTCACGCCGGACCGGCTGGGTCTCAAGCGTTGGCCGTCGCACGGTTGGGCTCCGCGTCTGACGCGTGCACTGCCGCGGCCGGTCGCGCGTCCGAAGGCACCGCGCCCCTGATTCTTCGACTGCTTCCCGGTTCGCCTGCGGGCCGGGAAGCAGCTCGGGTCGGTCCTCGAAAACCGTTGGGCCGGCATATTTTCTGCATACAGAAACACGAAAGGGGACCCACAATGTGGGTCCCCTTTCGGAACGGGTGTTCGGCGGTGTCCTACTCTCCCACACCCTGTCGAGTGCAGTACCATCGGCGCAGACAGGCTTAGCTTCCGGGTTCGGAATGGGACCGGGCGTTTCCCTGTCGCTATGGCCGCCGTAACTCTATGAAACAGTAACCACGCAGACCTCTCGATAGCGTTCCGCCGCAGCAGAACTCGATCGGATATCTGTGTGTGTTGTTTCAGATACCGCACAGTGGACGCGTAACATCTTCGTGGTAAGTCCTCGGCCTATTAGTACCGGTCACCTCCACACATTGCTGTGCTTCCAGTTCCGGCCTATCAACCCGGTGGTCTGCCGGGGGCCTTACCCCTCGAGGGGGTGAGAAACCTCATCTTGGAACAGGCTTCCCGCTTAGATGCTTTCAGCGGTTATCCCTTCCGAACGTAGCCAACCAGCCATGCCCCTGGCGGGACAACTGGCACACCAGAGGTTCGTCCGTCCCGGTCCTCTCGTACTAGGGACAGCCTTCCTCAAGTTTCTAACGCGCGCGGCGGATAGAGACCGAACTGTCTCACGACGTTCTAAACCCAGCTCGCGTGCCGCTTTAATGGGCGAACAGCCCAACCCTTGGGACCTACTCCAGCCCCAGGATGCGACGAGCCGACATCGAGGTGCCAAACCATCCCGTCGATATGGACTCTTGGGGAAGATCAGCCTGTTATCCCCGGGGTACCTTTTATCCGTTGAGCGACACCGCTTCCACATGCCGGTGCCGGATCACTAGTCCCGACTTTCGTCCCTGCTCGACCTGTCAGTCTCACAGTCAAGCTCCCTTGTGCACTTGCACTCGACACCTGATTGCCAACCAGGCTGAGGGAACCTTTGGGCGCCTCCGTTACATTTTGGGAGGCAACCGCCCCAGTTAAACTACCCACCAGGCACTGTCCCTGAACCAGATCATGGTCCGAGGTTAGAGGTCCAATACGATCAGAGTGGTATTTCAACAACGACTCCACAACCACTGGCGTGGCCGCTTCACAGTCTCCCACCTATCCTACACAAACCGAACCGAACACCAATACCAAGCTATAGTGAAGGTCCCGGGGTCTTTTCGTCCTGCCGCGCGTAACGAGCATCTTTACTCGTAATGCAATTTCGCCGAGTCTGTGGTCGAGACAGCAGAGAAGTCGTTACGCCATTCGTGCAGGTCGGAACTTACCCGACAAGGAATTTCGCTACCTTAGGATGGTTATAGTTACCACCGCCGTTTACTGGGGCTTAAATTCTCAGCTTCGCCACCGAAGTGACTAACCGGTCCTCTTAACCTTCCAGCACCGGGCAGGCGTCAGTCCGTATACATCGTCTTACGACTTCGCACGGACCTGTGTTTTTAGTAAACAGTCGCTTCTCTCTGGTCTCTGCGACCACCCCCAGCTCAGAGTGCAAGACTCGTCACCGAGCGTGGTCCCCCTTCTCCCGAAGTTACGGGGGCATTTTGCCGAGTTCCTTAACCACAGTTCTCTCGATCGCCTCGGTATTCTCTACCTGACCACCTGTGTCGGTTTGGGGTACGGGCCGTGTACCAACTCACTAGAGGCTTTTCTCGGCAGCATAGGATCACTGAATTCCCCTCAACGGGTACGCATCACCTCTCAGGCTTGATGAATGGCGGATTTGCCTACCATTCGCCCTACCGGCTTACACCAGGTATTCCATCACCTGGCCCAGCTACCTTCCTGCGTCACCCCATCGCTTGACTACTACAATCGGGGTCCCGTGCAGCCAGCCCGCCGACTCCCGAAGGAGACGACCGACCTTTTGGACGGTTAGCACAACTGATTCGCCATTGGGCGCGGATACACGGGTACGGGAATATCAACCCGTTGTCCATCGACTACGCCTGTCGGCCTCGCCTTAGGTCCCGACTCACCCTGGGCGGATTAACCTGGCCCAGGAACCCTTGGTCATCCGGCGGACGAGTTTCTCACTCGTCTTTCGCTACTCATGCCTGCATTCTCACTCGCGTGGCCTCCACACCTGGATCACTCCGGCGCTTCTACGGCCACACGACGCTCCCCTACCCATCCACACACCTGGCCGACCCTCCGTGGAGAATCAGCGGGCTTGTGTGAATGCCGCGGCTTCGGCGGTGTACTTGAGCCCCGCTACATTGTCGGCGCAGGACCACTTGACCAGTGAGCTATTACGCACTCTTTCAAGGGTGGCTGCTTCTAAGCCAACCTCCTGGTTGTCTCAGCGATCCCACATCCTTTTCCACTTAGTACACGCTTAGGGGCCTTAGCCGGCGATCTGGGCTGTTTCCCTCTCGACTACGAAGCTTATCCCCCGCAGTCTCACTGCCGCGCTCTCACTCACCGGCATTCGGAGTTTGGCTGATTTCGGTAAGCTTGTGGGCCCCCTAGACCATCCAGTAGCTCTACCTCCGGTGAGAAACACGCGACGCTGCACCTAAATGCATTTCGGGGAGAACCAGCTATCACGGAGTTTGATTGGCCTTTCACCCCTACCCACAACTCATCCCCTCAGTTTTCAACCTAAGTGGGTTCGGGCCTCCACGACGTCTTACCGTCGCTTCACCCTGGCCATGGGTAGATCACTCCGCTTCGGGTCTAGAACATGCCACTGACTCGCCCTATTCGGACTCGCTTTCGCTACGGCTACCCCACACGGGTTAACCTCGCGACATGCCACTAACTCGCAGGCTCATTCTTCAAAAGGCACGCCATCACCCCCAACACCGAAGTGTTCGAAGGCTCTGACGGATTGTAAGCGCACGGTTTCAGGTACTATTTCACTCCCCTCCCGGGGTACTTTTCATCTTTCCCTCACGGTACTAGTCCGCTATCGGTCACCAGGGAGTATTCAGGCTTATCGGGTGGTCCCGACAGATTCACACCGGATTTCACGGGCCCGGTGCTACTCGGGTATTCGAATCGACAGTCGCCGTGTTTTCGTCTACGGGATTCTCACCCTCTACGACAGGCCGTTCCAGACCACTTCGACTAACACGACGATTTCTTACTGTCGGCCGGCATGGCAGCGCCGACACAACGAACCCCACAACCCCGAATACACAACCCCTGCCAGGTATCACATGTACTCGGTTTAGCCTCATCCGCTTTCGCTCGCCACTACTCACGGAATCACATGTTGTTTTCTCTTCCTGTGGGTACTGAGATGTTTCACTTCCCCACGTTCCCTCCACACACCCTATATATTCAGGTGCGGGTAACACGACATCACTCGTGCTGGGTTTCCCCATTCGGAAATCCTCGGATCACAGCTCGGTTGACAGCTCCCCGAGGCATATCGCAGCCTCCCACGTCCTTCATCGGCTCCTGGTGCCAAGACATCCACCGTACGCTCATAAACACTTACAACAAAGATGCTCGCGTCCACTGTGCAGTTCTCAAACAACACACAACAACCCCTACCAACGCCGGCCACACGGCCAACCGTCTTCGTAAGTCATCGTCGCTGATCAAACACTCGCGTGTTCTCTCAGGACCCAACAGTGCACCGATATAGCTCCCCGAATTCTTCCTGTGAAGAATTCGTGTTGGAGAGCGATTGTCAGCGTTCCACCCATGAGCAACCGTGTCCCACGATCGGGGACAATCGGTCTCTGGCCGCACACGACACCCGACAATTCGGGGTGTGTGGGCAGATGCTCCTTAGAAAGGAGGTGATCCAGCCGCACCTTCCGGTACGGCTACCTTGTTACGACTTCGTCCCAATCGCCGATCCCACCTTCGACGGCTCCCTCCCACAAGGGGTTAGGCCACCGGCTTCGGGTGTTACCGACTTTCATGACGTGACGGGCGGTGTGTACAAGGCCCGGGAACGTATTCACCGCAGCGTTGCTGATCTGCGATTACTAGCGACTCCGACTTCACGGGGTCGAGTTGCAGACCCCGATCCGAACTGAGACCGGCTTTAAGGGATTCGCTCCACCTCACGGTATCGCAGCCCTCTGTACCGACCATTGTAGCATGTGTGAAGCCCTGGACATAAGGGGCATGATGACTTGACGTCGTCCCCACCTTCCTCCGAGTTGACCCCGGCAGTCTCCTGCGAGTCCCCACCATTACGTGCTGGCAACACAGGACAAGGGTTGCGCTCGTTGCGGGACTTAACCCAACATCTCACGACACGAGCTGACGACAGCCATGCACCACCTGTCTACCGGCCACAAGGGAAACCACATCTCTGCAGTCGTCCGGTACATGTCAAACCCAGGTAAGGTTCTTCGCGTTGCATCGAATTAATCCACATGCTCCGCCGCTTGTGCGGGCCCCCGTCAATTCCTTTGAGTTTTAGCCTTGCGGCCGTACTCCCCAGGCGGGGCGCTTAATGCGTTGGCTACGGCACGGATCCCGTGGAAGGAAACCCACACCTAGCGCCCACCGTTTACGGCGTGGACTACCAGGGTATCTAATCCTGTTCGCTACCCACGCTTTCGCTCCTCAGCGTCAGTTACTGCCCAGAGACCCGCCTTCGCCACCGGTGTTCCTCCTGATATCTGCGCATTTCACCGCTACACCAGGAATTCCAGTCTCCCCTGCAGTACTCGAGTCTGCCCGTATCGCCTGCAAGCCCGCAGTTGAGCTGCGGGATTTCACAGACGACGCGACAAACCGCCTACGAGCTCTTTACGCCCAGTAATTCCGGACAACGCTCGCACCCTACGTATTACCGCGGCTGCTGGCACGTAGTTGGCCGGTGCTTCTTCTGCAGGTACCGTCACTTTCGCTTCGTCCCTGCTGAAAGAGGTTTACAACCCGAAGGCCGTCATCCCTCACGCGGCGTCGCTGCATCAGGCTTTCGCCCATTGTGCAATATTCCCCACTGCTGCCTCCCGTAGGAGTCTGGGCCGTGTCTCAGTCCCAGTGTGGCCGGTCGCCCTCTCAGGCCGGCTACCCGTCGTCGCCTTGGTAGGCCATTACCCCACCAACAAGCTGATAGGCCGCGGGCTCATCCTGCACCGAAAAACTTTCCACCCCTCGCCATGCAGCAAGAGGTCATATCCGGTATTAGACCCAGTTTCCCAGGCTTATCCCAGAGTGCAGGGCAGATCACCCACGTGTTACTCACCCGTTCGCCACTAATCCACCCAGCAAGCTGGGCTTCATCGTTCGACTTGCATGTGTTAAGCACGCCGCCAGCGTTCGTCCTGAGCCAGGATCAAACTCTCCGTTGAAGACTCACAATCACCCCGAAGGGGCAATCAGTCAAAGACATCGAGTCAAATCACTAGCATAAAAACTCAAACTAGCTAAACACTGGATCACCGCAGACGGAAGAATGCGATGTCCAGCAACAACCACCGAACAAAATTCGATGGCCGCACCAAAATTATTTGGCACTGACATTCATCGGCACACTGTTGAGTTCTCAAAGAACACGCGCACATCATCGCGCTTCGGACTGACGTCCGACCCGCTCTGAGGCAACTGTTCCAGCCTACTTCCTCATCCTCACGAACGCAAGTCCGTGTGGTTTTCGGAACCAGGGGCGGCTCGAAACCTTACCAGAAGGTTCGTGGCCATCAAATTCGCAGGCGCCTTCGTCCAACCTCGTTGTCCCGTTCCTCTCGGCCCGGGTCGGTGTCCGTGTCGCTCTGACCTGGAATAAGTTACGCGAACATGTCCGAGAACACCAAATCGCCAGGTCAAGGACTGTTTCGGCCACCTGGTGCCCGTCACGAGAGGGGTAGGACCACCCCTCCATCGTGGTGCTCGTCGCGTCCGCTCACGGATCCCCCTACTTCTCGAGTAACGTTCACCGTTGAGCTGAGCGAGGAAGGGTGCCGTGACGTCGACGGGGAACATGGTGGGGTTGTTCGCCGGTATCGGCGGACTGGAGCTCGGACTCGGGCGACACGGGTGGAACACCGAACTCCTCTGCGAGATCGAGCCGGGTGCTCAGGCAGTACTACGCACGCGCTTCCCCGACGTTCCGCTCCATCCGGACGTCACGCGTCTCCGCTCTCTTCCCCGCGATACGGAACTGGTCGCCGCAGGCTTCCCGTGCCAGGACCTCTCCCAGGCCGGACGTACGGCCGGCATCACGGGATCGAAGTCCGGGCTGGTCGACGAAGTGTTCCGTCTCGTGAAGCGTAAGAACGGCCCGCGCTGGCTCGTTGTCGAGAACGTTCCCTTCATGCTGCAGCTCGGCCGCGGTGCGGCGATGCGCCACATCACCGACGCGCTCGAGGAGCTCGGCTACATGTGGGCCTATCGCGTCGTCGATGCCCGCGCGTTCGGTCTCCCCCAGCGTCGGCACCGCGTCCTGATGGTCGCCTCACGCACGGACGATCCCCGCACGGTGTTGTTCGGCGAGGACGCCGGCATGCCCATGGAGGGCAATCCCGATCTGTTCCCGTGCGGCTTCTACTGGACCGAGGGTGTGCGCGGTCTCGGATGGGCCGTCAACGCCGTGCCCACGCTCAAGGGTGGTTCGACTCTCGGTATCGCAAGCCCTCCGGCCGTGCGGCTGCCGTCCGGCGAGATCGTCACCCCCGGCCTGACCGATGCGGAGAGGCTCCAAGGATTCGACGCCGACTGGACCGCACCTGCCGTCGAGGCGCCCGGTGTCCGGGCCGGGCATCGGTGGCGTCTGGTCGGCAATGCCGTCAGCGTGCGGATGGCCTCGTGGGTGGGCCACCGTCTGAACAACCCGATCGCGTACAGCTCCGACCACGAGACCCCGCTGCATCCGGGCGACACCTGGCCGACCGCAGCGTGGGGTGCCCGCGGACAGGCGTTCCGCGTGCACGAGTCGCAGTGGCCCGTCCAGGCTCCCTACGAGGATCTCGGCGGTTTCCTCCTCGACGCCCGTCTGCTGTCGGCGCGGGCGACCGCAGGTTTCCTCCGACGTGCACGCTCCGGCAACCTGCGTTTCCTGCCCGGATTCCTCGAGGACGTCGAGAACCACCTCGAACGCATGGGTGGCTTCCCGCGAGTGGCGGCCTGAAGGACGCGGTGATGGCGTCGTCGGATCGGCCCGGGACGGATCCGCGTACGAGTGCGCGGATGAGCCGGCAGCGCCGACGCGACACCGTTCCCGAAGTGGCGTTACGCAAGGAACTGCATCGCCGTGGACGGCGGTTCTTCGTCGACCGCGCTCCCCTGCCCGGCATGCGGCGCCGGGCCGACCTCCTCTTCCCCCGTCGTCGGGTCGCGGTCTACGTGGACGGCTGCTTCTGGCACAGCTGCCCGCAGCACGCGACCTCCCCGAAGAACAACGCCGAGTGGTGGGCGGCCAAGCTCGCCGCCAACGTGCAGCGCGACCGGGACACCGACGCGCGCCTGCAGGCTGCGGGCTGGACGGTGGTGCGCGTGTGGGAGCACGAGGACCCCGTCGTCGCCGCGACGCGCGTGGAGGACGCTCTGTCGCCTCCTCCGGACACGGATGCGGGGCCGGCGCGGGGGGTGATCCCCCGCACCGGCCCCGGAACCGATCCGATCAACCCTTGGTGAGCTGTGCGTACCGCGCGACGTGCTGTTCGGCGGTGCCGAACTCGTACTCGATCGCGGTCAGTCGCTTGAAGTAGTGCCCGACGGCGAGTTCCTCGGTCATGCCCATGCCGCCGTGGAGCTGGACGGCGTTCTGGCCGACGAAGCGTGCCGCGCGGCTGATCGTCGCCTTCGCGGCCGAGACCGCGCGTGCCCGCGTGGCGTCGTCGCTGTCGAGATGGAGAACGGCCAGGTAGGCGGCGGACACCGCCTGCTCGACCTCCATGTACATGTCGACCATGCGGTGCTGGAGCGCCTGGAAGCTGCCGATGGGCTGACCGAACTGCTGACGCTGCTTGGCGTACTCGACGGTGTCGGCGAGCACCTTACGCATCAGGCCCACCGCTTCGGAGGAGACGGCGGCGATCGCTTCGTCGATGCCGCGCGAGACGGACAGCCAGGCGCCACCCTCCTCGCCGAGCAGCGAGTCGGCGGGCAGTCGCAGGCCGGAGAAGACGATGTCGGAGGCGCGCCGGTCGTCGATCGTGCGGTAGGAGTGGATCTCCACACCGGCCGGCGGGTTCGCGGGGTCGAAGTCGACGAGGAACAGCGAGATGCCGTCGGTGTCGGTGCGCTCGCCCGACGTGCGGGCGGTGACGAGCAGGTGCGTCGCGAGCGGAGCGCTGGTGACGACGGTCTTCTCCCCGTCGACGACCCACTCGTCGCCCTCGCGACGCGCGGTGGTGGACACGTCGTGGAAGACGTATCCGGAGGTGGGTTCGGTCGCGGCGAACGCCGTGACGGCCTCACCGGCAGCGATCGCCTCGAGGACGGACCTGGCTCGATCGGCCCCTGCGCGACCGAGCAGCCCGCCCCCGAGGACGACCGTGTCGACGTACGGTTCGATGACGAGTGCGTGCCCGAGTGCCTCGGACACCACCATCAACTCGACCGGTCCGCCGCCCATCCCCCCCACCTCTTCCGGAAGCGTGGCCCCGAGGATTCCGAGATCCTCGGCGAATGCCCGCCACACCTCCGGTTGCCAACCTTCGCCGGTGGTCGCAACTTTCCGGCTTTGCGCCAGGTCGTAGCGACCGGCGAGGAACTTGGTGACCGAATCACGAAGGAGCTCCTGCTCCTTGCTCAAACCGAAGTCCATCAGAGCCCCAATGCTGCTTTGGCGAGAATGTTTCGCTGGATCTCGTTGCTGCCGGCGTAGATCGACCCGGCACGGTCGTTGAAGTAACGCAGCGGCGCGACGGCCTGCCATTCCTCACCGCTGACGTAACCGTCGGCGGGCGGCACGTAATCGGCCACCGGGCCACCAGGCGCGGTGATGTGCGGCTGGTAGACCCGGCCGCGCGGACCGGCCGCCTCGAGGGTCAGCTGGGTGATCGTCTGACTGAGTTCGGTGCCCAGGATCTTGAGCATCGACGACGCGGGCCCGGGGTTCCTACCCGCGGACAGCGCTGCGAGAGTGCGGTATTCGAGGATCTCGAGCACTTCGGTGCGGATGCGCGCCTCGGCGAGCTTGGCGGAGAACGCCGGATCATCGATGAGTCTGCCGCCCGACGGACCGGGCTGTTCGGCGGCCGCCTCGGCGATCCGTTCGGCCATGACCTGCAGGGCCGGCGCTGCCGCCGCTCCTCCGCGTTCGAAGACGAGCAGGTACTTCGCGACGGTCCAGCCGTCGTCGATCTTCCCGAGCACGTTCTTCTTCGGGACACGCACACCGTCGAAGAAGACCTGGTTCTGTACTTCTTCACCGGATGTCATGACCAGAGGCCGGATCTCGATGCCGGGCGAGGTCATGTCGATGAGCAGGAAGGTGATGCCCTGCTGCTTGCGGCCGGTCTTCGACGTGCGCACGAGCGCGAACATCCAGTTGGCCTCGGTGGCGTGGGTGGTCCAGATCTTGCTGCCGGTGACGATCAGGTCGTCACCGTCGTCGACCGCCGCCATGGTGAGCGAGGCGAGGTCGGAGCCGGCCTCGGGCTCGGAGTAGCCCTGGCAGAAGAAGACCTCGCCGGTGAGGATCCGGGGCAGGAAGTAACTCTTCTGCTCTTCGGTGCCGTAGGCGACGATCGCGTGCGCGACCATGCGGATGCCCATCGGCGACAGGTTGGGAGCGCCCGCGAGGATCGACTCGCGGCTGAAGATGTAGTGCTGCGTCTGCGTCCAGTCGCATCCGCCGTACTCGACTGGCCAGGCCGGCGCCGCCCAGCCACGCTCATGGAGGATGCGCTGCCACTCCATGCTCGCCTCGTGGTCGGAGTACACGCTCGTCGCGAGTCGGCCGGCCCGCCGCAGTTCGGGCGTCAGCTTCTCCTCGAGAAACGATCGCACCTCGTCTCTGAAGGCGGCGTCGGCCTCTGACCACGCTAGTTCCATGTCTTCTCCCCGCAGAGCGCGACTGCCGCTGCCGGGCTGCCGTGCGAATTGTCGTTAACTTTTCGAGAGTGGTACGAAATCTACTTCCGGCCCGGCAGGCTCGTCAATAGACGGATTTCACCCGCGGTACCGGCAGGATCTCGGAGCAGATAGGCGAACGATCGAGCGTCCGGCCGCGGCCGGAACGGTCACTCGAGCCGAAGACGGGACGTTCACTCCCAGCGCAGGAACCAGGGGCGGAGGACGTTTCATCCGGTAACTGCGGTCACATACTCTGCGCTCCGCCACGCCGCGCGCTACCGCGACGGCTGGGTCGGCACCGCCGAGCAGTACCGCGCACCGATCGAGGACTTCGCCGAGAGGATCATCACACAGCTCACTTGAAAGGACTCTGCGACAAGAGACCCGAGGCCACAGGACGACCCGGGAACGAGAAAACCCTCACCGGCAGTACCGGTGAGGGTTTTCGTGTGTGCGCCCGAAGGGATTCGAACCCCTAACCTTCTGATCCGTAGTCAGATGCTCTATCCGTTGAGCTACGGGCGCATGTGTATTCAATTGTCGTTGGTGACGCTACACCAACTGGCGGAGGCGAGAGGATTTGAACCTCCGGTCCCCGGTAAGGGGGACAACTCATTAGCAGTGAGTCCCATTCGGCCGCTCTGGCACGCCTCCTCGGGGATTCGATGCTCTCGAACCGCCGGATCGAAACATTACACATGCCCCGAGGGGAAACGCAAAACGCCTGGTCAGAGGCGTGTAGATGGGCGGTCCTCCCCAACCTCCCGACAGGGGGCCACACGGCGAGGCGCATAATCGGCTCGTGACTCCACGGACCCGCCCCGACCTCGAATCGATCCCCGCCTACGTTCCGGGCCGCTCGTTCCCCGGTGCGGTGAAGCTCGCCAGCAACGAGACGACCATCGGCCCGCTCCCCAGCGTCCGGGAGGCGATCGCCGACGCTGCCGCCGGCCTCAACCGCTACCCCGACAACGGCGCGACCGAGCTCATCGCGGCACTGTCGGAACGACTCGGCGTCCCGACCGAGCGGATCGCCGTGGGCTGCGGATCGGTGAGCCTGTGCCAGGAGCTCGTGCAGATCACGTGCGACGCGGGCGACGAGGTGATCTTCGCGTGGCGATCGTTCGAGGCGTACCCGATCATCGCGGCCGTCGCCGGCGCGACCGCCGTGCGCGTCCCGAACACCGCGGACCACGGTCACGACCTGAAGGCCATGCT
The DNA here is from genome assembly GCF_035918275.1 of Rhodococcus sp. PD04. Lineage (NCBI taxonomy): Bacteria > Bacillati > Actinomycetota > Actinomycetes > Mycobacteriales > Nocardiaceae > Rhodococcus > Rhodococcus sp. PD04. The sequence goes on along the minus strand of NZ_CP142143.1, from coordinate 292,455 downwards.
CGCCGCGATCACCGACCGCACACGGCTGATCTTCGTGTGCAATCCCAACAATCCCACTGGGTCGCTGCTGGGCAAGGAGGAGCTCGCGCAGTTCCTCGACGCCGTCCCCGAGCACATCGTCGTCGCCCTGGACGAGGCGTACTTCGAGTACGTCCGCCCCGAGCCCGGCGAGGATCTGCCCGACGGTCTCGAGCTCGCGGAGAGCCGCAGCAACGTCGTCGTGCTCCGCACCTTCTCCAAGGCCTACGGCCTCGCCGGCATCCGCGTCGGATATGCGGTCGCCGACCCGTCCGTCGTGACGGCGCTGAGCAAGGTCCACACCCCGTTCTCCGTCAACTCGTTCGCCCAGACGGCTGCCGTGGCCTCGCTCGCCGCCGCGAACGAGTTGCTCGCGCGCACCGAGGGTGTCGTCGCCGAGCGGGAACGGGTCCACGCGGCACTCGTCGAGGCCGGCTACGAGGTGCCCGCGAGCGCCGCGAACTTCCTGTGGCTGCCGCTGGGCGAACGCTCCGCCGCGTTCTCCGAGGCCGCAGCGGAGGCAGGGGTGGTCCTGCGCAACTTCACGGGCGAGGGCACCCGGGTGACGATCGGCGACCCGCACGAGAACGACCTGTTCCTCGACTTCGCGACGGGGCAGGGACGGGCACTCGCCGGCATCGGCTGACCCTGTGACGAGACCCAACCGTTATGGCTGGGTATCGGTGGCGTGATCCGGCCCTGACAGACTCGGGCGGTCGGATCGGGTCGGGGCGGAGGAACTGCATGGGGGCAGGCAAGGTGCGGCGCGCCCTGTCGGCCTGCGCAGTCGTCGGCTCACTGGTCGCCTTCGGTGGTGCGGCACCTGCCGGAGCCGCGCCGACGAGCACGATCCCCTCGAACACCGTCCCGCTCCGGGTGATCGCATTCGGCGACCTGCACGGAAATCTGCTGCCCCCGCAGGGACTGCACGGCGAGGTCGTCCGGTCGGACGGCGTCTCGGTCCCCGCGGGCGGTGCGGCCTATCTCGCGGCCTACGTCCGGCAGCTCAGGGAACAGGCCGACAACTCCGTGCTCTACGCCGTGGGCGACACGTGGGGTTCGTCGCCGCTCGAGTCGGGCCTGTTCCACGACGAGCCGACCATCGCCCTGCTCGACGAACTCGATCTCACCGCCGCGACCCTCGGTAACCACGAACTCGACCGCGGCTACGCCGAACTCGAGCGACTGCGGGACGGCGGCTGCCACCCGAAGGAAGGGTGCCTCTACACCGAACCGTTCGAGGGCGCGAACTTCCCGATCCTCGGCGCCAACCTCACCACGACGGACGGCACACCGGCCGCACTCCCCTACAGCATCGACTACGTCGACGGACTGCCCGTGGGCGTCATCGGTGTCGTGCCGAGCAACACCCCCGACATCATCCGGCCCGACGCGATCGCGGGACTGCAGTTCGAGGACGAGATCGCCGCCGTCAATCGCACCGCCGACATCCTCGGTGCGCTGGGCGTCCGTTCGATCGTGGTGCTCTACAAGGGCGACATCGGGGCCATCGACGGCGACGATCCGTGTCCGAGCGGGGACGGCGGAGCGGCGGCGATCGCGACGTCCGTCTCCCCCGACGTGGACCTCATCGTCACCTCCGACGGCGACCGGCACTTCAACTGCACCTACACCGACCCGGCGGGCAGGCCGCGCACCGTCGTGCAGGGTGCTTCGCACGGGCGCATCCTGTCGGTCGCCGATCTCGTCATCGACCGGCAGAGCCGGGAGGTGCTGCGCGACCGGACCGTCGTGTTCACGCAGGTCGTCACGCACGACATCGATCCGGATCCGACCACTCTCGAGTTCGTCGACCGGGCAGTCGAGAAGTCGGCGGAGGTCGCGAACCGGTCCATCGCACGCATCGGTGCCGACGTCACGCGCAGCGAGAGCCCGAGCGGAGAGTCGGCGCTGGGCAATCTGGTGGCCGACGCACAACTCGCGGCGACGCGGCATCTCGGCGCGCAGATCGCGCTGATGAACCCCGGCGGACTCCGCGGCGATCTCCTCGCCGGCGACGGCACCGTCTCGTACCGCGAGACCTACGCCGTGCAGCCCTTCGGGAACATGCTGCAGGTGCTCGACCTCACCGGAGCCCAACTCGATGTGCTGCTCGAGCAGCAGTTCCAGGACGGCCCGGTCGGCTCGGAGATCGAACGCATCCTGGCGCCCTCGCACAATCTGACCTACACGCTCGACCGCCTGGCACCGCGCGGCGAACGGATCCGCTCGATCACGATCGACGGCGAGGCCGTCGACCCCGAGCGTGTGTACAAGGTCGTGATGAACAACTTCCTGGCCGGCGGCGGAGACGGTTTCACCGTGTGCACGGAAGCGCACGGGTTGGTGGGCGCGGGCAAGGATCTCGACGCCCTCAACAGCTATCTGGCGACCCGCTCACGCGTGGAGCCGCCGGCCGTCGACCGCATCCGCCTCCACTGAGACGGTGCCGTCGACGCGCGGTCAGCGGAGTCCGAGTGCGTCGGCGAGGGTCGGCCACGCGGCCTTGATGTCGTCCTGCCAGTAGCCCCACGAATGCGTGCCCCACGGGCGGTAGACGACCTGCGCGGGGATGCCGAGTTCGCGGAGGCGACGGTCGTAGGTGACGGTGCACACGAAGGTACCGATCTCGAGGGGCGCACCGACGCTGAGCACGTCCTGGCCGGCGCCGAGATCGTGCGGGCCGAGCAGGCCGTTGCCGGTGCTGAGGAAGACCTCCTTGCCGCGTAGCTTCTCGGCGAGCAGGTAGGAGTCGTGCTCCTCCCAGCGGGCGTCCTCGGGCGGTCCCCACATGTTGTCGGGGTTGCCACCCTTGTACGCGACGGTTCCGCGGACGGTGTCGCGGGAACGGTCGCTGGAGGTGTCGTAGCAGCCGCTGAGCGCCGCGACTCCCTGGTAGAGGTCGGGATTGCGGGTGATCAGGGACATCGCGCCGGTGGCGCCCATCGACAGGCCCGCGACGGCGTTGGTTCCGTTGCCGTCGAATTCGGCGTCGATCAGCGGGGGCAGTTCCTCCGTCAGGAAGGTCTCCCACTTGTTGACCCCGAGGACGGGGTCGGGGTTGTTCCAGTCGGTGTAGTAGCTCGCGGTGCCACCCACGGGAAGGACGACGTTGGTGTTCTTGTCGGCGAAGAACTCCTCGATGTCGGTGCGCTGCGTCCACGTGCTCTCACGGAACTCGGACTCCTCACCGGCGCTGACACCGTCGAGCAGATAGAGGGTGGGGCGCGGCCCCGCCGAAGCCGGATGCAGCACCTGCACCGGCACGACCCGGTTCATCGCGGCCGAGTGGACGAACAGCTTCGTCTGCCTGTCGCCGACCCGCTCGACATGGTCGATCCTGGCCGACACCGGCTGCACGTGCGCCGGTTGGGCATGGACCGGTTGGGCATGGGCGATCGTCGTGCCGGAAACCGGCACCATCAGGGCCACCGCTACAGCCGCCGCGCGTCTCTTCACCATCGAACTCCCCGTCCCCCGACGACCTGCAGTGATCTCACAGTCACTACCTGTACCCGGTCAAGCGGACCTGCACGCGACCCTAATACTCGCCCTCCGATTCGTGACGAATCGGAGGATCTACGGCCGCGTCGCCCCCGCCGGGGTGCGGGAGCGACGCGTGGGAGAGCTGTGTCGGTCAGCGGAGGTGGTGCACCTCCTGCAGCCCGTAGACCGGGGTCGGGAGGCCCTCGTAACGCGCCTTGAGCTGCAGCGCCAGGTAGAGCGAGTAGTGCCGCGACTGGTGTAGGTTGCCGCCGTGGAACCACAGGCCGTCCTGCTGCGTGGGCTTCCACATGTTGCGCTGCTCGCCCTCCCAGGGGCCGGGGTCCTTGGTGGTGTCGGAGCCCAGGCCCCAGCACTTGCCCACCTTGTCGGCGACCTCCTGCGAGATCAGGTCGGCGACCCAGCCGTTCATCGAGCCGTAGCCGGTCGCGTAGACGACGAGATCGGCCTCGAGCTCGGTGCCGTCCTCGAGGATCACCGACGTCTCCGTGAGTTCGCGGACGTTGCCGTGGGCGAGCTTGATGTCGCCGTTCGCGACGAGCTCCGAGGCACCGACATCGATGTAGTAGCCGGATGCGCGACGCAGGTACTTCATGAACAGGCCCGAACCGTCGTCACCCCAGTCGTGCCGGAAACCGGCCTTCTCGAGCCGGTCGTAGAACTCGGCGTCGCGTTCGCGGATCTTCTCGTAGATGGGGATCTGGAACTCGTGCATGATCCGGTACGGCAGGGACGCGAAGGTCAGGTCGGCCTTCTGGGTCGTGACGCCGGCGGCGAGGGCACGCTCGGAGTACAGGTCGCCGAGGCCGAGGTCCATGAGCGAATCGGATCGGACGATGTGCGTCGACGAGCGCTGCACCATGGTGACGTCGGCGCCCACCTCCCACAGGGCACCGCAGATATCGTGCGCACTGTTGTTGGCACCGATCACGACGGCCTTCTTGCCGGCATAGGCGTCCGGGCCCGGGTGGGCGCTGGAGTGGTGCTGTTCGCCGCGGAACAGGTCCATTCCGGGGAAGTCGGGGATGTTCGGCTTACCCGACATGCCGGTCGCGATGACGAGCTGCTTCGGCCGGAGGACCACCGGTTCGCCGTCGCGCAGAACGTTGACGGTCCACTCGCCCGTCTCCTCGTCGTAGCTCGCCGAGGTGCACTCCGATTTCGACCAGTAGGGAACCTCCATCACCTTCGTGTACATCTCGAGCCAGTCCGCGATCTTGTCCTTGGGCGCAAAGACCGGCCAGTTGTCGGGGAACGGCATGTACGGCAGGTGGTCGTACCAGACGGGGTCGTGCAGACACAGCGACTTGTAGCGGCCGCGCCACTGGTCGCCGGGGCGGTCGTACCTGTCGAGCACGATCGCGGGAACACCGAGCTGACGCATGCGCGCGCCGAGTGCGATACCGCCCTGACCACCACCGATGATCACGACATAGGGTTGACGCGTGTAGCCGAGTTCGCGTTCCTCGATCTCGCGCTGCTCCGACCACGTGACGCGGTGCTTGTCTGCGCCGTGCTTCGTACCGCGGGGACGACGCGTGCCCTTGTTCTCCTCGAATCCCTTCAGCTCCTGCATCGTGGTCAGCAACGTGAAGGCGCGGTCCTCACCGCTCTCTTCGTCGCGCTTCAGACGCAGATGACCGACGCCGCGACCGACCGCGGTCTCGAACGCGATCCAGGCGCTGAGCACGCCGTCGTCGTCGCTCGCCGGTTCGGTGGTGCGGAAGCCGCTCGGATCGGTGTCGGCGAGGCGCGCATGCAGCATGTCCGAGACGCCCTCGCGTCCCTCGACGGTCTTGAGGTTCCAGGTGAAGGCGACCAGGTCGCGCCAGAAGGAATCGGTGCCGAACAGGCCCGCAGCAGCGTCGACGTCGCGCTGTGTGAGGGCGGTTTCGAAAGCCTGCAACCAGGCGTCGACGCGTTCGTCGGGCGTCGCGGTGCCGGAGGTCGACGGCTTGTCGAGGGTGTCGGTCATGGTGAGTCCTTTCCCGTGGTGATGTGATCCAGGACACTCCGCGGGGCCGCACGCCCGCAAGCGTTGCGCCACGTTGCACGGCATCCGATTTGTGGCGCAGCACACATTTGCCACCTATGCTCCGAGGACCACGACGAAGAGGAGACCGTGACCACGTTCAGCGCGATCGCGCCCGGCACCGACCTGTCGCGCTACGCGCGCGAGTTGACGCGGATGCACGACGCGGTGATCGGCGGCGCCCGGTCACCCATGCGACCCCGCCCGCTCGTGTCCCGCTCGTGGCAGCGCGTGCTCGACGCGGGCCTCGATCCCACCGGCATCAACGAGCGCAGCCGGTTGTCGGCCGCGGAGGTCGAGAGACGTCGCCGCGCGTCCGCCCTCTCCGCGGTGATCGAAGATCTGCAGCAGGTGATCACACCTGTCGCCGACGCCTCCCACCTACTGCTGGTGGTGACGGACGCCGACGGCGTGATCCTGTGGCGCAGCGGTTCGGCACCGATCCGTTCGCGTGCCGATGCCCTCGGATTCCAGGAGGGGACGGTGTGGACCGAGTCGACGGTCGGCACCAACGCCATCGGGACGGCACTCGCGGAGGCCGCGCCCGTCCAACTGTTCTCCGGAGAACACTTCGAGACGACCCAGCACCCCTGGTACTGCACCGCCGCGCCGATCCACGATCCGATCCGTGGCGACCTGCTGGGCATCGTCGACGTCAGCGGCCCCGCTCTGACCCTGCATCCGGCCATCATCGCCCTCGTCGACACCGCCGTCAGGCTTGCCGAATCACAACTGTGGCGACGGCACGAGGTGCGGCTCGAACGGCTGCGCACCGAGGCAGCTCCCCTGCTGTCGTCGACGCGGGGACCGGTGCTGCTCGTCGACGAGGACGGCTGGGTCGCACACGCCTCCGGTATCGCCGCCGAACGGGTCGCGGTTCCGCGGCATGCCCGCCCACTGACCGTTCCCGGTATGGGACTGTGTGTGCCCGAGCGTCTTTCGCACGGCTGGCTGATCCGCGGCGCAGCCTCGTCGTCGCGCATGCGGATGGTGCTGCACGTGTCGTCGTCGCCGACGGTGGAGGTGTTCGGGGACGACGACACGTGGCGCAGCATCGTCACCGCGCGTCAGGCCGAAATCCTGCTGTTGCTGCACGAGCGCGGTCCGGACGGCATGACGGTCGCGGCGCTCAGCCGGGCCCTCTACGGGGACGACGACCACGCCGTGTCGGTCCGCGCTGAGGTGTCGAGGCTGCGCCGCGCGATCGGGGACGTGATCGAGAGCAAGCCGTACCGGCTCGCCGGCACCGTCGACCTGTCGCTGGATCTCGGAGCGGACGAACGCCTCGCCGACTCCGACTTCGTCCGCCGCTCCGGAGCACCCGGGGTGCGGGCACTCGGTATCGCCGGCTGAGACGTCGATCGATCGGACGACTGTGCAGGACGGCCATGTGATCGAGCATGGTCGTCATGCATCGTGGACCGTTCCGGACAGGTGTGCTCGCGCTCGGCTGCGCCGCGGGCCTCACCGCACTGACCGCCTGCGGTGGCGCGAGCCCTGCGGCCGACACACCTCCGTCGACGGTCACCTCGTACGTGACGGTCACCGAGACGGTCCCGGCCACCACCACGTCGCGGACCACGTCGGTGCCGGCAACGACCACGACGAATACGGCCGCGCCCTCGACCACCTCGCCGGTCGCGACCCCGTCGACCACCACGTCCGCAGCACCGGCCGTTCCCGTCGTCACGTCGGTGACCGTCCTGACCGAGCGTTCAGGACTCGGCCACCTCATCGGACCCGACATGTACGAGGCGACCTCGTGGGGGAAGGCGGGCGTCATCTTCCGGTGGCGGGCGCTGACCGCGGACGGTGAGCTCTGGAAGGAGACCTGCCAGGTGGTCTCGACGGTGACCGGCCCCGGCGGGTACGTTTACAACGACCGGAGCGCCGCCTGTTCGGGGCGGATGCGCGCCAACGAACTCGTGCTGGGGACTCCCGGTGTCTACACGGTCACGACCGAAGTCGTCGGACCCGAAGGACTTTCCACCGCCGTCGGCACGAAGACCTTCGAGATCTTCCCGGACAGCACCCCGTAGACCGGATCGACCTCCCGCAACGGCCGGGCACATGTTTCCGCCCCTCGGGGACCGGGAACGCACCAGTGAACCCGAGCCGCCGAACATGCTGGAGACACAATGACCGTTCTCGTCGTCACGGACAGTCCCGAAGGTCCGAGCCAGAAGATCGCCCGGCTCGTCGCCGACGCCCTGGGAGAGCGGGACATCGACGTCACCGTCGGTGACACCTCCGATCTCGAGCGGTCGGAGGAGTTCGAGGGCGTCGTCTTCGGAGGGGAGGTCGACGCCGGCGAGTACTCGCCCGATACCGCCGAACTGTTGTCGTCGCGGGCCTCAGGGCTGAGTCAGCAGCTCGTGTGGTTGTTCGCGGTGGGCGACGAAAGCGCCGAGGACACACCCGATCTGGTGTCCGAACTCGCCGCGCTCGACTATCGGTCGTTCGGTCCGTCCGCGGCCGAGGACGAGGTGCGGTCGTGGGCCGCCTTCATCGCCGACGAGATCGACGGACACAGCTGAACCCACACGTTCCCCGAGCGAAGGGCCGCAATGCTGCACACGGATGTCGCGCCGGGCGTGCATCGCCTCGCGCACGCCGACGTCAACGTCTACCTGATCGAGGACGACGCCGGAGTGACCATCGTCGACACGGGACTGCCCGCGACCGCCGGTCGCATCGAGGAGGCGATCTCGCACATCGGTCGCCGGATCGACGACGTGCAGGGAGTCGTCCTCACGCACGCCCATTTCGATCACGTCGGGTCGGCGAAGCGTCTGCGTGAGCGGTGGCGGGTGCCGGTGTGGGCGCATCGCGACGAGAAGTTCCTCGCCGCCCATCCCTACCGCTACCAGCACGAACGCAACCGGCTGCTCTATCCCGTCCGGTATCCCGCCTGCATCCCTGTGCTCGCCCGCATGACCGTGGCCGGTGCGTTGTGGGTGCGCGGGGTCGACGACGTGACGCTCTTCCACGACTCCGAACCGCTCGACCTGCCGGGCCGGCCCGTGCCCCTGCACACCCCCGGCCACACCTACGGGCACTGCGCGCTGCATCTCCCCGATCGCGACACCGTGATCGTCGGTGATGCCGTCGTCACCCTCGATCCGTACACGGGCAGGCACGGTCCGCAGATCGTCTCGGGTGCGGCGACCGCCGACAGCGCGACCGCCCTCGCCTCGCTGGCGGCCATCGCCGGTACCGGCGCGAAACACGTCCTCGTCGGCCACGGCGAACCCTGGCACGACGGCGCGGCCGCGGCCGTGGAACGAGCGGTGGCCGCCGGACCGAGCTGACGCGACGCGATCGACTCCCCGGGATCCGGGGACATGCCCGCACGGCGCGGGCACACTGGCCGCATGAATGCTCTCGAGGCCACTCTCCTGACCGGCGTCGCCGATCCGAAGCTCGAGGCCTTCTCACGGTTCGACGGAAGCTGAGATCTGCAGTGGAGCCGCCCCGGGGACGAGGAGGCACCCGCGTCGCTGTGGGGAGAAGTGCACTTCGGCACCGTGCTCGGCGGGCGATCCAGGACGTGTGGATCGTCCCGGCCGGTGATCAGCAGTCGACCGAGGACGAGCGTTATTCGTTCCACGGCACGACGATCCGGTTCTTCGACGACGGAATCGGAGCCTGGCGTTCCACCTGGATCGAGCCGATCCACGGGCGTGTCCGCAAATTCATCGGACGACCGTCCGGCGACGAGATGCACTTGATCAGCACCGACGGCGACCCGTTCCTCCGGTGGCGGTTCACGGAGGTGGGTGCCGATCATTTCGTCTGGCTCGGCGAGTACTCCGTCGACGAGGGACGCACCTGGATCCTCGAGGAGAAGATGGTCGCCACCCGGCGGTAGGAACGAGAAGAGGTTCCGACTCCCTGTTCGGGTGCCGGAACCTCTTCTGTGGCGGAAGCGGAGGGATTTGAACCCCCGTTGGTGTTACCCAAGCTCGCTTTCAAGGCGAGTGCATTCGGCCGCTCTGCCACGCTTCCGTGGCAGATCCTAACCGCTCCGCGCAAGCAGGGCCTAACTGTATGAGGCCATGACGTTGGTGACACCGGTCCGGAGCTTGCTCGCGGGCGGCCGATTACCGACGGCAGTATTCGGACGATGATAGTTGTAGTGCACATTCCACACCTGTAGCGCCTGGGCGCGTTGCCGTTCGCTGACCCAGACGCGGGCGTAGAGGAACTCCTCGGCCAGAATCCGGTTGTAGCGCTCGACCTTCCCGTTGTGACGAGGGGTGTACGGGGTGATCCGTTGATGCCGGCCACCGTGGAGCACTTTCGCGAAGTCCTTCGCCCGGTAGCAGGACCCGTTGTCGGTGACCACCCGGTGGATGTGCACGATGCCGTGGGCGGCGAAGAACACTCTCGCCCGGTGCATGAACCCGATTGCCGTGGCGGCTTTCTCGTCGGCCAGGGCCTCGGTGTAGGCGAGGCGGGAGAACCCGTCGACCGCCGAATGCAGGTAGACGTAGCCGGCGCGGGCACCGGCGGTCTTGGCGCGCTCGACCTTCTTGGCCTGCTCCGAGCCCTTGCCGTGGACACGCCAGCCACCACCGTCGGGAATCCGGCCGACCTTCTTGATGTCGACGTGCACCATGTGGCCGGGCCAGCGGGCGATGATCCGGCGTGGCTGGCGGTTGTTCTCGCCGTTCGGATCGAGGAACCTGCGCCGGTTCAAGCCGAGGTGAGCGAGGTGCCGGCTGACGGTGCGTACCGAGATGCTGATGCCGTCGGCGGCGAGCTCGTGTGCGATACGAGCCGCGGACCACTTGTGCTTCCGTCGCAGGGTCTCGATCCGCGCCACGGTCTCGGCCGGGGTCGCGGTGGGCTGGTGGTGCGGGACGCTGGGGCGGTCGAGCAGGCCGAGTTCACCGTGTTCGCGGTAGCGGGCCATCCATTTGCTGGCGCAGGCCCGGGAGATCCCCATCTCGGCGGCGACATGGGACAGCGGACGAGTCTGGCACCGCTCGACGAGACGGCGGCGACCTTCGACGGACAGTGGGGCGTTACGGTGGAGCACGGACGGGTTCTTTCGTTCGGCGGATGAGTTGGTGGTACTTCCCATCCTGCCGTCGGAAGGCCCGTCCGCCTTCGTCAGCCCCTGGTGGTGTCTACAACGTCATGACCCGCAACACCTAACCGATTCGCGACCTCAGCGGTCGGCCAGAGTGTGCTCGACGCGCGCGAAGACCCGCGCCAGCATGTCGAGTTCGTCGGCCGACAGCAGGTCGATGAGGTAGTTGCGCACGTCGTCGACGTGGGTGGGGGCGGCCTCCGCCAGACGTCGCCTGCCTTCGTCGGTGATGGTGGCGAGCACACCGCGACCATCGTCGGGGCACGAGCTGCGCACGACCATCTTCTCCTGCTCCATCCGCCGGATCTGATGGGTGAGCCGGCTGCGTGAGGAGAGCACGCCGTCGGCGAGATCGCTCATGCGCAGGGCGCCGTCGGGGGCTTCGGAGAGCATGACCAGGATCCGATATTCCGCCAGCGACAGGTCGTGTCGGTCGTTGAGGGACCGACTGAGGGCGCTCATGAGACGGTTGTTGCCGTCCATGTAGAGACGCCAGGCCTCCTGCTCCTTTGCGGTCAACCACTTGGGTTCGTCTCGTTCGCTGGTCACGCCGGGAGTGTAATGCCGACGGCCCGATCCGGTTACCGCGCGGTAGCTTCGAGCAGGTGAGCGCGCCACGAGCGGAGTGACCGTCCCCTCACTGCCCCGCACGCGATAGCGTCGAACACATGTATGCAATCGTCGCCACCGAACCCGGTGGTCCAGAAGTTCTCCGGTGGACCGAGCAGCCCGACCCGGACCTGCCTCCCGGGCACGTACTTCTCGATGTTGCGGCGACCGCGGTCAACCGCGCCGACCTGCTGCAACGGCGCGGCCTCTACCCGCCGCCCCCGGGGGCGAGCGACATCCTGGGCCTCGAATGCTCCGGAGTGATCTCCGAACTCGGCGAGGGTGTGACGGGCTGGAACATCGGCGACAAGGTCTGTGCCCTCCTCACCGGTGGCGGTTACGCCGAGAAGGTCGCGGTCCCCGCCTCCCAGCTGCTGCCCGTCCCGAAGGGCATGGACGTCGCGGTCGCCGCGTCGCTTCCCGAGATCGCGTGCACGGTGTGGTCGAACGTCGTGATGACCGCCGGCCTGAAGCGCGGCGACGTCCTGCTCGTCCACGGTGGCGGCGGAGGCATCGGCACGCATGCCATCCAGGTGGGCAAGGCGCTCGGCGCAAAGGTGGCGGTGACGGCCTCGGCCGGCAAGCTCGACCGCTGCCGCGAGCTCGGCGCCGACCTGGCGATCGACTACCGCGAACAGGACTTCGTCTCCGAGGTGCGCAATGCCTTCGGTGGTGCCGACGTGGTGCTCGACAACATGGGCGCGAAGTACCTGTCCCGGAACATCGACGTCCTCGCTCCGGACGGACGGCTCGTCGTCATCGGCATGCAGGGCGGCACGAAGGGTGAACTGCACCTCGGCAAGTTGCTCGCCAAGCGCGGTCACGTCATCGCGACCGGTCTGCGCGGCCGTCCGGACTCGGGGCCGTCGGGCAAGAGCGCGATCATCGACTCCGTGCGCGCCAATCTGTGGCCGCTCATCGAGGAGGCGAAGGTCCATCCCGTCGTGCACGCCGAGCTGCCGATCACCGAGGCCGCCCGGGCCCACGAACTGCTCGACAGCCCCGAAACCGTCGGGAAGGTCGTGCTGCGGATCGAGCGGAACTAGAGGTTGCGGAGCTCGCGGACGAGCTGATCGACCTCGAAGCTCGTGGTGTAGGGGGCGAGGCCGATGCTCACCGCTCCCCCTTCGTCGCTGACGCCGAGGGAGTCGAGGAGCCGGCTCGATCCGCGGGTGCTCGCCACCGTCGCGATGCGACGGTCGGCGAGATGCGCGGCGACCTTCTCGGCCGGAACGCCGTCGACGGTGAAGCTGAGGGTGGGGACGCGGCTCGACGCGCGGCCGAGCACGATCACGCCGGTGAGACTGTCGAGCTGCCGCATCAGGCGGTCGAACAGCACGTCCTGATAGTTCTGCATCGAGCTGATCGAGATGTCGAGACGCTCGCGACGCGAACCGGTGGCCTCGTCGTCCAGCGAGGCCATGAAGTCGATGGACGCGGGGATACCGGCGAGCAGACCGAACTGGTGACCGCCCACCTCGAGGCGTTCGGCGCCGCGCGCGTGCGGGTTCAGCGACATGGCCGGAACCCGTTCGAGATGCGCGGGGTCGGAGAAGACGAGCGCACCGATCTGCGGGCCACCCCACGAGGCGATGTCGACGGTGATGACGTCGGCGCCCAGATCGTCGATGTCGACGTGGGCGTAGGGGGCCGCGCCCGCGGCGTCGACGACCATGAGTCCACCGACCTCGTGGACGAGATCCGCGACGACCCGCACGTCGGGCGCGGTGCCGACGATCGACGACGCCGCGGTGAGCGCGACGAGCCGGGTGGTGGGCGTGATGAGTTCCTCGTACTGCCAGGTGGGCAGCTCGCACGTCTCGATCTCGACCTCGGCCCAGCGCACCTGCGCGCCGTAGCGGCTCGCGACCCGCAACCAGGGAGCGATGTTCGCTTCGTCGTCGAGCCGTGAGAGCACCATGCCGGTGCCGAGCCCGAGGCGGGAGCTGAGTGCTTCGGCGAGCCAGGCGAGCAGCACCGCGTGGCTCGGGCCCAGGACGACGCCGTCCGGATCGGCACCCACGAGTTCCGCGACCGCGACGCGCGCCTCCTGGAGGATCGCGGCGCTGCGACGTGACGACAGGTGCCGTCCCGTCGACGACGCGGCCGAGTTGCGGAAGGCAGTGGACACGGTGCGCGACACCACATCGGGGATCTGCATACCGGCCCGTGGATCGAGATGGATCCACCCGTCCCCGAGCGAGGGGATCAACCCCCGGATCCGGGCAACGTCGTAAGCCATGGCAGACACTCTAGGTCCCGATGTCAATCGGGACGCGCCGTACCTGCACTCGGCGTTGCCCTCTCGGTAGGCTCGATCGGGGTACCCGGCACTCCGGGTCCCTCGGGTAACCGGGCACCCCCGGGGTGGGAAAGGGAGAATGGAGCCATGACGCATCCGGACAACGACCAGGTTCTCGTGATCGGACCCGACGGCCGACCCATCCGAGTCTCCCGTGAGGAGGCGGCCCGCGCGGAGGCCGACGGCCGGCCGGAGGAGGAGAAGACCGAGAACGGCGGCGAATCCCTGGCCGACATGGTCGAGCAGCCTGCGAAGGTCATGCGGATCGGCACCATGATCAAACAGCTCCTCGAAGAGGTGAAGGCCGCGCCGCTCGACGACGCCAGCCGCACCCGGCTCAAGGACATCCACCTGTCGTCCATCCGCGAACTCGGTCAGGGTCTCGCCCCGGACCTGCGGGAGGAACTCGAGCGGCTCGCGCTGCCCTTCGGCGAGGACGCGGTGCCCTCCGACGCCGAGCTGCGCATCGCGCAGGCCCAGCTCGTCGGCTGGCTCGAGGGTCTGTTCCACGGTATCCAGACTGCGCTGTTCGCTCAGCAGATGGCGGCTCGCGCCCAGCTCGAGCAGATGCGTCAGGGAGCCCTCCCGTCCGGTGCCGTGCACGGCGGTCAGGGCCGGAACGATCAGCAGATCCCCGGCCAGACCCATCCCGGAACCGGCCAGTACCTGTAGTCCCGCCGGGTACGCCCCGGGACTCCGGTATCGGCGCGACGGGTACGCTCGGGTCCCGTGTCAGCGTCTGGAGCAGCATCGTGAGTCGGGTCAGCATCGAAACGCGCGGCGCGTGCGTCGACTTTCCCATCTTCGACGCCAAGACTCGGTCCTTGAAGAAGGCATTCCTGGGTAAGGCGGGCGGAGCGATCGGCCGCAACAACTCCGACGTCGTGGTCGTCGAGGCTCTGCGCGACATCACGATGTCGCTGAAGGAAGGCGACCGCGTCGGGCTCGTCGGCCACAACGGTGCCGGCAAGTCCACGCTGCTGCGTCTGCTCTCGGGGATCTACGAGCCCACGCGCGGCCATGCCCAGGTGAAGGGCCGCGTCGCGCCGGTGTTCGACCTCGGCGTCGGCATGGATCCGGAGATCTCCGGCTACGAGAACATCATCATCCGCGGCATGTTCCTCGGGATGAGCCGCAAGCAGATGCTGGCCAAGGTCGACGAGATCGCCGATTTCACCGAGCTCGGCGACTACCTCAACATGCCGCTGCGCACCTACTCGACCGGTATGCGGGTGCGTGTCGCGCTCGGCGTGGTCACCAGCATCGATCCCGAGATCCTGCTGCTCGACGAGGGCATCGGCGCGGTCGACGCGGAGTTCATGAAGAAGGCGCGGGTGCGTCTGCAGGATCTCGTCGCGCGCTCGGGCATCCTCGTGTTCGCCAGCCACTCGAACGAGTTCCTCGCCCAGCTGTGCGACCAGGCGATGTGGATCGACCACGGTCGGATCCGCGAGCAGGGCGACATCGAGCACGTGGTGCGCGCCTACGAGGGCGACGAGGCCGGCGATCACGTGCGCACGATCCTCCACGAGCTCGAGCGTGAGCGGATCGCGAAGTCCGGCCACGACGCCGCGGCCTCGACGGGTTCGAACGGTGGCTGACGAACGGATCATCGGCGTCGTCGTCACGCACCGCCGTCGTGAGCTGCTGGCGGATTCGCTGAAAGTTCTTGCCTCGCAGTCCCGTCCGCTCGACCATCTCGTGGTGGTCGACAACGGCGACGAGGACGCGGTGCGCGAGCTCGTCGACGCGGTGGACCTGCCCACGAGCTATCTCGGTTCGAAGCACAATCTCGGTGGCGCGGGCGGCTTCGCCCTCGGCATCCTGTACGCGCTGTCGCTGGGAGCCGACCGGGTGTGGCTCGCCGACGACGACGGCCGCCCCGAGGGACCGGACGTACTCGCGACGCTGCTCGACTGCGCGCAGCGCAACGGCCTGGCCGAGGTGTCGCCGGTCGTGTGCGACATCGCGCAGCCCGATCGCCTCGCTTTCCCGCTGCGCCGCGGTGTGGTGTGGCGGCGGTGGCGGCACGAACTCGGCGACGAGGACCTGCTGCCCGGTATCGCCTCGCTGTTCAACGGCGCGCTCTTCACGGCCGCGGCGATCGACGCGGTGGGCGTGCCCGACCTGCGTCTGTTCGTCCGTGGCGACGAGGTCGAGGTGCACCGGCGTCTCGTCCGGTCGGGACTGCCGTTCGGCACCTGCTTGCAGACGGCCTACCTGCACCCGGACGGTGCCGACGAATTCAAGCCGATTCTCGGTGGCCGGATGCACACGCAGTATCCGGACAACGACACCAAGCGCTTCTTCACCTACCGCAACCGCGGCTACCTGCTGTCGCAGCCGGGACTGCGCCGGTTGCTGCCCCAGGAATGGGTGCGGTTCGGCTGGTACTTCCTGATCACCCGCCGCGACCCGGCCGGTCTGCGCGAGTGGATCCGGCTACGCAGGCTCGGGCGCGAGGAGAGGTTCGAGCGTCCCTGACCGTGCCGCCGCTCAGTCGGTGACCACCGTCTGCGCGGCGATCTCCTTGAGTTTCGCGTTCGCCCACCGCAGTTGACGCAGAGTCTGGGGATGGCAGCGTTCGGAGAGGGCGAGCAGTTCGCGGTCGCTCAGGGCCTGGGCCGTCTGGGCAAGGATCTCCCAGTCGAGCGAGACGCCCGCCGCCATGCGGTGCACGGTGCGCAGATCCCGCAGCAGCAGGACGCTGGGGGCGTGCCGGCGGCCGAGCATCTCGCTTCCCTTCCGCCGCACCTCCGCGAGCACCTCGTGGACGCCCTGGGGCTCGTCGTCGAGGTCGAGGTCGTAGTCGTGACCGACGCGGGCGAGTTCGCGCACGTGCTGCTGCGACCAGCCGGCGATGTCACGCGCCACGTGGAAGATCTCGTGGTCGACCTTGTGCCGGTCCGCCGTGCGCAGCAGTTCGGTCGCCAGGTCGTTCTCCGATCGGTGCAGTTCGCGGATCGCCAGGGACACCTTGTTCATCGCGGCCCTCCGCCGTCGAGCGTCTCGGTGATCTCGGCGTCCGGTCCACCCGAGGTGGCGGGCACGGCGCCGGAGACCGGCGCCGAGGCGGTGGTGGTCGGTGCCGCGGAAGGCCCGTCGTCGGCGACGGCGATCCGTTCGACGCGCGCGGCGCCCGACTTGAACAGGGGTTGCTTCGACGCCGGATCCCAGTCGGTGAAGGTCAGTTCGTTGGCCGCGCGCCCCTCGAGCGCCGGTTCGTGACCGGCCGGGGTGTCCCAGTATCCGTAGTGGAACGGCAGGAACAGCACCCCGGTCCGGATCCCGCTGATCCGCAGCCGAGCGGTGACGTGCCCGCGCGGGGTGTCGACCCGCAGCAGGTCGCCCTCCGACCAGCCGTGCCGCTCGGCATCGCCCGCCGACATCTCCACCCACACCTCCGGTGCCGCGCGTTGCAGTTGCGGGGCACGACCGGTCTTCGTGCGGGTGTGGAAGTGGTAGAGCGTGCGGCCGGTGGTGAGCAGATACGGATACTCGTCGGAGACCGTCTCGTGCGGGGGAAGATACTCACCCGCCTTGATGATCGCCTTGCCGAAGGGATTCAGCGCCCGGTACTCGGTGGGTTCGACCGGCGCCCCGGTGACCATGTCGCGTCCGTAGTTCTCGCAGTAGTCCGGTGCGGCCCAGAACTTTCCGTTCTCGTAGAGACGTTCGGTCCCGTCGGGGGCGTCGGCGTTGCACGGCCACTGGATTCCGCTTCCGCCACGGAGTTTCTCGTAGGTGATGCCCGTGTAGTCGCAGGGCCGGCCGGCCGTGCACTCCTTCCACGCCTCGAAGGCATCCTCGGGCGTGGACCATTTCACGAGCGGTTCGCCGTCCTTGTCCCGCAGGTCGAGTCGGCGCGCGTAGTCGACGAAGATATCGAGATCGGGCCTGGCCTGCCCGGGTGGTTCGACTGCCTTCTCCGACAGGTGCACGGTGCGGTCGGTGTTGGTGAACGTCCCGGTCTTCTCACCCCAGGTCGCAGCGGGCAGCACGACGTCGGCGAGCTGCGCGGTCTCGGACAGGAAGATGTCCTGCACCACGAGGAAAAGCCTGTCCTGGGTGAGGATCTCGCGCACACGCCGCAGTTCCGGTAGGGACACGGCCGGATTCGTCCCGCTCACGTAGAGGAAGCGGATCGAGCCGTCCTCGACGTACCGCATCATCTGCATCAGATGGGTGGGGGCGGTGTAGTGCGGGATCCGCATCGGATCGATGTTCCACACCCGGGCGAGGTCCTCGACGTGCGATTCGTTGGCCCAGTTGCGGAAGGCCGGTAGGTCGCCGTCGGCTCCGCATTCACGGGTGTTCTGCGCGGTGGGCTGCCCGTTCATCTGGAGGACTCCGCACCCGGGCCTGCCGAGCATGCCGCGCACGAGATGGATGTTGTTCACCTGCACGGCGGCCGCGGTGGCCTGATGGGACTGGTAGAAACCCTGCAGGACCGTCGAGAGCAGCCGCTCCGCCGTGCCGAGCAGTCGAGCGGCCTCCTGCAGATCCTCGATGGGGACGTCGCAGATCTCGGCGACCTTCTCGAGGGGATAGTCGTCGAGCTGGGTGCGCAGTTCGTCGAATCCGACGGTGTGCTCCTCGATGTACTTCTCGTCGATCCACCCGCGTCGCAGGATCTCGTGCAACAGCCCGTTCATGAGGACGACGTTGGTGCCCGGGCGCGGAGCGAGGTGCACCGTCGCGGCCCGCGCGACCGGCGTCCACCGCGGATCCACACAGATCACGGCCGGTGGATTCGGTCCGGCGAGCCGATCGAGGATCCGCGTCCATGTCACCGTCTGCGTCTCGGCCATGTTGTGTCCGTAGAGCGCGATGACGTCGGCATGGTCGATGTCGGTGTAGGAGCCGGGCTGCCCGTCACACCCGAAGGACTGCTTGAGTGCGGCTGCCGCCGTCGCCGTGCACAGCCTCGTGTTGCCGTCCATGTGGTTGGTGCCGATGCCACCGTGACCGATGAGCGCGAGGGTGTAGTACTCCTCCAGGAACAGCTGCCCGGTGGTGTAGAAGCCGACCGAACTGGGGCCGCGCTCGTCGAGCAACTCCTTTGTACGACCGGCGACGGCATCCATCGCGGTGTCCCAGTCGGTCTCGACGAGCTTGCCGTCGCGCCGGATCAACGGCGCGGTGAGCCGGTCCTCCGAGTGGTTCGCCTGCCAGCCGAACAGGTCCTTGGGGTCGAGCCGACCGTGGTTCACCCGATCCACGGCGCGTCCGCGCACCCCCACCATGCGCCCGTCCTTGACGGCGATGTCGAGGCCGTCGCCGTTGGAATGCAGGATGGTCGCCGACTGCACCCACCTGTCGACATCGTCCTCGGTCAGTCCGTCGGCGAGATAGGTGTCGACGCGGGTGGGCCAGCGTTGCCCGGGTCCGTAGGGTGTGCGCGAACCCCACGGATCCGCGATGCGATCCACGGTGGTCATGTCCCTGGCGGTACCCGGGGTGGGCAGTACCAAACACCCCGCGCGTCGTCGCAGGCAGCGGTCTCGATTCCGTCGCAACAATCCGGCAAATCCGACCACGGATGTACGCACTTCGTCCTACACTTTCGCCACACTCGACCTCGGGAGCCAGTGATGACCCCTCGTGCCACCTCACCGTCGACCCTCTGCGAAGCCTTCCAGACCACCGCCGCGGCGTACCCCGACAAGGTCGCGCTGCGCACCCCCGACGACTCCGTCTCCTACACCTGGCGTCAGTACGCGCAGCGCGTCGAACGCCTCGCCGCCGGGCTGGCCGGCCTCGGCGTGAGCCGCGGGGACACCGTCGGTCTCATGCTCACCAACCGGCCCGAATTCCACCTTCTCGACACCGCCGCGATCCACCTCGGCGCGGTGCCGTTCTCGATCTACAACTCGTTGACCGCCGAACAGATCTCGTACGTGCTCGGCAACGCCGGCAACCGCGTGATGATCGCCGAGGAACAGTTCGTCCCCGTTCTGCGGCAGGCGCTCGGCGACACGAAGGTCGAGCACCTGGTGTGCATCGACGGCAAACCGGAAGGCACCATCTCCCTCGACGACCTCGAGGCCGCCGCCGATCCGTCCTTCGACTTCGAGGCCTCGTGGAAGGCCGTGCAACCGCCCGACCTGCTGACCCTCATCTACACCTCCGGCACCACCGGGCCGCCGAAGGGTGTCGAACTCACCCACGCCAACCTGCTCGCCGAACTCGAGGCGACGAGCTCGTATCTGCCCACCGGCCCGGACGACCGGATTCTGTCGTATCTGCCCGACGCGCACATCGCCAACCGCTGGGGCTCGCACTACTCGAGCCTGTACAGCGGCATGCAGATCACCACGCTCGACGACCTCAAGCAGGCCATCACCGTGCTGCCGAGCCTGCGGCCGACGCTCTTCGGCGCCGTCCCCCAGGTCTGGTACAAGCTCAAGGCCGCGATTGACAAGACCCTCGCCGAGGAATCGAGCCCGATCAAGAAGAAACTCGCGTTGTGGGCGATCGACGTCGGACGCAAGCGTGCCCGGCTGCAGTCCGACGGCAAACCGGTCCCCCGCACCCTCGAGGTGCAGCACGCGGTGGCCGACAGGCTGGTGCTGTCCGCGATCCGCGGCAAGCTCGGCCTCGATCAGGTCCGGGCCGCTGTCACCGGTGCCGCCGCGATCTCGCCGGAGGTCCTCGAGTTCGTTCTCGCCCTGGGCATTCCGTGCTCCGAGGTGTGGGGCATGTCGGAGACCTCGTGCGTGGTCACGATGAACCGGCCGGGCGCCATCCGCATCGGCACCGTCGGGCAGGCCGTGCCGTGTGCGCAGCTCAGGATCGCCGAGGACGGCGAACTGCTCGTCTCGGGTCCGCTGTTGATGAAGGGCTACCGCAACGACCCCGAGAAGACTTCGGATGCAATCGATTCCGACGGCTGGCTGCACACCGGCGACATCGGTGAGATCGATGCGGACGGATACGTGCGGTTGATCGACCGGAAGAAGGAGATCATCGTCAACGCGGCGGGGAAGAACATGTCGCCCGCCAATATCGAAGGCGCCCTGCGGGCCGCTTGCCCGATGCTCGGTGGCGCCGTCGCCATCGGCAACGACCGCCCCTACAACGTCGCGCTGCTCGCGATCGATCCCGATGCCCTGGCCGTTTTCGCCGAACAACACGGTCTCAGCGGAACCCACGAGGAGCTCTCCCGGCATCCGGTGGTCCTCGAGTCGATCGCGAAATCGGTCGAGGAGGCGAACAGCAAGTTGTCGCGGGTCGAGCAGATCAAGAAGTACACGGTGCTGCCGACGATCTGGGAACCCTCCGGCGACGAGCTGACCCCGACGATGAAGCTCAAGCGCAAGCCCATCGATGCGAAGTATGCCGAGGAGATCGACAAGCTGTACGCGGGGGCCTGATCCGTCACCGCGCTCACGGTCTGCAGTAGCAGCGGCGGAACCGAAGGCGCAGAGCACTACCCCGACGAATTGCTGAGCGAGGCGGTGTAGTCACCGACGATCTGCTCGGCGATCTCACGCACCTTGACGTTGCGGTGCTGGGAGAAGGCGACGAGTTTGTCGAACGCCGCGTCGGCGTCGCACTTGAACGTGGCCATCATCAGTCCGACGGCCTTGCTCAGTGTCGACCGGGTCTCCAGGGCCGTCTTCAACTGGTCGGACTCACGCTCCCGCGCGGCGAGCATCTGCTCACGCAGCCACGACAATTCGAGATTCACGCGCACACGGGCGATGAGCTCGTCGGGATGGAACGGTTTGGTGATGTAATCGTCGGCGCCGGTACGCAGACCGCCGATCGTGGCCTCCGCGCCGGCCCGTGCCGTCAGGAGGATGACCGGCAAACGGGAGGTCGCCGGGTCACGGCGGATCTCCCCGAGCAGCTCCACCCCGTCCCGACCGGGGAGCATGATGTCGCTGAGGACGAGATGCGGCGGTCGCGATCGGATCCGCTCGAGGGCGGCATCGCTGTCCCCCACCGCATCCACGTGCCAGCTCTGGCGACGCAACAACTGCGTCAGATAGTCACGCATGTCCGCGTTGTCCTCGATCACGAGGATCCGTGGCAACGATTCCACATCCTCTCCCTGCGTGGACGATTCGTCCTCGTCGAAAGCGACCCTGTCCCACTGTTGCGCTTCGCCGATGTACATGGCGCTCAGATCCCCCGGGACGGTTCCCGCCGGCGACTCCGACGTCGGGTCGAGGACGCGGGGAACGGACACGGTGAAGGTGCTGCCGTGCCCGAGCTCACTGGACACGGTCACACTTCCGCCGAGCGTGTGGACCCAGTCCGAGACGAGGGACAGACCCAGCCCGATGCCTTCCTGACTGCGTCCCCCGACGCTCTCGACGCGATGGAACCGTTCGAAGATGCGACCGAGCTCCGATTCCGGAATGCCGAGACCGGTGTCGGCGACCTTCAGGACCAGCAGATCGTCCTCGACGTCCAGATCCACATCGATCGATCCCGAGGGGGTGTACTTGATCGCGTTCGAGAGCAGGTTCAGCACGATATGGGCCCACGTCTGGGGATCGAGCCGGGTCTGCTCGGCCGCCGCGTCGGCGATCCGGCTGCGCAGGTCCAGGCCCGCACGCTGAGCCGCGTCGGTGAACAAGTCCACACATTCGGCCGTGAGCGCCGCCGGATCGGTCGGCCTCAGGGGCTTTCGCGACGGGTCGGTCTCGGCACGCGTCGCTTCGAGCAACGCGTCGACGAGTCGCCGCAACCGGATCGCAGCGCGCTGAGAGACCTCCAGCGACTGTCGCTGCGCGTCCGTCAGCGTCGTGGCCTCGTCGAGCATGCTCTGCAACGGGCCGAGGAGCAGTGTGAGCGGTGTGCGGAACTCGTGGCTGATCGATTCGAGGAACCGGGTCTTGGCAGCGTCGAGCGCCGCGAACGCATCGGCCCGGCGACGCTCGGCATCCATCGCCGACGCATCACGCAGCAGTCCCGAGATCTTGGTGGCGACGAGTTCGACGAAGGTGGAGTACGCGGCGTCGAACACCCGGTACGGACTCAGTCCGACGGCGAGGACACCGAGCGGGAAGTCGTGTCCCGACGCCGTCAACGGCACGAGGAGGATGGTGCCGATCGGATGGTCTCCGAGGGTTCGCTGCGGGTCGAGCAGATTCGGGGAACGCTCGGCGACGCCGGAGACGACGAAGGGTTCGGAGGCCCTGGCGGCCTTCGACAGCAGCTGGTCCTCATCCGGTCCGAGCAGGGAACCAGAGAAGCCGGGCTTCGTCCCGATTGCGGCGAGCTGCTTCCAGTTCGGTTGCGGATCATCGGGATCCACCACCCGACTGTCGAGGAACAGCGCGGCCAGCGGAATGTCCTGATGACTGGGCGCGAGCGCGTCCAACGCGTTCCGGCACGTCTCGATCACCGACATTCCCGAATCGGTGATCGCCACCGTGCCGAGACGGCTCAGGGCCTCCAGACGACGCTCACCGAGCACCCGCGAGGTGACATCGGTGGTCGCGACGAACACCCCTGCCACCTCGCCGGACTCGTCGCGGATCGGGCTGTAGGAGAAGGTCCAGTAGGTCTCCTCCTCGTAGCCGTGGCGCTGCATGAACAGCAGTTCCTCTTCGGCGAAGGTCGCCGTACCCGCCATCGCCCGTTCGACGCGGGCTCCGACCTCGTCCCACACCTCGTGCCAGCACTCGGGTGCCGGCTGGGCGACCGCCGCGGGGTACTTGTCACCGAGGACGGGGATGATCGCGTCGTTGAAGAGTTGCACCAGCTGCGGTCCCCACCACAGGAGCATCGGCACCTCGGACGGCAGCACCGTCCGCACCGCCATGCGCAGCTCCGCGGGCCACGACTCCACCGGCCCCAGGGGCGTAGCCGACCAATCGGTCTTCCGAAAGCGTCCCTGGCTTTCTCCCGGTCCCGCGAACAGGCGCTCCGCCGACCACGCCTCTCCCGACTCGGCTGTCGCCCTCATGCCCCGTCACTCCCATCTCCGGTACTTCCCGCCGCCATTCTCCCCTCATATCGCGCAGTGCGACGCCACAAAGAGGACATACAACCTCCTTTCCTCAGGTGGGCGGTGGTGGCGGTTCGTCGGGGAGGGAGAGAACGGCGTGGTCGGCAGCCGACCGGCTATTTCGGGCACGTCCCGGCGTAGCGATCCAGACCGAGGCCGCCGTTTCGCTTCTTGCTGCGTCCGGTCGGTCCGCTCTTCGGCGAGCGCACCCAGGTGCCGGACGAGTCGAGTCCGGGCATGCGTTCGCTTCCGAACCTGCTGTACCGGGTCTCACCGTCGACGGTCAGCACACCGTCCTGCACGTCGATGTGCGCGACGGTCGCCCAGTACGAGTTCTTCCCGTTGCCGACGTACACGAGGATCTCGTCGGCGTGGTGGGCGCAGATACAGCCGGCGGCGGAACTGTACGAGTGGCCGGGCGACTCGGGTCAGATGGTTGTGGACGGCGACGGAGACTGACGCGCGGCCGATCGAGTCCGGCGTTGTGTGCGAGAACGCATCGAAAATCGACAACAACACCGGTTTCGGTCAGGCCGGTTTCGGTGGGTCGGGGTCGTCGAACCCCCGCGGACGCGGCGCGTCGAGATCGTAACGGACCCCGACCATTCGGATGACGAAGCACAGTGCCGCAGCCCCGAGTGCTGCGGGCAGCGTGGGCACCTCGAGACTCTCGCAGACGACGAGCACGGTCGCGGCCACCAGCGCAGGAATGGCATACAACTCGCTGTTCAACACGATTGGAACCCGCCGGATCAACACGTCGCGCACCGTTCCACCGCCGACCCCGGTGATCGTGCCGAGGATGATCGCCTGCACCGGACCGAGGCCGAAGTCGAGGGCCTTGCCCGCGCCGGTGACGGCGAAGAGGCTCAGACCGGCGGCGTCGAACATCGTGATGGGTGTGGACAACCGCTCGAGCTTGCGGGCGAAGAACGCGAGGAGACTGCCGGCAGCAGCGACGGCGAGGTATCGCCAGTCGCTGAACGTCGCGGGTGGCAGGTCCTCGATGAGGATGTCGCGGATGATGCCGCCACCCAGCGCAGTGATCATTCCGAGCGTCACGACGCCGACGATGTCGATGCGGGTGACGCGGACGGCGGTGAGCGCTCCGTTGAGGGCGAACGCGAACGTGCCGAGCAGGTCGAGCACGAGCAGCACCGTGCTCTGCGTGTTCACGTCCACGCGACGCCTCCGCTCGTCACGTGTCTTCCAGGAACGTTCGCGCAGCGACGACCAGCGCTGCCGTTCCGGTGTCGAGGGTGGGCTGGATCAGCGGGGCGAACGTGGCCGAGTGGTTGACCGGCACATCGTCGGCGATGCGTCCTTCGGTTTCGGCCTGCCGGTAGAGATCGGGATCGACGCCACCGATTCCCCAGTACGTGTAGGGAATGCCGAGGGCACGTGGGATGTCGCTGAAGTCCTCACTCGCCGTCTGCAGCGGAAGTTCGCCGGCGTCGTCCCCGAAGTGCTGGGCGAACGCTGCCGCGACCTGCTCGGTGACCACGGGGTCGTTGTCCGTCATCGGGTACCGGTCGAACAGTTCGAACTCGGGTGGTCGCGGCGAGCGGGACGCCTCGCACTCGGCGACGACGATCCGCTTCACGGCAGCCAGGATCGAGCGGCGGGTGTCCTCGTCGTAGGTGCGGATGTTGAGCAGAATCGTCGCCTCGTCCGGGATGACATTGCTCTTCGTCCCCGCCTGGACACTGCCGACGGTGAGCACCACCGGCTCCCCCGGCTGTGTCTCGCGGGCGACGATCGTCTGCAACCTGATGACGATCACGGCGGCGAGCACGACCGGGTCGACGGAAGCCTGCGGCATCGACCCGTGTGCTCCCCGGCCGTGGACGGTGATGCGCATGCTGTCCGCGGCCGAGAGGGTGGGACCGCTGCGCGTACCGACGAGACCGGCAGGGAAAGCGAGTACGTGTTGGCACAACGCCACATCTACCTTTCCGACGATCCTGGCGAGCCCGTCGTCCACCATCCGGCGGGCACCATCCGCGACCTCCTCCCCGGGCTGGAACACCGCGACGAGTCTGCCCCGCCACTGCGCGGTCGACCGGGCCAGCAGTTCCACCGCACCGACCAGGCACGCGACGTGCACGTCGTGTCCGCACGCGTGCATGACAGGAGTCTCGTTTCCGTCCGCATCCGTCGCCATCGCCGCGCTGGCATAGTCCAAACCCGTCTTCTCCCGGACAGGCAGTGCGTCCATATCGGCGCGCAGCAGCACACCGGGGCCGTCCCCGTTGTGCAGAACGCCCACCACGCCGGTGCCGCCCACATCGGTGTGCACCTCGCATCCCGCGGCCCGCAATCGGTCGGCCACCTCGGCCGCGGTGCGCGTCTCCTGATGCGACAACTCCGGATGGGCATGCAGGTCGCGGTAGAAGTTCTCCTGGTCCGCGCGGATCTCGTCCAAACCCTGCAGAGCACGCGTCATGATCTCTCCCCGGTAGTCGGATCGATGGTGCCACGCTCCGGATACCGCACCGGACCGCGATCGACACGGGCGTGCAGTTCTCGTCGAGAAAATCGTGCAAGATCGACAGGACCTGCACACGCACGGCGATCCCGCTGACCCCGCGCCCCGGCAGGTCACATTTGCGCCGCGGGTAGGCTCGGGACCCGTGTCTGATGCCCTCACCGTCGACGACGAACCCATCGAGTCGTCCTCACGCTCGTTCCGGCGCGCGTTCCAGGATCTGCGCGAAGGCTTCAACCACCGCGAACTGTGGTTGCTGCTCGGCTGGCAGGACATCAAGCAGCGCTACCGCCGGTCGGTGCTCGGTCCGTTCTGGATCACGATCGCCACGGGTGTCTCGGCGATCGCGATGGGTGTGCTCTACGGCACGCTGTTCAACCTCGACGTCCCGGAGTTCCTACCGTACGTCGCGCTCGGCTTCATCATCTGGAACCTGATCCAGGGGTCGATCCTCGAGGGCGCGGACGTGTTCATGTCCAACGAGGGCCTGATCAAACAGTTGCCGACGCCGTTGAGTGTGCACGTCTACCGGCTGGTGTGGCGGCAGATGATCCTGTTCGCGCACAACATCGTCATCTACATCGGCATCTTCATCTTCTTCCCACGTCAGCTGTACTGGACGGCCTTCCTCGCCATCCCGGCGCTGGCGTTGATCGCGATCAACGCGGTCTGGGTGTCGCTGGTGTTCGGCATCCTCGCCACGCGCTACCGCGACATCGCGCCGCTGCTCGGCAGCATCGTCCAGTTGCTGTTCTTCATGACGCCGATCATCTGGACGGAGAAGACGCTCGAGGGCACCGGCAACGAAGGGCGGGCGCGGATCGCCGAGATCAACCCGCTCTACCACTTCCTCGACATCGTGCGGACCCCGCTGCTCGGCGGCGACCAGCAGCTCTACCACTGGGTCATCGTCCTGATCATCACCGTCGTCGGCTGGGGTATCGCCCTGCTCGCGCTGCGCAACTACCGCTCGCGCGTCGCCTACTGGGTCTGAGTCGGTTCGAGCCGGACGAGCTGTGAACGGTGGATCGGCTCCCTGTCGGTGATCCGGAAACCGACGGCCTCGAGCTCCCGGTAGGTGTCGGTCTCGGTGAACCGGTGGGGTTCGAACCGCCACCACACGTTGTTCGGGTGCCACACCCGGAAGCCGGTCTCGCGCTCGCCGTCGGCGATCACCCACAGCACCTCGCATCGGGTCGCCGCGCGTCGGGCGAGTTCCGGTGGCGGGGCGTCGGTCGACCACAGGTTCACGCGGTCGACGGCGTCGTACCCGAGCCCCACGTCGTCGAGCCCTTCCACCGCGTCGGGCCGGGCGTCGACGACGGCGCGCAGTGACGTCGGTGCCCACGAGACGCGCGGTTCGAAGGCGACACAGTCGCCGGGTTCGGAGCGTTCGACGAGCCGGTCGGCGATCACGCTGTAGTCCATGCCGCCAGGCTTGCCGAACGGCTGTCGCTGCTGCACGTAGGCCGGCGCGACGCTGACGGCGACCGCGGTCAGCACGATCAGCATCGACCACCAGCGGGTCGCGACACGGGTGGCGGCCCAGCCCACCAACAGCACCATTGCGGGAACCGTGAACGACAGATAGCGCTCGAGGTACATGTTGTCCTCGAGCAGCGAGTAGCCGAGCAGCAGCACCATCGGCACGGCGAAGCCCGGTACCGCGAGCCAGAGCAGGGTGCGCTCCCCCGGCTCCACACCACGACGGACCGCGACGATCACCCCGGCGACGGTGATCGCGGCGAACAACGCGGCCGTCCACGGGGCCTGCGGGAACCACTGGTCGAGGGCGATCGTGCGGACGATCATCGAGTCGAGCGGGGGGATCCACGCGACCTGCTTGGCCTGCGAGTAGGCAAGCAGGACGAACGGCGTCGACAAGGCCGCGCCAACCCCTGCGGACAGCAGGAACGCGCCGCGCCCACGACCACGGACCAGCACGGTGAGGAGATGCGCGACGACCACCGTCGCGGAGTACACGAACATCACCGTCGCGACCGGCAGGACGACGGCGTACAGGCCCCACCAGCGTCTACGGTCGGTCGTGGACCCGAGCGCGACCAGCAGCGACAACACCGCGACCAGCGCCGCGGCGAAGGCATAGGACCGCGCTTCGGTTGCTGCCCAGGTCACCCGCGGGGACAGCGCGAACAGCACCCCGGCGGCGATCCCCACGCGACGACCCGCCAGCACCTGGCCGGTCGCGGTGACGGCTGCGGCACCCGCCCCGAGCGCGAGCACACCGGGCAGGCGGGCGGTGAACTCGTCGACGCCCACGAGGGAGAACCAGTAGTGCAGCAGGAGGTTGTGCAGGCCGTGGACGGCGTCGATCCGGGTGTGGACGCGGAGCATCCCCTCGACGGACCGGTCGGCACTCGAGATGGTCGCGGCCTCGTCCCACCACAGCGAGGGCACCCACGAGAACGCCCCTGCGACGAGCACGGTCGCAACCCCGATGAGCACGGGAAACGACCATGCCCGCACGGTCTACCCGTCGATGCCGTACAGGCGCGCCCAGTTCTCGCGGCTCGTGAGCTCGGGCAGCGCTTCCTGCCAGACCGTCTTCATCCGGGGCGCTTCCTTGCGGAGCTGCCAGCACACCTTTGCGGCATGCTTTGCGAGTTCGACGGCAGTGTCCTTGTCGCGGTGACGCACCCGCACGGCGTTCTGCGAGGCGTCGGTGACGACGGCCTTGTCGAACAGCGACACGTGCCACCATGATGCGAAGTGCGCGGGCACGGTGACCGTCCGGCGGTCGACCTTGCCGGCGAACTGCTGCACCGCACGCTTGAGCAGCACCAGGCCCTCACGCTTCTTGTCGGGCTCGAACTGCCACACCGACATCTGCGTGTGCGGGTCGGATTCCTTGCCCACCTGCGCGGCCGACAACGGCTTCGTCTCGGGGTAGCGGTCGCGCAGTTCGCGCAGTTCCTTCAGCACCGACTGGCCGCCGTCGTGGAGGAAGTCCGGTCCGGCGAGGAAGTCCTCCGCGGCCTTGATGAAGGTCGCGGCGAGACCGTACTGCATCGAGACGATGAGCTCACTGATCTTGCGGAACAAGTACTTCGAGATGTCGTTGCCGTCGAAGCGCCCGTAGATGGACGAGACGATCAGGCCGTTGCGGATGCTGAAGTAGCGCGCCCAGTCGTCGTAGTCCTTGAGGTAGAAATCGGCGTGCCACACACCCGCATTGGGCAGGGTGACCGTCGGGTGACCCGCGTACCGGGCGCGGATGCCGTATTCGATGTCGTCCCACTGGAAGAACAGCGGGATGGGCAGGCCGCAGTCGGCGATGATCTCGGCGGGCAGCAGGCAGGTCCACCAACCGTTCCAGCCGGCGTCGAAACGCATGTCCTGCTTCTTCTTCACGAGATCGATGCCCATGCGCGCACCCGGAGTCAGTGCGCCGGCGGTGATCTCGTCGAGCACCTCACGCTCGGCCGAGACGTGCAGGACCTGCGGGTTGCTCAGCGACAACATCTGGGCGCCGACGATCGTCGGCTGCACCGTCATGTTCGCGAAAGCGTTGAGACGCAACACCGATTCGGGCTCGCACAGGATGTCGTCGTCCATGACGATGACGTTGGCGTGCTCGGCCTTGGCGGAACCGGTGATCTCGTACATGCCACGCGAGAAGCCACCCGCACCACCGAGATTCGGCTGGGTCAGGTAGATGAGCTTGTCGCCGAGCTTGTCGGCGACCTCGGCGAACGCCGAACGCGAGCGCACCTGATCGGTGCCCTGGTCGACGATGCACACCGCTTCGATGTCGGCCATCGCCCCATCGTCCGAGGCGAGAGTGCCGACGGTGACGGTGCAGTCGTCGGCGCGGTTGAACGTGCAGATGACGACAGCGGCGGGTCGCAGGCGCTCGGGTGCGGCGACCGTCCAGCGCGCGTCGGAGACGAGCACCGATCCGTTGCTGGCGTCGACGGCGAACCACATCGCACCGCCGTCGACGAACCGTTCGATCGGCAACTCGAGGTCGAGCTCGCCCGAACCCGACACCGTCTCGACCGTCACGATCCGCTCGCGTCCGCGGGCGTCGGAGGCCCACACGGTGAACTTCGCGGTACCGGAGCAGCCGTAGGTGAGCTGCAGGTTGACGGTCTTCACGTCGGTCCAGCGCTGCCAGAACGTCGCGGGGAAACGCCCGAAGTAGGTGTTGGTGTGGGCGGTCGCGCCGTCGGCGAGCTGCAGCCCGTAACGGTCGGACGCCGCGTCGCCCTTCGTGTGGACGTACATCTTCTCCGGCACGCGCGGCGACAGGGATGCGAAGACGCCGCGCTGGACGATCAGCCGGTCGCGACGCACCGGCTCGGTGAGAACCTCGTCCAGCGTGTCCGCGTCATGTCCGATCGTGCTTGTGTCGCCGGCAGCTGCCTGCTCCATCGGGCTACTCCCCGCTCGTGGTCGATCCGCTGTTTTCGATGCGACAGTAGCAGCGGAAACAGGAGCTCCACGGTTGTGTGCGTCGTGCACCAGTGTTTCGACCCATTCGCGAATTGTGCCGGGATCACCCCGAACGGCGCAGGTTATCCGCCCAGAACGCGCTCGGTGCGGCTGTAGCCGGCCTCGGTGACGTGCTTCTGTGGCGTCCACCACTGCTCGTTGGCGCGGTACCAGTCGATGGTCGCGGCCAGGCCTTCGCGGAAGTCGCGGTAGCGGGGCTGCCAGCCCAGTTCGGTGCGCAGGCGGGTCGCGTCGATGGCGTAGCGCAGGTCGTGGCCGGGGCGGTCGGTGACGAAATCGAACTCGCTGCGGTCCTTGCCGCACAGTTCGAGGACGGTTTCGACGACGGTGCGGTTGTCGGTCTCGCCGTCCGCTCCGATCAGGTAGGTCTCGCCGAGTTGCCCGTGTTCGATGATCGTCCATACCGCGCTGTTGTGGTCGTCGACGTGGATCCAGTCGCGCACGTTGGTGCCGGTGCCGTAGAGCTTGGGGCGCACACCGGTGAGCACGTTGGTGATCTGGCGGGGGATGAACTTCTCCACGTGCTGATAGGGGCCGTAGTTGTTCGAGCAGTTGGAGATGGTCGCGCGGACGCCGAACGAGCGCACCCAGGCGCGTACCAGCAGATCCGAGCCGGCCTTGGTCGAGGAGTAGGGGCTCGACGGGTTGTAGGCGGTGGCCTCGGTGAAGCGGGCGGGGTCGTCGAGGGCGAGGTCGCCGTACACCTCGTCGGTGGAGATGTGGTGATAGCGCACGTCGTACCTGCGGACGGCCTCGAGCAGCGTGAAGGTGCCCACCAGATTGGTCTGTACGAACGGTGCGGGGTTGGCCAGCGAGTTGTCGTTGTGGGATTCGGCGGCGAAGTGCACCACCAGATCGGTGTCGGCGACGAGCCGGTCGACGAGCTCGGCGTCGGCGATGTCGCCCTGGACGAAGGTGATCTTGCCGGAGACGGGGTCGAGGGAGGCGCGGTTGCCGGCGTAGGTGAGCTTGTCGAGCACGGTGACCTGCGTGTCGGGTCGTTCCGCGACGGTCTGATGGACGAAGTTCGCGCCGATGAAACCGGCACCACCGGTGACGAGCAGCCTCATTGGGGCAAGCCTACTCATGCGAGACTGTCCGACATGCGCGGAATCATCCTCGCGGGTGGGACGGGCTCGCGTCTGCATCCGATCACCCAGGGCGTGAGCAAGCAGCTCGTGCCCGTCTACGACAAGCCGATGATCTACTACCCGCTCTCGACGCTCATGCTCGCCGGGATCCGCGACATCCTCATGATCACCACCCCACACGACGCCGAGCAGTTCCACTGGTTGCTCGGCGACGGCTCGCAGTTCGGGGTGAACATCACCTACGCGATCCAGCCCTCCCCCGACGGTCTGGCGCAGGCCTTCGTGCTCGGCGCCGACCACATCGGCACCGACCCGGTCGCATTGATCCTCGGCGACAACATCTTCTACGGCCCGGGCCTGGGCACGCAGCTCAAACGCTTCGCGCACATCGACGGCGGGGCGGTCTTCGCGTACCGGGTGTCCGACCCGTCGGCCTACGGGGTGATCGAGTTCGACTCGACCGGTCGCGCCCTGTCGCTCGAGGAGAAACCCGACGACCCGAAGTCGAACTTCGCGGTTCCGGGTCTGTACTTCTACGACAACGACGTCGTCGAGATCGCCCGCTCGTTGACGCCGTCGGCGCGCGGCGAGCTGGAGATCACCGACGTCAACCGCACCTATCTGGAGGCGGGGAAACTGCAGGTCGAGGTGCTGCCGCGCGGCACCGCCTGGCTCGACACCGGCACCTTCGACTCGCTGCTCGACGCGTCGAACTATGTGCGCACCATCGAACAACGCCAGGGCCTGAAGATCGGCGCACCCGAGGAGGTCGCCTGGCGGCTCGGGTTCATCGACGACAAGCAGTTGCGCGCCGCGGCCGAGCCGCTGGTGAAGTCGGGCTACGGCAGCTACCTGCTGGATCTGCTCGAACGAGGAAAGGACCGCTAGGTGCAGTACCGCGAACTGACGATCGCCGGGGCGTGGGAGATCACGCCGAAACAGTTCGGCGACGACCGGGGTGTGTTCCTCGAATGGTTCAAGCAGGAGAGTTTCACCGACGCCGCCGGCCGGCCTCTGGAGTTGGCGCAGGCGAACTGCTCGGTCTCCGCCACCGGGGTACTGCGCGGCATCCACTACGCGGATGTCCCTCCGGGACAGGCGAAATACGTCACGTGCGTGTCGGGGTCGGTGCTCGACGTCGTCGTCGACCTGCGGGTCGGATCGCCGACCTTCGGACAGTGGGATTCGGTACTGCTGGACACGAAGGACCGTCGCGCGATCTTCCTGTCCGAGGGCCTCGGCCACGGTTTCCTCGCCCTCGAGGACAACTCGACCGTCGTCTACCTGTGTTCCACGGGCTACAACCCCGACCGCGAGCACGAGGTGCACCCCCTCGATCCGGAGATCGGGATCGACTGGCCCACAACAGGACCTGATGGCACCCCGCTGACCTACGAACTGTCGGCGAAGGATCGGGCGGCGCCCACCCTGACCGACGCCCGCGAAGCGGGTCGTCTCCCGAACTTCTGACGATTTGTGTGGATTCGACCCCGGTTTCCGGGGTTGGATCCACACAAATCGATCGGTGCGGAACCGGAACGACGATCACTGCGTCGAACCGGATATGAACTTGCGAAACGCGTACCGCATCATGGCCGCTCAGGACGGCGTCATCACTCGCGTGCAAGCACTCGACTGCGGGATGAACGCCTCCGCTGTCGACCGGCGGGTCGAGAACGGCGACTGGTTCGCGCTCGCACGCGGCGTCTACCTGCGTGCCGACCGGGAACGCACGCCGGCCGTGGAGCTACGGGCGGCCGTCTACGCGGCAGGCCCCCAGGCCGCGGCATGGGGTCCGAGCGCGGCATGGTGGCACGGCCTGCTCGACCGCGCCCCGTCTCTCCGCTACGTGACCGTGCCGCAGAAGCGCACCCTCGCCCGACGCCACGGGGTGCGGGTGCGCCGGCGCGACCTCCAGCGGCGCGACGTCGTCGTGGTTCGCGGTCTACCCGTCACCGCGCTGCCACTCACGGTGCTCGAAGCCGCCGTCGAAATACCGACGGGCTCGATGTTGATGGATCGCGCGCTGCAGCGTCACACCTCGCTGCCCGCACTCGAGCAGGCACATCGAAGGAATCTCGGGCGCCACGGCGCACCCCGCGCCGCTCATCTGCTGTGTTCGGCTCGCGAAGGTGGCCAATCGCAGGCCGAACGCATCTTCCACCGGCTGCTCCGCAGTGCGGGGTTCACCGGATGGCGAGCACATGCGATGAGCTGCGGCTTCGAGATCGACGTGGTGTTCGACGCCGAGCGTGTCGCGATCGAGATCGACGGGTGGGCCTGGCACTGCGACGCCGAGCGACACCGCCGCGACGCCGAGAGGCAGAACGTCCTGATCAACGCCGGCTGGCACGTGCTGCGCTTCACGTGGCACGCGATCACCCAGGAACCCGACGAGGTGGTGCGGCAGATCCGTCAGGCACTGAATCGGACTTCGGTGGGTTGAACCCCTCTGAGCGGGGTCGGATCCACCCGAATCAGCGGAGGCGGAAGATCACGGCCCGCTGGACGACGAAGTTGATCACCGTCGCAGTGCCCTGGGCGACGACGAAGGCGAAGGGCGTGACCCACCACTCGTCGCCGAGGGCTTCGTTGAGTACGCGGTTGATGCCGACCTGTGCGGCGAACGTCACTGCGTACAGGACCACCACTGCCGCGAAACGGACACGGCTCGGCGGGGCCTTGAAGGTCCAGCGGCGGTTGATCAGGTAGGCGGTGGTGGTGCCGGCCACGAACGACAGGGCCTTCGCGACGTCGCGGGTGACGCCCAGTGCCATGAGCAGGACGTACAGGCCGTAGTCCACGATCGCCGAGAACCCGCCGGTCAGGACGAACCGCGTGAGCTGCGTCTTGAGGTCCAGCGCCTCGTCGGCCGTCGAATCGGTCAACGGCAGTTCGGGAGCCAGCGGGGCGTGGTGCTCCGGCAGCGGCTGCACATGGTCGTGGGATTCCGGCACGCAGACGAGGGTAACGCCCGTGAGGAACAGCATCTTGCCGGGTGACCAGGACACACGGGTAGCCTTTACCCCGATGTCCACGACAGCTACGGAGCAGGCGAGCGAGCCGCTCCCCACCCAGACCCGCACCCTGACCGGCTGGGGGCGCACCGCGCCGACCACCGCAGAGGTGCTGTCCACCCCCGACGTCGAAGTGATCGCCAAGGCGGTCGCGCGGGTCGCGGAAGACAACGAGTCGAAGCCGTCGCACCTGCGTCGCGGTGTCATCGCACGCGGGCTCGGGCGCTCCTACGGCGACCCGGCGCAGAATGCCGGCGGGCTCGTCGTCGACATGACGGCGCTGAACAAGATCCACAGCATCGATCGCGACTCGCGGCGTGTGGTGGTGGACGGCGGCGTCGACCTCGACCAGCTCATGCGCGCCGCGCTGCCGTTCGGCCTGTGGGTCCCGGTTCTGCCGGGCACCCGCCAGGTGACGATCGGTGGTGCGATCGGCTCCGACATCCACGGCAAGAACCACCACAGCGCGGGCAGCTTCGGCAACCACGTGAAGTCGATCGACCTCCTCACGGCCGACGGCCAGGTCCGCACGTGCACGCCCACCGGACGCAATTCCAAGCTGTTCTGGGCGACCGTCGGCGGCATGGGTCTGACGGGCATCATCCTCCGCGCGACCATCGAGATGACCCCCACCGAGACGGCGTACTTCATCGCCGACGGTGTGGTCACCTCCACGCTCGACGAGACGATCGCTGTGCACAGCGACGGCTCGGAGGAGAACTACGACTACTCGAGCGCCTGGTTCGACGCGGTCGCTCCGCTGCCGAAGCTCGGTCGCGCCGCGATCTCCCGCGGTTCGCTCGCCAAGCTTGATCAGCTGCCGAAGAAGTTGCAGAAGGACCCGCTGAAGTTCGATGCGCCGACGCTGCTGACCTTCCCGGACGTCTTCCCGAACGGTCTGGCGAACAAGTACACCTTCTCGGCGGTGGGCGAGGTCTGGTACCGCAAGTCGGGCAACTACACCGGCAAGATCCAGAACCTGACGCAGTTCTATCACCCGCTCGACATGTTCGGTGAGTGGAACCGCGCCTACGGATCGAAGGGCTTCCTGCAGTACCAGTTCGTGGTGCCGCCGGAGTCCGTCGACGAGTTCAAGCGCATCATCGTCGACATCCAGAAGTCGGGGCACTACTCGTTCCTCAACGTCTTCAAGCTGTTCGGTGAGGGCAACAAGGCGCCGCTGAGCTTCCCCATGAAGGGGTGGAACATCTGCGTCGACTTCCCGATCAAGGCGGGTCTGAACGAGTTCGTGCGCAAACTCGACAAGCGGGTCCTCGAGTTCGGTGGTCGCCTCTACACCGCGAAGGATTCGCGGACCGACGCGGAGACCTTCCACGCCATGTACCCGCGGATCGACGAGTGGCTGAAGGTGCGCCGCTCCGTCGACCCCACGAACGTCTTCGCCTCCGATATGTCCAGAAGGTTGGAACTCCACTGATGATCAACGCCGTCGGCAATCCCCAGACCCTGCTGCTGCTCGGTGGCACCTCCGAGATCGGCCTGGCCATCGTCGAGGAGTACCTCCGCAAGGCCCCGGCCCGCGTGATCCTCGCGGCCCTGCCCGGCGACCCGCGTCGTGAGGACGCCGTCGCCCAGGCGAAGGCCGCGGGTGCGACGCAGGTCGACCTGATCGACTTCGACGCCCTCGACACCGCGAGCCACCCGGCCGTCATCGATCAGGCATGGAAGGACGGCGACGTCGACATCGCGATCGTCGCCTTCGGTCTGGACGCCGACGCCGAGGAGTTGTGGCAGAACCAGAGCAAGGCCGTGCGGGTCGCGGAGGTCAACTACACGGCTGCCGTCTCCGTGGGCGTGCTGGTGGGCGAGAGGATGAAGGCGCAGGGCTTCGGCCGCATCATCGCGATGTCGTCGGTCGCCGGTGAGCGCGTCAAGCGCGCCAACTTCGTCTACGGCTCCACCAAGGCCGGCCTCGACGGCTTCTACCTCGGACTCGGCGAGGCGCTGCGTCCGTTCGGTCCGCGCGTGACGGTCGTGCGCCCCGGCCAGGTGCGCACGCAGTTCAGCGCGCACGTCGACGAGGCGCCGCTCACCGTGAACAAGGAGGACGTCGCGAAGCTCGCGGTCGCGGCCTCCGATCGCGGCAAAGAGATCGTCTGGGCACCGGGCACCTTCCGGTTCGTGATGATCGTGCTGCGTCACCTGCCGCGCGCGATCTTCCGCAAGCTGCCGATCTGACAGACGCGCACCCGCTGCCCCGCCGGATCCGTTCCGGCGGGGCAGTCGTCTTCTCAGGTGTTACCTGACGTATCCGATCCCGTTGTGGATCATCCCGGGCGGCCCGTAGCACCAGTGGTTGATCGACCCTTCGTTCACGAAGACACCGTTCACGATGCCGTCCTGTCCCGCCTCGTTCGTCGCGTAGCCGACACCCGGCGCCCCGAGGAGGATGCACTGGTAGGGATGGACGCCGTGGTGGTCGTACAACCGGCCGTTGATGGGACCGCCGGGCTCACCCGGTTCGATCACCGGATACGCCGAGGCCTGCGCCGCCCCGAAGACGAGGAGAGGTGCCGTCGCGAGCATTGCAAGGGCCGCACGAACCGCTTTACCTGTCATGATCTGAGCCTTTCGTTCGGATTCCCCGAGCCGTACCCGACGGCCCGGTTTCCCGACGCAACTTCCAGGATGAAGGTCCCGACTGCTGGATGACGACGTTTTTGCAGCACGGATCGGGCCGCCACTCGTCCCGCGGACGCATCTCTATGCTCGTGGGGTGCTCGCCGACACTCCTGTAGCAGTAGCCCCGTTACGCCGTGCCGTCTCGACGCTCGTGCAGTTCGTCTGCGCAGCGCTCGTCGCAGCGCTCGTCGCGGCGGTGGGGCTGTTCGCCTTCGACCGCGTGCAGTGGCCGGCGTTCAACTCGTCGAACGTGACGCAGGCCGTCACCACCGTCCTGCAGTTCGCGGCGCTCGCCGTACTCGGCCTGTCGATCTACCTGCTGCGTCGCCGCAGATGGGTGACGGGGGCTCGGGTGTTGTCGTGGGCGGCGTTGTCCGGTCTGGTCACCGCGACCCTCGGGATGCCGTTGGCTGCGACCCGCCTCTATCTCCACGGCATCTCCGTCGACCAGGAGTTCCGCACCCAGTTCCTCACGCGTCTGACGGACAGCGCGGCGTTGCGCGACATGAACTACGCCGACCTGCCGTCGTTCTATCCGGCCGGGTGGTTCTGGATCGGTGGGCGTGTCGCGAATCTGCTGGGCATGGACGGCTGGGAAGTGTTCAAGCCTTATGCGATCGGTTCGCTGGCGGTCGCGGCGGTCGTCGCCCTGGTGTTGTGGTCCGAGCTCGTCCGCTCTGACCTGGCGGTGCTCGCTGCCACCGCGACGACGCTCGTCGTGCTGGCCTACGGTTCGCCTGAGCCCTACGGAGCGGTGATCGCTGTGCTGGTCGCGCCGGCGTTGGTGCTGGCCTGGGGCGGTTTCCTGCCCGCCGTGCGTGGTGGCCGTGTGCGGCAGGGCTGGGGTGCCGTCGTGGGCACGGGCTTGTTCCTCGGCCTCGCCGCGACCTTCTACACCCTCTATCTCGGTATCGCCGCGTTCGCGGTGACGGTGATGGCCGTCGTCGCGGCGTACCTCGCGCGTCGCGCCGCCGGGTCGTGGCGGGCAGTTCTTCCGGTGCTCGTGCGCCTCGTGGTGATCGCGGTGATCGCGATGCTCGTCGCGTTGATCGTGTGGGCGCCGTTCGTGTTCGACGTGCTGGGCGGCAATCCCCCGTCCGAGTCCGGTACCGCGACGCACTATCTGCCCGATGCCGGTGCGCGACTGCCGTTGCCGATGTTCCACATGTCTCTGATCGGACTGTTGTCGTTGCTGGGCACCGTGTGGCTCGTGGGACGCGCGTCGTCGTCGCACAGGGCGCAGGCGCTCGGACTCGGCGTGATCGCGGTCTACCTGTGGTACCTCGCGTCGATGGCATCGACCGCCGTGGGCAATACCCTGCTCGCGTTCCGCCTCGAGGTGATCCTGCTCGTTCTGCTCGCTGCGGCAGGCGCATTCGCCTTCGTCGACTTCTCGCGGTGGATCAGTCTGGCGACCAGCGAGAATCCGCGTGTGCGCAGGGTGCTCGTGGCGGTGGGTGCTCTCGGTGCGCTGGCGTTCACCCAGAACATCCCGCAGGCGCTCGGGGGTGATATCACCGTCGCCTACACCGACACCGACGGTGCCGGCGAACGCGCCGACCAGCGACCCGCCGGTGCCGCGTCCTACTACGCCGAGGTGGACGACGTCCTGCTGTCCCAGCTGGGCGGCGAACGTGACGACCACGTGGTCCTCACGGCCGACACGTCCTTCCTCGCCTACTACCCGTACTTCGGTTTCCAGGCCCTGACCTCGCACTACGCCAACCCGCTGGCGGAGTTCTCCGCGCGTGCCGCGGCTATCGAGGAGTGGTCGGAACTCTCCTCCCCCGACGAACTGCTCGCCGCGTGGGAGGAGCTGCCGTGGCGAGCCCCCGACGCCGTCGTCTTCCGACAGGGCGCCGAGGGCTACACGCTGCGACTGGCCGAGGACGTCTACCCGAACGATCCCAATGTGCGGCGGTACACGGTGACCTTCCCCAAGGAACTGTTCGACGATCCCCGATTCGCCGTGACCGAGGTGGGACCGTTCGTCGTCGTCACCGCGACAGGCGAATCGGCATGATGCGGCGAACTCCGATGTCGCGCAACCACAATCCACCCCAGACGAAGATGCCGGTGTAGATCGGGAAGAGGGTTGTGCTGACGATCGGCTGTTCGGTGAGCAGATTGGTCGCGACGGCACCACCGAGGTAACCGGTGAGCAGAACTGCACCGAGGATCGCGGTGGGCGGCAGCACGTAGGCGATCAGGCAGATCAGCAGGACCACACCGAACACGCGGTTGAGGCTCGGGTCGAACCCGAGATCGGCCATGGCCTCCTGCACCTGCGAGACGTTGGCGATGTGGATGATCGAGTCCCACAGCAGGAACAGGACGACGAGGCCGCTGACGATCAGGCCTGCGATACGAGCGGTGCGTGAGGGGGCCGCGGCGGTGTCGTCGCGGGTGCTTGCGGTGGACGGGGTGAAGGTGTTCATGACGACCTCCTGGTAGGTGGGCAGCGGTGCTGGCGCAGATACCGACCGGGCAGGAGCCGGAAACTCATCGCCGCTGCGGTAGGGTCTCGGCGAGTCGTACGGGGGGTACGACGGAATCGGGGGATTCGATGAGCGACGTTCTGTATGTGCCGATCCGACGCCGCGACAGTTCCGGGCAGGTCGAACTGGAGATGCGCACTCTGCCCGACGGCCGGTTGGCGTTGCCCGCCTACACCTCGCTGGAGGAACTGGTCCGTTGTTGCGGACCTCGGCAGCCGTGGATGGGTGTCGACAGCACAGGACTGCGGGAGATCCACCGGACCACCGGGTACGACGTGGTCCTGCTCGACGGCCGACAACCACCGCCACCCCGGGTCGAGGACGAAGACCGTCCGTTCGAGGATCCACTCGGCAGGAGAGCGACCCGGTGAGCATCGACATCGGCGACCTCGACACGGTTGCGAAGCTCCTGGCGACCGGAGCGATGGGAATCGACGAACTCGGATCCGATCCCGCACCGATACCCGACGCGGGTGCCGCCACCCCGCTGCTCGTCGAAGCTCTCGGGTCGATCGCTTCCGCGCTGGACGCGGCGGTCCGGTCGCTGGCCGGTGCGGCAGACGCCACCCAGGACAGTCTGCGCGCCTACCAGGACGCCGAGTCGCACACGGCGCAGGAGATCGCGAAGGCCGGTGAGGGATGAGCCTCGACACCCGGGTCTTCGGCGACCCCACCTCCTGCTACGCATGTGCGGATTCGCTCGCTGCCCTCGCCACGGGCGTGAACGACCGACTGAAGGCGGCGCGCGACGGACGCACCGAGTCCGAATACGAGTTCAGAAGTCCGGCGGGAGAAGCATTCCGGACGATACTCGACCGCGTCATCACAGGGACGGCCGAGGCCGCAGACCAGATCGACGTGATTGCCGTTGCCCTGCGCGCATTCGCCGACGGGCTCGTCACCGCCCGGTCACGCATGTCGCAGGCCGAGGTGACAGCAGCGGAAGC
Organism: Rhodococcus sp. PD04; assembly: GCF_035918275.1. Lineage (NCBI taxonomy): Bacteria > Bacillati > Actinomycetota > Actinomycetes > Mycobacteriales > Nocardiaceae > Rhodococcus > Rhodococcus sp. PD04. The sequence goes on along the minus strand of NZ_CP142143.1, from coordinate 251,765 downwards.
CGGCATTCCCGTGGAGTACGGCGTCGGGATCGGTGAACCGGTCGACGTCGACCCGAATTCGTACGACATTGCGCTCCAAACCCTTCGGGCAAAGCAGATCGCGGCATACGAGACGGCTGCGGGACTCGTTACGGAAGGTCGCGCGGTCGAGGCCGCAGCGCACAGCGCGATTGCGGAAGCCCTGCGCGGGCCGACGGCGATCCTGAAGGATGCAGAAGCCCAGTGGGGATGGCTGGTTCTGCACACAGTCGGTGGGTATCTGGCTACGGCGGTTTCCGAGTTGTCGAGATGGGGCGAGGAAGCCGCTACGCGAGGTGCAACCCTCGCCCGACTGCGTGAGCTTGCTGCCGAAGCGGCGCGGCTGGGTGATCCGTACCCGGAAGCGACAGCAGCCAGGGCTGTTCGAGCCTTCCAAGGCGGGGCGGACGATGCTGCGCGGTTCGCTGCGGAGAATTCTCGATTGCTTTCTGGGCTCGGTGACAACAAGTTTGTCCGAATGCTCGGCAGCAACCTCGGCGAGCCTTTCCCTAGAGGCTCGGCCCTGTCAAGTATCGGTTCAAAATTGCCGTTCCTGGGATTAGCGCTGACCGGCGCCCAGACAGCAAATGATTTGATGGATGCCGAAACAACTGGTGACGCCGTAAAGGCAGTTGCAAAGGACATCGGCGGATTTGTGGCCGGAACCGTAGCGACCGAACTGATTCTCGCGAGTGCAGCAGGAGGCCCCGTCACGCTGCTCGCTGTCGGCGCGGGAGTCGGTGTCGCGTTCGGCGTCGGTGAAGTGATCGAACACTGGGACGACATCTCGGGTGCCGCAGGCTCTGCGGCCCGCTGGGTGGGAAGCCTTTTCTGAGGGAAAATGGATATCACTGATCTTCCTTCGATGCCGGATTCGAGCACAGGAGAGCCTCGCCCTCCCCGGGCGCCCCGCATCTACCACGGCACGGAATACACACCACTCGGCCGCAGACCACGGAACCCGCCAGATGCACCGAACCACCTCGGCCCCACTCTCGAATGGCTCCAACCCACCGTCCGCGATAAATACATCAGCGCATTGTTGATAGCGGGAATCTTGATCGTGTACCTCACCGTCATCAACGGAGATTTCCGCTGGATCCACTGGTGGATCATGTGGGTCATCATCATCGGAAGTGCCCTGTTGTTGTTCCGGGGCATCGGGAATCACTGGACCGCAGCGGGTATCAACTGGGTTCAATGGCGCGAAGATTGGGTCGACACATACCAACTCACCCGCATCCAGTTCTCTGCTGACGGCTACAGCCGCGTTCTTCGTTTGAAGGATGCACACGGCAACAAGATCCATTCGTTCAAGATCAGCGAGATCCAACGCAACCCCGACCTGTGGGACCTCGTCTACAACGGCATCCTCCACTCCGTCGCGTCGGGCAACTGCGACATCGACGCCAAGACCCGCCACATCCTGAAGATTCCCTACGAACTCGGGCCGCGCCCAACCAGAAGCGAACGCACCAGAGGACGGCGGCGTAGAGGGTGAGGACGTCTCCGGGCCTACGGCAGTCGTGAGGCCAGCAACTCCGCCAGGTGCGTGCCGCGCCGCGTCGTGAGGTCGCCGAGTTGGGTACGGCACGAGTACCCGTCGGCGAGGATCACCGCGTCCTCCGATGCCACCTCGACTGCCGGAAGCAGTTGGGTCCGCGCGACCGCCACCGACACGTCGTAGTGCCCGCGTTCGACGCCGAAGTTCCCGGCCAGGCCGCAGCAGCCGGCGAGTTGCTGCACGTCGGCACCCGCGCGTCGCAGAAGGGCGGCATCGGCACCCCAGCCCATGACGGCGTGGTGGTGACAGTGGGGTTGCGCGACGATCCGCGTTCCCTCCAGCGGGGGCGGTTCCCAGTCGGTGAGGAGTTCGGCGAGGGTTGTGGTGCTGTCGGCCACGAGACGCGCGGGCGCGGACCCGAGTAGTTCGACCGCGTCGGAGCGCAGGACGGCGGTGCACGACGGTTCGAGCCCGACGATCGGCATGCCGCTGCGGAAGAGTTCGGCGACGGTGCGGCCCACGATCTTCCGTGCCTGGTCGAGCTGGCCGGTGGTGATCCATGTCAGCCCGCAGCAGCGGGGTTCGTCGGTGATGTGCACGCTGTATCCGGCGGTCTCGAGGACACGCACGGCAGCGGCTCCGATCTCCGGGGTGAAGTATTCGGTGAAGGTGTCGACGAACAGCAGCACCGGGTCGCCCGTGCGGGATCGTTGCGGGAGGGTGTCGGCGAACCACTTCCGGAAGGTGCGGGGAGCGAACGCCGGAACATGGCGGCGTCGATCGAGACCGGCGACGGTCAGGCCGAGCGGGGCGACACCCGGGATCCGGGTCAGAGCGTTGACCACCCGCGGCGCGCGGGAGGCGATCGCTGCCCACTGCGGCAGCCTGCCGAGACCGTAGTGACTCGCGGGCCTGCGTCGTCCTCGGTAGGTCTGGTGCAGCACTTCGGATTTGAGGGTCGCCATGTCGACGCCGGTCGGGCAGTCGGACAGGCATCCCTTGCACGACAGGCACAGATCGAGTGCTTCGTGTACCTCCGGCGACTGCCACGACTCGTCGACGAGGTGCCCGTTGAGCATTTCCTGCAACGCCCGGGCACGCCCGCGGGTGGAGTCCTTCTCCTCGCGGGTCGCGAGGAAGGACGGGCACATCACCCCACCGGTGCCGGTGTTGTCGGCGCGGCACTTGCCGATCCCGGTGCACCGGTGGACGGCCTGCGTGAAGTCGCCGCCGTCCTCGAGATAGCGGAAGGCCAGGTCCTCGCGAACCTTCCGCGCGGCCGGGACGCGGAGGTCGACGTCGACGGGGCGCGGGTCGACGAGCACTCCGGGGTTGAGGATGTTCTCCGGATCGAAGACCGACTTCACGGCCCCGAACAGCGCGAGCGCGTCGGGCGAGTACATCAGGGGCAGCAGTTCGCTCCGGGCGCGGCCGTCGCCGTGCTCCCCCGACATCGACCCGCCGTATTCGGCGACGAGTTTGCCTGCTTCGAAGAGGAATTCGCGGAACAGTCCGGGAACCTCGAGCGGGATGTCGAGACGGATGTGGATGCATCCGTCGGCGAAGTGCCCGTAGGGATAGCCGGTGACGTCGTATCCGGCGAGCAGTTCCTCGAAGTCGCGGAGATAGTCGCCGACGCGGTGGGCGGGGACGGCGGCGTCCTCCCATCCCGCGTGTGCGGGCAGCCCCTTCGGACTTCTCGCGGACAGGCCGGCCCCCTCCTCCCGGATACGCCACAGAGCGGCGGCCCGCGCCTGATCCTCGACGTGAAGGACGTCGGTCGCGGCTGCGGCCTGCGCGAGTGCCCTCGCCCGGTCGCGCACCTCGTCGGCGTCGTCGCCGGCCAGCTCGACGAACAGCCACGCCGCACCCGACGGGAGGGGCGGCACCGCCTCCGGTCCGCGCCGGTGCCGGACGATGTCGACGATCCGCGAGTCGAGCCCCTCGCACGCGGTGGGCCGGAAACCGAGCAGTCCGTGCGCGGCGTTCCCGGCGGCGACGATGTCGGGATAGCCGAGCACGACCATCGTGCGTACGGCGGGGTCGGCGACCAGCTGCACCGTCGCCTCGGTCGTGATCCCGAGCGTGCCCTCGCTGCCGACGAACAGTTTCCGGACGTCGAATCCGTGCTCCGGCAACAGATGCTCGAGGGCGTAGCCCGACACCTGCCGGCCGAAGCGACCGAATTCGGTGCGGATTGTCGCGAGATCGCGCGCGACGATCCCCCGCAGCGGGTCGAGTGTCGGGTCCTCGCCGGGCAGCGTCAGCGGGTGCCCGGTGCCGGTGAGCACCTCGAGCGCGACGACGTTGTCGGATGTGCGGCCGTAGCCGAGCGCGCGCGCCCCACACGCGTTGTTGCCGATCATCCCGCCGATCGTGCACCGGTTGTGGGTGGACGGGTCGGGACCGAAGCGCAGACCGTGCGGTGCCGCGGCGCGCTGCAGCTCGGCCTGCACGACACCCGGTTGCACCCGCGCGGTCCGGGTCTCGGGGTCGACGGAGAGCACCCGGTTCAGGTGACGCGAGAAGTCGATGACGACGCCGGGCCCGACGGCGTTGCCCGCGAGCGAGGTGCCGGTGCCGCGGGAGGTGAGGGGGACGCCCTCCCGCCGGCACACGTCGAGGGTCGTGGCGACGTCGTCGATCGACCGGGCGCGCACCACGGCCTGTGGTGGGACGCGATAGAGAGAGGCATCGGACGAGTACAGCGCGCGTGTGGTCGAGTCGTCGCAGACCTCCCCGATGCCCGCCGCGCGGAGAGCGCGCCCGATCGGGGTGGAGGTCTTCATACACAGCGATGCTAGTTGCGGGAGGTATCGCTCCGGACGTGGTCCGACAGAACCCGTGGAGTACCTGCGAGTAGTGCGAGCGGAGCGGCGCGAGGCCGGACCGTGACGGGACTCGCCTAGCATCGACGCTTGTGCCAGCCGATACCGCTTCGCCCGGGAAAACCGATTCGTCCGACCCGACATCGCGCATCCGCACAGCGCGGATCGTCGCGATCGTGTCGGGTCTGCTCGGGTTCGTGCTGGCTCTGACCCTTCCGTTCCTGCCGGTCCGGCAGGAGACCGGCGAACTGCAGTGGCCGCAGAACGGCAGCGTCGACAGTGTCGAGGCGCCGCTCGTCACCTACGCCCCGCTCACGCTTCGGGTGAGTGTGCCGTGCGCGGCGGCATCGCAGCTCGGTTCCGACGGTGGCACCCTCGTCTCGACCATCCCGTCGGGCTCCCCGGACGCCACGGCGGAGGGCCTCGTGATCCGCGCGGTACCCGGCGAGGACGGTGCGCCCGGCACCGTGGAGGCCGTCCTGCGCAACTCGGTGCTCGTCTCCGCGCCGCTCGACGAGCCGTGCACGGCGGTGACGGTCGCATCGAACTCCGAACGCACGGCCGCCGAGATCGTGGGCGCGGACCCGCCGGTCGCGATCGAACTCGAGGGCGACGAGCGGCCGCAGATGGTCGGTGTCTTCAGCGACCTCACCGACCCCTCGGGCTCCTTCGACCCCGAGGGTGACGACTCCACGGAACGGTTGTCGGTGCGCGCCGAGCTCGACTCGCGGTTCACGTCGACGCCTACGGTGCTCAAGCTCCTCGCGATGATCGTGTGCGCGCTCGCAACGTTGGTCTCCCTCGTCGCCCTGCATCGCCTGGACGGGATCGACGGACGCCGCGCCCGCCGGTTCCTGCCGGCCCGTTGGTGGCGGTTCACCTTCGTGGACGCGGTGGTCGTGGGCACCCTGTTGCTCTGGCACATCCTCGGCGCGAACACCTCGGACGACGGTTACATCCTCAACATGGCGCGGGTGTCCGACGAGGCCGGATACATGGCCAACTACTTCCGCTGGTTCGGTGTGCCCGAGGCGCCGTTCGGCTGGTTCTACGACGTGCTCGTCGTGTTCGCGCAGGTCTCGACGTCGAGCGTGTGGATGCGCGTGCCCACGCTGATCGCGGCGATCCTGTGCTGGATGGTCATCAGCCGCGAGGTCATCCCGCGGCTCGGTGTCGCCGTCCGGCACAGCCGGGTGTCGCTGTGGACGGCCGGGCTGGTCTTCCTCGCCTTCTGGCTCCCCTACAACAACGGTCTGCGGCCCGAGCCGATCATCGCGGTCGGTGCACTGCTGACCTGGTGTTCGGTCGAACGCGCCATCGCGACCGGGCGCATGCTGCCCGCCGCGATCGCGGTGCTCATCGCGGCCTTCTCCCTCGCTGCCGGCCCGACCGGCCTGATCGCGGTGGCCGCGCTCGTCGCCGGGATGCGCCCGCTGGTGAAGGTGCTCGTCGCGCGCCGGCATCTCGTCGGTGTCGTCGCGCCCCTCGCGCCGATCCTCGCGTCGGGCACGGTCGTGCTCATCGCGGTCTTCGCCGACCAGACACTCGCGTCGGTCCTCGAAGCGACCCGTGTGCGGTCGGCCGTGGGCCCGAACGTGCCGTGGTTCGACGAGCGGTTGCGCTGGGACGCGCTGCTCACCGTCTCTCCCGACGGTTCGCTGGCCCGCCGGTTCGGCGTGTTCGTGATGCTGTTGTGCCTGGTCGTGTGCGTCATGCTGATCCTGCGCAAGGGCCGCATCCCGGGCACCGCGATCGGACCGTCGCGCCGCATCCTCGGCATCGTCTTCGCGTCGTTGCTGCTCATGATGCTCACTCCGACGAAGTGGACGCATCACTTCGGTGTGTACGCGGGCCTGGCCGCGTCGGTGGCTGCGCTCGCCGCGATCGGGGTGGGCTCGGTCGGCATCCGGTCGGCCCGCAACCGGGCTCTGTTCACCGCCGGGGTGCTGTTCGTCCTGGCGATGGCGTTCACCGGCTCGAACGGCTGGTGGTACGTCTCGAGCTACGGCGTCCCGTGGTGGGACAAGCCGCCGTCGATCTCCGGTTTCGGCTTCTCCACGGCACTGCTCGGCCTGACGGTGCTCGCCCTGCTCCTCGCCGCGTGGTTCCACCTGCGCGAGCCGTTCACGACACCGCGGCCCGACCGCAACGGCAAGGTGCGGGCCCTGGCGTCGGCGCCGCTGACGCTGGTCGCGGCGGCGGTGGTGCTGTTCGAGGTGCTGTCGCTGCTCAAGGGCGCGGTCTCGCAGTACCCGGCCTATTCGATCGCCAAGTCGAACGCGGCGGCCCTGACCGGTGATCACTGCGGTCTCGCCAACGAGGTGCTCGTCGAGTCCGATCCGAACGCGACGATGCTGCAGCCTCTCGACGGTGATCCGGGCGAGGCCCTGGGCGCCGGCACCGCCGTCGGTTTCACCCCGAACGGCGTGGCGCTCGACCTGACCGCCGACGCGGAGACCACCACGACCGGTGGCGCCAACACCGTCGACAGCGAGGAGGGCGGCACCACCACCTCCACCAGTGCCGGCACCGAGGGCGGTCGCACCAGCAACGAGGGCATCAACGGCAGTACCGTGAAGCTCCCCTTCGGCCTCGACCCGCAGACCACGCCCGTCCTCGGCAGCTACCGATCCGGCGTGCAGCAGTCGGCCGAGCTCGAATCCGGCTGGTACGCGCTGCCGGAGCGCACCGACGAGACACCGCTGCTGGTCGTGACCGCGGCGGGACGCGTCCGCTACGTGGACCCCGACGGTGTCATCACCCCGGGTCAGGACGTGCTGCTGGAGTTCGGTTCGTCGTCCGGGGACGAGGTGACGCCGCTGGCCACGCTCGCCCCGATCGACATCGGCCCGTCGCCGTCCTGGCGCAACCTGCGCGTGCCGAGCGACGCGATCCCGGCCGACGCCGACGCCGTGCGCATCGTCGTGGACGACGGTGACCTCTCCCCCGACCAGTGGGTCGCGGTCACGCCGCCGCGGATGCCGCGCATGCAGACCCTGCAGGAGGTCGTCGGATCCGACGCCCCGGTCCTCATCGACTGGTCGGTGGGTCTCGCCTTTCCGTGCCAGCGACCGTTCGGACATCGCAACGGTGTCGCCGAGGTCCCCGAGTACCGCATCCTCCCGGACCGCGTCGGGGCCGACGCGACGAACGGCTGGCAGGACGACATCGGCGGTGGGCCGCTCGGCTGGATCCCGCTGCTGCTGAACGCCGAGGCCGTCCCGACCTATCTGAACCACGACTGGGATCGCGACTGGGGATCGCTCGAGCAGTACCGTCCGATCGACCCGGATGCCTCCCCCGCGGAGGTCACCACCGACGTGACGACCCGCTCCGGCCTGTGGTCGCCGGGCCGCATCCGTGACGGCGTCCCGGTCCTGCTGGAGTAAGGGCGAGTGCCGTCACACCACGTCGCCGGATACCATCGACTCCCGTGCCCGACGACGTGACGACCTCACCCGCGCCTGCTCCGACCGCCCCACGGTCGATGGGCGAGGACCTTCGCACTCGGTACCGGACCGCGCGACTCGTCGCCGTCGTCGCCGGGTTGCTCGGCATGATCCTGGCGCTGGCCACACCGTTCCTCCCGGTCCGCGTGACCGAGGCGACGATGTCGTGGCCGCAGGATTCTGCGGCGACCGACGTCGAACTGCCGTTGATGTCGCAAGTCCCCCTCCAGTTCCGTGCCACCGTGCCGTGCAGCGCCGTCGCGGAGATGCCGGGCGACGGCGGGATGCTGCTCGCGACCGCCCCCACCAACGGGCAGGACGCCGCGCTCAACGCGATGTTCGTGCGGGTCGGCGCCGAGAACGTCGACGTGCTCGACCGCAACGTGGTGGTCGCGACCGCGCCGCGCGCCGACGTCGAGTCGGGTGCGTGCAGCGAACTGCAGATCTTCTCCGACTCCGAACGCACCACCGCCGAGTTCGTCGGCCTCTCGGACGAGAACGGCAACCCGCGGGCCGGTGAACTCACCGGCGACCTGCGACCGCTCGTCGTGGGCGTGTTCAGCGACCTGCCCAGCGCCGTCCCCGGCCTCGACGTCACCGTCGATGTCGACTCCCGGTTCACGTCGTCGCCGACACTGGTCAAGTCCCTCGCGATGATCCTGGCGGTGCTGTCGACGGCGCTCGCGCTCGGCGCGCTGGCCAAGCTCGACGGCACGGACGGTCGCGGTCACCGTCGCTTCCTGCCCGCCCGCTGGTGGAAGTTCACCGGCGTCGACGTCGTCGTGGTCCTCACGCTCGTCGGCTGGCACTTCTTCGGCGCGAACACCTCGGACGACGGCTACCTGCTGACCATGGCCCGGGTGTCGGAGAACTCCGGCTACATGGCCAACTACTTCCGCTGGTTCGGCGTCCCCGAAGCTCCCTTCGGCTGGTACTACGACGTGCTGGCGGCGTTCGCGAAGATCTCCACGGCCAGCCCGTGGATGCGCATCCCCGCTCTGATCGCCGGAATCCTGTGCTGGATGGTCATCAGCCGCGAGGTGGTGCCGCGCCTCGGCCGGGCCGTGCGACACAACCGCATCGCACTGTGGACGGGCGGACTGGTCTTCCTCGCCTTCTGGCTGCCCTACAACAACGGTCTGCGGCCCGAGCCGATCGTCGCTCTCGGTGCGCTGCTGACCTGGTGCTCGATCGAGCGTGCCATCGCGACCGGGCGTCTGCTGCCCGCCGCGACGGCGGTGTTCATCGGTGCGTTCACGCTCGCCGCGGCACCGACCGGCCTGATGTGTGTGGCCGCCCTCATCGCCGGTATCCGGCCGATGACGCGGATCATCGTGCGCCGCCACCGCGAGGTGGGCACCCTGCCGCTGCTCGCACCGATCGGCGCCGCCGGGTTGCTCGTGCTCGTCGTGGTGTTCTCGGATCAGACCCTCGCCGCGGTCCTCGAGGCGACCCGCGTGCGCACCATCATCGGCCCCAACGAGGAGTGGTGGAACGACTTCCTCCGCTACTACTACCTGATGGTGCAGACCGTCGACGGGTCGCTGCCGCGCCGCTTCGCGTTCCTCACGATGCTGCTGTGCCTGTTCACGACGCTGTTCGTGCTACTGCGCCGCCGTCGTATCCCCGGCGTCGCCGTGAGCCCGACCTGGCGTCTGCTCGGCATCGTCTTCGGCACGATCTTCTTCATGATGTTCAACCCCACGAAGTGGACCCACCACTTCGGGGCGTACGCGGGCATCGCCGGTTCGCTCGCGACGGTCACGGCCGTCGTGGTCTCCGCGAGCGCGTTGCGGTCGCGCCGCAACCGCACGATCTTCCTCGCCGGACTGCTGTTCGTCCTGGCAGTGTCGTTCGCCGGCATCAACGGCTGGTGGTACGTCTCGAGCTACGGCGTGCCGTGGTTCGACAAGACCGTCTCGCTGAGCGGCTACCAATCCAGCTCGCTGTTCCTGGTCCTGTTCGGTCTCGCGCTCGTGCTCGTCGCGTGGCAGTACCTCCGCGAGGGCTACGCACCTCCGCCGGAGTCGCCCGAGACGAAGAAGGGCCGGCGGATCCGCGCACTCGCGGCCGCGCCGCTCACCGTCGTCGCCGCGGCGATGGTGCTGTTCGAAGTGCTGTCGTTGCTCAAGGGCGCGGTGTCGCAGTACCCGGCGTACTCGCTCGCCCGCTCCAACATCGGGGCCGTCGCCGGGCAGACGTGCGGTCTCGCGAACGACGTACTCGTCGAGGCCGACCCCAACGAGGGACGCCTCGAACCGATCATCGATTCCGCCAACCCGCCGGCGAACGACGACCCGCTCGCCGGTGCGTCCCCGCGCGGCTTCACTCCCGACGGCGTGCCGTCCGACCTGACCGCCGACTACGTCGAGGTCAAGCCGGGCCAGGGCAACACCGACAATCAGAGCGTCGGTCCGACCTTCGAGACCGGCGCGGGCGGCGGCACCACGGGTGGTTCCGGTGCGCAGACCGTCAACGGCAGCACCGTGCGCCTGCCCTTCGGGCTCGACCCGTCCGTCACCCCGGTGCTCGGCAGCTACCAGGAGGGTGTGCAGGAACCCGCCGCGCTCACGTCGAGCTGGTACGCCCTGCCCGAGATCACCGACGAGACGCCGCTGGTGATCATCTCCGCGGCCGGTCGCATCTGGTCGTACGACGACACCGGTGCACTGACCTACGGCCAGTCGCTGCTCGTCGAGTACGGCACCCGCCAGGCCGACGGCAGCGTCGAGGCGAAGGGCACCTACCTGCCGCGCGACATCGGCCCCGCGCCGTCGTGGCGGAACCTGCGTGTGCCGCTCGCCGACCTGCCCGACGACGTCGACGCCGTCCGCATCGTCGCCAACGATCCCAATCTCACCGGCGACCAGTGGCTGGCGTTCACGCCGCCGCGTGTGCCGACCCTCGAGCGGCTCGACGCCCAGCTCGGCTCCGATCAGCCGCTCCTGCTGGACTGGGCCGTGGGTCTGCAGTTCCCGTGCCAGCGGCCGTTCGACCACTGGGCCGGTGTCGCCGAGATGCCGAACTACCGGGTCCTCCCCGACCGTCCTCTCGCGGTGTCGTCGACCGACACCTGGCAGTCCGCCGACAACGGTGGTCCGCTCGGTTTCGCGGAGGTCCTGGCGCGCCCCGAGCAGGTGCCCACCTACCTGGAGAACGACTGGGGTCGCGACTGGGGTTCGGTGGAGCGGTACGTGCGCTTCTACCCGAATGCGCAGCCGGCCGAACTGACCACCACCGAGGTGACACGGTCGGGTCTGTGGAAGCCCGCGCCGATGCGCGTCTACGAGTGACGGGTGGGGCGAAAGTAACGAAAGTGCTTGTCGGGACGACGTTCCTGGCATGACAGCGTTACGGAAGTTCGGCCTTGCCACTGCGACCGGCGTGGCGCTCGTACTCGGCGTCCTCAATGCACCAGTGGCCGCGGCGGCTCCGGTCGACGCCACCACGCTCACCCGGGTGGTCGGTTCCGGTTCCACCGGCTCGTTCGGCTACGGCGGAGCGCTCGTCAACGAGACGGTCTCGGTGACCGTCGATCCGGAGCGCCCCGGCACCTCGACATTCCACGGGAGCATGTGGTGCTACTGCACCGTCGACTGGACGAACCTGTCGACCGGCGCGCGCGGCACGGTGGAGCTTCCCGTCCGCCCGATGATCGGCGGTGGACTGTCCGGCAATCCCGTGGCCGAGACCGGGTCCGGTCGGATCGTCGCCGTGGTGACCGCCCCGGGCTTCACCTATCTGCCCGGTGTCGGCAGCTGGACGGTTCCCTGATCTTCCGGGCGAGGCAGGGTCGGAGCATCTCAGAATCGGGTTTCGGTTATCTAGAATGAGCGGGTGACCACCGAGAATTCAGCTGGGTCGACCCTGTCCCCCCGCGCCTCCGAGGCCGTGAAGCGAAGCCTGACGCCCCGACAGGAGGCTGCGAGCCGCGACGTCGACACTCTGATCCGGTGCGGACGCGAACTGCTCACCCGGGGCGAACCCGCGCGCGTCGCCGACATCGTGGCCGCCGCGGGACTCTCCAACGACGCCTTCTACCGCTACTTCAAGAGCAAGGGCGATTTCGTCGACGCCGTCGTCGAGGAGGGCGGTCACCGACTCGTCCGGTATCTGCGTCACAAGATCGACCAGGCCGCCGATCCCGACGCCGCCCTGCGTGCCGGCATCGCGGCCGTCCTGAACCAGGCCGTCGATCCCGAGATCGCCGCCGCCACCCGCAACGTCGTGTCCTCCGCCGGCGGCCGGTCGCACGCACCGAAGGTGCGCGAGGATCTGGAGAAGGCGGTCGCGGAGGTGCTCGCCGGTCCCATCGCCGACCTGGGATCGGCCGACCCGCAACGGGATTCGCTCACCACCTCGATCCTGCTGCTCGCGGTGATGGAGCATCTGCTGTGGCGGGACGCATCCACCTTCGACGCCGACGCAGAGGTCGAGCAGATCGTCGGATACGCGCGACGGGGCCTGCGCACGTCCTAGTGCACAGACCCCGTCGGCGAGGGTTCTCCGGCTGTTCTACAGCGGCAGCAGGTGATGCTTCCGCGGGTTCTTGAACACTTCCTTGTCGCGGAGGAGGGTCAGCGCCTTGCGGATCTCGAGGCGGGTCGTCGACGGCTCGATCACCGCGTCGACGTATCCGCGCTCGGCCGCGATGTACGGCGTCGCCACGTGCTCGTTGTAGAAGTTGATGAGCTGCTGTCGCACCGCCGGGGCGTTCTCGCCCGCGGCCTCGATCTGCCGGCGGCCGATCACCGCGACAGCCGATTCGGCACCCATCACGGCGATACGCGCGGTGGGCCACGCGAAGTTGATGTCGGCGCCGAGCTGCTTCGAACCCATCACGGCGTAGCCGCCGCCGTAGGCCTTGCGGACCACGACCGTCACCTTCGGGACCGACGCCTCGACGTACGAGAACAGGAAGCGGCCACCACGCTTGATGACGCCGATCTTCTCCTGCTCGACACCGGGCAGGAAGCCGGGGGTGTCGACGACGAACACGAGCGGGATGTCGTAGGCGTCGCACACGCGCACGAAGTGCGCGGCCTTGTCGGCAGCGGCCGCGTCGAGCGCACCCGACAGGTACAGCGGCTGGTTCGCCACGACACCGACGGCATGACCGTCGACACGCGCGTAGCCGGTGATGATGTTCGGCGCGGTCTGCGAGCGGACCTCGAGGAACTCGCCGTCGTCGAAGATCTTCAGCAGGATGTCGTGCATGTCGTAGCCGGAGTTGTCGGCGTCGGGCATGAACGTGTCGAGTTCGAGATCGTCGGGGGTGATCTCCGGTTCGAGACCGGGGTTGACGATCGGCGGCTTCTCCTGCGCGTTGGACGGCATGTAGCTCAGGTACTGCCGCACCCACTCGAAGGCGGCCTTCTCGTCGGGCGCGACGTGGTGCACGTTGCCGTACTCGGCCTGCTGACGGGCACCGCCGAGCTCCTCGAGGCTCACGCTCTCACCGGTGACCGCCTTGATGACGTCGGGGCCGGTGACGAACATGTGCGAGCCCTCGGTGGCGACCACGACGTCGGTGTTGATCGGCGCGTAGACCGCACCACCGGCGCAGTTTCCGACGATCACCGAGATCTGCGGGCACAGACCCGACAGCGGCTCGTGACGCTTGCCGATCTCGCCGTACCAGGCGAGCGAGGTGACGGCGTCCTGCACGCGGGCACCACCGGAGTCGTTGATGCCGACGACCGGGCAACCGATCTTGAGTGCGAAGTCGAGGACCGCGGCGACCTTACGGCCGAACATCTCGCCGACGCTGCCGCCGAAGACGGTCTGGTCGTGGGAGAACACCGCGACCGGGCGGCCGTCGACCGTGCCGTGCCCGACGACGACGGCGTCGCCGTACATCGCATCGTCGCGGCCGGGCGTCTTCATCAGTGCGCCGATCTCGACGAAGCTGCCCCGATCGAGCAGCATGTCGATGCGCTCGCGAGCGCTCGGGATGCCCTTCTTCGCGCGCTTGGCGATCGCGAGTTCGCCGGCAGGCTCCTTCGCGATCTCCAGCTTCTCGCGCAGCTCGGCCAGCTTCTGTGCCGTGGTGCTCACTTGTTCGTTCAGCTCCTCGAGGCCTCGATGTCGGCCAGCTTGCGGGTCAGGTCTTCCCCCACCTTCGAGATGTACGGCTCGTCGACGATCTGCAGGTGATCGCCGCCGACGTGCACGACCTCGAGATCCGCGACGACCTCGCCCCACCCACCGTCGGGCTGCCGGGTACCGAAGGCCGGCTCGAGATCGATCGCGTCGTCGTGATACTTGTCGGCCATGTACAGCACGACCTTGCCGTCGTAGGGCAGCAGTTCCGCGGTCTGGATGGCGCGGTTGTCGAGCCACGACGTGCGCTGGTGCTCGATGATGCCGCCGGGGATCTGTGCCCCGCTCAGCTCCAGCAGACCCATCAGGATGCCGATCTGCTCCTCGTCGCTGCCGGCCTCGGCCAGCAGGTCGTAGGGCAGCGGCGCGTCGATCCCGTAGGTCTTCTTCGCGAACGCCGAGTAACGCTGCCAGCGCTTGCGGATCTCGTCGGGCGTGTCCTCGACCTTCTCACCGGCCATGACGGTGTCGATGAGGCCGACGAGACGCACGTCCTTGCCCTCCTCGCGGAGCAGACGGGCCACCGCGTAGGCCAGGACACCGCCGAGCGACCAGCCGCACAGCACGTACGGGCCGTCGCCCTGGATCTCCTTGATGAGCGGCAGGTACGCCTGGGCGCGGGTGTCGATCGGGCCCTCGGTGCGCTCGAAACCGAACACCGGGGTGTGCGCCGGAAGGCGGCGCAGCAGCGGCTCGTACGCGACCGTCGAACCACCCGCAGGGTGGAAGACGAAGACCGGCACGGTGTCCGATCCCTCGACGCGGGGCCGCAGTGTGCGCACGAGTCCGTCGATGCGATCGGCGGATTCGAGATGCTGACGGACCGTCTCGGCGAGCTGCTCGATGGTCGGGGCGGCGAGCACGTCGTCGACGGTGATCTCGCCCTCGGCCCGCTCGGTCAGCCGTGCCGCGAGCTTCTCGGCGACATCACGCTCGAGCTTCGGCAGCGGGTTGAAGATGCCCTTGGCCGACTTGCCCGTGACCACGGCCCAGGAGGCGAAGGTCAACCGTTCCGCGGCGTCGCGCGGCGGCACGTCGACTCCGCTCGACTCCTGTTCGGGCTCGGTCGTCCCGGGCGCGGTCTGTGCCTCGGCTTCGGCGAGGATCTGCTCGGCCTCGCCCACCGCGGTGGTGTCCTCGACCTCGGGCAGATCGTCCTGTTCCGCAGCGGCGGCGCGTTCGGCTGCCTTCTCGGCGGCCTGCTGCTCGGCGAGCTGCGCGACCTCCTCGCGGTTCTCGACGGCGTACCGCAGGTACTTCGCGACGTCGCGGAGGCTCGCGTCCTTGACCGCCGACAGCTGCAGCTGCGGAATGTCGAACTCGTACTCGACGCGGTTCTTGATTCGGACGGCCATGAGCGAGTCGAGGCCCAGCTCGATGAGCGGGATCTCGGCCGGCAGGTCCTCGGGCGCGTAGCCCATGGATTCGGCGACGATCAGCGTCAGGCGATCGTCGAGGGTCTGCGATCCGTTCGGATCCCATTTGTCGCCGAACGACTCGGCGACCTCGGGCAGCTCCTCGGCCTGCGCGGCCGGCTTCGCGGCCACCGCGACGGGCGCGGGCAGCGGCTCACCGGAGGTGACGACACCCTCGTGGACGAGCGTGAAACCGTCGCCGGTGTTCGCGTGCACCTGCAGCGACGCGCCACCCGGGTGCCGGGTGAGCGTCGTGGTGAGGGTGCCGGTCGCGGGGACGTCGGTGTGCGGGATGGACGCGGTGAGCGTGACATCGGACAGCACCTGCGAGGCCGCCGCGACGACCAGCTCGGCCGCATCGGTGACGGCGGATGCCTGCACCTCCCACACGTAGCGGCCGTCGGGCAGGGCGACCCGGGCGCCGGGCACGCGGCCGTTGCCGGACGTGCCGATGCTGGCGTCGACCCAGTACGGCTTGCGGAGGAAGGCGGTGCGCGGCAGGTCGGCGTAGTCGCCTTCCGGCAGCAACGTCTTCAGGTCGACGGACTGCCCGTGCACGTACAGCTGCGCGAGCGCGGCCAGCACGCCGAGGGACTCGTCCTCCTTGCGCTTGAGCGTCTGGATGAACTGGCCGTCCTGCACACCGGCGTCGAAGGCCGTCGCCGCGACCGACATGAGCGTCGCGGGGTTGGCGTTGAGCTCGACGAAGGTGGTGTGGCCGTCGGACAGGGCCTGCCGGATCGCCTGCGTGAAGTACACGCTGTGGCGCATGCCCTTGGTCCAGTACTCGACGTCGTGGATGCCGTCGTGGCCTGCGCGGTAGAGGGTCTCCTGGTCGACCGACGAGTACAGGTCGACCTTCAGGCGATGCGGTTCGATGCCGGCGAGTTCGGCCGCGAGCTCGCCGAGGATCGGATCGACCTGCGAGGTGTGGCTCGCGCCCTTGGTCTGCAGGACCCGGGCGAACTTCTCCTCGGCCTCGGCGCGCGCCACGATCGCGTTGACCTGCTCCTGCGGGCCACCGATGACGGTGTGTGTGGGCGCCGCGTAGACGCAGACCTCGAGCTGCGGGAAGTCGGGCAGCACGTCGGTGATCTCGGCGGCGCTGTACTCGACGAGCGCCATGAGGCGGATGTCGTCGCCGGTCAGGCCGGATTCGGCCTCACCCATCAGACGCGAGCGCGAGCAGATCACGCGCACGGCGTCCTCGAGCGACAGTCCGCCCGAGATGTAGGCGCCGGCGGCCTCACCCATCGAGTGGCCGACGACCGCGGCGGGCTCGGCACCGTGGTGACGCAGCAGCGCGGCGAGACCGATCTGGATCGTGAAGATTCCGACCTGCGCGGTCTCGACGTCGTAGTCCTGCGCGTCGTCGAGGAACTTCTCCTTCATGGAGTAGCCCGACTCGTCGTAGATCAGCTCGTCGACCTCGTCGACGGCCGCCGCGAAGACCGGGTTCTCCAGGTACAGCTGCTTGGCCATCTTGCGGTGCTGGGCACCGAAGCCGGACAGCACCCACACCGCGCCCTTGGAGGCGGGAGCGTCGGCGTTGAACACGCCCTGCGCGGGCTTGCCGGCGGCGACGGCACGCAGACCGGCGATGGCCTCGCCGTGGTTGCTCGCCACGACGATCGCGCGGGACCGGCCGTGGTTGCGACGGGAGAGCGTGCGGGCGACGTCGGCGAGCGGCGTCGTGCTGCCCTTCTCGGTCTCGAGCCAGTCGGCGAGATCGGCAGCGGCACGGCGGCGACGTGACGGCATCGCAGCGGAGACGGCGAGCAGGACGGGCAGCTCGCGGGCCTGCTCGGTGGTCTCCGCGGCGGCGGGGATCTCCTCCGGCAGGACCTCGACCTCGGCCTCGGCGGCCTCCTGGCCCTCCGGGCCGGTGTACTCGTGGACCACGACGTGCGCGTTGGTGCCACCGAAACCGAATCCGGACACGCCGGCGACGGCGCGACCGGTGTAGCGCGGCCACTTCGCACCCTCGGGGATGACCTTCAGGTGCGCGCTGTCGAACGGAATGTACGGGTTGGGGGCGGTGTAGTTGAGCGTCGGCGGAAGCTGATCGTTCTGCATCGCGAGAACGACCTTGATGAGACCGGCCGCACCGGCGGCGGACTCGAGATGACCGAAGTTGGTCTTGGCCGAACCGAGCAGGACCGGCTTGTCGTCCTCGCGGCCACGACCGATGACACGGCCGAGCGCATCGGCCTCGATCGGGTCGCCGAGTACCGTGCCGGTGCCGTGCGCCTCGATGTAGTCGACACCGGACGGCAGGATCTGCGCGTCGCGGTAGGCGCGGCGCAGCACGTCGACCTGCGCTTCGGGGTTGGGAGCGGCCAGACCGTTGGAGCGACCGTCCTGGTTGACGGCCGAACCGGCGATGACCGCGAGGATGTTGTCGCCGTCGCGCTCGGCGTCCTCGAGACGCTTGAGCACGACGAGACCGCCGCCCTCGGCGCGGATCATGCCGTCGGCGTCGGCGGAGAACGCCTTGATGCGGCCGTCGGGTGCCATGACGCCGAGTTCGTCGAAGCCGAGGGTGCCGGCCGGGGCGAGCAACATGTTGACGCCACCGGCGAGGGCGACGTCGGCCTCACCGTTGCGCAGCGCGCGCACGGCCTGATGCACGGCGACCAGCGACGACGAGCACGCCGTGTCGAGCGTGACCGACGGGCCGTGGAAGTCGTAGAAGTACGACACGCGGTTGGCGATGACCGCGGTGGAGGTGCCGGTGAGCGCGTACGGATGCGCTGCGGACGGGTCGCCGACCGCGAGGAGCATGTAGTCGCTCGCCGAGCTGCCGATGAACACACCGACCGAGCCGCCCTTGAGCTCGCTCGGCGGGATGTGCGCGTGCTCGAGCGCTTCCCAGGTCAGCTCCAGTGCGAGGCGCTGCTGCGGGTCGACCATCTCGACCTCGCGCGGCGACATCGCGAAGAACTCGGCGTCGAAGCCCTTGACGTCGTCGAGGTAGCCGCCCTTGGTGTTGGCGTTGCGGATCGACTCCCACACGGCGGGGTCGTTCTCGAACTCCGACCAGCGGCCCTCGGGCAGATCGGAGATGCCGTCGCGTCCGGACGCGAGCAGATCCCACATCTGTTCCGGAGTGTCGACGTGACCCGGGAAACGGGTGGACAGACCGACGATGGCGACGTCCTTCGAACCCGCCACGGCACCGACCGTGTACAGGGCGGAGTCGTCCTCGGCAGGTGCCTCGGGTTCACCTTCGATGATGCGCGTCGCGAGCGATGCGATCGTCGGGTGCTGGTAGGCGATCGTCGCGTTCAGCGTGACACCGAGGAGTTCCTCGATCTCGCCCGCCATGGCGACGGCGTCCCGGGAGGACAGTCCGAACTCCTCCATCGGACGATCGTCCGAGATCTGGGAGACCGGCTGCCCGGTCGCGTCGGCGATCCAGTTGCGCAGCCATTCGCGCAGCTGCGCAACCGTCATTTCAGTGTCAGACATCAACCCACCACGCTACCCGGGAAAGAGGACATTCGTTCTTACACGCTGTCCGGGAAGGCCTGCTGCTGGTAACCACCGCGCAGCGTTCCCTCGACATATGCGGTCTTGCACGCCCGACGCGCGATCTTTCCGCTGGACGTACGGGGGATGGAACCGGCCGGCACGAGCAGCACGTCGCGGGCGGTCACACCGTGCCGTGACGAGATCGCGGCACGCACCGCGTCGGCGATCGGCTGCGGATCGGCCTTGCCGGCGCCGGGAGCACGCTCGGCGACGATCACGAGCTGCTCCGACGAATCGTCCGCATCGAACTGCAGGCCGGAGGCGTCGTTGTCGAACACCTCGCGCGGCAGCTGGTTGGCCGGAACCGCGAACGCCGCGACGAAGCCGGGGCGCAGCGCGGAGTTGGCCTCCTGCGCCGAGAACTCGAGGTCCTGCGGGTAGTGGTTGCGGCCGTCGACGATCACGAGGTCCTTGACGCGACCGGTGATGTAGAGCTCGCCGTCGATGTAGACGCCGTAGTCGCCGGTGCGCAGCCACTTGCTGTCGTCCGGGGTGCCCTCGGCGTGGCTGCCCTCGGCCAGACGCTTGGTGATGCGGTTGTGGAAGGTCTTGTCGGTCTCTTCCTTGCGACCCCAGTAACCGATGCCCATGTTCTCGCCGTGCAACCAGATCTCGCCGACCTGCTCGTCGGGCATCTCGGTGCCGGTCTCGGCGTCGACGATCGCGGCCCACTGGCTGCGCGCGACGTAACCGCAGGAGACCTGCGGGATGGCGTTCTCGGCGTCGGGCTCGACGCGCACGACCCGGCCCGCGTTGAGGGCGGTGCGGTCGACGTAGATGACCTTTGCCTCGTCGCTGTGGCGGGTGGAGGAGACGAACAGGGTGGCCTCGGCCATGCCGTAGGACGGCTTGATCGCCGTGCGGGGCAGACCGTACGGGCCGAACGCCTCGTTGAACTTGCGCATCGACGCCGTGGTGACCGGCTCGCTGCCGTTGATCAGGCCGATGACGTTGCTCAGGTCGAGTTCTTCGCCGGGCTTCGGGACGGCGCGTGCCGCGGCGTGCTCGAACGCGAAGTTCGGGGCGGCGGCGAAGGTGCCGGCACCGTCGGAGACGGCGGCGAGCTCGCGGATCCAGCGGCTCGGCCGGGCCACGAAGGCGCGCGGGCTCATGATGGTGATGTACTTGCCGCCGACCGCGGGCAGGATCACCGTGAGCAGGCCCATGTCGTGGAACAGCGGCAGCCAGGTCACGCCGCGCGACGACTCGTTGAGCTCGATCGAGTCGGCCATCTGGATGACATTGGTGAGCACCGACCGGTGGGTGATCTCGACGCCGGCGGGAACGCGGGTCGAGCCGGAGGTGTACTGCAGGTACGCGATGTCGTCGGTGCCGATGGGCGGCCGGTTCCA
Source organism: Rhodococcus sp. PD04 (assembly GCF_035918275.1). Taxonomy (NCBI): domain Bacteria; kingdom Bacillati; phylum Actinomycetota; class Actinomycetes; order Mycobacteriales; family Nocardiaceae; genus Rhodococcus; species Rhodococcus sp. PD04. The sequence continues at coordinate 231,563 of NZ_CP142143.1, read as the reverse complement.
GGACTCGGCGACCGAGTCGGGGATGGCGTCGACGGCGATCACGCGGGGACGCTGCGCAGCGGGGAGCGGGCGGAAGAACTGCCGCACGCCGGCCGCGGACGAGGTGGCGGTGAGGATCGCGCTGGGAGTGCAGTCGCCGAGGACGGCGTGCAGGCGATCGGTGTGACCGGGCTCGTCGGGATCGAACAGCGGCACAGCGATGGTGCCGGCGTAGATCGCGGCGAAGAAGGACACGACGTAGTCGAGGCCTTGTGGAGCGAGGATCGCGACGCGGTCGCCGGGAGCGGTGACCTGCTGCAGGCGCGCGGCGATGGCCTTGATGCGCACGCCGAACTGATCCCAGGTCAGCTCGTGTACCTCGCCGTCGCGTTCCCGCGAGTAGTCGATGTACCGGTAGGCGAGATCGTCACCGTTTGAAGCGAAGTTCCCCTCGAGGTGATCGAGCAGGGTCTGCCCTTCCGGCAGCCTGATCCGCCCGTTCTCATCGATGAACTCTTCGAACCCGACGCTCAATTCCTTCTCCCTGTCGAAGCGATCCCACAACCACTCGACATGGTTGCGCCACTAACTTTTCCTCCGCGCCGGCGGATCGTCGTACCGATACCGCCCCCCACGGCTTCCGGCGGTCCGTTCCTCGAACGTGTCCATCGACCCCAGATCACGAATATGTTACAGATCGGCATCACGCGCACCCTCGCAAAGTGCGGTCGCCGGGAGGAACGCTTCCCCTTGCACACGGGAAACACAAAGATACGACATGGTCGTCTTCACACACACATTCCGTGCCCGTCGAATGAGAAGAGCACACGATCCGTTTGTGTGCGACGGTTTTTCGACGCCGATACCCCCCGGCGATGCGACCCGCCACCCTCCGCCGCCCAGGACCGGCGCCCCGGTACGTACGCCCGACCGACACGAGAGCTCGTGACAAGGATCATTCCCCGTCGCGGGCCGTCGCTACGCCCCCGGAGGGGGCCGGCCGTTCGCCGTGCCGTCGCTGGCACCATGAACCTCTTCTCCTGTGGCAGTCGTCGTGCGCCACGATCCCGGACGGCCGGGCACGCAGCCGAGGGATGAGTCTAAAGGCAGCCCGTCATTCGAGTGTACCGGGTGGTGAGATCGGACACTACTCGTGAGTAATATGTGGGAGGGCTCACTTCGGCCCGCGCCGTCGCCGCATGTCGCGACGGCCGTAGCTCATTCTTCTGCGGGTTCCGGTGCGGCGTCGATCTTCTCCGCCGCCCAGTTCGCGATCCACTGCGTCGCGGTCGTGCCGTTCTCGTCCACGACATAGGTGTTGTACATCGCGTGGATCGGGTTGTTGACGTACTCGAGCAGGCGCGGAGCGGCCGACATCCAATTGGCGGGATTCAGCGCGTTCGGCGGTGCGTCGCAGATGCTGTCGCTGGGCGCGCAGATCTGGATGGTGCGGTCGTCGAGCTCCCCGAAGCCACCGGGACGCGCACCGGTCATCGTGATACCCGGCAGTCTCAGGCCGTCGAGCGACAGTTCGGCGCCCACTCCGGCGACGGGCGCACCGATGTCGGTGCCCGAGGCCCCGTCGCGGCGACCGTCGGCGATGAGCGCGACACCGAGCACCCGGTCGGCGGGCACCGGACCGTTGCCGGCACCGATCTGCGCGGCGACGTCTCCCACGATCACGGCACCCTGCGAGAAGCCGGTGAGCACATAGGTGGTCAGCGGGCACTCGGCCGAGCGTCGCGCGAGGATGTCGGTGGTTGCCGCGAATCCCTCACTGCGACTGTTGTTGTAGGACTGCTGGCCGTCCGGCGGGATCGCGATGGGGTTCGAGAACTGCGCGACGTACGGCACCGTGTAGACGTCGGCGCGCTGGGCGTCGAAACGCTCCTGCAGCGGCCTCGTCACGTTGAGCATGAGCGAGTACGGGTTCGCGGCCGGAGCGTACGGATCGTCGCCCACCGCGGACTCCCATGTGCCCGGCACCGCGACGACCTGCACGTCGGGGCACGAGGCCGGCTGCGACTGCGGCTCCTCCGGCCCGGGCGGGGTGGGAACGGGCGACGGGATGTCCAGCCGCCCCGCGAGCATGTACCAGAGCACCAGCACGATCGCCAGGACGAGCAGCGCCCCTACGACCACGATCCTGCGTCCGCGACGCTGCTTCGTCCTGACCATTCGTGCTGTCCCCGCGTTTCCTAGTTGCAGTACGTCTCGCCGGCGACGGCGATGTACGTGTCGGCCGTCGAGGAGGCCTGCTCCTCCGACAACTCGACACCACCGGCTGCAGCATCACTACCCACGAGCGCGGTCACGAACACCTTGATCTCCTCCGGAGACCCACCCTGCGCCTGGGCGCTGCAGATGTAGTCGGCGATGTTCACCGCGCCGGTCTCATCGTTGGGCTCGACACCTTCGGCACGGAGGCCGTCGAGGAAGGCCTGTGCGCCCGGCGAGGGAGCGGGTGTGCCCGCACCGGCTCCCGTGTCCTCTCCGGCGCCGGGCGACGACGGAGCCGGGGACGCGTCGCTCGTCTCGGCCTCGTCCGTGGTCTCCGTCCCCGCGGCGCCGGTGGACGTCTCGGCCGCGGAGGTCGATGTCGACGTCGAGGTCTCCGTGGTGGCAGACGTCGTCGGCGTGTTCGTCGCGGTGGAGTCGTCGCTTCCGCACGCGGAGAGAACTGCCGTGGCGGTCAGTGCCGCGGCGAGGGCGCCGAGGACTCGGGTCGAGCGCGAGCGGGTCCGTGAAGGCATGTGGTGGGGTCCTCACATCCGGGATGTCGGTCGAACTTGGTCAGATGCGCCCCAGGCTACAGAGCGGCCCGTGCAGACCGGTAGAAGCGTCCCGCCTCCCCCGGTCTGCACGGGCCGTCCCGCTGTCTTTCCGTTACGGCTGCAGCTTCACCTCGTCGCCGTCGAGCGTGATGAAGCCGTTCTGGAAGTTCTGCTGGACACCCTTGCCGTCCACGGCCGGGAACTCGTCGCTGATCGGCAGACCCAGACGTCCTTCGGCACCCTTCTCGGCGAGCCACGCCTCGAGGATCTTGCCGCGGACCGGCCAGGCGCCGGTGAGCGGGCTCCAGTAGATGTGCCCGTGCTGGAACTCGTTGAAGCGACCGTCGCGTCCTGCGGGCTGCTCGCTGCTCGTCGGGTAACCCAGAACGCCGGTCTCGTAGCCGAGCTGGGAGTACTTGTCGAGGATCATGCCCTGCACCCCGTGGGCGCCGGTGTCCTCGCTCCAGTACATGGCACCGATCTCGAAGCCCTGGACCGCGCCGTGACCGTCGGGGGTCGCCGCCTCGTCGAGGATCGGGTAGCCGAGGGGGCCGCCCTCCCAGCCCTGGCTCTTCCATTCCTCGAAGATCTTGCCGCGGACCGCGTGAGCGCCGTGCTCGGGCGTCCAGTAGATCGCGCCGTTCCGGAAGTGGTTGAACCGTCCGCGTCCGTCGGGAGCGACGCGTTCCTCGGTGGTCGGGTATCCGAGCTGTCCGGCCGGACCGCCGACGCCCTGGTAGGCGCCGCCGATCGCACCCGCGACCGGCACCGTCGTGCCCTCGGACGAGAAGACGCGGCCGAAGCGGAAGTCCTGCACCTTGCCGCCGGCGACGTCGTATTCACCGGTGAGGCAGTCGCCGAGCCAGCCGTTCGCATTCGCCACGTCGCCGAAGGCACCGGTGGCGTTGCACTCGGGCTTGTCGACCCCGACCCCGAGGGTGTTGGCGAGCTGCGGCCACAGCTGGTGCAGCTCGAACTCCCAGTACTTCCACGTGTGAGTGCCCGACGGCCGGTACACGATCTGGGCGGGGATGCCCTGTTTCTTGAGTTTCGTGGCGAACGCCTGCGAGGTGAGGCGCGAGAGGATCTCGAGGCCCATGCCGGCGTAGTTGGTGCTGACACCGGGGATGCCCGACGGGTCGTCGTACGGGCCGGTGGTGCCGCTGCCGCTCGAGACGTACAGGCTCACGCCCTTGAGCTTGTCGGCGAGCAGGTAGGGATCGTGCGACTCCCAGCCGTCGGAGCCGGGCGCACCCCACATCGCCTCGGAGTCGAAACCTCCGGCGTCCTGCATGGCGTAGTGGATGGCCTCGGGCATGCCGAGGGTGGTCGTGGTGAGGATGCCGGACAGCGATGCCGCGAACTGCGCGAAGCCCGGGTTGCGGGCGGGCAGGAACATCGCGGCGGTACCGCCCATCGAGAGGCCGACGACGCCACGCTTGTCGGTGGTGCGCCAGTCGCGTTCGAGGAGCGGGGGAAGTTCCTTCGTCAAGAAGGTCTCCCACTTGTAGTTCTGTCCGTTGTTCTGGTCGATCCAGTCGGAGTAGAAGCTCGACTGGCCGCCCACCGGCAGCACGACGTTGACGTTCTTGTCGGCGAAGAACGCTTCCGCGTCGGTCTCGAGCGTCCACCCGTTCTCGTCGTCGCGGGCGCGCATGCCGTCGAGCATGAACACCGACGGGAACTTCGCATCGGGCTTGCTGTTCCAGTCGCGCGCGAGCAGCAGCTGCACCTGGATCGGCGTCCCCATCGACGGCGAGTCGATCCACAGGGCGACACGACGATCGGTGAGCCAATCGACGGATCGGACGGTGACACCGGCGGTACTCGTCGGGCCGGACTGGGCGATGAGCGGATCGGCGGTGGCCACCGAGACGGTGGTCAGACCTGCGGCGACGGGCGCGACGAGGGCGGCGGCGATCAGCGCGAGCGCACGGGATCTGCGGCTCCGCGCACCCGCAACGCGAGCCGCTCTCCTACTCGGCCCCGTCCGTCGCTCCCCGTGCTCGAGCTCAGTTCGCATCTGCATCGCTCACTTTCTGCGTTGCCGGATTTCCTGCCGAAGTGCGGCTTCGGGTGGACCGCGACGGCGGCAGTGGCAGGGCGCCCCGGCTGGGTGTGCCGACCCGGGATATCGGAGTCCCGGATTTTGTTTCTACACCGACGGCACCCGGAATCGCGGGTGCCGCGCTGTGACAGGTGAGAAAATTGTTGCAGAAAGTTACGACGCCGCCCACTCCTCGGATGATGAGTGGGCGGCGTCGTCGCTAGCAGTGCGTACCGGAGATCAGAACGCGTTCAGCGCCTCGAGGATCTGCGGGCGCGCCTTCCACAGCTGATCCTCCCAGTACTTCCATGCGTGCGTGCCGCGCGCCGGGAAGTCGAAGGTGGCCGGGATGCCGAGCGTGGCCAGCTTGAGCTGGAACGCGCGGGTCTGGGCGAGGGACAGCGCCTCGAGCGCCATGCCGTTGGCCGTGTTGTAGTAGCCGACGAAGCCCTGCGGGTTGTCGTGCTCACCGGGCAGACCGCTGGCGGCCGAGATGTAGAGCGACAGACCCTCGAGCTTCGGAGCGAAGACGAACGGGTCGTTGCGCAGCCAGGACGGGCTCCACGGCGGGCCCCACATCGAATCGACGTTGAAGCGGCCGGCGTCGAGCATCGCCACGCGGATGGCCTCACGCATGCCGGGAGCCGACAGGTTCAGGTAGCCGGACAGCGACGACGCGAACTTGAACTGGTCGCGGTGGTAGGCGGCCAGCGTCAGAGCGGCGGAGCCACCCATCGACAGGCCGAGGATGCCGTTGTTGTTGCGCGAGACACCACGGGTGGCGAGGTAGTCGGGCAGCTGCTCCGTCAGGAACGTCTCCCACTTGTAGGTGATGTCCTGGCCGTTCAGGTTGGACGGCGCGTACCAGTCGGTGTAGAAGCTCGACTGTCCGCCGACCGGCATGATCAGGCTGACGTTGTCGTTCGCGAACTGCTGCAGGGCGTTCGTCTCGAACGTCCAGGCGTTCGCGTCGTCCCGAGCGCGAAGGCCGTCGAGCATGTAGAGCGCCGCGTCGCCACCGCGCGCGGCCCACTGGATCTGAACCTTGATCGGGCCCATGTCGGACTCGACGAAGACCTCTTCGAAGCCCCCTGCAGGCGCGCGGTGCGAGACCGGCGCTCCCTGCGCCGGCGCGGCGACGGCGGCGGTGGTTCCGACGAGGCCGGCAGCCACGGGGAGGACCAGAGCTGCGGCGGCGGTGCCGAGCAGTCGCCGTCGAAGGCCCTGCCTCAACCTCGGGACAAAACGCATGAACAATGCTCTCTTTCTCGTCTGCGGCGTCCGCGTTCGCGTCCCCCGGATTCCGGCGATGACGACCGCGGAAGGCCGCCCCAAGTCACACTGCGGTCAAAACTGTAAAGGACCGCGTGATCTCTGACAAACCCTGGTTTCAACAGCTCTTGGGCACCTCTTGACCTGTAGGTCAAGCGCGCGCTGCCGGAAAGTTACCCATCCGTGATGCGCCGTGATCCTATCGAGACGATCGAAGGGATCCAAGTTGATCTCGGTGTCCGGCCGTCACCCCCGCGGCGGTGGCATCGGCAGGTCACAACGCTGGATCTCGTACTTCGGCACCCGTTCGATCCGGTACGAGGCGTAGTCGAACGCGTTGCGCAGGTTTCTCTTGAACAGTGCCCACGTCAGTTCGGCGCTCGAGGAATCGATCATCTCCCGGGTCTCGGGACAGGTCAGCGCGGTCTTCGCCATCGCGACCCAATCCTCGTCGAGATAGCCCGGCATCCACGGATGCACGTCGACCATGCCCGAGTCGGCGACCACCCAGTCGGGGAACAGGATCTTGTCGTGACCGATCCGGCCGTCCTCGAGACGCTCGGTGTGCGCGGCGAGCGGATAGGCCAAGCCCATCTGGTCGACGACCCGCACGTCCAGACCCGTGTTCATGCTGGTCATGCCCAGGTTCAGGAAGAACACCGTATGTCCGGCGCCGCCCGGCGGGATGGGCTCGGGCGGCGGCACGACGTCCCACGCGTCGTAGGAGGGAGTCGGCAGCAGCAGTCCACCGTTCGGGGTGTTCGCGATGGCCTCGACCATGGCCCGCATGCGCGGGTAGTCGAGATAGTCCTCGGCCAGGATGGGATGCAGATGCCCGGTGTTGAGAGCGTAGAAGGCGCGCTCGTCGACGATGCCGGAGCGGCCGACCACGGCGCCTTCGGTCATTCCGGTGGTGTTGGCCGCGGCGGCCGTCCACACGACGGTGCCCAGCCACAGCACGGCCAGCACACCCGCGACCTGCGTGGGCCGATTGTTGCCGATCTCCGTCCGGTCCGGGATCCGCAGCGGGACGACGGCGACGGGCAGGAGCAGGCAGAACAGCGGCGGCAGGAGGACGCGGCCGTGCATGAAGTCGCCGCCCACACGCAGCGAATACAGCGCGAGCAGCACACCGGAACCGAGGAACAGCAGGACGACGGCGGTCGGGGTGCGCAACAGGTTCTGCGCCCAGGACAGTGTCGCCCGCACGTCGCGCGGATCGGGACGCGCGGCCGCGGCACCGGGGCGGGCCGCGTCACGGCTGGTCGCGAAGACGAGCGCGGCGAGGATTGTGAGGAACAACAGCGGCAGCCACAGCAGATAGGGCGAGACCAGATTGCCGAGATACTCGAGGCCCTGCGACCACTTGGCACCACCGGCGTCCTTGGCGACCGCGGTGTTGGGATAGGGCAGTCCGTAATAGCCCATGCGCCAGATCTGGTAGCCGACCGGGATCGCCCCGGCGACCGCGACCATCGCGACGCGGATGCGCAGGTCGAGGCCGGGTGCGAGGAACAGCATCGCGAGCGCGAGCACCGCGACCAGCGCGAGTTCGGGTCGTACGAGCGGGCCGAGTCCGGCGACGAACGCCGTGGCGAGGATCTGCCCCGTGCCCGGGAGCGATCCGTCCCCTCCCGGCGTGGGGGTCGCCCATCGGGCCATGAGCAACCACAGCAGACCCAGCCAGAAGATCACCAGGCAGGACTCGAGGCCCGAGGTGGCGAAGTCGCGGGCCGGAGGCACTGCGATGTAGACGAGGACTCCGGCGGGCAGGAGCAGTACCGTCCCGGTGGTCGCGCGCAGCCGCCACCGGTACAGGCGGGCCGCGCCGAACATGGCGAGGACGATCGCGCCCGTCGACAGCAGGAGCGCGATCGTGAGTACGACGTATTCGAGGCGGATGCCGGTGAGCCACCCACCGGCATAGACGATGTACGTCCACGCCGTGGAGGTGTTGGCCTCCACGCGCTCCCCCGCGTTGAACACCGGCCCGTTGCCGGCGAGGAGGTTGCGCACGGTCCGCAGGACGATGAGACCGTCGTCGGCGATCCAGCGTCGCTCCCACGCTCCCCAGAACATCAGGAACGCGGAGACGACCACGCCGGCGGCGAACACGCCGCGGGCGAGGCGGTCGCGCCGAACGGGCCGGACCGTACGGGACGGTCCGGCCTCGGTGTCGTGGACGCCGCGCACGACGTCAGAAGAGGTAGACAGCACCGCCGACCACCAGGATCCACACCACTGCGAGCAACTGCAGCACCCGGTCCTTCAGGGCGATCTCCTCGGGTTCGCCGGCTTCACCGCCGTCGACGTCGACCGCATAGCGCAGGATGGCGACGACGAACGGGATCATCGAGATCGCGTACCAGTTGGAACCGGCCATGTTGTCCTGCTCGAACGCCCACAGGCCGTAGCAGAGCACGACTGCCGTCGCCGCGACCGTCCACACGAACCGCAGGTAGGTCTCGGTGTAGTACTCGAGCGACTTGCGGATCTTCGCACCGGTGCGGGTCGCGAGGCGCAGCTCGGCGTACCGCTTGCCGGCCGCCATGAACAGCGACCCGAACGCCATGATCAGCAGGAACCACTGCGACAGCGGGATCTCGGCGGCCACACCGCCGGCGATGGCACGGATCAGGAAGCCCGACGAGACGATGCAGATGTCGAGCACGGCCTGGTGCTTGAGCCCGAAGCAGTACGCGAGCTGGATACCGATGTACACCGCCATGACCACGGCGAGCTGCCAGTTCGCGACGAACGACAGCGCGATCGAGCCGACGAGCAGCACCGCCGCGAGGACGTATGCGATTCGCACCGGGAGCACGCCGGCCGCGATGGGCCGGAACCGCTTGGTGGGGTGTGCACGGTCGGCCTCGACGTCCATCGCGTCGTTGACGAGGTAGATACCCGAGGCGGCCATGCAGAAGACGACGAAGGCGAGCGCGACGGGCAGCAGCACGTCGACCTGGGTGACCGAGCCGGCCGCCATCGGGGCCGCAAGCACCAGGACGTTCTTCACCCACTGTCGGGGACGGACCGCCTTGACGATCCCGGCGCCCAGGCTCTTGGGCGCCTCCTTGACGGGCGCCGGTTCCTCGCTCATCGATCTCCCCACTTCGTCTCTGCCCGCGCCACGACGGCCGCGGACGCTGCACCGAGTGCCGCACCCGCCAGTACATCCGTCGGATAGTGCACGCCCAACACCAGGCGGGACAGCATCATGGGCGGCACGAGCACCGCGGGAAAGGGTAGCCCGGTGGTGCGGGCGAGCAGCACGGCCGCCGCAGTCGTGGACGTCACATGCGACGACGGGAAGCTCAACCGGCTCGGCGTGGACACGTTGACCTGCACCGTCGGATCGACCGGCCGCGGACGGCGCACGACCCGCTTGATCACGACGGACGCCGCGTGGGCACCGAACGCACCGACCGCCACGCTCGCCCACTTCCGGCGACGGGGACGGTCGACGAGGGCGCCGGCGGCGCCGATCGCGATCCAGCCGAGAGCGTGCTCACCGAAGTGCGACATGCCACGGGCGATCTTCGTCGCGGCGGGCACGGCACCGACGGTGGCCTGGACGGTCTGCAGGACCCGGACCTCGGTGTCGGTACTCCTCCAGTGACTGCCATCAGTTGCCGATACCGAAGACACGCTCCCACTCCTCCTTGCTGGTCAGGGCGGGAACCGCGTCCCGGTACCGCTTCTTCATCTCGGGGAACCGGCGCGCGAGTTCGCGTCGCAACCGGAGCGCCTCCGTGAGCAGAGCCTGGGCCTGCGCACGATCGCGCTTACGGTAGACGACACCCCGACCGTCCGCCGTGGTGACCGTCACGCCGTCGACCTGCGAGAGCAGGAACCACCGCGCGTCGATGGTCGGCACGTTCAGCTGCGGCCGCTCGTGGTGCTCGCGGTTCTCGGGACGCACATTGTGCAGCACACCCTTCGCCAGACGCTTGACCTTCGCGACCGGACCCTCGGGCAGTCCCACGGCGCCGACCTCGGCTCCGGATGCCATCGGCAGTTCGGTCGACGACGGCAGCACCACCGCGTCGGGGAAGTTCTTCCGCAGCGCGTGCACCTCGCCGAGGGCGCGCGGCAGCAGATCGAACAGGTTCTCCGGGCCCGCGAGGAAATCCTCGATGGCCTTGTTCTGGATCGCGACCGTCGAGTACTCGAGGCACACGAGGTGCTTGATGGTGGCCTTGACGGTGTCGAGCACCATCGCCTTCGGGTCGCCGTGCTGGTGCAGCGCGGCCACGACGAGCCGGTTGCGCAGGTGGAAGTACGCCTGCCAGTCGATGGCGTCGTCCTTGTCGCTCCACGCCATGTGCCAGATCGCGGCGCCCGGCATCGTCACCGTCGGGTAGCCGGCCTCGCGGGCCCGCAGGCCGTACTCGGCGTCGTCCCACTTGATGAACAGCGGCAGGGGCTGGCCGATCTCCTCCGCGACGACGCGCGGGATCATGCACATCCACCAGCCGTTGAAGTCGACGTCGATACGGCGGTGCAGGAGCTTCGAGTTCTCCCGGTCGCGCAGCGGCTTGGTGGAGAAGTCGTGGTCGTACTCGACGTTCGGGGCGGCACCCCACATGAAGTTCGAGCGGTGGATGACCTCGCCCATGGTGTGCAGATGGCTGCGTTCCTGCAGGTTGAGCATCTGCCCGCCGACGAGCATCGGGGTCCGCGCGAACCGCGACAGGGCGAGCGCGCGCAGGACCGAATCGGGTTCGATCTCGATGTCGTCGTCCATGAACAGGATGTAGGGAGCATCGGTGGTCTTCAGCGCCTCGTACATGATGCGGCTGTAACCACCGGAGCCACCGAGGTTGCCCTGGTCGTGGATGACGAGGCGATCGCCGAAGGGTTCGGCGGCCTCCGCGAAGTCGGCCTCGTCCTTCACCTTGCGGGTGCCCTGGTCCGGGATGATGACGGCGTCGACGACGTCCATCACCAGCGGGTCGGACGCGAGCGCACGCAGCGCCTTCACACAGTCGGCGGGACGGTTGAAGGTCGGGATGCCCACGGCGACCGAGGCGCGTCCGGGCGCCTCGACGGGTGCGTACCAGCCGGCGGCGTGCAGGGTGACGTCGCTGTCGGTGGTGACGTCGAACCACAGCCAGCCGCCGTCCTCGAACGGACCGAGGTCGGCGTCGATCTCGACGATCACGCCGTCGCCGCGGAACTCACGGCCGGTGACGTGGATGCGGCTCGAGTCGGCCTTGCTGCGGTACAGGTCGATGCGGCCGTGGCCGGTGAGCTCGAGGCGCAGCACCACCGAGCCGAGGGTGCTCCAGCGACGCCAGTAGCTCGCCGGGAAGGCGTTGAAGTAGGTGCACAGCGACACCTCGGACTCCGCGCCGATCGCCAGCGTCGTCCGGCTCGTCGCGTGGGCGCGACGCGCGTTGGTGGGCGACTCCTCGAGGTAGAGCGTGCGCACGTCGAGGGGCTCACCCGGCCGCGGCAGGATGATGCGCTGCAGCAGCGACCGGCCGAGCAGTCCGTCCTCCGCGACGGGAGCACTCACGGCAGCCTCGTGCCTACCGGCGTTCGCGGCCGCCGCGTGCTTCGCGGCGCTCACGAGGCGTCCCCGGCGATGGGCGCTCCCGATTCGAAGTGCGGGGCCAGGATGTTGTCGAACATCGACAGCGCGCTGGCGATCGCCATGTGCATGTCGAGGTACTGGTAGGTACCGAGACGGCCACCGAAGAGCACCTTGTTCTCGGCCGCTTCCTGCTTCGCGAGGGCGCGGTAGGCGTTGAGCTTCTCGCGGTCCTCGGGCGTGTTGATCGGGTAGTACGGCTCGTCGTCGTTCTCGGCGAACCGCGAGTACTCCCGCATGATGACCGTCTTGTCGGCCGGGTAGGTGTCGCGCTCGGGGTGGAAGTGCCGGAACTCGTGGATACGGGTGTAGGGCACATCGGCGTCGTTGTAGTTCATGACCGGGGTGCCCTGGAAGTCGCCCGTGGGCAGCACCTCGGTCTCGAAGTCGAGGGTGCGCCACCCGAGGCGCCCCTCGGCGTAGTCGAAGTAGCGGTCGAGCGGGCCGGTGTAGACGACGGGAGCGTCGGGGCTGGCCGCGCGGATCTCGTCGCGCACCGCGAACCAGTCGGTGTCGAGCCGGACCTCGATCCGCTCGTCCTTCGCCATGTTCTCGAGCCACGCCGTGTAACCGTCGACCGGCAGGCCCTCGTAGGTGTCGTTGAAGTAGCGGTTGTCGAAGGTGTAGCGGACGGGCAGCCGGGCGATGTTGCCGGCGGGCAGTTCCTTCGGGTCGGTCTGCCACTGCTTGGCCGTGTAGTCGCGGACGAACGCCTCGTAGAGCGGGCGGCCGATCAGGGAGATGGCCTTCTCCTCGAGGTTCTTCGCCTCGGCGGTGTCGATCTCGGCGGCCTGCTCCTTGATGAGGGCGCGTGCCTCGTCGGGGCTGAAGTACCGGCCGAAGAACTGCGACACCAAACCGAGACCCATCGGGAACTGGTAGGCCTGGCCCTTGTGCATCGCGAACACGCGGTGCTGGTAGTTGGTGAAATCGGTGAACTGGTTCACGTAGTCCCACACCCTCTTGTTGGAGGTGTGGAACAGGTGGGCACCGTACTTGTGGATCTCGATTCCGGTTTCCGGCTCGGGCTCGGAGTACGCGTTGCCACCGAGGTGGTGGCGACGCTCGATCACGAGCACTCGCTTGCCGAGCTGCGTGGCCGCGCGCTCGGCGATCGTCAGTCCGAAGAATCCGGAGCCGACGACGATCAGGTCGTACTCACCGGTGGAGGGCTGGGGCGCTGATGCAGCAGTCACGGGAGACCAGGGTATGCGACTCCGCCGCGAAGGTGCCCTCTCGGTCCGGGCGGACCGAGAGGGCGGTCACACTCACGCGTAGTGGGTGAGCGCGTCACGGACGAATTCGGCGCCCTCCCGGCCTCCGTAGTTCGCTGCGAAACGCTCGTCCTCGACGTACATGTCGGCGAGACCGAGCACGTACTCGCGCGGACTGCCCTCCGGAGTGCCGCCTCCCGGGGTGCCCGGGATCGACGACAGCCAGGCGACGTGCCGCCGTGCGAGGTCCTGCGCCTCGGGCCCGGCCGGGTCCAGCCCGGCCCGGGCCGCGGCGATCCAGTCGTGGTTCAGTTGCTCGACCTGCTTCATCCAGTCGTGCCTGGCGGCGGCGTCCATGCCCCGCCACCAACGGTCGCCCGAGTCGTAGGCGTCCTTGCCCCACCGTTCGATCACTTCGTCCCGGTACTGCGTGTGGTCGAACCCGTCGAACACTTCGTCTGCCACGAGTTGCTCCCCTCTCTGCGTCTTCGCCAAGGTGGTGCGCACCGCCGCGATACGGCGGTCCAACTGCCGGCGCTCGTGTTCGAGCAGGTCGAGGTGGGTGCGCAGTGCGCTCGTGGTGTCGTCGTGACCGGCGAGCACGTCGCGGATGGCGGGCAGGGCCAGCCCCAGGTCGCGGAGCAGCAGGATGCGCTGGAGACGCACGAGTGCGTCCTCGTCGTAGAACCGCATGCCGTTGCTGCCGGTGCGGCTCGGACGCAACACCCCCACGTCGCCGTAGTGCCGCAGTGTGCGGCTGGTGACACCGGCGGCGCGTGCCAGTTGCTGGATCGACCATTCCCGCACCTGCCCCACCCCCTTCTTTCCGGCTACGACCAGCGTGCATCTTGACGTTGCGTCAATGTCAACACTCGTCGTCAGGGTCCCGGAACGCCACCGGCCGGCCGCCCTGTTCGGGCGACCGGCCGGTCGGGATGTGCCGTCGGGTTACTCGGCGCTACCCGTGCTCGGGAACCAGTCCTTCAGGAAGCTCGCGTCGATCACCTGCGCACCGAGATCCGGTGTCCACACGATCGCGCCGCCGGTGAAGATCCGGAACTTGCCGATCTCGTCGGGCAGCATCAGCTCGGGGCCGATGGGCGAGCCGAGCACGCTGTCGACGCCGCCGAGGTCCAGATAGGCCTGCTCGATGGGCGAGGTGCCGCTGCCGCTGCCGAAGGGATCGGTGCCGGTCTCCGGGCCGGGTTCGGGCGCCGGAGTGACCTCCGGGGCGTCCTCGTCGATGCCTTCCTTGACGGTGAACCAGTCGGAACGCAGTCCCAGCCTGGTCCGCGCCTCGGCGCCCGTCGTCTCGATGGTGCGGTCGGAGCCGACCACACGGACCCGGGTCACGCGGCCGCCCTCGGCACCGAGATTGTTGCGGGAGAGCACCTCGAAGGCCTGGAGGTCGCCGACGCCGAACTTGCTGCCGATCTCGGCCGCGGTGAAGGTCTTGGCCCATTCACGGTTCGGGGCGACCTTGTCGCCCTCGTCCTCGACGGGCGGGAAGGTGCCGCCGGCCGAGTAACCACCGGTGGAGGCGGAGAACTCGCTGCGCACGACCTCGCCGTCCTTCATCAGGACGGTTCCGCGGGTGGTGCGCACACCGTCGTCCGTGCGCGGATCCTCGACGCCCGACCCGCCGTAGACCTGGCAGTCCGTGGTGTCGCAGGTCTGCCACTTCTCGTGACGCTTCTCGGCGAGGGCGTAGGACCGCGCGGCGATGGCCTGCGCCCGCAGGGCCTCGGCGCCACCGGTGTCGGCCCAGCCGGGCAGTGCCTCGGCGGGGACCACGCTGCGCAGGTAGTCCTCGACGTGGAGGCGGTTGACGGTGCGCGGGGCGGTGCCGTCGAGCACCACGCCGAGGGCACCGCGGTAGGTCTTGTCGTCCGAGCACATCGTGAGGTGCTCGGACGCGGGACGGTCCTCGGCGAGGTCGATCGGGTCGACCCACGGCAGGTCGGTGGCGGACTGCCACAGCACGTCGCCGCTGCATCCCTCGGTGACGACGACGTTCGCGCCGCCGTCCGGGGTGGGCGTCAGGTGCGCGGCCTCGCCGGGCGCGAGCTGCTTGCCGGCGACGATCATGCCGGTGTCGGAGTAGACGTCGAGGGTGTGGTCGTCGCGGGCCGTGAGACGCACCGCGATCATCGCGTCGTCGACCGTGCCGAGTTCGGTGCCGCCGTAGTAGTGACCGATGATCCGTTCGGCGGTCCATCCGTCCTGGGCGTAGCCGTAGGCGCCCCACTGGCCCATGCCGCGACCGTGGCCGTGACCGAAGCCGCTGAACGTGAAGGGCGTGTCGGCCGAAACCGCCTGCACGACACCCGGTGTCGCCTGATTGCTCTGGACGAGCGCGCCCACGCCGGCTCCGACGAGCAGTGCGGGAGCGACCCCGATCGCGGCAGCACGGGCGACGGAGGGACGCCATCCGTTGCGCAGCGGCCTGCCGAGGATGATGCGCCGCCTCCGGATCTTGCCTCTGCGCCCGATGGACTGTCGTGACATGACGTTGCTCCCTCGTTGTCGCTGTAGGCGCGAACTCGTGATCCGCGATATCGGACAATTTCGACCGATCCTCAAGCTCAGGTTGAGGCTTAAGGTTTGCTGCGTCTAGTGTGACAAGAGTGACGGAGCTAGGCAACAAATGTCACAGAAGCAACACAAGAATCACGAGTTACAGAACTTTCGTGTCCGAACCGGACTACGGAAGCGACACATAAGGGACTATCCGAAATCGGAACCGTCCGCTGGAGCACCAACGACAGGGAGTAGCAAACAGTGCCGCATCGCCGCCCCAAGCCGTCGATCGTCCTGGGTGCCGTCGCCGCCCTGGCCGTCGCGACGCCCTTCGCCGTCACCGGGCTGACCAGCACCGCTCCCGAGATCCGGCCTGCCAACGACACCGTCGAGGCCGTAGCACCCGATATCGCGGAAGTCGTGCTCGCCTCGGTGCCCGACCTGATCATCCCGCTCGAGGAACTGACCGGCCTCAACCTGCCGGACCTCAGCCTGAAGGAGATCGTCGACGGGCTCCCGCAGATCACGACTGCTCCCGACCCGAACGGTGGACTCGTCCAGCGCGTCGGTGCGACCGTCAAGGAACTCACCCGCGACACCCCGTTCAGCCTCGTCGCGCTCGCCGCCGAGGACGTCGCCGCCACCGACGCGCTCATCCGCGCACAGCACGACGACGGCAGCTGGGGTCCGTGGACCGCGACCCAGCCGATCGAGACCCGCGCCGACGACACCACGGACGAAGGACGCTCCGGCACGGAGCCGATCTACGTCGGTGCGACGCGTGCCGTGCAGGTGCTGCTGACGCCGCGTCCCGGCCCCGAACCGAATCTCGCCGGCGCGGAGGCCCCGGCGGCACCCGAAGCACCCGCTCCCGAAGCACCTGCTCCGGAGGCACCTGCTCCCGAGGCGCCGGCGGAGGCCCCGGCCCCCGTCGACGAGGCACCCGCACCGGTCGCTGCACCCGCAGCCGATGCACCCGACCTCGGATACGTGCCCGCATCCTCCTCCAGGCCGCTGCGCGAGAACCCGCTGCAGGCGGCCGCCGAAGCGGTCAGCGCCGTGCTCATCTCCCCCGGCAGCAGCGAGGCGGATGCGCGACTCGAGGACATCGCGAGCCCGCTCGGCAACTCCGGCCTGAAGGTGATCACCCGCCAGCAGTGGGGCGCCGACGAGTCGATGCGCTGCCAGACCCCGACCTACGACGACTCCCTCGGTGGCGCGACCGTGCACCACACCGCGGGCAGCAACAACTACTCGAAGGCCGAATCGGCCGAGATCGTGCGCGCGATCTACGCGTACCACGCACGCACGCTCGGCTGGTGCGACATCGGATACAACACGCTCGTCGACAAGTACGGCCAGATCTTCGAGGGTCGCGCCGGCGGTCTCGAGCGCAACGTCCAGGGCGCCCACGCAGGTGGATTCAACGAGAACACCCACGGCATCGCGATCATGGGCGACTTCTCCACCCAGACCCCGCCGCAGGCTGCAGTGGAGTCGGTCGGCAAGTTCCTCGGCTGGCGTCTGGCCCGCGCGGGACTGAATCCCAAGGGCCGCACCACGATGTACTCCGAGGGCACGTCGTTCACCCCGTACCCGCGCGGTGCGGCGGTGGATCTGCCGATCATCTTCGCGCACCGCGACGTGGGCAACACCAGCTGCCCGGGTGATGCCGGGTACTCGCAGATGGGCAAGATCCGCGACATCGCCGCCGCTGCGGCGAAGGGCGGTGGCGGCGGCACTGCCCCGCAGCCGTCGAACCCGCAACCCTCGAACCCGCAGCCGTCGAACCCGTCACCGTCCAACCCGAAGCCGAACGTGCCGGACGTCAACGTCGGCGCGCTCGCCTCGGGCTCGGCCGACACCGCCGAAGGTGTCGTCGACGAGCTGATCCGCCTCAGCGGTCACCCGGTGGTCCAGAAGTGGCTCGCCGAGGGCGGCGAACTCGGACGGCTCGGACAGGCGGTGACCTCGATCCTTCCCACGATCAAGAGCGGTTTCGAACGAGTGAATTTCGTCAACGGTGCCATCTACACCTCACCGAACGGCGGCACGTGGACGGTACTCGGCGAGATCTACAAGGCGTGGGAGAAGAACGGACTCGACGCTGGTGAGCTGGGGTTGCCCACCAGCGACGAGTACCGGGTGCCGGACGGTTGGCGTTCGGACTTCGAGTTCGGCTCGCTGATCTTCAACGAGGTCACGGGTGTCGTCACCAAGGTGCTGCGCGCCTACGACGACGCCTACGACCAGGCGATGCAGGATCAGCCGGCCGACGTCGCAGGACCCGCACCCGAGGGTGCTCCTGCGCCCGAACCCGAACCGGCACCTGCGCCGGAACCGGCACCCGAACCGGCGCCCGCGGGCTGACCCGCAGCGCACCGGTAGGAACGAGTCACCGCCACCACCGTTCGAGAACGCGGGCCACCCCGTCCTCGACGTTGGTGGCGGTGACTTCGTCTGCAACCGACTTCGCCTCCGGATGTGCGTTCTCCATCGCCACACCGTGGCGTGCCATCGACAACATCGGGATGTCGTTGGGCATATCGCCGAAGGCCACGAGATTCTCGTGGGAGACACCCAGCAACCGGGCCATCTCCTGGAGACCGGACGCCTTCGTGACCCCCGCCGCGGAGATCTCGATGAGCCCGTGGGTCGTCGAATAGGTCACGTCGACCAGCCCGTGCAGTTTCGGCACGAGAGCCTCGGCCATCTCCCGGCTGGTCGCACCGGGGAGCCGGACGAGCAGCTTGATGGCGGGCTCACCGATCACCTCGTGCTCGGCGAGTTCGGTGTTGTCCGGATTCAGCCAGGCATGTTCGTAACCGGGAGCGCTGACGAACTGCGGCGTCGCCGCGTCGTGGGCCCGCTCCCCCACCCGCTCGGCGGCCAGACCGCAACCGGGAAGCACCGATGAGGCCACCTCGGCGATCCACGCCAGTTCGTCGACCTCGAGCACCGCGGCGCTGAGCACACGGTCGGTGGAGCTGTCGTAGAGCACGGCACCGTTCGCGCACACCGCCATCGGCGCGTAACCCAACTCCTCGACCACCGGCGCGATCCAGCGCGGCGGGCGGCCGGTGGCCAGGACGAACGGAACACCGGAGTCGACCACCGCATGCACCGCGGCGCGGGTCCGATCGGACACCTTCTCGGCGTCGTCGATCAGGGTGCCGTCCACGTCCGTGGCCACCAACCCGGGACGCGGCTCGTCCGTGGACGCAGGACGCACCGCGTCCGTGCCGTGGTCCCGATGCGATTCTCGACTCGACTGTGCGTTCACTCCGTCATTGTGCCGAAGTACCGCGGTCGCCGCCTGCGTCGTCGTTCCCGTCACCGGCGGCACCTTCACGGGCGGCACGTTCGCGTGCCTTCCGCGCGCGGCGCTCGGCGGCTGCGGCCTCGTCCTGGGCGGTCGCCTCCTCGAGGGTCGGCGCGGATCCGCCCAGCCGGCGGGGCACCCAGTAGGCACCGGGTTCGTGGGTGTAGCCGTCCTGGACCCGGTGGAGCATCTCCTCCATGGTCGCGTGGAGCTGCGCGGTCATCTCCGCGGCCGGCTCGAACGGCTGGATGGGGGCGCCCACCTCGATGGTGATCGGGGTGTTCGTACGTCCGAGCCGCTTGGGATGGCCCTTCGTCCACACCCGCTGCGACCCCCAGATGACCATGGGGATCACCGGGACACCGGCTTCGTTCGCCATCCGGGCCGCACCGGACCGGAATGCCTTGAGCTCGAAGCTGCGGCTGATCGTCTCCTCCGGGAACACGCCCACGAGCTGCCCGGCACGCAGCGCCTCCACGGCGAGTCGATAGGACTCGCCGGCGTCGCCGCGGTCGACGGGGATGTGCTTCATCGCGCGCATCATGGGGCCGGAGATCTTGTGGTCGAAGACTTCCTTCTTCGCCATGAAGCGGATGTACCGCTTGGTGGCGCGGGCGGGGATCCCGGCGTAGGTGAAGTCCATGTAGCCGGTGTGGTTGATCGCGATGACCGCACCACCCGTCTCCGGGATGTTCTCCTCCCCGGTGATCGAGAATTTCAGCCCTTGCGCTGCGAAGAGCGTGCGGGCGACACCGATGATGGTCCGATAGAAGGGTTCCACGCCGGTCAGCCTAGCGGGGCTCCGGTGGAGGAACGACCGTGATCATCGTCGAAAGGCAATGCTGTGCGCACCCTCGCCCGAAAGCCCGACGTATTCGCCCTCGCCGGTCTCGCCGTCGCCGTCGTCCTCACCGTCACCGGTTGTGAGGGTGACGGGCAGTCCGGCATCCCGACCGAGAGTCCGGAACCGAGCGCGGTGGAATCCGTCGAGGAGACCACCGCCTCCGCCGCGGCGCCCACGGTGGTCGTCGGGGACGTCCCCGGCAATCCCGCCGCCACCGTGGCGCTGCAGGCGTGGACGAACGATCTCGTCGCCGGCACCGATGTCGTCGGCAGGTGCTGGACGATCGCCCCGGAACGGGCCCGGCAGATGTACGCCGACGTCGACGCGATCACCGCAGCGGTGCAGCAGCCGGGCAGGGACGGCCAGTACGCGGTGACGTGGTCGGCCGGCGGTGTCGACGTGTCCGTCCTGCGCAGCGAGATCGCATCCGGCTACGCATGCCCGTACGTGAACCCGACCGGCGCGCCGGGCTACACCGACGAGGACGCCCGCTACGCCGTCGAACGATTCCTCGGGCGGGTGATCGGTGCGCCGGTGGACCCGGACGACACCGAGGAGCGGTACCCGCTGGTGTGCGAGGCGCGGGGCACGTGGGATCCGTGGGGCACCGGGAACCCGGGAGTGCCGCCGCTGGCCACCGATCCCGACGTCCTCGGCGACCTCGACTCCTTCGACGCCGCGGCCGCCTCCGTCACCCCGATCTCGGAGGCGTACGCGAGTGTGACGATTCCGATCGTGGAGGCCGGTACACCCCGTGACCTGGTGGTCCTGCTCACGACGGGGAGCAACGGGTACTGCCTGGGCGCAGTGGACTGATGGGCGGCGCCTACCCTGGTAGGCGTCGGTCAGCACGTCAGGAGGGTACGAAGTGCAGATCACCAGCGTCGGACACGCCGGTTTCCACATCCAGACCGAAGCGGGGTCCATCCTGTGCGATCCGTGGGTCACGCCCGCGTACTTCGCCTCGTGGGTGCCCTTCCCGGACAACACCGGTCTCGACTGGGACGCTCTCGGCAACGTCGACTACCTGTACGTCTCGCATCTGCACAAGGATCACTTCGATCCCGACACGCTGAGCAGGTACGTGAACAAGGACGCGACCGTCCTGCTGCCCGACTACCCGGTGCCGGATCTGCGTCGTGAACTCGAGAAGCTCGGCTTCACGAAGTTCTTCGAGACCACCGACTCCGTCAAGCACACGGTGAGCGGCCCCCGCGGTGATCTGGACATCATGATCATCGCGCTGCGCGCGCCGGCCGACGGACCGATCGGCGACTCGGGCCTCATCGTCTCCGACGGCGAGTCGACCGTGTTCAACATGAACGATGCGCGGCCGATCGACATGGACGTCATGCACGAGGCGTTCGGGAAGATCGACATCCACCTGCTGCAGTACTCGGGCGCCATCTGGTACCCGATGGTCTACGACATCCCGAAGAAGACCAAGGCCAATTTCGGCAAGCAGAAGCGCCAGCGCGGCATGGACCGTTGCCGCAGCTACATCGACCAGGTCGACGCGACGTGGATCGTGCCGTCGGCCGGCCCGCCGGTCTTCCTCGACGACGACCTGCGCGACCTCAACGACGACCACGGCGACGAGGGCAACATCTTCCCCGACCAGCAGGTCTTCCTCGAGCAGCTGCGCATCCACGGCCGCGACGGCGGTCTGCTCATGATCCCGGGTTCGGTGGTGGATCTGAAGGGCAGCGAGCACATGACGCTCACGCACCCGATCCCCGACGAGCAGGTCGAGGCGATCTTCACGAACAAGGCCGCCTACATCGAGGACATGGCGCAGCGTTTCGCGCCGGTGATCGCGGCGCAGAAGGCGACCTGGGCTCCCGCCGAGGGCGAGCCGCTGCTGCCCGCGCTCAAGGCGAAGTTCGAGCCGATCATGGCCCAGTCCGATCTCATCTGCGACGGCATCGGTTATCCGGTGGGCCTGGTGATGGGCGACGAGACCGTGGTGCTCGACTTCCCCAAGCGGGTCGTGCGCGAACCCATCGAGGGAGAAGGCAAGTACCGCTACGGTTTCCGCATCGCTCCCGAGCTCGTGCGCACGGTTCTGCGCGACGACGAGCCCGATTGGGTCAACACGATCTTCCTGTCCACCCGGTTCACGGCCTGGCGCATCGGTGGATACAACGAGTTCCTCTACACCTTCTTCAAGTGCCTGACCGACGAGCGCATCGCGTACGCCGACGGCTGGTTCGCCGAGGCGCACGACGACTCGGCGTCGATCGAGTTGGGCGGCTACGAGATCCAGCGTCGCTGCCCGCACCTGAAGGCGGACCTGTCGAAGTTCGGTGTCGTCGACGGCACCACGCTGACCTGCAATCTGCACGGCTGGCAGTGGGATCTCGAATCGGGCCGCTGCAAGACCTCGAAGGGTCACGAACTGCGCAGCACCAAGCTGTGATCCACATCCGATAGTCACCGACCCTGCTCGGTCCCGGCGGGTCGCGCCGCGGGCAACAGCCTCGGCGCGACCACGCCCAGCCCGACCAGCGGGAGCACCGTCACCGCGACCAGCACCGCCATCGGCAACCACAGCGAGCCGAGCGCGTAGGCGGCGAAGATCGCCACCGACAGCACCTCGCTCGTCAGGCCGACGACGGACGAGACGGTCGCCCGGGCACGACCGGACATCGTGTCCTGCAGGCGCGCCTCGGCGACGATCGCCGTGTTGTGCAGCGCGCCGTAGCCCACACCGATCGCCGTGAATCCGGCGATCCCTCCGGCGAGGGCGCCACCGGCGATCAGCGCCGATCCGACCATCACGACGGCACCCATGGTGCGGCCGCTCATCGTCGCCGTCCATCCGGCGGTCGCGGCACCGACCACCTGTCCGACGGCCGTCAACGCGACCAGCACCGGCACGAATCCGGTCTCGGCTCCCGATTCGCGTGCGAGGAGAGCGAAGTACTCGTCGAAGGCGAGGCAGGCGAGCAGGGCTGCCGCGAGGACGACCGATCGTCGCACCGCCCGGTCGGTGCGGATCTCGGACGTGCCGGACCGCAGTGACGACATGTACCGGACGAGGACGGTGTCTCCGCTGCCGGCGATCTCGTCGGCCTCCTCCACCTTCGGCGCGGCGGGAAGCGTTCCCACGAGCGCGATGTCGACGACGGTGATCGCGACCGACACCCAGCCCACGAGCGCGTAACCACCGAGTTCGAACAGCGGTGCCGCCGTGAGGATCGCGACGAAGACACACGTCATCTCACCCGCGTTGGCGTATCCCATGATCGCCGCGTACCGGTGTTCGCACCCGCGCGCGGCGAGTTCGTCGTAGACGAGGGCCTCGAAGGTGCCGGATTTCATCGACTCGCTGACGCCCCACAGGACGAAGCCGAGCGCGAACCCCCAGTAGCCGGGCCAGACGAGCCACATCGTGAACGCGGCGGTGAGCAGGGCACCGCTGCCGAACAGCAGTCCGCGACGGGAGACGGTGTCGGCCCACGCGCCCGAGGGCACCTCGGAGACGAAGGCGACGACCGACCACAGGACGAACAGCGACGAGATGGAGCGGGTGTCGAGACCGTGGTCCTCGAACAGCAGCGCGTACAGGCCGTAGAGCGGCACGAACTCGCGGACGGACGCGTACGCGACCACCCGCGCGGACAGCGAGGTCACCGGATCGGATCAACATCGACGGCGCATGCATCGAGAATGGCACGCTCGGCTCCACATGTCACCCCTCCGGAGGTGGGATACGGTCGGTCATCGTGAGCACGGACGAGCAACAGCAGCGGCAGCGTACCTACACGTGGGGGGACCCGGCACCGACGTCGGCGGCCAACCGCGACATGCACGGACTCGACTTCCTGCGCGGGCTGATCGACGGGACGATCCCGCATCACCCCACCTCCCGCACGCTCGGCTTCACCGTCACCGACGCCGGCGAGGGCTTCGCCGAGGTCACCCTCGAGCCGCAGGAGTTCCACGCCAACGCGGTGGGCAGCATCCACGGCGGCGTGCTCGCCACCCTCTTCGACACCGCGATGGGCTTCTGCGTGTCGAGCACCCTCGAGGCCGGGGTCGGGTACACGACCCTCGACCTGCAGGTGCGCTACGTCCGTCCGGTGCAGACCGGCAAGGGCGTCATCCGCGTGCAGGGCTTCTGCGAGCACACCGGACGACGCACCGCGACGGCGCGCGGCGAGGCCCGCGACTCCGAGGGCCGACTGCTCGCGACGGGCTCGACAACCTGCCTGATCCTGCGCTGACCTCTACGGCAACCGCCGCGGGGTCGCGAAGCGGCGGAGGGCAGGCGCCACCGGCCGTCCGCGCAGCAGACCCCGGACGCTCCCGGCGTCGATCGCCTTCCGGTACACCACGAGCGCGGCGTCCACCGCGGCGACGGTGAGGTCGATGTCGTCGTCGGTGTGCGCCGCCGACACGACGAACGACTGGCCCAGGACCCCGCGGTCGAGCAGTTCGGACAGGAACAGTGTCCGGTACTCCTGCGAGGGCACCCCGTCGGGTCCTCGCGTCGAGAACACCAGGCAGGACGGTCTGCCCTCCACCCGCACGTACTCGTCGAGTCCCATCTCCGCCGAGAGCGCGTTCACGGCGGTGGCCAGGCGCGTTCCGGCGGCCTCCATCCGTTCGATCGGCCGCTCGGTCTCGTACGCCCGTACCACTGCGCGGAAGGCCGCGAGCGACGCCGTCTCCGGTCCGTGGGTGGTCGAGAGCAGGAAGACCCGTTCGGCGTCGGTGCCGAGTCCGCCGAGTTCCATGTACTCGCGGCGACCGGCGAGCGCGGAGATCGGGAATCCGTTCCCCATCGCCTTGCCCCAGCACGACAGGTCGGGCCGCACGCCGTAGACCGACTGCGCCCCGCGCTCCGACCAGCGGAAACCGGTGATCATCTCGTCGAGCACCATGAGCGCGCCGTGACGATCGCACAGCCGGCGCACCCCCTCGAGGAATCCGGGTGCGGGTTCTGCTGTGGCAGTGGCCGCTTCGAGGACGACACACGCCACAGGGTGCGACGTGAGGGCCGCGTCGAGCGAGGCGAGGTCGTTGTAGCGGAAGCGCAGCGTGAGCGATCGCGAACTCTCCGGGATGCCCGCACTCATCGGCGTGGTGCCGATGAACCAGTCGTCGACGGAGAAGAACGGGTGGTCGCAGACGGCGATGTGATCGCGCCCGGTGGCGGCACGCGCGAGACGGACCGCCGCGGTGGTGGCGTCCGATCCGTTCTTGGCGAACTTGACCATGTCGGCGCCGGGCACGAGCGACAGGAAATCTTCGGCCGCTTCGACTTCGAGGAGGGTGGGGCGGCTGAAGTTCGTCCCACGCCGCACGGCCTCGGTGACGGCTTCGGCGACCGGGCGGTAGCCGTGTCCCAGCGTCACCGACCGCAGCCCCATCCCGTATTCGACGTAGCGGTTCCCGTCGACGTCCCACACGTGTGCGCCGTCCCCGTGGGTGAGGATCGGCGTCATGTGTTCGGGATACTGGTCCGGACCGCGGGCGTAGGTGTGGGCACCGCCGGGCACGAGTTCGTGGAGGCGCCGCTGGAGACGCGCGGACCTGTCGAATTTGGCCGATATGTCGACGGATTCGGTCATCGTCATTCTCCCACGGGGGTCGCGTGATCGAGTCTGCGTGTCTCGCTGTCGGAGTGGATGTCCGCGACCTTCGCCCACAGGTCGAGATCGCGCAGCCGGTCGTCGGGTGTGGTGATGCCCCGCATCCGGCCTTCGAGGGTGAGCCCGAGCGCCTTCGCGAAACCGGCCGCGACCGCGTTGCAGGAGTCGACCCCGGTCTGCACCCGTTCGATCTTCAGCACCCCGAACGCCCGGTCGAGCAGCCATTCCGCTGCCTGCAGGAGCGCCGGGTGATTGTCGTCGCCGGTCGCGTCCACCCGCAGCGTGGCGTCGCGCCGGACGAGATCGATCGGTTCGAAACCGACCGTGCCGAGGTGCCGACCGGCCTTCTCGACACGGTAACCGAAGGCGTGCCCCGACCAGCCCGCCCACGGTGAGCTCGGTTGCCACACCCCTTCCAGGACGGCTTCGTCGTCCCGACGGGGTCGCCGCAGCGGAGGGGGAGACAGGGCGTGGACCGGTCGCAGGATCAGCCCACTGACGTGGGCGGGCGCCGCCTGCAGCGCTGTTCGCCCGGGAGCCAGCCGCTTCGCGGTGCCGAGCACGTAGCGGCAGCCCGTCGTGAGACTTCTCGGCGAGATGCGCCGGTCGACGGAACACACCGGCAGGACGACGGGGGTCGAGGGATCGGACCACCGCGCGGTCAGTCCCCCACCGGGCACCCGGTCGGCCGTCATGGCGAACAGGATGTGGTCCTTGCGACGACCTCCTGCTGCGAAGGACTTCTTCATCGTCGCCTCCCGGACGAACCCGATCCGGTCCGCGCCGCGGGCGGCCGGGAGGTTGTCGACACAGATCGGAGCGGTGAGCCGGTACAGCCCCAAGGTGGTGAACGCGTAATCCATCAGGATGGACACCGCGAGGTGCCCGATGACCCGGCCGCCCACCGCCGAATCCATCCAGATACCCAGTTCCGCAGAGCGTCTCGCGTGATCGATGCCGAACAGGTTGACCTGTCCGGCGAAATGCCCGTCGACCTCGATCACGAAACCGCGCGACCGGCGGGAGGAGCGCAGGTGCAGGCACTCCTGCACCCATTCCTCCTGGGTGTGCCGCGCCTCCCAGGACAGCGGACTCGACGCCCAGAACGGTTCGATGATGGCCCGATCGCGCAGGCGGATCCGGCGCCACTCCCGATGGTCCGAGAACCGCGGGGGCCGGAGCCGGACCACCTCCCCGGATCGCGCGACCGCGGCGAGATCGGCGGAACCCTGTTTCTCGGGATGGGCTCTAGGAATCGACACGGGTATCCCTCCTCGTCCTGACGGCGGTTGCGACAAGTCGGCGGACCGTGCCGACCAGGTCGGTCGTGGCGGATCTCGCGAACACGCCGAGCGCCAGAAGATAGGCGGCTGCGAAGACGAGTGCGTCGAGTGCCAGCAAGGCGACGGCAACGAGGGTGGGGTGTGTATCACTGTGCGCGAGATGGTGTTCGAACAACCAGAGCACCACCGTCGCGATTGCCGCGGCGGGCAACGGGGGAAGGATCGCGCCGGCGAGCTGCGAGAGCGACACGGGGATGCATCTCTTCGCGAGGGCCATGACGACGATCCCCACGACGATGGCCGTGATCGACACCGACAGCGCTGCTCCGACGAGGCCGAACAGACCGACGAACACGAGCAGGAGCACCAGGCCCACACCGACCTCGGTGAGCGTGTACCAGTTCAGCAGGCCCGTCCGGCCACATCCCTTGATGATCTCCTCGCTCACGCAGATGAACGCCTTGCCGAGACTGAGACCGGCCAGGGCGACGACCACCGGTCCGGCGCCGCGCCACGGCTCCCCCAGTACGACGACGACGGCGGGCGTGCCGGCGGCGATCATCAGTCCGGAACACGCGGCGGCTCCGATGGTCGCCCACTGCAGGGCGCGCAGATAGGCCGAGACGAGTCGGTCCGGATCCTTGGCGATCCGAGAGAAAGCGGGAAACAGTGCGACTGAGCCGATCTCGATGATCGCCATGGCCGGGATCCGGGCGATCCGCTGGCCGTACCGGAAGAAACCGAGGTCGGAGGCGCTGAGTCCTCGGCCGACCACCACCGCCTCGGTCGCCGCCTGCACGCGTGATCCGATCATTCCGAGTACGAGAGGTGCTCCGTAGCGGGCGAGTTCGCGCCAGAGGACGAACGAGGCACGGCCGCGACCCGGCCGCCAACTGGTGATCGCCCAGACGGAGATCACCAGGGTGATGTACGAGACGTAGGTGCCGGCCACCATGCTCCACACGCCCCAGCCGAGGGCGGCCGTCGACACCGCGACCGTCGCGTAACTGACGGCTACGGCGGGCCCGACGATCAGTCGCCTCTTGACGCTGAACTCGCGTTGCAGCATGGCTTCCGGCACGTTGGCGACCGAGTAGACCAGCAGTACTCCGGAGGTCGCGGCGGCGACCAGGCCCGCGGTGGTGCTGTCGAAGATCGCCCCGATCACGGGTGCGGCCGCGAGCGCGCCGATGCTCATGACGATCCCGGCCAGCAGGGTCACGCGGAAGACGGTCTCGGCCGCGTCGGCGACGTCGGTGTCGCGCTGGATGAGCCCCGACCGCAGTCCGCCTTCGACGAATGTGCCGAAGAAGGTCGTGAGAACCGTTCCCGCGACGAAGATGCCGATCTCGGCCGGGGTGAGCAGGCGTGCGAGGGCGACGGTCTGGGCGAGCGAGACCAGTTCGCAGAAGAGCAACGCGACGGTCGACGCGCCGGCCACCCGTCCGATCGAGGACATCAGCGACCGCCCGGACGGGCCGGTCTCCACCGGCCGGCCCGCAGGGTCCGTCTCTTCGGGGGTCGTGCTGCTCACTCCGGCGACATCCTTCCGACCTGTACTGCTCGGTGATCCCAGTGGTCTCAGTGGTTCTCGACCCGCGCCCGTTCGGCGAGCGCGAAGACGTGTTCGAAGGCCACGTGTCCCAGGCGGATCTGCTCCCGGGCACGGGCACGCAGACGACCGCGGACCTCGTCCGCCTGCTGCCAGGAGGTGCGCATCGCATCCGCGAGTTTGCTTCCGAACGCGGGATCGTCGAGGTGCAGCAGGGTGAGGCCACCGCCGAACATGTCCTCGAGGCCGCGGAACTTGTCGTCGTAGTAGCGGGTCGACGACAGGGCGACCACGGGGATTCCCCGCGAGAGGGCGAACACCGCGAGGTGGTAGGCGCCGGTCACGAGGACGCGGCACCTCGACACCTGATCGACGAGCTGTCCGGGCGAGGTGTACCGGGGCGGCGGTTCGGCCACCGAGTCCGCTCCGCGCACGATGGGCAGCGTCGAACGGCGATCCTGGGAGCGGTATTCCGCGATGATCAGCGGCACCAGCGTCGAGGAGTACTCGGTGGCCACGGCCTGTACGACCCTGCGGACGGTGTCGCGGGCGATCTCCGAGACGGGTGCGTAGGCGGCGAGACGCAGGCACACGCCGATGTCGGTTCCGGGGCCGGTGTCGCATTCGGTGTAGGCGAGTTCGATCGCGTCGTCGCCGGTGACGAGGATTCGATCGTCCGGCACACCGGCCCGTTCGAGGATGACCGGGCCGCGGAGGTTCTCCCGCAGGGAGACGAAGTCGACGCGCGGCATCACCTCGGCCGCGCGCTTCTGCAGGAGGGGGTCGTCGAGCGGTCCGAGGCCCTGGCCGACCATGGCGACGGGAACACCGTGGTCGCAGGCGTGCTCGATGAGGGTGAAGACACGGTGGGCCTGGGCGGCATCGGAATCGGTGATGTAGCCGCCTCCGAGCACGAGCAGGAGGGAGGCCTTCTCGACGGCGGCCGCGCTGCCCGGGTGCACCGGGCGGCAAGCGGCCGCCTCACTCGCGGAGACGGGCGCTTCCACGGCCTGTTCGGACGGGAGACGCGTGTGGAGGAGCCGCTCGATCCGCCGGCGCAGTCCGCGCGCCTTCTGCGGAAACCACACCCGGAAGCGGACCGCGCCGAGGGCGACCGGGCCGACGATGCGCGGTCCCAGTGCGGCGAAGAAGTCCTCCGCGACCGTCGGTTCGGCCCAGGGGTCGGTCGAGAGGACGGTGATCCCCTTCGCCGTCGGGTGGTAGGCGCGGAGCAGGAGCGGGATGTCGGTGAGCACGCCGATCTGCGCGTCGGGCCATCTGCGACGCAGGCGCGTGATCGTGACCTCGAGCATCGCCAGGTCGCCGTTGTTGCGAAGCCAGTACTCGCTGCTCTCGATGAGAATGCGGACCGGTCGCGCGGCCGGTTCGTCCGAGTGCAGTCCGAAATGATTGTCGATCATCCGATGATCCGATCCTCGATGAGAGAGGGTCCGGGAGTTCCCGGCGGTGCGGTGTAGCGAAGCATACTCAGAATCAGTCTCAGGGGTACGGTTTGAATCCATAATCCACCAAGCTCGGGATTTAACAAACTAGAACTCTGTTCTATCGTGTAAAAAGAGACTCAGAGATTGTTTTTGAAGCGTCGTCTCCCGAGGACCTGGGGTACCCCATGACACACACGAGCACCACGACCGACGCCGATACACTCGACACGGCGACGACCGTCGGGATCCAACTTCAACGCATCCGCCGCTTCTGGCCCCTCGTCCTTCTCATCACGCTCGGAGCCGTGATCGCGTCGGCCGTGAGCACCTACACCGCCGAACCGAGCTACACCGGCCGGACGGTGTTGATCGTCTCCTCGCCGGGACGTGTCCCCGAGGAGGACGCCGTCATGGTGCGGGGTTACATCGACCTGTTCAACGATCCCGCCTACCAAGCGCGACTTCGGGATTCGACCGACCTTCCGCCGGGCACGACCTTCGAGGCACGCACCGCCGCGGCGAGCTCGATGATCTTCGTCGAGGCCACCACCGGCACCGATGTGGGGGCCAAGGACGCCGCCCTGGCACTGGCCACGAACTTCCGGTGGGACGTCGACGCGGTGCGGCGGGCCGAGAAGGACGCCTCCCTCGATGCACTCCGCAGCCAACTGGACGAACGGCGCCGGCTGCTCACCGAAGGTGCCGATCCCGCCTACACGACCCAGCGGATCATCGAACTCGAGACCTTGATCCAGCAGCTGCAGGGTGATTCGACCAACCAGCTCCAGGTCCTGCAGCCCGACGCCGGCATCGCGATGTCGGAACCGAGCATGTCCCGCAACGTGCTGGTCGGACTTCTCGGCGGCCTCGTCCTCGGCTCCGTCGCCGCAGTGCTCGCCGCCCTGTTCTCCCCCACCCTCGGCACCTCGCACGACGTGCACACGAGGACGGGAGTGAATCCGGTCGTCGAGATCCCTCGCGGTGGAAGCCGCCGCAAGGGCCGCGCGCGGCATCTCGGCTTCGTCCGCCTCGCGACCCGCGCCGGACACCGCCGGATACCGCGGCCGGGGACCCTGGCGGTCGCATCACCGAACCGCACACCGGCGACCGGTCAGGTGGCACGGGCGATCGCCGAATTCTGGGCCGGTGAGGGTGAGCGCGTCGTCCTGCTCCACGCCGACCTGCACACCGTCACGGTGCAGGAACGCACCGCGGCCGACGATGCCGTCGCGGTACGCACGGCGCTCGTCCGGGATCTCCTCGACGATCCGGACGCCCCGCTCAACCGCGAACGGTTCACCCACCTCCTGCGGCGACTCCGGGCCGACGCCGACCTCGTGATCGTCGAGGTCCCGCCGCTCACCGAGGACTCGTTCGCCCACTCCGCGTGTGTAGTGAGCGACCGGACCGTGCTCGTCCTGGATCGGCGCTCGGGACGGGTCGGTCCCACCCGGGAGGCCGTCGAACTGCTCGCCGACGCCGAACTGCTCGGTGCCGTACTCGTCGACCCCCGCACCGGCCGCTCGCTCGTCCGCCGTCTGTTCCGCCGGGGCAGGCGGGGCGAGTCCCTCGCCACGGTGCGCTACGAACAGATCGACAGTCTCTGTCCCGACACGACGACGACCTCGTCCAACGGCCATCGCCCCGGCCGGGGCGCTGAGATATTGCTGTCCGGCGAGCCGGGTGCAACACCATGACCACCGCAGGGGCCGTCCGGCCGGGCATCCGATCGTCGGGAGCCCGGTTCGGACGGCCGGCACTCAGGGCCGTCACTGCCGCAGGCCTGCTCGTCGCCGCGGCCCTGGCCGCATTCGTCCTCCCGGGCGAACTGCTCGCGCTGATCCTGCCCGGAGCGGTGGGACTGGCCGTCGTCGCCGCGGCGGTCTACCACCCGGCCACCGCGGTGCTCGTGCTGATCGTCGCGATGTTCTTCCGGCTCCCCACACCCGAGATCCCCATGCTGCCCGTGGATCTGTTCGTCTTCCTCTTCGCGGTCGCGCTGGGGTCGTTCGGGCTCTGGATCACCGTGCGCCCCGATCGCATCCGGCAGCTGGGCATGCTCGAGATCTTCATGGGTCTGTTCGTCCTGTGGAACTTCTGGTCGATGTTCGCCTCGCACCGCTTCCCCGCGGTGGTTCCCCTGACCGGTCAGCCCACCTCGGTGTCGCGCTTCATCATCATCGGCACGGTCATCCCGTTCGCCGTCTTCGTCATGGGCCGCCTGAGTTTCGACCGGGAGCGTGCGGTGCGGGGCATGCTCTGGACCGTCACCGGCATCGCGGCGTTCTCGGCGATGATGAGCATCTTCCAGCTCAAAGGTCCGACCGCTCTGGTGTGGCCGCGCTACATGCTCGAGAACGAGCACTGGCCGGGCCGCGCGGTGGGTGTCACCAATCAGCCCGTCGGCAACGGGACGATCCTCATCTTCGGTTTCATCGTCACGGTCGTCCTGGCCTCGCAGAGATCCGAACCCGTCTGGCTCCGGCGACTCGCCGCCGTGATCTCCGTGGCCTGCGCCTACGGCGTCTTCCTCACCTATACACGCGCGGTGTGGCTGGCGTTCGGGATCGTCGTCCTCGTCGGCCTGCTGTGTGCCCGCGGCTTCCGTCGCGCCTTCGCCCTGACGGCCACGGCGATG
This sequence comes from Rhodococcus sp. PD04, assembly GCF_035918275.1. Lineage (NCBI taxonomy): Bacteria > Bacillati > Actinomycetota > Actinomycetes > Mycobacteriales > Nocardiaceae > Rhodococcus > Rhodococcus sp. PD04. The sequence continues at coordinate 199,474 of NZ_CP142143.1, read as the reverse complement.
GTGGTCGCGGTCGCGATGAACTGGTCGACCTTCACCAGCGCCGACCGGAAGGCCGGCGGCGTGGGTTCGACGAGCGAGATCCACGACCGGCTCAACGCGATGGCGACGGCCTTCTGGGCGATCCGCGAGGAACCACTCACCGGATGGGGTGTCGCGCGCTTCGTGTCCGTCAACACCTTCTTCCACCGGGCGTGGGGACCGAGCATCCCGTGGGAGGGCGGATTCGGCATCGACGCCCACTTCACGGAACTGGGGATCTTCGCCGAACTCGGCATCGTCGGTGGGCTGCTGTGGATCACGGTGCTCGTGCTGCTCGTCGCCCGACTCGTCCGCGCCTACCGCAGGTTGCCACCGGGCCGGCTCACCGGGCAGCCGCTCGCGATCGCGGCGGTCCTCGCCGTGCTCTGCCTGCTCGTCACCGGATTCACCGCCGAACTCCGCAATTTCGATGTCACCAACGCGATGGCACTGCTCATCGCCGGTGTGGCGATCGGATGGTCCGACCGGTTCGTCCCGAGGAAGCGGGATCCCGAGAGATCCCCGGAGGAGGTCTCGTCATGAATGCCCCACGGGCGCTGTGGGTCTCCACCAGCACGTCGACCCGAGGCGGTGTCGCCTCGTTCGTCCGCACGATGCAGGGCACCGAACTGTGGAGCGACTGGCACATCGAACACATCGGCACACATCGCAACGGTTCGATCCCCCTCCGGATCGTCGCCTTCGCCGTCGGGCTGGTCTCGTTCACCTACACGGTGATCCGGAGGCGACCCGACGTCGTACACCTCCACACCGCCTCGTACGGGAGCTTCGTCCGGAAGGCCACGCTGGCGTGGATTGCACGCGCCGCCCGCATCCCGGTGATCCTCCACGTCCACGGCGCCGAGTTCCACCGCTTCTACTCCCTGTGCCCCAAGCCCGCCCGGGCCGTCATCCGCGCGACCCTCACCGAGGCCGACGCAGTGGTCGCACTCGGGGAGAGGTGGGCGTGCCGACTACAGGAAATCGCACCCCGCGCCCGGATCGTCGTCGTTCCCAATGCCGTCCGGCCCCGGACGCCCGTCTCCCAACTGCCGGACGGACGACCGGTGAACGTGCTCTTCCTCGGCGAAGTCGGCGAACGCAAGGGCACCTTCGTCCTGCTCGAGGCGTGGGCGCGACTCGCGCACGAAGGAGCGGTCTCCGGCGCCCATCTGACGATCGCCGGTGACGGTGCCGTCGAGGCGGCCGCACAGCAGGTAGCCGAACTCGGGATCGACGACACCGTCACCATCGCGGGATGGACGGCGCCCGAGAAGGTTTCCGGACTGCTCCGGGACAGCCGCATCCTCGTGCTGCCGTCCCGGAACGAAGGTCAGCCGATGGCGATCCTCGAGGCCATGGCGGCCGGGCTGTGCGTGGTGGCCAGTCCGGTCGGCGGGATCCCCGATCTCGTCGACGCCGATTCGGGAATCCTCGTCCCACCCGACGATCCCGACGCGCTCGCCGCCGCCCTCCGGAAGGTCGTCACCGACGACGGGGAGCGGGCCCGTCTCGGCGCCGGCGCCTGGCGTCGGGTGTGCACGGAATTCGACGTCGACGTCGTGTCACGGCGTTTCGACGCCCTCTACAGAGAGGTCGGCAGATGTCCCGTCCGCTGCGACTGATGTACGTCGTGCCGGATCTCGGTGTGGGCGGTGCCGAACGGCACGTCACCACCCTGCTCCCGCGACTCGACCCACAGCGCTTCACCTCGTGTGCGGTCTGCATCGGAGAGCCCGGCGCGCTGTTCTCCGATCTGGCCGGATCGTCGATTCCAGCGACGGCGCTGCGCAGGACCAAGCGGCAGGTGGTGCGCGCCCTGGTCGATCTGGTGCGACAGATGCGCCGGTTCCGTCCCGACATCGTGATCACGCGGGGATACAACGCCGAGACGCTGGGACGGGCTGCGGCCTTCCTCGCCCGGGTTCCGCACGTCGTGGTGTGGGTCCACCACTGCGGCGATCCCGAACCCCGCGGCCGGCTCCGGCAGATGATCGACCGGTGCCTCGATCCGATCACCGACTCCTATTTCGGTGTGGCCGAGGCCCAGCGCGCGTTCATGACCGACGATCTCGGCTACCCGCCCGACAAGATCACCGTCGTGTACAACGGGGTCGATCCGTCGCTGTACGACACCACCGACGATCGGAGCGTGCTGCCCGACCTCGGGGTGCCGACGGACGCCCCCACCGTCGGCATCGTCGCGGCGCTGCGTCCGGAGAAGGACCACGCCTGCTTCCTCCGGGCCGCACGGCGGGTCGTCGACGTGCGCCCCGACGCCCGTTTCCTCGTCATCGGCGACGGTCCGTGCCGCGAGGACCTCGAAGCGATCGTCGACGCCGCCGGTCTGCGCGCGAACGTCGTCTTCACCGGTGCGCGCGGCGACATCCCGCGCATCCTCCGCGCCCTGGATCTCGTCGCCCTCTCCTCGTACAGCATCGAGTGCTTCCCCATGGCCCTGCTCGAAGCCATGGCGTCCGGACGCCCCGCGGTGTGCACGGCCGTCGGCGGCGTCCCCGAGATGCTGGTCGACGGGGTCACCGGCCGGCTCGTCCCGGCCCGCGACGAAAGCGCACTCGCCGACGGGATGCTCGAACTGCTCGACGATCCCGAACTCGCCCGCAAGATGGGGCGGGCCGCGCGGGAACGCGTGGAATCGGAGTTCACACTCCTCCGAAGCGTCGAGGGCGCCCAGACCGCCCTCATGCAAGCCGCACGGTCCCGAATCGTGCGACCCGCACGGTCCCGAATCGTGCGACCCGCACGGCCGGCGGAGCGAGCCGAACGGACGGACCCCGTCCGTCTGACGCTCGTGCTGGACCAGACATTCGTCGGGGGCGTCGAGGTCCTCATGCTCGAGGTGTTCCGCCACCTCGATCCGTCGGTCGTGCGCCCCCGTCTCGTATGCCTGCGCGAAGCAGGTCCGCTCGCCGAGGAGTACCGGCGCGCGGGATTCGAGGTGGAGGTCGTCCCCCGATCCGGCCCCTACGATCCGCGCCGGTTGACGCGGCTCGTGCGCATGCTGCGTACCGACCGCACCGATGCCGTGCTCGTGACACACCACCACCATGCCGCCCTGGCCCTCGGCAGGCTCGCAGCGCGACTTACCGGGACACCCGCGAATCTCGTTGCCGCGCACGATATGGATCTGACGAGCATCGGGAAGCGGTGTCTTCCCCGGTGGGCGGTGTCCACCCTCTTCCTCTCCGACGCCCTCGTACTGCTGGGACCGCGTCAGGGAGACTATCTGCGCCGCGAGGAGGGGGTCGCCCGCCGGCCGTGGTCGCGCACACGAGAAGTGGTCATCACCAACGGGATCGACATCGGTGACCCACCCACCGAGGAGGACCGCGACCGGGCACGCGCAGTGCTCGGACTGCCCCCCGACGCGTTCGCCGTCGGCATCGTCGCGCGGCTGAGCCATCAGAAGGCCCACCAGGTGCTGTTCGAGGCGGTGCGGATCGCCACCCGCACCCACCCCGAGCTGCGACTGCTGGTCATCGGTGGTGGTGAGAGGGAGTCCGAACTACGTTCGCTCGCCGACGATCTCGGGATCGCCGACCGGACCGTGTTCACGGGGGTGCGCCGCGACGTCCGGGCACTGCTGCCCGGGTTGGACGTGTCGGCACTGTCGTCGGTCCACGAAGGTGCGCCCATCACGGTCATCGAGGCCATGGCCGCCGGGCTTCCGGTGGTGGCCACCGAATGCGGCTGCCTGCCCGACATGGTCACCGACGGGACCGACGGTTTCCTCGTCCCGGTCGGAGACGCCTCGGCACTCGCGGAACGACTGTGCGTGCTGGCCGCCGACCGGCCACTCGCGCGCCGCCTCGGCGCGAACGGCCGCGAACGCGCGGAACGCGAGTACCGGATCTCCCGGACCGCGCGGTCGTTCGAAACCCTGCTCACCGAACTGACGGGCAGATCGGTCCGGGTCAGTCCGTCCGCAGGAGGATGAGTCCGTCCAGCGGTTCGAGCACGACCTCCTCGGTGATGCTGCCGTCGTTGACACTCGGGTCCTGCGTTCCCCGCAGGTGACGGTAGGGGCGCTCGAGGTACACGTGTTCGGCATTGTCGCCGCTGTTCACGAGGACGATCCCGTTCTCGAAGTCCCGGCGGAGCACGGCCCGCCCCGCGTCGCCCTGCAGAGCCGCGTCGGTGACGGGCAGACCCAGATAACCGGGACCGAGTCCCGCGCCGTCCATCTCGTCGTAGTAGGCGGTGCTGCCGTAGTGCAGGAGCATCGGCGCCCAGTAGCCGTCCCTCAGGAGCGTGGCCGTGAGGAAGAAGCGGGCTCGTCGATAGGTGTCCGCCACACTCCGGCCCGCACCCAGGCGGTCGATCGTCATCCACATTCCCGGCGGCCGGTGCCCCTCGCCGGCAGTCGTCTCGAGATAGATGTCGAGGTCCATGCCCGGGTCGCGATCCGCCATCGGATCCGCGAAACTCTCCCAGGCCCGTCCGTCGAGCAGGCCGTCGACCGGGCTGCGGTCACCGTTCGCGACGATGATCGCGCCGGGCATGCGCTCCCTCATGATCCGTTCCGCCACGGTGAGTCCCCGCGCCCACGGCCCATCGAGACCGTAGATCTGCGAATCCGGTTCGTCCACACCGTCGCCGTCGATGTCCCACGCGTCCGCGTCGGCCGAATAGATCCGATCTCCCCAGACGTCGAGGAGGACACCGTCCCAGATCCCGGTGGACCAGACCTGATCGGCGACCCACTCCGCGGCGTACTCGGCATAGATCCTGCCGTCGACTTGCGGCGCCACGTCGGTGAGGTTGGTCATCGTCGTCCGGGGCCACTCGCTGACCGGCTCCCCGGACGCCGTGATGGCGAGCCATTCCTCCGGGAAGGTGCTGCTGTTCGGACCGTCGAACTGCCACAGTGCGTACCGGTCGGCCCAGTATCCCGGCGATCCCAATGCTCCCGGAAGGTCGACGAGGTTCATGTATGCGAGCAACCGGATGCGCGGATTCCGCGACCGGAGCCCGTCGAAATACGACTCCGGAACACGATGTGCCCATTCGTGATCGAGAACCACGAGATCGTAGCGGGCGAGCTCCTCCATCGGGGGCAGGCGATCCTGATCGAGATAGTAGGTGGCGGTTCTCGGGAAGGTCGGCTCACCGGTCGCCGCCGCGGTCGTGGGCATGCCCGGCAGGGACATCACCGCCGTCGATGCCGCGTCCGCGGTGGTGTCGCGCGCGGTCGGGGCCGCACACGACAGCGACGACGTCGTCACGAGCACGACGAACAGGATGCGGGACACCGTACGGCCCTTCGCTCCTCCCAAGCCGGCGTGGCGTCCCGTTCTCCTGTTCACGGGATGACGCCTCACTCTCCCGGGCCCAGGCGATAGCCGGCGAAGGCCTCGGCCACGGCCGCCGGAACGGCGCGGTCTCCCCCGCCCTCCACCACGGCCGTCTTGAGTTTTCCGGATGCGGTGCGCGGTACGGCGTCCAGGGTCACCACGCGGAGTTCCTGCCCCGGGCCGAACAGACGCTCGACGTTGCGCCTGTACTGCTGCTCGATGCGTTCGGCGTCGAAACCCACGCCCGGAACCATGCGGATCTCGAACCGTCCGGGAGCGAGTTGCGCGATCTGAGCTTCGCGGACACCGGTGACGTCGTCGATCACGGTCGACGGCAACGGAAGCGGCCTGCCGTCCACGGTGGTGAACGCATCCTCGACCCGCCCGTCGAGGGCTCCGAGGGTGGGGAACGCCCGGCCGCACGCGCACCCGCCTGCCGGTGCCGGTCCGACGAGATCACCCGTTCGGTAGCGGAAGATGGGGAATCCCCAGTTGTGCAGGGGTGTTCCGATGATCTCCCATCTGTCCGGGACACCGGGGACGGGTTCGAGTTCGACGATGCCGTAGTCGGGGAAGATGTGCATCGTGCCCGCCTCGCACGTGCCCGCCATCGCGACGCGCTCCGTCTGACCGTAGTGATCGACGATCGGACCGCCGAAGACCTCGCGGATCAGGGCGCGCTGGGCGGACCGCATCGTCTCGGAGGACGTGAGGACGGCGCGCATCGGGAGGCGCTCCCCGTGCTCGTACAGCAGTTCCGCGAGCAGACAGATGCTCGACGGCCAGCCGTCGATCGCATCGGGACCGAACCTGCGGATGTCCCGCACGATCGTGGGCAGGTCGTCGGGGGTGAGCCGGTAGCTCGACACCAGCAACTGTCGCGCGCCGGGGACGATCTCGGTCGGGTTTCCGGGACGGTCGGCCGCGAAGTCGCTGCCGCCCAGCGTCACCCGGTGAGGGGCGTGCGGGAGCCCGAACCAGCTCCACTGTCGCTCGAGCACCCGCATCTCGTAGACCGACGAGCCCGGGGTTCGGTAGACGGTGACGGCCCGGCTCGACGTCCCGCTCGAATGGGCCTCCCACATCGTGCGCGCGGGATAGGCCCGGAACGTCTCGGGACGCTCCATCAGGTCGTTGCGGCGGAGGACGGGCAGGTGCCGCAGGTCGTCGAGGGTGCGGATCCCGCGCGGGTCCACCTTCTCGCGGCGGAACCACTGCCGGTAGAAGGGCGAGGCGACGGCCGCCCATCGCGTCATCGCGCGGAGCCGGCCCTCCTGGAAGGCGCGGATCTCGTCGGGGTTCGCCGTGGCGATCCTGCGGAGTTCACGGCTCATCGGGGTGGCAAGGGGATGCATGCGTCGCACGCGGTGCTGGACGGCGACGAGTTTCTTCGGAGGTGCCATGGGACCACCTTCGGTTCGGATACGCTCGCGCTAAACATACCTGTAGTCTGATTAAGCGGCAATCTACAGACTCTGATTTTGCTACGGTGGGATTCCGGACCGTGCAGCTCCCCTGTCGATCACCTCGTAACGGAGGTCTCGTGCAACGACTCACCTGGTACGCGCATCGGCTCCGCGCGATGGAAGCCGCCGAGATCGAATGGCGGATACGTCGCGTGGTCGGACAGCGACTTCCGTCCCGATCGTTCACCGAAGCCCAGCTCGTCGGACCCGATCTCGATTGGTGCGGCACCCTCGACCGCTTCCGTGCAGCCGAGGGCCGCCCCGTCCTCCTCGACCCCGAACAGGCCGATGCCCTCGCCGGAAGCGAGATCGCCACCGCGACGCTCGTCGCCGCGGATCGGGTTCTCGACCACCGCTTCGCCTACTTCGGCTATCCGGAGGCGGCACTCGGGCCGGAGATCGACTGGAATCACGACCCCATCGGCGGGATCGACTGGCCGACACTGCCCGGTCACCGCATCGATCACCGCACCGCGGCCGGCGACCCGAAGTGGATCTGGGAACTGAACCGGCTGCAGCACCTTCCGTGGCTGGCGCAGGCCTGGCTCCTGAACGGCGACGATCGCTACGCCGCCGAGGCGTTCGACCAGCTGGACTCGTGGATCGCCGCCAATCCCCCCGGACGCGGCATCGCCTGGCGCGGAGCATTCGAAGCGGGCATCCGCGCGATCTCGGTGGCCGTCGCGCTGCAGGGACTGCGGCACAGTCCGCGTCTCACCGTCGCCCGCTTCCGCGCCGTCGTGTGCATGCTCGCGGAGAGCGCCCGCCGGTGCTGGGCCGAACGCTCGTTGTACAGCTCGGCGAACAATCACCTCATCGGTGAACTCGCGGGTCTCGCCACAGTGGCGCTGTTGTTCCCCGATCTGCGGCCCTCCCCGCGATGGGAGCGCGATGCCGTCACCGCGTTGTGCGCGGAAGCCGACCGGCAGATTCTGCCCGACGGCAGCGGCGCCGAACAGGCCGTGGGCTATCAGATGTTCACCGCCGAACTGCTGCTCCTCGTCGCCGAGATGCTCCGGCGACGTGACGGATACGCGCCCGTCCTGCTCACGAACGCGGTCACGCGCAGCGCCCGGTATCTCGCAGCGGTGGTCGGAGACCACGACCCGGCACCGCGCTACGGGGACGACGACGAAGGGTTCGCCCTGCGCCTCGACGCGTCGCCGGTGCGCACCGTCCGCGATCACCTCGGTCTCGTGGGATCCGTGCTGGGCACGCCCGACGCGATTCGGGCCGGCACGTGTCCGCCGGCCGCCGGGTGGCTCGCCGCCGCCACGGACGCCACCGAGGACGCGTCCGCCCGCGGCGAACCCCTCGGCAGCTTCCACGCACCCGACGGCGGCCTCGTGGTGCTGCGCTCCGGGCGACGCCGGATCACCATGGACGTCGGTCCGCTCGGATACCTGTCGATCGCGGCGCACGGCCACGCCGACGCCCTCGCGGTCACCCTGAGTGCCGACGGCCACGAGCTCGTCGGACATCCGGGCGTGACGAGCTACTACGGCCATCCCGACTGGCGGTCCGCACATCGGGGCACGCGGGCCCACCCGACCGCCTCGGTGGACGGACTCGACCAATCCGTCATCGGCGGCGCCTTCCTCTGGCGGCGGCACGCGCGGGTGCACACCCGTTCCGTGGACACCGCAGCCGGCGTCGTGGACGCCGAACACGACGGCTACCTCCGGCTCGACGAACCCGTCGTGCACCGCAGGTGGCTCATCGCACCACCCGACCGTGTCACCGCCGTGGTGGTGGACCTGTTCACCGGCACCGGCCACCACGAGTTCCGCACCGCCTGGCCGCTGCACCCCTCCCTCGACGTCCGGCCCGCCGGGTGCGGCCATCTCGCCCTTCGGGAGGGTTCCCCTGTCCTGCAGCTCGCCTACGCCGCGTCCTCCGGAGAACCGGTCCGCAGCGAGATCCGCGGTGACACCGACACGAACCTGGGCTGGTGGTCGCACCGGCTCGAATCCCGCGTCCCCGCATGGCTCGTCGGCAGTGTCGTGCACGCGCAGACCCCGGTCGCGCTGGTGACGGCACTGACGCCGGGCAATGCCGAGGAGCCGGCGGTGTCGGACCTGGGCGTCGACCTGCGCGACGACGCGATCACCGTCCGATGGCGCGACGAGGACGGCGCCCACCTCCACACCCTCCTGCCGAGCGGCGATCCGCCCGGCCACGTGCAGCGAGAGGACGTCGCCCACCCCGTTTCCTGAGCACCCGCCTGATCCCCACAGTTTCTCCGAGGAGTCCGAGCATGGAACCGACCTTCAGCTTCCTCACCACCGCCTACCGCACCGAGGACTACGTCGCCGAGACGATCGAATCCGTCTTCGCGCAGAAACGGGACGACTGGGAACACGTGATCGTCGACAACGGCATGTCGGACGACATGGCCCGCGTGGTCGGGCGGTACCTGAACGACCCGCGGATCATCCTGGTGCGACAGGAGAATCGCGGCTACGCGGGCGGGATCGCCGCGGCGGCGAAGGCGGCACGCGGGCGGTACCTGTGCGTTCTCGACAGCGACGATCATCTGATGCCGGGCTTCTGCACGCGGGTCGGTGCCGTGCTCGACGCCCGGCCGGAGATCGACGCCGTCGCGGTGGACGCCCACCTGTTCACCGATTCCGAGGGACTGCTGCCCACCGGATACATGCGGTCGATCGGGGCCGGTGGGAACCGCCGGGGGCGCGGACGCCTCTCGTTGCTCGACGTCCTCGGCGGCGAGGTCCCCTACTACACGGCGGCGATCCGGCGCGAGGCGTGGTCCGCGGTGAACGCCTACGCGTCGGGCATCGAGGACGTCGACGAGTCGGTGATCGTCTGGCTCCGCCTCGCCGACCGTTTCGAGGTGCAGATGCTGCCCGACCGGCTGGCCCGGTACCGCCTGCGCGGCGACTCGGATTCGCGGGACGAGACCACCGTCGCGACCTTCGAACGGCAGCTGATCCGGTCGTTCCAGGCGGGCGCAGCCCTGGCGACGACTCCCGAGGAGCACGAGGCCCTGGACGAGACGGTGCGCCGGCTCCGCTACGACCAGGCACTGCGCCGGGCCCGGTCCGCCTTCCTCCGCAACGATCTGCCCGCCGCCCGGATCGCGGCCCGCGACGCCTTCACCCACCGGCGTTCCCTGCGTGCCGCGGTCGCGCTCGCGTCCGTCACGGTGGCGCCCGGCCCGGTCCGGATGCTGTACCCGGCAAAGCAGCGACTGACGAGTGCTGCCGGTCGGGTGGCCGTCCGTCTGAACGCGCCGGTCTGACGCACCTTCCCATCCCGTAGACGAGGGAGACCTGCGATGCGTATCGACACCACCGACCTGGCGGGTGTTCTCGTTCTCCGCCCGGAGCCGTTCCGCGACGATCGAGGTCTGTTCACCCGCACCTTCGACGCGGCCGAATTCGACGACTACCTCCGGAGCCGTCCGAATTCGCCGGCCGTCCGGGCATCCGATTTCGTGCAGGACTCGCAGTCCCGCTCGGCCCGGGGCGTCGTGCGCGGCATGCACGGCCGCTCCGGGGACGGGGAGGCAAAACTGGTGCGCTGCGCGCACGGGGCGATCCACGACGTACTGGTCGACATCCGCCCCGGCTCGCCCACTTTCGGACGCGCACAGGCATTCCTGCTCGACGACGTCGAGTTTGCCCACCTCTTCGTACCGCCGGGCTTCCTGCACGGCTTCCAGGCGCTGGCCGACGTCACCGACGTCTGTTACCGCATCGACCGGCCGCACGATCCGCGTGAGGATCTCGCAGTGGCGCACGACGATCCGGACCTCGGCATCGTCTGGCCACTGCCGGTGACGACGATCAGCGCACGTGACGCCGCGGCCGGCAGCTGGAAGAACCTGCTGGCCGGGCTCCCCTCCACGGAGAACCCGGCCGACGTGTTGTGGTGAGGGCGCTCAGCCCTGTCCGCCGAACCGGACGACCGCCTTCTCCAGGACGAACGCCTCGGCGTGCGGGTACCGGCACTGCACCCCGCGGAGACGGGACAGGCCCAGGAACGACTCCTCGTCGAACCAGTCGTGATCGGTCTGCGACGGATAGTGCTTGAGCAGCACACGCGCCTTCTCCGCCGCGACATCCCTGGTGAGCGGGTGGTACACGGAGGTGGCCGGCGTGTCCGCCTCCCACTTGAGGATCTCGTAGCCGAGGACCAGGTGGTCGCGGAAGACCGTCGGCACCATCTCGGCGAGCAACCGATGGTCCTGATGCGCGTCGGCGCGCTGTGGAGCGAACACCACGTCGGGTTCGGTGTGGTAGCGGAAGGACTGGAGTGCGATCTTGATTCCCTCCCAGTACCCCGGGGCACGCCCGTCCGGGATGTCCAGCACGCGGACCATCACGTCCGCACCGGGGCACAGGGCTCGCAGCGCGTGGTTCTCCTCGATCTCGCGCGGAGTGTCGCCGCCGGAGAGGACGAAGGCACGCACGCGCAGGTTCGGGCACGCCGCCGACAGGGTCAGCAGTGTGCCGCCGACCCCCATGGCGATGTCGTCGCAGTGGGCGCCGAACAGCGCGACCTCGCGAACGTTGCGCGGCATCAGCTCGATCACGACTCCCACACCCCCTCGGTGCTGCGGCCGAGAGCGCAAACGGTGGGAGACAGAAGCACTTTCATGATCAACACCTTGTCTTCGGCGACGGAGGCCAGGCCGACGGTAGACCCCGCACAGGAATGTCGATGGGTCCGAGATTTCGATCGTGATCCCACTAAAACACATACGAAGTCCGTCAACAAGGCTTAAACAAACTCTAGGGCTTTTTCTAGCCCAGTAGCTATCCTTACATCAGTTTATTTCCGCCATCCACAGACTTTCATCCACTCCACGGACACGGCATTCGTCCCGCGAAGGAGTTCCCATGAAGATTGCGGCAGGACTGCACAAGGACCACGCCCCACCGCGGACCGGCACCCGACCGGAGACGGCCGTACGCGTCATCCAGTTGACCGATCTCGCCGTCCGCGGGCTCACCCGCATGTACGACGGGGACGGCTCCCCCCAGACCGCACGCGGCGTCAGGACGTCGTTCGGCACCGAACTCCGGCTCGAGGGACGGAGCACGCGGTACACCTCGATCGCCGCCCTCGGACTGCACCTGCTGCCCGAACACGCACAGCGGAGCGCGCTGCACGGGGACACGGCCGCGGAGCTCGCCCGTCGCGCAGGGATCCGGGCCCGCGGCCACCGCGACACCGGCGCCCTCGCCCTCGCCGTGTGGGCCTGCGCCGAGATCACCGGTTCGGTCGACTCCGCGCTCTACGAGGAACTCCGGAGCCGGTGCGAGAGCGGCAGCCCCCTGGCGACGGTCGATGCGTCCTGGGCGCTCACCGCCGCACTCGCCGCACGCACACAGTTCGAGTCCGACGATCTCGTACGGACACTGAAGCGACGGATCCTCGCCGCGCAGGGTCCCGGCGGTCTCTTCCCCCACATGATTCCCGTGGGCACGGGAAACAGACTGCGCCGGCACATCGGTTCCTTCGCCGACCAGGTCTATCCCCTGCAGGCACTCGCCCGGACGGCCGCGGCGACGGACGACGACGTCGCGCTCGCCGCGGCGAACGCGTGCGCCACCAGGATCTGTGCACTGCAGGGCGAGGCCGGCCAGTGGTGGTGGCACTACGACTCGCGTGGACACACCGTGGTCGAGCGCTTCCCCGTCTACAGCGTCCATCAGCACGCGATGGCGCCGATGGTGCTGTTCGATCTTGCCGCAGCCGGCGGTGACGACCACACCGCCGCGATCGAACTCGGGATCGACTGGCTGCAGAGTCATCCCGAGACGCTGGCCGATCTCGTCTGCGAGTCCCAGGACGTCGTCTGGCGCAAGGTCGGCCGGCGCGAACCGCGCAAGGCCGCGAGATCACTTGCCGCCGCGACCACCGCGCTGCGCCCGGGCTCGGAACTCTCGGGACTCGATCGGCTCCTTCCCGCCGGAGTCGTGGACTACGAATGCCGCCCGTACGAACTCGGCTGGATGCTCTACGCGTGGCTGCCGCGCAACGAATTCGGAGGAACCCGATGACCGCGAACCCCACCACCGGCGTCCCCACGGCGACGACCCTGTTCGGGATGCCGCTCGACGCCGTCACGATGGACGAGGCCGTGGCGCGATGCCGCGGCGCCCTCGAACGCCGAGAACCGATGACCGTCGGAGTCGTCAACGCCGCGAAGACCGTTCGTCTCCGCAAGGACACGGCCCTGCGCGAATCCCTGCTCGAGTGCGACATACTCCTCGCCGACGGGCAGGCGGTCGTGTGGGCGGGCAACCTCCTGGGATATCCACTACCCGAACGCGTCGCCGGAATCGACCTGTTCACCTCGCTGCTCGCGACGGCCGACGCCGAACACCGCTCCGTCTATCTGCTCGGCGCGGAGCAGTCGGTGCTCGACGCCCTCGTCGACGTCCTCACCACGAAGTACCCCGGACTCCGGATCGCCGGCGCCCACCACGGCTACTTCGACGAATCGGAGGAGGAAGCGCTCGCCCGGGCCATCCGCGAATCCCGGGCGGACATGCTGTTCCTCGGCATGCCCTCCCCTCGCAAGGAGAACTTCCTGCGGCGCTGGGAGGACGTGCTGGACGTCCCGATCCGTCACGGTGTGGGTGGCTCGTTCGACGTCCTCGCCGGGATCACCAAGCGCGCACCCGAGCGGTGGCAACGCGCCGGCATGGAGTGGGCCTACCGCCTCCTGCAGGAACCGCGCCGGATGTGGCGGCGCTACCTCACTACCAACACCGCGTTCCTGATCCTGCTCGCCCGCGAGCGTTTCCGCACCACCCCGCCCTATCCGCGTCCCGAGAAACTCCCGACCCCGAGGAAGCATCATGGCTGACACATTCAGCGGCACCGTCGCCGTCGTCGGACTCGGCTACATCGGCCTGCCGACGGCCGTCGTCCTCGCGACCCGCGACATCGACGTCATCGGCGTGGACATCGATCCCCGTATCGTGTCGGCCGTCTCGCGGGGCGAGGTGCCGTTCGCCGAACCCGATCTCGCGGTGAGCCTGGCCGGCGCCGTGGCCATGGGGACGTTGAGCGCGACCGACACCGTTCCCCTCGCCGACGCGTACATCATCGCCGTGCCGACACCGTTCAACGCCGACCACACCGCCGACCTGTCGTACGTGCGGCGGGCGACCGAACAGATCGCCCCGCAGTTGCGTGGCGGGGAGATCGTGGTGCTCGAATCGACGTCACCACCCGGCACCACCGAGAGCGTCAGCCGGTGGTTGTCCGAACTGCGACCGGATCTCCGTCTCCCCCACACCGACGAGGGTCTGCCGGACATCCACATCGCCCACTGCCCCGAACGGGTGCTCCCGGGACGCATCATGATCGAGATGATCACGAACGACCGGGTGGTCGGCGGGATCACGCCGCTGTGCGCTCAGCGCGCCGCCTCGATCTACCGCGTCTTCTGCCAGGGCGAGATCTGCCTGACCGACGCCGCGAGCGCCGAGATGGCGAAGCTCGTCGAGAACGCCTACCGCGACATCAACATCGCCTTCGCCAACGAGTTGTCGTACGTCTCGGACGAACTCGAACTGGATGTCTGGGAGGTCATCCGCCTGGCGAACCGCCATCCCCGGGTGAACATCCTCAGTCCCGGCCCAGGTGTCGGCGGGCACTGCATCGCCGTCGACCCGTGGTTCATCGTCGGCGCGTCACCGGGTTCGGCGAAGCTGATCCGCACCGCTCGCGAGATCAACGATTCCAAGCCGAACTACGTGGCCCAGCAGGTCATCGAAACCTGTACGCGCTTCAAGAATCCGACGGTCGCGTGTCTGGGACTGACGTTCAAGGCCAACGTCGACGACATCCGGGAGAGCCCGGCGCTGCACGTCGTCGAGCTCATCGCCAAGGCGTTGCCTGACGTCGAACTCCTGCTCGCCGACCCGTTCGTGCACGAGGTGCCCGACACCCTCGCCGGGTACGAGAGCGTGCGCACCGCGCGGTGCCGGGATGCCATCGCCGCGGCGGACATCGTCGTCGAGCTCGTGGATCACGACCAGTTCCGTTCGCTGTCGCGCAGCCTCCTGGCAGGCAAGGTCGTGTACGACACTCGCGGGGTGTGGCGCTGAACCCACGAAATGCGGCCGGTAGGTGTTCTCACACCTACCGGCCGTATTCCTTCGAGGGACATTCGTTTCGGACGACGCAGCATCCGGTCCTGTCAGTAGGAGCCGACCGCCTCGACGGGCGCGAACTCCGAGGGGCGAGGTCCGAGGCCGAAGAAGTGCTCGATCGCCGCCACGGAACGCTGTGCGGCGCTCCCGTCGCCGTACGGATTGACCGCGCGTGCCATTTCGTCGTACGCGGCAGGTTGCGTGAGCAGCCGGGTGACCCATTCGACGATGAGTTCCTCGTCCGTCCCCACCAGCCGGACGGTTCCCGCCGTGACGGCTTCGGGTCGCTCGGTGGTCTCGCGCATCACGAGGACCGGCTTGCCGAGGCTCGGTGCTTCCTCCTGCACACCTCCGCTGTCGGTCAGCACGATCGTCGACGCCGCCATCGCGAGTGCGAAGTCGCTGTAGGACAGCGGATTCGTCACTATCACATTGTCGAGATCGGCGAGGGGCGGCAGGAGCACCTCCCGTACGACCGGGTTGAGGTGTGCCGGCAACAGGAAGGTCATGTGCGGGAACGCGCGGGCCAGACGGGCGATGGCCCGCGCCGAGCACGCCATCGGCTCGCCCCAGGACTCGCGCCGATGTGCCGTGACGAGAACCATCGGACGGCCCAGCAGCGGAGCGAGATCCGGGTTGTCGAGCGAGGGTTGTTGCGAGGTCACCGTGTAGAGCGCGTCGATCACCGTATTTCCGGTGACGACGATGTCGCCGGGATCGATCCCGTCCGCCAGGAGATTGGCGCGGGAGGTGGGGGTGGGTGCCAGGTGCAGCGACGCCAGTTGCGAGGTCAGGCGCCGGTTGAGCTCCTCGGGGAAGGGGTTGTAGCGATCCCCCGTCCGGAGTCCGGCCTCGAGGTGCACGAGCGGCACCTTGCAGTAGAACGCCGCGAGGGCCGCGGCGAAGCAGGTCGTCGTATCTCCTTGGACGAGAACCGCACCGGGTTCCTCTCGCGCGATCACATCCGACACCCCGCCGAGGGCCTTGGCCGTGATGGCCTCGAGCCCTTGCCGTTGGGTGAGGATGTCGAGGTCGTGGCTCGGTTCGATACCGAACAGGGTGTTGACCTGGTCCAGCATCTCGCGGTGCTGGCCGGTCACTGCGACAACGGGTTCGAGTACTTCCGATCTCTGCAGGGCGGTGACGACCGGCGCCATCTTGATCGCCTCGGGACGAGTTCCGTAGACCACCAAAACCTTCTCCATCACTCAATAGTAGCGAGAATGCTCTACTTGTGGACCGTTTGAAGGCTTGAAACCAACTGGAAGTACATTTCCATCACCGCCCCCGCTTGTGCGCAGCGGCAGCACGCGACACGCAGGGACGCGGACCCGCATTCCGCCCGAATGCGCTGCGCGCTCGGCCGATCGGGGCAACCGTTACGACTTCGTGAACTCCCGTGAAGACTGCCGCGCACCGATTGACAGACGGTCCACACCCAGAAACCATCTCGTATTACGACAGAGCAACTTGCAATACGAGACGAAGGGGCAACATGGCCTACGTCATCACCAGTTCCTGCATCGACGAGACCGACAAGTCGTGCATGGAGGAATGTCCGGTGGACTGCATCTACGAGGGCGACAGGATGATGTACATCCACCCCGACGAGTGTGTCGAATGCGGACGCTGCGAACCGGCCTGCCCGGTGATCTCGATCTTCCACGAGGAGGACGTACCGGACGAACGCCGCGCGTTCGTCGAGATCAACGCAGAGTTCTTCTCCTCCGTCGGCTCTCCCGGAGGCGCCCGGAAGATCGGGCGTGTCGGAGTGGACCATCCCGTCGTTGCGTCCTGGTCCGATGACTGATCTCGCACAGGCCGTCGGGGCGACGGCGAACACGACCGTCACCGATCTGCTCGTCGTCGGAGCAGGGCCCGCGGGCCTCTACGCCACCTACTACGCCGGTTTCCGCGGGATGAACGTCGCTCTCGTGGACTCCCTGCCCGAGGTGGGCGGACAGGTCGCGGCCATGTATCCGGAGAAGCCGATCTACGACATCGCCGGTTTTCCGTCGGTGAAAGGCCGCGAACTCGTCGACCGACTCCACGCCCAGGCCATGTCGGCAGAACCCGTCCTGATCCTCGGGCACACGGCCACCACTCTCGAACACGTCGACGACGGAATCGTCGTCACCACCGATCTCGGGCATCGCATCGAAGCAAAGGCGCTGCTGATCACCGGCGGCGTGGGAAGCTTCATTCCTCGCGAGCTCCCGGTCGGCTCGGACTATCTGGGGCGCGGGCTCCGGTACTTCGTCCCGCGGCCGGACGATCTCGCCGGTGAGGACGTCGTGGTCGTCGGAGGTGGCGATTCCGCGGTCGACTGGGCCCTCAGTCTCGAACCCGTCGCTGCGTCGGTCACACTCGTCCATCGGCGTCCGGTCTTCCGCGCCCACGAGCGCAGTGTCGCAACGTTGCAGAAGTCGAGCGTCCGGATTCTCACCCCACACGAAGTGGTCGCGATCGGCGGCGAGGAGCGCATCGACTCGGTCACCGTCCGTGAACGCGGCGCCGATCCGATCACCATCTCCGCCGGCAGTGTGGTCGCCGCCCTCGGATTCATTGCCGATCTCGGTCCTCTCGACACGTGGGGGCTGGCCCAGGAGCGCCGCCGGATACTCGTCGACCGCCATCAGCAGACCTCGCTTCCGCGCGTCTACTCGGCCGGTGACATCAGCGAGTATCCCGGCAAGGTGAGATTGATGAGCGTCGGTTTCGGAGAAGCGGCGGCTGCGGTGAACAACCTTGCCCCGCTGATCGATTCGTCTCTGTCGACGACACCGGGGCACTCCTCCGATCGATGAGGGCGTGGCCTGTCGGCAGAACGTCACCCGCCCGACAGACGGTGTCTTCCCCCGTCAGACGCGGCCGAGTTCTGCCGACAGGTTCTCCGCGGTCTTCAGCAGTTCGCGTGCCTGCAGGTCGATGTCGACCTCTCCGGGTACGGCAATGGACAGGACTGCCAGCGCAGCAACCACTCTTCCACCCTGGAAGACAGGCGCTGCCAGTGTCCGAACACCGTTGACAACAGGTGATTTCAACGATATTCCGGTCTCCCGGATAGCGGACAGTTCGCGGGCGAAGTCCGGATTCGCCTTCGTCTCCCGCCGCAGCATCGGTACCTCGTCCTCGGGGAGGAGCGCGCAGAAGACCCGGCCCTGAGCGGTCGCCGTGGGTGAGAGCCTCGTCCCCACGTTGACGGTGATCCGCGCGATCGCATCCGTGTGATCCGCTGCAGCGACCACGATCGGACTCTCGCCGTCCCAGACCGAGAGGACGACGGTCTCCTGAACGTCGCGCAGGAGCTGGTCCATGAACGGTTCCGCGATACGCACCACCGGGAGACCGGCCCGCGCTGCGGCCGCCAGTGCGAGCACCTGAGGACCGAGGGTGTACACGCTCTCGGCCGGATCGAATCGCAGGAGGTTCACCGCCCGCAATGCTTTCGTGTACCGGTGCGCGGTGGCCTTGCTCGTCCCGAGCACGGCGGTGATCTCGTTCAGCGTCAGGCGCGGTCGCGCACCCGAGAAAGCGGCCAGGATCACTGCAGCGCGCTCGACCGCCTGGATCGCCGGTGCGCCCTTGTCGTCGTCTCCCACGGTCTATCCCTCCCTGTCGGGATCGGTGAGCCAGTGCGCACCGACCTGAGCGTAGATTCGCGCATAGCGCACCAGTTCTCCGGCGGCGACCGAGTCCCGGTCGGAATCCGCCGGATCGGGCGCTGCAGCCGGACCCGTCCGAACCGTAGCGATGCCATGCTCGCGGAACACGGTACCGTCGGTCGACCCCCTCCACCCGAGCACCTCGGATGGCATCCTTCCTCGACTGTGACGCATCCACGCCGCCCGTGTCCGCACAGCGATCGGGGCCGTCGGTGACGTCCCTCCGCCTCGCTGGTGCGGCCCGGCAGTGACCTCGACGGTGCACTCGGCCAGGGGACTCGCCGCAAGATCGTCGTGCAGGACCCGGCGCAGTGCATCGACGAGTTCGACGACGTCGTCTCCCGGCAGGGTGACCAGGTAGAGATGTATGTCGAGGACGGCGGGCAGCAGATCCGGTTTCGCCGGAGAACCACTGTGCAGTGCACCGATACCTGCTTCGCGTGCGGTCGGGCCGGTGGCCGCGCCGGGAGCGAAGACCACCTCGGCGCGCCACCTTTCGATGGCCGCGATCACCGTGCCGGCATGCACGACGAGTCCGCCGGGTGGTGTCGCGTGCTCACGGGCGAGTACGACGCCGCGACGGGTCCCGACCCGCACCCGCAGGTAGACGGCCCCCGGCTCGGCGTAGAGCACACCGTCCGGTCCGCCTTTGGCGACGATCGCCGCAGCGGGACGCGGTCTGCCTTCCAGAAATCTGCGGACACCGGCTCCGTGTTCACCGGTTCCGTCCCGATGCGTGCCCCCACCGGCGAGCAACAGCGTCAGGCGACCTCGTCGGTGCCGGTCGGCCGTGGCACGTGCGGCGGCCGCGAACGCGGCAACGGCAGCGGAGGCCGGTCCTCGCGCTACTCCGACCCCGAAACCGGAGACGAGATCTCCGTTCTCCTCCAGTCCGAGTGGAGCGTCGTCATCGTGTCCCGTGACCCCACCGTCCCGGTCACCGTGCCCGGTCAGTGAGGTGTCGAGGTGCGAGTACAGCACCAGCTCCGGACCCGAACCGACACTGCAGACGAGATTTGCTGTGCTTCCCGCAGGGTGGACCACGGCCGACACCTCCGGAAGATGTTCCGCGATCCAGCCCTGCACCGCGCGCGCCGACGCGAGTTCCTCGCCGTGAGGGGTCGGTCGTCCGGTCAGAAGTCTCAGAACGTCGAGGAGCTCAGCACGGTCGACGACGGGTTCTTCGTGGCCGCCGATGTCAGTGCGCCCAGGTGCGGTCGTCGGAAGCGGCGCGCCACACATCGATGTTGCGGGGATCCCGCTTCAGCCGACGCGGTCTGTGCGTCTCGTGTTCCTCGGGTGTGAACACCCGATGCCCGTCGCACAGTTCCCAGCGGGGCCCGTGCCGCTCGTCGTAGAGATAGAAGGCGATGGATGTGGACGCCGAGTGGTTCACGACATCGCCGAGGATACGAACCTGCTTGTGCTGGGCACGAGCCCGGCGTCGCATCACTCCGTCGAGATCACCCATGATGAAGCACGCGTGTTCGAGGGCGTACCGGTCCGCTCGGCGGATGGCGAGGCTGTGGTGGTAGCGATCCTCGCAGCGCAGGAACGCGGTGAAGTCCTCGACGTAGTCCGAAGCCAGGAATCCCAGGACGTTCATGTAGAAGTTCAGGGTCTCCTCGTAGCGGTCGGTGACCACGAAGGGATGCACGAAGCGCTGGGGACGAAGGTCCGGCCACGGGGTCTCGGCATATTCGAGGAAGCCCGTGAACAATTCGACGAGGGTGCCGTTCGGGTCGACCACCGCGAACCCCTGCCGGCAGAGACCTTTCATGCCTTCGGTGAGCGGTAGAACCTCGTGGCCGGCGGCGCGGACGCGTTCCTCCAGGTCCGACAGGACGGCCTCGTCGTCCACCCTGAATCCCACGCCGTCGTATCGGAACGCCATGAGGGAAGGATCGTGGACGAGCTCGAGGCTGTGATGCTCGGTGCCGACACGGAGATAGGCGTGCGTCTCGTCGTGCTCCTCGAGTGCGAAACCGACGTGGTACTCGAGGAACTCGATGGTGGATGCCATGTCCGGTACGGACAGGCGGATGAAGGCTGCCCCCGACGGACCCAGCCTTCGCTGTGTTTTCTCACTCACCGAATTCGCCTTCCTTCCAAGGGCACTCGGTCGCCCTTGTTGTCGAACCCTAGGAACAGGAACAGCGAGCGTCAAGCTATACGAGACAACGTTTCATAATTCAACACGCTCGTAACGTGAGCGGAACTCTCGGGGCCTAGCGTCTGAATCGAAAATCCGTATCCTGCCGTCCGATTCGGCAATCCGTCCGCATATCGTGGCGGCCGCCCGAAAGGTCTCCCCGTGACCGTTCTGCAGCCCCATACCGGTCCGATCCCCGGACAGCACTACGTCCCCGCGGAGGGCGGGGCACTGACCTGGGGCAGACTGCCCACCCCCTCCCGCAAACCCGTCCTCACCATCTCCTCCGGCGAGACCGTCACCTTCGACACCATCTCCCACGAGGGACTCATGGAGGACCAGGGGCGTGATCCCCTGGCCTACTTCGGCGAACGTGGCGTCGCACGCGACGACGTGCTGACGGATCTCGTCGATCTCGCCGCATCCGATGTGGTCCACACCCGCGGCCCGGACGGCCCTCACGTCGTCACCGGTCCGGTCCATGTCGAAGGGGCGCAGCCCGGGGACATCCTCAAGGTCGAATACCTCGAACTGACACCGCGCGTTCCCTACGGGGTCGTGTCCAGCCGTCACGGTCTCGGTTGTCTCGCAGGAGAACGTCCCGTCGACGACACCACCGGCGAAGCGGTTCCGATCATCAGCCAGTTCTGCACCGTCGACCTCGCGAGCGCACGGGCCACCATGGAGTGGAACAGCGGTAGCGCCTCGTTCCCCATCGCGCCGTTCATGGGATTGTCCGGTGTCACGGCCGCCACCGAGGAAGCACTGAACACGATCCCGCCGGGCGCGCACGGAGGGAACATGGACGTGCGTGATCTCGCCGGTGGTTCCGCCCTCTACCTTCCCGTGCAGGTCGACGGCGCCGGCTACTACATGGGCGATCCGCACTTCGCGCAGGGCAACGGCGAGGTCTCCCTGACGGCGCTGGAGGCATCCCTGCGCACGACGGTACGGCTCACCGTTCTCACACCGGACGAGGCATTCGCATCGACAGGAGCTCTGAGCGGGCCGTTCGGTGAGACCTCGGAGCACTGGATCGCGATCGGCATGGACCGGGATCTGGACGAAGCGGTGAAGAAGTGCGTCCGTGAGGCCATCAGGATCCTCGGTGAGGTGGCGGAGGTTCCGCCGTCGGTCGCGTATCTCTATCTGAGTGCCGCCGGTGACCTCGCCGTGAGCCAGGTCGTCGACGACGTCAAGGGAGTGCACTGCCTGATCCGGAAGAAGGACTTCCCCGCCTGGACGTGAGCAACGGGGTTCCCGGAGATGTGTCTCCGGGAACCCCGTTGTCGTCGACGGCCCGTGCGGCCGGGTTCGTGCGGGCGGGATCAGACGATGAAGCTGAGCCGTGCGCCGGGAGCCATCGCCTCGTTGGTCAGGACGGCACGACGGAGCACGAAACGCAGCCCCGAGTCGCCGACCTCCAAGGTGTGGTCGTAGCGACCCGCATAGGTGAAACCGTGTCCGTCGCGGAACCTGTGGATGACGAAGTTGGCTGCGACACGCACGGCGTCACCCGACTGCTCGAGCACTCTCACGTTCCCGACGAGCCGGGTGGTGCGCGAATGCGGGTTCTCCGCGTGTGCCTTCCTGCTCTTGAGACGTTTGACACGCGCCTGGATCAGATCCCAGTCGTCCGCGACGAAATAGCCTGCGGCGTCGGGCCCCAATGCCCATTGATCGGTCGTGGGGACCTGCATCGACGCACCCGGTACGAACAACTCGAGCCACCGATCGAGCTTCCACTCGTCGAGAAGCGCGGCTTCGGCGATGAGGAAGTCCTCCACCTCGGCGCGCGATACGACAGGCGCGCCGGCGTCGGATGACTGTGCAGTTCCGGGAGTCGTTTCCATGAGAGTCATGCCGTGGTTCCTTCCGCATTGCCGGCATCCACGCTTGCGACCGGTCCGATGCGCCTGCTCCAGTGGCGCCAGAAACTGCGCATCGCGCCTTCGTCGACCGAGCGGCCCGAAGGGCCTTCGAGATCGTCGGCCATACCGCGCGACATATCGCTCCAGTCCAGATCACTGTCGCCGAACTCGGCGTAGGCGGAGACGTCCGCCGTCGCGACGATGCCGCGCTGGACGGCCTCGTACGCCTCGATGTCGTCGGGTGTGGCGAGACCACCGGGGCCGACGAAGCTGGCCATCGTCTTCAGACGTAGCGCCCGCACCTCGTCGGGCTCCCCGATCTCGACGAACTGCCATGCCCGCACGTCGGTCTGCCCTGGACCCACAGGTTCGAGTTGCCGGATGGTCAATGCCTCCAGATCGAAGAGCAGCAGATTGGGGAAGACGAAGAGGATCTTGGACGCGTCCGCGACCTGTGCGGCTCGTTCCGTTCCGAGGCGAGCTTCCATCTCCGCCCGCTTCCCGACGATCCGTTCCTTCTCCGTATCTCCGAATCGGGGTTCCCAGACCATGCCGATCCGGCCGTTGTGGCCGGTGAGGACGAGCAGACCGTGTCCGTTACCGAGATCGTGAGCGTGCTGGTCGTGATCGGTGACGGCGAAACCCGTTTCGCGGAGATAGCCGACGAAGGTGTTGTGCGTCGGAGCGAAATGGTAGCCATCCATGGCGTTCTCGACGGCGAGCTTCCAGTTCCCCTTGACGCTGTACTTCTGGACGCCCGGCAGTGTCGTCATGCCCTCCGGGCCGATGGACGCTGTCATCGACATGTAGTCGGCTGCAGCGCCCAGATGGTCGAGCAGGTCGGGAACCTCCTGGGTGAAGGCGACGAAGACGAAGCCCTCGTGGATACCCAGACGCGGAACCCGCCTCAACGACAGCGATTCGACGAATGCACTGTCCTGCGGATAGGCATCCTTGTCCGGAAGCGCGGCGAGTTCACCGGAGTTGCGGAAGGTCCAGGCGTGGTAGAAGCATTGGAAGTTCTTCGCTCTTCCTTCCGGTTCCCGGCAGAGGATCGTCCCACGGTGCGGACACGCATTCAGATAGGCCTGCACGGTACCGTGACTGTCACGGACGAAGATCAGGGGACGTCCACCCAGGCTGCGGGTCTTGAAGTCTCCCGGTTCGGGAATCTCGCTCTCGTGACCGAGGTACAGCCAGGTCCGGCCCCAGATCTTCTCCCGCTCCCGCGCGAAGATCTCCTCGTCCCGGTAGGCGCGCCTGTGGACCCGGAAGGTGAGGGCCTCCCAGTCCTGGACCACGAGGGAATTGCCGACCTCCAATCGGTCGGCGTCCGGGGCCGCACCCACCCCGGGCAGAATTGCAGTCATGAGCGCTCCCAATCACGTTGCTGTTCATTGCAAGATGACATCTCGTACTACGAGATGGTCGTTCAGTCGAGGGGATACCGTCAACACGGGACGAGGGGTTTAACGGACTCGATTCACAGATGTAACCTCGGCCGCGCACCGACACGCAGCAGGACGGCGAGGATCGTCGCCGCCGTCGCTGCCGCCACTCCGGCCACGACGAACGAGAACGGCCAGTCCGCCGATTCGACGACGGCGCCCAGAACAGGCGGGGTGAGGACCATTCCGGCTGCGACAGCGGTGTTCTGGATGCCGAGAACGAGTCCGATACGGCGGGGGTCGGCCGCCTCCCCCACCGCGGTGAAGGCCAACCCGTTCCAGCTGACCCCGGCCAGGCCGGCGATCATCAGGATCGGGACCACGATCGGCCCGCCGAGCCATGCCCCCACCGCGAGCACGGCGAACAGCGCACTCGTCACCGCGGAGACGACCATCAGAGGAGGCAGACGACGGCCGGAACGATCCGACCATGCACCCAGGCCGATCCTCAGTGCACCACCGCCGAACTGCACCAGCGCGAGCAGCGCGGCCGCTGTAGCGGGATCCATCGCATGCTCGTCGACGAGGTAGACGACCATGAAGGAGACGACAGCGAGCTGCGGCACCACGAGCAGTAGCGACACAGCACACAACCAGGCCACGGAGCGGGTCCCACCGGGATCGGCGGACAGCCCGGACCGCGCGACCGCCGTCTCGTGCACCCGGGGTTCCCTGATGAACACCACAGCCGCTACCGCACCCGTGAGTACCGCCACCGCTGCGGCGAGGAACGCACCACCGAGTCCCCAGGCGCGTTCCGCTGCAGGAAGCCCGAGCGCGGCGAGGCCGGCACCGACGGGTATCGCCGTCTGCCTCGCCCCCATAGCCAGGCCGCGCTCCCCCTGCGAGAACCACATCAGTACCGCTCTGCCACTGGCCGCGTTGACGCTCGCACAGGCAGCTCCCGCCGCCACCAGAGCGACGCACAGTCCCACGACGCTCGGCGCGGCAGCCGCGGCGACGAGTGCACCACCCGTCGCGACGAGCCCGAGCGTCATGACCAGTCGCTCACCGATCCGATCCGCGAGCGCACCCCACGGCACCAGGGCGATGAGCAGACCGACGGTGCTCGCCGCGAGCACCATGCCGAGTTGTGCCAACGACAAACCGAATCGCGCACGCAGGGCCGGAGCGAGACTCGGCATGCCCTGGAGCACCGTCGCTGCCGACGCCTGAGCGAAGACTCCGGTGGCGAGAACGACCCAGCGGTACCGCGGGAGTTCCGGATCGGAGGAAGAAGAGGACTGCAGATCGACCTGCACCATAGATCGATATTGGTATGCGGGACAGCATCATGTCAATCGTGACGGTGGGTCGTCTTCCAGAGTTAACCTGGCCGCCACGGCAATAGACCGACGTCGAAAGTTGGATTGCACCAACGGATTCGATACCGCCTGCACGCAGAAACGTCCGGCGTCGCGATACCGGATCCTGTGGTACCGCGACGCCGGACGTCGCTCGATCGTCGAACACTTTCGCGAGAGGTCTACAGCCCCCAGTCGTGCCGCTGGATGGATGCGGAGTGGATGCTGAACTTGCCGGTCACCTCGTCGTCGGGCTCGACATGATGCCTCGCGCGGACGACATGTCGTCCGAAGCCTTCCGGAACGGGACGACCCGACTTGCGCTGCAACCACAACCGCATGAGATGACGGCGGCGATCGGGCTCCGGGAAGTCGACGAAATCCGTACGGGCATGCAGCGCCGAGTAGTTGAGCAACCACTGGATGTCGCCCTGCCGGAAGTCCATGTGGAGAGCGATCCCGGGACGGGCCGCGATGTCCTCGAGCAGTTCGAGCAGTTCGATCTGTTCCGGCGTCAACCGGGGGACCTCGGGATAGTCCTGAGCGGTGTAGAGGATCCGATTGCCCCCGTAGAAACTGAAGACGCCGTCCTCGTATGCGCACATCGGCGAATCGTAGACGGGAGCGGGAGCGTCGTGGTCCTGCTTGTACCAGTCCCAATACCACTTCTCGAACATCAGAGGCGCCAGATCCGTTCGCTCCCTGAGCACTTCGTTGTAGATGGTCATTCCGCTGACCAGGCTGCTCGCGCCCCCTTCCATCGAGGGATGCAGGCACATCAGAGCAACCACATCCGACGAGTCCGAGTGGTAGCCGAGCCGACTGCGAATGCGCGAACTCAGCGAGGTGGGATCGTCCTGGGTCTTGTTCGAGGTCGCCCGGATGTGGTCGACCAGGTCCCCGAGTTGGTTCTGACGCATCGGAGTTCCCAGGTACAACCCGAGTAGGAAATAGATGGAGGCCGACAGGGCGTGTGAATACTCCTGGACCCGCAGACCGCGCGCCAGCAGGAAGCCTCGCCCGTAATCGAGTTCGTTCCCCCACGCGGCAATGGTCTCGGAGCAGACCGGAAGGGGGTAGTCCTCGCGGGAGACGAACCGGAGATCGGGATCGTCACGGAGGAAACGCTTTCCGACGGTCTCCAGTTCGTCGAGTTCTTCCTCCGTGAAGTGGTGGATCCAGCTGTCGGTCTGCCCCAGCACATCCCCTCGCCATGCTGCGGGCCCCTCCACGGGACTCAGGACGTGACTCACTGCCGAACTCCTTCCGGAACGAAACTGTCGAGGTCGATCTCCGTGAGCGAGTCACGGGCGACGAGCAGGGATACGAGGGATTCGAAGGACGCGATGTCGACCCGGCCGACGAACTCCGGCTCGGGTGTCTGTGCCAGCGTTTCCGGTGTGGACTTGCAGAGCTCCGCGGTGTACGTCCACCGCTGTTCGTCGTTCGCCGGGTCGTTCGCCAACTCCGCGAGCTCCGTCATCGCGTCGGCGAAGGATGCCAGGGTCTCGGCGTTCGCCGCTGTGAAGGCCCCTGTCGAGGCGTAGACGGTGGTGGGGATACTGCCGATTCCGTCGAAGAACGGGTTGCCGAGCGACACCGTGGTGCCGTCCGATTCGCCGGCCACCGCTTGTGCTGCGGTCACCTGCGCACCGTCGACGGACCCCGCGACCACACCGGGCAGCAGATCCGGGAAGGGCAGTGCGACGAACTCGGCCGTCGACGCCTCACCGGCATCCGCTTCGATCCACGCCTGTGTGAGGATGTGTCCCAGTCCACCGATCTGATTGACGCCGACCTTCTTCCCCTGGAGCTGTTTCGGCTCGGTCACCCCGGCTCCCGAGGGGACGACGACGGCGTTCGCATCGTCCGTGGACTGATCGCCACCCGATGCCACGACGAGATCGATCCCTTGCGCCACGGCCTGCATGGCGCTGTACGAGTTCACGAAGGCGATGTCGACCTCACCGGCCTGCAGAGCCGAGATTCCGGCGGCACCGCTCTGGACGTTGATCAGCTCGAGATCGATCCCGTGATCGGCGAACACCCCCTCTTCGACGCCCCAGGGCAAAGCCTCGTTGCAGAGTCCGAGAGTCGTGACACGCAGAGGTACGAGGCCGTTCTCCGCGGCTTCGACGACCGTTGCGTCCGAGTTGCCCGAACATCCGGTCAGCACCGCGGCGCAGACGGACAACGCGGCGGTACCCGCGAGCAGGTGGGGGCGGATGTGCATATGGTTCTCCTGTTCGAGGAAATGCAGAAGCGATACGGTCGGCGGCGACATCGACGGCCGACCGGAGCGATTCGCGACGTCAGATGTCGGCTCTCGGCCTCATCACCATGCGGAACACCTCGCTGCGCAGCTCTGCGAAGCGGGTCAGCTGTTTGGTCTCCACCTGGTCGCGTTCGGACGGAAGGTCCACGACGATGTCCGCGACGATACGACCGGGGTTCGCCGCCAGGACGACGACACGGTCGCCGATGTAGACGGCCTCGTCGATGTCATGGGTGACGAAGGCGACGGCCATGCCGTACTCGTCCCGCAGCTGCAGCACCAGGTCCTCGAGATCCGCCCGTGTCTGGGCGTCGACGGCGGCGAAGGGCTCGTCCATGAGCATGACCTTCGGTTCCACCACGAGCGCCCGGGCGATCGCAACACGCTGCTGCATGCCACCGGACATCTGCCAGGGATACATGTCGGCCGTACCGGGGAGACCCACGGCCTTCAACGCATGATCGATCCGATTGTCGGTCTCCGCACGGGAGAGACCGTAGGCGTAGGTGGCGGCCCTGAGGTTCTTGCGCACGGTCATCCAAGGGAACAGAGATCGGCTGTAGTCCTGGAAGACGACGGCCAGTCCCATCGGCGGGCCGTCGATCTCCTTGTCGTTCACCAGGACGGAACCGTCGGTCGGCGCGAGCAGTCCGGCCACCATCATGAGGAGTGTGGACTTGCCGCAGCCCGAGGGCCCCACGATGGAGACGAGCTCGTTCTCGTGCAGCACCAGCGAGGTCGGTTCGAGGATGAGCTTGCGGGCCTCCCCCTCACCGTACGACTTCGTGAGGTTGATCGCCTCGAGCGCAATGCCGCGGTGTCCGGTCGGATCGATCCGTGTTTCGAGTTCGATCATTGTTCTTTCAACCCTTCTCGTCTCTGCCAGTGCAGAATTCGGCGCTCGACCACAGCGAACGCGGCATTCGTAGCGAGTCCGATCACGGCGATCAGGACGAAGGCCGACCACATGCGTGTGTACTGGAAGGTCTGCTGGCTCAGCTGCACCTCGTACCCGAGTCCTGCTGTGGTGGCGAAGAATTCGGAGACAATCATGAGGATCAATCCGATGCCGATACTGACTCGCAGGCCGGCCGTGATGCGCGGAAGTGCCGCAGGGATGACGACCTTCGAGTACAACTGCACCCCACCGAGATGGAGACTCCGAGCGCTGCGTAGATACGAACTGTCCACCGTGGACACACCATCGGCCGTGTTGACGATGATCAGCCACACCGTTCCGAAGGCGATCATGAAGATGTTCATGGCGTCCGTGACCCCGAATACCTTCACCGCGATCGGGATGAGGATCGCGTTCGGGACGGCGAGCCAGAATCGGACCACGGGGCCGTACATCCGAGCGGCGACCGTGCTGCGCGCGAGGAGTACACCCACGGCGATTCCGATCACGGCCGCGAGCACCCAGCCGGCGGCGAGACGCTTCAGGCTGACCATCGCTGTGGCGTAGAAGTGCTCCGAGAGGAAGGCCGTCGACGGAGTCGGTGCGAGCCAGTCGTCGACGAACTGCTCGGCGATTCGGGACGGAGGCGGGAAGAACACATTCGAACTCGCCTGTGCCACGAGCTCCCACAGGATCAGAACCAGTGCGAGGAGCCAGAATCGGGCGAGCGAGTTCACCGCGCGCCGGATCCGCACGGCCGGAAAGCGTGGCCGTGTCCTGGACATGTTCGCGTCCCGGGCATCGGTCGCGCCGCGGACGATGGCGACGTCGGTCACTGATACACCCACGTCAGGGCCTTCCTTTCGATGTGGGTCACCGCCGAGTAGAGAGCGACACCGAGTACTCCGACGATCAACGTCCCCGCGAACATGATGTCCGTGCGGAGGGCCTGTTGGTACTGGACGAGCAACGTCCCCACCCCGGATTTCGCACCGAGCAGCTCGGTACTGAGAACCACGACGAGCGTTGTGCCCGAGGCGATACGGATCCCGGTGACGATGGAGGGCAGCGCACTCGGCAGGGTGACGAGCATCCGGGTCCGCATCCAACTCCACCGCATCGAACGAGCGGCGTCCAGGCGCATCGGCTCGACGGTGGCGACGCCGTACACCGTGTTGATCAGCACGATCCAGAAGGTGGCGAACCCGGCGACCGCGACCTTCATCTCGATTCCGAGGCCGAAGAGAAGGATGGCGATCGGAATGAGAGCGGTGGCGGGGATGGACCGGAATGCGTCCACCACGATCATCGCGGGTGCCGAGAGCCGGCGAACGGTGCCGATCACGGTTCCACAGACGATCGCGGCGAGGGACGCGAGGACGAGTGCCGCGAACCACGACCAGATCGTGTCGGCGAGGCCGGTCAGGAACTCGGAATCGGTGACGAGCCCGGGGATCCGGGATGCCACTTCCCACGGATAGGGAACGGAGTCGCGGGACACGAAACCGCTTGCCACAGCGAGAGCCCAGGCGACGAGAAGGGTTCCGGTGCCGGCGACGGCGAGAAGCATCGATACCGATCGTGTGCGCATCCGACTCCGTCCGATCGATCCTGATTGGTCGATTCGAAGCTAAGACGGCAGCTGGCGATCTGCAATGCGTGACACTATCTCGTAATACGAGAGGGGACTTGTTTTCGCGTCCGAAACAAGAACGAGGACCCGCGGAGTCGCGGGTCCTTCGCAAGAGGGGTCGGCGTACGAGTACGGCTCCCCGCCACAGCCGGCGTGACGGGGAGCCGTTCTACGACGCGGAGATCAACCGGCGGGTTCGAGCACCTCGCGTCCCACGAACGGGACGAGAGCCTCGGGCACCTTCACCGAACCGTCGGCCTGCTGGTGGTTCTCGAGCAGCGCCACGAGCCAGCGGGTGGTCGCGAGCGTGCCGTTGAGGGTCGCGGCGGTCTGCGGCTTGCCGTTCTCGTCGCGGTACCGGATGTTGAGGCGACGCGCCTGGAAGGTCGTGCAGTTCGACGTCGATGTGAGCTCGCGGTAGCGCTCCTGCGTGGGCACCCAGGCCTCGCAGTCGAACTTGCGGGACGCCGACGACCCGAGATCGCCGGCGGCGACGTCGATGACGCGGTACGGCACGTCGATGGCGGCGAGCATGTCGCGCTCCCAGGCCAGCAGACGCTCGTGCTCCGCCGCGGCCTCCTCGGGGCGGCAGTAGACGAACATCTCGACCTTGTCGAACTGGTGCACGCGGATGATGCCGCGGGTGTCCTTGCCGTAGCTGCCCGCCTCGCGACGGAAGCACGACGACCAGCCTGCGTAGCGCTTCGGGCCCTTCGACAGGTCGAGGATCTCGCCCGAATGGTAGCCCGCGAGCGGCACCTCGGAGGTGCCCACAAGGTAGAGGTCGTCCTCCTCGAGCCGGTACACCTCGTCGGCGTGCTGGCCGAGGAAGCCGGTGCCCTGCATCACCTCGGGACGCACGAGCACGGGCGGGATCATCATGGTAAACCCGTTCGCGGTGGCCTTCTGGGCGGCCAGCTGCAGCAGGCCCAGCTGGAGCAGCGCGCCGTAGCCGGTGAGGAAGTAGAACCGGGCACCGGAGACCTTGGCGCCGCGCTCCATGTCGATGAGCCCGAGCGACTCGCCGAGCGCGAGGTGGTCCTTGGGTTCGAAGTCGAAGGTGGGCAGCTCGCCGACGGTCTCGAGCGTGACGAAGTCGTCCTCGCCGCCGGCGGGCACGCCGTCCTGCACGACGTTGGAGATCGCGAGGTGCGCGCGATCGAAGGCCTCCTGCGCGGCGTGCTGCTCGGCCTCGAGTTCCTTGACCTTCGCGGCCAGCTCCTTGGCGCCGTCGAGCAGCGCGGGGCGCTCCTCGGGGGACGCCTTGCCGACCTTCTTGCCCAGGGCCTTCTGCTCGGCGCGTGCGTTGTCGCCGGCGAGGACAGCGGCGCGACGGGAGGCGTCGGCCTCGAGCAGCACGTCGACGAGGCCCGGGTCCTCTCCCCGCATGCGCTGCGACTCGCGGACGGCGTCGGGATTCTCGCGGAGGAACTTGAGGTCGATCACGGAATCGAAGCCTACCGCTGCCAGAGTTCCAGGTAGTCGTCGCGCCCGAACATCTTCGCTGTGTCCTCCGCGGTGGGGTGCCCGTGACGCGGGTCGGCACCGGCCTCGGCGAGTGCCCGCACGACCGCCTCGACGCCCTTGAAGACCGCCCCCGCGAGAGGTGACTGGCCGCGGTCGTTGAGCCGGTTCACGTCGGCTCCCCGCTCGACCAGGGCCTGTACGGCCTCGGCATGACCGTGGTAGGACGCCAGCATGAGCAGCGTGTCGCCGGTCTCGTTGGTGAGGTTCACCGGTACCCCGGCATCCACGTACGCGGTGAGGGTCTCGACGTCTCCCCGGCGGGCGGCGTCGAAGGTCTGCTTGGCGATCTCGAGAATCTCGGGATCGATCGGGTCGTCGGCCATGAGCCGAAACTACCTGCGTCCACTCGAACAGGCATGATGGAAGTGATGGCCGAAGACAACAAGCCCAAGCCCGACCGGCGCCCGCCCTCGGCGCGGTTGACCCGACGCGCCCTCGTGCTCGTCGCAGCCGGTGCCGTCCTGGCGGCGATCGCGACGTTCGTCGTCGCGGGGTTCCAGGGCGCCGACGGTGGGGACGACAGCGCCGGCGCCGGCATCAGCACGACCGGCGCGGTCGCGGGGGAAGCGTTCGGTACCGCCACCGCCGGCGACTGCCTGACCTGGAGTGCTCTCGACGCGAGCGACCTCGCGAAGGTCGACTGCGCCGAGACGCATCTGTTCGAGGTGGTCGCCGACATCGACCTGAGCCTGTATCCCGGCACCGAATGGGGACCGGGATCGCGCTTCCCGTCGGTCACGCGTTTCACCGAGCTGCGCGACGAGCAGTGCGCACCCGCCGCGATGGACTATCTCGACGGCCGGTTCGACCCGCACGGCAAGTTCAGCATCGGCCTCATCAACCCCGGCGAGGCGGGCTGGGCGGCCGGCGAACGCACGCTGCGGTGCGGTCTGCAGTTCTCGTCGACCACCGGCAACCTGCTGCCCATCAAGGGCCGGGTCGCCGATCAGGACCAGTCGCGGGCCTGGGACGTCGGTGTCTGCATCGGCATCAACAACGGTGTCCCTGCCGACCCGGTGGAGTGTTCCAAGCCGCACGCCTTCGAGGTCGTCGCGGTCGTCGACCTCGGTGGGCAGTTCCCCGGCGGCCTGCCGAGCATCGAGGACCAGGACGGCTATCTCGAGGAGACCTGCACGCGCCTGGTCAACGAGTACCTCGGCGACCCCGAGGCTCTGCGCAACAAGACCCTCACACTGTTCTGGGACAACCTCGACTACGACAGCTGGCTCGCCGGCAGCCGCAAGGTGAACTGCTCGATCGGCAAGCAGGTCGAGGGTGGCGGCTTCTCGTCGATCACCGGCAGCGCCAAGGGCGACATCCTCATCGACGGCCAGCCGCCCGTGCCGCCGCCGCCCGTGCCGGAAGGCCGGTCGCTGCCGACGCCGCTGCCGGGCGCAGTTCCCCTGCCGGGGTCGTGACGTGCCGGTACACATGGAGGACGAGCACTTCGAGGAGCTCGTCTCGGAAGCACTCGACGAGATCCCCCGCGAACTCGCGCGGGCGATCGACAATGTCGTGGTCCTCGTCGAGCCGCGCCACGACGAAGAACCGGATCTGCTGGGTCTGTATCAGGGCGTCGCGCTGACCGAGCGCGACAGCCACTACGCGGGATCGCTACCGGACACGATCACGATCTACCGCGACGCCATCCTCGACATCTGCGAGGACGACGACGACGTCGTGCACGAGGTGCTCGTCACCGTCGTCCACGAGATCGCGCACTATTTCGGAATCGACGAAAAGCGCCTCCACCAGCTGGGCTGGGGCTGAGGCGCTCTTCGCGATCGGTACCGGGTGCTACTTGTTGCGGGCCGCGGTCGCCTTGTCGAGGCGAGGTCCCTTGGCCTTGCGCTGACCGAAGTGCGGGCTGAGCGTCGAAACGACGAACATGATGACGGTTCCGACAGCGACGACGGCCACGGTGAGCCACACGACGATGACGCCGAAGAGTTCCAACATGCCCGGTTACCTCCACAGTCGATGTCACTTCGAGGCAAACGGCACACGTCCGCCCCGGGGGTCACCCTACCGCCCGCGTTCCGCCGGGTGACGACCGACTCCGCCCGCGCTCCGGTGGGGACTCAGAGGGTGGTGAAGTGCTCGAGCTTCGGCGCTCCCGCAAGGAGGGGTCCGAGGTCGGTGATGGCGCCCTCGCCGGCGCGGAACTTGCGGTAGGCGGCGTCGTGCTCGGCCGAGCGCCACTTCTCCACGACCACCCAGCGGGCCTCGTTCTTCTGATCCACGAGGATCTCGATGCCGTCGCATCCGTCGAACTGTCGCGTCTCGTCGAGCACGCGGGTCATGACCTTCTTCGCGTCGTCGAGGGAGTCGGCCTTGAATTCGAGTTCGAGCAGAGCGGTGAGCGCCATGGGAGACCTTCCGTGATGTGCGATGTGACTGCCCTCACCACATTTCCCCATGGGTGAGAACTGCGCAATACCTCTGTGGAAACAGGATTATCGGGAGGCCGACGCGAGAGCGGGAAGGACGTGGTGCTCGAGCAGCGGCGCGAGATCGTCGGGCAGCGGTAGGGCCGCCGGGTCGAGCCAGCGCGTCTCCGCGATCTCCGCGGCGGCACCGGCGACCTCCACGAGCGGGTGTTCGTAGACGGTTCCTTCGAGCCGGTAGCCGGGCTCGTTGGCGGCCTCGGCGTCGAAGACCCCGACGAGACGCAGCGACGACAGATCCAGTTCGGCACCCAGTTCCTCGGCGCACTCGCGCACGGCAGTCTCGGCCGGGGTCTCCCCCGGATCCGGCTTGCCTCCGGGCAGCATGAACCGCGACGTGTTCCGCTTCCGCACGGTGAGCACCTCACCGGCGGCGTCGCGGAGAACGACGGCGCTCACTCTGATCACACGGTCACGAATCGCGGGGTGCTGGTTCACCGGACCATCCTAGGACCGGTCAGAACATGCTGTAGCCACCGTCGATGAGCGTCGTGCTGCCGGTCTGGAAGGACGACGCATCGCTCGCGAGATAGACGGCGATGCCTTCGAAATCCTCCGGGGTGCCCCACCGGCCGAGCGGC
Organism: Rhodococcus sp. PD04; assembly: GCF_035918275.1. Classification (NCBI taxonomy): domain Bacteria; kingdom Bacillati; phylum Actinomycetota; class Actinomycetes; order Mycobacteriales; family Nocardiaceae; genus Rhodococcus; species Rhodococcus sp. PD04. Next base: position 164,736 of record NZ_CP142143.1, on the reverse strand, counting down.
ACGCGACCGATGACGTTCGAGTTGAAGACGTCGGATTCCTGCAGCGGACCGGTCATGTCGGTGGCGATCCAGCCCGGCAGCACGCTGTTGACCCGGATCCGGTGACGCGCGAACTCGACGGCACAGCCGTTCGCGAGCGCGAGCACCGCGGCCTTGCTCGCCGCGTACGGCTGGTTGCGTCCGGCGCCCTGCAGCGCACCGAGGCTCGACGTGACGATCATCGAACCCCCGGTGCCCTGCTCGACGAGCACACGCGAGGTCTCCCGCATCGTGAAGAACGCGCCGTCGACGTTCGTCGCCATGACGGCGCGGTACCGCTCGGTCGTCGACTCGTGGAACTTCTGCAGCGACGACCCGATGCCGGCGTTGACCACCACGATGTCGAGCCCACCGAAGTCGTCGACGAGCGCCGCGACACCGTCGGTCACGGCCTGCTCGTCGGAGACGTCGACCGCGCGGGTTGCCACGCGGCCGGCGAACCTCCCGATGTCGGCCGCGGCCTTCGCGAGCTTGTCCTCGCTCCGGCCCCACAGGGTGACGTCGGCGCCCGCACGGGCGAGGCCCCGGGCCATGCCGAGACCGATCCCCGCGGAACCACCCGTGACGAGAGCGCGCTTACCTGTGAGATCGAACATCGAATCCCTCTTCTCCTGAACCGGTTACACGTATTCGGATACAACCGCAGAACTACGCGTGCTTCGACACAGCCGTCGACCACGCGTGCTTCGACACAGCCGTCGATTACGCGTGCTTCGACACAGCCGTCGATTACGCGTGCTTCGACGCGATGTCGCGGCCGATGATCTCCTTCATGATCTCGGTGGTGCCACCGTAGATCGTCTGGATGCGCGAATCGACGTAGGCGCGCCCGATCGGGTACTCCATCATGTAGCCGTACCCGCCGTGCAGCTGCACGCAGCGGTCGACGACGCGCTTCTGCAGTTCGGTCGCCCACCACTTGGCCTTCGACGCATCCAGAGGGGTGAGCTCCCCCGCGTTGAGCGCGAGTACGCACCGATCGACATGCGACTCGGTGATCTCGATCTCGGTGAGCATCTCGGCGAGCGCGAACCGGGTGTTCTGCAGGTCGCCGATGGGCTTGCCGAACGCCTTGCGCTCGAAGACGTACTGCACGGTCCACTCGTAGGCGGCCCGCGCCGAGGTGATCGCGCTGACGGCGATACCGATGCGTTCGAGGGGCAGGTTCTCCATCAGATGCACGAAGCCGCGACCCTCGGTGCCGAGGAGGTTCCCGGCGGGGACGCGGGCGTCCTCGAAGACGAGCTCGGCGGTGTCCTGCGCAGCGAGACCGACCTTGTGGAGTTTGCGCCCCCTGCTGAAACCGGGGGTGTCGCGCTCGACGACGATGAGCGAGAAGCCCTTCGACCCCGCGCTCGGATCGGTGCGGCACACCACGATGACGAGATCGGAGTGGATTCCGTTGGTGATGAACGTCTTCTGTCCGTTGATCACTCACTCGTCACCGTCGCGCACGGCGGTGGTCTTCACGCCCTGCAGGTCGGATCCGGCGCCCGGCTCGGTCATGGCGATCGCGCCGATTCGTTCGCCGGTGGCGAGTGCCGGCAGCCAGCGCGCCTTCTGCTCCTCGGTGCCGAGGTGGAGGATGTACGGGATCGCGATGTCGTCCTGCAGTGCGAGTCCCGCACCGAAGGAGGTCGTACCGGTCCGCGCGATCTCCTCCTGCACGATGTGCCGGAAGCGGTAGTCGGTCACGCCCGAACCGCCGAACTCCTCGGGCACGCCGAGGCCGACGATGCCGGATTTGCCCGCGGCGATCCACGCCGACCGGTCGACGAGGCGCTCCTCCTCCCACCGTTCGTAGTTCGGTTCGATCTCGCGGGCGAGGAACTCGCGCACGGTCTCCCGGTACGCCTCGTGGTCGTCGTCGAAGTGGGTGCGTTTCATGGCTTCTCCTAGGCGTTCACGCGGGACATCATGCCGCTCAGACGCTCCGCGATGAGGCTCTCGGCGTCGGCGACGATGCGCTCGACCAATTCCCCCGCGGTGGGGATGTCGTGGATGATCCCCTGGACGGTGCCGACGGTCCAGATGCCGGCCTCGGGATCACCGTTCTCGTAGACGAGGCGACCCCGGGCGCCGGCGACGAGTTCGCGCACGTCCTCGAACTTCCCTCCGCGGTCGAGGATCTCGACGACCTCGCGGCTGACGGTGTTGCTCGCGACACGAGCGGTGTTGCGCAGCGGACGGAAGATGAGTTCGGTGTCGGTCTCGTTCGCCGCGACGATGGCTTCCTTGATGGTGCGGTGGATCGGCGATTCCTCGGTGCACATGAAGCGGGTGCCCATGTTGATGCCGTCGGCGCCGAGCGCGAGGGCCGCGACGAGACCGCGGCCGTCACCGAAACCGCCGGACGCGATCATCGGGATGGTGATCTTCTCGGCCGCGGCGGCGATGAGCACGAGGCCGGGGACGTCGTCCTCACCGGGGTGCCCGGCGCATTCGAAGCCGTCGATGCTGATGCCGTCGACACCGATGTCCTGCGCCTTGACGGCGTGCCGGACGCTGGTGCACTTGTGCAGCACCTTGATCCCGGCGGCGTGGAAGTCGGGCAGGTGCGGTGCGGGATTCGATCCGGCCGTCTCGACGATCTTCACGCCCGAGTCGATGATGACCTGGCGGTACTCCTCGTAGGGCGGCGGGTCGATCGCCGGCAGGATCGTGAGGTTGACGCCGAACGGCTGGTCGGTGAGTTCGCGGGTGCGGGCGATCTCCTTCGCGAGGTCCTCGGGCGTCGGCTGCGTCAGAGCGGTGATCATGCCGAGCGCGCCGGCGTTGGCGACCGCAGCGACGAGTTCGGCGCGGCCGACCCACTGCATCCCTCCCTGCACGATGGGATGTCGGACGCCGAAGGTTTCGGTGAAAGCGGTGGTCAGCACGACATGAGCTCCTTGCGTGGAGGTGTTTCGAACGACTCTCAGGCGGTCGGGTGATGGCCCACGACCCGCAGCGCGATCACGATGTAGCGCTGCGCGACCTGAGCGGGAGTGAGGGGACCGTCGAGCTGGTACCAGCGGACGATGGACTGGAACATCCCGAGGAGAGCACGCACGGCCTCCTCGACGTCGTCGACGTCGAACACCTGCTGGTCGACGCCTTCGCGCACCAGGTCGAGCATCATCAGCTCGAGACGTTTGCGGGTCGCGGCGTAGGTACGGCGGTTCTCCGGGGAGATGTGGCGCACTTCGGAATCCAGGCCCGAACGCTGTGCGCGATGGGTCATGTTCAGCACGATCGCCTCGACGGCGTTGACGAAGCGGGCGACCGGGTCGTCGCCGCCGTCCGCGACCGCGGCCGAGACACGGTCGATGAGGTCGAGGACGGCGGCGTCGAGCAGCGTGACGAGAACGGCTTCCTTGTTCTCGTAGTGGTAGTACAGCGCGGGCACCGTCACGCCGACCCGGCGGGCCAGGTCGCGGACGGTGGTGCCGTGGAAGCCGTTCTCGCTGAACGCTTCCAGGGCGTGTTCGAGGATGGGGTCGAGCCCCAGAGGCTGGAACTCCCGCCAGTCCGCGGACTGCACGTCCGCGTGGGGCGTGTCGGATTCCTCGGCCTCGTATGCCGGGGTCATCGACCCCCTCCTCTCACAGTCGGTGCTCGGGTCAGCGCGGAGCCATTCGGATCGCGCCGTCGAGGCGGATGACCTCGCCGTTGAGCATCGGGTTGGAGACGATGTGGGCGGCGAGGGCACCGTACTCGGACGGATCGCCGAGGCGGGCCGGGTGCGGAACCTGTGCACCGAGCGAGGCCTGGGCCTCCTCCGGCAGCGAGCCGAGCAGCGGGGTCTTGAACAGGCCCGGCGCGATGGTGACGACGCGGATGAGCAGCGACGCGAGGTCGCGAGCGATCGGCAGGGTCATGCCGACGACGCCACCCTTGGACGCCGAGTAGGCGGCCTGGCCGATCTGGCCGTCGAAGGCGGCGACGGAGGCGGTGTTGATGATGACGCCGCGCTCGCCGTCGATCGGCTCGGTCTTGGCGATGCGCTCGGCGGCGAGACGGATGACGTTGAACGTGCCGAACAGGTTGACGTCGACGACCTTCTTGAACGCGTCGAGCGGGAAGGCACCCTTCTTGCTGACGGTCTTGATCGCGTTGCCGATGCCGGCGCAGTTCACCGCGACACGCACGGGTCCGAGCGACTCGGCGACGTCGAGGGCCTCGGTGACGGCGGCCTCATCGGTGACGTCGGCGGCGACGAAGCGGACGCGGTCGCCGAGTTCCTTGGCGATGGTCTCACCGTTGGACGACGGCAGATCGATGATGACGATCTGCGCGCCGTCGTTCAGCAGAGCCTTGACGGTGGCGAGACCGAGGCCGGAGGCACCACCGGTGACGACGGCGACGCTGTCGTTGACGATCATTGATTACCCTTTCGAGAGTGGTTGCGGTTCGAAGATTTTCGAGACGTCAGAGGTGTCAGAGACGTTCGATGATGGTCGCGTTGGCCATGCCCGCGCCCTCGCACATGGTCTGCAGGCCGTAGCGACCGCCGGTGGCCTCGAGATGGTTGACGAGGGTCGACAGCAGACGGGTGCCCGACGAGCCGAGTGCGTGGCCGAGTGCGATCGCGCCACCCCACGGGTTGAGCTTGGCCGGGTCGGCACCGAGTTCGTGCGCCCAGGCGAGCGGCACGGGCGCGAACGCCTCGTTGACCTCGTAGGCGTCGATGTCGTCGATGCCCAGACCCGCGCGGGCGAGCACCTTCTGCGTGGCCGGGATCGGGGCGGTGAGCATGAAGACCGGGTCGTCGCCGGCGACGGAGAACGAGTGGAAGCGGGCGCGCGGGGTCAGGCCCAGCTTGTTCGCCATCTCCTCGCTCATGATGAGCGCGGCCGACGCACCGTCGGTGAGCGGCGACGAGTTGCCGGGGGTGATGACCCACTGCGCCTCGGGGAACCGGGCCGCGTACTCCTCGGTGTAGAAGGACGGCTTCAGACCGGCGAGGCCCTCGGCGGTGGTGGAGGCACGCAGCGTCTCGTCGACGGTGTGCTGCACCTGCTCGCCCGCGGCGTTCTCGACGGTGATCGGGACGATCTCCTTGTCGAAGTATCCGGCCTCGTAGGCGGCAGCGGCACGCTGGTGCGACTGCGCGGAGTAGGCGTCGAGGGCGTCGCGGTCGAACTTCCACTTCGCGGCGATGAGTTCGGCCGAGATGCCCTGGTTGACCAGGCCCTCGGGGTAGCGGGCACGGATGCTCGGGCCGTGGGTGTCCTTGCCGAGGGTGGCGGTGCCCATCGGGATGCGGCTCATCGACTCGACACCGCACGCGATGACCATGTCGTAGGCGCCGGCGATGACGCCCTGCGCGGCGAAGTGCGCGGCCTGCTGGCTCGACCCGCACTGGCGGTCGATGGTGGTCGCGGGCACCGAATCGGGGAAGCCGGCGGCGAGCAACGCGGTGCGCGAGATGTTGAGGGACTGCTCGCCGACCTGGGCGACGCAGCCGCCGATCACGTCGTCGACCTGCGCGGGGTCGATGCCGTTGCGCTCGACGAGCGAACGCAGGACGTGGGCGAGGAGTTCGACGGGGTGGGTGCCGGACAGGGCGCCACCCGGCTTGCCCTTACCGACAGCGGTACGGACGACGTCGACGATGACAGCGTTGCTCATGACGATCCTTTCGAAAGTGCAGCGTGCGGGCCGGAGACGTTCCCAGCGGCGTACTTATCGATCGCTAAAAGCTCTACCACGGACTTAGCGCTCGGTCAATGGTGCCTGAGAGCTAGCGCACGCTAAGCGACTCTGATAGTGATGGATCACGACCCGAGTCGAGGAGACGCCCGTGCGCGCAGCGCAATTGACCGAACACGCCGGCCCCGACGCCGTCCGCGTGACCGACATCCCCGAACCCGAGGCGGGCGACTCGCTCGTCCTCGTCGACCTGTACGCCGCCGGCGTGTCCTTTCCCGACCTGCTGCAGACGACCGGCGGCTACCAGATGGTCCGGCCGCTGCCGTGCGTACTCGGCGCCGAAGGAGCGGGCATCGTCCGCAGTGCCCCCGAGGGCAGCGGACTCATCGCCGGACAACGCGTCGCCGTGCTGTCCATCGCCGGATCGTGGCAGCAGACCGTCGCACTGCCGCGCGAACTGGTCTTCCCGCTGCCCGACAACGTGTCGCTGACCGCGGGCGCCGGGATGCTCATGAACTACTTCACCGCGCACTTCGCGCTCGACGAACGCGCCCGGTACCGGGCCGGCGAGACCATCCTCGTCCACGGCGCGGCGGGTGGTCTCGGGGTGGCGTCGCTGCAGGTCGCCGCAGCGCTCGGACTGGAAACGATCGCGGTGGTGAGTACCGAGGAGAAAGCCGCGGTGGCCAAGGCCAACCGCGCGACCCACACCGTCCTCGCCGACGGTTTCAAGGACCGTGTCCTCGAACTGACCGGTGGTCGTGGGGTGGACATCGTGCTCGATCCCGTGGGCGGCGACCGGTTCACCGACAGCCTGCGCAGCCTCGCCCCTGGTGGGCGTGCCGTCGTTCTCGGTTTCACCGGTGGCAGCATCCCCACCGTGAAGGTCAATCGCCTTCTACTCAAGAACATCTCGGTCGTCGGCGCGGGATGGGGCGAGTACCTCCGCACCGACCCCGGCTACCCGGCGCGACAGTGGGCCGCGCTCGAACCGTTGCTGCACGACGGGGCGCTCGTCGTTCCCGAACCCACCCTCCATCCCCTCGACGATGCTCCGGCGGCACTGCGGTCGCTCGAGAACCGTTCCGCGACCGGCAAGGTCGCGCTCGACCTGACGTCCCGACCCTAGGAGAACAGTCATGACCGACGACCTGCCCGGTGTCGACGCCACCGTCGACGACGGCGTCCTGCGCGTCACCCTGAACCGACCCGCACGGATGAACGCCGTGAAGACCGAGACGCTCGACGCGATCGCTGACGCCTTCGAGAAGTACGCCGACGACGCCTCCGTCCGGGTCGCGGTGCTCACCGGTGCCGGTCGCGCGTTCTGTTCGGGCGCCGACCTCTCCGGACGCGACCTGAGCGCGCCGCCCTCCGCCGACACGATCGATGCCGCCAACCGCACGGTTGCCGCGATCCGGGCCTTCCCCCGTCCGGTCGTCGGCGCGGTGAACGGCCCGGCTGCGGGAGTCGGTGTATCACTCGCTCTCGCATGCGATCTCACCGTCGCGAAGGAGTCGGGTTACTTCCTGCTGGCCTTCACCCGGGTCGGGCTGATGCCGGACGGCGGTGCATCCGCGCTCGTCGCCGCATCGATCGGTCGTGCGCGGGCATTGAAGATGGCCCTGCTCGCCGAGCGGCTTCCGGCCGGCGAGGCATTGGCCTCCGGGCTCATCGCGGACGTCTACGCGGACGAGGAATTCGACGGTGCCGTCGAGACTCTCGTGCAGCGACTCGCCGACGGCCCGTCGATGGCCTTCGCATCGACGAAGAACGCGATCAACGACGCAACGCTCACCGAACTCGACAACGCCTTCACCCGCGAGCGCGAGGGGCAGCTCGTCCTGCTCGGCAGTGCCGACTTCACCGAGGGTGTGACGGCCTTCCAGGAGAAGCGCACCGCGAACTTCCGTCGCTGAGCCGTCGACGATTTCGGTGGATCCGACCCCGCTGAGCGGGGTCGGATCCACCGAAGTCTTTTCAGGCGTCGGGGATCACGCGTTCGACAGCGGCTCGCACCAGTTCCGCGACACGGTTCTCGTCGACGATCCCGGGGAGGGTGAGACGGTCGAGGACGAGCCAGTTCAGCGCGAGATAGAGCAGCACCACGGCGTCCTCGTCACCCGGTAGGCCGGAGTGCCGGTAGTTGGCGATGTTGAAATCCAGGTCGGCGCGCACCCGCTCGGTGAGCAGGGCCTGCAGTTCGGGTCGCCGGGTGGCTTCGAGGCGTAGTTCGAGGAGCGCGAGATAGCCGGCGCGGAACCGGGTGAGCCGTCCGACCACCTCCGTCATCAGCTCGATCATGGATTCGCGGGTCTGCGGCGCCTGCGACTGCGCCATGACCTCCTCGGCCGGCACGAGCCGCTCGTAGTAGCGGTGACCCACCTGGACGAGCAGGTCGTCGCGGTTGGCGAAGTAGTTCGACGCCGTCCCCGTCGGAACCCCGGCCTCCTTGTCCACCGCGCGGAAGGTCAGCCCGCGCGCACCGTCGCGCGCCAGCACCTCGATCGAGGCATCCAACAAGGCCTGTCGCCGTTCCGGATTCGTGCGAACCACTTGACACCACTCCATATGTAGTACTACATTCAAACCACTTCACTCATAGTACTACGAATGGTGGTCGAAGATGCGAAAGCTCGTCTACTACGTGGCAGTGACCCTCGACGGCTACATCGCCGGGCCGAACGGGGAGTACGACTTCTATCCGATCTGCGACGACATGACAGCGGCGATGAGCGCGAGATACCCGGAAGCCGTTCCCACGACCTTCCGCGAACAGGTCGGCATGCCGGTCGACACACCGAACAAGGAATGGGACACGGTGATCATGGGGCGCGGCGCCTACGAACCCGGTCTCTCGCTGGGCCTCACGAGCCCGTACAGCCACATGACGCAGTACGTCGTGTCCCGCACCCTCGCGCCGGTCGACGATCCGCAGGTCCGGATCGTCGACACCGACCCGGTCGAGCTGGTCCGAAAGCTGAAGGCGGAAGAGGGGCTCGACATCTGGCTCTGCGGTGGCGGCAACATCGCAGGGCAGCTGGTCGACGAGATCGACCGGCTGATCTTCAAGAGCTATCCGGTGATCGCGGGCGACGGCATCCCGGCACTGTCGGGCAACTTCGTCCCCACGCGATTCGACGTCACCGCGCGCGAGGAGTTCAGCAACGGCACGCAGGTCACCTGGTTCGACCGCCGCTGAACTTCGATCGACACCGAATCCGGCCGTCAGACCCCGACGGTCTTGAGAGCGATGCCCACGTACTTCTGCGCGACGGCCTCGGGGCTGAGCGTGCCCTCGGCGTGGTACCAGCGCGGGATCGACTGGCACATGCCGAGCAGGGCACGGGTGGTCTCGGCGGGATCGTCCACGTCGAACACGCCCGCGGCGACGCCCTCCTCGACGATCTGGCGCACCAGCTGCTCGACGCCCTTGCGCACCGCGCGGTAGCGCTGGCGGTTCTCGGGGCTCAGGTAGCGGGCCTCACCCTCGAGCGCGGCGAGGCGGGCCCGCAGGGTCATGCGCAGCACGATCGCCTCGATGACGTTCGACAGCCTGCGCACCGGGTCGCCGTCGGCGTCCTCGGCGGCGGCGTGAGCTCGGGAGAGCACGTCGCTGGTCGAGAGCTCGAGAAGGGCGATGAGCAGCCCTTCCTTGTTCTCGTGGTGGTAGTAGAGCGCCGGGACGGTGACGCCGACGCGGCGCGCGATCTCCCGCACCGAGGTGCCGTGGAAGCCGGTCTCGTAGAACGCGTCGAGGGCGGCGGTGAGGATGGGACTGAGCTGCATCGGCTCGAGGATGCGCCAGTCCGGGATCGCCTCACCGTTGGTGAGGGTGTCGGCCCCGTCGCTCGAAGCACCCATGAAACCGCACCTACCTACCGATCGCTACTTCTATACGGACGCCCCGAGGATACCCGTATGTTTTGCGGTCGAAGGATCGGAAGGTGGGCGGTATCACCCCATCGGATCGTCGGCACCGCCGCGCGCGGTGTCGTGGAAGGGCGCGAGGAAGGTTCCCCAGCGCACGCACTCCCAGCCGCCGCCGGCCACCGGCACCAGTTCGACCGTCTCGGTGTTGGCCAGGTGGTTGGTGATGGCGAAGCCGGACGGCACCTTCCCGAGGTAGGCGCCGACGAGCCGGATGGCGGCACCGTGACTGACGACCACGACGTCGCCCGAACCGGTATCGAGATAGTCGCTGCGCAGCGAGTCGAGGACGGGTAGATACCGGTCGAGCACGTCGAGCGCCGACTCACCGCCCGGGACCCGCGCCCGCAGGTCGCCGCTGTGCCACTCCTCGTAGACCTTCATGAACAGCTTGTGCGACTCCTCGTCGCTGCGGTCCTCGAGCTCGCCGACCTGCACCTCGTGCACGCCCTCGCGGACGATCGTCTCGAGCGAGACCGCCGGTGCCGCGTGCTCGGCCGTCTGCCGGGCGCGAAGTGCCTGCGAGGCGACGAGCAGCGACGGCGCGCGTTCGACGAGGTTCTTGCCGAGCGTGCGGGCCTGTTCGACGCCGAGCTCGGTGAGCTCCGCCCCGGGGAGTTTCGTGTCGAGCCTCCGCGCGACGTTCGCCACCGTCTGGCCGTGCCGGGCCAGGATCAATCTGCCGCTCACCGTCAGTCCTCTCCGCGCCGCAGTCGGTCGAGCCACCGCGCATCATCGTCGTCCGACACGGGTGGGACACCGTGTTCGGACACAGCGGGCCACGATCCGAGGAACCGCACCTGCGCGAAGCGGTGCAGTCCCTGCAGCGCCTCGGCGACCAGCGCGTCGTCGATGTGACCCACACAGTCCAAGTGGAAGAAGTAGGTGCCGTATTCCCTGCGTGTCGGCCGGGACTCGATGCGGGACAGATCGATTCCGCGCGTGGAGAACTCGGTGATGGCGCGCACCAGTGAGCCGGGCTCGTTGGGGAGCTGCAGCACGACCGAGGTGCGGTCGACACCGGTGCGCTTCGGCACCGGCCGCGGCTGCGTGATGAGCACGAAGCGGGTGCGGGCACCCTCGAAGTCGGCGACCTTGTCGGCGAGCACGGACAGGCCGAGCCGCTCCCCGGCGAGTGCCGTGGACACCGCCGCGTCGACCTTGCCGGACGCGACGTCCTCGGCGGCTCCTGCGTTGGAGACCGCGGTCACGACCTCGGCGTCGGGCAGGTGGTCCTCGATCCAGCGGCGCACCTGGGCCGCGGCCACCGGGTAGGCGCCGATCGTGCGGACCCGATCGCGGGTGATCCCTTCGCGGGTGACCACCGTGAACGCGATGTCGAGCTCGACCTCGGACACGATCTGCAGCCGCGGTCCGAGAGCCAGGGCGTCCATGGTGGGCGGCACCGATCCTTCGACCGAGCTCTCGATGGGGACGACGGCACCGTCGACCTTCCGGTCGCGCAGGAGTTGCAGGGCAGCAGGCGGGCTGGCGGCCGAGATGCGTTCGACGTCGGAGGACCCGTCGCCGAGCACGTCGAGTGCACCGAGGCTCTCGAAGCGGTCGAGGGCCATCTCGGTGAACGTTCCCGACGGTCCGAAATAGGCGATACGTGGCACGTGTACGAGGTTACGCATCGGCCGTGACCGGAAGGCGGACTCTGCGTGAACCGCGCCCGAGCGATGGGTCCGCGTCAGCCCGCGCTGAGCCCGAGCCCCGCGAGTTCCCGGACGACGGCGTCGGTGTCGTCGACCTCGACGACCAGCAGGATCTCCCGCACCGCCGCGGCGGCCTCCGGTACGAGTCGCCGGAGCCGGGCCACGTCGGGAGTCCCGAGGGCTTCGCGGACGTCGAAACCGCTCAGCGCTGCGACGGTGGCGGAGAGCAGGGCGACGACGTCGTCGGTGCCGGTCGCGCGGGCGGCGTAACCGGTGTCGGCGTGGGCTAGGACGGAGAGGAAGTCGGCGACGGCGTCACCCCCGCGACCTGCGGTCAGGCCGGGGATGTGACCGGCCTCGGTGAGCGCGCGGGCTGCGTCGGCGAGCGCGGCGTCGGGCACGTGCGGGTAGACGACCAGCGGTGCCGGCGCGGTGGTCGCGAGAACGTCCTCGAGGTCCTCGGCGGTGCAGTCGACCTGGTACCGGACCGGACGCCACCCGGCGGGCGAGGGGAGTTCGGCCGAGGCGTCGAGTTCGACGACGAGTTCGCGGGTCGGTGATCCGGTGACGGCAGCGGCCGGGACGATCGGCGGGGCGAGCGTGCGGCCGGTCGCGGCGAGGGCGTCGGTGAGGCTGTCGTGCCGGTGTGTGAGCAGCGCGTCGAGCAGTCCGCGGGGCTCGTCGCGGGACGGCGGCATTCCGAGGGGAAGTGGGATCGGCACCGATCCAGGCTACCGACGGACCACTTGCGACCGCGATCACAATGACTTAGGTTTGCCTCACCTACATCGAGAAGGAGGGTGGGCATGCAGACCACCACATCCGTCATCCCCGCGCCGACCACGGCCGAACGCGTACGCACCGCCCTCATCCGCGCCGACACGACCCAGCTCGCGATCGACGGCTGCGATCCGCTCCCCACCTCGGTCCACCACCTCCTCGACGACGGACAGGTCGCCGTGGTGGTCGCCGACGACAGCCTTCCCGTCGCGCTCGCCTGGCAGGCCGGCAACGCGGGCATCCCCGCGATGCTCGAACTCACCGACCACTCCCCGATCGCCCTGCGCAATCCGGTCCGCTCGCTCATCTGGCTCAGCGGCACCCTGCGCCCGGTGGAACATCCGCGCCGGCTCGCCGCCGAGATCGCGGAGATCCTCCCGCACCCCGAACTCCTCGACGTCGGACACCGCTCCGAACTGCTGTGCCTGACGCTCGACTCCGTCGTCGCCGCCGACACCACCGGGGCCGAAGCCGTCGACGTCACCGACATCCTCGACGCCGCACCCGACCCGTTCGCCGCACTCGAGACCGAGTGGCTCCAGCACCTCGAAGAGGACCACGCCGACATCGTGCGGCAGATCGCGCGCCGTATCCCGCCCGCGCACCGCAGCGGACGGATCCGCCCCATCGGCCTCGACCGCTACGGGCTACGCTTGCGCGTCGAGTCCGAAGGCGACGACCACGACGTCCGGATCCCCTTCCACGAACCGGTCGACGATCCCGCCGCCCTGGGCCGAGCACTGCGCCTGCTCGTCGGCTGCCCGTTCCGCAACGGACTGCCGCCGCGCACCTGAGCGGTGCGCGGCGGCAGGAATCCGAACTGTATCGATCAGATCTTGTGCAGGTCGATACCCTTCGTCTCCTTCATGATCAGCGCGGCGATGCCCGTCGCGACGCACAGCGCCATGATGTAGACCCCGAAGATCCAACCGATGTCCCAGCTGGTCAGCAGCTGGTTCAGGTAGGGCGCGGTGCCACCGAAGACTGCCACCGAGAAGGAGTACGCGAACCCGATGGCCTGGGTACGCAGGCGGGTCGGGAAGCTCTCCGAGAGGGTGCACGACAGGATCGCGCCCGGGACCGACACGATGAGCAGGGCGACGGTAGTCGCCACGAGCAGCGTCCACCCGGCCGACGTGATCATCGACGTCAGCGGGATCTGCAGCGCGAACATGAGGACCGCGAAGCCGCCGAGCATCGGGCGCCGGCCGATCCGGTCGGACAGCCGACCCCAGAAGGGCAGCGAGACCAGCGCGATGACCTGGGCGATGACGAGCATCCAGTAGGCGGTGTCGGCGTCCATGCCCTTCTGCGTGATCGCGTACGTCGAGACGTACGAGGTCCAGGTGTAGTGCGCCGCCGTGACGCCCGAGGTCATGCCGATCATCAGCAGGATCGCACGCACGACCACCTTGCGCGGGATGCGCGGTTCGTCGACCCGGGTCTCCTGCTGGTCGAAGACCTCGCTCTCCTCCATGCTGCGTCGCAGGTAGAGGGCGAACAGTGCCAGGAAGAAGCCGAGGAGGAACGGCACGCGCCATCCCCATTCGCCCACGGCGCTCTCGGAGAGCGTCGAGGTGACCGCTCCGCCGATCGTGTACGCGAGCACGGAACCACCGAAGATCGCGACGAAGGCGACGCTGCCCCACATGCCGCGGCGATGCGGCGGCGCGATCTCGCTGACGTACGAGTAGGCGGTCGCCGACTCACCACCGTGCGCGAAGCCCTGCACCACGCGGGCGAGCAACAGGAGCACCGACGCCCACACGCCGATCGACGAGTAGGTGGGCATGAGCCCGATGACGAGGCTGCCGCCGGCCATCATGAGCATGGTCGTGACGAGCACGAACTTGCGGCCGCGTTTGTCGGCGATGCGGCCGAACACGATGCCGCCGAGCGGTCGCATCAGGAATCCGACGGCGAAGACCGCGAGTGTGGACAGCAGCGCCGAGACCGGATTGTCGCTGTTGAACATCGCTGCGGCGATGAACGGAGCGAACACCGCGTAGGCGCTCCACTCGTACCACTCCAGGATGTTGCCCACGGAGCTGGCGAGAAGAGACTTCTTCTTCGATGCCAGAGTCACCGAAGTTGGTGCCGCTGGATTCTTCTCAGGTGTTTCGATGTTCATGTCCCTACTTCCGGGTCGCAGACTTCCCCTGGCCCACAGGCCCCTATCCGCGCCCGAGCGATCGATCGGTCGGGCGTTCTGAAGTGTGATGGGTCACAAGGACTGCTGTCAAATTGGACACATCACTGCGAGCCGGCGGATCGCCTCTCCTCTGCGACGGACCTGACCACGCGCGGTCCGGCACAATCGCTCCGGTGACGACCCTCCGCGACTGGCTGCGGCCCTCATCCCGCAACCCCGAGCCGCCCCTCGACCCCGCCGAACGCCGCGCGCTGTGGATCGAGATCACCATCGTCCTGCTCGTCACCTTCGGCCTGAGCGGGATCTCGTCGATCCTGTCGCTGGCCGAAGCGGCACTGGCGCCGGAACCGCTGTCGGATCAGACCGTCGCCCTGAACACGCCGCGCTCGTCGCAGGGGTTCATCGATCTCGCCCGTCAACTCCTCGGCATCGTGCGTCTGCTCGCCTGGGGCGCCCTCGGCCTGTACCTGCTTTGGCGCAGCGGCGTCGGACCGCGACTCGCAGGTCTCGCCCGACCGGGTCTGCGACAGGACCTGCTGCCCGGCGTGGGTCTGGCCGCCCTGATCGGGCTCCCCGGCCTGGTGTTGTACCTGGTGGCGCGCGCGGCCGGCCTGAACCTGACGGTCGCGCCGAGTCTGCTCGAGGACTACTGGTGGCGACTGCCCACCGAGGTGCTGTGGGCGATCGCCAACTCCGGCGCGGAGGAGATCCTGGTCGTCGCCTACCTCCTCACCCGCCTGCGGCAGCTCGGTTGGTCGGAGAATTCGTCGTTGCTCGCCTCCGCTCTGCTGCGCGGCAGCTACCACCTCTACCAGGGCGTCGGCGGCGGGTTCGGCAACGTCGTCATGGGTCTGGTCTTCGGACGGTACTGGCAGCGAACCGGCCGGTTGTGGCCGCTCGTGATCGCCCACGCGCTCATCGACACCATCGCCTTCGTGGGCTACCAAGCACTGAGGGGCCACGTCTCCTGGCTGCCCTGAACGTAGAGTTGTCCGGGTGAACGGCGACCCTCGCGACCCTCGGAACCGGCCGCGGCCTCCGCAGGGACCTCCCCCGCAGGGCCCACCTCCCCGGCGGGCAGCACAGCCGAACCCGCAGCGCGGGGTACCGCCACAACGACCCGCCGGACCGCCCCCGTCACAGCGCAGGGGTGCTCCTCCGCCGTCCCCCGAGGGCACCCAGGTGCTCCGGCGCGACGGACGGCCGCAGTCACCGCAGGCGTGGTCGCAGGCACCCGCCCCGAACTACCGGCCCGCGCAGGCTCCGCGGCAGGACCGGCAGCAACCGCCCCCGCAGCAACGACGCGACTGGGCACCGACGCAGCGACCCGAACGGATCGCCGAGCCCGCCCCGAACCGTCGCCCGCCGCGCGGGAGCACACCACCGCCCGCACCCCCGCGACGCCCCGCGGCACCGCCTTCACGACCGGGCCCGCCCTCACGACCGGCACCGCGACGGCCGCTCGGTGCCCGGCGCATCCTGCGGCGGCTCGCGATCGTCCTGGTCGTGCTCGTCGTCGCGATGGGCGCGAGCATGGTCTACCTCGACGGCAAGCTCGCGCGCGTCGATGCGCTCGCCGATTACGACGGCCGTGTCGGCGACACCCGCGGCACGAACTGGTTGCTCGTCGGCTCCGACAGCCGGGTGGGACTCACCCCCGAGCAGGAGCAGGAACTCGCGACCGGCGGGGAGGTCGGCGCCGACCGCACCGACACGGTCCTGCTCGTCCACATCCCGCCCGGTGGGGGCGCCACGACGATGGTCTCCCTGCCCCGCGACTCCTACGTGAGTGTCCCGGGCTTCGGTCAGGACAAGCTCAACGCGTCGTTCGCGCTGGGCGGGCCGCAGTTGCTCGTGCAGACGGTCGAGGGCGCCACGGGCGTGCACATCGACCACTACGCCGAGATCGGCTTCGGCGGGTTCGCATCGATCGTCGACGCTGTAGGCGGAGTCGACATCTGCGTGCCCTATCCGATCGACGACCCGCTCGCCGGGCTCAGGCTCGAAGCCGGATGCCAGGAGCTCAACGGAGCGCAGGCCCTGGGCTTCGTGCGTACGCGCGCCACCCCGCTCGCCGACCTGGACCGGATGAACAACCAGCGCCTGTTCCTGTCGGCGCTGCTGAGCAAGGCCACGAGCCCCGGCACCTTCCTGAACCCCTTCCGGGCGTGGTCGCTGATGTCGGGTGCGGCCGGATCGCTGCGGGTCGACGACGGCGACCACCTGTGGAACCTCGCGCGACTCGCGTGGGCGATGCGCGGCGAGACGATCACCACGACGGTTCCGGTGGGTGGATTCGAGGACGTCTACGGCATCGGCAACGTCCTGCTGTGGGATCGTGAGCGCGCCGTGCCGTTCTTCGGGGCCATCTCGGAGGGCGACCCGATCCCGCCGGAACTGCTCGCTCCGGCCCCCTGACGGACGCGGGAAATCGTTGTCGATCTTGGGGAAGGCTGTCCGAATTTTCCGTAGGGTAGCCGATGCTGTTTTGTCCAAGGGTAGCCAACGCTTGGATGAAAAGCGCGTTGACCTGCACTAACGTCGTGATCATGACGACGATGGGCGAAATGACCAAGACCAAGTTCCACACGCTGCTGCACGACCAGATCCGTCACGAGTTCACGGCGTCGCATCAGTACATCGCCATCGCGATCTTCTACGACAACACCGATCTCCCGCAGCTGGCGAAGCACTTCTACGCGCAGGCCGTCGAGGAGCGCAACCACGCCATGATGATCGTCCAGTACTTCCTGGACCGCGACATGGCCGTCGACCTCACCGGCGTCGACGCGGTGCAGTCGATGTTCGAGGACGCCCGCGAGCCGATCGTGCTGGCCCTCGCCCAGGAGAAGAAGGTCACCGACCAGATCGTCGAGCTCGCCCGCACCGCGCGCGACGAGGGCGACTACCTCGGCGAGCAGTTCATGCAGTGGTTCCTGCAGGAGCAGGTCGAGGAGGTCGCGACGATGACGACCCTGCTGACCGTGGCCGACCGCGCCGGTTCCAACCTCTTCAACCTCGAGGACTTCGTGGCCCGCGAACTGAACTCGAAGGTGCGCGAGCCGCGCGGTAACGCCCCGCTCGCCGCCGGCGGCGCCATCTGATCGTTCCTCCATCCGGGGACAGCCCACCCGGAACGACGAAGGCCACCTCCCGCAGGAGGTGGCCTTCGTGCTGTCGTGGGAAGGTCAGCGCAGGGTGACCTGGCGGCTGCGCAGGCCGTCGCGCGACCGGCGCTCGGCGGCGGTGAGCGGCTCGTCCACGGCCAGAGCCTCCTCGAGACGCTGCCCGAACTCGATCGTCGGGGCGACCCACTCGTCGGGGTGCTTCTCGCGGTCGAGGTCGAAGACCGGCACCAGCAGACCGTGGGTGCGGAACGAACCGGCGAACCGCGAACCCTCACCGAGATGCAGACCGCCCGCCGCGTGCACGCGCGACAACGCAGCCATCAGCGCGTCCTCGTCCTCGGGTCGCACCCAGCGCAGGTGCGCCTTCTCGCCCGGATCGACCCACCACGCGCCGCGGAGACCGTCGCCTTCGAGACGGGCCGACGGGAGCACGGCATCGTTCGCGTGCTTGACGGTGTGCGCGATCTCGGCACTCGGCTCGACACCGGCCGGGATCCACCAATCGAAGTCGTTGTGGACGGTGATCGTCGGCACGGCCGCCGGGTCGATCAGCTCGGCCAGCGGCGGGGTGTCGTCGTCCACGGTCGCGACCTGCAGCGACGAGCCCGGCTCGGCCGTGTGCGCCCAGTGCAGGGCCGCGGCCAGTTCACCCGCCGGGTCCGGCCCGAAGCCGGCGGCGAGCTGCAGGCCGACGTACGCGACCGGCGCACCGTTCTCCTCGCGGACCAGGGCCGCGACCCCGCCGGGCAGGATGGTCGCACCCACGACACGACGGCCGTCCGCGGCCGCGGGCAGCTCCGCGAGGGCCGACGGCACGAACTCGCGCAGTGCCACGAGGTCGCATTCGAAGGCGAGTCCTTCGAAGGGCCGGGACGTCGCGGCGGCCGCTGCTTCCCGCTCGAGCCGACGCTGCTCGAGCTTCGCGGCGCGATTGTTGCCGGGCTTGGGTCCGCTGTTTCTCTTGCTCTTCTTGGCCACGGCGTCAAACTACACGGCGGCCTGTGCCGGGATGTCGAGGTCGCGAGACCGGGCGGGGGTGCTCACCGATCGAAGGCGTCGAGCTGCAGCTTGGTGCGACCGGGATGATTGGTGGCGACCCACTCGACACCCAGCTCGCGGCACAGCTCGACGTCGGCGGGGTCGTCGACGGTCCAGCAGTAGGTGGCCCGGCCCGACAGCGCGGCCCGGTCGACGAGATCGCGGTGCTCGCGCAGCGTCGCGATCGACGGGCCGACGGCCGTCGCGCCGACGGTGGTGGCGGCGCTGCCGCGCAGGTAGCGCGAGGTCTCCCCCAGCAGCACGGTGGGCAGCAGCGGCGCGGCCCGGCGGATGCGCCAGACGGCGCCGGCCGCGAACGACATCACCACCACCCGGGAGAAATCGGCCGACGCCGGGGTCGCGAGACCGAAGCGGGCCAGTTCGGCGAGCAGTTTGCTCTCCACGAGACCGCCGTAGCGGACGGGATGCTTGGTCTCGACGAAGACCTTCACCGGGACGCTCGTGAAGTCCATGACGAGTTCGAGCAGTTGCCGCAGGGTGAGCAGATCGGCGGGCTCGCCGGGGCGTCCGTAGTCGTACTGCGCGAGCTCGTCGAGGGTCATCTCGCTGACGACACCGGTGCCGTTCGAGGTGCGGTCGATCGTGCGGTCGTGCACGCACACCAGGTGACCGTCGCGGGTGAGCCGCACGTCGCACTCGACGCCGTCGGCGCCTTCCTTCAACGCGAGTTCGTAGGCGCCGATCGTGTGTTCCGGGAGCGCGGCGGACGCACCGCGATGCGCGACGACGCGGGGATGCGCGCTGCGGGTCACGGAGCCACCGCCTCGGCGCGCTCCTCGTCGTCTGCTCGTTCCGCGGCTCCGGCGGGTTCCTCCGGAGCGTCGTCCGGTTCCTCGCGGGCCTGCTGCTGTTCGCGCACGGCGGCGGGGACGATGGGCGCGATCGGCGACGAGGCCGGGCCGGTCGCATGGGTGAAGCGGTGCCGGCGCAACGGCCGCCCCCACAGGTCGGCGCCGTCGAACAGGCGCAGGACGTGCAGGGTGGACAGCGCGACGACCGCCCCGAGCGCCGCGAGGACGGCGGTGAGCAGGACGCCGTCGGCGCGGGCCTGCAGCGTGTCGCGCTGACGCCACGCGAGCAGCGCCACGACGAGCACGCCGTTGACCACCCACAGCACCCACCAGGTGCGGATCGCGCGGAGCAACCGCGGGTCGCGGTCGGCGATCTCGGTGAGGAAGACACCGGGCATCGCGAGGTTGAGGCCCGGAACGACGAGTCCCGCGAGGATGGACAGCGGCGACCGTGACTCGGCGAGACCACGCTCGGCGTAGATGTGCCGGCGCAGATCGACCAGCCGCAGCCCGGATGCGACCGCCGCGGCCAGCGCCACGACCGGGCCGACCACCTGGGTCGCCCATACCGCGGCATCCGACACCGCGAGCACGAGCGGGTCGACGAGGCGGGTCCGGTTGTACAGCAACACTCCGTACCGGACGGCTTCGGCGAGCGCCGCGAGGCCGAAGACGACGGCGGTGCCGACGAGCAGCGTCGGCGCGAGGTCGGCGGCGGTCTCGGTGCGGTCGGGTTCGACGTCCTCGTCGGGGAGCGGATCGAGCAGTCCCCAGAGGGGCATCTCGCGATAGGACGGGGTCTCGGCGGCCGGGCGCTCGTGCGCAGGCGACGTCGGTTCGGTCGTCGGAGCACCACCCGCGGGTCGCGCGACCCAGCGGAAGTTACGGCGCGACGGAGGAACCGACCCGTCGGGGGCGACGGGTGAGAGCAGCACACCGCGGCAGGCCGGGCACCACTGCCGCGGCTGATATGTCACGGGCCAGCGATTCTCACAGCGCACACAGATCTGATAGGCCGACATCAATAGATCTTTGCCGGTTCGTCGCGCTCGGAGACGAGCGGGAGTCCGTGCTTCTGCCACGCCACCATGCCGCCCGCGACCTGGAAGGTGTCGTACCCGATGCGGGCCAGGTACTCGACCGCTCCGAGGGAGCGGCCGCCCTGCCTGCAGATCACGTAGATCTCGGCGTCGGGGTCGAGTTCCTCGATGCGGGCGGGCACGTCGGCGAGCGGAATGTGCAGCGCGCCGGGGGCGTGTCCGAGTTCCCATTCGTCGTCCTCGCGGACGTCGAGGAGGACGACCTCGTCGCCGAGTTCGGGTACCAGGTCGACCGACACGGTGGGCACGTCGGAAAAACTCACGTCTCAATAGTGGCACGCGGCGTGAACGGATGTGGGTGTGGTCGTACCGATCCTGTTCCGCAGGTGGGGCCGGTGGGTCTTCCACAACACTCCCCATCAACCCCATCCGCTGGAGTTATCCACAGTTTCCACAGGTTCATCAACAGGCCTATCCACGCATGGGGAATCACACTCGAGACATCTCACAGTCGACAAGCACCCGTCGATACCCCGCGCCGGTTCCGTCGCTGAAATGATCGGGGTATGGAATTACGCATCTTCACCGAACCCCAGCAGGGCGCCACCTACGACGACCTCCTCGCCGTCGCACAGACCGCGGAACGACTCGGCTACGGCGCGTTCTTCCGCTCCGACCACTATCTGGCCATGAACGTCGAGGGCCTGCCCGGTCCGACGGACGCATGGATCACGCTGGCCGGTCTCGCCCGCGACACCTCGACGATCCGCCTCGGCACGCTCGTCACCTCGGCGACCTTCCGCTACCCCGGCCCGCTCGCGGTCTCCGTCGCACAGGTCGACGCCATGAGCGGCGGACGCGTCGACTTCGGCTTCGGAGCCGGCTGGTTCGAGGAAGAGCACCTCGCCTACGGCATCCCCTTCCCTACATTGAAGGAGCGGTTCGATCGCTTCGAGGAGTCCCTCGCAGTCATCACCGGCCTGTGGGACACCCCCGAGGGCGAGACGTTCTCGTACGAGGGCGAGCACGTGCGGATCGAGAACTCCCCCGCGCTGCCGAAGCCGTACCAGCGTCCCCACCCGCCGATCGTCATGGGCGGCGCGGGCAAGAAGCGCACGCCGGCACTGGCGGCGCGCTACGCCGACGAGTTCAACGTGCCGTTCAAGTCGCTGGACGAGACGAAGGTCCTGTTCGAGCGCGTGCGCTCGGCCTGCCGGGATGCCGGACGTGACCCCGAGGAACTGACCTACTCGAACGCACTCGTGCTGTGCTGCGGCCGGGACGAGGACGAGATCGCGCATCGCGCGGCACGGATCGGCCGCGAGGTCGACGAGCTGCGGGAGAACGGACTCGCGGGCACGCCGCAGGAGTTGATCGAGAAGATCCGCACTTTCGCGGAGGCCGGGACGCAGCGCATCTACCTGCAGGTTCTCGATCTCGCCGATCTCGAGCACCTCGAACTGGTCGCGAACGAGGTCATGCCCGCGGTCGCGGATCTCTGACGCGCGCCCAGCGGATCAGTGGCTGCTGGTGGAGCCGAGGAACGCTTCGATGTCCCGGCTCCACTCGCGGCTGCGCCGTACCTCGAGACGCCAGTGCGCGAGGGCGAACAGCCCGGCCGCGGCGGCGGCGGAGAACGTCCACAGCGACACTCCGGACAGCACGGCGGTGAACTTCGCGGCGGAGGTGGTCAGCGGGGCCTGCGTGTATTCGCCGGTGGTCGCGTCGACCCAGACCGGGACCTCGCTGCCCGCGG
Source organism: Rhodococcus sp. PD04 (assembly GCF_035918275.1). NCBI lineage: Bacteria > Bacillati > Actinomycetota > Actinomycetes > Mycobacteriales > Nocardiaceae > Rhodococcus > Rhodococcus sp. PD04. The sequence continues at coordinate 142,769 of NZ_CP142143.1, read as the reverse complement.
TCGCGAGACTGTCGACCTGGACGAGGGCGTGACGCGTCTCGTCTCCCCAGCCCCAGGTCGCGGGTGCCGAGGCGATCTTCACGGTCTCGCCCCATCCGGAGGAGTCGCTCAGGGCGTCGGCGTCGAGGACGGCGGTGACACTGACACGTTCGGCGTTCTGCTTCTCGGAGAGTTCGAGCTGGGAGCTCCACATGGTGGCGGAGACCCATACGGCGACGGGGACGAGGAGCGCCATCACGGCGATCATGAGGGTGAAGCAGCGCGCCTCGAGCCTGTCGGTGCGACGCACGAGCGGATCCCGCCTGCGCAGACTTCGCCGTGTGCGCCGCAGATACCCCGCTCTGGTCGTCATGTCGGCAAGCCGTCCCTTTCCCCCTCTGGAATGATCCCTTTTTCCAGGATGCGTCCGCTTTCGGGGAAGTTCAAGGAACGCCAACGCATCTCACACTCGCACTGCGAGTGGAGATGTGGTGCGCGCCACCGTCGCACCTGAGGCCGACGAGCGCCGTCAGGCGCCGAGGCCCACCGGGCAGCTCACACCGGTCGCGTGAACGGGGCAGTAGCCGTTGGGGTTCTTCGCGAGGTACTGCTGGTGGTAGTCCTCGGCGTAGTAGAACTGCGTCAGCGGTGCGATCTCCGTGGTGATCTGCCCGTATCCGGCGTCGTTCAGACGCTTGCCGAACGCTTCGGCCGTGGCTTCGGCGACCTCGATCTGCGTCTCGTCGTGGGTGTAGAGCGCCGAGCGGTACTGGGTGCCGTGGTCGTTGCCCTGTCTCATGCCCTGGGTGGGATCGTGGTTCTCCCAGAACTGCTGCAGGATGTGCTCGTAGCCGATCACCTTCGGGTCGAAGACGACGAGCACCACCTCGGTGTGCCCGGTCCGGCCGGAGCACACCTCCTCGTAGGTGGGGTTGGGCGTGTAACCGCCGGAATAGCCGACCGCAGTCGAGTAGACGCCGTCGAGCTGCCAGAACTCCTTCTCGGCGCCCCAGAAGCAACCCATGCCGACCACTGCGGCCTGCAGGCCCTCGGGGAAGGGGGGAACGATGCGGTTGCCGTTGACGTAATGGGTCTCGGGGACGGGCAGCGGTTCGGCACGGCCGGGGAGCGCGTCCTCGCGCGTCACCATCTGCGACTTCGAACCTGCACGGGCGAGGATCTCGTCGAACCAGGACATGACCCGATGCTACGCGCGAGTCGGAGCGGCAGTCCGTTCGTCGGAGGCGGCCTGCTTCGGCGTCAGCCAGCGGCTCTTGATCCAGTGCGCGGCCGGAACCTCGACGCTGCGGTACAGCGCCTCGGCGACGAGACCGCAGCCGATCAGCAGCAGCACGATCGCCGCGGTCGTGCCGACGAGGCCCACGGTGTTCTCGTAGATCCGGTACATCACGAGGGTGTGGGTCAGGTAGATGCAGTAGCTGCGGGTCGCGACCCAGGAGACGACGGCCGAGCGCGCGAACCGCCCGTCGTACCGGGCGACCAGCACGACCGCCGCGAAGACCACCGACACCGTCCACAGGTAGCGGGTGCCCGACCAGTAGACGTTGATGTCCGTGGCCATCACGATCACCGCGATCTGCGCGAACATCGCCGCCAGCAGGGCGCGCAGCGAGATCAGGCCGGCCCAGCCGAAGTACACGATCTGCCCGAGGAACAGGGTGGGCAGCGTCGACGCGATCTTCGACAGGAACGGCACCGTGTACGGCTCTGGGATGTACAGGTTGTAGAGGAGCACCAGCATGCACAGCACGGCGCCGAGCATCGGCACCGCCACCGGCGCCGTCCGCAGCAGCGACCGTCCTGCCACACACCACAGGTAGAACGAGATCTGCGCGGCGAGCGTCCACACCACGCCGAGCACGATCACCTGCGGTTTCAGGAAGAACGCGCCGAGGAAGAAGGACAGGAACGCGTCGGAGACCGACACGGTGGTGTGGCCGCTGAAGGTGCCGTTGATGCCCAGCCACACGAGCACGACCGCGGCCAGGATCGCCACCCAGAAGGCCGGCAGGAGCCGCGCGGCCCGGGCGATCAGGAACTTCCGACGGTCCTGCCGGATCGCGGACCGGGTGACGAGCATGCCCGTGAGCATCATGAAGGCCGTCACGCCGACGGACGACAGGTGCTGGTTGAGGCCGGCGCCCTTGACGAGCACCTCGTAGGTGAGGTCGATGCCCCACCAGCCCGTCCCGAGGTCGTCGATCAGGTAGAAGGCGATGTGGGAGTAGAGCACGGCCGCGACCGCGACGAGCCGGACGACATCGACGCCCGGCAGATCCACACGCGGTGCATCGGCCCCGCGTGTCGGTTCGTTCAGGAAGGGCCGAAACACGCGCCAATGTTAAGGTCCCGTTCACGCAGCTGTTGCCGATGGTCCCGTTATCCGAACGTTTCCGCTGGTGAGAGCAGTTTTCCGGAAGCGCGGACGGTTGCGGGTGCTCTCCGCCACAGTCGGGGCCCGATCGTGTCCGCATTACGGGGAATGTTGCGGACGGTGTAGTTATGGACTTGGGTGGAAACCCGAAAAGGTACGGAATAACTGCACGGGCCGAACGGCCCGGTGAAGAAGGGACCCTTCGTGGCTGAATACACACTTCCGGACTTGCCCTACGACTACGCAGCGCTCGAGCCGCACATCTCGGCGAAGATCATGGAGCTGCACCACTCGAAGCACCACGCCACCTACGTCGCCGGTGCGAACACCGCTCTCGAGAAGCTGGCCGAGGCCCGCGAGAACGGCACCATGGCGGCCCAGGCGACCAAGCTCGAGAAGGACCTCGCCTTCCACCTGGGTGGTCACACCAACCACTCCGTCTTCTGGAACAACCTCTCCCCCGAGGGTGGCGACAAGCCCGAGGGTGAGCTCGCTGCTGCGATCGACGACGCCTTCGGTTCGTTCGACAAGTTCCGCGATCACTTCTCCGCGAACGCGAACTCCATCCAGGGCTCCGGCTGGTCGATCCTCGCGTGGGATTCGATCGGACAGCGTCTGATCATCGTCCAGCTGTACGACCAGCAGGGCAACATCCCGATCGGCCTGACCCCGCTGCTCATGCTCGACATGTGGGAGCACGCCTTCTACCTGCAGTACCAGAACGTCAAGGCCGACTACGTCAAGGCCTTCTGGAACATCGTCAACTGGGCGGACGTACAGGCTCGCTTCGAGCGCGCTCGCACCGCCACCTCGGGCCTGATCGTCTAGTACGGATCGGTCATACAGGTCGCGAGACCGACAGCGAGGGCGCCGGGACACCGGCGCCCTTCGTCGTCTCCGGGGCCGGTTCTGCCCACTCGCTACAAGAATTGCCATCCGCTACTGCAATTGCCGTAGCGGATAGCAATAGGTGTAGCGGAAGTGCTGGCACTCGACACCTCTTGTGTGCCAACGGAGAAAACGGGCATTCTCCCCTTACCGACCGAGAGGGAGGAGTGGGATGAACGCCGAGGAATACAGCCGCATCGAGCTGTCCGCATTCCAGTCCGACGGGTCGCTTCGAGGTTTCGTCGTCTCGGGCAGATGGCCCGCGACCACCCGCGAATGGGCCCAGGTGCTGGCGATGACGGTGCGGATCGCGTCACTGCCGGGACTGCTGCCCACCTCGACGGTGTTCGGAGTCAAGGAAGAACTGCCCGACGACCCCGAGCCCGGAACCGTGGGCCTCGTGGTCGCCGAGGGTCCGGTGCTCGGCGAGCGTGCCGTGCAGCCCGGACGGTTCGCCGAGCATCAGCCACCGGCGCTGATCATGCTGCATCCGCCGTCGGAGACGACGCCGTCACTCCCGGAGAATGCGGGCGTCGCGTCGGGCTGCGTGCTGCTCCCCGGGATCCCTCATCTCGGGCTCGAGCATCGCGCGGCGTGGGTCGAGGCAGAACCGGACGGCACGGTGACGGCGCTGGTCAGCAAGGTGGGAGTGGATCCGGGCAACGATCCCGACACCGCGATTCTGGCCATGCTGCTCGCTTCGTGAGGGCGCCCTGAAAGCGAGAGTTCGGTTCTCCGAAAGTTAGCATTGCCTTTACAGAAATCGGTTCGCCGAGCTAACGTTGTCGTCGGCGAAGGGGAGTAGCCCCCAATCGCAGGGTCGACATACTGGCGGCGCCCGACAACGGCACCGCCCGGCCCCGCGGACCGGATCTTCCTCCGGTGGGCGAGACCTTCGGCCGCTGGTCGCATCGTGCGTCCGGCGTCCGGAGGAAGCCCCGTTTCCTCCATACGAAAGGAGGAAACGCATATGTGGTCCGCGCTCGTCCTGTCCTTCGCGGTCATCTTCGTCGCCGAACTCGGCGACAAGTCCCAGCTCATGGCGATGACCTTCGCCCTACGTCATCGCTGGTGGGTCGTCCTGTCGGGGATCCTGTTCGCGACCACCGCCGTCCACCTCGTGTCGGTGGCCGTCGGGCACTATCTGGGTGTCGCGATCCCCGCGACCGCCATCTCCATCGTCGGCGGCATCGCCTTCCTGATCTTCGGCGCGTGGACATTGCGCGGCGACTCCCTCGACGACGACGAGCAGTCCAAGGCCGGACGCGTCGCGCGCTCCGCCTTCCTCGCCGTGAGCTCGGCGTTCTTCCTGGCCGAACTCGGCGACAAGACGATGCTCGCGACCATCACGCTCGCGACCGACAACAACTGGGCCGGGGTGTGGATCGGGTCCACCGTCGGCATGGTCGCCGCCGATGCGCTGGCCATCGTCATCGGTGCCGTGCTCGGCCGGCACCTTCCCGACAACGCCATCCGCTACGGCGCTTCGGCGTTGTTCTTCGGCTTCGGTGCGTGGATGCTCGGCGACGGTCTGTTCCCGGAGATCGGCGTCGTGGGACCGATCGCCGGCGCGGTGGCCCTGCTGCTGTCCGTCGCCGCGATGGTGGTCGTCCGCCGACGCGCCCGCCGTGTCACGGAGGACGAGTCCCCGGCGCTCATGCGTCCCTGATCACCGTTCCGAACAGTGTCTTTCCGCTCCGGACAAGAGTATGCTTGCCGATAGGCAAATAAATTCGGAGGTGGTTCCATGTCTGAACTCACGGACAGCACCCCTCGATCCGAAACTCCTCCGTTCGACGCGGAAGACGTCCATCGTCTGCGTATCGCGATCGGACGGATCTCCCGCCGCATGGGCATGTTCGCCTCGGAGGAAGGGCTGACGCGTTCGCAGTCGACCCTCCTCACGACCGTCGCCCGCCACGAGACGATCGGAGTCCGCGAACTCGCGGAGATCGAAGGGCTCAACCCCACCATGTGTTCGCGCATGGTGGGCAAACTCGAAGACGCCGGGTTGCTCACCCGGTCCCCCGACGCCGACGACAAGCGCGTCGTCCGCGTCCACATCACTGATGCCGGTGCCGCTCTGTCGGCGGAACTGCGCGATCGTCGCACCGCCCTGTTCGCCCGTCACCTCACCGAACTGAGCGACCGGCACCTCGAAGCTCTGCACGACGCGCTGCCCGCCCTCGAGGCACTCTCGCAGCGCGTCGCCGATTCACCGCGCCCCTCCGTCGAGGGGGGTCGCCCGTGACAGTGCTCGCCGACATCAGAGGACAGACCTTCGCGGCCCTGCGCGGCCCCAACTTCCGCCTCTACATCAGCGGCCAGGCCGTCTCGCTCATCGGCACGTGGATGCAGACCGTCGCACAGTCGTGGCTCGTCCTGCAGCTCACCGGCTCCGCGACCGCCATCGGCATCGTTCTTGCGCTGCAGACCGTGCCGATGCTGCTGCTCGGCCCCTACGGCGGCGTGGTCGCCGACCGCTCCGACAAGCGCCGGCTCATGATCGGTTTGCAGACCCTCATGGGTGTGCAGGCCCTGATCCTGGGGCTGCTCGTCGTCACCGACACCGTGGCCCTGTGGCACGTCTACGTCCTGGCGGTCGCGCTCGGCCTCAACCAGTGTTTCGAGAATCCCGCGCGACAGTCGTTCATGCTCGAACTCGTCGGTCCGGAGGATCTGCGCAACGCCGTGAGCCTGCAGTCGGTCCTCGCCTCGTGCTCCCGCATGATCGGTCCGGCCGTCGCAGGCCTGGTCATCGCCGCGGGCGGACTCGGCGTGTGCTTCCTGCTCAACGCCGCGAGCTTCGTCGCCGTCGTCACCTCCCTGCTGCGACTCGACGTCTCCCGGCTCCAGCGCTCCCCCGCCGCCGCCCGCGCCAAGGGGCAGCTGCGCGAGGGCTTCGCCTACGTCCGCAGCACGTCCGATCTGGCCGTCCCGCTGCTGATGATGGCGCTCGTCGGATGTCTGGCCTTCGAGTTCCAGGTGGTCCTGCCGGTCCTGGCCGACCACACCTTCGCCGCCGGTGCCGGGGCCTACGGTTTCCTCACTGCCGCGATGGGCGCCGGATCGGTGGTGGGCGGGCTCGCCGTCGCCACCTGGGGCCGCACCGGGACCCGGCCGCTGATCCTCACCTCCCTCGCGTTCGGTATCGCCATGGCGGTCGCCGCTGCGGCCCCGAACCTGACCACGCTCATCGTGCTCATGGTGATCGTGGGCGCGCTGAGCGTGACGTTCACGTCTACCACCAACAGTTCGCTGCAGCTCGCCGCCGCGCCGATGATGCGCGGACGGGTGATGGCGTTGTGGTCGGTCGCCTTCCTCGGCTCCACGGCCATCGGCGGCCCCATCGCCGGCTGGGTCTGCGAGCAGTGGGGTGGCCGGGCCGGACTGCTGCTCGGTGCCGTCGCATGTCTCGTCGCCGCGGCGATGGGAGTCGTCGCACTTCGCCGCCGGGCCACGACCCCTGCGGAAGCCGCGGGCGTGACCGGTTAGGGTTCGTGACGAACGACACTCACACGCCGTAGGGCTCTGTGAGAGGACCTGACGGAGTCGGACTCGGTGCCAACGAGCCCGAACCCGTCGGGTCCACGCAGCCCTCGGCTCGGGACAGGAGATACGAACAGTGGAGATTCAGGGATCCGCCGCACTGGTGACCGGTGCCGCATCCGGTCTCGGCGCCGCAACCGCACGCCGCCTCGCCGACGCCGGAGCCACCGTCTTCGGCCTCGACCTGCAGCAGTCCATCGACCGCGTCGGCGATGCCGCACCTGCGGGTGTCACGCTCCTCGCCACCGACGTGACCAGCGGCGACGAGGTGCAGGCCGCCGTCGACCGCATCGTCGAGTCGGGTGTTCCGCTGCGCGTCGTCGTCAACTGCGCCGGTGTCGGCTGGGCCGGTCGCATCCTGTCGAAGAACGGCCCGCACGACCTCGAGCTGTTCCGTACGGTCATCACCGTCAACCTGCTCGGCACGTTCAACGTCATGCGCCTCGCGGCCGACGCGATCTCCAAGACCGAGACGGTCGACGAGTCGGGTCAGCGCGGCGTCATCATCAACACCGCCTCGGTGGCCGCGTTCGAGGGCCAGATCGGCCAGATCGCGTACTCCGCGTCGAAGGGTGGCGTGCACGGTATGACCGTCCCCGCCGCACGCGACCTCGCGCAGTTCGGCATCCGTGTCAACACCATCGCCCCCGGCATCGTCGACACCCCGATGCTCGCCGGTGTCACCGAGGAGTACCGCAAGGGCCTCGAGGCCGGTGTGCCGTTCCCGTCGCGCCTGGCTCAGCCCGCCGAGTACGCGCAGCTCGCGCAGATGATCGTCGAGCACGACTACCTCAACGGCGAGACCATCCGCATGGACGGCGCGCTGCGCATGGCACCGCGGTAATCACGCCTTCGGTAACCACGCCTCTTCCGTGCGCGTTTCCGGCAGTTCCGGCTGCCGGAAACGCGCACGTGCGTTAGACCGGACCCATGCGGATCGTTCTCGCCGTGGTGCTCGCCGGCGCGCTCGCCGGCGTCGCCGGCCGGTCGCTGCAGCGACGCCTGATCTACCTGCCCGACAGCTCCACTCCCCCGTCCGCCGCGACCGTCCTGCCCGGCGCGGAGGACGTCGTCCTCACCACCGCGGACGGTCTGGAGCTCGACGCCTGGTTCGTGCCCGGTCGCGCTCCCGACGGTCCCGGAGCCGGTTTCACGGTTCTCCTCGCTCCCGGTAACGGCGGCAACCGCCTCGGCCGCGTCGACACCGCCGCCGACCTCGCCGCGGCGGGTTTCTCGACGCTGCTTCTCGACTACCGCGGGTACGGCGGTAATCCCGGCTCCCCCTCCGAGGAGGGTCTCGCCGCCGACGCCCGCGCGGCCCTCGAGCATCTCCGTTCGCGCGACGACGTCGACCCCACCCGGGTGCTGTACTTCGGGGAGAGCCTCGGCTGCGCCGTGGTCACCGCGCTCGCCGTCGACGAACCGCCCGCCGGAATGTTGCTGCGCTCGCCGTTCACCGATCTGGCCGCCGTGGCCCGGCACCACTATCCGTTCGTCCCCACCGCACTGTTGAAGGACGAGTTCCCCGTCGCCGAACTCGTCGGCCGCATCGACGTGCCGATCACGGTCGTCTACGGCACCGCCGACAGCATCGTCCCGCCCGCCCAGAGCACGGTCGTCGCCGATGCAGCCCGGCAGCTGCACGAGCGGGTCGAGCTCGCCGGTCTCGAACACAACGATCCACCGATGTTCGGCGCGCCCGTGGTGGACGCATTGATCCGGCTCAGAGCAGGCCTGTGAGCCTCGCGGACCCGTCGACGAGGAATCTCACCAGATCGGGATCGGGTTGCACCTTCGCGGCCGACCCGTGCAGGTACAGGCCGCCGACGACGAACGACGACGAGTCGCGGATCGGGACGGCCAGCGCCGCCCTGCCCAGCCGTGTCTCCTGGCACTCCTTCGCGTAACCGAACGAGACGATCTCGCGCAGCTCCCGCGCCAGCGACTCGCGCTCGCACATCGTGAACTCGGTGAGCCGGCGCAGCTCGGCGTCCGGACCCACTCCCGGCACGTGGGCCAGCATCAGCTTGCCGATGGCATTGGCGTGCAACGACTTCGACAGAGTCGTGATGGCGACGATCTCGTGGTCCGGATCCTGGTCGACGAACCGGAGTCGGCTCCCGGCGAAGGACGCCACGTGCAACCCGAAACGCGTACAGCCCCGCAGGTCCTCCATCACGTCGTGGAGCGACTCGGACGGAGTGGATTCCGCTGCCGCCTGGGCGAGTTCGGCGGTGCGACGACCGAGCGCGAAGCCCGACAGGTCGGGCACACGCACGAGATAACCGTCCGCGACGAGCAGGTTCAGCATCCGGTAGGCCGTGGCCGGAGGCACTCCGGCGAACGCGGCGATCTCCTTGGCGGTGGTGCCGGGACCAAGCTGCGCGACGGCCTCGAGCATCCCCAGCGCCTTCTGCACGGCGTGGGGTTGTCGTCCCCCGAAAGGTGTCTCGGCGGACCGGATCGGCACGTGGGCGGTCACATTCGCTCCCCCTGTGTGCCCCCCGTGACGATCTGCGGTCGCCCATGCTCGTCGAGGACCAGTGTCCCCGCCCCCGGCAGCAGATCCGTGGTCTCGACGGTGTCGAAGGCTCCGATCGTCGCGAGACTCTGCGGGCGTAGCAGGCGCAGCACCGCGCGCCAGATCGGTCCCGACACCAGGAGCGCGACGAGCGCCCACGGCACGACGAGCAGCGAGTGCGTGATCCCGTCGACGGCCGTGCCCACCAGCAGGCCGCCACCGAGCAACGCGACGAACACCGCCGCGACCCGCGTCCACGCGGTGTCCTCACCGATGCGGTGCAGGAACCGCAGTGACGCCACAGCGACCAGCGTGTACGCCGCGACCAGCGCGACCTCGACGACCCCGTCGAAGACGGACGAATCCGCGTCCGCCGCCAGGGTGTACAGAACGGCACCGGCGACACTCACCGCGACGAACGCCGTCACCGCGAGGTAGGGGGTGCGCAGGGTGCCGTGTACGCGGGCCAGAGCGGACGGCAGCACCCGTTCGACACCCATCGAGTACAGGAGCCTCGAGCCTGCCTGTGCGCAGCCGAGTGTCGACGCGAACCACGAGCACGCCATGCCCGTCTTCACGGCGAGCACGACCGCCCACGACGCGCCGGAGTCGACACCGTCGAAATACGCTCCGATGATGAGCGATCCGCGGCCGGTCAGCGATGCGACGGCCGCGAAGACGAACAGCGCCCCGACGACGAGAGGGGTGATCAGCACCGTCCGGCTCACCGTGACGAGCGGCCGACGGGCCTCGGGACCGAAGAACGCCGCGCTCTCGAAGCCCGCCATGGACAGGACGGTCATCAGTGCGAGGAAGGGCAGCAGGCTCAGCGGTGAGACCGGCAGTTCGCTCGTCGTCGTTCCGCCCGCCGGCGCGACCAGCATCGTCGCGACGATCAGTACCAGCGAACATGTTTCGACGAGCAGGATCGCGCGGGTCGCGAACCGCACGCCGCGGATCGCGATCAGGGCGACGGCTCCGCCGAGCACTGCCGTCGTCACCAGCCACGGTCCCGTCCCCGGAAGATGCAGTCCGGCAAGCTCGCCGATGTCCAGTACCGTGCGTGCTCCCTGGGCGAGCACGGAGATCGAGATACCGAGATATCCGACGATGAGCGCCGTACCCGTCACGAGGGCCGCGCGCGTGCCGAGTCCCTGGAAGACGAAGCTGTAGAGCGAACCCGCCGCGGCCAGGCGTCGAGTGAACTGTGTGATGCACCATGCGACCAGTACGACGACGCCGGTCGTCGCGGCGATGGTGAGTACACCGCCGAGTCCCGGAGCGCTCACGGTCATCCACAGGGCGATGAACACCATGCCGGTGGCGGGGGCGATCGTCGACAGCGACTGTCCGATCAGATCGAGTTGGGACAGTTGTCTGCGCCCGAGCGCGTGCAGGGGTGAGCGCACGTGAGCCCCGGCGGGTTCCGCGTCCTGCGCGCGGTCGATCGCCGCCCGGAGTGCTGACGTCACGACCGTGGTCCTTTCACCGAATTTGTCCGGACGCTAACCCCGTTCTGTTACAGCTGCATTACCTGCGCGAACTCCGTATGGGTCCCGAATGAGAATTCGCTCGGGATCTCGATGCGAGGTACATCACGCCGTCGGCTCCCGCACGGACCTGCGCAAACGCAAAAGCCCACGTCACCGATCCTCCACCCCACCGATTTCCGCGGCTCGCGTTCTCGTTCGGGGTGTCCCCGTTCGTTTCTCCGGCGTCGCATGCCCGACTCGAGACCACAGCACGATGTGTCCATCCCCACCTGCGAGGGATCCGCCGGGACCTCGAGAAGGTCCCGCAGCGAAACGGAAGGAGTGGTCGCACACATGCTGTGGGTGCTGATCGCATCGATCGTCGGAGGCACGCTGTTGCTCGCCGGCATCCCCAAGACCCGGGACCGCCAGGGTCTGTTGCGCACGGTGCGCGGGTACAAGCTGCTGCCCGCCCCGCTCGAGGAAGCGGCGTCGTTCGTGCTGCCGTGGGCCGAGATCGTCCTCGGTGTCGCGCTCGTCACGGGCATCGCCGGACGGTGGGCGGCCGCAGGCGCCGCGCTGCTGTTCCTGTGCTTCTTCGGTGGCCTGACGATCAACCTCCTCCGAGGCCGTCGTGACCTCGACTGCGGCTGCTTCGCATTCGGTTCGCACGACGTCCCGCGGATCGGGTGGTTCCACGCGGTGCGGGCCGGCGCGTTCGTGCTCGTCTCCGCAGCCCTGGCCTTCGTTCCCGCCGGCACACCGTCGCTCGCCGAGCACCTCCTCGCCGTCGCGCTCGCCGCGCTGGTGCTGGTCGTGGTCGTCACCGCGGTGCAGTTGCGGTCGATCGTGCATCCGGGCCGGCGCCCGGTCGACGACCACCTGACGAAGGCCTCGATCGAACTCCGCGCCGCCTCGACCCTCTCGCGGTACTGACAAATCCGAACGGAGAAATCTGTGAACACCTTCCTGCTGATCGCGGTCATCGTGCTGGCCGTCGCCGTCGCGGCGCTGTTCCTCATGCTGCTCGCCCTCGCCCGTGAGATCGGGCGCGTGCAGGTGCGTCTCGGCCCCCTCGGCGCCCGGATGATGGACACCGGCCCGAAGATCGCCCAGGTCGGTCCGAGCTTCCGCGGCCTGAAGGACCACCTCGGCCGCGAGATCGGGGTCGGTGGCCACCGCGACAAGGCACAGCTGCTGCTGTTCACCGCGCCGTCGTGCTCGACCTGCAAGAGCCTGCTTCCCGGCGTCAAGGCGATGGCGAAGGCGGAGAAGGACCTCGAGGTCGTCATCATCTCGGACGGCACGCCGGAGGAGCACCAGAACTTCCTCGCCGGTTCGGGTATCGGTGCCGAGCTCAGCTACGTCGACGCCCGCGATGTGGGCATCGCCTACCAGGTGGGCACCACTCCGTACGGCGTGATCCTCGACGAGCACGGCAAGATCCAGGCCAAGGGCCTGTGCAACCACATGGCGCAGGTCGAATCCCTCCTCAACGCACTCGAATCCGGTACGCCGTCGCTGCAGCACCTGCACGAGGCAGCCAAGACTCGCGCCGCAGCTGGACTGTGATCTGCGAGCGCGGACCGCGCCGTCGGTACGGGCGGAATCTCATCCCCTTCTCGAGATCGGAGTACGTCGTTGGACCTCAGACCCTCATCCGGTGAACCGGAGATGCACGAGAACCGATATCCGGTGGACGAAGCCACCGTCAAGGAACAGGCCGAATGGATGGCCGGCCGCGGCGGGTCCTTCATCGGCCGCACCGGACGCAAGATGTCCGAGCGGGTCTCCCGCCGTTCGGTGATCAGCAAGATCGGCCGGTGGACGATGGGTGTCTCCGGTGTGGCACTGATCAGTTCGCTGCCCGTCACCCGCACGGCCCTGGCGCAGGAGCCGCCGGCGCCCGCCCCCGCCGAGCCCGAACCGTTCGTTCCGGTCTACGACGGCAAGGATCCCGCCGAGTGCGAGTACTGGCGCTGGTGCAACATGGACGGCACCTCGTGCGCGGCCTGCAACGGCGGCGGTGTCACCACGTGTGCGCCGGGAAGCCGTCCCGGAGCGGAGTTCTGGGTGGGGTGCTGCACGCATCCCGATACCGGTAAGACCTACCTGATCGCCTACTACGACTGCTGTGGGGCACCGTCGTGCTCGAACGCGTTCTGCGGTGAGCCCGACATGCAGGCCATCATGTACAACCCGGTCTCGGGCAGCTTCGACCAGGAGATCATCTGGTGCGTGTCCGACGAATCCCAGTCGTACACCTGCACGATGGCACCGATCATCGGTGAGGACTGCCAGACCCGTCCCGCCGCACGACCGAAGGTGGGCGCCGGATCATGAAGCGCACCCAACGGGCGGTCGCCGCGACCGTCCCGCTCGCTCTCGCACTGTCCCTCGCGGCGTGCTCGAGCGACGACGACTCCTCGTCCACCGCTGCGGGCGAGGTCAGCTACCCGACCGTCCCCTACACCACTCCCGGTGAGGGCATCTCCCTCGGTCACGACGACCAGGAGATCGGCGACACCATCCCGGAACCCGTGCACGTCTCGGAGATCCAGCCCGCGAGCGAGAACGACCTGCTCGCGGTCCTCCGGACTCCGGGTGGGCTCGAGATCGGTGTGAACGTCCTCGACCCGGTCACCGGTGTCGCGGGCAGTCGCATCGTCGTGGGCCCCGGCATCTGGGATCCCGTCATCCACGGGTTCGTCGGCGAGAGTTCCTCGGACCCCGCGGTTCTCGCCGCCGAGGTGTGGCGTCCCCGCGGTTCGCGCGGCCAGGCCGACTTCACCGTCACCACCTACTCGGGCGACCTGCTCGAGCCGGACGAGATCGAACTGCCCGACTACGCCCGCGCGCACTCGCGTCCCGGATCCAGTGCCGTCACCTCGGACGGGAAGTACTTCGTGACGTGGGACGACGGCCTGTACGGTGTCCGCGTCGTCGACCTCGAGGCCGGCAAGGAGAGCGGCGCGCTGCAGATCATCGGGTGCGGTCCGTTCACCTGGCTCGACGGTCATGAGCTCTACAGCGTGTGCGAGGACACCCGCGAGCTGATCCAGATCTCGATCGACGATGCCGGTGTCCCCACGGAGACCGCGCGCACGAAGGTGCTGCCCGACGACTTCGTCAGCAACCGCAAGGTGACCTGGGCCGCGGACGCGAAGAAGGCGCTGCTCGTCGGCGCGACCGGCGACGTCTTCGTCTTCGACTTCTCGAACGGTCTGCCGGAGGATCCCGTCGCTCCCATCGGGAACGCGGGTCAGGACGGTGGCCGCTTCGCGGAGAACGCCATCAACAACACCGGCGACCGGATCGCGATCGAGTACACCGACAGCGAGATCCATCCGCACTCGGCGCGCGGCGGCGACATCGTCAAGGTCGAGTTGTTCGACGCCGCCGGCCTCACACCGATCCGCACCCTCGATCTCGAGGCGCTGGGGCTGACGGACATCGCGTCCATGGCCTTCTCCGTCGACGGATCGATCCTGTACGTGGTCGGTTCGGGCCCCGAGGTCGACGGCGAGTCGGCCCAGCGCATCGTCGGTGTCTCGGCGAGCGACGGCGCCGAGGTCAGTGCTGCCGAGGTCACCGGCACCGTCGACGACATCCGTTCCCTCCTGACCCCGCAGGTGATCCGATGACACGACCCGGTACCGGGCTCGTGCTCGACCGCCGACGCTTCCTCCGCCTGGGCACCCTCGGTGCCGGGGCGGTGGGGCTCGGCGCCCTCGGGTTCGGTGCCGCCGCCTGCAGCTCCGGTACGTCCGGGCAGCAGGCGGCGGCCGCCGAGCTCGACTACATCCGTCCCACCGACCCCGAGGTGGCCGCGGCCGAGGCGGCCCGCACCACCTCGGGGGCGACGGCCGCCTTCGCGCTCGCTGCGGGTGTGGGCGCCGTGGACCTCGGTGGGCGGATCGTGAACACGTGGACCTACGGCGGGGCCGCCGTCGCACCCGAGCTGCGGTTGTCGAAGGGCGACCGTGTGCGGGTGTCGGTGGACAACGGGCTTCCGCAGGAGACCACGCTGCACTGGCACGGCATCCGGATCCGCAACGACATGGACGGTGCGGCTCCGGTCACGCAGGACCCGATCGGCGCCGACGGTGGCCGATTCGAGTACGACTTCGTCGCACCCGATCCAGGTACGTACTGGTACCACTCGCACAGCGGACTGCAGGCCGACCGCGGCCTGTTCGGGGCCATGATCATCGAGGACCCGAACGACGCGACCGGCGCGGACGCTGACGCGGTGCTCGTACTCGACGACTGGGTCGACGGTCTGGGTACCACCCCCGACGCGGTGATCGCCGCGCTCAACCCGCAGGTCGCCGGGCACGGTCACGCCGGGCACGGTGCGGGACCGGCCGAGTACTCGGATGCCGATGCCTCGGTGGCGCAACAGATCACGTCGGCGGGGCACGGGGACTCCGTCGCGCTCGGTGGCATGACCCAGCACATCGCGTACCCGTTGCACCTGATCAACGGCCGCCCGCCGAACGATCCTGCCGTGGTGGAAGCCGCTGCGGGGCAACGCTTACGGCTTCGGATCATCAACGCGGCCGCGGAGACGCCCTACCGTTTCGCCGTGGCCGGTCACGAACTGACCGTCGTCGCCGTGGACGGCTTCGACGTGCAGCCGACGACCGCCGACACCGTGATCCTCGGCATGGCGCAGCGGGTGGACGTGCTCGTCACGGTCCGCTCCGGCGCGTGGCCGATCGTGGCGAAGGTCGAGGGTCGCGACGGTTACGCGTCGACCGTGCTGCGATCCCTCGATGCGGTTCCGATGTCGAACCCCGATGTGGGAGGAAACATCCCGGAACTGAACGGGCGGCTCGTACCCGAGAGCGAACTGCGGCCCGCCGAATCGGTGCTGCTCGAGAAGCGGGACGTCGACCGTGACTACCGTGTCGAGCTGATCCAGGCCGGCGACCGCTACGTGTGGGGCATGGCCGGCCCCGACGCCGGCCGACTGGTGATGAAGGAGGGTGAACGGATCCGGATCACGATGGTCAACTCGTCGCCGATGTGGCATCCCATGCACACCCACGGCCACACCTTCGCCGTACCGAGCTACGGCGGTCTGCGACGCGACACCGTCAACGTGCTTCCGGGGACCGAACTCGCCATCGAGTTCGACGCGGACAATCCGGGCGAGTGGATGTTCCACTGCCACAACGCCTATCACTTCGAGGCAGGAATGACCGCGAATCTGCGGTACATCCGGTGAGGACGAGATCATGAAGAAGTTTCTTTCCGCGATCGCGGGCACGACACTCGCGATGGGACTGCTGACCGGATGCGGCAGTGCGGACGCCGACGAACCCGCCGTCGTCATCGAGGTCTCCAACATGTCGTACAGCCCGGCCTCGGTCACCATCGAGAAGGGCCAGACCGTGCAGTGGCACTTCGACGACTCGGGCCTGCCGCACGACGTGGCCGGTGACGGACCGCTCGAAGGTGACCTGAAGAGCGAACTGCTCACCGAGGGCACCTACGAGTACACCTTCGACGAGGCCGGCACGTTCACCTACCACTGCACGCCGCACCCCGCGATGGTCGGCACGATCATCGTCGAATGAGGCGGATCCGGTGGGGCGTGGCCGCGTTCGCGATGCTGGCCGCGACCTCGTGTGCGGGCTCCCCCGCCGGGCCGGACGCGGAGATCGTCGTGCGCGACGTGCACTTCGCACCGGTGGACGTGACCGTACCGGTGGGCGGCACCGTCCGGTGGACGTTCGACGACGGCGGGGTCCTGCACCACGTCGGATCGGAGGACGAGTTCGACAGCGGCATCACCCCCGACGGGAGCTTCGAGCACACCTTCACGACGCCGGGCGTCTACGAGTACCACTGCTCGGTCCACCGGTACATGACCGGAACCGTCACCGTGACCGGGTGACGGACAACGCCGTCCGCCGTCCGATCGCACCCTAGAGCACCACAGCAAAGGAGCATCCCAATGACGGAAACACTCGTGCGTGAGCCCCTGGCTCACCCACCCCTCGGAGTCGACGTACCGGAGATACGCCCGACGCTCGAGAGCGCCGTCGCGAAGAAGACCCGCGGGGGCCTGATCGCCGGTGCCGCCGCAGTCGGCGCCGCCGGCGGCCTCGTCGCGGCTCCCTCGACCACGACGGCCATGACCGCCGCGGTGATCGCGACCGGTGCGGTGACGGCACTGGCCGCCAACTGGTCGACCTGCGGCATGTCGGTGGCCGGCGTGGTCGCCGCACCGAAGCAGCCGGGACGCCGCGGGTCGTCGACCCCGGTGCGCCGCCTCGGCTGGCACGCCCTGGGATCGCTCGCGACGGGCGTTCCCACCGGCGCACTCTTCGGTGCACTCGGTGCGCTCGTGACCGGCTCGGTGCCGTGGGCGTGGATGCTCGCGGCCTGGGGCGTGATCGCACTCGGCTACGGCCTGCACGAGCTGGGCATGATCACCCTGCCGACGCCCATGCGGCGTCAGCAGCTCCCCCGCCATCTGCGGCGCACGATGGCGCCGTGGAAGGTGTCGCTGCTGTTCGGCGCGCTCATCGGCCCCGGCTTCATGATCTTCATCCGGTCCAGCGCGTACTACCTGCTGGTCCTCGGCGTGATCGCCTCCGGTTCGCCGGTGCTCGGCGCCGCGATGTTCGCGACCGTCAGCCTCGGTCGCTGCATGCCGAGCGTGCTGGCCATCCTGCACACCCGCCGCGGTGGTTCGATGCCCGGCTTCCTGTCGGCGATGTGCGTCATCGACCGTCGCGTCCAGACCCTCACCGGCGGTGTCCTCATCGCCCTGGCGGCCTTCGCTCTTGCCGCACTGGTCTGATCTCCCGTGCGTGGTTCCGGTGGCCGAGGCCGCCGGAACCACGCACGTGGCATGCTCTGCGCTACAGGTCCTCGACGAACGGGATGTCGAGCACCGCGCGATCGCTCATCCACTCGCGCAGGACCTTCGTGGCGATCACGTCGTCCTCGTTGTACTCGAGCAACCGCACACGCTGCGCCGGATCGGGCTCGCCCGCCATACCCACGGCCTCGCGGTACCAGCTCATCGACGCCTCACCCCCGGCCTCGGCGTCGCGCCAGTGATGCCCCGCGATCGGTGCGATCTTCTTGAGCCCCTTGCCGTTCGGGCACACGAACTGGTCGGTGACGGCCTGGAAGATGTCGACCCACTCGTTCGAACCGATGAACGCCTTGACCTCCGCGAGCTCCGGCACACCCGGGAATCCGTGGAACCGCCGCGCCGACGACAGCAACCACTTGTCCTCCGCCGACCGCGAATAGCAGTAGGCCGCAAAGGTCTTCCCGCGACGTTCGGCCGCGCGCCGCTGGTCCGACAGCCAGCGCCAGAACTCGGCGAACGAGCGCGCCTCGTCGTCGGTCGGCACGGGCTCCCACGTCGCGAACGGGATGTACTCGGAGGACGATCCCGAATTGAGCAGCGTGCCCCACAGATAAGCGCCGTGCTCGTGGTAGCTCTCCATGTCGATGTCGACCTCGACGTCGGCGCGGTGGACGTGCACGTGCCGGTAGCGACGCACGAGCGGCGCACCGGCGATCCACGCCCGCGCCGTGACGATCGCGTCCTCGAACGAACCCTGCGGCCACGCCTCGGGTTCCTCGCCCTCCCACCGGGCGAGGCCGTCGATGGTGTGCACCTCGAGTTCGCGCAGCACGGCGGCGCGTTGCCCCGGCGCGACGAGCGACACGTCCCGGGTGACGGTGAGTTCGGCGCGGCAGCGGTCCCACCACGGGCAGGTCTTGCACTCGCCGATCTGCGACGGCGCCGTCGGAGTGAGACCCCGCGCGATCTCGAGTCGGTCCGCCAGGCGGGCGTCGTAGTCGTCGAGGATCTGGTCGAGATCGTGCACGAGGATGCAGTCGCCGCCGTATCCGATCGCGCCGGCGACCTTCGCGGGGCTCGCGAGTCCGTGACGTTCGAGCATCCGGTACAGGTGCGCGAGGCGCATCTGGTCGCGCACCTGACTGCGCACCTTGCGGGTCTCGTCGACGGCGGGTGCCCACGCGAACAGGTCGGTGGTGAGCGCGCCGCGTCCGGGATCGGTGACCTTGTGGTTGACGACGATCACCGGGATGTAGCCGCCGCGTTCGGCATCGCGCAGCAGGATCTCCGAGCGGCCGCGGCGTCCGGTGTCGGGTTCGCTCGGCAGCACCGCACCCCAGATGCGGTCGGCTCCCGCGCGGCACGCGTCGAGGGTGCGCTCGGCGCGCTGCGACATCGGCCCTTCCGGGGCGATGAGCACCCACCCGTCCGGGTCGGCGTCGAACAACGTCTGACGGATCGCCTCGCGATGCGCAGCCGCCGCCTCCTGGCGTTGCCGCGCACCCGGATTCTCGGGTGCACCTGCGAGTTCGTCGGGGAAGGTGGCGTCGAGATAGACCCGGTGGCGGCACCTCGTCAGCGCAGCGGCCTCGAGGGAGACGGCTGTGCGCTGTGACACTCCGCGTTCGGGCCGCGGTAGTTCTCCGGTTGCGTCCACGACATTCCAGGGTATTCCCTGCACAGGCGACGGCTCGCAGCAGCACCGTCACGTTAGGCTGACGCGGGGCGCCGGAGCGTCGTGTCGTACCGAATGGAGGGTGCTGTTCGATGGGGTTGTTCACACGGAAGCGTCGCGCGACTCGCAGGGCGGAAGCGAAGGCGCTGAGGACCAAGGCGAAGCTCGAGGCCAGGCTGGTCGCGAAGAATCGGCTCAAGAACGACCGGCGGGCAGCGAAGGCCCAGGCGAAGATCGACAAGAAGCTCGCGAAGTCGCAGGTCAAGCTCGACCAGGAACTCGTGAGGTCGCAGGCCAAGGTCGAGAAGGAACAGATCGCGACCCTCAAGGCACAGAAGAAGGCCGCCGAGAACCAGGGACTCACCGCGGCGAAGGTGCGCCGCTATCTCGGCGTCGCGCGTCTGCTCGCGCCGGTGCTCGTCCCGATCGTCTACCAGGCCGTGACGGCGCTGCGCGGTCAGCTCGACTCGCGTCGCGCGCAGCAGCTCGGCGTGCCGATCGAGGAACTGGGTTCGTTCACCGGTCACGGTGCCCGGCTCAGTGCCCGCATCGCGGGTGCGGAGCAGTCGCTCGCGAAGGTCGAGCAGCGCAACCCCAAGGACGCGGAGACGCAGAAGTTCGCCACCGCGACCCGCGAGCGCCTCACCGATCTGACCGCCGCCGTGCAGACGGCCGAGCAGATGCCGGCCGCGCGCCGGAAGTCGGCGCACGCGGCGATCTCGTCCGAACTCGACGGCATCGAAGCGGATCTGCTCGCGCGCCTCGGCGTGCGCTGATACGGCCTGCACATCAGGAACGAGCACGACCGACAGTGACCAGGTACCCGACCGTTCTCGGCACCACCGCGGGCATCGCCACCGCGGTGCTCGCGGTGGCCGCCCACGGCGCCGCCGGCGGTGGTGTGCCGACGGGACCGGTCGCGGTACTGCTGGTCGCGGTCGCGGCGATCGTCGGGATCCTCGGCGCGCACCAGCCGTCGCTGTCCCCGCTCGTGCTCCTCGCCGGTGGGCAGGCGGCCACGCACGTCGCGCTCACCGTGCTGGTGCCCGGCCACGAACACCTGTCGGTGTCCATGCTGGGCGCCCACATGCTCGCCGTCGCCGTATGTGCGGTGCTGCTCACCGCCGCGGCCCACGTGTACGCGGCGTGCGGCACTGCGCTGCGGGTCGTGCTGCTGCGCGGCCCCCGTGTCGCCGCACCCGCCGTGCTCACTCCCACCTCGTCGACCGACCGGCTCGTGTGGGGACGCGCACCCCCGGCCATCTCGCGGAGAGGACCACCGCTCGCCACGGCTGCGCTGTGACGATCGATCCTCCAACCACGAGAAAGACCCATACATGTTCGAGTTCTCCCGTCGCGCCCTCGTGGGCGCGACAGCAACCGCTGCGCTGATGGTCGCGGGCGCCGGCATCGCCTCCGCCCACGTCACCGTCGTCGCACCCGGAGCCGAGCAGGGCGGTTACACCGTCCTGACGTTCCGGGTCCCCACCGAGTCCGAGACCGCCGGCACGACGGCCGTCACCGTCGAGCTTCCGGGCCTGCGCTCGGCGCGCACCGAGCCGTTGCCCGGCTGGACGGCGACCGTCGAGAAGGATCCCGAATCGCAGCTCGCGACCTCCGTGACGTGGACCGCCGAGCCGGACGTGCAGGTCGGGCCGGGACAGTTCCAGCAGTTCGTCCTGTCCGTCGGGCCGCTGCCCGAGGAGGACGAGGTCTCCTTCCCCGCGATCCAGACCTACAGCGACGGCGAGGTCGTGGCGTGGGACGAGATCGCGACCGGCGACGAGGAGCCCGAGCGTCCCGCCCCGAGTCTGACCCTCGCGGCGAGCAGCGGTGACGGGCACGGCGGCAGCGGCGACGCGCACGTCACCGACACCGGACAGACCGCCGCGGCGTCGGAGGGCACCACGACCGACAGCACCGCGCGGTGGCTCGGCGGTATCGGCCTGGTCCTCGGCGCGCTCGGCGCCGCACTCGGCCTCGGCGCCGTGATCCGGGGGCGGCGGGCATGAAGCGCATCCTCGTTCTCCTCGCCGCGATGATCGCGGCACTGACCCTGTCCGTCGGTTCCGCGGCCGCCCACTCGGTGGTGCTGTCGAGCTCGCCCGAGGACGGCGAGCAGATCGCCGAGGCACCCGATCGGGTGACGGTGACGTTCAACGAGAACCTGCAAGAGCAGTTCGCGGCCCTGACCGTCGTCGGGCCGGACGGCAACCTGTGGTCGAAGAGCGACCCGATCATCGAGGGTGCGACCGCAGCCGTCGAGCTCGACGGTCTCGGTCCTGCCGGTGAGTACACGATCGCCTACCGGGTGACCTCCGCCGACGGGCATCCCGTCAGCGGGACCCGCACCTTCACGCTCACCCAGGACGGGACCGGCACGCCCGGTGAGGCGGCGTCCGGTGACACCGCGACCGGCGAGACCGGCGCGGAGTCGGACGAGAGCGACAGCAGCGGACCCGCCGTGTGGTGGTTCGTCGTCGCAGGTGTCGTCGTGGTCGCCGCAGGTCTCGCCTTCGCGCTGCGCAAGCCGAAGGCCTGACCCGCATGATCCCGGAACGCCGGCAGTGGCTCGTCGTGGCCGCTGCCGGCGTTGCCTTCGGAACCGTCGCGGGCATCGCCGTGGCCGGTTCCCTCGCCCTGCCCGCCCCGTCGAGTTCGGTGCGGGCGATCGGGTTGTGCGTCGGCTCGACCGTGCTCGGACTCGCGGTCCTGGCCGTCATGGTGCAGCGGCAGCGCCGTCCCGCGGTCTCCTCCGAGACGCTGTGGCGGACGATCGCCGCGCTCGGCGGTGTCTGGCTCGCGCTCGCGAGCGTCGACCTCGCCTGGGCCGCGTCCACCGCGGCCGATGTTCCCGCCGTAGACCTGGACGTGGGACGGTTCGGGCAGTTCCTGGCCACCACCACGGGACGCGTGGATGCGGCGGCGTGGGTGTGCATCGCCGCGATCGTCGTCGTCGCCGCGGTGGCGTACCGCCGGTCGGCGTCGTGGTCCACCCTGCCGGTGCTCGTCGCCGCGGCGCTCACGTTGATCGCCCGCCCGGTCACCGGGCACATGGCGCAGCAACCGTTGGGGTCGCTGTTCAACGCCGTGCACGTGCTCGCGGCCGCGGTGTGGTTCGGGGTGCTCGTGGCGCTGGCCGTCACCGTGCGGGGCCGTGGCGCGTGGGCGGAACTGCTGCCGCGCTACTCGCAGCTGGCCGTGCGCTGTGTGGTGGCGTTGGTGATCACGGGCGTGGTCGACGCGGCGGTGCGGCTCGGTTCGGTCTCCGCGCTGCTGGGCACCGGTTACGGACGCGTCGTGCTCGCGAAGGCGATCGTGCTGTGCGCCCTGCTGGGGCTCGCGTGGAACTGGCGGCGCAACTGGCTCCCGGCAGCCTCGACGCACCGCCTGCAGGAGGAGGAGTCGTTGCGCAACGCCGTCCTCGAGGTGTGCGCGATGTCGGTGGCGCTCGGGCTCGCGGCCGGGCTCGCGACCACCGGCTAGGACGTCACAAGGTTACGACGGCCGAGCCGTCACAGCGCTACGACGGCCGAGCCGTCACAACGCTACGACGGACGAGCCGTCACAACGTCGCCGCGCGTTCCAGATCCTGCACGAACGAGCGGAACATGTCGTCGCGCTGCGATTTCGCCCGCAGCACCGCCGACGGGTGCACGGTGACGACCACCGCCGGATCGCACGACCCGCACAGCTCCTCCGGCAGGTGCAGGACCTCCCCGCGGTGCTGGGTGAGCTTGAAGTCCTTGCCGAGCAACGACTGTGCGGCGGTGGCCCCGAGGCACACCACGACGTCGGGGCGGACGGCGTCGAGTTCGGCCTCGAGCCACGGTCGGCACGCCGCGACCTGCCCACCCGACGGTTTCTTGTGGATCCGTCTGCGGCCGTTGGCGGACCGGTCGAAGCGGAAGTGCTTGACGGCGTTGGTCACGTACACCGTCCCGCGATCGATGCCCGCGCGTTCGAGGGCCTTGTCGAACAGGTGTCCCGCGGGCCCGACGAACGGTTCTCCCGCGAGATCCTCCTCGTTGCCCGGTTGTTCGCCGACGAACAGCATGCGCGCGTCGCGCGCCCCTGCCCCGAAGACCGTCCGCTCGGCGGCCCTGTAGAGATCGCATCCCCGGCATCCCGCCGAGGCGGCGGCGAGGTCGGCGAGGTCGCGGCTGTCGGGTACGTACTGCTGCGCGCCGGGATAGGTCACCATGGCTGTCGCATACCCGGGTTCACCGCGGTTGCACCAGTCGCGCGATCCAGGCGCGACTGTCGGCGGGGTCGATGACGTCGTCGAGTTCGAAGCTCGTCGCCGCCTGCAGCGCCTTGCCCTGCTGGTAGGCGAGGGCGACGAGCCGGTCGAACAGTTCCTCGCGCTCCCGGGGTGTCTCCGCGGCGTCGAGTTCCTTGCGGAAGCCGAGCCGCACGGCCCCTTCGAGTCCCATCCCGCCGATCTCCCCCGTCGGCCACGCGACGGTGAATTCGGGTGCGTGGAAGGATCCGCCGGCCATCGCCATCGCGCCGAGGCCGTAGCCCTTGCGGAGGATGATCATGCCGAACGGGACGGTCAGGCGTGCACCGGCGACGAAGAAGCGTCCGAAGCGGCGCACGGTGGCGTCCTTCTCAGATTCCGGTCCGACCATGAATCCCGGTGTGTCGCACAGGCTCACCACGGGCAGCCGGTGCGATTCGCACAGTTCCAGGAAGTCCGCGGCCTTGTCTGCGGCCTCCGCGTCGATCGCCCCGCCGAGGTGGGCGCTGCTGTTGGCGAGCACACCGTAGGAGGCGCCTTCGACACGCATCAGGGCGGTGACGATGCCGACGCCGTGGTCCGGGCGCAGTTCGAGCACCGATCCGACGTCGGCGATCGCATCGATCGCCGACCGCACGTCGTAGGCGCGGAGCCGGTTCTCCGGCACCACATGTCGCGCGAGACGCGGGTCGGGCGCCTGCCGGTCCTCGTGCGGCGCGGTGAAGTAGGCGAGATATCTCCGGGCGACGTCCACGGCGTGCGCCTCGTCGCGCGCGGCGACGTGCACGACACCGTTGCGACGCTGCACGTCGATCGGTCCGATCTCCTCGGGGCGGTGCACCCCGAGTCCTCCGCCCTCGATCATCGCGGGGCCGCCCATGCCGATGTTGGCGTCGGGGGTCGCGATGAGTACGTCGCACACCCCGGCGAGTGCGGCGTTGCCCGCGAAGCAGCGGCCGGAGACGACCGCGACGGTGGGCACGCGTCCGCGCAGCGACGCCATCGAACGGAAGGTGGGCAGGTCGAGGCCCGCACCGGAACCGGCGTCGACGTCCCCCGGGCGCCCGCCACCACCCTCGGCGAACAGCACGAGCGGCACCCGCCGCCGGGCGGCGAGTTCGAGCAGCCGATCGGTCTTGCGGTGGTTGTTGCGGCCCTGGGTGCCCGCGAGAACGGTGTAGTCGTAGGACATCACGACCACCTCGGTCCCGCCGATCCGTGCGGTGCCGCCGACGAGTCCGTCCGCGGGGGTGTTCGCGATCAGGTCCTCCTCGCTGCGGCGGCCGCGCTGGGCGGCAAGGACGAGCGGTCCGTATTCGACGAAGCTGCCGTCGTCGACGAGGTCGGCGATGTTCTCGCGCGCCGTGCGCCGGCCCCGCCCGTGCCGCTTCGCCACGACCTCGGGCCGCGCCGCGTCGGTGGTGACCTCGTGTCTGCGACGGATCTCGTCGAGGTCGGCACGGTCGGCGTCGAGGTCGACCGCGGCGATGTCGTCCGTCGTGGTCTCCGCATCGAGCACGCGGACCACCGCGAGCACCGTGCCCGGGTCGACGGTGCGGCCCGGCTCGACGAGCACGCGCTCGACCACGGCACTGCCGGGTGCCCGGATCTCGTGTTGCATCTTCATCGCGTCGAGCACGGCGAGCGGCGCACCGGCCGCAACGGTGTCGCCGGCGCGGGCGATCTCCACGACCGTGCCGACCATCTCGGCGTGCACCGCGTGTTCGTCGGCGCGCAGATCCGTGTACTCCACCGGCGCGGTCGTGGCAGCGTCGACGAAATCGGCGAGGCGCTCCCCCAGCCACGCGGTGTGGACACTCTCGGAACGGAACTCCTTGTCGTCCAAGATCTTCTGCAGGAGTTCACGGTTTGTGCCGACACCGTCGACGACGAACTCCCCGAGCGCCGTCGACGCCTTGCGCAGCACGGCCGCGCGGTCTCCGGAGCGCACGTACGCGACGACCTTGGCGAGCAGCGAGTCGTAACGTCCGGTCACCCCGAGGCCGGGTCGGCCGTGGGTGTCGACGCGGATGCCCGGTCCGGTGGGTGGCGTGAACGCGGTGAGCGTCCCGGCGGCGGGCAGGGCGATGCCGTCGGCGCGCGGTGTCTCGGCGTTGACGCGCACCTGCACCGCGATGCCCTGCGCCGCCGCAGGACACCCGTCGATCCCGTTGCCGTCGAAGGTGATTCCTGCGGGGAGACCGAGTTCGTCGAATCCCGCCCCGCGAGCGATCGCGATCTGGGCCGCCACGAGGTCGACGCCGGTCACCTCCTCGGTGACGGTGTGCTCCACCTGGATCCGGGGATTGACCTCGAGGAACACGAAACCGTCGCCGTGGACGAGGAATTCGACGGTGGACAGTCCGTGGCATCCGACCTGCCCGATCAGCCGGACGGCCGCACCGTGCAGCGCCTCCCGCAGGGCGTCGGGCAGGTCGGGTGCGGGTGCGATCTCCACGAGCTTCTGATGCCGGCGCTGCACGCTGCAGTCGCGGTCACCCAACGCCATCGCGCGGGTACCCGACCCCGACTCGGCAGCGACGACCTGCACCTCGACGTGCCGGGCACGCTCGACGAGCGCCTCCGCGTACAGCCGGTCGTCGTCGAAGGCGGCGTGTGCTTCGGCCGCGGCGAGCCGGATCGCCTCGTCGAGATCCGCGGCATCGCGGACCACGCGCATGCCACGACCGCCGCCGCCCGACAGTGCCTTGACGACGATCCCGCCCGGACGGTCGCGCAGGAAGGCCCGCACCGACTCCGGCTCCGTCGCCTCGACGGCGGCGGTCACCGGGATGCCGAGTTGCTCCGCCACCGCGCGGGCGGCCCGCTTGTTGCCGAGGATCCGCAATGCTTCCGGGGACGGTCCGACGAAGGTGAGCCCGGCGTCCGCGCAGGCCTGCGCGAAGGCGGCGTTCTCGCTGAGGAATCCGTAACCCGGGTGCACGAGCGTGCATCCGGTCGCCCGGGCGACACCGACGATCGCCTCGGGATCGAGATAGGCCGAGGGACCGGACCCCGGCAGGGCCTCGGCTCGTGTGGCGGCGCGGACGTGCGGAGCGTCGGCATCGTCCGCGGCGTGGACCGCGACGGTGTCGAGTCCGAGGTCCCCGGCCGTGCGGACGACACGCAACGCGATCTCACCCCGGTTGGCTACGAGCAGCATCGACGATCCTTCCCTCGGCAGCGGTTGTATCCACTCCTACTCCGATGGCACCTGCACCGCAGAGCGCCGTCTCACACGACGACGACGGGGCGGTGACGTAGGGCGCGACCGAGGCCGAGCGCCATCAGCACGGACGTGATCGACGCCGTCGCCATGATCGCCGCGAGCACGACCACCTGGAAGCGTCCGGCCTCCACCGGCGACAGCCCGCCGAAGATCGCGCCGACGAAGGCTCCGGGCAGGGTCACCAGTCCCGTCGTCCTCGTCTGATCGGTCGACGGGATCATCGCCGCGTGCACGGCGAAGCGAGCGGGGGCGAGCGTCGCCTGCCGCATGGTCGCGCCGAGCGCGAGCCAGCCCTCCACCTCGGACCAGTGGTCGTCGACGGTTTCGTGGAAGCGGCGACCTGCGAGGGTCGCGACCGTCATGGTGTTGCCGATGATGATGCCGCCGAGCGCGAGCGCGTAGCGCGGGGTTGCCTCCACCGCGCCGGTCGCGAAGACGACGCCCGCCGCGACGAGCACACCGGCCGACATCGCGGCGGCCGTCGCCCCGCGCACGACGGCCTCGTTCCCGATCCGCCGGCAGGCCGTCCACCACGCGACGGTGAACATCACGACGAGCACCACCGCGACCCATCGGGCGTCGGTGATGACGCCGGAGAGCACGACGCTGATGAGCGCGAGCTGGACCGCGCCGCGGGCGATGGCGCCGACGGGCGCGAATCGGTGCGGAACCCGGAACGCCCACAGCACCGCCGTCGAGATCGCGGCGAGGGCGAGGACGCCGACGATCGTGCGGATCAGGACGGTCGGGTCGATCACAGGGTCGACGTTAACGACCCTGTGGGCGGGATGAGGCCCTATCGGAGCTCGGGTGCCGTCCTGTCGGGTGCGGCGGGCGGCAGATCGGCGGCGGACGCCACGGGCCAGCGCAGCGGGTCGGGACCGAGCTTACGGAGCTGCTCCACCTGCTCGCGGCACCACACCGACACCTCACGGCGTCCCTCGACGACGTCCTCGGAGAACTCCGTCCAGTCGACCCACTCGGTGTCGTGCACCTCCGACGGCTCGGGGACCGGCGCCGGCCCGTCGTAGAGCACGCGGAAGACGGGGCAGATCTCGTTCTCCACGATGCCGTTGTCCATGACCGCCCGGTAGCGGAAGGACGGCAGGACCACCTCGATGTCGTGCACGTCGAGCCCGAGTTCCTGATGCAGCCGACGGCGCACGGCCTCGGTGAGCGGCTCGTCCGGCGCCGGATGACCGCAGCAGCTGTTCGTCAGGACACCGGGGAAGGTCGACTTGTCCAGGGCGCGCCGGGTGAGCAGAACGTTGCCGTGGGGGTCGAAGACGTACGACGAGAAGGCGAGGTGCAGCGGGGTGTCCGTGGTGTGCACCGTGGCCTTCGGTTCGATCCCGACCGCGCGACCTGCATCGTCGAGCAGCACGACCTGTTCCATGTGATGTCCTGTTCTGTATTCGTGTCCGGATTCCGGTTCGGCCGGACGGGCGTCACCGGCCGAGCAGCGGCGCGGTGGGCGTCCCCAGTCTCGACCGTGAACGCAGCGTGGTCCAACCGGCCGAGGCCAGCCGCGGTGCCGCCACCGACAGGCGCCGGCGCCGCGACACGCGTGCGCGCTGGTGGAGTACCCGGTATCCGCTCTCCTCCACCGCCCGCAGGATGTCGCCGTACAGGACGAAGGCGGTCCGCATCGCGGGACGCACCTTGGGGTCGAGCAGGTCGATGCCCGGTTCGGCCACGCGGTAGATCGAGCGGGTGTGCGCGATCAGGTGTGCGAGAGCGCGCTCGAGCCGCACGTCGCGCTGCCCGGTCGTGCGGCAGTGCCACAGCAGGTCCTCGTCCACGTCGAAGGCGGCGAGGATGTCGGTGGGCAGGTAGATGCGGTCGCGGTCGAGGTCCTCGCCCATGTCGCGGATGAAGTTGGTGAGCTGGAATGCCTCGCCGAGCGCGGCGGCGGGGGCCTCGGCCCGTTCGCGTGCGCCCTCGATCCCGAGGATGGGCAGCATCTGCAGTCCGATGACGGCGGCCGAGCCGTACATGTACTCCGACAGTTCGTCCATCGTGCGGTACCGCGACCGGAACAGTTCGGTGCCGGGGATGTCCATCCGCATCGACCGCAGGAAGGCGTAGTAGTACTCGTGCGGGATGTCGTACCGCTGCGTGGTGTCGACGAGGGCCCGCAGCACGAGACCGAATTCGTCGTAGGTCGGCGGCCTGCCCCCGAGCGCATCGGAGAGGCGGCGCTCGAGCGCGTCGAGAACCGGTGCCGCGTCGACCGGTTTCACGTCGACGATGTCGTCGACCATCCGCGCGAAACCGTAGAGGGCGTGCACCCCGGCCCGCTTGGACGCCGGGAAGATGCGGGTCGCGAGGAAGTAGGTCTTGCCGTGTCGCCGGTTGAGCTCACGGCACAGCTGATACGCCTCGTGCAGCTCGGGATCGATCCCGTCGAGTTCACCCATGAGCAACCGCACCTGCTTCCATCGGAATCGACATCGTCGTGGGACCGGCGGTCGCGCCACCGGAGATTCGTTCTGCGGCAAGACGCCCGGAGATGAGCACGGTCGGGACGCCGACACCCGGCGTGGTGCCCGACCCGGCGAGGACGAGATTGTCGACGCCGTGCACGAGGTTCGGGCGGCGGAAGGGTCCGGTCTGCCGGAACAGGTGCGCGGCCGAGAAGGGGCTGCCGTCGAGCATGCCCTTGTCTGCCCAGGTCTGCGGGGTGTCGAGGTGGTCGACCCGCATGGAGCCCGCCAGTCCCCGGTAGCCGCGCTGCTCGAGGACCTGCTGGATCTCCCGCATGTAGGGCCTGCCGAGGCGCTCCCAATCGAGGGGTGCGGCAGCGAGATTCGGGCACGGCGCCAGCACCGAGACCGGCTCGCACTCGATACCGTCCCGCACGACCCGCAGGGACGGATCGGTCACGGCGGGTCGCGTGATGAGCAGGGACGGATCGGCCATCAACCGGCCGCGGCCGCGCGGCGCGGTGATCCGCGCGAAGGTCTCCGCCCACTCGGCACCGAAATCGATGGTGTGGTGGGAATCCGGCCAGGCCTGTGTCACGTCGGTGGGCACCGTGCCGTGGAAGACCACGGCCGAGGGCGATGCGACGGTGGCGCTGCGGGCGCGGCGGCGCGGCGGGACCCCGGCGCGCAGCAGCAGATCGTCGACCACGGGCAGGTCCACGGTGAGGACGACGGCGTCGGCGGCGAACTCCCGGCCGTCCGCGGATCGCACGTTCTTCGCGCGGCCGCCGTCGACGCGGAGTTCCGACACCTCGACGCCGGTGTGCACGGTGCCGCCGTTGCGGACGAGCGCATCGACCATCGCGGCGGCGATGGTGGACATGCCGCCCTTCGGGAAGTAGACGCCGAGCGAGGTGTCCATGTGGGCAATGGCGCCGTAGACCGCCAGCGCCGTCGACGGTGCGGTGCCCGCGTACAGGGCCTGGAAGGTGAAGATGCGCCGGAGACGGTCGTCCCGGATGAAGGATCCGACGCGCGATCCGAGTCGGCCGAAGCCGCCGAGCCGGACGAGGTTGGCGGTGTCCCGCAGCGCCGCAGGTGTCGACACGAGGTCGAGCGGCGAGTCGAAGTTGGAGTCGATGTAGCGGTCGAACTCGGCGTCGAAGATCGATGCGAGCCAGCGGCGCAGCCGCCGGTATCCGCCGGCCTCGTCGGGACCGCACACGCGCGCGATCTCGGCGGTCATCTCGTCCGGATCGGAGTACACGTTCAGGGCGGTGCCGTCGGCGAAGCGCGCGTGGTAGCCGGGTGCGAGCGGGGTGAGGTCGAGCGCCGGGGTGGTCGAGCCGAAGGATTCCCCGACGGCCGTGAGCGCGTCGGCGATGAGGTTCGGCATCGTCAGCACGCTGGCACCGTTGTCGATGTCGTAGAGATGCTGCCCGTCCTCGAACACCGGGTACGTACCGACGCGGCCACCGACCGTGTCCTCGCGTTCGAGGACGGTGACGCGCTTGCCGGCGCCGGTGAGGTGGAGCGCCGCGGACAGTCCCGCGAGGCCCGCACCCACCACCACGACGGATTCGACGGAGCCGCCGACGGACCTCACGCCTTTGCTCCCTGCACGCGCGGGGTCGTCTGCTCCGTGCGCGTGCGCGCTTCCATGAACAGCTGGAGGAAACCCACGGGCGGGTGCGGGTGCCGATTCTCGTTCTGCCGGGCTTCGTAGTTGGGCATGATCGGTGTTCCTCTGGTCGTCGCCTGAGCCGCAGGGGCGTGCGGAGTGTCGGTCGGTTCGGGTGACGGCCTTCACGCCGTCTCTTGCCGTATTCGGAGCCGGTCGCCGCGCGGATGGGTCGGGCTTCCGGATTCGTCCCGTCCCTGGACGGGCGCGATACGGTCGAGGTATGACCGCCCGCAAGACCGCTGTGCTCCGACGGCCGCCGGAGACCGACGACTACCTCTACGAACCCGTCGATCGCAGGATCCGAGGTGAGTGGTTCGGCAGGAAGGTCGTCGACAGCACCCGGGCCGTGCTGGTGTGGGCGCCCGGCAAGCCCGTCCCGTTCTATGCCTTCCCCCGCGAGGACGTCCGGCTCGACCTGATCTCGGCGTCCCTGTCGCCGAGCCGCTCCCGGCAGGACGTGTGGCAGTGGTACGACATCGTCGTCGGCGACCAGCGGGCCTATTCACCGGTCTGCCAGCTCGACGTCGACGGGCTCGACGACCGTCTCGTCTTCCAGTGGTTCCGGTGGGGTGAGACCGGGTCGGGTGACGACGTCGACGAAGGCGAGCGGTGGTTCGAGGAGGAGACCGAGGTGTTCACCCATCCGCGCGACCCCTATCACCGCGTCGACGCCCTGCGCAGCTCCCGGCACGTGCGGGTGGCCATCGGCGACGTCGTGGTCGCCGAGACCCGCAATCCCGTGCTCGTGTTCGAGACCGGCCTCCCGACCCGCTACTACCTGCCACCCGAGGACGTCGACTTCTCGGTGCTCGAGGAATCCGAGTGGCGGACGAGCTGCCCCTACAAGGGTGTCGCGCGGTACTGGTCGTTCTCCGGGACGCCGCCGGCCGAGAACGTCGCATGGTCGTACCCCGAGCCGTTCCCCGGCATGGAGTTCATCGAGGGATACGTGTGCTTCTACGACGACGCTGCGGAGATCACGGTCGAGGAGTGAGTGCGTCGGCTGCGGGACGCAGCGCTGCCCCGATCCCCGAACCTCGGGCCTGGCGTGCGCTGGCGGCCCTGTGCGTGGGTCTGTTCATCACCCTGCTCGACCAGTCGCTCGTGGCGGTGTCGTTGCCGCGCATCCGCGAGGATCTGGACGCGAGCATCAACCAGGTGGTGTGGGTGTCGGCGGCCTATCTGCTGACCTTCGCGGTTCCGCTGCTGGTCACCGGTCGTCTCGGCGACCGATTCGGTCAGCGCAACGTCTACCTGGTGGGCATGGCGATCTTCACGGCCGCGGCCCTCGCGTGCTCGATGGCGCCGACGATCGAGTGGTTGATCGCGCTGCGTGCGGTGCAGGGGCTCGGCGGGTCGCTGATCAACCCGCAGCCGCTGAGCATCATCCACCGGATCTTCGCGCACGACCGGCGGGGCGCGGCCACCGGTGTGTGGAGCGCGGTGGCGAGTTCGGCGGGTCTGTTCGGCCCCGTCCTCGGTGGGGTGCTCGTCGGTACCGGCGGGTGGCGGTGGGTCTTCTTCGTCTACATCCCGCTGGGCCTCATCTCTCTGGTGATGGTCGCGCGGTACGTGCCGAAGCTGCCGACCGGTGCGCGTCGCATCGACGTGCTGAGTGCCGTCGTCTCGCTGGTGGCGGTCACCGGGGTCATCTTCTCCCTGCAGCAGGGCCCCGAGGTCGGCTGGACCGTGTGGGTCTGGGTCGTCCTCGGTATCGGGATCGTGGCATTCGGGATGTTCGTGCGACTGCAGCGAACCGCGGCGGCCCGCGGCACCGAGGCGCTGGCCCCGCTCGGGTTGTTCACCCGCCGCAACTTCGCCCTCGGAGTGACCGCCGTGGCGACGCTGGGTTTCACGGTCTACGCCGTGAACCTGCCGATCATGCTCTACCTGCAGGTCGGTCAAGGGCTGTCCGCGCAGGTCGCGGGTCTGATGCTGGTGCCGATGGGTGTGATCTCGGTGATCATGGCGCCGGTGATCGGACGCGTCACCGATCGGGTCGCGCCGGGTCGGATCTCCCGGATCGGTTTCTCCGCGATGATCGCGGCGATGCTGTCGTTCGGTGTGGCGATGCACCTCGGGGTGTCCGTCGGCTGGCTCCTGATCCCGATCGTGCTGCTCGGTTTCGCCAACTCGTTGTGCTGGGCCCCGAACTCGACGATCTCGCTGCGCGACCTGCCCGGTGACCTCGTCGGTGCCGGTTCGGGCGTCTACAACACCGCCCGGCAGGTCGGCGCGGTGCTCGGTGCGGCCGCCCTCGGCGCGGTGATGCAGATGGGCGAGGGGACGCTTGCGTTCGGTGCCGCGATGGGCAATGCGGTGCTGCTCCCGGTGATCTTCCTCGTGGTGGGGCTGGTGGCGGTCTCCCGTTTCCGCGAGGCCGAGATCCGGCCCGCCACCGATCGCCAACGTCGGTGAGAATAACGATCTGTGAACCGGCATCGACGATCCGATTCGCTGACCCCCGGTGCGGTCCGGGCACTGCCCGACGCGCTCCGGCACCCGGTTCTCGAGGCGTACAACGATGCGCTCGTGCCGATCTACCTGTACATCGCGCCGCTCGTGGTGGCCGCGGGGGTCCTGCTGTGTCTCGTCGTCGAGAAACCCCTCGCGACCACCATCGTGCGGAAGAACGATCCGGTGCCTAGCGACCCGGCAACCACTGCATCGACTTGACGAAGGGGGCGAGCATCTTCGCCCACACCCGCCGCGGTAGTCCGCGCGGGCCGTCGAGATTGAGCAGTCGCGTCGTTGCGATGGTCTGCGCCTCGGTGTACTTGTACAGGCCCTCCGCGCCGTGGCGACGGCCCATGCCGGAGATGCCCATCCCGCCCATCGGCGCGTCGGTGCTGCCCCATGCCGGGGCGTATCCCTCGTCGACGTTCACCGTGCCGGCACGCACCCGCGCCGCGATGGCCTCGCCCTGCGCCTTCGTCGCCGCCCACACCGACGCGTTGAGTCCGTACTCGGTGTCGTTGGCCTCGCGGATCGCCTCCTCGACGTCGTCCACCGGGTAGATCGACACCACCGGGCCGAACGTCTCTCCCCGGTAGCACTCGGCGTCCTCGGGCACGTCCGTGAGCACCGTGGGTTCGAAGAACAGCGGGCCGAGGTCGGGCCGCGCCTTTCCGCCGGCGACGACGGTCGCGCCCTTGGCGACGGCGTCCTCGACGTGCCGGGTCACCGTCTTGACCTGGCTCTCGCTGATGAGGCAGCCCATCTCGGTGCCGAAGTCGTAGTCGGGACCGAGCGACATCTCGCGCACCCGCGCCCCGAACATCCGGATGAACTCGGGGGCGATCGACTTCTCGACGTAGATCCGCTCGATCGAGATGCACAGCTGCCCGGAGTTCGAGAAGCACGCCCGCACCGCGGCGTTCGTGACCTCGCGCAGGTTCACCCCGGCGGTGACGATCATGGGGTTCTTGCCGCCGAGTTCGGCGGAGAACCCGATGAGGCGCCGGCCGGCCTGCTCGGCGAGCAGACGTCCGGTCTCCGACGAACCCGTGAACATCAGGTAGTCGGTGTTCTCGACGATCGCGGTGCCCACCACGGTGCCGGGACCGGTGACCACGGCGAAGACGTCGCGGGGAACACCGGCCTCGTAGAGGAGTTCGACGACGGCGAGCGCGCAGTAGGGCGTCTGGCTGTCGGGCTTGAGCACCACGCTGTTGCCGGCGAGCAGGGCGGGGATCGCATCCGAGACCGCCAGCGTCATCGGGTAGTTCCACGGCGCGATCACGCCGACGACACCCTTGGGATGGTGCAGGACGGTGGTCTTCGTCAGGCCCGGCAGCATGCCCGTGGCCTTGCGGGGGCGCAGCAGCTTCGGTGCGACGCGCGCGTAGAACCGCGCGGTCATCGAGATGTCGAGCACCTCTTCCTGCGCGGAGACCCGGGACTTGCCGGTCTCGGCCTGCGCCATGTCCATGAGCTGCTCGCGCCGGGAGAGCACGAGTTCGCGGTAGCGGTGCATGATCACGGCACGCTTCTCGACGGGGAGCTTCGCCCACGCGACCTGCGCGGTGCGAGCCCGGTCGATCGCGGCCTTCGTGTCCTCGGCCGTGCCGACCGGCACGGTGGCCAGTTCCCGTCCGGTGTACGCCTCGACGACGGGGCGGGTGGTCCGCTCGGCGGCGTCGGGGATCGCGATGAGGTCGGCAAGACGCTGGAAGGTCGCAGCGCTCGGAGCTGGCATGATGCACCCCTACCGGTGAGTAGTACTTGCGGTTTCACCAAACCTACCCGGGCGGGGTGTGTGCTGTCACACAGACGTGGGGTCGGCCTCCGCCTCGTGCTTGTGCTCGTCGCCCTTGCGCTCGGTACCGGCCTCGACGATCCGCCGGGCGATCTCGGCGAGGGGGACGTTGCTGTCCTGCGAGAGCTTGCGTAACAGTTCGAAGGCCGCGACGGCGTCGATACCGAAACGTTCCATGATCATGCCCTTCGCCTGCCCGATGATGTCGCGGGTCGCCAGGGCGGACGCGAACTGCCCCTGACTGCGCGCCGCGCTCATCGCCATCGCCGCGTGGGCGGCCAGGACCTCGGCGGTCGCCTCCGCGAGAGGACCGAATGCGTCGGCCTCGAAGGAGAACATGTTCAGCGCGCCCATGCTCTCCTGATCGAGATACAGCTGGAACGACAAGGCGCCGAGCACACCCGCATCCACGGCGGCCTTCGCAAAACGTGGCCAGCGTGTTTCCGTCCGAAGGTCGTCGGCGCGCACCACGAGGTACTTGAAGCTCGCATCGAGGCACGGACCCTCGCCGAACTGTTCCTGGACGTCGTCGAGGTGCTCGGCGATCTCCGAGGTCGCGGCGAGGGAACGGAAGTGCTTGCGTCCGGTCACGATGAGGATGTCGGCACAGGCGGCCCCCTTCACCAGTTCGACGGCCGCCGCCGTCACACCGCGCAGAGTCTCGTCGAGATCGGTCGGACGGTAGAAGCCACGCGCCAGCTGCGCGATACGACGACCGAGATCTCCGTCTTCCGACGAACGTGTCATGAGAACATCCCTCTCCGGCGGACAAGCTCATTACCCGACGAACCGGGCGATCAAGTGTAAATCGTTCGATTCCACGAGTCCTGCACGGCAGCCCTACCTCCGGAACACGACCTCTTCCGTTCTACCTCGCTAGGCTGTACGAGTGGATCCGCCGGTCACCCGGTACCTGCCCCGCGACGGTCACAATCTGGCCTACGGGGTGGTCGGAACGGGCCCGACCGACGTCGTGTGGTTCTTCGAGGTCCAGATGCATCTGGACCTGTTGTGGACCGATCCGTACATGCACTCGCTCTTCGAACGCCTCGCCGCCTATTCGCGCGCCGTCTACTTCCAGCGTCGCGGTTTCGGGCTCTCCGATCCCGTCGATCACGTGCCCACGATCGAACAACAGGCCGAGGACGTCGTCGCCCTCATGGACGCCGAGCAGATCCGGCACGCCACCCTCGTCGGGATCCACAGCACATGTGGCCCACAGGTGCTGGTCGCGGCGACCGCACCCGAACGTGTCAACGCACTGATGTTGATCTCGCCGTACTGCGAACCGTTGCTCGATTACGACCGGCCCCCGCACGGGTGGACCGAATCCGAGGTCGACGAGTTCGTCGCGCTGTGGCGCGACGCCGTGCGGCACTGGGGCGAGGGACGCACGATGGCGCTGACCGACCTCCACGTCGACAGCCCTTACAACCGTCGGCTGATGGCCATGCTCGAACGGTGCTCCGCGTCGCCGAGCACGATGAGCGCCCACCTCGAGGCGAGTCTGCGGATCGACTATTCGCATGCCCTCGCCTCCGTGCAGTGCCCGACGAAGGTGGTGCTGCTCGCCGGAGGCTCGATGCCGATGGCCGCGGCGAGACATGTGGCCGATCTGGTGCCGCACGGAGAATTCGTGATCACGCGGCCGTCACCGCGCGGCGCCGCTCTCGGCGAAGCGTGGTCGCAGGTCCAGACGATCGTCGAGGAACTCGTCCGCGGGTCCGTCCCGCCCGTCGACGCCGGCCGGCGGTTCGCGGCCACCCTGTTCACCGACATCGTGGGATCGACCAGGCTCCTCGCACGCATCGGCGACACGTCCTACCGGGCTCTGCTCGCGCGTCACGAACGCGACGTGCGGTTCGCCGTGACCGAAGCGGGTGGAGAGCTGATGAGCATCGTCGGGGACGGCACCTTCAGTCTGTTCGACGGGCCCGTGGCCGCCGTGCAGTGCGCGGCGCGGATCGTCGCGGAGGCCCGCCGCCTCGGGTTCGAGGTGCGCGCCGGGGTGCACGCCGGCACCGTCGAGCCCACCGGGACGGACGTCACCGGTCTGACCGTGCACGTGGGGGCACGCATCGGCGCAGCGGCGGGCCCCGGCGAGGTGCTCGTCTCGAGCCATGTGCGCGAGCTGGCCGGTGGATCGGGACTGCAGTTCGCCGACAGGGGCTCGCATCGGCTCGCCGGCGTGCCGGGCAAGGTCCACCTGTTCGCCCTGACCGGCGGACAGCCGTCCCTGCAGGCGCCGCGGAAACGAGTCTCGCTCAACACCTTCGACCGCGTCGTTCTCCGGGCGGCGCGACGCACGCCGCAGGTACTGCGTTCGGCTGCCGCACACGCGAACGCCCGGCAGCGGCGACGCTCGGACGGTTGAACACGAGCGGCGGGGCACCGACATCGGGCGGATCGTGTGGTCCGGCCGCGCTCACCGGATCACGACCGCGCTCACCGGATCGACGCCCCCCTCATCCCGGAAATATGGTCTGCGTCACATCGGATCACGGAACGGTTCGCGGCGACTCGACCGGAGGGGAGCGTGTACATGTGTGATGTTCTGGGACGGCTGTACTCGGCCGGAGTGTCCCGACGAAAGTTGTTGGCCAGTTTCGCCGTCGGCGCCACGGCTGTGGCGGCCACCGCATGCAGTCCCGGTACCGACACGGCTGTTGCGGCTCCATCGCCCGATCGCCGGTTCGCGCCGGAGCCGTATCGGGGGCAGCGTACGCGCCTGGTTCTGCTCGGCACCTCGGGCGGTCCTCCCTACTGGCCGGGGAGCGAACGCGAAGGCATCTCCTCCGCCGTCGTGGTCGGAGACCGGTACTACCTCGTCGACGCCGGTCACGGTGTCATGCGGCGCCTACGAGGGGCGGAACTCGGACCCAACTTCGACACCGATATCGACGGCCCCCTCGATGCCCTGGGCGGCATCTTCCTGACCCATCTCCATTCCGATCATGTCGTCGACCTCAACAACATCCTCACCGAGGGGATCTACAACGGACTGCAGCACGTGGAGAAGATCCCCGTCTACGGCCCGGGCAATCGTGGAGTACTCCCACCCCTGTTCGGGCAGGGCCCCGCACCGGAACCCGTGGCACCCGGCAATCCGACACCGGGTACCCGGGAGATGACGGACCTGATCGTCCAGGCGTTCGCCACCGATTTCAACGATCGTCTGTTCGACAACCGCAAGCCCGCCCCCGACGCCCTGTGGGAGGCCTTCGACGTTCCGGTACCGGCGCAGTATCTGGCCGATCCGAACGGCAACCCCTGCCCCGACATGGAACCGTTCACCTTCTTCGAGGACGACCGCGTCCGGGTGTCCGCGACCATGGTCGACCACGCTCCCGTCTTTCCCGCTCTCGCCTACCGTTTCGACAGCGACGACGGTTCGATCGTCTTCTCCGGAGACACCGGCCCCACACCCAATCTTGTGAAACTCGCACGGGGAGCGGACGTTCTGGTACACGAGGTAATCGACCCGGCCTGGCCGGAGTCGTTGTTCCCCGAGCCCCGCACGGATGCCCAGGAAGGGCTATACCAGCACCTCGTCCAATCACACACCCTCATCGAGGATCTCGGTCCGATCGCCCAGGAAGCGGGCGTGGGAACGCTGGTACTCTCACACATGGTCCCGGGCAATCGACCCGATTCCACCTGGGAAGGATGCGGCGCCGGATTCGACGGGCGCCTGGTGATCGGCCACGATCTCGACGTGGTCGGCGTCGGCGCCCCTGCCTGATCCGGCTCTCTATCCGCCCGTGTAGAACGCACTCGTCCGTTCGGCGGCGGCGCGCGCCTGTTCGGGGTCCTCGCCCGCGGCGATGTCGGCCTCGCACCAGGCCGCGCTGCTGTCGCGGACGAACTGCAGGCCTTCCTCGGACATCGACCAGGATTCGAATTCCTTCGGATCCACCGCCTCTCCCGATTCGATGTGCAGGCCGAGTCCGAGAAGTGCCTGGTCCCAACCGATACCGACCGCGCCCGGGCCGTACTGCTCCCAGTGCTCGTCGGGGCGGGCGATGTGCGAGAGTTCGAGGCGCGCACGGTCTCCCGGTTCGGGCAGGACCGACACCTCGATCCAGCTCACCTGGCCCGCGAATTCCCAGGTGGCCGTGAACGTCCTGGGCGGATCGCAGGTAAGGATCTCGCCACCGGCGTTGCCCTGGAGCTGGTACCGGCCACCGACCTCGAGGTCTCCCTCGACGGGCAGGAACCAGCGCGGGATGCGTCGCGGGTCGGTGCATGCCTCCCACAGGTCCTCGGCGCTCGTGCGGTAGCTGCGCGAGATCGTGACGACCTTGGCTTCGTGGCCCTCGACGGTGCGACGACCGACCGTGCGGCGACTCGTCTCGTTGCCCGTGATCACATTCTTCATGAGGATTTCCTTCTCTCGTCGGAAGCAGGGAGCGCGGGCGGGACGGCGTCGCGGTTCCGCCGCTCACGCTTGCCGCGCGCGATCTCGGTCTCCAGCGCGTCGAGCGCCGCGAAGACCGGGGGATGCAGGCCCGCGAGCCAGTCCTCGAGTTCCACGAGGACTGCGGGATCGAGTTCGTAGTAGCGGCGGGTGCCGTCCTTGTGGACGACGGTGAACCGCTGGTCGCGCAGGATCTTGAGATGTTGTGAGACCGCCGGCTGGGATATGGAGAACTCCCGGCCGATCGCCGCGACGATCTCCCCGGCCGCCTGCGGACCGCCCGCGAGCAGTTCCAGAATGCGGCGGCGAACCGGATCTGCGAGGACCTCGAACCCGTGCATGGCCCCACTATATAAGTTCCAACTTATATTCACCAGAAGGACGGTTCCGCTACCTAGACTTCGATATATGACGACAACGACGCGCGTCTCCGAGGAAAAGGTCGACCGAGCGGTCATCGACAACCGGGCTCCCTCGGTCGCCCGCCTGTTGATCGATCGAGTGGCCGCCACACCCGACGCCGAGGCCTTCCGCTTCCCCGACGGGAAGGACGGCTGGACGTCGGTCACGTGGGAACAGACCGGTGATCGGGTACGCCTGCTCGCGGCCGGCCTGATCGCTCTGGGTATCGAGCCCGAGGACCGCGTGGCCCTCGCGTCGTCCACCCGCTACGAATGGGTGCTCGGCGACCTCGCCGTCATGTGCGCGGGCGCCGCGACCACCACCGTCTACCCCACCACCCACGCCGGCGACGTCGCGTTCATCGTCGCCGACTCCGGCAGCCGGATCGTCATCGCCGAGGACGCCGGGCAGGTCGAGAAACTCGTGGGCCACCGCGGCGATCTACCCGACGTGGCGAAGGTCGTGGTCCTCGACGGCACCGGCGACGGCGACTGGGTCATCACCTTCGACGAACTCGCCGAACTGGGCCGCGGCCTGCTCGCCGAGGACTCCGGCGCGGTGCTGAACCGGATCCACAGCATCAGGGCCGAGCACCTGGCCACCCTCATCTACACCTCGGGCACCACCGGTAAGCCCAAGGGCGTGCGCCTGCCGCACTCGGCGTGGACCTACGAGGCCGCCGCCATCGACTCGCTGCACATGCTCACCTCCGACGACCTGCAGTACCTGTGGCTGCCGCTGTCCCACGTCTTCGGCAAGGTGCTGCTCACCCTCCCCCTGCAGATCGGCTTCCCCACCGCTGTGGACGGACGCGTCGACAAGATCGTCGAGAACCTCGCCGTCGTCCGCCCGACCTTCATGGGTGCGGCCCCGCGCATCTTCGAGAAGGCCCACGCACGCGTCGAGGGAATGATGGAGGAGGAAGGCGGCGCCAAGAAGAAGATCTTCGACTGGGCCGTGGGCGTGGGCCGGAACGTGTCGAGGGCCAAGCAGGCCGGCAGGTCGCCCGGACTGCTCGACAACCTGCAGCACGGCCTCGCCGACAAGCTGGTCTTCTCCACCATCCGCGAACGCTTCGGCGGCCGCCTGCGGTTCTTCATCTCCGGGTCGGCGGCGCTCAACCCCGACGTCGGCGAGTGGTTCGACGCCGTCGGCATCCCCGTCCTCGAGGGTTACGGCCTCACGGAGACCTCGGCCGCGACGTTCGTCAACCGTCCCTACGCCAACCGCATCGGCACGGTGGGCTGGCCCGTCCCGGGCACGGAGGTCCGCATCGCGGAGGACGGCGAGGTGCTCGTCCGGGGCCCGGGTGTGATGACCGGCTATCACAACCGGCCCGACGCGACCGCCGAGTCGCTCTCCGACGACGGATGGTTCCACACGGGCGACATCGGCAGCCTCGACGACGAGGGTTACCTGCGCATCACCGACCGCAAGAAGGACATGTTCAAGACGTCGCAGGGCAAGTACGTCGCCCCGTCGTCGCTGGCAGCGACCTTCAGGGGCATGTGCCCGTATGCGTCGGAGATCGTCGTCTACGGCGAGGGCAAGCCCTACTGCGTGGCGCTGGTGGCGCTCGACCCCGAGTCCGTCGGCGAATGGGCGAACAAGAACGGGTTGAGCGGATCGTTCGAGGACATCGCGCGGCACAAGAAGACCCACGAACTGATCTCCGGATACATCGACGAGCTGAACCTGCAGCTCAACCGGTGGGAGCAGATCAAGAAGTTCACGATCATCGAACGCGAACTGTCGGTCGAGTCGGGCGACCTGACACCGAGCATGAAGCTGCGCAGGAAGGTCGTCGTCGACAACTTCGCCGACAGGCTGGCAGGCCTCTACGACAAGTG
Organism: Rhodococcus sp. PD04; assembly: GCF_035918275.1. Taxonomy (NCBI): domain Bacteria; kingdom Bacillati; phylum Actinomycetota; class Actinomycetes; order Mycobacteriales; family Nocardiaceae; genus Rhodococcus; species Rhodococcus sp. PD04. The sequence continues at coordinate 100,943 of NZ_CP142143.1, read as the reverse complement.
ACGGCCTATCCTGGATCTCATGATGAGTAGTGCACGACCGAATTTCCTGCAGCGGATCGGCTACATGTTCGGTCGCGCGCTACCGCCCGAGATGCGGGAGTGGGTACGCGAGGACGTCCTCGGCCCCGGCGGAGCACGCCGCTACCTGCTGCGATGGAACCTGCCGATCATCCCGCTGCTCCTGCTGTTCCTGTTCATCCCTGGGCCGGTGTGGATCCCGATCGCGATGATGCTGTTGCTGCTGCTGCCGTGGATCTACTTCTCGGTGGCGCTGATGCCCATCTGGCAACGGCACCGCCTCCAGCAGCACGGGCTCGATCCGGAACTGCTCAGCGCGAAGGCACGCGCCCGCGCCGCGCGCGAACGCGAGGACTACGAGCGCCGTTTCGGCCGCGCGTCCTGACCGGACCTCCCCACCGTGCGGGGAACTGCGCCCGCTTATCCTCGCACCATGAGTGACGCCCCTGCCTTCACAGCCACTGCAGACCTCGCCGACGAGATCGGCCCGGACATCCGCAGCTGCGACACGCAGTTCATCCAGTTCGGTGGCCGCGCCGAGTTCGTCGGTCCCATCACCACCATCCGCTGCTTCCAGGACAACCTGCTCGTCAAGCAGACCCTCTCCGAGCCGGGCAACGGCGGCGTGCTCGTCGTCGACGGCGGCGGCAGCATCCACACCGCACTCGTCGGCGACATCATCGCCGGTCGCGGTGTCGACAACGGCTGGGCCGGGGTCATCGTCAACGGCGCTGTCCGCGACTCCGCGATCCTGCGCACGCTCGACATCGGCATCAAGGCCCTCGGCACCAACCCGCGCAAGAGCACCCAGACCGGCTCCGGCGAGAAGAACGTGCCCGTCGAGATCGGGGGCGTGACGTTCAACCCGGGCGAGATCGTCTACAGCGACTCCGACGGCGTCGTCGTCCGCGCCGAGAACTGATCACCCGAGCGCGCGGGTCGACCCGCTATTCGTGCGCGACCCGCGCGCTCGCCCCGGCGATCTCCACCACATCGCCCACCTTCAGCTGACGGCCGCGACGCACCTCCACCTCACCGTTGACCGACACCAGCCCGTCGGCGATCACTTCCTTGGCCTCCGCACCCGATTCGATAAGGCTTGCGAGCTTGAGGAACTGACCGAGCCGGATCGACTCGTCGCGGATCGGTACATCGAATGCGTCGGACATGGCACCCATTGTCCCCGACACTGGATCCATGGCCCGCCCCAGCATCATCTGGTTCCGTCGTGATCTCCGACTGAACGATCTGCCCACCCTGCTCTCCGCCACCGAGGCCGCCGACGAGGTCCTTGCCCTGTTCGTCCTCGACGACGCGCTGCTCCGTCCGTCCGGGGCCCGCCGGCGCGACTTCCTCATGGGATGCCTGCGAGCTCTCGACCGGGATCTCGGCGGACGACTGCTCGTCGTCGAGGGAGACCCGGTGACGCTGGTGCCGCAGGTCGCCGCCGAGTTCGATGCGACCGCGGTTCACATCAGCTCCGACCACGGCCCCTACGGCACGCGACGCGACCGGGCGGTCGCCGAGGCGCTCGGGGACGTCCCGTTGGTGGCCACCGGCTCCCCCTACGCCGTCACGCCGGGCCGCGTGACGAAACCCGACGGCTCTGCATACAAGGTGTTCTCGGCCTTCCGCCGCGCCTGGAACGACCACGGATGGCACTCCCCCGCGGCGACCGGACCGGATACCGCCGACTGGGTGGACCCGAGCGGCTGCTCCGTACGCGTGCAGATTCCCGAGGTGGGTGACGAACCCGCACCGCCCGCCGGTGAGGCGGCCGCGCTGGAACGGTGGCACGAATTCCTCGACGACGGGCTCGAGCGGTACGCCACCGACCGCGACCGGCCGGCCTTCGACGGCACGAGCGGCCTGTCCCCCTATCTGAAGTTCGGCTGCATCCATCCGCGGACCCTGCTGCACGACATGAGGAACCGGTCGGACGAGGGCGCCGTCACCTTCCGCAGCGAACTGGCGTGGCGAGATTTCTACGCCGACGTCCTGTTCCATCGGCCCGAGACCGCCCGAAACAATTACAACAGCGACTTCGACGCCATCACCTACGATTCCGGACCCGACGCCGACGCCCTGTTCGCCGCGTGGTGCGAGGGCCGGACGGGATTCCCGATCGTGGACGCCGGGATGCGGCAACTCCTCGCCGAGGGCGTCATGCACAACCGGGTGCGGATGATCGTCGCGTCGTTCCTGACGAAGGACCTGCACCTGCCGTGGTGGCGTGGGGCACGGCATTTCATGAAGCATCTGGTGGACGGCGATCTGGCGTCCAACCAACACAATTGGCAGTGGACGGCGGGCAGTGGCACCGACGCCTCTCCCTACTTCCGGGTGTTCAATCCGACCCGGCAGGGCGAGAAGTTCGATCCGACGGGTGAATACGTGCGCAGGTGGGTACCCGAACTGCGGAGCATCGACGGCGCTCGTGTGCACAGCCTGCCCGACGGCCCTCCGGACGGATATCCGGAGCCGGTCGTCGATCACGCACACGAACGTCGCGTCGCTCTGGACAGATACGAGCGGATTCGCTCACCCCGATGAAAAAGTCGGCGACACGACCCATCCGGTCGTGGTGGTGCTCCGAACAACTTCTGGACGGACAACCTGTTCGCCGTACACCCAACGAAAGGACACCGCAGTGCGCGCTCTCGTCGAGGCAGCTTTCATGGCCATCCACAACCCGCTCGTCGACGCATACACCTTCCTGATCAGCGTCCTTCCTGCTTGAGTGGATACGGCGCCGGAGTCCGCTCCGGCGCCGTGACCACCGGGCGCCCCGGCGCCGTGACCACCGGGTGAGCATCACTGCAAACGGGAGGTAGGGCATGGGCATCGAATTCTCGAGCGTCGTCGACGCACCGCGCGACGAGGTGTTCGACTGGCACTCCCGGCCCGGCGCCATCCTCCGCCTGATCCCACCCTGGCAACCGATGAACGTCGTCGCCGAGGCCGACTCCCTCGAATCCGGCACGGCCGTCCTCGGTCTCCCCGGTGGCCTGCGCTGGATCTCCCGGCACAGCCCCGAGGACTACGATCCACCAGCACGTTTCGTCGACGAACTCTCGCACGACGGCCTGTTGTCGCGCCCCGCCACCGTCATCGGCTCGTGGCGCCACGAGCATCGTTTCGACGTCGTCGACGAATTTCGTACCCGCGTCACCGATCGCGTCGACACACCGGTACCGGGTCGTTTCCTCACCCAGACCTTCCGCTACCGGCACCGCCAGCTCGCCGACGATCTCGCGAGCCACCGCTGGTCGCACGCGCAGGGCATCCGGCCGGCGACGGTCGCGGTGACCGGATCGAGCGGACTCGTCGGTACCGCCCTGACAGCCTTCCTGTCCACGGGCGGCTACCAGGTCGTCCGCCTGGTGCGCCGGCAACCGCAAGGGCCCGACGAACGACGCTGGGACCCGCAGGATCCGGCGCCCGACCTGCTCGAAGGCGTCGACGCCGTCGTCCACCTGGCGGGCGCGTCGATCGCGGGACGGTTCACCGACTCCCACAAGGCCGCGATCCGCGACAGCCGCATCGAACCGACACGCCGACTCGCCGAACTCGCCGCGAGCACACCCAACGGTCCCGCGACCTTCGTCTCCGCATCCGCGATCGGTCTCTACGGCTACGACCGGGGTGACACACCACTCGACGAGAACGCATCCCGTGGAACGGGTTTCCTCGCCGACGTCGTCGCCGACTGGGAGGCCGCAGCACATCCCGCGGAGAAGAGGGGCCTGCGGGTCGTGCACGTGCGCACCGGCATCGTCCAGACACCCCGCGGCGGAACACTGCAGTTGATGCGGCCGCTGTTCGCGAGCGGTCTCGGGGGCCGGCTCGGTGACGGTCGGCAGTGGTTCTCCTGGATCGACATCGACGACCTCCTCGAGGTCTACCACCGCGCCCTCACCGATCCCGCTCTGACCGGACCGGTGAACGCCGTTGCACCACAACCGGTCCGAAACGAGGAATACACCCGGGTACTGGCGTCGGTGCTGCACCGTCCCGCACTGCTGCCCGTCCCCGGTTTCGGCCCGCGATTGCTGCTCGGCGACGAGGGCGCGCGCGAGGTGGCCCAGGCCGACCAGTTCGTCGTCCCGAAGGCGTTGATCGACGCCGGGCACCGCTTCCGGCGTCCCGATCTCGAAGCGTCGCTGCGTCATCAACTCGGCCACATCCTGGAGGAGTCGTGAGCGGAAAGCGTGTCCTGGTCACCGGAGCGACCGGCTACATCGGTGGCCGGCTCGCTCCGCGCCTGCTCGAGGCGGGTTACCGGGTACGGGTGCTCGCGCGCAGCCCCGACAAGCTGCGCGACGTGCCGTGGGCGGACGACGTCGAGATCGTCCGCGGCGACCTCGACGACGCGGAATCGCTGCACGAGGCGTGTCGCGACATCGACGTCGTGTACTACCTGGTGCATTCGATGGGTGGCCGCGACGAATTCGTCGACGCGGAGAAGCGGGCGGCGCAGAACGTCGCCGACGCGGCACGGGACAACGGTGTCTCCCGCATCGTGTACCTCGGCGGGCTGCACCCGGAGTCGGGTGATCTCTCGCCGCACCTGTATTCACGCGCCCAGGTCGGACGCATCCTGATGGATTCCGGTGTACCGACGCTCGTGCTGCAGGCCGGCGTCGTGATCGGTTCGGGTTCGGCGTCGTTCGAGATGATCCGGCACCTGAGCAACCGGCTCCCCGTCATGACCACCCCGCGCTGGGTGAACAACCGGATCCAGCCCATCGCGGTACGCGACGTCCTGCACTACCTGCTCGCCGCCGCCGATGCATCCCTCCCCCGCAGCGGCACCTACGACATCGGTGGACCCGACGTCCTGCGGTACGGCGAGATGATGCAGCAGTACTCGGAGGTCGCCGGTCTGACGAAACGCCGGATCCTCGTCCTGCCCGTCCTCACCCCGAAGCTCGCGGGCCTGTGGATCGGCCTGGTGACACCGATTCCTCCGCCTCTCGGTCGCGCGCTCCTCGAGTCGCTGTCGACCGACGCGGTGATGCGCAACCACGACATCGACTCGATCATCCCTCCACCGGAATCCGGTCTCACCGGCTATCGCGACGCCGTCCGGCTCGCCCTCGGCCGCATCGAGCGGGGAGAGGTCGAGACGACGTGGACGAACGCGTCCCCGGTCGGCGCACCCGCCGATCCGCTTCCGTCCGACCCGGACTGGGCGGGGGAGGTCGTCTTCACCGACGAGCGGTCGCTCGAGTCGGATTCGTCTCCGGAGAAGGTCTTCGCCGTCGTCGAGAGCATCGGTGGCGAGAACGGGTGGTACTCCTTCCCGTTGGCGTGGACGATCCGGGGCTGGCTCGACCGTTTCGTCGGCGGCGTCGGTCTCGACCGGGGTCGCCGCGATCCGAAGACCCTGCACACCGGCGATGCCCTGGACTTCTGGCGCGTCGAACTGATCGAACGCCCAACTCTGCTGCGTCTGCGCGCGGAGATGCGGGCACCCGGTGGGGCGTGGCTCGAATGGAGGGTCGAACCGCTGGAGTCGGGCCGGTCGCGTGTGCACCAACGGGCGATCTTCTTCCCGCGCGGGATCGCCGGCCGCCTCTACTGGTACGTGCTCGTCCCGTTCCACGGCATCATCTTCCGGGGGATGCTCGAGAACATCGCGGGCACGGCCGGCCGCCGCTAGAGCGATCCGCTACGTTCTTCGCCATCCGCTGCAGCAATTGCTGTAGCGGATGGCGAATTCGTGAGCGGATGTCCCCGGCACGACGAATCGGGGTGGTGTGCGGATCTTCCTCGGGATCCGCACACCACCCCGGTCGCCCCGAGAGTTACACGGTGCAGAGCGGTTTGATCTCCTGCAGTCCCTCGGTGGTGGGCGAGGTGAGCATGAGGCACGAGTTGTACCCGCTCGCCTCGACGACGTTCCGGATCTCGCGCCACGCGTCATCGCCGACGACGGGCGAACGCGACAGCACGAATCCGGAGATACGCGACGGGTCACCGACGAATGCCCACGAGTAATCGTCCGCGAGGTGCGTGACGATGTAGTTGCTCGGTCCGTCGAGCGAATCCTGGAACGGCACCCCCGGGAACGACACGTGCAGTGCAGCAGTGTCGTTCACGCGGGCGTTCCCGGTGATCCCGCGACGATCACCGGTGAACGTGGTGCACGAGTTCTCCACGCGCACGTTGCGTTCGTCGAGCAGCGTGTAGAACGCCGTCGTGTCGCGAGCGCAGTCGATGTTGTAGGGAGCCGGATTGGCGGCGAGCTGATACCACTGCCCCACATACCGGTTCACGTCGAGCTGGGGAACCGGGGTGAGCGGCGCTGCGGCGGCGGGCGTGGCGAACAGGAGCGCGCCTGCGGCGGCGCCGATCGCCGCCGCAAGCCCCCGAACGCCGTGTCGGGACCAACGCATGTCTTCTACCTTTCCGTCGACCGGGTGGTGATTACTGGGGCTGGAGGACACCGTCGATCAGGTACACGGTGGCGTTCTCGGTCTCGATGCCACCGCAGATGACGTTGGCGTCGTTGACGGTCCACATGTCACCCTCACCGGCGACCTCGACGGTGCCGCCCTGGACGGTGGTCTGTGTGCCGGCGATGTCGGCGGTGGTCAGCTCACCGGGAACCACGTGGTAGGTGAGAATGTCGGTGAGCAGAGCCGAATCCGTCTGCAGCGTCTGGACGGTCTCCGGCGGCAGGGCGGCGAACGCGTCGTCGACCGGCGCGAAGACGGTGAACTCGCCACCGTTGAGCGTCTCGACCAGGTTGACGTCGGGGTTGAGCTGGCCGGACAGGGCCTGCGTGAGAGTGGTCAGGATCGGCACATTTCCGGCGGCCTCGGCGACGGGCTGGTTCGCGAGTTCCTCGACGGACGACGGGCCGGTCGGGTTCGCGGCGACGTAGTCGGCGCAGCCCGGGCCGACGGGGCCGGAGGCCGGAGCAGCGGTTCCCGTTGCAGCAGTGGTGGTTTCCTCGACGATGGTCTCCTCGACGGTTTCCTCCATCGTGGTCTCGTTCGTGTCGCTTCCCGAATCGTCGGAACATGCAGCGACACCCAGGAGGGACATCGCACCGATTCCGACGGCGGCCAGGCTCTTGCGCGCAGTGATGTTCATGATCGTGGTTCCCTTCGTATGCCGTGACCGGAGAAGCGGCCACGTCGACCAGGTGTGTCACTGAGCATTCGATCCCCGGGGCGGTGCGGATGGGTCGGATCGAAAGAATTTTTTTCGGATCGGTATCCGGTGTTCGACCCATCCGTATCGCGGTCGGCTCCGAATGCAGGTCATGGACAATGTCGAGGATCTCCGACCGGCTCACGTACTCGTGCTGCCCGGTGGGCGTCCGGTCGGCACCACACCGCCGCGTGCGTGGCATCTGTCGCAGCTGCGCATGCGTCTGTTCACCGATGCCCTGCGCCTGCGGCTGAACAAGTACGACATCGCGGTCGACCTCGTCGACTACCGGTACTGCGGGTGGAACGACGACCACATGAGCCCGGTCCGCGACGGTCTGCGAGCGATCGAATCGGTGACCCGGCGTCGTGGGGACGTCCGGCTCGGGTTGGTCGGGCACGCGATGGGTGCGCGGGCGATCGCGCATCTCGCGGCCCAGCACGGGGTCGAGTCGCTCGTCGCTCTGGCACCGTGGTGGCCGGCCGACGACGCCGACCTGATCCCGGCGGGCCGGCACCTGCTGGTCGCGCACGGTACGGAGGACACCCGGACCGACCCGCGGATGGCGCAGAGCCAGACGATGGCGGCGGGAGACCGGGGCGTGAACACGCGCTGGCGTCCCCTGCCCGGAGCCGGGCACTTCCTCCTCACCGACCCGCGCTGGTGGGCCGACACCACAGCCGATTTCCTCACGTGCACACTATCGGGGAAACCGACCACGTGCCCCGGAGACGACCATGCATCCTGACCTTCCCCGCGCAGTCGCGATGATCGGCGACGACGTCGAGTTCCCGGGTGGCCGGGAGGCGGTCGTGCCGGCGATCTACCGGACCTTCGTCCGCCACGCGCAGGGCTCGGCCGAGCGCCCCTCGCTCGAGTACCGCGGCTTCAGCTGGGTCATGGACGTCGACGAGTCGACGCCCTCGCCCTGGTGGCTGCGCACGCTGATGCGATTCGAGCCGTGGGACCACTTCGTCGCGAGCGATTCCGACACCTTCCGCGGCCGGGTCGAGGACCAGCTCGTGGCCGACGGGATGCGGGTTCCGGGCGGGCGGATCACAGCGCTGCTGAACATCCGGCGCCTCGGTCTCGGATCGGATCCGCTGAACCTGTTCTGGTGCCACGATCCGAGCGACTCGCTCGCGTGCGTGGTCGCGGAGATCCATACGCGCCGGAACGGACGGCACTGCTACACGCTGCGCTCGGACGAGATCGACATCATCACCCGGGCCGGAGACATGTTCGCGGTCTCGGTCGCCCTGCGGCGGCCCGGTGTTCCGGTGTTCACCGCGACCGTCAGCGGCGAACGACTGCCGGTCGATCTCGCGACGGTCCTGCGTGCTCGGATGTGGATGGGGTGACGCTCGTGGTCGACACGGTTGCCTTGAGTGGAGGGAATGTCCCGGCTAGGCTTTCCCCCGATGAGCGGACTGAGCCGATGACCGGCGTCGGAGGCCACACCGATACCCTCGGCGAACTGCTCGGGCGGGTGGCCCGGCAAGACCCCACGGCGTTCGCCGAACTGTACGACGCGACGCGTTCCCGAGTCTTCGGCATGGTGCTCCGGGTCCTGCGGGATCCCGGCTACAGCGAGGAGACCACCCAGGAGGTCTACCTCCAGGTGTGGAGGTCGGCCGACAAGTACGACCCGCGCCAGGGTTCCGCTCTGTCGTGGATCATCACGCTCGCCCATCGGCGCGCCGTCGACCGGGTCCGCAGCGAGCAGTCCGGAGCCGACCGCGAGTCGCACTACGGTTCGACGAACGTCGACGCGGCCTTCGACTCGGTCAGCGAGGAGGTCGCGCAGCGCGACGACCGCCGCCGGGTGAACGAGTGTCTGGGTTCTCTCACCGAACTGCAGCGACGCTCGGTCGAGCTCGCCTACTACAGAGGCTTTACATACACCGAAGTGGCAGAAGAACTCTCGTCCCCGTTGCCGACGGTCAAGTCGCGCATCCGGGACGGCCTGAAACGACTGAAGAATTGTCTGGGGGTGACTGTGGATGGCTGACGAGGCGAACGATTCCTCGCGCGACCTGCTCGACATGGCACCCGTCTTCGCATTGGATGCCGTCACACCCGACGAGCGTCGGAAGATCGCCGAGCGGCTCGCGGAAGCAGACCCGGAGGTGTCCGAACGGTTCGACGCCGAGGTCCGCGAGGTCCACGAGACCCTCGCAGCGATGTCGGCCGGTACCGCGACCGAGCCGCCGCCCGAACTCCGGGTGCGACTGCTCGATCTGGTCCACGCCGAACTCACCGCGGAGACGCCCGCCGAGAAGACGCACACGGAAGAAGAAGGTGAGCCGGAGACGACCGAGGCACCTCGGGTGGAGGACGATCACCTGCCCGCACCCGTCTCCCTCGACGAGCGCCGGCAGGCCCGGCGGCGGAACTTCCTGCTCGCCGCGGCAGCGGCCGTAATCGTCGCGATCGGCGGCGTCGTGGTGGCCGGTCAGTGGCAGACCACGTCCGAGCCGGGCACGAGCGAGCGGGTCTTCGCCGCCGAGGACGTACGGACCTCGTCGGGCGAGCTCGACGGTGGCGGCACCGCGACCGTGGTGTTCTCCAAGGAGGAGGACGCGGGCGTGCTGGTGATGAACAACGTCGCCCCGCCGGCCGAGGGCAGCGTCTACCAGATGTGGCTGGTCGGCCCCGAGGGGATGGAACCCGCGGGCACGATGACACCCGACGACGTCGCGCCGTCGACGACCGCGGTGCTCGAGGACATCTCGGGTGCCACCGCGCTCGCCTTCAGCGTCGAGCCGACGGGCGGATCGACCCAGCCGACCGCGATCTTCGCTCAGCTGCCGCTCGACTGACATGTTCGCGGCAGCGAGCACGTCATCGGCGGGTGCCGATGACGACCGTCGCGTCGGCCTCCTCGGAACCCCGCGTGTCGGCGTCGAGTCCGGCCCGGGTCATGAGGTCGCGCACGACGGGCGCCTGCGATGCGGCCGACTCGACGAGCAGCGATCCACCGTCGGTGAGCCACCGGCCCGCATCGGCGACGAGCCGGCGATGGACGTCCAGTCCGTCGGGTCCGCCGTCCAGTGCGTGTCGCGGTTCGCTGCAGCGCGCCTCTCGCGGCATCGACCCGATCGACCCCGACGGCACGTAGGGCGCGTTGGCGACGAGCACGTCGACGCGACCGCGCAGCGCGCTCGGCAGTGCGTCGAACAGATCGCCGTCGAAGACCCGGTGGGGCGGCAGGTTCAGCCGGGCACACGCGGTGGCGACGGGATCGATGTCGGCCGCGTAGATCTCGCAGGCCTCGACGGCGGTGGCGAGCGCGGCACCGACGGCACCGCACCCGCAACACATGTCGACGATCACGGCGCCGGGTCGCGCGAGGTCGATCGCGCAGTCCACCAGGTACTCGGTGCGGCGACGCGGGACGAACACCCCCTCTCGCACCGAGATGCGCCTGCCGTGGAAGAAGACCTGTCCCAGTACGTGTTCGAGCGGTTCGCCGCCGACCCGCCGCGCGATGAACCGCTCCAGATCCGCGGGTGTAGGAGCGGCTTCGACGAGCAGCTGCGCTTCCTCCTCGGCGAACACGCACCCGGCTGCTCGCAGTGCGGAGACGACGTCGGCGTGGGTCCGGGGTGCGGAGACCATGCGGCACCCTACCGCGCACGCTTCGGACGGATCTCCTCGTTTTCCGGAGAGGGTGGCAGCTCATATTCCGTGGAGGGGTGGGATCACCCGATCGCGGGTACCCCCCGGGCTGTCACGAGGAGTGCTGTGGGAACGAACGATTTCGAGCAGGAGCCGGCGCAGGGTCGCCGGGTCCGAGACCGCGACCGGAGAATCGCCGCCGGGCGCGTCGTCGCGTTCGAGTTCGATCACCCGCCGGTAGGCGTCCACGCCCGACGGCGTGATCTCCACCCGCATCCTCCGCTCGTCCTCCGGGTCGACCGCGCGCGTGACGAAACCGCCGCGGACGAGATGGTCGACTGTCCGGCTCATGGTCTGGTCGGTCACCCGGCACGCGCGCGCCATCTCCCGTTGCGACAGCGGGGCATGGGCCACCGCGTGCAGTGCGATCACCCCCGCGTGGGTGAGCCCTCGTCGTCGCAAGGACTGCTCCCAGGCCTGCTCGACGAGCCGTGCCGCGGTGGACAGCAGACGACCGGTGGGCCACTCGTCGAGATCGTCTCCACCCCCATCGTTCAGCACGCTGAATAATCTAGTTCCGACACATTCGCTCACGCCAGGAGGAATCTTGAGCACTGCTACCGAGCCCCCACGCAGAACCAGCCGATGGCGGTGGCTCCTACCCGCCCTGTTGCTCATCGCGTGGCTCGTGGCCGCCGGTGGCGGCGGCCCGTTCGCGGGCAAGCTCAGCGAGGTCGCCTCCAACGACGCGAGCACCTTCCTCCCGGCATCCGCCGAATCCACCCGCGCCGACGAGCTGTACGCGCAGTTCAACGAGAGCGAGTTCATCCCCGCGATCGTCGTCGCCGAACGCGACGGCGGGATCACCGACGAGGACCTCGCCTTCCTGGCCACCGAATCGGCCGGACCGCCCCCGATCCCCTCCGAGGACGGTGAAGCCGCGCAGATGATCGTGCCGCTCGACGCCTCCGGGGAGGTCCAGGAGGCCGTCGAGGAACTCCGGACGGCCTTCGAAGGCGCACCGGACGGCCTGACCGTCTACGTCACCGGCCCCGCAGGGCAGGCCGCCGACCTGTCGTCGGCATTCGCCGGTATCGACGGACTGCTGCTGCTCGTCGCGGGCGGTGTCGTCCTCGTCATCCTCATCGTGGTCTACCGCAGCCCGATCCTGCCGTTCGTGGTCATCATCTCGGCGGTGTTCGCACTCGCACTGGCCAGCCTGATCGTCTATCTGCTCGCCGACGCCGGAGCCATCGCCCTCAACGGCCAGAGCCAGGGCATCATGTTCATCCTGGTCTTCGGCGCCGCCACCGACTACGCCCTGTTGCTGGTCTCCCGGTTCCGGGAAGAACTGCGTATCGAACAGGACAAGTACACGGCGATGCGTGCCGCGCTGCGCGGTGCGATCGAACCGATCGCGGCCTCGGCCGGCACGGTGATCCTCGGTGTGTTGTGCCTGCTGCTGTCGGACCTGAACTCCAACCGCGGTCTCGGCCCGGTCGCCGCCATCGGCATCGCGACGTCGTTCCTCGCGTCGCTCACCTTCCTGCCCGCCGCCCTCGTCCTGCTCGGTCGCGCCGCGTTCTGGCCCAGCCGGCCCCGCTTCGAGCCGGACACCGATCGCAGCGATCTACAGAGCTCCCACAAGTTCTGGGGCCGCGTCGCCGGCTTCGTCGGATCGAAGCCGCGCCCCATCTGGATCGTGTGCAGCCTCGTGCTCGTCGCATTCGCCCTGCTCGCCCCGCAGTTCAAGGCGAGCGGCGTGGCCTCGTCGGATCTGTTCCTCCTGCAGACCGATTCGAAGTCCGGCCAGGAGGTGCTCGGTGAGCACTTCGACGCCGGAACCGGTTCGCCCAGCATCGTCGTCGCCCGCGAAGGTGCGCTCGAGGGTGTCGTCAGCGCCACCGAGGGCGTCGAGGGTGTGACGACCGTCCAGCCCGTCCCCGGCCCCGACGGCGCGCCGCGCGTGGTCGACGGACTCGTCGCGGTGCAGGCGACACTGTCGGATCCCGCCGACTCCCTCGCCGCCGAGGAGACCGTCGAACGCATCCGCGAGGCGGTGGGCTCCGTGCCCGACGCCGAAGCACTCGTCGGCGGACCCACGGCCGTCGACCTCGACACGAAGGACACCGCGACCCGCGACCGCACCGTCATCATCCCGGTGGTCACGATCGTGGTCCTGCTGGTGCTCATCGCACTGCTGCGGGCGGTCGTCGCGCCGGTCCTGCTGATGCTCACCGTGATCGTCTCGTTCGCGGCGACCCTCGGCATCTCGTCGCTGGTGTTCAACCACCTGTTCGGGTTCCCGGGCGCCGACCCGGTGGTGCCGCTGTTCGGGTTCGTCTTCCTCGTGGCGCTGGGCATCGACTACAACATCTTCCTCATGACCCGCGTCCGGGAGGAGACGAAGAGAGTGGGCACCCGCGACGGAACCCTGCGGGCCCTGACCGTGACCGGCGGCGTCATCACCTCCGCAGGAATCGTTCTCGCTGCCACCTTCTCCGCACTGGCCGTGATCCCGCTGCTGTTCCTGGCGCAGATCGCGTTCATCGTCGCCTTCGGTGTCCTCCTCGACGCACTGCTCGTGCGGTCGCTGGTGGTGCCGGCCCTGACGATCGACATCGGGAAGAAGATCTGGTGGCCGAGCAGGCTCGCACGGACCGAACCGTCCGAGCCGGACGCCACCGAGGACGTCGCGACCGCCGGAGCACCCCGCTCCTGACAGACTCCTGAGCGGATGAGAACGGCCGCGGGACCGGGAATGTGATCCGGTCCCGCGGCCGTTCGTCCCACGGCTGCCGCGTTTGCCCGTTACCGTTCTATTCCATGTCTGCGGATTCCACCGCTCCTGCCGAGCGCCCGCGTCCGGTGGAGGACGCCCGACCGCCCACCCGGCCGTCGCTGACCGACCGTGTCGGTGGACGTCTGTCCGCCGTACCGCACATCTTCGGCCTGATCCTGGGCATCTACGCGGTCGTGGTCGCGCTGTGGTCGATCTCTCCGACCCTGCGCTACTGGATCCACGCCCCGCGTGAATATCTCGACGAGTACTACTTCGACGCCCCCGACACGAGCCTGTCGTTCGCTCTCGTCCTCGGTCTGCTCGCCGGTGCGATCGCCGGGCGCAAGCGCATCGCGTGGTGGATCCTGACGATCTACCTCGGCGGATTCACCATCACCAATCTCGTGATGAGCATCGTCGAGCGCGACCCGAACCACCTCGTCGCGTTGGTCGTCCACCTGCTGATCGTCGCGGTGCTGCTGCTGTCCTATCCCGAGTTCTACACGCGCGTGCGGCGCGGAAACGCCTGGGCCGCACTCGGTGTGCTCGTGGGTGGCCTGGTCGTCGGGACGCTGATCGGCTGGGGTCTGGTGGAACTGTTCCCCGGCACCCTGCCCGCTACCGACCGGTTCCTGTGGGCGCTCAACCGCGTCACCGCGCTGACGTTCATCGATAACGACCAGTTCGGTGGCCGCCCGAACGGGCTGGTCAACACGATCCTCGGCCTGCTCGGCGCCCTCGCCGTGCTCGCGGCCGTCGTGGTGCTGTTCCGGTCGCAGCGAGCGAGCAACGCGCTCACCGGCAGTGACGAATCGGCCATCCGCGGCCTGCTCGCCCAGAGCGACGATTCGCTCGGCTACTTCGCGACCCGCCGCGACAAGGCTGTGGTGTTCGCCCCCAGTGGCAAGGCCGCGGTGACCTACCGCGTCGAACTCGGCGTGTGCCTCGCGAGCGGTGATCCGATCGGCAACCCCGAGGCGTGGCCGCACGCCATCGACGAATGGCTCGATCTCGCCCGCGCCTACGGGTGGACACCCGCAGTGATGGGGGCGAGCGAGGACGGTGCGACGGCCTACCACCGTGCGGGTCTGAACGCGCTGCAGCTCGGCGACGAGGCCGTCCTGCTCACCCGCGACTTCAGTCTCGCCGGACGCGACATGCGACCGGTGCGGCAGGCCGTCAACCGCGCCCGCAAACACGGTGTGACCGCGCGGATCATGCGTCACCGCGAACTGTCACCCATCGAGCTGTCGGCGGCGATCCAGCGCGCCGAGGCCTGGCGCGACACCGAGAACGAGCGCGGTTTCTCGATGGCCCTCGGCCGGCTCGGTGATCCGCTCGACGGCGACTGCCTGTTCGTCGAAGCGGTCGCGGACGGCAAGGTCGTCGCGATGCTCTCGCTCGTGCCGTGGGGAGCGGACGGCGTGTCACTCGACCTCATGCGCCGCGACCCGCAGGCCCCCAACGGGGTCGTCGAACTCATGGTGTCCGAACTGGCCTCACGCGGCGCCGAGTTCGACATCGAGCGGATCTCGTTGAACTTTGCCGTCTTCCGATCGGTGTTCGAGGAGGGCGCGCGGATCGGCGCCGGCCCGATCCTGCGGTTGTGGCGGTCGATCCTGTTGTTCTTCTCGCGGTGGTGGCAGCTCGAGGCGTTGTACCGGTCCAACGTCAAGTATCACCCCGAGTGGGTGCCCCGCTTCCTGTGTTTCCGCGACAACCGGCTCATCCCGCGGGTCGCGCTCGCGTCGGCGATCGCCGAGGGCTTCCTCACCCTCCCGACCTTCGGTCGCCGGAACACCCAGCAGCACACGGGAACACACTCGGCCTTCCCCGAGGACCAGGTGGTCGCGGCGGAACTGCACGACGACGGCAGCGCACCCGACGTCGAACTCGCCGACGGCACGCCGGCCGTCTCGCACGGACGTCGCCGCCCCGAGCAGGTCCAGGTGCGGATGAACACCCTGCAACGGATCGTCGAGCACGGTGTCGACCCCTACCCGGTCGCGCATCCCCCGACACACACCGCCGCCGAGGCCCGGACCATGAAGTCCGGCACCCCGGTGACCGTGGCAGGGCGCCTGCTGCGCATCCGTAACTTCGGCGGTGTGCTGTTCGCGGTACTGCGCGACTGGTCGGGCGACATCCAGATCCTCGTCGATCGGCAACGGGTGGCCGGACAACGTTTCCTGTTCGATCTCGGCGACCTCGTCGAGGTGTCCGGCGAGATGGGACGCAGCCGCACGGGCGAGATCTCGGTGCTCGCCGATTCGTGGCGCATCGACGGCAAGTGCCTGCACCCGCTGCCCGACAAGTATCACGGTCTCGTCGACCCTGAAGCTCGCGTGCGGCAACGCTATCTGCATCTCGCGATCGACCGCGGCGCACGCGAGCACCTCGCGGCGCGCAGCGCGGTGGTGCGGTCGTTGCGCGACGAACTGCAGGCACGCGGTTATCTCGAGGTGGAGACCCCGATCCTGCAGGCGGTGCACGGCGGCGCGAACGCCGCACCGTTCATCACGCACATCAACGCCTACGATGCCGATCTGTACCTGCGGATCGCTCCCGAGCTGTACCTGAAGCGGTTGTGCGTCGCGGGCATGGCGAAGGTCTTCGAGATCGGCCGGGTGTTCCGCAACGAGGGTGCGGATTTCAAGCACAACCCGGAGTTCACGATCCTCGAGGCGTACGAGGCGCACAGCGACTACGAGAAGATGCGGGTCGTCGCGCGCGAGTTGATCCAGGCGGCAGCCCGCGCGGCACACGGACGCGAGATCATCCTGCGGCCCGGACCCGACGGCACCCCGGTCGAGATCGACATCTCCGGTGAATGGCCCGTCAAGTCCTTCCACGACGCGATCTCCGAGGCGCTCGGGACGTTCGTCGACGCGCAGACCCCCGTCGACGTCCTTCGACGCCTGTGCGACGAACACGAGATCCCCTACAACCCGGCCTGGGACGCCGGCGCCACCGCGCAGGAGATGTACGAGCACCTCGTCGAATCGAAGACGGAATTCCCCACCTTCTACACCGACTTCCCGACCTCGGTGTCGCCGCTGACCCGGCCGCATCCCCGCAAGCCGGGTGTCGCGGCGAAGTGGGACCTGGTGGCGTGGGGAGTCGAGTTGGGGACCGCCTACAGCGAGCTCACCGATCCGCTCGACCAGCGCGCCCGTCTCACCGAGCAGTCGCTGCTCGCCGCGGGCGGTGACGAGGAGGCGATGGAACTCGACGAGGAGTTCCTCGAAGCCCTCGAATACGCGATGCCTCCCACCGGCGGCCTCGGCATGGGTGTCGACCGGATCGTGATGCTCGTGCTCGGAGGCAGCATCCGCGAGTCGCTGGCGTTCCCGTTCACGAAGCCGCGACGCTCCTGACGGGTGGTTTCACGTGAAACCGCTCCACCTGGCATCGTGAGGTCGTGCAGCTACTCCTGATCCGCCATGCCGAGCCGAACAACGCCCGCGCCGAGACCGGGGTCGCCGACCCGCCGCTCACGGAGGCCGGTCGTCTCCAGGCGTCGCGGTTGCCGGACGCGCTGTCCCCGTACAACATCACCCGCCTGTTCTCGAGCCCGCAGTTGCGGGCCCTGCAGACGGCCGAGCCGGTCGCGGAACGACGCGGCCTCGACGTGGAGAAGCTGGAGGACATCGCCGAGTACGACTACGGCCACGACCACTACTTCACGATCGACGCCGCGAAGGACGTCGCACCGGCTGCCTACAAGCGCATCCTGGCAGGTCACCTGCCCGATTTCGTCGACGGAGACGCCTTCCGCACGCGGGTGCTGCGAGGGATCGACCACGTGGTGGAGACATGCGACCACGCCGAGACCGTGGCGCTGTTCGTCCACGGCGGGGTCGTGAACATCGTGCTGCAGCACCTGCTCGAACTGCCCCGGCCGCTGATGTTCCCCATCGAGTACGCGTCGGTGACGCGCATCCTCGTCTCACGCAGCGGTGCGCGCCGCGTCGCGTCGCTCAACGAGACCGGACACGTGCGCGACACCCTGCGCGTCTGAGTTCTCTCGCGGCGCCGGCCGCGAGTGGTCGGTTCAGCGCCGTGCGCTCGCGAGGAGGTCGCGGGCGGCGGTGCTGCCGTCGAGCAACCGCGACGTGCGGCGCACGATCTTCCAACTGCCGTCGATCCGGGCGAGTTCGAAACGATTGGCGCTCACCCGCCACACCCGGAACGAATCCGAATCGGCATTGCGGCGCAGCAGCAGCGAGTGGCAGGTCGCGACGGCGGTGTCGCCGTCGACCCGGATGTGCACCGGGTCGAGCAGATGACCGCAGCCCTCCTCGATGTAGTCCTGGTGCGGCCGGGTACGCACCATCTTCATGATGGCGTCGCGTCCCTCCATCAGGCGGATGTCGACGTCGTAGACGGCGTCCTCCGCCCACAGTTCCCCCACCGCCTCGGCGTCACCGGCATCGACGGCCGGGCCGTAGGCCGTGAGGACCTCGTGGATCGCAGCCTTGTCCTCGAGGAGCTGTACACGTTCGAGGAGGGAGGCCAGCAGGGCGGAGTCGGTCATCTCGATCCTTCCGGACGGGGGCGTCGCCACTCGTTCTACCGGGATCGGGAGCCTTGCCTCCCGGGTCGTCCCGGTGACCGGAAGCGCGGCCCTGACCAGGGCACGACCCAGGTGCCGACGTGATCTTCCCGCGCAGGATTGGTACGGTCACCGCCGGAGGTGCACCGGATGGATGCGGACAGGATCGACGAGCTCGTGCAGGGCGGGATACGGACACAGGGTGAGCTCGAGGCCGTCCTGGGCATTCCGCACCCGGCGATCGTCGACAAGGCACGACCACATCTGACACCGCTCATCAGGCATTTCCTGTCGTTGGCGCGGTTCTTCACGATCGCCACCACCGATGCCGTCGGGAACTGCGACTGCTCGCCGCGCGGCGACATCGAGTCGACGGTGCTCGTCCTCGACGACCACACGATCGTGCTGCCCGACCGGCCCGGCAACCGCCGCGCCGACTCGTACCGGAACATCCTCGAGAATCCTCACGTCGGGCTGCTGTTCTTCGTCCCCGGCGACGAGGAGGTGCTGCGGATCAACGGCCGCGCCACCCTGTCGACCGACCCCGACCTGCTCCGGAAGCTGGCGCTGCAGAACAAGCCGGCGCAGCTGGCCGTGATCGTGCAGATCGACGAGGTCTTCACGCACTGCGCACGGGCGATCCTCCGCGCCAAGCTGTGGGATCCGTCGACCTATCCCGAGCGCACGGAGGTTCCGTCGATGCGCGACATGCACGCCGAGCTCCACGCGATCGAGATCCCCGCCGACGCCGAGCCGGGCAAGGGCGAGCTCTACCGCGAGATCCTGTACTGAACTGACCGCACGGCGCGAGTACGTCACGATGGTGGGGTGACCTCTCGGATCGCCCAGATACGCCGCTGGCGCGCCGGTGCTGCACTACGCAGCCGTCTGCGCGACCTGACCGGCGCCCTCGTCGTCATCACCGGTGGCGGTAGCGGGATCGGCCGGGCCTCGGCGATCGCCTTCGCTGCCGAAGGCGCCATCGTCGTCGTCGCCGACAAGGATCTCGACAGCGCCCGCGAGACGGTGGCGCTCGTGAACGTCCCCGCACCGGGCGCCGGAGGTTCCGAGGCCGTCTTCGGCGGTGCCGCTCACGCCTACGAACTCGACGTCTCCGACGAACAGCAGGTCCGGGAGTTCGCACAGACCGTCCGGGAGCGGCACGGCGTCGCCGACGTGCTCGTCAACAACGCGGGTATCGGTGTCATCGGTGCCTTCGCCGACACCCCTCAGAGCGTCTTCGAGAACGTGATGGACGTGAACTTCTGGGGAGTGGTCTACGGCTGCCGCGCCTTCACGGAGCAGATGATCGACGCAGGCACGGGCGGGCAGATCGTCAATGCCTCCTCGGCCGCGGCGTTCATGCCGCAACGCAACCTCGCCGCCTACTCGACGAGCAAGGCCGGGGTGTTCATGCTGTCGGAATGCCTACGCGCCGAACTGCTCGAACACGGGATCGGCGTGACGGTGGTGTGCCCCGACCTGGTGGACACCAACCTCACCCGGGCGACGGCGTACGTGGCGCCGAACAAGGAAGTACGAGCGGCGCGACGCACCCGCACTCTGGCGATGTACCGGCGCCTGCACATCGCGCCGGAGAAGGTGGCCAAGGAGATCGTCGGGGCGGTCCGTCACAACCGGCCCGTGGTGACGGTCGCTCCGGGCGCGAAGGTCCGCAAGTGGTTGATGCGCTTCGCA
This sequence comes from Rhodococcus sp. PD04, assembly GCF_035918275.1. Lineage (NCBI taxonomy): Bacteria > Bacillati > Actinomycetota > Actinomycetes > Mycobacteriales > Nocardiaceae > Rhodococcus > Rhodococcus sp. PD04. The sequence continues at coordinate 81,105 of NZ_CP142143.1, read as the reverse complement.
CCCCGCGTCATGCGTGTGGGCGCACGATTCGACATCGATTGACCGGCACCGCCCGATCCGGCCGGTCAGGCCTTCGAGGCGATCCAGTCGTGCAACCACCGCGTGGCCGTCGTTCCGCGACCGTCGACCACGTAGTTCGAGTAGTCCTGGTGGATCTGCGATTCGTAGAAGGTGCGGATCTTCCGCTCGCGCAGTTCGTTCGCCTCGGGCGTGAGCTGCAGTTGCAGCGTCGGGATGCCCCCGGCGGTCATGATGTCGTTGTAGAGGGCGGTCGCCTCGTCGCGGTAGTTCTCGAGCTGCTCGAACGGGCTGCCCGCCGAGATGGCGAGGAAGCCGGCCAGTCGCGTGACGAAATCCTCCGGCGGCGTCGAGCAGTAGAGGTCGCCCACAGCGCAGATGGTGCGCACGTTGGGTGTTACGAATCCGAAGCCTCCCGCGCGGGCACCTCCCGCGCCGGTGCCGGCGACGGGCGGACCGACGAACGGGTCGAGTTCGGAGCGACGCGGGTCGGACAGCAGACCCACCGCGACGAGGCGGTGCGGACCGATCACTCCCAGCCCGGTGCCGATCTCGGCGGCGAGATCGCCTGCGGCGTCGGCGCCCTGGCTGTAACCGACGAGGGCGAAGTTCGTGAGGGGGCACCGCTCGGCGGTGGCCGCGATGATGCCGCGCGCGTTGTCGACGGCGCGGTTGCGCGATGCCGCGTACACGTCGCCCTCCCACGGGAAGGCGGTCGCGGGATACGCGACGTAGTCGACGCGGGAGCTTGCCGGAAGACCGGACGTGACCTGGGCGAGCATGCCGTTCCCGCGGCCGGGGTCGGGGGTGTTCGAGGTCTCCCACGTGCCGGGCACTGCAACCACGTTCAGAGTCGGGCATCCGGGCGGATTCGCTTGCGCTGCAGGCATTGCGACGAATACTGCTGCACAGGCCGCCACTGCGGCCACCGTTGCCGCCCACACTCTTCTCATAGCCATGTCCCCGCCCCGCTACTGTCCTGGTGCCGCGTTCCTCCCCGGCAGTATCGAGTAGAAGGATGACATATTCGTGAACCGGATGTGATGTATCCGAGTCCGGAACGTTGTCGGGAAATCACGGGGCCGCGGATCAGCCGCGGACGACCGTCACCTGTCCCCCGCCGATGTTCGTCACGAAGACGTTGCCCGTCCCGTAGTCGATCGCCGTTCCCGGGACCGGCCGCTCGACGACGCTTCCTTCGGCGGTCGAGGTGGGTTCCGCGACGACGATGTCGGGTCCGAAGAGGTTTGTCACATAGATGTTTCCGCTGAACGGATCTGTGATCACCGCACCCGGCGGAGGGGGCGGCGGGGCCGGGAGGTCCGTCGGCGCGACGCCACGGTCGACGACCGTGACTCCGCCCGTACCGACGTTCGTGACGAAGACGCCGTCGGTTCCCGCGTCGAGGATCAGCTCCGGCATCCCGGGGATCGGGGCCTGCGCTGGTGCCGCGACCGGCTCGGGCGTGACCTCCGTCCGGTGCACCGTGACCGCGCCGGTACCGACGTTGGTGACGGCGACGTTACCGAGCCCGCCGTCGACCCGCATCTCCACGAGCGCGGTGGACACCTCGGTGCGTCCCGGGACGCGTCCCTCGGGGTGCGTGACGGTCACGGCTCCGGGCCCCACGTTGGTGATGCACGCGTTGCCGACCCCGCCCTGGAGTCCGAGCAGGCGGGGACCGTCGAATCCGAAAACCGGTGGGACGGGCTCGGCGCCGTCGATCGTCACGAGCCCACCACCGTTGCGGATGCACGCGTCCGCAGGGTCCGCGGCCGCGGCGGGAGCCGCCGCGACGGCGGCCACGACGGCACCCGCACCCATCACGACCCTCGCCAGTGCCCGTCTCGTAGCCGTCATGCGCAGAACCATAACGGGTGCGACGCCCGGCGACACGGAAATGTCACAAGCGCAGCGCGTCCGGCGGTTGCTGTTGAACCGATTTCTGTGGATTCACCCCCGGGAAGCGGGGGCAGATCCACAGAAACCGGAGGAACGATGACCAAGCAGCCTGTATGTAAGGGTAGGCATGCTTTACTTCCGCACGTGATGAACTCTGTGCGCCACTGGCCGGACCGTTTCGGCGACCACGCCGTCGCCGCCTTCCGCATCGTCGTCGGTTTCCTGTTCGTCTGCCACGGCACCACGAGCCTGTGGGCGTGGCCTGCGGAACCCTACGGCGGAGCCACCGCACAGCTCGGCGCATGGCCCGGCTGGTGGGGCGCGATCATCCAGGTCGTGTGCGGCGCCGCCCTGATCCTCGGTCTCGGTACCCGGCTCGCGGCCTTCCTCGGCTCCGGATCGATGGCGTACGCCTACTTCTGGGGCCATCAGGCCGACGGCGCACTGCCCATCCAGAACGACGGTGAATCCGCCGCACTGTTCTGCTGGGCGATGTTCGTCCTGATCTTCCTCGGCTCCGGATCGTTGGCCGTCGACCGCCTCCTCGCGCGGCGACGCGAGGTGGCCACACCCGAACCGGCGCCGGCCGAACCGGCACCGGCCACCGCATCCGACACCGATCCCGCGTCGCTCGTCGACGCCTGACCCCACTCACGAACGCCACTCCACGAATGCCACTGGGCCGCACACCTTCCGGTGTGCGGCCCAGTGGTCGTACCTCGTTCAGCGCTGCGACGCTGGAGCGCTCAACTCTCCGGCGCCACTCGGACGCCGGCAGATTCCGCGCTCAGCGCTGCGGCATCGTGGTGGTCGCGATCGGCGCCGGCAGTGCCGTCTCACCCTCGAGGAAGCGGTCCACCGCAGCGGCGCACGCGCGACCCTCGGCGATCGCCCAGACGATGAGCGACTGTCCGCGACCCATGTCGCCGGCGACGAAGACACCGTCGACATTGGTGGCCCACTCCGACGAGCGGGCGACGTTGCCGCGCTGGTCGAAGTCGACACCGAGATCGGTGAGCAGACCGGGCTTCTCAGCACCGGTGAAGCCCATCGCGAGCAGCACCAGATCGGCCTCGAGTTCGAAGTCGCTGCCTTCGACCTTCTCGAAGCGGCCGTCGACCATCTGCACCTCGTGTGCCTTGAGCGCGGTGACCTTGCCGTCCTTACCGATGAATTCCTCGGTGTTGACGGAGAAGACGCGCTCGCCGCCCTCCTCGTGTGCCGACGAGACGCGGTACATGAGGGGGTAGGTCGGCCACGGGGTGGACTCGGCGCGCTGCTCCGGCGGCCGCGGCATGATCTCGAACTGGTGGACGCTCTCCGCACCCTGACGGTGCGAGGTGCCCAGGCAGTCGGCGCCGGTGTCGCCACCGCCGATGATGACGACCTTCTTGCCCTCGGCCGTGATGGTCGGGGCCGGCAGGTCGCCGAGCTGCACGCGGTTGGCGATCGGCAGGAACTCCATCGCCTGGTGGATGCCGTCGAGCTCGCGTCCGGGGATCTGCAGGTCGCGGGCGACGGTCGCGCCGCCGGCGAGCACCACGGCGTCGAACTGCTCGCGCAGCTCGTCGGCGGTGATGTCGACACCCACGTTGACGCCCGGCTTGAAGACGGTGCCCTCGGCCTCCATCTGCGCGAGACGGCGGTCGATGAAGCGCTTCTCCATCTTGAACTCGGGGATGCCGTAGCGGAGCAGACCACCGATACGGTCGGCCCGCTCGAACACCGTCACCGAGTGACCGGCACGCGTGAGCTGCTGCGCCGCAGCGAGACCCGCGGGGCCGGAGCCGACGACCGCGACCTTGCGGCCGGTGAGCTTCGACGGCGGGACCGGCTTGACGCGGCCGTCGTCGAAGGCCTTCTCGATCAGCTCGACCTCGACCTGCTTGATCGTCACCGGGTCCTGGTTGATGCCGAGCACGCACGACGCCTCGCAGGGCGCCGGGCAGAGCCGGCCGGTGAACTCGGGGAAGTTGTTCGTGGCGTGGAGACGCTCGATCCCGTCCTCCCACTTGCCCTTGTAGGCAAGGTCGTTCCACTCGGGGATGAGATTCCCGAGCGGGCAACCGTTGTGGCAGAAGGGGATACCGCAGTCCATGCAACGGCTGGCCTGGGTCTGGAGGGTCTCGAGCGGGAACGGCTCGTAGACCTCCTTCCAGTCGAGGAGTCGCAGCGGGACCGGCCGGCGGACCGGGGTCTCGCGGGAACCGTGCTTGAGGAAACCGGTGGGATCAGCCACGAGCAGCCTCCATGATCGCCTCGTCCACGTTCGCACCACGGATGGTGGCGTCCTTGATAGCCATGAGTACCTTCTTGTAATCGCGAGGCATGACCTTCGCGAAGTGGCTGACCTGTTGTGACCAGTCGGCCAGGATGCGGGCTGCGACCTCGGAGCCCGTTTCGTCACGATGCCGCTCGACGGCTCCCTTGAGCCACACGAAGTCCTCGCCCTCGAGGTCCTCGAGGTCGACCAGCTCGGTGTTCAGGTTGTTCTCGAAGTCCTTGTCCGGGTTGTACACGAACGCGACGCCACCGGACATACCCGCACCGAAGTTGCGGCCGGTCTTGCCGAGGATGACGACCTTGCCACCCGTCATGTACTCGCAGCCGTGGTCGCCGACGCCTTCGACGACGGCCGTGGCTCCGGAGTTGCGGACCGCGAAACGCTCACCTGCGATGCCACGGATGAGGGCCTCACCGCCGGTGGCACCGAACAGGATGACGTTGCCGGCGATGATGTTGTCCTCGGGCACGAAGCCCTCGGCCGCATTGTGCGGCGGGCGCACGATGATGCGACCACCCGACAGACCCTTGCCGACGAAGTCGTTCGCGTCGCCGTGGAGCCGCATCGTGATGCCGCGCGGGACGAACGCACCGAAGCTGTTGCCGGCGGAACCCGTGAAGGTGATGTCGATCGTGTTGTCCGGCAACCCTTCCGCACCGTACTTCTTGGTGAGCTCGTGGCCGAGCATCGTGCCGACGGTGCGGTTGACGTTGGTGATCGGGGTCTCGAACGAGACCGGCGTACCCGACTCGAGAGCAGGCTGCGCCTTCGCGATCAGCTCGTTGTCGAGTGCCTTGTCGAGAGCGTGGTACTGCTCCTTGGTGCAGTGCAGGTCCTGGTCCCCGAAGATCGGGGAGGTGACCTTCTCGAGCAGCGGCGACAGGTCGAGCTTCGACGCGCGGTAGTGCTCGACGGCCTTGCGGGTGTCGAGGACGTCCACCTGGCCGATGGCCTCGTCGAGGCTGCGGAAACCGAGCTCGGCGAGGTACTCGCGCACCTCTTCGGCGATGTACAGCATGAAGTTCTCGACGAACTCCGGCTTGCCGGTGAACCGCTTGCGCAGGACCGGGTTCTGCGTCGCGACACCCACGGGGCAGGTGTCGAGGTGGCACACGCGCATCATGATGCAGCCCGAGACCACGAGCGGCGCGGTCGCGAAACCGTACTCCTCGGCGCCGAGGAGGGCGGCGACGACGACGTCGCGGCCGGTCTTCATCTGGCCGTCGACCTGCACGACGATGCGGTCGCGCAGACCGTTGAGCATCAGCGTCTGCTGGGTCTCGGCGAGGCCGATCTCCCAGGGAGCACCCGCGTGCTTGAGGGAGGTCAGCGGCGACGCACCGGTGCCACCGTCGTGACCCGAGATGAGCACGACGTCGGCGTGTGCCTTCGACACACCCGCGGCGACCGTGCCGACGCCGAGCTCGGAGACCAGCTTCACGTGGATGCGGGCCTTCGGGTTGGCGTTCTTCAGGTCGTGGATCAGCTGCGCGAGATCCTCGATCGAGTAGATGTCGTGGTGCGGCGGCGGCGAGATCAGGCCGACGCCCGGCGTCGAACCACGGACCTCGGCGACCCACGGGTACACCTTGTGCGGCGGCAGCTGGCCGCCCTCGCCGGGCTTCGCGCCCTGCGCCATCTTGATCTGGATGTCGGTGCAGTTGCTCAGGTAGTGCGCGGTCACACCGAAGCGACCCGAGGCGACCTGCTTGATCGCCGAGCGCCGCCAGTCGCCGTTCTCGTCCGGGGTGAAACGGCTCGGGTGCTCGCCGCCCTCACCGGAGTTCGAGCGGCCACCGAGACGGTTCATCGCGATCGCGAGGGTCTCGTGCGCCTCGGCCGAGATGGAGCCGTAGCTCATCGCGCCGGTCGAGAAGCGCTTGACGATCTCGCTCGCCGGCTCGACCTCGTCGATCGGCACCGGCTGACGCACGCCCTTCTTGAACTCGAACAGACCGCGCAGCGACGCGAGTCGCTCCGACTGGTCGTCGACGAGCTTCGTGTACTCCTTGAAGATCGAGTACTGGCCGGTGCGGGTCGCGTGCTGGAGCTTGAACACCGTGTCCGGGTTGAACAGGTGGTACTCGCCCTCACGACGCCACTGGTACTCGCCGCCCACCTCGAGCTCGCGGTGCGCGCGCTCGGACTGACGGTCGAGGAAGGCCGTGTGGTGACGTGCCGCGACGTCCGCGGCGATCTCGTCGAGACCGACGCCGCCGAGCTGCGACTGCAGGCCGGTGAAGTACTCGTCGACGAGTTCCTGCGACAGGCCGATGACCTGGAACAGCTGCGCACCGGTGTAGGAGGCGAGCGTGGAGATGCCCATCTTGGACATCACCTTGAGCACGCCCTTCGAGGCCGCCTTGATGTAGTTGGCGATGGCCTTCTCGAGGGTCATGCCCTCGGGCAGGTCGCCGTTCTGCAGCAGCTCGTCGATGCTCTCGAACGCCATGTACGGGTTGACCACGGCCGCACCGAAACCGCACAGGGCGGCGATGTGGTGGACCTCGCGGGCGTCGCCGGCCTCGACGAGCAGACCGACCTTGGTGCGGGTCTTCTCGCGGACGAGGTGGTGGTGCACGGCGGAGGTGAGCAGCAGCGACGGGATCGGCGCCAGCTTCTCGTCGGACTCGCGGTCGGACAGCACGATCAGACGTGCGCCCTTCTCGATGGCCTGCGAGACCTGCTCGCGGATCGAGGCGAGTGCGCGACGCAGACCCTCGCCGCCCTCCGCGACCGGGTACAGGCCGCGGATGATGACGCTGTTGAAACCGGGGAACTGCTTCTCGTCGTTGACGTGGATGAGCTTCTGCAGGTCGTCGTTGTCGATGACCGGCGCGCCGATGAGGATCTGCCGGCACGACGCCTCGGTCGGGTTCAGCAGGTCGCCCTCGGGGCCGAGCATGCCGCCCATGCTGGTGACGATCTCTTCGCGGATCGCGTCGAGCGGCGGGTTGGTGACCTGCGCGAACAGCTGCGAGAAGAAGTCGAACAGCTGACGCGGACGCGACGACAGCACGGCGATCGGCGTGTCGGTGCCCATCGAGCCGAGCGCCTCGGCGCCGGAGGCCGCCATCGGCTTGACGAGGAGGTCGACCTCTTCGCGGGTGTAGCCGAAGACCTGCTGACGCAGCACGACGCGCTCGTGCGACATGTAGGTGTACTTGCTCTCGGGCAGGTCCTCGAGGCGGGTGACGCCGTTGGCGACCCACTCCTCGTAGGGATGCTCGGAGGCGAGCTCGCGCTTGATCTCCTCGTCCTCGACGATGCGGCCCTTGGCCGTGTCGACGAGGAACATGCGGCCCGGCTGCAGGCGACGCTTGCTGACGATCTTCTCGGTGGGGATGTCGAGCACACCCACCTCGGAGGCCATGACGACGAGGCCGTCGTCGGTGACCCAGGCACGCGAGGGGCGCAGGCCGTTGCGGTCGAGCACGGCGCCGATGACGGTGCCGTCGGTGAAGCACACCGAGGCCGGTCCGTCCCACGGCTCCATGAGGGCCGAGTGGTACTCGTAGAACGCGCGACGGGCCGGATCCATCGAGTCGTGGCGCTCCCACGCCTCGGGGATCATCATGAGCACGGCGTGCGGCAGGCTGCGGCCGCCGAGGTGCAGCAGTTCGAGCACCTCGTCGAAACGCGCGGTGTCGGACGCGCCCGGCGTGCAGACCGGGAAGATCTTCTCGAGCTTGTCGCGACCGCCGAAGACCTCGGTGTCGATGAGCGCCTCGCGGGCACGCATCCAGTTGGCGTTGCCCGTGACGGTGTTGATCTCGCCGTTGTGCGCCACGCGACGGAAGGGATGCGCGAGCGGCCACGACGGGAACGTGTTGGTGGAGAACCGCGAGTGCACGAGGCCGAGGGCCGAGACGACACGCTCGTCCTGCAGGTCGCGGTAGAAGCCCTTCATCTGGGGCGTGGTGAGCATGCCCTTGTAGACGAAGGTCGACGCCGACAGGCTCGGGAAGTAGACGGTCTCGCTGCCGGGACCGTCCTCGCCCGCGCCGTGGTGGCCGAGCTCGTGCTCGGTGCGCTTGCGCACGACGTACGCGCGGCGCTCGAGCTCGAGGCCGGTGAGCGCGCGGGCGCCGGAGGCGACGAAGATCTGCCGGAAGGTGGGCATGGCGTCCTTGGCCATGGAGCCCAGCTCGGAGTCGTCGATCGGGACCTCGCGCCAGCCGAGGACCTCGAGGCCCTCTTCGGCGACGATGCGATCGACCTCGGCGGCCGCGGCGTCGGCCTTGGCCGTGTCCTTGGGCAGGAACGCGATACCGGTCGCGTATGCACCTTCGGCGGGAAGATCGAAGTCGACGACCTCACGGAAGTAGGCGTCGGGGACCTGGATCAGGATGCCGGCGCCGTCGCCGGTGTTCTGTTCCGCTCCCGCTGCACCGCGGTGTTCGAGATTCACCAGAGCGGTGATCGCCTTCTCCACGATGTCGCGACTGCGACGACCGTGCATGTCGACGACGAACGCGACGCCACAGGAGTCGTGCTCGTTCGCCGGGTGGTAGAGCCCTCGAGGCCCGGGGAGATGAGTCATACCTAGCCTTCGTTGATGCGATAGCACCGACGACCAGCAGCGCTGATGGCCATCTACTGCCGTAGACGGGTATCGGCCGGGTGCCCGATACCTTCGACATCGCCAGTATCCGCTCATCCGCGACGGTGCGGGTGCCTTTTTCGGCAGCACGAGCGTGGACCCGGCGACCGGTGGGACGTCGTGGTCCCACCGTCTTCGAAACGAACGATATGCCAGGTGGCGGGGGGTAATGCAAGCAAGCCTGCCCTATTCTCCCGCCCACCTGCGGAAACGCAGCTGTAACGCACCGGAATCGCGGGCGTCACCCGGCTGTGGGGAGAAGCATCCGCACCATCCGGGCCACGCCGTCGCGCGGGTCCGGTCCGTCGTCGTGCGAGGTGCAGCGATGCAGGATCAGGCCGTCCAGGTAGTCGATGAGAACCCGCGCGGCGGTGGCGGAATCGTCGACTCCGAGGCCCGCGAGCACGGTCCCGATCCATCCGCGCAGTTCGCTGCGGCGGGTCTCGACCCCGGCACGGAGGTCGGGCGTCGCCATCGCCTCGACGAACATCGCGAAGCGAGCGCGGGTTCGCACGAGGTCGTCCCCCGTCACGAACATCACATAACCGTGCATCAGCTCTTCGAGCTCACATGCGTCGCCCGGCATCGCGGAGCCGATCGCCGCGAGCTGGACCCGGTCCTGCTCGAGAAGCCTGTCGAGCACCCCTTCGACGAGAGCCTGGCGGGTGCGGAAGTAGTTGGACGTGGAGCCGGCGGGCACACCGGCGATGGCATCGACGCGGCGGTGGGTGAGGGCGCGCAGCCCTTCGGTCCCCACGAGATGGATCGCGGCGTCGAGAGCCGCGGTGCGTTTGTCGGCGGTTCGTTTGTCGGTTGCCGGCCGAGGTCGTTCGTCGGTCACGACTCGATCCTACGAGCTTCACTACAGGAGTAGTGACACGGCACTACATTCGTAGTACGTTCGGGCCATGACCACACGACACGGCAAGGCAGCGATCCTCGGCGGAGGGATCGGCGGGCTCACCGTCGCCAACGCGCTCGTCCGGCGCGGCTGGCATGTCGACGTCTTCGAACGCTCACCCTCTCTCCCGGACACCGGCACCGCGCTCGGCATGTGGGCCGAAGCCCTCGATGCCCTGACGACCGCCGGTTGCGGCTCCGGCCTCGGTGGGCAAGTGGAGAAGCTCGGGGTGCTGCAGGACGGCGCCGCCTTTCTCCGGTGGGACGGGCGGGTGATCGGACGCATCCGCAGCATGACGCGACCGGTCGTCCTGCTCTCCCGGCCGAAACTGCTCACGATCCTGGCCGAGGGGCTTCCGTCCGATGCCGTCCGGTTCGGAGCGCCGGCACCCGGGTTGCCCGATCTCGCCGCCTACGACGTCGTGATCGCAGCGGACGGCATCAACAGCGCGACGCGCGACCGGCTGTTCGGCCCCGCCTTCCGTCCCGTGTACACCGGGTACTCGGCCTGGCGCGGCTGGGTGCCGGGCACGGCGTCGACGACGAGCGAGTCGTGGGGACCGGGCGCACTGTTCGGCATCACTCCACGCGACGGGGATCTGACCAACTGGTTCGCCGCCGTGCGCGCCCCGGCCGGCGGAACGGGGAACATCGACGAACTGCGCGAGCGCTACCGCGACTGGCACCCGGCCGTGCGCGACGTGCTCGACCGGATCGACCCCGCCGACGTGCTGCACCACGATCTGTACGAGTCGCCGCCGCTGCCGTCCTTCGTCCACGGCAACGTCGCGCTGCTCGGTGACGCCGCCCACGCGATGGCACCGAATCTCGGGCGCGGTGCGTGCGAGGCGATGATCGACGGCGCGACGCTCGCGGTCCTGTTGGCGGAGCATCCGGTGGCCGAGGCGCTGGAGCGATACGACCGGGTCCGGCGGCGCCGCACCCAGCGACTCGTGCGCGCATCCCGCACTCTCGCCCGCGTGGCGACCGCACGCCGGTTCACGACCCTGCGTGATCCCCTGGTGGGTGCTGCGGCGAAGTTCGCCCGATGACCCGATTCGTGCCCTGACCTGGGCGTAAATAACAACTGGCCGCAGCGATGAGAATCAGCTGCGGCCAGAGGTAACGAAAGAATAACTTGGGGCACCCGAACTTCGGAAGGTGAGCTCAGGTGAGGTCTGTCACACGGCGTCTCGATCCCACACTCGGTGGGTACCCAGCAGCTCCAGCACCTGTGCGACGGCCGTCTCCGGTCCGTCCACGATCTCGACACCCGGTGCCTTCAGCTCTTCCAGTGCCGCCGCACCGGCGCCCCACGCGGCCAGCGCCTTGTGGTGCCGGAACATCTCGTCGACGAGGATCCGGACCCGCGTGTCGGGGACGGTCGTCGCCATGATCACGGCGTCGAACTCGATCGAGCGGGCCGTGAGGAAGGTACGCGAGATCGGCACGACTCCACCGAGCATCCCGCCGTGCGGGGCCACGACCAGCGGGACGCAGTCTGCCGCGTCCACGGCCTGCACGGCCGCGAGCACCTGATCGACGTCGGTGGTGTCGTCGGCGACGATGCCGATCAGACGACCCTGGACGGGCCACGTCTTGCCGACCTGCGCCAGCGCGGGGCTCTGCGGGAGATCGGAGACCTCGACGGTCGGCTTCGGCGCCGGCAGACCGAGACCGGCCGCCACCTTCTCGCACAGCCCGGTATCGATGTTCGCCAGGATCTGCAGCTGCCGTTCCTTGATGGTCTGCTCGTAGCACTTGCCCAGCTCGAAGGTGTAGGCGTACGCCACGTGATCCTGCTCGATCTCCGACAGGCTCAGGTAGAACTGGCGGGCCTGCGTGTAGTGGTCGTCGAACGACCGGGAGATCTCGCGCTCCTTCTTCGCCGCCGGCACCTCGACCGGCAGGTCGACGAAGGCACCGTCGGCGACGCCGGCCATGAACGGACATCCCGCGTCGAGCGAGTTCGGCTTGTACGGCGCGACACCCGTGTGGACGGCGTGCTGATGGAAGCCGTCGCGGAACATGTCGTTGACGGGAGCGTGCGGGCGGTTGATCGGGATCTGCCCGAAGTTCGGTCCGCCGAGTCGCGTCAGCTGGGTGTCGAGGTACGAGAACAGGCGGCCCTGCAGCAGCGGATCGTCGGTGACGTCGATGCCGGGGACGAGGTGGCCCGGGTGGAAGGCGACCTGTTCGGTCTCGGCGAAGAAGTTGGTGGGGTTGGCGTTGAGGACCATCGTGCCGATGATCTGCACGGGAGCCAGTTCCTCGGGGACGATCTTGGTGGGATCGAGCAGATCGATCCCTTCGAAGGTCTGTTCCGGGGTGTCCGGGAAGACCTGTACACCGAGATCCCACTCGGGGTAGGCACCGGCCTCGATCGCGTCGGCGAGGTCGCGGCGGTGGAAGTCCGGGTCGAAACCGTTGATGAGCTGGGCTTCCTCCCACACCAGCGAGTGCACGCCGAGGCGCGGCTTCCAGTGGAACTTCACCAGCGCGGTGTCGCCCTCGGCGTTGACCACGCGGAAGGTGTGGACGCCGAAGCCCTCCATCATGCGGTAGGAGCGCGGGATGCCGCGGTCGGACATGTTCCACATCGTGTGGGCCGTGGCCTCGGTGTGGAGCGAGACGAAGTCCCAGAAGGTGTCGTGGGCGCTCTGCGCCTGCGGGATCTCACGATCCGGGTGCGGCTTGCCCGCATGGATCACGTCCGGGAACTTGATGGCGTCCTGGATGAAGAACACCGGGATGTTGTTGCCGACGAGGTCGAACGTGCCTTCCTCGGTGTAGAACTTCGTCGCGAAACCGCGGGTGTCGCGCACCGCGTCGGCCGAGCCACGGGAACCGAGCACCGTCGAGAACCGCACGAACACCGGTGTCTCCACGTCCTTCTGGAGGAACTGGGCACGCGTGATCGAGCTCGCGGCGCCCGTCGCGCGGAAGACACCGTGGGCGCCGGCGCCGCGGGCGTGCACCACCCGCTCCGGGATGCGTTCGTGGTCGAAGTGGGTGATCTTCTCGCGGAAGTGATGATCCTGCAACAGGATCGGACCACGCCGGCCCGCCTTGAGGGAGTGGTCGGTATCCGTCAGCCGCGCACCCTGAGCCGTCGTCAGGTACTCCCCCTGCTGGGCACGACCGCGCGGCAGATCCGCGGGAGTGCCGGTGGCCGTCCTGACCTCGGGCTCCGCCTGATCGGGCTTGGGTTCGGGCGGAGTCGTGGGCGTCGTGGGTTCCTCCACGGGCGGCACGGTGGACGAGGGAACACCTGGGATCTTCGGGGTGTCGGCGGACATAGGGACTCCGATTCGTGTGCTGTCGTCGAGTGGATATCGTCTGTCGAGTGGGTATCCGTGGCCGGACACGTCTTCCCCACGGCTACCCGAGGGAACGGAGATCAAACGCGGTCAGCGAATTCCGTCCCACAGCGTCCGCAGTTCGGCTTCGGCGTCGTCGACGGTCCCGCACGTGTCGCCGAAGAGCATCTCGGTGCGTTCGTCGCCGTACGGCGGCCATCCCGGCGAACCCGTGGTCGCGAAGTCCACCCACGCCCGATGCATCCGTGTCGCCAGTTCCTGCGGAGGCGCGGATCCCGCGAGCGCCGCGGCCTGAGGGAGATGGAGATTGTCGAACACGAAACCGATGTCGAGCGCGTGGGTCGCACCGAGCCGGCCGTCGAACAGCGGCGACTTCCAATCGAACCGGTAGACATGGGTTTCGGCGTCGTGCACGGTACGCGCCTCGGCGACGCGGAGCACCGGGATGCGGTACATCCAGTCGCGCACGATGTGCATGGCCACCTCACCGGGACGAGCATCGGGCCGGGCGCGACGGTAGGCGTCGAACGCCTCCGGCTCGGTGAGGCCGTAGGCGGCGGCGAGTCCGCGCGCAGCGGCCTCGTCGAGCAGTCCGTCGACCCCGAGAGGCACGAAGAACAGCGTCATCTCGTCGTCGTTGTGGCCGATGAGCACATCGACGTCGGATCCCGCGCCCTTCCCCACGAGGTCGATCGGCCGGCCCGGGAGCACGGTCCCGTCCACGCACGGTTCGAAGGCCATCGAGTCGGTGGCGATCTCACCCCATGTCGCCGGGTCGCGCTCACTGCGGATCCGGGCCGTGAGACGTTCCTGCGCGTCGACGAGCACCTTCGGCTCGATCCCGGCGAAGGCCGCGCGGGTCGGGGCGACGCCGAGCATGGCGCTCAGGGCGCCGGCGACCGTCCGCGCGGTGCCGGCCGACATCACCGAATGGCCGGCGCCGCTCTGGGCGATCGCGCGACGGAACAGCCCGCGTGCGGCGGGCATCGCCAGCAGCGAGACCACACTCATCGCCCCCGCGGATTCACCGGCGATCGTCACGCGATCCGGATCACCGCCGAAGGCCGCGATGTTGTCGCGGACCCATGCGAGGGCGGCGACCTGATCGAGGAGACCGCGGTTCGCCGGCGCGTCGTCGAGGAGCGCGAATCCCTCTGCGCCGAGTCGGTAGTTGATGCTGACGAAGACGACACCATCGCGCGCGAAGTTCGCGCCGTCGTACAGCGCCACCGCGCTGCTGCCGTGCACGAACGCGCCACCGTGGATCCACACGATCACGGGCAGCGAGCCGGAGAGGTCGGGACTCCACACGTTGAGCCCGAGGACGTCCTCACCCGGGATCGACGGTTCGTGCAGGAGCTGATCGATCGGTGGGGCGTACGGCGCCTTCGGGGCGGTGGGACCGAACTCGGTCGCGGGGCGCACGCCGTCCCATCGGGGAACAGGTCCGGGCGCTGCGAATCTCAGCTCACCGAAAGGCGCGGCGGCGTACGGGATGCCCTTGAAGACGGCCGTGCCGCCGACAGTCGTACCGCGTACTCGTCCGCCGGTGGTGTCGACGACGGGTTCCATCCACGCTCCTCCTTCACCGGTTCCGGCGTCAGCATGGCACGGAAGTCGTTCGCCCGAGCCCGATTCACGGCACGAGAACGGTCCGGCGGGTGGCGCTCACCCACCGGACCGTCGGGTCGTCACTGCGTCGTCCGGGTCAGAAGTCCTCGTCGATGCAGGCAAGCCGGTCGCCGGCCTGTCCTGCCTCACCCGGTGCGGTCATGGTGTGCTGGGCGTGGAGCACCACCGAGTTGGCCTCGTCGTCGCGGAACTCCCAGTCGACGGTCGTGGACGCCTCGGCGTTGCCCTGCGCGTCGGTGGTGATGTCGAGCCAGATCTCGTTCTGCGGATTGGCGTAGGCAGGATCGGTGGACGGCGAGTCCGGGTTCGCCGCCGGGTCGACCTGGTTCTGGTAGTGCGGCCCCGAATCGGGCGGGTTCGGCCCGCACCGCTGCGTGTGGACGTGCGCCCCGAAGTCCCGATCGGGTTGCAGACCCATGACCCTGAGAGTGACGGTGGTCCGGCCGTTCTCCTCTTCGGATTCGACGTCGAACGTCGCACCGACCGGCACGGCCGCTTCGTCGTAGGTGAAGGCGTTGTCGTCGTCGCCTCCCTCGTTCGGGAGTCCGAAGGCGTCGCCACTCATTCCGGGCAGCGGCGTGGGCATGGAATCGGTGGTGGTGGTCGTGAGCGAAGTGGGTGGGGTCTCGACGGTGGTCTCGGTGTCGGTGGACGAGTCGTCGCTGCTGCACCCGGCGGCCACGAGCGTGGCGACGGAGAAGCCCGCGACGAGACATGCGTGGCGTGTGTTCATGACTTCGACGTACCCCGAGGGGGCCGTCGGCGAACCTGGCCGCAGGGAACGTGCCCGCGCCACGGGCGCGCAGGTCCCGCCCGGCTCTACGACCCGGTCTTGCCGTCCTCGGCCTGCTGGTCCTCGACGATCGCGGCGAGATCCTCCGCGACCTTCTTCTCCACGGCGCTCTTGTTCACGCCGGCCGCCGAGAGCACGCCGTCGCCGTTCTCGAGTTCGAGGAGCGCGAGGAGGATGTGCTCGGTGCCGATGTAGTTGTGCCCGAGTCGCAGGGCTTCGCGGAAGGTCAGCTCGAGGGCCTTGCGGGCACCCGCGTCGTACGGGACGAGTTCGGGGACGTCGCTCGACGGTTCGGGGAGCGTCGCCACGGCGGCCGAGCGCAGCGCCGCGAAGTCGACGCCCTGGGCCGTGAGGGCACGGGCGGCGAGCGAGTCGGTGTCGACGAGCAGACCGAGGACCAGGTGGACGGGCGTGATTTCGGGGCTTCCCGTGGCACGCGCCTCGTTCATCGACGCCATCACGGTGTTCTGTGCACGCGGGGTGAACCGCGAGAACCCTTGCTCGGGGTCGAGGTCGTTGTCGTTCTTCGATACGAACCGTTTCTGGGCTGCCTGCTTGGACACGCCCATGCTCTGGCCGATCTCCGACCACGACTTTCCGGACCGTCGGGCCTGGTCGACGAAGTGTCCGACCAGGTGATCGGCGACCTCACCGAGGTGGTCGGCCGCGATGACGGCATCGGAGAGCTGTTCGAGTGGATCGTCGTGGACCTTCTTGATCGCATCGATGAGGTCGTCGAGCCGGATGGGATGGGAAGGACGAATGGGTTCCATGCGTCAACTCTAAGTTGACGCGTGGTTTCCGTCAACCTTGGGTTGACGATCAGGTTTGCGCGGTCGTCGTAGCGGAGAGCGTGACCTCGATGCGCGTGCGCTCGCCTCCCACCGCGAGCACCTCACTGAAGCCCTCCACCAGCGACTCGACGAGGACAGGCAGCTCGGGGACGGCGGCGGAGTCGGCGTTGATTCCGATGCAGCAGTGGCTCGTGTGCGACATCAGGGTGATGTTGACGGCCGAGCCGACGGTGGGAGCGAACGGGTAGTACCTCAGCACCTCCGCCCCGGCCATGTACAGCGGGATCGGCGAGCCCGGGACGTTCGACGCGAGAAAGTCGATGTGCTTGAGGATTCCACCCAGCACACCGGCCGGGAGCACGTTCAGCACACCCGCAATGGCGGACGAGAGCGGCACGGCCGGTTCGTCCCGCCACGACCGGACGATCCGGTCCACCCGATGCATCAACGCAACCGGATCGGCGATGTCGAGGGGAAGTGCGAAGCGCGCCAGAGTGATCCGGTTGCCTCCGATCGCATCGTCCTCGCGCCGGAGACTGATCGGCAGAGTCGTCCTCAGTTCAGCGACCTGCGCACCGTGCCGAGCATGATAGTTCCTCAGTCCCAGCAGGATTCCGGCCAGGAAGGCGTCGTTGAGCGAGGAGTCCGCTGCCCGTCCGGCCCGCCGCAGAGCGTCGAGCGGCAGATCGAGCGCCGCGACCTCCCGAACCGTACTGCGGCCGACCATCACCGGGGACAGTGTCGTGAACACCGGCTGCACGAACCGGGCCGCAGACCCGGCCGTGTCCACCACACTGCGCAGTGCCCCCACAGGATTCGTCACCGACCTCAGCCCGGAGCGCACGAGCCACGGCACACCCCGGCCCACCACATCGCCGGCCGCCGAGAAGTACCAGCCCACGGAGTCGGCGATGTCCGATGCCGGAGTCCGGTCCGGTGGATCGTCGGGCAGTGGCCCGCGGTCGGTACCGTCGCGTTCGAAGTCGACCATCTCGTTCGCGATCTGGATACCGCCGATGCCGTCGGTGAGCGAATGATGCACCTTGAGGACGATCGTGGCGCGACCGTCGTCGAGGCCGTCGACGATCGTCGCCTCCCACAGGGGACGGTCCTTGTCGAAGGCCGACATCGCCGCGGCGCGCACGAGTGGGAGGACGGCGCCCAGTCCCCCGGGATGCGGGAGCGCGATGCGCCGAAGATGCCAGGACAGGTCGAAGTCCGGGTCGTCCACCCATCGCGGTGGGGTCCGCCCGAACGGGGATTCGACGAGCTTGCGGCGGAAGCTCGGCACCGCACGTGTTCCGCGCTCCATCATCCGGACGAAGCGCTCGTGATCGGGTGAGCGGTCGAGCAGTGCCACCGCGACGATCGTGGACCGCAGGACCGGATCCTCCTCCATCCGCCAGGACATCAGATCCGTCTGCGACATGTGCCGATCGTCCGCACTCATGCGCGCCACCTCCCCGGCCTCCGGTTCTTCCTCGCACGGTAACCGCCGCGATGCGCGGATACGGGCGATATCGGCCGCGAACAGCACCGATGGGCGAAATAGAGGACCTTTCGCTCACGCTGACGCAAACCCTGGTCCCCCGGCGACGGATCGCACAGGATCGGTGACGACTTCGACGCCGTCGAAGATCGCTCCCCGTCGCAAGAACCGTGAGGAAGTCCATGCCCCGTCTACGTCGTGCCGGATCGACGGCCATCATCGCGCTCCTTCTGACCGCGGTCGCGGCATGTAGCTCCGGTTCCTCGGGCGACGGCCTCGGTTCCGACAGCGCGCTGCCCACCGAGATCCCCGCGGGCACCAAGCTCGTCATCGCCGACCAGGGTGAGCGACAGCTGGCCCTCCTCACCGGCTCCGGACAACTCGACGAGCTGCCGTTCGCCTACGAGTTCGCGACCTTCCAGGGTGCGCCCTCGATCCTCGAGGCGTTCCGCGCCGACGCGGTCGACGTCGCATGGGCCGGCGAGATCATGACCGTCCAGTCGCTGGTCGCCGGCGACGACGTGCAGGTCGTCGCGGCCATGCAGACGGACAACAGCCTCAACATGGGCATTGCCCCGAACGCTTCGGATATCGAGACGCTCGCGGATCTGAAGGGCAAGCGCATCGGCTACGCCGAGGGCACCTCGCAACAGGCCTTCGTGCTCCGTGGCCTCGACAAGGCCGGCCTCTCGGTCGACGACGTCGAGCTCGTGTCGATGTCGCTGCCGGACTTCCCGGACGCGCTGCGCTCCAACCAGATCGATGCCGCCCCCATGAGCGAGCCGGTCTTCTCCCGGTACATGCAGACGCCGGGCGCGACGTCGCTGCCGCGCCCCGAGATCGAGGACCTCAGCGAGGGCATCTCGTACCTCTACTCGAGCAAGAAGGCCCTGTCGGACCCGGCGACCGCCGCGGCGATCCGTGCCTACGTCTCCGCCTACATCACGTCCGTCGACTGGGCCGACAACAACCGCGACGCGTACATCGACACCTACTTCGTGAAGAGCCAGGGCCTGACGGCCGCGGACGGCGAGCGCATCCTCGACACCGCCGGGATCACCACTTTCCCGCACCTCGACGAGGAGCTCATCGCGACCCAGCAGCACACCATCGACGTGATCGATGCCGCCGGTGAACTGCCCAAGCCCGTCGACGCCGCCGACGCCTTCGACCTTCGCTTCGACGAGGTCGTCACCGAAGCGGTCGCCGAGACCGGCGCGTCCCACACCCGCAGCTGACCTTTCCGAGGGGAATCCGACATGACGAACCGCCAGCTCAACCTCAACGCCTTCATCTACCCGACCGGCCACCACGAGGCCTCGTGGCGCCACTCCGGCAGCGTGCCCGAGCGTCTCTACGACGTCACCTACTTCCAGGAACTCGCCCGTCTCGCGGAGAGCGCGAAGCTCGACGCGGTCTTCTTCGCCGACGGCCCGGCCCTGCGCACCGAGGTGAAGTACCGTCCGGACTACGGCCTCGAACCGATCACCACGCTGGTCGCGATGGCCACGGTCACCACGCATCTCGGGCTGATCGCCACGGCGTCGACCACCTATTACGAGCCCTACAACCTCGCCCGGTTGTTCTCCTCGCTCGACCACATCTCCGGTGGCCGCGCCGCCTGGAACATCGTCACCACCGCGACCGAGGCAGCAGCAGCGAACTTCGGGTACACCGAACATCCCGACGTGCACGAGCGGTACGCCCGCGCACGCGAATTCGTCGACGCCGCGATCAAGCTCTGGGATTCGTGGGAGGACGACGCACTCGTCATCGACAAGGCCGCCGGCGTCTACGCAGATCCGGACAAGATCCACCGCATCGACGTCGAGGGCGAATACGTCAAGGTGCGCGGCCCGTTCGGTTCGGCCCGCTCGCCGCAGGGACGCCCGGTGCTCGTGCAGGCCGGATCCTCGAACGACGGCCGCGATTTCGCATCGACCTACGCCGAGGCGATCTTCACCGCGCACCAGCGCATCGAGGACGCCCAGGCCTTCTACACCGACATCAAGACCCGCGCAGCGGCATTCGGACGCAACCCCGATCACGTGAAGATCCTGCCGGGCCTGAGCCCGTTCATCGGTGCGACCGAGGCCGAGGCGAAGGACCTGCGTCGCGAGTTCAACGAGCTCACCATCGTCGAATACGGCCTCGGGCAGCTCCAGAAGATGGGCCGCATCGACGTGTCCCGACTCGAGCTGGACGAGAAGGTGCCCGTCGAGTTGTTCGCCGGCGCAGGCGACATCACCGACAACAACAACAGCCGCCGCCTGGTCTTCGCGAAGATCGTCGAGCGCGAACAGCCGACCCTGCGTCAGCTGCTGCACAAGCTCGCCGGCGCACGCGGCCACAACGTCGTCGCAGGCACGCCGGTGCAGATCGCCGACATCATCGAGGAGTGGTTCACCAACGGTGCCGCCGACGGCTTCAACATCATGCCGCCGCAGTACCCGCAGGGCCTCGAGGCGTTCGTCTCCCAGGTGGTGCCGATCCTGCAGGAGCGCGGCCTGTTCCGGACCGAGTACACCGGCACCACGCTGCGCGACCACTACGGCCTGCCGCGTCCGGAGAGCCAGTACGCGCGCGAGCTCGCTGCCGCCGGCGTCTGACCGAACCGACGAAAGGACTGGAGCCATGAGCGTCTCCGTCGAACCCCGGCGTTTCGGCAGTGGTCTGGCCGGTGACGCCGACACCGACCAGAAGCCCGATCCCGGCGCGACGGCCGACCTGTCGCCGCGCACCACCCGCAGCCGCCTCGCCCCCGGCAAGCCGATCAAGTTCGGTCTGGCGATCGGTCCGATGCTGCTGCTGGTGGTGTGGATCATCACCTCGGCCACCGGGGTGCTCGATCCGAAGACCCTCTCGGCGCCGTGGACGGTCGTCACCACCGCCTGGGATCTGATCGGCGACGGGCGACTGCAGTCGAACCTGTGGACCTCCGTCCAGCGCGCGCTGATCGGCGGGGTCATCGGTGTCGTCCTCGGTCTGGTGCTCGCACTGGCCGCCGGCCTCTCGCGCATCGGTGAGGCGCTGATCGACGGCCCGGTGCAGATCAAGCGTTCCATCCCCACCCTGGCGTTGATGCCGCTGGCCATCCTGTGGTTCGGCATCGGCGAGGAGATGAAGATCCTCCTCATCGCTCTGTCGGTGTTCGTCCCCGTCTACATCAACACCTACTCGGCGCTGCGCGGCATCGACGCCCGCTACGTCGAACTGGCCGAGACGCTGGATCTGTCCCGCGCCCAGTTCGTCCGGCGCATCGCCCTGCCGGGGGCGCTGCCCGGTTTCTTCACGGGTCTGCGCCTGGCGGTGACCATCTCGTGGCTGGCCCTGGTGGTCGTCGAGCAGGTCAACGCCTCGAGCGGCATCGGTTACCTGATGTACCAGGCCCGCAACTACGGCATGACCGAGATCATCATCGTCGGACTGGTGGTCTACGCGATCCTCGGATTCGGCAGCGACCTGCTGGTCCGTGCGGCAGAGAGGAAGGCGCTGGCATGGCGCAGGACGATCGGCAGCTGACCGTACGCACCCGGGGCCTGAGCCGCGGTTTCGACGGACGGGCGGTACTGAACAACATCGACCTCGAGATCGCCCCCGGTGAGTTCGTGGCACTGCTCGGACGCAGCGGCTCCGGCAAGAGCACCCTGCTGCGCGCCCTGGCCGAACTCGACCACGGCGTGCCCGGCTCGGGCACCCTCGAGGTGCCGAAGAAGCGGGCCGTGGTCTTCCAGGACTCGCGACTGCTGCCCTGGGCTCGGGTTCTCGACAACGTGATCCTCGGTCTCGACGGCGACGACGCCGCCGAGCGCGGCCGCACCGCCCTGGCGGAGGTCGGGCTCGCCGGGCGCGAGAAGGCCTGGCCCACCGAGCTGTCCGGCGGTGAGCAGCAGCGTGTGTCGCTGGCGCGGTCGCTCGTACGCGAACCCGAACTGCTGCTCGCCGACGAGCCGTTCGGTGCCCTCGACGCACTGACGAAGATCCGGATGCACGGTCTGCTGCAGGAACTGTGCGCCAAGCACCGGCCCGCGGTCCTGCTCGTCACCCACGACGTCGACGAGGCCATCGCTCTCGCCGACCGCGTGCTCGTGCTCGACCACGGCTCGTTCGCCGTCGAACTCACCATCGACCTGCCGCATCCGCGGGCCGATCACGTTGTCGAGATCGCGGAGTACCGCCGCACCCTGCTCGAGGCACTGGGAGTCGAAGTCGCCGTCTGAGCGACCCGCTCCGGAGCGACCGATGCGAGAGAATCGAATCGTCGCTCCGGAGCCGCCGACGGGAGATGCATCGTGTGTGGACGTTATGCCAGCACCAGTACCCGCGGGGATCTGCTCGCGGCCTACGACGCCGTCGAGGCCGTGGGTGAGGAACTGCCCCCGTCGTACAACATCGCCCCCACCCAGCGCGTGAACGTCGTCCTCGAGCGGGCGCCGCGCGAGGAACCGGACGCCGAGCCGATCCGCATCGTGTCCTCGCAGATCAGGTGGGGGCTCGTACCGTTCTGGGCGAAGGACCCGAAGATCGGGTCGCGGATGATCAACGCCCGCTCCGAGACCATCACCCAGAAGCCCGCCTTCAAGGCGGCCGCAGCGAAGCGGCGGTGCGTGCTGCCGGCCGACGGGTACTACGAGTGGATGAAGGGCGAGGACGGGAAGAAGATCCCGTTCTTCCTCCACGCGGACGGACCGATCTCCATGGCCGGGCTCTACGAGCTGTGGCCGAACCCGGAGCTGCCGGAGGACCATCCCGACCGCTGGTTGTGGACGTGCACCGTGCTCACCCGTCCCGCGACCGACGCCGCCGGGCACATCCACGAACGGTCGCCGGTGATCCTGCCCGACACCTTCGTCGATCCGTGGCTCGATCCCGGGCTGAACGACCGCGACGACGTCGACGCCCTGCTGAATTCGATTCCCGAACCCACCCTCGAACTGTACGAGGTGAGCACCGCGGTCAATTCACCTCGGAACAACAACCCCGACCTGCTGCGACCTGTCGATTCGTGAAATTCCGTCCGTATGGTGTTGCCCACGTCGGACCGGAACGATTATCGGAATTGACTAAAGTTGCCGGGTGCGACAATCACGGCAGAATCCGATCGGCTCGACGACGCCTCCGTTCCTCACCGGACAGCGCGGTACCGCCGTCGCGGTGATCGCGTCGCTCGTCTCCGTGGGTGTGCTCGTCGCGATCCTCGTCCGGAGCGAACTCATCGACTTCCTGGTCTACCGGATGGGCGCCCGGGTCCTGCTCGACGGCGACGACATCTACGGGCAGATGCCTCCGGTGACCGACGACTTCGCGTTGCCGTTCACCTACCCGCCGCTGTCGGCGATGCTCTTCGCTCCCCTGGCGCTGATCCCCGTGACGTTCGGCAAGATCGTCTTCACCCTCGTGTCGGTCGCTGCGCTCGTCGTCACCCTGCGGGTCGTGCTGAACCGGCTCCGCCCGGACTTCGAGGCGCGGACGGCGTGGATCCTCACGGCCGTCGCGGTCGCCGGAGCGCTGCTGCTCGAACCCGTGCGCGAGACGATCTCGTTCGGGCAGATCAACCTCGTCCTGATGGCGCTCGTCGCCCTCGACGTCCTGGTGAAGACCCCGAAGTGGCCGCGCGGAATGCTGATCGGACTGGCCGCCGCCGTCAAGCTCACTCCCATCGCGTTCCTGCTGCTGTTCCTGCTGCGACGCGACCGGCGGACCAGCGCCACCATCCTCGCGTCGACCTTCGGTTTCACCGCCCTGGCGTTCGCCGTGATGCCCGCGACCTCCGCGAAGTACTGGCTGGACACCCTGCCCGACACCGGCCGGATCGGCGCGGCGTACTTCGCCACCAACCAGTCCTTCAAGGCCGTGATCTCCCGCTTCGGACCGCCCGAACTCATGGGTTCCGTGCTGTGGCTGCTCGCCGTCGCGGTGATGCTGCTGGTCGCGGTGGTGGCCATCCGCCGTGCCCTCGAGCAGGGCGATCTCGTGCTCGCCCTGTTCGCGAACGCGACGGCCGTGCTGCTGGCGTCGCCGGTGTCGTGGTCGCACCACTGGGTGTGGGTCGCGCCGGCACTGCTCGCCCCCGCGCTCGGGGCGTGGTGCGCACCCGATGCGCAGAGACTCACGGCGATCGCCGCCGGACTCGCGCTCGTCTTCCTGATCGGCCCGCACCACCTGTTCCCCACGGGTGGCGATCTCGAACTCGGCTGGGCCGCATGGCAGCACCTGCTCGGCACGCTCTACGTCACAGCAGGATTCGGATTCCTGCTCTGGCTCGCCTTCGGTCGGCGGACCGATCCGGACTCCGCCTCGCCGGAACAACTGCCGAACGCGGAGACCGCGAGTTGATCGTGTAGACGGTGCGCCGGTTGTCGGGCATCCGGGTTGTTGTTCGCGAAAGGCCGACGGGAACCCGGAAAGAACGTAATAGTGAAAGGGATGTCGCCGCCGCACAGGACGGTCGACAACTCGATTACGAGAAAGCCCATCAACTGCATCCGAGGGGAGAACACCGTGACCGATGTTTCGTCGCAGGGCCCGGCCCGGAGAGACGACCGACGTGTGTTGACCAACCGCCAGGGCCATCCCGTATACGACAACCAGAATCAGCGGACGGTGGGCCCACGCGGACCCGCGACGCTGGAGAACTATCAGTTCCTCGAAAAGATCAGCCATTTCGATCGAGAACGCATTCCGGAAAGAGTGGTGCACGCGCGCGGTTTCGTCGCCTACGGATATTTCGAAGCCACCGGGAAATGGGGCGATGAACCCATCACGAACTACACGCGCGCGAAACTCTTCGCCGAGCCGGGGAAGCGGACCGACGTCGCCATCCGGCTCTCCACGGTCATCGGTGGACGCGACTCGTCGGAAACCGCTCGCGATCCGCGAGGTTTCGCGGTCAAGTTCTACACCGAGGACGGTAACTGGGATCTTGTCGGAAACAACCTCGCGGTCTTCTTCATTCGCGACGCGATCAAGTTCCCCGACGTCATCCATTCGCTGAAGCCCGACCCCGTCACTTTCCGGCAGGAACCCGCACGCATCTTCGACTTCATGTCGCAGACCCCCGAAGCAATGCACATGCTGGTGAATCTGTTCAGTCCCCGGGGCATTCCGGCCAACTACCGGACTCAGCAGGGCTTCGGGGTCAACACCTACAAGTGGGTCAACGCCGAGGGCGTGACACACCTCGTGAAATACCATTGGATTCCGAAGATCGGTGTCAAGAGCCTGACCGAGGACGACGCGGCGGCCATTCAGGCGCACGATCTCGGGCATGCCAGCAAGGACATGTACGAGGCCATCGAGCGCGGTGACCATCCCGAATGGGAACTGCGCGTACAGATGATGAGCGACGACGACCATCCGGAGTTGAACTTCGACCCCCTGGACGACACGAAGGTCTGGCCGGAGAACGAATTCCCCGCCATGCCGGTCGGCAGGATGGTGATCGACCGCAACGTCGAGAATCACTTCCTCGAGAACGAACAGATCTCCTTCGGCACCGGCGTCCTCGTCGACGGACTCGACTTCTCCGACGACAAGATGCTCGTGGGACGCACGTTCTCCTATTCCGACACGCAGCGTTACCGGGTGGGTCCCAACTACCTGCAACTTCCGGTCAACTCGGCGAAGAACGCCCACGTGGCCACCAATCAGCAGGGCGGACCGATGGCATACGGCGTCGACGATGTCGGCGACAACCCGCACGTGAACTACGAACCGTCCATCACCGGCGGTCTGCGCGAGGCCGAGTTCCCGACCCACGACGATCAGGGGCCGGAGATCCGGGGTCGTCTCACGCGCAAACGTATTCCGCGTACCAACGACTACGAGCAGGCCGGTCAGCGCTACCAGCTCATGGAGCAGTGGGAGAAGGACGACCTGGTGAAGAACCTCGTCGGCGGTATCGGACAGGCCGTCCGCGACGTGCAGGAGCGGATGGTGTGGCACTTCTTCATGTGCGACGACGAGCTCGGACAACGCGTCGGCGACGGACTCGGTATCAGTGCCAACGACGTACGGGATCTACCTCCGTTGCAGAGCCAGACCCTCGACGAGGACGAACTGCAACGCGCAGCGAATCTCGGCAAGAACGGTCCCCGTGATGTGACCGGATTGCAGATGACGCATTGCGTGCCCAACGAGCGCGAGGTCCACGCGTCCTCGTAGCGTCCGTCCGTCTCGGCCCGGTGGGCAGTCACTTGTCGAAGTGGCTGCCCACCGGTCGTTCTCCGGAACCGTTCTCAGGCGGTGACGTCGACGACCACCCGGCCGCGCACCTTGCCCGCCAGGATCTCCTCGGCGAGTCGCGGGACGTCCGAGAGCGGTTCGACCCGCGACAGCGAATCCAGGGCGCTCGCAGGCAGATCGCGGGCGAGACGATCCCACGCCGACCGGCGCAGCGGAGCCGGCGCCATCACCGAGTCGACGCCCAGCAAGGCGACGCCGCGCAGGATGTGCGGCATCACCGTGGCATCGGGCATCGACGGCGACTCCGTGAGACCGCACGCGGCGACGGCACCGCCGTAGCGAATCTGCGACAGCACGTTCACGAGCGTCGAACCGCCCACCGCGTCCACCGCGGCATCCCAGCGTTCCTTGCCCAGGGGCCGGCCCTTGCCCTGCAGTTCGGCGCGGTCGACGAACGACGACGCACCGAGTTCGCTCAGGAAGTCGTGGGTCTCGGGACGGCCGGTCGCGGCGACGACCGTGTGTCCCGCGGCAGCGGCGAGGGCGACGGCGATCGACCCGACGCCACCGGCCGCGCCGGTGACGAGCAGTTCCGCGTCCGATGCGATCCCGTACCGCTCGAGCGCGTCGAGGCACAGGGCGGACGTGTAGCCGGCGGTGCCGATGGCCATGGCGTCGCGGGTGGAGAAGGCGTCGGGGATGCGGACGAGCCATTCGGGCTTCACACGCTGGCGCCGGGTGTACCCGCCCGATTGCGTCTCGGACAGACCCCAGCCGTTGACGACGACGCGGTCGCCCGGCTTCCAGTCGGGGTTGCTGCTCTCGAGGACGGTCCCGGCGAGATCGGCTCCGGCGACCAGCGGGGTGCGTCGCGCCATCTTCTGCGGTCCCGCGATCACGAGACCGTCCTTGTAGTTCAGCGAGGAGTACTCGACCTCGACGAGGACGTCGTGGTCGGGAAGGTCGGTGTCGGTCAGTTCGCGGAACTGTGCCACCTGGTCGTCGTCGGTGTCGTCGACGACCAGGGCACGGAAGGAGGACGGCTGTGTCATGGATCCGATCCTGACAGGCCGTCCTCCTCGCTGCAGCCGAAAGCGGTCAGGCCGCGTGTGCGCGGAACCGTCGCAGTCGCAGGCTGTTGGAGACCACGAACACCGACGAGAACGCCATCGCCGCACCGGCGAGCATCGGGTTGAGCAGGCCCGCGGCCGCCAGCGGCAGAGCCGCGACGTTGTACGCGAACGCCCAGAACAGGTTGCCCTTGATCGTCGTCAGCGTGCGGCGCGACAACCGGATGGCGTCGACCGCGACCATCAGGTCGCCGCGGACCAACGTCAGGTCGCTCGCCTCGATCGCCACGTCGGTGCCCGTGCCCATCGCCAGACCCAGGTCGGCCCGGGCGAGCGCCGCGGCGTCGTTGACACCGTCGCCGACCATCGCGACCACCGCACCCTCGCGCTGGAGTCGCTCGACCACATCGACCTTGTCGGTGGGCAGCACGTCGGCGATCACGTCGGCCTCGTCGATGCCGACCTCGGCCGCCACGGTGTGCGCGACGGCGGCGTTGTCACCGGTGAGCAGGATCGGACGCAGACCGAGTTCCCGCAGTTCGGCGACGGCCTTCGTAGAGGTCGGCTTGACCGCGTCCGCCACGACCACGATGCCGCGCGCCTTACCGTCCCAGCCGACGGCGATGGCCGTGCCACCGGACTTCTGGGCCTGCTCGAACGCCTGCTGCAACTTCTCGGAGAGATGCTGTGACCAGTCGGCCAGCAACTTCGGGCGTCCCACCAGCACGGCGCGGCTCGTGTCGCCGTCGACGAGCACTCCCTGAACGCCGAGACCCTCGACGTTCGTGAAGTCCTCGACCTCGGGCAGACCGCCGAACCTGTCCGCCGCCGCATCGCTGACGGCACGTGCGATCGGGTGTTCCGACGCCGACTCGAGTGCCCCGGCGTACCGCAGCACGTCGTCGGCGTTCTCACCGTCGTCGGCGACGACCTCGCGCAGGGTCATCCGGCCGGTGGTGACCGTACCGGTCTTGTCGAGGACCACGGTGTCGACCGAACGGGTCGACTCGAGGACCTCGGGTCCCTTGATGAGGATGCCGAGCTGGGCGCCGCGACCGGTACCGACCATCAGCGCGGTCGGGGTGGCGAGGCCGAGGGCACAGGGGCAGGCGATGATCAGCACCGCGACCGCCGCGGTGAAGGCCGCCGCGGCTCCGTTGCCGGTGCCGAGCCAGAAACCGAGCGTGCCGACGGCGATCAGCAGGACGATCGGCACGAAGATGCCGGAGATCCGGTCGGCCAGGCGCTGCACCTGGGCCTTGCCGTTCTGGGCGTCCTCCACCAGCTTCGCCATCTGCGCGAGCTGGGTGTCGGAGCCGACGCGGGTCGCGCGCACCACGAGTCGTCCACCCACGTCGACCGTGCCGCCCACGACACTGTCGCCCACACCGACCTCGACGGGAACGGACTCACCGGTCAGCATCGACGCGTCGACGGCCGACGTGCCCCGCTCGATCACACCGTCGGTGGCGATCTTCTCGCCCGGCCGTACGACGAACAGATCCCCGACCGCCAACTGCTCCACCGGCACCCGGGTTTCGGTGGTCCCGTCCGGTCCGAGGACCGCGACGTCCTTGGCCCCGAGTTCGAGCAGGGCACGCAGGGCGGCGCCTGCGCGTCGCTTCGACCGTTGCTCGAAGTAGCGTCCGGCGAGGATGAACGTCGTGACACCGGCCGCGGCCTCGAGATAGATGTTGCCGCTGCCGTCGCCCCGCTCGATGGTGAACTCGAACGGGTGGACCATCCCCGGTTCACCCGCCGTGCCCCAGAACAGGGCGTAGACCGACCACCCTAGGGCGGCAAGGGTTCCCAGCGACACGAGGGTGTCCATCGTGGACGTGCCGTGGCGCAGGTTGATCCACGCCGCCCGGTGGAACGGCCACGCACCCCACACCACAACCGGTGCGGCGAGGGTGAGCGAGAGCCACTGCCAGTTGGTGAACTGCAGGGCCGGGATCATCGCCATCGCGATCACCGGCACCGTCAGAATCGCCGAGACGACGAGCCGGTGACGAAGCGCCGCAACGGGATCGGCTTCTGGCACGTCATCGGTCCGGTCGGCCCCCTGCGCGGGCGGCGGCGGCAGTGCGGCGCCGTAGCCGGCCTGTTCGACGACCGTGACGAGTTGCTCGGGTGTCAGGTCGTCGGGGTAGGTGACCTTCGCCTTCTCGGTGGCATAGTTGACGGTCGCGGTGACGCCGTCGAGCTTGTTGAGCTTGCGCTCGATGCGATTGGCGCAGGATGCGCAGGTCATGCCGGTGATGGCGAGTTCGATCGATTCGGCGGCGACCGGCTGACTCTGCGTGGTCATGTGTGTCTCCTCGGGAAAAGGGCCGTCAGCGGCCGGAATGGCTGTGGTCACCGTGCGCGCCGGACCCCGACTGCACCTCGCCGGTGCCCCCAGCGGTGAGGGTGAACGCCGCGGTGCGAACCACTCCGTCGTGCTGGAAGTCGAGATAGAGGTGATAGGTGCCGGCACTCGGGACGGAGGTGTGGAAGACGACCTCGGGACCGGGTCGTGTGGTGCCGTCGCCGGGTGTCCCGTCCGGGTGGACGTGGAGATAGGCGAGGTCGCCGCCGCGCAGTGCCACCAGGTGTCCGTAGGCACCGAGATAGGGCTGCAGGTCGGTGATTGGCTGTCCGTCCTTGCTCACGGTGAGGGTGAGCATCGCGTCACCACCCGACGACAGGTCGCCGTCGAGGGTGACCTCGTAGCCGTCGACGGTCGCGGTGCGGTTATCGGCTTCCGTTGGGGCAGGGACGAATTCGCCCGCCACCGCGAGGTCGGTGCCCAGCGTGAGCGCCTCTCCCCCGGTGGGAGTGAAGTCGGTGAAGACCCGCCACGTGCCGGGCGTGAGGTCGACGTCGACGGACCAGATGCCGGTGTTCTCGTCGAGCACGGGATGGACGTGCTGGAAACCGGTGAAGTCGCGGCGCACGGCGATCAGGTGCAGCTCTTTGTCGTGGGTGACGTCGAAGTCGGTCACCGGCGCGCCGTCGGGACCGTGGATCGCGAATGTCAGGTTCCTGTCCTCACCCGACTCGAGATTCTTCTCGGCGAGCGCGAGGGTATAACCGTTCCGATACGTCATCAGACCTCCCGGGATGTCTTCCACAGCAGGTGTTTCCGCGGCAGGTGTTTCCGCGGCACTGCCGGTGGCGGTGTCTTCACCGTGACCGGCGTCGTGGGCGCTCACGGCCGGATCCTCGGTCTGCTCCTCCACCGGGCCGACGGTCGCGCCGACGAGCAGCGCGATACCGAAAACTGCGGCTACGGCGGCGACGAAGCCGGTGAGCTTGGCCGGGGTGTTCATGCGAGGCTGTAACCGGCCTCCTCGACGGCGGCCGCGACGGCGGCATCGTCGAGGGACTCGGCGCTCGTGACGGTGACGGCACCGGTGGCAAGATCGACCTCGACGTTCTCGACGCCCGGGATCTCCTGGACCTCCTCGGTGACCGACGCGACGCAGTGCTGGCAGGTCATGCCGGTGACGGTGTAGGTGCTGGTCTGGCTCATGGGAACTCCTCGGATACGGGTCGTGAACGGGTCGGGACGATCAGGAGCGGACGAGTCGCGCAATGGCGTCGCTGGCTTCCTTCAACTTGAGGTCGGCCTCGTCGCCGCCGGCGCGCACGGCACCGGCCACGCAGTGCGCCATGTGCTCGTCGAGCAGACCGAGCGCGACGGCCCCGAGGGCCTTCTTCATCGCCGCGATCTGCGTGAGGATGTCGATGCAGTACTTCTCCTCCTCGACCATCCGTTGCAGGCCACGGGCCTGCCCCTCGATACGACGCAGTCGCTTGAGGTAGTCGGCCTTGGTGTTGTTGGCGATGTAGCTGTGCTGATGTGCGTCGTCGTGTGCGACGGCATCGGTGTGCACGGTCTCGCTCGGGGTATTCGGCATCGGAGTCGTCCTTGTCGCGTCGGTCGTCCTGACCGATACCATACCCCCCTAGGGTATACGCGGCAACCAATGGAGTATGCCGTGCATCTGCGCAGGTAGAGGCCCATGACGTCACGACGGATACAGAAGTCGACCCCGCATTCCCGAGAATGCGGGGTCGATCCGAAGAGGGTTCCGCAGGCCTGCGAAGGACCTGCCCGAGCACCTCACGAGATGGCCGAGCGCCTCGTCATCGATAGGTCGCGGGACTCACGGCACGTGCATCATCTTCCCGGCGAGGGTGAACAGCCGGCGGGAGAGCCGGATGACGGGGATGCCCAGCGGGATCAGCAGGATCGTCACGCACAACACCGCGCCCAGGAGCATCACCACCGCAGCGACGATCCCCAGGACGGTGCCGAGCAGGGCGGTGAGAAGTCCGAGCACGACATCCAGTAGGCCACTCAGAGCACGCATGACGACCTCCTGACCCCACCCCCATTATGCGCCGGTCGCGGGCGTTCACTTCCTCCAGAACAGGTGATGCACCACCCCACTCGCACTGGGCACGACCTCGAGGTGGAAACGGTCCCGTAGCTCGTCCGGGGATTCCCAGAGCTTCAGACCGGTGTCGTACCGCACCGGCGACACCACGACGTGCATCGTGTCGATCAGATCGGCGTCGAGGAACTCGCGGATGGTGGAGACGCCGCCTCCGAGGCGGACGTCCTTACCCTGTGCGGCGGCGCGGGCCTGTTCGAGCACCGCGGTCGGTTCGCCGTCCACGAAGTGGAAGGTGGTATCGGAGAGTGTGAAGGACGGACGTGCGTGGTGGGTCAGAACGAACACGGGGGTGTGGAACGGCGGCTCGTCACCCCACCAGCCCTGCCAATCGTGGTCCTGCCACGGGCCCCGCTGAGGACCGAACTTGTTGCGTCCCATGATCTCCGCGCCGATATTGCAGGAGAAGTCCCGGATGAAGTAGTCGTCGAGTCCCCGGCTCCCGCCGGGTTCGGTGCGCAGGTGCCAACTCGCCGTGGCGCCGGCCCACTCGAACATCGGACCCGGATCCAGGCCGAAAGGACTCTCGAAGCTCTGGTTCTGTCTCGCGCCGATACCGTCGCTCGACACCGAAAAGTTCTGTACTCGCAGCAACTGGGCCACCCTCTTCTCCTCACATCCCCATCGACCGGTACGAAGAGGAAGACCCCGTGGACCCCGCGAAGTCATCGGACGCCGCCCGGATCACGGAGACGGAACCGGTGCCGTCCGGGCGAGGATCACGAGAGCGACTCCACCGATCGCGCTGACGACCAGGGCCGCCGGAGCCAGACGGTCGACGCCGGAACCGACCACCATGCCCCCGAGAGCGGCACCGGCGGCCACACCGAGATTGAAGGTCGCGACCACCACCCCGCCGGCGGTCGTGCGGAACCGCGCGGATGCCAGCCGGAGGACCCGGACCTGCATCGCAGGCGGGAACACCCCGGAGACGAGTCCCCACAGCACGATCGCGATCACGAACAGCACCGGCACGGTCGGCGCGACGGCCACGATGACGAACGCGGTGAGCAGGACGAGGACCGCGGCGGGGACGGTTGCTCTCGGCCAGCGGTCCGACAGCCATCCGGAGACGGTCACACCGACAGCGCCGGCCGCTCCGAACACCGCCAGGACGATCGCAAGCGATCCGGATCCGAACCGGGCCGCATCGGTGACGATCATCGAGATGTAGGTGAACAACACGAAATGCCCCAGGAGCACGAGTGTTCCCGCCAGGGCCGTGCCTGTGGACGGAATCGCGCTGCGGTCCCATCCCGAGCCCGAGGTGCGCTCGCCCGGCCCGGAACTCCCACCGTCTCCGGTGGCCCTCCCGGGGTCGGTGAGGATCAGCGCGAGAGCGATCGCGGTGATCGCCAGGACCGCCGATGCGCCACCGAAGACGCCGCGCCAGCCCACGACGTCGACCAGTGCCGCCCCGATCGGAAGGCCCACCAGTCCCGCGACGGCCGGACCCGCGAGCACGATTGCCAAGGCTCTCCCGATCCGGTCGGGATGCACGATCTCGGAGACGTACACGACGATCACCGCCCAGAACACGCCGTGCGCGGCCGCGGACACGATCCGGCCCGCGAGAGCGATCTCGAAGGTCGGAGCGAGCGATGTCGCCAGTACTGCGGCGGCCACCACGGCGAGTGCGGCCGGGAGCAGCCGGGTGCGGCGGACGTTCCGCGTGACCCGGACCAGCGGCATGCTGCTCACGGCGATCGTGAGCGCCCACGCGGTGACCAGGCCTCCCACCACGGCAGGCTCGACGCCCAGGCCGCCTCCGATCTGCGGGAGGAGACCGGACGGGAGCATCTCCACGGTCACCGTCGCGAAGGTCGAGAAGGCCAGGGCGACGAGCGTCGCCCAGGGAAGTGGGTGATCCGTCGAAGACGCGTTCGGAACTGTCGTCGCCGGCGGAATTCTCGCCGGATCACGTGCGTCGGTATCGGTCATGGCACCATGCTGAACATTGACATCAGTGTCAAGGTCAAGCCCGAAACGGGGAGAGTCATGCGAATCGGCGAGCTGTCCCGGCGAACCGGCCTCAGCACCCGGATGCTGCGGTACTACGAACAGGAAGGTCTGATCCATCCGAGACGGGGTGCGAACGGTTACCGCGACTACACCGACGACGACGTGGCACGCGCGAAACTGATCCGCGACCTCGTCACCTCGGGCGTGCCCACACGTCTGGTCTCGATCGTCCTCGAGCAGCGCGTCGACCGGGAGGTCGTGTGGACGAGCAAGTGCGACAGAGACTTCGCCGCCCGTCTCGTCGACGAGATCGAGGATCTCGACGGCCGGATCGCGTGCCTGACACGTAGTCGTGAGGCCCTCGACGAGTTGCTGCGCCTCACCCTGACACAGGTGGGGTCGCGCGAGGCGAGCGCCTGAAGGCGAAGGTCTTCCCGAGGTGGTCTTCCCGAGGTCCGACGACAGCCGTCGGGCCCGCTGACACCGCGCGTGCCGACTGGTATTTTCGGGTCCAGTGATCAGCACCGTGTATCCGTGAGACAGATGTCCCGCGCTATCCGCGAACCGCGCCTGCAGGCGGCGGTGATTCGGTGTGCACCGAGAGGGAACCCGCGCCAGGGTTCCCCGATCCCGTCGTACATCGGAATCGACTCTCGGAGTTCACATGTTCACCCCATCGCTTCACTCGTCCCCGTCGCCGACCGTCCATCGATCCGACCTCCGGGGCGACTGCAGCCGGTGTTTCGCACTGTGTTGCACGGCTTTCGGATTCACCAGGTCTTCGGACTTCGCCGAGGACAAGCCCGCCGGGTCACCGTGTCGGCATCTCGACGGGCGCTTCTCGTGCACCATCCATGAGACGCTGCCGTCCCGCGGATTCCGCGGCTGCACCGTCTTCGACTGTTTCGGTGCGGGACAGGCGGTCTCCCAGCGGTTGTTCGCCGGCATGAGTTGGCGGGACCGACCCGACACTCGCGACCGGATGTTCTCGGCATTCGCCGTTGCGAAAGAGCTGCACGAGATGATGTGGCACCTGCTCGAGGCCCAGCAGCGCACCTACGATCCGGATATCGCGGACGCCGCGCGGGAGCTCGTCGAATCCCTTGCCACCCTGACCCGCCGGAGCGTGGACGAACTCGAGTCCCTCGGGATCGGGGAGATACGCGCATCCGTTCGACCGGTCCTGCTGGAGGTCAGCGCGGAGGTGCGGGCTTCGTACTTCGCGGACGACGCACCGATGCATCCCGATCTGGTCCCGGGAGCCGACCTCGCCGGCACCGATCTGCGCGGCCACCGGTTGTGCGGCGCCGACCTGAGGAACGCGCTGCTCATCGGTGCCGATCTCCGAGGATGCGACCTCGCGGGGGTGGATCTGCTCGGGGCGGACCTCCGCGGCGCGCGGGTGGAGGATGCCGATCTGTCCCTCGCGCTGTATGTCACCGGGCCGCAACTCGCCGCCGCGCACGGCAATCGACGCACCCGGGTGCCCGCGGGCGTGCCGGTACCGCGGAGTCGGCCGGGCGAGTAGCCGGGACCGGGGCCGGCCCAGGAAAACGGGAACGAAAAAGGACGAGGCCACGATCTCCGAAGAGTTCGTGGCCTCGTCCGTCACAGTTCGTGGAACTGCACCCTGTGGGCGAAGGGGGACTTGAACCCCCACGTCCCGAAGGACACTGGCACCTGAAGCCAGCGCGTCTGCCATTCCGCCACTCGCCCGAGCAACGCCGAAAACAGTAACACACACCGAAGCCAAACGACTATTCGCCTGGTCAGAGGGCTGCGAGCGCCACCGGCTCGCTCGCCGAGCACATCCGTCGGAGACGTGCCGAATACCGCAGGGTCGAATCCGGGGAAAAGTGGATACCATGCAGTGACGAGATCTGCATTGCGACACGCTGAGTACGGAAAGGGGGTCGCCATGGGTATCGCCCAGCGCTTCGAGCGCAAACTCCAGGCCGCGATCGGCGACGCTTTCGCCCGCGTGTTCGGCGGCGGCGTCGTGCCCCAGGAAGTCGAGGCGGCGCTGCAGCAGGAGGCAACGGACGGCGTCCAACAGCTCGATCGGGGCCACATACTCGCCCCCAATCACTACGTCATCACGATCAGCGAAACCGATCACGACGCCCTCGCAGCGGATCGGGACTTGACTGTGAAGGCATTCTCCCGTCACCTTGAGGACTTCATCCGAGAACAGGGATGGCAGACATACGGTGAGATCCAAGTCGTCTTCGAGTCGTCGTCGGCACTGCACACCGGGCAGTTCCGGACTCGCGGCTCGGTAGATCCCGATGCGGGGCGCTCAGCGACGCGTGCTCCGTCACCGCGGAACCCACAGAACCGCCCACCCGTGACCTCTGAACCAGGAGCTGGCCCAATGACGCAGAACCCCGGCTACGACCCCAGCCGTGACCCCGCCGAGGCGGAACCGCAGTACGCACGCAACGGTCACGCGCACGTCGGCCAGGAGCAGCGCTACAACCAGGGCTACGGCAACGCCGGCTACGACCAGGCTCAGGGCGGTTACGACCAGCAGGGTGGCTACGACCAGCAGGCCTACGGCCAGGCCTACAGCGAGCAGGACTACCAACAGGGCGGCTACGACCAGGGCGGTTACGACCAGCAGGCCTACGGTGCTCAGGGCGCCCAGCCGCAGGCGTACAGCCAGGACTACGGCCAGGACTACCCGCAGCAGGGCTACGACCAGCAGGCCTACGGCCAGCAGGGTTACGCCCAGCCCGGCTACGACCAGGGCTACCAGGACCAGGGTTACCAGCAGAGCGGCTACGACCAGCAGGCCTACGGTCAGCAGAGCTACGCACAGCCGGGTTACGACCAGCAGTACGGCGCGCAGCAGGGCGGCTACGACCAGAATTACGCCGCCGCGGCCCCCGGCTACGACCAGGGTTACCAGCAGGCCGGCTACCAGTCTCCGACTGCCGGTCGGGTGCTGACCGCGACGCTCCAGCTCGAGGACGGCAGCGGTCGCTACTACCAGCTCCGCGAGGGCAGCAACATCATCGGCCGCGGCCAGGACGCACAGTTCCGCCTGCCCGACACCGGCGTCTCGCGTCGCCACATCGACATCCGCTGGGACGGCCAGGTCGCGATGCTCTCCGATCTCGGGTCGACGAACGGCACGACGGTCAACGGCGCCTCGGTGCAGGATTGGCAGCTCGCCGATGGTGACGTGATTCGCGCCGGGCACTCCGAGATCCTCGTGCGCATCCTCTGATCAGCCGGTATCGAAGGACCGACCGGACCCGTTCATACCGTCCGACGCGTGTGACAGCGCGTCGGACGCTGCATGGAGTCGTCCGGTGTCCGTATTGTGAGTGACCGCACGACCAGGAACACGACCGGTCGACTACCCCGAAGGAGGATGCACCGTGCAGGGGCTGATTCTGCAGCTGACCCGAGCGGGATTCCTCCTCCTGCTGTGGTTGTTCGTATGGGCGGTGTTGCGCACGCTCCGGTCCGACATCTACGCCGGTGCCGCGCGACCGCTCCCGCGTTACTCCCCCAAGCAGTCGGTGCTGCCGACGCTGAGCCGCAACAAGACCGCCAAGTACCTGGTGGTCACGCAGGGCGCGCTGGCAGGCACGAGGATCACGCTCGGCACCCAACCGGTTCTCATCGGCCGTGCCGACGACTCCACACTCGTGCTGACCGACGACTACGCGTCCACGCGCCACGCACGCCTGTCGCCGCGAGGTTCCGACTGGTACGTCGAAGACCTCGGGTCGACGAACGGCACGTATCTCGACCGCGCGAAGGTCACCACCGCTGTCCGTGTCCCGCTCGGAACCCCGGTCCGTGTGG
Source organism: Rhodococcus sp. PD04 (assembly GCF_035918275.1). Lineage (NCBI taxonomy): Bacteria > Bacillati > Actinomycetota > Actinomycetes > Mycobacteriales > Nocardiaceae > Rhodococcus > Rhodococcus sp. PD04. The sequence continues at coordinate 43,890 of NZ_CP142143.1, read as the reverse complement.
GCAAGACCGTGATCGAGCTCCGCCCGTGACCCTCGTACTCCGATATGCCGCCCGCAGCGACCGCGGCCTCGTGCGCTCCAACAACGAGGACTCCGTCTACGCCGGTGCCCGCCTGCTCGCCCTCGCCGACGGCATGGGCGGCCACGCAGCCGGTGAGGTCGCCTCGCAACTGATGATTGCGGCGCTTGCCCACCTCGACGACGACGAGCCGGGCGGCGACCTCCTCGGCAAGCTCGCCGCGGCCGTCCGCGAAGGCAACGCCTCGATCGCCGACCAGGTGGAGGAAGAGCCCGAACTCGACGGTATGGGCACGACGCTCACAGCCATCCTGTTCGCCGGCAGCAAGCTCGGCCTCGCGCACATCGGCGACTCCCGCGCCTATCTCCTGCGCGACGGTCAGCTCACCCAGATCACCCGCGACGACACCTTCGTGCAGTCGCTCGTGGACGAGGGCCGTATCACCCCGGAACAGGCGCACACGCACCCGCAGCGGTCGTTGATCATGCGCGCCCTGACGGGCAGCGAGGTCGAACCGACCCTGACCGTGCGCGAGGCCCGCGCCGGCGACCGCTACCTCGTGTGCTCCGACGGCCTGTCCGACGTCGTCAGCGACGAGACGATCGCCGACACCATGCGGCAGGGCACGCACGACGAGTGCGCCGACCGGCTCATCGAGCTGGCGTTGCGCAGCGGCGGCCCCGACAACGTCACCGTCGTCGTCGCCGACGTGATCGATCTCGACTACGGCCAGTCGCACCCGATCGTCGCCGGTGCGGCATCGGCGGACGACGACGAGGACACTCCCCCGCCGCAGCGGGTCGCGCCGCCGCGATGCGACCGCCGCGCGCCACCCCGAAGCGGGTCATCAACAAGACCGCGGAGCCCGAGCCGAAGAAGAAGCGCAGCCGCCTGTGGTGGCCCGCCGCCGCCATCGTGATCATCGCGGTGCTGGTCGGCGGCCTGTTCGTCGGCCGCCAGCTGATCCGCAACAACTACTACGTCGGCGCCGACGACGGTCGTGTGACCGTGCTGCGCGGTATCCCCGGCGACGTCTTCGGTTACTCGCTGCAGGAGGCCGCGCGCGTCGGGTGCGTCACCGACGAGGGCGACCTCACGCTCGTCGACCCCGCCAACGCGTCGTGCCGGGTGATGCTCGTCGACGATCTGTGGCCCGCCGCCCGCGAGCAGGTCCGTGCCGGTCTTCCGTCGGGGTCGCTCGACGACACCCGCGAGCAGATGCAGCGGCTCGCCGAACTGGACCTGCTGCCGGTGTGCACCCCGGAGGAACCCGAGCCCACTCCCGCACCGGCCCCCGGGCCGGGTGAGCCGCAGCCGGCTCCCGGACCGAACGGCACCCCGCCCACCGAGACAGCGGTGCAGCCCCCGGCGCCCGGTGAGCCGCAGCCGGGCGAACCGGCACCGGCCTCCCAGCCCGGTGAACCGCTCCCCGGCGAACCCCGGCCCGGCGAACCTCAGCCGGGTGAGCCGACTCCCGGCGCGCCTGCTCCGAACATGGAGCCGGCTCCCGAGCCCACGCCCCAGATCCCCGGACAGAACTGCAGGGTGGGCGCCTGATGTCGGTGTCCCATGGTGTGGGGGCCTTCCCGAGCCCTCCGGGAGGTTTCGCCCCGGCTCCCGTCCAGTCGACCCGGCGCAACACCGAACTGGCCCTGATCATCGCGGCCATCGGTGTCACGACCGTGTCGCTCATGCTCGTCGAGGTCTCGATGGAGCAGGCGCTGACCCTCGACCTGCTCAAGTACGGGGTGACCTTCGCGGCGCTGTTCCTCGCCGCGCACCTCGCGGTCCGGCGCTTCGCGAAGTACGCCGATCCCCTGCTGTTGCCGATCGTCGCGCTGCTCAACGGTCTCGGACTCGTGCTCATCCACCGGCTCGACCTGTCCGACCAGGAGAACGCCCGCTACATGGGCCTTCCGCCGCCGTCGCCCGACGCGACGCAGCAGGTGCTGTGGACGGCGCTCGGCATCGCGCTGTTCATCGTCGTGCTCGTGTTCCTGCACGACTACCGCCTGCTCGCGCGGTTCAGCTACACGCTCGGTCTCATCGGCCTCATCGCGCTCGCGATCCCGGCCCTGCTGCCGAGCAGGTTCTCCGAGGTCAACGGCGCCAAGATCTGGATCCGGCTGCCCGGTTTCAGCATCCAGCCCGGTGAGTTCGCGAAGATCCTGCTGATCATCTTCTTCGCATCGGTCCTCGTGGCGAAACGCGATCTGTTCACCACCGCGGGCAAGCACTTCCTGGGGATGGACTTCCCCCGCGCCCGCGATCTCGGCCCGATCCTGGCGGCCTGGATCATCTCGATCGGCGTGATGGTCTTCGAGAAGGACCTCGGCACGTCGCTGCTGCTGTTCACCACCGTGCTGGTGATGCTCTACATCGCGACCGAACGTGTCGGCTGGCTGATCATCGGATTCTCGCTGCTCGCCGTCGGCTTCTACGCGGCGTACCAGATGTTCGGTCACGTGCGGGTGCGCGTGGAGACCTGGCTCGATCCGCTCGCCGACTACAACAACACCGGCTACCAGATCTCCCAGTCGCTGTTCGGTCTCGCGACCGGCGGGGTCGCCGGCACCGGCCTGGGCAGCGGACGCCCGGGACAGGTGCCGTTCGCGAAGACCGACTTCATCGTCGCCGCGATCGGTGAGGAACTCGGCCTGATCGGCCTGGCCGCCATCCTGCTGTTGTTCCTGATCCTCGTCGTCCGCGGCATGCGCACGGCGCTGGCGGTGCGCGACAGCTTCGGCAAGCTGCTCGCCGCCGGCCTGTCGTTCACCCTCGCCGTCCAGCTGTTCGTGGTGGTCGGCGGTGTCACGAAGTTGATCCCCCTGACCGGCCTGACCACACCGTTCGTGTCCTACGGTGGTTCGTCGCTGCTCGCAAACTATCTGCTCCTGGCTCTGTTGATGAAGATCTCGCACGCTGCCCGCCAACCCGCGATCCCCCGTAAGAAGGCGCCCACGCCGATCGCCGAGGCCAAGACGGAAATGATGGGGCGCGAATGAACGGTCCGCTCCGCAAGGTCGCGATGGCCGTGATGTTCATGGTCGTCGCGCTGCTCGCAAACGCCACCTACGTGCAGGTCATCAAGGCCGACGATCTCCGCACCGATCCGCGCAACTCGCGTGTGCTGATCGACGAGTACTCCCGTCAGCGCGGACAGATCGTCGCGGCGGGCCAGGCTCTCGCGGTGTCGGTGCCCACCGACAGCCGCTACAAGTACCTGCGCGAATATCCGGCGCCGCCGGCCCAGCCGATGAGCCCGCTGGCCTACGCGCCGGTGACCGGTTTCTACTCGATGCAGTACGGCAGTACCGGACTCGAGCGGTCCGAGGATTCGCTGCTCAACGGTTCCGACAACCTGCTGTTCGGTCGTCGCCTGTTCGACCTGGTGTCGGGTCGCAACCCGCGCGGCGGAAACGTCGTGTCCACGATCGATCCGGTCGTGCAGCAGGTGGCCTACGACGAGCTGACCTCGAAGGGTTACACGGGCTCGGTGGTCGCGATCGAACCGAGCACCGGCAGGATCCTCGGGATGGTGAGCACGCCGAGCTACGACCCCAACCGGTTGTCGGGACACGACGGCGCCGCGACCTCGCAGGCCTGGGACGAGCTCAACGCCGATCCCGAGAAGCCGATGCTCAACCGCGCGATCTCCCAGACCTACCCTCCGGGCTCGACCTTCAAGGTCGTCGTGACGGCGGCGGCGCTCGAGAACGGCGTCACCCCCGACACACAGTTCACCGCGGCACCGCAGATCACCCTGCCCGACACCGCGACGACCCTCGAGAACTACGGCGGAGCCGCGTGCGGCGACGCACCGACGGTGACGTTGCGGGAGGCGTTCGCGCGGTCGTGCAACACGGCCTTCGTCGAGATGGGCATCGACGACGGACGCGAGGCCCTGGTCTCGCAGGCGGAGAAGCTCGGCATCGGCGAGACCCTCGACGTGCCGCTGCCCGTCGCGGCGAGCACCGTCGGGCCCATCCCGGACGGCGCGGCACTCGGCCAGTCGAGCATCGGTCAGCGTGATGTGGCCCTCACTCCGTTGCAGAACGCGTCGATCGCCGCGACCATCGCAAACGGCGGGGTGCGCATGAAGCCGTATCTCGTCGACCGTCGGCAGGGACCCGACCTGACGGTGCTCGAGGAGACCAAGCCCGAGTCGCTGGGCCAGGCGATCTCGCCGGAGGTCTCGGCGACCCTCACCGACCTGATGATCGGTGCCGAGAACAACGCCGGCGGTGGCGGTGCCATCCAGGGCGTGCAGATCGCATCGAAGACGGGCACCGCGGAACACGGCAACGATCCGCGGAACACCCCGCCGCACACCTGGTACATCGCATTCGCACCTGCACAACAACCCCGCATCGCCGTCGCGGTGATCGTGGAGGACGGCGGCGACCGAGCTCTCGCCGCGACCGGCGGCTCGGTGGCCGCCCCGATCGGACGGGCCGTCATCTCGGCCGGATTACAGGGAGGCTGACATGGCTCTGAGCAGCGGCGCCATGATCGCCGACCGTTACCGTCTCCAGCGACTCATCGCGACCGGCGGAATGGGTCAGGTGTGGGAAGGACTCGACACCCGGCTCGACCGGCGGGTCGCGGTCAAGGTCCTCAAGGCCGAGTTGTCCGGCGACGAGGACTTCCTCGCCCGGTTCCGATTCGAGGCCCGCACCACCGCCCAGCTCAACCATCCCGGCATCGCCGGGGTGTTCGACTACGGCGAGACCACCGACGCCGAGGGCCAGTCCATCGCCTATCTCGTGATGGAACTCGTGCACGGCGAACCGCTCAACGCCGTGCTGTCGCGACTCGGACGTCTGTCGCTGCCGCATGCGCTCGACATGCTCGAGCAGACCGGACGCGCCCTGCAGGCGGCCCACAACGCCGGCGTGGTGCACCGCGACGTCAAGCCGGGCAACATCCTCATCACCCCGACGGGCCAGGTGAAGATCACCGACTTCGGTATCGCGAAGGCGGTCGACGCCTCTCCGGTCACCCGCACCGGCATGGTGATGGGCACCGCGCAGTACATCGCTCCCGAGCAGGCGCTGGGCCAGGAGGCGACGTCCGCGAGCGACGTGTACTCGCTGGCCGTCGTCGGCTACGAGGTGCTGTCGGGACGCCGCCCGTTCCTCGGCGACAGCGTCGTGACCGTCGCGATGAAGCACGTCCAGGAGACCCCGGCACCGCTGCCGACGGATCTTCCGCCCGAGGTGCGCGAACTCATCGAGATCGCGATGTCGAAGGACCCCGCCTACCGCTATTCGAACGGTGGCGAGTTCGCCAACGCCGTCGCTGCTGTGCGGTCCGGACGACCCGTGCCTCCGCCCGGCAACGTGCCGCCGGTGACCAGCGCCAACCGGGTGCTTCCGCCCGGCGTTCCCGGGACGACGGCCCACACGTCCTCGACCCGTGCCCTGCACCCGACGCAGTACGACCAGACGGCCTATTCGTCGGTTCCCCGCTCGGCCCAGCCGCCCACGGCCGGCCGACCGCCGGTGGCAGGTCCGCCGACTGCGGGAGTGCCCGCCGACGACGACGGACGACGGTCGCCGAGTCCCACAGCGCTGGCCTGGGCCGCAGGTGCGGCAGTGGTGCTCGCCCTGGTCACTCTGGGAATCGTGCTGTTGGGCGGCGACGACGAGGAGACCCCGAGCGCTCCGTCGCCGACGACGCAACTCACCACGACCCGCGCGACCACCACGACGACGCGTCCGCCGCAGACCACCACGACGACGTTCGTGCCGCTGCCGCCGCCCGTCGAGACGGAGACCTTCACACCCCCTCCGACCACGACGACGACGCAGCCGCCGACGACCACGGTGGAGCCGACGACCGAGCCGATCACGACGCAACCGCCCACCACCACGACGGTCCCGACCACGACGACGGCGACGACCACCACAGCGGAGGACACGGGTGGCGGCGACGGCGGCACAGGCGGCGCGGAGGGTGACGGCGACGACGAGACCGACCCCGAGGCCGCCGGTGGAGGGGACGACAATTCATCCGAAACCGACAACGGTACGAACAACCAAGGAACGTCATGACCACACCCCGCAAGCTCTCCTCCCGCTACGAGCTGGGTGAGATCCTCGGCTTCGGCGGTATGTCCGAGGTGCACCTCGCGCGGGATCTGCGGCTCGGCCGGGATGTGGCCATCAAGGTGTTGCGTGCCGACCTCGCACGCGACCCCACGTTCTACCTGCGCTTCCGGCGCGAAGCGCAGAACGCCGCTGCGCTGAACCACCCGGCGATCGTCGCCGTCTACGACACCGGTGAGGCCGAGACCGAGGCCGGGCCGCTCCCGTACATCGTCATGGAGTACGTCGAGGGCGACACGCTGCGCGACATCGTGCGCGCCGACGGTCCGATGACCCCCAAGCGGGCGATGGAGATCATCGCCGACGTGTGCGCGGCCCTGGACTTCAGCCACCGCAACATGATCGTGCACCGCGACGTGAAGCCGGCCAACGTCATGATCAACAGGGCCGGCGCGGTGAAGGTCATGGACTTCGGCATCGCCCGGGCCATCTCCGATGCCGCGAGCCCGATGACGCAGACCGCCGCGGTGATCGGCACCGCGCAGTACCTCTCCCCGGAACAGGCGCGCGGTGAACAGGTCGACGCCCGGTCCGACGTGTACTCGGTGGGCTGCGTCCTGTTCGAGATCCTCACCGGCGAGCCCCCCTTCAAAGGCGACTCGCCCGTCGCGGTGGCCTACCAGCACGTGCGGGAGGATCCGCCGCTGCCGTCGTCGGTGAATTCGTCGGTGCCGCCCGAGCTCGACTCGGTGATCCTCAAGGCGATGGCGAAGAACCCCGCGAACCGCTACCAGTCGGCCGCGGAGATGCGCAGCGACCTGATCCGCGTGCTGAGCGGGCAGCGTCCGAGTGCGCCGATGGTGATGACCGACGAGGACCGCACGACGCTGATCGACTCCGTCGACAACAACACGGGGCGGCACAGCCGCGTCGCGGCCGCCGGTGCCGCCGGGGCACCTGCCGAGGATTCCGGCGGCGGCTCGGTTCTCAAGAAGGTGCTGCTCGGCATCGCCGCAGTCGCCGTGGTCGGTATCGTCGGCGTCTTCCTGTGGTCGCTCGGCCCCGGTTCGACGGCCGCCCAGGTCGCGGTGCCCGACGTCCGCAACATCTCCGCCGAGCTCGCCGAGAGCCAGCTGCAGAACGCCGGCTTCCGGGTCTCGATCCAGCAGAAGAGCGATCCGGTCGTCGCGAACGGCAACGTCATCAACACCCGTCCCGTGCCCGGGAGCCAGGCCGAGGAAGGTTCGACCGTCACCCTCGAGGTGTCGAGCGGACCGGAACAGGTGCAGATCCCGCGGCTCGAAGGCATGACGCAGGAACGCGCAGCCCAGGAGCTGTCCGCCGTCGGTCTCCGGCTCGACCCGAACGTCGGACGCGCTCCGTCGGATGCCGACGACGAGGACCTCGTCGTCGACCAGAGCCCCGGTGCGGGAGCCAGCGTCGACCGCGACAGCCCCATCACCATCACTTTGGGATCCGGCCCCGAACTGGTGCGCGTCCCCAACGTCGTGGGCCAGACCGTCGAGGTGGCGAGCGACAACATCGAGGGCGCCGGTTTCAAGGTCGTCGTCGAACAGATCGATTCCAGCGAGACCGAGGGCACTGTCGTGTCGACGAGCCCGGCCGGCGGTGCCTCCACCGAACAGGGGTCGACGGTGACCGTGCGGGTGTCCAACGGCGACCGCATCGAGATGCCCGTCATCACCAACCGGTCGGTCTCGGATGCGCTCGCCGCGCTGCGCAGCGCCGGCTGGACGGGCAACGCCTCCCAGCTGCAGCAGACGCGTGAGGCGACGCTCGACGTCGATCTCGTCGGCACCGTGATCACGCAGGCCCAGCCGCCGGGATCGGAGATCTCGAAGAAACAGCCCATCTCCGTGGGAGTCGGTGTGCTCGGCATCCGCTGAGCGAGCTGACGACGAGAAAGGCGCCGGTCCTCGAAGGACCGGCGCCTTTCTCGTCGGATACGGAGTGGGTCAGGCGGCTCCGCCGTCGAGCGCGCGTGCCATCTGCGCCTCGAGGCGCGCGACGAGCGTCTCGTCCGGCGCCTCGCCGCAGGCCGCGAGCCAGTTCGCGAGCATCCGGTGACCGCCCTGGGTGAGCACCGACTCGGGGTGGAACTGCACACCGTGGATCGGCAGCTCGGCGTGACGCAAGGCCATGACGATGCCGGTCTCCGTGTGGCCGGTGGGCTCGAGTTCGGCGGGCATGGTCTCGGGCAGCACGGTCAGCGAGTGGTAGCGGGTCGCCGTGAACGGGTTGGGCAGACCCGCAAGAACTCCGGCACCGTTGTGGCGGACCAGGCTGGTCTTGCCGTGCAGCAACTCGGGGGCGCGGTCGACGGTCGCGCCGAACGCGACACCGATGGACTGGTGGCCGAGGCACACACCGAGCAGCGGCGTGCTGCTGTCGGCACATGCCTTGACCAGGTCGATGCTCGCTCCGGCGCGTTCGGGTGTGCCCGGACCGGGGCTGAGGAGGATGCCGTCGTACTCCTTCGCGACCCGCGCGAGAGCACCCGGTGCGGTGAGCCGCTCGTCGTCGTTGCGCCACACGTCGGCCGTCGTTCCGAGCTGCCCCAGATACTGGACCAGGTTGAAGACGAAGCTGTCGTAGTTGTCGACGACGAGAATGCGCATGAGACGAGGGTACTCAGTGCTCGGTAGAGGGCGACCCGCCCGGTGCTCGGTAGAGGGCGACCCGCCCGGTGCTCGGTAGAGGGCGACCCGCCCGGGCATGTCTCAGCGCGCGGACGAACTACCGGTGTAGGCCGGGACCGACAGATCCTCCGACGCCTGCTGCGTGTACCCGAGTTGATAGCGGGCCGCGTACTGCTTGTAGATGCGGATCCCGGGTTCGGCGTCGAGCGCGGCCTGCAACCGTGCCGGGTCGCCGAGCGCGGTGACGACGTAGGGCGGTGAGTAGGTGCGTCCGTGCAGCAGCAGCGTGTTGCCGATGCAACGCGGTGCCGACGTCGCGACGATCCGCTGGTCCTGCATGGCCACGGCCTCGGCACCGCCGGCCCACATCGCATTGAGCACGCTCTGCACGTCCTGCTGGTGCACGACGAGATCGTCGGGTGAGGCACCGGACGGATAGCGCCCGTTGTCATCACGGGGCGCGTCGGTGAGGGTGACGGTCACGCCCGGACCGCTCCGGGCCACGAGTCCGGCCGGGTCCCCGATCGCGGACAGGTCGTCGAGCACTGCGGCGACGTCCTCGTCGTTCACCGCGGCACGGTCCTGGAGTTCGTCGATGCGGGCAGTGAGATCGTCGCGGGTGGCGGCCAGTTCGTCGGCCTTCTCCTGGGCGGCCCGGACCAGATCGGACAGTCGCGGGGAGTCGCCGGCGCGCAGTTCGTCGCCCTCGGACACTCCGCGGGTGGTGCCCACGAGCAGACCGGCCACGAGGCAGACGACGAGGGTCGCGACACCCCACACGGGCGCGCGCAGTCGTCGTTCCGACACGTCGTACCTCCGATCCTGGGCTTACGTTAGCGTGATCTCAACAGGTAGTTGACCGACCACTCCATCCGCGCACGACGGGTGGAGTCCTGAGAACGAGGACACCATGCCCAAGTCGAAGGTTCGCAAGAAGGACGTCTCCGCGACCCGGACGGTGAGCCGCACCCCGGTGAAGGTCAAGGGCACGCCGTCGAGCACGTTGTACGTGACGGTGATGCTCGCCCTGATGGTCATCGGGCTGCTGTGGCTGATCGTCTACTACCTCGCGGCCGAGCAGATCACGTGGATGAACGATCTCGGTGCCTGGAACTTCCTGATCGGTTTCGGGTTCATGGTGGTCGGTCTGATCATGACGATGAACTGGCGCTGACCTCCGCGCCCGCTCGGGTTACATCGATGTTATTCATCCCCACCTGGGGATAACACTGTGCACAACCCGGTGACGGGTCCCCGGAGAACGGATCGGAAGAGGACGCAGATGCCCGACGAGACACCGCTGCGGTGGGCGACGCCACCCGCCGCGATAGCGGCGTTGTCGGCTGCCGGGATCGCCTTGGCCGTGACGGCCGCGGTTGCGGTTCCCGACGCGGCCGGTCGCGTGCTGGTGGGGTTCGCTGCGGTGCTCGTCCTCGTGATGGTCGCGCTCGCACTGCGGCAGCGTCCGCGTCTCGAAGTGCTCCCCGGAGGAACGGGGATCGCGACGATGCGGTTGACGGGTCGTCGCGAGTTCCCGCGCGCGGCCCTGCACCGCGTGCGGATCGTCGAGTACCCGCGCTTCGGGCGGCGCGTGCCGATGCTCGAGATCGACACGATCGACTCCGCGACCGGCACGGAGAACCTGATGATCTTCGGCCGGTGGGATCTGGGCACCGACCCGCGGAACGTGCACGCCGCGTTGGCGGTGCGCGATCTCGCGCCCGATCAGACGCCCAGTTGATCGCGTAGCCGCACGACGGCGAGCACGATCGCGACCAGCGTCACCACGACGACCGCGACCAGCGCGATCCACCCGGTGCGCACGATGCGGTCCCGGTCGGTGCCGGCACCGAGATACTGCGGGGCGTAGAGCAGGGCCGCGGTCGCGGCGGCACCGGCGACGAGACCGCCCAGGTGACCCCACAGGGAGATGCCAGGGATGGTGATGCTGATGATCACGTTGAGGCCGACGATGGTCAGCACGGGTGCCGGGCTGCGACGCAGGCGCAGCAGGATGACGGCCTGCGCGCCGAGCAGACCGAAGACCGCTCCCGACGCTCCGGCGGTGACCGCACCGGTCTCCATGAACATCACCGCGGCGGACCCACCGAGGATCGACACGAGGTAGACCGAGAGGTACCGGGCGCGTCCGAGCACGAGTTCGGTGTCGCGGCCGATCACCCACAGCGCGAACATGTTGACGGCCAGGTGGAGCAGGCCGAAGTGCAGGAAGCCGCTGCCGAGGATCCGGATGTACTCGCCGTGCGCGGCGATGATGGGCGGCCACAGCGCCCAGTCGAGGAACAGCGCCGAGCCCTGCTCGTTGGTCATCACGCTGCCCGACTGCGCGGCGGTGATGCCGAAGACGAGCACGTTCAGCGCGATGAGCACGTACGTCACGATCGGCGAGGGCCGATCGGAGCGGACGGGTGCGCCGGCGATGGTGCGGGCCTGCGGTGTCGACCGTTCGGCCGCGGCGACGCAGTCGACGCAGTGCTGACCGACCGAGGCGGGACGCAGGCACTCGGGGCACGCGGGCCGGCCGCAGCGGGAGCAGGCGAGAAGGGTCGGGCGGTCGGGATGGCGAACGCACCGCGGCTGGGGCTGCGGGCCACCACCCTCGGCCGCGGAGCCCCAGCCGGGGTTCGTCATGGGAACTCTCTCAGGAGATGGTGATGCTGTTGATCACGACGTCGTCGACCGGGCGATCGCCGCGGTCGGTGGCGGTGGTCGCGATCGCGTCGACGACCTTCTTCGACTCGGCGTCGACGACCTCACCGAAGATGGTGTGGCGACGGTTGAGGTGTGGGGTCGGGCCGACGGTGATGAAGAACTGCGAGCCGTTGGTGCCCGGGCCGGCGTTCGCCATCGCGAGCAGGTAGCCGCGGTCGAACTGCAGCTCGGGGTGGAACTCGTCGGCGAACTGGTAGCCCGGGCCGCCGCGGCCGGTGCCGGTGGGGTCGCCACCCTGGATCATGAAGCCGTCGATGACGCGGTGGAAGACCGCGCCGTCGTAGAACGGACCGCTGGTCTCGCCCTTGGCGTTCTGGGTCTTGTACTCCTTGGTGCCCTGAGCGAGGCCGACGAAGTTCTCGACCGTCTTCGGCGCGTGGTTGCCGAAGAGAGCAATCACGATGTCGCCGCGGTTCGTATGGAGCGTGGCCGTTGCTGTCTGATGCGGTGAAGTCACCCCACCATGGTGCCATTGCCCGCTTCCCGGGCAGGGCAGGCGGCGCGGGACACGCTCCTCCGGTCACGACCTCAGGTCCCGGGTGGTGTGGAAGAGTGGACGCATGAGCAAGCTGATCCATGCCGAGACCGACGACGTGTGGCTTCCGGCATTCGTGCGACGCCACGACGAATCCGGCAATCTCGCGGGTGCTCTCCGCGTGGCCGGCGAGGGTGCGGTAGCGCTCGCGCAGGGCTCGAGTGCGGCCGGACTGTTCGCAGCCCGCAAGGGCCTGGACGTCGCGGGCGGACTGCTCACGGCGGCCCGGCGTGCCGCGGCCGAGCGGTGTGCCGCGAAGTCCTCCTCACGACCGGAGCGCACGGGCAGGCGGGTCGGTCTCGTCGTCGCGGGCGCGGTTGCCGTCGCAGCCGCAGGCGGGGTCGTGCTCTACCGGCGACGCCGTCCGGCTCACCCTCCGATCGCTCCGGAACCGCCGCGCGTGCGGCCCGCAGAGTCCGCCGCGACGACGACCGGCGAGGCCGCGTCGACCCCGGTCTCCCCCGAATCCACCGACACCTCGGAGGCCTGACCGCTGTCCGCGGTACCGAATTCTCGTTCCGCGGATCGGATCTCGCGGTCGACGATGAGGCGCGCCGCGAAGTAGAGCGCGCCGAGGAAGGTGAGCAGGACGGGGACGAAGGCCAGGAATTCCATGGCCACCTCCGTTCCGATCCGCGGTGGGATCGGCGAGTGACGGGCGGGGCACGTCGTCGGTGACGATTCGAGCGGAGGCGCGTCCGGGTGTACCGGCACGTCTCCGACCACCTCCCCGGCAGTGATCTCGTTCACATCCCTGTCGCTTCATGATCGACTTGGCCGAAGCTGTGATAAGCGACACATCCGGGTGCATACTCACCAGTAGGCACGCGACCCGGAGGCAGTCATGGCAGACAGCGCCGATGTCCGAACCCCACAGGTCACCGAGCAGCAGGCTCGCGAAGTAACCGAGCGGCAGGCTCGCGAAGTAGCAGAGCAGGCCCGCGAATCCGAGTGGAACAAGCCGTCCTTCGCGAAGGAACTGTTCCTCGGACGGCTCACCCTCGACCTCGTCCACCCCTTCCCACGACCGACACCCGACGAGGACTCCCGCACCGAGGAGTTCCTCGCACGCCTGCGCGCGGCGTGCAGTTCGATGGACGGCGGCCGCATCGAACGCGACGCGCGGATACCCGATGAATACGTACGTGAACTGGCCGAACTCGGCTGCTTCGGTATGAAGATCCCCCAGGAGTACGGCGGCCTCGGCCTGTCGCAGGTCGCCTACAACCGGGCCCTGACGGTCGTCGCCTGCGTGCACCCCAGCATCGGCGCGCTGCTGTCGGCCCATCAGTCGATCGGCGTGCCGGAACCGCTGAAGCTCGCCGGCACCCCCGAGCAGAAACAGCGCTTCCTGCCGAGATGCGCGCGTGGCGCCATCTCGGCCTTCCTGCTCACCGAACCCGACGTCGGGTCCGATCCCGCCCGACTCGCGTCCACCGCCACTCCCGTCGAGGACGGCAGCGCCTACGAACTCGAGGGCGTCAAGCTGTGGACGACCAACGGGGTGGTCGCCGAACTGCTCGTCGTCATGGCCCGTGTACCGAAGAGCGAGGGCCATCGCGGCGGGATCTCCGCCTTCGTCGTGGAAGCGGATTCGCCGGGCATCACCGTCGAACGCCGCAACTCCTTCATGGGCCTGCGCGGTATCGAGAACGGCGTGACCCGACTGCACAAGGTGCGGGTTCCGAAGGAGAGCCTCATCGGGCGTGAGGGCGACGGCCTGAAGATCGCGTTGACGACGCTCAACGCCGGTCGCCTCGCCATCCCCGCGATGTGCGCGGGCGCCGGCAAGTGGGCGCTGAAGATCGCCCGCGAATGGTCGTCGGAGCGGGTGCAGTGGGGCAGGCCGGTCGGTGAACACGAGGCCGTCGCCGCGAAGATCTCGTTCATCGCCGCGACCACCTACGCACTCGAGTCCGTCGTGGAACTGTCGGGGCAGATGAACGACGAGCAGCGCAACGACATCCGCATCGAGGCGGCGCTGGCGAAGTTGTGGGCGAGCGAGATGGGATGCCTCATCGCCGACGAACTCGTGCAGATCCGCGGCGGACGCGGTTACGAGACCGCCGAGTCCCTCGCGGCACGCGGTGAACGAGCCGTTCCCGCAGAGCAACTCGTCCGCGACCTGCGGATCAACCGTATCTTCGAAGGGTCGAGCGAGATCATGCGTCTGCTCGTCGCCCGCGAGGCGGTCGACGCCCACCTGCGCGCGGCCGGCGAACTCGCCGACCCCGATTCGACGGGGAAGGAGAAGGCGCAGGCCGCGGTACGGGCGAGCGGGTTCTACGCCCGGTGGCTCCCGAAGCTCGTCGCCGGTAAGGGACAGTTACCGCGGACATACAACGAATTCGGTTCCCTGGCACCTCATCTGAGGTACATCGAACGCAGTTCACGCAAGCTCGCCCGCTCGACCTTCTACGGGATGGCCCGCTGGCAGGCCGCACTCGAGAAGCGGGAGAACTTCCTCGGCCGGATCGTCGACATCGGGGCCGAACTGTTCGCCGCGACCGCCGTGTGCGTGCGCGCCGAACGGCAACGCGTGGACGGGCATCCGGGAGCCGACGCGGCCTTCGAGCTGGCCGACGCCTTCTGCAAGCAGTCGCGGCTGCGTGTGGAGAAGTTGTTCGACGCCCTGTGGACGAACACCGACGCCGAGGACCGTCGCACCGCGGCCGGCGTTCTCGAGGGTAGATACGAGTGGCTCGAGCGCGGCGTGCTCGATCCGAGCGAGGGCACCGGCCCGTGGATCTCCCGCTGGGAACCGGGTCCGTCGACCGAGACGAACGTCGCGCGCCGGATCATCGACACCCGACACTCGGTGTAGTCCCCGCACACGGAGCCGGCCCGCATCCCGAAAGGGAGTGCGGGCCGGCTCCGTTGTGGATCGGTCGGAGCGTCAGAAGGCTCCGCAGTTCGACGGTGCGGGCTCACCGCGCAGTCGCGCTTCGATGTACGAGACGGACTCGGGCAGTCCGCCGATCATCGGCACCGCATGGTTGATGATGAAGCCGGGCAGGATCGGCGGGGTCGTGTTGGGCAGGAACTGCACCGTCGCGCCCTTGTCGCACCAGTCCAGCGCCAGCTGACGGCCCTGACCGTAAGGGACGGTGTCGTCCTGCGTGCCGTGCTGGAGCAGGACGGGCACGGCCGGGGTGCGGTTGCCGATGCGCTGCTCCGCGAGGATCTTCTGGACCTGGGGAAGGCGCTCGAGCACGACGTCGAGGGGCTCACCCGTGCGGGTGTAGTCGCCGGTGCGCTGGAACGCGAAGTTCGCGATCGTCTCCGGGACGCACTGGTTCGCCACCGCGGCGAGCATCTCGCGACCGTGATCGCTGACCTCGGCGTCGATCTCGTCGCGGATCTCCGGGTAGGCGTCGGCCAGGCCGTTGATCGTGTATCCGATGGCACCGGTGAGCAGTGTGCCGTCGATCTGCTTCAGCGTGGCCACCAGGTCGGCGGGCGGAGCACCCACGTAGGCGCCGACGAGGTTCAGTTCGGGGGCGTACTCGGGTGCGAGCTCGGCCGCAGCGCCCGACGCGCCGCCGCCCTGCGAGTAACCGAACAGGCCGACCGGGCTGTTCTCCGTCACCGACGCGTTCTCGAGCTTCAGCGCCGCACGCACCGAGTCGAGGACAGCGTGGGCCTCGGCGGCGCGGTTCACGTAGGTGTGGTGCCCCGGCGTACCGAGACCGTCGTAGTCGGTGACGACCACGGCGATGCCGCGCAGCAGTAGCGCGTTGATCGACAGCACCTCGTACTCGGTGAAGAAGTCGAGGGGCGGGTTGTAGTTCACGAGCGCCCCGAGGTTGCGGGACGGCGCGCACTGGTCACCCTGACCGTGGGTGCCGATGGCCAGTGCGACGAGCGGCCGGTCGCCGGGACCGTCCCACGGCGTCGACGGTTCGATGTAGGTGCCGCTCACCGCGTTGGGCGCACCCTTGGCGTCGTTGCTGCGGTACAGCAGTTTGGTGCCCTGACCGGGGAAGACACCGTCGGCGACGGGTGCGCGCAACGCCAGATCGGACGGTGCCGTGCGCAGGACGTCGCCGGGAGCACTCGTCGGCAGCGGATCCGGCGGGAGATAGAAGTCCGTCTCGGCTCCCGCTGTCGTCGCGGTTCCGAGAAGTCCACCCGCGAGGACCGTCGTGGTCACCGCCGCGGCCATCCACTTCCGAGCACGCCCCATTGTGTTGTTCCTCCACCTGGATCCACCGGAGCCGTGTGTCCCTCGTCACGGCGGTACGGACTGTAACACGTACTTACCGGAAAGTAAGGTCGGCACTTCCCACCCTGTCTGCCACAATCGTTCTTCGCGCCCGAAGCGGTGCATTTGTCCGGCGCACCCGGAGCGAGTCGGGTCTCGCCGGCAAGACGGACGAGCAGCCTCTCGAGGGAAGGGAAGACATGGCAATCGGTGTCGGCCTCCGGATCGGGCGAGTCGTGTCCACGGCGGTCATCGCGTCCAACGAACCCGGCACTCCCGACCCTGTCGTCCTCGCCCGCGACTCCGTCCTGCACGTCGACCACGACGGCAACACGTCACTCGGCAGCGTGGCGCACGGCGACGAAGCGCGCACGATCGCGGGCTTCCTCACGCGGGTCGGCGACGCATCGGGCATCACCGCGAGCGACGGTCGCATGTACCGCGCCGAGGACGCGATGGCCACCGCCATCCACTGCCTGCTGCGGGAGTGCCACCCGCTGCCCACCTTCGGCGGCATGGACCGCGACAGCGACCCCGGCTACGCCGCGACCTACCCGTCGCACTGGGATCCGGACACCATCGCGACCTTGCGCGCGGCCCTGGACTATGCGGATCTGCGACACGTCGACCTCGTGTCCGACGCGCAGGCGGCCGCCGCCTGGTACGCCTCCGAGATATCCGAGACCCCGGGCCAGCTCGTCGGGGTCTTCCACCTCGACGACGGCGGCTCGACCGTCACCCTCGTGCGTTCGGGCGTGCCCGCCGGCAAGGCCTACCGCACTCCCGCCCAGGGCGCTCCGTCCCCGGCAGCCCAACTCGCCACGGCCCTCGGATCGTTCGGCTGGATTCCGGACAATCTCGAGGCGGTCGTCGTCATGGGCGACGGTCTCGTCGCACGCGACCGCACCCATATCCAGGGGATCGCGAACAGCCTCGCCACGAAGCTCACGGTGCGCAGTCTCGTCGGCCCGGGACCGGAACAGACCGCGGCGCTCGGCGCGGCGATCCTCGCGGCCGGATTCACCCCGGCACGCGAGACCAACAAGACCAGGATCGGACTGCCACCCTCCTACGACGAAACCGACGTTCTCACCGGTGGTCTCGCGCGACTGCGCGAACTCGAGCGGCGCATCGACGCCGAGAACCTCGTGGGCGCGCGCAACGCCGCGGAGGAGTCCGCGCCCGTGCCCGTTCTCACCGCCGACACCGAGGAGGAGACCGGCGGCGGCAACACGAGAACGGTGGCCATCGCAGCCGTTGCCGTTCTCGTGTTGATCGCGCTCGTCGTGGGCGTGCTGCTCTGACTACTCCCCCGCTCGCTCCGCCGGGATGCGATCGGGAGTGGGCACTGCGGCGAGAGCGGCAGCGTCCTCGTCGCCGAAACGGTCCTCGAGCACCGCGGGAGCAAAATCGAGATCGATCTCCTCGAGGGGACGCCCGCGCGCGGATTCGATTGCGCCGAGCCGTCTCTGGGCCCGGTCCGCCGCGTAGGAGATGAACTCGTCGTTGTCGAGGCCGTAGGGCTGTTCGTCGAACTGCTCGTTCTGCCACTGGATCATGCCGGTCGCGAGGGGAATCAGTTCCTCCATCCGCTGCAGCACGACGTTCCAGTTCGAATCGTCCGCTGCCACATGCCGTCTGCAGGTGAACGTGCCCCAGGCCATGTGTCGGCGCTCGTCGGAGCCGATCCGCCGGATGATCTCCTGCATGCCCGGAAGGATCCCGAACTTCGTGCACACCTTCTGCCACGCGTAGTACCCGGTCAGCGCGAGACTGCCCTCGATGACGTGGTTGTAGGTGACGCTCGCGCGGACCTGGTTGGCCGGCGACGGATCGCTCTCGAGGACGCGGAGGCTGTGCGGTAGTTCCTCGTAGAACAGCTTCCGGTAGTAGGGATTCTCGGCGACGAAGGGATGCAGGTCGGACGTGAGTCCCACGGTGTCCATCCAGCGACGGAACACCTGGACGTGCTTGGCCTCCTCGTAGCAGAACTGCGTCAGGTACATCTCGTCGCCCAGTCGCCCTTCCGCCTCCATCGCGCGGAGGAACGGGAGGATGTCCTGGGTGACGGCCTCCTCACCCGCGACGAACAACGCGACCAGATAGGTCGAACTGCGGCGCTGCTCGGAGTTGAGCGAGGCCCAGTCGTCGGCGTCGTGGGAGAAGTCGATGTCCATCGGGTCCCAATGTGCTGCGTTGCCCTTCGCGAAGAGACGCAGCGGGAAGGCGTCCCAGTTCAGACCGCCTTCCCGCAACGACGCGAAGCCTTGACGTATCTGTGTAATCTCGGTCACACAATCGAGGCTAGACCTCGATTCCACATCCGTCGCGGACTTGTCTCAGACACCCAGCAGGACGTCGCCGGGATACCCGTCGGGACCGAAGCCCGGCGGAAGGAGGAAGACGGCCGACCCGATCGGGGTGATCCACGGATTCAGCGCGTCGTGCTCGGCGAGGCGCTGCTGCACCGGGACGAACTGACGCTCCACGTCCACCTGGTAGGCGGCGAACAGCAGCCCGACGCCGTCCTGGTCGTCGTAGTTGTACCCCCGTCGCAGGAACTGCTCGTCGCCGGTGCGGGGACGTGCCCGCGCGACGTGCGATTCCGGTGGGATCACCGGGATGCCGAACCGGTCGGTGGCCTCGAAATCGGCGTCGTCGTATTCCTCCGAACCCGTCAGGGGAGCACCGTTCGACAGTCGCCGGCCGACCGCGAGCTCGCGAGCCGGACGGTCCAGCTCGTCCCACGTGTCGAGTTCCATGCGGATCCGGCGCAGCACCAGCGAGGTACCGCCGGCCATCCACGGCGGGTCGCCCGGATTCCACACCTGCCGGTCGAAGTCCGGGCTGTGCGGGACGGGATTGACGGTGCCGTCGACCTGACCCATGAGGTTGCGCATCGTCGTCCCGTCGGGCCGCGTGCCGGCCGCACGCCGGAATCCGCGCTGGATCCAGCGGACCGTCGCCAGCGAGCGCACACTCCTGGTGAGTGTGCGCACCGCGTGCGAGACGGTCACCGGGTCGTCGGCGCAGACCTGCAACAGCAGGTCGCCGCCCGACCATCGTTCCTCGAGCCGGTCGATCGGGAAGGCCGGCAGCGGCTTCAGCCACGCCGGTCGCAGATCGGTCAGACCAGCGGCGTCGAAGACCGCGGGACCGTAGCCGACGGTGACCGTCAGCCGGGCCGGGTCGACGGCGAGTTCGGGTTCGGTGTCGCCCAGCGCGGGCATGCCGGTGGTGAGGCGCCGGGCGTCCTCGGCCCACACCCGCATGATCCCGACGAGCCCGTCACGATCGATACCGTCGGCGAGGTCCAGTGCCACGAACGACGCGAACGACTGCGCGGAGGTGTCGATACCGGCCTGATGAGCGCCGTGGATCTCCACGGTCCGCGCGCCGATCGGTTCGGGGATGCGGGACGCGACCGCCGTCCCGCCACCGACCGCGCCGAGTCCCGCGGCACCCAGTGCGGCGACACCGCCACCGAGCAGAGCGCGTCGGGTGAACCTAGCCATCGTGCGCCGCTCCGTCGGCCGGCACGTATTCCTCCTGCGCTCCGGCGAAGTCGCGGACCTGGGCGGTGAACTCCTCGGTGGAACCGTCCGCGAACTCGAGCGTGAAGCTCACCGTGCTGCCGGGCCTCAGGGGTTCGGCGAGGTCCATGAGCATGAGGTGATCACCGCCGGGAGCGAGGGTGTGGGTGGTCCCGGCAGGAACGACGAGCCCGTCGCCCATCTCCTGCATGACCATCGAGGTGCCCTCCGCAGACACCATTTCGTGCAGTTCGGTGGAGGCGGACGAGGGGCTGGACGCGCCCACGATGTGCACGTCGTCGCTTCCGGTGTTCTCGATCTCGGCGAAGGCTCCGGTCATCCCGGTGTCGGAGGCCTTCACCCAGGCATCGGCGACGACGACGGCATCCGCCGAGGTCGTGGTGGTCTCGGATCCGCAGGCGGTCGCGAACAGTGCGGTGACGACGGCGACGCTCGCGGTGCAGAGCAGGGTCTTCTTCATGATTCTCCGTGGATCGGTGGCGGCATACGGGCACGCCGAACGAACGGTCGTCGGGAGACGACCGAATGAGGGATCTAACGGAGAACTGCGGGTGGCCCGCGACTTCCCACCCCACCGACGAGCAGGACCCCCGGGCCCACGCGGGGCCGGTGGGCGATGCGGGTGGGCTCCACGACGGCCACGGGCAGCGCGCGGAACAGCTCGGGGACCATCCGGTGCAGGGCCGCGAGCGCCACCTCGCAGCCCTTCTCGGCGCCGCGCAGGAGCAGAGCCGCCACGGCGACCGCGGCGACGTGGGCGACGAGCATCCCGGCTGTCGGGGTGTGCAGATGGCCGTCGTGCAGTCCGAGCACGAGGTGCCCTGTCACCTGAGCGAGGACGAGGAGCAGCGGCACCGGAAGGCGGGTCTCCGCGGCGAGCAGACCGGAGGCGACAGCCGAACCGGCGAGGAGCACCAGCACGTCCTGATGCGGCACGGCGCCGCCCGCGACTGCGTGCGCGGCGGTGCTCAGGGTGACCGAGATTGCGCCCACGAAGACCGCGCGCATGCGCCTCACGGTCTCCACGTCGACGGCCATGGGGTCAGAATACTTCCCTCACCTGCAATTACTACCTAATGTAGTAACCGTCACGTAAAGATGCCGACAGCATGTCGGTAAGATATCGACGTGCCGTCGAGAAGATCGGGGGTACCTGTCCGGTCCAGCCCACGAAGGACTCCACATGTTTCTTGCCATGCGCGAACTATGGTTTGCGCGCACCCGCTTTCTGTTGATGGGCGCGGTCGTCGCGCTCATCTCGATCCTCATGGTCATCCTGTCCGGCCTGTCGTCCGGTCTCGTCGTCGACGGTGTCTCCGCCCTGCAGCGCACACCGGTCCAGGCGTTCGCCTTCGCCGAGGGGACCAAGACCGACTCCGCGTTCTCCCGATCCGTGGTCACGGAGGACCAGGCCGACGCCTGGCGTGCCCGCCCGGACGTCGCCCGGGCCGAACTGTTCGGCAACACCATCGTCAACGCGAAGACCGACGGTGGAACCCCCGTCGACCTCACCCTCTTCGGCATCCGGCCGGGCTCGTTCCTCGAACCCTCGGTCGCCGAGGGGACACCGATCGGCGGTGACACCGACGTCGTCCTCAGCGACAGCGCCCGCGCCACCGGTGTCGAACTCGGCGACACCATCGTCGTCGACCGTCTCGGTACCCGGCTGAACGTCGTCGGATTCACCTCCGACAAGCGCACCTTCGGACACGTCGACGTCGCCTACCTGCCCCTGAACACCTGGCAGGAGATCCACGCCGGCGTCCGGCTCGGTGAGCAGGTCCCCCCGAGCGCGTACACCGAAGCCAGCGTGGTCGCGATCGAGGGCGTCGACGGAGCACTGCCCGACCTCGCCGCCGGCGACGCAGAGGCCGGTACGGCCGCGAAGACCCTCGAGGAATCGTTCGACGCCTCCCCCGGCTACAGCGCCGAGATGATGACGATGTCGATGATCATCGCGTTCCTCTACGCGATCTCCGCCCTCGTCGTCGGAGCGTTCTTCACGATCTGGACGGTGCAGCGCAGCCGTGAGATCGCCGTGCTCCGCGCGATGGGCGCCTCCACCGGCTTCCTCCTGCGCGACTCGCTCCTGCAGGCTGTGATCGTGCTCGTCGGCTCCGTGGCCGTCGGCGTGCTCATCGGCCTCGGTCTCGGATCGGGCCTCGAAGGCAGCGGTATGCCGTTCGTCCTCGAGACCGGGCCGATCGTGCAGGGCGCCGTCCTGCTCGTCGTCCTCGGCCTCGTCGGCGCCGCGCTCGCCGTGGCCCGCATCGTCCGCGTCGACCCGCTCGCAGCACTGGGAGAGAACCGATGACCGTCACCACCACCACAGGTCTGAGCCTGGCCGACGTCTGCCTGTCCTTCGGCGACGGTGACAGCACGGTCCACGCCCTCGACCACGTCGATCTGGACGTCGCCCCCGGTGAACTCGTCGCGATCGTCGGCCCGTCCGGCGCCGGCAAGTCGAGCCTGCTGGCGGTCGCGGGCGGCCTGAGCCGACCCACCTCCGGCGCCGTGAAGGTCGACGGGATCGAACTGACCGAACTCGACCGGAAGGCCACCACGAAGCTGCGGCGCGAACGCATCGGTTTCGTGTTCCAGTCCGGCAACCTCCTCCCTGCCCTCACGGCGCGTGATCAACTGCTCCTCGTCGAGAAGATCACCGGACGGCCCGGGCGGAATCCCGCCGAACTGCTCGCCTCGGTGGGCATGGAGCACCGCGCCGACCGTCGGCCGGGTCAGCTCTCGGGTGGTGAGCGTCAGCGGGTCGGCATCGCCCGTGCCCTGATGGCCGAACCGTCGCTGCTGCTCGTCGACGAACCCACCGCGGCGCTGGATCGCAAACGCAGCCACGAGGTCGTCGAACTGCTGGCACGCGAAACCCACACCAGTGGGGTGGCTACGATCATGGTCACCCACGACCACGAAGTCCTGCGGCACTGCGACCGCGTATTGGAAATGGTCGACGGAAGACTTCGACCACACGACTGAGAAGTCGACAGCTGAACGAGGAGGGCCGGCGGTGCCGAAGATTTCCGCAGCGACGGTCGCGGAGCATCGCGCCGCGCAGCGCCGTGCCCTCCTCGACGCAGCACTCGAACTCCTCGCCGAGACGCCGGAACAGGCGCCTTCTCTCGGCGACGTAGCCCGCCGTGCCGGTCTGGCACGGTCGAGCGTCTACAACTATTTCGATTCCCGCGACGACCTGCTGCACGCAGTCGTCGTCGATCTGTTCCCCCGCTGGAACAAACGCGTGGTCGAGGCGATGGACGAGGTCTCCGATCCGACCGAGCGGGTGCTGATGTACATCGACGTCAATCTGCAACTGGTCGCCGAGGGGGAACACGCGATCGTCGGTGCTCTCGCCACCTTCACACCGCAGGCGTTCAGCGACGAGAGCATGCACGCGATGCACCAGGATCTGGTCCTCCCACTTCTCGAGGCGCTGCGCGCCCGGGGAGTCGCAGACCCCGAACTCGACGCCGAACTCGTCACAGCTCTCGTGCACAAGGGCACGGAACTGATCGAATCCGGCCGCGGGCTCGACGAGGTGCGCACCTCGATCCGCAGGGTCCTCACCACCGCGCTGTCCTGATGTTTCACGTGAAACGGACCGTCGATTCGGGACCGTTCACGATCGCCTCGGAATCGGAAGCTCCCTGAGCGGGTCACCACCGTCGACGAACAGGCGCGCCTGCGGCCGTGTCGCCACCGCAATCCGCCTCAGAGCGGCCCTGCCGGCTTCGGGATGCCGACCATCGAGTGCACCCACCCTGATCGCGAAGACGAGGTCGAACAGCTCCTCGTCCTCCTCCACGACGAAGTCCTCGACGGCCACGCAGCGCGCACTCAGCCGTCCCGACGCGATGAGGTCGCCCGACGAGACGATCAGTCGATCGATCGCCGCCCGGGAGCGGTCGATGGCGAGGATGTGCCCGGTGGTCAGCCGTTCGGCGACGGCTCGCGCTGCAGCACCGGGACCGCACCCGATCTCCAGCACCCGCAGGTGCGGCTCCAGCGGCAGCGCGGCGACGATTCCGGCGAGTCGTGGAGAGAGGCGGGCGGTCACCCTTCGAGTGTGGAATGTGGGCACACAGTGTGGTGCAGCAACAGAGAAAGGGCGCTTCCGAAGGATCGGAAACGCCCTCTAACCGTATTCATGTGATTGTGGAGCCTAGGAGATTCGAACTCCTGACATCTGCCTTGCAAAGGCAGCGCTCTACCAACTGAGCTAAGGCCCCGTCCGCCGCATCAGCGGCTGGGAACCGCGTGCCATTCGTCTTCGCTCCGAAGCATGCGAGCGATTCCGAGAACGATCAGAATCCCGGTTCCCACAAGCGCGAGAACCCTCATTCCGATCATCCTTCCGGCACGGGAGTGGGCCTAGGAGGACTTGAACCTCCGACCTCTTCGTTATCAGCGAAGCGCTCTAACCGCCTGAGCTATAGGCCCTCGAACCGAGATGGAACACTACCCCACCGGGGCCGCCGGAAACAAATCGCCTCGGCGGGGCAGTGTTCCTGCAGGTCAATCCGGGTCTGCGAGGGTGGCCTGGACACCGCCCACGAGATCGGTGCAGAGGTTGTAGATGAACGCACCGAGGGTCGCGAGAGCCGTCAGCAACACCGTGTTGGCGATGCCGATGATCGTCGCGTAGCCGAACACCTGGCCGGCCGAGACGAGCGCACCGCTACCGGCGTCGGAGACGATGTCGGTGAACGCACTGTTGAGGCGTTCCCACACCCCCATGCCGGCCAGCACGCCGTAGAGCAGGCCGACCGCGATCATCCACACGAAGAACAGCGACACCGAGATCACCGACGAGATCTTCAACATCGACCAGGGGTCGATGCGGCGGATCTGCACGGTGGCCCGCAGCGGTCCGGCAGCGGGGCTCGCCGTGGGAACGGCGGTGGTGCTGGGAGCACTCACCTGCGGGGTCTCCCCCGTGCTCGGCGAGCCGGGCGACGGATGCTTCACCGCGGACAGATCCGGCAGATCCTTGGCGAGATCCTTGCGCTCGATGTGCCGCGTCGGGCCGTCGATGACCGCGGACTTCGCCTTCGCCGCAGCAGCCCGGTCGCCCGCTCCGCGCGCGGAGTCTCCGCCACCGGCCGGGCGAGCTCCTCCGGCGGCCTTGGGAGCCGCTGTGCCGGTCACGACGGGACGCGTCGACGGCGCCGGGCCTCCGGTCTCGGAACCCTTGGCCGAGGCCGCAGCGGGACGCTGAGGCGTGCCCCCCTGCTTCGACAGACCCGGACCCACACCCGGAACGTTCGTCTGCGGAGCGTTCTGCGGAGAGCCCGACTGCGCCGACGCCGCTCCCCGCTGCCAGGGAGGGGTCGGGCCGCCGGAGCGGGGCATCTGAGCGGTGCGCTGCTGTCCGGTGGCCGGCTGATCGGCCGCAGCCGACCGTCCGTTCCCACCGTCGGCCGAGGCACCGCCGGACTTCGGAGCGTCGCCCCGAGCAGGCTTGTCCTGCGCCGCCTTCGCCGTCGGCTCGGCGGCCTTCTGCCCGGCTGCCGGCGTCCGGTCGGCCGAACCCTGCGCGGGTGCCGGATCCGCTGCAGCTCCCGCCGCGGGAGCGGACGAGCCCTGCGCCGGTGTCCCAGGAGCCTGCGAAGGCTGTGTCGGGGACGACTGCGACGGCCGGTTCTCCGGCGCCGGTTTCTGCTCCGAGGCCGGGCCCTGCTGCGTGCCCTTGTTCTCGGGCTTCACCTCGTTCTCTGTACGGTCCTCCGGCTTCCGACCGGGTTGCCCGCGATCGGCCCCGTTCGGTCCCTGGGGAGTGCTCACTTACGACTCCTTAGCTCCGGCTGCGTCGGCTTCGTCCGGCTCGTCGGCGTTGCGCGCGATCGCGAGCAATGTATCGCCCTCGGCCAGGTTCATGAGCCGCACGCCCTTGGTCTGACGGCCTGCCTTGCGCACCTGCTTCGCCGCAGTGCGGATGACACCGCCGCTCGAGGTGATGGCGTACAACTCGTCGTCGTCCTCGACGATGCGCGCCCCGACCAGGTTGCCACGCTTGCGGTCGTACTGGATGGTCAGAACACCCTTACCGCCGCGGCCCTGGACCGGGTAGTCCTCCATCGGGGTGCGCTTGGCGTAACCACCCGAGGTAGCGACCAGCAGGTAGGTGCCCTCCTTGACGACGTTGAGCGAGAGCAGCTTGTCCTCGCCGTTGAACCGCATGCCCTGCACACCGGAGGTCGCGCGGCCCATCGGACGCAGCGCCTCGTCGGTGGCCGAGAAGCGGATCGACTGGCCCTGCTGCGAGACGAGGAGCAGATCGTCCTCGGCGGAGCACAGCACCGCGCCGACGAGCTCGTCGTCGCCACGCAGGTTGATCGCGACGATGCCGCCCGAACGGTTGGAGTCGAAGTCCGACAGGCGCGACTTCTTGACCAGGCCGTTGCGGGTCGCGAGCACCAGATACGGCGCATCCTCGTAGGTCTTGAGGCGGATGACGCCCTGGATGCGCTCGTCGGGCTGGAAGGCCAGCAGGTTCGCGACGTGCTGACCGCGGGCCGTGCGGTTCGCCTCGGGCAGCTCGTACGCCTTCGCGCGGTAGACGCGGCCCTTCGTGGTGAAGAACAGCAGCCAGTCGTGCGTGGACGTCACGAAGAAGTGCTTGACGATGTCGTCCTGCTTGAGCTCGGCACCCTTGACGCCCTTGCCGCCGCGCTTCTGCGAGCGGTACAGGTCGGTACGCGTGCGCTTGGCGTAGCCGGTCTCGGTGATCGTGACGACGACGTCCTCGCGTGCGATGAGGTCCTCGTCGTTGACGTCGCCGTCGGCCGCGACGATCCGCGTACGACGCTCGTCGCCGTACTTGTCGACGATCTCCTTCAGCTCGTCGCGGACGATGGCACGCTGCCGCTCGGGGCGGGCCAGGATGTCCTTGTAGTCCTCGATCTCGCGCTCGATCTCGGCGAGGTCGTCGACGATCTTCTGCCGTTCGAGAGCGGCGAGGCGACGCAGCTGCATCGCCAGGATCGCGTCGGCCTGGATCTCGTCGACCGTGAGCAGCTCGATCAGGCCGGCACGCGCGATGTCGACGGTCTGCGACGCGCGGATGAGCGCGATGACCTCGTCGAGCGCGTCGAGGGCCTTGACCAGGCCGCGCAGGATGTGGGCGCGTTCCTCGGCCTTGCGCAGCAGGTACCGCGTACGCCGGACGATGACCTCGATCTGGTGGTTGACGTACAACCGGATCATCTGGTCGAGGCGCAGCGTGCGCGGCACCCCGTCGACGATCGACAGCATGTTGCAGCCGAAACTCGTCTGCAGCTGCGTGTGCTTGTAGAGGTTGTTGAGAACCACCTTGGCCACCGCGTCGCGGCGGACGGTGACGACGATGCGCATGCCGACGCGGTCGGACGACTCGTCGTGGATGTCGGAGATGCCCGCGATCTTGCCGTCGCGGACCTGCTCGGCGATCGACGTGATGAGGTTGTCCGGGTTGACCATGTAGGGCAGCTCGGTGATGACGATGCTGGTGCGGCCCTTGGCATCCTCTTCGATCTCCACGACACCGCGCATCTTCACCGATCCGCGACCGGTGGTGTAGGCATCGTGGATGCCCTGCGATCCGGTGATCAGGCCGGAGGTCGGGAAGTCCGGTCCCTTGATCCGCTCCATCACGGCGGCGAGGGTGGTCTCCTCGTCGGCCTCGAAGTTCTCGAGCGCCCAGTAGATGGCCTCCGCCACCTCGCCGAGATTGTGCGGCGGGATGTTGGTGGCCATACCGACCGCGATACCGCCCGAACCGTTGATCAACAGGTTGGGGATACGGCTGGGGAGAACCGTCGGCTCCTGCGTGCGGCCGTCGTAGTTCGGCTGGAAATCGACCGTCTCGTGGTCGATCTCCCGCAGCATCTCCATCGCGAGCGGCGTGAGCCGGCACTCGGTGTACCGCATGGCGGCGGCGCCGTCGTTGCCGCGGGAACCGAAGTTGCCCTGGCCGTCGACGAGCGGATAGCGCATCGACCACGGCTGTGCCAGACGCACGAGCGTGTCGTAGATCGACGCGTCGCCGTGCGGGTGGTAGTTGCCCATGGTCTCGGCGACCGCGCGCGCCGACTTCACGTACCCGCGGTCGGGGCGGAAGCCGTTGTCGAACATCGCGTAGAGCACGCGACGGTGCACCGGTTTGAGACCGTCACGCACGTCGGGCAGAGCACGGCCCACGATCACGCTCATCGCGTAATCGATGTAGCTGCTCTGCATCTCCTGCTGGATGTCGACGGGCTCGATGCGGTCGTGCCCCGGCCCCTCCGGAGGCAACGTGGTGTCGGTCATGAGCTCCTTCTTCTACTCGGCTCGCACGCCCGGCTCCGGCCTTCGGCCCGACGGACGTCTCGCAACCACACGAGTCTATAGGTGCAGGTCAGCCGATGCCGAGAAGGACAGGCACTTCACAGCCCGAGATCTGTCCGGAACCGAGCTCTCACATGTGGGATCCGGTGACCGGGTCGCGGTCGACCTGCCGTTCCACCCCCGATGCCCACTGCTCGAGCCGGGCGTCGCGCACGGCGTCCTCCGGGTCGGAGGCGAGTAGCAACGCGGTGATCGGCACGGCCAGGACGATGATGCCGAGGACGAACGCCGGGAACAGCAACGACATCACGGTCATGCCTTCCGGGGCGGGCATGCTCGGATCAAGGGTGACCCGCACGCCGGCCATGCCGGTGTAGTGCAGCGCCACGACCGCGCATCCCATGACGAAGGCCGCGACGACGCGGATCTCGAGACGACGCGCGCGGCGGGCCAGCGCGAGTGCGGCCGTGGAGGCGACGACACCGATGATCACCGAGGCGATCACGTACCCCGTCTCGTGTTCGATCGTGCCCCGGATGCGGATGGCGTACATGCCGCTGTAGTGCATCATGCTGACGGCGGCGCCCATCAGCAGCCCGCCGACGAGCAACCGCACCGATTCGGGAATGCGGTGCTTGCTGACATCGTGTACGTCGGCTATCCGCAGGCCCACGAGAGTCGCGACGACGGCGAGTACGACGGAGAAGACCGTCGGTGCCAGTTCGTACCGGATGGTCGTCCCCGGCACGGAGAAGCCCATCATGCCGATGAAGTGCATGAGCCAGATGCCCACACCGCCGATGGACAACGACGCCATGAGGAGCCACCAGTTGCCGCTGCGCCGCGGTTCTTCGAGCGACCGCCGGACGCACGACAATCCGACGAAGGAGCCCATCACGGCGGTGGTGTAGGAGAGGAAGAATACCCACATCCCCATGGAGAAATGGTGTACGTCGTGCGACACGTGAGGTCCTCGTAGCGGCGCGCTATCACCACCGCGCTCGGTGGGCGCGCGCCACGACCTACCCGATGCGAGCTGCACCCCGATTTTCCAGCAGCGTAAGAGACCTTATCGCACTGTGGGCGTTCACATCACATCACCGTTTCACATGTCGCCCGTGAGGACGGGAGGCCGTCTCGGCTCCGCCCCCGCCGAACCAGGTCGCCACCTCCCGCTCCTGCTCGAGGTCCTGGGTGCTCGCCGATGCCATCAGGGCCACGACCGGCACCGCGAGCAACGTGACACCGATGATGAAACCGGGAAACAGCAGGGTCATGATGGTCATCCCCTCCGGATGCGGAGCGGACGGATCGACGGTCACCGCGATCCCGGCCATGCCCGTGTAGTGCAGTGCCACCACGGCGCATCCCATGACGGCGGCGGCCGGGATCCGTACAGCGGGCCGTTCCGCGACCCGCGACAGCCACAACGCGACGATCGACGCGACGACACCGATCGCCACGGACGCCGTGACGTACGACCTCCCCTGCTCGAGTTCGCCCTGGATCCGCACCGCGGCCATGCCGCTGTAGTGCATGCCGGCGACGGCGAACCCCATGATCACGCCACCGACGAGGAGTCGGATATCCGACGGCAACGCGCGGATCCACTGCGCGTCGGTGTCGAGGATCCGCAATCCGAACAGGGTGGCCGCCACGGCGAGTGCGACGGACAGCAGCGTCAGCCCGAGGTCGTAACGGATGGTCGAGCCGGGTACGTCGAAGCCCATCATGCCGATGAAGTGCATCAACCAGATTCCGACGCCGCCGATGGACAGCGCCGCCATGAGTGTCCATCGGGTCCTGGCGACCGACGTCCACGCGTTCGCAGCCTTGCGCGCGCAGGACAGCCCGGCATAGCACCCGACCGCGGACGTGATGTAGGCGAGAGCGAAAAGCCAACCGCCCATGGAGAAATGGTGAACCTCGTGCGACATGTTGCCCCCCAGGAAGCGGCACGCACGGCGTATCGGGCCGTGTCGTGCCGAGTAGACCGACAGCGACCCCCGACGCTGCGCAGAAGGCTACTCCACTTCCGGGATTTCAACCAGATATGTTGAGTGACAACAAATTAGGGCGAATTTCAGTAGATCCGACCGTCGACGGGCTCTTCCGGACCGTCCGCCGCCCATCGCTCGGATTCCGCTTCCAGTTCCGCCGCAAGACGATCCGGGGCCTGGAGCACCAGAACGATCGGGACGGCCAGCAGCAGCAGGCCGACGACGAAGAGCGGGAAGAGAATCGAGAAGACCTCGATCCCACCGGAGACCACCACGGCGGGGTCGATCTCCACACGAACCGACGCGGCGGCGAGGAAGTGCACCGCGATCACGGCGGCACCGGCCAACGCGCTGCTCAGCAGGCGCTTGGGCCACGTGTCCGCGGTCTTCACCTGGGCCAGGAAGCCCACGGCCGTCACGATCGCCAGTCCCACCGCTGCGGCGACCCAGAGGGGATCGAAGGTCAGCGAGCCCTGGATCCGCACCGATGCGAGGACCGAGAACGGCACGCCCGCCAGGCCGGCGCCCAGCACGAGAGCACCCGTGACCGTCCGGCCGAGGGTGGCGGGACCGTTGTTCGGAATCGCGACGAGCAACGCCACGTACACCGACACCAGCGCGACGAGCATCGAGAACACGATGGTGACGGTGTCGAACCGCACCACGCTGTCCTCGACGTTGAAGCCTGCCATCGGAAGGAACATGGCGAGCCAGACACCCACGCCGCCACTCACCAGAGCAGCGAGAATCATCCAGTACGAACGCAATCGATCACTGGAGGTGGTGCGGACCCGTCGAGCACCGGTGACACCGACGAACACCCCGATCGCCGAGGTCAGATAGGCCAGGACCGTGACCCACGAGCCCATCGTGAAGAGTTCGAGGCCCTCCCCCATTACTGGGTCACCGGCTGGTGCAGCTTCCGCAGGGCGTATTCGGTGACGGTGACCAGAGCCTGCTTCGCCGACTCACGGGCGCGCGCGTCGATCGACACGATCGGCACGTCCGCCGAGATCGCCATCGCCTGACGGATGTCCTCGAGCGGGTACCGGGGCGCATCGTCGAATTCGTTGATGGCGACGATGAACGGGAGATTGCGCGCCTCGAAGAAGTCGACGGCGGCGAAGCTCTCGTCCAGGCGACGCGTATCGATCAGCACGATCGCACCGATGGCGCCGCGGATCAGGTCGTCCCACATGAACCAGAAGCGGTGCTGTCCGGGCGTACCGAACAGATAGAGGACGAGGTCGTCGGCCAGACTGATACGGCCGAAGTCCATGGCGACCGTGGTGGTCGCCTTCTGCGGTGTCGCAGAGAGGTTGTCGACGCCGTCGCTGGCGTTCGTCACGAGCGCCTCGGTGCGAAGCGGCACGATTTCCGACACCGCCCCGACCAGAGTCGTCTTGCCGACGCCGAAGCCTCCGGCGATCACGATCTTGGTCGAGGTCACGCGCTTCG
Organism: Rhodococcus sp. PD04; assembly: GCF_035918275.1. Taxonomy (NCBI): domain Bacteria; kingdom Bacillati; phylum Actinomycetota; class Actinomycetes; order Mycobacteriales; family Nocardiaceae; genus Rhodococcus; species Rhodococcus sp. PD04. The sequence continues at coordinate 12,359 of NZ_CP142143.1, read as the reverse complement.
TGGCGTTAGAGTTCGCGAAGTCCACTGAGGACCCTTTCAATCAGCTCACGACGCTCCGCGTCGCTCGAATCGTCTTTCAGCGTGGCCAGGATCTGTACGTGTCCGGCTTCGACGAGATCGGCGACGAGCACGCGTGCCACGCCGATCGGCACCCCCACGCGCGCGGCGATCTCCGCGACCGAGGGTGATTCCTTGCACAGCTCCAGGATCGTGGCGTTGATGTTGTCCAGATCCCGGGACCGATCGTCGGTTCCCGGAATGGCCTGGATGAGCGCCTCCAACGCCAGTTCGACCGCAGGACTCGTACGTCCCGAAGTCAGGGAGTAGGGCCGGACCAGACTGGGCTGGTCCGGCGCCGACTCCGGCTTCCGCGATTCCATGGCCACCTCGACGTCAGGACCCTAGACCGACCCGCGGGGTGGCTTCGACCGAAGCACCCACTCGATCGACCAGGAGCGCCATCTCGTAACCGACCTGTCCGATGTCGCACTCGGAGGCGGTCAGGGCCGCCAGGTGCGAGCCGTCGCCGACGCTCATCAGCAGCAGGTATCCGTGCTGCATCTCCACGACGGACTGCAGCACACCCCCGCCGTCGAACAGCTGCGACACACCGTTGGACAGGCTCGCCAGACCCGAGGTCACCGCAGCGAGCTGCTCGGCACGATCCACCGGGAGGTGGGCGCTGGCGGCCATGAGCAGACCGTCGGCGGACACGAGCACGGCATGCGAGACACCCGGGACTTCGCGCGCGAAGTTGGAAACCAACCAGTCCAATGGACGAGCTGCGTCGGATCCATGATCAATATTCATCGAACTCCCTGTTCGTCGTTCTCGCGATTGCTGGTATTCGCCGAGGCGCGCCCGTTGCGGACACCCTGCTGATGGCGGCTCAAGTTGGCCCGGATGGCTTCCGGGTCTCGACGTCGAATGGTCTTCGGCAACTCACCCGTTGCCGGCGCCCGAACGGCACCCGGCACCAGGCGTTCGCCGGGAGCGCGCCGCGGAAGACCCGCGGTGGTGTGCTCCTCCACGGGGGCCTCGGTAGCACGCTGTGCGGCTTCCCAACCCGCGTCCGCTGCGGAGCGCCACTCCCGCTTCCTGCGGTCCTCCGGAAGGCTCGTCGGGTCGACGAGCCAGTCCGACATCATCGTGGTGAAGATCGGGGTGTTCGCCGGCTGCGGACGGGACGACGCGAGGTCGGACCGCGGCTGGAAGAACGATGCCGTCTTCGCCGAGTTGGTCCGGTAACGATGCCGTGCCGCCTGCTGCGCGTCGCTGTGCGGCGAGACGGAGCCGCCGTCGGCGATGCTCGGACCGGAAGCCGCTGCGGCCGAATCGGGTTCGGAACCGTTGGTCGACGCAGCGGGTCGCTGCGGAAGCCCGGGCGTGCTGCCCGGCTGACGACGCGGCAGACCGGGTGTGCTGCCCGGACGACGCTGCGGGAGACCCGGCGAGGGTTCCTGCTGCCGACGGTCCGCGGCCTGCGCGGGTGCACGCTGCGGCTCCTGCGCGGGTGCACGCTGTGGCAGGTCGGGACGGTTCGGTGCGTCCGGTCGGCCCGCGGAGTCGCCACCTGCGAGCGGTCCCGCCACCGGCTGCTGCTGCGGCCGGTTCTGCGGAACGGACGGAGACGATCCGGCAGCCCGCCCCGGCAGGCCGGGAGTTGCGCCCGGACGGCGCTGCGGATGACCGGGGGACGCGGGGCGCTGCGGCGGCGCGGGTGCGCGATGCGCCGAACCCTGCTGGGCGTCCCGTCCCTGCGGCTGGTCCTGCCGGGTGTCGCGGGAAGGTGCGGAGTCCGTCGGCGGCAGACCCGGCGTGGCACCGGGACGACGCTGCGGAAGACCCGAAAGACCTTCCCGGCGAGCCTGGTCGGCGTCGGGTCGCGGCCCGGCGCCGTTACGACCGTCGCCGTTGCGCCCGTCTCCGTTGCGCCCGTCGAACGAGTGACCGTTGGTCTCGTCCGGCCCGCGACGAGGACCGCGCGGAGGCAACGACGACGCGAAGGCTGCTGCGGCATCCGGTTCGATCCGGCGCGGCTGCGGCGACCGGGGCGGAGTCGGGAGACCCGGCGTCTTGCCCGGCTGACGCGTGGGCAGACCCGGAGTCCCACCGGGGCGACGCTGAGGGAGACCCGACGGTCCGAACTCGCGGGGTGCCGGCGGTGCCTGGTTGTCGCGCGGCGACGGTGCCTGGTTGTCGCGCGGCGACGGTGCCTGCGGGTCGCGCTGCGGCGGTCCCTGAGGCTCGCGGGGCGGCGGTGCCTGGAACGACGACGCGGACCGAGAGAACTCGTCGGATCCTGCTTCGCGCTGCGGCTCGTCGCGTCGCTCGTCGTCGTAGGACGGCTCCGCATCCCGTGCAGCGGAAGCACTCTCGTCGACACCGTCGGCGTAGCCGTCGGTCGCGTAGCCGTTGTCGGCGTAGGCATCCTCGGACTCGTCCGCACGGACGTCGTCGGCGGAGTCGGCCTGCTGTGACGTCGCGTATTCGTGCTGTTCGTCGCCCGCGGGCAGACCCTGCTGTGCGACGGGCGCCGAGAGCGCCGGCGGTGCCGAGTACTCCTCCGCCTCGATCTCGATGCGAGTCTGAGGACCGGTGTGCGACAACGCCAACGGGGAGACCAGCAGGACGTCCGGGATGTGGACGCTCGCGGTGATACCCGGGTTGCGTGCGGTGTCGAAGGTCGGGCGCAGACGCACGGTGAGACCGTGCCGTTCGGCCAGTCGCGAGACCACGAACAGACCCATGTGGCGTGCGGTGTCGGGACCGACCTCGCCACCCTTGGAGAGACGCTGGTTGATGGACTCGAGTTCGTCGGCCGGGATACCGATACCGCGGTCGGCGATCTCGACGAGCAGGCCGCCGTCGACGGCACGCGCGAAACTGAAGGTGACGTTGCTGTCGGGCGGCGACGCGCGCAGCGAGTTGTCGACCAGCTCGGCGAGAAGGTGCACGATGTCGGTCGCGACCGCGCCGCTGAGGGCACCGTCGGGAGTCGAACCGATCTGCACACGCTGGTAGTCCTCGACCTCCGACATCGCGGCGCGCAGGATGTCGCCGAGCTGCACGGGCGCGGAGTGGCCGCGGCGCATGCGGGTACCGGAGAGAATCAGCAGGTTGTCGCCGTTCCGGCGCATACGCGCGGCGAGGTGGTCGAGGCGGAACAGGCTCTCGAGTCGGGTCGGATCCTTCTCCTCGTACTCGAGTCGTTCGATGAGGCCGAGCTGCTGCTCGACGAGCGACTTGGAGCGACGTGCGAGCGTCTCGAACATGTCGCTGATCTGGAGGCGGAGGTGCGCCTGCTCGCCGGCGAGGCGCAGTGCCTGCCCGTGCATGTCGTCGACGGCGCGGGCGAGCTGACCGATCTCCTCGGTGGTGTGCACCGGGACCCGGGTGAACTCGATGTCCTCGATGTTGTCGCCGACCTTGATGCGGTCGATGGCCTCGGGCAGCTCCTGCCGCGCGACCTTCAGCGTGCCGTAACGCAGGCGGCGGATCGGGCCGACCAGCGAGCGGGACACGAGCAGTGCGAGCACGAGCGCCGCGAGCAGAGCTGCGAGCACGATCGCGGTATCGCGGAGAGCGACCGAGCGGGTTTCCGCGGCGCGGTCCTGAATCGTGGTGCTGACCTGCGCCGACGCCTCGTCGATGATGGTGCCGTAGATGTCGACACTGTTGAGCAGCGACGCGCGGATGTTGAGGATCGGGAGCGGACCGGAACCGGCCGCGTCGACCATGTCGGCACGTTCCTGGACGCCGGCCCGCAGTTCGGCGATCTGCTGATCGGCCATCGGGTAGGAGCGGGCGAGCAGGTCGAGCATCGCGAGCTCGGCGCCGGAGGCGGACACCAGCGCGGTGCCCGGCTGGTTCGGGTCGGCGAGGAGCTGGAGCACACCGAGCACCTGGCCGAACAGGTAACGCTGCGAATACCAGGCGTTGATCAGCTGGTCGCCGTAGATGAGGATCTCGCGGTCCTCGACCTCGTCGAGGATCGCTTCGACGATGCGGTTCAGGCTGTCACGAACCTCGTTGGTGACGGCGCTGATCTCTTCGACCGGAACCGGTCCGGCCTGCAGCTTCGTGTAGAGCGACTGCGCGGAGGCAGCAGTACGGCTCAGGTCGGCGGTGACCGCCGGATCGAGTTCGGGGTTCTCCGTGACCGAGGCGATGGTGCCGAAGGCGTCGCCGAGCGCCGCCATCTCCTCGGGAGTCACCGTCCCGGCGGCGGCACTCGCGGTGGCGGTCGCGAACGCCGTCGAAAACTCGACGATGTCCGGCACGGCCGCGACCTGGTCGGCCGCGGACGAGAAGTGGACGGCGTTGCTGAGCTCGTTCTCGACACGAAGACCACCGAGGACCATTGCCACGGTCACGGGGACAGCGAGAACGGCGGTGACCTTCCTGCGAAGACCCCACCCCTCGATGTTCCACCACCGCTGCTGGGGCGGCGACTTGTCACTCATGGATTACAGCTCTCCTTCCACCCCGTCCGCGCCGGGCGACGAGCACCAGTCGGCACTGCACTCCGATGAGCGCGTTTTCGATCGAGTGCAGTCGAACGAGACGTTTCGGGTGAGGGCACCATATCGGGACATACAGCGGATACGGAAGAGTGAGTCCTTCCCGCACCCCCGCGCTGCCCCGGCCCCCTCTTCGGCAGCCACGCGGACAGATGGCCGAATGGAGTGTACTCACGAGTAACGAAGAAGGCTAACGGCCCTTCCACGTTTCCGGTGGCAGACATCCGAACCCCCGCTGTGAGTTACAGCACAGCGGGGGTTCGGATGCGGATTCGGTCTCCGCATCGAGCGGAGCCGACGGCGATCAGACGTCGAGGAAGCGGACATCCTTCGCATTGCGCGTGATGAAGCTGCGTCGCGCCGCGACGTCCTCACCCATGAGGACGCTGAACAGCTCGTCGGCCGCAGCGGCGTCGTCAAGGGTCACCTGACGCAGGACGCGGACGCTCGGATCCATGGTGGTCTCCCACAACTCCTTGGCGTTCATCTCACCGAGGCCCTTGTAGCGCTGGATGCCGTCGTCCTTGTTGATCTTCTTGCCGGCCTTCAGACCCGCCTCGAGCAGGACATCGCGCTCGCGGTCGGAGTACGCGAACTCCGGCTCGCTGCGCTGCCACTTGAGCTTGTACAGCGGCGGCTGCGCCAGGAAGACGTGGCCTTCCTCGACCAGCGGCCGCATGAAGCGGAAGAGCAGTGTGAGCAGCAGCGTCGCGATGTGCTGACCGTCGACGTCGGCGTCGGCCATCAGGACGATCTTGTGGTACCGCAGCTTCGAGATGTCGAATTCCTCGTGGATGCCGGTACCGAACGCCGTGATGATCGACTGGACCTCGGCGTTCTTGAGGACCTTGTCGATGCGGGCCTTCTCGACGTTGATGATCTTGCCGCGCAACGGAAGGATCGCTTGGTACATCGAGTCGCGACCCGACTTGGCGGAGCCACCTGCGGAGTCGCCCTCCACGATGTAGATCTCGCACTTGCTCGGGTCCTTCGACCGGCAGTCGGCGAGCTTGCCCGGCAGACCACCGATGTCGGTCGCGCTCTTGCGGCGGACGAGCTCGCGCGCCTTACGGGCGGCGACGCGGGCGTGCGCCGACGACACGGCCTTGGTGACGATCGTCTTCGCATCGGCCGGGTTGGCCTCGAACCAGTGCGAGATGTGCTCGTTGCACGCCTTCTGCACGAAGGACTTCACCTCGGTGTTGCCGAGCTTGGTCTTCGTCTGGCCCTCGAACTGCGGCTCACCGACCTTGACGGAGATGATGGCCGCGAGACCCTCGCGGATGTCGTCGCCCGTGAGGTTCGGATCCTTCTCCTTGAGGAGCTTCTTGTCCTTCGCGTAACGGTTGACGACCGTGGTCAGCGCCGCACGGAAGCCTTCCTCGTGCGTGCCGCCCTCGTGGGTGTTGATGGTGTTGGCGAAGGTGTGGACGGATTCGGAGTAACCCGAGTTCCACTGCATCGCGACCTCGAGTTCGTGACCGGTGCCCTTGGCGGTGAACCCGACGACCGAGTTGTGGATCGGCGTCTTCGTGCGGTTGATGTGGCGCACGTAGTCCTCGAGACCACCCGGGTAGTGGTAGGTGCGGACCTTGACCTTGTGCACCTCGGGCTCGGCGGCCTCGACGGCCTGGTCCTCGGCGGTCTTCGGTGCCTCGGCGGTCTCCGGGACGTCCTCGTCGGTGACCTCTTCGGGCGCGACACGCTCGTCGGTGAGGGTGATGGTCAGTCCCTTGTTGAGGAACGCCATCTCCTGCAGGCGACGCGCGACGGTCTCGAAGTTGAACGTCGTGGTCTCGAAGATCTCCGGGTCCGGCCAGAAACGGACGGTGGTACCGGTGCGCTTGGTGGCCTCGCCGCGGATGAGCTCGCCCGGCTTCGAGGCGGTGTACGTCTGCTCCCAGTGGTAGCCGTCGTTGTCGATCTCGACCTCGAGGGTCGTGGACAGGGCGTTCACCACGGAGATACCGACACCGTGCAGACCGCCGGAGACGGCGTAGGCATCGGAGTCGAACTTGCCGCCGGCGTGGAGCTGGGTGAGGACGACCTCGACAGTGGGGACGCCGGAGGCGTGCATACCGACGGGGATACCGCGACCGTCGTCGACGACCTGGACGCCGCCGTCGGCGAGGAGGGTGACCTCCACCTTCGATGCGTATCCGGCCATGGCCTCGTCGACGGAGTTGTCGACGACCTCCCAGATCAGGTGGTGCAGGCCACGCTCTCCGGTGGAACCGATGTACATACCGGGGCGCTTGCGCACCGCCTCGAGACCCTCGAGGACGGTGATGGACGACGCACCGTACTCACTCTTGTTGTTGTTCGACTTCTGGGCAGCCACGGGTGGGTAGCTCTCCTTCTCCGATCGGCCCCGCGCACGCGCGCGACGCATTCCTGTCCATCCTACGTGCCCGCGAGCCTTGCGCCGGGGTGGACACGAAAGCGGGTGTTCCGCACCGCTGACGTCCCCGTAGCGGCCCCTTTGCGACCCGGACAGCGTGATTTCCTACGCGCTCCGATTTTCGCCCCTCGTACGGCCCGGGAGCGAGCCCGGGATCACCCGTAGGTGTCGCGTGGTCCGCGGCCGCGGATGTGGCGTTCGCCCTTCCGCCAGCTCGGAGCCGTCGGGCCGGTGATCCGCAGTTCCTTCACCACCCCGTGTCCCACGGCCGCGGCGATCTTGGCGAGGATCTGCGACTGCATCATCCGCAGCTGGGTGGCCCAGGCCGTCGACTCGGCCGAGACGTGCAGGATGCCGTCGCGCAGCCTGGTCGGCTGGGCATGACTCGCGATGTCGTCGCCGACGACCCGTGCCCAGCTCCCCATGACGGTGCCCTCGGACACGTGCGCCGACCAGCCCCGTTGTTTGGACAGCGACTGCGCGAGCGATCCGAGGGGCTGGGGATCGCGGTCGTCCGGACCGGGCCCCGACCAGCCACGACGTCGGCGTTTGGGGCGCAGCGGACCGCGCGACGCGCGTCCCTGACCGACGGCCTTACCGCTCGCCTTCGCGGCGGCCCGAGCCTCCTCGAGCGCACGGCGGGCGAGATCGATGCCCTTCAACTCCGGCTCGCCCGCGCTGCGCTCCGGTCCGGCATCGCGTTCGGGACCTGTGTGTTCGTCGTTCATCCGACCTCCCCGGTGATCGGGTCCGTCTCCCGCTGCACCGATCCCAGCACAGAGATACGACCATCTTCGGTGTCCTCGGCATGCACGGGGAATCGGGCGCCGTTCAGCTCGGCCGGCACGTCCTCCGGCACGGCAGCCGTGATCAGCACCTGTTCGGCCGTCGTGGCGACCTCTGCCAGGGCGGACCGGCGGCGTCGATCGAGTTCGGCGAAGACGTCGTCGAGCATGAGGACCGGATCGGTGCCGTCGGTGCGAAGCAGGGCGAACGCCCCGAGCCGCAGCGCGAGCGCGAACGACCACGATTCTCCGTGGCTCGCATAGCCTTTCGCGGGTTCGGTACCGAGCATCAGGTCGAGATCGTCGCGGTGGGGCCCGACGAGGCAGACACCGCGTTCGACCTCCTTCGACCGCACCTCCGCGAGGCGCTGGAGGAAGACGGTCTCGAGAAACTCCCGATCGTCCGGCGCGGGCGTCCGGGCCGGGTCGGAGAACTCCGGCGGCAACGAGTCGGCGAGACTGCTGCGATAACGCAGGCTCGCCGGACGGGACTCGGGTGCGATCGACCGATATGCCTCGGAGACGTGCGGAGCCAGCTCGTTCAGCAACGCGATGCGTGCGGCGAGCAGCTCGGCTCCGTGGGCCGCGAGATGGCCGTCCCACACGTCGAGGGTCGCCAGAGCGCTCGCCCCGTCGCTCGAGCGGCTCCCGCGCCGCAGTGCTCCACCCGCGGTCTTGAGCAGGGCGGACCGTTGGCGGAGCACCTTGTCGTAGTCGGCCCGCACCCCGCTCATCCGCGGGAAACGCGTGCTGAGCAGTTCGTCGAGGAACCGCCGGCGATCGCCCGGGTCGCCGCGCACGAGCGACAGGTCCTCCGGGGCGAAGAGCACCGTGCGGAGGATGCCGAGGATCTCTCGAGGACGACGGGCCGGCGACTGGTTGATCCGCGCCCGGTTCTGCTTGCCCTCGTTGATCTCGATGTCGATTCCGAGCTCACGACCGTTGTTGACGACCAGCGCACCGGCGAACGCCCGCGACGTGCCGGCCCGCAGCAGCGGACCGTCGGAGGACACCCGGTGCGACGACAGCGTCGACAGATAACCGAGGGCCTCGAGCAGGTTGGTCTTCCCGTGCCCGTTGCGCCCGACGAAGACCGTCGCCCCCGGAGTGAGGTCGACGGAAACCGTTCTCCACGAACGGAAGTCGCGCAGCGAGAAGGTGCGAACGTACACGGGGGTCCAGTCTCGGGGCCGGTCAGCCCGGCAGGCGCACCGGCATCAGCAGATAGGTGTAATCGCTGTCCGGAGCGGCGAACGTACCCGAGGAGTCCGGCACGGGCTCCTCGTCCAGCGCCGGCCGCAGCACGGCCGGACGACTCGAGGTGGTGAACCCGAACGAAACCTTGTCGGTGTGCAGCGACGTGAGTCCGTCGAGCAGGTAGCCGGGGTTGAACGCGATGATCAGCGGCTCACCGAAGAACTCCGCGGGATGGGATTCCTCGGCACGACCGGCATCGTCGCCACCGGCCGACAGCATCACGCTGCCCTCGGTGAACTCGAGTCGGACCTGTGCACCGCGCTCGGCGACCAACGCGACACGCTTGATCGCGTCGACCAGCGGCGCGATCTCGACGGTCGCCATCGCGGTGTGCTCGTTGGGGAGCAACTGGCGGAACTTGGGGAATTCGGCGTCGAGCAGGCGCGTGGTGGTGCGGCGCCCCTCGGCGACGATGCCGAGCAGACCTTCGGCGCCCACCGACGACCCACTGCCGAGAGCGAGCTGGACCGGGGAGTTGGACGAGCCGCCAACGGTTTTCGCGGCCTCGGAGAGGGTCTTGGCGGGCACGAGCACGGCCGAGCTGGTGGACTCCGCGGTGGGCATCCACTCGAGCTTGCGCACCGCGAGACGGAATCGGTCGGTGGCCGCGAGCACCATGTCGGTGCCCTCGATCTCCACCCGGATGCCCGTGAGCATCGGGAGCGTGTCGTCCTTGCCGGCGGCGACGGCGACCTGGCTGATGGCCTCGGCGAACAGATCGCCGGAGAGCGAACCGGTCTGCTGCGGGAGCGCGGGCAGCTGCGGGTAGTCCTCCACAGGCATGGTGGGGAGCGAGAACTTGGCGCTACCGCATGTGATGAGCACGCGGGTGCCGTCGAGCACGACATCCACAGGCTTGTGGGGCAACGCGCGGGTGATGTCGGCGAGCAGCTTGCCGGACACCAGCACCTGACCGGGGGTGATGACCTCGGCCGAGACGTGGACCTGCGCGGATACCTCGTAGTCGAAGCCCGAGACCGTCAGCCCGCGCTCGTCGGCTCCGAGCAGGACACCGCCCAGGACGGGAACGGGGGGTCGCGATGGAAGGCTTCGGGCAACCCATGCAACGGAATCAGCGAAGTCCTCGCGAGGCACACGAAACTTCATACTTCCCAGCTCCATCGCCCGGTGGATCCCTTCGATCGTGGTCTCGACAAGTCTACGAAGTCTGTCACAGAACCCCGACACCGATGAGGCGGAGCCGGGGGATGCGGGTCCACGTTATGCCTTCCCTCGCTGCTTGGAAAGCCGGGAGGCTCGAGGCGTGAGCCTCACTCGAGGGCCTGTGGACCGACGCTCTCCACACACCTGTTTTGAAAGAAGATTTCTGAAGAGAACTCACAGAAGTAGTAATAGGGCCTGTGGAATCTGTGGACGAACGACCGTCTAGGCTGGTGGGGCGACGTTCTCGAGGGGGTCGAACTCGAGGATGAACTCGAGGAGTTCTCGAGGACGAATGTGGATTCCTCGAGACTGTTCATTCTTTGTCCACCGTTCGTCCACAAAGATCCCACGTTCTGCACACCCTTGTCCACAGGTGTGGGGACCGGAAATTTCTCGAGATACGGGACAGGGAGCGCCCTGTGGACGCTCCCTGTGGATGGAAACTCGAGGCTCGAGGAATCAGCGCTTGGACCGCTGCTTGATACGCGCGGTGAGCTCCTGCACCTGGTCGTAGACCTTGCGACGCTCGGTCATCTCCTTGCGAATCTTCTTGTCCGCGTACATGACCGTGGTGTGGTCGCGACCGAAGGTCTGCCCGATCTTCGGCAGCGACAGATCGGTGAGCTCGCGGCACAGATACATCGCGATCTGGCGGGCCTGCGCCAGCGGTCGTGCCTTTCCGGGCCCGCACAGGTCGTCGATCGACGTTCCGAAGTACTCCGCGGTCACGGCCATGATCGTGGCGGCATTGATCTCGAGAGCCGAGGAATCCGGCATCAGATCACGCAGCACGACCTCGGCGAGAGTGAGATCGAGCGGCTGCCTGTTGAGCGACGCGAAGGCCGTCACACGGATCAGGGCACCCTCGAGTTCGCGGATGTTGCGTTCGATCCGGCTCGCGATCAGCTCGAGCACGTCGTGCGGCACGTTCAGGCCGTCCATGCGTGCCTTCTTCGACAGGATCGCGATGCGCGTCTCGAGTTCCGGGGGCTGGACGTCGGTGATCAGTCCCCACTCGAACCGGGTCCGCAGTCGTTCCTCGAGCGTCGCGAGCTGCTTGGGCGGCCGGTCGGACGAGACGACGATCTGCTTGTTGGCGTTGTGGAGGGTGTTGAAGGTGTGGAAGAACTCCTCCTGGATACCTTCCTTGCCCTCGATGAACTGGATGTCGTCGACGAGCAGGATGTCGGTCTCGCGGTAACGCCGCTTGAACGCGACCTTGCGGTCGTCGCGGAGGCTGTTGATGAAGTCGTTCGTGAACTCCTCGGTGGAGACGTACTTCACCCGCATACCCGGGAAGAGCCGCTGTGCATAGTGGCCGGCGGCGTGGAGCAGATGGGTCTTCCCCAGTCCGGAGGCACCCCAGATGAACAACGGGTTGTAGGCCCGCGCCGGGGCCTCGGCGATCGCCACCGCCGCAGCGTGTGCGAACCGGTTCGACGCACCGATCACGAAGGTGTCGAAGGTGTACTTCGCGTTGAGGCTGCTGCTGCCGATGGGCGGCGTCTCGGGCGGCGGGGGCTGGGTGAAATAGGACGGCCACGACTCGCGGACGGCGGTCATCGCCTCTCGGTCGTCGTCGACCTCCTCGAGTTCGCCGTGGTCGGCCTCGAGCATGTCGTGTTCACGGGAGGAGATCAGGCGTCGCCGATAGGCCGCACCCTCACCGGGAAGCATGCCGTCCCGCTGATATCCACCGTCCATGGAGGCGACGGCGTCTGCGGATCCTGCAGGATCCCTGGTCACGGCACCGTCGCGCGGTCCGGTGACCTCGCGGGACATCGGAGGATCGCGGCGCAGATCACGGCTGCGGGGCTCTACCGTGCGCGGATTCACAGGCTGTGCATCGACCGGCAGACCCTCGAGGGGCAGCGTGTCGCGGGGTTCGGCGTAGGGATCCTCGGCGGGGTCGTCCACGCGTTCCCGCGGTTCGACGCGCACACCGAGACCCTCGACCCGGTGACCGAGGTGCCGGTTGAGGGTGCGGAGGATGGGTTCGCGCAGGTCACGTTCGATCGACTGCTGGGCGAGTGTGGAAGGTACCGAGAGCAGGGCGAATCCCTGTGCGAGCGTGATCGGTTTGACCAGCGCGAGCCATGCCTTCTGGCTCTTCGTCAGTACTCCGTCGTCGATGGTCAGCTCGGATACGACGTCCGTCCACACATCGGCCAGCGCGTTCGGCTCGTCGCTCACGCAGCTTCCCTCCCTTTGATCACCGGTTTTCCACAC